>NZ_CP011927.1:820000-5952682 GCF_001579905.1 Labrenzia sp. CP4 | reverse complement strand
GAGGGAAAGGTGAAAAGTACCCCGACGAGGGGAGTGAAACAGTTCCTGAAACCGGATGCCTACAAACAGTTGGAGGGCGCAAGCCTGACAGCGTACCTTTTGTATAATGGGTCAGCGACTTAATTTAACGAGCAAGCTTAAGCCGGTAGGTGTAGGCGTAGCGAAAGCGAGTCTGAATAGGGCGCCCTAGTTCGTTGGATTAGACCCGAAACCGAGTGATCTAGCCATGGCCAGGTTGAAGGTGCGGTAACACGCACTGGAGGACCGAACCCACGCCTGTTGAAAAAGTCGGGGATGAGCTGTGGCTAGGGGTGAAAGGCCAATCAAACTCGGAAATAGCTGGTTCTCCGCGAAATCTATTTAGGTAGAGCGTCGGATGAATACTCTCGGGGGTAGAGCACTGGATGGGCTATGGGGGCTTACCGCCTTACTGATCCTAACCAAACTCCGAATACCGAGAAGTACTATCCGGCAGACACACAGTGGGTGCTAACGTCCATTGTGGAGAGGGAAACAACCCTGACCGCCAGTTAAGGTCCCTAAGTTATGGCTAAGTGGGAAAGGATGTAGAACTCCCAAAACAACCAGGATGTTGGCTTAGAAGCAGCCATCATTTAAAGAAAGCGTAACAGCTCACTGGTCTAAATAAGGGGTTCCGCGCCGAAAATGTACCGGGGCTCAAGCCATACACCGAAACTGCGGGTGCATCTTATGATGCGCGGTAGCGGAGCGTTCTGTAAGTCTGCGAAGGGGGACCCGTGAGGGCTCCTGGAGATATCAGAAGTGCGAATGCTGACATGAGTAACGATAAAGCGGGTGAGAGACCCGCTCGCCGAAAGTCCAAGGGTTCCTGCGCAACGCTAATCGGCGCAGGGTTAGCCGGCCCCTAAGGCGAGGCCGAAAGGCGTAGTCGATGGGAATGCAGTTAATATTCTGCAGCTTGGTGGTAGTGACGGATGCCGTGTGTTGTATCTCCTTATTGGATTGGGGGTGCAGCGAAGGTGTTCCAGGAAATAGCTCCACCGTATAAACCGTACCCGAAACCGACACAGGTGGACTGGTAGAGAATACCAAGGCGCTTGAGAGAACTATGCTGAAGGAACTCGGCAAAATGCTCCCGTAAGTTCGCGAGAAGGGAGACCTCACGACGGGCAACCGTTGTGGGGTGGCACAGACCAGGGGGTGGCGACTGTTTATCAAAAACACAGGGCTCTGCGAAGCCGTAAGGCGACGTATAGGGTCTGACGCCTGCCCGGTGCTGGAAGGTTAAGAGGAGGTGTGCAAGCACCGAATTGAAGCCCCAGTAAACGGCGGCCGTAACTATAACGGTCCTAAGGTAGCGAAATTCCTTGTCGGGTAAGTTCCGACCTGCACGAATGGCGTAACGACTTCCCCGCTGTCTCCAGCATAGACTCAGTGAAATTGAATTCCCCGTGAAGATGCGGGGTTCCTGCGGTCAGACGGAAAGACCCCGTGCACCTTTACTACAGCTTCACACTGGTATTCGTCACGACATGTGTAGGATAGGTGGTAGACGTTGAAGCAGGAGCGCCAGCTCTTGTGGAGTCACCCTTGAAATACCACCCTTGTCGTCATGGATATCTAACCGCGGTACAACAATATCCGGGACCGTGTGTGGCGGGTAGTTTGACTGGGGCGGTCGCCTCCCAAATGGTAACGGAGGCGCGCGAAGGTGGGCTCAGAGCGGTCGGAAATCGCTCGTTGAGTGCAATGGCATAAGCCTGCCTGACTGCGAGACTGACAAGTCGAGCAGAGTCGAAAGACGGCCATAGTGATCCGGTGGTCCCTCGTGGAAGGGCCATCGCTCAACGGATAAAAGGTACGCCGGGGATAACAGGCTGATGATGCCCAAGAGTCCATATCGACGGCATTGTTTGGCACCTCGATGTCGACTCATCACATCCTGGGGCTGGAGCAGGTCCCAAGGGTTTGGCTGTTCGCCAATTAAAGTGGTACGTGAGTTGGGTTCAGAACGTCGCGAGACAGTTCGGTCCCTATCTGCCGTGGGTGTAGGAGAATTGAGAGGATCTGTCCCTAGTACGAGAGGACCGGGATGGACGTACCTCTGGTGGACCTGTTGTGGCGCCAGCCGCATTGCAGGGTAGCTATGTACGGAAGGGATAACCGCTGAAAGCATCTAAGCGGGAAACCCACCTCAAAACCAGTTCTCCCTGAAGAGCCGTGGAAGACCACCACGTCGATAGGAAGCGTGTGGAAGTGCGGCAACGCATGAAGCTTAGCTTTACTAATAGCTCGTTCGGCTTGATCCTCTCATTAGTCAATGTTCATCTTTTGGATGCGCCCCTGGCGCATCAAAAAGATCATTTTAAGTGCGCTACCGCCCTTCGGGCTGCTTGAGCGCGTTTGAAATGATCCATACGGCCAACGTCCTGGAACCTTCGTCCCAGGCGAGGCCGACCAAAACATCAAAAAAATATATAGACCAGTTCACGCAAATTGCGCTTCGCCGGCCTGGTGGCCCTAGCGGGGAGCCCCCACCCGATCCCATCCCGAACTCGGCCGTGAAACTCCCCAGCGCCAATGGTACTGCATCTTAAGGTGTGGGAGAGTAGGTCGCCGCCAGGCCTGCAAATCGCAATTTGAAACCTCTTCAACTTGTTTGTCGCTCACGCGCGCACCGCCCTAAAGGGCTGCGCTCCGCGCGGGCGGCCTGACCGGCCGGCGGCCACTCGGCCTTGCCTCCGCTGCGCTCCGGATCTCTTATCCCATATCAGCGCAGTCTTCCGGTCAAACCGAAACATAAGGGTATCCCCAACAGGGACCAAACCCAGTTTGACCAAACGCCCAGCGCGCCAAGGACAAACAAAAAAAACAACGCGGGATGGAGCAGCCCGGTAGCTCGTCAGGCTCATAACCTGAAGGTCGCAGGTTCAAATCCTGCTCCCGCAACCAACAAATAACCCGGCCGCGCGCCGGGTTTTTTGTTGGTAACCGATACAGATTTTAAACTGACCAGCGCCCCCACAAAAAGCGCTATGCCCGACGCACCGGCACAAAAACGCTCAAAGCAAACTACCGCAACCAAATAAACAAAAGGCCGCCCAAAAAGGGCGGCCTTTTTTGTTGGATCACGGCGGGGGCTGGGCGGAAGAACGGAAACCTAGGCCGTTTCGGAGAGAACCTGTCCCAGCGTTTCCACCATCTCGTCAATCATGCCTTCTTCTACAATCAATGGAGGCGAAAGGGCGATGATGTCACCAGTCACGCGGATCAGCAAGCCCGCCTCGAAGCAATTGACGAAAACCTCGTAAGCACGTTTTCCGGGCGCGTCCTCGCGGGAGTTGAGTTCAATGCCGGCAATGACGCCAACAGTGCGGATGTCCTTGACGTGTTTGGCGCTCTTGAGCGTATGGATACGGTCTTCCCAGGCGTTTGAAATCTCCGAGCCACGGGTCAGAAGCTTATATTTTTCGTAGATATCGAGCGTCGCAAGGCCGGCGGCGCAGGCCACAGGGTGACCGGAATAAGTATAGCCGTGGAAGAGTTCGATTGTTTCGGCCGGACCGCCCATGAAGGCTTCATAGATCGCGTCTTGCGCGAAGACCGCTCCCATCGGAATGACGCCGTTGGTAAGACCCTTGGCAGTGGTAAAGAGATCCGGTTTCACGCCGAAGAAATCGGATGCGAAAGGGGCGCCAAGGCGTCCGAAACCGGTGATGACCTCATCGAATATCAACAGGATACCGTGACGGTCGCAGATCGCACGCAGTCGTTCCAGATATCCCTTGGGCGGGATCAGGACACCGGTGGAACCGGCGACCGGTTCGACGATAACGGCCGCGATTGTCTCTGCACCATGTAGCGCAACGATCCGTTCCAGGTCGTCGGCAAGATGTCCGCCCCACTCCGGCTGCCCCTTGCTGAAGCTGTTGTGTTCGGGAGCATGAGTGTGCGGCAAGTGATCGACACCGGTCAGGAGCGACCCGAAATGGCGGCGGTTGTTGACGATGCCGCCAACGGAAATACCGCCGAAGCCGACACCGTGATAACCGCGTTCGCGACCGATCAACCGGGTTCGGGAAGCGTCCCCCCTGGCGCGGTGATAGGCGAGCGCCATCTTCAGGGCCGTGTCGACGGATTCAGACCCGGAACCGGTAAAGAAGACGTGGTTGAAGCCCTCCGGCGCAATCTGTTTCAGACGCTCGGCAAATTCGAACGCGATCGGATGGCCCATCTGGAAGGAGGGCGCGTAGTCCAGTTCTGAAAGCTGCCGGGCGACCGCATTGGTGATCTCTTCGTAACCGTGTCCGGCATTGCAGCACCAGAGGCCCGCAGTGCCGTCGAGAATGCTGCGGCCGTCGTCGCTGCGGTAATGCATGCCCTTGGCCGAGACCAGCATGCGTGGAGACTGCTTGAACTGCCGGTTCGCGGTAAACGGCATCCAGTAGGCGTCAAGCGGCTGGTTGGATCGAATATCTGTGTTGTTGTTGACGATGTTCATGTGCGCCTCCTCGGTCGGTCGCACTAGAAAGCACTGATTTTGACATGCCGAATAGTCTGTTTCTTGCGGACATCAAGGCATTGAAAAGACTCATTTTGAATGGGAAACTGTTTAGGATGATAAACACACTAAACACCGATGACTTCTCACGCGATGTCGGATTGCGCCTGCGGGCGATCCGGGAAGCGCATGGCTATTCACAGCGGGAATTGGCCAAACGGGCCGGTGTCACCAACGGTTTCATCTCTCAGCTGGAAGCGGCCAAGATCAACACCTCCCTTAGCGCGCTGAAACGCGTTCTGGACGGTATACCGATCGGTCTTTCGGAGTTTTTCGCCTATGAGCCGGAGCGGCAGGAGCAAGTGTTTTTCGGCGTCGATGAGCTGACCGAAATCGGCAAGGGCAACATTTCCTACAGGCAAGTCGGCAACAGCCTCTTCGGACACGAGCTGCAGATGCTTTACGAAGTTTATGAAGCGGGTGCGGATACAGGGCGGGTCATGCTCAGCCACGAGGGCGAGGAAGCCGGTATCGTCATCGAGGGACGGCTTGAAGTTACCGTCGGCGAGCAGAGAAAGGTCCTCGGACCTGGAGATGCCTACCTCTTCAAGAGTTCGATCCCGCACAGGTTCAAGGCACTGCGAAACGGCCGCTGTGTCGTTGTAAGCGCCTGTACGCCGCCGACGTTCTGACCCTACGCTAGAACAGTCCGAGCTTCTTCGAATTCGCCTTCCATTGTACCAGGCGGTGGCTCGAGGTCGTCTCGTTGGCCCTGGCTGCAATGTCGACCATCAGGCTGAGCGCGGCAACGATCCCGATTGTCGATTCCAGGAAGAGGCCCGTTCTGGAAGGCGCATAGACGGCGGCATCGGCGATCTCCCTACTCCAGTGGCAATATTCGTCCGAAACCACAATCACTGATCGGCCCTGGCTCTTTGCCAGCCGGGCGAGCTTCAACGATTCCGACGCATAGGGCACGACGTCCACCAGGATAAGGCACGTTGTGGCGGCCGTTTCCGGACCGTGATCAAGCCACTCGCCCAGCATGCCGTCATGGGCGGACAGGAAATGGACATTCTTTCGCGCGAGCGCCATCCTGCGGGCGAAATCCTCCACCGTTCCCCGGATGGACTGAAATCCCGTAGCGTAAATCGTCCCGGAAGTCGAAACCAGTCGGATGACCTCTTCCCAATTATCGCCTTGCGTCTGGTTGAAGACGTTGGTCAGTCCCTGGACCTCGGCTTCCAGCGTCTCGACGAACCGCAAAGGGATGTCCCCGTCGGTGACGAAGGAGGCCGTGGTGACCGAATAATGTTCGCGCAGCAGCTGCTTCAGCCCTTTCATGCCGTCGCATCCGAGCCGGCGCAGCAACCTTCCGACGGTGACCTCTGAAACCCCCGCCTTTTCCGCGAGAGATTTTCCGGTTTCCAGCCCGAGAGACGAAATATTCAGGCTGACAAACTGCGCAAGCCGGGCCTCCTGCTTGGGGAGTTTGGGTGTTTCATCCTGCAAGCGTTTGATGAATTCATCGAATTTCGCCTGAGGGAAGGAGGAGAAGCCGGATTCCATTTCAGCTCCCAAAATGACAGAAAAATAACATTTGACAGAAATGTCATAATTCAATCTCCTTTTGGACGCAAGCCCGTTCACCTCCCAGAAACGTGGCAGCAAACCAGAGGGTTCCATGACTAACAACACGCTGAAGAGAGTTGCCAAGGCAACACTTGGGGCAGCGGCACTGGTGGCTGTTGCCAGTGCTGCGCAGGCCGAGGAAGAACTGAATCTCTACAACTGGGGCGACTACATAAACCCGCAGGTTCTGACCAGGTTTACCGAGGAGACGGGGATCAAGGTCAACCTGGACACCTATGGCTCCAACGAGGAAATGCTTGCGAAGATCCAGGCCGGCGCCACCGGTTACGATATCGTGTTCCCGTCGGTGCATATGCACGACATCATGTTCCAGCTTGGTTTGCTGGAAAAGACCGGCATCGGCAGCGATCCGGCTTTCAAGAACATCGACCCGCAGTTCATCCGCGCGAAGACAGATCCGGACGCGGAATACTGTCTGCCGTATGCCTGGGGCACTGTCGGCATCGCCTACAACAAGCAGAAAGTGGCCGAAATGACCGGCTGGGAGGATTTCTTCGCCCTGGCTGACAAGGGCGAGAAGATCATCCTTCTCGACGATCTGCGCGAGACCATCGGCATCGGTCACATCATGAACGGCACGTCGGTCAATTCCACCGATGAAGCCGAGATCAAGGCCGCGGCAGATTACATTCTGGAGCGCAAGAAGAACGTCACCGCCTTTACCTACGACAGCATTCCGCTGGTCCAGTCCGGCGATGTGGCGGCTGCACACTGGTATGTCGGCGCGAACATTTTCGTGCAGCAGGCTCCGGATGTGCTCGCCTACGTCATCCCGGAGGAAGGCGCGACCATGTACCAGGAGGATATCTGCGTCCTTGCCAGCGCACCGAACAAGGACAACGCAAAGAAGTTCCTGCAATTCTATCTTCAGCCGGAAATTTCCGCGCTGAACGTACAGCAGCAGCTGAATGGCACTCCGAACCTGCCGGCCCGGGAGCTCCTGCCGCCGGAAATTGCCAACAACGAAAGCATCTACCCGCCTCAGGACGTGATGGAAAAGCTGCAGATCTTCGTGGACCTCGGCCGCGACCTTCAGCTTTACAACAGTGAATGGACGCGCATCAAAACGGCACAATGAGTGCGGATGCGGATGACCGTCACATTCAGACTGCGCGGCCACGGGCCGCGCATGTCGCCTGACGTTCCGAGGGGTAGAATGCAAGGAATTTTGAGGATCGAAAGCGCCTCCAAGAGCTTTCAGGCTCCGGAAGGTGGCGTCATCCGGGCACTGGACAACGTGTCCCTGACAGTGGCTCACAACGAGTTTCTGACGCTGCTTGGCCCGTCGGGCTGCGGCAAGACCACCTTGCTGAGGGCGGTCAGCGGGTTTGAGGATCTCGACGGTGGCGAGATCTACATAGACGGCCAACCGGTATCGGATCAGCCGGCACACAAACGACCGGTCAACACCGTCTTTCAAAGATATGCCCTGTTCCCGCACCTGTCGGTGCAACGGAACGTTGCCTACAGCCTCGAGGTTAGAGGCGTCGCGAAAGCGGAAATCAGACATCGTGTCGGCAGCATGCTCGAGCTTGTCGGCCTTGCCGGAATGGGCGCGCGCAAGATCGGCCAGCTTTCCGGTGGACAGCAACAGCGGGTGGCCCTTGCCCGTTCGCTTGTGGCGCGGCCAAAAATTCTTCTGCTGGATGAACCTCTGTCGGCACTCGACAAGAACCTGCGCCACAAGATGCAGCAGGAGCTGAAGACCCTGCAGCACGAACTTGGCATCTCGTTCATCTTCGTCACCCACGATCAGGAAGAAGCGCTGGTTATGTCGGACCGGATCGCGGTGCTGAACGGCGGCACCATCCAGCAACTGGATGCGCCTGAAGAGCTTTATCGCCGCCCCGGGAACGAGTTCGTCGCCCGCTTCATCGGTGAAAGCAATCTTCTGGATGCCACGGTGGTGTCTGTCGAAGGCGAAAGCTGCGACGTCGCACTGGCCGACAGCACCGTCATCCGCGATTGTCCGGTGAACGGCCTGAAGCGGGGCGATGCGGCAAAGGTGCTGATCCGGCCGGAAAACCTTTTAGCGGACCTGGGGCAAAGCGGTTCTGGCGAGCGGGCGGGACACGAAATCTCGGGCACCGTCAGCGAGAGCTTTTTTCGCCGGTACCGACTATCATCTTGTTCTGGTGTGCCAGGGGTTGCCGCCGGTCAGGGCATCGCTTCGGGCGGGACCTGGCACGTCGCATCACACCATCGGCGAACAGACCTCGCTGTTCGTGCCGCATGATGCCGTGCACCTCATTCCGGGAAATGGAGTTCCGGCATGAGCAGGGGGCACAACACACTGGAAAACAGGAGAAAGCTGACGCTGTTTGGCCTCTTGCTGCCACCGTCCATCTTTCTCGCGGTCTTCTTCCTCGGGCCGCTCACCATCATGATCGTCTATTCCTGGCTCACACCGGGTCTTTATGGCGGCGTTGAATGGAAATTCTTTCACCTGAACTACGGCCGCATCCTGGGCTGGGCCGACACCAAGTACGAGCGCTTCGATCCGGTCTATATCGAGATCTTTCTGCGGTCGGTGAAACTGGCGGCAACCACTGTTTTGCTCAGCCTCATCCTCTGTTACCCGGTCGCTTTCTGGGTGTCGCGGATGTCGGACAGGATGAAAAACCTGGTCATCTTCCTGATCACGCTGCCTTTCTTCATCAGCCTGATCGTGCGTCTGTTCGCATGGGTCCTGATCCTGAGGCCGACCGGTTTCTTCAACCAGGCGCTGATGGGCCTCGGACTGATCGATCAGCCGCTGGAAATCATCTTCACAGGCACGGCGGTGGTTATCGGCATGGTCTATGTGTTCGTGCCGTTCATGTTCCTGCCGCTCTATGCCAGCATCGAAAAGCTGGACCACAGCCTGATCGAAGCCTCGCAGGACCTGGGTGCCAACCGACTACAGACATTTTTTCGCGTGATCCTGCCAATGACCCTGCCGGGCATCGTCGGTGGCTCGATCATCGTCTTCATCCCGAGCCTCGGCAATTTCATTGTGCCGTCGCTTCTGGGCGGGGCAAAGGTAGTCATGATCGGCAATCTGATCGAGCAGCAATTCCTGTCGGCGCGCAACTGGCCCTTCGGAGCGGCGCTCGGAATGATGGTGATGGCCGCTGTCCTGGTCCTGCTTCTCTACTACATCCGCATTGTTACCCGTGAAGAGCGGCGCTCCGGCGGATCGAAGGTGGCAGAGGAGGTCGCGGCATGAGGCGCAAGATTTCCTGGCGAAACCTGTTCCTGTCGGTCTACGGATGGCTGTTTCTGGTCTTCATCTACGTGCCGATCCTGTTGATCACGGTGTTCTCGTTCAACTCCAACCCGGTCAACATGATGATCTGGCAGGGGTTTACCTTCGACTGGTACCGCACGATCTTCGGCTTCCCGACGGAGCTGAACGAGCTGACGCTTTATGTGGAATCAACCGATCAGCTCTATAACGCGGTCCTGAACAGCCTGACGGTAGCCCTTGTCACGACGACGGTGTCGACGGTGCTCGGAACGTCGGTTGCGCTGGCGGTTGCCCGCTTCAGGTTCCGCCTCAAGAATTTCTACCGGGCCCTTCTGTTCATGCCGATGATCATGCCCGACATCATCCTCGGCATCGCACTGTTGATCTTCTTCGTGTCCTTCGGCTTCGGTCTTGGCCTGCACACGATCATCATCGGTCACTGCACGTTCCTCAGCAGTTACGTGTTCATCGTGGTCAGCGCCCGCATCGCGGATATGGACGACAGCCTGGAAGAGGCATCGGCGGATCTGGGGGCCGATGGCTGGACGACATTCCGGCGGGTGACCCTGCCGTTGATCGCACCGGGCGTCATCGGCGGTGCGATGCTCGCCTTCATCATCTCGATGGATGATCTGGTGATCACCTATTTCATCTCCGGCGTCGATTCCACGACCCTGCCTGTTCACATCTACGGGATGCTGCGCAGGGGCATCAAACCGGAAATCAATGCAATTGCCACGGTCATGCTGGTGTTTTCGTTCATCATCGCATCCGTTGGCCTCTACATGCGGTCCCGCAAGAAATGACGCAGAAACATTACTCCAAACGTGCCCGCGACCTGGGACTTCCCATGCCGGGCACTCCGGGTCCGCAAAACGCGATTACCGATGTCGAAGGTGTGCTTGTTGGCTATGAAACGCTTTCCTCAAGGCTGACACCTGCGCTCGCGAGCAACGGCCTTCCCGTGCAGACCGGCGTCACGGCAGTTCTGCCCCGGGGGCGGACATCGACACCGCGTCCGGTGTGGGCGGGGCTGCATGCGCTCAACGGCAATGGTGAAATGACCGGCAGTCACTGGGTCAAGGACGCGGGTTATTTCACCGGCCCGATCCTGATCACCAATACGCACAGCGTAGGCGCTGCGCACGAGGCCGCTGTACGCTGGATGGTCGATACCTATCGCGATGCCTGGGAGAACAACCACCTTTGGGCGATGCCGGTTGTCGCGGAAACATATGACGGTGTCCTGAACGACATCAATGGCCTGCATGTGCGGCCGGAACACGCGGCAAAAGCCCTCGAAAACGCGACATCCAATCCACCTGCCGAAGGCAATGTCGGCGGTGGTGCGGGCATGATCTGTTACGAGTTCAAGGGAGGAACGGGCACCGCCTCACGGCGTATCGAAGCAGGTGGCAAGCCCCACACGGTCGGGGTTCTTGTGCAGGCGAACCACGGTCTTCGGCCATGGTTCAAGGTGCTGGGACAGTCCGTCGGGGAAAAGATGATGGAAGACCGGTTGCCTGGCTTCAAGGCGGAGCGTGGCTCGATCATCGTGATCATCGCAACGGATCTGCCGCTGCTGCCTTCCCAGCTCGACCGTCTGGCCCGCCGCGCGACCATCGGCATTGGCCGGGGCGGAACGCCGGGCGGCAACAGCTCCGGCGACATTTTCCTTGCTTTCAGCACGGCCAACGAAATGGATCTGCCGCAGCTCAGCGGGCCGTGGAAATCCATGGTGTCGCTGAACGACGATCTGCTCGATCCGGTCTACATGGCTGCGGTGGAGGCAATCGAGGAAGCTGTCCTCAACGCCATGCTGGCGGCCGAAGACACGCCAACCGCAAGGCCCGCAGGTGCGGTTTGCCGGGCGATCGACGCCGAAGCCCTCAGGGAGCTCTTCGCACGGGTTTGAAAGCCCCGCCGGCGCCGATAGGTGCAAGAGATCGGCGGGGCTGTGGTGCCGTCTATCGACCGATCGCGTAGGCCTGCATCAGGCGCGGGGTCGCCGCTGCTTTCAGGACGCCGTCAGCGCTGCGCTTGGCGGCGGTCAGCCGGCCGATGGTCCAGTTGCCGGAAACTTCCACCGAATGCCCGCGGGCTCGCAGCAGATTGATTGTCTCGGGGCTGAAATTGCCTTCCGCCATCACGTGCCCCGGCTGGCGTTGGCGCGGGTGGAACGACGTCGGGAAATGGGTCGTGTGGAACAGCGGCAGGTCGATGGCTTCCTGCAGGTTGAGGCCGTGATGCACCAGCCGCAGGAACAGGGAAAGCTGCCACTGGTCCTGCTGGTCGCCGCCTGGTGTGCCGAACACCATCGCCGGCCGCCCTTCATGGAAGGCAAGGCTCGGGGTCAGCGTGGTGCGCGGGCGTTTGCCGGGCGCCAGGCTGGTCGGCAGGCCGTCTTCCAGCCAGAACATTTGCGCGCGGGAATTCAGGCAGAAGCCGAGCGCGGGAATGATCGGAGAGGATTGCAGCCAGCCGCCGGACGGGGTCGCGGCAACCATGTTGCCCCAGCGGTCGATGATGTCTAGATGAACCGTGTCGCCCCGCCGCTCGGAAAGATGCGCCATCGTCGGCTCGTAAAGACCCGTGTTGGCAATGCCTGCGCGCTCGATCACGGCCATGTTGGCAGCGACCTGATCCTCAAAGCCGGGCAGAACGCCGGGGCGCAGGTCGAAGGACGCGGTGTCGGAAATCAGTTTGCGCCGCGCATCGTTGTAGTCGTCCGACAGCAGCGTGCTCATCGGAACGTCAACAAAAGCGGGATCGCCGTAATAGACCTCGCGGTCCGCATAGGCGAGCTTCATGGCTTCGGTCACATGGTGGACGAAGTCGGCACCAGCCGGGTCCATAGCGCCGATATCGAAGCCTTTCAGAAGCGCCAGCGCCTGCAGGAGCACAGGCCCCTGTCCCCATGGGCCGGTCTTGGCGACGGTCCAGTCGTGATAGTCGCTCAGGAGCGGATCTTCGTAAGTCGCGCTCCAGGTCGCCAGATCGTCGGCGGTCAGCACACCCTTGTGCTTGGTGCCCGAGCCGTCCATCACCTCGGCGGTTTCCAGGAAGGCCGCTATCTCCTCGGCAATGAAGCCGCGGTAGAAACAGTCCCGTGCCGCGTCGATCTGATTCTCGCGGCCGGATTGGCTTTCCGCTTCGCTCAAGAGCCGGGTCCAGGTCTGGGCCAGAACCGGGTTTTTGAACATCTCGCCGGCTTCCGGAACGTTTCCGCCAGGTACCCAGGTCTCGAAGGACGTCGGCCATTCTGTCTGGAAGAAGTCCTTCAGCCCGCCGATGGTTGCCGCTGCACCCGGCAACATGGGCTGGCCGTTTTCAGCGTAATAGATCGCAGGCTCCAGCACATCGCGCAGGCTCAACGTGCCGTGGTCGCGCAGCATCAGCATCCAGCCGTCGAAGGCACCCGGAATGACAGTCGACAGCAGGCCGTTGCCCGGAATGAGATCCAGCCCTTCCGCCTTGTAATGGTCGATGGTGGCTCCCGCCGGGGCAGGTCCCTGGCCGCAAACGACCTTGGTTTCGCCGGTTCCGGCCTTGTGGAAGATCACCGGCAAATCGCCGGCAGGGCCGTTCAGATGCGGCTCCAGAACCTGCAGCACAAGCCCGGTCGCAACGGCGGCGTCAAAGGCATTGCCGCCTTTTTCCAGGATGCTCATGCCGATGGCGCTTGCGATCCAGTGGGTGGAAGTGACGACACCGAAGGTGCCGGTGATTTCGGGGCGGGTGGTAAAAGTCGGCATGAGTTACTCTTTGGGTTTTAAAAAACGGGTCAGCTTTCGCGCGGGTCGAGAGCGTCGCGCAGGCCATCGCCAAGCAGGTTGAAACCGAGAACGACCAGGAAGATCGCCGCGCCCGGCCACCAGGCCATCCAGGGCGCCTGGGTCATGAAGTTCTTGGCAACGTTCAGCATGGAACCCCAGCTCGGTGCAGGAGGTTGCTGGCCGAGGCCGAGGAAGGAAAGACTCGCTTCGGCAATGATCGCGGTGGCGACTGTCAGGGTCGCCTGAACCAGAACCGGAGCAAACACGTTGGGCAGGATGTAGCGGGACATGATGGCGAAATGGCTGAGCCCGATGGCCCGTGCCCCTTCGACATAGTCTTCCGTCTTGACCGACAGCACCTGGCCGCGCGTCAGACGCACGAAGATCGGCATGGCCGACAGGCCGATGGCGATCATGGCGTTGCTGAGGCTCGGTCCCAGGAATGCGGCAAGCGCAATTGCCAGAATGAGAAAGGGCGTTGCCAGAAGCGCATCGGTGACCCGTGAGATCGCCTGGTCGATCCAGCCGCCGAAATAGCCTGACAGAAGACCAAAGGGCACGCCTATCAGCACGGCGATCAGCACGGACACAACGCCCGCCATCAGCGAGGCCTGCGCGCCCCAGATCATGCGCGAGAGAATGTCCCGGCCGATCTCGTCGGTGCCGAGCCAGTGGGCGGCGGAAGGCGCCTTGCGCACGGCGCTCCAGCTGGTTGCGGCCGGGTCCGCAATGGGCAGCAGCGGCGCGGCAACCGCTATGCCGATGAAAAAGGCGACGATGACGAAACCGAACAGCGCGCTCTTGTTCGCCTTCAGCTTTTTCCAGGCGCGGCTTTCGAGGCGGATGGTTTCCTCGGCCGGATCTGTGGCGGTGGTCACGGCGCTCACAGGCTGCTCCTCATGCGCGGGTTGAGAAGGAAGTAGAGAACATCGGCGATCAGGTTCATCAGTATGAAGCCGGCAGCCGTGCACATGACGATCCCCTGGACGACGGCATAATCGCGAGTGAAGACCGCATCGACGATCAACTTGCCGAAGCCCGGAATGGTGAAGATCTGTTCCGTAAGCACCGCGCCTGCCAGCAATTCGCCGAAGAGCAGGGCACTCAGGGTGACGATGGGCAGAAGCGCGTTGCGGAACGCGTGTTTCAGGATGACCACATTCTCTCGAAGACCCTTGGCACGGGCGGTGCGGACATAGTCGGCCTTCAGGACACCCAGCATGGCCGAGCGGGTGTGCCGCATCAACGTTGCCGCCAGTGCCGTGCCCAGCACGAAGGCTGGCATGATCATGGTCTGGAGTGATTTCAGCGGATCGACGAAGGGCGATTCATAGCCGGAGGCCGGCAGCCAGCCCAGGTGAACGGAGACCAGCATGATCAGCATGATGCCGAGCCAGAAATTCGGGATGGAAAGGCCGGACAGCGCCACGAAATTGGCGATGTAGTCCACGGCGGTTCCCTTGCGCACCGCGGACAGGATGCCGGCCGGAATGCCTATGGCGAAGGCGATGACCATCGCCATCACCGCGAGCTGGATCGTGACCGGCAGCTTGTCGGCGATAAGCTGCGTCACCGGCTGATTGGTCCGCAGCGAAATGCCGAGATCGCCCTGCAGCATGGCCTTCATCCAGGATAAATACTGGTAGAGGATCGGGTCGTTGAGCCGGTATTTCTCGCGGATGAACGCCAGCACTTCAGGATCGCGTTCTTCGCCGGCAAGCACGAGCGCCGGGTCGCCGGGCAGCAGTTTCTGCAGCACGAACACGAAGACCGAGACCAGAATGAGCGTCGGGATGGCGATGAGCAGCCGGCGTACGATGTAGGACAGCATTCAGGCAAAATCCGTTTGGAACGGGACCCGGCAAGAGCCGGGTCCCTTCATGCGTCTGGTTATTTGAACTTGACGTTCTCGAGGCGGATCATGCCGTCAGGATAGGCGGTGAAGCCTTCCAGCTTGCCAGACAGGGCCCAGATCCAGGTCGGGTGGTAGAGATAGACGATCGGCAATTCGTTGATCAGGATATCCCGTGCCGCGTCATACTTGGCCTTGCGCGTGGCGGTGTCATTGCTCTGCCGAGCCTCGTCCAGCAGCTTGTCGACTTCCGGAATGCAGACCTTGGAATCGTTGATCCCGCCCTTGCAGGTCATGAACTGGTGGATGTTGCCATCCGGATCGACACGACCCGACCAGCCCACCTGGCTTGCCTGGTAGTTGCCCGCGGACTGGTCCGCCAGCAGGCTGGCGAATTCCATCGACTTCAGTTTGACGTTGAAACCGGCTTCCGCCGCCATCGACTGCACAACCTGCATCATCTGCGTCTGCACGGGGTTGTTGGCCACCTGCACTTCGACGTCGAGGCTGTCATAACCGGCTTCCTTCAGTAGGGCCTTTGCCTTTTCGACATCCCGTGCCGGAACCGGATAGTCCTTGTCGTACCAGGGGCTGGTCGGCGGGAACGGCTGGTTGCCGGGTGCAAAGGCGCCTTCGAAGACAACCTGGTTGATCGCGTCACGGTCGAGCGAAAGGCTGAAGGCCTGGCGGATCTTCGGGTCGTTGCCGAACGGGTTGTCACCCTTCTCGCCGTTGTTGAGGTTCACCGTGATACCCTGGTAGCCAAGGCTGACGGCTTCCGCGAAGCCGAGGTTGGCATCGCCCTTAACCGAGGCGACGTCAGTTGCAGCAAGGCGTTCCAGCATGTCGATATCGCCGGAGCGCAGGTTGGCGAGACGTACGGTTGTATCGGGGATCGGCAGGAAAGTGACGGTGTCGAAGTTGATGGCATCCTTGTTCCAGTAGCCGTCGAACTTGGACAGAACGATGCGATCCTGCTGGACGCGTTCAACGAACTTGAACGGGCCGGAACAGACCGGGTTATTGCCGAAGTCGGCCCCGGCGGCTTCTGCGGCGGTCGGGGAAACCATCATGCCGGCGCGGTCGGCAAACTGGGCCAGCAGCGTTGCATCCGGCGAGGCGAGGCTGATCTTGACTTGCAGCGGGCCGGAAACTTCCACGCCTTCGATGGACTTGACTTCACTCTTGCGGCGGCTTTCCGGAAGGGTCTTCGAGCGCTCGATGTTGGCTTTCACCGCTTCCGCGTCAAAGGGCGTGCCGTCGTGGAAGGTCACGCCTTCGCGCAGGTCCATGGTCAGAACCTTGCCGTCGTCGGACCAGGTCCAGCCGGTGGCCAGCTGTGGGATGATTTCCAGATCCGGTGTGATGTCCACCAGCTTGTCGCACAGCGAGGTGTAGACGATACGGCCGACAAAGGTCCGGGACTGATCGGGATCCAGCACATCGGCATCGTCCTGCAGGCCGATGCGAAGATCGGCGGCTTGGGCGGCCGTGGCCAGGGTCGTTGCGCTGAGCAGCAGCGCGGCAAGGAAATCCTTACGCATGTTTGTACTCCTCTCGGAAGGGCTCGAATTATGGTCTTGCGGCCGTCGTCGGCTCTTTTTGTTGACTTCGGGTCCGGAACAGCGCGAAGCGCTTTTCCGCATTGGGGCTCCTTGGCGGTTCCTGAACCGGGGGTTGGGTATCGTCTGCAATCTTTTCCCAGTGGTGACAGGCGACGGTTCGATCACCCGCGACATTGGCTGGCACCGGTTTCTCCCGGCTGCAAAGGTCGGTCGCGTGCGGACAACGCGGATGGAAACGGCAGCCTGAAGGCGGGTCCAGCGGCGAGGGCACGTCGCCCAGGAGAGCGGCCTTCATCGACCGGCCATGGGGCGAGGCAATCGGGATCGCGCGCATCAGGGCCTGGGTGTAGGGATGCAAGGGCTTGTCGAAGAGCGCGTCGTTCGGCGCCAACTCGACGATTTCGCCCAGGTACATGACAGCCACCCGGTCGCTCATGTGGCGGATGACCGCCAGATCGTGGGCGATCAGGATCAGCGTCAGGTCGAACTCCGACTTCAGGTCTTCCAGAAGATTGATGACCTGGGCCTGCACCGAAACATCCAGTGCCGAAACGGGTTCATCACCGACGATCACCTTGGGACCGCTGGCGAGCGCCCGGGCAATGCCGATACGCTGGCGCTGACCGCCGGAAAATTCGTGCGGATAGCGGTTGGCAAAGGCTGGACGCAAACCGACCCTGTTCAGAAGCTCGGCGACCTTCTGCCGCCTTTCGGTACGGGTCAGCGCCGTGTGAACCTTCATCGGTTCCTCGATCAGCGCTCCGACGGTCATGCGTGGGTTAAGCGAGGAAAACGGGTCCTGGAACACGAACTGCAGGTCTTTCCGCAATCGGCGCATTTCCTGTTCGGACAGGGCGGAAATGTCGTTGCCGTCGTAAAGAACCGCACCGTCCGACGGTGTCAGCAGGCGGACGAGAAGACGTGCCAGCGTGGATTTCCCGCAGCCGCTTTCTCCAACGATGGAGAAGGTTTCTCCACGTTTGATGGTCAGCGATACACCGTTGACGGCACTGACCGAGGTTGCCGGTTTGAAAAGGCTCTTGCGGCCGCCGAAACGCTTGGTGACGGCGCGCGTCTCGATGATCTTGTCCCGGGTTGGCAGGCTCATCCGGCAGCCTCCGCAAATGCGCTTTCCAAGGGGGCGTAATGACAGGCGGCCCGGTGAGATGGGCCAAGTTCGACAAGTGCCGGCGTTGTTTCGCAGCCGGTTCCGGCAAAGGGGCAGCGCGGCGTGAACCGGCACCCTGACGGCATGTTGTCGATGGCAGGCACCATGCCACCAATGGTTGCCAGCCTGCCGGACCGGGGCCCGACCGACGGCACGGAGCTCATCAGGCCGATGGTGTAGGGGTGCTGCGGATCGTCGAAAATTGCGGCGACCGGGCCTTCCTCCACCGCGCGCCCCGCGTACATCACACAGACGCGGTCGGCGATTTCGGCGACGACGCCCAGATCATGCGTGATCATGATCAGCGCCGTTCCGCTCTCCTTCTGCAGGTCTTCGATCAGGTCGATGATCTGAGCCTGGATGGTTACGTCCAGCGCGGTGGTCGGCTCGTCGGCGATCAGCAGAACCGGGTCGTTGGCAAGTGCCATGGCAATCATGACGCGCTGACGCATACCGCCGGAAAGCTCATGCGGGTAATCGTCCAGCCGGCTGGACGCGGCCGGAATCTTGACCCGCTCCAGCATTTCCAGTGCCCTTGCGCGGGCCTGCAGACGGTTCACCGGGCGATGCCGCAGCACGATTTCCGATATCTGGTCGCCAATCCTGTAAGACGGATTGAGAGAGGTCATCGGCTCCTGGAAGATCATGGAAATACGGTCGCCGCGCAGGTCGGCGAGCGCGCGCTCTGGCAGGGCCAGGAGGTCCTGCCCCGCGAAAGTTGCCGTGCCGGACATGACCCTGGCAACACCTCGGGGCAGCAGGCCCATCAGCGACAAGGCGGTCACCGACTTGCCACAGCCGCTTTCTCCGACGATGCACAGGGTTTCGCCCGGACGGACGGCAAAGGACAGACCATCGACGATGTTTGCCGGGGCACCCTTGAAACGGAGCGAGAGGTCCTGAACCTCAAGAACGGGGGCCTCAGTCGGCATTTGCCGCCTCGCTTGCACTCTGGAAAAGGAGACGCTCCTGCAGCGCCAGCAGGTGGGCGCGCATGGTCTTTTCCGCGGCGATTGGGTCCCGGTTGGCAATGGCTGCGATGATGTCGACATGCTGTGCCCGGTACAGCGTCAGGGCATCGTCGGTTCTCAAGGCTTCGCGCACATGGCGCCAGGCGGTGTCCTGCCGGACCCGGTCCACAACGTCGAAAAGTGCCAGGAACAACGTGTTGCGTGCTGCCCGTGCAATGGCCCGGTGCAGGGCGCTGTCCCAGAGTTCGCGGCTGTCCATGTCCTCGGCCTTGCCGACGCGGTCCGCAAGGTCGCTCATGGCGGCAATATCGGAAGGCGCGGCGCGCAGCGCGGCCAGCCGGGCCAGCACCGGCTCGATCTGCAACCGGACCTCCATGACCTCGAGCATGTTGGAGTTTTCGTGCAGCGACAGGATCTGCTTTTCCGGCTGTGCAGGTTCGCTGCCGATGAAAGTTCCCGCTCCCTGCCTGCGCCAGATCTTGCCTTCGGTTTCAAGCACTTCCAGGGCCCGGCGTACGGCCCTGCGGCCGACACCGATGGTTTCGGACAATTCACGCTCGGTGGGAAGCTGTTCCTCGCCCTCAGCCGTGAGCTGGTCCACGATGATCCGAAGTCGTTCCAAGGCCATGCTGGAGTTGCGCTGCGAAGGTTTGTCGGTGCCGCTCATGCCATACCAATTCGAACCAATTTGAATTGGTCGCATTATTGGCGCGATATTTTTAGCTGTGCAAGTAGTGCATTTTGCCAAGATGTGCCCGATGCGGGTTTCGGACCAGGCTTGAGAGTTCAGGAATTTAAAGGCAAGGCTTCAGTCAAGAATTGTGTAAATAACTGTAAAATATAAAGAAAAACATCAATGAGGCCTGAAGGGGACACCTTTGGGAAAAGGCTTTGCGAAGTGCTTGCCTGAAATTTGTGCTGGGGAACAAATTTTAATCGGTTCCGCTATTTTCGTCAGGTTATCTCCTGAGGCGAAATTTTGTATTGCATCCCCTTCCTCATGGGGTTGATTGTTGCTTGGCTTTAGAGAAAATTTGTCATTCTTTTCAAGAAAAAGAGTGCTTTTTGATGCTCTGGCTCCCGGTTGGCGAAACTCCTGAAATTGGTTCATAGGAAGCCGTTTGTCGCCGTCGTCATTTGTGGCGAAATTTTATGCGTGGCTGATCTTTGAGCTTTGCGGCGATTGACAAGATTTTTTTCTTCGGCGATCCTGATATCGAAATAGCGGCAATCGTTCAGCCGCATGGCAATTGCGCCCCGATCTGTCGCAGGTGACCACCTGCGGGTCGGGGTTTTTTTATGTTCAGCCCCCGCGGTTTGCATCGTTCGGCTGAAGGGCAGGGTAATACATGGCCTTTGGTGAAATACCTGTTGGCGTTCTGTTTTCGAAATCCGGTTCCTATGCCGCGATCGGGCAGGAAGGCTATTGGGGTGCCCGGATCGCCATCGATGAAATCAACGCTTCCGGTCTGTTCGATTTCCGTTTCCTGCGCGTGGATGGTGACCCGAAGGGCTCTGCCGAAAACTACGCCGTGGAAGCGGACAGGATGATGCGGGAGGCCGGCTGCCGGCACATCATCGGCACCCAGACCTCCTCCTCCCGCAAGGAAGTCTTGCCGGTGATGGAGCGTGGCCGCGGGCTGCTCTGGTACACCACGCCCTATGAGGGCTTCGAAAGCCATGATCGTGTGGTCTACACAGGCGCTTGCCCGAACCAGGGCGTGGTTCCGCTTTTCCGCCACATCGTTCCGGAATCCGGCCGCCGGGCTTTCCTTCTCGGATCCAACTACATCTGGGGTTGGGAAACCAACCGCATTGCCCGCGAACTTCTGGCCGGGTGTGACGGCGAAG
Source organism: Labrenzia sp. CP4 (assembly GCF_001579905.1). Taxonomy (NCBI): domain Bacteria; kingdom Pseudomonadati; phylum Pseudomonadota; class Alphaproteobacteria; order Hyphomicrobiales; family Stappiaceae; genus Labrenzia; species Labrenzia sp. CP4. The sequence goes on along the minus strand of NZ_CP011927.1, from coordinate 5,932,134 downwards.
TTCTGGGCGAGCGTTATGTCGCCATCGGCGACGAGAACATCGACCATCTGATCGTTGAAATCCGCGAAAAACGGCCGGACTTCATCTTCAACAACCTGATAGGCGAAAGCAGCTACGCCTTCCTGCGCGCCATGAAGAGGCTTGCGAAGGAAGATCCCGCCTTTGCGCCGAACCGCTGCCCGATCCTCAGTTGCAATCTGACGGAAGCCGAGCTGCCGATCCTGGGGGCTGCCGCCGAGGGTCTTGTGTCCACCTCGACCTATTTCGAAACGCTGGACACCCCGGAAAACGAGGATTTCCTGAGCCGGCTGGAAGGCTTGCGCGGCCCGGATGCGTCGATTTCATCGATGTTCGTCGGACCCTATGAGGCCGTCTGGCTGCTCGCCCGCGCTATCGAGGCGTGTGGTTCGGATGCGCCGGATCATGTCCTTGCGGAATTGTGTCGCCGGCCGCACCGGACGCCGTTGCGAGACATCCGGATCGATCCGCAAACGCAGCACGCTTACCTGCAGCCGTTGATCGCGGTGGTGGAAACCACCGGGCCCGAGCGCATCCGCTCCCGGTTCCGCATCATCGAAAAGACGTCCGGCCCATTGGCGCCGGATCCCTATCTGGTCCACTATGACCCGCTGGAAAGCAACGCCGGTACATCTGGTGATACACCGGTACCGGACAACGGTAATACGCCGAGACTGAGGCTGGTGTCGTCATGAGCAGCCTGTTCCGCACCCCGAGTTTCCGCGGTTGGTCCGCGACTGTGCTGCACAAGCCGCATTCCGACAGGGATGCCGTCTGCCGCCAGCTCGACCGTCTCGGCATTGCGGTGTCGACCGCCTGGCCGGAACTTCCCGAGGAAGCAAGGCAAGCCGATCTGGTGATCTTCGACGCCGATGCCGGTCATGATGCCCAGTTCCCCTGGCCGGTTGAAGAACACCCAATGCCGATGATCGCGCTGATGGGCAGCGAGGCTCCCGGGCGGGTCGAATGGGCCATCCGGCGCGGTGCCATTGCCCATCTGAGCAAGCCCATCGCCTCCAGCGGTGTCTACGGCGCGCTCGTCGTTGCCACGCGAACCTTTGCCATGCGCCGCGCATCGGAGGAAAGGATCGCGAAACTGGAAGCCCGCCTTGCCTGTCGGCCTCAGGTGGCCGAAGCCATCCTGCTCCTGATGCAGCACCAGGGCAGCGACGCCGATACCGCTTACAAACTTCTTCAGGATATGGCGATGGCGAGCCGGCAAACCATGGAAGACGTTGCGCTTGATCTGCTGGCGCGTTCAGGAGGGCAGAATGCCGGCCGACGTGAAGCCTGAAGCGATGCCAGACACCGTGAAAACCGCCGCACCCGAGATACCGAAAGGCGTCTGGCGTCGCCTCCTGGAAAGGAAACTAGCCGTCTTTGCCCTGGCCCTGGTCGGTGTAATCGTCGGGGCCGCAGTCTTTGCTCCCTTTGTCGCGCCTTTCGACCCGGCGGAACAGTTCTTCGAAGGGCTGACCCTGGAGGGCGCGCCTTTGCCTCCGGGCGAAACCTTCTGGCTGGGCACGGATCTGCTCGGGCGCGATCTCCTGTCACGTCTGATCTACGGCGCGCAGACCTCGCTCATCATCGGGGTTGTCGCCAACGGGATCGCCGTTGCGGTCGGTGCCTTTGTCGGCATCCTCGCCGGTTTTTTCCGTGGCTGGGTGGAAACGGTGCTGATGCGCTTCACCGATCTGATGATGGCCTTCCCGGCGCTGCTGCTTGCCATCACGCTGGCAGCCCTGTTCAGACCATCACTCTGGATCGTTGCCATGGTGATCGCCATGGTCAACTGGGTGCAGATGGCGCGTGTCGTCTATACCGAAACCAGGTCGCTGTCGGAGCGCGAATTCATCCTGGCCGAACGGGCCATGGGCGCAGGCCTTTTCCGGATACTATTCCGCCACATCCTGCCGCATCTTCTGTCAACCATCGTCGTCTTCGGCACGCTGGGCATCTCGACGACAGTGCTGCTGGAGGCAACACTCAGCTATCTTGGCATCGGCGTACAGCCGCCGACCCCTTCCTGGGGCAACATCATCTACGAAAACCAGACCTATTTCACCTCGGCGCCCTGGCTGGTGTTCTTCCCGGGGATCGCCATCATCGCGCTGGCGCTGGGCTTCAATCTTCTGGGCGACGCCCTGCGTGAGGTGCTCGATCCGACACAGAAGGGGAGGCACTGATCATGGGTGGATATATTCTGCGCCGGGTGTTTCAGTCCGCGCTGATCCTCATCGGCATCACCTTCCTGACCTTCGTCCTGCTCTATCTGATCCCGGCCGATCCGGCCCGCCAGATCGCAGGCCGCAGCGCCACCGCGCAGACGGTCGAGAACATTCGCGAGCAGCTTGGTCTTAACCTGCCGTTCTACCAGCAGTACTTCCGCTATCTCACCGGACTGCTGCAGGGCGATCTCGGCCGCTCCTACCTGCAGAAGACGGAAGTGGGCGCGCTCATCTGGTCGCGTCTGCCGGCAACGCTCCTTCTCATGGTCGGCGCCATCGTCTGCGAACTGGCGATCGGACTTACCATGGGGCTCGTCGCAGCCCTGCGCCGGAACACGGCGACAGATACGAGCCTCATGGTCCTTTCCTTCGTCGGGGTTTCCTCGCCCCAGTTCGTGATCGGCATCCTGCTGCTCTACGTCTTTTCGGTGCAGCTCGGCTGGTTCCCCATCGGCGGTTACGGCACCTTCATGCACATGGTGCTGCCGTCGTTGACCCTCGGGTTCCTGGGCGCAGGCTGGTACTCGCGCATGATGCGCTCGTCCATGATCGACGTGCTGCGCCAGGACTTCATCCGCACGGCGCGCGCCAAAGGCCTGAAACGCTGGCAGGTCCTGTTCGGTCACGCCCTTCCCAACGCCTTGCTGCCGATCATCGCCATGATCGGGATCGATATCGGTCTTTTCATGAGCGGCATCGTGGTGGTTGAAAGCGTGTTCGGCTGGCCGGGCATCGGCCAGCTCGCCTGGCAGGCCATCCAGCGGGTCGACATTCCCATCATCATGGGCGTCACGCTCGTGTCCGCATTCGCGATCGTGCTGGGCAATTTCCTTGCCGACCTGATCGCTCCCCTGATTGATCCGAGGATCAAGCTGCGCTGACGCGCGGCAACCGCCGGAAAACCGCCTTCAGAGCGGCCCGGCACATCACCGTAAGAACCGGAGGTTGGACTATGAAGAAGACAGTATTGGCAGGGGCTGCCGCCCTTCTCGCCGCCACCGCCCTGACATCGGCATCCGCTCTGGCGGACGACATCAAGCAGGGCGGATCGATGATCGTCACCTACAAGGACGACGTCTCGACGCTTGATCCGGCAATTGGCTACGACTGGCAGAACTGGTCGATGATCAAGAGCCTGTTCGACGGCCTGATGGACTATGAACCCGGCACCACCAACCTGATGACGGATCTGGCCGAGGACTACACGATTTCCGATGACGGCACGGTCTTCACCTTCAAGCTGCGCGAAGGCGTGAAGTTCCATAACGGTCGCGAGATGACCGCGGAAGACGTCAAATATTCTCTCGACCGTGTCACCAATCCGGCTACCCAGAGCCCGGGTGCCGGTTTCTTCGGCTCCATCAAGGGCTTTGATGCCGTGGCTGCCGGCGATGCCACCAGCCTGGAAGGTGTCACCGTCGTCGATCCCTATACGGTCAAGATCGAGTTGTCCCGTCCGGATGCGACCTTCTTGCACGTGATGGCCATCAACTTCTCGTCCATCGTGCCGAAAGAGGCCGTGGAAGAATTTGGCGCCGACTTCGGCAAGCATCCGGTCGGCACCGGTGCGTTCTCGCTGGAAGAATGGACGCTCGGCCAGCGCTTGGTGTTCAAGCGCAACGAGGACTACTGGCGCGCTGGCGTTCCCAAGCTTGACGAAATCACCTTTGAAGTCGGCCAGGAGCCGGTGGTTGCGCTCCTGCGCCTGCAACGCGGCGAAGCCGATATTCCGGGCGATGGCATTCCCCCGGCGAAGTTCCTGGAAGTGACCAAGGACCCGCAATACAAGGATCTGATCATCGAAGGTGGCCAGCTGCACACCGGCTATGTCACCATGAACGTGAAGATGCCGCCCTTCGACAAGCTGGAGGTGCGCAAGGCCGTCAACATGGCGATCAACAAGGATCGCGTCGTGCGCATCATCAATGGCCGCGCAGTCCCGGCAAACCAGCCGCTGCCGCCCACCATGCCGGGTTATGACAACGAGTACACCGGATATGCCTATGACCCGGAAGCCGCAAAGGCGCTTCTGGCCGAGGCGGGTCTGGCTGACGGGTTCGAAACCGAACTCTATGTCTACAACACCGACCCGAACCCGCGCATTGCCCAGTCCATCCAGGCCGACCTTGCCGAAATCGGCATCAAGGCTGAAATCAAGGCACTGGCCCAGGCCAACGTGATCGCGGCCGGCGGCGAGCCCGACCAGGCGCCGATGATCTGGTCCGGCGGCATGGCCTGGATCGCCGACTTCCCGGATCCGTCCAACTTCTATGGCCCGATCCTGGGCTGTGCCGGCGCGGTCAAGGGCGGGTGGAACTGGTCCTGGTACTGCAACGAGGAGCTGGACAAGCAGGCCACTGCTGCCGACAGTATCACCGACCCGGCGAAGAAGGCCGAGCGTGAGGAAGCCTGGCGCAAGATCTTCATCTCGGTGATGGACGACGCGGCCTGGGCGCCGGTGTTCCACGAGCAGCGTTTCACGATGCGGTCCGAGCGGCTGGGTGGCCCCGATGCCATCTTCGTCGATCCGGTCCACATTCCTGTCAACTACGACTACGTTTGGGCGAAAGATGTGCAGTAACTGCAAGGCCGCTTACACGATCCACGCGGCACAGCACCACTTCGGTTGGGACAACTCCAATGCCCCGGCCGAAACGGTAGCACCGGGCACGGTGCTGGAATTCGAATGTCTCGACAGTTCGGCCGGGCAGCTCACGCCCGAAAGCACTGTCGCGGATGTTTCGACGCTGGATTTCGGCAAGATCAATCCGGTCAATGGCCCCATCTATGTGGATGGGGCCGAGCCGGGCGATGCGCTGGTGGTCAAGATCCACGAGTTCAAACCCTCCGGCTTCGGCTGGACCGCCAACATTCCGGGTTTCGGTTTGCTGGCGGACCAGTTCAAGGATCCGGCCCTGCATATCTGGTCCTATGACAAGGACAAGCTGGGAACCTCGGCGTTTGCCCCGTTTGGCAAGGTGCCGTTGAAGCCGTTTGCCGGTACCATCGGCGTCGCTCCGGCGGAAGCAGGTCTTCATTCCATCGTTCCGCCCCGGCGGGTCGGTGGCAATCTTGATATCCGCGACCTTGCCGCCGGAACAACGCTCTACCTGCCGGTGGAAGTTGCCGGAGCCCTGTTCTCCATCGGCGACACCCACGCGGCGCAGGGCGATGGCGAGGTCTGCGGAACCGCTATCGAAAGCCCGATGAACACGGTGGTCGAGCTGGACCTGATCAAGGGTGCCAATCTCAAGATGCCACGGTTCGAAACCCCGGGCCCGGTGACCCGCCATCTCGACGAGATGGGCTACGAGGTCACTACCGGTATCGGCAGCGATCTCTTCGAAGGCGCCCAGGCAGCCGTTTCCAACATGATCGACCTCCTGTGTGCCCGTCACGGCTACAGCGCGGTCGATGCCTACATGCTGTGTTCGGTCTGCGGCGATCTCCGGATTTCGGAAATCGTGGACATGCCCAACTGGGTGGTCTCGTTCTACTTCCCGAAAGTCGTGCTTCAGTAACGCAGCCGGGCGGCGGTCACCGCCGTCGCCCGTTTTCCAGAGTTCAAGAAAGACCAGGGCGTCCGGATGTCCAGCCAGTCAGACCATGTAGCCGTTGCCGAAGACGTCGTTCTTTCCGTAAGAGATCTGCGCACGGACGTCGCGACGCCTTCCGGCCGCAAGACCGTGGTCAAGGGCCTGTCGTTTGACCTGAAGCGCGGTGAAACCCTTTGTATCGCGGGCGAATCCGGATCCGGAAAGTCGATCACGGCTCTTTCCATCATGGGACTTCTGCCGGAGCCGATGGCCCGGGTCTCCGGTGGTGAGGTGCTGTTTCAGGGCAAGGACCTGATCAAGCTTCCCGAGGACGCCATGCGCCGCATTCGCGGCGGTGACATTGCCATGATATTCCAGGAGCCGATGACCTCGCTCAATCCCGTGCTGACGGTTGGTCGCCAGTTGCGTGAGGCGATCCTGGCGCATCAGGATGTCTCGGGTAGTGAAGCCAACAAGCGCGCACTGGCAATGCTGGAATCGGTGCGTCTGTCGGAGCCGGCACGGCGGCTGAAACAATATCCGCACGAGCTTTCCGGCGGCATGCGCCAGCGGGTGATGATCGCCATGGCGCTGGCCTGCAATCCGAAGGTGCTGATTGCCGATGAGCCGACGACGGCGCTCGACGTGACGATCCAGGCACAGATCCTGCAGCTGATCCGCGATTTGCAGCGCGATTTCGGCACGGCGGTGATCATGATCACCCACGACATGGGCGTCGTTGCCGAAATGGCCGACCGGGTGATCGTCATGAACCACGGCAACATCGTGGAAAGCGGCACGGCGTCAGACGTGTTCGAACGTCCGGCGGACAGTTACACACGGCACCTTCTGGAGGCCGTACCCAAGCTTGGCGCCATGACCGGTGTTGACAGTGCGGCCCGGAAAAAGGACCAGCCCGAAGCACCGGTCCTCGAGGTGGAAGACCTTGTCGTCCGCTTCGACCTGCATGGCGGCCTGCTCAATCGGGTGACATCCCGTGTTCATGCGGTCGAAGGCGTTTCTTTCACGCTGGCACCCGGCGAAACCCTGGGCCTCGTCGGAGAAAGCGGCTGCGGCAAGTCCACCATCGGCAAGGCGCTCATGAACCTGGTGCCCTGGGAAGGGAGCATCCGGGTCGCCGGCCAGCATGTCGGCATCGGCAGCGCACAGGAACAGCAGCGCCGCAGGCGCGACATGCAGATGATCTTTCAGGATCCCTATGCCTCCCTCGACCCACGCATGACCGTCGGCGAAATCGTCGGCGAACCGCTGGTGATCCACGGTCTGGCGCGGGGCAAGGACCTGAAGGACAAGGTGGCATCGCTGTTCGACCGGGTCGGCCTTCCGGCCGATGTGATCACCCGGCATCCCCACGAATTCTCCGGTGGACAGCGCCAGCGCATCTGTATTGCCCGCGCACTGGCGCTTTCGCCCAAGGTCATTGTCGCGGATGAAAGCGTCTCGGCGCTCGATGTTTCGGTGCAGGCCCGTGTTCTGGATCTTCTGCAGGAACTGCAGGAGGATCTCGGCCTCTCGTACCTGTTCATTTCCCACGACATGGCGGTCGTCGAGCAGGTCTCGCATCGGATCGCGGTGATGTATCTCGGCCAGATCGTGGAGATGGGAACACGCCGTCAGGTGTTCGAAAACCCGCAGCACGACTATACCAAGCGACTGTTGAAGGCCGTGCCGATCCCTGATCCCAAGCGCCGGCGCACCGTTTTCGATGTGCCGACGGGCGAAATCCCATCACCGGTACTGCCGCTTGGGCAATCGGTCGAGCGGGTGCGTTACCATGATGTCGGCGACCGGCATCTGGTGGCTGTCGCCTGAAGCCGTAGGAACCGAGCGTGGGGCTGGCGGCGCTTTACCTCGCATGCATCCTGCGAGAATGCACTGCAGGCATTACTCCCCGGCAAGTTCCTCGATGATGGGCGACGGCATGAAACTGTCGTAGAAGGCGCTCAAGTCGACCGGAGCCACCGCGAGGCAGGCGTTCACAAGGCGTTCGATTTCTGCGCGACTGGCGACGCGCGTGCGTTCTTCGATAAGTTCCTTGTGCAGCCTTTCCAATGCCTGCCACTCTTTCGTTCGGGCAAGTGTCTCGTCGCCGACAAGCGCGTAGAGAGTTGCCGGCTGAGCCTTGCCCTTGAGTGTAATCGACCCTGCTTCCAGAAGTGCCATGTCCTTGCACGCGGTGGCAGTTGTCTGCGTCAGCAAAATAGGCCAGCCGACCTGCTTGCAGGCTGTCTCGACTCTGGAAGCAACGTTGACGGCGTCACCGATGACCGAGTAGTTGAACCGCGAACTCGAGCCCATGTTGCCAACGCAACCAGGTCCGCTGTTCAGGCCGATGCCAATGCGGATGTCGCCCAATTTATGGGGTCCGGACTTGAAGCCAAAGGCATCCCGGTCGTTGAGTTCCTTGACGATTTTTATCATGTCCAGCGCAGCATGGGCAGCCTTGACCGGATGATCGGCAACGTCAAGCGGCGCGTTCCAGAACGCCATGATTGAATCGCCAATATATTTGTCGATTGCGCCTTCCCGTCTCTGGATGCATTCCGATAGTGGAGACAGCAGACGGTTCAGGAATGCGACCACCTCTTCGGGAGGCAGTTTCTCGGAAATCGGCGTAAACCCCCTCACGTCCATGAACATCATCGTCATGTCGCGGATTTCGCCTCCGAGACGCAGCGTGTGAGGCTGTTCCTCCAGCTTTCTGAGCAAGTCCGGTGCGAGATAGCGCTGGAACGCCCTTCGGACAAACCGCTTTTCCCGCTCCGCGAAGGCAAACATCAAGATTGTGGTCAGGAGAAAAATAAGCCCGGAAACCAGCATGGGGAAGACCGGATCCAGAAGGAGGCCATAGCTGGAAAAGGCAAACCAGCTTCCGCCGCTAACTGCCGCGCTCAGGACGGCGCCAACGGCAGCTGATGGGATCGCGCCTGTTGACGGCAATATGGCACCGATGATGAGCGTCACGATGAACAACGCCGCGATTTCGGCTCCTGTCGCCCAGTCGGGACGGTTGAGAAACGTATTCGACAGGATCTGATCAATGATCTGATGATGCATGAAAACACCCGGAACGCTCTCGCCGAGAGCCGTGAGCCTGATGTCTCGCAATCCGGCGGCCGACGATCCGAATAGGATGATGTGGCCCTCGATCAGGGGGACCAGCTCCTCGTCGGACAGGTTCAGAAGATCCCGCGCAGAAAGATAGAGAGACGGGTCATTGCGCGAATAATAGATCAGCAGATGGCCATTTGCCGTGACCGGAACCTGGAACTCTCCAACCTTGAATTCTGTCATGGCGAGTGTTCCTGCACTGAACTCGCCGCTCGCTTCCGAAGTTTTGAGAACAAAGGTTTTGTCGCCAAGTGCGACACGAAGCGTCTCAAGTGCCAGGGCCGGATATATTTCACCGTTCGTGCCGGCGATGAACATTGGAACCTGGCGCACCACCCCGTCGGAATCCGCCTGCCCAAGGGAAATCGTACCACTTCCCTCCGCGACAGCCTGATAGGGCGGCAGGCTCATCACGCTGCCTCTGATCGGGTCGAGGAGCGGTGTCGGATCTTCCCCGAGGACGACGTAGGCAGCCTTGGCATCGGGCAGTCCCATTGCCGATCTCGGTTCGTTGAAAAACCCGAGGATCGTTGGCAGCCCGACCATTGACTGAACGAAAACGGCATCATTGTCGGGTATTCCCGAGAGCAGTGGCTTGATCTCGTCGCGTCCGGGCCAACCGCGTTCTTCCAGCTCCCGCAAGAACCCCGCCGGTCCCGTCCGGTCGGGCTCGGAAAACACCATGTCAAAGGCGGCGCAGGCGGCTCCCAGGTTCTGGATACGCTCCAGAAGTTTGGCAATCTGCGTACGCGGCCACGGCCATTGGCCTAGCTGCGCTATCGACTTCTCGTCGATGTCGATGATCCGGATCGGTTGCCCCAAAGCCTCCCTCGGTTTGAAACGCTGATAGGTGTCGAAGGTGATCCAGCGCAGGGACGCTATGAACGGGGGATCGGACAGGCGTAATTCACGGGCGCCGAAAAGGAGGATCAGCGTCAGACCCAGGACGAAAACGTGCCTGTTGCGTAGCAAGTTGAAAAGCGTCTTTCCCACCGGCATGCCCCTGACCGACAGAGCTGTTCGGGAGCCGCGACACCGTTCCCATGTCTGGTGTCCACTCTACGTTAGAATACGCGTTTCTGAGAAAAATAGACCTTGACAAAAAGGACAATGTTTGAGCCGAGAAATCGGAAACGATTCGTCTATTGGTTAAGGATGTGGTAAGATCTCATCGGTCGGGCCGGAGTGGGAGCTATGAGGTTTGCCCCGGTTTTAATAGTTTTATCGTTATCCATCTTTTATTCGTCGGTGTCCTTGGCCGACAAGGTTGGCATAACTGTTGATGCAAGAAAGACCGTCAAAGCGACGGGGGGAGGTGATCCCCGCATCTTGGCATCAAACACATCCATTTTCAGGGACGACCGGTTGCGTGCCAATTCCAGCGGAAACGCACAGATCCGGCTGATCGACGGCACCAAGATTGTTGTCGGTCCCAATGCGGATGTGAAGATCGATGACTTCGTGATCACGGGTCAGACTGTTAGCAAGCTTACTGTTAGTGCAACGCGCGGCGCCTTCCGCTTCATCAGCGGGCGCAGCAAGTCTTCCGCCTACAGCATCCGGACGCCGAATGGCACGATCGGCGTGCGGGGCACGGCTTTCGATGTGACAATCACGCCTCAGGGAACCAATGTCGCCCTGTTGCGCGGTGCGATCAACGCATGCGACAGGAGTGGGCGCTGCCAGTTGGTCAGAAACCGGTGCGACTATGTCCTTATCGGTCGGCGCGGGGTGAAACAGGATCGGCTGAATTCGGATGCACTCAGAAATCGGTCGAAGTCACTCTTTCCGCTACTCGTAAATGAGTCGAACCTGAACAGACAGTTCAGGCAGCGCGGATCTGGATGCACCGTGAAAAATGCGAGGCTGGCACCCGATCGGGTTCCCGAGCAGCAACCCAGGAACATTTTCCGCGCCCTCTTCAGTCCGCGACAACCAACCGAGAACCTGAACAGCCCCGAGCGGAGGAGCCCGGAGCCGAACAGCCCCGAGCCGAACAGCCCAGGTTCGAATAGCTCAGAGCCGAGCAATTCCGTTTCCAGTTCGCCAGAACCGGCGACACAATCTGGCGGTGCGCCTGCGAGCGCCGGCGTTCCCAACAATCCGGGCAACGGCAATGCTGTCGGCAATGCGGGAGAAAGATTCTCCGGCGGCTCTCGCGGAAACAGTGCAAACGCACCCGGCCAGAGCAGCGATTCACCGGGCAGGAGCGGCAGCACACCGGGAGAAAACAGACAGGCTCGCAACCAGGCGGAACGCCGCAACAATTAGCCTTTTATCAGGCGGGCGGCGCGCCGATGGCATCCGGATGGGCGTCCTTGAACGCGTCGAGGGCTTCGGCGGCAGCAGCAGCACGCAGAATTTTCGGAAATCCGGAAACATCCACACCCCAGCGATTGGCGTTGTAGAGCTGAGGCATCAGGCAGCAGTCGGCCATGCTCGGCGTTTTGCCGTGGCAGAACGGACCGTTGTCATCCAGAAGGTTCTCGAAGGCGGCAAGGCCCTTGCCGATAAAGCGCTGCATCCAGGCTTTCTTGGCATCATCGCCACCGCCGGTCAGCTCCGCCACATGACCAACAATGCCGAGATTGCAGACCGGGTGGATTTCCATGGCAATAGCATAGGAGAGCTGACGCACCCGGTACTGGCCGTCGACATCGTCCGGCATCAAGGTCGAACCGGGTGTGGTCGCATGCAGATATTCGATGATGGCCAACGACTGGGTCAGCGTCTTGCGGTCAACGATCAGCGCAGGCAACAGGCCCTGAGGGTTGAGAGCGAGATAGTCATCTTCCAGATGGGCGCGGGTCAGAAGGTTCACCGGCCGGTAGTCAACATCGAGCTTCAGCAGATTGAGCGCAATGCGCACGCGATAGCTCGCCGAGGACCGCCAGTAGTCATATAAAACAATATCTTTCGCCACGAATCCCTCCCAGCAACACGGTGTGCATTGATACACTTATTTGGCCATGAATTGGCAAGTCCGTGTGCGCGGAACGGCATCAAAAGCCGATTTTTTGCTGAGCCGGTGAAGAAGCCCTTGCCGTTCTCTTTTCTCTTCTTCTGGAGGTCATCCCGGGACTCGCGATGCTCGCCCGGGGTGACTTCGAAGTTTGCGTCCAGGTTCGCAGGTCAGGACAGGACAAGGTCCTTTTCTCGGGCAGCAGGCGTTTTGCGTGTCCTTGCTGGCGCGGGCTGCGGTACCGCCGGTGCCTTGCCCTTCTGCGGTTTGCCGGCGACATAGACCTCGTCGATGGCCCGGTCGTCGCCCAGCATCTGCAGAACGAAAAGCTCTTCCGCAAGGGTCGACGCCCGCTCCATGCGCAGGGCCATCGCCTCGGTCGCACGGCTGTCCAGCACCACGATGTCCGCTTCCGTACCTTCGTCCAGGGTGCCGATCCTGTCTTCCAGGCCGAGCGCGACGGCATTGCCGCGGGTGATCCAGTGGAAGGCGCGGAAGGGATGCAGTTTCTGGTCCTGCAGCTGCAGGATCTTGTAACCCTCGTTCAGTGTCTGCAGCATGGAATAGCTGGTGCCGGCGCCGATGTCGGTGGCAATCGCGTTGACGATGCCCTTCGAGCGCAAGCCTGCATCATCGAAAAGACCGCTGCCGAGGAAGAGGTTCGACGTCGGGCAGAACACCGGCCGGGCGCCGGTTTCGGCCAGCGCATCAATCTCGCGCTGTTCCAGGTGGATCGAGTGGCCGAGCAGCATCTTGTCCGACAGGAGGCCGTAGCGCTGGTAGACATCGAGATAGTCGCGGGCTTCCGGGTAAAGCTCCAGCGTGTAGGCGATCTCGTTTTTGTTTTCCGACAGATGGGTCTGGACGTAGCAGTCCGAATGCTCGGCAACCAGCGCGCCGGCCATCTCCATCTGTTCCGGAGTTGAGGTGATCGCGAAGCGCGGCGTAATGGCGTAGCTTGCACGCCCTCGTCCATGCCATTTGGCGATCAGGTCCTTCGTGTCGTCATAGCCGGATTGCGGCGTGTCGCGCAGACCGTCCGGGGCGTTGCGGTCCATCAGCACCTTGCCGCCGATCATCCGCATGTTGCGCTGCTCGGCTTCCTCGAAATAGGCCTCCGCAGAGGCCTTGTGAACCGAACAATAGGCAACGGCCGTCGTGGTGCCATGGTCGGTCAGCAGGTCGAAAAAGCGGCAGGCCATGGCGGCAGCATGGCCTTCATCCGCAAAGCGGGTTTCTTCGGGGAACGTGTAGGTGTTCAGCCAGTCGAGAAGCTGTGCCCCCCAGGAGGCGACGATCTGCACCTGCGGAAAATGAATATGGCTGTCGATGAAGCCTGCCATCAGCAGTTTCGGCCGGTGATCGATGATTTCCGCATCACCCGCCCCGGCAACCACTTCGCAATAGCTGCCACGTCGCAGGATGAAGCCGTTTTCGATCAGAAGCGCACCATCCTCGATGTAATCGAAGGCGGAGGTGTCGTCCGGGGATTGTGGCTCGGCTGAAAAAGTCAGCAGGCGGCCACGAAGCAAGAGACGGTCGGAAGGCATCGAGAAAGGTCCCGTTTGTCGGAGTTCGGGGCGGAAGATCCGCCCCGAAGTGGTTTTAGGTCTGGTTCATTCGCCCGGGCTGACCTGGGCAGTGGCAATCGGTTCGGCTTCCGGCTCTGCCGCGTCTTCACGATGGAAGATCGGGTAGATGAACAGGAAGGCAGCGGCGATCAGGTAGCCGAGGCTGACGGTGGTAAATTCCGGCCAGTGCAGCGTTGCGGAATGGATGATCCCGACCGAGGCCATGGCAAAGGCGGCAAAGGCGAAGCCGCCGGCATTGCGGAACTTGCCGTCAATGACACTGGCAACGATGGCGCCCCAGATCAGACCCGTCAGGATGGCACCCTGGCTGAGGGCGAGGTGACCTTCGTAATGGGCGCCCTGCTGAAGCAGCGCTGCGGTCAGTTTCGGATCGCCAAGGGCCAGCATGCCTGTGGCCCCGGTCGCGCCGAGCGCGCCGATCAGCGAGCCCCACTTGATGATGAGGAAGCTGGAGACGTGCGGCATCATCGCGATGGTGACGGCGGCCATATGGTCGGTGCGCACGGCATGGGCGGTGTTGGTGATCAGGCTGAGCGCGACGAACACCAGAACGGGGGCGGCAGCGGCCACCGGGATCAGGTTGTTCAGGAAGGCAAGCAATCCGAAAAAGGCCGCCAGCGGAATGACCGCGCCGACGCCGATCACGTATCCTGCATGAGCACCCATGCGCTTGTAGGCCGGATGGCCGATATAGGCGGTCGTCGGGAAGGGCGAACCGAACAGCGCGCCGATCATGGTGCCGACACCGTCGGTGATCTGGCAGGTTGCCACCGGATAGTGGTCGCCTGCGGCTTCCGCGCTCTCCACGTTGTTCATCGTTTCGATGAAATTGTAGATCTGCACCGGCACCAGCACCAGGAACAGCTCCGGATGGTTGAAGAGATGCTGGATCCCGGCCATCAGGTCGCCAAGGTAGGGAACAGGCGGATAGAAGCCGACGCCCTCGAAGCTGATCGTCGATTGACCGGTGGCCAGCGCGACCCCGGTGCCGACCATCAGGGCCAACAGGCCGGCCGGAATGTTGAACGGCAGGCGGAACCGGCCGACGAGACCCCACAGGATGATGATCATCGAGGCGAAGCCGATGAACGGGTTCTCGAACACCGTTGCCAGCGGTACGGTGCCGATGAACACCAGGGCGATGCCGCACAAGGTGCCGAGCATGCCCGCACGCGGGGTCACCTTTTTCAGCCAGGGGCCGACAAGCGCACCAAAGGCTGCGACGATGCCGCCCATGAAGCCCGCGCCGATGCCGACCTGCCAGGCAAGAACCGGATCATTGGTCGCCCAGTAGATCGGCCCGATGACGCCGAAGAGATAGACGAACATCACCGGTGTCGAAATGCCGTAAGGCAGCGCGGTCACGTCCCGGCCATGCTGTGCAGCTGCGCGTTTGGCCAGCAGGACATAGGCGGCGACACCGGCCAGGATCGCGATGGCGGCACCCGGCACGATCTTGCCGTAGACAATGTCCGCCGGCATCTGGAATACGAACTGGCAGATGCCTGCCAGAACCATGAGGTTCACGAGGTTGTCGGTGAACAGGGCCCAGAAGGCGCTGAAATCCCCCCTCGAAAACAAAGTGTAGTCGTTCCTCCCAACCCGCATGTCGGGTCTCCTTTCAGGGTAAGACAGCCGTCCTGTTCCATCTCCCAAAGGACAGGTCAGCCGTTGTTTCACTGCGCGGCCTCCAGCAGCGCAGCCTCCTCCGTCTCGCCGGCAGCTCTTGCGCCCGAGGTCAGGGCGGTCAGGACTTCTGCGGCGACAAAAGCGGCAATGATCTCGGGGCGCTTGTCCCGGCTGGCGGTTGCGCCGATCGGGCAGGTCAGCTGGTCGATGGAAAGGCCATTGCAATGGCTGTTGCACCAGGAGCGCAGCTTGGCGCGTTTTGTGGCCGACCCGATCATGCCGACGTAGGACGCATGGCCGATCTCCAGGGCGGCCGACGTCAGCAGGAAGTCCAGGCCGTGGTCATGGGTCAGCACGATAAAGGCGCTGCCCGCAGGCGCATTGTAGATTTCGACTTCCGGAATGGCCCGCAGGCGCATGTCGACACGCGCCTGGCATTGCGCCAGCTCTTCCTTGCGCATGTCGACCAGTACGCAGTGCACCGGCGCATGCTGCAGCAGGTTGGCAATCGCCCGGCCGACATGGCCTGCGCCCATCACATAGACATGCGGCAGCGCATCGTCCTCGTTCCGCAGGCGGCTGATGACTGCCTGCCGTTCGGCTTTGCGCATGCGTGCAAGTGATACTTCCACCCGTCCGCCGCAGCATTGGCCGATTTCCGGGCCGAGCGGCAAGTCGAGCCTGGAGGAAAGCGTGCCTTCGGCCAGCATCGAACGGGCCTGGGTAATGACGATGTGCTCCAGTTGGCCGCCGCCGATGGTGCCGAAGAGGCTGTTCGGGGCAACGAACATCTCCGTGCCGGTTTCCCGGGGGGACGATCCTTGAACCCGCGTCAGCACGACACGGACGATCGGGTGGGCTGAGCCGAAGAAGCTTTCGGTCTGGCTGGAGCGCATTGTCATGATTTACTCCCGGGTTTTCAGCCGCTCGATGGCCATCAGCACCCGCTCCGGCGTTGCCGGGGCATCAAGGCGCGGGCATTCGCGGTAATCGGCGACACTGGCAACGGCCATGGAAAGCGCCTCGAAGACGGACACACCCAGCATGAAGGGCGGTTCGCCCACGGCCTTGGAGCGCTTGATGGTGCGTTCCTTGTTTTCCGACCATTCGGCAAGCTTCACGGTGAACTGGCGTGGCCGGTCGGAGGCGAGAGGGATCTTGTAGGTCGACGGCGCGTGGGTCCTGAGGCGTCCGGCCTGGTCCCACCACAGTTCTTCCGTCGTCAGCCAGCCCATGCCCTGAATGAAGGCGCCTTCCACCTGACCCTTGTCGAGGATCGGGTTCAGCGACTTGCCGACGTCATGCAGGATATCGGTCCGCTCCACCCGGTATTCACCTGTGAGCGTGTCGACGGAAACTTCCGAGCAGGATGCGCCATAGGCGAAATAGTAGAACGGGCGGCCTTTTCCGGCGGCGCGGTCCCAGTGGATCTTCGGCGTCTTGTAGAAGCCGGCGGCCGACAGGTGCACACGGGCCATGTAGGCCTGGCGGACAAGATCATTGAAGGACACCAGTTCGGACCCGATCTCGACCATATTGTTATGGAAGCGGATGGTTTCCGGTTCGGTGTTCCAGCGCTCGGCAGCAAAGGCGACCAGCCGTTCCTTCAGCTGTTCGGCTGCGTTCAAGGCAGCCATGCCGTTGAGGTCGGAGCCCGATGAGGCGGCGGTCGCCGATGTGTTCGGCACCTTTTCGGTCGTCGTCTTGGTGATCTTGATGCGCTCGAAATCCACCTGGAAGGCATCTGCCACGACCTGGGCCACCTTGGTGTTCAAGCCCTGGCCCATTTCAGTGCCGCCATGGTTCAGGTGGATCGATCCGTCATTGTAGATGTGGATCAGCGCACCGGCCTGATTGTACCAGGTGGCTGTAAAAGAAATGCCGAACTTGACCGGTGTCAGCGCAATACCCCGTTTTAATATGGAGGAACGGGCATTGTGCTGCAGGATCGCCTCACGGCGGGCCTGGTAGTCAGAGGAGCTTTCGAGTTCTCCGATCAAGCGCGGCAAGATGTTGTCCTCGACCTCCTGATGATAGGGGGTGAGGAGACGGCCGTCGTTGCGGTCGCCATAGAAATTGGCCTTGCGGATCTCCAGCGGGTCCTTGCCGAGTGCATAGGCGATCTCCTCGATCATGCGCTCGGCAGCGACCACGCCTTGCGGCCCGCCGAACCCGCGAAAGGCGGTGTTCGAGACCGTGTTGGTTTTCATCGGCCGGCTGGTGAGCCGGACATTCGGATAGAAATAGGCATTGTCCGCGTGGAACAGCGCGCGGTCGGTCACCGGCCCGGAAAGGTCGGAGGAATAACCGCAACGTGCCGCGAAGGTGCCGTCGACAGCCTCGATCCGGCCGCTGTCGTCGAAGGCAACGTCGTAGTCGACCACAAAGTCGTGCCGCTTGCCGGTGGCGGTCATGTCCTGGTCGCGGTCCGGGCGGATTTTTACCGGGCAGTTCCACTTCTTCGCGGCGATGGCAGCCACCGCGCAGAAGAGGTTCATCTGGCTTTCCTTGCCGCCGAAGCCACCGCCCATGCGGCGGACGTTGACCGTGACCGCGTTCGACGGCACGCCGAGCACATGGGCAACCATGTGCTGTGCCTCGCTCGGGTGCTGGGTCGAGCAGTGGACAGCGACGTCGTCGTCCTCACCCGGAATGGCAAAGGCGATCTGGCCTTCCAGGTACATGTGGTCCTGGCCGCCGATCGTCATCCGGCCCTGGATGCGATTCTTCGCGCTGTCGAAGGCAGGGGCGATGTCGCCGCGTTCCAGCTTCAGCGGTGCGGTGACATGCGGATAGCCGGCATCCATCGCACTGACGGGATCAAGCGCATGCGGCAGGACCTCATAGTCGATCTTTGCCAGTTCGGTGGCCCGCCGGGCAGCGTCGCGGCTTGTTGCGATGACGGCAAACAGCGGCTGACCATGGAATTCCGTCTTGTCGACCGGAAACACCGGTTCGTCGTTCTGGCCCGTGGGGCTGATGTCGTTGCAGCCCGGAACGTCCGCCGCAGTCAGCACTCCGATGACACCGGGAGCTGCCAGAACCGCCTCCAGATCCATTGACTTGATCAGGCCGTGGGCAACCGTGGACGTGCCGAGATAGGCATGAAGGGTGCCCTGCGGTTCGGCAATGTCGTCGCAATATTCTGCCCGGCCGGTGACGTGTTTTTCCGCGCTGTCGTGGCGGCGGTCGGTATGGACAGCGCCGCTGATCGACTTCTTGGCGTCCGTGATGATGTCGTGTTTCATGTGGTTCGCCTCAAAACTCAAGCAGACAGCAGATCGACCGCTTCCGAGGTCGTTTCGTCATGGGTCAGGAAGAAGCGCTGCAGCAGGTTGCGCGCGGCAGTCGCCCGGTACTCGGCCGAGGCGCGCCAGTCGGAAAGCGGTGTGAAATCGGCTTCCAGCGCCTTGCCGGCAGCCACGAACGCAGCTTCCCCCCAGGGCTGGCCGCGCAGCGCGGCTTCTGCTTTGGCGGCCCGCTTCGGCGTGCCGGCCATGCCGCCAAATGCCAGGCGGCAATCGGTGATCCGACCTTCGGAAACGGTCACGCAGAAACCGGCGGCGACAGACGAGATATCCTCGTCCCGGCGCTTGGAAATCTTGTAGGCAGCGTGAAACTGGCCGGAACGGGGCCGCGGGATCAGGATGCTCTCGACGAATTCGGTGGGCGCCCGGTCCTGTTTGCCGTATTCGATGAAGAACTGCTCCAGTGGCAGGCTGCGCTGCGTGGCTCCATTGCGCAGAACGATTTGCGCTCCGAGCGCGATCAGCACGGGCGGCGTATCGCCGATCGGCGATCCATTGGCGATGTTGCCGCCGATGGTGCCCATGTTGCGCACCTGTTGGCCGGCGATCCGGTCCCAGTAGCTTTTCAGATGCGGAAAAATCTCGCAGATGGTCGCCTGTGCTTCCGAGTAGGTGACGCCTGCACCGATCTCCAGCGCTGTGTCGCTCAAGGTGACCGATTTCAGCTCTTGAAGGTGGCTGATGAAGACGGCCGGGCCGATGGGGCGCATGAACTTGGTGACCCAGAGACCGACATCGGTGGAACCCGCAACAATGGTCGCCTGCGGAAAGTCTTCCAGAACGGCTGCGAAGTCGGCGACATCCGCCGGAAGGATCGCCTTGTTGTCGTCAGGGCCGGTGACGACACGGCGGCCGTCGGAAAGCGCTGCCAGCCGTTCGGTGATGGTTGCCCGTTCTGTTTCCAGGAAATCCTGTGCCGGCGAGCCGTAGCGGTTGGCGGCCATGGCGGCGGCAATGATGGGCTGGTAGCCGGTGCAGCGGCAGAGATTGCCCTGGATCGCGCTTTCGACTTCCGTATCTGTCGGTTCCGGATTGCCCATCCACAGCGCGTAAAGCGACATGACGAAGCCGGGGGTGCAGAAGCCGCACTGGCTGCCGTGGAAATCGACCATCGCCTGCTGGATCGGATGCAGACCACCGTTTTCTCCCCGCAGATGCTCGATGGTGACCACGTGGCATCCATCAAGCGACGCGAGAAACCGGATGCAGGCATTGACGGTCTCATATTTCAGAACGCCGCCGGCCAGCCGGCCGACCAACACCGTGCAGGCCCCGCAGTCGCCTTCCGCACAGCCTTCCTTGGAGCCCGTCAGCCGGCGTTCCAGGCGCAGGTAGTCGAGCAGGGTCTTGTCGGCAGGCGCATCCGTGACAATCACGTCGGCGCTGTTCAGCAGAAACCGGATTTCTGTGCGGTGGGTCATCGCGTCCTCGGGCAAAGTCTTCTCTCAGCCGAGGACGGTACGCTTCAGGACACTTGCAAAAAATCCGGTGATTCCGGAAATTCTTTCAACAGATCATTGAAAATGGCCGTGCGATACTGTGGCTCAGGAAATGCGACCAAAGTCGATCATGAGAACCAGCGCCCTGTAATCGCACGAGAATTCAAATCCGAGGCAAGAGGCCATGTCCTATCTGGAATCCCTGCGCGTCTTCACCCGCGTGGTCGAACTGGGCAGCATCACATCCGGCGGACGCGACTTGCGCCTGACACCGGCGGTTGCCAGCAAGCGCATAAAGGAGCTGGAAAAGCATCTCGGCGTGCGGCTCTTCAACCGCACCACAAGATCGCTCACGCCGACCGAGGTCGGCAAGGTGTTCTACGATTATGCGGTGAAGGCGCTGGAATCCATCGAAGACGCGGAAGCCGCGGTCGCCAGCTTTTCCGATACGCCGCGCGGGGTCATCCGGGTCACGGCACCGCTTGGTGCCGGCCGGCGCATCATCGCCCCGCTGGTGCCGCGTTTCGTTGAAAAATTCCCGGCAACGGAAGTGCATATGCGCCTGTCCGACCGCAAGGTCGACATCCTGTCCGACGGGCTGGACGTCGCTTTTTTCATTGGCACTCCGCAGGACTCCAATCTGAAGCTGCGCAAGATATCCGATTGCCCCCGGGTGCTCTGCGCGGCTCCGGAGTATCTAGAAAAGCACGGTACGCCCCGAACCCCGGATGATCTCCTGAGCGACGAGCACAATTGCCTGCTGCTGCGCTACCCGCGCTCGCCGGAATATTACTGGGTTCTGCAGACACCGGCCGGGCCGCGCAAGCTTCAGGTTTCCGGCAAGATGGATGCCGACCATGGCGACGTTCTCACCGACTGGGCCTTGTCAGGATACGGCATCGTCAACAAGCCGAGGTTCGACGTAGCCCAGCATCTGGAAAGCGGCCGTCTGGTGGAGATCCTGAAGGATACGCCGCCTCCCCCCACCATCTTCGGCTGCCTCTATCCGCACAGGCGCCTTCAGGACCCGAAGATCCGCCACTTCGTGGATTTCGTGATCAGCAACGCGGATGTGGCCGGGTAGGGCCCGACCCTGTTCAGCCTCTGCGGCGGGTCTGAAAGATCCGCGCCGACATCTCCCTTGCCGGTGCGACGACCTGTTGCGGATCCAGTTCCTTCTGCCAGTCAAGACTGACCGGCGAAATCCTTGCTAGGGCTTCGGCAAAGGGGGCCGGGTCCTTTGCAGCTGCCGCGACAAGATCCTTTGCCTCAGCGCGGGAAACGCCGTTCCGGGCGAGAACGAAACTGGCGGTTTCGGCCATGATTTCCGGGTTTGACGCCAGCGTTGCGGCCAGATTGGCCTCATGCGCCTGCAGGCTGGTGGCAAGCTCTTCTGCGTGCACCAGCGCAGCGCCCGCGGCCAGCAGCATTTGCGGCAGGAAATGCCATTCCAGCGGCCACGCTGTTCCGTCGCGTTCCTCCAGCGGGCTGGCGGCAGCGGCAAGCCCGGCCTGGGCGGCAATCGCAATACTGTTGAGCACCTGAATGGTCTCGGCCTGCACCGGGTTGGCCTTTTGCGGCATGGTCGAGGATCCGCCGCCGGTCCCGCTGGAAAGCTCCGCAATGTCCGTGCGCCCGGAAAGCGCCAGGTCTCCAGCCATCTTCGCAAGGGCGGAGGTGACCTGTTGCAGCCAGCCCGCAAGCGTCAGAATGGGCGTCCGGTTGACGTGCCACGACGGGCTGTCTTCAAGGCCGAGTTCCAGTGCGAGCGCCGCCGAGACTGCGGTTCCGTCCGGAGCGATTGCGCTGTTGATGCCTGAGGCGCCGCCAAACTGGACGCGCAGCACGGCGGACCTGAGCGCGGACAGGGCATTTTCCGCATCTATCAGCGGATGCGCCCATTGCGCGATCCGGTAGCCGAGGGTGATCGGTGTCGACACTTGGCTGCGCGTACGCCCCGCCATGAGCTGATCCGCATGGCGCTCGCTCTGCCGTTCCAGCGTATCGACCAGTTTTTCCAGTTGCGCACCGAGAATCTCGAGCGCCACTTTCGCCTGAAGGACCAGCGCCGTGTCGATGACGTCCTGACTGGTTGCGCCCCAGTGCAGCCAGGCCCCGGCGTCGGCGCTGAGCTGCTTGCGCAGTTCCGCCACAAGCGCTGGAACGGGCACACCGGCGGATCTTGTTCCGGCCGCAAGGTTTGCGGGCTCGATGTGAACGTCGGCGAGCTTCTCTGATATCTCCCGCGCGGCCTGCGCCGGAATGATCTCCAGGCGCCCCTGTACGATGGCAAGGGCGCGCTCGAAAGCGATCATATGCGCGACATCGCTGCCATCAGCGAGAAGCTTGGTCAGGTCACCGTCAGCAAAGAGGGAGGAATGGATCTGGCTGGAAAATAGCGAAAGAGGCATGGCTCGGCAGGGTCTCTGGGTGGGCCCTTATTGAGAGCCAAGTGGAAAGGCGGGTCAAGCCGCCTTCAGCGGCAGACCCAGGATCTCGCGCGCCTGCTGCCAGGTCGCGACGGGACGCTCATATTTCTCGCAAAGATCCGCCGCCCGTTTTACAAGCGCCGCATTGGAAGGGGCAAGCGTGTCCCGGTCGAGGCGGATGTTGTCTTCCAGGCCGGTGCGGGTATGCCCGCCTGAGGAAATGCACCACTCGTTGAGGGTGAACTGGTGTTGGCCGATCCCGGCGGCACACCATTCGGCGTCCGGTACCAGCCGTTCAACGGTCTTTATGTAATAGTCGAAGACATCCCGGTCGACCGGCATGGCATTCTTCACGCCCATGACGAACTGCACATAAAGCTTGCCGGGAATACGCCCGTCGCGGTTCATGGCAGCCGCCTGATGAATGTGGCTCAGGTCGAATGCCTCGATCTCCGGTTTCACATGATGGGTCCGCATCTCGCTGGCAAGCCAGTCGACCAGATCCGGCGGATTCTCATAGACCCGGGTCGGGAAATTGTTGGAGCCGACGGACAGCGACGCCATGTCGGGCTGAAGGGCAATCATGCCGCCGCGTTCCTTCCCGGCACCAGAACGGCCTCCGGTCGAAAACTGGATGATCATGCCCGGGCAGTGTTTTTCCAGCCCTTCCTTGAGCCGCGCGAACTTCTCCGGATCCGAGGATGGCGTCTCATCGTCGTTGCGCACATGGGCGTGGACGATGCTCGCACCGGCCTCGAAGGCAGCCTGCGTGCTTTCCACCTGCTCCGTAACGGTGATCGGCACCGCCGGATTGTTTTCCTTCTTCGGCAGCGATCCGGTAATCGCGACGCAGATGATGCAGGGCTTGGACATGTCCGTCTCTCAATATCTCGTTCTGCACCCAAAACGGGTACACCACCAGTCGCCACTTCTTCCGCCTCATCCTGAGGAAGCGCTTGAGCGCTGTCTCGAAGGATGGGCCACTTGTTCCGAGTTTGCAGCCCATCCTTCGAGACGGACCTTGCGGTCCTCCTCAGGATGAGGGGCGATCTAGGCGCGCATCAAATATCGAAGAACACCGTTTCGTCCGGGCCTTGCAGCTTGACCTCGAAACGATAGACCGTCTTGCCGTCGCGCTCGGTCTTCCGGGCGATCAGGGTCTGGCGGCGCTTTTCCCATTCGATCAGGTTGATCACCGGGTCGGCCGCGTTGGCCTCAGCCTCGTCCTCGAAGTAAAGGCGGGTCTGAAGCCCGACATTGATGCCGCGTGCGACGATCCAGAGGCTGATATGGGGCGCGGAAACCTTGCCGTCCGGAAGCTTGACCGGGCCTGGCTTGACCGTGTCGAACCCCCATTCGCCGGTGTCGAAATCGGTGATGACACGGCCCCAGCCGCGAAACCCGTCTTCCACGTCGCCGGCATGTTCAGGATGGGCGTAAATGCCATCGCTGTTGGCCTGCCAGGTTTCCAGCATCACGTCCTTGATCGGCGAGCCCATGCCATCGATGACGACACCTTCCACACGAATGCGCTCACCCTTGGCATTGGGGCCTGCGATGTCCCAGCCCAATTCCTGCCGATAGATGTCGAAACCGGCGGCGCCTGGCGCGAGGCCGATATGAACGTAAGGTCCGGCCGTCTGGGAAGGCGTTTCCTTCAGATAGTCGAGTTGCTGCGTCATGATCAGTTCCCCTCCGGCCGATTTTCAAACAGGGTCGAGCGGCGCCCGCGCAGGACGATGTCGAACTTGTAGGCGATCGTGTCGAGCGGGATGGTGGCATTGAGGTCGAGCTTGGCGACCAGTTGCTCAATGGCCGCCGGATCGGGAATGGTGTTCACGATCGGGCATTTCGGAATGAGCGGATCGCCCTCGAAGTAGCATTGGGTGATCAGGCGCTGACAGAAGGCAGTGCCGAAGATCGACATGTGGATATGGGCCGGCCGCCAGTTGTTCACCCAGTTGCGCCAGGGGTAGGCGCCCGGTTTGATCGTGCGGAAATAGTAGTAGCCGTTCTCGTCGGTCAGGGTGCGGCCGCAGCCGCCGAAATTCGGGTCGATGGGCGCAAGATAGGTGTCCTTCTTGTGCCGGTAGCGTCCGCCCGCATTGGCCTGCCAGATCTCCACCAGTGTGTTCGGGATCGGCTTCGCGTTTTCGTCCAGCACCCGGCCATGCAGGATGATCCGCTCGCCGATCGCGCTTTCACCCGCCTTCGCGTAGTTGTAGATCAGGTCCTTGTCGAGCGGGTCGATATCGTTATGGCCGAAGGTCGGCCCGGTGATCTCGCTGACGTTGTTTTCCAGGCTGATCATCGAATATTGCGGCGAGCGCGACACGCTGGTCTTGTAGTCCGGTGTATGTGCCGGCGGATGCCACTCGCGGTCCCGCTGATAGAAAGGTCCGGGTTTCAACATCGATTTTCCTCCGTTAACCGCCTGTCGCGGTCAGCTTCTGGCCGCTGCGTTCCATTTCGGCGTAAGTTTCCTTGGCGATCTTGAGCGCCTGGTTGGCACGTGGCACGCCCGCATAGACCGCCACATGCTGAAACGCCTCGAGCACGTCCTGCTTGCTGGCGCCGGTGCGGGCGGTTGCCCGGATATGCATGGCAATCTCCTCGAAATTGCCGAGTGCCGCCAGAAGGGCGAGCGTCAGCATCGAACGCTCCCGCGGACTGATGCCGTCCGATGCCCAAACCGTGCCCCAGGCACCCTCGGTGATCAGGGTCTGGAATGGTTCGTCAAGTGGCGTCTTGGCGGCTTCCGCCCGGTCGACATGTTCATCGCCAAGCACGGATCGCCTGACCTTCATGCCGGTTTCAAAACGCTCAGACATGGAGGTCCTCCTTCAGGAAAGTCATGAGATGGCCGGCAAAGACATCCGGCTTTTCGACGCAGGGCAGATGGCCCGCACCGGAAATTTCAACGTAACGACTGCCGGCGATGAGCTCAGCCGTGCCGCGCACCATGGCGGGTGGGCTGGCGAGGTCCTCGCTGCCGCCGATACCCAGCACCGGCAGGCGAAGCCCGGACGTGCTGTCCGTCAGATCCGCACCGGCTATTGCTTCGCAGCAGCCGATGTAACCCTCCGTCGGGGTGCGAACCAGCATGTGGCGCCAGGCCAGGCATTCGGCCGTCTGGCGGAAATCTTCCGAAAACCAGCGCTCCAGAATGGCGTCGGCAAGGCTCTCGATACCGCCTGCACGGATCCGGGCAATCCGGTCTTGCCACATGGCGGCTTCGCCCATTTTCGCCCCGGTGTTGGACAGCACCAGACCCTTGATGCGTTCCGGCTGCCGGTGCGACAGGTGCTGACCGATCATGCCGCCGATGGAAAGCCCGACAAAAACACAGGAGCCGATCTGAAGGTGATCGAGCAGCTGTTGCGTGTCGCTGGCGAGATCGTCCATGGAGTAGGGGCTCTCAGGGCAGGAGGACAGCCCGTGGCCGCGCTTGTCGAAGCGGATCAGCCGGAGGCCTGTTTCCGGCAGAAGGTCGATGACCTTGTCCCAGAGCCGCAATTCCGTGCCGAGCGAATTGGCGAAGACAACAGGCGTGCCGTCCGGGTCGCCATCTTCGCGCCAGTGAATGTCGGCAGAAGGCAGACGCGCGATATTCATCAGTAGGGCAGTCCCACATAGTTCTGCGCAAACCACTTCTGCGCGGTTTCATTGTGATGCAGAGACTCGATTTCCGCCCGCTGCATCTTCAGGTCGAAATCCGACTGGTCCGGGAACCGGTGCAGCATGTTGGTGGTCGCCCAGCTGAAACGCTCCGCTTTCCAGATCCGTGCCAGGGCTTTCTCCGAATAGGTATCGATGCCGTGGCTGTCCTTGTCCTGATAGTAATGCACCAGACCCTTGTAGAGGTAATGCACGTCGGAGGCAGCGGTGTTGAGGCCCTTGGCGCCGGTGGGCGGCACGATATGGGCGGCATCGCCGCACAGGAACAGACGGCCCCAGCGCATCGGCTCGCACACGAAGGATCGCAGCGGAGCGATGGACTTCTCGATAGAGGGTCCGGTCACCAGCTTGTCGGCAACCGCTTCCGGTAGCCGGCGTCTCAGTTCGTCCCAGAACCTCTCGTCGGTCCATTCGAAAATGTCGTCGCTGACATTGCACTGGACGTAGTAGCGCGACAGGTTTTCGTTGCGCATGGAACAAAGCGCGAAGCCGCGTGCCGAATTGGCATAGATGAGTTCTTCATGCACCGGCGGCGTCTCGGACAGAACGCCCAGCCAGCCGAATGGGAACACCTTCTCGTAGTCCTTGCGCACGGTGTCGGGAATGGTCTTGCGGCTGACGCCGTGGAACCCGTCGCAGCCCGCCACGAAATCGCAGTCGATGCGCCGCGCGCTGCCGTCCACGGTAAAGGTGACATAGGGCGCGTCCGTGTCCGCATCGCGGATCTCGACCCCCTCGACCTCGAAAATTGTCTGACCGCCAACTGCATCGCGGGCGTCATAAAGATCACGCGTGACTTCCGTCTGGCCGTAGACGACGACATTCTGGCCGATCAGCTTCTGGAAGTTGATGTCGAACATCTCGTTTTCGTACGAGATGCAGGTGCCGTCATGGACGAAGCATTCCTTGTCCATCCGCTCGGCCACGCCTGCCTCGCGCATCATGTTGACGAGACCCGTTTCCAGAATGCCGGCCCTGATGCGGCCAAGCACATATTCACGCGTCTTGCGCTCCAGAATGATGGTCTCGATGCCCTTCAGATGAAGAAGCTGCCCGAGCAGCAGGCCGGACGGTCCACCGCCGACAATGACAACCTGAGTTCGCATCCGATCCTCCCTTGTTGAATTGATATTGAATGATCAAAATTGGGAAGTAAAATGAGATATTCGGCTTCTTTCTTTCCAAAATGAGAAATTAAATGATCGACCGACGCATCAAGTTCCGGCACATCCAGTGTTTCGTGGAGATTGCGCAGGAACGCAGCCTGAAACTGGCTGCCGACAAGTTGAATCTCACCCAGCCGGCGATCTCCAAAACGCTCAAGGAACTGGAAGATATCATCGGCGCCAGTCTGATGACACGAAACCGGGCCGGCATCGCGCTGACCAAACAGGGCAAGGTGTTTCTGCATTTCGCGCAGATCTCGCTGGCGAGCCTGCAGCAAGGCCTGGATGGGGTCGAGAAGGAAGGCGAACACGCCCGCGCGACCTTGAAGGTGGGCGTTCTGCCGAGTGTCGCGGCCAGCTTCATGCCCCCGGTCATCAAGGAGTTTTCCGAACTGGCACCTCATGTCATGGTCCAGATCATGGACGGCCCGCACGGCTACCTGATCGAACGGCTGAAGATGGGTGAACTCGACCTGGTGATCGGCCGGCTCGGCAGGCCGGTGTCCATGGAAGGCGTTTCCTTCACCCAGCTTTATTCCGAGCGTGTCGATGTGATCGTCCGGGTCGGGCACCCGCTTCTGGAAAGGCCGGATATCAAGCGTATTGTCGAATGGCCTGTGCTCTATCCGCCGGAAGGCGCGGCGATCCGGCCTCTGGTCGAGCGCTTCATGATCGCCAATGGGGTCGGCGAGATCCCGAACAAGATCGAAACGGTCTCGGGTGCTTTCGGCAGGGTCTATACCCGCAGGACTGACGCGGTCTGGATCATTTCGTCCGGCGTGGTGCAGAACGAAACCGCCGACGGCCACCTGGTCCGCCTGCCGTTCGATACCGACATGACAAAGGGGCCGGTCGGGCTGATGACCCGTCCGGACACCCAGCCGGGAGCCGAGGAACAGGTCTTCCGGCTGGCGGTTCAGACCGTGATCGAGGAGCTGGGGCTGAGTTCCTGATCGTGTGGTGACGCTTACATCCGCGCGGCACACCCTGCCAGAGCTGCGAAATCGTCATCAAGCAGATGAACCGGAATGCCGGAAACCAGCTTTTGCTGGCGGCCCTTCGCGCAAAAGGCGTTGATGAATTCCGGTTCTGCCAGGAACCTCGCCAGGCTTCGGGTGACGCCGCCTGTCAGCACGATGCCGCCAAGGGACAGGAACACCAGCGAGAGGTCGCCAATGACCCGGCCGAGAAATGTCACCCATTGCCGGGCAGCGGAAACGCAAAGCGGATCGGACCCGGAATTGGCGCGCTCCGCAATGTCTGCAGGTGACAGGTCGCGGGGCGACAGGCCCTGCTCGAGACAGTACCACTCGTGAATTTCCTTGAGGCCGCTTCCCGACAGCGCCCGTTCGACGGAGGCGCGTCCACGGTTGAGAGCGAGGTAATTCCAGAGCCGAAGTTCGTCTTCGGTTTCGACCGGCAATGTCGAGTGGCCGCATTCACCGGTGCCGACATGAAATCCGGCAGGTGTCTGAAACAGCGCGGCGGCGTTGAAGCCGGTCCCCGCACCGACGACGAGGCGCGTGGCGTTGCTGCGCAGTTTCTGGCTCGGTTCATAGACGGGCTGAAGCCGCTCCGTTGGGACCTTGTCCAGCGAATAGGCGAGCGCCTCGAAATCGTTCAGGAAGGTAATGTTCGCTCCGCCCAGAACCTTGCCGATGCAGTCGGCACTGAAGGTCCAGGGATGGTTTGTCATGCGGATCGCGGGGCCATCGATGGGGGCTGCGATGGCGATGACGGCAGAAGCACAGGCCGGTCGCCCGGCTTCCGAAAGATAGGTGCCGATGGCCGCTTCCGGTGTTTCGAAATCCGCATTGCGGAACCGCGCGATGGTGTTTTCCAGAACGCGGCCGTTTTCGACCAGCGCCAGCCGGGTGTTGGTGCCGCCGATGTCGGCGGCAAGGCCTCGTTGAATGCTCATAGGCGATTACCCGATGCAATGTCGAAATAGGAAATCTTGGAAAGGTCGAAAGCGATCGGAACGCGCTGACCGGCAGTGACCGGCGCATCCGCCGACAACCGGGCAACGGCTTCCGTTCCGCCAAGTTGAATGACCGCATAGGTATCGGCGCCGGCCGGTTCGACCACGTCCAGAAGGCAGTCGGCGCTTTGCAGGCTGCGGCCGTCGATGCCACCGGACCGCAAGCCAAGATCCGTCATCGCCTCCGGGCGAAGGCCGATGGTGAGCTCTGCCGTACCGCCGGCGGACAGCGTTTCCGGCCCCGGACCATAGTCGAACAGTTCCAGCGGCGGTCCGTCCGGTGTCGGGATCTGCAGCCGGAGATGGTCGCCCTCGCGTGTAGCAGTGCCGGTCATCAGGTTCATGGACGGTGCGCCCATGAAGTCCGCGACAAAGGCATTCACCGGCTTGTTGTAGATCTCCTGCGGCGTGCCGATCTGCTGGACCACGCCGTCTTTCATCACAACGATCCGGCTGGCCAGCGTCATGGCTTCGATCTGGTCATGGGTGACGTAGACGATGGACGCGTTCGTTGTCTGATGGATGCGCTTGATTTCGGTGCGCATGGTCACGCGCAGCTTGGCATCGAGATTGGACAGCGGTTCGTCGAACAGGAACAGCTTCGGTTCGCGCACAAGGGCCCGGCCCATGGCGACACGCTGGCGCTGTCCGCCGGAAAGTTCCGCCGGGCGGCGGTGCAGCAGGTGTTCGATCTTCAGAAGATCCGCGACCTCGGCCACCTTCCGTTTCTTCTCGGCCTCTTCGACCTTTCGGACTTCAAGACCGAAGCCGATGTTGCGTTCCACGCTCATGTTGGGGAACAGGGCATAGGACTGGAACACCATGGCGATATCCCGGTCGGCTGGTTCGTCGTTGGTGCGGTCCTTGCCGGCAATGCGGATGGTGCCGGAGGATATGTCGGTCAGTCCGGAAATGCAGCTCAGCAGGGTCGACTTGCCGCAACCGGACGGTCCGACCAGGACAAGAAACTCGCCGGGCGCCATGGAGATATCGATGTCCTTGAGGACATTCACGTCCCCGTATCTCTTCTGCAGGCGGCTGATTTGGAGGATGGGGTCTTGCGGCATTGCGGCGTTCATTCCTTGTCGGTCTCCTGCTGTGGTCAGCCCTTGACGGATCCGGCGACCAGTCCGGAGACGATGAATTTCTGGAAGGCGATGGCGAGGATGGCTGGCGGCAATGTCGCCAGAACGCCAACCGAGGCGATGACGCCGTAGTCGGTAACGCGTCCGGCGGAGAAATCCGCGATCGCAACAGGCAGGGTCTTCGCGCTGAGATCGTTGGTGAAGATCAGGGCGTAGAAGAACTCGTCCCAGGCCACCAGGAAGGACAGCATGGCGGTGGCGGCAATGGCCGGAAGGGCCAGTGGCAGCACCACCTGCCGGATGGTGTAGGCGGTTCCGGCACCTTCCATGAAGGCAGCCTGCTCCACTTCCACCGGCAGCACGTCGATATTGGCCTTCATCAGCCAGGTGGCGAAAGGCAGCAGCATGGCCGTATAGACGATAATCAGCGTCACCGTGTGGTTCAGCATGCCGAAGCTGCTGAAGGTCGAATAGAGCGGCAGCACATAGGTGATCGGCGGCATCATGATCGTTGCGAGAAAGGCGAACAACAGGACCATCGACGCCTGTCTTCTGGAAAAGGCATAGGCAGCCGGAATGGCGAGCAGAAGCGCGATGACAGTCGCCCCGCCGGCTGTCAGGAGGGAATTCCGGAGTGCGCTCAAAAATCGCTCGCCGTTGCCGCCTTCAAGGCTGAGCAGGCTCGTGTAGCGGCTGAAGTCAAGTTCAGAGGGGATCCAGCGCAGCGGCACCTCGGTCAGGTCAGTCGGCGCGCTGATGCTCATGACGGCAAGCCAGAGCAGCGGACCTATTGTGAAGGCTGCCAGCAACAGGGCGCAGCCATAAAGCAGGATGGATTGAACGAGCGAGCGTTTCATGCCGCGCCTCCCGCCGTCTGCCGCTTGGTCGCGGAGTAATAGAACACGATCAGGACGGCACTGATGCCGGCGACCAGCACCGCATAGGAGGCCCCGCTGCCGCTTCTGAGGTAGTTGAAATATTCCTGGTAGACGTAAAAGCTCGCGGTCTTGGTGCTGTCCGCGGGGCCTCCGCCGGTCATCACGTAGATGATGTCGAAGACGCGGAAGGCCTCGATGGTTCGCAGCACCATGACGACCATTAATGGACCGGCGATCCAGGGCAGGGTGATCGAGCGGAACCGTTTCCAGGGCCCGGCGCCTTCGATGGCTGCCGCCTTGTTGAGGTCACCGGGCACTGTCTGCAGGGCGGCCAGTGCCACATAGGCAACCAGCGGAAAGTTCTTCCAGACATCTGCCAGGATGACCATGTTCATGGCGGTCGCCGGATCGCCGATCCAGCTCCGGTAATCGGAAATGAGGCCCAGCTGGAACAGCAGGGAGTTCAGCGCGCCATAATCAGGGTGATAGATCAAGCGCCAGGCAACGGCGTTGACGATGGTCGGCACCGCCCAGGGCAGGATGATCAGAGCCCGAAGCAGCGTCCGGCCGCGGAATTCCTGGTTGAGCAGTACGGCAACCGCGACACCGAGAATGCCTTCCAGACCCACCGAGACGATGGTGAAGTAAAGCGTCCTGAAGAGGGCGTCCTGAAAATCCGGGTCGGTAAGCGCGTAGACGTAGTTTTCCAGGCCGATGAAATGCACCGGCTCGGGAAGAGCGGAAATGCGCGTGTCGGTGAAGCTCAGCCACAGTGTGTTGGCAAGCGGTATCACCGTGACCAGCGCAAGCAAAGCCAGGGCCGGCGCCAGAAGGATCCATTTTTCACGTTTCTGGCGTCGGCCATGCATGGTCAGTCTCCCGTCAGTCGCAAACTTAGCGGATGCGCTTGACGCGGTCTGCGGCAGCTTCCAGCGCTTCATCCACGCTTGCCTGGCCGAGCAGGACCTGATGGATGTTCTTCTGGAGAATGTCGGAGACTTCGGTGTAGGACGGCACCAGCGGACGCGGATACATGACAGCAATGGATTCTTTTGCCGCCGCGATCAGGTCTTCCTGGCCTTCGATCACCTTCGGTTCGGAATAGGACGCCTTCCAGATCGGCAGGCTGAGCTTGGCATAGTTGTCCTGAACGTCCTTCTGGGTCAGGAAGGAGATATAGGCCCAGGCTTCATCCGCATGCGGGCTGTTGGCGGGAATGCCGAGACCCATGGAGCCGTTGACGCTGGACGCGGTTGACTTGCCTTCGACGCCTGGTGCCGGAGCTACCTTCACCTTGCCGGCGACCTTGCTTTCCTTCGGATCGTTGGCCAGGGCGTTCATGTAGGTCCAGTTGAGGGCGAACGCCGCTTCGCCGTTGGAGAACACTCGGCGGACGTCTTCTTCGAAATATTCGCGTGAAGACGGGTTGCTCAGGCCTTCGTCCAGCGTTGCCTTCATGAAGGAAACGGCATCCTTGGCACCGCCGGCGGTAAAGGCCGGCTGGCCTTCATCAAAGAAAGCGCCGTCATTGGCCGCCGTCAGCGTGGTGAAGTCGCAGATCATCGCCTCGGACTGGGACCAGCTCCAGACCAGCGGATATTCGACAATGCCCTTGTCCTTGATCTGCTTGGCCTGTTCCGCCAGCTCGGCCCAGGTCTTGGGTGGGGCGGAAATGCCAGCCTCTGCCAGCATGTCGGCATTGTAGAAGAGGTATTTCGTATCGAGGATCCAGGGCATGCCATAGCGCTTGCCGTCATATTCGACCGTCGTCCAGGCACCATCGAAAACCTTGTCGGTATAGTCGGCCGGAATGCGGTCCGTGACATCCTGCAGGAAGCCGCGCGTTGCGAATTCGGCCGGCCAGATCACGTCGAACAGGACAACGTCATACCCGTCATCGCCCGCACCTGCCGCTGCAATGATCTTGTCGTGCAGGGCTTCATAGGGAACGAATTCGAGTGCAACCGTGACGCCGGGATTTGCTTCCTCGAACTTGGCGGTCATCGACTTGATGTCGTCTTCGCTATAAGCCGCCTGGCTCATGAAAAGTGCATTCAGTGTGGTGTCGGCCAATGCCGTCGTGGTCATGGCCAGGGTCGCGAAGGCGGACCCCAAAATCATCTTTCCAAACGTGTTCATCTCGCCCTCCGGTTTTTGTGTAGGCAAAGCATCCTATGTTCGGTTTTTTTATTTTGTCAAATTGATAGAAAAAATAATTTCTGGTCTATTGGCGCCATGAACGACAGTGCTCCGATCCCCGCATCCTTCCGGACCAGCGGCACAAACCTGACCCGCGCCAAGACGCATAATCACCGTGTGGTGCTGGAAGTCATCCGCACGCGCGGTCCGATCGGTCGCACGGAAATATCTGAAATCACGTCGCTTTCCCGCCAGACGGTGCAGAACATCGTCGGCGAGCTGGAAAGCCGTGGCATTGTCGAGATGCATGCCCAGAAGGCCCGAGGCCGCGGCCATCCGGGCATGACGGTGCAGCTCAAACCCGATCATGCCTACAGTCTCGGGTTTCATGTCGATCGTCTGTCTGTGACGGCGATTGCCTGCGATCTTCTGGGCAGCATTGTCTGGCAGTCGGCCGCCCCCATGGCCGCTGCCACGCCCGAGGCAGCCAACAGCCGGATCCTGTCGATGGCAGAGGAATTCCGTGCTGCGCATCCCGGTATGGCCAAGTGTCTGTTCGGCGTCGGTCTTGCCGCTCCCGGCCCTTTCGAAACCGGATCGCAGACCTCCAGCGGCACCGATGCCACCACATTTTCGGATTTCGGCTCGCCGGAAAATCTCGCGCAGCTTCAGTCGGCGATCGGCTTGCCGGTGGTCCTTCAGAACGACGCGTCGGCCGCCGCGCTGGGCGAGCATGTTTACGGGATCGGCCGCAGCTTCAACAGCTTTGCCTTCATCCAGTTCGGCATGGGGCTTGGCGCCGGCTTTGTCCTGAACGGCGCACTCTATCCGGGTGCGACGAAAAACGCCGGTGAAATCGGGCACGTTGTGATCGACCCGACAGGCCCGGCCTGTTCCTGCGGCAACACCGGCTGCCTGGAGCGGTATCTGTCACTCAACGCGCTGTGCGAAAGGCTTGGCCTGGAGCCGACGGAACCAGGCTCCGTTGGACGGATCGAAGCCTTGTTCGCTGAAGGAGATCCGGCAGTCCTCGGCTGGATAGCCGATGTCGCGCCGCTCATGCGCCAGATGATCAACATGATCGAGATGATGCTCGACCCGGAAGCGCTGATCCTCGGCGGCATCATTCGTCCGGACTTCCTCCAGGCGCTGCTCGACAGTGCCTCCCCGCTACCCCGCCGTCTCGACGCTTCGCTTGAAGAAGACAGGATCCGCATCGGTACGTCCGGTGCAACAGCTGTCGCCCTCGGTGCGACGGCCGCCGCCGTCGATGCGCTCTACGCCCCTTCGGTTTCGCACCTGCTGCTGTGAGAGCAAGCCTCTATGGAAGCCCTCATGCTGAGAGGACCGTCAGGTCCGTCTCGAAGCATGGGCGGCATATCCCGAGCAAGCAGCCCATCCTTCGAGACAGCGCTTCGCGCTTCCTCAGGATGAGAGGAGGAAGAGGTGCCGCATTGAAGATTGTCACCCCGGACAAGCGCAGCGCAGATCCGGGGTCCACTCTCAGCGCCGCTTGTTAACGCCGTGGGGGTTTCGCAGACGCCTCAGCACCAAACCGAATCTCTGGCAACGAGTACGCCTCCGGTCTTCCTTCGGTCCTCCGGGCTGACAACCGAAATACCGGCAAAGCTGAGCCAGCCAGGACCGGTTACCTTGCCGGAATGAGGATGCGCGGTTGGTCCGCCCCTAACTCAGGCCCAGCATCTTCCGGATCTGCTGCTGGTCGGTCTCGCCGCCGGCGAAGTCGTCGAAGGCCTTGTCGGTGACTTCGATGATGTGGTGCTCGATGAAGGGTGCCCCTTCCGCAGCGCCTTGTTCTGGAGACTTCAGGCAGCATTCCCATTCCAGGACGGCCCAGCTGTCATAGCCATGTTGGGCGAGCTTGGAGAAGATGCCGGAAAAATCCACCTGGCCATCACCCAGGGACCGGAACCGGCCCGCGCGGTTGACCCAGCCCTGATAGCCGGAATAGACGCCCTGGCGGCCGTCCGGATTGAACTCGGCATCCTTCACGTGATAGGCGCAGATGCGCTCGTGATAGATGTCGATGAACGCCAGATAGTCGAGCTGCTGCAGCAGGAAGTGCGACGGATCGTAGTTGATCTGGCAGCGCGTGTGACCTCCGAGCGCCTCCAGGAACATCTCGAACGTTGCGCCGTCGAAGACGTCCTCGCCGGGATGGATTTCATAGCCGACATTGACACCGTTTTCGTCATAGACATCGAGGATCGGTTTCCAGCGCGCCGCCAGTTCCTTGAAGGCTTCCTCGATCAGCCCCGCAGGCCGTTGCGGCCAGGGGTAGAGATAGGGGAACGCCAGCGAACCGGTGAAGCTGACGGAAGCAGTGAGACCAAGCCGCTTGCTGGCAACCGCCGCCTTTTTCATCTGGTCGACCGCCCAGGCCTGCCGGGCCTTCGGATTGCCGTGCACTTGGGATGGTGCAAAGCCGTCAAAGGCCAGGTCATAGGCGGGGTGAACCGCCACGAGCTGTCCCTGCAGATGGGTCGAAAGCTCGGTAATCTCGACGCCGGCGTCCGCGCAGATGCCTTTGACCTCGTCGCAATAGGTTTCGCTTTCGGCGGCCTT
Organism: Labrenzia sp. CP4; assembly: GCF_001579905.1. NCBI lineage: Bacteria > Pseudomonadati > Pseudomonadota > Alphaproteobacteria > Hyphomicrobiales > Stappiaceae > Labrenzia > Labrenzia sp. CP4. Next base: position 5,896,348 of record NZ_CP011927.1, on the reverse strand, counting down.
GTCGAGGTCGAACAGGCGACTGTCGAAGGTCGGTATCTGAATGCCCTTGTAGCCGAGATCCGCAGCCCATTTGGCGATTGCGGGAAGTGAATTGAACGGAGCGTCGTCTCCGGCAAACTGGGCCAGGAAAATCGCGGGCCCCTTGATCAGTCCAGCCATGAATATCTCCTTAGAGTGTGAGCTCACGTGCCTTCAGGTGCGTATGAAAACCTGCTGAAATCGGCGGTCTTGCCTTGCCCGGTGATGTCGAAGGCCAGCATACCGACAAAGGCGCCGGTAAAGGAGCCGTGCTCACCGCGCCCGCCTTCATCCGAGATCACGCTGGCATCAAGATCCGGTCCGAAGGGCGTCCAGTCGCGGCCTTGCTGGCGCCAGAAGAATTGCTGGCGGGCACCATCAACCTCAACGGCAAGCTCGACCGGTCCGCCGCCAAGCGCGACCGGGTCTGCCGGAAACGACATGCGTCCATCCGGCCAGTCGCCGGGGCAGGAAAGCAGCGTCAGACAGCGGCCGAGCTGTTCCGTCCAGCTTACGGCCAGAAAATGGAACTTGTGACGGTTGTAATAGGTCGTCAGTCCGGCCGCCTGCTGGTAGGTCGTTGGCGCGAAATCGGTGAGCGTGGTTTCCACCCGGTAGCCGAGGTGCTCCTGGCGCCGGGCAACCAGCGACTGCTCGTACCAGCTGCCGATGCTTTCACGCCCGATGAGGCGCAGGGCCGTTCCCGTCAGGGTGAACAGCCGCTCCGGGTAAGGCGTGCGCAGCCACTGGAACTCCGGCGGCAGGATTTCCCCAGTGAAAACGCGCTCCACGCGTTGAGCGGGGCGAGGCTCTGTCGCCGTCAGACCCGACACCTCAACCTTCGGAACCATGCCGCCGTCTTCCAGGTAAAGCCAGCCGTCCTCCCGCCAGACGCATTTCTGGATCGCGGTCTCCCGTCCCAGAGGCGAGAACCGTCCGGGCAGGGGCCGGGAACACAGATGGGTGTGGTAGACGTCGCCATCCGGCGTTTCGACAATCTGGCCATGGCCTGCCCGTTGCAGCGGCGCGTCCGGATCGTCTTTGGCGGTGATGAGGTGGGTTTGCGGGTGAAGTTCGTACGGCCCGTCGATGGACCGTGACCGGGCCATGGTAACGGCGTGCCCGTAGCCGGTGCCGCCTTCGGCGACCGTCAGGTAGTACCAGCCGCCGCGCTTGTGAAGATGTGGACCTTCCGTCAGACCGTGCGGGCTTCCGGAAAAGATCTTGCGGATCTCGCCTTTCAGGCCTTCGGTTTCCGACCATTCCTGCAGGAGGATACCGTCGAAGGCCGGATGGCGCGGATGCCCGCCGACGGAATTTGAAATGTGGTTCCATTGCAGGACCAGGAACCATTTGCGGCCGTCGTCGTCGTGATACAGCGACGGATCGAACCCGTGTGAGCTGACGTAGATCGGGTCACTCCACGGCCCCTCGATGGAAGGGGCCGTGACGATGTAGTTATGCGCGTCCTTGAAATTCCCATCCAGCCGTTTGACGTCCGTATAGACCAGCCAGAACCGTCCGTCCGCGTAGGAAAGACACGGTGCCCAGATGCCTCCGCTGTCCGGATTGCCGCGCATGTCGAGCTGGCTTGCCCGGCTGAGGGGCCGGCAGGCCAGATCCCAGTTGACCAGGTCTTTCGACCGGTGAATCTGGACGCCCGGATACCATTCGAAGGTCGATGTGGCGATGAAATAGTCATCGCCCGCACGGCAGATCGAGGGATCCGGGTTGAACCCCGGCAGGATGGGATTTCGGATCATTTCCGGCTGGGTCCTTTCCGTTCAGCCGAGGCCGCCCACAGGTTGATATCCGCCTCGCGGGTGGTTTCCTCGATCAGCTTCAGCTCCTCGTCGGAAAACTGGAGATTGGCGACAGCTCCGACGCAGTCCTTTACCTGGCTGCCCCGGCTCGCACCGATCAGGGCCGTTGTGACCCGGCCTTTGCGCAGCACCCAGGCAAGGGCCATCTGCGCCAGCGTCTGGCCGCGCTTTTCGGCAATGTCGTTGAGCGCCCGGATGGTGGCGAGGTTGTCTTCGCTCAGGAACTGGGTCTTCAGCGATTTGCCCTGGTTCGCCCGGCTGTCTTCCGGAATGCCCTTCAGATATTTGCTGGTCAGCATGCCCTGGGCCAGCGGCGAGAAGGCAATGGAACCGATGCCAAGGTCATCGAGCGTGTCCAGAAGGCCGTCTTCCTCGACCCAGCGGTTGATCATGGAATAGCTCGGCTGATGGATCAGGCACGGTGTGCCCAGCTCCTTCAGGATGGCGGCGGCTTCCCGTGTCCGTTTGGAATTATAGGACGAGATGCCGACATAAAGCGCCCGTCCGGACCGCACGATGTGGTCGAGGGCCATCATGGTCTCTTCCAGCGGTGTGTCCGGGTCGAAGCGGTGCGAATAGAAGATATCGACATAGTCGAGCCCCATCCGCTTCAAGGACTGGTCGCAGGATGCGATCAGGTATTTGCGGCTGCCCCACTCGCCATAAGGCCCGGGCCACATCTCATAACCGGCCTTGGACGAAATGATCATCTCGTCCCGGTAAGGCGCAAAATCCGTCCGCAGCAGTTCACCGAAGGCGGTTTCCGCCGAACCCGGCTTGGGGCCGTAATTGTTGGCAAGATCGAAATGGGTGATGCCGAGATCGAAGGCGGTCCGGGCAATCTCCCGTTTCTTGTCGAGCGGCGTGTCGTCGCCGAAATTGTGCCAAAGGCCGAGCGAGATCACCGGCAGTTTCAGGCCGGATTTCCCGCATCGGCGGTATTCCATGGTGTCGTAGCGCGTTTCCGCTGCTGTCCAGGTCATAGGCTATCCCGTTATACTAAAAGGCCTTTTGCCGCCTGCGGGTCCAGGGGTTCCGGGCGCTCGCAGGTGGTTTTGATGTCAATGAAAGTCCCACTCTCGCCAGAAGCGAGAATCGACGTCATCACATCGACAACATGCAGAGCAAATTCCAAAGAGCAACGGTGCGGTCGATTTTCCAGGATGGCGAGGGCCATATCGGCCAGGCCTGCCGTGCGGTAATTGGCGTGGCCACGGTCGTTTGATTTGGAGAACGGATGGTTCCAGGCTTCCGACAGGGTCACAAAACTGCCCTTGTCCGTCATGCGCACTTCACCACCGAAGAAATTCGGATCCGGCACATGCAGCGTGCCGGAACGGCCGTAAAGCTCCATGTTGGAATGGCTGTGCTGCCACACGTCCCAGCTGGCGCAATAGGTGATCTGGGCTCCGGACTGGAACTGCATCACCGCGTGGATCGTCGTCGGTGTTTCCACCTTGATCTTTTCGCCGTTGCGCGGCTCGGAGGTGATGGTGCGATATTCAGATCCGGCGGAACTCATTGCGCAGACTCGCTTCACCGGTCCAAGTAGCTGCACCAGGTTGGAAACGTAGTAAGGCCCGAGATCGAGGATCGGGCCACCACCCGCCTGGAAGAAGAAGTCCGGGTTCGGGTGCCACATTTCCATGCCCGGGCTCTGTACGAAACAGGTGCCTGACGTCACCTTGCCGATGGCGTCACTATCGATCAGGTGCCGGGCAAGCTGGTGTGCTCCGCCCAGGAAGGTGTCGGGAGCCGACCCGACCCTGAGGCCTTTTTCCTTCGCAATCGCGGCAAGGGATTCGCCCTCTTCCAGGCTGAGCACGAACGGTTTTTCCGAATAGACATGCTTGCCGGCTTCCAGAACGCGTCTGGAGACTTCGTAGTGAACGGCCGGAACCGTCAGGTTGACGATGATGTCGATACCGCTTGCCCCCAGCAGGCCGTCGACGGTTTCAGCTCTCAGGCCGAATTCCTCGGCACGTGCTTTTGCGGCAGCTTCATTGATGTCTGCGCAGGCGCGCACCTCGATGCCCTTGAAGAGCGGAGAGAGGCGCATGTAGGCGGCCGAAATGTTTCCGCATCCGAGGATGCCGATGCCAAGTGTCTTGCTCATGGGGTTACCTCAGTAGGTGCGGAAGGCCGCAACGGAGCGGGTGGCGAAACGGTCGAAGTCGGAAGGCTTGTCGTGTTCCATGACGAAGAGATCGACCCCGACGCCGCGAAGCGCCGACATGATGCCCTTCCAGTCCATGGTGCCCTGGCCGACGTCCGCCCAGCCGTCCTCGTCGGCACATCCGCCCTCTGGCGCGATGTCCTTCACGTGGGCCGTGGTGATGCGGCTGGCGTATTTCTCGATCCAGTCGAGCGGGTCCTGATTGCCGCGCACGATCCAGGCAATATCGGCTTCCCATTCGATGGAAGGGGCGGCCTCCATCAGGATGTCCATCGGCAGGCGGCCATCGGCGCAGGCATTGAATTCGAAATCGTGGTTATGCCAACCGAACCGCAGGCCGGCATCGCGGATCTTTTGACCGATGGCTTCCAGCCGCTCGGCGATGGACTGCCACATGGCCGCATCCGGAATGCGTTGCTCGGGCGGCACGGCGGGAACGAAGATCCGTTCCATGCCAAGGGTCTGGGCAGTACTGATCACCTTGGCGAGGTCGTCTTCGAACTGCTCCATCGGAAAGAAATGGCCCGACGGCATCTTGAGGCCCTGGGCATCGAGCATGTCGCGAAAGGCCGCCGGGTTCTCGTAGTTTCCGCCGAACCCCTCGACCTGGGTATAGCCGAGGTCCGCAAGCCGCTTGAGAACGCCGTCCCATGGGGTGAATTCGCGGGCTGAATAGAGCTGGAAAGAAATATCCATCTTGATTGTCCTGAAGTGGTTAAGGACCGGCCTAGAGCCGGGATTCCGAGGTTTTGTCGAAAAGATTGGCGCGGGCGGGATCGAACCCGACCGTGATTGCGTCGCCGTGCCGGATGTTCGCCTGGCCGTCCATGCGCACCCACAGCGTCTGGTCGCCGGAGGTGAAGCGGACAAGCGTGTCCGAACCGAGCGGCTCCACCAGTTCCACCTGCCCGTCCAACCGAACGAGCGCGGTGTCTGCTTCCGCGCCGCTGACCATGTGTTCCGGACGGATGCCAAACCAGGCAGCGCCTGCTGCAGGTGGGCCGTTCTGGAAGGTGTATCCGTCAAGCGAGAAGGTCTTTCCGCCTGATGTGAACCGGTAGTTTCCGCCGGCTTCTTCCAGCTCTCCTTCAAAGAAATTCATCGTCGGCGAACCGATGAACTCGGCCACATACTTGTTGGCCGGCCGGTTGTAGATCTCGTTGGGCGAGGCTAGCTGCAGGATCTGGCCACCACGCATGATGGCAATCCGGTCGGCCAGCGTCATGGCCTCGATCTGGTCGTGGGTGACGTAGATCATGGTATTGGACAGCTTCTGGTGCAGCTGCTTGATCTCGACCCGCAGGTCCGCCCGCAGCTTGGCGTCCAGGTTCGACAGCGGTTCGTCGAACAGGAAAACGTCGGCATCGCGCACTAGAGCCCGGCCGATGGCGGCACGCTGACGCTGGCCACCGGAAAGGGCGGCCGGCTTGCGGTTGAGCAGCGGTTCGATCTGCAGGACCTTTGCGGCCCGGTTCACCCGCTCCTGGATTTCCGCCTTGGGCAGGCCCGCGTTCTTCAGGCCGAAGCTCAGATTCCCGGCAACGGTCATCTGCGGGTAGAGCGCATAGGACTGGAACACCATGCCGATCCCGCGCTGGGAAGGCTCCTCCCAGGTCACGTTGCGCCCGCCGATGAAGATCTGCCCGCCGGTCACGTCCAGCAGCCCGGCAATGCAGTTCAAAAGGGTTGATTTTCCGCAGCCCGAAGAGCCGAGCAGCACGAGAAATTCACCCTGGCCGACATCGAGGTTGAGATCCTTCAGAACATCCAGGCTTCCGAAACTCAGGGAAAGGTTATTGATGGAGATACTTGGTTCCATGGGTCGTCTCGTTAGCCTTTCACCGCACCGGCGGCGATGCCGCGCACGAAGAGTTTTCCGGAGATGAAGTAGATGGTGAGGGGAACGAGGCCGGTCAGAATGGTCGCGGCCATGTTGACGTTGTATTCCTTCACCCCTTGCGTGGAATTGACGATGTTGTTGAGCTGCACCGTCATCGGATAAAGGTCCGGCTTGGTGTAGATCACGCCGAACAGGAAGTCGTTCCAGATGCCGGTCACCTGCAGGATCATGGCGACAACGAAGATCGGCAGGCTCATCGGCACCATGATCTGGAAGTAGATCGCCCAGAACCCGGCCCCGTCCACGCGCGCCGCCTTGAACAGCTCCTGCGGCACGGAGGCGAAATAGTTGCGGAACAGCAGCGTCAGGATCGGCATGCCGAAGATTGTGTGCACGATCACCAGCCCGGTCAGGCTGCCGTAAAGGCCGATTTCCCGCAGCATTATCACGATCGGATAGATCATCACCTGGTAGGGAATGAAGGCCCCGACGATCAGGATCGTGAAGAAGGTTTCCGAGCCCTTGAAGCGCCAGTTGGCAAGCGCATATCCGTTTACCGAGGCAATCGCGATCGACAGGATTACGGACGGGATCAGGATCTTGACCGAATTGAAGAAGCCGCGTGACAGGCCGTCGCAGTTGAGGCCGGTGCAGGCTTCCGCCCAGGCCTTCACCCAGGGCTGGAAGGTGATCTCCACCGGCGGTGAGAAGATGTTGCCAAGCCGGATCTCCGGCATGCCTTTCAGCGAGGTGACGATCATCACGTAGAGCGGCAGCAGGTAATAGAGGCAGACGACGATCAGCGTGCCGTAAATCAGGATGTTCCTGCGGGACAGCGCCTTGCGCGGCTTGCGGCCAGCGGGGCCTTCGACCATCCGGCTGCCGGATGGCGTGCCGTCGCCGTGGCGGAGTGCCCGGTCGGGGCCGGCTTCGGCCGGGCCGGCATCGTATTTCATCGAGCCATTGAGGAGGTGGGGCGTCTTGGTCATTTGCGCTTGCCTCCGAATTCGAGATAGGCCCAGGGAACGACGATGATGACGACCGTCAGCAGCATCATGGTGGAGGCGGCAAAGCCCTGGCCGAGGTTCTGCGACAGGAACATGGCGTCATAGACGTATTTCGCCGGAACTTCGGAAGAGATGCCGGGCCCACCACCGGTCTGGGCAACGACCAGGTCGTAGACCTTGATGATGCCGGAGGCGATCAGCACGATTGCGGTGATGAAGATGCCGCGCATCATCGGAATGACGATGAACAGATAGGTCTTCCACATCGGGATGCCGTCGATCTTGGCGGCCTTCCAGATGTCCTCGTCGATCCCCCGAAGACCAGCCAGCATCAGGCACATGATCAGCCCGGTTCCCTGCCAAAGGCCGGCTATGAGGATGCCATAGATGACGATCTCGGGATTGTAGAGCGGGTCGAAATTGAAACTCTCCCAGCCGAGGCTGCGCACCACGTGCTGGATGCCGAAGTCGGGATTGAGAATCCACTGCCAGGCAAGACCCGTGACGATGAAGCTGAGCGCGAAGGGATAGAGCAGGATTGTTCTGAACGTGTCCTCGAACCGGATCTTCTGGTCGAGCAGGGCCGCCAGCATGAAGCCGATCAGCAGCGAGAAAATCAGCGAGAAAGCTCCGTAGATGGCCAGGTTCTCGATGGAGATCAGCCACTTGCTGCTGCTCCACAGCCGGTCGTACTGGGCAAGGCCGACGAATTTCTCACGCGGCAGGAGCTTGGAGTTGGTGAAGGAATAAAGAACCGTCCAGGCGGTTCCGCCGATGAAGACCACCACGGCGGTGATGATCATCGGAACCGCGGCCACCTTGGCGCTGATGTTCCGATGCCACCTCGCGGGGCGCGTAGCTGCGGCCATGCCGAAAACTTCCTTGTCGAGACGTCCAGGGTGATGTCGGGCGTTCCCTGCGCGCCGGCGCGCGCAGGGCTGGAGGACGCCGCCTGGCCGCTGTCCCGGTAAAGTTGGGACCGTGCGGCGCGGGCGGCGGGCCTTTTTCCGCTGTTAGTCGGCGTTGCCGACGATCGACGCGAACATCGACTGTGCGTCTTCAGCGGTCATGGACGGGTTGTTGAAGAACTCGACGAAGAGGTCGTTCACCTGGGTCAGGCTGTCGGCAGACATCAACTGGTCCGGAGACTGGATGACATTGCCTTTGGCCAGGATGTCGAGGCCCTTCTTCATGCAGTCGTTTGCAGCCGCCAGATCGACGTCGCCACGCACTGGCAGCGAGCCTTTCTTCAGGTTGAAGGCAACCTGGGCTTCCGGGGAAAGCATGACCTTTGCCAGTTCGCCCTGGGCTTCGGTGATGGCCGGGTCGTCCACTTTCGGGAAGTAGAACGCGTCGCCGCCGGTCATGATGACCTCGTTGACGCCAAGGCCGGGCAGGCAGGTGTAGTCCTCGCCGGCAACCTGGTTGGCGACCTGGAACTCACCCTGCGCCCAGTCACCCATGATCTGGCCTGCGGCCTTGCCGGTGATGACCATGGTGGTGGCATCGTTCCAGCCCTGGACGTTGGAGTCCTTGGACATGTCGCGAGCAGTCGCGGCGGCCTGGAAGACCTTTGCCATTTCCTCGCTGCCGGCAAGCTCTGCATCCTTCTCGCCGAAGATCTTCGTATAGGCTTCAGGTCCGGCGAGCGCGGTGAGAAGCACCTGGAACGCCAGTGTCGTCTGCCAGGGCTGCTGCCCCATGGCCAGCGGCACGATGCCCGCCTCCTGAAGCTTGGGTGCTGCGGCAGCGTATTCGTCCCAGTTGGTCGGAACCGCCAGGCCGTTGTCCTCGAACACCTTGTTGTTCAGCCAGAGCCACTGCTGCGAATGAATGTTGACCGGAACGCAATAGATGCGGCCATCCAGCGTGCAGCTGTCGAGCAGACTGGAGGGATGGATGACTTCTTTCCAGTTACCTTCCTCTGCAATGTCCGTGAGGTCGCGCATCAGTCCGGCTTCCACCAGTTCCTCTGCCTGGCGGCCATGGTTGAACTGTGTTGCGCCCATCGGATCGCCGCCGGTGATACGGCTGATCATGATCGGGCGGGCTGTGCCGCCGGAACCGGCAATCGCACCGTCAACCCACTTGTTGCCGGTCGCGTCAAATGCCTTTGCGAATTCGGCAACCGCAGCCGCTTCGCCGCCTGAAGTCCACCAGTGGGTAACTTCCAGGTCGGTCGCATTCGCGGCCGTTGCTGCACAAAGGGCGGTCGTTGCTGCAAAAACTGCACGTAGTGCTTTCATCATTTCCTCCCATCGAACGTGAATTGTCCGATTGTCCTCACCATGCGGCCTCCACCGCATTTTGTAATCGATTACATTTTATTGTATGCTATATGTAATCGATTACATTCATCATTCTCGGGAAACGGTCTTGTGTCAACCCGGAATGTCGGATCAGACAGTTCCGAGGACGAACCGGCCGTCGTGGCGGCAGGCGCCCAGGCTCAAAAAAGAGAAATACCGGAGAAGGCCTTGGCCCAGAAAATAGCACGAATTCAAGATGTTGCCAAAGAGGCGGGCGTATCGACCGCAACAGTCAGCCGGGCGCTGAGCAATCCTGAACTTTTGACAGAGGCAACCCGCGACATTGTCTTCGCGGCGATCCGCTCTACCGGTTACCGGGTCAACCGTGCTGCGCGTAACCTGCGCACCCAGCAGGCCGGAGCCATCCTGGTTCTGGTGCCAAACCTCGGCAATCCGTTCTTTTCCCAGATCCTGGCCGGGATAAGTGCCTCCTTCGGCAACCGTGACTATTCCGTCCTGATCGCCGATACCAAGGACCATGCCACGAGTGGTAAACACGTGGTCGACTACTTTCTGGACGCCCAGATCGACGGCATGATCTGTCTGGACGGAGCAATCTCCCACCAGGAATTGCAGCTGTTCGAAGACAACGGCGTCTCCGGCAAGATCGTCTTTGCGTGTGAATGGGCGCACGACGTCGCGTTGCCTTCCGTGCGCAGTGACAACGTTCGCGGGGCGCAACTGGCCGTCCGGCACCTGTATGACCTTGGCCATCGCAAGATTGCCCATATCACAGGTCCGCAGGAAAATGTTCTGACGCATGCCCGGCGCGAAGGCATGCTGGCCGAACGTGCAAGGCTGGAGCTGCCTGCCCGTGAGGAATGGATCATCCGGGGCGACTTTTCCCTGGAATCCGGCCGGATGGCCGGTGAGAGGATCCTGGAGATGAACGATCGGCCAACAGCGGTTTTCTGTGCGTCGGACCAGGTTGCCTTCGGGCTGATTTCGACCCTGACCGCAAACGGTGTCCGCGTTCCGGAAGATATTTCCGTCGTCGGGTTCGATGATATCGAGCTGTCGGAGTTTTATGTCCCGGCACTTACAACCATACGGCAGGACCGGCGCGCGCTTGGTGCCAGGGCAGTTTCCCTCCTGCTGGATTGTATTGACGTTGCGCACACCAAGGCAGACGTCGCGATGGAACCGGTGATGGTTGATGTAGAGCTGATAGTGAGGGCCAGCGCCGCGCCGCTGGTTTGTTGAATAGCGGCCCTGTTGCCCACCGCTGACAGGGTCGAAAATCCAATCGGCAAGTTTTGCGCAAGCATGAGGTTGTAAATTTTCTCGCTACCCGAATTCGATGTAAGCGTTGATCAGCAGTGAATCTACCCTGCAGCATAAATCATGCAACTTGATGTTTGTGCGAAAAGAAAATCTAAGGTTGTATCGAATACATCTTTCTTGGTGGTAGTCAGGTCATGTTTACCGGTCAATTTATTGGGTGAACAAATTTGCTAAGTCGGTAAATTATTCCTACTAGGAAAATATTGCCCAAATCAGATCGAATTTTAATTTCAGGATTATTTTGCTTTTATTTCATTACTTTAATTAGACTACACATTTATTGTAATTTATCGCGGGGGTTTAGCGTTTAATTAACTTGAATATGTCACTCTAGATAGTACCGTCAATTTTTGGGTGATAAAAATGCGTAGTTTGGCTTTTGCCTTGGCATTGTCCCTTTGCACTTTTTTCTTACACACTGAAGTTTCGTCGGCACAGGGCCCGCTAAAAGTAGTAGGCACGGGTGATGGCCTTGAAATGCTTCAGGAAATTGGTGCGGGCTTTGTCGAGAATCGTCCCGATATCAATCTTGAAATTCCACCGAGCATTGGCTCGGGTGGCGGTATAGCCGCCGTCAGCTCCGGCACGGAGCGCCTGGGCCGGGTCGCGCGTCCCCTGAAGGACAGTGAGGTGGAATTCGGCCTCGTTTATCTGCCGATTGCAAAAATACCCAGCGCAATCTTCACGCACCCGTCTACCGGTATCGATGCTTTGACCAGCGAAGAACTGGTCAAGCTGTATTCCGGTGAAATAGTCAATTGGTCCGAATTGGGCGGTGCCGATCTGCGTGTCCGCCTCGTCCGCCGCGAAGACGCGGACAGCACCTTGCAGGTTTTGAAATCGTCGATGCCGGGCTGGGCGGATATGGAGTTCTCGCCGCGCTCGAAAACGGCCCTTACCACCCAGGAAGCAATTTCCAGCGCGCGCGAAGTCGAAGGCGCGATTGCTTTCGGTCCTTATTCGAAGCCGCTTGAAGACGGACTGTCGGTCCTCAAGATCGATGGTCACCATCCGACTGATCCGGGCTACCCGAGTTCGGTAACCCTCGCCTTGATCTACAAGGAAGGCACGCTGGACGATGAGATGAAGGCCTTCATCGACTACGCCCAGTCGGGTCAGGCTCACACATTGATCAGTAACTACGGTGGCGTACCCGTCGGTAGATAACCCAATTGGTCCACATGATCCGTCACTCGTCCCTTCTCTGGCATTATACATACGGCGCCGTTTTCACGGCGGTGTGTGCATTTGCCGGTCTTATCGGACTGGTGGCTTTCCAGCTTGAAGACAGCATGCAGCGTCAGGAGGCCGAGCTTCTGGAGCTTTCCCGCGCGCGTCTTGTGGAAACCCTGTCCGCCGACGTGAAGCTTGCCGGGACCCGCATGGAGTTCCTGTTTCAGGACAGGCTTCGGCGCATAAATGCGTTGTCGGAGAGGGTGGATACCGCCAAGGCCGTTGAGTCACGCAATGTCGTGGCCATGTCGGAACTGCTCGGCCCGGCGGCGAAACTGGCGGATGTGGACGGCATCGTCGTTCTGGATGAGGAAGGCCATGTGATCGGCGCCTCCTCCTATTCTGCGGACCTCGTCGAACTGGGGTCCAAGATGCAGGGTCTGAGCTTCTTCAACGAGGTCGCCAAGTCGCTGAAGGACAGCTTTCCGGGAGAGAAGCTGACCTACTCCGGCGTTTTGCCGAAGTCCGAAACGGGTGTTTTTGTGCCGGGCGATCGGGACAATGAAGTGTCTCAGATCGCGTTTGTCCCGGTTTTTGATGATTTCGGCTATGTGATCGGCGGACTTGTCGCGCAACGTTGGCTGCGGCCGGAAGAGCCGCTCCTGGCGGATCTGGCAAAAATCAATTCCTTCGAAATGGCGATCGTTTTCGACGATCAGATCATTTCCACGGCGAATTTCACCGGAAACTATTCGGATCTCACCCGCTCGAAAGAAACGCCGAACATCACCCTGGACGGTGAGCATGTCATCGAATGCGGTGTTCCTGTCGTTCCCATGACTGTCTGTGCGCTGACCCCCATCGCGGCGCTGACCGAAATCCAGAACAAACTGATCCGTATCGGCACCGAAGAAGAAGCAAAGCTGCTCCGGCGGCTGTTCCTGTTCGGACTGATCGCGCTGGTGGCTTTCGCTGCTGTCGCCTTTCTCATGTCGCGGCAGATTACCCGGCCGCTGACCAAGATCACGCGCGTATTGACCGGCATTGCAGCGGGCGACTTCGAAAGCAAGGTGGTTGGAACCGAGCGGCTGGACGAAGTCGGTGACATCGCCAGATCGGTCGTTTCCTTGCAACGATCCGTCAAGGAGCGCGACGCCTTGCGCGAACGCGTGCACGAAAAGAACTCCATCCTGCGCTCTCAGGAAGCCCAGTTGCGCGAGCAGAACGTCCTCTTTGATGCTGCTCTCAACAACATGTCGCACGGTCTGTGCATGTTCGACGTCGATGGCAGGTTGATTGTTTCGAACCAGCGCTACGCCGAATTGTTCGAAGTCGAGCCGGGCAGGATAAAGTCGGGTATGACGGCTGCTCAGCTCGCAACGCTGCAGAAAGTTGATGCCGTTGAAACCGGTGACATGGCTCTGCACGATTCCCGGATCGGAGATCACAGGTATTCAGGTGGCTCGCAAAGCACCGAAATGGTGAAGATCCGCTCGGGCCGTATCGTCCTGACCACCCGCCAGCCGCTGGCGGAAGGTGGTTGGGTGGCGATATCCGAAGACATCACCGAGCGGCAGGAAGCCCGTGACCGGCTGGCGTTCCTGGCGCGTCACGACCTTCTGACACAGCTGCCAAACCGCATCGAATTCCGGGACCAGCTGGACATGCTGTTGAACCAGCAACTGGTCAAGGGGGGCGAGTTTGCCATTCTGTGCCTCGATCTGGACGAGTTCAAAACGGTCAACGACAGCCTTGGGCATCCGATTGGCGACGAGCTCTTGCGGCAGGTGGCGGAGCGTCTGCGCGCCCTCATCGGCCGAAAGGACGTTGTTGTCCGCCTTGGCGGCGACGAATTTGCGATCCTCACCGGTCTGCCGTGCAGGCTTGCTGATGTCGAGGAACTGGCGCAGTCGGTCATCTGGGAGATTTCCCAACCGTTCCAGATCACCGATCATGAACTCGTAATCGGCGTCAGCATCGGCATCACAATTGCCAGGGCCGACGGCACTGCAGGCGACGAACTGTTCAAGCAGGCAGACCTTGCGCTCTACCGGGCCAAGGAAGACGGTCGCAATACCTACCGCTTCTTTGAGCAGGACATGGGCACGGCCGTGAACGACCGGCGAGAGCTTATCACCGACCTCAGGACCGCGGTCGCCAATGGCGAACTGGAGCTTTATTTCCAGCCGCAATACACGCTCGTGGACGACCGGGTGTCCGGCTTCGAGGCGCTGGTGCGCTGGAACCATCCGACACGGGGCATGGTTTCTCCGGCTGATTTCATTCCGCTTGCCGAAGATACCGGCCTGATCATCCAGTTGGGCGAATGGGTATTGAAGGAAGCATGCCGGATCGCGTCCAATTGGCCGGACCACCTCAGGGTCGCGGTCAACCTGTCACCCCGGCAGCTGCGCGGCCACGCATTTGGTCCGGTGCTGATCGATGCCCTGACCCAAACGGGTCTCAAGGCCGACCGTCTCGAACTGGAAGTGACCGAAAGCGTGCTTCTGACCGATTCAGAAGATGTTCTGGATTCGCTGCGCCAGGCCAAGTCGCTGGGCGTGAAAGTGTCCATGGACGATTTCGGAACCGGCTATTCCTCGCTCAGCTACCTGCGCCGGTTCCCGTTCGACAAGATCAAGATCGACCAGTCCTTCGTCCGGTCGATGGCCTATTCGGACGATTCCATTTCCATCGTGAAAGCGGTCATCGAACTGGCCAACAATCTCAACATGACCACCACCGCCGAAGGTGTGGAGACCAAGCAGCTTCTCGACATGCTGACCGAAATCGGCTGCACGGAAGCGCAGGGCTACTATCTGGGCAGACCCATGCCTGTCGCCAGTACCGAAGAGCTGATCTATGCCGGCGAACGGTCTTTGACAACCGCCGCGCAATAGTCCGGCAAGACCGCTCGCTCTCAGGAGAGGCTGGTGTAGCGCCCTGGTGTCAGTCTGCGGAAGCCGAGGTAAACGGAGCGGATGCCTTTCGGATAAGGTTTCCAGCAAGGGCCAGCAGGCCGCTCTCTTCTTCCGCCACAAAAAACGGATCAGCGTAGAAGGTTGCCCCTGCGCCTAGCGCGATCTCCCGCATGGCGTCGACATGTGACGGCGCACCGGCCGAATAGACGACGTGATCGGGCGTAAGTTGTCCGACCAGTTCATGCGGGCGCGCCTTGCGCACCGTCTCGTCGTCGCCATCGCCTGCCGTCAGGGTGATCGGAATGCCCCGGCCTTGCAGCCAGCGAACCGCGTCGCGCATGTAGATCCCGTCCCGGGTTCTCGACCCGGCAATGATGCGGATTTCACGGCCGGTCTGGCCCAGGCTCGCTGCAACGGCAATCGACCAGATCGGTGCGAACCCGGTTCCGGTCGAGGTGAGCAGGATCGGGTTCTGCTGCCGTCGCAAAAACGCATTGCCGAACGGGCCACGCAGCTTGACGGCATGTCCCTTGGCAATTTCCTTGCCCAGCTTCGACGATACGATGCTGTCCGGGTAGACCTTGATGTGAAACACAAGGACATTCTCTTCCGCATCCAGGTTGAGCGGGGTTGTCGGGCTGTAGTCGCGCGGCGGATATCCTGCAAAGGTCGCGCGCAGATATTGCCCTGGCAGCCAGGGCACGGGCCGCGCCGTCTTGACCCGAACTTCCAGGTACCCGTCCTTGATCGGCCGAATGCTTTCCACCGTTCCCTTTGTGGTCTTCACCAGCGGCACCGGGTCATAGGCGATCTCGGCATCGCCTTCCAGAACGGAAAGGCATCCGAGCACGGTGTCCTTTTCCCGGGTGCCCATGTCGTCGATCTGCCCGCTCAAAACGCGTACCCGGCAGGTTTCGCATTGGCCGGAACAGCAGTCGTGCGGGATGACGAGGCGTCCGCCAAGCCCGGCGTCGATCAGCGTGTCGCCGACATTGGCCTTGATGGCCTTCCCGTTGATGGTGACCGTACAGGTGCTTTTCGACATGGGTGATTACATCCGTTGAAAGAAACGTCCGGAAAAGACAGGAAAGACGGGAAGGGCAGGCCTCAATTGAAGGTCAGCCGCACGGGACGGGAATGGCGGGTGTGGCGCGTCTGGTTGTGGTCAAACGCAGAGACCCACATGAAGAGACCATCCTTCATGGCAAGGTCCTGGCTCTGGCCGGTGTCCATGTTCCGGACGACTTCAAGTGTCCAGTGGCCGTCCTGCCATCTGGATCCACCCAGCAGATCTGCCCGGCTGCCGGAATATTCACCCTGGATGAGTACACCTGGAATGACCGTTCCGACCGGGATTTCCGCGTCCTTTTCCGGCGAGTACGGCACGCTTTCGTTTTCAAACATCCACCACTGCGACCCCTCGTCTTCGATCGCTTCGGTGGACAGATCGATGGTGCCCATCAACGACGTCATTTTCTTGTGGTCGATCGGAAGCCGGTGCACGCCGACCGTCCCATGATAATGGGTCACGGGATCGCCGATGTAGTTGTAGACGTAGAATGCCTTGCCTTCGTCGGGATTGTAGCCGGCGCTGTAGCGGCTCTTGCCGGCAGCCTGGGCTTCGTTCGGTTCCACGGGTGTTGCGAAGTGCATGTCGTCGACGCGCCCCAGCATGCCGCCGCGCGCCGCTTTCCATTGCCACACGTCCACCAGGCTGCCATCGGTCGTATAGTGCAGGCCGCGGTAATTGAAAGCGCCTGGTTTGTCACTCAGAGGCTTCGGGCCCATGTGGGTGGCACCGCCGCCACCAAAGGTGTCGGTGGTGGAAAAGGCAACCGAGAACTTGTCCTCGTAATAGGCGGTCTCGTCGGAAATGTCGGCCCGGTTGTTCAGCATGTGCCAGCCGTCTTCACGCTTGATCAGCGGATGCCGCTTCAACGACCGGTTCTTGTCTTCCCAGCGGAAGGCAAACGCGATCTTGTCCCCCACCTGAACGGCACGTACTTCGACGGTGGATTCTCCCGTTCCGTCCAGGTTCGAGCCTTGCTGTGTTCGGATGAAAACAGGGGTCGCGTCCTGCCAGACCGGATCGTCCAGCGTGCCGTCCAGCTCCGGCAGGGTGGTGCCCTTGGCCACGACAAGGCTGTCGCGTGTGCCGAAATCGAGGCTGACAGCGCCAACAAGCACGATTGCGCCCAGGGCAGTCGCCAGGGCCAGCGGGTGACGGCTCATCCCCGGGAAGCGGCGCAGCGCTTGCGGACGGAACAGCCGCAGCAACTGTGCAACGCCGCCATAACAATAATGCAGCACCACATGGGCAACGATATAGGTCAGCACCACGAGGGCGGCCGTGTAATGCACGGTCACCCAGATGCCACCATGACCGATATAAAGCAGGACGCCCGTCGCCGACAGGGTGAGCACGGCCCCGAACAGGATCCAGTAGGCGATGACGTTGACCGCGGCCAGGCGCAGCTTGGTGCTGGCGGGAAGCGTCAGAACAACGATCTTCTTGGAGGAAATGCGCCGTTTCAGTCGGCCAAGCGTCATATAGGCCGCATAGGCAAAGATAACCGCCAGAACGAATATCGCCGACACATAGTGCCAGGTCCAGATTTCACCCTGTGGCAGGATCGGTTCGAAAAGTTTGGAGAACCAGGCGTGTTCCGCATCCGCCGACAGGCGCATGCCGGTCAGCAGGCTGGTGACGATCGCGATAACCAGCGTCCAGTGCAGGAGGATCGTGCCGATGTCGCTGCGTACCGGAGGGCTGCGGTCCTCGGGTCTTTTCGCCGCGCTATCCGCGCCATTGGCGTGCCGGCCTGTTTGGGATTTCTTGGATGAATTGGACGATGAAGGCAGTTCCAGGGCGTGATCAGTCACTTGGTCCGTCAACTTTTCCTCCAAGGCCGCCAGCAATGCGACCGGGTTACCGGCATAGGTTGTGCAACCGGATGTCGGGAAATTTCAAAGCGCTTTGCCTAAAAAATATCACATTTTAACAAAAGTGAAGAAAAAATGGCGAATACAACTGGCCTTAAACCTATCCGGGTGGTTTTGCGCATGCTTAAAAATCTTCCTCTTGGGAAAAAATTCAGATGACTGAAGAACAATATTGGCGGGAAGGCGCGTGATCGTGAAAAAGAAAAGATCATGAAGAATGATTGGGAAAATGGAGAATTGATATTCCAATATATAGGTAGAATATCAGGTGGACCGTTTGAAAGTTGCTTTAAATTTGTGCAGCGCAACAGCACGTCTTCCTGAATGCTGCTTTCCCCTGGGCTTATGCCGGAATTAAGCGGAACAGCGAAGTCGACCCGCCGTTAACGCAAGTGAAATGGGGTTGCGGCAATGCGGGAGTAGGCCTGCTGCCTCTGGCATGAGCACTTTGATGCAAGTCATACGAACGCAATCATTTCTCTCTTAACTTCATTTTGGTTGAAGCAAGTTGGGTGCCGGGCAACAGTTCAGGTTGTGTGGGACCGAAAAACCCGCCTAAGATGGTTTGCGTTGCAGCAGAACGGGTTTGGCCCGATGTGAGTTAATTTCCTTCCCAAGGGGGCGTTAATGCTGGTCTCCCACACACGGATTGTCGATATCGTTGGCGATATCATTCGCATTCAGGTGTCTTCTACGAAGAGCGAGTCGGAGGGGCGCCCGTGCCTGGGTGATCTGGCACTGGTCGATTCAGGCGATGGTGCGACGTCTCTCGCACAGGTCATCAACATCGACCGGGACATGGTTTCGCTGCAGGTCAATTCCGGTACCAAGGGCCTCGCCAACAATTCGTCCGTACGCTTTCTGGGTGAGCCGGCCAAGGTCACCTATTCCGACAATATCCTGGGCCGTGTGTTCGACGGTGCGGGGCAGCCGATTGACCGGGGCCCGGATCTGTCCAGCGACCCTTCCGTCCCGATCGGCGGACCGTCCGCCAACCCGATGAAGCGCGTGCTTGCCTCGCGCATGATCCGCACAGATGTGCCGATGATCGATATCTTCAACTGCCTCGTGGAAAGTCAGAAGATCCCGATCTTCTCGGTTTCCGGCGAACCCTATAACCCGTTTCTGGCACGTATCGGCATCCAGGCAGATGCCGATATCGTGGTGTTCGGCGGCCTCGGGCTGATCTTCGATGACTATGCCTTTTTCCGGCAGCAGTTCGAGGATGCGGGCGTTTTCCCGCGCACGGTCATGTTCATCAACCAGGCGTCCGATCCGGTGGTCGAGCGTCTGCAGGTTCCGGACATGGCCCTTGCGGTTGCGGAAAAATTCGCCGTTGAGGAAGGCAAGCGCGTTCTGGTGCTGCTCACCGACATGACCGCCTTCGCAGATGCCATGAAGGAAGTCTCCATTGCGATGGAGCGGGTGCCCGCCAACCGGGGTTATCCGGGCGATCTTTATTCCCAGCTGGCTCGCCGTTATGAAAAGGCCTGCGATTTCAAGGGCTCAGGCTCTGTCACCATCCTTACGGTCACGACCATGCCGGGCAATGACGTCACCCATCCGGTGCCGGACAACACCGGTTACATCACCGAAGGCCAGTTCTATCTGCACAGCGGCGTTCTGGATCCCTTCGGCTCGCTGTCCCGTTTGAAACAGCATGTGATCGGCAAAGTGACGCGTGAGGATCACAACCAGATCATGAACACCATGATCCGCTTTTATTCCGGCGCACGCGATGCGGAGCAGAAGCAGTCCATGGCGTTCGAATTGTCGGAATACGACCACCAGCTTCTGAAGTTTGGCGGCCTTTTCCGGCGGCGTTTCATGGATATCAATGTCGCAATGCCCTTGGAGGAGGCGCTCGACCTGTGCTGGCAGACGCTTGCCGAATGCTTCCAGCCGGAACAGCTGCTGATGAAGCAGGGGCTGATCGACAAGTATTTCCCGAAAAGCAAACCTGCCGGCGGAGCGTCTGACGAGGAGGCTGCCTGATGGCAAGACTGGCCCTCAACAAGTCGTCTCTGGCCCGGGAAAGCGGACAGCTCTCGGAATACAAGCGCTTCCTGCCGTCTCTTGAGCTGAAGAGGCTCCAGATCATGGCCGAGCGCGCCAAGGCGAAGGAAGCAGCCGTCCGCCTCGAGGCGGAGTATGAGGAGCGCTTCAACGCTCTTGCGCGGTCCCTGCCAATGATGGCCAACAAGCATGTCCCGCTGGAAGGGCTGGTGGTGTTGAAGCAGGCCGTCGTCGGCGAGCAGAACCTCTCCGGCACCCGGTTGCCGGTCCTGGAAGATATCGAGGTCGAGACGAAAGCCTATTCCCGTCTGGCGCGCCCGCATTGGGTCGACCCTTATGTCACAGGCATGCAGGAACTGTTGCGGCTCAACAAGGAGCGGGAGATTGCCAAGGAGCGTATTGCCCGGCTGATCGAGGCCGAAGCGGTTATCTCTCGCCGGGTCAACCTGTTCGAAAAGGTGCTGATCCCGCAGGCGGAACGCAACATCAAGAAAATCCGCATGGCCCTGGCGGACGCGGAACGCGATGCCGTGGTCCGTGCCAAGATCTCCAAACGCAAGACGGCAGCGCGCGGCGCTGAAACCTCGGTGGCCGAACTATGACCATCGTCCCGCTCGTCAAGGTGAATCTGGTCGGCATCCTTGAGGACAAGGACAAGGTGCTGGAAGCCACGCAGGAATTCGGCGCCCTGCATCTGATTCCCCTGACATCGGCACAAAAGGAACTGGAAGCCGTTCCCGCAGGCCGGGGGCGCGAGGCGAGCGAAGCCCTGCGCTGGCTCATGGACAGCAAGGCGCAGCGTCGTCCTGTCACCCATCTTGACGACTTTGACCTGGAAAAGGTGGTCGAAAAGACGCTTGCCAACCGCAAGGCGCTCCGTGACTGCGAAGACCGGGTGGCGCGCCTTGATCAGCGCATTCAGGATGTGGAGCCCTGGGGTGAATTCAGCTTTTCCGACCTGGCCGAAATCGGCGAGCACCGGCTGTGGTTCTACGTGGTGCCCAACGCCAAGATCAAGCTGATCGAACCTTCCGACAAGATCCTGGAGATCGTCCACCGCGACAAGTACCGCAGCTACATCGTGTTGCTTTCTCCGGAAGAACCGGCGGCAAATGCCATGCCGGTGCCGCGCGTTCACGTGGGGGCCGAGGCGCTCTCGGTGCTTCGGCGTCAACATGAAGATGCGACCATTCAACTGGAAGAGCTGGAACTGCAGCGTCAGGCTCTCACCAAATGGCGGTTCGTGCTGGCGCAGAACCTTGCCGCCGCCCGCGACCATTCCGCCCGCCACAGGGCGTCGCTCGAAACAGCGGACACCGAACAGGTCTTCGTGCTTCAGGCCTGGGCGCGGCGGGACCAGGTTGCGGAGGTCCGCACGCTTTCGGACAGTCTCGGCATCGCCCTGCTGGTGACGGATGTCGAAGAGGCCGATGCGCCGCCCACGCTTCTCGACAACAGCCCGGCACTGGAAGCGGGGGAGGATCTGGTCGAATTCTATCAGACCCCCGGCTACAGGGGGTGGGACCCTTCGGCAATCGTCTATGTTTCCTTCGTGATCTTCTTCGGCATGATCATGACGGACGCGGGCTATGGCCTGCTTCTTCTTCTGCTGTTGTACCTGTTCCGGGCGCGCTTCAAAGGTTCGGCGTTGGGCCGGCGCATGTTCCGGATGTCCGTCTGGCTCATGATCTCGACGGCGGCCTTCGGCGTGGCAACGGGTAGCTACTTCGGTGTCGCGCCTCCCGAAGGAACGTTTCTCGCGCGCCTGAAGGTGCTGCATCTGAAAGACGTGGACACGATGATGAAGATCACGCTGACCATCGGCGTGACCCATATCGTCATTGCCAACCTGATGCGCGCCTGGCACGAAACGAGCCTGAGCGGTCGCCTGCAGCCTGTCGGCTGGTGTCTGGTGGCACTCGGTGGCCTGGCAACGTTTCTGGGGCAGGGCACTTCCGTTGCGGTTGCCGGCCCGGGCGCGGTGGTTGCTGGGCTTCTACTGGTCGGCATCTTCGGCAGCGACCGCAAGGTGACATCGCTCAAGACCGGCGGCCTCAGGGTTTTTGATGGCCTCGCCTCGCTGGCCCGTATCGTCAACATTTTCTCTGATGTTCTCAGCTACATGCGCTTGTTTGCGCTGGGGCTTGCGGCAGCGTCGCTTGCCGAAACCATCAATTCGCTCTCGGGCCAGCTCAACCACGCGGTTCCTGGCGTCGGTCTGCTGATCGCCATCGCGGTTCTTGTGCTCGGGCACGCCATCAATATCGGGCTGGGGCTGATCGCCGGCTGCGTGCATGGCCTGCGTCTGAATGTCATTGAATTTTTCAATTGGGGTTTGAAGGACGAGGGCACGCCTTTCCGTCCGTTCAAGAAAGAGGAGACACGCCTGTGAACGAATTCGTTGTGGCTCTCGGCTGGTTTGGGCTGTTCGCGCCGGTCGCCCTCGGCGCCATCGGCAGCGCCTGGGGCTGCGCCCTTGGCGGTAGCGCCGCGATCGGCGCCATGCTGGACAGCGACGGTGGTTACGGCCGCTTCATCGGTGTTTCGCTGATGCCGTCGTCCCAGGTGATCTACGGCATCGTGATCATGTTCTCGTTGCAGCAGCCCACCATTGATGCAGCCAATGGCGCCGCGCTTTTCGGCATCGGCCTCCTGTCCGGCGTCACCATGCTCTACACCGGCATTCGCCAGGGCGAGGTGCTCGCCTCGGCCATTCATGCCTCAAAGGCCAAGCCGGAAATCTTCGGCATTTCCCTCGCTCCGGCGGCGGTGCTGGAAGGCTTTTCGGTCTTTGCTCTCGTCTTCGCGCTGGTCCTGTCCGGCTCGATCCCCGCTTAGGGCCAGAAGGAACAGGAGGCGGCAATGTCCAAACATGACGCAGCAGACGACCTGGAGAACGCCGCTGGTGCCGGTGTCCAGGCGCTTATCGAAAGGCTGAAGTCCGAAGGCGTGGCCGCGGGCCAGTCGGAGGGGGATGCCATCCTGGCCAAGGCCAGGGAAAAGGCGGAAACGATCGTTGAGGAAGCAAGGCAGAAGGCGGACAGCCTGCTGGCTGATGCAAGAGCGGAAGCGGCCAGGGAAAAGGCGGCGACGGAAGACGGGCTGAAGGTTGCCGCGCGCGATCTAGTCCTCAGCCTGCGCAACGAGCTGGGCGACCGCATCCAGCAGGAAGCCGGCCGGCTGGTGGCAACCACACTTGCCGACCAGGAATTCCTGAAAAACCTCATTCTGGCGATGGCCGCCAACGCAAAGGACAATGCGTCGGTCAGCGACGCTGAGCCGATGGAGATCGTCCTGCCGGAGAAGGTCGTCACCTTCGAGGAGTTGAAGCAATCGCCCGAGGCGGTCGAGCCGGGAACCCTCACCCACTTCGTGATTGCACTTGCGGGCGAAGTGTTGCGGCAAGGGGTCACCTTCTCCACCGCACCGGGCTTTGACGGCATCAAGGTGAAGTTGACCGACAGGGACGTTTCCATCGATCTGACCGAAGAAGCGATCGCGACACTGTTGAAGCGGCACCTGCAACCGCGTCTCAGAGCGGTGATGGAAGGGGTACTGCGCTGACATGAGCCGGCCGCACCAATATATCGCGCTGGTGTCCAGCCTGCCCCATCTTGGCAAGCTGTTCTCGCGCAAGGACGTGCCGATCTCGGGGTTCCGGTTGAAGCAGCGGCTGTCAATGTTGGAGCCCGCGCATGCGAGCCTGCTGCGCGAGATGGTGGAGGTGACGGCCTGGGCCGGTGTTGCCGGTTATGATCGCGACATCGATGTGATCCGGCGGGCAAACAAGGTTCTTGCCGATCTGGCTGCCTATCCGGATCTGCAACATCTTGTCGGGGCACGCATGGAAACGCGGACGCTGATTGCAGCGCTGCGCCGCCGCCGGGACGGACAGGAAAGCGCCGGAGATATCGAAAACTGGGGCTTCGGCCGCTGGTGCGCACAGGTCAAGGCCAACTGGAGCGACCCGGCCTTCGGGCTCGGCCATTTCATGCCGTGGGTGGGCGAGGCTCACCAACTGATGCAGGTGGGCGATCACATCGCCATGGAACGCCTTGTCCTCACCCAGGTCTTCCGGCAGATGGGCCATTACGGCAACCTGCATGAATTCGATTTCGAAGCCGTTGCGATCTACGTGCTGCGCTGGGTGATCGTGGAACGCTGGTCGCGCTACAACGAGGCCGATGCACGTGCCCGGCTGGCCACGCTCGTGGCGTCAGCCCTTGGCGGCGAGACGGGCGACGGCAGTCAAGCCGGCCGGCCGGACCTTTTCTCAGACTTCACTTCTGCCCTTGAGGGAGCTCCTTCATGACGAGCCATGTTCAGTTGCCCGAACCGACCGCGGAAATCGTCGCCGTGCAGGACGATCTCGTCACACTGTCTCCGCTCGGCTCTGCCCCTCTGATCAAGAACGAGGTGGTCTATATTATCCCCCATGGTCCCGAACGTGATGGAAAGCCGCGGGAATACCTGAAGGCCGAAGTGCTGCGCGTGCGCGGAAAGTCCGCTGAAGCGCAGGTGTTCGAAAGCACTGCGGGCGTGCGCGTTGGTGACAAGGTGATCCAGAGCGGCGAGATGCTGTCGGTTGCTCTGGGCCCGGGCCTGCTCAGCACGGTTTTTGACGGCTTGCAGAACCCGCTGGCCGACATTGCGGCCGAGCACGGCTTCTTCCTGCCGCGCGGGGTGCTCACCAATGCTCTCGACCAGAACCGCAAATGGTCGTTTGAACCCAAGGTGAAGTCCGGTGACGTGGTCAAAGCCGGGGAAACGCTCGGCACGGTTCCGGAAGGCAGGTTCGAGCACCGGATCATGGTTCCCTTCGTTACGACGGGTTCCTGGACAGTGGACCGGATTCGCGAAGGAACGTTCACCATCAACGAGGTGGTGGCAACGCTCAAGAACGATCGCGGCGAAACCCGCGACCTGACCATGGTCCAGCATTGGCCGGTTCGCCGGGCGATCCCGGAAGGGCTGGTCAAGGCCGGTCAGAGCGAGCGGCTTTATCCAAGCGAGCCGCTGATCACCACCTTGCGCCTGATCGACACGTTCTTTCCCATCGCCCGTGGCGGTATGGGCTGCATTCCAGGTCCCTTCGGTGCGGGCAAGACGGTGCTGCAATCGCTGATTTCGCGTTTCTCGGCGGTCAATATCGTGATCGTGGTTGCCTGCGGCGAGCGTGCCGGCGAGGTGGTCGAAACGATCACCGAGTTCCCGCACCAGCCGGATCCTTCCGGAGACGGCACGCTCATGGATCGCACGGTCATCATCTGCAACACGTCTTCAATGCCTGTGGCGGCGCGCGAGGCCTCGATCTACACCGGCATTACCCTTGGCGAATATTACCGGCAGATGGGCTATGACGTGCTCTTGATCGCCGACAGTACCTCCCGCTGGGCCCAGGCCATGCGTGAGACCTCTGGCCGGTTGGAGGAAATTCCGGGAGAGGAAGCGTTTCCCGCCTATCTCGACAGCGCCATCAAGGGCATCTACGAACGCGCTGGCGTGTTGCGGACCGCCAGCGGCGAGACTGGCAGTCTCACCATGATCGGCACGGTGTCTCCGGCCGGCGGCAATTTTGAGGAACCGGTCACCCAGTCGACCCTCGGCACGGTCAAGACCTTCCTGGGCCTCTCGTCCGAACGGGCCTACAAGCGCTTCTATCCGGCGGTCGACCCGCTGCTGTCCTGGTCGCGGTATCACATTCAGCTCAACGACTGGTACCAGAACAATATCGGCCCGGACTGGGTTCCCCGCGTTTCGGAGATGATTGAACTCCTGCGCAAGGGTGACGAGATCACCCGCATGTTGCAGGTGACAGGTGAAGAGGGCGTCTCGACTGACGATTTCATTCTTCAGCAGAAGGCGCTGTTCCTCGACATGGTCTACCTGCAGCAGGATGCCTTTGACGATGTCGACGTGTCGGCGCCGCTCAAGCGCCAGCAGGAAACCTTCGAACTCGTCTACCGGATCGCCCGCACCGACTTTGCCTTTGACGACAAGGAAGCCGTCCGCAAGTTCTTCACCGAACAGACATCGCTCTTCAAGAACCTCAACTACGCTGCCGACGGCAGCCCGGACCGCAAGGAACTGCTGGAGAAGATAAAGGCCAATGTCAGCGCCGCCCCGACACATGTGACGGGGTGATCGCCGCGTATTGCGGGCGAATAAGCCCCGGGCTTCGCGCTGTCCGCCCGGGGTGACGCTCTGGAAACGCACTTGGTTCTGAAGCTATTCCTGGTCCTCGAACACGCTCAGGATCTCTTCCAGCGGCTTCTTGATCTTGGCGACAGCCGGTACCGTGGCGTCTTCCGCGGGATGGCCGACGGCCAGGATCATGACCGGCTTTTCCGCTTCCGGACGGTTCAGGATCCCGTTGAGGAATTTCATCGGGTTGGGCGTGTGCGTCAGGGTTGAAAGCCCCGCATGGTGAAGTGCGGTGATCAGGAGGCCGGTGGCGATGCCGACACTTTCGGGAACGTAGTAGTGCTTGTAGCGGGTGCCGTCGTTGAAGGTGCCCCAGCGCTGCGCGAAAATCACGATCAGCCAAGGGGCGATGTCCAGATGCGGCTTGTCCGCGTCGGTGCCGATGGGCTCCAGTGCCTTGATCCATTCGTCGCCCGCGCCGCCATCATAGAACTTGCGTTCCTCTTCCTCGGCAGCCAGGCGGATCTTGTGCTTCAGGTCGGCATTGGAAATCGCCACGAAATGCCATGGCTGATGATTGGCGCCGCTGGGGGCTGTTCCGGCAGCGCGGATGCAGGCTTCGATGATGGAACGGTCCACAGGACGGTCCGAGAAGTGGCGAACCGTATGGCGGGTGCGCACATCTTCATAAAAGTCCTGCGCACGGGCCAGCATTTCCTTGTCGTCGTAAATTCGCCGGTCCGGCAGCGGCAACGGTTGGTAATCCAGGGCTGATTTGGAAATCATGTTTTTTGTCCATTTGCATTGCCGACCGGCGGATTCGCAAGGAATCCGGGCCGCGCAATCTCCTCCCACTATGCACCGTTAAGTATGGATCGACTGACCGGGCGTCAGGCAACTAAAAATCCGATCCACCGGCTTCACAACTTGAACCAAGCCCGCCTATGCTCCTCTTTGAAACGCCAAATGGCCTTGATGAAAAAATAACCTTGACCAGTGACATGGCACCTTTCTAGATTTTCTTGACCAATTGGTCAGCACTGTTCGTTGAGAAGGCAAAATGCCCCGGCGTCCGGATGCGGCCAAACAGCCGGAAGAGGATCAGGCGGCCGGGAACCGCTCCGAGGTCCGCACCGGTTAGGGTTTGAAGTTCCAGAGAAGGGTGAGTCCGACAGCGGCTCGCCCATAACCAGTAGGGGAATGGCAATGAAGGCATTGAAAAGTCTGGCGCTCGCGTCTGTCCTGGGCGCAAGCCTGGTGTCAGGTGCGGCCAACGCCGCGGACGAGCTGACACTGCAGCTTAAGTGGGTCACACAGGGCCAGTTTGCCGGCTATTACGTGGCCAAGGACAAGGGCTTCTACGACGAAGAAGGCCTGGACGTAACGATCAAGCCGGGCGGTCCGGACATTGCGCCGCCGCAGGTTATCGCCGGTGGCGGTGCGGATGTGATCATCGACTGGATGCCGTCCGCCCTGGCATCGCGCGAAAAGGGTGTGCCGCTTGTCAACATCGCACAGCCGTTCAAGAAGTCCGGCATGATGCTGACCTGCCTGAAGGAAACCGGCATCACCTCGCCGGAAGACTTCAAGGGCCGGACACTCGGCGTCTGGTTCTTCGGTAACGAATATCCGTTCCTGTCCTGGATGAGCCAGCTCGGCATTCCGACCGACGGTGGCGACGAAGGCGTGACCGTCCTGAAGCAGGGCTTCAACGTCGATCCGCTGCTGCAGAAGCAGGCTGACTGCATCTCCACCATGACCTACAACGAATATTGGCAGGTCATCGATGCCGGCATTCCGGAAGAAGACCTGATCGTCTTCAAATACGAAGACCAGGGTGTCGCCACGCTGGAAGACGGTCTCTACGTTCTGGAATCCAGCCTGGACGACCCGGCAATGGTCGACAAGCTCGCCCGCTTCGTGAAGGCCTCCATGAAGGGCTGGGCCTATTCCGCCGAAAACCCGGAAGAAGCTGCTGAAATCGTTCTGGAAAACGACGCCACTGGCGCGCAGACAGAAAAGCATCAGATCCGCATGGTCGGCGAAATCAACAAGCTGGTTGATGGATCTGACGGCAAACTGGACATGTCTGCCTATGAGCGCACCGTGAAGTCCCTCCTGTCCGGCGGGTCCGACCCGGTCATCACCAAGGAGCCGGAAGGCGCCACCACAACGGTCGTCACCGACAAGATGTAACGTCAATCGGGCAGCCGGGGCGGAATTCGTTCCGGCTGCCTTTGCCTGATGCTTGCCAAGGCACTAAAAATTAAAGGTTTGAACCCAGACTGCTTCGCTGACAAAAGCTTGGGATTTTGAAAGCGAAATGCGCGATCTGTCTGGAAAAACAGACAAATTCGACCTGGTTCATTCCGCGGCGGAGACAGTGTCCGACGAACCGCGCCGGATGACCGCGGGCGTTTTCGGCATTTCTTCCAGCCTCGTCATCATTTTGATGTTCTGTGCCGTGATTTTTTCTTTCGGCGCCGTGCTGTTCAAGGTGCTGGTCGCGGAGCGCGAAGCTGCGATGCGGGAGACCAAATCGGTCGCGCGTGTCTTTCAGAACCACAAGCAGTTGCTGTTGCGTGAAATGGAGCGCTACGCCGCTTCCAACGCCGCCTATCAGAATATCGATACCAATCTGTCGCCCGACTGGATCGAGGCCAGGTTCGGCGTCGACATGGCCCTGGATTTTGCCCACGACTACACAGTGCTTTTCGGTCCGGACAGCAAGGTCCTCTTTTCTTCCAACTTCCACGGCAAGGAGAGAGCGGAAGACTTTTCCAAGAGCGTCCAGACGGGCATTACCGGCACGCTGGACAGCATACGCGGCAATTACGTCAAAGCCCTGGTCCGGTCAGAACCAGGCGAAGTCCGCTTCACCGGGACTTTGGCCGACATTTCGGCCATCGACATCGTCGAGATCAACGATCACCCCTTCATCGTCGCGGCCTTTGCGATCGTACCGGATCCCGGTGGGATCGAAATGTCCTTCGGGCCGCCGAACGTTCTCGTCAACGCGTTCGAGATCGATGCGGCGCATCTCAGCAATCTTCTGTCCAGCCTCGCTCTCGACAATCTGAAATTCGCTTCGGAAATTCCCGACGGCATGATCGGCACCCCGGTTCAGAACGGGTCCGGCACGGTGCTTGGTTATCTCGCCTGGTATCCAATGAGCCAGTCGTCGGGGATCATCCTGTCTTCGATACCGATTCTCCTGCTGTCACTCGGGGTCATTCTGACGGTGGCCCTGATTGCCCTCCGGCAGAATGCCAACGCCAGGGCACGGCTGGCAGCCCGTGAACAGGAAGCCCGTTACGCCGCCAATCACGATTCCCTGACAGGCTTTGTCACACGCGGATATTTCCACGCCACAGCCACGAAAAGGCTCGCCTTGCGCAAGGATCAGCAGCGTGGCGCCTGGATCATTTATCTCGACGTCGACAACCTCAAGCAGGTGAACGACATCTACGGGCACACCGTGGGCGACAGTTTGGTGGTCGCTCAGGCCGAACGCATCAGATCGGTGCTCGGCCCGTTCGACCTGGTCGCGCGCAGCGGTGGCGATGAATTCCTGATCCTGACGGAGCGTTGGGAAACGCCGGAGCAAGCCGTTGAGGAGGCGGGCAAGCTGTTTGAAAAGCTGCGGCAGCCGTTCGACTATGAAGGCAAGCGCATTGAAACGTCCGTAAGCGCGGGTATTGCCCGCTTCCCGGAGCACGGCCAGACACTGACAGGCCTTGTTCGCGCTGCCGATATCGCCCTGCAGCGCTGCAAGATGGAGCAGAAAAGCTCGTTCCGGATTTACGACGAGCGGATGGACGACCTTCTGCGCGAACGGCGCGAGATCCGTGTGGATCTTGATTCAGCCCTGCGTGAAGAGCAATTCGACCTGTTCTATCAGCCGATCGTCGACGCCCGGTCGGGCGAACTGGCCTTCTATGAAGCCCTGATCCGCTGGCGGCATCCAAGCCGCGGCCTGGTGCCGCCGGTGATGTTCCTGCCGGTTGCCCAGGATGCTGGACTGATGCCTGTGATCGGTGCCTGGGTGCTGGAGCGGGCGCTTCACGATGCCTGCAGCTGGATGCAGACCGGCGTGTCGGTCAATGTCTGCACAAGCCAGATCCAGGCCGCAGGTTTCGCGGACAAGGTCGAGGCACTGCTGCAGCAATACGACTTTCCTCCGGAAAGGCTTGTTCTCGAAATCACCGAGGACCTGATGCTGGAGGAAAGCGCGCAGACGCGGAACACCATTCTCAAGCTGCGCGATCTTGGCGTCGGGCTTGCCATTGACGACTTCGGCACCGGATTTTCCAGCCTGAACTACCTGCACAAGTATCGCTTCGACAAGATGAAGATCGACCGCAGTTTCGTGTCGCGTATCGGCGAGGACGAGGAAGCGGACATGGTCGTCCGCTCGATGCTGAGCCTTGCCCGGGTAATGGGCATGCAAAGTGTCGGCGAAGGGGTCGAGACGGAAGCACAGCGCGACTTCCTGGTGGAGGCGGGTTGCGAGTTCCTGCAGGGCTATCTCTTTGACAGGCCGCTACCGTTCAACGAGTTGATGCCGCCTGATCCTTTGTCGCAGATGGAAGGCATCCGTCGGGCCGGCGGTTGATCTGCCTGCTTGCGGCAATCCCTTTCAAGGTTCCCTAGACTGAAAAGCGAACAAAAAAACGCGGGCAAGGGAGGATCCTGCCCGCGTTGAAGGTGACCGCCGGAGCTTTGCCTATTCGGCTGCTTCCTTGACGGCCATCGGGTTGTTCGGGTGCGTCGTCCAGTTGGCGTAGTCCTTTTCGACAGGCTTCTTGGTGCGCGGATCGATGCTGCCGGCCTCCATGGGTTCCATGGTGATGCAGCCTTCGATCGGGCAGACATTGACGCACAGGTTGCAGCCGACGCATTCCTCGTCGATCACCTCGAACTTGCGAACGCCGTCCACCATGTTGGTGATTGCCTGGTGGGACGTGTCCTCACAGGCGATGTGGCAGCGGCCGCATTCGATGCAAAGATCCTGATCGATCTTGGCCTTGGCGATGTAGTTGAGGTTGAGGTACTGCCAGTCGGACACATTCGGTACCGCGCTGCCGACAAACTGGTCGACGGACGTATAGCCCTTGGTGTCCATCCAGTCGCTGAGGCCTTCGATCATGTCCTCGACAACCCGGAAGCCATAGGTCATTGCGGCCGTGCAGACCTGCACAGAGCCTGCGCCAAGCGCCATGAACTCGGCCGCGTCGCGCCAGGTGGTCACACCGCCGATGCCGGAAATCGGCAATCCGTGGGTCACCGGGTCGCGGGCGATTTCGGCGACCATGTTGAGTGCAATCGGCTTTACGGCCGGGCCGCAATAGCCGCCGTGCGCACCCTTGCCGTCGACAGAGGGAGACGGCGACATGATGTCGAGGTCGACACCCATGATCGAGTTGATGGTGTTGATCAGCGAGACAGCATCAGCACCACCCGCCTTGGCGGCCTGCGCCGGCTTGCGGACATCGGTGATGTTCGGTGTCAGCTTCACGATGCAGGGCATGCGCGAATGCTGCTTCACCCAGCGGGTGACCATTTCGATGTATTCCGGCACCTGGCCGACGGCGGAGCCCATGCCGCGTTCGCTCATACCGTGCGGGCAACCGAAGTTCAGTTCGACACCGTCGGCTTCGGTTTCTTCGACGCGGCGGAGGATGTCGATCCAGTTCTGCTCCTCGCAGGGCACCATCAGCGAGACGACGAGCGCCCGGTCCGGCCAGTCGCGCTTCACCTGCTTGATCTCGCGCAGGTTCACTTCCAGCGGACGGTCGGTGATCAGTTCGATGTTGTTGAGGCCGATCAGCTGCCGGTCCTTGCCATGGATCGCGCCGTAGCGCGGACCGTTGACGTTAACCACCGCCGGATCTTCCCCAAGCGTCTTCCACACGACGCCACCCCAGCCGGCCTTGAAGGCCCGGACGACGTTATATTCCTTGTCCGTCGGCGGCGCGGATGCCAGCCAGAACGGGTTCGGCGATTTGATGCCGATAAAATCAGTACGCAAGTCAGCCATGGTGGCTCTCCCTCAAATCGGTGGCGCCGAGCGCGTCAGCTGCTGCCGGGCGCTCAGGTCCCAGTCGCTCAGGTTTCAGGCGCGCAAGTCTCAGGCGGTCAGGGCAGCGTTAATGCTCTCGGCGGCAATCTTGCCATCCTCGACAGCGGCAACCGTGAGGTCTTCACCGCCCAGCACGCAGTCACCGCCCGCCCATACATCGGCAAGGCTGGTCTTGCGGTCCGCATCAACCACGATGCGACCCTT
This sequence comes from Labrenzia sp. CP4, assembly GCF_001579905.1. Lineage (NCBI taxonomy): Bacteria > Pseudomonadati > Pseudomonadota > Alphaproteobacteria > Hyphomicrobiales > Stappiaceae > Labrenzia > Labrenzia sp. CP4. The sequence continues at coordinate 5,864,408 of NZ_CP011927.1, read as the reverse complement.
TTCAAGGGACAGCGCATCGCCGAGATCCGCTTGCACTAGGGTCTGGCCAACGGCCTTGAACACCATGTCCGCAGGCAGGGTGATGACTTCGCCGGTACCGGTCAGGGAACCATTCTGCTCCTGGGTCCGCTCCAGTTCAATCGCGGTAATCGCACCGTTTTCACCGACAAGGCCCTTCGGCTGGGCCCAGGTCATGATCCGGACGCCGCTGGTCTGGGCCAGCTGCTGTTCGTATTCGGAGGCGTTCATCCGGTCCTGACCGCGGCGATAGGCGATCGTGACGTCTTCGGCGCCCAGCAGTTTGGTCTGGACCGCGATGTCGACCGCAGTCATGCCGCCGCCGATCACCACGATGCGCCGGCCAACCGGAAGCTCGGAAAGGTCCTTCGACTGACGCAGGTCGGCAATGTAGTCGACGGCATCGATCGAGCCGCTCTTGTCTTCGCCTTCAAGGCCAAGCGCATTGACACCGCCAAGGCCGATGCCGAGGAACACGGCATCATATTCGGCACGCAGGGTCGCAAGATCCAGATTGGTGCCGAGGCGCATGCCGGTCCGGACCTCGATACCGCCGATGGACAGGATGAAATCCACTTCCCGCGCGGCAAAGTCGTCGACCGACTTGTAGGAGGCGATACCGTATTCGTTGAGGCCGCCGGCCTTTTCACGGGCATCGAACAGGGTGACGTCGTGACCGTGCACCGCCAGCCGGTGGGCGCAGGAAAGACCCGCAGGTCCGGCGCCGACGACGGCAACCTTCTTGCCGGTTGCAGCAGCGCGCGTGAACGGCGTCGAGCTGAACTCCGACATGAAGTGATCAGTCGAATACCGCTGCAACTCGCCGATCTTCACCGGCTTGCCTTCGGCAACTTCGCGCACGCAGACCTGTTCACACAGTGTCTCGGTGGGGCAGACGCGGGCACACATGCCGCCCAGAATGTTCTGGGCGAAAATGGTTTTCGCGGCCCCGGTCGGGTTCCCGGTCGAGATCTGGCGAATGAACTGCGGAATGTCGATGCTGGTCGGGCATGCCTGCATGCAAGGGGCGTCGTAGCAGAAGTAGCAACGGTCGGCTTCGACCTGCGCTTCGTGCTGGTCCAGCAGCGGGTGCAGGTCGCTGAAATTCTCAGCGTATGCGTCCTCAGGCAAGCGCCCGGCGGCAATGTCCGGGCCGGCTTTGGTCTGGGTCATGGAGATCTCCGGAAGGTTGGCGATCGTTTTCAAGGTGGCTTCCTTCGTTTGATGAGGAGGCTCAGGAATGCATTGGAAGAAAATTTGAACAGTTAGTCAAATTTTTTTTGGAATGATTAAAAACTTGAGGAAAAAAATCAGCAATAAAATTACCGGAAAAACAGCATCTTAACGCAAAAAAGGCGCTGTGATGAAATTTGCGCCATGGCGCAAAATCCGGCCTGACAGCTGCCTGTCACGGTGTATTGGCGGGGAAAAAAGGACTGATCAACGCGCACGCACGCCGAAGAGCTCCGGCGCACCTGTGTGCACCGGAGTTGAAGCGGCCGCCAGGCAAACTGGTAGCGTTGGTTCCGGAACCGTGTCCGGTTAGTGCGAGTGGTGTGACAGGCGCAGGGGCGCTGTCTGACGGGGGCTTTGAACCCGTCCGGCCACATTCTGGAACGCGAGCACAAGACTGACTGCAACAAGAGTCGCAGGCCACAAGATCGATGTGACCAGAACTCCCAGCAGCCGCTTTGGTGTGCTCAGTCCGCTATCAAGCAATTCCGCAGACGACAGGATCAGAAACACCAGCGTAACGGCGCCATAGAGGACGGCTCCCATGAAGAACAGGAGATACATGTCGGTTACCCACCTTACATTTTACCCAATGCCGCATCCCGAGCCTCAATGCGGCGTCCTACCTCGCACATCACAAGGCAAATCTTTGGTGTAAATGTGGCCGCTTCGCTTCTGGGTAGGCATAGGTGCGCCCAAACTTTCGCCATCCGGGTCGGGCGGTTTAACCCGGAATCCAACTCATCTCCTTGGGGAACTCCCGCTAACTGCATGGTTAACAAAAGGTTTCAGGATTTGCGGTGGCGGGAAAACGACCGGTTTCTGCCTGTTTTCGGAACCCTGCGCCTGTGGACATGTTTGTGGACAGAAAAGGAAAATATTTTTCGATTGAGTGCAAAGTGGCGGACGGATGTCGCCATATTTTGCTCCGGGTCGGTAAAGGGCTTGAAACCCACTGCACACAAAAAGGCAGCGGGCTGAAGACATAATGATGCTTTTCAAGTGTCGCCGACTTGCCTACGCCAAACAGGAACGCATCACGGCAACAGAGTTGGGGCAGCGCCGATGGCCAAGCATTTCTTCTGGAACGAATTGAATGCCTCGGATTTTGCGGCGCTTGATCCCGAGCGGACCATCGCAATCCTGCCGACCGCCTCGACCGAGCAACATGGCCCGCATCTGCCGATCGCGACCGATGTCGCAATCGCCCAGGGAATGCTTGCCGAAACGCGCAAACAGCTGCCGGAAGATCTCGATATCCTGGTGTTGCCTGTGCAGGAAATCGGCAAGGCGAACGAACATGTCTACGGCCCGGGAACATTGTCTCTCGGGGCTGAGTTGCTGATCCCCGTCTGGACCGCCATTGGCCAGAAAGTGTCGGAAGCCGGCATTCGCAAGATGGTGATCGTCAATTCCCATGGTGGCAACACCGACATCATCAGCATCGTCTCGCGCGAACTGCGCGTGCGTTACGAAATGGCTGTTCTGGTGACACATTGGGGCCGGTTCGGCCATCCGGACGGCATGATTTCCGCTCACGAGTCCAAATTCGGTATTCACGGCGGCGAGGTCGAAACGTCCTTGATGCTGCATTTCCGGCCTGAACTGGTCCGCATGGACAAGGCCGAGAACTTCGTCTCAAAAGCCGAAGAGATGCTGGAAAACTCCAAATACATCCAGCCGACACCGCCCCATGCCCTGGCCTGGATCGCCCATGATCTCAACCCGGCCGGCGTCGTTGGTGATGCCTCCAGGGGGACGGCGGAAAAAGGAGCGGTGATCAGTGCTCATCAGGCCGCCGGTTTCATTGAGATGCTGCGTGACTTCACAGCCTATTCGCTGACCAACCTGTATAAGCCATAACGATCTTCGGATCTTAAACGGGCAGGTTGCCTTCCCGTTGCAATTCCTCCACCTGAGCAACGAGTTCCTGCAGCAGGAATTCGACGAACAGGCTCGTTGCCGCGTCCATCGAGGCTCGCGCCCGAGTAAACAGCTTCATCGGCTGGTGATGTGTCCGGGCAACGTTCAGTGGTCGGAAAACAAGCTCGCCCCGCCGGCATTCGGCCAGAACGTCCAGCGGATTGAGCAGGCTGATGCCGATGCCGCGCCGGACAAGCTGGCGAACCGTTTCCGAGGAGTTTGTTTCCAGGATCGGTTCCACCGGGATCGGCACGGACGACAGTACCAAATTGATCACATCCCGCAGGCTGGTTCCCGATTGGGCCAGCACCAGACGCTCCTGAACCACATCCACGAGATCGACCGGCCCGGTTTCCTGCGCCAGCTTGTGTCCGGGCGGAACCACCGCACCAATGGGAATGTCGAAGGTGGCCAGCGTCCGCAGGCCCGGCGTTGCGGCAATGTTGAAGCCGAGGCCGATGTCGACTTCGCCTGTCAGGACCGGATTGATCGTCGTCGTGCCGCCGTCACTGCGCAGCTTGATGTGAACGCGCGGGTTCTTCTCGATGAACTTCGCGATGATTTCCGACAACGGCCCCGAGGCGAGGCCGACGGTTGTCACCAGCGAAACCTGGCCGGCCTGCGGCATTTTCAGCGCCCGGATCCGGGTCTCTAGCCTGGCATAGTCTTTCAGAACGCCGCGGATATGTTCAACGCACAGCTCTCCTGCCGCGGTGAGCCGCAGCCCGCGCGGTAGGCGCTCGAACAGGGGAACGCCGAATTCCTCTTCCAGGGCAAGGATTTGCCGGTTGATGGCGGAGGACGACACATTCAGCCGATCAGCTGCCTTCCGAATGGAGCCGCAGCGCGCGATCTCATCCAGGTAAAGCAGCTTGCGGGAGTGAAGCAGGGCCAAGAAGTGCCTCCTTTTTGTGCATGCGGCACAATTGATCGTCAGAAAAGATAGCGATGACAATAAGGCATCGCTGCAGGCGAATTTTGATGCTTTTCAACGTGCGCTGCAAGGGATCAAATATTTTCGGAAATGTGCGGTTTCACGGTAGTTTTGTTTTACTGGAGGGTACGAAATGACAGTTTTCCCATCTGCGAAGACGCTTCTCGCAGCGGTTCTTCTCACCGGAACCGCCACTCACCAGGCATTGGCGCTGGATGAGGTAAGCTACGGCACCAACTGGCTCGCGCAGGCGGAACACGGCGGGTTTTACCAGGCCGTTGCCGACGGCACCTACGAGAAATACGGCCTGAAGGTCACGATCGCGCCGGGCGGCCCGCAAGCTGCCAACGATGCGCTGCTGATCTCCGGCAAGATCGATTTTTACATGGGCGGGACGCTGAAGGGCTTCGACTACGTCAAGGAAGGCATTCCGCTGATCAACGTCGCCAGCATCTTCCAGAAGGATCCGCAGATCCTCGTGGCGCATCCCGATCAGGGCATCGACAAGTTCACCGACCTTGCCAAGCTTGAAACCATCTACATGGGCAAGGACGGCTACGTCACCTATTTCGAGTGGATGAAGAAGAACTTCGAAGGCTTCTCCGACGCCCAGTTCAAGCCCTACACCTTCAACCCGGCTCCTTTCATCGTCGATCCCAAGTCCGCGCAGCAGGGCTATCTGACCTCCGAGCCGTATGAAATCGAAAACCAGGCGGGTTGGGCACCGAAAGTGTTCCTTCTGGCCGATGAAGGCTGGACGCCCTACTCGACCATGATCACCACCTCCAAGGCGCTGGTCGAGGAAAACCCGGATCTGGTGCAGCGTTTCGTCGATGCCTCCATCGAGGGCTGGTACAACTACCTGTATGGCGACAACGCCGCGGCAAACGAGTTGATCAAGAAAGACAACCCGGAGATGACCGACGGTCAGCTCGCCTATTCCCTTGCGAAGATGAAGGAATACGGCATCGTGGATTCCGGCGACACGGAAGAGAAGGGCATCGGTTGCATGACCGACGAGCATTTCAAGGCGTTCTTCGATACGCTGGCTTCGATCGCCGTCGTGGATGCCTCTCTTGACTACAAGCAGTCCTACACCACGGACTTCGTCTGCAAGGGCGTCGGCCTCGATCTGAAGAAGTAAGGCCGGTTTGGCAAATCCATTCCGCTTCGCGCCGCGGCGTGCGAAGCGGTCGCCTCCAGATGCAGAGTTGAGCATGGTCATCGCCGAACAGGGCAGCGCAGAAACGAAGACGCCGTCGGCCCGCAGTGTGAAATCGTCCCGCCCGCTGGTGGCGATGGATAATGTTTCAAAGGTATTCTCCAACGGGACGCTGGCCCTGTCCGGCATGTCCATGACGGTCCGGCCGGGAGAGTTCATAAGTTTGCTGGGGCCGTCCGGTTGCGGCAAGTCGACCGCGCTCAGGATCATCGCCGGCCTTGGCGGCGTATCGGAAGGCGAAATCGACTGGCCGAGTTTCCGCATCAACTCCAGAGGGCTGCCTGACGGCGACATCAGCTTCGTGTTTCAGGAACCGACGCTGATGCCCTGGCAGACCGTCTTCGGCAATGTCTACCTTCCCCTGCGCCTCAAGGGCATCTCAAAGAAAGCGGCATCGGAACGGATCATGACCGCGCTGGAAAGCGTAGGCCTGAAAGACTTCGCCGATGCCTATCCGCGCGAACTTTCCGGCGGCATGAAGATGCGTGTCTCCATTGCGCGTGCGCTGGTAACCGAGCCCAAGCTGCTGTTGATGGACGAACCCTTCGCGGCCCTTGACGAGATCACGCGCCAAAAGCTGAATGACGATGTGCTGGCGCTCTGGAAGGCGACCGGCATCACGGTGATCTTCGTGACCCATTCCGTCTATGAATCCGCCTATCTGGCAAACCGGATCGTTGTGATGAAAGCCCGGCCGGGCCGCGTGCATTCGGACTTTCTCCTGCACACCAGTCTGGAGCGGGATGCGCAGTACCGTACCTCCGAGGAGTACAGGCAGGCCTGTGCGGAAGTCTCCGCCATGCTGTCGGAAGCCATGGGAGGCGAGGAGCACTGATGACCGCACCAGCAAACGAAACACTGGCACCCGCCGACGTGCTGCAGGAACCAGACAGCGAAGCGCAAGTTGCGCGCAAAAGGCCGGCATCAGCAGCCAAGCTGCCGACAAAGGAAAGCGCTGCCGCTGCCAAGCGGCGGGAGCGTATCCTGACGGTTCTGGTGCCGATCTTCGTCATCGCAGGCTTGATCGCGCTCTGGCAGGTCATGGTCACCGTGAATGACATTCCGCACTACATTCTTCCCGGTCCGGGCCTGGTGGTGAATTCACTGATGTCCGACTGGCACATCCTGCTGCCCGCCCTTTGGGTGACGACCAAGATCACGCTTGCCTCCCTTGCGCTGGCGTTGATCGGCGGTGGCGGCATGGCGATCCTGCTTGTGCAGTCGCGCTGGATCGAGACGGCGCTCTATCCGATCACCGTTATCCTGCAGGTCACGCCGATCATTGCGATCGCTCCGCTGATCCTGATCTACGCTCCGTCAACACAGGCAGCGCTTCTGATCTGTGCGTTTGTCGTCGCCTTCTTCCCGATCCTGTCCAACATGGTGCAGGGCCTGAAAAGCGTGGATCACAACCTCCTGAACCTGTTTGAACTTTACGGTGCCTCGCGCTGGCAGACGCTGATCTATCTGAAGCTGCCGGCTTCCCTGCCGTATTTCATGACCGGCCTTCGCATCGGTGGCGGCCTTGCGTTGATTGCGGCGGTCGTTGCCGAATTTGCGGCCGGATCGGCCGGTGCAGGCTCGGGACTTGCCTTCCGCCTTCTGGAATCCCAGTTCCGGCTCAATATTTCACGTCTGTTCGCAGCGCTGTTCCTGCTTGCCAGCCTGGGGGTGCTGATCTTCGCTTTGACGTCCTTCATCTCCTGGTGGACACTGCATCGCTGGCACGAAAGCAGCCTGAAGCGGGAAAACTGATGACACTCGACCTTCCCAAAACCGGCCGGTTCGCGCTGCGCACCGCAACCCTGCCCGCCGCAGTCACGCCGGTGTCGGCGCTCCCTGCGCGCGAGGGCCTGTCGTCGGCCGATCTGATCGTCGCAGACGGGCGCATTGAGGCCATCCTACCGGCTGGGGCAGCCCCTGCGGACATCGAAAGCGTTGATCTGCAAAGGCGCATGGTCTGGCCCTGCTTTGCCGACATGCACACCCACATCGACAAGGGGCATATCTGGGACCGACAACCCAACCCGACCGGCGATTTCGACGGTGCACTTGCCGCCGTCAGGGCCGACCGGGAGGCAAACTGGACGGCCAGGGACGTTGAAACGCGCATGGACTTCTCCCTGCGCTGTGCCTATGCGCACGGGACCAGCCTCCTGCGCACCCATCTCGACAGCCTGGCACCGCAGCACCGGATTTCCTTCGAGGTGTTCGCCGACATGCGCGAACGCTGGAAAGACCGGATCGCCCTGCAGGCTGCCGCCCTGTTTCCGATCGATGCCATCGATGACGACGCCTATTTTTCCGACCTGGTGGAGGTCGTCGTGGCAAACGGCGGGCTGCTTGGCGGCGTGACCTTCCCGTTGCCGGATCTCGACCGCAGGCTGGATATCCTGTTTCGCACGGCTGCGGACAACGGCCTCGATATCGACCTGCATGTTGATGAGACCCAGGATGCCAACGTCTTGACGCTGCTTGCTATTGCGGAAGCCAAGCTGCGCAACGGGTTCGAAGGCGCGGTGACGGTCGGCCATTGCTGTTCCCTGGCGCGCCAGGACGACGACAAGGCCAAGGCGACAATCGACAAGGTGCGGGAGGCAGGCCTCTCCGTCGTTTCCCTGCCCATGTGCAACATGTATCTGCAGGACCGGCACCCGGGCCGCACGCCACGGTCGCGTGGCGTTACCCTGCTGCACGAACTGCGGGCCGCAGGCGTGCCGGTGGCCGTTTCATCGGACAATACCCGCGATCCTTTCTACGCCTATGGCGATCTCGACATGGTGGAAGTATTCCGCGAGGCCGTCCGGATTGCGCATCTGGACCACCCGCTTGATGATGCGGCCAAGGTGGTCACCAGCCTTCCGGCCGATATTCTGCAAGTTCCCGAAGCCGGGCGGATTGCCGAGGGGTTGGGCGCCGATCTTGTCATCTTCAACGCTCGAAGCTGGAGCGAATTTCTGTCCCGTCCGCAGGCGGACCGCATCGTGATGCGGAATGGCATGGGCATCGACCGTCGCCTGCCGGATTATTCTGAACTTGACCCGCTGACGAAAGGCTGACCATGGCCGATTACGAGACAATCAAGGCCGAACTTGATGGCATTGCGGTTGAGGACAATCCGCGTCTGGTTCAGGCCAAGAGCCGTGACTTCTACTGGTATTCGCCGGTCCTCAAGGCCCAGCTCGACAACGTCACCGGAGATCTTCTGGTCTCGCCGAAAAATGAAGCCGAAGTCATAAAGGTTCTGAAAACGGCATTCGCCCACGGTGTGCCGGTCACGCCGCGTGGTGCGGGCACGGGCAACTATGGCCAGGCGATGCCACTGTCCGGCGGCATCGTGCTTGATATGTCGAAGATGGACGAGGTCAAGGAAATCGCACCGGGCCGGGTCGTCTGCGGTCCGGGCATCGTCATCGCAAAGCTCGACAAGATTACAAAGGAACATTCGGGCCAGGAACTGCGCTTCCATCCTTCAACCGCGCAAACCGCGACCATTGGCGGCTTTATCGCTGGTGGTTCCGGCGGTGTCGGTTCGGTTCACTGGGGCGGCCTGCGCGATCTCGGCAACATCCTGCGCCTGCGCATCGTGACCATGGAAGCCGAACCCAGGGTGATCGAGCTGTCCACCTGGGACCTGCAGAAGGTCAGTCATGCCTATGGCACCAACGGTATCATCACCGAAGTCGAAATGCCGCTGACAACGGCCCATGACTGGGTGGACGTGATCGTTGGCCACGAAACCTTCATGGACGCGGTCGTCTTTTCCGACAAGCTGGCGCGCAGCAACGGTATTCTGCTGAAGGAAGTCGCCCCGATTGCTGCACCCATTCCGTTCGATTTCTTCACGCGGCACAAGCCCTGGCTGAAGGAAGGCGAGGCGGTCACCGTGCTGATGGTGGCCCCGCACTCCATGTCGGCAATGCTTGCGCTTGCGGAACGGATGAAGGGCGAAGTGCGTTTCCGGTCGGACGAAGTGGAAAGCATGAAGGGCATTCCGCATGTCTATGAGCTTGCCTGGAACCACACGACACTGCGGGCGCTGAAGTTCGACAGTTCCTTCACCTACCTGCAGACGCAGTATCCGGGCCCGAACCACGTGGAGCTTGTGCGCAAGACCACCGAAATGTTCCCGGGCGAGATCTTCGGACACCTGGAGTTCCTGCGGTTCGATGGTCAGGTGCAATGTTCCGGCCTTCCCCTGATCCGCTACACGACGGAAGAACGGCTGGACGAGATCATCCGGCTGCATGAGGAAAACGGCTGCCGGGTGTTCAACCCGCATCGCTACACCCTTGAAGAGGGCGGCATGAAACAGACCGACCAGGTCCAGCTCGCCTTCAAGAAGGAGACAGACCCGGAAGGGTTGCTCAATCCGGGCAAGATGATCGCCTGGGACAATCCGGACTTCGACTTCAATTCCGGCCAGAACTATCTTTTCCCGGGCCTTCAGGCCTTTGCCGAGGCCTGATCAGATGCGCGTACTGGTTCTCCATTCCCACCCGCAGGAGCACAGTTTCGGTCGGGCGCTCTATCACAAGACCTGTGAAAGCCTGGCGAAGGCCGGGCATGAGGTCGACGGCTGCAATCTCTATGAGGAAGGGTTCGACCCCGTCCTCTCCGCCCGCGACAGGGACATCTATCACGCGGTCCCCGACAACCGGGAACTGGTCGACAATTACTGCGAGCGCCTGCTGGCGGCGGAAGGTCTGGTCATCTGCACGCCGGTCTGGAACTTCGGTTTTCCCGCGATGTTGAAAGGTTACTTCGATCGTGTCTGGCTGCCAGGCGTTTCGTTTCATCTGGAAGACGGCACCTTGACGCCGACCTTGCGCCATATCCGCAAGATGGCGGCCGTCATGACCTATGGCGGCAGCCGGTGGCGGGCGTTTCTGGTTGGCGATCCGCCGCGCAAGGTGGTCAATCGGGTCATCCGGGCACAGATCAAGATTGGCGCACCGGTGAAATATCTCGCCCATTACGACATGAACAACTGCACCCCGGCCTCGACCGGTGCCTTTCTGGAGAAGGTCGGCAAGGAGATGGAGCGGTTCTGACACCGCTCCGTGCTTTCTGGGCTAGAACACCTTCGCCGCGGTCACTTCCACTTCCACCAGAAATTCCGGACGCGTGAAGCCACCAACCACCAAAAGGGTCGAGACCGGTTTCAGCGTTCCGGTGTAGCGGTCGCGAACGGCCATATAGTCCGCGAAATCTTCCCGCCGGGTAACGAAACCGGAAATGCGGATGACGTCGTCAAAGCTCATCTCCGCTTCCTTCAGGATGGCGGCGATGGCCTCGAAACAGATTTCGGCCTGGCCGGTCACGTCCGGCGGAATCGTATCGTCCGGCCGGATGCCGAGCTGGCCGGAGGTCACCAGCAGGCTGGCGCCGGGCGGCATGTAAAGGCCATGATTATACTGCCCGAAGGGTGTTCGAACGGAAGGGGGATTGAAGGATTTCTTGTCGGTTGGACCGGCCATGAGCGCAGGTTCTCCAGAAGTTGCATCTTGTCATGCATGTTCCGGTATAAGAGCCGGAAAGTCATTGAAAAAATGCAGCTTTTCTGAATTTACAATGGCCTCGCGAACCAGTTATTCAGCGCCGGAAAGGTACCTTGCCGGGGCCTATTCCGGATACCAGAGCTTTGCCTTTTCCGCACCCCGTTCGATGATCACGTGACCGTTGGCAAAGACCCGGTAGCCGTGGCTCCAGTCGCCGTCCGGCCACTTGATGCGCACGTTGGCACGTTCCGCCACACCCAGGCCGAAGTGAACGAAGCCCATCTGGCCGGAGGCATGGCCAGCCCCCACCTGGATGTCCTTCACCACGGTCCGGTTGCCCGTCTTCACGCTGATCTTGGCACCCACTGCGCGGGAGTTGGGTTTGCCCGGCTGGCGCACGTCCACAGCCAGCCAGTTGCCGAGCTGTTTCGGTTCTTCTGAAGTCCCCTGGCCAACGTTCCGGAACAGGCTCACCGGTCCGGAGCGGTTGACGACAACCAGATCCACCAGTCCGTCGGCGTTGAAATCCGCCAGACCCGCCCCGCGTCCGCGCCGGTTCAGCGCAATCCCGGCCGTATCGCCGGTTTCCACAAAGCGGCCGTCCCATTGGCCGAGCAAGAGATTGTCCGGGTCATAGGCCGCGAAGTCGGGCATGGCTTCCACATTGCCCTTGGCAATGAAGAGGTCCCAGAGCCCGTCATTGTTGACGTCCTGAAACTCGGAATGCCATCCGGTTGAGGGTTTCAGGTCTTCGCCCGCATAGGGCCGGTGCGCAGTAACGCCGAGGTCGAAGGCAATGTCCTGATAGACCGGCACGGTCTCGTCCGATTCCGGGTCGAGTTTCTGCAGCTTGGTGTCGCCCATGCTAGTGAGCGCATACTCGGGAAAACCGTCCACATCCAGGTCGATAGACGCAATGCCCATGCCCCAGATCTTCAGGTGTTGCCAGCCATCGGACTTGCGATAGGGGCGAGGAGGCCTGCCGGGCGCAATGGCCCAGAGCTGCTCCTCGCCACCGCGGTAATATTGCCGGTCGTTCGAGATCCTGAGTGCAGGTTCGCCCGAGCGGTTCCAGTCGGTGAACAGCATCGACAAGCTGCAATATCCCGGCGACAGGCGCGTTGCCTCCGCGTAGAGCGGGCTGCCGTCCTCCGCCTTTTCCGGCCGGAACAGGAAGTTGTCGTGACAGGTGCCCCAGGGCGAACCGGGGGCAGAACGATCGACATAATTGCCAAAGGCAAGCGTTGGATAATCGAGCCCTGCTTCGTAGGTGGCGGAAAAGGAAGTGCTCCATTCGCGGCCGCCGTCGAAGCCAAGAGCCCGGTTGGCAACCTCGAAGGTACAGGCGCCCTTGCCTTCCAGGATCAGGTTTTCACCCAGGCGCAGCACGACGAGATCCAGGATGTCGTCGTTGTTGATGTCGAGCGGATAGGCGCCGAGCACGCCGGTGGCCTGTTTTTCGTTGAGGCCGGTTTCCACCGCGGTGAATTTCAGCGGTCCTGCCACACGGCTTTCGTTGCGAAAAAGCTGCGCCGGGTTCTTGCCGCCGGCAAAGAACAGATCCGGCTTGCGGTCGCCATCGCAATCGAAGATCGCGGTGCCGCCACCAACGAAGAATTCCCACGCACCGTCATAGGAATGCTCGATGCCCGCAGCCGAAGCCTCTTCCACAAACGAGGGGACGGGCGCAACGGAAACCTGACGGGTGTCGTCTGCCAGAGCCGGGGCCGCAAGGCTTACGCTCAACAGCGCACCGGACACGGAAAGGCTGAAAGGCTTCATTCCGCGATCTCCAGGCTGCGCAGGAAGGCGATGATCGTCTGCTGCTCTGTTTCCGTCAGACCTGCATAGGCCTTGCGGCTGTCGGAAGCAGCGCCGCCATGCGCCAGGATCGCCTCTTCCAGCGTCGTGATATCGCCCCGGTGCCCATAGGGCGCGGTGCTGCCGATGCCCCAGAGTTCGGACGTGATGAAAACGTCGCGCGCAACAAAGCGTTGGGCCAGCAATTCATTGCCGAAGGTGTCATTGGCCGCATCGGCAATCGTGTGGCGCTTCAGGTCGCCGTAAAGGGGAACCAGCACCCGGCCCTGGTCATCGCGCGGCAGGGCCTTCACCCAGTCCAGCGTGCCGAGGTCAAGTTCGAGCGGCGCCTTCACATCGCTCTGGCGCAGGGTACCGGCGGTGTCGAACGGGCCGGGATCCTGAAAGATGAGGCTTTCGAGCGGCAATTCGGGAATGTGGCATGAGCTGCAGCCGATGGTGCCGAAAAGCGCTTCTCCCTTTGCCGCCGCCTGCTGCCAGACATCCGGCAGATCCTGTTTTCGGGTGGGCGCGGGAAGGGTTGCCTGGAAAGCGACCAGCGCCGAGATCTGGCCCGGCGAAATTTCGCCCGTATGGCCGTCACCGTCGAAGTCGTCCGATCCTGTCCACTCGGCGCCGAACCGCTCGACCGCCTGTATGCCATGATGATCGTTGGTGGCGTTCACGCTGAACTGACGAAGCGAGGCAAAGACACCCTTCTGGCTGAAAGGCCGCAAGGTCAGGTCGTCGTCGATACCCTCGAGACGGGAAACGTCCAGTGTCCCGTCGGGAAAGGCGGTCAACTTGCCGAAGGAGACGCCCTTTGTTTCCAGACTGACTGTTTCTTCCTGACCGCTTTTCCGCACCCGGGCCAGCAGATCCGTCCGCTGGCTGCGCAGGTCCGTGGTCATTTCCCGGGCAAGCAATTCGATCAGCCCGGCTCCCTGAAGCGCGACCGTATTGCGCTCGTTGGAAAACTGGGGATCCGTTGTGTCGAAGTCGGCGCTTTCGAAGCCTTCGGACACGAACACGTTTGCTGTGAACGCACCGGAACCGCCGATCACAGGCTCGTTGTGGCAGGAAGAACAGGAATTGGCGTCCATTCCTGCAAGACGCTGGAAGGCCTGCGGTGCCTTGCGGCGCACTTTTGTCGGCACGATAGCCCGCGTCGCGTCCGGCCGGCCTGCGCCATCCAGCGTGGTGAACTTGTCCTTGAACAGCTCTTCTCCAAGCGGCTGCAGCACGGTGATGGCATCTTCGCCCGATTGCGCCAGGGCGTCGATATCGACGTCTTCCTTGATGGCCCGTTCGCTCCAGGGCGCGGGATCGGCAAGCGCTGATGCAGGCAGGGTGATGCCGAGGACGAGAGCAGAGACTGCGAGCCGGGATTTGCCTGTCATGCCGTAGCCTCCTTGCGGTCGAGCCGGGCTATGCGGCCCGAGGGCGGAGTTGCGTTGCCGAGAAAATCCTTGTCGAGACGTTCCATCGACTGGGCGATCAGGCCGCTGCGAATGAAGTCCTCATTCCACGGCATCACGTCCAGGGAGAAATTGTTCCTGAGATCGGAAACGAGAGCCTCTTCCAGCCCTTCCCACATGCCTTTTTCCATGAAGGAGAAGGCACGCATCGCAGCGCCGGTCAGCACCACGCGCTTGGGGTCGATCATCGCAATCACCCGGGCAAGACCATAGCCCAGAACCCGGCCGGCCTCGTGAAACGCGTTGCAGGCGTCCTTGTCTCCCGAGCCGGCCAGTTCGATCAGCCGGGCAAGGCCGCTGACGCCCGCCTTGATGGTGCCTGGATCGGTGTTCTCCGACAGATGAGAGGCAGCCCGCACCAGCGCGTAATCGGATAGATACGCCTCAAGGCAGCCCTTCTTGCCGCATCGGCAGAGTGCCCCGCCGGGCAGATGGTTGGCATGGCCGAACTCGGCGGCCGTGCCGCTTGCTCCCGAAAACAGCCGGTTATCGAGGTAAAGCCCCATGCCGACACCGTAATCGAGCATGATCACGGCAAATGTCCCGCTGTACTTGTTCGGATCCGACCAGTGCAGCGCTTCGGTGATCATGTTGGTGTCGTTGGAAATGTAGCAATCCGCCCCGAAGGCTTCGTGCAATGGACCGACGACAGGGATCTTGCGCCCGGCAAAGGCGGGGCTCCAGGCAACGACGCCGGTTTCCGTTTCGACGACCCCCTGTGCGGCAACGCCGATTTCCCGAACCCGTGACGGGCCGATGCCGGCCTCGTCGAGGAACTGCCTGATCGCGGTGATCAGGGTTTCGGGAAAGCTGTCGGCATCTTCGGTGGCGCTGTCAAAATGGCTGCGCCTGTCGCACACCACCTCACCGGCGAAATTCACCAGCGACAGGTCGATGTTGTTGACCGACAGACGGACGCCAACCGTATAGACCGCGTCCGGCTTGAGCTTCAAAAGGGTGCGTGGCCGTCCACGCGCCTGGGGTGTTTTGGGCTCCTCGCTCTCCAGGCTCAGGATCAATCCCTGGTCCAGAAGATCGGAGGTGATGGCCGTCACCGTCGCGGGGCTCAGCCGTGTCATCTGGCCGAGATCTATCCGCGCCATAGGGCCGTTCCGGCGCAGGGCCTGTAGAACAATACTTCTGTTTTGCCGCCGGATCTGATCCCGGTCCGCCTTGCGTGTCATGCTCGCTCAGCTCTTCCCAAGGTGTTTCCTCTGTCCCGGGTTTCTCCCGGTTTTCCTGCTTCTCACCGGGTGTGTCAAACCCCGCGGAACAGTGTTTTGCAAAACCATGTTGACAGGAGCAGCGCTTTCCTGCAACTTTTTTTCGGGCACCAAAAAAAATAACAATAAGGCTGTCCTTTCTGAAGGCGCCTCGAAAAGGCGCTTCGACACTGACGCATTTCAGGCACATCCGCCCGACGTGGGATGCGCCAACTGGAGGAAACATCGCAATGCGTAAAATCACCACTTTGCTGGCGGGCGCCCTGCTGTCCGCGACCGCACTGAACCTGGCCCACGCAGAAGACGTCATTGTCGGCGTGAGCTGGTCCAACTTCCAGGAAGAACGCTGGAAGACTGACGAAGCCGCCATCAAGGGCGCCCTTGAGGCAGCCGGCGCGACTTACATTTCCGCCGACGCGCAGAGCTCGTCCGCAAAACAGCTTTCCGACGTTGAGGCACTGATCGCACAAGGCGCGACTGCCCTCATCATCCTGGCGCAGGATTCCCAGGCAATCGGCCCGGCCGTGCAGGCCGCTGCTGACGAAGGCATCCCGGTTGTCGGCTACGACCGCCTGATCGATGATCCGCGCGCCTTCTACCTGACCTTCGACAACGTCGAAGTTGGCCGCATGCAGGCACGTGCCGTTCTGGCTGCCGCGCCGAAGGGCAACTACGTCATGATCAAGGGCTCCCCGACCGACCCGAACGCGGACTTCCTCCGCGGTGGTCAGCAGGAAGTCCTGCAGTCCGCAATCGATGCGGGTGACATCACGATCGTTGGCGAAGCCTACACCGACGGCTGGCTGCCGGCGAACGCACAGCGCAACATGGAACAGATCCTGACCGCCAACGACAACAAGGTCGACGCGGTTGTTGCTTCCAACGACGGTACGGCCGGCGGTGTTGTTGCCGCTCTGACCGCACAGGGCATGGACGGCATTCCGGTGTCCGGTCAGGACGGCGACCATGCCGCTCTGAACCGCGTTGCAAAGGGCACGCAGACGGTTTCCGTCTGGAAGGACGCTCGCGAACTCGGCAAGGCCGCCGGTGAAATCGCCGTCAGCCTGGCCAGTGGCACCGAGATGGGCGGCGTCGATGGCGCAGCTGCCTGGACGTCTCCGTCCGGCACCGAGCTGACCGCCAAGTTCCTGGCACCGCTTCCGGTCACCAAGGACAACCTGACCGCGGTCGTCGATGCAGGCTGGATCTCCAAGGATGATCTGTGCCAGGGCGTCGAGAACGGCCCGGCTCCCTGTAACTAATAACACTACGCTTAATGTGCGGCCCCGGTTACTGTTAACCGGGGCCGTAATAACAGGGACAGCTGCTGCGAAAGCCGCTCCCCGGGATGGGCCACCCGATGCGTAAGCGTAATGGTCTCCAAGCAGGAGTAACCTCTATGTCTGACACCGCACTGTCAGGGCCCAAAAGCCCGACAGCACGAAACTTGTTTGCCGCATTGCAGCTGGACACACGGCTTCTCGGCATGATCGGGGCGTTCATCGTCCTGTGCCTGGTGTTCAATGTGATTACGGATGGCCGGTTCCTGACGCCGCGCAACATCTTCAACCTGACGATCCAGACCGTGTCCGTTGCCATCATGGCCACCGGTATGGTGTTCGTTATCGTCACCCGCCACATCGATCTGTCCGTCGGCTCCGTTCTGGCGACCGTTGCGGCGGTCATGGCGGTTGTCCAGACCGATGTCCTGCCGCCGCTGCTCGGCCTCGGCAATCCGGCTATCTGGATCCTGGCCATTCTGGCCGGTGTGGTCGTTGGTGTGCTGATCGGTGCCTTCCAGGGCTGGATGGTCGGTTATCTCGGCATTCCGGCCTTCATCGTGACGCTCGGCGGCCTCCTGGTCTGGCGCAACGTTGCCTGGTTCATCACCTCCGGTCAGACCATCGGCCCGCTCGATGAAACCTTCACCATGATCGGAGGTATCGGTGGCACCATGGGCGAAACGGGATCGTGGATCTTCGGCGTTCTGGCCGTCGCGGTTGCGCTTTGGATGCAGGTCTCCTCGCGCCGCCGCAAGGCTGCGCATGGGTTCCCGGTCAAACCCGGTTGGGCGGAAGTCACCATGGGTGTCATCACGACCGGGGCAATTCTCGGGTTCGTCTGGGTGCTGAATGCCTATGACATTCCCACCGCCCGTCTTGAGCGGATCTTCGAGGCCCGGGGCGAAACCATGCCGGAAGGCCTGGTCATGGGCTACGGCATTCCCTACTCGGTGCTGCTTCTGATCGTGGTTACCGTCGTCATGACCATCGTCGCACGCCGCACCCGTCTCGGACGCTACATTTTCGCAACCGGCGGAAATCCGGATGCCGCGGAGCTCTCCGGCATCAACACCAGGTTCCTGACCGTCAAGGTGTTTGCCATCATGGGCGGCCTCAGCGCGCTCGCAGCCGCTGTCGCGGCCGCACGCCTCGGCTTTTCGACCAACGACATCGGCACGCTGGACGAACTCAGGGTCATTGCCGCGGCAGTGATCGGCGGCACCGCGCTTGCCGGCGGTGTCGGCACGATCTACGGCGCCATCCTGGGCGCGCTGATCATGCAGTCATTGCAGTCGGGCATGGCCATGGTCGGCGTCGACGCCCCGCTGCAGAACATTGTCGTGGGCACCGTGCTCGTCATCGCCGTCCTCGTCGACATCATCTATCGCAAGCGCACGGGAGACTGAGACATGGACGCGCCTCTCGTAGAAATGAAAGACATGTGCATCTCCTTCGGCGGGGTGCAGGCCGTGGATCATGTCTCTGTCGATCTTTATCCGGGTGAAGTCGTGGGTCTGCTTGGCCACAACGGTGCCGGCAAGTCGACCCTGATCAAGATCCTTTCCGGTGCCTACAAGGCCGACAGCGGCGAAATCCGCATCAACGGCAAGGAAGTGCACATTCACTCGCCGCGCGACGCGCGGGCGCAGAACATCGAGACCATCTACCAGACGCTTGCTCTGGCGGATAATCTCGATGCCGCGTCCAACCTGTTCCTCGGCCGTGAACTGACCTCGCCGCTCGGCTTTGTCGACGACGATGCCATGGAAGCGGAAACCCGCAAGATCATGGGCCGGCTCAACCCGAACTTCAAAAAGTTCCATGCGCCGGTGAAAGCCCTGTCGGGCGGTCAGCGCCAGTCGGTGGCCATTGCCCGCGCGGTCTATTTCAACGCCAAGATCCTGATCATGGACGAACCGACCGCCGCGCTTGGCGTGCATGAAACGCAGATGGTGGCTGAACTCATCCAGGAACTGAAGAAACAGGGCCTCGGCATCTTCCTGATCAGCCACGACATCCACGACGTCTTCCAGCTTTGCGACCGTATCGCGGTCATGAAGAACGGTCAGCTAGTCGGCACCGCCCGCACGACCGACGTCACTGATGACGACGTGCTCGGCATGATCATTCTGGGTAAATGCCCGGAAGGGGCGATCCCGGGTCCAGGTGCTCTTGTGGACGATACAGTGGTCGGATAAACCGACAGGACCCGCGGGCTCTTGCCCGCGGGACTTCCTCATGGTTTGAACAGATGGCCTGGCCCTGTTCGGACGGTGTGGACCCTCATGCCGACACCCGGTCACGGGCCATCGGCATTCTTTTTGATTGTTTTTGAGGAACGCACCTCATGTATATCGGCCTCGATATCGGTACTAGTTCGGTCAAAGCCATTCTTCTTGGTGAGGACCAGTCCCTGATTGCATCGGCAACCGCGGAGTTGACGGTCCAGCGTCCCCATCCGGGCTGGTCGGAACAGGATCCGGACAGCTGGTGGCGGGCTTGCGAAACCGTTCTGGACGCGCTCAAGGCGGAAGCGCCGAAGGCCATGGCCGCGGTGCGTGGCATCGGCTTGTCCGGCCATATGCACGGTGCCACGCTTCTGGATGCCGCCGGTAAGCCGCTGCGCCCCTGCATCCTGTGGAACGACGGCAGGTCGGGCAAGCAGTGCTCGGAGCTGGAAGCGGCCGAGCCGAAATTCCTGACGCTCGGCGGCAACCGGGTGATGCCGGGCTTCACCGCGCCGAAGCTGCAGTGGGTGCGCGAGAACGAGCCGGAAATCTTCGCCAGAACCACCATGGTTCTGCTGCCCAAGGACTATGTCCGTTTCAAGCTGACGGGCGAGTACTTCGGCGAAATGTCGGATGCCGCCGGAACGCTCTGGCTGGATGTCGCCAGACGCGACTGGAGCGACGCGCTTCTGGCCGCCACGGGCCTCACCCGTGAGAACATGCCGCGCCTTGTCGAAGGCTCCGAAAGCTCGGGCACACTCAAGGCGGATCTTTGTGGCCGCTGGGGTTTCGACGCCGCTCCGGTGGTGGCCGGCGGCGGCGGCGACAATGCCGCATCTGCCTGCGGTGTCGGTGCGGTCGATCCAGGCTCGGCCTTTGTCTCGCTCGGGACCTCCGGCGTGCTGTTCGTGACCAACGACCGCTTCTCGCCCAACGTCGACAGCGCGGTTCACGCCTTCTGCCATGCCGTGCCGGACACCTGGCACCAGATGGGGGTGATCCTTTCGGCAACCGACAGCCTCAACTGGCTCGCAAAGGTACTGAAGCGCAATCCGGGTGAACTCACCGGTCTGGTTGGCAATGTGGAAGGGCCTTCGCCCGTTTCCTTCATGCCTTATCTCGGCGGCGAACGGACGCCGCACAACGACGTCGACATCCGCGCCGGCTTCTTCGGCATTTCCCACGGAACCGACGATGCCGAACTCTGCCACGCGGTACTCGACGGTGTCGCCTTTGCGCTGAAGGACTGCCTGGAAGCGCTCAGCGTTGCCGGCACCGGTATCGAACGCGTTCTGGCGGTCGGCGGCGGGTCTCGCTCGACGGTCTGGCTGGAGATCATCGCCAGCCTGCTCAATGTTCCGGTCGACGTTCCGGTGGATGGCGACTTCGGCGGCTCGCTTGGCGCGGCCAGGCTCGGTCAGGCCGCCGCGCTCGGTAGCACCGAGGGCATTTTCACCAAGCCCGCCCTCAAGGCCAGCATCGATCCGGTGCCGGCCCTCACACAAAGATATGCCGAAGGCTACGAGCGCTGGCGCAAGCTTTATCCGGCGCTCAAACAAGCCGGCTTTTAGGAAACATATTCAAGGAGATGACAACATGAGTACTGGGTTCTTCGGCGATCTTCAGCCGATCCAATACACCGGGCCGGCAAGCACCGAGCCGCTGAGCTATCGTCACTACAACAAGGACGAGATCGTCCTTGGCAAACGCATGGAAGACCATCTGCGTCTAGCCGTGTGTTACTGGCACAGCTTCTGCTGGCCGGGGTCCGATCCGTTCGGCGGCGAAACCTTCAACCGATCCTGGATGGCGGCTGGCGGCGATCCGATGGAACAGGCCAAACTGAAGGCAGACGTTGCCTTCGAGATGTTCCAGATCCTGGGCATGCCGTTCTTTACCTTCCATGACCGCGACGTCGCGCCGGAAGGCCGGACGCTTGCCGAAAGCAATGCCAATGTGAACGCGATTGCCGACATCTTCGAAAAGAAGATGGCCGACACCGGCATCAAGCTCCTTTGGGGCACGGCCAACATGTTCTCCAACCGCCGCTTCATGGGCGGTGCGGCCACCAATCCGGATCCGGACGTCTTCGCCTATGCCGCCGCACAGGTGAAGAACGCAATGGACGTCACCTATCGCCTCGGTGGTGAGAACTATGTGCTCTGGGGTGGCCGCGAAGGCTACGAGACCCTGCTCAACACCAACATCAAACAGGAGCTGGACCAGTTCGGCCGCTTCCTCAACATGGTGGTCGAGTACAAGCACAAGATCGGCTTCAAGGGCACGATCCTGATCGAGCCGAAGCCGCAGGAGCCGTCCAAGCACCAGTACGACTACGACGTCGCCACCGTCTATGGGTTCCTGAAGGCCTATGGGCTGGAAAACGACGTCAAGATGAACATCGAGCAGGGCCACGCCATTCTGGCCGGCCACTCGTTCGAGCACGAACTGCACATGGCCCGTTCGCTCGGCATCTTCGGGTCCGTCGACATGAACCGCAACGACTATCAGTGCGGCTGGGATACCGATCACTTCGGCATGAACGTGCCGGAACTTGCGCTCGCCTATTACGAGATCCTGATGGCGGGCGGCTTCACCACCGGTGGCACGAACTTCGACGCCAAGCTGCGTCGCCAGTCACTCGACCCGGTCGATCTGATCCAGGCGCACGTCGGCTCAGCCGACGCGATTGCCCGCGGTCTGAAGGCCGCGGCAGCCATGATCGAGGACGGCCGACTGAAGGGCTTCGTCGATGACCGTTATGCCGGCTGGCAGAAGCCGGAAAACGCCGACATCCTCAAAGGTGGTTCCTCGCTCGAGACATTGGCCGAGCGCGTCCACAAGGCCGACCTGGAACCGCAGCCGAAATCCGGCAAGCAGGAATACCTGGAAAGCCTGGTCAACCTGTTCGTCTGAGGACTGTCTGCACACAAGAACGGAGGTCACGGGCACCGTGACCTCCTTAATTCGACTGACCGCTTGGCCGGCAGACTGCCTCAGCTGCGCATTGTCCCTTGTTTCGTGTCCTTGTTGCGCCTGCAGCGTTCGGAGCAATGGCACACCTCTTCCCAGTCACGGGCCCATTTTCGACGCCAGGTGAAGGGGCGTCCGCAAGTGGCACAGAGCTTTACCGGCAGATCCCCTTTCTTGCGCATCTTCATGAGTTTGGCCCGAAAAGGTCTGCCTGGTCGGGATTGATCCGCGGTTTCCTGCCGCGTCGGGCTTTCTCCTGGCCGCGCATTGCAATCCCGCTTTTCCGGCTGCCGTGTTTCGATTGGATATCTGCCGCTGCCCCGCGGAATGCTTGTCCCTTCCGTACAGCCCAGACCTTGTCCCGCGCCTCGCGCGCCGCCTCGAGATAATCGACGACCGGGAAGGGATAGCATTTGCCCAGAACCTTGCCTGCGTTATCTGCCTTCCAGGGTTCGTGAACATGCGCGGTCGCAATGTCCTTCAGCTCCGGCACCCACCGTCTAACAAACAGACCCTCCGGGTCCTGATCGAGACCCTGCTTCACCGGATTGTAGATCCGGATGGTGTTGATCCCGGTGGTTCCCGATTGCATCTGCACCTGCGGCCAGTGAATGCCGGGTTCATAATCGGTGAAAAGCCGCGCCAGATGCAGGCCCGGTGCTCGCCAGTCCAGCCACAGATGATAGCTGGCAACTGCCATCAGCATTGCCCGCATTCGAAAATTCATCCATCCGGTGGCCGCGAGTGCTCGCATGCAGGCATCGACAAAGGGCAGGCCCGTCTCCCCTTTCTGCCAGGCTTCAAGCCGTTCTCGGTCAGGCTGGGCCGGTCGAAGCCCCTCGTAGGCGGGGTGCAGGTTGCGGAACTCCAGAGAGGGTTCGTCTTCAAGCTTCTGCATGAAATGGCAGTGCCAGTGAAGACGGCCCGAAAAGGACCGCATGGCTGCCTGCCACGTGCTGCGGCCGGGAAACTCCGAACCCTTCAGATCACGCTGGCGGCTCCAGGTCGCCTGGGTTACCTCGCGCAGCGACAACGAACCGAATGCCAGATATGGCGAAAGACGGGAGCAGGCATCGAAGGCCTTCACCGGCGTCGCCATGGCAGCCCGATAAGGCTTGCCGCGCTGAAACAGGAAGCTGTGCAGAGTTGACTGTGCAGGGGACCGCCCGCCGCGCTGCCGGTTCGGGCAATAGTCGTTGGGCAAACCCAGTTCCGATGCTGCTGGAGGCTTGCCGAGATCGATACCGGGATTGCTTTCGGCAAGTGGCGACAAGCGGGGTGGATCGACAGGCGCTTCTGCCATGAAGCGGTCCCAATGCGCGGCCCAGCCATCCCGTGTTTGAAGGCGTCGAATTACGCCGGTTTGCCGGCACTCCGTCCAGGGAATTCCCTGAGCCCTGCACCAGGCGGCAACACGCTTGTCCCGGGCAAACGTCCAGTCGTTTCCCGTCTCTTCATGTGACCAGAGCCCTGCAACTCCGTTTGATCGCAAGAAGGCACCAAGAACCTCGGTAACCTCGCCCGTGCGGATGACCAGCGGCTGGCCAACCGCTGCCAGGTCTCGTCTCAATTCGGAAAGGCATTCCAGCAAAAACGCATAGTGGCGTCCGGCCATGTCGGGCTGTTGCCACAGGTCGGGTTCGATGACGTAGAGCGGCAGTACCGGACCGTGAAGGCTTGCCCGTTTGAGCGCTGCATTGTCCTCAATCCTCAGGTCCTTCTTGAACCAGACGATCTGGATGGTTTTCGTCACGACATTCTGTTCCCGTCCAGGAAGGAGTTCTTCCTTGATACGCGTGAACAGGGCGTTGGATTTGTGTCGGAGGCGTTTGTCAGAACCGGTTGAAGATCTGTGCGCCGTCCGGGTCTGACAGGTTGTGCAGGCGGTGTGCAGCATGGCGGGCGAAACGATGGGTTACCGATTTCCGGGTCGCTGCCGCCAGCTTGTGTTCCGGTGCTTCGCGCAGGATCTCCGCCCCGAAGCCGTCGGAAACAATCAGCCCGGCCTCCTCGGGAAAGATCTCCAGGGGGACGTCCGGATGCGTCGCGAAATAGAGCCGGTCGCAATGAAGGCGGTAGTCCGGCCACTTGGTATCCGCCCGGAAATCGGCAATCGAGGATTTGACCTCGACTATCCAGAGCTCATGTTTCGGCCCAAGCGCCAGGAGGTCCGCTCGCCGGGCGGAGGCAAGGGTGACTTCCGGCAGGCAGGCGAAATCGAGTTGACGCAACAGCCGCGCGGCCCCGCGCCAGACCTTCAGCGCTGTTTCCGACTGACGTCCGTCCTTGAGCGGGTCATCCAGCTGAATCCGCCCCGCTAGTGGCTGATGATCGGGTTCCATGCGCATTTTGTTCCACATTTGTTCGTTTTTTGCAAGTTTTGCCGTTGGCGACATTGACCTTTCCTGCCAACTTGCGCGATGTTTCGGCGCATCGGATAATCCGGTTGGATCTTGTCACTCCGGGAGGGGGTAGCGGTTGAACGGTTTCACACGAAATGCCTTGTTGGGCGTTGCACTGGCGTTTGCGTGCGGGCCTGCGCTTGCAGGCAAGGGAGACCTGATGTTCAAGGTGCCGAAATCCGCACCCCTTCTGCAAGGGCGGGCACTGGATCTGCGTTTTGCGGATTTCGCGCAAGGCATATGGGTTCGGGAACTGCAGGATTGTCCGGCTCCACGGATCGACCGTAGCGCACCCGGTTCGACGCTGGCCATCTACCGCGGCCTTCTGGAAACCCCGGGGCGCATCTGCCAGGTCTATGGGGCTGAAAAGAGCGGCAAGATGACCCAGCGTGCGGCCATCAATTGCCTGCTGACGGATGGCGGCGAGGCGATCGAACTGGTCACCGTTCAGCCTCGCGGCACCGAAGGGCTCATGGTTCAGGAAGGCGAGAAGCCGCCGGTCCATTTCCGCTTCTGCGAGAAGATCGTGCCGATCCTCCAGTCGTCAAACAGCAACTGATGCCTTTTTGCTGGTTGGTTTGAGGGCGAGCAGCTCTCTGCCTCAAGCACCTGACAGCAAAAAATGCCTCATCCTGAGGAGCGGTGGATCGGACAGAAATGCGGTAACAACCGGTTCGACCCTCTCACAGCAAAATAGCCGGAGCCGGATCAGATCTCCGGCCCACTCCACAGGTTCGATTTCGCGGTCTTCTTCGGCGTGCGGCTTTCCGAGATATGCGCCGTCAGCGGGTCGAGCGTGCACAGGGCGTCATACTGGCTGAGGAACACCTGCCCGCTCAAATGCTTCAGGAAATCGGTCCGCTTCAGTCGGTCCATCACCGGTCCCTTCACCTCCGAAAGGTGGAAGGAAACACCGGAATCCGACAGGCGGTGGTTGATTTCCTCAAGGCTCTCCAGGGCACTGGCGTCGATCTCGTTCACGGCCGGGCACATCAGCACCACGTGTTCGATATCGGGCTTTTCGGCCACCAGTGCATAGATCCGGTCTTCCAGAAACCGCGAATTGGCAAAGAACAGGCTTTCATCGACCCGTAGCGTCAGCACCCGGTCACCCGTCACCACGGCGTGCCGGTCAACATTGCGGAAGTGCTCGGTTCCCGGCACGACGCCGACAATTGCCATATGTGGCCGGCTGCTGCGGTAGAGATAAAGCGCGATCGACAGGGCAACGCCGGTCACCACGCCCGGCTCGACACCGAAGAACAGGGTGATCAGGATCGTCGCGGCCATGGCCGCGAAATCGCTCTTGGAATAGGCGAACGTCCGCTTGATCGCGCCGAGATCGACGAGCGACAGCACGGCAACGATGATGGTGGCGGCCAGAGTTGCCTGCGGCAGATGCGTCAGCAGCGGGGTCAGGAACAAGGTGGCCAGCGCAATGCCGACAGCGGTGAAGGCACCAGCCGCCGGGGTCGCTGCCCCGGCATCGAAATTGACGACCGAGCGGGCGAACCCGCCGGTGACCGGATAGCCACCGGAAATGGCGGAGGCAATGTTGGAGGCGCCGAGGCCGATCAGCTCCTGATCCGGCTCGATCCGCTGACGCTTCTTGGCTGCCAGGGTCTGCGCAACGGAAACGGATTCCACAAAACCGATGACCGAAATCAGCAGCGCGGGACCGGCAAGCGCCAGCCACAACTCGCTGTCGAAGGCTGGCAGATGCGGCACCGGCAGGCCGGAGGGAATGTCCCCGACAACACGCACGCCTTTCTCGCCGAGTTGAAAGACGGCGGACAGGATCGTGGTCACCGCTACGGCTGCCACCGGCCCGGCCTTGGTCAGGATATCGGCAAAAAACGGTTTCATTCCCATGCCGAGCAGCAGCTTCTTCAGGCCTTTGCGCACCCAGAAGAGGAAAGCCGTGGCCGATACGCCGATTGCGAAGGTGATCCAGTTGATCTCGCCAAGGTGCTGCAGGATGGAGCCGAGGATGTCGTAAAGCGTATGCCCGTTCGCCTTGACGCCGAGGATGTGCTTGAGCTGGCTGGAAGCAATCAGCAGGCCCGACGCGGTGATGAAGCCTGAAATCACCGGATGGCTCAGGAGGTTCGCCAGGAAGCCGAGCCGGAACAGGCCCATGGCGATCAGCATCAGGCCCGACAGGAAAGCGAGAATGATGGCGGCACCCAGATATTCCGGGGTGCCCTGCCTGGCCAGTTCGCCAACGGCGGAAGCCGTCATCAGCGAGACCACGGCAACCGGCCCGACGGCCAGCGCTCGGCTGGTGCCGAACAGGGCGTAGGCGACAAGCGGCAGGATGGATGCATAAAGGCCGACTTCAGGCGGCAGACCAGCCAGAAGCGCGTAAGCAAGAGACTGCGGGATCAGCATGATCGTCACGATCACCGCCGCAACGAGATCGTTTGTCGCCGTTTCCCTGTCATAGCTTTTGCCCCAGTCGAGAATGGGCAGATAGCGCTTTAGGCGGATCATTTTTCTTGGCCTTTGTCGGGGCTGGTAAAAACTCGAGCCGGGAAACCGGCTCGAGTTGCAGGTTGGTACGATGGGCCCGTTTCCCGGGCTTGTTATGCTGCCGATACTTTTTCCGGCTTGGCCAGCCATTCCTTGCCGCGCAACATCGCACGCCAGTAAATGGGAGGCAGGATTCGCTCCTTCAGGAGCCATGCGGTGCGCGTTGGCTTGGTCCCGTCCACCAGCCAACGCGGGAAGCTCGGCAACAGCGTTCCACCGTAGCCGAACTCGGCCAGGACGATCTTGCCACGTTCAACGGTGAGCGGGCAGGAGCCGTAGCCGTCATATTGGGCCGTCGCGCTGTGCCCTGCGATATCGGAAACGATGTTTTCCGCGACCACCGGTGCCTGTTTGCGCGCAGCCGCGGCCGTCTTGGCATTCGGTGCGTTCATCACATCGCCGAGCGACCAGATGTTGTCGAAGGTCTTGTGGCGTAGCGTGGACTGATCGACATCGACCCAGCCGGCGGCATCCGCCAGCGGCGAGACGCGGATGAAATCGGGCGCTGTCTGCGGCGGCGTCACATGCATCATGTCGAACTCGACTTCCACCTGGCGTGGATCCTTTTCCGGTTCCTTCACCTCGAAGACGGCCTTTTTGCCAGGCCCGTCGACGGCAACCAGATTGTGGAAGAAGTTCAGGCCGGCATCGTATCGCTTCACGTAGTCCATCAGCGCAGGTACATAGTCCTTCACGCCGAACAGCACACCGCCGGCATTCATGAACTGGATGTCGATCTTGTCCAGAGTGCCGGACTTCAGCCAGTGGTCTGCCGAAAGATACATGGCCTTTTGCGGCGCACCGGCGCATTTGATCGGCATGGGCGGCTGGGTGAACAGCGCCCGTCCAGCCTTCATGGTCTGCACCAGGTGCCAGGTGTAGGGAGCCATGTCGTATCGATAGTTGGACGTCACGCCGTTCTTGCCGAGCGTGTCGACAAGGCCTTCGACCTTGTGCCAGTCGAGCTTCAGGCCCGGGCAGACCACCAGCCGTCCGTATTTGACCACACGGCAGCCGTCCAGAACGACGGCATTGTCCTTTGGTTCGAAGGCGGCGACTGCCGACTTGATCCAGTGAACGCCCTTCGGAATGAGGGAGCCCATGGTCTTGGCGGTGTCCGAGGCCTCGAAGATGCCGCCGCCGACCATCGTCCAGCCGGGCTGGTAGTAGTGAACGTCCGCCGGATCGATGATGGCGATTTCCAGGTCCGACTTGCGGGAAAGCAGACTGGAAGCCACCGAGATGCCGGCCGCGCCACCGCCCACGATGACGACGTCGAAACGCGCATCCTCGGCAGTTTCGGTCGGTGTGCGGCCGCCGTTGGCGATGCGCCGCACCACGCCAGCCATGTCGTAGCCGGCGGCCTTGGTTTTGGAGAGGATGTCGGAGAGCGGCAGCTTTTCGGCCTGGGACAACGACCAGAGCGTTGCCGAGCGCGTACCGGTCCGGCAATAGGCCAGGATCGGTTTCGGCAGGCTTTCCATCAACCGCCCGAACTCTTCGGCATCCGTATCGCCCACCTTGCCGGCAACGATGGGCAGATACCGCGCTTCCATACCGAGCTTGCTGGCAGCCGCTTCGATTTCCTCGAACGAGGGCTGGTCGGCACCTTCGCCATCCGGGCGATTGCAAATCACCGAGCGAAAGCCCTGTTGTGCAAAGTCGGCCATGTCCTCGGGTTTTACCTGGGGAGCTACCGATATCTGGGAATTGATTGCTTTCATGGGTCCTGTCCGCCTCCTCCCGGCGATGAAGTCTCGACCGATTTTCCGCAGACGCCTCCCCGCGTGGATACACGGGGATCAGTCGTCTGCTTCGGTTCTGCTAGAGGGACCGTTCAATGGCCTCGATCAGAGGCCGTTGACCGGCACCTTCAGGAAGGTCTTGCCGCTTTCATCCGC
The DNA here is from genome assembly GCF_001579905.1 of Labrenzia sp. CP4. NCBI lineage: Bacteria > Pseudomonadati > Pseudomonadota > Alphaproteobacteria > Hyphomicrobiales > Stappiaceae > Labrenzia > Labrenzia sp. CP4. The sequence goes on along the minus strand of NZ_CP011927.1, from coordinate 5,835,757 downwards.
GGGCGGCAGCTTGCCGGCGCGCATGTTTACCTGCAGCGAGGGGATGATCAGCTTTGGCATGTCGAGCTGGGCATCGCGTTCCGTGCGGAACTTGACGAATTCTTCTTTCGTCTTGCCGTCACCGACGTGGATGTTGTGTTCCTTCTCGGCACCCACCGTGGTCTCCCACTGGATGTCGCGGCCGTTCGGGCCATAGTCGTGGCACATGAACAGGCGCATGTCGTCCGGCAGGGCCAGTACCTTCTGGATGCTGTCGTAAAGCGTTGCCGCATCACCGCCCGGGAAATCGGCACGGGCCGAGCCACCGTCGGGCATGAACAGCGTATCGCCGACAAAGGCGGCATCGCCCATCACATGCACCATGCACGCCGGAGTGTGGCCGGGCGTATACATGGCAAAGGCGGTCAGCTCGCCGGTCTGATAGACGTCCCCGTCACGGAACAGGCGGTCGAACTGGCTGCCGTCGCGCTGGAATTCCGTGCCTTCGTTGAACACCTTGCCGAAGGTTTCCTGGACGACGGTGATCTTGTCGCCGATGCCCAGCTTGCCGCCCAGTTTCTGCTGGATATACGGCGCTGCCGACAGGTGATCGGCATGAACATGTGTCTCGATCAGCCATTCCAGCTTGAGATCCTTCTCGCGGATATAGGCGATGATCTGATCGGCATGGTCATAGGTGATGCGGCCGGCGGCGTAGTCGATGTCCATCACGCTGTCGACAACGGCGCAGGCGTTGGAAGCCGGGTCCTTGACCACGTAGCTGATCGTGTTGGTGGCCGGATCGAAAAAGGGTGTGACGTCAGGTTTGACACCCATGTCGACCGGATAGTTTGAGTTGCTCATAACAATCTCCCGTTTGTTTTTGCCGGCCGAGCCGGATCAGGCTTTTGCGGGTTGCTGGCGATGGCCGAGGGCGATCATCCATCTTGCGGTCAAGATGCCGGCAACGATAGCACCGGCGGTCAGCAGAGGCTCCATGCCCAGACCCAGCACCGGAACGAGACCACCCGGACAGAAACCGCTCAGGCCCCAGCCGATGCCGAAAACCGCGGAGCCGCCGATCAGTTTGGCGTCGAGATCGGTTCTCGAAGGCAGGTTGAAGCCCTGTGCCAGCAGCGGCGTGTTCATCCGGAAGACCAGACGATAGCCGATGGCCGTGACAAGCAGCGCACCGCCCATCACGAAGGCAAGGCTCGGGTCCCAGGTGCCGGCCACATCAAAGAAGTTCAGGACCTTGGCAGGGTCGCCCATGCCCGAGATCAGGATGCCGCAGCCGAAGAGGAGGCCAATGGCAAAAGCGGAAAGAAGTTTCATGCCGTTATCCTCCAAAGACGTGGCGGGTCAGGTAGACGGTCACACCCGCGGTTGCCATGAACGTGACGGTTGCCACGATGGACCGTGCCGACAGGCGCGAGATGCCGCAGACACCATGGCCGCTCGTGCAGCCGGAGCCATAGGTCGTACCGATACCGGTCAGAAAACCGCCGATCACCAGCATCAGCGGGGAAGACGGCACGGTGATTTCCGGCAGCTGCCCGGTTACGCCAAGCATGATCAGCGGGCTGGCGACCATGCCGGCCAGAAAGGCGGCGCGCCAGGCCCAGTCCTGGTTGAACTGCGTGGTCAGAAAGCCGCTGGCAATGCCGTTGATGCCGGCAATGCGCCCGAGCACGGCCATCAGGGCAACCGTGGCAACGCCGATCAGCGTTCCACCCAGGAAACTCATAAGGGGTGTAAAGTCAGTCATGATGTGCCCTTGATTACGATATATTCAAATATATGAATATACGAAAAAAGTATCAAGGGGTAATTTTCGATCGCGCTTCCGGGGCCGGGGAGCGGACACGCGAAAAACAAACTCGGCCATTGGTGCCTAACCCGCTGGAATAACGGCATCTTTTGGCGTGAAGCGAAGCCTTGATCCGAATATGTCTCACAAGAGAATGGCGGCCCATTAGGACATTTTTGGGACCGCGTTGTGTAGAGGCTCAACAGATCAACCGTCTCTAAACCAGCGCAAGGGGCTGGTCCGGAACGTGTTGCAGGCACCAGACCCGAACTGCTGCGATGGCGAGATTACTGAGCCTGCGGTGCAGCCACGGGCGTATCTTTTGCGGGAACCCCGGACGCAGCCGGAGGCACCGGGCCATAGCTGAAGCCGAGCACGACTTCCGTCCCGTCCGCTCGCTTTCGCGTTATCGCGCCAGGCAACAGATGGGCTGGGTTGTCGGTCGGGTCCGGAGTTTCGATATCCGTTTTTGGACCGGAGAACTCGCCCATCGGGCGCAGGATATCCTCATGTACCACGCTGCCGAGGTAAAGCGGATGCAGGCTGCCCGCTTGCAGGATGGCATAGCGGCTCGGCCAGAGCCGCAGCACCCAGCGTCCGCTTTTGTCTGCGTCGGCGGAAGGATCCTTGCGGATGAGAACGAGAGACGGTTGGCGACCGTTCTGGCTTCGAGGCAGGATCGGCAGGGAATCCGGCGGTGTCTTGCCTTCCACGAACCCGCCTGCACTCGAGAGGGACCATTTTGGTGGTTTCTGCCAGCCATCGGCTTCTGCAGCCTGGGCAAAGCGGTCCAGGGACCCGGTGTACTGGATCACCAGCGGTTCCTCGGTATCGCCATTCAGTTCGATCCGCTCAGCAGGCAATGCCCGCCAACCGCCTGCAAGCCAGCCCGTTGCTGTCAGCGCTTCGGTGTTGGTACGCGGCTCATAGATCTGTAGTGCCTTGTCATAGGTACCTGAAAGGTGCCAGGTGCCGAAGATGCCGAGTGTAGCAACGACAATGACGGCAAGTGTCGTCCGGCCGATCTTCTCGTTGTGGATCGGGCCGAACACGAAGGCGAAGGCGGAAACCATGCCAATGCCGAACAACAGTCCGGCCAGGACGTCCGACATCCAGTGGGCGCCAAGGTAGACACGCGAAAAGCCGATGGTAATGACCAGTGTCGCGGTGATGGTGAAAATGCTGGCCTTGGCCCAACGGCTGAGATCGTGGGCGATCAACACGGCGCAAATGCCGTAGAGCACCGCGTTCAGCGTCGCATGGCCACTGGGGAAACTGTAGGCGTCGGCACCCGCATAAAGTTCGATCGGCCGCGAGCGATGCAGCATCAGCTTGAACAGGGGCACGAACATGGCGGTGCCGGCCATCGCGATGACGAAGCCGATGCCGCGTCGCCAGGCTTTCCTCAGGAACAGATAGGCGGCAACCGCAACGGTAACGGCGGTAACGACGATCCCGTCGCCGAGCGATGTCACGAACACCATGATCCGGTCGCCGACCGGCGTGCGCAGGCTGTCGAACAGGTTCAGGATGGCAAGGTCGGCCCGCACCATCGGTTCGCCGGGGGCGATTTCTCCGACGATCCAGAAGAAGGCCGGCAAGGAAATCAGCAGGATCAGCGCGGAGGCCAGCATGCCTGCCGAGCGTGGATGCGCGGGGTCGAAATTGCGCGCAATCCATTGGGATACCCGATCCTGACGCTTGGCGAAGCGTTTGACGATGGCCGCATGGGTGTTGGGAAACAGCGGCAGGACAATCAGGATAAGCCAGCGGCCGAGCATCACCGCCAGGAAGACGATGACCAGGAGAGCGCCGAGCACCAGGGCCAGCCGTCCGCTGATCTGGCCGATGGCATCAAGTGCGGAACCTGCAATGATACCGGGGGCAATATGCACGATCGTCCAGGCGAAGGCGGAGGTGACGTTGACCACCGAAAATCGGGTGAAATTCATGCCGGCCATGCCGGCGATGCCTGGAACCACCGATTTTACACCAGGCACGAAGCGGCCGATAAAGACGCTCTTGCCGCCGTGTTTCTTGAAGAAATTCTCACCGCTTTCCACAATGTCCGCATATTTGTTCAGCGGCCACATGGTCTTGATCTTGTCCTTGAAGGTGTAGCCGATCCAGTAGGAGATCGCATCGCCTGCGGTCGCTCCCAGGGTCGTCCAGATGAACAGCGGCACGGGATCCAGCTTGCCGAGCCCGACAAGCGTTCCGGCGCCCACCAGCACCACCGTCGTCGGCACGAAAAGGCCGATCAGGAACAGCGCTTCGCCCATCGCGGCCAGAAAACAGATCAGACCTGCCAGGGACGGGTTTTCCGCGATGAAGGTCAGAACAGGATCAAGAAATTCGGTCACGGGGTCGGTCGTGTTGGTCGAGAAAAGTGAAAAACTGTCAAATGCCGGGTGCCTTCAAAGACGTGAAGCAAACGGTTACCGCTTCATATAGTTGCGCCTTCTTCCATCCGATAGCGAAAAATTGAAATCTCCTGCCATTCGGGAACATTGAAGCAAGAGATGGTTTTTTAAGTGCGGGTGTTTCAAGATGCAGCCAGTGCGTCTTTTCTTTTGAGGTCTTCATGTTTGAATCCGCCCGCCTGCCGCAGAACATGGACAAGAAAACCTTCAAGAAACTGGAGCCGCAGTTGCGCGAGGCGCTGCTGGCAGCCCAGCTGCCCGTTGTCGAGAAACAGCCGTTCTCGACGATGATCCTGGTTGATGGCCTGGATGGCGCGGGCAAGGGCGAAGCGGTTGCCCGGCTCTATGGCTGGATGGATGCGCGCCATCTTGTCTGCAACGCCTATGGCGAATTGATGGACGAGGCCCGGCTGCGCCCGCCGCTGTGGCGCTACTGGCGCGATCTGCCGCCCAAGGGCGAGACGGCCATCGTGTTCGGGAGCTGGTATCAGACCGTTCTGCGGGACTGGATCTACAAGAAGATCGACGAGGACGCGTTCGACAAGGCCCTGACCCGGATCCGCCGGTTTGAGGAAATGCTCGCCAACGAGGATGTGCTGATCCTGAAATTCTGGTTCTACCTGCCCAAGAAGGAACAGGAAGAACGGCTGAAGCACATCGAGAAAAAACATGCCGCGCGCCATGTGCTGGCCGACTGGGCAGCGTTGAAGCACCACAAGAAGGCGAGCGAGGCCGGCGAAAAGATCATTCTGGAAACCAGCAAGGGCTACGCGCCCTGGTTTGTCATCCCCTCGCAGGATCCCGAGTACCGGGATGCCGCGCTGGCACAAACGGTTGCCAATGCCATGAAGCTGAAGCTGGAGGACGGCGAACCGCATTCGATTGCCGCACCTCCCGTGGTCGGCGGGCTGAAGCGCGAAACGGCAGTCGACACCATCGACCTGACGGAAAAGCTGGAGAAGTCGGAATACGAAGAGCTTCGCGACAAGTACCAGAAGCAACTGTCCGATCTGTCGGACATGAAGTCCCTGTCCAAGACGGGTGTTGTTCTGGTGTTTCAGGGCAATGATGCCGCCGGCAAGGGCGGTGCGATCCGCAGGGTGATCCGTCCGCTCGATCCGCGCATCTACAAGGTTCACCCGATCTCGGCACCGACCGACGAGGAAAAGGCCCGCCCTTACCTGTGGCGCTTCTGGCGGCGCGTGCCGGCCAAGGGACATTTCGCCATCTTCGACCGGTCCTGGTACGAACGCGTGCTGGTGGAGCGTGTCGAAGGCTACGCCGGACACGACGACTGGCTGCGCGCCTACAACGAAATCAACGAGTTCGAGCAGGAACTCACGGACTTTGGCTACATTGTCTGCAAATTCTGGCTTGCCATTTCCGAGGACGAGCAGCTGCGCAGGTTCAAGGCGCGCGAGGACACGGCCTACAAGCAGCACAAGATCACGGATGACGACTGGCGCAATCGCCTGAAATGGGACCAATACGCCATCGCCGCCGGCGACATGATCGATCGCACATCAACCCACTACGCCCCCTGGACGCTGGTCTCCTCCGAAGACAAGCGCCATGCCCGGATCAAGGTTCTGAAAACGATCTGCGACCGGCTGGAGGAAAGGCTTTGAGAAGAAAAAGACTTCAAAACGACCCTCATCCTGAGGAGGACCGGTCTGGTCCGTCTCGAAGGATGGGCCGCTTGTACCGGACTATGCCGCCCATCCTTCGAGACAGCGCTGCGCGCTTCCTCAGGATGAGGACCGTCTTGCTGAAGGGGCTGGTGAAAATGCTGCTCAGCAAGCATCGCCAGGCATTTGAACCCGTGTGGAAGGCGGTCGATCGCGCTCAAAATTCAGACACTTTCCAGGACGCGTCCCACCGTTCTCACAGAGCGCCCGCCAGGTAATCCATCGCCGCCTGCACTCCGCCCCGCCCATGGGGAATGCCCAGTTTCTGGAAGCCGAGTTCGATGGCTGACAACGTGCCGAGCAGCATGACGGCGTTGACGTGGCCCATGTGGGCAATGCGGATGCCTTTGCCGGACAATTCGCCGATCGTTCCACCGATGGTGACGCCGCAAACTTCCTTGGTAAAGGTCCTTAGCGCCGCCACGTCGCCTTCGTTGAACCGCACAACGGTGACGGAGTTCGAGCGGGCATGCGCGTCGGTGATGTTGAAGTCGACCGCGCCCTTTTCCGCCCAGACCGCAACGGCCCGCCGGGTTGCCTCGCCCAGAAGGGCATGCCTGTGCCAGGTCTTCTCCAGCCCTTCCTCGAAAATGAGATCGAGAGCCTTGTGAAAGGCAAACAGAAGGTGCTCGGGCGGCGTTCCGCAGTATTTCTGGTAGTGCTCCGGCCCTTGCCGGAAAGTCCAGTCGGTGTAGTTGGTCCGCAGCTCCGCCGTTTCATGTGCCTTGTCGGCTTTCGGGCCGGCGGCAACAAAGGAGAGGCCTGGCGGGCACATCAGACCCTTCTGCGATCCCGTCAGCGCCACATCGACACCCCAGGCGTCCATCTCGAACGGCATGCAGCCTAGCGAGGCAATGGTGTCGACCATGAACAGGGCAGGGTGTGAAGCTGCGTCGATCGCCTTGCGCAAGGCGGCAATATCATTCCAGACCCCGGAGGCCGTATCGACCTGAACCACCAGGATAGCCTTGATCTCGTGGGCGGTATCCTGTTTCAGCCGTTCCTGCAGGTGGGCAGGGTCGACCCCCTTGTCCCAGGCACCGGGCAGAACCTCTATATCGAGGTCCAGCACGTTGGCAGCTTCTCCCCAGCCAAGGGCAAAGCGGCCGGACTCCAGCACGAGCACCTTGTCGCCACGCTTCAGCGTGTTGCACAGGGCGGCATCCCAGGCTCCATGACCGTTGGCTGCGTAGATGTAGGTCTTGCCTTCGGTCCGGAACAGACGCTGCAAACCGTGCAGGCAGAACCCGGTTGTTTCCAGCAAAGGGCCTTCATAAATGTCTACCGCAGGCCGGTGCATGGCCCGCAGGATTTCCTCCGGCACATTGGTCGGTCCTGGAATCATCAGAAATTCTTTGCCATTGCGAAGCGTCATGGCCGGGTCCTCGTTTGAAGGCAGATCCTGAACGGAAGGGGATGGGACGGCCTTGGCCGCCGAAAGATGTGTTGCTGTGAAAATTGCCCGCCTGCAGGCATCCGTCAAGACGCCAGTTGGTCAGCTCGCCGGATTAACATGCGCGATACGATGGTTTGTGCGACCGCGAAATAGTGTGGGAAAGAGAGCTTCGGACCGGAAACGGCTTTCACCCAGAAGCGGTGCAGGCAATAAGGGTTGGCAAGCTGCTGGAAACAATGATCTATTCGACCATGCTTTGTTGCGGGTGTGGTTACGTGTCTTCTGGTTGTAAAGAAAATGTCTTGTTTCCGTTAAGTAAGTTCTCCAAGTTAGAGGCCGTTTGGTCTCGTCGTTTAGGCGTTGCAGCATGATCCTGGTTGAAGAAGGACAAAGCCCGCTGATTGTCTGCCTGCCCCATTCGGGCACGGAGATCCCGAACGCTGTCGAAAAAAGGCTGAATGCCACGGGCCGTCTTCAGGCCGATCTCGCCTGGCGCCTGGAACGCGTGTTCGACTTTCACGGAGAGTTGAGCGCGACAGTGCTGCGCTCCACCATTTCCCGCTACGTTGTCGATCTGGACCGCGATCCCAAGACACCTGTCAGCGCTGCGCAGGATCCGACGCGCGCCTTGTGTCCCGCCACCACGCTGGATGGCAAGCGCATCTATCAGGAAGGCGAAGAGCCTGGCCCGACCGAGATCGAACAACGCACGCTGCTTTTCTATACGCCCTTCCACAAGGCCCTGCGCCGCCAGATCGACCGGCTTTTGCGAAGTCATCGCAAGGTGATCGTGCTGGATTGCCAGTCCATGCGTTCGAACATCAAGGGCGTTACCGAAAATGGACTGCCGCTGGTCAGTATCGGCACGGCGGGCGGAAAGTCGTGTGATCCGGACCTGCGCAATGTGCTGGTCGGCTCGTTCAAGGGGCGGGAAGGGTATACGGTCAGCGTCGATGAGCAGACCCAGGGTGGTTTCATCACCCATACGTTCGGTCGACCGGACCGCGGCCTGCATGCGATGACGTTGCTACTGGCACAACGCTCTTACCTGCGCCATGAGTCACCGCCTTTCGAGCCGGACAAGGTGCGAATGGCCCGTCTGACGGCCGTCCTGCAGGATGCAATGACGCGGCTGGTGGACTGGACGTCGGTGGGCGGTGCTTCATCTGGTCAGAACCAGATTGAAAGCCTGCCCTTGCCGGTGGAAGAGCCTCTGGTGGAGACGACGGACGCTGAAGACAGCGGCAGCAACGCTGGCCCGGTTACCGACAATGCCGAAGCGTTGACGGAAGGCGCGGCAGAAATCCCGGACGATATTTCGGCAGAAACGCCTGACGCGGCACTGGAAAAGGCGGAGATCAGCCCCGCCAATCCATTGACCCTGCCCAAGGTATCCAGCGCCCAGACGAGCAAGGTCGAGGACGGACCCGTCACGCCCTTGCTGGTGGCCGAGTAAGCTTCAGACGGTCAGACCACGTTCTTTTCGATAATCGGTGTTCCGGCAGCCAGCCGGTCGAACGCCAGCGGTGAGAGATCCAGCGTCTGATAGCCGCCTGTCACGACCAGTTCCGCAAGGCCGCGCCCAACCGCGGGTGACTGCTGCAGACCATGTCCTGAAAACCCGAGTGCCAGATAGAACCCGTCCAGCCCCTGCACTGCGCCGACAAAGGCGTTGTGGTCGAAGAGGTTCATGTCATAGCAGCCGGCCCAGGCAGCCCCCGGCCGGATTGCCTCGAAAGCGGGAACGCGCGTTGCCAGTGTCGGCCAGATATGTTCTTCGAAAAGGCCATAATCGACGTCGAAATCGTGGCAGTCCGGATCGCGATCTTCAGGCGGCGCCGAACCGCAGATGTAGCCGGTGCCTTCCGGGCGCGCATAGGTGCCGTTCGGATCGATCAGCAGCGGAAAACGCTCCAGCTTGTCCTTGCATTCAAAGGTAAAGACGCAGCGCTTTTTGGAAACGATCGGAACGTCCATTCCGGCCTGACGGCAAAGCTCGGCCCCGCCGGAAGCTCCGGCGCAATTGACGACGACAGGTGTCGACAGTCTCTCGCCCGTCGATAGCTCAACGCTCCAGCCGCCATTGCCGTCGGATGCCACCCTGGCCTTTGCGGCAATGTAGTCGACATCCAGCGACCGGGCCTTCTTGCGGAAGGCCTGCATCAGGCCATAGCCGTCGAACCAGCCTTCGCCTGTAACGCCATGGCAGCCTGCGGCGAGGTCGGAAACCTCCAGCCAGGGGAACTTTGCCTTGAGACCGTCCGGGTCAAGAAAGGCGATATCCGCGCCGAGCTGCTGCTGCAGGCGGTGATTTTCCTGAAGGATATTGAGCTTGTCGGGCGTTGCCAGGAACAGGTAGCCACCCTCGTGAAGATCGATAGCGGGCCTGTCGCCGTTCACGTTGAGCGCTGCTCCGATCTCCCGCAGAAAGCGGATGCCGTAAAGCGAAATCTCGATGTTGATGGCGCTGGAGAACTGCTGGCGAATGGACGCTGCCGACCGCGCGGAAGCGCAGGTTTCATAGGCGGGATCCGCCTCTATAACGACGATGCGTCCGGAAAAATCGTCGCGCATGGCCAGGTGGCAGGCGACGGACGAGCCCATGACGGCTCCCCCGATGATGACGACATCCGCAGTCTGGTCCGCCATGGAGCCTCCTCAAGCGCTGTCAGGAAAAACAACGGGCCTGCTGACGCAAACCCTTTTCAAGAGAACCGAACGAGAGACGGGCGGCTTGGCCGCCCGCATCAAATGTCATGACTTCAGGGTCTTAGAAGAACGCCTGCAGGCCGGTCTGTGCGCGGCCGAGGATCAGCGCATGAATGTCATGCGTGCCTTCGTAGGTGTTGACCGTTTCCAGGTTCTGGGCGTGGCGCATGATGTGGTATTCTTCCTGGATGCCGTTGCCGCCGTGCATGTCACGAGACTGGCGGGCGATATCCAGGGCCTTGCCGCAGTTGTTGCGCTTGATCAGCGAGATCATTTCCGGCGCCACCTTGCCAGCGTCGAACAGCTGGCCGACACGCAGCGCTGCCTGCAGGCCGAGCGTGATTTCGGTCTGCATGTCCGCCAGCTTCTTCTGGAAGAGCTGGGTCTGTGCCAGCGGGCGGCCGAACTGTTCGCGGTCGAGGCCATATTGACGGGCGCGGGTCCAGCAGTCTTCTGCAGCGCCCATTGCGCCCCAGGCAATGCCGTAGCGTGCGCGGTTGAGGCAGCCGAACGGGCCTTTCAGGCCGGAAACATTCGGCAACAGGGCATCTTCACCCACTTCCACACCGTCCATGACGATTTCACCGGTGATGGACGCGCGCAGGGAAAGCTTGCCGCCGACCTTCGGTGCGGTAAGGCCCTTCATGCCCTTGTCGAGCACGAAGCCGCGGATGGCACCATCATGAGCTTCCGACTTCGCCCAGACGACGAAGACATCTGCGATCGGAGCGTTCGAGATCCACATCTTCGAGCCGGTCAGCTTGTAGCCGCCGTCGATTTTTTCCGCGCGGGTGCGCATGCCAGCCGGATCGGAACCTGCATCGGGCTCGGTGAGGCCGAAGCAGCCGACAAATTCGCCGCTTGCCAGTTTCGGAAGGTATTTCTGGCGCTGTTCTTCCGAGCCATACGCATAGATCGGGTACATGACCAGCGAGGACTGCACGCTCATCATGGAGCGATAGCCGCTGTCGACACGCTCGATCTCGCGGGCAACGACGCCGTAAGCGACATAGGATGCACCGGCGCAGCCGTATTCTTCCGGCAGGGTGACGCCCAGAAGGCCGAGTTCACCCATTTCGTTGAAAATGCCCCGGTCGGTCTTTTCCTCGCGGTAGGCTTCGATTACGCGCGGCAGCAGCTTTTCCTGGGCAAATGCGCGAGCCGTATCCTGGATCAGCTGTTCGTCTTCCTTCAGCTGTTCGCGCAGGTGAAACGGGTCCTGCCAGTCGAAGGAGCCGCCACCGGCCGGTGAGGACTTAACATTCGCGGGTGCGTTCATGGTCGTGTCTCCCAGGCCGTGATCCGGCCAATGATGTGCGGCCGCTTGACGGCCAGGGTCATTCTATTTCCTCTAGTCTTGCCTCAAATCCGTTTGCGTAAAAGCGAAACCTCGTCCATCATTCATGACGAAATGGAATGAAGTAGGGGAATTTGCCATGCGGCGCGCCTTCGTCCCGCCGGCAGACACGCTGATCGCGTTCGAATGTGCCGCCCGGCATCTGAGCTTTACCCGCGCCGCGGAGGAACTGCACCTGACGCAGGGCGCAGTGTCCAAGCAGGTTCGCCAGCTGGAAGACAGGCTGGGCGTCGAGCTGTTTCGGCGGGTTCGCCAGCGCATTGTCCTGACCGACGCGGGCCGGATCTACCTTCACGATATCCGAGGGGCGCTGGAACAGATGACCGCGGCCACGCGGCAGGTGATGTCCTACGCCGGCAGTGCGGACGTCCTCAACCTTGCGGTTCTGCCGACCTTTGGCACCCGCTGGCTGGCGCCGCGGATTGCCGATTTCGGGCGCCGGTATCCGGACGCTGGCCTGAACCTGAGTGTACGCCTGCAGCCGTTCGATTTCGACGAGGAGCCGTTTGACGGCGCCATTCACCACGGCGACCCGGTCTGGGCGGGGGCGATCGCCGAGCGGCTGTTCGACGAGGAAGTCATCCCCGTTGCCTCACGCGTCTTTCGCGATCGGCACCAGATCCGCACACCTGCCGATCTTGCCCGCGTGCCGCGCCTGCAGCTTGCAACACGCCCGCTTGCCTGGCGGCAGTGGTTTGATCTTGCAGGCGTGGAAACAGATGCCGCCTTCCAAGGCGCGCGTTTCGAACAGTTCGTCATGATCTCCGAGGCTGCGATCCACCACGCCGGGGCCGCGCTGATCCCGCGTTTTTTCGTCGAGGCGGAACTGGCCTCAGGACGTCTCGTCCGGCTTTTCGACCTCTCCCTGTCACAACAGACGGCGTATTATTTCGTCTATCCGGAGGGGCGGACGATGCGGCCGGTGGTATCTGCATTCCGAAAATGGCTGATGGAGGAAGCGCGCACCGCACGGACGCGCCGGGAAACAATGCTGCCGGGCTGAAGCAGGCGTCAAGACAGGGCGCTCCGCACGACGGTTCCCCTGGACCTGACTTTTAAGCCATCGGCAGAAATTGAAACCGGCGGGCACATGACCCACTTTTCAGCGGAACGATTGCACCTTACCGGCGTTTTGCTCACAGGCACCAATCGGAGAGACCCGTCCCGCTTTCAAACTGCCGTATTCCCGCCCCGGGTTATGATCTGCTGCCATGCCTGATGGCAATTTTCCCTGCTCGTGTAAGAAAGAAGCAGGGACAAGGAGACGTAATTGGAAAAGCATCATCTGCGCCTGATCCTCAATGGCAAGTCCGCCGGCCGCGACGATGTCCGCAGTGCGGTAGAGGCCGTACGGTCCATGGGCCACGATGTCTCCGTCCGCGTGACCTATGAGGCCGGCGATGTCGAGAGACTGGTTCGCGATGCCCTGCGCGATCACGAGAGCGAGCGGATCGACACGCTTGTCAGCGGCGGAGGCGATGGCACCTTGAACGAGGTTCTGGATGCGGCCCTGCATGGTTTGCCCGAAGGGGAAAAGCCTCCTTTTTCATTTGCGGTTCTGCCTCTTGGAACGGCAAATGATTTTGCCAATCACATTGGCCTTGACCCGGCGGACATCACCTCCTGCCTGCGGTTTGCCGTGCGCGCTTCCGCCAAACCGACCGACATTGGCGAGGTCAACGGCTGTGTGTTCGTCAACATGGCAACTGGCGGCTTCGGTTCACAGGTGACATCACAGACCGACCCGAACCTGAAGCGTGTTCTTGGCGGGGCTGCCTATCTCTTCACAGGTCTGCAGCGGTTTTCGGAACTTTCGGCCTGCGAAGCCCGTATCGAGGCGGATGATTTCTCCTGGGAGGGCTCGTTCCTGGCGCTCGCCGTGGGCAATGGCCGCCGCGCAGGTGGCGGCATTCGGCTATGCCCCGATGCCAAGCTCGATGACGGCTTCCTCGATCTGACCATCGTTCCCTTCCCGCAGTCGGGCAAGGTCATCGATCTTTTGTCGGTGCTGCTGGACAGCGGCGTTGACGACATCAACGGCGGCCCGATCCAGCGCAAGGTGCGCAATCTGAAAATCGAGACCCAGCAGCCCGTGCAGTTCAATCTGGACGGCGAGCCGATGAATGGACAGTCCTGGCAGATTGGGATAAGGCACCACCAGATCGACCTCAGGCGCTGACGGTCGCCGCGCCCGGCAGCAGGCAGAAACGACGTCTTTCCGTCAGGCATGCAAGGTGCGGGAAGGCGCAGGGCACGGCTTTCAAGAGACGGACAGCATGGACGAATACCAGCTCAAGAATTTCCTCAAGTTCGCGCCTGCCAGGCTGGGGCTGGTGCCGAAGAAACACCTGCTCGTCCACATTCCCAAGAACGGCGGCATGTCGGTGCGCCATGCCAAGGCGCTGGAAGGCAATCTGGTTCTTGCCAACCGGCGCCGCCTGAAAAGCAAGGCTTATGCAAACGCGCTGATGACCTTCATGAGGGATCGCGGGCTTCATCCAGGCTACGAACATGCCCGGCTGCGGGATATCGACCTTTCGGTGCGTGCCGGCACGGTGCCTTTTGCGGTTGTTCGCAACCCCTGGGCACGGACTTTTTCCAGATTCAAGTTCTACCTACAGACAAGCGGATCCCACGAGGCGGAATTCGATCTGACGGTGAAGGGGTTCGAGGAATTTTTGGAGACGCGCCACGAGTGGGGCAAGGTTGATTTCTTCTGGCACCGCGCCTCGCTCGGCTGGTACCCGCAAAGCGACTATGTGATCGACGAGAGGGGGCAGGTGGCGGTCAATATCCTGCGTCAGGAAAAACTGGGTCCGGAACTGGCAAGATATCTTGGGGCAGATGACACGCTCGAACAGCGCAATATCTCCCGCAATGCCCGTGCCGACCAGCGAAAATTCTACACCGACAGGAATATCGAGATCGTCGCCGACTGGTACAAAACCGAAATCGAACTGTTCGGCTTCGATTTCGATACGCCAGCAACACGGAACGTCTTTTTCAGCTGACCTTAGTGCGAGAGTATTTTGTGGGCTTGAAGATGCGCCTTACTCTGTCCGGCTCCAGACGCTGTTTCCATCGATAACTTCCTTGGTTATCCCAAGTGCATCGCGGTGTTCCCGGCCGATGTCGATCGCCACATAGTCTCGCCGCGCGCCGATGAACCTGTTCCTGAATTGTGCGGTAAAGGCATTCAGGTCTGGGTTCATGTAGTTCAGTTGTTTTTCCGGATCGAGTGTCTCATCCATCAGCTCGGCACATCTTGCGGCGAAATCGCTGCGCAGGAAGGAGGGGCTGGTTCCGAAGATCGGCCGCTTCTTGTTGAGACCCTTGCCAAGATCCATTCCGAGGAATGTCCTGCGGCCGGGTTCATAATGATAGAAGGACCGATAGCCCCAGTTCTTTTCCCGGGTCATCAGGCTGATCTGGCGAACGTCGCGTGTCATTGCCTTATTGACTTCTTCTGGGCGGACCTCCCGGTTCAGCACCCAGTCGTCTTCCAGGTGGAAGCACCAGTCCGCAGCCGGCTGTCGCCAGAGCCAGCGGATTGCTTTTGTAAAGTGAGGCTTGTCAGGCTTGCGGGTGACGACATTGGCGAAATGCTGTTTGCAGATCTCCTCGCAGGCATCAACCTCCACAGGTCCGCCTTCAAAGGGATCGATGTTGACGTAAAGCGTTCCGATCTCGAAATGCCTGAACAACCGCTGTGAAAAGCTTGCCAGAGTTTTCTCCAACAGCGCAGGCCTTGCCCCCGAAACGAGGAGTACGTCGATTTTCACTGCGTCTGTCATCAAACCTGTCTGCAAACGAAGCCGGAAGTGACCACCGTTAATCCACCTGTGTTTGAAATCGCCTGGCGGTTCGTTGCCGTCGCGGTTATGCCAAGCCATCAGCCCGAACGCCAGCGATCTTTGACCTGCGGGCTGCTATATCATTATGACTTTTGCTGTTGCCAGTGCATGTTCAACGCACTCGGAAGTCAGGGTTCTCTTTCTTTTGATTTTGGAACCGACTATAACGCCCGGAATCTTCGGTGCGAATTGAGGTGCCGGTCGGACGCCAGCGAATGACCCACCGTTTGCGAACTCTGTCAAACACCAGCGCCGCAGAAATGAAACTCACGTCCGCATTGCTTGTTGAAGAAGCACTCACGGAACTGGATTGAAACAAAAGAGTCCGATGCAAAAAACAGCTCTCATCACGGGGATCACTGGCCAGGACGGCGCCTATCTCGCAGAACTGCTGCTAGAGAAAGGCTATACGGTTCACGGCATCAAAAGACGGTCATCGTCGTTCAACACAGGACGGATCGATCATCTCTATCAGGACCCGCACGACCGTGATGTGAAGCTGCACCTGCACTATGGTGACATGACGGATTCCACGAACCTCATCCGAATCATGCAGGAAACGCAGCCGGACGAGGTCTATAACCTCGCCGCGCAGAGCCACGTTCAGGTATCCTTTGAGACCCCGGAATATACGGGAAACGCAGACGCCCTCGGTACCCTGCGCCTGCTCGAGGCCATCCGGCTTCTCGGATTGAGCGAGAAAACGCGCTTCTACCAGGCATCCACGTCTGAGCTCTACGGCAAGGTACAGGAAGTTCCGCAGTCGGAAACCACACCTTTCTATCCAAGAAGCCCCTATGCCGCAGCAAAGCTCTACGCCTATTGGATCGTCGTCAACTACCGCGAAGCCTACGGCATGCACGCCAGCAACGGCATCCTCTTCAACCACGAAAGCCCGATCCGCGGCGAAACCTTCGTGACCCGCAAGATCACCCGCGCCGCCGCCGCGATCAAACTGGGCCTTCAGGACAAGCTCTACCTTGGTAACCTGGACGCCGAACGCGACTGGGGGCATGCGAAAGACTATGTCCGCGGCATGTGGCTGATGCTGCAGCAGGACAAGGCGGATGATTATGTTCTGGCGACAGGCAAGACTACCTCGGTGCGTGATTTTGTTAATTGGTCATTCTCTGAAGTAGATATCGCGTTAGATTGGCAAGGTTCCGGGGTAGATGAAAAAGGGATCGATGCGGCAACCGGAAAGGTTGTTGTTGAGATCGACCCTCGGTACTTCCGTCCGACCGAAGTCGATCTACTACTTGGTGATGCCACGAAAGCATTCGAAAGACTGGGCTGGAAGCATGATCGAAGTGTTCGCGATCTCATTTCGGAAATGGTTACAAGCGATCTGCGGGAAATGAAGCCTTAGCCTTAAATGCTTCAGGGATTCGAACTATAATGCCAAGAGTTTTGCTGACCGGCGGTTCCGGTATGGTTGGAAAGAACTTGCTCGCGCATGAGTGCCCCGACAACCTTGAATTTATTGCTCCCGACAGCTCGAAACTCAATCTTCTGGATTTCGACCAAACCGAAGCATTTCTGAAGCGAGAGAAGCCGGACATCATTGTGCACGCCGCCGGCGTCGTTGGCGGAATTCAAGCCAATATCGGGAGCCCAGTCCGCTTTTTGACCGACAATTGGAATATGGGCAGCAACTTGATTACGGCTGCTCGGTCTGCAGGGGTTCCTCAACTCCTGAATATCGGCAGTTCTTGCATGTATCCCAAGGATCTGGACACGCCCCTCAAAGAAGCTCAAGTTCTCAGCGCCTCATTGGAACCCACTAATGAGGGCTACGCTCTTGCCAAGTGTGCCGTTGCAAGGCTTTGCGAATACATCGTTCGTGAAACGCCGGAGTTTCAATATAAAACAATAATTCCATGCAACTTGTATGGACGCTTCGATAAATTTGATCCTGCTGTCTCCCATTTGGTCCCTGCTGTCATACGCAAAATTCATCAGGCAACACTTGCTAAAAACAAAACGGTTGAGATCTGGGGAACAGGAGAAGCGCGCAGAGAATTCATGTTTGCAGAGGACTTGGCGGACGCAATAGTTTTCTTCTTGGGTAAGTTTGAGAAGCTGCCGACGGTAGCAAATGTTGGTGTTGGAAAAGACTTCACCATTAACGAATACTACGAGATAGCATCTAATGTTATAGGCTATTCCGGCAAATTTACGCATGATCCGACCAAGCCGGTTGGCATGAAGCGAAAATTGCTAGATGTCAGTCTGCAGTCCGAAATGGGCTGGAAGCCCAAGACGAGCCTGAATGACGGTATTCGCCAGACCTACGAATATTTCCTGTCCCTTGGAGAATGAAATGAATTACCCACTTGCAAGTACAACCTGGGACGAGCGTGAATATGAGGCGCTTCAGCGAGTAATTGAGTCCGGCATTTTCACAATGGGGAAAAAAGTCGCGGAGTTTGAACAGGAGTTTGCAAGATTTGTAGGCAGCAATCATGCAGTCATGGTCAATTCCGGCTCTTCTGCAAATTTGCTCATGGTTGCGGCGTTGCGATATAGGTCGAACGCACCCATTCTGCCGGGCACGGAAGTAATTGTTCCGGCAGTATCCTGGAGTACTACCTATTATCCCCTTTATCAGTATGGGCTGAAACTTAGGTTCGTTGACGTCGATGCCGAAACTCTGAATTACGACTTGGAACAGTTGGAAGGGGCAATTACGCCCGCAACTAAAGTCATCATGGTTGTAAATCTACTCGGAAATCCCAATGAATTTGCAGCTATAAACAAAATTCTCGAAGGCAGGGACATCTTGCTACTAGAAGACAACTGCGAGTCTTTAGGTGCACTTTTTGATGGCAAACAAGCTGGTACGTTCGGACTCATGGGAAGTTACAGTTCGTTCTTCAGCCATCACATCTCCACAATGGAAGGTGGCTTGATCACTACCGACGACGAAGAATTATATCATATTCTTCTTTGCCTTCGTGCACACGGTTGGACGCGTAACTTACCAAAAGAAAATCATGTCGCCCCAATGAGCGATAATCCTTTCGAGGAATCGTTCCGGTTCATTTTACCTGGATACAATGTACGCCCTTTGGAGATGAGTGGCGCAATAGGGCTTGAACAACTTAAGAAGCTTCCAGATATGGTGCTTGAGCGTCGGAGGAATGCTGAAAAGTTTCGTGATTTGATGGAAAAATACCCATTCCTGAGAATTCAACGGGAAATTGGCCAGAGCAGCTGGTTTGGGTTCGCATTCACAGTCAAATCAGACATGGGCTATGATCGAGGGCAGATCATTGCTGCAATGAACAAGTCAGGTATCGAAGTGCGCCCCATAGTGGCGGGTAACTTTACGAAAAACGAAGCGATGACGTGGTTTGACTATTCAATTTATGGCGAGCTAAAAAATGCAAACGAACTCGACCGCCATGGTTTCTTTATCGGAAATCATCATTATCCGATGAATGAGGAGTTGAATCTACTGGAATTAGTTTTAAAACAAATAGATAAATAGAAGAACTTTTAAAATATGTAAAAGAATTGGCTTTTTTGAGAGAAAAAGTATATAGCATGTATTATAATAAATTTTCTAATTCAAGTTTCTGTTGGAGCCAATAATGAAAACTGCTGGTTTCTTATCTTCTGCTCAAGATTGGCATTGGGAACGACAATTTCCGCAGTCTATCCCTGTTTGGGGCGACATTGAATTCATATTTTCAGGTGATTTCGAAAAATGCGATGTGTTGATTGTGTTTGATGGTCTCCCTGATCATTATTGTGGAAATATTAGTGCGAAAAGTTGTGTATTCGTTGCTTCGGAACCTTCTAACGTCAAGACATATGAAAGTGAATTTCTGTCACAGTTTGATCTCGTTTTAACCACGGATAGAAGCTGTAAACATGGAGCTGTGCAATTCGGCCAAACTGGCTTGCCTTGGTTGGTTGGAGCTTGGTCAAACCAAGGTGCGTTACTGAAAAAGCCTTTGAATTTTGATTTTTTTGAAAATTTTTCACCTAAGAAAAGTAAACTTGTGTCCGTAGTCTCATCGGATAAAGCCTTCACGGAGGAACATAGAGCAAGGTTGCGATTTGTGGAAGCATTGAAGGAGTATTTTGGAGAAAAAATTGATTACTTCGGCAGGAATATTAATACTTTTCCAGACAAAATGACGGTCTTGTCAGACTATAAATATCATATAGCTTTAGAAAATTGCGCCATCAAAGACTATTGGACCGAAAAAATATCTGACTCTTACTTAACGATGACGCTTCCAATTTATCACGGATGTCCCAACATAAGCGATTACTTTGAAGCAAATTCATATAAAGAAATAGATGTTTACGATATTCAAAACTCAATAAAAAAAATAGAATGTATAATTAGCAAAGAAGTGTCAGAGATTGAAGTCGCTGATCTTAAAGAAAGTCGCCGAAAAGTTCTATATGAATATAATATATTTGCAGTATTAACTAATGTCTTGAGGAGCGCTCAATTTGAAAATTGCGGGTCGAGACGGAGAAAGAAAATAAACTCTGAAAGATTTTTTCGAAAGAATAAATCTGTATTAAAAAGAATGCGAAAACGCCTCGTGCAGAGATTTTTCTGATGAGGGAGCGGAAATGAAGATTTTTAAAAAACGAAAAACAGTACCTGATCGTTTCCATAGCACAACAAAGATACAAACTAGTGCTCGGATAAGTCGAGATACTGTGGTGGGGAGTTATTGCTACATTGGCGATCGTTGCGATGTTACCAAGGCAACCATCCAGAATTATGTTTCGATAGCAAATAACGTATCTATCGGCGCTGGTGAGCATATATTAAATGAAATTTCTACCAGCAGCCTTTTCTATGATGAGCCCTACAAGTTGCTTACCCAAGGTGATAGTTTAGTTTGCAGCGATGCGTGGATTGCTGTTAATGCGGTGGTCAGGCGCGGTGTAACGATCGGCTTCGGCGCAGTGGTAGGAGCTAGTTCTTTTGTGAATGCCGATGTACCCAATTTTGCAATAGTAGCCGGTTCTCCCGCGCGTATCATTAGATATAGATTTCCACCAAGCATTCAGGCACTAGTTCTCCAAAGTGAGTGGTGGGCTCTAGATTATGATGATGCAAAAAAAGCTATTCACGAGATAAAAAGATCAAAGCTTTATCAGGATTTTATTGCAAAAAGTCGCTAACGACTAGATTTTCGCATTCCATCACCTAGTGCAAGGCCGAAGTCAAACATTTTTTGACAGTAGTGAATGAAATTTATATTTTTTTGTGATATCATTTATTTCATGATAAATGTGACGTCCAGAGAAATGTAGATGAATTTTGAAACGAAAACTTATGTGGTGAACTTGAGGCGTTCAAGAGAAAGGCGTCTCGATATGAAAACAAAGCTTGAATCTGAAAATGTGAATTTTGAATTCTTTGAAGCTGTTGATGGTAAATTAGAATGTCATGAGCTTTTTGAGCGATACGATAGACGACGTTCTCTAAGAAATCATGGTTTTGAATTGTCTGCAGGAGAACTAGGTTGTTACGCTAGTCATTTCCTATTGTGGGAAAAATCAATTCAAGAAAATATAAATATGCTCATCTTAGAGGATGATATTAATTTATGCCAAAATTTTACTGCGGCAATGGAATTTGCAGAACAGGAAATCAAAAGATTTGGGTTGATTAGATTTTCTGCTCACAAACATAGAAAAATTGCAATTTGTAAAAAATCAGAAACTGGCATGAGAATCGTTCGATTCAAAAGAGGCCCTCATGGTACATCAGCTTATATGATTTCCCCAGTGGCAGCGAAAAAGCTTGTTAATGCTGCAAAGGTTTGGTTTGAACCTGTTGATGTTCACCTAGACCGTTTTTGGAAGCATGGTGTAGGCAGTTTCGGTGTTCAACCATACCCCGTTCACCACATGGGAATGTCTGCGGCCAAATCAGAAATCTGGCAAGGTGAGCGACGAGGAAGTCGATCAGCTAAGTTTCGTCGAGAGGCCCGGTTAATTCGAATGAAAGATTCGATCCTTAGGAGCTTGGCTAATATTGCCTATACCGGTCGTTGGATAGAATAATTAAATTACCCGCTTCGGAAATGATTTTAGAAACAACGAAAGTAAAAAATTGATAATAGTTCGGATAACTGGCGGTCTCGGTAACCAGATGTTTCAGTATGCGTTAGGCCGTTCTCTATCAGAGATATCAGGAAAAAACCTTAAATTAGATATTTCAGCATACCAGACTTATAACACGCACAATTTTTTACTTGATAAATTAAATACACGGTATGAAATTGTTGCTCAAAAAGAGGTCGAACAGATTTTCGGAGCCAAGAAAAGGATTTCGATCCCATTCATTTCATCTAATAAAGTAAAAATTGTTAAAGAAAAAGCACTATATTTTAATCCGAATATCATGAACGTAAAAAAAGATGCGTACTTCATTGGATATTGGCAAAGTGAAAAATACTTCAAAAATATTAGAAGCAAAATATTAGAAGAATTCCAGCCAAATGAGAAAATTTCCGAAAAACGAAAAGAAATATTGAACGAAATAAAAAGCGCCCGTTCACCAATTTCGGTACACATACGGCGTGGGGATTACGTAAGTAATATTAAAGCTAACAATATACATGGAACCTGCGAGCCAGAATGGTACAAAACTGCAGCTAATAGTATTAAAAATTACTTTGAAGATGTGACGTACTTTGTTTTTTCTGACGATCCAGATTGGGTTAAACGAAATATACGTTTTGATCAAAAGACAATACTAGTTGAGCCGGATGTAGATGGTAAAGATTATGAAGACCTGTATATGATGGCTGCTTGTGATGGTCACATAATAGCCAATAGCACTTTCAGTTGGTGGGGAGCGTGGCTAAACTCAAAGTCTAATAAGCGAGTAATTGCGCCTAGTCGATGGTTTAAGTCTCAAACTATTAAAAATGTTGATTTAATACCAGCAGATTGGATTTGTCTGTAGATTGAAAACCTATGTGATCCAAATTTTATCACTAAGAAGATAGCGATATAAATTACATATCTAAAATTTCGAAAATGTATCAAGGTCTCTCACAAACAACGCAGTCAGTCTCTTCGTTGAAATCTTTTCAAACCTGAACCCCTGTTCAACCAGAAAATGGCACACGGCTGGCAGTGTGGGTTCTTTGGTGAGGCCGCGTTCGGGGCCGCAGTCGACGCAGATGTATTGGACGCGGTCCAGGATCTTTGCAGCACCTTTGAGGATTTCGGGTTCTGCCCCTTCGCCTTCGATCTTCAGTAGTTTGATTGAACGGATGTCATTTTCTTCGCAGTAGTCGTCGAGTGTGGTCGTCTCGACCTCGACAACAGAGCCGTAGCCGGAAAACTCGATCAGAGAGGAATCGGCCGTGTCCGATTTTTCGTAGAATTTGAGCGTCGTCTTTTCGTACCAAAGGGCCCGTTGTTCGACAACGCCATCCGGGTTGTTGAGCTGGCAGCAGGCTGCCTCGTCCCGGCCGGGTTCGAAGGCGATGTAGCGGACGGACTTGCCTTCAAGGCGCAATCCGAGGCCGACCTCGCCTATGTTCGCACCGCAATCGATGACCACGTCACCGTCTGAAATCGTTGCCGGGTCGATGAAATAGTCGTCCAGAAGACCCTTGGTTCTCGGTTGAACACCGTAACGGTAGAAGCCGACGCGCTCGCTGTGAAGAAAGGAGATCTCCTGGCCCTTATCGTCCCGAACGCGGAAGACCGGCTCATCTGAAACAACCTTGATGTTCCAGCGCTTCTTGCTCCGCAGCGCATTCGAGAAGGTGACATACCAATTGAAAAGCTTCGCGAAGGTGCGCCGGTTCGGGTGACGGACGATGAAATTGTATAATCTTTTTTTCTTTTTCATGTTGGCGCCTGCGTGGGTTGCCTTGCGGTAATCGGTATCAGCTCTCGAAAAGCACTGTGGAATAGGTCTTGCAAATGGCTTCTTCGGAAAACTGGCCTTCCAGGCGGCGTTTGCCACCGTCAACCAATGCATTTTCCTGATCCGGCTTGCCGAGCAGCTGTTTGACCGACCCCACCAGCCCGTCAACCTCCCCGCAGGGGGACAACAGCCCGGTCTTGCCGTGGTCGATCAGCCAGCTTGGGCCCGGTGAGGCGGTGGCGACAACGGGCAGCCCGGCGGTCCAGCCTTCCAGGACAACGTTGCCGAGCGGTTCTTCGTCGGTCGGGCACAGCAGGATATCGGCAGCTTTCAGGAAAGGCGAGGGGTCGCGTTGCCAGCCGAGAAAGTGGACGCGGTCCTGAACGCCGAGGTTTGATGCCAGGGCCTTCATGTCGGACGTCAGCTCACCGTCGCCGATCAGCCAGGCATGAACGGTCTCCGGCAGGCCGGCGACCGTTTGAATGGCAAGGTCGAAGCGCTTGCGTTCGACGAAGCGGCCGAGGTGGATCAGCACCGTGGCGTCTTCGGGCGTGTTGTAGTCTGCCCGGTCGACCGGCTTCAGATCCGCGGGCAACGGATCGACAAAGTTGCTGATCACATGGGCACGTTTCGCAGGCCAGCCCATTTCGATGGCCTGGCGGATGATCTCCGGCGTGTTGCCGATCAGGTCCTCGACATTGCCATAGGTGTGAAAGCCGTCCGGCCAGTCGCCAAGGCGCAGGAAGGTGCGCATGTTCGGGCCGGGTTTCGGCATCCATTTGCTGGCCGGGCTCATCCAGCCCATGGTGGAACGCGCGCCGAATGTTTTGATCTGGCGGGCAATGTCCCAGCGGATGACATGGCGTTTCAGGTGCGAGCGGCTGAAGGTCATCTCGCGCACATCGCAGTGTCTGGCAAGGTCGTCGCGCCAGGGCCGGTCCTTTCGGATGAAGGCGATCTGCTCCACGCCCCGCCGGGCAAGGGCGCCTGTCAGACGCACGAAGAACCGTTCTGCTCCGCCATCAACGCCAAGATGAATATGGGCGAGTTTTTTCGGCTGCATCTGCGTGTCAGTGACCATCGATCACATCGTAGTAGTTATGCGCCCGGCCCAGAAGTCCTCGCAGGTTTCCCGAGCCTTTCATGAGACGGATCAGGCCATAGTAGAAGAGTTTCTCGCCGCGCTTTCTGGCGAAGGGTTTCAGCACGAAACCGACGATTGTCGCCAAGAGCCCGAAGAACATGCGCCGCAGGCTTTTGGGAATGAAATGCAGGGCGGCTTTCAGCCGGCCTTCGCGCAGCACGATGTTGAACGCGCCGGAGGTTGCCGCCATGTGCATGCGGCTCAGCAGGCGGCCGGTGGTGACGCGTGAGGCCGGAATGTCCTCCTCGACAAAGGCATCATCCACCCAGATCATCTTTGCGCCAGCCGCATGGGTGCGGCGGAAGAAGTCGATATCCTCGCTGCCGAAGGTCAGGCGTTCGTCGAACCGCAGACCAAGACCGTTCCGGGAGATGATGCGGCCGCTCAGCAACACGTTGTTGGTCGGCGCTTCGGTGATGATCGAGCCGGTTGGCCGCGGCTTCAGGAGCTGCGATTTCCACCAGTGCGGGGCCGGCTTTTCATAAATCCGGCGCACGGGGCCGTTGGCGACTTCGGCCTTGTGTTCCAGGCAGGCGGCCAGAAGTTTCTCGATCCAGTCCGGTTCTGCGCGTTCGTCGTCATCGATCAACGCCACCCAGTCCGGATTGTGTTCCAGCGCCGCGTTCAAGGCCGTGTTGCGGGCAAAGGGGATGCCCTTGCGTTTTTCGTGATGGAAGAAAACCGGCAGAGACAGCCTCTTCTTCACATCTTCTGCTGCAGCACCTGTGAAATGCGGCACGGGATCGTTTTCCACAACGACGATCGCCATCTGCGTGTTCGCGGGCGCGATCAGATTGTCGAGGCTATCCAGGCACGCCTGCAGCATTTTCGGCCGCTGCGCGGTGCAAACGGCAATGACCAGTTTCTGGGTCATGAAGGGGTCTCAACCATTCCTCTTGGGTTGGGCAGGGTTTGGCGCATGTGCCTGCCGCTGTCAAAGGGTTTCGGGAAAAGCCATCCGAGGAAATTGACCTTTCCAGCGCGTCAGCCGCGCGCTAGGCTTCCCCTTCAACCCTTTGAGGGACCGTATGAAGCGGCCGTGTTCTGGGAGGAAACACATGAAGGGAATGATGATGCACCGTCCGCTGAAAATCGCGGACCTCATCACCTTTGCAGCGGATACCTATCCGGCCGGTGAGATCGTGTCCGTGAGAACGGAAGGCGATATTCACCGCACCACCTACAAGGAAACCGCCGGCCGGATCGCCCGGCTGGCACATGGCCTGAAGGCACTCGGCATCGCTGAAAGCGACCGGGTGGCGACACTTGCCTGGAATGGCTACCGCCATTTCGAGCTCTATTATGCAATTTCCGGCATCGGCGCCATCTGCCACACCATCAATCCGCGGCTTTCAGCGGAACAGATGATCTATATCGTCAATCACGCCCAGGACCGAGTGCTGTTCGTTGATCTCACCTTCGTGCCGATTGTTGAAAAGCTGCGGCCGCATTTTCCGGCAGATCTGCGGATCGTCATCATGACGGATCGTGCGCATATGCCCGAAACGAAACTGGAAGGTGTGCTCTGTTACGAGGAAATCCTTGACGGACAGCCGGGTGAAATCGACTGGCCGGATTTCGACGAGGATCAGGCCGCCGGGCTTTGTTACACTTCCGGCACGACAGGCAATCCGAAGGGCACGCTCTATTCGCATCGCTCCACGGTGCTGCACGCCTACGACATGTGCGTGACCATTCCCCGGGTCCTTAACGAGGGCTCGCGCATCCTGCCGGTGGTGCCGCTATTTCACGTCAATGCCTGGGGCCTGCCTTATGGCGCGCCGCTTTCCGGCTCCAGCCTGATTTTTCCGGGCGGAGCACTGGACGGCAAAAGCCTGTTCGACCTGATGGACCGCGAAAAGGTCTTCTCCGCCTGGGGTGTGCCGACTGTCTGGATAGGTCTCATGAACGAGATCCGCCAGCGCGGCCGCATTCCCGAAGGCTTCGGCGATATCGTCGTTGGCGGATCAGCTGCCTCGCGTTCTCTGATCGAGGCCTTCGAAAAACAGGGCATCAATGTCTGCCATGCCTGGGGCATGACGGAGATGAGCCCGCTCGGCACCCAGTGCAACCTGCCGCCGGAGATGGCGGATCTGCCGTTCGACCAGCGCATCGACAGGAAGCAGAGCCAGGGGCGGCGGATCTTCGGTGTCGACATGAAGATCGTCGATGATGCCGGCAATCGCCTGCCGCATGACGGAACGACCCCGGGCCATCTCTATGTGCGCGGCAACACGATCACTTCCGGCTATTACGAGGATCCGGAAGCCTCGAAACCCGTGTTCGACAAGGAAGGCTGGTTCTGCACCGGCGATATCGCCGCCATCAGTCCTGAAGGCTTCCTGACGATCACGGACCGTTCCAAGGACCTCATCAAGTCGGGCGGCGAATGGATCAGCTCGCTCGACCTGGAAAACATCGTCATGTCCCATCCGGGTGTGGCGAATTGTGCGGTGATCGCGGTACCCGACGCCAAGTGGGACGAGCGTCCGCTGCTCATCGTTCAGCCGTCGGACGAGGCGCAGCCACAGAAGGAGGAGATCCTCTGCCATCTGGCGGAACGGGTCGCCAAATGGCAGGTGCCGGATGACGTCGTCTTCGTCGATACATTGCCGATGACGGCAACGGGCAAGGTGTCGAAACTCACCCTAAGAAAACAGTTTCCGGAGGCACCGCATGACGCCTGATCACTTGTTCGGCCTTGGCGGCAAAACGGCACTGGTCACGGGCGGCGCGACCGGGGTCGGCCGCATGGCCGCAGAGGGGCTGATGGCCGCGGGTGCGCGGGTGATGATCGCCAGCCGCAAGTTGGAAGCCTGCCAGGCGGCTGCCGAAGAGCTGAACGCGCTCGGCTATTCCGGAAAGGCGGAAGGCTTTGCCGGGGACGTTGCAACGGAAGAAGGTGTTGCGGCGCTGGTGGGCGAAATCGGCAAGCGCACCGGCAGCCTGGAAATTCTGATGAACAATGCCGGCACAAGCTGGGGCCAGCCGCTTGGCGACTTTCCCTATCACGCCTGGGAACGGGTGATGCGGGTGAATGTCACGGGGTTGTTCCAGCTGACGCAAGGCCTTTTGCCGCTTCTGGAAGCTGGCGCGAGCGACGACGATCCTGCACGGGTCGTCAACGTCGGCTCGGTCATGGGGGAAACGGCCCATGGCGACAGGGCCTACAGCTATGCGGCTTCCAAGGCTGCTGTTCATCATCTGACGCGGATCCTTGCCAAGGAGCTGGCGGAACGGCGGATCACAGTCAATGCGCTGGCCCCGGGACCTTTCGTCAGCAACATGACGGCCTTTGCAACGGCGGACGAGGATGTCCGCTCGCGTGTGGGAGCCCAGGTGCCACTCGGTCGTGTCGGCCGGCCGGAGGATATCGCAGCCGCCATGCAATATCTGTGCGGGCGAGGCGGGGCCTATATCACCGGCGCCATCCTGCCTATCAGCGGTGGTATCAATGTGGAAACCGGGCCAGACCTCTTCCAGGAGGCCTATTGAGTGAGCGCTGATACGCTGTCACGCACCCTTGCCGCAAGCGAGCTGGAAACGCTTGTCGGAACGGAGGTTGGCGTGTCTTCCTGGTACCTGATCGACCAGGCCAGGATAGACGCTTTTGCCGAGGTGACGCAGGACCACCAGTTCATCCATGTTGATCCTGAAAGGGCGGCGGAAACACCTTTCGAAGGTACGATCGCGCACGGCTTTCTGACGCTGTCGCTCCTCTCCGCGATGGGGGTTGAAGCCCAGCCGAAGATCAAGGGCGCAACGATGGGCATCAATTACGGTTTCGACAAGGTGCGTTTTCTTGCACCCGTAAAGGTGGGCAGCCGGGTCCGCGGGCGGTTTGTCCTCGCCCGTCTTTCAAGGCCGAAACCGCAAGAGGTTGATATCGTCTGGCAGTCGACGGTGGAGATCGAGAACGGCAAGCGGCCTGCGCTGGTCGCCGAATGGCTCAATCGGTTCTACCTGGAAGAAGAGGCGGACAAATCATGTTGAAGGCAAGATCCCTTCCCAAGGCTTTGCAGGGCTTGAGGCTTCCGGCTGTCGCGGCACCACTCTTTATCGTCTCCTGTCCGAAGCTGGTGATCGCCCAGTGCAAGGCCGGGATTGTCGGCAGTTTTCCGGCGCTCAACGCAAGGGACGAGCCTGGCGGTCCGGTTGTTCTGGAAGCCTGGCTGAAGGAGATCACCGAAGCGCTGGACCGGCACAACCAGGAAAATCCGGATCGGCCTGCCGCGCCTTTCGCGGTCAACCAGATCGTCCACCGGTCCAATGAGCGACTGGAGCGGGATGTCGAAATCTGCACGCGGTGGAAGGTGCCAGTCTGGATCACGTCCATGGGCGCGCGGGTCGAGGTGAACGAGGCGGCCCATTCCTGCGGCGGCATCGCCCTGCATGATGTCATCAACAACACCTACGCAAAAAAGGCCGTCGAAAAAGGCGCCGACGGGCTGATTGCGGTGGCGGCAGGGGCAGGTGGTCACGGTGGCCCGCAGTCACCTTTCGCGCTGGTGCGCGAGATCCGGGAATGGTTCGACGGTCCGCTGCTTCTGGGCGGGGCCATCTCCACCGGCGAAGCCCTGCTCGCGGCCCGCGTTCTGGGCGCCGACCTCGGCTATGTCGGCTCGCCTTTCGTTGCCACGGAGGAAGCCAACGCGGACCGGACCTACAAGGACATGATGGTCGCAGGCGGGGCCGAGGACGTGCTGACGTCCTCGCTCTTTACCGGACATCCGGCCAACTACCTGAAAGGCTCCATTCGCAAGGTCGGTCTTGATCCCGATCATTTGCCGGACGAGTGGGACGTCAGCGTCATGCCGGACGACAGTCCCAAGCCGAAGGCCTGGCGGGAAATCTGGGGCGCTGGCCAGGGCATCGGCGCGATCAAGTCTGTCGGGCCGGCAGCCGCCGTGGTCGAGCGCCTGGAAACCGAATACCGCGCCGCCATTGAGCGGCTGCGCGCCGATATCTGTTAGGGGGAAGTGATGGATCTTGGAATGACCGAACGGGTGCGGCCGCTGATCGAGCAGGTGCGCCAGATGGTGGAAACCGAAATCGCTCCTCTCGACCGGGAATATCACGAGGAAGTCGGCCGTCACCCGTCCGGTGATCGGTTCCGGATGACGGAGCGCCAGCTTGAAATTCTGAACAGCCTCAAGGCCACGGCCAAGGAACGTGGGCTCTGGAATTTCTGGCTGACGGACAGCGAAAAAGGCTTCGGCCTGACGACCGTGGAATATGCCTATCTGGCCGAGGAAATGGGCAAGGTTGGCATCGCCGCGGAAGTCTTCAACTGCAATGCCCCCGACACGGGCAATATGGAAGTGCTGGAGCGCTACGGCACCGAGGCTCACAAGGAAAAGTGGCTGAAGCCTCTGCTTCGGGGCGATATCCGCTCGGCCTATCTGATGACGGAGCCCGATGTTGCCTCCTCGGATGCCACCAACATCGCGCTGACGGCTGTGCGCGATGGCGATGCCTGGGTGCTGAATGGCGACAAGTGGTGGGCAACGGGTGCGGGCGATCCGCGCTGCGCGCTCTACATAGTCATGGCCGCAACCGATTCGGACGCCCACAAGCACAGCCGCCATTCCATGTTCCTGACCCCGGCGGATGCCGAGGGCATCGAAGTGCTGCGGCCGATGCATGTCTTCGGCGCCGACGATGCGCCGCACGGCCACATGCACATCCGCTTCACCAATGTGCGGGTGCCGCAGGAAGACCTCGTGCTGGGCGAAGGTCGGGGTTTCGAGGTTGCACAAGGACGCCTTGGTCCGGGTCGCATTCACCACTGCATGCGGGCCATCGGCCAGGCGGAAAAGGCGCTGGAACTTCTGTGCAAGCGAGCGATGGGCCGGGAGGCCTTTGGCAAGAAGCTGATGGATCTTGGCGCCAATTACGACATCATCGCCAATGCGCGCATGGAAATTGAAATGGCCCGTCTGCTCTGCCTCAAGGCAGCCTGGGTGATGGACACACAGGGCACCCGTGCCGCGCAGCCGTGGATCAGCCAGATCAAGGTGGTGGCGCCCCTCACCGCCCTGAAGGTGGTCGACGAGGCCATGCAGGTGCATGGCGCCGCCGGTATCAGCCAAGACTTTCCGTTGGCGGCCATGTGGACACACCTGCGCACCCTGCGCTTTGCCGACGGTCCCGACGCCGTCCACCGTCGCCAGGTTGCGCGCACGGAGCTGCGGAAATATTCCAACGGGAAGCTGTGAGGATGGACTTTCTTCAGCTTTCAATCAGGAGCGACCGCCACGACGCCTTGCCTCCCCATCTCCTCATCCTGAGGAGCCGCCCTTGCGGCATCTCGAAGGATGGGCCCCTTGCTCCAGAGTTTGCCGCCCATCCTTCGAGACAGCGCTGCGCGCTTCCTCAGGATGAGGAGGTGGGGAAGAAAGCGGCCGATGGACTGGTTCAAGGAATGGGTTTCACCACACGGACATCCCGCTCATGACCTTGGGCACGGACCTCGACCTCACGGCCTTAGGTAGCTGGCTGGAAGGGGCTCTTCCCGGCTTCAAGGGCCCGCTCAAGGCCGAGAAGTTCAACCGGGGGCAGTCCAACCCCACGTTCCGGCTCAGCGCAGCGTCTGGTGACTATGTCCTTCGCCGCAAACCACCCGGCGTGCTGCTGAAATCAGCGCACGCGGTCGAGCGTGAGTTCCGCGTGCAAAAGGCGCTGGCCGGGTCGGATGTGCCGGTCGCACGCATGCATGTCCTGTGCGAGGACGACAGCGTGATCGGGTCTGCGTTCTACGTCATGGATCTCGTCCGGGGCCGCAACTTCGATGAACCGCGCTTGCCGGATCTGGATCCGCAAACACGGCGCGGCATCTATGACGAGTTGAACCGCGTCCTGGCGGCCATCCATGGGATTGATCTGGAAGCGCGCGAGCTTGCCGACTACGGCCCCGGCGGGAATTACTACCGCCGCCAGATCGACCGCTGGACCAAGCAATACCGGGCAAGTGAAACCGGCCCTATTCCCGCGATGGACGAACTCATTGCCTGGCTAGACGCCAATGTGCCCGAAGACGACGGACGGCGCACGCTGGTGCATGGCGACTATCGCATCGACAACCTCTTGTTCGCGGTAGATGGGCCAGCCTGCGTTGCCGTGCTCGATTGGGAACTGTCGACCATTGGCCATCCGTTTGCGGACCTGGCAGCCTTGATCATGCAGTGGCAGCACCCGCCCGGCACCGAAGGCCGAGGGCTGGCCGGTGTTGACCGGAAGTCGCTGGGCATTCCGGAAGACCAGGACTTCATCGACGCTTACTGCGCCCGCATGGGGCTCACCGGCATTCCGGGTTTCGGTTTCTACCTGGCCTTCGCCTTCTTCCGCATGGGGGCGATCCTGCAGGGCGTCAAGAAACGCGCCCTCGACGGAAATGCCTCCAATCCGGAGCTCGGTTTGAAGCTGGGCGAGAGCGTTCCGCACTACGCCGCTGGCGGCTTGAAGGCGGCCCGACAAGGCTAGACACCCTCCAGAAAGCCGCAAGAGGCTCGTCCGGGGTGACATCTTGTGTGGTGGCGTATGCTTTTCCTCATCAACACCGCGCGCAGCGGCGCGGCTTGCCGCCCTTGGTCAGCCCTTCGCGTTCATCTCCGCAAAGGTTCCACCAGTTTCGGCGATCTGCCGCAGGAGAGCAGGGACTTTCCAGTAGTAGGCGTCTTCCTTGGCATACTCTTCGATCCGGCGAACCAATTCACCCGCGCCGATGACATCTGCCGTGTGCAGCGGGCCGCCGCGGAAACGCGGGAAGCCGTAGCCGTTGAGGAAGACGGCGTCGATGTCGATCGGGCGAAGCGCGATGCCTTCCTCCAGAACGCGCACGGCTTCGGAAATCATCGCGGTCATGAAGCGGCTGACGATTTCATCTTCCGTGAAGCTGCGCGGTGTGACACCGGCTTTCTCCCGTTCCGTGTCGATGATAGCGAGCGCTTCCGGGTTCGGCCGGGAACCCTGATCATCGTAGATGTAGAAACCCTGACCAGTCTTGCGTCCGAACCAGCCGGTTTCGCAAAGACGGTCGGCAATCGGAATATAGCGTTCCTCGGCGGGTCTGGTGGCGGCGCGGCGCTTGTTGGCTGCCCAGCTGATGTCGAGCCCGGCAAGGTCGGCCACCTGGTAAGGCCCCATGGCAAAGCCGAAGCCGCGCATGGCTGTGTCGATCTGTTCCGGCGAGGCGCCATCCATCATCATGTAATCGGCTGCCTTCTTGTAGAAGGTCATGATGCGGTTGCCGATGAAGCCGTCGCAGACGCCCGAGCGCACGGCGATCTTCTTCAGTTTCCTGGCCAGTGCGAAGCCGGTTGCAACCACGTCGTCGCCGGTCTTGTCGGCAACCACCACTTCCAGAAGCCGCATTACGTGGGCGGGCGAGAAGAAGTGAAGGCCGATGACATCCTGCGGACGGGAGGTCGTCGCGGCGATCTCGTTGATGTCGAGATAGGATGTGTTGGACGCAAGCACGGTGCCTGCCTTGCAGACCTTGTCCAGCGTCTGGAAGATGTCGCGCTTGACGCCCATGTCCTCAAAAACGGCCTCGATGACGAGATCTGCATCCGATAACGCGCCAAGATCCGTCGAGGTGCCGAGTTTCGCGGCCAGAATGTCGTCGCGGCCAGCTTCCGAAAGCTTGCCGCGTTTGACCGCACCGTCAAGGTTCCTGGTGATCGTCGCAACACCGCGGTCAAGTCCGTCCTGGTCGCGTTCGGTCAAGGTTACGGGCAGGCCGGCTAGCAAGATGGCAGTTGCGATGCCGGAGCCCATGGTGCCGCCGCCGATGACACCGACAGAGTTGATCTCGCGCGTGGTCGCGGTGGCTTCGGGGATCTTGGTGACGGCGCGTTCGGAAAAGAAGGCGTGGATCAGGCCGGCCCGCTGGGGGCTTGCCATGCATTCCTCGTAGAGCCGGCGCTCTTCCTTCATGCCGTCGCGGATCGGCAGGTGGCAGGCTTCGACGGCATCGACGCATTTGTGCGGCGAGAACAGCAGCGGCTGGCTCTTGGCGAGCTTTGCCCGCATCGCCTCGATGGCGGCGGGATCCGGTTCGGCGGTCAGATCGCCCGTCTTGCGGTTCGGCAGATCACCGGCCAGAAGATCCTTGGCGGAGGAGAGGGCAACGTCACGCGGATCGCCTTCAACGATCCGGTCGATCAGGCCGTTGGCCAGGGCCTCGTCGGCACCCATAGGCTTACCGCCGGTAATCATGTCGAGAGCCGTCGCGATACCGGCAAGCCGGGGGGCGCGTTGGGTGCCGCCGGCGCCCGGCAGAATGCCGAGCGTCACTTCCGGCAAGCCCACCTTGGATCCCGTCAAGGCTACACGGGCGTGGCACGACATGGCAACTTCCAGGCCGCCACCAAGCGTGGTGCCGTGCAGGACGCAGACGATCGGCCTGGAGGCGCTTTCGATGAAGTTACACAGTTCGGGCAGCCACGGGTCGAGCGGCGGCTTGCCGAATTCCCGAATGTCGGCACCGGCAATGAAGGTCCGTCCCTTGGCATAAAGCGCGATCACCTCAACGCCGTCGGTCTGCTGCAGCGTTTCCACTGCCTGCCACAAGCCGGAGCGAATCGCGTGGGAGGCAGCATTCACCGGCGGATTGTCGAGAGCGATGAGGCCGACAGAGCCGTTGATCTCGATCGAGACGACGTCGTTGATACCGGTTTCGCCGGCAGGGGTTTCCGTAGGCATGAATTCCTCCCAGGGCGCCAGTCGGGGCGCGAATTTTGGGCCGGATTGTCAGGTCCGGGCAGAGCTTGTCAAGGTGACCGAAGAGGGCAAGTGAAGTGTTCAGTCCTTCGGCGGCGCTTTCGGTGTGAAAGCACAGCGGTCAGGTTTCAGGTCGATAAGCGGGGTGCCGTCGAGGCAGTCAAGCCCGCGCACGATCAGGTTCGGACCATCGACGGAAACGAGTTTTGCCAGAACGGTGCCGATCGGGTTCGGCCGGACGGGCGAGCGCAGGGCAAAGGTACCGAAAATGTTGTCGCTATGTGCCGGGTTCTGGACGATGAGGTCCCGCCGGGCCTTGTCGAGCCAGTAAAGCAGTTCAATCCTGTCGTATTCTTCGATGCCCTTCAGTGCCGGGACCCAGGGCTCGAAAATCTCGATCCGGCACTCCGGTCCGTCCACCTTGCCCTGGCGCGGGCAATCCTTGCGGTCCTTCCAAGGGGTGTGGATCCTGCCGATGAAGAAGAGCCTTGCATCGTCCGGTTCCTGGATCGGAACCGAAATTTCATGCGGGCGGATATCGCTCATCGTTGTCTTTCCTGAATATATGCCGGAACACTGAAGGCGGCGCGGGTCAAGCGGACAACCAGCGGACGGAGCCGTGGCCGGCCAGGTCATAACCGCCGAGCGCCGCGGCCTTGTCCCGGAACTCTGACGTTCGTGCAAATTCGAACAGCATCTGAACAGGCGGGGTGAAAAAGGAGCGCCGATCGATAAGCAGGTCGAAGCATTCCTCGGCCAGCGGCACGAAGGCCAGCTTGAAAGGTCTTGCCGCGGTTTCGATGCCGAGCGCGGCATCGGCTTCACCGGCGGCAACGGCCGACGCCGCATCGTTTTCCGTGTGGGCGGTGGCAGGGCCGGTGGTCAGATCTGCTTCGCTCAGGCCGGCATCGGCAAGCAGCCTGGAAAACAGGAGGGCAGTGCCGGTGCCCGGCTGGCGCATGGCAACGCGCCTGCCTTTCAGATCGGCAACGGATCGAACAGCCGGTGCAGCCTCCCGGGAAACCAGAAGACCGCGTTTGCGGGATGCCCAGCTGATCAAGACCGCGTCCTTCAGGCCCAGTTCGCTGATTGACGCGACATTCCAGCCGTTTTCTTCCGGCAGATGCAGGCCGGCAAGGGCGGCGTCTCCGGCGGCAAAGCGGTTCAGACCGTCCGCGCTGCCGTTGCACAGCATGGCCAGTCCGCATCCGGAGGCATGAACCGCCCAGTCCAGCAGGGGGTCGTGTGATCCGGCCAGAACGCCCGGGCGTTCAGGTGTCGCGGCGGCAGTCGGACCTTCGATCCAGGACCGCAGTTCGGCTGCGGGAAACAGGAGTTTGCCCGTGATTCGCCGATGCGGGATCTCGTTGGCGGCGGCAAGGTCGTAAACCTTGCGTTCCTTGACCCGCAAAAGGTCGGCCACTTCCTTCGTGGTCAGGAACTGAAGCTGCTGTGTGCCGGTGTCGTGCAAGGTGTTGCCCATGATTGATTCAAGGGACATTATCGGAGGAACTTCCGGAGAGACAAGACTGTCCGGAAAGACTTCACCTGGTCGGTTTGACGGATAAAGGAAACCGT
Source organism: Labrenzia sp. CP4 (assembly GCF_001579905.1). Lineage (NCBI taxonomy): Bacteria > Pseudomonadati > Pseudomonadota > Alphaproteobacteria > Hyphomicrobiales > Stappiaceae > Labrenzia > Labrenzia sp. CP4. The sequence continues at coordinate 5,800,223 of NZ_CP011927.1, read as the reverse complement.
ACCGCCCGGGCCGGATTTTTCTGACCTGATTTTTTAAAAAGTGGAATAAATTTCCTCAAAGTTCGAAAAGAGGAAATCTTTTATTTTTATCTTTTGCCGGATACGAGAGGAATTGTCTCACCTCGCGTGACTTGCTAATGAAGCTTTAATGAAGGCAAAAATGCCTCGTTCAAAGAAGCAGCAATGGCTTCCGGGGGTAACAAAAAGAATATGGATTACTTTCTACAGCAGCTGATCAACGGCGTGACGCTAGGGTCGATCTACGGCCTGATCGCCATTGGCTACACGATGGTGTACGGCATCATCGGGATGATCAACTTCGCCCATGGTGACATCTTCATGGTCGGCGCCTTCATCGCGCTGATCTTCATCGTCGCTTTCGGCATCACGGCAGGCCTGCCAGTGGCGCTCCTCATTCTGGCGCTGATCGGTGTCCTGGTCATTTCGATGGCCCTGACGGCGGCCTGGGGATGGACGGTCGAGCGGATCGCCTACCGCCCTCTGCGCGGCTCCTTCCGCCTGGCACCGCTGATCACCGCGATTGGCGCTTCCATCACGCTTCAGAACTTCGTTCAGATCTCGCAGGGCGCGCGCAACAAGCCTCTGCAGCCCCTGATCTCCGGCGGCTTCACGCTGAGCGACGGCGGACCGGACGGAACCGGCTTCATCGTGCAGCTGTCCTACACGCAGATCCTGATCATCGTGGTGACCGTCGTTCTGATGGTCGGCTTCACCTTCCTGATCAACAAGACCTCTCTAGGCCGTGCGCAGCGCGCCTGCGAGCAGGATCGCAAGATGGCGTCGCTCGTCGGTGTCAACGTCGATCGGACGATCTCGCTGACCTTCGTCATGGGCGCAGGCCTTGCGTCCGTCGCCGGCCTGATGTTCCTACTCTACTACGGCGTGATCGACTTCTACATCGGCTTCCTGGCCGGCGTGAAAGCCTTCACCGCTGCGGTTCTTGGCGGTATCGGCTCGCTGCCGGGTGCCATGCTCGGCGGGTTGCTGATCGGCCTCATCGAGACCTTCTGGTCCGGGTATTTCTCGGTCGAGTACAAGGACGTTGCCGCCTTCTCGATCCTGGCGATCGTGCTGATCTTCATGCCCGAAGGCCTGCTCGGCAAGCCGGAAGTGGAGAAGGTCTGATCCATGTCAGCAAAATCTGAGAACCTCTTCATGGTGTCGCTCAAGGATGCGGCGGCCGGGGGTGCGATCGCGCTTGCCCTGTTCGGTGTCCTGATCGGCATGAAAGCCGAGGTCGCAAGCGGCCTTGGCGGTCAGCTCGGCATTGAATACCGCTGGGCAGCCGTTGCCATTGCAGTCGCCATCGTCTTCGGCGGGCGGCTGCTCCTCAACCTGTTCGTCTGGAAGGCCGACAAGCCTGTCACCGAAACGGCGAAAGGTTTCCTGCCGAGCGCCAAGCCCCTGGCCAAACTCGGCAAGTTCGCGATGCCGGTGTTTCTGATCCTGGCTGTGGTCCTGCCGTTCCTGCTGATGTCGGCCTATGGATCGCGCGGGTCGCGCCAGTATCTCGACCTTGCCATTCTGGTGACCACCTACGTGATGCTCGGCTGGGGCCTGAACATCGTGGTCGGTCTCGCCGGCCTGCTTGATCTGGGATACGTCGCCTTCTACGCGGTCGGTGCCTATTCCTACGCGCTGCTGGCCCAGTATTTCGGCTTCTCCTTCTGGATCTGTCTGCCGCTCGCCGGCATCCTGGCCGCTTTCTGGGGTATCATCCTGGGCTTCCCGGTGCTGCGTCTCAGGGGGGACTATCTTGCCATCGTGACGCTGGCCTTCGGGGAAATCATCCGGGTGGTCCTGCTCAACTGGTATGACTTCACCGGTGGCCCGGACGGTATTTCCGGCATTCCGCGGCCGAGCTTCTTCGGTATCGAATTCGAGCGCGGCCCGGGTGGCTTCGCCGACACCTTCGGTCTGGAATACAATTCCATTCACCGCATCATCTTCCTCTACTACCTGATCCTGATCATGGCTCTGGTCACCAACTTCGTGACCATGCGTCTGCGCAAGCTGCCGGTCGGGCGGGCTTGGGAAGCCCTGCGCGAGGATGAAATCGCCTGCCGTTCGCTCGGCATCAACACCACCAACACCAAGCTGACCGCTTTTGCGCTCGGTGCGATGTTCGGCGGTTTCGCGGGTTCGTTCTTCGCCACCCGGCAAGGTTTCATCTCGCCGGAAAGCTTCACCTTCATCGAATCCGCGGTCATCCTGGCGATCGTCGTTCTCGGCGGTCTCGGCAGCCAGATCGGCGTCGTCATCGCCGCGGTCGTGATGATCGGTGGTTTCGAGTTCTTCCGCGGACTGGAAGAATACCGCATGCTGGTGTTCGGGCTCCTGATGGTCGTCATCATGGTCTGGAAACCGCGCGGCCTCATCTCCACCCGCATGCCGTCGATAACGCTCAGCGGCAAGAAGGCCAAGGGCATCAGTGCCGACCTCGTTCAGGAGGGCCACGGATGAGCTCCTGGGATACAAACCCCGTCCTGACGATCGAGCATCTGACCATGCGCTTTGGCGGCCTGGTCGCCATCGACGATCTGTCGTTCAATGTCGGGCGCGGCGACATTACCGCCTTGATCGGCCCGAACGGCGCCGGCAAGACCACCGTCTTCAACTGCGTTACCGGCTTCTACAAGCCGACCGAAGGGCGGGTCGTGATGAACCGCACCAACGGCGAGCATTACCTGCTCGAGCGCATGGCGGATTTCCAGATCTCTGCGAAAGCCAAGGTCGCCCGTACCTTCCAGAACATCCGCCTGTTCGGCGGCATGACCCTTCTGGAGAACCTGATGGTCGCGCAGCACAATCCGCTGATGCTGGCTTCGGGCTATTCGCTTGCGGGTATCTTCGGTCTGGCAACCTTCCGCAAGGCAGAGCGTCAGGCAGTCGAAAAGGCGCGTTACTGGCTGGAAAAGACAGCGCTCATCGACCGGGCGGACGCCCCGGCCGCTGACCTGCCTTACGGCGACCAGCGCCGTCTGGAAATTGCCCGGGCCATGTGCTCCGGTCCGGAACTGCTGTGTCTGGACGAACCGGCTGCAGGTCTGAACCCCAAGGAAAGTGGCGAACTGAACGCGCTCCTGCAGTACATCCGCAAGGAGCACGGCACCTCTATCCTTCTGATTGAACACGACATGAGCGTTGTGATGGAAATTTCGGATCACGTCGTGGTTCTGGACTATGGCGAGAAGATCTCCGACGGCACGGCGGCCGCAGTGAAGGACGATCCGAAGGTGATCGCAGCCTATCTGGGCGTACCGGACGAAGAAGTCGACGCCGTGGAAGAGGAGGTCGGCATATGACAACCTCCAACCACCTCCTGGAAGTCAGGAACGTCGAGACCCACTACGGCAAGATCATCGCGCTGCGGGGTGTCGATCTGACCGTCGACCGGGGCGAGATCGTCTCTCTGATCGGGGCCAACGGCGCCGGCAAGTCGACGCTGATGATGACCATCTGCGGTACGCCGCAGGCCAGCTCCGGCCAGGTTATCTACGACGGCGAAGACATCACCCGCATGCCCACCCACCAGATCATGCGCAAGTCGATTGCGCAGTCTCCGGAAGGGCGGCGGATCTTCCCGCGCATGAGTGTGATGGAAAATCTGATCATGGGTGCGGAAATGGCCGGCAACCACGATCTGGAAGCCGGACTTCAGCGCGCCTTCGACCTGTTTCCGCGCCTCAAGGAGCGCCGGAACCAGCGCGGAGGTACGCTTTCGGGCGGTGAGCAGCAGATGCTGGCGATCGCCCGGGCCCTGATGTCCAACCCGCGTCTTCTGCTTCTGGACGAACCGTCTCTTGGCCTTGCACCGCTGATCGTGAAACAGATCTTCGATGCTATCCGGGATCTCAACCAGAGCGACGGTCTCACCGTCTTCCTGGTGGAACAGAACGCCTATCATGCGCTGAAACTGGCACACCGGGCCTACGTGATGGTGAACGGCAAGATCACCATGTCGGGTTCCGGCAAGGAACTGCTCGCCCGCGAGGACGTGCAGGCAGCCTACCTCGAAGGCGGAAGACACTAGGAGCGCGCTATGGGTATTCTTTATCAGACCAGTTTCGGCGTGTTTCTCGTCCTGCTGTGCTGCCTTGGCGGCGGCGCGGCCTGGATGACGGGACGTGCCTGTGCCAACACCTGGCGGCCGCTTTACGTGCTGTTCTGGTTCGTGTTCCTGTTGAGCCTGGCGATCAGGTTCCTGACCTTCGCCCTGTTCGACGGAACGCTACTGTCGGTGCACTATCTGGTTGTAGACTATCTCATTCTGCTTGCAATCGGCCTGGCGGGATGGCGGTATACACGCACCAACCAGATGACGACGCAGTATGTCTGGCTTTACGAAAAGACGAGTCCCTTCAGTTGGCGGTTGAAGACCGGCCAGACGGACAAATACGCCAAGGATTGAGAATTCCGGAGGTGCGTTTTCCGCACCGATGGGGAACCGGCTGGGAATGGACGAAAAACAACAAGAATCGTCCCTGGCCCGGCCAAAACGGAAGCACGGGCTTCCATTCCAAGTGGTCCAGATAACTGGAACCAGGGGAGTTGATGATGAAAAAGTATCTTTTGGCTAGCGTTGCTGCAGTTGCCGGTGTGGCCATGTCCACCGCCGCTTTTGCAGACATCGTGATCGCAACTGCAGGCCCGATGACCGGCCAGTACGCCTCCTTCGGCGCGCAGATGAAAGCCGGTGCCGAGCAGGCCGTGGCGGACATCAACGCAGCTGGCGGCGTCAATGGTGAACAGCTGGTGCTGGAAGTGGGCGACGATGCCTGCGACCCGAAACAGGCTGTTGCCGTTGCCAACCAGATGGTCGGTAAGGGCGTGGTCTTCATGGCCGGTCACTTCTGCTCGGGCTCTTCCATCCCGGCATCCGCCGTTTACGCGGAAGAAGGTATCGTCCAGATTTCTCCGGCTTCCACCAACCCGAAGTTCACCGACGAACGTCCGGGCCCGGGCACCTTCCGCGTTTGCGGTCGTGACGACCAGCAGGGTCAGGTTGCCGGTACCTATCTGGCAGAGGAATTCGGCGACAAGAACATCGCCATCGTTCACGACAAGACTGCCTATGGCAAAGGCCTCGCCGATGCCACCAAGGAAGTCATGAACGCTGCCGGCAAGAACGAAACCCTCTACGAAGCCTACACTGCCGGTGAAAAGGACTACACCGCGCTGGTTTCCAAGCTGAAGTCGGAAAACATCGACGTTCTCTACGTCGGCGGTTACCACACCGAAGCCGGCCTGATGAAGCGTCAGATGGTCGACCAGGGCATGAGCACCGTTCTCGTTTCCGGCGATGCACTCGTGACCGACGAATATTGGTCGATCACCGGCCCGGCTGGCGAAGGCACTCTGATGACCTTCTCTCCGGACCCGCGCAAGAACCCGGAAGCTGCTCCGGTCGTGAAGGCACTTGAAGACGCCGGCAAGACCGCTGAAGGCTACGCGCTCTACACCTACGCCGCCATCCAGGCTTGGGCAGCAGCTGCCGCAGCTGCCGGCTCCACCGAGTATGACGACGTTGTCGGCGCCCTGAACGACGGCGACTTCAAGACCGTTCTCGGCGACCTCTCCTTTGACGACAAGGGCGACGTCACCCTGCCGGGCTACGTCTGGTACGAGTGGAAAGACGGCCAGTACGACTACAAATAAGCCGTATAAGCTGCAAGGTTTATGCTTAGCGTCAGGCCCCGTCCGGCAGTTGCCGGGCGGGGTTTTTTGTTGCCCGCACGGTGCCCGCGTCTCCCTTGTCGCGCTATTTTCCGCATGACGCAGCCAGAGCATTCCGTGACGTTCTACGGCTATTGGTGCAAGTTGGCTTGCGCGAAACTCTTCTAGAGGCACAACAAAGAACATCGTTGTGTAGTAAAGATTGCCGAACCCGGAGAAAGATATTTCTTTCTTCGGGCGCTTCTTCTTGAGTAAAAAATACGGCTTCATACCGCGCTGCAAAATATTAAGTCGGCGCCTGACTAAAAAATATCCAAATTTTTTTCATAACCCCTTTCCAAAAGGCAGTAATTTTGTTTTTCTATGCGCGTTCGCACACATCGATAGCTCTTCAGGAACAGAGGTTACCTGGAGGTTATTGGTCGTGCGTCTAATAATAATGATAGAAGCTGACTTGGGGACACAATGGCGAACACACGGGGCGCTGCTGTTAAGTATGACAGCGTTCAAAAGAGCTATGACGGGGAAACCCTGGTCGTAAAGAACCTCAATCTCGATATTCCGCCGGGCGAATTCCTGACAATGCTCGGCCCGTCCGGTTCCGGCAAAACCACCTGCCTGATGATGCTGGCCGGTTTCGAACCGGCAACGCATGGCGAAATCTACCTGAACGACCGTCCGATCAACAACGTGCCCCCGCACAAGCGCGGCATCGGCATGGTGTTCCAGAACTACGCCCTGTTTCCGCACATGACGGTGGCCGAGAACCTCGCCTTTCCGCTTCAGGTGCGCGGTGTCGGCAAGGCTGACCAGCAGGAGAAGGTCAAGCGGGCTCTCGAGATGGTCGAGCTCGGTTCGTTCGGCAATCGCCGTCCGGCACAGCTCTCCGGTGGTCAGCAGCAGCGCGTCGCAGTCGCCCGTGCCCTGGTGTTCGATCCGGAGCTGGTGCTGATGGACGAGCCGCTCGGTGCGCTCGACAAGCAGCTGCGCGAGCAGATGCAGTACGAGATCAAGCACATTCACGAGAACCTGGGCGTCACCGTCGTCTACGTGACCCACGATCAGACCGAAGCGCTGACCATGTCGGACCGCGTGGCTGTGTTCAACGATGGTGTCATCCAGCAATTGTCGACGCCGGACGACCTCTATGAAGATCCGAAGAATTCCTTCGTCGCCCAGTTCATAGGTGAAAACAACAAGTTGAACGGCAAGGTCGTCGAGATCAACGGCTCTGAGTGCCTTGTTGAACTCGATGACGGCACTAAGCTTAAGGCTGACAAGGTCAACGTGTCCGCCGTCGGCGACAGGACGACCCTGTCCCTGCGGCCGGAACGGGTGGAGTTCGACACCCATGACACGATGGACAATCTGGTCAACGGCCGGATCGAGGAACTTATCTACCTCGGTGACCATATCCGCGTTCGCATGAACGTGGGCGGCAACGACGAGTTCATCGTCAAGGTTCGCAACCGCGGAGAAAAGCGCAAACTCGCCGTCGGCGAGACAGTCCGCGTCGGCTGGGCGCTGAACGACTGTAAAGCGCTCGATGCGGTTGTCTGAAATCGCCAGGCGGCCGGCAACCGGCCGCCAGCGACCACAACGGAAAAATCCGTTAAATCCTAAAAGAGGGAGCTAACTCACATGAAGCTCAAAACTGTAATTCTCGCAGGCACCGCTCTGGCATTTGCCGGCAGCGCGGCAATGGCGAAGGACATGACCATCGTTTCCTGGGGCGGCGCCTATCAGGCCTCCCAGAAAAACGCCTACGCCGATCCGTATGTCGCGGAAAACTCCGACATCAACGTGATCTGGGACGAGTCTTCGAACGAGGCTGTCGCCAAGCTGCGCGCCATGAACGAAGCCGGCAACATCACGTGGGATCTGGTCGACGTGGTTGCTTCCGACGCGATCCGTCTGTGCGACGAAGGCCTGGCACTGGAAATCGATCCGGACACCGACCTTGCCGATGCACCGGACGGTGCCAAGGCTTCTGAAGACTTCGGCGACCTGCTGGTCTCCGAGTGCTTCATTCCGCAGATCGTCTACTCCACCACCTTCGGCTATCGTTCCGACGTCGCGGAATGGAACGGCAAGGAGCCGGACGACATCTGTGACGTGTTCGATCTGGAAGCATTCCCGGGCAAGCGCTCGCTGGAAAAGCGCCCGATCAACAACATGGAATGGGCTCTTCTGTGCGACGGCGTGCCGAAGGAAGAAGTCTACAACGTTCTTGAGACCGAAGAAGGCCAGGAGCAGGCATTCAAGAAGCTCGACACCATCAAGGACAACGTCGTGTGGTGGTCTGCTGGTGCGGAAACCCCGCAGCTTCTGGCCGACAAGGAAGTCGTGATCGGTTCCACCTACAACGGTCGTCTGTTCTCCCTGATCGAAGAGCAGAAGCAGCCGGTCAAGATGCTGTGGGACGCTCAGGTGTTCGACCTTGACGGCTGGATCATCCCGGCCGGTCTTCCGGAAGACCGCCTCGCCATGGTGAAGGACTTTGTCAAATACGCCACCGACACCCAGCGTCTGGCGGATCAGGCGAAGTACATCTCCTACGGCCCGGCTCGCAAGTCCTCGGCACCGCTGGTTGGCAAGCACGCCGACCTCGGCATCGAAATGGCTCCGCACATGCCGACCGACCCGAACAACGCCAAGAACACCTTCCTCTATAACTACGAGTGGTGGGCGGATTACCGGGACGACATCGACGCCAAGTTCCAGGCGTGGCTGGCCCAGTAATCAACTGATGCTGTTCGCGTTCGGCTGAACGCGGACAGATGAGAAACCGGTCCGGGTGAGGCGATGCCTCACCCGGATCTTCCAACGGATTTGCGGAAGACTGTTTCATGAGCGATACCCACGCGGGCGAGGTTCTGACGACGCAAGACGGCAAGCCGCTGAAGGCAGCCCTTGCCAAGGCGCTGCGCCGCGAGAAGCTGCGCGCCCTGGCGCTGATTGCGCCCCTGCTGATTTTTGTCCTGCTCACCTTCGTTGCCCCGATCGTGGACATGTTGTTCCGCTCGGTCGAAAACGGGATCGTGGAAGACACGCTTCCCAAGACCGTCATCGCTCTTCAGGAGTGGGACCCAACCTCCGGCAATGTGCCCGATGAAGTTGTCTTCGCGGCGCTTTACGACGACCTGGTCGTCGCCGTCGAAGAAAAGACCCATACCCGCCTCGGCTCACGCCTCAATTACGAGGAAACCGGCGTTTCCAGCCTGTTCCGTAAGACAGGGCGCGGCATCAAGCGCATGGACGAAGCCGGTCCCTACAAGGAACAGTTCATTGACCTGGACAAGGACTGGGGCAATGTCGAGACCTGGCAGGTCCTCAAACGGTTCTCGCCGCGCTATACGGCCGGCTATTTCCTGAATGCCTTCGACGCGCAGCAGACCGCAAACGGGATCGAACTGAAGCCGGAAGACGAACGGATCTACATGTTCCTGTTCGGCCGTACCCTGTTCCTGTCTATCGCGATCACCGTGTCGTGCCTGCTTCTTGGCTATCCGATCGCGTTCCTCTTGTCCGCCTTGCCGCTGCGCTCCTCCAACCTGCTGATGATCCTCGTGCTTCTGCCGTTCTGGACATCGCTTCTGGTGCGGACGTCGGCCTGGAAGGTGCTGTTGCAGCAACAGGGGGTGATCAACGACTTCCTCGTCTGGACAGGCATCATCAGCGACGCCGGACGCCTGGTCATGATCAACAATCAGACCGGCACCATCATCGCCATGACGCATATCCTGCTGCCGTTCATGATCCTGCCGCTGTATTCGGTCATGAAAACCATTTCGCCGTCCTATGTGCGCGCGGCCAAGAGCCTTGGCGCAAACGACTGGACCGCGTTCTGGCGGGTGTATTTCCCGCAGACCGTGCCGGGCATTGGCGCAGGTGCCGTGCTCGTCTTCATTCTGTCGATCGGTTACTACATCACACCGGAACTGGTGGGCGGAACGTCGGGCATCTTCATTTCCAACCGGATTGCCTATCACATCTCGTCGTCGCTCAACTGGGGTCTGGGTGCAGCGCTCGGCGCGTTGCTGCTCGTCGCGGTTCTGGTGCTCTTTGTTGTCTACGACAAGATCGTCGGCATCGATAACGTGAAACTCGGATAGGTGGCGGCATGAGTGCACTTCCTCCCTACGCGTCTCCTCTCCAGCGGACCTGGTACTATACGTTCCGGGTGATTTGCGGGCTGATCTTCTTCTTCCTGATCTTCCCGATCCTGGTGATCCTGCCGCTCAGCTTCAACGCGGAGAACTTCTTCACCTTCACCAAGGCGATGCTGGCGCTCGACCCGGCAGGCTATTCCTTCAAGCACTACCAGGACTTCTTCACCAATCCGGACTGGCAGCAGGCGCTGACCAATTCGGTGCTGATCGCACCGGTCGCCACCATTCTGGCAACGGGCTTCGGCACCCTGGCGGCCATCGGCCTGTCCCAGTCCCATGTTCCCTACAAGTCCGCGATCATGGCAGTGCTGATTTCGCCGATGATCGTGCCGCTGATCATCTCGGCGGCAGGCATGTACTTCTTCTATTCGCGCATAGGCCTGCAGGGCACCTATTGGGGTGTTGTTCTGGCCCATGCCGCGCTTGGAACGCCCTTTGTCATCATCACGGTGACGGCGACACTGGTCGGTTTCGACCGCAGTCTCGTGCGGGCGTCGGCCAGCCTGGGCGCTAACCCGGTCACCACCTTCTTCAAGGTGCAGATGCCCCTGATCATTCCAGGTGTCGTCTCCGGAGCGCTGTTTGCCTTCATCACCTCCTTCGATGAAGTGGTGGTGGTGCTGTTCCTGGGATCCGCCGGGCAGAAGACATTGCCCTGGCAGATGTTCACCGGCCTTCGCGAACAGATCTCGCCGACCATCCTGGCGGTGGCATCCCTGATGGTGGCCATTTCCATCTGCCTCTTGACCGTACTGGAGCTGCTGCGCCGCAGGTCCGAACGCCTGAGAGGTCTGTCCCCGGGCTGATCCCGGGCGGGCGCGAGGAGCGCCCCGCTGCTTTCAAGGTGAGCCGGTGGCGGAACGCCAGTCACCGGGTGGAGACAGGGTCTCCCGGTAGCAAGACATTTTGAATTTGGGCCTGGCGGGCCGGCTTCTTCGCGGAAGCCGGCCCGTTTTGCGTTTCAGGTCCCTGGAAACCGAAGCTCGAACGAACGGAAGGAGCCTTCAATGAGCAACGACATGATCCGCATTTATGAAATGAACAACGGCGAGAAGGCGTTTTCGCCCTTCTCGGCTGCCGAAATGGACAGCCGCCAGGTAAGACTCCGCAAGCTGATGGCGGACCGGCAGATCGATGCCGCCCTGTTCACCTCCTATCACAACATCTGCTACTACTCCGGCTTCCTCTATTGTTACTTCGGCCGCAAATACGGATTTCTGGTCACACAGGACAAGGCAACCACGATTGCGGCCGGTATTGACGGCGGCCAGCCGTGGCGCAGGACCCACGGCGACACCGTGATCTACACCGACTGGCGCCGGGACAATTACTTCCACGCCATCCAGTCGCTGCTTGGGATGCCCAATCCTGGGGTCAAGCGCATCGGCATCGAGTTCGACCACGTCTCCCTCGACATGCTGAAGCTTCTGGAAGCCGCGCTTCCGGGCGTGGAGCTGGTCGACATTGCCGCCGACGCAATGGCGCAGCGCACGATCAAGAGCGCCGAGGAGCACGTGCTGATCCGCGAAGGCACGCGCATCTGCGACGTTGGCGGCGCGGCTCTGGTGGAGGCGGTTCAGGCCGGCGTTCCCGAGCACGAAGTCGCCATGGCCTCGACCAATGCCATGATCCGGGAAATCGCGAAGTCCTTCCCGTTCGTCGAGCTGATGGACACCTGGACCTGGTTTCAGTCCGGCATCAACACCGACGGAGCGCACAACCCGGTCACCAACAAGAAAGTGGAAGCCGGCGATATCCTCAGCCTCAACTGTTTTCCGATGATCTTCGGCTATTACACGGCACTGGAGCGGACCCTGTTCTGCGAATATGCCTCCGACGAGCACCTGCGGCTTTGGGAGATCAACTGCCATGTCCACCGCGAGGGACTGAAGCTGATCAAGCCGGGTGCGCGGTGCTGCGATATCGCAAGCGAGCTGAATGACATCTACCGTAGCCACGATCTCCTGAAGTACCGCAGCTTCGGCTATGGCCATTCCTTCGGTGTTCTCAGCCACTACTACGGCCGTGAAGCTTCAGTGGAGTTGCGTGAGGATGTCGACACAGTGCTTCAACCGGGCATGGTCGTCTCCATGGAGCCGATGATCATGATCCCGGAAGGCGAAGCCGGAGCAGGCGGTTATCGGGAACACGACATCCTGATCGTTTCGGAAACCGGGGCTGAGAACATTACCGGTTTCCCGTTTGGACCGGAGCACAACATCCTGCCGAAACGATAAGGCGGCAAACTTTCTGGTGTTGGGAAGAACACTGGCGGCAAGGTGCGGGCATCTTGCCGCCAGTGACGGTCTCGAAAGGAACCCGTCGCAATGCAGCAAATGCTCCGGGGCGATCGCAGGACCCTTCAACAAACATCTTGGGTTACCCGGCAAGGCGTGATTTAACCGGGCTATCTTCGAGCGCCTGCGGAGGGCTGAATGACCTCATCCGACACCATGAAACCTGCTCTGGCCAGCCTGGCCCGGACCTGTGAAGCGATCGCCAACGGGCGCTTCGACGAGGTCGAGGAGCTTTATCAGGTGATCACGGACGAGGGTGTCGAAGTCGATATCCGCGCTTTGGCGGAAACCTTTTCAGGCATGGTGGTGCAGGTAGAGGCACGCGAATTCCATTCCAGCCAGCTCATTGCGGAACTGACGGAAACCAAGCGCCAGCTGGAAGCGGCCGAAGCGAAGCTGCGCAAGGAAAATGCCGAGCTGAAAACCCGGCTGGACAAGTTCGAAGTCACCTACGACAAGGAACAGGCCCAGGCTGAAATCGAACAGGTGAGCGATTCCGACTATTTCCGTTCCCTGCAGTCCCGCGCCAAGGATCTTCGATCCCGGTACAAGTCCTGAACTTTCAAAACATCCTTCGAGATTGATCCGTGACCAAAATCATTTCCACTCATTCCTATCGCGGCGGCACGGGCAAATCCAACGTCACGGCCAACCTGGCCGCGGTGCTTGCCCTGCGTGGTCACAGGGTTGGCATTGTCGATACGGATATCCAGTCCCCAGGCATCCACACCCTCTTCAAGGTCGATCTGAACACGGTCAACAACACGCTGAACAACTACCTGTGGGGGCATTGTTCGGTGACTGATACGGCGGTCGATGTCACGGAAAACGTGGTCGATGGCGACGGCAACCCAACGGTGCCGGACGGTGGCAAGGTCTTTCTGGTGCCTTCATCGATCAAGACCGGTGAGATCGCACGGATCCTGAAGGAAAAATATGATGTCGAGGATCTGAACCGGGGTTTCGTCGATCTCTGCCGAGGCCTGGAACTCGATTATCTGCTGATCGATACCCACCCGGGCGTCAACGAGGAAACACTGCTTTCCATCGCTATCTCCGACGCGCTGCTTTTGATCCTTCGTCCTGACATCCAGGACTATCAGGGCACCGCAGTCACATTGGAACTGGCGCGCAAGCTTGAGGTGCCGCAGCTGTTTCTGGTGGTCAACAAGGCTCTGGAAACCTTCGATTTCAACGAGTTGGCACAGCGCATCTTTTCCAACTACCGCACGCCGGTGGCAGCTGTCCTGCCGCTGTCGACGGATCTCATCCAGATCGGCAGCACAGGCCTGATCAGCACCCAGCAGCCGGATCACGGATTCACGCGGGCAATCGAGACGATCGTCGATTCCATCGAGTGATTACAGTTGCAGGCCAGGTTGCCGGGTGGTCTCGGCTCAGTCCTGCATTTCAAACAGGCCCTTCAGGAAACTGTCGACGTCTCCAAGGCGTTTGTTGCGGTCGAACGCGAGCGCCTGGCGCAAGGTGTTCCAGGCTTGCGGGGAGAGCCCCTCGACAGGTGCCGGCACGATACCTTCCCGCGCGACTTCGTCTATCGGCCGGAACTGGAACGGATGGCCGCCGGTCAGGATCTGGTACGTGATGCAGCCAAGCGCAAAGACATCGTCGCGGGGGTCACGGTCCGCGCGCCGGAATTGCTCGGGGCTTGCGTAGGCCGAGGTCAGGCTATCCCGGATCGGATGGTCCGCACTGGCGGTTGCCGCTGCCGCCAAGCCGAAATCAAGGAGCTTGATCGTGCCATCTGTCAGCAGAAAGATGTTGCCAGGCTTCAGATCGGAATGAACGACGCCCCGGCTGTGCGCATGGGACAGACCTGCACAGGTGCCGCGCAGGACCCGGGCGCATTCGCCCAGAGGCAGGGGTTTGCCAAGGGCCCGCCCGATCTGGCGGTCTAGTCCCACGCCGTTTAGCTGCTCCATGACGATAAACACATCGGCCTTGTCGCGATCAAAGTCGTACACGGTGGTGATATTCGGATGTGCAAGTGCCTGAGACTTGCGTGCCTCGGCCTCCAGAAGCCGCACGGCTTCGGTGTCGTTGCGATAGTTCTCGTTCAGAAGCTTGATGGCGACATAAGGCTGGTCGTGAGCTGCCTCCAGGCGCCGGCGATCAACGGCTGAATAAACGTGCCCCATGCCGCCGCTCCCGATCTCGGTGTCCAGAATGAACCGGTCACGCAAAATGGAGCCGACACCAGCGCGTTTCACCTGGGGTGTCGCCAGCTTGTTGACGTCGAGACTGTCTCTTTGTCCGCCGCCGGAAACGCGGCGCGCGTCGGAACGAAACCGGGCACTTTTGAATTCGGTCAGATACTTGTCCAGTTTGCCGCTGTCGGCTGGAGGTGGTGGTTCTTCGGCGGCATTCGCGCGTCGACTGCGAAAGCCGGCGTAGCCCGCAACGAGTGAGGTCAAAATGGCTTCGTCCATCTTGCCCCGTGTCTCGTCACTTGCTGTATCGTCACCCGTTGCCCCGGCTGGCTCGTTCAGCAATGGCAATGGCGGCAGGTTTGCAGGGGGCGTTGCTGCCTGCTCAGGTGCGGGTGCCGATACCGGGTCCTGCTGTATGCCGTGAACAGCATGTGGACGTGGCGGATTGTCATTCACGTCGGAACCGGAAGGTTGGGCATCGCCCGCCGGCAACTGGTTCTGCAGTATCTGGCCGAGCTCGTTCGGAAGGTGGCCCGCTTCGACAAAATCCCGGATTGCCTGCCGCGTTTCATCAAGGGCGTTCGCTGATTGCTGTGCACCGGTCCGCAGCTGCTTCGACAAGGCGTCATAAGACAGCTTGCCGGACACGAAGGCGGTTATCAGCGTGTGCGTGGCGGAGGTCATGTGTGACGTCAAATCTGCAGGATCCCTGGCGACAATCGGCCCGAAGCTTCTCTTGGCCCCGGAACAGGAGCAGCGCAAGCCGTTGGGGCGACAAAGGTAGAGCTGGGAAAACGCGTGGGTTATGGTTTGCCAGCCGACGCTCAGTATGCGCGCTGCAGTCGTTTTGTTCCAGTTGGCTTCGCGTATTTTTGCTTGGATGACCTGGGCGTTGATCGGATCGTCGCACGATCCGGGGGCAATTTTTGAAACGCCCATCCACCCCTGATAGATTACCCTGACGGCAGGTGATTTATTGGCAAGGGATGGAAGAGGAATTGACTGCGCGCAACCTTGAAACCGGCTCTGCTACACCCTGACCCGCTGCAACGGTGTGTTGGGACCAGGGGTATGAGACCGACGGCAATATCGTGATCGCGCAAGCCGTATTCGCCTTCATGTCAATTTGAGTGAAACTTACAATCATCAATAGGGGTTGATCGAAATGACCGGGGAAGACGACATCAAAGGCGGGATCGCCAGCTTCTCGATTGGCCTCGGAAACAAGGGTCACAGTGCAGTCCCGATCAAGCCGGCACCACCTTTCAGGGTGCTGATCGCAGGAGACTTCGGCCTTGCGGCAACCGGCGTGGCTTTCAATATTACCGGCCAGGACGTCGAGGAAATCCTGGAACAGAAAACACCATCCTTTTCCGTCTCGGCGGTCAATATGCTCGGTTCGCATCCACCCGAGCTGGAAGAACAGGTCTCCTTCGCGCGCCTGAAAGATCTGCATCCGACAAAACTGCTGCGCGGATTTCGCTTTGTGCGGGATCTTGAGGCGGCTTCCGGTGACCAGGATCAGCTTGCCGTACATGACCAGCGTTACGACAAGATCGGCAAGTCGGCACTGGATGAGCAGAAGTCATTGCTGGAAAGACTGCTGAAAGACGACGAATTGCCGGCTTCAGAGCAAGGCAAGCGTAAGGAAAACGATGCCTCGAGCAGCAGCAAGGGAACCGAGGGGCTCGACGCTCTCCTGTCGATGATCCGCACTCCGGAGGAAAAGGCTGCTCCTGGCGAAAGCGGCAGTGCCGCGAAAACCGCCGTGGACGCCTTCATTCAAAAGACGCTCCAGGAAACGGGCCAGGTTTCAAGTGCACCCGTCGAGGGGAAAAAGAAGGATGCGCTAGCCGACACGCTGCAGCTGGAACAGGCGCGTCTCTTCTTCGAAAGCCCGAAACTGAGCAAGGTGCTGCTGAACTGGCATGGATTGAACCTGCTCCTGAGTGAAGTTCCGTTCGACCTGCCGCTGGAACTTCATCTCCTTCAGCTCGATCACGATCTTGATGCCGTCGACCTGCAAGAGGTTCTGGGCGAAACCGGCGAGGCCCTGCAGGCAGAACTCTACGATATCGCCCTTTTTGCGAACGAAATCGGCCTTGGCCCACGCGACACGGAACGGCTGAAGGTGCTTGCACGGGAATGCGCCGAAAGTGACACGGTCGGGCTTGCCGCGCTTGCCGGGCACTTTGCCGGAGTTCCGGGTGAGGAAGTTGCCGACATCGAAACGCCACACCAGTTGCTCGACAAGCCGGGCTTCGAAGGTTTTGCAGGCCTGAGGGCCAGCGATGCCGCCTCTCACCTGGCACTGTTCTGGAACGATGCCCGGTTGACCGCCGAAGAGGACGGTGCGCCGGCGCTGTTTGTGTCGGGTGCTTTTGTCGCCCTTTCCGAAATACTGGTCCAGCTTGAAACTGACGTGTTTCCGCGGCTCCCCGTCGGCATGCCGAAGGATTACGATGCGCTGGAGCTTGTCGAAAGCCGGTCAATGGGTGGTGAAGTTGCCATGGCAACACGGTTTGCCGTCGGTTCGGACACGGCACCGTCGCTCGCACTTGCCGGCATCAACGTGCTGGAGGGCGTCGCCAACAGAACCAGCCTCGTATTCCGTCGGGCCGTGACGGTTCAGCCCGGCGAGGACGGTCGGGGCGCGCTGGATCAGGCCCTACTGGTGTCTCGCCTGTTTTCCCTGTTCCAGGAAGCTCTCGGCGAGGCGGTGTTTGCAGGGCAGGATGCTGACGAGCGCGAGGCTGCGGTCGCAACGAGCCTGGAAGTCCTGAGCAGATCGCTCTCAGACAAGGTCGCTTTCGAAGTGGAACGAATGGCGGTGGAAGATCAGGATCTGATCGGCGTAACGGCATTCGTGCAGGATGGCTGGGCCTCGGGCCAGCAGCATTCCTTCTATCTGCCGGCTTCCGGCGGCTGAGCATCTGTTTCCGTCCAAACGGTTATCACCGTGATGTCGTCCGAGGATCCGCCGGCCACAGCGCGCGAAACAAGCCGGTCAGCAAGACCGGAGGTTCCCTCGGTGGCCATCCTGGCCAGCGTGGTTTCGTCCATGCCTTTCAACAGTCCATCGGTGCAAAGTACGAAAACATCGTCGGGCATCATCTCCAGCGTTCGGCGGTCAAGCTGAAGCGTGTTGTGGATGCCGACAGCGGCAGTCAGCCGTCCGGCTTTGTCGGCATGGTCCTCCGAGATGAGGAACAGTTGCTGCTGGCGCAAAAGGTAAAGACGCGAATCTCCGGCCCAGATGCAGCTGGCTTGTGACCCGCTGATGATCAGGCTGAGAGTTGTCGTGCCTGAAATGTCTTGTTCGGGGAGAGCGAGAAAACCGGCGTAAAGACCGTGATTGACGTGGTTGAGCTTGGCTTCCAGGGCAATCTGCCGGGCTTCGTGGCTGCTCGGCGGCATGTTGATCAGTTGCGAGATGGCGTGAACCGTCGCACGGCTGGCGACGTCACCCTCTCTGTGACCGCCCATGCCATCGGCAATCGTGAAGAGCCCATGCGACGGGGCCGCAAAGTGGCTGTCCTGATTGACCTTGTGTCGGCGTCCGCGCCGGGTCGCTGCTTCGGATCGCAGCAACGCAACAGCGGCAGAAGTGTCGACCGTATTCAAACGCACGTTCTCCCGAGTAAGGGCCGCAGGACCAGTCCGGGTTCGATCTTAACGCGCAGTCATTCTCCGGAAAAGAAGTCTCCGGTTTCCAGCTAGGCGCCGGTTATGTTCGTCTGGATGAGGTGACCCGTCGCAGGGCCCCGATAGCTGTCCTCGGCAAGCAGACCGAACGCGAGCCGGATCGAGACCGGCTGGGAAGCATGCAAAATTTGCTTATCCCTGGTCTCGTAGCCTTTCGCGTGGTGCGCCTTTATAAAATGTACAAGTTTCACGCTGAAATTGCGTGGCAGATGCTTTCATCGGTTGAAACCGGAGGCTGTCGGCTTTTTGCAGTCCGGGCACCGATGCAGATTTGGGAAATGGCAATGACCGCAGACGTCGCAGAAATCACCATCGGCCACGAGACGGACGGCGACCTGATCGTTGTTCGTCCTGTCGGCAAGCTGGACACGCTCAGCGCAAAAACCTTCGAAACCTACCTGAAGAACCTGATCTCGGAAAAGCCGGCAACCTTGCTGATCGACATGGAGCAAGTGGACTACGTCACCAGTTTCGGGCTGAGATCACTGTTGATCGTTGCCAAGCTTCTGGCTCCTTCCGGAGACAAGCTGGTGCTGTTCCAGGTGAACCAGTCGGTGGTCGACGTCCTCAAGATCTCCGGCTTTCTGAAGATCATGCAGGTGGCGGAAAGCCGGGAAGACGCAAAGGCGCTGGCGGGTTGACCGACGCTCACACCCGGCAGCTTGAATTGAACAACGTCCGGCAGGGAACGGGATGGTGGATCTCGAGACGGTGACAGTTCGAAACGACCTGGAGGACCTGCCGGCGGTCTATACCGTGCTGGAGCGGTTCTGCACAGGAGCGGGCCTGTCCGACGCGGTCCGCCGTACCCTGTGCCTGGTCGTTGAAGAGCTGTTCGCCAATACCGTTGCCTACGGCTATCCGGATGGCGGCAAGGACCAGATCGCGGTCACGGCGGCGCTTGGGCCGACACACGTCAAGCTCGTTCTGTCCGACAGGGCGAGACCATTCGACAACAGCGGCATTCCGTCCGGTCCACCGGAAGCGGACACAGTCGAGGACATGGGCATTGGCGGTCTGGGCCTTTATCTGGTGCACCAGCTGGCCGATGACGTGGCGACCCAACGGATCGGAAACGTCAACCACACCACGGTTCTGGTGCCTCGCGCCAAGGATTGACGGGCACCTTGCTGCAAGGCGCTTCCCTCAGAAGGCAAATTCCATCATGGAGAAATCGTCCGGCAGGGGCGCATTGTCGTGGAATGTGGCCAGCCAGTCGTAGATGGCTTGAGGGACGGTTCCGTCCACGGATTTCGATTTGTCCGCGAGCTCGGCCCAGGTCAGCGTCCGGCCATCCGCATCCTCGATTTCGTAGGTACCGTCGCTGATGACGAGCAATCGGTCGCCCGGGCGAATGTCGAATGTACCGCCATCGAATTCCATATCTGGGATGGCGCCGATAACCATGCCCTCCGGCGTTCCGAGGCCGATGACGTCCAGTCCCGATGCCGAAGGTCGCATGAGAATGGCAGCAGGGTGGCCGCCGGAGGCATAGGCCAGTTGCCGGGTCGAGCGCCGGTAGACGCCATACCAGATGGTGAAGAACATGTTGTTCTGCCGTTCCATCGGAAAGGCATTGTTCAGTTTGGCAAGAACGTTTGCCGGGTCACGAAAATCGGTGCCCCCAAGCGCATTCGAGCGCAGCACGTTGATGATTGCGACAGACAGCAATGCGGCCCCGACACCATGGCCGCACACGTCGATCAGGTAAATTGCGAAATGATCGTCGTCGAGGTCGTGATATCCGAACGAATCACCGCCCAGTTCGGTCGACGGCACCAGAAGCCAGTCCGCTTTCGGGGCTTCCGGTCGCCTTTCCGGCAGGATGGAATAAACATAATTGCCGGCATCACGAAGCTCCGCTTCCAGGCGTTCCTGGGTGCGGGTCAGCAGGATGTTGTATTCGGCCAACTGGTCTTCCACGGCCTCGCCATGTTCGATCGTTGCCTCGTAAAGCAGCTTGAGGTCGTCATGTTCAGCGCGCAATTCCTCAAGTTCTCTGCGCACTCGCGCGAGTTCGCCAGCGGAAGTGTCTGGTTGGGCAGCGGCGCCAAAATTACTGGTGCTTGTCATGTTGTAAATATGATGCCTTTACGGACGCGCGGTGGAAACCCAAAGTTTAGAGTTCTGCTGCTATGTTAATGAAGCAGAAAACATTGGAGCAATCGCGGTTGATATATCCTTGGCAATGAGCGACACCGTATTGTTAAATACATGAATTATCGATGACACGAGTCCAATCGGCCAAAATTTCCAGCTTTCTCGTATAACAGAAGTGCATCGCTTTGAGGTGCAATTGACCACGCCAGCGGGGGAATAAAAATGCAGGCACCTTCTGAAGGCATATCATCAAATTCCGGTCTGCCGCAGATGATTCACCTGGATTTGGACATCAAGGATTTTTGCACCGACTGGACCCATTGCGATCTCATGTCGGGATACATTGCCCGGATGGTCAGCCACAACCGGCTGGATTCGCTCCTGTTTTCCAATCTCTATTCGTCGGCTTTGAACGAGCTGCTGGAAGCGGTGTACCGCACGCACGGCTCAGGCGGCAAACTGCAATGCGCGGTTCAGCGCGACGGCAATGTCGACAGGATCGAACTGACTTTCCCTGCGGACGAAGAAACCTACAAGATCTATGAGACCGCCATTGCGAAGGTCAACGGCGAGGACGCCGAAACGCTTTATCTGGAAGCGCTGTTTGCCGACGCCGAACCGGATGCGAGCCTGGGGCTCCTGGAACTCGGCGTGGACTACGGCGCCCGGCTCGCCATCGGACGGAGCGAAGACGGCCGCATGAGCCTGGTTGCAGAGCTCGTGCTTGAGGACGACACAGAATGATCGCTGATAATATGACACAGGCCTTTCAATGGACCTTCAACGAGAACGATCAGGAGTTCTCGCTCCATGGCAGCTTGCGCCCCCAGCGGGCCGAGGAACTGCATGGCTGCTTTTCCGCGATGGAACAGTCCGTCGCCAAGGTGAGCGGAAAATTCTACGTCAACGTCAGGCGCTTGGTGCGCATGAACAACGTCGCCTTCCACGCATTTGCCGGCAAGATCCTGGATCTTGTGCGCAACCGCAGCGATCTGAGCGTTCATGTGACGACGTCGAGTGTCGTCGGCTGGGCAACGCGCAAGTTCGCTGTGCTGGAGACGATGTCCGACAAGATCACCGTCAGCGAATACGACAACGAGTTCTACCCGGGACAGTCCTTCGTCGAGGACAGTGAATTCATTCATGTCCTGCGGACACAGACCAAGCTTACCTGGCGCCATGAGAAGGAACTCCTTCGCCGCCACGGCCTGAAGCCGGGGATGCAGGTGGCCGACATTTGCTGCGGCATCGGCGATTTCGCCGTGCTCCTGCAAAAGGAGTTCGAGCCGGACCGGCTTGTCGCGCTGGACCATTCCAGATCCAGCCTCGACTACGCACGCCGTGTCGCCGCCGACTTCGGCATCAAGGGCATTGACTATGTCTTTGGCGATGCCGCGGACATGCTGCTGGAGGATAATCAGTTCGACTTCGTGACCTGCCGACATTCCCTGCAGGTGTTCGATCAGCCGGAACTGATCCTCAAGGAGCTCTATCGTATCTGCAAGCCGGGCGGCCGCATTTACGTGACCAACGAAAAGAACTCCCATTGCCTCGGCGAACCGAGATCGGAGTCTATCCAGTGGACCTATAACGAGGTCGCCAAACTCTGGCACCATTTCGATATGGATATCGAAATCGGCCCGAAATGCCGGCGCCTCCTGATCGACGGTGGTTTTGAAAACGTCACCATAGGCTCCTTCATGGTCACCAACACCGACGGCGACCCGCAGGATTTCGCAGACGTCATCGCCTCGTGGAAAAATCTCTTTGCCGGCAAAATGGCGCAGGAGCGCGGCGACAGCCCCGAGTTCATCGAACGCTTCGCCAAGGGTTTTGATGATCATATTTTCGCAGCGCTCCACCCCAAGGGGTATGCGGGCTGGCCGATCTGGGTTGCCTCGGGGCGTAAGCCGCTATGAATGCACCGGTAAAGAGCCCTCAGAGTGAAAAGCAGATAGGTCGCTTTTCCCTGCGAAGCTTTCGCGCCAAGTTCATTCTTGTCGTGGGCGTGGCGGTGCTGTTCGATCTGGCGCTTGCCGGTGGCATCGGCATCTGGAACGTGCAGAAACTGTCCAGGGATGCAACGGAGCAGGTCGGTGAAGGCCTGACCACCGCGACCGAAGACTATCTGGAAACCTACATCGACACGACTGCGTTCCGCGCCGACCTTCTGATCGAGCGTGTTCATTCGGAACTTGCGACGCTTGCCTCGTCGATGCAGACGCTGATCGACCACCCGGATATCCAGGAAGCGGTCGGCAACACGATTGAAGGCAGTTCGGAGTTTTCTTCCGGTCTGGTCTACGACGAAAAAGGTGGTTGGTCGCAGAACACCGAGGGTGTTCCTTCCGCAGTCAGCGTCTGGGGCTACTTGCTCGATGAAGACAAGAACCCGCTTCCCAAGGCCGCGGATGAGCTGAAGAACAGCTCGTTCCTCAGCCTTGTCGGGCCTTCGATGATGTCGACAGGCGCTCCCAAGCTGCAGATCTATTATGTCGGCCCCAAGGACGCGTCGATCATGCGCGCGACCCCTTATTCGGAACAGGCGCAGACATTCGACCTGCTTTACCCCGGCCATAACGAAGGCGCGAACTTCTGGGATTTCTTCTTTCCCGGGGTTTACGAAGGTTGGCAAGGCTGGATCAAGGATCCGTCTTCCAAGCCGGTTGAATCCAATATCGTCACCACAGCTCCCTACATCGATGCGATCACGGGCAAGCTGATCGTCAGCTTCTTCCATCCCCTGTGGACGCAGGATCGCAAGGACGTTGCGGGCATGGTCGCGGTCGACATCACGCTCGAACAGCTGACTTCGCTCGTCGAAAGCCTTGAGATTTCGGAAAACGGCTTCGGCTTCCTGACGATGTCCGACGGCAACGTGGTGGCAACGCCGAAAGCCGGCGAGGCGACACTGGGTCTGGTTTCGAGCGACGTCAGCGGCCAGGGTGTTACCGGCGTGAACCGGAACCTCAAGGAAAGCAGCCAGCCCGCCATTTCTTCCCTTGAACTCAGTGCCAAGGACGAGACCGTCATCAAGCACATCTTCCTTGAAAATGACGGTGAAGAGGTCCCCTATCTTCTGGTCCTCAAGCAGCTCAACCCGACCAACCTGTGGGATGGAACCGGCATCACCTCGGAAACGATGACGCTGGGCTTTGTCGTTTCCGAACGCGAGATCTACCAGTCGCTGATCGATGCCACCAACAACATCTCCGAGGCGACGGCCCGCATCCTGAACTACCAGCTGATTGCCTTCTGCGTCAGTATCTTCGTTGTGTTCGTTGCGGTCTATGCCATTTCCGGCCGTATCACCAAGGGCTTGTCGCAATTGGCCGCCGCAGCGCGTGCGCTGCAGAACAAGGACTATTCGGTTCGCGTTGCTATTCCGACCCGCGACGAGGTTGCGGCCGTGGGGCTTGCGTTTAACCGGATGGCGGAAGAGATCAGCTATCATACGGAGAACCTTGAAAATCTCGTCGAGGAGCGGACCAGGAAGCTGGAAACCGCGAACCACGAGATCGGCGAGCTCAACAAGCGGCTGAAATCGGAAAACCTGCGCCTCGGAGCCGAGCTGGATGTCGCCAAGCGCATTCAGGAAATGGTTCTGCCACGGTTGAGCGAACTGGAAGTCATCCCGCAGATCGAGATTGCCGCCTTCATGGAACCGGCAGACGAAGTCGGCGGCGATTACTACGACGTCCTGTTCGACGGCAGCCGCATCAAGGTCGGTATCGGCGACGTGACCGGCCACGGCCTGGAAAGCGGCGTGTTGATGCTCATGGTGCAGTCGGTTGCCCGTGCGCTTCAGGAGAAGGGGGACAAGGATCCGATTGCCTTCCTGGATGTGCTCAACCGCGCTGTCTACAAGAACATCACCCGTACCAATTCAGACAAGCACCTGACCCTTGCCTTCGTCGACTATGAGGACGGACAGGTCACCTTGTCCGGCCAGCACGAGGAAGTGCTGATCATTCGTGCCAATGGCGAAACCGAACGGATCGACACGATGGACCTCGGTTTCCCGGTCGGGCTCGAGGCCGATATTTCACCCTTCGTGGCCACACTGGATCTTGCGTTCGGACCCGACGACATCCTGATCCTGCATACGGACGGGATCACGGAAGCGGAAAATGCGAAGGGCGAGATGTATGGCCTCGACCGGCTTGCCCAGAGCGCCCATGAAAATCGCGAAAAATCCGCTAAAGGTATTGCCGCGGCGGTCATTAATGATGTGAAGTCGCATATCGGCGACTACAAGGTATTTGATGACATCACTCTTGTTGTCTTGAAGCATAGGTAAGGCATGGTCGAGGATTTTGGAGAGACGGCTGCTTTGAACGGCGGAGACGCGAGACAATTTTGTCTCACGCTGATGGCAGAGCCGCTGGAGCTGAGCTGGCATCATTGCGGCCTGACATCGGATTTTATCGGGGAATATTTCAGCAGGGTTTGCGGCAAAGGCATCGATCCTGTCGATGCCCGCCACAGCATCAGTTACATGATCAACGAGATTCTGGAAAATGCGATCAAGTTCCGTCACGGCGGCGACATCGCGATTCACAGCTCGCTGGAAGAACAGACGTTTGAAATCCGGATCGTGAACCGGATCGACCAGGAAACGGCCGTCAAGTTTCAGGGTCACCTGAAAGCCCTGCTCGACCGCGAACCGGGAGAGCTGCTCCTGGAACGCATCGAGGAGAACGCCCTCAACCCTGACTCCTCCGGCTCAGGCCTGGGTTTGCTCACACTTATGAGCGACTACGAGGCCAAATTGGGCTGGTCTTTCGCGTCTGAGCGTGTAAGTGAAGGCGTTGAGTTGACGACATATGCTTCTTTGCGACTTTCCTGATCGCTGACATATTCCAAAGGAAGAAATCACAATGGAAATCAGCACGAACGATTACCGCGTTTGGACTGAAGGCTCCGCCATCCACTACGAAGGAACGATGCGGCTTTCAGGAACAGATGCCTACGCACCTATTCTGGACATCATGAATTCCGTTCTGGCGGCCAAGCCGGAACTCATCACCATGGACCTGACAAGCCTGGAATTCCTGAACAGCTCCGGCATCAACCTGCTCGCAAAGTTCACGATCGAAATCAGAAAGCAGCCGGAAGTCGGCGTTCGGGTTCTGGGCTCCAAGTCCATTCCCTGGCAGTCGAAATCACTCCGCAACCTGCAGCGTCTGCACCCGGCGCTTGAACTGACGATTTCCTGATCCCGCGCACAGGCGCGTGAGGACGTGCTGATGCAAGCGCAACGGAAATGCCCGCAGACTTCCGGCCTCGGTTTCAAGAAGGCCGGATGAATTGCGCATGTCGCAGGCCTAATATCCGTTCTCGTTGCAACAGGCTTTCAGTCGTCCCGCCAGTCTCCCGGACTTGCTAGAGAAAATTTCGGCAAGGCCATCCTGATCACGGCGCAGGCCGCAGCTGGCGCTATCAGCGCCGTGAAGGTTGCCTGCAAAGCGCCGGTCAAGCGATCGGGCAGGGTCTGCAATCCTGCTCAGAGCCTCAGGCCATGAAGTTTCTGTCGCGGCGGTGCAAGGCTTTCCACCGCTCGTAATCCGCCAGGCCGGTTCCTGACTTTCCCGTTTCAAAAATCCCTTGGCCGGCAATGCGATCCGGCGGAATATGCCGGTTGATCCGCCGGCTCCCGTGCCGCGGGCAGCCCACCCTTGGCAGGACTGGCGGCATCGCTTTTTGGATACCGTTTCTGACCTGCTGCTTCTTGTCAGCGCCATCTTCCGGAGGCCTTAATGACCCTGTCCGCTGAAGCCGTCGAAATCCTGAAATCCGTCAGCACGGCGACACTCACCACGATCCTTCTGAAAAAGGGACTGCGCAACGTCTGGATCCGCGGGGCAATGCCGCTCGATCGCTCCAGACCTCGGATCGTCGGGCCGGCATTTACCCTTCGTTTCGTGCCTGCGCGTGAGGACCTGGCAACGCCCGCTTCCTGGGGCTCTCCCATTTCAACACGTGCCGCTATCGAGGAGATGCCGGAAGGATGCGTCGCGGTCATCGATGCGATGGGCATCCGCGACGCCGGTGTCTTCGGCGATATCCTGTGTGCCCGTATGCGCAAACGCAATGTCGCTGGCATGGTCACAGACGGCACAGTGCGCGATCTGGCCGGTGTGCTGGCGTCGGATCTGCCGGTCTGGTGCAGCGGTGTCTCGGCCCCGCCTTCGGTAGCCGGTCTAACCTTCGTCGGCTGGCAGGAAACCATCGGCTGCGGCGGTGTTGCGATCATTCCGGGCGATATCATTGTGGCAGACGGCGATGGTGCGGTCGTGATCCCAGCAGCCACGCTTGATGACGTGCTGAAAGAAGCCCCCGAACAGGAACGCATGGAGGCCTGGATCGTCGAGCAGGTCGACGCAGGTGCGAAGCTACCGGGCCTTTACCCGATGAACGAGGAAACCAAAGCGCGCTACGAAGCCGAACGCTGAGGGGCGTCGGATGCCGGGATCTGCATTCGATAAGGGAATCTGACGACGATGCAGCCCGGCTGCCATGCCTCTTCCGGCCAGACTGTTCTGATAACGGGTGCTCGCGCGCCTGTTGCCCTGCATCACGCCCGGCTGTTTCATGCCGCTGGTTGGCGTGTTGTTCTGGCCGATATGCCCGCGCGCCCAGTCTCCCGGGCAAGTCGTGCCTGCGCACTCTATCAGCGTCTGCCATCGCCAAGGTTTCATCCGGAAGATTTCACTGATGCGCTCGAGGCGCTGATCGAACGCGAAAAGCCGTCCCTGATTGTCCCGACCTGCGAGGAGGTCTTCTACCTGGCGGCAATCCGGGAGAGGCGTGGCCTTGGGGCGGAACTGTTCGCGCCAGGTCTCGACCTGCTTCAAACGTCCCACAACAAGCATGATTTCATCAAGCTGTGTGAAGGGTTCGGGATCGCCGTGCCCGAAACACGGCTGCTGACGTCTCGGGAAAATGTCACCGACCTTGTCAGGCAGGCCGAAAGCCTTGTGTTCAAGCCCGTCTGGTCGCGCTTCGCCGGTCAGGTCCTTGTGTCGCCAGCGTCCCGCAAGTTGAAGCAAGTGGCGCCGAGCGCTGCAATGCCCTGGGTCGCCCAGGAACGGTTGGAAGGAGACGAGATCAGTGCCTACGTCCTGGCGCGCGACGGCAAGGTGCTGGCAGTGTCGTTATACCGTTCGCTTTACCGGGCCGGTGCTGGCGCAGGGATCTGTTTTGAACCGGTAACGGATCCGGCAGCACGGGCTTTAATCGAAACATTCGTCGGGAACACCGGTTGGACCGGGCAGGTTTCGTTTGACCTGATGCGACTTGAAGACGGCTCTGTGCGCCCGCTGGAATGTAATCCGCGCGCGACCAGCGGCCTGCATTTTTTCAAGGACGCGGCCCGGTTTGTCCGCACGCTTTTGCAAGGTGGTGACGAAGTCTTGCCGGATGTAACGGGCATTCAGGCGGTGCGTCTTGCCATGTGGGTCTATGGCCTGCCTGCAGCGCTCCGCTCAGGGGACGTCGGTCGCTTCCGCAAGGTGCTCGGCGCAGCCGAGGAGATCCTCGGAACCGGGGACGATCCAGCGCCTGGACGTGCACAAATACCCACCTTTCTGGAAATCGCGGCCATTGCCCTGCGCAATCGCATCAGCCTTCAAAGCGCCACCACAAGGGACATCGAGTGGAACGGGCCGGATCAAAGCTCGATATAAGCGGTCCTTGGGGATTGCGCGGCGCCCGGTAGCTCGCCTTTTTCAATTGCTGCGATGTCCCGGCGCAAATAGTCGAGCGGTCCGATCAGAGGTTTTGCGTCCGGAAACCGAGCTGCGTTTTCAAGCGAGGATTTCAGCACGCGGCGGTCTTGTTCCAGAGCGATGCGGAACATCGGCTGGAACATCCAGGACTTGACCCGGTCGAGCAGTCCCTCGTTCGGTCCGATCAGGCAACCGATACCTTCAACAAGTCCGTCGGCCGCCTGCCGCAAATGGAAGGTGGTTGCCAGTGCAAGGCCGTTTTCGCCCCAATATTCCAGCTCGGCGATACCGGGAAAGCGATACCGCCCGACAGTCCGCACCCGCCCGGCTTCCAGCAGCCTGCTGATCAGGCCGTGCTGCCGGTCCTCCCCGGTATAGACGGCCTCGACCCAGCCAGGCCCACCGGTGATATCGACCCGAACCCGGTGCCGCTTGCTGCTGAGGCCGCGCAGCAGGCCCTTGTGGGTGAAATGGGTGTGGGTCGCATCGAGGATGTTTTCGGCAGCATCGATCAATGTCGAGTTGGTGCTGCTGCGCACGAGGCGCACCACTGTCTTTCTGCCTTCCATCGGGTGCAGGTAGGGTTCACCTGCGGGGTCTCCTTTGGAAAGAAAGACCACGCCGTCCTTCACGAAGGTCTTGAGGCCGGGAATCCGGTACCCCGGCACGTCGCCCATGTGTCCCGGAATGGCGGTGCAGCGTCCGCCGCCGTCAAAACGCCAGCCATGATAGGGGCATTCGATCTCGCCTCGGACGACCTTTCCTTTCGACAGTTCCATCAGCCGGTGCGGACAACGGTTGGCCAGAGCCGAAATGCCCGACGCGCTCTTGAACAGCACCACAGGTTCGCCGCCGAATTCGACACGGGCCGGTCGGCGCTTCAAATCCTTCACGAGCGCCGCGGCCTGCCAGAAATCCTTTGATGAAGTCATAGGTCGAAGGCCTCCAGAAGGGGAATGCCGATGCGCGACAGAAGCTTTTCGAGGCTTCGCACAGCCAGTTGCCTGCGCCGGGACAGATGGCCCGCATAGACGGCGTTGAACTCGATTTCCGGTTCTGCCCCGCGCAGCCGTTTGAAGTGGCCGGCGCCCGCGCTCATGTTGAAAAAGAGAGTGTGCCGGTCTGCAATGTCCTGTCCTGCCGCCATGACCAGCCGATAGAGCCCCTCCTTCAGCGGCAGGCGGGTGTCGTATCCAACCAGCGGCTGCGTCAATGTGCGGCCGTTGGCAAAGAAACCGGCTACCGCCACCAACTGGCCGCTGTCATCGCGATAACCAAGCAGTTGGAACAGGCCTCTGCGGTGGCATTCCCGGATGTAGGTTGCGGTGTACTGCGGATTGAGCGGTGTGTACTTGTCGAGATAGAGCATCTTGTAGAGCTCCGCGGCACGGTCAAAATCCGAACCCTCGAAGCTGTCGTTTTCCGCGAGCCGATAGGGCGTCTGTTGCATCAGCCTTGCGTCGTAGTGGCGGTTTTGCGTCGGCCGTCCTGGCGTTTGGTCACCGGAGTAGAGATAGATCCGCCGTGCCGCCAGAAGCCTGAACCCAGCTTGCCTGAGGGCGTTCATCGATGACCGGTCCGCCCGGCCATTGAGCGAGCGGATGACAATGGCATGCTCCGGATGGCGCTGAGACAGGGTTCTGGCGATCTCGCGGGCTGCGGCTGCATCGATTTCCGGAACTGGATTGGTCGACAGCAGCCAGTTGTTCACCTGCACCTGTTGATCAAGCCCGCTGGCCGCGATCAGCGGCGCACAGGCCCGGATCAGCGGTCGCACCAGATGGTAGGTCAGTGGCGACTTCAGGAAATTGCGCGTTTCCTCGATTGCATAGTCGATATAGGCAGCGCTGGGTGAACAGATGTAACACGTCGGCGGACGGCTCGGTTCGTTGATCGTCACGGGAAAACACCGCCCAGCAATCTCCAGCGAGCTGACACGCGTCGTGAGGTTGGCAACAAGATCAGGCATGGCAAAGTCGTTGCACAAACGCACGAAGGCATGAACGGTCTCGGGGGTGTTGCTCACACCTCCATTGGCCGACGTGTCCCGCATGACCGTATCCTGCGCTGTGGTCATGATTGAGCCTGCCGCCTAAACCGGCTTTCCACCCGCCGTAGCTTGCGGGTGCTTTCCAGGGGCAGCCTTTCTCGGCGGAGCGAAATTGCAGGTACGAGGCCCAGTGCGCTCAGGGTTTTGCCAAGTGCCGCAATGGCCGCTTCAGCGCTCGTCTCCGCCACCTCCGGTGGCAGTAGCAGGGTCACCGATCCATCTTCTTCCTGCACAAGGCGAAAATCGGATATCTCGCGCGAGGCATCCAGAACCGAATTGCGCAGGATGTCTGGCGTAACCGGTACGTCCGTTCCCGCTTCCCTGGTGAAGAGAAAGATATCGTCCATCCGTCCGATCACTTCATCAACCGTCTGAAGCGGCGAACCACAGGAGCATGGTGTCGACGACAGGCGCAGGAGATCGTTCATCCGGTATCGCGCCATGATCTGGAAATCGCGGCGAAAGCCTGTCACCAGCGGGGTGACAAGACCGTTGGCAATCGGCTCGAACTCGAAAAAATTGGCATCCTCGGCAAGGTGCAGACGGCCATGGGCGCATGTGACGGCAAAAAGGCCTTCGGTTGCCATGTAGATCTGCCCGAGGGGAATGCCGAACCTCTTCTCGACAACGACCCGGTCGATCGGGTCGAGCGTTTCCGCACCTGCATAAAGCTTGTGAGGGGCTAGACGGCCTGACGTTTCCGCCAGGTGCCGCAACACCCTCGGCGGCGCGACGATGGTCGTCGGATTGAAGGTTTCCAGTTCGTCCAGCCAGGAAGCGATGCCATGGCGCAGATCGAAGAACCGCAAGTGCAGTTGCCGCAGTTTGGCCGGGCTTTCGTAAAGCGAGGAGGACTGCGGCAGGATGATCGCAACCCGTTCCGGATGCCAGAGAAAGCGAGGTAAGGTCTTGGCCAGAATGGTGCCGAGCCAGCGGAACCGCTCCGGTGCGGAAATGGCATAGAGGCCGCGGTTGCCACTGGTGCCCGTACTGGCTCCGATGTTGATCCCGTCGATCTCACCGCCCGCCTCCAAGGCCTGCCACCCGGTCTCGGCGGAGATCCGGGCCCTGTTGAAGGCCTCGAACCGGCCCATCACGGTGGCTTTGTCGATGATAGGCAGTTGGTCGAGGCGCGGTGGTGCATCGCGGTAGAAATCGACCTTGGGAAGTGACTGGCGCAGCCAGGCATCCAGTCGACGTTTCTGCCAGTCCTCGAAAGCCTTTCGAGATCGACCACTGCGGCCGGTCCAGAGCGTTTCCGCAAAGGCAATGCCAGTCTGAAAACGCCCGCTCATTGCGGGGCCTCCGGCAAATCGTATGGACTGTCGGACGGATCGTGGCACAGCAGAACGTCGCCGCCTTGCTCCCGGAAGGCGGCAACCCGGCGGCTGCTTGCCGCAAGTGCCCGGCGATCCGAAGCGACAAGAGCCGCGGGCAGTCCGGGGGCCTTGCCGGGATCAAGCGCTGCCGCACACCACTGGGTATCGACCGCATAAAGCAATGGCACCGGCTGTGCGGCAAAGCAGATGCCGAAATGGCCTTCCGCATGACCGGGCAGATTGACGGCCAGCGTCTCACCATCACCAAAGAGATCAGCCCCTTCGCCAAGCCCATTGGGAGCGGGCTTGACCGAGAGTTTATCGATATCGACGATCCGGCTGGAGAGATCCTGCGGCAGCAACTCGTCAAAGACGCCGTGGCGCAGATTGGAAATCCTTGAGCGCGCCTCGATACGAGCGTGAACTGCTGCCTTCGCATAGATCCTCGCCTTCGGGAATAGGTGAAGCGCGGCAACGTGATCGGCGTGAAAATGGGTCAGCACGATGGCTGCAACATCTGCTGTGCTTGCGCCCAGGCGATCAAGCACACGGGTGGGCTGATGCTCTTCGATCAGCGTCGGCCGGAGCAGACTGGCATAGATCCGAAGCGGCAGACTGCGCCCAGAACCTTCCGTGACCCGGGGGCCGTAACCTGTATCGATCAGCACCAGTCCGGCGGTCGGGTGCTGGTGAACCCCGTAGCGTACCTTGAAGCGAAGCGGGTGACGCCCACCACTACGGACCACCAACCGCTCAGGCGCGGAAACAAACGCGCTGTTTGCAAACACCGGGGTCAACGGGCGTTCCCTTCGACAAGTGTTTTTGCAAGACCGCTTTCGAAGTCGATCTGCGGTCGCCAGTCCAGCAACCGCTCCGCCTTGGAAATGTCGAGGCTCTGCCGGAAGGCGAAGAGGCCGAGCGTATAGGGTGTCGCCAGAGGTTCGCCGGCGCCAGGCACAATCAGACTTGCCGTCTCCAGAAGCCTGGCCACCAGGACAGCCGGGGCCAGGGAGCGGTTCTGCCAGCGAACCGGAATGCCCTTGGTGGCACAGACACGCTCGACAATGAAACGCACCGGCAAAGGTTCGCCTCCGGAAATGTTGAACGTCTCGCCTTCGCATTCCGGAGAGGCTTCAAGGGCCGTCTCGACGGCTGAGAGCAGATCATCGACATGGGTCAGGTCGATGGAGGCAGCTCCATTCCGGAAAACCGGCAAGGGCCGCTTCCGGGCTGCGGCGAGCAAGCGCGGCAGGAGTGTCGTGTCCCCCGCACCATAAAGGCCGCGTGGACGCAGGTTGATCGGGCCAAGGTCGGGGCGGGTCAGCACCAGCTGTTCGGCCTCGGCCTTTGTCGCCGCATAAGCGTTGATGGGCGGCGGCAATAGCGCATCTTCCCGGACGTTCTCCTTGTCCTTCATCTCGAAATAGACGGTGGGCGAGGAAATGTTGACGAACCGCCGCACGCCAAGCTTTTCCGCAAGATCAAGCAGGTGTTTTGTCCCGGTGACATTCGCCGCCACAAAGGCGCTTCGTGGTCCCCAGGGCGCGGAGAGCGCCGCGCAATGCACTATGGCGTCGACCGGACCAAGAGGCGCGATTTGATCCTTGTCGCAGGGGTTGGAAAGATCCATGCGAACGACGTCGAAGCCCTCGGCCTCAAGGTGCTGACACTGCAACTCGCTGCGGCCGAGAGCGATCGGTTTGGAGCCTTTGGCGCGCAAATGACGGATCAGGGCTCCGCCCAGAAATCCCGTTGCTCCAGTGATCAGCAAGCGCCCCATGGTCAAACCTCAAGGGCCATGCCGCCGAAGGTCACACCGGCCGATGTCCCGAGCAACAGCACGCGCATGCCGGGCTCGATCCGGCCCCGGCGCCAGGCAATGTCGAGCGCGGTTGGCAGCGATGCTGCAATCTGGTTGCCGTGGGTGCAGCCGATGTCGACCACCCGGCTGCGCTCCATGCCGGTTTCCCGGATCATGTGCTCCAGCGCGAGCGGGCTTGCCTGGTGCGGTACGACGAGGTCGATATCCTGCCGGGCCCATCCGGCTTTCGACAGCAACTGGTCGACGAACTGCGGAAAGTGCTTGTGCGTGACACGGAAGAGGTCCTTGCCGTCCATGTGAAACACGGCATGCCGGGCGAAGGCCTCTCGGTCCTTGTGAAAATCGAACCGAGTGCCTCCGGCCCCGATCTCGCATGCAGCGTAGGCGGAGGGGTAGGTTCGCAGCAGCGCGGCCGCAATGCCCGGGCCATTATCGCCTCCTGTCGTCAGGACGACTGCAGCCGCTCCGTCGCCGAACAGGGCGGCAACATCGGGCTGGTCTTCCCAGGGCAGTGCGCGCGAGGCGATGTCCGCAGCAAACACCAGCACCGACGTTGCTTGCCCCAGCGCAAGTTTGTTGGCGGCAAGCTCGAAAGCGGTCAGGAAGGAAAGACAAGTCGCATTGACGTCGTAGGCCGCCGCCGTGCCATCGGCAAAACCCAGTCTCTGCATCACCAGCGGCGCGGTTGCCGGCAGGGTCTGGTAGGGAATTCCGCACGCACCGAGGACGAGGTCGACGTCCCGAGGCGTTTGGCCTGCCTTTTCAAGCGCGGCTTGGCAAGCCGCAACCGCCAGATCTATCTGGCTTTCCTCTGCTGCGACAAACCGGCTTGAAACGCCGGACAGTTTTTGAAGATGTCCGGCAGGAAAGCCCAGCTGAAGATCGAGGGTTTCCGAGGTGACGGACTTTGCAGGCAAGGCATGTCCAGTGCCTGCAATTCTGACGGGAAGAATGGATGCGGCCTCCGTTTGGGCTCCGGTCCGGACCGGCTTCAGACAAGGATCTAAGTCACGGGCCGAAGACACGCAAGGAGGATGGGGCATTGGACCAGGCGGAGAAGCCGGAACCGGCTTGCCAGGAATTGGGGCAGCATTTCAAAACGCGGGCAGATCGCAGCCCCAGGACCCGGTCATGCCCTTTGAAACGCAGCCTGTGTTCCCGCGGAGCAAAGACGCTGATTGTGCGGTGTCACGCCGAACCTGTTTTGATAGGTGCGGATGAAATGCGAAGCGGATTCGTAGCCGCAGGCCAGGGCGATCTCAGACACGGACCGTTCGGTCTGCAGCAGAAGATTGCGGGCACGCGTGAGCTTCTGGTCTATGGCAAATCGTTTCGGCGACACCTTCAGGTGTTTCTGGAACAACCGCTCGAGCTGCCGGGTGGAAATGCCGATCTTGCGGGCGATCTCGGATGTCGGCAGGTAATAGGGCGCGCTTTCGTTCAACAGACGAATTGCCTCGGCAATATGCGGGTTCCTGATTCCGTGCCGCGCCTGTAGTGAAATCTGCTGGGCCGCGTTGGCAGGCCGAACACCGGAATAGACCATCATGTCCGCAATCGCGACCGCCAGGTCCGTACCGTGGGCTTCGCCAATCAGGTGCAGCATCATGTCGGTCGCCGCGGTGCCGCCGGATGCGGTGACGAAGGCCTCGTCCGTGACGAAGACATTCTTGCACAACTGCACGTCCGGAAAGGTTTCCTCGAAACTGTCGTGGAACGACCAGTGAATGGCTGCGCGGCGGTCGTTCAGCAGGCCAGCCTTGGCAAGAATGTAGGCGCCCGAACAGATAGCACCGATCTGGGTGCCCCGGGCACGCTCCCGCCGCAGGAAGCTCAGTACCTCCGGCGCCGCCCGGTCGCCGACATTCTGACCGGAGATCAGGAACAGGCTGGAGCGTGCGGGCAACGGATCGAGGCCCTGATCCACCAGCGTCACGGTTCCGTTGGAGCAGACCGCCCTTTGACCATCGGGTGAAGCCAGTCGCCACCGGTAGATTTCCTCTCCCTGAAGCAGGTTGGCGATACGCAGCGGCTCCACCGCGCAAGCGAAGGCGATATGCGAAAAATCTTCAAGCAACAGGAAGGTGACGTCAGTGGTTCGGGACATGTCGCTTTTCTCCGGCCTCTGTCGCCTCTGGCCGATCAGGGCCTTTCGGGCGCATGTATTATTATTGTGTTGATATTGTACACATCATGTATACAAACGAGTCAACTGAATTCGGAATGGAGCGTCACATGCCCCCTGTACGCGGCACGGCAAAGTCGAATGCCTATGAGGATCTGAAACGCGCGATCCTGACGTTGGAGCGCAAGCCCGGCAGCCCGCTGGAAGAAACCGATCTGTGTGATCTCTACGGCCTCTCCCGGACCCCTTTGCGCGAGGTGCTGCAGCAGCTGGCCGGTGAAGGCTATGTCACGCTGCAGCTCAATCGGGGTGCGCGTGTTTCCGACATGACCCACTACACGCTGCGGGACTTTTTCCTTGCCGCACCGCTGATCTACAGCGCAGTGCTTCGGCTCGCCGCGCAGAACGCGACGCCGGCACAGATCGAGGAACTGCGTCAGGCGCAGAAAGAGTTCCGGGCCGCCATGGCAAGTGGCGACGTGATTGAACGCGCACTTACAAACGACCGTTTCCACCGCATCACCGGCCACATGGCGGGCAACAGCTATCTGCTGGCGAGCCTTGACCGGTTGCTGATCGACCATACCCGGATCGGTATGACCTTTTTCCGCCCCAAGTCCGGTGCGAAGGAAGATCGCCTCGAGCTGGCCGGCCGCCAGCATGACGAGATGATCGAGGCGATCGAGCAGGGCGACGACAACCGCGCCGCGGAACTGGCGCTGGAGCACTGGGCTCTCTCGCGTGACCAGATCGAACTGTTTGTCATGCCTGAAGGCCTGGAAGCTCCGCTCGGCATTCCACCCAAACTCAAATCCGCATGAGGCAGACACCGCGATGACCCCAATCATGAAGTTCGAAGGCATCTACACGCCCGTGGTCACGCCCTATGACGGCGAAGGCAACGTGGTCTGGGATGCCCTGGCCGCTGTTGTCGACCATCTTGTCGACAGTGGTGTGCACGGCCTGATTTCCGGCGGATCAACGGGCGAAAACTATGCCCAGACCGTTGAGGAACGTCTCGAGCTGGCGCGCTTTACCGCGCAAAAGCTTGCAGGCCGCCTGCCTCTGATCGTGGGAACGGGAACCATGAGGACACCGGATTCCATCGCGCTGGCGGAAGGTGCCGCGGAGATCGGTGCCGATGCCATTCTGGTGGCAACACCGCCCTATTCGGTGCCGACGGAGCGGGAAAACGCGCTCAATGTCCTGACCATTGACCGGGCCGCCGATCTTCCGATCATGCTCTATAACTATCCGGGCCGGATGGGGGTGAACATGGGCGAGGAGTTCCTCGACCGGGTTGGCCGTTCGCGCAATGTCTGCGCCATCAAGGAAAGCTCTGGCGACATCAACCGCGTCCACCTTCTGGCACGCGACTACCCGCACATCCAGATGTCCTGCGGCATGGACGATCAGGCGCTGGAATTCTTCGCCTGGGGGGCACGCAGCTGGGTGTGCGCCGGCTCGAATTTCCTGCCCGAAGAACATGTTGCCCTTTACCGGGCCTGCGCCGTTGAAGGGGATTTCAGCAAGGGGCGGCGGATCATGTCGGCAATGATGCCGCTGATGCGCGTGCTGGAACAGGGCGGCAAGTTCATTCAATGCGTCAAGCACGGGGTGGAAATGAGCGGGCTCTACGCCGGTCCGCCGCGCCCGCCGTTGAAGGCACTCAACAAGGACGACAAGCGTCAGCTCGACCAGGTCGTCCGGGTTCTGAAATCCACCATTCAAGACATCACGGCGGGAGAATGATCATGACAGACCTTCTGACGCGCGAGGAATACAAGGCGCTCGCTGCCGGCCTGACCTTGCCGACAAATGCCTTCATCGACGGCTCTTACCGCCCGGCAGCGTCGGGCAAGACCTTCGAGACGGTCAATCCCGCCACCGGCGAGACACTTGCCTCCGTGGCAGCCTGTAGTGCAGAGGATGTTGATTTCGCAGTGCTGAAGGCCCGGGAAGCCTTTGAGGACGGCCGGTGGTCGAAGCTGCATCCGTCGGAACGCAAGGACACGCTGATCCGCTTTGCCAAGCTCATCACCCGCAACCGGCGGGAGCTGGCCGTGATGGAGAGCCTCGACAGCGGCAAGACGATCTACGATTGCGAAACCGTGGATGTGCCGGAGACGATCCATTGCCTGAAATGGCACGCAGAGGCGATCGACAAGATCTACGACCAGGTCTCGCCCGCCTCCGATGATCACATCGCCATGATCGTGCGCGAACCGGTTGGCGTCGTCGGGCTGGTTCTGCCCTGGAACTTTCCGCTGCTGATGCTCGCCTGGAAAATCGGTCCGGCGCTGGCGGCAGGATGTTCGGTCATCGTCAAGCCGGCCGAAGAAACATCGCTCACCGCCCTGCGTATTGCGGAACTTGCCATGGAAGCCGGCATTCCGCGGGGTGTCTTCAATGTCGTTCCAGGCTCCGGTCCGGACGTCGGCGAACCGCTTGGCCGGCACATGGATGTCGACATGATCTCCTTCACCGGTTCGACGGAAACCGGCCGCCGGTTCCTGCGCTATGCCGCCGACAGCAACCTGAAGGAGGTCGTTCTGGAAATGGGCGGCAAGAACCCGAGCATTGTCCTGAAGGACGCGGAAAATCTCGACCGGGTGGCTGCTCACGTCGTCAATGGCGCGTTCTGGAACATGGGCGAGAACTGTTCGGCAAGTTCCCGCCTGATCGTGGAAGAAGATATCAAGGAAGCGCTGCTGGAACGCATTCTGGCCCATGCGCGGGAATGGACGATGGGAGATCCCCTTGATCCGGAGCATCGTGTCGGTGCGCTCGTCTCCAGCGATCATTTCGCCAAGGTCAGTTCCTATCTGGACAAGGGCGCAAAGGTGTTGATGGGCGGCGGCAGCCGCGATGGCGCTTTCGTCGAACCGACCGTTCTGGAAACCGATCCGGTGTCCACCATTGCGCGGGAGGAAATCTTCGGTCCGGTCTTGAGCGTTCTGACCGTGAGAAGCTTCGATGAGGCTATCGCGCTGGCCAACGATACGCAGTACGGCCTTGCCGCCTCGATCTTCACCGGCAACGCCAGAAAGGCGCTGCGTGGTGCCCGGGCGATCCGGGCCGGCACCGTGACCGTCAATTGCTTTGGCGAAGGTGACATCACCACACCGTTCGGAGGGTTCAAACAGTCCGGTTTCGGCGGGCGGGACAACAGTTTGGCGGCGCACGACCAGTACACCCAGCTGAAGACCATCTGGCTGGATCTGTCCGACGACGAGGACGAGGCCGTCGGATGACGAAACGGGCCGCCGACACTCTGCCGAACCTGCAAGGCCCGGCGGCCTGGAACACCATCCTGCCGAAGCAGCAGCCTGCGCAGGTGCTGAGCGAACAGATAAGCGCGGATGTCACGATCATCGGCGCCGGATTTGCCGGTCTGTCGGCTGCTCGCCGTCTGCTCCAGTCAGACCGAAATCTCAAGGTTGTCGTGCTCGACGCTTGCCGGGTTGCGGAAGGATCGGCCGGACGCAATTCCGGATTCATGATCGACCTGCCGCATGAACTGACATCGGAGGATTATGCCGGTAACGGTGACGACAAGTCCCTGATCGCCCTCAATCGAGAGGCAATCGGCTTTGCGCGTGGCGCGGTCGAGGACTACGGGATCGACAGGCACTATTTTGATCCGGCAGGCAAGATCAACGGTGCGGCTAGCATCAAGGCCGATCTTCATAACCGCAGTTATGCCGACCATCTGACGAGCCTCGGTGAAAAATATGAGCTGCTCGACCGCCAACAGATGGCGGACCTGACCGGAAGCAGACACTACGTTGGCGGACTTTATACCCCCGGTACGGTCATGCTGCAGCCTGCTGGATATATCCGCGGACTTGCCACCGGACTTCGGCGGGAAGGCGTGCAGGTTTTCGAGCAAAGCCCGGCCCTGTCTTTCGCCAGGGAAGGCGAAAGCTGGAAGGTGGAAACGCGATCCGGATCCGTTTCAACGGCAAAAGTCATCCTCACGGTCAATGGTCATCTGGAGAGTTTCGGTTTCGAACGAGACCGGCTGATGCAGCTGTTCCTGTTTGCCGTCATGACGCCCGAGCTGGACAGTGCGGCGTTGAAGAAACTTGGCGGCCAAAGCCGCTGGGGCATCACGCCATCTGATCCGATGGGGACGACCTTGCGCCGGATCGACGCCGGTCAGGGTGGAAACAGGATCGTTACGAGAACCTGCGCCGTCTTGAAACCCGACATGCGGCTGACACCGGCAAGCGTGGAACGTGCGGCCCGTCTCATGCAACGCAAGTTCGACCGGCGGTTTCCGCAGTTGGCAGGGTTGAAGATGGAATACAAGTGGGCAGGACACCTTTGCCTGTCGCTGAATGGTGTCGCGGTCATGCGAGAACTGGAGCAGGACGTGTTTTCCGGTTGCGTACAAAATGGTCTCGGCACCGCACGCGGAACCCTGACCGGAATGGGCGCTGCTGATCTGGCGCTGGGACAGACCAGCAGCATCACCCGTCATTTCGGTGCTGAAGCCCGACCGAAAAAACTGCCGCCACAGCCATTCCGGGAAATCGGCGCCAATGCCGTGCTGCGCTGGAAGGAATGGCGCGCGGCTGAGGAATGATCCCGGCCAGAGGCCGACCGGGTCAGTAGACCCATTCGAACACATAGCCCGAGATCAGTGACCCGGTAACGGCAAGCGCCAGGTAAAGCAGAAACGGTCGCAGTTTCAGCACGGGAAATATCGCAAGCGCTCCCCAGATGCTGACAACGCCTCCGGAAACCAGAAACGCCATCGCCGCGCCGGGCGACATGCCGTTGTCGATGAGACCGCGGGTCAGCGGCAAGGCCG
The DNA here is from genome assembly GCF_001579905.1 of Labrenzia sp. CP4. NCBI lineage: Bacteria > Pseudomonadati > Pseudomonadota > Alphaproteobacteria > Hyphomicrobiales > Stappiaceae > Labrenzia > Labrenzia sp. CP4. Next base: position 5,760,219 of record NZ_CP011927.1, on the reverse strand, counting down.
CATAACCGTCGATATAGGCCGGTGCGCCGACGAAGACGGCGGCGGGTATGGCCCACCAGGTGTTCGAGCCAAGATAGGCTGCAAGCGATCCCGTGGTCAGAGCCGCATTCAGCGCATATTCGGCGAAGAAGGCCGGGATCAGGCAGATCAGGATCAGCCGTGTGGTCGCTGCTGCCTGCCGCGCGAAGGCCTTGCGCCGGCTGCTGTTGCGCCAGACACGCGGTTCAAACGATGTCGCGCCGTCACAGCACCGCGCCGTCAATTTTGCGGCGAGCCCACCAGACCGCAGCGCCGCTTCACCGCTTTGCTCACGCGTGAGCGCTGCTGTGACGGATCCGCCAAATACACCCAGACCGAAGGCTGCTACGGTCTTGCCGACTGCAAAGGCGACACCGAGGGTCGCCGCCGTAGTCGCCAGCATAGCCGGATCGGTAATCGGCGAGGACAGCCAGAACGCCATGACCGGGGCAAGGGGAACCCCGGCTGCCAGCAACCCGGCCATCAGAGGCAGGATCGTCACCCCGCAGACCGGCGTGATCGCCCCCATGGCAGACGCCACGAGGACCGCGCGCATGAGCCGTCCTTCAAACGCGCGGCCGATGATCCTGTCGGCACCGCTGGCAATGATCCAGGCCGTGAGGGCTATGCCCGGCACGACGAGCGGGGCAACTTGAAGGAGACCCTGTCCGGTGAACAGGATCCCCTGTTTGAAGAATTGCGGCCACAGCCAGACAAGCCCGGCGAGAAGGCCAGCTCCGGCTCCGGCGGCAATTCTTCGGGATCCAGAAAACGTGGCTGTTGCCGTCTGTCCTTCCATGAAGGCCTCCAGTGATTGACGGCTTCAGACTAGGCGTGATCTAAGTATTGGTGAAACGAATATCTTAAATGTCAGATATTGAAAAATTGGATGAATAATCTCGACAGTGAACTCCTCCGAACCTTTCTGGCGGTCGCCGGGACGGGCAGCGTCACTGAAGGTGCCCGCCTGATCGGCCGGTCACAATCGGCAACCAGTCTTCAGATCATGCGCCTTGAAGAGGTGATCGGGCGGGATCTGTTCGAGCGGACCGGCCGCGGTGTGACGCTGACGGAGACCGGGCAGCGCCTGATGCCGGTCGCAAGGGATGTGAAAGAACGGCTGGATGCCGTCCTGAGGGAAATCACCGCCGACGGTTTGCGCGGGAAGCTTCGCCTCGGCATTCCTGACGACCATGGCCAGGCAAAGCTTGCGAAGATCCTGTCTGCCTTCGCACAATCGCACCCGCAGGTGGAGCTTGAGGTAACCTGTACGATCAGCACCGATTTCCCGGAACTGCTGTCCAGGGGAAAGCTGGATCTTGCCGTCTACGAGGTTGAAACGATCGGCAGGAACGAAGAGGTGGTCTTCGAGGACCCGACCTGCTGGGTAATGTCGCGTTACCGGGATCTTCTGGCCGAAGAGCCGGTTCCGGTCGCCCTTTTCGACCGCGCCTGCTGGTGGCGTGAGGCGGCCCTCAAGTCGCTTGAGGCAAGAGGGAGGCCTTACCGAATTGCCTTTTCAAGCCAGAGCGTGGCGGGCGTAACGGCTGCCGTGGAAGCGGGTATTGCGATTGGGCTTCTGGGGCGGTCTACTCTCGCGGGCCACCTCAAGGTGCTTGGCAACGAGCATGGGTTTGCCTCGACACCCATGTCGAAACTTGTCATCGGCGTCGCAGCCAGCGCCAATCAGGATCTCGTCAGGACAATGAAGTCCGCTATTCGGCAGGCATTTTGAACCGCTCCAAGCCCTTCAGGGCAAGCTCAACTTGGTCATTCTGCCACCGTCGACCGTGTAGACCTGACCGGTGACAAAACCGCTTTCCTCGGCTGCCAGGAAAGCGACCAAGGCGGCAACTTCCTCCGGCTTGCCCGTCCGGCCAGCCGGGTGGATCTTGCCAATATCGCGCCGGAAGGCATCTGGATCCGGGGTCGCCTTGATGAATTCGAGATTGAGTTCCGTATCGATCCAGCCTGGCGCAACCGCGTTGCAGCGGACGCCGTCCTTTCCGTGATCGACCGCAACGGCGCGCGTCAGGCCGTGAAGCCCGGCCTTGGAGGCGGAATAGGCAGCATGCAGCGGATTGCAGCCGATGCCTTCGATGGAACCGACATTGACGATGCTTCCGCGTGTCTGGCGCAAATGCGGCAAGGCATGTTTGATCATCAGGAAAGGCGCGGTCAGATTGACCGCCAACGAGTGCTGCCAGTCGGCGAGCGACATGTCTTCGATCGCCGCTTCCTGCATCAGGCCGGCATTGTTGACGAGCACATCCAGCCTGCCGCCTTTCGTTACCACGTCTTCGATAATGCAGGCAGGGGCTTCCATGTCGGCAAAATCCGCCTGGACATACTCAAACTCCGTATCCTCGCCGCGCTGGGCCGTGAAGACCCTGGCACCTTCATTTTGCAAGCGCCGGGCAATCGCACGACCAATGCCGCTTCGCCCACCCGTGACGAGGGCAATCTTCCCTTCGAACCGCATCATGACACCGGTTTCCCGCCGTTGACCTCAACCAGCGAACCGCACATGTAGCGCGCGGCATCGGAGGCAAGAAACAGAACGACGTCCGCGATATCATCCGGCAGCGCCACCCGGCCAAGCGGAACGGTCCTGCCCAGTTCGGCAATCGCCGTTGCGGGGTCAAAGCCGCGCTTTTCGAACCCGGTCCGCAGCATCGGTGTGTCGACCTCGTTCGGGCAGACAGCATTGATGTGGATGCCCTGGTGGGCATGGTCCCGGCCCATGCACTGGGTCAGCGAAGCGATCGCCGCCTTGGTCATGCAATAGACAGCGTGGTTCGGGCCCGGGTGAACACCCCAGCAAGAGGCGATGTTGACGATGGCCCCACCTCCGGCCTCCGCCAGCAACGGGATACCCGCCCGGCAGATGCGGAAAGGAGCTTCGACATTGACCCCGATCGACAGCGCCCAGTCCTGATCGCTGGTCTCGGTCACGGGACCACGGGTAATGACGCCGGCGTTGTTGATGATGATGTCGAGGCCGCCAAGTGCCTTGGCCGCGGTGCGGGGCAGTGCGTCTGCATAAGCTGGGTCCAGCAGGTTTCCCGAAATCCGGACTTCCGCATCAACGGCATCGCAATTCCGGTCGGCTGCGGCCACGCGCGCCCCTTCTGCCCGCAGCATCTGGGAGATGACTTTGCCGATCCCACCGGCGGCGCCCGTCACGAGGGCGCGTTTGCCTTTAAAGCGCATATCGGCCTCCAGTTCAGAAAGTAGCCATCGCCGTGCCGAACAGGGTCTCATCCGGTTCGACACCAAGGCCCGGGCCTTGTGGCAAGGCAATGTGACCGTCCCGGATGCGCACGCCTTCGCCGATGGAATAACTGCCCTCGATCATGGGTTCCGCAAGCCAGACCCCTTCCAGCAGAGACGGCTTCACGGTGGCAGCTACATGGGTACAGGCGGCGGCGATGATGTCGCCGCCCCAGGCATCGTCGCAGGTATGCGGCAGCGAGACGGCTTCGCAGATATCCCGGAACGCAGCCATCTGCTGCAGTCCGCCGATCCGGGTCACTTTCATGCCGAATCCATCGACCAGTCCGCGCCCGGCGGCACGGATGACTGTTGCCAGGTCGACACCGTTCTCGTCCATGTAAAGTCCATGGTGGATCTGTGGCCTGATCTTCTCCAGGTCTTCGATCCGGTTGCAGGGCTGTTCCAGAATGAACGGAATATCCGGGCATTCGCGACTGACGCGCAGCGCGTCTCGTGTGGTCCAGCCTCGGTTGCCGTCGACCGCAAGACGCATGCCGGATCCGGCGATCTTGTCCCAGACCCTGCGGATCGTCTCGATATCGCGCTCTACGTCCTTCCCGCTCATCTTGATCTGCAGGCGCGGGTAGCCTTCGTCCCGTTTCTCCGCGGCAATGTTGGCGATCTCTTCGGGAGCACCGACACCGGTTGCGTAATAAGAGGGAACGCGTTCCGCCGCGACACCACCGAGAAGGTCGGCAACCCTAAGTCCCAGATGTTTGCCGAGCAGGTCATGAACGGCAATGTCGATTGCCGCCTTTGCGTAGTTGTGCCCATTAAGCTGGCCGTTCATGAGACGACCGATCGTCAGGGGCCGAACGTCCTGGCCAATCAGCGCAGGGGCGATCTGCTGCAGCGCCGCCTGCGCTCCACCGGAATGCGCTTCGGCGTAAGTCGGGCCGACGGGGCAGGTTTCCCCCCAGCCGATATGCCCGTTGTCCGCGATCAGCTTGACCAGGGTGGTCTGGAGAGACCAGACCTCGGCGTTCGCCATCTTGTAGGGGCCGCCCTTGACCGGCAGGTCATGGCGGAAGATCTCGACAGACTTGATTTTCATGAACCGCCTCGCAGGGCAGAAGAGAAAGCACGGGCAGCCCGGTTTTTGGCCGGTACCGCGGTTCAATAGTCCTGGTTCAGCGCATCTGCCGCCGGGATTTCACGCTCGCGTAGCGCGATGTAGTCGAGAAGGGCCTCGTTTTTGGCGGTCTCGAGAGCAGGCTCCTGATACTCGGACAGAAGCTTGCGGGCGATGCCAAGCGCCCGTTCCGTGATCTCCACTTCTCCCTCGGCCTTCCATTGCTCGATGGAATTGTTGTCGAAGGTCTCCGGCATGAAGAACGCCCGCTGGAAATTCTCCTGGGTGTGCGGGTGTCCCAGGTAATGCCCGCCGGGGCCGACGTCGCGAATGGCGGCAAGGCCTTCGTCGAAATCATCCCAGCGCGGGCCCTCCGCCATGCGGTAGGCCATTGCGCATTGCTCGGCGTCGACAATGAACTTGGCAACCGAGCAATGCATCCCGGCCTCGTTCCAGCCGGCTGCGTGCCAGATGTAGTTGGCACCTGAATGGATAACGGCGCTCAGCGTTGCTGCGCTCTCATACCCGGCTTGCGCGTCAAAGGTCTTGGCACCGCCGAGCGAACCGGAAGTCCGCCAGGGCACATCGTAGAACCGCGCCATCTGCCCGATCATGAAGTTCATCAGGCTGATCTCTGGGGTACCGGCCATCGGCGCACCGGATTTCATCGAGACCGTCGACAGATAATGCCCGTAAATCGCAGGTGCGCCCTTCCGGATCACTTGCGTGTAGGCAAGCGCGCTCAGGGCTTCCGCGTTGAGCTGGGCAACGGCGGGGACGACGCTTGCCGGGGTATTGGCTCCGCCAAGCACGAAGGGGGAGCAGAGCACGGGCTGGTTCCGTTTCGAAAAGGCCCGCATTGCTCCCAGCATGGTCTCGTCCCAAACCAGCGGAGAATTGCCGTTGCAGTTTCCTGTCGTGACCGGATGGGTCTCCAGATAGTCCTCACCGAACAGGATCGCGCACATTTCCATGACATCTTCGGCGTTCTTCGGGCTTGTCGTCATGCCCATGAAGGTCTTGTCCGAATGCTTGATCGAAGAATAGGTGATGCGCAGGTGCCGGTGGCTGATGGGGTGGTCGTAGGGCTCCACGATGTGGTGGGCGCTGGAATGCAGGGCCGGCAGCATGTGGCTGAGCTTGTGGAACATGGCCAGGTCCGCAAGCGTGGGATTGCGCCGCTGATTGTCGAGATCACGCAGAAATGGTGCCCCGGTCATCGGCACGAAGATCGAACGATCTCCTCCAAGCGGGACATTCTTTGCCGGATTGCGGGCATGATAGGTGAAGCTGGATGGGATCGAACTGATGAGCTCACGCACCTGCCCCCGGTCCAGGTAGACCCTCTCACCCTCGACCTTGGCGCCGGCCCGCTTCCAGTCTGCAAGGGCAATCGGATCGCGAAAGACGATTCCAACCTCTTCCAGGATTGCCATGGAGGCATCGTCCAGCTTTCGGATCTGCTCTTCGTCCATGGGTTCGCACAGGGGAAGCGTGCGCCGCAGACCGGGCAGCATGGTATGGTCGGGAGCGGTGCGAATAGCCCTGCGGCCGGCACGGCCGCCGCTGCGGCTGCGTTGGGCAACACTCATCTTGTTCTCCGGTAATCGGTTATTTTGACAAGAAGAATGCGCCTGATTTACCGCTCGACAGTGCCGAAATACGAACTGGCACTGCATTTTCCGACATTGTTGGAGAATAATCGTTTTTCATCTAAAAGAATTATCTGAGATCTGTCTCAGTAGACCAGAATATACGCGCGTAGCATTTTCCGTGCCTGTCTGAAAATCAAAAATCATTCATAATAATGTTGCTGTGCACAATATCTGGGCAACCAGTCAACATTAAACATTTTAAATGAGGAATTTACCCATGGGGGTGGCCGAGCAGGGGCAGTTCGTGTTTTGCTATGTAAATGTCGCAAATGAGCATCATGGTTACAAAAAAACAACGGATGCTACGTTTGGGAAATTGGCAAGTGACTGTTTAAGAAGAACCGGAAGGGGAGACAGATGACGAAGTCCAAAGATGCCGAGATGCTCGAAAGGCTTGAAGCAGCGGCCCGCACGGGAGGGATCAGTAAACGTGATTTCCTTCGTTACTCCGTGCTGGCCGGACTGACAGCAAGTACCGCAACAGGCCTGTGGTCGAGCGAGGCGAAAGCCCAGCCCAAGCAGGGCGGGACGTTCCGCTGGGGGATCCACGACGGCAACACCTCAGATTCTCACGATCCGGGCACCTATCTGACCCGCGTGATGATTTTCCTCGCCCACACGCACCGCAGCTATCTGACGATGATCATGGGCGACGGGTCACTTGGGCCGGATCTCGCCGACAGCTGGGAAGCCAGCGAGGATGCGTCCGAATGGACCTTCAAGATCACTGAAAACGCCGAGTTCCACAGCGGCAGGAAACTGACGGCTGACGATGTCATCGCATCGCTGAACCACCACCGCGGCGACAAGACAACCTCCGCAGCCAAGGCGCTGCTGACGGATGTCACCGACATCACCAAGGATGGCGACTACACCGTTGTCGTGAAGCTGTCCGGCGGCAACGCCGACTTCCCATGGCTGATGACCGACTATCACATGGCGATCTGCCCGGCCAACGACGACGGCACGATCGACTGGCAGTCCGGCGACGGCACCGGTCCCTACAAGATCGACAACGGCGAGTTCGGCGTTCAGTTCAGCCTCAGCCGGCATGACGGCTGGCACCGTGAAGGCGCCTATTTCGACAAGGTCGAGCTGATCACCCTGAACGATCCGAACGCTCGTCAGACGGCACTTGTGACCGGCGATGTGGATGCGGTCTCGCTGATCGAGCTGAAGACCATGGGTCTGCTGCAGCGCAATCCGAACATCAAGATCCACAACATCCCGTCCGCGGGCGCAATCACGCTGCCGATGTTCTGTGACACGGCACCGTTCGACAATCCGGACGTGCGCAACGCGCTTAAGCTGGCCATGAACCGGGATGACATCATCGAGAAGATCACCTTCGGTGCAGCCACCAAGGGCAATGACTTCCACCATTCGCCGGCCCAGCCTTACTGGCCGGACGACATCCCGCAGCGTGATTACGATCCGGACCAGGCCAAGTCCCTGCTCAAGAAAGCGGGCGCAGAAGGTCTCACGGTCAGCCTCAGCACCGCGGACAGCGTCTATGCGGGTGCAGTCGACATGGCGGTGCTTTATGCCGAACACGCCAAGGCGGCGGGTATCAACATCAATGTCGTGCGTGAACCGAACGACGGTTACTATTCCGACGTCTGGCTGAAGAAGCCGTTCTGTCTCGTGTCCTGGGGCGCGCGTCCGACACCTGATGTCATGTACACGCTGGCCTACAAGAACGACGCGGCCTGGAACGAGTCTCACTGGAAAAACCCGCGCTTCAACGAGCTTCTGCTTCAGGCCAAGGCCGAGCTGGACGACACCCGGCGCGCGGAAATGTACCGCGAGATGGCGATGCTGGCCCGGGACGATGGCGGCACCATCATCCCGTTCTTCAACAACTTCGTTTACGCCAACAGCGCGAAGGTGGGCACGCCCGAGAAACTGGCTGCCAGCTGGGAAAATGACGGCGCGCGTGCCGCCAGCCGCTGGTGGTTCGAGTCCTGATTGAGGGGTTAGGCGGCGGCTAAGGCCGCCGCCTGCAATTTGGCCCTGCCCCGGACGCGGGACGGGCCGACCTGGACGGACAGGGCTCCTGCCAACGCAAAGCAAAAAGAGCTGACAGGAACCTGCCCGATATGTGTCCGGCGGCGCTATGTGCCGTGCCGGGCTTTCCTATTCTGGAGGGACAAATGGGGGACATCCTACAGCTGGTCCTTAAGAGACTTGGCTTAGGTGCGATCACGCTACTAGTGGTCTCTATCCTGATCTTTTTTGCAGTTGAACTGCTGCCCGGCGACATTGCCCAGGCCGTTCTTGGACAGGGAGCAACGCCTGAAACCGTCGCCGCCCTGCGAGAGAAGCTCGGCCTCGACCAGCCCGCGATCCTGCGATATTTCCAATGGCTCGGCGGTGCACTCACCGGCGACTTTGGCGTCTCGCTCGTCTCTGGCGAGCGGGTCAGCGCTGCCATCAGCGACCGGTTCGTCAACACGCTTTTCCTTGCGACCTATGCGGCTGTCATTGCGGTGCCGGTTTCCATCGTTCTCGGCGTGGTTGTCGCTCTCCTGCGCAATACCCTGTTCGACAGGGTTGCCAACGTGGTCACGCTGACATCGATTTCCTCTCCGGAATTCTTTCTCGGCTACATCCTCATTCTCTACCTGGCGGTCAAGACCAACTACTTCCCCGCCATTGCCAGCCTCAGCGCGGACATGAGCTTCGGGGATCTGTTGCATCGAACGTTCCTGCCGGCGCTGACCCTGGTGCTGGTGGTGACGGCGCACATGATGCGGATGACACGCGCGGCGATCATCAACCTTCTGGCCTCGCCCTACATCGAGATGGCACGGCTGAAAGGCGTGCCGCCCTGGAAGGTGATCGTCAAACATGCTCTGCCCAACGCCTGGGCGCCGATCATCAACGTCGTCGCACTCAATCTCGCCTACCTCATTACCGGTGTGGTTCTGGTGGAAGTTGTCTTCGTCTATCCGGGCGTGGGCCAGCTTCTGGTGGACGCGGTTGCCAAACGCGATTTCCCGATCGTGCAGGCCTGCTGTCTGATCTTCGCGGCAACCTTCATCCTGCTGAACCTGGCAGCCGATGTGGGCGCGATCCTGACCAATCCGCGTTTGCGGCATCCGAAATAAGGGCAGCGACATGAGCACATTCGTTATTGGCTACTATGCGCTGCTGATCGGGGCTTCCTGCCTGGCGGCCTATTTCAACAAGCGCAAGATCTTCATTCTTGTCTTTTCCCTGACGATGATCTCCTTCATCGCGGGGATCATCGGCGGCGCTCCGGCGCTGCGGTTCATCACTACGGCTGCCGGTCTTCTGGCACTGGCCGCCGGGACATCCTACGCGTTCCGGGAATTCCTGATCATCATCACGCCCGCCGGGGTCTCCAAGGAGTTGCGGACCGCACCTCTCACGGCCGCCTTCGGCATGTTCGTGATCTTCACCTACGCCATCGCCGGGGTCTTTGCCCCCGTGATTGCACCTTTCGGTGAAGCACAGGTCATTTCGTCAGCCTTTGCACCGCCGGATGAAACCATGCTTCTGGGGGCCGACCAGCTCGGTCGCGACATGTTCAGCCGCATCATCTACGGCGCGCGCAACTCTGTCGGTCTCGCGCTGCTTGCAACCATGCTGGCCTTCTTCATGGGAGCATTTGCAGGCCTGCTTGCCGCCACCAAGGGCGGTTGGTTCGATCAGTTCATCGGCCGTGTCGCAGACGTCATCATGTCGGTTCCGTCACTGATCTTCGCCCTGCTGATGCTCAGTATCTTCGGCACCAACCTGGTGGTGATCGTGATCGTCGTTGCCGTCATCTATTCGCCACGCGTCTTCCGTCTCACCCGGGCGGTTGCCGGCAACGTGGTGGTGATGGACTACATCGAAGCGGCCAAGCTGCGCGGCGAGGGCACCTGGTACCTGATCCGCCGTGAAATCCTGCCAAACTCGACAGCGCCACTGATCGCCGAATTCGGTCTCGAATTCTGCTTCGTGTTCCTGTTGATCGCAGGCCTGTCGTTCCTTGGCCTCGGCATTCAGCCGCCGACCGCCGACTGGGGCTCCATGGTGCGTGAAAACGCGACACTGATTTCATTTGGCGAAATGACGCCGCTGATCCCGGCGGCCGCCATTGCACTTCTGACTGTCGCGGTGAATTTCGTCGTCGACTGGATGCTGTTCCGGTCTTCCGGCCTGAAGGAGGTTTGAGAATGGTGCCGAAAAAAGACGTACTGCTTCGGGTCACCGATCTCCGGATCGAGGGATACTCGGACGAAAAATGGGTCGAGATCGTTCATGGCGTCAATCTTACCCTGCACAAGGGGGAAGTGTTGGGGCTGATCGGAGAATCGGGTGCCGGCAAATCGACCATCGGCCTCGCCTCCATGGGCTTTGCCCGCGACGGCTGCCGGATTTCCGGCGGCTCGATCGAGTTCGACGGCATGGAACTGACGACGACGCCGGAGAGCGATCTCCGCGCGTTGCGCGGATCGCGCATCGCCTATGTCGCCCAGTCGGCTGCTGCCTCGTTCAATCCGGCACACCGGATTATCGACCAGCACACGGAAGCGCCGATCCAGTACCGCATTCAAAAGCGGGTCGAGGCGCAGGAAGACGCCATGCAGCTGTACGAGCGGCTGCGCCTTCCCAACCCGAACGAAATCGGCTTCCGCTATCCCCACCAGGTCTCCGGCGGCCAGCTGCAGCGCGCGATGACCGCCATGGCCATGGCGTGCCGGCCGGATCTCATCATCTTCGATGAGCCGACCACCGCGCTGGACGTAACCACGCAGATCGAGGTTCTGGCGGCGATCCGGGACATTGTCGACCAGTTCAACACCGCGGCGATCTACATCACGCACGATCTGGCGGTGGTGGCGCAGATGGCCGACACTATCAAGGTGCTGCTCAAGGGCGAGGAAGTCGAGGAGGCGCCGACCGAGCAGATGCTCGGGTCTCCCAAGGAGGACTACACCAAGAGCCTTTGGGCCGTCCGCAGCTTCCAGCGGCCGCAGAAGCAGCGGCCGACCGAGGCAGGTGCCATTCCGATCGTTTCCGTGCAGGGAATTGATGCGGCCTACGGCAAGACCAAGGTGCTGGACGATGTCTCCTTCGACATCTATCCGGGCATGACGGTTGCGGTTGTCGGCGAATCCGGTTCCGGCAAGTCAACGACTGCGCGCTGCATCACCGGTCTGCTGCCGCCCACCAAGGGGCAGATCCTGTTCAAGGGCGAGCCGTTGCCGCCGCGCTATCAGGATCGCAGCAAGGATCAGCTTCGCCAGGCGCAGATGATCTACCAGATGGCCGATACCGCACTGAACCCGAAGATCAGGATCAGCGAGATCATCGGCCGGCCTGCCCAGTTCTATGGCGGGCTGCACGGCGCGAAACTGAAAAACCGTGTCGACGAGCTTTTGGACCTGATCGAGCTGGACCCGTCAAAATTCTACAATCGTTATCCGCCGGAGCTTTCCGGCGGCCAGAAACAGCGTGTGGGCATTGCCAGGGCCCTGGCGGCCGATCCGGCCTTCATCATCTGCGACGAGGTAACGAGCGCGCTCGACCAGCTCGTGGCGGAAGGTATCCTGAAGCTGCTCGATCGGCTGCAGCAGGAGTTCAACCTGGCCTACATGTTCATTACCCATGACCTGGCGACGGTGCGCTCCATCGCGGACGAGGTTGTGGTGATGCAGCGCGGCAAGGTGGTGGAGCAGGGGCCAAAGGACGAGATGTTCACGCCGCCGCATCATCCCTACACGGATCTGCTGCTGTCTTCGGTTCCCGAAATGGATCCGAACTGGCTGACGACGCTTCTGGAAGAGCGTGGCACCGATGCCATTGGCGAAGCCGCCGACGTCTGATCGCAGGCGGTTTGCTTGCCTCAAAATGCAATCACCCCCGGAGGTCGCTCCGGGGGTGATTGAAACTCTGCCGACTTTTCGTCAGGCGTGCGGGATCAGCCGACCATCAGGTAGCCGGAAAGAGCCATCGCACCCACGATAACGGCGTAAACGCCGACAAGCGCCGGCCAGGAGCCGCTCTGTGCCTTGTATTCGCGAATGAGATCGTCCCGGGTCATGCCGACCTCCAGAATTTGCCCAACTCTTGAGCGGGCTGGTGAATATTTGATCTGCCGGACAAATACGGGAGGAAAGTTAAGATTTCAATGAGTGAAAGCACGAATCTCCCTCCTATTTTTGCATAACTGTTCTGCGTTCCATTCACGTAAAGCATAGCAACTCGGTGAAACCGGGAGATTGCGGTTCAACCGGCTGACTGGCAGTTGAAAGAAAGACGCCTCGGGCCCTTGCAAGGTCCTGCATGGAGACGGTATCCGTCACGCCGACAGCGAAGCTGGAACGCCTTGTGGCGAACCGGCCGGTCCGGACAACCGGGCAACCGGAAATCGCTCCCAATCACCTGTCCGCGCGGCCCGAACCGGTCGCAGGCAACGACGGCGACGGAACCAGATGATCGAGACACCCTACTATCTGATCGACAAGGCGAAGCTGCTCCGCAACATGGAGAAGATCGCCTACGTTCGAGAGCGGTCTGGCGCAAAGGCCCTGCTGGCGCTCAAGTGCTTTGCGACCTGGTGTGTATTCGACTTCATGCGCGAGTACATGGACGGCACCACTTCGTCTTCGCTGAACGAAGTCCGGCTGGGGCATGAGCGCTTCGGCAAGGAAACCCACGCCTATTCCGTGGCCTATGCCGACTACGAGATCGATGAAGTGATCTCCCATGCCGACAAGATCATCTTCAATTCCATCAGCCAGCTGGAACGGTTCGCGGACAAATCCGCAGGCATCGTGCGCGGGCTGCGCCTCAACCCGATGGTCAGCTCCTCCAGTTTCGACCTTGCCGACCCGGCCCGGCCTTTCTCCCGCCTCGGAGAATGGGACGTCGCCAAGATTGAAAAGGTCATGGACCGGATCAGCGGTTTCATGATCCACAACAACTGCGAAAATGCCGATTTTGCGCTGTTCGACCGCATGCTTGGCGATATCGAGGAAAAGTTCGGCGGGCTTTTGAGCCGGGCGGAATGGGTCAGCCTGGGGGGCGGTATTCATTTCACGGGGGACGACTACCCACTCGACCTCTTCGCCGACCGCCTCAAGGCCTTCGCCGAAAAATACGGCGTTCAGGTCTACCTGGAACCGGGCGAAGCCTCGATCACCCGGTCGACCACACTGGAGACAACGGTGCTGGACACGCTCTTCAACGGCAAGAATCTGGCTATTGTCGATGCGTCCATCGAAGCTCATATGCTCGATCTGCTGATTTACCGCGAGACCGCGAAGGTGACCCCCAACGAAGGGCCGCACAGCTACATGATCTGTGGCAAGTCCTGCCTTGCCGGCGACATATTCGGCGAGTTCAACTTCCCTGCCGAACTCAAGACCGGTGACCGGGTTTCCATTCAGGATGCGGCGGGTTACACGATGGTCAAGAAAAACTGGTTTAATGGCGTGAAAATGCCCGCGATTGCGGTCAAGGAAGTGGACGGAACAGTCCACGTTGCTCGTGAGTTTTCATACCAGGACTACGAGCAAAGTCTGTCTTGAGACTTGAACCCCGAACACCCCCAAGGTCCAAGGAAGGTATCTTTATCAAATGAAAAAGACTGTTCTCATCATCGGCGCCGGAGGTGTCGCCCAGGTGGTGGCGCATAAGTGCGCTCAGAACAATGATGTTCTCGGCGATATACATATCGCCTCGCGCACCAAATCCAAATGCGACGACATCATCGCAACCGTGCATGCCAAGAAGGCGCTGAAGCAGCCGGGTGTTCTGGAAGGACACGAACTCAACGCTCTGGACATTGCCGCCACCAGTGCGCTGATCCGCAAAACAGGTGCGCAGATCGTCATCAATGTAGGCACCGCCTTCCTGAACATGTCCGTCCTCAGCGCCTGTCTGGAGACGGGAGCGGCCTATATCGACACGGCCATTCACGAAGAGCCGGGCAAGATCTGCGAGACCCCGCCCTGGTATGGCAACTACGAATGGAAACGGACCGAGGAATGCGCCGCCAAGGGCGTCACCGCCATTCTGGGCGCCGGTTTCGACCCGGGCGTCGTCAACGCCTATGCCCGCCTTGCCAAGGACGACTATCTCGACAAGGTGACTGAGGTCGATATCGTCGACATCAACGCCGGCAGCCACCAGCGCTATTTCGCCACCAACTTTGATCCGGAGATCAACTTCCGGGAGTTCACCGGCACGGTCTATTCCTGGCAGCAGGGCAAGTGGCAGGAAAACAAGATGTTCGAGATCGGCAAGGAATATGACCTGCCGGTGGTCGGCAAGCGCATGGCCTATCTGTGCGGCCACGACGAAGTGCATTCCCTGGCAAAGAACATGGACGGTGCGGACGTCCGGTTCTGGATGGGCTTCGGCGAGCACTACATCAACGTCTTCACCGTTCTGAAAAACATCGGCCTTCTGTCTGAACAGTCGGTCAAGACGGCCGAAGGACTGGAAGTCGTACCGCTGAAGGTGGTCAAGGCATGTCTGCCGGATCCGTCTTCGCTGGCGCCTGAATACACCGGCAAGACCTGCATCGGTGATTTCGTGAAAGGCACCAAGGACGGCAAGGAGCACGAGGTGTTCATCTACAATGTTGCCGACCACAAGGAAGCTTATGAGGAAGTCGGCAGCCAGGGCATTTCCTACACCGCCGGCGTTCCGCCGGTCGCGGCCGCCATGCTGATCGCCACCGGCGAATGGGACGTGAAGAAGATGGCCAACGTGGAAGAACTGCCGCCGCATCCCTTCCTCGGTATCCTCAACCGCATCGGCCTGCCGACCCGCATCAAGGACGCCCACGGCGACCGCGCCCTGGAGTTCTAGGTCCAGGCCTTTTCCAACTTATCAACCTGCGCAGCCCCGGTTACCACCGGGGCTGTTTGCGTTTCAGTCAACCGCAAACGGGCTGAAAAGTGCCCTCAGGCCCCGCCCACGAACAGAAAGCCGTCCTTTCGCAAAAATATCCCGCAGCCTGCCTGCCCAGGCCGGTCCTCTGAGCGCCCGATTTGGTCGCTTTGAAATTCAGGTCGGGAAGGGTGTTCAAAGAAAGGCAAAAACGCCCATCGCAGCGAGCCAATGCTCTACGGCAGATTTCGATACTGAAAGTCAGAAAAATGGCGCACCCGACAGGATTCGAACCTGTGACCTCTGCCTTCGGAGGATTGTGTAAACCCGTAAGATATTGAATTCATGCGATTTCTCGATTGTCGATGTTCTCAGAATTTTCCGATTTTTCCCGGATTTCTCGTTCCGTGGAATTGGTTCCGCGAGCATTTCGCGAACGTCCCAATCGCTGCGCCATTTCCCGAATATGGTCGTTGTTGAAATGGGAATAGACCTTCTCCAGGGTCTGGAAGCTCATCGCCATGTACTCTGAGACGTCGGAGATCTTCTCGCCCGCCTGAACCAGAAGACTCACACGGGTATGGCGAAGGGTGTGCGGGGTGACCTGCTTCAAACCTGCTTTTTTGGCAGCTTGCCGAAAGCCTTTGTCGATGCTTTTGACGCGTCTGGTCGGGTCGTGTTTTTGATGAAAGACGAAGGGGGTCTTGCCGCCATAAAGGTCGAACCTGCGTTTCAGGTGCCGCGATAGCTCCGGCGGCATAGGGATGTAAGATCGGGGTTTGCCACCCTCTGAATCATCTTCCTCATCGAACTCCGCCCCGTCCTTGTTGAAATTCAGCATCCCGGCGTCGAAATCGATTTGCGCCCATTCCAGTTCCATGATCGCGTTCTTACGGGCTCCCGTGTAATAGGCAATCATCAGAAACAGCCGCAAAGTGAATTTGCTTCGGTACTCGTCGCCAGCAGCCCAAAACAGGCGGACATACTCGGACTGTGTCAGCCACCGCTTCCTGGGTTTGCCGTCCTTAGGAAGTTCGGGAAAGCGAAACTCCTGCAAGCGGTTCATTCGGATTGAATGATTGACTGCGGACCTCAGGTCCGTGAGCTCGCGGCGGCAGGTCGACCGCTTGCGAGAACTCGACCTCCAATACTGCTCGACCGTCTCCGGGTTGATCTGATCAACGGTTTTATCCTGCCAGAAGGTAAGGAGATTGGATAACGAGTAGCTCAAGCGTTCTGCCGCTTTCTTTCCCATTTTGAAGTTTGCGTAGTCGTCCAACGTTTGAGCAATCTTCATTTTGTGCGGCGGAACGGGGCGCCCTGTTCGTTGGGTACGCCTATCCCTCAGGAAGTCTTCGAGCTTTTCCTCAGCTTCGTCACGGTTCGAAGTACCTGTTGAACACTCACGTCTTTTTCCAGTCTCGGGATCGTGGAAGACAATGAAGTAGAATGGCCGATTCTTGCGCTTTTTGAGTTTTGGTGGGTCTGCGGGTCTTGGCATGGCTCAATCGTGTTTCGTTCAATCAACTCTTCAATTGCTCCTTCTGGAAGGAACAGGCTCCCATCGATCCTCACGTGCCGGATCTTGCCCTGGCTGATCCAGGCGCGGATGCGTTTCTCGGTGAAGATTGTGCGTTCAGCGGCTTGTTTTGGGGTTTCCAGATTCATTTCAGCCTTTCCCTTGAACGGAATAGGTAGGAGTGGCGCCACACAACGAATATGGACACCCATTCTTCGGCTGCTTTGGCTTTGCGGAGGACAACTGGTGAGCTCAATTGAACGGCTCCCTTAGCGAGAGGTCCGAGAAGACTTGGTTGCGGAGTGAGTGGATCTACCGAGTTCCTCCATTCGATGCCGGATGCATCGCACGATTTCGCTGTTCAACGAGGAGGCGTTCTTCTGGGTTTCCCACTCTAAAAATTGCTTGGTTTCAACAGGCAGTCGCACGAGGATCCTGGGCCAGTTTTGTTTATTCATTTGATGCTCTCCTAACTAGTAGCATTGTGCTATCTGCAGGTGCACCATATGCCAGAAAGATCGCATTGTGCTAGTATTTTCTGTATAGCACTTTGCGAGTATCAACAGGCCATGACGAGCCAGACCAAAGCCAAAGATAAAGATCAATTTGTCGTTCGCCTGCCGGACGGCATGCGCGATCAAATCGCCGAGGCAGCAAAACTCAGCAATCGCTCCATGAACGCTGAAATCGTTGCCCGGTTAGAAGAGACGTTTTTGTCCAGCGTTTCAGCTAGGTACAAATGGGCGCTTGCGCAGATCAATGATGCGGTCCATGCGAAAATATCTGTCTCGAAAGTCGCTGAAGCTGTTTCGGAAGAGACAGCAGAGCAATTAGAACGAGTCTTTGGAGGGAGCGCTTATCCACCTTTCGAGCTTTCCGACCGTGTCGCCAAATATCTGAATGTTCGGCCGGACTGGCTCAAGCATGGCGAAGGGCACCCTTTTGAAGTGCATGACTTGTACTCGTATGGCGTGAAACTAGCGGAAACGCTCGCAAAGCAGCGCCCGAAGAGAATTGCATTTATCCGAAGCATGGCGAGAGAAGGCAACGTGGCGATTGTTACGATGCATGACGGGTTCACATGCCAAATCTTCAAAACCACGCTGAATCTAAGCGAAGTGGTCGGCGGCTCGGGTGAATATGATCAAGTCAGTTTCTCAAACACATGCAGAAAGCTGAGTGCGGACTATAGGCGGTTGGACTCTTCCGGGTATCTCTTGGAGCCGGAGTCATTTGTTCAGCTCATACATGGAGATCTTAATCCCCTTCTTGCAGTCAAGCAGGCCCGCTCGTCATCCTGGTTTTCAGATTGGTGGCAACCGTCTAGTTTTGAAAAACAGGTAAATGACCATGGCTATTGGGCCGGCTATCAGGACCTTTGCAAAAGGGTCTATCGCAATCTCGAACTCAACGAGGCCTTGCGATCAGAGCGTGACCAGATTTTGAGCGAGTAGCTGCAGCGGAATTCAATCCAACTAAACTCCTCGAGTGCGATGCGCATAAGCCATCTGAAGGCGTTCCATTACAAGGAGCGTTATTTTCATCAATTTAATTAGCGATGGCGCTTATTTAACAAAATCGCTGTTTCTTTAATTAACGGGCTCCGTTATTTAAATCTACGTACTTAACGCCCAGGAGCCATTGTCGTGCCTGAAACCCGCGAATTTGATGGACGCTTAGGCAGGTTTGTCGAAACTTCGGTAGCCGGTGAGAACGTGCGCGCCTTTGTGCCCCCGCCATTGCCGCCGGAGCCGCCCATCGACCTTTCGAACCTACTGACACGCATGAGCGCTGCGGAGCGAGCATTGGGGCGACTCGATGGAGTTTCCGTGCTTCTGCCGAACAAGGAACTCTTTCTCTATATGTACGTCCGCAAGGAAGCGGTTTTGTCCTCGCAGATCGAAGGTACACAATCGACGCTGTCCGATCTCTTGCGGTTTGAAACGGAAGCTGTCGCCGGTGCACCGCTAGATGACATTCGAGAGGTTTCCAACTACGTCGATGCCATGATGTACGGCCTTGATCGGATGGCCACGTTACCAATTTCCCTTCGCCTTATTCGCGAGATGCACGGAAGGCTGCTTGACAGCGGCCGAGGTGCTACACAAAACCCTGGTGAATTTCGCAGCTCCCAAAACTGGATTGGCGGAACGCGTCCAGGCAATGCAATGTTTGTTCCCCCACCTCCAAATGAGGTGATGAACTGCCTCGGCGATTGGGAGCGCTTTCTTCATTCTGAAACTCAGGACATTCCGCCGCTCATCAAGGCGGGCTTGCTCCATGTGCAATTCGAGACGATCCATCCGTTCCTGGATGGCAACGGCAGACTAGGCCGTCTGTTGATTACGCTGTTTCTCTGCGCCGAGGGTGTCCTACAGCAGCCGCTCCTCTATCTCTCGCTCTACCTGAAAACCCACCGTTCAGATTATTACCGCCTTTTGCAGGAAGTGCGCGAACGCGGCGCCTGGGAGGCCTGGCTCGAATTCTTCCTGGATGGTGTGGCGGATACTGCCAATCAGGCTTTCGAAACCGCGAACCGGATTGCTGCTCTTTTGAGCGAGAACCGCGAGCGGATCGTCGCAGAAGCGGACCGGACCGGTTCGGTGCTCCAGGTCCACGATCTGATGCGAACGCGCCCATTCTTGACTGCGACCGCAGCCGCCGCGCAAAGCGGGCTTGCGATGCCAACGGTCAACGCTGCCCTTGCGCAGTTGCAATCGCTCGGGTTGGTGGAGGAAGTCACAGGCCGTAAGCGTGGTCGTGTTTTTGCCTACCGAGCCTATCTGGACATTCTGAGCGAAGGAGCTGCGCATCAGTAATGGTGAGATAAACTCAGCGATAACGCCTTGAGAGAAAACGATTTAGAGCCTGCTTTGGTAGACCAAGCAGTTGTCGCGATATAACCTACTGACTGACGTATCCGTGGGTGGTTGCGCATTGACGGCGACAAAAACTAAGATGAACTCGAGGACGAATAGGAACCCTTATGATCAGTATTTTTGATCGCAATATGGAACTTATTGCATGGCTCGACAACAATGCGGCGCACCTATTTGATACGCAAATGAGCTGGCTTGCCTACGTTTCAGGGGGGCATTTGTGGTCGGCCGAGACGGGAAATTGGCTCGGCCCACTTCGGGGTACTACCCTCCTGGACCAAGCCGGTAGACCGGTCGGATGGCATCCTGGTGATGGGGTTACCTCGTCTTCGCGGCCTGCGAGACCTGCCCGCGCAGCCCGCGCGGCTCGGCCTGCGAGACCTGCCAGACCAGCTCGCCCGGCTCGCCCAGCTCGACCTGCGATACCCGCTGGCGGTTGGTCTCCGATGACGTTCCCAGGCTGGTGCACGCAGTAGGTAACTGCTGCGTTCAAGGTCGCGGCTGCGCAGACAGAACGCAGCGTGGCGATCGCGACCTGGGAACAGGGTCCCAATTGCAGAACTTCCGCATGAAGTCGGAAGGACAATCGCTCGATCCGGTTGAGGAACTCAATTCCAAGGACACAATCATATCAGTGTTTAGCTATCACCGAAGAGCCCGCGTTTGCGCGGTAGGAATTGGTCAAACGTGTCGTGTTCGGCCAGCGTCTCGCCAAAATCTCGAACACTAGGCCGGTTGTTCAGATGTATTAAGGAGATTGTAAAATCAAAACGGTCAGACTGCAGCACCTGCTCGCGAGCAGGTTCGCCAAACCATACGGTAGCATCGCAATCGATCGACTGGTTTTTTCCGAAAAGCGCGTCAGCGGTAGCAGCAAGTGAGTTTGCAGGAACAGGTACCGGGGGAACATTTCTGGTACGGAAAAATGCCCCTGTCTGCAATGCCGCTTCACTTGATCGTGCCCACTTCACGAACCCATCACGAGAAACAACAAGCACAGCTCTGCGGTCTGTATATTCCAGCCAACGAAGAGTAGCTGCGAGCAGAGAGACATCGTAACGGGAAGCGCAACTGCCAATGTCATCGAGTGAAGGTTGGACGTCCGCTGCAATCTGTTGACGAAAATCGTGGAGCGGCATCAATAACCCCGCAGCGAACGCGTTGGCCTCAGATTCTACTTTAGCGTATTCGCTGTTCCAACTCATCAAAGCCTTCGGGTCACACTGGATGCCCTGGGGAAATTTTGTTCGATGGGCAAGATAGTGGCCTAATTCGTGGCCGAGGGTGAAGTTAACACGGCCGGTAGATTGGACGGAATTATTGTATAAAATCGCCCATCCTTTGCCCTTACCCTTCGGAGCGGGAAAAAGACCTCCCTCGAAGCCGGGCAAATCGGCCCCTTTGACCAATTTGATTGGACTATCTGGAAAAACTTGTCGGGAATACTCTATTGCGACTTCGGCAACCCGAACTGGATACCGGTCGTCTGCTCGAACAACGTCCAAAAGTTTCGTTAGTTGATTAGCCCATCGATGAACTGACCAATTCTGTTTCATGCGTCATCATCCCAAAGGTCGATCATCCGGCGAATTCTGGCCTTTGTTTCCGGCTGCATCTCTCGATATTTTCGATAGAAGTGCGCGTCAACCGCGTCTTCTTCGTTGAGTTTTCCGGACTCATCTAAAAGAAGTTCGACCGTGGTACCTAGGACGTCGGCGATCTTAAAGAGTTTTTCCGCAGAAGGTCTAGGAGCGGAGTCCCGATTTTCTAGCTCCCAGATATAGCTCTTACTTGATCCTGTAGCGGCAGCGAGCCCTTCTAGCGTTAGTCTTTTTTCCTTTCTTAAGCGTCTGATCTTGTCTCCCAGTCGCTCGATCACTGCGGTTCTCCTTCGCGAAATTTTCGTTCGGTATATCGGTACATAGGGTACTTGAAAAGCGAATATAAGTTGCATATGTTCGGTGCAGCGAACTTTTTGTCTGATTCTAGCGAGAAGGAGTGCGGTTCATGAGTGACGAAGCAACGGCCGGGTCTTCCGGTAAGGGATTGAGCATTTTGATCATCCACGCGGCCGGTCGTAAGCCCAATAAGGCGTCAGTTAGCAAGTTGCTCAGCGATGCCGGCGTGAAGGCGGCTTCTTTGACGTTTGCTACGCCAGCCGAGATAGCGAACGGATCAATCAATCCGAGCGACTTTGATCATGTCATAGTCCTTCTCGATGATGATCTTTCGGGTGACGATCATCTCGAAGAAGGGATGAAAGGCCTGGTTAACTGCGGCTTTGGAGCCATTGGCATTTGGGCTGAAGAGATGGACTCGGAGGACATGCATCCCGCGGTTCAGAAATATGGAGCCAAACAAATTCCTTGGGATGCGAAGGAATTGTCCCAGGCGCTAAACTCGGAAGCGCCTGAGACTTTTCAGTCAACTCGTGGCGGGAGCTCAGCGTCGCACGAAACTACCCACAATAAATGCTGAGGTCTTCATGAGGATTCACACCTATGTCGTGCAGCATGATAAGGGTTTCGCTCCGAACCCATTCTGGGGGATTTGTACGCTTGCTTGCTGCAAGCCCCGTATCCGGAAACGTGTCGACGTAGGCGATATAATAATCGGATTCGGGTCTGCCTCTAAGGAAGTCGGGCTTGAAGGACGCGTCGTTTATTGGATGCGCGTAGACGACATAATTACCTTCGATGAGTATTGGAACGATCCGCAGTACGCCGTCAAACGGCCAGTCGCCGGATCTAGCCTCATGGTTTGGTATGGCGATAACATCTACCATCGTGAAGACGACGGTGATGGATGGGTGCAAGCCTTTTCCTTCCATTCCGATGGTATCGGGCTTGGAAGTGGCAACCTTGAACGAGACACGAGCACAACCGACCGAGTGTTGATTAGTCGAGAATACGCCTACTGGGGTGGCGCTGGCCCCTTTTTCCCAGGCGAGCTTAGCTGTTTAATTCCGTCTTTTCAGGCGGAACGATGCAATTACACCGACGATCAAAAGGCGGAAATCCAAGCATGGATTGGCAGTTTGCCAGAGCGAGGCTTTCTCTCGGAGCCCGCAGATTGGGTTCGCGATCATGCCACTGATCCAGTTTGAAATTCCGAGATCCTCTAGAGCCAGTAGGGAACGCATGACATGCTGATTGCACGCTACGCGAAGCGGGTTGCTGAAACCGATCAATTTAAAGGGCGGTCATCAGAGGACCACCGAAGGATCTCTATTTATGGGCTCGTCAGCGAAATAGGTTCCGTCATTTCGGCGGTGAAGAAACAAAAACTCGGAGAAGGTGGGCAACGCGATACGACTGAAGGCATTCTCACACGGCATGAACTAAAAGAAGAACTCGGCGATGTTATCTGGTACTGCTTCGCTCTGGCAACGCAAGAGGAAGGTTCACAGGAAAATATACTCGCACAACAGCTCCAGAATTTACTTGATCAACTTCAAGGGGATGATCCCAATACCGCATTTTTTATCGAGCAGCTCGATGAAACCTCTCTGGAGGAATTTCGCAGGCAAGCTGAGATGTTTCCTTCAAAGAAGCGCCGCACCTTCGCAGATTTTCAAAAAATAGCTTATTTAACCGCCAGAACTAAATCAGATGAGCTCGTCGAGATATGTCTTGCTGTACTGATGCAACTCGGTGCTCAGCTCATGCGGCTCCTGTTGCCGGAGTCAGAACGGCGTTTGCATGATCAAGTCCAAGATCGGAAGGTATTGGATATTCTCGGAGAGATTGCTTGGCATTTGGCCGCGATTGCAACCGTTTACAAGATATCGTTGGACGAAGTTGCCGCAGAGAACATTCAGAAGGCCCAGTTGAGGCGCCCCACGACAAAGCCAACTCCACTTCATGACGAGAACAGCCCGGAATCTCAGAGGTTTCCACGTTTCTTTGAAGTAAAGTTCCTGACAGTGGGCCAAGGCCGATCACGAATGTATTTGAATGGCCGTCAATTCGGCGATGATCTAACCGACAATGCCTATGAGGAAGATGGTTACCGGTTCCACGATGTGCTTCATTTGGCAAATATTGCACATCTTGGATGGTCCCCTGTGTTTCGTGGCTTGATGAAAAGAAAACGTAAAGATCCGAGCAATCCGAAGATTGACGAAGTTGAGGACGGTGCACGCGCAAAAATTGTAGAAGAAGCACTTCTGAAGGTGATCCATTCGGAGGGGAATGACATTGCTGCAATTGTTCACCCCAATATAGCGCCTAAAAATCGTCCGATGTTCACCGACGACGTTGATATTCCACTATCGTTCTTCAAGCTCATTGCGCGATATGTGAAAGGCTTGGAAGTCGAGAAAAATTCCTTCGAAGAATGGAAGGCAGCAATAAGAGACGGCTACCGGATTTATCGGCAGTTGGCAGAACACGGCCAAGGTACCGTCGCGCTGAATCTTGAAAACAGAGAAATAACTTTTCGACCTGAGGTCTATATTGATCTTGTCGGTGCGGTCGCGGGCATTGGATCTTACGCGATACCACTTGCAGAATTCGATGAAAATTACCAGGCAAAGGCGAGGTCTGCGCTGACAAAAGCCGAGTGCGAGCGGCTTTCAGATTCGGACACTGTTCGCTTGGCTAAACACTATGCGGCCAAAAGGGCGATACTTCATTCGCTAAATATTGATGAACCAACCACAGAGTTCTTCTCGGCGCTTGATCTGACGGAAACTGAGCATGGAAAATACAGTGTTAGATCAGCTGCGCCGCTTCAAGACATGATGTGGGAAGGGAGGATAATCGCGTTTAAGACCTCAGTCGTTCGTAGTCAAAACAGCGTGTACTGTACTGCTCTCGCCTCTTCTGATATCGTGACAGGCTGATTGAGCGCAGGATCAATTTCATCGTTGATACCCCATTTGGGAGGATACCAAGGCTGCGGTGGTCGACCACTTGACGAGTACTTCTGCTTGATACGTGTCCGTCCGGAAATACCTTGAACTTCCGGAAATGCCACTCGAGCGTATTTTGAGATTTCACAAAATAAGTTCTGGCAGTCGATCAATTGAAGTGTCCGTCCCCAAAGCGAGGCAAACGGAATCTCCAAGTTGTCAAACCACTCCTCTTGATGATCTGCCATGTAGCTTATGATTGCAACGGGATCGAGTTTTTCACCATTTTCGAAACACTTACTAATGCCGTCCAGAGCACCTGGTCCCGCCACCACAAAATCCATCTCCGAAAAGTCCGTGAGCGGGCCATAATTGAGATCGGTAATAAACTGATAGGCTAGAAATGGGCCGATTGAGGGCGCTTCGGATATTATGCCAAACGCATCAGCCATTGTAGCCGCCGAGGCAATGCGTTCAGGGAAAAGCTCAGCAATCATGTGCTCGAGTAGTTTCAAATGGTTTTGATGCTTGTATCGCTTGCCGAAAATGCGCCCCGCCGACGGCATAATGTACGCTGCGGAGTAAATTCTTTCCCCCGACTCCAAGGCTGAAGTCAGAATATTGTCGAAGGCTTCATACTCGTAGCTAGCCAGGCAGAGGTGCCCGATCTCGCGCTCGAGCATTTGCCAAGTCTCGATTTTGTTGAATAATTTGAAAAGAATTGTTCGAAAAAATGTGTCAGCAGGGTCAGTGGATGCCTCGCGGTCATAAATTACTCGACGTATCAGGTATTGGCTTACCCGGTCGGACGCACGATAGCTGTTCGTGAACTTAAATGATCTTAATATCTTATCTTCGGTGAGAGGATTGATGTTTGCGCCCGAGATGCGGCGAAAGAATATATTCTGTCGCTCGGCAGCAAAATGCCAGTAAGCATAGAATACTGGTGTTAGACGGACTTTTTCGCCGCATATTTGAATGTGATGGTCCACGTCACCAACTGCATGTTTCTTGAAATAATCCGGTTGCAATTGATGAAGCAATTCAACCGGGCGACTCACACTGTAGAGGATTTGCCATTCCGAGGGAATCCACTGATTCTTAAGTTTGACAATTAGGCGAGTTTGTTCGGAGCTAACTCAAGGAGCCTCCTGTTGAATTTCTCTTTCCCCTCCGTGTCGAAAAGTTCATGAGATTGTACTACGAAGGCTTTCAAGCCTTTTTTCCAGATCATCAATAATTGGAGTGACAAAAGTCTGAAGTTCTTCTTTGTTCTGGATTAGATCGGGAATTGGAACGCCAAGTGAATGGCCGAAGTTAAGCGGATAGATAGGGAATTTATTCAAGAATGCGGCTGAAAACAGGTCCTGGCAAAACAGAATAATAACGCCGCCGGAGTAACTTGGCGCGCCGGTGTCCTGTCTAAGGCCGACTTCAATTCGTTTTGCTTTCGGCATGTCGTAGTATAGACAATTTAGTTTTGATATTCTTTCGTTTAAAATTCTTAATCGCAACTCGAATACATCTTGAGATACTTGGGACTGCAGGTCTTTCAAAGAGGTTACTTGGATGTTTGTCAGGTGAGCAGCTTCAATGGCTCCCGACTGAAAACCCGACTCTGCGATTATGATGCCTCGATCAGCTCCCACGTCGGAGACCATCGTTCGAAGCGCTAAAACGTGCAACTTATTTACTGGAGTATTCCAGCACTTACACTCAACAATCCAGGTAACGTCAAAACCAATGTGCTTAAATGTTACGAGAACGTCGATGTCATGTGATGTTCTAGTTCCTTGGAAATTAACATCAGTATCCGCATTATGCCCGATAGATCTAAAAAATTAGCTGTTTCTTCTTGGTAGGTTTTCCATGATTGCGTCAACTTGGTCACCACCGAGCAATTTCAAAGGTTGTTGTTGGATGTCTACTGCTCCGATGCGGGCGGTCAGACTTTGATTGCTAGTTGAGCTGACCTCGAGTTCGATTTCAACACAAGATCGCATTCGGCCCAGCACTAACGCTCCAATTCGTCAACGATACGTCCTTTCGTGATACCTTGGGACAGACGCACTAGAGATCGCCTTCGACTTTGCTGAGCCTTTCCACCGATCTGCTTGAAGAGCCCGGCGCACTGGGCAATTCGAGCAAGGCCTCGAGCTCGGTCAGCCACTTTTCCAGCAAACCGGTCGAGCGTCTTTCCAAGTACTCCAGCTGAGCGGTCGAATGTTCGAACTTTAATGCAAAGCAAGGGGCGGCTCCTTGACAACATCAACCCGATCAGCAGGCGCAGAAAGTAGCTTAAATTGTGCAGGAGGTTGTCCGACAAGTGGGAGTAGCTCAGCCTTTCAAGAATAACCAAAAGCCAACAGGGCGCAGGAATTGTCTGAAAGCTACTGCGTCCCGCTACTCATGCACTGCAGACCTTCGTGCTATCGTACCGCAAGCAAACGGCGCTTACCGCGAAATATTTCAAGGATTTTATCGCGCGGAAATCCAGAGAAAATCTGATGACAGCATCTCTTTTAGGTGGAAAATGTAGTTAATTGAAGCAAACAAGGATTTTTTACCTTTCTTTTTTTGGGGCGAGCACCTTTATTCGAAGTTGACGTACTCTTTCTTTTTTCGAGCATAGGCTCGAGTCGTTTGAACAAGTCTGTAGGGAACTGTCTGCTGAGCTGATTTTCATAAACTTCCGGTATCCACTCTCGCCCAACAATGAGCTGCATGAACTCCCGCGGACATGGCGGAGCTTGGTGTGGGACATTTCGCATTGCAGAATTCTCCGAGAAGCACAGCTGGCAAGAGCGGGGCGATAACGCAGTATGCTCAAGTCGGCATTTTTCTATTTAGTGACCGGCGAATTGTTGGTCGTAGCGCCAGAACAATTTGACGTGCCAACGCTACGGTTCCAAATGTTCAGAAGCAGTCTTTGCAGCTGAGGTAAGCTGGGCCGAGACAAGAGATGCAGGCAGCAGTGCCGATTCCACTTATACATGCGGCACCGCACGTAAGGATTGCTCCTGCACACTCAATCGGATTGCATCCGCTCTGCCTCACGGCGTGTATCGCACTTATCTGTGAAAGACCGCGTAAGGCAGGCGTGGATTGTATGGGGGTCTTCATGTTACCTCCTCTGAATAGTTCAGGTACCCTACAAGGGTAATCGTGGATATGGTAAATCGGTCATACGCAGATGCCCTGACAATGACCAAAGGCGCATGCTCCAAGGCAAAGATTTGGACAACCGCATTGGCTGAGCTGCTTTACCGCCAGTGTCGCGGCATTTGCATCAGGATTTCGCTTTGCAGGCGCTGATTGAATTGGCGATTTCATAAGGAAGTCTCCCTCTTCATTACACCGGATGTGTTGTAGCAATTTCAACGGGCAGCAGGGATCGACTGCTGCCCGCAAGTTCTGTCAGCAGAATGGACTTGAAATTACACAAGGAACTCCAGGAGGGGTTGGGTGACAACAGCCAAGTTGCAATACAGCAGCCGGCAGTTTGCTCAGTCCACGGGGGCTAGGCTTTGCTTGAATAGGTGATTTCATATCTCAGGTCTCCTTCTCGATGAATTGGCACCGGTTGAAGACGGTACCAATTTCGTTGATCTGTAAGATCAACACCTATTGTGAAGAAGATGCCGTTGCCGACACCAACCTCCCAATTCGCGCAATTCACAAAATGCCACGCAATGGGGCGGACCACGCCCTCATCGGGCCGACCGTGACTGGCAACGTCTCGCTAACATCAACTGTGTAGCGATAGACCCTCCCAGCGCGGCGCTCGTTCTCGGGATCAAACATTTGCAACTGCACATCCCAACAATCCGAGTCGGGTCGACAAATCGGGCTCTTTTTTACATCGATGCCTAGAAGCTCCATGTTTCGAGCAAGAGCGTCTCCAAATGCTGTTGCAGCTTGGTAAGCATTTGTCGCAGCGAAATTGATAGCGCGATCTTCCGGACTCATTCCCATGTTCCGGAGCTCGTCGTATACGCGCATGAGGAAATTGAAGATCGGGTCTTCGTCAATTTCTTCAACATTTGCCGCCAACTTGGCTGCCTTGACGAGTTCGGGAGCGAGCCATTGTGACATTCCTCGCAGATCCGGGTACAAGATAGGCAAAACCATGCCATTCATAAGGCGTGTGGTGCCTGCCGTAAGGCCGGGGATCGCTACCCTCTGCATGTCACCAGGTGTCTTTAGTGACGACTTTAGACCGTCCAGTATTCCTCGGTAAGCGTCGAGAGCAAACGGACCCGAAGGTTGTATAGCGTAGAGCGGGATTTGATCCTGCATCAGGATGAACGTGATCCCAGACGCGTATTCCAAATTGTTGCTGAGAAAATCGAAGAGTTCAGATGGCGTGTTCGCGGCGACGGAATCACCCATCGCCTGAACTATCGCATCGTAGCGTGCCTCAGTTCCAAAATCGAACCAAAGTGCGCCAAGAACATATACAATCTGCGGAGGCTGTTTGCCGCTACAGCCGCAGCTACATTTCGACTGTTCAACAGTGGATTTGGTCACTGTTTCCTCATCGGCACCGCAACTGCAAGCAGACTGATTCACGTAGTTCTGGCTGGCCACCTCCGTGCGCAGGGGAGGGGCTCCAGCGATGGGTGCGTTTCCAGGATATGATGAAGGTTGCTCAGCACTGACGGTCGATTTATCGGCACCGGCCGATAATTGAACCGAAGTGGTGGCATCGCGACCATCAAAAGGTGAGGTTAAAGTTGCTGAACCTGCTGTCTCTTGCATCGCTAATTTCTCCCTGTCTTTTGCAGATTGCACATGACAAACTTCATCGTCAGATATTGAAGCGCGTGTACTGCCAAGCTCATGAAGACGCGCTAGCGCAGCCTCCACGTTTAACCGTCCGGCAAGCACCCGCTGGCAGTTAAGGTCCGTGTCCGCGTGACAAGGATCTGCGGTTTCCAGAAGGATCGACCGGATATTGAGGGGGTCCAAGTCATAGCCGGCGCTCTTAGCAGTGCCAAGTAAATGCCCTGCAACCTTCGACACCACAGCAGCGGCATAGCTCGTCCCGGAGCGATTTGATTTCTGGTTCTTAGGGCCGATCACTTCGAGATCTGCGCCGGGAGCGAGAATACCGTTGTCAGAATAGCTGTCGCCCCAATTGCTGGTATCTAGGGGTAGACCAACATCATTCATCGCGCCCACGGCAAGTACTGTTGGTACGGCCGCGGGTACATGCAAGCACGCGCATCCATCGTTGCCAGCAGCAGCCACAACTAGAATACGTCGCTTCTGGCAAAGTATTAAAGCGTCTTCAAGGTGCCGACCACCTTCGTTCGTTGAAGATTTTTGTCCCGCGCTTACGTTGACAATGTCCGCAGACCTCTCAGCAGCAATTGTGAGCGCGCGTGCTATATCTACTTGAGATGCTGCTCGTGCTGATTGCCCTTCTCTATTGGAAAAAAAAATGGGAAGACAAAGGCCCTGCACATCGTAATCGAGCAAGACCGTATCTTTTGTGCCGAATATGAGGCTGAAAATCTCGGTTCCGTGTCGGTCGGGCAGCTCGAAACCTTCAGGTATCATTGATCGTTCGATGTCAATTGAGGCGCCCGAGAAGACCTCACACTCCAAGTCCGGTATGCCATCGATGACCGCAATTTTCGTCACAGTTCGGCCCCACTAAAAAGAAGAGAATACAATTTCGCGGATTGTTTTTCTATTTAGAAAAACAAGCATTTAATTTTGAGAAGATGTAGAGTCGTCTTCAGATTGTAAAAACATCTACGTAATCATGAGTTGGTTACGTAGGGTAATATAAAGATGCGCCATCGCGCAACTGGAGTCAACATCTTTGGTTGTAGATTCTTTAAAGGCTTACTGAAGGGGTTGTGAGAGATCACGCTTCTCTTGGCTGTACGCCGACTAAACTGCGTTGCAGAGCCGACGAATTGAGTGTTGTTGACTGATGGGGCTCCAATCAGCGCAAGGCGATACCTTAATGGCTAGGGATCTTGCAGATGGCCTTGCGAGTAACAGATTCAAACACCTCGAGATCGCACCAAAGCGGGTGTTGAAACTGCGCAATTCCGCTCGATTGTCAAAGACAACGATTCAGCTGAACTGATAGAAGATCTGGAAATTGGTTCGACCAACCGTTCGAGATTTGTTCGATCATCGACTGTATCGTTGTTAGCTACCTCTCCAATTCAGATGCCGTCTGGTTTTCGTCTTTTTCACTGGTTCAACGCGCCTTGAATCATTTTGAGTTCGTCTACGGCACTGCAGAGTTCTTCCACTGATCTGCCGGAGGATTCCGGCACACTGAGCAAGTCGAGTAATGCCTCGTTGAAGGCCCGTTGTGAGCTGATGGACCTTTCGAGCAACGTTTCGAGCTCGGTCAGTCGTTCTTCCAGCAAGCCTGTCGAGCGTCTTTCCAAGTACTCCAGCTGAGTGGTCGAATGTTCGAATGCGTTGGTCAAGCGTTCGACCAAGCTCAGCAAACCGCGCTCGAGCGGCGTCAGGGTTTGTTGGGATGGCAGGTTCGGTGAGAGGATATTGGTGTCGGTCATGAGGCTCTATTCCATCGTTTGGCAGGCGAGTTGTCCGGCTATGTCCCGGCAACGCTGGTAGGTGCCGGTCTTGGTGTCGAAGATCAGAACCGGAAATTCCGTGTAGGTTGTCTGATTGAAGGCCGAAGTAATCAGGGCCCATCTCAGCTGATGGTTCAGGAACATGATCCCGCCGAGCGTCAGGACGGCCGAGATCAAGACCGCTGCCGACAGCTTCAGAAATCGGTTCTTCGCGGCCAATCTCTCGTTTTCCGCCATGCCTATTTTCAGCTGATGGATCTGTTCCTCGCTCGACCTCAGGTGCCTTTCTAAGGTCGCGCTCAGTTGCTGCTGCGACGAGCGGATATCTTTGCTGATTGTAGAGCCTGCGCTTTTCAACATGCGCTCGATATTCGTCTCTGAGGTCTGAAAGGCTTCGAGCAGCGAGGCGTTCTGATCTTGGTGCATCTGCTCGATGTTCTCGCTCAGCCGCTCTCTGAGCGGTCTTCTCTCTGGTC
This sequence comes from Labrenzia sp. CP4, assembly GCF_001579905.1. Classification (NCBI taxonomy): domain Bacteria; kingdom Pseudomonadati; phylum Pseudomonadota; class Alphaproteobacteria; order Hyphomicrobiales; family Stappiaceae; genus Labrenzia; species Labrenzia sp. CP4. Next base: position 5,729,041 of record NZ_CP011927.1, on the reverse strand, counting down.
CAATCTGCATGGAAAATGTCTCCCTTGAGCCGCCAGCGGGTGTCGCTGTCCGGGTCCTTGACTGTGAGATAGGTTTTGCCCAGGCGGGGCAGTTCGAAGCCGGCGCCTTCCAGCACGGCGACCATGTCCGGCCGGGATGAGATCTGGCCGGCGACGATCAGGTCTTCAAGCCAGTTCTGGATGTCCTCGCGGCCCTGGGCCCGAAGTTTCTTTTCCGGAAGTTGCTTGGTGTCCTGTGACCTGGCCGGATCTTGTGGATCCGCCCAGCCATGCTCCTTGTTGAGCATGTCGCGCAGGCTATCCATGGCCTTCTGGTAGCCAGGCGGGGCGATGTTGAGGCTCTTGCCGGACGTGAGCTCCATGCGCGGCGTGCAGAAATGCAGCTCCACGCGGCCCTCGTGGGTGTGCCGCACCCAGAGCATGTCGACCTGGTCGCGGTCCAGACCAGCAAAGGCGAGCTCGTCGAAGGCGTCCATGACGGCTTGCTGCTGCTCTTCGCTCGGATGATCGTCCTTATCGAAGCTGATTACGCCCGCCCGGTACGTCCAGGCGTGGGGGCAGGCGTCGATCAGGGCACGGGTGTGGTCCGGATCGCCCGCGAGCACTTCCGGCAACGGATCGCGGCTCTTCATCAGCGGGATGCCGTTGTCGTCACGGATGAGATTGCGATTGCCGTCGTAGGCGAGCACTTGCGGGGCGATCAGATAATCGACCGGTGCCGCGCCGCCACCCTTGCCACTGCGGAACAGCTTAATCAGCATGATCCGCGTCCTGCTGGCGATGGCTGGCAAGAAGGGCCGACATTTGGCGCTCAATGCCGATCAGCTCGGCAAGCAGCTGCAGGCCATCGAGCTGGCGCATGTCACCGGCGGCCTGGGCGGAGTTCACGGCGCGGGCGATCTGGTTCAGGTTCGTGCCGATGCGGCTGAGCGCCGTCACGAGCTTCGGATCGGCCTGCGGCGTGGCACGGCGGCGAGGGGCTTTGATCTGCCCCAACGCCCCGCGCAACAGCTCCGAGACGGAGATTTTGTCCGCGGCGGCGCGGTGCTTGAGATGTCTCTTTTCCTCCGTCGTACAGCGCATTACAACCGTCTCGGCGAGACGGGCCGTTTGCGGTCCGGAGGGGTTCGAAGGGGAGGCTTGCCGCCCCTCGCAAGGTCCTGTGTCGTATGACACGGGTCGCCTTGCTCTTTTCAGATCCGCCGTAGTCATGCCGCTTGCCTATAGGCTGCTTGAGAGGCCGATTGGTGTGCGAACGCGGGCAGTCTGTTCAGGAAATACGAGAGGCAGGCTTGCTCTTTTTCCGTGTCAGCTTCCGGTGGCCACCTGAAGGGAAGTCGATATCCGGACGAGCCGTTCACACTCGTTGCGAGATCGAACCGCGCCAGGTCGGGCAGGGTCTTCTCGGCCAGCCAGGCGTTCCATTCGTCGACCTGCCTGGTCTGGGCTGTTGGAAGGACGACGACGGGAATGGAACGGCGGGGTGCTGCCTTCGCGCGCGCCTCACGCGCGTTAGGTTTTTTATTTATTTCTTTCTCTAAGTTTGTTGGACAGATTTGACCGCCTTTGCCGGACACATCTGACCGCCTTTCGGGACAGGTCTGTCCGCCTTCTGACCGGGTAAGGGGGACAGATTTGTCCGTCTTTTCTCTGAGCTCGGAGGCCTTTAGGATCGAGGCGTCGGTAGGGCAATACTCCGTATTGTGCCCGACGCCATTCCCGCGTTGAACGCCAAGCCAGCCACCTTCTTCCAGATCGCGGATGGCACGCTGGATGGATTTGACACTCTTGCCGGTTGCTTCGGCAATGGTCTTGTAGGACGGCCACGCCTTCTCGGTGTGGCCGTTCACATGTGCGGTCACGATATAGAGCGCGACGCACTTCGCATTGTCGTTGATATTGGCATCACAGCTCAGCAGTCTCAGCCACTGAAGCTTCACTTCCCGGAATGGACGGCGCTCAGCCATGTGCGCCTCCCTGGAACGACGTCGCTACCCGCAGACGCGCGGTGGTCGTGGCTGGGGAGAAAACGCGAACAAAAGTCGTTTCTCGTACATACTGCGAACAATGCCCGTTTTGGGTATATCGCAGACTTGTATAAGGTTTTGATTTTGCTGCAGATTTTTGGCGCACCCGACAGGATTCGAACCTGTGACCTCTGCCTTCGGAGGGCAGCGCTCTATCCAGCTGAGCTACGGGTGCTCTTCGCGCGCGCAATGGCTGCGTGGCGGATAGAGGGGTCTGATACAAGATCCGGCGATCCGGGGCAATCGCTTTCTGAAATTTTGGACAAGATATCGGCGGGGTTGTCGGGGCTGGATGAACGCCGGTTTATCTGCGCACACGCCGGTGGTTTTTTGGGTGCTCGAGCCTGGCCCGTTAGGGAGAAACTGGCCGGACAGAGTAGGGCGGGTAGCGTTTGATCCGGGAGCGCGAGGAAAAAATGGCCGCAGAGGTGATAGGGCGGCGGGGTTTGTGCGTAGGAAGGCCAGGACCGGATAAAACAGAGCCCCATGACCGAGACCAACCACTGCCGTTCGCTTGTACTTGTGCTGGGAGATCAGCTGAGCCTTGACCTGTCCAGCCTGAAGCGGGCCGATCCGGCCCACGACAGGGTGCTGATGGTCGAGGTGATGGCGGAGGCCACTTATGTGCGCCATCACAAGAAGAAGATTGCCTTCCTGTTTTCCGCCATGCGCCACTTCGCCGAAGAGCTGAAGGAAGCCGGCTGGACGGTGGATTACGTCAAGCTGGATGACCCTGCCAACAGCGGCAGCTTCAAGGGCGAGATGAAGCGGGCCTGCGAACGCCTGCGGCCACAGCGGATGGTGGTTACCGAACCCGGCGAGTGGCGGGTCTTGGAGGACATGCGCTCCTGGTCCGACGCTTTCAGCCTGCCAGTGGAGATCCTGACCGACACGCGGTTCTTCTCAACGCTGGCGGATTTCCGGGCGTGGGCGGACGGACGCAGGCAATTGCGCATGGAGTATTTCTACCGCGAGATGCGCCGTTCCACCGGCCTGCTGATGGACGGTGACAAGCCTGCGGGGGGCAAATGGAACTATGATGCGGACAATCGCAAGCCTGCGCAGCCGGACCTGTTCATGCCAGAGCCGAAACGCTTTAAGCCGGACGCAATCACGCAAGAGGTGCTGGACCTGGTCGCCAGTCGATTTTCCGGGCACATAGGCGACCTTGAACCATTCTGGTTCGCAGTGACCCGCAAGGACGCGGAAGAGGCCTGTGAGCACTTCCTGGCCGACATGCTGGCCGATTTCGGAACATATCAGGATGCCATGCTGAGCGGCCGGAAGTTTCTGTTCCACTCGGTCCTATCGGCCTATCTGAATGCCGGCCTGCTGGATGCCAAGGTGTTGTGCCGGAAGGTGGAAGAGGCATGGAAAGCGGACAAGGTTCCGCTCAATGCCGCCGAAGGGTTCATCCGGCAGATCCTTGGCTGGCGGGAATATGTGCGCGGCATCTACTGGCTGAAGATGCCGGACTATGTCGACAGCAACGCACTTGGCGCCGACCGTCCGTTGCCCGATTTCTACTGGACCGGACAGACACGCATGCGCTGCCTGTCGGAAGCGATCGGCCAGACGTTGGAAGAAGCCTATGCCCACCACATTCAAAGACTGATGGTGACAGGCAATTTCGCCCTGCTGGCGGGCGTCAGGCCGAAGGAAGTGCATGAATGGTATCTGATGGTCTATGCCGACGCCTATGAATGGGTGGAAGCGCCCAACACCATCGGCATGAGCCAGTTCGCCGACGGTGGGCTCCTCGGCTCCAAACCCTATGTATCGAGCGGCAACTATATCGACCGGATGTCGGACTATTGCGGCGCATGCTCTTATGACGTGAAGCAGAAGGCGGGGCCAAAGGCCTGTCCGTTCAATGCGCTTTACTGGGACTTTCTGGACCGCAACAAGGAGGTGCTCAAGGGCAATCCGCGGCTCGGTCAGCCTTACGCGTCCTGGGACAGGATGGGGCCGGAAAAACAGCAGCTACTCAAGGAAAGTGCTGCGGACTTCCTGAAACGTCTGTTTGAGGGGGAGGTGGTCTGAAACTGGCGCGTCCGCGTAAGCAAAAGCAGAGGCTATCGAGGGCAGTTTCGAGCCGGTTACGGCGGGATGAGGAATGTTACAAAAAAAACGCGCAGCCGTTAGACTGCGCGAATAAAGTTACTGTGCACGTGGCCCCATCGACCACGGCGGCAACTCTAGCGGCATCTTTCTCGATTGTCATTACCGTAAAATATTTTATTTTTTGATTCACTGTAATGCGACTGATCGTTATTCATACTGAGTCATATATGAAATAATGTGTCGTACAAATTAATTCATTAAATTCAGCGCTTTAAATTTGTCATGCAATTTGGAAGCGCCGTTGCGGCAAGGAAATGTTGTCTTTCCTGCCGCAAATTTATTGGCAAATTTGCTTATATTCGGAAGAAATTTTCCCGGCTTTGCTGGAAAGTTTTACGCGCGTGATGCCTCTGCGGACAAAACCGAGCTCTTTTGCTGCCGCCCAGGTCACATCTATAACACGGCCCTTGGCAAAGGGGCCCCGGTCGTTGATACGCACCGTGACAGTCTTTCCGTTGGCAAGATTGGTCACATCCACCAGCGTACCGAAGGGCAGGCTCCTGTGGGCTGCGGTCAGTTGGTTGGGGTTTGCGCGTTCACCACTGGCGGTGGTGCCGCCGAGCTTGTACCAGGACGCTTTCCCGCATTGTTGATAGACGCCCGCTTGAGCACTGCTGACAACACCTGCTGCTGCAAGCAAGGCACCCGCCAAGGCAACGCGCGATAAGTGCCGCGCGAGAACAATTCTCTTCATGATAGTCCCCCTGGGGCAAGTCAGCCCGCCCCGATCGATCTTGAACACAGTTTCGTGACGACGCTGGTAACATTCCGCAGCGGCGCCTTTGCGTCGTCAGGGTGATCAAAATGTGGCAGTTTTCGGGGCAAATGAGGCGTTAGTATAAAATAAACATAAAATTTTAAATACATTTGGAAGGTATCAATTAATTTTTGATTTACTATAAAAATTCTAAGAGTTGTGGGTAGTTTTTCTGTTTCGGTTTTGCCAACTGAACTGTGTTAGTAATTTTTACATAGGAGCGGCGCATGTGTGTATTGATTAGCGCCATTTTAACGGCAATTTGAAAGGGCGGTCTGGTGCAAGTCAGCCATCGGTTCTTAAGCGACCGGCTGGAACAATCCGGTCGTGCGGAAAATAATAATCTTACAGGCTTCCACACGTCCCTGCTGGAGGTTCTTCCCCATGCTGCGGCCTATGTCGCGCAGGATGGCAGCGTCCTTGTTCACAACAAGCAGATGAAGGCACTTTGCGCCGCAAAAGGCGTCTTTCCGGTGCCGGTCAGCCTGCCGTCGCTTTTGTCGGAAACAAGCTGGCGGCGGTGCGAGGCGGTTCTGTCGGCGGCTTTCAGCGGTGTTCCGGCGCAGGCGAGCGGGGCCATCCTGCTGCAGTCGGGCGAAACCTTCTGCCACCACATGATTTGCACATCCTTTGTCTCTCTCTCGGGCGAGCGCCAGGCTGTCCTGGTCCAGTTCGATCTGGAAGAACACGGCCAGGACGAGATCGTTACCCTGCCAGAGCCGGCGCGAAATGAAATCCGCTCCGCAAAGTCCGCAAGGGATCTCGATCTTCTGGAGCATTTTCCGGACGATGTTCTTGTGTTCGACGGTTCCGAAAGCCTCGATGAAATGGCGGGAAAGCTGCTGAAGCTGATCAACAGCGACTATGAAGTGGACCTCTTGGCCGAAGCCCTGGAAAACCTGGAGGGAGAACTGCCGCAGACCTTCTATATTCCGGAAAATCGAAGCTTCCAGGCAGCAGGGTACGTGACCGATCGCCAGATGTGCGAAGTGCGGCTCGTTCCCATTCCCGGTTTGGTGAAGAGTAAGCCGGGCATGGGTGCCTCAATGGCGGTTATCCGGCGCAATGTCGACTGCCCTCAGGAAACCGCCGAAAACAGGCGCCTGGCGTATCTCGACCCGCTGACGGGCCTGGAAAACCGCCGTGCCTTTACCAAGGCCTTGAAACGTGAGCTGACCCGGCTTGCCGCAGAAGACGAAATCGGCCTCGCCGTTCTTTATATCGATCTCGACGAGTTCAAGAAGGTCAATGATCTCGGTGGCCACGACGCGGGTGACGACATGCTCCAGCGGGTCGCGGCTTGCCTGCGCCTGACCTTGGGTGAATTCGGGACAGCCGCCAGGATCGGCGGTGATGAATTTGCCGGCATGGTGCCGGTGGTCAACGAGGAAGCCGCTCTCGATATCGCCGAGGAAATTCTGGCCGGTTTTGACCGTATCCGCCTGGAGGTGGGGGACCGGGTGTTCACCATTGGCGGGTCCATCGGTGTGGCGTTCCTCGACAGCAATGTGAAGCTGCGTGAAGGTGATGCGGCAGCTCTTCTGGGGCTGGCCGATCGGGCATGTTTGCGCGGCAAGCGATTTGGCGGCCGTTCCGTGCAGGTTCATTCGGTGCAGCCGCAGGATTGCGAAGGCGCAGGTGGTGAGCTGGCGGATCTACCCGAGCCGGGAAGTTTCCGCGGCAACGAGCTGACGCTCTATGCGATGCCCATCGTCTGCCTGAAACGGAACAGGGCCTGCGGTTCTGAAATCCTTCTGCGCCTGCAGGGAGATCGTGCCCGGGGCCTCTCGTCACGTGCCTGGATCTCGGCTGCCGAACGCTCCGGTTTCATTGCACAGGTGGATGCCTGGACCCTGGACAAGGTGCTGGACGCGGCAGAGCGCAATCCCGACCGTACCATCCTGACTATGAACGTCTCGGCTGAATCCGCCCGCGATCCGATCTTCCGTGACGGGCTCTATCATCGTTTGTCGGTCAATCCGCTGCTGGCATCCAAGCTCTGTCTTGAAATCGCGGAAAAGGATTTTCTGCGAGAGCCGGCGAGTGTTCAGGCGTTTTTCAAGTTCGTGAACGAACTGGGGTGCCAGACCGCCATTGACGATTTCGCCGGACACTGGCCGGTCCTGTCGCGGTTGACCAACCTGCGTGTCGAATGGCTGAAGCTTGAATCGAGCCTCACTCAGCAGGTGGTGGAAGAGCCCGCCAAGGCGGCCATCCTGAACGGGCTGGTACGCGCCGCCCACGAGCTCGGCATCAAGGTGATCGCCAAACATGTGGAAACGGCGGAAGAGGCCAGTCTGCTGAGGGAGCTCGATATCGAGGCTGCACAGGGCTTCTTTTTCGGTCGGCCCGAACCCTGGCCCGGCGGTTGAACGAAACCTGAAATCGTAAAAAAAAGCGGCGCAAAGCGCCGCTTTTTTGTTTGTTTGCCAAGGCGCTAGATGTCGAGGTTGGCCACGGCCAGGGCGTTTTCCTGGATGAATTCGCGCCGTGGATCGACCTCGTCTCCCATCAGTTTGGTGAAGATGTCGTCGGCGTCGTCCGCCTCGCGCACCTTCACCTGCAGCAGGGAGCGGACATTCGGGTCAAGCGTCGTTTCCCAGAGCTGTTCCGGGTTCATCTCGCCGAGACCCTTGTAGCGCTGCAGCGAGATACCCTTCTGGCCGGCGGCGTAGATCTGGCTTAGCAAGGCGCGAGGCCCCCGAATTTCCGTCGAGATATCCTTGCGCCGCAAGACGGCGGCCTTGCCGTAGATCTCGTTCAGATGGGCTGCGTGTGCTGCAAGACGGCGTGCGTCCGTGGAGCCGAGCAGGGCAGCGTCAATCGTGGCGGCTTCCTGCACGCCGCGAACCATCCGTTTGAACACAAGGCTGCCGTCGTCCCGCGCTTCGCCGGTCCAGCCCCGTTCGAATTCGTCGGCCAGAATGTCCATCCGGCGGGCGATATAGGCGGCAGCTTCCTCAGCCTTGCCCTGATCGTCCAGGATCTCCGGTGTCAATGCACCCGCAATCGCGGCCTGTTCGACAACATCGCGGTTGTAGCGTGAATGCAACCCGTCGAAGATGTCGGAAATGGTCCGTGCGGTTTCGGCTACGGCACGAAGGTCCTGGCCGGTGCGAACCTCGCCGTTGGCAAGCGTCAGCGAAGCTTCGTCCAGACCCTGTCCGATCAGATAGTCTTCCAGCGCCTTCTGGTCTTTCAGGTACTGCTCGGACTGGCCGCGCTTGACCTTGTAGAGCGGTGGCTGCGCAATATAGATGTAGCCGTTTTCGATCAGCTCCGGCATCTGGCGGAAGAAGAACGTCAGAAGCAGCGTGCGAATGTGCGCGCCGTCCACGTCAGCATCTGTCATGATGATGATCTTGTGATAGCGCAGCTTCTCGACGTTGAATTCTTCCTTGCCGATCCCGGTTCCAAGCGCCGTGATCAGCGTGCCGATTTCGTTCGAGGACAGCATCTTGTCGAAGCGTGCCCGCTCCACGTTGAGGATCTTGCCGCGCAGAGGCAGCACGGCCTGGTTTTCGCGGTGACGGCCCTGTTTGGCCGAGCCGCCTGCGGAATCACCCTCCACCAGGAAGAGTTCGGCCTTGGAGGCGTCGCGCTCCTGGCAATCGGCAAGCTTGCCGGGCAGGGAGGCGATGTCGAGGGCGCCCTTGCGGCGCGTCAGCTCGCGTGCCTTACGGGCGGCTTCACGTGCGGAGGCCGCTTCCACCACCTTGGAGACGATCGTCTTGGCCGGGGCGGGGTTTTCCTCAAGCCATTCGCTCAGGATCTGCGAGATCAGGTTTTCGACCACCGGACGCACTTCGGAGGAAACCAGCTTGTCCTTGGTCTGGGACGAGAATTTCGGATCCGGCACCTTGACGGAAAGAACGCAGGTCAGGCCTTCGCGGCAGTCATCGCCGGAAAGGTTCACCTTTTCCTTTTTCATCAGGCCGGTTGCTTCCGCATAGCCGGTAACCTGCCTGGTCAGCGCAGCCCGGAAACCGGCAAGGTGGGTACCGCCATCGCGCTGCGGAATGTTGTTGGTGAAGCACAGCACATGCTCATGATAGCTGTCGTTCCACCACATGGCGGCTTCGACCGTGATGCCGTCACGCTCGGCCCGCATGTTGATCGGCTCTTCGATCAACGGATGTTTGGCACGGTCCAGATAGCGCACGAACGCTTCCAGGCCGCCTTCATAGAACAGCTCCTCAACCTTGTCCTCAACGCCGCGCTTGTCCGTCAGGATGATGCGGACGCCGGAGTTGAGGAAGGCCAGCTCACGCAGCCGGTGTTCAAGCGTGCTGAAATCGAACTCGGTCTTTGTGAAGGTTTCCGGTGACGGCAGGAAGGTCACCTCGGTCCCTTTTCTACCGTTGGCCGGGCCAACCACCTTGAGCGGTGCCTGGGCATCGCCATGGGAGAAGGTCATGGAGTGTTCTTCGCCGTTGCGCCAGATGCGCAGTTCCAGCTTTGTCGACAGTGCATTGACCACGGAAACGCCCACGCCGTGCAATCCGCCGGAGACCTTGTAGGAGTTCTGGTCGAATTTACCGCCCGCATGCAGCTGGGTCATGATGACCTCGGCAGCCGACACGCCTTCTTCCGAGTGCAGGTCCGTCGGAATTCCGCGGCCGTTATCGGATACCGTAACCGATCCGTCCGGGTTGAGCGTCACGGTCACATGGTCGGCATGGCCGGCCAGCGCTTCGTCGATGGCGTTGTCGACCACCTCGTAGACCATGTGGTGCAGACCGGAGCCGTCATCGGTGTCGCCGATATACATGCCGGGCCGCTTGCGCACGGCATCGAGGCCCTTGAGGACCTTGATGCTGTCGGCGCCATATTCGGCACCGCCATTGGTTTCGGGGGTCGGGCTGCTCTCAGGCGTGGACGTGTCGCTCATGCGAATCAATCACCAATCGATTTATCTTTTCCACCCCCGTTATACGGGGTTCCGGCGGGGGTTCAACCACGTGCCGGCCATAGCCAAGCCAGCGAAGGGATTCTGGTGGAAAACCATAAGATTCCGGCGGATTTAAGGGGCTTCGCCTCGCTTCAGCAGGCGGCCCTGGTGCTCCCGGATCTCAAACACTTCGGCTTCCGCCGGCAAAGCCTCGAAAAGGGCCTCGTCCGTACCGGTCATGAAGACCTGTCCGCCAAGGGAATCCAGCTTCGAAAACAGGGCCGAACGACGGTCGGGATCGAGATGCGCGGCGACTTCATCAAGCAGCAGGACAGGCGTCATTCCGGAGACTTTCGCCGTCAGCTCGGCATGGGCCAGGATAAGGCCTATCAGCAGCGCCTTCTGTTCCCCGGTTGAGGATTGCGACGCCGGCATCGCCTTGGCCGCGTGATGAACGGTGAGATCGCTCAGATGCGGTCCGTTGAGCGTGCGCCCGGCGGCCCGGTCGCGGTTTCGGCCGTCCTGCAGCATCTGGCGGTAGCGATCCTCCCGGTCCGAGGCGCTCAACCCGGCGGTTTCCGCCTCGAAGGCACCGTCAAGGGAAACCGAAGCATGGGGAAACGGCAGGTCCTGGGCTGCCTGGCCGGCAATCATCCGGCTGAGCAGGTCGACGGTCTCTGCCCTGGCGATGGAGACGGCGGTGCCGAGCTCGGCGACCTGCTGTTCCAGCGCGCTGAGAAAGGCATCGGAGCCGCCCTGATCGAGAAGGCGATTGCGTTGACGAAGGGCGTTTTCGAAGTCGCTGACCCGGCGGCCGTGGGTCGGGTCGATCGCCAGCGTCAGCCGGTCAAGAAAACGGCGACGGTCGGAGCCGGGGCCGGTGAACAGCCCGTCCATTGAAGGCACGAGCCAGAGCACCCGCATGTAGTCCAGAAGACTTTCCGAGCCGCGAACTTCCTCGCCGTCGATACGCACCTTGCGCCCGGAGGTGCCGGCCACCAAGCCTGTGCCGATTTTGGTTTCGAACCCATCCAAGAGAACTGTTGCGGCAACACTCCAGCTGCCATCGCCGTCCTTGCGCGCAATGTCGGCAAGGGCCGCCCGGCGCAGGCCGCGGCCGGCAGTCAGAAAGGATATGGCTTCCAGAATATTGGTCTTGCCGGCGCCATTGGGGCCGACGAAGGCGACCATCCTGGCCGCCATCGGCAATGTCAGCGTGCTGTAGTTGCGGAAGCCGGTCAGCGACAGACGGGTCAGCCGCGCCGTCCGGTAATCTGTCATGACCCCACTTCCGCTACTGTTTGGGCGTGCCGGCTAGATCAGACCCGCATCGGCATGAGAACGAACAGGCAGTCGTCGACCGTGTTGTCCTGAATGAGGGTCGGCGAGCCGCTGTCCGCCAGACGGAACAGGGCCGTATCGCTCGACAGCTGGTTGGCAATGTCGAGCAGGTAGCGGGAGTTGAAACCGATTTCCAACGGATCGGCATCATATTCGACGGCAAGTTCTTCCGTCGCGCTGCCCGAATCCGGGTTGTTCACGGTCAGCACCAGGCGACCTTCGGTCAGTGACAGCTTGACGGCGCGGCCGCGTTCGGAAGAGATCGTCGACACGCGGTCGACAGCTTCCTTGAACTCGTCCCGGTCGACGCGCATTTCCTTGTCGTTGTTCTGCGGGATCACCCGGCCGTAGTCCGGGAAGGTGCCGTCAATCAGCTTGGACGTCAGGATGACGGAGCCGGTCGTGAGGCGGATCTTGGTATCGGAAAGCTCGACCTGGACATTGGCTTCCGGGTTCTCGAGCAGTTTCTGGATCTCGCCGACGGTCTTGCGCGGCACGATGATGCCAGGCATGCCGGCCGAACCGGAAGGCGCCGGCACTTCTGCCTGGGCCAGACGGTGGCCATCTGTGGCAACAGCGCGGAACTGGAGACCGGAGCCCGCGTCTACCGTGTGCAGGTAGATACCGTTCAAATAGTAACGGGTCTCTTCGGTCGAAATCGCGAACTGGGTCGCGTCGATCAGCTTGCGGATATCGGCGCCTGTCAGTGCGAAACCGTGACTGAAGTCGCCCGCGGTCAGGTCCGGGAAGTCGGTTTCCGGCAGCATCTGCAGGGTGAACTTCGAGCGACCGGCGCGGATTTCCAGCGTGGCGTTGTCGCTGGTGGTTTCCAGAACCACCTGCGAGCCTTCCGGCAGCTTGCGAACGATGTCGTAGAACATGTGTGCCGGAACGGTGGTCGCGCCCGGCAATTCAATCATTGCCGGAACGCTTTCGACGATTTCCAGATCGAGGTCCGTTGCCTTCAGGTTGATCGCGCCGCCATCGGCGCGCAGAAGAACGTTCGACAGGATCGGAATGGTATTCCGGCGTTCGACCACGCGGTGAACATGGGTCAAGGACTTGAGGAGGTCGGTCCGCTCGAGGGTCGCTTTCATACTCTCGTTCCGTACTCATGAAGCGCCTGGCTGAACTGCCGGGCTGATTGAATATTCTTGGCTCCGGTGTGGAGCGGGGTGGACGACACTGCCCTTAACCGGCTCCAAAAGCAAGGGGGCGTTCTGTCCGAACGCCCCCAATTTTGGTAGAATATCGTGTATTTTAACCTTGGTTTAGCGCGATCCGGGATCAGGCTGGCGGATGCCGGTTTGAATTCAGGCAGGCATCCGCAAAAGGCCCGTTTCCGAAGCTTGCCGCCTCAGGCGTCAAGCATGCGCTTGAGCAGTTCCAGCTCCTGCGCCAGGGCATAGTCGGCTCGCGCCATTTCCTCGATCTTGCGGACAGCGTGCAGAACCGTTGTGTGGTCCCGGTTGCCGAACCGGCGACCGATTTCCGGCAGCGAGCGCGGGGTCATCACCTTGGCAAGATACATGGCGATCTGGCGCGGGCGAACGATGGTCCGGGTACGCCGGGCCGACAGCAGATCAGCCTTGGTGACATTGTAGTGTTTGGAGACCACCCGCTGGATGTCCTCGATCTTCACCCGGCGCGGCTCGCTGGAGCGAACCAGGTCGCGCAGGGTCATCTCGGCCATTTCCTGCGTGATCGGCTGGTTGGTCAGCTGGTTGTGCGCGATCAGCCGGTTGAGCGCACCTTCAAGGTCGCGGCCCGAAGAGGCAACATGGCGCGCGACGTAATCCAGCACACCTTCCGGAACGTCGAACTGCGGGTAGGTCTTGCGGGCCGTATCGACGCGCGTGGCCAGGATGTTCCGGCGCAGTGCGAAATCCGGTTCCTGAATGCCGACCACCAGGCCGCCGGACAGGCGTGAGCGGACACGGTCGTCGAGAGTATCAAGTTCGGACGGCGCGCGGTCTGCGGCCACGATCACCTGGCGGGCCCCGTCGATGAGGGCGTTGAGGGTGTGGCAGAACTCCTGCTGCACCTGCTTGCCGTGCAGGAACTGCATGTCGTCGATCAGCAGAAGATCGATCGTGCGCAGGTTCTCCTTGAAGGCCAGTGCGGACTGGGACTTCAGGGCGGCAACGAATTTGTACATGAAGTGCTCGGCCGTCAGGTAGAGCACCTTGCGACCGGACGCCCGTGCCTTTGCGGCCACGGCTTGCATCAGGTGGGTCTTGCCCAGACCGACGGAGGCATGCAGGTAAAGCGGATTGAATGTGACCGCGCCGCCGGCAGCAACCTGCCGGGCCGCAGCCAGGGCCAGGTTGTTGGACTCGCCTTCGACAAAGGTCTCGAATGTGTATTTCGGATCGAGCGCCGCACCTTGCAGGACGTCACGAGCGTTGTCCGAGCTGGTCTCGCCTCGGCCGAGAGCCGCGGTTGCCGCCTGGGCCCGGGTTACCTGTGCCGCGTCGGAAAGTGCGTCGGAACGGGTTTCTGCAGCCGCCGGCTTGCTGCCCTGGGGTGCTGCGAGGCTCGGCTTGGCAATCGGGGTCTGACGTGGGCGGATTGCGCCGCGTACCGTCAGTTCGATGCGGTGAACGTTGTCACATTCACGCTGCCAGAGACCCATCAGCTGATCGTTGTAATTGTTCTGAATCCACTGCTTCAAAAACCGGGTCGGAACAGACAGACGAACGGTGCCGTCCTGATGTTCCTCGAGGTCTACACGTGCAAACCAGCTGGTAAAAACATCATCGCCCAATTCTGCGCGAAGCTGCTTCTTCACCCGTTTCCACTGTTCGGAGCCGCCTGCCTCCTGAACCTGCATGTCATCTGCCTCCTGTAAATGTGAAGAACAGTCCGCCACAGCCGTTCTTCGACGCCTTGCTGCTTTTGCAGCATTATAATGTCCCTTTTGGGACGGTTATTTATATGGCGAAGGAAAATCTCCCTTCACCTGACCCTGTCGATGGGCAGGGTAACTAACTTTGAATCCAGGGCAATCCGGCGGCCTTCCAGCCGGACTGGGTCCCACGGTGGCCATCCGGGCCGAGTGGGCCCTCGAAACCATCGGAGATATTGAAGCACTGCGTGAAGCCGGCCTGCGTCAGGGCGATCGCAGCTGCCTGGCTCCGTGCTCCGGAGCGGCACAAGAAATAGATTGGCGCGTTCCGGTCAAGTCCTTTTTTGACGAGAACATCAGAAACCGATTCCGCGAATGCCGGATTGGGTCCGGTCGACGGAAAGCTCTGCCATTCGGCCAGGATCGGCTCCTTGCCGAGCGGACGGAGGTCCGGCACCCCGACAAAGGACCATTCGGCCTGTGTGCGCACGTCGACAAGAATTGCTTCCTGCTGCTCGGCAAGACCGTCAAAGGCCTCCTGCGCAGTCACATTTCCTGCATATCCACCCTGAAATTGCAAAGCCGCCCCCTTCAATAGCGTGACGCTATTGATCAAAAGTATTCTTCAAGATTTTCTTGAGAAAGAAGTAGGTTACTTCAGGCTAAATGCCCGAGTGTTCGAATACGCTAACGTATTCATTCCGTGAACTGGATTTGATGTGCTCAGCGATGGTCCGGTTTAACTTTTTCATTGTTTTCCAAGCACCGTCTTTAAGTTGGTCGCTGGTCTTACCCGCCAGCCGTATTGTTAATATACAGACCGCGACCGAAGGGGCAACAGCGGGTTTTTGCGAATGGCGGAAAGTGCCGGTTTCTCCCCCCGCGTCACTGTGTTTTTGGCCCCTGCTGGCGAGCGAGCAAATGTGTTTTACCGCAATGACTTTTCGCTCTGAAGCGCCCTGTCACATTTCAAAAACAACAATTTCAAAAAAAATTTCGGAACTGATAGCTTGACTCGTATCGAATCCGGATTGATCGCCTTCTCTCAATGGTACATGTGCGTAAATATCTGAAAAATAAACGTTTTTCCTGACACTATTATACTCGGTAGAAATTGCAATATTGCGCGTATGAGTTGTCAAATTTCGTCATCCACAAAATTGCGTGGCTAAAAAAAACCCGGCACTGTGGCCGGGTCTTTTTAACGGTCGTATGACGGGTCGGTTACGCGCTGAGTGCCTTGATACGGGCATTGAGGCGGGAAACCTTCCGGGAGGCCGTGTTGGCATGCATCGTGCCTTTGCCGGCAGCGCGCATGATTTCCGGCTGCGCAACCTTGAAGGCTTCGTTTGCAGCGGCCTGATCGCCGGAAGCAATTGCTTCCTCAACCTTGCGCAGGAACGTGCGCACGCGGCTGCGACGGTCTTTGTTCGTGGCCGTCCGGCGGGCAATCTTGCGGGCCGCCTTCTTGGCCGATGGTGTGTTGGCCATGGGCTCTATCCTGATCGGTAATTGGGACTAGTGTCCGGTGGCGATCGGGACAAGGGAGCCAAAGCTGCAAGACCCGATCAAAAAACAACGGCGGCGGAAAACCGCCACCGATTGGGCGCTGCTTATAATCGCGCTTTCGGACGCCGTCAACGGCTTTATCGTTGAACGCCGTAGTTTATTTGTTCCGGAACTGCGGCGTACGTTTCTCGGTGAAGGCGCTCATGCCTTCGTTCTGGTCTTCCAGGGCAAAGAGGGCCTGGAACACGCGCCGTTCGAAGCGAACGCCTTCCGACAGGGTGGTTTCATAGGCCCGGTCGACACTTTCCTTGGCCATCATGACGACCGGCAGAGAGAAATCGGCGATCTTTTCAGCGGCCTTCAGCGCTTCTTCAAGCAGGTCGTCCGCCGGCACGATGCGGCTGACGAGACCGCTGCGCTCGGCTTCTTCCGCGTCCATCATGCGGCCGGTCAGGACCATTTCCATGGCTTTGGACTTGCCGACGAACCGCGTCAGACGCTGAGTGCCGCCAGCGCCCGGAATAACGCCGAGCGTGATTTCCGGCTGGCCAAACTTGGCCGTGTCCGCGGCGATGATGAAGTCGCACAGCATGGCCAGCTCGCAGCCGCCGCCAAGCGCATAACCCGCCACGGCGGCGATGATCGGCTTGCGGTTGCGCGAAACCCGGTCGAAGGGCGTGATCAGGTCCGTCTGATAGGCGGACGAAAAATTGTGCGGCTGCATTTCCTTGATGTCGGCACCGGCGGCAAAGGCCTTTTCCGAGCCGGTGATGACGATACAGCCGATCCGCTCGTCCGCATCGAACCCGTCAAGCGCCGTGCCGAGTTCGGCAATCAGGGCCGAATTGAGTGCATTCAAGGCTTTCGGCCGGTCCAGAGTGATCAGACCGACTTTTCCGCGTTTTTCGACGCGGATGTTCTCATATCCCATGTTGCCCGCTCCCAGTGCTGGAAACCGCGGCGGGCCGGATGACCAGGTCTTTTTCGAGCCCGGCTCCTGGTGCCTGCGGTTTCCTGGACGTGTACTTCACCGGCAATGCCTACCCGAGGTCGGGCGGGTCTGGCAAGCTTGACCGATAGGACAAGTCAGCTCTGGCAGGCCGGGCAGTGGAAGGTTGACCGGTTGGACTGGACCAGCCGGGCGACGGTACCCTTGCAGCCTGGTGTCCGGCAGGCCTCGCCTTCGCGGTCGTAGACGGCAAACGAGTGCTGAAAGTAGCCAAGTGTGCCGTCCGCCTGGGTGTGATCGCGCAGCGAGGACCCGCCCGCCCGGATGGCGTCTTCCAGGGTGGCGCGGATATTGGCGGCCAGTTCTTCCGCCTTTTTTGTCGGCTTGCCTGTTTTCGTCACCAGCGTGTCGGCAGCCCGTTCCGGGCTGAGCCCGGTGCGCCAGAGCGCTTCGCACACATATATGTTGCCAAGGCCCGCAATCAGTTTCTGGTTGAGCAGGGCCGCCTTCAGCGGTGTCTTCCGGCCATTGAAAAGCCGCGCCAGTGTTTCGCCGCCCAGGTCGTTGCCGAGAGGCTCCAGGCCGAGCTCACGGAAAAAGGGATGGTCTGCGAGCAAGGGACGGGCAATGAGATCCATGAAGCCGAACCGGCGCGGGTCGTTGTAGACGATCCGGGCTCGCCCGCCGTCAACGGTCTCCAGATGGAAGACGACGTGGTCGTGTTTCGGGTCCTTGCTGCGCGCATGGGCAAAGGCGCCTGGCGTATCCGCGGAAAGATCGTTTTCGATCCGGAACGATCCAGACATGCCAAGGTGCATGACCAGCACATCGCCGCTGTCGACATCGCCCAACAGGTATTTCGACCGGCGAGACAGCACGGTCAGCCTTCGTCCGGTCAATCGGTCGGCGAAACCGTCCGGAAAAGGAAAGCGCAGGTCCGGCCGGTTCTGGTCGACCTTGGCAATCAGAGCCCCTTCGAAAGTGGGGGCAAGGCCGCGCTTGACGGTTTCGACTTCCGGGAGTTCGGGCATGAGGGGTCTGGTATCCGCTGTCATGGCAGGCTATAGGCCTGCGGCATATGGTTTTTGGTGGCCGGCACAGATAGCGCTCGCCAATGGCTTGTACTATGGTCCGGCGCACTTTGAAGATAGTTTCGAAACGGCAATCCGCCAGCTCTTTCAACAGGTGGCTTGTCCAACGGGTAAGAAGTGATCGAACCCGCCGCCGCCTGGCAGTCTTGTCGCGGCGCGGGGTGATCTTGGAGGCGCTTTCATGACGCAACAGGCACAGGGGCATTCGGCCAGGTCGAACCGCGCACCGGAAGAAATGCCGACCAGTTTCGGCTTCACCAAGGTTGCCGAAGGGCAAAAGCAGGCACTGGTGGACGATGTGTTTCACAAGGTTGCCGAGCGCTACGACCTCATGAACGACCTCATGTCCGGCGGCCTTCACCGGGTCTGGAAGGATGCCATGGTCTCGTTCCTGGCACCGCCCAAGACAGCTGCCTCCAACTGGCGGCTGCTGGATGTGGCCGGCGGAACCGGCGATATCGCCACCCGCGTGGTTCGCCGGTCCAACGACACGGCCCGTGCCGTGGTGTGCGACATCAACGAAAGCATGCTCGGCGTCGGCCGCGACCGGGCCGAAAAGGCAGGTCTGTCGGATCTCATCACCTTCAGCCAGGGCAATGCCGAGGAGCTGCCGTTTCCCGACAAGAGTTTCGATGCCTATACGATCGCATTCGGCATTCGCAACGTGCCGGATATTCCCAAGGCGCTGCGGGAAGCGCGCAGGGTTCTGAAACGGGGTGGCCGCTTCATGTGTCTGGAGTTCTCCGAAGTCGACGTGCCGATGCTCGACAAGGTCTATGACACCTTTTCCTTCAACGCGATCCCGGCCATGGGCCGCTGGGTGACAGGGGACGGTGACCCTTACAAGTATCTGGTGGAATCGATCCGCAATTTCCCGAACCAGGAACGTTTTGCGGACATGATCCGCGAAGCCGGGTTCGAGCGTGTCGGCTACCGCAACTACTCCGGCGGTATCGCCGCCCTGCATTACGGCTGGAAACTCTGATACATGGCCCTTCCCGTGATGCCTTTTCTCCGCCTGGCGCGGGCGGGTTTCGTGATGGCGCGCGAGGGCGTTTTCGGCCTCGTTTCGCTTCCGGACCTGCCGGCCGGGCCTCGGTTTGCCATTGCCATGGCGCGGCTTCTGGAGCGTCGGTCGGTTCGCAACAAGCGGGCAGACCTTCGCCTGTCCGACGCGCTGAACAAGCTTGGGCCGTCCTATGTGAAGCTTGGCCAGTTCCTGGCGACCCGGGCCGATGTGGTCGGCAAGGAAGCCGCACGCGAACTGTCAGCCCTTCAGGACCGGTTGCCGGCGTTCGATCATGATGCGGCCTGCGCCGCGGTAGCCGAGCAGCTTGGCAAGCCGCTCGATGAGGTCTTCGTGTCCTTCGGCGAAGCCGTTGCCGCTGCCTCGATTGCCCAGGTTCATCCGGCCGTGATCCTCGATCAGGACGGCACGGAGCGAAAGGTTGCGGTCAAGGTGCTGCGGCCGGGCGTTTCCCGCCGCTTCCAGCGCGATCTCGAAAGCTACTACCTCGTCGCCCGCCTGGCCGAACGGTTCCATCCGCCCTCGCGGCGCCTTCGGCCGGTTGCGGTCGTGGATACGCTGGCCCAGTCGGTCGCGATGGAAATGGACTTCCGTCTGGAGGCCGCGGCGCTGTCGGAAATGGCCGAGAACACCGCTGAAGATCCGGGATTCCGCGTTCCGGCTGTCGAGTGGCTGCGCACCGCCAAGGGCGTGTTGACCATGGAATGGATCGACGGCCGCAAGATGTCGGACGTCGAGGGCCTCAAGGAAGATGGCCATGACCTGGAAGCGCTGGGGGCTGCCGTCATCCAGAGCTTCCTGCGCCACACACTGCGCGACGGCTTCTTTCATGCAGACATGCACCAGGGCAATCTCTTCGTTGAGCCCGACGGCACCCTGGTTGCCGTCGACTTCGGCATCATCGGCCGTCTCAACAAGCGCGAACGCCGGTTCCTGGCAGAAATCCTGTTCGGCTTCATCACCCGCAACTACCGACGGGTGGCGGAGGTGCATTTCGAGGCCGGCTATGTGCCCGCGCATCAGGATGTCGACATGTTCGCCCAGGCGATCCGTGCCATCGGCGAGCCGATCCACGGTCACGATGCCAGCGAAATCTCCATGGCCCGCCTGCTGACCCAGCTGTTCGAAGTGACGGAACTCTTCGAGATGAGCACCCAGACCCAGCTGATCATGTTGCAGAAGACCATGGTCGTGGTCGAAGGCGTGGCGCGTTCGCTCAATCCCAATCTCGACATGTGGCGGACGGCGGAACCTGTTGTCGGCACCTGGATCAAGGACAACCTTGGTCCGGTCGGCAAACTGCGTGATGCCGGTGATGCGCTGTCGGCACTGGCGCGCATCGCCAACGACATGCCGCTCTTTGCCGACAGGATCGGTCGGATGTCGGAAGAGCTGGAAAGGATGACACAGGGCGGCCTCAGGTTCGACGACGAGACCGCAGAAGCAATTGGCCGTGCAGAGGCACGTCACACCCGCTCGGGGCGGGTTGCCTTGTGGGTCATTGCCGCCTGCGCGGTCGTGGCGACCTACATGCTTTTCTGAGGCTCGGCTGGCACTCTGAAGGTTCAGCCGGGCATTGCTTGCAGCAATGTCTGTCGCGCGTCCGCGATATGGCGGGCCAGAATGTCTGCCGCCTGGTCCCCCGCGCGTGACTTCATCGCTGCCACCAGGTCTTCATGGTCCTTCAGCCACCTGTCGGTGAGTGTCGGCAGGACGCCGTAGCCGGCAATATGAATGCGGCAGGTCCGTCGAAGATCCTCGATCATTGCCAGCTCTCTTGGGCGTCTTGCAGGCATGTAAAGGCTCTTGTGAAAGGCCCAGTCGCCGTCGGCCCAACTGTTGGTTGCCGCGTCGATGCTGGAGTGGGCAAGGGCTGCTCCAATCTTCGCAAGATCGTCTGCTTCCAGCCGCCGGATTGATTGCCGCAGGCAATCGGTCTCCAGAAGCACGCGCAGATGGTAGACCTCATCAATCTCCGCGTGGGTAAGACTGATCACTCGAGCCCGTCGATTGCGCTCAAGGTCGATCAGGCCCCGGGCGGCCATCAGCTGCAGGGCATCGCGCACGGGAATGCGACTGACCGAAAAGCGAGCAGCAAGCTCTCCCTGTTTCAGTTCCTCACCCGGCCGGAAGATCCCGGAGACGATATCGGTTTCGAGCGTGGCTGCGATTTTTTCTGCGGACATGGCGCCTCCCGAAATTTCAATAGAGCCTTGACAGCAGCCTGTAAATCAAAAATGTATAAATGTATACATTTCGGAGGAAGCATGAGCAAAGAGCACGGCTACACATCCCTCATCCACTGGACGGGAAACCGGGGCGAGGGGACGAAGAGTTACAGGTCCTATGACCGAACCTGGGAGATACGAACGGCTGGAAAGCCTCCGGTCTCCTGTTCGAACGACCCGCTACTGGGCGGAAATCCCACGCTCCATAATCCGGAGGACTTGCTCCTGTCCTCCCTGGCGAGCTGCCATATGCTCTGGTACCTGCATCTGGCAAGCGATGCTGGCATTGCCGTCATGGGATACGAGGACGCGCCGGAAGCGACGGGGGAAACCGAGCCCTCGGGTGCTGGCCGTTTTCTGCGCGCTGTGCTGAAGCCGGTCATCACCGTGCCCAAGGGCACGGACCTGGCAACGGCCGATGCGATCCACCACGAGATCCACAAGGTCTGCTTCATCGCCCGCTCGGTAAATTTTCCGGTGAGCTTCGAGGCGACTTATCGTGAAGCCTGATGGCGTATGCCGAAAGGCCGCAGAAGAAGCCCATTTTCAAGCAAACCCGGAGGTTGGAAACCTATCTGTTCTGCTTTTTGTGGGCAGCGCTCTGCCTGCGTGCCTTGCCGCCACGAGGCAAGTGTTCCCGTTGTGCAAGCAGTCGCTTCACTTCTTCAAAGGCGGTTGACCAAAGTTCAGTATTCTTGAAGGCAATCAGTCCGGCTTGCTCGACCGCATTGCGCTCCTCAAGCAGCCAGTCGCTGGCTTCAAATGTGGCGTGCAAGCTTCTCAAGCGCTTCAAGCGGCTGAGAAGCCTGCCGGTATGCATCTTTTCCAATTCCTCGATTGATACCGGCTTGAGCGTCTTCAAATGAGCGATGTTCACGTTCATGAATTTGTGCCTTCAAGACAATCAGCGGTGCAATCCGGACTTCCTGGCAGAACGATAAAAACCGTCTCGAGTTGGCTGACTGGTTGATCCCGCATTTCTATTCCGCCGTGACCCGCCGAAGGGTCAGGTTGATCCGGCCGCCGTTTTTCAAAAGCGTCGAAGTTCCCTTTAACACGCGGTCGATACCGTGAAAGACCAGTCGAGCCTCACCGCCAAGTACGACGACATCACCGGATTGAAGGCGGAAGGATTTGGTCGGATCCTTCCTGTTCACGCCGCCAACACGGAAGGTCGCAGTGTCTCCGAGGGAAATCGAGACGACCGGGGCTTCGAACATCTGTTCATCCCTGTCCTGGTGCAGGCCCATGCGGGCGTTGGGATCATAGAAATTGATCAGGCAGGCTTCGGGTGGTGGCGCCGTGCCGGCAACTTCCTTCCAAAGGTGCGTCAAGGCATCCGGCATGGCCGGCCATGGCCGGCCGGTTTCGGGGTGCGCGGGCTGGTAGCGATAGCCTTGGATATCCGACACCCAGCCGAGCGGCCCGCAGTTGCTCATGCGCACCGAAAAGGGCTTTCCGGTTTTCGGCATCACCGGCTGAAACAAGGGCGCTTCGGCGACGATCGCACGAATATGTGCCAGGAGCTGTTCCTGGCCCTCGCGGTCGAAATAACCCGGCAGATAGTAAAGCCCGCTCAGGCCGTTTATGGGAATTTCCTGCATGGTCAATTTTCGCCGGTCGTCAGTCGCCCCCACCGCAACCGCTGCAGCCGGAGCTGCCACCGCCGCCTCCGTCACCGCTGCTGCTGGTGCCGCAGCCTGAACTGCATCCGGAAGAATTTCCACCGGTCGATTTCTTGAAGAGGATGATCAGCACTACGGCGATGATGAACAGGGAAATAAGGAATTCGGCCGTGTGCATGGTGGCCCAGTGCCAGACCATGTTGCGCAGTCGCTCGATGAGGGTATCGCCTTGCGCCTCGCCATGGGCAAAGGCCAGCCTGGTGCCCAGAAGCAGTGACATGACGGCCAGCAGGGCGCAGTGGACGGCGGTGGGCGCATTCGCAACCTTCCCGGCCAGTCTTGCGAGCTGGTTCGGCCAGTCCGGCTTGCGGATGATCCACACATCCTGCGCATTCACGCGGACAAAGCCCGGCGCCTTGCCGAACCGGATTTCCTCCGGTGGCCAGATGTCCACAGGCGGGTCGCCGAATTCCGACCGGTAGAGCCGGAGCGTTCTTGCATAGGCCTGCCGGAACCGGACTTCCTGTTCCGGGCCGCCTTTTGTCGGCATGTGATGCAGCGGACCTTCGAGCGCTTCCTTGAATGGGCCCCAGTAATGTCTGGTGTAGGTCAGGTGCAGATGCCAGGCCTGGTCCACTTCGTCGCTCGGCGTCACGATGCCTTCACCAAGCCGGCTGAGATAGGCAAACCGCAGATATTCGACAACGACCCGTCCCGCAAAGCTTTTGCTCCAGCCATTGTCTCGGGCAAGGCGCGCGGAGAACGGGAAATCCGCTTCCACATCGTCCGGGTGGCAGGCTTGAAGCCGATTCCAGAGGCTGGGATCTCGCAATTCGGGTCTCCTTTCCGCGTTGCCATTGCGGTGACGGGGCGATGTTAACCGTATTGTCTGCAAGGTTTGAGCAAAACCTCGCCTCCATGTGCCGATTGCATGTGGAATTCGCAAAGCTGACAATGCTGGTAACGATCTGGGAAGAAATATCGGCGAAGAACGGAAGGTCTGTGAAATGTCAGTGGACAGATGTCTTGCAGGCAAAGTTTCATCCACCTATATAGCGGTCAAGCTTCGCGCCAAATCATGAGCCTAGCGTTCTGGCGCGATGTCCGGGGGAACCCGGAACCCAACTGAGAGGAGCCGGAATGACGCCTTTTTGGGTCTATCCGGTTTGCTAGAAAGAGAGGCAGATATGGCAAAGGTCATTGGTATCGACCTCGGCACGACGAACTCGTGCGTCGCCGTCATGGACGGCAAGGATTCCAAGGTAATTGAAAACGCAGAAGGCGCCCGCACCACCCCGTCGATGGTGGCCTTCTCCGACGATGGCGAGCGTCTCGTCGGCCAGCCGGCAAAACGCCAGGCGGTCACGAACCCGACCAACACCCTTTTTGCAGTCAAGCGCCTGATCGGTCGCCGGTACAGCGATCCGACCGTCGACAAGGACAAGAAGCTTGTCCCGTTCGAAATCGTCAAGGCCGACAATGGCGACGCATGGGTGGAAGCCAACGGCGACAAATACTCCCCGTCCCAGGTGTCCGCTTTCATCCTTCAGAAGATGAAGGAAACCGCAGAGAGCTATCTCGGCGAAAAAGTGACCCAGGCGGTCATCACCGTTCCGGCATACTTCAACGACGCGCAGCGCCAGGCAACCAAGGATGCCGGCAAGATCGCGGGTCTTGAAGTCCTGCGCATCATCAACGAGCCGACGGCAGCAGCGCTTGCCTACGGTCTCGACAAGAACGACGGCAAAACCATCGCGGTCTACGACCTTGGTGGCGGTACGTTCGACGTTTCCGTCCTGGAAATCGGCGACGGTGTCTTCGAAGTGAAGTCCACCAACGGCGACACCTTCCTCGGCGGTGAAGACTTCGACATGGTTCTCGTCGACTACCTCGCGTCCGAGTTCAAGAAGGACCAGGGCATCGACCTGAAGAACGACAAGCTGGCCCTGCAGCGCCTGAAGGAAGCTGCGGAAAAGGCGAAGATCGAACTGTCGTCCTCTTCCCAGACCGAAATCAACCTGCCGTTCATCACGGCGGACGCTTCCGGTCCGAAGCACCTGACGCTGAAACTCACCCGCGCCAAGTTCGAGTCGCTGGTTGAGGATCTGGTCAAGCGCACCATCGAGCCGATGAAAGCCGCTCTGAAGGACGCAGGTCTTGCTCCCGGTGAAATCGACGAAGTGGTTCTGGTCGGCGGCATGACCCGCATGCCGAAGATCCAGGAAACCGTGAAGACCTTCTTCGGCAAGGATCCGCACAAGGGTGTGAACCCGGACGAAGTCGTGGCCATGGGCGCTGCGATCCAGGCCGGCGTTCTGCAGGGCGACGTCAAGGACGTTCTGCTGCTCGACGTGACCCCGCTGTCGCTCGGCATCGAAACGCTTGGCGGTGTCTTCACCCGTCTGATCGACCGCAATACGACGATCCCGACCAAGAAGAGCCAGGTGTTCTCGACCGCTGAAGACAATCAGACGGCCGTGACCATCCGTGTCTTCCAGGGTGAGCGCGAAATGGCTGCGGACAACAAGATCCTCGGTCAGTTCGACCTGGTCGGCCTGCCGCCGGCACCGCGCGGCGTTCCGCAGATCGAAGTCACCTTCGACATCGACGCCAACGGTATCGTCAACGTGTCCGCGAAGGACAAGGGCACCGGCAAGGAACAGCAGATCCGCATCCAGGCCTCCGGCGGCCTCAGCGACAGCGACATCGACCAGATGATCAAGGACGCTGAATCCCACGCCGATGAGGACAAGAAGCGGAAGGAACTGGTGGAAGCCAAGAACCAGGGCGAATCCCTGGTCCATTCCACCGACAAGTCCCTGAAGGACTATGGCGACAAGGTTTCCGAGGACGACAAGTCCGCGATCGAGACCGCGCTTGCCTCCCTGAAGTCTGCTCTTGAAGGTGAAGACCTGGAAGACATCAAGGCCAAGACCCAGGCTCTGGCAGAAGCTTCCATGAAACTTGGCGAAGCCATGTATCAGGCAGCTCAGGCTGACGCCCAGGCAGAAGACGGCGAGGAAGCCGATCCGAAAGCCAAGGCCGAAGACGATGTCGTTGATGCGGATTTTGAAGAAGTCAAAGAAGACGACGACAAAAAATCCGCATAACCGAAAAATATCAGCCAGCCGGGTTTCGGCTGGCTGGTCCAATCCTGGCGCCGGTCGCTCGACTGCCTGATGAAAGGGCACTTGTGCGCGGCGCCTTCGCCGTAATTGGCGCCGGCATTTGCCAGGCCGCCAGCGGTGCAACAACAAGACCGGAAGATCTTGATGTCGAAACGTGATTTCTATGAGGTGCTGGGTGTTTCGCGTGAGGCGGACGAAAAAGCGCTGAAAAGCGCCTACCGCAAGATGGCCATGCAATTTCACCCGGACCGCAATCCGGGCGACGAGGCCGCCGAAGCCAAGTTCAAGGAAGTCAACGAGGCCTATGACACGCTGAAGGACAGCCAGAAGCGTGCGGCCTATGACCGTTTCGGCCATGCGGCCTTCGAAAACGGTGGTTTTGGCGGCGGCGGTGCCGGTGCCCACGACTTTTCCTCCACCATGTCCGATATCTTCGAGGAATTCTTCGGCATGGGTGGCGGCGGTGGCCGCCGGTCGGGCGGACGCGAGCGCGGTGCGGACCTGCGCTACAATCTGGATATCACGCTGGAGGATGCCTTCACCGGAAAGACGGTGGAGATAGAGGTTCCCACCAGCGTTACCTGCGACGACTGCTCCGGTTCGGGCGCAAAGCCCGGAACCAGCCCGACGACCTGCCGCACCTGTGGCGGGGCAGGCCGTGTGCGTGCCGCGCAGGGCTTCTTCACGCTGGAACGCACCTGTCCAAGCTGTCAGGGACGCGGCCAGGTGATTACCGATCCGTGCGAAAGCTGTAGCGGCTCCGGACGCAAGACCCAGGAGCGCACGCTGTCGGTCAACATTCCGGCCGGTATCGAGGACGGAACTCGTATTCGGCTGGCAGGTGAAGGTGAAGCAGGCGTGCGCGGTGGCCCCGCGGGCGATCTCTATATCTTCCTCTCCATAAGGCCGCACGAGCTTTTCCAGCGCGACGGCGCCGATCTTTACTGCCGCGTGCCGATTTCCATGTCGACCGCGACCCTGGGTGGTCAGTTCGACGTGCCGACGGTCGAAGGGTCTACCAGCCGCGTGAAGGTGCCCGAAGGCACTCAGACCGGAAAGCAGTTCCGGTTGCGCGGCAAGGGCATGCCCATCATGCGTTCCAGCCAGCACGGCGACATGTATATTCAGGTCACGGTCGAAACACCGACCAATCTGACCCGACGCCAACGTGAGCTTCTGGCGGAATTCGAGAAGGAATCCTCCGGTGAAAACCACCCGGAATCGGCTGGGTTTTTCTCCAAGGTGAAGGATTTCATCGATAATCTCGGTGCATAAGCAGTCTGCAAAGGGTGACGTATGCGTGCAATATGTGCGCTTGCCCATGGCATCTTATTGCAATCACTCCTATATTCCCCGCATGGGGGATGTGAGTGAGGAAAGATGCTGAAACGCAATAGCTCGCGCCGGGAAGCTTTTCGGGAAAAGCTTGAGAAGGCAAGTGCCGTTCGGGCGAAGGTGCTCGATGAAGTCAAATTCATCCGTTCCTGGGCTCAGAACCCGCTTCGAACCGGTGCCGTCGCCCCTTCCGGGCCAGAGCTCGCCGCCAAGATGGCGTCCTTTCTGACACCGCGTCCCCATTCAAGGGTTGTGGAACTCGGGCCGGGAACCGGCGTCGTCACGAAGGCGATTCTGGACCGTGGATTTTCCTCCCAGCAGCTCAGGCTCATCGAGTATTGCCCGGAATTTTGCGAACTGCTGACCCGCAGATACCCCGGCCTGAAAATTGTCCAGGGTGATGCCTACGCCCTTGGCGCCACCCTTTCGCGCGCCGGCGATACGCTGTCGGCTGCGGAAGACCAGCGTCATTCGCTTGACGGCATCGTCTCGTCCCTGCCGCTGCTGACGCGACCGGAAACGGTCCGCAAGGCGCTGCTGGCGGAAGCTCTGGAAATTCTGAAACCGGGCGCGCCCTTCATCCAGTTTTCCTACGGGCTGGTCGCTCCGGTGAAGCTGGACAACCGCTCTGTCTCCGTCTTCAGTTCGGACTGGGTCTGGAAAAACCTGCCTCCGGCACGCGTCTGGGTTTACCGCAAGGCCCATTGAGGGCTCAGACGGCAGGGGACAGCGGGCAGGAAGCACTCCCATTTCCCGAAAAGCGCCCTAAACTTGCTCTCAGGCGGTTCATCGCGGTGCTACGCGCGAGCCGGACATTTGTAGGGTAGGTTCTGATGCGCAATCCGAAGATCCTCGTTTGCTCGGGCTCGGTCCGAAGCGGTTCCTTCAACGGCAGACTGACGGCGCTGGCCGCCAAGAAACTTGCGATCCTGGATGCTCAGGTGACGCATCTGTCGCTGAAGGACTATCCGTTGCCGATCTACGACGGCGATCTGGAGGATACGAATGGCGTTCCTGAAAATGCCAGGAAACTCAAACGCTTGTTCCTGGCGCAGGATGGTATTTTTCTGTCCTGTCCGGAATACAACGCCGGCATCTCGCCGCTGCTGAAAAACACCCTGGACTGGATCAGCCGCGTGAAGGAACCGGGCGATCCCTACAAGACCAAGGTCTTTGCGCTCGGTGCAGCTTCGACCGGCGCGTTCGGCGGCATGCGCGGTCTGATCGGCATGCGCACCATTCTGGAAGTCGGCCTTGGAGCAATGGTCCTGCCGCAGATGGTGGCCGTACCCAAGGCGGCGGGCGCGTTTGACGACAAGGGCGAACTTTCCGATGAACGGGCAGGCGGCCAGCTCGACAAGCTGGTGGACGCACTTTTGCGGGCAACCCGGATCGAGATGTCGCACTGAGGCTTCGAATTGCCGGCAGAAATCGCCCTGAAAATGTGTGTCTTGAGCCGATTTCGGCCGGCTTCATAACCCGGCTCAACAAGGCCGCATCCCATTGACTGCTTGGAAATACCGGATTTGCCGCCTACATAGGGCGGCAGACAAGATGACCATGAAGATTGCCAAGAGGATTGAATGAGCGAAACGCGCGAACCGGCCCAGTGGCACGGTACGACGATCATGATGGTGCGCAAGGGTGGCAAGGTGGTGATCGCCGGTGACGGCCAGGTCTCCCTCGGCCAGACCGTGATCAAGCACACCGCCCGCAAGGTACGCCTGCTGGCCAAGGGTGAGGTTATTGCCGGTTTTGCCGGCGCAACCGCCGATGCCTTCACCCTGTTCGAGCGCCTTGAAGCGAAGCTGGAACAGTACCCCGGCCAGCTGATGCGCGCCTGCGTGGAACTTGCCAAGGACTGGCGGACCGACCGCTATCTGCGCCGGCTGGAAGCGATGATGCTGGTGGCCGACAAGAACGTGTCGCTGGTGCTGACCGGTACCGGCGACGTTCTGGAGCCCGAAGGGGGTGTCATGGGTATCGGTTCTGGCGGCAACTATGCACTTGCGGCCGGACGTGCCCTGGCAGATACCGACTATGACGCAGAAACCATAGCCCGCAAGGCGATGGCGGTTGCAGCCGAAATCTGCGTTTACACGAACGCCAGCGTGACGGTCGAGTCGCTGGATACGGCCGAGTAAGGGCCGATGATTTCGTTTCGCCCCGTCACCGCCGACGATTTGCCCATGCTGGCGAATTGGTTGGCGCGGCCGCACTGGCGGCAATGGTGGGGCGATCCGGACGAAGAGTTGAGCAACATCCGGGACATGGTCGAAGGCAGGGATACGACCCGGCCCTTCATCTTCCAGGAAGACGGTATCGACAAGGGCTATATCCAGGTCTGGTTTGTCGGCGATCAGCAGGGAAGCGCATTTGCGGCGGATTATCCCTGGCTGGAGCGGCTGCCGGCCGAGGCCGTCGGTGTCGACCTCTCGATTGCATTCGAGGAAGATCTGTCCCGGGGACTTGGAACAAGAACTTTGCAGGCGTTTGTCCGCCAGTTGCGCGAGGAGGGTCACGAGCGGATCATCATCGATCCGGATCCGGCCAATCTCAGGGCCCTGAAGGCTTATCGCAAGGCGGGCTTTCAGGAGATCGAAGCGCTTCTGGGACGCACCGGCGACTGCCTGCTGATGGAACTCGTAAGTAAAGAAGGCGTGTCTTAAACAATGTCCGATTTTTCTCCGCGTGAGATCGTTTCCGAACTCGACCGCTACATCGTCGGCCAGAAAGATGCCAAGCGCGCGGTCGCAATTGCATTGCGCAACCGCTGGCGCCGCCAGCAGCTGCAAGGCCAGATGCGCGAGGAAGTTCTGCCGAAGAACATCCTGATGATCGGCCCGACAGGCGTCGGCAAGACCGAGATTTCCCGCCGTCTGGCAAAGCTGGCAAATGCCCCCTTCACCAAGGTGGAAGCCACCAAGTTCACAGAGGTCGGCTATGTCGGCCGCGACGTGGAGCAGATTGTCCGTGATCTGGTGGAAGCCAGCATTACGCTGGTGCGTGACCAGAAGCGCGAAGCGGTGAAGGCAAAGGCACACATGCTGGCCGAGGAACGCGTGCTGGATGCGCTGGTCGGCAAGAACGCAAGCCCGGCAACCCGGGACAGCTTCCGCACCAAGCTGCGCAACGGCGAGATGGACGAGAAGGAAATCGAGGTCGAGGTCCGGGCCCAGGCACAGATGCCGAGCTTTGATCTGCCGGGCATGCCGGGTGCCAGCGTCGGGGTGATGAATGTCTCCGATCTACTGGGTAAGGCGTTCGGCGGCCAGACCAAGACCAAACGCACCACCGTTCGCGACAGCTACCAGCTCCTGATCAACGAGGAATCCGACAAACTGCTCGACGACGACAAGGTGGTGGAAGAGGCAATCTCACTTGTCGAGAATTCCGGCATCGTCTTCCTGGACGAGATCGACAAGATCTGTGCCCGTGAAGGCCGTGCGGGAGCCGATGTCTCTCGTGAAGGCGTGCAGCGTGACCTGCTGCCGCTGATCGAAGGCACGGTCGTCTCCACCAAGCACGGACCGGTCAAGACCGACCACATCCTGTTCATCGCTTCCGGTGCATTCCACGTCGCCAAGCCTTCGGACCTTTTGCCGGAGCTGCAGGGCCGCCTGCCGATCCGGGTCGAGCTGCGTGCGCTCGACAAGGACGATTTCCGCGCGATCCTGACCGAACCGGAAGCCAGCCTCATCAAGCAGTATGTGGCGCTGATGGAAACG
The DNA here is from genome assembly GCF_001579905.1 of Labrenzia sp. CP4. NCBI lineage: Bacteria > Pseudomonadati > Pseudomonadota > Alphaproteobacteria > Hyphomicrobiales > Stappiaceae > Labrenzia > Labrenzia sp. CP4. The sequence continues at coordinate 5,698,433 of NZ_CP011927.1, read as the reverse complement.
GAAAAGGTCACGCTGAACTTTACAGAGGATGCCATCGACGAGATCGCCTCGATTGCGGTTGATCTCAATGCCTCTGTCGAGAACATCGGTGCCCGCCGCCTGCAGACGGTGATGGAGCGCATTCTCGACGAGATTTCTTTCACGGCGCCGGACCGTCCGGGTGAAGAGGTGGAGATCACGGGCAAATTCGTTCGCGACAACATCGGCGACCTTGCCAAGAACGTCGACCTGTCGAAGTTCATCCTCTAGGAGGCATGCGGAAAGACACCGGTTGAGCGCTCCGTGCGCGGCGATTTCGCCGCTTGCGGAGTGCGCGGACCGGTGGCAGCATGCGGCCCATGGTAGCTATCAGAAAAAGCAACGAGGAAGGCCACCGCCGGAAGTTTCTGGTCGTGGTCGACGAGACGCCCGAATGTGACCGGGCGATCGTATATGCCGCAAAACGGGCGGCCCGGACCGGCGGCGTCGTGACGCTGGTCTTCATCATTGCGCCTGGCGACTTCCAGCATTGGCTGGGGGTTGAAGACATCATGCGGGCGGAAGCCCAGGAAGAAGCCGAGGCGGCGCTTGCGAAAGCCGCCGAGCGCGTGCGGTCCGTTGCCCGTACCGAACCGGAATCGGTGGTGCGGGAAGGGACAAAGGCCGAGGAGATCATGGAGCTGATCGAGGCGGATGCCGACATCGCGATCCTGATCCTGGCGGCCAGCACGGGCTCTGAAGGGCCGGGACCTCTGGTGTCGTCGATCGCCGGAAAATCCGCGGGAACCTTCCCCATTCCGGTGACGATCGTGCCGGGTAACCTGGATGATGATTCCATCGCCGCTCTGGCTTGACGAGCGATCGCAGGGCTGCCGGATTCAAGAAGACGGCTTGACCAGGCAGGATCTGCACCTATCTAGTTTTTAACGGTTCCAAACTGCCGAGAGATACGTTAGAAACATTCATCGGCGTTTTGCGATGGAGGTGAGGCGCAAAACGAAGCCGGCAACATGGGCGCGACCTGAAGCGCAAGGACGAGACAAGATGTTCATTCAAACCGAAGCCACTCCCAATCCGGCGACACTGAAATTCCTGCCGGGACGGGTTGTCCTGCCGGAGGGAACCTACGATTTCCGCTCCAGGACCGACGCCGGGGTGTCGCCTCTTGCACAGAAACTGTTTGACGTGCCGGGCGTGGTGGCGGTCTTCTTCGGCCACGACTTCGTGACCGTGACCAAGGACGAAACCGACTGGCAGCACATGAAACCCGCCATCCTGGGCGTGATCATGGAGCAGTTCATGTCCGGACAGCCGGTCATGGCTACCAGCGAAGCGGAAAATATCGAGGAAGGAGAATTCTTCGAGGCAGGTGACGCGGACACTGTCAGCACCATCAAGGAACTCCTGGAAACGCGGGTGCGTCCGGCTGTGGCGCAGGATGGTGGCGACATCACCTTCAAGGGCTTCAAGGAAGGCGTGGTCTATCTGTCCATGCGCGGTGCCTGCGCCGGCTGCCCGTCATCCACGGCAACACTGCAGCACGGCATCCAGAACCTGCTGCGTCACTTCGTTCCGGAAGTCGAGGAAGTCCGCCCGATCTGATCGGAGCATTCCTGAAGAATTTCAAAGGCCCGGCCTCTTGTCCGGGCCTTTAATATTTTCGACTCCCATTCTTTGTGGAAGGCAAGCCCCCCTTTGGACTTAGGTCCAAAGCCCCGCTCGACTCGCGGGCCGGGGCGGGGTAGTGGCATGTGGGACACGAAAACCATGAGCCAAACCGGAATGCGCGTCCTCGCCATCGATACAGCCCTTGCCAATTGCGCCGCCGCCGTTCTCGACGACGGTGTCGAAACCGCGTGTTTCGAGGCGTGCGGCGAGGAGATCGGCCGCGGCCATGCCGAGAAGCTGATGGACATGATCGGTGAGGTCATGGCCGAGTCGTCCACCACCTTTTCCGAGCTCGACCGCGTTGCCGTGACCATCGGACCCGGCAGCTTTACCGGCCTTCGCGTCGGACTGGCGGTTGCCCGCGGCTTTGGTCTCGTGCTCGGAAAGCCGGTTGTCGGCGTAACGACACTGGCAGCCATTGCCCGTTCCGCCGTACCAGGGGATGACGGCGGTCCCGTGCTGGTGGCACTGACGGGAAAGGCAGACGAGGTCTACTGCCAGCTTTATCATGCGTCCGGCACCGCTGCCGATGAAGCCGGTGTCCGTACCATCGCAGATCTTGCGGCGAACTTGCCCAAGGACATAAGATTGGCAGGATCGGCATCGGAAAAAATCGCGAGGGAGCTTGGACTTCCGGAAAGCGCGATATTGTCCCGCAGCACTTTCCCGGGTATTCGGGATGTCGCGGAACTGGGGATCTCCGCCGATCCTTCGAGGTCATCCCCTTCGCCACTCTATTTGCGGCCGCCCGATGCGACGCCGCAAACGAAGGGAAGGATAGAACGGCAATGAGTTTTTGGTGGTTCTGGACCCAGCCGCCGGTGATAGAAGAGGCGCTGGACGAGGATCTACCGAAGATTGCCGACATCCACGCGCTTTGTTTCAAGCACAAATGGAATACGGACGAGCTTGCACGGATGAAAGCGCACGCGGGAACGATGTTTCTGGTGGCACGCCGGGCGAGCCCCTATGGCACGCGCGCACCGCTTGGTTTCCTGATCGTGCGCACCGTTGCCGATGAAGCCGAAGTCATCACCATTGCGGTTCACCCGCGCCAGCGCGGCCGTGGCATCGGCAAGAAGCTGATGGAAGCCGGCCTGTTCCGGCTATACGGTGAACGTTGCAAACATCTTTTTCTGGAAGTGGACGCAGCCAACGAACCGGCTCTGCTGCTGTATCGGGCGCTCGGCTTCAAGGAAGTCGGCAGCCGCAAAGGCTATTACAGCGACAGTGGAGGAGACGGCACCGCGCTTGTCATGCGCGTCGATCTTGGTTAAGCGCTGTAGCGGAAACGGATACGGTATCGGAAACAGACAGCGGACGGCATCGCAATGGCGGAAGAGCGGCAATCAACGCTAGCGGACTTGTGCATCGAAAAAGGTATGCGCATGACCGAACAGCGTCGCGTCATTGCCTCCGTCATCGAAGCCGCGTCCGACGAGCACCCGGACGTCGAGGAACTCTACCGCCGCTCCGTGGCGATCGATCCCGGCATTTCCATTTCGACGGTCTATCGTACGGTGAAGCTGTTCGAGGACGCCGGCATGATCGAACGGCACGATTTTCGTGACGGCCGGTCGCGTTATGAAACCGTTCCGGACGAGCACCACGACCATCTGATCGATCTGCGCTCCGGTCAGGTCATCGAGTTCCGCAACGAGGAAATCGAGGCCTTGCAGGAATTCATCGCCAAGAAGCTGGGTTACCGTCTGGTCGATCACCGGCTGGAACTTTATGGCGTCCCACTCGATGCCCCGAAGGATAGTCAGGGCGATGGCTGAGCTCAAGGCTGGGATTATCATCTTCCTTCTGACGCTGGTCTCGCTGGTGCTGATCCCGCTTCAGTGGCTGGCGGTGAAGCTCGGGCTGAAGATGCAGCGAAAACTGCCCCAGCTCTGGCACCGGATCGCCACCCGGCTTGTGGGCATCAAGATCGAGCAGATCGGGGCCCCGGCAGTGGACCGGCCGTTGCTGATCGCCTCCAACCACGCATCCTGGGTCGATATCACCGTGGTCGGCTCGCTGATGCCTCTCTCCTTCATCGCCAAGTCCGAGGTTTCCGGCTGGCCCATTTTCGGCCTGTTCGCCAAGCTTCAGCGCACGGTGTTCGTCAATCGCACCCGGCGCACGGAAACCGCCCAGGTGGCCGATGCCATCGCCGATCGCATGGCTGCCGGCGACGCGATGGTCCTGTTTGCCGAAGGGACCTCCAACGACGGCAATTGCGTCCTGCCGTTTCGCTCGGCCCTACTGGGCGCCGCCACCCGTGCGGTCGGCGAGGACGAAACCTCGAAAGTCTGGGTGCAGCCGCTTTCGGTCGCCTATCAGGGCTTCTACGGCCTGCCGATGGGCCGGGCCCATCGGCCGCATGTCGCCTGGTATGGCGATATGGAACTCGCCGGCCATCTGTGGGGCATCTTTTCGCGCGGCGCGCTCGACGTGGTGGTGCGCTGGGGCGAGCCGGTTCTGGTTGACCGGACAACAGACCGGAAAGCCCTGACCCGCCGTCTGGAAACGGAGGTTCGGGCGATGACGATAGCCTCGCTGCTGCAAAAGCCGGTCGACACCGAAGATTTCAGCGAAATCGAGACACTCGAGTTCTTCTCAAACGCGGAAAAAACCGCTAAAGCTGGCGCCTGAATTTGCAAGGTGCCGTCCGCCGCCGGTCTCAGGCGCGGGTCCCGGGCATGAAGGACGGATCGATCCTGTGCCTGTGCCGGGTGAACTGCCCGATGAAGGTACCGACATTCACGACATCCGGCCGCCTGAAAAAGGCCAGCGTATCAAGGCCATGAGGAGCCCCACGAGGAGCGAATGACAAGCCGCCCTGAACAAGACATGGAAACGAACGTCACCGTCGTTTCCGCCGCCGATATGACAGACGCCCGCAAGGGCGGAAACACCCGCAAGGTGTTCGTGCGTACCTATGGCTGCCAGATGAACGTCTACGACAGCGAGCGCATGACCGATGTGCTGGCACCGGAAGGATTCGAGGCGACGGACGATCTGGAAGACGCGGATCTTGTCATTCTGAACACCTGCCATATTCGTGAAAAGGCAGCCGAGAAAGTCTATTCGGAGCTTGGCCGCATCCGCAAGGTCAAGGAAGAGCGGGCTAAATCCGGCAAGGACATGATGGTGGGTGTCGCCGGCTGCGTTGCGCAGGCGGAGGGCGAGGAAATTTCTCGCCGGGCGCCGATTGTCGATCTTGTGGTGGGCCCGCAGAGCTATCATCAGCTGCCGTCCCTTCTGGAAAAGGCCCGCGCAGGCTCCAAGGTTGTCGAGACCGAGTTCGATATCGACGCCAAGTTCAATCACTTGTCGGAACGTGCCGAAAAGCAGGTTCTCAAACGCCCGCCATCCGCCTTCCTGACCGTGCAGGAAGGCTGCGACAAGTTCTGCACCTTCTGCGTCGTTCCCTACACGCGCGGGGCCGAAGTCTCCCGCTCTGTCGAACAGATCGTCAGCGAAGCCGAACGCATGGCCGCGGCCGGGGTACGAGAGATCACGCTGCTGGGCCAGAACGTCAACGCGTATCACGGCACTTCGCCGGACGGTGCCGTCTGGGGTCTTGGCCGGTTGCTGCGTCGTCTGGCGGAAATCGACGGTCTGGACCGGCTGCGCTACACCACCAGCCATCCGCGCGACATGGATGATGACCTGATCGAGGCGCATCGGGACCTGAAAAGCCTGATGCCGTATCTGCACCTGCCGGTGCAGTCCGGGTCCGACAAGATCCTGAAGGCGATGAACCGCCGGCACACGCGCGATGAGTATTTCCGCCTGATCGACCGCATTCGCGAGGTCTCTCCCGACATTGCGCTCTCAGGCGATTTCATCGTCGGTTTTCCGGGCGAGAGTGACCAGGATTTCGAAGACACGATGGATCTGATTCGACAGGTCGGCTATGGCTCGGCCTTCTCGTTCAAATACAGTTCCAGGCCTGGTACGCCCGGCGCAACCATGGACGAACAGGTACCGGAGGACGTCAAGTCCGCACGGCTGGCCGCGCTTCAGGCGCTGGTTGCCGAGCAGCAGAAGGCGTTCAACGCCTCGCGTCTGGGCATGATCTGCGATGTGCTTCTGGAGAAGACCGGCCGCAATCCCGGACAGCTGGTCGGCAAGTCGCCGTGGTTGCAGCCGGTGCAGCTGGATGCACCTGAAGATCTCATCGGGTCGATACAAGCGGTGGAAATCGTCGACATCGGGTCCAATTCCCTGTTCGGGCGGCTGATTGCGGGGCAAGATGATCTTGGAAGGTCCGGACGCATCCCGGCTCCGGCGGCCTAAAGGAGACGTCATTTGACGCGCGACAGCCACTCTTCATCCCGCAAGTCTTCGGTACAATCCTCTGCGGCCGGTTCGGCCTCCGACATGACCCATATTGTTCTTGCCTTTGAAGATAACCGGCTGATCGGAGATCTGTTTGGGCAATTCGACCAGAACCTTGCGCTGATCGAGCAGCGTCTTGGGATCGATGCGATCGCCCGGGGCAACCAGGTGACACTGAAAGGCAGCCAGGTTGGCTGCGCCCAGGCGCGCACGGCTCTGGAAGCCATGTATCAGCGCCTGCTGCAGGGGCAGGAAATCCACCCGGGTGATGTCGACGGCGCGCTGCGCATGGCAGCAGCTGCGGAAGCGCAGCTGCCGTTGCCGACGCTGGAGCCGAAGTCCCGGCTGGCCTTCGCCCAGATCGCGACCCGCCGGAAAACGATCGTCGCCCGCACACCGACCCAGGATGCCTACATCCGGTCGATGGATCGGGCCGACCTGATTTTCGGAACCGGCCCGGCCGGTACCGGCAAGACCTTTCTGGCGGTTGCCTATGCAGCAGCTCTTCTGGAGCGCGGTGATGTGGCCCGTCTGATCCTGTCCCGTCCTGCCGTGGAAGCCGGTGAGCGCCTCGGCTTTTTGCCGGGTGAAATGAAGGACAAGGTCGATCCGTACCTGCGGCCGATCTACGATGCGCTTTACGAGATGATGCCTGCCGAGAAGGTCGACCGTGGCTTGCAGTCCGGCATGATCGAAGTGGCGCCGCTCGCCTTCATGCGCGGCCGCACGCTCTCCAACGCGGTGGTGCTGCTCGACGAGGCGCAGAACACGACCTCCATGCAGATGAAGATGTTCCTGACGCGTCTTGGGGAAGGCTCGAAGATGATCGTCACCGGCGATCCGAGCCAGATCGACCTGCCGTCAGGGCAGATGTCCGGTCTGCGCGAAGCGCTGGGGCTTTTGACGGACATTCCGGAAGTTGCCCATATCCGCTTCAACGAGAAGGACGTTGTCCGTCACGAGCTGGTCGGACGGATCGTGACCGCTTACGACAACGCCTCTCGGGAAGAATCGGAAGCGCGCGAGCGCCGCTTTGCCGAGCGACAACGTGGTGCGGACCGCGACGGTGCCTCTGCGCGCCCTCGTGAAGCCGCAAATTCCTGAAAAGCCCTTGCCGACGATGCCAGACCGATTGCCTGATAGATTTCAGATAGACCTGTCGATAGAAGCAGGCGATTGGCCGGCGGAAAGCCAGTTGGAGGCGATAACTGCAAAGGCCATCACCGCTACCTTTGCAGGGGCGGATCTGGAAGTGCTGGAGGGAACCGAAGTCTCGCTGCTGTTTACCGATGACGCGTCGATCCGGCAGCTGAACGCGAAATGGCGCGACAAGGACAAGGCAACGAACGTCCTGTCCTTTCCCGGCAGCGATCCGCAAGGCGACGTTTATGGCCCCCTTCTGGGGGACATCGTTTTCGCCTATGAAACCGTCGCGGCGGAAGCTGCAGACCTTGGAATTGAATTTTCCGATCACCTTACCCATCTGACTGTTCACGGTTTGCTTCACCTTTTCGATTATGATCATCAGGAAAGTGAAGAGGCGGAACTGATGGAAAGCCTTGAGAAGTCCATTCTGGCGTCTCTTGGCATCGATGACCCTTACGCGGACAGGCCACTTGTGGCCGACGGCGGTTAAGTGGCATCATGGGATGTGATGTTCTTGATTGATGGATGATGAACTCAATTGAACCGCAAAGTCCGGCAACCGGGCAGAAGCCTGCCAGCACCGGACAGGACCAGGACGGGGAAGACCCGCAACAGCTGAAGCCGCAGAAACCTGCGGCCTTTCTCGATCTTCTCAAACGCTTCCTGCGCTTGGGCCGCCAGTCTTCGAGCTTGCGCGAGAACCTGGAGGACGAGCTTGCTCGCGAGGGCGGTGATGCTGCCTTCTCGCCGGAGGAGCGAATGCTCCTCGGAAACATTCTGAGACTGCGCGAATTGCGCGTCGACGACGTCATGATCCCGCGTGCGGATATCGACGCGGTCGATCTGGAAACCAGCCTCAGCCGCGTCATGGAACTGTTCCAGACGAGCGGGCATTCGCGCATGCCGGTTTACGAAGAGACGCTCGACGATCCGCGCGGCATGGTCCACATCAAGGATTTGATGGCCTATATCGCGGAACGTGGTGCTTCGAACCGTCCTGCAACTTCTGTGGACAATGAAAACGATACAACCGGCTTTCAACCGTCCAATTCGAATGCGCCTGCGCGGAACGGTCACAACATGCCCGACCTGGACCTGTCCTGTGTCGACCTGTCGGTCTCGCTGAAGGACACGGATCTGCTGCGCAATCTCCTGTTCGTGCCGCCGTCGATGCCGGCGACGGACCTGATGGCGAAAATGCAGGCCGATCGTATCCAGATGGCGCTGGTGATCGACGAATACGGCGGAACCGACGGACTTGTGTCGCTGGAAGATCTTGTCGAGGAAGTTGTCGGTGATATCGAAGACGAACACGACGAGGACGAGGAAGCCATGCTGGCTGCCGCCGGCGAGGGCGTGTGGATCGCAGATCCGCGTCTGCCGCTGGAGGAACTCGACGAAGCGCTCGGCACGCAGCTGAACGACGGCGAGATTTCCGAGGACGTCGATACGCTCGGTGGTCTGCTCTATGTCTCCGTTGGCCGCGTACCGGTCCGTGGCGAGCTGCTGCTGGTGCCGGATGAAGTGCCCGGGTTCGAATTCGAGATAATGGATGCGGATCCGCGCCGCATCAAGCGCCTGAAGATCCGCCGCCGCCGCGCCGACGCCCGCCCGCCGGATCTTCGCCGCCGTCCAAAGCGGACCGATTCCGTTTCCGGCGAGAGCAGCCAGGACAGCGAAAGCACCAAGACCAAGGTTGCTGCGTCCAGCGGAAACGGATGAGCGGTCGGACGCAGAAACCAGCCAAAAGGATGCTTGCCAACGGTGCCGATGGCCCGTCGTCTCGAAGCCACTTCTTCGCGCGCCGTTGGTATTAACCCTTGACCCCACTGCGGCGAGCCGACAAATCTCCTGACCGCAAGTATGGGGAAGCTCTTTGATGCAATGGTTGTCACACCGCCTGTCGGCCCTGCCAAATACCTTTCTTCTGGCATGGGGCTGGCAGCGCCGTCTCTTGTGCGCCGCCTGCGGTGCGCTGACGGCCTTTGCGCTTCCCCCTTATGACTTCACTTTCGTGCTTCTGGTCACGTTTCCCTGTCTGGTCTGGATGCTGGACGGAGCGGTCGATCCCGCACCCGGCAAGCGGGTTCAGCGGTTTCGCACGGGCTTCGCGCTCGGCTGGTTGTTCGGCTTCGGCTATTTTCTCTCGGGCCTTTGGTGGATCGGCGCGGCGTTTCTGGTGGAAGCGGAGCGCTTTGCCTGGCTGATGCCCTTTGCCGTGCTGGCAATGCCTGTCGGACTGGCGCTGTTCACGGGTCTTGGGGTGGGATTGGCCGCGATATTTTGGAGTGACCAGTTTCGCCGCACCCTGGTGCTTGCTGCCGGCCTGACCCTGACGGACTGGCTGCGTGGCCATGTCCTGACCGGGTTTCCCTGGAATGCCTTCGGCTATGGCGTGTCCGGATCGCTGAGCGTGTCGCAGGCGGCAAGTCTTGTCGGGCTCTATGGTCTCACCTTCTTCGTGGTTGCGGTCTTTTCGACGCCGGCCGTTCTGGCCGACGCTCGCCCGTTTCGCCAGCGTGCGACGGCCGTTGTCGTTGCGGCGGTTGCCCTGGTCGCGGTTGCAGGTTATGGCGCCGTCAGGCTCTGGCAGACGGCATTGCCCGTTGCCGATCTCGACATCCGAATCGTACAGCCATCGATCGATCAGAAAGACAAATGGCGGCCGGAGCTGCGCGACGAGATCTTTCAGACCTTCCTCGACATGACCGAAGCGCCGCTTGGCGGTGCCGCGCGCGTCGGACAGCCGCGCATGGTGGTCTGGCCGGAATCGGCCGTTCCCTTCCTGCTGACACAGGAGCCGGGAGCCTTGTTCCGGATCGGTCAGTCGCTCGGTGACAAGACCGAACTGGTGACCGGTGCGATCCGGGCCGAGCCCGGCATGAGAGGGGCTGATTACTTCAACAGCGTCTTCGTCATCGGCACCGAGGGTACCGTTCAGGGCATCTACGACAAGGTTCGGCTCGTGCCTTTCGGCGAATACGTTCCTTTTAAACCCCTGCTTGAATCACTGGGAATTTCTAACCTTGCGGGCCCCATGGATGGGTTCGAGGCCGGGTATCAACCGCGTGTACTGACCACCTCCGAAAGTTTTAGTTTTCTACCCATGATTTGCTATGAAGCAATTTTTCCGGGATCTCTGGACGGTGTTTCCAGAAGGCCGGACTTTCTGCTGAATGTGACCAACGACGCCTGGTTTGGCCGGACGCCCGGCCCTTATCAGCACCTCGCACAGGCTCGTTTACGTGCCATCGAAACCGGTCTGCCGCTGATTAGAGCAGCAAATACAGGCATTTCAGCGGTGATTGATGCCAAAGGTCAGGTGGTCGCGAAACTCGCGATATTCGAAAAAGGTCTGATCGATTCCAAGCTTCCGCAGAGACTAGACAATACTCTCTACGGCATTTTTGGCGATCTGCCGGTGCTCGTTATCTCGTTTCTTATCGTAGTATTTGCCGGGTTTTACCAATACAACCGCGATTCGCGTGTAAATTGATATTTTTTGTTTGAGTTGAGTGAAGAAACTGTGATACAACCGTGAAATAGCCGATTGAAGGCTGCTTCATGTACAAGTGAAAGGTTGCGGGCAAACTTCGGTCTCTTGAGCCTGTGGGGGGATGTCAGGAGAGCTTGTGCAAACGAAAACGAGCGGGCTTTTTCCGCGAGAAAAAGAAAGAGCGACACAGATGCCCAGTAAAAAGTCTCCGAATCCGATCGATATTCATGTTGGCAGCCGCGTTCGGCTTCGCCGCATGATGCTAGGCATGAGTCAGGAAAAGCTTGGCGAAAGTCTGGGCATCACCTTCCAGCAGATCCAGAAATACGAAAAAGGCACCAACCGTATCGGTGCCAGCCGGTTGCAACACATCGCAACCGTTTTGAAAGTCCCGGTTTCCTTTTTCTTCGAAGATGCGCCCGGTACGCCTGAAGAGGCGGAAGGCTTCGGCGAAACGCAGCCGACGTCTTATGTGGTCGACTTCCTGTCTTCTTCCGAAGGCCTGTCCCTGAACAAGGCATTCGTGCGGATTGAAGACCCGAAAGTACGCCGCCGGATCGTCGATCTGGTCCGGTCCCTGGCTGGCGACGACTGACAAAATTCACGCGCGCGCTTGACGCGGCGAAGAACTTCTAAGATTGATGCAGACGGAGCGGCGATGACAATCGCCGCTCCTGTCATATTCATTCCCAGAAGGACGATCGCCAATGGCACGTCAGAATTACCTGTTTACCTCCGAGTCCGTCTCCGAAGGGCATCCGGATAAAGTATGCGACCGTATTTCCGATGCGGTTGTAGATGCCTACCTCAAGGAAATGCCGGAAGCGCGCGTTGCCTGTGAAACCCTGGCAACGACCAACCGCATCGTGATCGCCGGCGAAACCCGCGGTCCGTCAACCATCACCAACGATTACATCGCTCATCTTGCCCGCATGGCCGTCAAGGATATCGGCTACGAGCAAGACGGTTTCCATTGGGAAAACTGCGATATCGCCGTTCACCTTCACGCGCAGTCCGCACACATCGCCCAGGGCGTTGATGCTGCCGACAACAAGGACGAAGGTGCTGGCGATCAGGGCATCATGTTCGGTTACGCCTGCCGTGAAACCGAAGAATTGATGCCGGCTCCGATCCTGTTTTCGCACAAGATCCTGCGTCTTCTGGCCGACGTCCGCAAATCCGGTCAGGAGCCTGCGCTCGGCCCGGACGCAAAGAGCCAGGTAACCGTCCGCTACGTCGACGGCAAGCCGGTCGAGGCAACCTCGATCGTTCTGTCGACCCAGCATCTGGATCCGGCCCTGACCTCCTCCGACGTGCGCGCCATTGTCGAGCCCTACATCCGCACTGCACTGCCGGAAGGCTTCATCACCGGCGACACCGTCTGGCACGTCAACCCGACCGGTGCTTTCGTTATCGGCGGCCCCGATGGCGATGCCGGCCTGACCGGCCGCAAGATCATTGTCGACACCTACGGTGGTGCCGCTCCGCATGGTGGCGGCGCATTCTCCGGCAAGGATCCGACCAAGGTGGACCGTTCGGCAGCCTACGCGGCGCGCTATCTTGCCAAGAACGTCGTCGCGGCCGATCTGTCCGACCGCTGCACCATTCAGCTTTCCTACGCCATCGGCGTTCCGGAGCCGCTGTCGGTCTACGTCGACCTGCATGGCACCGGCCGCTGCGATGAAGCCAAGCTGGAAAAAGCGTTGCGCGATGTCATGGGCCTCAGCCCGCGCGGCATTCGCCAGCACCTGAAGCTGAACAACCCGATCTATGAGCGCACCGCCGCTTACGGCCACTTCGGCCGCGAACCTGAGGCCGATGGCGGCTTCAGCTGGGAAAAGACGGATCTGGTTGACGCGCTGCGCCCGCTTGCGGGATAAGCTGCGCCTACGCTGAACATGGAAGAAGTGAAGCAGATCGCCGGTTCAGTGCCGGCGATCTGTCGTTTTGAAGTTGAATTATGACTGACCGCTACGAAGGTTCCTTTTACGGCCGCCGCAAGGGCAAGCCGTTGAGCCCGCGCCGTGAGGCGCTGATGGAAAACGAACTGCCGCGCCTGGCGCTGGACCTGGCAACACCCGCTCCGGAGGATCTGAAGACCCTCTTTGACGCGGATGTCGACGAGGTGTGTCTGGAGGTCGGTTTTGGCGGCGGTGAGCATCTGCTTCACCGGGCCAGAACCAATCCGCGTGTCGGCTTCATTGGCGTCGAACCTTTCGTCGGCAGCATGGCCAAGGCCGTGAATGCCGTCGTGGGGGAGGGGTTCCGCAATATCCGCCTTTACGATGATGATGCCGTCAATGTTCTGGACTGGTTGCCCGAGGCAAGTCTCGACCTGGCCTATCAGCTCTATCCGGATCCCTGGCCGAAAAAGCGCCATTGGAAGCGCCGGTTCATCAACGAACAGAATCTCGATCGCTATGCCCGGGCCATCAAGCCCGGCCACGAGTTCCGTTTTGCCAGCGACATCGATACCTACGTCGACTGGACACTGCGCCATTGCCGCGACCATGCGGCGTTCGAATGGGCGGCGGAAACAGCGTCCGACTGGAAAACACCCTGGGAGGGCTGGCCAAGTACACGCTACGAGGCGAAGGCCATCCGCGAGGGGCGTATCGGACGGTACCTGACTTTCTGCAGGGTGTAGCGGCACATCGCGGAGAACGGCGCGTTTGCTGCCGTTTATCGGGGGATTCCGGACTGGCGCTAACTTCTTTGAGGAATTTGGCCCGGCCTCTTGCCTTTTTGCCCCCTTTGGCGTTATACAGCCCGTGTTTCACCTCAAACGGCTTATCTGAGCACTTTGAGAGTGGGCCCGCCGGGGACCCGCTCTTTTTTGCTTACATAACCGGAAACCAACGAGTTCGAGCAGGACTGCCCTATGTAAATCGACAATCAGGTGCATCTGATGCTCAAGAGCCGGTAACGGCCGCCAACAGGAGCCAAGTGTGAGCGCACACGAACCGAGAATTGTTACGGAACAGGGTCTTGATGCCCGTGTTGCCGCAATTGTGGAGCCGGTCATCGAGGACCTCGGCTACCGACTGGTGCGTACGAAGATCAGTGCTCAGAACGGCTGCACCCTGCAGATCATGGCGGAGCGCCCGGACGGCACCATGACGGTCGAGGATTGCGAAACCATCAGCCGGGCCGTGTCGCCTGCGCTCGACGTCGAAGACCCGATCAACCGGGCATATCATCTAGAAGTTTCATCTCCAGGTATCGACCGTCCGCTCGTGCGGGCCGGCGATTTCAATCGCTGGGCCGGCCATGAGCTGAAGGTCGAGATGGCCGTCATGCTGGATGGCCGCAAGCGGTTCCGGGGCAAGCTCCTCGGCGCGGAAGACGGCAAGGCCAACCTTCGGCTGCCCGATGTGCGGGAAGGCGAAGAGGACACCGTGGCACTGCCGCTGGAGAACATCGGCGAAGCCAAGCTGGTTCTGACCGATGACTTGATTACCGCAGCTCTTCAGGCGGAAAAGGCGGCGCTCGCCGCCCGTGGCCAGGATGACGAGCTGTCGCAGGATAACATGCCCAACTGAGCCACAGGCTCTAAGGGAAAGAAGAAGAACGCGCCCGAACCGATCCTTGGCGCAAGAGGAGTGGAATATGGCAATCAGCGCGAACCGGCTGGAACTGCTGCAAATCGCTGACGCGGTCGCACGGGAAAAATCCATCGACCGGATGATCGTCATCAATGCAATGGAAGACGCGATCCAGAAGGCAGCCCGCTCCCGCTATGGTACGGAAACGGAAGTCCGTGCCGAAATCAATCCGAAGACCGGCGAGATCCGTTTGCAGCGCCTGCTTCAGGTCGTTGACACTGTCGAGAACGTTTCCACCGACATCTCTCTTGATGACGCGCAGGCCCGCAATCCGGAAGCCAGCATCGGCGACTTCATTGCCGAACCGCTGCCGCCGCTCGATTTCGGCCGTATCGCCGCCCAGTCCGCCAAGCAGGTCATCGTGCAGAAAGTGCGCGAAGCCGAGCGTGACCGTCAGTACGAAGAATTCAAGGACCGTGTCGGCGAAGTCGTCAACGGTGTCGTCAAGCGCGCCGAATACGGCAACGTCATCGTCGATCTTGGCCGCGGCGAAGGCATCGTCCGTCGCGACGAGCTGATCCCGCGCGAAATCTTCCGCACGGGCGACCGCATCCGCGCCATCATTTACGACGTTCGCCGCGAACAGCGCGGCCCGCAGATCTTCCTGTCGCGCACGCATCCGCAGTTCATGGCGAAGCTGTTTGCCCAGGAAGTTCCGGAAATCTACGACGGTGTCATCGAGATCAAGTCCGTTGCCCGTGACCCGGGTTCGCGTGCGAAGATCGCCGTGATCTCCAAGGACAGCTCCATCGACCCGGTCGGCGCCTGCGTGGGTATGCGCGGCAGCCGCGTCCAGGCCGTTGTTGGCGAGCTCCAGGGCGAAAAGATCGACATCATCCCGTGGAACGAAGAAGCGGCAACCTTCATCGTCAACGCCCTGCAGCCGGCCGAAGTTGCCAAGGTTGTTCTGGACGAAGACGCCGAACGTATTGAAGTTGTCGTTCCCGATGACCAACTATCACTGGCGATCGGCCGCCGCGGCCAGAACGTGCGTCTGGCCTCACAGCTGACCGGCTGGGCCATCGACATCATGACCGAGCAGGAAGAAAGCGACCGCCGCCAGAAGGAATTCCTGGAGCGCTCGCAGCTGTTCATGGAAGCCCTCAACGTGGACGAGATGGTCGGACAGTTGCTGGCGACCGAAGGCTTTACCTCGGTTGAGGAAGTTGCCTATGTGGAGCTCGATGAGATCTCGATGATCGAAGGCTTCGACGACGACACCGCCGTCGAAATCCAGGCACGTGCCCGGGATTACCTGGCCGAGCTGGAAGCAAAACTCGACGAAGAGCGCATTTCGCTCGGCGTTGCCGACGACTTGAGGTCGATTGATGGCCTGACAACGGCTATGATGGTTGCCTTGGGCAAGGACGACATCAAGACGATGGAAGACCTCGCCGGTTGCGCTGCTGACGATCTCGTCGGCTGGACCGAACGCAAGGACGGTGAAACCAAGCGCTTCGAAGGTGCTCTTTCGGAATTCGACATGTCCCGCGCTGAAGCGGAAAACGTCGTGATGGCCGCCCGTCTGGCAGCCGGCTGGATCACCGAGGAAGAACTCGCAGCTCAGGCTGAGGCAGAAGAAGCCGAAGAAGAAGACGAGGCCGAAATGGCCGAGACCGTTGGAGAAGAGCCGCAGGGCGGCGCGATCCTGAACGGGTAACGAGAGAGGCAAAAGCCTCCTGTATGAAGCTTCCGGTATGGCCCCGGCCGATCGGCAGCTTTGAATTCGCAAGTTCGATCAACTTTTCTGCGCCGAAGGTGTTCGCACCGGAAAGCAGGTTGATCTAAAGGAGTGGCAGCGTGCCCAGGAAGAGTGAGCCGACCGAACGGCAATGTGCCGTGACCCGGGAGGTTCAGCCCGTCAGTGCGCTGATCCGGTTCGTCCTCGACCCGCAAGGCGAGGTGGTTCCGGATCTGAAGCGGGTTCTTCCAGGGCGTGGTGTTTGGATAACCGCCACGAAAGAAGTCGTGGCTGTTGCCGAAAAGGACCGGAAAAAGGTCTTCGGCAGGGGTTTTAAAGGGGAAGCCTCTGTCGAGCCGGGACTGGCGGATCGGGTTGATGCGCTCATGGAACGATCGGCGCTGCAAGCGCTCTCCATGACGCGCAAGGCCGGCGAGCTGGTAACGGGATATGCGAAAGTTGAAGCAGCTCTGCGGCAGGAAGATGTCGCCGGGCTGGTCCATGCCTCGGACGCTGCAGAAGACGGGGTAAGGAAGCTGGTGGCACTGGCTGCCGGCACTCAGGAACACGCAAACGGATGCCAAATCGTCCGTTTGTTCGATTCGGACCAATTGGATTTGGCATTGGGCCGGTCAAATGTGATACATGCTGCACTGCTTGCGGGGCAGGCGAGCGAAAACTTCCTGTCGCGGGTGCGTGACCTGGAGCGTTTTCGCAACTCCTCCGGGGCAAGCAGCGATAATGGCAACGCTTGAAAAGGCGGTTGCGCAGGACTGAAGGCAATATGAGCGATACGAAAAATCCAGGCGACAAGACAATCAGCGTTGAGCGTGGCAAAACGCTTGGCCTAAAGCGCGGCGGTGGCGATCAGGGAACTGTTCGGCAGTCCTTCTCGCATGGCCGGACCAAAGCCGTCGTCGTGGAAAAGAAGAAGCGTCGTGTTGTACTCCCGGGGCAGGAAGCGAAAGCAGAAGCTCCTGCGCCGACAACACAGCGCCTCGAGCGGCCGGCTGAAGCGCCGCGTACGCCGCCACAGCCAGATCCACAGGCGACCAAGCAGGCTCGCCGGTCTGCCTCCGGCCAGCGCCAGAAGGGCAACGGCAACGTTCTGCGCACCCTGACCAAGGAAGAAGCGGCAGCACGTGCGGCAGCCCTTCAGATGGCGAAGGTGCGCGACGAGGAAGACCGCAAGCGCCGCGAAGAAGAAGACAAGCGCCGGGCTGTTGAAGCCGCGCAGCGTCAGGCCGAAGAAGAGGCCCGCGCCAAGGTGGAAGCGGAAGAGCGCGCAAAGCGTGAAGCCGAAGAAGCTCTCCAGGCTGCGGAACAGGCCAAGGCCGAACCGAAGAGCGAACCTGTTGCCGAAGCGGCAACGGAAGCTGCTGCGCCTGTGCGCAAGGAAGCAACCGGTCGCGCCGTGGTTCGCAAGCCGGCTCACGCCGACGGCGGCAAGCCGCCGAGCCTTGACGACATGGGCAAGCGCAAGGCGCCGGAAGCTCCGGCCGCACGTGCGAAACCCGAGCGCGGAGAATCCGAAGAAGACGATCGCAACAACAAGAGCGTTCGTGCGGTCAAGCGTCCGAAGCAGGCTCCGGCTCCCGCCGCGCGTCCGCGCACCGGCGACGACCGCCGCCGCTCCAAGCTGACCATCTCCGCCGCCACCGGTGGCGACGACGGCCAGCGTGCGCGGTCTCTGGCCTCCATGCGCCGTCGCCAGGAAAAGGCGAAGCGCGGGCAGCAGCAGGTCGTGCGTGAGAAGATCATGCGTGAAGTCGTTCTGCCGGAAGCCATCACGATCCAGGAACTCGCCAACCGTATGGCAGAGCGCGCCGTGGACGTGATCAAGCTTCTCATGAAGCAGGGCCAGATGCTCAAGATCAACGACGTTATCGACGCCGATACCGCCGAACTGATCGCCGAGGAAATGGGCCACACGGTCAAGCGCGTGTCTGAAGCAGACGTCGAAGAAGGTCTGTTCACCACGGAAGACGAACCGTCCACCCTGCTGCCGCGTCCTCCGGTCGTAACCATCATGGGTCACGTCGATCACGGCAAGACCTCGCTGCTCGATGCGATCCGCAAGTCGAAGGTTGTCACCGGCGAAGCCGGCGGCATTACCCAGCACATCGGCGCCTATCAGGTCGATCAGGACGGCAACAAGATCACTTTCATCGATACCCCGGGCCACGCTGCGTTCTCGCAGATGCGTGCTCGCGGTGCAAAGTCGACCGATATCGTGATCCTTGTTGTTGCTGCTGACGATGGCGTCATGCCGCAGACCAAGGAAGCCGTTGCGCACGCCAAGGCTGCCGACGTGCCGATCATCGTGGCCATCAACAAGATGGACAAGCCGGAAGCCGATCCGAACCGCGTCCGTACCGAACTTCTCAGCGAGAGCCTCGTTGTGGAATCCATGGGCGGTGACGTGATCGATGTGGAAGTCTCGGCCAAGAGTGGCCAGGGCCTCGACAAGCTTCTGGAAATGATCCTGTTGCAGTCCGAAGTTCTGGAACTCCAGGCCAATCCGGACCGCAAGGCGGAAGGTATCGTCATCGAAGCGCAGCTCGACAAGGGCCGCGGTCCGGTTGCCACCGTTCTGGTGCAGAAGGGGACCCTCAAGCCGGGCGACATTCTTGTTGCCGGTGCCGAGTGGGGCCGCGTCCGCGCCATGCTCGACGAGAATGGCAACCAGGTGAAGGAAGCCGGTCCGGCCAAACCGGTCGAGGTTCTGGGCTTCCAGGGCACTCCGGAAGCCGGTGACATGGTTGCGGTCGTCGACAACGAAGCCCGCGCCCGTGAAATTACCGATTACCGTCAGCGCCAGATCCGCGAGAAGGCCTCCGTGGTCGCCTCCGGTACGCGTGGTTCGCTCGAGCAGATGATGAACCGTCTGCAGGAAACCGGCAAAAAAGAGTTCCCGCTGGTGCTCAAGGCCGACGTGCAGGGCTCCGCGGAAGCGATTGCCCATGCGCTCAACGAACTCGGCAACGAGGAAGTCGGCGCACGCATCCTGCTCTCCGGTGTCGGTGGCATCACCGAAAGCGACGTCACGCTGGCGCTCGCTTCCAAGGCTCCGATCATCGGCTTCAACGTGCGTGCCAACAAGCAGGCCCGTGAAGCGGCAAGCCGCGAAGGCATCGAGATCCGTTACTACAACGTGATCTACGACCTGGTCGACGACATCAAGGCGGCCCTGTCGGGCATGCTGTCGCCGGAGCGCCGCGAGACCTTCCTCGGCAACGCGGAGATCAAGGAAATCTTCCACATCTCCAAGGTCGGCAAGGTTGCAGGCTGTCTGGTCACCGAAGGTGTCGTGGAACGTGGCGCCAACGTTCGCCTCATTCGCGACGACGTGGTCATCCACGAAGGCGAACTGGGCACGCTCAAGCGCTTCAAGGACGAGGTCAAGTCTGTCGAATCCGGTCAGGAATGCGGCATGAACTTCGTCAAGTACCAGGACATGCGTCCGGGCGACGTCATCGAGTGCTTCCGCGTCGAGCAGATCGCACGGACACTCTGATCGAAGTCAGAAATCTACTTGAAACTGATGTCAGCGGCTTATTCAATTAAGCCGCTGACATCGTATCTGGTCGCAGGTAACGCCGTCATGCCAAGGCTTCGCCGTGGCAGCCGCGCCATCCGGGTAGTTTGGCCAATGTCTGTGCTTGGGGCACGGCAAAGGCGTGGATAGCCTGAAAAGGTCCGGCAACGGCACCCGAAACGTCGGGACGCATTGCGCTGCCAGAGATGCAGGAACAACAAAATGGCAAGACAACACGGACAGGACAGCCGCGGCCCCTCCCAGCGCCAGTTGCGCGTTGGCGAGACGGTTCGCAAGGAGCTGTCCGATATTCTGACCCGGGGACGGTTCTCCGATCCTGATCTCGACGGGGTGATCGTCACGATCCCCGAAGTGCGCATGACGCCGGACCTTCGCCTGGCCACCTGCCTGGTAATGCCGCTTGGTGGCGTCAACGCCGAAAATGTCGAAAAGGCCCTGAACCGCAGCGCCAAATATCTGCGCGGCCAGGTGTCCCGCCGGCTGACCATGAAATACATGCCGGACCTGCGCTTCGTTCTCGACACACGGTTCGACGACGACGACCGCATCGGCACGCTGCTGCATTCCCCGGAAGTCTCCCGCGATCTCGACGCGGACGAAGAGGACGGCGATCCAGCCAAGGATTGATTGCCGCGCTGAAACCACAATTCACGGTTCAATTTGAAATTGCGTGAATTCGAGTTCTTGGCCCTCGGTAATTGTAGCCTCGCCGGGAAATGGAAAACTGAATTTGTCTGGTCGGTCGACTTGAATGTGTGCCGTGTCTGCAAGTCACTTGATGTGAAAGAAGAAGGCGCTCTTCAGAACTATCGCAGCAATCGCACTTGGTGCAGCGACCTCTGCATGTGTCGTGTTTCCCGTTCCACGCGTCCTCGCGCCTGAGGTTTCGGGCGTGCTGTTAAACGATGGTATGCCGGTTGCAAATGCAGATATTGAGTTGGTGGCAGCATTGGCTCCATCAGACGCATAAAGTTGGAAACCAGGTGACTTACTGTGACCACAACAGACTTGAAAAACTCAAGAATGATCGCTGACGAAAGCTGATGTCTTCAGGGTCTCGCTGTTGCGCATGGATGGTGGGGCCGACAGTCAATGTTTCTTTTGTCGCCGTAAAACAATTGCAATCGTATTGAAACGCACTCATGGCACGCCAAAAACAATTCAAAAGAAAAAAGAACGCAATCAACGGCTGGCTTGTGCTGGACAAGCCCTATGGCATCACCTCCAACGACGCACTCGGCAAGATCAAGCGGATCTTCTCGCCGGAAAAGGTTGGCCATGCCGGAACGCTTGATCCACGCGCGTCCGGCCTTCTGCCGGTTGCCTTCGGCGAAGCCACGAAAACCGTCCCCTTCGTCATGGATGGCCGCAAGGTCTACCGTTTCGAGGTGACCTGGGGCGTGGAAACCAACACGGACGACACCGAGGGCGAGGCGGTTGCCACGTCCGACGTGCGGCCGAATGCGGAAGAAATTTCGGCAGTCCTTGGCGAGTTTGTCGGCACGATCATGCAGGTTCCGCCGAAATTCTCCGCCATCAAGGTCGCCGGTGAACGGGCATATGATCTGGCGCGCGACGGCGAAGAGGTCGAGCTGGAAGCCCGGCCCATCGACGTGCACCGGTTGGATCTGGTCGAATGTCCGGACGAGAACTGCGCCGTCTTCGAGGCTGAATGCGGCAAGGGCACCTATGTGCGGGCCATCGCCCGCGACCTTGGCCGTCGTCTCGGTACCTGTGGTCACGTTACCGAACTGCGCCGGTTGCTGGTCGGGCCCTTCGGCGAAGACGACCTGATCGGGCTGGACGAAATCCTGGAAGCAGCCGAGGCGCTTGAGGAAGGCGCCGGCATTGAGCCTCTGGTCGAGGAGTTCGTCCTGCCTGTTCGCGAGGCGATGGACAATCTCATCGAGGTACCCGTTTCGCTCGATGACGCGGCCAAGATCCGCAAGGGCATGGCGGTGCTGCTGCGCGGCCGGGATGCTCCGCTCAACACGGAAGTCGCCTTTGCGAGCCACGCCAGTGTGCCGGTTGCCATCGGCTCAATTGACAAGGGCCGGTTCCAGCCGACCAGGGTGTTTCACCTGTAAATTCGGGTGTGGCGAAAAAACCTGAGAAACCTCTGGATTTTCGAAGGGTTTTCCGCCATATTCCGCCGCCATTGGGCACTGATGCCCAATTCGTCCGGAAGGATCCTTTGCTGAACGACATCTCGGCTCTGGAAACGTCCGGATCAGGCCGGTCTCCGGCATTTCAACGTGTCCGGTCAACGGACCCCACTCTTTGAAAGGAAAGAGCGATGTCGATTACTGCAGAGCGCAAAGCTGAGCTCATCAAGGAATACGCCATCAAAGAAGGCGACACCGGTTCCCCGGAAGTACAGGTCGCGATCCTCACCGAGCGGATCAACAACCTGACCGAACACTTCAAGGGTCATGGCAAGGATAACCACTCCCGCCGCGGTCTTCTGAAAATGGTTGCGCAGCGCCGGTCCCTTCTGGACTACACGCGCGGCAAGAGCGAAGAACGCTACAAGTCGCTGATCTCGCGTCTTGGCATTCGCCGCTAAGAACTCAGAACCTGAAAGCGCGGTGGGTGAGAACCCGCCGCGTTTTTGTATTGTGTAACGGCATTTGCCGGACGCAGCTCTTGCGGGCAAAACACTGATCCACTTCGGGTCTTTGTTCCGCGAAAGAGCTTTGAGTGTTTCAAATTCGAGTGGAACGCTCTATAGAGACCTCGTGACACGTCATGGGGCAGGATTGCCGGCTTCTTTCCGTCTTGAGCCGAAAGCAGCTCGTCGTCTTGCCCGTGACCTGTCCGCCGGTAACCGGCCCATACGGGGCCGACCGGGAATGTGTCTGCCATGACCGTGCTGTACCGAAAGCAGCCAAAGGCAGGCAAAGCTGTAAGGACAGATGATGTTTGATATTCATCGTGTAGAAGTCGAGTGGGGCGGACGCCCGCTCGTCCTCGAAACGGGCAAGGTTGCCCGTCAGGCCGACGGCGCCGTCATGGCGACCTATGGCGAAACGAAGGTTCTGGCGACGGTTGTTTCCGCCAAGTCTCCGAAGCCGGGCCAGGATTTTTTCCCGCTCACCGTGAACTACCAGGAAAAGGCATTTGCCGCTGGTAAGATCCCGGGCGGCTACTTCAAGCGCGAAGGCCGTCCGTCGGAGCACGAGACGCTGACGTCCCGCCTGATCGACCGTCCGATCCGCCCGCTGTTCGCAGACGGCTACAAGAACGACACCCAGGTGGTGATCACCGTTCTGTCGCACGATCTGGAAAACGCTCCGGACATCCTGGCGATGGTGGCTTCTTCCGCTGCTCTGACCCTTTCCGGCGTTCCCTTCATGGGCCCGATCGGCGGCGCGCGCGTTGGCTACATCAACGGCGAATACGTGCTGAACCCGCTGGTTGATGACATGCCGGAATCCTCTCTGGATCTGGTTGTTGCCGGTACCAATGACGCCGTTCTGATGGTTGAATCCGAAGCCAAGGAACTGAACGAAGACATCATGCTCGGCGCTGTGATGTTCGGCCACAAGGGCTTCCAGCCGGTGATCGACGCGATCATCAAACTGGCTGAAACCGCTGCCAAGGAACCGCGCGAGCTGGTCCTGCCGGATCATTCCGAGCTGTTCGGCAAGGTCAAGGCTCTGGCCGAAGCCGAGCTTGTTGCCGCTTACAAGATCACGTCCAAGACCGACCGCAAGAACGCAGTCGACGCTGCCAAGGCGAAGGTCGTTGAAGCGCTGATCACCAACGCTGCCGAAGGCGAAGCCGTCGAAAGCACCGTTCTGGGCGAGCAGTTCAAGAAACTGGAAGCGGAAATCGTTCGTGGCGCGATCCTCGACACCGGCACCCGTATCGACGGACGTGACCTGTCGACTGTCCGTGCGATCTCGTCCGAAGTCGGCATTCTGCCGCGTGCGCACGGTTCCGCACTCTTCACCCGTGGTGAAACCCAGGGCCTGGTCGTTGCCACCCTCGGCACCGGCGAAGACGAGCAGTTCATCGATCTTCTGGAAGGCACCGTGAAGTCTCACTTCATGCTGCACTACAACTTCCCGCCTTACTCCGTCGGTGAAACCGGCCGCATGGGCTCCCCGGGACGCCGCGAAATCGGTCACGGCAAGCTGGCATGGCGTGCGATCAACCCGATGATGCCTCCGCATCACGAGTTCCCGTACACCGTCCGCGTCGTTTCCGAAGTCACCGAATCCAACGGTTCGTCTTCCATGGCAACCGTCTGCGGCACTTCGCTGTCGCTGATGGACGCCGGCGTTCCGCTGAAGGCACCGGTTGCCGGTATCGCCATGGGCCTGATCAAGGACGGCGACCGTTTTGCGGTTCTGTCCGACATCCTGGGCGATGAAGATCACCTCGGCGACATGGACTTCAAGGTCGCCGGTACCCAGGACGGTATCACCTCGCTGCAGATGGACATCAAGATCGACGGTATTACCGAAGAGATCATGAAGGTCGCTCTGGGTCAGGCCAAGGACGGCCGTATCCACATCCTCGGCGAAATGTCCAAGGCCATCACCGAGGCTCGTGCCGAGCTCGGCGAACATGCTCCGCGCATCGAAGTGATGAAGATCCCGGTCGACAAGATCCGTGAAGTCATCGGTTCGGGCGGCAAGGTCATCCGCGAAATCGTGGAAAAGACCGGCGCGAAGGTCAACATCGAAGACGACGGCACCGTCAAGATCGCATCTGCCGACGGCAAGGCGATCAAGGCTGCCGTCAACTGGATCAACTCCATCGCCGCTGAGCCGGAAGTGGGCATGATCTACGAAGGCACCGTCGTCAAATGCGTTGATTTCGGCGCATTCGTGAACTTCTTCGGTGCGAAGGACGGTCTGGTCCACATCTCCCAGCTGGCTCCGAAGAAAGTTGCCAAGGTCACCGACGTGATCAAGGAAGGCGACAAGGTCTGGGTCAAGCTCATGGGCTTCGACGAGCGCGGCAAGGTCCGCCTGTCCATGAAGGTTGTCGACCAGGAAACCGGCAAGGAAATCGAAAAGAAGGAAGAAGCTGAATAAGCTTCCGTCCGACTGATGCAAGATATGAAACGGGGACCGAAAGGTCCCCGTTTTTGTTTGTCTTGAAGCGAGAAAGGCTGGTCAGCCGGCCCGGGCCGCAACTGAATCGACGCCGTTCATCTTGGCGAGATAGCGGTGGAAGTCGACGCCGGAAAGCGGGCGCGAAAAGCTGTACCCCTGGATGAGCGAGCAGCCGAAGGAATGGATCAGCTCGCATTGTTCGTGCGTTTCGGCTCCCTCGCACACGACTTCGATATGCAGCGAGCCGGCCATTGAAATGATCGCCTGAACCAGTGCCTGGCCGCCCACATCCCGCTCCAGGCCCATGATGAAGGTCCGGTCGATCTTGAGCGTGTCGATCGGCAGGCGCTTCAGGTAGCTGAGCGACGAATAGCCGGTGCCGAAATCATCCAGGGAGATCTTGATGCCGAGGTTGCTGATGGCTTCCAGAATTTCGACCGGGTTGACGCGCTGGTCGTCGAACATCACGCTTTCGGTGACTTCCAGCTGCAGGCGGGCCGGGTCCATGCCGGTCTCGTCGAGGATTTCTCTCAGACGAGGCAGGAAATCCGCATCCCTGCACTGGCGCGGCGATATGTTGACGCTGATCCCGTCGAGCTGCAGGCCGTTACGGTTGCAGGACTGGAAGAATTCGCAGGCCTCGCGCAGCACCTGTTCGCCAAGCGGCACGATGAGCCCGCAGTCTTCGGCCACCTTGATGAACTCGGTCGGCGGGACGACGCCCAACTTGGGATCGGTCCAGCGTGCCAGGGTTTCGCAGCTCACCACGCGGTTCTTTTCATAGTCCACGATCGGCTGGAAATTCAGGTGCAGCTCACCCTTGTCGATGGCTTGCCGGAGGCAGATCTCGATCTGGCTTGCGCGGGCGGCCTGTTCATTCATGCGCGTGGCAAAGAACCTGTAACTGGCACCGCTATCGGCCTTGGCCTGCAGCATGCTGGTGTCGGCCTGCATCAGCAGCGCTTCCTCGTGTGTGCCGTCGTGCGGACAGACGGTAATGCCGAGACTGCCGGCAAGCACGGCTTCATTACCGTCTTCCAGTTCGATCGGGTCACCGATCGCCTTCAGAATGTCACGGGCGGTCTGTTCGATCTGCCAGCGGTCTTCCGGGTTCGACAGGATAATGGCGAATTCGTCGCCGCCCATGCGGGCCACGGTCTGGTCCGGACCAAGGGTCCTGGTCAGACGCGCGGCTACGGTTTCGATGACCTTGTCCCCGGCCTTGGGGCCATAGGTTTCGTTGACGGTCTTGAACCTGTCGAGGTCGAGGATCATCAGCGCCGTCAGGTCGCCCATATGTTTGCCGCGCTGGATGGCCTGGCGCAAACGGTCCATGAACAGACGCCGGTTCGGCAGACCGGTCAGAATGTCGAAATTGGCATTCTTGGTTGCCAGTTCTTCCTGGCGCTTGCGCTCGCTGATGTCCGTGATGGTAGCGTAATAGGCGCGTTCCCCGCGCCATTCGGTCAACCGGACATGCTGCTCCAGCCAGATGGTCTCGCCATCCTTGCGGATGCCCTTGACCTCATAGGCGCGCGGAGCGCCTTCGCCGTTTTCACGCATGTTGTAATAGCTGCGCAGCCGGCTGTGCTCTTCCGGCGCGTAGATCACCAGTGTGGGGGACTCGACAAGCTGCTCGGGTTCACCGGGGGCGTAACCGCACATTTTCAGTAGGGCGTCGTTCACATAAAGGATGCGATGATTGGCATGGACGAGCACGCCGTGCATCGAGCCGTCGATCATGTCCTTGAACTGGGCGTCGCGGTCACGAACGGATTCAAACGCCGCCTGGAACATGGTCGCCAGTTTGTTGAATTCGAAGATCAGCCCGGGCGGCGGCGGCGACACCACCTTGTCCTGCCGCAGGCTCATCGCGTAGTTCAGCAGCCTGCCCAGGCCGGCCGTGGTGATGCGATTGACCAGAAGCGCGGCACCGATTGCCAGTATCGCCGTATAAAGCAGGAACG
Source organism: Labrenzia sp. CP4 (assembly GCF_001579905.1). Taxonomy (NCBI): domain Bacteria; kingdom Pseudomonadati; phylum Pseudomonadota; class Alphaproteobacteria; order Hyphomicrobiales; family Stappiaceae; genus Labrenzia; species Labrenzia sp. CP4. Next base: position 5,671,931 of record NZ_CP011927.1, on the reverse strand, counting down.
GCGTGAACAGCTGGCTGTAGGTTTCCTCGACCTTTTGCAGGGTGTCCACGGGCTGCTTGATCACGGTCGCAAGCATGTGGCCGTCCAGGCCCTGCATCAGCGGAGCAAAAACGAAAAGGTTCTCTCCGTTCAGCGCGTAATTGACGTCGTCGGGTGTGGCGTAGAGCCGTTCGGGAAGCACTTCCGTGGTCAGGTCACCCATGCCCGCCACAACATCCTCATGGTGATAGAAGGCGATATCTTCCACCCGTAACGCCTTGGCAAGGACACCCGGCAGGGAGAAGGAATCGGTGATAGTCGTCCCGCCATAAATCCTGCCGAGGACTCGGCCGGTATCGGGATCGAGAACCAGAACAGAGAGCGCTGCGGTGATCTGTATGGGATCGGAATCATGGTCCGCGTAAGTTACCCAGATGTCGGGTGGCATGGCCGCACGTATCTTCACCGGCAATTGGTGGCTCAGGTCGATCAGGCCGAGACTGCCGTTTACCCAGCCGTCTTCACCTGGAAGATCGATCAGGAGAATGTCCAGAACCGCACTGGTCATACCTTCGGAAGCGCGTTCAATGATGACCTTGGCGGTCTCCTTGTCGTTGTCCACCAGTGCCTGCCGGATATCCGGATTGGCCGCGACCGCGCGGATCTGCGTTTCGAGTTTGTCCAGATGCTGGGTGAAGACGAGCCTTGCGAGCGTTGCCTTGGATTTTGCGCTGCGGGCAATTTCATGTTCGGCAATCGACAGGCTGCCAAGGTACGTAATCCAGAAGAGTGCGATCGCCGTTCCCATGAGGCCGAACGCAAACAGAGCCATGACAAGGCGGCTGAAGGGAATGGAAAAACTGGCCTTCAACGAAGCGCTCCTGAACCGGCGGGCATCATCTGACGGGATAATGGGACGTGACGGGAAGCAAGGCGGGGCGGGGTCCTTCTCGGTTGGAACAACAGGTTGTTGCTGGTCTTGCAAGTACAAGGCACCCGGCGGCGGGTGTGGACAGCTTCGGGAAAAGACAGGTGGTGACGAACCGATGCGTCCATAAGCACAGTATCATGAAACATGGTCCTCGTTTTGCAATTGTAAGAAAAAACACTTGCAGACTTAAACGTAACTGCTCGAGGTTTACCTTTGGTGAATTGGAATGGTGAAGATGTTGCGACTTTATTGTCAATTTAACTTGCTGTTCATTAATAATGTCGCGGTTGAATATAGTAATATTTGACAAGAGCTATTTCTATTGAGTGCAGCAGTCCCCTTGCATGATCGGGCGTTTGCCTCCCCCGGCGAAACTGGTATACCCCCATCGTGAAGTGAATTGGGGTCGATTGGCCTATTGAGGAAGACGGAGCCACTTGATGGGGCAGATGCGCTTGGTAGTCGTTGGAGCCGGTGGCCGAATGGGCCGGGCATTGACGTGGGCGGTCACGGAAACAACAGGTGCTACCGTCGTCGCGGCGATCGAACGCGAGGGCTCCGAGTTTCTTGGCAAGGATGTAGGCGACCTGGCAGGAACAGGTTCCTTGGGCGTTCCTGTTACCGACGATCCCTTGACCGCCTTTGCCGCCTCGGACGGTGTCCTGGATTTCACGGCTCCGGCGGCAAGCCTCTGGTTTGCCGAGCTGGCCGCGCAGGCTCGCATCGTCCATGTCATCGGCACCACCGGTTGGGCTGAAGGGCAGGACGAACCTCTGAAGGCGGCTGCCCGCCATGCCCGGATCGTCAAGTCCGGAAACATGAGCCTGGGTGTCAATCTGCTGGCGAGCCTGGTGCGCAAGGCTGCCGCCGCGCTTGATGCGGATTTCGACATCGAGGTTCTGGAAATGCATCACAAGCACAAGGTGGATGCCCCCTCGGGCACGGCGCTGTTGCTTGGCGAAGCGGCTGCACAGGGCCGGGGCCTGGATCTGGCCGCCCATTCGGTTCGTTCGCGCGACGGTATCATGGACCCTCGCAAGACCGGCGACATAGGCTTTGCAACCCTGCGGGGCGGGTCGGTCATCGGGGAGCATTCAGTGATTTTTGCAGGTGAGGGCGAGCGCATCGAACTCACTCACCGGGCGGAAGACCGGCAACTGTTTGCCCGCGGGGCCGTCAAGGCGGCACTGTGGGGATTTGACCAGAAGCCCGGGTTTTATTCGATGGCCGATGTCCTCGGCCTGGATTCTTGAAGATACGCATTTAGCTTGAGGAGAATGGCATGGACCGCCTTCTTGTGCTTGTCCGTCACGGACAGAGCGACTGGAATTTGAAGAACCTGTTCACCGGCTGGAAAAATCCGGACCTGACCGAGCAGGGCGTGGCGGAGGCTCACAAGGCCGGCGAGCAGCTCAGGGATCTGAAGCTGTCCTTCGATGTTGCTTTCACCTCCGATCTGTCGCGTGCACAGAAGACGCTGGACATCATCCTGGAAGAACTGGGCCAGACCGGCCTTGAAACCTTCAAGGATCAGGCTCTCAACGAGCGTGACTACGGTGACATCACCGGCATGAACAAGGACGAAGCGCGCGAGAAATTCGGCGAAGAGCAGGTCCATATCTGGCGCCGCTCCTACGACATTCCCCCTCCGGGCGGTGAAAGCCTGAAGATGACCGCAGAGCGCGTTCTGCCTTACTACAAGTCCGAAATTCTGCCGCGCGTCCTGGCTGGCAGTCGCACGATCGTTGCCGCGCATGGCAACTCGCTGCGGTCGCTGATCATGGATCTGGAAGACCTTTCACCGGAAGAAATCCTGAAGCGCGAACTGGGCACCGGAACGCCGATCATCTATCGCCTCGATGAAAACGGCGGCGTGGTCAGCGTCCAGGATCTCGCCGACTGAGGCCTGTCTGCATTGCCGAAATTCAAGTCCCGCTGCTTCCATGAGGCAGCGGGACTTGTTTTTGAAAGGCAGCTTGCAGCCCACCCTGTGCCTGCGTTGCCCGGGGCGTTATCGAATGAGCCTTTGAAGCGGGCATGTACCGTCTGCAATCCCCCTGCAATTTCTTTGCAAAAACAGTCCTGAATAGTGATTTACATTCGACGTCTCTCCCATTTGAGGGAGGGCCGATCTGCCACGCCTCTATAGGCTTCCAGCCGTCGACCACGGTTGGAGCATTTTTAGATGGCCGAATGCACGAAAGTTTCTTCCCGCTTGCAGAAGCTGGTGCGCAGATCAGGAAAATCGGGACGTTCGCTATTTCAGGCAACTGCAGTTTTTCTGCTCGGCGCGGTTTCGGCGCAGGCCCAGAAAAACCTGACAGCTGAAGAACAGGCCAGGCTGGCCGCAGCCGACAGCGGCCAGGCACCGACTGCCACCGCGATCGAACTTCCATTCGAGGAGCCGTTTGACGGCAAGGATCTGGCCGGGCACTGGCAGCTCCTGAATACTGACAAGGACTCCTTCGTTGTAGAGAACGGCATCCTGCTTGCGCTCACGAGTGGCGGCAAGAACAGTCTGCGAAATGCGGATACGAGCAACATCTTCGAGCTGCAAGGCGTGCCGCCTGAGGGAGACTTCGATCTTGCCATCAAGGGCAAGCTCGATCCGAAAACCGGTTACGACGAAGTCTGGCTGGGACTTCGGGAAAGTCCGGACAATTTTATTGCAGCCCATCTTTATGTGCTCACCAAGGGGTGTGGTCCTGCACTGTTCCTGCGGACTGTCGCCAATCAGCCGGTAATGCCGGAAGGCGAGCCGGTTTTGACTGCCGCCAACCACAGCCTGTTTGACGGTCCCATCATCAAGTCTGTTTGCGACAAGGCCGGCCGGCCCCTCGGGGATCAGATCTTGTCGAACCTGTTTGCAGAAGGTTTTGAGCTGACCCTTTCCAGAAGAGGGTTGCGCTACCGGACCTCCCTGACATTGACCGTTCCGGACAGAGGGGCGCAAAAGCCCGCCGGCCTCGAGACCGTTCACACCAACTGGATTGCCCGCATGGCGCCTTTCGGCAAACCGGTTTTCCTGCTTGGCCAGGGCGGCCGCGCCGGCAGCGGTGAAACGCTGGCCGAGTTCGACCACTTCAGCATCCGCCGTCCGCAACAATGAACCCGGAGTTTCCCATGTCTGCTCTTCCCACTCGGGCGCGCGTACTGCGGCTCGTGGTTCCTTTCTCGCTCGCCCTTTGTGCAGCTTTACCTTCTCATGCTCAGCAAGGTGATGTCGCCGCCGCAGAGAAACTCGTGCGGCTGTTTTATGCCGAACATTCCAAGCGGTTCAACGACGGCGATACGCCGCTCCTGAACGACGCTCCGGCCGCAAAGGAGTTCCTCGTCGACGGTCTCGTGCAAGGGGAACTTCAGGGGATTTTGCAATTCGACCCGGTCTATGATGCACAGGACGCGAGTATTTCCGATCTCAGCATTCAGCCCGATCCGGACGCCCCCCTCTTGCAGGGCGCTGCCCGGATAAAGGTGACTTTTACCAACTTCGGAATGCCGATCCGGCACATCTACACGCTGATAACCGTGCCGGACGGTTCCTGGCAGATCAACGACATCTATTCCGAAACAAACGACTGGTCGTTGTCTGATCTCCTGCAGTCCGCCGGTGTGGACATCAGATCGGATCCAGGTTCCGAGATCACGCTCAAGGGCAGTTCAGCGGCCGGGTCCACTGTTGGATCGGGGCAGACACAGGCAGCAAACGGCGGAGACGCCGTGGTACCCGGCATGGAGGAAGGAGACCTTCCCGGAAACGGCCTGTCCTCTGAAGGGAGCGACCTTCTGTTCGTTCTGGACGGTTCAGGCTCCATGTGGGGTCAGGTCGACGGTGTTGCCAAGATCACCACTGCGAAGCAGGCGCTGACAGGTCTTATCGGTGACCTGCCGGCTCAGACCAACGTCGGCCTCATGGCCTACGGACACCGCCGGGAAGGGGATTGCGGAGACACCGAGATCCTGTATCCGGTTTCCAACTTCGATACCGAACGTCTGAAGCCGGTCATCGACGCGATTACCCCTCGTGGAAAAACTCCCATCGCAGCCGCCCTGCAACAGGCGGCTTCCGCCATGCCCGCCTCCAACCGGCCGGCAAACGTGCTTCTGATTTCAGACGGGCTGGAAACCTGCGGCGGTGACCCATGCGCCGCGGCCAAGGCATTGGCCGAGCGCGGTATCAACACCCGCGTCCATGTGGTCGGGTTTGACCTGACGCAGGAGGAGAACCAGGCCCTTCAGTGCATCGCCGAAAATGGCGGCGGCAACTATTACGCCGCCAACAATGCCGAAAGCTTCACCGAGGCCGTCAAGCAGGCTGTCGCGGACGCAGGCAAGGCAGCGGAACCTCCCGCACCGGCGCCGGAAGCTGAAGAGGTCGTTCCGGCCAGCACCCTTGTGTTTGAAGAAACGTTTGACGGCCCGGAGCTGGCAGCCAGCTGGCAGACACTGAATGGAACCGACAGGCTGACCAGGTTTACCGGAAGCGGCACCCTGTTTGTCTCCGCACTGGGGGGCGACACGATCTACGACAACAAGAACGCGCTGAACCGGCTCGTTCTTGACGAGCCACTGCCTGACGGTGATTTCGACCTGAGTCTCAAGTTCAAGCTGCATGAACAAAGCGGCCATGAAAGCGTATCGTTGTCGCTGCTGGAGGATACGAACAACCAGATCGGCGCAATGGCCTGGATCTGGACAAAAGGCTGCGGTTCTTATCTGAACCTGTCCTTGACCCGCCTCTCCGGAGATCCCGAAGGCAAGCCTGAAGTCTCGCGTTTCGATGTCAATCTGTTCAGCAAGCAGATCGTCAAGACCGTGTGCGACAAGGCGGGCAGGGCTTATGGCAACAAGGTTCTGGAATCGCTTTCGACCGATGGTGCTCTGCTGCGTCTGAAACGGCGAGGACGTGCGCTCTCCGCTGCCATCGAACTGGAATTGCCCACTGCTGACGGTCAGGAGGGCGGCCCCTACGTTCTTGAGACCGATCCGGTTACCGTGCTGCGCCTTGCCGGCAAGGCGAGCGTGCTCGCCGGTCAGTGGAACAAGGCAAAGTCTCAAGAGAGCCATTTCGAGTTCGACAGGTTTGCAATCGAGCTGGTTTCGCAATGAGGTCTCGTCCTCGCCGTGCTTGTCTGGCCTTCGTAATCCCCTGGTTCCTGTCGGAAGCGGTCTTCGCGCAAGGTCCCGGGGTCCAGGCCCCAGGTGTCGAAGACCTCGCTTGTGCGGCGGGATATGGCTGCCAAGGCGTTTCATCTTCGCAATGTGACGTCCTGGCGATGCTGGGCTTGATGACGACGGGAGAGGCCCGGGACCTGTTCGCCCAGGCTTATCCCGCAAGGTTTACGGAGGTGGCAAGAAACGTATCCTTGCCACCGTCCGAATGCCTGCAGGCTGCCGGTTCCGGTATAGGCATCGGCGCGGGCAGCCTTTCAAGTTCGGGTACCGAGGACACCGGCGCATCGCCGAATGACAGCGGTGCACAAGCCTTGCCCGACTTCGCAAGTCTCGACGGATTTTCCGAGACACCATGCCCGGGCAATGTGTCCGTCGATCCGATCTTCGTGCAGGGGCAACCGGACATCCGGGTGCTCGCCTGTTTCAAGGGAGCGGACAATCGCTACAGCGAATGCGGCAAGGCACCCGCCCGTGCCTATTGTCTGAAATTCGGTCAGCCGGACGTTGCCTGTTTCGGCGACATCAAGCTCGTCGGCAAGGCCGCCACTGTCGACGCCTATTGCGAAGCTGGCGGGTGTCCCGCTTTCGGTTTCATTGTCTGCAAATAAGCGCCGTCCGGTGCCGGAACCGCATCGATGCTCACCCAAATGGGAGAGGCTTCAGCCGGACCGAAACGTCAGTCTTGCGGCATCGACATGTCTCGCCAACAAGACCGGAGACTGAAAATGTGGAAGATTTGGATGATACTTTTTCTGGCGCTGGGGACGAGTTTCCTGCTGCCAACCTTTTCGGCGCAGGCCAAGACGATCTGCACGATCCAGGCGGAGAGCGCTTTCAGCAAGGGTCACAAGACCCGGGCCGGTGCCGAGGCAAGAGCCTGGGTAAACTGGCAAGGCAAGATGAGGAACAGCCATGGCCGCCGGTTTGCCGTTTCCATGGCCCGGGTGACAAAAGGATATCCCAAGTTCGATGGCACCCGGTTTAACCACAGGGTGGTGGTTCGCGCCCAGGGTTGCTACGTCAAAGGCGTTTCCTGCCTCACCGGCACCGGGATCACCCCTTCCTGCGAGTGCCAGAGCGACCGTCGCGCCGCCTTGAAGCAGGGATGTTCCGTCTACGCTGCTGGCAGGTGACAGGCGGTACGAATACTTCCCGAATGGAATGCGTGCGGACGGTCTATTTCAACCAGCCGACAGGCCCGGCCATCAGCCGGGCCACAAGCTCCGACTGACTGTGCACGCCGATCTTCTGGAAACTCTTTTTGAGATGCCCGCGTGCCGTGCTGACCAGAATTCCCTGGTTGTCTGCAATCTGGTCCAGCGATCGTCCCTCGGCGATCTCGAGGGCAATCTCCGCTTCCTTGCCGGTCAGGCCATAGGCCAGTTCGATCAGGGTCTTTCGGGTTTCGGAGGTGTCTTCGCCGGTCTGCACCCTCAACAACACCAAGCTGGCAGGCCCGTGCCTTTGAAGGCTGGTCTGTTTGAGGGCGGCCGGAAAAAACTGAAAGCCGACAGGCTTGCCCTCATGGACAATCAGTCTTTCCCCGTTCTGGCGAGAAATGACTGCCGCTTCGTTTTCTGCCAGAAGCGACTTTACCCGCGCTTTCGCGGTTTCTTGAATTTGACAAGCGTCGTCCTGCGGCAACAGGCTCGAGAGCGATGTTTCGAAGGCGCCGTTGCAATGCAGGAGGTCGTTTTGCCTGTCCAGCAGGGCAACACCGATCTGCAGCCGCTCGATCACGCTTTCCAGAAGAACGCCGAGCGTCGCGCTCATCATGACCTGCTTGTTCAGGTTGAACGCCCGTTCCCAGTGCGGCATCAGCCGGCTGATGCGCTCGTGCAGTTCCTCCTCGTTGACGTTCCCGGAGAGTTCTGCCTCATGGATCATCCGGTAGATGATTTCCGTCCATCGGCTGTCGTCGTCGATGGCGTTGTAACAGAGCTCGACAAGTTCATCCGGCTCCAGCTGCCGTGCGCCGGTTTCGCTGATCCGGTTGAGGATGTCCGAGGCAAGCTCTTCCACGCCGACTTCCCTGATATCGGCCTCAGGGCGTCTGTTTTTCTGGACCCAGTCCAGGATCCGTCCGCTGATCGAGAATTTGTCCTCTTCCAGAAACAGCGCCGACCGGGCTCCGTCGACACGTTCGGAGGCAACGTCCTCAATGCCAATCCGCGACAGGAAGCGCTCGATGGGCGGCAGGAAACCGCCGTCGCGGAGCATTGCATCTTCGCCGCCGAAGACGACAAGGCACCGCGTGCCTGGTTTCATCTGAGCGTCACGCGGCCACGACCACGCACTGAGCATGCCTTCGAAAATCTGCTTCCAATATGCGGGTGTCGGTGTCGGCCAGCCGTGCGGGTCTTCCAGAACCTGCTGAATGACACGGTGATCCGTACTCATGACATCGGCAAGGTGCCTACGATCCCTCAGGTGCGCGCCAAGGAAGGAATAGAGATGGTGCAGGGTCTGTTCGTCGGGCGTATCCGCGCCTTTCAGGCGGATTCGAACCTCGGAAAAAGTCTTGCCGAACAAGGCCAGCGTCTTCTGGTTGGGCGGCGGCGAGATGAACACGATGTGCCGGGCAAGGTCCGGCCAGGTCTTCATGACTTCCAGGGTCAGCAGGGCGGTGATATTGGGAACGACGATCAACCGGTCCTGCCAGGGCGTGTCCTCAAAGCTCTGCTCCAGCAGGTGCCGCATGTCTTCTACAGCCGATTTCCAGCCGTCTCGCGGATCCAGATGCCCGGCAACCGAGGTCTTGTCGAAGCTCTTGCCGTGTCCCCGGATATCACCGGAGTGGACGTCCCAGCCGGAGGCACGGAACCCGGCTGCGAGTGGCTGCAGCATTCCTGAATGCGTTGGTTGGCTGTGGCCCAGGAAAACGGTTCTCTTTCCCGAATAGAGACGGCGCGTCATGTTGACGGGCCAATGACGGTAATAAAGCGAAGGCCCGTCAGGTCTCGGTAGGTATTTTGCTTCCATGCGCAGATCTCGTCTCAGAACCACATCTGCCCAATGTGTCAAAAGTCCCCTTGCAGACGCCCGCCGCGAGACTGCAGCAGAAAGCCGCCGTTGCAAATCTATGAAAATCCATAGGGTCTGGCTGCATAAGCGGCGTTTCATGCCGAGTGCCCCTATTCGACGGTAGTCTTGAGAGAGAACTTTGCGGCCTCGAACTCGGTCAGCAGGTCGGCGAGATGTGCATCGACCCGGTCCGGATGCGCGTTGGCACCGACAAGCTTGTCCTGCGCCAGAAAGAACAGGACATCGTCGTCAATCACGAAGCCGACAGTATGATACCGCTGAAGCAGATCGAGCAGGGTGGTCTGAGTAGCAGGTGTCAGGATGCTGAGAACGGCAAGGTCTGCATCCGCTCCGGCATCGTTTGAACAGGAAACATGGAATGCCTCGTTAAAGGCGATGGACTCCGTCTTGATGTCCCGATCCAGAGGGCCCTTGTGGAAGAGGTTCTCCGGTCGCACTGCGGCCCGGACGCCTGTCTTGCGGCCAAGTTTATAAGCTCCCAGGAGGGAGTAGAACACGCCGAAGCCCCCTCTGCCGCCACGGGCGTCACGCCTCAGGGCAGGATTCGCCGCAAGGCCGGCTTCCATTTCCATGGCACCGATTGCGACCCAGAACGGCAATCCGTCGCTGCTGCTTGTGCCCCAGAATTCGCCATCGAATTGGGCACCGACAAAGGACCCGACCTGAAGCCTGGTCAGTTCCGGGACGCGGTCTTCCACGGCAAGCGCCCTTTCGGATTTGACCAGGCGCGTTCGGCGATCCGCGCCGTCCGATGTCATGACGGTGCCGAATTCGCGCACGCGCTCCATGAGCTTGCCGGTGTAGCTCCAGCCTTTCCTGCGTGCGAGTTCGACCCGGCGCTTCAGCTGTCGGCCGTCCCTGTTTTCAAGCTCCCCCGCCAGAAACATGAGCGCGAACATCACTGTCGTGACCGCAACAGGCACAAACGGAAAGTCGTCCGTCCAGAAGCCCTGCACCATGGTCCACAGAAGGGCAAGGATCGCCCCTATCGGCAGCATGCGCCGGACCGGAGCCGGCAGAACAACACCGGATCGGATGTCGGAGACGTCGGGGGTCTCAACGGAGATTTCACCCTTGATCGGGTCCCAGTGCGTGACGCGCCCACTCATGACGGCGCTCTTGTCAGGTCGATTGGCGGTACGGCTTCAGCGGATTTCAACTGGTCTGCATCGAGTGCGAAAAACGCTGCCCGCTCGAAGCCGAGGAGCGAGCCGACCCAACACGAAGGGATGGCATCCAGCAGCGTGTTGTAGCGATCCACATTGCCGTTATAGAGCCGACGTGCCGCACTGATCTGGTCCTCGGTTTCCTCCAGCTGTTTTTGCAGTTGAAGGATGTTTTCCGTCGAAGTCACATCAGGATGATGTTCCGTATAGCCAAGGAAAGTGCTCAGCCCCGCGGTCAGGTCGCCTTCGGCCCGTTCGATGTCCTCCAGGCTGCCCTGCCGGACCGCAATCGCCTTCTCCCGCACGTCCAGAAGACGGTCGAAGACATGGTTTTCCTGACGGATGGCGGAGCGGACCGCACTCACCAGCCCGGGAACAAGGTCATGCCGCCGCTTGAGTTGAACCTGAATGCCCGAACGCCCGTTCGCAACGGCATTTCTGGCCGCTGCCAGGCGGTTTTGCAGGTAGACGAACCCGCCAAGGCTCATGATCAGTAGGATGAAAAGCGTCGTCATGCATGTCTCCGGAAAACCCATGTCCGGAAGACAACAGAACAGTTGGGGTGACACGCGCCCTCTCCCATTTAAGGGAGCTTGAAAACGTGAAAGGCACAGGACACCTTTTCCACATTCCTGACTAAGGGGAAATCAGCCCGTTGAGCAGCGCGATGGCAATTGCCTGTTCGCGGGTCGCGGCGCGAAGTTTTGTGCGGGCGTTCTTGAGATGAAGTTCGACGGTAACCGGCCGGAGGCCGAGCTTGTCTGCAATCTGCTTGCTGCGCAGGCCTTGCGCGACCCAAAGGAGGCATTCCTTTTCCCTCGGGCTCAGCGCGATGTCCCTGTGCTCGTTTTCCAGCGCGGCCTGCAGGCGCTGGTGCGCAAAGAAGGCTGTCAGGCGGAGCAGGTCGGCATGTTCTGAAAATATCTTCTCGATTTCGTGGCGCGGCAGGCTTGAACCGAGGTTCCAGCCACCAGCTCCACCAGGCCCGGCTTGCCGCACGATACAGGACATGCCGGCACGCATGCCGGTTTCTCCAGCTTCCTGAATGAGTTGGCGCTGGGCGGCGCACAGATACGGGTAGTCCGATAGATAGTCGATACCCGTCCCCATAGGAGTAGTCGAGGTGCAGCAGTAGGCAAAGAAGGGGTCGATCCGCTCATAGGCGGCGGCGCGGTAATGAGAGGTCCAGCTTTCCGGAAAGGTGGTGAACATCGACAGACCGGCCATCGTGCGGTCGATGTAAATGAGCTTGTCGAAGCCAAAGGATTCGAAGAATTGCGCACTGGCTGTCCAGGCACTGTTGGAAGAAATTCCTTCAGGCAATTTCTCGATCAAACTGGGCGGCACTGCGTCTGTCCAAGCATAAACTATGGTTTTCCATATATTGGAGATCATAGGGTGCCGGGTTACATCGGACAACGGTTAGAGTTCACGGGGATTTTTACCTGACCAGGGCCCGTCGGACGGAAAACGTTTTCGAGGGGCTGCTTCTGGCGTGACAGGCACGGGATCACAGACAATCGTCCTTGGAACGCTTCTGTTGGGGCCATTGGTTTACGCGTTCTGGCGCAGCCGCAAGGGAACGCGTGCAGACTACATTTTCAACTCGGGCCGAACGGGTTTACTGGCCACGGTCGCCGGTATCATCTGCGGTAACATCGGCATCGGTACATTCGTTGCACTGGTGCTGTTTTCCGCGGCAAGCCCGGTCATCGGCCTGTCACTCGCGCTGGCTTACGGCACCGGGCTGCTGATGTGTGCCCTTGTCGCTCCGGGTGTGCACAGACTGTCGCAAAAATACGGGGTGAGGGGACTGATCGACCTCATCGTGGTCACCCACAAGGTACGGCATCCGATCCTGATATGGGTGCCGGTTGCCTTTGTCTTTCTTCTGCGGGCCTCGGTACAATTGATTGCCCTGGCCGTTATCCTGACGGCTGTCCTTCCAATTCCCCCGCTTGCGGCAGTCGTGCTCGCAACATTCTTTGCAGGGGCCTATACGGCGATTGGCGGCTACAGGGTGGCCACGGAAACCGACATTCCGCAGGCTGTGGTCATTCTCGTCGGCATTGCGATCCTCGGGATGTGGAACATGGAAGCGCCTACGCGGGAGCTCGTGTTTTTCGACCTTGGTCCCTACCGCTTTCCGATCCTGATCGGCATCTGGCTGTTCATACCGGCAAGCGCTGTTCTGGCAGTCGACAACTGGCAGCGGATGGCGACCGCACGCGAGCCGTCGGTTGCCCGGAGCGCATTCCTGCTCGGAGCCCCGATATGCCTTGCGGGATACCTCATTATCGTCTGGCTCGGGCTGCACAGCATGCCTGGCGGGGACGTGATGCAGATCCTGCACACGTCGGTGCCGCAGACCTGGACATGGCTTGTCGACCTGATGCTCATCGCCGTGGTGATGTCGACGATGGACACGTTCGTGATGCCGCTGATGGCCGGTCTGGAGCGGACGGAGCTGTCGCTGCGGAGATTGCAGCTGATCGTTGCCGCGCTGTTCACGTTGCTCGGTCTTTCAGCGGCCTTGTTCGCGGATGTCCTGAACTCGATCATTTCCGCCTTCAGTTCGCTGGCGGTGTTCTTGCCGGTTGTCTGGGCGTCGGTTCGCGGCCGACGTGTGAGTGCGCCGGCGGCGATCGTGTCGCTGAACGTCGGGATCGCGGTCACCGTGCTGCTGACAACGGTGGACCTGAATTCCGCGGCTTTGGCTGGCTGTCTTCTGTCCTGGTTGCTGTATGAGACAGTGTCACGCTTTGCCCCGGGTCAGTCCCTGGCGCTTCGCAAGGTTGCTGAAAGAGACGCGAGAGCTTGACGCTTCGCCGCCTGAGTAACTGCGATTTCCGTTCAAGCTCTCCCATATGGGACATTTGCAGTCTGCAAGGATCGCCTACTCCTTCCCGAGTTTCGGTTCAAAGGAGACAATCTGATGAAATACGCCTACGCTCTTGCAGTTGGCCTTCTGCTGGGTTTGCCGGCAGAATTTGCGACAGCACAGTCGCGCTCCAATGAGGGAGTGACAGGTCAACCACAAGCCTGTCCGTTCAACCATCCTGTTGGTTGCTTCATCAAGACCGGTTCCAAGGGGCCGGTGAAGTCCGTCTACTTCTTCAACGACTACAAGCAAAACCGGTGCGGGGTTCATATGCAGGTTTGCCCGGAGGGGCGCAAATGCTTCACGCGCACGGAGAAACTGAGCCTGAACAGAGCGACGGGAGAATTCTATTCAAGCCGGATCAATGGAGCGGTCACCGTGACGAACAGTTATGGGTTCTCCACCAAGACGATTGGGGCCGGTTATCCCGCCTTCATGCGGGCGAAGGTCAAATATGTCGGGAAAAACGGCAAGGCGAGAACCAGCACATTGTCCTTCAAGGCGTCGTCTGAAGGGTGCTGACGAGCCTCTGCAGCAAGCCCGGAAAGTTTGCGAAACCTTTCGTCAGTTCAGCCTTTGAACCTTGCTCAGCGCACCTTCCGTCTGCAGCCGGGAGACCGCTTCCTTGATGCGGGTCCTGACCGCTCTTCCCACATCGCATTTCGGTGTCCAGGCAAATACCGACACCTTTCTGACGGGAGTTGCGTGGAAGGTCTTGTCGAGATCGACACAATTCTCGGCGTCCTGGCTTTGCAGCAAGTTGCAGTTCGGCCGGAGGCCAACGATGGCGCTTACGCTTTGCCGGGACAGCATGTCGACCATCTGGTCCGGATGCTCGACCTCGACCTTCGCAATCTTTTCGTTGGCGTTTATTTCCGGTAGGAGCTCGGAGCCGAGCAGCAGGCCGACCGAATTGCCTTCAAGCTCTTTCAAGCTGCCGACGGGATCCAGTTTGTTCGAGTAAAGAACGACTTCCATGTCCCAGAGGCGTGCAGCCTCCTCCGAGCTGGCCCGGATTTCGGGGTGATCCGGCATCACCACAAATCCCTTGAAACAGCCACTAGCCACCGTGTGCACGCGCTTGTAGGGCATGACGATGAACTCGGGTGTAGCTCCCATCTCATCTGCGATCATTGCGGCGACGTCGACGAGCAAACCGCTGGGAGGGTTCGAGTTTTTTCCCCAGGGAGGCACTTCTATCGTCGGTACCTTGATAGTGTCGGCAATGGAAACGCCCGGGAGCAGAAAAACGCTCATGGCGACCAAAAACGCCGATAGACCCCGCATGCCGCTCCTCCTCACCCGGTTCCGAGCCGATTACAGCGAGATCATTGCGTAGTGGACCTTCCATGACAATTGTCGAAACTCTGAAGGTTTGGCAAAAAAGGCCGCCATCTCTGGCGGCCTACGGAGCATGTTTATGCGGATATGCCTCTTGTGAAGGGAAGGGTCCGAATGCGGGAACCGGTGAGCTTTTTCCAGGCATTGGCGACAGCGGGAGCAACAGGCGGTACACCCGGTTCACCGACCCCGGTCGGGTCGGCCTGCGATTTGATGATCGAAACCTCGACTTCCGGCATTTCGGACAGCCGCAGCGACCGGTAAGTGTCGAAGTTCGACTGTTCCGGCTGCCCGTTCGCATCAATGGTGATTTCGTCATACATGGCAGCGCCTAGAGCGTAGCCGACCCCGCCTTCCAGCTGAGCCCGGATCAGGTCCGGGTTGATGGCAACGCCGCAGTCGATCGCGCACCAGACCTTGTGCACCTTTGGCAATCCGTCCTCGCCGCGCGAGACTTCGGCGATTTCTGCAACGTAGCTGCGGAAACATCTGGCGATTGCAACGCCCATCGCCCTGTCGTCGCCGCTGCTGGCATCGGACCAGTTTGCCATGTCGGCGACCTGCTCGAGAACTCTACGCAACCGCGGCTCTTCTTCGGAGATCAAGGCAAGGCGACCGGCAACAGGGTCGCGCCCGGCAAGTTCCAGAAGATCATCGAGGAATGTCTCGACCGCGTAGCACGTGTGACTGCTGCCGACAGAACGCCAGAAATTGGCGCTGACCCCGTTTTCCATCAGATGCAGCCCGACACGAAGATTTGGGATTGCATAAGGCATACCCATCGCACCTTCGACGGCGGATCTGTCGATCCCGTTGCGCACGGCTCCATCAAAGGCTGTCCCTTTCAGAAAGGACTGAACGGCGATGACCTGGTCCCAGGTCGAGATGTTGCCAGCATCGTCCACACCGCCGCGCAATTTGTGAACGCACATCGGCCTGTAGCGTCCGCCTCGGATATCGTTTTCCCTGTCCCAGAGATGCTTGACCGGTCCCTGACCCCAGACCTTGGCAACGCCTACGGCTTCGGCAGCGAATTCCGCATCCGGTGTTCCAAGGCGCCCGAAGCTGCCGCCGGCAAGCATGGTATGAATTTCGACCTGCTCCGGCTTGAACGCGAGCACTTTCTCGATCTCGCGCTGGTCACGTGTGACGAGCTGGCTGGCCATCCAGATGTCGACCTTTTCCGGTGTCAGGTCGACCACCGCACCCATGGGTTCCATCGGCGCATGAGCGAGGAAAGGGAACCGGTATTCCGCTTCGATCTGCCGGGCGGCGTCCTTCAGTGGCATGTCACCTTCACCACGCTTTTCAGCTTCTGCACCGGGGGTCTGGGCAGCCGCGGCATAGGTAGAGAACATCTCTTCGCTGCTGCGCGTTTCAGCCTTCGTCAAATCCCATTCGACCTCCAGAGCCGCCTTGCCCTGCATGGCCGCGTAGCGCGTGCGGGCAATCACCACGACGCCGCGCCCGACCTCGTGAACGGCCAGCACGCCCGGCAGGCCGAGCGCGGCCGCGGCATCGACGCGTGATACCGTTGCGCCAAAGACCGGCGGGTGCAGGATGGAGCTGTGGACCATTCCGTCCAACGTCATGTCGATGGTGTAGATTGCCTGACCGGACGATTTTTCGAGACCATCCACACGCCTGAGATCGCTGCCGATCAGCGTGAAGTCGGCAGGATTCTTGAGAACCGGCTCAGTGACGGGCGGCATCTGCGCCGCGGTTTCGGCGAGGGCTCCGAATCCGGATGTCCGGCCACTGGGTGCGTGACGCACGATCCCGGATTTCACGTCGATTTCCTTTTCCGGTACGTTCCAGAGGCGTGCGGCAGTGGCAACAAGCATCGCCCGGGCAGCCGCGCCTGCCTTGCGCATCTGGTAATAGCTGTTGGCCATCGCCGATGAGCCGCCCGTTCCCTGCATGCCCATGTTGAGATTGGCATAAAGCTCGACATCCGCAGGCGCTGCCTCGACGCGCATCTGGTCCCAGTCCGCATCCAGTTCTTCGGCAGCGAGTGTTGCCAGACCGGTGAATGTTCCTTGTCCGAATTCGATATGCTTGGAAATCACGGTGACGGTGTTGTCGGGAGCGATTTTCAGGAAGGCATTGGGTGCTGCCGGCAAATCCCGCATCTCTGCGGGGCTCATCCGCCGGATCGCCTGACCGAAGCTTTGGGTCGGAAGCACCATGGATATGACAAGTCCGCCGCCGATGCGGGACAGGAAGGACCGTCGTGTCAGGGGTGTGTTCATCTCAGGTCCTCAGGGTTTCAGCGGCACGCTGGATTGCATGGCGAATGCGGACGTAGGACGCGCAGCGGCAGATGTTGCCGGACATGGCGTCGTCGATATCCTCATCGCTCGGGTTCGGATTGTGTTGCAGCAGATCGATGGCGGACATCACCTGACCGGACTGGCAATAGCCGCATTGGGGAACGTTGAAGTTGCTCCAGGCATCCTTGACCGCCACGGACACCTCGTCGACGAGACCTTCGATCGTCCGCACGGACTGACCGTCAATGCTTTCGACCGAAGTGATGCAGGCCCTCTGGCCCATGCCGTCAACGTGAACGGTGCAGGCGCCGCACTGGGCAATGCCGCAACCGAATTTCGTTCCGGTGAGACCGTATTCGTCCCGGATCACCCAGAGAAGAGGCGTTTCCGGGTCGCCGTCATACGTCACCTCTTTGCCGTTGAGTTCGAATGTCACAGCCATCCAACAACTCCTTTGCTCTCGTTGATGCCAACGCCTGGCCGTTGCCGGCGTGGTCATCGACAAAAACTGAGGGAGAGACGTCGCAGGGATGTGCCGGGAGAACGAGCGTTTGTATCGTTTGTATCGTGGCGGACGCGCAGCCACCTGCGCCGACGAGGATGACCGGGCAAGCAAAGCTGCTCTCTGTTGGCACCCGGAACCGGCATCAACCGGACATGTATGCCACATTTGATACATTTGCCGACGTGGCCGGCGCTTCGATCTGGGCTATTCATGAGGTGTTCTGCCGGGATGAGCATCATGAAAGACAAGCCGCATATCGTCATCGTCGACGACCACCGGGAAATCCGCGACCTGATCGGGGACTACCTGACAGGCCATGGCTACCGGGTCAGCCTTGCCGACGGTGGGGACGCGCTCAGAAAGGTGCTGAAGTACAACGCCCCGGATCTCATACTGCTCGATGTGATGATGCCGGGCGAAGACGGACTGGAGATCTGTCGCAACTTGCGGTCTGAAACGCAGGTTCCGGTCATCTTCCTGACCGCTCTTGCCGAGGATACGGACAGGATCCTGGGTCTGGAAATGGGGGCCGACGATTATGTCGTCAAACCTTTCAACCCGCGGGAAGTTCTGGCCCGTATCAGGGCGGTGCTGCGCAGAGTGGACAATATACCCTTCAATCGTGGCAAGTTTTCCAAGGAGACAATCCGTTTCGATCAGTGGACGCTCGACCTCGGCAGGCGTGAGCTGGAGCGGAGTGATGGTCTGACGGTTGCATTGAGCACGGTCGATTTCCGGCTTCTGAAAGTGTTTCTGGAAAATCCCAAAGCGGTGCTGACTCGGGAAAAATTGCTGGACCTTACGGTGGGCAAGGAAGCCGAACCCTTCGATCGCAGCATCGACAATCAGGTCAGCCGGCTGCGCAAGAAGATCGAGGCCAATCCAAAGAACCCGAGGATCATCCAGACCCACTGGGGCGGTGGCTACAGCCTCGGCGTGGACGTGGAAATAACATGATCAGCTGGTGGAAACGCAGTCTCGGCCGGCAGATCATCGGCCTCATGCTGATCGCGCTGGTTCTTGGTCAGTGCATCGGCTTCGCGCTTTCCTGGAACAGCCGCAGGGCGGCCCTCAAGGAAGCCGCCGAAAGTGAGTTCGTCAGCCGTACGTCAGCGCTTTGCGAAGTGATCCAGTCGATGACGGAGGACTTCAAGACAAATGTCCTGCTTGCCAGCGCGACGACCTACACAAGGTTCTGGCGAAGCGCCGAAGATCCGAGACCGGAAGGACGGAACTGGTACATCGTTGCCCGAAACGAGCTTCTGACGCCGCTCTCCGATATACTGAAGACACCCCCTCAGGCAGCAACGGTGAGCAATACGGCTTCCGAGGAATTCGTGCAGCGAAAATCCTTCGAGGGCTGGTCTGCCATGGAAAGCCCGCTGTGGACCTGCCCGCAAGCGGCAAGCGTCCTGCCGTTCAGGGACCAGATCGGTCTTGGCATCGTCGTGGAGCTTGCCGATGGAAGCTGGCTGAACGCGGTTTTCTACAAGACCCACATCCCCAACGACGGCACTTATCAATCGCTCGTCTCGACTGTTGCGACAGGGATTGCTCTTTGTCTGTTCGGCATCTTTGCGACCCGCCGCATTGCCCAGCCTCTGAGTGCGCTTGCCGATGCGGCGGAAAAAATCGGCCGCGGTGAGGAAAGCGCACCTGTGCCGGAACGCGGGCCCCGCGACATTGCAAGATTGTGTGGCACCTTCAACCAGATGCAGGATCGGCTGCGCCGGTTCGTCGAAGACCGGACACAGATGCTGGCGGCAATCGGCCATGATCTCAGGACCCCGCTCACGACGATGCGGTTGCGTGTCGAACAGATTGGAGACCCGCAACTGCGTGACCGGCTGACCGAAACCATCGACGACATGAAATCGATGACCGATGCCACGCTGTCTTTCGCCAGGGCGGATGCCGCCACCGAAAAGACAAGGCTGGTGGACATGGGCTCGCTCCTGGAGAGCCTTTGCGACGACATGAGGGAACTCGGGTTCGATATCGACTTTGAGGAAGCTGACGGGATCTCCTGCCGGTGCCGCCCGGACGGCATCAGGCGCGCCGTTCGTAATCTCGTCGAGAACGCCTGCCAATACGCAGGCAAAGCTTCCGTTTCCTGCGAAAGGACACCATCGGCAGTCGTGATCACTGTCGCCGACACCGGGCCGGGGATTCCGGACGCGGATCTTGAACAGGTCTTTCTGCCTTTTTTCCGGTTGGAACAGTCAAGAAACCGGGACACCGGTGGCACCGGCCTCGGCCTGTCGATTGCCCGCGCCGTTGCCCGCCAGCACGGCGGCGACATTCGGCTGGAACCGAACAAGCCGGGCCTGCGTGCCGTTTTGACCGTACCTTGTCAGTAGGGACCCATGCCTGGCGTTCCGTCGTCACGGTGCGTGCCTATCCACATTCTTGACGTCAACAGGCAGGGGGTGGTCGCCCCCCTGCGCAAAAGCGCAGGAAGCACCATAAATCATCAGCGAGATGCCGATGGCTGCAATGATCTTGCTGATCATCCGTTTGCTCCCGAAAAATCAAACCTGGAAAGCGGCAGGCTCCGGATCCGTTCGCCGGTGAGAACAGCTACGGCATTTGCGACTGCCGGCGGCACGCCTGGAAGCCCGGGTTCGCCGACACCTCCCATCGGTGCACCGCTCTCCACGATACGTACATGAACGCGCGGCATGCGCTCAGGAGGCAGGATCGGATACATGTCGTAATTGCGGGCTTCGGGCATACCATCGGCGTAGACGACCTCTTCCAGCAACGCGGAAGAAAGACCCAGTGTCACGGCGGAGTTTACCTGAGCTTCGATAATCGCAGGATTGACGATGCTGCCCGGATCGATTGCAACCCAGACATCGTGAACGACCACTTCGCCGCCATCCAGAGAGACTTCTGCAATCGTTGCCACCTCGCTGCCGAAAGGAGAGGCCATGGCAACACCGCGGGCGCGCCGCGTTCCGTCTTCCGCCTCAAAGGGGCCCCTTTTCCAACCGCCGGACAAGTCACCAACCGTCTGCAGCAGTGTCTTGTGGCGTGGGCTGTGGTCCAGTAACTTGAGACGCAGTTCAAAGGGATCCTGCTCGCCCGCATCAGCCATTTCGTCGAAAAAGGACTCATAGAAGAAATCATTCATAGAATGACCGACGGAACGCCAGAAACCTATGATGGCCGGATCGTCGACATGGATCTGGCCCACACGCTTGTTTGCGATCGCGTAGGGCTTGCCGGCAATTCCTTCGACCGATGAGCTGTCGACCTTGTCCGGTTGACGACCGTACCAGCGTCCGGTGGGGCCTTCGCCGACGACAACCGCATCGAACGCCAGGGGATGGCCATCCGGGCCGATCGCAGCCCTGAACCGCACCGTGCCAATTGGCCGAAGAGCATCGCGCAGGAATTCTTCCTCGCGGCTCCAAAGGAGTTTTACCGGGCGGCCTGCCGCCTTGGACAGCAGGATTGCCTGCGGATAGGGATTTGCCGTCTGATAGAGGAAATGACGGCCGAAGAAGCCCCCGAGCATCGGGGAATGAACAATGACCTTGTCCGCAGATATCCCGGCCACCTTCGCGGCATCGGCCTGGAACATCTCTGGAGCCTGGTTCGGGACCCACATTTCCAGGGTGCCGTCGTCATTCCAGCGTACAAGCGCAGAGGGCGGCTCAAGCTGACCGTGTGCCAGATAGGGGGCGTCATAGGCGGCTTCGATCACCTTGGCGGAGGATGCTAGCGCGGCATCGGCATCTCCTTCGGTTTCAAACGCGATCCCTTGACCAGCCGTCGCCTTGAGCATTTCCTTGTGCGCTTCGGAGGAGAAGGTGTCCTGCATGGCGCGAGCGGTACCTGGGGGAGCTTCTGTCCACTCGACTTCCAGCTTCTCAACGGCCATCCGGGCGCGCCACCAGCTGTCGGCCAGAACCGCGACGGCACCGGGCAATTTGTGAAGGGAATGCACGCCGGGCATCGTCGCGACGTCTGCCTCATTGGCGAATGCGCCAGGTTGCTGGCCAAGACGTGGCGCATGTTGTACCGCACCGTAGAGCATACCATCGACCGAAAGATCGATCGCGTATTGCGCCTGTCCCGTGGACTTGTCGAGAACGTCCAGCCTGTCGTGTGGCTTTCCGATCCAGCGGAATTCATCCTTCAATCGTAATTCGACAGTTTCCGGCACCGGAAGGTCCGCCGCAGCTGTCGCAAGGTCTCCATAGGGGATCGACTGCCCGGAGGCCGGATGAACCACTTTCCCGGGTTCGGTCGTGAGGGTTTCAATCGGCACGCCAAGGCGCTCAGAGGCGGCTTGCAGCAGCATCTGACGGGCAGTCGCACCAAGCTTGCGCATGGCGTCATAGCTCATGCGCACGGACATGCTGCCGCCGGTAAAGCGAATTTGCCCACCGATCAGCAGGTAGTCAGATCCCGGGGGCGCCGTTTCAACTTGAAAGTTGCCCGGCTCGACATCCAGTTCCTCACCGACGATCTGGGCCATTGCGGTGTAGATACCCTGCCCACCTTCCACAAAAGCGCTGCGGAATTTCACCGTGCTGTCGGCCAGAATTTCCAGGTAGGCATCGATCCGGGTACCCGGCGTGGTCTGGCCGGTCTGCGCAATCGCCCGCCCGGTTCCAGCAGGAAGAGATACGGTCAGAACCAGCGCGCTGATAGAACCGGCGAGAAAGCCACGGCGTGAGACGTTCAGCGGGCGTGCTGTGTTTATATCGGCGCGCGTGAAACCGGAATTTTCATCAATATTCATGGGAGCGCCTCCTTAAGCTTCCGCAGCCTGACGCACGGCTCTCGAAATCGCATTGTAAGTGCCGCATCGGCACAGATTGGTCATTGCTGCGGCAATGTCGTCTTCCGATGGGCTGGCGTTTTCCTTGAGAAGGGACGTGGCAGCCATGACCTGGCCAGACTGGCAATAGCCGCATTGCGGCACCTGGTTTTCCACCCAGGCGTCGACCACTTTCCTGCCGATCGGATCTTGTTCAATTGCTTCGATGGTCGTGATCTCGGAACCGGCGACACTTTCGACCGAGGTGACACAGGTACGGGTCGCGTAACCGTCGACAAGCACCGTGCAGGCTCCGCATTGAGCAAGGCCACATCCGTATTTGGTACCGGTCATTCCGAGCGTGTCCCGCAATACCCACAGCAACGGGGTGTCGGGTTCAACGTCAACCTGGTGCCGGGATCCATTGATGTTCAGTTCCATGGTGCCTCTCCTCGAGCTTTCATGAAGGCGTGCCGACGACTGATTGCCCAACGCGGCAACATGCTTGCGTCCGTTTCGCTTCAGGCAGCGTCATGCCCGGCGCGTCACGGGTAATATGAAGTCATCAGGCCGGAGGATTAAGGCGCGTCTCTTGAAACGAGTTATGATCTGACCTCATGAAACGAACCGGGCGAACCAAGTGGATGTCCCTGGCCTGCACACAGCGACAGCCCGCTGACAAAGCAGGCAAGGTCTGGTCATTGAGCGATGTCGAGGGCGCTTCTGCCGCCAGGGTCACACTGTCGGTCGGGTCCCACGACGACTGACGAACAGCATGGCTGCAACGCCGATCAGGCTGCTGACGGTGCTGACAATGACCGCCCCATGCCAGCCGGCAAAAAAGCCCTCGACCGTCGGTTCTGCAATCAGAAGGGAGACAAGTGCAATGCCGATGGCCGAACCGAGGTAGCGGGCCGTGTTGTTGGCGGCGGACCCCATGGCACTGCGTTCTGGGGGGACCGTCTGCACAGCTTCGTGGCCCAGGGAAGCGTTCAGGACGCCATTGGCCAGCCCGGCGATGAACAGACCGGGAAGAACGGCCGCCCAGGTCTTATCGGCATCAGCGGCAATCAGCAGGAACTGGGCAAGTGCACAACCGAGAATGGCCCAGATAACCCTTTGTCTAGAAGTGAACCGGTCCGGCAGCAGGCGTGCCGCAAGAGCGGCGATAACGGTGACCCCGGACCAGGCGACAAGAACAACGGCAGCAAACAGCGGTTCCATTCCAAGGCCGCGGACCAGAACGGTCGGAACCATGGACATAAGGGCAAGCACACCTGCGCCCGAGGCGAAGGCCGCAATTGTGGCTCCCGTGAAATTGGCATCGCCGAAAAGATCCAGTGTCAGGATCGGATTTCTGACCCGTTTTTCGATCGCCACGAAAATCGCGATGAGCAGAAGACCGGAAGCCGAAAGGGTTACGACCGTCATCGCTGACCCGACCCGCGCCTCGGTCAATGCCGAAAGAAGGCACCCGAGCCCGGCCATCAGGACGACGCTTCCCGCCAGATCGACCTTCTGACCGCTGGGTTGGCTTTCCGGAAGGCGTGCCCGGGCCGCGAGGGCGAGCAGGGCCGAGGTTACCGCTATCAGCCAGTGTATCGCGGCCCAGCCCGAAACCCCGAGCAGGAGTGATGCGATGATCGGGCCTGCGGCCACACCGCCGCCAAGTGCCGCCGCCCAGATTGCCGCTGCGTGCCGGCGCGCTTCGCCCTGGTAGATCTGTCCGAGCAATCCGAGGCCACAGGCCATGATGCCGGCACTTCCAAGGCCCTGTACGATGCGCATGAGGATCAGAAAGAGGCCGCTGGTGGCAAGCGCTGCGGCAACCGACGACAGAACCGTGAGCCACAGTCCGCCGGTGAACGTCATTCGCCGGCCAAGTGTGTCACCGAGGGCGCCTGCGGTCAGCAGGCCGCAGGCCGCCCCAAGTGGCATGCCGCCCATGACCCACGCCTGACCGGCCGACGACAGGTGCAGTTCACGTGTCATCGCTTCCAGCGTCGTCAGCGGCGCGGTGAAGACGACGAGTGCAAGGAACGTCGCGAAGGCTATGATGATCAGGGCCCCGGCAGGGGGATGAGATTCAGATGTCACTGTCATTCCGGTCTCGATGGGATGTCTCCCGGATCACCTTGTGGCGGATCCAGATGGTTCCGTCGTCAAATGTGCTGGAGGAGATGAGTTCGAGCCTGCGGGCATCACACGGTTGCGTATGCTCGTAAATGGCTGGAATGCCGCTCTGTCCATCAATAACCGGGAAGACGAGTGTGCTGGTTTCATCGATCATGTCGGCTGCCAGAAACGCGCCGTTGAGAGTACCGCCGCCTTCCAGCAACAGACGCCGGCAATCGAAGGCTTCCGAAATCCTTGTCAGCGCACCGGACAGGTCGGTTCCCTCCGCACCGGCAAAGAAAACGGAAATACCGCGGGCGTTCAGGTCCTGGACATGGTCGTCCGCAACTCTTTCCGAGAGCACGATCACGAGATGATCGCCGTCGAGGTCTCCGGTTTCGGGGCGTAGACGCCCGGAGCGGTCAAAGCAGATTGCGACCTTGTTTCCAGAAGAGCCGGCTATGAGATCCGGACGCGGAACCGGACCTGTAGAGATGCAGGGTTCAGCTGAGGCAATGAAATCTTCCATTGTGCGCCGACCGACAATCCAGCCGTCACTGTCCAGACGTTCGGCAGCGCTTTCATAGGCTGTCATGACTTCTTCCTCGCTTACCGGCCAGCGACCGGGAAGGAGGCGGCCGTCGAGAGAGGTGATCATGTGGCAGATGATGAAAGGTCGTTGCATTTGATGCGTTGCTTCCGGTTTCAAGGCGCTTGGGAGGCAAGTCGAATTTGGAGCTGACACATTACCCCGCAGACCGGATGGAAAATATGCCCTGAGCCCAGCTTGCACTGATGAGAAGGACTCATGAAACAAGCCGGCTTTCGTCGACGAAATTGGCTCAGCACCAGCTTCAATCAAACACGAGGTTAAATACAACCATACCGATGTATGAGCGGTAAGACCTGCCGTACAATGGTTCCACGGTGCCCTTTCCCGCAGGCTGATGACGTCACCGCAGGCACCGCCTGCATCAGCTACGGGGAACAACATGTCCATGAAATCTGTCACGCGACGCTTCGTTCTTGAAGGACTGGCATCGGCCCCCGCGATCGGCGGGGCCGTATCCATCGTTATGCAACCGACCCCCGCCACGGCGGAAGAAATCAGGGGAACAAGCCAGATGACCGCGCAATTCGTTACCACCGCAGACGGCACCGAAATCTTTTACAAGGATTGGGGTCCGAAAAACGCCCAGCCGATCCTGTTTCACCACGGCTGGCCGCTTTCTGCCGATGACTGGGACGCCCAGATGATGTTCTTTCTGGCGAAGGGGTACCGGGTGCTGGCGCACGACCGGCGCGGCCACGGCCGTTCGACCCAGACCTTCGACGGCAACGAGATGGACACTTACGCCGATGACGTGAAGGCGCTGGTGGAAGCGTTGGACCTGCAAAACGTCATCCACGTCGGCCACAGCACCGGCGGTGGCGAGGTGGCCCGCTACCTCGGCCGTCACGGCACTGCCCGTGCTTCAAAGGCCGTGCTGCTTGGCGCTGTGCCGCCGTTGATGGTCAAGACGGCGGCCAACCCGGGCGGTCTGCCGCTGGAAGTGTTCGACGGTTTCCGGGAAACCTTTCTGGCCAACCGTTCGCAGTTCTTCCACGATATTCCGGCAGGCCCGTTTTACGGTTTCAACCGGCCGGGTGCCGTTGTCAGCCAGGGCATCGTCGACAATTGGTGGCGCCAGGGCATGATGGGGGGAGCAAAGGCTCATTACGACTGCATCAAGGCGTTTTCCCAGACCGACTTCACGGAAGACCTGAAAAAAATCGATATTCCGGTTCTGGTCATGCACGGCGACGACGACCAGATCGTCCCGATCGGGGCCTCGGCGCTGGAAAGCATCAAGCTGCTGCCGAAGGGCACGCTGAAGGTCTATGAGGGGTTGCCGCACGGCCTTGCAACGACCCATCCGGACATCGTCAATCCCGATCTTCTGGAGTTCTTCGTCCAGCCGGCGTGAGGACTTGGTTTCAGCCAGATAAACGGGAGGACGGCAGCGTCCTCCCGATCATGTTTGCACCGTTGCAGAGGCAACGGGCAGCTCCACCTGCAACCGTGCCCCGCCGAGCGGTGAACCGTCCGCCAGGATCCTGCCGCCATGACCTTCCACGATATTGCGGCAGATGGACAGGCCGATGCCAAGTCCGGTCTGTTTGGTGGTGTAGAAGCTTTCGAATATACGCTCGCGCATCTCCGCCGGAATGCCGGCACCGGTATCTTCCACGCGGATGACAACCCTGTTGTCCACCTGCGAGGTCGTGACTTCGATCAGCGGGAAGGGAATGTTCTTGCGAGCAAGTTCCTGGACGGCGTTGAGAATGAGATTGACCACCACCTGCTGGATCTGCACCCGGTCGACAAGGACATCCGGCAGGCCGTCCTTCAGCGCGGTTCGTGTATTTGTGCCGTGGGCTTGCAGCTCGTGGGAAAGAAAAACCAGAGCCTCCTCGATGATCCGATTGACTGATGCTGCAAGCTGCTGGGTCTCCCGCTTGGTGGCCATGGAGCGGATCCGGGACACGATGTCGGCCGCGCGCCTTGCGTCGCAGACCATCGCCTCGTTGATGGCCATCAGTTCCTCAAGATCGGGGTCGGGCCGCTTCAGCCAGCGGCCGGCGGCTGACCCGTTTGCGGCGATTGCCGCCAGCGGCTGGTTGACCTCATGGGCGATGGAGGCTGCCAGTTCCCCGAGCACCGAAAGCCGGGAAGCATGCGCGAATTCGGCCTGAAGCTTTTGCAGGGCGGACTTTGCCTCGACTTCATCCGTGATGTCCACGAGCCCGACAAGCGTCATCTTCCTTGCCCGCAGGATCGGCGAGGCATTGACCAGGAACATCGTGTCGAACTCGCTTCCGTCGAGGCGGCAGTTCCGGGCGCGGACTTCGAACGGGGTTGCCGAGGCGAAGCTGTGCTGAAGCACGGCCCGGAAGGCCTCTTCACCGGACGCTGGCCAGAAGCGGGATACTGTCTGGCCTATGAGGTCCTCTGCCGTTTCCGCACCAAGTATCTTGAGAGCAGCTGTATTGACCTCAACGATGAGGCAGCCCTCCATGGCGCGCCTGAGATCCTCCGGATGGTCGTCAAGATGAGCGCCCATGTCGGTAATGCCTCGGGCATGCAAGTCGTCATAGAAGCCAAGCAAGCCCGCAGTGTCGAGCTGGAACAAGGCCGTGGACATGGCCTGGAAAAGATCGCGGAAACGCAGTTCCGACTGTCTCAGTTCCTCTTCCACCTTGACGCGGTCGGTAAGGTCAATGACACCGACCAGAACCGAGCCACGACCATGATGGCCCTCCGGCCAACACACGGTGAAGAGCGCATCGATCAGCTGCCCGTCGAGCGTCGACAGCCGGGTTTCAGTCTGCAGGTTCGGTTCACGCCGCAGGGCGGCCAGCAAGGATCGGGCATAGATGGTCCGGCTTTCCTGCGGCCAGAATGGCGAAATGTTCCGGCCGATCATGCCGTCCCGGTCCTTGCCCCCGAACAGCCGCACTGTCGCATCGTTGACATCCAGGATCGTCGTGCGGGCAATGGCCTCGTCGATAAACTCGGGATGGTTTTGAAAATAGGCCGCGAAATCGGTGACGCCGGATTGCAGCAGGCCGCCTATCATCTGGCGGACTTCGGTGAAGTCCAGTTCCCAGAACGAGGCGGCCATGGCCTGGAACACGTTCGTGTACTGGTGGGTGAGTGTGCGGACGGAGATTTCCGCATCACTCAACGCGGTGATGTCGCGTCCGTATTCGATGATCCACTCGGACTGCCCGTCTGCCGCTGGCACCATCGCCCAGGTCGTTTCCACGGTGAGAGTGTTGCCGGAGGCGGTGGTGCGTTCCAGATCACCGTCCCAGGCCCGGTGCGTTGCGAAAGTCTGCTGCAGGGCCTGGACGGGTTGAGGATGCCGGCTTTGCAGCAGCGTGTTCAGCTCCTGTCCGAGTACTTGAGCCGATGTCCAGCCATAGAGCGTTTCGCTCGCCCGGTTCCAGTAGGCGATGCGCCAGGTTCCGTCGCACAGGACGACGCTTTGCGGGGCATGGTCCAGAAGGGCGGTTGCTGCCGCGTCAGGGCGCTGCAATTCAGAAAGAGGGATAGGTCCTTCCAGCATGCGGCATCTCCCGTTCAGTCGGCAAGGGCCTGCTCGATCGTGTTGAGTAAGTCGTCGGTATCGAAGGGTTTCCGGAATACCGAGTAGGCTCCCGAGGCCTCCGCCCGGTCAAGCAGATTCTGCTCGGTCTTGGCGGTGATCATGATCACGGGTACCTGGCAGTCCAGATCGTCGAGCCGGTCTTTCAACTCGATGCCGGACATGCCCGGCATGTGAATGTCTGTAATGATCAGATCTGTGTCGCCAAGCACCGCGCGGTTCAGGAAAAGGTCGGCGGTGGCAAAGGTTGAAACGCGCATTCCCACTGAACGCAGCAGCGACGAAATGGCGTTGCGCAGCGATTCATCGTCATCGATGACCGCCACGCAGGCTGCCTCAGAGGTCATGACTGTCGAGCCTCGCCAATCCGGAGGCATCCACATGAGGGTCTTTCAGACCGAGGATCTGGGCCATGCGCACAAGGTCGGCCAGGGTTCTGGCTCTCATTTTTTTCATCATCGTTCCACGGTGGATCTTTACTGTGATTTCGCTGAGGTCGAGATCCGCTGCGACCTGCTTGTTGAGGCGTCCGGCACAGACACGCGTCATCACCTGACGTTCGCGCCGGGTCAGGCTTTCGTACAGAGCCTGCAACTGGTCTTTTTCCCGATTGTCGGTCCGATTGCGGCTGTCGCGTTCGATTGCAATTGCCACCGCATCCAGAAGGTCCTGATCCCGGAAAGGCTTCGGCAAAAAGTCGACTGCACCCGACTTCATCGCGCTGACGGACATCGGGATATCTCCGTAGCCGGTCATCATGATGGCCGGCATACGGATCCCGAGATCCTCCAGTTGGCGTTGAAAGTCGAGACCGCTCATGCCGGGCAGGCGCACATCGAGCAAAAGACACCCCGGAGTGTCGTTGTTGCCGGCCTCAAGAAAAGCCGCGACGGACACATAAGGCCTCGCCTCAAGACCAACGGACCGGAACAGCCGGACCAGGGCTTCGCGTAGCGAGGTGTCATCGTCGATGATGTGAACAATCGGATTGTCAGTCATGGCCAAGTCCTCGCATGGGCCTGCAGTCCGTTCAATCATACGCCAGTATGAGTGCAGCATCCTGGCAGATAATGGTTCCGGGACCCGTCTTGGCTCACCTTCTAGCCATCAGCCGGAAAGGCAAGCGATCCGGCGCTATTCGGCAAGGAGCAGAGGAGACGGACATGCTCGACAAGATTGCAGAAAACGATGCCCTGACGGCACCGACCCACTTCATCGAAACCGGTGGCAGAACTCTGGCTTACAGGTCCATCGGCAAAGGCAAGCCGATCCTGCTGGCAACGCGCTTTCGCGGCACTCTGGATCTTTGGGATCCGGCCTTCCTGAACGGGCTTGCCGAAAGAGGCTTTCGTGTCATCACCTTCGACTATTCCGGCCTTGGCCTGTCCACCGGCACACCCAGTTACAATCCCCTGGAGATGGCCGCGGATCCGCGTGATCTTATCCAGGCGCTGGGCCTGAAGGACGTGATCCTGCTCGGTTGGTCGATCGGCGGCATGGCGGCCCAGGTGGCGCTGACGCTTTATCCGCAGGAGATCAGCCACCTTGTGCTCTTGGGCTCGACACCTCCCGGCGATCTGGTGAAACCGGCAGAGCAGCTTTTTTACGACCTTGCCGGCAAGGACGTGAACGACTTCGAAGACGTGGTTGCCCTTTTCTTCGAACCGAAATCGGCTTCAAGCCGCGCGGCCGCAAGCCGGTCCCAGGCACGCATCGAAGCGCGTGAGGGCGATACCAGCCCGGCAGTTCCGATAGATTTTGCACGGGCTCGCATTGCCGGTGGTCCGGCCAATCCGGCTTTCCCGGCTCCGCCGGTGATGGAGATGCTGAAGACGACCAGCGTGCCGGTCCTGCATATCGGCGGAGATCACGACATCATCTTCCCGGTCGAGAACTGGTACGCGCTGAACGGGGTCCTGCCGACAGTCACACTGGTGACTTACCCCAGCGCAGGCCATGGGCCCCAGCATCAGCATCCTGAACTGACGGCGGATATCATCGCCAGTTTTGTCCGCAACGCCTGATGAAGGTTGAAACTTCGGCGCCGGCAGATTTCGGTTCGAAATTGCCGTCGCTGAAGCTCCCGGGCGCACAGATCTCATCCCGCCGCTCACGGCAGGTCGGATTGGATTGTTCAATAATCGATTACAATGTGATCCGATTTTGGTGACTTATAATCAGTTAAGTAGACGATATCTTTTAACCAGGCCCGGACGAACAAGGAAAGGTCCGGCAAAACAGGAGTACTGAAAATGGCAAATCTCGATGTATCGGCCGCACCTGAAGGCGGCTCCGCACTCACCCGCAGTCTGGACGGCGCCGTGCCGCTGGCCGCACGCCTGCTGATCGCCCCTTTGTTTCTGCTTTCCGGCATTTCCAAACTTGGGTCTGCAGAAGCTACCATCGCCTGGATCGATGCGGCAGGCCTGCCTTTCGCAACGCTTGCCTATATCGGCGCAGTTGCGGTTGAAATCATCGGCAGTCTTGCGCTGATCGCGGGTTATCAGACCCGTCTCGTTGCCGCAGTCATGGCACTCTTTACAGTTGCAGCAGCTCTGGCCTTCCACAATCAACTCGGTGATCAGAACCAGTTCATCCACTTCTTCAAGAACATATCGATCGCCGGTGGACTGTTGCAGATCGTAGCCTATGGCGCCGGCCGCTTTAGCGTCGATGCCCGGATCGGCACTCGACTGCAGTAATCGCGTCCCTGTAAAAACTGAAAAACGCTTCACGGCCTCCGCCCATCCCGGAGGCCGTGCGCGTTTGTGCCGGGTGCAATGGGGCGTGAAATGAACCGCAATCGCGCCAAGGCAATACTGTGCCCCCATGCGAAGAGATGTCATACTCCTGCCCATGATGCGGCGTGGAGTTCCAAAACAAGACATCTTCTTTGTCACCGCCAAAGATGGTGCGCGCATTGCCTGCGCCTCGTCAGGGCGTGGGCCGACACTCGTTCGAGCCGCGCACTGGCTGACCCATATCTCCCGCGATCTTGACAGTCCCGTCTGGCAACACTGGCTTGCCGAGTTGACTGGCTTCGGACGTCTCGTGCGATACGACCTTCGCGGCTGTGGTCTTTCTTCGCGAAACGTTTCCGAGATCAGCTTCGAGGCCTGGCTGTCGGACCTGGAAGCCGTGACCGAAGCAATCGACGAACCCTTTACCCTGCTCGGCATGTCTCAAGGTGCCGCGCTTTCCATCGCTTACGCGCTTCGCCATCCGGACAAGGTGGAACGACTGGTCTTGATCGGCGGTTACGCGCGCGGACTAATGGCTCGCGACACCAGCGACAGGGCGAGACTGGAAGCGGCCACGCTGACCAACCTGATGCGGCTGGGGTGGGGCAGGG
Organism: Labrenzia sp. CP4; assembly: GCF_001579905.1. Lineage (NCBI taxonomy): Bacteria > Pseudomonadati > Pseudomonadota > Alphaproteobacteria > Hyphomicrobiales > Stappiaceae > Labrenzia > Labrenzia sp. CP4. The sequence goes on along the minus strand of NZ_CP011927.1, from coordinate 5,640,243 downwards.
ACGATACTGCTTTCAATCAGGTTTTTACGCATCTCTTCATTCCGGACGGAACGCTTGCGCAGCACAAATGGTGGCGGTCTCTTGAACAAGACACCGCATCTGCAGACATTGCAGCCCGGACCATGGAAACGTTGCATCGTATCGACGTCCTGAATCTGGCTGCGCAATTGAAAGTGCCGACGCTGGTGCTGCATGCAAATGGCGACGCACGCGTTCCCTTCGCTCAGGGACGCGAGCTTGCCATGACCATCCCCGACGCCAAATTCGTGCCCCTGGACAGCAACAATCACGTATTGCTGGACACGGAACCTGCGTGGAACGTTCTTCTTTCATCCTTGCAGGATTTCCTCGGAACCAGTGCCGACCTCGCGGTATCCGACACGGACTTCGGTCTCACCACCGCGGAGGAACAGGTGCTGACTTTGGTAGCGAAGGGGCTGAGCAATTCGGAAATTGCGGAGCTTCTGGACAAGAGCGAAAAGACCGTGAGAAATCAGGTTTCATCGCTCTTCGACAAGGTTGGGGTGCACACCCGTTCCGAGTTGATCGTGCGCGTTCTGTCAGCACAGACGGGACAAACACCCTAGGCAATACGTCACTTTTTCAAGCGCAGCGGGACATCGATCTCATGTGCGCCGGTCGGTTTTGGCGTCTGATCTCCACAGATCAAGCCGAAGGATGACCGAAAGATGAGACAAGCAATCCAAAAAGACACCACGGCGGCAATTGCCGCGCTCGTTTTTGCGACCCTGTTCTGGTCGGGAAACTTTATCGCCGGGCGTGCGATCCGCGGTGAGATCACGCCGCTGGAACTCAACATGATCCGATGGGGCCTTTGCCTGGCGATGATGCTGCCTTTCACGTTGCGAGGCCTGGTCTCCTATCGCCGAGAGCTTGTTGCCTCATGGCGCGTGGTCGTATTGCTTGGGATCACCGGCATCGCCGCGTTTCACACGATGGTCTACCAGGCGCTCTCACAGACTGCCGCGGTGAACTGTCTCCTGATCCTGGCGCTGGCTCCGGTCGCGACAGTTGCCGGTGGAATGATCTGGAGCGGGTTCCGGCCGACCTTGTTCCAGATCGCCGGGCTGCTTGTGTCGCTGCTGGGTGCCTCGGTTCTGGTCCTGGCTGGCGGGAACGTCGGCGTGTCCCTTCTTCAGGTCGATACCGGCAAGGTCTGGATGCTCGGCGCGATTTTGATCTGGGCCTGGTATACGCTGTTGCTGCGCCACAAGCCGTCCGCCGTGCCGCAGAGCGTGACGCTGGTGGCAAGCATTCTGGTGGCGCTTTGCGTGATGGCGGCTTTTCTCCTCGTACGCGGGGTGGAACGGCCTGAGTTCACCGAAGAGTCGCTGCTGGCTGTCGCCTATATTGCGGTTTTTGCGTCGGCGATCGGGTTTCTGCTCTGGTCCTACGGCATTGGCGTCATCGGCCCGGAACGCGGCGGGCAATTTGTCCACCTGATGCCAATCTTCGGCAGCATCCTGGCAGTGCTCCTGCTGGGGGAGCAGCTGACTTTTTCACTTCTTGCAGGAGCGGCATTCGTCGTCGCCGGGATCGTACTTGTCAATCGATGAGTGACCCGGAACTTGGGGAAGTCCAGCCTTTGCACGGTGATGTGGCACGCGGAAAGTGATCGATTTGAAGAAGCCGAAATTTGTCCTTGACCTCAACTTAGGTTGAGGTCTTAAGAAGGCGTCCGGGTCTGCGTCCACAGGCTCATCGGCGTGCCCAAACCTGCCGCCGGTACCTCGTACTCATTACCGGATAACCAATGCACGTCAGGCTCTTTCCCGACTTACTCCCGCTCCTTGCGGTTCTGATAATACTCAGTGGCTGCAGCCCTTCCGAAGAAACTTCGCATGCCAGTTTTCCGCCGCCGGCCGTGAAGACGATCACGGTGGCCGGCGAGGACATGCCGCTCAAGAAAGATTATCCGGGTCGACTGGTGCCCATTCGTCTGGCCGAAGTCAGGGCGCGGGTTTCCGGCATCGTACTGGAACGACAATTCGAACAGGGTAGCGACGTCCACAAGGGCGACGTGCTGTTCGAAATCGACCCGGCCAAATTCGCGGCCGCCGTGGCTTCCGCAAAGGCGCAGCTTTCGCGGGCGGAAGCAGCGCTCAGCCTGGCGAACCAGCGGGCAGACCGGGTGAAGCGTCTGCTCGCGCGAAATGTCGCCAGCACGGAGCAGCACGATGTTGCCCTGGCGGACCGCAAGCAGGCCCAGGCGGAAGTTGCCGTTGCCAAGGCCAATCTCCAGACCGCGGAACTTGAACTCAGCTATGCCTCGGTGCGTTCGCCGATTGACGGTCATATTGGCGCTGCGCTGGTGTCCGAAGGCGCTCTGGTTCGCCAGGAGGACGGAACGCAAATGGCGATCGTGCGGGATATCAGTTCACTCTATGTGGACTTCATCGCGCCGCTCGCGGAATTGTCCAGGGTCCGCCGCGAAATCGATGCTGGCGACATGCAGCCGGTCGAAAGCAGCAATGCCATCGAGCTGATCCTTGACGACGGCAGCACCTATGAACATCCGGGCCGACTGCTGTTTTCGTCTGCCGTGGTCGATGAAACCACGGGTCAGGTTCTACTCCGCGCCGAGTTTGAAAATCCGCAGGGCAAACTGTTGCCCGGCACCTATGTCCGCGTCCGTGTGACGGAAGGCGTCGCTCACCAGGCGGTGCTCGTTCCGCAAAGGGCCGTCCAGTGGGACACGCTGGGCCAGGCGAGCGTGATGACAGTCAGGGACGGCAAGGCGGCCGCACAGCCTATCCTGACAAGTCGTTCCGTCGGCAACCGTTGGCTTGTCACCCAGGGACTGAAGTCAGGCGATCAGGTGATCGTCGACGGCCTCGATCGTGCGATGCCCGGTCAGCCCGTCTCGGCCGCTCCGGCAGAGGCTGCAGAAAAGGCCGCCGAACGCGGCACGGCATCAGACTGCAGTGCCGCAGAACCGTGCGATATCCCGAGCTAGAACAGGTCCTTCCAAATGCCGCAGTATTTCATCGAACGGCCCGTTTTTGCCTGGGTCATCGCACTTGCCATTGCCCTGGCAGGTGCGATCGCAATTCCGTTCCTGCCCATCTCCCAATATCCGAACGTGGCACCAACCACGATTGCGGTGACAACCAGCTATCCCGGCGCCACACCAGAAAATCTCTATGACAGTGTCACCAAGCTCATCGAACAGGAGATGAACGGCGCGACGGGAATGCTCTATTTCGATTCCGTCAGCGATGCGCAAGGCAGCGTGACCATCAACATCACGTTCGAAGCGGGCACCGATCCGCAGGTCGCGACCGTGGATGTGCAGAACCGGATCAGCCGTGTGGAGGCGCGCCTGCCGCCTTCAGTTCGCCAGCAAGGGGTGCGGGTCGAGGAAACCAGCAGCTCCTTTCTTCTCTTTGTCGGCCTTGTCTCGACGGATGGCCGTTTGAACGCTGTCGACCTGGGCGAGTTCGCAGCCAGGAATGTCATTGATGAATTGCGACGTCTGCCTGGTGTCGGCAAGGCGCAACTGTTCGCAACAGAACGGGCGATGCGCGTCTGGATCGACACGAAAAAGCTCGTCGGCCTCAACCTGACAGCCAGGGACGTGACTGGCGCGATTGCTGGACAGAACGCCCAGGTGTCGTCCGGCAGCATTGGAGCCCAGCCCAGTGCGGCTGGCCAGGAAATAACGGCCACCGTCTCGACCACGGGTCAGTTGTCGACCACCGAGGAGTTTGCGGAAATCGTATTGCGGGCCAACCCCGATGGATCCGTGGTGCGCCTCGGAGACGTGGCGCGCGTGGAATTCGGCGCGCAAAGTTATGCGATCTCCTCGAGTATCAATGGTCAGGAAGCCGCGATGATCGGCATCCAGTTGAATGCGAGTGGAAACGCGCTGGTGACCGCCGACGCTGTCAAGTCGAGGATGGCGGAACTGGCGGCAAACTTTCCCCAGGGTGTCAGTTTCGAGATCCCTTATGACACCACGCCCTTTGTTTCGATTTCCATCGAGAAGGTCATTCACACGCTGATCGAGGCGGTGGTGCTGGTCTTCGTCATCATGTTCCTGTTCCTGCAGAACCTCCGCTACACGCTGATCCCGTCGCTTGTCGTGCCGATCGCCTTGCTGGGAACATGTGCCGCGCTGCAGCTATTCGGGTTCTCGATCAACGTGCTGACCATGTTCGCGATGGTGCTTGCGATCGGTATCCTGGTCGATGATGCGATCGTGGTTGTCGAAAACGTCGAGCGCATCATGGCCGAGGAAGGTCTTCCGCCGAAAGAGGCGACCGTCAAGGCGATGAAGCAGATCACGGGTGCCGTCATCGGCATCACGGTCGTCCTGATTGCGGTGTTTGTTCCGATGGCGTTCTTTCCCGGAGCCATCGGGATCATCTACAAGCAGTTCTCCGTGACGATCGTCATGTCGATGGTGTTTTCAGCCTTCATGGCTTTGACCCTTACGCCGGCGTTGTGCGCGACGATCCTGAAACCAATCCCCGAAAGCCATGCCCATCACAAGAACTGGTTCTTCCGTGGGTTCGACTGGTTGATCGGCAAGACGACGAATGGCTACGGCCGCGTCGTCGGCGGGGCGGTGAAACGCAATTACCGCATGATGGTGATCTACATGGCGATCCTGGCGGGCCTGGGTTACACCTATGTTCGCCTGCCTTCGGGCTTTCTGCCGGTGGAAGACCAGGGATATGCTATCGCCGCAACGCAATTGCCGGCCGGGTCTACCGCGCAGCGCACCGCCGGTGTTCTCGATCAGGTCGATGACTTCTTCATGAACAGGTCAGGCGTCAGGAAAATCGTCTCGATCCTTGGCTTCGGGTTCAACGGCAACGGCCAGAACGCGGGGATCTCCTTCGCAACCTACGAGGACTGGTCGGAAAGGGGACCGGGCGATTCTTCCGAAGCCATCGTCGGTTCGGCCCTGGGAGCACTTGCCGGCATTCCGGAAGGCTCCGTGTTCACCCTGACGCCGCCGCCCATTGCAGCGCTTGGCAATGCCAGCGGGTTCAGTTTTCGTTTGCAGGACCGTGCCAATCACGGAAATGACGCGCTTGTGCAGGCTGCCAACGCCCTGTTGGGCATGGCCTGGCAAAGCCCGATCCTGCAATATCCTTACATCGAAGGTCTGCCGCCTGCTCCGCAGATCATGCTCGATATCGATCGCCGGCAGGCGAACGCCTACGGGGTCGCCTTCGATGAAATCAATGCGGTGTTGTCCACGTCGATCGGATCGAGCTATGTCGCGGACTTTCCGAACGCTGGCCGGATGCAGCGTGTCATCGTTCAGGCCGAAGCGGCCGAGCGGATGGACGTTGCGAGCCTGCTTGACCTGAACGCCCGCAACAGCCGCGGCGAGATGGTGCCGCTCTCCGCCTTCGCGAGTGCGCGCTGGGAACTGGGGCCGACGCAAGTGGTCGGGTACAACGGTCTCCAGGCGACCAAGATCAGCGGCAGCCCTGCGCCCGGCCACACCAGTGGCGAGGCGATGGCAGAAATGGAACGGCTTTTCCAGTCTTTGCCGCATGGTTTCGGCTACGAATGGACGGGCTTGTCGTACCAGGAAAAGGCTTCAGGCAACGCAGCTCCCTTCCTGCTCGGCCTGTCGCTCGTCTTCGTGTTCCTGTGCCTTGCCGCGCTCTACGAAAGCTGGTCGGTTCCAATCGCCGTCATGCTTGTCGTTCCGCTTGGCGCAGTCGGGGCCATCGTTGCGGTCACCATGCGAAACCTGCCCAACGACATCTATTTCACGGTGGGGCTGATCACGATCATCGGACTGTCTGCCAAGAACGCCATCCTGATCATCGAGTTCGCCCGGGATCTCAGGAACGAGGGACGTTCCCTGCTGGAAGCAACGGTCGAAGCGTCGAAACTGCGCTTCCGTCCTATCCTGATGACGTCATTCGCCTTCATACTCGGCGTGGTTCCGCTTGCTTTTGCGACGGGCGCCAGTTCGGCCAGCCAGCGAGCAATCGGTACGGGTGTTCTTGGAGGAATGATATCGGCAACGGTGCTTGCGGTGCTTCTGGTGCCGACATTCTACGTCGTCGTTTCGAAGCTCTTCGGCCGCAGGTCCAAGGCCGCCGATTCCACTCCCCGGAGTGCCCATGATAAGGAATTGCCTGACGGGAACAGCCGGCAATCGGCGTGAATACGTGAACGTCCTCCAGCCGTTGGTGAACAGCACGGGGGACGTCAGTCGCAGGCGTCGGAAAACGGACATTCTCCGAGGCACGGCAGCCGGGCCTTTGGGCCCGGCTGGCGGTCGTTCAGCCGGTGTAATCTTCGTCCGAGACCTTCTCCATCCAAGTGACGGGTGAGCCGTCGATGCTTTCCTGAATGGCGATGTGGCTCATGGCTGTGTCGGGTGCGGCACCGTGCCAATGCTTTTCTCCTGCGGGAAACCAGACGACGTCACCCTGGGAAATCTCTTCCACGGGGCCGCCTTCGCGCTGAACCCGGCCACGGCCGAAGGTCACGATCAACGTCTGTCCGGCCGGATGGGTGTGCCAGGCCGTGCGTGCGCCGGGCTCGAAGGTGACATGGGCACCGCCGGTCCGGCCGGGTTCTTCGGCCTGGAAAAGCGGGTCGATGCGCACAGTGCCAGTGAACCAGTCGTCTGGCCCCTTGACGGACGAAGCAGTCCCGGAACGGATGATTTTCATTTTCAACTCCCTGATGCTTGTTGCGCGGTCAGCCGCGCAGCTTTTCAAAACGGTAGGTTAAGGCAGGCCCCCCGGGTTGGCTGTAGGCCAATTCCGCGGTGACCATGGCAAAAGGCTCTGCAAAGCGGGCCGTGCGAAGTGGGCCGGCTTCAAGAGGATCGAAACCGATGTCCCGGATCAGGAGACCGGCGACTTCCTTTGCACCGGCATCGTCCCCGTAAACCAGGACTTGCGGCCTTGGTGTCCGTTCCTTTTGCGAAAAAACCGGCATGAAAGCCTCGGAGGGAACCGTGTTGAAACAGGAAACCCAGCGGGCCTGCGGCCGCATGGCAGCCAGCTCTTCGGCTCCGGACGACTGGATACCGACCACCAGATCCGTGTTCGTCGGATCAAGGGGCACGCAGCAGTTCAGGACCACGGCTCCGGATAGATCCCCGGCTTGCGCGAGGACGTCGTTCACCCGCGACCAGTGCACGGCCAGCAGCAGCGCGTCCGAATTCTCGACCGCATCCGCCACCGACCCGTGCGAGGCGCCTGCCGCCTGGGCGAGACGTTCGAGCTTCGAACGGCTGCGGGAATAGGCGAAGGTCACATCATGGCCGCAACGCGCCCAGAGCTGTCCGAGCTTGGCGCCCATCAGACCCGACCCCAGAATGCCTATCTTCATGTCTCAGTTCCGATCTTTCGTGCGGCAAGGCCGGCTCCGGCGGGAACCGGTTACTGCGCGCGTTTTTCGAACACGGCCTTGGCAACCGGCAAAGCCGAAAACACTTTCGGCCAACCGGCATAGAATGCCAGGTGAGAAAGCATGGCACCGGCTTCTTCCTGTGTCAGGCCATTGTCCATGGCGCGGTTGAGGTGAAATGTCATCTGTTCGGGCTGACCGGCTGCAATCAAGGCGGCCACCGTCACGAGGCTCCGGTCGCGGGGCGCGAGATCGGGACGCAGCCAGAGATCGCGGAACAGCAGCTCACGCGTGTTGTCCACAACACCCATGCTCACATCCGCATAGTTGCCGCGTACGAGGTTTTCACGGGCAGCTTCGGCCTCTTCGTTGAGCGGCAGCAGGTCCGGGTCGGAGGCCGGCAGGTCTTCAATGGTGATCTCCCTTTCCTCAAACACCGGCGCGGCTGCTTCGGCGGCCGCGGTGGCATTGCCCCAGCCTGTATAGAAGGCGAGATGGGTGATGGTTTCGGAGATCTCTGCCGGGGTAACGCCTGAATCGAGAGCCAACGATACATGGCTTGCAAGATTTCCGGTCTCGTGCCGCGTCATGAGGGCAGCAAAGGTGACCAGTGCCCGGTCTCTCTTGGAAAGGCCTGCCCCGTTCCATTCCGCACCGAATAGATCATCCTTCGCATAGGCTTCAAGTGCCGGGGCAACGCGGCCAACGGCTGCAGGCAAGGTTCCTGCCGCGTCCTGAGCGGCTGCAGTCGTGGCCATCAATGCCAGACCGGCTGCGGTGAGAATGGATTTCATCGGGAGCTCCCTTTCGGCAAGTGGGCAATTACCCTGCTAATCTGGAGCGCAAAAAACGTATCTTAATAACCGGGTCTTTCAAGCCACTCATGACGTCACCTCATGAGTGGGCTCAACCGCGATCCCGCAGGGCATCCAGGACGACCTGGAAGGCGAACGAGGGCTTTTGCCGGCTGGGGTAATAAAGGTGAAAACCGGGAAACGACGGGCTGAAGTCATAAAGACATGTGCGCAAGGTTCCGGCCGCAAGATGTTCCTGCGCCAACCTTTCGGGAACCAGTGCCAGTCCATGACCGTCCACGGCCGCACGCATGACCGGGTTGATCGTATTGAAGCAGGCTTGTCCCTTTACCTTCACCCGGATTTCGTTGCCGTCCTTGTCTTCGAACTCCCAGGCATAGAGTGCGCCATGGGTGGAAAGCCGCAGGTTGATGCAACTATGGTCCGCGAGATCCTGGGGTGTTTCCGGCTCGCCAACCCTACCCAGATAGTCGGGTGATCCGACACAGACCATGCGCTCGTCCGGACCGATACGCATCGAGATCATGCCCTCACTGACCTGTTCGCCATACCGCACACCTGCGTCACATTGGGAATCGGCAAGGTCCGTGTAACCGTAGTCCATGACGAATTCGACATTGACCAGCGGATGGGCCTTGAGAACCGGAGACAGCTTCGGCCAGAGGAGGCTTTCTATGGCGTATTCCGTCGCGACAATCCTCACTGTTCCTGTGGGCTGGTCACGTGCATCGTTGAGTGCCTGAAGCCGGGCTTCGATCTTTTCGAGGCATGGTGTCAGGGTAGCCAGAAGGTCTTCACCTTCGATCGTGGGAGCGACCGAGCGGGTCGTCCGCGTCAAAAGCCTCAGGCCCAGGCGTTGCTCCAGTCCCTTGATCGTGTGGCTCAGGGCGGACTGAGACACGTTCAACCGCGCTGCGGCCCGCGTGAAACTGCGTTCCTCCGCAACAGCCGCAAGCGCGATGAGATCATTGATATTTTCTCGGAGCATGTGGGAGGTCCCGTTCTGATCATCCAGAATCATCACTGTCTCTCCCACATATATGTGCCGGGCTCATGAGGTCCATCGATTATGCAATCAGGGATCAAGCCGGATCAGCCTGTCTTCAGAAGCCCCTTCCCGCCGGGGAGACCGATTTGTGGTAATTGCATAGATCACGCCATCCGACACAAGCACGTCCCGGATACGTTCTCCGGCCTGGTAGGCTTCGGATACCCGGCCTTCGGTGGTCACTTCCAAAATTCCGTTCACTTTCAAGCCCGCAAGAAGCAGCCGGTCACCGTCCGAGGTCAGGCCTGAAGGCGCCCAGGTGCTCTGGCCCGAATGCGCCAGCGGTGCGAGCAGGCCGTCGCGGGTTTCATCGCCCTGGATCAGCGGCCAGCCGTAGTTGCCGCCCCGCTCAATCCGGTTCACCTCGTCATGGCCGGACTGCCCGTGCTCGGCTGCGAAGAGCTGCCCGGAGGCGTCCCAGGCAAGGCCCTGGGGATTGCGATGGCCGAGCGACCAGACCGGTGAACCCGCGAACGGATTGTCCGAAGGGATTTCGCCGTCCGGCGTCACACGCAATATCTTCCCGGCAAGGCTGCCGAGGTCTTGCGGACGCTCCCTGTTTTCGGTCCAACCGGTGGTGACATAAAGCATGCCGTCGGGACCGAAGGCCACGCGTCCGCCGTTGTAAAGCGGGTGGCCCGGAATGGCGTCGATAAGAACACGTGTCTCTTTCCATCGATCCCCGAGGCGTTCGGCCTCGATGACACGGTTCATCCGGGCGTCCGGGGTGCCGTAGTGCTGGTAGAGCACGATGCGGCCGGTGTCCGGGAAGTCCGGGCTGATGGCCAGACCAAGCAGGCCGCCGCCGCGGTCATCCAGGATCGGCTGACTGGTCTCGACGGGAAGGCGCGTGAAGGAACCCTCGGCAAGAATGCCGACTGATCCGCTTTTCTCTGTCACATAGATCTTGCCGCCATGGGCTTCGATATCCCAGGGATAGTCGAGGCTGTTCAGCACGGTGTCCGCTGCAGAAGCGGACACCGGCATCAGCATCGCAAACAAGACGCCACACAAGTGGACGGCAAGCTTACTGGCCATATTCTTCGTCCGTCACATGATCGCCCCAGGCAACGGCGGACCCGTCAACCGTCGCCTGAATTGCGTAATGGGAAACGGACGTGGTGTCGGTCGCGCCGTGCCAATGCTCGACATCAGGCGGGCACCAGACCACATCACCGGCCTGCATGATCTGCTTTTCCTGGCCGCGCTCCTGCACCCAGCCTGTCCCCGATGTCACGACCAGCATCTGGCCCGCAGGATGCGTGTGCCAGGCGGAGCGGGCTCCGGGCAGAAACGTGACGTGACCGGCGCTGACATCGTTCATGACAGGCGGGAAAACAGGGGCGACATAGGCTGTACCGGTAAAATAGTCGCCGCTTCCCAATTGGCCCGCCAGGGTTTCGGAGCGGGTTATTTCCATGGATTGTGCAAATGCAGCCGGAGCCGCAAGAACGAGTGCGAGCGTTGCAAGGGTGCGTTTCATCTCAGATCGTCTCCATCAGTCGTGAGGCGGCCTTTCGGCCTTCCTCAAGAACGTAGGCAAGACGCACGCGTGGATAATGGTGGCTTTGTCGGAAGCAGTCATGAGGATCACTCATGAACCCGGTGGGGCTGTCCGTCTGTCCACGAGCTCCCGTCCTGCCGGTGTCCTCCGGGCGCGGATTAATGAGTGCTGCTCATGAGAGGCAGTACCTGGAGGGGGCTTAATCCTTGTCGGTCTGACGCCTAGATTGGACGCAATAGAACGGAGGAACCCCGCAATGCCCGCTTTCAGGTCAAGAATGCTCTCGTTGGCACTGACGCTGTTTTGCGCCGGGGCGGGGGCTTCCGGAAACGCAACCGAACCATCGAACGAGGCTCGCATGATCCGCATCAAGGTGATCGTAGAAGACGTTGTGCTTCCGGCCACGCTCGACGATACGCTCGCAGGCAGGGACTTCGCGGCCCTGTTGCCGCTCGACCTGACCCTGACCGACTATCACGGGACAGAAAAGGTCGCGGACCTGCCACGCAAGCTCGATATCTCCGAAGCCCCGGCAAGCTACACGCCCAAAAAGGGTGACATCACGCACTACGCGCCCTGGGGAAACATCGCGATCTTCTACAAGCCGTTTCAGAATTCCCGGGGCCTCGTGAGGCTCGGTGCATTCGACGGGTCGATCAATGCCCTTCTGGGTGATCGACCGCTTTCGGTCCGCATCGAAGCGGCCGACTGACACGACCCAAAATCGGGAAATTGTGGAACGGGCTGTCCACCTGTCGGGATTGCCCGACTGCAGGTGTCTTCATTTTCGGCACCTTTGAAAACGCTTTCGCTTCGGCAGAACGGATCTGTCTGGTCCCGGTGAACCGGGCCATTCCTCTGCCTGAACAAAAACACTCAGAACCCAAGGAGACAATCATGTCCGACAACATCAAGGGAAAAGTCGTCATCATTACCGGAGCCTCCTCCGGCATCGGCGAAGCAACTGCGAAGCTGCTGGCCAGCAAGGGGGCGAAGGTCGTGCTGGGTGCACGGCGCACCGACAAGCTCGAAACCATCGCGAACGAGATCAAGGCTGCTGGCGGCGAAGCCGTCTATCAGGCGCTGGACGTCACCGTACCGGCTGAAAACGAGGCTATCGTCAAACTGGCGAAGGACACTTACGGAAAACTCGACGTCATTTTTCTGAACGCGGGCCTCATGCCGTCCTCGCCGATTTCCGCACTCAAGACGAACGAGTGGGAGCAGATGGTCGACGTCAACGTCAAGGGCGTACTGAACGGTGTTGCTGCCGTCATGCCCACCTTTGCCGAACAGAAGTCCGGCCATGTCATCGCGACTTCTTCCGTTGCTGGTCTGAAGGCTTATCCTGGCGGCGCAGTTTATTGCGGCACCAAGTGGTTCGTGCGCTCGTTCATGGAAGTCCTGCGGATGGAATCTGCCATGGAAGGCACCAACATCCGCACGGCAACCATCTACCCGGCGGCAATCAACACCGAACTTCTGAACACGATCAGCGACAAGGGCAGTTCCGAAGCGTTCCAGGCCCTTTACGACCAGTACGGCATCTCCGCCGACCGGATCGCGGCCGTCGTCGAGTTTGCTGTGTCGCTGCCGGAGGACACGACGGTCAACGAATTCACCGTCGGTCCGGCCAATCAGCCCTGGTAAGACCTGGTGAAATGACCGGTGGCGGCGGCAAACATTGCGCTGCCGTCACCGGTCTCATACGCGGTTAAAAACCATGCGCATCCAATGAGGCATCTATACGGGCACGCCATTGCGGATCCTTGAAGGGAAAAGCCTCCAGAAACATTTGCCTGGTCGCGTCGGCACGTCGGGACCGCACATCTTTCGCCCAACGCTCGGCCCGTTCGGTTTGTCCGGCCAGGGTTGCAAATGAAACGACGATCATGCTGACAAGGTTGTGGGCTTCCGGTGTCAGCACACTGCGTTCGGCCACTTCGCCTTCAGGAGGACGGCATTGCAGCGCTCTCGGATACCACTGTCAGGGGCCGTCACAGCCTTCGCGTCGCCATTTGCAACCACCGTACACGAAGCAAAGACCTCGAGTTGCTTGTCAGGGAAATTTTGTGCGTTACAGACGCGATTGAAGCTGCCGCCTAACCGGGTAGGCCAACTTCATTATTTTTGAGAACAGCAAGTGACAAGGGCTGCAAACCCGCCATGATACGAAGGTTTCGATGCTTGGGGTGAAACCGACATGGATTTTTGGCGGCTGACAGTTAATGAAGCAGTTGAGATGTTTCGAGGCCGCAGAATGTCTTGTCGAGACTATGTCGAGGCGTTGATTGAAAGATCGGAACGGTTCGTTGACCTGAATGCCTTCACCCAGTTTGCCCCGGAAAATATACGCAGCGCTGCGCGCAAGGCCGATGAGCACCAGGCGGATGGTGGGTTTTTGGGGCCGCTGCATGGTATTCCCGTTGCCATCAAGGACTGCATCGACGTTGCCGGCATGGCGACGACTGCTGCAACGCCAAGCCTGAAAGATCACGTGGTCAACAGGACCGCATCGGTGGTCACGAAACTGGAAAAAGCCGGGGCACTGGTCTTCGGCAAGACCAACATGTACGAGCTCGCCTTCGGCATCACCAGCAACAACGATCACACAGGCCCCGTTCGAAACCCGCACGATCCTTCTCGCTCAGCGGGGGGAAGCAGCAGTGGTTCTGCCGCTGCCGTGGCCGCGGGTCTGGTTCCGGCTGCTCTTGGCACGGACACGGCAGGCTCGGTGCGAATTCCGGCATCATTTTGCGGGGTTTTCGGCTTTCGCCCCACAAGTGGCCGCTACAAGACTGACGGTGTCATGCCCTTGTTTCCAACGCGCGATGTGCCTGGTTCATTTGCGCGATCTGCAGAAGATCTGCTGCTTCTGGATGCCGTTTTGTGTGAGCAGAGTGAGCGGCCTGCCATCGACCTTCGAAGCCTGCGGCTTGGCCTGCCCGGAAAGTATTTCCTGTCCGGCCTGGAAAGCGGCGTCGCCCGGGCGTTTGCGGAAACCGTTGACCAGCTTGTCTCTTGGGGTGTCTCGGTCGTTGAGGCAGAGATGCCGGAGGTTTCAAGCTGGCTTGGCGAAATGTCGGAGCCAATCCGTGCGTGGGAGCTGGAAAGAGCGCTGGAAGAGTACTTGTCGGTTTCTGGCGCTGCCGTCGATGTTCGGTCGCTCGTTGCCGGCATAGCCGGGCAATACGTTCGTGAGGAATTTGACGGGGCTTTGCGTGGTGCGGACGCCAAGGACCTGGCAGCACGATACGAGCATGCGATTTCCATATCGCTCCGCCGGTGTCGCAAGCAATACTGCGTGCATTTGGAGCAGTACAAACTTGACGCGATCATTTTTCCAACGACACCGATTGCGGCAACGGCACTGGGTGAAGAAGGGCGTGTCGTCGTTGACGGCAAGGAAGTGTCTGTCTGGAAGACCATGCGCAACACGGTACCGGCGACATTCTTTGGCGCCCCTGGCGTGAGTTTGCCAATGGCACGGAGTATTCGCGGCGTACCCGCAGGCCTGGAAATCGATGGGCTACCGGGGGCAGATCGAAAGGTGCTGGCAATCGCGGCGGCGATTGAAGCAATGCAATCGAAGGAACACGGCATGCGTCGGTAGCAATTGCCGGTTCCGAAAAGGGCGGCCCGAAGGCCGCCCCTGAAAAGGTTCAGATCTCGAAGCCGCTCTGGCCGGCGATGTTTTTCAAGGCCCGTTCCGGCCGGGCGCCGACGTGGCTGATGACGCTCGCGGCGCACAGGCAACCAAGCTCGGTGGCTTCCGCGAGCTTGTAGTCGCGGGCAAGTCCGAACAGGAAGCCGGAGGCGAACAGGTCACCGGCACCGGTTAGGTCAACCACGTTGTCGACGGTCTGCGCAGGAACCTTGACGGTTTCCTCGCGGCTGATTGCCATCGCACCGTTCTCGCCGAGGGTCAGGGCGGTCAGGGCACCGGAGTCCCGGGCCGCATTTACCGCACTGTCCAGATCCGATGTTTCGTAAAGGGCCTTCAGCTCATGCTCGTTGGCGAACATCAGGTCGACGACACCATCGGTCAGAAGGGCCTGAAATTCGCTGCGGTAGCGGTCGACACAGAACGAGTCGGACAGAGTGATCGCCACCTGACGCCCGTTAGCATGCGCGATTTCCGCAGCTTTCAGGAACGCCTTCTTGGCGTCTGCCGGGTCCCACAGATAGCCTTCCATGTAGGTGACGGCTGCGGCGGCAACGACTTCCTCGTCAACATCGGCGATGCCGAATTCGGTGCATGCACCCAGATAGGTGTTCATCGTGCGTTCGCCGTCCGGCGTGATCAGGATCATCGACCGGGCGGTCGGCTTGCCTTCCTTGAGGCGGGGCGTGTTGAAATAGACGCCGGTGCCGTTCATGTCGTGATAATAGCTGTCGCCCAGTTCGTCCTCGGCAACCTTGCCGAAATAGGCAGGGCGTCCGCCGAGCGAGGCAATGCCAGCCGCCGTGTTGCCGGCGCTGCCGCCGGAAATGCGGACGGTCTGTCCCATCTTGTCGAACAGGCGTACTGCCTCGTCGGTATCGATCAGGCGCATGGAGCCTTTGACGAGGTTTTCCTGAAGCAGGAAATCCTCTTCGACATGGGCGAAGACGTCGCAAATGGCATTGCCGATGCACAGGGCATCAAATCTTGTTTCAGTCATAGAGTTCCTCTGGTGGTGTCGGGTAGCCGCCGTTACGAGTAGGGATTGGGCCGGAGAGCACGGTTGGATTCCGGCTCCCTGATCTTGTCCCTGAACGGGCTTGCCCGGTAGACGCCGAGCATGTTCAGCTCGGCACAGAAGAAGGCCAGCTCCTCGAGCGCCAGGGCCACCTTCGGATCTTCCGGATGGCCTTCGACGTCCGCATAGAACATCGACGCGAAAAACTGCCCTTCAAGCTGATAGGATTCCAGCTTGGTCATGTTGACCCCGTTGGTGGCAAATCCTCCCAGGGCCTTGTAGAGCGCTGCCGGAACGTTGCGAACCCGGAAGATGAAGGTCGTGATGACCGGCTGGCCGTTGTGCGCGGCCTCCATCTTGTCGCGCGAGAGAATGACGAAGCGGGTCGTGTTGTGCGCCTCATCCTCCACATCCCGGCGCAGAATGTCCAGACCGTAGATTTCGGCGGCCATTTCCGGCGCAAGGGCGCCGACGCTGGGATCACCCAGCTCGGCGATCTGCCGGGCGGAGCCCGCGGTATCGCCGCCGACGACGGCCGTCAGGCCGAGTTCACGGATCACGTTCCGGCACTGGCCAAGGGCATGCACATGGCTTTGCACCTTTTTCAGGTCTTCGATCTTTGCACCCTTGACCGCCATGAGCTGAAACCGGATCGGCATGAAATATTCGCCGATGATGTGCAGGTCCGATTTGGGCAGCAGGTGATGAATGTCCGCGACGCGGCCGGCAACGGAGTTCTCGATCGGGATCATGGCAAGGTCTGCCGACCCGTCGGCCATGGCCGAAAAGCAGTCCTCGAAGGTGGCGCAGGGGATGGCTTCGTAATCGGGATAAACGCTCCGGCAGGCCATGTGCGAGTTGGCACCGGTTTCTCCCTGGAACACGATTCTTTTTCTGTCGGTCATATGTCTTTCCGCCTTTCGGCAGTCTTTCGTCAGTTTGTCTGATAGGCCGCCCGGGCTCGTTCCAGATCTTCGGGCGTGTTCACGTCCATCGGCGCGCTGTCGATGACGGAGGCATCAATCCGCATGCCCGCTTCCAGGGCCCGCAACTGCTCCAGCTTTTCACGCTGTTCCAGCGGCGAAGGCGGCAGCTGGACGAATTTCGCCAGGGCTGCCCTGCGGTAGGCATAGATGCCGATGTGGTGGTAGTACGGGCCGTCACCGTGCGGGGCGACGGCCCTGGTAAAGTAAAGCGCGCGATGATGGCCGTGGCCGTTGGGTGTGGTGACTGCCTTGACGAAATTCGGATCGTCCCGGAAGGCGGTATTGGTGAACTCGGTCATGATGGTGCCCAGGTCGACATCGGCAATGGCGAGCGGTGCAAAGGCCGCCCGGATGGCTTCCGGTGCGATCAGCGGCACATCACCCTGCACGTTCAGGATGACATCGTGCTTTCCGTCCGGATCGATCAGTCCCGCTGCCTCGTGAATGCGATCGGATCCGGAAGCGTGGTCGGCACGCGTCATGACTGCCTTGCCGCCATGGTCCTGCACCGCTTCGAAAATGTCCTTGTCATCACAGGCAACGGCCACCGGACCGATATCCGCGTTGCGGGCCTGTTCCAGAACACGCACGATCATGGGTTTTCCGCAGATGTCGGCAAGCGGTTTGCGCGGCAGTCGGGTGGCAGCGAGGCGGGCCGGGATAATCACAAGAGCAGCGGTCAATCGGGTCTCCATGGAGCCGGACGGGCGGAAGAAATGCAAAAAAACACGTGCCGCGTCCGTTTGTCGTATCAGATGCCCTTTTAAAGCTATGGACAGCAAGGTCAAAAAATTTGTAGGTTCCGGCAAAATTCGAAAAGCTGATAGGGGTCGCAGCGACGCTGCGGGCCCGGACGCGTATGAGCTTGGAGCCGGAGAGAATGGATTCCTTCACGCTGAACAAGGCCGCTGGTGCGGTACTGATGGTTCTGATTCTGACTATGGGTGTCGGCATTGTCTCCGACATCATCTTCCATCCGACGATCCCGGGTAAACCGGGTTATGAAATCGTCGTGGCGTCTGCAGAGGATAGCACCTCGGAAGTCGGCGCGGTTCCGGAAGTGGTGCCGATCTCCGAGCGTCTGGTCGAAGCATCTGCTGAAGACGGCGCGAAGGTGGCCAAGAAATGCGCCGCCTGCCACGACTTCACGCAGGGCGGTGCCAACAAGGTTGGCCCGGGTCTTTGGGATGTCGTCGGCCGCAAGCCTGGTTCTCACGAAGGTTTCGGCTATTCTTCCGCAATGACCGCATTCGGTGAAGAAAATCCGGAGTGGACCTACGAAGAGCTGGATCACTTCCTGGAGTCCCCGAAGAACTTCATCTCCGGCACCACGATGGGTTTTGCCGGTCTGCGTAAACCGGAAGACCGGGCAGACCTGATTGCCTACCTTCGTGAACAGGCCGATTCGCCTGCACCACTGCCGACCGAGTAAAATCTCGTCGACATCGCAGACGTGACTTGAATTGTAGAGAAGCCGGGTTAGCTACCCGGCTTTTTTATTTGATTTATAAGAAAAATTAACAAATCTTACGTTACGTAGTGCTGTTGAAAGTGGGCTAAGGTCGGGCAAGGACCCTATGGGCATCAACTTGACGAGGAATGTATTTTCTAAGTCGAATGGAACGTGGATCGCTTCCATCGTTGCTGCCGTCTGTTTTCTCGCTGGTATCGCCGTCACTGCGCACGTCGGTCAACTGGTCCGCAACGAACTTGTTTCCCAGCACAAACGTCAGGCCGTCGCCTCGCTCTCCGAAGCGCGGGCGCGCCTTGAAGGCGAAATCAACCGGACAGTGGCCCACGGTCTCGGGATCCGGGCCTATGTGTCCCAGTTCGTCGAACAGCCATTCGATATGGAAGACTACCGGGAAATCGCGGTCGAACTGATCGAGGAAAATCCGTCCATCCGCTCTATCGGCCTGGCACCCAACAACATTCTTCGCGCGGTGTTTCCGCTGGAGCCAAACCAGGCGGCGCTCGGTCTGAACTACCGCATGAACACTGCGCAGTGGCCCGCAATCCAGCAGGCGATGGTGACGCGTGAAGTCGTTATTGCAGGCCCACTGGAACTTGTGCAGGGGGGCAGGGCCCTCCTGATCCGCATTCCCATCTTTCCAGCCAGCTTCCTTGGGCAACCGCTCAAGGAGCGCAGTTACTGGGGTGTCGCCACCCTGGTGCTGGACGAAGAGGGCATGATGAAGACTGCCGGCATCACGGATGTCATCAACGGCATCCGCATCGGCCTTGTGAACCGGAGCGCGGTTGCCTCCAACAACATGATTTTCGGCAGCCAGTCTCTCCTTGAAAAGGACCATGTGTCCCTGCCGCTGCATCTTCCCGGCGGTCTGAACTGGGAGCTTGTCGGCCTTCCGGAGGCCGGCTGGTCGAGCACGGGCAACCAGGTCTGGATCACGCAACTCGTCGGCAGCCTGATCTCGCTCGTCTTTGGCGCCATGGCGTTTCTGTTGATCAGCGAGGTCTACAAGGTTCGCTCCATGGCGCTGCATGACCCGCTGACAGGACTGGCGAACCGGCGCCTGCTGGAAGACCGCATGCACCAGCTTGCCGCCATGTGCGAGCGCAGTGGCGCGGGCTTCGAGATTTTTTACGTCGATCTGGATGCCTTCAAGCCGGTCAACGACAACTATGGTCACGCAGTTGGCGATCAGCTTCTGATCGAGGTCGGGCAGCGACTGCAGAACCAGATCCGGCAGACGGATACCGTCGCCAGGGTCGGTGGCGACGAGTTCATCGTATTGACGCCAGGCAACATGCGGCGCCAGGAGAAGGACACCTTTCTCAATCGACTTGGTGAGCGTGTGACCGAGGCTTTCGAGTATTCGGGTGCCCGTATCGACGTGAAGGCCAGTATTGGTTCTGCAAGCTATCCCGGCGATGCCGCTACGGTGGAAGATTTACTTAGGGTTGCCGACGGTAGAATGTACGCGCAAAAGGCAAAGTCCAAGAGAAATTCACAGGATATTCCCGGAAACGGCCTCCCCCAGACAGGTTAAATTTCTGTCATCTCTGCAGCCAGCAGGTGACGCAGGGCCAACAGGTCCCTACACTGATTCTCTAAACCCGTGATTTGGGTTCAGGAACCGGAAGGGGACGGAGAAGCCGATGGTGTTCAAATGGCATGTAGGGAAGCGGGCCGCAGCTGGGCTTGCACTGGCAAGTGTGGTGGTGATGTCGGGGATCGGATCCGTACCGGCATTCGCGGCTGAACCGGAATGGCATCACGCGGCCGCCCTCAACGGAACACCCAAATACGGCGCCGATGCCAGGCATTTCGATTACGTCAACCCCGATGCCCCCAAGGGCGGCACGGTTCGGCTAGCCGCCAGCGGCGGTTTCGATACGTTCAACATTCTGGCGCAGAAGGGGAATATCGCCCCCGGCATCCTGAATATCTACGAAAGCCTGATGGAGCCATCTCTGGACGAAGAGGACATCAGCGCCCAATACGGCGTCTTGGCCGAAGCGGTCCGCTTTCCCGACGACTATTCCTGGGTCGAATATAGGCTCAACCCGGATGCAAGGTGGCATGACGGCGAGCCGGTAACCGCCGACGATGTCATCTGGTCGTTTGAAAAGTCCATCGAGCTGGACCCGCAGCGCAAGTACTACTTCCAGAATGTCCAGAAGTCCGAGATTGTCGGCGACGGCACCGTGCGTTTCACCTTTGATGTCAGCGGAAACCGCGAGCTTCCCAAGATCATGGGCCAGCTGACTGTCCTGCCCAGACATTGGTGGGAAGGCACGAACAGCAAGGGAGAACAGCGTGACATCTCCCGCACCACCCTGGAGCCGCCACTCGGTTCCGGTGCCTACAAGATGAAAGAGTTCTCGCCCAACCGTCAGGTGATCTACGAGCGCGTGCCGGACTATTGGGGAAAGGACCTGCCGATCCGCGTCGGCACCGATAATTTCGAGGAGATCCGTTACATCTCCTTCCTCGATGATTCCGTGCAGTTCGAAGCCTTCAAGGGTGACCAGTACGACTTCCATACCGAGCGCAGCTCGAGCCAGTGGGCCAAGCGCTACGACTTCCCAGCCATCAAGGATGGCCGGGTGGTGAAGGAAATCTTCCCGGACAAGTCCAGGGGCGTCATGCAGGGCTTCTTCCTGAACCAGCGCCGTGAAAAATTCCAGAACCCTGATGTCCGTCAGGCATTGAACTATGCCTACGATTTCGAAACCACCAACGAGATCGTTTCCGCCAATCTTCTCAAGAGGGTCAATTCCTATTTCGCCGGCACAGAGCTGGCATCCAGCGGTCTGCCGCAGGGCAAGGAGCTGGAGATCCTGGAGGAAGTGCGGGACATGGTGCCGCCCGAAGTCTTCACGGAAGAATTCAAGAACCCGGTTGGCGGCAATCCGCAGAACGTGCGCGCGAACCTGCGTGAAGCCGTCAAGTTGCTCCGCAAGGCCGGTTATGAGCTGAAAGACCGCAAGATGGTCGATCCGAAAACAGGCGAACAGCTCAGCATCGAATTCCTCTACCGTGACAAGGCCAGCGAACGCACTCTTCTGCCGTATTCGCAGAACCTGGAAGCCATCGGCATCAAGCCGATCCTGCGTCTGGTTGATACCTCGCAGTTCGTCAATCGTGTCCGCAGCCGTGATTTCGACACCGTGGTCCTGGCGATCGGTCAGTCCCTGTCGCCCGGAAACGAGCAGCGGGAGTACTGGGGGTCTGAATCTGCTGATAACGAAAGTTCGGCCAACTATGCCGGCATCAAGAACCCCGCGATCGACAAGCTGATCGACAAGGTCATCTTTGCCGAAGACCGGGAAACGCTGGTGGCTGCCACCCGCGCGCTCGACCGCGTGTTGCTGTGGAACCATTATGTGGTGCCGCAATTCTATTCCGACGAAACTCGCACGGCACGCTGGAACCGCTTCGGCCATCCGCAACAGATGCCGGAATACAGCACCGGGTTCCCGACCATCTGGTGGTACGACGAGGCCCTGGCCGCCAAAACGGGAGCCGCGCGATGAATGGGGCTCTGACGACTTCCCGGCGTCGTTTCCTGCAAATGAGCAGCGCCGCGGCGTTTGCGTCGGCAGCGCCCTGGCCGGTGTCCACGGCCTTCGCGTCACAAACCTCCTATCCGGATGGTCCCGTTCACGGCCTGTCCGTGTTCGGCGATCTGAAGTACGGACCGGATTTCACCCAGTTCGACTATGTCAACCGGCTGGCTCCGAAAGGCGGGACCTTCTCGTTTCAGGCGCCCTACTGGTACTTCAACCAGAATGTCCTGACCTACAACACTTTCAATGCCTTCATCCTGAAAGGCGATGCCCCGCCCCGCATGGAGCTGTGTTTCGACACCTTGATGGTGCGCGCTTACGATGAGCCGGACGCGGTCTACGGCCTGCTGGCGGAAACGGTAAAGGTGTCGGAGGACGGCAACGTCTTCACGTTCAGTCTGAGGCCTGAAGCCAGATTTCACGACGGCTCCAAACTGACTGCAGAGGACGTCGCCTTTTCGCTTCTGCTTCTGAAGGCCGACGGTCACCCCATGCTCAGCCAGCCGTTGTCGTCACTGAAGGACGCGGTCATTCTGGACGATCACAAGGTCGCGCTGCAGTTCGACGGCTCGCAGTCGCGCAACCTGCCGCTTGTCGTTGCAGCCGATTATCCGATTTTCTCCAAGCGGTATTACACCGCCTACGATTTCAAGCAATCGACCCTGACACCGCCCCTGTCCTCCGGTCCCTACAAGGTCGGAAAACATGCCGTAGGTCACTATGTCGAATACCACCAGGTCGAAAACTACTGGGCAAAGGATCTGCCGGTCAGGGTCGGGCACTGCAATTTCGCGGTTATACGGGTGGAGTTCTACCGTGAACGCCAGACGGCATTCGAAGCCTTCAAGAAGGGCAAGACGTTCTACCGCGAGGAATTCACGTCCAAGAACTGGGCAACGGAGTACAATTTTCCGGCTGTGGAAGAAGGCAAGGTCATCCGCCGCGAGTTTCCCGATGGCCGGCCGTCAGGGGCGCAGGGCTGGTTCATCAACACCCGGCTCGACAAGTTCAAGGACCCGCGCGTGCGCGAGGCTCTTGGATACGCCTTCGATTTCGAATGGTCGAACCAGAACCTGTTCTACGGGCTTTATACGAGAACCCAGTCCTTCTTCGAAAACTCCGACATGAAGGCGGAGGGGATGCCCTCGGCCGCGGAACTTGCTTTGCTGGAGCCCTTCCGGGACCAGTTGCCGGAGGCTGTCTTCGGCGAAGCGGTTATGCAGCCCGTCAGCGATGGGTCCGGCAATGACCGCAAGCTGCTGAAACGGGCGAGCGAACTTCTGGCCGAAGCCGGGTTTACCCGGAAGGGGACCGACCTGATCGGACCGGACGGAAATCAGCTGACGATCGAGTTCCTGAACAACACCGCCGCTTACGAACGGATCGTCAATCCGATGATCAAGAACCTGGAACGGCTCGGCATCAAGGCGAGCCTGCGGATCGTCGATCCGGCGCAATATGAGGCCAGGCTCAACGATTACGACTTTGATATCGCCAGCCGCAGGCTCAGCCTTTCGCCGACACTGTCAGATACCATTCGCGAGATGTGGGGCTCCAAGGCGGCGACAATTCCGGGCACCTACAACACATCCGGCATATCCAGCCCGGTTGTCGATGCACTGATCGACAAGGCCATCGCGGCGACAACGCGCGATGAGATGACCAACGCGGCGCGGGCCCTCGACCGCGTGTTGCGGGCCGGTCATTACTGGATCCCGCAATGGTTCAAGAACGTCCACACTGTTGCCATGTGGGATGTCTACGGCTTTCCCGAAGAAACTCCGCGCTACTTCTTCCCGGTTGAAGAACTGTGGTGGATAGACAAGGAAAAGGCGGAAAAACTCGGCAAAGCCGGGT
This sequence comes from Labrenzia sp. CP4, assembly GCF_001579905.1. NCBI lineage: Bacteria > Pseudomonadati > Pseudomonadota > Alphaproteobacteria > Hyphomicrobiales > Stappiaceae > Labrenzia > Labrenzia sp. CP4. The sequence continues at coordinate 5,616,958 of NZ_CP011927.1, read as the reverse complement.
AATATTTCCAGCGAAACCTCGGGCCCGCTCCAGAAGGCCAAGACAAAAGGGACTGCACACACTCCATGGGCGCCTACATCCTCCGCCGCTTGCTGCTGATGATACCGACGCTGGTCGGGATCATGGCAATCAACTTCGTCATCATCCAGTTTGCGCCAGGTGGTCCGGTCGAGCGGGTCATTGCCCAGTTGCAGGGAACGGACGTTTCGGCGACATCACGCATCAGCGGTGGTGGCAGCGACATGCTGGGGGGCGGCAACGACGCCTCCGGAGGCAGTGGTGGCGCAACTGCAGACTCGGCCAGTTCGAAATATCGCGGTGCCCAGGGGCTTGACCCGGAATTCATCAAGGAACTGGAAGCGCAGTTCGGTTTCGACAAGCCTCCGCTGGAACGCTTCCTGAAGATGCTGGGCGACTATGCCCGCTTCGATTTCGGCGAAAGCTATTTCCGCGACATCAAGATCATCGATCTGATTGCCGAAAAACTGCCGGTTTCAATCTCGCTCGGCCTCTGGATGACGTTGATATCCTATGCGGTGTCGATACCGCTCGGGATCCGCAAGGCCGTTTCCGACGGTTCGCGGTTCGACGTCTGGACCTCCGGTGTCATCGTCGTGGCTTACGCCATACCAGGCTTTCTCTTTGCGGTTCTCTTGATCGTGCTTTTCGCCGGTGGCTCCTTCTGGGATATCTTTCCCTTGCGGGGGCTGGTGTCTGACAATTGGGAACAGCTCTCGTGGCCTGCCCGGATCGCCGACTATTTCTGGCACCTTGCCCTGCCTCTGACGGCCATGGCCCTGTCCGCCTTTGCCACCACCACCTTGCTGACCAAGAACTCGTTCCTGGATGAAATCCGCAAGCAATACGTGATCACCGCAAGGGCAAAGGGACTGACGGAAAGCCAGGTGCTTTACGGACATGTGTTCCGCAACGCCATGCTGATCGTGGTGGCCGGTTTTCCGGGGGCCTTCATCTCGTCCTTCTTTGCCGGCTCGCTCCTCATCGAGACGATCTTCTCGCTCGATGGCCTGGGATTGCTCAGTTTTGAATCGGTGATCAACCGCGACTATGCGGTTGTTTTCGCAACCCTCTACATCTTCTCGCTCATGGGCCTTCTGGTGAACCTCATTTCCGACCTGACCTACACCTGGATCGATCCTCGGATCGACTTCGAAAGCAGGGAGGTCTGATCGATGGCGACCGATTCAGACAGTGATGCAGGAAGTGCAAACTACGAGACCGGCAGTGGCGGACATGAGGCTGGCGGATATGAAGCCGAAAGCCGAGAGAGGTCCAGGGCGGCCTACTTCGAGGCAGCTGTAACGGATGATCGCGAAGCGTTTGTCGTCCCGGCAAAGGGTTCCAAGGCACGCCTCTCGCCGATAAACCAGCGGCGGCTGGTGAACTTCAAGGCCAACAGGCGCGGATACTGGTCGCTTTGGATCTTCCTGGTGCTGTTCGTTATGGCCATGCTGGCAGAATTCCTGACAAATGATCGACCGATCCTTGTTTCCTACAACGGCGAATTGCTTGCGCCGGTCTTCGTCGATTACCCGGAAGAAAAGTTCGGCGGCTTCCTGGCGGTGACCGACTACCGCGATCCGTTCATCCAGGAAGAGATCAGCGCCAACGGCTGGATGCTGTGGCCGCCGGTGCGTTATTCCTACCGATCGGTCAACAATGACATTCCGGTCCCGGCACCTGCACCTCCCTCCTGGACGATGGACAAGGAAAAGCGTTGCTCGCGCTATCCGCTTGGCGCGGAAGATCCCAATTGCGTCATGGGCAACTGGAACTGGCTCGGTACGGACGACCAGGGCCGGGATGTGCTTGCGCGTCTCGTCTACGGCTTCCGGATTTCCGTGCTGTTCGGCCTGGCGCTGACGCTGGCATCCTCCGTCATCGGCATCGCGGCAGGGGCCGTGCAGGGCTATTATGGCGGCTGGACCGATCTCCTGTTCCAGCGTTTCATCGAGATCTGGACGGCGGTGCCAACACTTTACCTCATCCTAATCGTGTCGTCGTTTCTGGTGCCCGGCTTCTGGACCCTTTTCACCATTCTGCTGGCATTTTCCTGGGTGGCGCTTGTGGGTGTCGTGCGCGCGGAATTCCTGCGCGGCCGGAACCTGGAATACATATCCGCAGCCCGGGCACTCGGCGTTTCCAATCCGGTGATCATGTGGCGGCACCTGCTTCCCAACGCCATGGTGGCGACGCTTACCTTCATGCCGTTCATTCTCAACGGTTCGATTTCCACCCTGACGGCGTTGGATTTCCTCGGCTTCGGCCTGCCGCCAGGGTCGGCATCACTTGGCGAGCTGCTGGCACAGGGCAAGAACAACCTTCAGGCGCCCTGGCTCGGGATCACCGGCTTCATGGTCATTTCACTGATGTTGAGCCTGTTGATCTTTATCGGCGAGGCAGTGCGTGATGCGTTCGACCCGCGCAAGAGTCTGGGGTGAGGAACACAAGATGACAAAAGAAACGCTCCTCTCCGTAGAAGACCTGTCCGTCGCCTTTTCCCAAGGCGGCAGCAAGAACCTTGCCGTCGACCGGATCACCTTCGACATCAAGAAGGGTGAGACCGTCGCACTGGTGGGGGAAAGCGGCTCGGGTAAGTCCGTAACCGCTCAGTCGGTCTTGCGGCTTCTGCCTTATCCCGCAGCCTCGCACCCCTCCGGCAGGATCCTGATGAACGGTCAGGATCTTCTGGCGGTTGAAGAAGCCGAACTGCGCAAGGTGCGCGGCAACGGCATCTCTATGATTTTTCAGGAACCGATGACCTCGCTCAATCCGCTGCACTCGGTGGAAAAGCAGGTTTCGGAAATTCTGAAGATCCACCGGGGCATGAGCGATACAAAGGCGCGTGAGCGCGTGCTGGAACTGCTCAACCAAGTGGGCATCCGCGATCCTGAAAAACGTCTCAACTCCTATCCGCACCAGCTTTCCGGCGGCCAGCGCCAGCGCGTGATGATTGCCATGTCGCTGGCCAACGAACCGGATCTGCTGATTGCCGACGAACCGACGACGGCGCTCGACGTCACGGTTCAGGCGCAGATCCTGGAGTTGCTGAAGGACCTTCAGCGCCGCCACGGCATGGCAATGCTGTTCATTACCCACGATCTCGGGATCGTACGCAAGTTCGCCGACCGGGTCTGCGTGATGACCAAGGGCAAGATCGTCGAGCAGGGACCGGTTGCCGATATCTTCGACCGGCCGCAGCACGCCTACACCAAGCACCTTCTCACCGCGGAGCCCAAGGGCGAACCACCGGCGACGGACAAGAGCAAGCCGATTGTCGTTCAGGCCGACGATCTGAAGGTGTGGTTCCCGGTCAAGCGGGGCTTCCTGCGCAAGACAGTCGACCACATCAAGGCGGTGGACGGAATCGATGTGGAAGTGCGGCAGGGCCAGACGCTCGGGATCGTCGGCGAAAGCGGATCGGGCAAGACAACACTCGGGCTTGCGATCCTGCGCATGATTTCCTCCACCGGGCGGATTGCCTTCAACGGTGCCGAAATCCAGAAGAATTCCTGGAAGGAAATGCGCCCGCTGCGCCGGGACATGCAGATCGTGTTTCAGGATCCCTTTGGTGCGCTGAGCCCGCGCATGTCGGTGGCTGAAATCGTCGGTGAGGGCCTGCAGGTGCATTTCCCCGGTATTTCGGCCGATGAGCGCGACCGCAAGGTCGCCAAGGCCCTGGAGGAAGTCGGGCTTGATGCGTCCACCCGGCATCGCTATCCGCATGAATTCTCAGGCGGCCAGCGTCAGCGCATCTCCATCGCACGGGCCATGGTTCTTGAGCCGAAGTTCGTCATGCTGGACGAGCCGACTTCAGCCCTCGACATGAGTGTCCAGGCCCAGGTGGTCGATCTGTTGCGAGATCTGCAGAAGGCGCACGGTCTCGCCTATCTGTTCATTTCACACGACCTGAAGGTTGTCCGCGCCCTGGCCAACGAGGTTATCGTCATGCGGCAGGGCAAGGTGGTGGAACAGGGTGCCTCCGAACAGATCTTCGATGCGCCCCGGACCGATTACACCAAGGCCCTGATGGCCGCCGCCTTCCGCCTGGAAGCCGCACCGGAAGGTGTGGTGAGCGCGTAATCCTGTTGGACCGGGCAGGGCACATGCGCTGCCTCGTCCAAAGGTGTGCCGTTTGCCGATCTCGAAGGACGGACAGTGCACTCGCTTGAGCCGTTATTCTTCAGTAGCGGCGCGGGCGTCCGTACAGCGCGGCAGGCCACCATCGACGCCGTTCTTGCCGTCAGCCATCTGTTCCTCAAGATCGACATCGCGCAGCAGTGGTATGTAGCCGCCCAGCTCATCCGCTTTCAGATAGGTGCTGACGAGGATACGCGCGGGCCGGTGCTCGAAAGCAAGGCAGCCGTCGACGCCGACTTCCATATTGCCTTCGATCTTGTCCCGTTCCTCCTTGTCCATTGTCAGAAGGTACGCCTGAAAGGCCTTGAAGGCGGGGATCCTGTCGTCCGGTAGCCGGTAGATCGCAATCCGCCGGCCTTCCTGCAGTTCGGCGCTCAGCTCCGCCCGCTCGGCTTTGGACGATACGCGGACGAAAGCAAGTTTCTCCTCCATAACCAGTTTGCCGGTCTTCTTGTCCTTCACCGTCAGCATCATGCGTGCTCCGCCTTTCGGGATGCGGATGCTGGCCGGATATCTGACTGCAACCCGCAGGCCTGCCGGGTTGGTTTTCAGAAGGTCGAAGTTTGCCAGTTTGACCATGGTGGCAACTGGAACATGACTGCAGGCAGTCAACAGAAACAGGGGCAGGAAAAGCATAACCGCAAGCCGCGAGCGGCTTGAAAAAGGGTTCGACATGGGAAGTGCGTTTCGATCCGAAGACAGGTAGGGGTGATTGTCCGTGGCAGGGGCGGGCAAGGTCTGAGGTGACCTTGCCCGGGTCCCCGGTCATGAACAGGGCGGGATCGAGTTCTCGAGGTCGTTGCGGCTTGAAGCCTGCGTGTTTCGCAGGTCGAAATTCTCCGCCAGAGCCACGAAGGTCTCCAGTTCCGATGTCTTGAGATAAGTCGAAATCAGCATTTCGCCGGTGTCGGCCGCATCGAGCTTGCAGCCGGTGACGTCGATCGACAGGGATCCGCCAATCGTTTGCTGACGAGACTGGGGCATGGCCAGATACTTGGCCTGCAGTGCCCGCAGTTCAGCCACCTGTCTTGCCGGGATCCGGTACACAGTCACCACGTTTTCCGGTGCCTCTGCACGCACTTCAGCTGCCTGTTCGCCGGTTGTGGTCCTTTGCAGCTCGATCCGCTTTTCCTGGACAACGCGCCCGGTTTCCTTGTCGGACAGGACAACATGAACCTTTGCGGCTCCATCCGGAACCTTCATTCTGTCCGGGTGACGGACCGCGAGCCGGAAGAGGTCAGGGTCGGTTGTGGCGGGATTGAACCCGTCGAGTGGGTCCGCAAAGGACGATGCGGTGCCAAAGGCCATCAGAAAAAGAGCAATAAGAAGGGTTCTCGCGCGTACCCGAAGGTCCGCGCCGCAAGACGACAAAACAGACATGTGGAGTGGCTCCAATTTAAGTTGCAGCGATTAATTATCGTAAAACAATAAAAAATAAAAGCAAAAAATATATGTCGCGCACACGGCATCAGGCCTTTGGCTGGTCGCGACCAAAGGGGAAACTGGAAATTCCAGCTGAAAACCTTGTGTTTTGAATGTCCTGCAGTCGGTGACCGGGCGTGTCAGCGTTCCGGCATCGACCAGTCGTCCGGCTGCTTCTTGCGTTCGCGCAGCCTGAGGGCAAGACCGATTGAAACGCCCACGCCGATGGCAACGGTCAGATCGATCAGGACCGTCAGGATCAGCGTGGTCAACAGCAACATGCGGTCGGCCATCGGGGCGCTCAGATAGGATTTCCACTTGTGCGGTTCGCTCATGCTCCAGGCTGTGAGAACCAGCAAGGCCGCCATGGCGGGCAATGCAAGGTATCCGGCCAGTGGAGCCGCAACCAGCATGATCAGCAAGATGGCAAGCGCATGCACCAGCCCGGATACCGGCGTCTTGCCACCGGCACGGACGTTTGTGGCCGTGCGGGCAATGGCACCGGTGGCTGGAAGGCCGCCGAAAAGGGCAGACGCGATATTGGCGGTTCCCTGTGCCAGCATCTCGGCGTTGGGGCGGTGGCTTCCTTCGATCATCCTGTCGGCCACCATCGCGGACAGAAGTGATTCCACACCGGCAAGGAACGCGATCACGATGGCGGAGGGAAACAGCTCCACGACCCGCTCGACAGTGACGCTCGGCAGCGCCGGAAGTGGCAGCGTGTTGGGCAGGGCACCGAAGCGCGAGGCTATGGTCTCTACCGGCAGGGTGGCCAGAACGACAGCCAGCGAGGCCAGTGACACGGCAACGATCAGCCCCGGAAAGGCCGGAGCCATCCGGCGCAGGGTGACGATCATTACCAGCGTGACCAGGGCAAGTCCGCTGGCGGCCAGCGAGGCGGTGTCACGTGCCTCCCAGAGAACCGGAAGTTTTTCCAGAAAGTCCGCCGGTACCTCGGAGATCTGAAGGCCGAAGAAATCCTTGATCTGGCTGGAGGCGATGATGATCGCGATGCCGATGGTGAACCCGTTGACCACGGCTTCCGGCACATAGCGGATCAGTCTGCCGATCCGGAAATACCCGCCGATCAATAGCAGTATGCCCGCCATGAAGGTTGCCAGCACCAGCCCGTCGTACCCGTGATCGGCAATGACGCCGTAAACCACCACGATGAAAGCGCCGGTCGGCCCGCCAATCTGCACCCGGCTGCCGCCGAGAAGCGAGATGAAGAACCCGCCGACAATCGCCGTTACCAGCCCTTTCGCAGGATCGGCCCCCGAAGCAATGGCGATCGCCAGGCTGAGCGGCAGGGCAACCATGGCAACTGTGATCCCGGCGACGAGGTCGGCACGGAAGAGCGGCAGGGAATAATCCTGCAATGTGGTAACGATCTTGGGGAGCCGCATGAAGGCACCGGAGAAGCAGTAAGGAAGGATGTGGATACAGTCTTCCGCACTGCACGCCCAAAATCAACTGTTTGTTGAAACGGGCATCCCGCGGCGCTTGGTCACGGGAGACTTCTACCTGGAAACAGCAGTTTTGCGGGCACCTTGAAACACAACCCAGGAGAGCGGCCAGGGTGTGTTCTAGCCGACCCAGCAAGTCGCGAAGAAGCCGTTCTTCTCCTGGTCCTTGCCGATGGATCGACGGGTCTTGAAGCCGATCAGGCCATCGGCGCCGCCAACGTCATGCCCCAGTCCCTCAAGCCTCTGCTGAAGGTTTCGCACCGCGCCTCTGGTTGTTTCCTTCGTCGGTTTCCAGTCGCCGACAAAACCGTTGTTGTTGCCATACCTGTCCGCCAGGTGACCGACGAAGAGCGCATAGGTGTCGCTCTCGTTGTAGTCCTTGATTACGTAGAAGTTTTCCGTGGCAATGAAGGCTGGGCCGTAGCGGCCGGCAGGCAGCAGGATGTTGCCCGGCCGGTTGACCTCGTTGGCCGGAAAAGGCTTGCCGCTGACGCGCTTGACGCCTTCACGCACGAAGTCGGAAATCTTCTGGCGGTTGTCCGGACCTTCCCGTGTACATGAGACGTTGTCGGGAAGATGGACTTCATATCCCCAGTCGCGGTCAGCTACCCAGCCATGTGCCGAGAGATAATGGGCAATGGAGGCCATCGTGTCGATGTCGGAGGTCCAGATGTTGCGCTTGCCGTCACCGTCGAAATCGACCGCATACTTCCAGAAGGAAGACGGCAGGAACTGCGGTTGACCCATGGCGCCTCCCCAGGAGCTTTTCATGCCCTGCCTGGATACGTCGCCATTTTGCAGGATCTTCAATCCGGCGATCAATTCGCCTTTGAAGAAGTCCGGCCTCTGGCCCATGAAGGCCTGCGTCGCCAGTACGCGGATCGCGTCATAGGGGATCTTGGCCCCGCCATAGCCCGATTCCCTTGCCCAGATTGCCAGGATGATCCGGCTGGGCACACCGTATTTCGCTTCGATCCGCGACAGCACGGCCGCGTGTTTCTGCATCAGCGATCGCCCGCGCGGCACAAGGGCGTTGAATTGGCTGTCCCGGAAGTAGCGGCTTGGGGAACCGAACTCGGCCTGAAAGTTGATCTTGGGCGGCGTGCCCTTGCCGCCCGGCCCGACCAGCCCCGGCAGGGAGGTGTCGGGTGTCAGACCTTTCAGTTCCCGGTCGAGAGTTGCCTGGGAGATGCCTTGCTGGCGCGCCGCCGGAGCAACTTCCGAAGACAGGAACTGCCGGAATTGGGCATCATATTGGCCCGCGTTGGCGGGCAGCAAAGTAACGGCGAGGCAGCTCAGGGTCGCAAGAACAAGCTTCGGCAAACGGCAGATCACATCGGGCTCCCGGATCACGACAGGTCTGGGCAGCCTAACATGTTCCGGGTCTTCGTCCGACCGTGCTTAAAGTTCTGTCCAAGCCAAATTGCGCCCGGCCTGGCTCATCAGCCAGGATTTCTCGAAGCGGTACCAGCTGCCGCCGCGTCTCTGGTCATGATGGCGGGAAATCGGTGCGGCCATCAGATGGCACATCAGCAAGGTGCCGACGGCGCCATGACCGACGAACAGGACCGGGTCTTCCTCGGGAATGTGGCGCAGGGCGCTTTTGACGCCATTGACGATCCGGTCCTGGGCGTCGATCGCACGTTCCCAGCCGCGAACGGAATGATGGGGATTGGCAAAGAAAAGATCTGCAGTCGGCTCGAACTCTTCAGGTGGCAGAAAGCCGGTCGCACTCCGGTCATTCTCGTGCAGGAACGGAAGCGACCGCTGAAAGACGCGGAGGCGGCCGGAGAAGACCTGCGCGGTATCAAGCGCCTTCTTTTCGGCACTGGAGATTACCTGTCGGATGTCCTTGGCAAACGGCAGGACGGTGGCTTTCGCCGCACGCTCCCGGCCCGTATCCGACAGGCCCCACTCGGGAACGGGAACGTCCGGATCGACAAGGACTTCCGGATGGGTCAGGTAAGCGCACCAGGTCATCAGAGCGTTCCGTCGAGCCAGCCCTTGATCAGTTCAAAGGCGATGGAAATCGAAGGCGGTATCTTGTGGCCCTCGGGATGCGTATCGGCCAACATTTGCCGCACTTCGTCCCGGTCGCACCATTTGCAGGCTTCAAGCTCGTCGTCCTCGATGGCGATGTCGAAGGAGGTCGCCTTGCCGATACAGCCGAGCATCAGGTTCGCCGGAAACGGCCAGGGCTGGTTGGCGATCAGTCGGACGTCGCCAACAATGATCCCGCTTTCCTCCAGCGTTTCGCGCCGCACGGCCTGTTCGATTGTTTCGCCCGGTTCCATGAAACCGGCAAGGGTGGTGTAAATGCCCTCAGGAAGCCGGGCCGGGCGACCCAGCAGGGCCTTGTCTCCGCTCTCGTCGGTAATCAGCATGATCACACAGGGGTCTGTGCGCGGAAAATGCTGGCCGCCGCAGGATGGGCAATCGCGACGGTATCCGGCTTCGGACAGATGGCTTTTCTCGCCGCAGCGCGAGCAGAACTGATGCGTGCGATGCCAGTGGATCAGGGCGCGGGCCTGGGCAAGTGCGCCCATGTCCTGCGGTGCAAATGCGTTCTGCAGGGCAAGGGTGCGCAAGTCGATAAGCTGAAGGTCCGTGCGATCCGCAAGGTCTTCGTCTGTCGCGGGCAAGGCCGTTGCGAACAGGGCCTCGCCGTTTTCCGGGCGCAGTCCCAGGAAAATCATCTCCTCCCGCACGGCCCCGAGCGAAAGGGCGACCTCCAGACGATGCCCGGCGGCAAGGTTTTCGCCCGCGGCAAAGACCAATGTCCGGTCCGTCGATAGCACGATGCGCGTATCGGGCTTTTCCAGAAGACTTGCCAGATAGGCGGTATCGCCACGCCGTGTCGATTGCCGGTCAAGCGTGTTGCCGAGGAAACTCATTTCCATGGCCAGGGAACCGGCGGGGTTGGCGTTCATGTCAAAGTCCTTGGAAGAGAAAGGGGCGGGAGGTCAAAAGATGCTGGTTCTTCACGTAGTGCATTTTCCAGCTTGGAGAAACCGCTTCCTGCCGATGCCGCCGATCACATCTGAATGCAGATTGAAACAGCTACGAGGCAGGATGTTGGACCGGTCCGGCAATCAGTCGTCGTCACCGGCAAGGGTATCCCGCAACTTCTCGATCAGGGTTTCCACCCTGTCGTGGGAATACTCCTGCGCCGGAACCGCTCCCCAGACCGGCCCGGGCCAGGCCGGATCGTCCCGGTAACGGGCGATCACGTGGACATGCAGTTGGGACACCTGATTGCCGAGAGCGCCGACATTCAGCTTCTCGCAGTCGGTCACTTCGCGCAGCACCCGGCTGGCCAGGGCGATTTCTCGCATCAACTGCATCTGGTCGGCCTCTTCCAGATCGATGATCTCGACGAGGTCCGACTGGCGCGGAATTAGCAGCAGCCAGGGATAGTTGGCATCTTTCAGCAGACGGACGGTGCACAGCGTCAGGTCGCTGACGAAATAACTGTCGCCTTCGAGACGGGCATTGAGGGCAAAGGATGACATGAAACACTCCGGGCAGAATTTCCCGAAGGCTACACGCTTCGTGGCGGGTTTGGGAGTGTGATTTCCCGGCGAACAAAAAACCGTGTTGCCCTCTTGCCAAACCCCATCCTTCTTCTGATATAAGGCCCTCGGGAGGTTGGTGGTGGACGAGCCACTCGCCAACCGGGTCAGGTCCGGAAGGAAGCAGCCCTAACGAGCCTCGGCACGGGTCGCCGTGCCAGCCTCCCACCCTATCCAAAGCATCAGCTTTACCAAAAAGCACCGCCGGTTCTCCGCGGTGCTTTTTTGTTTTTCGGGCTCGGGCTCTCCGCATCTCAAATCAACAAGTTGACTTACATGGTACATTGGTACCATGATAACAGCATGGAAAAATCAGTTGAGCGCGTTCAAACCGGTGTGCGCCTGGAAAAACGGTTGCTGAAGGTCCTGAAAGGGCTCGCCGAACATCTGGACATCAGTCTTGGCGACCTGATCGAGGGCATGGCGCTGCATGCTTTTGAGAACAAGCCGCCGTTTTCGAAGGAGACGCTGGACAAGATCCGGCAACTCAAGAGCGTTTACGACCTCGATCTGAGCGCGGCCGACAGCCACAAACTGAAGGATGAAACAAATGCCGGAGCTTAGGGATTACGCGCAGCTTTCCGATCGCTTCGAAGCTGGCCAGCTGGATGCAAAAGGCTTCAGCCATGTGGACCATATCGGCGTTGCCTGCCAGATGCTGCAGAAGTACGAGTTTCTGGAAGCGGCGTGCCGATATGGCAACGCCTTGCGTGGCCTCGCCTCAAGAGCAGGCGTGCCGGAGAAGTACAACACCACCATCACCCTGGCCTTCCTGGGCATCCTGTCGGAGCGGATGGCCGAGACACCGCATGAAACCTTCGGCGAATTTCTTGCCAAGAACCCGGATCTCAGCTCAAGGGCGTTGATGGCAACGTGGTATTCGGACGCGCGGCTCGGGTCGCAAGGCGCAAGGCAACGGTTTTTGTTGCCGGACAGATATCAGGGCTGAGGAAATCGGGTAACTACCGCGGTTTCCTGCTCAGGCGCTTGGCGTTTGCGCGGACGCGCTTCGCATAGGGCCGTGTGCCCTTTGCCGCGATTGATTGCCCACCCAGCCAGTGCCGCTGAAACGATGTCATTCCATCACGTAGCAGCGCCCTGTTCATGGCAAGCGCGCTTTCCGTAGCTGCTGCAGCCTTTTCGCTGATCATCCGATGAAGCTCCGGATTGGTCCAGGCCGTGCCTGCCGCAAGGTTTGCGGTCCAGTTCTGGCAGCGCAGGGCGATGACGACAGGCGCCTGGAACCAGAGGCTGAACAGGTCGTGCGAGAGTTTTCCAGACATATCGTCTCCCTGATGAAAACCGGCTGAAAATAACGGCCGGCAGTTACTCAATGCGAGGCTTGGGCAAAGGGTTCCCTGAAGGTATTGCGGCCCGGGGCAGTCCGACGCACAAAAACTTTCAAAAGCCCGTCCCACTTTTCGAAAAAATGGTTATGGTGCGGCTCATGGACGAGACAGGCTTTTCCGAAAGTGACGGCGGGCAGACGCCGGGGTTGATGGCGGATCAGGGCGCGGTGAAACCGGCTACCGACGATGGCGCTTACCGCGTTCTTGCGCGCAAGTACCGGCCGAAGACGTTTGAGGATCTGGTCGGCCAGGAGCCGATGGTTCAGACGCTGGAAAATGCGTTTGAAACCGGGCGGATTGCGCAGGCCTGGATGCTGACCGGGGTGCGCGGTGTCGGCAAGACCACCACCGCCCGCATCCTCGCCCGCGGCCTCAATTACGAAGTGCCGGGCGTTGCCGACAAGCCGACGGTGAAGCTCACGCAGGAAGGCACGCACTGCAAGGCCATCATGGAAGGCCGCCATGTCGACGTCATCGAGATGGACGCCGCCTCCCACACCGGCATCAACGACATTCGCGAAATCATCGATGCGGCCCGCTACCGCCCGGCAACGGCGCGCTACAAGGTCTACATCATCGACGAAGTGCACATGCTTTCGAACGCAGCCTTCAACGGTCTGCTGAAGACCCTGGAAGAGCCGCCGGAGCACGTGAAGTTCATCTTCGCGACGACGGAGATCCGCAAGGTGCCGATCACGGTCCTGTCGCGCTGCCAGCGTTTCGACCTGCGCCGGATCGAACAATCCAAGCTGATCGGTCTGCTGCGCCGGATCTCCGATGCCGAGGGCATCCAGATTTCCGACGAAGCCCTGATGCTGATTGCCCGTGCGGGGGAGGGGTCGGCACGCGATTCCCTGTCCCTGCTCGATCAGGCCATGGCCCATGGCGCCGGCGCCATCGAGGCGGAAGACCTGCGTCAGATGCTGGGTCTTGCGGACCGTGCCCGGGTGATTGACCTCTTCGGCCACATCATGGCCGGCCGGATCGAGGACGCCCTGGGCGAACTGCAGGCGCAATATGAGGTCGGTGCGGATCCGGCCATCGTGCTGACGGACCTGGCGGACTTCACGCATCTTGTCACGCGGATGAAGGTTGCGCCGAAATCGGCTGACGAAGCGTCCGTGACCGAAGCTGAACGGGCGCGCGGCCGTGAGTTTGCAGAGCAGATTTCCGTTCGGCTTCTGTCCCGCGCCTGGCAGATCCTCTTGAAGGGTGTCCAGGAAGTTCAGGCCGCGTCCAAGCCACTGGCTGCTGCCGACATGGTGTTGGTGCGCCTTGCCTATGCCGCCGATCTGCCGGATCCGGGCGACCTGATGGCGCAGATCAAGAATGGCCAGAACCCGTTTGGCGGTGCGGCACCATCTGGTGGTGGCGGAGCACCTGCCGGTGGTGGCGGTGGTACATCCGCCATGGCTGTCGGCATGAACTACGCGCCCGGCAGTTCGGGCGGTGGCCCAACCATGCAGGCAAGCGCCCGTCCTCAGCTCTCGGCCATCCAGGGCGGCAGGCCCGTGCCTCAGGGAGTGCCGCAAGCCGCGCCCGAACCGCAGGCTCAGCCGGCGTATAATCTGAAGAGCCTCTACGATTGCGCCGCCCTTGCTTCCGAGAAGGGCGACATTCCGTTCAAGGTCAAGATCCAGCGCCTCATGCGACTGGTGAAATTCGAACCCGGCAAGATCGAGATCCAGCCGACGGACGACGCCCCGGCCGATATCGCCGGCGAGTTCGGCCGCAAACTGACCGAATGGACCGGACAGCGCTGGTTTGTCGTGGTTTCCCGCAATCAGGGACGCCCGACAATCCACGAGGAGCAAGAAGCCAACCAGCAGCAACTCCTGTCCGACGCGAAGTCGCACCCAACCGTTGCTGCCCTGCTGGCGCAGTTCCCGGGTGCCCGTGTTGTCGACGTGAAGGTTCAGGTCACCGAAGAAGACGACGCTGCTCTGGCCGACCCGATGGTCAGCGATCCGCTCCTGAGCGAAGCGCTCGGGGATGACGAAGACGATTGATCCGCGCTTCTTGTTCTTCTAAATGCAGTTCCCAGATAGGTAAGGTCGCGGAAATCCGCGCCATGTGAGGGTTTGGAAGGAGTCGTTCCATGGATTTCCTCAAGATGATGAAACAGGCCAAGCAAATGCAGGAGCAGATGGGCTCGCTGCAGGAGCAGATCGTTGAGATCGAGGCCGAAGGCTCGGCCGGTGGCGGCCTGGTCACCGTACGTCTCAACGGCAAGAGCGATCTGAAGTCGCTGTCGATCGATCCGTCTCTTCTGAAGGAAGAGGAAAAGGAGATCCTCGAGGATCTGCTGATTGCTGCCCACACCGAAGCCCGTGCCAAGGTCGAGCAGGCAATTCAGGAAAAGACCCAGGAACTGATGGGTGGTCTGGGCCTGCCCGCCGGCATGAAACTGCCGTTCTGATACCAACTGAAGTGCGTGGCGGCCATAAGGGCCTCGCGCCATGCCTCGTAAGCCGGCCTCTTGGTCGCTTCCTGGAAATCAGGGGAGCGGTCCGGCCGGTTCGACGCGGCAGGTCTTTCAGGTGGTCGTCAACGCGCGCTGAAGAGAAAACCATGGCACAGAAAAGTGTGGCAGGACCGGAAATCGAACGGCTGATCCAGCTCCTGGCGAAACTGCCGGGTCTTGGCCCGCGTTCGGCACGCCGTGCCGCGCTGCATCTGATCAAGAAAAAGGATCAGCTGCTGGTGCCGCTGGCGGACGCCATGGGCATTGCTGTTCGGGAAATCGGCATCTGCTCGACTTGTGGCACTGTCGATACGTCCGATCCCTGCACCATCTGTTCAGATCCGAAACGCGACCAGAGTGTTCTGGTGGTGGTCGAGGATGTTGCCGATCTGTGGGCGCTGGAACGTGCCGGCGCGGTCAATGCCCGTTATCACGTCCTGGGCGGAACCCTGTCGCCTCTCGACGGCATCGGCCCGGAGGATCTCAATCTCGCCTCGCTGATCGACCGTTGCGGGTCGGAAGGCTTTTCGGAAGTCATTCTGGCGATCAACGCCACCGTCGAAGGGCAGACAACGGCCCACTACATCATGGACCAGCTGTCTCATCTTGAGGTCAATGTCACCCGGCTCGCCCATGGGGTGCCCGTCGGCGGCGAACTGGACTATCTGGACGAAGGCACGCTGGCGCAGGCGCTGCGCGCCCGGACGCGGTTCTAGAAACACGCTGGAAACCAGGCACCTGGCACACTGCCGAAACCGACAGCCTCACTTCTCATACAAAAACGCTGCGCAAAACAGATCGCCGGGAAACCGGAAGATCTCCCGTCTCGATGTAAAACCAGCTGTCTCGCCCATCGCCAACCAGTCTTCCGGGGTTTCGGGAAAGTCGTGCGTGCTGATGTGTTCCCAGAGGTGGTCGTATTCGGCGTCGGTTAGTGAACGAAACCGATGGCGCAGTTCTTCCTGCCAGCGGTGTGTGTAATCGGCTCGTGTTTCGCCGGGCAGACACACAGGCTCCGCGCAGACGAAGACGCCGCCCGGCTTGAGCGCGTTGCAGACCGCTGACAGCATTTCCTGTTTTTGCGCGCGCTGAAGATGATGGATGGAATAACCGCACCAGATGAAGTTGGCGCTGGCCGGACGGCTCACGATGCCTTCCACCATGTCCTCTTCGGCAAGTTCCACATCATACGGCACGTCCTTCATCACCCGGGCGGCGCATTGCAGCGCCGGGCGTGACAGGTCGAGGCCCTCGTAGGTCGCGACCTTGCTGTCCTGAAGCACCGTCTGCGCAAGACTGGCGTCGCCGCAGGCCAGATCCAGAAAAGCGAAAGGCCTGTCAAAACGTCTGCCGATCTCGTCGCGCAAGAGCTGGCCGATTTCCCTGTGGTGCATTTCGTTGGCACGCACCAGCTTGTGATAGATGTTCCACTCGAACTGGAATATTTTCAGGGCTTCGGGTGCCAGCCCCTTGGTGATGTCGGTGTCGGGGGCAAAATGAAGATGCAGCATCGTGCGGTCCGAACCTGGGGTGTAAAGTACCGGCAACGAACAACCGTTTACCAAATGCTAGTTTCAGAAGCTGGTTTGCACAACATTAAGTTTAGTTTTCGGGCAGCTATCGTCCGCGGGCTTGCACATGATCGGCGCTGCACTTATGTCGAGGCGGTCGTTCACGAGAAATTTGAAGGTGTCATGTTCCAAGCTGCTTCCCGTGCCATGTCCGAGGTGTTCGAACCGCCGTTCCGGGCAATTTTCTGGAAGATGCTTGGCTTTACACTTGGCGTGCTGGTTGTCATCTGGATCGCCCTGCAGGGCGTGATCGCGGCCTTCGTCGCGCTGCCTTATGCCTGGATGGACACGGCGATATCCGTTCTGACGGGCATTGGCGCAATTTTCGTACTCGGCTTCCTGATTGCGCCTATTTCAGCGCTTTTCGCCGGCCTCTTTCAGGACGAGATCGCGGATATCGTCGACAAGAAAGACTATCCGCACGACCAGCCGGGCCGCGCACTGCCGCTGTCGCAGTCGATCGTGCAGACCATAAAGTTCACCGGCGTCGTGATTTTGGGCAACCTGTTTGCCCTGGTGCTGCTGCTTGTGCCCGGTGTCAATCTGGTCGCCTTCTTCATCGTGAACGGTTACCTGCTCGGCCGGGAATTCTTCGAATTCGCCGCCATGCGTTTCCTTCCGGCGGCCGAGGCGAAGGCATTCCGCAAGGCGCGGGGCGGAACCGTTTTTCTCGGTGGTCTCATCATCGCCGGCTTGCTTGCCGTGCCGATTCTCAACCTGGTGACGCCGATCTTTGCGACCATCTTCATGCTGCATCTTTTCAAGCTGCTGGCAGCGCAGCGGCAGAATGTGGCGCGCGCCTGAAGACTGTCTCGCTCTTGCGGGGCGGGAGACGGTACCCTGCAATTGAGGCTGCCAGGATGGCGTCACGTCACCCGACACTTGCATATCCCATGGCAATCTGACCAAGTGCCCCTCCGAACCGGAGGAGCACATGCAGGAATTGCTGACGGAAATCGCGGAAACCGCTGCGGCCAATCCCGACAAAGGCAATGTCGCGACCTATATTCCCGAACTGGCAGGCATCGATCCCAACCAGTTCGGCATAGCCGTCGCCCTGGCCGATGGCAGGGTATTCACAGCCGGCAATGCCGATGTGCCGTTCTCCATCCAGTCCGTCTCCAAGATTTTTGCCCTTGCTCTGGCGCTCGGCCGGGTCGGAGATCAGCTCTGGTACAGGGTTGGGCGCGAACCCTCCGGACTTTCCTTCGATTCGATCCTGCTTCTGGAGCGGGAAGATGGCATTCCCCGCAATCCGTTCATTAATGCCGGTGCGCTGGTGACGACGGATACCTATCTGGCCGGATCAACGCCACGGGAAGCTCTGGGCGAATTGCTGCGCTTTATTCGCGCCGCCTGCGACGACGACAGCATCCACATGAACGAGAAGGTCGCGAAGTCGGAACTGGCCACCGGACACCGCAATTTCTCGCTTGCCCATTATCTGGCGTCCTACGGCAACCTGCGGGCTTCCGTCGACAAGGTGCTTGGCACCTACTGCCATCAATGCGCCATTGAAATGTCCTGCCGGCAGCTTGCGCTTGCCGGCCGCTTTCTGGTGGATGCGCCCCGGATGCCGGGCCTTGTTTCGATCGAGCGCCGGAGGCGGATCAATGCCCTCATGATGACTTGTGGCCATTACGACGGTTCGGGCGATTTCGCCTTTCGTGTCGGCATGCCGGGCAAAAGTGGTGTCGGCGGCGGCATTCTCGTGATTTCACCAAGTCGGGCGTCGATCGCCGTCTGGTCGCCGGGTCTCAACAAGTACGGCAATTCCAAGCTGGGCACGGAAGCAATGGAGCATTTTGCTCACAAAACCGGCTGGTCGGTGTTCGGCGTTCCCCACGGGGGCGAAGGGGCTCACGTTTAGGTCACTTTCTGTCACCGGATGAATTTAAACGATATAGAAGTAGTTTCCTTGCAATTAGGCCTATAGGATATTTTGACCTTTTGAAGCGTTGGCGCTATTACGCACCTAGACAACGCTTTGATTTGCTTACGTTTGCGTAAACGTAAACTGGGGTGAGGTGAGTTGAGGTTGGGTCGTTTGGCCAGAAGGCTGCGCCGGTTCGTCCGGGGTCGGAACCAGGTTCAAACGGGTCATCTTAAGCGCATTTCGCTCTAGCGTCGTACGGGAGAGGAATTCCATGTCGAACGCCGATCTGCGGGGCAACCGCCCGCTGTCGCCCCATCTTCAGATTTACAAGCCCATTCTGACGATGGTCATGTCGATTCTGCACCGCATCACTGGCGCGGCGCTCTATTTCGGCACTGTCCTGCTGGCCTGGTGGCTGATCGCCGCTGCGGCGGGCCCCAGCTACTTCGATTTCGTCAACGGCATCTACGGCTCGATCATCGGCCGTCTGATCCTGTTCGGCTTCACCTGGGCGCTTGTGCATCACATGCTCGGCGGCCTGCGCCACTTCATCTGGGACATGGGTGCGGGCTTCGGCAAGGAAGCGCGCGAGTGGCTCGCCAAGGCGACCATCATCGGGTCCGTTGCCGTCACGCTGATCCTCTGGATCATCGGCTACGCGGTTCGCTAAGGAGAGTGTCATGACAGATATGCGCACGCCCCTGAACAAGGTACGCGGCCTTGGCTCTGCCAAGGAAGGCACCGATCACTTCTGGAAGCAGCGTCTGACAGCTGTCGCCAACGTGTTCCTGATCTCGTTCTTCGTGATCCTGGTGATCGCGATGCAGGGCTCCTCCCACGGCGACGTGGTCGAGACCCTCAAGAACCCGCTCGTTTCGATCATCCTGCTCCTGGTTATCCTCTCCGGCGTCTATCACATGAAGCTCGGCATGCAGGTGATCATCGAAGACTATGTGCATGGCGAAGGCATCAAGTTCCTCACGTTGATGGCGAACACCTTCTTCTGCGCCTTTATCGGTTTCGGCTGCGTCTTCGCAGTGCTCAAGATTGGCTTTGGAGGCTGACCCGAATGGCCAAGACCTATGAATTTGTCGACCACACCTATGATGTGGTGGTCGTCGGCGCCGGTGGCGCAGGCCTGCGGGCCACGCTCGGCATGGCCGAGCAGGGCCTGAGAACGGCCTGCATCACCAAGGTGTTTCCGACCCGCTCCCACACCGTTGCTGCCCAGGGCGGCATCGCCGCGTCGCTCAAGAACATGACGCCGGACTGCTGGGAATGGCACATGTACGACACGGTGAAGGGATCCGACTGGCTCGGTGACACCGACGCCATGGAATACCTGGCCCGTGAAGCGCCGAAGGCGGTCTACGAACTGGAACACTATGGTGTGCCGTTCTCTCGGACCGAAGACGGCCGCATCTATCAGCGCCCGTTCGGTGGTCACATGCAGAACTACGGCGAAGGTCCTCCCGTTCAGCGCACTTGCGCTGCAGCCGACCGGACCGGACACGCCATCCTGCACACGCTGTACGGCCAGTCCCTGCGCAACAATGCCGAATTCTACATCGAGTATTTCGCGCTCGACCTGATCATGTCCGAAGACGGCGTGTGCCAGGGCGTGATCGCGTGGAACCTCGATGACGGCACCATGCACCGTTTTGCCGCCAAGATGGTGGTTCTGGCGACCGGCGGTTACGGCCGCGCCTTCTTCTCGGCAACCTCCGCCCACACCTGCACCGGTGATGGTGGCGGCATGGTGGCCCGTGCGGGCCTGCCGCTTCAGGACATGGAATTCGTCCAGTTCCACCCGACCGGCATCTACGGCTCCGGCTGCCTGATCACCGAAGGGGCACGCGGCGAAGGCGGTTATCTGGTCAACTCCGAGGGCGAACGCTTCATGGAGCGCTACGCACCGTCGGCCAAGGACCTTGCCTCCCGTGACGTGGTCTCGCGCTGCATGACCATGGAAATCCGCGAAGGCCGCGGCGTCGGCAAGGACAAGGACCACATCTTCCTGCACCTGGATCACCTCGATCCGGCTCTGCTGGCCGAACGTCTGCCGGGCATTTCCGAAAGCGCCCGCATCTTCGCCGGCGTGGATGTGACCAAGGATCCGATCCCGGTCCTGCCGACCGTTCACTACAACATGGGCGGCATTCCGACCAACTACTGGGGCGAAGTGCTGAACGCGGACGGCAATAACCCGAACCGCATCCAGGAAGGCCTGATGGCCGTCGGTGAAGCCGGCTGTGCATCGGTTCACGGTGCCAACCGTCTCGGCTCCAACTCGCTGATCGACCTTGTGGTGTTCGGGCGCGCGGCGGCGATCAAGGCAGGTGAGGTCGTCGATCCGAAATCGGCCGTTCCGGCGCCGAGCGAAGCTTCCTGTGAAAAGATCATGGACCGCTTCGACAAGCTGCGGAACGCTTCCGGTTCCATCCCGACCGCGGATCTGCGCGACAAGATGCAGCGCGCCATGCAGGAAGACGCTGCCGTCTTCCGGACCCAGGAAAGCCTGGAGCAGGGCTGCAAGCGTCTGACCGAGATCTGGGGCGAAATGAAGGACCTCAAGGTCTCCGACCGTTCGCTGATCTGGAACTCCGATCTGGTGGAAACACTGGAGCTGGAGAACCTGATGGCCAACGCCATCACCACGGTCTACGGCGCGGAAGCCCGCAAGGAAAGCCGCGGCGCCCATGCCCGCGAGGACTACAAGGACGGTCCGTTCGCCGGCCGCGACGACGAGAACTGGCGCAAGCACACGCTCTCGTGGGTCGATGAAGCCGGCAACGTCAAGCTGGACTACCGTCCGGTGGTGCTCGATCCGCTGACCACCCTTGAAGAGGGTGGCATCGATCCGAAGAAGATCGCGCCGAAAGCGCGCGTCTACTAAGGAGACGGCACGGTGAGCCAGGTGGCAACCCTTTTGGACACGAGAAGTCCGTTCGGCACATATCCCGCCGAGCGGATGGTCCGGGCTGCCTGGCGTCTTGCCGACCGGCACGACCTTTCCAAGGGCCTGCGCAAGCGTATCCGGTCCCTGGTGGCGCGGTTCTTCAAGGGCCCTTACGACCTGGAAGCCGACGGTCTGAAGTTCCGGATCTATCCGGGTGAAAACTATGACGACCGCAAGATCCTGGCCAAGGGCCGCCTGCCGGAGCGCGAAGAGCACAAGCTGATCGAACCGCATCTGGGCAAGGGCAAGGTGTTTGTCGATATCGGCGCCAACATCGGTTCCTATTCGATCTTTGCCGCCGGTCTCGGCGCGGAGGTTGTTGCGATCGAAGCCAACCCGCAGACGGCAACGAAGCTCGGTTTCAACGTACGTGCAAACGACCTGGACACCGTGACGGTGGTCAATTCAGCCGTTGGCCCGCGCGACGATACGCTGCCGCTGTGGCAGGAACCGAGCAACTGCGGCTTTGCCACCTTCGTGAAGGACCTGACCACCGGCGAATGGGCTGGCGACTGGACACCGACCTTCGTCAAGGTTCGTCCGCTGACGGCCATAGCCGACGATCAGGGCCTCACCCGGATCGATGTTTTGAAAGTTGATGTGGAAGGCTTCGAGGACCGTGTGGTCCTGCCTTTCCTGAGGCACGCGGACCGGAGCCTCTGGCCCCGCGTGATCCTGCTTGAAACCAATTGCCGGCCCTACTGGACCGAGGATTGCCTGAGTGAACTGGCAAACCGCGGCTACGGGGTAACCGGCCAGACGAATGACAACATGGTCTTTGAGCTCTCTGCCTGAGCGAAAGACGATTTGGCCCTGGACGCGAAACCAAGGGCCCAACGCGGAGCAGTAACGAGATGGTTCAGCTGACGCTTCCCCGGAACTCCCAGGTGACGGAAGGCAAGGTGTGGGACAAGCCGGAAGGCGCCACCAACCTGCGTGAATACCGCATCTATCGCTGGAACCCGGACGATGGCCGCAACCCGCGCGTCGATACCTATTTCATCAATGCGGACGATTGCGGGCCGATGGTGCTCGACGGCCTCATCTACATCAAGAACAAGATCGATCCGACACTGACCTTCCGCCGGTCCTGCCGCGAAGGTATTTGCGGGTCCTGCGCGATGAACATCGACGGCACCAATACTCTGGCCTGCACCAAGGGCATGGACGAGATTGCCGGCGACGTCGTCAAGATCTACCCGCTGCCGCACATGCCGGTGGTCAAGGACCTTGTTCCGGATCTGACCAATTTCTATGCCCAGCACCGTTCGATCGAGCCTTGGTTGAAGACAGTATCGCCAGCCCCGGAAAAGGAATGGCGCCAGTCGCATGAAGACCGGGTGAAGCTTGATGGCCTGTATGAGTGCATTCTGTGTGCCTGCTGCTCCACCTCCTGCCCGAGTTACTGGTGGAACGGCGACCGCTATCTCGGCCCGGCCGTCCTTCTGCAGGCCTATCGCTGGCTGATCGACAGCCGTGACGAGGCCACCGGCGAACGTCTGGACAATCTGGAAGATCCGTTCCGGCTTTACCGCTGCCACACCATCATGAACTGCTCGCAAGCCTGCCCGAAGGGTCTGAACCCGGCCAAGGCGATCGCCGAGATCAAGAAGATGATGGTCGAACGCAGGGTTTAAATTGCGCGGCACCAAAAAATCGAAAGGCCGTCCCATGGGGGCGGCCTTTTTTGTATTGGTTCCGAACGACCTTGCCACCGTCATTCCGGACAAGCGCAGTGAAGCTGCGCACCGATCCGGAATCCAGATATCAGCGTGAGCGGAGCGAACACTCTGGAAAGATAAGGCAGCGCTATTCGCGCAGCATATTTCTGGATTCCGGATCTGCGGTCGGCTGCGCGCCTTCCTTGTCCGGAATGACGCGGGAAAACGCTTTTGCGTTTCCCGGTGCCCTGTTCTGGTAGGACCGAAGCTGAGCCGGGATTACCGCGTTCTCAAGAAAAGCTCCACCGGCATCACCCCTTAGCCCGGCACACCAGAAGCGAGCTGTTGCACCAGCCCCTGAACCCGGGAACACGACCAAGTGTGCGGGTGAGGGCGATTTCAGCGGGTTTCAGCGGGCCCCATTCGAAGGTCTTGCCACGCAGTTGGTGGAACAGTTTCCCGTGGCGGTTGGTTTCCTCGTACCAGGGGCTGAGCATCGGCAGATAGGGCAGGCACGAGAGATAGCCGATGCCGTGAACCGACTCGATCGTGACCGCGCGGCCGATGATCTCCGACCATTCGTTCAAGGTCATGCGGACCTGGTGCTCGGCGTAGTGCAGGTGGCCCAGCTTCAGCCGGTCGAGGCGATAAAGCTGCGGGACCACGGCAAGGATCAGTCCACCCGGTGCAATGACCTCACCACATTGACGCATCACGGATTCGATCGCCGGGCCACGGCCTGGCAGATGCTCCAGCACGTCCAGAAGGGCGATCACATCCGGTTGCCAGGGCAGGTCGTCGCGGTGTTCGGAAAGAAGGGTGGCATCCAGCACGATGTCCGGTTCGAACGCCGCTTCATAATCGGCACCGCAATAGTCGAAATCCAGGCCGGTGTCGGCGAGGTATTCTTTCGAAATCGAGGTTGAGCAACCGATATCGAGAATGCGCGGCGGCCGACCAAGGTCTTGCGCCCAGTCCCGGATGGTGCGGGCGACAATGTCGAACTTCACCGTTCCGTACAGGTTCCTCTGGGCGTTCGCGAGCTTCTTGACCAGATACTGCGAATGGACCGTAACTTCGGATTGCTCATCATCCGCTAGGTCTGGTCTCTCTGTTCGATCCAGAGTTTGGTGCACACTGCCTCTCCTTCTGTCGCCAAGCGGTGAATGCCGGGTTCGTAGGTGTAGGTGGTCAGGTCGGCCATCAGCACGATCAGTTCGCCGAGGATCAGCTCGACCACTTCATCGGCAACGCTGCCGGAGCCGGGAATGAAATTGGCCGGGTAGCCGTCGTTGACGAGGCAGATCTGCTTGTCCGCCCCCTGTTGGCCGGGAAGCTGGAAAGCCTTGATTGACGGATGAATGTCGCAGGCTGGCGACTGTTCCAGAAAATCGACGTCGATTTCGATACGCCGGGAACTAGCGCTCGCCACCAGGCAGCCGTTGCGAAGCTGCTGCAGCACGTCCCGGGTTATCGACAAGCGCCCTGCCGCCCCGACAACCAGGTCGCATTGCTCGAGATCCGTGGGATGAAGGGTCGCCGGATAACCTGACAACCTTGCTTCTGCGATTTTCAGCGGGTCGACATCGATCAGCGAGACGATGACATCCAGCCGGCGCAGGGCCTTGGCCACGCCGAACCCGATCCAGCCTGCTCCGAAGACAGCAGCGCGCCGGCCGGCCAGGGAGTTGCCGAGGTCGCGCATGAGCCCATCCAGGCATCGGGCAATGGTCTCGCCGCAACGTACCGCTTCCAGGCGCTTCAGCTCGCTGTCGGCACAGTGGAGCACAGGCACCCGCAGCCGTGTCTGCCCGGCCCGCCAGACGCCTTGCTTGGTGATCTCCACCACGCCTTCGACAAGGTGCAGCTGATCTTGAAACCGCTCGTGCAGCAATTCGACGGCATAACCGCCGACTTCCTGAATAACGAGCTTCTGGTCGGAGGCCCGGCATGCATCCAGGCTCTTCTGCAAGGCCTTGGCCAGGACTTCTTTGAATTCTGGCTCGGTCTTCGGGCACTGGACCTTGTCGCCGTATACGGCCTGCCATTTCAGCCGTGTCACATCACTGCCGGAGGAATACGGGATGCCGATGATTGCATCGAAATCCATGACCCCTTCCAGCGCATCGATCATGCGCCTTGTGTCGTCAAACAGATGCGCCACCAGCAGATACCGGTGCGCTTCACTCTTGAAGAGATCGAGCCGCTTGACCAGCGCCGGCAGATAGTCCGCACGTCGGGCATAGGCGGGCGCGGCCGCAGTAGATATGTCGCTTAATGGATGCATTGTTAGTTATTCCGAGGGTTCTGCCATTCTGGCACTGCGCCGCCGGTACGCACAAGTGCGAGTTGTGAAATAGACAGGAAAAATGAGGCAGCAATCCAACAACTTTTGAGCCACTGCACAGGAACTGCACAAACAATACTGAAAAGCCGCTCGGCCACGCCCTTTTGTGTCCTGTTCTGTCTTCAATGATCGCCCTGTTGACCGGGTGCCCGCCTGACGGGACATCCTTCTGGCAGAGGGTTGATTTGCATGACAAGCGATACTGAAAACGACACCATTGAACAACCGCAGGAGCGACCTCAATTTTCGCAGCCCCGCTCACCCCGTGAACAGCCGGTGCGCCGAACGTCTTTTCTTGGGTCTCCGGCAGTCAAGTTCGTGATCATCGGGATGTTGACCGTGATGCTGCTGGTGCCGAGCCTGTTTGTCTGGGTGCTGGTGGAAGAACGTGCCGAAAGGGCCCGGGATGTCGCTCAGGACATCGCCCGGTCCTGGGGTGGCGTCCAGGAGATCAACGGACCGTATCTGGTTGTTCCGTTCAGCGAGACCTTCACTGTTTCCACCGGAGAAAACGCCAAGACCGAAATTCGCTGGCACACTGCCATCCTGTTTCCGGAAAAGCTGGATGTGAGTGGCGACATCTCCGTTCAGGAGCGCAGGAAATCGATCTATTCGCTGCCCGTCTATCATGGTGACGTGACATTGAAGGGCCGGTTCGCCGCAACGTCGTCCGAAAACTTTCAGCCGCAGTTCGGTGGGCAAATCGACATTGCCGGGGACAAGGCGGTTCTTGTGGTCGGCATCGGCGACATCGCAGCACTGAAAAGCGAGGTCGCACTGGTCCTGAACGACGGTGGTTCTGTGCCGTTCGAGCCTGGGCTCGGGCCGCTGACCATGGAGCCGATACGGCGGTCTGTTGCCACGATCAACGCGTCCGGTATCAACGCACCTGTCGCTGCGGGTTTGTGGCGAAACGGGTTTTCTTTCGACATCCCGATGCAGCTGAACGGCTCTACCGCCTTCTACGTTGCCCCGGCCGGTCAAACGACCAGCGTATCCCTTCAATCCGACTGGCCGCATCCCGGCTTTACCGGCGCATTCCTGCCGGAAGCACGAGAAATCGGCGATGCCGGTTTCAACGCATCCTGGACCATCCCCTATCTTGCCCGCGGCATTCCCAAACTGGTGCTCGGCCCGCAAATGCCGTTGCAAAACAAGGTTCTGGGAGTGCAATTCGTTGAACCAGTCAATTTTTATCAGACCATTTCCAGGTCGTTGAAATACGCAGTCTGCTTCATCAGTCTGACCTTCCTGGCGGTTTTCGTTCTGGAAATGCGCTCCGGATGGCGGGTCCATTGGATCCAGTATGGCCTGGTCGGACTGTCCCTGATCGTCTTCTACGTCATGCTGCTCGCCTTTGCAGAACATGTTGGCTACGGCCTGGCCTATCTTGTGGCCGCTGCCGCCGCGACGCTGCTGAACGCGCTCTATATCGGGACTTCGCTCAAGAGCCGTCTTGCCGGAAGCGTGATGCTTGCGGTCCTGGCTGCGATATTCGGCGTGCTTTATGCGCTCATGCAGGAGCAGGACTACGCGCTCCTGATCGGTTCGATGATCGGGTTCCTGTCACTTGCCGTTACCATGTTTGCCACCCAGCGGATCGACTGGTCCGGGCAACAACAGGTCGGCACGAGGCCGCAGGCCGAAGCGGTCTGACGGTCATTCTGTCATTCCGGCATGTCGCCAATCCGGTCGGCGGTGTGGCTTCGCTGCGCCGCCGATTTTGCTTGGCATTTGCCGGTTGAGCGCATCGCAGCTCTAAAACGAGGCTTGCAATTTCTCCTTGAATGTTCTTATTTCGTTCTATTGAGGTGAGTGGGAGGACGTGATGTCCATTCTTGATCATATCGGTTTTGCGGTCAGCGATTTTCCGGCGTCTCGTGCGTTCTACGAAAAGGCCCTGGCGCCACTTGGCATCAAGGTGTTGATGGACGTCACCGCTGAAATGACGGGTGGACCCGCCTATTGCGGTTTCGGCAAGGACAAGCCGGACTTCTGGATTGGTGAAGGCAAAGCCCCCGGAACACCGGTGCATGTCGCCTTTGCAGCTTCGAACCGGGCGCTCGTCGATGCCTTCTACGAGGCTGCGATCGCAGCCGGCGGCAAGGATAACGGCGCACCGGGCCTGCGGCCGCAGTACCACGAAAATTACTACGGTGCTTTCGTACTCGACCCGGATGGTCTGAATATCGAGGCGGTCTGTCATCTGCCTGAATAAGTCTTTGTTTCCTGATTTCAATTTGGAGAAAAAAATGCACAAGAGCCGGCTGGGAGATCTGGTGATCGACTGTGAAGGTGGCGATATCGACCGCCATGCGGAATTCTGGGCCGGTGCGCTCGGGCGCACTGTTGAAGCTGAGCCGAAAAACCCACGCTATCGCCGCCTGATCGGCACGGAAGATGAAATCGGCATCCTGCTCCAGTCGGTCGAGCATCCCTCCCGCGTGCACCTGGATATCGAAACCGACGATCCGGAAAAGGAAGTTGCCCGGCTTGAAGGTCTAGGCGCGACCATCGTTCAGAAACTGGACGGCTGGACAGTGATGCAGGCAACCAGCGGTCACCGGTTCTGCGTCGTCAAACCGCAACTCGCCGGTTTTGAGGAGGCAGCCAAGACCTGGGAGGCCTGAGAATGGCCTGATCAGTCATGGCTTTGGCTGCCCGAAACGAGGGGCCTCACGCCAGGCTCACGGGCATGTGCTGGTTTGGCGAGCGGAGTTGAGTTTGTCTCAGCCGCCGGGCGCGTTACCTCTTTCGGGTAGAATTCGAAATGTCTTCACGGGTCTTCCAACCCATGAAGCGCATTTCAAAGTCGAAGACCACAGCTCGAAACCCAAGCGCGCTGGTCGTCTTTCCGGTCGGGGTTTCGCAATCATCACCAGGTTGGTGATCCCTCCGGAAAGGTCGACCACAACCAGCTCCCTGGAGGACCTGACATGAAACGCCTGCTCCCGCTCACTTTCGTTGCCGCGCTCGTGGCGTCGATGCCACCGGGTACCGCACAGGCCGAAACCGCAGTGCTTGCCGGAGGATGCTTCTGGTGCGTTGAATCCGATCTTGAGAAACTTCCCGGCGTGCGCGATGTCGTTTCCGGCTATGCCGGCGGGGAGACCCAGAACCCTACCTACAAGGACTATGATCGTGGCGGTCACCGGGAGGTCGTCAGGGTCGATTTCGACGAGAACAAGATCAGTTACGCCGAACTTGTCGGGATCTTCCTGCGCACCGTCGATGTGACGGACGCCGGCGGTCAATTCTGCGACCGGGGACATGCCTATTCCACCGCCATCTATCCTCTGGACGAAACCCAGGCGAAACAGGCCAGGGCGGAAATCGCGAAGGCGGAAAAGGCACTCGGCGGAAAGATCGTAACGCCGGTAGAGGCTCCGGCCGTTTTCTGGCCCGCCGAGGACTACCACCAGGCCTATTACAAGAGCCAGGTTCGTACGCTCACCCGCTTCGGCTACGTCACCCGCGCCGACGCCTACAAAGGCTACAGGAAAGGGTGCGGCAGGGATGCACAGGTCAAGGCCGTGTGGGGCAGCGAAGCCTTCAAGGGGCTGCCCAAGGCAGGATCATAACATTCGAAAATGGGCCGTTTCCGCGGGGAACGGCCCAAAAGAACAGCATTTTCGTCGAATTTTCAGGCATCAATTTGCCGTAGGGTAAGGTGTACACTACATACTCTCAGTGGGCTTACGTCTGAAAGGACGCTAACATGCTGAGCTTGTTTGGAAGTCGCGTTACAGCAGAGCCGGAATTTATTTCTGAATTGAGAGCCGTCGAGACGGAAGACCGCCTTCGAAGATCCACCGCCGCCATGCTGGAAGCAGCAGGGTTGGAGATCTGTGACACCAACACACCGACCGAATTTGCGGCAGCTGCCACCGTGTCGATCATGAAGCTCGTGCTGAAAGTGGTCGAGCGCGACTTTGACGAACTGTGCTTCGAAAACCGATTTGTCACCGGCCTGTTCGGGTTCCTGATTGCCCATAATCTGACGCGGCGCACCAATGCTGATCTTGGTGTCGTGCTGGGTATTGCGGGTCTGGACCTCTTCTCGCATGAGGAAATCGAACAGATCTACAAGCTCGGCTCGTCCTACAGGCGTCTGCGCCAGCACCGGAACATGCATCTGGCGCTCAGGGACATCATCGACAGTTTCCTGTCGCATCCTGATGAAGAAACCTTGTCGGATCTTGCCGGGGTGTATCAGCTCTGCCTGCAGCAGGACGGTTGACCGGATTTCATCGGCAACCATCGTGGCGGTCATACGCCGGCTTCAAATGCCTCGACCAGCTCGAGGAACGCCTCGCCGTATTTTTCAAGTTTGGACTGACCGACACCGGAAACGGCCAGCAGCGCATCTTCGGTCACCGGGCGCGCAGCGGATATCCCGGCCAGCGTCGCATCCGTGAACACTACATAGGGCGGTACGCCCTGATCGCGGGCAATCTGGGTCCGCAGCCTGCGCAAGCGTTCAAACAGCAGCCTGTCTTCATGGTCCAGTTCATCGGCGATGGAGGCCGTACGTGAAGAACTCGTCCGTTTCAGGCCTGCCGCGCTTCGGTCCTTGCGCAAGGCGAGCTTCTCGTCACCGCGAAGGACGCTCCGCGCCTTTTCCGTCAGAACCAGAGCACCGAACTGGGCATGGTCGACATCGACGTAGCCTGCGGCGACAAGCTGACGGGCAATCGACTGCCAGGTCTTCTGCGGCACGTCCTGGCCAATTCCGAAAACCGACAGCGTGTCATGGCCGAAGCGGGTGCTTTTCTCGTTGGTCTTGCCCAGAAGCACATCTATGACATGCGCCGTGCCGAAACGTTGGCCAGTACGATAGATCGCCGACATCAGCTTTTGGGCAGCTTCCGTGCCGTCCCAGGTCTCCACCGGGGACAGGCAGGTGTCGCAGTTGCCACAGGGTTTGGGGTAGGTCTCGCCGAAATGGGCCAGCAGGGCCTGACGACGGCAACCGGCCGTTTCACAAATGCCGAGAAGCGCGTTCAGCTTGGCATTTTCCGCACGCTTGACCTCCTCGGGAGCATCGCCCTCGGCAATCATGCGCCGGCGCTGCACCAGATCTGCCATGCCGTAAGCCATGAAGGCTTCGGAAGGAGCGCCGTCGCGGCCTGCGCGGCCGGTTTCCTGGTAATAGGCCTCGACCGAAGACGGCAGATCCAGATGCGCGACATAGCGCACATCCGGCTTGTCGATACCCATGCCGAAGGCAACCGTCGCCACCAGGCACAGCCCTTCTTCCAGCAGAAACGCATCCTGGTTGGCGGAGCGCTGTTCCGCGGGCAATCCGGCGTGATAGGGCAGGGCCCTGATGCCCTTAGAGGTCAGCCATTCGGCGATGTCCTCGACCTTTGCCCGCGACAGGCAATAGACGATGCCGCTCTCGCCGGAGTGCTTCTTCAGGAAATCCAGCAGCTGCTGGCGCTGGTTGGTGCGCTCGACAATCTCGTAGCGGATGTTGGGCCGGTCGAAGCTGGTGGAAAAGACGGCGGCGTCTTCCAGTTGCAGGCGGGCCAGAATGTCTTTTTGGGTGTGCGGGTCGGCAGTCGCGGTCAACGCCACACGCGGCACGCCCGGATAGCGGTCGCGCAGACAGGACAGCGACATGTACTCCGGACGGAAGTCATGTCCCCACTGGCTGACGCAATGCGCTTCATCGATGGCAAAAAGGGCAATCTGCAGCGTGTCCAGGAACTTGCGGAAGCTCTCGGTGCCCAGCCGCTCCGGTGTCACGTAGAGCAGGTCGATTTCACCGCGGCGCAGGGCACTGCGAATGCTGTCCTGTTCTTCAGGTGACAGCGTGGAATTGAGAGCCGCGGCCTGAACGCCAGCGGCGCGAAGCGCACCGACCTGGTCTTTCATCAGCGCGATCAGCGGCGAGACGACAATGCCGACCCCACGCCGGCACAGTGCCGGGATCTGGTAACAGAGCGACTTGCCTGCGCCGGTGGGAAAAAGAACGACAGCGTCGTTGCCGTCCACAAGCGTTTCGATCACCGCCTGCTGTTTGCCCCTGAAGCTGCTGTAGCCGAAAACCTTCTGCAGAACCGCAAGCGGCTTCGGACGCACGGTCGGAGCAACGGCATGCTGCACTGGAATGACTTCCTCCGCGGCAACAGCGGGCGAAACGGGCATGGGTGAGACGGGTCCTTTGATTCTCCCGCACAATGTCTTATTCGCGGAAGAAGGGCAATGAAGGCGGAACCGCGCCTGTGGATGACGTGCAGGCCCTGGTCAGAGCATCAAAAAATCAGATGCTTAGGAGACGCGTGGAGGCGGTGCGTTGGCACCTAGAACTCGGCGTCCGGATCCGTCGCCAGCGTTTCGGCGCAGTGAATGCGCATCTGTTCGGTCAGATCGCCAAGGTCGCCTTCAAGTTTTTCCGGCCGGATCGGCTTGCCGAAATGCACGTTGAACTTGGCATGTTCCTTGTTGAGCAATTCGTTGAAGACCGTCATGTCGCGCAATTCGGTCGACACTCTCGCAAGGAAATAGAACAGACCGGAATTGCGCCCGCCCATGTGCATGGGAATGATCGGGGCCTTGTTCTTGCGTGCCAGCGCCAGGGCTGACGTCATCCAGGGCCGTTCTGTCAGCTTGCCGTCGTGCCAATAGGCCAGGCGCCCTGAGGGAAAAAGCACTACCACCCGCTCCTTGGCAAAGGCGGAGGAGGCGAGCTTGATCGTTTCCTTGGATTTTTCGCGGGTCTTGAAGTCAGCACGCCATTCGACCGGAATGATCATGTCGGCAAGGCGCGGGTTGATGCGGATGGCATCGCGGTTGGCAAAGATCGCAAGATCGTTCCGGCGGGACTTGATCGCATCATAAAGGACGATGCCGTCGGCAATGCCGGTCGGGTGGTTGGACACCAGAACGACGGGGCCTTCCTGCGGAACCCGTTCAAGGCCAAGCGTGGTGACGTCAAGCGACAGCAATCCGCTCAAATGGGCAAAAACCTCCAGCGCTTCCATCTGCGCAATGGTGTCGGCCATTTCGACGGCGGACTTGTAGCGAAGGATCTTGTGCGCGAAGGGTCTGATGAAGGGCCACCACGGGCTGGCCATCACCAGCTTGCCCCGTTCGGCAATCAGAAGGTCGACGATATGCTGCTCAGAAATCTGCCTCTGTGCCGCGGCCTGACGGCGCGTCGGCAAGGTGTCTGTCGTCTGGTCGGTCGTCCGCACAATGCACCTCTGCCCACGAGATTACTGCCTCACTCCGATGCATCGTTAACGAAATCAGCCTCTTGGTGCAAATGATCGTTGTACGAATTTCAGGATCGGAATCCACCCATCGGCGGCTCAGCTCCATAGGGAACTGGTGAAAATTGCCAGCGATGTCAAGAAGGAGGCTGCCCAGGCGAGCGAGCGCGGCGAGGCGCGGTCCGCCCAGTAGCAGCCGATATAAATGATCCTCAGTAACACGAAAAGCACGGCGAGCCTGTCGATCCAGTGCGGGTCGCCGCCCTGGTTGAGGCCAACGAAAACGGCAACCGCAAACAGGGGAAATGCCTCGAAGCCATTCGCCTGTGCCCCCTGTGCGCGGGCGCGGAAACCGTCTCGCCAATAGTCCGGGTCACGTGGGCGGGCGTTGTCGAAGGACTTGTCTAGTTTTGCCGGAAAGACGGAAAGCAGCGGCAGAATGGCGGCGGCAAGGACACACCAGAAGGCGACGGGCATGTGGGCTCCTCAGGAACGTGTTGCAGGTCTTGCGCGCGAATACCCGGAATGAGGCTGCAGCGAGGCACCGGGCTGCACGCGAGCGTTTGTGCGCATATCTATCAGGCTCGTGGAAGATATCCTCATGATTTTCGATGTTGCCCCGGGTTTGTCATAAAGTCTTCCCGTCCCGGCGCTAGGGGGAGGCCGCCCATGGCGTGATTGGCATGGGCTGCAGCCGCGAAGGAATGCCCCTTGTCGAAAACAACCGTTCTGTTCGTCTGTCCGGACAACAGCCTGCTGTCGCCCCTGGCCGAAGCCTATCTGAATTTTCGGGCAGGCGGTCTGATGCGGGCGTTCTCCGCAGGTGTGGCTCCTTCCCAGGAACTGAGCCGGCATGTGCGCCGGATATTGTCGGCACGGGGAATTGATGCCAAAGGGCTTGCGCCCAAGCCGATCGACATTTTCCTGATGCCGCATGCTGAAATTCCCGACAGGGTCGTCTATCTCGCTGACCAGGCGCCGGTGGCCTTGCCGCCGCAGTGGAAGACCACGACATCGAGTCATTGGTGGAACATTGCCGCAAAACCGCCTTTTCCGGATGGTTTTGGTGCCTGCGCCACTTATTTCGAGAAGATTGCGGAGGCGATCGACAGGCTTGTGGAGCCGCCAAAAACAGCAGGCAAGGCCGTCTCGAACCGGGTTGCCTGAGCGATCAGAAAACGGTCGATTCTCAGGATTTTGGATTTTCGACAAATTGTGGGCTAAGAGTTGCTCCCATATTGGGACGAAGGTGAGGGATTGATTCGTCATGATGCGCGCGGGAAAGTTTGTTTTGATCGTCGGCCTGGTGGTCCTGGCAGCTGGTTGCCAGAGATTGTCCGGAGGCCGGAATTATGCCGAACCGCTGCCGGCGACCCCGACGACACCCGTAGGCTCGGGACAGCTTGCACCGCTTGATCCCAACGCGCCGGCCGGCGGTCTCAACGATCCGTCGGCTCAGCCGACCGACCTGGCCAGCAACCCGGTTGCAGCGCCTGCCGATGCCAAGGAAGTTGGCCGGACAGACCTTCTGGGTGGCTGGAAAATCACCTCCGCTGGCGACAACTGCATGGCCTTCATGACGCTGACAACATGGTCCGGCGGCTACCGTGCAAATACCAGAGGTTGTGCTTCGCCTGTACTGTCCGGGATCTCTGCATGGGACCTGAGCGGCAATCAGGTGGTCCTGAAGGACGGCACCGGCCTGATCGTTGCGCAGCTTTACTCCAGCGCTTCCGGCCAGTTCAACGGCCAGACCTCTACCGGATCGCCGATCTCGCTGTACCGTTAAGGCCCCTCCGTATTTATGCTGGACAGCTCGCGCTATAGGTGTATATTTGCATAGCTACCGGAAAGGCTGTGCAAATGTCAAAATACGAACCACTGCGGGAACACTTGGCACGACTGGAAGATGTTGTCTGGGCGGCCAAGCTGAACGAAGTCGAAGATATCATAGGCTCGTCGCTGCCCAAGAGCGCCCGGGAACACCGGACCTGGTGGGCAAACTCCGGCGGCAGTCTCGTTCACCAGAACGCCTGGCTTGATGCCGGCTGGCGGGTAGAGCGAACCGATCTCATGCGCGATGTCATCGTCTTCCGCCGGTTGCGCATCGGCGGAACCGTGGCCGGGGTGTCCGCCCGTATGGATCGGACCGCCAAGAATCCGCAGAAAACCGCAGAAAAGCGGCTCACCAAGGAAATGGCGGCCCTTCGTCAGCCTGCAACCGTAACGTTGCGCTCCGAATGGACCACGCTTGGCGATGTCCAGCGCACGCCCTGTTCCAATTCCATCATTCCGCAGGAAGGCGGCGTTGTGCGCTTCGCAGCCATGGAAGGCGACGAAGTCGTCACTGCCATCGTCGCAACCTTGTCGGTTCACAAGGCCTATCGCAGCCTGCGCATGGCGATGAAGGGTCTGGACGACGATACCGGCAGCCGTGTCGGTACGGAGCTGTTCAAGAAGGCCGGTTTCGATGCCGCCGCACCGATCGAATGCGATGTCGTCAAGTCCGGCAATGCCTGGCTGCTGACCGACGGTCGTGGCCGCAAGGCCAATCTGGACGACCAGTCCGAGTGTTATCTGGTTGCCCAGCTGCTCTATCTTCAGGAAGTCCAGAACGGTCGCAAGACGGCCCTTTACCTGCGCTAAGCGTTGTCTGAGTGCTTTTGCGCTCAGCCGGGCACAGGCATGATGGCCGGGTCCAGTCAGGCCGAGCCGTTTGGGCGTTCATGATTGCGTTCCTCCCGCACAGGACCCCTCCCTGTGCCCTGCGCCCGTAACCCTCCCACCGGTTGCGGGCGCTGTTTGTTCAGAGGGCGTGCTGCGTTCCTGTTTCGAGTTCACCAAGGTTTGGCCTGTGCTTCTCTGCCCCTAATCAGTGAATTGCGAACCGGACTGCTGGGTGCAGTGTTCCGTTAAGGGGGGCAGTGATGGCGGCGCCGGAAGGAGCGTCATCGCTGGATCAGTCGCATACCTTCCCCCGAGAGCACGCCTTCGATGAAAGATGTCTTGCCGGAATTGTATGTTTCCCAGTCGGGGGGCGAACCGGCCTTGAGGGCAAGGTCCCGTTTCAACACGGCATAGCGCCCGGCAAGGCTGGCATCGCCTCGCAAGGCGTCGCGAAATTGGCGCCGCTGCGCAGGTGAGGGGCAATCGGATGCACACAGACACAGCCGATGCGCGATAATCAGCTCGTGATTTTCCCTCTCCTTCCACTGGAGGACTGGTCCGGCTGGCCGGGTCGTTTGCACTTCGTCTTCCCGAAAGCGGGCGCCGAGATCATGGTAGCCATACAGCAGGAGATCGTTGCTGAGTGCAGCCGGTGAAAATCCGGGAGCCAGCGTTACATCGATATGAAGTTTGGGTTTGGCAATCAGCCCAGGGACGGCCGTGGACCCGACATGGTCCAGGCGCAGGGCCCTTGCTCCCAGAAGATGTCCGAGGTCGTCGATCAGCAGGTCAGCCTGGCGAAACCAGTCCGGATTATGTGGGAGCAACGGAATGGACATGAGGTCTGAAATCCTTAAATTTCAAACGGTTGAAAAACAAATCCGTAAGAATGTGTGATCGTATGCAACCATATCATGACTTGCATCTGCGACGTTTTGACCTTATTCCGCCGTGCAAATAGATACGTCCAAGACCCCATGAATTCTCATGGAGGGAGCAGCACCCTTGAAGATGGAACTGCCGGTCAACCGCGCCCTGAGCGCCCGCTACGACGCGCTCATAGCGTCGGGTGAGATCAAGGAAGACCCCGTGCAACGGGAGGCGGTGCGCCAGCTCGATCTCCTGAACACCCGTCTTGCCGAAACCCGCCTGGCCTCCAAGAAGAGTTCACTTGGCTGGCTGTTCGCCAACAAGAAGAACCAGCTCTGGGCCTCCGTACAGGGGTTGTACATGTGGGGCGGTGTTGGGCGCGGCAAGACGATGCTGATGGACCTCTTTTACGAGGTCACGGTCATCCGCCGCAAAAGGCGTGTACATTTCCACGAGTTCATGACCGACGTGCACGAGCGCATTCATGCCCACCGCCAGGCGCACAAGCGCGGCGAGGTCAAGGGTGACGATCCGATCCCGCCCGTGGCGAGCCAGATTGCCGAAGAAACGCGGCTGCTGCTGTTTGATGAGTTCTCGGTGACCGACATCGCCGATGCCATGATCCTCGGCCGCCTGTTCACCCAGCTTTTCGAGCGCGGTGTCATCGTTGTCGCCACGTCCAACGTCGAGCCGTCTCTCCTCTACAAGGATGGGCTCAACCGCCAGCTGTTCCTGCCCTTCATCAAGATGCTGACCTCCAAGGTGGAAGTGCTGCATCTGGATAGTCCGACGGATTACCGGCTGGAGAAGCTTGCTGGTGCGCCGGTCTATGTCACGCCTCTGGGGGAAAGTGCAAACGCCCAGATGGATGAGCTCTTTGCCAAGCTGACGCACGGCATGACACCGCATGCCGAAGAGCTGGAGAACAAGGGCCGCAAGATTGCCGTTCCCTGTGTTGCGGCGGGAGCGGCCAGGTTCACCTTCGATGACCTGTGCATGCAGCCGTTGGGGGCAAGTGATTATCTGCGCATCGCTCATGCCTTCGGCACAGTGTTTCTGGACAACGTGCCCGTGCTGTCCAAGGCGCGGCGCAACGAAGCCAAGCGCTTCATCAATCTGATCGATACGCTTTACGATAACGGCATCAAGCTGGTGGTATCGGCTGAGGCCGAGCCGCAGGATCTTTACGTCGGCGAGGTCGGCACGGAAGCCTTCGAATTCGACCGGACGGCCTCCCGGTTGATCGAGATGCGGTCCGAGGCGTACCTTGCGGGAGAAAGACGACAAGTACACGCATAGGTCTGCATTCCCTATAGGTGAATTATGCAGACGGGAAGATCTGAGAAAATTTGTCCGGCATCGCGCAATATTCTTTTGGCGAGGTTGCGCGGGCGGATCAAAGGGAGTAGTGCCATCCTCAGTCATCAGAGGATGGCATGGAGTTCCATCTTACGTAAAGGGAAACTTTCGAAATGGCGCGGAACAAGATTGCCTTGATCGGCTCTGGTCAGATCGGCGGCACGCTCGCACATCTGGCAGGTTTGAAGGAACTGGGAGACATCGTGCTCTTCGACATCGCGGAAGGTGTTCCGCAGGGTAAGGCGCTCGACCTGGCCGAGTCCTCCCCGGTCGATGGCTTCGATGCCAAAATGGCAGGTGCCAACAGCTACGAAGCCATCGAAGGCTCGGACGTTGTCATCGTTACCGCCGGTGTTCCGCGTAAACCCGGCATGAGCCGCGACGACCTTCTGGAAATCAACCTGAAGGTTATGGAGCAGGTTGGCGCCGGCATCGCAAAGTATGCCCCGAACGCATTCGTCATCTGCATCACCAACCCGCTCGACGCGATGGTCTGGGCCCTGCAGAAGTTCTCCGGTCTGCCGAAGAACAAGGTCGTCGGCATGGCAGGCGTACTGGATAGCGCCCGTTTCCGTTACTTCCTGGCAGACGAGTTCAACGTCTCCATCGAAGATGTGACCGCATTCGTTCTCGGCGGTCACGGCGACACCATGGTGCCGCTGACCCGCTACTCCACCGTTGCCGGTATCCCGCTCACCGACCTGGTCAAGATGGGCTGGTGCACTGCCGAGCGTCTGGAAGAAATCGTCCAGCGTACCCGTGATGGCGGCGCGGAGATCGTCGGCCTCCTGAAGACCGGCTCCGCTTTCTACGCTCCGGCGGCTTCCGCCATCGCAATGGCAGAAAGCTACCTGAAGGACAAGAAGCGCGTTCTGCCGTGTGCTGCTGCTCTCGACGGCCAGTACGGCCTGAAGGACACCTATGTGGGCGTTCCGGTCGTGATCGGCGCCGATGGCGTCGAACGCATCATCGAGATCGACCTGCAGGGCGACGAAAAGGCCAACTTCGACAAGTCTGTCGCTTCCGTCGACGGTCTGGTCGAGGCCTGCAAGAAAATTCAGCCGGCGCTCGCCTGAACCGGGCCCGCCTAAGGGAATTTGCGGCCGTTCTTCCTGCCGGGAAGAACGGTCCTCCGACAACGGGGGAAACACATGAACATTCATGAATACCAGGCCAAGGCCGTTCTGAAGGAATACGGTGCACCGGTGGCCGAAGGCGTTGCCATCTTCTCCGCCGACGAAGCCGAAGCAGCCGCCAAGAGCCTTCCGGGCCCGCTCTGGGTCGTGAAGTCGCAGATCCACGCAGGTGGCCGCGGCAAGGGCAAGTTCAAGGAACTGTCCGCTGATGCCAAGGGCGGTGTCCGTCTGGCTTTCTCGCTGGACGAAGTCACGTCCAACGCCAAGGAAATGCTCGGCAACACGCTGGTCACCAAACAGACCGGTGCCGCCGGCAAGGTGGTCAACCGTCTCTACATCGAAGACGGCGCCGACATCGAACGTGAGCTTTACCTCTCCATTCTGGTCGACCGGACCGTTGGCCGCCCGGCTTTCGTTGTCTCCACCGAAGGTGGCATGGACATTGAAGCGGTGGCCGAAGAAACCCCCGAAAAGATCGTCACCCTGCCGATCGATCCGGAAACCGGTGTGACCGAAGCCGATGCCGCCAAGCTGTGCGACGCGCTGGAACTGACCGGTGCGGCACGCGAAGACGGCATGAAGCTGTTCCCGATCCTGCACACGGCTTTCGTCGAGAAGGACATGAGCCTTCTGGAAGTCAACCCGCTGATCGTCATGAAGGACGGCCGCCTGCGCGTACTGGACGCCAAGGTTTCCTTCGACGGCAACGCCCTGTTCCGTCATCCGGACATCATGGAGCTGCGCGACGTCACCGAGGAAGACGACAAGGAAATCGAGGCCTCCAAGTACGACCTCGCCTATGTCGCTCTCGACGGTGACATCGGCTGCATGGTCAACGGTGCCGGCCTTGCCATGGCGACCATGGACATCATCAAGCTCTACGGCGCCGAGCCGGCCAACTTCCTCGATGTTGGCGGTGGCGCTTCCAAGGAGAAGGTGACGGCCGCGTTCAAGATCATCACCTCCGATCCGAACGTGAAGGGCATCCTGGTCAACATCTTCGGTGGCATCATGCGCTGCGACGTGATCGCGGAAGGCGTGGTTGCAGCCGTCAAGGAAGTCGGCCTGCAGGTTCCGCTCGTTGTTCGCCTGGAAGGCACCAACGTGGAACTCGGCAAGAAGATCATCAACGAAAGCGGTCTGAACGTGATCGCCGCTGACGATCTCGACGACGCCGCCCAGAAAATCGTGAAAGCGGTCAAGGGTTAATGTTCAAACTGGCACCAATTGCTGCCCTGTTTGGTCTGGGGATTTTGCTGACGGCCTGTAGCGGTGAATTGTCACCAACTACGGAAGAGCTATCAGCTTGTGCTCAGGGAATTCTCAAACACGGCAGTGTAGGTGTCCGAGGTGATGAGTACGGTTACCGTTCGTTTTCCGGCACCTCAGGCCGTTCCGTTCAAATCAACTATCCCTCCACCAACAAGAGACCAGGCTTCACCTGTACGATTGTTGATGGCGAAATCGTTGAGATTGTGCGGTTTGATCTGATTTTTCCGACGGACGGCAAAGAGCTTTGACCCTGCGATTTCGAGCTGAGGAAACTAAAATATGTCGATCCTCGTCAATAAAGACACGAAAATCATCGTTCAGGGCCTGACCGGCAAGACCGGCACGTTCCACACGGAACAGGCGCTTGAATATTACGGCACCAAGATGGTCGCCGGTGTGCACCCGAAAAAGGGTGGCGAGACCTGGTCTTCCGGTGTCGACAGCGCGGCCTCTCTGCCGATCTTTGCGAGCGTTGGTGAAGCCAGGGAAGCAACCGGTGCCGACGCCTCCGTGATCTACGTTCCGCCGGCAGGCGCGGGCGCCGCGATCATCGAGGCCATCGAAGCGGAAGTTCCGTTCATCGTCTGCATCACCGAAGGCATCCCGGTTGCCGACATGGTCAAGGTCAAGGCCAAGCTGGAGAAATCCAAGTCGCGCCTCCTCGGTCCGAACTGCCCCGGTATCCTGACCCCGGAAGAATGCAAGATCGGCATCATGCCAGGCTCCATCTTCAAGAAAGGCTCCGTCGGTGTTGTTTCCCGCTCCGGCACCCTTACTTATGAAGCTGTCTTCCAGACCACCAATGCCGGCCTCGGCCAGACGACGGCTGTCGGTATCGGTGGCGACCCGGTCAAGGGCACCGAGTTCATCGACGTCCTGGAAATGTTCCTGGCCGACGACGAAACCCAGTCGATCATCATGATCGGCGAAATCGGTGGCTCCGCGGAAGAAGACGCGGCGCAGTTCCTGAAGGACGAAGCCAAGCGCGGCCGGTCCAAGCCGATGGCTGGTTTCATCGCCGGACGGACAGCGCCTCCGGGCCGCACCATGGGCCACGCCGGTGCCGTTATTTCAGGCGGCAAGGGCGGTGCAGAAGACAAGATCGCTGCGATGGAAGCTGCTGGCATCAAGGTGTCACCGTCTCCTGCGAAGCTCGGCGAGACCCTTCTCGAAGTCTTGAAGGGCTGATTCTGCAAGAATCTTTAGCGATGGGGACGGAAACTGTTTACGTTTCCTGTCGCATGATGAAAGGATGGGTTCCGGCGCGGTTGACGTGCCGTAACCATTTTTCGAGGGGTCGGTGGAAACCATCGGCCATTGTAGGGAAACCGGCCGCGGGTCAATTTTTCGGGCCCGCCTAAACAAAAGGGCGGAGGATACCTCCGCTAAAGGACATGGCACGGCAGGAAGCGAACAACGTATTCGCACTGACGTCGTTGCTTTACGGCGCCAACGCAGCCTATATCGAAGACCTCTACGCACAGTACAAGACAGATCCGAGCTCGGTCGACGCCGAGTGGCAGGACTTCTTTGCGGCCTTCCAGGACGAGAAGGAAGCAGTGCTGAAAGAGGCTCGCGGGGCGACCTGGAAACGCAAGGACTGGCCGATCGAGGCCAATGGCGACCTCGTCAATGCATTCGACGGCAACTGGGGCCCGATTGAGCAGAAGCTCGGCGACAAACTGAAGAAGAAGGCTGAAGCCAAGGGCGAGCCGGTTTCGGATCAGGAAGTTCATCAGGCGACCCGCGATTCCGTTCGCGCCCTGATGATGATCCGCGCCTATCGCATGCGCGGCCATCTTCATGCAGATCTCGACCCCCTCAGCCTGGCCGGCAAGGGCGACCACGAGGAACTGCATCCCTCCTCCTACGGCTTCACCGAAGCCGACTGGGACCACAAGATCTTCATCGACCACGTGCTGGGTCTGGAATACGCCACCATCCGCGAGATGATGGACATCCTGAAGCGGACCTATTGCTCGACGCTGGGTGTCGAGTTCATGCATATCTCCGATCCGGCGGCCAAGGCC
The DNA here is from genome assembly GCF_001579905.1 of Labrenzia sp. CP4. Lineage (NCBI taxonomy): Bacteria > Pseudomonadati > Pseudomonadota > Alphaproteobacteria > Hyphomicrobiales > Stappiaceae > Labrenzia > Labrenzia sp. CP4. The sequence goes on along the minus strand of NZ_CP011927.1, from coordinate 5,575,556 downwards.
TGGATCCAGGAGCGCATCGAAGGTCCGGACAAGCAGGTTGCCTTCACCACGGAAGGCAAAAAGGCGATCCTGAACAAGCTGGTCGAAGCCGAAGGTTTCGAAAAGTTTCTGGACGTCAAATACACCGGCACCAAGCGCTTCGGCCTGGATGGTGGTGAAGCGCTGATCCCGGCGCTGGAGCAGATCATCAAACGCGGCGGCTCCATGGGCCTTAAGGAAATCGTGTTCGGCATGGCCCACCGCGGCCGCCTGAACGTGCTTTCCCAGGTGATGGCCAAGCCGCACCGGGCAATCTTCCACGAGTTCAAGGGCGGCTCCTACGCGCCGGACGATGTGGAAGGCTCCGGCGACGTGAAGTATCACCTCGGCGCGTCTTCCGACCGGACGTTCGACGGCAACGATGTGCACCTGTCGCTGACGGCAAACCCCTCGCACCTGGAAATCGTCAACCCGGTGGTTCTGGGCAAGGCGCGCGCCAAGCAGGATCAGCTGGCTGCCGACGAGAACGGCAATTTCGTCGACACGACCGAAATCGACCGTGGCACGGTTCTGCCGCTGCTGCTGCACGGCGACGCCGCATTCGCCGGCCAGGGTGTTGTTGCGGAATGCTTTGGCCTGTCCGCGCTGCGTGGCCACCGCACCGGCGGTTCGGTCCATGTGATCATCAACAACCAGATCGGCTTCACCACCAACCCGCGCTTCTCGCGGTCTTCGCCCTATCCGTCGGATATGGCGAAGGTGATCGAGGCGCCGATCTTCCACGTCAACGCGGATGATCCGGAAGCCGTCGTCTTTGCGGCCAAGATCGCGATTGAATATCGCCAGACGTTCCATCGTCCGGTGGTCATCGACATGATCTGCTATCGCCGCTTCGGCCACAACGAGGGCGACGAGCCGGCGTTCACGCAGCCGATCATGTACCGCAAGATCCGCAAGCATGCGACGACGCTGCAGCTCTACTCGGAACGCCTGATCAAGGAAGGTGTTCTGACGCAGGACGAAGTCGAGCACATGAAAGCCGACTGGCGCAAGCATCTGGACGACGAGTTCGATGCCGGCCAGGCCTTCAAGCCGAATAAGGCCGACTGGCTGGACGGCAAGTGGGCAGGCATGAAACGGGCCGACGACGAAGACGATCCGCGTCGCGGTGAAACCGGTCTGCCGATGGATGAACTGAAGTCGATCGGCCGGGCTCTGACCCACGTGCCGGACGGTTTCAACATCCACCGCACGATCGCGCGCTTCATGAACCAGCGCGAGCGCATGATCGAGACCGGCGAAGGCATCGACTGGGCTACCGCTGAAGCGCTTGCCTTCGGTTCGCTGCTGAAGGAAGGCCACCCGGTGCGCCTGTCCGGTCAGGATTGCGAACGCGGCACGTTCTCGCAGCGCCATTCGGTTCTGTACGATCAGGAAGACGAGAGCCGGTACATTCCGCTCAACAACGTCTCTCCCGATCAGCAGCGCTACGAGGTCATCAACTCGATGCTCTCGGAAGAAGCCGTGCTCGGCTTCGAATATGGCTACTCGCTGGCAGAGCCGCGTGCTCTGACCCTTTGGGAAGCCCAGTTCGGCGATTTCGCCAACGGCGCCCAGGTGGTGTTCGACCAGTTCATCTCTTCGGGTGAGCGCAAGTGGCTGCGCATGTCCGGCCTCGTCTGCCTGCTGCCGCATGGCTACGAAGGTCAGGGACCTGAGCACTCTTCCGCCCGTCTGGAGCGTTACCTCCAGCTTTGCGCTGAAGACAACATGCAGGTTGCGAATTGTTCGACGCCGTCGAACTACTTCCACATCCTGCGTCGTCAGCTGCGCCGCGATATCCGCAAGCCGCTTATCCTCATGACGCCGAAATCCTTGCTGCGTCACAAGAAGGCGGTATCCACGCTGCAGGAACTCGGTCCGGAGTCCTCCTTCCACCGTCTGTTGTGGGACGACTGGGGGCCCAACCTGAATTCGGAAGGCAAGCTGGTTTCAGACGACAAGATCCGGCGCGTCGTGATGTGCTCGGGCAAGGTCTACTATGATCTGTTCGAAGAGCGCGAAAAGCGCGGCGTCAACGACGTCTACCTGCTCCGCGTCGAACAGCTCTATCCGTTCCCGAAAAAGGCGCTGATGCTGGAACTGGCGCGCTTCCCGCAGGCCGAAATGGTCTGGTGTCAGGAAGAGCCCAAGAACATGGGCAGCTGGTTCTTCGTCGAGTCCTACATCGAATGGGTCCTGGAGCAGATCGACGCCAAGCACAAGCGCCCGCGCTATGCTGGCCGCAATGCGATGGCATCGACCGCAACCGGCCTGATGTCCTCGCATCTGGCGCAGTTGCAGGCGTTCCTCGAAGAGGCTCTGGGAAGTTAGTCACAAGAGGGCCTTCGGGCCCTCTTTCAAAAATTTGGCCAGGTAATTTTAAGAGAAGGCGACCATGGCAACCGAAATTCGCGTCCCCACGCTGGGTGAATCCGTTTCCGAAGCGACTATTGCGCAGTGGTTCAAGAAACCGGGCGACGCCGTCAGCCAGGACGAGCCCCTTGTGGAACTGGAAACCGACAAGGTAACCGTCGAAGTTCCGGCACCGGCCGCGGGCACGCTGGAAAGCATCGTGGTCAAGGAAGGCGACACCGTTGAAGTTGGCGCCCTGCTCGGTCAGATCGCAGAAGGCGCCGGTGCTCCGGCCGCGAAGGCTGAAGCGGCTCCGGCAAAGGCTGACGCCAAGGCCGAAACCAAATCCGAAAAGGCCCAGCTGGTTGATGTCGTCACGCCGAGCGCAGGCGAATCCGTCACCGAGGCGGAAGTCGGCGAATGGAGCGTGAAGGTCGGTGATGTCGTCAAGGCCGACGACACGCTGGTGGAACTGGAAACCGACAAGGCGGCCCAGGAAGTTCCGGCCCCGGTTGCCGGCACCATCGTCAAGATCGCAGTCGAAACCGGTACGACCGTGGAACCCGGCGTTCTGCTCTGCCAGATCGATCCGTCAGGCGAAGGTGCTGCTGCTGCTCCGGCAGCCGCTGCACCGGCTGCGTCCGCTCCGGCCGCAAGCGGTGGGTCTTCCATGCCGCCGGCTCCGTCTGCTCAGAAGATGATGGCTGAAAACAACCTTTCCGCCGACCAGGTTGCCGGGTCCGGCAAGCGTGGTCAGGTACTGAAGGAAGACGTCATCAACGCGATCGCCTCCGGTGCAACCTCTTCGTCGTCAGCCCCGTCGGCTGCTCCCGTTGCCCGTGGCCCGGTTGCCGCCCAGGACGAAATTCGCGAAGAACGCGTTCGCATGACCAAGCTGCGCCAGACCATTGCGCGCCGCCTGAAGGACGCACAGAACTCCGCGGCCATGCTTACCACCTACAACGAAGTGGACATGGGCCCGGTCATGGAACTGCGCAAGCAGTACAAGGACCTGTTTGAGAAGAAACACGGCGTCAAGCTCGGCTTCATGGGCTTCTTCACCAAGGCGGTGACCCATGCGCTGAAAGAGATCCCGGCAGTCAATGCCGAGATCGACGGCACCGACATCATCTACAAGAACTTCTGCCACATCGGCGTCGCCGTTGGCACGGACAAGGGCCTTGTGGTTCCGGTTGTGCGCGACGCGGACCAGATGTCCATCGCCGAGATCGAGCAGGAAATCGGCAACCTCGGCCGCAAGGCACGCGACGGCAAGCTGGGCATGGCTGATATGTCCGGCGGCACCTTCACCATCTCCAATGGCGGGGTGTATGGTTCGCTGATGTCTTCGCCGATCCTGAACGCGCCGCAGTCCGGTATCCTGGGCATGCACAAGATCCAGGAACGTCCGATGGCTGTGAACGGCCAGGTGGTTATCCGCCCGATGATGTATCTGGCGCTCTCCTATGACCACCGGATTGTCGACGGCAAGGAAGCCGTGACCTTCCTGGTTCGCGTCAAGGAAAGCCTGGAAGATCCGCAGCGTCTGGTTCTGGATCTCTGATCCGGTTCAGTGCCTAGCTTGTGCCTTGCCGGGAGGTGCCCGGACATTTTAAGGTTGCCTGGCCAGCGGCGTTCCAGCTCTCGCGGTTGAATGCCCGTCGGTCTGGCCCAGGAGGAGCCGCATTGTGAGCCTGGAATTTCTGATTACTGCTCTTGTCGTGGTGCTTGTTCCGGGCACCGGTGTTGTTTATACGGTTGCCGTCGGACTTGGCAGAGGCCGTCAGGCATCCGTTGCCGCGGCCTTCGGCTGCACCCTCGGTATCATTCCCGCAATTCTGGCGTCCGTTGTGGGCCTGGCGGCGCTGATGCACACCAGTGCCCTGGTATTCCAGGGCGTGAAATACGCCGGTGTCGCCTATCTTCTCTACCTTGCCTGGCAGACGCTGAAAGACAGCGGACCGATGGAACTGAAAGCCGACAGGGGTTCGCGCAAGAGCTTCCTTGCAACGGCGCGCACCGGCTTCCTGATCAACATCCTCAATCCCAAGCTGACGGTTTTCTTCCTCGCCTTCCTGCCGCAATTCGTCAGCCATGATGCCGTCAATCCAACGCTCGACATGCTGCTGATGGGCGGCGTCTTCATGGCAATGACCTTCGTTGTCTTTGTCATCTATGGCGCGTTTGCTTCACTGGTCGGCGAGAAGGTGTTGAAGAGCGATCGTGTGATGGTCTGGATGCGCCGGACCGTGGCTGCAACCTTTGCCGGGTTCGGCTTGCGGCTGGCTCTGGCGGAGCAATAATCGGATCATCGCCGACACGGTGTGAGACGGTCAGGAGGAACAGGAATATGAACGCCATAAAGCGTTATGCCCTTTCGGTTGTTCTTGTTGTCTGGACCGTCCTCGGATTGATAGTCGCGTCGCACGCAAGCGAACAACGCACTGCGCTTGTGATCGGAAACGCGCAATACGGCTATGGCCCGCTCGCCAATCCGGTCAATGACGCTCTGGCCATCGCCCGCGCCCTCGACAAGGCCGGCTTCGAGGTCATCCTCCAGACTGACGCCAACCGCGATGCCATGGAGCAGGCAATCCGGGCCTTCGGTGATCGGCTGAAAAAGGAGGGTGGCGTCGGCCTGTTCTATTACGCCGGCCACGGTATCCAGATTAAGGGCGAAAACTACCTGCTGCCTGTGGCAGGGGATGCGCCGGCGGACGAGGTCCTGCAGCAGCAGTCGGTTGCGGTCAGCGAGGCCGTGGAAGTAATGACGTCGTCCCATGACGGGCTCAACATCGTCGTGCTGGACGCCTGCCGCAACAATCCCCTCGGTGGGGCATCGTCCGGCCTGTCGCGGATCGACAGCAACGCGCGCCTGTTTGTCTCATATTCGACGTCACCTGGCTCCGTGGCTCTGGACGGGCAGGGCAGCAACAGCCCTTTCACCAAGCATCTGGCCAGCGCCATCGCGACCCCGGCGCTCAATCTGGAAGAAACCTTCAAGCGCACGCTGAAGGGCGTCTTTCAGGAAACGAACGGCCAGCAAACGCCCTGGATTTCCTCGTCCTTCTTCGGAGATTTCACCTTCGTTGACGGCGGCACAGATAATCCGGCAGGATCGGTGCCCAAGATGGCCGCTCTTGCGGCAATCGGAACCGCGCTCAAGGAGAGCACCGCGCGCACCGGTCCGGCCCGCCAGATCTCGGGTGTCTACCGGGTCGAGGGAACCAACCCGAACGGAACGACCTACGACGGCATGCTGGCAATCACGCCGGAAGACCGGAATGTGCGGCTCACCTGGTGGATCGGGACCGACGTCTTCACCGGCGTCGGCGAGTTCGCTGGCCGCATGCTGGTGGTCAACTGGGGAGACAAGCACCCTGTCGTCTATTCCTTCACTGGCGCGGAAACGCTGGACGGTGAATGGGCGGACGGCTCGGCCAGCGAAAAGCTGACGCTCTATTCGCGCACTGCACCGGTCGAGGCGGAAGGGCTGACTGGCAATTATTCGGTTGCCGGCCGAAATCCGGACGGCACGACATATGACGGTACGGTCGTGTTGACGCAGCAGGGCCGGACATTCACGCTGATCTGGACAGTCGGCACCGACAGCTATCGCGGCGTGGGTGAACTGGACGGCAACGTGCTGACGGTGGACTGGGGCGACAAGACGCCGGTGGTTTACGCGGTCATGGCGGACGGGCATTTGAAAGGCCTCTGGGCCGCGGGCCGCGGCGCTGAAGAACTGACGCGCATTCAAGGGCAATAGGAACGGGAGCCGGTGGGAATTCATGACTGACACGGTTGTATTGGTAACGGGCGGAAGCCGGGGGATCGGCGCTGCCGTCAGCCGCAAGGTTGCGGCGCTCGGTCACAAGGTGATCGTCAACTACACGCACAACCAGGCTGCCGCTGATGCTCTCGTCGAAGAAATCAAGGCGGCCGGCGGCGAGGCCGTGGCAGTTCAGGGGGACGTCCAGAACGAAGCCGACGTGCTGCATCTTTTCGCCGAAGCCGACAAGCTCGGCACTCTCAAGGGTCTGGTCAACAATGCCGGTGTTGTCGACTATTCCCAGCGCGTCGATGAAATGACCCTGGAACGTCTGACACGAATGTTCTCCATCAACGTGATCGGCGCCTTCCTGTGTGCCCGCGAAGCGGTCAGGCGCATGTCGACCAAGCATGGCGGCACCGGCGGTGTGATCGTCAATCTCGGGTCTGCAGCCTCCAAGCTGGGGTCACCTTCCCAATATGTCGACTATGCTGCCTCCAAGGGGGCTATCGATACCATGACTGTCGGATTGGCGCTGGAAGTTGCCGACGAAGGTGTTCGCGTCAACGGTATTCGTCCCGGCATTATCGACACCGATATCCACGCCTCGGGCGGCCATCCTGACCGGGTGGCCCAGCTCAGGTCCAAACTGCCGATGAAACGTGCCGGAACCGCCGACGAGGTGGCCGAAGCGATTCTGTGGCTTCTCTCCGACCAGTCCAGCTATACGACCGGTGCCATCCTCGATGTCTCCGGCGGCCGGGCAATCCTTCCCTAACCCCCATTCAAACCAGAAATGAAAGAGGCAAAGGCGACCAAAATGTCCCAATATGATCTCGTCGTCATCGGAACCGGTCCTGGCGGCTACGTCTGCGCGATCAAGGCTGCGCAGCTCGGCCTGAAAACGGCTGTCGTCGAAAAACGCGCAACGCTTGGCGGCACCTGCCTCAACATCGGCTGCATTCCGTCCAAGGCGCTGCTGCATGCCTCGGAAATGTTCGAGGAAGCCGGCCACGGTTTCGAAAAACTCGGCATCAAGGTCGCAAAGCCCAAGCTCGATCTGCCGGCGATGATGGAACACAAGACCGGTGTGGTCGATGCCAATGTGAACGGCGTTGCCTTCCTGATGAAGAAGAACAAGATCGACGTTCACACCGGTACCGGCAAGATCCTGGCCAAAGGCAAGGTCGAGGTTACCGATGCCGACGGCAAGGCGAGTGTACTGCAAACGAAGAACATCGTGATTGCCACCGGTTCCGACGTCATGCCGCTGCCGGGTGTCGAGATCGATGAGAAGCAGGTGGTCTCTTCCACCGGCGCTCTGGAACTGGACAAGGTGCCCGGCAAGCTGCTCGTCGTCGGTGGTGGTGTCATCGGCCTTGAGCTCGGCTCCGTCTGGAATCGTCTCGGGTCGGAAGTGACCGTGGTCGAGTTCATGGACAAGATCCTCGGCCCGATGGACGGTGACGTTTCCAAGAACTTCCAGCGCATGCTGAAAAAGCAGGGCATGGAATTCAAGCTGTCCTCCAAGGTCACGGGTGTCGAGAAGAAAGGCAAGGGCCTTGCCGTGACTGTAGAGCCGGCAAAGGGCGGCGATGCGCAGGTTCTTGAGGCCGACATCGTTCTGGTTGCCATCGGTCGCCGTCCATACACGGAAGGCCTGGGCCTTGATGGGGCAGGTGTTGCCCTGGACGAGCGCGGCCGCGTCAAGATCGACACCCACTACAAGACCAATGTCGACGGCATCTACGCCATCGGCGATGTGGTCGTCGGTCCGATGCTGGCCCACAAGGCCGAGGACGAAGGCGTTGCCGTTGCCGAAATGCTGGCAGGCCAGGCTGGTCACGTGAACTATGATGTCATCCCGGGTGTTGTCTACACCCAGCCGGAAGTCGCTTCCGTCGGCAAGACCGAGGAAGAACTGAAGGCGGCCGGCGTCGAGTACAAGACCGGCAAATTTGTCTTCTCCGCAAACGGTCGCGCGCGCGCCATGAACAAGACCGATGGCTTTGCCAAGGTTCTGGCGGACGCAAAGACCGACCGCGTGCTTGGTGTTCACATCGTCGGCTTCGGTGCCGGTGAGATGATCCACGAAGCTGCTGTCCTGATGGAGTTCGGTGGATCTTCCGAAGACCTTGCGCGCACCTGCCACGCCCACCCGACCATGTCGGAAGCGGTCAAGGAAGCAGCCCTCGGCGCATTTGCGAAGTCGATCCACGCGTAATCAACGCTTGAACGATGTCTTTTCGATATCGGTCGGGGCATCCGGTCACCGGGTGCCCCGTACCATTTTTGTTTGATCGGCCGTCCTGCGGACCGGCTGATGTCATTCAAGTTTGAAGTTCTGCAAGTAAACGTAAAAAATGCCGCGCATCTGCAACTAATACGCTAGAGTGTTGTCCTGTCAGGGGTGGTGCATTTCAACAAAAGGCAGGAGATGCTTTGCTTGAAAGGCAACGGGGCAACAATCAAAATCTGAATTTCACCCGCGGCTGGCTGCCAGTCGTTGCAGGCGGCGTATTGCCGTTGGTTTGCGGCCTGGTGTTTTTCTGGCCGGAGCGAACCATCCCCTACGTGGATGACCTCTTCTTTATTCCCTGGGCATCCGAATTTGCGCAAACGGGCCGTCACTTGAATCCGCTTCTTGCGGTCCAGTTTCCGGGGCTGGAATCCTATCATCTCCAGCCAAGGCTTCATTTCATTCTGTCCGGATGGTTTTTGAAAGCCACGGGGATCAGCACCGCGACAATCGTCCTGTACGAATTCCTCTGTTACGTGGCAACCAGCCTGGTCTTCGTGGTGTTCTGCCTCAGATTGAACCTTCGCACCGCTGCGCTTTTCACACCGTTGATCTTTGCGCCCATGTATGTCGTTTCCGGCTTCCGGCTGGAACTGACGGGTTCATTCATCTGGATGCTCGGACTGCTGCTGGTCCTGCCGGTTGCAGTCAGGGCAGGTACGGGTGACACGCGGCAGACCGGTCCGGAAACCGTTTCCGCCGTTGCGGGTACCGCGCTTTTGGGAATTGCTCCGCTGACTGCACTGTCCATGCTTGCCTGGAGTGTTGGCGTCATCGCCGTTCTTCAGATCTGGAGGCTCAGGACGCGGCAGGCAAGTCTCGTGCGTGTGCTGAGTGAAGGCCTTGTCGCCCTGGCTATTGCCTTTGCCCTGTTTGCGGTCTCGGTGAACTTCGAGTTCGCCGAATTCTTCCGGCAGATCGCCTATCATTCCAGCCGGTCACATGGCTCCGGCAAGTTCAATGTGGAAGCGATCTTCCGGGCTGCCATGTTTGCAGGCGTATCTTGGTTTGTGTTCCGCAAGTCCCGCACCGCCGGGATGATCGGCTTTTGCCTTGCCGCTGGACAATTCTTCGGCGCCTTCGTGCACGACCGGCCGCTGATCCGGAATCTTGCGGCCGCAATGTTGTTTCTGTTGGCAGTCGACGTGCTGTTGAAAGACCGCTGGCACAGGCTGAAGCTTGGCCTTTGCGCCGCATTGGTGCTGGCGCTTTCCTCCAACTTCATCGTTTTCTATGTGCTGTCGGAACCGTTGCCGAACAGGCAAGCTGTGGTCGAGGCCTACCGGCAGGATCTGGCGGACGGAAAGCGGGTCTTTATCGACGAAACGATGGCCCACCATTTTCTGGATCAGAAAACGTCCGGTGCCCTGTCCTGGACCTGGGGAGGTACTTTTCCCAAGGGGCGGCCGACCAGTATGGCAGACCTGAAGGAAGGCGACGTCTGGTATGTCAGCGAATATACCCTGCTCGGCTACCTGAAAGGCAGGCATGACGTTGCTGAAAGGGTTTGGCCGAAGAACGACTATCCCCACGTCCTCCAGTTCTCCTGCATTCTGGGCCGTCATTCCTGTAATCTGCCTGCCAAACGCTGGACAATGATGCGTCTGGAAAGGCTAGGGGGAACGGTGATGGCAACGGAACTCGGCTCAGGCACCGAACCAAGACCGATAGACGAAAGCTAGCAGCACGCTCCCTGGCGGCTGCCATCGGCACGAACGTGCGTGCCGTAGGGGAGACACGGGACTGGACAAGGCTTGCCTGAAGCCGGGCAAAAAGGCGTGTCAGTGCTCCTTCAGGCAGAGGCCATGGTCGCCGAAAGCCTTCAGAACGTTGCATTCGGTCACCGTGTGGTCGCCTTCGCAGCTTGTTGCAATGCGCTTCAACTCCGCCTCCAGTTTGCGCAGGTGGGCAATCCGCTGGCGCACTGCCTTCAACTGATCTTCGGCAATCCGGTTGGCGGCTTCGCACGGTTTGTCCGGATGCTGGCTGAGGTCTAACAGGTCGCGGATGGCCGGCATTGGCAGGCCGAGGTCGCGGCAATGCTTGATGAAGCCAAGCCTTTCCAGGTCGCAGGACCGGTAGCGCCTCTGGTTGCCCTCGCTGCGGATCGGCGCTTCCAGCAGGCCTTCCTTTTCGTAATAACGAATCGTCGGAATCTTCACGCCGGTCCGTCTTGAAAGGTCACCAATTGAAAAATCCATAAAAAGCCTCTTGAAGCTCTAGTCGCTATAGCAATTACAAGGGACAGGAACCGAAAATCAAGCGACTCGAACAAGGAGTGCATCATGGGTGCCTGTTGCGGACATTCCCACGGAACATTTGACGGAATGTCGAAGGACTATCGCCGCCGGCTCTGGCTGGTGATCGCGTTGAACGGTGGCATGTTCATCGTCGAGATGATTGCCGGCCAGGCAGCCGGCTCAAAGGCGCTGCAGGCCGACGCCCTCGATTTCTTCGGCGACGCGGTCACCTACGGCATATCATTGGCTGTCATTGGCGCATCGCTGAAGACCCGGGCCCTGGCTGCGCTTGCAAAGGGCACAAGCCTGTTTCTGATGGGCGTCTGGGTGGCTGCCACCACGCTATATCAGGTGTTCGTGCTTGGCGTACCGCAGGCCGCGGTGATGGGCTCCATCGGCTTTCTGGCGCTGGCCGTAAACCTTGCCAGTGTCCTGCTGCTGGTCCGATACAAGGATGGTGATGCCAATGTGCGCTCCGTCTGGCTGTGTTCGCGCAACGATGCCATAGGCAACGTCGCCGTCATGTTGGCGGCCGCCGGTGTCTGGGGAACGGCAAGTGCCTGGCCGGACCTGATTGTCGCCGGTCTCATGGCGGCTCTCTTCGTCAGTTCCTCCGTCCAGATCCTGAGCCAGGCCATAAAGGAATACCGGCACAAGACGGAGCACGAAGTGGCGGCTGAATAATTCGCCCTTGCCAGAACATGACTCAAGCGGTGGTGCTTCCCAGATGCACCACCGTTATTTCCAGAGGAACACCGAATCGGACCGGCAGGATCGAGCAGCCAAGACCTCCGGAAACGATGAGGTGGCGGGGCTCCGTTTCAAGGCCCAGGTGCCTTGCCAGCTTCGTCCCTTCCGTTTCAACGATGTGGCCATAGGCGTAGCTTTTGACGCTGCGTTTCGGAAAGGCCGGTTTGTAGCCGAAACAGTTGACTTGCCCGCCATGGGTGTGACCGCTGAGCGTCAGGCTGACGCGGCCCGGCACTTCACGGATGATGTCGGGCTCATGTGCCATCAGCAGCACGGGGGCATCGTCCGTCACCTGGGCAAGCGTGCCGGTCAGGTCATCCAAACCTTTCCAGCGGTGCCGCTTGATCTTGCGGTGCGGTCTCAGCGCCAGCTGGTCGTCGATGCCGGCAAGCCAGAAAGCCTGGCCGTCCTTATCGAACCGTTGAGCCCGGTTCTGGTAAAGGGGAATGCCGGCGTTCAGCAGCGCTTGACCATATCTGGTCGGCCCACCACCAGTCAGCTGCGCGTCCGCGTCGTCCCACCAGTCGTGATTGCCGAGAATGGCGTGGGTCCCGAGCGGGGCCGACAGATCACCGAAGAGATCAGCCCACGCCTGTGGCGGGATCGGGTCGTATTGCCATTTGTGGCTGGCCACATAGTCGCCCAGCATCAGGATGATGTCGGGCTTCAGAGCGTTGGTCTGCCGGACGATGGAGCGAACTCGCTCCAGCCCCATCCAGGGATCGCAGACATGCGGGTCGGCTATCAGCGCGGCTTTCAGGTTCAGCCCTCTGGGCCATCGTGGAGGCGTCAGGTGATAATGCTTCAGGCTGAGCCGAAAAGGCTCAACGCCAATCGCATAGGCAGGAGCGGAAACGGCACCCAACATTGCGATGCCACAGGTTTGCAGGAAACGGCGTCTGGAAATCATGAGATTGTATCAACCGGTTCTTCAGGATAATCCCGAGTGAACCGGGCTATTGAGGCGTCGATACGGCCCGATAAAGGCAGGTTTCAGCAGATTTCGTGCAGACGGTATTCAGCCGAAAAAAAAGCCCGCTGCGGAGCAGCGGGTCTTGGTCTGGAGCTTGTTTGCCGGTGGGGGTCACTCCGATACGGTTTCGCCGGTGGTCGGCTGAATTACGGTCTCGCTTACGATTGCATCGCTGAGATCGTTGGTGGCGATGGCCACATCCGAGTCGGTGTCCGGGAGGACGGGCGTTTCCGCCACTGTCATCTGTTTGGACTGGGCTGTCTTGTTCCAGCTGCATGCAGCGGCCGGTGCAATTGCAAACGCGGTTACGGCAAGGGCCGCAATGCCGGTGCTCAATAGGCGCATGTTACATCTCCGTCCGTTGGCCTGCGCTACACTTGCGCAGTCTTACGTAAGGTAAGGGAAAATGGAGGTCTGACAAGGAAAAAGCGAAAGGCGATTGTCGTCGCACTGCCCCTGACCGGTTACTCGCGCTGGAGATTGTAGGTGGTCTCGGTTCGCGGTTCGGAGAGATCGTTGACGACGTTGATCACGTGAACATCCAGAAGCTCGCCAAAGGCCCGCAATGTCAGTTGCTTGCTGCTCAAGAAACCGATCAGCAGCACCTGGATGGCACCATCTGAGCGCAATTCCCCTTTGGTCCAGCCCCACTTGCAGTCACGCGGGATGCAGGAGGTGAACGCGCGTACGCGCACATGCACCGCTTCATTCTCGCAGCGGCTTTCCACCTCGACGCGCGAGATCTCCTTCGGTTTGGCATTCGGATTGACCCAGACGCCGTCTTCGGGAAGTGGACAGTAGACGCGCTGCGCCAGCGAGGGCGCTGCCGACAGTAGAAGAAGACCGGCTGCGAGTAGTATCAGACGCATTCGTTATCTCCCGGCGAAACAGGCTGTTTCAGCAACCTAACCGTTTGTGGCGGAAGCGGCTACAACGGAGTTGGAACTAACATGGGAATCGAACGAAATTCCCCGCAAACAACAGAGACTTATCATGCAATCACTCGAAACGCGGCGGTTTCGTCTGCGCTTGCCGGAAGAACCGGACTTTCCAGTCTACAAGGCGTTCTACGAGAACGGCGAGACCTCGCACTTCTATGGTGGACCGTTGCGCGCGGATTCCGCTTGGCGCGTGCTGGCAAGCCACCTCGGCCACTGGCAACTGCGCGGCTATGGCATGTGGGTTATCGAACCGAAAACGGGCGCAGATATCATCGGCGGTTGCGGCTTCGTTTGGCCCGAAGGCTGGCCGAGACGGGAGCTGACCTGGTGGCTGATGCCTCAGGCACGCGGCACCGGTGCAGCCGTGGAAGTCTCGCAGGCGGCAATCCGCCATGCTTACGAAGTCTATGGCTGGCCACTGGTCGAAACGCATATGAAGGATGACAACGAGGCAGCAAGGGGACTGGTGCGCAAACTTGGCGGCGAGCCGATTGCGCGCGAGATGTTTCCTGACGGCAAGGAACGGACGGTCTACGGATTTCCGAAACCTGAGGGATCCTAACGGCGCGGATGAGCCTTGTCGTAGGCGGACAGGAGATGGGCGCTGTCGATTTCCGTATAGATCTGTGTTGAGGCAAGGCTGGCGTGGCCAAGCAGTTCCTGGATAGTCCTGAGATCACCGCCGCCAGCCAGCAGATGTGTGGCAAAGGAATGGCGCAGGGCATGCGGGGTCGCGCTGTCCGGCAGGCCCAATGCACCGCGCAGGCGTGCCATGGCCAGCTGGATCATGCGCGGGTTCAGCGGACCGCCGCGGGCACCGAGAAACAGGGGGCCATCGGGCGAAATCGCATAAGGGCAAAGTTTCAGATAGTGCTCCACCGCCTGGCAGACCGCCGGCAGGATCGGGACAATCCGTTCCTTGCCGCCTTTGCCGACGACACGAAGTGTCTTCGTCCCGGTTTTGGGGGCCATTGCACCGGTCAGCGACAACGCTTCCGAAATCCGCAGGCCGCAGCCGTAAAGCAGGGTCAGGACAGCGGCGTTGCGGGCTTCCAGCCACGGCTCGCGTTCCATCGCCAGGTCACCGCTGGTCACGTCGATGGCGTCCTTGGAGGAGACCGGTTTCGGCAGGGATCGGGCCTGCCGTGGTGGCCGCACGGCGGAAGACGCCGCGGCGTTCACTTCGCCCCGCCGCTCCAGGTACCTGAGGAAGGACCGGATCCCGGCAAGGCCGCGGGCGAGAGATCGGCTCTGGGCGCCGTTACGGCGGCGGCTTGCCAGGAAGCCTCGGAAGTCGGCCGGGCGGAGCGCCGCAATTTCCTTGAGGTCCGGTGCCCCGCCCAGATGGTTGGTCAGGAAGCGCAGGAACTGGCGCAGGTCGCGTTCGTAGGCAAGCAGGGTCTTGTCGGAAAGGCGTCGCTCATCGGACAGGTGGTCAAGCCACTGGTCGATGCGGCGGTTGAGTTCCGGCCGGGCGGTGACGAGCAGCGATTCGGATTTGGAGGATGCGGCACACATGGTGCCAATGTGATGCCGGATCCCCAACGGTTCCGTTAACATCGCGCCACATGGCGGCTATTTTTCGTCAAACCGGCCGACAGGTGGTCCCACTCCCACCAGGAGGTGAACTGGACTGTCGAGATCTCCGAGCCTGATCGACTTGTCCCCCAACGCCAGGCAAAAGGTATTGGGCCGTCCTGTTGCCCTTGGCAGGCGCCGGTCACGGCAAACAAAAACGGCCCGGAAATCCGGGCCGTTCGTTTGTCTTAAAGGTAGGTGATCAGAGAATGCTCTGGCCGGTCTTGGCCCAATCGGCCAGGAAGGCTTCAAGGCCCTTGTCGGTCAGCGGATGCTTGACCAGGGCCTTCAGCGTTGCCGGCGGTACGGTCGCGACGTCGGCGCCGATGATGGCGCAATCCTTCACGTGGTTCGGCGTGCGGATCGACGCAGCCAGAATTTCCGTGTCGAAGCCGTAGTTGTCGTAGATCACGCGGATTTCGCGGATCAGCTCAAGCCCGTCGGCATGAATATCATCCAGACGGCCGATGAACGGCGAAATGTAGGTTGCACCGGCCTTGGCTGCGAGCAGGGCCTGATTGGCCGAGAAGCACAGGGTGACGTTGGTCTTGGTGCCTTCTTCGGTCAGCTGCTTGCATGCCTTCAGGCCATCGAACGTCAGCGGCAGCTTGATGACCACGTTGTTTGCGATCGCGCCAAGGACGTGCGCTTCCTTCATGATCGTGTCGAAATCGGTTGCGGCCACTTCGGCGGAAACATCGCCTTCGGTGATGGCGCAGATTTCTGCGATGACTTCCTTGAAGTCCCGACCGGACTTTGCGATCAGCGAGGGGTTGGTGGTGACACCGTCAAGGAGGCCGGTTGCTTCCAGTTCCTTGATTTCAGCCGTGTCGGCCGTATCGACGAAGAATTTCATCTGTCTTTACTCCCTGTAGGGCTACCGGAGCGTCGCCGGAAACCTGGTCCCGGCTAGCGGGACAAAACGATTGCGTGGTCAGCTGGGCTCTCTTTACCCTAGGATGATGACAAGAAGAACCCCTGATTCTCTGGTGGACGAAATTTTTGCGGTACGTACCTCAAGGATGGCGAGGCTTGATCCCGGTGACCGGACGGGCAATGTCTCGCCAGGGTTCGGGCCGTGCTTGGCGCATGGTTTCGCGGCCGTTCCCGGAGCGATGAGGACCTGACACCCAGTGCTGTTCGACGATCCAGACTTCCAGGAAACCATTGCCAGCGTGCTGGTGCCGGTCGCGGTTGCGGGGGCCTATACCTACAAGGTGCCGCCCGGCCAGTCCGTGGTTCCGGGCACCATCGTCAAGGTACCGCTCGGCCCGCGCGAGGTGATTGGAGCTGTCTGGGATATCGAGCCGGACGCGGCCATCAATCCAAAGAAACTGAAGACCATTTCCCATGTCTACGACAAGACGCCGCCGCTTGATGATGATCTGCGCCGGTTCGTCGACTGGGTAGCGAACTGGACACTTGGCGCACCGGGGATGGTGCTGCGCATGGTGTTGCGGTCCGAAGAAGCGCTGGAACCGGAGGCGCCCGTTCCCGGTGTCCGCCGTATCGAAGGTGCCGAGCCTGATCGTCTGACGCCGGCACGCGGGCGCGTTCTGGCGACCATGGAAGACGGCTTTGCCTGGACGAAAAGCGGCCTTGCCCACGCTGCCGGCGTGTCCGCTTCCGTCATCGACGGCCTGCTTCAGCAAGATGTCCTGGAAACCGTCCTTATGCCGGCGGCTCCTCCGCCGCCGAAACCGCAACTGGACTATGCGCAAAAACCGCTGACCCCGGCGCAGCAGGCCGCGGCAGACGGCCTGACTGCCTGTTTCGGCAAGGGTGGGGCCGTTGCCCTGATCGACGGTGTCACCGGCTCGGGCAAGACGGAAGTCTATTTTGAGGCGATTGCCGAAGCCTTGCGCAGGGGAAAGCAGGCGCTGGTGCTGCTGCCTGAAATCGCACTCACCGAACAGTTCCTGCGGCGCTTCGAACAACGCTTCGGGGTCTATCCGGCCGAATGGCATTCCCAGATCACGGTCAAGAACCGCTCGCGGGTCTGGCGCGGTGTGGCGTCCGGTGATGTGCGGGTGGTGATAGGGGCCCGCTCCTCGCTGTTTCTGCCGTTCAAGGAACTAGGCCTGATCATCGTCGATGAAGAACATGATGCAGCCTTCAAGCAGGACGACCGGGTGCCTTACAGCGCACGCGACATGGCTGTTGTCCGCGGCCATCTCTCCGGCTTCCCCGTTGTTCTGGCGTCGGCCACGCCATCCGTGGAAAGCATCGTCAACGCAGAGGTCGGCCGCTACAAGCTGTTCGAGCTACCCGAACGGGCATCCGGTGCTGCCCTGCCGGACCTCATGGCCATCGATATGCGCCAGGACGGGCCGGAACGGGGACGCTGGCTGGCACCTGGTCTGGTCCACGGCATCGCCGGCACCTTTGCCGAAGGGGGGCAGTCGCTACTGTTTCTCAATCGGCGCGGTTATGCACCGCTGACCCTTTGCCGTACCTGCGGCCACAGGTTCCAATGCGCTCATTGCAGCGCCTGGCTGGTGGAGCATCGTTTTCAGAAAAAACTCGTCTGCCACCACTGCGGCCATCAGGAGCCGGTCCCCAAGGCCTGTCCGTCCTGCCAGTCGGTAGACAGTCTGGTTGCCTGCGGTCCCGGCGTGGAAAGAATCGCCGAGGAAGTGACCGAGCTCTTTCCGCAGGCGCGTGTGCTCGTGCTTTCGTCGGATATTGCCGGCGGGCCGGATCGGCTGAAGCGCGAAATGAAGATTGTCGAGGAAGGCGGGGCCGACATCGTGATCGGCACGCAGCTGGTCGCCAAGGGGCATAACTTCCCGCTGATGAAACTGGTTGGCGTGGTGGATGCGGACCTTGGCCTTGCCCATGGCGATCCGAGAGCTGCGGAAAAAACCTTCCAGCTGCTTGCCCAGGTGACAGGCCGTGCGGGCCGCGTCACCGGCGGCGGCAAGGGGTTCCTGCAGACCTACAATGCGGATCATCCCGTCATCAAGGCGCTGCTTTCAAGCGACAAGAAGGCGTTCTATCAGGCCGAGATCGAGGCAAGGCGGGCAGCAGGTCTGCCGCCGTTCGGGCGTCTTGCCGCAGTCATCGTCTCCGGACCAGACAGAGGATTTGCGGAAGGCTTCTCAAGGGCCATTGCCCGTGCCGCACCGCCGGATCAGGCCGTCACGCTCCTTGGGCCTGCGGAAGCCGCCCTTGCCATGGTGCGCGGACGCTATCGTTTCCGCCTGCTGGCAATGGCCCCCCGCCAGTACGATCTGCAAGCGTATCTGCGGCATTGGCTAAGCATCGGCCCGAAGCCCACGAAGGGGCTGCGCCTGCAAGTGGACATTGACCCGCAGCATTTTCTCTAGGTGGTTTTTGCATCCATGGGGAAAAGCGCCTGCCGTTCATACGAGTCATACGAGTTCGGCGTGGGAGAATCGGGTGGAACCGCAGGGTCATTGTTTGCAATTGTGGCAACGCTGCTGACGGCAATAATCCCGCTGTCCGCGCAGCTGCGGCAAAAACGCCCTCCTGGCTTGCCCCTTTCAGCCCTGCGCAAAGGCCTTTTCGCCCGCTCTGCAGAAAACCGTCTAAAGGTTTATGACGGTGCGGAGACGTTGATCTGAAACGTTTTTTATCGACCTTTGACAAAAAACACCGAGGAATCGGCAATAACAGTCTTTAGGCGAAGTTGCACACTGAGAAACCCTGTGCTAATTGAGGCGCGGCTTTGGGGGCAGCGGTTTAACCGTCATACCTTCTGACCTTGAAATCATTCATTTTTTCAATGCTTTGCGAGCGCTGGCCGTTTCGCGGGCATGAAAAACGTCAGAGAGCACGGACCTGGTGACTGACAACGTATCTCTCGTATCCGGCGTGGCACAGCGTTATGCGTCCGCCCTTCTCGACCTCGCCGAAGGCGAAGGTGTAACGGCTGACGTGGAGCGGGATCTGACAGCTTTCGAAGGCATGCTTGCCGAAAGCGAAGATCTCGTCCGTCTCGTGAAAAGCCCGGTATTCAGTGTGGAGGAGCAGCTTGCAGCGCTTACCGCACTTCTCGACAAGGCAGGCATCAAAGGCCTGGCTGCTAATTTCGTGAAGCTGGCAGCCCGTAACCGGCGCCTCTTCGTTCTTCCCGGCATGATCAAGGCATTCCGCACCCTGCTTGCGCAAAAGCGTGGTGAGGAAACGGCTGAGGTAACTTCCGCAGCTGCTCTTTCCGACGATCATGTCGCTGCCCTGAAAGAAGCTCTCTCGGCTTCCACGGGCAAATCTGTAAACATCGTGGCAAAGGTTGATCCTGCCCTGATCGGTGGCCTCGTGGTCAAGGTCGGCTCCCGCATGATCGACACATCGCTGCGTACCAAGCTCAATTCACTCAAGTTCGCGATGAAAGAGGTCGGCTGATGGATATTCGGGCCGCGGAAATCTCCGCAATCCTCAAGGACCAGATCAAGAGCTTTGGCCAGGAAGCCGAAGTTTCTGAAGTCGGTCAGGTGCTCTCCGTCGGTGACGGTATCGCCCGTGTTTATGGTCTGGACAAAGTCCAGGCCGGTGAAATGGTCGAATTCCCGGGTGGTATCAAGGGCATGGCCCTGAACCTGGAAACCGACAACGTTGGTGTCGTTATCTTCGGCTCCGACCGTGACATTAAAGAAGGCGACACCGTCAAGCGGACCGGCGCCATCGTGGAAGTGCCGGTCGGCAAGGGCCTCCTGGGCCGCGTTGTTGACCCGCTCGGCAACCCGATCGACGGCAAAGGCCCGATCGAGGCAACCGAAAAGCGCCGCGTGGACGTCAAGGCGCCGGGCATTCTGCCGCGCAAGTCCGTGCACGAGCCGATGTCTACCGGCCTGAAAGCCATCGACGCCCTGATCCCGGTTGGCCGTGGTCAGCGCGAGCTGGTCATCGGTGACCGTCAGACCGGCAAGACCGCGATCATTCTCGACACCTTCCTGAACCAGAAGCCGCTGCATGCTTCTGACGACGAAGACGCCAAGCTGTACTGCATCTACGTTGCTGTCGGCCAGAAGCGCTCCACCGTCGCTCAGTTCGTGAAGACCCTGGAAGACGCCGGCGCGCTGGAATACTCCATCGTCGTCGCCGCTACCGCTTCCGACGCTGCTCCGCTGCAGTTCCTGGCACCGTTTGCCGGCTGCGCGATGGGCGAGTTCTTCCGTGACAACTCCATGCACGCCGTGATCGGCTACGACGATCTGACCAAGCAGGCTGTGGCCTACCGTCAGATGTCCCTGCTGCTCCGTCGTCCGCCGGGACGTGAAGCTTTCCCGGGTGACGTTTTCTACCTGCACTCCCGTCTGCTGGAACGTGCTGCGAAGCTGAACGAAGACCATGGCAAGGGCTCTCTGACCGCACTGCCGGTTATTGAAACCCAGGGCAACGACGTGTCCGCGTTTATTCCGACCAACGTGATCTCGATCACCGACGGTCAGATCTTCCTGGAAACGGATCTGTTCTACCAGGGTATCCGCCCGGCCGTGAACGTCGGTCTGTCGGTGTCCCGCGTGGGTTCCTCCGCTCAGATCAAGGCGATGAAACAGGTTGCCGGCCCGATTAAGGGTGAACTGGCTCAGTACCGCGAAATGGCGGCCTTTGCCCAGTTCGGCTCCGACCTCGACGCCACGACCCAGCGCCTCCTGAACCGTGGTGCACGTCTGACCGAACTTCTGAAGCAGCCGCAGTTCTCGCCGCTGAAGACCGAAGAACAGGTTGCAGTCATCTATGCCGGCGTGAACGGCTACCTGGATGCAATCCCGGTCAACCGCGTGAAGGACTTCGAAGAAGGCCTGCTTCTGTTCCTTCGTGGCGAGCACATAGCGCTGCTCGACGCCATCTGGGAGAAGAAGGCACTCGACGACGAGCTGACTGGCAAGCTGAAAGCTGCCATCGACGCGTTCGCCAAGAACTTCGCTTAAGACCACGCCGGGATAAGGAGCAGGGGCGGCCATGCCGAGCCTGAAGGACTTACGAAACCGCATCGCTTCCGTTAAGGCGACGCAGAAAATCACCAAGGCCATGCAAATGGTGGCCGCGGCGAAGCTGCGTCGTGCTCAGGAAGCTGCGGAGGCCGCGCGCCCCTATGCGGAACGCATGGGTGCGGTGCTGGCCAACCTCGCGGTGGCCTTCGAGGGGCGCGACGACGCTCCGAAGCTCATGTCCGGCACCGGCAATGACCAGGTTCATCTCCTGCTCGTTGCCACGGCCGAACGTGGACTGTGTGGGGGCTTCAACACCAACATTGCCAAGCTTGCGCGTGAAAAAGCGCGCAGCCTGCTGAAGCAGGGCAAGACGGTCAAGATCATCTGTGTCGGCAAGAAGGGCTACGACTCCCTGAAGCGTGAGCTCGGCCAGCACATCATCAAGACCATCGACCTGCGCAGTGTTAAGAACGTTGGCTTCAGCAACGCGGACGACATCGGCCGCGAAGTGCTCTCCATGTACGACAATGGCGAGTTCGACGTTTGCACGCTGTTCTATTCGACTTTCAAATCCGTGATCGCGCAGGAACCGACTGCAACTCAGCTGATCCCGGCCCATTTCGAGGCTGGCAGCACTGATGCAGGCGCAGGTGCCAACGCGGTTTACGAATATGAACCGGAAGAGACAGAGATCCTTGCGGATCTGCTGCCGCGCAACATCTCCGTTCAGATTTTCCGGGCACTTCTGGAAAATGCTGCGTCTGAACAGGGTGCACGTATGTCCGCAATGGACAACGCGACCCGCAACGCCGGCGAGATGATCGACAAACTGACGATCAACTACAACCGCCAGCGCCAGGCTCAGATTACGACGGAACTGATTGAAATTATCTCGGGCGCGGAAGCGCTCTAACGGGATCGAGACGAGGATTAGGGATATGGCTGACAAAAAGGTCGGACGGATCACCCAGGTCATCGGCGCCGTTGTCGACGTCAAGTTCGATGACCACCTGCCGCTGATCCTGAACGCTCTTGAAGTTGACAACCAGGGCACGCGTCTTGTGCTTGAAGTTGCTCAGCACCTTGGCGAAAACACGGTACGTACCATCGCGATGGACTCCACCGAGGGTCTGGTGCGCGGTCAGGAAGTGGTCGACACCGATGCACCGATCGTGGTGCCGGTTGGCGACGGCACCCTGGGCCGTATCATGAACGTGATCGGCGAGCCGGTCGACGAAGCCGGTGAGATCCCGCACGAAAGCAAGCGCGCGATCCACCAGGACGCTCCGGAGTTCATCGAACAGTCCACCGAAGCTGAAATCCTTGTGACGGGCATCAAGGTCGTTGACCTTCTGGCTCCGTACGCAAAGGGTGGTAAGATCGGCCTGTTCGGCGGCGCCGGCGTGGGCAAGACCGTTCTCATCATGGAACTGATCAACAACGTCGCCAAGGCGCACGGCGGTTACTCCGTGTTCGCAGGTGTTGGCGAGCGTACTCGTGAAGGTAACGACCTTTACTGGGAAATGATCGAATCCGGCGTGAACAAGGAAGGCGGCGGAGAAGGCTCCAAGGCAGCTCTGGTTTACGGCCAGATGAACGAGCCCCCGGGAGCCCGTGCACGTGTTGCTCTGACCGGTCTGACCGTTGCAGAACACTTCCGTGACCAGGGCCAGGACGTGCTGTTCTTCGTGGACAACATCTTCCGCTTCACCCAGGCGGGTTCCGAAGTGTCCGCACTTCTCGGCCGTATCCCGTCCGCTGTGGGCTACCAGCCGACGCTGGCCACCGACATGGGCGGCATGCAGGAGCGCATCACCACCACGAACAAGGGCTCGATCACGTCCGTGCAGGCCGTGTACGTTCCGGCCGATGACTTGACCGACCCGGCACCGGCTTCGACCTTTGCTCACTTGGACGCAACGACGGTTCTTAACCGCTCGATCGCTGAAAAAGGCATCTACCCGGCTGTGGATCCGCTGGACTCCACTTCCCGTATGCTTGATGCCCGCATCATCGGTGAAGAGCACTACGAAACGGCTCGTGCGGTTCAGGTTACTCTGCAGCGCTACAAGGCTCTGCAGGACATCATCGCCATCCTGGGCATGGACGAACTGTCTGAAGAAGACAAACTCACCGTTGCCCGCGCACGTAAGATCGAGCGCTTCCTGTCCCAGCCGTTCTTCGTGGCCGAAGTCTTCACCGGTTCTCCGGGCAAGCTGGTTGCCCTCGAAGACACCATCAAGGGCTTCAAGGGTCTGGTCGAAGGCGAATACGACCACCTGCCGGAAGCTGCTTTCTACATGGTTGGCTCCATCGATGAAGCCATCGAGAAAGCACAGCGCCTGGCTGCTGAAGCCGCTTGATCGGCGAATTGACCGGACGCCCGTTATCGGGCGTCCGTCTTCTTCATGCTTGATGGCTTGCCATCAGAATTAGACTGACAAGGAAGACGCCAAATGGCTGAACTTTTCCAGTTTGAGTTGGTCTCGCCGGAGCGCCAGCTCCTCTCCGAACAGGTCGCAGAGGTCGTTGTACCGGGCGCCGAAGGCGAGTTTGGCGTTCTGAAGAACCATGCCCCGTTCATCTCCACCATCCTGCCGGGCATCCTGAAGGTGCGCAGCAGCGAAAACGGTGGCTGGGACGAATATTTCGTCCGCGGCGGTTTTGCCGATGTTGCTGCAGGCGGTCTCACCGTTCTGGCCGAACAGGCCGTTCCGGTTGGCGAGATCAGCCGTGAGCAGCTCGACCAGGCGATCCAGGATGCGCAGGAAGATGTTTCCGACGCCAAGGACGATGCCTCGCGGCAGAAAGCCGAAATGACACTGGCTCAGCTCAAGGACGTCGCAGAAGCCCTCACCAAGGCCTGATTCGACCCCCTCAAGCTTCATTCAATGACGCGGTCCGGCAACGGACCGCGTTTTTTGTTTTTGGGGGAAGCGATCGGTCAAGTAAGCAAGAGGCACTGTTCCGACGTATCTGGCAGGCTACCTCTCAAACATTCGGCTCTCGATCAGAAAGCCGAACGTCAGGCGCGAGCAAACCGCGCGACGTCTTCTTCTTCGAAGAACTTGAACCCGTTACGCCCGTTATGCTTGACCTCGTATAGCGCCATATCGGCGCGCTTTATCACTGGACGAGGATCCAGTTCCGTGCCCGTTATCGGAGAAATTCCGACGCTGACACCAACCGAAATAATGTGATCCTGGACAGCGAACGGTGCCCCGATCTTGCGGACGATACGATCGGCGATCTCTGCCGTACTGGCGTTGCCGGAACCTGTTCCTGTCAGGATAATCCCGAATTCGTCGCCGCCGAGACGCGCGACAAGATCTGAGGACCGGACACACTCGCGCAGTCGCTGCGCGACTGTTTTAAGAAGTTCGTCGCCGACATCATGACCGAAACTGTCATTCACCGGTTTGAACTTGTCGAGATCAAGCAGCATCAGGTCGCCTGCAATGCCATTGGCCGATGCAGCATTCAGGGCTTCGTCCAGCTTTGCATTGAATAGCGTTCGGTTGGCGAGCCCGGTCAACGTGTCATGGTGAGCGGCAAACTGGATCTTTTCAGCCGCCAGTTCACGCGAAGTGACATCTTCATGCGTACCGATCCAGCCGCCTGCCGGCAAGGGCGCATGGACTGCGCTGACAATCCTGCCGCTGGGATGTTTGAACTTGGAACGGACCACTTCGCCGGCTGAAAGACGGATCATCAGATCCATGACGTGTTCCTGAACGTCGCCTTCGAATTCGCCGCGCTCCTTCTCGGCCTGGATCAATTCGATAAGGCTCACACCCTCGTAAACATCGCCCTCAGGCTTGTTGAAGATCTCGATGTACTGCCGGTTCCACAATGACAGCCGTCCACGCGCGTCGAAGACGCTGACACCCTGGCGCATATTGGCGAGAATGGCTTCCAGTTCCTGCGAGCGATGCCGTGCCAGCCGTTCGTTCGCAGCAAGTTGTTCTTCCAGGTTCTTGCGGTCGGTGATGTCGTAAAAATTATGGATCAGACCACCTGACGGTAGTGGCGTGCTCCGGGTTTCGATGTAGGTGCCGTTCGCGGCGCGCCGTTCGAACACCTGCGATTTTTTCAGGTCGTACTTCCGATACCGCTCCAGAGCGAGAGCCTCTGGGTCTCCAGGGCCATAGTCACCTCTTCGAGCGTTGAAGAGAAAGAAGTCGTAAAGATAAGGCCGCCCTTCAATCAACTCATCAGAATATTCGAGAAGGTCGCGGAACTGCTGATTGCTCGAAGCGAGCCGGAGCGTTTCATCGTAGTGAACGATCCCACCCGGAAAGTTGTCGAAAATGCTTTGCAGCGTGTCGGCCTGCTGCTTGGTCTCGGTAATGTCCGTCAGGGAGACGACGACACCGTCAAGATCGAACTCCTGATCGTCGTCGATTGGCATGGCGCTCAGGCGAAGCCACTTCCTCGGGCGCCCGTTGGTGGGGGAGAGACGGGCGATGACGTCCCTCAGTGATCCCGGGTCGCGGGCAGCAAGCTCCAGCGGTGCATCGCACGGACCCTTGTCTTCAAGATCACAGCGAAGGCCAAAATCAATGTCGGTTACGTTCAACCCGACCAGCTCCCTGCCGGTCACGCCCAGCAGGTCGATCGCAGCAGGATTGGCTGACTGGATCTCGCCGGTATGTGTCAGCAGAAGAATACCTTCGCTGAGAGACTCGAGCGTTGTCCTTTGGACGGCCTCGGAATACCGTAAGATGTTCTCTGCCCGTTTGCGCTCCGAAATATCAAAGAAACTGGTGATAAGGCCGCCGCTCGGCAGAGGGATACCACGGACTTCCAGATGTGTCCCATCGGGGCTGACGCGCTCGTAAATATGCGGTTTGGGATCATTGAAATACCTGAACCGTTCTTCCAGAAGCTTGTCCGGGTCTCCCGGACCGTAGTCTCCCCGCTTTGCCAGATATGTCGCCACTTCCAGCAACGGCGCCTTGCGATCAATAAATTCCTGCGGCAATTGCAGAAGGCGCTGAAAATCCTTGTTGCAGACCGCAAGCCGTCTGTCGGGGTCATAATAGACGAGACCACCCGGCAGGTTGTCGAAAATGGCTTGCAAAGCGATGAGCTGCCGCTTGGTCGCGGTGACGTCGGTCAGGGAAAGGACAACGCCGTCGAGGCCATACGCATTGTCGTCGCCAATCGATTTCGCATTCAGCCGCAGCCAGACGGACTGGTCGGTCCCGCGGCGGGTCACGTTTGCAACGACGTTACAAACCTTGTCCGGATTGACCGCAGCCTGTTGCAGGGGATTGCAGCCGGAAACGTGGCCGTCTTCTTCGCATTCGATATCGAGGTCGAGATCCTGAAGCTTTTGACCTTTCATTTCCCCGACGGTGTAGCCGAGCAATGCAGCTGCTGCAGGATTGAAGGACTGGATCTGTCCGGCTCTGTTGACGAGGAGAATCCCTTCGCTCAGGGATTCCAGGGTGGTGCGATGGACCGCTTCGGAATGAAGCACGGCCTGTTCGGATTGCTTGCGTTCGGTAATGTCCTGGAAGGCACCGATCAAACGGGTCGCGCGACCATCTTCGATGATGGGCCTGCCCGCGGTGCGAACCCAGATCTCACGCCCCTTGGCGGTCACGAACGGGAGTTCAAGATCCCAGGCAACGCCTTCCTTGACACTTTTGATGACGGCATCCGAGATCTGGCGACGGCAATCCGGTGCGTAGAAGGAAAGCGCCATATCGACAGTTGGAACGAAGTCGTCATCCACTTCATGGATTTCGCAGGTTTTTTCCGTCCAGGTTACCGTGTCGGTATCAATATCCACTTCCCAGCCGCCAACACCGGAAACGGCCGTGATCTCTTCCAGCAGATCGCTCTTGCGCATCGCAAGCCGTTGCTGTTCTTCGGCCGCCCGAAGGGCAGATTGCGTATCACTCTGGGCGCGATGAGACTTCATCAGACCGAGGACGATCGATCCCATACGCTGCAGTTGGCGGAGCTGTGTTTCGCTTGGCTGCCGTGGTTTGGTGTCGACGACGCAGAGTGTCCCAAGGATGTGCGTGCCATCCAGGCACAACGGCAAGCCTGCATAAAAGCGTGTGTAGGGTGGACCGGCAACGAGGCTCGTATCGCGGAAGCGGGGGTCTTCAAGGGCGTTGGGAACGACCATCAACTCACGCGAGAGGATCGCCTGATCGCAAAAAGTGCCTTTTCTTGGAGTGCCGTCGACGTCTATGCCGATCTTGGCCTTGAACCAGAGGTCATCCTTTCCGACGATGGAAATGAAGGCCATCGGGGCATCGAAGATCGTGGCAAGGGTCTCCACGAGATCGTCATATTCCGGCAGGCGTTCAGAATTGAGAATCTTAAGGGTCGCTAGTGCGTCCAGGCGGTCCTGTTCGCTGTCTCCCTGCACAGGGGTCATGATACACTGTGCCTCTCTGCCGAACGCGTCACTATCTCGGTTTTAGTTTGTTTACTCTTAGGTATAGAACTAAAACAAAGTATTAACTTTGCGAGATTGAATTAAATTGTCCATAAAGGCAGGGTTGTTTTGCGCAGTGAGGGTGATTGTATTTTAACGAAGAATCGCCTCTAGGTAATATTCAGTAAGAATATTTGCTTAGATCGAAAAAATCGCATGAAATCTTCAATTCACGCAGAGGTTGCTCGATGTTGACATGCCTTTCGTCTAACCATGCAGGCTTGAAATCCAGCACGGGAAAATCCGGGCAATAAAAAACCCGGCCTAGGGGCCGGGTTTCGAGGTACGTGGTGTTCCACGGAATATCTGCTTTTTTAGTTCAAGCAGCTTGTATTCTTATGCCGCGCGGCGGAAGGACAGGCTCATGCCACCACCGGAACGGTTGCGGCGGCGCTCTTCCGGCGGGATGTAGACGATGGCGCTATGTTCGGTGCAATAGGAGACACCTGCTTCGACGCGCGTGCTGCACGGGAAGATGTAGTTACCAGAATCACCTTCTGCCCATTTGCAGCAGCCCGGGCGCGGGAGAGACAAGTCAGCCATGACGTTTTCCTTCGTTCTTCTTTTAACCAAGCGACAAAAGCGCTCGAGCATCCTCGGGAGGGAGGATCCGAACAGCTTTCGACAGGAATCGGATGTAAGCGGCGCCCGGGACGTCATCCGTTGTCCAACCCAATTGGGTGCCCTTCAGCAAGCGCAGGCATTACATAAGCGGCATGTCACAAAATTGCAATAGAATAGCTGACAATTCCGGCCTGCACTCAGTGCATACCGGGTTAATGTAATGTTATCGTTTGGCTTTATTGCTTCGGCTTACTTTACCAGGCCAAAGGTTTAGCCTTTTGGCTCAGGCAACTTGCCTCCAGCCTGCCGAAGCGCATCGGGTGTATCAAGATCCAGTCTTGCGGCGGATCCGATCTCGACTTCGGCCACGAACCCGGGGTTTTCGCCAATGATGTGACGCGCTCCAACGTCGCCGTTCAAGGATTTCAGGGCTTCGAAGAAGCGTCGGTCCCACAAGACCGGATTGCCCCGTTTCCCATCCGCCGTTGCGGTGACGATCAGACTGTTGTCGTTTTCGCGGTAAGTGCCGATCAGCCTCTTCAGAACATCGCTGCCGATACGTGGCATGTCGCCCAGAAGAACGATCACCGCATCGGTATCTGCGGCGAGAGCATTCATGCCGGTGCGGATGGACCCGGCCATGCCGTCTGCAAAATCCGGGTTGTGCACCAGCGTAACATCCAGATCTTCGACCTGTGCGCCGACTTCTTCAGCCAGATGCCCGGTTACCAGAACGGTCTGTGACAGACCGGCGCCGGCGGCAGCTTCCGCGGCATGCCGGATCAGGGTCTTGCCGTCCAGCGTCGCAAGCAGCTTGTTCGGACCGCCCATGCGGGACGACTTGCCTGCGCCAAGGATCAGTGCCGCGATCCTGGCAGCTTCGCCCTTGCGTTTGCCTTCGCGGGGCTGCGGCCGTGTCCCGATTTCCATCAAAAGGCCTCCAACACCCATCGCGGTAATGTCGTCAGGGTGAACTTCCAGTCCGGCAAGCAGGCGGTCCAGAACCCAGTCGAAACCGTTCTCCTTCGGGCTTCGGGCGCAGCCCGGTGCGCCCAGCACGGGAATGCCGTCGAGACTTCCGAGCATCAGCAGGTTGCCAGGGTCCACCGGCATGCCCAGGTGGTGCACCGTCCCGCCGGCAAGATCCAGACCTGCAGGCAGCACGTCCTGCCTGTCGACAACGGCAGAGGCCCCGAACAGGATCAGAAAATCAGCGCCTTCTTCCTTCAGCGTGCGCAAGGCTTCAGCGACGGCCTCCCTGCTGTGGGCGACCCTGTGCTCGCTCAGGATGGTTGATCCGCTCGGCAACAGCCTGTCTTCCAGCACGCGGCGGGTCTTGTCCATGGTCGAGGGCTTGAGATGCGGCAGTTGCGTTGCGACAAGGCCAACCTTGCGCGGACTGAAGCCGGCAACACGGACTGCACCCCTGAGAGCGCTTTCGGCGGCTCCCAGTGGTTCTTCTGGAACGGCAAAGGAAATGATCTTCGCGGTTGCAACCATACGGCCGGCCAGAACCTTGCAGTAGTTCGGCAGCGTCGCGAAAGTGATGGCCGGATCAATCCGGTTGGCCGCGGTAACCGCATCCGCATCGACCACCAGGACGCCGTTGGTGGCGGCATAGAGGTTCATGCGCCCCGTAAAGGCGGTGTCGGTCTCAAGACCCGCACCTGCAGCAGCCGTGGCAAGCTGCTCGGCCGCGGCATCCTCGCCGATGTCGCCGGGTTCTATTCGGGCAACCATGAGGCTGTCGATACCGGCGGCGGCAATCTCGGCGCAGTCTTGTCCCGTCAGGCGGCGGCCTTTTTTCAGCACACGCTTCGGCAGGGCTGTCCGGTGCGCGAGAATACAGCCTTCGGCATCTTCCGGCGGACAAGGGCCGAATATCATGCGGCAGCCCCCGGAGCGGTCCGTAACGCCTTGATGATGGCGCCCAGCACGGCCACCGCAATTTCCTCCGGCGAAGCTGCTCCGATATCGAGACCGATCGGAGCATCGATCCGGTCAAACAGCTCAGGTGCCAGGCCGGCTTCGGTAAAGCGTTCCAGACGCTTGCCGTGGGTCTTGCGGCTGCCGAGCGCCCCGACATAGAAACATCCCGTCTTCAGCGCTTCCATCAGGGGGAAGTCATCTATCTTCGGATCATGAGTGACAGCGGCAACGGCCGTGAAGGCATCAAGGGGTGCATCCTTCAAGACCTCTTCGGGCCAGTCCGCCTTGAGTGCGCTTCCGGGAAAGCGGTCTTCGGTGGCAAAGGCCGTGCGCGGATCAATGACGGTCACATCAAGCCCCGCAATCTCCGCCATTGGAACAAGCGCCTGGCTGATGTGCACTGCGCCGATGATGACCAGGCGCGGCGCAGGCAAGGATACGTTCAGGAAGACTTCGCCACTTTCTGCGGTGATCATGCCGGATTTACCTGAGCGGAAACGCCTTGCAAGTTCCTCAGCCAGGGGATCGCCGGAAAAATCGTCGGATTTGCGGACGAGGCGTTGCTGCCCGTCCACCATGTCGGTCACCAGGATCGCCGCACGGCGCGCGGCACGGTCCTTGTTGAGGTCACTTAGCAGGGAAAAGTCCATGGTCTATGCGCGGTCCGTTGCCAGTTTCAGTCCAAGTCCCACCAGAAGCGATCCTCCGAGCCAGCGTGTGAGGCTCTGGAACCTTGATGTCCTGGTCAGCCGTTTCTTCACTTGGCTTGCAAAAAGAACGGTGACGATATCTGCCGAGGTGAAAGCGAAGTTCACGAACGTTCCCAGGATCAGGAACTGCGCCCAGATCGGCAGGCTTGCGTCAGGGGTGACGAACTGGGGCAGGAAGGCGATGAAGAAGATGGCGACCTTGGGATTGAGAACCTCCACCAGCACGCTGTCTGCAAAGGCTCGCTTTTCGGATTTTTGGGGCAAATTGGGTGTCGGTCCGGCCACTACGCGGGTCCGGATCATCTGGATGCCGAGAAAGATCAGGTAAAGCCCGCCAACCAGCTTCAGCGCAAAATAGAGTGTCGGCACGACACTGAAGATCGCCGACAGGCCAAAGGCTGCGGCAAAGACATGCACATAACAGCCCAGGTGAATACCCGCGGCAGCCATGAAACCGGCCCGCTGTCCGCGGGCGATCGTCTGTGCGGCGGTATAAAGCAGGGCCGGGCCAGGCATATAGGCAAAAAGAGCCGTAGCGGCGACGAAGGCAAGCAGGGTTTCCGTGGTCATCGAAATCAGGTCCGGGATCAGGTGACGGGTTCGACGTAGACGCGAATGCGGCCGCCGCACGAAAGACCGACACGCCAGGCTGTCTCATCTGCAACGCCAAATTCCAGCGTGGTCGGTTTGCCGGTCTCGATGACGTCGATTGCCTCGGACACCACCGCCCCTTCGACACAACCGCCGGAGACGGAGCCTTCGAAGTTGCCCTCAGCATCAATGACCAGATGGGACCCGACCGGACGTGGCGCGGAACCCCAGGTCTCGACCACGGTCGCCAGTGCAACGGAACGTCCCGCACCGCGCCAGCTTTCGGCTGTCTTCAAAACGTCGGGAATGGAAGTCGTCTCTGTGGCCGTCATGAGGTCGCCCCTTCAAGGTAGGACCTTCAATATAGATCTTTCTGAATTTGATGAAAGAGAGCAGGCGAGGGAAAGCAAGCGCAGCATCACCCTGTGCTCCTCGCGCCGCCGCCGGACTTTCTCAGCGATCATCCATCCGGCGGGACGTCGTGATCGGGAAGCACAAGAGCGTTGTCTACCCACGAAAAAACGGCTCCTCGAGGGGGAGGAGCCGTTCAGGTTTTGCGGGGTATTATTTTCGGGCTTATTCGGCAGCCATACGCACGGCGGGAGCGGCATTCAGCACGGCACCGTCGACATGGGCTTCAAAGGTCGCGAAGTTCTTGACGAACATTTGCACCAGCTTGGCGGCCTGAACGTCATAGGCATCCTTGTCCGTCCAGGTTTCGCGCGGGGTCAGGATCGTATCGTCGACACCTTCGACGGAAACCGGCACATCGAAGCCGAAGTTCGCATCGGTGCGGAACTCGGCGTCCTTCAGGCTGCCGTTCAGTGCGGAAGTGAGCAGCGTGCGGGTTGCCTTGATCGGCATGCGCTGCCCGGTGCCATATGCACCGCCGGTCCAGCCGGTGTTGACCAGCCAGCAATCCACATTGTGCTTGGCAATGAGGTCCTTCAACAGGTTGCCGTATTCGGACGGATGCCGCGGCAGGAACGGCGCGCCGAAGCAGGTCGAGAAGGTTGCCTGCGGCTCGGTAACACCCTTTTCCGTGCCGGCCACCTTGGCGGTGTACCCGGACAGGAAGTGATACATCGCCTGCGCCGGTGTCAGACGCGCGATCGGCGGCATGACGCCGAAGGCATCGGCCGTTAGCATGATGATGGTCTTCGGCATCGGTGCGCAGCCGGTGTCGCTGGCATTGGAGATGAAGTGGATCGGGTAGGCCGCGCGGGTGTTTTCGGTTTTCGAACCGTCGTCGAAATCCGGCACCCGGTTCTCGTCCAGAACCACATTTTCCAGAACCGTGCCGAAGCGCTGGGTGGTGGAGTAGATCTCCGGCTCGGCTTCCTCGGAAAGCTTGATGGTCTTGGCGTAGCAGCCGCCTTCGAAGTTGAAGACGCCGCTTTCACCCCAGCCGTGCTCGTCGTCGCCGATCAGTGTGCGGGACGGGTCGGCGGAGAGCGTGGTCTTGCCGGTGCCGGACAGGCCGAAGAACACTGCGGTATCGCCTGCATCGCCCAAGTTCGCCGAGCAGTGCATGGACATGACGCCCTTTGCCGGCAGCAGGTGGTTCAGCATGGTGAAGACAGACTTCTTCATTTCGCCTGCATAGGAGGTTCCGCCGATCAGGACGATCTTGCGGGTCAGATCGCAGGCGATCACGGTTTCTGTCCGGCAGCCGTAGCGTTCCGGATCCGCCTTGAAGCTTGGCAGATCGATGATTGTCATGTCCGGAGCAAAACCTTCCAGCTCGGAACTCTCGGGCCGGAGAAGGAGGTTGCGGATAAACAGCGAATGCCAGGCATATTCCGTATAGACGCGCACCGGCAGGCGATGGGTCTTGTCAGCGCCACCGTAAAGGTCCTGTGCGAACAGCTCCATGCCCTCGGCGTGGGCAAGGAAATCGGACAGCAGCAGGTCGAAATTGGCTTTCGACATCTGGGCGTTGTTGTCCCACCACACAGTGTCGCGGGTCTCGTCGTCCAGAACTACGAACTTGTCTTTCGGCGAGCGGCCGGTGTGAACACCGGTTTCGGCAACAATCGCGCCGCCGGCAGCTAGCTGCGCTTCGCCGCGGGAGAGGGAATATTCATAAAGAGCAGGCTCGTTCTGGTTCCAATAGAGCGCTTTCAGGCCTTTGAAGCCGAAAGTTTCGCAACCAATTGAGGGATTCCTGACACCTACTTCTTGCATGTTCCCGCAGTCCTCGTGATGGGGGCTAGTTTTGTCACGGCCGGAGAAAGTTAAGAAAAGCTAAATCTGGCTGTGAGGGCTGCGAACGTAGTGGAATGACTAAACGGCAGCAAGACTACCAAAGGTGCTATGTAATTGTTTAATCGATTAAAAATCACCATTAAATTGCCAATGATTAATTTGGACGTCGAACTAAAATTCGAAACTTTCGGAATGTTCGAAATGTTGATTGAATCGAAAGAAAGTGCGTTCATTTCGCACTTGTAGTAGAGACTCGACTGAGCCCCGCCACCAATGTACGAGACTTGACGTTAAGTTGGTCTCTTGAAATCTTTTACAGTGATCCCCACCAATGCAGCCGGCTGGGCGGTCTTTGTGTCATGCAAGCATATCCGGAGGCGGATTGCCTTAATTTATGCGCATTTAGCAGGCCAAAGGCTGTGTGTTACATTAATGCCGATGCGCGCCATCGGTGCGTTGCCGGAAATGGAAAAACAAAGCATGCCGACAATTGCCCTGGTCGATGACGACCGCAACATTTTGACTTCGGTCTCTATCGCATTGGAAGCGGAAGGCTATCGCGTTCAAACCTACACCGACGGTACATCGGCGCTCGACGGCCTGCAGAGCGACCCGCCGGAACTCGCGATTTTCGATATCAAGATGCCACGTATGGACGGCATGGAACTGCTGCGCCGCCTGCGCCAGAACTCCGATCTGCCGGTAATCTTCCTGACCTCCAAGGATGACGAGATCGACGAACTCTTCGGCCTGAAGATGGGCGCCGACGATTTCATCCGCAAACCCTTTTCGCAGCGGCTTCTGGTCGAGCGTGTGCGCGCGGTGCTGCGCCGGGCGCAGCCGCGTGACGCGTCCACGCCGCGCGACGATGCCGACAAACTGCTGGAACGTGGCCAGCTGGTGATGGACCAGGAGCGTCACACCTGCACCTGGAACGGCAAACCCGTCACGCTGACCGTGACCGAATTCCTTATCCTGTCCGCGCTCGCGCAGCGGCCCGGTGTCGTCAAGAGCCGTAACGCGCTCATGGACGCCGCCTATGACGATCAGGTCTATGTGGACGACCGCACCATCGATAGCCACATCAAGCGGTTGCGCAAGAAGTTCAAGGTTGTTGATGACGACTTCGACATGATCGAAACCCTCTACGGCGTCGGGTATCGTTTCCGGGAAGTCTGAAACGGACCGGTAGAGCGACTGTCCCGGTAAAACCTGGAAACGATCTGCTTTTGGCTGTTCAGTCGGTTTCGATTGAACAGCCTTTGATCTAATGTGAGCCCGAATGGCGGTGGAAAGCGAGAGCGCGGAAGAGATTGGTGCCTCTGAACCTCAGAACGGTTCGGATCGCTCCCGTCTGCGCCGACTTGGCAACAAGCGGATCCGTCGCCGTCTGCTCAGCCAGTTGGGCCGTATCTTCGGAACCTATGTTCTCTCGTCGCTGACGCGCCGGATCATCGCCATCAACCTCGTGGGTCTGCTGGCACTGGTGATCGGTATTCTGTACCTCAACCAGTTTCGCGCGGGTCTGATCGATGCACGGGTGCAGAGCCTTCTGACCCAGGGCGAAATCATTGCCGGCGCCATTGCCGCTTCCGCCACCGTCGATACGGGCACGATCACCGTCGACCCCGAACGCTTGTTGCAGTTGCAGGCGGGCGAAAGCATTACCCCGACCCAGGAAGACCTCGACAGTCTCGATTTTCCGATCAACCCGGAACGGGTCGGTCCCGTGCTGCGCCGCCTGATTTCGCCGACCAAGACCCGGGCGCGGATCTATGATCCGGAAGGCATTCTCATCCTCGACAGCCGCCACCTTTATACCAGTGCCCAGATCCTGCGCTTCGATCTGCCGCCTCCGACGGCGGAGGAGGAAGGCTTCTGGGATTCGACCTGGCAATGGATCAAGCGCTGGCTGCGCCAGGGTGACCTGCCGATCTATCAGGACGTAGGCGGCGGTGATGGCCGCGCCTATCCGGAAGTGGAGGCGGCGCTTGCCGGGTCCCCGGCCAGCGTGACGCGGATCTCGCAACGGGGCGAGCTGATCGTTTCCGTTGCCGTGCCGATCCAGCGGTTCCGCGCGGTCCTCGGGGCCTTGCTCCTGTCGACACAGGGCGGTGACATCGACGCCATCGTGCGGGCTGAACGTATCGCCATCATTCGCGTGTTCCTGTTTGCCGCCACAGTGACCATCCTTCTGTCGATCCTGCTGGCCGGGACGATTGCCGGCCCGGTCCGGCGCCTTGCGGCTGCCGCGGACCGGGTGCGGAGAGGCTCGACCTCTCGTGAGGAGATACCGGACTTTTCGGATCGGCAGGACGAGATCGGCCATCTGGCGCGTTCGTTCCGGGAAATGACCCACGCGCTCTACAACAAGATCGATGCGATCGAGCAGTTTGCCGCCGATGTCGCGCACGAATTGAAGAACCCGCTGACATCGCTGCGCAGTGCCGTGGAAACCCTGCCGCTGGCCAAGTCCAAGAATTCGCAGGACCGGTTGATGGAAGTGATCCAGCATGACGTGCGCCGCCTCGATCGTCTGATCAGTGACATCTCCGATGCTTCCCGCCTTGATGCGGAACTGGCCCGGATCCAGGCCGAGCCGATCGACCTGGCCGAACTGCTGCGCAACATGGCCGATGCCGCCAACCAGCGGTCCGGAGCGGAAGAGGCAAGTGTCAAGCTGGCCGTTGCAGATGCTCAGGGCAGCAAGCCTTATCAGATGCAAGGCCATGATATTCGTCTCGGACAGGTCGTCAGCAACCTTCTGGACAACGCCAGGTCCTTCTCGCCCGCCGGCGGAACGGTTCGGGTGGATCTCAGTCGGGACGGCCGGATGATCAAGATCATCGTGGATGATGACGGTCCGGGCATCCGTGCTGAAAACACCGAGCGCATTTTTGAACGCTTCTATACCGACAGGCCGGAAGGCGAAGGCTTCGGCAACAATTCCGGTCTGGGTCTGTCGATCTCCCGGCAGATCATCGAAGCCCATGGCGGGACCATCGTTGCCACCAACCGGCTGGTGCCCGGTCGGGACGGCAAGCAGAAGATTGCAGGTGCTCGTTTCACCATCTATCTGCCGGCAGGGCGGAGCAAGTGACGCCTCCGGCGGTTCATGCCAATTGCGTGATGGTGGGCACAGCCGGCCTTCTGATCCGGGGTGGTGCCGGAAGCGGCAAGACAACCCTTTCGGATATTCTCATTGAGGCGGCACGGGCCAAAGGCAATCTCGGCCTTCTGGTGGCTGACGACTACACGCATGTTGCTGCAGCCGATGGACGGCTCGAGGCGCATGCGCCGCGGACGATCGAAGGCCGCATGGAAGTGCGCGGTTTCGGTGTTGTCGAAACGTGCTTTCTGCCGCACGCGCAAGTGCATCTGTTGGTCGAACTGAAGCAGGCCGACGCCATCGAGAGGATGCCGGAGCAGGCTCTCGCGACGACCTGCCTGGAAGGCGTGCATTTGCCGGTGGTTATGTGCCCGCAAAACGACCCTGAGCACAGCCAGCGCCTGATCCGCTGGGCGTTACGGCACCTTTTCCCCAAAGGACCGGATTATATTTGAGGCAGCAGGGGCGTTTTTTGCTTGCAACTGACGAAGCGGTTGAAGAGAGTGCATCAGACTGATAAACGCCCGGCTCTTTCCGGATCTCTTTTGGGATCCTGAGCTTAACGCACTCGATAATCAGGCTAACTGACGCATGATCGGACTTGTACTTGTTACGCACGGGCGCCTTGCTGAGGAATTCAAAGCGGCGCTGGAACAT
Organism: Labrenzia sp. CP4; assembly: GCF_001579905.1. Lineage (NCBI taxonomy): Bacteria > Pseudomonadati > Pseudomonadota > Alphaproteobacteria > Hyphomicrobiales > Stappiaceae > Labrenzia > Labrenzia sp. CP4. The sequence continues at coordinate 5,538,502 of NZ_CP011927.1, read as the reverse complement.
GTTGTCGGTCCACAGGAACAGGTTGAAACCATCTCCATTGGTCCGGATGACGACATGGAGCAGCGGCGCCAGGACATTCTGGCCGCTGTGGAAGCTGCCAATTCCGGCAAGGGTGTGGTGCTTCTGACGGACATGTTCGGTGGCACACCTTCCAACCTCGCAATTTCCGTGATGGACAGCAAATCCGTTGAAGTGGTGGCCGGTGTCAATCTGCCGATGCTGATCAAGCTTGCCAGCGTGCGCGCAGATCGCGAGCTGGCCGATGCTGTCGACGAAGCCCGTCAGGCCGGCCAGAAATACATCTCGGTTGCCAGCCAGGTGCTGTCGGGACAGAACTAAAACAACAATGACAGCGCAGACCGTGTTGGAAAAAGACCTGACAATCGTCAACCGCCGTGGCCTGCATGCCAGGGCTTCCGCAAAGCTGGTGAAGCTGGTGGAGACGTTTGACGCAGACGTCCAGGTTTCCAAGGACGGCCAGACCGTCGGCGGAACGTCGATCATGGGTCTAATGATGCTCGCCGCCAGCCCGGGCTGCTTTATCACTGTCAGCGTCACCGGCTCTGATGCGGGAGACGCCATGGCGGCGATTGCCGAACTCGTCGAAAGCGGCTTTGGCGAAGAAGATTGATTTTGACATTTCGTGCCGCCACCCTGCGGTGCACATTCCTGCTGCGGTCGATCGAGTGAATTCCGGGCATCGGCCACACCCTTCCAAACCGAACCGGGGGCCGACATGGCGAGCCACACTCAGGACCGACTGATTTCCGCCGCGCGCACTGCACTTACCCATGTCCATGAGGCGTTGGAACTTCAATTCGCGTTCGAACTCTGGGACGGATCCCGGGTACCTGCCGATGCGCCGGCGGACGGTCTGCGGCTTGCTCTTTCCGAAACGGCGCTGACGCGTCTTCTTCGCCGTCCCGGCATCAAGACGCTGATCGATCTCTATGCAAATGGCGACGTCGACCCGCGCGGTGGCAGCATTTTCGACTTTGCCGAAAAGCGGCCGACACTCAAAAGCCGGGAAATTCGCAAACGCCTCAACAAGACCCTGCTGCTGAAAACCGGATTTTCGCTCTGGCGCGGTTCTGGTCGCAAGGCTGAAGCCAACCCGGACGGGCTTGATGCCGGTCAGTCAGCGGACCGAAGCTCCGGCAGCCGCAAGGACGACATCGCGTTCCATTACGACGTTTCCAACGACTTCTACCGGCTCTTTCTCGATCCGGAGATGGTCTACACCTGCGCCTATTTCTCCGACTGGTCGAACGATCTGGCAACGGCGCAGAAAGACAAGCTCGACATGATTTGCCGCAAGCTGCGGCTGAAGCCGGGCGACCGGATGCTCGATATCGGTTGCGGCTGGGGCGCCCTGATTTGCCACGCCGCCGAACATTATGGCGTGACAGCCGTTGGGGTCACACTGGCGGAAGAACAGCTGAAGCTTGCCGAGGAGCGGATCAAGGCGCGTGGCCTTGAAGACAAGGTCTCGGTCAAGCTGATCGACTATCGCGACATGGACGGCAAGTTCGACAAGATCTCATCCATCGGCATGTTCGAGGCGGTCGGGCTGGACAATTACGACAATTACTTCCAGAGCGTGCACCGCCTGCTGAAACCGCGGGGTGTCTACCTGCACCATGCGATCACCCGCCGTGGCAAAAAGGATCTGAAGGCGTTCCGCCGCAAGAAGCCGGAATACCAGGCGCTGGTACGCTACATCTTCCCGGGAGGGGAGGTCGACCACATTGGCTGGACGCTGACCAATCTGGAAGCGCACGGCTTTGAGGTTCACGACGTAGAAGCCTGGCGCGAGCACTATGCCCGCACGACACGGCTGTGGGCGGAAAACCTGATGAAGGTAAAGGACGCGGCTGTCGCGGAAATAGGCGAGCACAAATATCGTCTTTGGCTGGCCTATCTCATTGGCGTCTCGCTCGGCTTCGAACGCGGCTCCATCGGCATCTTCCAGACGGTCGCGACGCGTCGCACCAAGGGTCCATCAGGCATGCCGCCATCACGGGCGGATCTCTACCGGACGTGATTGGGACATATGATATAAAGAATTCTTTATATCTTTATTGCGTGATGACCCTGCTGGCGCTATAACCCCTTCCAACGATTTCCGGAGCCTTCCGGATTTCGGCTGTCGCCCGCCCCTGGTGCCGTTTTGGCACTGGTTCACGAGATGGCGGCGACACTCAAGGGGCCTTGCGCCTGAAGCTGGCTCAAAACAGCAGGACTTATTCATGACCGACTACATCGTTAAAGACATCGGGCTCGCAGACTGGGGCCGCACCGAAATCGAGATCGCCGAACACGAAATGCCGGGCCTGATGGCCTGCCGCGCCGAATTCGGTGACTCCAAGCCGCTCAAGGGCGCCCGCATTGCCGGTTCCCTGCACATGACCATTCAGACCGCCGTTCTGATCGAAACGCTGGTTGCGCTGGGTGCGGAAGTCCGTTGGGCGTCCTGCAACATCTATTCCACGCAGGATCAGGCAGCCGCTGCGATTGCAGCTGCAGGCATTCCGGTTTTCGCAACCAAGGGCGAAACCCTGGAAGAATACTGGGATTATGCCGACAAGATCTTCGACTTCCCCGAAGGTGCGAACATGATCCTGGACGATGGCGGCGACGCCACGCTCTACATCCTGCTCGGTGCACGGGTCGAAGCCGGTGAAACCGGTCTGATCGATAACCCGAAGTCGGACGAAGAAGTGTGCCTGTTCGCGCAGATCAAGAAGCGCATGGCCGCCAACCCGGGCTGGTTCACCAAGCAGAAAGAGCTGATCCAGGGCGTTTCGGAAGAAACCACCACTGGCGTTCTGCGTCTTTATGAAATGCAGAAGAAGGGCGACCTGCCGTTCCCGGCGATCAACGTCAACGACAGCGTCACCAAGTCCAAGTTCGACAACCGTTATGGCTGCCGTGAGTCCCTGGTCGACGGTATCCGTCGCGGCACCGACGTGATGATGTCCGGCAAGGTTGCCGTTGTCTGCGGTTACGGCGACGTCGGCAAAGGTTCCGCTCAGTCCCTGGCTGGTGCCGGTGCCCGCGTGATCGTCACCGAAATCGACCCGATCTGCGCCCTGCAGGCTTCCATGGACGGTTTCGAGGTCAAGACCATCGAACAGGCTCTTCCGGAAGGCGATATCTACGTCACCGCGACCGGCAACAAGGACATCATCACCTTCGACCACATGCGTGGCATGAAGGACATGGCGATCGTCTGTAACATCGGCCACTTCGACAACGAGATCCAGGTTGCTGCCCTCAAGAACACCAAGTGCCGCCCGGTCAAGGACCAGGTCGACATGTATGTGTTCCCGGATGGCAAGCGCATGATCCTGCTCTCGCAGGGCCGCCTTGTGAACCTCGGCAATGCCACCGGCCACCCGAGCTTCGTCATGTCCGCAAGCTTCACCAACCAGGTTCTGGCGCAGATCGAACTCTTCACCAAGGGCGATCAGTACAAGAACGAAGTCTACGTGCTGCCGAAGCATCTGGACGAGAAGGTTGCCCGCCTTCACCTGGAGAAGCTGGGCGTCACGTTAACCGAATTGTCGGAAGAGCAATCTCAATATCTGGGGATTAATAAGGCTGGTCCGTTCAAGTCGGAACACTACAAATACTGATTCCGGCGAGGCGGCCCACTAGATGTGGTGATCGCCTCGATTCGGGTCTGTGAACAAAAAAATGCAGGACCCTTTAATTTTAAGGGTCCTGTTAACTTTTCAATAACGGACTCTTCTGCGTGATTCTCAAAAAGGTTATGGTTTAGGCGAATCAAAGGCCACGAGGCGGATGTCTTTGATTTGCTCCCAGAAACCGGGAGCTGCGGCCCGCAAGAACAGGGCAAGGCGGCACAAGGGGATCACAATATGCCGATAAGCGGCAGGAACGACGCGCGGCCACGCGCGGCGTGGCGAGATTGGAGTCTGAAATCGGTGAAGCTCGGCGGAACGGCGCTGGCAGGCTGGAGCCTGTCTTGCGGTTCAGCGGCAGCCGACATGCTCGCCGACACGACTGCTGCCATTTCCCCCGATAACATGATTCTTTTTGGTGCGTTAGGCGGAATGTGCGCCTTTGCCGTCACCGCATCTGTCGCTCTCGTGCGTCATCGCAAACAATCCGGATTGCTGACCGACGCGCTGGAAAAGGAAAAGAGCGATCTCAAATTCCGGGTCGACCGCCTGGAGGCGATGCTCAATACCGACGAGCAACGCGTCATCGTCTGGACCGGCAACGGCGCCATGCCGCAGATCTGGGGCATTCTTCCCGAAAAATCTGGCGTGCCGCGCCCCCCGGCGCAACTGCTTGCGTTCGGCAGCTGGCTGACGGCGAAATGCGCCGGCGACCTGGAACGTCATCTGGACATGCTGTTCCGTACCGGCGAAGCCTTCACCACCACCTTGAAGACCCGCACCGGAACCTATGTGGAAGCGCTGGGGCGCACCACCGGCGGTGCTGTGGTCCTGCGTCTGCGCGATCTGACCGGCGAACGTCAGATGCAGGCGGAACTTGCTGCCCGCAATGCCAAGATCTCGGGCGAACTGCATATGCTGCACGCGCTGCTGGATGCGATGCCGGCACCGGCCTGGCAGCGCGATGCGGAAGGAAATCTCATCTGGGCCAACCAGGCCTATGCGGAAGCGGTCGACATGACCGACGCTGATCTTGCGATCAAGGAAGGGGCAACCTTCCTCGACGCTGCTGCGCGCACCGCCATGGCCGTCCAGCGTAACGAAGACGGCTGTTTCAACGCACGTATTCCCATCGTGGCCTCCGGTGAACGCCGGGTGTTCGAAGTGACCGATGTCAATGCCAATGTCGGCGGAGCCGGCATTGCCGTGGACATCAGCGAACTGGAACAGGCCCAGAAGGAACTCGGCCGCGCCGAGGACTTCCACGGCCGCACGCTGGACCAGCTGGCAGCTGCGGTTGCCATCTACAGCGCCGATCGCAAGCTACAATTCTACAACGCGGCTTTCCGCCAGTTGTGGGATCTCGATCCCGCTTTCCTGGAAAGCCGGCCGGAAGACAGCGCGGTTCTGGATGCCTTGCGCGCGGCGCGCAAGATCCCGGAACAGGCGGACTATCGCGTCTGGCGCAACAAGATGATGGAGAGCTACCAGTCTCTGGAAGCTCGCGAAAGCTGGTGGCATCTTCCCGATGGCCGCACCCTGCGCGTCATTGCCAATCCGCACCCGCAAGGCGGCGTCACCTATATCTATGAAAACGTCACCGAGCAGCTCGATCTGGAAAGCCGCTACAACGCGCTGACCCGCGTCCAGGGGGAAACCCTCGACAATCTGTCGGAAGCCGTTGCCGTGTTCGGGTCCGACGGGCGCCTGCGCCTTTGGAACCCGGCCTTCGGTCGTATCTGGGGACTGGAAGAGGATCAGCTTTCAGAACTGCCGCACGTCAAGGAAGTCGTCTCCGCCTGCACGCTCAATGAAACCGAGCGCGATGCCTGGGAACAGCTTGCCGGCAACGTGACGGGACTTCTCGACAACCGCACCCAGAAGGTCAGCCGTCTGGAACGCCACAACGGCGATGTCGTCGACTATGCCACTGTTCCGCTGCCCGACGGCGGTACGCTGGTGACCTTTGTCGACGTAACGGACAGCGTCAATGTCGAGCGGGCCCTTCTGGAAAAGAACGAGGCACTGGAACAGGCAGACCAGATCAAGAACGCCTTCATCCAGCATGTTTCCTACGAGCTGCGCTCGCCGCTGACCAACATCATCGGCTTCGCCCAGTTGCTGGCAGATCCGAAATTCGGAGAGCTCTCCGACAAGCAGAGCGAATATGCGGACTACATCCAGTCGTCCTCCTCGGCGTTGCTTGCCATCATCAACGACATTCTGGATCTGGCAACGTTGGATGCCGGCATCATGGAACTGGACCTGGGTGAAGTTGACGTCGCGCCGACCGTTGCGGCCGCCGTCGAAGGGTTGAAGGACCGGATCGCCGAAGCACGCATCAACCTGCGGACCCATGTGCCGGGTGATGTCGGCATGATGGTTGCCGACGAAAAACGCCTGCGTCAGGTCCTGTTCAATCTCATCTCCAATGCCGTGCGCTATTCCGAGCCCGACGGCGTGGTCGATGTCAGCTGCAGCCGCGAAGACGACAAGGTGACCTTCGTCGTTCAGGATCATGGCTATGGCATTCCCGCTGAAATCCTCACCCAGGTGTTCAACCGCTTTGTCGGGCATGACACAGGATCGCGCCGTCAGGGCGCAGGTCTCGGCCTTGCCATCGTCAAGAGCTTTGTCGAACTGCATGGCGGCACGGTCGATATTCAGTCCGCCGAAGGCAAGGGCACGACGGTGACCTGCGTTTTCCCCGCACGGCCCGAACTGGCGGACCAGGCGGCGGCCGAGTAGGACGCCGGATGGCAGACCACCAGCTGCAAGCCCTGTCGGGCGCCTTTCAGACAATCGAAATTGCCGACGAACACGGCACGCGGCGTCTTGCCAACGACATCGCGATGGTCCTGAAGCCCGGCGATGTCATTTGCCTGTCGGGCGATCTGGGCGCCGGGAAGTCCACGTTCACCAGGGCGCTGATCCGGGCCTTTGCCGGTGAGCCGGAGCTGGAAGTGCCGAGCCCGACCTTCACGCTCGTGCAGACCTACGATTTGCCGCGTTTCGACCTGTCCCACTTCGATCTTTACCGGCTTGAAGAGCCCGAAGAACTGGAAGAGCTCGGGCTGGATGACCTTCTGGAAACGGGAGCCGCGCTGATCGAATGGCCGGAGAAGGCGAACGAGCTGCTGCCCGGCAATGCCCTTTGGATCCAGATCACCCAGCCGACTGACAGCGATGACCATCGCCGGTTCAGCCTCTATTCGGACGCCCCGCACTGGCAGAACCGGATCGGGCAATCGCTGGCAACGCGGTCCTTTCTGGGGACCGCTGGTCTGCCTGATGCCGAGCGCCGTTTCCTGGCAGGCGATGCCTCCCTGCGAACGTTCGAGACGGTTGCAACAGGGTCTTCGACAGCTGTTCTGATGCGCTGGCCTTTCCAGGGGGACGCGGTGCCGGAAGCTGTCCGCGCCTACATGGAAAAGGTGCATCTGGCGCGCGACTGCCGGGCGATTGTCGCGGTAGGAACGGAACTCAGGAACCATGGTCTTCGCGCGCCCGATCTTATGGCGAGCGACCTGGAAAACGGGCTGATCCTCTCGTCCGATCTTGGCCGGGATACCATCGTGGTAGACGGCAAGCCGGTGCGCGAAAGATATTTTGCCGCCGTCGATGTCCTGGCGAAGATGCATGGTGAGGCCTGGCCAAAAACGGTCTCGCTCGCTGATGGTGGGCTGTATCAGGTCCCCGACTATTCAGCGGACGCGCTTGTTGCCGAAGCGGCACTGTTTCTGGACTGGTATGTTCCGAAGGTGTCCGGAAAGCCGGCCGACGAGAGCACGCGCTCGGAATTCGAACGGTTATGGCGCGAGGCACTTGAAGACATAAGCGAGGCCCAGACAGGTTGGGTGCTGCGCGATTTTCATTCGCCGAACCTTCTTTGGCAGGCGGGTGCTGAGGGAACCGACAGGATCGGCCTGATCGATTTCCAGGACACGGTCTATGGCCCGGTTGCCTATGATGTTGCTTCCCTGCTGCTGGACGCCCGCACGGACATGGACGAAGCTCTGGAAACGGCGCTCTACGATGCTTATCTCTCGGCAAGAAAAATGCAGTCCGCAGAGTTCGATGAAGTTGGTTTTTCGAAAGCCTATGCGGTCATGGCGGCGCAGCGGATCTCCAAGATCCTCGGCATCTTCGTCCGTCTGGCCGAGCGCGATGGTAAGCCGGCTTACTTGAGCCATCTGCCGCGCATGCTAGGCTATCTCGACCGGGTGCTTGACAGGCCGTTCCTGTCGGATTTGAAAGACTGGTACGCACGCTACCGGCACTGAACGCGCCGCGTTCAACCGGTCGCACATTTGAGACAGATGATGACAGACAAGCGGTTTCGCCCTTCCAAAGCCATGATCCTGGCCGCAGGCCTCGGCAAGCGCATGCGCCCGCTGACGGCAACGACGCCCAAGCCCCTGATCGAGGTCAACGGTCAGGCCCTGATCGACCATGGCATGGACCGGCTGGCAGCAGCCGGCGTGAAGACCTGTGTGGTCAACGTGCACTACCTTGCCGATCTGGTGGAGGTTCATGTCCGCCGCCGCCCTGATATGGAAATCCTGATTTCCGACGAACGCGACCAGCTTCTGGAAACCGGGGGCGGTATCAAGAAAGCGCTGCCGCTATTGGGCGAAGAGCCGTTCTTTCAGCTCAATGCCGACACCTGCTACTGGATCGAAGGCGTCAAACCCAACCTGGAACACATGATCGAAGCCTGGGACGAGAGCCGCATGGACGCCCTGCTTCTGGTTGCCGAAACCGTGAAAGCGGTCGGCTATTCCGGCCGTGGTGATTTCGACATGGCGAAGGATGGGGCGTTGACCCGGCGGCAGGAAAAGGGTGTGACGCCCTTTGCCTATGCAGGTGCAACCATTTTGCACCCGCGCCTGTTCGAAGATGCCCCGGACGGGCCGTTCTCCATGAACAGGCTTTTCGACAGGGCGATTGAAGCCGGACGTCTCTACGGCGTTCAGATGGAAGGCCTGTGGCTGCATATCGGAACTCCGGAGGCCATACGTGCCGCCGAATATGCCGTTCGCGAGAGTGCCGCCTGAGGATGGCCCGCAGCGCGCGCCTCTGGTCTGTCCCGCCGTCCGTCCCTTTCCTGAAAACGCTGGCCGACACACTGGTCGACGGCACCCTGATCCCTGGCTTTCGCCCGCTGGACGATCCACTGCTGCTGCCGTCGGTCACGCTGTATCTGCCGACGCGCCGCGCTGCGCGCCTGCTGCCGGAGCTTTTCCAGCAGCGGTTTGGTGGCCGGCCGGTTCTCCTGCCTGCCATCCGCCCGGTGGGCGATGCCGACGAGGATGCGCAGAGCCTGACCGCCAATGCGGATCTGGAACCTCTGCCGCCGGCAATGCCCCTTCTGGAACGTCATCTTGCGATGACGCGGCTGGTGAAGGCCTGGAAAGGCATGCTGCGCCGGGAAGCGCTCAGTCTCAGGTCCGACGAACCTCTCGGCCTTCCGGCGTCGACGGCCGATGCAGCCTGGTTGGCGGCAGACCTGCTGACGCTGATGGACGAGGTCGAGACGGAAGAAGCCGACTGGACGGAACTGTCCGGTCTGGTGCCGGAGGACCATGCCCGGTACTGGCAGATCACGCTCGATTTCCTGCAGATCGTGCGGGAGGCCTGGCCCGCGCATCTGGCCGAACTGAAAATGATGGACCCGAAGGCACGCCGCTCGGCCCTTATCCGGCGCGAGGCCGAGCGCCTGGAACGGACACCTCCTCGTGGCCCGGTCATTGTTGCGGGTGTCACCGGCTCGGTTCCGGCCACCGCCGAATTGCTGAAGGTTGTCTCCCGGCTTGAATCCGGTGTCGTCGTGCTGCCTGGGCTGGACCGCTATCTGGACAGCCGCTCCTGGGCCGTATTGGGAGAAAAGACGGGCAAGGCCTCTACCCGCAAGGGGCTGATGCAGAAAGACGCGTCAACCCTGCCTTCACATCCGCAGTATTCGCTGAAGCAGTTGCTTGATCGGCTGGGTGCCGGGCGGGAAGAGGTCGTAACACTCGGGCCAAACCCGGACCGGGGGCTCCTGCTGCGTGAGGAACTGGTCTCCGAGGCCCTGCGTCCCGCCGATACCTCCGATGGCTGGACAGCCTATCTGGACGCCCGTCCAGAAACGGACAGGGCGGAGGCATTGGATGGTGTCTCGATCATGACTGCCCGCAACGAGGCGGATGAAGCCTTGAGCGTGGCGATTGCCTTGCGCGAAGCGATCGAGCGGCAGGAAAGTGCGGCCCTAATTTCGCCGGACCGCATGTTGACGCGCCGGGTTGCGGCAGAGCTTGCCCGCTGGAACATACAGGTGGACGACAGTGCCGGCCGCCCGCTCGACCAGACCGCACCGGCCATTCTGGCGATCCTGGCTGCGAAACTCGCGCTCGGTGGCTGCGAGCCTATCGATCTTCTGGCGCTTCTGAAGCATCCGCTGACACGGTTGGGCCTGCCGGTGAAAGACATCCGGTCTGCCGCCCGCGCGCTGGAGCGTGGCGTGGTTCGCGGACCGCGCGCCCGGCCGGGAACGGCAGGTTTGCAACTGGCTGTCGAGGCGAGCCGGGAAGATGCGGGCAAGGCACATACGCCACGCTGGAAAAAGATCCACGACGAAGACTGGGATGTGATTGCGAACCTTGTCGACCGGCTGGCGAACGCACTGAAACCGCTGGAAGAACTTGCCGCAGAAGGCGGCACGATCCTTCTGACCGACCTCGCACGGCGTCATGTCGATGTGATCGAGGCGATCTCGATCGATCACGAAGGTTCGGTGGCAGAACTTTACGCCGGTGAGGCGGGCGAGGCGCTGGCCCAGTTCCTGACCGGTCTTCTGGAAGCAAGCTCCAGCGGACTGGAAATTCCCGCCGGCGAATGGCCGTCGGTACTGCCCGCGCTGATGTCCGGTCAGGCCGTACGGCGCAGGCTGCCGGGCGACCAGCGGGTGCAGATCCTCGGTCCCATGGAAGCACGGCTTCAGGCCTTTGATTTCGCGATCCTGGGTGGCCTCAATGAGGGCGTCTGGCCTCAACGCACGCGCAATGATCCGTGGCTGAACCGGCCGATGAAGCGTGACATGGGGTTGGAACCCCCGGAACGCCGGCTCGGTGCGGCCGCACATGACTTCGCGCAAGGCATGGGGGCACGGCGGGTTCTTCTGTCGCGTGCCGCACGCTCCGACGGCGCTCCCACTGTTGCATCGCGCTGGCTGCAACGCCTGACCACGCTTGCCGGGCCTGACCTGACGAAGAAACTGGAAGCGCAAGGGGCGGTATATTCCGCCCTTGCAGCACAGCTCGACCGGCCGGAAGGCGCGGTGCGGCCCGCGTCCCGGCCTCACCCTCGTCCGCCCTTGGCAGCGCGCCCGAAATCGCTCTCCATCACCGAAATTGAACGCTTGATCCGCGATCCCTACGCGATCTTTGCCCGTCATGTGCTCGAGCTGCAGCCGGTCGACCCGATCGGCGGCGAACCCGGTGCGGCCGATAAGGGCAACCTCATTCACGATGCGCTGGCAGATTTCCTGCTGACCTGGACCGGCGCATTCGACGACAGTGCCGTAAAGGCCCTGACAGAGATCGGCGAGGAGCTGTTTGAGCCTCTTGATGCGTTTCCGGCGATCCGGGCGCTTTGGTGGCCGCGTTTCCAGAAAATTGCGGCTGGCTTCGTTGCCTACGAAGCGAGGCGATCGCAACACGTCAGTCAGCGGTTCCTGGAAATCGGGGGCGGTGTTGAACTGAAGTTGCCCGGCTTCGATTTCCGCCTGCGCGGCCGGGCAGACCGGATCGACCTTCTAAGTGGCGGTGGGCTGTCCGTGGTCGATTACAAGACAGGGCAGGTGCCCTCGCAAAAGCAGGTCGATGCGCTCCTGTCGCCGCAATTGCCGCTGGAGGCCGCGATGGTCCGGCGGTTCGGGTTCAAGGATGTGCCGGCTGACGCGCCCATATCCGAGCTATTGTATCTGCAGCTGAAGGGCGGCAGCGAACCGGTGATCGAAGCGCCGCGAAACCCGAAGGACACGCCGCTGGAAGATCTGGTGGAAGACGCCTGGACGCGGCTGGAACAGTTGATCGCCCACTATGTCAGAGAAGACATTGGTTACCTGTCCCGTGCCCGCGTCATGCGCGAGCGGCAGATGGGCGGTGACTATGATCATCTTGCCAGAACGCAGGAATGGGCACTTGGATCGGAGGAGCCTTCATGAGCTTTCAGATCCCTGAAGTGACCAGGCAACGGCAGGACCTTGCCTCCCGCCCACGGGCTTCTGCCTGGGTGAGTGCAAATGCCGGATCGGGCAAGACCTTCGTTCTGTCCCGCAGGGTGGTGCGGCTGCTGCTGGATGGCACAGATCCCTCTCGTATTCTTGCGCTGACCTTCACCAAGGCCGCCGCTGCCGAAATGGCGACCCGCGTTTTCAAGATCCTCGGCGAATGGGTCACCAAGGATGATGCCGCACTCGCGGCCGAATTGCAGGATATTGAAGGCCGCAAACCAGATGCCGCGCGCCTGGCGATGGCACGCCGCCTGTTTGCCCGGGCACTGGAAACACCGGGCGGGTTGAAGATCCAGACCATTCACGGTTTCTGCGAATCCCTGCTGCACCAGTTTCCGCTGGAAGCAAACGTCGCGGGCCATTTTGCCGTACTCGACGACCGGGTGGCAGCGGAACTCATGGCGGCCTCGCGCGCGACCGTGCTTCATGTTGCCGAAACCGAGCCGGAAAGCGCCTTTGGCAGGGCGCTGGCATCTGTCATTGATCTGATGAGCGATGGCGGCGCCCAGAAGGCGCTGGACGAGTTGATCCAGAGCCGTGACGCTTTCCGCCGCTGGACGGTTGATGCCGGCGATCTGGAAACCGCGCTTGCCGAGCTTGCCGGTCTTCTGGAAACCGACCCGGTTCTGAGGCTGGCGGATTTCGACGAGCAGTTTCGGTCCGCATGCCCGTTTGATCTGAACACCTGTCTTGCCTATGCCGAGGCACTGCGAACCGGCACCAAGACCGATCAGGCGCGTGCGGACGATCTGGTTACCGCCGCGAGGCTCACGGACATAACCGCTTTCCGCGAGGCCTGGCAGGCGATTTTCCTGACAGCCAAGCTCGAGCCGCGAAAGTCGCTCGCCACCAAGAAGGTCGCTGAAACGTTTCCCCAGATGCTCGAGGCACTGGAGGCGGAACAACAACGCCTGTTGGAATTGCTTGACCAGCGCCGGAAGGTAGCGACCTATGAGGGAACCACAGCCCTGCTGCGTCTCGCCGACGCGGTGATCGGTCATTATGAGCGCGCCAAGACCGCCCGCGGGTATCTCGATTTCGAGGATCTGGTGGTCAAGACGGCAACACTGCTGCAGAAGTCGGACGCCGCGCTCTGGGTGCAATACAAGCTCGACCAGGGGCTCGACCATATCCTCGTTGACGAGGCCCAGGACACCAGCCCGCGCCAATGGGAAGTGGTGACTTCGCTAGCCTCTGAATTTTTCGCCGGGACCGGAGCAAGGGACCGGGTGCGCACGCTGTTTGCGGTGGGCGACGAAAAACAGTCGATCTACTCGTTCCAGGGCGCTGTTCCGGCCTATTTCGATGCCATGCGCCGGGCCTTTTCCGGAAAGGCCGAGGCGGCCGAGCTTGAGTTTCATTCCGTCAATCTGCAGCTCTCCTTCCGCTCCACGCCGGATGTTCTTGGAGCGGTCGACAAGGTGTTTCACGACGAAAGTGCCCACAAGGGTCTGTCGCAGGACGTGAAAGCGCCGGTCCATGAAGCCATCCGGCGCGATCCGGGGATCGTTGATCTGTGGCCACTGGAAGCCGAGGCGGAGATCGAGGAGCCGGACGACTGGCGCCAGCCGATCGACCACGTCGGTTCGGGCAGCCCGATGCTGAAGGTGGCCAGGCGTATTGCTGCCGAAATTGCCCAGTGGATGCGCGATGGCACGGCAAATCCCGGCGACGTGATGATCCTCGTGCGCAAGCGCGGGCCTTTTGTCGAAGCGCTCAACCGGGAACTGAAGGAGCTGGACATCCCGGCTGCCGGCAGTGACCGCCTTGTTCTGACGGACCATATCGCTGTTCAGGATCTTGCCGCTCTCGGCAGGTTCCTGTTGCTGCCGGAAGACGACCTGTCGCTTGCCTGCGTGCTGAAGAGCCCGCTGTTCGACCTGACGGACGACGACCTGCTGGAGGTTGCCCGGGAAACGCCGGAAAAGGTGCGCCCCGGAACGCTGTGGCAGATGCTGGTGAAACGGTCGGACAGTTCGGACAAATGGAAGGCCGTGCGCGCAAGGCTGGAAGACTGGCGCGCACGCGCCGACTTCGTGCCGCCTTACGAATTCTATGCCCGGCTGCTGGGGGCTGATGGTGGCCGGAAAGCTTTTCGCGCTCGCCTCGGCGTGGAAGTCGATGACGTTCTGGACGAGTTCCTGGCGCTCACCATTGCCTATGAGCAATCCGGCACGCCGGGCCTGGAAGGGTTCCTTGCCTGGATGGCAGCGGCACCGACCGAGATCAAGCGTGAGTTGACCAATACCAAGGGCATGGTCCGCATCATGACCGTGCATGGTTCCAAGGGGCTGGAAGCGCGGATCGTCGTTCTGGTCGATCCGGGGGCAGCACCTGTCAGCGCAATCCACGATCCGGCCTTCCTGCCGCGCAAGCGTCTGGAAAACGATCTTCTGCCACCGGCGCTGGTCTGGCTGCCGCCCAAGGCGGACCGGACGCCCTGGCACGACGCGGCGGTGGAAGCCCTGCGGGACGCGCAGGAGGAAGAATACCGGCGCCTGTTGTACGTGGCTCTGACCCGCGCCGAAGACCGGCTGATCGTCTGCGGCTGGGAACCGAAACGCGGTGCCCACGAGAACTGCTGGTATTCGATGGTCTCGCGGGCGTTGAAGCCTGAGGCGCGTGAACTGACAGCGACGGATGGATCCGTCTCCGCCTGGCGCTGGCAGAAGGACGGCGTCATCGCCGAGCCCGAGGCAGGCGCGGCGCCGCATACCTCCGCAGAGCCGCGCAGCGAAGAACCGCCGTTGCCGGACTGGCTCTCCAGTCCCGTCCGTCCGCTTGCCAGGAAGAAACGCCTTCAGCCCTCACGGGCATTCGAGGCGATGGAGGAAAAGGAAGGCATCGAACCGGTGCCTGCGGTGTCTCGCCTGCAGGCGGGCAGGGATCTTGCGTCCTGGCCCCTGGAGCGCGGTCGACTGATCCACCGGCTTCTGGAGCTGTTGCCGGACTTGGCTGAAGACGCCCGCATGGCAGCGTCGGAAGCCTACCTCAAGCAGGCCCTCAAGCCGGAATTTGCCGAGCGCATGCCTCACCTTCTGCGCGAGGTGGCTGCGATTCTCGAGATGCCGGAATTCGAGACGTTGTTTTGCGGTCATGCCCGCGCCGAAGTTCCGCTGGTCGGGACGATTCGGGCAAGCGACGGCACGGAAGTCGAGATATCCGGACAGATCGACCGGCTGGTGGTTGAGGATAACCGGGTGGTGATTGTGGATTACAAGACCAATTTCCATCCGCCGGCATCAGTTGCCGAAATCCCGCTCGAGTACCGCGCACAGCTTTGTGTTTACAGGGAAATGCTGAAGCAGATTTATCCGGACAGGGAAATTTCCGCCCAGCTTCTGTGGACCGCGGTGCCGAGCCTGATGGAAATCCCCGAAAAGGTGCTGGAAGAAACCTTCGCCGGACTGCGTCCTGACGGCACATCGGCTTGACGGCAGGCCCTCGGCTTCCTACGTTCTTGCCAACTGACGCGCTTACATCGGGTAGGCGCGATCCTGAGACCTACGAGATCTAGTTATGGCTACCACACAAGTTACCGACTCTTCGTTTGAAGCCGAAGTCCTGAAATCCGACGGCCCGGTCGTGGTCGACTTCTGGGCCGAATGGTGCGGTCCGTGTAAGATGATCGCTCCGGCTCTTGAAGAAATCTCCGAAGAGATGAACGGCCAGGTGAAGATCACCAAGCTCAATATCGACGAGAACCAGGACATGGCCATGAAATACGGCGTTCGGTCCATTCCGATGCTGATCCTGTTCAAGGACGGCGAGCCGATGGCAACCCAGATCGGTGCAGCGCCGAAGGGCAAACTCTCCGACTGGATCAAGAGCGCCCTTTAATTCCGAAATATATCTGCGGCTGACCGGCTGCGGTTCATATGAGCGCATCCGGCGGGTAAGCGAAAGCCTATCCGCCGATGCTCTTTGAAAAAACGCCAACCGGTCGTATAAGCACCCGCAAACAGTCTGAGCAAACGGATCATTCATGAGCGACGAAAACAAAACCCCGGAAGAGCAGCCGGCAGAAGCAACGCCGGAAACCGCAGCAGCGGAACAGCCGGAAGCTGTCGAGGCGGCCGGTGTCGATCCGATCGAAGTTCTGAAAGCCGAAAACGCGGATCTGAAGGATCGCGCGCTTCGCGTGATGGCGGAAATGGAAAACCTGCGCCGCCGCACGGAAAAGGAAGTCAAGGACGCCCGCCAGTACGCCGTGTCAGGTTTTGCCCGCGACATGCTGACGGTCTCCGACAACCTGCGCCGCGCACTTGAGGCGTTGCCGGAAGAGGACCGCAAGAACGCCGATGCGGGTGTTGCTTCGCTGATCGAAGGCGTCGAGATGATCGAGCGCGATCTGCTCAACCAGCTTGAAAAGAATGGCGTCAAGAAACTGGACCCGGAAGGCCAGAAGTTCGACCCGAACTTCCACCAGGCCATGTTCGAGGTGCCGAACACCGCAGTGCCGAACAACACGGTTGTACAGGTCATGCAGGCCGGCTACGTCATTGGCGACCGCGTGCTGCGTCCGGCCATGGTCGGCGTGTCCAAGGGTGGCCCGAAGGATGTTGCGGCGTCGGCTGAAGCCGGACAGACGGTCGACAAGAACGCCTGAGCTCAACCGACCCCAGAGCTTCGAAGGGGCTGCTCCGCATCCAGCGGAGTGGCCCTTTTCTTTGGAACAACCCTTTCGTCAACACAGCTGGCCGGAGCCAGTCCTGCCGTCGATGCGACGCGCGAGGACGACAGCCGGGAACGATCAATGTTTTTCCAGAAAGCGGTCTGGTCGGACT
Source organism: Labrenzia sp. CP4 (assembly GCF_001579905.1). Classification (NCBI taxonomy): domain Bacteria; kingdom Pseudomonadati; phylum Pseudomonadota; class Alphaproteobacteria; order Hyphomicrobiales; family Stappiaceae; genus Labrenzia; species Labrenzia sp. CP4. The sequence continues at coordinate 5,521,793 of NZ_CP011927.1, read as the reverse complement.
TCCCTAATCCCTTGAGCGAGATATGCAGGCCCTCAGACGTAGGGCAGAGCGCCGGCGTGGCATGCTACGGGATGACAAAGACCCGGACCTCAGGTACTGCCTTCGGAAAGAAAGTGGCCATGGGGGACGGAATGCTGCTGCAAATGCTGGACTATCTCGGGGTGGCGGTATTCGCCATTACCGGCGGCATCGTCGCTTCGCGCAAGCAGCTGGATATCGTTGCCCTGCTGTTCTTTGCCACGCTGACGGGGATCGGTGGTGGTACCCTGCGTGACCTTTTGCTGGGTGTACCGGTCTTCTGGGTGGAGAACGAATGGTATCTGCTGGTGTGCTTCGTCGTCAGCGCGCTGGTCTGGTATTTTGCCGAGTGGATCGAAAAGCTCAGCAAACCCTTGAGATGGGCCGATGCTATCGGTATTGCGGCCTATTCTGTCATGGGAGCTGCCAAGGCCCTGACTGTCGGTGACACGATCCTGGTGGCGATCCTGATGGGTGTCTCCACGGCAACTTTCGGCGGTATCCTGCGGGACACCATCGCCCGTGAACCTTCCTCCATCGTGAAGCCGGAAATCTATGTCGGTGCGGCCTTTGCCGGTGCGGGTGGATTTGTTGTGCTGGTGCAATTGGGCGCGCCGCAAATCCTTGCCGCGATCCTTGCCGCAAGCTGTGCGCTGATCTTGCGCGGCGGAGCGATCCTGCGTGGCTGGACCTTGCCCGGACACCGTTTTGGAACAGGTTCAGATCCCAGCTAAGCCGGGATGGCTTTCCGTCCCTTGGCCTCAGCGGACAGTCTTGGAACGACAAAAGCCGGCCCACAGGGAACCGGCTTCACGATTATCGTATGACGGGTTTGGCGCGATCGGCCGAACGTGCCAAACCCTTGGAGGCAGCCGGTCTCGCCCGTAGGGTGGAACGGCCAGGGTGCCATCAAGGCACTAGTAGACAAGCCCCGAGCAGGCCGACACATAGTACATCAGCCCAATTGCGATTGCCGGAAGGCTTGCCGAATAGGCAAGCGTCGTCAGCATGATATGCTCCTTCAAAATACCAATGAGAAAGCGAACCCATGGCGGCCAAGCCGTCATCCGGGCGACCCTTTTCGGGCGCTCGCTTTCATGGATTCCCCCTGCTGATCCGGGATATGGTGTGCGCAGGCACGAGTTCCAGAGGTCACGTCCTCAAAAAAACGTGTGCAGCCAGTGCGTAGTCTGCGAGCCCGGTACGCGGGGCAGGCAAAAAGAGCGTGCGCTGGCCATAGTAACGCCGGCCGGCTTTCGTGCCCTGTGTGAGGTCTTTCAGGTCGGCAGCCCATTCAAGATCCGGCCGTGGCGGTTCGCTCAGGTCGGTGGTGAACAGCCGTGCTTCCTGCAGCAGTTCTGTCGGCAATTGTGCTTCCGGATCAAGCACATCTACGTGACAGCCCGCAGGAGGATCCAGGTAGGTGAGGGCGTGATGGGTGCCTGTTTCGTTTTCCGGACCGGCAATGCAGATCATGTCGGCGCCTTCCTGCGCGGCATAGATCTCGTTCGTGATGCCGACATTGACCCCCTTGAGCGCGGGCAAGGCGGCGATCCTTTTCTGGATTTCCGGCGACACTCCGGCCAGAAGGATCGACGTCAGGTTGCGCACGGCCGCATAACCGCACACAAGCCGGGGCAACCTCGGGTCGTCGCCGATGACCAGCAGGCGGGACGTGTCTTCGCGGGACAGGTAACTAGCGCCGAGCGCATGCAGACCGGCCGTGCGCCAGACTGTAAGGCGCATGCCATCCAGAAGGGCGATCGGTTGTCCGCCGGAACCGGAAAACAATAGGTAGAGACTTGAGGACAGGCCCGTTTGTTCAGGAAGATCCAGCGCCAGGGAGCAGCCGATATAGCCGCGCTTGACGTCGCCCTGTTGGGTAAAGTCAGTCCAGGCCGGCTGTACGGTGAGCGCGCCTTGCTGCTGGTTCAGCCGGCCGATGGGCAAGGGGGATGCCTTGGGGGCGACTGTGCTGGAGCGATAGGCCCGGCGCAGCGTTTCAAGAACGGCCCTGTCTTCCAGGCAGGCATCGATCTCGTCGCTGGAGATAATACGCATGGTAATGTCGGCCGGTCAGGCGGCGTTGCGGTTGCCCGGTCCTGCCAGTCCCTTGAGATTGGATGCCGGCTGACCTGCGGTGTTCATTTCCCGCAGCTGGTCGGCTTCCTTGTGCCATTTCGCGGCTTCCCGGCGCTTCACGCGTGCTTCCTTGCGCCAGCGGCCCTGTTTGGCCCATGCGCCAAGTCCACCGACGATGATGCCGACACCCAGACTTGCGAAGATGATCCAGAACAGCGGAATGTCCGGGATCGTCAGGCGCGGGTCCTGCGGGTCGAGGGGATTGAGCGACAGGGAGACCGTGTGCCGGTTCGCCACCGACAACGGGATCAGGACAACCGCGATAACGAACAAGATCACGTTCTTGAGGAAACGGGTCACTGGGTTCTCCCGGTTTTGGCCAGATCAGAAGTCGATTTTAAATGGCGTGCCGTGGCAAACGCAATCAGTCGTCGCCGTGGTCCACACCATCGTTCAACCGTATACGCATTTCCTTGCCGGTTTTGAAGAAGGGCACGAACTTTTCGTCCACTTCCACCTTTTGACCGGTGCGCGGATTGCGGCCGACGCGAGCGGGGCGGTTCTTGACGGAAAACGCGCCGAAGCCGCGCAACTCCACCCGGTCGCCGCGCATGAGCGCTTCGGTAACCTCATCCAAGATGGCGTTGACGATGTTCTCAACGTCCCGCTGATAGAGATGCGGATTTTGTTCGGCGATATGCTGAACCAGCTCAGATTTGATCATGAAGTGCCCCCTCGCTTACGGATTATTGTCTGCCGCGTCAGAAGCCTGCCAAACGGATACCAGCCCGTCAAGCGTAAGCCCTCGTGGAATCAGCCCCTTAGCTTCACTAACCGGCTCCAGAAGGGCCGATCCGATGCCTTTTCCGAACTCTCGCGAGACCCGGGAGGAAAACGGCAGCTCTTCCAGATTTTCGTTGGCGCTCCAGGTGACGACTGGAAGATCTTTCGGAACGCCCTTCTCGCTTACGAGCCAGTCGATTGCGACATCTTCGCCGCCAATGGCATCGATCAGCTTTTCCGTCTGGGCATCGTGGCCCGTCAGAATGCGGCCGTCTGCAAGTTCCTTGGCCCTGGGCATGTCGAGAGATCGCCGCTCGGCGACCAGTGAAACGAACCAGTCGTAGGAATTGTCGACGAGCTTTTGCAGCATGGCGCGCGCCTCGGGGCTCGTCTGGGAATAGAAGTCGGGCTCGGCCTTCAGCGGAGCACTCTTGACCGCATCCATTTCCACGCCGACCGTTTCCATCAGTTTGCTGATATTGCCGAACTGGAACAGCACGCCGATGGAGCCGGTGATGGAATTGTATCTCGCGACGATGTGATCGGAGGCAAGGGCGATCATGTAGCCCGCGGAGGTTCCGATGGTTCGTATTTCGGCAACCACCGGCTTCTTTTCGGAAAGTTTGCGCAGCGCTTCATACAGCGCTTCGCCGCCGGTTGTGCTGCCACCGGGAGAATTGATGGAGATCACCACGCCCTTGACCGCATCGGACTTGCCGATCTTCTCGATCATTTGCAGGGTCTTGCGGCTTTCGAGGATGACGCCTTCGATCGGGATGCGCGCGATATGCGCCGTCCGCTTGGACAATTCCGAAGCCCCGGAGACGTAGATAAGCCCCCCGATCAGTGCCGCGGCGATGACGACAAAAGTCGCGATCCGCCAGAAGGTCACTTTGCGTCTGAGGCGCCGTCTGTCTACCAGCGCGTCAACATCTACCGACATGAATACGATGTCCCCGACAAGAGCTTATGAAAACCAATAACATACATAGGGTGACCGTTGTAAGAAATGCAATCGGCTTCTCTCAGTTTCACATCAGATTGCGGCGGTTTCTGGCAAGCCGGCACAGTTTCGTGTGTTCATGAGGCTCAATCGCCCAGAGGTTGAGGTCCGGTACGGCCATGGAAGGCGGTCAGGGAAGAGCGGATCCGGCGCAGGTTTTCGCTTGTGGTGGCGGCCCGGACCTGCGCGACCGTCATGGCGATGGCGTCGACAATCACCAGGTGCGCGTATCGCGAGGCGGTGGGCTTGAAGATGTCCGGGTCCTCGGGAAGATCGACCAGGATGGGGATCTTGGAAATCATCGCAAGGCGGGAGCCTTTCGGTGCGATCGCGATTGTGGTGGCTCCATATCCGCCGGCAATCTCGGCCGCGCTGACCAGTTCATCCGCTTCGCCACTGGCGGAGACACACAGCAGAACGTCGTCGGGCCCGAGCGTCGCCGCGCGCATCTGCAGAAGGTAGCTGTCGTGCAGGGCGACAGACGGGATACCGAGGCGAAAAAAGCGGCTCGCCGCTTCACCGGCCACCATCGTCGACCCACCGCCGATCCCGGCGGTGAGAAGCTGCCGGCATTTGGCGATCTTTTCGACGGCCCGCTCGATAACGGCCGGATCGACCTGCTGCCGCATGACATTGGCGGTCGCATAAAGCGCGCCCAGAACGCGGTCGATCGCCGTTTCGCTGGCAACCTGTTCGGTAGTCGATGGCGCGGAAATATACTGCAGGCTGACGGCCAGGTTCTGTGCAAGTCGCAGCTTGAATTCTCGGAAACCGTCACAGCCGAGTGTCCTGCAAAAGCGAACGACGGTCGGTGTACTGACGCCGCAGGCTTTTGCCAGTTCGGCGATCGTCATGTCCGAAATCGCGGACAGATGCTTTTGCACGTAGTCCGCAACCTTTTGTTCCCGCGCCGGAAACTGGCCGGCGTGATCGCGGAGTGCGGAAATGAGATCGATAGCGGCATGGCCGTTTGTATTGTCGCCGGTCGGGGTTCGGATCTTTGCCTGCACACATGTCTCCCTGGTTGCGGGATTTGTAATTTGATTACACAAAATCGTCAATCAGCGCCTGATCATAGCCTCATTTACGCGAGAAATGTAATTTAAAAACAAAATACGCTTGACGAAACGCAATTTCTGCTCTGAAAATGTAATTAAGGTACATTTCGGTGGAGGGATTATGCGCGAGTGGGCTGCCAGAACCAGTGCCAGGCTGAATACGGGCGTCGAGGCTGTAATAGCCTTGCTGATGGCACTGCTTGTGCTTGATGTCTGGCTCGGCGTGGTTGATCGCTACTTCTTTCATTGGCAGTTGCCCTGGCCGGAAATCCTGGCGCGCTACCTGATGATCTGGGCAGCCATGCTGGCCGTCTCGTCCGGCATCGCCAGACGGGACCATATCGGACTGACGGCTGCCATCATGCGCGTGCCGGTGTCGTTGCGCCGCATTGTGCTGATGGCGATTGATCTCTGCGTTCTGGCGCTGTTTCTCTACGTGCTGTGGTACGGGCTCGGTTTCGCGCAAAGCGGCGCCAAGCGGCAGGCCATGATCTTCGGTATCAGTCTGCAGCCGTTCTATGCGGCAATCCCGGCCGCCGCAGCCCTTGCCTCGATCCAGACCGTTCTGGCGATGATCCGGGACAACGGCACGCATCTCGACAATCCTCCGTTTGCGGAGGCCGCAGCATGATCGTAGCCGCTGTCTTCATCGGATTTGTCCTGCTCGGCATGCCTATCGGCTTTGCCATTGGCGCGGCCGGCGTCATCGGCCTCATTCATATGGGCGGTGACCAGTTCCTGGCCATCGGGCCGAGCCGTATCTTCAACGGGTTGAACATCTTCCCCTTTCTGGCGATGCCGTTCTTCATTCTGGCCGGCGAAATCATGAACCAGACGGGCATCACCGACCGGCTGGTGAAGCTGGCCCAGGTGCTGGTCGGCCATTTCCGGGGTGGGCTGGCCCACACAAATATGCTCGCCTCCGTGTTCTTTGCGGGGCTAACGGGTTCGGCAACGGCGGATGCGGCGGCCTTCGGGCGCACATTGGTGCCCGCCATGGTCAAGGAAGGCTACAAGCGCGATTACGCGTGCGCCGTAACGGCGGCCGGTTCGATCATCGGACCGACCATCCCGCCGTCCGGTCTGATGGTTGTCTACGGCTCGCTCATGGGCGTTTCCATTGGTGGGTTGTTCGCCGCAGGCATTCTGCCAGGTCTCGTCATCTGCGGTGTCTGCATGGCCGTCATTACCCTTGGTGCGGCCCGCAACAGCCTGCCCAAGGCGGAGCGCCGGGCCAATCTTAAGGAAATCTGGCAGGTCTTCGTTTCCTCAATTACCGCACTGCTGATGCCGGTGATCATCCTGGGAGGTATTCTCGGCGGTGTCGTCACGCCGACGGAAGCTGCTTCCATTGCAGTCGCCTATGCACTCTTCATCGGTGCATTCGTCTACCGTACGCTGACCTTGCCCGCACTTTACCAGATGCTCGTGCGCACCGCGCGCATCACCGGCGTGATCTTCGTCATCATCGCCTTTGCCGGCATCCTCGGCTGGTGGATGAGCTTTGAAAAAATCCCCCAGATGCTGGCCGAGACCATCCTGGGTCTGGCCGACAACCGCTATGCGGTCATCGCCATCATCATCGGACTTCTGCTGATCGTCGGCATGGTCATGGATATCACCGCCATCCTGATCATCCTGGCACCGGTTCTTGTTCCGCTCACCGCTCAGGTGGGTCTGGAGCCGATCCATGCGGGGATCATCTTCGTTCTGGCACTCAACATCTCGCTGATGACGCCGCCTGTCGGCGCGTGCCTGTTCGTTCTCTCATCGGTCACCGGTGAGAAACTGGAACGGATTGCCATCAAGCTGGGGCCGTTCCTGGTCGCAGAGGTGGCTGTGCTGTTCCTGTTCGCCTTCTGGGAAAGCGCGGCCATGATGCTGCCGCGTGCTCTCGGGTTTGCCCAATAACAAAAAAACAACCTGACAGAGGAATGGAGAAAATCATGAAGAAGTTCGCAAAGGGACTGGCGGTCGGGCTGACCGCTGCGCTTATGGCCGGCAGCGCGCTGGCAGATGGAAAGGTGTTGAAGTTCGGACACGACAACAAGACCGACCCGTTCGAAAATCCGGCTCATGCCTGCACCGCGGTGTTCTCCAACATCGTCAACGCAGACACCAACGGTGCCGTCGAAGTGGAGGTCTTCGGTTCCAACCAGCTCGGTTCGGCTGCCGAGCATGTGCAGCATGTGCGCGACGGCATCATCCAGGCAACACTGACGTCCACCGGCGCGCTGGCTAGCTACTACCCACGCATCGACGTTTTGAACCTGCCGTTCGCCTTCGCCGACAACGCCGCCACCTACGCGGTTTTCGACGGTGATTTCGGCAAGGCTCTGGCTGCCGACATCGAAGAAGCCCTTGGAGATGTTGTGGTGCTCGGTTTCCCGGACACGGGCGGGTTCTTCGCTGTTACCAATTCCAAGCACCCGATCGCGTCGCTCGACGATTTTGACGGCATCCGCATCCGCACCATGACGCTGCCGTCTCACCAGACCATCATTCAGGCGCTTGGCGCGCAGGCCTATCCGCTATCCTGGGGCGAGGTCTATTCCGGCCTGCAGACAGGCGTCATCGACGGTCAGATGAACCCGGTGCCGATCATTTCCTTCGCGAACTTCTCCGAGGTTCAGAAGTACATGACGCTGACCAACCACCTGTTCTCGCCCTACACGTTCATGGTCAACCGGGACTTCTTCGAAGGATTGAGCGAAGAGCAGCAGAAGACCCTGCGCTATGCCGCGGAAAGCTGCGTAACCGCCAGCCGTGGCCTGTCGCGCATCATCGAAGCCTCCGACAGGGGATTGGCGGGCCTGATGGACAAGATGGAAGTGACCGCTCTCACCGCCGACCAGCGCGCGTCCATGGCTGCAGCGGCCCAGCCGGCTTTCGAAACGCACGTGGCTGAAAACCTCGACCCGAAAGCCAACGAACTGCTTGGCCTGTTCAAGACCGAGGTCCAGAAAGCCAACGACAGCGTCTATATGGACTGAAGCATGGTCTGACATTTTCGCGCGCCGGCTTGCAGCGCCGGTGCGTGAAAAAAGAAGCCCCGCGGCGAACCGCGGGGCTTTTGTCTTTTCAGCGTTCAGACCTCATCAGGGAGCCGAAATCGGCTTCTGACTTTGCCACTGCCAGCTAAACCGGAACCGGTGGGCCTCAGTTGATCCCTGTCAGCTGGATCTCGAACGTCAGCACCTTGCCGGCCAACGGGTGGTTGGCGTCCAGAATGACTTCGTTTTCGGAAATCTCGATCACGGTCACGGTCATCATCTGGCCGTTCTCTGTCTGCGCCTGCAGCTGCATGCCGACTTCCAGCGGGATGTTGGCCGGAATGTTGGTCCGCGGAACAGCCTGGCGTGCGGCCGGATTGTGGGGACCGTAGGCGCTATCGGGTTCGATGCGAACCGTCTTCTCGTCGCCAACCTTCATGCCGGGAATGGCCTGGTCGAGACCCGGAATGATCTGGCCGGATCCAACGGTGAATTCCAGCGGGTCGCGTCCTTCGGAGCTGTCGAAGACGGAGCCGTCGTCCAGCGTGCCCTTATAATGAAGACGAACCGTGTCGCCGCTTTTGGCTTCGGTCATGGAGCGTTTCGCAATTCTGTCTGTTGGGTGAGTTTTGAGGCCGCGTTTCGTTGGCGGGTGCTCGTCGTGAAACCAAGCCTAAAGGACGGGCAGCAAAAGTAAAGTCTGCCGGATCGTCAGCTTCTGGATAGTTTCGCGGACAAATCATGGCTGAAATGGTGCAGCCACGACGCCGATCGTTTCAAAAGATGGCTCCGGCGCCGTGGTTCTTCTTTGTCGGATGGCGATTGCGCCGCTATTTCTTGCCGAAATTCGCACCTAGCCGCATCTGGATATAGTCATGCGCCGTCATCGGCTCATACTTGCCTTCCGGCCCTGCAAGCACCGTATCCATGTTGGCCTGGGCGAAATAGGCCATCGAGTAGCGAGGGCCGAGATATTCCTCCGGCTTGGGCATACGCACCCGGTGAAGGTTTGACAGAAGCTTGTCGTCCGACCAGCGCATCAGCATGTCGCCGATGTTGCAGGTGATAACGCCTTCCAGCGGGGGCACGTCGGTCCAGGCAATCGCCCGGCCCTGGCTGTCCTTGCCCGGGCAAAGCTGTAGCCCGCCCTGGCCTGCCTTCTGGTGCAGCAGTGTCAGGCAGTCGAAGTCGGTGTGGGCACCGGCCCGCCAGAACTTGAAGTCCTCTGGCTTGGCATCTTCCATGCCCAGATAATGGATCAGCCGGAGGGTCGACTGGTATTCCGGTGTCAGGGGATCGTGCCCGTCGGTGAAGAAGTCCGGCGGAAACTGCAGCTTGTCGGCAAAGCAGGACAGAACCTTCATCGCCAGCGCCCAGTTGTGCCGCTCGAATGCCAGCATGGTCGCCTTGAAGCCGGACAGTTCTTCGCCGGTCGGCCAGAGACCTGTCATGCGCGGCAGGGTGATCTGGTAGCTTTCCTTCTGGTCGGCAGTACCGGTTGAAGGGCGGACCTGCGCCTTGAATTCCCAGCCTGCATTGGTGCCGGGCCGAAGCGGATATTGTTCCTTCGTCTCGGCCGGCAGGTCGAAGAAGCCGGCCGACAGGCGAAAAGCCTCGTCGATCAGTTCCTGCGGGATGCCGTGGTTGCGTAGCTGAAAAAAGCCGATGTCCGTCGCCGCTGCCCACAGATCCTCGGTGATCTCTGCCTTGCGCGAAAAGAAATCCGACATGTCGATCTGGGGAATTGACCGGTCGACCGTCTCACCGACGCCGCCGAAGCCTTTTTCCTTTTCCAGTTCAACGAGACCATAAGATGCAGAGGTGCTCATATTTCCGTTCTCCTTGAGAAAGAGGTCCGGGAGCAATGACCCGTGCTCATGGGCACTGACAGCTTCTACTCCACATAAGAATGTGCCTGCCCGATGCAGGCGATTTGCCATCAGGCCTGGGCGGCGCGGCCCGTGAAAGCGCCGTCATTTCCTTTCTGCGTTCGATCAGTTGCCGGGTAACACGCCTTGCGTCCGAACCGAGCCCTGCCAGGTCCAGTCCGGGGATGGAACCGTCCTGGACGATCTGCTGCCCGCCGACAAAGCTGTGGCGCAGGCTTGCGGCACCCGTCAGCACGGGAGCAAGGGCCGGATCGTGAAGACCCATGTTGCGAGGGGCGGAAATGTCGAAAACGGCAATGTCGGCGATCATGCCGGGACGCAGCACGCCGATCTCCTCAAAGCCGAGCACCTTGGCGCCGCCTTCGGTTGCCCAGTTGAGGAGGCTTTCAGCTTGCAATGCCTGCACGCCCTTTGTCGCTCGGTGCAGCGCGAAGGCGCTGTAGAGGGCAGCGCCCATGTCGGCGGCCTCGTTCGCGCCTGCGCCATCTACCGCCAGCGAAACTCGGCCGCCGAGGTCGTGCAGGATGTCAGCTGGAGCAATGCCTGAGCCAAGCCTTGCATTTGCTTGCGGACAGTGCGCCATCCCGGTTCCGGTTTCTGCGAGCATGCGCACCTCGTCCCGGTCGCATTCCACCAGATGGGCAAACCAGACATCCGGCCCGAGCCACTGCTGCTCGGCAAGCCAATCAACCGGTCGCTTGCCGTATTTCGCCAGGGTGAAGTCCACGTAGGTCCGGTTTTCCGAAAGATGCGAATGAAGGCGCAGGCCCTTGCCGCGGGCAAAGCGGGCGATGTCGGCAAGCTCTCCCGCATCGACATTGAACGTCGGTGTGGTCGGTGCGACAGCAACCCGCCTGCTGGAACCTGGGGACGGGTCATGCCAGCGGTTTGCAGTCCGCTCGATGCTTGCCAGAAATTTGTCCAGTGGCTCGCTTGGTGACGGCGGCAGGCTCGGATCGGGAAAAGACCGGCCTTTCGTTCCACCACCCCGGGCCAGGACGAAACGGATGCCAAGCGCTTCCGCTTCTTCAAAAAGCACGTCCGCAGGATCGTAGTCATAATGGTCGGAATAGACGTAGTGATGATCGCAGACAGTTGTCGTTCCGGTGAGAAGCAGTTCTGCCAGTCCGATCCTGGCCGATACGCGAAGGGTTTCCTCGTCGATCCGCGGCCAGTAGCTGTAGGGAACGTTCATGAGCCAGTCGTCAAGTGGCGCATTCATGCCTTCCGGCACGGCCTTCAGGACAGACTGGAATAGATGGTGATGGGTGTTCACCAGACCCGGTGTCACCACGCATCCGCTCGCATCGACAATCCGTTCGCCTTCTAGGGGCTGCAGGTGGCCGATTTCCGCAATCCTGCCGTCGTGAACGCGGATTGCACCACTGAGGCGCTCTCCCTCCCTGGTTCCGGTGAGGCCGTAGTCAATGTTGTTGATCAGGAAGCTCGTCATTTCTGTCCCTTCGGCAGTGACCAGGGAAAGAAGATCCGCTGCGCGAGGCTGACAAGCTGGAACAGGACAAGAGACATCACGACGAGGATGACCAGTCCGGCCCAGGCCTGGGGCAGTTTGAACATCGACGTGGAGAACTGGATGAAGTAGCCGATGCCTTTTTCGGCGGCGACGAATTCGGAAACGACAGCGCCGATGACCGAAAGCGTGATCGAAATCTTCATGCCCGAGAAGATGTAAGGCGTCGCATAGGGCAAGCGGATCTGCGTGATCTCCCGGAAGGACGGCGCGCGCAGCGACCTGGACAATTCGATCAGCTCCGGCGGCGTGGCGGCCAGACCTGTCGTCATGGAAACGACCAGCGGAAAGAACGAGATCATGAAGGTGATGACGACGCGTGGAGCATCACCGGTGCCCAGCACCACGATGATGATGGGTGCGACGGCGACGACCGGGACGGATTGGATGACCACGAGCAAGGGATAGAATGCCCCAGAGAGCAGCCGTGATTTTGCAAGGCCGACGGCAATCGGCAGTGAAATGACAAACGAAACCGCATAGCCGATGAGGGCGACCCGAAGCGTTGCCCAGATATGCTCCATCCAGCGTCCGGCTGTAACACTTTCAAATCCGCCCAGAATGCGGGAAGGGGCGGGCAGCACGAAAGAGGGAACGGAAAACAGCCGTGTCCCGGCTTCCCAGATGACCAGGATCAGGAGAAAGGTGATCAGGGGAAGTACGACAGGCATCCGGAGCAGCTTTTCGGAAAGCGGCAACGGCCGCTCCAGACGCTCGGGCTTTGGGGTGGTCTTGGCCGCGGCGGTGTCCTGTGTTTCGCTGACAGTCATCAGGCGGCCTCCTTTCTGATCAGCAGCGAGCGGAGTTCGGCCGAGAAATCCTGCATCTCCGGCGTTCTCAGCGCGCTTTCGTCTCTCGGACGGGCGGTCGGCACCTGCAGGTCCGCGATGATGCGGCCGGGGCGCTCGCTGAGCACAAGGATCCTGTCGGCCAGCAGCGCGGCTTCCGGAATCGAGTGGGTGATGAAAAGGACTGTCTTCGGACTTGCTTGCCACAACCGAAGAAGTTCAAAGCCCATGGCATCGCGGGTCAGTGCATCAAGCGCTGAAAACGGTTCGTCCATCAGAAGAATGTCCGGATTGAGAAACAGAGCCCGGGCAATGCCGACCCGTTGCTGCATGCCGCCGGAAAGTTCCGACGGCAGCCGCTTTTCAAATCCTTTCAGGCCGACGGTCTCGATGATAGTGCGGGCCTGTTCGCGGTCCTCCGTCGTCACCCGTCCGTATTTGTGGCGAACCGGAAAGACGACGTTGTCCTCTACGTTGGCCCAGGGAAGCAATGTCGGTTTCTGGAAGACGATGCCGACATCGTCCCTCGGCATCGTCACCTCTTTGCCGAAGACACTCACCGTTCCCTTTGAAGGTTTCATCAGTCCGGCGGTCAGCCTCAGCAAGGTTGATTTTCCGCATCCGGATGGACCGAGCACTGCTACAAACTCATGCTGAGCGATGGTCACGGTGACCCCGTCCAGGGCGGTGACGGATCCCGAGCCGGTCAGAAACGTCTGACCGACCGAGGAAAAGCTGATCGCGTTGTTGGTGAGTGCCACTTGAGGGTTACTCCGCTGCCGGCAGGAACGAGCGGTTGACAGCGTCTTCAGGTTTCAGGGATGCCGGGTCCAGATCCTGCGCCGCGGCAACGCGGGTCCATGTCGCCGCCAGCCTGTCGGCATCGATTGTGCCGAGCGGGAATTTTTCAGTGACATCGTTGAAGGCGAGCTTGGACGCATCCAGCCAGGATCCCTTGACGTCTTCCGCCGAAAGTTCCGGCACCTGTGCGGAAACTGCCGCAGCCGCCTTGTCCGGGTTTGCGTAGGCAAATTCGAGGGACTTCTTGAAGGCCGCAACGAAGCGCTTGGCGACGTCCGGGCGCTCCTCCAGGAACGTGTCGCCCGCGACAAGCGATGCGGAATAAAGCTCAAGACCTGCGTCAGCCCAGGGCAGCACGACCAGTTCCTTGCCGGCCTCCGCCGCCTGGCCGGAATAGCGCGAGACATCGGTCAGCCAGGCGATGATCGCGTCCGACTGGCCGGTCATCAGCAGCGGCCCCAACGCGCCAGGGTCGGATTTGGTCAGGGTGATATCTTCTTCCGACAATCCGTTGTCGGCCAGAACCAGCGGCAGGAACACGTTGGAGGAGGTGAAAGGCGAAGTCGCGATCTTCTTGCCTTTGACATCCTTGATCGAGGCAATGCCGCTGTCCTTGGTGGTGTAGAAGGCGTGCGGTCCCATGTTGAAGATGGTCATGACCGCGGTCACCGGCACGCCTTCGGTCGCCTTGGCTGCCATCAGGGCGCCCATGCCCGCGGAACCGATGTCCGATGCCCCCGTGGCGATCTTTGTGATGGCCTCGGAAGACCCGCGCCCCGGTTCGATCTTGATCTCGAGACCGGCTTCTTCGCAGAAGCCTTCCTGAATACAGACATAGATCGGCGCCTTGTCACCGCCGGGCAACCAGTCGAGCTGATAGGTCACGAGATCGGCCGCAGCCGCCGGAAACGACCCAACCATTGCCGCCATGGCAACAACCAACGACTTACCGTCAAACATGCGCATCGGCACACCCTTTCGCTGTACTTTCTCTGGAAGGTTTTCGAGTGGCGGGAGCGTTTTGTTGTCTTCGGCCGGCATTCTCATCTCCTGGTCTTGGATGCGGGCGCGTTCGTGCCGGGCATCGTCGATCAACTGAAAGATGAGCAATGTCGGAACCGTTGGGCTCCACCGCTTCTACTCGACCTCTACGGGAAACCGGTGCGCGATTTTTGTCAAGAAAGCCTCAAGATGAAACCGCGAGAATAGTGATCAAGAGGCCAATATTTCAGCAGTTGCCTTTTAAATTGCCAGTCTTTTGATGTGTTTCTGTTCAACGTGACTGACTGTTTGCAAAGTCTTGCGGGGTGAGCGTGTTCATGCTCCCTTCAGGGGGGAAGAAATCAAAGGAGCCTTGCGTGACCGATACTCATGACGACAAAGATATCGCGCTGTTGCGCCGGGCATTCGAAATCGCGCGACAGGCGCGGGAAACGGGCGATCATCCATTTGGCTGCCTGCTGGCAGGTCCGGACGGAGAGGTTCTGATGGAGCAGGGTAACGGTTATTCCGCTGAAGGGCAGGACATGACCGCCCACGCCGAAAGGCTGCTGGCGACACGGGCAAGCAAGCGCTGGCGCCCGGATTTTCTGGAAAGATGCACCATGTACACGTCGGCAGAGCCGTGCGCCATGTGCTCCGGTGCCGTATACTGGGCGGGCATTGGTCGGGTCGTCTTCGGCCAGACCGAAAAGTCCCTGAAGGAACAGACGGGCGATCACGAGGAAAATCCGACACTCGATCTGCCCTGCAGAACGGTGTTTGCGGCGGGGCAACGCAAGGTGGAGGTTGTCGGTCCGCTTCTGGAAGAGGAAGCGGCCGGCCTGCAGGCGGATTTCTGGGCAGGGAAATAGTCACCGCTTGTTGCGGTCTTGATGCTGAACCTTCGCAGGCCAGTCAGTCTTTTTCCGCGGCCTTGGAACCGGAACGCAGTGGCGCGCGGCTGAGGTCGTTGACCGCCTCTGTTGCCTTTTGCAAGAGACGCATGAAATCGTCAGCCTCTTGGCGGTCGAGCCCGCTTAGCATCACCTGTTGCGCCTTTTCCACCGCAGGGCAAAGCCGCGACAGCGCATCGGTTCCGGCGTCCGTCATGTGAAGCACCTTCGCGCGCCTGTCCTTTTCGCTCACGGCGCGTGACAGGAAGCCCTTCTGCACCAGCCGGTCGACTACGCCGGCAATCGTGGTCCGGTCATAGGCAATCAGGCCTGCCAGCGTTATCTGATCGATGCCCGGGTTTTCCGCCACCCGGACCAGCGCTGCGAATTGCACCGGCGTCATGTCGAATCCGACGGCATCCACTTCCGTATGAAACACCGCCACTGCGATCTGCTGCAAACGGCGGATCAGGTGTCCGGGCATCTGTTCAAGGTTTCGCATCGCCGCCTCCAGGGATTTCAAAAAAGGAAGTATGCTGATTATATTTGACAGCATGCTGATAATCAGTATGCTTTCTAATTAATCCGTTGTCGATGTTTGTTTGGACATCGCGGCGGAATTGTCAAACGCGAAAGACCCGCAATGCGGCAAGAAAGTCCGGGCTTGAACACCGGCAGCTTTCGCGTGGCCCCATCATGCTGGCGCCGGCCTCTCCCAAGAAGGAGGGCCGGTTGCCAAACTGCCGGAATGTGGCGGAGGAGACGGTTTCATGCAATTTCATCTCGACGGCTTCAAGACCGGTGATCCGGTCATTCATGAACCTAATGCCGACGCCACTGCCCTGGCCAACACAGACAGCCTGCCGGAAGAAGTCGATGTCCTCATTGTCGGTTGCGGTCCCGCGGGCCTGACGCTTGCCGCTCTACTTGCGGCATTCCCGGACATCCGAACCCGTATCGTGGAGCAGAAAGCCGGCCCCCTGCAGCTTGGCCAGGCGGATGGTGTCGCCTGCCGGACAATGGAAATGTTCGAGGCGTTCGGCTTTGCCGAGCGACTGGAAAAGGAAGCTTACTGGGTCAACGAGACCACTTTCTGGAAACCGGATCCGGCGTCTCCGGACACGATCGCCCGCAGCGGCAGAGTTCAGGATGTCGAGGACGGTCTGTCCGAGTTTCCGCATGTCATTTTGAACCAGGCGCGCGTTCACGACTTTTATCTCGAGATCATGCGCAACTCGCCAAACAGGTTGGAGCCCAACTACTCCCGCCGGCTGGTCGATCTGGATATGGCGGTTGCAGCAGGGCAGGAGTGGCCGGTTACGGTTCAGCTGGAACGCATGGACCCCGGACACGAAGGTGAAACGGAAACGGTACGCGCAAGATACGTTGTCGGTTGCGACGGCGCCCGCAGTTCCGTGCGCAGGGCGCTGGGCCGCGAGTTGAAGGGCGACAGTGCCAATCAGGCCTGGGGCGTGATGGACGTTCTTGCCGTGACGGACTTCCCGGATATCCGCTTCAAGGCGTTGGTGCAGTCGGCCAGTGAAGGCAGCATCCTGATCATTCCGCGTGAAGGCGGATATCTGGTCCGCATCTATGTCGAACTTGACAAGTTGCGGCCGGACGAACGGGTCGCAAACCGGAACATTACGGTCGATCATCTGATCGCCGCAGCCGGACGCATCCTTCATCCCTATTCTCTCGACGTGAAGGAAGTCGCCTGGTGGTCGGTCTACGAAATCGGTCAGCGGCTTTGCGACAAGTTCGATGATGTTCCGGCAGAAGGTGCTCCGGGCCGCTTGCCTCACGTTTTTATTGCAGGCGATGCCTGCCACACGCACAGTCCGAAGGCAGGGCAGGGCATGAACGTCTCCATGCAGGACACGTTCAATCTTGGCTGGAAACTCGCACACGTACTGAAGGGACTGAGTGAACCGGACCTGCTTGCCAGCTATTCGGCCGAACGCCAGGCGATTGCGCAGAACCTGATCGATTTTGACCGGGAATGGGCAAAGCTTGTCAGCGCGCCGGTGAGATCGGAAAGCAATCCCGATGGCGTCGAACCGGCTGAAGTTCAGAAATACTTTGTGCAGCATGGCCGTTATACCGCCGGCACAGCCTCGCGCTATCTCCCGTCCCTGTTGACGGGTGACGGTGCGCATCAGCAATTGGCGGAAGGTTTCCAGATCGGCATGCGGTTTCATTCCGCCCCTGTCGTTCGTCTTGCCGACGCCAAGCCGGTACAGCTGGGCCATGTCGTAAAGGCGGACGGTCGCTGGCGGATCTTCGCCTTTGCCGATAAAGGCGACCCGGCAGCGGAAACGTCGGCTATCCGTCGTCTATGTAACTTTCTGAAAGACGATCAGAGCTCACCGGTTTTGCGTCATACGGCGGCAGGTGAAGATATAGACGCGGTTATCGATCTTCGCGCAGTCTTCCAGCAAAACCATCGCGATCTGGCCCTTGGGCGCATGCCGTCACTGCTGCTACCGGCAAAAGGCCGCTACGGGTTGAGGGACTATGAAAAGATGTTCTGCCCGGATCTCAAAAGCGGCAACGACATTTTCGAAATGCGCGGCATTGACCGGGATAAAGGCTGTTTGGTCATCGTCCGGCCCGATCAATACGTCGCCGAGGTATTGCCGCTGGATGCCTATGAAGCATTGTCGAGCTATTTTCAGGGCATTCTGAAAGAGCGGCGCTAAGTCTGCGTTTCCCAGCATAGGCGTAACGCGCCAGGCCGGTTTGACGTCATCCGTGTGGAACTTGGTATCAACGTGCGCCGATACGCCAGGCGACGGCCATGGACTTGAGCGCGGCGAGAACGGCGAAATAGGGCATGATGACCAGAGGCTCGGCAAACGAGCCCAGAGCGAAAGCCATCACGAGATAGAACAGGGAAACGATTGTCGCAAAGAGGCTGGCTGAAACAGCCTTGAACCCGCCGCCGCGGGCTTGGACGAACACGACCACCGCCCAGACAATGGCAATTGCGAAGGCAATGCCGACGAATATGCTGACGATCAGATTGTCTTCCAGGAAATTACGCAGGTCATACCAGTCGAACATGCTCTTGCTCCAGATGGTGGCATGACCGGAAGCTAGTGCACGTCGGAGCTGGCCGCATTCCCCATTTGGGGCGTAAGTTGGAGGGCGCGTTGCCTACACTAACCCCCTCGCAACGCAGAAACAAAAAGCCCGGCATTGCTGCCGGGCTTTTCGCTTTCAACTCTCGTGAGAGAGACGAAAATCTTAGTCTTCGGACTGCTGCTTCAGAGCTGCACCGAGGATGTCGCCGAGGGACGCACCGCTGTCGGAAGAGCCGTACTGAGCGACAGCTTCCTTCTCTTCTGCGATCTCGAGAGCCTTGATCGACACGGTGACCCGACGGGTCTTCTTGTCGAACTGGGTGATGCGGGCATCGAACTTGTCGCCAACGGAGTAACGCTCCGGACGCTGTTCCTCGCGATCGCGGGACAGGTCGGCGCGACGGATGAAGGCAGTCAGGTCGCTGTCTGCGATCTTGACGTCCAGGCCGCCGTCTTTGATTTCGATGACTTCACAGGTCACGACGGAGTTCTTGCGCAGTTCGCCAGCTGCACCCGATTCCATCGGGTCGCCGGAAAGCTGCTTGATGCCGAGGGAGATACGCTCCTTGTCGACGTCAACATCCAGAACGACGGCCTTGACCATGTCGCCCTTCTTGAACTCTTCGATAACCTGCTCGCCCGGGCGGTTCCAGTCGAGGTCGGAGAGGTGAACCATGCCGTCCACGTCGCCGTCGAGGCCGATGAACAGGCCGAATTCGGTCTTGTTCTTGACTTCGCCTTCGACTTCGGTGCCGATCGGGAACTGCTCGGCAAATGCATCCCACGGGTTCTGCAGGGTCTGCTTGAGGCCCAGGGAGATGCGGTGCTTGACCGGGTCGACTTCCAGGATCATCACTTCGACTTCCTGAGAAGTGGAAACGATCTTGCCCGGATGGACGTTCTTCTTGGTCCAGGACATTTCGGAAACGTGGATCAGGCCTTCGATGCCCGGCTCCAGTTCCACGAATGCGCCGTAGTCGGTGATGTTGGTCACGCGGCCAGTGAACTTGGCTTCGATCGGGTACTTGGCTTCGATGCCATCCCACGGATCGGTTTCAAGCTGCTTCATGCCGAGGCTGATGCGATGCGTGTCCTGGTTGACGCGGATGATCTGCACCTTGACGGTCTGGCCGATGGTGAGAACTTCCGACGGATGGTTGATGCGGCGCCACGCGATGTCGGTGACGTGCAGCAGGCCATCGATACCGCCGAGGTCGACGAACGCACCGTAATCGGTGATGTTCTTGACCACACCTTCCACGGTATGACCTTCTTCCAGGCTCTGGACCAGTTCCGAACGCTGTTCGGCGCGGGTTTCTTCCAGAACGACACGGCGAGACACGACGATGTTGCCGCGGCGCTTGTCCATCTTCAGGATCTGGAACGGCTGCGGGGTGTGCATCAGCGGGGTCACGTCGCGAACCGGACGGATATCGACCTGCGAACGCGGCAGGAAGGCTACAGCGCCATCCAGATCGACGGTGAAACCACCCTTGACCTGGTTGAAGATCTGGCCGTTGACCTTTTCGTTTGCTTCGAAAGCAACTTCCAGGCGGACCCAGCTTTCTTCGCGGCGAGCTTTTTCGCGCGACAGAACAGCTTCGCCAAGAGCGTTTTCAACGCGCTCCAGGTAAACCTCGACTTCGTCGCCGACCTTCATTTCGCCGTCACGGCCTTTTGCGCCGAATTCCTTCAGCGGCACGCGGCCTTCGACCTTCAGACCGACGTCGATGACTGCCAGGTCTTTTTCGATCGCGACGACGGTGCCCTTTACGACGGCACCTTCATACAGGTCGTTCTGAACGAAGGACTCTTCGAGAAGAGCGGAGAAATCCTCCATGGAGGGATTGTAATCAGACATATATGCTCCTGGCGCCTTCAGGCGCGCCGCCGGCGGGTTGGTGTTGCACTCCGGATCTGTCCTTCTCCCGGGATCGCGGTTTCCGCTGATCCTGCCGCTATCGAAAGCGGGCCGGCGGGGCGAGAGGCGGAAAATCCGGTCTCGTCACAGGTCGCCGGAAAAGGCGCCCTGCCGAAATTCTCTGGTCGTTCCGTAAAGAACTGATGGCCTGAGGCCACATGCGTTCCGGATGCACAAACAGGGGCGCACCGGTGGTGAACCCCTTGTCCTTATCAGGCACCCCTGGCGCGGGAGATGATATCCACAGCCGCCTGGAACGCGGTCTCTATATCCATTTCTGTCGTATCAAGCAAGACCGCATCGTCCGCCTGGCGCATTGGAGCCACGGTTCGCTTGGAATCGCGTTCGTCCCGACGCTTGAGATCCTCCAGAACGGCGGCATATTGCGCGTCCTGCCCCTTGGAGACCATCTCGTCGGTCCGACGCTTTGCGCGGGCCTCGGGAGAGGCGGTCACGAACAGCTTCACTGTTGCATCGGGGCACACCACCGTGCCGATGTCGCGACCGTCGAGAACGGCGCCGGGAGGCGTCTGGGCGAAACGCCGCTGCAGCTTCACCAATTCGTCGCGAAGGCCGCCGAGAACCGCGATGCGTGACGCCGCTTCGCCGATCTCGTGAGCCGACAGGACGGACTTGTCCATCTGGGCCAGATCGAGGTTATGGGCAATCTCGATGGCAACACCTTCGTCGCCAAGCGGCAGGCCATTGGCCAGAAGCGCGGCCGCAACCGCGCGATAGGTCAACCCGGTGTCCAGGTGCCGCAGTCCGAAATGATCTGCTAGCCGGCGGGAGAGGGTCCCCTTGCCGGAAGCCGCCGGTCCGTCGATTGCGATGATCATGCGGCCTCGCTGGTGTTTGCGGAAATCTTAGCGCCAAGGCCGTCGAAGAGACCGGTGAAGGTCGGAAAGCTGGTCGCGATCACAGCGCCGTCGTCAACCGTCACCGGCTTGTGGGCAGCCATGCCCAGCACCAGGAAGGACATGGCGATGCGGTGGTCGAGATGGGTCACCACCGTGCCGCCACCGATCGCATCGGCACCACCGGTCACGGTCAGCGTGTCGTCGGTTTCAACACAAGGGATGCCGTTGGCTTCCAGCCCGCGGGCAACAGCGGCCAGGCGGTCGGATTCCTTCACGCGCAGCTCCTCGAGCCCCGGCATGAACGTATCGCCTTCGGCAAATGCGGCAGCAATGGCCAGCACCGGATATTCGTCGATCATCGACGGCGCCCGGTCGGCCGGAACAGTGATGCCCTTCAGCTTGCTGGCCTTCACATGCAGATCGCCCACTTCCTCGCCGCCTGTCTCGCGGCGATTGACGATGGAAATATCGCCGCCCATTTCGATCAGGGTGGTGATGAGACCGGTGCGGTGCTCGTTCAGGAGAACGTTTTCGATGACGACGTCCGAACCCGGCACGATCAATGCCGCCACCAGGGGGAAGCCCGCCGAGGAAGGATCGCCAGGCACGTCAATGTCCTGCGGCTTCAGTTCAGGCTGGCCCTGCAGCTTGATCACGCGCTCGCCGGCCTCGTTCACGGTTACGGAAATGTCGGCGCCGAAACCCTTCAGCATCTTTTCCGTGTGGTCGCGTGTCGGGATCGGTTCGATGACGGTGGTTTCGCCGGCGGCATTGAGGCCGGCCAGCAGAACGGCCGATTTGACCTGCGCCGAAGGCATGGGCACCCGATAGGTGATCGGCAGTGCCTGCTCCGGGCCGCGGATGGACGCCGGCAGACGGTCGCCGTCGCGGGCAATCACGTTGGTACCCATGTCGCGCAGCGGATTGAGTACACGGCCCATCGGTCGTTTGGACAGGGAAGCGTCGCCGACAAATGTAGCGGCGATGTTGTGGCTTCCGAAGATGCCCATCGTCAGGCGCACGCCGGTGCCGGCATTGCCGAAGTCGATGACATGCTCCGGCTCAAGCAGGCTGCCGAGGCCGATCCCGTCGACGGTATAGCTGCCGTCCTCGAGCTTGGTGATGGTTGCGCCGACAGCACGCATGGCGTCAGCCGTGGCCAGCACGTCTTCCGATTCAAGCAGACCCTTCACGGTGGTACGGCCGACGGCAAGCGCGCCGAACATCAGGGATCTGTGGGAGATGGACTTGTCGCCGGGCACGCGGATCGTGCCGGTCAAGGGGCTGCCCAGGCTGGAAGTCAGAGGCTTGGGCGCAGAATCGTGTGACATTTTCAATGTCCGCAAATTGGATCGGTTGTCAAAAGGTGACACGTCCTATCATGTGGATGCGCCTGCGTCATCCGTTCAGACCACCCGAATCCGAACTTCGCAAAATTTCCCGGCATTGGCAGAACGACAAGCAGATTCAAACGTGTGCCGGTCTGCAGGGCGTGTGGGTAACGCGGTCAGGTGCTTGAAATTTGAGTCACAACGTGCAGAACAATAATCCGAAGAATGTTTTTCGATTGATTTGCCTTTGACACCGGAACGGCTTGAGGCTATGGGGCGGCCCACGAATTCAAGTCGATTGCATAACGAAGAAGGGTGAGCACAGTGGCAAAACCTGAACTTGGCACAAAGCGGCTCTGCCCGAGCTGCGGCGCCAAATACTACGATCTCAACCGGAACCCGGTCACCTGCCCGAAATGCGGCACGGTGTTCGAGGCGGTCATGACCTCCCGTGCCGCGAAGGCTGCGAAGGTCGAAGAGACGCCGGAAGACGATGAAGAAGAAGACGATGTCGCAGCTCCGGAAATCGTGACCTTGGAAGAGGCCGATGCGGAAGCGGAAGGCGGCGACGACGATGTGCCGGATCTGGAAGATACGGACGTCGATCTCGACGACGACGAAAATAGTGACGACGACGACGACGTCTTTATCGACGATGAAGATGAAGACGAAGAATCTGTCCCGGGCATCCGCGTCGAAATCGACGAAGATACGGATCGCTAAGCTATTGTCCGGACAGGCTTTTCAGTCTGTCCGGGCTTTTCCACAAGCGGCAGAAAAGATCCTGATATTTTCTGCTTGATCTTGTGTGGAGGTGTGACTATAACCCGCCTCCATCGACGCCGGCACCCAAACCGGCTCTCATATGGAACATGGGGCCATAGCTCAGTTGGGAGAGCGCTACAATGGCATTGTAGAGGTCAGGGGTTCGATTCCCCTTGGCTCCACCATTCCAGTCTTTCTTCGAAAATTTGCATTTTGAGCCTACCAGGCAGTGGGCCGTGTGCGGTTTGTCATTGCCGCGAGCGATCGCCGATTGACTGTTCTGCTGCCACCGGGAAGCTGTTCCCGAACCCTTGCATCGCGTCCCAGCGGGCGTTGGCACGGACACCTTCCACATATCCAGACCCATTGTCAGATTCGCCGATTAACGGCATTGAAACAATTCACCGCTAGTGTTTCCCGGCATGAGATAAGGTCGTTTCGGTCAGCCAGTTCGACGGAAACGGCTTCTTTGTTTTCAGGATGTGAACAGGTTTTTCCGATGCCGGCCGAGCGCAATTTCAGCATATGGATCGACCGTCTTTCCAGCGGTTGCTGACGGTGGCTTCATGAAGGACGCCGGGAGCGCATCTACCGTCGTGGAACGCGACGGCAAACAAAAGTCAGGGTCGTCTTCCTTGAACCGTTACAATGCGATCGCAAAGCGCTTCTCGGGATTTGCCCTGATCTCCGGCATAGGCTGGTGCCTGGATTTCCTGACCATGGCAACGCTCACGCAAAGTGGCCTGCCCGTGTTCTGGGCAAACTTTATCGGTGCCTTCTGCGGCGTGACCTTCGTTTTCTTCGTTGCCGGCAAGCACATCTTCGAGAAGGCCGGCAACAGGTCGACGACACTGCTCCTGGCGCTCTACTGGATCTGGCAGCTTGTCGCGGTAACCGCCGCCTCGGCTCTGACGGCCGGGTTGAGCTGGGCCTTGATGTCGTTGCTGGTCACAGTTGACGGCACTGCCTTCGTTGCCGGTCTGGGACTGAAGCCAGTGACCTTGTGCGGGGTCACGGCCAAGATACTGGTCACGCCTTTCACCCTTGTCGCGAATTTCTTTTTCATGCGGTTTCTGCTCGAACACCGCAAGTCAGATTGAGGTGGCCTTCATGACCGGCCGGGTTCTCGTTTTCATTCCCTGCTACAATTGCGAAGCGCAGATCCCGCGTGTGCTGAAGCAACTGGAGGCACCAGAGGTTCAGGCTGTTGTTGATGGTGTCCTGTGTGTCGACAACCGGTCGACGGACGGCACGCGCGAGGCGGCACAGGCGGGGTTGGCGAAACTCGGATATGCCGAAACGGCCTTGCTGCACAACGACGACAATTACGGTCTCGGCGGTTCGCACAAGGTCGCGATCAATTTCGCGATGGTGAACGGCTACGACTATCTTGTGGTGCTGCATGGTGACGATCAGGGCGCGATTGCAGATCTCGTGCCGCATATCGCGGCCGGCCGCCACGAAGATCTCGACTTTCTGATGGGCGCGCGCTTCATGAAAGGCTCCAAGCTGGAGGGCTATTCCTTGCTGCGCACGGCGGCCAACCACACCTTCAACCTGATCTTTTCGGCAATCAGTGGCCAGCGTCTCTTCGACCTCGGCTCCGGGCTGAACCTGTTCAAGGTAGAGGCCTTCAAGTCCGGCTTTCACCTGAAATATGCCGACGACCTGACGTTCAACTATTACCTGATCCTGGGTGTTGTCCGGAACCGGTTCCGGCTGGGGTTCTTTCCGCTCACGTGGCGTGAAGACGACCAGATATCCAATGCCAAGCTGAGCAAGATGGGCTTTCAGCTTCTGCGCATTGTCAGCTTCCGTCTGTTCAAGCCGGCCGCTTTCTTTGCGACCGATCACCGTCAGACACCGCGCTCCGCCTATCCCTCGACACGGATTGCCTGAGGTGGGATCTGTGCGGACATCCTCACGCTTGCGGCAGGCCAGGTTGCCGGCCGGCCTTGCCCTGCATTACGCGGTCCTGTTCCTGCCGTTCGGTCTCGCGATCTGGTGGTTGGCCGAGCAGGGGCTGGGTGAGCTTGCGGGCAAGCCGTGGCAGGCGCTCTTTGTTGCAGGTGGCATCTATCTCGGCTCGCATTGTGTGCGGGCTGTTCGTCTTGCGATCATGGCCTCGCGGCTGCTCGGCATTTCCGGGCGCTCCAGCGCACTGCTGCATCTGGTGACCAGCCCGGGTGCCCTCGTCATTCCGTTCAAGCTTGGCGAGGTCCTGAGGCTGCACCAGCTCTGGTATCTGGGCAAAAGCTTTCCCGGTGCGCTGATCATCATCCTTCTGGAGCGCTTTTTCGACGGATTGATGATCCTCGTCCTGCTCGTCGTCGTTTATGCCTACCACGGTCCGCTGGCCACCGGGCCGATGGTCCTTTTGGCCGTCACCAGCCTTGCAGTGCTGGCGGGCCTTGTCGTCTTCGTGCTTGGCCCCGGCATCCTGCGGGCCGTGCAACATTATGTGGTTCTGAACCACCGGAACCCGAATTCCCTGCGGCACCTGGGTCAGCTGGACGGATTGCGTCAGATCACGACACGTGGGGCCGATCTTTTCCGCGTACAGGGACCGGTGCTGCTGGTCATGTCCATGGTCATCTGGGGCCTGGAAGCCCTGGCGGCGACTGTGCTGGCATACACCTCCGCCAATTTTGTCGAAACCAGCGGGATCGTGCTTCTGGCCGAGCGGGTGTTCGAGGGGCCAGTTGCCAGTTTCCAGGGCGCCATCGGCGCCTGGAGCAGCCTGTGTCTTCTGTCCCTTGCGCTGGTCTGGCCGCTTGCCATGTGGATCTACCTTCCGCGAGTGCGCAACGAACCGCTACGTGCCCAGAACAGGACCGGTGCCTTATGACGAAAGCACTTTCCGTAATCCTAGACGACCGGGATCCGCCGGCAGAAAGCGTGCGGGCCGCGCTTGGCGAAGTCCGGTTCTCCGACATCATGCGCCGCCGCCAGACACTGGCGAAAGAACTGACGGCCATGTCCCTGGAGGCCGGTGCGGAAACGGTGGAACACCTGATGTCGCCTGAAAGCGGTGTCGAGCTTGCAGACCGCATCCGCGACCGGGGCGACGCGGCAATCTATCTGCGCGTGCCGCTCTGTCTGCCGCCGCTCGATCCGGAGGGCTTTTCGGTGCTGGTGCGCAAGGCCGGATACGCCTTGAAGACCATGCTCGCCAGCCCGGTCATCAATGATGAGGCCGTCGCCGTTCTGTTCCATGCCGAAGCCGCGTCGCTTCTATGCGCGGAAACGCCTGAGGCCCGCCGTCTCCTGCTGCTGTCGTTGCGTGATCGTACCGAGATCATCACGGACCACGCCCGCTTCATCGATATCCGCGAGCCGCGCAACCTGATGCTGTTTCTGTCCGGTGCGACAGAACTCCGGCATTTCAATTCCGCCCGTTCGGAAGACAACGTCTTTCACAAGCAGTCCACCGACATTGCAAAAATGCGTGCCGAGCACGGCTTCTTCCATGCCGCACCGCCTGAACTGCAACGTTTCCTGCTGCCCACGTTCGGGTTCTGGGAAGACGGCAAGAAGGCCGGCTACCAGATGGAGCATCTGGCGATCCCGGATGCGGCGTTGCAATGGGTCCATCACTCGTTCACGGAAGGTGATTTCAAGGTCCTGCTCGATCAGATCTTCAACTACCTGAACGCAAGAACGCCGGGAAAGAAAGACCGGGCACGGGCCGAAACCCAGATCCTGGAAAAACTGGACAAGCGGCTTGCGGGGTTCCTGGAGACGGAGCGCGGCAGACAGACCAACCAGATTCTGGAAAAAGCCGGCCCGCGCGGTGGTTTGCCCGACATGCTGGAGCAGGCGCGCCCCTTCATTCGAAAGGCGGTCGGCACGACGGATCAGCTGGTGTTTTCCCACGGCGATCCGTGCTTTTCCAACGTCCTGTTCGACAGGCGGATCGGGCTGATGCGGCTGATCGATCCGCGCGGAGCGTTGTCCGCGGATGATGCGATGATGCATCCGCTTTATGATGTCGCCAAGATCAGTCACTCCATTCTGGGCTGCTATGACTACGTTAACAACGGCCTGTTCCGCGTGTATCTGAACAAGGAACTGCGGTTGGAACTCGACTGGACGATCGCGCCCCCCGCGGATTGGGCCGAGCGGCATTTCTGCGACAGGCTGGAGGCGGAAGGCCTCGACATCGCCCATGTGCGTGCGGTCGAACTGTCACTGTTCCTGTCGATGCTGCCGCTTCACACCGACCACCCCGACAAACTCGTCGGCTTTGCGCTGATCGCGGCCTCGATCCTCGATCAGCTTGAACGCGGACAGAAACGGCAGAGAAAGGCCAGCTGATGAGCGGCGTAGTAGCGATTACGATGGCCGGGATGGGCAGCCGTTTCACCAAGGCGGGCTACGACCGTCCGAAGTATGAAATCGAGGCGCTCGGCCGGCCCCTGTTCGACTGGTCCATGCTCTCGATGGAGGCCTACCGCGAGGCGGGCTGGTCGTTCTGCTTTGCCGTGCGCAGCGGATTGAACGCACCCGATTTCCTGACAGCCCGCTGCAAGGCGCTCGGCATTCAGGTTGACGGCATCGTCGAGCTTGACAAACTCACCGACGGCCAGGCGACAACAGCTCTGGAACTTGTTGCCACGGCTTCGGAAAACCAGCCACTCGCCATCTTCAACATCGACACCTACGTGGCGCCGGGTGCGATGAAGCCGGCAGACCCGGCGGTTTGTGCCGGGCATGTGCCGTGTTTTCCCGGACCGGGTAACGGCTGGTCCTTCGCACGCACCGATGCGGATGGACGTGTGGTGGAGCTTCGCGAAAAGGAGCGCATTTCCGATCATGCGACCGTCGGCCTCTACTGGTTCGACAGCGTCGCCCGCTACCGGGACGTCTATGCCCGCTTCTTCCGCAACAGCGGCGAGGAGAAGGGCGAGCGCTACATCGCGCCGATGTACAACCAGATCATCGCGGACGGGGCGGCTGTCTCCATCAGTCAGCTGGCGTTCGAGGATGTTGGAATGCTCGGTACGCCGGAGCAACTGGAGGCGTTCATCGCCTCTCCGCCGCCTTCCGCAGCAAAGTGGACGATTGCCAAATGATTGCCCTTTCGACTTATGCCTTTGCCATCTTGCTGTTTCCGGTGCTTGTCGCAGTCTGGTATTTGCGAAAAGACTATGCCTCCGGCTTTATCGGCTTGCTTGGCCTGTTGGCCGCCGGTGTGCTGATTGCCGTCAGCGCGACGCTGCCGCACCTGTTCTTTGATCACGAGCGTTACCTGCACGACCTTTGGACCGCCTTCGATACGGCAAACAAATCTGCCAGTGGTCAAGCCTCCAGCGTCGATTATTTCAGTCCGATCGGACCGGTCTATGACTGGGTTTTCCGGATCGCGGTCGAGCTGCGCCCGCAGGATGCGACTTCGGTTCCCCTGGCAAGTGCCATATTCGGGCTTGGAACCTTCGTTCTGGCGGTTCTCACTCTGACGCGACAGGTGAGTTTCGGCACGCTTGGCCTCGTTCTGCTGGTCGCGGTCGCGACAGTCGTGACACCGCGCGAACCGGACATGATCTTTGCCCAGACGAGCATGAGCTGGCTTGCCCCCTATAACCGTTGGGCGGCGGCCCTTGCAGCTGTCGTAACCGTGGCCTTTTGCTGTCCTCCGGGACGCAGGGGCGTGCTGGAGGCTTTTCTGCTGGGCTTTTCGATTGCCGTCGTCTTTCTGATCAAGGTCACATTCGGTGCCGCCCTCGTGGGCTTGCTGGTCGCGGCAACGGTGTTCCGGAACGTCTCGATCAAGCATGCTGTTGTGGTCTTGATCGGCCTTGCGGCGTCGCTTGCAGCCGCAGAGCTGGTGACTGGCCAGGTCAGCGCGAACCTTGCGGACATCAAGACCGTCTCCGGATTTGCCAAGGAAACCTGGCGCATCATCAAGCTGATTACCCAGCTTGGGGAGGCTGCGGTCTGGGCCATCGGCAGCGCTGTGCTTTATCTCCTGCTGTGCGAAAACAGTGCTGAACCCAAACGCTTCACACCCGTGGTCCTGATCCTGGTCGCCGCTGCCATGGCCTGCGTCATTCTCATGCAGAACCATTGGCTGTCGGAAAGCCCGGTCTATGCCATGCTTCCGATCATCGCCGCACAGTGGGCCGGTCTTTTCCGCAAGGGGGAAACAGCGGCGGTCTCCGTCGAAAGACAGTCGAAGGCCCTGACGCTGAAGATCCTGTCGGTCCTCACCATTGCGATCGCCCTCATCTATCCGGCCCGTGATGGCGGTGCCATGGTCGCGCAATTCCTGCAAAGCCGGCAGTATCCGGCAGACGAACGGCTGGCCAATACCGGGCAGGCAGGCTTCGTGCTGCATCCGCGCTGGCTCGAGCAGCCTGATGAGGAAGTAACCGTCGACTACAACAGGATGCTGGATGGTTTCAGCCTGCTGCAGGAAGTCGGGGCTGCAGATCCGGATGCCGGGCCGGTACTGGCACTCAACTTCGCCAATCCGTTTCCGGCCCTTCTCAACAAGCCTTCACCTGCCAGGGTGCCGATCTGGTTCCACAATGGCAGAACCTTTTCCAAAGAGATCCACCAGCCGGAAGAAGAGTTCTTCTCCGATGCGGAATTCGTGATCCTGGGTCATGGCGACCCGTCCGGAGAAGCGCTTTGGGAAATCTACCGGCCGTATGTGCAGGAGCACTACGAAGAAGCTGCCAGCAGCCCTTCCTGGACCGTCTACCGAAAGAAAGTTCAGGACGGTCAGAACCTGTAACACCGATAAATCGGCCGGCTAAAAGATAGACAGGCTTCGCGGTCAGCCGGCTGCGAAGCCTGTTTTGACGTCAGTTTTTCGGTGCGTTGTCGAGCAGGGTGTCGATCTCCGATTTTGACATGCGGACGAACTCGTCCGGCCGGATGGCGCGGTCGTCTACATAAAATCCTTCATGTCCGCACCAGGGCTTGCCGACGAAGATCTCGTCGTAGGGAATGTCGTGCTTTTGCAGCCACTCGATGATGATCGGCACCGTGTGCGCCGTGATCTTGCCGACATTGTTCTCATGCGTCCGCATGTTGCGTGCGGTCTGGATCACGATCTCGAAGCCCTGTTCCTTGTACTCCCGCAGCTTCTC
The DNA here is from genome assembly GCF_001579905.1 of Labrenzia sp. CP4. NCBI lineage: Bacteria > Pseudomonadati > Pseudomonadota > Alphaproteobacteria > Hyphomicrobiales > Stappiaceae > Labrenzia > Labrenzia sp. CP4. The sequence goes on along the minus strand of NZ_CP011927.1, from coordinate 5,491,913 downwards.
GATGAGGGGCAGGTTCGGTGAGACGTTCCTGTAGTCGGACGTGTCTGCCAGGGTCAGGGTTCCGTCCAAATCGATAACAAGGCGCTTTATGGGTTCAACTCCCCGCTGGTCCGGCTTCTCAGAAGCCGGAAGGTCATGAAAATTGTTGTTCGGGGTGTTGCTATAGCCAAAAATCATCAAGGCCGAGTAAAGCGCCTACCGTCTGTCGTCTCGCCGTCGTGATCGGCTTTTATGATCAAGATGAAGCCAGGGTTGTCGCATAGTCCGGCACCTTAAATTCGCAACGCTGTCACATGCCCGTAATACCCGCCCGCTAGAACCCGCTTTGCACACGTGTGCAAAACATGTTTATTCTTTCCACATGGCACTTCCGGGAGGGAGGTGTCGCAACACAGACAGCAGGCGAAATACGATGAGCATTCTCGTTTCCAAACTGCGCCAGTCCACAGCGGCTGCCGTCCTGGCTCTCACCACCGCGGCTTTTGCCGGAGACGCCCTGGCAAAAGACCTCACCATCACCGTCTGGGCAGGCGGTTCCAACGACAGCGACGTCTACCGTCTCGATGCCATCGAGATGGCGGCGGACATCCTGTCCCGCGAATATGCGATTGCTGGTGAAGACCTGAACATCACTGTCGAAAAGAAGCGTGACTTTGCCGGTTGGGAGGAATTCAAGCAGGCCGTGACCCTGGCCGCTGAAGCCGGCAGCGCCCCGAATATTGTTGTGACCAGCCACCTGGATATCGCTCCCTGGAGTCAGTCCGGCCTGATCGTTCCTGTCGAGGATTATGTCGACATGGACACCTGGCCGATCAACAACATCTACGAAAACCTGCTCGATATCACGACCTACAACGGCGTCGTCTACGGTCTGCCGCAGGATGCCGAAAGCCGTCCGTTCTTCTTCTGGCGCGAAACCATGAAGAAGATCGGTTACACGGATGAAGAGATCGACGCGCTTCCGGCCAAGGTCGAAGCCGGCGAATATACGCTTCAGAACGTACTGGAAGACGCCAAGAAAGCCGTCGACATGGAAATCGTCGAAGAAGGCTACGGCTTTTATCCGCGTGTTTCCAACGGTCCGGATTATGCCCAGTTCTACCAGTCCTTCGGCGGCGAACTGATGGACAGCGAAACCGGTAAACTGATCCTCGACAAACAGGCGATGACCGAATTCTACCAGTTCTTCGTGGACGCAGTCGAAGCGAAGGTAACCCGCAAGAACCACATCGGCACCGAGTGGGACCAGTGGTATGCGGAAGTGGCAGCCGGCAAGGCAGCCCTGTGGCACGGCGGCACCTGGCACTATGCCCGCTATACCGGTAAGGAAGGCCTGGACGATTTCTTCGGCAACATCCAGTTCTCGCTCATTCCGGCAGGCAATGAAAACGGCCAGGCCAACACCATCACCCATCCGCTGGCCTATCTGCTCACCAAGCAGGATGACGAAGACGATATCGAGATCGCCGCACAGCTGATCAAGATCGCGTCCGAACCGCGCATCAACACGCTGCACGCGATCAAGTCTGCACACCTGGGCATTGCCCGGGAGCAGTCCAACATCGAGCTTTACGCCAACGATCGTTGGGCAGCCGAAGCGACCCGCCGCCTGCTGCCGCACGCCAATGCACAGCCGAACAACCCGAACTACGGCAAGTTCTCGGAGATCATGTTCAAGGGTCTGGAAACAGCCTGGACCGGCACGAAGTCTCCGGCTGACGCAGTTGCCGAAGTGGAAGCGGAAATGACGGCCGTGCTCGGCGACGACCTGATCGTCCGCTAAGCCATCCATCCTCCATCTGCCTTGCCGGGCGGTCCGCCGCCCGGCTCACATTTCAAGGGGACAAGATGCGACGCGCGCACCTGCTCGGGCTGGGGTTCATGGCCCCTGCGCTCTTCATCATTGTGTTTCTGTTTCTGGCGCCGGTGGCGCTGACAATGATGTTTTCCTTCACCAGCATGAGTTCCGGTACCGGCATTTCTTCCGGCGGTGCCTATGAGGTTACGGAACGCACGATCCGGATGCTCAAGGACCAGGGGTTTCCGGAAGCCACGGCAGATCGTCTGGCCGAGGACACCTACAAGATCGACGCGGCCGGTATCGCAGCCGTCGAAGCCGAATACGGCAAGGCTTTCGCGCAGGAGATCGAAGCCAGCTTGTCCGGCAAGAGTTTTGCCGGCCGGCGTGACCTGGAGCGCGAACTGAAGCGCCTGAAGGAACGCCCGCGCTCGACACGCGATCTGAAGAAAGCCGCCGATCTCTTCAAGCGCTCGATCCTCAACACACGCTTCGAAACGGAAGAAGCCTTCATGACGGGCATTGGCGAGCTGGGGCTCGGCCTTCCGGAAAGCAAAACCGACCAGCTTGCCAGGACCGCCTACACCGGCTGGGTCTGGACGACGGAGAACTACAGCCTGATCGCCTCGCTGCCGTCTTCGCTCCGGGCGGCCGGCAACACGCTGATCTACGTATCGCTGACGCTGTCCTTCAACATCGGATTCGGTCTCTTTCTGGCTGTGACGACCTTCTATCTGCCGGCTGCGGCCGCAACCACATTCCGGACGATCTGGTTCCTGCCGCGCATCCTGCCGCCCGTCATCTACGTGATGATGTGGAAGTGGATGGCCTGGGACACCGGTTTCCTGTCCAGCTTTCTGGCCAATTTCGGCGTACCGCCGCGAAACTGGATGCTGCATTCGGACATCAATGCCTGGGTGGTTGTTATCCTCATCAACGGTTTCGTCGGGGCGTCGCTCGGCATGATCCTGTTTTCCAGCGCCATCAAGGCGATTCCCGAAACCATGTTGCATGCAAGCGAAGTGGATGGCGCCAATCGCCTCCAGCAGATCCGCTACATCATCCTGCCGCAGCTCAGATGGCCGATCCTGTTCACCACCGCCTACCAGACGCTCTCGCTGCTGACGTCCTTCGACTACATCTACCTGTCGACGGACGGCGGACCGGGCAAGGCAACCGAAGTGTGGGCGCTCTACACCTTCCACACCGCGCTGAACAACTATGGCGGCGTTCTGCAATACGGTCTCGGGGCTGCGCTGGCGATGGTCCTGGTGGTCATCGGCATTGCCGCATCGCTGATCTATCTGCGCCTCTTCAATTTCAACGAACTCGTGGCCAAGCCGCGTATCGAGCAATAGGGGAGAGACGGACATGAGACCCAACTTCCGAGTCTGGCCTGTCCTGGTGCTGCTCAGCATCCTGTCGCTGCCACTGGTGCTAATGTATTTTTACCTGGTGGTGGACACATTCACCGACACCACGGCAGGTTCACTCCTGCCGGACAGCTTCACCCTCGAACACTGGAAATTCCTGTTCGAAACGCCTGAAACCGGACGGGCAAGCATCTGGCCGGTCACGGCCAACACCTTCCTGTTTGCCGGTTCCACCAGCCTGATCGTGGTGATGGTGTCGCTGACGGCAGGCTACGCTCTGTCCCGATTGAACATGCCGTTCCGCAAGTTCTTCCTTGGCGGCGTCCTGACCCTGCACGCCTTCCCGACAGTAACCCTGATCATCGCCATCTTCCTGATGCTGCAGATGAGCGGCCTCTACAACACGCTGATCGGCGTGATCCTGGTGAAGACGGCTCTGGAGCTGCCGCTCGGCATCTGGATCATGAAGGGCTTTTACGACACCGTGCCATGGGAAATCGAAATGGCGGGCATCACCGACGGCGCCAGCCGCTTCACCGTGTGGTGGAAACTGGTTCTGCCTCAGGTGCAGCCCGGCATCGCTGCTCTGGCGCTGTTCTCCTTCCTGGAAGCCTGGAAGGAATTCATCCTGCCGCAGGTTCTGGCCCCCAGTGGTGCGTCGCAGGTGCTGGCGACCTATCTCCAGAACATCATCGCGGACGACCGCAAGCCGGACTTCAACCTCTTCAAGTCCATCGGGCTGTTCTACGCCCTTCCGGTCATTTTCATCTACGTGGTTTTCAACCGCAAACTCATGAACATCTACGGCGGAGGCACGAAAGGCTGATGCGTATCGCACTTGAAAACTTCACCAAGAAATTTGGTGAGACCACCGTCATCGACAACATGTCCCTGACGATCGACAGCGGCGAGATGCTGGCCCTGCTCGGGCCTTCCGGCTGCGGCAAATCCACGACGCTGTTTGCCGTGTGTGGTATTCACCGCATGGACGGTGGCCGTCTTCTGTTTGGCGAAAGGGACGTCACGACTGTTCCCTCGCAGCAACGCAACGTCGGCGTCGTATTCCAGAACTATGCGCTCTACCCGCACATGACCGTCCACGAGAACATCGCGTTTCCGTTGAAGGTGCGCCGGGAGACCAAGGTCGATATTGACCGCAAGGTCCGGGAGATCGCCAGTCTCGTCCAGATCGGAGAGTTGATGGCGCGCCGCCCCGTGCAGCTGTCCGGTGGACAGCAGCAGCGCGTGGCCCTGGCACGGGCACTGGTCCGTGAGCCCGACATTCTGTTGCTCGACGAGCCTCTGGCAAACCTCGATGCGAAACTGCGTCTGGAAATGCGCTCGGAGATCCGGCGCATTCAGCAGGAAACCGGCATTACCGCGGTGCTTGTCACACACGATCAGGTCGAAGCCATGTCCATGTGCGACCGGATCGCGATCATGAAGAAGGGCGAGATCGTTCAACTGTCCAGCCCCTCGGAAATGTATGACAACCCCTCGTCGGACTTCGTCGCAGGCTTCCTCGGCAATCCGCCAATCGCGTTTCTGGACGGGGCAACGGAAGATGGTGGTTTCCGCCTGGCAAACTCGAAGGTCAAACTGCCGATCCCGTCCGGTATTGCGGCCCCCGGTCACGGCGCGCCGATGCGTCTCGGCATTCGTCCGGAGTTCTTTCAGCCGGACCACCCGCTGAAGGTGACCGGCAAGGTCAGCTTCGTCGAGATCCAGGGCCGGGAAGAGCTTTACGACGTCACCCTGGAAAACGGTGCCGTGCTGCGGTCGATCCAGCCGCATGGCGGCAATTACAAGCTGGGTGACGAGGTCACCTGGGGCATTGCGGAAGACCGCATTCTTGCCTTTGGTCCGGACGGCGGCAGGCTCTGATGGAAACGGCATTGCAAGCTTTCAAGCCGGGCCGCGCCTGGCTCGGCGAACCGAGATCCGTTCCGCTTTCCATCGCCCACCGTGGTGCCAGCGCCTATGCCTTCGACAACACGTTGCGGGCATATGATATCGCCCATGAGCTTGGGGCGGACATGTGGGAGGTCGATGTTCGGCTGACAGCGGACAGGATCCCGGTTGCCTTTCACGATGAAGATCTCAAGGCAATCTGCGGACTTGACCTCAAGGTTGCCGACGTGACCGCCGCCCGGCTGCAGGCTCTGACCGCCGAGTCTGGCCGTGAAGCCCCCCTGTTCTCACAGATTGCCGGGCTTGCAGCCCGTCTCGGCGCGGGCATCTATCTGGATGCCAAGGAAGGCGAGGCGGCCTCGCTGGCCATCGCGGAGCTTCTGGACCACCGGATCGAGCGGGTAATCGTTGGTGCAAACACGCCCGACTATGCATCCGAATTGATCGCTGGCGGCTGTCCCTATCCCGTGTCCATCCTGGTCGGGGTGGGCACGGATCCTTTTCCGATTGCCGATCAGTGCGGCGCCGAAATCGTCCATCCCTGCTGGGAGCGCGCGGGGCAACGGCCGGACCGTTTGCTGGATGAAGCGTTCTTTGCCAGGGCAAGAGAGCGCGGCCTGCCGGTCGTGACCTGGCATGAAGAGCGTGTCGATGTGGTCGAAGCTCTGGTGAAGATGCCGATCCTCGGTATCTGTTCGGATCAGCCGGAAATGGTCGCAAGGTTCGCCCGCTCAGCTGTCACAAGCCCGGAAATTGTCTGCCATCGCGGGGCCTGCAAGGTGGCTCCGGAAAACACGCTGGCTTCGGCAAAGGCTGCCTGGGCAGCAGGCTTCGACTATGTCGAGATCGATGTCCAGGAAACGGCGGACGGACAGCTTGTTGTCCATCATGACGCCACGCTGGACCGAACCACCAGTGGCAGTGGAGCAATCACGGAAAAGACGGGTGCGGAGTTGGCATTGCTGGATGCCGGCCGCAATTTCGATCCGTTTTTCGAAGGAGAAAGCATCCCGCCCCTGTGTGCGGTTCTGGAAACGGCACTGCGAATGGGCGGCAAGCTCTATGTCGAGCTGAAACAGGCGGATCCGCATCAAACAGTGTCCAAGGTACTGCGAATGATGGCGGCCGAGGACGTGTTCTTCTGGGCCCATGATGTCGGGAGACTGCGGGCCATTCACGATGCCTTTCCGGAAGCGAAACTGATGGTGCGGGCGGAGGATTTCGAATCCCTCGACACGTGCCTCTCCACCTTCCGTTCCGGGATTGTCGAATTCAATGCGACGAATGCCGGTCCGGCAGCCTTTGAGGCGGTGAGGGCAACCGGGCGCAAGGTGATGATCGCCTACATGGGCAACGACCCTTCCGAGATCAAACGCCTATTGGCCTTGAAGCCGGATCTCTTCAACGTGAATGAGCCCTTTCTCGTCGCCCGGATGCTCGGTAAAAGCATATAAACGGAAGAAACATGCCTGACGCTCCTGGTCACAAGAAAACAGTCAATTCCTTCGACGTCGCTCGCCTGGCGGGCGTGTCACGGTCGGCTGTTTCCAGAACCTTCACCGACGGTGCCAGCGTCTCCAAGGAAACCCGGGACAAGGTGATCGCAGCCGCGCGTGAACTCGGTTATCGGGTCAACGTGCTGGCCCGCTCGCTGCACAAGCAGAAGTCCGACCTGGTGGGCGTCGTCGCGGCCGATCTCGACAATCCGTTCCGCTCGGAGCAGATAGACCTTCTGTCCAAGGGGCTGCTGGAATGCGGGTTCAGGCCGATCCTGCTGCGGGGAGAAAAATCGACGGATGTAGCCGACCTGATCGGGTCCCTGCTGCAATACAGTGTCGCCGGGGTCATCGTCACGTCCGATACTCCGCCGGAAGAGATCTGCATCGAATGTCTCGAAAACGGTGTGCCTCTGGTGGTGGTCAACAAGCGTGACCCGGGAGCACCGGTCGACCGGGTCGTGACCGCCTTCGAGGACGGTGGCCGGAAAGCGTATGAACACCTGATCGCAAGCGGGTGCCGAAAGCTGGCGGTCGTCACGCCGGAACGCTCGTCCTTCTCCATCAACGGCCGCGCGCTCGCATTCGAACAGGCGGCCAATGACGGTGGTGTTCCGGTGATACGGATCGCCTGGGGCGCACAGACCTATGACGGCGGGCTGGCGGCCGCGGAATTCGTTCACCGGGTGCGCAGCGAGGTCGACGGCGTCTTTTGTACAGCTGACTACCTGGCGCTTGGGGTACTTGATGGCCTGCGCCACATCCACGGGCTGCGCGTGCCACAGGACATTCAGGTGGTCGGCTACGACGACATTCCCCAAGCCGCGTGGAAGGCTTACGACCTGACGACCTTCTCCCAGAGCCGTCATGACCTGTGTGAAGCGACGCTCGATCTGCTGATGCAACGTCTGGAAAACCCTGACCTGCCGCAGCAGGTCAGGGTATGCGACGTACATCTCGTTCAGCGGGCAACCACTCGGGGGCCAGCCGGCGATTGAGCGAGGTGCTGGTTCAGGGGCACCAACCGAACTGCTGCTGCCCAACAGCATGTTGGATTAGCAGCGCCGGTCAGCTGTTGGACACCATATCCGGCCTTTCTCCGAAGGGCTGTCCCGTGCCAAGCTCCGGAGAAATCTGGAGCAGATGATGAAAAGCATTCTTGCAACGATCGATATTGAAACCGGGACGGAAACCGTTTTGTACGAAACGGACCGCCATCTGGAAGCGCCCAACTGGACGCCTGACGGGGCCGCACTGATTGTCAACGGTGGTGGCCGGCTCTACCGCTTCCCGCTCGACAATCCGGCGTTGATCGAGATCGGCACAGGCTTTGCCAAAGCTCTCAACAATGACCACGGCCTGTCACCGGATGGAACGATGCTGGCGGTCAGCGACGGGACAGAGGCAGGGGAAAGCTGCATCTACACGCTACCGGTAACAGGCGGCGTGCCACGGCGGATAACGTCGCAGACACCATCCTACTGGCATGGCTGGTCACCGGACGGAGCGACACTTGCCTACGTCGGCAAAAGGCCGGAAACCGGCGACACCTTCCAGGTGTTCACGATTGGCCAGAACGGTGGCGCGGAAAAACAGGTCACCCGTGACTTCGACCATTGCGACGGACCGGACTATACGCCTGACGGCAAGTGGATCTGGTTCAACGGTGAAAGATCGGGATCTGTTCAGCTCTGGCGCACCAGGCCGGACGGCAGCGACTTGCAGCAGATGACAAGCGACGAGCGGGTCAACTGGTTTCCGCATCCTTCGCCCGACGGCAGGTTTGTTGCCTATCTTGCCTATGAGGCTGGCACGGCGGGACACCCGGCCAATCGGCCGGTCGAGCTTCGCCTGATGTCTGCCGACGGTGGTACTCCGCGTATCCTGCGGTCACTCTTCGGCGGCCAGGGAACGCTCAATGTTCCCTCCTGGGCCCCGGACAGCAGGCGCTTTGCCTATGTGAAATACGAGCCGTGACGGGACAGGCGCGCGAGCGCTAGCGGGTGGTGGGCGGTACAAGCTGTGCATCGGCGGCTGTGGTCAGTCTCCGGACGCCCCACCGCAGCGTAACCGCAAGGCTGGACAGGATGATGAGCCCCAGGCCGACAAGTTGCAGTGCGCTGATCAGATGGCCGTAGGCAAGAGCATCCACCAGAACCGCACTGGCCGGATAAAGGAACAGCAGCACGGCAATGACTGGCGTCGTCAGTTTCGGCAAGGCCTTGTAGAGTACGACATAAACACCGCCTGTATGAACGAGGCCGATGATCGCCAGCCATCCCCATTGGTCTGCCGATAGGGTCAGTGGACCGGCCGGGCTGAAGGCTGCCAGCATCAAGGTACCGGAGGCAAACTGAACGGTGGCAAGTTGCGGAGCGGAAATTCCCGTCAGTCCCTTGGCGATGATTGTCACGCTTGCATAAAGAAATGCGGCCGCCAGGGTTGCGGCGAGGCCAAGGAAATAGGACCGGTCTGCCGTCAGTTCCATTCCGCTCAGCCCGGTGGCCAGTGCAAGGCCGATCAGAGCGAGACCGATCCACAGGAGAGTGGCCGCCTGTAGCCTTTCCCGAAAGACGAAGGCGCCCAGAACCACCACGAGAAACGGTTGGATGTGGAACGTGATGGTGGCAACGGCAATACCGGTTCTCTGGATACCTTCGAAGAACAACACCCAATTGCCTGCCATCAGAACGCCGCTGGCAACAGCCATGGCCAGGATGCGCGGCGATAGTCTGGCAAGCCGGGCTAGATCACCCCGATACCAGCAGTAGAGAGCCAGGGCCAGACCTCCGATCGCACATCGATAGAAGGCGACGGTAACGGGGTCCGCACCACTTTCCAGAACGCACAATCCGATTGTACCAAGCAGGGTCTGCGCCGCGATAAGGCCGATCATGCCTTCCATCTGTCTGGTCATGGGACGTGTCCTGACTGGCGGCGATTGCACACCGCAAACTGATACAACATCGACGCATTTCCGCCGCTGGACTGTAAATTGAGGCCTCTTTCATTGTTTGGTCAAACGATATAATCTGAATATACTTGTTGAAAAAATTGAAGAATAATGCAGCTCGATCACGCTCTTCTGCGAACCTTTCTCGCCTGTGTCGACGCGATGAGCTTCTCTCGCGCGGCAACGCGCGTGCACAAGTCACCTGCGACCGTGTCCATGCAGATCCAGCGGCTGGAAGACCGCATCGGCAAGCCGTTGTTTGTGCGCGATACACGCAACCTCGCGCTCACGCGCGCTGGAGAGGAGCTGGAAGGTTACGCCAGACGGATCCTGCGCCTGCATGATGAGGCGGTGGAAGCCTTTCGCAGGCCCGACATGGAAGGCTCGGTCACCATCGGTGCGCCGGACGATTACATTGCCGCCATGCTGCCGGATGTTTTGCGACGGTTCGCAAGCCTGTTTCCACGTGTGGAGCTGAATGTCGTCTGTGCCCAGTCGACGGCACTGCTGCCGCAGGTCGATGAGGGCAAGATCGACCTGGCGATCGTTACGCGTACGGGCGGCACGGAAGGGCGTCTGATCCGCCGGGAGCCGATGGTCTGGATCAGCTCCCGCGATGGTCAGGCGCTGGAGCGTGACCCGCTCCCCGTAGCCCTTTACGAGCCTGGCAGCCAGGCTCGGACAGTGACCCTGGCGGCGCTGGGCCGCAGCGGCCTGCGATACCGCTCCGCCTATTCCAGTTTCAGCCATTCAGCGCTGGTCACGCTTGTCGAGGCGGGCCTTGCCGTTGCCGCCGTCGTGCAGATGGCGGTTCCCCCAACAGTGGAACGTGTAGATCAGGACCGAGGTCTGCCGCCACTGGAGCCGCTGGACATCATCCTGGTACGCAGCAAACGGGCTGAATCCAGAGCTTGTGAAGCCCTTGCAACAGCCCTCCTGGAAGGGGAGGTGAAAACGAGATGAACGGATGTCCTGAAAGTACAGGACAGGCATCGTTCAATCGTCGTCCTTCAGCCCGTCAAAAGCCGCCAGTGCTTCAGCGCCGTAGATCATGGACGGACCTCCGCCCATATAGACCGAGACGCCGATCACTTCGAGGATCTCGTCCCTGTTCGCGCCGAGGCGTGCTGCGGCACGAGCATGATAGGCAAGGCAGCCGTCGCAGCGCGCGGTAATGCCGATGGCCAGTGCGATCAGTTCCTTGGTTTTTGCGTCGAGCGCGCCGGGAGCAGTCGCGGCTTTCGCCAGGGATCCGAAGCCTTTTGCGACCTCCGGAATGCCTTTGCGCACGGCGGCCATGCGTTCATCGGTTTGTGCAACGAATTCGTTCCAGTCGCAAACGGCCATACATCATCTCCATATTGCCGGAAATCACGTCAGGCAGCCTAGGCGCGGACCGCAATACAGGCGTTGATGTGGCTCAAGCTTTGGTTGGCAGAGGATGACTTTGTCAGCCAGACAGCAAACGCCGCCCGAAACCGGGACGAAGCGATGGGCGCGGAGCCGATGTTGGTGACCAGACGGCGCCCATCGTCAATTTCAGCTCATGCGCAGTCTCAGTGAGCCGTCATTTCATGGACGATCTCGTCTCCGTTCAATGCCGCCGGATAATAGGTCGGCCAGTTGGTCAGTTCCTTGAGGATTTCCTGCCGGTCTTCGCCCCAGTAAAGATGATAGTGATCGGACTTCGACGGTGCGATCCGGTGATCGCTGAACTGGATGAAGGCCGGGGCACTGTCATCACCTGCGGTTTTCCTGAAAATGAAGCGGACGCCGCGATTGCCTTTTTTGTAGTCCAGAATCTCGAAGCCGTCGGCAGCGTACTGCCCTTCGAAAGCGCCGGCTTCGGTCTGGAAGGTCACGCTGTCCGCGCCGATCACGATCCGGTCGACATCGGTGCGATAGCCAGTCTCGTAGTAGGCTTTGTACTCTTCAGCCGACTTGCTGCCGTGTTCGGCCTTGTGGGCCATGACAGGATCGAGCGTTCCATCCTGAAGGTATGGATAGACGGATTGCCATTCGCCTTGCCAATCGGTGAGTTGACGTGGCTGGATCTGGCTGTCCTCGAAGTAACCCTTGTAAATCTGCCGCTCGGCATCACTCGAGTGATCGTGTGAATGCTTGTGCGAATGGTCGTGTTTAGCTGTGTTGTCCTTGGTTTCCTGCGCCTGGATGGGAGCGGCCACGAGAAACGACGCTATGAGCGCACATGCGCCCGCCAGCCTGCCAAACCGTGATTGCATGGATCTGATCCTCTGCTGATTGGGGGAGGGAAAGTATCAAATTGATTCGTAATGTTATTACATTACTAAAACTGCCTAACGCAATCCACGTGGCCAGGCAATGTCAAAGTTACAATTTCCAGCCAGCCAGCCAGCCAGACACGCAGCCACGCCGCGGAGTGGGAGATAATCAGAAGGGATAAAGAGCGGGGTGTTCTTCTTGGGAAGACGCGCCTTCTGAAGGACAGCCGTCCGCAAGAGGGCCTACACGCCTGATAGCGAGTTGTTCGCTTCGTTTGAAAAGGTGCTGTAGATCGCTTCCGGGGATCAGGATCAGGATCAGGATCAGGATCCGGGCAGGGCCTTCTCGATCGCGGCGGTCACGTCCGATGAAGTCGGCGGCACAGGCGTCGGGAACCAGGCAAGGATGCTGCCGTCTGGCCCGACGAGATACTTGTGGAAGTTCCAGTAGGGGCGTGCCGTGGGGCCAAGCTCGCTTGCGGCCCATCGATAAAAAGGATGGGCCTTTTCGCCCTTCACGACCGTCTTGGCGGCAAGTGGAAATTCGGCACCGTACTTGGCTTCGCAGAACTTTGCGATGTCGCCGTCGGCACGCGGTTCCTGGCCGCCGAAATCGTTGGACGGAACCCCGAGCACAAGCAAGCCGCGGTCCGAATAGGATTCATGCAGCTTCTGCAAGCCGGCCAGTTGCCCGCTGAAGCCGCATTCCGTTGCCGTGTTGACGATCAGAATGGCCTTGCCGGCATAATCCTTGAGCGCAATCGGTTCGCCATAGGGCATTTCGAAGGTGAAGGCATGGGCCGACTGAGCTGCTTCGCTTTGGCCCTCGAGGTCCTTGGCTTGAGCAACGGCACAAAGGCACGTTGCCGCCAGACACCAGACGAAAGAAAGAAGCCGGTACATTTCAACACCCTCACGCTTTGGCAATGATACGCGCCGGGGCTGGCAACAGATCATCGCGTGTGTGCCGCAGTACCTGAATGCCGGTTGCCTTCTGTTGGCCGTTACCCGCCGCGGAACCCGGAACTCGACCGGCTGCCGAACCCGCCACGAGAAGCGACGGAAGTCCTTGTCTGGACTTTTGCCGGCTTGGGCGGTGTCTTCACCGCATCGTCATAGGTACGCCAGCTGCCGCCGCCATAACTGCCGACGTAATAGCCGCCGGATGTGTAGTAGCGTTTGCTGCCGCGTTCCGGATAGACCGGGCGCACGTTGCTCTGGATCAGTTGGTTGGTAACGGCGCCGGTCAACGCCCCTGCCAGGAAATAACCTGCCGGAAACGGCGTGTAGTAGGAAGATCCGTCGGTGGCACTGTCGTAGGCGCAAACGTTGTTGCCGTGTTGCTCGTTACACAGGTTGACGGTGTCATAGCGTGGTCCGGAGGCCTTGTGGATTGACTTGCCGGCGGTAATTGCCTCGACACAAACCTCGTCCGGGACGTAGCTGTCGGCGACACATTCCGCCTCGGTCTTGTAGACCCGGCCATCCAGCGTCGGTTCGTCCGAGCAGCCTGCAATGGTCACGGTCGTCGTTGCCATGACCACCAGCTTGATCGACTTGGAGCGTTTCATGAATTTTCTCCCGACCTTCAAACGGTCTGATGAAATGCTTTGCGTGATACGGTTCGGGGCATCAGCGCAGGGCGGCCCGTACCGCCTCGGTCAGTAGGTGATGCAGGCGGCGTTCAGCAGGCCGACCGTCAATGATATGGCAGCAAGATTGGTGCTGATCGCCATTTCACCACCCTTGATCCGGTCCGTGACCTTCGGGAAGAACCGGCGGAAGACCTGGTAGACCACAAGCTGTGCGGCACAGGCGATGATGCCCCAGATGATGAAGTCGATGATACTCACGGAATTCGCCGCGGCGCTGGCCAACGGCAATGAAAAGCCAAGGAAGGCCGCGCTGAAGACCACCGAAGCGGCAACGTTGTTTTCCTTGATCAACGCCATTTCGTCATGCGGAGTCATGACGGTATAGATTTTCATGAAAATCAGCAGCATGACGATGGCTGTAATGAAATAGGCAATAAAAGGAACGATGCCTGAAAGGGACGCCTGAAGGTCTGCCATATTGGTCTCCACTATTCAGTTCAGACAGAAAAATTGTGCCGCTCAAGCGGAAAGCCTAGCATGAACGCGACGCTGCGTTCCGCATTTTCCGGCTCTTCCATGTTGACGAGCAGCATTTCGTCCCGACCGTCCTGCAGGGGGCGGGCAAAAAGCATGGCGGTCTGGAAGATCTTGCGCCTTCCGCGGCCTTCGCGGTCGTCGCACACTTCCTCCCAGTAGGTCATCGGATCTTCCGGCGCAGTCGACGTATCGAACCAGGCCCGCTCGAAACGGTAGTCGCGATCTTCGCCCGGCAGTGAAAAGCTCGTCTGGCGGATTGCGGATTTCACCCGGTTCCACTCGGTGTCGCCGGTCGGGTACTGCACGTCATAGAAGTACCACAGCATGATCTCGTCGACCCGCTCGTCGTTCTTGCCGTCGCCGCCCTGAAACTGGATCAGGAAGCGGTCGTCGTCAGGATAGAAACGATGCATGTGCGAGTGTTCGCCAAGGTCGCAATGCCCCTGGGCGGTGATCATCAGCGTGGTGTCGGGACGTTCGATCAGACTGTCGGCAGGCAGCAGGCGAAGCGCGATCGGATCGAAGGAAATGCCTCTGCCGATGGTCAGACCGAGAACTTCCGGCGGCTGCCAGCCTTTGTCCTTCTTGTTAAACAGTGATCCGAACATCAGCTCCCCCCAGACCGGCCGTGATCTCGCCCGCCGCGAGACGTTTGTTGGCGAGATAATAGATCGAGCCGCCTGTCTTCAACGTCTTGGGGAAAGGTCTGAACAGGAAATCCGGATCGTCCGGCTGGGAAACCGCAATCAGCGTACCTTCGGCGCCTGAAAGGGCCTGTTCCAGTTTGTCGGTTTCGGTGCCGCCACCGCTTTGGACGATGGCCGAATAAATGGTCGCGCCGAGGCCCGCTGTGGAAAGGGCCATCAGGATCTGACCCGCGCCGGGGTCCTGCGCGGCGCGTACCAGTGCTTCGCAGGCGTTCGACACCACCGGTTCGATTCGCGCAAGGTTGCCTGCGCGCCGGGCGGTGTCACGGTCCTCGAAATAGGCCGCAATGTGAACGGTCTCGTTAAGTTCGCGAATGGCAAGGCAGGTGTTGAAGGTTTCTGCATCCGAGCCGGCGTAGACCAGCACTTTCTGCGCGCCTGGAATGGCCGCACGGCGCAGCGACTGCAGGGCGTCCATGCGTTCGGCCCGGATCAGCCGAACGCCCTCCGGCACTTCCACGTTCTTGGAGTCCGCAAGCAGAATGATCTTGTCGTCTCCGTCCTGGCCGGCAACCAGGTTCTCCACCATCAAGGGTGTCTTGTCCCGGTGATAGCCGACAATCACCGTGGCGTTCTGCACGCGCTCATAGTTTCCGTTGCCGTCAGCCATACGCCTCACTCCTTCCACAAGGACACCCGTCAACCGGCCCAGGACGGCCGAGAAAATCAGCAACGCACCCGGGAAGAACCAGAAGGCGGCCACCATCCGGCCTGCTTCCGTCGACGGAGACAGGTCGCCGTAACCGACCGTTGAGGCGGTTGTCGCGGCAAAATAGATGAAGGTCAGCGGATTGCCCGTCAGGCCTGTTTCACCAGCCAGGAAAAACAGGATCCACGAGATCACCATATAGGCGCATATCAGCGTCGCAAGCAGCCAGAGCTTGAGCTCGAGGACGTGTTGGTAGAGCCGAGAAATGATGAGTTGCAGGATTGGCACCGCTGAAATTTGCCCCCTGTTTCGGTCGCCGGCTACTCTGACCAGAGCCCGCCCTATTGTCAATTCGGCATAGCTTTCCGAATAATCGCTTGAAACGGCTAGACGGGGCTTCTACTTGTTCGAGGCCGGATCCCGGCACCGGATTTGAAATGGAGGGCTTTGGATGAGTACGCGGCAATCTCCCTGGACACTTGCGGAGCTGAAGGAAGCTCTGGAGCAATCGGATTCCTTCGCGGCAGGTGAAATCAGCTGCACGGTGAGTTCCGATCAGGCCGGCGTGCTGGAAGTCCAGCTTCACTCGGCCGGTGAAATCACCCTGTTCATGGTTGTCGGCGAAACCCAGATCCTGACGTCCACGGTTCTGTGGCCTTGCGATGCCCAGGAGGACCCGGCCTCCTTCGAGGCGATGATGCTGCGCAATCACAAGAAGCTGCTGCCGCTCTGCGCCCTGTCCATCGATATGATCGACGGACGCGAATATTACGAGCTCTTCGGCGCCATGTCCGTGCGCTCGACACTGGATTCGGTCGAGACGGAATTGCGCACTATCGCCAACAGCGCTCTGGAGCTGGCCGCCGACGTCGGTCCCAAGGCCGCTGCCTGATCCCGCCGCCAATTTGAAGAAGGACATTTGAAAATGAGTGTTTGGGGCAAATTGATTACGGCGTTCAAGGGCCACGCCCACAATGCCGCGGAGTCCGTTCAGGATGCCAACCTGATGACGATCCTGGAACAGGAAATCCGCGAAGCAAAACAGGCGATCGGTGCAGCCAAGGACGAAAAGGCGCGCATGGCGGCCAATCGCAAGCTGAAGGAAAAATCCGTCGCCGAACTGATGAGCGAAATCGAGCGGCGCACGGAAGCAGCCCGCAATGCCAAGGCACAGGGCGACGAGCCGCTGGCCATCGAGATCATCGAGAGCGTGCTGAAACTGCGCGACAAGGCGGAAGCCGACCAGGCTCTGTTCGATCAGTACAAGTCCACCGAAGAACGCATGGACAGCACCATTCGTCAGTCGATGAACAAGATCGAGACCCTGCAGCGCAAGATGGAAAGCGCAAAGGCCAACGAAGCGTTGATCAAGGCGCAGAAGGCGGCCTCCACCAACACCACGGCTTCCGACGGCCGGCTGGCCAGCGCGGTCGACAGCCTTGCACGCCTGGAACAGCGCCAGGCGGAACAGCAGGCGATGCTCGAAGCGGCTGAGGAAGACGCTCGCCTGGAAAGCGGCGCCGATCTGGAAGCCAAGATCAAGGCCCTGGAGAATCCGGCCCGCAACGACGTGCAGGCTCTTCTGGCGAAGCTCTGACGTCCCGCCTGCACCATGAAGCGGATCTCAGTTCCTGAAAGACCGGGGTGGAAGGAAGAAGCCGAGCGCCTCGGCTTCGGCTTTCACACCATGTACGGCGCACCGTACTGGGACGAGAGCCACGCCTATCAGTTTACTCTGCGCGAGATCGAGGACGACCTGGAGGATCCCTCGCAGGAGCTCTACGGCATGTGCCTCGATCTGGTTGATCGGGCTGTCCGTGACGACAGTCTCATGGACAAGATGGCGATCCCGGAAAAATACCGCTCCTGGATCCGCAATTCCTGGGAACAGCAGCAGCCCTCGCTTTATGGCCGCTTCGATTTCTTCTACGACGGCAGCGGGCCTGCGAAGCTCCTCGAATTCAATGCCGACACGCCAACGGCGCTTTACGAAACCGGCTTCTTTCAGTGGATCTGGCTGGAGCAGCAGATGGCGGCTGGCGTTCTGCCGAGCGACAGCGATCAGTTCAACTCCGTTCAGGATCGCCTGATCGAGCGGTTCGCTGCCATGTTCGCCCCCGGCTATCACATCCACTTCGCCTCATCGAAGGATCACGACGAAGACCGTGCAACCGTTCGCTATCTGGAAGACTGCGCGCGGCAGGCGGGGCTGATACCGCATTTTGTTGCTGTGGAAGAGATCGGGCTCGACAACGAGGGCCGGTTTGCCGACGCGGACAGTTTCGTGATCGACGCCCTGTTCAAGCTGTATCCCTACGAAGACATGCTGCGCGAGGATTACGGCCCCTATCTGCCCGATGCGCCGATACAGTTGCTTGAGCCGCCCTGGAAGGCTGTGCTGTCGAATAAAGCGATCCTGCCGCTCCTCTGGCAAATGTTTCCGGACCATCCGAACCTGCTGCCGTCCTATTTCGAGGGAGAGGCGGATGAGGCATTCTTGAAAGGCCCGCATGTGCGCAAGCCTTTCTTCAGCCGGGAGGGTGCCAACATCACGGTGCGTAGTCTCGGATCCGAAGAACTCAGCACACCCGGCGGTTATGGTGCGGAAGGCCACATCCTGCAGGCCTATGCGGAACCGCCGAAATTTGGCGACGACTACGTCATGATCGGTTCATGGATCATTGGCGGCCAGGCATCGGGCATCTGCCTGCGCGAGGACAAGGCACCGGTGACGCAAGACCTGTCGCGGTTTGTGCCGCATGTCATTCTGGAAAGCTGATTGCTGAAAACGCGCTAGTGGACGGGATATGGTTGGATGTGAAACCGACCCGGCGGCCGGGCGCGACCGTTTTTGTGGGTCGTTCTTGTTTTCGTGCGCCTCACGGCCGCCGGTCGGTTCACAGGCAGGCTGTGTCAGCCCGCCTTGAAGTGAAACTCGGTATCAGGCCCGACCGGCTGCAACCGATTTTGGCGGTGCCATGCCGTCATCCTGTTCCTGTCCGAAAAACGTTCCACCAAGCTGTCCGCCGGCGTTGGACTTGTCAGCGACCCGCTTGATCTTTTCTGCCTCCTGTTCGGCTTCCTTGCGAAGCTTCGGGCTGAGGTCGTTCATGGAAAGGTCCATCTGGTCCTCCTGTGTTAGTTATGGGTCCATGGAATAAACGGAGCGCACACAGGATGGTTCCTTCTCCAGCCTGGAGAGGGGAGCGGCGGAACGGATTTCTGGACGGACAGAAACTCTGTAAATCGCGAAAAAGCGGGCTGTCTGGACGGTTCATGTTCCAGGCAATTTTTTTGCGTAAAATTTAAGTCGCGGGATGGAGAGACGCAGCCCTCAAGAAGCTGCGTCTCTCGGCAAAAGGCCGTTTACAACGGGTGGAACGTTCCGTTCCAGTAAACCAGCGCGCCCGATGACTGGCTTTGCCGGATTGCACGCACTTTGCCGATGACAATCGAATGGGTCGCCCGGTCGATCATCTCCTCGACTTCGCAATCGAAAGCGGCCGGAGCATCTTCCAGCAGAAGAGCCCCGGTTTCCGCCGTGCGCCATGTGGCTCCGGCATAACGTTCTGCTCCCTTGACGCCGCCGAACCCCGAAAAGTTTTCGGCAACCTTGCGGTGCTCGGGCCCAAGCGAAGACCAGCCGAATTTCGGATACTTCTTCAGCAAGGGCCAACTGGAGGAAGCCTTGTTGACGCAGGCAAGCATCAGCGGCGGATCGGCGCTGAGAGACATTGCCGATGTGACGAGGAGGCCTGAAATGTCCTCTCCCTCACCGACCGTGATGACGGAACAATTGCCCACCAACGCCCGCATGGCGTTGGTGAATTCTCTGGACGGTATCGGGTCCATCACCGGATACCGGCTTCCGCAAGCAGGGGCAGAACATTGTCACGGAAATACGGGAACTCCTCGACATAGTCGACAAAGGAGAGCGTCGTTCCGGCAAAGCCTGTTTCGTGCAGTTTTAGGATGCCGTCGGCCACCTGCCGCGGAGTTCCAACCAGCGGGAACCCGCCGTGGCCCATGGCGAACAGGTTCTTGATCTGGGCCAGCAGGTCGTGCGGAAACGACTGCGCATGCGCGAACTGCAGATTGACCAGATTGTCCACCGCTTCCCAGTCAGCCAGATCGCCCATCAGTCGGTCTCGGAGGGCGGTCGCCTCTTCCTCAGTTTCCCGGCAGATGACGTGGCTGAAGGTCAGAACACCCACATCGCGCCCCTTCTCCGCCGCCTGCGCCTTCAGTTCCTTGATTTCATCGACGGACCGGTTGAGATCGATGGCCGGCGTGAACAGGTAGTCGGCATTGTCGGTGGCAAAGGTCCGTCCGGTTGCTGATCCTGCCGCGTTCAGGATCGGTGGCCGGCCATTGACGGGCTTGGGGTCGCCGGCAACGTGCTTCAGGTTGAAGTATTTGCCCTCCCAGTCGAAATACTCCTTCGAGGTCCAGAGCTTCTCGACCACATCGAACCATTCCTGGGCGTAGCCGTAACGGGTTTCGTGATCGTCGGGCAGGGTCAGGCCCAGGGCTTCGTATTCCGGCTTGTTCCAGCCCGCGACAATGTTCAGACCCGCGCGGCCATTGCCCACCTGATCCATCGTGGCAATCTGCTTGGCGACGACCACCGGATTGTTTGCAGCTGTATGCACCGTGGCGAACACAGTGATGTTTTTCGTCGAGGCGAGCAGCGCGGTTGCCCAGGTGACCGTTTCCAGCACGCTGCCGTGAAAGTCCGTCTCGCCGCCGTAACCGATCCAGCGGGCGATCGGCAGCATGAAGTCGATGCCGGCATCGTCCAGCATCTGGCCGAGTTTCAGGTTGTTTTCCCAGCTATTGACCCATCTGGACGGCGATTTGGTGACCGTCATCCCGGACGAGCAATTGGACGAAAACGTCCCGAGTTTGAAGCCGTTCTTGTCTTTCATCATGTTGGTAGGCATGGATCCCCTCCAT
The DNA here is from genome assembly GCF_001579905.1 of Labrenzia sp. CP4. Classification (NCBI taxonomy): domain Bacteria; kingdom Pseudomonadati; phylum Pseudomonadota; class Alphaproteobacteria; order Hyphomicrobiales; family Stappiaceae; genus Labrenzia; species Labrenzia sp. CP4. Next base: position 5,471,695 of record NZ_CP011927.1, on the reverse strand, counting down.
TTAGGATAGATTTTCAATTGTATTTTTTATTTAAAACTATGTGCAAAAACGCCCTTACGTCAAACTGAATCGCAGCTATATTCGATCTGAAAAAACGAAGAGGGACCGATGACCGGCAAGTCGGACGATCAGAAACTCAACTATCACTGGCACCTTTCGGAGAACGATGCGGAGGTCGTCTGCACCGAGCTGGAATTCGCGTTGATGCGCTGTTTCGAGGCGTTCGGGCGATGGCAGACAGAATGCCTGGCGTCTGTCAGCGACGTTGGGGCGACCGGACCGGAAAACGCACTGCTGCATATCGTGCGCATGAACGACCGGGCAAAAAGCATCAAGGAACTGGCCCGGCTTACCAACCGCGACGACATTCCGAACATCCAGTATTCGATGCGAAAACTCGTGGCGGCGGGGCTGATTGAAAAGCAGGGCTCGGGCCGCACGGGTGTGACCTATCAGGCGACACCGGAAGGCAAGAAGATCACCGATGATTACGGCGCTGTGCGCAAACGGCTGCTGATTGAGCAGATCTCAAGTCTGCCCGAATTTGACAAGCGCCTGAAAGAGGCAGGGCAAAGCCTCAATATCCTGGCGGGCATCTACGAAGAGATATCCCGCATCGCCGCGACCTACCGCCGGTAACGGTGGTTCCATATCACTGACGTGTATGGCCAGGCTCGTCGCATTGTTCCAGCGAGGAGCCGTCTCGCTGCGGCTCTGCTGCGGTTGGTGAGGTAAGTTTGCGCACTGTTGCGTTACGGCTCTGGCAAGCGGGAGGAACTGTGATATGAGCGGGCCAGACGGCCTGGTCGAGACGGGCCACACCTTCAGCGCGGGTTAATTTTCAAAAATGTTGTCAGGGGTTTGTATCGGCGCCAACGATCTTTCGGCTGCCGGCCTGTTTTACGACGAAGTGCTTGCGACAATTGGCATGAAGCGGGTTTTTTCCGAACCCCGCGAGCTTGGCTATGCAGGTGCCGATGGTCGTATATCGTTGTTTGTCTTGTTGCCGTTTGACGGGCGGGTAGCCACATCGGGCAATGGTACGCAGGTCATGTTCTATGCGCCGGATGCCGAGGCCGTCAGGGCGTTTCATGCTGCCGCACTGCGGTGTGGTGGACGTGATGAAGGCGCACCCGGTCCTCGTTCCTATCACCCGGATTATTTCGGCGCTTATGTGCGTGATCTCGACGGTAACAAGCTAAATGTCTCCGTCAGCCTGGAAAACGGCACCACCGCCTGAACACGCAGTGTTGATCATCGGGCAAAGGAGTTGTCTTGATCGGGCCGGCCATTTTGGGTGCAAGAGGCGCTGGCCAGTTTCAGGAGATGCCAGCCCATGCCCAGATCAAGTCAGCCGATAATCGAGTTTGTGCGCCTGCCGGACATTCCGCTGGAAGAGCTGGTCGCGCATATGTCCGACCCGCGTGTCGGCACCCACATGCCGCTTCTGACCTTCTCATGGGATCTCGAGATGGCTGCGAAATTCGTCGCGGCCAAGGAGGCTTGCTGGCTGCGCGACGGACTTGGTCATTGGGCGTTTCTGGCAGACGGCCGCTATGTCGGCTGGGGTGGTTTTCAGAAAGAAGGCGAGGAGTGGGATTTCGGGCTGGTGCTGCACCCGGCAGCCTTTGGCCTCGGCATGCCGATCACCAGAAAGGCGCTGGCCTTTGCCAGTGAAGACCCGCGCATTCCATTCGTCACCTTCCTGCTGCCGCCGTCCCGACGGAACCTCGGTGCACTGCGGCGGATGGGGGCCCGTTTCATCGGCGAGACCGATTATGACGGCACGCGTTTTCTGAAATACCGGCTGGAAACATCAGGCCCCATAGGCGCGGTCAGCCGGACAGCTTGACCGTCTCCACATTGACGTGACTTGCCTTTCCGGCGAACCAGCCGTTGATGGCAGCGCCAAGGCCAAGCGCCACGAACAGCACCGCACTCCAGGCAAAGCTTCCCGTCCAGCTTCGGATGAGGCCGACGATCAGTGGGCCGATGGCGGCAAGCGTATAGCCGACGCATTGGGCCATGCCCGAAAGCTGTGCAGCGGAATGGGAATCCTTTGTCCGCAACACGATGACTGTAAGCGCCACCGCAATCAGTCCGCCCTGGCCGATGCCCTGCAGCACCGCCCAGATCCAGACGGTGGACAGTGGCGCGAATTGCAGGCCGAGCAGGGCTATAACCGCTATGGCGCAAAGTGCGACGTTGATCAGCCGCTGGTCCTTGCCGCGAACGGCAAGATGCGGCGCTATCAGGCAGGCGGCAGCCTGCACCATCACCGACACCGACACGATTGCGCCGGCAGTGACGCCGTCCAGCCCGCGAGCGCGGAGGATCGGTACCAGCCAGCCGAAGACGCAATAGGCAAGTGCGGATTGCAGACCCATGAACAGGGTCACGTGCCAGGCCAGCCTGTCACCCCACATGCCCTTCACCACATAAGTCGGGCCCTTGGGGCGCTTGCGCGTCGCCATGACCTGCGGAAACCACAGGACGGCCACCACAAGAGCCGGCACGGCCCAGATCGCAAGCGCGCCCTCGATAGAACCACCCAGGGCCGCTTCAAACGGAATGGTCAATCCCGCACCGGCGGCAGCGCCCGCGCAAAGTGCCATGGTGTACCACCCGGTCACCAGTGCGGCCTTGTCGGGGAAATCGCGCTTGACGAGCCCGGGCAGAAGTACGTTGCCAACCGCGATACAGGCACCTGCCAACGCCGTTCCAAGAAACAGCAACGGCACGGAGGACGTTCCTCGTGCTGCCGTTCCAATGGCCAGCAAAACCACCACTGCAAGCAATGTGCGTTCCGTGCCGATGCGGCGGGCAAGGCGTGGAGCCAGCGGCGAGAACAGGCCGAGACATACAACGGGCAGTGTCGTCAGAAGGCTTGCGCCCGTTGGCGACAGGCCAAAATTTTCGCGGATTTCCAGGAGCAGAGCCGACGCGCTGGAAAAGACCGGACGCAGGTTGAAGGCGATCAGTACCAGGCTTGCGCCCAGCAGAAACCGCACCAGTCCGCTCTGCTTCGCCGGCTGGGATTGCTCAGCGGAAACGTCAATGTCTTCGGCATCGATCAGTTCGATCGAGCCGGGATCGATTTCAGATGCCTGTGTCATGAGCCGAGCAGTCGCTCCAGGTCTCTCAGGACAGGGGCCATGAACCGGCGGACAGCGGCCTCGGCCAGTTCCGGGTCGCCTGTCTCGATGGCATCGACAATGGCCGCGTGGGCCGCCATGTCGGGTTCCTGCAGGTCTTTTCCAAGCGTGGCCTCGATGGTCTCGCCGATCAGACTGGAAAAGAATTCGTACATGTTGACCAGAACGGAGTTTTGCGAGGCCGCGACAACAGCCCGGTGAAAGGCAAGGTCGCGCTCCACGAAACCGGTCTTGTCGTGACCATCATAGTTTCCGCGCTCCGTGAGCAAGCGGCGCAGCTCCGCAATCACCTCTGGTGTCTGACGGTGGGCGGCCAGCCTGGCGGCCTCCGCATCCAGCGCCAGTCTGGCCTCGAACTGGTCGCGCAGGGTTGCGCGACGCGCCATGGTCAATGGCCCGATGGCATCGACGACCGACAGCACATAGGTGCCCGAGCCCTGCCGGGTTTCCAGGTAGCCTTGCGAAACAAGCACGCGCACGGCTTCGCGCACGGTGCCGCGGCTGATGGAAAGCTGCGCCGAGAGCTGAGCCTCATTGGGCAGCTTTTCCCCCACGGACCAGCGATTGCCCACGATTTCCGCCCGTATCGCCTCGGCTGCGCTGTCTACCAGGCTCGTTTTTGCCAGAGATTGCATTTGAAGTCACCAAATCATCAGATGACTTGATCATAAGGGTGATAATGCGGCTTGTCCATCGACGAAATCGCGTGAGGGAAAGACGCCTTTTCAGGTGTTGTCCCTGTCGAACAGCTCATGTGTCGGGTCTCGGGGCTGTCGGGGCATCAGTCGCCTCGCACAGGGCGCATCGCCTTGATCGCATCTTGCTGGCCGAGCTCCCTCAAAAGGTGTGATGCTGCGCATTGCAACAATGACAAATAATGTGACGTGGAAGACAGACGCATTCGCCGGGGACGTGGCTATTTGGCTGCACCGGCAAGCCTACGAAAGACGCCGATTACGCATACAGCTTCAGGGGCCATTGAGGGGGCCTAACCACGGGAGAGTGAATGTGGCCGAGTCTTTTTTTCTGCCTTACGAATATGTTGATTATCTCACCAAACCGGGCCTGCCGACCAGCGCCGGCCCGGTCAAGCTTTCACAATATTTGTGCAAGACCCGCTCCAATGGCGGCAACGACAGTGCGACAAGTTTTTTCAAGCAATTTCGCTGGATCAAGGACGCCGACGGCATCTCGCTGAACCAGCATCTCGGCACCAATGCAATCGATCTGGCACTCAAGGGTCAGGGAAACGACAAGACTTTCGTCAAGATCTGGAACTTCATGCTGAAGAACAAACATCTTCTGGACCAATATACGGTCGAGGTCTGCGGCCGGGCCGACAAGGACGGCAGCAAGAATGTCGAGCAGAAAGGAAAGATCAAGAAGCTTTATTTTGACAAGATGTCAGACCAGGCCGCTCTGCAGCAAATGGTGCAGGACCGGTTTTTCGGAATGGATTGCATCGGGTTCGTCGCCAATTTCCTGATCTATACCGGGGAGTGGGACAAATATTACGGAAACGTTCCCAAGAACTATCCGGAGAAAGTTGCCAAGATCAATATTGACGACATCAACGAGGTGAAACCGCTCGACTTCATGGTCTGGAACGGCCACGTGGCGTTGGTCGACTGGGTCTGGGATGTAATGGACGACAAGCGTGCCCGTATCGACATGTGCCAGAGCTCCAGCGGCGGCCCGCAGTGCAACGAATATGTGACGTTGCGCAGAACCGGAGGCAAGGGTCTCAAGGGTGGGTGCGAATTCACGATAGACGGCGGCACCCCGTACCCGCCTGTGCGTGGCCATTTCACCATCTGGCGGCGGGAAGGGTTCTGGTATTGAGCACCAAGGTCCATTGGCGCGACAGGTTCATGCTGTCACCTGCCGCGCCGTTCAGGATTGCCCGTCAGACCAGGGATGGGTTGAGCTGTGCGAAAGCCTCCTGCCTCTGATAGGGAAAATGCGGATAGGGAGCAGTTCGCGCGCTCGAAGCATCAAGACGGGCAATCTGCTCGTCCGTCAGCACCCAACCCGTTGCTCCCAGATTGTCGCGAAGTTGCGCTTCGTTGCGCGCCCCGATGATGACCGACGCGACAGTGGGGCGTTGAAGCAGCCAGTTGATCGCCACTTGCGGGACTGTCTTGCCGGTTTCTTCGGCAATCGCATCCAGGACGTCGACGACCGAATAGAGCAGATCGTTCTCCACGGGAGGTCCGAAACTTGCGGTCTCATGCAGTCGGCTGCCCTCGGGGATCGGGTTGTTCCTGCGGACCTTGCCGGTCAGCCGACCCCAGCCAAGCGGGCTCCACACCATGGCGCCCAGGCCCTGGTCTGCGCCGAGAGGCATCAGGTCCCACTCGTAGTCCCGTCCGACGAGAGAATAATAGACCTGGTTTGCGACATAGCGCGGCCAGCCGTGTTTCTCCGCAACGGCCAGCGATTTCATGATCTGCCATCCGGAGAAGTTGGAAACGCCGATATAGCGGATTTTCCCGTCGCGGACGAGCTGGTCGAGCGTGGACAGCACCTCTTTCACCGGGGTGAACGCGTCGAATGCGTGCAGTTGCAGAAGATCGATATAGTCCGTTCCAAGGCGCTTGAGTGCAGCCTCGACACCCCTGATCAGCCTGAAGCGTGAAGAACCTGCATCATTGGGGCCATCCCCCAGCGGGAGGCTCATTTTCGTGGAGAGCAGCACCGCGTCGCGGCGGCCCTTGATTGCTTCACCGAGCACTTCTTCCGAAGCGCCTTCGGAGTAGTTGTCCGCGGTATCGAACAGGTTGACGCCGGCCTCGAGGCAGATGTCGACAAGGCGGCGCGCTTCTGCGACGTCCGTTGTGCCCCAATGACTGAAGAGTGGGCCGGAGCCGCCGAATGTGCCGGCACCGAAGCTGAGAGCGGGAACCTTGAGCCCGGAGTTTCCAAGATAGCGATAGTCCATGTCGGTGATGCCCTTTCTAGCTGGCAGTCTGGTGAGTGGAGATCGGGGAGGGCGCGCTCCGCCGCTCGATCGCGAAGGAGGCAAGCGCGACCATGATTGCGAGGAGGGGGAAGCCCGCGGCGACCAGAGGCAGGTTTTCAAGTCCGGGCCCGCGGGAGATGGCCATGCCTCCGGCCCAGGCTCCAAGTGCGTTGCCGAGATTGAAGGCGGCAATGTTCAGGCTGGAGGCAAGGCTTTCTCCGGCGCCAACGGCCTTCGACAGAACCCAGGACTGAAGCGGAGGAACCGTTGCGAAACCCGCCACGCCGAGCAGTCCCGTCAGCACCACGGCCGCGGTCTGGTTTTCAAAGGCGGCAGACATGACCGCCAGCACGAGTGCCAGGGCTGCCATGCTGCCGATGAGCGCGGTCTTCAGTCTGATGTCGGCAAGTTTCCCGCCCAGGAGATTTCCGGCGACCAGTCCCCCGCCGAAGATCAGCAGGATCGGGGATACTGCCGTGTCGGCAAATCCACTGACCTGCGTCAGCAACGGGGCGATGTAGGTGAACAGGGTGAAGACGCCTGCAAACCCCAGGACCGTGGTCAGGAAGCCGAGAAGGACGGAGGCGCGCGACACGGCCTTCAGATCGGCCCGCCAGCCGGATTGTGCGGCGCGCGAACGATCCGTCGGCACGAGCAGAATGAGCACGGCCAGTGCGGCCAGGCCGATCAGCGTCACGGCCCAGAAGGTCATGCGCCAGCTGAATTGCTGGCCAAGCCAGGTTCCGGCAGGCACGCCGAGGATGTTGGCAAGCGTCAGCCCTGTGAACATGATGGCAATTGCGGACGCCTGCTTTTCCTTGCCGACCATGGAGGCGGCGAAGACCGAGCCGACACCGAAGTAGGTTCCATGAGCGAGGGCCGTGAGGATACGGGCTGCCATCAGCAGGTCGTAGCTGGGCGCAAGCGCGCAGGCGGCGTTCCCGATGATGAAGATCACCATCAGGCCGATCAGCACGCGCTTCCTGTTCCAGGTCGCGGTGAAGACGGTCAGGATGGGCGCACCGACCACGACCCCGAGGGCGTAGCCGGAGATGAGCATTCCTGCTGCGGCGACCGAGACACCAAGATCGCGGCTGACCTCTAGCAGAAGGCCCATGATGACGAATTCTGTGACGCCGATGCCGAAGGCTCCGGCCGCCAGTGCATAAAGAGCAAGGGGCATTTTGGATCCGGTCCATGAAATTTCGATGGACGGAACCTAGGCAGTGCTCATATCATGAACTATACGCCCGAAATGAATATAATAAGTGAATTGAAGTCATATGTCGCGCGCCAGCATAAACCGCAGCGGTGAGATGGAGGTCTTTGTTCAGGTTGTTGAACTAGGCGGGTTTTCCCACGCAGCCAGGCACCTGGGGATGACCCAGTCTGCAGTCAGCAAACTGATTTCCCGGCTCGAGACACGGCTTGGTGCACGGCTTTTCAACCGGTCCACCCGACGCCTGGACCTGACGGCCGAAGGATGTGTCTTTTACGAGCGTGCGCGAGAAATTCTCTCAAGCATCGATGAAGCGGAACGGCAGGCAGGGTTGGGCGAGCAGCCGGTCGGCCGCATTCGGCTGAACACCAGCGCCTCCTATGCGACCCACATTCTTGAGCCCGTCCTGCCTGTGTTCCTCGAGCAGTACCCCGACATCTCTCTCGAAATCGTTCTGACCGACGCCTTGATCGACCTTCTCGCGGAGCGGACGGATGTTGTGGTGCGGGCAGGGCCGCTCAAGGACTCCAGCCTGGTAGCACGCAAGCTCGGCGAAACGCCGATGCTGATCGTCGCCTCGCCTGACTATCTTCAGCGTGTCGGAGAACCTGCCTGCGTCGCGGATCTGGAGGGGCACAGAAAAATCGGGTTCAACTATCCGCGGGAAGTCGATACCTGGCGCTTTCTGCGCGACGACGAACCGATAGCAGTCTGCCCGCCCGGGCGCGTTCAGGCGAGCGACGGCGAGGCCATCCGCCGGTTGGCGATCAACGGCCTTGGGCTGGCGCGTCTGGCCGCCTTTACGGTACGTGCTGACATCGCCGCGGGACGTCTGAAGCCGGTTCTTGAAAAGTGTTATGCAGACGACAGCGAAGCCTTCCACGCGGTCTACACCGGCCAGGGCGGCCCTTTGCCGGCACGTGTCCGCGTGCTGCTGAACTTTCTCGCTGAACATGGCGCCGTGTCCTGACGCGCGGCTTTCGAACCGCCTTACTTGAAACACCCCAGATGAACGCCTTCGAAATCGCTTGAGCAGGCCACCAGGCTCATGAGGGATTTCTGGGCGTTGGTGAGGCCTGCTGCCGGAACGGGCGCTTCAACGCGAATGGTGGCGACCCGGTTGCCGGAGCGAAGGGCGAGCCAGTAGTAGGAGGTGCCGGTCTCAGTGTCCTCGCCGGACCGTACCAGAGTGTCCGGCTTGTCCTGGCTATAGAGAATGCTGGTTCCTTCCGCCTGCTCGGCCAGCTCTTCAAAGAGCTTCGCCGGGCCGGTCTGTTCGACAATCGTCAGCCCTTCGCCAAGGTAGCTGCGCGACCATTGTGTGGCGGCCATGGTTTCCACGGGCCAGGGGCGGCTGTGGCTCGGCAGGTGCGGGTTGGCGACCCGGCCTTTGGCGGCTTCTATTTCTTCCCAAACCGCGCGTGGCAGGTCGTTCAGCTTTTCGTCCGGAGCCATCAGCACATGGTTGAGCGGCCCCAGCTTGATGAAAGCGTCCGTTGCCCGTCCTCCCCGATAACCAAGCGACGACCAGCCGCCGTCTTTCGAATTGTGAAACGACAACAGCGGCTCGAAGATTTCGCCGTCACTGACCAGCCGGTAGAGTGACATGGTATCGATGGTGCCGGACTGCTTGTCACGCGGAACGCCGCAGCCAGCAACGTTGAGCGGCCGGTCGGCAAGGTCGTAGAGTCTGATCCTGTCACCCTCCGGTGTGCGGCCATCGTTGGTATTTTCCAGCAGCGACGCATCGAGCAGGCCCAGGGGTTGCTCGTAGTGCAGCGCGGCCAGGCGGCTGCACACGTTCAGGATCTGGTTCTCGAACGGGATGTTCAAAAGGGCCGGGTCGAAGCTGGGCAGTTGCGCCCTGATCGCAAAGAGCGCGGCGGGCGTATCGATTTCATAAAATCCTTCCGGCCCCATGCTGATGATCCGGTCCAGCACATGCTGACTGACCGAGTAGCGTGTCAGGTTCTTGACGATGTCGGCAATCGCAAGCCGGGTCAGCTCGAGCAGCTGACCCAATTGACCGCTGCGGACGGCGGCAACCGCAGTCTCTTCGGTAAAATAGGGCGAGTGGAAACCGACCCTTGCACCCGGTTCGATGGTGCGGTCGATGAAGGTGCCGATGCCGCCGGTCGGCCAGAAGGACGAGCCGCCCAGAAACGCCATGGCACAGGCCGAAACACAGCTGTCTCCGGCTTCGACCACTGTTGCGATGGTGTTGTTTCTGAAGAAGTCCGCCAGCTTTACTCCGGCTGAATAGGAACCGCCGGGGCTCGACAGCGAGACGACGGCACGCGGCCCGCCAAAATCGTTGTTGCAGGCCTCACCCGAACAGCGCGCCAGTTGCGCGAAGGCCTCCTCCACGCGCTCGCCGTCCTCCGCCCGTATTTCCCCTCCCAGCCGCAGATGCACCACCGGCGCAGCATTGCTGTAGCGGAAGGAGACAAGCGTCAACTCAGCGGATGAGGCGCTCTGGGCGCACAGCAGCAGTGTGGCAAGAAAGAAAAAGGGCCGGGTAGGAAAACGGAAGGGCATGGCAAATCAGGCTTTCGAAAAGGGCGTAGCAGCTGCACTGTTTCTCAGGATGAAATTCCTCAGGCGAGACAACAGGCGAGCTGCTCTTTCATTTGCAACAGAATTCCGCAAAAACATAGCATGGGAACGGCCGTTCACACACAGCTTGAGACGCGGCGCTCCGGCGCAAAATTTACATTAGAAATTGCGGAAAAAGGCAGACAAGCGACGTGCGGCGCTGCCATTTCGAACTGAGTACTTACGCTACGTGAAATGATGAACCTCGACGTATCCTCTCTTCGCCAGAGGCCCTTCCGGTGTGGTCGTCAACGAACTTTTACGTGTTGATTTGCGAAAGACTTCGGGACTACTTTCTTCAACGAGAAGTTTTTTCGATGGTTGTATTTGATACTTTTTGTTGGGGGGGTAAAATGGCCGGTAACCTGAATTCAGTTGACGACCCAAACAGCGTGTCTTTGTTTGATTTGTCGTGCAAAGGCCTCGGAGCTGCTATCTCCGAAGTTCCCTTTGCGGAGTATGCCGTTGATGTCATTTGCGGTCGCGTACTAGCGCGTGAAGACTATTTAAAAATCTATCCGCTCTTGATGGAAAACGTGGATTTAAAAACTCCAAGCACCAGAACGGTTCTGTATCTTTGCGAACAGATTATCCGCACGGCGGAATTCGGTGCGTGCAGGCAGAATTTTCGGCGCCGTTACATCGATGGAAAGAACAGCGGCCCTCTGACGAACCCGCAAACAGCGTTGATCAAGAAATTGCCACAGGATCCGAAAAACATAACCTTCGGCTACTGGGCATCCCAGTTCTAGGGTTCATGAGCTGATAAATTGAAGCCTGGCCCGCTGCGCGAGGGAGTTTCAGCTTTCCCCGCGTGAACGCCTCGCCCAGATCTTCAGGTCAAAAATCACCTTCACCGTCGCGGCTACGGCCAGCGCGCAAAGTGCTGCTTTGGAGTATGTCTCCATAATGCCCTCGATCAACAGCGCATGAACCACGCTGCCGGCGACGATCACCATGGCCAGCAGGGTGTGCAGCCGGCGCCAGAGGCGGGGAGAAAGAGCAAGGCTTCGCCGGAACGCGGCAAGAAAGGCTGCGGCGAATACGGCCCACATGGCAAGCACACCCCAGACGGAAAAGGGTGTCGGTGATCTGAAGAGAAGGGCGTCGATGACATCCGGTGGACTGGTGATCCAGAGCCCGCCGACATGCAGGATGATTGCCAGCACCAGCAACGAACCGGTCCAGCGGTGCAGGCGCCTGCCCTTCAGGCCTTCAGCGCCAGGGAGATAACCTCCAGCCAGCAAGGGCTGCAACAAGAGCAGCGCCATCGCTGTGATGCCGGCAAAGCCTGCCGCGATATAGATCGGCTGGCGCCATTGCAGCAGCGGGCTTGCCGCCGCTGCGAGCAGGGGCACAGCAAGGATCGTTGCCAGGATGGCCCATATCAGAAGAGCACGAAGGCGGTTCATGCCGTCGGGCAAGTCCGGGTCAAGCAGGCTGCAGCACGAAATGTGCTTCCAGGCTGGTATCGGCCGAGCTTCTCATCACCGGTCGCAGAAAGACGGTTTCAAATTCCCCGCTGTCATAGGCCAGATGCCCGTGGGGCTGGCCGAAGGCCGGAACGATCTGCGGCATTTCCAGGCGGAAGACGCCATTGGCATCGGTGAGCGTCGCGCCATGGCTGCGCTGGTCGCGTTCGTTCCCCTCGGTCGTATGTGCCCAGATTTGGATGCGCTGGCCTGCCAGAGGGGCACCGTCACCTGCGCGCCGCACGGTTCCGCTCATCCAGAAGCCGCCCCCGCCGATCCTGTCGACAATGGGCGCACCGGGCCGATAGTTGTTGGACCCGCCCCGCATCGACGCTGTCGGCGCCACGCCTTTGGCCTGTGCGGGAACACTCAACCCGGATGCACCCGACACCAGCAGGGCGGTTCCGGTGACAAGCAGGTTTCGGCGGGTAATGAGACCGGATGTCATGAGTAATCTCCTGTCGGGCGTTTGGGCCCGGCTCCTTGTGGGCACCGGGCGCGTCCGATGTTCAAGTATAGGGTGTTTCCGGGCATTTCCGAGGCATCGGGACGTTTCATTCGGCCGATCGTGCTCACACCTGCGTGAGCAAACGGCATCGCTTTCGGGCGGTTGGACTGTTGCAATTTTTCAATCGCTTGAAATTTTCTCGGGATTTCGCGTCTGCATGGGATTTTTCCGGATTTTCTTCGCCGGCAATGTGACGTAACGTTCGGCACAGATGCAAGAAGCCGAGAGTTGCCTTGGTGTTGGCTCTTGGATGCAGGCCTGAGGGCCTTCGCAAGGCGCGGTAAAGCTGCCGCATTGTAAACTGATCCAGGACGCGGCCTTGGCGTTACGGTCAGCAGTCTTACCCGACCCTTGAACGACCAAAGAGTGAGACATTGAAGACCGGCTTCATTTTCCTCATCGCTGCAATTGTGACTTTTTGTTCATTGGTTCCTTCACTGGCAGGCAACGCTGCAGGTTTTGCCCCGCTCAAGCTGGAAGGACATCTCGTGAAATGGGGAAAGGCGGAGCTCGGCACGCCGGCTCACGTCACCTATGCCTTCGTGCAGCAGCCCATCGTGCAGGAGAAAGCACGAAATTGCGGGGCGATGGACAGCCTTGCGCGCCTTGCGCGCTTGAGTTCCCTGGGCCTTGAGGACGTGCGGCGCCAGGCGTCGCTCGCTTTCCAGCTTTGGCAAAATGTCAGCGGGCTCACCTTCGAAGAGATCGCGGACGTGAACGCAGCAGATATTCTGCTGGGCGTGCAGTCCATTCCAAGGGGATTTGCGTTCACCAACGTCAGGTTTCAGTCCGACTTTGCAGATCGTCCGAAGTCGAATGTGACCGACGTTTCGGACCGGGGTCTCGGAAAACCCGGCCGGCAACCGGAAGCACGGTCAGGTGCCACGGCGGCGGCCAAGCTTGCCCGCATCACCCGGTCTGCCGTTTGTCTCAATCCGGTTCACAAATGGAAAATCGGCTTCGACGGTGATTTGAAGACCTACGATTTGCAGTACACCTTTGCCCATGAAATCGGTCATGCGATTGGCCTTGATCACTACCTTCGCAAGAGCTCGATCATGCACTTCAAGTACCGGGAAACCTTCGAGGGTCTGCAGCCGAGCGATATCGAGGGAGTGCGGTGGCTATATGGTGCCCGTATAGATTGAATCGATCATCAAATTGACACGTTTTGCGGGTATGCCCCGTCAAGCGTCAATGGGTAACCTGCTGATATTTAATAGCTAATTTTATCAGGCCTTTGCCCGAAAAGGCCAATTTTGCTTCCTATCTGTTTGTCTACGCATCGGTGAGGGCGAACGGGTTGTCTGCTCTGCCGGCGCGGCAACAAGGGAGTGAATCATGAAACGCAACATCGTTCCGGCCACAATCGCCGCCCTGGCGCTGTCGCTCAGTCCCGCGCTGGCGCAGGAGACCTCTCAGCCCCGCGAAGCAGACCCGATGATCCAGGAAACAATGCCCGAGGGCGATGCGCCTGAGATCGCGTTCGAAGGCGTGACCCCGTTCCTTGCCCAGCAGGAATCCGGTCATTGGCTTTCCAGCAACCTGATCGGGCAGGAGGTCACCAATCCAGCTGGCGACACGATTGGCGAGGTGGCCGCACTTGAGATCGATGGCGAAGGCAAGGTCGTTGGTGTCGTGATCGAGGCAGGAGGGTTTCTGGGCCTCGGCACCAAGCTGATCGGCGTTCCCTATGATGCGGTCGAGCACAGCAAGGTGGAGCCGGGTGACCAGACGCTGGTGATCAAGGCCTCTCTGGACGAGGTTGATGCAGCTCCTGCGTTTCTGACGTCACTGCAGATACGCCAGGCGGAAGAAGCTGCAAAGGCACGGCAGGAGGCCGAGCAGTTGAATGCCCCCGCAGTGGGCGAACCTCAGACGGCGCAGTAACCATGGCTGCCTGCGTTCTCATCTGGAACGTGCAAGGACGGATCGGACCGGGTCACACAATGTGGTCCGGTCTTTTTTGAAAGAGCCAGCTTTCGGCTCCGACCCCTCAAGCGCCACGGCGGATCCTTTCGTTGGATTTCGCCCGGCAGCCCCAGCCGGAAGATTGCCCGCCCATGGCTTCGCACGTAGGATGCCGCCATGGGGCGCATTCTGGAAACCGAGCTATATCCGCCGGTCAAAGCTTTTCTTGTTGAGCAGGGATACGAGGTGAAGGCCGAAGTCGGTTCGGCCGATATCGTCGCGTGCCGTGAGGGTGCGGATCCGGTGATTGTCGAACTCAAGACCGGGTTCACCTTGAGCCTGTTTCATCAGGCGGTCGTGCGCCAGTCGGTGACCGACGCGGTCTATGTTGCCGTTGTCCGGGGCAAGGGGCGGCAGTTTCTGCAGTCCCTGAAGAAGAACCTGCAGCTTGCCCGAAGGCTGGGCCTTGGCGTGATCACCGTCAGGCTGCCGGATGGCGTTGTCGAGGTGCACCTGGACCCGGCGCCTTTCACCCCGCGCAAGTCCAGGGCGCGCAAGGATCGGCTCCTGCGGGAGTTTGCCCGCCGGGTCGGTGACCCGAACACCGGCGGTTCGACGCGCACCAAGCTCGTGACAGCCTACCGGCAGGACGCGATCCGCTGCGCGGAACATCTTTCCACCAACGGCCCCAGCCGCGGTGCGGATGTCGCCAGGGCAACCGGCGTTGCCACGGCAACCCGCATGATGGCCGACGATCACTACGGGTGGTTCGAGCGGGTGGAAAGAGGCATCTATGCCCTGACGCCCAAGGGACTGGCGTCTCTGGGCACGCCGGACGAAACCGCCGGATAGCAGTTCTAAAGCCCGTCGATCGGCATGTTGAGCGCATAATATTCGAGGATGTTGCCATCCGGATCGGTGAACTTGAACAGGCTGATCGGCCCTTCGCTGATCAGGCCGGGGGCCTTCAGCGCATCGGGGGCGACTGTCTCGACGTGCTGCAGGGCCGCCTGAATGTCGTCGACCTTTAGATAGGGCACGGTGTTGCCGCCGAGCTTGGCGTCCGGCGCGAAGGTCTGTTTTGAAATGACGGCGAAGAGGCCCCCCGCCACATCAAAACCGATGAAGACGTCCGTATCCACCGTGGGGGCGGCGCTGAAGAGGTCCTGGTAGAACTCACGTGAACGGCGCAGGTCGCTGGATAGTACATAGACGCCAAGTCTTTGAACGGCTGCTGCTTGTGAATTTGTCATGTCTGTCTCCTGCGCATGAAGCGCTGTTCCGCTTGTCAGAAAAAGGATCGCAAGGATCCACAAAAGGTGTTTTGTCGGGTTTCGGGTCATGGTCTTCCGGACGCTTTTCAACTCTGGTGTCCGGGTCCTATAAAGGCCCCCTGCTGACACCGTGTTGGCAGCATCGTGCCGGGGAGACGGGCCATGCGGCGCGCGGACAGACTGTTTGAAATCATCCAGATCCTGCGCCGGGTGCGCCAGCCGGTGTCGGCGCAGGCGATCGCGGACGAGCTGGAGGTTTCCAAGCGCTCGGTCTATCGCGACATCGCCACCTTGACGGCGCAGCGCGTGCCGATCCGGGGCGAAGCCGGTGTCGGCTATGTTCTGGAAGAGGGCTTCGACATGCCGCCCCTGATGCTGACAGCCGAGGAAATCGATGCCGCCGTTCTGGGCGCCTTGTGGGTTTCCACCCGCGCCGAGCCGGAACTTGCCAGGGCTGCGGAAAACCTGATCGCCAAGATAGAGGCCATCACGCCCGGGCCCTTGCGCCGCCACATCGCGGCAGCCGCGATGAGCGTGCGGCCTGTCAGCCCGGCTGCAGAAGACAAGGTCGATGCGGCCATGCTGCGGCAGGCCATTCTGGAAGGCAGGAAGGTGTCGCTGGGGTACCGCGACGGCGATGGCAAGGAGAGTAAGCGCGTGGTCTGGCCCGTGTTGCTGGGCTACCGGGACGAAGGCCGCATCCTTGCGGCCTGGTGCGAGCTGCGCCAGGGCTTCCGCTATTTCCGCACCGACCGCATGACCTTTGCCGAGGCGCTGGATCAACGCTATCCGGAAAGCCGCGGCTCTTTAAAGGACCGCTGGCGGAAGGCCATGGATGCCGAGCGGGAAAGCTATTTCCCGCGCGGCTGATTGAGCCAACTCACCCCTTGCGCCCCAGATAGACGGCCTGGGTCACCTCGCGCCCGTCCTGCAGGGGATTTGCGAACACCACCGGTTCGGCCCAGGCCGCGTCAAACGCCTGACCAAGCAAGGCCGTGATGGCCTCATCCGGGGCTTCGTCCGACCACAGCCCGACGATCCCGCCCGGCTTCACGAAACGCTGCACGGCGCGCAGGCCCTCGGGCGTGTAAAAGCCTTTGGACCCGCCATGCAGCAGCCGTTCCGGGGTGTGGTCAATATCGATCAGCAGAGCGTCATACTGGCGGCCGGGCTGGTCTCTATCAAAGCCGTCTTCCGAGGCTGCCATGGCGAAGAAATCACCCTGCACCAGCCGGCAGCGCGGGCTGTCGGCAAGCTCGGTTTTCATTGGCACGAGACCTTCCTCATGCCAGCGGATGATAGGCTCCAGAAGGTCAACCACGGTAAGGTCGGCAACGCTCTCATGGGCCAGAACGGCCTGCGCGGTGTAACCAAGCCCAAGTCCGCCTACCAGCACGTCCAGCGTGTCGCCGCCGAGGGCCGCAAGCCCCTTGTCCGCCAGCGCGATTTCCGAGGCAGTGAACAGGCTCGACATCAGGTGTTCCTCGCCAAGGAGGATTTCGAAGACGTCGGTCTTCAGCGCCAGGATATGCCGACGGCGCAGGGAAATCGCGCCGATTGGTGTCGGGGCGTAGTCCAGTTCTTCAAACAAAGCACTCATCCGGGCACCGTGACCGGTCGGCACCGTTTTGGAAAGAGATGATTTCAGCTGAGCCGGCGAAATATCCCGCGCGCGTACAAAGGCAAGGCGGTAGCGCCTTCAGCCGGCGGGAACTTCGCCGTCGTCCGTCAGGCCGGTGCCAGTTTGCGCCGTGCCTTGCCGAACAGGAACAGGACGAGAATGCAGAAGGCCGCCATACCGGCTCCCGCGATCAACGCGATGCCGGCGTTTCCGGTCCAGTCCGCCAGCTGCCCGGCAACCCGCGGGGCAACCATCATCACCACGTAATAGATCGAGAAAAAGACACCCATCCCGAAGGTGCGGCTCGCAGGCGGCAGAATGGACGACGGCAGGGTCATGATCGGCCCGGCCGCAAGCGCGAACAGTCCGCCGACGATCAGAAAGACCCCGGCAACGGCGAAGGGCGGCAGAACCGGGACCAGGGGCATCAGCACGGCAAAGGCGGCGAGGCTGACGATGATGATCGCGTTTGCCCGGCCGGTCTTGTCGGCAAGGATGCCGCCAAGCGGCACGGCGATGGAAAAGACGACCATGAAGGCACTGATCACCGAGCCGGCCGCCGCCAGCGTCCAGCCCTGGTCCTTGAGCAGCGCGGGGCCGAAGCTGAACACCATGGCCAGTGCCGCGTTGTAGAGGGCCCAGATCGTGCTGGCGAGCACCAGGGCGTAGACGGGAAGCTGGGCGATCCGCAGGCTTGGTGCCGTCGTTGCGCCCATGGGCGAACGGTAGAACAAAAGGAGCAGAACCAGCCCTGCCAGAATGACCACGGTAACGGCCCACCAGGCCAGAGTGAGATCGCCGGAGGCGGCGATCAGGGGCAGCGTGAGCAGGGCGGCGGCAATGCCCACGGGCCAGGAATTGATGAAGATAGCCATCGCGGTGGATATCTCCTTGCCGGCAAACCAGTCGACCAGCATCTTGGTCATGACGACGTTGAGAATGACCCCGCCGGCACCGGCCAGCAGCCGGGACGCCACAAGCACGTTCCAGTCCGTCACAAGGGTCGTCAGGGCGCCGCCGGCAAGCATCATGACCATGCCGAGTGCAACCACGCGCTTGTCGCCGAAGCGCACGGCGATGGCGCTGCCGGGAATGGCAATGACGACACCCGGAGCCAGATAGAGCCCGACCAGCAGCCCGATATCGGAAAAGTCCGCCGTGTAAGTCTCGATGATGAGCGGCGACAGGGCGCCGATCGACTGGAACTGGAAGGCCATCGTGAAGCGGGCAAAGAAAAGGACGGCCAGTATCAGCCAGCGGTTCGATATCATGAACGTCCTCCCTTGCCCGCTAGCAGTACACGGCTGTCCTTTGAGCGCAAGCTGCGCATTTGTGCGGACGCCGGCAAGGATGCGCGGTTCCGGGTGACGCTATGGCTTCAATGAAACTCCCGGCTCGGGACCGGCCGCCTGGCCTGTTCGCACGGATGCATGTCCTGGCTCTGCTGCATGGGCCGCCTCTGCTGCACGGCCCAGGCCCGCAGTGCGTCCGATTTCAGATGCACCGGCACGTTGTCGGTCTGGGTGGTCAGCTCAGCAATAGCGCTCCGGCCCGATGCCTTGAGCTTCCGAATAGCGGTCGCCGTGGGCCCAGCCGACGGGCAGCACAGCCTCGATACGCTCCAGATCCGTTGCCGTGAGGGTCAGCGCCGCGCCCGAGATGCATTCCCGCAGGTGTTCCACGGAGCGCGTTCCCGGGATCGGGATCACATGCGGTCCGCGGGTCAGCAGCCAGGCATTCGCCAGCCCCGCCGCCGTCGTGCCCATCTCCGCCGCAAGCTTGCGGAAGCCTTCCATGATGCGCAGGTTCTCCGTCAGGTTCGGCTCCATGAACCGCGGGTTGGTGCTGAGGAACGGCAGTTCGGCGATCCGTTCGCGCGGGATCGGGTGGTCCGTCAGCAGCGAGCGGCCCACGGGCGAGAACGCCACCATGGCAACACCAAGCTCGGCGCAGGCCTGCACCAGCCCGAGATCGGGCGCGCGCGTGGAAAGCGAATATTCCGATTGAACGGCCGCGACAGGAAACACCTTCATGGCACGCCGCAGGGTAGACGGCGCGATTTCCGACAGGCCGATGGCGCGGGTCTTGCCCTTTTCAACCAGCCGGCCGAGATTGACTGCCGTTTCTTCCGGTGTGAAGCGCGGGTCGCGGCGATGGGCGTAGAACAGGTCCACGCACTCCACTCCGAGCCGCTGCAGCGACTTGTCCAGCTCGGCCTCAAGGTGCTCCGCCGAATTGTCGAAGCTGCGGTTGCCGTCCGCATCGGTGGTGATCGTGGCCTTCGTCGCGATCACGAATTCGTCCCGCGCACCCGGATTGGCTTTCAGATAGGTGCCGAGGGCGCTTTCCGATTTGCCCATGCCGTAGACATTGGCCGTGTCCAGATGCGTGACACCCAGATCGCGGCAGGCATTCAAAATGGCGTGGCTTTCCGCTTCGTTCGTCGGCCCGTACATGTCGGAGAAGGACATCGCCCCATAGCCGATGGCACCCACTTCCGGCCCGTTGGCGCCCAATCTGCGTTGTTCCATGTGTCCCCTCTACGTGCTGGAAAAGCTGAAGAGTTCTTTTCTTAAGCCATTGTCCCGGCCGCTGAAAGGGCGGAAGTGGCAGCTCAGTGGGTGTTGGTTTTGCGGTTAAGCGTGGCCAAGCTTTTTTGGGGCAGGCTTCTGCTTTTGGTCCGGAGCGGACATCCATCTGCCAAAATTATTCTGCGATGCGAACCGCTGAAGCCACCATTCGTTGCATCAGAGAAGGCAGCTAGCAACCAGGCGCTGGCGCTGCGGACAGAACTGTCTTTGCGGGTTATTTGCCAAAAATGCGGGACAATAAGCTTCGTGTTATCTTCGGGCTCTTCAGAGTGATAATATTAAACACCTCGACATCCTCAGCTCCTAAGTAATTATCATGCCTGAAGCCAATCTCCAATGCAGGCAGGTCAAGCGGGATTTCAAAGGCATAATCAATGTTTTCCTCTTTATCCACTTGAGCCAGAACGTGACGTTGCTTCAATTCGTTGTAGGTTGCTGGAAGTTCTCCGATTTCGGATAGATCGAACCTGTGTTCACCGTCTCCGGCGTGAGTGACTTTCCAAATCTGTCGACCATTCTGCCATAACTCGGAAGAGCTCCACATAACCGTTTCGTTAACTTCGCAGATATATGTCCGATGCTTCTGGGACAGTTCGGCAACCTGATCTCGAACGCTTCGCCCAAAGCCTTCATCCTCTGACCATAGGATGGTCCAACCGGTGCTGTTGAGTCTTGCAGTCCACCAATTGCCATCTGGCATCTCTTCGACCGGGTCACCCTTCGTTAAACCCAATTTATCAATTAGTTCGTCCGGCAAAGCCTCGCTCGCAAGATAACAGATACGAAATCCCATATTAGTTCCTTTTGGTGGATCTCTAGCCATCTAGCGACTTGGTCGCCTGGGTGCAATCTAGGGTTTAGCATCAGGTAGGTTTGAGTTCCAAGCTGCCCTGCAGCAGTACGGCACACCAATTCTGGCATTGGGTGATGCCTGATGGATACAAGCGGCCCAAAGCTGACCTTTACCAAGCTTGCCGATGCTGCGCTGTAGCTTCCCAATAGCAGCCACTAGTTGTGAGTTGCGCTTCAGCCTAACTCGTAAACACCGCCAGAATAGATTCAATTTCAGGGTAAATATCGAAAAGAGCAGCGCACTTGCCTTCTTCAGAATCAAACCCAAGTGGACTGAAATAAGCTCACAGCAACTTTGGGGGAAGCGGTGAACAAACGGGGCTTTTATGTCCCTGCAACAGGCGTCAAGCTTTTTAACTGCTGCAATCGCAGACTCTGCAAGAATACCGCTGGAAGTCACAGATTCGTCATAACTTAAGCGTTTCCGGCCCTCAGCGGACACTTGACCAAGGTCTTGAATACTGCGGAGGCAACCCGCCTTTCCGACATACACTTGGTGCCAGTCTCTCTTCATCCCCGTCTTAACCAGCCTACCACAGAAGCCTCAGTCAATTTGTAGGAGTCGGCAAGATGCCGGCAACTATGAGGCGAATAACATCGCCTGCTCTATCACGAACAAAATAGGTTTGGAGATAAACCTGATCCTTTTTCATGGTGTCTATCAAAGTTTGCTTGATTCGAGGTAGGATATCGTATGGAATACTGAAGCTAACGATCACCGTTCCATTTTCAATTCTTACCTTGCCCCAACCGTTGTCCTTATTGAATTGAATTACATCGCACAAAAGAGCTGTAATCTCTTTATCCACAATGGATGTTTCAATTTCTGCAGCCATATTCTGATCCAAGAATAAGACAGGCTTTGAAGCGCCAGAAACTGAAGAAGATACCTCGAGGGAATCCGCGCTCCGTCGCAGGGCAGTCGCCATTTCACTTATCAGTGGAGCAGACATGGCTATCAATTTTTGACTGCGCGCGAAATCAATTTTCTTTATTGATTCCGTATTCTCATTCATCCGTTCCTCTCTGGACACTTCAGCAAGGCGGCGCCTGATAACATCACGTATTTCTGTAGGGACTTCGCCAAGTTTGATCTCGCCAGAACCGATACTTTCAGTAATCTGATCAACTTGAGACTGAGCTTGATCCGCATCTGTACGGCGGCTGATCAGTCCAGCTTTTTTCAACGACCCTTCATCTATCTTTTCGATTACACGTTCGCTGACATAAGCAACCAAGTCACCTAACGACACGTCTATAAACTCTTCGTCGGACTTACCTTTGCCGCTGTCTTCCACGTTGATGTTGAAGGAGCCAACGGACTGGCTGAAAAGCCTGACATCATAGTTCGACTTATTTGAGATTTTTTTGTTGAACCTTCCAGAACTTCTGAACTGGGACAACTTAACAAGGAGGCGAGCAGCGGCGTACTGAAATCGCGCAGACTCATAGAAATTCATGCGGTGCTCATCTGCAAGCGCACCTTCAAAGTGAAAAGTTAGGTTTTCGGGCATCCGTAAGGTTCCTTGCTTGGCGCTGAGCGCGTTGCCAAGCTCAACGGCTCGTGTTGAAGTCCGACCTTGCTACTCCGCCTCACTTCCGCTTTCAATCTCAGCGTGCGATCAGCAGTAAATGAAGGACGCAAATTATGAATGAAGTCAGCATAGGTGCGGTTGGTGCTGCGACGATTGCCGGTTTGGTGTCGATGCTTGGACTGATCATCGGGAAAGAACAAAAAGTATCCGAATTCAGACAAATCTGGATCGATCAACTTCGAAAATGTGTAGTGGACTACCTTGTCAGTATCAATGCGGTCTGTGATATACTTAGATCAAGAGATTCTGGAAAGAATTCAGATAATTCCGCCTTAATCGAAAACTACAAGTTATTGAACGAGGCCAGCCATGGCATAACTCTGCGCGTTAATGACGACGAGCAACCTGCTAAGGCGCTTTTGGCTGCAATGAATGAGTTTGAATTGTTAGCTAGCGACAACAAAACACTCACCCCCGAGAAGATCAAGGCCGTAGAAAGTCGCTTCATTCGAGAGTCGAAAGCACTTTTGAAATTTGAGTGGAATAGAGTAAAGAAAGGGGAGAAAGTATTTGTCTGGACAAAGAGAATTATTCTTGCGATGATCGTTCTGCTATTGGCGCTTCTTGGTTACGTTTGGGTTGGGAGTTCGAACTACAGCCCCTTGGACAGCGGAAGCGATGCAGAGCTTCATTTGATCTTTCTTTAGCGCCAAAAAGCGAGGTTCCCTCACTCAGTTGACACCGCCCCGATGGTGGCGGCCGACTGACGTTTAGTTAGCTCTTTGCGCCTTATCAAATGTCTGCTCTAGTGAACCTCGACTTAGTCGCGTGCAGTCGCATCGAAAGTCCATTCCCCACCCATCTCACGCACCACCCCTCAATGAAAATCTAAGCTCGGGAACAGCCGCTTGGCCTGTTCGCGCGGGTGCATGGCGCGGGTGCGTTGTGCGTCTGATTTCAGATGCACCGGCACGTCATCGGTCTTGGTGGTCGTCTGGCCCAGAACGTCGTTGTTGGGGTGGCCCAGAAGGGACGGGTCGCGGGAGCAGTTCTCGATGTGGTCGGCGATCAGGTGAACGACCATGCCTTCGCGCTCCAGCCGCCCGGTGACCTTGAGGAGCCGTCCGCCGAGAACGGCAGGCCGGAATTTTTCGGACATCTTCGGCCAGACGACCACGTTGGAAACGCCGGTCTCGTCCTCCAGCGTCAGGAAGATCACGCCCGAGGCCGTGCTGGAAGTGGCAACTCGGTCGGCTTTGATTTCCTGGCCAAGAGTGGCCAGCCCTTTCAAGGCAGTCTCGTGCATTCGGCCCGAAGCTGCTACCCGTTCTGCATGCGGGGAAGGACTGCAACAAGGCCAATTTGACCTTTCCAGCCCCATGAGGATTATTGGCTCAACTGTGTAAACACGCTTGGAATACGCAAGATGAATTCAATCAAGCTCGGGGAATGGGAAATGTGGATCGAGGATGGAAGTCTACCATCCATCTTTGGTCCATACCTCGATCATGCAGAATTTGTGGATCAGATCGACCTCAATAATTCTGAAGGCCGGTTTCTCTTCTTGGGCTTCTCAAAAGGCAATAACGCAAACGGATGGCCATCCGTCATCGTTGCCCAAAAGTATCAGGATTCACAGCGAACTTTCAGCCCCGGAGTTCTATTGATTCCAGATACTTCCTTAGCGTTTGTCGGCGCTGGTGAACGCCTGCTATGTTATAATATCGAAGAACAGAGGAGGCTTTGGGAAGACGAAACCGACTACGGTTTTTTCGCTTGGTACCAGTCCGGCCCCTATGTGTTGATGGCCGCCGAATTGGAGTTTGGCGTTTGGGATCAATTCGGAAAAAAGCTGTGGTCTACTTTTGTAGAGCCGCCCTGGGACTTTAAGGTTCGTGGCCAATTTGTCGAACTAACCGTGATGGGCGACTGCAGCATTTATAGATTGTCAGATGGCTTGAGGCAGGTTTGAGAAATGGCTGTTTTAGGCTTTCATTTGGACCAATTGGATCAGATTGCCACACGTGTCATCAAAAACAGCCATGTGAACTGCCCCTGCATCCATCGGTTCGGTAACGAAAGTCACGCCGCGCTCGCTTAGTTTCTTCCATTCTGCATCGAGGTCTTGCACTTGAAATGAGTGTGCAGCGATGCCATCGGCGATGATTGCTTCTTTGTATGGACCCACGGCTGGATGCTCACTTGGTTCAAGCAGCAACTCGGTTCCCTCTGGATCTTCTTCTGAAACAACCGTCAGCCAACGGTTGGTGCCCAACGGGATGTTGTGTTTTACCTTGAAACCGAGGATTTCGGTATAGAATTTTTCGGCCTTGTCCTGGTCATCGACAAAGACACTCGTGACGTAGATTTTCATGTCTTGGTCCCTTTCGGTTTGTAGGTTGTGAGCCATGATGCAGCCGCGATGTGGTCGTCGCTTATGCTGAGTGAATGCGTCTTCGTGCGGCCCTTCCAGGCGGTCTCGATTAGGCCCGCCTTCTCCAGAACAGCGAGATGCTGGGAGACTGTCTGTCGGGACAACGCAACCCCGTCTTCGGCAACCGACGCGGCACATACTTCGAACAACGACTGAGCAGGTTGCTTGCTCAGACGATCAATGATGCGACGGCGGGTGCTGTCAGATAGCGCCTTGAAAATTAGGTCGAGCTGATCATCTTTCATGGTACCTATATGCAGTAATTTTACTGCATGTCAAGTGCAGTGATTTTACTGCATATCAAACTCACTTCCAAAGCGGGCCTTGAGGAGGGACGAGCGAACGACGGTTTCCTCCGCTCTGCTACTGCCAGTTCAAAGCGTAGCGATCTTCCACCTTTCGCCCATCTCACGCACCACCCCTCAATGAAAATCTCGGCTCGGGAACAGCCGCTTGGCCTGTTCGCGCGGGTGCATGGCGCGGGTGCGTTGTGCGTCTGATTTCAGATGCACCGGCACGTCGTCGGTCTTGGTGGTCGTCTGGCCCAGAACGTCGTCGTTGGGGTGGCCGAGAAGCGACAGGTCGCGGGAGCGGTCCTCGATGTGGTCGGCGATCAGGTGAACGACCATGCCTTCGCGCTCCAACCGCCCGGTGACTTTCAAGAGCCGTCCGCCGAGAACGGCGGGCCGGAATTTTTCGTACATCTTCGGCCAGACGACCACGTTGGAAACGCCGGTCTCGTCCTCCAGCGTCAGGAAGATCACGCCCGAGGCCGTGCCCGGGCGCTGGCGGGTGATCACCAGTCCGCAGACGGAAACGCGGCGCGCCTCGCGCGGGGTCAGTGCCGCCAGCCGGTCATGCGGGGTCAGATGCGCGATATGCGGGCGCAGCAGCTCCATCGGGTGGGCGCGCAAGGTCAGCCGGGTGGACAGGTAATCCTCCACCACTTCCTGCCCCAGATGCATGGCGGGCAGGAGGACATCCGGCTCGAAGATCGCCTCGCCGTCGATGGGGTCGTTGAAGAGCGGCAGCGGCTTGGGGCTGCGGATGGTCTTCACCTGCCAGAGCGCGGCCCGGCGGCTGAGTCCCATGCCGGCAAAGGCATCGGCTTCGGCCAGCCGCTCCAGCGTGGCCGGCATGACGCCGGTGCGCAGCCATAGGGTTTCCGTATCCGGATAGCCGTTGCCGCGGGCCGCGACGATCCAGGCCGCGTCCTCCTCGCGCAGACCCTTGATCTGGCGAAACCCCAGGCGCAGCGCCAGCGCGCCGTCGCTGCGCCGCTCCAGGGTGTTGTCCCACAGGCTGGTGTTGACGCACACCGGGCGCACCTCCACCTGGTGCTCGCGGGCATCGCGCACGATCTGCGCCGGGGCATAGAAGCCCATCGGCTGGGCGTTCAGCAGTGCGCAGGCGAACTCTGCCGGGAAGTGGCATTTCAGATAGGCCGAGACATAGGCCAGCATGGCAAAGGCGGCGGCATGGCTTTCCGGAAAGCCGTATTCGCCGAACCCTTCGATCTGGCCGAAGCAGTTCTGGGCGAATTCCAGCTCGTAGCCGCGCTCCAGCATGCCGGAGATGAACTTGTCCTTCAGCTGCCCGATGGTGCCCATGCGCCGAAAGGTGGCCATGGAGCGGCGCAGCTTGTCGGCTTCCGACGGTGTGAACCCGGCGGCAACCACGGCAATCTGCATCGCCTGTTCCTGGAACAGCGGCACGCCAAGCGTCTTGCCCAGCACCTCCTCCAGCGCCTTTGAGGGGAAGGTGACCTTCTCCCGGCCCTGGCGGCGGTTGATGTAAGGGTGCACCATGCCGCCCTGGATCGGGCCGGGGCGCACGATCGCCACCTCGATGACGAGGTCGTAGAACTGGCGCGGGCGCATGCGCGGCAGGAAGTTCATCTGCGCCCGGCTTTCCACCTGAAAGACGCCGATGGCATCGGCTACGCACAGCATGTCATAGGTCTTCCTGTCGGCCTGGGGCACGGTGCCGAGTGTCAGTTCCTGGCCATGGTGGGTGTCGATCAGCTCGAAGCACTTGCGGATGCAGGTCAGCATGCCGAGGCTGAGCAGATCCACCTTCAGGATGCCGAGCGCGTCGATATCGTCCTTGTCCCATTCGATCACCGTGCGGTTTTCCATGGCCGCGTTCTCGATCGGGCAGAGCGCGTCGAGCCGCCCCTGCGTGATCACGAACCCGCCGACATGCTGGCTGAGATGGCGCGGAAAGCCGATGATTTCGCGGATCAGCTCGATGGTCTGGCGAACGCGCGGATTGTCGAGGTCGAGCCCGATCTCCTTCATCCGCGTTTCTTCCGGCCCCTTGCTGGAGCTGCCCCAGATCTGCCCGGCCAGCGCGGCGGTGACATCCGCATTCAGCCCCATCACCTTGCCGACCTCGCGGATCGCCGCGCGGGTGCGGAAGTGGATCACCGTGGCGCAGAGCCCGGCGCGGTGGCGGCCGTATTTTTCATAGACATACTGGATCACCTCCTCGCGGCGCTCATGCTCGAAATCGACGTCGATGTCCGGCGGCTCGCCCCGATGTTCGGAGATGAAGCGCTCCGACACCATGGTGATGGTCTCCGGCCCCACATCGGTGATGCCGAGCGCATAGCAGATGATGGAATTGGCCGCCGAGCCGCGCCCCTGGCACAGGATGTTCTTGCTGCGGGCAAAGCGGATGATGTCATGCACGGTCAGGAAATAGGCGGCAAAGGCAAGTTTGCGGATCAGCTTCAGTTCCTTTTCCGCCAGCGCCAGCGCATGGTCCGGCACGCCCGCGGGATACCGCCTCTCCAGCCCCTCGTAGGTCAGTCGTTCCAGTCGCTCCTGGGGCGGTTCGTTGCCCGTGATCTCGTCCGGATATTGGTAGGAAAGTTCGGAAAGATCGAAGCTGCAGCGGGTGGCGATCTCAAGCGTCCGGCGCAGGGCTGCCGGATGGTGGCGGAACAGCCTGGCCATATCCTCCGGCGCCTTCAGCCGGCGTTCGCCGTTGGGCAGGGCCCGTGTGCCGATGTCATCGATGGTGCAGCCTTCGCGCAGGCACGTCAGCACGTCGGCCAGCCGGCGCCGGCCGGCATGGTGCATCATCACGTCGCCGACGGCGACCATCGGCGTGGCAAGCGAATGCGCCGCGCGGGCGCAGGTGCGGAACCAGGCCTGGTCGGTGCCGTCATAGCGGGGTGCCGCGCCCAGAAACACATGTCCCGGCGCTTCCTGGCGCAGGCGGCGAATGTGATCCTTAGCCGTCTCACAAATCGTCTCGCGCGCCATCTCCGGCTGCGGCAGGGCAATCAGGATCATGCCCTTGCAGGCGTTCATCAGGTCGGTGAAATTCAGGTGACACTCGCCCTTTTCCGCACGCCGCTTGCCAAGGGTAAGCAACTGGCTCAGCCGCTCATAGGCAGCACGGTCGGTCGGCAGCGCCACCCAGTGCAGCGGGCTGTCCTGCAGGCAAAGCCGCGCGCCGACGATCAGCCGCGGCAGCTTCAGCGTCTGCGGGGCAGGCAGGGGCGGGCTCGTGTTCGTCTCCTTGCGGGAGGAGGTGTCGATCTGCGAATGCGAGCGGATCTGAACGCCTTCCTCGGCCGCCGCCCGCTTGATCTCCTTCAGCGCCGAATAGGCCCGGACAACCCCGGCCAGCGAATTGCGGTCGGTAATGGCAACCGCATCGAGATTGAGCATCGCGGCACGGGTCACCAGCTCCTCCGGATGGGAGGCGCCCCGCAGGAACGAAAAATTCGACGTCACGGCCAGCTCCGCATAGCGGACCGGCTCGGGCTGGAACTCGTCAGGCGACGGAAGCACGCTCACCGGCAGGCCTCCCTGTTCTTTCCAAAGCTGTCCTTGCAAGACAGATGCGCGGGATCCCCGTGTCCCTGCGTGCCGTCCTGGCAAAGCAAAAGCGCAAAGCCCGGTCTCAACCGCCGGTCCGCTTGCCCTTCAGGCACCGGAAGCCCCTGCCGGCACCGCTCTGCAAATGAGTGCACCCCGGATCTCGCGATGCCCGTCCGGAGTGACACCGGGCAAGGGGCGGGGAGGGCCGGAACAACAACCGTCCCCTCCATCGTCATCCCGGACGCAGCGCAGCGGAGATCCGGGACCGGGGAGCCCAGGATCTGCGAGCCCAGGATCTGCGAGCCCGGGACCGGAAAGGCGATAGAGGCAAGGCGCAAACTGCGGAAACCCATCAGCCGAACTCCCCTTGCACGAACCAGGCCGGGTGCTGGGGCGTGTGGAACAGCCACAGGCGCTGGCCCTGGTGGGTGGCGATGCGCCAGTAGTCGCGCAGGCCCTTGGCCCAGCTGTCGTCCAGATCCCACCAGGCAGGGGTGATCCGTTCCGGCCCCTCGGCCTCGAACACGGTCAGGGCCCGGCCGCGCCAGCGAAAGCGCCGGGGCGGTTCGAAGCCGGTGCCGGAAATCGGCTCGGGCGCGAACAGGCGGATCGGCCGCGGACGGTTGGCGGGCCAGGCTTGCGCCGGGCGGCTGTAGGCGGCCGGCACCAGCTTGAAGCTGCGCTCGGGAATGTGGCTGTCGACCGGCTGGAACCGCAGGATGTTGTCGAGGCCCACCCGGTTGCCGAGCTGGGTGATGAGATCGTCTAACCCGTCTTTCTCCAGGCCCTCGGTGCGGTCCAGCTGGCGCATGCCGAGCGGTTCCACCTCGGTTGCCTCCAGGCGGATCATGTCGATGCCATAGCCCGCATCGACCGCGCTGACCCCGCGCTCGAACAGGGCCAGGATCCGTTCCGGGTCGCGCATCGGCCGGGCGAGTTTCAGTTCCACCGCCTGGTTTTCCTGATCGACCCGGCGAAAGGTCAGCTTCAGGCTGCGTGCGCCCTTCTGCGCGGTGTCGAGCCGTTGGCACAGATGCGCGGTCAGCCGGCGTGCCGCAGCCATGACATCGTCCAGAAGGCCGATGGGGTCGGGCAGGGTCATGCGCACGGCAAAGCCCGGCTCCTCGCCAAGGGGAGAAATCTGCTCGGGCAGCGCCCCCAGCGCCTGGTCGAGGCGGCGCAGGACGTCGGGTTCGTACCGCCGGGCAACCGTGGCGCGCGGCAGATTGTAGAGCTGCGAAACCGTGGCGATGCCGAGCCGTTCCAGACTGGTGCAGGTCTGGTCGGACAGCCGCAGGGCCGACAAGGGCAGCGGGCCGATGCGGGCAAGGGTCTCGCCGGTCCCGGCAATGCCTTCGGCAAACCGGGACAGCGCCCAGGCCGTTCCCGGGGTATCGGCAAGGCCGAGCCGGGCGGTCAGCCCCGCCCGGGCCAGCCGGGCGCGGATGTCGTCCAGCAGCGGTTCCTCGCCGCCAAGCAGGTGAGCCGAGCCGGTGATGTCGAGAAAGAGGCCGTTGCGCCCGTCAAGGCCGACCCATGGGCAGTAACGGGTCGCCCACCGGGCCAGCAGCCTCAGGAAACGCTGGTCGGCGGCCGGGTCCGCCGGGCGGGTCAGCAGACCGGGGCAGAAGCTGCGCGCGTGAACCAGCATCATGCCGCGGTTGAGGCCGAAGCTTTCGGCACGCGGGCACAGGTCGTAAAGGCGTTCGGAATTGCGGTCGAAGAGGCTCAGCGCAAAGGGTGCGTCGACGGGCCGGGCACGCAGGGAGCTCTCAGCCGCCAGCCTCGGAAACCACAATGACACGATGCGCCGCTGCATCCCAACGTACTACCCATTCCGACAATGTTCCTATTTTGTTCTTTATAAGCGACCAGCGCCAATGAGTCGAGTCGTGACCATTTTGACGAGGCTCCGGTGCAAGACCGGAAGAGGGGGCGGATTGGGCCGGAAGACAGGTGCTGCGCCAGCGGGTTTCGGCGGCATTGCTGCCCGCGCCTTCCGGGATCAGCAGGATGGCCGTGGTGCGCCCGGCCTCGGCCGCCAGCTGCAGCCGGCGGCCCTCCGTCAGTCCGACGGTGCCGGAAAGTTCAGCCACCACCAGCCCGGCGGCGCCGGACCTGAGCGCGGTTTCCGCACTTGCCAGAGCAGTCAGCTGGTTGCCGGCGCGGGTCAGAAGCAGCCGGCCCGGATCGCAGTAGGCCGCAAGGCCTTCCGGGTTCACCGTCGGGCGCCAATCTTCCGAAATCCACACGACGGCCCCCTTGGCCATTCCGGCGGCGATCGCGGCAAAGCTCAACGCGCTGTCGCCGCACACTTCGTGCGCGCGGGCGTGTTTCAACGGAAAGACGGAGGAGAATTTCAAGGACATGCAAGGATCGTCTGTAGCAATCGGTTGAGCAAAGCCTAACTCATGGAAGCTGTTTGCGGAACCGGATACGGTCAGTATCCATTCCAAACAGCCGTTGCCGGGCACGAGCCGGGTTGCTATACGCCCGGCACAACAGGCAGGAAAGCACCAATGACCAGCAGCCTTCTGGACGGCCGGAAGATCAGGACGATTTCCATCGTCGGCAACGGACCGATTTCCGAGGCCGATGCGCCGGAAATCGACAAGGCGGACCTGGTGCTGCGCTTCAACAGTGCGCCGGCCCTCGGGGTTGCGGGCCAGCGGGTCGACATTCTGATGCTCAACCGGGCCCGGGTCTATATGTCGAAGCGGATCAACCCGCTTGCCCTGGAACGCGCGCCGGAAGTCTGGGTGAACGACATAAAGGAGAACGGCGAGGTCGACTGGCTGTTCGCGCGCGAATGCAAGCCGCGCTATCTCGGGTTCGGCCCGACGAACAAGGCGCGGGAACACCTCAAGAGATTCGATCCGTTCGACCGCAGCAACCCGACATCGGGCGCGTCCATCATCGCCGAATTCCTGGATGTTCTGCCGGACGCCGAAATTCACCTCTTCGGCTTCACCCATCAGGGCAAGCAGCACACCCACGACTGGGATGCGGAAAAGCAGTGGGTCCAGCAGCTCAGCGACGAGGGACGGATCCACAAACACCTGACACCAGGGCCGAAGCCCCGACGGAGCCTCAAGGGCAAGCTGGAATACGCCTTCCGGTTTCTGGAGAAGCGGGCCAAGCATTATCTCCACAACAAGATCCTGCATTCTTCCGAAAGCACGAAACGCCGGATCTTCGGACAGGACGCCTGAGGCGCCAAAAGCATCATAAAGATATCTGACAAGCACCCGCAAAGTGCCTTGCCGGGTCCGAAGTTCCGGCTTCGGGCCTGCAAGCGATTGAAAAAATCTGCACTTTCCACAGGCCGGTGAATGTCACCAAGAGTTCATATGAACGACTGAACAGTTTCATATGAGCCAACTAAATTCTGCAAAAAGTCCAGCATTAGCCGGGATTGCGGCAAGGGTGGAGCCGTGTCCGGGGGCACGCTTTTACTGTCGGACGAGAACTTGGCTTCCGCCGGAAATGCAGCCCTGGATCCCATCAAGGGTCGGGATTCTTCAAATTTCCTGCGTTCCCTCTTGCGGACGCGGTCAAGGCGTCTTTTAATGTTCATATGAGCGTCATATAACGTTCATATGAAAACAATACGAAACGCAGGCGTTATCGTTTCGGGTGCCGATGAAGCCATTTCGGCACCGAGAGAGAACCAACTGCTGACCGGGGCAAAGACGCCCTGCTAGATGGGAGCAAATGAACATGGCTTATCGCAAGACCGTCGCCAGCCTCGTGGCTGCGGCCGCCCTCCTGGGCACGTCCTCCGCTTCTTATGCGGCCACTGACATCACCTGGTGGCACGCCATGGGCGGCAAGCTCGGCGAAGTGGTTGTCGAAATTTCCAACGGCTACAACGGATCCCAGGACGCCTGCCAGATCACGCCGGTATTCAAGGGCACCTACGAAGAAACCCTGACCGCCGGTATCGCAGCGTTCCGCGCTGGCGAACAGCCGAACATCCTGCAGGTGTTCGACGCTGGCGCCGCCACCATCATCGGTGCCAAGGGTGCTGTCGTTCCGGTTGAAGACCTGCTCAACGAGAGCGGTGCCGAGTTCAACATCGAAGATTACATTGCCGGTGTCCGTTATTTCTATGCCGACAGCAACGGCAAGATGATCGGCATGCCGTTCAACTCCTCCGCTCCGATCCTCTACATCAACGACGATGCGATGAAGAAGGCCGGTGTTGCAGCTCCGAAGACCTACGAAGAGTTCGAAGCAATCGCTCCGAAGCTGAAGGAAGCCGGTTACGTGCCGCTCGTTCAGTCGCACCTGCCGTGGGAATTCGTCGAGAACTTCAAGTCCCGTCATAACCTGCAGTTCGCAACCAACAACAACGGTTACGACGGCGCAGAAGGCACCGAGCTGGTCTTCGGCGAGCCTATCAAGAACCACTTCAAGGCTGCCAAGAAGTGGCTCGACGAAGGTCTGTTCGGCTACTACGGCACCGGCTGGGGTGACAACCAGACCCCGTTCAACGAGGGCAAAGTGGCTCTGTGGATCGGTTCTTCCGGGTCCTTCGGCGGCATCGCCGACACGGTCGACTTCCCGTTCTCCGCAACCTACCTGCCTTACTGGGAAGCAGTTGAAGGCGCCAACAAGGCTTCCTTCATCGGTGGCGCGGCTCTGTTTGCAATGTCCGGCAAGCCGGCTGAAGAAAACAACTGCGTTGCATCGTTCTTTGAATACCTGACCTCTCCGGAAGTCCAGTACATGTGGCACAAGGAAACCGGTTACGTGCCGGTCACCGAAGCTGCCTATGAGCTGGCCAAGAAGGACGGCCACTACGAGCGCACCCCGGCAGCTGAAGTCGGCATCCAGCAGCTTTCCCTGGAAGGCGGCGAGTGGACCAAGGGCTACCGCATGGGCTTCTACGTCCAGATCCGCGACGTCATGAACCGCGAACTCGGCAAGGTCTTCTCAGGTGAGACCAGCGTCGACGACGCATTCGCGACCATCAAGGCCGACGGCGACAAGCTCCTTGAGCGTTTCGCCAAGACCACCAGCAACTAAGCTCGACTTAGTCGCCAGACCGATAGGGGCGCCTTGCGCCCCTATCGACCTTTGAGCGTGGCTGTATACGCATACCAATTCAGTCGAATATCATGCGTTTATGGCCCGGATCGACCGACATTCAGCCAGAGGGGTCTGGGTGGTCGGATGTCGATCCGCAGCGAAATGAATGAAGCCTCCGGCATTAGATCCAATGCCTGATGTTTCGGGCAGGTCGTCCCACAAGGGGAGGCCGGCGCCAATCGTTCCCGGTGGTCGAGAAACGAAATAATGAAAAAAGTCCAGTTTCAGTCTCCGTGGCTGCCTTACCTGCTGCTTCTGCCGCAGCTCGGCATCGTGACGGTTTTCTTCCTGTGGCCGGCCGCGCAAGCGATCCAGTCCTCCTTCTATCTCGAAGATCCGTTCGGTTTCGGCTCGACCTACGTCGGGCTCGATAATTTCAAGGACATGATCACATCGACCGACTACGGCCGGGTGGCGCGGTTCACGGCGGTCTTCACCTTCTTCGTGACATTCCTGTCGCTAGGGCTTGCTCTTCTGCTGGCGGTCAAGGCAGACAAGGTTCTGCGCGGTGCGTCTTCCTACAAGACCCTGCTGATGTGGGTCTATGCGGTTGCGCCGCCCGTCGCCGGCCTGATCGGCGTGCTTCTGTTCGACCAGCATGTCGGCCCCATCGTTGACTTGTTCGCCCTGTTCGGCTGGAAGATGCAGATCGGCGTAAGCTATTTCGACACCAGCTTTGCCATGATCGTCACCGCCGTCTGGAAGCAGATCCCGGTGAACTTCATCTTCTTCCTGTCCGGTCTGCAGGGCATTTCCAAATCCGTTCAGGAAGCCGCCAGCATCGACTGCCGGTCCGGTTTCCGGCGTTTCTGGACCGTAACCTTCCCGCTGCTGGCACCCACCGGCTTCTTCCTGCTGATCATCAACATCACCTACGCCTTCTTCGACACGTTCGGCATCATCGACGTCATCGTGAAGAACGAGCCCGGCAACAACCCGGTGACCCTTGTTTACAAGGTCTACCTGGACGGCTTCCGCGGCAACGACCTCGGCGGGTCCTCGGCCCAGTCCGTGATCCTGATGCTGATGGTGTTCATCCTGACAATCATCCAGTTCCGCCTGATCGAGCGGCGCGTGCACTACACGTAAGGGAGGCGACGATGAAAAAACTGCAGATCTCGGATCACGTCATTCTTCTTCTCGGCGTCTTCTTCATGGTCACTCCGGTCGTGTTGGCGTTTCTGACCAGCACGCACGATGCGATCACCATCTACAAGGAAGGCATCCAGTTCACGCCGGGTGGCAAGTTCTTCGAGAACTATCAGACGGTCCTGTTCGAGGCCGGTGGCTTCACCAAGGAAGTCGACGGCTTCGTCATGCTCAAGAACTCGATGATCCTCGGCCTTGGCTTTGCCATAGGCAAGATCGTCATTTCCATGCTTGCGGCCTATGCCATCGTCTATTTCCGCTTTCCGATGGCAACCCTCTGCTTCTGGGTGATCTTCGCAACGCTCCTGCTGCCGCTGGAGGTGCGCATTTTGCCGTCTTATGAAATCGTCCAGTCCCTCGGCATGGTGAACACCTATTCCGGCCTGATCGTGCCGCTTATCGCTTCGGCAACCGGCACCTTCTTCTTCCGGCAGTTCTTCATGTCGGTACCGGACGAACTTTTGGAAGCCGCCCGCATCGACGGAGCAGGTCCCTGGAAGTTCTTCAAGGACATCCTGGTACCGCTGTCTCAGACCATGATCGCGGCAATCTTCATCATCATGTTCGTCTATGGCTGGAACCAGTACCTCTGGCCGACGCTGATCACCACCGACGAGAGCCTGTTTACCCTGGTTCGCGGCATCAAGCAGATCCTGCAGGTCTGGGTCGGTGCCCAGATCCCGGACTTCAACGAGGCCATGGCACTGGCGATCCTCGCCATCGTGCCGCCGGTGCTCATCGTGGTGATTTTCCAGAGCTGGTTCGTCAAAGGGCTCGTCGAGAGCGACAAGTGAGGTTTTTAGATAAATGGCAACGATAACTCTCGACAAGGTCCGCAAGGTCTACGGCGGCAGTGTGGAAGCGGTCAAAGGCGTTTCCATCGACATCGCGGACGGTGAATTCATCGTCCTGGTCGGTCCGTCCGGCTGCGGCAAGTCCACACTGCTGCGCATGATGGCAGGCCTTGAGGAAATCACCACCGGCGACATCAAGATCGGCGACCGCGTCGTCAACAACGTCGATCCGGCGGATCGCGACATCGCAATGGTGTTCCAGAACTACGCGCTCTATCCGCACATGTCGGTCTACAACAACCTTGCCTACGGCCTCAAAAACCGCGGCATGGCCAAGGACGAGATCGATCGCCGGGTCAAGGAAGCCGCGCGCATCCTGGAAATCGGCGACTACCTGGAGCGCAAGCCGCGGGCACTTTCCGGCGGCCAGCGCCAGCGCGTTGCCATGGGCCGCGCCATCGTGCGCGAACCTGCGGCCTTTCTCTTCGACGAACCGCTGTCCAACCTTGATGCCAAGCTGCGTGTGCAGATGCGCGTCGAGATCAAGCGCCTGCAGCGCTCGCTCGGCACCACCAGCGTCTACGTCACCCACGACCAGCTGGAAGCGATGACACTGGCAGACCGGCTCGTGGTTCTGAATGGCGGCAACATCGAGCAGATCGGCGCGCCGATCGATGTCTACGACAAGCCGGCCTCCACCTTTGTGGCCAGCTTCATCGGTTCGCCGGCCATGAATCTGCTGAAGGTCAAGGCGGATGGGAACGGTCTTGCTCTTGCAACCGGCACCGGCCTCAAGGGCGCCAATGCCAAGGGCCGTGATGCCTACACCATCGGTATCCGGCCGGAGCATCTCGAAGTGGTGACTGCACCCGGTGAAGGCGAAGGCCTTCATCTGGAAGCCAGCGTCAACGTGCTCGAGCCGGTCGGCGCGGAAAGCTATCTCTATTCCAGCTTTGCCGATGGCGGGGACGAGATCCTGGTTCGCGTGTCGAGCCATGCCCGTCATGAGCCGGGCGAGAAGCTTTATCTGCGGGCGGCTCCGGAAAACGTTCACTACTTCGACGCTGAAACCGGACGGCGGATCGACTGATCAGGAAACGTCAGGCGAGGCGGTTTAACGAGGGCCGCCGGACCAGGACAGAGCCACCCCGGGGAACCGGGGTGGCTTTTTGTTTTTGGCAATTCGAACATCCTCCTGACGGTGCTTGTCAGGAGAGCGGCAGGAGATGTCTGGAACTCCTTCGGAAGCTCTGGCAAACACCTCGAAACCGCTTCAGGGAGAAACCTTTGGAACCCTTCAAGAACAACATTTCACCGGATCTGGTGCGCTGCATCGGCAGCCATGTCGCGCAACATCATGCCGGTTTCGACCGGTTGGGCTTTGAAGCGGATATCCTGGAAGAGCTCGACAGCCTGGAACTCAAGCAGCGTGCTGCGCTGATCGCAAGGCAACTGGATCATCATCTGCCACGGGAACTGTCCGCCCGCTTTGCCATCCTGCAGGCCATGCTGCATCCGATGACGGAGGTCGCCTTCGACAGGGGCAGCGACGAGCAGGGTATCCGAGGGTGGGGCATGATGCCGCTCGGCATGGTCGTTGCGGCAAGTGGCCTGGAGGATTTCGAAGCTTCGTTCGTGCTGTTGAAGGAAATGACCAAGCGGGCGACGGCCGAATTCGACGTGCGCCCCTTCCTGGCCAGGGACCAGGACCAGGCACTCGCCATCATGGCACCCTGGGTGAAGGACGAGAGCGTCCATGTCCGCCGGCTGGTTTCCGAAGGAACCCGGCCGCGCCTGCCGTGGGGCATGCGGCTCCAGGCTCTGGTGGCAGACCCCACACCCACTCTGCCGCTTCTGGAAGCCCTGAAGGACGATCCGGAGGACTATGTTCGCCGGTCGGTAGCCAATCACCTCAACGATATCGCCAAGGACCATCCTGAACTGGTGGCCGATATCGCGAAACGTTGGCTGAAGGGGGCGGACAGGAACCGTGAAAAACTCGTACGTCACGCCTGCCGGTCGCTGATCAAGCAGGGCCACACGGCAACACTGGAAGCCTTCGGGCTCAATCCGCCGGAGATCCGGGTCGAAGGCCCGCAGGTCCTGACGGCCGAGGTTGCTTATGGAGACGCCCTCGGCTTCAACATCGAGCTGGTTTCGACCAGCAGTAAAACGCAGGATCTGGTGATCGACTACCTGATCCATTTCAGGAAAGCCAACGGCACGCTGGCGCCCAAGGTGTTCAAATGGACCAAGCTGACACTGGCTCCGGGGGAACGGCTGACCCTGTCCCGCAGCCACGCCATCCGACCGATCACAACACGTGTCTACTACGGTGGCAAACAGGCGGTCAGCCTCAGGATCAACGGTCAGGATTTCGGATTTTCGGAGTTCGAGCTGGTGATGGAAAAAGAATAAGTCTTTCGAGAAAATATGCAGTCCTAATATAGTTTGTCTTTGGTTTCGATTTTTCGCATCAAAATAGCCAGAGCAAGAACGGCTGTGTACATCGAAAAAAGAAAAAGTCCGTAAAATAAATGGTTTAAAAACACTAAGTTGCTATTCAATTGCGTCAATAAATAGTAAGAAGTCCATCCGACGAAACAAATTACAAATTCGTTGAAGAATGATGGGTCTTCCTGCTTTCTTTTTCTTTTTAAGAGCTGCCCGAGCAACATGATTGTAAGAGATGCTAGGGCCCAAAAAAGCTTATCGGCACTCCTCGATTTTTCTTCAGCCATGAGGATTAAAAAGTAAGCTGGCCATCCCACCGCTAACGCAATTGCCGCAATCTTGAAGTCTCTGTCGCTCACTGAACTTGCCTTATCAAAGCCGCTTAAGCCTGAGCATCCCCAAAATCCCGAGCGCCGGGCCGATGGCCATCAGGACAAACACGCCGGGCCAGCCGATCAGCTCAGCGCCAAGCGGCGTCAGTTGGACCGTGAAGAAGGTCAGCGCGAAGCCGAGGGCGGTCTGGAAGCTCATCAGGCTGCCGGCCTGGTCGGGCGGAGCGTAGTCGGCGACAAGGGCCGAGAACTGGGCCGAATCCGGCAGGATGGAGGCGCCCCAGATGAGGACGCACAGGATTGTTAGCCAGACGGGACCGCCGAAGGTGAGGGCCGAGGCGAGCGCGGCGGTGCCACTGATGACCATGGCGGCAATCGCGATGTTCGCCTTGCCGATGCGGTCGGCCATGATCCCCGCGACAACGCAGGCAGCACCACCCGCTGCAATGGTCAGAAACGCGATCAGGCGAGACAGCGGGATCGCGGTTTCTGCGGGCATATGGGCGGAGAAGGAAACGGCAAGAGCAACGCCGATCCAGGCCCACATGGCGTAAAGCTCCCACATGTGGCCGAGATAGCCCGCATAGGCATAGCGGATCTTTGGGTTTGTCCACGCGGTGAAGATGGCCTTCATCTTCATGCGGGGCGCCTTGGCATGGAACGGCCCGAGACCGGCAAAAAGGCACAGCACGCCACCTGCAGCGGACGCAAGAGAGGCAACGCTCAAGCTCCAGCGCCAGTCGGTGCCACCAAGCAAGGCCAGAAGATGAGGGGCGGCGGACCCGAAGGTGAGCGCGCCGACAAGCGTACCGACCAGAAACCCGCGATCCTTCTGGCCCCAGCCGACGGCGATCTTCATGCCGACCGGATAGACGCCCGCAAGCAGGACGCCGGTTGCAAAACGCGCAAGGATAGAGGTCAGCCCTCCCGGCTCGACCACCAGCAGGCTTGCGTTGAACAGGGCAGCGGTGATCGCGCTGAAAGCGAAGAACCGCCGAGGGTCGATCCTGTCGGCGAGGCCAAGAAA
The DNA here is from genome assembly GCF_001579905.1 of Labrenzia sp. CP4. NCBI lineage: Bacteria > Pseudomonadati > Pseudomonadota > Alphaproteobacteria > Hyphomicrobiales > Stappiaceae > Labrenzia > Labrenzia sp. CP4. Next base: position 5,432,880 of record NZ_CP011927.1, on the reverse strand, counting down.
GGCCGACGCGACGGCGCCGAACACGAAACCGATCTGGACGGCGCTGGAAAGAGCGGCCTGGGCAAAGTCGGATATGGGAAATTCACGGGTCAGATCGGGCAGGATCGCTGCGGACATGAACCACAGGCTCATGGCGGCGATCTCGGCCAGCATCAGCAGGCCGAGTGATCGCCATTTGCCCGCCATCTCACCCGGCAAGACCCAGTTCCTTCTGCTGCTTCCTGGTCAGCTTGGCCGCAATGATCTTGTGCGCGGCTTCGATATAGGCCTTCAGGTCCGCATCGGACAGCGCGCCTTCTTCTTCCATCTGCACCCATTTGGCACGGGCAAGATAAGGCGCGGGGATCATTCCTTCCTGCTGGGTGAGCAGGGAATAGGAAATATCGGAGCATTTGAAGCTGAACCGCGGAAAATCGCCTTCCCCCCAACCAGAGCAGATGGCGAAGATCTTGCCGCCAACCTTCCAGACCGATGCATTGCCCCATTGGATCACATGCGTGGTTGCCGGAAGCATTTTGCAGAAGGCGTCAAAGTCGTCGCGGGTCATTGGCGTGCTCGTAAAGTCGTGGGACCGGAAGCGGGGTCCGTCGGCAGGAGCGGCAGAGTGGCTTTTCCAGCTGAATCACGCAAGCTGCATCGCGATGAAAAAAACGTGTCACACATTCCAGCCCCGCGCTCTCTAACATTACGAGACACCAAGAGACGGAACACGACATGACGGCAATCAGCGTAAAAACGGAAACGGTCCGGGCGGCCCAGGAAGGTGACAGGATTGCTCTGGAACGGGTTCTGGAGGGCGTACAGGACCAGATCCATCATCTGGCCCGCCGCATTCTGGTCAATCCGGAAGATGCGCGCGAGGCGACGCAGGAAATTCTCATCCTGATCCTGACAAAACTTTCAACCTTCAAGGGCGAGAGCCGGTTTTCGACCTGGGTTTACCGCGTGGCCGTTCGCTACCTGGTGAGCGCCAAGAAGGTTCGAGACCGGGATCTCGGACTGACATTCGATGCCTTTGCTGCCGATCTGGAAGACGGCCTGGTGTCGGAACCGCCCAAGGCGCCGGACGATGTGCTTCTGCTGAATGAACTCAGGATTTCCTGCACCATGGCCATGCTGCTTTGTCTGACCATGGACCTGAGACTGGCCTATGTGCTGGGCGATATCCTGGAACTGGAACACGGCGAAGCCTCCAGCATCCTGGAAATTGCTCCTGCGGCCTACCGCAAGCGGTTGTCGCGGGCACGGGAGGAAGTGATGGCGTTTACCTCGCGCCACTGCGGCATCGTTTCGTCAAAGGCGAAATGCAATTGTCCGAAGCGGCTTCCTGCAGCCGTCGCTTCCGGCCGAATTCAACCCGGATCCTATCCCAATTCCGCCGGAGGGGCGCAAACCTATCACGACGCCCGGCGGCAGGTCGCATCGGTGATCGACGGTCTGAAGGCCTTTGAACTTCAGAATGCGGTTCCCCGGCAACGTTGCCCTGAAGACATCCGTGTTCAGCTGACCGAGATCCTGTCCCCCGGCCACTGACGCAACCAGCCCCGCCAGTAATCGCACAATGCATCAACCAGCCCGGCAACGGGCGGGACTGGCACCGCCTTGCCGATCGAAAGGAAGACCTCCGTGACCCACTTGAAACACCTCGCAGCCATGGCGGCCACCGTTGCCGTCGTCACCTTTTCCCAACCCAGCCTCGCAGAAGGAAAGAAAGACATGAGCCCGGAACAACAGAACGTCATCACCCTTATCGAAAAAATGACGACCTCCTTTGAAAAGGGAGACATCGATACGGTGATGCAGACTTATGAACCAAGCCAGAGCATTGCTTTCGAACCCGGAAACCCGGTGTCCGACAGCACCCTGGCGCGCGAATTGTTTCACCAGTTCCGCTCCGTTTCGCCGAAATTCACCTATTCCGGCCACGAAGTGATCGTGGAAGGCGATCTTGCTGTCCACATCGCACCCTGGACGATGACCGGCACCGATCCGGAAGGAAAACCGGTGGCCGGCGAAGGCCTTTCCATAGCCGTGTTGCGGCGGCAGCCCGATGGCAGCTGGAAGATGGTGATCGACAATCCCTATGGCAGCCGCCTGATCCCGGCTGCGAACTGAACCGCGTCAGGTAGCCGGTACTGCCGGAGAAACGGTGACACGGGCCTGGCCTGCGCAGCCGCGATCTGTTGCGCGCTTGCCAGGCGGGTCGCCGCAAGGGGCCTCGGAGATACTCCGGGGCCTCTTCCGTCTGTGGGGGTGACCAAGGCACATCCTCACGAATCTCATCACGGCCAGCCGGCGTCGTTTACGGGCCAGCCTCTTTCCGAGTTTGTGCAGCCGGACATGTTCCGGGATCTGCTGCGGCCAGAATTCCGCATGATGCGGATAGAGTGATCTGACTGGATCGTCCCAGGCGGGAAGGCGGCTGACACAGTGTTTTTTTCGCAACGGCAAGGAATAGGGAATGAGCATCTGCTGCTCCCTTCAATTTTGATTTTGTTGAAGAGGTATTTGCAGATAGTCTCACTGGACGCGCCTATTCCCATGTTTTCTAATTGAAAACGAGATTTCAAAAATGAAACGAAATATCGATTGGGAAGATCTTCGACTGTTCCTGGCTGTCGCGAAAGCAGGTGGCCTTGCCGGAGCGGCTGACAAGACCGGCGTCAGTTCCGCAACGCTCGGTCGCCGGGTTGCCGCTCTGGAGAAAAGCCTCGACGTTCGCCTTGTGGAGCGCGAGGCACGAGGTTACCAGCTGACCGCCGCCGCACATGATCTCCTGCGCTACCTGGAAGACATGGACCAGACCGCCCGCAGCATCGATGCGTGGAAAGAAGGAGAAGGCCTGCGCCGGAGGATCCGGATATCGGCGGGAGACTGGACCGCGCGGCTGCTCATCGACAACCTGTCGTCCTTCTGGACCCCAGACGCGGGCTGGCTGCCGGAAATCCTTGCGGATCTCAGAAACCGGGACATTGCCCGCCGGCAGATCGATATCGGTATCCGCAACAGCCGGCCCAAACAGGCCTGGTTGGCCGGACAGAAGGTTGGAAAGGTCCAATATGCCGCCTATCAGGCTGCAAAGGTTTCGAACGCTGCGGAGCTTGGTTGGGTCGGGCTGGTGGAAGACGATGCCCATTCGCCGACGGGTCTCTGGCTGAAGGAGAACCATGGCACTGATGCGGTAATCACCGTCAACAAGGCCTCGCTTGCTCTTTCACTCGTACGAAAAGGCAATGCCCGCATGCTGTTGCCGACCTTTGTCGGCGATGCATATCCCGATCTGATGCGCATCGAAGGCCCGTTCGATACCATGGAAACCGAGCGGTGGCTGGTCATGCATCAGGACGAGCGCCATGTACCAACAGTTCGCCAGGCGGTATCCGCTCTGACGAAGTTCTTGAAACAGAACCCGATTTTGTCTTCGTTCTCCTGAATAATTCACAGAACAGTGAAAGCAAAAATGGGTGAAAGCATGGCTCCTTGAATCAATTTTAACGAAGCTCCATATTTAATCATGAAAGGAACCGGTTGGTTCCGGTCCGGATGCCTTGAAAGGGTCCGGGCGCAAGGTCGCTTCGACAAGGACTTTGAGGATGTCACGCATGTCAGCGTTTTCTAGCCCGTTCATGCTCGGGTTCGACGATATCGAGCGCGTGCTCGATCGCGTCTCCAAGGCCGCCAACGACGGTTATCCGCCCTATAACATCGAGAGACTTCCGAAAACAGAAGATCAAGGCGATGTCATTCGGATCACCCTGGCGGTGGCAGGGTTCACACGAGAGCAGCTTGAAGTCTCGGTAGAAGAGAGTCAGCTGGTCATCCGGGGTCGTCAGGTGGACGACAAGACCCGGCAGTATCTGCATCGCGGCATTGCCGCCCGTCAGTTCCAGCGGGCCTTTGTCCTGGCCGAGGGGATCGAGATCCTTGGAGCCGACCTGAAAGATGGGCTTCTGTCCATCGACCTGGCACGCCCGGAACCGGAGCGTGTCATCAGAAAAATAGAAATCTCCAGCGGCGAATGAACGCTCGTCGGCCAACATATGGAGAATGACTGATGCAAAACCCCAATAGCCCGTCATGGGCAGACCGCACGCTACTTTCCGAATTCATGTCGGTCGATGAACTGACCGAACTGGGCACCGGAGATGTCGCCTACATCAAGCCGATCAAGGCCCGGGATCTGAAGGAAATGTTTCCGGATGTCCCGCCGCTGCACGACAACATGACGCTTTACGCGCTTCTCAATGCAGACGGTACGCCGATCCTGCTGGCAGACAGCCGCGAAGCTGCCGTTGCCAATGCCTTTGAAGCAGAACTGGAAATGGCGTCACTGCACTGACCTCAACTGACAAGACTGCAAAACGAATGCGACACCGGCCATCTGGCCGGTGTTTTTGCTTTTGAGGCCCTGTATGAGCGGGCACCGGTCTCACTGCTTCACAGGTGAGTGCTTCCAAATGGTGAAGCCCGGGGCCTTTGGTTATCGAATGAAAGTATTCCCCACAAACGAAACGCCCGCAGAAGCAGGACTTCTGCGGGCGTTCTTGTGTCGGGCAGCAGGCCGGCGCCTGATCAGGTGAGGGCCGGTTCCCGGGTTTCGGCCTTTGCCTTGGCAGCAGGTTCACCGCCATCTGCCGGAGGTGTCTTCGGTCGTTCGGACGGTCCGGTGGAAGAGGTCGCAGGCGGTTTGCGCCAGGGCTGGCTCTTGTACCAGCCAGCCACATAGGCAACGGCAATCAGCGCCACGAAACCGAGCAGGTTCGACAGGACCTGCGGAAGCCATTCGCCGCGGCCCCAGACCATGTCGCGCAGGATGCCCGCAGCCTGCGCAATGACCAGGCTTGCCATGAACACGGGCAGTGACTGCTGTCCGACTTTCTGGACAACGCGCACGAAGCGGCCCCAGATCTCGCCATGTCCGAGCAGGCGTCTGCCGTGCTCACCGGCAGCAACCCAGGCCAGATAGGCAAGGGCCAGGAAGTGCAGATAGCGGAACAGGCCGAATTCCGTCTTGATCCAGAGCGGCTTGATGATCTCGCGGATTTCGCGGGCCCAGACCAGGTTCAGGTGATTTTCCTGATAGGCGCGGAAGTAGGCGAAGGGAACCGTGGCGACAAGCACCACCGCGCAAAGCACGATCAAGGTCTTGTTGACGGGAGGTGCCGGTATCCAGCCGCGCATGAACGCAAAGCCGGTGAAGAACAGCATCTGCCAGGCGAAGGGATTGAAGAACCATTCCCGGTCTGACCAGGGCTCGGCCGGCAGGCTCAGAAGGTCGAACTGGGCAGCCAGCCACAGGCCGATCGACAATGCGAAAGCGCCCGGCACGGAATAGCGGGCGACAAGCATGATCGCCGGGATCAGCGACAGGATCACCACATACATCGGCAGAATGTCGAAGTAGTTGGGCACCCAGGTCATCGTCAGCAACCCGGGCAGGGCCATTTCGGCGTTGTCATAGAGATGAAGGAGGTTGAGCGAGGCGACATAATTTTCTTCCAGGCCGCAGCACTCAGCCAGGTAACCGCTGTTCTGAAGCATGACAAGGCCGACGGCGAGGACCAGGAACTGGCCGATATGCGCCCAGTACACCTGCCACATGCGGTGCAGGATGCGTGCTGCCCCCATGCCCCAGCCATGAACGTCGAAGATCTTGCCGAAGGCGAGCGCGGAGGCCATGCCCGAACAGAAGACGAAGATTTCAGTCGCATCGGAAAACCCGAACCGGGCGGGAATCCAGAGCGTCCACCAGTTCCAGGGCAGGTGGGCAACGTAGATAATGAACATTCCAAGGCCGCGGAAGAAATCTAGCCGCGGATCGCGTGGGCGTTTCGTTTGTGTGTGAGCGTTCACGTTGGGTCCAGAGATAATTGGTCAGTCGAGAGCCGGCAGTGGGTCAGACCGAGCCGGTAGCCCTGAGTTTTTGGTCTTCCATCACTCGGTGGGCGCGGTGCATTTTGTCGCATATTTCAAGACGTTGTTCGGCGAATCTATCCAGTGCACCGCGTTTGTGCGTCCGGCTGTTGAGCAGCCGTTCCGCATCTTCCGGCATGCCTGCTCGCAGGGCTGCATCGATTGTGATTCGCTCGAAGACATCGCGCTGAGCGTGCGAGCCGCCGACCATGTATAGATTGTCTCTCGCCGAGTCCAGCAGGGCAAACGCGGAGGCATAATTGCCCTTCCGGTACTGTTCCAGGCCGAGGCCGGTCGGCAGTCCGGTTTCCGCGGTGATCCGGCCAAGATCCGTTTCGGTTTGCGCCCGTTCCTTCAGTCCGGTCAGCAACCGCTCGGCACCCATGCGGCGGCCACCGTTCAACAGGGCCAGCAGGTAATGCAGGTCGGCGAAGACATTGCAGCCGTCTTCGGCGCGCTTGTCGGACAAAAGTGCCAACTCGTCCCAGCGAGGGCCGGTATCGACCCCTTCAAGCTCCAGGCGAACAAGCAGCGAGGCCGCATTGGAAATGTCGCGGTAGTCGTCGGTCTTGTCCTTGCGGATGTCGGTGTCATAGAGCGCAAGTGCCTTGTCGGCCTGGCCCTGGTCCAGATACATCAACGCCAGGTGCCACCAAACGTGATAGCCGAAGTTGTTGCAGTGGGCCCAGCCTTCCGGCTGTGTTTCCAGCCAGCCGGCCCCTTCTTCGGAACGACCGGTCATGTCGTGCACATGGGCGACGGCGTGAAGGCCCCAGGCATCATCGCGGGCAAATTCCAGTCCCTTGCGGCCGGCAGCTTCTGCCAGGCGGTAGTCGCCGGTTTCTTCCAGAGAAAACGCCCGGCAGCCAAGCATGTAGCCATAGGCCGGGTGGGTTTCGCCATAGGCCGCATGCACCCGCTCGATCGACTGGCGCATGCCCGTGGCATCGCCCAGCACGAAGCGGATCGCGTGAACCAGTTTCATGATCAGGGCATCTTCGGGAACCGTCACCAGCACGGTATCTAGAAGGTCGGCAGATCTTGTGGGATATCCCTGCAACCAGGACCCGAGGGCGTCGACCACGGCAAGTTCGCGTGCGGTAACCGGCGTATGCTGGACCGAGGTTCTGGCAATCGCCAGGCATTCCTGTGCCGTCGCGGTCAGTTCCTTTCGGCCAAGCAGCAGGCAAAAAATCCCGCGTGCTGCATGCCCAAGCGCGAAGTCTGGCGCCAGGGCGAGGCAGGTCTCGAGATGTTGGGGAGTAGTCCTGCCATGCGCCAGAAAGGCTTTCACCGTCTCGTTCCAGGCGGTCAAGGCTTCCTTGTCCGACAGGGTAAGCTCATATCCGAATTGATCAGTTAGACGCATAACAGGCCTTTTTGTTTCTCATTCCGGTCCTCTGAAACCGGGTCCCGCCAACTGCGGCTGTAAATGGCCGGATGGCTGAATATTCCTATCCAAAATCCGCAGGCGGCACTTGAACTGCAAAACACAAAAAGGTGTTGGCAATGTGTAGGTGAAGAAAAGACACCTTCGTTGCGAAATTAAGGCGGGAAGTGCAAGTCTTCGTATCGGGGTTTTAAAGTCGGATCTGCGCGGGAGCAGGAACACATGGTCTTGGCCGTCGGGAAAACTCAAGCATCCGTCGTCGCCATTGCGGGCGGCCTTCTGGCCATGGTCGCACTGGGGGCCTATGGCGAAGCCGGTCCGCGCCAGGCCGTGGCGGTCCTGATCGGCGGTCTCGCAGGCCTGTCGCTCTATCATGCAAGCTTTGGTTTCACGGCCGCATGGCGACGGATCGTGACTGAAAAACGCGGCGGTGGGCTCAGGGCGCAATTCGTTCTCATTCTTCTGACCAGTGCGGTTTCCTTTCCCCTGATTGCCTGGGGGCATGCGCTTGGCTGGCCCACGGGCGGCTTCGTCTTTCCCTTCGGAGTGGCGGCTGCCTTCGGTGCCTTCCTGTTCGGTCTCGGCATGCAACTGGGCGGCGGCTGCGGATCCGGCACGCTGTTTACCGCCGGTGGCGGTTCCACCCGCATGATGATCACCCTGGCGTGCTTTGTCCTCGGGTCAGTGGCTGCCACGGCGCATCTGCATCTCTGGGGCCGCTTGCCCAAATTGCCGCCGATGTCCCTCATCCGGGAATTCGGCCCGCATGGCGCTTTTCTTCTGACCGCGCTCATCCTCGGCCTATTGGCAATTGCAACCATCATCATAGAGCGGCGCGCTCATGGCTCGATTGCCCAACCGAAGCCGACAGTTTCGTTTCTCAGCGGTCCCTGGTCCCCCATGCTGGGTGCGGTGATGCTGGCGATCGTCGGCATTGCCACATTCGTGGTGATTGGACGCCCCTGGGGCATCACCTCTGCCTTTGCACTTTGGGGCGGCAAGCTTTTTCACGCGGCAGGCGTGCCGGTGGACAGCTGGCCCTACTGGACCTGGCAGCGCGGAGCTTTGGAAAACTCCGTGCTGCGCGACACGACCTCCGTCATGGACTTCGGCATCATTCTGGGTGCAATGGCGGCAGCGGGCCTCGCCGGACGCTTTGCTCCGGTCTGGCGTCTGAACCGCCGCGACGTGCTGACGGCAATCGCGGGCGGGCTGATGATGGGCTACGGCGCCCGCCTGGCGTATGGCTGCAATATCGGTGCTTACCTGGGCGGTCTGGCGTCGGGCTCGCTGCACGGCTGGCTGTGGCTGGTCTTTGGCTTCCTTGGCAGTCTTGCCGGAACCCGCGTGCGCTTGCGGCTTGGCATGGACTGACGACGTCCTGAAGCACACCGCATTGTGACGCGTTCGTGAGGCTGGCCCCGCTAGAGTGCGCGGCATTGCAACATCGCCTGCGGGAGAAAGAAGATGCGTCTGTTTGCCCTGGTTGTCGTCACAAGCCTGTTTGCCGTCGGATTGGCCAGAGCGGACAGCCTGACCGATCGCGAAGGCTGGCAGGTCCTGCCCACGACCAAAAGTTACCCTGCGCTGGTTGATGATCTCAAAAGTGCGATCGAGGGAGAAGGCATGCTGCTGGTAACCCAGGCCAGTGCCTCGGACGGTGCGAAGGGCAGGGGAATTACCATTCCCGGCAACCGCATCATTGGCGTCTATCGCAATGATTATGCCGTCCGGATGCTGGAAGCCTCCGTTGCCGCGGGTATCGAAGCACCGATCCGGTTCTATGTCACCGAAAACACCGACGGCACCGCAACGCTTTCCTGGAAAACGCCCGGTTTTGTCTTCGCACCCTACATGGACGAGGGCGGCTCGGCCCTGCAAGAACTTGCAAGGGAACTCGATCAGGTCTTCACCTCGATCGCCGACAAGGCTGTTGCCGCACAGTGACAGTCCTGTGAATTGCGTAATCGATTGGCAACCAAGCCTTGTTTTTGGGCTTGTGAAACTGTCTGGGCGACCCCACACTCTTAGTGTGTTCAACAACTGAAAGGAGGTGTGCCCATGTCTAATGAGTATCGGTGCGTGGCCCAAGTGTCTGGGCGGAATCGAACGGTGCTGGAGCAGCCTCTGGTAGTGAGAGATTTCGCTGGGATCTGATCCGGGACTTGTGTCACGTCGATCTCATGGGAGGGCCGCTAGCGCGGCCCTCTTTTGTTTTTGAAGCCTCGTTGGCCTTTTCAGGGCCCTGCCTCGTTCCATATTTCAGCGGGGCATCCCGGACGCAGCGTAGCGAAGATCCGGGATCTTGTGGGCTGGACAGCCGATCGGCGTGCTGACGGAACTCAGATCAGGCCGACAGACTTACGTACATCCTCGTCGCGCAGCGAGCAATCCACACCCCGGTAGGCATCGCCCGCGGGCGTGCACAGCCAGCAAATGGCTTCACCGACCCAACTGGCCGGAATATGCACCGACGGATCCAGCTGGCTGACCGGGTTCAGTCCGGAGGCCTTGATATCGACCTGCATCTGCGTTGCGACCGTGCCCGGGCTGAGGCCGACGATACGCAGGCCCTTGTCACCGAATTCCTTGTCCGCACAGCGGGTGAGGGAAAGCGCAGCCGCCTTGGAAGCACAGTAATGGCTCCAGCCTTCCAGCGCACTGACCGCAGCTCCCGAGCTGATGTTGACAACGGTACCGGCGCCCTTGGCCAGCATATGCGGCGCCACGGCACGCAGGCCGTAGTAGACGCCCTTTACATTGATATCGATGACCTTGCCCCACTCCGCCGGATCGCTGTCCTCGATCCGGGAGATCGGTTCGATCACGCCGGCATTGTTCACCAGGATGTCGAGGCCACCATAGGTGTCGATAGCCGTCTGTACTGCCTTGACCACCTCGTCATAATCCGCGACGTCGCAAACGACTGCCGTTGCATCGCGGCCTTCCGCGCGGATTTCGCCGGCGATGCGTTCGATATCCGTGCCCGAGCGTGCCGCCAGAAGGACCTTGGCACCATATTTCGCCAGGCTGCGGGCGGCAGCTTCTCCAATGCCTCGGCTCGCGCCCGTCACCAGGGCAACTTGTCCCGACAAATCAAACATGTAACGTTCCCGTTCTGGATGGGCCTTTACGGCCTCTGGACCTGCCGGTATTCGCGGACGTTTGCACAAACGTCGGAATGCGGGCGGGTTCTGACAAAGGTTCGAGCGTCCTGCATTCAGCGGAATTCAGGAGGCTCTGGTTGATCGACAGCGGACATTAGTGCGGTCGGCCGTGAGAATAAACAGCTTGTTTGCAACAGCATCGTGCGGCATCTGCACGAATGATCCAGCCAGCGCGCACAGCGTATGCCGGTCAGTTCGCAAGGAAACAGGGGAAGCCGATGGCGGACACGAAGCGGAGTTTGCAGACGATCCTGCGCCAGCTCTATTTTGGCGACACGGTCGGGTCGCGGGCCTTCCGGTATGCGCTTTTGCTGTTCGACCTGGTCACCATCGGTTATTTCATCGTCTCGTCGATGATCGACAAGGACCGCATCCATCATGAGCTGGATTATGCGATCGCCGCGGTTCTTGCACTCGACTATGTTGCGCGTCTGATCGCCGAAAGACGGCGGACCAAATACGTCTTCAGCTTCACATCGCTTGCTGACCTTGTGGTGATCGTCTCTCTGGTCGCTCCGGCCTTCTTCGAGAATTTCGCCTTCCTGCGCGTTGTGCGCATGCTGCGGCTGATGCGCTCCTATCACCTGCTGAAGGAGCTGCGCCAGGCGTCGAAATGGTTCCGCCGCAACGAGGAGATTTTTCAGTCGGGCATCAACCTGATCGTCTTCATTTTTGTCGTGACGGCCCTCGTCTTCGTGGTCGAGAACGACCGAAACGCCAACATCAACAATTATCTCGACGCGCTCTATTTCACCGTAACCACGCTGACGACAACCGGCTTCGGCGACATCACCATGACCGACAGCGTCGGCCGGCTGATGACGGTGGTGATCATGATCTTCGGCGTCGCCCTGTTCCTGCGACTGGTGCAGACGATCTTCCGCCCGGCAAAGGTCAATCTGTCGTGCCCCGATTGCGGTCTCAACAGGCACGATCCGGATGCGGTGCACTGCAAGCATTGTGGCCGAATTCTCAATATTCCGACAGAAGGCACATGGGACTAGCCACCTTGCAGGACTGAAGCCCTCTCGCCGATTTGTGAAGACGAACCGCTGGACAAAAGCCGTCCGGAAGCCATCCTTACCGGCGGAGCGGGGCAATGGTTTTTACCGTGCAAGGAGCACTTCATGTCATTGGCGACAGTTACCGGTTTTTCCAGACGCCTCGGCCTGCTGGCGGGCGCCGTGGTTCTGGCTCTGGGCGCATTCGGCGCACCATCGCACGCGGCAGGCACGGCGGCCTGCGGCGAGGAAAAACCTTGCGACGTCACGAACGGCGAATATTTCATTCACCTGCCGGAGAACCGGCCGGCCGACAAGCCTCTGGGTGCAATCTTCTTCCTGCATGGCCATCGCGGCAAGGCCATCAACGAGATCCGCAACCAGAGCTTCCGCAAGATGGCGGACGATCTGGGTGTTGCCTTCGTTGCGGTTCAGGGCATGAACGGCACCTGGTCTTTCCCGACAGCGCCGCGCAATCTGCGGAACGAACCGGCGTTCTTCGACAGCGTCCTTCAGGACCTGTCCGACCGCTTCGGCATCGACCGAAGCCGCACCATGCTGTCCGGCTTTTCCTCCGGCGGTTTCATGACCTGGTACATGGCCTGCGAGGATTCCGGCATGTTTGCAGGATATGCGCCGATCGCGGGTGCCTTCTGGGAACCTTTGCCGCAGTCCTGCGTGACGGAGACCCCCTATCTCTTCCACGTGCATGGCACGTCGGACACGGTTGTGCCGCTGGAAGGACGCTGGCTTGGCGGGGGCAAGTGGAAACAGGGGGACGTTTTCAAGAGTTTCGACGTCTGGCGCCGCCAGGACGGTCTCTCTGAAACCGCGCCGAAGACCCATACCGAAGGCAACCTCACCTGTGAAACCTGGCAGCCTAAACACGGCTTCCTGGAGCTCTGCCTCCACGACGGTGGCCACAGCGTGAGCGCCAGCTGGATCAAACGCGCCTGGAACGAGCTTGCCGAGATGAAGGGCTGGACGACCTAGGCAAGAACGAGGCGTGCGCTGAGCCCAGTTGGACTTCACGGCATCCAAGGTCAACAAACCTCTCGAGGATGGGGAACGTCCTTCACATCTGCAGCCCCAAAATATCGAGCCATTCGTTATCCAAAGTCCGGATCTCGGCTCCGCCGCGTCCGGGATGACGACGGAGAGGGTTTTCTCGCGGCAGATCAGTTTCTATCCTATGTAACCCTATGAACATCCAGCCACCTCTCGTACCTTGGTCCAATTCGTCATGCCATGGCTTGACCATGGCATCCATGCCGTGTCCATGCCACCACTCACCGCTTTGCGGGATGTGAGGAAGCGGCATGGATTGCCGGATCAAATCCGGCAATGACGGAGAAGAGAGGAGCAAGAGACTTGCGGTTTGCTCTTTCTAGTCCCCTTTGAGTGGAGTGGTCAGGCGACGTTTCAGAACGCAAATCTCTCCTCCGTCATCCCGGACACAGCGGAGCGGAGATCCGGGATCGAAGAACCATCGAGGTTCAAATTCAGGGGATCCGACGGATAAGAAGAAGCATCCCGATCACAGTTCGCACTAGACCTTGCCGGAATGACGACAGAGAAAGTGATGTTTGTGGAGATGCCCTGTCCTGCCTGAACGTCCTCCCGGGCGAGCACCGCGAGACCCGGGCCTACTCGTTTCCAGGGCATCAATTGTCTTACAACCGCTTCTCCTGGCACTTAGGTGCGTTTATCCCGACACTCCCTTTGCCCGGTCTGGGCCATTCCTCTGCCTGTCAGACGTTCTTTTCCGAACGCCCCTCCTTCCCGTTTTCTAACGAGAAAGTGAGGCGGCTTGTCCGGGGGGCTGATGCTGGCTTGTTGACGGCGCCCATCAGCCTGTGGCCTTTACCGGGAAACGTCATTTTGAAGGTGAGCCTTGTCCCAGCCGTCTCCTGCCGCATCCGGCGCCTTGTCCGGCCTTGTTGTCCTCGACCTTTCCCGCATTCTCGCCGGACCGACCTGCACCCAGATCCTGGGCGATCTCGGTGCGGAGGTGATCAAGATCGAACGGCCGGGCCGGGGGGACGACACGCGCGGTTGGGGACCGCCCTTCCTGAAAGATGGTGAGGGCAGGGAGACCGGCGAAAGCGCCTACTACCTTTCCTCCAATCGCAACAAGGCGTCCGTCGCCATTGATCTCGCCAGCCCCGAAGGGCAGCGGCTAATTGCCGATCTGGCGGCAAAGGCCGACATTCTGGTAGAGAACTTCAAGGTCGGTGACCTGAAGCGGCGTGGGCTTGATTATGACACGCTGAAGGTCCGCAACCCGCGCCTGATATACTGTTCCATAACCGGCTTCGGGCAAACCGGCCCCTACGCACAGCGGGCAGGATATGATTTCCTGATCCAGGGCATGGGCGGGATCATGTCGCTGACAGGCTTTGCGGATGAGGACGGCGGCACGGAAACCAAGTGCGGTGTCGGCATTGCCGATGTCATGTGCGGGATGTATGCGACCGTCTCCATCCTCGCTGCACTCAACCACCGCAACAGCACCGGAGAAGGTCAGTCCATCGACATCTCGCTGCTGGATGCCCAGGTCTCCTGGCTGATCAACCAGGGTGTGGCCTATCTTACCTCTGGCAAGGTGCCGGGCCGCCTCGGCAACGGCCATCCCACCATCGTGCCCTACGAGACGTTTCCGGCAAGCGACCAGTCCTTCATTCTGGCGGTTGGCAATGACAGCCAGTTCGGCAAGTTCTGCAAGGTTGCCGGTGCGCCGGAACTGGCCGAAGATCCGCGTTATGCCAGAAATGCCGACCGGGTGCGCAACCGTGCGGAGCTGGTCCCGAAGATCCGCCGTCTGACAATCGAGAAGGCCGCGGCAGAGTGGATTGCCGAGCTTGAAGCTGAAGGCGTTCCCTGCGGCCCGGTGAACGATCTGGAACAGGTTTTTGCCGATCCGCAGGTGCTGGCACGCCAGATGCGGATCACCCTGCCGCATCCGCTTGGCGGCGACGTCGACCTGATCGGCTCGCCCATCAACCTGGAAAAGACGCCGGTTGCCTACCGCAGCGCGCCACCGCTTGTGGGAGCGGATACTGCGGATGTTCTGACCCGTCTGCTTGGACTTGGTGCAGACGCCCTTTCCGATCTTGCCGGCAGAGGCATTCTCGACTTCGGCCCAACCCCGCCAGACACGGCGACTGAAGGACACAGCAGCAAATGACCACCGGTGCGGATATCATCGCAGGCAAACTTCACGCGGCAGGCTGCCGTCACGCCTTCGGCATTCCGGGCGGCGAGGTGCTAGCCCTCATGCAGGCGCTGGACGAGGCGGGCCTCAACTTCTTGCTGGTGAAGCACGAGAATGCGGGTGGCTTCATGGCCGAAGGCGGCTGGCATGCCGACGGCGCGCCTGGCGTGCTTCTGGCAACGCTCGGGCCGGGGGCGGCCAATGCGGTCAACGTCGTTGCCAATGCCTGGCAGGACCGGGTGCCGCTGATCTTCCTCACCGGGTGTGTCGATCAGGGAGAGGCGGAAAGCTACACCCACCAGGTGTTCGATCATCAACAGTTGCTGCGACCCATCGTCAAGGCCAGCTTCTCCGCTCGCCTGGGCGCTCTGGACGTGATGATGGAAAAGGCGCTGGCCATCGCGCTCGACGGCCAGCCAGGCCCGGTGCACATCGACGTACCGATCCGTGTTGCCGAGGGGGACACACAGGAAGCCTGGAGCCGTGTGTTCCAGTCTTCACCGGTCGCAACCGCACCGGTGCCCGGCCCGGATCTCGACACTGCGCTGGACCTTTTCAGAAAGGCCGAACGGCCGATTGCGATCGCCGGTGTCGATGCCGTCAACGAGGCAGCTTCGGCTGCAATTTCCGAATTCTGCGAAGCGTTTCAAATTCCCCTTGTCACCAGCTACAAGGGCAAGGGCCTGCTTGACGAAAACAATCCGCTTGCCCTTGGCGGAGCCGGCCTCTCACCCAAGGCCGATGGCCTGCTGCTGCCGCTCATCAACAAGAGCGACTGCATTCTGCTGCTCGGTTTCGACCCCATCGAGATGCGCATCAACTGGCGCAATCCGTGGGATGCCGACGCGCCTGTGGTCGACATCACCCCGGTGCTGCGCACCCATGGCATGCACAGCGTACGGTCAACGCTGCGCAGCGCAGTGCAGCCGGCGCTTGATCTATTGGGCGCCGCGCGCCAGCCGGCAAAGCCCTCCTGGCCGGAAGGCGAACCTGCCGCCGTCCGGGCCGAGCTGGACAAGGCCTTCGCACCGGAAGCGTCCGGCTGGGGGCCGGGCACGGTCTTCCACACGCTGCGCGCGGCCTTGCCGGCTGACACGGTGGCAACCGCCGACAGCGGTGCTCACCGCATTCTCGTCAGCCAGATCTGGCGCTGTCCGATGCCTCGTCAGATGCTGCAGTCTTCCGCACTCTGCACCATGGGCTGCGCCGTGCCGCTGGCCATGGGCCACCGCGTGGTTGAAGGGGCGTCCCCTGTAATTGCCTTTGTCGGCGACGCAGGTCTGGAAATGTGCCTTGGTGAACTTTCCACCCTGCGTGACCTCAAGATCCCCGTCATCATCTGCGTGCTGGTCGACACAAGCCTGTCGCTGATCGAGTTGAAACAGCGCTCCAGCCAGCGCCCGAATGTGGGCGTGGATTTCGGCGAAACGGATTTCCCGGCCGTCGCCAGAGCCTATGGCGGCCACGGGGTGTGGGTGGAGGACGCAGAGACTTTGCACCGTGAGGCCGAGGACGCGCTCACCCGCGAAGGTTTCACCCTGCTGGCCTGCCGGATTGAGCGGCGGGCATATGACGGGACGTTTTAGAGAGGGTTAGACCCAGCTGAGATTTGCGCAATGTCTCTGGACGTCACGATTTGATCAGCCAGCGGAAGGCACCCCGGAGAAAGGCCTGGCCGTTTTTGGACACCGGGGTGCCGTGCGCAATCAGAACCCTCTTGCTGGGCCAGTCCAAGATTTGCCGCACGGCAAACCGGGCGGCATCCCGGTTCGTGAAAGCGAGCCGGAATTTCCGTGGAACGGAAGGCGTTTGCCTTGTCATCAGGTCGAGGCGGGCAACCAGGGCACGCCATCCCTTGAACCAGCCGGGTGAAAACTGCTGCAGCAGATCCGCGAAGATAGCCGTGCCGCTGGCCCGGTGGAACAGCACGGCTTCGCTGGTAATCCGGTTCCCTGGAACTACTACGACATCAATCTCTGCCTGCCAGCCGGGCACCGTGATGCCAGCGAGTTCGCCAGCGAAGACAAGATCAGGTCGCTTTCTACGCAGACCCGGTGGTGCGAGAATTGCGGCGTCGGGATAGGCCTGCTGCCATTCCGCAAGGAAGGTGTCATGCAGACTGTTCGGCGGAACGATGTATCGGACCGTGCCGAGCGCATCGACGGCAGAACCGAGCTCCGGAGAAAAGGCAACAGGCGACCAGACGACTAACCCTTCGCTGGAAAGGCGGATGATCGCCATGCGCGTGGGATAGTGAAATCCGGCAGCGGCTCTCACTGTTGGGCCTTCCGCAATCCAGATTTCCGGTCCGAATTCCTTGAGCATCGCTTGGCTCCATTTATTTACAAGAGTGTAAAATTACACTAGGGTATAAAAATGACAAGCCTGAAACGCACCGAGCGCTCGCGCGCACTCATCCTCGATGCTGCGGAAATCGCGTTTCGCGAACTTGGGTTCGAAGGGGCTACGGTTCATGTGATTGCCGAGCGCGCAGGGCTGACGCGCAAGACCGTCTATAATCTCTTCGGGTCGAAGGAAGACATTGCTCTCAGCCTCATAGCGCGGGTGGAAGCCCGGGACACAGACTATCGTGACCGCATGGCCGAGGGGCAGCATGCGGTAACGTTGCTCGAAGCGGTGCTGATAGACAGTGCCCGTTGGTGCATGGCCAACCCCGCAGTGGCGCGGCTTGCACTGGTGCCGGTTCAAAGACCTTCCCTCGAGCCACCGTCAGACCGCCCCTCGTTTCAGGGGCTCGTGCGGGACATCCTAGCTCTCGGCCAGGCCCAGGGGCTGATACGCAAGGATGAAGGACCGGAATTCATGGCCCTGATCGTACTGGGTGTCTATGGACAGGCCATGCTGAACGGTTTGCAGGTTGGCGTGGTTCCAGAAGCAGACATCCGCAAGATTGTGCGTCTTGTGGTGGAGGGCATTGGCGGAGTGACTGCCTGATGCATCCATGTGTAGCGACGCTGCCATTATTACTTAGTTCGCTAGCCTCCACGACGGGGCGAATTTTAATCAGTCTGGCAAGAAACCCTTAACCATCGAGCCTGAAACCGCCTGCCAAGCATTGTTACCCACTATCGGTGGTCGTGGGTGTCACACAATTTCCCCTATTCGCTGTGTCTGATTCACTTTCTGTGGGAGGAGGAGTGATTGATGACGGAGAAGCGTGCCAGAACTGGCTACCCCTCTTTGGTGGTGGCCATATGTGGTTTTGTTGCACTTGGAGGTTTGATTGCGGTGCTCAGTGCCTGGTCGTTCGTCGGCCAGCGGCTGAAGGAAAGCCGCGACGCTGCACTTGCGGAAGCCGTCTCGGTCAGGGCCAGGGGTGTTGGGCTGGATTTTGCCCGGGAACTTCACCAGGATTGGCGCAATCTTCGGCTTGTTGCGGTTGATATGACAGGGCGCGGCGAGCCTGCCGTCAGAACAGCATTGGATCTGATCGTCGCCGAAAAGGAGCGTATCTCCTGGGCCGGTCTTGCGTCGGTCGATGGAAAGGTCCTGACGGCCTCATCAGGCATGCTGGAAGGCGCCGATGTTTCTTCTCGTCCGTGGTTCACGAATGGACTTGGAGGAGATTTCGCCGGGGATGTTCATCCGGCCGTTCTTCTGGCGGAGCTGCTGCCACCCATTGGAAACGAGCCTCGCCGCTTTCTCGATATGGCAACGCCTGTAACGGATGAATTCGGGTTGGTCGAAGGGGTGTTGGCCTTCCATATCAATCACCACTGGGTCGAGCAGTACCTGACTGAAACCGCCCATTCCATGGGGCTGGATGTCTATGTGATCGACCGGACAGGGAACATCGTTGCACGAACAGATGGCCTTTCCGAGCCGATCGACAAGCTGCAGAGTTTTCGGTCCGCAATGACCGGTGCTCGGCAAACCGGGGTGGAGAAATGGCCGGACGGCGCAACTTACTTCACGACCGTGATCCCGGTGCTCGGCTATGCGGACCTGCCCGCATTCGGCTGGAGCATGATCGCGCGCATCAACAACACTGCGCACCCCATCGGCGAATTCACGAACCTTTTCATCGTCTACTTCGTGACCCTCGGCATCGTCCTTGCCGCTCTTACGGCCTTGTTCATCCTGATTTTCGTTCGCCCTTTTCGCAAACTGGCAAAAACCGCCAGGGCTGTCATGCGCGGTGAGGACATCTATCCCTATGAAGCAAGGACCACGGCGGAAGCGAGCGTGCTGAGTGCGGCTGTCGCACGGTTACAAAACAAGATGCAGTCGTAAGATCTTGTGCTGTCAGCGCTGTGGCGCTGACAGTCTTTGTGCAAGGTCGCCAAGCAACGCGCGGTACCGGGTTTTGGTTACGCCCGGGGCTTCTCCCGTTGTGTAGAAGCGGCGTAGCAGGGCTTCATGCTGTTCCGGTTGCGGCTCCAGCAGGAGGCGGGCGCCGTCGTCGTCCGGCATCGTCACAATGGCATTGACGATGCCAACACCGTCGATTTCGATCCGGACCGGGGTATCGTCGTGTATGGCCGCACCTCGGATCCTGACGGAGTTCTGCGTCAATCCCACGATCCAGACCCGGGTACTGCCAATGTCTGAATGAAGAATGGCCCGTTCGGGTTTGTCCTGGAAATGGATCTCGCGCCTGGGAAGTTCCGCACAGACAATCATCGTCACGCCAAGGACAATCAGGTTGTAGAACGTCCAGAACATGATCACGAGCTTGCCATCGCCCGCGTCATTATACGCAAAGTGGTCGGAGATGATGCCAAGCAGCAAGCCGACAATGGTCAGCAGGAAGAACGTGCCGAAGAGGGCAATCAAGCGCCACTGAACGACCACCCGGCTTCTGTCGCCGCCTTTTGCGGTCACCGAGAAGGGATGTCCCTTCGGAAAGAACAGTCCCGTGAAGGCAGCCCTGGTAATCGGCACTGCGCCGAGCAGCTGGCTGATGTCGTTGACGATCGGAACGACCAGGCCTCCGGACACAAAGTTCAAGGTGATCAGGATCCAGAGGTAATAGGTGCCGAAATAGCGCAGCACTTCCTGCAAGGTCGCATCGACGACCATGATGTTGAAGTACCAGTAGAGCAGCGGGTAAACAAGGATTGCGATCCGGAACGGAAAGTTCGTCGTCCAGTAAAGCACGCTGTCGATCACGCTCCACCGATCGGCAAGTCCCAAGCGATTATTGGAAAAGGGGCCGAACCGGCTGCGGGCGATCTGCATCATGCCGAGGCACCATCTGGCGCGCTGGCTGATGTATTCCTTGAGACCTTCCGGTGCGAGGCCCTCGGAGAGGGCTTCATTCAGGTAGACCGTGTTGTAACCGGCGTCCTTCAGGCAAAGCGTCAGAAGGAAATCCTCTGTAATGCTTTCCGTCGAAAACCATCCGATTTTCTGAAGCGCGTTCCAGCGGATGACGGAAGAGGTTCCGCAACAAAAGGCAATGCCCCAGGCATCACGCGACGGCTGCAGGTAGTCGAAGAAAAAGCGTTGTTCGTCCGGATAGGACCGGCTGAGGCCGAGATTGTGCTGGATCGGATCCGAGTTGAAGAAATGTTGCGGCGTTTGAACCAGTCCCACCTTTTCATCCTTGAGAAGAGCGACCGTTCTTTTCAGGAAATTGCTGTGTGGAACGAAGTCTGCATCAAGGACGGCAATGAAACTGGGCGCTGTATCTTCTTCGGCCATTTGGCGAAGCGCATGGTTCATGTTGCCTGCCTTGGCCCCCGTGTTTTCGGGCCGGCTGACGTAGGTAACCCCTTGCGCGACACAGTAGTCCTTCAGCCAGTCGCGCCTGCTGTCATCAAGCACATGGACGCTGAAATCCGGATAATCGAGGGCAAGTGCTCCAACGATCGTCCGTTCCAGAACGTCCCGCTCTTCGTTGTAGGTGGGAATGAGAACCGCCACCTTTGGAGCGGGCTCGGGTTCCCACCAGTCTTGCTGCCGGTCCGCCTCCTGCTTGCGGTCGCGGTGCCTCGACAGGATAAGAAATGCACTGAGCGAGGACAGGCACGCTGCGCATTCGATCGCGAAGAAGGACCAGCTTGCGAGGCAGTCGAAGGTCAGATCCAGCGGTGCGAGCGTGTAGGCGGCGCGCCAATACAGATACCGCGCTGTCAGCACGGCGCAGACTGCAAAGAGCAGGGCCCTGTGCCAGGTTTTTTCCCGGGACAGAAGCAAAGGAACAAGCATTCCAAGCGCCAGCACAAGGTTGAGCTGCACGATGCTGGAAACGGTGTCGCTTAGGTAAAGGACCGGGAACATCTCAGAGCCAGAGGGTGCGCAGGAAATCGAGAGGTCTTGCTTCGAAGAAAACCCGGCCCGTCCTTCCGATCGCACAGGCGAGTGCGGGATCTTCGCGGATTGCGGGTACGACAAGCGTCACGTCGAAGCGCTGCAGGTGTCTTTCGCTGGGCGCAACGGCAAGGTTTCGGTAAATCGTCTCTGCCCCGGAACCGGCCAGACGCGTGATCGTACCCTCCAGAACCTTCTGGTCGTTGCTCACGCGAAACTTGGCAAGGTCTCCGATCTTGAGGCGGTTATAGACGGATTCCGCGACACTCAAGGTGATGATCGTGGAGGTGCAATTCACCAGGCGCATCAATGGCTCGCCTCGTTCAACCGTCTCGCCGTTTGCCGTCAGCACTTCCCAAACGGTTCCGTCGACGTTCGAAATGAGTTTCGAGGAGGCCAGCCGGTTCACTCTCAGCCGCTCGACATTGATGCGATTGTCCAAGGCCTTTGCCTTTTCCTTTTCCGCATTGAGCAAGGCCTGGTTTTCGGATTGTTCCAGTGTCAGTTCCGAAATGCGTTGTTCGGAGTAGGGAGCATCATTGTAACCATCGCCCAGAAACGTTCCGTCTTGAGCCGCCTGCAGTTCGATCTCGACAACGGCCGCCCGCTGGCGTGCACTTTCCAGATCCTGCGCTGCAACCCTTTGCGTCGCTCTGATCCGCTCGAAGGAGGCTGAAGCCTCCAGGCCGCGATCTGTCAGCTGTTTGGAGCGCTGGAAAGCTGCCTCCGCCTCATCCCCCCTGGCTTCGGCGGCACCGATTTCGAAGGTCAAGGCACGCAGCTCCGCTTGAAGCTGCAGGATCCGCTGCTGCTGATAGCGCTCCGATCTCGCCTGCAAATCACTGACGGACTGTTCAATCGCGGCTATCACGGTCGACAGTCGGTCGACCTCGGCTGTCGCAAACGCCTTTTCGCGGATCATGTCGTTGAGGTAGATGTTGTCGACAAGGGGATCATCGATCGACCCCAGTTGTTCACCCTCCGCTACAGACGATCCGAGCAGCCGGTGCTCCAGCGTCAGTTGTCCGGCTGTCGGCGCCCGTACCGTTGTGAGCCTTGCATTGATAACCGCATCTGCGCTGGTGCCTGACAACTGCTCCCCTGCAATCACAAACCCCGCGGCGACGATGACCAGGCCTGCTAGCAACAATCTCAGAATCCGCATCTGACCTCTCAAATGAGTCTGTCGAGAAGGAATGCCCCCAGCGCAAACTCCCGTATCGCGTGAAGCGTGTAAAGGGAGCTTCTTTGCATTAGTTAATATCCCGGGCCTGTGGAAAGAATACCAATCTATTCAATCGACAAGGGGACTTAAGCGAATTCGATCAAAGGTTGTGGAGGGAGGGAAATCGAAGCATTCCCGCATCCCGTGGCGCATGAGCGAGGCACGTCCTGATCCCGAAGGACAGTTTTGCAGACCCTTCAAACCGACCTGACTTCACAGGTTTTCTGGCAATTGCAGCGGTTTAAGACGCAGGGCAGTTCAAGCGTCAATTCATTGAGTATCGTCTTCTTGTAATCAGCCCGCCCGTGCGGCGTTCCAATCCGCAAGGTGCCGCAGGATTGGCACCAGGGCGAGGCCATCGCGTGTCAATGAATAGCCGGTTGCAACATGTGCCGATCGGGACACCAACCCATCTTTTTCAAGTTCGCGCATTGCTCGAACGAGCACTCGACGGCTTGCAAATTCTAGGCGGCGCTGAATGTCCGGTAGGCCGCTATCCTTCTCGGACAGTACAATCAGGATCGACGCTTTCCACTGTCCGCTCACGGTCTGGAGGCCGGCTGCAAGATCACACCATCCATGAAGATTGCCCCGGTTTCGCTCCTGGATCGTCGACCAGGTCCGGCGGCCTGTGTCAAAATTGTCAGACTGGTCCATGCGCGGGAAACTCCGATAGGTGTCTCCCGAAACATGGAGACCACGCGATGTCAGTACAAGTTTTCACCGGATTTCATCACTCTGCGATCCGCTCCCCGGACCTTCAGCGTTCCGTTTCCTTTTATGAGGAAATCGGTTTCCACCAGGTGCACGACTGGAGACTGCCGAGCTATGGCATCGATCGCGCGGTAATGATGCAGGCACCCGACAGGAAAAGCTGGGTCGAATTGTTCGACCTGAGGGCCGAGATCCCGATGCAAGGTGTTGGTGCGCAGCAGGGGCAAAAGGTTTCGACAGGTGCGCTCGCGCACCTCTGCCTGAGCGTGACGGATCTTGATCAGGCTTGCGTGCGGATTGTCGAAGCCGGTGCGAGGCATCTGCACGGCCCGGAAGCACTGACACTTGGCCAACCCGAAGTGCGGGTTCGCAACGCAATCTTTGAAGGGCCGGCCGGCGAGATCATCGAACTCTTGCAGACCGTTAGCTTCCCCGGTGATCGCTAGGTTTGGATAGCTCTCGGGAGATCGCGTCGCCCATTAATCCCGCCCGTTGTCCCAGGCCTTGAGCTGGTCCACGGCCCGTTTGGGGCCAAGGGTCAGGCGGTAGAAGTCGAAGAGACCCGGACGCACCGAGGCGAAAAAGTAATTGAAGTGAAGCGCAAAGAAGCGAAAGCGCAGGTAGCGAAACCTCTTTGCGGTCATTCGGTCCGGAATGCACACGCTGTACCGTCTGGGTTCCGGCAACGTCTCGCCCGATTTGTTCGGCTGCGCATAACGCGCCACAGGCGTGGTGCGGCCACCGCAGAGCGGGTCATGCGGGCCGTAAAGATCCGTCCAGTCGACACCGGACCGTGCCACCGCCGTCATGGCATCACCAAAGCCGTCTTGCGCCCCGAACCCGCCGAGGCAATCGAAAGCCGGTCCCATCGTGACAAAAGAGAAGCCGCCGGGGCGCCGAACGATGTCCGGCTGCCGGCGCAGGACAGCTGCAAGAATGTAGATCGCCACGAACGTTCCACAGCTGTGCGACACGAACACCAGGTCGGTATCTTCGTCCGCTTCTGCGGCTGCGGCAACGATGAGGTCGGCGCTTTCTTCGATACGGGCAAGCATTTCGGGGTGGTTGTTCCGGGCAAGCCGGGCCATGAAGTGCCAGCTGTTGACCAGGTACCGGAAGTAGGACTTGGGTTCCAGCCAGGTCATGAGCAGGTAAACCGCGAGCATCCACGCCGCGCTGCCTCCCAGCAACACGGACCAGGCGATTTCTTCGGCATGGCCTTGCCGAACCGCTGCGCCCACATTGCGCAGAATGACCGGTGCCAGAAGAATGGGTGGCAGCAGGCTGGCCAGGAAATAGAGAAGCAGTCCTACGGGGGGATAAAGACAGAAGACCCCATGCGCCCAGTTGCTTTTCAATGCAGCCCGATATCCGCCCGCCTGGGCGATCATCATGAAGGACCGGATGGCATCTGCAATCGTGCGCGGCCAGGAGCGCCGAAAATCGGCCTTGATGACGTCCCGCCAGCCAAGCTGCACAAACGTTGTCTCGACACGGCTGTCCGGCCAGTCGACATGCCCGCTCCAACTGGCCGTGGTGCCGCCGGGATCAAGACCTTCGCTGAGCTGGGAAAGGGCACCGTTCACCTTCCGGATCTTCAGGAAGGTGTCGAACTCCTTGCGGAGCAACGGGAAGCAGTAACGGGCCGGACGCAAATCATAGCCAGGAAAATAGATCACCAGTCGGTTCAGGCGGTTCTTTATTTTTCTCTCCTGACAATACTGCTCGTTTAACCGGTCTTTGCGAGCCGGCTATTATTCTTGTTCGGACAGGCTCCATCGACTTCCCCAGCCTGCGGATCCAGCATGCACCAAACGACATGGAGGCGGCACCTGGCAAGGTCTGTTCCCCTCTTTGCCCACTGGACTTTCGTTTCGCCGTCACTATGCTGCACCTGCGAAAAGAAACCCCGGGCGGGAAACGGGGTCGCGGGAGGATGAAACAGATGATCATCTGCCGGACGAAGGCGGAGATGCGCGAAGCCGTGCGAGGCTGGAAACGCGCGGGTGAAACCGTCGGGGTGGTGCCGACAATGGGCTATCTGCATGAGGGCCATCTCGGCCTCGTGCGCATGGCGCGGCAAAAGGCAGACCGCGTTGTTGCCACCATTTTCGTCAACCCCACCCAGTTTGGCGCCAATGAGGATCTGTCGACCTATCCGCGTGATGAAGCGCGTGATCTGGCGCTTCTGGAGGCGGAAGGCACCGACGCCGTGTTTCTGCCGAGCGTTGAGGAAATGTACGGCGCCGGCGGAGATACCTTCGTCGAGGTTCCGGGCCTCTCCGCCATATTGCAGGGCGCTCTCAGGCCCGGTCATTTCCGGGGTGTCTCTACGGTCGTCACCAAGCTCTTCAACATTGTCACGCCGGATTTCGCTGTCTTCGGCGAGAAGGACTATCAGCAGCTCACCTTGATCCGGCAGATGGTTCGCGATCTTGACATGCCGCTGGAAATCGTGCCGCACAAGACAGTGCGTGAGGCAGACGGGCTCGCGATGTCGTCGCGCAACGTTCGCCTGACGGCGGAGCACCGGGCCGACGCTGTCCAGCTCAGCCGGTCGCTCAGCGCTGCGGAGGAACTCGCGAAATCGGCCCCGGCAATTTCGGTGCTGGAAGCTGTTGTCCGCAAAAGCCTTGCCGAAGCGCCCTCGGGAAAGGTGGAAAGCGTCGACATTCGCGATGCGGAAACCCTTGAAGAGCTTTCCGGCATGCTTGACCGCCCGGCCGTGGTGCTGCTGGCCGTGCGCTTCGGCACTGTTCTCCTGATCGACCAGCGGGTGATTGCACCCGCCACCTGATAATCCGTCTCAAGCCCCTTATCGAAAGGACGCCGCATGAGCACCCAGAAACCCGTTCGCCGCATCACGGCCCCGCAGATCACCCGCCGTAAGGGCGGTGATCCCATCGTCTCGCTGACCTCCTATCACGCGCATACGGCGGCCATCGTCGACAAATACGCCGATTTCATCCTGGTCGGTGACAGCCTCGGCATGGTCATGCACGGCATGGAATCCACCGTCGGCGTCTCGCTGGAACTGATGATCATGCACGGCAAGGCCGTGGTACGCGGCACCAGCCGGGCGCTGGTGGTGGTCGACATGCCCTTCGGCACCTATGAGGAAAGCCCTTCGGTCGCCTTCCGCAACGCTGCCCGCGTGATGAAGGAAACCCAGTGCGGGGCCGTAAAGCTTGAAGGTGGCGCCCGCATGGCCGAAACCATCCGCTTCCTGAGCGAGCGAGGCATTCCGGTGATGGCCCACATCGGCCTGACACCGCAATCGGTCAACGTCATGGGCGGTTTCAAGACACAAGGGCGCGACGAGGACAGCTGGGCCAGCCACGAAGAAGACGCAAGAGCCGTTGCCGAGGCAGGCGCTTTCGCGCTGGTTCTGGAAGGTATGGTCGAGCCGCTGGCGGCGAGGATCACCAAACAGATCGCGATCCCGACCATCGGCATCGGAGCGTCCGCGGAGTGCGACGGTCAGATCCTGGTGCTGGAGGACATGCTCGGCCTTAACCCGACGCCGCCGAAATTCGTCAAGGTCTATGGCAATCTCGGTGGCCAGATCGAGGCTGCGGTGAAAGCCTATTCGGAAGAGGTCAAGGACCGCAGCTTCCCCGGTGAGAGCGAAGTGTACCGGTAGAGGCCAGTTTCTCACCTCTCGGCTTGTCATCCCGGTCACAGTGAAACGGAGATCCGGGATCGGGCGTCCGTGCCTTGCCTTTTGTGCGCGTGCCCGCGTCGTTCTCCGGTGGCTCTCCGATCCTGGCTCGGGCTGACGCTTGGCCGGGATGACGATGGGTAGGGTTCGCCATGGTGTGTCACGAAATATCTGGCCGCGTGATTTCTCACCACTCGGTTGGTCATCCCGGACGCAGTGAAACGGAGATCCGGGATCGGGGCGCCTGTGCCTTGCCTTTTGAAGGCGTGCTTGCACCGACCGCCGGTGGCTCTCCGATCCCGGCTCGCGCTGCGCTTGGCCGGGATGACGACGGAGTGGGTTTGCCATGGTGTTTCACGAAATATCTGGCCGCGTGACTTCTCACCTCTCGGTTGGTCATCCCGGACGCAGTGAAACGGGGATCCGGGATCGGGGCGCCTGTGCCTTGCCTTTTGAACGCGTGCCCACGCCGTGCGCCGGTGGCTCTCTGATCCTGGCTCGGGCTGACGCTTGGCCGGGATGACGATGGAAAGGTTTGTTTTCCGGCGCTATCCGATGGAATGAAATTAACGCCCGATTTCCGGCTGCAATGAATTCTGGCCGAGCGTAAAGTCGGGTCATGCTTATGACCCGACCCAGTTTCGAAACGCTCTATGAAGCGCTTCTGAACCGTGATCCGTCCTACGACGGACGCGTTTTTGTCTGTGTAGCTTCTACCGGAATTTTCTGCCGGCTGACCTGCCCGGCGCGTAAGCCGAAGCGGGAGAACTGCACCTTCCATGACACCGTGTCCGAATGTTTTGACGCCGGCTTCCGCCCTTGCAAGCGCTGCCGTCCGACCACGCCGGAGGCCACTGCCGACCCGGTGGTGAAACCGTTGATCGAGGCACTGGAAAAGCGTCCATCCTACCGCTGGGGCGAACCGGATCTCGTGCGCATGGGGTTCGACCCCTCAACGGTGCGCCGGGCCTTCAAGCGGCATTTCGGCATGACCTTTCTGGAAATGGCGCGCCAGCGGCGCCTGCAGGAAGGGTTCTCGACGCTTGCCGACGGCGGCAAGGTGATCGATGCGCAGATCACGGCCGGGTTCGACTCGCCGAGCGCGTTTCGCGAAGCCTTTGCCAGGATTCTTGGCCAGTCTCCCGGGGTCTTTTCCGCCAAGCCCCTGCTTTTCGCCGACTGGGTGGCATCGCCGCTCGGTCCGCTGATTGCCGTCACCGACAGGACCCAGCTGCATCTGTTGGAATTTCTCGACCGAAAGGCCTTTCCGACAGAGTTCAGGAAGCTGCAGACCTACGCCAAGGGTGAGATCGGCTTTGGGCGAACGGAGGTCACCGACCAGATCCAGGGAGAACTCGATCGTTTCTTTGCCGGAACCGGCGGCCAATTCCAGACAAGGCTTGCCCTTCACGGTTCTGCCTTCACGCGGGATGTCTGGCGCGAGCTGCTGACCATTCCGCCTGGCGAGACCCGCAGCTATTCCGAACTGGCAAGGGCGCTGGGGAGGCCGGAAGCTGTGCGGGCGGTTGCCCGGGCCAACGGGGCCAACCAACTGGCTCTCGTCGTGCCGTGCCACAGGGTGATCGGCGCGGACGGCTCCCTCACCGGGTATGGTGGGGGGCTCTGGCGCAAGCAACGCCTGATCGAACTGGAGCAGAGCTACCGGCAGACCCCTGCTGCTTGACGGTGCTCGCCTTGCCCTCGTTTTGGTTCGGCGTGTTAGTGGTCGAAGCGGACTGGCACCTGCATGTTCATGCGCGCAACACGAATATCACCCGGAAACTTGGGCATGGGCGAAGCCCTGCGCACCATGTCGAGCGCGGCCTGGTCCAGCACCGGGTGCCCGGAAGACCGGGTCACGCGAATACCGGAAACAGCACCGTTGGATGAAATCGTGAAGCCGACACTCACCGTTCCCTCCAGTCTCTGACGTTTCGCTTCACGGGGATAACGTTTTGCGCGGCGCAGTTTGGCCACCACCTTGCCCTGATAGTTGGACGTTGCTCTGGTGCCGCCATCATTGGTACGGGCATTCGCCCGGCCATTGGTGTTGGATTTTGCGTTCTGGCTGGTGACGCGTTCACCACCCTTTCGGGCGCTGGTTTCCGCACCCTTCCTCTGCGCTTTCACAACCTTCCTGGCTTTTTCCCGCTCTTCGGTCTTGGGGGCTTCCGCATTTCGCACGGGCGGCTTGGGTTTGCGGTTCGGTGTCTGCGTGACCTCGGCCAGCGGATCGGCAACAGGCTGTTGCACTTCGGTTTGCAGGTCCACCGGCTGAACAGTCTCGACCGGTGCGGCTGGCTCCACCCGTGCAATTTCGACAGGTTTTTGCTCCGGTGCCGGCTCGACTGGCTCTA
This sequence comes from Labrenzia sp. CP4, assembly GCF_001579905.1. Classification (NCBI taxonomy): domain Bacteria; kingdom Pseudomonadati; phylum Pseudomonadota; class Alphaproteobacteria; order Hyphomicrobiales; family Stappiaceae; genus Labrenzia; species Labrenzia sp. CP4. The sequence continues at coordinate 5,403,962 of NZ_CP011927.1, read as the reverse complement.
CTGGCGGCTTGACCGGTTCCGGTGTGACACTGCCCTGCAACGTTTCGGACGCCGTCGCCACCTCCGGCGTTGTCGCCGGCGCTTTCACCGGTTCCAATGAAGTAACGCCTGTGACCATCGGAACGGACGGAGCAGGTTCTGAAGCTGGCGTGTCAGGCACTGCCTCGGCAACGGCCGGGCTTGGCTGCACTTCTACCGGTCTCACCGGCGTGCCGGACCGCACCTCGGGCTTTGCGGTGTCCACCTGTACTTCTTCGATTGGCTCTACGTCCGGCTTCACGTCCTCGACAGGCTGAGGATCGGCTACGGCATCCACTTGTGCTCCGGCTACAAGATCCTCGATGGACCCGATCACCGAAACGCCGCCGCCTTCAGAAGCTGCAATGGAGATCTCATTCGGATCTTTCGCGAAAAAGGCGGCGCCGGTGCCGTGCAGCACCAGAGAAAGGATGGCCCCGGCAGCCAGGAAACGCGCGAAACTCACTTCGAGCCTCTTCTTGTTATGAGCACGATGTCGGTGCGTCCGGCATCCTTCAGCTCGCGCAACACCTTTTCCAGGGCGTCCGCCTTCAGCGTGCCGTCCGCAGCCACCTTGATCGGGCCGTCAGTGCCGCCTGGCTCTTCCTGCTGCGCAAGCCAGTCGGCAACGTCGACTTCAGCCTCTCCGGCAAAGGTGCGGCCTTGCGGGTCAACAATGAGTGCGCCGGTGGACCGGATGGTCTCGTCTTCCAGTATGTTCAGCGGCGGTTCGATTTTCCTGGCATCGTCCCGGGCAACCGACCCTGCAAACAGGAAGAAGATCAGCATCAGGAAAACGACGTTGATCAGCGGAATGGTGTTTTCCGGCGGTTCGCGGCGCTGTGGGGATTTCGTGCGCATGAGGTCACCTATTGTCCCGTCACCAGAACGCTCTTCAGCCCGCTTCTGCGAACCTCGGACATGACATCAACCACGTCCTGGACGTTTGCATCCGGGCCGGACCAGATCGCGACGACACTGTTTTCCTTGAGCGCGGAAAACAGTTCCGCCATGTCCGCCTTCATCAGGGGGCGGCCATTCAGGTCCAGCTTTTCCGACGTGTGAATACGCAGGTAGGCGGGCCTTTGCGCCGCGCCGCCACCTTCAGCGCCGCTGGAAATGTCCAGCGACTGGTACCGTGTGAAGCTGGACGCCAGCATGAAGAACAGCAGCAGCAGGAAGATGACGTCGATCAGCGAGGTCAGGCCGACGGGCTTGCGCCGCACTCTTGCTTTAAACTGCATGCCTCGTCTCCGAAGCCTCCAGGGCCACGATCCGGGCCGCACCGCGTTCGGCGATCGCCCCGGTGAAGAACGCCGTGACCAGCGCTTCCATCTCGGATTGCTCCGCCTCGATACGGCTGTCAAACCAGCCGACAATGGCCGACACGGGTATTGCGACCGAAAGACCGACGGCGGTTGTCAGCAAGGCTACCCAAATACCGCCGGCGAGAACGGAAGGGTCCACCGCCGCGCCGGCGCCCTGCATGGCCTGAAAGGCCTCGATCATGCCGAGTACCGTCCCCAGAAGGCCGATCAGCGGTGCTGTCTGCGCGATCATGTCGAGCGGGCGAAGGTATGCCCTCAGCGTGTTGATCCGCTGAATGCAGATCCGCTCGACGTCTTCTTTCAGAAGCTCGGTCCTGGTTTCGCTGCGAGCGCTGCCCTGCACGAGCTTCAGCATGATGTCGGCAACCACGGATTTTCCACCGGCCGCCATCGTTTTCGCTTCCTGAGGCCGGCCGTCCAGCCAAAGGTCCAACGCCTTGCGGGCGGTACCGAAACGGCCGACACCCAGATACAGGAACTGCAGCAGCTTGGCGGCAATCAGCGCTGCCGCCACCAGGGAAAGGGCAAGCAGGAACAACACCACCGGGCCGCCCTGATCGACGAGGCCGGTCAACGGAGACAGGAAGTGCGGCAGGGCCGCGGTAGGGACATCAGGCATTTTGATCACGCTTGGGTTTTCATCAGAGGATCAGGTCGATTTCCGACCGCGAGTCGATCCGCAGCAGCGGCAGGCAGTCCTGTTGGGCGGTGTCCTGAAGGTCACAGGCGCGCACCTCGTTCACAAGGACGCGAGAGATGCCGGTACAGTCTCCCTTGGCAACGTCATATTGCCGGACACGCGTCTTGCCGGTGGGGAGATCGCCGAAGTCGATCGCCGCATAGCCGGAAACGCCGTCGGACGTGTCGAACATCACCAGGTCGAGGCCAAGGGCGTTGACGGGTGTTGGCAAGGTGTTGCGGATGACGAAGGTCAACCGGCAGGACCCGTCGACCGTCTCCGCATCGTTCAACTGGACAGAGATCGCTTCGCTTGTCTTGGAGGCGGTTTGAGACGCTGCCTGAGACGCCGATTGCGCGTTGGCTGCGGCAGCAAACTGACTGCTCAGCATCAAGGCGAGCGCAACCGCCCGAACCGGCGCCGAAACCAAAGATCTCTTCATCCCTTCGCTCTCCCGTAGCGGCTCGCGGCCTGGTTCCTGATAAGAACCTCGGCCGCGCGCCATTCGAGTTAAAGACTTGTCTCCAGGGCAGCACGTGGGTGGCATCGGCGAAGCCGGATGGGGGTATCAATCCGCGAAAAGGGCTGTCCTGTCGGGACGCACGAAACGCACGATTGGCTTTCAGAACTGCTGGAGATTTTTGAAGGCTGAGGCGGTCTGCGCGATCATCATCAAGACCGTCGCTGCCCTGGCTAATCGATCTTTACACCGAAAGCAGCGGGGGAGGGAACCGGTCCGGATTAAAAAAGTTGAATTTTTAGTTCAGAATTTAAACGGGTCACAGGCGATGCCGGGACACAGACCATTTCAGCGCCTGCCAGGCGAGCCCACGGGCCGCAGAGTTGCCGTCCTGAAGTACCTTTCAGAGCACTCGTCAGAAGACTGGTAGATGAAGGTCGGCGGAATGGAGAGCGCTTGTGGGCGCAGCTAAACCCGATCGAAGCACGCAAGCCGCCAGTTCGCTGCTGACCCTTGGCGGATGAGCCGTTGCCAGTCGTCCGTTGCCATCGATCGCCGAAATGACAGAAAGCAAACCAAGTCTGTCTCTCTCGAGAGCAACGGCATCGCGGCAAGCGTCAATTCTCTTCTCGTTATACCCGAATTGAAAGAGAGTGGATTTACAGGTCACATTTAGAGTTTATCTTGCGGCGAACCAAAAATATTCGCCCAAATGGTCTGCCATCAATCCGGATCAGTTTCCATTGGGCATATCAGTAAAGGGAGCGGCATGCCTCTGATCAATTACGTAACCCGGGTCCAGTTCGGTTTTGGCGAGCTTGCCACGTTGAAGGAGGAACTGGCGCTCGCCGGAATTTCGCGCCCGCTCGTAGTGACGGACAAGGGCGTGCGCGGGCTCGGATTTCTCGACAAGATAGAAGCCGTCTTCGGCAAGGAGCTGGCAGGCGTTTACGACGAAACCCCCGGCAACCCGAATGAGGCGGCCGTCCGTGTCGCGACGGACTTGTTCAAAGAGGTTGAAGCCGACGGAATTATCGCCATAGGTGGCGGATCGGCGATCGATCTCGCAAAGGCAGTTGCCATCCTCGCCGCACATGGTGGCGCCCTGAAGACCTATGCGGTCATCGAGGGTGGCCTGCAAAAAATCACGGCCAAGACCTGGCCGACCATCGCTATTCCGACAACGTCAGGCACGGGTAGCGAAGTCGGACGCGGGGCGATTGTGATACTGGATGATGGCCGAAAAGTCGGCTTGCTGTCTCCATTCCTTGTTCCGAAAGCCGCTATTGTCGATCCGGAATTGACCATGACGCTGCCGCCCGTTTTGACCGCAGCCACCGGAATGGACGCTATCTCGCACTGCATCGAGACCTATCTTGCCCCATCCTTCAATCCGCCGGCAGACGGCATCGCACTTGAAGGACTGCGCCGCGCCTGGGCGAATATCCGCAAGGCGACAGAAACACCGGATGACAAGGACGCCCGCGCCAACATGGCAATCGCCGCAACCATGGGCGCCATGGCCTTCCAAAAAGGGCTGGGCTGTGTGCACAGCCTCAGTCATGCGCTCGGCGGGCTCAATCCGAAGCTGCACCACGGCACCTTGAACGCGGTGTTCATGCCTGCGGTTCTGGAATTCAACAAGGCGGCCCCGACATCCGTCAGCGAGAACAAATATGCCAGGATGGCCGATGCGATGGGTCTGGCTACCGGAACGGATATCGGAGCGGCCATCAAGGAGATGACGGCGGCCATCGGTTTGCCCGTCAGCCTGTCGGAGCTGGGTGTTTCGGAAGATCTCTTCGACCGCATCATTCAGGGGGCATTGGCCGACCACAGCCACAAGACCAACCCCATTGACGCAACCGCCGACGACTATTTCAGGATGCTGCAAGCTTCTTATTGACAGCGGGTGTTGGGACCGTCTCTGAAACTCCCTTGAGCGATCTCCGGACCACAGCACCGCCCAGTATCGCCCAGAACCGATGTGTCGGTGTTTATGGAAGCTGGTGGTCCGGAATGCGTCCCCATTTTGGACGTTCGTCGGCTTTCCGTTTGCTCCCAAAAGCCATCATTCATCGCATACGGATTGAACTCACAAGTTGGGCGTGGAATGACCGTTCATTTCGCGTCGGGTGAAGGTGTTATGGGTAGGACCTTCTAAACCTCTCCAGGTGCGCTATTTTCAAAGGCAGGGAGTTACCGACAATGCGCGGATCACATATATTGGTCTGAAGCATGAGCGACCAGAAAGAGACCGGAGACTGATGTGTCACCAAGTAAGGGCCGCGTTGAAAGACTGATTGATAGGATAGGCGCAGAATTTCAGTCTCATCTCATCGACTTGCGGAATACCTCCACAGTCTTTGATATTCAAGACGGCGCCGTTCAAAAGATGATCTCACGCGAAGCGCCATTTGGTGTCATTGGGATCAAGATCCTGGTGCGTAATCCCGGAGACATAAATCGTCTTTTTGAGCACCAATGGAATTTCAGTATTGGGATCACCGGATGTGAATTCACGCTTTTGGATGTCGATTACCAGAACGACGTTTTGGTTGGTGATACGAATTCAGCCGAATTCGTTGGGCACGAACACATTGCCTACAAGTCGGTTGAACACATGATTGCCTTTCATGGCGATGAGTTCGGCATAGGAAAGGTCTTCATCGAAAAAATTGGCACTTTCTGCCCCAGCCTGCTTGAAAAGCCACCATTGTTTTTTCGAATGCCGCGCAGGGCACCACCCGCCTACAGATACACAGAAGCACCCCAGGCCATTCGCGAGGAGGTGGGCCTATCGCTTGATGGCGGCATGCTTCTGATTGAGGCGATGATCAAAGAACATGGGATTGCCCCTTATACGATCCTTCTGTCCTTCCATTCTGACGAAAACTTCTGGCTGGTTGACCTCCCAGAAACGCTTGTCGACCGTTACCAGCATGGCCTGATTGATCCGAGCCTTGGTGAACACCATTCAAATCTTGAGGTTGGGGTATCCATTACAGCGGAAGCCCTGAGGAACAGGGTTCGGCAGAAGCCAAACAGCGCTGAGCGTGATAACGGCGTCTTTTTCTCCATGTCCGGAAGCGGTTCTGCGTCAGGCTATTTGAACGGATTGAATTGACTTTCTGTTGGCTGGGGTCATCTCAGTTGCAGTGAGAAGGCGCGCAATTCCCGACAACCTACTCTCTGACACGATCCGGACCTTGGCTGCGTGGCGCACCAATGTCCGCATTGTTAATCGCTGCGGCCATTATCCGACGGTCCGCTGCCGTTCATCGGTGGAACTGCATGCTGCGCGCCGGCCCGCCATACCACCCATCCGCTGCTGCGTTATCTACCTCACTGCCAAGGCCCACTTAGGGGACTTAGCTGACATTTGAAATCCGCCCAGATACTCTTGTCGAACGTTTTTCAGCAAGGGTTCGAATGCATGAGCAATGGATACGCGCTACTTGCTGCTGAGATATCCAGATGGCCTTCAATGAATGAACTGGCGAGCATTTTTAGGTCTGATGGCTACACCGTCATTGAAGGAAAGTTCTCGTTAAGGTTGGCGGACTTCAATCACTTTGTTTTCAGAGAATTAGGTGGCGATCTGAGTCTTGGTTCTGTAAGCGCCGATCACAGGTCGACCGAAGAACTTGTGGCCTTCTCTCACCGTGTGTCGAGGACACTTGCGAACTCGGGTATTAGACACCGTTTCGAAGTGTATTCGGAAAAGGAAGAACTGGCAGCTTACATGCACCATAATTGGCCGAAAGACCGGTAGGTTTGGGCTCCAAGCAGCCTTTCGCCGTCGTGACGCGCGTATCCCTATCTCGTGGTGCTGGTCGACACAAACGGCCTATTCCGGACATTCACCTTCGATTGGTTCAATGGCGGCTTCGCGGCCCCACATAGGTCGTTTAGTTCCGTATGCAAGTTTCCCTGAAGCAGACATAGGCAGCGCAACTCCTGTCGGGAATTGATTTGAATTCCAGCAGCTAACATTCGATGTCTTTTAAGAGGTAAGCCACTTAGGAAGTGATTGACCGCGAACTGTTGAACAACACTCCGTTCGTGTATTTGAGGCCGCTGTCACAAGCGACTGTAACGACGGTGGCGGTCGATCCGAGTTCTTTTGCGAGTTCGATTGCTGCCAGCACGTTTATTCCAGTCGATGTTCCGGCGAAGATGCCTTCTTCGCTCGCCAGGCGCTGACATACAACGCGGGCCTCGGTCTCCAGCACGCTGCGTGCGTCTTGGTTGCCACCTACGCCTCAAGCGATAAGCAGCGATGCTTCAGGTTGCAGCTGAAATAGTGCGGCATGAGCATAATTTGGACAGATTGTGGAAAGACCGGGCCTGCCACGGCCAGAATGATGGGTTGATCGATAGGCCAACCTTAAAAACAAAAAATTTCAATGTCTTGGAAAGAGAAATGGCGGACAGAGAGGGATTCGAACCCTCGATACGGTTGCCCGTATACACGCGTTCCAGGCGTGCGCCTTCAACCACTCGGCCACCTGTCCGTCGCAAGCGTCACCCGCTTGAGTGGGGCGCAATATACCCATGGCGCGATCAAGTGCAAGCACTTGAACAAGTTTTTTTTTCGGTGCCTCGCCGCTGTGGATTGTCGAGGGGTTGCGGGGCTCGGACGAGCTGCAAAAAACGGCTGTAACGTGCCATGCAGCCGGCAATGCCTGGACCGAAAAAATCTTTCCTGTCGTGGCAGTACCAAGGCGGTTTGTCTGCGGTTGGAGGCTGGCCGGGCGCATGTGTGGCCGCGCAGAATCAGCGTCTGGTGTTTTCGAGGGTCGAGAGACGTCTCGCAGGCAAGGTCATGGCATGGCTCAGTCTCTGTGCGGGAAGATAACCTCGCTTGGGGTTCGGCGTTGCGATAGGCCGGGGAGACGAGGTGGCCACGGTGTGACACAGGTCTGAGCAGGCGGCTTTGTGCTTGCGTATTCGGGAAATGCTGCACTGCAACTAACGCGCTGCCTGAATTAATTTCGAAGCATTTGAAACGAAAACACTTGCGAAAGCCGGGAACCAAAGTCACAAGAATGTGTTGAATATCAAATCTTGTTCCTGCGCGGGGTGATATTACCCTAAAGGAATGCTCAACATCCGGCGGCTACTATTTGAAGGCCTGACTGGAGCGAGCGCTCCGTTTAATATTTTGGCGAAGCTGAAAGCAAAGCGATGATCAGTGTTTTGAAGTTTTTATTCCGCATCCTCGGCTACGGCTTTGTCGCCGTCGCCATTATTGCCGGCATTTCCGATGCAAGTTCTTCCATTGCCCTGTCCGAAATCCGTCTGGCCCAGCTTGGCCAGGTCTGGCAGAACCTGTCGCCTGCCTCTCTCGAAATGGCGGAAGCCCACATCGTGGCGTCTTTTGATCCGACGGTCTGGCAGACCCTGAAAGAGACTGTCCTGACCTGGCCGGTCTGGGCGGTCTTCGCTCCGATCGGCCTGGCGCTGCTTTGGCTGGGAGCCAAGCGCCGCAGCCAGCGTGCGCTTTACGCCTGACACGGTTTCTTGCAGCACCAGACGAGGTGTCGCAAAACGGCAGTTTCCGCTCACACGCGAACACCGTTGCGTGACGGGCCTCTTGGAAAGCGGGCGCAGCTGCGCCACATTAGCTCCTGAAATAAGCCGACTGCTTCCCGGGCATCCTCGAGAAGCTTTGTCGGCATGTGTGGGAGAAAGCCATGTCGTTCATGACGATGCTGACCAAGAAATTTTCGCTGCCGGCCAAGGACGAGGCCCTGCCGGGGCGTTCCGAGGCGATCCGGCCGGCCGAGCCGCATTTCGTCAACGGACGGCCGCTCGCAGGCCCCTATCCGGACAACATGAAAACCCTTGTGGTCGGAATGGGCTGCTTCTGGGGCGCTGAACGCCTGTTCTGGCAGCTGCCTGGTGTCTATGTCACCGCGGTTGGCTACGCGGGTGGATATACGCCCAACCCGACCTACCATGAAACCTGCACCGGGCGTACGGGCCACACGGAAGTGGTCCTGGTCGTTTATGACCCGGCGGAGATTTCCCTCGGAGATCTTCTGAAGGTCTTCTGGGAAAATCACGACCCGACCCAGGGCATGCGCCAGGGCAATGATACGGGTACCCAGTATCGCTCGGCCGTCTACGTGAGCGAAGGCGACGACCTTGCCGGAGCCGAACAGTCGAGGCAAGCCTATCAGGCCGCCCTGAAGGCCGGCGGCGTGGCAAGCACCATCACGACGGAAATCCGGGAGCTGGATACCTTCTATTTCGCCGAGGATTACCATCAGCAGTATCTGGCCAAGAACCCGGCCGGCTATTGCGGGATCGGCGGCACGGGCATCTCGTGCCCGGTCGGGCTGGGCCAGACCGCCTGAAGGCAATCCGATCGCTAGCTTGGTTCCGGTTGAGTTCAAGACGGGGCAGTGCCAGTGACGGCGTTGCCCCGTCTTTTTGCATTCTCCGGCGCCTGAAGCCGGCAGTGTTTCAACCGTTTCCTTGCCGAGGTTGGCCATATTGAAAGTCAGCTGTCGCGGGTCAAGAAAGTCAGGATCTACATAAGTACAATTTCGTACATAGCTTATATCTTTCAGTACTCTAGGGAAGTTTCAGGCTTTCTTAAATTTGCGCTGCGAGGATTGACCTGACGCATGGGCGTTTAAGGATCGACTTCGTGAGCCGTTCGGCAAAAATTTTTGCAACCGGATACTTCCTGGCCAGCTGCCTGTTGATGCTGGTCGGCTCGTTGATGCCAGCGCGCGAAGGGCCGGTCGCGGTATTCGCATGGCCCTGGGGTGAAAGCGCGGTCAGTGTCATCGCCAGATCGGGTGGCCCGGTACTGTTCGTCGGGGACAGAAGCTGGGTGGCGCTCACCGAAGCCGGTGAACAACAGTCCATCGCAAATCTTTACCGGTCAGGCGCCGGTTTTGTGGCGTCTTCCTTCATCGCGCAAGCCTGCGCGCGATTGAGCGGTGTCTCCTTGGAGCAGTTGAAATGAACGGTGTGGAAATGTCTCAAGCGGATCAGATGTCGGGTCAGCTTTCCGGTCTGGACCAGTTCCGGCAGAAGTTTGCGCGGATGCTGATCCATTTTATCTGGGTGAATGTTTTCCTGGTCATGGGAACGGCCTGGTGGGTTGGCTATGTTTCGCTCGTTGCGGTTTGCGGGGCAGCCTTGCTCCTTGGTGTTGCGGCCACCGGTACATGGATCAAGTTCGGAGCGGGCGTCGAAACGCGCCTTGCCACTTCCATGTCCCTTGCCGGGCTGGTTGCCCTGTTCGTGGCCGCTCTGGCGACGCCGGATGGGCAGATCACCTATCAGCTCGACGCGCATATGTATTTCTTCGCCGTACTGGCCATCCTGGCCAGCTGGGTCGACTGGCGGGCACTGGTTGCCTATGCAGCCGTCGTCGCCGTGCACCACCTTGTCCTGAATTTCGCCATGCCCTGGGCCGTGTTTCCCGGTGGGGCGGATTTCAGCCGGGTGGTCTTCCATGCGCTTGTCGTGGTTGCGGAAGTCGGCGCACTCTGGTGGATGACCGACAGCCTGGCACGAGCGTTTGCCGCTTCCGACAAGGCACGCGAGGAGGCCGAGGCCGCTCGCGCCCAGGCAATGGTGCTGCAGCACCGGACCGCTGAAAATGACGAAATGGAGCGCGCCAAGCAGAAGGTCATCAACGAACGCATCATGGCGTTTGAAAGTGATATCGCTGCCAAGCTGGACGGTGTCGGCCTGAAGGTGCGCGAAATGCGGGATGCCGCAACCGAGCTCGGAACCGTTGCCGAAAACACTTCGTCGCGTGCAGGCTCCGTATCAGATGCGTCGGAAACAGCGTCCTCAAACGTGCAGATGGTCGCTTCCGCCGCAGAAGAGCTGTCGTCCTCGATCGCGGAGATTTCGCGCCAGGTCGAACAGACCACCGGCATCGTCAACCGGGCAACGGAAAACGCGCAAACCAGCAACAGCAAGGTCGCGGGTCTTGCGAATGCGGCCAATCGGATCGGCGAGGTCGTTACGCTGATTCAGGCGATTGCCGAACAGACCAACCTTCTGGCTCTCAACGCCACCATAGAGGCGGCCCGCGCGGGCGAAGCTGGCAGGGGCTTTGCGGTTGTTGCTGCCGAAGTGAAGGAACTGGCGACACAGACGTCCAAGGCAACGGAAGAAATCGGCGCCCAGATCGCGGCGATCCAGGCGGAAACCAAGGACGCGGTGGAATCCATCGGAGTGATTGCGACGACGATGGACGAGGTCAACAGCTATACGGCCGCCATTGCTGCCGCCGTCGGTGAACAAGGCGCGGCGACCCAGGAAATCTCGCGCAATGTGGCGGAAGCCGCGGACGGCACGGGACGGGTTGCCAACAACATCGACGGTGTGCGGGAATCTGTCGAACGCACCAGCCACTCGGTCGGCTCCATGGTCGAGGCGGCCGAGACCCTCGATCTGGAGACCCAGGACATGCGCCGGGCAATCACCGCCTTCCTGAAGGATGTCGCGGCCTGAGAGTATGGCCGCAACAGATCGTGATCTTCGGAAACCGGCGGCCAGTTCGCCGGTTTTTTCGTTCTTGCGTCGCTCTCCTGTTCTGCATGCTTGACCTGATGTCGCTTGAATGCCATGAGCCGCCCCTAACGAACCAGCGTTGCGGATGAAAACGTGCCACGCTGGCAGCATTCTTCACCCTTGCGGACACTGACGCCAAACGATGCCTGCATCCTCCTTCGCGCCCGGAACGGTCCTGCTGCTGGACCTGTTGAAGCAGCGGTCTGCGCTGTTGTTTCAGGCGCCGGATGAGGTGATCACCTGCTCCCGGCTCGAGGAGGTTCAGGGCTGCCTCGAGCGGCTTGAGGCCGCCCAGGCGGACGGGCGCCATGCGGCAGGCTATCTTGCCTATGAACTGGGTTTTGCCTTCGAGGAAAAGCTGCGGCAACGGTTTCATCAAACAGAAGAGCCGTTGCTCTGGTTCGGGCTGTATGGCGCGCCGGAGGAACTGGGTCTCGACGAAGCCAAAGCTATGCTGGAAAAGGTGGCTGGCGACGGCGAGGCTGCCATCGGCAAGCCGGAGTTCGATATGGACAGGGCCGCTTACGATACGGCCTTTGCCCGCGTCCGCGACCATCTGGCGAAGGGCGACATCTATCAGGTCAACCTGACCATGCGCGCGCGGTTCCGGCACCAGGGGGCTCCGGAACGGATCTTCCAGACCCTTCTGCGTCGCCAGCCGGTGGAATTTGCCGCTTTCCTGCGCCTTGAAGACCGGACGATCCTGTCTCTCTCGCCGGAACTCTTCCTGGAGCGCCGGGGCACCTGCCTGCGGACCAAACCCATGAAGGGCACCGCGCCCCGAGGACGTTACGCTTCCGAGGACGCCACGATTGCGCGCACGCTTTCAAGCGATCCCAAGCAGCGGTCCGAAAACACCATGATCGTCGACCTGATGCGCAATGACCTGTCGCGCATCGCCGACACCGGCACGGTCAATGTGACCAAACTGTGCGAGGTGGAGCGCTACCAAAGCCTTCACCAGATGACCTCGACGGTCGAAGCTGAAGTTCCCGATGACGTCGGCTTTGCACGCATCGCCGAACATCTGTTCCCCTGCGGTTCGATTACGGGAGCGCCGAAACTCAGCGCCATGCAGATTGCCCAGGATCTGGAAACCGGCCCGCGTGGCGTCTACACCGGTTCGATCGGCTATCTCGCGCCTGGAGGCGATTTCCGGCTGAATGTCGCCATCCGGACGCTGGTGTTGCGAAACGACGGCAGCGGCGAAGCCGGAAGCGGGTCCGGTGTGATCTTCGACAGTGGCGCGTCTCCCGAATACGACGAATGCGCCTTGAAACTGAGGTTCATGAGCGAGGACACGCCGGGCTTCGATCTGATCGAGACGCTGGCTTATCACCCGGGCGACGGCTATTTGCTTCTGGAACGGCACATGCAGCGCCTGCAGGCCTCATCTGCCTATTTCGGCTTTCCTTTCCGCGAAGAAGACGTGCGTGAGGAGCTTCTGCAGCATGTTCGCACCTTTGCCGGTTCAAGGCGTGTGCGGCTGTTGCTATCGGCGCATGGCGGCATTTCGGTCACGTCGACGGATCTTCCGCCGGCCGGTCAGGAGGCCGTTTTCAATCTGGTGATTGCGCAAGAAACCACGTGGTCAACCGACAGGTTCCTGTTCCACAAGACCACAAACCGGGCCTTCTACGATGACACGCGCCAGCGGTATCAGGCGGAAACCGGTTGCCAGGAGGTGCTGTTCCTGAACGAGAACGGCTATCTCACCGAGGGCAGCTACACCACTCTTTTCTTGAAGCGGAACGGCAGCTTGCTGACGCCTGCGCTTCGTCACGGGCTTCTCCCCGGCACCTTCCGGGCGGGGCTTCTGGAACGTGGTCTGGCAAGCGAGGCAGACCTTACGCTTCAGGATCTGCAAGAGGCCGAGGAAGTCTACGTCGGCAATTCCGTGCGTGGTCTGATACGCGCTCGCCTGCTTTCGGAACAAGCGAGTGGTTCGTGGCACATGGAAGTCGGGCAACACAATGAAGCCACCCGCAAGGCAGGGTGATAACCGGTACGCTAAGAGAGCAGCGCTGACATCTCAGGCATTGTCCCAGGGAATGACTGTCAGCTCCGGCCAGAGGGCCTTCATCCGTGCCGCCTTTTCCGCATAGGTTTCCGGGTTCGGCTGTGTGTAATTGGGCACCAGCCGCATGCCGAACAGGTTGGCAAGTCCGAAAGGCGCATGCAACACCATGCGCCCGTCTTCTTCGAGCCGTGCCGCCACCGAATGGGTGCGCGAAGCATAGGTCGTCAGCGAATCCATGGCACAGTCGAGAGGGCGGTAGGGCCTGCCGAAACGGCTCTCGTACCACAGGTGGACACGAGCCTGATTTCTCACTTCCAGAAGGCTCGCCAAGTCGGGCAGGGCCTGGTTGACCTTGCCGATAACAGCGTCCTCAGCCTCATAGGATAGATCGGTTCCGTCGAAATAGATGATGTCGAAATCCTTGATGCCGTGCAGCAGGGGGCGGTTGGTGAGGACGTTCCAGACAGTCTGGTAGATACCGCCCGACACCAGCCAGGCATCCGGAAGGGCAAGGTTGCGGATGGTGGTCAGGATTTCCATTACATGAGGCACGGTCCTGAGGATCTGCTCAAGACCTGCCAGCCGCGTCTCCTCACTGGCGGCATAGGGATCGCCCAGCCTTGCGTCGCGTACATCCATCTGCAAATCGGCGGTCATTTCCGGATCCTCTTTTCGCGAAGGGGCAACCTATCCGATTCTCAACGTATCGCGCGCCGTGCATGATGGGGACCATGCACGCGAATGTGTCCTCCGCAGATACGCGCGCTACCGGATGAGGGGCACCGACTTGACATGAAGCAGGTAGGCGCCATCTCCTTCGGAGACGTTTGGTCTTTTCAGGAATTGCCGATGTACCTCTTGCCACGCACACAAATGATCGCCGCACTGGCCGCTTGCGGGGCGGTGCTTGTCACCGCTTTGCCATCTGCGGCCCAATCCGGACGGCCGAATTCCACCGCAATGTCCTGCGGACAGGTTCAGTCCATGATCAATCAGCGTGGGGCCGTCGTGCTCAGCACCGGGCGCTATACGTTCGACCGGTATGTGGCCAACCGGAGCTACTGCCAGCATGGCGAGGTCACGCGCCGGGACTACATTCCAACGAGGGACAATGCGAAATGCTACGTGCTTCGCTGTATCAATCCCCAACCCTGGCGGTATGACTGAGTCGTATCCGGGCCGGTTGCCCTCCCGGACTTCAACAGGAGACGTCATGTGAACCGACTTTCCAGAAGCGCATGTTTCGGCTTCCTGGCGTTTACCTGGCTCGGGGGCACTGCCGCCGTAGAACCGGCCATGGCCCAGGCCGGGCGTCCGGACACGCGTTCGATGACATGTGCCCAGGCTCAGGAACTGGTCAGGAAAAGTGGCAGCATCGTCCTGACGACCGGCCAGTCGACCTTTGACCGCTTCGTTGCAAACGGTAGTTATTGCCGGCCGCAAACGGGGCAGGTCCGTGCGAAATTTGCTCCCACGCGCGACAATCCGCAGTGCTCCGTCGGCTACAGGTGTTTCCAGAACCGGACGCAGCGGTAAACGGGATCCTTCTGCAAAAACAGGATAAAGAGGCACAAGTCTTAACCGCCTTGCAGGCTTTTCTTGCTATTTCATGCGCGGACGGGGCAGCGCTGTGTTGCATTTGGAAACCGTTTCACAAATATGAAATACGGATTACCTACTGCTGGAAATCATAGCCATTTAATACATGACTTCGCCTGAATACTCAGGAAAGGCCTTGCGATGAACGAGAATAATACAAGAAAACAACTGTTAATTGCGAAGTCCGCACTTCAGGCAGGCCTGTTTATGTGTGCGGCTCTTGTCCCTGTGCTGCAGGCGGAAGCGCAAACCCGGCGTCAGCCCGATACCACGCAACTGACCTGTGACCAGACGCAGGACCTGATCAAGAGATTCGGGGGCATCAATCTGAAATCAGGCCCTTACAAGTTCGACCGGTTCGTCGTCGGCCGGAACCAGTGTTTCTCGGGCCAGACGGTGCGCCCGACATTCGTGCCGACCAAGGACAACCCGAAATGTTCCGTCCTTGTCTGTGCAGAGATGGGACAGGCCCGCCAGTAAAAAGGCCGCGCGATGGTGTTTGCGCAGCCCCTTCTTCCAGTCCTGTGAAACGCCGGTTCAGCCTCTCAGCGTGCCACCGGTTGCCTTCTCGACATTGGCAATGATCTTCTTTGCCACGGCGTCGATTTCCTCGTCCGTAAGGGTCTTTTGACGCGGCTGCAGTGTCACGTCGATGGCGACTGACTTCTGGCCTTCCGGCACACCCTGACCTTCGTAAATGTCGAATAGCGTGACATCGCTGATCAGCGTCTTTTCCGCGCCACGAGCCGCTTTGAGCAAGGCCTCGGCCGAAATATCCTTGCCGACGAGGAACGCGAAGTCGCGTTGAACCGGCATAAGGCCACTGACATTGAGGGCGCCCTTGGAACGGCCACCCTTGCCCTTGGGTTCAGGCAGCGCATCAAGGAAGATCTCGAATGCGACCAGCGGTCCTTCGATGTCGAGCAGCTGCAGCGTGCGCGGATGAACTTCGCCGAACACCGCCAGAACGTTTTTCGGGCCAAGCTTGAGACAGCCGGACCGGCCCGGGTGGAACGTTGCCGGGGCATCTGCAGACACCATCAGTTTGTCTACCGGCGCGCCGATGGCCGCCAGCGCTGCTTCGGCGTCCGCCTTGGCGTCGAACACGTCGACGGCCTGGGAAACACCCGACCAGTGCCGGCCGGAACCCTGCAGCTTCGCAGACCCGCGGCGCACGCCGGTTGCGACCATCTTCTGGCCTTCAGGAGTATCGTTCTCGAACACCTGACCGACTTCGAACAGGGCGACATTGCCATAGCCCCGGTCGGCATTGCGCTGTGCCGCCAGCAAAAGGCCAGGAAGCAGGCTCGGGCGCATGTCGGACATCTCGCTGGAAATCGGATTGGCCAGCGCAAGCGCAGCGTTGCCGCCACCGAAGAGTTCAGCGTGATCCTTGGCAATGAACGACCAGGTAACTGCTTCATTGAAGCCACGGGCGGCCAGTGCCCGGCGCGCCTTGTTGCGGCGGATCTGTCCGGTCGTCAGCACCTTCTGGCCGACGGTACCGGTGCGCGGCAGTGGTGTGAACGGAACACGCTCCAGACCGATGATGCGCACAACCTCTTCCACGAGGTCGGCCTTGCCTTCGATGTCCGGTCGCCAGCTTGGCGCGGCCACCTTGACCGTGTCACCGGCGCCTGAGATCCAGAAACCGAGCGACTTCAGGGTGACGTTTGCTTCAGCAGGCAGAACATCGACGCCGGAAAGGCGCCTGATTTCCGAATAGGGGAAATCGATGATGTTGCTGGTATCCGGCACGGAACCGGCCTGCACCGTTTCGGACGGCTCGCCGCCGCACAGGTCCATGACCATGCGCGTGGCATATTCCAGACCCGGCATCATGTAGTTGGGATCGACACCACGTTCGAAGCGATAGCGTGCGTCCGTATTGACGCCGAGCTTGCGCCCGGTGGCGGCAATGTCGTCCTCGTCCCAAAGGGCGGATTCGATCAGCACGTTGACAGTCTCTTCCGTGCAGCCGGAAGGCTCGCCGCCCAGGATGCCGCCGAGACTTTCAACGCCGTTGTCGTCGGAAATGACGCAGATCGTGTCATCGAGCTCGTAGCTCTTGCCGTTGAGGCCGTCGATCTTCTCGCCCTGCTTGCCGCGGCGGACAACCAGATTGCCGTGAACCTTGTCGGCGTCGAACACGTGCAGCGGCCGGCCCTGATCGAAGGTGATGTAGTTGGTCATATCGACGAGGGCGTTGATCGGGCGCAAGCCGATGGCGGTCAGGCGGTCCTGCAGCCATTTCGGCGAGGGGCCGTTCTTCACGCCCTTGACCAGGCGCAGGCCGAAGGCCTTGCACATCGGCTTGGTGTCGCCGAAATCGAACGTCACGTCGACCGGGCAGGGGAAGCTGCCGCGAACCTGTTCGTTGCTGCGTTCCTTCAGCTTGCCGAGGCCGGCTGCGGCAAGATCACGGGCAATGCCGTATACGCCGGTACAGTCCGGGCGGTTCGGCGTCAGGCCGATTTCGATGACCGGCTCATCCAGGCCGGCCCATTCGGCATAGGCCATGCCGACCGGCGCATCCGCCGGCAGATCGATGATGCCGTCGTGTTCGTTGGAAAGTTCCAGCTCGCGCTCCGAGCACATCATGCCGAAGCTTTCCACGTCGCGGATCTTGCCGACGGAAAGCGTGACATCAAGGCCGGGAACATAGTCGCCCGGCTTGCCGAGCACGCCGACAAGGCCGGCGCGGGCATTCGGCGCACCGCACACAACCTGCACCGGGTCGCCCTCGCCGGTGTCAACCTTCAGGACGCGCAGCCGGTCGGCATTCGGGTGCTGTTCGGCTTCCAGAACCTTTGCGATTCTGAACGGCTTCAGGCGGTCGGCGCGGTTGGTGACTTCCTCGACTTCCAGTCCGATCAGGGTGAGACGTTCAACGATCTCTTCCAGGCTGGCGTCGGTTTCCAGATGCTCCTTGAGCCAGGAAAGGGTGAATTTCATCTTTCGATCTCTTCAAACTTGGTGCGGTCTCAGGACCGCGAAACGGGACGTGGAGCCCTCAGTTGCCGAGCCGGTCCACTTCGGGAATGATGGTCGCAGCGCCGTAGTTTTCGGCAAAGCGGCGGCCGATGTCGGAAAAGTCGCGGGTCCAGCCGCGCACGATCTCCGGCGTGATCTGCTGTTTGGTGGCAATCGCCTGGGCAGCTTCCGTCTCGATCCGGTCCCGCAGGATGCCGAGTTCGACCTGGGCGGCATATTCGGCCCGGTACTTGCCGAGCCAGCCCATGGCCACAATCAACACCATCACCAGAAGGGCCGCGGTGCTGGTCAAGCCGGCCCACTTGGCGGTACCGCCGATCCGCCGGTCGCTGGCGATCAGAACGATCGAAGCGATGGTCAGGAACGCCACGATATAGATTGCCTGCAGGAAGCTCTGGTACTTTTCGGCCGAGCTTGCCTCGTGGCCGGCACGCAGACGCGTGATCCGGTCACGGAGATAAAGCAACGCATCGGCTTCGGTGCCCAGCTTCTCCCGGAAGTAGGTATCGCAGAACCGCAGCCGGCCCCGGTTCTCGATCTTGTCCGCGCAGGCCTCGAGGAACGAGGTCGGCGTCGCGACGCGGGTTTCCTGGTCGCTGGTCTGCGCGGCTGCCGGCAACAGGGCGGCAACGGTCAGCATGGCGGCAAGAACGATGCGGATCAGCAATGACATGATGGCGCCCCCAAATTCAGGCGGTTAACTGGACAGACCGCCGAACAGTGTCGGCAGGTCGAGTGGGCGGAAGCCGTAATGCTGGATCCAGCGGACGTCGGCGTCGAAGAAGGCGCGCAGGTCCGGCATGCCGTATTTCAGCATCGCGATGCGGTCGATCCCCATGCCCCAGGCAAAACCCTGGTAGACATCCGGGTCGAGGCCGCAGTTGCGGATGACGTTCGGATGAACCATGCCGCAGCCGAGAATTTCCAGCCAGTCTTCGCCCTGGCCGATCTTCACTTCGCCGCCGGACCGGTCACACTGGATGTCGACTTCCATGGACGGTTCGGTGAACGGGAAGAAGCTCGGGCGGAAGCGCATCTTGATGTCGTCGACTTCGAAGAAGGACTTGCAGAATTCCCGCAGCACCCATTTCAGATGACCGAAATGGCTGTCCTTGTCGATCACGAGGCCTTCCACCTGGTGGAACATCGGCGTGTGGGTCTGGTCACTGTCGCAGCGATAGGTCCGGCCCGGAATGATGACGCGGATCGGTGGTTCCTGATTGCGCATGGTGCGGATCTGCACCGGCGAGGTGTGCGTGCGCAGCAGCAGCCGTTCGCCGTCTTCCTTCGGATTGAAGAAGAACGTGTCGTGCATTTCGCGTGCCGGGTGGCCTTCTGGAAAGTTCAGCGCGGTGAAGTTCAGCTCGTCGGTCTCGATGTCCGGGCCTTCCGCAATGGAAAAGCCCATGTCGGCGAAAATCGCCGTCAGTTCGTCGATGACCTGGCTGACCGGGTGAATACGGCCGGTCTCCGCCGGTGTTGCGCGCAGCGGCAGGGTGATATCCACCTTCTCGCTGGCCAGCCGTGCTTCCAGGGCCGCTTCCGCCAGCACATCCTTGCGGGCGGCGATAGCGTCGGTGACCTTCGCCTTGAGGCCGTTGAGGGCAGGGCCCATCACCTGGCGCTCTTCAGGCGTCATCTTGCCGAGCGTTTTCATCTGCTCGGAAATTGAGCCCTTCTTGCCAAGGGCGGCAACGCGGATGTCTTCCAGGGCGGCTTCGGTCCCGGCGCCTTCGATGGCGGCCAGAAGATCGGATTCAAGTGTGTCGAGGTTGGACATGCGTACTCGGTCGTCGGTTCGCGCGGTGCGCGCGGAGGTGTCGAAACAGAAAGTCGGGGTCTTTTAGCGAATAATGGCGGTGATTGCCACGGCCTCATGCGCATTATTGCGTGAGTTCCCGAAGAGAAGAAAAGCGCCGGAATTAAAGCGCGTTAGCGCGTAAATCGACCGCAGGCGGGGCCCTGCAGCTCGATGAGGCGCACGTCGATCCCGGAAAGAGGCTGAGAGCCACTGCAAAGGCCGGAACGGCGAGTATGTGCGATAAGTTCGCTCATGGGGCGTCAATGTAGCGAAAGGCGAAGCGTTGGCAAGCGGAAAAGGAGAGGCAGCCTTGTGCCTCAATCTGGCCAACACGTAGCGGCGAGCCCCAGGCACCGGAACTCAATCCCCACCCGGGCGTTTACCGTTGAACTCCCTGCTGTTTGCCAACGTCCGTGGACAGAAGGGCGTGGGCAGGCAACTGAGGGGGTAACATGGCACGTGGAAGAGATGCGGGCAGTCCGGAAAAGATCCCGCCAATGGGCTGGCTGGATATCAGCTATCGGGTGTGGAACGCGGTCCAGCGCGACCACATCGACCTGATCGCCGCCGGCGTTGCCTTCTACGGTCTTCTTGCGATCTTCCCGACCATAACTGCGTTCACGGCGCTGTCAGGGCTTGTGGTTGAACCGGTCGAGGTCAGCCGTCAGCTTGAAATGATCGAGAACTTTCTGCCGAAGGAGGCGTCGCAAATCATTCTGGCGCAGGCCGCAGATGTAGCGGGCAGCGAGAATGCGGGGCTCGGCTTCGCCTTCGTCATCGGTCTGGGCATCGCGCTCTATTCCACCTCCAAGGGCATGGCCAGCCTCATGGAAGGACTTAACATCGCCTATGACGAGGTTGAGAAGCGGGGTATCATTGCGCTGAAAGCCCGAACCTTCGTGATGACGATCCTGCTTGTTTTCGCTCTGGTACTGGGGTTGGTATCCGCCCTTCTGCTGCCGGTTGTCTTCAGTTATCTCGCCTTGCCGGACTGGTTGGAGAAGGTCCTGTCATCGGCCCGCTGGATCATTCTGGGATTTCTGACCGTCACCGGTCTTTCCTTCGTTTACAGGTTCGGGCCATCTCGAACCGATGCCAAATGGAAATGGATCACGCCCGGGGCAGTCATCGCCTGCCTCTTGTGGCTTGCCGCGTCCTACGGGTTCTCGGTCTATGTGGCGAACTTTGCCAGCTACAACAAAACGTTCGGCAGCCTTGCCGGCGTCATCATCCTGCTGATGTGGCTCTGGATTTCGGCATATATCATCTTGCTCGGGGCCGAGTTGAATGGCGAGATGGAAGCGCAGACCCGCCGCGACAGCACCGTTGGTCCGGACCGGCCAATGGGCACACGTGGTGCCGTGAAGGCCGACATACTGGGCAAATCCATTGCAAGTGCTGAGTAGAAGTACGCGATGAGCGAAAAACGCTCACGCCTCCACCATATCGGCTCCTTTCGGTCTGCCGATGGAGCCTTGCAGCTCCTCCCGCAGCCAGTCGCCGAAAGCCTTCTTGGCCTTTGTCTGAGGGGCGTTTTTACCGCTGACCAGCCAGTAGGCGCTGCCCGTGGCGGGGCGCTCGGGGAAGGGGGCAATCACCTGGCCGGACTTCACGGCATAAACCGCAAGCGTTTCCCAGGCCAGAAACACCCCGTGGCCGGCAATTGCCGCATCCAGGCACAGTGAACCGTCTGAAAAGGTCGGGCCGTCCTGCAGGATGCTCTCATCGAGGCCGAAGAGATCAAGCCAGGTTTTCCAGGTAAACATTTGTCCGGGGTCACGGATGATCGGCAACTTGCCGATGTCCTTCGGCTCCTTGATCTGTCTGGCCAGCGCCGGGCTGCAGACGGGAAACACCCGCTGGTGCAGCAATTGCTCTGCCTTGACGCCCGGATAGGGTCCCTTGCCGACACGGATACACAGATCGACATCGCTCATGTCCGGATCGACCAGGTCCACCGTCGCTTCCACCCGAACCCGGATCCCCGGATGCATCTTGTTGAAGTTCTTGAGATGCCAAACCAGCCATTTTCCGGCGAAGACCGGGGCAACCGAAATCGTCAGCGCATCTTCCCGTCCGCGCTGGGTGGTGGCGACCGCGGTCGAAAGCGAGGACATGGCGCTGGTCAGGTGTGGCTGCATTGCAAGCACGTGAGCGGTTGGCAACAGCAAACGGTTCTGCCGCTCGAACAGCTGCACCCCAAGCTGGGCCTCGGTCTTGTGAACCTGCTGGCTGACGGCGCCGACGGTTACACCGAGTTCCTCCGCTGCCGCCTTGACAGAGCCCAGCCGGGCGACGGCTTCCACGGCGCGAAGACCGGAGAGGTGAATGCGATTGAGGTTTTTCATTTTAGAAAAGCTAAACTGAAAATCAGAATAAGTCGATTTTTTTAGCGAGTAGTGGCGTCTATATAAGGAGCATAGCTAAATTCAAAGAAGGAATTTGGCCATGCAAAAAACAATAATAAGGAGAATGAAACTCATGATGAAACTGTTTATGCGCCGACACCTGACGGCTCGTCCGGCTTCCGCATATGACCGCACCGACCCGATGTCCCATCCGGCAATCGTGCGCATGTCCCAGCGTGAACTGGCTGACCTTCCGCTCAACCGGCGCTAAGGCTGAAGACCGGCTGAAAGGCCGGTCCCCAAACCTTCCGATCGACCCTCCGCAAGGACAGGCCGGTTGGACAAGACTTCCAAACCAGAAAACGGCGCCTGGGCGGCAAGCCCGGCGCCGTTTCTGTCTTTGGGAGGCAATCCCGCATTTTAGTGCGTTCGCTATCTTGCTTGGTGATCAGGTCGACCGGCTTCCTGTCCGGTTCGGATCAAACGGCGACCGGTTGCCTGTCGGCATATTGCGCGACGCCATGGCCGAACGACCAGTTCTCAAGCCTTGTCTCGACCAGGTTGATGAAGATGTCTTCGGAACGGATGCCGACTTCGCGGGCCAGGCCCTTTGCGATCCGGGCAAACAGCGCTTTCTTCTGGTCGACGCTGCGCGTATCGCTGACGGTCAGCTGGATGATGATCAGGTCGTCCGACCGGTCGATATTCATGAAGTGGCGGCCGAACAGGAAATCTTCGCGTGGATGTTCGGTGATCATCATGAACTTGTCGTCCTGCGGCACGCCGAAGGTCTCGCGCATTGCCTGATAGATCTCGTCCAGGATTGCTGATTTCTGCGCAGCGGTCTTGGAGCCTTTCAGCAGGGAAACATTGGTAAGCGGCATCTTGTCCTCCGTCATTCGGTGATGCTGCCAACCTTATTGCGGCACCAAAGATAACAGAAACAAATCTTTGATATTTCAAAAATCATAAATTAGAATGATTGCATGACCGATCTCGACATGGATCTCTTGCGCGCTTTTGTTCGAGTTGCCGAAACAGGCAGCTTTACCCGGGCAGGACAGATGACGGGGGCAAGCCAGTCTGCTGTCAGCGTCAAGATCAAGAAACTGGAAGACCGTCTCGGCAGCGCCTTGCTCAGCCGATCGCCCCGGTCCGTCCGGTTGACGAGCTTCGGTGCTCGTTTTTTAAGTGACGCCCGCAGTCTGATCGACCTGCATGACAGGGTGACGGCCCGCGTTTCAGGTCCTTCCGTTCAAAAGCGGCTTCGGTGCGGTATCAGCGATCACGCCGCGGGAGGCCGCCTCCCGGAGATTATCGCCTCCCTCAGCAAGGCCTTGCCGGAACATCGTCTCCATGTTGCGGTCGGTTATTCCGATACGCTGTACAATGACTTCAAGGCAGGTCTGTTCAGCGCGATCATGGTGCGCTCCGAGGACGTCGAGGGCACGGGTCATGTGGCGTTCGAGGAAAATCTCGTCTGGACTGCCGCCAGGGATTTCACCTGGGAAACCGGTACCCCGTTCCCCTTGGTGGCGCTTTCGGAAACCTGCGCCCTCCGCCGCTTGGCAACTGGCACGCTCAAGGATGCAGGGATCGCTTTTGAAGACGCCTTCACCGGCACCGGTGTCGGTGCCATACAGGGGGCCGTCAGCGCAGGGCTCGGCATTGCCTGTCTCGACCGGCGAAATATTCCGGAGGGATGCCGCGAAGTCGGGGAACTCTATCGGCTGCCCGAACTGCCGAAAACAAGGATGACGCTCTTCTGCCGGGAAGACCCGACAATTGTTTCGGCTATCCTTCAGGTCTTCCGGGAGGCGGCGTAAGCGCTCTCCCCGGGCGTGTTGATCAGCTCAGAAACGAGCTGATCAGGCCTTCTTCACGAACTCCGTCAGGATGACGATCCGCTGATCGTTCACGCGGCCTTCGATCTGGGAGGCATTGTCCGCAACAAGGGAGATGTTGCGCACGGCGGTGCCGCGCTTGGCGGTGAAGTTGGCGCCCTTGACCTTGAGATCCTTGATCAATGTCACAGTGTCGCCAGCGGCAAGAACAGCGCCGTGCGTATCCTTGTGGACCACGCCGTCGTCACCTTCTCCCGCGCTGCCGCCAAGGCCGGCCTTGGCCCAGGCAAGCGTTTCGTCGTCCAGATACAGCATGTCCAGAAGATCGCGAGCCCAGCTCTCGTCGCGCATTCTGGAAAGCATGCGGTAGGCGACAACCTGAACCGGGGGAACCTGGCTCCAGGCGGCTTCGTTGAGACAGAGCCAATGCTTCGGGTCGTTATCGGCGGCACCTGAAATCTGGTCGGCACATGTGGCGCAGGCCAGAACCGCCATGTCGGCCGTGCCATCCGTGTCGGGGCCGACATCCAGCGGCCGCAGCGCCTCGGTAGCGCCGCAGAACTCGCAAACGTTGCCGGCGCGGTCGGAAAGGGTCTGTTCAATACTCATGGCAAGGCCTTGCTGGGATTGGCGCGGCGCGCCAATCGGTTTCTCACTCGTCCATCTTCAGGGCCTGGATAAAGGCTTCCTGCGGGATCTCGACCTTGCCGAACTGACGCATCTTCTTCTTGCCGGCCTTCTGCTTCTCAAGCAGCTTGCGCTTACGGGTGGCGTCGCCGCCATAACACTTGGCAGTCACGTCCTTGCGCAGAGCGGAGATGGTCTCGCGGGCGATCACCCGGCCGCCGATGGCTGCCTGGATCGGAATCTTGAACATGTGCCGCGGGATCAGTTCTTTCAGCTTTTCGCACATGGCGCGGCCACGGCGTTCCGCCTGGCTGCGGTGCACGAGCACGGAAAGCGCATCCACCGGCTCTTCGTTGACCAGGATCGACATCCTGACCAGATCGCCGGCCCGGTAGTCCGAAATCTGATAGTCGAACGATGCGTAGCCCTTGGAGATCGACTTCAGGCGATCGTAGAAGTCGAACACGACTTCGTTGAGCGGCAGGTCGTAGGTCACCATCGCGCGAGAGCCGACATAGGACAGGTCGATCTGAAGACCGCGCCGTTCCTGGCACAGTTTCAGGATACCGCCCAGATACTCGTCCGGCGTCATGATGGTTGCGCGGATCCAGGGCTCGCGGATTTCGGAAATCTTCACCACATCCGGCATGTCGGCCGGGTTGTGAAGTTCGACTTCCGCTCCGTCCGTCAGGGACATCTGGTAGACCACCGACGGCGCGGTCGCGATCAGGTCGAGGTCGAATTCGCGGTAGAGACGTTCCTGGATGATTTCCAGGTGCAGCAGACCGAGGAAGCCGCAGCGGAAGCCGAAGCCGAGAGCTGCGGATGTTTCCATTTCAAACGAGAACGAGGCATCGTTGAGGCGCAGCTTGCCCATGGCAGCGCGCAGATCCTCGAAGTCGTTCGCGTCGACCGGGAAGAGACCGCAGAACACGACCGGCTGAGCCGGCTTGAAGCCCGGAAGGGCTTCCGTGCAGGGTTTCTTTTCCAGGGTGATGGTATCACCGACACGGGTGTCGGCCACTTCCTTGATGGACCCGGTGATGACGCCGATCTCGCCGGCCTTCAGCTCGTCCACTTGAAGGAATTTCGGGGTCATGACGCCGACGCGGTCGACATCATAGGCAGCGCCCGTACCCATCATCTTGATCTTCTGGCCCCGCTTCAGGGAGCCGTCGATGACACGGACGAGCACCATCACGCCGAGATAGGTGTCGTACCAGCTGTCGACCAGCATCGCCTTCAGTGTCGCTTCCGGGTCACCTTCCGGAGGCGGCAGCTTGGAAACGATCGCTTCCAGCACGTCGTCGACACCAAGGCCGGTCTTGGCGGAGATCATGCAGGCTTCTGACGCATCAATGCCGATCACGTCCTCGATCTGTTCCTTGATGCGGTCCGGTTCGGCCGCAGGCAGGTCGATCTTGTTGAGAACGGTGACGATCTCATGATCGTTGTCGATGGCCTGATAGACGTTGGCGAGCGTCTGGGCTTCCACACCCTGAGAGGCGTCGACCACCAGCAGCGAGCCTTCACAGGCCGCCAGCGAGCGGGACACTTCATAGGCAAAGTCCACGTGGCCCGGCGTGTCGATCAGGTTCAGCGTATATTGTTCGCCGTCCTTGGCATTGTAGATCAGTCGCACTGTTTGCGCCTTGATCGTGATGCCGCGCTCGCGTTCGATGTCCATCGAATCGAGCACCTGCTCGGTCATTTCGCGGTCGGTCAGCGTGCCGGTCATCTGGATCAGGCGGTCGGCCAGCGTCGACTTGCCGTGATCGATATGAGCCACGATGGAAAAGTTGCGGATGTTGGAAAGCTTCTTCGTCGTCATGGCCGCCCCTTTACCATTGCAATTCGATTTCGCCTAGTAGATTGAAGCCTTCGGGCGTTGAATTCCGGTGCTTTTTTGCACCCTCGGGCGAATGCCGGGTTTCACCGCTCCGACAGGGATATGGCGCCTCCGGCAAATGACGTAGCCCGCAGGTGACATTTGTCGTGGCAAATCAACCTCAAAGTGTGATCTAGATTGCATCGGCACTGATGTGTCGAGCAGCCTGACAAGAGAGCATGATGTTGATCCGTAATGCAGAACCGAAGGATGTCCCGTCGATCCTGGCGCTTTATAACCAGGCTGTGCGCGAGACGACGGCTGCCTGGACAAATCGTGAGGAAACGCTGGACGACAGGCTGACCTGGTACGAAGGCCGGGTGAAGCAGGGGCTGCCGGTTCTGGTGGCCGTGGACGATGCAGATACTGTTCTCGGGTTCGCCAGCTTCGGGCCGTTCCGGCCTCGCGAAGGGTACCGTCTGACGGCGGAACATTCCGTCTATGTCGACCCGGCGGCACAGCGGCGCGGCATTGGGAAGGCGCTTCTGGAGCGGTTGGTCGACATTGCCACCGACATGAAATTACATGTGCTGGTCGGCGTCATCGACGGGGACAATTCTGCCTCCATCGCCCTTCACGAGAAACTTGGTTTTCATGTTGCCGGCCGTCTGCCGGAAGCCGGCACCAAGTTCGGCCGCTGGCTGGATCTGGTCTTCGTTGCCAGGGTTCTGGGGCCGATGCAATCGCCGAACGCCTAGGCGTCACCCAGCCGATCTCAATTGGCCGTCAGCACCGACCGGCAGTCATTCGGCAGGGCTGCCAGGGCCATGGGCCGTTTCTTGACCACTTTCGGAGGTTCACCGGGCTTGGGGGGATTTTTGGGAACCCAGGGTTCGTCGGACAGCCAATAGGCAAGGTCCGCGCCACAGCCATCGCCCGGGGGCGGCGGGTTCTGGTTCTTGCAGCCGGCACTGCCTGCAGGGCAGGAAAGGCGTACGTGGAAGTGATAGTGATGTCCCCACCAGGGCCGTACCTTGCGCAACCAGGCGCGGTTGCCGCCTTTCTCGAAATCGCACAGAGCCTTCTTGATCGTCGGGCTGACGAAGATGCGTGCAACGCGCTGGTCGGATGCAGCGCGCCGGATCAGCCGAGCATGGTCATCCGACCATTTCCTGGGGTCGACACGCCGGTCTGCACCCTTGACGTCCATCGGACCGATCAACATCGAAATAGCGGAGATGTCTTCGCGTTCCTGAGCGGTCAGGCGCCGGTTCGGCATTTCCGTCAGCCAGATATCGGCGTCGAGGCCAATCTGGTGGCTGGCATGGCCGGATGTCATCGGCCCGCCGCGCGGCTGCGCGATATCGCCGACAAGCAAACCGTTCCAGCCGACCTTGGGGGCATCGCTCGCCAGATCCTTGAGATAATCGATCAGGACAGGGTGGCCCCAATTGCGGTTGCGCGACAGGCGCATTGCCTGCCAGGTCGGGCCGTCCGTCGGCAGTTCCGCTCCGCCTGCGAGGCAACCCTTGGCATAGGATCCGATCGAGCGGGCCTTCAGTTGAGCGGGTCCGGTGGCGGCGCCGAAATAGTCTCGTGCCGGCTGGTCCCCATAAAGCACCAGCTTGGGCTTGTTCGCGACATAGCCTTCCGGCACATCGCGCTTCTTTACCGGGACAGGCACACCTGCAACCAGTTCGACGGTCGGCGAATAGTCCTCGGAGACAGGATCGGCCGGTTTGGCTGTCGGCACCGGCGCGGCTGACGCAACGAGACAGGATACCTGGAACGCGGCTGCAAATGCCATGAAGCCGGACACCGAGGGTGCCCAGCGATTTCGCTTGCCTGTTTTCCCCGTTCTCACGTCGAAACCTCGTGCGCCAGTCTGGGTGTTCCGCCGTCGTTGCTCCCGCCGCGACGATCACCTCACTCGTCAGGCAGCATGCACTAAATCGGGTGCTTCCGCATCCGATTCGCTATTATCCACATGCGCCGCGATCATGTCGGCGAACGCGTCGAGGAAAACAGTGTTGTCGCGGATCACCCTGTCTGCAGCACCATTCAGCGTGATGATGTTGCCGGGACGGGCATTGTCGATGTCTTCGGCTTCCGGTGGAAGATCGGCGTCGAGCCTGTGATAGGTCACGTTCGGCAGTTCTGCAAAGAGCTGCCGTGCCTGATCGGAGGTCGTCTGGCTTTGCGCGTCGGCCAGGATCGACATCAGCGGCGCGCCCTTGGAGGGCTGCAGCCAGCCGAGGGCACCCCAGCCAACGGCGTCCTTGTAAAGGAACGACCGTGCCGGTGCCCTGCCGGTGCCAAGCGACAGGATGACGATCTCGTCGTCGCCCCAGCCAAGATTGCGGGCTTCCAGATACGCTGCCACTGTCGGGTCTTTCATGAAGACCGTTCCATCGATCAGGGCTTCCTCGCGCCGGCGACTGAGATTTTCAACGCGTGCCGGTTCGAAATACGAGGGGGTGGCGGTGGTCGCACGCACAGCCTGCCAGAAGTAGTAGTCATCCGGCCGGCCGCTGCTTGCTTCAAGGCCGTTTGTCAGGAACACAGGCTTGCGCTGTTCCAGATCGTAGGCGGTCAGGACAAGATGGGTCAGGCCACTGGCCATGGAGGTCCAGCCGAAGCGTTCCTTCAGCAGCTTTTCAAGCGGCCGCGGATCGTAGGTTTCATCGAACAGGCCAAGCGAACTGGTGACGGTTCTGGCCAGTCGTGCCGAGATTGATGATTTGAAGATTTCCCGCGCGTCGCGTTCGAAGAAGCTGCGCAGCTCATCAATGGTCGCGGCAGGTGCGCCAGCGGTGCCGCCTGGGCGCGGGGCGGATAGGCCTGCAGCAATGAGGCCGCCGGTAGAAGAACCGGCCATCAGATCGAAAACCTGGTGCAGCGGCTCGCTAACGCCGCGCTGGCTCAATCGGCTTTCAAGTGTCTCAAGCAGCCGAAGCGGAATGAGGCCACGAATGCCGCCGCCGTCAATGGAAAGAATAAAACGTTTTTTCTGGGTCATGGGATTCCCCGGGATCGTCGCAATGGAAGGCGCTACATCTCTCCGAGAAGACGGGAGACGCTTTTTGCTTACCTTTAGAATGTTGTCATCAATTGCGACACTGCAATGGCAAAGCGAAAAACAGGTGGACGATTTTTCGAAATTGGCGAGCAAGAAGTTAAACCGACTTCGCTAATCTGCGAAGACCGACCGCAGTTTTCCTTTTCTTGCGACGGCAAGCAGCCTGCCCGGGTGCCGGATCACGAAATATTCACCAGGAAACTGGAAATGGTTTCAACCAGCAGGTCCGGGCATTCCCTGTGAGGCGTGTGCCCTCTTCCTTCCAGGATGACCTTTTGTCCGCCGGTGCTATTGGCGATGTGTTCCGGGTGGCGGATTGATCCGTATTCGTCCATTGCGCCGTGGATCGCAAGGGTGCTGCAGCGGACACCGGCAAGCGCATCGTCAAGGGACCAATGGGCGAAGGCGGGCGAAAGCCATGATTCCGTCCAGGCATCCAGCACCCAGCGCGCCTTGTCGCCGTGATAGAGCGCAAGTCTGTCGAACGCGCCTGGATCGGCAAATGCGGTGCGGGCTTCGCGGACACCTTCCAGGGTGCGGTCCTCGATAAGCGCTTGAGCGGCAATCGTGACCAGGGCCGTGACCTTCTCGGGATGCTGTGCGGCCGTATGCACCGCCATGCCACCACCGACGCTATGCCCACAGACAACAAATCGCGTGAGGTCCAGCTGCTCGCACAGCGCGGGCACAACCGTTCTGCCTTCATCCGCAATGAAGCTTGCGGGCAGGATGTCTTCGCGCACCGACGACTGGCCGAAGCCGGGCCTGTCATAGGCAATCACGACCCGTCCGCTGGCCACGGCAAGGCGCTCGGGAAAATCGCGCCAGAGGGCGATACAGCCAAGAGAATCGTGAAACAGAAGCACCGGCACCTTGCCGGGCAAACGAACTTCAGGTGTCCAGCAGCGAACGTGAACGGTGTAGTTGCCGACCGTGACGGCGCGCGTTTCGACATGGACGGTGCCGGACAAGAGAGTGGTCAAAGAAGAAAACCTTTCCATTCGCATTGAAGGGCTGTGCCGGAAAACGGCGGAACGGTCTGTCAGGATTCGCATGGGGGATGCGGTTTCCTGCCGAGGCTTATCGCAGGCCATGCACCTGCAACAAGCCTCTCTTTTCGAACTAATCTGTCTTGGCTCTTTATCCCGCGCGGTCTTTCGGACTAGGATCGTGCCGATTTTCCAACCTTCACAGGAAGTTCCATGAATATCGATCTGCTTCGCCGACTTTGCGAAACGCCGGGTGTACCGGGTCACGAACACCGGGTCCGCGACCTGATTCAGGCGGAAATCAAGGGCTTGTTCGACGAGGTTACCGTCGATCCGATGGGTTCGCTGCTTTGCCGCCGCGACAGCCGCAAGGCTTCCAAGAAGGGAACCCCGAAGAAGGTCATGCTTCTGTGCCACATGGATGAGATCGGCTTCCTGGTGTCACATGTCACGGACAAGGGCTTCGTTCACGTGCAGCCGGTTGGTGGCTTCGATGCCCGTAACCTGTTCTCCCGCCGCGTGCTGGTGTCTACCGATGAAGGCGACTTCAAGGGGGTGATGAACCCGGGCGGCAAGCCGATCCACATCTCTTCTCCGGAAGAGCGCAAGAAGGTGCCGGAGCCCAAGGAATTCGTCATCGACATGGGCCTTGGCGAAAAGACCAAGGAGATCGTCAAGGTCGGCGACATGGTGACCATGGACGAGCCGCTGATCGAGGTCGGCGACAAGGTCGTCTCCAAGGCGCTCGACAACCGCATCGCCTGCTGGCTCGGCATCGAGGCGATCAGGGGTCTGGGCAAGGCCAAGCATGATTGCGAAATTCACGTCGCCTTCACCTGCCAGGAAGAAGTCGGCCTGCGCGGCGCGCGCACCGCGTCCTTCGCCATTGCGCCGGATATCGGGCTTGGCATCGATACCACGCTTGCCTGCGACACGCCGGGCGTTCCCGAGCAGGACCGCACCACGGTGCAGGGCGAAGGCTTCGGTCTGCACGTCAAGGATTCCAGCTTCATCGCGGACCGCGATCTGGTGAAGGAAATCGAAGCCATTGCGGTCAAGGAAAAGATCCCGTTCCAGCGCACCATGCTGGCGGCTGGTGGCCAGGACGGCGCGGCTGCCCAGCAGGCGGCTGCCGGTGCCAAGGCAATCGGCATCGTCGTCGGCACCCGCTACATCCACACGGTCACTGAAATGATCGACAAGGGTGACCTTCAGGCGGCTCTGGACATCATCGTCGCCTACCTGAAAAAGGCGTAAGGCATGGAAAAGGGGAGCTCGGCTCCCCTTTTTAAGTCAGGTGTCAGATCTGGCTTTTTCCAACGTGCGTCATTGCCGGACTTGATCCGGCAGTCCGGTCCAGCCCACGTCCCAACCGGAGCGTACGCGGAAGGGCTGCCTGCTCAGGCTACCAGGCCGAGGAGGTTCGAAACCTGGTCGCCGGTGCCTGCATAAAGCTCGCTGACGGCAGCGCTCTGGTAGCTGAAGGAGCCGTTGTCGAAGTTGCCTTCGATGGAAGAGGCGTTTGCGGAGCGGACGGACAGCCCGGTTTCGCTGTCGTAGGACACCCGCTCGAAGGATACGAACTGCGCTGAAACGGTTTCACCACCGATTTCAGCTTCAATAGTGGTCGTTGAAATCGTCGCGCTTTCATAGGCGACATTCGCCGAAGCGCCGCTTTCCTCTTCACCAAGAGCCACCTTCAGTTTGCCGGCGGTCTTCTGATAGTCCTCGACGGTCGCCAGCGCGCCGTCCTTTTCCTTGTCGTCGTCCTTGCCTTTGCCTTTTTCGACCGCATCCTGAAGGGCGGCGATCACGACCGCGTCTTCCTCGGCCTGTTTGCTGGCTGCTTCCAGAGCATTGACGGCGGGGGACTTGTCGTGGCCATTCCGCTGGCCGATCTCGTGGCCGTAGGCGTTGCCCTTGGGATCGTTCTTCGGGCCTTCAGCGCCGCCATTCGAAAAGGAAGCCGTAAAAAGGCTCGCGCTTTGCGTAGTGGTTTCGATGGAAATCTGCATGGCTTCGGATCCCGGCTTGTCCGGCCCTTTCTGGTCCGGCACAGTTGCAGAAAGCATCCTGCAAAACCGTTAACAGGCTATTAACCAATGCAAGACCGTCTTCAGACCGGCATTGCCGGGCCAAATGCCTTTTCCAGAAACCGCCCGCCCAGCACCATGCCGCGCTCGTCGATCGAATGGCCGAGGCCGGCCAAAAGGTGCAGGCTTGAGGAAACCCCGGCATCGTCAAGCGCCTTTTGTGCTGCCTGGGCATGATAGCTGGCAACGACATCGTCTTCCTCGCCATGAACAATCAGCACCGGGCTTTGCGTGTTGACCGGACCCAGCTGGCCGGCTCCCGGCAACAGTCCGGAAAAACCGATCAGGGCCGCTGGCGGAGACGGGCGGCGCAGGCCGCATTGAAAGGTCATCATGGCTCCCTGGCTGAAGCCGACCAATGCCAACGCGCTGCCGTCCAGCGAATGGCGGGCCAGTTCGTCGTCCAGAAACCGGTCGAGCACCGGTTGGGCGGCCTGCGCGCCGAGGCGGTATTCATTGGGATCGCGCTCTTCGAGCGCAAACCATTGCCGTCCGCCGAGCGCTTCGAAGGGAAGGTGTTCAGGAGCGTTCGGCGCAACGAAAGCCGCATCGGGAAGCTGTCCCTGCCAGGCGCGCCCGAGGTCGATCAGGTCAAGGCCATCCGCGCCGTAGCCATGCAGGATCACAACCAGCTGACGAGCGGGTTTGCCGGAGGCCGGTGCAAGACGTGGACCGTCGAGAAGGGGAGGAAAGGTGCCTGTCACTTTTGGGGAAACCTGATTATTCGGCTGGTGTCTTCCGGTCTGCCGCCTCGGAAGGTGACGGCAGTCTTTCCTGAAGACGCATGAAGGGAAGGGCGATCAGCATGGCGGCGAGGATCAGCACGCCTGCCAGGGCAAACGGCGCGCCGGGAAAAGAAATCGCCGCCTCAGGACCTGAAAACGTGGCAAAGACCTGGGTCATCACCAGCGGGCTCACCACCATGGAAAGGCCGGCGGCACTGGCAATCAGGCCCTGCAATTCGCCTTGCGCATTGTCCGGGACACGGACCGACATCAGACCGGTGAAGGCAGGCGTCGCCATCGCACCAAGCGCCGCGAACGAGATCAGCAGATAGGCCATCCAGCCGGTATCGGCGACGGCGAGACCGGCAAAGGCCACGAGATTGGCGGCCAGCCCGATGAAGAGTGTCCGGCCGGGCCCGAGCTTTGGTTCCAGGACACGGATCAGGTATCCCTGAACGAAGGCAAACCCGACACCGACGGCCGCAAGTGACAGACCGATGTCTCCGGGGCTCCAGGAGAAGACCTCCTCCGCATAGTAGCTCCAGACGGACGGGTAGACGTAATGGGCGATGTCGAACAGGAAGATGGCCAGAAGCAGCGTGCGCACCGCCGGATAGGCGGCGATCTGCTTGAAGGCCCCGAATGGATTGGCCCGTTTCCAGTCAAAATCTCTTCTGTTTTCGTCCTTCAGCGTTTCCGGCAGCATGAAATAGCCGAAGAGGAAATTGACGAAGGAAAGGCCTGCGGCGGCATAAAAGGGCGCACGCGGTCCGTATTCGCCGAGGTAACCGCCGATCATCGGCCCGAGTACGAAGCCGACACCAAATCCGGCCCCGACAAGACCGAAGTTCTTCGCCCTGTCCTCCTTGGACGACACGTCGGCGATGAAGGCTGATGCGGCCGAGAAGGTTGCTCCGGCGACACCCGACAGGGTTCTGCCTATGAACAGCACGGCCAGATGCCAGGAGAAGGCCATGATCAGGTAGTCGACAGCCATGGCGAACATGGACACCAGCAGCACCGGACGGCGGCCAAAGCGGTCGGACAGATTGCCGAGCGTCGGACCGAAGGCGAACTGCATCAAGGCGTAGACGACGCTCAGTGCACCGCCCCAGCGGGCGGCTTCGCTCACAGGCAGCGAGGTGAGTTCGGTCAGGAGCGAGGGCATCACCGGCATCATCAGGCCGATGCCCATGGAATTGAGAACCAGCGTGACCAGGATGAACCCCAGCGCGCTGCGTTTGGAGATACCGGACCGCAACTCTTTTCTCGCCAATCCCGTCAGCTGAAGGAAGGAGACCTTACCCGACTACTCGGCGGCCACCAGCGCCGGCTGTTCCCAGTTGCCCTTTTCGATATCGGCAATCTGCTTGTCGATCTGGGCAACCACGAACCGGGAGAACGGCCCCAGGTGCACATAGAGCGCAAGCATCATCATGACCGGCTTGATCGCCCTGAAATTGGTGAAGGCGGTCTTGATCAGGGTTTTCCAGAAGGGCCCGCGATAGGTGGTTTCCTTGAAGGTCATTGCCAGGATAAGACGGCCGAACAGCTTGATGTCGTGGAAGAACCCGGCGCCGAAGATCGAGCCGTTAGCGCCGCTCATGTCGAGCATGGAAGCCACCTTCTGAACGCGGCCGAAGTAGGCTTCCGGACCATAGACCCGGTCGATGACCTGCTTGAAGTCTTCCAGGATCTGCGCGCGCGGGCGCACTGTGGTGAAGTTGAGCCCGGCGGTGCACTGATCGCCATGTTCCGTATCCGGATCATCGGTGGCGAAATCCGCATGCAGACGGCCTTCCTTGGCGAGCCGGCGCGTCAGCTGGGTGTTCGGCAGGGCATAGAGCAGACCGGTCATCGCGACAGGAATTGCGGCCTCCTCGATCAGTGCCGAGATCTCGTCCGCCACCTTGTCGCTTTCCTCGTCGAAGCCGACAATGAAACCGGCCAGCACGAAGATGCCGGCATCGTAGATCTTGTGCACGCTCTTGGCGATGTCGCGGCGTGTGTTCTGTTTCTTGCGTGTCGCGACCAGAACGTCCGGGTCCGGGCTTTCGATGCCGATGAAGACCGAGAAATATCCGGCCTGCTGCATCATCTTCAACAAGGCTTCGTCGTCCGCCAGGTTGAGGGAGGCCTCGGTCGACATTTCGAACGGGTAGCTGCGTTCCTTCTGCCATTTCGCCAGTTCGGGCAGGAAGCCCTTCACGGCCTTCTTGTTGCCGATGAGATTGTCATCGACGAAGTCGACGTGACCCCGGTAGCCAAGTTCGTACAGCCGGTCGAGTTCGGCCAGCATCTGGTCGTTGGTCTTGGTGCGCGGCACGCGGCCATACAGCTCGATGATGTCGCAGAATTCGCAGGTAAACGGGCAGCCGCGCGAATACTGCACACCGATCTGGACATAATCGTCAAATCTCAGAAGGTCAAAGCGCGGAACGGGACTGGAGGAAACGTCTGCCTTGAATTTCTCGGCCGAGAAACGGCCGTTGCGGACCCCTTCCTTCCAGGCGTCGACAAAGGTGGTGAGAATGCCTTCGGC
The DNA here is from genome assembly GCF_001579905.1 of Labrenzia sp. CP4. Taxonomy (NCBI): domain Bacteria; kingdom Pseudomonadati; phylum Pseudomonadota; class Alphaproteobacteria; order Hyphomicrobiales; family Stappiaceae; genus Labrenzia; species Labrenzia sp. CP4. Next base: position 5,368,435 of record NZ_CP011927.1, on the reverse strand, counting down.
TTCACCAAGGACCAGGAAGTCGGCCGCTTCATAAACTTCCGGAGAAGAGGTTGCATCCGGACCGCCGACCACGACGGGAACGTTCTTTTCCTGCGAACGGCGGATGACGGCGAGGCAATCGGCCTGCTGGGGCAGCATGCCGCCGGTCATCACCATGTCGGCCCAGGCGAGATCGTCGTTCGTCAGGGCGCCGGTGTTGCGGTCGATCAGGCGGACATTCCAGTTCTCCGGCAGCATTGCCGCAACTGTGATCAGGCCGAGAGGAGGAGCGGGATATTTGGCGCCGACCATTTCGCAGGTCGCACCATAGTTCCAGAATGACCCGGCATTGAAGCGCGGATACACCAGCAGAACATTGCATTCCGACATTAACGGTCCCTCCAAACGGACACTCGTTCCCAACGGCGACACCGTAACAACTTTACGCCCCGGCACAACCGCTTTGAGTGTCCCTGCACGAATTCACTTGCCGTCCGCGCGGACAGACTGTCACGTCTGGCTGGCGCCTGGCTTGCGGATGTGAAAAACGAGCCCATGCACATCCTTGCCGAGTTCCTTGCGCAGAATATCCCGTTTCTCCCGCGCATAGAGAAGGCCCGCGGCCTCCGCGCAGCGCTTTAGATATTCGGGTCGGTGGGCGTAGCGCCCCGTAGCATCCACGCGGTAGTCCGGCCCGTCCGACGTATCGAGATGCTCGACGCTCGCGACGAGCATGCCATCCGGGGCTAGGGCTCCTGCAAGCGCCCGCATGAAAGACTCCAGATCGCCGAGATAACACAGCGTGTCGACACAGACTGCCAGATCGAAGTGCGCCGGCAGGTCGGAGGACAGAAATCCAACGAGCTCTCCCTCGACCAGGAAGTCGTAGACCTTCAGCGCAGCGGCCTTGCGCAGCATGCCCGGTGACAGGTCGATGCCGGTGAGCCGGGCACAGTGGTCGCGGATCAGTGGTCCACAAAGGCCGGTCCCGCAGCCAAGGTCGACCACATGGGCAAACGGCAAGTCACGCTCCCTGGCCAGCTCCGCGACTTCCTCGGCAACAAGCTTCGGCGCCTGATAGCCGAGCCCGTTCAGGACGTCGTCAAAACTTTCCGAAAAGCTGTCGAAATGATCCCGGACATAGTCCGCAGGTGCAAGCGACAGGTCTTCTCCGCGGATCGCAGCAAACTGATAGCGGATGACCGGGTCGTCCGGGAAGGTTGCGACAAGCATCTCCATATGCCGTGTGGCGACTTCGGCCCGTCCAAGCGCGCACAGTACGCGCGGATGCCAGCCCTTGTCGCTCCAGACGTCTGGCGGGAACTGCAGACACCGTTCGAAAGCGTCTGCCGCTTCCTCTCTTTTGCCGGCAAGCATCAGCGATATGCCGAAGTTGTGCCAGCCGCTGTGATTGTTCGGGTCGAGGCGCACGACTTCTCGCAGCATGGGCAGAAGCTCGTCGTTGTTGCTGGCTTCCTGCAGCATCATCGAGATGTTCTTCCAGGCTTCCTCGTGGCGAACTTCAATTTCTACTGCGCGCAAATAGGCCTTCAAGGCTTCGTCCTTGTCGCCTGAAAGCTTCAGGATGTTGCCGAGGTTGTTCCAGGCGGAGAAATTGCCCGGGTTCCTTTCCAGGGAAGCATGGATAAGCGCAACCGCATTGTCCGCCTTGCCGGCATCGAAATGGAGCAGCCCCAGGAAATGCAGGCCGTCCGCATGGTCGGGATCTTCTGATAGCACATCCTTGTAGGCGCTGAGGGCGGCTTCCAGATTGCCGCTGCGATGGGCGGAGATGCCCTGTTGTAATCTCTCGTCAATTTGCATCTGAAAAAAATCCAATAAAAAAGGGCGGTCGAACCGCCCTTGTACCCGGTAATGACCTGTAAGTGACCTTACAGGACTTTCAGGTCTTCAGCCACCATTTGACCGCGGCGCCACTCCAGATCGAATGCCACAAGCTGGCCTTCCTTCAGAGTGTCAATACCGGACCGGCGCAGGGCCGAGATGTCGACAAGGATGTCCTCGCCGTCCTGCGGTTCGATCGTGCCGATACCTCGGCGCTGATCAAACCATTTCACGTTTCCATGTAGCATGGAGTCTTCTTTCCAATTCTTGGCATCTTGGCATACGACGGCTTCCATAGCTGCCTTTTTCAACGCCTTGATGACAGTGTTGATGATAATACTAAAGTACTTTTCAGACCCTGCTCGGAACTGGACATCGACGTGCGCAGTCTTTTCGCGACTGCCTCACTTCAAGAAGCCGTTCCATTTGGCGGAGGTCTGGTTGCCCGGTAAAAACACCCGGGCTTTTCCATAGTGTCTATTAGTATGGTAATGAAATTATTAATTTCAAGACCTGCTCACCGATCGAGCTTCCCAAGTATAACATATTTGAGGATATCGACGACTTGTTCGGAGGTCTCGGCGACCGCAAGAGCAGCTGCGTCAACTTCCTTGAGCGGGTGGGTCAGCGACGGGTCATGAACGACAATCAGAGACTTGCCGAGCGCGGCAGCATAGCCGGCATCGAAGGCTGCGTTCCATTGCTTGTATTTATCGCCGAAGCGGACCACGACGATGTCGGCTTTTTCCAGCAGCGTCCGCGTGCGGATCGCGTTCACCTTTGCGCCCTTGTGGTCGTACCAGAACTTGTTGTCCTCACCACCCAGGATGGTCGCGCCGCAATCGTCGCTGGCATCGTGATCCGTTACGGGAGAGGAAAATTCCACCGGCAGCTTGAGTGCGGATGTACCTTCCATGATCCTGTCACGCCAGTCGGTATGGATTTCGCCGGATAAGTAGACGCGCCAGGTGGTCATAAGGTTCTCCCATGCAAGCTTTTGAATTATGTGGCGAAAATCCCCGCCTTGTTGTGGTCCGAAACTGGGGGCTGAACCAGGCAACGTCAACCCCTGCGTTCATTTGCCCCTTGGTGGAAAGGGCCGGGAGACTCGACAAGCCTGCGCAAAAACTGAAGGGTAAACCGCCGCAAAACTGAGATTGCGGTCCGTAATTTTAAGGAGCTCATTCATGTCTGCACTTTTGCTCGGAGACGAGGCACCGGATTTCGAAGCCGACAGCACGGATGGTCCGATCCGTTTTCATGAGGCGATCGAAGGGTCCTGGGCGGTTCTGTTTTCCCACCCCAAGGATTTCACGCCGGTCTGCACCACCGAACTGGGAATGACCGCCAAGCTCAAGGACAAGTTCGCAGCCCGTGGCGTCAAGGTTTTCGGCGTTTCGGTCGATCCCATCGAGGATCACCATGCCTGGGTTGGTGACATCGCCGATACGCAAGGCGTTGCCCTGAACTTCCCGCTGATTGCCGACCCGGATCGTAAGGTGGCCACCGCATACGGCATGATCCATCCCAATGCCAATGACACGCTGACCGTGCGGTCGCTGTTCGTTATCGGCCCGGACAAGAAGATCAAGCTCAAGATCGAATACCCTGCCTCCACGGGCAGAAACTTCGATGAAGTCATCCGTGTGATCGACAGTCTGCAGCTCACCTCCGCCCACAAGGTCGCCACCCCGGCCAACTGGGTGTCCGGTGAGGATGTCATCATCGTCCCGGCGGTGAGCGATGAAGAGGCGAAGGAGAAATTCCCTGAAGGCTGGAAGACCCTGAAGCCTTACCTGCGCGTGGTGCCGCAGCCCAAATAACGGCTGAAATGAAGGGATGAAACCGCTGGCGGCGCATGAAAAAAGGCGCCGCCGTGTCAGGGTCTGGTCAGGGCAGGGACCTGCGACGGGATCACACCGTCTCCAACAAGGCCTTCAGGGCAACACGGTAGTCCGGATAGCGGAATGTAAACCCAAGCTCATCCTTGACGCGCTGGTTGGAAACCCGCTTGTTTTCGCCGTAGAAGGACCTGGCCATCGGTGTGAGATCCGCGGTTTCGAACGGGATCTCGGGTGGGGCTTCGACGCCGAGCAGCTCCGCGGCAAAGGCCACCACATCCTGCGGCGGGGCCGGTTCATCGTCCGTAACGTTGAAAACCCGCGTCGACGGCTTAGCCATGGCAGCCTTCAATGCGCCCGCAATATCGGCAACGTGAATGCGGTTGAAGACCTGACCCGGCTTCACCAGCCGCCGCGCCGTGCCCTTCCTGAAATTCTCGAATGCATTCCGGCCCGGGCCATAAATGCCCGAAAGGCGGAAAATCTGCACCGGCAGGTCATTCTGTTCGGCAAATGCCAACCAGGCCTCTTCCGCCGCGACACGCTGGACGGAGCGTTTGGAAACGGGGTTGAGCGGAGTTTCCTCATCGACCCAGGCACCGTCGTGATTGCCGTAGACACCGACTGTGGAGAGGTATCCTATCCAGCGCGGTTTCGCGCCGGCAATCTCATTGGCGTACTGGTTCAGCACCGGGTCGCCGGCTTCATTCGGAGCAATCGAGACCAGTATATGCGTCGCTTGCTTCAGTGCTTCGGCAACGCCGTCGCCTTGGGAGTTGCCGTCGAAGAGAAACGGTTCGACACCCAGTGTCCGGAGCGCCTCCATCTTGTCCGAAGAACGCGTTGTGCCGCCGATCCAGTCGAACTGGTCACGCACTTCTTCCACGAACGCCTTGGAGGAAAATCCGGTGCCAAAGATGAACAGACGCATAGGTTCTAAAGCTCCAGATACTTGCGGCGGATTTCATAAAGCGCAACGCCCGTGGCAACGGCCAGGTTCAGGCTGTCGGCCTGTCCGACCTGCGGAATGCGGATCAAGGTACGGCAGGCGGCTGCCATGTCGTCTTCCAGGCCCTTCTGCTCGTTGCCCATGACCAGCAGCACCGGCTCGGCATAGTCGGGCGTGCGATAGTCGACCGATCCCTTCAGGTGGGTGGCCGCGACGGTGCCGGGCCATTTTTCGGCCAGTGACTTGAATTCGTCCTTGCCGAGTTTGGCCAGCGGCACATGAAACAGCGAGCCCATGGTGGCGCGAACAGCTTCAACCGCGAAGGGATCCGTGCAATCGCCGACCAGCATGACACCCGCACCACCGACCGCATCGACCGTGCGGATGATCGTGCCAAGGTTGCCCGGATCGCGCACCCGGTCGAGAGCGACCCAGAGTGTGGTACCGGCGGGATCAATGTCGCGGGCTCCCAGAAGCTTCTGCTCGTAAACACCGACAACCATCTGCGGATTGTCCTTGCGCGTCATGGCGGACATGACGGCGGTCGATGCTTCCAGGATCAGGGCGCCGCGCGCCTTCGCGGCAGCAGCGGCCTTCTGCGCGACAGGATTGTCCCGCGCTTCCGGGCCGAGCGCGAGATAACGCACGCCCCAGCCGGCTTCCAGCGCATCGGTGGCCAGCTTCAGGCCTTCGGCCACGAACAGGCCCGACTGGCTGCGGTGCTTGCGCTGCGCGACGAGCCCCTTGATCTCCTTGACGATCGGGTTGGAATGGCTGGTGATCTGTTTCACCGCCCCCTGGCGTTTTTCGATCATCTGCTGCTCCAGCGCGAAAAGAGCGACGTGGACAGTGCGCGCTTGCCGTCCTCCTCGCGGATGACCAGTTCGCCGGATTCCAGCAGGCCGCCTTCGGTGTCCAGGGTTTCGGCCATGAGTTCGTGAATGGACACGAAACTGGAGCGGATCGCATAGGCGGTCAGGATCATGAACAATGCGTCCTTGTCCAGAAGCTGCTTCAGGTCTGCGAGCATGCCGGGCAGGCTGGTGTAGATATCCCAGACCTCGCCCTTCGGGCCGCGGCCGTATTTCGGTGGGTCGAGAATGATGCCGTCATAGGTGTTACCGCGCCGCACTTCGCGGGCAACAAATTTCGAAGCGTCCTCGCAGATCCATCGGATCGGCAGATCTTCGAGACCTGACATCTCCTGGTTCTCGCGGGCATAACCGATCGCCTTCTTGGAGGCGTCCACGTGGGTTACCTGCGCCCCTTCCGTCGCCGGGAGCAACGAGGCAAGGCCGGTGTAGCCGAAAAGGTTCAGGATCTTCAGCGGCTTTTCCGGTGCGCGCTCGCGTTCAGCGCGGATCTTGCCGTTGACCCAGTCCCAATGGGCGGCCTGTTCGGGGAAGACGCCGACGTGGCGGAACGACATGAAGCGACCGTTGTAGCGAACAGGGCCATATGACATCGGCCAGGTTTCCGGCACGCTTCCGGAAAACTTCCAGCGGCCCGGGCCTTCTTCTTCCGTGTCGCCGGAAAAGACGGCATCGGCACGGTTCCAGACACTTTCCTTCTGCCGCCGGGCCCCCATGGCCTGCGGTTCCGGACGCACGATGGTGAAACGGCCATAACGCTCAAGCTTCTCGCCCTGGCCCATGTCCAGAAGCCGATAGTCCTTCCAGCCCTTGGTTTCCAGGATCACCGGCCAGCTCTGGTGTGCAGGCTCGCCGGACGGGGCATAGGTGGAGGCACTGGTCTGATCCGCCACGGGTCTCACTCGTTTTCTGTCAGGTTTGAAGTTGTTCCGCCATAGAACATCCTGCCTTCATTTGAAAGTAGATTAGACGTTCCTTTGTGGTCGAAAAGGTTTCCCGACCGGCTCTTGAACCCCTCCGGTCCAAAGGTTTCGTGACCGGCCACAACAGCACCGCAAAGGCAATTTCCCGCTGCCGTCGGCGATCCTGTCGAGCGCAAAAGAAAAGGGCGGGGAACCGAAGCTCACCCGCCCTCTTTGGTCAGATGTGTGCGATCAGGCCGCGGCAACCTCGGAGAGGAACTGCTCGACTTCACGCTTCAGTTCGTGGGTCTTCTGGGTCAGTTCTCCGGAAGCCGACAGCACCATGTCCGCAGACGAGGAGGTCTGGTCAACGGCCTGTGAAAGCTGCGACATGGACGAGGACACGGCACCGGTTCCTTCCGCCGCGCGCTGCACGTTCTGGGAAATTTCCGCGGTGGCGGCGCCCTGCTGTTCGACAGCCGATGCGATGGCCGTGGTGTAGGTGTTCACCTCGGTCATGGTTTCCGCGATCTCGCCAATGGCAACGACGGATTCCTTGGTCGCGTTCTGGATCTCGGTGATCTGGCTGGAGATCTCCTCCGTTGCCTTGGAGGTCTGGGTGGCCAGCTCCTTCACCTCGGCAGCAACAACCGCGAAACCTCTTCCGGCTTCACCGGCGCGTGCCGCTTCGATGGTGGCGTTGAGGGCCAGAAGGTTGGTCTGTTCGGCAATCGCCTGGATGAGGGTCACCACTTCGCCGATCTTTGTGGCGGCTTCCGCCAGCCCTTCGACCTTCTGGTTGGTGATCCGTGTTCCGGTGGTGGCCCGGTCGACGATTTCTGTCGTCTGGGCAACCTGGCGGGAGATCTCGCCGATCGAAGCCGCCAGTTCTTCGGCGGCGCTTGCCACGGTCTGAACGTTGTTGGTGGTCTCGTTGGACGATGCCTGGGTTTCGCTGGCGTAACCGGCGCTGTCCCGGGCGATTTCCGTCAGGGCCTGTGCGGTGTTGTCGAGGCCGCCCGCGGTGGTTTCCACGGAGCCGAGCGCTTCTTCCGCCTTGGTGCGGAAAGAATGGATCAGACTGTCGATACGGGCCTGGCGTTCCTGGCGGGAGGCTTCCTCGCGGGCATTCTGCTCCTGCAGCTGAGCGCGTTCGACAGCGTTGTCGCGGAACACCTGCACCGTGCGGCTCATGTCGCCGATCTCGTCGCCACGATCGATGCCCGGGATCACAACTTCATTGTTGCCGTTTGCCAGGCGGTCCATGACGCCTGTGATCGTGCGGATCGGACGCGTGATGGCCAGGTTGAGAATGAAGGCAAGACCGATGCCGCCCAGGATGGCGAGCAGGATCGTGATGGCAATCTGGACCTTTGCAGCCGTGGCGGCGGAATTGGCGGCTTGCGACTGTGCAGCGGAGATGGACGTGATGTCGGCGCTGACCTTGCGGGTCAGGTCGTCAAGTTCCACTCGTTTGGCAGCCAGATCTGCCTTGGTGACAAGCATCTCGCGGAAAGACTTGTCGAGCGTTGCAACGGATTCAGGGATCGCGTTGATTGCGTCTGCGGCGGAGGGAAGGATCATGGCGTATTTGACCATGTCCTTTTCCAGGCCCTGCAGATTGGCGATCTGTTCTTCCACGGCCGACTGGTCGCTGACACCAAAGGCGCCGAAGAGGTAGAGTGTTTCCGCGCGGGCGGCCAGTGCCATCTCATTCAGGCTTGTAGCTTTCTCGGCAATGGAGCGTACCGTTGCAAGGCGGGTGGAGGCGGTCAGTGCGTCGGTTTTTGCCTTGGAAACGACCGGGTGGACTTGCCCGAGAATTTCCTCGGTAAAGCCGTTCATCCCGTCGATTGCATTGCCGACGGCCTGGCGTGCTTCATAGGCTTCGGAAAAGCCGAGATCCTTGGTGAGGTTCTCCAGAGCCGCGTTGAGCTTGTTCGCCTGCGAGGCCAGCTTGCTCACGGTCTTGCGGTCGATACCTTCGATCTGCTTGTACTTCATCTGCTTCGTGGAAGAGACGAGGTTGCGTGCGGTGTCGATGGCTGAGGTAAGATCTTCACCGTCAATGTTGCCGCTGCCCTTCAGGTAGAGCATGTGAACCTTGACGACTTCGTCTTTCAGTTCGAACACGGTTCTCTGAAGCTGGTTGGCATCGTCCAGCTGGCTGTTCGCCGCGAAGGCTTCGGCGCTGATGCGTTTTTCTTCCGTCAGAACGGCGTCACTGATGTTGGTCGCCAGTGCTTCCAGATCATTGGTGCTTTTCTGAAGTGTCGCGATACGCTCGGCCTGCTGCACCGTCTGCTCGGCGACCTGATCGAAAGTGGTCGAGAAACTGGAAACCGCGTCCTTGGCCCCCGCAACCTGAGCTTCAGAGGCGGTGTCGCCCGCAATCTCGTTGGTCAGGAGGTCCAGTTCGCCTTGCAGCGTCGCCACACCTTCAAGCACGGAATTGCGAAGGTCTGCCGAAGGATTGTTGAGATAGTCTTCACGAAGCAGGGACGTTGCCTGGACCTGTCCGGCAACCTTGGCCGCCTGATCGGCAACGACGAACCGCGCGGACAGACCATGGATGGCCAGAAATCCCACGCCACCTACGACTGCCGTCAGCAGCAAGACAGCCAGAAAACCGCCGCCGACCTTGAAGCCAAATTTCAAGTCGGTCAGAACTTTCAATATTCGTTTCATTTTATCCCCGCACAGCCGGAACAACTGCATTGTCGTTCTGTCAGTATTGCGGAGCGCAATGAACATTAGGTAAATCACGCATTTTTAGCTTCAGGTAATATTTAGCTGAAGAAGAAATGCGTCATTCTGAAAGTCAGGTTTAGGTCCCGCAAATATATCGGCAAGCTAGAAGAGGGGCGGGTTGTATAAATGATTTATACATGCTGACCGCCGTTGATGTGAATTTCTGCTCCACTGACGTAGGAAGACTTCTCGGAGCACAAGTAATAGATCGTGTCGGCAACTTCATTCGGCAGGCCAAGGCGGCGGAGCGGAATGTCTTCGATCATCTTTTCGGTGCCAGGTGACAGGATGGATGTATCGATTTCACCCGGTGCGATTGCATTGACGCGAATGCCGTGCGGACCGAAGTCGGCCGCCATCTCCCGCGTAAGCGATGCGAGGGCCGCCTTCGAGGTGGAATAGGCGGTGCCGGCGAAGGGATGCACCTTCATGCCGGCGATCGACGTCACGTTGACGACCGAACCCTTGGCATTCTTCAGTTCCTTGAAAAGGCCCCGGCCAAGAAGGATGGGGGCAAAGAAGTTGACCTGAAAAACGGTTCGCCATTCGTGCATGGCCGTTGTCAGCGAATCCAGTCGTTCCCCGTCGGGGCCCTTGGGGCTGATCCCCGCATTGTTGACCAGCGCATGAAGGCGCGAACCGTTGGGCTCCAGACGCTTGCGGATTTCCTGGGTGGCAAACCCGAGGTTTTCCGGATCGGAAAGATCCACCTGGATATGGTCCTCAGGCCCCATCGGCCATGGACACTTGTCCGAAAACGCCTGCCGGGAGCAGGTGATCACCCGCCAGCCTTCCGCGGAAAACCGCTTGACGGTGGCATGTCCGATGCCGCGGCTCGCGCCTGTCAGCACGAGTGTCGGACGCTCGTCGGGGATACCCTGGCCGGTCATGTTATTTCCCTGCTGGCGTGCAAAAGTCGTGGAAAAAGTTGACTCTTGCAGTCGAGTTTCGTTATTGCGCTGGAATTCGTCAATGCCAATATGTTCGCATATGAGGACGCGCGCCGGATCCTACAATGATCATTTGCTCCTGTAACGTACTGTCTGACAAGCAACTTCGCGAAGCCGCGGAAGAAATGCGTGCAGACCCGAATGGCAAGGTGCCAACGCCCGGAGCGGTGTTCCGTCATCTGGGGTGCAGGCCGCGTTGCGGAAGCTGTTTTCCGTCGGTCATTGACATCATTCACGAAAAAAGTTCTGAAGAGCAACCAAAGTCGGAAGAGTCGCCTGCAGAATTGAAGCAGGCTTCAAACCGCTAGGACTTACCGGCCCCTGCCAGAGAAATGGCTTGGTCCGGAACATGGATTTCGATCAACATCCGGGCACATGTCCAAGTGACAGAGCACCCCGGGGGGATCTCGCAGGGAGAGGGTCATGAAGGGCGAAGCGCGCGTAATCGAGTATCTCAACAAGGCCCTGCGGCACGAGTTGACGGCAGTGAACCAATATTGGGTCCATGCCCGGCTGTTGGCCGACTGGGGCTTCGGCAAGCTGGCCGACAAGGAACTGGCGGAAGCTGAAGAAGAACGTCAGCACGCACAGGATCTGATGGACCGGATCATCTTCCTGGAAGGTCTGCCCAATCTTCAGACCCTGGACCCGTTGCGGATCGGCCAGTCGGTCAAGGAATGCCTTGAAGGCGACCTTGCAGCGGAATACGTCGCGCGGGCCCTTTACCACGAAGCCCGCGAAGTCTGTCGCGAGCTCGGCGACTATGTTTCCATGGCGCTGTTTGAACAGCTTCTGAGCGACGAGGAAAGCCACATCGATTTCCTCGAAACGCAGCTTGAACTGATCGAACGGATCGGCATCGACAACTACTCCCTGCTGCAGGCCAAGTCTGCGGACACCGCCGAATAAGCACCAGGGTTCACAAACCTGATTTCCGTCTGCCGTCGTCGGAGCCAACCCGGCAACGGCAGACATCTTCTGTCTGCAATCAGAAGACTATTTAGGCGGCTCAGTTCTTCCGCGCGTTTTGGCCGTACGTCCTGTTCGCTGACAATTGCACCTATGTTACCTCCTTCTCAGGCGCAGCCGTTGCCTGATCCGCTTTCATCAAGAAAATGTACCTTGCCACCGGTTGCGTCAGCGTCTTCCTCGTCGTGCGTGACAAGCAGGACGGGCAAGCCCTTTTGTCTGGCTGCGTCGAAGACCAATGCCCGGATGTCAGCTCGCCGGGCCTTGTCGAGACTTGAGAAAGGTTCGTCCAGCAGCAGCGCATGCGGCTCGGCAAGAAGCGTTCGCATCAAGGCGACGCGGGTCTGCTGACCGCCGGACAGCGTCGCAGGGTCCCGGCTGCCGAAGCCGGAAAGCCCGACATCGGCGAGGGCCTGTTGAGCCATGTCCCGCCGGAGGGATCTTTTGCGGATTGCAGCGGGAATGGCGAACATCAGGTTTTGCAGCACGGACATATGCGGGAACAACAGCGGCGTCTGGAACATCAGGCCGATATGCCGCTCCTGTGCAGGCAGAGGTGTCAGATCCTTGCCATCAAGCATCACCTTGCCACTCGCCTTGAAATCCGGCCGGAGGAAACCGGCAATGAAGTCGAGCAGGCTGGATTTGCCGCTGCCGCTTTCGCCCATCACGGTGAGTATTGTTCCCGGTTCTATCCGGCAGTCGATCCCAAGCAGGGGCGCTCCGTCCAGGTGGAGGGTGACGTCCTGAAGAACCAGGCCCATTGGCTCGTTTGGGGTCTGCATTGCTTGCCTCACCTTTCCAGCCGCATGGCGGCCCGGTTGCGATGAAGCAACGCCGGTAACAGTGCGGCCAGCGTAAATCCGGCCAGTGGTATGCCAAGTTGCAACAGGGCCAACAGCGCAGTTGCCTGTCGGCTGCCTCCGCTGGCCAGGGCGACACTCTCGGTCGTGACCGTGGCGACCCGTCCGGCACCGATCATCAAGGTCGGCAGATACTGGCCGACGGAAACCGCGGCTGCCACGGCAAGCGTTACCAGAACAGGCCGCAGCAACAATGGCAAACGGATCTGCCAGAAGATGCGGGCACGCGACGCGCCGATGGAGGCTGCAGCCTTGGCAAAGCGCGGATCGAGCCGGGCCCAGGGATCGCTCAAGGCCAGGAAGGCGTAGGGCAGGACGAAAACCAGGTGGGCCAGCAAAACAGCGGAGAATGTGCCGCTGAAATCCGCTGACAGGAAAAGCAGCTGCAGACCGAACAGAAAGCTGATCTGCGGCAGCAGCAGCGGCAGGAAGACGAGTGTCTTGAGGCGGCGCGAAGAGGTCGACTTGCGGTGATCGCGCGCTTCCAGAACCCAAAGTGTCAGGGCTGTTGCAACAAACGCGGAGGCACAGGCCAGAGCGACGGTCGTACCGAGAAGCCCGAGGCTCATGCCGAGGGTGTCGGTCATTTGCATGACATTCCAGGCCTGCGGCAAAACAGAGGGAAACCACCACGAGCGGGCGGCAGACCAGATCCCGAGCAGAAGCAACGAGAGGATCATGGCCACGATGATGAGTACCATCACCAGAAGTCCGCCATATCTTGCCGCACGCTCGCGCAAGTGACGATGCCCGGTGACGAGACGGCGTCTGGAGGCTGAGGCGACCAGCCGTTCGCCTGCCAGATAGGTGGTCAGAGCAGTCGTACTGACGGCAAGTTGCAGCAACGCCCCGGCAGATGCCATCAGACGTTTGGTCAGATCCGAGTCGTTCATCCAGCTGACGAGACGCGGGGCGAGCGGAGCCGGTGTCGTTGGCCCAAGGATAGCGGCGACATCAACGACGGATGTGGCATAGGCGACCACTGCCAGCACCGGCAGGCGGATGAGCGGGTAGATCTGCGGCAGAACGATCTTGAAGAAGGTTGCGACACGGCCATAGCCAAGGCTGGCACCTGCCTTGAAATACTCCTGAACGTGAGGGCGGTTTAGCGCGGCGAGGGTCATCAGGAACAGAAAAGGCACTTCCTTGGCGACAAGACCAACCGTCATGGCGATGCCGAACGGATCGTTGAGGATCAGAACGTCGGGTGGCCTGGTCCAGCCAGTCGCCCAGGGCGAAACGAGGCGAACCAGAAATCCCGATGGCGCAATCAGAAAAGCAAGACCGATGGCCGCCGCCGCGTGCGGCACTGAAAGCAGCGGCGACAGAAACCGGGTCAGGCGCCGGAACGCCGCCGTTCCGGACCAGCCTGCCACGAACAGGAGCACGATCGCCAGCGACACGACCGAGGCCGTCAGGCCGGTGGCAATACTGAGCCAAACGGAAGTCAGCAGACCGGGTTGTTGGAACAGGTGCCGGACAGGTTCAAGGGTGAAGTTGTTGTGGCCCAGCGCGGGCAGGTAACCGAAGGCAGGCAGGATCGTACCCGCCAGGCCGGCAAGAACCGGCCCGGCCAGAAGAACCGACACAAGGATGATCGGTATGGCCGGGACGGCTTTCGGCTGGGTTGCCACGTACTCCGGCTCACTCGGCGCCGTAGCGGGTGGTCCAGGCCTCTTCAAGCGCACTGACCCAGCTCGGATGCGGTTCCGGCAGGACCGGGCCGAGCTGTTCGGGCGTCAAGGTCGCAGGCCCAAGGTCGAGCGTATCGAAGAGAACCTTTTCGGTTTCAGGCAGTCCGGCAACGTTCAAAACTGTTGGGTCGCCCCAGATACCGGGATCCTGCTTGCGGGCCTGTGCCGCGGGTGACAACAGGAAGTTGGCGAAGACCTTGGCGCCTGCCTGGCTGGAACTGTTGAACGGAATTGCAACGAAGTGGGTGTTGCCGATGGTACCGCCATCCAGAACGAAGGTGCGCACGCTGGGCGGCAGTTCGCCGTTGGCAATTGCGCTCGAGGCATCGGACGGATTGAAGGAAAATGCAATATCCAGTTCTCCGTCGGCAAGCAGCTGGCGCATATGCGCTGCATCCTTCGGGAAAGCGCGGCCCTGGCGCCAGAGCGAGCCGTTCAATGCGTCCAGATAGGCAAACAACGGTGCGGTCATTTCTTCGAAGCGGGCTTCATCCACCGGTTTCGTCAGAGCGGCCTTGTCCGGAACCGTGCTGACGAGAACCTGTTTCAGAAAGGTCGTGCCATAGAAATTGGGCGGTTGCGGATAGGCAAATCGGCCTGGGTTCGCCTTGGCGTAGCTCAGCAGCGCATCGAGCGTCGCGGGTGGGGTGTCCAGGCGGGCACTGTCATACATGAACACGAGCTTGGCCATCCCCCACGGGCTTTCCTGGCCATCCGTAGGCACGGTGAAATCCTGGACGACGGTCGGCTTGTTTTCCACGTCGACGTAATCCCAGTTCGGCAACGTCTGCGCCCATCCAGGTGCTGCCAGCAGGCCCTGTTCCTTCATGGCCGCGAAATTTTCGCCGTTGATCCAGACCAGATCGACCGCGCCGCCAGAGACCTTGCCAACCGATTTTTCGGCAAGCACCTGTGAGACCACAGATGCGGTGTCACTGACCTTCACCTGAAGCACGCGAACGTCGAATTCATTTGCCACTTCCCGGGCAGCCCAGGCGATATAGGCGTTGATGCGCGGTTCGCCGCCCCAGGCGTGGAAATAAACGGTCTCGCCTCTGGCCTCGTCCAGCACTGCCTGCCACGCCGGATCATTGGCCGCTTCCTGTGCAGAAGCAGCAACCGGTGCCATCAGTGATCCTAGTAGACCAAGCGTTGCGGCAAGCATGCGTTTCATCAGAATTTCCCCTGTTGCGGATCGTGTCCGGTCCTCGTTCCCTCGCGCAAGGCGCATGGCACGGTCAAGACAAGGCTTTGTGAACGATGAGTGTTCGTGCCCGTTTGATTTCAACGCAAATCAGACCGGCAGGATATGGGTGTCCTTGATCTCTTCCATGACGGCGTAAGTATGTGTTTCACGCACGCCCGGTAGCGCCAAAACCACATCAGACAGGAAGGCCCGATAGGCTTCCATGTCCTTGACGCGGCTTTTCATGAGATAGTCGAAGCCGCCTGCCACCATGTGACATTCCATGATGTCGGTCGAGCGTTCGACGGCAATCTTGAAGGCGTCGAAAATTTCCGGTGAGGTGCGGTCAAGCCGGATTTCGACGAAGACCAGCAAGCCCCGGTCCACCATCTTCGGATTGAGGCTGGCGGAGAAGTGCTCGATGTACCCTTCGCGCACCAGCCGCTTCATGCGTTCGGCGGTCGCGGTTGCCGAAAGATGCACCCGTTCGGCAAGGTCCGTATTGGTAATGCGGCCGTCCTGTTGGAGGACCTTCAGAATCCTCCGATCTGTTGCATCAAGCATGGCGAATTTCCCTAGAAAAAAGAAATTTGCAGAGAAATACACGGAGATTGGCTTCAAAAACAGCGAAAAGCGGACTTCGATTCAAGATATTTTGGAGGCATCTAGTGACCTGGCCCCGCGGGGCCCCTTTGGGAGGCTCTCATGACCGCAACTGTTGCAGCCATGAAGACAATCAATTCGACCGAACTCGAGCCGTTTCGCCCGGCTTACGCCCCCGATGACAAGACGCTTGTCGAAGCGCTTCTGAAGGAAGCCAACACCGACCCCGTGGTGGAGAAACTGATCGACCAGCGCGCCCGCGGTTATATTCAGGACATGCGCTCGGTCCAGGTCGGTCTCGGCGGCGTGGAAGACTTCATGCGCGAATTCGGTCTGACCACCCGTGAAGGCCTGGCCATGATGGTGCTGGCGGAAGCTCTGCTGCGCGTTCCGGACGCAAAGACCGCGGACAAGCTGATCGAGGACAAGCTGGCGGCAGCCCGCTTCGACGATCCCTCAGGCCCGAAATCCGACACATGGCTTGTCTCCGCCTCTTCCTGGGCGCTGGGCGTCACCTCTCGTCTGCTGCATCCGGGCGACACGCCCCAGTCGATCCTGTCGAGCCTCGTCAAGCGCATGGGCATGCCGACCGTGCGCATGGCAACCCGCAAGGCAATGCGCCTGCTCGGTCACCAGTTCGTGCTTGGCGAAACCATCCAGAAGGCTCTGGAACGCGCCAGGACCCAGGAAGCGAAGGGCTATCGCTATTCCTATGACATGCTGGGCGAAGGAGCGCGTACCCAGAAGGACGCCGAGCGTTACTTCCAGTCCTATGCCAAGGCAATTGCCGCCATCGGCAAGGCCGCGGGCGACAAGCAACTGCCGGAACGACCGGGCATTTCGGTGAAGCTTTCCGCGCTGCATCCGCGCTATCAGGCCGTCAACGGCGAGCGCGTGCGCGACGAGCTTCTGCCGAAGCTGCGCGAACTGGCGCAGATGGCCAAGGACCACAACCTCAACTTCACCGTCGATGCGGAAGAAGCCGATCGACTGGAGATCTCTCTGGATATCATCGCGGCCATGCTGACCGATCCGGTCACCGAGGGCTGGGATGGCTTTGGACTGGCGGTTCAGGCTTATCAGAAGCGCGGCATTCACGTGATCGACTGGCTGGTCAACGCAGCCCGCAAGACCAATCGCAAACTGATGGTGCGCCTCGTAAAGGGCGCCTATTGGGATACGGAAATCAAGCACGCCCAGGAAGGCGGTGCGGAAGGCTATCCGGTGTTCTCGCGCAAGGCGGCGACGGATCTGTCCTATCTGTGCTGCGCCAAGCGGATGCTGGCGGCACGGGATGTGCTCTACCCGCAGTTCGCCACCCACAACGCACTGACAGTTGCACAGATCATCGAACTCTCCGGTGGCAAGGCGGAAGGGTACGAGTTCCAGCGCCTGCATGGCATGGGCGAAAGCCTTTACAAATCCGTTGTCGAACGCGACGGTTTCCCGTGCCGGATCTATGCCCCGGTCGGTGGTCACAAGGACCTGCTGGCCTATCTCGTCCGCCGCCTTCTGGAAAACGGCGCCAACTCCTCCTTCGTCACCATCGTGGGCGATGCCTCCGTGCCGGTTGAAAAGATGCTCAAGCGGCCGAAGGAACTGCTGGATAGCGGCCACCATTCCATCAACCGGTCGATCCCGCTGCCAAAGGACCTTTACGATGATAGCCGGCAAAATTCCAACGGCGTGGAATTTGGCTGTGCGGCAGAACGCAATTTGCTGACGTCCGGCATGGCGAAAACCACAGCACCGTTCACCGAGGCCGCCCCGCTTGGCGCGGGGCTGAAACCGTCGGGCGACGCCAATCCGGTGTTTGCCCCGATGGACGGCACGACCAAGGTCGGCACGGTGCGCTTCGCGGACAGCGAAACGGCCCGCCTTGCTGTCGAAAATGCCCAGAAGGGGTTCGAGAAATGGTCGCGCAGACCGGTTGAAGAGCGGGCGGCTGCCATCGACAGGGTTGGCGATCTGCTGGAGGCCAACCGGGACCGTCTGATGACGATCCTCTCATTGGAAGCCGGCAAGTGCCTGACCGATGGCATTGCCGAAATCCGCGAGGCAGTCGACTTCTGCCGATACTACGCGGCCGAAGCCAGAAACCTTTTCGGTGAAGGCAAGCTGATGCCCGGACCGACAGGCGAGGAAAACCGCTACCGCTATCGGGGCCGCGGCGTCTTCGTCTGCATTTCTCCCTGGAACTTCCCGCTGGCGATCTTCCTCGGTCAGGTCAGCGCAGCTTTGATGGCGGGCAACGCCGTCGTCGCCAAGCCCGCGGAACAGACACCGCTGATCGCTTATGAAACGGCCAAGCTGATGTATCAGGCCGGTATCCCCGAAGATGTCTTCTACCTGCTCCCGGGCGAAGGTGATGTAGGTGCCGCACTGACCTCCCATCCGGCTGTTGCCGGGGTGGCCTTTACCGGATCGACCGAAACCGCCTGGCTGATCAACGGCACGCTGGCCGCAAAACGCGGCCCGATCGTTCCGCTCGTTGCCGAAACGGGCGGGATCAACGCGATGATCGTAGATGCGACGGCCCTGCCGGAACAGGTCTGCGATGACGTCATGATGTCCGCCTTCCGCTCCGCCGGTCAGCGCTGCTCGGCACTGCGTTTGCTTTATGTGCAGGAGGATGTCGCCGATCATCTGCTGGACATGCTGGAAGGCGCAGCGAAAGAACTCAGTTTGGGCGACCCGCGCCTGCCGTCCACCGATATCGGGCCGGTTATCGATGAGGAAGCGCGCGACAACATTCTCTCCCATGTCGATGACATGAAGGAGAGCCAGAAACTGCGCTATGCCGGCAAGACGCCGCACGGCAAGCTGGCCAATGGTTCCTGGGTCGCCCCGCACATCATCGAACTGGACAAGGCCGAGGCCCTGACACGGGAAGTCTTCGGACCTGTCCTGCATTTGGTCCGCTACAAGGCGGGCGATCTCGACAAGGTCCTGGAACAGATCGCGGGCACCGGCTACGGCCTGACGCTCGGCGTTCACAGCCGTATCGATGCAACGGTGAAGAAGGTCGTCGACCGGCTGTCCGTCGGCAACGTCTATGTCAACCGCAACACCATCGGCGCGGTTGTCGGCACCCAGCCCTTCGGCGGCTCCGGCCTGTCCGGCACCGGCCCCAAGGCCGGCGGCCCGGCTTATCTGTACCGGTTCGCCCTGGAACAGGTGGTGTCCATCAACACCGCGGCCGCCGGTGGCAACGCAAGCCTGGTGGCGGCTTCGGACGATTGATTAGCCAACTCGTGGTCTGAGAGATGGCTCCCTTACCGCCTCGCGTTTGAAGGGAGCCATTTCCGGAGATTGATATACAAGAGTTCGTTTTACTTATCGGACAATGCCGCTTCGCATTCCGCGAACTTCGTGACCAAGCGGTTCAATGACCTGTCGTGTAGGAGGCCGGGGATATCGCGTGCCAAAAAAAAGGAATATTTATCGACAAGTTGCATAAATGATCCCTGCATTGTTTGGCACGCGCCAAACGCGCGCACCTCGTTCCGGTATTCTTCCGAACGCAAGCTTAACCCAGATGTGATGGCGTATAGCCTATAAAGCTCCCAACTATTTTCCGAGTAAAGACGCCAATAAATCTTTTCCTTGAACCTGAACCATTCGTACTGATCCCCTCTTGTTTCCGCTAGAAAGCCAGGGTCGTCCAGATCTTTCATCTCGCGGAGAGTACGCTCCATAACTCGCAGATAAGCCTGAAATACTTTCGCAGGTGTGTCGAGCTCTGCAGATGGTTCTTTGCCGAGCTGATAGCGACAGTCTTCACTTTTGCTCAAGAAATCGAAGTAGGTTTTCTGAACCTGGGTAGGGGAACGAAAACGAACTTCAGGTTGGACGACAATGTCCGAGAAAGTAACTAGGACCGCGACGGCTTTCTGACACTTCCAGAGGTCTTTCAGATGCGACCTTCTCGTAACAGATGAGCTTTCCTGTGGTTGAGTTTCGATACTCTGCAGTGCTGTCTGATACGGAACTTGAATTTCTTCGAGTTCTTCTCTGATCCTCTCCAACTCTGGTTGACGCTCTGTTGGATCTTGCAGTTCGAGAATCTCCATCAAGCGTTCATGAAGTTGCTCAAGTTGCAACATCATTTCGGAAGTGATTCTTTCGGCGTCTTTGTCGCTCAGTGGAGTAGAACTACTGGCGGCGCAGACATGGCTAAAAATAAAAACAAAAAAGAGAAAGATCAGTTTCATCGGATTTCTTTTAAATTTCGTGTTTAAGCCCTTCTTGGAAACGCATATGGCAGGCTCAAGTCAAGAGCTTATCTGAATTCGAATGTGATTTACGGGAGAATCAGCTCCCTCGCGGTTTTGCCCTTCTCGTCGCCTCGGCCTCGGTCGGGTCGTCCGGCCAGGGGTGCCTTGGATATCGGCCCTTCATGTCGGCTTTCACATCCGCCCAGGAGCCTTGCCAGAAGCCGGGAAGATCCTTCGTGATCTGGATCGGCCGTTGTGCCGGGGAGAGGAGTTCCAGGATCAGCGGCAATCTGCCTTCGCAGACGCTCGGATGCTCCTTGAGGCCGAAGAGTTCCTGCACGCGAATGGAAAGCGTCGGACCTGCGGCCGCACCATAGTCGATCGGCACCTTGCTGCCTGTCGGCGCGGTGAAGTGCGAGGGGGCAAGGTTGTCCAGCCGTGCAGATGCATCATAGGGCAGGAGCGCCGCAAGCGCGTTGCCCAGCACGGCGGTATCGATTGCGGCAAGGCTCGTGCAGCCGGCGAGATAGGGCTGCAGCCAGGTTTCCAGGGTTTCCGTCAAGGTGCCGTCGGAAAGGTCCGGCAGATCCTGCGCGCCGTTCTCCCGGGCATAGGCGACACGTTTCTTCAGCCGTTCCTGTTCCTTGCTCCAGGGCAGGCGGGAGACGCCGCGCCGGCGGATCTCGGCAATCAGGGCCCGTTCGACAGCTGCCGGATCTGCTGACTGGATCTGGACGGACTTCAGTTCAACCGCCTTGTAGCGGGTGACACGCCGCGCCTTCAGCGCACCATCGCCTGTCAACTGGACTTCATCCTGCTCGACGATGTTTGCAGCAAACAGATCCTCGATATCGGCCTTGGAGATCGGCGCGCACAGCTGAATGCGCCCGGTTGCGGCCTTGCCCTGAATATCGGCAACAGTCAGGAAGGCTTCCCGGGAAAGGGCATGTTCCGCCTCCAGCTCGGCGCCCCGGCCGTTCGCAAGGCGGAAGCGGCCGGTCTGCCCGCGTTGCTGGGCCACCCGGTCAGGATAGGCAAGGGCGAGCAGAAGTCCGGCGCTTTCCGGGTCTATCTCCCTGCCTGTTCCGCCCGCCTGCTTCAGCCAGCGCTCGGCAAGTTGGCGGCCGTCTTTTACACGTTGGCTCTTGTCATGGCGCAAAGCCTGCAAACGCGCACGCAGGTCGGGATCCCGGCCGCCAAGGCCCGGTTCGGACAGCACCAGCGCGATCATCGCGGCGGTAAAGCCGAGATCGCGGGCAACGCCCTCCATCACCATGTGGGCCAGGCGTGGATGCAGCGGGAGCGTCGCCAGTGCCTTGCCGTCATTGGTCAGACGTCCGTGGTCATCCAGAGCGTGCAGATCCTGAAGCAGAACCTTCGCTTCGCTCCAGGCCGCAATTGGGGGCTGGTCGGCAAAGGCGAGGGCTGCCGGATCGAGCGTCCCCCAGGCCGCCAGGTCCAGCACCAGGCCGGTGAGATCCGCTTCCAGGATTTCCGGAGCCTCTGCCTGTGGCAGGGCCACGGTCTGGGCTTCGTCCCAGAGCCTGTAGCAGACACCGGGCTCGGTACGTCCGGCGCGGCCTCTCCGCTGATCGGCGGAAGCGCGGGAGACGCGCACGGTTTCCAGCCGGGTCAGTCCGGTATGCGGTTCATATTTCGGCACCCGCGCCAGACCGCTGTCGATAACGACACGCACACCTTCGATCGTCAGCGAGGTTTGGGCGATGGCACTGGCCAGCACGATCTTGCGACTGCCGGCATCGGCCGGCCGAATGGCTGCGTCCTGGGCCTTGGCGTCCAGTCCGCCGTAAAGCGGCGCGACCTGGCAATTGGCGGGAAGCTTTCCGTCCAGCATCTCGGCGGTACGGCGGATCTCGCCCTGGCCGGGCAGAAACACCAGCATGGAACCTGTTTCTTCCGCAAGAGCCTGCCGGATCGCTCGCACCGTCTGCGGTTCGATGCGCTCGTTGGGTGTTCGCCCCAGGTAAAGTGTTTCGACCGGGTAGCTGCGGCCCGTGCTTTCGATGACAGGTGCGTCGCCAAGCAGGCGTGAAATGCCGGCAGCATCGAGCGTTGCGGACATCGGAAGCAGACGAAGGTCGTCGCGCAGTGCAGCCTGCACATCCAGCGCCAGCGCCAGTCCGAGATCGCCGTCAAGCGAGCGTTCGTGAAATTCGTCAAAGAGAATGGCAGCAACGCCCGTCAGTTCCGGATCGTCCAGGATCAGTCGGGTGAATACACCTTCCGTGATGACCTCTATTCGAGTGTGTGAACTGACTTTCGTTTCCATGCGCACACGGTAACCGACGGTCTCGCCTGGCTTTTCGCCAAGTTCGGCTGCCATCCGGCGTGCAGCGGCACGGGCAGCAAGACGCCTCGGTTCCAGTACCAGGATCTTGCCGTCGCCGCGCCAGGTTGCGTTCAAAAGAGCCAGCGGCACGCGGGTCGTCTTGCCCGCGCCCGGTTCGGCAACAAGAACTGCGTTCAGCCTTGCATCAAGCGTTGCCAGAAGCTCCGGCAGGACACCGTCGATCGGCAGGGGTGCCGCGAAGGCTGGGGCAGTGGACATGACGGGCCCGCGTCAGCTCGCGCCCGATGCGGCGCCTGCGGTCCATTGCCGTCCTTGCATGTCGACGGCAAAGGCTTCCGGTGCGCGTGCGAAGGAGGCAAGGCCTTCCAGGGCCGGATCGGGATGCCGGACGATGAAGGT
Source organism: Labrenzia sp. CP4 (assembly GCF_001579905.1). Taxonomy (NCBI): domain Bacteria; kingdom Pseudomonadati; phylum Pseudomonadota; class Alphaproteobacteria; order Hyphomicrobiales; family Stappiaceae; genus Labrenzia; species Labrenzia sp. CP4. Next base: position 5,346,104 of record NZ_CP011927.1, on the reverse strand, counting down.
CGGTATCTTGGCCATCAAGGCCTCATGGGGTGCCTTGGCCTCAAAGGCGGCGCGGAAGCCCCCGTCCGTGAGGAAGCGTGTGATCCGCGACGTGACACCGCCAGTCAGATAGACACCGCCCCGTGCCAGAACCGCGAGGGCAAAATCACCGGCCACACGGCCAAGGGCCCTGGCAAAGACTTCCAGCGTCTTCACCGCTACCGGATCGTTTGCCTCTGCGGCCGTTGTGATGCTTGCCGCCGTTTTGAAGTCGCGGTCCGCGCCCATATAGGCGGCAACGCCCCGGGCAAGGCGGGGCAGGCCTGTGCCGCTAAGGATCTGTTCGGCGCCAAGCCGTCCGCCGACGAGTTCGATATGCGGCCAGATGGCAACGTCTTCCGGGCTTACCGGCCCGAGTTCCACATGGCCACCTTCGCCCGGAACGGGAACCCAGGTCTGGGCGGCATAGATCATCGCAGCGGCGCCGAGGCCCGTGCCCGGACCGAGGACAAACTTGGCGCTCTCTTCGCGGATCGTGCCGGAGCCGACCTGTTCGATATCGCTGCCGCTATATCCTGGCAAGGCCAGTGCCTGCGCTTCGAAATCGTTGAGCACGATGACTTCGTCCAGACCGAGGTCGGCGATCATCTTCAGCGGCTCGATCACCCAGGCCGCGTTGGTGAGGGGGATCCTGTCACCGGTGACGGGACCGGCAACCGCGATGATTGCCGTGCGTGGTTTCGGATCGGTTTCCGGCAGCACCACTTCGCGGATCGCGGAAGAAATGTCGGGATGATCCGCGGTCGCCGTCTTGCCGCACATGCGGGTGGGCGCCTCAGCGTCGTCAACCAGAGCGAAACGGGCGTTGGTGCCGCCGATATCGGCAACCAGAACCGGATAGGCAAAGGATTTGGTGTTCTTGGAAAAACTCATGAGGACAAGGAGCCAACTTCAGGTGTCGCGGATGTGGTCTTGAGGCCCTGCAGGCGGGCGGAGCGCAGCAGGATATCCGCAGTCGACGGATTGAGCGCCATCGGCATGTCATAGACCACTGCAAGGCGCATCAGGGCTTTCACATCAACATCATGCGGCATGGGCGATAGCGGATCGACGAAGAAGAACAGGCCCTGGAGCTTGCCTTCGGCAATCATCGCGCCGATTTGCTGGTCGCCGCCCAGCGGGCCGCTTTTCAGCCTTGTGACCTTGAGATCCGGACAGGCTTCCAGAATGCGGCCGCCCGTGGTGCCTGTGCTGACAAGTTCGAAAACCGCGAGTTTGTCCTGGTGCCGTCTGGCGAACTCGACCATGGCGTCTTTTTTGGCGTCATGCGCGACAAGCGCAAGAGTAGGCGTGGCAGGCATCAGCGGTCCTCTGGGGTCTATGCAATCCGGATCGATTGAATAGCCGAAAGCTGATCGAAACCAAAGTCCCGGGAGACCAGTTCGTCCCCGGAGGAAACCGGACGAAAAGGCACCCTGGCAGGAAGCGACAGCGGCGGGGAAGTGTTTAGCCGTTCAAAGCGCTTTAGGCAAAGGAAGATGAACGGGCGGGCGCAGAACCTGTTCCCCTTGGGCAGATCATTGGCAGGGAGCAAAAGAAAATGCCGCGTCCCGGCCCGGAACGCGGCAGACAATAAGGAGAATGGAGACGTGGCGATCAGTCGAACAGATTACAGCGGATCGGTTCGCGGCCGGCAACGCGCTGGAAGTAGGGATCGGGTTCCGGCAGATGCAGCCCGGCGATCTCCATCACCAGCTTCATGCGGATCGCGTCTGCAAAGCCTTCCTGACTGCGAACGGGGATGGCGAAGGAGCCCGGGCCGCCGATCACACAATCCTCGTAATAGTGGTCGAGGTTGAGCATCGCCTGCCAGGTGTTCTTGTTCGACTTCATCATCAGAGGCAAACCGTTGATGGTCACGCCTGAGGCAACCATGCGATCACGCATGGCAGTCACGGAGCCGCCCTGGTTGTTCGGGCCGTCACCGGAAATGTCGATTACGCGGCGCAGGCCTTCATACTGGTTGTTCTGAACCAGAAAGACCGACTTTTCGAGCGCCGAGGCGATGGAGGTGCGCTGGACCTGCCGAAGCGGGGCCTCGGCAATCTTGGAAGCGAAGTGTGCTGCCGAGCTTGCATCCTGGATCACCGTCCAGTCGGCGACGATGAAATGCTCATCGACCCCGCCCCATTCCATGTAGGTCACGGCAACGCGGCCGATCGGACCGACCTGAATGGCGTCAAGAAATTCCCTGGAGGTGAGAGCGGCAACATACCCGGCGCGCTGCACTTCCTGTTCTTCTGTATCCATGGATTGGGAGATGTCGACGGCCAGGACAAGTTCGACGTCCACTTCGTTGGCCGGATCATAGCTGTATTGTGAAGAAGCCATCAGAGCCGGACGGTAGTCTCGGGCTGCGGCTGGGGCGGCGAAAAGAAGTGCCGCACAAATAAGTGACAGTAAACTTGTAACCGTCAGTGCACAGTCTGTTTTGGTTATGTCGAGACGCATGGTTTTTCTCCTTACTTCAGCCTTGCGGCTGGGTGGCCACGTCTCCCCTGTTTATTTTGTCGTTGAATTCCTTATCTTTCCGTTTCTCGTGATTCCTAACAAGGCATTGGCTGAATGCCTTGGATGAGCTTGGAAATTTACTTAGCAAGCTACATGCCAAACGTAGCGTAATATTCCTTGGCTGGCAAAAGTAATGTGCACGGAGTGCATGTTCTATCCACAGGCACGGGATATCTTCCGGATTTGCTAGGCAAATTTTTCATCCGTGGATCCGCGTCGAGCCTTACGTTTAGGTAAGGTGGTGATTTCTTGAGTTTTTTCAATCCGCCTTGTCGGTCACATTTTTGCGCGAAACTTTGAGAAACTCGGGCGAGAGAACCTGTTTGAGACCCAAAACAGCCGACGTTTCAGCAACTTCTCAAGCGCCTAACATGCGCGTTCTAATTAGCTGTTTTTCGGCCGGAAAGACGAAGGTTTTCAAAGTGGGGGACAAATCCATCGGCAATTATTGCCGTGCAGCTAGGCAAATTTTGCCGGGTTGTTTCTGGAAATCGGCAGCTTTGGGCAGAATTTGCCGCCGTTCAGAAGTGGTACTCGGCGCTGATTGCTGCCCAGAAATGCAGCAATCAGCCAGAAAATTGGCAGTTTTTTTTGTTGACGGCAAAGGCAAGGCTGGTCATGATCTGAAGAAATTCTCACTTGGTGAAGAATTTTTCGGCCGGCCTTCGCGGCCCCGGAAAACAAAAGCTCCGAAGAGAGCAGGGCATAGCCGGACCGTTGCGGTCAACCGCTTCGCATGGCTGGACAGGCGGGTGTTTCATCTTGCGGGATGCAATTCCATCAAGCCGGGCGTTTTGAGAGTGGTTGAGTATCCTGTCCGCCGGAAGGCGTGCGCAAGGGCTCTGGAGGGGAAGGTTTCGACGCGGAATGCAGACACGCGACGACGACTGGACATCATATATGGCCATCCGGGCGGCCTGGCTGTCTTTTGTTGGCGGCCGTACGCAGGGTGAAATCGCCTCGCAGCTCGGCGTTTCGCCTGCCAAGGTGCATCGCCTGATCGCTCATGCGCAGAAAGCCGGTTTCGTCAAATTCCAGGTCGATGGTCGCCCGATGGAATGCCTCCAGCTTGAAAAGGAGCTGACGGAGCATTTCGGCCTGACGAACTGCATCATTGCTCCCGATCTTGGTGGCGGCGACGACGACAGCGCCCTCAGGGCCGTCGCCGTGTCCGCGGCACAGTTCCTGTCTGGAATGCTCGGTGGGTCAAACGTCACGCGTCTGGGCGTTGGCATGGGCCGCACGCTGACCGCGGCTGTCGAAGCGTTGCCGAAAGTGGCGAGAACCGATCTCGAAATCATGTCGATCTGCGGATCCCTGACGCGCACGCTTGCTGCCAACCCCTATGACATCGTCCAGAAGATGCAGGAGCGCACAGGCGGCATCGGCTATTATCTGCCGGTTCCCTATTTTGCCGAAAACCAGGACGAAAAGGCGATGTTCCTGACCCAGCGCAGCGTGCAGGACCTGATGGATCGCGCGCGCCAGTCGGATGCCTTTCTCATCGGCATCGGTTCGGTCGAGAACGAGGGCCATCTTGTCCAGCGCGGCATGATTTCCAAAAAAGAACAGGAAGATTTGCTGTCGGGCGGCGCCGTCTGTGATTTGATGGGGCGCTTTCTGACGATCGAGGGAAAATTGGCCCCGGATCCGCTCGGCGATTGTGCCGTGGGTCTGCATTTCGACGAAGTGCGCGGGCGCCGCGTGATTGCGCTGGTAGGTGGGGAGAGCAAGGTGGATGCCACGCTCGCGGCCCTGCGTACCGGTGTCATTACCGACCTTGTGGCAGACGAGACCCTTGCGAGGGCTCTGACGGCACGGGCCGGATTGCAGCTGGCACAGTCCGCATGATGCGGCTGGGTCACGAGGGGAAACGGGCCGGCCAAAAGGCAGGCCCCCGCATGTCGGAGGACATATAAGTGAAAAAGCTTCTTACCATCGGCACCGCGCTTGCCGGCCTGGCCTTTACTGCCGTGGGCGCATTGGCAGCCGATATCAAGCCGGCAGTGCTTTACGATCTGGGCGGCCGTTTCGACAAGTCGTTCAACGAAGGCGCATACAACGGTGCTGAAAAGTTCAAGGAAGACACCGGCGTCGAATACCGCGATTTCGAAATCCAGAACGACAGCCAGCGCGAGCAGGCCCTGCGCAACTTTGCCAAGCGCGGCATGAACCCGATCGTTGCCATCGGCTTCTCCCAGGCCAACGCCGTGGAAAAGGTTGCCAAGGAATTCCCGGACACGCAGTTCGCGATCGTTGACATGGTCGTCGACCTGCCGAACGTGCGCTCCATCCTGTTCAAGGAGCAGGAAGGCTCCTACATCGTCGGCATGCTGGCTGCGATGGCGTCCGAAACCGGCAAGGTCGGCTTTGTCGGCGGCATGGACATTCCGCTTATCCGCAAGTTCTCCTGTGGTTACAAGCAGGGCGTAATGGCTGCAAACCCGAAGGCGGAAGTCTTCGAGAACATGACCGGCACCACCGGTGCGGCCTGGAACGATCCGGTCAAGGGTGGCGAACTCGCCAAGTCCCAGTTCGACCGTGGCGCTGACGTTGTCTATCACGCTGCCGGCGGCACCGGCATCGGTGTTCTGCAGGCCGCTGCTGACGCCGGCAAGCTCGGCATCGGCGTCGACAGCAACCAGAACAACCTGCATCCGGGTTCCGTCCTGACCTCCATGCTGAAGCGCGTCGACATTGCCGTCTACCAGGCGTTCGAAGATGCGGCCAACGACAGCTGGTCTTCCGGCTTCGAAGTCCTCGGCCTCAAGGAAGGTGGCGTCGACTGGGCGCTGGACGACAACAACGCCGAACTCGTCAACGACGAGATGAAAGCAAAGGTCGAAGAAGCGACCCAGAAGATCATCTCCGGCGAGATCGAAGTTCACGACTACATGGCTGATCAGTCCTGCCCGATGTAAGGCAGTCGTTTTGGACCTCCGCGCGATAGCGTGCGGAGGTCCACCTGTATTTCTAGCGTGCCCAACCCGTTTTTTCGGAGGACAGGATGCTCCGTCTCACATCAGGCGTCATTGCTGCGGCCTGCGCTGTCTTCATGACAACAACCGCAACTCTGGCCGAACCGGCCATCGTTTATTCCGTCGGCGGGAAGTTCGACGGGTCTTTCAACGAAAGCGCCTTTGCCGGCGTGAAACGGTTTCAGGACCAGGGCGGCGACGTCAGGGAATTCGAGTTGGAGCGTGATGCGCAAAGCCTGCAGGCACTGCGGAACTTTGCCAGCCGGGGCGCGTCCCCCGTTGTCGCAATCGGTTTCAACCAGGCCAACGCGCTTGGCCAGGTGGCTCCCAATTTTCCAAAGACGGATTTTGCCATCGTCGACATGGTGGTCGATCAGCCGAACGTGCGCTCCTATGTGTTCAAGGAACATGAGGGTGCCTATATCGGCGGTCTGCTGGCCGGCATGGCCTCCAAGAGCGGCACCATCGGTTTTGTCGGCGGCATGGATATCCCGATCATCCAGCGGTTTCTGTGCGGCTACAAGCAGGGCGGCCAGGCCGCAAGGGCGGATATCAGGGTTCTGTCCAACATGACGGGCGATACGCCGGCGGCTTTCGCGGATCCTGTTCGCGGCGGAGAACTTGCCATCGGCCAGATCAATCAGGGCGCCGATGTGATCATTCAGGCAGCGGGCGGAACCGGCATTGGTGTGCTGCAAGCAGCTGCCGACAAGGGCGTTCTCGGTATGGGCACCGATAGCAACCAGAACGGCCTGCACCCGGGCAAGGTTCTGACCTCTATCCGCAAGCGCGTGGACAACGCCGTCTACGACAGCTTTCAGGCGGCGAAGGACGGGACCTTCGAACCCGGCATAAAGGTGCTGGGCGTCGCGGACGGCGGCATGGACTGGGTGCTGGACGAAAACAACAAGGACCTGATCACGCCGGACATGAAAGCGGCGGCGGATGCCGCCGTTGCGGCCATCTCCGACGGCACAGTCAAGGTTCATGACGTCGTCACCGACGGAGCATGTCCTTTCTGATCGGGACACCGCGAGGCAGCGGCGAGGGGCAATAACAATGACAAAGAAAAACAGTCAGGCCTGGGGGAACGCATGAGCGATACGCCGGCAATCGAACTGCGCAAGATCAACAAGCGCTTTGGCCCGGTTCACGCCAACAAGGACATTGACCTTGTGGTGAAGAAGGGCTCCATCCACGGTATCATCGGAGAGAACGGGGCGGGCAAGTCGACGCTCATGTCCATTCTCTACGGTTTCTATCAGGCCGATGACGGCGACATCCTGGTGGACGGCAAGAAGGTCACGATCTCGGACTCGAAAGCCGCCATCGGCATGGGCATCGGCATGGTGCATCAGCATTTCATGCTGGTCGACAATTTCTCGGTCCTGGAAAACGTGGTTCTGGGCGCCGAGGACAGCGCGCTCCTGTCCGGCGGCATCAATCGCGCCAAGACAGAACTCAAGCGGCTGGAAGAAGAATACGAACTGCGGGTCGATCCGGACGCCCTGATCCAGGATCTGCCGGTTGGTCTGCAGCAGCGGGTGGAGATCCTGAAGGCGCTCTACCGCAGCGCGGAGGTTCTGATCCTTGACGAGCCGACCGGTGTTCTGACCCCGGCCGAAGCCGATCACCTGTTCAAGATCCTCGAAGTTCTGAAGAACGAAGGCAAGACGGTTCTCCTGATCACGCACAAGCTGCGCGAGATCATGGCGGCGACCGATACTGTTTCCGTGATGCGCCGCGGCGAGATGGTGGCGACGCGCGAAACCGCGAAGACCTCGATGGAAGAACTCGCCGAGCTTATGGTCGGCCGCAGCGTGCTGCTGCGTGTCGACAAGAAACCGGCGCAACCCAAGGCTCCGGTGATGGAGGTCGAGAACCTCACGGTGACAGACAGCCGCGGCGTGCAGGTGGTCAAGGACGTTTCCTTCAATGTGCGTGCGGGAGAGATTGTCGGCATCGCCGGTGTCTCCGGCAACGGCCAGTCGGAACTGCTGGAAACGCTCGCGGGCATTCGCCGCGCCACCAGAGGTACGCTGAAGATCAACGGCGAGACAATCGATCTGGGAACGAGCACGCTCGACGCTGCCGACATGCGCGCCAAGAACATGGGCCACGTGCCGGAAGACCGGCACCGGATGGGCCTGATCAATTCCTTCTCCGAATACGAGAATTCGATCCTTGGCTACCATCGCGACCCGGCCTACTCCCGGGGCCTTCTGATGGATCTTGCTGCCATCAAGAAGAACGCCGTGGCCGAGATCGAGAAATACGACATCCGCCCGCCCAACCCGATGCTGAAGACCGCCAATTTCTCGGGCGGCAACCAGCAGAAGATCGTGCTGGCGCGCGAGATCGAGCGCGATCCGGAAGTGCTTCTGGTCGGTCAGCCGACGCGCGGCGTCGATATCGGCGCCATCGAGTTCATCCACCGCCGGATTGTGGAAATGCGCGATGCCGGCAAGGGCATTTTGCTGGTGTCGGTGGAACTCGACGAAATCCGGGCGCTGTCCGACCGGGTGCTGGTAATGTTCGACGGCAAGATCGTCGGTGAACGCGGCGGCGATGCGGAAGAAGGCGAACTTGGCCTGCTGATGGCCGGTGTGGAAGATAACAACAAGATGGCTGTTGAAGGAGGCGCCCGATGAGTGCCGGTCAGCTCCCGCGCTGGGTCGATTACGGCCTGATCCCGTTCCTGAACCTGGCCGCCGCCTTCCTGGTGTCCGGCCTCGTCGTTGTCCTGATCGGGGAAAACCCGCTGGACGCGGTGCAGCTTCTGGTCTGGGGCTCCATTGGCTATGGCGAAGGCATCGGCTTCACGCTGTTCTATGCCACCAACTTCATCTTCACAGGCCTGGCCGTGGCCGTTGCCTTTCATGCCGGGTTGTTCAACATCGGCGGTGAGGGCCAGGCCTATATCGGTGGTCTAGGGGTCGCCATTGCCTGTCTGGCGCTGGACCACATCGTTCCTTGGTACATCACCTTGCCGTTTGCCATCATCGGCTCGGCGCTGATGGGGGCCGCCTGGGCGTTCATCCCGGCCTGGCTGCAGGCCACCCGCGGCAGCCACGTGGTGATCACCACGATCATGTTCAACTTCATCGCCTCGTCGCTGATGGTCTATCTGCTCAACAACGCGTTGAAGAAGCCAGGCTCGATGCAGCCGGAAACGCGAACCTTCGAGGATGGCGGCCGTCTGCCGTTCCTGAACGACATCTTCCCGTCCTTCGGCTTCGGCTATGCGCCGGTCAACCTGTCGCTCTTCGTGGCGCTGGCGGCTTGTGTCCTGGTCTGGTTCCTGATCTGGCGCACAAAGCTCGGTTTCGAGATCCGGTCCTTCGGTGCCAACGCCACAGCCGCGGTCTATGCCGGCATCTCGCCGGTGCGCACCATCGTCATCACCATGCTCATATCCGGTGGTCTTGCAGGCATGATGGCGATCAACGAGATCATGGGGTCACAGCACCGTCTGCTGATCGATTTCGTGACCGGCTACGGCTTCGTCGGTATCGCGGTTGCCCTCATGGGGCGGGCGCATCCGGTCGGCATCGTTCTGGCGTCGATCCTGTTCGGCATGCTCTATCAGGGCGGCGCGGAACTTTCGTTCGAAATGCCCAATATCACGCGAGACATGATCATCGTCATCCAGGGCCTTGTGATCCTGTTTGCCGGTGCGCTTGAGCACATGTTCCGCCCGGCCATCATCAAGCTGTTCACGCCCTCCCGGGCTCTTGCCGAGAAGGAGGCGTGATCATGTTCGAGATCGTGATCCTGACACTTGATTCCACAGTCCGCCTGTCGACACCACTTCTGCTGGCCTGTCTGGCAGGGCTTTACTCTGAACGCTCCGGCGTGGTCGATATCGGCCTGGAAGGAAAGATGCTCGGCGCAGCCTTTGGGGCGGGTGCGGTCGCCTACATGACCGGAAACGCCTGGATCGGCCTTCTGGCGGGCATGGCGGTTTCGATCGGCCTGGCGCTGATCCACGGCTTTGCCTCCATTACCAACCGCGGCAACCAGATCGTTTCCGGCGTCGCCATCAACTTCCTGGCAGCGGGCCTGACCGCGTTGCTCGGGCAGACATGGTTCCGCCAGGGCGGTCGTACACCCTCACTGCCGGAAGGCGGACGGTTTAGGGACATCGTCTGGCCCTACGCGGAAGAACTGCGCGATGTTCCGATCATTGGTGGCATCTACAGCGAACTGCTGTCAGGCCACAACATCCTGGTCTACGCGGCTTTCGTGGCCGTGCCGCTGACCTGGTGGGTGCTGTTCCGCACCCGTTTCGGGCTGCGCCTGCGTGCGGTCGGGGAAAACCCGGCGGCCGTTGACACGGCCGGCATCTCTGTCACCTGGCTGCGCTACCGGGCGGTTATCGCCTGCGGTGCCCTGTGCGGTGTTGCCGGAGCATATCTTTCCATCGCCCAGTCCTCCGGCTTCATCAAGGACATGACGGCGGGCAAGGGCTTCATCGCGCTGGCGGCCCTGATTTTCGCCAAGTGGAAACCGGCCAACGCCATGTTGGCCTGCCTGTTGTTCGGCTTCCTCGATGCTGTCGCCATCCGGATGCAGGGTCAGAAATTACCCGGTATCGGCGAAATTCCGGTGCAGTTCTTCCAGGCACTGCCCTATATTCTGACCGTGATCCTGCTTGCAGGTTTCATCGGCAAGGCAATCCCGCCGAAGGCGGCTGGCATTCCGTATCTCAAGGAGCGTTCATGAGCGATCTGGACGCGTTGTTCGAGGCCGCAAAAGCGGTTCGTGAAAACGCATATGCACCCTATTCAAACTTCCTGGTCGGCGCGGCCTTGCGTGCACCGGACGGCACTGTTTTCATCGGCTGCAATGTGGAGAACGCTTCCTACCCGGTGAGCGTTTGTGCAGAAGGTGGGGCGGTCAGCGCCATGATTGCCGCCGGTTACCGCGAAATTGCGGAAGCCGTCGTCATTGGCGATGCGGCCCTGTGCACGCCGTGCGGCATGTGCCGCCAGCGTCTGAAGGAATTCGGCACGGACGATCTGGTTGTCCATGTCGCGGATCTCGACGGTATCCGGCGCAGCTTCACGATGGATGAGCTGCTGCCTGCCGCCTTCGAACTGGAATACACGTCAAAATAAGAAGGACTGACCCACAATGAGTGGTTTCGGCCGTGAATGCGCGGAGATCGTCCGCGCAGCCCGGGAGGGCTCGTACAAGATTGGCATGATCCTCGGCTCCGGCCTCGGCGCGCTCGCCGAGGAAGTCGAGGACGCTGTTCGCATTCCCTATTCGCATCTGACCGAATTTCCGGTCTCCACCGTCACGTCCCATTCCAGCGAGCTGGTTGCCGGCACGCTGTCCGGTGTACCGGTGGTGATCCTGTCGGGCCGGGCCCATTATTACGAGGGCGGTGATCCGACGGTCATGCGCACGCCGGTGGAAACGCTGAAGGAGCTCGGCTGCGAGATCCTGCTGGCAACCAATGCGGCTGGTTCCCTGCGCCAGGAAGTTGCTCCCGGCTCGCCCATGCTGATTTCCGACCACATCAACTGGTCGGGCATGAACCCGCTGATCGGTGAAGAGGACGAAAAGCGCTTCCTCGACATGAGCACCGCCTACGATGCGGACTTGCGTGCGGCGATGAAGAAAGTCGCCGAGGAAACCGGCGATCCGGTCGCCGAGGGCGTTTACATGTGGTTCTCCGGCCCATCTTTCGAGACGCCTGCCGAAATCCGCATGGCCAAGACACTGGGTGCGGATGCGGTTGGCATGTCAACCGTGCCGGAAGTCATCATGGCCAGGTTTCTGGGTATGCGCGTCGCGGCCATGTCGATTATCACCAATTACGGCGCAGGCATGCAGACGCACGCGCTGTCTCACGACGAAACCAAGTCCGTCGCCTTGCAGGGTATGGAACGCATGAAACAGCTGGTGCGGGCATTCGTGAAGGAGATCGGCCAATGACTGACATGATCGAACACGCCAAACGGGCCCTCGGGCTCGTCGACCTGACCAACCTCAACGACGACTGCACGGCGGCGGACATTTCCAAGCTGACCGGACGGACCGTGACGGATCACGGATCGGTTGCGGCTGTCTGTGTCTGGCCGCGGTTCGTGGCACAGGCCGCGCAGGAACTGACCGGCACGGGCGTGAAGGTGGCGACCGTGGTCAACTTCCCTGAAGGTGGCGAAGATACGGAAGCTGTCCTGGCCGAGACAAAGCAGGCACTTGCCGATGGAGCCGACGAGATCGACCTGGTCATGCCCTACAAGGCTTTCTGCGCTGGCCGCAAGGGCTTTGCGGAAGAGCAGATCATCCGCGTGAAGGCTGCCATTCCGGAACCGGCACTGCTCAAGGTCATCCTGGAAACGGGTGAAATCAAGGATCCGTTGCTGATCCACGCAGCCTCCAACATTGCCATTGGGGCGGGTGCGGATTTCATCAAGACTTCGACCGGCAAGGTTGCCGTCAATGCAACGCTGGAAGCAGCCGAAATCATGCTGACCGCGATCGAGGAGGCCCGGCGCGACAACGCCGAGCGTGTGATCGGCTTCAAGCCGGCCGGTGGTATCCGCACCGCCGAGGACGCGGCTGCCTACCTGGCGCTTGCCGACAAGATCATGGGCCAGAACTGGGTATCGGCACACACGTTCCGCTTTGGTGCCAGTGGTCTTCTGGATGCCCTGATCTCGACGATCGAGGGCCAGGAAATCGTGGACCACTCCCACCACGGCTATTGAGACGGCTTCAAGAAGGACAACAAATGCTGCCGCAAGAACTCATCAGAAAGAAGCGCGACGGTGGAACGCTGGACGCGGCGGAGATCCAGTTCTTCGTCAAGGGCCTGGCAGACGGCTCGGTCACGGAAGGCCAGGTGGCTGCGCTCGCCATGGCTGTCTTCTTCAAGGGGCTGACCGTCGACGAACGTGTGGCTCTGACGCTCGCCATGCGCGACAGTGGCGATGTCATGGACTGGTCGGGCATCGACGCGCCGATCCTGGACAAGCATTCCACCGGCGGCGTTGGCGACAACGTCTCGCTGATGCTGGCGCCGGCGCTTGCCGCCTGTGGCGCTGCAGTACCGATGATCTCCGGTCGTGGCCTGGGTCATACGGGCGGCACGCTGGACAAGTTCGACAGCATCCCGGGCTATCAGACGCAACCGGACAATCTGCTTTTCAAGAAGGTGGTCAAGGAAATCGGGTGTGCCGTCATCGGCCAGACCGGCAACCTTGCTCCGGCCGACAAGCGTTTTTACGCCATCCGCGATGTGACCGGCACGGTGGAGAGCATCGACCTGATCACCGCGTCGATCCTGTCCAAGAAGCTGGCAGCCGGTCTGCAGGGACTGGTGCTGGACGTGAAGTGGGGCACGGGCGCTTTCATGGCAACACTTGAAGATGCTCGTGCGCTTGCCGAAAGCCTGGTGCTGGTCGCGAACGGGGCGGGTTTGAAAACGACGGCTCTCCTGACCGACATGAACGAGCCGCTGGCGTCTGCCGCCGGCAACGCGGTTGAAATGCAGAACGCCGTCGACTTCCTGAAAGGCACGGCCATCGACAACCGCCTTTGGGATGTCACCGTGGCGCAAGGCGGCGAACTGCTTGCCTCGGGTGGCATTGCCGCTGATGCAGAGGCCGGTGCCGGCATGATGCGTGAAGCGTTTCAGAGCGGCAAGGCGGCTGAGAAGTTTGCCCAGATGGTTCATGCGCTTGGCGGACCTGCCGACTTCATGGAAAAGGCGGAACTTTATCTCGCCAAGGCGCCGGTGGAAGCGCCGGTCTACGCCGAACAAGACGGCGTCGTTACGGGTGTGGATGCCCGGGCAGTAGGCGTTGCGGTCGTCGCGCTTGGCGGTGGACGCAGGGCGGCGGCAGACGTGATCGATCCGTCCGTCGGCCTGACCAGCCTTGCCGGTGTCGGCAACACGGTCGACGCGGATGCGCCCTTGGCGATTGTCCATGCCAGAACCGAGGCAGAGGCCGAAGAAGCAGCCGTCGCGGTGCGCAAAGCCTACACCATCGGCTCCGCAGCCGATGTCATCGACAGGCCAAGCGTCATCGAGCGCATCGCGCCCTGACCGGGAAAATGCGTGCCGGGCGAATGGTCGCCCGGAACCTCTCCGGCCGAACCGGCCGGCAATGATAAATTTGAGGAGATGTCCATGCCTCGTGCAATTCTGTGCGTTCTGGACAGTTTCGGTATCGGCGGTGCCGCGGATGCGGAAGCCTTTGGTGATGCCGGGGCCGACACTTTGGGCCACATCGCGGCGCGTTGTGCAGCCGGTGAGGGCGACAAGGACAGTCTGCGCTCCGGCCCCTTGAACGTTCCCAACATGGACCGGCTCGGCCTGGGCGCGGCAGGGCGCCTGTCCACCGGCAAGGACGTGCCGGGCCTGGATTTCGATGGCGAGCCGGAAGGCCTGTGGGGCTATGCTGCTGAAGTTTCCAACGGCAAGGACACGCCGTCCGGCCATTGGGAAATCGCCGGTGTGCCTGTGCGCTTCGACTGGGGCTATTTTCCGGAAACGATCCCGACCTTCCCGGAAGAGCTGATTGCAAAGATCCGCGAGAAGGCAGGTCTCAACGGCATCCTGGGTGACAAACACGCCTCCGGCACGGTGATCATTGCCGAACTTGGCGAAGAGCACATTCGCACGGGCAAGCCGATTTTCTATACGTCGGCGGATTCCGTCATCCAGATCGCCGCCCACGAAGAACACTATGGTTTGGAGAAGCTGTACGAACTTTGCGAGATCGCGCGTGAATTTGCCGATCCCTACAACATCGGCCGGGTGATCGCGCGGCCCTTCGTCGGCGAAACTTCGGACACTTTCCAGCGCACCGCCAACCGGCGTGACTATTCGGTGCTGCCGCCGGAGCCGACCTTGCTCGACCGTCTGACCGAGGCAGGGCGCACGGTCTATGGCGTCGGCAAGATATCCGACATCTTCGCCCATCAGGGCGTTGCCAGGGTGCTGAAGGGCGCAGGCAATGACCAGCTGTTCGACAAGACGCTGGAAGCCATGGATGAGGCTGCCGACGGCGACCTGATCTTCGCCAATTTCATCGATTTCGACTCCCTCTACGGTCACCGCCGGGATGTTCCGGGATATGCAGCCGCGCTTGAGCATTTCGACCGCCGCTTGCCGGAAATGATTGGCAGGATGACGGACGGTGATCTCCTGATCCTGACGGCCGATCACGGCTGCGATCCGACCTGGCGTGGCACGGACCACACCCGCGAACATGTCCCGGTGATCGCAACCGGTCCGGGTCTCGAAGGCAGAAGTGTCGGTGGTCGCAAGACCTATGCCGATATCGGTGAAAGTATCGCCGATCATCTGGGCATTGCGGTGGGGCCGAACGGCACGAGTTTTCTGTAACCGCATCCGCATTCCGGCAAATCGGGCACAATAACCGCGGGCCACTCGTCCGTCCTTTCTGCGGAAAGACGGAAAACCGGCCCGCCACACACTCGAATGAGGACCCGCGGGACATGAGCGACGCCATCACGGTACCGAAGGCGGAATTGCATTGTCATATCGAAGGCGCCGCGCCACCGACCCTGGTCAAGCGCCTTGCCGACAAGCGCGGCGAGGATGTTTCGGCCGTCCTCGACGGTAACGGCAAATACATCTGGTCCGACTTCACCACCTTCCTGAAAGCCTATGACGTTGCAAGTTCGGTGTTCCGGACACCGGCGGACTACGCCCTGCTTGCAGAAACCTATTTCCGCATGCTGGCGGCGGAAGGGGCAATTTATGGCGAGATCTTCATCTCGCCAGACCACGCTCAGGCCGCCGGCCTGTCCTACCGCTCCTATGTCGAGGGACTGGCTGCCGGGATCGAGCGCGCCAAGACAGACACTGCCATCGAAGGCCGGATGATCGCGATCGGCGTCCGCCATTTCGGTTCGGCCTCCGTCGAACGGGTAATCAAGGAAGTGATCGGCAATCCGCATCCTCTGGTCACGGGCTTCGGTCTGGCCGGGGATGAACGCTCCGGCCACCCGGCCAATTTCGCGAAGGCCTTCCGCATGGCGGCGGATGCCGGACTGGGCACGACGGCCCATGCGGGCGAGTTCGGCGGTCCGGACAGTGTGACCGCGGCACTCGAATTCCTGCGTGTGAAACGTCTTGGCCACGGCGTGCGGGCGATCGAGGACAAGGATCTGGTCAAGCGCCTTGTCGACGAGGAGATCGTGCTGGAGGTCTGCCCCGGGTCGAACATCGCTCTGGGCGTCTACACTCACCTGCGCTTCCACCCGGTCAACATGCTGCGCAAGGAGGGCGTGAAGATCACGCTCAACTCCGACGATCCGCCCTTTTTCGGCACCACGCTCGGCAAGGAATATTCATCGGTCACCGAAACCTTCGGATGGAGTTTCGATGATCAGATGGAAGTCACCCGCACGGCCATCGAAGCCGCCTTCTGTGATGAGCCCACACGCAAAAGGCTCCTTGTACGACTGGAAAGCGCAAAGCAGGCGCCGACGGGTTGAGGCAGGTCTTCTGCAACATGCCGGATGCGCCGCACGCTGAATGCACGCCAGATTTTTTTCAGGCGAGGTCGCTTCGCATTGGCTTGGTTCAGCGAGAACTCTAGTGAGCTTTCTCGCCTCTCGCCCTCTCATCCCCAAAACCTCATCCTGAGACGCCGCTGAAGCGGTTCCTCATAATGAGGGGAGAAGGGCGATGAATGCCGAAGGTAATGGCGTCAAGCCCCCTCAGATTTCCCCGCCGGTTTCGTCCACTTCCGTGCGCGGATCGAGGCTTACCGTTTCCGGGGTCGTAATCTGCGCGGTCGAGACCGCCATCACGAAATCGGACTTGTCTTCCTGCGGAAGCGAAGCACGCTGACGCATGCGCCAGAGGGCAAAGAGCATCATGGAAAGATGCGCTGCCGCCGTCACCTGGAAGAGTGCGCCCGGATAAGTGAAGGTCATCAAGCCCGAAGCGAGCAACGGTCCAAGCATTGTACCCGCCCCGAAGATAAGCAGAAGACCGCCGCTGATCCTGAGAAAGTCACCTGGCTTTGCGTGGTCGCTCGCGTGGGCGACGATCACCGGATACATGGAATAGACCACGCCGCCGAAACCTGCGATCAGAAGAACCGTGAGGGTCGGATCGGTGCCGCCGAAGAATGACAGGCTGGACCCGAAACTCATGGCGGTTACGGCGAGACCGACCAGCACAAGGCGCCGGTCAAGCCTGTCGGACAGCATGCCGACCGGGATCTGCACCACTGCGCCGGCCAAAAGCGCCAAACTCATCATGATGGCAATCTCCGGTACGTCCAACCCGATGCGAAGTCCATAAACCGCACCCAAGGTGCCGAAGGACCCGTTTGAAATGCCGACCATGAAAACCGCGACCACTGCGATCGGTGAATTGCGCCAGAGTTTTTTCGGGTCCAGCCGCGCCTGTGTCAGGGGCTGGGGCGATGCGGCGGTGGACAGCGCTGTCGGCAGCAGTGAGAGCGAGTAGATGATCGAACCGAGAACGAAGAAGAAGAAGCCGGTCGGATCGCCAAGCGTCAGCAACATCTGTCCGGCGGTCGTTGCCCCCAGGTTGATCATCGTATAGATGCCGAAGATCCGCCCGCGCGTTTCGCTGGTCGAGCGTTCGTTCAGCCAGCTTTCCACGATCATGGCAGCGCCGGAAAAGCAGAAGCCGGTGATCGCCCGCAGCACGATCCAGACAGCGGCATCCATGAACAGGAGGTTCAGGAGAACCGAGATGCCCGCCAGCGAGGCAAGCGCACCGAAGGCCCGCACATGGCCCACACGCTTCACGATGACCGGCACGGCCAGACAGCCGCTGACGTAGCCGACTGCCCAGCCGGTGCCGAGCAGACCGAGCGAGGCATCGGAAAAGCCGTTGGCGAGACCGGCGAGCGGCAACAGGAGGCCGTGAAGGCCGCCGGCGAGCAAAAGCAGTCCGGATCCGACGAGAAGGGCAGCGATTGAGACAACGGCAGACATGAAACTTCCGGTGTGGGATGGTTGAAAGGCTTGGGTTCAAATCACACAGATGATGACCAATGACGAACCGGTTTGACAAGGTTATGGTGGGCAGATAGGCGAGGGCAGCGTCTTTTCACACAATCCTTTCCAGATCCGGCGATTTCCATGACCGATACCCAACCAGCCTTGTCCCTGTTCCGGCCGCAGCATGTTCGGGAAAAAGCCTATGAGCTTTTAAAGCTCGCCACAGATGGCAAACTCGCCCATGTCGAAGCGGTTCCGGACCTGCTCGAAACAGCCCTGGCCAAGGTGCTTGAAACAACTCGGGAAAATTATCCGGATTTTCACATTCCACCCTATGGCATCTGGCGGAATTACGAGGCCGGCGGCATCGACCGCTGGGGTGCGCTGGCAAATGCGCGCGGGTTTGAAACCGCCGAAGAAATGCTTGCCGCTGCAGCCGACCTTGCCATCCTGGGTACCTACATGAAAACCCGCCACCCCGAGGGCTGGGTTTTCGAGGACAGGATGACTGAGACCGAGGCGACCGGCCAGGAGGCTTCGGCACTGGCCGCCTTTCACATGTTCGCGGCAGGTTCCTTTTCCGGTGAAATGACCGATCCCTATCGCGTCGATGCGCAGACGCTCGTGCAGATGGACCGGATGGAACTCTCCGAAGGCCTGCAGTGGGACGCAAGGGAGGATGACGACCTGCTCGAGGCGATGCAGCGCCATCTGAAACGCTTCGGTGAAGCGCTTGCCCTGCGGCCGGATCTTTTCGGAGAAGGGGACGAGACCCGTCCAGGCCGTCTTGCAGTTCGGATGGCAAAGGAAAGCGATGGCGTGGTTTCGGCAAGGGATCTGCTCGACCGCGTGCTGGAATCGCTTTGTCCGCTGTGGGACGGCGGCGCTGGCGACGGCAACATGGTCTATGGCGACAGCTTCGAGCATTACCAGCGGGGTGCGGTTTCCGAGAGAACTGTTGTGCCGTTCCATCTGGCTGCCCAGGAGATGGTTTATTCACTGATCGAACCTCTTGCCTGGGCCGGGTTTGAAGTCTCCGGACTGGAGGCACTGACGCCGCCGGCCAATCCTGCCCACGCGGCCCTGTTCCTCGACGCCGGTGTCCTGAAAATTCTCGAGCCGGACACGGTGCTGTCAGCAGAGGCCGAACGCGACCGGATGGTCGAAATCCGCGCTGTGGCGCTTGCGCTCACCGACAGGCTGGCCGAACTGCTGCGGCACGAGCTCAAGGTTCATCAGGATCAATTGCCGCTCACCTGCATCCTGGAAGGCGGAACCAGCCGGGCTGGCGGCATTTATTTGCAAGGACACCCGCAGGAAGCGAAAAAACTCGGGCACTTCATGAACCCGGGGTCTGTTTTTTGGTTGCCGTTCGGGGCATAGGTCCCGAACATAAAAAATCATGAGACCGGGCCGGTGTTATGGCCCCATTGAGAAGAGAGGCAGATATGTCCGGAGCCACTGTCATCAGCCACCCGCTGGTTCAGCACAAACTGAGCATCATGCGCGACAAGGGAACGTCCACCCAGGGGTTCCGGCGCCTGCTGCGGGAAATCTCCACGCTGCTCTGCTATGAGGTCACCCGCGACCTGCCGCTCGTCTACCAGACCATCGAGACGCCGCTTGCCGAAATGCAGGCGCCGACCCTGGCCGGCAAGAAGCTGGTATTCGCTTCCGTTCTGCGTGCGGGCAACGGACTTCTGGAAGGCATGCTGGATCTGGTTCCGTCGGCGCGCGTGGCGCACATCGGCCTTTACCGCGATCCGCAGACGCTGCAGCCGGTGGAGTATTACTTCAAGGCTCCGGAAGACCTGAACGAGCGTCTGGTGATCGTGGTCGATCCGATGCTGGCCACCGCCAACTCGGCGATTGCAGCAGTTCAGAAGCTCAAGGAGCGGGGAGCCAACAACATCCGCTTCCTCTGCCTGCTCGCAGCACCTGAGGGCGTCAAGAATTTCACCGAGAACCACCCGGACGTGCCGGTCTACACCGCCTCCATCGACGAGAAGCTGAACGAGAAGGGCTATATCGTCCCGGGCCTTGGCGACGCCGGCGACCGAATGTACGGCACGAAGTAACCGGCCGACAAAACAGACGGCTGAAGGCGCGGAGGGAAACTTCCGCGCTTTTTTGTTGCGCTTGGGCGTGCGGTGTCTAACCTTTTGTAAAAAAAGGGGAGGCGACATGATTACGGTCTTTGGTTCCATCAATCTGGATCTGGTCGTTGCCGTGCCCCGCTTGCCGACTGCCGGCGAAACGGTGAGCGGTCGCGATCACCAGACATTTCCAGGTGGGAAAGGCGCCAACCAGGCATTGGCTGCCAGGCGGGCAGGGGCCGACGTTCGTTTCATCGGCGCGGTTGGACAGGACAGTTTTGCCGAACTCGCGCTGCTTAATCTGCGCGAAGCCGGCGTCGATCTTTCAGGCGTTCGCACCATGGCCGGGTCGACCGGCCTTGCCCTGATCGGTATCGATCCCGCAGGGGAAAACCAGATCATCGTCGCCAGCGGCACCAATGCGCGTGTCGAAGCCTCCTGGCTGGAAGGCGGTTTTGAGCCTGGTCAGACACTGCTCGTTCAGGGAGAGGTGCCTCTGGTTGAGGTGACCGAAGGTGCCAGGCTCGCCCGGGATGCGGCAGGCACGGTCATCTGGAACCCGGCTCCTGTGCCTGAGGGCGACCTGAGTGCCTGTCTGGATGTTGCCGGTACGGTTGTGGTCAATGTGAGCGAGGCGGCAGAGATCGGGGGACGTCTCGGCATTGCCGGTGACACGGAAACATTCGCGCTGAAGCTGGCGGAAGGTGGCCGGAACGTCATCGTCACCCTTGGCGCGGACGGTGTTCTCGCCCGAACGCCAACCGCGCGCTATCGCTTCGCTTCTCCTGCCGTCAACGCGGTGGATACGACCGGTGCGGGCGATGCCTTTTGCGGCGCTCTGGCTGCCGCTCTCGATCGCAAGACGTCCTTCGAACGTGCCTTGAAGGAAGGTGCCGCCGCCGGTGCGCTTGCCTGCACCGTGACAGGGGCCCAGTCCAGTGCACCGCATCTGGAGGATATTGCCCGGCTGGCCGACACGATTGCCTGATGCTGTTTTACAGGCCGCTAAGGAAACCGTGATAATCAGGGGGCTCACGCAACGTCGAGACCCTGCATGTCGCGCTTTGTCATCATCTTTCTGGCCTGCATGGCAATCGTCCCGCTTGCGGCGTATCTGCTGGAAAACAGGCTTGAGGTGCTGGTGAGCAGCGACCCGGTGGCCGAAGATCAGGACGTGGACGAGGCCGGCGAGCGAAGCCACCGAATATCGGCCAACAGGCAGGGGCATTTCGTGGCGGATGCCTATCTGAACGGCCGTGCGGTGGACATGCTGGTCGACACCGGTGCAACCGTCACCGTTTTGCCGGAATCGCTTGCCGAGAGCATCGGAATCTTCCTGAATTCGACCGACTACAAATACGCGATCCAGACGGCAAACGGCACAGTTCGTGGCGCCAGGGCGACCATTGACAATTTGCGCATTGGAAAGATCCGGCTACGCAATGTCGACACACTTGTGTTGAAAGATCAAAGCCTCGGGGAACCCCTGCTCGGCATGTCCGTTCTCAACCAAATGAAGCGGTTTGACATCTCCGATGGCACGCTTGTACTGGTGCAGTGAATTGTCATACCGTGTTTAGGTAATTACCCAGTTCCGTTCTTCTTCCTTGCTTTGAGAGGCATTGATGTTTCCGAAACCGCGTCCGAAATTGGTTCCGAACACTTTTGAATATGAATCCTTTCCAATGGTGAAGCCCACGGGTTTCCGTGAATACGATGCGCGTTGGCTTTTCGAAAAGGAAATCAATCTGATGGGCATGCAGGCGCTCGGTATGGGCATCGGCACGCTCATTCACGAACGTGGCGTGCGCCCGGACATCGTGGTGGGTCATGATTTCCGGGGTTATTCCTCCTCCATCAAGATGGCGGTGATCAACGGCCTTCTGGCGGCCGGCATCAACGTGCACGACATTGGCCTGGCCTTGTCACCGATGGCCTATTTCGCGCAGTTCGCGCTCGATGTTCCGGCGGTCGCCATGATTACGGCGTCGCACAACGACAACGGCTGGACCGGCGTCAAGATGGGCATCGACCGTCCGCTCACCTTTGGTCCCGATGAAATGGGCCGGCTGAAGGACATCGTTCTGGAAGCGGCCTTCGACCTGAAGGGCGGCGGCAGCTACCGCTTTGTCGACGGTTTCCCGGATGTCTATTTCAAGGATCTCACCGACCGGGCCAAGCTGAAGCGCCCGATCAAGGTGGTCGCGGCATGCGGCAACGGCACTGCCGGTGCCTTCGCACCGAAGATCCTGGAGGCGATCGGCGCCGAAGTCATCCCGCTTGATGCCGAGCTGGATCACACCTTCCCGCGCTATAACCCGAACCCGGAAGACATGAAGATGCTCCACGCGCTTCGTGACAAGGTTCTGGAAGTCGGTGCGGAAGTCGGACTTGGTTTCGACGGCGACGGCGATCGCTGCGGTGTCGTTGACAATGAAGGCGAGGAAATATTCGCCGACAAGGTCGGCGTGATGCTTGCGCGCGATATCTCCGCGCTTCATCCCGGTGCCCAGTTCGTGGTCGATGTGAAATCCACCGGCCTGTTCCACACGGATCCTGTGCTGAAGGCCAACGGCGCCAAGACCGACTATTTCAAGACCGGTCACTCCTATATCAAGCGCCGCGTCACAGAACTGAATGCCATGGTCGGGTTCGAGAAATCCGGCCACTATTTCTTCAACAAACCGATTGGCCGCGGTTATGATGACGGGCTCGTTTCGGCCATTGCCATCCTCGACATGCTTGACCGTAACCCGGACAAGACGATGGCAGACCTGCGCCGGGATCTTCCCAAGACCTGGGGGTCGCCAACTATGGCTCCCAAGTGCGACGACGAAATCAAGTACGACGTCGTCGACCGGGTTGTCGCCCGTTTCCAGGATATGAAAGCCAAGGGCGAAACGGTTGCCGGACAGTCGATCACCGACCTGATCACCGTCAACGGCGTTCGCGTCGTCAGTGAAGACGGAACCTGGGGCCTTGTGCGTGCCTCCTCCAACAAGCCGGAGCTGGTGGTCGTGGTCGAGAGCCCGGTTTCGGAAGACCGGCTCCACGCCATGTTCAAGGCTGTCGACGGCGTTCTGCGCGAAAACTCGGAAGTGGGCGACTACAACCAGACGCTCTGACCACTTGACCGATTGACGAAAGGCGGCGGATAGTTCTGCCGCCTTTTGCGCATCCTGCCGCCTTCTCGCCGGAGACTTTCATGATCAAGGAATTTGGGGTTCTGCCAGACGGGACCGTTGTCCAGGAAATTACGCTGGCAAAAGGGTCTCTGGCTGCATCCATCCTCACCCTGGGAGGCATCATCCGCGACCTCAAGGTCGATGGTGAGACGGTGGTGCTGGGCTTTGACGATCTCCAGAGCTATCTGGATCATTCGCCCTATTTCGGCGTGATTGCCGGGCGCTGCGCCAACCGGATCGGCGGTGGCCGGATGACGATAGACGGGGTTACCTATCAACTCGACCAGAACGAACGGGGTATCAACCACCTTCACGGTGGTTCGCTCGGCTTCTCCAGCAGGGTCTGGCAGGTAGAGCAGCACGACAAGGCCAGTGTCCTGCTGAAGCTTGTCTCCGAAGACGGCGATATGGGGTATCCGGGCCGGGTGGAAGTGCTTGCCCGCTATACGTTGACCGGCACCGGTGCGCTGCGTCTGAAAATCACCGCAACCACCGACAAGACGACGCCGGTCAATCTGACCCAGCACGCCTATTTCAATCTGGATGGCAGCAGCAATATTTTGGACCATACGCTGGAAATCGCAGCGGAGACCTATCTGCCCGTGGACGAGGCGCTGATCCCGACCGGCGAGATCCGCAACGTGGCCTGGACGCCATACGACTTCCGCGATGGGCGCAAACTGCGGCGCAAGGCGGGTGAGGAGAACGTGGTCTTCGATCACAACTTCTGCCTTGCGGATGCACCACGCGAGGGCGTGGAATTCGCTGCTGCCCTCGAAGACGGTTCCGGCAATCGCCGCATGGAAGTCTGGACGAGCGAACCCGGCCTGCAGCTTTATGATGCGCAGCGGATCTCGGTGACGGTTCCCGGGCTGGACGACAGACACTATGGGGCCCATGCCGGGCTGTGTCTTGAAGCGCAGCGATGGCCGGACAGCGTCAATCACGACGGGTTCACACCGGTTTTGTTACAGCCCTCAGAGACTTATACTCATGTTACGGAATTCCGTTTTTCCTGAAATGGGTTACATTAGCGCTGCTGTGTGAGACAACAGGGGACTTGGGGGCAACTCGTGAAGACGGTTTTTTCAAACACCCAGCTCGCGCATGCACCGGCGCAGGAAATATCAGACGGCGAACTGAAGCCTGCTGTCGAGATCCCGAGCCGCGCCGAAATCGTGCTCAAGACCGTGCGGGAGCGCAATGTCGGTGAAATCGTTACGCCGGAGGAATTCCCCGTCCGTCCGCTGCACCGGGTCCACGCTCCCGAATACGTTTCGTTTCTGGAAAGCTTCTGGGAAAGATGGACGGCCGCAGGGCGGTCGCGCGAAGCCTTTCCCTTTGTCTGGCCCATCCGCAGCCTGCGTCAGGATGTTCAGGTCGAACATATCGACGGCCTGCTCGGACGGTACTCGATGGATGCCGGTACGCCGCTCGGCGAAAACACCTACAAGGCGGCGCGGGCGTCCGCCGACACGGCCCTGACTGCGGCCCGCCTGCTTCTCGATGGCGAGAAAGCGGCTTTCGCGCTTTGCCGGCCACCGGGACACCACGCGGGCTATGACTTCTTCGGTGGATACTGCTTTTTCAACAACGCTGCTGTCGCGGCGCAGTATCTTCGGGACTACGGACTGCATCGTATCGCAATCCTGGATGTCGACTACCACCATGGCAATGGTACCCAGGCGCTGTTCTATGACCGGCCGGACATCCTGTTCCTGTCGATCCATGCCGACCCTAAACACGAATATCCCTATTTTCTCGGGTTTGCCGACGAGACCGGTGAACATGCCGGTACCGGGTTCACCCGTAACTGGCCTTTGCCGCTCGGCACCGATTGGGACAGCTACACACCGGCACTCGAGGAAGCCTGCCGTTGGCTGCTGGTGTACAAGCCAGAAGCGTTGATCGTCTCGCTTGGCATGGATTGCTACGAGAACGATCCGATCTCCGGCTTCAAGTTCAAGAGTGAAGACTACATCCGGCTTGGCCAGAGGCTCGCCAAGGTCGGCGTTCCGACCATCTTCCTGATGGAAGGCGGCTATGCGGTCGACGCACTGGGGACCAATTGCGTCAATGTGCTTGAAGGCTTCGAGGGATAAGACCTCTTCGCCGGGACTTGAGTGCGACGGATCCTGAGAGGCGGCCTTGCCGCCTCCCAAATATTGGTCGCCTCCTCGTGGCAATTACCCGTTCAGCAGACCAAGCTGTTTCAGTTCCGCGCGCAGACCCTCAGCCCCCTTGAAGTGATGGGCTGACATGCCGGCTTCTCTGGCAGCCTCGACATTGCGCTCGCTGTCATCGATGAAAAGGCATTGCGCGGCGGTCAGTCCGTTTCGCTCCAGCAGGATTTCGTAGATGCGCAGGCCGGGCTTGATTTCCTTTTCAGCGCCGGAGACGACGATGTCGCGGAAGCTGGTCTTCAGAAACGGAAACCGTTCCTGGGCCTGGACAAACTTGTCTTCTGAAAAATTGGTAATTGCATAAAGGGGCGTCCCCTGGGCCTTGAGCTCTGCAAGCATGTCAGGCGTACCGGGAATTTCGCCGGGCACCATGTCGTGCCAACGATCGCTGTAGGCGGCGATAAGCTCGGCCTTGTCCGGATGCTGGCGGGACAGAACATCGACGGCTTCCGCCCAGGGTCGGCCAAGATCCTGCTGCAGGTTCCACTCCATTGTGCAGACTGTCGTCAGGAAGTCTTCGCGTACATCGTCATCGGGAATGAGCTCGCGATAGAGATATTCGGGATTCCATTCGATCAGGACATTCCCTATATCGAAGACGACGGTCGTGATAGCATCGTTCATGTGGTCGATCCGGTTTTCTGGCGGAAGTTGTTCAAAAGGCGAGATAAAATTTTGCAAGTTTCATCAGAAGGTTATGTCGGCAATATGGCACTTGTAAATCTCCTGTTCCGCTGGCTGGCCCCCATTCTCGCGGCAGTCTTTCTCACCGCTGCCACCGCCAGTGCACAGGATCCGGAGACCATGCCCGATCGGCTGCGCCTCGGTGTTGTCGTGGCGGCAGATGAAGGGGCCCGGGACCGGGTGGAGCCTTTCCGCCTCGCGCTTGAGGAAATTGCCGACCTGCCGGTTGACCTCTTTCTGATGGATACCATGGCCGATGCTGTTGAGGCGCTTGCTTCCGGAAAGATCGACTATGCTCGCCTTTCACCATCTGCTTATGCTGCCGTGCATCAGCTCTGCAGTTGCGTAGAGCCGTTGGTCACCGCCGCTCCGGATGATTTTCCAGCGCGCTTTTACGCCATTCTGATCGCGAAGCGCGGCGCAGAGCAGGGAACCCTGGCAGACCTCAAGGGGAAGCGCCTTGCTGTCGGTGGTACCGACTCCGTGACCGGTTATCGTGTTCCGCTCGCCAATCTGGCGGCTGACGGTGTTGACGCGCGCGCGCATTTCAGCACTCTTGTTGAGGTGAAGGACCCTGTTGAGGGCCTCCGCGCCGTTCTGGACGGCCGGGTCGATGCGACCCTTGGCTGGTCGTCATTGGCGGGGGAGGCAAAGAATGGCTATACGGCCGGAACACTCAATGATTTTTATGTTTCGGGAGAACGCGGTTTCAAGGATCTGGAAATCGTCTGGCGCTCGCCGCCGATCCCCTATTCCGCTCACAGCGTGCGCAAGGATTTGCCTGACGCGTTGAAACGGCGTCTCAGGGCCGGATTGATGGACATGCGCCGGGAAGCACCCGACGCCTATCTGGCCATAGAACCGGACCTGCCGGGCGGTTTCGAGCCTGTGGTGCATGCCGACTACCGGCCGGTGCTGCGCACTTACGAGGACGATTACGCCACGCTGCTGGATCCAGCAGGCCGCTGAAGGAACCCTGCAGCGTTTGAACGATCGTCAGGCACCAGCGGCGGCGCTGCCCAGAAGCCGTTCGGTGTGGCGCCGGATCATTGCTTCTTCGTCGGTCGGAATGACCAGTACATTGATGCTGGAGGTGTCGGTGGAGATCATCTCCGCTCCAGCCTCGTTCCGGACCGGGTCGATTTCAAGACCGAGCCATTCCTGACCGGCACAGACCTTCTCACGGACCAGGGCAGCGTTCTCGCCGATTCCACCGGTAAAGACCACTGTGTCGAGACCGCTCAGAACGGCGGCCATGCCTCCGAGTTCCCGCCGGATGCGGAAGACGAAATAATCGATGGCTTCGGCGGCTTTCGGATCGTCGCTCTGCGTCAAGGTGCGCATGTCCTGGCTGATGCCGGAAAGCCCCTTGAGCCCGGACTGCTTGTACAGCAGGTCGGAGACCGCATCTGGGCTCATGCCCTTTGTCGTCAGCAGATACAGCACCACGCCCGGATCGAGCTGGCCGCAGCGCGTGCCCATCGGCAAGCCGTCAAGCGCGGTGAAGCCCATCGTCGACCCGATGCTCTGGCCTTCTCGAATAGCGCACATGGAGGCGCCGTTGCCGAGGTGGGCGACGACTAACCGGCCTTTATAGATTTCAGGATGAACCTGCTTCAGATAGGAGCATATGTACTCGTAGGACAGGCCGTGAAAGCCGTAGCGGCGTACACCTTCGTCATAGAGAGGCCGGGGCAGGGCGAAGGTATCGTTGACCCATGGGTGGCTGCGATGAAAGGCGGTATCGAAACAGGCGACCTGCATGGCCTCTGGAAAGGCTTCTCTGGCTGCAGTGATCCCTGCCAGGTTATGCGGCTGATGCAGGGGCGCAAGCGGTTCGAGCGCCTTTAGGTCCTCAAGGATCTCAGCCGTCAGGCGAACCGGTTCGGTGTGGGTGACACCGCCGTGGACGACCCGATGACCTACTGCATCGACACTGCGTCCTCCAAGTTCCTGTTCCAGAACCGGTAACAGCGCCGCGAGCGACGCCCCGTGGCTTCTGCCTTCGTCCGCGGACAGTTGCCGGTCCACCCTTGTGTCGGAAACCCGTGAGGCAAGGGAGATATGCGGCTGGGCACCCAGTCCGGAAATCTGCCCCTTGAGTTGAACGGTGTCACCCGAATAGAGGGTGAACTTGATCGAGGATGAGCCCGAATTAAGGACAAGAATGACCGGGTCCATGGTTACTCGCCGTCCCGGTCGAGGATACCTGCCGGATTGCCGGTTGCCTGCCAGTGCATGTAGAGCAGGGCGAGGGCACAGGAGGCGAGGCGGGCCCGGCTGTCGTCGGCTCTGCTCGTCAGCATGATGGGGACCTTCGCTCCGATCACCAGCCCGGCCGCTTCCGCGTGGGCGATAAAGGTCAATTCCTTCGCGAGCATGTTGCCCGATTCCAGGTTCGGCACGATCAGGACCTCTGCATGTCCGGCAACCAGCGAGGTGATGCCCTTGGTCCGGGCTGCCTGCACATCGACCGCATTGTCCATTGCCAGGGGACCGTCGACGATCGCACCGGTGATTTGTCCACGTTCGGCCATCTTGGAAAGAACCGCCGCATCGAGACTGGACGGGATCGCCGGGTTTACGGTTTCGATGGCGGACAGGACCCCGACACGCGGCATTTCCAGGCCGAGAGACAGGGCGGCGTCAATGGCGTTCTGGGTGATGTCGACCTTGGTGTTGAGGTCGGGCGTGATGTTGATTGCAGCATCCGAAATCAGGACCGGGGTCTTGCGGCCCGGGATGTCCATCACGAAGACATGGCTGATACGCCGCTTGGTTCGGAGCCCGCCATCGCGTTTGACCACGTGGTGCAGAAGATGGTCGGTGTGAAGGTGGCCCTTCATCACGGCCTTGACCCGGCCTTCATGGACCAGCGCAACGGCACGGCCGGCCGCTTCCATTTCATCTTCGATATCGATCAGCTCATACGGACCGAGATCTTCGTCGAGTTCTTTGGCTGCAGCTTCAATCCGGCTCTTCGCGCCAATCAGAATCGGCATGATCAACCCCTCGCGGGCGGCCATCAAGGCACCTTCCAGCGAGTTGGGATCGTCCGGTGCAGCCACCGCGGTCGGCAAGGCAGGCAGGGTCTTTGCCAGTTCGATCATCCGGTTGAAGTGCCGGTGGCGCTGCACCAGGATCGCCGGAATGTCGCTGGAATCGAATTCGATAAGCTCTGTCGGCGCGGCGACTTCGGCAACGCCTTCAACAAGGCGGGTACCGTCTCCCCGTGTTACCGACATGTCGAACAGGACAATGTTGTCCGGACGTTTTTCGGTTGCCGTGACCCTGACATGCAGTTTGTCGCCGACCGCAGCTCCGCTCAGAAAGCGGAACGACTGCGCCTTGTAGATCGTGCCGGGTCCGGGAAGGATGTTGCCGAGCACCGCGGAGGCAAGCCCCCCGACCCACATGGCCGGTGCTACCGGTTTGTCGACCAGGCCATCGCCGGTCCAGTCCGTGTCGGGAAGATGTATCGGATTGTGATTGCCGGAAGCGTGCGCGAAAACCAGAAGGTCGTTGGAGGAGCATTCGCGGACGATTTCTGCGGTATCGCCGACCTTGATCTGATCGTAAGTCTTGTTTGTCGCCATCGGTTCAAAAATCCCATACTTAAAAGTGCATATTGCGACGCAGCATTCCGGAGCAGATTAGCCGGAATGTGCGACGTTACAAATACGGGAGTTAGCGTAGGCGCGTGTCCGACCGATTGAAACGGGATCACGTAACGCGAAACAGACACGTTCTGGCGCTGCAATGCCCGTTTCCAAGGCGTTCGGCGTTTATCTTCAGCAGGCCGGACACTTGACGGTATCGGTCAATCGCGGGCGCAGATAATAGGTATCGCTCAGGTCGATCGAGGACGCCCTGGAAAAATACTCGGTAAAAAGACCGGAGAACGTCGGCACATAGTTCAGGTTGGCCTGCGTCACGACGATGGAAGTGTTCGCTGCGGCCACCGTGGCAGGCAGTTCGATCGGCGGTGTCGACCCTTCCGCCCACGGGCTGCCGCCCTTGGACGAATAGCTCCAGTCGACAGCGGGATCACCGTCCTCGTCGAAGGTTACACTGGCGACAATCGTTTCCAGATTGGTATCCGGATAAGGATCCAGGATCTTTCCACCCAGAGCCATCATGGCGCTCAGGTCGGCAGGGGTAATGGTTTGCGCCTGGGCCACAAGGTCGGCGACCGAGTTGGCTATGCGGCTGACCTTGCGGTCATAGTTCAAGGTGCCGGTGACCTCTTCCATGCCGATCAGCAGGATCAGCAGAAAAGGCAGGATCATCGAAAACTCGATTGCGGACACGGCGCGCTTATCGGCGTGGAAGCTCCTCAGTCCGGCAAGCCGGCGCCGGAAGTGGCCGAAATGACGAGGCATCTTAGTTCCAGGGTTCATTTCGAAACACCAATGTAGAGGTGAGATAGCGTTCGCTGCCATGATCGGCGAGGTTGAGCGACAGAAGCGACGTGATCATCGGCCACCTGTAGATGACGTTGACCACGACGATCTCGCCCGCACCGGCGTCTTCGTAGTTGGACTCTTCCTTCAGGTTGCCGTCTTCATCGTAAAGACTTTCGCCGGCGGATTTGGCCAAGGCAAAAGCATCGACCTTGTCGACGTCGACCACCAGGCGATCCAGTGAACAGAGAAAGTCCGGCAGGTTACCGCAAATCCGGGTCTTGAAGGTGGCAGCATCGTAACCGCCATCATGTGCCTGGCCGGTGCGGATTTCGCGGGACGCATTGATCACGGCATTGTCGACCATCCGGTTTACGAAATGGGACAGGCCCACCTCGATGATCCCGAAAACGACTGTAAAGAAGGGCAGGGCGATCAGTGCGAATTCGACGGCTGTAGCGCCACTGTCGTTCTTGCCGAAGGACGCACGCCCTCTTTTCCGTCTCGAGACGAGGAGCCGTTTCAACAAGCGCATTCGGTGACTACTCCGTTAGGGGACCCGTTACTGCTGCCCGCCGGCTGCCTTGGTCGCCAAATCATTGCGTGCGCTTGCCTGATCTGCGGTTTCCTTGAAGGCTTCAATCGAGTCCCCAAGGCGCAGGACCGGTTCGCATGCCGGATTGCAGGACAGCGATTCCCGCGAGGCCTTCCTGTATACGGAGACGACGTCATCATCCGACGCCTTCACCGTAATGACTTCGTCGACGATCGGCTTGTTGTCACCATCAAGGATCACGAGGTTTGTTGTGCCGTAGCTCTTGCCGGTAATGACGACGGTGTTCTGATCGAACATCGCGACATCCGCGATAAAGGGGTTGCCGACAATAACCGCTGCGGCGCCGTCCTCGATCCGAAAGACCTTGGCGCGATCGACCGTAACAAGCACAGGGCCGTCCTGTGCGACCGCAACGGTTGCGCCAAAGGCAACGGCGAAAAGGCTTGTCCATCTGATTAGCTGCGCAAACATGCCTATGGATACTCCAATTGTGCATTTCCATAGAAGATCATGCGTCAAACGTGGTGAACGATCTGCTAACGACCCGGCGAAGGAAGTGTAAATGGATGTTCTTTTGCTTTTTCAGGGACAATTCTACGTTTGTTTTGCCTTTATTCGTGGGTACGTGGATATTCTTCTCCCTCGGTAAAATTTCAGAGGCGGGAAGAAAAATAGAAGTTCGGGGAATTAGCGTATAACGCCGATCAAGCCCAAAATAAAATCTAAGAAACAAACTGGACAAATCGCGCGATCATGTAGATAATTCTGTATGAGATTAAATTATACGTGTTTATATTAAAGTTTTTTGATCGTATTAACGAATTTTTATCTATACGTCTTGTTAACTATAGTAATAATTGCCAGCATTCTTTTTGGCTGGGATGGTAAATTTAACTGCTTGGAAAGCTCTCTGTCCTAGGGTGAGCCTATGTCCAATCGGACACAAAAGATCCGACGGACTTGAAGCTGTCAATTCAGTGGTACTTGGAGCAAAACACATGAAATCTCTTATCAACCGTTTCGTAAAAGACGAATCTGGCGCAACTGCAATCGAATACGGCCTCATCGCTGGCCTGCTGTCCATCGTCATCATCGGCGCACTGGCAGCAACCGGTACGTCCCTGAGCGCGATCTTCACTCGCATTCAGACGCAGCTCGGCGTTGCAGCTACCGACATCGCTTCCTAAGCGTCGTCTGGCGGCTCAAGCTGCCAAACAGGTTGAACAAGAACGGGCGGTTTTTCCGCCCGTTTTTTGTTCTGCCGGGCCGTATTTCCGCGAAATGTTAACCTCTGCCCCCTAGCCTTGAGGCATCAGGTTTTCAACGAGACGAATGTTCCATGGTTCAGGCCGCAATTCTCGTCATTTTTCCGATGCTGGTCGCCTTTGGCGGCGCATCCGATCTGCTGACAATGACTATCCAGAACCGGGTTTCCCTGCTGCTGATCGCTGGGTTTGCCATTCTGGCGGTCGCGACAGGCTTGCCGTTGCAAGCCTGGGGGATGCATGCACTCGCCTTTGCGGTCGTCTTTGCCCCGTGTTTCCTGTTTTTCGCCTTCGGATGGATGGGCGGAGGCGACGTCAAGTTCATCAGTGCCATTGCGCTCTGGATTGGCTTTTCGCACGAACTGCTGATGTTCGTTCTCTTTGTTGCTGTCTACGGCATGTTCCTGACGCTGGGGCTTTTGGCCTTACGGCAGAATGCGGTGGTGCCGTCCGTGCTTTATCGGCAGGAATGGTTCGCTCGTCTGCATGACAGCAAAAGCGGCATTCCCTATGGCATCGCAATCGCGATTGCCGGTCTTCAGGTCTATTCCTCTACTTATTGGTTCGACCTCATTCGTTGAGGTCTTGTCCTGATGGGCTTTGGCTGCCGGTTCGAATCGCGCCTGGCCGAAGACCTGTTGGGGTTCGACTACCGTTATGGGTCATCACTTTGAAGTGAGCCATTTGCTCCTGGTTGGCAAATGCTAGCCGGCGAACGGATTTTTCTGCTTCAGGCCGCCGTTCTCCAATTTGTCTGCAGGTGTTTCAGATAAGCAAAAACACGGTCTTTGAAGCTGTGAGACGGTGTTGTGGCCCAGTATTCGTTGCAGAATGCATCAATTTAAGAAAGTGTTCAGTAAAGTTAACGAATATTAACCGAAAACATCCATATCTGATTAACCATGTTTTGACCAATTACCCCTCATCCTAGTCGGGAACAGCGCATGTGCGCATTGGAATATTGGGTTTTGGTCATGAAAATCGCGCGAATTTTCGTCCTGGCAATTGCTGTAGCGGCAGGCATCATCGCTTTCCGCATGGTCATGATGTCGGGCAACAAGCCAGCAGAGCCTCAGATCGTACAGGCACCTGCCGCCGAGCAGACCAAAACGCAGGTTTTGGTTGCCCAAAGGGATATTCCGCTCGGTGCCAAACTCACGGCGGACGACATGAGCTGGGCGAAATGGCCTGAAGATGCCGTTCCCTTCGGAGCCGTGACGAAAGAGGCCTCGCCTCTGGCCAACGAGGAACATGAAGGCCGAATCGCCCGGGCACCGATTTTTGCCGGTGAGCCCGTTCGCCCCGAGCGTCTTATTAATACCGACAAGGGCTTCATGGCGGCGATCCTGCCCAAAGGCAAACGCGCAATCGCCGTCAGCGTGGAAGCGGAAACAACGGCAGGCGGTTTCATTCTGCCGGGCGACAAGGTCGACCTGATCCTGACCCGCAAGTCGGATACGGGCGCTCTCAGCGAAACGATCCTGGAAAACATCCGCGTCCTGGCAATCGACAGCACGACCGCAGGCGAGCAGGACCAGAAAAACCTGTCACCAAAGCGCACAGCAACGCTGGAACTGACCCTGCCTCAGTCCGAGGTGGTCGCTCAGTCGCAGCAGATCGGCACGATCGCGCTTGCCTTGCGCAGTGCCCAGGATTCCGCCGATGACGCGGACGATGAGGGCGGTCGCCGCCGAGGTGTCAGCTACGTGAAATACGGCGTGACAAGCCAGGCAGGTGCGCAATGAGCCCGGTTGAAAACAGAACGTCCAGCAAGAGGGGCGCGATGAAAAACTATCTTCACAAGCTGGCTGCCACGGCTGTTTTGCTCGGAGGACTGATGGGAGTGTCGGCTCCGGCAGCACAGGCGGAAGGCAACTTCCCGAGCCAGGTCCATATCGCCGCCGGTGAACGGGCAACGGGCCGCATCCTGAACGTCGGCGTCGGCCGGTCGGTGGTGGTCAATCTCGCGGAAGACGCAGCCGATGTGCTGGTGTCCAACCCGGAAATCGCTGATGCCGTCCTCAGAACACCGCGCCGCATCTTCGTGATCGGCAACACCGCGGGTCAGTCTCGACTGGTTCTTTTCAGTCGAAGCGGCCGGGAGCTGGCCAGCTTCGACGTCCGTGTCGAAAAGGATACATCCGATATTACCCGGATCATCCGGAAGCTTATTCCCGGTTCCAACATTTCCGCAGAATCGATCAACGGCAGTGTTGTGCTCAGCGGGACGACCAAAAGCACGCTGGAAGCCCAGCAGGCAGCGGATATCGCGGCGAAGTTTCAAGGTGCCAAGGGCGCAAGCGAAGTCATCAACCTGATTTCCGTCGCCGGCAAGGATCAGGTTCACCTGAAGGTCACGGTTGCGGAAGTCGAGCGCTCGATCATCAAGCAGCTCGGCGTCCAGTTCCAGGGCACCATCGGCGTTGGCAATTTCACGCCCTTCATGTCCAGCCTGCCGAACTTCACCGTGAACCCTTCCATCGTGAACCAGGCAGTTGGCGGTACGCAGCTGTCTGCGGGGGCGACGAGCATCACCGCACAGGTGGAAGCCCTGCAGCGTGAGGGCGTCATCCGCACACTGGCTGAGCCGACCCTGACGGCGATTTCCGGTGAAAACGCAAGTTTCCTCGCAGGTGGGGAATTCCCGATCCCGATTTCCCAGCAGGACGGCGAGATCAGCGTCGAGTTCAAGAAGTTCGGTGTCGGTCTCGACTTTACGCCCGTGGTTCTGTCCGAAGGTCGGATCAGTCTGCGTGTGAAGACCGAGGTCAGCGAACTGAGCAACGATGGCGCAGTCTCCGCAGGCGGGATCACCATTTCCGCCCTGAAGGTACGCCGTGCGGAATCAACCATGGAACTGCCGTCCGGCGGCACGCTGGTGATGGCCGGCCTTCTGCAGGAATCCTATCAGCAGGCGATCGAAGGTGTCCCCGGTCTGATGCAGATCCCGATCCTGGGTGCGCTGTTCAAGAGCCGCGACTTCCTGCGTGAGCAGACGGAACTGGCAGTCTTCGTGACGCCTTACGTGGTTCAGCCGGTTGCAGTCAGCAAGCTGCAGCGCCCGGACAAGAACCTGATGGCGCCGTCGGATGCCGAGACGATTTTCCTGAACCGGCTGAACAAGATCTACAACCCGACCGGAGCCGCCGCCGAAGGCATCTATCACGGTCAGGTTGGCTTTATCTACAAGTGAGAACGGACGGATGAACATGTCAAACACGGTCCGCAGCAAGACGCTCTCGCAAACCGCACTTGTGGTCTTTGGGTGCCTGATCGCAGCCGGTTGCCAGAACCAGTCGCAGAGCCAGCTTCTGGCATCTCACGACTACAGGCTGATGCACCCGATCGTTATCACCGAAGAGCCGGAAACGCTGGATCTCCCTGTTGGACGCAACACGCGTAACATCAACGGGCCGATCGAAAGCACCATTGCCGCCTTTGGCCAGCAGTCCCGGCAAAAGGGCGACGGATCCGTCGAGATCCTGGTGCCG
This sequence comes from Labrenzia sp. CP4, assembly GCF_001579905.1. NCBI lineage: Bacteria > Pseudomonadati > Pseudomonadota > Alphaproteobacteria > Hyphomicrobiales > Stappiaceae > Labrenzia > Labrenzia sp. CP4. Next base: position 5,310,737 of record NZ_CP011927.1, on the reverse strand, counting down.
TCTGGAGGGGCCAACGAGGCAGCGGTTCATTCCATCACGCCGAAGATCCGTCAGGCATTGCAGCGCGGGGGCGTTTCAAGGAACAGGATCAGCACCCGAACCTACTCGGTGGGTGATCCCGGCGCAGATGCACCGATCCGCCTGTCCTATGCGCGCATGCAGGCAACTGCGGGCGAGTGTGGGGCCTGGCCGAAAAACATCGGCGGCGGCTTCGGCGAAAACTTCAACTACGAGAACTTCGGATGTGCCAGCCAGGCGAACCTGGCGGCAATGGTCGACAATCCGTCCGACCTGATCACGCCGAGAGCATCCGATCCTTCCGATCAGGGCCGGCGAGCTGTGGTCATAGAAAAATACCGGAAGGGCGAAGTCACCGCGGGTGACTTCACCGAAGGTGTCGGCGCCGAAGTTGCCGAGGACTAGGGGATAGCTATGAGTGCCAACCCAGACTTGAAAGATATGTCCGGCTACATGGATCCCATTTCCGAGCCTGCGGATCACAACTACGCGGGCAGCGACGATGGTCTCCATATCGGCTCCATCCCGCGCATCACGGTGCACGGTTTCTGCCTGACCGACGCCACCATGCGGGTGGCCGAGGCCTCCATGGAAGATCGCCGCATGGCAAAGGCGCACCTGAAGCTGGATATGGGCGGTATCCCGGCGGCGATCGAAACCTTCGAACAGGCTCCTACACCGAACCTGATCATCGTTGAAACGTCCGGCAGGCGGGAAGACCTTCTTTCGAGCCTCGATCATCTGGCGGAATACTGCGACGCCGGTACAAAGGTGATCGTTATCGGCGATGTCAACGATGTCATGCTGTATCGCGATCTGATTTCCCGCGGCGTCAGCGAGTATTTGATCACGCCTGTCAGCGTGTTCCAGCTGATCGGCTCAATTGCCAACCTTTATGCCGATCCGGCGGCTGAGCCGCTTGGCCGCACCATCGCGTTCTTCGGCGTAAAGGGGGGCTGTGGTGCTTCGACAATCGCTCACAACGGAGCCTGGGCACTTGGCCGCGTGTTCCAAAGTGAGGTCGTGGTGGCAGATCTGGATCTGCCATTCGGCACTGCTGGGCTGGATTACAATCAGGATCCTCTCCAGGGCGTTTTCGAGGCCGTGTCTTCTCCGGAGCGCCTGGACGAAACGTATCTCGATCGCATTCTGTCCAAGTGCAATGAGCACTTGAGTCTGCTGGCCGCACCGGCAACGCTTGAACGCACCTACGACTACAGCGAGAAGTCCTTCGACCTGCTGGTCGAGACAATGCGCGCCGGGGTGCCGAGCGTCGTGCTGGACGTGCCGCATTCCTGGAATGCCTGGGTCAAGAACACATTGCTTGGCGTCGACGAGATCGTGCTTGTCGCAGAGCCGGACCTTGCCAACCTTCGCAATGCCAAGAACGTTGTCGACATGTTGAAGCAGCTGCGGCCGAACGACCGCCCGCCGCATCTCATCATGAACAAGGTCAACGTTCCCAAACGCCCCGAAATCAAGCCGGAAGAATTTGCCGGAGCACTCGGCCTGTCGGTTCACGCGATAATCCCGTTCGAACCGCAGCTGTTTGGAACGGCAGCCAACAACGGACAGATGATTGGTGAGATTGACGGCAAGCACGCGATTGCGCGCGTGTTCGACGACCTGGCACACACCATCTCCGGCAAGGCCCAGCCCGTCAGGGCGTCCAGGTCGAGCCTCGGTGGTTTGCTTTCGAAACTGAAGCGGAAGGCCGGCTAGGCCGGCCTGAGAGCGGAGCAGATAGTTCGTTATGTTTGGTAGACGTGGCAGCTCATCGTCTGGACCCCAGACCCTTCGGCCAGGTGGCATACCCGGGTTGCAGGACACGCCTGCGCCGGCGGAACAGGCTAAACAGCCGGAACAACCGGCGCCGCAGAAGATCCAGACCGAGCCTTCCCAGCCGGCGGCCGCGCCGACACCTCCGCCACCGCCTCCGCCGCCCGAGCCTCAGCCGGCTGCCCCGGCAGCGCGGAAGAAGAACAGCGAATATTACGAGACCAAGGCCCAGATCTTCAATGCGCTGGTCGAGGCGATCGACCTGTCACAGCTGGCTCGTCTCGATGCCGAAGATGCTCGCGACGAGATCCGCGATGTCGTGAATGACATCATCGCGCTTAAGAACGTGGTGATGTCCATTTCAGAGCAGGAAGATCTGCTGGAAGACATCTGCAACGACGTACTTGGTTATGGTCCGCTGGAGCCTCTGCTGGCTCGCGACGACATCGCCGACATCATGGTCAATGGCGCACACACGGTCTATATCGAAACCTCCGGCAAGGTTGAGCAGACCGGTGTGACGTTCCGCGACAACGCGCAGTTGATGAACATCTGCCAGCGCATCGTGAGCCAGGTCGGCCGCCGCGTTGATGACAGCAGCCCGATCTGTGACGCCCGTCTTCCCGACGGCTCCCGTGTCAACGTTATCGCGCCACCGCTCGCCATCGACGGCCCGGCCCTCACCATTCGTAAGTTCAAACGCGACAAGCTGACACTTGACCAGTTGACCAAGTTCGGCTCGATCACGCCGGAAGGGGCGACGATCCTGCAGATCATCGGTCGCTCACGCTGTAACGTGCTGATTTCCGGCGGTACCGGTTCGGGCAAGACGACGCTGCTCAACTGTCTGACTGCCTATATCGAGAGCACCGAACGCATCATTACCTGCGAAGATTCTGCCGAACTGCAGCTGCAGCAGCCGCATGTGGTGCGCCTGGAGACGCGTCCGCCCAACCTGGAAGGGGAAGGCGAGATCACCATGCGCGATCTCGTCAAGAACTGCCTGCGTATGCGTCCTGAGCGGATCATCGTGGGCGAAGTGCGTGGCCCGGAGGCATTCGACCTCCTGCAGGCCATGAACACCGGTCACGACGGCTCCATGGGAACCCTGCACGCCAACTCCCCGCGTGAAGCCCTGTCCCGTCTGGAATCCATGATCACAATGGGCGGTTTCTCGCTTCCGTCCAGAACCCTGCGCGAGATGATCGTTTCGTCCATCGACGTGGTGGTCCAGGCGGCGCGTCTTCGCGACGGTTCCCGCCGCATCACCCATGTGACGGAAGTAATGGGCATGGAAGGCGACATCATCACCACCCAGGATGTCTTCCTCTACGATATTGTCGGCGAAGACCCGAACGGCAAGATCATCGGTCGCCACCGCTCCACCGGAATCGGTCGTCCGAAATTCTGGGAGCGGGCAAGATACTTCGGCGAAGAAGCCCGTCTGGCACAGGCACTGGATGCTGCCGAGATGCCTGAATATGTAGCTGATTGAGGACCCCATGTCCGGACTTGAAGAGTTTCTCACGCCTGAAATCACCGGCCTGGCCGTCGCCGCCCTGGTGATGCTTGCCGTTGGCGGCATCATCTACAGCCTGTTTCAGCCTGCTCTGTCCGGCTCCAAGCGGCGCGATCAGCGCGTGAACGCGGTCGCAGCGCGGCCCCAGAGCGAAAATCAGCGCAAGGCCCTTCGTGATGTCGACCGGCGCAAACGGTCGATCCAGGATCAGCTGAAGGAATTCGAGGTACGGCAAAAGGCCAAGCAGGACAAACAGCAGAAGGTCTCGCTGAAGGTCAAGATCGAGCAGGCCGGCCTGGCCTGGGAGACCCATCATTTCGTGATCTTCAGTATCGTTGCCGGTCTGGTCTTCCTGATCCTTGGATTGATTTTCAGCGGAAATCTGCTCATTGCGGCAGCCTTCGGCTTTGCCGGCACGCTGGGTTTCCCCCGCTGGTACGTTTCCAGCAAGCGCAAGCGCCGCTTCAACGCGTTTCTTGACGAGTTGCCGAACGGCGTCGACATCATCGTGCGCGGCGTCAAGGCCGGTCTACCTCTCAGCGACTGCATCAAGGTGGTTGCCCGCGAAGCCCGCGAACCTGTCGCGACCGAGTTCCGCAAGATCACCGAAACCCAGATCATGGGGATTTCGCTTGCCGAAGCGGTCGGCAAGTTGCCCGAACGAGTTCCGCTGGCAGAAGCCAACTTCTTTGCCATCGTGGTTGCCATTCAGCAGAAGGCTGGTGGTGGCCTGGCCGAGGCATTGAACAACCTGTCCAAGGTGCTGCGCGGCCGCAAGGCCATGAAGCGCAAGATCAAGGCACTCAGCGCCGAAGCGAAATCCTCCGCCGGGATCATCGGTTCATTGCCGTTTTTCGTCGGTGGGATCATGTACCTCATTTCGCCGAACTACATTCTGGTTCTGTTCGAGACCACGGCCGGAAACATCATCATCGCTGGCTGCCTGTTCTGGATGTTCTGCGGCATCATGGTGATGCGCGCGATGATCAACTTCGATTTCTAGGAGACGACATGGATATCGATACCATCGCATCCAGTCAGTTTCTGGCAGCTGTTCTGGCCATGGTGGCGGTCACGGGAACCATCTTTTCCCTGGTGATGCCACTCCTGTCCCGCGACACGTTGAAATCGCGGATGAAATCGGTCGCGATCGAGCGCAACAAGCTGCGCGCCAAGGAGAGGGCCCGTCTTCAGGCAGCCCAGGCAGACGCAAAGGCTTCCCTGCGAAACCAGCCCAAGGCGCAGATGAAAAGCCTTGTCGACCGGCTGAATCTCAAGGAAGCGCTTTCCGATGAAAGCACGGTCGAAAATCTCAGAATGGCCGGCTACCGTGGCTCCGCACCGCTTTACTACTTCCTGGTTGCGCGCATAGCGTTACCTGTCGGTATCTTCGCCTTCACGGTGGCCTACGCATTTCTCGTGCTGCCCGACGACTTCCCGGCATTGTCGAAGCTCTGCTTCTGTCTGGGTCTTGCCGGCCTCGGCGCTTTCATGCCGAACATCTACCTGAAGAACAAGATCGACAAGCGCAAGCTGACCATCCAGCGGGCCTGGCCGGATGCACTGGATCTCATGCTGATCTGCGTGGAATCGGGCATGTCCATCGAAGAAGGTTTCAAGCGCGTTGCGGAAGAAGTCGGTGTGCAGTCGGTTGAGCTGGCAGAAGAATTATCGCTCACGACGGCCGAACTGTCTTACCTGAGCGACCGCCGTATCGCGTATGAAAACCTGGCGAAACGCACTGGTGTCGAAGGTGTGAAGAACGTGATGATGGCGCTTATCCAGGCCGAGCGTTACGGTACGCCTGTCGGCACGGCCTTGCGCACGATGGCGGACGACACCCGCGAGCAGCGCATGCAAATGGCCGAACAGAAGGCTGCTTCCCTGCCGCCGAAGCTGACGGTGCCGATGATCATGTTCTTCCTGCCTGTGCTGTTCTTCATCATCATGGGGCCGGCAGTGATTCAGGTGATCAACACCTTCCAATAGGCAGCAGGTTCGCTCTCCGGCGCGTTTATCGCAGGAGGCCCTGGGTTTACTTAGCGACAACCGGAAACCGGATGCGTCAAACGCGCAAAAGGAGTGCCGATGTTGAGCAGCACTCCTTTGGTCGGTTTTCCAAATTTTCTGGATTTAGTTCTGGCCCGACGCGGGCAGTTCAAGGCCGTACAGTCATTTAGAAAAGCGGAACTTGTTGAAACCGCGCTGTTGCCTCAGCCCTGCTGGCGCTTCTGCATCATGGTGCGTAGATAAGCGATGTTGGCTTGGGCCTGCTGCGGATCGATCTCGGACTGGGCCACCTGGATGGCTTCGTCAAACTTGCCCTGGATGCCAAGCACCAGGGCCAGGTTCTGGCGAACGCGGCTGTCTGCGCCGGGCAGGGTGGCTGCCTTGCGCAGGGTATATTCCGCGTCGGGCAGATCATTGGACAGCAGATACGACAAACCCAGGTTGTTCAGGAGACTGGGATCGTTTGGCGCTATGATCAGTGCCTGCTTGTAGAGGCTGCGGGCCTTGTCGTGGTTGCCGGTCTGATCATAGATTGCCGCTTCAGCGGACATCAGCCTCCAGTCCGGCGTGTCCGGCCTCTGGGCACCACGAATGACGTTCAGCGCTTCGTCGAAACGGCCGTTCATCGCCAGAACCTTGCCATAGGCGGAAGAGATTTCCCGGTCCTTGGGATGTGCGATCACGCCGGACCGAAGAACGGCCATGGCCTGCGGAATTTGTCCGTTCTGGCTGAGAGCGCTTGAATAGCCAAGAATGGCACTGCGGTCCTTGCGATCGCGTTCGTAGGCCTTGGACCATTTGGACACCTGTGCCAGTGCCTGCGAGGAGCCCGGCGAAGTGTAGCCGGAGGCAGGGGAGTGCGTGCCGGTGTTGGCGCGGTTGGAAGCACAGCCAGTGACAACGACAAGCGCCGACATGGCCAGCAGCGTCGTAGCGAGACGAGTGCGACGGCGAACGGAACCGGTTCTGGGCGATTGCATTTCCAACATCCTTGTTGTCGGCGGCTTTCAGGTTTCCTTATGAGAAATAGATAATTAACCCTAATGCTTGGTTAAGCACCGTTGCGAAATGCGAGAAGCGGTGCGCATCGACGCGCACCATATTGCGTCCGAACGCCGGGCATCCTAGGTCTTGAAGATCGAATCCAATCTCCAACGGAGGTCCTCCCGTGCGCGAAAGCCTAGTCCGCAAGAGCGATGTTTCCAGCTCCACGCCCATCCACGCCGTCACCGAGGCAAGCCTGCCTCAAGTTCTGGACGGGCTCGGATCAGCAGCATTGAACTGGTGCAAGGTCAACGATTTTGCAGGCAAGCCCGCAACATCCCTGCTTGTCCCGGGAGCAGATGGTGCTGCGGTGCTGTTCGGCGTAGAGGATGGCGGTCTGTCGCATCCGCTGGCACTAGGTGGCCTGGTCGCCGGACTGCCGGAAGGTGATTACCATCTTGCCGAGGGGTTTCCGGATCCCGAACAGGCGGCGCTCGGCTTTGCCCTCTCCACCTATTCCTTTACCCGCTATTTGAAAAACGAAGGCAAGTCCCGCCGTCTTGCCGTTGACGAGACTGTCGACCTGGATCGACTCGGAACGATTCTCGACGGGGTCCAGCTGGCGCGTGATCTCATCAATACGCCCGCGAACGATCTCGGACCGGGGGAACTGTCCCAGGCCGTTGTCGCCCTGTTCAAGCAGCATGGCGGCACCGGGCGTATCGTCATCGGGGAAGATCTTCTGGAAGAAAACTTCCCGATGGTGCACGCAGTCGGCAAGGCCAGCAGCCGCGCGCCGCGCCTGGCAGACTTCACCTGGGGTGACGAAGCCGCGCCCAAGGTCACTTTGGTGGGCAAGGGCGTCATCTTCGATACCGGCGGTCTCAACCTGAAACCGGGCTCCTCCATGGCGCTGATGAAAAAGGACATGGGTGGGGCGGCCAATGTGCTGGGCCTTGCGTCCATGATCATGGCGTCAAAGCTTCCGGTGCGTTTGCGCGTCATCGTTCCCTGTGTCGAAAACGCTGTTGCCGGAAACGCCTTCCGGCCGGGAGACATCCTGCCGAGCCGCAAGGGGCTGACCGTCGAAATCGGCAACACCGATGCCGAGGGCCGGTTGATCCTCGCCGATGCCCTGGCGCTTGCAGACGAGGAGAGCCCGGAAATCCTGATCGATATGGCAACGCTCACCGGTGCTGCCCGCGTTGCTCTGGGGCCGGATCTGCCGCCTTACTATACGGACGACGAGGAACTTGCCGAGGACATCGCGGTCATGGCCGAGGCTGCCGCCGACCCGCTGTGGCGCATGCCGCTGTGGCAGCCCTATCTGAAATATCTCGACAGCAAGGTTGCCGATATCAATCACATCAATACATCCGGCGCTGGATTCGCTGGGTCGATCACGGCGGCGCTGTTCCTGTCCCGCTTTGTCGAGAACACCGGCAGCTGGGTTCACTTCGATATTTTCGGCTGGACCCCGATGGAAAAGCCCGGAAAACCGATGGGTGGGGAAGCCCAGGGCATTCGTGGTCTGTTCGATGTCCTTTCGGAGCGTTTTGCGGGCGTACAATAACGGCTCCGAAACGTTTTCGTGCTTCGATGGTCATGGAGATGGATGGGGGAAAAGGATGGGACCCTGTAACTCATGGCCGTCGAATTGCGTGCCTCGCAGGCGCTGAAACTGATGCACGAGGTCAATCTGGCGCTTGTTCGCGATAGCGAACAGGATCTTTCCGCGCGCCAGTTGACGATCCTGATGACAGTCTATCTGGAGCCGCCGCCGCATACGGTGCGCGGGTTGGCTGCCAAGTTGAATGTCACCAAACCTGCCATCACCCGGGCGCTTGACACTCTGGGCGGTATGCGGCTTTTGTCGCGCAAGCGCGACGAAGCCGACAAACGCAATGTGATCATCACTCGCACGGTGGAAGGCGCACTTTATCTGGAGCAGCTTGGCGATCTCGTGGTGGAAAAGGCCCGGGAACTGCCGCGCTGACAGTCCAATCCATTTCGGGATCGACCATGACCGAGACCTTCGACCGCCGCCGCCATCCGGTCCGTGCCGACCTTGCCGCCATCGACTATGAAGGCCGGGCAGCCGCTAGCCGTTTCGCCGAGGGCGAAGTGTTTCAGGTCATTGCCGACCAGCTGCCGATCCGGCCTGAACCGCGCCCGGACAGGCCGATCGACACCGAAGCCCTCAGCGGCGAATGGGTGACGGTTTACGAGCAGACGCCGGAAGGCTGGGCCTGGGGACAGCTCGACACGGACGGCTACGTCGGCTGGTTCTCCTCCGACGACCTTGGGCCGGTGAAGCCGGCAACCCACCGGGTGCGCGCCCTTCGGACCTACCGTTACCCGGTTGCCGACCTCAAGTTTCCGCCACTCGGGCTCCTGTCCATTGGCTCGCTGGTCACGGTTATCGGTGAAACCGAAACGCGTGGGCTGGCCTATGCGCTCCTCAGCGATGGTTCGGCGGTTGTTGCCAAACATCTTGTGCCGCTGGACGCCGTTGAAGATGACTGGGTGGCTGTCGCCGAAGAGCTGATCGGCACGCCCTACCGCTGGGGTGGACGCTCGAGCCTGGGTCTCGATTGCTCGGCGTTGGTGCAACTTGCGGCGCAGACAGGCGGACACGACCTGCCGCGCGACAGCGACATGCAGGAAGCGGAAGCCGGCGAAGCCGTTCCGCACGACGATCCGGCCGCATTGAAACGTGGTGATCTGCTGTTCTGGAAAGGCCATGTCGGCATCATCGCGGGCGAGAACCGCCTTTTGCACGCCAACGGCTTCACGATGACCGTCGCCTATGAGCCACTGGACAAGGCAATTGATCGCATCGCGGCAACGGAATGGGGCGCGATCACGAAGGCGCGGCGCCTGCCGGAGTTGTAAGTGGACAAGAGGTAGCAGGGCCCCGGGCATTCAAGTGTTCGCCCGGGGACCTGTCGGCTGTGGTCTTGTGTTTGTCTAATCTACGCGAATTTCTCAGCCGGGGAACGTCTGGACGCCAATGGATTCGAGTGCGCCGGACTTCGGGTTCTTGACCAGGCAAAGCTGGCTTTCAGTTCCCTGAATGAAGCAGACCATGGGGCGCTCTTCCTGGCGGGCCCGCTCATAGATCTCCCGCGTCACGCCTTCTTCTGCATAAAACGGAAATTCGCCGGCCTGCGGGCCTTCAGCGCCTTCAGGCCAGACCGGCAGCTTGGCGGATGTCGCGACATCGACATAGCCGCTGATCCAGTCCAGCAGGGCTGCCTGCATGTCGGTGAGGGTTTCGATGCCGTAAAAACCGAACAGGTCGTTCTGATCAAAGGTAGCCTGATATTCAATGCCACCGGACTGATTGAAGACCGCGAGCGAGACTTCCGCAGACCCGCATTCGCCCTGTGCATCGGCTTCAACCGAATAGGTGTCCAGCCAGACCGCTTCGACGGACTGCGAGCATTCTTCCGCCGCTGCATTCTGGCTCAGCGAGAGCGCGAGCCCCCCAAGCACCACGCCGGTGATCGCGATGTTAAGTGTCTTGGAAAAAAGGAAATTCCGGAACGACATACCTGCCTCCAAATCGACTCGGATCGAGCCGGCCGGACTGTAGACCCGGGGTAGAACAGCAGCAACAGATTTGCTGCGTCACCCCTCCGGTGTCATTGCCAGCTGGGGTTCGGCACTGGAAGTGTCCTTTGCCACGCTTTCGAGTTCTCCCAGCTCGAGATCCTCGATCCGGCGGCTGCGCTTGGAGATCTTGTCGGAGGAAATCAGGATCTGGTCGATATCCTTGTTCGCCTGGGCGAAATGGGCCTGAAGCTTGCCGACGCGGTCGTTCAACCGGCTGACATCAGCAACCAGGTGGCCGACTTCCGCCTGGATCAGATGGGCCTGCTCGCGCATCTTGGCATCGCGCAGTACCGACTGGATCACCTGGATCGACAACATCAGCAGCGACGGCGAGACGATCACCACCCGGGTGCGGTGCGCCTTCTGGATCAGATCCTCGAAGCTCTCGTTGAGTTCTGCAAATACGCTTTCCGATGGCACGAACAGGAACGCGGTATCCTGCGTCTCGCCGGGCAGAAGGTATTTCTCGCCGATGTCCTGAATGTGTTTGGTGAAGTCGCGGCGAAACTGGGCCTGGGCATATTTCAGCTGGTCGTCGGTTTCCGCATTGCGCAGCAGGTTGAAGGCTTCCAGCGGAAACTTGGCGTCGATGGCCAGGGGCGGCGCTCCGTTCGGCATGTGGATCAGGCAGTCCGGGCGGCTGTTGTTCGACAGCGTTGCCTGGAAGGAATAGGTGCTGGGCGCCATCTGGTCCTGGACAATCGCTTCCATCCGGCCCTGACCGAAGGCGCCGCGGGTCTGCTTGTTGGACAGGATAGCCTGCAACTGGCCAACCTGGCCGGAGAGATCGGTAATCGTGCGCTGCGCCCGGTCGATCACCGCCAGCCGCTCGTGCAGGTGTCGGAGGCCATCCTGCGTGCGCTTGCTGGTGTCGGCCATCGAAAGGTTCAGCTTGTGGCCCATGCCGTCCAGGCGCTCGTTGACGGCGCGCATCATGTCGGACTGCCGCGAGCCGAACACTTCCGCCATCGTCTGCATGCGGCCGGTCATTTCCCCCTGAGATTTCAGAAGTTGCGAGAGATGGCTTTCCAGCTCGTGAATACGCTCGCCGGCCACTGCGTCCGATTCGGCACGCAAACGGATCTCCCGCATGGTCTTCAGGACCAGCCAGACAATCAGCGCCAGAAGAAACAGGCCGCCGGCGATGGCAGCTTCCAGAACCGTCACCGGACGGCCACTCAAATCGAACAGGATCTCATTCATGAAACAAACATAGAACGATTCGGGGCGAAGGCCCATCCGCGCGGCAGGAGAGAGCTGTGGTCTTCTACCAGGTAGCCGGTCCGGTCGAAGGCGTTGAAAACGGGAGGCTGCCGCGCTATTTCCGCGTTGACCGGAGCGCTCCGATTTCTTATGTCAGGCGCATGACAATACGCCCGATCATCACCATTCCCGATCCGGTCCTGCGCGAGGTGTGTGCACCTATCGTGACCGTCGACGACGACGTCCGCAAACTGGCCGACGATATGCTGGAAACCATGTACGATGCCCCCGGTATCGGACTTGCCGCCAGCCAGATCGGGCTGCTGCAACGCATCTTCGTGCTGGACGTCGCCAAGGAAGACGCGCCGAAAGAGCCGATGGTGTTCATCAATCCGAAGATCGTCTGGTCGAGCGAGGACCTGTCCGTCTATCAGGAAGGTTGCCTGTCGATCCCCGATTACTACGAGGAGGTCGAGCGGCCTGCCGAAGTAACGGTCCAGTTTCTCAACCGGGAAGGCGCCGAACAGGAGATCAAGGCCGACGGGCTTCTGGCAACCTGTATTCAGCACGAGCTTGACCATCTCAACGGGAAGCTGTTCATTGACTACCTGTCGAAGCTGAAGCGCGAACGCGTTGTCAAGAAATTCACCAAGCAGGCAAAGCTGGCCGGAAAACTCTGATCCGCTGCTGCCTGGCTGAAACCGGGGGGCGGCATAAATGGATCAGGTCCTGTTCCTGAAACTCTTCGCTGCGCTCTTTGCAATCATGAACCCGATTGCAAACCTGCCGGTGTTCTTGTCGCTCACCGCCGACAAAGGGCCGGGGTTTGAGCGCAAGGTTGCCCTGACGGTGCTGATTGGCCTTGCCCTTGGCTCCGCATTCATCGGCCTCACGGGCGACGCCATTCTCAAGGTCTTCGGCATCAGCCTGGATGCGTTTCGGCTTGCCGGTGGTTTCCTCATTCTCCTGATCGCGCTCAACCTCATCTCCGGTGAGAAGAGCAAGGCGCATCATGGGACGGACGAGGAACAGGAACATCATTCCGAACAGGACAATCCTGCAATCTATCCGCTGACCGTACCGATCCTGCTCGGACCGGGAACGATCTCGACCATGATTATCTACCGTGGCCAGGTCACGGATCTTTCCCACGAAATTGCGTATATCGCTGCCATTGCCGCCTCCATCGCCGTTCTCGTAGGCACGTTCTTCGCCGCCCCGTTCCTGTCGAAGTTCCTCGGCCAGACCGCAACCAGCGTCATGAGCCGCCTGATGGGGATGATCCTGGCGGCTATTGCGATGGAAATGATGGTCGGAAGCCTAAAGGTCCTGCTACCAGGCCTGGCTTGAAGCGAGCTGACGCCACGCGGCAGGCCTGATCGATTTCGCACTTCCAGGAAGGAGTCGCGCTGGGTGCAGGGGCGCCAACAACGCACGCTGCCCCCTTGCAACACCCGCCGCGAGACGCAATAAGGGCGCAGATCTTCAAAACCCCTCAGGAGCCTCATGTCCTTACGCGTCATCTTCATGGGCACCCCGGATTTCTCGGTGCCGACCCTCATGGAAATCGTCGGCCAGGGCCACGACGTGGTCGCCTGCTATTCGCAGCCGCCGCGTCCTGCGGGCCGGGGCATGGACCTGAAGAAATCGCCGGTTCATGAGGCCGCTGAATCTTTCGGTATTCCGGTGTTCACGCCGCAGAGCCTCAAAGGGGCAGAAGAGCAGGAGGCCTTTGCGGCCTTGAATGCAGATGTCGCGGTGGTGGTTGCCTACGGCCTTCTCCTGCCGAAACCGATCCTGGAAGCGCCGGAATACGGTTGTCTCAACCTTCATGCTTCCATGTTGCCGCGCTGGCGCGGCGCGGCGCCCATCAACAGGGCGATCATGGCAGGTGACAAAGAAACAGCCGTTCAGGTGATGCGCATGGAAGAGGGGCTCGATACCGGCCCCGTCTGCATGTCGGAAACCGTTGCCATCGGCGAGAACATGACGGCCGGTGATCTTCACGACAAGCTGTCTTCGCTCGGCGGGGATCTGATGGTTCGGGCGCTGGCGGCCTTGTCGCGCGGGGCGCTTGGAGACCAGACCCAGGCCGAGGACGGTGTCACCTACGCGGCCAAGCTCTCCAAGCAGGAAACCCGGATCGACTGGTCGAAACCGGCTGCGGAGGTTCACAACCACATTCGCGGCCTGTCACCCTTTCCCGGTGCCTGGTGCGAAATGCCGCTCGGCGGCAAGATGGAACGGGTCAAGGTCCTGCGCAGCACGCTTGGCGAAGGCTCCGGCACGCCGGGATCCGTCCAGACCGGTGGGGATGTGCCGGTGATTTCCTGCGGTGCGGGTGCCGTACGTCTGGAACAGGTTCAGCGGGCCGGCAAGAAGCCGATGAGCGGCGCGGAATTCCTGCGCGGAGCATCGCTTTCTGACGGCACGGTTCTGGACTAATCTGAGGTTCGAGGAGACCGACATGACCCAAGCTGCCGAAGCTGCCGGCCTTGCCATCAGAAACGTGACTTCTGACGATGAAGCTTCCGTCAGAGAGCTGGTCACCGCTGCCTTTCCATCCGACATGGAAGCCCGCCTCGTGCACACGCTGCGTCATTGCGGCGCTCTGGTGCTGGAACAGGTCGCGGTCGATTCCGGCGGCCGGATCGTCGGACATATCGCCTATAGCCGTGTCACCCCGGCTGCCATCGGTCCGGGGCAGGGCATGCAGGTTGTCTGCCTTGCGCCTGTTTCCGTCTGGCCGGACCTGCAGAAGACCGGCATCGGTTCGGCGCTGATCAAGGCCTCTCTGGAAAGCCTGAAGGATCTGGGAGAGGACCTTGTTCTGGTGCTCGGCCCGCCGTCCTATTATCCGCGCTTCGGTTTCGATCCCGTGCTGGCACGCAAGGTGCAGGGACCTTATGCGGGCGATGCCTTCATGGCGCTTGCGCTGACGGAAGCCGGATCGCGGGACCTGCCAATCGAGGTGGCCTTCGCCACACCCTTTGAAGAATTCGAGTAATGCCCCGCTACAAACTGACGGTGGAATATGACGGCAGGCCGTTCAGCGGCTGGCAGCGCCAGGCGAACGCGCCGTCCGTCCAGGCGGTGATCGAACGTGCCGTGAAGGCATTCTCCGGTGAGGAGGTGACCATCGGCGGCGCCGGTCGCACAGACACCGGCGTCCACGCCACCGGGCAGGTCTGCCATGTGGATCTTTCGAAGGCCTGGGACGCAAGAACGGTCATGGGGGCGCTGAATTTCCATTGCCAGCCCCATCCGGTGGTGATCCTGGATGCTGCGGAAATGCACGAGGGCTTCGACGCGCGCTTTTCCGCGATCCGCCGCTCCTACCGCTATCGCATTCAAAATAGGTTGCCACCGCTCACCCACCAGCTTGGTCTTGCCTGGCATGTGAAGGTGCATCTCGATGAGGACGCCATGCACGCGGCCGCGCAGGAATTCGTCGGTCATCACGACTTCACCACCTTCCGTCACACGCGCTGCCAGGCAAAAAGCCCGGAAAAGACGCTGGAGGAATTCCGGGTCTACCGCGAGGGCGAGTTCGTCATTGCCGAATGCGCCTCACGGTCCTTCCTCCACAATCAGGTGCGCTCGATGGTTGGCTCCCTGCGTCTGGTCGGTGAGGGCAAATGGGGGCCGGGTGATGTCACCAAGGCCCTGCAAGCCCGCGACCGGAACGCCTGCGGCCCGGTGGCGCCGGCAGACGGGCTTTACCTGACCCGTGTCGACTACCGCTCGGCGGAAATGGACATCGAACTCAAGAAGGACTGGCAAGCTCGCAAAGCCGTGTTGGGCGCCGGAGAAGGTGAAGAAGACGGCGACGCGTGAGAGGACCCCCTTTAGCCCGTCATAACGTCTCCTCGGGTATCTCCACGCATTTCTTGTAAAGGTGCCAGGTCGTATGACCGAGGATCGGCAGGGATACGACCAGACCCAGGAACGCCGGTGCCATCGAGACGATCAGAACCGCGGTTACGACAAAGGCCCAGCCGATCATCGGGACGGGCGATGTGAACACGGCGCGCACGCTGGTGATCATGGCTGTGATGAAGTCCCGATCTTCTTCCATCAGCAACGGGAAAGACACCACGGTCAGCGAGAACAGGATCAGCGACAGGATTGCACCCACCACGTGGCCAACGGCCAGGAACATCAGGCCTTCCGGGGTGGAGATGACCTGGGTCAGAAACTCGTCGAACGAGGCAAACGACCGGAAGCCGAGGAACAGCGCCAGCAGCAGGCGCACCTGATACATCCACATGATCTGGATGAACAGAACCACGAAGGCCATCCAGGAAAGTTCACGCCCCTTTTGGGCCCACATGGTGCCGACGATGCGTGACCAGGAAAGCTCCTCACCATTTTGGAGACGCCGGCTGACCTCGTAGAGACCAACCGCGGCGAATGGCCCGATCAAGACGAAACCGGCCGCTGCCGGATAGGACAGGTAACTCATGTTGAGTGCGGCCGCGCTCAAAACGACGAACAGGCCCCCAAGAGCGAAAAACGCGCCGATCGCCAGGCCGTAGACCGGCGCCCTGCGGAAATCAGCCAGACCCGCAGCGAACGCGTCGATCACGTCGTTGACGGTAATCTTGTTGACCTTTGGCATGGGCCGCAATCCAGTTGTTGCGGATGCCCCGCTACCGTGCGGGGTTGACGTGTTGTCACTCATCAGGCGGCTTCCTCCCAAAAGCATATTGCCCGCCCGCCTCCCGCGGACAGGCAATCTTAGGCACGGAACGGTGTCCGGCTCAATCGGGAGAAGGGCTTATGCGCCGGTTAAATCCGACGTGAAGCGCGGGCAGACCTGCGTGCCATGTTATCCGGTCGTGAAAATGGGGAGCAGGAGCTTTGGGCCCATCCTTTGAGACGGCCTGGCGGCCTCTTCAGGATGAGGCTGCGGTTTGCTGAAGCCTTTCCTCCCCGTATCGCCTCATCCTGAGGAGCCGCGATGGCGGCGTCTCGAAGGTTGGGTCACAAACGCTGTGCCCACCGCTCTCACAGGCGAAGCGGCAGGCCGGTCTGTTGCAGGCGAAGCAAGGCAGCGCCTCACTCGGTAGCCGGCTTCTTGTCCATGTCGGCGGCTGCTGCAGCCGCAGCTGCTGTGACGGCTTCCTTTTGCTTGTCGTCCAGCTTCGCGGTGTCGGGAATGTTGACCCGCACCTCCTTGCGCGCGAACTGGATGCCGTTTTCCTCGAACGCCTGTTGAACGCGCTTGTAGATTTCCTTGCGGATGCCGAACTGCTTGCCGGGTTTGGTGGTGTACTTGCCGCGCACCACGATGCCGACGTCGTCGACATCGGCAACGCCCTGTCCCTTGAACGGGGCCAGAATGTCGTCCTTGAACTCTTCCATCTCCATGATTTCCTGGCCGATCCGCTTGAAGAGCTTGCGAACCTTCTCGACATCCGTGTCGAATGGAACGGTGAACTTCAGCTTCATGATCACCCAGTCTCGGGACAGGTTGGTGAGCTTCGGGATTTCGCCATAGGGGACGATATGAACGGCACCACGCGTGCCGCGCAGCTGCAGGGACCTTATCGAGATTTTCTCGATAGTGCCCTGTGTGCCGCCCGCATCGATGAATTCACCCAGACGGAAGGCATCGTCCATCAGGAAGAAGATGCCTGAGACCACGTCGCGCACCAGGGTCTGCGCCCCGAATCCGACTGCCAGGCCAACGACACCGGCACCGGCCAGAAGCGGCGTGATGTTGATGCCCAGCTGGCTGAGGGCGAGCAGCGTGGTCAGGGTCAGGATCGTGATCTGCACGACGACGCGGATCAACGGCAGGATCGTTGCCAGGCGCGACTTGCCGGCCCCGCCCATCTCCGCGTCTTCATCTTCGTTGGAAGGCGGCGGCGAATCCTTGGCGAGCTGGTGGGCAACCCAGAGATTGGTGATTTCCCAGGCAAGGTAACCGGCGGCCAGAATAAGCAGGAAGATAACCGTATGCCGGGCGACCGAGGACCCGTCTTCCGCGCCGAGCGCGAGCAGATTGAGACCATAGATCCTGCCGACCATCAGCACCAGGAAGGCAAGCAGGGCCACGCGGGCAATGCGCACGTAGCTGTGCCGGGTCTGCATATGGGCAGCTTCCGCAACCGGACCTTCCCCGCGCATGGGCGGAACGATGTGGGAGACGATGCCGCGTACCATCGTGTCGAGAAACGGCGCGAACACGACCAACGCAATCACGGCGAGAGAGCGTCCCGCGGTCAGCGCCTCGATGCCCATGCTGGTTGTTATCTGAACCAGCAGCCAGTTGAAGGCGATGAAGGCAATCGAGAAGTAGGGCCAGAACCGGGCCATGCGTTCCAGGCCGCTGGTTGGCTGGTGCTCATCACCCAGAATGATGCTCGTCAGGCCATGACGGGCGTTCCAGATGACCATGACGATCCAGAGATTGACACCAAAGCCGATGAAGAAGCGGAAGGTTTCGGCAACATCTCCGTCGCCGGCCTCGATCATGATGTTACGAAGGAAGAACGTGACGCCAACAAAGGCGAAGAGGCTCGTGAAGCTGCGGTAAAGCGACTTGGCGGTGGTGTCGTCCGCGGTGACGAGGCGCAGCTCGCTCCGATGCGGCGCCAGGGCAAAACGCAGCAGGGCTGCGACGATGCGTGGCAGGAAAACGATCCAGTAAACCGCCTGAAAGGCAAAGGCTCTGGCGACAGGATCGAAAATCGCGATCTTGCCGACAGCGAAGGCGACGATTGCAAAAACAATCAGCCCGCCAAGATCAAGCGCGGCACGTGTGGAGACCAGTTTGACAGTTTCAAAGAGGCTGTGGGGCGCATGGCTCTGGATCTTTTCCCGGCGGGAAGCGAAAAGCCGGTTGACCAGGAACTCGGCGGCAAACCCGGCTGCCAGGATGAGGGCGATCGCACCAATGAAGATATGCACCGGTCCTGCGACCGTTCCCGCAAACAGTGCGCCGATACTGGAGAAAAGGCTGCTGAAGAGCTCCGGCAAGGTTCTGAAATTGTTGGCAATCAGCGCGCCGAACTGATCGGCTGCGGTCTGCACCTTCTCGATCAGTTCGACTTCTTCTGACGGAGGCGGGGTCTGCGCGCCCTTGGCTGCGGCACCTTGCTGCAGCAGGGTCATCAGGTCGGTCAGCGCCTTCACCTGTTCCGGATCGAGATCGGAGACAAGCTTTTCCATGGCTTCGGGCTGAAGCTGCGACGGAAGGTTTTTTCCGGTGTCCTGTGCGATGGCCGGCAGTGCCATAACGGACAAGAACGCCAGAAATACTGAGAATGCACAGGCAGTTAGTCTAGTCTTCCAGGCACCGGTCATCAGCGAGCCCCCTCGTCGGCAGTGAACCTTCAAAATTAGGATTGGCACGCCGAACGTGCAAAATCCATTAAAATTACCCAAGGTAATAGGGGTGCAAACTATACGACTGGCACAATTCGCATGATTACGCACTGGCCAAGGCCGGTGCGACTGTGTAACAGACCTTGATCCGGCCCGCGTATGCGTCTACCTCCTTGCCAGATCAATCGAACCTGAGCTGGATGGAATGACAACGCCCCCACAGAGCGCGAATACTGCCCCGGGGCCGATCTGGGCCCTTTTGAGCCCTATCGGTCGTATGGGCCGGGAACCCTATTGGCTGTGTTTCCTTGTCAGCTGGATCATCTTTGGCATTGCGCTGCGGATCTGGTGGCTTTCCTCCGCTGAAACGCCGACGCCTGAATCCATGATTTCCGGCGACTACATCGGCACGAATCCGCTGTTTCCGGTTCTGTTTTTCGTTCTGCAGTGGGTGGAACTGGCACTGGTCGTCAAGCGGCTGCAGGACATCGGTCAGAGCGGGTTCCTCGCACTTTTGATCTTCGTTCCGATTTTGAACGTGATCATGCTGATCTTTCTCGGCGTTGTGCCGAGCCAGGGCCAGCCGAACCGCCATGGCCCGATGCCAAACAGCTACTGGCGCAAGCGCTGAACGCGCGTGAGCCCTGCATACGACTAACCAAAGAGACTGTTTCATGCCCACTTCCGCCGTCGCAATCGCACAGGACCTGATCCGTTGTCCGTCCGTGACCCCTGCCGAAGGCGGCGCGCTGGCATCGCTGGAAGCGTTGCTCGGCAAGGCCGGGTTTGCCGTGTCGCGCGTCACGTTCCAGGACGAGGACACGCCGGACGTGGAGAACCTGTTTGCCTCCATCGGCAGCGGTGCACCGCATTTCGTCTTTGCAGGCCACACGGATGTGGTTCCGGCCGGTGCCGAGAGCGACTGGCGGCACGGCCCGTTTGAGGGGACCATCGACAACGGCATGCTGTTTGGCCGAGGCGCAGTCGACATGAAAGGCGGCATCGCGGCCTTTGCAGCAGCAGCGCTTGATTACGTTGCCGAAAAAGGCCCGGATTTTGGCGGCACGATTTCCTTTCTCATCACCGGCGACGAGGAAGGCCCGGCAGTCAACGGCACCGTCAAGCTGCTTCAGTGGGCCAGGGAACAAGGGCATGTGTTCGATGCCTGCATCGTCGGCGAGCCGACCAATCCGGATGTGCTCGGCGATGCCATCAAGGTCGGGCGGCGCGGATCGCTGTCCGGCACCATCACGGTCCGGGGTGTCCAGGGCCATGCCGCCTATCCGCATCTGGCTGACAACCCGATCCCGGGCCTGATCCGCCTTCTGGCCGCGCTTGATGCGCTGGAACTGGACAAGGGCAACGAACGGTTTCAGCCGTCCAATCTGGAGATTGTCTCCGCTGATGTCGGTAATCCGGCCTTCAACGTCATTCCGGCGCGGGCAGAAGCCCGTTTCAACATTCGCTACAATGACGAATGGACGCTGGAGAGCCTCAAGGCCCGCATCACCGAGACGCTTGAAGCGGTAGACCTTGGAAACCTGGCGCTTGGGCTGGAGTTCAAGCGCGATGCCAGCGAATCCTTCCTGACGCGGGACGAAGTCCTGATCGAAGCCCTGAGCAAGGCTGTGGAAGCGGAAACCGGCCGGGTTCCGGAGCTTTCAACGGGCGGAGGAACATCAGACGCCCGCTTCATAAAGAACTACTGCCCTGTCGTGGAATTTGGCCTTGTCGGCCAGACGATGCACAAGGTGGACGAATGTGTCGCGGTTGAGGACCTTGACCGGCTGGCAGCAATCTACAAAAAATTCCTCTTCAGCTATTTTTCCGGAGCAGACGGGAATTGATCAGCAAGGTCGAAATTCGCGCGGCATTGGACGGGTCCTGGTTGCTTCTGCGCAACCGTCCGGAAGGAATGGCGTTTTTCGACCAGTCCATTCAGGGGTTCTGGCGTTCGTTCTCCGTCATCTTTCTGCTGGTGCCGGTTTACGTGGTCAGTTGCCTTGCGGAAAAGCGGCTCTTTTTCGCCGAGAACCTCTACCATCCCGATGCCTTTCCGAACGGTAGCTACTGGTTTGCCCAGTTCCTGGGAATGGGCGTCGACTGGCTGGCACTACCGTTGTTGCTGGCGTTGCTGGCAGCGCCGATAGGCATTTCGAACCGCTACGTGTCGTTCATTGTCGTACGCAACTGGACAAGCCTGCTCGCGTCGGTGCCGTATCTCTTTACCTACATCCTGTTTCTTCTGGACGTTATCTCGCCTGGCATCGTTGTCTTGTTGTCGCTGACCTGCCTCTTTGTCGTGATCTGGTATCGCTACCAGGTCGCCCGCATCGCGCTTCAGACAACCGTGAGCCTGACCATCGGAGTCGTCGTCCTGGATGTGTTGCTCACGCTCGTGATTTCCCAGGTGGTCGGGCTATTGTGGGGCGCATGAAAAACCCCGCCGGGTTAGGGCGGGGCTTTCCGGATTTCCAGATGTTGGAGCGCTCGCGGCGCTCCCTGGTCTGCGTCAGTCGCGCAGAAGTTCGTTGATGCCGGTCTTGGAGCGGGTCTTTTCGTCAACCGTCTTCACGATTACGGCGCAGTAAAGGTTCGGAGCGGCTTCGCCGTTGCCCATCACGCTGGACGTCGGCATGGAGCCTGCAACAACCACGGAGTAGGGCGGTACTTCGCCGTAGGTGATCTCGCCGGTCATGCGGTTGACGATGCGGGTGGACTGGCCAATGAAGACACCCATGCCGAGCACGGAGCCTTCACGCACGATGCAGCCTTCGACCACTTCGGAGCGTGCGCCGATAAAGCAATTGTCTTCGATGATCACCGGACCGGCCTGGAGCGGTTCCAGAACGCCGCCGATGCCGACGCCGCCGGACAGGTGGACGTTCTTGCCGATCTGGGCGCAGGAGCCGACGGTCGCCCATGTGTCGACCATTGTGCCCTCGTCAACAAAAGCACCGAGATTGACGAAGGACGGCATCAGAACCACGCCCTTGCCGATAAAGGCAGAGCGGCGAACGATGCAGTTCGGCACGGCGCGGAAACCGGCGTTTTCAAAATCCATGCCGCGCCAGCCGTCGAACTTGGACGGCACCTTGTCCCACCAGGTGGCGTCGCCGGGGCCGCCCTTGATGATGTCCATCGGGTTCAGGCGGAACGACAGCAGAACAGCCTTCTTGGCCCACTGGTTGACCGCCCAGTCGCCATCCTTCTTCTCTGCAACGCGCAGCTTGCCACGGTCGAGCAGGTTCAAAGTTTCCTCGACCGCGTCCCGGACTTCACCGGTGGTCGTGGTGTCGATGGCGGCACGGTCTTCGAAGGCGGCGTCGATGATCTTGGACAGGGAAGCGAGATCGTGGGTCATCAGGCAGATGGTCTCCGGGCGTTAATATTTCTGGCGCGGACCTAAGCCGCCCGGCAAGGTGCTGTCAAGCACGGGAGGGTCGGCAGATGTCCTGTAGCCGTCAAACAAGCCGCCGTTCTCGGGGGAATGCTGGCTGGATTACACCTGTCGTCCAGTTCGATGAGTTGAGAAAAAATAAAATGTTGGTTGCGATCACGGCAGTTTAAAGCGGTGACCAAATCGCTAGGGTGAAATCAATTCAACAAAATCAACAAGAGTACGTTCCGTGGAATTATGGATCCCGATCACCATTGCAGCAGCGTTCTGCCAGAACCTGCGCACGGCCCTCCAGAAACACCTGAAAGGTCAGCTTGGTACCACCGGGGCGACATTTGTGCGGTTTGGCTACGGCGCGCCTTTCGCGATCGCCTATGCTGCCGTGCTGCACGTCGTGTTCAAGTTCCCGCTGCCGGAACCGACACCAACGCTTTTGATTGCCGGTGCCCTGGGTGGTCTGGCGCAGATCCTCGGCACGTTTCTGCTGATCCACCTGTTCTCCTTCCGCAACTTTGCCGTCGGGACCGCCTATTCCAAGACAGAACCGATCCAGGCGGCGCTTTTCGGCTTCGTCGTTCTCGGCGAACACATTTCCCTGGCGGCTGGACTGTGCATTCTGGTCGGCGTCATCGGTGTGGTGGTCATTTCCCTGGCACGGGTTCCGTTGACACTGGCTGCCATCCGCACGTCGCTAGTCGGACGTCCGGCGTTGATCGGTCTTGCCTCGGCTGCCTTTTTCGGAGCGTCCGCCGTCGCCTACCGCACGGCTTCACTGTCGCTGGAGGGCACCGGGGTGCCGATGCAGGCCGCCTACGCGCTGGTTTATGCAACGGCTTTCCAGACAATCGTCATGGCAAGCTGGATGGTGCTGCGTGAACCCGACCAGTTGCGCGCCAGCCTTCGCGCCTGGCGAGCAGCGGTCTGGGTTGGCGCTTCTGGCGTGGCCGGGTCTGTCGGCTGGTTCACGGCAATGACACTGCAAAACGTTGCCTATGTGCGCGCACTTGCCCAGGTCGAACTGGTATTCACCTTTCTGGTGTCATGGCTGGTGTTCAAGGAAGCGATCGCCCGGTCCGAGATTTTCGGCTGCATGCTCATCGTTGCGGCGGTCGTGGGGGTTATCCTGCTGCGTTAGAACAGCACAAAAGCTCTGAAGCAATATCGCTCAATCCCTTCACTCAAACTGTAAAGTGACCTTTAGGCATTTGTTTCGTTTTTAAGGTTATTCTGAGATAAGCTCCAAGACTGCGGTGTCCTGATCGTTGGCCATTGGAGATTTCTCGACCTAACGAGATGAGATGCCGAAGACATTTTTTTCCCGAATTGGAGCCAGTCATATTCTGACACGGCCCAGCCTGGCCAGCGTTGCGGCGATCGGCATTGCCCTTGCCGTGACAATTGCTGCCGGAATATTCGCGGAAGTTCAGAACCGGTCCGTGCATCTGCAGAGTGCGCGCGCGAATGTCGCCGAGCAACTCGGCATTGTCCGTGCCCGGCTAGAAGGCAACATCAACAGCAACCTGCAGCTTGTCCGGGGGCTTGTTGCGCTGATTGCGACACAGCCGGATATTGATCAGGACCAGTTCGGCCGGATTTCCAGTGGTCTCATCGGCAATCACTCGCAGCTTCGCAATGTTGCCGGCGCACCGGATCTTGTCGTCAGGCTGATGTATCCCATGACCGGCAACGAAAAGGCCATCGGGCTCGATTACCGGAAAAACGAGCAGCAGCGTGATGCGGCCCTTAGGGCGGTGAATTCGGGCGAGATGGTGCTCGCCGGGCCCGTCGATCTCTTGCAGGGGGGCAAGGGTTTCGTCGGACGCTTCCCTGTCTTTACCGAAAATGATGATGGCACGAGGCGCCTTTGGGGGCTGGTTGCTGCTGTCGTCGACGCCGACAGGCTTTATGCCGACAGCGGCTTGCTGGACGCCGCGCTCCCGGTGGATATCGCGATCATGGGCCGCGATGCGACCATGGCGGACAAGTCGGTTTTCTTCGGGGACGAGAACATTCTGGCCCAGAACCCTGTGTTGTCCGAGGTGGTTCTGCCGACCGGGCGTTGGCGGATTGCGGCGATCCCGCGTGGCGGTTGGTCGGCAATGCCGGACAACGCCTGGAAAGTCCGCTTGCTGATGCTGGCCGGAGGGCTGCTGGTCCTGTTGCCGATCTTCATCGCTGGACAGCTGTACGATCAGCGGCGCGGGCATATCCGCGAACTGAGACGCCGCCAGGTGCAGATGGAAGGTCTGTCTCAGCGCCTGAAGCTTGCCCTCGATACCTCCAAGATAGGGATCTGGGAACTGAATCTGGACACTGGTGTGTTGACCTGGGATAGCCGGATGCGGGAGCTTTACGATATCCCGGAGTGGCGCGACACGTCGCAATATGACGTCTGGTCCGCGTGCCTGCACCCGGAGGATCTGAAGCGCGCCGAAAAGGAATATTGGGACGCGATCGACACCGGCGGAACTTATCATTCCGACTTCCGTGTGATCCTTCAGGACGGCTCCACCCGCTGGATCCGGGCCATCGGCGCCGTTCACACCAACACTCGCGGCCAACGTTACATTCTGGGCGTCAACTGGGATGTTTCCCGGGACTTCCAGCTCAAGACCCGTTTGCTCAACGCCAAGCAGAACGCCGAAGACCGGAACCGCGAACTGGAAGATGCCCGTGCGCTGATGGAGCACCATTCGCTGCACGACAGTCTGACCGGTCTCCCGAACCGCCGGTTCCTGGACCGGCAGCTATTGGACGAGCAGGCCCCGCACAAGCCGACGGCGCTGCTGCATATCGATCTTGATCGCTTCAAGCATATCAACGATACGCTTGGCCACGCTGCCGGCGACTCGATGCTTACCCATGCCGCGTCGGTGCTGATGGAAAACGTCAGTTCCAGCGAGTTCGTCGCCCGCATCGGCGGTGACGAGTTCGTCATTGCCATCACCGAGCCGACCGACGAGAAAAGCCTGGCCGCCCTTGCTGAAAAGATCATCGAGCAGATGCGTCAGCCGGTGACTTTCGAAAATCATCAATGCCGCTTCGGCGTGTCCATCGGCATTGCCATGGCCGACACGACCTTGAGCGACTACGGCCGGCACCTGCTGGTCGATGCCGACATCGCCCTGTACCGGGCCAAGAGCAACGGCCGTAACCGGTTCGAATTCTTCTCCGACACGCTGAAGTCGGAAATCGTCCGCAACAAGCAGGTTGCCGACGACATCTTGTGTGCATTGGAGCGTCAGGAATTCCTGCCGTACTTCCAGCCGCAGTTCGATGCGAGAACGCTGGCGATCACCGGTGTCGAGGCACTGGCGCGCTGGAACCACCCCACCGAAGGCATTCTGACACCGGACGTGTTCCTGAAAACGGCCGACGAGCTTAATGTGGTGCCGCTGATCGACCGGATTATTCTGGAACAGACCCTGTGGCAGTCCGCGCGCTGGAAAGCGGCCGGGATCCACATTCCGAAAATGTCGGTCAACGTGTCGGCTGGCAGGCTCAACGACGCCAACCTGATGCAGAGCCTCGACGGTCTTGCCTTCGAACCCGGGTCACTGTCCTTCGAACTTCTGGAATCCATCTTCCTGGACGACAAGAACGATCTTATCGCCGCCAATTTCGAACACCTGCGGGACATGGGCATCGACATCGAGATCGATGATTTCGGCACGGGCTATGCCTCCATCGTCAGCCTCATTCACCTGCGTCCGAAACGGCTGAAGATCGATCGTCAGCTGGTCATCCCGATCACACATTCGGAAGGCCAGCGCCGCCTGGTGGCATCGATTATCGAAATCGGGCAGTCGCTCGGCATCAAGGTTGTCGCCGAAGGCGTGGAAACCATGGAGCATGCCAGGATCCTGCGTGATCTCGGCTGCGATGCCCTGCAGGGCTATGCCTTTGCACCGGCGATGCCCTCGGACAGGCTGATCGAATTCGTTCGCGAGGAGCGCTGGCGCGAGGCGTCCTGAGACGCCCCGTCAGGTTTATTCACATCGGTTCAAGTCACCACTCGGCGAGACTTCCGTCTTCATGACGCCATATGGGATTGCGCCAGCGGTGACCTTCCTTGGCGCGCTCGACGACATAATCCTCGTTCACCTCGACGCCGAGGCCTGGTCCCTGCGGGATGGCGGCAAAGCCGTCCGCATAGGCGAAGACATCGGCATTGGTGATGTAGTCCAGCAGGTCGTTGGACTTGTTGTAATGGATGCCGAGGCTCTGTTCCTGAATGAAGGCATTGTAGGACACCGCATCGACCTGGAGGCAGGCGGCAAGGGCGATGGGGCCAAGCGGGCAATGGGGCGCGAGCGCAACATCGTAAGCTTCGGCCATCGCGGCGATCTTCCGGCATTCCGTGATCCCGCCCGCGTGTGACAGATCCGGCTGGATGATGTCTACATAGCCGTCGGACAAAACAGACTTGAAGTCCCAGCGGGAATAAAGTCTTTCGCCAAGGGCAATCGGCGTCGAGGTGTGATTGACGATATCGCGCAGGGCTTCCTTGTTTTCGGAAAGCACCGGTTCTTCAATGAACATCAGCTTGTAGGGATCAAGTTCCCGCGCCAGGACCTTGGCCATGGGCTTGTGCACCCGCCCGTGGAAGTCCACAGCAATGCCGATGTCCGGACCAACGGCCTCGCGCACACTCGCGATCGCCTCCACAGCCTTGTCCAGCCGTGAGTTGCTGTCGACGATCTGAAGCTCGGCGCAACCGTTCATTTTCAGCGCCTTGAAGCCGCTCTCGACCACCTGCCTGGCGTTGTCCGCCAGCTCCGAAGGCCTGTCGCCTCCAATCCAGGAGTAGACCTTGATCCTGTCCCGCACCTGGCCGCCAAGCAGCGAGTGAACCGGCTGGCCGAGAGCCTTTCCCTTGATGTCCCACAAGGCCTGGTCGATGCCCGCAAGGGCGCTCATGTGTATCGCGCCGCCCCGGTAAAATCCGCCTCGATAAAGCACCGTCCAATGGTCCTCGATCAAGAAGGGATCCTTGCCGATGAGATAGTCGGAAAGTTCATGGACAGCCGCTTCCGTGGTCAAGGCACGGCCTTCGACCACGGGTTCGCCCCAGCCGGTGACGCCTTCATCGGTTTCGATCTTCAGGAAAAGCCAGCGCGGCGGCACGATATAGGTCGTGAGTTTGGTGATCTTCATTCTTTAAGTTTCCGGCAAAGGCGACGTCATCGGGCGGCAGGCGAAGGGGTGGTCAGAGATCGACACGCCCTGCAGCAGCCTGGGCCGCAGTCAGGTCATGCTCGGCCAGGTCAAGCATCCGGTTCGAGGCTTCCCGGGCTCGCGGCGCATCGCGCAGACGCAGGGCATCCACAAGTTCGCCATGCAGTTCGATGGCAAGGTCCCGGCTCTCCACCGCGGTGTTGGACGCATGCAGCGTATAATGCAGGGCCGTATGAATGGCACTGGAAAGACGCCGAAACACCTGATTGTGGCTGGCGGCCATAAGCACGCTATGGAAATCGACGTCCGCCTCGGTGAAGGCTTCAGGGTCGGAATTTGAGTCGCGCATCCGCATCCAGGCCGCTTCCAGCGCCGCAATTTCCTGCAAGGTGGCGCGTTTGGCCGCAAATTCCGCTGCTGCCGGCTCAATCGTGCGCCGGGCTTCCAGGATGCATCCGAGCAGGTCGAACTCATGGATGAAGGGGCCGATCCAATCGAGCACTTCCCCATCCAGTATGTTCCAGTCCTCCCGGTCGGTCACCACGGTTCCCACGCGAGGCTTCACCCGCAGCATGCCTTTGGATTCCAGAACCTTGATGGATTCGCGAATGACCGTGCGGCTGACGCCATAGATTTCGCACAGGTCGTTTTCCCGCGGGAGCTGAGCGCCAACCGGATATTTTTCAGAGCAGATGTCTTCCGCCAGTGCCGCCGTCACATTCTTTCGCACGCGAGGGCGCTTGCCACTGTTCTGATCAGCGGTCGCTGTCTCCTCCCTCAACGTTTCCAATGGCCTGCTCCCTGTTTGTGGCGGAATGAGATCCCGCATTTTTAGCGGATTTTTTGCGCTGCGCGAACTGCGCGTTTCACTGTCCGTCATCGAATGTCTGGCAACCTTATCCGATACATCATACAAAGGCAATTGACTGGTATGATGATTCACAGTAGGTCTGTTGAAGCGCCCCGGGAGGCTGGGCGCCTCGAAATGAATTGGGAGGTTCTGCAATGCGTGTGTTGAAGAAAGCCGTTCTGACCGGAGTGATGGCCCTTGCCCTCGTCGGTTCTGCCCATGCCGCTGACGTGAAAATCGGTTTCGTCGTCAAGCAGCCGGAGGAGCCCTGGTTCCAGGACGAGTGGAAGTTCGCCCAGAAGGCTGCCGAGGAAAAAGGGTTCACCCTTGTTGAAATCGGTGCACCGGATGGAGAGAAGGTTCAGGCAGCAATCGATAATCTGGGTGCGCAAGGCGCGCAGGGCTTCATCATCTGCGTGCCGGATGTGAAGCTCGGACCGGGAATCGTGGCCAAGGCAGCCGCCAACGACCTGAAGCTGATGACCGTGGATGACCGACTTGTCGGCGCTGATGGCGAACCCATCGAAAGCGTGCCGCACATGGGCATTTCCGCGGTAAAGATCGGCGAGACCGTCGGTCAGTCCATTGCGGCCGAGATCGAGGCGCGCGGCTGGGACATGTCCGAAGTGGGCGCGATCCGCGTTTCCTACGACCAGCTTCCGACTGCCGTCGATCGGGTCGAAGGCGCTATCGCAGCTCTGACGGCTGCCGGCTTCCCCGCGGAAAACATCTATGACGCGCCCCAGGCCAAGACCGATACCGAAGCGGCCCTGAACGCTGCCACCACCGTGCTCAACCAGCACGCGGACGTGAAGAAGTGGATTGCCTTCGGCCTGAACGACGAAGCGGTTCTCGGCGCAGTCCGGGCCACGGAATCGGTCGGCATTCCGGCTGAGAACGTCATTGGCGTTGGCATCGGAGGTGCTGAGTCGGCCATCAACGAGTTCAAGAAACCGAGCGCGACCGGTTTCTACGGTACGGTCATTATCTCGCCGAAGCGCCACGGTTATGAAACCGCACTCAACATGTACGAGTGGATTGCCAACAACAAGGCACCGGAGCCACTCATCCTGACGTCCGGCTCGCTGGCCCTGCGCGACACTTATTTGGACGTGCGCAAGGACCTGGGCATCGAGTGATCCGTCCCGACTGACACCTGATCCGGCGACCGGTCTTGCGGTCGCCGGGGAACTGTTGCGCGAGCGTCATGTCTTATCTGTCAGTACAAAACATATCCAAGAGCTACCCGGGCGTTCAGGCCCTGTCGGACATCTCCTTCTCGGTGGAGAAGGGAGCCGTACATGGGTTGATGGGCGAGAACGGTGCCGGCAAGTCCACCCTGATCCGGGTGCTTTCCGGCGACCAGTCCGCGGACAGCGGATCCATCTCCATCGACGGGATCGAGCAGAACTACGGGTCTGTGCGCGATGCCTTCGAGGCCGGAGTGATCGTGATCCACCAGGAACTTCAGCTGGTGCCGGAGCTGACGGTGGCGGAAAATCTCTGGCTGGGCCGGTTTCCCAACCGGGGTGGCGTCCTCGAAGGCCGGCGATTGGTCGAGACCGTGCGCAACCGGCTTGAGGAGATCGGGGTCGATGTCGATCCCAATGCCAAGGTCGCTTCGCTGTCCATCGGTGCGCGCCAGATGGTGGAAATCGCCAAGGCCGTGATGATGGAGGCCCGGGTCATCGCACTGGACGAGCCGACGTCATCCCTGTCCTCCAGGGAAAGCGAGATCCTGTTCAAGCTGATCGCCCGGTTGAAGGCCAAGGGCACGGTGATCCTCTACGTGTCTCACCGGCTGGAGGAAATCTTCCACCTCTGCGACAGCCTGACGGTTTTGCGGGATGGCCGTCTTGCAGCCCATCACCCCGACATTGCCAATGTGACCCGCGACCAGATCATCGCCGAGATGGTCGGGCGTGAAATCGGCAACATCTGGGGCTGGCGTGAGCGGTCGTTCGGGCCGGTGCGGCTGGAAGTGTCCGGCATGTGCGGCGAAAAGCTTCCCGGACCGGCCGAATTCTCGGTTCGGCAGGGCGAAATCCTGGGCTTCTTTGGCCTGATTGGCGCCGGACGCAGCGAGTTGATGCGCCTTGTCTATGGTGCGGACACGCGGCGCGGCGGCACGGTCTCCATCGACGGCAAGGAAGTGCCTGCGGACAATCCGCGCGGTGCCATCAATGCAGGGCTCGTGTTGTGTCCGGAAGACCGGAAACACGACGGCATCATCCAGGGGCGGTCCATCGAGGAAAACATAGCCATTTCCTCACGCAGGCACATGTCCTCCTTCGGCATTCTCCAGCTTGGCAAGGAAGCAGCTCTTGCGGATCGCTTCATTGCTCGGCTCAAGGTGCGCACGCCATCGCGGAAGCAGGACATCGTCAATCTGTCCGGCGGCAATCAGCAGAAGGTCATTCTGGGTCGCTGGCTGTCGGAACAGGGTGTGAAGGTGCTGATTGTCGACGAGCCGACACGCGGCATCGACGTCGGCGCCAAGTCGGAGATCTACGACATCCTCTACGAGCTTGCGGAAGGCGGTATGGCCATCGTGGTCGTTTCCAGCGAGCTGCCCGAAGTGATGGGTATTTCCGACCGCATCATCGTCATGTGCGAAGGCCGCATGGTCGGCCAATTCGCGCGGGAAACCTTTGAAGAGCGCAACATTCTGACCCTGGCCTTGCCGGACAGAAATGCTGCCCACACGGTGTGAACGGGGCCGTTTCAGATGAATTCTCTCAAGAAAATTTTGCTCGGAGACCAGGGCCTGGTCGTCATCTTCGCGGTGGCCTTCGCAATCGTTTCCCTGACCGTTCCCAACTTTCTCACCGAGCGCAACATCCTCGGCCTGCTGCAGTCGGTGGTGACAATCGGCATTGTCGCCTGCACGATGATGTTCTGCCTCGCTTCGCGCGATTTCGACCTTTCGGTCGGATCGACGGTCGCATTCACCGGCATGATCGCCGTCATTGCTTCCAACATGACCGGCTCCATCGTTATGGGGCTCATCATAGCTTTGCTTAGCGGCGCATTGGTGGGTGCGGTCAACGGCTTCGTCATCGCCTGTTTCCGCATCAACGCGCTGATCACCACACTGGCCACCATGCAGATCGTCCGGGGACTGGCGCTGATCGTGTCCGACGGCCGGGCCGTCGGCATCAACGACCCCGGGTTCTATCAGCTCGCCCTGTCCCGCTTCCTGGGCATCCCCACGCCTATCTGGGTCATGGGTGCGCTTTTCATCGCTTTCGGTTTTCTGCTGAACCGCACGGTCTTCGGCAAGAACACGCTGGCGATTGGCGGCAATCCGGAAGCGGCCCGTCTTGCCGGGGTGAATGTGGTGTCCATGCGGATCTGGATCTTTGCCTTGCAGGGGCTGATCTGCGCTGTTGCAGGCATCATGCTTGCCTCGCGCATCACATCCGGCCAACCGAATGCAGCCACCGGCCTTGAACTCTCGGTGATTTCCGCCTGTGTCCTCGGCGGAGTCTCCCTGGCCGGTGGCCGCGCCGCCATGACGGGCGTCATTGTCGGCGTCATGATCATGGGCATTGCCGAAAATGTCATGAA
The DNA here is from genome assembly GCF_001579905.1 of Labrenzia sp. CP4. Lineage (NCBI taxonomy): Bacteria > Pseudomonadati > Pseudomonadota > Alphaproteobacteria > Hyphomicrobiales > Stappiaceae > Labrenzia > Labrenzia sp. CP4. Next base: position 5,279,273 of record NZ_CP011927.1, on the reverse strand, counting down.
CCTCCTGAACATTCAGGCCTTCTACCAGTATGTCGTGCGTGGCCTGATCCTGCTCATCGCGGTTCTTCTCGACAATCTGCGCTCCACGGCAAGCCGCTGATGTCCGTGGGGGCCGGGCAGGACTGGACGCTCGCGCAAGGGGATCTGGTGGTCACCGCCAGCCCTGAGGGAGGTTCAATTGTCCAGGCCGCGTGGCGAGGCACGCCGATCCTGCAAGCTGCCGGTGGACCGGAGGGGAAGGCAGCCTGTTTTCCCCTGGTGCCCTTCGGAAATCGGATCGCCGGCAATCGCTTCACCTTCCGGAGGGAGAGCTTCACACTTCAGCCCAACACCGACGAACCGCTTGTTCTGCATGGTGACGGCTGGCTGGATACCTGGAACCTGACGGAAAAGACCGGCAATTCGCTTGATCTTGACCTGGTCAGGGAGCAACCCTCCCATAGTCCCTATGCCTTCAAGGCGCACCAGAAGGTTCATCTGGAAAAGAACAGCCTGTCCCTGAGCCTTCGCGTGACGAACCTTGGCAATAAGGCCCTGCCGTTCGGCATCGGGTTTCATCCGTTTTTCCGCCGAACTCCGGACATGACCCTGCAGACGAGGGTGCAAGACATGTGGCGCGAAGGCGAGGGACATCTTCCGGACGGTCTGCAGCACATTCCTTCCGAACTCGATTTTTCGATGCCGTGTATCGTGCCGCCGCGCTGGATCAACAATGCCTTCGGCGGTTTTTCCGGCAAGGCCCGGCTACACTGGCCGGATATTGAGCTCGCTCTTGATCTCAGCTGCGATCCGGTGTTCGACGTGATGATGATCTTTGCCCCGCAGGCACCTGCAGACTTTGTCTGTCTGGAGCCCATGAGCCATCTGCCGAACGGTCACAATTTGCTGGATCTCGGTGGCCTGAGCGTTCTGGAGCCGGGGGAGGAACTGGCGGGAACGATAAAGATGACATTTCTGCATGTGTCGGAGACCAGGGAGAAGAACAATGGCTGATCGGCTTTCAGGAAAGCGTATCCTGATCACTGGCGCCGCACAGGGCATTGGTCTTGCCATCGTCCGAGCCTGTCTCGGCGAAGGCGCTGCCGTGGTTCTGATGGACCGGGACGCAGCACTTCTTGCCCGCAGTGTCGCGGATCTGGGTGGGGAGGCAGCGTATCTGACGGCTCTTGCCGGGGACATCACGAACACGGATGACGTTGCCGCTGTGGTCGCTCGCGCGCAGGAGACCATCGGTCCGTTGAACGCGCTCATCAACAATGCCGGGATAAATGTCTTCGACGAGCCTTTGTCCCTGAGCGATGAAGACTGGAACCGCTGCTTCGACGTCAACCTGAAGGGGGCGTGGAATTGCGCGCGCGCCGTGTTGCCGGGTCTGCTTGAACAGGGTGGCGGGGTCATTCTCAATATCGCCTCCACGCATGCTTTCACCATCATCCCGCACACCTTTCCCTACCCGCTGGCCAAACACGCCCTGCTGGGGCTTACCAAGTCCCTTGCGCTGGAATATGCCGCACAGAATGTCCGGGTGAATGCCCTGGCGCCGGGCTATGTCCAGACCCAGAAGGTGGTCGATTACTGGAACAGTTTTCCCGATCCCGAGGCAGCCCGGCAGGAGACCTTGCGACTGCATCCAGGTGGGCGTATCGCCACGCCGGAAGAAATCGCGAGGGCGGCTGTCTTCATGATTTCCGACGAATGCCCCTTCATGAACGCCGCCTGCCTGACTGTCGATGGCGGCCTCAGCGTCCAGCAGCACCCAGCTTGATGTGGTTATTTTTTCAATAAATCGGGCTTGACCCTGACACTAACGTCAACCGGCTAACACCGGCTTGGCGCGCAATGCGCAGGTGTTAATTCAGGAAAGCAAGCCAAGATGAATGAACGGACAAACTGGCAGGGCAAGGTTGCCATCGTAACAGGCGGAAGCTCCGGAATTGGAGAGGCCACCGCGCTGGCATTGACCGGGCAGGGGGCGAATGTTGTCATCACCGGACGTGATGCGTCAAAGCTTGCCGGTGTTGCTGGCAAGAGCGAGGCAATCGAGGCCGTGCAAGCCGACAGTGCCGACCCGGCAGGTAGCCGGCGCGCTGTCGAGGCGGCACTGGGGCGATGGGGCCGCCTGGACCTTGTCGTCAACAATGCGGGCGCGGGCAAACCGCTGCCCATCGAGGCCTATGATGCCGAAACGCTTTCGGAAATCTGTGCGGTGAATATCGTTGCGCCGTCCCTTCTGTTGAAGGAGGCCCAGTCGGCCTTGCGGGACAGCAAGGGGGCTGTCGTCAACATCGGTACGGCTGTCTCACAGAATGCGGCGCCGGGCCTGGCGCACTATGCGGCCACAAAGGCGGCGCTTGAGCATCTGACACGATCCTGGGCCATTGAGCTTGCAGGCGACGGAGTACGGGTGAACGCCGTCTCTCCCGGTCCCGTCAAGAGCGGCGCTCTCACGGGCATGATGGGCCTGCCGCCGGAAGTCGCCCAAAGCATCGAGGAAACAGAAGCAGCTCAGGTTCCTATGGGACGGCGCGGACTGACCTCCGATCTTGTGCCGTGGATCTTGCAGCTCGGCAGTTCCGCCAACGAGTGGCTCACCGCACAGGTGATCACGATTGACGGTGGCTGGTCGCTTCGGAGCTAGGCAGGCTGAGCATTTGCGACCAAGGGCAAATATGGGCATCCTCCCCTTGATGGGGAGGGGGCCCCTCGCCACTTGAAGGCCTGAAGCGAGCACTTCCGGGAAAACAGGGCTTGACCCTGACACTAGTGTCAAGGTGCTAGGGTCCACACCCTAGTCCGGTGTTGAAAGGGGTCGACATGCAGATCAAGGAAGCAGCCGAACGGCTTGGCATTACGGAACGGATGCTGCGCCACTATGAAAAGTCGGGCCTGATGGAAGCTCGCCGTTCGGAAAACGGCTATCGCAGCTATAGTGCCGCGGACTTGCGCCGTGCCGCCCGGATCCGCGATTTCATTGCCACGGGTTTTTCGACGCGCGAAGTTCGTGCGATGGCCGCCTGTCTGTCGGACGAAGGATCCGGGCCTTGCGAAGGCGGTATTCCGCAGCTTCTGAAAAAGCTTGAGCACATCGACCGGCTCAGCGCCGATCTTGAAGCGAAACGCGAAGCCATTCTCGACCGCCTGGCCGTGCTGGAAGAAGCTCTCTCGGTGAGCGCAGACGAGAAAGATGGCGCCGGATCCGGGATGAATGCCCTTGTTCCAGGCCGGGGTTCTGGCACGCCCGGCAGGGGCCTTGCCGACCTGGAGCCTCACGCAAGCGGGCGCTGACGGGCAGTCTTGCTGAGTTTTTGACACGCGCCGCATCCCCTGGCGAACTTCGCCATTGACATCAATCGATTTTCGTCACAAATTTCTGTCATGACAGAAATTACCGACAAGGCCGATCCGTCGGCAAAAGAGAAGTTCATCCTCTATTGGGGGGACATGGGCAGCCAGTGGAGCGTCAACCGTTCGGTAGCGCAGATCCATGCATTGCTGTTTCTGAGCCCGGTGCCGATGAATGCGGAGCAGATTTCCGAGGAACTGGGCATTGCCCGGTCCAATGTCTCCAACTCCCTGAAGGAACTTGTCGGATGGCGGCTGATCCAGAGAGTGCCTGTCGCGGGGGATCGCCGGGAGCACTTCGTGGCCGAGACCGACGTCTGGGAAATGGCGCTGCTGATTGCGAAAGGCCGCAAGGAACGGGAGATCGATCCGGCAATCCGCGCAATTGATGTCTGTGTGCGGCAGGCGGAAAAGGAAAAGACGCTTCACCCCGTCGCGCTGGAGCGCATGCAGGAGATGCATCAGTTTCTGACGACGGCCGACCGTTGGTCGGAGCAGATGCTGAGCGTGCCGAAGACGAAACTCGCCAGCCTGATGAAGATGGGCGACAAGGTTCTCTCGCTGCTCAAGATCGGCGGCAAGAAGGGCTGACAGCTGGAGCGAGTCAGGTCTTCGCCTTACCTGGAAGCCTCCATGGAAGCGCCGGACTGCGAGATAAGATCGGGTGAGAGGTCAGCAGACCTGCCACCCGATTTCAGGCTCAAAATTTTTTGCCAAGTAATTTCTCTTTATACAGAAACAACCGACATAACAGGAGGGATTGGAAATGCGAAACGCAAGCGCCACTCTGGAGCGGCCCGAAGCTGGCGACCGCCGTTTTCGCGATCTTCTGGGAGAAGCCGCCTGGCATGGCCTGCCAGCGGCCGTCCGCCGCCGGTTCGGCAAACGTCTGAGCGGCGGGGCAAGTGTCGTCTATCAAGGCCTGGTCGTGACCATGCGGATGAACCTTGCCGGAAGCATTCTGGCGCAGCTCGCGCGGCTTGTCGGCGGTCCACTCCCCTTTGACAGATCCTCTTTCAACCAGCCTGCCGTTGTCACCGTCACAGAAGATATTGCGAGCGATGGCCAGTTCTGGATCCGCCAATACGGGCGTAGCTCTGGCTTTCCTCAGGTGATCCATAGTTCCAAGCGGTTCGAGGGCCCAACCGGCATCGAGGAATATATCGGTGCGGGGATTGGCATGGCACTGCGGGTGAATGCGCTGACAGACGGTCTCAGTTTCGAAAGCGACCACTATTTTCTGCAGGCCGGACGGTGGCGGTTGCGGCTGCCCGCCTGGCTCCGGCCCGGAGCGTTGACGATCACACACCGCGACCTCGGCAAGGACCGTTTCCTGTTCACCCTTTCCCTCAAGAGCCGCGTCTTCGGTGAACTGGTTCACCAGGATGCACTCTTTCATGATATGGAGACTTGATCATGGATAATCCCGTTCTCTGGACGTTGATCTCCATCCAGATATTCATGGGCGCATTCGATACGCTCGTGCACCATGAAGGCAGCGAGCGCCTGGCTTGGCGTCCGTCGCAGAAAACCGAACTGCGGCTGCACGGTGTGCGAAACTTCTTCTACGCGGTGATCTTTCTCTGCTTCGGCTGGCTGGAACCGCATGGGGTCTTCACCATGCTGTTGACGGCAATCCTTGTCGCCGAGGTGCTGATCACGCTTTGGGATTTTGTCGAGGAAGACATGACCCGAAAGCTGCCATGGACCGAAAGGATCAACCACACGCTGCTGGCCTTGAACTATGGTGCGATCCTGGTCCTGGCCGCGCCGGTTCTGTGGCAATGGTCGTTCCTCCCCAGCGCGCTGGTGCCCGTCAGCTACGGCTGGTGGAGTGTGCTTTCCACGGTTTCGGCGCTTGGTGTCGGGCTCTTCAGCGCGCGGGACCTGCTTGCTGCAGCGCGCAGCGACAGGCTTGGTGGTCCAGATCCGGCGGGACTGGTTGCAGCCCTGCCACCGCGCCGGCATATCCTCGTAACGGGCGGCACCGGGTTCATAGGTCAGCGGCTGGTGGAAGCGCTGGTGAGAGGCGGCCATTTCGTCACGGTTCTCACGCGAGACCTCCGCAAGGCGGATGACCTGGAACACCCTGTCCGTGTGATCACCAGTCTTGACCGGATCCACAATGCCGAGCGCTTCGATGCCATCGTCAACCTGGCAGGAGACCCGATCGCGAGTGGCTTGTGGACGAGCCGCAAACGCGACCGGATCATCGGCTCCCGTGTTCAGATGACCGAAGCATTGCAGGCACTGGTCGGTCGTCTTGACAACAAACCGGCTTGCCTGATCAACGGCTCCGCCATCGGCTGGTACGGTCTGCGCGGTGATGAAACACTGACCGAAGACGCAAACTTCGAACCTGCCTTCGTCCACGAAGTCTGCGAGCGCTGGGAACAGGCGGCACAAAAGCTGGAGCGGGACGGAGTGCGTGTCGTGCTCTTGCGGATCGGTCTGGTCCTCGGTGTCGAGGGTGGCATTCTGGCAAAGCTGCTGACGCCGTTTGAATTCGGTGGTGGCGGGGCGATGGGGTCTGGCCGCCAGTGGATGTCATGGATCGAGCGGGACGACTTGGTCCGTATCATTGCCCGCACGGTGGCCGATGAAAATTTGTCCGGACCCGTCAATGCTACGGCACCCGTGCCGGTTCGAAATGCGGAATTCACGAGCGCTCTGGCCAAGGCACTTCACCGCCCCGCATTCCTGCGCCTGCCTGCCTGGTTGTTGTCGACGGCGCTCGGCGACATGGGCCGGGAGACGATGCTGGCTGGCCAGCGTGTGGTGCCGGCGAAACTGGTTGCCGCAGGTTTCAGGTTTCGCCACCCGGAACTTGCCCCGATGCTGCAGATGATCACGGGCGCAAGGGCAGGCGCAGCGCGGGGTGAAGAACAAGAGGCCCGGTCATTGGCATAAGCGGATGTGACGAGACAAAAAGATCACGATCTGCGATCAAAAAGGGGGTGCCGGCAGACACCGGCTGCCCCAGCTCACGATCTCCTCTCGATCGTCATCCCGGACGAAGCGCAGCGAAGATCCGGGATCGGAGAGCCGAGAACTTTCCGTTGGCGGACAAAGAAGCTTTATCCGGGGCTCTCCGATCCCGGCTCGCGCTTCGCTTGGCCGGGATGACGATCGAGAGGGTGAGGAAGAAGGTAACGGGCAAAATTCCGGGCGAAGTGCGACTGAGAAGGAGACGATTTGCGGGCACATTCATTTGCCCCTCACTCAAATACAATTCACGTCAGAAGCGGACGCAATTCCGACTGGACCTTCAGGAGGGCAGGCAGAAACTCCGTTGTTGCCGTTTCCGGCGTGGCGGACGTGCTGCTGTAGCCGATATTCAGCGCCGCAATGGTGTGGCCGTGGGAATTCAGCACCGGAACCGCGATGGAGCACAGTCCGGGTTCGACTTCCTGATCGATCGTCGCGAACCCCTGGCTGCGGATACTGGCAAGTTCGGCCAGAATGGCGTCCACCCGGGTGAGGGTCTTTGGCGTCAGTGCTGTCAGGGTCATGGCTTCCAGCCTTGCCCGCGCCTCGCTCTCCGGCAGGGCGGCCAGCATGATGCGGCCCATGGAGGAGCAATGAGCCGGCAACCGTGAGCCCGGCATCAGCGCGATCGACATGACTTTCGTTCGGGCGGCCCGTGCCACATAGACGATCTCGTCACCGTCGAGGATCGACACCGACGAGCTTTCTCCGATCTGTTCCGACAGGCGGTCGAGCAGGGGTTGCACCACACGTGGCAAGGGCATCGTGGCAAGGCAGGCAGTCCCCAGCCGCAGCACCTGCGGCGTCAGGGTGAAATACTTGCCGTCCCAAATTGCATACCCGAGATGGGCCAATGTCAGAAGGCACCGGCGGGAGGTTGCCCGGTCGAGACCGGACGCGTTCGAGACTTCGGAGATCGACTGGCGAGGACGGTCTGCGGTGAAGGTTTCGATAACCTGCAAACCCTTGGCCAGGCCCCCCATGATGTCCCGTTCCGCAATCATTCGCCGGTCTCTTGCTGATATTGATTTGTGCGATATGTAAACAAATGAAACATATCGCACAAATCAATTGGACGAAAGACACCCGCCGTCGCTATCTCCATGGACACGACAAGGGGCGAATTCTGGTCGGCCTTGAGGTGTTGGAACCTTCCGCACTCAAGGCGCAGGCAGGAAGCTCCGGGCGTTGCCCGAAAAGGAGACAAAGATGGACAAGACGGTTTCCGACCTTGCTACCGCCGTGGCGGGGATCGAGGACGGCATGACGGTGATGATCGGCGGCTTCGGCGGTTCCGGATCTCCCATCGAGCTGATCCATGCGCTGATCGACCGCTATCGCGAAACGGGGCATCCGAAGGACCTCGTCATCATCAACAACAATGCCGGCAACGGCCATGTCGGCCTGGCTGCGCTCATCGAGGCGGGCATGGTCCGCAAGTTGATCTGTTCTTTCCCGCGCTCTGCCGATCCGGTGGTCTTTACCGAGATGTATCTTGCAGGCGGCATCGAGCTGGAGCTGGTGCCCCAGGGCACGCTCGCGGAGCGGATCCGCGCGGGCGGTGCGGGTATTCCCGCTTTCTACACACCGTCGTCCTACGGTACGGATCTGGCAAAGGACAAGCCCGTCGGCGAATTCGACGGCCGCATGTATGTGCAGGAACGCTGGCTGAAGGCGGATGTTGCGCTGGTGAAAGCCGAAACAGCGGATACCTTTGGAAACCTGACCTATCGCATGGCAGCCCGTAACTTCAATCCGCTGATGTGCATGGCTGCCGCGGAGGCCATCGTGCAGGCAAGCCGGATCGTCGAAGCGGGCGGGATCGATCCCGAGGTCGTCGTCACGCCGGGTATCTTCGTTCAAAAGGTCGTTGAGGTGGCCAATCCGCTGCAGGAAGAAGACCTCAACCGCGCCAATGCCGCCTATCCGCTGGAGGCCTGAGATGGAAAAGCTTTCAAACAACCAGATCGCCTGGCGTGCGGCACAGGATATTGCCGACGGCGCCTATGTGAACCTCGGCATCGGCTTCCCGGAAAAGGTCGCCCAGTTTCAGCCAGAGGGACGCGAGGCGATCTTTCACACCGAGAACGGACTTCTGGGTTTCGGCCAGGCCCCGGAGCCTGGTTCGGAGGACTGGGACCTGATCAACGCCGGCAAGAAAGCCGTCACGTTGAAGCCAGGCGCGGCCTTTTTCCACCATGCCGACAGCTTCGCGATGGTTCGCGGCGGTCATCTGGATGTGGCCATTCTGGGCGCTTATGAAATTGCCGAAAACGGCGACCTCGCCAACTGGTCGACCGGCCCCAAGGGTGTGCCTGCCGTCGGCGGGGCGATGGATCTCGTGCATGGTGCCAAGCGGGTTGCCGTTATCACCGACCACGTCACCAAGAACGGCCAGCCGAAACTGGTCAAGCGCTGTTCGCTGCCGCTCACCGGTGTTGGCTGCGTCACTCGTGTCTATACCAGCCTTGCGGTGATCGATATCGAGAACGGCCGCTTCGTGCTGCGTGAAAAACTGCCCGGACTGTCGCTTGAAGATCTTCAGGCGGTGACCGGTGCTGAGCTTCTTGTTCCCGGCGCTGTCGCCGATCTTGTTGTTCCCGAGGTGTGAAATGGCTGAAGCCTTTATCTGCGACTATATCCGTACGCCCATCGGCCGCTTCGGCGGGGCGCTGTCCTCCGTCCGCGCCGATGACCTTGGCGCCATTCCGCTGAAAGCGCTGATGGAGCGTAATCAGGACATGGACTGGGCGGCGGTTGAGGAAGTCTTTTTCGGCTGCGCCAACCAGGCTGGTGAAGACAACCGCAACGTGGCGCGCATGAGCCTGCTGCTTGCCGGGCTGCCGGAAACCGTGCCCGGCACCACGTTGAACCGCCTGTGCGGTTCGGGCATGGATGCGGTCATCAGCGCGGCTCGGGCCATCAAGGCGGGTGAAATGGAGCTGGCGATTGCCGGCGGCGTGGAATCCATGTCCCGCGCTCCCTTCGTCATGCCCAAGGCGGAAACAGCGTTTTCACGCCAGAACGAGATTTTCGACACCACCATCGGCTGGCGTTTCGTCAACCCGCTGATGAAGAAGCAATACGGCATCGATTCCATGCCCGAAACCGGCGAGAATGTTGCCGAAGACTATGCCGTCTCCCGCGAGGATCAGGACGCCTTTGCCCTGCGCTCGCAAGAAAAGGCGGCGGCAGCACAGGAAAACGGACGTCTGGCACGGGAAATCACGCCGGTGACCATTCCCCAGCGCAAGGGCGATCCGATTGTCGTCGACAGGGACGAACATCCGCGCGCAACCTCGCTGGAAGCTCTGGCCAAACTGCGGGCACCCTTCCGCGAAGGCGGCAGCGTCACCGCGGGCAACGCGTCCGGCGTCAATGACGGTGCGGCAGCCCTGATCGTTGCGTCCGAGGCAGCGGTCCGCAAGTACGGTCTGACGCCGATCGCCCGCATTTCCGGCGGTGCGACGGCAGGTGTCGAACCGCGCATCATGGGCATCGGCCCGGCACCGGCAACTAAAAAGCTGTGCGAACGGCTTGGCATCAAGCCGACTGATTTCGATGTCGTCGAACTCAACGAAGCCTTCGCAAGTCAGGGCATTGCCGTTCTGCGCCAGCTCGGAATCGCCGAGGATGCACCCCACGTCAATCCGAACGGCGGTGCCATCGCACTCGGGCACCCGCTCGGCATGTCGGGCGCACGCATTGCCGGCACGGCTGCTCTGGAGCTGCAGCAGCGCGGCGAAAAGCGCGCCCTTGCAACAATGTGCATCGGTGTCGGCCAGGGTATCGCGATCGCGCTCGAAGGCGTCTGATCGTCGGTCTGCAATTGTCAGGTGGAACGGCCGGGCATCATGCCTGGCCGTTTCGCTATCTGCTCCTCAAGGATTGAGGACGATCACCTTGGTCTGACCGCCATTGCAGGTGTAGCAGCAGTTGGAACAGCGATTGCGGTTCTTGTAGCCCACGCCCCAGTAGAGATTGTTGCGATTGCGCACCCAGGCGCCATAGCAGACCTTTTCGCCGCGCTGGCAGGATATGTTGATCGTCTTCGTCGAAAAGTCGTCGAGCACGTAGATCTTCTTGTTGCCCGGCCAGACGTGTCCGCGGCGGGTATCGGAATAAAGTTCCACATCGACAATGTTCGGATGTTTGCTTTCGAACCGCCAGTGCAGTGTTTCCGCTGATGCCGGCAAGGTAGCGGTGGCAAAATAAACAAATGAGAACGCCAACAAGACGGCGCTCAAAAGCCCCTTACGCATAATACTTCCCCCAAAGTATCCCCATGAAAAGCTGCGCCGGACCATTGTGCTGAATGGATATCTGGCAGCTCGCGCAAATAATGGGGCCTTTTTGAAGAGGATGGCAAGCAGGCGTTGCCAATTGCAGTGTTCAGACAGTGGTTTGCAGCCAGTCCCGAAAGGCGGCCACGGGGCGGGTCAAGGTGCGGGCGGGCGAGCGCACAAACCAGTATCCGGTCTCCAGTTCAACCAGTTTCCAGTCCGGCATGATCAGGTGCCCCGCCTCCAGTTCCTGGGAGACGAAGCGTCTGTCGATCACGATCGCGCCCATGCCTGCTATGGCAGCCTGGATGGCAAGATCCCGGCTCTGCAGCACGGTTCCCGATTTCGTGTCCGAATGGCTGAGCCCGGCCTCCTCCAGCCAGCGCACCCAGTCGCCACGCCGCGAGGCGCTGTGCAGAAGTCTGAGGCCGCTCAGAACGGATGTGTCGGTGGCATCCTTGCCACGCAGCAGGCCGGGTGCCAGGGCCACCGCCAGGTGTTCCTTCCACAAGAGGTGGCTCTCGACACTCGGCCAGTTGCCGGTCCCCAGCCGTATGGCGCAATCGTAGTTTTCGCGATCAAGATCAACCATGCGAGTGGACGCGGACAACAGCAGTTCCACATCCGGTTGGCTCGCCTGGAAATCCGGCAAGCGGGGGATCAACCAGCGGGTGGCAAAGGTCGAGACGGTGCTGATCCTCAGCTCCGTCCGGCCGCGCCGGCGGAAGCTGTCGACAGCCTCTTCGATGCGGTCGAAGGCATCGCCCATGCTCAGGGCCAGGCGCTGTCCTTCTTCTGTCAGGGTGAGCCCGCGCCCATCCCGGTTGACCAGCGTCGCACCAAGCTCGTTTTCCAGCTTGCGCATCAGGTGGGACAGCGCCGAAGGCGAAACCCCGAGCTTTTCGGCCGCAAGCGACGCACGCCCGTGGCGGGCCAGCAGGGAAAAGGCATGTAGCGCACGCAGGGACGCCATGGTCGATCTCCGGAAAGTTGAATATTATTCAATAATGAACCCCGGAGACCCTGTCGAGATGGGTCAGGCTTTTTCGGCGGAACTTTCCCTTTTCGGCCTGTTCACAAGCGTGACCAGTACAAAGGAAATGATCATCAGAAGCACCCATGCATTCAACTTTGCGATTGAAACCAGTGTCCATGCATCGGCCTGGTCGGGGTACTGCCAGGCGCGGGCGAAAGTGCCGATATTTTCCGCAATCCAGATGAACAGGGCGACCGGAAAAAAGCCCAGCACCAGCGGCATCTTGTGCCTGTAGCGGAACACCGAATAATGGACCCAGGTTCGTCCAAAGAGCAAAAACAAGAAGACGAAAAGGCCAACCCGCAGGTCGATGATGAAATGGTGGCTGAAGAAATTCACGTAGATCGCGAGCGCGAACAGCCATGTGGTCCACAAGGGCGGATAGCCGCTATAGGCGAAGTGGAAGATCCGGGAAACGCGGGCGAGATAGCTGCCGACGGAGGCATACATGAACCCGGTGAACAGGGGCACGTCACCGATGCGGAACAGGCTTTCCTCCGGATAGATCCAGGACCCGGCGGAGGTCTTGAAAATCTCCATGACCGTGCCGACCACATGAAAGATCAGGATGATCCTGGCTTCGTCCAGCGTTTCCAGACGCGTGGCCAGCATTGCGATCTGAAGACCGAGGGCCGCGAGAAACAGGAAGTCGTAGCGACTGAGTGCGGCGTCTTCCGGATAGACGAACCGCGTCAGAAGGATGATTGCGAGCAACAGGCCGCCGAAGATGCAGGCATAGGCCTGCTTCAGGCCGAAGGCGAGAAACTCCGTCGCCGCCAGACCGAACAGGCCCTTGCCGAAGATCGGACGCAGCCTGTGCAGGAGGTGATTTATGAGCCTTTCCGTTCCGGAGCCTGGACGGGAGGGGGTATGTAGAGGTTGGACGATCCCGGTGGGTAACATGTAACGCCTCAGCTGAAGATACCGGCCGGTCCGCAAGCGGCCGGCAGGTCTTCTATGCATCTGGCGATGTGCAGGAACTGTGCAGGGCCTTCACAGTTTTCTGCAATATTGCGGGCTGACCTGCGGTCGGGCGCTAGCTGATGGCGCCAAGCACGGCCTTCAGGAAACCGGTCAGTTCGTCGGTGACGAAATCCACATGCGGATAGGGTTCGCCTTCCATGTCCCAGGTTTCCTGGAACACGTCCCGCGTGCCGGTCGGCAGGATCAACGTCGTGCACATGCCAAGCGCATGCGGCACGCTCAGGTTCTTGGCCAGGTCTTCAAACATGGCAGCACGTGCCGGCGCGACGCCGGTATGTGCCAGGAAACGTTCGTAGGTGACCTTGTTGGGTTTGGGCACAAGATCCGCCGAGACGATGTCGAAGATATCCTCGAAATGATCCGCGATGCCGAGCGCAGCCGCCGTGCGTTCCGCATGTGGGCGGTCGCCGTTGGTGAAGATGAACTTCCGGCCCGGCAAGGCCTCGATCGCGGCTGCAAGGTCCGGATCGGGTTTCAGGGTCGAATAGTCGATATCATGGACGAAACGCAGGTAATCGTCCGGGTCGATGGCGTGGTTGGTCATCAGCCCGCGCAGGGTCGTGCCGAACTCGTGATAGAGTTCCTTCTGATGCGCCATTGCCTCATCGGGCGGCAGGTTCAGGATCTTCTGCACATAGCGCGAGATTTGCTCGTTGATCTGCGGGAACAGGTCGCTCTCGTGCGGGTAGAGCGTATTGTCCAGATCGAAGACCCAGGCTTCGACGCCTTTGAAGATCCTCAGGTCGCGGCGATGAGCCTGCGGGCCCTCGTGGGGCAGGGGGCGTTTTCCTGTCACGGGCGGATCAACGTCCCTGCGCCGCCGTCGGTGAACAGTTCCAGCAGCACCGCGTGCGGCACCTTGCCGTTCAGGATGACAACGCCTTCAACGCCGCGGTCCAAAGCTTCGATACAGGTTTCGACCTTGGGGATCATGCCGCCGGAAATGGTGCCGTCGGCAATGAGCTCATGCGCCTTGGCAACGCTCAGCTGCTTGATCAGGTTGCCGTCCTTGTCGAGAACGCCAGGCACGTCCGTCAGGAACAGCAGCCGTTTGGCGTTGAGCGAGCCTGCAATGGCGCCGGCAGCGGTGTCGGCGTTGATGTTGTAGGTCTCGCCGTCTTCGCCCGGGGCGACCGGGGCGACAACCGGAATGATGTCTTCCTTGAGCACCAGCTTCAAAACGGTCGGGTCGACCTTGTCCGGTTCGCCGACGAAGCCGAGATCGAGAACGCTTTCGATGTTGCTGTCCGGATCAACAACGGTCCGGGTCAGCTTGCGGGCGGTCACCAGGTTGCCGTCCTTGCCGCACAGGCCGACCGCGCGGCCGCCTTCGGCATTGATCAGCTGGACGATTTCCTTGTTGATCGAACCGGCAAGAACCATCTCGACCACTTCGACGGTGGCCCTGTCTGTGACGCGCAGACCGCCCTTGAACTCGCTGACGATGTTCAGCCGCTGCAGCATCTTGCCGATCTGAGGCCCGCCGCCATGAACCACCACCGGATTGACCCCGGACTGGCGCAGCAGCGTGATGTCGCGCGCAAAGGCCTGGCCGAGTTCCGGATCGCCCATGGCATGGCCACCGTATTTCACGACAACGGTCTTGTTGTCGTAGCGCTGCATGTAAGGCAGGGCATGGGCAATGATGTTGGCGCGTGTGGCGGTGTCAGGCGTGGTCATGGAACGGAAATACTCACCGTGGCTGGGAAAACGTCTCGCGAAAGTCCCCTGCTATAGCCGGTTTGAAGTGGCTTCACAATCGGCGCAGGAGTGACGGGTCACTGGGTGGCCAGAAGAAACAGCTCCGCCCGCAGTTCGTCGACACCGCGGTTCTTTTCCGAGGACGTGGCCAGAATCTCCGGATGGGCGGCGACCCGTTTGCGCAGGATGGCCTTGGTGTCCTCGATGAGGCGAACGAGTTGCGGCGGTTTGATCTTGTCGGCTTTGGTCAGCACGACCTGATAGACGACGGCTGCCTTGTCGAGCAGTTCCATCGCTTCGAGATCGTTCTTCTTGATGCCGTGACGGCTGTCGATCAGAAGGATCACGCGGCGCAGGTTCGGCCGACCGCGCAGATAGGAAAACACCAGCTGGGTCCAGGCTTCCACCAGTTCCTTGGGCGCCTGCGCATAGCCATATCCCGGCATGTCGACAATCGTCAGCGGCGTCTCGGGAGCAATGAAGAAGTTCAGCATCTGTGTCCGGCCCGGGGTTGCCGAAGTCCGGGCAAGGTCCTTGCGTCCGGTCAGCGCGTTGATCAGGCTGGACTTGCCGACGTTCGACCGTCCCGCAAAGGCGATCTCCGCTCCGGCCGCTTCCGGCAGGTTGGCCATGTCGGTGACGCTGGTGAGAAAATCCCACGGACGGCAGAACATCAGCCGGCCGGCTTCGAGGTCTTCATCGGAATATTTTTGTTCTTCGCTCATAAGCGCCTTCTACCCTGCCTGAAAGCAACCGTCACTAGTTTTGGCGTGCGGGTTCAAGCCTGCAACCCCGCAAGGCGCACCCATTTGAAAGGGACGCCTTGCAGGTCTTTTGGTCCGCACGGCCGGACTGTTCGGATCAGGCGCTGTTTCGTTTGGCATCACACTCACCGCCCAACCCTGTCGTGGCCGCCTCCAGGGCCTCGATATCCGCGCCGCGGATCGCATCGAGGTTCCGGGAGATCGTCTCGGCCGGCCAATCCCACCAGGCGATTTCAAGCAGCCGTTCGATAGTGGCTTCATCAAACCGGAGTTTTACCACCCGGGCAGGATTGCCGACCACCACCGCATAGGGCGGGACGTCGGACGCGACCACCGCGTGCGCGCCGATGATTGCCCCGGAGCAGATGGTGACGCCAGGCATCACCGTTGCATTGGTTCCGAACCAGACATCATGTCCGATAATGGTATCTCCCTTCAGGTGGTCGAAAATGGTCGCAGGATCGAAGCCCTGTTCCCAACCGTTTTGGAAGATGTTGAAAGGGTAGGTCGAAAAACCCGTCATGGCATGGTTGGCACCACTCATGATGAACGTCGTTCCCTGCGCCAGCGCGCAGAACTTCCCGATCTTCAGCCGGTCGCCGACAAAGTCGAAGTGATAGCGCACATTGCGGCTTTCAAATTCGGCCGCGTGGTTTTCATCGTTGTAATAGGTGAAGTCGCCCACTTCGATGGTAGGGCGGGTGATCACGTTTTTCAGGTAAACCGTGTGCGGTTCGCCGTTGAAGGGATGGAGCGTATCGGGGGACGGGCCGTGCATGGGGCCTCCTTAAAAGCAAGAAAACAAGGGAAACTGGAAAACGCGTGTCGGACGCGGTTGACCTGCCGGTGAGCGGCTTCGCCTTGCGGATCAGGTCTTGCTTTATCGGATCATTGGTCCAGGCACTCCAAACGGGATCGGTTGAAAGACGCGAGAGCCTCGCGTCAAGGGTCGGGATAAAAACACGAGGTTCCGGCGCCGGTCAAGGTGGAACCTTTTAGGGCTTGTCTATTTGTCCCTGCAGCCTTCCAGCCAGACGTCGCCATTGTCCAGCGGTGTGCAACTGCCGGCAACCAGGCGTTCGATCCGCGCAACTCGGTCTTCAAGTTTCGGATCGTCTTTTCCAAGATGGTATGTGGACGGAGCGATAAGGACCGCGACAAGGGAGAGAAATTCCCTCTCGGAAAGCTCTGCCGGAGCTTTCCCGTAAATGGCATTGCTTGCCTTGAAGAACCCGGTCATCCAACCGTCGGGCCCATGGCCCATTTCCAGGGTGTCGAGCCAGAGAGCCAGAATTTCCTGCTTGGTAAGCTCATGTTCCAGCCCGATTGCGTAACCGGTCTGCCGGATCTTGGCGATACCGGGCTGGAATGTTTCGAAACCGACGCGTTTGGCAAGCGATTGGGTAATTGTGGTGAGACCGCCTCCGGCACTGGATAGATCAACACCGGAATGGTCCACAAAGCCGGGATCCTCGACCTGCAGCAATTTCGCAAGTTGCCTTGGCCCAAGATCGACACCGCCTCGGCCGCCGGCAATCAGCCTGTCGGCGCGCGGACAGGCGAAAGGCATCGGCTCGGGCATCGAGATAACCGGCAAATCCGTAAACAAAGGCGGCGGCAGTCAGAAGCAGGACGAGGGCGGAAAGGATTTTGAGCACGCGCAAGGGACACCTCCGGAAATATATCTCGAACCGTGTCGGGCAAAGCGGGCACTGTCATGATGGAAACGAGGCCTAAAGACGGCACTTGCCTGCGTTTTTCACATCGAGGGCTGCGGGGGTGCGTGGTAGGCGACGACTCGAAAAAACCTGCGTGAGTGGGGTTCTTCGGGTCGGTCAAGAACCCCGTCGAAAGTGGACCGGACAGGTGGTGCCGGTTTCTGGAGTCGTGTTCAGGTGGGAATGCGAACCCGGGCTTCGACACGCCTTTCACCATAAGCCCTGTCCTGCGGCATTTGGACTGCCCTCGGGTCGTTGAACAGGAATTCGGAGATTCTCGACATCAACCTGATACGTGTGTGTCTGTTGCCTTCGTGAAATCCGATATCATTAAGCCCTCTCACATAGGCTTGGAATGTCGGGTCCGGGGCGTTGTCCTGCGGTGGCTTGAAATAGAGCTCACCTTGTCCGAACGCAGGCTGATAGCCGAAAAACGCCAGGCCAAGCAGTTCGCGCGCCAGCACACGCGGGTTCTGGAATGATGCTTTCCTGTTGGTTTGTCTGTCCGTGTACTGTCCGAAGGTCCAGAACATGCCGGCGTTCCGGTTCATGAACTCCTTCCAGTGGTTCTTTTGATAGTCCACGGTTCCCTTCACAAGGTGCTCTGCATTTCTCCGGTTGGTCACATGCGGCAGAATCTTCTGCAGTTTCGGGACCTCTTCGTCCAGCAAATCCTCGCCGCATTGGCGAAAAAGGCCGGCCTCAGCGGTTTCCAGCGTCAGACTGAAGGTCTTGTGGGCAGTGATCGCACCGATGATGAGTGCATCGTTGAGAAGAGGCGTCCACTTCTTTTCACTCAGGATGGCGCCTCCTGTGACGGGCACGGGAGGGATGATATTCTTGTTCGCGTCCGTGTGCGTGCCTTTGCCATCGTTGCGGGCTCTTTGTTCCGTCCGGACATGCTTCCTGGTTACGTCTTCCTGGATGCCGCTGGCAGCCGTCACACCGAAGTTTGCGATCAGGTTTTTGCACATCCGGATACCGGTGCCGCCAAGCAAGGTGTATGGCAATCGGTTATTTGCCGCAGCCCTGTAGAGATTGTAAGCAGCCTGGCAAAACTGGTCCATTTTGTCCCGATCCTGCCAGTTGGACCAGCTTTGAACCCACGCGTTGTCGTCCCAGTAACGCTGCCAGTGAGGTTCAACCGCTGCTTTGAAGGCGTCGTAGTCTGCGTACATGTTCACGTTCTCCACGATGTGGCCATGCTTGCGGCCGCACAAAAGGGATCAGGCGCACGCTTTGTGTGCCGGTTTCTGTTTCAGGTGTTGGCTGGCTTTGCTGTGGCACCGGATATTGAGCAGGCGCTTTCGGCTGCGGGCACCCGGCCGCACAAGCTGTTGCGTCTCTGGCAGACAATTTGATGGAAGAGGGGCCAAATGGCCAGTGACGCCCGTCACTGCGCTCGCACGGGCCTTGAAGTGGTCAACGCTGGGTCTTGTCGAGAAATGGCGAACTCTTGCCGGTCATTTCCATGCCGAACATTCACTCGACAGGCGGAGCGGGACAAAGCCGGCAATGTCATGCCGACGGAAGCCAGGGTGCATCATCGGAACATGAAAAGAGTCGATGACCTGCCTCTCAATGAATAAGCCCCGCCGGTTGGCGGGGCTTAATGTTTTCAGGCAACTGCCGGGGAACTGAATTCCTCAGTTCTTGTCGTCGGGAGCCGGTTTCTTGCGTTTGAAGAGCGCCCCCAGATTGTCCCAGAGCTCCACCTTGGCTCCCTGACGGCGCATGATCACATACTGCTGCGTCACGGACAGGGTGTTGTTCCATGCCCAGTAGATCACCAGACCGGCCGGGAAAGAGGCCAGCATGAAGGTAAAGATCACGGGCATCCAGGTGAAGATCATCTGCTGTGTCGGATCGGGCGGAGCCGGGTTCATCTTCATCTGGATGAACATGGTGATCCCCATGATCAGCGGCCAGACGCCCAGCATCAGCATCTGCGGCGGATCCCAGGGGATCAGGCCGAACAGGTTGAAGATGGTGGTCGGGTCCGGTGCCGAAAGATCCTGGATCCAGCCGAAGAACGGTGCGTGGCGCATTTCGATGGTGACGTACAGCACCTTGTAGAGTGCGAAGAACACCGGGATCTGCACCAGGATCGGCAGACAGCCGGCCAGTGGGTTGATCTTCTCTTTCTTGTAGAGCTCCATCAACGCCTGTTGCTGCTTCTGCCGGTCGTCGGAATATTTCTCCCGAATTTCCGTCATTTGCGGCTGCACGAGCTTCATCTTGCTCATGGAGACGTAGGACTTGTTGGCCAGCGGGAAGAAGATCAGCTTGACGATAACGGTGACGACCAGGATGGCGACACCGAAGTTGCCGAACAGGTGGAAGAACCAGTCGATCGCGAAGAACATCGGTTTGGTGAGGAAGTAGAACCAGCCCCAGTCGATGAGGAGTTCGAACCGTTCGATGCCGAGCGCTTCCTCGTAACCGTCGAGAACCTTGGTTTCCTTGGCGCCGGCAAACAGATACGAGCTGCTTTCGCCGGTCGAACCGCCTGCAATGGTCACACCGTTGCCGAGATAGTCGGCCTGGAAGACGTCGGTGGTGGCGGAGTGGCTGAAGCCCGGCTGGAATTCCTGACCCGGGGTCGGGATGAGCGTCGCGGCCCAGTACTTGTCGGTGATGCCGAGCCAGCCCTGGTCGACCTTGGCCGGCCGGATGGAGCTTTCTTCCATCAGATCGTCGTAATCGACTTCCTTGAGGCCTTCCGCGCCGAAGACGCCGAGCAGACCTTCATGGAGAATGTAGATACCCTTGGTTTCCGGCATGCCCTTTCGAGCGATCAGGCCGTAGGGATAGAGCGTTACCGCGTCGGCGCCAGTGTTTTCGACCGCCTGATTGACGGTGAACATGTAGTTGTCGTCGACAGAGAAGGTGCGCTTGAAAGTGAGGCCCGCACCATTGTCCCAGGACAGTGTCACGGGTGTCGACGGGGTCAGTGTCGTCTCGCCGTCGATGGACCAGATGGTATCCGGGCCGGGCAGGGCGATGTTCGAACCCGGATCGCCGACCCAGCCGTAATCAGCGTAGTAGGGCTTGGGGCTGCCGGACGGTGAGAACAGCACGATGGTCGGGCTGCTCTTGTCGACGGTCTCGTGATAGTCCTTCAGCCGTATATCGTCGAGGCGGCCGCCTTTCAGATTGAGCGACCCTTCAAGGCTGGGCGTATCGATGGTCACGCGCTGGGAAACGGCAAGCGCAGTATCCCGGTTGGCAAAGGCGGCCTGTTGCCCGGCCGCCGGTGCCGCGGTGTTGGCGCCCTGCGAACCGGTCGGTTGCGGTGCATCCGGGTTTGTTGTGCCGGTCGCGGCCTTTTGAGCGGCCTCCTGCTGGGCCTGAAGTTCGGCCTGCTGGCGTTCCAACTGAGGCGCGGCAACGAAATATTGCCAGCCGAGCAGAACAATCAGGGACAGAACGATCGCGAGAATCGTGTTGCGGTTTTCAGAAATCAACTGGATTTACCCCTGTTTCCTGCGCTGTTTCGATTGGGCTGCGAGCCCTGCCGGCGCGGTTTTCCCCGTCCGCGCGGCGTTTGCGGATCCAGCACCTGGCTCAGGCCAGACTTAAGGTCTGCAACGATTTTTTCAAAGGGAAGAGTGAGTGCGCTGTCGCGAGCGACAAGCACGAAATCCGCCTTTTGCGGGATATCTTCGGGCGCAAGTTCGGCCACGGCGGCTCGAAGCCTCCGCTTTATGCGGCTGCGCATAACCGAATTGCCGGTTTTCTTGGTAACCGTGTAGCCAACCCGCGACGCGTCGTCGCTGTCGCGGTTCAAGCCCTGAACGACAAAAGCGCGCCGGCCCAGCCGGCCGCCTTTGGCGACCGCCAGGAATTCGGAGCGCTTTTTCAAAGTGTCCATAGCGGCGGATTGGTGTTGGCAGTCGCCGCCAACCCGGCGCACTGCGGGCTGGTCGCCGATTAGGCGCTGAGGCTCTTGCGACCCTTCGCGCGGCGACGAGCAAGCACCTGACGGCCATTCTTGGTGGCCATACGTGCGCGGAAGCCGTGGCGACGCTTGCGGACAAGACGGCTCGGTTGATACGTACGCTTCATTGTTCTTCCCCGCGCGGCTAAGAGCGCGGCCCTTGTTCATTTTTTAAATTCTTTGGAGGAAGCACCCGAAGCGCCATGAAGAGCGCGGCTTTTCCAGCCTTGGGTCCGAATGCATGTCCCGGTCGAGCGCGCTTATAAGGGCCATGCCGCCTCAAGTCAACTTTGCACGCCTAAGATTCTGCGTTTTCCTTTCGATCACGCACAGGTGAACCTGAAACGGGCAAGCGTCACTTATCAGTGAAGCACAGTTCTTTTTACGAGGTTTAAGGTACATCTGCCTATCAGAACAAAAAAGCAGGGCGCCCCTGCGACAAGAAGCGAGCTGATGGAAGAGTGGATGCTGGGTGACGAGGCCAACAGGATGACGCCGCCGAAGGACACGGGGCAGACCGGCGGAAAGACGCAGGAACGCACGGCAGCCGAAAGGCTCAGAAAGTGGCTTCCACTGGCGGTTCTCGCAGGCCTGATGGTGCTCGGATTCGCGCTTGGCCTGCACAAGCAGCTGACCTTGTCGAACCTCATCATGCAGCGGCAGGACCTTGCCGGTTACGTCGAGCAGAACCTGGTGCTCGCCATTCTCGCCTATGTGGCCATCTATACCGTGGCGGTCGCCCTGTCGTTTCCCGGGGCATCCTTGCTGACCATCGCGGGCGGCTTTCTGTTTGGCTGGGTAATTGGCGGTTTCGCAACGGTTCTGGGCGCGACGATCGGCGCCTGCGCCGTCTTTCTTGTTGCAAGATCCTCCTTCGGTGAGGTGCTCACCAATCGGGCCGGCCCCTTCCTTGCCCGTCTGGCCGAAGGGTTTCGCAAGGATGCGTTTCACTACCTCCTGTTCCTGCGGCTGACACCGGTATTCCCTTTCTGGCTGGTCAACATCGCCCCGGCAATCTTCAAGATGCCGTTGCCCTCCTACACGGTTGCCACTTTTGTCGGCATCATTCCAGGCACCTTTGCCTTCACCTTCATCGGTTCCGGCCTCGACAGTGTCATCGCGGCACAGGAAGCCGCCAACCCCGGCTGCGCGGCGTCCGGAACCTGTCAGATCGACGTTGCTGCCCTGGTAACACCACAGCTGCTGGTGGCGTTTTTTGCGCTCGGAATCGCCAGCCTCATTCCGGTGATCTTGAAAAAAGTCCGCAATCGTTAAACTTTCCGCCAGTTTCCTGCCGAATCGGAGCCCGTCATGGCCAATTTGCTGACCCCGGACATTTGCGTGATTGGCGCAGGCTCCGCCGGCCTGTCCGTTGCCGCGGCCGCGGCGGCCTTTGGCGTTGAGGTGGTGTTGATCGAAAAGGGGCTCATGGGCGGCGATTGCCTGAACTACGGCTGTGTGCCCTCCAAGGCGCTTCTGGCCGCCGCCAGGGCCGCGCATACGCAGGAAGCGGCGAGCCGGTTTGGAGTGCATGGCGACAAGCCGGAAGTCGATTTTGCCGTAGCGAACGATCATGTCCGCAAGGTCATCGCCGCCATCGAGCCGCATGATTCCCAGGAACGCTTCGAAGGCCTCGGCGTCACCGTCCTGCGCGAGACGGCAAGGTTCACCGGATCCGATGAGGTGTTGGCCGGTGCAGTCCGTATCAAGGCCCGGCGTTTTGTCATCGCAACGGGGTCCTCCGCTTTCGTTCCGCCTATTCCGGGCCTCGAGGACGTTCCCTATCTGACCAATGAAACCCTGTTCCAGCTACGCGATCGTCCGGAGCATCTGGCGATTATCGGCGGCGGACCAATCGGTCTTGAAATGGCGCAGGCCCACCGACGTCTTGGTTCGAAAGTCACCGTGTTAGAAGCCCAGAAGGCTCTTGGCAAGGACGATCCGGAACTGGCGGCTTTGGTGCTGGATACCCTGCGTGCCGAAGGCATCGACATTCTGGAACAGACGGCGGTCGAAAAGGTCGGGCGATCCGGTGCGGGGCTTGTGATCAGTGCGAAGGGAGCGGACGGAAAGCCGGTCACGGTGGAGGCCTCTCATCTGCTGGTGGCGACCGGCCGTGCGCCCAACGTCGACGGTCTCGGCCTGAAAGAAGCCGGCATCGATCATGACCGGAAAGGCATTGCGATCGACAAGGGTTTGCGAACGAGCAACCGGCGCGTCTATGCCATTGGCGACGTTGCCGGTGGTCTGCAGTTTACGCATGTCGCCGGCTATCAGGCAGGTCTTGCGATTCGCTCCATCCTGTTCCGGCTGCCGGTCTCCATGACCAGCGACATTGTGCCCTGGGTTACCTACACATCGCCGGAACTTGGTCATGTCGGCCTGAGCGAAGCCGAGGCCCGCTCGCGCTATGGCCACAAGGTCAAGGTGCTGACGGCGGACTATGCCGGCAATGACAGGGCGCAGGCAGAAGGCCTCACGAATGGCCGCCTGAAGCTGATTGCCGGCCCGCGCGGCAGGCTGCTTGGCGCGGATATCGTAGGTGCCCAGGCCGGGGAGGTCATCAATCTTCTGTCGCTCGCCCTGTCGAAGAAGATGACCATGAAGGACCTTGCCGGGTTCATTGCACCCTATCCGACACTGGGTGAACTCGTACGCCGTGCGGCAATTTCTTACTATTCGGAAGCGCCCAAAAATGCTTGGCTGCGCAAAGCGATCGGTTTCCTGCGTCTGTTCGGGTGACCGCTGGTGCCGTCTGTTTTAGAGAAGCTGTGGTACCATCGCTGATGCGGGGCCGGGGCCTTGGGATTTGGAAAGACGTGACATGAAACATGAGGGCGCGCCGCAAGGATCGGCTGTCCCGCAAGAACCCGCCGCCACGCCCGCTTCTTCCGGCGATGGCTTCGGGCATTATCGATTTGGCGGCCTGTCGGGCAAACTCCTGTTGATGACGGTGCTTTTCGTGATGCTCGCGGAAATCCTCATCTATGTGCCTTCGATCGCGAATTTTCGGAACACCTGGCTCACCGACCGGCTGACCACGGCAGGTGTCGCGGCCTCTGTGCTTGCGGAAACCAACACCATCGCCCCGCGTCTTCAGGAAGAACTGCTGCGCACGACCGGTGCTCTCGCGATTTCCCTCGACGAAGGCTCGCGGCGCAGCCTGATCGCCATGAGCAATGTGCCGGGCGAGATGGACTTCGTTGTCGACATGGCCGAAGTCACCCCCTGGTCGGCCATCCTGCACAGTTTCGAGATCCTCACCTATCGCGGCGACGGCGCCATGCGCATCATCGGTGTCGGCCAGATGGGCCATACCGAGCATGTCGATGTGGTCCTGCCCGTACGCCTTCTGCAACAGGACATGCTGGCCTTCTCCGGCCGCATTCTTGCACTGTCGCTGGTGATTTCGATCATCACCGCCAGCCTTGTCTACATCACCCTCAGGGCATTGTTCATCCGGCCGCTGCGCCGCCTGACGCGCTCCATGGAACGGTTTGCCGAAAGCCCGGAAGACACTTCGCGCATCATGTCGATTTCCGGCCGCCGCGACGAGCTCGGCGACGCCGAAATCCGTCTGGCGGGCATGGAGGAGGCTCTTTCAAGGGCGCTTCATCAAAAGCAGAGGCTTGCTGACCTCGGTTTGGCTGTTTCCAAGATCAATCACGACCTCCGCAACCTGCTGGCCTCTGCGCAGCTGTTTCTGGAGCGCCTGGAGCATGTGCCGGACCCGACGGTCAAGCGCCTTGCCCCCAAGATCCTGGCAACACTCGACAGGGCGGTCGGTTACACCCAGGCGGTGATGTCCTACGGCAAGGCCCAGGAACGGGCACCGCAGCGCCGCCTGTTGGCGCTGAGGCGTGTCGGTGACGACGTGGCGGATGTGCTGGGTCTCGTGGATCATGCCACAGTGCGTTTCGATAACAAGGTGCCGGTGGAAATCGAGATCGACGCCGATCCGGAACAGATCTTCCGTGTGATGCTCAATCTCGTCCGCAATGCCTTTCAGGCGCTGGAGGCGGAAAAGGACGAAACGCTGGTTCGCCGGATCACCATCGAGGCCGAGCGTGAGGGCACTTGCGTCCGCGTCCGGGTTTCCGACACGGGGCCGGGCATTCCGGAGAATATCCGCAAGGCACTGTTCAGGGCATTTCACAGTGGTTCGAAAAACGGCGGCGTCGGTCTCGGGCTGGCGATTGTCGCCGAATTGCTCAAGGCGCATGGCGGATCGGTGCGGCTGGAAGACAACCGGACCGGCACATGTTTCTGTTTCGAGGTTCCTGACCGCAAGCCATGAGTGGGAAGGGCGATCTTATTCACCGCTAAGTCTCGAGGAGTTCTGCGGCTTTCCGAACTGTATGACAGTTCTTTGAAAAAAAGTTCAAAAAGGTTCTTGCAATCCCCATCGGACCGCAGTAGGTAAGCGCCCTGTCCGGGGCACACGACACGCCCCGCAGCGCCAAGACCGGTCATCGGCAGGTTCAACCGAGATGACAAGATCTTCGCAAATACGCACCGGTAGCTCAGCTGGATAGAGCACCAGACTACGAATCTGGGGGTCGGGGGTTCGAATCCTCCCCGGTGCGCCACTTTTCCCGCACCATCAGTATTTGATCTGCTTGCACCTGTGTGTGTTGCGCTGAAGCGTTGTCGGTCTGTCTGGACAGTTTCCAGGAAGCAATTTCAGCATTTGCCGTTTCCGCAATAGCTACATTCGTGCTTTGGATTCCCGCTTTCCATGCGATGGACCGGACAGGTTCTCGTGGGGGCTAATGTCGTTTAAAGGCCAGGTCGTCAGCGGGTGATTTGCCGAATCCCAATGTGCCTGATCCGGGAAATCGGATCTTGTTTCCGATGACACATGCCGCATGTTCTTGGGCAGGTGATTACGGTCGCCCGGCTTGGATCGTCCCTATAAGAAGGGGGCGTTTCGGGTCATTCCAAAAGAATTGGAAGAAATAAAATCTCAAAATATTTTGATGTTTGATTATTATTGTAAAATGTGTATGCTGAAAATTAGAAAAATAAGCGCGGAACAAAATAAAAATCAATCTCACCGCCTATTTTGTCATGAAAATTCAAAGTACATAAGTGTATTTTTTCCTTGTCAGGGTGCTGCTTAGGCCTGCGCCCTCCCTGGACAAGTGTACCCGCGAAACCGGTCATGACACATTTGGCGGCGCAGATGTTTACCGCTTTCCGTCATGCATTTGGCCTTCTCGGATCAAGGACAGTTTACGGAAGTGGCCACCGTATGCCGATTGAACAGGCTGATACACGTATCTGTCGATAGCATAGCGTCACTTGGCGGATCTCAGCCGGCGAATTCTTCAAATCAAAGGATACCCAGTTATCATGACCAGGAAAACGGTCACAAATACCAGCCAGGGCAGAGCCTCGGGTGGCTCTTCGGACCACAGTTTCAGGATAGGGCAGGCCGTGCGCCTGAAAAACGTATTCGGTGGCAAGGGCATGTCCGGCCTGACGTATCGTGTGACAGGCAGGTTGCCTGCTCGCGATGGCATGCCGCAGTATCGCATACAGTCCGATGGGGAAGCGTACGAGCGCATGACCACGCAGGATCAACTTGAAGCGGTTGGCGAAGCTGCTTCTGGTTCCAACTCGACGCTGCTTGAAAAAACATTCGGTTCAAGCCACCGTTAGGCTGCTGGAGAACCGGTTCTGCCCGTGCGCGAGAAGAGGTGTTCCTCATCTGTGATTGCCTGATGAACCAGGAACAGGAAACGTGGTGGAACTGGTCGAATTTGCGTCTGATGGCGATCTATCAGACGGCCTGCCCAGATCCCGTCTCAGGGCTTTTCTTGCGACTTGTTGGCGGAAACCTACCAGGAACAATTGGGTAGCGACACTGCCACCGCGATGGTCGAATCCCTTGCCGGAGAAGATCTGGGTGGCATTCTGCCTGCGACGGATGAACGGGTGGTCCTCGCGTTTCATGACGATCGGATCGTCGGAAGCTGCGTCTACGCAGCTCGCGGGGAAACTGTCTATGTCTGGGGCTGTTACATCAGCCAGGCGTTCCAGAGATCGGGGACTGGACGCAGATTGATCCGGCATGTTCAGCGTCAAGGTTCGAGCGCAAGGCGGCTGCAGGTCACGGTGCTATGCGCCAGCGCGGGCGCAGTCGCCTTTTACGGATCTTTGGGATTTGCAGTTGTGGAACACGTAGAATACGAGCTCTTTCCCGGTTGCAGAGAGCCGGCGCAGGTCATGGAACTGGCGACTGCCTGACGGTGTGCCATGGTTCCGAAGCTTTGGCCGGAGAAACAGAAGCGATCGCCGAACGGCAATCGGGGCGATCCATTTTGAATGCCCGTTTCGCTCGCCTTGCCGAAAGTGCCCTCAAGAAGCCCCTGGAAAAAGAGGAATGAAACCTGGCGTCAGGCTTTGGGCACAATGGGTTTGCGGGGTTTTGCTGGGGCTGACTTGCCCTTGGCGGTATTCGTGGCGGAAGTAGCCTGCTTGTCCTGGTTCGCCAGTCTTGCAGCTTTCAGCCGGGCCGTCTTGGCATCGCGGGCAGATGTCTCGGCCTCATTGATTTCACGCGCGACCCGACGCGTTGTTTCCGCTTTGCTTTCCGCAGTTTCCCGTCGTGTGCGAAGCGGGCTTTCATTGTCCTTGGACGAAGTCATCTGCACGTCTCCAACCGTTCACTGGTGGTAGTTGCAAAAAAGGCCGGGAGTTACCCCGGCCTTTTCCATTCATCCTGCTGCCCGGTGCCAGTACATCCGTGGTCACCGAACAGAGTTGGATGCAGAATTAGACTTCCTGAAGGTTGTCAGCAGCGGACTTGCCGGAACGGCGGTCCTGGACAACTTCAAAGCTGACCTTCTGGCCTTCGACCAGGCTGCGCATGCCTGCGCGCTCTACAGCGGAGATGTGCACGAACACGTCGGCAGCGCCATCTTCCGGCTGAATGAAGCCAAAGCCTTTGGTGGTGTTGAAGAATTTTACGGTACCTACTGGCATAACGATTTCCTTTCAATCGGTCATGGTAGTTTGCGCGCCTCACGGTATGCGGGGCGGCGCGGTTAGGTCGACGTTGATGGGAAGATCGTTCAGAACACGGAAAACCGCGCAGTCACAAAGTTCGACAAACAATATCGATGACCGTTACCTAAGTTGAAACCGTGTCCAAAACAAGGCGCATTTCCTGATTCTTTGAAAAGAATTTTTGCGGCGATGAAACTTAGCAATAATAATTCGTTTTGATCCGATTTCAGGATCGTTTTGGCGGGTGATGGGTCATCTCGGCTGGGTGCAGGCCCAGGGGTAATAACGGAATTCCGGTTAATGGACGTAGCACCTGGCAATTGGCGAAGGCGCAGGCGGTAGTTCTGACAGGTTTGTTTTACCAGCCTTCTTTTAGGTGCTACAAAGACGCGAAGTGTTTTTCCAAAGTGAGTTCAGAGACATACATGTCCCAGGCGCTGGAAATTTCGCTCCTTGGGGAACTGCGCGTCAGGGCCATGGGGCAGGAAATTGTTCTGCCGGCCTCCAAGAAGGCACGGGCGCTTCTGGCGTTTCTGGTCGCGACGGGGCGGCCGCATCGGCGTGAGCGATTGTGTGAGCTGTTCTGGGACCTTCCGGACGACCCGAAAGCGGCGCTGCGCTGGGCGCTCAGCAAGCTGCGGCGGGCGGTGGATACGCCGGACCGGTTGCGCATCATCGCCGACCGCGAACGCGTCCAGTTCGATGCTGAAGGCATCGGTATCGACATTCTCGATATTCACGCAAGGCTTCGGAACCAGGTAGGGATGCTTGGTGTCATCGAGCTTGAGGACATGGCCACACGGCTCGGGAATATGTTGCTGGACGGCCTGGACGGTGCCGGGGACGAGGCTTTCGATGCCTGGCTGACGGCTGAACGTGAGGACGTCCATCTGGCGCAGGTGGAAGTTTACAGGCGTCTGGCGACCCACAGGGATGTTGGCCCGGCTGCCAGTCGGAAGTGGCAGCGACTGTGGCTGGAAGCCGACCCGGAAGGTGCAGAGGCGCACCAGCGAATGCGAAGTGATCCGTCACCGGCAGGCCTTCAGCGGGGCACATCACCCCCAGGTCTTTTGTCTGACCACGTCGTGCTTGCCGAGACGAGTTCGGCCGACCCCGCAGACAGGGTTCGCAAGGCCCGTGCCCATGCGCTCAGGGCGCAGAATATCGGATTTTGCGACGTGGCAGACGGCACCAGGATCGCCTATGCGAGCATCGGGTCCGGCCCACCTATTCTGAAGGCGGCCAATTGGCTGAACCACCTGGAGTTCGACTGGTCGAGCCCGATCTGGGGCAGAAGCTTTGCAGAGCTCTCCCGCGGCCGTACGTTGATCCGTTACGACGAGAGAGGCTGCGGTCTGTCCGATTGGGATGTGGACGATCTCGGGTTCGACGCCTTTGTCGAGGATCTTGAGGTCGTTGCCGATACCCTGGGGCTGGAGCGGTTTCCGCTGGTGGGTATTTCTCAGGGCTGTGCCGTGTCGGTTGAATACGCCGTGCGTCATCCCGAGCGCGTTTCCGGATTGATCCTGATCAGTGGGTATGCTGCCGGCTGGCGATATCTCGCCTCACCGGAGGAACAGGCCCGGCGCGAAGCGGTGATCACGCTGACGGAACTTGGCTGGGGAACGGATAATCCGGCCTACCGGCATATTTTCACACAAACCTTCATGCCGGATGCCAGTGCGGAAACCCTGGATTGGTTCGACGATTTTCAGCGTCAGACAACCTCGCCGAAAAATGCGGCGCGGTTTCAGGAAGCCTTCGGCCGTATCGATGTCCGCCACCGCCTTGGGCAGGTAAAGGCGCCGACAATCGTTTTGCACTCCAGATACGATCAGCGCATTCCGCTGGAACTCGGCCAGGCTGTTGCGGCAGGCATCCCGGGTGCGCAATTCGTGGCGCTGGAAAGCCGAAATCACATTCTGGTCGATCGGGAACCTGCCTGGCAGATGTGCCTTGGTGCAATCCATCGCTTTCTTGAAGAGAACGGCATCTGATTTTGGCTCTTGTCGGAAGCGCATTCCGGCGGGGCAGAACCGGGATATGATCTCCGTGCTCTGCCCGCTTTGCCGGCAAATGTCTCCTGTCAGCCGAATGGTCAGCGGCTAATGAACGGAGAGGAGCACTGCAGGCGCGAGCCTTGCCCGGACTGGAACGTGTTGTCGGAAACACGATAGGAGTTGTAGCGGCCAAAGCACCAGTCGATATGCCGCGTCACAACCGCATCGCGAGCGCCAAAAGCCCATTGGTGCTGATAGCCCTTGTGGTTGCTTTTTCCATAGCCACCGGCAAAGGCGGCAGGGGCGAAGGTCGTGGTTGCCAGGGCTGCGGCGGCAACGGCGGTGAAGATGGTTTTCCTGAACATCTGGATCTTCCTTTGGCTTGGTGAAGGCGAAGTGGTGTTCGCCTGTCCCTCTTACCTAGGAGAGATCATTCGCCGAGGCCTGTGACGCGCGACACTGCCCCGACATCGGCTGTCTGATGACAGCCAGCGCGTCCCGAGTTCTGGCCAAAACGGCTCTCGTGTTCCTCACACGAAGTCCGCGACGTCCTCCAGGCCTTCCCGGTTCCGGATGATCAGCCAGCCTTCCTTGAGGTCGATCAGGTCTGCTTTCTGGAACTTGCGCAGGCACCGGTTCACTGTCTCTCGCGTATTGCCGATCATCTCTGCGATTTCCGACTGGGAGAGCGACAGTTTGGTCAGCGGCTTTTCTTCAGTGCCGGGAGCGGTCACGGTGATGCGGAGCAGCAGGCGGGCGAGACGTTCCGGCAGACCGAGAAAACCGATTTCCATCATCCGTTCGTCCGACCGGCGAACGCGCTGGCAAAGCAGCTCGATCAGCCGGATGGAAAGAGCCGGATCGCGATTGAGCACTTCAAGCAGAGACCTCCGTTCGACCACGACCAGCTTGCAGTTGGTCAAGGCGCGCACGTTTGCTGACCTCTCGCCGCCATCGAGCAGGGCAATTTCGCCGAAGATGTCGCCGGGATGCAGTTCCGACAAGGTCACATCGCGGGCGCTGGGCGTCGGCATGCTGACGCGCACCGAGCCTTCCGCAATTGCCATCATGCTTTGCCCCGGCGTTCCCATGTCGAAAATGATATCGCCTGCGGTGTAGCGTTTGACATGTGCGAAAGCGGCCAGATCCTTGCGGCTCTCGTCATCCAGCGCTTCGAAAATAAAGCTCTGTCCCAGGAGCTTTTCCTTATTCAAACTCTCTTCGGTAGCCATATTCTCTCTTTCTCGTGTGATGCGAGCACCAGTACAACGGTGGTTACAACGGTTGTTGTGTCATACCATGGTGGTATCTCACGGCGATGCCTTACCTAAAATTGACAAGCCTATCGGGATTGCAATGTCAACAAGACGATTGAAATTGGCCGGAACCCTGATCGGGTTGATGCTCGCAGCTTCTTCCACGGTCATGGCGCAAAATGTGAACGGCTGCGAACGCACACAGGTCCAGGATCCGCCCAGGACTGTGTATCAGTGCGCGAACGGTCTCGTGATCGAAGCAGAAGCAGCCAGTGCTTTCAACATCGACACCGCCGCAGGCGCCACGCGCCCGGAAGACGTCGATCTCGAAACCGATGCGATGCTGATCGAGGTCGAGCCGGGCAGTGGCCCGTTCCAGGTGCGAACCCCTCACGCCATTGCCGCCGTTCGTGGCACGATCTACGCGGTGGATGTCGGGCCGGAGCGCACGTCAGTCTTCGTTTTGCGCGGTCACGTGTCGGTGTCCCGGCCGGATGGCAGCGATACGGTGCTGCTCGCAGCCGGTGAAGGAGCGGACGTCGCCCCGGGCCTTCCCTTCGCACCGGCCACATGGTCAGCGGAAAGGGCCGCAGGGCTTATGTCCCGTTTCGGTCAATGAAACTGAAGCTCTACGTCTGTCTCGTGGTCCTGGCGATGATCGTCGGGGCCGTCTGGGCAGGCTCCCTGGCGTTGGGCCATGTTGCCGGACGGGCAAGCGTGCTTGACCGGCTGGAAACGGTGCTTCTCGATCTTCGTATCCACATCAAGGGACCGCGCGAAGCGCCGCAGGATGTGGTGATCGTGGCCATAGACGATCAGACGGTGGCCGCAGCCGGTCACTATCCGGTCGACAGGGTGTTTCTGACCGAGCTGGTCGACCGGATACGGGACGCAGGCGCCAAGGCCCTGGCCATCGACATTCTGCTGATGGGAAAATCGAACGAGGCAGCAGACACCGGCCTTGCGACGGCGCTTGCTTCTCTGCCTACGGTGATTGCGGCCGGTGGCCAGTTCCCGCTTGAAAGGGCTGCGGCGGTACTGGTGCCGGCTCCCGAAACCGAGTTGCGCCCGTTTGAAGCCTTTGCGGAAGCAGCCAGCGTCGGCCTCGTCAATGTCTCGACCGATGCCGGCGGCACACCGCGCCATATCCCTCTTATTTTCAAGACCGACAAGGGACTGGCTCCCTCGTTTGGCATGCTGGCTGTTGCCGGGTTCCTGGGTGCACCTCCATCGGTGACCGCGGAAGGTATCCGGATTTCCGGGCGAGTGCAGTCGCTGGATCTGCAGTGGCAGCAACCGCTGAACTATTATGGCAAGGGCGGCACCATCAGAACCGTCAGCGCGCAATCGCTTCTTCAGGACGCCGCAGCCGCCAAGGCAGCTCTTGGCGGTCGTCTGGTGCTTCTTGGTGTCACCGCGTCGGCTGTTGGTGACCGGTTTTCATCTCCGTTCGACCCTATCCTGCCTGGGGTGGAGGTCCTGTCGACGGGGATTGCCAACCTGCTGGACGGATCGGTTCTGCTACGCGACAGCCGGGTCCGCAGTTTCGATGCACTCGCTGCCGTTTCCATTACGCTACTGGGCATGGCCGTTGTCGTGTTCCTGCCGCTGGCCAGCGCAACCATCGTTTACCTACTGCTATTGCTGGGTTGGCTGACTGTCGTCGTCATCTGTTTCAACCAGGGCATCTGGCTCAACGCGGCATTGCCGATTGCGGCAAGCGTGCCGCCGGTTGTCGCGCTTGCT
This sequence comes from Labrenzia sp. CP4, assembly GCF_001579905.1. Taxonomy (NCBI): domain Bacteria; kingdom Pseudomonadati; phylum Pseudomonadota; class Alphaproteobacteria; order Hyphomicrobiales; family Stappiaceae; genus Labrenzia; species Labrenzia sp. CP4. The sequence goes on along the minus strand of NZ_CP011927.1, from coordinate 5,246,501 downwards.
GTGCTGAGGGAAGGTTTCGAGTGGTTCCGGGTGCGCCGGCTGGTGGCGGCCCGGGAGGCTCTCAGCCGGTTTCAGGCGCCGGATCTTGCCCGGCGTATTGCCGATGATCCCGGCTTTCTGCTGGTCCCGCGGGAGCAGCCGGTTGCGATCCTGTTCATTGATCTGGCCGGATACACCGCCCTTTCGGAAAAACTGGGTCCTGCGCGAACCCGGGATGTTCTGAAGGCCTTTCATACGCTGGTCGTCAATGAGGCCGCGCGCAACAAGGGGCTGGTACTGGATTTCATGGGAGACGGGGTGATGATCGGATTCGGCATTCCGGACGCCGGACCAAAGGATGCCGCTGACGCCTGTCGCTGTGCCTTTGATCTCGTCGTTGCCGTGCGTGGCTGGATCCTTGCCTCCGGGCTCGACGCCGAAATTCGCGACGTACGCCTTGGCGGCCATTTTGGTCCGGTGGTGCTGTCGCGTCTGGGGCATGAGAACCAGCAGCAGATCGCGGCAACCGGCGACTGCGTGAATGTGGCCAGCAGGCTGATGGAAGTTGGCAAGTCACGTGGCGCTTCGGTCGTCCTTTCCACCGCCCTGACGAAAGCCGCCGAGGCAGGTGGTGAGATGTTGGGAATGCCGCCACGCAGGGAAGCCGTCGCAATCAGGGGGCGCGTGCAGGAGCTCGAAGTTGCGCTCTGGACAGCGGACGAAGCCATGCCGGAGCGGCGCGCGCTTTCTGCGACAAATTGAATGTGCGGTAGGCGATCCCGGGTTGGCCGAAAAGCGGACGGGCGGAAGCTTTCTGCCTCCGCCCGTTTGCTCCACCGGCCATCTGCTTGAGGGTTGCTCCTGCCAGTGGTGTGTCCGTTTCTGCGGACAAGATGTAAGTAGCCCGACTGAGCCCCGGAGACATGTGACGGCCCTCACAGGCAAAAAGGTCTTCAGCCAAAGATCGCGACTTGCGATACCTCGCATGTGGCTCCGGCCTTTCGAGGTTCGTTTGCAGGAAAAATCGTCCCAAGCAATCTCTTCAATTTTGTCAGGCTATGGCCTACCGTGTGCTCCACCGCGCAGGAACCTTTGAGTCGCCTGCGGCCGGATCTTTCCAACCGCATTTGAGACGAGACCCTTCATGGCACAGCTGCCGAATTCCCTTGAAGCCCGCGACACGGCATTCCAGCTCCATTCCTACGCCGACGCCCGCCGTCAGGAAGAGACAGGCGCATTGGTGATCGAGAAGGGCGAGGGCATCTATGTGGAGGATATCAACGGCAAGCGTTACATCGAAGGCATGGCCGGTCTCTGGAGCGTTGCCGTCGGCTTCGGTGAAAAGCGCCTGGTCGATGCGGCCGCTCGGCAGATGGAGAAGCTGCCCTACTACCACACCTTCACCTACAAGAGCCATGGACCGTCGATCGAGCTGGCGGAAAAGCTGGTCGAGATGGCACCCGTGCCGATGTCGAAGGCCTATTTCACCAACTCCGGGTCTGAGGCCAACGACACGGCAATCAAGCTGATCTGGTACCGGTCGAATGCGCTTGGCCAGCCGGAGCGCAAGAAGATCATTTCGCGCGTGCGCGGTTACCACGGTGTCACCATCGCCTCGGCCAGTCTCACGGGCCTGCCCAACAACCACCGCTCGTTCGACCTGCCGCTGCCGCAGATCCTGCACACCACCTGCCCGCACTACCGGACCATGAAAAAGGACGGTGAAAGCGAGGCGGATTTCGCAAGGCGCTGTGCGCAGGACCTGGAAGACCTGATCCTGGCCGAAGGCCCGGAAACGATCGCGGCCTTCTTTGCGGAGCCGGTGATGGGGGCCGGTGGCGTGGTCGTGCCGCCGGACGGATACTGGGAAGCAGTTCAGCCGGTTCTGAAGAAATATGACATTCTCTTCGTCGCCGATGAGGTGATCTGCGGATTTGGCCGGACCGGCAACATGTTCGGCACGGAAACCTACAATCTGCAGCCGGACATGATGACCCTCTCCAAGGCCTTGTCGTCGTCCTACCAGCCGATTTCCGCGCTGCTGATCAACGACACGGTCTATCAGCCGATCGCGGACGAAAGCCACAAGATCGGCGTGCTTGGTCATGGTTACACCGGCAGCGGGCACCCGGTTGCAGCAGCTGTTGCGCTTGAAAACCTGAAGATCATCGAGGAGCGCGATCTGGTTGGCCATGTCAGAGCCATCGCACCGACTTTCCAGAAACGCCTTGCCGGCCTAGCGGAAAATCCGCTGGTAATCGAGACGCGCGGCATCGGGCTGATCGGTGCCGCGGAACTGTCGCATGAGGCGCTTGCGGCAACGCCCGGCGCGCTCGGCGCGAAAACCAATGCAATGTTCCACGACAAGGGCCTGATTTCGCGCAACATGCTGGACGCCATGGCCTTCTGTCCGCCGCTGATCATTACCGAAGCCCAGGTGAACGAGTTGTTCGACATCGCAGAAGCCGGTCTCAAGGCAGTTCAGGAAAGCCTGTGAGCGATCACTACTCCATCCTTGGGACAATCTCGGGCACTTCGGCCGACGGTATAGATCTGGCGTGGATCGAAACCGACGGCCGGACGGTTGCCCGGTTCGGCCCTGCGGAAACGGCAAGCTACCGGCCAGAGACAAAGCGCCGGGTGCTGGAAGCTGCTGCGCGCAAGGGAACCGGACGCGACGACTGGCCGGAAATCGCCGCTGCGGTAACGCGCGACCATGCCGAGGCGATCCTGGGGTTTCTGGCAACGCACGGTCTCGCGCCTGATGCCGTGGTTTTTCACGGTCAAACGGTCTGGCACGATCCGGCCAAGGGCGAAACGGTTCAGCTGGGTGATCCGCAGTCTCTTGCAACGGATCTCAATGTTCCGGTGATCGGCGACGTTCGCCTGGCAGATATGGTGGCAGGCGGGCAGGGAGCCCCTTTGGTCCCTGTCTATCATCAGGCGCTCGCCAAGACACTGGTTGGCGAAGACAAGGAGCCCTTGTGTTTCCTCAATATCGGAGGGGTTTCCAATCTTACCTATATTGAAGGCGACAAGCTGCTGGCGTTCGATATCGGACCGGGCAATGCCTTCCTGGACGATTGGGTCCGCAAGCACGGTGCCGGCGACTATGACGCGGGCGGGGCGATTGCGGCAAAGGGCACGGTCGATGAAGGTCGTCTTCAGGCAGCGCTCACCCATCCGTTCCTGACCGAGCCGGGTCCGAAGTCCCTCGACCGCTACAGTTTCTCCGGCGAATTTGCTGAAGGTCTTGGCCTAGAGGATGGCGCTGCCACCTTGCTCGCTTTCACGGCAGCCGCCATTGCCAGCGCGGAAAAGCTTTTGCCGCGGGTTCCTCGGCTTTGGCTGGTTTGCGGCGGCGGACGGCACAATCCGGTTCTGATGAAAGCCTTGGCGAAGCTTCTTGCGGGAGATGTCGTGTCGGCGGACGACTACCGGATCGACGGCGATGCCCTGGAAGCCCAGGCAATGGCATTCCTGGGCGCGCGTTTGAAGGCCGGTCTGCCAACCACCTTTCCAGGCACGACCGGTGTCCGCCAACCGGTTGTCGGCGGCAAACTGTTTACGCCCGGCACATGAGCGTGCGTAGCGAGGTGCTTCTCCCGGTAATCGCAAAAAACGCCTCTCTTCCGGAAGTCAGTGGTTCGGAAGGTCAAGCGACCAGAAAGCTGCAATTGCTTGCGCGAACCCCAGCTTGCCGCTAACCAGACATCATGAACGGATCTGAAATCTACCACCGGCTGATCGGCCTCATTGAAGAGCGGGTCTTGAAACCCGGCGACCGATTGCGCGAGGCAGACCTGGCGGAAGAATTCGGCGTCTCCAGAACGCCGATCCGCGAAGGCCTGAAACGGCTTGAGGCCCAGGGCCTCGCCGTGCACGAGCCCAACCGTGGCATGGTGGTGCCGACCCTTGATCATGGCCAGATCAACGAAGTCTACTTCATGCGGGAAGTTCTGGAAGGAACGGCCGCCGGACTTGCCGCCAAGCATGCGTCAAAGCCGGAAGTGGAGATCCTGCAGGATCTGGTCAGCGCCGATCGCAAGCGCATTGCCGACAAGGACAGCCTGGTGCGCTCGAACCGGGAGTTTCACCGCCGCCTGTGCCTGGCCTCGCACAATCGCTATCTGGTCGACCAGATCGACCACCTGCGCCTGTCGCTCATCCTGATGGCGGGCACGACGCTGGATACGCCGGAACGGCGCGAAACGGCGGTCGAGGAACATGCCGCAATTGTTGACGCTATTTCACGGGGCGACTGTGCCGCAGCAGAAGCTGCTGCCCGGCTTCACATTGCGCACGCACACAAAACTAGGCTGCAGCAGATCTGATCAGCCGGTAAGCACACCGTTTGCCGAGCGCGTTAACAACATCAGTGCCGCGACAACCAGAACGGTGATTGTGAGAGCCATGCCTGCAATCCGGAACCTGAGCGGCTCCGGTTCCTGGCTGACGCTGTAGGCGTGCAGGGCCCTGCCGGTGAAAAGACCCACACCCAGAGCCCAGAGCAGCCAGGGTGTGGCGCCCGTCAGCTCCAGAAGCAGCATGAGTATCAGCCCCAGCGGGGTATATTCTGCAAAGTTGCCGTGGGCGCGCATGCGTCTTTGCAAACCGCCATGGCCGCCATCGCCGAGGCCGATGCGTTCGCTCTTGCGCACGCCGATCACCCGAACACTCAGGAAAATGTAAAGCAGCGTCAGCAGGCCCGCGAAAAGCGGGGTGATGTAAAGCGCCATGTCGGCCCCTTGAAAGAGAGAGCCGGCGGCGCAGGTTCTGGCCGCCGGAGATGTTCAGCTTACGCCGGGCGGGCAAAGGCGGATCAGCATTCCACGATATTGACGGCCAGCCCGCCCTTCGAGGTTTCCTTGTACTGCTCCATCATGTCCATGCCGGTCTGGCGCATGGTCTCGATGCAGCCGTCCAGCGGCACGAAATGCGAACCGTCGCCACGAAGCGCCAGAGAGGCAGCAGTAACAGCCTTGACCGCACCAAGGGCATTACGCTCGATGCAAGGGACCTGCACCAGGCCTGCAATCGGATCGCAGGTCATGCCGAGATGGTGTTCCAGGGCGATTTCCGCCGCATTCTCGATCTGCTCGTTGGTGCCGCCAAGCGCTGCGCACAAACCGGCAGCCGCCATGGCAGAGGCCGAGCCGACTTCGCCCTGACAGCCAACTTCGGCACCTGAGATCGAGGCGTTTGCCTTGATGATGCCGCCAACGGCTGCCGCCGTCAGCAGGAAGGTCCTGATGCCGGCCTGGTCCGCGCCGGGGCAGTGATCGAGGTAATAGCGGGTCACGGCCGGAATGACCCCGGCAGCACCATTGGTCGGGGCCGTCACGACACGGCCTCCGGCAGCGTTTTCCTCGTTGACGGCCATGGCGTAAACGCCGAGCCAGTCGACCACGTTGTGCTCGAAAGGCGGGTTCGTGCGGCCTTCACGAATGAGCTTTTGGTAGATATCTGCGGCGCGGCGTTTCACTTTCAGGCCGCCGGGCAGAATGCCGGTCTGGGAAATGCCGCGGTTGATACAGGAATCCATTGCCGACCAAAGGCGGTCGATGCCTTCTTCCACTTCAGCCTGAGGTTTGTCGCTGCATTCGTTGCGAAGCTTCATCTCGGCAATGGAAAGCTCGGCTTCCCGGCCCATCTCCAGCATCTGTTTGGCGTTTGCAAAGGGAAATGGCACATCCTGCTTGGCAAGCTCGTTGACCGGTTCGTTGCTGGTCTTGCGCAATTCGGATTCGCTGACCACGAAACCGCCGCCGATGGAATAATAGACAAAGGTGTCGATGACGGCGCCGGCAGCATCCAGCAGATGGAAGGTCATGCCATTGGCGTGGAGCGCCAGCGGAGGGCCATAGTCGAAGATGACATCCCGGGACGGTTCGAAATGCAGCTCCGGCAGGCCGTCTATTTTCAGCTTCCTGGTCTGCTCCAGCTCTTCCAGCATCGGGTCGACCTTGTCCGGATCGATGGAATCGGGCCTGGCTCCCAGCAGGCCGAGACACACGGCCTTGTCCGTGGCGTGGCCCTTGCCGGTGAAGGCAAGTGAGCCATGCAGGGTGACGGTCAGCCGTGTCGCACGGTTTTCCGCGCCGGACAGGCCCCGCACCCGGTCAAGGTAACGGTGAACGGCTACCATCGGGCCAACCGTGTGAGAACTGGACGGCCCGATGCCGATTTTGAAAATGTCGAAGACGCTGATGAACATCTCTTGAACCGCATATGTCAGATGCACCGGCCCTGCCGGCGCTTTGAGGTCACGCTAACAGATAGCGCCCGGATGTCCTCCATTCAAACGGGCATTTTTGTGTTATTTGCGACATGCGGCTGAAACAGACGTTTTCCCGTGCGGGTTGGAACCGGATGAAACGGTTCGCGGAAACAGTTGTTTGCGAAATGCCCCTTTGATAGCGTGCCGCTTCCTTTCAAATGCAACTATCCGACACAAGAGCTACTCATGACCTCGCAGCACCCGGCCGACACGGCAGATGTTCTGGCTTCCAAAAAACAGGCGTTTCAAATCCCCGACGGGGTCATCTATCTGGATGGCAATTCGCTTGGTGTGCTGCCGAAACACGTGCCTGCCCGCATTGCGCAGGTCATTAACGAGGAATGGGGCAACAGCCTGATCCGGGCCTGGAACACCCACAGCTGGATCGACCTTCCCGTCCGTACGGGCGACCGCATCGGCAAGTTGATCGGCGCACCGGCCGGGACGGTCGTCGCCTGCGACAGCACCTCTGTCAATGTGTTCAAGGTCCTTTCCGCAGCCCTGGCGCTGCGGCCGAAGCGCAAGGTCATCCTTTCCGACAATGGCAACTTCCCGACCGATCTATATGTCGCCTCGGGCCTGAAACAATTGCTCGACAAGGGACATGAACTGAAGGTTGTCGATCCGGAAGCGGTGAAGGACGCCATTGGTGAAGACGTGGCGGTGGTGATGCTGACGCAGGTCGACTACCGCACCGGCCGGGTTCATGACATGGCGGATATCACCCGCGCGGCCCATGAAGCAGGTGCCCTGGCGATGTGGGACCTTGCCCACTCTGCCGGTGCGATCCCGGTCGATCTTCACGGGGCTGGAGCGGATTTTGCCGTTGGTTGCGGATACAAGTATCTGAATGGAGGCCCGGGTGCTCCGGCATTTCTGTATGTTGCCCCCGAGCACCAGGACAAGGTCACCTCGCCGCTGACCGGCTGGATGGGGCATGAAGCCCCCTTTGCGTTCGATCTCGACTACAGGCCGGTTTCCGGCATCAGCCGGATGACGGTCGGCACGCCCGCCATTCTTGCGCTTTCGAGCCTTCATGCGGCCCTTGATGTCTTCGAGGATGTCGACATGGCGGACATCCGCCGCAAGTCCGTTTCACTCAGCGAGTTGTTCATCACTGAAGTCGAGGCCAAGTGCCCGCAACTGGAACTGGCCAGCCCGCGGGATCCGAATGCCCGCGGCAGCCAGGTCTCGTTCCGCTTCAAGGAAGGTTACGCCGTCATGCAGGCGCTGATCGACCGCGGCGTGATCGGTGATTTCCGGGCGCCCGACGTGATGCGCTTCGGCTTCACGCCGCTGTACCTGTCGCATCAGGACATTGTCGATGCGGTTGAGATCCTGAAGGATATTCTGGATACGGAAAGCTGGAACCGGCCGGAGTTCAAGACCCGCGCAAAGGTCACATAGCTGCGACGCGAACCTGGGCCTGCAGCATGTCGATAAATTGCTGTTCGGGCACCGGTTTGGAATAGAGGAAGCCCTGGAAACGGTTGCAGCCGTTTTCAGATAGCCAGGCCCGCTGTTCAACGGTTTCCACCCCTTCGGCGACAACGCTGGCATCAAGCGCTGATGCCAGCGACAGGATCAGCTTCACGATGGCACCGCCGGTGGCAATGTCGTTCATGAACATCCGGTCGATCTTGATACCGTCGATCGGATAGTTGTGCAGATAGGCAAGGTTTGAATAGCCGGTGCCGAAATCATCGATAACGATCCGGTAGCCGGCGGCTTTCAGCTTCGTCAGGGATTCGTAGGCATGCGGAATATCGCCAAGCAGAACGCTTTCGGTGATTTCCAGCGAGATGTCGTTCGCATTGCAGCCGGTTTCCTTCGGCAGGCTCTGCATGCGTGCAACAAAGGTGGGGTCCGAAAGCTGCTTGGGTGAGACGTTCATCGACAGCGGTACGGAAACGTTCAGCAGCTTGAGCCCGGACTGCATGTAGGCAACATTCCGGCTGACCCAGGTGCCGATCTCGTTGATGAGGCCCGTTTCCTCGGCAACCGGCACGAAGTCGTCGGGACTGACCAGGCCTTTTTCGGGGTGCTGCCAGCGCAACAGGGCCTCGGCGCCGACAACACGTTGGGTGCGGGTGCAGGCAATCGGCTGGTAATACAGCAGGAATTCATTCTCGCGGATTGCCCGTTCGAGATCCTTCTTCAGGGACATGTGCTTGTCCCGGAGTTTGCGCATGAATTCCTTGTAGCGGACGCATTTGTTCTTCCGCTCCGACTTGGCCTGGTAAAGCGCAAGGTCCGCATGACGCATGAGCTGGTCGATGTCCGTACCGTCGGCCGGATAATGGGCATAGCCGATGCTCAGCCCGACATGACGAGGCTTGCCCTCAATCAGATGCGGACTGGTAAAGGCCTGCAGCAGCGCCTGTCCGAACCAGTCCGGTCGCGGGCTTTCGGGCGAGGACAGGTGGCAGATCAGAAATTCGTCGCCGCCAAGACGCGCGACAATGTCGTTGTTTCCGGCCAGATCCTTCAGTTTGGATGCAACAAGCTGCAGAAGATGGTCGCCTGCAGCATGGCCAAGCGTGTCGTTGACCATCTTGAAGTCGTCCAGATCCACGAGATAAAGCGTTGCGATCAGGTTGTTGTCCTTCGCAGTCTGCCTCACATGCGACAGGCGTTCCTTCAGATAGGTCCGGTTCGACAGCCCTGTCAGCGCATCATGGCTCGCAAGATACTGGGCGCGTTCCTTGGTCTGGTGAAGCTCCGTGACATCGATCTCGCTCAGCAGAAAGGCAGGCTTTCCTGTTACGGCGTCATGGCAGCGGCGGATGGTGATTTCGTGCCAGCGCAGGCCGTCGCTCGTCCGGACCTCCGCCACGAACTTGGTCGTGGCTTTTTCCGTGAGGACGCCCATCACGTTCTTGGCGAGCACCTGATCGATGAAATGATCCCACAAGGTGCACGCGAGATCGGTGCAGGCTGCCCTCGCGGCTGTGTTGCGGTAAAGAGGTTGCCCGTCTTCGGAAAACAGCGAGATCATCACCGTGGTGTGCATCAGCGCTTCGGCGCTTCGGAGCGTTTCCGGCTGTTGCTCGTGATGCGGACGGCCTTCGCACAGCAGCGCCATGCGACCGTCATTCAGCCGGATGCCGCTCATGACAACCTGCAGGACCTGAGCCTTGCCATTCGGATAGAGTGTCCAGATCTCCGAAAAGCTCACGTCGTGCTTGGTGAAATCCTGCTGGTACTGCCGCAGGCGCTGTTCCACCGAATGGGACATGTCCGAGCCCATGTCGCGTGCCCGCAGCTCTTCCAGCGATTCGGCATCGGTAATCTCAAGCGCCTTGCGATTGGCCCACACAATGCATTTCTCGTCGAAATCGAAAATCCAGATACCGGTGTCGAGACGATCGTAAATCGAAAAGATCAGCTCCTGATCCACCCTGCCGTCATCGAGTGTAAAAGGCAGGGACGCTTTCCTTTTTTCGGTTGCCCGCTGCGTCTGGGAAAGATCGGACATGTGTGACAGGGTCGTTCTCCGGGATGAACGCATTCGAAATCAGAAATCATGACGGACGAAGCCGCCAGTTCGTGTCTGGCAACGCAAATTTGCAACTTTGCAGAAGTGTAAGGAACGTGAATATATCATTCAATTTAAAATCGGGAAAACCGCTGACAAACTTAACGAGATCTGGTGATACTTTCAGTTTCTGAATTTAGAATAGTGCCGTTAGATAAAACTTGCATCAAACGCCAACAGATTGTTGTGCGACACCTTGGATGCCGAATTTGAGCTTTCCCCGATTGCAAAAGGCCGTATCGCGCTGGTTTTGCGCCAACTGACTGCCTGTCGCCGGCGTGTCCGCTCAGCTTTACAACACTTGCCAGCCATGGTTGTTTCAAACTGTCTGAAACGCGGCAATTGCCCTTCAGCAGGATATTTCAAGATGACGGATCTGTTCGACATCACGCCGCCCGTGCGGCCGGGTATAGCGGTCTATCCCGGCGACGCGCCTTATCGCAGCTCCTGGACGGCGACGATCTCAGAGGACTGCCCGGTGAATGTTGGCGAGTTTTCCATGTCGAGCCATTGCGGAGCCCATGCCGATGCACCCCTGCACTACGACCCGGACGGTCTGACGATCGATCAGCTTGATCTGCATGATTTCGTCGGACCGGCCCGGCTGATCGATGCACGCGGTACCGGTCCGCTTTGCCAGCCCGGAGAGCTGGAAGCGTTCCTTGAAGGCTGCCCGCCCCGAGTGCTTGTGCGGCTTGCCGAAGAACGAGACGTTACGGTCTGGCCGGCAGGCTACAGGGCTCTGGCACCGGAAACCATGAGCCTGCTGGCGGACGCCGGTGTCAAGTTGGTCGGCGTGGATGTGCCCTCCGTCGACCCGGATCCTTCCGAAACCCTGCCCAGTCACGGGATCGCCCGTTCCCGTGACATGCTGATTCTGGAAAATCTTGCTCTTTCTGCGGTGGAACCCGGTGATTATGAGTTGATTGCGCTGCCAATGAAGTTAGAAGGGCTGGACGCCGCGCCGGTTCGGGCCATTTTGCGCCCGCTCCGCTAATCCCGGGAAACGGGAAAGCGCGGCCGGAATAAGAAAAAGACTGACCGTTGGGAGCGGCAAGGAGCGTGAATGCTGGAGCTTGATCAGCTCGTTATGGATTTCAGCGGATTCCGGGCGGTGAATGGCTGCTCGTTCCGCGTCGAGGAAGGCAGTATCACCGGATTGATCGGCCCGAACGGGGCTGGCAAGACGACGCTTTTCAACCTGATCGCAGGGGCACTGCAACCGACAAGCGGACGCATCCGGTTTCTGGGCGAGGACGTCACCAGCCTGGCCAGCCATGAGCTGTTTCACAAGGGACTGGTGCGGACATTCCAGATCCCGCATGAATTTCACAAGCTGACGGCGCTGGAAAACCTGATGATGGTGCCGCCGTCTCAGCCGGGCGAAAGCCTGTTTTCCAATTGGCTCGCCTGGGGGCGGGTGAAGGCTGCCGAGGCCGAGGTCGAGAAAAAGGCCTATGAGACCCTGGCATTCCTGGAGCTGACCCACGTGGCGCACGAGCCGGCCGGCAACCTTTCCGGTGGCCAGAAGAAGCTTCTGGAACTGGGCCGCACCATGATGACCGATGCCAGACTTGTGCTGCTCGACGAACCGGCGGCAGGCGTCAATCGCACCCTGCTGCGCAAGCTCGAGACCAAGATCGAGATCCTGAACAAGGAGCGCGGCTACACGTTCATCCTGATCGAACATGACATGGAAATGATCGAGAAACTCTGCGATCCCGTTGTGTGCATGGCCGAGGGAAGGGTGTTGATCCAGGGCGATTTCCAGACCGTGCGGTCCAATCCTCAGGTGCTGGAAGCCTATCTGGGCGAAACCACGGGAGATGCCGCATGACTGCGCTTCTTTCCATGGACGGCATCACCGGAGGCTACGGTGACGCCGACATCCTTCAGGACGTCTCCATGCATGTGGATGCGGACGAGATCGTCGTCATCGTCGGCCCGAATGGTGCCGGCAAGTCCACGGCCATGAAATCCGTTTTCGGCCTCCTGACCATCCGTGGCGGCCGCATGCTGTTCGACGGCGACGACATCACCAGTTGGGCTCCCAACCGCATCGTCCAGCGCGGCATCTGCTATGTCCCGCAGGTCGACAACATTTTCCGCGAGATGTCGATCCACGAGAATCTGGAAATGGGCGGCTTCCTGAAGAAGGGTGACCTCAGCGCTGCCTATGACCGGGTCTACACCCTGTTTCCGGACCTGAAGGAACGCCGCAAGACGCTTGCAGGGTCCCTGTCGGGCGGGCAGCGGCAGATGGTGGCGATGGGCCGGGCGCTGATGCTCGATCCGAAGCTTCTGCTTCTCGACGAACCGACCGCCGGGCTTTCGCCCAAATACATGGAACAGATCTTCCAGATCTGCCGGGACGTGCGCGACACCGGTGTCGCCATTCTCCTGGTGGAGCAGCACGCCAAGCAGGCGCTTGCCTTTGCCGACCGGGGCTATGTCCTGGCCGCCGGCAAGAACCGCCACGAAGGCAGCGGTGCCGACCTCTTGGCCGACCGCGAAGTCGCTGAAATGTTCCTGGGGGGCTGAGCGGTATGGATTTTCTTGAGCTCATCAATTTCTACGTCATTCCGGGCATCGTGCTCGGCTCGATCTATGCACTTGGCGCCGTTGGCATCACGCTGATCTTCGCCATCCTGCGCTATGCCCATCTGGCGCATGGTGATCTGGCGACGCTTGGTGCCTTCATTGCGCTGGCGGTTGTCACCGGTCTTGGCGTCTCGCCACTGCTGGCCCTGCCGATCGCCATCATCGCGACCGCCGCCGTTGCCGTCGGCATCGACAAGGTGTTCTATGAACATCTGCGCGAGCGACCGAAGATCGTCACCGTGATGGCCTCGCTCGGCATAGCGCTGATGATCCGCGCCGTGGTGCAGGTGGTCTGGGGTGTCGATACGGAAACCTATTCCCGCGGCATCGTCCGTCCAGAAAATTATTTCGGCCTGCGCATCCGTGACCGCGAAATCCTGACGGTCATCGCCATGCTCGCGCTTGTCGGCGGACTGCAGCTGTTCCTGACCCGCTCCAAGTGGGGCAAAGCCATGCGCGCCATGTCGGACAACCCCAATCTGGCTTTGCTCTCTGGCATCGACAACAAGAAGGTCGTGATGCTGACCTGGGTGATCGCCGGTGGTCTGTGTGCTGCCTCCGGTGTCTTCCTCGGCCTCAACACGGAACTGAAGTCGCTGATGGGCTGGCAGATGCTGCTGCCGATGTTCGCTGCCGCCATCCTGGGCGGGGTCGGCCGGATCGAGGGGGCCGTGCTTGGCGGGTTGATCGTCGGCATTGCCGAGGAGTTGTCGGTTCTGGTGATCCCGAGCGAATACAAGGCCGCAATGGCCTTCGCCATCCTGTTGTTCATGCTGCTTGTGCGCCCGACCGGGCTGCTCAAGGGCAAAGTGCTATAAGGGGAGGGAGAGAAAATGGAATATCTCGGTCTTCTCAACTACGCCCTCTTCATGGCGATCTTCATCGGCATCTACGCGCTGCTGGCGCTGGGGCTCAACATTCAGTGGGGCTTTGCCGGTCTGTTCAACGCCGGCATTGCCGGGTTCTTCGCAGTTGGCGCCTATACCTCCGCGATCCTGACGACAGAACATGCCGACGGTCGTATCGGCGGCTTTGACATGCCGTTCTTCGTCGGCTGGATCGGAGCGATGCTTGCCGCAGCTCTGGTGGCCTGGCCTATCGGCAAGATCTGTCTGCGGTTCCGCTCCGACTATCTGGCGATTGCCTCCATCGGGATTGCGGAAATCATTCGACTTGTGGTCAAGTCCGAACCGGTGCTGACCAATGGTGCCCGCGGTATTTCCGGTATTCCGCGCCCGGCGGCGGAGTTTCCGTCGCTGGCGCAGGAAAGCGCCTACATGGCGTCTCAGGCTGCCTATCTTGCCATTGTCATTGTCGTTCTGATTGCGGCTTACCTGCTGGTCGAGCGTCAGTTCAACGCGCCCTGGGGCCGCATGATGCGCGCCATCCGCGACAATGAAGGCGCCGCCAAGGCCATGGGCAAGGATGTCGAGTTCCGCCGCCTGCAAGCCTTCATTTTCGGCTCGGCCCTGATGGGGCTGGGTGGTGCGCTGTTCGCGCATTTCAACCGCTCGATCACCCCGGAAGCCATCGACCCGATGGTCGCGACCTTCCTGGTCTGGATCATGCTGATCCTTGGAGGCTCCGGAAACAACCGCGGCGCCATTCTCGGAGCTGCGGTGGTCTGGATCATCTGGTCGATGTCGGAAATCGCAACTGACCGCCTGCCGACGGAATATGCGATCCAGGCCAAATATATTCGCCTGTTCCTGATCGGCCTGATGCTGCAGCTGGTGCTGCGCTTCCGGCCGGAAGGCCTGCTGCCGGAACCGCTGAGAGGCGACCGGCGAGCAACAAGATCCGGTGCGGATCACACTTAGATCCGTTCCTCAGGCTAGCTTCCCGGTATCGGGAGGCGGAGCCTCGAAAATCCAAAGTCCCGGCGAAGACCGGAATAATGAGGAGGTACTTTGATGAAAACCAAGATTCTCGCGCTTGCAGCCGGTCTGATGACCGCAACTGCGCTGGCATCCGTGCCGGCAAAGGCCGATGTCAAGATCGGCTTGCTCGGTGGCATTTCCGGCCCGATCGCAGCCATGGCTCCGGCCATGATCGACGCCGCGCAGCTGGCCTTTCAGCAGGTCAACGAGCAGGGCGGCATCGGCGATGGCGAAAAGCTGGTCGGTGTTGTCGGCGACAGCGCCTGCAACCCGCAGAACGGCACTGACGCCGCAACCAAGGCCGTGAACATCGAAGGCGTCATCGGCGTCGTCGGTCCGCATTGCTCGGGCGCGGTTCTGGCTGCTGCCGGTTCCGTCACCATTCCGGCTGGTATCACCATGATCACGCCGTCCGGCACCTCGCCGGAAATCTCCACCCTCGACGACAAGGGCACCGTGTTCCGCACTGTGCCGTCCGACGACTATCAGGGCCGTGCACTGGCCCGTACCCTGAAGGAGCAGGGCTACGAGAAGGTCGCCGTCGCTTACCTCAACAACGACTACGGCACCGGTCTTGCCAACGCGTTCAAGGCGGAATTCGTCGATGAACTCAGCGGTGAGATCACCCAGTTCGCAGCGCATGAGGAAGGCAAGGCCTCCTACCGTTCCAACCTTGCTGAACTTGCCAAGGGCGGCGCGGACACGCTGGTGATCTTCGACTACGGCGACGGCACCGGCCTCACCATCCTGCGTCAGGCTCTCGAAAACGGCTTCTTCGACAAGTTCGTCGGCGGCGACGGCATGAAGTCCGAAGCAGTCATCAACGAGCTGGGTGCCGAAAACCTGGCCACCTTCGTTTCGTCCTCGCCGGTTGGCGAACAGTCCGAATCCCTCGACATCTTCAACGAAGCCTTCAAGGGCATCGGCGGCGATCCGGATGCGATCTTTGCCACAACGTCCTATGACGCGGCGTTCCTGCTGGCGCTGGCGGTCGAAAAGGCCGGCGGCAAGAAGGAAGACGTTGCAGCGGCAATGGCCGAAGTCTCCAACGGCGAAGGTGAAGCGATCCGTCCGGGCGAGTGGAAGAAGGCCAAGGAACTGATCGCAGCCGGCGCGGCCATCGACTACAAGGGCGCAGCCGGCGACCACAACTTCGATGAAAAGGGCGACGTCCCGGGCACCTACGCCCTTTGGGAAGTCGGTGCAAATGGCTTCGAAGTCCTGACCGAAATGAAATAAGCGACTTCGCAAGAAGCGTTTTTTAGGAGACCGGCGACCTGAAAGGGCCGCCGGTTTTTCTGTTTCCATCGCTTCGGTTCCCGTCGTCATTCCGGACAAGCGAGGCAAAGCCGAACGCAGATCCGGAATCCAGACTTATTTCGCGCTGAAAGCGCGGCTGCTTCCTTTTCTGTCAAACAAGTGTTCGCTCACGCTTACGCACTGGGTTCCGGATCGGCGCGCAGCATTGGCTGCGCTTGTCCGGAAAGACGGAGGGGTAGAGAAAACAAGCGCACATCTCCCTTACCCCCTCCCGAAATTCCCGCTATACACCCCGCCATGCGTGATCTGGATGTTCTTGTGCTTGGTGGCGGTGCCGCGGGGCTGATGTGTGCGATTGAGGCGGCAAAGCGCGGGCGCAAGGTGCTCGTGATCGACCATGCCAAAAACCCGGCGGAGAAAATCCGCATTTCCGGCGGGGGGCGCTGCAACTTCACGAATATTCATTGTTCGCCGGCTAATTTCCTCTCCCGAAACCCGAGGTTCTGCGTCTCCGCGCTGAAGCGCTATACCCAGCAGGACTTCCTGAAACTGGTCGAAAAGCACCGCATTTCCTGGCACGAGAAGACACTCGGCCAGCTCTTTTGCGACAACAGCGCCAAGGACATCATCCGGATGCTGTTGTCCGAGCTGGAAGCGGCCGGGGGCACCTTACAGCTGGAAACGGACATCAAGGCGATTGAAAAACCCGACGACCGGTTTTCCGTGTCAACGTCCAAGGGGCCGTTGCGGGCGGCATCGCTTGTTGTGGCGACCGGCGGACCGTCGATCCCCAAGATGGGCGCGACCGGCTTCGGCTATGATCTGGCCAAGCGCTTCGGCCACAACGTGATTGCCCCGCGAGCGGCGCTGGTGCCGCTGACCTTTTCCGATACCAACAAGGAACTGTGCGGCCGGCTTGCCGGTGTTTCGGTGGATGCGGTCGTTTCGTTCCAGAAGACGTCCTTTCGCGAAGGCCTGCTCTTCACGCATCGTGGTCTGTCCGGGCCGTCGGTGCTGCAGATTTCGTCCTATTGGCAGGAAGGCAAGCCGATCTCGGTCAACTTGTCGCCTGAGGCCGACGTCTTCGAAGCCTTGCGGAGTGCCCGACAGGAGAACCCGAAACAGGATTTGAAGACCGCGCTGGGGGGACTGCTGCCCAACAGGCTGGCTGACGAACTTTCGCAGGCGTTTGCCCTGAAAGGCCGTCTGGCCGACCAGTCGGACAAGGTCCTGCGCCGGGCGGCAGAACAGTTGAACCGCTGGCAGCTGACGCCGGTCGGCACCGAAGGCTACCGCACGGCGGAAGTCACGCTTGGTGGCGTGAACACAAAGGAACTCTCCTCCAAGACCATGGAAAGCACGAAGGTGCCGGGCCTCTATTTCATCGGTGAGGTGGTCGATGTCACCGGCCATCTCGGCGGCTTCAATTTCCAGTGGGCCTGGTCGTCCGGTCATGCCGCCGGGCAGGTGGCCTGAGTTTCGTAATCATCAATTGGTAGAAGACTTTGCGCGGCGCAGCATTTTTTGATGATCGCCCCTCAAAGCTGGTTATAGTGGCTTGAAAGAAGGCTTGGAACCAAGCCGCTCTTTCACCGTTGCCTTGAGTGTCCTCTTCCCGCGGAAAAGGTCTGTGCCGGTGCGAAGTAACGGCAAATGGCTGACGTCCGGGGGGATGAATGAAGCGCGTAACGATCCACGATGTGGCCGAAACAGCGGGTGTCAGCCTGGCAACGGTTGATCGTGTCCTCAACGGGCGGCCGGGTGTCCGGAAGGTCACCATCGAAAAGGTCAAGCAGGCCGTCGAGGCGCTGAACTACAAACCGGATGTCTTTGCCGCCGGCCTTGCCAAGAAACGGGTCTACCGCCTGCACTTCCTCATTCCAAATGGCCCGAACGCCTTCATGGAAGACCTGACTCGCGAAGCGCTGTCCCACGCCGAAACCATGAGCGGTGACCGCATGCATGTGCATGTCGAGCCAATCGACGCCTTCGACGGGCACAGGGTGGCCGGTACGCTTGCGATCCTCGACCGCTCGCAGTGCGACGGTGTCGCGGTGGTCGCGCCCGCGTTCCCGGAGGTTCAGGCAGCCATCGACCGGCTGCAGGACAGGGGGGTGCCCGTCGTGACGCTGGTTTCCGATCATCCTTCCTCCAGCCGCCAGCATTTTGTCGGCATCGACAACGTCGCCGCCGGGCGCACCGCCGGACGATTGCTCGGACGCTTCCTGCCCAGATCCCCGGCCAAAGTCGCCATCATTGCCGGATCGCTCGGCCTTCGCGATCATGCGGAGCGCTATCAGGGCTGCCGGGCGGTCATCGAGCAGGACTATCCCCATCTGGAATTGCTGAAGGTGCGTGAGGGGAGGGACGACAACGCCCGCAATGCGGACCTGATGCGAAAGCTTCTTGCGGAACATCCCGATCTTGCCGGGCTCTACAATATCGGCGCGGGCAACCGCGGCACGATTGCGGCGCTGAAGGAAAGCGGCCGCAGCCAGGGCATCGTCTTCGTCGGACACGAACTGACGCCCTACACGCGCGAAGCGCTTCAGGACGATGTGCTGGATGCGGTGATCGCGCAGGACCCAGGTCACGAGATCCGCAGCGCCATCCGCGTCCTGAAAGCGCTTTGTGATGGTGTGCCGATCATCGAAGGGCAGGAGCGCATCGGCATCGATGTGTTCCTGAAGGACAATCTGCCCGGGGATCTGGAGCCATCAGACGCCGCCGGACGACCTGTCTGATCCCGGCAACGGGGCGTCTTTCCGGCATTCCTGCCAAAAAGTCGCCTCTCACACTCAAATTTTGAATTGACCTTTCAGATCGCGCACCTCATATCTATGGCATGCGTTTGACACAACAGACAAACTATGCCGTGCGCGCGCTGATGTACTGCGCGGTCAACCCGGACAAACCAAGCAAGGTCGCTGATATCGCGGCCAGCTTCGACATGTCCGAAACCCACCTGTTCAAGATCATGAAGGTTCTGGTCGATGCAAATCTGATCAAGACCATTCGTGGCCGGAACGGCGGGGTCATGCTGGCTCGTCCGGCAGAGAATATTTCGGTTGGCGAAGTTGTCCGCGCCGCCGAGGAAAGCTTCCTTCTTGCCGAATGTTTCGACAGTGGCCGCAAGGATTGCCCGCTCATCATGTCCTGCGGCTTCAATGGCCTGCTGCATGAAGCGCTCGAGGCGTTTATGGAAGTTCTGGACGGCAAGTCGATTGCCGACCTTTCGGAAGACCGCTTCGGCATGCGCGATCTCCTGAAGATCGAAATGACCAAGGCTCCGATCGCGGCCAACGCGTAAGGTTTTATCGACATAAAAAGTTTCGAAGGCGCCACCATCCGGTCGGCGCCTTTTTCGTTTCGTATGTCTCGAACATGTGGCGATTGGTCGGGAAAAGGAAAGGCATGCCACGCGTCTTGCGCGGGCTCTCAAGGAAAAGGCCGGGCTGGCTTGCCGCTGAGGGAGAGGAGAGGGCGGTTGGCTGGCCTGGCATTTGTCACTCCGGTTGCCCGGAGGTCCTGTCTAATCCGAAACCAGAGGACGCGATTTCCGGTTCCGTTTCGATCAGGCATTGCCTTGATAGGAAAACTTGAGTATGAGTGTCAAGTATAAAGTTGAGTTTGAAACTCATCTTTTGATTCCGATGTCCCACCGCTCCGCCAAGAAGCTGATTTTTTGAACAGTTTCAGGAGCAACACAAAGGCCAAGGACCGATTGCGCGCAATGACACCGACCGCCAACAGCCAGAAGCACCGCCTCTCCCTGGGTTCCAGCAGCCGCGCCACGCGCGCCTTTGCGGCAACACCGCCGCGTGAGCAGAAATCGGAACTCGACACACGCGACCTGTTCAGCGGCCAGCGCCAGATCCAGATCCGCCACAACGACGAAACCTACCGTCTGTCGATCACCAAGCAGGGCAAGCTGATCCTGACGAAATGATTTTGCCGGGCTGACATCCCTTCCCTTTTGCGGGGAAGGGGTGCGGCAGAGGGAGCGCCCTCTCTATAGACTGCGATATGCCCGGCGCTCTCACCACAGCCTTTCGTTCTCCACCTTCAAGCCGTATCGATCAGAGCTTCTTCGGGTGCCGAATGGCGTTCGACGCGGATGGGTTGGCGCACGCCTGCGGCCTGGTGGAAATGTTCCAGCCGCCGGATGGTGGTGGGTGTCAGCATATGGCCGCGGGACAGAACCAGTTCGTGACCGGTTTCGGTCAAGGCGTCGTCGATCAGCACATCACCCGGCCGGAGAGAGCGGATGTAGCATTCGGCAACAAGTCTTTTGCGCTCCTCCGGCACGTCGTCCATCAGCGTTTCCTTGGCCAGCTCCAGCAGCATCGGATCATATTTGCGCTTGTTGATGGTAAGCGCCTCGAAGGCCGCTGCATCCGGTCCGCTTTCCGGGCTTGCATACCACAGATCCGTCAAGAGCTTGAGGATGCGGGCAATCATCGGGATTTCCTTGCCCGTTGGCCCGTCCTTGGGGAAGCCCGAGCCGTCGAAACCGCGGCCGGATAGAAACAGGTATTCGGAGACTTTCTCCAGTTGCGGTATGTTCTTCAAAAGATCCCGGGTCTGGTCCGGTGCCCGGTCCAGGATATTGCGCTCCTGCTCGGTCAGGCCGCGTGCGGCACGGTAGCGGGCAAGGATCTGTTTCGGCAGCAACGCCTCGCCAAGCGGTGACAACATCACCGACATTTCCAGTTCCCAGGTTTTCTTCATGCCCAGGCGTTTGGCCAGCCGCAGGGCCTGTTTGCGAACCGTGCTCGTACGCCGGAACGCTTCCGGGTGGAAGAGCGCCAGCATGTCGATCAGCAACTTGACGGATCCGGCAAGTGTCCGCTCCAGCAGTGCCCGGTCCTTGGCGAGCTGAAAATGATGGGAGAGAGCTGTTTCCATGGCGCTGGCCAGATCTGTCGATTGACAGGGCTTTTCCAGATACATGAAGGCATGGGCTTCATTCAGCGTCTTCTTGATCGCATCTGCCGAGTTTTCCCGGGTCAGCATGACCCGCGCGGCTTGAGGCGCAATGGTCTCCGCTGCTCGCAGAAAGGCTGTTCCGCCACGGCCCGGCAGATTGAAACAGGAAAAAATGACGGCTGTGCCATGGTTCTGCTTCAGAAACTGCAATGCAGCTTCCGTTTCGGAAAAGCAGGCAACCCCCATGTGACTGCCGAACAGGCGTTCAAAGCCTGCCTGAACGTCTTTGTCCGGATCGGCAACGACTACCAGGTCCGTGCCTTTTTCCATTCACGGCTCCTTTCACAGGAAGCAGACCCGCCGGGAAAACTTCCGCAGGTACACCCCCTAGATGATATTCTCATGAGACTGATAACAAATACTTGCAATAATTCTCGACACACCAACTCCGGCTCTGGTGAAAATCGATGGTGGTCTTTGCAGCCCGCCTTGAACTATAAGGCCGCATGTTCGACGTCCTGATTGCCGGTGCCGGTCCGGCCGGCCTCATTGCTGCGGAGCGCTTGTCCGAAAACGGGTATAGCGTTGTGGTTATCGACCGCATGCCCTCGCCCGCGCGCAAGTTCCTGATGGCTGGCCGAGGCGGCCTGAACCTGACCCACAGCGAAGACCTGACCGCGTTCCTCGCGCGCTACCGGCAGGCCGAACCCTTTTTGGCCCCATTGATCCAGGAATTCCCGCCCGAAAGGCTGCGGCGCTGGTGCGAAGGTCTTGGCGAAGAAACCTTTGTCGGCAGCAGCGGACGGGTCTTCCCGAAATCCATGAAGGCCTCCCCCTTGCTGCGTGCCTGGCTGCGTCGGCTGGATGCCAATGGCGTTCGGCTGATGACCCGGCATGCGCTCTGCGCCATTGAAGGAGACGGACCGCTTCAACTCAGGACACGGGATGAAACTGCCGCCGAAGACACTGAAGGTGAAGGCGCCCTGCAATCCCTCACCGCACGTGCCTGCCTTCTGACCATGGGCGGTGCAAGCTGGCCGAAGCTCGGTTCCAACGCCGCGTGGGTGCCGATGCTGGAAGAACGCGGTGTTCGCATCAACCGGTTCCAGCCGGCAAATTGCGGCTTTCAGACCGGCTGGAGCGATTTTTTGAAAGAACGGTTTGCCGGTACGCCGCTCAAGCGTATCGCCCTGTCTCATGGCGGTAAAAGGGTGCAAGGGGAGGCGGTCTTGACGGCTCAGGGCCTTGAAGGTGGTGCCGTCTACGCCTTGTCCGCCGAGCTGCGCGAAACAATCAACGAGACCGGTTCGGCGACACTGCACATCGATCTGCGGCCGCAGGCCGGAATTGAGGAGCTGGCAGCGAAACTCTCAAGACCCCGGGGCAAGCAGTCTGCAGCCACGTTCCTCAAGAAAGTCCTTCGCCTGAGCCCCGTTGAAATGGCGCTGCTGCGCGAAGCCGGCGATGTCCCATCCGATCCGGAAAGCCTCGCACGCTGCATCAAGGCCGTTCCCGTTGTTCTGGACGCGCCCTATTCCATCGACCGGGCGATCTCTTCCGCCGGAGGCATCGCGTTGGACGAACTGGACGAAGGCATGATGCTCAAGAAGATGCCGGGCATCTTTGCCGCTGGTGAAATGCTGGACTGGGAAGCGCCGACGGGCGGTTACCTGCTGCAGGCGTGTTTTGCGACAGGTGCCCGGGCAGCAGACGGCATTGCGGCCTTTCTCCAAAGCTCGAAAGGAGAGCAAGCGACATGACCGTGCTCTACATCGACGCCGATGCCTGTCCGGTCAAGGACGAGGCCGTTCGCGTGGGCGAGCGCCACAATGTTGAGATCAAGTTCGTTTCCAACAGCTGGATGCGGCTTCCCGAAGGCGATCTGATCGAGCGGGTTGTCGTTCCTGAAGGGCCGGACGAAGCCGACAACTGGATCGCGGAACGTGCTGTGGCGGGTGATGTGGTCGTGACGGCCGATGTGCCGCTTGCGGCACGCTGTGTGAAGGCGGGGGCTCTTGTCATCGGTCCGACAGGCAAGCCGTTTCGCGAGGATGCCATCGGCATGCGCCTCGCCATGCGGGATCTCAACACGCATTTGCGTGAAATAGGAGAGATCCGCGAAAGCGGGCCTGGCTTCACGAAGGCCGACAGATCGCGCTTTCTGAACCAGCTTGAGACCACCATGCGCGCGGCAAAACGTATATCCCCCTAGGGGCAGACACATAAATCCTTCCTGGCGACATCGGTGTTCCAACAAAAAACTCCCTGCAAGGAGGGGAGGAAACCCTTGCAGGGAGTGGCCGGTGGCCTTTTCAGGCCGGTTATGGCCCGGCGAAGTTGGAAACTGCCTTACTGGCAGAAGCGGTACTGTCCGGAATAGGACAGGAAGTAGCCGGTGTTCGGATTGAACGAACGATACTTGCGGCTGCAGTAGTTGTACCAGGCGGGGCTCCACGGAGCCGGACGGTAGATGACCGGGGCCGGAGCCGGTGCCGGATAGTAGGCTGGCGGAGCCGGATAGTAGGCCGGGGGCGGAGCGACATAACGCGGCTGGGAAAGTGCTGACCCGAGGATCGCGCCGGCGGCAAGGCCGCTGGCGACGCCGACACCGACCTGCCAGCCCTTGGCGGCATGTGCGGGTGTGGCCTGAGAGGTCAGTGTGACGCCGGCAACAAGAGCCAGCGCAGAGGCGGTAACTGCAAACTTCTTGAACATGACGGTGTCCCTTCCAGTGTCGTGAGGCCCTGCTGTCCGCCTCAACTCATGAGACGAAACTAACCCGCCCCCCGGTCGGGCTCTGTGACTGGTGTCACAAGCTGTCACTTTGTCACCGGAACAGGATTTATCGGCTTTGTGGCCTCGGTTTGACCACTGCAAAAATCTTTCGCTTGCCGTAAGCGCCACCTGGACCTACATTATTCTCCATCGGTACGCGTTGTGCCGTACGGGACTGACGAAAGACCCGGTGAGACTGACTTCGGCAGGGCTCCATCAAGCGCTGCTCTGAATTTCCAAGCTTTCCGTTTCTTGTTGACTTCTCGTTTATCCGCGCCTGCCGGAAACGGGATGGCGCATCCAACCAGCGGAAAGGTTTCTCCATGCGCGAGAACGGCACCATTAAATTCTTCAACCATGACCGTGGCTTCGGCTTCATCACTCCGGAAAACGGTTCCAAGGACGTTTTCGTCCACATCACCGCATTCGAGCAGGCCGGTATCGGAACGCCCGTCGAAGGCGCGAAGATCTCCTTCGTTGCTGAAGACGACCGTCGCGGCCGCGGCAAGCAGGCTGCTCAGCTCGAGCTGCTCTAAGGTTTCAGGCTGCAGCCTCCGTCCGGGGACGGCTGGCGCGGATTGAACAACGAAAAACGGGACCTTCTGGTCCCGTTTTTTGTTTGTTTTTGAGGATGAAACCAAGCCTCGTATCTTCACCCACTCAGCGCGGTCGATTTGTTCATCCTCGTCCTGAGGAAGCGCGAGAGCGCTGTCTCGAGGGATGGGCGGCAACCTCCTGAACAAGTGGCCCATCCTTCGAAACGGACCTGGCGGTCCTCCTCAGGATGAGGCTCAATGTGCGGAAAAACTCCAGGTCGCCACACGCCTTACGCCATGCAGTCCAGCAGTTCCTTCTCGCCAATGACACCGACGATTGAGCCGCTTGCTTTCACGACGACCGGATCCTTGCTGGATTTTTTCAGCTGCGCGACTTCACGCACCGAAGCGTCGGCATCGCAGGTCAGGGCGCTGGCGAGCGAGCCCGGCAAGCTGCCGGGAGGCACCATGATGTCGCGCGCGCGCAGCACGTTCAGCGGGTTCATGTGGCTGACGAATTCAGCCACATAGTCGGTTGCCGGCGACTTGACGATTTCCTGCGACGTGCCCAGCTGGATCACCCGTCCCCCTTCCATGATTGCGATGCGCGAGCCGATCTTGGCGGCTTCATCGAGATCGTGGCTGACGAAGATGATGGTCCGGTTGAGTTCCTTCTGCAGGTCGAGCAATTCGTCCTGCAGCTTGTCGCGGATGAGCGGGTCGAGAGCCGAGAACGGTTCGTCCATCAGCAGAAGCGGCGCGTCGGTCGCAAAGGCGCGAGCGAGGCCAACGCGCTGCTGCATGCCGCCCGATAGCTCGTGTACGTGCTTTTCGCCCCAGCCGTTAAGGCCAACCAGCTTGAGCTGCGCCTCTACCTTTGCGGCTCGCTCCTTTGCGGGCATGCCTGCAAGCTCCAGGCCAAAGCCGACGTTTTCCGCCACCGTGCGCCAGGGCAGAAGACCGAACTGCTGGAACACCATGCCGATCCGGTGCCGGCGCAATTCCCTCAGATCGTTTTCAGAGCAGGTTTCCGGATTGACGTATCGTTTGCCGTCATGAACCTGCACCTCACCCCGGATGACCGGGTTAAGACCGTTGACGGCCCGGAGCAGCGTCGACTTGCCGGAGCCGGACAGCCCCATCAGCACGATGACCTCGCCTTCGTAGATGTCGAAGGTCGCACCGGCAACGCCGAGGATCTGGCCGGTTTCTGCCTGGATTTCCTGCCTGGTCTTGCCGGCATCGATCAGCGGCAGAGCCGTGTGAGGCTTTTCGCCGAAAACGATGTCGACGTCCTTGAAGGAAACGACAGCCGATTTGTTAGTCTCGCTCATCGTTTGCCCCCCTCTTCGGCGCGGAAGAAGCGGTCAAGCACGATGGCGATCAGGACGATACAGACTCCAACTTCGAAACCTTGGGCGATATTCACCGTGTTCAGGGCGCGCAGCGTCGGCACGCCGAGGCCGTCCGCACCGACAAGGGCGGCAATCACGACCATCGATAGCGACAGCATGATCGTCTGCGTCAGGCCAGCCATGATCTGCGGCAGGGCGTAGGGCAGCTCGATTTTCCAGAGCAGCTGCGATTTGGTGGCTCCAAAGGCCTTTCCGGCTTCGATCAGCGCGGTCGGCGTCGAGGAAACGCCAAGCTGCGTCAAACGGATCGGTGCGGGAATGGCAAAGATGACGGTCGCGATGAGACCGGGCACCATGCCGAGGCCGAATAGGATCAGTGCCGGGATCAGGTAAACGAAGGTCGGGATGGTTTGCATCAGATCCAGCACAGGGCGAAGTGCCGCGTAGAAGCGGGGGCGATGCGCGGCCAGCACACCGACAGGCACGCCGACCACCATACAGACCACGGACGCGGCAACCACCAGCGCCAGGGTTTCGGTCGTTTCTTCCCAGTAGCCCTGGTTGATAATCAGCAGCAGGGAAATTGCCACGAAAGCCGCAAAGGAAATGGTCCTGTGGACCAGGTAGCCGATGGCGACGGCGACAACAACGATGACCAATGGATGCGGCGTCTGCAGCAACCAGAGGATTCCGTCTATCAGCGTTTCGAGAATTGCCGAGATTCCGTCAAACACCCAATAGGCGTTGTCGGTGAGCCAATCGACCAAGGTGCGCGCCCACGGCCCGATCGGCAGCTTGTGTTCTGTGAGCCAGTCCACGCCACTGCTCCGGTATTATTGTTCTTGGAAAACCAGTGGCGCCGGGCAGGAGACCCGCACCGGCGCCAGATTTTGGTCAGCGATCAGAGACCGAGAGCCCCTTTGACGGCCGCGAAACTGTCGCCGCCATCAAAAGTCTTCACGCCGACGAGCCAGTTTTCGAAGGTTGCCGGATGCTCCTTCAACCAGGCGGCTGCCGCCTTGTTGGGATCCTCACCCTCGATCAGGATGGCACCCATGATCTCGTTTTCCAAGGGCAGCGAGAATTCCAGGTTTTCAAGCAGCTTGCCGACGTTCGGGCATTCCTTGACATAGCCGGCGCGCACGTTGGTGTAGACGGTGGCTCCGCCATAGTTCGGGCCGAAAATGTCGTCGCCGCCTTCAAGATACTTCATCTTGAAATTGGCGTTCATCGGGTGCGGTTCCCAGCCGAGGAAGACGATGTCCGCCTCGCGGCGGTTTGCACGGGCGACCTGCGCAAGCATGCCCTGCTCGGAGGATTCCACCACTTCGAAACCTTCCAGTTCGAAGAGGTTTTCATCGATCATGCCGATGATCAGGCGGTTGCCGTCATTGCCCGGCTCGATGCCGTAGATCTTGCCGTCGAGATCGTCCTTGAACTTGGCGATGTCCTGGAAGCTCTTCAGGCCTTTTTCGTAGGTGTATTCCGGAACGGCAAGCGTGTACTTCGCGCCTTCCAGGTTGGCCCGGACCGTTTCCACGGAGCCGTCTTCGCGATAGGCCTTGATGTCACCTTCCATGGTTGGCATCCAGTTGCCGAGGAAGATGTCGATGTCCTTGTTCTTCAGCGACGCATAGGTCACCGGAACGGACAGGATTTTAACTTCCGGCTTGTAGCCGAGCGCTTCCAGGACGACCGAGGTTGCGGCGGTGGTTGCCGTGATGTCAGTCCAGCCGACGTCGGAGAAGCGAACCGTCTGGCAGCTTTCCGGATCGTTTGCCAGGGCGGTTCCCGTGAGCATCAGCCCGAGCGCCAGGCCTCCAGCGAGTTTCGCTGCTACTTTCATATGTATACCTCCTATGGAAAGTCTGTTTTCTTGTTTTTCTGCAGGGCATGGGGTGTCAGTGTGGTTCTAACGCCCTCAGTTTCCTCTGCCCACAGCCTGCCTAACCTAGATCCAAACATCCACGGGAAAAAATTGCAAGTTTTCATTGATTGACTGATCAATTAAAAATAAAACTTGGATGTGAGACGAACGCGGCAAGGCGCATTCAGAGGCTCTTGGGAAGGCTTTTCCTTCTCCTTGACGCTGCTGCACCATGATCGTGACGATCGGTAACCGGACTTGTTCTTGTCCGGGTGTGCCGCCGTCTGATCATCGCCAGAAACGCTGAGCCGAATTCTTCTCTCGCCCTGTGTCGGAGGTTGAAATGCCCAAGGTCGGAATGGAAGCGGAACGGCGGCGCAGTCTGATTGACGCGACGGTCGATGCCATACACGAACGCGGCTACAGCGACGTGACCATGGCGCAGATCGCAAAGCGCGCAGGCGTTTCCGGCGGTCTCGTGCATCACTATTTCGGCTCCAAGGACCAGTTGCTTGCCGCAACCATGCGCCATCTCCTGACCGAACTCGGCCGGGCGATCCGCGAGAGCCTGGAAAAGGCGGAGACCCCGCGCGAGCGTATTTCGGCAATCATTGCCGGCAACTTTGCAGTCGACCAGTTTCAGCCCGCCGTGATCGCGGCCTGGCTCGCCTTCTACGTTCAGTCGCGTACCACCGACAGCAACAATCGTCTTTTGAATATCTATTCGGCAAGGCTCGCCTCGAACCTGACCCACAATCTGAGGGCCTTCATGCCTCAGGACGAAGCACGCCGGATTGCCGAAGGCACGGCGTCGATGATTGACGGCGTCTGGATCCGGCAAGCCCTGCGCGACGGCAAGACCGACCGGCCGGCCGCGATCGAGCTGGTCGAGGACTATGTGGAAACCCAGATTGCCGTCCACCTGGCGCGCAACACCAAGAATTGAGCAGCTAGGATCAACATGAGCGACCAGTTCGACTTCATCATCGTCGGAGCCGGATCCGCCGGCTGTGCGATGGCCTACCGCCTGTCGGAAGACCCGAGCAACAGGGTGCTTGTGCTGGAATTCGGCGGCACCGATGTCGGTCCGCTGATCCAGATGCCGGCTGCCCTGTCCTACCCGATGAACATGCCGCTGTATGACTGGGGGTACACCAGCGAACCGGAACCGCATCTGGAGGGCCGGCGCCTGGCCACACCGCGTGGCAAGGTGATCGGTGGATCATCCTCCATCAACGGCATGGTTTATGTGCGTGGCCATGCCTGTGATTTCGACACCTGGGAAGAGATGGGTGCGAGCGGCTGGGGATATCGCCATGTGCTGCCGTACTACAAGCGCCAGGAGCACAGCCATGGCGGCCAGGACGGCTGGCGCGGCACCAACGGTCCGCTGCATGTCCAGCGCGGTACCAAGTGGAACCCGCTTTTCGACGCCTTCAAGACAGCCGGCGAGCAGGCGGGCTATGGCGTGACCGCCGACTACAATGGCGAGCGTCAGGAAGGCTTCGGCGACATGGAAATGACGGTCCATCGGGGCCGGCGCTGGTCTGCCGCAAACGCCTATCTGAAGCCGGCACTGAAGCGCGGTAACCTGACCCTGATCAAGGGGGCTCTCGTGCGCCGGATCCTGATCGAGGACAAGCGCGCGGTCGGTGTGGAATTCGAAACCGGCGGCGAGGTCCGCGAGGCAAAAGCTGCCCGCGAAGTGATCCTGTCGGCGTCTTCCATCAATTCGCCGAAGATCCTGATGCAGTCCGGCATCGGCCCGGCGGCGCATCTTGCCGAAATGGGGATAGACGTCGTGGCCGACCGGCCGGGCGTCGGTGCCAACCTGCAGGACCATCTGGAGCTTTATCTTCAGCAGGCCTGCACCCAGCCCATCACGCTCTACAAGCACTGGAACCTGTTCTCCAAGGCGGTGATCGGGGCCCAGTGGCTGTTCCTGAAGCAGGGTCTCGGTGCATCGAACCAGTTCGAAAGCTGCGCTTTCATTCGCTCCAAGGCGGGCGTGAAATATCCTGATATCCAGTATCACTTCCTGCCTTTCGCCGTGCGTTACGACGGACAGGCAGCAGCCGAAGGTCATGGCTTCCAGGCCCATGTCGGACCGATGCGCTCCAAATCGCGCGGCCGTATCAAGCTGACCTCCAGCGATCCGAAGGCCAAGCCGTCGATCCTGTTCAACTACATGTCCCACGAAGACGACTGGGAAGACTTCCGCACCTGTATCCGCCTGACCCGCGAGATCTTCGGCCAGGAGGCGTTTGCCCCCTATCGTGGCAAGGAGATCCAGCCGGGAGACAGTGTACAGAGCGACGAGGACCTGAACGGCTTCATCCGCGAACACGTGGAAAGCGCCTATCACCCATGCGGCACTTGCCGGATGGGGTCGAAGGATGATGTCATGGCCGTGGTCGACCCTGAATGCCGGGTGATCGGCGTTGACGGGCTTCGTGTTGCCGACAGTTCCATCTTTCCGCAAATCACCAATGGCAATCTGAATGCCCCCTCGATTATGGTCGGGGAGAAGGCATCGGACCATATTCTCGGCAAGACCCCGCTGCCCGCGGCCAACCAGGAACCGTGGATCCACCCGGACTGGCAATCCAGCCAGCGATGATCCCCGGCAGTCCAACGGCAGACACACAGATCAAGGAGCCAACCCATGCGCGCCCAACCGCAAGCGTCCCACTATGTCGGCGGCTCATATGTCGAGAGCCAGAGTGGCACTCCCTTTGACTCGCTGTATCCTGCAACCGGTGAAGTCATCGCGCAGATCCGCGCGGCCGACGATGCCGTGATCGAGGCGGCAATCCGCTCTGCCCAGGAAGGCCAGAAGGTCTGGGCGGCAACACCAGCAGTCGAACGCGGCCGGGTGCTGCGCCGGGCGGCAGAGATCCTGCGTGAAAAGAACCGGGAACTCTCCATTCTGGAAACGCTCGACACCGGCAAGCCCTTGCAGGAAACCCTGATTGCCGATGCTGCGTCCGGCGCCGACTGCCTGGAATACTTCGGTGGTCTGGCCGCAACGCTTACCGGCGAACATATCGATCTGGGCGGCTCCTTCGCCTACACCAAGCGCGAACCGCTCGGCATCTGTTTCGGCATCGGCGCCTGGAACTATCCGATCCAGATCGCCTGCTGGAAGTCTGCTCCCGCACTCGTTTGCGGCAATGCCATGATCTTCAAACCCTCGGAAGTCACCCCGCTGAGCGCCTTGAAACTGGCGGAGGCCTTTACCGAGGCCGGTCTGCCCGCTGGTGTCTTCAACGTGCTTCAGGGC
The DNA here is from genome assembly GCF_001579905.1 of Labrenzia sp. CP4. Classification (NCBI taxonomy): domain Bacteria; kingdom Pseudomonadati; phylum Pseudomonadota; class Alphaproteobacteria; order Hyphomicrobiales; family Stappiaceae; genus Labrenzia; species Labrenzia sp. CP4. Next base: position 5,216,218 of record NZ_CP011927.1, on the reverse strand, counting down.
TTTGGTGATGTCGGTGCAAAGCTGGTCGCTCATCCGGCCATTGCCAAGGTTTCGCTAACCGGCTCTGTCCCGACCGGCGCCAAAGTGGCAGCCCTTGCGGGTGAGCATCTGAAGAAGACAACGCTGGAACTCGGCGGCAAATCCCCGCTGATCGTGTTCGAGGACGCTGACATTGAAAACGCGGTGTCCGCCGCGATCAACGCCAACTTCTATTCCACCGGGCAGATCTGCTCCAACGGGACGCGCGTGTTCGTTCATGAAGCGATCAAGGAAGCCTTTGTGGCACGGCTCGCCGAACGCACCGCCAAGGCCGTTCTGGGCGATCCGCTGGACGAGGCAACCAATATTGGTCCGCTTGTGTCCAAACAGCAGCTCGACAAGGTGCTCCACTACATGCAGATCGGTCAGGAGGAGGGCGCCCGGCTGGTGTGTGGCGGTGGTTCAGCCTCTGTCGCCAGCTTCCCGGACGGCTATTTCGTGCAGCCGACCGTCTTTGCCGACGTGAAGGACGACATGCGCATTGCCCGCGAGGAAATCTTCGGCCCGGTGCTGAGCGTGCTCGACTTCACCGATGAGGACGACGTCATCGCCCGCGCGAACGACACCGACTTCGGCCTTGCCGCGGGCGTTTTCACAAGGGACATTCAGCGGGCGCACCGGGTGATCGACCAGTTGCAGGCAGGCACCTGCTGGATCAACACCTACAATCTGACCCCGATCGAAATGCCATTTGGCGGCTACAAGAAGTCGGGCATCGGCCGCGAGAACGGCCATGCCGCGATCGAGTACTATAGCCAGACCAAAAGCGTTTATGTGGAAATGGGCGGTGTTGAGGCAGCGTTTTAAGGCGCTGCTTCTCGTTCCACCTAGAACAGGTTGACCAACCTTCGAGGCGGCGTTTCCTGCTTCTTCAGGACAGGGCTGGCGTGTGTGGTACGTTCAAGCTGCCTGTCATTCCATGCGTCTTTATCCTGAGAAGCCGCGCAAGCGGCGTCTCGAGGGTTGGGCCGGTAATCCTCGATGCCCAGTTTCCCTTGGTTCGATAGTTTCCTTGGGCCAATCGAGAGCATTTCCTGCCATTCGGTTTTTTGCCGATTGAAGTTTGATCTCCGGCGCCCGAGATATTAGCCAGAGCGTTTCACGGAGCCCCGATGAACAAAGCCTTTCTTGACCCAGCCCCGCGCACATACGCGCCTCATGTCTATCTGCTTGCCCGTTCCAGCAGAGGCCCTTCCTGTGCTCCGGAGACACTCAGTATCGACCAGCTGAATTCGTGGCTCTTGCATGAAGCGACGCGGATCGATGATGTCATGCTGATGTTCGAGGAGTTCATGTGGCGCTGCAAGGCTGCAGGCCTCGCAATCGACCGGGCAACGCTGCATATCGGTACCCTGCATCCGCGCGTCATCGGTTTTTCCTGGGTCTGGAACAGTCAGGACTATTTCTGCGACGAGGTTGCCGCAGATGCCAACGCGACCAAATCGGAAGCCTTTACCCGCAATCCGCTTTTCCACGTCATCAACGAAGGCCAGACCATCAAGGTCGATCTGGAAAGCGAGGAAGGCGCCAATTCCGCTCCGCTGATGCGCGAACTTGCCGATCAGGGATACACGACCTATGTCGCCCTGCCGCTCAGTTCCTCGCACGAAAAGCGGAATGCCATGACCTTGGCAACCCGCAAACCCGGTGGGTTCCCTCCGGCGGAAAAAGACCTGATCCGCAATCTGATCGACCTTTTGGCGCTGCACATCGAGCGCCACATCGTTCAGCGGATTGCCCGCAACGTTGCCGACACCTATCTCGGGCCGATCGCCGGACAGCGCGTGCTGGACGGCGAGATCAAGCGCGGTGATGGCGAGGCCATCAAGGCGGTGGTCTTCATGGCCGACATGCGCGGCTTCACTCAACTCGCCGACCGGCTGAGCGGACCGGAAGTGACGGCTATCCTCAACGCCTATTTCGACAGGATCTCGGATGCCGTGCTCAACCACGGCGGCGATATCCTGAAGTTCATGGGCGACGGCATTCTGGCCGTGTTCGATCAGAAGACATTTGGTGAAACAGCGGCGGCGAACGCCGCCGTGAAGGCCGCCAAGGCTGCACTGGAGGCCATTGACGAGCTCAACCGCAATCCGCCCGAGGATCTTCCCGACCCGATCCACTGGCATCCCCTGAAGATCGGTATCGGCCTTCACCGGGGTGAAGTCTTCTTTGGCAATGTCGGTGGTGAGGAACGGCTCGACTTCACGGTGATCGGACGCGCCGTCAACGAGACCAGCCGGGTGGAATCCCTGTGCAAACCCCTCGGCCGCGCCTTGCTCCTGACAGAACCGGTACGCGCTGCTCTTTCCGGCGACCTCCAGACCGGCCTGAATGCCATGGGCGAACATGCCCTGCGCGGCGTCGGCAAACCGGTTGCCATTTTTGCGGCCTAGTATGGAACGGCTCAGCAAAACCGGTGCAGGTCCGGTGAGGGGCGAGCGACAACAGTAACGCGCAGCTCGTGCCTCAGTCCGTTTTGGTCCTGTCCAGCAACTCGGCCTCATAGGCCTTCGCGACGCGCAGGAAGCGGGCGTGGGCGTAATTCATGGCCAGGATAAAGCCCCACCAGCCGTACTTGCGGTACTTGCGCACGAAATAGGCCTTGAAGAAGCTCACCGGGAATTCGGTCAGAAGGCGGCTTTTCGGCAGCTTGCGGCCGCGGGCGCGCATGTCGTCCACCTGCATGCCCGAGTAGCGATTGTATTTGCCAACCTGAAAATCCAGTGACCGGATGGACCGGTGCGCCATGATGCCGGAAAGGTTCGAGATGCGCGCGCCTTCCTCGGGCCGGACCGTGTCATGAACCGTCGAGGCAGAGAACCGGCCCTTGCGCCGGTCATAGAGGCGGATCTGGTGATATCCGTAGGCCCAGGGGGCAGGGGTGGTTTCATGGGCATAAAGATCGCGGATCATGATGCGCCAGCCATCAGCATCCGCGTAACTGCCGTCTGCGAACTTGGCTTTGATTTCCGCGGCGAGGCCCGGAGTTACCTCTTCGTCGGCATCCAGATTGAGCAGCCAGTCGTTGCGGCACTGGTCTTCGCCGAAACGCTTTTGCGGACCGTAGCCAGGCCAGTCGTTGCGGATGACCCGCGCGCCAAGTTGTTCGGCCACGGCGACAGTCTCGTCCGTTGATCCGCTGTCGATGACGATGACCTCGTCCACCCAGCCGATGACACTTTCGATCGGTCGGGCGATCCGGTCGGCCTCGTCACGGGCGATGATGAAAACGGAAAGAGGCAGGCGGTCGGTCATGAAAGGTCCGGCGTTGGTTTGCTAGGCCGGAAATGCTCCGGCGCGACTATTTAGCCGTGCCGGAGCCCGAATTGAAGGCGCGAAATCAGGATTTCACGCGAGCAAACAGCGCGTCGAGACCTTGGAGGACAATCGTGGCGCCCTCCAGCGTGCCGTTGAAGCCGGGCGCATTGAGGTTTTCCAGCTCAAGTCCGTTCAAGGTGACGGTGGCCGGCTCGGTGCCGAGGTTGAAAGCGCACAGCACGGTCTCCCCCTGATGGCTGCGGGTGAAGACCAGCGTGTTGTCCTGGCTGTCCAGAAACACCATGTCGCCCTTCTTCAAAGGCTCCTGGGCCTGCCGCCAGGCATAGAAGGCCCGGTTCCGGTTCAGGATGGAGCTTTCGTCCTTATCCTGTTCGAAGGCGGCAAGCGCCAGATGATCCTGCGCGACCGGAAGCCAGGGCTCGGCTTCGGAGAAACCGGCGTTGCCGTTGTCTTTCACCCACGGCATTGGTGTTCGGCAGCCGTCGCGGCCCTTGTATTCCGGCCAGAAGCGGATGCCGTAGGGATCCTGCAGCTTTTCAAAAGGAACTTCAGCCTGCGGCAGGCCGAGTTCTTCGCCCTGGTAAAGGCAGGGGGTGCCACGCAGCGAGGCGCAGAGTGCAGTTTCAAGCGGTGCGAACCGGGCAATGTCCAGATCCTCACCCCAGCGGCTGGCGACCCGCTTCACGTCGTGGTTCGACAGCGCCCAGGAGGCCCAGCCGGAGCCGATGCCGGCGTTCATCTCTTCCACGATCTTGCGGATGTAGGGCGCAGAATGCTGGGGTGTCAGCAGGTCGAAGCTGTAGGCCATGTGAATGCGCTTGCCGGCTTCCGTGTAGGAGGCCGTCAGTTCCACGGCCTGTCCGTCTGCGCCGATTTCACCGACGGACGTCGTGCCCGGATATTTGTCCAGGAGCGCGCGCAGCTTCTCAAGAAACAACAGGTTTTCCGGCTGGGTCTTGTCGTAAAGGTGATCCTGATAGCCGTAGGGGTTGGTCGGATCGACGGTGGACGGCATTTCAGTCGCGCTCAGGGGTGGGTTGTCCCGGAGCTGCTTGTCGTGGAAATAGAAGTTCACCGTGTCGAGGCGGAACCCGTCGACACCGCGGTCGAGCCAGAACCTGGCGGCACCCAGAACCGCGTCCTGAACCTCAGGGTTATGGAAGTTCAGATCCGGCTGGCTGGTCAGGAAATTGTGCATGTAATACTGGCGCCGGCGGCTGTCCCATTCCCAGGCCGGGCCGCCGAAGATCGAAAGCCAGTTGGTCGGCACCGTGCCGTCCGGCTTGGCGTCGGCCCAAACGAACCAGTCGGCCTTGGCATTGTCGCGTGACGAACGGCTTTCGACAAACCAGGGATGCTGGTCGGAGGTGTGCGAAATCACCAGATCGATGATCACCTTCAGGCCGCGCGCATGAGCGGCAGCCAGCATGCGGTCGAAATCGGCAAGCGTGCCGAACATCGGGTCGACATCTTCATAGTCGGAGACATCGTAACCGAAATCATCCATCGGCGAGGTGAAGAAAGGCGACAGCCAGATGGCATCGACGCCCAACGAGGCAATGTAGTCCATGCGTTCGCTGACGCCGTTGAGGTCGCCTATGCCATCACCATTGGTGTCGTTGAAGGAGCGCGGATAGATCTGGTAGATCACCGCTCCACGCCACCAATCCGGGTCATTCTTCATGTCTGACGGCACATCAGCCTCCAGGCCCGTTTCGGCTTCTTCGAACATTGCCGGTTGTCTCCGTTCCGCTTCTGAGGCGGTCTTAATGGGTTTCAAAGCGCTTTGAATGGCTATATCCAGCGCCTTCTCAGGTCAAGTGAACAGTGTTGAAAAAGTCGTTCGGCAATTGCTTTCGGTAAGCGATGTGTGAATTGCGTCGCACATGTGGAACGGGGAGGATGAGCACATGCAAAAACCGGCCCTGCGAGGCAGGACCGGTGGAGCTACTGAAAAGGAACGAAACACGATTTTGTCCGGAACGCGCTTTTCCTACATGGCTTAAGTGACAGGGGTGTGACCATCTCATTAAGTTTGCCTGCTCCGGGCCTCGCTGAAGACGGAAGCCCCCGACATGCCGCGCTTGCGTGGCCAACGCGTGTTATCTCTTTGGACTATCTTAGTTAAGTAACTGAAATAAAACATGGAAAAATATTGTTATGACGTTTAGGTCAGTTTCTTCTTGCAAAGCAACATGGAAGCTGGAACTGTCCCCGCACACAGAACTTACGTAAGATGGAGCCCCCCGCACGGACAAGAGATCCGGCGGAAATCGGGTTTCATCTTGCGGGCGAAAAACCTGGAGGAAGTGTCATGACGGCAGCCATGGTGGGTTGGGCACACATGCCCTTCGGCAAGCATTCGGAAGAGACGGTTGAAAGCATGATCGTCAAGGTGGCGGTCGATGCCATCAAGGACGCGGGTATCGAGCCGGGAGATGTCGACGAGATCCTGCTCGGTCATTTCAATGCCGGTTTCTCGGCACAGGACTTCACCGCTTCGCTGGTGCTGCAGGCCGATCCGGCGCTGCGTTTCAAACCGGCAACCCGTGTCGAAAACGCCTGCGCCACCGGCTCTGCCGCCGTGCATCAGGGTGTGCGCGCCATTGCTTCGGGTGACGCCCGCTTCGTGCTGGTCGTCGGTGTCGAGCAGATGACCACGACGCCCGGTCCGGAAATCGGCAAAAAACCTGCTCAAGGCCTCCTATTTGAAGGAAGAAGGCGATATCCCGGCAGGCTTCGCCGGCGTCTTCGGCAAGATCGCCGACGCCTACTTCCAGAAGTACGGCGACCAGTCCGATGCCCTGGCCAAGATTGCGTCGAAGAACCACAAGAACGGTGTCGGCAACCCCTACGCCCAGATGCGCAAGGACCTCGGATTCGACTTCTGCCGCGCAGAGTCCGAAAAGAATCCGTTTGTCGCCGGTCCGCTGAAGCGCACCGACTGTTCGCTGGTGTCCGACGGTGCCGCTGCACTCGTCCTGACCGATCCTGCAACGGCGCTCGGCATGAAGAAGGCGGTTGCCTTCCGCGCGCTTGCCCATGTGCAGGATTTCCTGCCGATGTCGAAGCGCGACATCCTGAAGTTTGAAGGCTGTTCCAAGGCCTGGGGTCAGGCACTCGGCGATGCCAATCTGGCGCTGGACGATCTGTCTTTCGTCGAGACCCACGACTGTTTCACCATTGCCGAGCTGATCGAATATGAAGCCATGGGCCTCACCAAGGAAGGCGAGGGCGCTCGCGCCGTGCTGGAAGGCTGGACGGAAATGGGTGGCAAGCTGCCGGTGAACCCGTCTGGTGGTCTGAAGGCCAAAGGGCATCCGATTGGCGCTACCGGTGTCTCCATGCACGTGCTCACTGCCATGCAGCTGACCGGCACTGCCGGTGAGATTCAGGTCAAAAACGCCGAGATCGGCGGCATCTTCAACATGGGTGGTGCCGCGGTGGCCAACTTCGTGTCCGTGATGCAGGCGATGAAGTAATCGGCAGGCATTCTGCGTCTGAGAATGTTTTGGAAGAGGGCGGGAAATCGCCCTCTTTTTTGTTCGCAGGATCCGGCATTTTCTTACGCGATGACATATTCGGAAAAATCGTTGGCTGGGCTGGATCGGGCGATCGGCTGCTCGTTTTGCCTTACTCCGCAGCGTTTGCGATTGCCGAGTAGAGATCCGGATCCGTCAGTTCAGGCGGAGAAACCGGTGCGCCACCGCCTTCGCCGACGTAAGTATCCGCCACGCCGTAGATGAAGACCCCGCCCGCCTTGCGCTTTGCGATGGCGACCCGCTCGATCAACTGAAAGTCGCCCGTTTCGCAGTTCGCGTAACTTGTGTAGATCGGTTTGCCGTTCTCGTTGATCCGTTCGGAACCTGAGGTGAATTTGCCTTCCACGCATTTCTTCTGGCTGTCGGCAACAATAAGCGACATCAGTTCTTCTTCCGACTGGTAGCTACCCGCCGGAAAAATGTGCGCCACAATCGTACGTGCGTCGTTGGTGGCAACGGCATGAAGGCCGTTTAGATCTTCTTCGCGCTGCCCTTCGGGAATAAGCTTTAGCCCGGACAGGCCAGCGCTGCCCATCAGGTTGAACAGGGCCTGGGTCGCTTCGATGGCAAGTTGCGGGTCGGTCGCCGAACTGGACGCCGCCGCTTCGTCCTTGGTTGGGGCGGAATGTCCGAGGCCACCTTGAGAACTGGCGCCTGCAGCGCCGGCAACGGGTGCCGCACCGTACCGTGCGATGTTCTGCTCCACGCATTTGGCAAGACGTGCCATCAGGCGAGAGGTGCCTGTCAGGCGGAATTCGTAATTGTAGGTGCCATCTCGAACGTAGAGCGTCCGGCCTCGGCGGAACCGGGTGATGATGTAGCCGCCTCTCGGCATTTGCATGCGCGCGAGGTCCTTCGACGTTGCCTTGGCAATGCCACTCTGCCAGGCGCCCCGGTCGATGCGATACTGAAGTGCAATATCCGCGCCGACCTTCATGTTCCAGTGAGGTGCCGAAAAGCCGATGGCCCAGTTGTAATTCGTGTCGACCTGAACATACAGCGTGATGCCGCTGCGATAGTCTGCCGATGCAACACAGGTCGAGAAGGCGCCGTTCTGGTCGTCCGTGAAAGCGCTGCCATTCCAGCTGCCGATACGAAATTTGTCGACAACGGCCGCATGACCAATGCCGAGGCTGCCGAGGAGCAGTAGTCCCGCGGCAATCAATGAGTGAACAAGGTGCATCATACCCCCTTGATGCCATTCCGGCCGAGTGCCAGCCATCTGGAAAAGCTAAGCGAATTCCGCTGCGGCATCAAGAAAGACGCACGCTTCCCCGGAAGGCTGAACGCCGTTGCAAGCGAGGGCTGAACGGGGCGTTCATTGCCCGTTTTAACAGGAGGAAAACTCTTTCAACCGGACCAGGCCCGTTGGAAATTTTTCCTCGCAAAAATCACTCTGACCGGCCGCCGGGAATTGAAATTGGCCAAATCAGAGGATTGCAAAAAACTATTCCGCTTCTGTTTCCAGCTTTGAAATCCGGTGCCCGGCGCAGGCATGGGCCGCCGATTACATTAGACCCATCAAACTGGGACTGGAGACCCTGACGATGACTAGCCGTGGTGGCGACACTCTGAAAACACTGAAAAAGCCGGAAGACCGGCTCGACGTGTTTCCGGCCTTCATGAAGGTTGCCGGCCGGCGTGTGCTCGTTGTCGGGCACGGCGGTGAAGCTGCTGCAAAGGTTCGTCTCCTGGGGGAAACCAACGCCCGGATCGTCGTCGTTTCCAAAATTGTCGAACCGGATCTCCAGGAGGCTATTGACCTCTTCGAGACCGAGCATCTTGCCGAGGATTTCCAGCCTGGTCATCTGAAGGACGCCGCTTTGGTCTTTTCCGCGCGCGAAGACTGGGACCTCGACAAGGCTGTTGTCGATGCGGCACGGGCGCAGGGCGTTCCGGTCAATGCGGTCGACAAGCCGGAACTGTGCGACTTCTACACCGGAGCCCTGGTCAATCGCGCACCGATCGCCGTTGCGATAACCTCGACCGGTGTCGGTCCTGTCCTGTCGCGCCACATCCGCGCGCGCATTGAAGCCATGCTGCCGCGTTCGACCGGCGAGCTGGCGCGTCTTGCCGAAAGTTTCCGCGATGCCGCAACCAAGGTGATCCGCGACGGGGGGCTGCGTCGCAGTTTCTGGGCGCGCTTCTTCTCCGGTTCGGTCGCAACCAATCTCTATGCAGGCAAGGCTGATGTCGCCCGTTCCGAGGCGCAGCGGTTGTTGAATTCGATGGCGGACGAGCCCGGTTTTGTCTGGCTTGTCGGTGCCGGGCCGGGCGCGGAAGACCTGTTGACCCTGCGCGCGCAGCGCCTGCTGCAGGAAGCGGACGTCATCGTTCACGATGCGCTGGTGCCGGCTAATGTCGTTGCCATGGGTCGCCGCGATGCGGAGCGCATTTCAGTGGGCAAGCGCAAGGGCGCTCATTCCGTGCCGCAGTCCGAAATTTCCGAGCTCCTGGTCGAGCTTGGCCGGAAGGGCTTGAAAGTCGTGCGTCTGAAAGCTGGAGACCCGATGATCTTTGGCCGTGCGGCAGAAGAAATGGAAGCGCTTCGCGAAGCTGGTATCGGCTTTGAAATTGTTCCAGGCGTCACGGCAGCCTTCGCCGCGGCAGCGTCAGCCCAGATCCCGCTCACGTTGCGCGGTGTCGCCTCCAACCTGGTTTTCGCTACCGGCCACAATGCCAAGTCCGAAACCCTGCCGGATTGGGCTGGGCTGGCACTCAAGGGCGCGACGGTGGCCGTCTACATGGGCCGAACCGTGGCGGCTGCCGTTGCCGAGAAGATGATCGGCGCGGGCCTGAAACCTGAAACACCGGTTGCCGTGATCGAGAATGCGGCACACCCGGACGAACGCCAATTTGCCGGAACCCTGTCCGAACTCGCGGTGCTGTCGAACCGCGCTGAGATCGACGGACCGGTTCTGATCGTGATCGGCGAGGCCGTGGGCCATGCCGCAATGGACAAGGCCGAACCCCTGGCGCCGCAGCTCGCCGCCCGGGTTGTAGCCGCCTGAACTTGAAGAGAGTGGACGCACATGAAAGTCATCACCGCCAACCGCCTTTTGAACGGCGATGTTGTCTGGCTCGCGGAAAACGGTTCCTGGGTCGAGCGCATTACGCTGGCTAAGGTTTATGACGGCAAGGAAGCGGTCGCGGCAGCCCTGGCCGAAGGTCTTGAGGCCGAGAAGAACCAGAAAGTCGTTGGTGTCTACGAGATGGACGTGACCGTGGAAGAGGGCGTCATCGTACCGGTACGCCTGCGCGAAAAGATCCGGGCAACCGGCCCGACCACACACCCGGAACTGGGCAAGCAGGCCCAGGCGGTTTCCGCCTGAAACAACAATGAAGGGCAGGGCAGCGCCTTCCATGGCAGCGCCCGCTGAGGAGAGATTGAGACATGTACCGTTACGACGAATTTGACGCGAGCTTCGTGAACCAGCGTACCGAGCAGTTCAAGGACCAGGTCCGCCGCCGTCTGGCTGGCGAGCTTTCCGAGGACGAGTTCAAGCCGCTGCGCCTGATGAACGGTCTCTACCTGCAGCTCCATGCCTACATGCTGCGCGTTGCCATTCCCTATGGCACGCTCAACGGCCGGCAGATGCGCAAGCTTGCCCATATCGCCCGCACGTACGACCAGAGCTACGGTCACTTCACCACGCGCCAGAACATCCAGTTCAATTGGCCGAAACTGGAAGATACGCCGAAGATCCTGGAAGAGCTGGCAGAAGTCGAGATGCATGCCATCCAGACGTCGGGCAACTGCATTCGAAACGTGACCGCGGATCACTTCGCCGGTGCTGCCGCCGACGAGATCGCCGACCCGCGCCCCTATGCGGAAATCCTGCGCCAGTGGTCATCGCTGCATCCGGAATTCTCGTTCCTGCCGCGCAAGTTCAAGATCGCCATCACAGGCGCACCGAACGACCGTGCTGCCGTCCAGGTTCACGATATCGGTCTGCAGCTCGCACGCAACGATGCCGGTGAGATCGGGTTCGTGGTCTTCGTCGGCGGCGGACTTGGCCGTACGCCGATGATCGGCCGCAAGGTGCGCGACTTCCTTCCCGAGGAAGATCTGCTTGCCTACTCGGAAGCGATCCTGCGCGTCTATAACCGCTACGGCCGCCGCGACAACAAGTACAAGGCCCGCATCAAGATCCTGGTTCATGAAACCGGTCTGGACGAACTGAAGGCGGATATCGAGGCCGAATTCGAAAAGATCCGCTTCGGGGTCCTGCGTCTGCCGGACGAGGAAGTGCGCCGCATCGAAGCCTATTTTGCTCCGCCTCCGCTGGAAGTGGGCAATGCGACCTCGGCTGCCGTTGAAGCACGCAAGGCGGCGGATGCAGCCTTTGCCCAGTTCACGGCACATAACCTCAACCCGCACCGGGTGCCTGGCTATACCTCCGTCACATTGTCCATGAAGCCGATCGGCGGCATCCCGGGCGATGCGTCGGATGAGCAGATGGACGTGATCGCGAACCTTGCCGAGAAATACGGTCATGACGAGATCCGCATCAGCCACGAGCAGAACGTGATCCTGCCGCATGTGAAGCTGGACGACCTGCCGGCGCTGTTCGACGAGTTGGTGGCCGCGCGTATCGCGGAAGGCAATGCCGGTCTGATCACCGACATCATCGCCTGCCCGGGCATGGACTATTGCGCCCTGGCAACCGCCCGCTCCATTCCGGTTGCGCAGCGGATCTCCGAACGCTTCGGTGCTGCGGAACGGCAGGCCGAGATCGGTGAGCTGAAGATCAAGATCTCCGGCTGCATCAACGCCTGTGGTCACCACCATGTCGGCCACATCGGCATTCTCGGCCTGGAGAAGAAGGGCGAGGAATTCTATCAGGTGACGCTTGGCGGCTCCGCCAACGAAAACGCGTCCATTGGTGAAATCGTCGGCCGCGGCTTCTCGTCTGAAGAAGTGGTCGATGCCATCGAGAAGCTGGTCGATACCTATCTCGGCCTGCGGAACGGCAAAGAAGAGACCTTCTTGGAAGCCTATCGCCGGGTTGGGGAGGATCCCTTCAAGGAGGCCCTTTATGGCGCTGCATGAGACATTCAGCCTAGGTGTTGACCCGGAGCTGGGCTTGCAGGCGGAAGTCGCCGCACTCAATGCCCAGTTCGAGGATGCAACCGCGGACGACGTCCTGAGGGCGGCCATCCGCCACCAGTTCGCCGGCGGCATTGCCATGGTCTCCAGCTTCGGCGCCGATTCCGCAGTGCTCCTGCATATGGTTGCCCAGATCGACCCGTCGACGCCGGTCGTTTTCGTCGACACGGTCAAACTGTTTCCGGCCACGCTGCTCTATCGTGATGAGCTGATCGAGAAGCTCGGCCTGACCGATGTCCGCACCCAGAAGCCGAACAAGGACGATCTCTCCAGGGAAGATCCCGCGGGCATGCTCTGGATGAGCGATACCGACGCCTGCTGCCATATTCGCAAGGTGGTGCCGCTGGCCGAGGCCTTGAACGGGTTCGAAGCCTGGATTTCCGGCCGCAAGCGGTTCCAGAGCGCAAGTCGCTCCAGCCTGGAGTTCTTCGAAATCGACGAAGGCCGGGTGAAGGTCAATCCGCTGGCGGACTGGACGGCTGCCGAAATTCTGGATTATGCCAAGACTCATGATCTGCCGCCGCATCCGCTTGTGGCGCAAGGCTACCCCTCAATCGGCTGCCTGCCCTGCACCAGCAAGGTTGCCCCCGGCGAGGACCCCCGGGCTGGACGTTGGCGTGGCCAGGACAAGACGGAATGCGGCATTCACTGGCCGACCCATGGCAAGGAAGTTGACGGCAGCGGTATCTGACCGCTGCCGATTGAAGATTTTGAGGACGCAAAGAATGGCAACGATTTTCAAGGACGGCGATTTCGTCGAGGAAAGCTGGGCGCGGACAGATGCCGAAACCGGCTCTACTGTCGAAGGCGATGCGCTTGTACCGATGACCGTGTTTCTCATCGACCCGGATGCATATCTGGCACGAGACGGCAAAACCGCCGTCATCGTCGAGGCTGGTGACGATGTCGAGCTGATCGAAAATTATCTCGACCGACTGGCACTGGTTGCCGTCGACTTTCCGAGCTTTTCCGATGGCCGCGGCTTTTCCGCAGCCCGCATCCTGCGTGAGCAGATCGGCTACAAGGGTGATATCCGCGCGCTCGGGAAATACATTCTCGACCAGGTGCCGCTGGCACGCCGCTGCGGTGTGTCGACGTTCGAGATCTCCAAGCCGGAAGTGCTGAAAGCCCTGAAAGCCGGTGAATGGCCCGAAGTGACCAAATATCTGCAGCCGGTCGGCACGGTCGATGAAATCCCGGAAGGAACACGCCCGTGGGCGCGCCGCTCCCACCGGGATCTGGCGGTCGCCGCGGAGTAAGCCGAACAGGCCTGCCCGTCTTGCGCCAATGGTCATAGGCCGGCCGCACAAAATTCGAACGAGCGTTTCAGGGGACCTCGCAAGGCGGGGTCCCTATTTGTTTGCGATCGGCGATCCTTGCAAGAGGCCGTCGGCATCGCCGAAGACTACAAGTGCTTGCCCAAGGTCATTTGCTGTCGAAGGAAAAGGTGAAACCGAACCACGGCAAGCGTTTTGCCCCTCCAGTTTGTGTCAGCAACCGGAATGCAGTTCGTCAGTGGATTGAAACATCCGGTTACAGGCTGTGAATCGCATTGTCACAAGACTGACTTATTATACGTCATATGGTCTGGCGGCAAAGTGATTTGCCGGCGAACCGGCACTGGCGCACGAGGCAATGTGGCGTCGAAACGGGGATACCGGGGCATTGCCAATTGTTTCCCGAAATCCAATACCGCAGGCCGGTTCCGGTCCTCAGCAGGAATGTCGCTCAATGGCCGTCACTCGCACCCTCGAAACGCTCTTCGATCTGAGGAAGCCCGCAGTAAAGACCAACAAGGTGCTTGTGGTCGGGGTCAGTTCAAAGCGATCGCTCGGCCTGGCAATCGGCGAGCACATGTATCAGAACGGTTGGGAAACCGTGCTGACGTCGCGCCGGCCGGAAAAGTTGTCTGCCAAAACGCCACATCACGACATCCGCTTCCTGGATTATCCGCAGTCCATCGACGCGATTGACGATCTGACCGACCTGACCGGCATGGTGTTCTGCCTGGCCAAGACCGACATCGGCGAAGCCGGACAGAACGGTCTGCTGGGGACGAGCGAAGAGAACTTTCTGAAGACGATCAGCACCAGCTGTTATGCCTTCATAGCCCTGGTGCGGGAGGTGCAGCGGCGCAACCCGAACCTCAGATCCGTTGTTGCCCTGACCTTCCTGGGCGGTGAGCGCGTGGTGCCCGGCTACGAGGTCCTGGGTGTCGCAAAGGCTGCCCTGGAACACTCCGTGCGGGCGCTGGCGGCGGAACTTGGCCATGAGAATGTCCGTGTGAACGGTGTTTCCGCGGGTGCGGTCCCGACCACGTCATCGCGCGTCCTGCCCGACTTCCGCAAGGTTCATGAAGTTCTCTCGCGGCAGTCGTTCCTGCGCCGCGGTGTCACTGCAGAGGAAGTTGCCGGAGCTGCTGCCTATTTGCTCAGTGATCTTTCCGGCGGAATGACGGGTGAGATCCTGCAAGTCAACGGCGGTCTGCGGCACACGGTTCTCTAAGCCGGTGGCTGGTTCGGCGTCGTGGTCTTTTCGTGATGCCGCACGTCGTTCAGCCTAATCCAAGTCAACGCTCCACGTGAACTTAATGCAAAACATCCGTGCTCCGGAAGTTAATGCATACTTTGTGCTTGTGTTTTTATTGGTTCGTTAGATAAACACCCTCACCATGCCTCAGAGGGATCAACGGATTCGGTTGCCGAAACCTTCCGAAACCAAGGGCGCACTTCGGGAAATTGCGGAACGTCCGACGGCGAATGCCTGAATTATCTTAATTCGAGCTGTCGCAGATGGAGAGAAAATTGGTCGCAAATTTATACGGAAAGGGTGGTGTCCTGGACCGGGTCGCAAGGCCTGAAATGCGCGTACCGTTCTTGCTGGGTCTGGTGGTGTTCCTGGCTTGCATCTTCGGCATTCTTACCCGGCCGACCGGGTTCCTGGCAGCAGTCTGGCCGGCCAACGCAATCCTCCTCGGACTGCTGGTCCGTGTGCCAAAGTCGGCTTGTTGGCAGAGCTGGGTTGCTGCTGCCGTAGGCTATCTGGCAGCGGATCTTTTGACAGGAGCGACGCTCGAAAAGGCCGTGCTGCTGAATGCGGCCAACATGGTTGGGGTGGCTGCCGGGTATCAGGTCTATAAGTACTTGCCTGCCTCCTCCGTTCGGCTGCAACAACCCTTGGCCCTTCTCCATCTCGCGGTGGCTTCGGCTATCGCCGCTTCCCTGGCAGGGGTTGTCGGCGGCATCGCAAATCCGATCCTCTTTGGCGGGGGTGTCATTCCCGGCTGGATATTCTGGTCGACGACCGAGCTGGTGAACTACATCTCCTTTTTGCCGGTTATCCTGTCAGCACCGAAGCTGGAAGGAGCGTTACCGGACTTTTCCGGTCTGCTGGCCCGGTTGAGGCAGGAAAAACGTGCGCCGCTGATCCTGCTGCTGATCTCCTGTATTGCTGGAGCAGTCGTCGGAGGGCCTGGCGCCATTGCGTTTCCGGTTCCGGCGCTCTTGTGGTGTGGTGTCGTCTATCCGGTCTTTCCGACGGCGATACTG
This sequence comes from Labrenzia sp. CP4, assembly GCF_001579905.1. Taxonomy (NCBI): domain Bacteria; kingdom Pseudomonadati; phylum Pseudomonadota; class Alphaproteobacteria; order Hyphomicrobiales; family Stappiaceae; genus Labrenzia; species Labrenzia sp. CP4. The sequence continues at coordinate 5,200,697 of NZ_CP011927.1, read as the reverse complement.
ACGCTGTGCATTGGAGTGTGGGGTCTCGTCATCCTGTCAAACGGGCTTGGCGACAGCAGCTCCCTGCAACTCGACGTGATGACGCTCATTTCCATCCGGCTCGGCATTTCCCTTGTTGCACTGGCGCCTATCATGTTGTCCTGCGTCACGCAGAGCCGGAATGCGTTGCTGGTCCGTCTGCAATATCTTGCCACGCACGACCAACTGACCGACGTGCTCAACCGCAACGCTTTCCGCGAGGAGGTCTCCCGCAGTCTCTCCCTTGGCATGAACGGCTTTGCCCTGCTGATGGTCGACCTCGATCATTTCAAGTCGGTCAACGACACCTACGGACACGCCGCCGGTGATACCGTACTGGTCAGCTTCGTGCGGCGTGTGCAAGGCACGTTGCAGCCAGGCAGTCTTCTGGGTCGTATGGGCGGCGAGGAATTCGCCATCATGATTCCGAACAGCCAGATCATGGACGCAGTGGCGGGAGCCGAGAAAATTCGGCAAAGCGTCTGCTGTGAGCCAGTTGCCGCAGGAGACGGAAAACTGGTTCGCGTGACGGCAAGCCTCGGCGTCGTCGCTGTCGAACACGACAATGCAGCCTGTCTTGATACCCTGTTGGCCGAAGCCGACCGGCTTTGCTACCAGGCGAAGGAACGCGGCCGGAACCGCGTGGAGCATTGCGGAGCGGCATAGGGTTTTCGGACAGGCGGCCGTCAGACTTCCTTATTTCTGGTCAGGTAAAGCAGTTGAGGGAAGATTTCCTCCAGTGCCGGGTCTCGTCCGGTTTCCGCATTGGCCGTATAGAACTGCCGATTTGCCTTCAGATTGGCATAGCCGTGAATGAACGCCCACAGCATGGTTTCAACGGAAGTCCGGTGAACGGGGTTCTCGCAATTCTCTGGTGAAAGTCCTTCGGAGACCTCCCTAAGAACCGCATAGGCTTCGCGGCTGGCCGGCTGAAGCTCCGGATAGATGTCGATCTGTCGTTCCATGGAGAACATCAGCCGGAACAGATGCGGGTTCTCTTCAACGAAGGCGATGTAACCGCGGGCGCTTGCGAGTATCTGTTCACGGGCGTCGTTGGACGCATCCGCCATATGCCGGCGCATCGTGCTCGCAAACTGCCGAAATCCTTCCGTCGCGATGGCTGCCTGCAGAACGGCAAGGTTGGCAAAGTGGTTCTTCGGCGCTCCATGCGATACGCCGGCACGGGCGGCACACGCCCGCAGCGAAAGGGCTTCAAGTCCATCTTCGTGCAGAATGTCCAGCCCTGCCTGGATCAGGGCCTCTTTCAGATTGCCGTGATGATATTTCGGGTCGCTCAGGCCTGTTTCCTCCAAAAGTTGACACTGTCAACATTTTCGTTGACGGCTGAAAATTCCGCATATAGACAGTGACAACATTGCTGGGGTCGCAATGCAGAAGGGTTGTCTAATGTCGTCTAAGTGTTATGTGCGGGCTAGCGTCCTTGCAAGTCTCGCGCTTGTCGCATGTCCTGCCATGGGGGAGGAACAGAAGGACTGGAGCGTACTGGTTGGCGCTGGTCCCTTCTTCGGTCCGGAATACCTGGGCTCCAAGGACTACGGTTTCGTTCCCGGCATCATCGCGTCTGTGCAAAAGGGGCCTTATTTCGTCAAGTTCAACGGTTTGACGGCGACCGCCAACGTGCTGCCTTTCGACAGCTTTTACGCCGGGCCGCTTATTGGCTACGGTACGGGCCGCAAGGATGTGTCCGACAATGTTGTCGACAAGCTTCCCGATGTTGACGAGGAGCTCTGGGTTGGTGCCATGGCAGGCGGTGGTTACGCCGGATTGCTGCTTGATCGCGATTCACTTGGTGCCAGTGTCGAGATTGCCCATGACGTCATCGGCGACAGCGGCACAACGGCCACATTCAGCCTGGGTTACGAAATCAACGCGACCCAGCGACTGGCTATCGGCCTTGATGTCTCCACGACCTTTGTCGACGGCACCTATGCTGACGCCTACTATTCCGTGACCGCAAAAGGCGCGGCCGCGAGCGGTCTCAAGGAATACAAGGCCGACGCAGGCTTCAGGGACGTGAGCGTGGATGTCTCGTCAAGATTTGCCGTAACCGAAAACTGGGGCGTCGGTGGCCTCGTCGGCGGGTCGGTGCTTCTCGGCGGCATGGCCGATAGCCCGATCGTTGAAGACCGGGGAGAGGCGCTCAACGGCCATGGCGGTCTGTTTCTCTGGTACAAGTTCTGATCGGCGGTCTGCACGGAAAGCTGCTCTGACGCGGAAAAACTGTGCCGGAACCTTTCCCGGAAAAACCACGAAGCGCACCAGCGCCAGAACGTCATCCGTTGCATCAGTGGCTCCGTCAGCCAGAATTTTCGAAAGGTTATCGCGGGCCGCATTCCACCAAGCGTGCCCCGGCACAAGGCCGGGGCTGCTGAAGGTTCAAGCGGCAGGCGCAATCACGCGTCTGTCGGCTCTTCGTATGTGATCATCGCGATCACGCCTCCGAACGGGTCGACGATCGTTGCCATGCGGCCGACGTTTGGAATGCTCATCGGTTCCATTGCAATCGTCGCACCAAGCGCACGAGCCTTTTCGACACGCGCATCGACACTGTCGACAGTCACATAGGGCAGCCAACGGGGACTTTCAGTTTCCATGGATGGGAAGCCGCCGATCATGTTTTCATTGTTCATGATCATGGTGTAGGGGCCTACGCCCACATCCACGGTTTTTGTGCCCCAGCCGAACAGGTCGGAATAGAAGGCCTGCGCCTTGGCACCGTCAGCGCAATGAAGTTCCATCCAGCTGAACGCGCCATGTGTTTGCGACGGAGTGCTCATGTCTTTCATCCTCTGTGTTGAAAACAATTGCCTGGCAGTGCCAGGTGATCAGAGGACGGCGGGCGACAGGCAGACCCGACAGGGGGACCAAAAAATATTTTTTTCTGATCGGATCTGAGCAAGACGAGGCTCGAAACAGGCCTATGGTCCGCCAGAAACCTTCATTTTCCGGCGGATATGGTCGCGATCGACATCGGTTCCCGCAAATTCCAGCGCTTTGCGGTAAGCGGCCTGAGCCTCTTCAGCCAGGCCCAGTTCTTCCAGAAAGGTAGCGCGGACAACGTGAAAGTTCGGGTAGCGCTCCAGAGAGCCAGCCAGTTTCTCCAGGCGGCACAAGCCGGCCTGCGCACCGTTCAGCTTTGCCTGGACCACGGCGCGGTTGAGCGCGACAACCGGTGAAGGCCGGATATGTTCCAGGGCACGGTAGAGCCGGTCGATCTCGACCCAGTCGGTGGTTGCGTAGGTCGCAGCCTGGGTGTGGGTCGAGGCAATGGCTGCCTCGATCTGAAAGGGGCCGGGCCGCGCCTTGCGCAAGGCGGCCTCAAGCAGAATGTTGCCTTCGGCGATCAGTTTCCGGTCCCAAAGCGAACGGTCCTGGTCTTCCAGCGTTACGGCAGCGCCGCTCCGGCTCAGCCGGGCCTTGCGGCGGGAATGCTGGATCAGGCAAAGGGCCAGCAAGCCGCGCAGTTCCGGTTCTTCGGGAAACAGCCGAACGATCAGGCGGGCCAGGCGGATCGCTTCCTCACACAGGGGCTCGCGGATCAGTTCTTCACCCTGTGAAGCCGCATAGCCTTCGTTGAAGATCAGATAGATGGCATTGGCTACGGCGGAAAGTCGCTCGGCACGGGCGGTTCTGTCCGGCTCCTCATAGCTCAGTTTGGCCGCCTGCAGCCGTTTCTTCGCACGCGTGATACGCTGTTCCATGGTCTTGGCCTGTACCAGAAATGCACGGGCAATCTCCTCCACAGCAAGACCTGCGACAATTTTCAGGGAAAGGGCAATCTGCTGGTCCCGGCGCAGCACCGGGTGGCAGCAGGTAAACAGAAGACGCAGGATGTCGTCCCGGTAGACGGCATGATCCAGCGATTGGGTCAGCTCGTCTTCCGGGTGCGGGCCTTCGGGAAGAGGCTCGAGATCATCCGGTGCGGTGAGGGTTTCCTTTTTGCGTTTCCGCAGCGTATCGATGCCGGCATTGGGTCCGGCTATGATCAGCCAGGCAACCGGATCCGCCGGCATCCGGTCGGGTGACCACGCCTTGAGCGCTTTCAACGAGGCGTCCTGAAACGCATCCTCGGCAAGGTCAATGTCGCCGAAGACGCGGTTGAGCGCTGCCAGGACGCGCGGGCGGGCAGCCCTAAGATGCGCTGATAACCAGGCGCTCGGCATTCTTGAAATCGGCTCCCTCGAAGAATTCCACCGGACGAATTTCTATGCGACCATGATCCAGTGGCAGGATCTTCACCGCCTCGATGGCGTCCTCCAGTGTCGGGCAGTCGATCACGTAGAAGCCCATGAACTGCTCTTTCGTTTCGGCAAAAGGCCCGTCAGTGACAATAAAGTCGTCCTTGTCCTTGTTGATCGTGACCGACGTTCCCGTCGACATCAACTTGGTTGCAACGGCGAAGGAGTTGTTTGTCTTGGTGTGTTCGTGAAAGGCGCCGTGTTTCTGATAAACGGTGGCGAGCTCTTCCGGTGGCAGAGCGTCAATGAAATCTTCGCTGGCGTAAATCAAAACGGAAAAAAGCATGTGGGTCCCTCCGGTTGCTTGGATTGATACCCAAGGAACGTGCAGGCGCGAGCTTATCCGACAGCCGACCGAAAAAAAGTGAAAACTTGCCTGCGATCGGGACATGGCCTGGCCGAAAGGGAGAGTTGCCGACCGTTAAGCCGGGCAACTTCAGTCCGTGTGATCTTCTAGGCGTTGCCGATGAGAACGCCTGCCGCAAAGACCAGCGAACCACCGAGGACAACCTGGAAGGCTGCCCGCAGAAACGGTGTTTCCATGTAGCGGTTCTGGATCCAGGCAATCGCCCACAATTCGATGAAAACGATGAATGCGGCGACAGTTGTCGCTGTCCAGAATTCGGGAATGAGATAGGGCAGGGCGTGACCAAGACCGCCGAGGGCGGTCATGATGCCCGAGGCGAGGCCGCGCTTCAGTGGTGATCCGCGTCCCGAGAGCACGCCGTCGTCGTGGGCCGCTTCCGTAAAGCCCATGGAAATGCCCGCCCCGACGGAGGCCGACAGGCCGACCAGGAAGGTCTGCCAGGTGTCCTGCGTCGCGAAGGCGGCGGCAAAGATCGGAGCCAGCGTTGATACCGAGCCGTCCATCAAACCGGCGAGGCCCGGCTGGACGTAGGTCAGGATGAATTGCCGACGTTCGGTCTCGCGCTCCTGTTCCTGCACGTCGTCGGGCGTGTGTTTGGCTCCAAGGCGCTGGGCGAGATTCTCGTGGCCTTTCTCGGCAACCGCAAGATCGCCCAGTAGCTTGCGGGTTCCTGCGTCCGAAGTGCGCTTGGCAGCTTCGGTGTAGAAGCGATAGGCCTGCGCCTCCATTTCCTCGGCCATGGCACGGACTTTCTCCAGCCCGAGGGGGCGCACCAGCCAGTCGGGCTTGCGGTCGTAATAGCCGCGCACATGTTCCCGGCGTATGAGAGGGATCGTTTCGCCGAACCGAGCCCGGTGCTGTTCGATCAGTCTCCGCCGGTGCTGGTTTTCCTCTGCGGCCATGTCGTCGAAGACCTTGGCCGATTGCGGATACTGGTCACGCAGACCATCGGCATAAGCCTTGTAGATGCGGGCATCGTCCTCCTCGGAGGAAATCGCAAGCGCCAGGATTTCCTGTTCGGAAAGGGATGAGAAATCCCGCTTTCCCAGTCTGAAAACACGTCCGAACATCAATGCCTCTCACCCAGGATTACCATTTTGCAGGTGGACCGCCTTCAGGCAGGCAGCACGCCGGCCCCGAGCCGGTTCGATCACCGATCAGGTTATATTCGGATGTTAGCAAATTAAGAGAAGCCGAACCGATGCCAAGATGACGCATGTTTCATCGTCCCCGCAACCGGTTCGGCTGTCGGTGTCAGCCTATCCAGCCGTCACGCTTCAGGACCTGATAGGTCTCGTCGAGGGTTTTCTCGGCGGTCTTCACCAGTATATCCGCCTCCTCGTGGGTCAGGACCAGCGGCGGCGAAATGATCAGGCTGTCGCGCACCGCGCGCATGACCATGCCGTTGCCGAAGGAAATGTCGCGGCAGATGGTGCCGGCCGTGCCGACGTCCTTGAACGGTCGGTGCGGGTTTTTCTTGTCCGGCACCAATTCCAGCGCACCGACAAGGCCGGTCATGCGGGCTTCGCCGATCAGAGGGTGATCGCCCAGCTTCAGCCAGCGTTCCTTGAGATAGGGACCGATATCGGTCTTGACGCGCTCGACCAGGCCTTCGCGTTCGATGATTTCCAGGTTGGCGAGTGCAGCCGCGGCGCAGGCCGGGTGACCGGAATAGGTGTAGCCGTGGTAGAACTCTTCACCCGAAAGCATCAGACCTTCGGCCACGCGATCGGACACCATGACACCGCCCATCGGCAGATAGCCGGACGTCAGGCCCTTGGCGATGGGCATCAGGTCCGGCTTCATGCCGTAGTGGGTCGAGCCGAACCATTCGCCGAGACGGCCGAAGCCGCAGATGACCTCGTCGGAAACGAAGAGGATATCCCGTTCGTCGAGAATACGGCGGATTTCCGGCCAATAGGTCTCCGGCGGAATGATGACACCACCGGCGCCCTGGATCGGTTCGGCGATGAAGGCCGCAACCTTGTCCTCACCGATCTCGTCAATGGCTTCTTCCAGTTTGCGCGCGGCAAAGACGCCGAACTCTTCCGGGCTCATTTCATGGCCTTCACCGAACCAGTAGGGCTGGTCGATGTGATGCACGCCCGGAACCGGCAAGCCGCCCTGCTGGTGCATGCCCTTCATGCCGCCGAGGCTGGTGCCGGCGAGCGTCGAGCCGTGATAGCCGTTCCAGCGGCCGATGATCACCTTCTTGTCCGGCTTGCCCATCTTGTCCCAATAGGTGCGGACCATGCGGAACACGGTGTCGTTGGCCTCGGACCCGGACGAGCAGTAGAACACCCTGTTGATGTGATCGGGTGCCAGTTTCGCCAGCTTTTCAGACAATGCAATCGCGGGCGGATGGGTCGTCTTGAAGAACGTGTTGTAATAGGACAGTTCGTTCATCTGCTTGTAGACTGCATCCGCAATCTCCTTGCGGCCATGGCCAACCTGCACGCACCACAGACCGGCCATGCCGTCGAGGATCCGGTTGCCTTCCGAATCCGTCAGCCAGATACCGTCGGCATGGGTGATCACCCGGCTGCCTTCCTGGTTCAGCGACTTCATGTCGGAAAAAGGATGCCAGTGATGGGCGGCATCGAGCTCCTGAAGGGCCTTGGTCGGATAGATGTTGGAATGGGCCGTCATTGGCGAACGCTCCGGATAGTGACAGACGGGATCAGACGTTGAGCAGCAGGTATTCCCGCTCCCAGGGGCTGATCACGGACATGAAGGTTTCAAATTCCTCGTATTTGATCGCGCGGTAGGTGGCGACGAACTGTTCGCCGAATACCTCGATCATCTCGTCGGATTTTTCGAACTTTGCCAGCGCCTCTGGCAGACCTCGCGGCAGGGACTTGGACCGTTCCGAGCAGTCGTCAGATTTCGGCGAATCCGGCTTGAGCCCGTGGACCATTCCCAGGTACCCGCAGGCAAGGCTTGCGGCGATCGCGAGATACGGGTTGACGTCGGACCCCGGTACCCGGTTTTCCAGACGACGTGCCTGGGCGTTGGAATAAGGCACACGCAGACCCACCGTGCGGTTGTCGTAGCCCCAGTAGACATTCACCGGTGCGGTCGAGGTCTTGGAGAACCGGCGATAGGAATTGACGAAAGGCGCCATGATGCAGGTGACCCGCGGAAGAAACCGCTGGTGACCGGCGATGAATGACAGGAACGCCTGTGTTTCCTCGCCGTTTTCATCCGCGAAGATGTTGAGGCCGGTTTCCTTGTCGACCACCGACTGGTGAATATGCATCGCCGAACCGGGCTGGTTCGACATCGGCTTCGACATGAAGGTGGCATACATTTCGTGACGCAGCGCGGCCTCGCGGATGGTGCGCTTGAACAGGAACACCTGGTCGGCCAGGGCCAGCGGTTGGCCATGGCGCAGGTTGATTTCCATCTGCGCTGCGCCTTCCTCGTGGATCATCGTGTCGATCTCGAGGCCCTGCTGTTCCGACAGGTCGTAGATGTCGTCGATCAGGTCGTCGAATTCGTTCAGCGCGGAAATCGAATAGGACTGTCGGCCGACTTCCGGACGGCCGGACCGGCCCCGCGGCGGCTCAAGCGGATAGTCAGGATCCGTGTTCGGACGGACGAGGTAAAACTCGATTTCCGGCGCCACGACAGGCTCCCAGCCCTTGTCCTCGTAGAGTTTGAGAACACGTTTCAAGACATTGCGCGGCGCGGTCTCGACCGGTGCACCCTGCCGGGTGACGGCGTCGTGGATCAGCTGCGCGGTCGGGTCGCTTTCCCAGGGCACGGTGGTAAGGGTGCTGTAGTCGGGCTTGAAATAGAGATCGCCGTCGATGGGGTTGTGCTGAAACCAGTCGTCGTCGTCCGGATAATCGCCCGAGATCGTCTGCGCGAAGATCGAAGCAGGCATCGTCATCACCGGGCCGGAGAAAAACTTGCCAGTCGGCATCATCTTGCCGCGGGCAACACCGGCAAGGTCCGGAACGATGCATTCGATGTCCTGGATGTTGCGCGCGTTGAGCCAGTCACGGGCCGCATCGACATCGGGAACACCGCGCAGGCTGTCGATCGGATTTTCGCTTTCGCTGGCAGGCGTTTCAGCAGTCACAAGAAGCTCCAATGGTTTTGGCACTTTGGCCGGGGCAGGGAAGGCCATTTGGACGGCAAACAGGGGCGTTATCAAGTGCCTGTCTGCATGGGGCTGTCCCGGGTCGGAGAAATCATTTTGTGATCACAAAATGACATGGCTTTCAAAAAGGATCAACCGCCTGATGCATTTGACAGGATTTCCTTGCCGAGAAGCCCCATGCCGTCGGCAATATCGGCCGCGATCGCAGCCCGCAGTGCAGCGCCGTCCTGATCTTCGATCGCGCGGATGGCTTCCTTGTGACGGTCCTCAAGACTGGCAGTGCCGACCCGTCCGTAAACCGTGCGCATGAATGGCGCGAACTGCAGCCAGAGACTGTCGATCAGCGGCAGCAGAACCTTGGATCCGGACGCCCTGTAAATGCGGAAGTGAAAGGCGTGGTTGAGCCGCATGTAGGCTTCTGCATCGCCACTTGTGAGCCGCTCGTCGATGTCGTCATCGATCGCTTGAAGGTCCTTTGCATCCTTGGATGTCAGGTGCGGCAGGGCCAATTCGGCCAATTCCGGTTCCAGAAGAAGTCTTGCTTTCAGCACCTCGTCGAAGCGGGCCGGGGTCATGTCGGGTATCTGTACCCGGCCGTTCGGTTTCACCTCGAGAGCGTTTTCAGCCGCAAGCCGTTGCAACACTTCGCGCACTGGCATCGGGCTGACGCCAAGTTCTGCGGCAAGCCCCCGGATTGTCACGGCTTTTCCAGGTATGAACCGGCCTGTAAGCAGCCCGGACCGGACGGCATTGTCGACCTGCCCACGGGTTGCGCCACGGGACGTGGAAGGGCCGCTGGCCTCCTTCACGGGGCCGGATTGCAAAGCGGATTGCCGAAGGGCCAAAGACGTCCTCCCGAAAAAGTCAAACAGTCAATTTATGCGATCCCGCTTGACAGGGTTTTCCGAAAGTGATCACATTTTTGAAAAGGACGCAAACAAAAGCTGCCGGCCGCCGCAGGAGTGCGGACGGCTCAGTCCAGCAAGACGCAGGGGCGTAAAAACTCTAAATGAACGAGCTTCCCCACCAGATCCTCGAGCATCCGGCGCTGCCCGGCTGGAAGACGGACTTCGAGGCCTTCATGGCCGCCCATCCCGATCTTGATACGCTCGAGGTCATTCTGCCCGATACCAACGGCGTGCTGCGCGGCAAGTGGTTGCCGGGCAAGGCGCTCGAAAAGGTATTCGAGGGCGGCGTGGCCTTTCCCTATTCGCTTTACGGGCTTGATGTCTGGGGGCGCGAGGTCGAGGCCACCGGCATGCATCTGGAAACGGGTGACAAGGACGGTGTCTGCTGGCCGATCCCCGAAACGCTGAAGCTTGTTCCCTGGACCGACCGCAAGACCGCCCAGGTGCTTTTGTCCATGTACGATCGGGACGGCGATCCGTTCCTGGCAGACCCGCGTCACGTGCTGGAAAACATGGTCGACCGGCTGAAGGACGAATTCGGCGTGACCGCCACCTGCGCCTTCGAGTTGGAATTCTATCTGTTCGAGGAAAGTGACGGCGACTGGACGGAGCAGCCCAAGCCGTTGTTCTCCACCCATCTCGGCCCTGCCCGCCAGAACATGTACGCGCTGTCCGACTTGGAGGCCTTGCTGCCGGTGGTGGACGATCTGCGGAAGGCCTGCGAGGTTCAGGGCATTCCGGCGGACGCCGCAGTTTCCGAAGCCGCGCCCGGCCAGTTCGAACTCAACCTGCACCATCGCCGCAACCCGCTCCTGGCGGCCGATGACGTTGTCATGCTGCGCCGCCTGGTGGCAGGTGTTGCCCGCAAGCACGAACTCAAGGCGTCCTTCATGGCCAAGCCTTTCGTGGAATGGCCCGGCAACGGCATGCATGTGCACGTGTCCATGGAAGACGATAACGGCAATTTGTTCGCGGATCCGGAAACCGGCGCAGACCGGCTGGGATATGCCATCAACGGTCTTTTGAAGACCATGCCGGAAGCTCTGTTGCTGTTCATCTCCACCTTCAACGGCTTCCGCCGAATGCAGCCGGGATCCTATGCTCCGGCTTCCATCTGCTGGGGGTACGACAACCGCTCCGTGGCCCTGCGGGTTCCGGCCTCGACACCGGAAGCTGCCCGTGTCGAACACCGGATCGCGGGCGCCGACGCCAACCCCTATCTTGTGCTGACGGGCATTCTCGCCGGCATGATGGAAGGCCTCAGGCTGAAAAAGGATCCGCCTGCGCCCGTGACCGGCAATGCGTATGAGAAACGCAAGAAGCGACTGACCCCCTGGATGGACGAAGCCATTGATGCTTTTGAAGCCTCCAAGTTAATGAAACAGGCGGTCGGAAAGGAAATGCACAAGGTACTTACCGAGATCAAACGGGAGGAACTGAACGAATTTGGGCGGGAGATCTCATCGCTTGAGCGACAGACTTATTTGTGATCGGCTGCTGCCCAAAATCGACGCTGGACAAAAACCGGCGCCATAGCCAATCTGCGGGACAGACAAGACGCAAACAGCGCAAATGTCCATTTGCATTCAGGCACTAGGCCATCAAAGGGCCACTGACAAAACTCTGAGGGGAGTTCTCAAATGACGTTTAAATCCATGTTGACCGGGGTTGCCGTTCTCAGCCTGATGAGCGGTGCTGCATTCGCCCAGGACAAGGTCGTGAATGTCTACAACTGGTCCGACTACATCGACGAGACCATCCTGGAAGACTTCACCAAGGAAACCGGCATCAAGGTTGTCTACGACGTGTTCGACAGCAACGAAGTGCTGGAAACCAAGCTGCTGGCAGGCGGTACCGGCTACGATGTCGTCGTGCCGACCGGAACCTTCCTGGCCCGCCAGATTCAGGCCGGTGTTTTCTCTGAACTCGACAAGTCCAAGCTGACCAACCTGTCCAACATGTGGAAGGACATCGAGGCACGCGTCGACAAGTATGATCCGGGCAACAAGCACTCGATCAACTACATGTGGGGCACCACCGGCTTCGGCTACAATGTCGACAAGGTGAAGGCCGCGCTCGGCGACAACCCGCCGGTGGACAGCTGGGATCTCCTGTTCAAGAAGGAGAACATCGAGAAGCTGAAGGATTGCGGCGTGTTCATCCTGGACGCTCCGACCGAGCTGATCCCGGCTGCCCTCAACTATCTGGGTCTCGATCCGGACAGCAAGGACCCGGCGGAAATCGAAAAGGCCGGAGAGCTCCTGATGTCGGTTCGCCCGTACATCCAGAAGTTCCATTCTTCCGAATACATCAACGCTCTTGCCAATGGCGATATCTGCCTGGCGGTCGGCTGGTCCGGTGACGTTCTGCAGGCGCGCGACCGTGCGGCGGAAGCCGACAACGGTGTGACCGTCGAATATTCGATCCCAAAAGAGGGCGCGCTGATGTGGTTCGACCAGATGGCGATCCCGGCCGATGCTCCGCACAAGGAAGAGGCGCACGAGTTCCTGAACTACATCATGCGTCCTGAAGTGATGGCGAAGGCTTCCAACGTTGTCTACTACGCCAACGGCAACAAGGCGTCGCAGGAATTCCTCAACGAGGACGTGATCGGGGATCCGGCGATCTACCCGACCGAGGAAGCGGTGAAGAACCTCTACACCGTCACCCCCTATCCTCCGAAGGTGAACCGGGTCGTGACCCGCACCTGGACCTCGGTCAAGAGCGGCCAGTAAGCGAACACGAACACCGCCGGGCCCTTTCCAAGGGTCCGGCGATTTAGTCTTGGGAAGGTCTCTTAGGGGTGGGAGATTGTTTTGGCGAAGAAATCGATTGGACCGGTGCGTCGGGCCTACAGCCCGTGGGACGATCCGGACAAGACACCGTTTATCGAATTCCGGAATGTCACAAAGAAGTTCGGTGATTTCACCGCGGTCAAAGACCTGTCCCTGAAAATCTACGAGCGCGAGTTTTTCGCGCTGCTTGGTGGCTCGGGCTGTGGCAAGACCACCTTGATGCGCATGCTGGCGGGTTTCGAGACACCGACATCAGGGCAGATCTTTCTGGATGGCCAGGACCTGGCCGGAATTCCGCCCTTCAAGCGTCCCTCCAACATGATGTTCCAGTCCTACGCGCTGTTTCCGCACATGAGCGTCGAGAAGAACATTGCCTTCGGTCTGAAGCAGGACAAGTTGCCGGCCTCGGAAGTTGAAGCGCGCGTGTCCGAAATGCTGCGGCTGACCAAGCTGGAACAATTTGCCAAACGTCGTCCGCACCAGCTTTCCGGCGGTCAGCGCCAGCGCGTCGCGCTGGCTCGCTCGCTCGCCAAGCGCCCCAAGGTGCTGCTGCTGGATGAACCGCTCGGCGCGCTTGACCGCAAGCTGCGTGAGGAAACCCAGTTCGAGCTGATGAACATTCAGGAAGAACTGAAAATGACCTTCCTGATCGTGACCCACGACCAGGAAGAAGCCATGACAGTGGCCGATCGTATTGCCGTCATGGACAAGGGCGAGCTTGTGCAGGTTGCGACCCCGGCCGAAATCTACGAAGCGCCCAATTCCAAGTTCGTTGCCGACTTCATCGGCGACATCAATCTGATCGAAGCCAACGTCGTCGAGAAATCGGACGCCGGTACGAAGCTGCGTTCGGTCGCGGACAACTTCTCCATCGAAAGTGATCAGGTGACCGATGCCGCCGTCGGCGACCGGGTCTGGTATGCCATTCGTCCGGAAAAGGTCCGCATTGCCCAGGGGCGCCGCGAAAAGGGCGTCCCCAACAGGATCGACGGCGTTGTCTGGGACATCGCCTACCTGGGGGACATGTCGATCATCCATTCGAAAGTCGGCGACGACGACGGCGATACGTTGCGCGCGACCTTCGCCAATGTCTCGCGCATGGTCGAAAACCCGATCACCTGGGATGACGAGGTCGTCATGTCCTTCGACCGGGACGCCGGCGTCATTCTAAAAGGGTAGGAGGAAACGATGTCCGACGTACACGTTCCCGCTCAACCCAAACGGACGCTCGGCGGCTGGCTGCTGATTTCGGTGCCATACATCTGGCTGCTGATCTTTTTTCTGGCGCCGTTCCTGATCGTCTTCAAGATTTCCCTTTCGCAGGTGGCCGTCGCCATTCCGCCCTATGTGCCGACCTTCGATCTGGCAGAAGGCTGGAACGGTATCTGGGAAAGCGTCTCGGAATTCTCCTTCGAGAATTATGTCTGGCTGACGGAAGACGATCTCTACTGGAAATCCTATCTGTCGTCGGTTGTCATCGCGGCTATTTCAACGCTTCTGACGCTCATCATTGGCTACCCGATTGCCTATGGCATGGCACGCAGTCCGCAATCCTTGCGTCCGACGCTGCTGATGCTGGTGATCCTGCCGTTCTGGACCAGCTTCCTGATCCGCGTCTACGCCTGGATCGGCATCCTGAAAAACGAAGGCCTGCTCAACCAGCTTCTCCTGATGCTCGGCATCATCGACGAACCGCTGGTGATCATGAATACCAACATCGCGGTCTTTATCGGCATCGTCTATTCCTACCTGCCGTTCCTGGTTCTGCCGCTTTATGCCAGCCTGGAGCGGCTGGACGGCAGCCTTTTGGAAGCCGCCGAAGACCTTGGATGCCCACCCTGGAAGGCCTTCTGGAAAATCACCGTGCCGTTGTCGCTGCCCGGTGTCATCGCGGGGTGTTTCCTGGTGTTCATTCCCGCCGTCGGTGAATTCGTCATCCCGGATCTTCTTGGCGGGTCCAACACCCTGATGATCGGCAAGACGCTCTGGGTCGAGTTCTTCAACAACCGCGACTGGCCGGTGTCTTCTGCGGTTGCCGTGATCCTTCTGATGATCCTGGTGGTTCCGATCGTGCTCTTCCAGAACCAGCAGCAGAAAATGTCGGAGAGAGATGGATGACGCGCGGCCCGACCTGGTTCAACATCACCTCGCTGGTGGTGGGCTTTTCGTTCCTTTACCTGCCCATCGTGCTGCTGGTGATCTACTCCTTCAACGAGAGCCGTCTGGTGACGGTCTGGGGCGGCTTCTCCACCAAGTGGTACGCGTCGCTGCTGCAGAATGATCAGTTGCTCGATGCGGCCTGGGTGACCCTGCGGGTTGCCTTTGCGTCGGCCACACTGGCAACGATCATCGGCACCATTGCTGCACTTGTGCTGGTGCGGTCCGGACGCTTCGTCGGCCGGTCTCTGTTTTCCGGCATGATCTTCGCGCCGCTTGTGATGCCGGAAGTGATCCTCGGCCTGTCGCTGCTGCTGCTGTTCGTGGCCATGGACTATACGCGCGGATTCTGGACCGTGATGCTGGCGCATACCACCTTCGCCAGCTGTTATGTGGCCGTTGTCGTCCAGTCGCGTCTGGTCGGCTTCGACAAGTCGATCGAGGAAGCCGCAGAAGACCTCGGCTGCCCGCCGGTGAAAACCTTCTTCCTGATTACCTTGCCGATCATCCTGCCAGGGGTCATTGCCGGCTGGATGCTGGCCTTCACCTTGTCTCTGGACGATCTGGTGATCGCCAGCTTCACCACGGGACCAGGCGCCACCACGCTGCCAATGAAGATCTACTCACAGGTGCGTCTTGGCGTGACGCCGGAGATCAATGCGGTCTGTACCATTCTCGTTGCTCTGGTCACCATGGGCGTGATTGCCGCCTCCATTGCGACCAAGCGGCAACAGGCGCAAAAGGAGCGGGACGAAAGGGCGGCCTTTGGCGCGGAAGGGTGATGATTTCCGAAGCTTCCAGAAGTCGGTGATATTGTGTAGACAATACTGAATTTTAACAAAACCATGCCTATTTTACGGTCGGGCGGTACACTTCATTGGTGTGTCCGGGCCGATGGTTTTTATTGGGGTATTGCGAGTGATGGCATTGCGGGAAACAGAGCATCTACTGGCTCTGGAAAGCAGCGCTATTTCCCGGATAAAGGTTCGTGAACTCGAAGCTCCAACGCTTTCGGATATGAGCGGTCTTTGGTCGTCGTTGAAGGGCGGCGTCGTATCGACGCCGTTTCAGACACCGGAGTTTCTTGCAGCTTTGCAGGAAACCAAACTGAAGACAGGTGATTACCGATTTTCAGTGGGCGTTTTCGCGGAGCAAGGCGAGGAAGCCTCTCCCTGTATGCTGTTGCCGCTGGTGCGGTTCCAGCGTGGCCCAATCCGGGTCGTTGGCATGCCGGATTTTGGTCTCGCCGATCAGAATGCGCCGGTTCTTGGTGCAGGATGCCGGGCCTCCAGAGAGTGCCGGGTTGCAATGATCCGGGCATTTTTTGAGCGTCTTCACGATGCGGATATCGTCGACATACATAAACTGCATGGCCGGATCGACGCCCGGGAAAACCCATTGAACTTCATGCCGGAAACCATTTCCCAGAACAGTTCCCTTCTCCTCGATCTTCGCGATGGAGAGGGGTCGGACAATTGGTGCGGCAAGTCCATCTACAAGAAGACCAGATCCAAATTTCGCAGGCTCCTGAAGGAAGGTGTCAGCCTGGTTGAGGCTGAAACGCCTGAAGAGCGAACTGAATTGTTCAAGACACTTGCGGCGCAGCGCAGCGACAGGTTCCGACAGCTCGGGCGGAAAGACAGTCTGGAACGTGAAGACCGTGCTGACTTCTACATCCGCCTTGCGCAGATGGAAGCTTCGTCCTCGCCTTTCAGGGCCATCGCGCTGAAAGGCGGAGAAGAGACCGTTGCGGCCATGGTGTTGATGATGTCTGGTTCCCAGGCGACCGCCGTGCTGGTGTCTATCGGGGATCCGCGGTGGCACGCCTTTTCGCCGGGCATGGTGTTGTTTGCCAAGGCGATACAGCAAGCTGCGCAAACCGGTGTTCGCTGGTTCAGCTTCGGCACAGGACAACAGGAATACAAGCAACGGTTCGGTGGGGTTGAGCAACCTTCCCGACGTCTTCTTATGCCACTCAGCACGCGTGGACGGCTCTTCGTCGGTGCCCGTGAAGCGCATCGTGCCGCTCAGGATATGCTTCAGATCGCGTTGCGCAGGAATGGGGTGGATACGTGACGGAGATGTCGGGCGTGGCAGGAAAGGAGACCTTCCGCGGGCAGGTGGCTGGGCAGAAGCTTCATGTTGTCTGGCATGAGAAGCCCGGCGCGGACCTTTTGCGCTCACTTTGGGCTTCACTACCCGGCGGAGCCATATGTTCGGCGTTTCAGGCACCGCGGTTCGTCGAGTGCTTTTTTCAGGAAATGGCACCTGCTGCGTGCGACACTTTCGGAGTGCTTGCCGCTTATCGCGCCGGTTTGCAGGACCCGCTTGCATTGCTGCCGTTGATCCGTTTCAGGAAAGGTCCGGTTCGCATCGCATCCACTCCCGACCTCGGCGTGGCAGACCAGAACGGCCCGGTATTGAGCGAGGCGCTCGCAAGCGAAGGCGCTGAAACGGTGCAGGCGGTCATGTCCGCCATGATCGAGGCCATCCCGGATGCCGATGTGGTGGACATCAAGAAACTGCACGTATCGATAGGCAGCGCTGATAATCCCTTCTTTGTGCATCCAAACGCGAGCCCGGAAAGCAGCAGCCTCTTTCTGGAAACTGACGCCCTGCTCGCCGCCGGGGTCAAATCCGGGATAAGTATCTACAAGAAGGCAAGGGTCAACTTTCGCAAGCTTCAAAGCGAAGACGTTCAGTTGGTCGAAGCAACGACCCCTGAAGAGCGTGTGAAAATTCTCGAAGCTCTGATCGTCTCCAAGGAGGAGCGTTTCAAAGCACTCGGCCGCGCCAATTCCATGAAACAGGACAACCGGGAAAACTTCTATCGCGCCCTGGCGGCCCAAGCGGGGCTGGAAAATCCCCTGAAGGTTCTGGCGTTGAGGTCCGGTCACGACGCTATCGCCGTGGTTGCGATGTTGGTGGAAGATGGCTACGCCACCCTTATTCTGATTTCGATCGGGGCGGAGCAATGGCACCGGTTTTCACCTGGGATGGTGGCACTGGTTCAATCGATCTACTGGGCGCGGGACAATAACATTCGGGTCTATGGTTTCGGTACGGGTCACCAGGGTTACAAAAGCAGGTTCGGCGCCACGGAACAGCCGACACGACGCCTGCTTTTGCCGCTTACGGTGAAAGGTCACGCGGCGATCACTGCCCTGAAGGCAAAACGGAGTTTCCAGGAAACCGTTGATCGCTGGAAACATCGGAAAACCGCTCAGACAGCCTGATCGGGAAATGTCATCCCGCTCGCGGTGGCCGGATCAGGTAGATGACCAGCCAGATAGGCACGACGATGAAGGCGCCCAGGATCATGTTGGGAATGGCCCAGTCCCGAAACTCCAGCAGATAGATCCAGAGCTCCAGAGGACTCATGCCGACCGAGCCCAGAATGTCCTGCGCGGTGATGTTCACGAAGGAAAGACCCGCGCCGACGAGCAGCGAGATGACCGCGATCTTGAAGAATGTCGACAGAAACGGGAACACGGTGCGTAGTGTCTCTCAGTAGGCTCAAGGTATCCGGTGCGCTGGAGAGTGGCGGTAACGCTCCGCGAACGGTGCTCAATTCTTGCCATTAAGGATTTACAAACCATAAACAACTTGCTGGAAACCGCCCAAAACCGCGCTGCAACGGCAGTTTGGCGTCGGGCAACGCGATGCAAATCGATTAAGTGACGGGCCATTCATGTTTTTCGCTGCAACGCGGGAAAGAGCTCTTGACCCGGTCGAACCAAGCGGCGAATGTGCGCCTCACGCATGTAGCGGTCTTAAACGGGAGTGAAACATGAACAAAATTTATCCGGACGCAAAGGCCGCCCTCGAGGGGCTGACCTTTGACGGCATGACGGTGATGGCCGGCGGGTTCGGCCTCTGCGGCATTCCGGAAAATCTGATCGTGGCGCTCCGGGATTCCGGAGCCAAGGACATTACGGCCATTTCCAACAATGCCGGTGTCGATGACTTTGGCCTCGGTCTTCTGCTGCAGACCCGCCAGATCAAGAAGATGGTTTCGTCCTACGTGGGTGAAAACGCGACCTTTGAAAAGCAGTACCTGAACGGCGAGCTTGAGCTTGAATTCAACCCTCAGGGCACGCTGGCCGAACGCATTCGCGCAGGTGGCGCGGGCATTCCGGGCTTCTACACCAAGACCGGCGTCGGTACGCTGATTGCCGAAGGCAAGGAGCACAAGGACTTCAACGGCGAGACCTACATCATGGAAACCGGCCTCGTGGCCGATGTGTCGCTGGTCAAGGCCTGGAAGGCCGACAAGGAAGGCAACCTGATCTACCGCAAGACCGCGCGTAACTTCAATCCGATGATGGCAACCGCCGGCAAGACCTGTGTCGTGGAAGTCGAGGAGATTGTCGAGATCGGTGAACTCGATCCTGACAACATCCACACCGCCGGCATCTTCGTCGACCGCATCATCGTCGGCAGCCACGAAAAACGTATCGAAAAGCGCACCACGCGCGCAGCCTGAGGGAGAAAACATCATGGCCTGGACTCGTGATGACATGGCAAAGCGTGCCGCGCAGGAACTGGAAGACGGCTTCTATGTGAACCTGGGCATCGGCATTCCGACGCTGGTATCCAACTACATTCCGGAAGGTGTCCATGTGACCCTCCAGTCGGAAAACGGCATGCTCGGCATGGGCCCGTTCCCGACTGACGACGAGGTTGATGCAGACCTCATCAATGCCGGCAAGCAGACCATCACCGAATTGCCGCAGACCAGCTACTTCTCGTCTGCCGACAGCTTCGGCATGATCCGCGGCGGTCATATCGACCTGTCGATCCTGGGTGCTATGGAAGTGTCCGAGGGCGGCGATCTCGCCAACTGGATGATCCCTGGCAAGATGGTCAAGGGCATGGGCGGCGCGATGGATCTCGTCGCCGGCGTCAAGCGCGTGGTGGTGATCATGGATCACACCTCCAAGGCTGGCGACCCCAAGCTTCTGAAAGAATGCTCGCTACCGCTTACCGGCGTGAAATGCGTTGATCGCGTGATCACCAATTTCGGTGTCTTCGATGTTGTCGAAGGCGGCCTGAAAGTGGTTGAACTCGCTGACGGCGTAACGCTGGATGAGGTCAAGGAAAAGACCCAGGCAACGCTTCAGTCATAAGGCAGGATGCGCGCTTCGGCGTCGTTTTAAATCAAGGTGCCTGCGGTCCCGCAGGCACCTTTTTTCATGGCCGCTTCACCCAGCTCG
The DNA here is from genome assembly GCF_001579905.1 of Labrenzia sp. CP4. Classification (NCBI taxonomy): domain Bacteria; kingdom Pseudomonadati; phylum Pseudomonadota; class Alphaproteobacteria; order Hyphomicrobiales; family Stappiaceae; genus Labrenzia; species Labrenzia sp. CP4. Next base: position 5,180,869 of record NZ_CP011927.1, on the reverse strand, counting down.
TCGATTTTTCAATAAAAACAGACTGTTTGAACGTGTCGCAGGCGCAATTTGTCCCGAATTGGAACCAATTCGTAGAATTGCCGAGGAAATTTCCAAATCCGTTAATAGATCGATTTGCGATTAATCCGCATAAATCAAGCATAGATAACCCGTTATCCTTTAAAAGCCGGGAAAGACGATTTCCCGGCTAAAGAACAGATCAGTGTTTACGCGATCTGGTCGCCGGCATTTACCTTCTTCAATCCACCTTCAAGACTTGTTCTGTATGGTGTTCAGGTATTCGCAAGGGGTGTTTGGCGTGCCTGGAACGCATGGGGCTGTCTCAAAGCTGATAAAAGTCCTGTCGACCTGGCTGCCCAGCCTGCGCACCCGCTTTGTATTGCTGGTGGCCGGCCTGTTTCTGGCGCTCTCGGTCGTGATGATCATGGTGGCGAGCTACCTGGACCTGCGGGACGAGGAGCAAAGGGTGGTTTCGGACGCGCGAGCCATCGGGGCGACCGTCAGCCGACTGGCCGTACCGCATCTGACCAACCACCACTATCTGATCCTTGAACAGGAACTGGAAAGCATTGCCGGCAGCGGTGTGGTCGATCTGGCGCAGGTTCACGATCCTGCGCGTGCGGTCACTATCGACAGCGATCCGGACACAAGCTACTTCGACGAAATGGACCAGCATCCGCTGATCACGCTGTCGCTGCAAACCGGGCTCGATCAGATCCGCCAGACCGGAGACAGGATCGAAATAGCCTTGCCGGTGCGCGAGACGGCAGACAGCCCGGTTCTCGGGGTTGCGCTGGTGTCGGTCAAACGGCTTCAGGCCAACGGCATGCTGTTCGCCATCTGGGGACGGAACATCGTCATCACCCTGGTGCTCCTGATATTCTGTGTTCCGGTGACGTTTCATTTTGCGGAAAATTTCGTCCGGCCGATCAAGGCGCTGACCCAGACCGCCCACACGGTCAGTGCCGGCAATTTCGACGCGCCTTTCCCAGTCGAACGAACGGATGAGATCGGTGTTCTCGCCCGCGCCTATCGAGACATGGTCGGAACCATTCGGAACAACATGGCCCGCATTCACGAGCTTGCCTATGTGGACCCGGTCACGCGACTGCCGAACCGGGAGAGCTTCCGTCAGCACTTCAATTCAAACATGCAGCTTGCGGACGGCACGCCGGTCCGGATGGCCGTTCTGTTTATTGACCTTGATCGCTTCAAGCGGGTGAATGACAGCTACGGACACGATCATGGCGACGCACTGTTGAAGGAAGTGGCGGCGCGGCTGCAGCGCTTGCTGAACTCCTCGGACAAGGTTGCGGCAGGCAAGACGGCTTTTTCACCACTTGTCGCCAGGCTCGGCGGTGATGAGTTTGCCATCGTCCTGCCTGCTGAAAAGCCCATGTCCAACGTCTACACACTCGCGGATCAACTGGTGCAATGCGTCGAGCAACCGCTGGAAATCAACGGTCTGACAATGGCCGTTGGGGCCAGCATCGGCGTCTCGACCTATCCGGATGACGGCGAGGATTACACCGCTATCCTGAAGAACGCGGACATTGCCATGTATGCGGCCAAGCGAACCGGCGGCAACCGTGCATGCTTCTTCAACGAGATCGAACGCGATTCCCGCTCTCACGAACGCATCCGTCTGGAAGCGGAACTGAAACGGGCCCTTCTGGCAGACGAGATCACCATCGCCTTTCAGCCCAAGATCGACTGCGCCACGTTGAGGGTGGTTGGTGCCGAAGTGCTGGCCAGGTGGGACCATCCCGAACGTGGCCTGTTGGCACCGGGATGTTTCATCGATGTTGCCGAAGAAAGCGATCTGATCACGCGCCTGGGTGACAGGGTGCTGGAACTGGCCTGCCGACAGGGGCGGGTCTGGCTCGATCACGGCCAACGTTTGCCGCTGGCCGTGAATGTTTCCATTCGCCAGCTTGAAAAGCCGGGCTTCACCGCCCGCGTCCTCGACATTCTGGAGATCACGGGCTTTCCGGCCGAGCTGCTGCAGCTCGAGGTGACGGAGACCGTTGCCATGGGGGATCCGGAGCGAATCTCGGAAGCGGCAAAGCCGCTTCTGGAAGCCGGCATTACCTTTGCGATAGACGATTTCGGCACTGGCTATTCAAGTCTGGCGCATCTTCAGCGTCTTCCGTTCAACACCTTCAAGATCGACCGAAGTTTCATCAGTGGTCTCGCCGATGACCATCACAGCCGCTCGATCGTTCAGACCATTCTGGCAATGGCTAAAAGCCTCAGTTACGAGGTTGTCGCCGAAGGCGTCGAAACGGAAGAACAACACGTTTTCCTGGCTGAGAACGGCTGCACGACTGCGCAAGGCTTCCTGTTCGCGCGGCCGATGCCGGTAGAACATTTCGAAGCCTGGTCGAAGGCATTTCTGATGGATGGCAACCATCCGCGCCTGGCCGCCGGAGCACAGCCGAAAGGTGGCAGCACGTTTGCCGCGTAAGGCAATTCGACGTTGACACGAACCGGCCTTACTCCGCCGCCTCGGTCTTCCGGCGTTCGGCAAGGGGGCGGATTGCGGGGAAGTCCTGATCGGTCAGCGTTTCCTTTGCAAGCAGCAATGAAGCCCCTTCGTCCAGTTCGCCGCGATGGCTGTTCAGGAGCGCCTTGGCGCGCTGGAAGGCGGCTTCCACCCTTTGCTTGATGGCAAGGTCGATCTCCCGCTGGGTCTGTTCGGAAACCTCGGCAACGTCTCCGGCAGGCTGGCCGAGAAAGTTCTGGCGCTGGGTGGCATAGGCGCGATTGCCGAGGTCGGGATCCATGCCGTATCGCATGACCATGTCGCGGGCGACTTCGGTCACTTTCTGCAGGTCGTCGGAAGCGCCGGTAGAGATCTCGTTGAAGACAATCTCCTCAGCCGCCCGGCCGCCCATCAGAACAGCCATGCGGTTTTCCAGGTCGAGAGCGGACAACAGGAAACGATCCTCGGTCGGCCGCTGCATCGTGTAGCCGAGCGCGCCGATGCCGCGCGGGATGATCGAGATCTTGTGCACCGGATCACAGCCTTCCAGGTTGGCGGCAACCAGGGCATGGCCCATTTCGTGGAAAGCGACGGTTTTTCGTTCCTTGTCCGACAGGATCCGGCTGCGCTTTTCCAGTCCCGCAATCACCCTCTCCACTGCCTCGTTGAAGTCCAGCAGGGTAACGGCATCCGCCTGCCGACGTGTTGCCAGAAGGGCCGCCTCGTTGACCAGCGTCGCTAGGTCGGCGCCGGAGAACCCTGCTGTCAGCTGGGCAACCTGATCAAGGTCTATGTCTGCGGCGAGCTTGATCTTCTTCACATGGACATCGAGGATCGCGCGCCGGCCGATCTTGTCCGGTCGGTCGACCAGCACCTGCCGGTCGAAGCGCCCGGCGCGCAGGAGGGCCGGATCGAGGATCTCCGGCCGGTTCGTCGCTGCCAGCAGGATAATGCCGCTGGACGGATCAAACCCGTCGAGCTCGGTCAAAAGCTGGTTGAGCGTCTGTTCCTTCTCGTCGTTGGTGCCCATCGGGCCGGCTGCACGCGCCCGGCCCAGTGCGTCCAGCTCGTCGATGAAGATGATGGCAGGGGCGGCCTTTCGGGCCTGCTCGAAGAGGTCGCGCACTCGTGCGGCGCCGACGCCTACGAACATCTCCACGAATTCGGAGCCGGAGATCGAAAAGAACGGCACACCGGCTTCACCGGCTACGGCGCGCGCCAGAAGCGTCTTGCCTGTGCCCGGAGGGCCAACCAGCAGGATGCCCTTGGGCACATGTGCCCCCAGACGGCCATAGGAAGCTGGTTCCTTCAGAAAATCGACAATCTCCTTCAGTTCCCGCTTGGCTTCATCCACTCCGGCGACATTCTGAAAAGTGACTTTCACGTCCTTTTCGACAAACACCTTCGCCTTTGACTTGCCGACCGTCATCATGCCGCCAAGACCCTGTTTTTCGGCAAACCGGCGGATGAAGAACATCCAGAGGCCGAACAGCAGCAGGACCGGCAGCACCCAGGAGAGGATGTCGCGAATGAAGGTGTTCTGGACGACGCCGGTGTATTTGACGTCGTACTTGCTGAGTTCGTCGGCGAGCGGAACCTCGACGCGCGTAGTGACGAAATACTGCTTGCCGTCCTTCAGTTCCGCCTTGAACTTGCCTTCGATGAAGTTCTCCTTGACGGCGATCTCCTCGATCTTTCCATCCTTGAGGTACTGCTCGAACTGGCTGTAGGGGATTTGCTCGACGGTCTTGTAGGTGGTCCACCAGCTTTGGAACATCAGCACCAGCATCATGGCAATGAAGGCGTACCAAAGGTTTATCTGGTGTTTCTTTTCCATCGTGAAACTGTCCCGGCAATTGTCTGAACTATGCCGCCATTGACGCGGTTCGCCCGGAGGCTGTCAAGGCACGAGGTGGGCGTGAAGCGGGGGCGAGGTGGCATGGCTGCCCTGGTTCAGACGACCGGCTCCAGTTGCCGCTTGGACGTTTGCGTGCGGAAGGACGAGGCGCTGGAACGGGCGAGATAGATGACCGGGATGAGACCGACCAGAACGATGGCAAGCGAGGGCAGGGCCGCTTCGCCAAAGGCTTCGCGCGAGGCGGCCTCGAACACGGTCGTTGCCAGGGTTTCGAAATTGAACGGACGCAGGAGAACCGTTGCCGGCAGCTCTTTCATGCAATCTACGAAGCTGAGCAGGGCTGCGGACAACAGCACCGGCTTCAGGATCGGCAGGTGGATCTGCGTCAGGGTCTGACCGCTGTTGCGGCCGAGCGTGCGTGCCGCCATGTCGAGATGAGGTGTGATCCGGCCGAAACCACCTTCGACCTGGCCGTAGGAAACTGCAAGGAAGCGAACCACATAGGCAAACACCAGGCCGGTGCCGCTCCCCAGCAGTAGCAGGCCGGTATTGATACCGAACCAGGCTTCCATGCGGGCATCCAGGAAATTGTCGAAGCCGGCCAACGGCACCAGAATACCGATGGCGAGAACGGTGCCCGGAATGGCGTAACCGATCGAGGCAAGCCGGACGGCAAACTTCAATGGACCCCTGGGGTTGAGACGCAGGGCATAGGCCAGGGCAACGGAAATGAGCACGGTGATCAGCGCTGCAATGGCAGCGAGGCTGAGGCTGTTCCAGACAGCATCCAGAAATCCGCTGTCCCAAAAACCGTCCAGGCGCCGGCTGGCCAGGTCTGCAAGCAGCAGGCCGGGAACCACAAAGCCGACAAAGACCGGCGCCAGGCATAACAGCAACGCAAGCGCAGCCTGCCAGCGTCCAAGTTCGAAGCGTGTCGGCGGCCGGTGCTTGGAGCCGCCGCCGCTGTCGAAGCGCTGTTTGCGCCGCCCGAACCGTTCCAGCCACAATAGCAGGAACACCATCACCAGCATGGCCAGCGCGAGCTGGGCTGCGCCACCGAGGCTGGAACGGTGCAGCCAGGTGTCATAGACGGAAAAGGTCAGGGTCTTCACGCCGAAGAATGTCACCGCGCCGATATCGTTGAGGCACTCCATCAAGGCAAGCGAGATGCCGATGACGATGGCAGGGCGTGCCAATGGCAGGGCGACACGAAAGAACAGTCCGTAAGGCGAAGCGCCAAGGGTACGCGAGACATCCAGCGTCGAGGCGGACTGGATCAGAAAGCTCGCTCGGGTCGTCAGATAGACATAAGGGTAAAGCACCGCCCCCATGACGAATATGGCACCGCCCAGTGAGCGAATTTCGGGAAACCAGTAGTCTCTGGACGTCTTGAAACCGAAAAGCGTGCGGATCAGGCTCTGGACCGGCCCGGTATAATCGAGCACTTCGACATAGGCGAAGGCGACGATATAGGTCGGCACCGCAAGGGGCACCAGAAGGGCCCAGTCGAGGACCTTTCTTCCCGGGAAATTGCACATCGTCACCAGCCAGGCCGTGGCAACGCCGGTGATGCCTGTGGTCAGGCCGACCCCGAGCATCAGCAAAACCGTCGTCTGCAGGGAGCCAGGCAGAACCGTTGTCAGAAGGTGGCCCCAGACTTCGCCCGTCGGCGTCAGCGCGATCCACACGATCGCCGCCAGTGGCAACAGCACCAGCGTGGCAATCGCCAGCGATGCAATTTGCCAGAAACGGTCAGCAAAAGTGAGGGTGGGCGTGCGCAGCAAGGCCAGTCATTTCTTTGAGAATGGTTCGCAGGAAGCTCTATAGGCAAAACCCGGAAAATGCAAAAGCCAAGAGACCCCGAGGCGTGACCATGGCATCCATGCCGTTGAGGATCGGATCGACGTCACCTCTGAATTTTGTCGACAGGGAACGGCATGGATTGCCGGATCAAGTCCGGCCATGACGGGCCCCAGAATGGTTTGAAAGTCCGCCTTGCTTGCTCTCAACAGAAAAGCGCCGCAAAATGCGGCGCCCGTCTTTTTTGTTGATATGGCCTCAGGAGGCCGGACCGTCATCAAAGCCGACTTCGTCGATCAGCTCGCTGGCGGTCTTGCGGTTCTTGGCAATGTCGGCAAGTGACAGGGTGTCTTTCTTGAACTCGCCCCAGCTTGCAACGCGCTCGGAAACCGCTACGCCCGGCTTGACCGGATATTCATGGTTGGTTTCGGCGTAGATCTGCTGCGCTTCATCGGAAGACAGGAACTCGATCAGCTTGACCGCATTGTCCTGGTTCGGTGCGTTCTTCGTCAGGATGACGCCGGCAACATTCACGTGGCTGCCACGGTCGTCGGTGTTCGGGAACAGGATGCGGACGCTGTCAGCCCAGGTCTGCTGTTCCGGTTCCTTCTCGTTGGTCTGCATCAGGCCCATGTAATAGGTGTTGCCGAGTGCGATGTCGCATTCGCCGGCGAAGATGGCCTTGACCTGGGCGCGGTCGTTGCCGGCAGGCTTGCGGGCAAGGTTGTCGCGAACGCCTTCAAGCCACTTTTCGGTTTCTTCCGCACCATGATGGGCGACCATCGAGGCGACCAGTCCGACGGTGTACACATGCTGACCGGAGCGGGTGCACAGGCGGCCCTTCCACTTCGGATCGGCAAGTTCCTCATAGGTGATGCTGTCCTGGTCGACGCGTTCCTTGGAAGCGTAGATCACGCGGGCACGGTTGGTCAGGCCGATCCAGTGGCCTTCCGGATCGCGGAATTCTGCCGGAACGTTTGCATTGACGATTTCAGAAACAACCGGCTGTGAAATGCCGAGCTGCTTGGCACCGTCCAGGCGCCCGATGTCGACGGTCAAGAGAACGTCGGCCGGAGAGTTGGCGCCTTCTGCCGCAATACGCTCGCCCAGGCCTTCAGCCGCAAAGACCACGTTGGTCTTGATGCCGGTTTCCTTGGTGAATGCGTCGAGCAGCGGCTCGATGAGGTAAGGCTGACGATAGGAGTAGATGTTCACTTCCCCGTCGGCAAATGCGGGTGCAGCGGTAAGGGTTGCCGAAGACAGCAGGGCAGCGCCTGCCAGGATGCGGAAAGTGGAATTCATGTAACTCTCCCGTTGATATGGTTCTTGTTGCTCGGACGCGGGGTCCGAAGCTTGCCGGGAATATGTCGTTAGCAGGGCTTCAAGTCAATAAATCTAGCAAAATCAATACTTTAGAATGATTCAAAACTAACTGGAGGATTGCATTCCACTATTTTACCGAAAACCGGTGAGAATACAGGAGTTTAAGACTCGACTTTAGGTCTGATGGTCATTGAAGCTTGCTTCGAAAGGCTGATCACGAACGCGTTACCGCCTGGCGCGAAAAACTGTCACACCCAGGCAAGCGCCTGCCGCAGAAAGGCTGTGCCATTGCCTGGCTGCCAGACGCCGTGCGCCATAATCACCCTTTCCGGTGACCAGGCAAGGATCCTGTCCCGGCAGCTTCGAGCCTTTCGGCGGTCGAAAAAGCTCAGCCGCCATTCCAGAGGCGCATAGCCCTTGCCTTCGACAATACCCCATAGACCGGCAATCCAGCGCTGCCAGGGTTTCCAGTGCCGGTGCAAAAAACCTTGCGAGAAATGCTCGCTGAGATCGGCCAGGATGACGGTTGCCGAGGGCCGGTGCAGAAACACCAACTCGTCCATCACCGGAGAACCGGAAAAGCGCACCATGTCGATGGCGCCTTCGAATGCATCTGGCACCGCTTCGTCCAGCGCCGGTTCGAAGGCGAGATCCGTACGCTTGGCAATGGTGCTCTGTGGTCCCCAGAGCCTGGCTTCCGGCCACGCCGCCTTCCAGTCCTGCAGAAAGAGATGGTGGATCTTGTTGGGACTGACGAGATGTGCCGGGGTTCCAAGGGCATCGATCTGCTGCCGGACCGCAGGCGTCAAGGCGATGGGTGACCAGACCCACAGCTTGCCGGACGGCAGGCGAATGATCACACAGCGGGTCGGGTAACAAAATCCGTAGAAGGAGACAGTGTCCCCTTCAAGGATCCAGATATTGCTGTCGACTTCAACCAAGGCGCTCTCCTGTCGGGAGCCCGGCATTACTCCGAAAGCACCCGCTGTGTCGGGAAGATGATTTCCACCAGGGTGCCCTGATCCGGCGTGGAATCTATATGGAAGCTGGCCCGGTTGGCTTCCACCAGTGCCTTGGTCAGCGGCAGGCCAAGCCCGGTTCCACCGCCGCGGCTGGAGGTATGCAGTTGCCGGAACGGCTCAAGCGCCGCAGCCAGCTGCTTGGCTGTCATGCCGGTGCCGGTATCGCGAACTCGCAGCGCGACTTCGCCGTTGCTTTCCAGCGCCGTCGACAGGATCACCTGCCCACCGGACTTGTTGTATTTGATCGCATTGGACAGAAGGTTCAGCACGATCTGGCGCAGAGACCGCGGGTCAGCCACGACATCGGGCACGGATTCCGGCAGGCTGGCACGGATGATGACACGCTCCCGGTTGGCCTGCGGCTGCATCAGGGCAACGCATTCGTTGATGACGTCGTTGGTCGAGACGGCGGAGAACTTCAGATCCAGCTTGCCCGCCTCGATCTTGGACAGGTCCAGGAGATCGTTGATCAGGCTCATGATGTGCGAGCCGGATGTGCGGATATCCTTGAGATAGTCCTTGTAGCGGTCATTGCCGATCGGGCCGAAGCGCTCTTCCATCATGACTTCCGAAAAGCCGATGATCGCGTTCAGCGGGGTGCGGATTTCGTGACTGATCTTCGCCAGGAAATCGGACTTCTGAGAGCTGGCGTTTTCAGCCTGGCGCTTGGCCTGGGTCAGCTCTTCTTCTGCCGTCTTCCATTGGGTGATGTCGCGCAGCACCGCACAGTATTTGACGTCGTCCTTGTTGCCGCTGATCCGGCCGATGGTCATGAACAGCGGGATGAGCCCGCCGGTCGGAACCTTGCCAAGGACTTCGCGGCCATCGTTCAGGATCGAGGCAACACCGTTGCGCGACAATCCGTCCAGATAGTCGGCCGCCGCCCGGTGGCTTTCGGGCGCCAGGAAATCCGTGAAGGGCGCTCCGATCATGTCGGACCGGTTGGCGCTGAAAAGCGCCTCCGCGGAGCCGTTCACTTTCAGGATCGTGCCGTTCTGATCAAGCACGAGAACGCCGTCGGTCGCCGTTTCCAGAATGGTGTCCATCTCGGCGATCTGGTTTCGCGCGCTATCAAGTTCCGAGCGGACTTCCGCAAAGAAGTTCGGCGAAGACGGAGCAGCGGTCGCAGGTGTCGGCTTGGCCTTGCGTTCGGTGATGGAAATCATCAGACCGCGCGTGCCGTTCCACGGAACGGAATGCATATGAGCGTCGACATTGAGGACACCGCCATCCGACAGGCGCATCTTCATGGTCTCGTCGACTTCACCATCCATGCCTTCGGCGTCCGGCAGCTCTTCCGCATCGTCGATGAAGAGTGCTTCCAACCCGCCGGCCTCGGAGAGCGCGGTGATGGACTTGTAGCCAAGCATGCTCAGCAGCGCCTTGTTGGCGTAGAGAACTTCCCGGTCATGGGCAATGGCGATGCCGATGGGCAGGCGGTCCAGGAGGCTCGGGTCGATAGGGCCGGCTTCCGGAACTTCGGGCGGCAGCTCTTCGACCGGTTCCACCGGATCGGGCGCATCGAAATCTTCAAGGTCGCCCTCCAGCCGTGCTCCAAGGGCTTCGGCGATCTTGCGGAAGGCCTGACGTTCGGGCCGGGAAAGACCGGAGGTATCCACCGGAACAACGCGCGGTTTCACCGTTGCGAGCGGGATGACCTGGCCTGTCGGTTTCGGTTCGGCCGGCTCATCGGCGTCGGCGGTTTCGGCAGCCTTGTCCTCGCTCTCGAAGGCAGCGGTTTCTTCGAAGAACTCGCGCTCTTCAGCCGCATCGTCCGTTTCCAATGACGCAGCCACGGCTTCGATCTCGCGGTCTTCCTCCTCAACAAGATCGAAATGGGTGTCTTCAAAGGCAGGCTCGGGCTCGAACAGATCTTCGTCGCCAGCCGAAGCCTCATCGGTTCCCGTTTGCTGGTCCTCGTCACTTTCGGCAGTTGCGACGGCTGTGGACGACATGTCGTCGTCTTCCGGGGCCGTGGGGTCTTCTTCTTCCTCAAAGAGGTCGCGAGACTTCTTTTCCGCCTCTTTGTAAGCCTTGGCGAGCGACTTGACCGCGCTTTCGATTTCAGCCGGTTTCAGCGCCGCTGGCCCGGAGATACCGGTTGGTTCGACACTCGCTGGAGTGGGCACTGCAACGGCTGTGGTGGTGTCCCCTGTCTCATCACCGGTCAGCTCGTCGCTCGCAGCATAGTTCTCACTGTCGGCGTCCGCTTCGTCTTCGTCTGCCAGTTCAGTGTCATCATCATCGATGGCGGTGTCTTCGCTTGCTGTGTCGCTGACCTCGTCTTCAGGGTCTTCGTCATCAGCTACTGCATCGGCGTCATCGACGACTGTATCCGGCGCATCGTCCGTTTCGTCGGTTGCAGTTCCGGTGTCCGCAGCGCTTTCACTGTCCTGAGGAACGGTTTCATCGCTGCCGGAGACGGGCTTGTCTTCGCCAGTCTCCGGAACGTCGCTTTCCTCGGGAAGAGCTTCGTCTTCCGGTGCATCTTGCAGACCGAATTCCAGGGCCTTGAACTTGCTGTCGAGAGCTGCGCCGGGCAGATCGTCGAAATCCCTGTCGGCATCCGGGGCAACGTCCTCTGGAGACGTGTCGGTTTCAAGGTGTCGGGTATCCGCCTTGGCGGGCGCGTCTGCCTTTACCGGCGGGTCTGCCGGGCGCTGCGGGGCCTTGCCGGTGAACTTTGCCAGGGAGCCGACGAGAGCAGCCGCACTTGCGCCAAGAAAGGTCTTGCCCGCGAAAGAATCCGGTTTTGCCGGCTTCAATTCCGCAAGCTTGGCTGCTGCCTCCGCGGTTGCCAGCTGCTCTGCTGCGTCTGGTGAACCAGCTTCATCGGTACCAGCCTCACCAGTCGATGTATCTGTTGTTTCATCACCTGTTTCAGAGCGGACGTTTTCATGTCCGTTGTCATCGCCCGCGGTGGCAATGTCGTCTTCCACCTCTGGCGCCACGGGCACGTCGGCAGCTTCGGTGCCGGGCGTGTCTTCCTGCAGCGTTGCAGCGGCGTGGGTGGCTTCGTCTTCCGCAAGTGTGTCGCGTCCGGTTTCGTCCCTGTCAGTGTCAATGTCAGTGTCGGATGCTCCGACAACGGCCAGCGTCGGGCCGGAGGGCTGGCTGCCATGCTCGGGCACGGCATCTGCGGTCCGGCAAACTCCGAAGCCGCGATAGCCTTCGAATTTCCGGTTCCGGTCAAAGGCGGGCAGGGCGGCCATGTCGACAGGTACGCGCAGGTCCGCACCGGAAACCGGCCAGTCGATTGTCTTTCCGCTCCAGGTGTCGCGTCGGTCGAGTGCCCGCGCAATATGGCCACGGGGATCGAGATCGAAAGCGTCGGACACTTCCTTCCAGGTCAGACCGATAATGTCGGTTGAGGAAGGGCCAAGAACTTCGGCAAACTCGTCGGACAGAAAGGTGAAGCGCTGGTCGATGTCCATCTTCCAGGCAAAGCGCACAGGTCTGCGCCGTGGCTGAAAGACAAAGCCGTCCCCACCTTCCATTGCAGCGTCATCAGAAGTGTCTTCGGCCATGACTTTGGCGGTCGTCTCCTCAAGGACATTTTCCTCGAGGTCGATTTCTTCGAGGCCGTCGCCCTCTTCTGCATCGGCAGAGATGTCTTCTGCCGTCTCACCGTCGTCCTCTTCAATCTCCTCCAGGTCGGACAACGCAGCTTCAAGGTCCGCCTCTCCGGCATCCATCGGGGAGATATCGTCTGAGGTGACAACACCAGCGGCAATGGATTGCTCCCTGGCAGCCAGGTCGTCGAGGTCGTCCTCAACAGGTTCTTCAACGGGTGGGGCAGGGGCGGCCTGCGTTGCGGCCATATCGTCAGCGGTTTCAAACTCGTCTTCGTCGGCCCGTACCCAACCGGCGTCGTCCTCACCGATCCGGGAAGCTGTTTCCTCGTCCGCGGAGGAAGTCTCAGCGGCAACTGCGGCTCCGGCGGCAACGCCTGTGGCCAGCAGCCCGGCTTCAATCGCGGAGGCGTCCGCTTCTTGCGCGCTTTCAGGGCTTTCTTCCCCGGCTTCAGTGTCGGGATCGGCCAGAGGAAGGTTTTCCAGGACCACCAGCTTCTGGCTGTCGGTCACCTTCAGCACAACGCCCTCATGGAAGTCACCATCAAGTTCCAGAGGACCGAAAAGCGCCGTCTGTCCGTCCGGCAGGTCGAGGTCTTCCGGTGTTCCTTTCAGTTCACCAAAGCAGCCTTCCACCGAACCGGCATCTGTGACGAACACGGTGGCATCATCGGCACGCAGTATCTGTGCAAAAGCCGGCACCGCGTCTTTCGTCATGGACAGACCCTTGTCACCACAGACAATCAGGGCAGCGGCTTCACCGTTGTCCAGCTCGATACGCATGCACTGGCAGGTCAGCAGCATGACCCTGAGACCCCGGTAAAACCGCAGCCTGTCGATGCTGAACTTGTCTGTAGGGCCGGATTCGGCAATGCGGGCGATATGCGGACGGGCGGGTGAGCGCTCGAGCGACGTCAGGTTGGCCAGATCGGCTACGGACTGTGCGGAGAAAAAGGAAGCACCGGCAGCATTCGCCCATAGAATACGCGCCCCGTCGGCCGACCAGAGCCAGGCTGCCCTTTTGTCGGCGACAAGCTGAACCAGATCATCCATGGCAGTCAGTTCCAGGAATGATAGGGTTTGTTCGTCCATGGCTCTGCTCCAAACTGGTCTGCAACACCGGTTGACGGGTGCGTGGCGGCCGGATTTGCCCAAAGTGGTAAACACTCCGTTAATACAAGCAATCTCCAACACAGTCCACGTAAAGCAAGGTTGCTAAAGGGGTTACATGAAGGCGTGGTTAATCCGACCGGACAAGTTTGCCGGAATGCCATCGTCGTGTTACGAATTTTTGGCATGGAAGGATTTCAGGATACCTGCCTGACATCTTTCGTCGACCTGAGGAGCGCCGACATGAGCACAGACAAGACCGGTTTTGAAATTCCCGACCAGATGCGCGATTTCGCGGAAAAGAGCGTCGACCAGGCCCGCAAGGCCTTTGACGACTTCATGGGCGCGACCCACAAGGCAGTCAGCAATGCGGAAGACAGCGCGAATGCGGTTCAGGCCGGTGCTGCGGATGTGAACAAGAAGGCGCTGAACTATGCCGAAGAGCATGTCGATGCGGCTTTCAAGTTTGCGCAGGAACTGGTCAAGGCGCAAAATGTCGAGGACATGATGAAGCTGCAGCAGGACTATCTGCGCCGGCAGATGGAATCCCTCGGCGAACAGGCGCGCGAGTTTTCCAACTCGGCGACGAAGGCCGTTCAGGACGCGGCCAAGGCCACCCAGAAAAAATAATCTGGCCGGCACTTTTCCTTGCGCAGGGCGCCAGTGCCCCGCGCAAGGTGTCACAAGTGTTTCATTGAATATTTCCTGCTTTGGTTGTAATCTTTTTCCGGTCCTGATTGCCTGTTTTCGTCTTCCCTTGTCCAGCCAATGGCTTACCGACAAAGGGCTGCAGTCCGCTCCGCTTTTTGCGGAACGGAACCGACGAAACACCAGAAATCCCCGACGGCAAGTTTGTTGTGCAGTGCAAAAAAATGTTGCAATGCAGCACGGCATGCACTATGTAGTGTTTGCGGATGACGACAGGGTCCGCCGGCACACGTATCGGCGGAATGAACTTGCACCAATGATCGCATCCGGACTCAAGGAGATGAGATCATGACTGACACCACAACCACTGCTCCGGCAAAGCCGGCGCCGAAAGCTCGCACCACCAAAGCCAAAACCGCTGCTGCTGGTGTAGCTTTCCCTGACTTCGAGGCTTTTGCTATGCCGAAAATGGAAGTTCCGGCCATGTTCCGTGAAGCAACCGAAAAAGGCATCGAGAACGCTCGCGAAGCCTATGCAAAAGTGAAAAACGCTGCTGAAGACGCAACCGACCTGATGGAAGACACTTTCGAGACCTCCCGCCAGGGCGTTGTCGAATTCAACCACAAGGCCGTTGATGCTGCCAAAGCCAACGCCGACGCAACTTTCACTTTCGTGAAGGACATCATGTCTGCGAAGAGCCTGGCTGAAGCTATCGAGCTGCAGTCCACGTTTGCTCGCCAGCAGTTTGACGCTCTGAGCGCCCAGTCCAAGGAAATGCACGAACTGGCTACCAAGCTCGGTACCGACGTTTCCGCACCGGTCAAGGAAGCGTTCGAGAAGTCCTTCAAGGACATCAAGGTCAACTAATCCGGCATCCTGCCGTCCGCAGTCACCTGATTGCGGTTCGGCAGGGCCATGCCGATGACATCGGCAAACGGTTGTTATGCCCGGGGCAACGCTCCGGGCATTTGCTTTTCAACAGCTCGAAAATTTCCGCAAATTCCCGCTTGCGGGTTGGAAAAAACGAGTTTAGAAGACGCCCTTGCAAATGGCGGCACGGGTCAGTATGGTCCGCGTCACCTCACGCCTTTAAGCAGACGTAGCTCAGTTGGTTAGAGCGTCGGATTGTGGCTCCGAAGGTCGGTGGTTCGAATCCACTCGTCTGTACCATCCTCTAATCTATCTTTTTGAATTCAATAACTTATTGATATGCAAGACACTCTTGCGACCACTGCTACAGTGGGCGTCTGAACAACGTGTCTGGTCATAGCCGTATTTGCCACGCCCTCAATAGACAAAATTATCCCTGAAGCACATCCGTACATTTGGGACGTTTCTGACCAAGTGGCCTTGCCTCTAAAAACTCTGGGTACTTACACTCCAAGCGGGTGGAAGGTGAGGATTCGCGGCCTTGCAGAACTTGGAGGCGGAAGCTCGAAAAATGAGCACAAGTGATTTTGAAAAAAACAAGTTGAGCGCAGATCGACCGCTTACCGATGATGCAGATGACCGTTTCGGTTTTTCGATAGTCGCGAAGCCTCTTGCTGCGTCTGTCGTCTCGGCTGCTTCCAGCGCAGGTATGGTTATTGCCGTTGAGGGCAAGTGGGGTTCGGGAAAATCAAGCCTTATCAACCTCATGCATAAGGAGATTGATAAGACAGAAAATAAGAACGTGGCCGTTGTCCGTTTTGCGCCATGGCTCATTGGTGGCCGTGATCAGTATGTTTTCGCACTGACCGACGCGTTGGCGAAGGAAATTGAGCAACAGGTCTATGCGTGTAACGCTCCTTGGCAATCGTGGGCTGAAGAGAATGCACGTAAGAACGCAGAGCTGCTCCGGGAGTATGGGGCACAAGCAACAGATTTTCTGGGCCATGTAGCGAATTTGGGGTCGTTGGCGGTTCCTGTATTGGGGCCTATTGCTAAGGCCCTGGGCTTTACGAGCGATGTTTTAAAAAACGCAAAGTCAGATGTTACGATTGAGAAGCGTAAGCGCCAGATCAGCAAAATGCTGCAAGAGCAGAAACTACGATTTATTGTCTTGCTTGATGATTTGGATCGCCTGGAACCTGCTGAAGCAGTCGAAGTTTTGCGATTAATTCGTTCGGTAGTTGATTTCCCGAACGTGATTTACGTTCTCTGTTACGACCGAGATATTTTAGCTCACGCGGTTGAGGAGGGGCTGCGGGTAAAAGACGGCAAGGCATACCTACAAAAAATAGTTCAAGTCAGCTTCAGGGTACCACGACCCGAATCTTTCGATTTGAGGAGCTGGATCACAGATCAAGCCGTAGAGATCTATCAAGAGGAATTCCCTCAGCTAGACATTTCTTCCCCAGCAAGACGAGATGAAGAGCGGAACCTTCGAAGTTTTATCGATTATTTCGGGGGGCGAATGGAAACACCGCGCGAGGCGGTGATGATCCTAAATTCGATCCGGTTCCATTTTCCACCGGTTAAGGATCAGGTTCACTATCCCGATCTCGTATGCCTGCACATTCTCAAAGTCGTATGGCCAAAGCTATACGATTGGCTTGAGCGGTATATTGTCGAATGGTCAGTTGTAGCGTCGGGAGATGCGCAGTTGGGCGAAGGTGAAGCTGTGCGTTTCAGAGATGAGCTTCGGAAGCTGCTTAGCGACGATACCAATTTGGCGAGGAGTCAAATTTTCAAGCTGCAAGATCTGCTACCTGGAATTGGACTCAATTTTGACGATGATCTTTTCAAAGTTTTCGAGCCGCCGAGCCAGCAGATATTGCGAGAATTTGATAGACTTAAGCGTATCGGAAGTCCGGATCATTCTCGTTATTATTTTGCATTTGCGAACCCGCGCCTTGGTTTGAGTCAATTCGAAATTGATGGAGTCATTGAACTGGCTGGTCGTGACGTTTCAGGTTTGAAAGAGCGATTTCTGAATTTAGCAAGCGAACCACGGCCAATTAATGGAACATGGTTTGAATATCTGATTGACCGCTTGACACGATCGACACATAGCGATTGGAACGAAACGGTGCTCAACAATCTCGTTGTCGCACTCGCTGATATTGTCGACGATGTGAGCCAATCGCAGAACTTGCGTATGACGATAGGGAAATTGGATGTCAATGATCAAGTAGTTGACTTTGTGTACCAAATTCTCAGTGAACTACGACGCAGAAATCAAGACCTACACACAAACGTTTTGACACAGATCATCTCTGAGGGAGATTCTATCGTCTGGTTGCTTGATAGTTTCATTGACGGTGAGCTTCGTCGGCACGGTAAATTCGGCTCTAGACCAGAACCAGAAACCACGTGGTATCTAACTGACCAAGAAGTGGAGTCTGGTCAGCTTGAAATACTCCGTCGGCTCAAAACGGATATAGACCGGAGGCGTCTCTTCGAGAGTAATTCACTTGCATCGCCCTTGTTTAGATGGCGTGATTTTGCCGACGGGGACCTCGGCCCGGCCCGCGAATGGGTCAAGGAGTTCACTAAGTCAGACGACGACTTTGTGCATGTCATGGATAGGTTGCGTGGAACAGTCATGAGCAGCGATACTGGCATCAGCTATCCGTTTAGACGAAGTTATGTGGCGCCCTTTACGGATTGGTCACTTGCGCTAAAGCGCTTACGAAAGATCGCGGACGATGAACATTCGCCAGAAGAGCTGCGGAAACAGGCATCTGATATGTTGAACAATATAGATGAGTCAGACTGATGGGCGTGTTGAGAAGCTACAAAACGATTCCCATCTGGCGATCTTCGCAGGAGCCGCTCCCATCATTTCTAGAATGCACATTTCATTGCGCCTTCACTGTGGACTGTCCTTGAAAACTGCTACAGTGAAGTGCTACATTGTGATTGCAGTTGGTGAAATAAGTTATTGAAACATAAGAGAATAATGTTCTGACTAGGTGAATCCACTCGTCTGTACCATTTCCCTCTTCATTCGTTTTGAAACTGAATATGGTTCCGCGCAGGGCTCTCTTGCGGCCGGCGACATGATTTTCTGTATTGGGTATGCTGCAGCCGGATTGTCCGAAGCTGTTGAGACATAAGCCTTCACCATCAAATTCAGAACCACAGGCAGGAAGACTGTAACCGGGGCGGCAATCCCTGTTGTCTGCAAGCCGATCTCCAATGGCGCACACAGGCTGTCCCTGATCTTCAGCGATGGGTTCTCGGATTTGACAACAAGAAACGGATAGTTCGGCTCGGCCCGATCATGACACCTGTCGCTCGGAACCTGGCTTATGCCGGGTCCAATGACAGACAGGAGAAAACGTCATGGAACTCGAAAACAAATCGATCATCATCACCGGGGCAAGCAGCGGGATCGGGGCTGCTGCAGCGACCCTTTTTGCGGCCGAAGGAGCGAATGTCATCCTCGGTGCCAGGCGTTCCGCGGAACTTGAGGCTGTTGTGTCCAAAATCCGTGAAGCCGGCGGCACGGCCGTTTTCCTGGAGGGCGACGTCAAGGACGAAGGCTATGCCGCGGCACTGGTCGACCTCGCCCTGAAGGAGTTCGGGCAACTGGACGGTGCCTTCAACAATGCAGGCATTGTCGGGGCCATGGAGCCGGTCCCGGACATGGGTATCGGCAACTGGAACGAGGTCCTGACTGTCAACCTGACGGCGGCGTTTCTGGCTGCAAAAGCGCAGATACCGGTCATGAAGAAAACCGGCGGTGGCTCGATCGTCTTCACATCGTCATTTGTTGGTTTCAGCAACGCGGGCATGCCTGGCATGGGCGCTTACGCGGCTTCCAAGGCCGGTCTCAACGGCTTGGTGCAATCACTTGCCTCCGACCACGCCGCGGAGGGTATTCGGGCTCATGCCTTGATGCCGGGTGGCACAATTACACCGGCCGGCGGCGAAGGAAATCCGGACGTCTTGGCGTTCATTGCAGGTTTGCACCCCATGAAACGCATGGCCGACGCAAGGGAGATCGCACAGGCTGCGCTTTTCCTGCTGTCCGACCGCGCAAGTTTCATGACGGGCAGCCCGACGATTGTCGATGGCGGCATGTCCATTCGGCTGACCTGACCGGACGCTTTGCCACAAGGCGGGCAGCCGCCTTGTGGCAAATCCCGGACCGCCTGTTTCAGGCAACAGCGCCTTTTCAACAGACTTGAACGGAGCCTCCGCTCCGTCCCTTGCCTTGAAATTCAAATATGCCAGCGGCTCGGAAAACGGGTCGCTGAAGATCCCGATTTGAAGGTAAGGACCGGAGTGCACGGTCGTGAAGCCGGTGACAGGATTGGCGAAGTTGACGACAACAATTTCGGGAAGACGCACCAATGGAAGCCTTGAACGACAATCTGACCAAGCTGCCCCTGGCAGAGGACCCTCGATGGGCGCGTATAGCAGCCCGTGACAAGACCGCAGACGGCCAGTTCTGGTATTCGGTGTCGACAACCGGGGTCTATTGTCGCCCGTCGTGCCCTTCGCGCCTGGCCAATCCGAAAAACGTACAGCTTCACACCACGCTCGAAAGTGCCCGGGCGACCGGTTTCAGGGCGTGCAAGCGCTGCAAGCCGGAAGGCTTGCCTGCCGGTGCCGAGAATGCAGCAATTGTCGCAAAGGCCTGCCGCATCATTGAAGGCAGCGAAGAAGAGCCGTCACTGGATGATCTTGCTCGCTCCGTCGGTCGTAGCCCCAGCTACTTTCACCGGGTGTTCAAGGCGACAACCGGGCTCACGCCAAAAGACTATGCGTCAGCGCATCGGGCCAACAAGGTCCGTGATGGACTTGGTGCCGGCATAACGGTGACTGAGGCAATCTATGACGCAGGCTTCAATTCCAGCGGACGGTTCTATGAAAAATCCACCGGGATGCTGGGTATGACACCCACGCAATACCGTGCCGGCGGAGCCGACGAGGAGATCAGGTTCGCGGTTGGCCAGACGACACTTGGTGCCATTCTGGTCGCGTCCAGCAAGAAAGGCGTTGTGTCGATTCTTCTCGGAAGTGACCCGGGGGACTTGGTCCGGGATCTGCAGGACCGGTTTCCCAAGGCAACACTGCTTGGGGCGGATCGCGACTATGAAGGTCTGGTGGCCCGGGTGGTGGGCTTCGTCGAATGTCCAAAGATCGGTCTGGACCTGCCTTTGGATGTCCGCGGAACCGTCTTTCAACAACGGGTATGGCAAGCTCTTCAGGAAATCCCTGCCGGAGAAACGGTCTCCTATGCCGAGGTTGCCCGGCGTATCAAGGCACCCAAGGCATCACGGGCTGTTGCCCGGGCTTGTGCTGCCAACAAGCTCGCAGTGGCAATCCCCTGCCACCGTGTGGTTCGAACCAGCGGTGCACTTTCCGGCTACGCATGGGGTGTGGAGCGCAAGCGCGATCTCATCGAGAGGGAGAAACGGGCATGAGAAAGCTTACCGCCAACGAGGATCGTTCGGTTGCTTTGGCGACCTCTTTAGAGGCTCGGGTTGCCGGTTATGATTGGGCTGCTATCCACGAAGAGCTGAACGGTTTCGGCTGTGCCACGCTGCCTCAGCTCTTGTCGCCCGGGGAATGTCGTGCCCTTTCGTCGCTTTATACCGAGGAAGAACATTTCCGAAGCCATGTCGTCATGGCGCGGCACGGCTTCGGCAAGGGGGAATACCGTTATTTCAAATATCCGCTGCCGGATGTTCTGGGTGGATTGCGGACCGCCCTTTATCCCCGCTTCGCCGGTCTTGCCAACACGTGGAACGAGGCCATGGGCTTCGATCAACGATTTCCGGTCACCCATGACGCGTATCTGGAGCAATGCCACAAGGCGGGCCAGCTCCGGCCGACCCCTTTGTTGCTGCAGTATGGCGCCGGCGACTTCAACTGCCTTCATCAGGATCTTTACGGCGATCTGGTGTTTCCGATTCAGGTCGCGATTCTGCTATCGGAACCGGGCAAGGATTTCTCGGGTGGCGAGTTCTGCATGACCGAACAACGCCCGCGCATGCAGAGCCGCGTTGAGGTTGTCAGCCTGCGACTGGGGGATGCCGTGGCCTTTGCCGTTCACAACCGGCCTGTCCAGGGAACGAGAGGTAATTACCGCGTGAACCTGCGCCACGGCGTAAGCCGCGTGCGCTCCGGCACGAGACACACCGCAGGGATCATCTTCCACGACGCGAAATAGACACCTGCTCCGTGCTTGGGGAGCCCTCTTGAAGTTTGAGGGTACCTCGCAGCAGGTTGATAGCTGCCGAAGTGCGATCATGTCTTCCTGAAAGACTTGATGAGCAGGACAATGGCGCTGCAGCCGAGAAGGACGCCGGCGATGAAACACATCAATGGAGCCAGCAGGCCAAAGTCCGCCTTGAGCGCCTCGTAGTTCTGGTTGCCGTACTTGAAGAGGGCGGACGTCATCCAGAGGAACAATATTGCTGTGATCAGGCGGCCGTAGTTCATCCGTGCCCTATCGGTGTTTTGAATGGGAACGGAGTAACCCTTTTTCCGTTAAAGGTAAGTGTCGTTTCTCGGATAAAGTGTAGGCTGGGCTACAGGCAGAAGATACCAGGGGCGCTGATACGGTGAACGGATGGTCGGTTGGTTCTCCCAAGAAATCAGGTCTTTCTGACGGTTCACGGGCCGGGAGGCCGTTGTGTGTCATGCGGGACTCTGTCTGAATGAGAGCACCTGATCTCTAAGGAGCATGCAATGTCCTATCATGATGCCCCCGGCCTTGGCCGCCGTCTGGTCCGTTTGCCCGGTCAGCTGCTTCTGGCGCTCGTGAATGCGACGGCACTGCTCGTCATTGCAGCCTGCGTGCTGTCGCTCCTTGTGTTGAACAGGGTCGATACAGCGGGCGAACGTATCGCCGGCAATGTGACAGAAGCCGCGCTCGCCCGGTTGCAGGTCTCTCCGGGTGAATTCAAGGCCCGGATCGAAGCGCTTGACGGCAAGATCACCACGCTTGCTGCGCAACTCTCTGATCCCGACCTCAGGGATCATTGGGAAGTGGCGCAGCAACTGAAGGAACTCAATCGGAACCTTGCCGACATCAGGCTGGCGGCCGTTGGTCTGAGCGCTGCCGGTCCGGAAATCACCGACACCGCTTTCGAACAGGCCGGCGACATGCTGACCAGTGCGCTCTACACCTTGCGGGGGTGCGAGACGGCGCTAGAGGACAGCGAGCCTTCGAGCTGAGCATGTTTCTTTTCGCTTAGGCCTGAAACACATCCGCCCATTCGGGGTGCTTGCGCCGCTGCGCATTCACATAAGGACACAGCGGCACGATCTTCACCTGCTTGCGACGGGCGTCATCAACAAGCCTTTCCACCAGTGCCTTGCCAACCCCCATGCCACGCATGCTGTCCGGCACACCGGTGTGATCGGCAATGATCAGGTGTTCGTTGACAATGGAGAAGGTCAGTTCGGCCGGCTCGGTGATCCCTTCTACCATCGCCACATAGCGGCCTTTGCTGCCATCCTGTTCCAGGGTGATGTCGGGGGAAGTTGTCTCTACCATTGTCGGTCTCCTGAAGTGGATGAAAGCAATTGCTCTGATCCTGTGTTCAATCTGGCTGTTCGTTTCCAGGGAAGTACATGGGATGGGGCGGGAACAATCCCGCCCCAATTCATATCAGGCTGCCAGGTCGAACAGCAGGAATTCGGCATTCTCACTGGCTGTCAGCGAGATCGCGCCTGTCTGAAGCAGGCCGAGACCGTCGCCTGCGGAAAGCGGCTGGTCATTGACGCTGATCTTGCCTTTCACCAGTTGCAGCCAGACCTTCCGGCCGGGACGGATGTCGAAGGCCAGGCCGCGATCCGCGGACAGAAGCGACGCGTAGAGATCGACATCCTGGTGAATGGTAACGGATCCGTCCCGTCCGTCGCGCGATCCGATCAGGCGCAGCGCATCGCGGCGGCCGTCTTCCGGAAAGGCCTTCTGCTCGTAGCTTGGCGAGATCCCGTCAGCTTCAGGAACGATCCAGATCTGCAGGAAGTGGACCGGATCCGTGTCCGAGTGATTGTACTCACTGTGGCGAACACCGGTGCCGGCGCTCATGCGCTGCAGTTCTCCCGGCCGGATGACTGAGCCCGTACCGAGCGAATCTTTGTGTTCCAGACCACCGGAAACGACATAGGAGATGATCTCCATGTTCTGGTGCGGGTGGGTTGGGAAGCCGGCGCTGGGGGCGACACGGTCCTCGTTAATCACCCGCAGGGCACCGAAACCGATGTGGTTCGGGTCAAAATAGGACCCGAAGGAGAACGTGTGCTTGCTCTTCAACCAGCCGAAATCGGCATCGCCGCGAGCATCCGAAGGACGGAGTATCTGGTTCAAGGTTCAATCCTTTCCCAATCTCTGGCACGGGAATGTCCGTGCGCTGTTGGGCCTAAGATTGCCATTGGGGGATTGTTTTACAATTCTGCCAAATCTGGACAATTAGTCATCGATTTTTGAACAATTCCCTATTGAACAGCCTTGGGAGCTTCGGTCCGGGTCCGGTTTCGTTCCGCGATCTGTTTCGATACGCCGCCGTTCACTGTTGTGGGCTTTCCGGAAGGATCGAAAGCGGACTTGAATGTGAAGGCCGCGGGCGTGGGGCCCGCGTCGCCCAGGCGTTCGAAACGGTCGATCGCCTCCACCCAGTCCGGTTGGTGGCCTTCCGGCACCCACCACAGAGCATAGGCGGGGTAGGCGTGGTCTTCGCGCATGAAGTCCGGACCCTTTTTCAGGATCTCGGCGTGCGGCCCTCGGTAGACGGCGGCAAGCGCTGATTCCAGGTCTTGCCAAAGCGAGATGGTGGAGGGTGCCCAGCCGTCGCCATTGTCCTGCCAGTACCTGGGAAAAACCTGCTCGCCCCAGCTGTCCGGTCCCGGTTCGTCTTCGTAGCCGGAGCGGGCGACGAAACCCTCGGCGCGTTCCATCGCAGCCCAAACAAGCGGCTCGGCTTGGTGAAAGGGTTCCACAACCGGGTGGTCCGCCCGCGTACGGAATTGGCCGAATGTATAGAGCGCAAGCCAGTGACCGTTCATGCTTCCTCCCCGCCTGAATGACACCCGGCAGAGACTGGCTGCAATTCACCCGTGTCGCAAGAGGTTGCAAGCGACGCAAAACAGATAGTCCGTGCATGCGGCTGGAAAAATTCGCGCAGCTGGTCTAAGCGCTGGAAGAAGACTTTGGTGGCCGGCATGAGCCCGGCACCGGCAACGAGGATAATCGCGTGGAAGATCTCAGCCTTTTCTCCCTTGGCCTTCTGGCTGTTGCGCTGCTGGCAACCGGGCTTGTGGCCGGGATCATTGCAGGCCTGCTCGGCGTCGGTGGCGGCATCGTCATCGTGCCGGTGCTCTATTACATGTTCACCGCCCTGAAGATCGACCCGTCGGTTCTGATGCATGTGGCCGTGGGAACGTCGCTCGCAACCATTCTGGCGACCGGCACGTCGTCGGCACGCGCCCACTACAATCGTGGCAGCGTCGACATGGATCTCCTGAAACGCTGGTGGTGGGCGATCGCTCTTGGCGTCATCGCCGGGGGAACGCTCGCGGGGAACATTTCGGGTGGCGCACTGACGCTGGTCTTCGGGATTGTCGCTCTGGCCGTGTCGGCCAACATGATGTTCCGCAAGGATGGCTCCCATCTGGCCGACAAGCTTCCCGGGTCTCCGATCAAGGAAACACTGGGCTTCCTGATTGGCGGGATCTCGGTGATGATGGGCATTGGCGGTGGAACGCTCGGCGTTCCGACATTGACCCTTTTCAATTATCCGATCCGCAAGGCGGTTGGCACCGCGGCGGCCATCGGCCTCATCATTGCCGTTCCGGGCACTCTGCTGTCGATCTTCTTCGGCTGGGGCGAGGAGGGGCGCCCGCCGTTCTCGCTCGGGTATGTCAACCTGATCGGCTTCTTCCTGATCATTCCGGCCAGCACCCTTGCTGCACCCTGGGGCGCGAAGATCGCCCATGCCATCGATCCGCCGAAGCTCAAGCTCGTGTTCGCGCTGTTCCTCGGTTTTACCGGCCTGCGCATGATCTACGGCGTCGTGTTCTGACCGGTGGCCTGGTCCCGGCTACAGGATCGCTGATGGGTAAATCAAAAGGTTTCATTGGTTCTGAGTCGATTTATCAGCAATACTGACCTTTCTTTGCGGGGGGTGCCCGCCGCCTGACACTCTTGGACAGACATGTTGAACAAAAATGTGACCCTCAGCCTGCAAGGCTGCGTGCGGGGCGCCACGATGTGCATTCCGGTATCCCCGGGCATCATCGCGCTTGGACTGGTCTTCGGAACGGTCGCCGCGCAAAAGGGGCTGACCTTCCTCGAAACGATCATGATCAACTCGCTGGTTTTCGCCGGCGCCAGCCAGTTCGTCGCGATGGAAGTCTACAGCGATCCGCTCAATTATGCTCTCGTCGTGGCCATGATCGGGGTTACCGCTGCCGTCAACATGCGCATGCTGCTGATCGGCGCGAGCCTGCGGCCCTGGCTTGGCCAGGTGCCGGCCTGGCAGACCTATCCTTCCCTGTTTCTGCTGACGGACCTCAACTGGTTGCTGGCCTTGTCGGAATACGACAAGGGCACGCGCGACTGGGGGATCTATCTCGGCAGCGGTCTTTTCACCTGGTCGGTCTGGTCGCTTTCCGTCGTTCCGGGCTATTTCGCAGGCAGTCTCGTGTCGGACCCGAAGGTCTATGGCCTCGACGTGGTTCTGCCGGCTTTCTTCGCCGCACTTCTGGTGCCGCTCTGGAAGGGTAAGCGCCAGACAGTCAGCTGGCTGTTCGCAGGCGGTATCGCCGCGCTGACCTGGTATCTGGTCGGTGGCTACTGGAGCATTTTCACCGGTGCCATCGCCGGTGCTTTCGCGGGGGCCTATCTCGATGACTGAGGGAGCATTCACCGCCGACCCGATCTTCATCCTGGCCGTGCTTGGCATGACAGCGGTCACTTACGCCCTGAGGGCGGGTGGATACTGGGTCATGGGCCGGCTGCCCATCACGCCGCGGGTGCGCCGGGGTCTGGAGGCGTTGCCGGGCGCGATCATCGTTTCCACCATCCTGCCCATCGTGTTGAAGGGCGGGCTGGCCGTGGCGCTGTGCCTTGTCGTAGCTGCAGCGGCGCAGGTGACCCTGCGCAAGGAATATGTCGCCGTCTTCTGTGCAGCCGGAGCCGCGGCAGCCCTCAGGGCTGCCGGACTGTAGGCTACTGGCGGTTCAGGATTTTCCGCACCTGTCCGGCGGTTTCGTCGACATTGCTGCCCGCGTCGATTTCCACCCAGTTCATCTGGCCGAGGTCGTAGCCAAGCTGTGTATCGACAACGTCAGCGTTCGCGTCCGAGGCATCGTCCCCGCGCGCGGAGACCCGGGCTTTCAGGATGTTTGCCGGCGCAGTCAGCCACAGGCCGCAGAAACCGCATTCAACATTGTTGGCGATGGCCTCGATACGGTCCCGTTCGCTCTCGGCGGCAAAAACCGCATCGAAGATTGCCGAGTGACCCGCTGCGAGGACGGTCTGAATGGTGTCGTCCAGCGCGTGGTAGACCTTCTGGGACGCCTCCAGCGTATAGGCTTCCGCCGGCGCCTTTTCCGTTTCTTCAATGCCCAGCAGGCGCTTTCGCATCACGTCCGTGCGCAGCACGCGCGCGCCGGGTGCCCGGCCGATGCCGGGGGCAATTTCGTAGGCAAGCGTGGTCTTGCCGGTGCCGGAAAGGCCACCGATGGCAACCAGTTGCGGGCGTGAGGGATCCAGAAAGTCCACTGCGTGGCGGAAATAGGCCTGGGCCTGGTCGCGCTCACGTTGTTTCTGGTTCGGGTCCGACTGGTTGAGAGCGGAGCTGGCCGCGATCTTGGAGCGGATCGCCGCGCGCATCATCAGGTAGAAGGGCAGGGCTGCCAGGCCCTCCGAATGCGTGTCCAGGCGGCTCTTGTCCATGTAGCGGTTGAACACCCGGTTCGCCGCACGCTGTTGACCCCGGTCCCACAGGTCCATCAGCAGGAAGGCGAGATCGTAAAGAACGTCACCGGTAGCAATCGCATCTGAAAATTCAACCGCATCGAACAGGACCGGGGTGTCATCAACCATGACGATGTTGCGAAGGTGGGCGTCGCCGTGGCAACGACGGACAAGGCCCTGTTCGCCCCGGCGCAGGATCAGCTCGTGCAGAGCCGACAGGACAGTGCGGGAAGTCTCGGTCAGATGCCGGACCGCCTCGGCTTCGAACAGATCGGGGTGCTCGCGAAAGGCGGCGTCGTTCTGCTCCACATAGCTTGCAAGCTCCGCGTAGAAGCCGTTGCCCTGCCGCAGTGGCGCGGCGTCATGCGCAGTCACCATCATGTCCGCCAGCCTGTCCGTCAGAGTGTCCGGAAGCGGGCCGGTTCCAGCGACGGAGTCCAGTTCGTGCTGTCGCTCGAACCGGTTCATTTCAACTGCCCATTCGATGGGCTCTCCAGTGCCGCCAAGATCCAGCGTGCCATCTGCCTCCCGCGTCACAGGCAAGGCCTGCCGGTAGATCTGAGGTGCGTTCGGCTGGTTGTAGGTTATTTCCGCCTTGCAGGCTTCTTCGCGCAAGGGCAACGTCGAATAGTCGAGAAAGGGAAACTTGACCGACCGTTTGACCTTGTAAGCCTTGCTGCCCACCAGAAAGACGATATTGGCATGGGTGTCGATCCGCTTCACCTCGGGCCGCGCCGGATCGTCGGACGGAAGGCTGCCGAGGAACTCGAGCGCCTGGTTCTGGGTTTCGGCCTGATCCATCTTCCGTCCCTTTTGCTGACACGTGGCAATACATGCCTCACATGCAAACGACCCGGTTTGATCCTTCTCAATGTGAGGTGCCCCGGATGTGGCACAAATAAACCGGATTGTCAGTAAAGGAGGGCCCCATGAGCGACTATCCGACTTTGAAGAAGATCAGGTTGAACCTGGCCAGAACCAAGGATTTTCCGCAAGGTTCGGCGAACCACGGTTATGAATTCACCGCTCCGCTAGACGAAACCGGCCATATCGACGCCGGTCTTTGGAAGAAGCAGCGCGACCATTGCCGTGTGCGGCGATTCTGGGGCGCCGAGGAAGAGGAAGTCGGCCACCTCATCCACCGTCCGGGTGGCTCCTGGGCTTTCCATTACGATATCGACGGCGAGGACGACGATGAGGCGGGCTACCGTTTCGGCGCTCATGCCTTCAACCCGGGTGAATACGTCTCCATCAAGGACGAGGATGGCGAGATGCACACCTTCCAGGTGGTGACGGTTCAGTCGATCTGAGATCAGCTTCCCATAACAAGACATAAAAACGAATGGGGGCAGGGGTGCCGGGAAACCGGTGCCCCTTTTTGTTTGCTGCGCCGATGCTTACCGGCAAGGCCTACCATGACATGAGGCCCATCCTTCGAGACAGCACTTGGCGCTTCCTCAGGATGAGGACTGTGTGTGGCACAATCAGGCGGCCTTACAACACATTCAACCTCATCCTGAGGAGCGCGTTTGTGCGCGTCTCGAAGGATGGGCTGCAAGTCCGTTGTCGGAGATATATTATTCTAAATCGGAATGACCCTATTGCCAATTAATCTGATTTTCGCCTCTAACAGGCGGGATTTTCATACGCTATAGAATGAACAGATCATCTTTCTCGTAAGGACCCGGAACATGGACCAGAAGACCGGCGGTGAATTGTTGGTGGAGGCGCTGGAGCGCCACGGGGCAGAGCGCGTGTTCTGTGTGCCCGGCGAAAGTTACCTTGCCGTGCTCGATGCGCTTTACGATGCGTCGATCCCGGTCACGGTCTGCCGCCAGGAAGGCGGGGCTGCAATGATGGCCGATGCCTGGGGCAAGCTCACCGGCAAGCCGGGCATCTGCATGGTGACCCGCGGTCCCGGGGCCACCAACGCTTCTGCCGGTGTCCACGTGGCGGCGCAGGATTCCACGCCGATGATCCTGTTCATCGGACAGATCGAGCGTGGCATGCGCGAGCGTGAAGCGTTCCAGGAAATCGACTACAGCCAAATGTTCGGTGGCATCGCCAAATGGGTTGCGGAGATCGATCACGCGGATCGCGTACCGGAGTTCATTTCGCGCGCCTACCATGTTGCCACGTCCGGCCGTCCGGGACCGGTGGTTCTGGCGCTACCGGAAGACATGCTGGTCGAAAAGGCGGATGCCCCGCAGCCGCCTGCGTGGACCCAGGTCGAAACGCATCCGGGCCTCACCCAGATGGCGGACCTGCAGAAGCGCCTTTGGGCGGCCGAGCGGCCGATCGCCATTCTGGGTGGCAGCCGCTGGTCGGAAGAGGCCGTCGCCGGCTTTACCCGCTTTGCCGAGCGTTTCGACCTGCCGGTTGCCTGCTCGTTCCGCCGCCAGATGCTGTTCGACAACCTGCATCCGAACTATGCCGGCGATGTCGGCATCGGCATCAATCCGAAGCTATTGGCACGGGTCAAGTCCTCCGATCTGATCCTGCTTGTCGGTGGCCGCTTGTCGGAAATGCCGAGCCAGTCCTATTCGCTGCTCGACATTCCCTCTCCCACGCAGCAACTGGTTCATGTCCATCCGGACGCCGAGGAACTCGGCCGGGTCTACCGGCCGGCGCAGGCAATTCATGCCAGCCCGACTGCCTTCTGCAAGGCGGCCGAAGGCCTTCAGCCGCCGTCCGAACTGAAGGGCGCAGGCGAAGCGGCCAAGGCCCATCAGGACTACCTGGACTGGTCCGGTGCCCGGCCACAGGTGCCCGGCAACCTCCAGATGGCCGGCGTCATGGAATGGCTGGAAGCCAACCTGCCGGAAGATGCGGTCTGCACCAATGGGGCCGGCAACTACGCCACCTGGCTGCACCGCTTCCACCGGTTCCGTCGCTATGCCACCCAGGCAGCGCCGACGAGCGGCTCCATGGGGTATGGCCTGCCGGCAGCCGTTGCCGCCAAACTTGCCTTTCCGGAGCGCGAAGTCGTCTGTTTTGCAGGCGATGGCTGCCTGCAGATGACCATGCAGGAGTTTGGCACCGCCTGTCAGGACGGTGCCAACATCATCGTGCTTGTGATCGACAACGGCATGTACGGCACCATCCGCATGCATCAGGAACGCACCTATCCCGGCCGCCCGTCGGCAACCAAGCTGGTCAATCCGGATTTCGCAGCGCTTGCCCACAGCTATGGTGCCTTCGGTGAGACGGTCGAAACGACAGACGCTTTCGGTCCTGCATACGAACGTGCCCGTGCCGCCGGCACACCCGCAATCCTGCATCTGAAGCTGGACCCGGAAGCCATCACCCCGGCCGCCAGCCTCAGCCAGATCCGCGCGGCGGCACAGGGAAAGTAAAAGCCCAGCCTTGAACGAAAAAAGCACGCCCGTTACCCGGGCGTGCTTTTTCATTTATGGGGGCTTTCGATGCCTACCTCAGCACCTGCGGCAGCCACAGGGTGATGATCGGAAAACAGACCAGCAGGATTACGCGCAGGATCTCGGCACAGAAGAACGGCGCAACGCCCTTGAAAGTCTCGATCATCGGCGTTTCCCGATCGAGCGAAGAGATGACGAAGACATTCATGCCAACCGGTGGCGTGATCAGGCCGAGTTCGACCACGATCAGGGCGAGTACGCCGAACCAGATCTTCAGGTCCTCCGTGCTCATGCCGAAGCCTGCCCCTTCCGCTCCCTGGTAGATGCCGCCGTTGATCTCGACCAGTACCGGCCAGAAGAACGGGATCACCAGCAGGATCATCGACAGGCTGTCCATCAGGCAGCCGAGCAGGATGAGCGCGATCAGCAGCAGGATCAGCACCGTCATCGGTTCGAGCCCGGAGTTGGCGATCCAGGAAGCGGTTTCCTGAGGCAGGCCAACGCGAGACATGAAGATCTTGAGGAGTTCCGCTCCAAGGATGATCAGATAGATCATGCCTGAAGTGGACGCGGTTTCCTTGAGCGCCTGAATGAAGTCGTGGCCGGACAGCTTGCGCTGCAACAGCCCGAACAGCAGGACCAGAAAAACGCCGACGGCAGCTGCCGGTGTCGGGTTGAAGAACCCGAAGTAGATGCCGCCGATGACCAGCCCGAAGATGATCAGCACCGGGATCATGCCGGCAGTCGCCTCCAGGAATTCCTTGCGGTCGGCAACACCTCCCTTGGGCCCGGCTTCAGGCTTGATGGTGACATAGAGGGCGATGGTCAGAAGGAAGAGAACCACTGCCAGCAGGCCTGGCAGGAACGCCGCCATGAACATGGTGACGATGTTTGCTTCCACGATGATGGCATAGATGATCAGGACCACCGAGGGTGGGATCAGGATGCCGAGCACGCCGCCCGCAGCGAGCGTTCCCGTCGCCAACGCACCGGAATAATTGTAGCGCTTGAGTTCCGGCAGGGCGACCTTGCCCATGGTGGAAGCGGTTGCAAGCGACGAGCCGCAGACCGCACCGAACCCGGCGCAGCCGGCGATGGCCGCCATGGCGGTACCGCCACGCAACCAGCCGAGCCAGGCATTCGCCCCCCGGAACAAAGCCTGGCTCAGGCCGGTCTTCGAGGCGATCGCCCCCATCAGGACGAACATCGGCACGACGGAAAGGTCGTAGATGGAGAACTGGCCGTAGGCGAGGGTCTTCAGCTGGCTGAGGACGAGGGCGGGTCCGTTCAGCATCATGGTGCCGACACCGCCGACAAGAATCATCGCATAGGCAATGGGCATGCGGATCGCGATCAGGGCGATCAGCACCACGAGAGCGCCAAGCCCGAGGACAAGTGCGTCCGTCATTCTAGTGGTGTCCTCTCGACAGCGCGGTCATGTCCTGCAGCAGCGTGACCAGCGCGGCCAGTGCCAGCAGCGCAAGCGATATCAGGATCGGCACGAAGGCCATCCAGTGCGGGATCTGCAGGATGGTGGTTGTGTAGTCGTAGTCCTTCTGGTCCAGCATGCCGTAATACATGCGCCAGATCAGCAGCAGCGCGAATACAAGGGCAACCAATGACCCGAGCAGGGTGAAGAAGGCAATCACCCGTCTGGACGCGCCGGCGGTGAAGATGTCTGCCGAGACGTTTGCACCGACCAACTGGCAATAGGGCAGGAACGCGAAGACTGCGATGGCCACGCCCATTTCGGTCAGCTCGAAATCGCCCGGAAACGGTGTGCCGAAAACCGAGCCGATGATCGACAGCATGTTGACAGCGACGACCAGTAACAGCACGCCGCCGCCAAGCAGGGCCCAGAGCGTTATCAGGCGGCTGGCAGCCCCGGTGAACCCGGAGCTGCTGGCTTTGAGAGTGTTCGACATCAGTTGGCCGAGTGGCTGGCCACCGCTGCGCGGGCCTTTTCAACCAGCGCGGCACCGTCGATACCCTTTGCGGAGACCTCCTCGACCCAGCGGTCGGCAACGGGGGCCAGCGCCTGACGGAAAGCTTCGGTCTCTTCCTCGGTCAAGGTGATGTGCGTGTTGCCCGCCTTGGTGGCCAGACCGATCCCGAAATCATCCGATGCAGCCCAGATTTCGCCAACCTTCACGATCCACTCGGGACCGGAGGCATCACGAAAGGCCTTTTGAATGTCTTCCGGCAGACCATTCCAGCGTTCCTGGTTCATGGAAACCTGGAAGGTGGTGGTGCCGAAACGCTCCTTGTCGACGCCTTCGATCTGGAACTCGGTCTGCTCCTGGATCTTCAGCGGCGGAATGATTTCCCACGGAATGAAGGCGCCGTCGATAACACCCTTCTGCAGCGCAGGCGGCAGTTCCGGAACCGGCATGGCGACCGGCGAAGCGCCGAGTGCCTCGATCACCCAGGCACCGGTACGGGTCGGGATACGGATCTTCTTGCCGGCGAGGTCTGCCGGGGAGTGAACTTCCGTGTCGCGCATGTGAATGGCCTGGCCGGCATGCACATGCAGGAACATCACTTCAACGCCCTTGTATTCGTCCTTCAAGTCCGTTTCGTACAGATCCATCAACGCCTGGTTTGTGGCGGCCGGATCGTTGGTGTGAATGCCCGGAAGCTCGAACACTTCGGTGCGCGGGAAGAGGCCAGGCGTATAGCCGTTCACGGTCCAGACCAGATCGACCACGCCGTCGCGCACCTGGTTGATCAGCTCGGGCGGACGGCCGCCAAGCGTCATGGCCGGATAGATTTCGATATGGACCTTGCCACCGGAATTTTCTTCCACCTGCTTGGCCCACGGCACCAGCATCTGCGTGTGCGCAGGGGCTTTCTCGCCCAGGAAGTGGTGCAGCTTGAATTCGTAATCGGCCGCGCTTGCGGACGATGCGCCGGCGGCGATCATGGCAGCGGCGAGAAACGCGTTCTTGAGAATGCTCATGTTGTCTCCTCCCATCGGAAGCTCTTGTCGACTCCCGGTCTGTAACTTGCTGGCCAACCTTCAATGTGTGCGATCGTGGAACGCCCTTCAACGATGCCGGAAGACCTTTCGGGCGCACCTCTTGCAGATTTGCGGCCAGCAGGGAACGTAGCTCCGCGATCATCTTCACTAATTAGTTTGGTAATGTAAAATGAGATAATAGCCATTATACTTTCCAATTTTAGAAAGAAAATTCCTTGTTCCCATAGCCGTTTTTTATCGTCTAGGGTGCGCGTCAAAGCAGACGCGAAGGCGGCGGTTCGCGGAGGGGCTCCTCTCCTGCAAGAGCCTGAATTGCCTCGCAATTTCTGCATTCTGCATCCAAAAGGAACATGGGAGGACGGCATGGCCGACAGGATGGACAGCACCACGATTACCGCGGGTGGAGCGGTGTTCGGCAAGTTGAAGGCGCTCGGTGTCGACTATGTCTTCGCAAATTCCGGCACAGATTTTCCACCGATCATCGAGGGACTGATCGAGGCAACGCAGAACGGGCTCGACCTTCCGGTGCCGATCACGGTGCCGCACGAACATGTTGCCGTCGGTATGGCACACGGCTTTTACCAGATCTCCGGCAGGATCCAGTCGGTCATGCTGCACACCAACGTGGGGCTCTCCAACGGCATTACCGGCGCCATCAACGCCTGGTGCGATCAGATCCCCGTGCTGATGATGTCCGGTCGCACGCCGGTGATGGAAGCCGGCCGCTTTGGCGCGCGCACGGTGCCGATCGGCTGGGGACAGGAAATGTTCGACCAGACCGCGCTGATCCGCGAAGTCACCAAGTGGGACTACGAGTTGCGTTTTCCCGAGCAGATCGCGGATCTCTTCGACCGGGGCTGGGCGATTGCCAATTCCACGCCCAAGGGCCCCGTCTATCTCAGCCTGCCGCGTGAAGTTCTGTGCGAGCAAACTCCGCCGGATGGCCTTGATACCCCGTCGAAACAGGCACCGGTCATCGCAGCGCCGGATCCCTCGTCCCTCAAACGGGCAGCAGACCTGCTGGCGCAGGCCAAAAGCCCGCTGATCATCAGTCAGCGAGGAGCCGGATCGGAAGAAGCCTTTGCAGCCCTCGGACGGTTCCTGACGGACTGGGCCCTGCCGCTGTCGCACTATTGGGCAAACCAGCTTTCCGTTCCCCTGTCGCACCCGATGCAGGTCGGTGCGTCGCCGGAAGCCCTGCTTGCCGAGGCGGACGTGGTGCTGGTGATGAACTCTCTGGCACCCTGGTGGCCGGACAAGGTCGCCCTTCGCGATGATGTCACCGTGATCCAGCTCGGGCCGGATCCCCTGTTCACCCGCACGCCGATCCGCAACTTCCAGGCGGATGTGACCCTGGCAGGAGAAACCGCTCAGACGCTGCTGGCCCTGATTGCCGAAATGCAGAGCCGTCCGCGTGACGAAGCCGTTTTGAACGCCCGCAGACATCGTATTGCCGAACTGTCGTCCGCCAATCGTGCGGAGGTTGTCGCCCGGGCCAAGCGCGGCAATGCCGGCCCGATGAGCAAGGACTGGGTCAGTCTTTGCCTTGGCCGCGCCATCAAGGGGCGGAAGGCCACAATCTTCCATGAGCTTGGTTGTCCGCTTGAGCCGCTCGACCTGGAGCAACCGAACAGCTACTTCCAGGAACCGCATTCCGGGGGGCTTGGATGGGGTCTCGCAGCGGCGCTTGGCGCACAGCTTGCCGACCGCGACCGGCTGGTCTTCGCAACCATCGGCGACGGCAGCTACATGTTCGCCAACCCGACGGCCTGCCACATGGTTGCCGAGGCGCATGAGTTGCCGGTGATCACGCTTGTGCTGAACAACGAGGAGTGGGGCGCAGTGCGTCACTCCGTGGTGGGCACTTACAAGGATGGTCTTGCCAGCAAGGCCAACGATGTGCCGCTGACGTCCCTTCGGCCAAGCCCGGATTTCACCAGAACCGCGGAGGCCAGCCGCGCCTACACCGAAACGGTGACGGAAGGCGATGCGCTGCCGGCAGCGCTGGAACGTGCCATCGAGGTGGCGACGGAGGAAAAGCGGCAAGTTCTGCTCAACATCGCCATCGCGCGGGCTTGAGGCGCGGGTTCAATTGATCGGAAGAATAAGAAAATCAAGGGACGATTATCTTGTTTTTCCGAAAGGAGCTCTTCGGACATGCCCCGTGGTCCGGCTTCGAAAGGCAGGTCATAGTTCCCGGTAACTGGTTTTGTTGAAGAAGAAGGTTGGCCGTGTCCCAGTCCATGCCCCCAAGATCCTATTACGCGCCGACCGGTGGTCATCCCGGTCAGGAAACACTCCTGACAGACCGGGCTGTCTTTACCGATGCCTATGCGGTCATCCCGAAAGGCACCATGCGTGACATCGTCACCAGCTATCTGCCGTTCTGGGACAAGACCCGCCTGTGGGTGCTGTCGCGCCCATTGTCAGGTTTCGCCGAAACCTTCTCGCAATATATCGTTGAAGTGTCGCCGGGTGGTGGCTCTGACCGGCCGGAGACAGACCCTTCCGCCGAAGGCGTGCTGTTCGTTGTCGAAGGCGAAGCTGTTCTGACAGCCGACGGACAGCGATACCACCTGAGGCCCGGAAGCTACGCCTTCCTGCCGCCGCAAACCGACTGGAGCCTGAAGAACACAGGCAGTGAACCGGTGCGGTTCCACTGGGTTCGCAAGGCGTTCGAGCCTGTTGAAGGCCTGGAGCGACCGACACTTTTCGTCACTCACGAAAACGACATCGAACCGCGGGCAATGCCCGGCACGGACGGCAAATGGGCGACGACCCGCTTCGTCGATCCGGAAGACGTGCGCCACGACATGCACGTCAACATTGTCACCTTCCAGCCGGGTGCCGTCATCCCGTTCGCGGAAACCCATGTGATGGAACACGGGCTTTATGTCCTGGAAGGCAAGGCGGTCTATCGCCTCAACCAGGACTGGGTCGAGGTGGAAGCCGGCGACTACATGTGGCTGCGCGCCTTCTGCCCGCAGGCCTGCTATGCCGGTGGCCCGGGCCCGTTCCGCTACCTCCTCTACAAGGACGTCAACCGCCACATGAAGCTGCAGGCGGCAGGCCGTTTCGAGGCCGGTTCCCGGCAGAGCTTCCGCAGCGCCGCGGAGTAAAGAGAAAAGCCCCTTCCTCCTTGCACCCTCATCCTGGCACCCTCATCCTGAGGAGCCGCTTCAGCGGGGTCTCGAAGGATGGGCGGCACACTCCGGAACAAGCGGCCCATCCTTCGAGACGGACCTGACGGTTCTCCTCAGGATGAGGGAGAGGGCGGGATTGGCCGCTTCAGGGTGTGGGTGTAACGAACTCCTCTGGATCGGGTCGGGAGTGAAGCAAGCGTTCTCATTCCACGGTCTTCGTTTGCGGCGGAGCGATTTCGCCGCCGAGGGCGGCGGTCAGTGCAGCGGCCGCCGCCTTCACTGCTTCTGCGAAAGGCGCGATCCTGTCCGGGCTGACCCGGCTGGTCGGGCCCGACACGGACAGCCCGGCGACAGCTTCGCCATAGTGATTGAATACGGGTGCCGCAATGCAGCGCATTCCGAGGTTCTTTTCTTCCCCGTCGATCGAGAACCCGCGTGCACGGATCGCTTCCAGATCCGCGGCCAGCAGGCCCGCGTCACACAATGTGTGCTCGGTGAAGCGTTCCCGGTCGGTCTGCTTCAGGATACGCTTGCATTGGTCCTCGTCCATGAAAGCCAGAAGCGCCTTGCCGATGCCGGAGGCATGCAGCGGCGACAAGGTGCCGGGCGGGAAGAAGGCGCGAATGCTTTCGTGGGTTTCGACCTGGCTGACAAACAGCACCTGGTCCGCCTGTGCCACACCAAGATTGGCCGTTTCCCCTGTCTGCTCCATCAGGGAGCGCAGGACAGGACGCGCCCGTTCCACCAGACTGGTACGCCTTAAAAATCGTGCGCCGATGATGAATGCGCCCGGACCTATGTGCCAGAGCTGCTGCGCCTGGTCGAATTCCACCAGGCCACGTGTCTCCAGCGTGAACAGGATGCGATAGAGCGTTGCCGTGGATTCTCCAAGCTGATCCGACAGGGCTGAAAGAGAGACGCCGGACTGGGTGCTCAGATGCTCGAACACGGCCATCGCCCGGTCGAGCGACTTGATGGTGTTCTGTTCGGTCTTGTCGTCCCAGGCACGCGGTCGCCCACGGGCGCGTCTGGTGGCGGAACTATCGGATTTGAGATCTGTCATCAGCTCATTTTTCTGATTTTGAAAAATCAATTCACCATATGAAAAATATAACATACTGACAAGATTGGCAATTTATACAAAATATATTTTTGAAAAAATATTTTAAAAAAATTGCAGAGCTCCGCCCCTGCACGGTACCGTTTCTCAAAATTCATAAGAGGAAACGGCCATGAGCTTCCAAAATCCTGTTTTCATTCCCGGCCCCACCAACATGCCGGAAGCGCTCCGCAGAGCGTGCGACATGCCGACCCTGGACCATCGCTCGCCGCTGTTCGGACAGATCCTGCAGCCCGCGCTTGCAGGCGTCAAAAAGGTGCTGAAGACGGAAACCGCCGAGGTGTTCCTGTTTCCGTCGACCGGAACCGGCGGCTGGGAAACCGCGATCACCAACTGCTTGAGCCCCGGCGACAACATCCTGGCTGCCCGCAACGGCATGTTCAGCCATCGCTGGATCGACATGTGCCAGCGCCACGGCCTGAAGGTTGATGTTGTCGAGGCAGCCTGGGGCACGGGGCTGCCGGCAGACCGCTATGAGGAAATACTCGCCGCGGACACAAACCACGAGATCAAGGCGGTGCTGGCAACCCACAACGAAACCGCGACCGGCGTCAAATCCGACATTGCCGCGGTACGCCGCGCGCTGAATGCCGCGAAGCACCCGGCGCTGCTCTTTGTCGATGGCGTTAGCTCGATTGCCTCGATGGATTTCCGCATGGACGAATGGGGTGTCGATGCCGCGGTCACGGGCTCCCAGAAAGGCTTCATGTTGCCACCGGGGCTCGCCATCATCGCCCTGTCGCCAAAGGCACAGGCCGCCGTTGAAAGCGCCCGGTTGCCGCGCACCTTCTTCGATGTTCGCGACATGATGAAAGCCTACGCCAACAACGCCTATCCCTACACGCCGGCCGTCGGCCTGATGAACGGGTTGAAGCAAAGCTGCGACATGCTGCTGGCAGAGGGCCTCGACAATGTCTTTGCCCGCCACCACCGCATTGCAGAAGGTGTGCGCGCCGCGGTCCGGGCCTGGGGCCTGGAGCTTTGCGCGCAGACACCGGACGTCTATTCGGATTCGGTCAGCGCGATCCGTACTCCTGGAGGTTTCAACGCCACCGGCATCGTTACCCACGCCGCGGCGAAATACGGCGTCGCCTTCGGTGTCGGCCTCGGAGAGGTCGCAGGCAAGGTGTTCCGTATCGGCCACCTGGGCAGCCTGACCGACGTCATGATGCTGTCGGGGCTGGCGACTGCCGAAATGGTCATGGCCGATCTCGGCCTCGACATCCAACTGGGCTCCGGTGTTGCGGCCGCCCAGGAAGTCTATCGCAGCGACAGCGCCATTGCCTCGAAGGAAGCCGCATGAAAACCGATGCCCTGACCCAGTACATCCCGACGCTTGAGGACATGCTCGTCGCGCATGAGCGCATCAAGCCGCATATCCACCGGACGCCGGTTCTGACCTCCTCGTTCCTGAACGAGCTGACCGGTGCGGAACTGTTCTTCAAATGCGAGAACTTCCAGAAGGCAGGTGCCTTCAAGGTGCGCGGTGCATCCAACGCCGTCTTCGGTCTGGACGAGGAAACCGCCAAGGCCGGTGTGGCGACCCACTCCTCCGGCAACCATGCGCTCAGCCTGTCCTATGCGGCAGGCCGGCGGGGCATTCCGTGCCACGTGGTCATGCCGAGAACGGCGCCACAGGCCAAGAAGGATGCCGTTCGTGGGTACGGCGGCATCATCACCGAGTGTGAACCGTCCACCTCCAGCCGCGAAGCGGTCTTTGCCGAGGTCGAGGCCCGGACCGGAGCGGAATTCGTACATCCCTACAATGACCCGCGTGTCATTGCCGGTCAGGGCACCTGTTCCAAGGAATTGATGGAGCAGACAGATGGTCTTGATGCGGTTGTCGCACCGATCGGCGGTGGCGGCATGGTCTCAGGCACCTGCCTGACCCTGTCGAACCTGGCGCCCGAAGTGAAGATCTTTGCTGCCGAACCGGAGCAGGCAGATGATGCTGCCCGCAGTTTCAAGGCGGGTCACATCATTGCCGACGACGCACCGGAAACTGTTGCCGACGGGCTGAAGGTGCCGCTCAAGGAGCTGACCTGGCACTTCGTCTCGAACCACGTCACCGACATCCTGACCGCGTCGGAACAGGAAATCGTCGACGCCATGCGTCTGATCTGGGCGCGGATGAAGATCGTCATGGAACCGTCTTCCGCCGTGCCGCTGGCAACCATCCTGAAGAACAGGGACGTCTTTGCCGGCAATCGCGTCGGCATCATCATCACCGGCGGCAATGTCGATCTCGGCAAATTACCCTGGAGCATCCTGCGTTCCGAGGACCGCAGCTAAGATGCTCCATCGCTCTAAAAACGATCAACTTTTCAGCTTTCGGATGAATTCCGAAAGCTGGTTGATCTGGAATGCCTGAGCCATTTGGAGAAGAAAAATGAACGCACAAACCGGATTTGAAAAACTCGAAGTCGGCTACGACATTCCGGCCCTTCCGGGCATGGACGAGGCCGATATCCAGACGCCTTGCCTGGTGCTCGATCTCGATGCACTGGAGCGCAACATCAAGAAGATGGGCGACTACGCCAAGGCCCACGGCATGCGTCACCGGGTGCATGGCAAGATGCACAAGTCGGTCGATGTCGCAAAGCTGCAGGAACGGCTCGGCGGTGCTGTCGGGGTCTGCTGCCAGAAGGTTTCGGAAGCCGAGGTCTTTGCCCGTGGCGGTATCAAGGACATCCTGGTGTCGAACCAGGTTCGCGACAAGGCCAAGATCGATCGTCTGGCCCGGCTGCCCAAATTTGGCTGCCGCACCTTCGTCTGTGTCGATGATCTTGCCAATGTTGCCGATCTGTCTGAAGCCGCTGCCAAGCACGGCACCACGCTGGAAGTCTTCATCGAGATCGATTGCGGTGCCGGTCGCTGCGGCGTGACCACGAGCGAGGCGGTTGTCGAAATTGCCAAGGCAGTGGACGCGGCAAGGAACCTAAAGTTCAGCGGCATCCAGGCCTATCAGGGCGCCATGCAGCACATCGACAGCTATGAAGCCCGCAAGGACAAGCTCGACATTGCCATTGCGATGGTCAAGGACGCCGTCGAGGCGTTGAAGAAGGAAGGCCTGGAGCCGGAACTCGTTTCAGGTGGCGGCACGGGCTCCTACTATTTTGAATCCAATTCGGGCGTCTACAACGAGCTGCAATGCGGTTCCTATGCCTTCATGGATGCAGACTACGGCCGCATTCTCGATAAGGACGGCAAGCGCATCGACCAGGGGGAATGGGAAAACGCCTTCTTCATCCTGACCCAGGTGATGAGCCACGCGAAAGCCGACAAGGCGATCTGTGATGCGGGCCTCAAAGCCCAGTCCGTCGACAGCGGTCTGCCGTTCATCTACGGCCGCAACGATGTCGAATACATCAAGTGCTCGGACGAGCACGGTGTCATTGCCGACCCGAAGGGTGTTCTGCAGGTGGGCGAGAAGCTGAAGCTGGTGCCCGGCCACTGCGACCCGACCGCCAACGTCCACGACTGGTATGTCGGCGTGCGGGGCGGCAAGGTCGAGACGGTCTGGCCGGTCTCGGCCCGCGGCAAGGCTTACTGAAGTTACGACTTAAGGCCTCCCCTTCGTCATCCCGGCCAAGCGCAGCGCGAGCCGGGACCGGAGAGCCACCTGGTCTTCGGGTTTAACCCGATACGCCCCGGCTCACCGATCCCGGATCTCCGCTACGCTGCGTCCGGGATGACGATGGAGGGTTTGGCATTAAGAGCGCAAATCAACACCATCCCCACATCCTGAGGAGGACCAAAGGTCCGTCC
Organism: Labrenzia sp. CP4; assembly: GCF_001579905.1. NCBI lineage: Bacteria > Pseudomonadati > Pseudomonadota > Alphaproteobacteria > Hyphomicrobiales > Stappiaceae > Labrenzia > Labrenzia sp. CP4. The sequence continues at coordinate 5,139,795 of NZ_CP011927.1, read as the reverse complement.
CGAAGGATGGGCCAAGAATTCCGAGCGAGCCACCCATCCTTCGAGACGGCGCTTTGCACCTCCTCAGGATGAGGTCGGGGGGAAGACGATGTTTTGCTGGAGACACACATGATCATCGTTCCTGAAAAGGAAATCGCCGGCCTGATCGGCCGCCAGGAATCCTTTGACGCTGTCGAAAGCGTCTTTGCCGCCATGGCGGGCGGGGCGGCCTATAATTTTCCGGTTATTCGCGAGGCAATCGGTCATGCAGATGCGCTATACGGGTTCAAGTCCGGCTTCGACCGGTCCTCGCTGGCGCTCGGCCTGAAATCCGGTGGCTACTGGCCGGGCAACATGGCAAAGGGCCTGACCAACCACCAGTCGACCGTGTTCCTGTTCGATGCCGATACCGGCAAGGCGAAGGCCGTCGTCGGCGGCAACCTGCTGACCGCCCTCAGAACAGCGGCAGCATCTGCGGTTTCCATCAAGCATCTGGCACGCAAGGACGCGAAGGTGCTTGGCATGATCGGAGCCGGCCACCAGTCGGCTTTCCAGATGCGGGCAGCGGTCGAACAGCGCGACTTCGAAAAGGTCCTCGGCTGGAACCTTCATCCGGAGATGCTGGTGCGTCTGGAGGAAACGGCGAACGAACTCGGTCTGCCTTACGAATCCGTCGATCTGGCCAGGCTGGGTACGGAAGCCGACGTGATCATCTCGATCACTTCCAGCTTCGATCCGATCCTGATGGAAGAGCATGTTTCGCCGGGCACGCATATCGCGTGCATGGGCACCGATACCAAGGGCAAACAGGAAGTCGATGTTGCGCTTGTTGCCAAGGCAAAGCTCTTCACGGATGAAGTCGCTCAGTCAGCGACGATCGGTGAATGCCAGCATGCGGTGGCCAGCGGAATTGTCTCTGAGGACAATATAATTGAGATCGGCGCGGTCATTAATGGTAATCATCCAGGCAGGACGTCGCAGAGCGATATCACCCTCTTCGACGGTACCGGCGTCGGCCTTCAGGATCTTGCCGTGGCATCCGCCGCGGTCGATCTGGCAATCCAGAAGGGCGTCGCGATCGAAGTGGATTTCTAGACGGACCGTGGAAAATGCGGATTGTGATCAACGGGTTCGGCCGGATCGGCCGGACCCTCTTGCGTCAAGTGCTCAAGCTTCCGGAAACGGAACGCATCGAGGTGGTGCGGATCAATGATATCGCACCGCTTGAGACCTGTGCCTATCTCTTCAAGTATGACAGCGTCTTCGGCCCGTGGCCGGGCGAAGTAACAGCGGGCGAGGGCACATTGACGATAGACGGACGCGAGATCGTCTTCTCCGCCGAACCCGATCTGTCTCTCCTTGATCTTTCCCAGGTGGACGTGGTGCTGGAATGCACCGGCAAGGCCGACACGCGCGAGATTGCGGAACGTGGCCTGAAAGCCGGCGCTGCCAACGTGTTGATTTCAGGCCCCTCCAGGGCAGCCGATATCACCCTGGTGCTTGGTGCCAACGAAGACCAGCTCGGAGACCACCGCATCGTCTCGAACGGCTCCTGCACCACCAATGCCCTCGCTCCGCTGCTACGCGGTCTTGATGATGCTATCGGCATCAAGAGCGGGCATATGACCACCATCCACTGCTACACCGGCAGTCAGCCGATGGTGGACGCCCCGAGAGGGCCGCTGGAGCGCAGTCGTGCCGGCGGCGTCTCCATGGTGCCGACCACCACCAGCGCGACCAAACTTGTCGGCAAGGTGCTGCCGCAGCTTGAGGGCAAAATCAGCGGTGCTGCCGTCCGGGTGCCCGCGATCAGCGTTTCTGCGGTCGACCTGACGGTGACGCTGGCACAGCCCGTCAAGGCTCCCTTCAATGATAGACTGCTCGAGATCTTTTCCGGCAATCCGGTAATCGGCTTCGTGCAGGACCATGTGGTGTCCACGGACATGCGTGCGCGGCCGGAATCCCTCGTCATACACCTGCCCGAAACGCTCGAGGCCAATGCCTACCAGGTGCGTATCTTTGGCTGGTATGACAACGAATGGGGCTTTTCCGCCCGCATGATCGACATGGCACGGCTGATGGCGGGACGGTAGGGACACAATTTCTCCTCCCCCGTCATTGCGGACAAGTGCAGCTTGGTTGCACGCAGATCCGGAACCCAGCGCATCAGTGTGAGCAAAGCGAACACCTCTCAAAAATAGAGGCGCTTTTTCAGCGCGAAATATGTCTGGGTTCCGGATCTGCGTCCGGCTGCGCCTCCCTTGTCCGGAATGACGGAGGGGGAAATTTCCAACTGCTGAAACGCCTGAAATTCTTCCCTGCAGACCCCCTCCATCGTCATCCCGGCCAAACGAAGTGCGAGCCGGGATCGGGGCCCCAGAGGACGGGGGTCTTTTACGTTGCATATCGACAGACCCCGGATTTCCGCTGCGCTGCGTCCGGGATGACGTGCAAGAAGTCATAAAAAAGGGCCGCTCACGCGGCCCTTTCTCATACAGGTGTGGCTTGTCTTTACGCGGTTTCTTCCTTCGGCAGGGAGCCGCGTCCGTGGCCGGAGAGACCGCCGGAGACCTCTTCGGTGGATTCGTCGGAGAGTTCTTCCGGCAGCACCAGGTTGAGGACGATGGCGATCAGGGCTGCCGGCAGCAGGCCGCTGGTCAGAAGGATACGTGCGGTGTCCGGCATGTGCTGCAGGGCGCCCGGTTCCAGCTGCAGGCCGAGACCGATGGAAAGCGAAATGGCGAAAATCACCATGTTGCGCCGGTTCCAGTTCACATCCGACAGCATCGAGATACCGGCGGCAACAACCATGCCGAACATCACGATGACACCCCCGCCGAGAACCTCGATCGGAACGGTTCGGATGACCGCGCCGACCTTCGGGATCAGACCGCAGACGATCAGGAAGATCGCGCCGATGGTCACCACATGGCGGCTCATGACGCCGGTCATGGCGATGAGGCCGACGTTCTGGCTGAAAGAGGTGTTCGGGAAACCGCCGAAGAAACCTGCGACAGCCGTGCCGAGACCGTCGGCAAAGGTCGCACCGGCGATTTCCTTGTCGGTCGCTTCCCGTCCGGCGCCGCCCTTGGTGATGCCGGATACATCGCCCACGGTTTCCACCGCGGAAACGAAGGCCATCAGGCAGAAGCCGAGCACGGCCGCGAACGAGAATTCGAAGCCGTATTTGAACGGCTGCGGCAGGGCAAAGACAGCCGCACGGTCCCAGGACGTGGAGACGGCTTCAAAGGTCAGCATGCCGGTGGCAAGGGCGAAGATGTAGCCGGCGATCAGTCCGAGCAGAACCGCGGAGACCGACATCATACCCTTGCCGAAGAACTTCAGCCCGAGTGTCACCACGATCACCACCAGAGCGGCCGCCCAGTTGAGCAGCGAGCCGTATTCCGGCGTGCCGATGGCGGGGACACCGCCGGCGGCATACTGGATGCCCACCTGAACCAGCGCGAGACCGATCATCGTCACCACAAGTCCTGTCACCAGGGGAGGCAGGGCGAAGCGGATCTTGCCGATGACGAGGCCAAGACACGCATGGAAGAAACCGCCGATGATCACGCCCCCGAACAGAGCCGCGAGACCGTCGACCCCCTTGCCGGCAACAAGCGGGATCATGATCGGCAGGAAGGCAAAGGATGTGCCCTGAACGATCGGCAATGCCGCACCGACCGGGCCGAGGGTGATCGTCTGCAACAGGGTCGCGACCCCGGCAAAGACCATCGACATCTGGATGAGATAAAGCAGTTCGGGAAAGTCGGGAGAATTGGACCCGAAGCCGAACCCGGCTGCACCGGCCACGATGATGGCAGGTGTGACGTTGGAGACGAACATGGCCAGGACATGCTGGATGCCGAGCGGGATCGCCTTGTAAAGCGGTGGCGTGTAATTGGGATCCCGGAGCTGCTCCGGAGATCCGATCGATGAATTAGACATTTCTGCTCCTCTGAAGGTCGTGTGAACGTCTCCGCCTCGTTGAGCGGGCAGGGATCGTTCTGAAAGGGAGGCTTATTCCTTGTTGTCGGCCTCCACTGTCCAAGGGTCGGGAAACCAGTGTTCCTCCAGGTTGGTTCCTTCCCCGATGCGGTCCACGACCGCGTAGCGGCCCGCTTGCCAGAGCGGGGCCAAAACACCGTGCCAGGTGCCGCGATACAGGTTGATCGCCTGTCCGGGCTGGCTGATGAATGCCTTCAGGTTGACCGGCTGGCCATTCTCGTCGTCAGCGACGACAACCAGCATCGGCACACCGTCCAGCGGTATGAAGGCCTGACTGCCTTCCGGGTGTCGCTCGACCATGTCGACGACATAGGGAAACGACCGGGCCTTGGCATCGAACAGGCTGATGCCTGCCCGGCCTTCGCCGAAGTCGAGCTTCGCCCGGTCATGATGACGGCCGCACATGCCCTGATTTATGATTTTGTCGGGTGCGCCCGCCACCTCGAGAACATCGCCATAGGGGGCGAAGGCCTCTGCGGTCAGGATCGATGGGGCAATGAGACGGCTCACGGCAGCAGGTCCTTGAGCCGGAACTGGGCAATCCGTTCCACCTGGCGGCAGGCTTCCTCGAATTCGGTCGCCCGGTCGTTGTCGATCCGGCGCTGAAAGGCAGCCATGATCGAGGCCTTGTCATGATCGCGCACTGCGATGATGAACGGGAAGCCGTGTTTTTCGACGTAGGTATTGTTCAGCCGGGTAAAGGTCTCGCGTTCCTCGTCGGTCAGCATGTCGAGACCGGCGCTGGCCTGCTCGTTGGTGCTTTCCGCCGTCAGGCGGCCTGCCTGTGCCAGCTTTCCGGCAAGATCCGGGTGGGCAGTCAGAACGCCGAGGCGCTCTTCCTCGCTTGCGGAACGGAACATGCGGCACAGCGCGTTGTGAACACCGGCGGCACAGTCATGAGCCGGGCCGAGTTCCAGCTCGAAGGCACGTTCGGCGATCCAGGGGGAGTGCTCGAAGATGCCGCCGAAGGTTTTGACGAACTCGGCTTTTTCCATACGGCTGGGGCGAAGACCCTTCTGCGGCGGGTGTGTCTTGGCCCAATGGTCCGCGATCTCGATGCGGCGCGGACACCAGACGCCTTCATGAGCCTGGATATGATCGATGAATTTCTTCAGCGCCATGATCTTGCCCGGACGGCCGACGAGGCGGCAATGCAGGCCGATGGACATCATCTTCGGCGTGTCCGTCGTGCCTTCTTCATAGAGCATGTCGAAGGCGTTCTTCAGATAGAGGAAGAAATCCTCTCCATCCGTCCATCCCGGTGCCGTCGCGAAGCGCATGTCGTTGGCTTCCAGCGTATAGGGAATGATCAGCTGATCACGGCCATCGGCATCCAGCCAATAGGGCAGATCATCATCATAGGTGTCTGAAATATAGGCAAAACCGCCTTCCTCGGCGACGAGGCGAACGGTATTTTCCGAGCAGCGGCCCGTGTACCAGCCGAGCGGGCGACTGCCGACCACTTCCGTGTGCAGTCGGATCGCCTCGGCAATGGCCGCACGTTCCTCTGCTTCGGGCATATCCTTGTGTTCGACCCACTTCAGGCCATGGCTGGCGATTTCCCAACCGGCGTCCTTCATGGCCTGCACCTGTTCCGGGCTGCGGGCCAAAGCGGAAGCGACACCATAGATGGTCAGCGGAATATCAGCCCGCGTAAACAGCCGGTGCAGGCGCCAGAAACCGGCGCGGGCGCCGTATTCATAGATGGATTCCATGTTCCAGTGGCGTTTGCCCTGCCACTGGGCGGCACCCGGAATATCGGACAGGAACGCCTCGGACGCCGCATCGCCATGCAGCACGCAATTCTCGCCGCCTTCCTCGTAATTCAACACGAACTGGACAGCGACCCTGGCCCCGCCTGGCCACTTTGGATCCGGCGGGTTCTGACCATAGCCACGCATGTTCCGGGAATAGCGATTCAAGACGGACCTCCTCGTGATACCAACGTGTTTTGAACCAAGCAAAGACTATGCCTCATTCAAGGGCTGGCATGTTGTCTTCTTATAAAACAGAATAATGGACATGACTTTCTCGTCTTTTTAGAAAGTGCTTCCTGTGAACCACGGGTGCCCTTCGATTGAGGCCCACAGCATCATGCGCGCAAACTGACATTTGGAGGAGGCCAAGATGGCCGGTTACCTGACGACTCACGTGCTCGACACCGCCCAAGGTTGCCCTGGAAAAGGCATCAAGATCGATCTTTATGCAATTGATGGTGACAACAGGACCTACGTCCGCAGCCTGGAAACCAACGACGACGGCCGCACCAACAGCCCGATCCTGCCGAAAGACGAATTCAAGACCGGAACCTACGAGCTGGTGTTCCATGTCGGTGCCTATTTCGACGCCGCAGGAATCGCTTTGCCGGACCCGAAGTTTCTCGACACGGTGCCGCTGCGGTTCGGCATGTCGGAAGAAGCCCACTACCACGTGCCGCTTCTGGTCTCGCCGTTCAGCTATTCGACCTATCGGGGGAGTTGAGGAACGTCGCTGTTTCGAGTGTCTTTCCAAAGTTTCAGCCTCATCCTGAGGAGCGAGCCTGCTCGCGTCTCGAAGGATGTGACCCTTGCTCCAAACAAGCGGCCCATCCTTCGAGACGGACCCAAGGTCCTCCTCAGGATGAGGTTTTTGCTGTGCTGGGGTATCGATAGCTTCGATCGGTGAACACCCGTCCGGACAAGTTTGAAGCGCTACCGGCTAATCGATTTCTTCCTGCTTTCCGCGGACCTCTTGGAACGCCTCGGCAGGCAATCCATTGCCCGTCTCCTTCTTTAAAATAATCTCCCGATGCGGATACGGGATGCCGACGTTGTTTTCCTTGAAGGTGTCCCAAAGCGCCAGCAACACCTTGCCGCGTACGTTGGTGAGGCCCTGTTGCGGATCGCGGATCCAGAAACGCAGGACGAAGTCGAGTGAGCTGTCGCCGAAGCCCGTAAGCCAGCAGACCGGACGGCGGGAGCCTTCCACCCGGCCGACCGTCATCGCCGCTTCGATGGCAAGCTTCGAAACTTCATGCGGGTCGGCGTCGTAGGAAACGCCGAAATTGACGTCGAGGCGGACAAGTTCGTCGCTGAAGGACCAGTTGATCACACGGTGGGTGATGAAGTCCTCGTTCGGGATCAGATATTCGCGTCCGTCCCGCGTTACGACGGAAACGAAGCGGGCGCGCAACTCGCGGATCCAGCCGAACGTGCCTTCCAGCGAGATGGTGTCGCCGGGTTTGATCGACTTGTCGAGCAGGATGATGATGCCGGAAATGAAGTTGGAAATGACCTTCTGCAGGCCGAACCCGAGACCGAGGCCGACCGCCCCGGTAAAGACGGTGAAGGCGGAGAGATCGATACCGACCGAGGAAAGCGCAACCGTTCCGGCCACCAGGATCAGCCCGAACTTGGCGACCTTGCCGATCAACACGCGGATCGACGGTGTCAGCTCATCCGACTTTTGTACCTGTTCATCGAAATAGCGCCCGAGGACCACCGCGACCCAGACGGTTGCAAACAGTAGCAGAACCGCCTTCAGGATCAGCAGCAAGGACAACCGCATCTCGCCGAGTGGCAACGCCAGGCTGTCGAGGAAGGTGCCGGCCTCGTCATCAAAGCCCAGAATGACCAGCGCAACATAGATCCAGGCGAGCCAGCTGAGCGTTCTTGCTACCAGCCGGTTGCGGATGACCCTCGACAGAACCGAGACAAACAGCCAGGCGAGCGACAGCGACAGGGCGATCGCGATGAAATGGCTCCGGCTCGGCCAGGTGACGCTTCGCATCACCGTAAGGGCAATGAACAGGAACAGGCTGAAAAAGATCCACTCGATCCGCCGGAGCAGGGCCACCACCACACGAAGCAGGCCCGGATGGCCCCTGATTTCACGTGCACGGGCTTCAAGCCTCGGCTCGACGCGAAGGCTCAGCAGCTTGGCCAGGCCGAACAGAACTACGATGATGGCGAGCTGATAGGCAAACCAGGGCGCAGTCAGGTAGCTGAGAGCCAGCGTGGCCCAGGATTGAAGTTCGGCAACGAAACTTTCGAGGTTCATCAAACCACCCGTCCGTCTGTTTCCCGTCGAAGCATCAACAGCTTAACAGCATTCCTGGCCCGCGGCCAAGGCGGCTGCAAAACGCGTGCTTCTTCGAGAAGGATACGGCGCGGCCGCGCACGTGGTTCACACAGGCGGCTTTAGCTGGCGCTGTCGATCTCCAGCTCAGCGCGGAAACGGGACACCCAGTCGGCATTGGTGGCATCTGCCAGTTTGGCAACGCTGGGCACGACACCCTCCGCTGCTGACGCTTCCAGGCCGAGTCGTTGAAGAACCAGTCTCAGCGTGGCCTGCGGGTCTGCCGAAAGCGCGTCATAGGTAATCCGAAGTGGGGAAATGCCCTGGATTTCGAACCAGGCTTGCCAGTCTCGGTCAAACCGGGTGAAACGATCGTGACAGGCGCGGATTTCAGCGGCGTCATATTGCAATTCGCGCGGTTCCGACAATCGCTCGAGCTCGGTGCCGTCCGGAGCCCTGTGCCAGAGGCCGGATTGCTCGGCGCGGACGAAGGAAACCGCCTGGTCGACCTTGTCAGCACGGGTCAGGTGAACGAACAGCGTCTTGCCGAAGACTGCTTCAAGACGCGTCAGATCGCTCGAACCGTCCGGATAAAGGACGGCCAGCTGTTTCATGAAGAAATCGAAGCTGTGCCGCTGCAGCCGCAGGCCAAAAAGACCTTTGCCCCGCGTGCCCTTTTCGATTGCTGCCGCAAAGATGCGGCGCAGCGTCGCCTGCTCGTTTTCCCCCGGCACAACATCGACATTCAGGTCCTCAAGCCAATCCTCCTTGGACGGCTTGTGAAAATAGGAGCCCGGATGCCCGGAAACACCGGTCGCCGCCAGAAGCTTGCAGAGCAGCGTGCTGCCGCTACGGGGGGAGGTGCAAAGGATGTAGGACGAGTAGCCGATCATGGAGTGTTCATTTCAAGGATCGGTGACAGGTGCAAGACACCTGAAGCAATGCGAGGGGACTGCATCGGACACAGGCTTAAATTGCGACGTATTTTCGCTAAGGGGTGTCCGGCGGGCAACACTCTGTCCGTGAATTTGCCAGAGAGGATCGCTCATCCCGAGGTTGGCCGATGCCTCGAACTATTGGCGGCAAATCCGGAGCAAGCGGCCCATCCTTCGAGACAGCGCTGCGCGCTTCCTCAGGATGAGGGGGCTGGGGGGCTGGGGGCTGGAAGATCGTCTCTGTTGCCGGACAGGTTTTGGGATACCTTGCCAACCGCGCAGACGTTTCGTTTGCCATAGCCGGCAGTGCCGTTTTCGTTCAAGCCCCGCCCCCCAAGGCCGTCACCCCGGACAAGCGCAGCGCAGATCCGGGGCCTACTCGCAGGGACAGCTCGCTGAAGCGGGCGCATTGAGAACCACGCCTGAATTCTGGAAATGAGCAGACCTCGGGTCTCGCGTTGCTCGCCCGGGGGGACTTCAAAGGGATTAGCACCGGGGTATGTTTGCGTCTGAGGACTTGCTGGCAAGTACTCAAGTTACGCAAAGCGACGGCAGCAGCACCGTTGCACACTCCAGCCTGTGGCTTCTGCCTCCCGATGTGAAGGTTATGGTTTCGGCCTGCGTCTTGCCTTCAACGGCAATTGCCGATGCGCCGGTGTAGCGGGGAACGCCCGCCTTCCGGATTTCTGCGAATAGTCCCAACCCCTTGGCAAGCAGCAGCCAGCCGCGCAACGCTCCGGTCAAATGCCGAAGCGCGGCCTGCCTGTCGGCGAATGTCTGTGTTTCCAACAGAGCCAGGGGGGCGTACCTGCCCGGCACATCTGGGCGGCGAACAGATAAAGCAGGGGACCACTTCCGGCCAGAACCGCCCGTTCGCACATGAGGCCGGAGTGCTTCCTCAACATGTCGCTGCTTACTCCGGCCAACCGGCCGCTTTCCCTGCTGGTGGAAAGCTTTGCTGAGGTCTTGCGTGCCGAGATCAAGGCACTCGTGGAGAGAGCCGCCGGTCTCCGGGATCTTCCTTGAGGTCTTGGTGAAGAGGCGAGACGGCTAACCCTCAGTGGGCGTTCGCCAGCTCCGCCAGTGACTTCTGGATATGCGCCACCATGAAATCCAGGAACAGGCGTACTTTCGGGTCCTGGCGGCGGCGGTGCGTGTAAAGGCAGGCCATCTGCACCGGGATTGGCGGTTCGTTTTCGAGCACCGGCACCAGTTTTCCCGAAGCCAGATAGTCGGCAACTTCAAATGTCGGTTTCAGCACGATGCCGTGGCCTTCCAGCGCCCAGCCGGTCAGGACATCGCCATGGTCGGATTCGAACGGGCCGGACACCGCGACGCGCTTGACGCCATTTTCCGTCTGCAGCGGCCACTGGAATTCCGGTGCACCGGGATAACGCATGTTGAGGCAGTCATGGCGGCCGGCGGCAAGCTCGTCGCTTGTTTTCGGGTTGCCCTTGCGGGCGAGATACTCCGGAGAGGCGCAAAGCAGTCGGTCGCAATCGGCGATCTTGCGGATCTTGAGATTGGAATCTTCCGGCAGGCCAAGGAAGAACGCGGCATCGAGACCTTCGCCCGTCAGGTCGACCTTGCGGTCGGACAGGCGCAGGCGAATGTCGATCAGCGGATTGGTTTCCTTGAATTTCGGGATCGCCGGGGCGATCAGCCGCTGGCCCATGCCGATGGGGGCGGCAACAAACAGCGTGCCGCGCGGTGAACGGGTGACATTGCTGATCTCCGCTTCTGCTTCTTCCACCGCCTCGATTATTTTTGTTGCACCGCGATAGAACAAGTTGCCATGCTCTGTCGGGCTAAGGGCTCGGGTGGTTCGCTGGAACAGGCGAACGTTCAGGTGCTCTTCCAGTTGGGACACCCGCGACGACGCGACGGCGGAGGAAATCCGCAGATCGCGTGCGGCGGCGGACATGTTGCCCAGCTCGTAAACGCGCAGAAAGGTTCGGATGTTTTCCAGATACGCCATGAGGATGTCCAACCGGGCCGGTTTATTGTTCCGATTTTTTTGAAACTGCTCGGAATTATCCCGAGATACCAGAAAATTCTTGCATGAGCTAGCTTGGGTCAAACGAATTTGGAGGGGAAGCAATGCTGGACATTGCCATCATTTGGGACTGGATCGCCTTTGCGGTTCGCTGGCTGCACGTGATTACGGCGATGGCCTGGATCGGCTCGTCGTTCTATTTCGTCGCGTTGGACCTTGGCCTGAAGAAAGCCCCGGACCTGCCCAAGGGTGCCCATGGCGAGGAATGGCAAGTCCACGGCGGCGGCTTCTATCACATCCGCAAGTTCCTGGTGGCCCCGGAAAACATGCCGGAACACTTGGTCTGGTTCAAATGGGAAAGCTATTCCACGTGGCTGTCCGGCGCGGCTCTCCTGATGGTCGTCTACTGGGTCGGCGGCGAGCTTTACCTGATCGATCCGGCAAAGGCCGATCTTGCCCTGTGGCAGGGTATCCTGATTTCCGCCGGTTCTCTGACCATCGGCTGGCTGGTTTATGACCGGCTGTGCAAGTCGAAGCTCGGCGAAAGCCCGACGCTGCTGATGCTGCTGCTGTTCGCGCTGCTGGTGGCCATGGGATACGGGTACAACGAGATCTTCACCGGCCGTGCCACCATGCTGCATCTCGGTGCCTTCACCGCGACGATCATGACCGCGAACGTGTTCTTCATCATCATTCCGAATCAGAAGATCGTGGTGGCGGACCTGAAGGCAGGGCGGACCCCGGACGCAAAATACGGCAAGATCGCCAAGCTGCGCTCCACCCACAACAACTACCTGACCCTGCCTGTCGTGTTCCTCATGCTGAGCAACCACTACCCGCTCGCCTTCGCCTCGGAATACAACTGGTTGATCGCTGCCCTTGTCTTCCTGATGGGGGTCACCATCCGGCATTACTTCAACACCAAGCACACGGGTGCTCCGGCACCGACCTGGACCTGGCTGGCAACGGCGATCCTGTTCGTCGCCATCATCCAGCTGTCCATGGCACCGCTCCAGCAGGATACCTGGGAAGCGTCGGATGCCCGTCCGTTGACGCAGACCGAACAGGTTTTCGCCAATGCGGAAGGCATCGATGATGTCATGAACATCATTCCCGGCCGCTGCGGCATGTGCCACGCCCGCGAACCCTTCTACGAAGGCATCCACTGGGCACCCAAGGGCCTGCATCTGGAAACCAAGGCAGACGTCGTGCGCGCCGCAAAGCAGATCTACCTCCAGGCCGGCGTCACCAACGCCATGCCGCCCGCCAACGTCTCCTTCATGGAAGAAGACGAGCGCAAGAAGATCATCGAATGGTACAAGAACGCTCGCGGACAGCTGTCTTTCGGTATGGCCGCAACGCACTGAGCATCTACAGATGAACCACCCGGGACGCTCCTCCTCGCGGGGAGCGTTTTTGTTTGGGGCAACGTCCATGTGGGCGTGCTGACAGGCAAACGGAAACCAGATGCGTTGCGGACTGCGCAACGCGTTCAGATTTGTTCCGGAACTTCCGCCACAGGCAGCGTCACGAGTGCTATGCCGGGATCGTCCGGAGAAGTGCCGACGGAAAAGCCGAGCGACTGGCACATGGAGATCATCGAGGTGTTTTCCTTCAGAACCTCGCCCTTGATGACCTCGATGCCGTCTTCCCTAGCGTAGCGAATGAGCAGTTTCATCAAGGTCCAGCCGAGGCCCTGTCCCTTCAGGTCGGAGCGGACCATGATCGCGTATTCGCCGGTTTGATGGTCGGGATCCGCGTGCAGGCGGACGACGCCGAGCAAGCTGCTGTCTTTGGGTTCGATGGCAGCAAAGGCGATTGCGCGGGCATAGTCGAGCTGCGTCAACCGGGACAGGAACCTGTGGCTGAAATCGCGCACAGGTGCAAAGAACCTTAGGCGCAGGTCTTCGGGCGTTACCTGCTCGAAAAACGTCTTGAAAAGGTCCTCGTCCTCCGGGCGTACGGGCCGGATGAAGATCTCGTGCCCATCCTTCAACTCAAGTGTCTGTTCCCATTCCTGGGGATAGGGGGCGATGGCCAGGCGGGAACTGCCGGCACGGCCCGGTCGCTTTTCCGGATGGCATAACGTCATGCGGGCATCGAGCCCGATAAGCCCGCTCGGCAGGGCAACCAGCGGGTTGATGTCGAGTTCCTGTATCTCGGGAATATCGATGGTGATCTGAGAGAGTTTCACCAGCGCCTGGGCAAGGGCAGCCTTGTCGAGGGCTGGGCGCGCCGGTCCGCCATCCAGAAGCCTGGCAATTCGTGTGCGGGAAATCAGTGCTTCTGCCAGATTGAGATCCAGCGGCGGCAATTCCAGCGCGACGTCTTCGCTTTCCTCGATTGCGGTACCACCATGGCCGAAAACCAGGACCGGGCCGAAGTCCTGTGTTTCGGCAACACCCATATAAAGTTCCATCCCGTGCCGGTCTTCCAGCATCGGATGAATGGAGAGCCCGGCGATCCGGGCGTCGGGGTAGTCCCGTCTGGTCTTTTCGATCAGTTCTTGTGCCGCGTGACGGACGGCTTCAGGGCTTTCCAGCCCCAGCCGCACACCATCGATGCGCGACTTGAACGGCAGATCCGGCGAAATCAGCTTGGCAACGCAATGAGCCGCGGTCTTGAAGAAAGACTCCGACAGCTTGCCGGCTTCCTCTGGTGTTGTCGCCATGGCGGTTGCCATGATCGGCAGATCATATGCTTCCAGAACGGAGACCACTTCCGGCGGGCTGAGCCAGGTGCGGTCTTCCTGAAGCGCCGCTGTGACAATGCCGCGTACCCGCGCAACATCGGGCGAAAACGTGCTAGGCAGGCTGGTCGGGGCCGCCATAAGGAATTCGCGCGCCTGCGCATCATGCGCCAGATGCATCAGGCTGCGGGCGGCCTCGGCCGGGCTGGCATAGTTCGGGATGCGCGCTTCGGAAAGGGCTGCACGCGTTGCCCCATCACCACCGATAAGACCGGCGACAAGGGCCTTGCGCCGCCCGGTGCGTCGCCTGTCCAGCGCCGCCGCATCGGCAATTGCCTTTGCGATGGCCGACAAGGGCTGGAAGGCACTGGCAGCCTGAAGCACGACGGCACCATCCACATTCGGGTCTTTCAACACCGTGACGATTGCCTCGGTGATCTGTTCCGGTGTCACGTTCTCCTTCAGGATTACCGAACCATCGGCAGCGGGTGTCACCGACAGGCCGGCATGGCTCCGGCTGGTGTCTTCAAGAGCTGTTCGAGTTTCGGTGCTAAGCTCGGCGAAGGATCCACCCAGATCCATCAGCCTGTCGACGGCAAGACTGGCAAGACTGCGACCGTTCGCAATGACGGCAAGCTTGTCGCAGCGCGGAACGCGAATGTGGGAGAGGGTTTCCAGTGCCTCGAACATCTCGTCAAGATCATGCACCCGCAAAAGGCCGGTGCGGCGAAACACGGTCTCATAAACCCTGTCAGTCCGCGCGAGACGCCCGGCGTGGGTTCTGCCCGAGCCGCCTGTATCCCGGCTCTTGCCGGAGCGGATCACGATCACCGGCTTGCTGCGGGCAGCTGCCCTCGCGGCGGAAATGAACTTTCGCGGGACTGCGATGCCTTCCAGGTGAAGCACGATCGCACGGGTATGATAGTCCTGCGCGAAATAGTCGATCAGGTCGCTGATATCGACATCCATCCGCGCGCCGAGAGAAACGACAGCGGAAAATCCGGTGTTGTGGGTCTTCGCCCAGGAAAGCGTTGCATTGAGCACGGCACCGGAACGAGCGAAAAACGCGACTTCCCCCTTTTCGGGGCGCTCCGCGCTGAGGAGTGCGTTAAGTCCCCTGGCGGGAACGGCAAGGCCAAGCGTGCCTGGTCCGATAAGTCGCAAGTTGGTCGCCTGCGCGGCTTCGCGGCACTCCTGAAGCAACTCTTCAGACCAGGTTTCAAAGCCGGGCGAAGGGATAAGCACGGCCTTGGTTCCACCAGCAGCAAGGATCCGGATCTTTTCCGGCAGCGCTTCCGCTTTGGCGAGATAAATTGCCAGATCCGGCATTTTCTCCAGATCGGCCAGCCGAGCGACCTTTCGGCCTTTGAAAGGGACATCCTCATCGATCCCGACGAGCGTTACCGGATGGCCGGCCTCGATATCCTGCAGGCAGGAAATCAACTTGCTGGTCAGGACGCCCGGATGCCTGCAAGGGCCGATAATGGCTATCGATCCTGGCGCAAAGAAACCGTCGAGGTTGCGAATGGTCATGAGATCGATCCTTTGAAAAGCTCCGCAAGGAACGAGGCGTCTGAAACGAACCTAGGTCGCGCGTCGCAAAATTCACGAACAAGAAGCGAAAAACAACAGGGTGGTTGCAGACGAGCGTCCGGCCTTGCCGGTGTTTCGAGCCTGCAGTTTCATCATGTTTTCCGGTCAAAAAAAGCCCGCGGACCGGAGTGTGTCAGGTTCGCGGGCTTCATGCATCGCAAAATCTCGGCGATCGAGTGTGCGCCGGTGGCTTAATGGGCCATCAGAACCGGTACGGTCATGGCTTCCAGGATTTCCCGGGTTGCCCCGCCGAACAGGAATTCACGCATGCGGCTGTGGCCGTAACCGCCCATCACGACCAGATCGTTGCTGTTGTCGGAGACGTGGTTGAGCACCGTGTCGGCAATGCCGGCTTGCGGATTGGTGACAACCTCGACGGTGACATCCATGTTGTGGCGCGCCAGATAGTTGGCGACGTCGGCACCCGGTTGGCCGGTTGCTTTGGTGGCTTTCTTCTCGACAACCAGGACCGTGATCTTCTCCGCCTTTTCCAGAACGGGCAGAGCCGCATGGATGGCCCGTGTCGCGGTAGAGCTGCCGTCCCAGCCAACCAGCACATTCTTCGGCTGGAAGGATTTGCTGCCGATATAGGGCACAAGCAGAACCGGTACGCCGCTTTCAAACAGGACGGTCTCGATCAAGAGCTCACGCATCGGCTCCGGCTTGTCCGGATTGGCCTGACCGATGACCACCAGGTCTGTCGGGCGGCAATGAACCAGCACGTTTTCCAGGGGGCCGCCGGTGAGGATTTCCGCGAGCCTGCTTTCGCTCTTCACACCTGCCAGACGGGCCAGCTCGTCGAATTCCTTCTTGGCCTCGGTGGCCGCGGCAACCGCCTGTTCGTGCGCTGCCTGCAAATAGTCGACCGGCATCGGCGCAGCCGCGAATGCGGGAACGACCGGCTCGAACGACACCGCCAGTCCGGTGACATGGGCATCGTAGTTTCGGCCGAATTCCAGGGCGTATTTGGCGGCCGGCTGGTCACCTGCGAGATCCAGAACGGTCAAAATATCTTTGATAGGCATATATCCCTCCTGCGGCCGGTATCATGTCATCGAACCAGCCTCGTTAAGAATCTATAGGTCTGAATGTGGTGAGTCCTTGACGCGCATCAATGTCACCAACTTGTTCTGATAGCCGGCCGGGTGGCGGGAATGAAAAAAATGCGCAATATGGAGCCATGTCAAACCGCTGGCTCTATCTGGCCCTGCCACCGTTCCTGCTCGTGGCTGTCGCCTTCATGCTGGTTCAGCTCTTCATGGAGCTGGATGAGGACAGCGTTGACAGGAAGGCCGCCGAGCGGCTGACGCTTTATCGCCAGACGATTTTGGGCGAATACCAGAAGTACCGCTATCTGCCTTACATGATTGCGCGGGATCCCCGCGCAACGTCAGCGCTTGGCCTTGGCCAGCCATCGGAAAGCGCCAATCGGTTCCTGCAGGAAATGGCCGAAAATTCAGGCGTGGATCTGCTCTATGTCATGAATGCCGAAGGCACGACCCTGGCGTCCAGCAACTGGCAGGAAGACTTGTCGCTGGTCGGCCGAAACTACGGTTTCCGGCCTTATTTTTCAGCCGCCATTGAAGGCGAGGAAGGTCGCTTCTTTGCAATCGGCGCGACCTCGGACGAGCCGGGCCTGTTCCTGGCACGGCCGACGCCGGTCAGCGGCAAGCCGGTTGGTGTGGCTGTGGTCAAGGTGGACATGGGCCCCCTGGAAGAAGCCTGGGCCGAAGGTGGTGAGACCGTCTTTGCCTCTGACGACAATGGCGTGATTTTTCTGTCGAGCCAGCCCGATTGGCGCTACCGGACGTTGACGACGCTGCCGCAGGAGGTGCGCCAGATGATCGAGGCAACGCGCCAGTATGCCGGGCGGGAATTGTCCCCGGTCAGCGATAGTCTGGACCAGGAAAGACAGCAGCTCGTCATCGACGGCAAGAACTACCGGCACAATTCGGCGGATGTCGGCCTGCTTGGCTGGACCTTGCATTTCCTGGTCCCGGTGGAAGAGACCCGCAAGAGCGTGCTGCCGATCTGGGCGGCAACCATTTCGCTCTGCCTTGTATATGCGGTCATTGTCCTTGTACTGCGCGGTCGGCGTCTGCGCCAGGCCTCCGCGTTGCTGCGTCAGGAATCGGCCGGACTGAAAGAGCTGAACACCCGTCTGGTGGAGGAGATTCAGGAACGGCGGCGCGTTGAAAAAGAGCTTCTGGAAGCACAGCGCGGCCTTGCCCGTTCGAGCCGTCTGGCGGCTGTGGGCGAGATGTCCGCGGCAGTCGTGCACGAACTCAGCCAGCCGCTTGCGGCCTTGCGCATGTTCGTTGCCGGAACACGCAAGTTTCTGGAAAAGGGCGACACGGAAACCGCCTCGGAAAACCTTGACGAAATCGATTCCCTGCAGATGCGCATGGCCAGCCTCACGCAGGAACTGAAGCGCTTTGCGCGGCCCGGTGAAAGCCGTATCGAGAAGATTGACCTGACAGAAAGTGTCCGGACCGCTGAAAAGATCGTACGGCCCCGGTTTGAAGAGACCGGCTGCCTTTTGAAACTAGACCTTCCATCCGATCCGCTGGAGGCGGAAACCGCTCCGCTCAGGATAGAGCAGATCCTGGTCAATCTCTTGCGCAACGGTGCCGATGCAACGGCGGGCGAAGAAGCCGGTGAAGTCAAACTGCACGCGGATCGACAAGGGACAGAGCTGGTGCTGGCAATTTCCGATAACGGCCCCGGCATCCCGGAGGACCTGAAGGAACGGATCTTCGACCCGTTCTTTTCCACCAAGACCAGCAGCGGGGGTATGGGGCTCGGCCTTGCCATATCGATGCGGCTCGCGGAGGACCTGGGCGGCAGCTTGTCGGTGCGCGCAAATACCCCCAAGGGTGCTGTGTTTGAATTGCGTCTGCCTGCCTTGTCCGGCGAGAAAGCCAGTGAAAGAGCCAGTAACAGCGCCTCCGGCACCAGGACCGAACGGGAACCAGAAGCCGCAGAATGACCGACCTTTCCCAGAAGATTCCAGTTCTCATCGTCGACGACGATCCGTCCATGCGTGCGGCTCTGCGGCAATGGATAAGACTTGCAGGTTTTGAAACCCATGAAGTTGCAACGGCAGGTCAGGCGCTTGCCAGATTGTCCGCCGAATTCCGGGGTTGCGTCGTTTCGGATGTGATGCTGGACGGGGAAGACGGCGTCTCGCTTCTGCGCAAGATCGGGGCGCTCGACGCGGATCTTCCAGTGGTGCTGATTACCGGTCACGGCGATGTGCCGATGGCGGTCGAGGCGATGCGGGCCGGGGCCTATGACTTTGTCGAAAAGCCGTTCGATCCAGATCTGATTGCCGACGTGGTTCGCCGGGCGTGTGACAGGCGTGCACTTGTTCTGGAGAACCGTTCGCTGCGCACGCAATTGCTCGATAGCGCGGGTCTGGAAAGCCGCCTGATCGGCAATAGCCCCGCCATGCAGGCCCTGCGCCAGCAGATCCTGCATTTTGCTGCAACGGATGCTGCGGTTCTCATTACCGGTGAAACCGGCACAGGCAAGGAAGTGATTGCCCAGGCTCTGCATGATTTCAGCCCGCGCAAGGACGGGCCGTTCATGGCGATCAACGCGGCAGCCCTGCCGGAGGCCATGGTGGAAGCGGAGCTGTTCGGCCATGAGGCCGGCGCTTTCACCGGTGCAGACAAGCAAAGGACAGGAAGGATCGAGGCGGCAAGTGGCGGCGTCCTGTTTCTGGACGAGATCGTCTCCATGCCGCTGGCGTTGCAGCCGAAGCTGTTGCGCGTGCTGCAGGAGAAAAAGGTAGACCGTATCGGCGGCACAAGACCCGTCGATGTCGATATCCGTCTGGTCAGCGCCGCCAATGTCGACCCCAGGGAAGCAGTGCGCAGCGGACGGCTGCGCGAGGACCTGCTCTTCCGGCTGAATACGATTGAACTGCGGGTGCCGCCACTGCGCGAGCGAGGCCGTGATGCGCTCCTGTTGTTCGACACGTTCCTGAACCGCTTCGCCGCCCAGTATGGTCTGGATGCCCCGGCCACAAGCGCCCGCGACGAGGCTTTCCTGCAGACCTATGGCTGGCCGGGAAACGTCCGGGAGCTGCGCAATGCCGCCGAGCGCTTCGTGCTCAACGCACCGGTCACGCCGCAGCCGCTGGAAGAACTGGTGACCGGCCAGCGGGAAACGGGACCGGTTCCCGTTGGAGGTGGCCTGAAGGAACTGATGGACGCCTATGAGCGCAACCTGATCGAAGGTGCCTTGCGTCGTCACGGTGGGCGGATGGCCGACGTGATGCAGGAACTCAACCTGCCGCGGCGAACGCTCAACGAAAAAATGACCCGCCTCGGCCTCAGCCGCGATCAGGCGAATGCCGAGACTGTTGAGGGATAGGCATTCTTGAGAGCATTCACCCGAGCGATGCCCCAACATCCGGCGTCATCCTGGGGAAGCGCGTGAGCGTTGTCTCGAAGGACGGGCCGTTTGCTCCCGAGTGCGTTGCGCATCCTTCGATACGGACCTGATGGTCCTCCTCAAGATGGAGGTAATCGGGAAATGAGACGGCAGTTCGAAGCAGGTAGACAAGCTCCCCAGATCACCCCGAACCGGCGGAAATCCGCCGAGGGTATCGGGCTATCGGCAAGATCTTGCCGAGCTGCACTGCAGCAAATGGAGGGTAGGGCGGAAAGAAGCATCGATTTCCTGCCGGAAAGTGTTGCCAGCAAGAACTGGCACGGGTCATGCTACAGGCTCATCGACTTGGCACGGGTTTGTGCGCGGAGGTGTTCAGGCCGAGCTGTCAAGGAAATGAGCAAACGTCTTGGGAGGATTGCATGCTCTTTTCACTGAAATCCGCAACCGCTGTATCCGCGGCTGCGCTGTCTCTGGTATTCGCCACCGAAACCTTCGCCGCCGACGTAACCTGGAACGTGTCGCTCTGGGGCAAGCGCCGCGCGTTTACCGAGCATGTCGAAAAGCTGGCCGAAGAAGTGGCCGCAAAGACCGACGGCAAGTTCGAAATCAAACTGCAGTACGGTGAAGCCCTGTCGAAGTCTCGCGAGAATCTCGACGGCATTTCCTTCGGTGCGTTCGAAATGGCGCAGATCTGCGCCTCCTATCACCCGGACAAGAACCCGAGCTTGACGGTTCTGGAACTGCCGTTCCTGGGCGTGAAGGACCTTGACCAGGAAATCAAGGTATCGATGAAGCTCTATGAGCATCCCGCCGTGAAGGAAGACCTTGGCCGCTGGAACGCTCAGGCTCTGATGCCTTCGCCGATGCCGCAGTACAACTTTGCTGGCAAGGGCGATGTGCCGAGCTCGATTTCCGACTTTGACGGCATGCGCGTGCGTGCCCTTGGCGGCATCGGCCAGTTGATGGAATCTGTCGGCGCGGTGCCGACCTCCGTGACCGCTTCGGAAACCTATCAGGCGATTGATTCCGGCACGGTGGCGGCTGCCAGCTTCGCACCGCATGCGCATCTGTCGTTCAAGGTGGTTGAAGTCGCCAACTGGTGGACCAAGAACCTGAACCCGGGAACCGTGCAGTGCCCGGTGATCGTGAACATCGACGCCTATAACGCACTTCCGGACGACTTCAAGGCAGCTCTCGACAGCTCGGTTGAGCCAGCCCTGGCGCATTACCTGGAGACCTATGACAAGGTCTACGAAAAGTGGTGGCCGGAACTGGAAAGCCGTGGTGTGACGCAAGTCGAGTTCTCCGATGCCGAACTGGCTGCATTTGCCGAAAAGGCCGGTCCGATCCAGGCCGCCTGGGTGGAAGAGCAGTCCGCCAACGGTCTGCCGGCGCAGGACATCCTGGACATGGTCAAGTCGACCCTCGCGGAATAAGCCCGGCAAGCCTGGACTGTTTCACACTCTTCCCGGTGCGACCTGCGCCGGGAAGCCAATGCTCGGGGCTTAACTCATGAACACAATCGATCCCGGAGGACGTTCCGTTTCGGAGCGCCCGGTCACCTATATCCGCTTTGACGGCTGGCTAGCTCACGTCGAGAATGCCTTCAACCTGTTTGCCGCAGGAGCCATCCTGGCCTTGATGCTGCTGGCTGTCCTTCAGGTTGTCGGCCGCCTGGGCTTCAACACCCCGGTACCCGGCTTCATCGACATCACCGAACAGGCAATGGCCATCTTCGCCTTCGCCGGTATTGCCTATTGCCAACGCGTCGGGGGCCATATCCGGATGGAGATCGTGCTCGGCCGGCTCAGCGGCCGGACGCTTTACATCTGCGAAATGCTGGGTGTCATCCTGATCGCCTTCACGGTCGCGCTCCTGATCTGGGGCTCCTGGTACCATTTCGACCGGTCCTGGACGATCGGCGACAGCACCATGGATATCCGCCTGCCGACCTGGCCGTCCAAGCTGATGGTTCCGGTCGCGCTCAGTCTCCTGTTCCTGCGCCTGTGCATGCAGATCTACGGGTACGCTCGTCTGGTCGTGAACCCGTCTCGTGAAGCCTATTGCGTGCCGATGATCGAGGGTGTCGAGGAACACGCCAAACACGAGATCGAAGAAGCCTTTGGCGATGACGTGGAAGAAGGAGGCGCGCGATGACGCCGTTTGAAGTTGGCCTCCTGATGACCGGCGTCCTGCTGGTCCTCGTCGTCCTGGGTGTGCGTGTGGCTTTTGCCGCGGCCTTTACGGGACTGGTCGGCCTTATCGTGCTGTTCTCCCTGAAAATGGGATTCTCGAAAGGCTTCTTCGTGGCCTTGCAGATGGCCGGCACGATCCCGCATTCCAAGTCGGTCACCTATGCCCTGTCGGTGCTGCCGACATTCATTCTGATCGGCTTCCTGGCTTTCTACGCCGGGTTTACCAAGCAGCTTTTCGAAGCGGCAAAGCGCTGGCTGGGCTGGCTGCCGGGCGGCATGGCCGTGGGCACGGTGTTCTCCACTGCCGGTTTCGCAGCCGTATCAGGTGCATCGGTGGCAACAGCCGCGGTCTTTGCGCGTGTCGCCATTCCCGAAATGCTGGCCGCCGGATATTCCAAACGACTGTCGGCTGCCGTCGTTGCTGCCGGTGGCACGCTGGCCTCGCTCATCCCGCCGTCCGCAATTCTGGTGATCTACGCCATTCTGGTGGAACAGTCGGTCGGCAAGCTCTTGATCGCCGGTTTCCTGCCGGGCGTGTTCTCGGCATTGATCTACGTCGGCATCATCGTGGCCGTTGCCGCCTGGCGCGGCGATGCACCACCGGTAGGCGGCTTTACCTGGAAAGAGCGCTTTGAAAGCGTGCCCGGAACCCTGCCGATCATCGCCGTCGTCGCGATCATCTTCTGTTCGTTCTTCTTCGGTCTGGCCACCCCGACCGAAGCCGGTTCGCTCGGAGCCTTCGTGGTGCTGGTCGTTGCGTTCATGAAAGGCATGCGGACCAAGCAGCTCGGCCAGGCCTTGCACGAGACCGCGAAACTGACGGTGATGATCTTCACCCTGATCTGGGGCGTGCTTGTCTACGTGCGGTTCCTGGGTTTTGCCGGCCTGCCGGACGCCTTCAAGGACTTCATCGTCGCCCTGGATTATTCGCCCTGGGTGGTGATGGTCTGCATCCTCTTGGCTTACGCCGTTCTCGGCATGTTCATGGATGCGATCGGGATGCTCATCCTCACGCTGCCGGTGGTCTATCCTGCGGTGATGGCGCTGAACGGCGGTGAAGGCGTGTCGGCTGCCGACAGTGCGTTCGGAATGTCGGGTGAGGCCTGCTCGATCTGGTTCGGCATTCTGGTGGTGAAGATGGCGGAACTCTGTCTGATCACCCCACCGATCGGGTTGAACTGTTTCGTTGTCTCGGGAGTTCGGCCGGATATTCCGGTGCAGGAAGTCTTCCGCGGCTGCGTACCGTTCTTCGTCGCGGACGTCCTGACCATCGCAGGCCTCTTGGCATTCCCCTCGATCATCACCATCCTGCCCGAGCTGATGGCCTGACGGGAAAGCCGAATTCAAGAAAACAAAACGCCGCCGGAAGGTCTTTCCGGCGGCGTTTTTTGTTGCTGGCCGGGGAATTGCCCCGGGTTCGGGTTAATCGAAGATGTGAGCCTGGCTCTGCGGCGTATCGAACCGGTTGGGTCCCTGTGTGCCGGAGAAGAACATGTT
This sequence comes from Labrenzia sp. CP4, assembly GCF_001579905.1. Lineage (NCBI taxonomy): Bacteria > Pseudomonadati > Pseudomonadota > Alphaproteobacteria > Hyphomicrobiales > Stappiaceae > Labrenzia > Labrenzia sp. CP4. Next base: position 5,116,446 of record NZ_CP011927.1, on the reverse strand, counting down.
GGCGAAGCCCTGACAGAGGGCGAAGAGACTGCCGACAATCGGGATGAACCAGACGAGCAGCCAATAGCCGGACACATCCCTGTCGTGAAACCGGCGAACCTGAACGGAGAGGTTCGAAATGGAGAACGGCAGGATCAGCAACCACATGGTCAGTCCACTTCCGCTTGCCAGCAGTTCGTCCGCGTTTGCGTAGTATTGAATCTCGTTCTCGATCGCTGTGAAATAGGCAAAGATGACCGCGACCATCATGATCAGGTTGAAAGTGCCGATACCCCAGTAACCGAGCCTGCCGATGCGGCCGTTGAAGCTGAAAAAGAAACCGAGGAACTGCATCACCGCATCGATGATGGAAAGACTGCTGTCGCCGGCAACCTGAACGGCGGCGCCCCCGGCGCGCGCATACCCGCCAGCGCTCGAAGCATAGGCATTGTTGCCCGAATAGCCGTTCTGGCTCGGGCCCCACTGGCCCTGACCTTGCGGGTCCAGTCCACGTTTTCCAAATTGCTTGCGCTGCACAGGCATGAGTATCCCCCGTCCGAAAATTACTTGTCAGAACGAAGGTAACCTTACGCGAGCCGGCTTAAGATTGACGTAAGGGACGTGGTTAAATCTTGGTGAAATTGCGGAGGGTTTTCTACCCGTTCAGAACAGGCTGCCCTGGCTGGTTGCCGGTCCCTTGCCGGTCGCCGGTTTTTTCACTTTTGCAGGCTTCGGGCCGGCACTGTCGCTGAGCGCGACGGCGTCAACCGTACCGTCCGCCAGTTCGATGGCAAGGGCTGCACCAGACGCGATCGCTGCTGCTGAGCGCACCGGCTGGCCGCTGTCGTCGCGCACCACGGCATACCCGCGTGCAAGCACATCCTTGTAGGAAAGCGACTTCAGCAGTTTCTGCAAACCGTCAAGGCGCGCCTTTTCCTGCGAAAGACGGGCAAGATAGGCCCGGTCAAGCCGGTCCCCCAGACCGGACAGGCGCTCGGTGCCGAGCGTCGTCTGCTGGGCGAGCCGGGCCGGTGTCAGCCGCACGGCCAGGGCCTCGAAGGCATGCCGCTTTTGCGAGACCGCGACCTGCAGCGCGCGTTGCTTCCGCTCGCTCGCCTGGACAAGGTCCTGACGGGCTTTCGTGCTCAGGCGGGACAGGAGCAGCGGAGTCAGGCGTCCGGCAAAATTCTGGTAATGGGTCCGGTGCGTTCTGGTGCTCACGATCAGTGCGCGTTCCAGGCTGCTGGCCAGTGTGTCGAATTTCTGGCGAGGCAGGGCGAGAAGGTCTTGCGGTGCGGGCAGGGCGGCGCTGGCGGCACGCAGTTCTGTTCGCCGAGTGGTCACGAACCGCACCAGGCCCGAATTGAGCCTGCGGGAACGGTCGTCGACCATGGCCATAAGCTCGGCCTTCACTGGCACGGCAAATTCGGCTGCGCCTGTCGGCGTCGGGGCACGCAGGTCGGCGGCAAGGTCGATCAGCGTCCAGTCCGTTTCATGGCCGACGGCCGAGATCAGCGGGATCTGGCTGTCTGCGGCTGCACGGACGACCGCTTCCTCGTTGAAGCCCCACAGGTCCTCGATGCTGCCGCCTCCGCGGGCTACGATCAGGACGTCCGGCCGCGGGATCGGTCCGCCGGGTTGCAGGGCGTTGAAGCCGCGAATGCCGTTGGCGACTTCCGCACCTGAGGTCTCGCCCTGGACGCGGACCGGCCAGACCAGCACATGCAGCGGAAAGCGGTCGGCGATCCGGTGCAGGATATCGCGGATGACGGCACCGGTCGGCGAAGTGACCACGCCGATGACACTCGGCAAGGGCGGCAGCGGACGCTTGCGCTCCTCGGCGAAGAGGCCTTCCGCGGCAAGTTTCTTCTTGCGCTCTTCCAGCAGCGCCATCAGGGCGCCAGCTCCTGCCGGTTCCAGGGAGTCGATCACCATCTGGTATTTCGACTGGCCCGGGAACGTGGTGATCTTGCCGGTGGCGATCACCTCCAACCCCTGTTCAGGCTGGATCTTCAGCTTGGAGGCTGCCCCGCGCCAGATAACGCCTGACAGGACCGAACGGTCGTCTTTCAGGTCCAGATAAATGTGACCGGACCCCGGCCGGGAGATCCGGCCCAACTCACCGCGCACGCGCACGTAACCGAAAGCCTCCTCCATCGTACGTTTGATGGAGAAGGAAATTTCGGAGACGGAGAATTCGGCGACGTTGGACTGGGTTTCGCTCACGCAGGTGATTCCTCTTCTGCCCCGAAAGTGGCCGTTCGGGGAGGCAGGGTCAAGGACCGTGCGGACCGCCTTTGCCCAAGGCTTGGGAAAAGAAGATACGGCTTAAGCAGGCGCGTAAGAATCGAATAGGCTGTGGAAGCTTCCACAGCCATCCGAACCGCCTTGAAACCCTCACAATCGAGCGCATACCTAAGCACCATGGCCAAATACGAGTTCAATATGCAACGACTGTTCCTGCGACATATCCTTGCCGATGGCGCGCGCATAGATGCGGACCGCAGCCAGGCGAACTATCTGCTGAACGTTCTGCGCCTCAAGGATGGCGACTACGTGCTTGTCTTCAACGGCAATGATGGTGAATGGCTGGCCAAGATCGTCAGCAATGGCCGGCGCGACTGCACTTTGCAGCTGATGGAACGCACTCGCGAGCAAACCGCGGCAAATGACCTGATGTACATGTTCGCGCCGCTCAAGCACGCCCGGCTGGACTATATGGTGCAAAAGGCCGTGGAGATGGGAGCTGGCAGCCTGAAGCCGGTGCTGACCCAGCATACCCAGGCCAGCCGAATCAATCTTGAGCGGATGGAAGCAAATGTGATCGAAGCGGCCGAGCAATGCGGTGTGCTGGCCGTGCCGGAAGTTCTTGCGCCCCAGCCGCTGGCGGATGTGCTTGCGGTCTGGAACGAAGCACAGCCCGGCCGCAGGTTGCTGTTCTGCGATGAAGCGGAAGGGACAAACAATCCGCTTTTGACCCTGGCCCAGATGAAGGAAAGCGGTCCGAAGCCGCTCGCCATACTGATCGGGCCGGAAGGCGGTTTTTCCGAGGAGGAGCGGTCTCTTCTGCGCAGTCTCGACTTTGTCACGCCAATTCCCCTGGGCCCACGTATCCTGCGCGCCGATACGGCCGCTGTCGCGGCCCTGGCGGTTCTGCAGGCAACGGTGGGCGACTGGAGGTAGGCGGCTGTCCGGCTGTCCGGCTGCACGGAACCGTTATTCATGTTCAGGATCACGTGAAAGCGTTGGGGGAAGGGACCTTGCTTGATCTGGTATCGCTCCTCTGCGAGGTCAGGGCAAAGCTGGGATCGGCACCGTTGCAGAAGCCGGTTGCACATTCCCCGACGAACGGCTTGCGTTCCTGAAACGGACCGGCATGATCACCACGCACACTTCGGTGTCGTTTCCTTGCTTGCATTCTTGTTTCAAGAAACCTAAATCACCGAGGCTCAAAAGCGTTCCTCCCGGAACGCGCCGGATCACTGCGGTTTGTAGGGGGCAGCCTGACGGGCCGCGCAGTTTTTAGGACGCTTTCATGGCCCGCGATACGGTCGACTCCACCCCGATTGAAACGGTTGCGGATCTTGCCGCGACGCTCGAGGAGGGCTGTAAGCCGGAAGAGAAGTTTCTCATCGGCACCGAGCACGAAAAATTCGGCTTCTGCCTGAACGAACTGACGCCAATTCCCTATGGCGGTGAAAAGGGCGTCGAGGCCATCCTGACCGGCATGGAAAAGCTGATCAACTGGGAGCGGATCGAGGACGCAGGCAAGATCATCGGTCTGGCCGACGACCGCGGCGGCGGCGCGATTTCCATCGAGCCGGGCGGTCAGTTCGAACTTTCTGGCGCGCCGCTCGACAACCTGCATCTGACCTGCCGCGAAGCCAACCAGCACCTTGCCGATGTGCGCCGCGTGGCCGAACCGCTCGGCATCGGCTTCCTTGGCATCGGCATGACCCCGACATGGTCGCGTGCCGACATGCCACGTATGCCCAAATCCCGCTATGACATCATGACCAACTACATGCCGAAGGTCGGCTCGCTTGGTCTCGACATGATGTACCGGACCTCCACCATTCAGGTGAACCTCGATTTCTCGTCCGAAGCGGATATGGCCCTCAAGATGCGCGTCGGCCTGGCTCTGCAGCCGATCGCGACCGCCATTTTCGCCAATTCACCCTTCACGGAAGGCAAGCCGAACGGCTTCAAATCCTTCCGCGCCCAGATCTGGACCGACACCGACCACGACCGCACCGGCGACATGCCCTTCGCTTTCGAGGAAGGCTTCGGCTTCGAGCGTTATGTGGAATGGGCAATTGATGTGCCGATGTATTTCGTCAAGCGCGGCTCGACCTACTACGACGTTACGGGCACCACTTTCCGCCAGTTCATGAACGGCGCGCTGGAAGGCAAGGTTCCGGACGCAACGCCAAATATCGGTGACTGGAACAACCACCTGTCCACGCTTTTCCCGGATGTCCGGCTGAAGAAATACATCGAGATGCGCGGCGCCGACGGTGGCCCGTGGCGCCGCATCTGCGCTCTGCCGGCACTCTGGGTCGGCCTGCTTTACGACAAGGGCGTGCTCGATCAGGCCTGGGAACTGGTCAAGGACTGGACCCAGGAAGAACGCGCGGCTCTTCGTGCAGGCGTTCCCAAAACCGCCCTGCAGACATCTTTCCGCTCAGGCACCGTTCTGGATGTCGCCAAACAGGTGCTTGCCCTGTCCCAGGAAGGTCTCAAGCGTCGCAATCGCCTGAGCGATGGCGATCTGGACGAGCGCGTGCATCTGGCTCCGATCGAGGAAGGCCTCGCCTCCGGCATGTGCCCGGCAGACGTTCTGCTGCAGCGCTATAACGGTTCCTGGAAGGGCGATATCAGCCAGGTCTTCCGCGACTACGCCTACTGAATAAACTTCGCCCGCAGCATCAAGTTGTGGGCGACCGGCGCTGTCCGCAAAAGGCCTGAATTGACCTGAGGCCCGCGAAGCGTCACTCTGTCTGTGATCGGTCTTTTTTCTCAAGGCCTTGCAACAGCGTGAGCGGAGCGACGCAAATGACTGGCAGCGAGACGGGAGCTCCTACCTTCGACATCTTTTCCTTGTCGGAAGATGTGCGCAACCGCTTCGGCTGGTCGAATGAAGACCTTAGCCGGGTGATGGAGCAGCTCCTGCCTGCCGCGCTCAACGGTTTCCGCTACTTCGGCAGCACGGTACCGGGCTTTTCGGAGTTCCTCGGGCAGACGTCGCCGCTTGGCACAGTCGCGCAAAACCCCTTTGCCGGCTACGCAGGTCTGTTCCAGAGTCCGTCCGATGCGGCCCTGACACCCTTTTTCGGGCCTGAAGCTGTTCAAAAGGCGCTTGCCAGCCAGATTTCCGGCCTCACAGGCCTTCAGCGCGATGCCATCCAGGAAATGATGCCCGTGGCGGCGACGCTTGCCATGGGGCAGATTGCCAGGCCCTTTGTCCACGGTGAAGCTCGTAACCTGCTTGACGCCTATCTGCGCGGCTTTGCCAGAGGCCGGCCGAAACCGCAGCCGACCCCAGTCGACTACCTGCAAGGCTATGCCGAGGCGATGCAATCCTTCTGGGGCGCGTTCCTGCAACCGGCCAGCATCGTTACGAAATCCGCCTCGCCAGAGCCTGAGCCCGAGCCGCAGGAAGAAGAATTGCCCCCGGACGACGAGCCGGAAGGCCCTGAGGGCAATGCGTCCGAGTTTGAGGAAATGGTGTCGAGCTGGATGTCCGCCGGCCGTGATTTCCAGTCCAACCAGTTCAAGGCTTTCGACAGTTTCTTCGAAAAGGCCGCCAAGGATTTCCGCGACGTTTGAGCCGTCTTCAGGCTTGGGCCGCCCTTAACGCTTTTTGCAAAAAAAAGACCCGCCGGGGAGGCGGGTCAGGTTCGTCAGCAAGGCTTGCCGACAGGGGCTGCAAATGAGGGGAGGTCAGCCGAAAGGTCAGGCCGCCAGCTGGCGGGTCTTGCTTTCGGTCACGAGTGTCATCATCGGCTTGTCCTGCGCCGAATTGGCGGCGCTATAGCCGATGGTCTCGCGGAGCGCTGAAGATCCGTTCACCAGGGATGTCGGATCGGTATAGAACGGTTGGGCCAATGCGCGTCGAACGTCGCTCCGCGTCAGGCCGATGTCCTTCAACTGCTCGTCGGACCAGTCATTCAGTTCCGCGAACTGACGACGGTTTTTGGACACACGCCATACACGGGCAACCATCTGCCCGAAGAGAGCGAAGAACGGGGTGCTTGCTGTATGTGTCATGGCAAAATTCTCCTGTTGGCGGACGGAGGGATTCCGACTGCCTGTTCCGAGCCTGATTTGGCGTCGCTTGTTGTGGAACATCCCCTATGTGGACTGTTTGCTGCTATTAATCCAACGAATGTTTGTGATTGAAATTATCACTTTCTGTGAAGTCAAAATCCCCAAAGCGCTTCGATTCAAGCAAGGCGGCCGCTTCGCGAAATCATTTCCCCTTTAAATGGATGCCATGTTAAATATGAGCATCCTTTATCAGTGAGGCGCTCATGCTCGACCTGGATCAGCTCCGGACCTTTGTGGCCATTGCCGAAAGCGGCAGCTTCACCAAGGCGGCGGACAATGTGCACAAGACACAGTCGGCGGTGTCGATGCAGATGCGCCGTCTGGAGGAGCGGATCGGCAAACCGCTCTTTGTCCGGGTTGGCCGGCAGTCCCGCCTGACCGAACATGGCGAGCGTCTGCTTCACTACGCGCGCCGGCTCGTGCAATTGAACGACGAGACGCTTGCCGCTTTCGATGACACGGAACTTGCCGGGCTCGTGCGTCTGGGCACACCGGACGACTACGCAGATCGGTTCCTGCCGGAAATTCTGGCGCGCTTTTCCAGGTCCAACCCCAAGGCGGAGGTCAGCGTCGTCTGCGCGCCGACACCCAATTTGGCCGACATGATCGCCGAGGGTGAGCTGGATGTCGCGATCATCACCCACGTACAGAAGCGTGGTCGCAAGAACGTTGATCTGGTACGGCGCGAACCTTTGCTCTGGGTTGTCTCGGCTCGCCACGCGGTGGAAAACGAGTCGCCTTTGCCTCTGGCGCTGGGGCGCGCTACCTGCGACTGGCGCCGGGCTGCGATCAATGCGCTCAGCGATCAGATGCGCGAACATCGCCTGCTTTATTCAAGCTGGAACTCTACGGCAGTCGGCGCCGCCGTCCTGGCCGGGCTTGCCATTTCCGTTCTGCCGGAATCTGCGCTTCGGTCCGGCATGCGGGTCCTGACGGAAGCCGAGGGTTTCCCGAAATTGCCCGATTGCGAAATAGGTATCATGCGGTCCTGGCATAACAATTCCCGGGTCACGGATGCCCTGGTCGAGCACATTGTTTCATCGCTCGACAACCTTTCGGTTCCGCTCGCGGCCGAATAGTTGCAGGCGAACGGAATTCCCGGAACGATTTCAAAATCTTACCTAGAGTATTGTTTTGTCCTGCTGGCCAAATACCGATTGAAGTGTAAGAAGTTGTGATGTATCTTTAGTAAATCAATTCGAATCTCAAATTTCACCACCGGTTTGTGGCTCATTTCATAGGGTCCTTGCATGCATCACGCACTGGACATCGACCAACTTCGAACGTTTTTGGCGATCGCGGAGTTGGGAAGCTTCACCAAGGCTGGTGAGGCTGTGCACAAGACGCAGTCGGCAGTCTCCATGCAGATGCGGCGGCTGGAAGAGCGTGTTGGTCAGCCGATCTTCATCAAGGACGGGCGCCAGTCCCGGCTGACGGAAAACGGCCTGCGGCTGGTCGAGTTCGCCCGCCGGATGATCATGTTGAACGACGAGACCCTGTCTGCCTTCAATGGCCAGAAGGAAGTCGGCCATGTGAAGCTTGGCGTGCCGGACGATTATGCCGACCGGCTGCTGCCTCAGGTGCTGGCAGCCTTCAACCGGCTCAATCCTTCCATTGAAGTGCAGGTGGAATGTCTGTCCAGTGCCCGGCTGACGGATGCGATCCGGGAAGGAACGCTCGACGTTGCCATCACGACCTCCCAGGATACGATGGACCTGCGCGGTGAAATCATTCGCCGAGAGCCGCTATACTGGGTTACGTCTAACCAACATTGCGCCCACACACAGGACGTTGTCCGGTTGGCACTCGGACCGGTGACCTGTGGTTGGCGCCGGATTTCGATGGATGCGCTCGACCGGGCGGGACGCCCCTACCGGGTCTCCTACACAAGCTCCAGCGCGGCAGCTCTCGTCGGTGCGGTTCAGGCCGGACTTGCCGTGACGGTGTTTCCTGAAAGCGCGATTCGCGACGGCATGCGTATTCTGGACGAGAAGGACGGCTTTCCGACGCTGCCTTATTGCGACATCGCCCTGCTGCGCTCGGATACGGCACGCGAAACCATGCACGATACGTTGTGCAACCACCTGGTGGCAGCCATCGGCAACGTTGGCAGCGGCACAACGCAACTGGCGGCGGAATAAACCTCCGCCGTCCGGTTTCTTCTCATGTCAGGGATAGACCTACCGGGCGCGCAGCATCATCAGGTTGCCACCGATGACACAGGCCAGACCGGCGGCGGCCACTGGCGTCCACTGATAGCCTTCGAAAATGGTCGACAGAGTGAGAGCGACCACCGGGAACATCACGGTGGCATAGCCTGCCCGCGCCGAGCCGATGCGGCCGAGCAGGGTCAGGTAGGAAGCAAAGGCGATGACCGAGGCGACAACAGCCAGATAGATCAGGCTTCCGAAATAGTTCACGGACCATTCGACGGAAAAACTCTGGCCGCGCAGGGCCGAGAAGACCCCCAGGAAAAGCATGCCGTAGACCATGCCCCAGGCAGTGGCCGGTGTAACGCCGATGCCGCGTCGCTGGGTGTCAGCCGACAGCATGTTGCCAAGGCAGAAGGACAACGTGCCGCCGACACACATGGCGAGGCCAATGGCAGCTTCGTCGTTGAACTCTGCCCCGGCCAGCTTCGGCCAGAACATCAGGCCGATACCCAGAAAGCCGAGTAGCCCGGCACCGAGAGCGATCGGGCTTGGTCGTTGGCCGAACAGGATCAGTCCCAGAAACAGGTTGAAGATCGAGGCGGTCGAGAAGATCACCGCCAGCAAACCGGACGGCAGAATGGCCGCGCCGTAGTAGAACAGCGTGAAGTTGGTGGAAAACAGAAACACGCCAAGTCCGGCAAACCGCAGGTGATCCTGAAGGCCGAAGGCAAGATGGTGTCCGCGAAAGCGTGCCCACGCCATCATGATCGACGCTGCCAGCACAAAGCGCCAGAACACAGACACTTCAGGCGCGACCGTTGCCACCTGGCCCTTCATCGCAATCCAGCTGAAGCCCCAGGCAAGAACCGTCGCCGCGTAAAGACCATAGTCGGTTGCACTGAAACCGGCAGAGCCGGGCCGGAGGCTGGGGGATGCAACGCTCATGAATGAACCGATCTTTATGGGGATGTTGTTCCTAAGATTGGCGGTCAGGACACTTCAATGCAAATGATTGTTTTTGATGTTTTCATCAAGGTTGCGCATGGATAAAGTCCTGCCGGAATTGAAGCGGTAAGGTTCGTGAGCAGGTTAGAGGACAACATGCATTTTCTCGTCGTTGAGAACTATCAGCATACGGAACTTGGCGTTCTCGGCCGTGTCGCTACGCAGGAAGGTCATAGCTGGCACACCGTCAAGGCATTTGAAGGCGAGCCGCTACCCCAAGGCACCGATGCTTTTGCCGGCTTGGTCGTGCTGGGCGGAGCCCAGGATGCGCTGGCGGACGAAGCCTATCCGCATCTGCCGAAGGTCTGCGACCTGATCCGTGCCTTTGACGATGCCGGCAAGCCCGTCCTCGGCATTTGTCTGGGCTCGCAGCTGATCGCCCGCGCCTTTGGTGGAGAGAACCTTCTGGGCTTGCCGGTTGAATTCGGCTGGCGCGACGTGACACCGACCGACGCAGGGCTGGAAGATCCCGTAGTTGGCAAGCTCGGGGCCGGTGCTCCTCAGTTCCACTGGCATTCCGACACCGTAACGCTGCCGGACGGGGCGGTGCTTCTGGCGAGTAGCACCATGACACCGGTCCAGGCCTTCCGCATGGGCGATTTGACCTACGCAATCCAGTTCCATTTCGAAACCGGCCTGCCGGAAGTGCGTAATTGGAGCGAAGCCTTCAGTGACGACATTCGCGCGCATACGCCGGACTGGCACAGCCGTTTCGACACCGAAGCGTCCCGCCATGCAGCGAAGGCCGACGAGACCGGAGCCGCAATTGCAAAGGCCTGGCTGTCGTTGCTTTGAGACTTATCGCATTTCTGGTTCCGGGGTTTTATCATTCCAGTATTCAGACCACCGGTGTTCCACCGGTCAGAACTGTCTGCATAGCCGTTTCGTCCAGGTTGCCTCCTGACAGAATGATACCGGCCTTCCTGCCTTGAAGCTTTGGCGCATCCTGCATCAATGCGGCGAGGGCGGCAGCACCGGCACCTTCGGCGAGATTATGCGTATCTGCAAACAGGACGCGGATGGCGGCAGCGATTTCGTCATCCGTAACCGTTGCGATCCGGTTGGAACCGGTCTGCAGGATATCAAGCGCCGCCTGTACCGGCTCCCGGCAGGCCATGCCGTCGGCGAAAGTGGCTGCGGTTTCCGTGGTCACGATTTTTCCCGCTTCGACGGACAGCCGGTAGGCGGGGGCGTTTTCCGTAACGACAGGAACGATCTCGGTTTTCAGCCCCAGAAGGTCGCGCACCGTGATCAGTCCACAGGCGCCGGAACCCATGCCAACGGGGACATAAACCACGTCGAGATCGTCATGCGCCCTGAAAAATTCCAGCGCGTAGGTCGCAACGCCAAGGACGATGTTCCTGTGAAAGCTCGGCACCATCAGGAAACCGCTTTCATGGGCCAGTCGCTCGGCAGTGCGCCGGGAAATGTCGAAGTCGCGACCGTCGATCACGAGATCAGCACCAAAGGCCTTCATCGCCCGGTTCTTGCCCTCCGCATTTCCTTCCGGCACCACGATGGTGGCGGGCAGGCCAAGCGTTCGGGCAGCCAGCGCCATGGACTGGCCGTGGTTTCCGCGGGTGGCCGTTACGACGCCGCTGGGGCGGCCGTGTTCTTCGATATGTTTCTGGATGTAGACGATGGAGCTGCGCGCCTTAAAGGCGCCGATCGGGGTGTGGTTCTCGTGTTTGACCGCGATTTCCAGGCCGAACCGCTCCTTCAGGAGTGGCCAGGCATAACTTGGCGTTTCCGGCACAAGCTGGCGCACGATCGGAAAAGCGGCTTCAAGGTCGTCCAGGGTGAAGAGAGCGGTCATGGGCGTGGTCAGGTCCGGTTTCTGGTGTTGGTCGGCCGCGAGTATATCCGCGTGGTCCGCACTGTCTTTCAGGATCCTGAACCTATTCGGACTTGCGCGGCCCCTGTTCCTGCGTCAGGTTTGCGCGCCATGCAAACGGACACTGTTCATACCCAGCCTGGATCTGTGCCCATCCACCGGGAGATGGCCGGATATGGGCTCCGCCTTTTGCCTGCCGCCGGTTACGATGTCGGTTTCGTGGCAGATACGGGCTCCATCGGCTTTGCGTTTGACTGTCAATCGGGCAGCCATGCCATCGCTTCGGACAGGCGAGAAGATTTCGTTCGCTTGCCCAACACGCTGGCTTTGACACCCAGCGGCTGCGACATCCGCTCCCGGTCAGAAATGGGCGGTGAATATCTTCTGGTCAGCGGTCGCGAAATCCGTCTGACGGAAGGGGGTTACCGCACCAACATCCTGTCGAAATCTGCTTCCATGGCCGCAGGCAGACTGCGCAAGTGGCTGTTGTCGGATACGCCTCCGGATCATCTGGAAACCGAAGCATGCATCAACGCACTTGCAGAGGCGGGGCTGAAGCCGCAGCGCCCTGGCAAGGCTGCCAGATGGATGACAGGCAATCGGTTTCGGAAAGTGGCGGACAGGATCGAAGCCGATCTCGGGTCAAATCTGTCCGTTGCCGTTCTGGCGCAGGAAATCGGCGTTTCGGCCAGTTTCCTGAGCCGTGCCTTCTCGGCTTACTGCGGACAGTCGCCCTACGACTATATCGTCAGCCGGCGGCTGCAGCGCGCCCGGGCGCTCATCGTTTCCACCGGCAAGCCGCTTGCGGAAATCGCCCTCAGGTCGGGCTTTTCCTCGCAAAGCCACATGACGGCGAGTTTCCGGACGCGCCTCGGGGTCAGTCCCTCCAAGTTCGCGCGCCCGGATCGCTGATCCGTCAGAGTACCAGGTTGTGGCGGCCGACCTTGTTGATGTCGGTTTCGCCGCAAAGGCCCATGGTGACGTCCAGTTCCTTGTGCATCATTTGCAGCACCTTCGAGACCCCTTGCTTGCCCATGGCGCCGAGACCATAGATGAAGGCGCGGCCGATGTAGGTGCTCTTGGCTCCCATCGCGACGGCCTTGAAGACATCCTGACCGGACCGGATGCCGCTGTCGAAATGCACTTCGATCTTGTCGCCGACCGCATCGACGATGTCCTGAAGCACTTCATAGGAGGCAAGAGCTCCGTCAAGCTGACGGCCACCATGGTTGGAGACGACGATCGCGTCGGCCCCGACGTCCGCCGCGATCTTCGCATCCTCCACATCGTTGATGCCCTTGAGAATGAGTTTGCGCTTCCAATGGGACTTCACCCATTCCACCGAGGACCAGTCGAGGGTCGGGTCGAACTGGCTGTTGGTCCATTCGGCAAGCGAGGTCATGTCGCCAACACCGGACACGTGGCCATGGATGTTGCCGAACTGGCGGCGCTTGGTCTGCAGCATGTGCCAGCACCAGCGCGGCTTGAAGGCAAGATCCAGCAGAACGTGCGGTTTGGGCTTCGGCGGCGTGGACAGGCCGTTTTTCAGATCCTTGTGCCGCTGGCCCAGAACCTGAAGATCAAGCGTCAGAACGAGTGCCGAACAGCCGGCAGCCGTTGCACGCTGCATCAGGTTTTCCGAAAAGCCCCTGTCGCGCATGACGTAGAGCTGGAACCAGAATGGGTTCTTGGTGTTCTCGGCGACATCCTCGATCGAGCAGACACTCATGGTGGACAGGGTGAAAGGGACACCGAATTCTTCTGCGGCCTGGGCCGCGAGAATTTCACCGTCGGCGCGCTGCATCCCGGTCAGGCCGACAGGGGCAAGGGCAACCGGCATCGTTACGTCCTGGCCGATCATGGTGGTCTTGACCGAGCGGTTGTCTATGTTGCAGGCCACGCGCTGGCGCAGCTTCTGGCGCTGCAGCGCCGCTTCGTTCTCGCGGTAGGTGCTCTGCGTCCAGGAACCGGTATCCGCATAGTCGTAAAACATCTTCGGTACCCGGCGCCGGGCAAGGGCCTGCATGTCGGCAACATCGGTCACAACAGTCATCGAATTCCTCCTGAGGCTCACGCGCGAGCCGGTTTTCGGGTCCGTCTCAGGCCGGCCAGCTGCTCGCGCCGGTCCAGATCCTTCGTTTCGGCAAGGGTGCCGCGCACATAGTCGATATGGTTTTCCGAGGCCTGCCTCGCGCGGTCGGCATCCCCGGTCTGAATGGCGTCGGCAATGGCCTTGTGCTGCTGCAGCAGCTCGATCCGTGCCGACGGGTGGTGGTAAAGGCGCCCGCGATTGTAGAAGACGCCGTTTTCCAGAAGCCGGTAACAGGACCTGAGAGTGTGCAGCATCACCACATTGTGGGCCGCTTCACCGACCGCGTGATGAAAGGCAACGTCCAGCCGGCTTTCTGCAGGCAGGTCCTCGCTGTCATGCGCTTCCTGCATCTGGCGGACTATGTCCTGCAGCCGGGCAAGGTCGGATGGGGCGGCCCGTGCGGCTGCAAGGGCTGCCGCCTGGCTCTCGATGCCCCGCCGGAATTCGAAATAGTCGTTTACCGCGCCCGGGTGCCGGGCAATCAGCTGGACCACTGCTTCGGAAAAGATAGGGCCGATCAGCTCGGCAACATAGGTGCCGCCACCCCGGCGCGACGAAATCAGCTCGCGGTCCTCAAGCGTCTTCAAGGCATCGCGAAGCACAGGACGGGAGACGTTCATCTGGTCGGCAAGGTCGCGCTCGGCTGGCAGCCTGTCGCCGGACTGCAGCACGCCCTTCAGGATCAGATCTTCGATCTGCTCCACCACGGCATTTGCCGTCTTCTGATGATCGACCGGCTGAAACATGCCGCTCCCGCTCCAATTGTTGGCGCGGAAAATAGCGCCGCTTTCAAAATTGGTCAATTTTTTTGTCCAATTATTTGTTGCTGAAATGTCTCTCCGGAAACCCAATTGTCTGCTGCGGCAAAAATGCGGATTGGTTTCGGCGGTGCCTTAGCGGAATGTAGAATTGACAGAACATTTCCAAAGTCGGGGTTGCTCCTTGGATCAGGGATCAGAAAACGGGTCCACCTTTCCTGCCTTTCGCACATCTCCCTTGCGGGAAAAGGTGTTGGGGGAGGTTCATGCGCGGCCGTTTCGTCCGCTGCCCTGTCCGCGGACGGTGCTCCACTACGCTTTCCTGACAGATGCTGAGGAAGCCGCCAGAGATCATGCCTGGCTGTCTGAGTTCTGCATTTCCCGCGGTGGCCACGGTCCTGCGCCCGGAGCCCGTCATCACACCGTCAATTTCGGCGGTGGCACCTTGAGCTGGGAACAGCACGCGGAATTCACCACCTACACCTGGGATGGTAGCGCCCACGAACAAACGATTTTCGGGCAGGTGCCGATCAAGCACCCCTTTGGCGCTGCGTTTCGGGCGCCCGGCGATCTGCTGGTAGCCGTCCGGCTGGAATTGCGCGGTGGTGATGAAGGCAAGGAATGGCGAAGCCAGTTCGATGAAGCCAGCCTGACGGTTTCCAACCTTGAAGACGGCGCTGCGATGGTGGCGACCGACTTCCGGCAGGATGGCGATGGGCTCACGCGGCTCCTGGTCTGCAACCGGACCTTGAGCGACGTTCAGTCCGGCGCCGTTGTCCAGCGGCTTCTCGAGGTCGAGACCTATCGAACGCTGGCCATGCTGGGCCTGTTCGAGGCAACCAGACTTCAGCCGGATATCAGGCGTTTCGAGATCGAGCTTGCGGAACTGACCGGCCAGATGCAGGAGACCTCCGCGCTCGGCGC
The DNA here is from genome assembly GCF_001579905.1 of Labrenzia sp. CP4. Lineage (NCBI taxonomy): Bacteria > Pseudomonadati > Pseudomonadota > Alphaproteobacteria > Hyphomicrobiales > Stappiaceae > Labrenzia > Labrenzia sp. CP4. The sequence continues at coordinate 5,101,371 of NZ_CP011927.1, read as the reverse complement.
CAACCAGGAGCTTCTGGACAAACTGAGCGGCCTTGCCGCCGCGCTGGAAGCGGGGGCAACCGCCAGCACGTTTCGGTTCGGCGCGAGCCGCGCATATGACCAGATCGTCCGGGCACGGCTGGAAACCTTGCGTGAAGAGGCTGCCCCCGGCGAACTTTCAATGGCGTCCTTCCTCGTCCGCCGGCTTGCCCCGGCCATGCGCACCTGCCAGGCGATCGAAGACCGTCAGGCGATGCTCTCGCGCAAACTGGCGCGGGCAACCACGCTCCTGCGCACGCGGGTCGACGTCGAACTGGAAGAGCAGAATCGTTCGCTGCTGGAATCCATGAACCGGCGTGCCCATCTGCAACTCCGCCTGCAGCAGACCGTCGAAGGCCTGTCCGTTGCCGCGGTGAGCTACTACGTCGTCGGCCTGATTTCCTATCTGGCGAAAGCCGCCAAGGAAACCGGCTTGCCTCTGCCTGACTCCAACCTGATGACCGGCATATCCGTGCCGCTGGTCGTGCTGGTGATCTGGTGGACCGTCAAGCGCATCCGTCAGCAACACGGTGAGCACTGAAACCGTAAATGGCAGCGCGCTTCGCTGCGTCCGGGATGACTGACGAGAGGCTTCACCAGAGAAAAAAAGGCCGGGTAAACCCGGCCTTTTGTCGTCAGTCGGCGAGCAGTGCTTACTTGCTCGAACCGTCTTCGTTGTACTGGTTCAAATAGGCGATCACGTTGGCGCGGTCGTCTTCCTTCTTGAGACCTGCAAAAGCCATCTTGCCTTTCGGAATCAGATCCTTCGGCTTGGTCAGGTAAACGTCAAGCGTCTCCTCGTCCCAAACTTTGCCATCGGCCAATTCGAGCAGGTTGGCGGAGTACTTGTAGCCGTCAACCGCGCCCCATGCCCGGCCGACAATGCCGTTCAGTTCCGGACCGACCTTGTTTTTGGCTTCGGGTCCAACCGCATGGCAAGCGGCGCATTTCTTGAATACTTTCTCACCCTTGGCAGGGTCGCCTTCGGCGCTTGCCTGAACGGTCAGGGCCAGAAGCGCGGTTCCGGCGATCATCAGCAGTCGCTGCATGTATATCTCCCTCGGTTTGGGTGTTTAAAACCCCCGTCAACAGAACAGGATGTCAGGCCTTGATGCAAGTGACGGACCGTCGCATCCCGCATGCCAACCCGCGATCACCGACTGGGATCGTTTGGCGTCCGGGTGAAAGGTCAGCCCGCGCGGGCGTTGCTCGGCAGGCGTAACCAGTCCTCAAGTCCATGGTCCCAATAGGGCGACGAGCCATAGAGCCCGGCGAGGAAGTCGATAAAGACACGCACCTTGGCCGGCAGAAACTGGCGGCTGGGGTAAACGGCATAAAGCCCGACATCCTTGGAGGCCCGGTACTCGGGCAAAAGAATTTGCAGTTTGCCTTCACGCAACTCAGGACCGACGTCCCAGGTCGATCGAAGCGCAACGCCGACGCCGGCCAACAGGCATTCGCGCACGACCTCGTTGGAGTTGGTCTTGACCGGCGCCTGCGTGCGAACGGTCTCGATCCCGTCCGGACCGGCGAGCCGCCAGGGGTCCTGGTTGGTTGCGGCAATGGTCACATGGTTTGCGACAAGATCCTCGATGCTTTCCGGAGTGCCGTACTTTTCGAGATAGACCGGGCTTGCACACAGGACGCGGTGGACCGGCGCCAGGCGCCGGGCGACAAGACTGGAATCGGAGAGCTCCGCAATGCGGATGGCAAGGTCATAGCCGTCACCGACGATGTCGACAAAATCGTCGGAAAGATCGAGATTGACCGAAAGGTCGGTGTTTTCAGCCAGGAACTTGCCAAGGTGCGGGGCAATATGAAGCCGACCGAAGGACGTCGGAACGGCCACCTTCAGGTTGCCGCGTGCCTTGGCCGAGCCGCGCGAGACAAATGATTCGGCTTCTTCCACGGAGGCAAGAATGGCCACAACGCGCTCGTAAAAGCCCTGTCCGGCCTCGGTCATGGCGATCTGGCGAGTGGTCCGTTGCAGCAGTCTGGTACCGAGTTTTTCTTCCAGACGCCGGATGCGTTTGGAGACGACTGCGGGCGACAGGCTCATTTCGCGGCCGGCTGCCGACATGCTGCCGGCGCTTACCACCCTTGCGAAAATCTCCATGTCGGTCAGATTGCTCATTTTCAATCTCTCAGAAAGACAATTAGTATTTGCCGGTCGTTTTCCTCGGGCGCGAACCTTGCCACACTTAAGCAAGGGTAATTCACTGCCATCTCATGTTACGTAGGACCAATTCAACTGGATCAACGTATTAAAAAGTAGAAGGAGTTCATTTCGTGACCGCCATTGCGATGCCCGCGCCAGATCAGGCCGTATTGGCCCGCCGCCAGGAAATCCTGAGCGCGCTTCAGGCGATTGTGCCCGGAGAAGGGGTGATCCATGACGAACGCGAGATGCGCGCCTATGAGACCGATGCGCTGACGGCTTATCGCCAGCTGCCACTGATCGTCGTCCTGCCGGAAACGGTCGAGCAGGTATCGAAGGTTCTGAAATACTGTCATGACAATGACGTGAAGGTCGTGCCACGCGGGGCGGGCACCTCGCTTTCCGGCGGCGCGCTGCCTCTGGAAGACGGCGTTCTACTGTCGATGATGAAGTTCAACCGCGTGCTCGATATCGACTATGACAACCGGGCCGTGGTCGTTCAGCCGGGTGTCACCAATCTGGGCATTACACGTGCGGTCGAGCACGAGGGCTTCTACTACGCGCCGGATCCCTCGTCGCAAATCGCCTGTTCCATCGGTGGCAACATCGCGGAGAACTCCGGTGGTGTGCACTGCCTGAAATACGGCCTGACCACCAACAACGTTCTCGGCCTTGAAATGGTGCTTGTCACCGGCGAGGTCATTCGCCTCGGCGGCAAGCATCTGGACAGCGAGGGATATGACCTGCTGGCGCTGATGACCGGTTCGGAAGGCCTGCTCGGCGTCGTCACCGAAGTCACCGTGCGGATCCTGCAAAAGCCTGAAACGGCGCGGGCGCTCCTGATCGGCTTTCCGACCAGCGAGGACGGCGGGCGCTGTGTGGCCGATATTATCGCCGCCGGCATCATTCCAGGCGGAATGGAGATGATGGACAAGCCCGCCATCCACGCGGCGGAGGATTTCGTCAACGCAGGTTATCCGCGTGATGTCGAGGCCTTGCTGATCGTGGAACTGGACGGGCCGGAGCGCGAGGTCGATTACCTGATCGGCCGTGTCGAGGAAATCGCCAGGGCCAACCAGGCCAGCCACGTGCGCATTTCCGAAAGCGAGGAAGAGCGCATGACCTTCTGGGCCGGCCGCAAGGCCGCGTTCCCGGCGGTCGGCCGCATTTCCCCGGACTACCTGTGCATGGACGGCACCATCCCGCGCCGCGAACTGCCGAAGGTGCTGGCCCGCATGCGGGAGCTGGCCGAAAAACACGGGTTGGGCGTTGCCAATGTCTTTCACGCCGGTGATGGCAACCTGCACCCGCTCATCCTTTACGACGCCAACAAACCGGGTGAACTCGATGCGGCGGAGGCCTTTGGAGCCGATATTCTTCGGCTTTGCGTTGAGGTTGGCGGCGTTCTGACCGGCGAACACGGTGTCGGCATCGAAAAACGCGATCTGATGACAGACATGTTCTCCGAAGCGGACCTGAAGCAGCAGCAACGGGTCAAATGCGCTTTCGACCAGAAGCATCTTCTCAATCCGGGCAAGGTTTTTCCGGTGCTGCACCGTTGCGCCGAGCTTGGCAAGATGCATGTACACAAGGGCCAGTTGCCCTTTCCAGATATTCCGCGGTTCTGAGGGTAGGGGCATGGACGCGACAATGAAACCGCGAAACACCGACGACGTGGAAAAGGTGGTGGCCTGGGCCGCTGCCGAAGACCAGCCGCTGGAGATCATCGGTCAAGGCTCGAAGCGGACGCTCGGACGCCCTGTGCAGGCCGCTCATGTGCTGGACCTGTCGGGTTTGACCGGGGTCGAGAGCTATGAACCTGCGGAACTGGTGCTGACGGTCAAGGCGGGTACGCCAATTGCCGAAGTGGAAAAGCTGGTCGACGACAACGGTCAGGAGCTTTCGTTCGAGCCGATGGACTTCGGCCCGCTCCTGGGCGTCACCCCGGCACAGGGGACAATCGGCGGCGTGCTTGCAGCCAATCTTTCCGGACCCCGCCGGATCAAGGCCGGGGCTGCTCGCGATCACGTGCTTGGCATGGAGGCGGTGTCCGGGCGCGGCGAGATCTTCAATTCCGGCGGCAAGGTGGTCAAGAACGTCACAGGTTATGACCTGCCGCGGGCTCTGTGTGGCGCATATGGCACGCTTGCCGTTGCAACGACCGTGACGCTGAAGGTCAATCCCAAGCCGGAGACCTCTGCAACATTCGTGCTTTCCGGGCTCGATGACGACGATGGCATCAAGGCATTGTGCCAGGCCATGGGATCGTCGGCGGAAGTGTCCGGCGCGGCCCATTTGCCTGCGGAGGTGAACGGCGGCAGTAGCTCAACCGTATTGCGCCTGGAAGGGTTCTCCACCTCGGTGGATTACCGCTTCAAGACCCTGCAGGCACTGCTTGGCACCTATGGCACGCCGTCGCGACTGGAGGCATCGGAAACAGGTGCTCTCTGGCAGACGATCCGGGATGTCAAACCCTACGCCGGTGGGGAAACCCCAGTCTGGCGGCTTTCCGTTGCCCCGACCGCAGGGCCGCAACTGGTTGCCAGCCTGAGGGAGACGTTCGAGCTTCAGGCCTATTACGACTGGAGCGGCGGCCTTGTCTGGCTGTCGTGTATGGATGGCAGCCTGCATGAGGCGGAAATCAGGGCTGCGGTCGATGCCGTCGGCGGCGGTCACGCAACACTTGTACGGGCCGATGCGTCCCAGCGGTCCAATGTGCCGGTGTTTCACCCGCAGCCTGCTCCGCTCGCGGCACTGTCTCGCCGCCTGAAGGAACAGTTCGACCCGAAAGGCATTCTAAATCCTGGAAAAATGGTCAGTGGTGTGTAGTGTGAGGCCATAATTGTCACACGCATTTCCAACGGAGTGCCTTCATGGATCAACAGTCCGACGTTTCAGGCTACATGGAGCCAGGCGGCAAGAACGCCACGCTCATCTATATTCTTTATCTGGCAAATATCATCGTGCCGTTCACCGCCATTGTCGGTGTCATCTTTGCCTATCTCAATCGGGGCAAGGGCTCGGCCTGGGTTGATAGTCACTACACCTATCAGATCCGCACTTTCTGGATCGGGCTGCTGTTCGGCATCGTCAGTGGTCTTTTGACCCTGATCCTGATCGGCTTCCTGATGCTGATTGCCGTGCTGATCTGGATGATCGTCCGCTGCATCAAGGGGCTTCAGCTTGCAGGCCGCAACGAGCCTGTGCCCAACCCGGAAACCTGGATGTTCTGACAAGAAGGCAAGGCCCGTCCGCAAGGCGCGGCACGGGCCATGAACCTTTACCAGGCTGCCGGTGCGGCGAACGTCATTGCGCCGGCAGGCACTTCACCGTCACGTCGTAACCATAACCATCGCGCTGATGCGTGGTGTTCTTGAGCGACCACTTGTTCTTTTCGGCCTTGTTCTTCTTCGCGGCCACAGCGTCCAGCTCGAAATAGGCCTTGGCGGACACCGTCCAGGTCTTGCTGAGCGCGACCGACTTCTTCATGCCGCTCTTAAGAACCTTGTCCAGGTTGAGCGAGCAGGCCTGGACCGGATCCCAGCCCTGCCACTTGACCTTCGCCATCGGGATAACCGGCGTGTAGGAAATGGAAACCGAACGCTTCGTGCCCGCGCCGACGTCGCGGTTCTGGAAGCTCTTGCTCCAAAGGTTGCCGTCCCCTTCGAAGTAAAGCACGTTCTTGAAGGAACCGACCTTCATGGCAACAATCCGCTCGCCATTCGTCGCCTTTGCCGACAGGCGCAGCAGGAACCGGTGATTGCCGGACTTGATCTTGGTGTAATTGTAGGCGTTGGCCTTCACCTCGACGGGAATGACGTCGATGCCGTCGCGCTTGACTTCCACTTTCTCGATCCAGTCCTTGGCCATGGCTCCGGTTGCGACACTGGCGAGAACAGCGGTCAGAACGGCAGTTTTTGAAATCGTCTTAATCATCAAATCAATTCCTTGGTTGGCATTTCTTTCGCCCACGCTTCGGAACTTAGGCAGGCCCGGTTGAACCGGTTCTGAGTGCACTGTTTATCCCGGGTTCATGTTCCATCTGTCCGTTCAGGGAAGCGGGAAGTGGTGAGGCAGAAAGTCCGTGCCGGCAAAACCGTTGTGCCACAAAGGTGCCTTGTGCCGCTTTCCTTCTGACCGTACGATCCGCCTCGCTCGGAAGGAGAAACCCGAAACGACGGGTCATTGAGGGATACGGGGAGCAATGCAGACAAATTTCACCGCAGAGCAGCTCAAGGACAGTCACGTTGCAGCGTCGGAGAAGATCCTGCGCAAATGCGTGCACTGCGGTTTCTGTACGGCCACGTGCCCGACTTTCACACTGCTTGGAGATGAGCTCGACAGCCCTCGAGGCCGGATTTACCTGATCAAGGACATGCTGGAAAACGACCGTCCAGCAGACAAAACCATCGTCAAGCATATCGACAGATGCCTGTCCTGCCTTGCCTGCATGACCACCTGTCCGTCCGGCGTGCACTACATGCATCTGGTCGATCACGCACGCATCCACATCGAGAAGACCTACAAGCGACCGTTTGCCGACCGTCTGATGCGCTCGGTCCTTGCGTTTGTCTTGCCTTATCCGAAACGGTTCCGGCTGGCGCTTATCGGCGCCTATTTCGGCCGGCCCTTCGCTGGGCTGCTGAAGATGATGGGCGGCCCGCTTGCCCGAATGGGCGCCATGCTGGAACTGGCCCCGGCAAAGGCGCCGGGCCGCGGCCAGCTGGAAGGACCGGGGGTCTTTGCAGCCGAAAGCCCCAAACGCAAGGGGCGTGTTGCACTCCTCAGCGGCTGCGCCCAGCCTGTGCTCAACCCCGGCATCAACGATGCGACCATCCGGCTCTTGCGCAGGGCCGGGTACGAGATCGTGATGCCGAAGGGGGAAGTCTGTTGCGGCGCGCTTGTTCATCACATGGGCAAGGAAGAAGCGTCGCTGGAAAACGCCCGTCGCAACGTCGATGTGTGGATGAAGGAAGCCGAGGGCGAAGGGCTGGATGCCGTCCTGATCACGGCATCCGGTTGCGGCACCACCATCAAGGACTACGGCTTCATGCTGAAGGACGATCCGGCCTATGCCGAAAAGGCGGCCCGGGTGTCAGCCCTTGCAAAGGACGTGACCGAGTTCCTGACCGGTGTCGATCTCGGTGAGCCGCCGATGAAGCCCGGCCTGACGGTTGCCTATCACTCCGCCTGTTCCATGCAGCACGGCCAGAAGATCACCCGGCAGCCGAAGGATCTCCTGAAGGCTGCAGGCTTTGCCGTCAAGGACGTTCCCGAAGGCCACCTTTGTTGCGGGTCTGCCGGCACCTACAACATTCTCCAGCCGGAGATCGCGCGCCGTCTGCGCGACCGCAAGGTTGCCAATATCGAAAAGACCCGGCCGGACGTGATCGCAACCGGCAACATCGGTTGCATGACGCAAATCGGTCTTGGCACGGAAATTCCGATCCTGCACACGGCGGAACTGCTCGACTGGGTCTATGGCGGCCCTCAGCCTGACAGCTTGACGTCGGTACTTCAGCAGCGCCAGGCAGCGGAATAGCCGGACAGCGTGACAAAACTTGGCTCGCGGGCTTGTTTGCAGCCCGTCAGCTCTCCCGTGTGCCCAGCTGAACCGGTGTCTTGTCTCCGTCCGGAGGGCCGTCCACAGGCTGTCCGGCCAGCCGCAGCGTGCGTTCCAGCAATTCCTCGTAGATGGGGCGACCACCCATGTGGTGTGCCGTCAGTGATGCTGTCGTACAGGTGATCAATACCGGCATGATCAGCGAATAGGCGCCGGTCAGTTCCATGACCAGCACAACACCGACAAGTGGTGCGCGCACAGAGGCTGCGAAGAAGCCGCCCATGGCGGCAACGGCACAGGCGCTGCGGAAATCGTCTTCCACCGGCAGGAATTCGGCCGACGGGACGCCGAAGGCGAGGCCGGCACAGGTCGCGATGGACAGCATCGGCGCAAAGATGCCGCCGGGAACACCGGACGCGTAGGAAAACAGCACCCCGCCGAAACGCAGGAGCGTCAGCACCAGCAACGTGATCACGCCATAGTTCGACAGAATGAGGTTGTGGACCAGTTCTTCGCCGCCGCCGGTCGCTGCGGGAAGCGCGTTGAGCAGCAGGCCTGTTACCGCACCGATGACAAGCGCCGGGACCCAGCGCAAGCCGGAGGGGATCTTCAGGAAGAGATCCATGACCGTGATCAGCGCCCGGTTGAAGAAAACGCCAAGCGCGCCGAGGAAAACTCCCAGAACTGCCAGCAGCGCGAAGCTCCAGACCGGAACATAGCCGACATCCACCTGCAGGGGCGGGCCGATATGGGTCAGCTGTTCGGTGATGGCCGCACTCAGGATCGATGCGATGATGACGGCCATGTAGGTGCGATAGCCGAAGGGAAACTGTCGGCGGGTTTCCTCGACAATGAACAGGATCGCGGCCAGGGGGGCATTGAACGCGGCGGCCAGTCCCGCGGCTGCGCCGGCCGCCAGCAGGCCCTTGTGATCATCGGGCGAAAGGTCCTGCGACCGCGACAGGGCCTCGGCGGTCATCGCACCCATGTGGATGGTGGGGCCTTCCCGGCCGAGCACAAGCCCTGACCCAAGCGCCAGCAGACCGCCGAAAAACTTGGCGAACAGGACGCGCGGCCAATGCAGCGGCCGCTTGTCTTCCATGGCCCCTTCGATTTCCTGGATCCCGCTGCCTGCCGCTTCCGGGGCAACCCGCCTGATGAGCAGAAAGGCTCCCGTGACGCAGGCTGCCGAAATGGCCATGGATACGACATAAGGCATGTATCCCGGGCCAAGAGCCAGCCGCAGTGCCGCATAACGGGAGAACAGGAAATCGAGTCCGGTGTGAAATCCGGTTGCCAGACCGCCAACCAGAATGCCGACCAGCGTCGCCTTGAGAAAATAGGCGGCATCCGATCGAACCGAAAAGGAGATGTGGGGGGCTTTCATGCCGCGGTCCTGAAAGAGACTTTAGGGAGACTGCTCTAGGCCGGCGATTCGACCTGTCGTGACGTCAGACTGCAAAGAAAAGCAGGTGCCGGCAACAAAAACGCGCGGCAGAGCCGCGCGTCTGTGTTCCGTTTGCCGGAAAGCGGAAAACTTCGTCAGATCACGTGCACCGTGGTGCCGACCTTGACCCGTTCGTAGAGATCCATGACGTCTTCGTTGCGCATGCGGATGCAGCCGGAGGAGACTGCGTGGCCGATGGTCCAGGGCTGGTTGGAGCCGTGGATGCGGTAAAGGGTGGACCCGAGATACATGGCGCGCGCGCCGAGCGGGTTGTCCGGTCCACCGGCCATGAAGGTCGGCAGGTCGGGACGACGCTTGCGCATTTCCGCCGGCGGACGCCAGTCCGGCCACTCCGCCTTGCGGGTGACCTTGTGGGTGCCGGCCCATTCGAAACCGGGCTTGCCGACGCCGACACCATAGCGCCGCGCGGTGCCGTCGCTCTGAACCAGATAGAGGAAGCGTTCGTTGGTATCGATCACGATCGTACCGGCCTTGTGCGGGCCGTCATAGTTCACGATGGTCGGCAGGAACTGCGGTGCAATCTGCCGCGATTGCGGGGCTCGTGCCTGGCGTTGCGGCTGCTGACGGACCGGTTGCTGGCGGGGTGACCACCAGTTGGCGCGGCGCACCTGCGGCTGTTGCTGCTGGACACGTGGCCGTTGCACACGTTGCTGCTTGAACTGATAGCGCTGCGCCGTCGAACGCCGCTGGACCTGGGGCTGCAGTTGCAGCATCCAGGGTTCTGTCAGGTTCGGGCTGAGCACGAGCGGCGGTGGCGAGACCTGGCCCGCGGTTGCCGGAGTGCCGGAAAGGCCGGTGGAAAGAACCAGGACACCGGCAAACGCGAGAGCCTTGGGAAACATATTTCGCAGCAGCAACATGGCAGTACTCATCAACTTGTCATCGACCACGTTCAGCGGCCTTTTACAGCCGCCGGTTAACGGATTGGCAAGGATGATAAGCAGCTCAGGCTGTTGCAAAGATGAATCCGGCGCACGGAAATCAGGTAATCTTTTCTTATGGTTAGTTGTTGGTTGAGGAACAGGCTTAATGAAATCCTAGGCGCTTCGGTCGTCGCCGGATTAACCTTTGAAGGTGGTTTGAAAAGACAAAGCTTTCCGCGATTCCTTGGTTAACGCACGCGCCTTCTGGCATCGCGCGCTACCAGCGGCAGGATCGGCCGGGTCTGCTGCATCGACATGCCCGGTTTGATACGCGGATCGTAAAGCATGTTCAAAATGATCTGGTCGAACACCGTAAAGCGGCTGTGGCGCGAGGAATCGTTAAACACCGAATGGGTGAGCTGCTCGTCGTCGTTCATCGGCCCCAGCCCCTGCAGAAGTTCCTCGACAAGACAACGCTTGAAAAGAAATTCGCCTTCGTCGGAAACGATGACTGCCGCCGAGCGCTTGATGCCCTTGCGGCCGGAAACGACACGAACAAGGCACCTGCCTGGAACCCGGGCATGTTCGTTCTTGTAGATGTCCTTTTTCACCACCGGTTCATACTGTGCCCGGTCGACCACATAGATCTCGAAATTCGCCTTGGCCGGATCGTTCGTAACGCCGGTCGTCAATCCGCCAATGCGGTTGTCGATTTCCTTTATGAAGCGATGGACCGTCTGTGTCCTGTCGCGCGCGGACAGGTTATGGACGTAGAACAGGACCGGGGTGGTGAACTTCTTGACCAGATAGGGACGCCAGCTCCAGCTGCGGTACTCCAGCCCGAATACGGTCTTCTCGAACCCTTCCAGCAGCTCTTCCGTTGAAAAGGAATCGTTTGCGGCCGAAGGGGAACTCAGCGTGACGGGGGCCGTAAGAAAGAGCAGGCAGGTCAAAAGGATGCGCAGGAAATTCATCTAGGTCAAAGCACCGTTTGCAGCCACATTGGCCTGAGGGTCATGCCTGATCATGCGCGCAGCAGTTCGTTGTCAATCTGCGCGAGGATAACCAAAGCGCCGCCGCGAGGAAAGCCAAGAAACCGTTACCAAACACCAAATTATGCCGTAAGGCGCGCCAAGCATTGAAAAAACAATTCTTTAAACTTCCCGCGCTATAAGGGTCGGTATTGCGATTTAAGAAAGCCTGCAGGGGCGGGGAACGGGAGTAGGCATGGCCGCGGTGAAAAGATCCTTTCGAGCGGAAAGCTTGATACGCATGAATTCCGGGGCAAACGAGAACCCCGCCTATGCCGAAGAACGTCGTCACCAGGAAGTCCTGGCAGAGATCGCCAGCCTCAAATCCATGCTGAAAAGCGGACCGGACCAACAGGCACCGCTTGATCCGGAAGCCATGAGCGCAAAGTTCATGGCCGAATTCCGCAAGGAACTGTCCGAGGCGGCAAAGCTGAAGGTTGAACTCGACGCCATCTACGAGGCAATCGCCCAGACAAAGCGCGAGATCGCGACGCTGCATCACACCACTGGTTCCAAGGGCGAAGAGATGACCCGGGTCACCAACGAGCTTGACGCCGTGGTGATCGGAACGGAAGGGGCGACCGAAACGATCCTGGCATCTGCCGAGTTCATCGACGAGACCGCCAACACGCTGTCCGCGCGACTTGGCAAGGAAGACGCCGAACTGGCGAACGATATCCAGGACAAGGTCATCCAGATCTTCGAAGCCTGTAACTTCCAGGATCTGACCGGCCAGCGCATCACCAAGGTGGTATCGACGCTGCGGTTCGTCGAAGACCGCATCATGCAGATGATGGATATCTGGGGTGGCATCGAAACCTTCAAGGATATCGAAGTCGAACAGCGCGAACTGAAGGAAGGCGACGCTGCCCTTCTCAACGGTCCCGCACTGGAAAGCGACATCGATGTGGCGACCCAGGACGATATCGACGCCCTGTTCGCCTGAGAAAAGTCTCTAGCCTTTAAAATTCGAAACCCGGCCGGCCTGGCCGGGTTTTTTGTTTTTGAAGCCGGGCTCGCATTTCGGGTTGCTTCCAGGTATCGGGAAGGGTACCAAAGTGGGAACAAACAGTGAATATCAAGGTGGCGTATGGCAGAGCAGAAACCGGCGGAAACGGCAAACGCGGAACGCGATCCGGTAACAGGTCTGCTGCTGGGCGAGGACGACAGGAACCGCTGCTGGTGGCATGGCGGTCTGGAGGACTACCAGCGCTATCACGATACGGAGTGGGGCTGGCCGGTTGACGAGGACAGGCGGCTTTTTGAGAAAATCTGCCTGGAAGGGTTCCAGTCGGGCCTGTCCTGGCTGACCATCCTGCGCAAGCGCGAGGCTTTCCGGGCAGCTTTCGCCAATTTCGAATTTGAACGGGTGGCAGAGTTTACCGAGGCGGATGTCGAACGCTGTCTTCAGGACAGCGGCATCGTCCGTCACCGCCGCAAGATCGAATCCACCATCAACAACGCCCGGCGGGCACTGGAGCTGAGGCAGGAGTTCGGCACGCTTGCCGCATACTTCTGGTCATTCGAGCCGAAACCGGAAAACCGGCCTGAGAAGCTGGACTTCGCCACGGCAAAGACCCTGGGCAAGACGGCCGAAAGCACCGAACTCTCCAAGGATCTCAAGAAACGCGGCTGGAGCTTTGTCGGCCCGACCACCGTCTATGCCTTCATGCAATCCATGGGCATGGTCAACGACCACCTGGAAGGCTGCTGCTGCCGGGAAAGCGTTGAAGCCGCACGCACGGCATTCAAGCGTCCTGTGAGGCGCTGAAGGTGACCGGGTCCTGACGAGTTACTCGGCTGGATTCCCTTCCCCCTTGTGGGGAAGGGTTAGGGAAGGGGGTATTCGGCGAAGCCGAAAAAACAACGTCCGCAAGCAACCTCCGCAATCATGTCACGCGGCTCGGAAACGCTGCTGTGTGCTTACCCGTTCACCTTCGCCTTCAGCGGCGAAAACAGTCGGTTTTCCTTGGAGAACACATAGTCGAGCGTTTCGACGGTAACCGTTTCCGCGCCTTCTTCGATCAACAGCTGGGCACAGTCGGCAACCACGTCCCTGGGGCACAAGACGCTGACGTGGTGCAGGTCGTCGACTTCGGAAAAGCGCTGAAGAGCGCCAACCTTGCTGACAGATCGAAGGGCCTGTGTGCGGTCGGCAACCACGGCCTTGACCAGCTTGACGTTGCGGGCTGCTTCTTCCGCGGCCACGCGGTCGAGGATCGCCCGGGCAGCGCCAAGGGCGGTGGCGGACCAGTCGGCGTTGAGGGAGGCTACCAGATTGGCCTGGCTCTTCAGCATCACACCATCTGAAAGGATTTTCAGGTTGTTGGCCTGCAGCGTCGAGCCGGTCGTGGTGATGTCCACGATAAGTTCCGCGGATCCGGCTGCCGGTGCGCCTTCAGTTGCCCCCGCGCTTTCCACGATGCGGTAGTCGGCAATGCCGTGACCGGCGAAGAACGAGCGCGTGAGATTGACGTATTTGGTGGCAACACGCAGACGGCGGCCATGGCGATTGCGGAAATCGGAAGCGACATCGGAAAGATCCGCCATCGTTTCAACGTCGATCCAGGCTTTCGGCACGGCAACCACCACATCCGCCGGACCAAAGCCAAGCGGCGTGACGATGTGAACGGTGCTTTCCGGGTTGGCGATGTTTTCATGCACCAGATCCAGACCCGTGATCCCGAAATGGACCGTGCCGTCGGAAAGTTCCCGCGCGATTTCGGAAGCCGACAGGAACGCGATCTCGACGTTCGGCAGACCCTTGATGGCGCCGCGATAGTTCCGCGCGCCGCCGGGCTGCACCACCTTCAGGCCTGCGCGGCCGAAGAACTCGTGCGTGTTTTCCTGCAGGCGGCCCTTGGAGGGGATGGCGATAATCAGTTTGCTCATGACCTAACACTCGCTGCAATCCGGTCGAGCCACATGGAAAAGCCGATGGCCGGTACGTCGTCTTCGGCCCCAAGAAGGGTCACCAGCTTGTCGTAGCGCCCGCCGCCGACCAGCGGTCCTTCCACGGGTGGGTTGACTGCATGGATCTCGAAGACAAAGCCGGAATAATAATCAAGACGCCGACCGAACTCGGCTGCGAATGTCAGCCGGGCGGGATCGATGCCCTTGGCTTCAAGGGCCGCAAGGCGCTGTTCGAAGGCGGCGATGGGCGTATCCAGGCCAAGGCCGAAATCGCGGGAGAAATCGCGCAGCATTCCGGCGGCGCTGGCGCCATCCGCCTTCAGGGCCAGATAGGCGGAGAGTGTTTCCGCCGCCTTGTCATGGCCGCGGGCACCGCTGGCAAGGGCGGCCTGCTCCAGGAACCTGTCTGCGATTTCGCTGGGCGTGCGTCCGCCGACGGCGGAAATTCCGGCAATCGACAGAAGATCCTCGACGACTGCATGAGCCGCCTCCGGATCGGCCCCTTCCAGCGCAGACAGGAAGCCGAGGCGGACGTCGCGGCTGTCATCGTCGGAGGAGGAGACTCCGGCCATGCGGGTGATCGCGGCGGTCAGACGGTCGGTCTCGCCAAAGAGATCACGCAGCCGGCGGCGCCAGACGGTCGGCAGGTCAAGTCCTTCCAGCACGGCGGCGAACAGGGTCTCGTCGCCAATTCGGATGACGATGTCCGACAGGCCGAATTCCTCCAGGGCCTTGACGGAAAGCGTAAGCAGGTCCGCATCCGCTTCGGCCGTGTCCGTACGGCCGAGGCTTTCCGCGCCGAGCTGCGGGATTTCGCCCAGGCCGTCCGGGCGCTGGCGGAACACCGGGCCATTGTAGCAATAGGCGGCCGGAAGCTTGACGGCTTCCTGCGCCAGATGATGACGGCAAACCGGAATGGTGAAGTCGGGGCGCAGGCACAGATCAAGCCCGTCGGTACCGCTGGTCAGATAGAGTCGGCGTCGGATGTCCTCGCCGGTGAGATCCAGGAAGACGTCCGCCGGTTGCAGGATCGGCGGGCTGACCTCGTCATGGCCTGCAGCCTTGAAGAGGCCAAGAACCGTCTCGATCTTCTCCGGAGCCAGTCCGGTCACCTGTGCCGCCCCACTCATGATCAACCCTCGTTCTGGCGCTGGCGGTCTTCCGCCTGCCCGTCCAGGATGCCGCGCACGGTCGCAAGGAGTTCTGTCTCCTTGACGGTGACCTGCGCCGGACGGCTTTCACGCCAGGTAATGTTGTCGGTAATCTCTTCGGAAAGCCGCTTGCCCTCGATCAGGTCCTTGACCTGGATTTCGCCGGCTTCCCGCTCGTCAGAGCCCTGGATGATGGCGATCGGGCAGTTGCGCCGGTCGGCATATTTCAGCTGGTTGCCGAACTTCTTCCAGTTGCCCTGGTACATCTCTGCGCGGATACCGGCCTCGCGCAGGTCCTGTACCATCTTCTGGTAGCGTCCGAGCGCGGCAACGTCGCCGTCCATCACGGTGACCAGCACCGGCGCGACAACGTCGGACGTGCCGAGCTTGCCGAGGTTCTTCAGCGCTGTCATCAGGCGGGAAACACCGATGGAAAAGCCCGTCGCGGGCACGTCACGTCCGGTGAAGCGCTTGACCAGCCCGTCATAACGGCCGCCACCGCCGACAGACCCGAACTGGACGATTTCGCCCTTCTCGTTGGTCACGTCGAACAGGAGTTCGGCTTCGAAAACGGTGCCGGTGTAATATTCCAGGCCGCGCACGACGGACGGGTCGATCTTGATACGGTCTTCGCCATAGCCACAGGCTGAAAAGATTTCCGCCATGGTGTTGAGCTCGGTGATGCCTTCGTTCTCAAGCGTGCCCGTTCCGGCGACAAAGGCAACGATGCTGTCGATGGCAGCCGGGTCGAGTTCCGCACCCTTGGTGAAGTCGCCGCTTTCGTCCTTTCGGCCGTCGCCCAGCAGCAGACGAACGCCTTCAATCCCGAACTTGTCGAGCTTGTCGATCGCTCGCAGAACCGTCAGCCGGCGTTCTTCGTGCTCTTCACCGCCTAGGCCGATGCTTTCCAGCACGCCGTCCAGGACCTTTCGGTTGTTGACGCGGATCACATACTGCCCGCGCGCGATGCCGAGCGCTTCCATCGTGTCGGACATCATCATGCACATTTCGGCATCCGCCTGGACACCGGGTGCGCCGACGGTATCGGCGTCAAACTGCATGAACTGGCGGAAGCGACCCGGCCCGGGCTTTTCGTTCCGGAACACCCAGCCGGCACGGTAGGTGCGATAGGGCAGCTGGATCTCGTTGATGTTTTCCGAAACGTGGCGGGCCAGCGGTGCGGTCAGGTCGTAGCGCAGGCTCATCCACTGCTCGTCTTCGTCCTGCACGGAAAAGACGCCGGCATTGGGCCGGTCGGTGTCCGGCAGGAACTTGCCGAGGCAATCGGTATATTCAAAGGCAGGGGTTTCGACGGGATCGAAACCGTAACGCTCATAGACAGCGCGGATCTTCGCCAGCATCTCGTCGGTGGCGCGGATGTCCTCGGCAGAGCGGTCAACGAAGCCGCGCGGCAGGCGGGCTTTCAGCTTGTTCGGTTTTTTGGCCATAAAGGTCTTGAATCCTGGCGAGTTCCCGGCCGGACGCGCCCAAGGAAACCTCTCGCATCCGGCTGTCTGATGTTGCGGCTGTCGTAGACGAAACAAGGCGCAAGGGCAAGGCGGTGCAGCATCCTGCCAGTTCGTTCGATAGGAGTTGGAAGAAAGCCGGTGGTTCTGGCCGCGAACCAGTGAATGTCGTGCGGGACCAGCGACAGGGAAGCAATTCTGCAGTCCGTGCCTTGTTTGCATCACAGTTCGCGGTAAAAGGGCGCTTCAGGAACAGTGGAAGTGCAGCTGCGAAAGACAGGTGAAGCACAATGGGCCGGTAAATCGGCCGGGCAGTGCGGGCATCCATTGTCTTTTCTTGTATTTAATCTCTGCCGGGCTATGGTCCGCGCGGATCGGGTGAAAAGGGCCGTCCCGGTGCTGCAAGGAAGGCACGGGACCGGCGGACAGGGCTCAGTATGGACAGTGCGGTGCGCATGGCGGACGGGAATGCCGGCGAAGTTGGGGCCGAGGCTCTGAAAGGGCCGAAGGCCGCTGAACTCAGTGTCATCCTGCCGAGTTTCAACGAAGCTGCGAACATTCCAATCCTGATCGGCCTCCTGGACGAGGCGCTCGCCGGGATCGCCTGGGAAGCGATCGTCGTCGACGACAATTCGCCCGATGGAACCACCGAGGTTGCCCGCGAGATTGCCCGAACCGATGCGCGCGTCCGGGTCATCCGCCGTATTGGCCGCCGAGGCCTGTCGGGGGCCTGTATTGAGGGCATCCTGGCGTCCTCCGCCCCCTTTGTCGCCGTCATGGATGCGGACCTGCAGCACGACGAGACCATGCTGCCGAAGATGCTGGCCGCCCTGAAGGCAGACGAGACGGATCTGGTCGTCGCAAGCCGCAAGGTTGATGGCGGCACCATTGGCGAAGGCCTGTCGTCATTTCGCGCCTGGGGCTCCAACCTCGCCAACGGCCTCGCGCAGAAGCTGCTGAACGTCACCCTCAAGGATCCGATGAGCGGGTTCTTCATGATCCGCCGGGACAAGGCCGAAGCTCTCGCACCGAAGCTCTCGCCCCAGGGCTTCAAGATCCTGCTCGACCTGGTCTCCAGTGCGGGTGGTACCTTGAAGATCAAGGAACTGCCGTTCACCTTCCGCGAGCGCCAGCACGGCGAAAGCAAGCTGGATACGCTGGTCACGCTCGACTATTTCGGTCTGCTGCTCGCGAAATATTTCGGCAACATCGTTTCGGTCCGTTTCCTGATGTTCGGCCTTGTGGGGGCAAGCGGCCTCTTCGTCCATCTGGCGGCACTGCGCGTGTTTCTGCTGAGCGATATGGAATTCAACCTCGCCCAGACGGCGGCGTCCTTCGTCGCAATGACTTCGAACTTCTTTCTCAACAACCAGCTGACCTATCGCGACCGCCGCTTGAACGGCATGAGGGCGCTGGTCGGCCTCCTGACCTTCTACGCGGTCTGTTCGGTCGGCGTGCTGGCCAACGTCGGTGTCGCCAACCTGATCTACGCCGATCCATCCTACTGGTGGTTCGCCGGTACGGCGGGGGCGATCATGGGGGCTGTCTGGAACTACGCGGCAAGCTCCGCCCTGACCTGGCGCAAGTCGTAAAGGCCCGTTGTGACCGCTGAAGCTCAGACCGGATCCTTGCCTTTCTACCTGCGGCCTGCAGGCCTGATCCTGATTGTCGGCCTGTTGACGGCGTTGAAAATCTTTGCCGCCAGCCACTCGCATTTTGTCGAGGACGAAGCCTATTACCGCCTCTGGGGGCTTTCGCCGGCGCTCAGCTATTACGACCATCCGCCGATGATCGGCTGGTGGATCGGTATCGGTCAGGCACTGTTCGGTGACACGGTCTTCGCGGTTCGCGCCCTTGTCATCGCCTCAGGCGTGATCGGTTCCCTGGCCCTGTGGCGCACAGCCTCCCTTTTGTTTGGACGCACTGCCGCGGCCTGGTCCGTCCTGTTCCTCAACGCCAGCCTGCTGGTGGGCATCGGCGGCATTCTGGCAACGCCCGACGCTCCGTCAGTGCTGTTCTGGGGCCTCAGCCTGTGGGCGCTGACAGAACTGTCAATGTCCAGAAACGCCAACTGGTGGTTCGTGGTCGGGCTGATGGCCGGTTGCGGCCTGGTTGCCAAATATTCGGTTCTGTTTCTTGGCGCGGGCATCGTCCTGTGGCTGATCTGGGTGCCGGATGCCCGCCGCTGGTGGCGCTGCTGGCAACTCTGGGCCGGTGGACTGATCGCGCTGCTCTGCTTTTCGCCGGTGCTTTACTGGAACCACGTCCACGAATGGGTCAGCTTCTACAAGCAGTTCGGCCGGGCAGGCACCGGCGGGTACACGGCAAGATACATTCCAGAGTTCCTGGGCGCGCTGGTCGGGCTGATGAACCCGCTGATCGCTGTTTTGGCCTTTGCTGGTGCCGCCAGGCTCTTCAAGGGACTTCGGGCGCGGGAAAACGCGGCCTCTCTCCTGCTCCTGACTGTTTTGCCGTTCCTGCTTTATCTCGGGTATCACTCCATGCATTCGCGCGTGCAGGCCAACTGGCCGGCACCGCTTTTTCCCGCTTTTGCCATGATGGCTGCGGTCTTTGTCACCAGCCGGCCTGCCAGCCCAGCCCTGTGGCCGCGTCTGGCGCAATCCGGTGTCGTCCTTGGCCTTGCAGTTGCCGTCGTGGTGCAACTGCACGCAGTCTGGCCGCTGACGGGTGCCTTTGCCCGCAAGGACCCGACCTTCCAGTTGCGCGGTTGGCCGGAGATCGGACAGGAAGTGAGGGACCTGGCAGAAAGGGAGGGGGCCGGCTTCGTGGCAACGACCAGCTACGGCCTCAACGGCCAGCTCGATTTCCTGATGAAAGACGACCTGCCGGTGTTCCAGCTGACCGAGCGTATCCGCTATGTCATGCAGCCTGCGCCTGACATGTCGCTGTTCGACGGGCCGGGGCTCTATGTTGCTGAAAAGCGCCGGAACCGGGAAGGCGACCTGCGACAGTCCTTTGCCAACGTCGAGGAAGTTGCCGAGCTGACGCGCAAGGTTAAAGATGTGCCGCTGGAAAAGCTTGTCGTCTACAAGGTTGAGGGGCGTATCGGCCCGGTGTTCGAGCCGGTTGACCCAAATTGAACCGGCAGGAGATGTCGGCTCCACCCAACATCCGACTTGATTTGCTTGGCTGAATGACGCAGGGATGTGGCTTAATATTCACATTGTCCGGTCCGCCTGCGGAATTTCATGAAGCGAATTACACTTGGAGCGTTGGACTACGGCCTTGCCTTCGGGGTCGATCGCGCATTGCGTGAACTTGTGGAGCGGGGGCGCCTGAGCGCTCTTGGAGCCATGGTTGCCACCGAGCTGTGGCCACGCGAATTCCGTCCGTTGCAGGAAACCGCGGAGAAGGTCGGCAAACGGGCACTCTTCGGGGTGACCTTGGCCTTCAGCGGCGACCGTGTTTCGCCGGTCAGCGCCCGCATGCAGGAAATCTATGGCGACCGGATGTTCACGCGCGAACAACTGCAGCGCCGTGCCTTGCTGCGGCTTCTGCCGGACCAGATTCTGCAGGAGGAAGCCCAGGCTCAGCTTGCCCGCTACAGTGTGTTGATGAAACGTCAGCCGGATTTCGTGGCGGTGCGTGAAGGTCTGTTGGAGCGCACGTCCCTTGCGCGGATCGTTCTTAAGGCGATCGAGCATGCCGATTATCCCGAACCGCCACTGCTGATTTCGCCGGTGCAATCAGGTCTCAAGGCTGTCCGTCTGGCACGGCTTGCCAAGGCGCACGGCCTGAAGCTGCTTCCCAAGGCGGATCCCTTGCCGGAGACCGAGGATCAGGAAGCGCTGCACGCTCTTTTGCATAACCATTTTGACGGCATGAGCGATCTCAGTTTCGTGGCTGCTATTCCCGGCCGTTCTGACGATCGCCTGCGGCGCGACGAGCCGCGCCGGAAGATTGCAATACGCGAATGCCAGTTTGAGGTTCTTTCCAGCCAGAGGTTCTTTCAGACGCTGGAGAAGAAGGACGTTTTTCTGAACTGACGCCGAACTTTCGCTTAAGGTGCTGGCAGTCAGGCTTTTGTGAGGTTTGCTTCCGACTTGCGAATTCGGATCGGCTGGTGAGTCTAACGAAGTGGTGAAACGAAAAAACGGCCCTGCGGGGTACAGGGCCGTTTTTCGTGGAGGTCCGGAAGAGGGGAGGGGCGGCCCCGCTTCCATGTCCTTAGATATAGGGTTATTTTGCTGGAATGCACGTGATGGGCATCACAAGATGGCGTTTGATCTTGTAATTTCGCGGGCAGCAGCGCTTTTGGCAGGGGTAAGGTGTGGCTGAAATCAAGGATTTTTTAAAAAATAGCTTTTCGCTTGAAGGGCTTGACCCGGAACTGGCTGTCGGCCTGTCGCGCCTTGCAAGGCCGATGAAAATATCGGCTGGCACCATTCTCTTCGAAAATGGCGATCCCGGAAACGGCTGTTACGCGGTTCTGGAGGGCTCGCTCAAGGTATCGCTTTTGTCCGTTGAAGGCGACGAGCAGCTGCTTGCAGTGCTTGGCCCTGGCGATCTTGTCGGCGAACTGGCCCTGCTTGATGGCCGTCCGCGGTCGGCAACGGTCATCTCCCTGAAGGAAGCCCAGCTTGCCTTCATCGACAAGGCCGCCTTCCAGCGGTTTGCCGACGAGAACCCGGCCGTCTACCGGCATATGCTGTCGATCGTCGGCAAGCGGCTGCGCCATGCCAATGATGTGCTGGCGGCGCGCTCGTTCCTGCCCTTGCCGGGAAGGGTCGCCCAGACCCTGCTGCAGTTGGCGGAAACCTTCGGCAAGCCGCTCGACGATGGCCGGTTGCTGATCCACTACAAGCTCAGCCAGGCGGATATCGCCAACATGGCAGGTGCCGCGCGCGAGAACGTCAGCCGTGTCCTCAACGACTGGAAGAGGGCAGGCACCATCAGCCGGATTTCCGGCTACTACTGCCTGGAGCAGATGGACTTCCTGGAAAAGGCTTCGACGCTCTAGGAAAACCAGGCTCGAAACGGATGGTCCCGGTCTGCGTTGTTGCAGCCGGGGTGCCTCAGGCGCTGGTTTCGACCGGCAATGCCATCTGTGTTCCGGCCAGAATGGATGCCAGCGTTTCGGTATTGAGGCTTTCCAGAAAGGCTTCCGAGGCGCGCGCCATTGCGCCTTTCAGGGCACACCGGGGCAGGAAGGCGCAGACTGTGGGCTCGGGCTTCAGGCAGGCGACGACGCCAAGGTCCGGCTCGATCAGCCGTACGACATCCCCCAGTCGGATCATGTTCGGTGTTTTCGCCAGCCGTATCCCGCCGCCACGCCCGCGCGTCGTCTCCAGATAGCCACCCTTGGCGAGATGAGCGACGATTTTCATGACATGTGATTTGGCAAGGCCAAGCTGCCGCGAAAGCTTGTCGACGGTCTGCGGGTCGTCGGATTGGCCGGTCGCCATCAGAATTCTCAAGGCAAAATCGCTGGCCTGACTGAGGCGCATGGCTGGGTCTCTTTAAACATTCATCTTATATGTTGATTTTAGCGGGTTGCTGTGCCATTTAAAAGATGCATCTTAAATGAATGTTATGGAGGCGGCTATGGAAGCCCCTAACTCCAGTACCAACAGATACAAGCTGAAGAGACGCGAAACGCCGGACCAGGGCGACCGGCTCCGCCGTTACGAGAAGGTCGATGAACAGGCGATCCATGTGATGGTGCATACCTTCTATGGCTGCATTCGCCAGCATCCACGTCTCGGAGGTATCTTCGAGGGCCGTCTGGCTGGCCGGTGGGAAGAGCACCTGCCGAAGATGGAAGCCTTCTGGCAATCCGTCCTGATGAAGAACGGCGCCTACAAGGGCAAGCCCGTGCCGGCTCACTTGAAACAGAAGGAGCTGGTAAGCACGGATTTTGGCGAATGGCTCAGTGTCTTCCGGCCCGTCATCCGTGAATTGTTCGTACCGGACCTTGCAGACGAGATTGTGGCCATTGCCGAACGCATCGCGCAGAGCCTGTGGCTGGCCACTTTCGGAACCCCCGGAGCCAATCCGCCTGCCGAACTGACATCGCAACCCTCTGAATGGAGCGGATCATGCTGGTAACGATTGTCCTGATAGCGGAAGTGCTGGTGTTCGTCTGGTTCACCGTCTTTTCGCTGATGCTTCTGTCCATGTATCTGGATTCGCGCGGCATGCCGCTGCCGAAACTGGATGTCGCTGGCCGCACACTCATCGGCAGCGCGAAACTGGCCTTCATCACCGGCATCGTCGCCCTTTCGGCGATGACAGTCCTTGAAATCCAGGCCTTCAGCTAGAAAGCAACCGAAATGAATACCTCCAACCTTCTGCATCGCGGCCTGCCGATCCTGCTGATCTGGGTCGCTGCCCCCATGCCGTTGTGGATCATGGCAATCCTGATGTTTGTCCTTTGACGGTGGACTTGATCCGCAGTTCCTTCTGAGGCCCTCCGATCAACCACTTCTATTCTTGCAGGTGATGACCTAGTCTTCTTGCGAGAATCAGCGGAGGGGCTCAGGCGTGTACGACGAAAAGCCGACAGGCGATCTGACATTGCGCACCATGGCAATGCCTGCCGACACCAATGCCTCGGGAGATATTTTCGGGGGCTGGGTGTTGTCGCAGATGGACCTGGCAGGCGGTATCGCAGCCGGTCAGCGGGCCGAGGGACGTGTCGTGACCATCGCGGTCGACAAGATGAAATTCATCCGGCCTGTCCATGTGGGCGACGTGCTGTGCGTTTATGCCGAAGTCCTTCGTGTCGGCAACTCGTCGATGGAAATCAAGCTTGAATCCTGGGCCCTGCGCCATCGCTACGGCCACCGTGAAAAGGTGACCGAAGCGGTCTTCACCATGGTGGCCGTCGATGACGGCGGCAAGCCGCGCCCGGTCCCCAAGAGGGACTGAGCGCCGCGATCTCATCCGGCTTGATTTCCCTAAACTCATCCTGAGGAAGCGCGTCAGCGCTGTCTCGAAGGATGGGCGGCATATTGATGAGAAAGCGGCCCATCACTCGATACGGGCCTTCGAGACAGGCCTTCGGCCTTCCTCAGGTTGGGGCGAGTTGTTGCAGCACGCCTGTATCAAAGAAATAGGCAGAGTGCAGACGTTGGCACCACACGGGGGGCACCCCCGTCAGTGTCTGACGGGTCCGTGCCGGTTGAGAATATCGGCAAAGAGGTCTTCATCGACAGCGCAGGTGCAGCCGTTCGCCCACAGTTGAAGCAGCGTTTTCAAACGCTCGGTGCGGGCGGTCTGGCTGAGCGGCGCCTTGTGCCGTGGTAGACCACCCAGGATGCGCAGGGATTTGATCCGCGCCAGCACGCAGTCTTCAGCGGCCTGGCACCAGATATCCGTTCCGGCAAGCTTGGAGCTCGCCGCCACATGGTTCTCGATCAGATCTGCCGCACGTCCGGCAAAAGGGTCCTGAGACAAAAAATCCTCCATCGGTTGCCCGAGGAGGACTGGCGCATGCAAATTAACCGCTTAGTTGCCGGAAAGCCTCGGTTGAGGGTCTGACCAGCCGCATCCCTGTTGCGGAAACCACCTTGCCCGGAACGGCAGGTTGGCGAGGGCGCCAGCCCTTCTCTTGATGATGGCGCGCTTATGCCATGTCCAATCCGGCTTGGCAAGTCCGCCAGTGCATGGCACATCTTCCTGAAAGGACTAGCTCGGGAGCACCACAATTGGACCGATCCATGTTGCATCACAGTCGGCCGTTGGTGCCGATCCTGCTCGCCTTTTGTGCCTGCTTCATCGATGTGGTCTGCATTCTCGGCCTGTTTCACACCTTCACGGCATTCATTACCGGAACGCTTGTCGTCTTGTGCACGGAGGTGTTTCACCAGGGGCAAAACGCGGCCCTGAAGGTTTTCGTGCTCGCGGTTTTCTTCGGTTCGACTCTCTTCTGGTTCGTTTCGGTCACTGCGCTGGTGCGCAAAAACAGGATTGCCGTCCGGCATCTGTTTGCGCTCGAAGCTTTGCTGGTGGCGGGCTTCATGTTCGTCGCCGGTCTTGGAGATCCGTCAGCCGGAGGACCGTTGTCTGCCGTCACTCTGACGGCTGTCGGGTTTTCGACCGTGGCCATGTCGTTGCAGAACGTCATCATGCTGACCCTGCTCAACAGGCATGTTCCCACGACCATCATGACCGGCAATACGCTGAAGCTTGTGCTCGGCATCGCCGACTATTTCACGCATCCCGAAACGCGGCCCGACAGCCGCTCCCGGATCCGTCACCAGGCCTTCGTCCTGATGGCCTTCGCGGCCGGAGGCCTCCTGGCGAGTTTCCTGATGACCGTCATGGGGTTCTGGGCGCTTGCGATACCTGTTGCGCTTTTGATGCTGCTGGCGATAGTCCAGCCGGTGCATGAGCCTCAAGTCGCCTGAAACCGGTGCCGGCTACTCAGGCCGAAAATTATGCGCCCAAGCCGGGTGCTTCTTCCCTTTGGTGGTGCCGGTCGTAATCGATGCGGCCGTCGACCAGATGAATACGCCGGTCCATCCTGTCGGCGAGATCGATATCATGGGTAACGGCGACGACGGTGGTCCTTTCGGTCTTCACAATGGCCTGAAGACTTTCGAACACCTGTTCCGTCGATACACTGTCGAGACTGCCGGTCGGCTCATCAGCAAGGATCAGCTGCGGTGAATTGGCAAGTGCCCGGGCGACAGCGACGCGCTGTCGCTGCCCGCCGGACAATTGCTCCGGGCGGCGGTGAAGAAACTCTTCCAGACCCAGCGCCGCCAGAAGCTCCGTCGCATGGTCGAGTTGGGCCTTGGGGCTGCGTTTGCCGAGCCGCTGCATCGGTATCATCACGTTTTCCAGTGCGGTAAATTCCGGTAGCAGGAAGTGAAACTGAAAGACGAAGCCGAGTTTTTCCAAGCGAAGATGCGCCATTTCGGCAGATGTCAGCGCATGAGTGGGAAGGCCGTCTATCCGGACCTCGCCTGACGTCGGCCTGTCGAGGAGGCCAAGCAGATACAGAAGCGACGATTTCCCGGAACCGGACGGACCGGTAATGGCAACGAACTCCGCCTCGCCAACCTGAAAGCTGACATCCTGTACCAGTGTCACCGGCACGATGGCCGGCAGGATGCGGGTGAGGTTGCTCGCTTCCAGCAGAACGTCGCCGGGAGCCGTCTGTTTTTCCGGGGAAGGGGTCATGTCGCCCCTCGGATTATGTCGACAGGATTGAGCCGGGCGGCTTTCCTGGCGGGAATGTAGCCGGCGATCCCGGATGAAAACAGCGCCAACAGGCAGGCTATGATGTAGTGCAGGGCGGAAAAATAGATCGGCAGGTGGGTCATCTCCACGTCCTGGGTAAATTCGAATTTGACCGACGCGAGATAGCTCGACAGTCCGAAGCCGAGCGCCGAACCTGCAATAGCTCCCAGGATACCGATCACAAGTCCCTCGAGCACGAAGATCTGCTGAATATCGACTTCCGGAAATCCCAGTGACTTCAGGATCGCGATATCACGCGCCTTTTCGTGCACGATCGTCGAGACGATGTTGAAGATGCCGAAGCCGGCTACCACCAGAATGGCCCCGACAACCGTGTACATGATCACGTTGCGTACGAAGAAGGCCTCCATCAGCCCCTCGTTGGCCTCTTCCCAGGAAACCGCCTTGTAGCCGAGCTGCCGCTCGGCCCGTGCGGCAACCGCGTTGGCTTCGGCGATGGAATTGAGGTGGATTGCGATCGAATTGATGACGTCCGGTTTTTCCAGAAGGATCTGCACGGCTTTCAACGGCGCATAGGCAAGCCCTTCGTCGCTGGTGGTGATGCCGCTGTGGAACAGGCCGACGATCTTGAAGCGCTTGGCGACACCGTTTGCGGATGTCAGGGTCACGGTATCGCCCAGGTCCGCCCCCAGCCGTTCCGCGGCCTTGTCGCCGACAACGAGGCCATTTGACGTCGTGTCCAGGTCCTCGAAGGAGCCCTGGCGCATATCCTCGCCGATCTTGGAGACGGTCAGTTCGCGCTTGGGTTCCACACCAACCAGGGTCATGCCGATGTCCTGTCCGGCATAGCGCAGCACCGCCTGGCCGCTCAGACGCTGCGCCATCGATCCGTTCACCCAGTCGCGCAGCGAGGCAAGCGCTTCGGTCGGATTTCGGATGCCGCGAAGGTCTTCCTTCGGTCTGAGACCATGATAGGTGACAGCGTCATAGACTGCACTGGCCGGTTGTTCCGCCGGTGCGCGTTGCTCGTCCAGGATCTCCACATGGGGAATGGCGTCGATCAGTGTTGCGGTAAAATCCCGCTGAGACCCTTCCATGAGGCTCGCCATCGCCACCGAAAATCCGACACCAAGTGCGACGCCAAGCGTTGAGACAATGGTCTGGCGCAAGCGGTTGCGAATGTGGGTGGAGGCGATGCGCAGGAGAAGCATTATTTGCCGTCTCCGGGAACCGGCCTGACCTTCTGTCCTTCTGCCAGATCCGGGTTATAGGGAAAGACGACCCGGTTGTCTCCGGTGATCCCCTTCAGCACTTCCGTGGCGCGGGTGCCCTTGATCCCGGTTTCGACCTCCAGCAGAACGATTTTGTTATCCCCATCCAGCGTCAGCAGTTTCGAGCCGTCGAAGGCCGCGGTCGGCAGAAGCAGCGCGTCGTCCTTCTCCGAGGTGACGATATTGATCTCGGCAGTCATGCCGATGCGCAGCGGCGTGTCTTCCGGGAGATCGAGATAGACCCGGTAGTTCTTCAGAACCGGATCGCCTTTCGGAGTGATGCTGGCAACTTCGGCCGTCAGTTCCTTTCCCGGAAAGGCATCTGCACGGATCAGCGCCTTGTGACCCTTGGCGACCTTGGGAATATCCTCCTCGTTGACTTCCGCCACCAGTTGAAGGGGGGACGGCTGACCGATCCAGAAGAGAATTTCACCGGGTTCGGCAACTTCCCCCACCGACCCGTCCGCCCTCAGAACCATGCCGTCCATGGGGGCCACGATGACATAGTCGCGCAGCCGTTCCTTCTGGGCCGCCGTAATGGCGTTGATGCGGATCAGTTCGTTCTGGGCCTTGTCGTAAACCTGCTGGCTGACGACGCGGCGTTCCAGTAGTTGCAGCGCACGTTCCTTGTCGGATTGCGCCAGCTCCTGGCGGGCTTCCAGTTCGGCAAGCGTGGCACGGGCATCGCCGCTGTCCAGTTCCGCCAGCTGGTCGCCTTTCTGGACCTGATCACCCTCGCAGCCGCACAGCGAGACGATCCGCTCGCGGATGATGCTGGTAACCTTCGCCCATCGGACGGGTTCAACGACTGCGGTGGCATAGACCACTTCGGCTGCCCGCCCGGTCGTCGGCATCACGGTCTGCACTTCCGGCGGTTTCTTGAACCACCAAAGTGAGCCCGCGACGGCTCCCGCGATCAGCAGAACAAATATCAAAAGTTTCAAAAAGCGCATGGCACACCCTTGCCGGATCTGCCGCCACAATAACGTTTCGAGCGAGGAACGCCATGGCCTGGATCAAATGAGGATGCCTGCGCGCAAGGGCTGGCCGGACGTGTGCCCCAAGAGCGCGATCAGGTGACGCCCTCGGCGAAGATCAGTAATGCGGCGGCTTTTCAATCTGGTGGCCGGGCAGAACGTTCTCCATCAGTTCCGTAACCTGGTCTGTCATGTTGGTGACGAGCCGGTTGAGCCTGTCCAGCTGGCGGCCCTGATCGAAGACGACCGTATTCAGTTCATCAATGGTGTTGAGCGCATGAGCGAGATCGATCTCGAGCTTCTCGATTCGGGCTTCTTTGTCGTCCGCCATTGGTGTCTCCTGCGTCGTCCTGGGGCTATGTGGCTTCTTTCGGCACCCGCCCGATGTCTGTCGTGGCAGGTATATTGCGGCGGCGGCGAAACACCAACTCTCATTGTCGGCGGACTGTGAGTTTGCGCCGGGCGAAGCTGCGCTATATCTATGCGTAATCCTGACAGGGGTCGGGACCTGCAATCCCTAAAGAGGGCTCCATGACCGATCTGTCTGACTTCGAGATCTCCCGCAAATGGCCTGCCAAACACGCTGACCGTATTCAGCTCTATTCGCTGCCGACGCCCAACGGCATCAAGGTTTCGGCGATGCTGGAAGAAACGGGCCTGCCATATGAGCCGCATGTGGTCGATTTCGGCAGCAATGACCAGTTGAGCCCGGAATTCCTGTCGCTCAATCCGAACAACAAGATCCCGGCAATCATCGATCCGCACGGCCCAGGCGGCGAGCCGCTGCCTTTGTGGGAATCCGGCGCGATCCTGATTTATCTGGCGGAAAAGTCGGGCAAGTTCCTGCCGCAGGGGCCGGCAAGGCGCGCCGAAACGCTGCAGTGGCTGATGTGGCAGATGGGTGGATTTGGCCCGATGGCGGGGCAGTTGGGCTTCTTCCACAAATTCGCGGGCCGGGACTATGAAGACCGTCGGCCTTTCGAGCGATACCGGGACGAGACGAAACGCCTGCTTGGCGTTCTGGATCGGCAGCTGGTTGGGTGCGATTTCATCATGGGGAGCGACTATACCATCGCAGACATGGCCTGCTGGCCCTGGGCGCGAAATCTCAACGGCTTCTACGAGGCCGGAGAGGTGACCGACTTCGCGTCCCACACCAATGTGGTTCGCTGGGTCGACACCTGCATGAGCCGTCCGGCAAGCCAGAAGGCGGTCAACATTTCTTCGCGCGACTAACGTTAAACGGTGTCGATCAGGCCAGGAAGACGACCGAAGTCAGCAATGCCAGCAGCAGGATGATCACCGCTGCGACCCGCCAGATGGTGCCGTATCTGGAAACCGGGGGAACCTGGGATTCCAGTTCCTGATCGGTTTGGGCTTCCTGAGCGATCGTCCTGTTGAGCTGATCGGCATTCTCATACTGGTCTGACGCAGTCTGTCGCATACTCTGTGCCATCGGTCTCTCCATGTTTCAGTTCCTGGAAGAAAACCGTCAGAGGCGGCTAAGGTTCCGAAAACCCTGTGAATCGGTCACGAATGAGGAACGGATGCCGACCGTACTACTGCCCTTCAGCCTCTTTCAGCGGTGGGCCGCTGAACTCCGTTTCGATAACGAACTCAACATCATCCCCCACCCCGAGGTTGGAGCCTTCTGGCGGAAGTCCGTAGGACATGCCGAAATCGGACCTTCTCAGCGTACCAGTTGCGGAAAATCCGATCCGAGCCTGTGGGTCGTAAACCGCCAGGCCCGGATAACCGCCGTTGAAACGCACGTCGAGCTCAACTGGCCGCGTTTCACCCCTGAATGTCAGGTCGCCTGTCACGACGGCAGTTTCAGCGCCGGTTAGTTCAATGCTGGTCGAGCGATAGGTGATCTTCGGGTGATCTCCTGCATTCAGCCAGTCCGGGCCAAGCAGCATGTCGCGAAAGCCATCAGGTGGCGTTGCCGTCAGATGCAGGGATGCGACGTTTATGTCGACGCTCAGGCTGGCGTTGGCCGGATCAGCGGGATCGAGTTCCAGCGCGGCGTCAAAGTCAGCAAAGGACGCGCTGTAGTACGAAAAGCCGAGGTGATTTGCCCGGAATATGAGCGTCGAATGGAATTTGTCGATCTTGTAACTACCTGCCGGTAGAGCCGTCGCGGCGTCACCTGCATTTGCAGCAAGTGATGGCAACAGCACCGCTGCGACACCGCAAAGTACAGACAGAAAACGAAGTCCTGGGGACAGTGGCATAATGGTTCCTCTATTGACCGGTAGTTGGAAACAGCGGTGTGTTCAGGCCGATTTCAGGTGCAGCCGTGGCTGATTTGCCTGTGGCCATAGCCAGTGGTTTTGCCGATCGGCCACCAGGCAATCAAAAAATACCGACCAGTTGGTATGTTGTCAATCTCGCGGCCCTGATCTGTCGCCGGGCGAGGCGGGTGTTGGGCTTTGGCATCTAACAAAGCTTAGACCAGGCGGGAGCAGCATCAAGGCTGGTAAAATCTCCCGCGGCGATGGTTTGACCCAGTGTATTGATCGCACTGAGAGCCGCGCGGGTAAATGATCCGCCAAGACTGATCCGCCGCACGCCAGCGTCTGCGAGTTGGTCGAAGGACAGGCCCGTTGCACCTTGCCCGATGACATGGTTGACCGGAACAGGTACCGATGCGCAGACCGTCCGTATGGCTTCAAGATCAGGTAGGCCCGGGGCGTAGACGACGTCTGCCCCTGCTTCGGCAAAAGCGGACAGACGGCGAAGAACCTCATCGAGGTCATAGGCTCTCTTGCTGAGACCATCGGCGCGAGCCGTCAGGACGATCCCGGATTTCCGGGCCTCCAAGACAGCGGCGTGAACGCGCTCGAGAGCTTCCGAATATGGTCTTATACGACCAGGGTTGGACGTGTCGCGATCTTCTATCGAGATGCCGGCAAGCCCGGCTTTCGCGGCACGTGCGACCGTCTCCGCGACACCTTCCGGTGTGTCTGCAAAACAGTCTTCTCCGTCCAGCGTTACGGGAAGGCCAGTCGTACGGGACAATGCCAATGCGTGGTCGACCGCTTCCTGCCTGGAAATTTGCCGGGAACTATCGCGCCGGCCTGTCGTGAAGGCATACCCCGACGACGTGGTGGCCAGAGCCTTGAAGCCACAGTGCGCCAACAGCCTGGCGGATACGGCATCCCACGGGTTGGGCACGATAAAGCACCCGGTCTCGTGCAGTTCTCGAAAGACATTGGCTGGGCTGGACATTTGAAGGATGCGCGAAGAGCAGGGCTATCTTGTACCGATATGAAAACACAGAGGTAGCAAGAAGGGCAAGCGCTTCCGTTGGTTGAGTTGCTGTTCAGTTTTCTGGAAACCCATGCCAGCCCTGGGCTGCCTTGCAGTACAAGCGTGAGATGATGGGCGGCCAAGAAAAAAGGGCGGTCCGAAGACCGCCCTTTCTGCAAAGCTTGTGAGCTTTGGGCTTCTTAGAAGCCCATGCCGCCCATGCCGCCCATGTCGCCGCCCGGCATTGCCGGAGCGTCTTTCTTCGGCAGTTCAGCAACCATGGCTTCGGTGGTGATCAGCAGACCAGCGACGGAAGCTGCGTCCTGCAGAGCAGTACGAACAACCTTGGTCGGGTCGATGATGCCAGCTTCGATCATGTTGACGAACTGTTCGGTCTGAGCGTTGAAGCCGAAGGACGGATCGTCGTTTTCCTGGATCTTGCCAACAACGATGGAGCCTTCGACACCAGCGTTTTCAGCGATCTGACGGATCGGAGCTTCCAGAGCGCGCAGGACGATCTTGATACCAGCTGCGATGTCGGCGTTGTCGGAGGCCAGGCCTTCAACTGCCTTCTTGGCGCGCAGCAGAGCGGTACCGCCACCCGGGACGATGCCTTCTTCAACGGCAGCGCGGGTTGCGTTCAGAGCGTCGTCGACGCGGTCTTTTTTCTCTTTCACTTCGATTTCGGTCGCACCGCCAACGCGGATAACGGCAACGCCGCCTGCGAGCTTTGCAAGACGCTCCTGGAGCTTCTCACGGTCGTAATCGGAAGTGGTTTCTTCGATCTGAGCCTTGATCTGGGAAACGCGGCCGTTGATGTCGTCCTTGGAGCCAGCACCGTCAACGATGGTGGTGTTTTCCTTGGTGATGGACACCTTCTCGGCGGTGCCGAGCATGTCGAGGGTCACGTTTTCCAGCTTGATGCCGAGATCTTCGGAGATAACGGTGCCGCCGGTCAGGATCGCGATGTCTTCCAGCATGGCCTTGCGGCGGTCGCCGAAGCCCGGAGCCTTGACAGCAGCAATCTTCAGGCCGCCACGCAGCTTGTTGACGACGAGGGTAGCAAGTGCTTCGCCTTCAACGTCTTCAGCAATGATCAGCAGCGGACGGGAAGACTGAACAACAGCTTCCAGGATCGGCAGCATGGCCTGCAGGTTGGAAAGCTTCTTCTCGTGCAGCAGGATGTACGGCTTTTCCAGGTCAGCCATCATCTTGTCAGCATTGGTGACGAAGTAAGGAGACAGGTAGCCGCGGTCGAACTGCATGCCTTCAACGACTTCGAGTTCGGTTTCGAGGGACTTTGCTTCCTCGACGGTGATCACGCCTTCGTTGCCGACTTTCTGCATGGCTTCGGCAATGTCCTTGCCGACCTGCTCGTCGCCGTTAGCGGAGATCGTGCCGACCTGTGCAACTTCACCAGAGGTGGTGATGGTCTTGGAGGCAGCGGTCAGAGCCTTGACGGCTTCAGCAGCAGCAAGATCAACGCCGCGCTTCAGGTCCATCGGGTTCATGCCGGCTGCAACAGCCTTGGCGCCTTCCTTGACGATGGCCTGAGCCAGAACGGTCGCGGTGGTGGTGCCGTCGCCAGCGATGTCGTTGGTCTTGGAAGCCACTTCGCGCACCATCTGGGCGCCCATGTTTTCGAACTTGTCTTCCAGTTCGATTTCCTTGGCAACAGACACACCGTCCTTGGTGATGCGCGGTGCGCCGAAAGCCTTGTCGAGAACGACGTTACGGCCTTTCGGGCCGAGGGTCACCTTGACGGCGTTTGCGAGGGTGTCGACACCACGCAGCATGCGCTCACGTGCGTCGGAGGAGAATTTTACTTCTTTAGCAGACATGTGATCGTCTCACTCTTTTGGAACAGGTTGAAATCAGAAGCGGTTCGCGGCTGGTTACGCGATCACGCCCATGATGTCGGATTCCTTCATGATCAGGAGGTCTTCACCGTCGATCTTGACTTCGGTGCCGGACCACTTGCCGAACAGAACGCGGTCACCAGCCTTGACGTCGAGCGGAACGATCTCGCCGTTGTCCTTGCGGGCGCCGGTGCCGATGGCGATGATTTCGCCTTCCTGCGGCTTTTCCTTAGCGGTGTCCGGAATGATGATGCCGCCAGCAGTCTTTGCTTCAGAATCTACGCGGCGAACGACGACACGGTCGTGCAGTGGACGAAATGCCATAACACTGTTTCCTCTCATGAGCGCGCCCCACGCAATAGGCAGCGCGCGAGACATGAACATTGGGTTGCGTTGCACGGAAGGAAATTGCCTCCCGTCACCAATTAGCACTCCTTAACAGCGAGTGCTAACAGCGCCATGGATTTATGTAGCTGTGCTCAGCTTGTCAATGCTTTGTGACGAGAATTTAATCGCAATCGGTCGCGTTGCGCCTATGGGGTAGTCAACAGACCGGGGAGGCGGAATTATGGCGTCGCTGCTACTGCGTCAGCGAGCCCGGCTCAATTCGCGCCGGAAACGCTGAAAGGCAGTGTAAAGGCGCTCGTTTTGCCGCCAATTTCGTCGGTGAAGCTCGTTTCCAGCTGGTAATCGCCGGCCGGCAGGCCGCTGAACTGAAACGTGAGGGCCGCGGAAAGTTCACGCTGCTTGGACCGGCCGCTGCCGGAAAAGGTCGCGAAGTTCTCCTGTTCGGCCAGAACCTGGCCGGATTTGGTCAGCAGTCTGTAGTCCGCGGTCAGCTCATAGGCATAACCGTCTTCGGTTTCCTGAAAGCCGTAACCGACTGGTTCCGCGTAGACAGACAGCGCTTCACCATCGGCAAACGTCGCGTCAGCGCGCGGCGTATACTCGCCATATCCGGTGCTCGGGCTGGAAGCGAAGGTTGCGGCCGTGAACGAAAGACCGGCGGCAGTCCATGCCTGGTCATAGGCGGCAAGTGCGTTCTGGAAAGCTTCAGGAGGGCTGGCGGGGGATTGGGCCTGCGCGGACAGCTGTCCAGCAGACAGTCCGGTTGCAATCAGAACAGCAGACAGCGTCTGCCGAAAAGCACATTTTCCCACCAGCATCATCTATATCCCCGCACGCCTTTAAATCTTGTCGTTTTCAGCGATTTTGCCGATATAAACCGACTTGTCCGATTAAACAAGGCAATGTGTGCGGCGCGGTAAACGCCGGATTTAGCTGTACTCTACTCGTTATCCGCGAAAGTAGAAAACCCGATTGCGGTTAACGTGT
The DNA here is from genome assembly GCF_001579905.1 of Labrenzia sp. CP4. Classification (NCBI taxonomy): domain Bacteria; kingdom Pseudomonadati; phylum Pseudomonadota; class Alphaproteobacteria; order Hyphomicrobiales; family Stappiaceae; genus Labrenzia; species Labrenzia sp. CP4. The sequence goes on along the minus strand of NZ_CP011927.1, from coordinate 5,066,875 downwards.
CGCCGGTCCGGGCATTTACATGCTGCGGGCTGTCCAGGACTGACGCTTTCGGTAGATAGTGGAAGGGCTGATCTCAAGGGCTGCTGCCGCCATGGCGATGTTGCCGTCAAAGGCATCAAGAGCGTCTTCGATGATGCGCCGCTCCTGGGCCCAAAGTGGCTCGATGGTTCCGAACGGCCGGCTTGGCGGCGCCACGCGCGATCGCTCGCGGGACAGGTCGATCAAGGTGCCCGGCCGGCTGCTCTGGTCGCGAATGATCAGCGGCAGCATGTCGTAGGTGACAGCGGCACCGTCATTCATGACAACGATCTGCCGGATGGTGTTCTCAAGCTGGCGAACGTTGCCCGGCCAGGGATAGGAAATGATCCGCGCTTCCGCGTCCGCATCAAATCCTCTGAAACCGCGCCGTTCTTCCGCCGAATAGCGTTCAAGGAAGGTTTCGGCGAGCGGCAGGATATCGTCGCGGCGCTCTCTGAGAGGCGGCATGTGGATCGGCAGCACGTGCAGCCGGTAGTAAAGGTCTTCGCGGAAGCGGCCGGCGGATATTTCCTGAACCGGGTTCCGGTTTGTGGCGCAGATGATGCGCGCGTCCACCTTGCGGGTATGTGTGTCGCCGAGGCGCTGGAACGTCCCCGTCTGCAGGAAGCGCAACAGCTTGCTCTGCAGGAGAAGGTCCATCTCGCCGATCTCGTCCAGGAACAGCGTGCCGCCATCGGCCTGTTCGGCCGCGCCCGCACGGTTGTCTGCAGCTCCGGTAAAGGCGCCGCGCACATATCCGAAGATCTCGCTCTCAATGAGGTCTCGCGGAATGGCCGCGCAGTTCAAGGTGACGAAACGGTTGGACCGGCGCTCGGATAATTCGTGAACCGCAGCGGCGCACAGTTCCTTGCCCGTTCCGGACTCTCCGGTAATGAAGACCGGAGCCTGCGACGGCGCCATGCGACCGATCTGGTCGTGGATGTCGCGCATCTGGGCGGAGGTGCCCACCAGGCGGTTCGTTCCGGAGCTTTCGGTCCTGATGTGTGCGGCGCGAAGCGGAGGTGCTGAAAGCTCCGGCATTGAAACGACAGGCTGGACACTCTGCGGTGCTGCGGGAGCAACCGGTTGAACGGGCCTTCTTTGTTTCAGCTGGAAGGAAATCTTGGACGCAAGCGCATCGAGCGAGAAGGGCTTGGTCAGGAAATCATGGGCTCCGGCGCGCATCGCGCTGACGGCCCGCGAGACAGACCCCTTGGCCGAAACCGCGATGATGACCGCCTTGGGACAGCGAACCGCATAGGCTTCCAGGGCTTCGTCGCCACCGATGGTTTCCAGATCGATGATCAGAATGTCGGTGGTCTTGTCTGCAAGGTCCTGCAGGCAGGACGAGGATTCCGTGTACAGGATGGGGTCCGTACAGGCGTGAGACAGCTTGGCGCAGACCGCAGAGGTGCGGGCAGCCTCGGAGGCCGTTGCGTCAAGTACGCGTACTATAACAGGCAGCTCTTTGCCCTCATTACTCCCCATTGCTGGGTAACTCCCATCGCTGGATACGGGTCATTCGAATATCGAAAGATTCGTCAATTTGATAATTCTCCGAACAGGGTAAACAAAGCGTTGTCAGATGACGCAAATTGCAGGCGATCTTCGCTTTCGGCACAGAAAAGGGCCGAAGTGAGCAAAATATTCCAGCTCAGGCAGTGTGTGGTGGATATGTCGAAGACCGGTCAGACCTGAGAAATCAAAGGCCGGCCGACAGGTATCCTGCCAGGAAACTGGCAAGGCAGAGGGCGAACACCAGCCAAAGGTCAACGGGATGTGCCAATGCGCGTTGCAGCTTTCGGAAGACTTCCGGAAGGCCGGTTCCACCCGGTGCGTTGGTTCCGGTGCGCAAGGCACGTGCAGGCGGCCGGAAGGCATCATGCTCGTCCACGGTTCCCGACACCCCACCTGTTTCAAGGTGCGGATGAGCCATCGTATCCGGCGCGAAATGTTTACCGGCCAGGTCCCCGTTTGGTGCATCTTTGGTGGCAAGGTCTGCTGCACAATCCGGCAACGATCCGGCGTGCGCCGGTTGGAACTCCGGTGCATAGCTGCCTTTGGGAATGGTGATGCGCACGGGGTCGTTGGCACCGGATCCGGCATAGTATTTCTCTAGCCTGCGCCGCAGGCGGGCGGCCTCGACGCGTACGATAGGGTCCGTCACCGGATTGAAGTCTTCCGGCCGCCCGAGCGCTTCAACCGCAATCGTATAGCCTTTGATCTTTTCCTGTTGTCTGTTCAGCGTGGCATGCACGACAAACCCCAGGAAGGCGCGCAGTTGGGGCGCGGACTGGAATTCGGAGCTTTTCAGGGTGTTGATGAGCGCGGCCTTGATCTGCTCCTCGCAGGGAAGTTGCTCCTGCACTGTGTTCGGGGCCGCCGCTTCACCTGACTTGAGAGAAGTTGAGGCCTCGGGTGCGGGGCGGTCCTTGGCAGGCTGGTCTATCTTCGCATCCGGCGAATTTTCGCACGATGCCCGATATGTCGTTTGTTCGGCTGCATGCATATCAGCCCCCTGCTAGACCTGTTGACTGATCCGCCGTGAAGTAGCTTCCCTTACGTAAATTTAGACGAAGTACTACCGAATGCAACGGTCAAAAAGTCATGGGGACGTCATTGCCCGGTGCGTCCAGCGGGTGAGTGGGAGACTTGTGGTTGTGAGCTGTTTGAGACACTGTGAACGCTGCGTGAGGAGCGAAAAACGCCGAAATACCGTGACGCATCAACCATAGTCGGGGACAAGTCACGGATTCCATACCGCAAGGCGGTTGTAGATTCGGCCACGCATGGTTCTTAAGGCATGATTAACCAGTAACTTTTGATTCGCGTTGGAACTTTCGAATACCATGGGGCGGACAGGGACCATATTCGTAGCAATTTGCATGGCCGTGATCGCGCTGTCGTCTGCGACAGTTCTGGTCTTCCAGTTCGGACGGCCGTTCGGCGAAGCTGTTTCCCTGTCGCTTGCGCTCATGTGCACCATGATCCTGATCCACCTGCTGATCGGTCGTGCACGCGACCGCGGCGCGGTGAGTGAAGCGGTCGACCGTCTTGAAGAGCGCATGGCGGATCTGGACGAGGATGTCGGCAATCTCGAAGGCAGGCTCACGGGCATGGAACACACCATGCCGCGCCGTACCCGCGCCGAAATCGACCCTCTGTTTGCTGAAGTTGAAGTTCTGGGCACCTTGGTCAAGCAGATGGCCGAGGCCATGTCCGACCTTGAAGCGAGGGTCGAGGACCAGCAGGCCATCGCACCGCCACCGCAGATGCCAAGCCTGCCACGTTATCAGCAGCCGCAGGAGACCTACCAGGAAGAACGCCGGTCCACCTATCAGGCGCCGCAGAACTGGCCTCCGGTTCAGCAGCCTGCGCAGGCCCCGCAGCGCCAGCAGCACGCCCCTGCGTCCTTTTCTCATGAAGCGGACAACGGCATGCAGGAGCCCTATGCACCAGCGGCTGCACCGCGCCGGGACATGAACGATTTCGATCGACGCTATGGTGTGCACGCGCCGCGTCTCGAGGATAAGCTGGGTCATGTTCCGGTAAAGGAACAGCCGAACCACCAGCAGCAGGATTACGCATTCGATCTGCCGGATGAACCCGACCAGCGCCTTGCCGCACGTACCGCGATGCCGGCCGAAAAGCCGAAGCCGAACATGGCCATGCGCGAACTGATCACGTCGGCACTCAATGCCAACCGGGTGGAGCTCCACCTGCAGCCGATCGTGACACTGCCGCAGCGCCAGGTGAAGTACTATGAAGCCTTCACTCGCCTGCGTGATAACGGTGGCAACCTGATCGAAGCATCGGCTTTTATTCCGGAAGCGGTTCTCTCAGGCCAGATAGCCCGGATCGACAATCTGCTGCTGTTCCGCTCCATCCAGGTCGTGCGCCGCCTGACCTCGCGCAATCGCAATGCCATCCTGTTCTGCAATATCTCGTCGCAGTCGCTGGTTGACGAAACCTTCTTCCCCGGCTTCCTGGAATTCGTGAAGGCGAACCAGGATCTGGCCGATGTGCTTGTGTTCGAATTCTCCCAGGACGATGTCGCCCAGATGGGCGGGATGGAGCTTGAAAGCCTGAGTTCGCTGTTCGAAGCCGGGTTCCGCTTCTCCGTCGACCAGATCGCGGACATGAAGATGGACTTCAACTCCCTGGCGGGCCGGGGTTTCAAATACGGCAAGCTGCACGCCGACTATCTCATCGGGCGCCGCGAAGCCAAACACGGCCACATCCATCCGTCCGATTTCGGCGACCTGCTTCATCGCTATGGCATGCAGTTGATCACTGACCATGTGGAAACGGAATCCCAGGTGCTGGAGTTGCTCGACTACGACGTCAAGCTCGCTCAGGGCAACCTGTTCTCGCCGCCGCGCCCGGTGCGTGCGGAAGTGCTGCAGGGCGCACCTGCTCCCGGCCCGAGACGGTCTGCCGCCGGTTGATCCGCGCAAGGCGCTTCCGCGTTTCCGAAACGATAACCTGCTTCGACATTTCAGCCGCCGTGAGCCGGCGGAGCAGCCCATGACAGTGGTCTGCCGCCATATGGCAAAAGCAGGCGGCTTGAGGGCTTTTCCACTCGGCCTTTTCAAGTGCCGACCTGGATCCTCCTGTGTCACCCCGGACAGGCGGGTCGCAATGCCTGTCTCGAATGCACATTTTCTGCCTTGAAGGCTGGTCCCAGGCTCGAGCAGTGATGATCGCACTTCAGTCTGGCAGGCAAAATCAAAAACGCCCCGGTTTGAGCCGGGGCGTTTGTCATTGAGGCAGTGTCGTTGTTGCTTTGGGGCTACCCCTGTTTCGGGCCGACGGTCACCACTGTCGGAGCCTTGTCGGCCAGCAGGCGTTTGGCCACCCGTTTGACGTCGTCCAGTGAAATAGCCTCGATCTCGCTGTTGCGGCGGTCGAAATAATCGATCCCCAGTTCTGCATTCTGCAGAGCGACCAACTGCCGGGCAATCTTGCCGGAACTGTCGAAGCGCAGAGGGTAAGAGCCGGTCAGATACTGTTTGGCAGACTGTAATTCGTCTTCGCTCGGTCCGGTTTCGGCCATGCGACTGATCTGTTCCAACATGATCTTCACCGTCTCGTCCGCCCGGTCCGCCTTGGTCGCAGCATTGGCGATCAGAAGGCCCGTGTGTGCGTAAGGAGAAAGAGATGTGCCGGCGCCGTAGGAAAGCCCGCGCTTTTCCCGCACTTCTTCATACATCCAGGAGGTGAAGGTGCCGCCACCCAGAATGTGGTTCATCACAAAGGCGGCCTGATAGTCGGGATCGTCACGTGTCAGTCCGGGAAGACCGAGCAGGATCGTGGTTTGCGGTACCGCCAGCTGCTGGTTTACTCCGGTTCCGAATTGCGGTTCGAAATCGGCAATCTGCACCAGCTGTCCTTCCTCCTGCAGAGGAGCAAAGACCTTATCGAGAATTCCGGCGAGGGTTTCAGCATCGATCGCACCGACGACACCGATGATCAGCCCCTTGCGGGCGAGAAGCTTGCCCTGCTGGTTTGCAAGGTCGTCCGCGTTCAGGCCGGCCAGTGTTTCGGCGGTGCCAAGCGTTGGCCGGGCGTAGGGGTGATCACCGAACATTGCTTCGGCAAGGGCTCTTCCGGCAATCGCATCCGGATCGCTTTCGTTGCGTCTCGCCCTTTGCGACAGCTGGGCCTTCATCCGCTCCACCGGGGCTTCGTCGAAGCGCGGCTCGTTCACGGCGAGGGCCAGAAGGTCACTGGCCTCGTCAAGGGTTGGCGTCAGGGTCCGCAAGCTGCCGTAGAACCGGTCCTTGCCGGTGCTGAAGTTGATGCTGATGGCAAGTTCTTCCAGCTTGGCCTGGAAGGTCTCGGAATCCATTTCACCCGCGCCTTCGTCCAGCGTTGCGGCGAGCAGGCGCGTCAGGCCTTCCTTTCCGACAGGGTCCTGCACGGAGCCACCGTCGAAGGAAAAATCGAGCGCAATGATAGGCACGGTATGGTCTTCTACCAGCCAGGCTGTGATGCCTTTGGGGCTGGTGACTTCCTGGATCTCGACGGCCTGCGCCAGCCTCATCAGGCCAAGCAGGGCGACAAGCGACAAAGCGAGGGCGGAGACCGGACCGCGCAGGGAGAAGAGGGTGTGTGCCATGATCAGGACTTGTCCTTCGTCTGGGGCGCATCGGATTGGGCGGCATCGGGCACGACGGGCGGTTCCATGCGCAACTCTCCGACCACGGGGAGGCCGGCGAGATAGGTGCGGGCCGCATCCAGGACATCTTCAGGGGTGACAGCCTGTATCTGCGAAGGCCAGGTCTGGACGTTTTCGATCGTTTGCCCAGTTGTCAGGGCACCGCCGAAAAGGCGTGCCAGGCCGGATTGGCTGTCCTGGGCGTAGATCGCGCTGGCGACCATGCTGTTTCGGGCGCGTTCAACTTCTTCTTCCGTGACGCCGGTCTCGAGCAGTTTCTGAAGTTCGGTCGCTATCAGCCGTTCCATGTCTTCCAGCGTGTAACCGGGGCGCGGCACGGCGTAGAGACCGAAGCGGCCGTTATCAAGGGCGCTGCCCTGATAATAGGCGCCGGCGCTGAGGGCGGCTTCCTGGTCGAGAACCAGTGCCTTGTGCAGGCGGCTGGAAGGCCCTTCGCCCAGAATATACGACAGAATGTCCAGCGCCTCCGGCGTGCGGCCTTCGCCGGTGGTCTGGCTCGGCACGATCCAGATTTGCGACAGGGACTCCTGGCGCACCCGCGGATCGGAAACGGCAATGCGTCTTTCACCCGCAAGCGGCGGTTCGGCCGGCCGGAGGCGTTCTCCAGGCTCTGCGCGCCGGGCAACCTTGCCGTAGGTTTCCTGCGCAAGCTTGCGAACCGCATCAACGTCCACATCTCCGGCAATTACCACCACCGCGTTGTTGGGCGTGTAGAACCGGTCGTAGAAGGCGATCGCAGCTTCCTTGTTGAGCGCTTCGATTTCGCTCTGCCAGCCGATGACGGGTGAGCCGTAGGGGTGGTTGACGAAGGTGATGGAATTCAGCGCCTCCTGCAGCCGGGAACCGGGTTCACTGTCGACCCGCATGCGCCGCTCTTCCAGAACCACGTCCCGTTCCGGCGTCACGACTTCGTCGCTCAGAACCAGGTTCTCCATCCGGTCGGCTTCCAGCTTCATCATGAGCGGCAGATGCTGCTTGGCGACTTTCTGGAAATAGGCAGTGTAGTCGGTGCTGGTGAAGGCGTTCTCCTGGCCACCACGATCGGCAACCATCTTGGAGAATTCTCCGTTGGGATGGTCGTGTGTACCCTTGAACATCAAATGTTCGAGAAAATGCGCAACACCTGACTGACCTTCCGGTTCATCGGCGGAACCGACCTTGTACCAGATCATGTGGGTGACAACCGGCGCCCGGCGGTCCGGGATGACCACCACCTGCAAACCGTTATCCAGCGTGAAGCTTTCAAGGTTCGGCGCAATCATGAGGTTTCCTGCCGTTGCCGGCGTGGAAAAGGCACTTCCCGGCACAAGGGCCATGCCGCCACCCAGCAGGAGCGCAGGCATCAGCACAAGGCCGATGGAGCGCTTCAACCGCCGCACGGGGGATGTCTTGTCGTGCTTCGAGGACGATGGGTTCACGTGCAACTCCCGTTCCTTGTCGTTCGAACAGCATGCGCTTCAACCAGGTGAGGGAAAAGCGCAAAGCCGGGCAATTTCATGGTGGCCAACAAAAAAGACCTCCGGACCTATCCTCCATATAGGAGGTGCGGTCCGGAGGTCCCGTTACAATTTTGTCATCTGCCTTTCGGACCCTGAAGTCCGGTCACTGAAGAGATCAGTTACAGAAGTTCTGGTCGCCTTCCAGGCAGCGCGGATCGAGCGGCTTGGAGTCGTATTCGTCGTAATTCGTCGGCTTGCGCTTTTTCTTCACCACTTCCGGCATCGGTGCATCCGGAGAAGGCGTGCTGTAGCCGGTGGGCGGATCGGTCAGGTAGCGGCGTGCGGACAGGCCATTCTGCTCGATACCTGCCTGCTGGGACCGCAACTGCTGCAGGCGCTCCCATTCGGCCCGCTGCTCTTCACGTGTCAGCTTGCCGCCTTCGGTGATCTCGTTGAAGCGGCGCTCTGCGTCGAGATCGCGATTCTGACCGGTAACACCGGTAATCTTGAAGCCGCGCATCTGTTCCGGGGTCAGCGCTTCGCTGTTCATGCTGCCGGTCTTGCCGGAGCTGGCATAAAGCTGCTTCAGCTCGGTCAGCTGTTCGTTTTCACGCTGCTTCGGCCAATTCTGATCGTTTACACCGGCAACATTGGTTTCCGGTTCTGGAAGGTTCGTCGGCTCTGCGGGCATGGCCAGCGGTCCGCGAGGTTTGTACTCGATCTGCTTTTCATTCGGATCAACGGCGCCAAGGCCTTTCATCACGGTGTCGACAAGGGCGACATCCGGTGCCTGGCTCGTGCCATCCGCTGCCTGGCATGCGGCCAAACCGGCCAAAAGCACCAGCACTGCAGAATTCTTTACAAACCCAACTAACGTCCGCACTGCGCAGACCCCTCGATTTCTCATAAAAAACAGCCGGCAGCACTCCGCCCGCGATCAGTCGTTGTCCAGCCTAAACCATTATTTTGCGGCTGAATTAGGACCATCTCGGAAACTGTCATACAGGAGACCGACGACGCCCGCAACGATCCACACATCTGCCAGGTTGAACACGTACCAGGAGAACGTGCCGACGTGGAAATGGACGAAGTCGACGACGGCGCCATAGGTCAGTCTGTCGATCCCGTTTCCGATCGCCCCGCCAATGACCAGCGCCAAGGCAAGGGCCACCAGGCGTGACTGGCAACGCGCCGACCAGACCCACAGGCCAATCGTGACTGCAATCGTCACACCGGCCAGAAGCCAGCGGCCCAGGTCGCTGTTCTGCTGGAACAGGCCATAGGAAATACCACGGTTCCAGACCAGAACGATCTCGAGAACCGGCAAAAGGTCAACCGGTCCGTTGCGGGCAAGATCAAAGCCGTAAACCAGCCAGAGCTTGCTGCCCTGGTCGATGACAACCCCGACAAGCGCGATCAGAAGCACAAAGGTGCTGAAACGGCCCCAGAGAAGGGGCCGTTTCGTATTGTTGGAAGATGTATCCTGTTGCGTCATCGTGACCGGGAACCCTGCCGCTCAGGCTGCGGCATGGGCAGCGTCCCATTCACGCAGGGCGGTAGCATCGCGCAGGGTCACATCCGGATAATCCGGATCGGAGCCGACTTCCGGCAGGATCTTCCAGGAGCGGGCGCATTTGGTACCCTCGGCAAGGCCGGGCACGACAGCCACACCTTTGGTGTCGCCGAGCGTGAACGCGCCTTCCGGTGCCGGTTCGCTGCTGAGCGTCAACTGGCTGGTGATGGCGATGTCCGCCATGTCCTTGCCCTTGAGCGCGTCCATCAGTTCCGCATCGGTGACATGCACGACCGGGTGGGCTTCCAGCGAGGAGCCGATCCGCTTTTCACGGCGCTCGATTTCCAGCGCGCCGGTGATCACGCGGCGAACCGTCTTGATCTTCGCCCACTTGGCGGCCAGTGCATCGTCACGCCATTCGGCCGGAACGGTCGGGAACTGCTCCAGGTGAACGCAGGCATCCTCGCCGTAACGGGAGGTCCAGGTTTCGTCCATGGTGAACGGCATCATCGGTGCGAGCCAGGTCACCAGGCAATCGAACAGCTTGTCGATCACGAAAAGCGACGCCTTGCGGCGCACGGATGAAGCCGCATCGCAATAAAGCGCGTCCTTGCGGATGTCGAAATAGAAGGCCGACAGTTCCACCGTCATGAAAGTGAACAGCTGGTGGAAGACCTTTTTGTAGTCGAACTCCCAGTAGGCTTCACGGATCATCTTGTCGAGTTCGACCAGCCTGTGCAGCATCAGCCGCTCCAGTTCAGGCATGTCGACCAGCGCTACTTCTTCGCCGGTGGCATGGCCAAGCGAGCCCAGCATCCAGCGCAGCGTGTTGCGCAGCTTGCGGTAGCTGTCGACGCTGGTCTTGATGATCTCCGGCCCGAGGCGCTGGTCTTCCCAATAGTCGGTGGAGGCCACCCACAGGCGCAGGATGTCGGCGCCATACTGCTTGATGACGTCCTGCGGGAACACCTGGTTGCCGAGAGACTTCGACATCTTGCGGCCGTCTTCTGCCATGGTGAAGCCATGGGTCAGAACGGCGTCGTAAGGTGCATGACCGCGTGTGCCGCAGCTTTCCAGCAGCGAGGAATGGAACCAGCCGCGATGCTGGTCGGAGCCTTCAAGGTAAAGGACATAGTCCTTGCCGCCGTCGGTCTTGCGCTTGGGGGCGAGATCTTCGCGCTGTTCCAGAACGAACGCATGTGTGGAGCCACTGTCGAACCAGACATCCAGGATGTCACGGACCATGTCCCACTCGTCTGCCTTGTAGTCGTTGCCCAGGAAACGCTCCTTGGCGCCATCCGCAAACCAGGCGTCGGCACCCTCCGCCACGAAGGCATCGAAGATGCGCTTGTTGACGGCTTCGTCCTTAAGGACTTTCGAGGTTTCCTTGTGGATGAACACGGTGATCGGCACACCCCAGGCGCGCTGGCGCGACAGGACCCAGTCCGGCCGGTTCTCGATCATGGAGCGCAGACGGTTCTGGCCGGCACCCGGCACGAAGCGTGTCTCGTCGATGGCGTTCAGTGCCCGCGTGCGCAGCGTGTCGCCTTCGCCGGACAGCTGCTTGTCCATGTAGACGAACCACTGCGGCGTGTTGCGGAAGATCACCGGCTTCTTGGAACGCCAGGAATGCGGATAGGAATGCTTCAACCGGCCGAGGCCGATCAGGTTGCCGCTTTCCTTCAGCTTTTCGATCACGGCCTTGTTGGCCTTGCCCTTCTCGCCCTTGTGCGTGATGACTTCGCAACCTTCGAAGCCAGGGGCATCCTTGGTGTAGAAGCCGTCATCGGCAACAGTGAAGGGGATCGCGGTGTTGATGCCGCGTGCTTCCAGATCGGCCCGTTTGGTCATCCAGATTTCAAAGTCGTCCGTGCCGTGGCCGGGTGCCGTGTGCACGAAGCCGGTACCGGCATCGTCGGTCACATGGTCACCGTCCAGCAGCGGCACGTCGAATTCGTAACCGCCGAGATCGAGCCCGGCCAGCGGATGAGCACAGGTCAGTGTTTCCAGTTCGTCGTTGCTGACGGACCGGACACGCGCAAAATCGGTGATGCGGGCGTTCTTGAACACTTGGTCTGCAAGGGCATCCGCCAGGATCAGCTTGTCGCCCTTCTGGACCCAGTTGTCGTCCGGCAGTCCGTCCTGCGTGACCTCGTAGAGGCTGTAGTCGATGCGCGAGGAATAGCTGATGGCGCGGTTGCCCGGGATGGTCCAGGGCGTGGTCGTCCAGATCACGACCGAAGCGTCCAGCAGTTCCTCGACGGCCGCTTCATCACGTCCGCCGGCACTTTCGACCGGGAACTTCACCCAGATCATGTCGGACTGGTAGTCCTGATACTCGATCTCGGCTTCGGCAAGCGCGGTCTTTTCGACCACCGACCACATCACCGGCTTGGAACCGCGGTAAAGCTGGCCGGAGGTCGCGAACTTCATCAGTTCCCGGGCAATCACGGCTTCGCTCTCGAAGCGCATCGTCAGGTAAGGGTTGTCCCAGTCGCCCTCGATGCCGAGGCGCTTGAATTCCTTGCGCTGGACGTCGATCCAGTGCTCGGCGAATTCGCGGCACTCGCGGCGGAATTCGTTGATCGGCACCTCGTCCTTGTTCTTGCCCTTGGCGCGGTACTGCTCCTCGATCTTCCATTCGATCGGCAGGCCGTGGCAGTCCCAGCCCGGAACGTAGTTGCTCTCGAAGCCCGTCATCTGCATGGAGCGCGTGACGATGTCTTTCAGCGTCTTGTTCAGGGCATGGCCGATATGGATGTTGCCGTTGGCATAGGGAGGTCCGTCATGCAGCACGAACTTGTTGCGGCCCTTGCCCTGTTCGCGCAGCTTTTTGTAGACGTTCATCTGCTCCCAGCGAGCGAGGATTTCCGGCTCTTTCTTGGGAAGGCCGGCACGCATGGGGAATTCGGTCTGCGGCAGGTTCAGCGTTTCGGAATAGTCGCGTTTATCTGTCTCGGTCATCGTCACGTCGATCCGGTCGTTCGGGCCCTGGGCCCGCGTCATATGTCAGGATGATTGCCGGCCCGTTTCGGGCAGCAACATGAAATCAGGAAGTCCCGGTCCCTGGCGCCGCATTGCCGCGTCAGCCGAAGGCCGGGCAAGTAATTCGCGTAATCGCGGTCGTCGGTCTGGCGACGACTATGAGAGCCTTGTGTTGCATGGCAAGGGACATAGCAGCACTTCGGCGATGAATAAAGATGTTCCGGCAAATCCTGTGTTGTTTGTCTGTCCGGCAAACGTACAACTTCCGAAAATCGGCTTCGGGTAACCGAATATGAATGTCTTTCGGTCATGGATAGGCCCGGATTGAGACGGGTGAGCGACGGACAGACCGGCAGAAAATGGCCAATCAGGTGAAACAGGCGGCAAATGGGCCGCAGGCGGGCGTAGACAAGGCAAGTCTCTGGTCTCGCGGTGTCGTGACAGGCGACTGGCTGAGCTGGGACCGGATCGGCTTTGCATGTCTGTGTTCCGCAATCGGTTTCACACTGGGCCTGTTGTGGATGCTGGTGGTGCCCAATACTTATGGCGCGCCCAACGGCACGTTGCTGATGGATTACCTCAGCTTCTGGATGGCTGGGGGCCAGGCTCTCAACGGAACGCCGGAAGTGGCATACAGTCCCGCTGCGTTTTCCGCCCTCCAGCAGCAGTACACCGGAACAGACACCGTCTTCGGTTTCTTCTATCCACCCACCTTCCAGATGCTGCAGATGCCGTTTGCGCTTCTGCCCTACAAGATCGCGTTTGCCGTCTTTATCGGGCTCACCACGGGCCTGTTGTGCCTGGCCTGCCGCCTGATTGCGGGCAACTGGCTGCTGGCCGCCTGTCTGATCCTCGTTCCGGCCTGTGCGAACAACGCCTTCCATGGCCAGAATGCAGCGTTGACCGCAGCGCTCTACGGTTTCTTTCTTGTCGGGATCGAACGGCGGCAGATGGTGTGGGCGGGCATCGCGCTGGGTCTTCTGACCATCAAGCCGCAGTTGGGCATCCTGGTTCCGCTGGCCCTTGTTGCCAGCTTCAATTGGCGGACCTTCCTGAGTGCATCCGTCTCGACGCTGGTGTTCGCTGCGCTCGGCGTTGCGGTACTCGGCTTTGGCACCTGGCAGGCCTTCTGGCTTCAGGCGCCGGTTGCCTCCGCCATGATGGAGCTGGGCGGCGTTGAATGGGTCAAGATGATTTCGGTTTACGGTGCAGGCAGGGTGCTGGGGCTCGGTCATCTGCCGGCGATGATGGTGCAGGCGGTCTTTGCCCTTGCCGCTGCCGTTTGCGTGTGGCGGGTCTGGCGGCGGACGGACGCCATGTCGGTGCGGGCTCCAGTCCTGGTCGGCGGCACCTTGCTGGTCACACCCTTTGCCCTTTCCTACGACCTGACGCTGATCATCATCCCTTGTGCCTTCCTGATCCGCGAGGGTCTCAGAAACGGCTTCTTGCCTTACGAGAAAATAGCGCTCTTCATCATCATCGGCCTGTCTGCATCCACCAGCCCGTTTGCGATCTGGCTCGGCATGCCGATCGCACCCGTCCTGCCGGTGATGCTCGTCTGGCTGGGGCTGCGCAGACTGCAGTTGCACGCCGCACATCCGGAACGTGAGCGCCTTGACGGCGCGGTTGCCGGATCAGTTTGAGGCCGCCTGCCGCAGCTTGCGCTCGCGGTGGGTGATGTAGAGCCCGCTTGAGATGATCAGGGCAATCCCCAGCCAGGTCGGGCCGTCCGGAAAATTGGAAAAGACCAGATACCCGAACAAGGTGGCGCTGACGATTTCGATATATTGCAGCGGTGCCAGCATACTGGCGCTGCCGCGTTGAAACGCGGAAACAACAAGACCGTGGCCAGCGAAGGAAATCAGCCCGATCAAGGCCAGCAAGCCGGATTGGGGTGCGTCCGGCATGACGAATTCCATGCCTTCGATCCCGGTCAGATATCCGATCACGAGACCTGTCCCAAGCAACAGTGAACCGGAAAGGCCCGCGCTGAACTGGATGGTCAGAAGATCGTCGCGAACGGGGTAGAGCCTGTTGAGCAGCAGGTAGAAGGAAAACAGAACGGCGGTTGCTACCGGCAGCATGCAGCCGAGACCAATCTCCGCCAGCGTCGGCCGCAGCACGATTATGGCCCCCAGCAGGCCAACGAGAATGGCGCCGATCCGCCGCGGGCCGACCTGTTCCTTCAAAAGCACCGCCGCCAGGATGGTAAGGACCATGGGCTCAACAAAGAAGATCGAGATCGCGGTCGCCACCGACATGTACTTCACCGCAGTGAAGAAACAGAGCGATGCCGTGCCCAGAAGAATGCCGCGCAGGTAGTTCACGACCGGTTGCTTGCCCCTCAGGTGCATGAGGCGGCCGGTGAACAATGCAATGGCAAGGCTGATCAGAAGCTGAAAGAAAAAGCGGCCGAATGTGACTTCAAGCGTCGGCAGCTCCGCGGAGAGATATTTTGCGGTGATATCCATCACCGGCAGCAGCAGCATGGCCGACGTCATCAGGAAAATCGCCATGAGCGGGTTCTGCTCGACATCCCCGGAACGCGAGGAAATGGATTGACGCTTCATCGTGCTGCAACCTCCGGAGCGTCTTCATCACTGAAAACCACACGCGAACAGGGATTTCGCCGACTTTCCGGCGATGGGCAATCGCTTGGGAGAAGGACCGGCAACAAGGAAAGGGCCGGGCAAATATCTCTGCGGTCGCTGGCCGCAGCAGGATTGCCGATCCATATTCCTTTTGAAGTTGAACGTCTCCCGGAGCAAGCCGGCAAACGCCAAGTTCGTCAGAAAAGAGAAAATATTCTGAAGGCTGCTCAGGCGGAAAGATCGAGCAGTTTCATGTCGAGTTCGGAAAGCGGCTGTAGCGAGCCGAGCGCGGCGCGGGCTTCTTCGCTGTCCCGGTCCATCTGGGCAATCAGTGCCTCGACCGAGTCGAACTTTTCTTCGCCGCGCAGATAGGACACCAGGTGCACGCGCAGCGTCTTGCCGTAGAGATCGCCAGCAAAGTCGAACAGGAACACTTCAAACAGTGCGGCGCCGTTGTCGAAGGTCGGGCGGCGACCATAGCTGGCGACGCCGTCATGCCAGGCCCCGTCGACACGGACCTTGACCGCATAGATGCCCTGCTTCAGCGGGCAGTCCTCGGTAAGGCTCATGTTGGCGGTCGGATAGCCGAGGTCGCGGCCGCGCTTGTCTCCGTGGCGCACGTCCGCCTCGAAGAACCAGCGATAGCCAAGGAGACTGTTTGCCTGGGCGATATCCCCCCGTGAGAGGCTGTCGCGGATACGGGTGGAAGAAATGACTTCGGCGCCTTCGTCTTCCTCGCGCTGGACGATGGTCACGCCGAAGCCGTGATCGGCACCGGCGGAACGCAAATAGTCTGGCGTCCCCTGTCTGGCCCGGCCGAAGTGGAAGTCATAACCGGTGACCGCGTGGGAGATGCCGAGCGTGTCGATGAGGATGTCCTGAACGAAGGCATTCGCCTCGATGCCGGCAAACTCCCGGGTGAAGGGAAGGATGAGCGCGCCATCGAGACCGCACAGGCGCAGCAGGTCGAGTTTCTGCTGTGGCGGGGTCAGACGGAAAACGGGTTTGGACGGGTTGAAGACCGTGCGCGGATGCGGCTCGAAGCTCATGGCATAGACGGGATGATGCGTGCCGTGGCCAAGACCGAGCGCGGCGTCGAGCACGGCACGGTGGCCCCTGTGAACGCCGTCGAAGTTGCCGATGGCAACGATGCCGCCTTTCAGGTCCGCCGGAAAGGCATCCAGGCTTTCGATGATCGGAAAGCTGGAGGGAACAGTGGAGCTCATGCGGCAAACCTTCGCGCAACGATACGTCACAACGGTCCGGTATGCCGGCCCGTCCTGCAGGAACACGTCGAACAAGGCGCTCCGGGTGGAGCAGCCCTGCCGACTTTGGCGTGGAACCTGCCGTCAAGCAAAGCAAAGGTCAAGATGGGGATGTGCCGAAGACTTGCCTTTGCGGTCGCTGCCCGTCAAAGACCGGATTGATCCTCGTCCCGGCCTGGAACCTTCACCAGTGCCTCGCCTTCCAGAACCACGGTGTCGTCGACGCTGCAGATACAGGAAAGGCGGGCACGGTTGCCGCGCTCCATCAGTTCCTCGACGGTGACAGTCACCTTGACGTCGTCGCCGATCCTGACCGGGGCCTTGAAATTGAGCGTCTGCGACAGATAGATGGCGCCGGGGCCGGGAAGGCGGGTGCCGAGCACGGCCGAGATCAGGCTGGCCGTATAGAGGCCATGGGCGATTCTCGTCTTGAAGGGCGTGCGGGCGGCAAAATGTTCGGACAGATGAATCGGGTTCCGGTCGCCGGATACTTCCGCAAAGCCGACCACGTCGGAAGAACTTACATGCTTCACGAGTACTTCGCTCATACCCACGGAAAGATCTTCGAAGCAGAGTTTTTGCAGTTCCAACATTACGGTTTCCGCCCTGATTTGTCTTGATTTGAAGTAGGCGGACGCTAGGCGGTGCAAGGTTTTCTGGCAATTGTGCTTTGGGCGAAGAAAAAAGCGCCTGTTATTAACGGTCTTTTCAGGGGCGGCGGGTAGATTGCGTTGAGTGTGGGGAGGTGAGGACACAATAATGTGTCGCTCTCCTTCGAAGTCATAACGCGTTTCCACCGGCCCACGGCCAGGGGCCGCGCAAATTGACAGTATGGAGTAGACAATGGCCCTTGATCTTCAGATGCCGGTCCTCGTGGTCGATGACTACAAAACGATGATTCGCATCATTCGGAACCTGCTCAAGCAACTCGGTTTCGAAGACATCGACGATGCTGCGGACGGCACCGAAGCTTTGGAAAAAAATGAAACAGCGCCGTTATGGCCTGGTGATTTCCGACTGGAACATGGAGCCGATGACCGGTTACGAGCTGCTGAAGCAGGTTCGTGCCGACGGCAGCCTCAGCAAGACGCCTTTCATCATGGTGACTGCTGAATCCAAGACGGAAAACGTCATCGCCGCCAAGAAAGCCGGCGTGAACAACTACATCGTGAAGCCTTTCAATGCTCAGACGCTGAAAGGCAAGATCGAGGCGGTCTTCTCCGATTGATTTCTTGCACTTGGCGGGGAGCTGCGTTGGGGCGCACCTCCGCCAGTGCCAGACGGATGTACAGGATCGGCGCGGTCTTGCTGGGCAGGCAGGCCGGGTCAGCTTTGCTGCATCCGAAAAGTTATAGCGGTTCCTGAGAATTCCGGATCCGCGCTTCGGAGGATGCTTTCAAAATGGAAAGGCTCGACCTGGTGGCCAGTATGAAACAGGAAAACATTGCCCGAGTCATAGACTTCCTGCAGGAAAACAAGAACAGGCAAGGTGAAGTTTCCCTGACCGACGTGATGCATCTTGCAGAAGTCATGTCGGGTTCGATGCACGACTTTCTGTCGACCGTACAACCGGCCGTAACGGAAGAGCTGACCGTCATCGCCAAGGAAATCAGGCGCATGAAGGAGGAAATCTCCCAACTGCGCGCCAATGACATGACTGGCAGCAAGATCCCGGACGCCGGACGGGAACTGGACGCCATCGTTGAGGCGACGGAAGAAGCCACCAACACCATCATGGAAGCGGCCGAAGAGATCATGGGCGCCGATGCCAGCGACCAGGAAGCCTATCAGGAGCTGGTCAGCAACAAGATGATCAGCATCTTCGAGGCTTGCACCTTCCAGGACATTACCGGCCAGAGAATTTCGAAGGTGGTCGCAACACTGCGTTACATCGACGAGCGTGTGACTTCCTTCATCGAACAACTGCGTATTCCGGAAGATCTCGATGCGACGCTCGTCGAGACAGAGTCGGAGCGCCGCAAGCGCGAGCTGATCCTCCATGGTCCGCAGCATTCAGGAGAAGGTGTTTCGCAGGATGATATCGATGCCCTTCTGGGCGGCGCACAGGCGGATATCGACAAGCTGTTCGACTGATCCGGACTGAAAAAAAACGATTTCGAAGGGCTCTCCATTGGAGGGCCCTTTTTGGTTGTGAACTTTCTCTCCTTCGTCATCCCATGGCTTGACCATGGGATCCATGCCGTTTGGTCTCCAGTCGGATTGGCCTTGTGCGGGTCAAGGCAACGGCTTGGACTGCAGGGTAAGCCCTGCAGCGACGACGTCGGAGAGGAGCATCTATTCGGCGGCCGCCAGCTTCTCCCGATGCGCCTTGCGTTCCCGGGCGAGTGAGGTCAGGTCAAAATCGTCGAGGATGGTATAGAACGCCGGAACCACGAAGACGATCATGAGTGTCGTGCCGATCAGTCCGAAGGAGATCGAAGTCACCAGCGGGGTCAATACCTGCGCCTGGGGGCTTGTTTCGAACAGCAGCGGCAGCAGGCCGACGATTGTGGTCACCGACGTCAGCAGGATCGCGCGGAACCTGGCCTTGGCACCCAGTGGAGCGATCTCTGCAACGCTTTCCAAAGAAGGGTCGTGCTCGTCCTTGATGAACTGGACCAGCAGGATTGAATCGTTGACCACGATCCCGGCTAGCGAAATGAAACCCAGCATGCTTGGCATCGCAAAGTCGATGCCCATCAGGAAGTGCCCCCAGACCGCGCCAATCAACGCCATGGGGATGAGCGTCATCACCACGACCGGTTCGCTGTAGCTGCGGAACTGGAAACTCAGCAGGATGAACACGAAGATCAGGCCGGTGCCGAGTGCCTTGACCATGGACGCCTGCGTCTTGGCGCCTTCCGCATTCTGCCCCTCGGTCGAAGTGCTCAATCCGGGGTATTTTTCGAGGAGTTGCGGCAGGTATCTCGTTTCCGTGTCCTTGACGACTTCGTTGGCATTGGCAACACCGAGAAGAACGTCGCCGGTGACCGTCACGGTCGGTACCCGGTCAATACGATTGATCCGCGTGAAGCTGCGGTCGGACCGGATGTCGGCGACGGAGCCGAGCGGGACCCGGTGACCAGAAGGGGTCTCCACGGTGAAGAGTTCGAAATCGCCAAGGCTGTTGCGGTCGCTGCCGGCAAGGCGGACATCGACCTCGAAGCTTTCCGAACCGACTTGCACCTCATCGGCGGTAATGCCGTTGTAGGCCCCTCTCAGCTGGTCGGCGATCGCCTTGGCATCAAGGCCGACCGCCCCGGCTCCGTCCTTGAGAGACAGGGCCAGTTCCGGTTTTCCGAGGCTGAGATCGTCGGAAATGTTGTAGACGCCGTCATAGCCCTTGAGCCAGGCCTGAAGCTCTTCAGAAGCCTGGTCGAGCAATTGCAGGTCATTGTGGGCCAGGCGCAATTCGATGGCGCGTCCCGCCGGACCGATGCTGGATTCGGTGAGAATGATGCGCCGGACGTCGAGCGTTTCGGGCAGTTCCTGGCGCCAGACTTTCAGGATCTCCTGGTTGCCTGCGTCACGAACGGGCCCGTCCAGCAAATCAATGTCGATGGTCGCCAGATGTGCTCCGCTGGTGCCGGCATCGCTGTTTTCGTTGAACCGCACCAGTATGTTCTTGAGGAGGGATGTTCCATCCGGATTGCGCGGCGACAGCGCCGCATCGGTGCGTTCCAGCGCACTGATTGCCTCTGTCACGACCTTGCGTGTGTCGGCGAGCGTCGCACTTGCCGGCAGTTCGATCCGCGCTTCGATCTGGTCGCCTTCCACGTTCGGAAAGGCCTGGAATTTCACGACGCCGCCGGCCAGCAGCG
Organism: Labrenzia sp. CP4; assembly: GCF_001579905.1. NCBI lineage: Bacteria > Pseudomonadati > Pseudomonadota > Alphaproteobacteria > Hyphomicrobiales > Stappiaceae > Labrenzia > Labrenzia sp. CP4. Next base: position 5,047,062 of record NZ_CP011927.1, on the reverse strand, counting down.
AGACAGAAGCAAGGAAAAGCATGAAGCAGGCACCGATGACAAAATAGCGGTTCCGCACAGACCATGTGGCACAAGGACCGATCACATGCTCCCGCGCCCACCCGACACCGCTTTCCGCCTTGCGGGTTACCCAGTTCGGGGTGTCGCGCGTAGCGCCATGGGACAGGTGGTTGGGCAGGATCAGAAAGGCTTCGACCAGCGACACGGCCAGAACCAGCAACATGACCATCGGGATCACGCGCAACAGGTCGCCAAGGTCGCCCTCGATAAAGGCAAGTGCACCGAAAATGGCGGTGGTCGTGGCAAACGAAGACAGCACACCCGGGGCGACCTGCCGCGTTCCCTGCACGGCGGCCTCCAGGGGACTGAGCCCTTTCTGGCGCCGTGTCGCGATGTTTTCTGAAATCACGATGGCGTCGTCCATCATGATGCCGACCACGATCAGCATGGCCACCATCGACAGCATGTTGATCGTCAGCCCCAGAATGGACATTGCGGCGAGCGCGCCCAGAAAGGACACCGGCAGGCCCATGCCGATCCAGAATGCCTGTCGCCCGCCGAAGAAGATCCACATGGCCGCAACGACAAGCGCCAGTCCCTGGAGAGAATTGTTGACCAGCATCCACAGGCGATCCTTCAGGATGATCGAGCCGTCGTTGATGATGGTCAGGGTGATGCCTGGGGCAGTACGGGCCTGTTCCTCGTCGACGAATTCCTGCACCCGCTCCACCACCTTGATCAGGTCGTCACTGCGGGTCATGGAAATGTCGAGAACAGCGGCCAACCTGCCGTTCAGCCGGGTTTCGACCTCTTCGTCCTCGAAGAGATCACTGATCGTGGCAATGTCGCCCAGCTTGATCTGGCCGCCTTGCGGGGAAGAGGCGACAATCACCGACGCATAGGCATCCGCGGCAAGGCGCTCGTCGGCGAAACGCAGCAGGATCGAGCCGCCTACAGTCGTGATCTCTCCAGAGGGAGCACTGACATTCTGCCTGGTGAGGGCATTTGCGATTTCCGAGAGGGTTAGCCCAACTTCACGCGCGGCGGCGTCGCGCACCTCGATGCGGAACTGCCGGTCAGAGAAGCCGGAAATCTCGACCTGGGGTATGCCGCCGAACTTCAGCATGCGGTCCTTCACCGCTTCGGCGTAGTTCTTCAGCTGCGGCTTGTCGTCAATTCCGGTGATGACGATGGAGGTCGCCTCGCTCAGGCGGCCCGCCTCTTCGATGATCGGGTCTTCAACGCCCTCGGGGAAATCATCGATCGCGTTGATCTCGCGGTCGATATCCAGCATCAGCTGGTCGATGTCCTTGCCTTCCATGATCTTGACGGTCGCAAGTGCGAGGTTTTCCCGGGAATCGCATTTGAGTTCGTCGATGTTCTCGATCCCGTCGAGTGCATCCTCGATGCGCCGGCAAACAGTGCGTTCGACATCGGCTGAGGTCGCTCCGGGATAGGCGACTGTCACGGTAATCCGTTTTATCGGGATCTGCGGAAAGGTTTCCAGCAGAAGACCCGGAAGGTTGAGCAGTCCGAGAATGATGAAACCGGCCATCAACAGATTGGCGGCAGTTGGGTGCTGGGCGAAGTAGCGGATCATGGCTGGTCCTCACCGTTGAGGGCATCCGTGCTCGCCATTCGCTTCAAACCTGCCTTTACGGCTTCGTCTTCGACAGGCTTCAGCAACATGCCTTCGATCACCGGGGACACATCGCTGACGATGACCTTGCTTCCAGCTGGCAGATCCGTTCCCAGAACGACGATATCATCGAAGCGGAAGGCGATTTCGACCGGCACCGTAACCAGTCGGCTGTCGGGCGAGACAGTCATGATCCTGCCACTGTGGACCGCGTTGCGCGGCAACACGATCTGATCGGCCACGGGCGGTGCGGACAGCTCAACCTCGGTAAACATGCCTTTGACCAATGGCGGCTTTATACCCGGCCGGATGGTGTCATAGGGCTTGTCCACGCTTACGATCAGTCCGATGGAGCGGGTGTCCGGATCCACCGTGTCGCTGACCCGCTTGACGTGCGCATCCCAGACGGCGGTCTCTCCGACGGATCCGACCCTTACCTTGGCTTTCAGCCGGTCAAGCGAATGCCGTGCCCGGATGACACCTTCTTCCGTTTCCAATTGTCCGGGAAAGGCCAGATTGGCAAATCCGGCCATGTTGCCAGGACTGATCTGAACGTCGATGTCGGCTGCGTCGATGCCGTCAAGTTCACCGATAGAGCTGCCGGCACCGACATACTGGTCGATCTCTACATTGACCTTTGAAACCCTGGCATCGAAGGGAACACGGATCGTGGTGCGGGCAAGGTTCAGCTTTGCGGTTTCCAGACGAACCTCGTTCTTGGCCTTTACCTGCTCCAGTGCCTTGCGCTTCACCGGGTTGAGCGCAATCTCGTTCTCAAGGTCCTGAACCCGCGACTTTTGCTGAAGCACCGTGCCTTCCTGGTTTTCGACCAGCTGATCGGAGGCGACCTTGCGTTCCTGAAGCGTTTTCAGCCGGGCCAGCTCACGCTGTTCCAGGTCGAGGACCGATTTGGCAATCGCCAGGGATTGTTTCTGTGTATCCAGGGTAACGGCCAGCTCTTCAATATCCACATCGGCACTGGCGATATCGCTCTGCGCCTCGGCAATCTCCAGCTCGTAGTCTTCCGGTGCGAGTGTCACCAGAATCTTGCCTTCCGGGATGAATTCACCGCGTTTGAAATCCGGATTGATGTAGGTGACCCGGCCGGACACCTGCGCGATGGCATCAAGTGTATGGGCCGGATCGACCGTGCCGTACCCGGTTACGCGCGGCACGAAGTCCTGAGGCTCGACCGTGACGACACGCACGAGCGTCGACGTTTCCCCGATGTCGGTGCGCTTGGGTGCTTCGCGCCCGCTCACAGCATAAACCAGCACTGCCGCACCGGCGATCACGGGGGGAAGGATCAGGGCTTTTCGCAACAGCGACACGGCGGCTCTCCTGGCAATGTTCGCTCGGCGGGCTGCAGACCTCCGCCGACCACAATTCTTTTAATGCAAGTCCAAACTTGCAAATAGTGATGATCCAATTTTATTGCAAGCGATTGCTTGCATTTGCACCCTGTTTGGCATTAGGTGCGACGGAATGTCTTCCGGAAAATTGAGGGCGCGCTCGGCGCGTTTGGCGGCCAAGTGCCTAGAAATGTAGATGTTTCAGAAATCTATTCCGCAACCGTCGCACTGTTTTGCGAGCGCGGGTTCAGCGGAACCACCACCAAGGAAATAGCGGACAGGGCAGGGGTGAACGAAGTCACGCTGTTTCGCCGTTTCGGGTCGAAGGCAGGTTTGATCGAGGCCGCCATCGGTGACACGCTATCCGACGTCTCGTTCGGCAAGATGTTGCCGGGGGAAGACGTAAAGGCCGATCTTCTGGAAATCGTGCGCAATTATCTGGAGACCTACCGCAAGCACAGCGGGCTTGCCCTGACGCTGTTTGCGCAGGTGCCCCAGCATCCTGAACTGCGAGCGGTGACACCCTTCCTGCTGAAAAACCTGCAGGGCGTAGCCCGCACATTGGCAAAGCATCAGAGCAGCGGGCGGCTCAAGCCAGGCGATCCGGTCAGCTTCGCCGTTGCGCTCATCGCGCCGCTGGCCGTCATGGGTTTCATGAAGGAGATGGGCCTGGGGACAGGCCACGAAGGTCTGGACGTGGAAAATTACGTCCAGACCTATTTGCAGGGGCATGGCCCCGATACGGGACGTTAAATGAGCCCGCTAGCAATACTGTGCGCGCTTACCACCAAAGACGCGGCAGGGCAGCACGTGCGCGCAGGCCTTCTTCAGCCAGACGGCGGCGGATCAGATGTTCGTCCGGCGCGTCGCTCGGGCCGAAGTCGGAGGCATGGATGCCAGCGGTGATGAACAGAACGTCGAGATCCTGAGACACCGCACCGCGGATATCGGTCGGCAGGCCGTCGCCGATGGCCAGGACGTCTTCCTTGGCGACGTCTTCGCCCGCCAGCGTCGCGAGGCGCTTCATTGCCGCGTCGTAGATGGGGGCATGCGGTTTGCCGAGAATGGCCACTTCGCCGCCGAGATCTTCATAAAGACGGGCAAGGGCACCGGCGCACCAGATCAGGCGCTCGCCGCGCTCCACCACGATGTCGGGGTTGGCGCAGATCATCGGCAGGCCGCGTTCGGCCAGCTTCTGCAGCCGGTCGCGGTAATCGTCAGGCGTTTCGACCTCGTCGTCTTCCAGCCCGGTGCAGCTGATGCCTTCCGCTTCCTCGTCATTGGTGGTGAAGGTGGCTTCAAGGCCGTGATACAGCGGCTGGTCCCGGTGCGGACCGATGTGCAGGAGCGTCTTTTTGCCCTGAGCCACAAGGATCTCGCGGGTCACGTCGCCGGACGTGACGATGTCGTCGTAGGTTCCCTCCGGCACGCCAAGAGCGGCCAGCATTTCACCAACCTGCTTTGCAGGGCGCGGGGCATTGGTGATGAGGACCACCTTGCCACCGGCTTCCTCGCGAAAGGCCTTGAGGGCTTTGTGCGCGCCTTCAAAAGCCGATACACCGTTGTGCAGCACGCCCCACACGTCACACAGGATGCCCTTGTAGGACGGGGCGAGGGTGCGGAGCCCCTCAACAAGAAGCGGTGCAGAAACTGTCATGGCGGGTCACTCGGATCTGGGTAGGTCTGATAAGCTTTGCTGAAGAATCGACGCAAACTCGGCGCGGACCATATAGGAACATGGCGCGGTGCGAAACCGAGTAGAGGGAGTTTCATGAAGGTCAGGCAACTTGGCGAACAGGTGATCAACCAGATTGCGGCCGGCGAGGTCATCGAAAGACCCGCCAGCGTGATCAAGGAGTTGGTGGAAAACGCCGTCGACGCCGGGGCAAAACAGGTCGAGATCGTTACCGCCGCCGGTGGCAAGACGCTCATGCGCGTTGCTGACGACGGCGAGGGCATGCGCCAGGAGGATCTGCAACTGGCAATCCGCCGGCACTGCACCTCCAAGATTTCCGACGACGACCTGTTCGACATCCGCACGCTCGGGTTTCGCGGTGAAGCGCTGCCGTCCATCGGCTCCGTTGCCCGGCTGGCGATCCAAACCCGTCACAAGGACGAGGACCACGCCTGGGCCATCGCCGTCGAGGGCGGCAGGGAGCAGCCGCTTGTGCCCGCAGCCCGCACAAAAGGCACCCAGGTTGAAGTGCGTGACCTTTTCTTCGCGACACCTGCCCGGCTGAAATTCCTGAAATCGGATCGTGCGGAAGCGGCCGCCATCACCGAAATCGTTAAGCGGATCGCGCTCGCCTATCCGGAGATCGGCTTTTCCCTCGGCGGCGCCGACCGGCAGTCGCAGAGCTGGCCAGCAGCACGCGGCAGTGAACCGCATCTTGCTCGGATCGCGCAGATTCTCGGCCAGGATTTTGTCGACAACGCCATGGAAATCGACGCTGCCCGGGAAGGCGTGCGTCTCACCGGTTTTGCAGGCTTGCCGACACACCACCGTGGCAATGCGCAGAACCAGTTCTTCTTCGTCAACGGTCGCCCGGTGAAGGACAAGCTGCTGCTATCCGGATTGCGCGGAGCCTATGCCGATGTGCTGGCCCGTGACCGTCATCCGGTCGTGGTCCTGTTCATCGATCTCGATCCGGCATTGGTCGATGTCAATGTGCACCCGGCCAAGGCCGATGTGCGCTTCCGGGACAGCCAGCTTGTGCGCGGGCTTCTGGTGGGTGCCATCAAGCATGCACTGGTTCAGTCCGGACACCGGTCATCGACCTCGAACGCGGCCGTTGCACTGGACGCCATCAGGGCACAGTCGGCGGGGTTCTCTCAACCGGGTCACACACCGTCTTCTCCGGCAGGATCCGGCGGATATGGCGGTGGTTCCTACACACGCACGTCTGCGGCGCCCCAGTGGGCGCCGGAAGCCTTTCGCCCGCCCCAGATGGAGGAGGCGCCTGCAGCAGGCTTTGCCGAAGCAGCACAGCCAGCCTTTGAACGGCAGAACGGTTTTGCCGACTTTGCCAGACCGTCGGCGGATGCCCGCGCGAATGACGTCCCGGTCGAAGCCGAAAAGACCCGCCTTCCGCTGGGGGCCGCCCGTGCGCAGGTTCACGAAACCTATATCATCGCCCAGACCGAGGACGGTGTCGTCATCGTTGACCAGCACGCTGCCCACGAGCGCCTTGTCTACGAACGTCTGAAGGAAGCGCTGGCCAAGAAAGATGTCGCCCGCCAGATGCTGCTCATCCCCGAGATCGTCGAGTTGCCGGAAGAAGATGCAATCCGGCTGGCTGATCGCGCGGAAGATCTCGAAAAGGTCGGCCTGTCCCTGGAAGCCTTCGGCCCGGGTGCCATCGCCGTCAGGGAGACACCCGCAATCCTAGGCGACATGGATATCCAGGGCATGGTCCGGAACCTGGCCGACGAGCTTGCCGAATGGGACACTGCCGAAGGTCTCAAGGAAAAGCTGGACCATGTTGCCGCCACGATGGCCTGCCACGGTTCGGTGCGTGCAGGCAGGCGCATGCGTCCCGAGGAAATGGATGCGCTCTTGCGCGACATGGAAGCTACGCCGCTTTCCGGACAGTGCAATCACGGCCGGCCAACCTGGGTGGAGCTGAAACTCGGCGATATCGAGAAGCTGTTCGGCCGCAAATAACCCGGCAATCTGATCGACCTCCCGATGCGGATCGTAGACGTCGGAGCAATGGGAGACAGTCAGATGACACAAACCGGCTCCGGCAGCACGGAACAGGCATTGAACAAGACCGGCAAACCTGGGCGCACGCTTTGGAAGGCCGTCTCGCGTGTGGCTGTCATTGCCGGCATCGCCTACGCCATGGCGGCCGGTTACATGTATTTCAACCAGCGCAGCTTCATCTTCGTTCCAACCGGAGAATTGAGTACGCCGGATGAAAAGGGGCTCTCAGGTGTCACCGTTGAAACAGCGGCGATGGCTGACGGTACAAAGGTGACCGTCTGGCACGCGCCACCTGCTGCTGAAGGCGCTCCCACGGTACTCTATTTTCACGGCAATTCAGCCAATGTCTCCTCCCGCTGGAAGCGGTTCAAGCAGATCCTGGACAGCGGTTTCGGTCTCTATGCGCCCAGCTACCGGGGATATGCCGGAAGTGAGGGGAGCCCGTCGGAAGAGGCGTTGATTTCGGACGGCCTTGAACATTTCGACCGGATGGCAGCTTCGGGCACGCCGGTCATCGTCCATGGAGAAAGTCTCGGCTCGGGTGTTGCCGCCGCAGTGGCGGCAGAGCGTTCGCAAACGGACCTTGTGGTGCTGGAAGCGCCCTATACCGCGCTGATCGACATGGCCTGGGACAGGTATCCCTGGTTGCCGGTGGGCCTCATGATGAGCGACCCGATGGCGACACGGGATCGCGTCGGCAAGATCGCCGCGCCGGTCCTGATCGTGCACGGGACGGAAGACCGGGTCATCCCGGTCGAACACGGCAGGCGTCTATATGAATTTGCGAAAGACCCCAGGCAGCTTGTGATCGTCGAAGGTGGCGGTCACAGCAATCTGTGGTCAAACGGGATGTGGGACTTCGTTCTCGCCGCCTGGGTGAAATGGCGCGAAGGCTCTTGAACCATCTGCGGTGTTACGCCTGAAACAGAAAACCCCGGGCGAAGTGCCCGGGGTTTTCCTTTGCCGGGGTTACGGCATCAGAATGTGCGCTGCAGACGGAAGGTCCCGTAGAGCTCGTAGGTGTCGTTCAGGCCGGAGGAGCGGCTGTAGTCGACATCACGATACTGGAATTCCGGACCGATCAGGAAGCCGGAGACCGGTTCCCAGACCACGTTTGCGGTCGCGTCCCACTGGGTGAAGTCATAGGCGCTGGTGCCGCCATCGACATCATGGTAGCCGCCTTCGACATTCACCTGAACGGTGTCGGTTACGCCGAGCGTCACGCCGCCGAAGATGTTCAGCGTCTTGGTGGTCTCGGTGCTGCTGCCATTCCAGACCGCATCGGTGATGCGGCTGTTCCAGCCCGTGGACCCGTATCCGCTGGCGCCATCGGTATAGACGGCCTGCAGGGAGACTGCACCGCCCTTGGCGAAGCCACCGAAGTTGACGGTCACGCCGGCACCAGCTGCCCAGCCGAGTTCGTCTTCCGTCCGGCCTGCAAGACCGTTGTAGGCAGCGCTCGGATAGACCTGGTGAAGAGCACCCATGATCTGGGCCTGACCCCAGCCCTGGTTGACGCCCAGTGCTGCGACGAAGTCCGGTGCACGGGTGCCGCCATAGCTCTGGTTGGTGCCGTTGAACGCGATATTCTCTTCGCGGCCCGAACGGTCTTCCAGCGCGACAGTCGCATTGAAGCCGTTGCCGAAGGCCATCGTATAGGCGACCTGATTCAGCTTGCGATCGGAATAGCTTTCGATCTGCGCGTTGAAGGCATATCCGGTGAAGAAGTCGAAGTTCGAACCGTTGTGACCGGCCAGCAGGCCGCCCCACTGGATATAGGCCTTGTCAAGCGTGGTCGAAGTCGAGGCGTTGGTCAGCGTGATGTAGGATTCGATAAAGGCACGCAGTGTGCCGAATTCGGTCGCGGTACGTGCATCGAGGTAGAGATACCCGCGCGAGCGCCACTGGTAACCATCGGTGTCCCGGTCGCCCCAGGCGTTTTCGGCCTCGCCGAAGTTGCGGACGCGGAATTCGGTCCGGACACGACCACCTACGCGCAGGCAGGTTTCGGTGCCGGGAATGTAATAGAAGCGCGCGCCGTAGGCGTCACAGATCCGGACATAGTCGACAGGTTCCGGAGCCACTGGCAGGTCGGCCGAAAGAGCCGGACTTGCGGCCGCGAAGAAACCGGCAATTGCCCCGAGAACAACATTACGAGTCATTTGATACTCCGATGAAGTGCGGAAATACCCCCACGCACATTATGCCGTTCGTAGATGTCAGTTTCAGCCTCTCGGAGAGGTGAAATCAGCAGATATGAGCGATTGGTTGATGTTGTTGTTTTTGAGCAACGGGCAATCCGGTCAATTTAACTTGAAAACCGTTTAGCGCTTTGCCTGAAAGAACGATCTGAGCAACTCCGCCGCGCGTGTCGCGCCTATGCCGGAATAGACATCCGGTGTGTGATGACACGTCGGCTGGCAGAAAAAGCGGGTGCCGTGATCGACCGCGCCGCCCTTTTCATCTCCCGCGCCATAGTAAAGCCGGCGAACCCGCGCGAAGGAGATCGCTCCCGCACACATGGGGCACGGTTCGAGCGTCACGTAGAGATCGCAGTCCGGAAGGCGTTGCGAAGCTGCCCGTTCGCATGCGGAGCGGATCACGAGAATTTCTGCGTGAGCTGTCGGATCGTTGAGCTCCAGCGTCCGGTTCCCGTCTCGAGCGATCACTTCACCATCGCGAACGAGCACCGCACCGACCGGCACTTCACCGCGTGCCGCCGCTTTCTCGGCCTCTTCGAGCGCGAGATCCATGAACGATGTCTGATTGGCGGAAGTGGTAAGCATCGAGCAGGGTGAGTCGGAGCGTAAGTGTAGGGTTCAGCCTCGATTTGAGAGGCTGTCGGCTTTGTTCTGTTTACCCGTTATTATGCCGGTCGTCAGCCCCGGACAGGGGCTTAGCGGAGGCGTCAGGCCGCTGCCATGCATCCGGAGCACGGCGCCTCTGCGGTTTATGCAGAAAACAAGCGATTCCCGAAAGGCTCAAGCTCTGCTATGACGCGCGCATGACGACAAGAAAATTCTCTTCCGAGCGCCCGGGTCCCGCAAAAGGCCGGGGACGCGATAAACGTGCACCGGAAAAGCGCCGGTCCGCACCGAACGACAAATCGAAAGCCGGCCCCAAAAAGGGCGACTTCGAAAAACGGGCGCCGAGACCGGCGACTGCACCGCTGGCAGACGAAGCCAATGATCGTGGCGAACGCATTGCCAAGGTCATGGCGCGCGTCGGCCTGTGTTCTCGCCGAGAGGCGGAAGTGTGGATCGAAAACGGCAGGGTTGAGCTCAACGGCAAGCTGTTGACCACGCCTGCGGTAACAGTGACAGCAGACGACAAGGTGCTGGTGGACGGGGAACCGTTGCCGATGCGCGAGCGCACCCGGCTCTGGCTCTACCACAAGCCACGGGGTCTGGTGACGACCAACAAGGATCCGGAAGGCCGTCCGACGGTGTTCCAGCGCTTGCCCGATGATCTCCCGCGCGTCCTGACCGTGGGCCGGCTCGACATCAACACTGAAGGCTTGCTGCTCCTGACCAATGATGGCGGCCTGGCGCGCGTTCTGGAATTGCCGGCCACCGGCTGGTTGCGCCGCTACCGCGTGCGCGCCTTCGGCAAGGTGACCCAGGCGGATCTCGACACATTGAAGGACGGTATCGCGATCGATGGCGTGCTCTACGGCGCGATCGAGGCGACGCTCGACAAGGAGCAGGGCAACAACGTCTGGATGACGGTCGGCCTGCGCGAAGGCAAGAACCGTGAGGTCAAGCGGGTTCTGGAACATCTCGGCCTTGCCGTGAACCGCCTGATCCGCCTGTCCTATGGCCCGTTCCAGCTGATGGATCTGCCGGAAGGCGACGTTCGTGAAATCCGGGGCCGCGTTTTGCGTGACCAGTTGGGCGATACGCTGGCCGAGGAAGCCGGTGCGGATTTTGACGCTCCGATCTTTCATGCCCCCAAGCCGGAAGCGGAAAAGAAGTCCGCAGGCGCCAAGCGTGGCGGTGGCCGGGAAGGTGGCGGCCGGGAAAGTAGTGGCAGGGATGGCGGCAAGCGTGAAGCCAGCCAGGGTCGCTGGATGACCGCGCGCGAAGGCCGTAGTGAGACCGATCGCAAGCGCGCAGCCAAGACTGAACGCAACGAAAAGCGTGAAGATCGCAAGAAGGCATCCGGCCAGGGGCCGCGCAAGAATGCCGGGCCGCGCCAGGAAAAAGTAAAAGTCTCGCCGCGCTCCCGTTTCCGCCTGACGTCCGAACCGAAACCGCGCAAGGATTTCGGTGAAGAGCGTTTCACACCGCCGCCGCGCCGCATCTGGGGCGAGGAAGGCGTGGTCGAAGACAAGCAGCAGGAACGCCGTTCCAGCCGCGACAAGGACGACCGGCGCGGGCCTCCGAAAGGTGGACGTCCGCCGCGTCGCGGGGGTCGTTCGTGAGAATAGTCGCCGGGCGTTTCAAGGGCGCGGCTCTGGCCGCGCCGAAATCGCACGACACACGGCCAACCAGCGACCGATTGCGAGAAACCATTTTCAACATCCTGGCTCATGGCCTGGATGTTGATCTTGAAGATGCAAGGGTCCTGGATCTTTTTGCCGGCACGGGCGCGCTGGGCTTCGAGGCGATCAGCCGGGGCGCCCGCCATTGCACTTTCATCGAAGAAGGGACGGAAGCGCGCGGCATCATTCGCCGGAACATGGAGGCCCTGGGCCTCAATGGCGCTGCCAAGATCTTCCGGCGCGATGCCACCCGCCTTGGCAGTGCAGGCACCATCGAGCCTTTCGATCTGGTGTTTGCCGACCCTCCCTATGACAAGAAGCTGGGTGAAAAGGCCCTTGCTTCGGCAGCGGGAGGAGACTGGCTGAAACAGGGCGCCTTGTGCGTGCTTGAAGAGAGATCTTCAGCTCACATCGATGTTCCCGAAGGCTTCGAGGAACTCGACCGCCGCCAGGCAGGCGATAGTCAGGTCGTGTTCCTGCGATATGGCGGCTGAAGTCTCTTTCGGCCCGCCATCAACCCTCTCGTCTCGCTATGGGATTTCCTTCGTCCGTCAGGCGCCGCCCGGCATCATGATGTAGGCGGTTTTCCGCGTTGGCAGGCTGGAACGGCTGACGATCAGGGCCGGCGTTTGCGCCCGCACGATGTCATACCCTGCCTCCTGTGCTCGCCCGACAAAGGCCTGAAGTGCTCCGGAAAAATGGAAGTGCATCGGCACGACCATCGCAGGGCCGATGCTTTCCAGAACGTCCATCAGGCTGTCCAGCCGAAGCGTCGAGGAATTGTCTATGGCCGCAAATACGACGTCGATCTGACCTAGGCGGACGAGATCTTCCTGCGTAAGCCGGTGATGCAGGTGGCCGAGATGCGCAATGCACATGTCGGCCACCTCGAAGATGAAGATCGAATTGCCGAGCCGGCGTTCTTCCCCGTCCCAGCCACGGATGTTGGTCTGGATATTGCGGATGCGGACATCCTCAACAGTGACGTCATGGTCCAGCGGCCCGCCCTTCGGATTCCAGCCGTACAGAAGATGTTCGATGTTCGGATCCGGGCTGATGGAGTAATGCGTGCTGTGAGCCCCGTTCATCGTGGCTACATCCGGCGGCAGAAGCGGGCGGACACTGTCGTTGTAGTCGGTTGCGATCCGCACGCCCTTTGGCGTTTCAAGTTCAAAGGTGGAATGGCCGATGTAGCGGATCTGGACTTCATTTGCCTGAAGAGACGCGCGCCAGATGCGCATTTCGTCCGGCCCGGGCGCTCGGTAGGGGGCGTCAGCAACCAGTTGACAGACCGCGAATGCGGGTCCTGCAACAACAGCTGTAACCAGAAGGCTGAGCAGCACCGGAACCAGCCGGAACAATCCGCCGGCCTTCTGTCGCCGTCCGTGAATTGGGAAAAAGCACATCTCCATGTCAGTCCATCCCGAAAACCACACCTGAGCAAAATACTAGGGGGCAGACCGCCAACGGCAAGGCATGTCGAGGTGTACGCTGCCCGTTTGCCTGAAACTTGAGACGTTTTGGAAGGGGATGCCAAAAGAAAAGGCAACCGGCCTGCGCTTGTAGCTGCAAAGGCGGTTGCCTGAGGTGGGGGCGGGTGGGAGGAAGAACCAGCCCCGGAATTGACTTTCAGACCACGTAAAGACTGACCGGCGGTTTCCCGGACTTTGCCGTCCGGTTGGCCGCGTCGCCTTCGCTCATGAACCCGGCGCTGCTTGCCTGGCGGTAGATAAGATCGCCCGCGTGCCCGGCCTCCATGACCAGCGCCTGCTGGCTGCAAAGCGAGGCCAGCGAAAGACCCAGACGGCGGAAATGCGCCCGGCGATAGCAGTAGACGGCAAGTGCCGCGCGCTGCTGTTCCGGCAGCTGGCATCCGACATCAGTCACCGCGTTCAACGTTGCATCCAGCAACCGTTTCAGCAAATCGTCCGATACCGGACAGGCTTCCAAATCTGTTGATCCCGATGGCCGCATTGACCTTCTCCTAATAGATTGAGAAAAGTATTTAGGAGTAAGATTAATGATTTGTTAAACGCAAAGTCGGGTCCAATAAAAAGGAATTATACGGATAAATCTGCTGATGTTGCCATCAAGTAACTTCCATTGTTTCTTTTATCAGTTCCTCCAGTTTTGCCCTGGTAACTGTACGCAAGGATTCCGCCTTATCCAGTATGCTCTCGGCTTTCATGAAGTCCAGAACCCGGATGGAGTCATGGGGCGGGCTGACCAGGATATCCGGTTGATCTGATTTCAGTTTTTGCTTTGTGATGGTCTGCATCAGGATCTGGGAAGAGCCGAACAGGGAATCCAGCATGCTGATGTCATCCTTGTTGTCTCGCGGCACCGGCGCGCCAACGACATCAACGGCAATGACGATATCGCAACTCGCCCTGAGCCCGTCGAAAGGCAGTGGATTGACGACGCCGCCGTCGATCAGAAACCGGTCGCCATAGCGCACGGGTCTGAAAACCGCGGGAATCGCTATCGAGGCGGCCAGGGCAGGCAGCAAGGGGCCACTTTCAAAATCCACTTCCTCGCAGCGATAGAAGTCCGTCGCCAGCATACGCAGCGGGATGTCCAGGTCTTCGAACGTTTCGGACAGATAGTCCGAGACAAACACTTCCAGCACGCGAAGCGGGTCGAACTGCACCGGGCCGCCACGGAACACATCTGCAAACTTGCGTGGTCTCAACTGCCACAGGCGCGACAACACACTGTTGCGATCAGCAAAAATCTCCAGCGCAATGTCGCGGATTTCCTGGCCACTGCGACCACTGGCATAGGCCGCCCCCATCAGGGCACCGATGGACGTGCCGTTGATCCGGACAGGTTTTATGCCCAGGTCATCCAGCGCTTCCAGAACGGGGATGTGGGCGAGGCCGCGCGCACCACCGCCACCAAGGGCAAGACCGATTCTGGGGGAGGAGGTAGAGGGCATGGCGCGGGTCCGGCATTGAGAGCGTTACTCCCTGCACATGGGGGCTGACGCGCGCCTTGCCAACCTTGCAACTGCCTGCAACGGCAGTTGCGAACAGGAAATACCTGCTCAGTGCCGGGAAAACTCAGATCACGAAGTATAGATCGTCCGCGGCTTCCGACATCCAGTCTGTTGCATGATCAAACGGCATCGGCCGGGCAATCAGGTAACCCTGGATCGAGAAATCGCCCATCATCCGAAGCCGGTCGTATTGCTCTTCGGTTTCAACGCCTTCGCAGACGATGCCGATGTTGAGCGATCGGGCCAGATGGATGAGCTGGTTGACGATCACTTCCTTTTTCGGGTCCTGAAGCATCTGGCGCGTGAAGGAACGGTCGATCTTGAGCCCGTTTATCGGCAAGTCAGAGACATGGGAGAGGGACGCATAGCCGGTGCCGAAATCATCCAGCTCGATATGAACGCCGAGTTCGAAGAGTTGCCGCAGCGCAGCCAGGTGACCCGACCGGTTGTCGTTCAGGAACACCGATTCCAGAACCTCGGCGGTGATCCGCTCCGGCCCGACATTGTGCTTTTCCATCGCGGCCTTGAAGTGCTCGAGCAGCAACCCGGACGACAGGTGCGATGGCGAGATGTTCACGGAGATGCGGCCAAAATCGAGGCCCTGGTCGATCCAGTGCCGGGCAGCGGCAAAAGCCTTGTCGATGACAATCTCACCCAGGATCGGCGCCAGACCGGATTTTTCCACGACCGGCAGAAAGTCTCCGGGTGAAACCGTGCCGCGCTCGGGGTGTCGCCAGCGTACCAGCGCTTCGATGCCGGTAACGGCCTGAGTGCGCAGGTTGACCTGCGGCTGGAACACGAGGAAGAACTGGTCGTTCTTGACCGCGTCCTTCAGTTCCAGCTCGATCTGTGCTTCCGTTTCGCTGTCTGTGCGCATGTCCGGACGGAAGAAAGTATACCGGTCCTTGCCGTTTTCCTTGGACTGGTAAAGCGCGAGATCGGCATTGACCAGAAGCGTGTCGAAGTTGTCACTGTCCTCCGGGCACAGTGCCAGTCCCATGCTGACGGTCGGCCAGAACCTGTTGCCGTTGAACTCCATCGGCATCCGCATGATCCGGCGTGCCCGTTCGCACAACTCGTTGGGATCCGACGTTCCGCTTTCCGCCAGAATGACGAACTCGTCGCCTCCCCAGCGATAGGCCGTGCCCAGCCCACGGCAGACTTCGCGCAGCCGGCGGCCGGTCTCTTCCAGGCAATGATCGCCGGCAAGATGGCCGAGCGTATCGTTGACCCGCTTGAACCCGTCCATGTCGACGTGAACCAGGAACGCCGGCTTCTCGCTCCGGGCGAAACGCTCCTTGGCATCGCGCTGGCAGCCGGCGCGGTTGGACAGTTTGGTCAGGGGGTCGAAATAGGCCAGGCGCTCCGCCCGGACCTTGGCTTCGCGGGTTTCGTTTTCCCGCTGCACCCGTTCGGAAACGTCATTGGCAATGGCCACGAACAGGTCGCGGTCCTGATCGCGGAGAAGCTGTACCCTGAGATCGACAGGATATTCCGTGCCGTCCTTGCGCCGGTGAACGCTTTCGACCGACAGGTTGTCCCGATGTCCTTTCAGGAGGGGCGCGACGTGGCGCCGGACCGTGTTCGGGTCGTAAACGGGATCGATATCGCCGATTTTCTGGGATTTCAGCTCTTCGATCGTGTAGCCGAGATTGGCCAGGGCACAGCGGTTGGCATATTCGATCTGGAAGGTTTCCGCGTCGAGGATGTAGATCTCGTTGAGCGAGGACTCCAGAATATTGGCCAGCAGATGGTTCCTGCGTTCTGCCAGGCACCGGTCGGTGATGTCGTGAACGGTCCCGATCACCTTGGATGCCTTGCCGTCCCGACCGGCAAGCACATACCCGCGAACGTGCAGGTACTGGATGGTGCCGTCGTCATGCACCAGCGGGTGTTCGGTGTCGAATTCACCGCAGGATTTCACTGCTGCATTGACCGCGTCCAGAGTTTTCTTCCGGTCGTCACCGGGAATACGATCAAAGAGATAGGCCTGGATCTCGTTTGCCGGAAGGTCCGGCGGGATCTTCATGACCCGGTAGTATTCTTCCGAGCCAAGGATTTCGTTTGAAGCGATATCGCGTTCCCAGCTGCCCACATGCGCAATCCGTTGGGCTTCGATAAGTTGAAGCGTGCTGCTTTCCAGCTTCAGGGTATTGTCCAGAACTTCTGCCTCGAGGCGCGAACGGGTCAGCTGCACGGAGGACTGAAGGCGGGACAGGAGACGGAAGACCACCGTCCAGGCGAGCAGCGCCAGACCGATGCCTGCCATCAGAGACAGCAATGTCCCCTTGGCAAAGTCCCAGATGTTGTCCGTGATGTCCTTTACCAGCAGAAGCTTCACGTCGTTGTTCGGGGTTACGACCATAATTGGCAGATCGCGAACCATGAACACCTTGCTGTTCTGGAGGAAGAAGCTGTTGAAGCCGGCGAAGTGGCCGTTGGAGGCGATCTTGCTGAAGTCGAAGCCGGTCGGCGTCAGATTGCCCAGCACCTTGTAGTGAACCGTGCTGGTATCACCTGCTTCAGTGACTTCGCAGGCCTTGACGATCTGGGCATTGACCGCGGAACTGGCCAGCGCGAGCGATTGTTCGATGTTGATCGCGAGTTTCAGATACCCGATCCGGGTTCCCTCAACGAGCCAGGGTTTCAGCACGCTGACGATGAACTCGTTGTTGCGGCCGAGTTCGATGGCATCGACTTCGCGAAAACGGTTGGAATTCAGTTCGGTTTCAAAGCTGGCGGAATCCTGGGCCGGGGTGGCATTGCTTTGCGCGCGATAGACGATCTGCTGGTCGGCGGAATAGATGGTCAATTCCGAAATATTGAGATCGGCAGCTTTTCCGGCGAAGACCCTGTCGGCAACGGCCTTGATGTTGGCGGTGTCTTTCTTGCGGATGGCTGTCTGCAGATCCGTGTCGGCGCTGACGACACTGACTGCCTGGTCGAGCGTTTGTTCCCCCAACGCCCTTTGATGCATCAAAAGACGTTCAGTCGTCCGGACGATCAAGTCCTGCGGCTCGCTCAGCGTACGATATTCCGTCACCACGTTCTGGAGCGTCAGGACGGCAACTGTCAGGCAGAGAAACGACAGAAAAACGACGCGAAGGGGTTTTTCGAAACGGGTTTCGTCCTTGCACCACCGCGCCAGGATCTGGTCAAGAATGGCACTCGGACTTCGCGCGCGCGCAACTGTGCGCGATTTCTCGTCGCGCAAGTCCTTGTCTTGCCAAAACTCTTGCTTGCCCACGCGTTGCACCCGTTCCCCCGAGCAGCCGCAGCTCCTCTTTGATCGGCAAGGACAGTCCGCTGTTTGTTATGGTCACCGGGCACGGCGAAGTTATGCAAACCATCACTGCCAATTTTCTCAATAGGCTGTATTGGTTAAATTGTATTGAATGTGTTCCTTAAGGCTTATTAAGAATAGAATTCATCCGAGAGGAATTCTTCCAGTCTCAAGATCAAATGTATTTGCGCTGGGCCTGATGATTGGCGATGCAGCAAAATAGTTTGATCTAAATCAGACGATCTCCTTTGAGCGTCACCAGTTGAGGTGATATCGCCGCCCAAGCGTCTGTGTTTGACCCAGCCGATTGACGCGAGCCAGCCTCAACTTGGCAAACAAGTCGTATGGCGCGGTTCTATCAACTCTCTGATGCGCTTGCGAAGAACTCGAGGAGGGCAGTGACCGTCGCTTCCGGGGCTTCTTCGGGCAGGAAGTGCCCACCGGGAAGCGCGGCGCCGACAGCGGTCCTTGACCAGCCCCGCCAGACTTCAAGCGGATCGTCCACGCTGGTGGCGATACCTTTACTTCCCCAAAGTGCAAGGAGGGGAACAAGGATCTTTCTTCCCGCATCCAGATCCGCGCGGTCGTGGTCGTAGTCGATCGTTGCACCTGCGCGGTAGTCCTCACAGGTTGCCGATACCCGGTCTGGTTCGCAAAACCAGTCACGGTTATGCGCCATGGCTTCCTTGGAAAAGCACGACAGGGTCTTGGCTGCAGTCCAGCTGGCCAGCGTGTGATCGAGAAATCGTATCGGTGCGGCAGAAATTGTCTTTTCCGGGAAAGGCGCAGCCTGGGCCAGAAACATCCAGTGATAGATCTTGATGCCGAACAGTCTGTCCATCCGGTCCCAGTAGTCACATGTCGGAAGGATGTCGAGAACGGCGACCTTCAGAAGGGCTTGCGGGTGATCGAGGGCAAGGCGGTAAGCCACCCGGCCGCCACGGTCATGGCCAGCCAGAAAGAACGTCGAGTGGCCGAGCACCTTCATGAGCTCGACCATGACCGAGGCCATGCTTCGTTTGGAATAGGCCGCGTGATCGTGTGATAGCGGCGGCACGGACGAACGGCCATACCCCGGCAGGTCGGGCAGGACGAGCGTGAAGTGTTCGGCAAGCTGCGGGGCCACCTTGTGCCAGCAGACATGCGATTGCGGGTAGCCGTGCAGCAAAAGCAACGGTGGGCCGGACCCGCCGATCCGGCAGAACAGCCGCACATCGTTGGCTTCCACAGTGATGCTGTCAAACCCCGGAAACAGATCCGGCAGGTCGTTTTTCACGTCTGTCTCCCCAGCCCGCACCGGGGAGAAGATTACCTTTGCTTTCAAGCGCCTGCCAAGTCCCGGAAACCGGAAATGCCACGATTGCCGGTTTTTCGCCTGGCTCGGCCTCAGCTTTCCCGGGCGATGGCCCGCCAGCCGATGTCGGTTCGGCAGAAGCCTTCCGGCCAGTCGATGTCGCGGATCCGCTCGTAGGCCCGTTGCTGTGCCTCGCGAACGGTGGTGCCGACCGCCGTCACGTTCAAAACGCGTCCGCCATTTGCCAGGATCTGCGTGCCATCGCGTTTGGTGCCTGCGTGAAAGACGGCAACGTCATCCGTTGCTGGTGTATCGAGACCACGGATTTCCGTGCCCTTGTCGTAGCTGCCCGGGTAACCCTTGGCGGCCATGACGACCGTCAGTGCGGCTTCGTCGCGCCAGTCCGCCGTTGTCAGGTCCAGCCGACCTTCGACGCTTGCAAGCAGCAGCTCCAGCAGGTCGCTCTTGAGGCGCATCATCAGGACCTGGCATTCCGGATCACCGAAGCGGGTATTGTATTCGATCAGCTTCGGGCCGTTCTTGCCGATCATCAGTCCCGCATAGAGAACACCCTTGAAAGGGGTGCCACGTTTGGCCAGTGTCGCGATGGTCGGCTCGATGATGGTACGCATCACCTCGGCAATCAGTGCATCTGTCAGGACGGGAGCGGGCGAGTAAGCGCCCATGCCGCCGGTATTCGGGCCTTCGTCACCATCATAGGCGCGTTTGTGGTCCTGGGCGGTGGCAAGCGGCAGTGCGTTGGTGCCGTCGGACAACACGAAGAAGCTCGCTTCCTCGCCTTCCAGGAATTCCTCGATGACGACTTCCGCACCTGCAGCCCCGAACGAGCCTTCAAAACAGGCCGTTACCGCCTCTTCGGCGTCTTTCAGGGTCATGGCGACCACGACACCCTTGCCGGCTGCAAGCCCGTCCGCCTTCACGACAATCGGTGCACCTTTTTCCCGGACATAGGCGAGCGCGGCATCTGCCGTATCAAAGCGGCCGTATCCGGCGGTCGGAATATCTGCTTCGTCGCACACGCCCTTGGTGAAGGCCTTGGAGCCCTCCAGTTGTGCTGCTGCCCTGGACGGTCCGAAAGCCTTGATCCCGGCCGCTTCCAGATCATCGACAAGGCCCGCCACAAGCGGTGCCTCGGGGCCGACGACCACAAGATCGATGGCATTTTCGCGACAGAAACCGATGACTGCCTGATGATCCGCGGTGTCCAGATTGCAAAGCTCGGCCACCTCGGCAATCCCGGCATTGCCGGGCGCCGCATAGAGCTTGGTCAGCTTGGGAGATTTTGCCAGCGCCCAAGCGAGCGCGTGTTCGCGGCCGCCGGATCCGATCAGGAGAAGTTTCATAAACGGGCAGTCTCTTCGTGAAGGTTGAAGCAAGAGGGCCGTCCCCTAACACGGAGGGCGGCATACCGCAATTGGCGGCGCATGCAACGGCGCATTTCTGCCGGTCTCCGCCCAACTTGTGACGCGGCGGGAGAGGTGGTTTCCGCGACCAGCAAAAGGCCGGAACGCTTGCCAGCCAGGTGTGGCAAGCACGAAGATAAACCGGAGGCCAACCAGGTTTGGGTCGTCAGACCATGGCACCTTGCCCAACTCTGAGTTTCACGATAGCGCCCCTGTGACCTCTTGCGGGATGAATTTCCTTCTGAAAATCGCTAAAAGAACCTGAGAAGGGCGGAAAGCAGGAGCGTTTCCGCCGGATAATCGAGAAATGGACGGATCTAAAGTGTTTTCCACGAACGACACGGGGCCGGTTGCAGATGCGGTCAAGCAGCACTGGGTGGACACGCGGCTGCCGGCTGGCCTGCGCCCCTATGCGCGCCTTGCCCGCTGGGAACGTCCGATCGGTTGGTGGCTGTTGCTGTGGCCCTGTTTCTGGTCGGCGGCATTGGCGGCGGTCGCCGGTGGCAAGGCCTGGCCGGACCCCTGGCACATGGTTCTGTTTTTCATCGGTGCGGTTGCCATGCGCGGTGCAGGCTGCACCTACAACGACCTTGTCGACGTCGACATCGATTCCAAGGTCGAGCGGACCCGCTCCCGGCCCATCCCGGCGGGGCAGGTGTCCAGACTTCAGGCAAAGATTTTTCTGGTGGTCCAGGCCCTCATCGGCCTTGCGGTGCTGCTTCAGTTCAACACCTACACGATCTGGCTGGGCATCGCCTCGCTGCTGCCGGTTGCGGTCTACCCGTTCATGAAGCGCATCACCAACTGGCCGCAGCTGTTTCTGGGGTTCGCCTTTTCCTGGGGGGCGCTCATGGGCTGGGCGGCCGCCTTTGGGTCCCTGTCCTGGTCTCCGGTGTTTCTCTATATCGGCGGCATCTGCTGGACGATCGGCTACGACACGATCTATGCCCATCAGGACAAGGAGGACGATGCGCTTGTCGGTGTGAAGTCGACGGCCCGCCTCTTCGATGAGCACACCAAGCCGGCTCTCATCCTGCTCTACAGCTGCGCAACCGCGCTGTTCTTTCTGGCTGCGATCTTTGCCGATGCCGGTCCGGCCGCTTTTATCGGTATCCTGGCTGGCGTCATTCATCTGGGGTGGCAGATCGTCGTACTGGATATCGATGACGGCGATCAGTGCCTGCAACTGTTCCGATCCAACGGGACCTATGGCTGGATCCTGTTCTTCGGTTTCTTCGCCGATGCCCTTATCGGTGCGCTCTAACGAAAAAAAAGCCCCGCTCAGCGGGGCTTTTTTTTGAAGACTTTCGTGTGCACGCTCAGGTGCGGGCAATGATCTCACGCTCATTGGCATGGACGGTTGCCGAAGGTTCCTGCCGGCCGGGAAGACGGCGGTTCAGGAAGCGCGGACGGCGGCCGGTCAATAGGCGCAGCTTGCGCCGGGGCGCAGGTTTTGAAGCCGGAACGGCACTGTAGGCTTCGATCGGCTTTACCTTGCCGCCGAGGTCACACACCAGCATAGGCAGGTTGAACACCTGGGCCCACCGGCTCCACAGGACCGCGAGGTCGTCGGATTTCTCGGTTTCGGCCAGGGTGATCGACAGCGCGCTATCGGGATGTTTCAGGATCAGTGCCGCCACGATTTCGCCCGGCACCGCGCCCGGAACGATCCGGACCATGACACCATCGAAACCTTGAGCGGGCACCACCACCGTCACCGGAACACCAGCAACCCGCCGCTTGATGACCGCCCTGTCGCGATCCAGGAAAATTTCGGCTGGCAGGGAAGGGGTACCCGGCCGGTTTTCAAGGCGTTGCTCGAAGTGGGCCGGCAGGCAACCGGGATGCGGCATCGTTTGGGCGCCGACCCCGGTTGCTACCATTTCCTGTATTTCTGTTTGACGTCTCAAATGACTCTCCACCGGACCTTTAGGTCGGACCATTTTTGGTCTCTCGATGCATTCAATCTACTGAAGAAAAGTCGTGAACCACTTAAGATACAGAGTTAAAAAAGTCTGATTTATAAGAGGGTTACTGGAATGTAATCAGACAGGTAACACCTTGTTCAGTCATGTGGCAGACTCGACTTGATACAACCTTTGAATGAATTTTCCGCCCTGTCCCGATCCCGCCTATCTTGCGGTCATCATTACGAAAATCGGATGAGGCGCTGCGGCATTGCAACCTCTTGCCGGAACCGGCTCAAAATCCCATTTCCCACCTATCAGGGGAAAACCATGGCTCTGGAAGGCGCCCGGCACGACCGGATTGCCCGCAAAAGGCCCCGACAGTTGCAGCGCAGCCGTGCGGGGCGTAAACAACTGCCGAACCAGAAGACGAAAGAGCGGACACGATGTCGGAACTGATTGATCAAAGCGAATTGCAATCCCGGGCAGCCCGTCTGGTGGAAGCAGCCCGCAAGGCCGGAGCTGACGCCTGCGACGCGATTGCGGTTACCGGTGTCTCGCTTTCGGTCGATGTTCGCGAAGGCAAGGTGGAAGAAACCGAGCGCGCCGAAGGCGACGACGTCACCTTGAGGGTGTTTGTTGGCAAGCGCACTGCTGCTGTCTCAGCCAACCGTCTCGATGACCCGGCAAGCCTGGCTGAACGTGCCGTCGCCATGGCCAAGGTCGCGCCGGAAGATCCCTATGCCGGTCTTGCCAATCAGGATCTTCTCGTGAAGGAGTTTCCGGAACTTGAGCTTCTGGACACAAAGGAAATGACTGCCGAGGACCTGACGCAGATTGCGCTGGAAGCGGAAGCGGCCGGTCTGGACGTCGAAGGAGTCACCAAATCCGGCGGTGCGGGAGCCTCCTGGCGTCTTGCCGGTGTCGTTCTGGCGACCAGCCATGGGTTCCAGGGGTCCTATATGTCGTCCCGCTATGGCATGTCCATGACAGCCGTCGCAGGGGAAGGGACCGGCATGGAGCGGGATTACGATTTCGACAGCCGTACCTATTATGAAGACCTGGAAGCACCGGCGGAGATCGGACGCAGGGCCGGTGAAAGAGCTGTGCGCCGTCTCAACCCGAACAAGCTTTCGACCCGCACCGCGAACGTCATTTATGAATCGCGCGCTGCCCGCAGCATTCTCGGGCACCTTGTCGGGGCAATCAACGGGGCCGCAATTGCGCGCAAGACCAGCTTCCTGAAAGACCGGATGGGCGAGGCCGTGTTCGCACCTGGCATCCAGGTGGTTGACGACCCGTTCAAACGCCGGGGTGCCGCAACACGCCCCTTCGACGGGGAAGGGACCCGGGCGGAGCGTCTCGATGTCATTGAAGACGGTGTCCTGCGACACTGGTTTCTGGACGGTGCTTCCGCACGCGAACTGGGTCTGACGCCCAATGGCCGGGCGCACCGCAGTGGCAGCGGCACGTCGCCTGGCGCAACGAACGTCACATTGATGCCGGGCGAAAAATCGCTGGAAGATTTGATGGCGGAAGCCGGGCAGGGCCTGCTGGTGACCGACCTGATCGGTCACGGCGTAAACGGCCTTACCGGTGACTATTCGCGCGGGGCAGCCGGGTTCTGGTTCGAAAACGGCCAGATCGTAGAAGCCGTCAGTGAAATCACCATTGCAGGCAATCTGAAGGACATGTTTGCACGGCTCGTGCCCGGCAGCGACCTCGACAACCGTTATTCGGCAGCCACTCCCTCGGTCATGATTGAAGGAATGGCCCTTGCCGGAAGCTGACAAGGGCCTGAACGACACCGGACGAAGCGAAATCGGGCTGGATGAAGCCGGAAGGGACGCGGACCTGCGCCTGCTGGAGTTGGCTGCGCGCCAGGCGGGCGATATTGCACTGGGTTTCTTCGGTCAGGATCCGGAGACCTGGTACAAGGGCAAGGCGGGCATGTCGCCGGTTTCCGAGGCAGATCTCGCGGTAGACCGTTTTCTCGCGGACTACCTGCGGTCTGCGCGGCCGGACTACGGCTGGCTTTCGGAGGAAACCGCCGACGACCGCAGCCGTCTCAACCACGAGCGTGTCTTCATTGTCGATCCGATTGACGGCACGCGGGCTTTTCTGGCGGGTGGGGACGAATGGACGGTGGCGATTGCCGTGGTCGAGGCCGGTCGGCCCGTTGCAGCTTCGGTCTTTTGCCCGCGCCGGGACGAGATGTTCCTGGCCCGTACAGGCGGCGGAGCCTGGCTCAATGGGGCACGACTGGCGGTGTCAGATCGCACCGGTCTTTCCGGCGCAACCTTGACCGGGCCTCATTCCATTGTTGCCAATCAGGACGTTGTCGCTGCAGGTTTTGTCGGCACGGAAATCCTGCGCTCCCTGGCTTATCGGCTGGCGATCGTTGCAGCAGGAAGGGTCGATGTCGGGGCCGCACGGGGCGGGCCGAGCGATTGGGATCTTGCGGCGGCGGATCTTTTGGTGCAGGAAGCGGGCGGTGTATTGACCGACCTGTCGGGTCGGAACCTGATCTACAACCGCGCCAAGACCGGCCACCCGGCCCTGATCGCAGCTCCTGTTGCGCTGATCGGGCCTGTGCGCGACGCGCTCGACGACCTGATCAGGTAACAGACCGGTTGCAGCGACGAAAGCGAGGATATTGATGAGTAATACCGATACTCCGAAGCAGCTCCTTCATCTTGTGTTCGGCGGCGAGCTGGAATCACCGGAAGGGCTGACGTTCCGCGATCTGGACGAACTGGATATCGTCGGAATCTACCCGAATTATGCCGAAGCCTACAAAGCCTGGAAATCCAAGGCACAGGCGACGGTAGACAACGCTCATATGCGTTACTTCATCGTCCACATGCACCGCTTGCTCGATCCGGAAACGGCTTCTTAAGGCAGCGCAGCTCTCTCAGGCGAAAACACCAAATGATAAAACGCCTCGGCCGTCAGCCCTGGGTTCTGGCCAGCATCGGCACTTTGATGGCCGTTTACCTGAAACTGGTCTACCGTACCAACCGGTTCGTGATCGATCCGGAGGGCGTGCACGAACGTTCCGAACAGGATCTCCCGGTTATCGTGGCCATGTGGCACGGCCAGCACTTCATGGTGCCCTTCGCCAAGCCGGCTCACTGGCCCGCCAAGGTGATGATTTCCCGGTCTGCCGATGGCGAGGTAAACGCGATCGCGGCCCGCAAGCTCGGCCTCGGCCTGATCCGTGCCTCCGGCGGCAAGAACGCACGCCAGATAAAAAAGCGCGGCGGCATGCGAGGTTTCATCGAGGCGCTTCGTGCGCTCAAGGAAGGCTATTCCATCGCCATGACGGCGGATGTGCCCAAAGGTCCGGCCCGCAAGTCTGGCGTTGGCATCGTTCAGCTTGCCAAGCATTCGGGCCGTCCCGTCCTGCCTGTGGCGGTGGCAACCAGCCGCAGCATCGAGCTGAACAGTTGGGACAAGGCCAGCGTCAACCTGCCGTTCGGCCGGGGCAGCATCGCGGTGAGTGATCTCATCTGGGTTCCCGCCGATGCGGACGACGACACGCTTGAGGAATATCGCCTCAAGGTGGAAGAGGGGCTCAACGCCGCAACGAAACGTGCTTACGAGCTGGTCGGAAGGGCGGATGGCTGACCGGCGACCCCTTGTCTTCAGTCTCTACAGGGGCCTTGCACGGGCCCTGACGCCTCTGTTCAATCTGCTTTTCTGGCTGCGCAGCCGCTCCGGCAAGGAATTGCCGGCCCGCAAGGGGGAACGTTTCGGACGGAGCGCAACAAGCCGGCCAGCAGGCAAGCTTGTCTGGATCCACGCGGCCAGTGTCGGTGAAACCGTATCCGTGCTGCCGCTGGTTGATGAACTGACGGGGTCCGGCAACAAGGTGCTCCTGACCACTGTCACCGTGACGGCGGCACAGCTGGCACAGGGCCGCTTGCCGGAAGGGGCGATCCACCAGTTCATGCCATTCGATGCGCCCGGGCCGATCTGCCGATTTCTCGACCACTGGTCCCCGGACCTGGCGATGGTGGTCGAGTCCGAAATCTGGCCGTGCCTTTTCGATGAAATGCGTTCACGGCAAACGCCCTTCGTACTTCTCAACGGCCGCCTGTCGGACCGGTCGTATCGAAGCTGGGCGCGCTTTCCGCGTATTTCCGGATATCTGTTTCGGTGTCTGGATATGGTTCTGGCGCAAAGCGCCGCCGATGGCGAGCGGTTCCGCCTGTTGGGCTGCCGCAATGTTTCAACGCCCGGCAATCTGAAATTCGATGCACCGGACCCGGCCGTGGACGAAGGCCAGGCAACCGCCCTGTTGGCGCAGACAGGAGCGCGTCCGGTCTGGCTGGCCGCCCTGACGCATCCGGGCGAAGACGAAATTGTACTCGAGGCCTTTGGCCGTCTCACCGAGGAATTTCCCGGTCTCCTGCTGGTCCTGGTGCCGCGACATCCCGTTCGGACAGATGATATTGCGGCCATGATCGATAGCCGTGGCCTGCGTGCGGCGCGTCGAAGTCTGGATCAGGCAATTGAAACGGACACAGATGTCTATCTCGGTGATACACTGGGCGAGATGGGACTTTTTTACAGATTGGCACCGGTGACGTTTTTGGGTGGTTCATTCAACGATGCGGGCGGTCATAACCCGGTGGAAGCTGCATTGTCGGGCTCCGCGTTGGTCACTGGCCCGCGTGTTGCGAACGCCCGAGCCGTCTACAAGGACTTCTGGAGCCGGCGGGCTTCGCTGAAAGCGGAGTTGCCGGAGAACCTGGCAGATAGTGTCGGCAGTCTTTTGCGCGATGCTGACGCTGCCCGAGCGCAGGCGGAAAGAGCAAGAGCCCTGGTCGAAGCCGGGCGCGGTGCCTTGGCCGAAACCCTGAAAGTGTTGCAACCCATGTTGGGAAAAGCAGGTCCGGCGACTGACGATCCGCTGCCGCGGGGCCGCGCATGAAGTCGGCGCCCGACTTCTGGTGGAAGCCGGGACAGACACTGGCAAGTTGGCTGCTGTCGCCGGCAGGCTGGATTTACGGACTGGTCTCTGGGCGCCGCATGTTGAAGAAGCCGAAAGCGAAAAGCCGGTTGCCTGTAATCTGCGTCGGCAATTTCGTCGTCGGCGGAACCGGAAAGACACCCTTCGCCATCGAACTGTCCTACAGATTGCAGGAAGAAGGCTTGCGGCCCGGTTTCCTGCTGCGCGGTTACGGCGGCAAGGCAAAGGGGCCGCTCCTCGTCGATGCCGGCATGCACGACGCCGATGTTGTCGGTGACGAGGCCTTGTTGCTGGCCCGGTACGGTCCAACCGTGATTGCGGCCGACAGGCCGTCGGGGGCACGGCTTGCCGAACAGCAACCCATTGATGTCCTTCTGATGGATGACGGATTTCAGAACCCGGCGCTGGCCAAGGATCTCAGCCTGGTGCTGGTCGATTGCAGCGTGGGGTTCGGCAATGGCAAGTGTCTGCCTGCCGGGCCCTTGCGGGCACCTGCGGCCAAGCAGATCGTGAAGGCCGATTGCCTGGTCCTGGTAGGCGAGGGGGATGCGGCAGAGGAAGCTGTGCATCTGGCTGGACGCAAGGGGCTGCCGATCCTTCACGCGCATGTGCGGCCACAGCCGAACGATGAACTGGCGGGAAGCAGGCTCTTTGCATTTGCGGGCATCGGCAGACCGCAGAAATTCTTCGATACGCTGAAATCGCTTGGCTACGACGTGAAGAAAACGCGGGAATTCCCCGATCACCATCAATACACGCAAGCCGACGTGCGTGCGCTGCTGACCGAAGCCGAGGAAGCCGGGTTCAAGCTGGTGACGACGTCCAAGGACATGGCCAGGTTGGAAACGTCGACGGGAGAACTGTTCCACTGGATCGCATCCAGTGCGGCCGTCCTGGAAGTGCGAATGGAGATCGACGACGAAGACAGGCTGGCGTCACTCATCAAGGAGCGGCTACGTAGGCGTCAGTTCGGAAAATGAGGCTGCTTGACTTCGCCTGATGCGGCTCAGCGCGTTTCCAGATACCGCTTCATGGACGCATTGGCATCGACATAGGCTTCCTGCCGTTCGACAGACCAGTATTTCAGCTCGTCCAGCGGGATCGCCGTGCCGGTGACCGCACAGCGCACGAATGTCCCCGGTGTTTCCACCTGATAGTCGCCGTCCAGGTAGCGGACACGGGCTTCATTGGGGATGCGCGGATTTTCGTAGCGGTTCATGATCTGCAGTTTGGCTGTCGGTCTATCGGGAAGTCTTGATAGCATTTATGGCAGACTGGCAGGAGAGGGCAAGTCAAAGCTTTGCCGGGGGCCCAATTCCCCGTTGCGGGACAATCGGCTTCAAAACCGCGCAGGGTAACCCGGCCCCGACTGCATTCCGGCGCGCGGTACCGTATGACTGGCAAGTGGAATTCTCCGCTTATGGGATGATTTGCGCGCCAAAACGCCTATGTTGAGAGAAACAACCAAATTGCCCGGTCTGGCAGTGCAACCTGCATTGGCAGACCTTCCGGGCGAAATCAGGACAGACAGATGACCCTTTCCACCACCGATCTTATCGAATCTTCAGGCCTGGGCCTCGAAACGGCAAGGCGGATCACTCAGGACGCACTTGATGGAGCGGATGATGGCGAGCTTTTTGTCGAGTACCGGCAAAGCGAAGGCCTTGTCTTCGACAACGGGCGCCTGAAAGGGGCCAACTACGACACCGCACAAGGTTTCGGCCTGAGAGCCGTTGCCGGTGAAGCTGCCGGTTACGCTCATGCCGGAGATATCTCCGAAGGTGCATTGAAACGGGCGGCCGATGCGGTCAGCGCCGTCAAGAAGGGGTATTCGGGTAGCTATGCGGCGGCACCTGCGCGCACCAACCAGACGCTTTACACCGATGCAAATCCGCTTGGCGGGCCGAGCTTCGAGGACAAGGTCAAGCTGCTGCAGGAAATCGATGCCTACGCGCGGGCAAAGGATCCACGCGTGCGGCAGGTGTCCGCGTCTCTGGCGGGGTCCTGGCAGGTGGTCGAGATCCTGCGTGCGGACGGTCATCTGGTGCGCGATGTGCGTCCGATGGTGCGGCTCAGCATTTCCGTCGTCGCCGGCAATGACGAACGCCAGGAAAGCGGCTCTTTCGGTTGCGGTGGTCGGGAAGGCTTCGAGCGTTTCATCACCACGGAAAACTGGCAGGGCGGTGTCGATGAGGCGCTGCGTCAGGCTCTGGTCAATCTGGAAGCGGTTCCGGCACCGGCCGGCACCTTCGATGTCGTGCTGGGGCCGGGCTGGCCGGGCATTCTTCTGCACGAAGCCGTCGGCCACGGACTGGAAGGCGACTTCAACCGCAAGAAAACGTCCGCGTTCGCCGGTCTCATGGGCCAGCGCGTCGCTTCGCCTGGCGTGACCATCGTTGACGACGGAACGATTGCCGATCGTCGGGGCTCGCTGACTGTGGACGACGAAGGCACGCCTTCCAGCCGGACGGTACTGATTGAGGACGGTATCCTGAAGGGCTACATGCAGGACCGCCAGAACGCGCGCCTGATGGGCATGGAGCCGACAGGTAATGGCCGCCGGCAGTCCTACGCCCACATCCCGATGCCGCGCATGACCAACACGGTAATGATGGCCGGTGACAAGGACCCGGACGAGATCCTGGCATCGGTCAAGGACGGCATTTACGCCGTGTCTTTCGGCGGTGGTCAGGTCGACATAACCTCCGGCAAATTCGTGTTCTCCTGCACCGAAGCCTACCGCGTGGAGAACGGCAAGGTTGGCGCGCCGCTGAAAGGCGCAATGCTGATCGGTAACGGACCGGACGCGCTGACCCGCGTTGCCATGATCGGGAACGACATGAAGCTCGATCCCGGCATGGGCACCTGCGGCAAGCAGGGGCAGGGCGTGCCTGTTGGTGTTGGCCAACCGTCCATGCGCATCAATGCCATGACCATAGGCGGGACGGCGGTCTGACAAAGCCGCCTGGAAGGACCTATGCCGGACATAAAATTCGTCATCTTCGATATGGATCTGGTGCTCTACGACTATGACCACCAGATCCGCTTGAAGCTGCTTGAAGAGCTGACAGGAAGGCCTGCCGCCGATATTGATCTCTCGGTCTGGGGCGGTCCTCATGAGAATGCAGCCGAGGCGGGAGATCCTGCAACGGCGGATGCCTATCTGGAGCAATTTGCAAGGCTGCTCGAGTTTCCGATCGATTTCGAAACCTGGGCGGATGTGCGCCGGCAGATGATGCGCCCGCGCCGGAATGTCTTGTCGCTTGTCCGCCGCCTGAAGACGACCGCAGACATTGCGCTGCTGACCAACAACGGCATGCTCTTGAAGGATGCCTTGCCCGTCTGCGCGCCGGAAACGGTCGAAATTTTCGGTGAGAAAGCCCATGTCTCGGCTGAGTTTGGAGCCCGCAAGCCTGATCCGCTGGTCTTTGAGCGCATCTGCGGCCGCTACGGCTACGGTCCCGAGGAAAGTGCGTTTGTCGATGACCGAGCGGAAAACATAGAAGGGGCGCAGAGCGTCGGGCTGAAGGGCCATCACTACAAGACTGTGGATGGCCTGGAAACGTTCCTGAGGGCTTGTCGGCTGATCTGATCCGGAACACAGGTTTGCGCGATCAGTGTGTTTCAGTCAGGGCTTTGGGTGAAAGTGCCTTTGAGGCAGCAGTTCTTCCGAACTGAAAGTCCCGTTTCCGGCTATCACCATGCCGCGTGCCACGCTCAGGTTCCTGGCAACGCCGCTTCCTTTCAGCAGACCGCCTCTCATGTCCGGATCATCTTCCTGAAAGGAGCCTCCGTCCGACAGCGTACAACTGTCGACCGTGATATTACCGAGGATCTGACTGCCGTCTCCCAGCATGCATCTGCCGAACAGGGCCGGGTTGTTGAGGAACCGGCCATGGCTGCCGATCCGGATTTCCGCGCCGGGTCTGTTGGCCTTGGCGGTAAATCCGCCTTCGCCGAACTGGTTCTTGCTACCGATCAGAATATTGCCGTTCGACGCTTCGAAATGGCTGCCGGAGTGCACAATGTTGTCGTCGCCCAGCCGGATCTCTGCTCCGGATGAGGTCTTCAGCGTGACGCCCGGATAAAAGATGTTGTTCCTGCCCGCCGATACGCCTGCGGAAACCAGTGTGGAAAAGGGATCCAGAACATGATTGCCGTCCAGGATTTCCATCATCTGAGACAGCGGCAGAAACCCGCAGGCAAGGCGTGCGGCATCGATTGAGGCAAACAGATCGGACATGCGGTGCAAGAGCTCCGTCTTGGAGTACAGGGATAGATAGCCAGCCTTTGGACTGGACGTTGCCTGCCAGACTTTTTCACCGGACATCTGCAACGCTACGCAGCAAATATCCAACGTGCAATCAGCTTGTGCGGTTCTCGGCGCGTGGGGCTGTCCTTTGATTGAAAATAAAGCACTTTTTTGCTGCAGTCGCTGGATTTGATTAAAGGATAGGGCGTATTCTCTGATATCGTTGAAGTGAGCCGAAGTCGCCTGAAACAAGAAGGCGACGTGTCGTGACCATGCGGTTAAGGAGAAGGAATGGCAGCAGAAGGAGCCCCTCCGTTTTTTGCCGAATCGATCGTGTTTCTGGCCGCGACGGTCGTCGCCGTTCCGATCGCGAAAAGGCTGGGGCTTGGATCGGTGGTCGGATATCTCGCTGCCGGAGCCGTTATAGGCCCGCACGGCCTAAAGCTTCTCGGCTCGGGCGAGGACGTGCTTCATGTCGCCGAACTTGGCGTCGTCCTGCTGCTGTTTGTCATTGGTCTGGAGCTGGACCCGCGAAAACTCTGGCGGATGAAGCGTGACATCTTCGGCCTTGGAACGGCCCAGGTGCTTCTGACCGGTGTGACCTTCTACGCCATAGGGCGGCTGTTCGGTTATTCCTTCACCACCTCTCTGGTTGCTGGCTTCGGCCTGGCGCTTTCTTCCACCGCGTTCGCGCTGCAGATCCTGCAGGAACGTGGACAACTTTCCTCAGCCTACGGCCAGCGGGCGTTCGGCATCCTGTTGCTTCAGGATATCGCCATCGTGCCACTGCTTGCGATGGTCGCCATTCTGGCGCCGGGGGAAGGCCCGTCCACCTATACCCAGATCGCGAGCGAGATCCTCATCGTTCTGGCGGCGGTGGCTGCCGTTATCCTGACTGGCCGATATCTGGTGTCGCCGATTTTTCTGCTGCTGGCGGCAAGCCGCGCGCGCGAGGTCATGCTGACAGCCGCTCTCCTCGTCGCTCTTGGCAGTGCCGGCATCATGCATGCGGTCGGCCTGTCGATGGCGCTCGGGGCGTTCCTGGCAGGTGTTCTGCTGGCCGAATCGAGTTTCCGCCATACGCTTGAAGCCGACATCGAGCCCTTCCGGTCTTTGCTCATGGGCCTGTTCTTTGTCGCCGTCGGCATGTCGCTTGATGTCTACCTGGTGATGACCCACTGGGAAATCCTCGCAATCGGCGTCATCTGTGTGATGGGCGTGAAGGGCATATTCCTTTGGGCTCTGTCACGGGGCACCGGCTCGCCGAATTCCGATGCATTGCGCATTGCCGTCACGCTGCCTCAAGGTGGTGAATTCGCCTTTGTCCTGTTCACCGCCGCTGTCGGCGAACGCCTGTTGAGCTATCAGGCCGTCAACCAGCTGAACGCGATTGTGGTCTTGACCATGTTGCTGACGCCGGTTGCCTGCCTCGGGCTGGACCGGCTGGCGGCCAGGGTCAAGGCACGGGGTGTTGAAAACCCGTCGATCGAAACATTCGAGGAGGCAACTCCGACCGTGCTGGTGATCGGCTTCGGCCGCTTCGGCATGGTGGTGGCCCAGTTCCTGACATCCGAGGGTCTTGAGATCACTGCCATCGACAACCGGCCCGATCGTATCGCCTACGCCCGCAAGCAGGGCTACAAGGTCTATTACGGCGATGCGACACGGGCAGACGTTTTGGCGGCGGCTGGGGCAGGCAAGGCAACATTGGTTGCCATGTGTATCGAGAACGACAAGGTGATGGGCAAGGCCATCGACCTTGTGCGCGAAGGCTTCCCCGAAGCGCTGATCTTCTGCCGGGCGACAGACCGCGCACATATGCTGGATCTCACCAAACGTGGCGTAGATTTCCAGATTCGTGAAACCTTCGAATCAAGCGTCGTCTTCGGCCGGGCGGCACTCGAGGCACTGGGAACTCCCCTCGACCGGATCGACCAGATCGAGGAAGACGTTCGCGACCGGGACGAGGAGCGGCTTGCCCAGCAACTGCGTGAGGGCATGTTTGCCGGCGCCGACAAGCTGCACAAGGTAACGCCGCGCCGGTCGATGGAGGCGAACGCTCCTGACGCACCAGCCGCGGAATAGGCGGCAAGGCTCATCACCAGGATTTCGGAAACAAAAAAAGGCGCCGAATGGGCGCCTTTCGTTTGGTTGCTTGCGTTTCCGTGTCAGGGCAGGGCGTCGAAGCCTGCGGAGAACCCGTTCAGCGAAATCGGGATGCCGATCCCTTCTTCCGGGGTCTGGAAGATGATGAAGGTCGCCTGAGAGCCGGCCTGCAATTTGCTCAGCAGATCTTCTTCGAGAATGACCTCGGCAATGCAGCCGTTCGGAAGACAGCGGACGAAACCGGCCCGGCCGATATCGGCGTTGTCGACCCTGAGGCCAAGACCAGACGGCAGCAACACGCCGAGCGGTGCGAGAACCCTGAGAATGCGGGCCTGCTTGTCGGCGGTTTTCAGAATGATCACGGAAAGCCCGACGTTTTCCCGGTCGGCCGCAGTGACGTTCTGGATCAGCGCGCACTGGTCACCGGTGGAACCGGGAGGCGTGTCGCAGCGCATTTGCCAGTCGCCGTGAGTCGAGCGGACCTCGCCTTGTGCCGCGGCGGGCATATTTCCGTAAGTCAACGAACTGAAGACGATCCCGGCAACGGCCGCGAGTTTGGAAAAAGACAGTCTGGAACGTCCATTAGGGCGGGCAGCCAGTGACTGCGGCAATTGGGTTGACAAGAAATCCTCCAGTCAATCGTTGTCCGGTTCGCTTTTGGTCGGCCTGCCAAAAGAGATGCGGCCTGCTTGGCGAATCAAGGTGTAATTCTAGGCCAGACATTGCCGCATGACGGCGCACGTTTCCAGTCCGGCAGTTCAGGAACCGAAGGAATAGCCGCAATTCTTGTCGAAAATTCGCATGTCCTTGACCCGTGTCAAATGACAGAGAGCTTCAGGTGGCTGTGAAAAGTTGGAAATTCCGTTGCAGCTCGGCGTTTCTTGTGGTTTTTGTGCGGCTCAAAGGTGTCGGTGGAATGATGCGGCACATCGCCGCTATGCCCGATGGTAGCCATCGCCCTTTATATGAGTTTGTGGTTATAGTCCGGTCAAACTCATGACCTTGTCCAACGCCAGGACGCAGCAGATTTGGCTTGCGCAGCGCCGCCAAGCCCGCTACTGCCGCACCGGATTGGACCGGATCTGAGTCCGGAAATTTAGCATTTTCCGCCATTTCAGGCGGATGAGGGAAGGGAGCGCGGACGTGAAGGCAGTCTTCAAGCGTCTCATGACTATGGCCGGTGCGGCGGCAACTTTTGCTGGAGTGTCGACAGCGGCCCTGGCAGCGGAATCCGGCATCAAGGAATGGCAGCTGGGCTTTCAGGCCTCTGTCACCGATGTGATGGACGACATTACCTGGTTCAACGGGTTCACCCTGGTGATCATTACCGTGATCACCCTGTTCGTGCTGGCGCTGCTGATCGTCTGCATGACCCGCTTCAGCGCGAAAAAGAACCCGGTTCCGTCCAGGACATCGCACAACACCATGATCGAAGTGGTCTGGACGGTTGCTCCGATCCTGATTCTGGTCGTGATCGCGATCCCGTCTTTCCGCCTGCTCTACAAGCAGCTGGACATTCCCGAATACGAGATGACCATCAAGGCGACCGGGTACCAGTGGTACTGGGGCTATGAGTACACCGATGAGAACATGGGTGAGCTCTCCTTCGACTCCATCATGGTCAAGGACGACGAGCGCCAGGCTGTTGCAGAAGCTCGCGGCGTGACGCTGAACGAAGTTCCGCGCCTTCTGTCCGTTGACTACGATCTCGTCATTCCGGTCGACACCACTGTTCGCGTCCAGGTGACCTCCGAAGATGTTATCCACGCCTTCGCGATGCCGTCCTTCGGCGTCAAGATCGACGCCATCCCGGGCCGTTTGAACGAAACCTGGTTCCACGCTCGCGAGGAAGGTGTCTACTACGGTCAGTGTTCCGAGCTTTGCGGCAAGGACCATGCCTTCATGCCGATCGCGATCCGGGTGGTTTCCAAGGATCAGTTCCAGACCTGGTCAACTGCCGCCCAGGACGATCTGGACACTGCCAACCAGCAGCTCCTGGCATCGATCGCCGATGCGAAGAAAGTGGCTGCTGCAGGCAAGCTGGAAGAGATCTCTGTCGCCGCGAAATAATGTGGCGGCGATCCTGTTTGGCGATGCGCGCGATGACATGCAGCGCCGCTGAGAAAGTCTGAAAGAGGGAGCCCAAAATGGCTGCGACCGAAGCACATGCGGCACATGGCCATCCGACCGGATGGCGCCGCTGGGTCTATTCGACCAACCACAAGGACATCGGTATCATGTACCTGATGTTCGCTATCATGGCAGGTATCGTTGGCGGCGCGCTCAGCGTCGGCATGCGGATGGAACTTCAGGAGCCGGGGATGCAGATCTTCGGTGATCCGCACCTGTTCAACGTGTTCACCACCGCACATGGTCTGATCATGATCTTCTTCATGGTCATGCCGGCCATGATCGGCGGTTACGCCAACTACTTCGTGCCGATCATGATCGGTGCGCCGGACATGGCGTTCCCGCGGATGAACAACATCTCCTTCTGGCTGCTTCCGCCGGCCTTCCTGCTCCTGCTTCTCTCCCTCTTCGTTGAAGGTCCTCCGGGCTCCAACGGTGTCGGTGGCGGCTGGACCATCTATCCGCCGCTGTCCACGTCCGGTCAGCCCGGACCGGCGATGGATCTGGCGATCCTGGCCCTGCACATTGCTGGTGCTTCCTCGATCCTCGGTGCCATCAACTTCATCACGACCATCTTCAACATGCGTGCGCCGGGCATGACCCTGCACAAGATGCCGCTGTTTGCCTGGTCCGTGCTGATCACCGCGTTCCTGCTGCTGCTGTCCCTGCCGGTTCTGGCTGGTGCCATCACCATGCTTTTGACCGACCGTAACTTCGGCACCACGTTCTTCGCACCTGCCGGTGGCGGTGACCCGATCCTGTTCCAGCACCTGTTCTGGTTCTTCGGACACCCGGAAGTGTACATCCTGATCCTGCCGGGCTTCGGCATCATCAGCCACATCATTTCCACCTTCTCGCGCAAGCCGATCTTCGGTTACCTGGGCATGGCCTACGCCATGGTCGCCATCGGCGTCGTCGGCTTCATCGTGTGGGCGCACCACATGTACACCGTCGGCATGTCCTCCGAGACGCAGGCCTACTTCGTGGCCGCCACCATGGTGATCGCGGTTCCGACCGGCGTGAAGATCTTCTCGTGGATCGCGACCATGTGGGGTGGTTCCATCGAGTTCCGCACACCTATGGTCTGGGCAATCGGCTTCATCTTCCTGTTCACCGTCGGCGGTGTGACAGGTGTGCAGCTCGCCAACGCCGGTCTCGACCGTGCGTTCCACGACACTTACTTCGTGGTTGCTCACTTCCACTACGTGCTGTCTCTCGGCGCCGTGTTCGCCATCTTCGCGGCCTGGTACTACTGGTTCCCGAAAATGTTCGGCTACATGTACAACGAGACGATCGGCAAGGCCCATTTCTGGATCACCTTCGTGGGCGTGAACCTGGTGTTCTTCCCGCAGCACTTCCTGGGTCTGAACGGCATGCCGCGTCGCTATGTCGACTATCCGGATGCGTTTGCCGGCTGGAACTTCGTTTCCTCCATCGGCTCCTACATCTCGGCCTTCGCGGTTCTGGTGTTCCTCTTCGGCATCGTCGAAGCGTTCTCCAAGAAGCGCGTCGTCGGCAACAACCCGTGGGGCGAAGGCGCAACGACCCTGGAGTGGACCCTGTCTTCTCCTCCGCCGTTCCACCAGTTCGAGACCCTGCCGCGCATCAAGTAATTCGCGGAGGGAGGTTCGCCTCCCGGTCAAGATCAGCACCGCGCCGGTTGCCGGCGCGGTGCTCCCTTTCAAAAAACTGCCGGGCCATGTGCACCCGGACGCGATCCCCGGATCGCGATTGAAAACAAGAATTCAAAGGACGCGCCTATGTCGCTCGTTGAGCGCCAGGATACGATGAGCCAGGAAACCGCTGTCTGGGACGGCGGCATGGGATCGGTGAGCGACTATGTGGCGCTCCTGAAACCGCGTGTGATGTCTCTGGTCATCTTCACCGCTTTTGTCGGCCTGATGCTGGCACCGGGCTCCGTGCATCCAGTGCTGGGCATTGTCGCGATCCTGTGCATTGCCATCGGAGCGGGCGCTTCCGGCGCGCTCAACATGTGGTACGACGCCGACATCGACGAAGTCATGACGCGCACCCGCAAACGGCCGATCCCGGCCGGCAAGGTCACGCGTGAGGAAGCGCTTGCCTTCGGTGTGACGCTGTCCATCGGTTCGGTTGTGCTGCTCGGCCTTCTGGTCAACTGGTTTGCCGGTGCGTTCCTGGCCTTCACCATCTTCTTTTACGTGATCGTCTATACGATGTGGCTGAAGCGCTCGACGCCGCAGAACATCGTTATCGGCGGCGCAGCCGGGGCGTTTCCTCCGATGATCGGCTGGGCAGCCGTTACCGGAAGTGTAAGCCTGGAAAGCTTCGTGCTCTTCCTGATCATCTTCATGTGGACACCGCCGCACTTCTGGGCGCTGGCACTGGTCAAGAACGGCGACTATCAGGCCGCCAAGATACCGATGCTGCCAGTTGTCGCCGGCGAGACCGTGACACGGCATCATATTCTTGCCTACGCCATCCTGCTCGCACCTATCGGTGTCGCGCCTTATCTGCTTGGCTTTGCAAGCCCCGTCTACGGCATCGCATCCGCTCTTCTGAGTGCCATCTTCGTCGGCCTTTCCTTTGACGTCTGGCGCAAGCGCGAGGGCGATCCGGCGAAGGCTGCGTGCTGGCGTCTGTTCAAGTTTTCAATCTTTTACCTGTTCATGCTGTTTGCCCTGCTTCTGGGCGAGAGCCTGATTGCAGGAGCGTGACGTGATGGCCAAGGAAGAGCAGGGCATTGCGCTCACCGAAGAGCAGAAGAAGAAGCGCCGGTCGCGGTCGATTGCAATCGCCTGCGTGCTCGGCGGCCTCGTCGTGCTGTTCTATGTCGTGACCATCGTCAAACTGGGCCCCGGTATCCTGGACCGGGCGCTTTGAGGGAGATCGTGTGAGCAACGGACAAGACACTTCAAATCTGTCACGCAGCAACCGCAAGGTCGCGGTGGTTTGCGCTGGCGTGTTCATGTTCATGGTTGGGGCGGCCTATGCCGCCGTGCCGCTCTACAATCTTTTCTGCCGTGTCACCGGGTTTGGTGGCACCACGCAGGTTGCCACGGCTGAAAGCGACGTGATCATCGACCGCAAGATCACCGTGCGCTTCGACGGCAACGTCAATCACGAGCTGCCCTGGAAATTCAAACCGGTGCAGCGTTCGGTCACGCTCCAGATGGGCGAAACCGCTCAACTGGAATATGTGGCAACCAACACGGGTTCCGGCAGGACCGTCGGCACGTCGACTTTCAACGTGTCGCCGCCGACGGCCGGAGCCTATTTCAACAAGCTGCAATGCTTCTGCTTTACCGAGCAGGCGCTGGAAAGCGGCGAGACTGTTCAGATGCCGGTCGTTTTCTTCGTCGACCCGGAAATGGACAAGGATCCTGAGCTGAAACACGTGAAGGAAATCACTTTGTCCTACACCTTCTTCCCGGTAGAAGAACCGGAACGTCCTGTTGCAGCAAAGGCCGAGAAGGCCGCAGCTGAAACAAAATTCGAGTGATTGGCGCATCCGCGCTTGAAATGACTGTCTTTGGGGAGCTTGCCGATGGCTGAGGCACATACCAAAAACCACGATTACCACTTGGTCGACCCGAGTCCGTGGCCGTTCATCGCATCCGTCGGTGCATTCGTCATGGCACTGGGTGCCATCGGCTTCATGAAATATGCACAGGGCACGGAGTTCGTGCTGCTTGGCCTGGATCTCACCGGCTGGGGCCTGTTCGCTATCGGGCTGCTAATCGTCCTTTATGTGATGTTCGGCTGGTGGCGCGACACCGTTCGCGAATCCGCTCAGGGTCACCACACCCGGGTGGTCTCGCTGCATCTTCGCTACGGCATGCTGCTGTTCATCGCTTCTGAAGTGATGTTCTTCGTTGCATGGTTCTGGGCCTACTTCGATGCATCGCTGTTCACCAGCGAAGCCATCCAGTATGCCCGTGTCGAGGCAACTGGCGGTCACTGGCCGCCTGCCGGCATCGAAACATT
Organism: Labrenzia sp. CP4; assembly: GCF_001579905.1. Classification (NCBI taxonomy): domain Bacteria; kingdom Pseudomonadati; phylum Pseudomonadota; class Alphaproteobacteria; order Hyphomicrobiales; family Stappiaceae; genus Labrenzia; species Labrenzia sp. CP4. The sequence goes on along the minus strand of NZ_CP011927.1, from coordinate 5,007,544 downwards.
CGATCCCTGGCACCTGCCGCTGCTCAACACCCTGATCCTGCTGTGCTCCGGCACCACGGTCACCTGGGCACACCATGCGCTGCTGCATAATGACCGCGATGGCCTGAAGTGGGGCCTGACCCTTACGGTTCTGCTGGGTGTTCTCTTCACCGTCTGCCAGGTCTACGAATACATGCACGCTGCGTTCGATTTCGGCGGCAACATCTACGGCGCGACCTTCTTCATGGCGACCGGTTTCCACGGTTTCCACGTTATCGTCGGCACCATCTTCCTGGCCGTCTGCCTGTTCCGGGCACTGGCTGGTCAGTTCACCGTCGAGAAGCACTTCGGTTTCGAAGCTGCCGCATGGTACTGGCACTTCGTTGACGTCGTCTGGCTGTTCCTGTTCGTCTCCATCTACATTTGGGGCGCAGGCACACCGGCCGCTCACTAGGATCGCGCCAAACCGGCACGAGCAACGCCCGATCCGGCCACCGGATCGGGCGTTTTCATTTCAGCTGAGGCTTGAGGCACATCATGGAAGACAAGGCGCATTTTCCACCGGTCAATCCGGTTTCCGCAGGCCTGTCGGGCAAGTGTCCGCGCTGCGGCCAGGGGAAGCTCTTCGACGGTTTCCTGAGCGTCAAGAAATCCTGCATGGCCTGCGGGCTCGACTACTCTTTCGCCGACAGTGGTGACGGCCCGGCGGTTTTCGTCATCATGATCGTCGGGTTTATCGTGGTCGGTCTGGTGCTCTTCGTCGAACTCTCCTACCAGCCGCCGATCTGGGTACACCTGGTCCTCTGGCTACCGCTGACGATCCTGCTGGCCGGCGGAGTGCTTCGACCGCTGAAAGGCCTCATGATTGCGCTTCAGTTCCGGCACAAGGCTGCCGAAGGTCAACTGGACACCGGCAAGGACGACAATTGACCGGGCAGGTCCCGGGAAGACAATCTCATGCGTAAACTCGTTATCCCGACACTCGCTGCCATCGTGGCTCTGGTGGTTCTGCTCAATCTCGGTTTCTGGCAGCTCGACCGCCTGGCCTGGAAAGAAAACCTCATCGAACAGGTGGAAGCCGGTGTTTCGACCCCGCCGGAAACAGCACCCGAACCTGGGGCCTGGGGCGACCTTGCCCCCTCTGACGACTATAGCCATGTCAGGCTCACCGGACGTTTCCTGGAAGGGGCGGTTTTCTATTACACCGCGCTGACTGATCCGATCGGGCCAGTAAGCGGGCCCGGGGTGATGGTTTATGCACCTTTCGAAACGGATCAGCAGTGGATCGTTCTGGTCAACCGCGGCTTCCTGCCACAAGGGCTCGACAAGGATTCGCGCGAAAAGGCAATCACGCCGCCTGATGGTGCCTGGGAGCTGACCGGACTTTTGCGGCTGAGTGAAAAACCGAACTGGACAACGCCGGAACCCGGTCGGGATGATCGTATCTGGTTCGCACGTGATACGGATGCCATGGCAGCAGAACTGGGCCTCGATCCCGCCAGGCTGGCTCCCTTCAGCATAGATCTCGACGCTTCCTTCACGCCGCCGTCCGGTCTGCCGCAGGCGGGGGAGACCATCGTTCATTTCAAGAACGACCACCTCGGCTATGCGCTGACCTGGTTCGGTCTGGCGGCAACGCTGATCGGTGTCTACCTCACTTACGCTGCAAGTATCCTTTGGCCGCGCAAACGGCAGGCGGGCGAAACGTCGACCAAGTAGGTGGTGCTGGTGGCCTCGTGACACGAAGGAACGTGGCCCCGGAGGGGCAGGAGAACCTAGGCTCTCGGTCGTCGTCGCGGCCAAGCGAAGCGCGAGCCGGGATCGGGGATCCACTGCTTCACTTTTGTCGGCAGGCAGGTTGAAAAGCCCTCGGCTCTCCGGTCACCGATCTCCGCGTCCGGGATGATCTGCTGAGAGGGGGCGATCAAAAAAGGGCCCCGCAGGGCCCTTCATCATTTCTCCTGCAAGCTTGCAAACAGCTTAGCCGAGTGCTTCCAGGATTGCGGCGGCACCGGACTTTACGGCTTCGCCCGGAGCGTCTTCAATAGCCAGGAAGGTGATCACGCCATCCTTGGCAATCAGCGCGAAACGCTGTGAGCGCAGGTGACCGAAGATCGGTGCCGGCCCGAGGCCGAGGCCTGCGGCTTCGACAAAGCCGGCAGCCGTGTCTGACAGGAACGTGATGCTGTCGCCGGCGCTGGAGGCTTTCTTCCAGGCGTCCATGACGAAGACATCGTTCACGGACAGGACAGCAATGGTGTCGACACCCTTGTTCTTCAGCGTTTCCGCATGCTCGATGAAGCCCGGCAGGTGGTTCATGTGGCAGGTCGGGGTGAAGGCACCCGGCACGCCGAACAGCACAACGGTCTTGCCGGATGTCAGCTCGCCGGTCGATATTTCGCCGGGGCCGTCCGCGGTCATGGTGTTGAATGTTGCCTCAGGAAGACGATCCCCAACAGAAAGTGTCATAGTGAATATCCCTTGATTGACCGGCTGCGGCGAAACGGCAGCCCCGCGACACAGATAGGGCTTTGTTGGCCGTCCGTCGAGGGAAGTTGAGGCAAAAGCGGTTCGATAGACAGACCGGCAGGAGGCAGTTTCTATTTCACCCAGGCCGGATCAATGGGAAACAGCTGCTCGACCGCCCGACCGCCCGCAGTCAGCACAAGGCGCAGATCGTCGTCGGTCTCAGTTGTTTTCATGCCTTTGAGTGGCAAGCGCCAGAGTGTCTTTTCACCACCTTGGCCGGCAGGTTTAGGCAGGCCGATATAGGAGCCTTCGGGAGCTGCTGCAAAAAGATCCGGCGTGGTGTCGTCAGGCGCCTGGACCTCGATCTCCACTGCATCGCCCGATGCCGACAGGGCTATCGCACTTATCTTCAGATCCGCGGACGGCTGCTTGGCAGGCACGGCCTCGAGGTCTCGTAGGATCAGTGTCTGGGCAAGGCTGTCGGTCTGGTCATCCGGGGTCAGATCAAGCGTCAGGGAGGCCTCTCCGGGAACGCAGATCTCGTTGCAGATACCAAAGAAAACGTCCAGGGAAAGCGTCACGGTTTGACCGGGATTTTCAGGTTCGACCCGCAGAGGCAGAACAATGCCATTGTGATAGACGATCGATTCAGAAAAGCCGTCGTCATAGCGCTCCGGCGCAGGATAGAGCACCTCGGTGGTCTTGATGTTTGCGCTTCCGGTCGTATCGATCTGGGGCGGAATTCCGGCTTCGCCAGGATAGCGCCAATAGGTGTGCCAGCCCGGTTCCAGAAGGAACTCCAAACCGGCTTCATAATGGCCGTCCTTCATGGGGCCCGAGGCGATCAGCCTGACGGCGCCTCCCTGAACTTCCGTCCAGCCGGTCATGGCGGCATGGGCGGGTGGAGCAAAAACAAAAATAGTGAGCGCAAGGGCAAGGACAGAGCGTTTCATGCCTTCTTTGCTACACGAGTTTCAGGCAAGCGTCATCGGCCAGACTGGGCAATCCAGGTCATATCCTTGTGACGCTGAAGTGAGCCGGTTGCCATTCGGCGAGCACAAACAGACATTAACAAAGCCCGGCAAAGGGGCTATGCTCCCCTTGGGCAGAGAGCGTCAACAGAAAACGAGGTACGCATGGCCGGATCCGCAGCAACAGATTCCCTTGAAGGTCAGTTTCTGATTGCGATGCCGGGCATGTCAGACAGCCGGTTCGAACATTCTGTGATTTACCTGTGCTCTCATTCGGACCAGGGCGCAATGGGCCTCGTGGTGAACCAGGTGGCCCGCCATCTGTCACTGGAAGAGCTTCTGATTCAACTCGATATCGTCAACGACGATGGTGCCATTCGCCTGCCGTCGAAAGTCCGCGACATGAGCGTCCACAAGGGTGGCCCGGTAGAGGTCGAACGCGGCTTCGTGCTGCATAGCGACGATTTCATGCTGAACCAGTCGACCCTTGCCATTGATAACGGCATCTGCCTGACGGCAACACTGGAGATCCTGCGGGCGCTTGCGCAAGGGACCGGCCCCAACCAGGCCATGCTGGCCCTCGGTTATGCGGGCTGGGCTCCGGGGCAGCTTGAAAACGAAATCCAGGCCAATGGGTGGCTGACGGCTCCGGCCGATCCGGAAATCCTGTTCGATCAGGCCTCCGACAAGAAATGGCATCGCGCGCTTGCCAGCATGGGTATCGACCCCGCCATGCTTTATGCCGATGCGGGGCACGCCTGACGGCGCTGACGTCACGGCCGGTTTCGCAAAACTTGTCTCTCCACGGTCATCATTTTAGCCAAAAGCGACTTGCGCTTGAATGTTATGGCGCGTAAGTCGCATCAATGGCATGGTTTGTTTCAAATCTGCCGGAATTCAAGTAGGCTGATCCTTCTCGCATCAGAGGTCTGGCAAACAGGCAGGGGACGCGGGCGTCCCGCGACAAACAAAGCAAGAGGAACGTTGCGCGGTGAAATACATCAGTACGCGTGGTGAAGCACCAGTTCTGGAATTTTCCGATGTCCTGCTACAGGGGCTCGCACGCGACGGCGGACTTTATTTACCCGAAACCTGGCCGCAATTTGATGCCGACACCATCGCGTCTTTCGCCGGTAAACCCTATCAGGATGTTGCCTTCGAGGTTATTTCGCCCTTCGTGGCCGGCGCCATTCCCGAAGACGATCTGAAGTCCATGATTGCAGAAGCCTATGACGGCTTCCGCCACCCGGCCGTGACGCCGCTTGTCCAGACCGGACCGAACACTTTCATCCTCGAACTCTTCCACGGCCCGACGCTGGCGTTCAAGGACGTCGCGATGCAGCTGCTTGGCCGAATGATGGACTATGTCCTGACCGAGCGCGGCTTGCGCGCGACCATTGTCGGCGCAACATCCGGAGACACAGGCGGTGCTGCGATCGAGGCCTTCCGCGGGCGCGAGCGCACCGATATCTTCATCCTGTTTCCCGACGGACGCGTTTCAAGCGTGCAGCGCCGCCAGATGACGACCCCGGCGGAAAAGAACGTTCATGCCCTGGCACTCGACGGCGACTTTGACGATTGCCAGGCCATCGTCAAGGGAATGTTCAACCATTTCTCCTTCCGCGACAGGGTTGCCCTTTCCGGCGTCAATTCGATCAACTGGGCGCGGATCCTGGCGCAGATCGTCTATTATTTCGTCGCAGGCGCTGCCCTTGGCGCGCCGCATCGCAAGATCTCCTTCACGGTGCCGACCGGCAACTTCGGTGATATTTTCGCCGGCTATGCCGCCATGCAGATGGGGCTTCCCGTCGAGAAGCTGGTGGTGGCGACCAATGTCAACGACATCCTGGCGCGGACACTCAAGACCGGGCGTTATGAAAAACGCGGCGTGACGCCGACCATTTCTCCGTCCATGGACATCCAGGTGTCCTCCAATTTCGAGCGACTTCTGGCGGAGGTCTGCGGACGCGATGGCGCGGCAGTCCGGCGCATGATGAACCAGTTGAGCCAGTCCGGCAGTTTCGAGATCGAGGAAGGTCCGCTCCGCGCCATGCGCGCGGTCTTCGGAGCAGGCCGCTGCAACGAGGATGAAACGGCATCGACCATTGCCGAACTGTGGAACGAGGCAGGCTATCTGCTGGACCCGCACACGGCAATCGGTGTCCATGTGGCGAAAGACCATGATAACGGTGAGACACCGATGGTGGTGTTGGGCACGGCGCATCCGGCCAAATTCCCGGATGCGGTGGAAAGGGCTTCAGGAAACCGGCCGGAGCTGCCGGAAAACCTGAAGGATATGATGACTGCGGAGGAGCGCCAGCAGGTTCTGGCGGCGGATCAGGGCGTGGTGCTGCGATACATCGAAGATCACGCCCGGGCCGTTACTGCTGGGGTGTGAGCATATGAAAGTACAAACAACAATCCTCGATAACGGGATGACGGTCGTCACCGACCAGATGCCTCATCTGAAAACGGCGGCTCTTGGCGTGTGGGTGCGAACCGGATCCCGCGCGGAGAATGTGCATCAGAACGGGATAACCCATCTTCTGGAGCATATGGCCTTCAAGGGCACCAAGACCCGCACGGCGCGTGGCATCGCAGAAGAGATCGAGGCCGTCGGTGGTGAGCTGAACGCTTCCACAAGCATCGAACACACCAATTACTACGCGCGTATCCTGGCTGAGGACACGCCGCTTGCGGTCGATATTCTCGCTGACATCCTGCAGAATTCCACATTCGATGCCCAGGAGCTGACGCGCGAACAACATGTGATCCTTCAGGAAATAGGCGCGGCAAACGACTCCCCCGACGATCAGGCTTTCGATCTGTTCCAGGAAACCGCCTGGCCGGACCAGGCCATCGGGCGGCCGATCCTCGGAACGCCAGAAACGGTGCAGGGGTTCAACCGCGACGCGCTCAACGCCTATCTCGCCGATCGCTACCGGGCACCCGACATGGTGCTGGCCGCTGCCGGCGCGGTTGATCATGAAGAGCTTGTCGCTCTTGCCCGCGAGAAGTTCGGTGGTTTCAACTCCGAGCCTGCAGCTCCTGAATCCGAAGCACGCTACCGCGGCGGGGAAACCCTTCGGCCGAAGGAACTGATGGAAGCACAGGTTCTGATCGGTTTCGAAGGCCGGCCCTACAAGTCCAAGGACTATTACGCCATCCAGATCCTGGCATCGGTCCTGGGCGGTGGCATGTCCTCGCGCCTGTTCCAGGAAATCCGCGAGAAGCACGGCCTTTGCTACGCCATCTACAGCTTCCACTGGGCGTTTTCCGATACCGGACTGTTCGGCCTGCATGCGGCCACCAGCCAGGAAGACCTGGCTGCGCTGATGCCGATGATCGTGGACGAACTGATCGCCGCCACCCAGACGATCACCGACGAGGAAGTCGCCCGCTCCAGGGCGCAGATCCGCGCGGGACTGATGATGGCGCTGGAAAGCCCGGCAGCCCGCGCCGGACAGATTGCCCGTCAGATCCTCGTGCACAACCGCGTGCTCGATCCGGACGAGATTTCCTCGAAGATCGAAGCGGTGACGGCTGCCGACATCCGCAGGGTCGCGCACGAGACTTTCGTGGGCACGGTGCCGACCCTGACTGCGATCGGGCCGGTTGACGGTATCATGACTGCGGACGAACTCGCAGGACGGCTTCAGCAAAGCCCGGTCCTGCGGGCCGCATCCATGTAAGTCGGACAGAACAAGGCGGAGAGTGGGGCATGGCGCTGTTACGGCCGGGAGCAACACCTGACGCCGAACTCCTGATCGAGGCCGGCGGTTATTATCTTCGCCCGCCGATCATGTACGACTTCAAGCCCTGGGCGGAACTTCGCGGCGAAAGCCGGGCGTTCCTGAAGCCCTGGGAACCGCTCTGGCCGTCCGATGATCTCACCCGAACCGGCTTTCGTCGCCGCTTGCGCCGCTATTCGAAGGATCGCAAGGAAGGGCGCAGCCTGTCGTTCCTTCTGTTTCGCGCGCGCAGCAACGAGATCCTCGGCGGACTGACACTCAGTAATATCCGCAGGGGTGTCAGCCAGACTGCGACACTTGGCTACTGGATGGGCGAGCGGCACGCTGGAAAAGGACATATGTCCTCGGCTGTCGCCATGATCTTGCCGTTTTGTTTCGACGTGTTGAACCTTCATCGTATTGAAGCGGCATGTCTGCCAACGAACATGCCGTCCATCCGTCTGCTCGAAAATGCCGGGTTCCACCGGGAAGGCTACGCACGCAACTATCTGTTAATTAACGGGACCTGGCAGGATCATCTTCTGTTTGCCTGTTTGGCGGAAGACCATGCGTCGCGACCTGAAAAGGTGGCACCGAGCGTCGAGGGAATCTTGAAAGAATTCTTGTGACATGCGCCACAACCCGGTACTTCTTCGCCCCATGTCGATTGTGATACCGGATCCGAAAACAAGCGTGATCAGAAACCTTGTCATTGCTCTGACGTTGTTTGCAACGTTGCTTGCCACCCTGCCTGCGCGGGCGCTGGAGCCGATCCCGGTTCCGATCGACGTCGAAGCACTGGACATCACCAATTCCGTCGACCTGCATCGCGAAGCCGGCACCCGGCTGCAGGTGTCGACCGCACCGGGTGCGGATGGCATCGTGCGCCGTATCGAGGTTCCCTCCCGAGATGGTACCAACACCAACTGGGCGGTGTTTGCGCTGGCCAACACCAGCGATGAACAGATCGACCGGCTGATCGTTGCACCAAATTACAAGCTGGTCGGCTCCGACCTGTTCTGGCCTGATCTCGGTTCTTCGCGCATTCTGGCGATCACACCGAGCCAGGGCATCGCTCCCGAACGTCAGAAAAGCCTTGAGGCAGACGTCTTCCTGGTCACGCTCGACCCGGGGTCGATCGTCACCTTCGTCGCGGAAATGACGACGCCGAACCTGCCGGAAATCCGGATCTGGGAACCGGATGTCTACGAGGAAACCGTCAACGCCTACACGCTCTACCGTGGCATCATTCTGGGCATCTCCGGCCTGCTGGCCCTGTTCCTCACCATCTTGTTCGTGGTCAAGGGCACGGTCATGTTCCCCGCCACCGCGGCACTTGCCTGGTCGGTGCTGGCCTATCTGTGCATCGATTTCGGCTTCTGGGGCATGGTGTTCAATCTGGAGGGCGGTGGCAGCCAGCTTGCGCGCGCCTGCGCCGAGGTCATGCTCGCGGCCAGCTTGATCATCTTCCTGTACGCCTATCTGAACCTCAACCGCTGGAACATTCATTATTCCCATCTGGCGCTGACGACGCTGATCCTGATCCTGGGTCTGCTTGGCGTTGCCGTTTGGGATCCTTCGATTGCAGCCGGCATCGCCCGTCTTGCGCTGGCCATCATCGGCTTGCTCGGGTTCGTCACCATCGCGGTGCTGGCCTTCCAGCACTATGACCGCGCCATCCTGCTGATCCCGACCTGGTGCCTGCTGATGGCCTGGCTGGTTGGGGCGGCGATGACCGTAACCGGATATCTGTCCAACGACATCGTCCAGCCCGCGCTCGGCGGTGGTCTGGTTCTCATCGTGCTGCTGATCGGCTTCACGGTGATGCAGCACGCCTTTGCCGGCGGTGCGATTGCGCAGGGGCTTATCTCCGATGTCGAACGCAAGGCACTGGCCCTGACGGGTGCCGGCGATATCATCTGGGACTGGGACATCGACCGTGACCGCATCTACACGGGCAATGAGGTTGAAGATCTGCTCAACCTGAAGCGTGGCACCCTGGAAGGGCCTGCGCGCGACTGGTTGGACATCCTGCATCCCCAGGACCGTGACCGGTTCCGGGCGACGCTCGACGCGGTCATCGATCAGCGTCGCGGCAAGGTAACCCAAACCTTCCGTCTGCGCTCAGAAGACGGTCACTTCCGCTGGTTCCGCCTGCGGGCCCGGCCGATCATCGGATCGGACGGCGAGGTGATCCGCTGCGTGGGCACGCTCCTGGACGTGACCGAGGAACGCACGGCGGAAGAACGCCTTCTGCACGATGCCGTCCACGACAATCTGACCGGCCTGCCGAACCGCGAACTCTTCGTCGACCGCTTGCGCACCAGCGTCATCCGGTCGCGTGCGGAAGAAACCTCCAAGCCGACCTTGCTCGTGCTCAATCTTGATCGTTTCAAACAGGTCAACGACAGCATTGGCCTATCTGCCGGCGACAGCATTCTCTTGACGGTGGCGCGTCGTCTCGGTCGACTGATCGGCCAGCAGGACACGCTGGGACGTCTTTCCGGCGACCAGTACGGCCTTGTTCTCCTGTCCGAACAGGAGCCGGACCGGATTGTTGCGCTGGCGGATTCGCTGCGCAAGGCGGTCCGCGCACCGATCACCTTCGGCGACCGGGAGATCTTTCTGACCTGCTCCGTCGGCATTGCCTTCTTCGAAGGTGGCAAACAGGCGGTCGAGGACATGGTCACCAATGCGGAGATCGCCCTCAATCACGCCAAGCGTCTGGGTGGCGATCGCCAGGAAGTGTTCCGTCCGATCTTGCGCCCGCTCGACAAGAACATCGTCGATCTGGAAGCCGACCTGCGCGAAGCGATCAAGAAGGAAACGCTGGGTGTCTACTTCCAGCCGATCATCCGGTTGGAAGACCAGGCGGTAGCCGGCTTCGAAGTGCTGGCACGCTGGAACCACGCCAAGCGCGGCAAGATTTCACCTTCGGAATTCATTCCCGTCGCAGAGCAGTCCGGTCTGATCAACGAACTGGGCATCTACATGCTCGACAAGGGCGCACAGCAGCTGGCGTTCTGGCAGCGCGAGTTCCCCATGCAGCAGCCTTTGTTCGCTTCGGTGAATCTCTCCTCTCGTCAACTGTTGAAACAGGACCTGATCAACGATGTGAAGGCCGTTCTGTCGAGAACATCGCTGGCACCGGGCACCTTGAAGCTGGAACTGACGGAATCACTCGTCATGTCCAACCCGGAATATTCCGCAAAGGTGCTCGAGCGCCTTCGCGGGCTGGGGGCAGGCCTGTCCCTCGACGACTTCGGCACCGGCCATTCATCGTTGTCCTATCTGCAGCGGTTTCCGTTCGACACGATCAAGATCGACCAGTCCTTCGTCAAACCCAACGGGTCTTCTGCCCGGCCGGTCCTGCTCAGGACAATCGTTGCCATGGGGCATGACCTTGGTATGTCGGTCGTTGCCGAAGGAGCGGAGAGCGAGAACGATGCGCTGGAGCTCTACCAGCTCGGCTGCGAATACGCTCAAGGCTTCTACTTCGGCGAGGCCGTCACGGCAGCGGAAGCCACCAAGATCCTGCGCAAGATGCCGGCGGAAGCCGAAACGGCCTGATATTGGCCGGCACCTATCGTGCCGGCTGATCTTGCGTCAGGGGCTCTGACAGCAGTTTCCCACACCCTTCGTCATGCCATGGGTCGACCATGGCATCCATGCCGTGCGCTATCCAGCCGCAAGGGCTTCGGGGTCGCCGAGGTCACGAATTGGATTGCAGGGGCAAGCCCCGCAATGACAGAGGGAGTTGATGTAGTTGGGGTTGGAAGGCGAGGAGGCGATGCCGCGCCGTTTCCGCGTCAAGGTGCCAGGATGGGCACGGTCTTGTCCGTTTGCCGGATTTCCAGCGGCGTTGCACCGAAGGGATCGCCGTCCACCTGTGCAGCCACGGCACCTGTTGCCAGAATGGAAGCCGTTTTGAACGGGCGCACCAAAGCGCCCTTGGCCTTGTGGATGCGGCCCATCAAGAGCGCGACGCCGTAGCAGAAGGACGACCAGGGGTCGTCCCTTTCCAGAACCAGCATATGCAGGCCGGGATCGGTCGCCCCGCCGGGGCAAATGACAAAGGGGCCGCCATAGTGGCGGGCGTTGCTGGCTACGGCGAGTTTGCCGGTCAGCTCTTCTCCATCCAGGATAACTTTCAGCGACGCGCTCTTGCGTTTGAAACCGGTCCGCAGCGCTGTGATGACATAGGCGAGCTTGCCAAGGCGCCGCTTCAGGGAAAGCGGCACGGCGTGAACGACTTCGGCATCGAACCCGGCAGAGGCCATCAGTACAAAAGGCCTGCCGTTGGCAAGGCCATAGTGCAACTGCCTGGTCTTGCCGCGTCGGATCAGTTCGGCAATTGCCTTTGCATTGCGCGGGAGGCCAAGTTCAAGGGCAAGTACATTGGCGGTGCCGAAGGGAATGATGCCCAGTTGCGGCGGGGCAGGGTGGTTCTGAAATCCGGTCAGGGCCTCGTTGACGGAGCCGTCTCCGCCGGCGACCACCAGCGTCTGCACAGGCAGCGAGGGATCCGCGCAGATGTCGCCGATCTCGCCTGCGCGTCTCGTCAACCGGATCTCGGTCTTGCAGCCGAGATCTTCCAGGCGATTGCGCACGTCATCCAGAAATTCGGCGCTATAGCCACCCGAGGTCGGGTTGGCCACGATCAGAACTTTTCCGGCCATATCCGGAACCATTGTGCGCACTGCTGCTGCGCCGGACCACCAGAAAAGTCTCACTCAAAATCCTCTGCTCATCAGACAGGATTCGTTTTTTCGCCGCTCTTATACGGGGCCATTCCGCCGCGCGCCAGTTCATCTGCACGTTCATTGTCCGGATGGCCGGCATGTCCCTTGACCCAGTGCCAGGTAACGTCATGACGTTCCCTTGCGGCGTCAAGAGCTTGCCAGAGATCCGCATTCTTTACCGGCTTGTTGGCAGCCGTGCGCCAATTCTTGCGCTTCCAGCCGTACATCCATTCCTTGATGCCGCTGCGCACGTAGGTGCTGTCGGTATAAAGGTCGACCGCACAAGGGCGCTTGAGGGCATTCAGCGCCTCAATGGCGGCCATCAGCTCCATACGGTTGTTGGTGGTTTCCGACTCGCCGCCGGAAAGCTCTTTCTCGTGCTCCCCAAACCGCAGGATAACACCCCAGCCGCCCGGGCCAGGATTGCCGGAACAAGCGCCGTCCGTATAGATCGTGACCCGGTTGTTGTTCTCCGTCATCGCTCCAACCCGTAGGCCTGCGTGGAGGAAATGCTCTGGTGGAAGCGGAGTTTCTTCAGATATTCGAGCGGATCTTTCGGCGTAACCAGCGCACCTTCCGGCACGCTTAGCCAGTCATAGAGCCGTGTCAGCAGGAAACGCAGGGCCGCACCCCGGCAAAGGGTCGGCAAGGCATCGTATTCAGCCTCGCTCAACGGTCGCACGGCGGCATAGCCCTTGAGCAGGGCCTTTGCCTTGGTCACGTTGAACGACATGTCCTGCTCGAAGCACCATGCGTTGAGACAGATGGCAATGTCATAGGCAAAGGCATCGTTGCAGGCGAAATAGAAATCGATCAGCCCGGAAAGCTCGTTGCCCAGAAAGAACACGTTGTCGGGAAACAGATCCGCATGGATCACCCCGCCCGGAAGGTCCCTGGGCCAGACCTTTTCCACGTGGTCCAGCTCGCTGGCGATCTCTGCACCGAGACCGGGATGAACCGTATCGCTGCGCTCCCCGCATTGATCGAACAGGGGCCGCCAGCCGCTGACGTCGAGCGCGTTCTTGCGGAACCCGTCGTAATCGGCGCCGTCCAGGTGCAACTCTGCCATGGCCCGGCCCAGCTCGGCGCAATGATCCACTTTGGGCCGCTTGACCCACATGCCGTCCAGAAAGGTGACCAGCGCGGCCGGTCGGCCGGCGAGTGTGCCCAGAAGTTCGCCGTCCCTCGAAGGGACCGGCGTCGGACAGGACAGGCCCTTTGCGGCCAGATGCTGCAGAAGGTTCAGAAAATAAGGCAGATCGTCCGGGTTCACGCGCTTTTCGTACAGCGTCAGGATGTAGGACGCCTTGTCCGTGTGGACCAGGAAGTTGCTGTTCTCGACACCTTCGGCAATGCCCTTGAATGACAACAGACGTCCGACATCGTAGCTGCCGATGAAGTCGTTCAGTTCCTCATCGGTTACTTCGGTATAAACAGCCATGGGGTTATCCGGCAGCGGCCTGGGAGGAGGCGATCATCTCGCGCAGCTCCCGCGGCAGGTTGAAGGAAATCGTTTCTTCGGCAGTACGCACCGTCTCGACGTTGACGTCGAACCGACCGGCAAATGCCGCGATGATTTCCTCTACCAAGGTCTCGGGGGCCGATGCACCTGCTGTCAGACCCAACGACGTGATACCTTCGAAATCGTGCCAGTCGATGTCGCTTGCGCGCTGGATCAGCACTGCAGTCCTGCACCCGGCCCGTTCCGCAACTTCACGCAGGCGTTGCGAGTTGGAGGAGTTCGGGGCGCCGACAACGATCATTGCGTCGACCTTTGGCGCCACGTGCTTGACCGCTTCCTGCCGGTTGGTGGTTGCGTAGCAGATGTCCTCCTTGTGCGGAGCGACAATCTGCGGGAACCGGTCCTGCAGCACAGCCACGATCCCGGCCGTGTCGTCCACGGACAAGGTGGTCTGGGTAATATAGGCGAGGGGGCGGTCGGTCTTCGGCGTGAAGGCGCGCGCGTCGTCTTCAGTCTCGATCAGGCTGACGGTGCCCTCGGGCAATTGGCCCATGGTGCCGATCACTTCAGGATGCCCCGCATGACCGATGAGGAGAATCTCGCGGTCCCGGCGAAAATGGATTTCCGCTTCCTTGTGGACCTTCGAGACCAGAGGACAGGTGGCGTCGAGATAGAACATCTTGCGGCTCTGGGCGTCTTCCGGCACGGATTTCGGTACGCCGTGCGCAGAGAAGATCACCGGTCTGTCGGTGTGCCCGGCCGGTATTTCTTCCAGCTCTTCCACGAACACAGCACCCTTGGCCTTCAGCCCGTCCACCACGAACTTGTTGTGCACGATCTCGTGACGGACGTAGACCGGACTGCCGTATTTTTCCAGGGCGAGTTCCACGATCTGGATCGCGCGATCGACACCGGCGCAAAACCCGCGGGGCGCGCAAAGGTGAATGGCAAGCGGTGTTTTTTCCTGATTGCTCTCGGTCATCATGCTCTTTCGAGGAACGTTTCTGCGCGCAATAAGGGCTCGCAGCCACGCTGTGTCAAGGGATGTGCGGCAAGCTGAACCAATTCAGCCACAATGAGCTGCTTGAAGGTTTGCGTTTGACAAGCCTCGCCAAGCAATTCTTCACCTGCTATGAAGCTCCGCCGACAATTGTTGCATTTTTATGGAATGAAGATGATCAGTGCGATTCCCGCCGTCTCCGGCAAGACCCTGAAGACAATTATGGCCGTGGGCCTTTCCGCCGCGGCTCTTGCGGGGTGTATGAGTGCCGCTGACGGTGTTGCGGGCAAGGTTATTTCCGGTGGCCAGCAGCCGATCGAGATTTCTCCCGAAACCTTCGCCCCGCCGGTTCCCTGTCCTGCGCTGCAGCTTCAGTCCAACACCTTTCTGATCCGCAAGTATGTGCGCGGCAAGGACGATGACCCGCAGGGTCTGCTTTACCAGGCCACCGTCAAGGATTGGGCCAACACCTGCACGCAGCAGCCGGACGGTAGCCGCCGCATGAAGCTGGGCCTGTCCGGCGATGTCACCTCCGGTCCTGCCTGGAAGGGCGGCGAAGTGGTTCTGCCGATGCGCGTCGCCATTGTGCCCGGTGGCAGCGGTGCCAAGCCACTCAGCTCCGAGATCGTGAAAATTCCGGTCACGCTTGGAGCGAACTCGCCAAGCGAAACCTGGACGCTGATCGAAGAGAAATTCACGATCCCGGCAGGTGCGGACGCCAAGGTTGTCTTCGGCTTTGACGAAGGCCGTCGCCGCTAAGGCCCGGCCACGCACGTAGCACATCAGGTTCGACTGAATTTGAGGCCTGGCCGGGAAGATGGAAGCCGGCCGGCCATTGGTCGTGCACACCTTGCAAGACGATGCCTAAAATTGTGCACCGGCAAAATTGCGAGGGCTGCATGTCGCATATTGACAAGACTATGTCTGCCTCGCACAATCCGGCCCCAATCGGGGTCGTCCCCCGGTTGGCGTGGAAACACGTCAATGTTTATGCGGGAGAGGCCGGGTGAAAGGATCCTGGCGCCGAAGGAGCAACCGCCCCGGAAACTCTCAGGCAGAAGGACCGCATGAACTGCAACGCTCTGGAAAGCAGTGCTCCGCAAGTGGGTTTGCGGACTGCTCACCGAAGGAGTAACCGAAAGGCGTCATCGGCGCCGGTCGGGAAATCTCTCAGGTACTCGGACAGAGGGGGTGCAGACGGATCAGGACCCATGCGGGCCGGTTCGGGACTGCGCAACCCCGAATACGAGGACCGTTCATGGCGGAAACCGTTGCAGACGAAGATCTGAAACAAACGCCTCTTCACGACCTTCATGTGGAACTGGGTGCACGCATGGTGCCGTTTGCCGGCTATTCCATGCCCGTGCAGTACAAGGCCGGCATCATGGCCGAGCACCAGCAAACCCGCACGAAGGCCGGCCTTTTTGACGTCTCCCACATGGGCCAGGCCCTGTTGATCGGTCCCGATCACGAAACGACGGCCCGGGCTCTGGAAGCGCTTACCCCATCCAATTTCGTCGAACTTGGCCACGGCCGTCAGCGCTACACGGTGCTGCTCAACGACGAAGGTGGCATCATCGACGATCTGATGGTCACCCGGCCGCTGTCCGAAGCAGAAGACGGCAAGCTGATGCTGGTGGTCAATGCCTCTCGCAAGGATGTCGACTACGCCCATTTCCGCGACAGACTGCCTGAAAACGTGACCCTTGAAGTGATCGACGATCGTGCATTGATCGCGGTTCAGGGACCGGAAGCCGTGGCTGCGGTCGCAGCACATGCGCCAAAGGCAGCCGAACTTGGCTTCATGGCCGCCGCACCGATGGAGTTTGACGGTATCGACTGCCACGTTGCCCGTGCCGGCTATACCGGCGAGGACGGCGTGGAGATGTCCGTGCCTGCCGGTGCTGCTGAAGCGATTGCCCGTGCACTGCTCGCCGACGACAGGGTCGAACCGATTGGGCTCGGGGCCCGCGACAGCCTGCGTCTTGAGGCAGGGCTGTGCCTCTACGGACACGACATTGACGAGATGACGTCTCCCGTCGAAGGCGCCATCACCTTCTGCATGCAGAAGCGCCGCCGAGAAGAAGGCGGCTTTCCGGGCGCCGAACGCATTCAGGGTGAACTCGAAAAGGGACCGGGCCGTGTCCGCGTCGGCCTGCGCCTCGATGGCAAGGCACCTGCGCGGGAAGGAGCCGAGATCGCACTGCCCGACGGGCCGGTGATCGGCACCGTCACATCCGGCGGTTTCGCACCGACCGTGGGTGCCCCGATCGCCATGGGCTATGTCCCGGTGGAGCACTCCGAAACTGGCACGCCACTTGAATTGATCGTCAGAGGCAAGCGCTTGCCCGCTACCGTCGCGGACATGCCGTTTGTTCCGAACCGGTATTACCGCAAACCCAAAGCATAAATCTTTCCAGATAACGGACGCACAATATGACCACCTACTACTCCAAGGACCACGAGTGGATCGCCGTAGATGGCGACAAAGCCACCATCGGCATCACGACTTACGCGCAGGAGCAGCTCGGCGACGTCGTTTACGTTGAACTGCCGGAAGCCGGCAAGGCGCTGTCACAGGGCGATGAAGCCGCCGTCGTGGAATCCGTCAAGGCCGCCAGTGAAGTCTACGCTCCGATCGACGGTGAAGTCGTTGAAGCCAACGATGCGCTGGTGGACGAGCCGGCCAAGGTGAACGAAGATCCCGAAGGCGCTGCATGGTTCATCAAGATGACCGTCGGCAATGCGGATCAGCTGTCCGACCTGATGGACGCGGCAGCCTACAAGGCGTACGTGGAGACGTTGTAATTCATGGCAGGGCACTACTACACGGCACAGGTGGAATGGGCATGCGACGGCGACTATGCCGCAAACGCCTATTCCAGAGGGCACATCTGGCGTTTTGACGGTGGTCTGGAGATCCCGGCAAGCGCCTCGCCCACGGTGGTACCCCTGCCATATTCCATTGAGGCCGCCGTCGATCCGGAAGAGGCTTTCGTCGCCGCTATCTCGTCCTGCCACATGATGTCCTTCCTGGATCTTGCCCGGCGGGCGAATTTCGTTGTCGCCAGTTACAGCGACCGTGCCCAGGGCGAAATGAGCCGGGTGGCGCGGGGCAAGATGGCAATCACGAAAGTGGTGCTGCGGCCGGTTATCACGCTGGTTGCGGCCGAGGACCCGGATCCGACCTGGCTGACCGATCTGCATGAAAAGGCGCATGACGTCTGTTTCATCGCAAACTCCGTGAAGTGCGAGATCGTTGTGGAGCCCGAACCGCTCCGCCTCGTCGCACCGTGACTTTCCGGAACCGGCCGCACGAAGTCGCAGCCGGTTCCCTGTTCTGGATGGTGACCAGTTCTCTTCTCTGTGTGTCTGCACGGCGCCACCGCGCCGAGCAGGAAACGGGGAGCCCGTATCCGGAAGCTTGTCAGTTCTCCGGTTCCGGGCTGATGAAGCGAGAGCGTGGTTTTCGCCGGTCCGATTTTTGATCAAACCCTTGGGAGCTGCCTGATGCGCTACCTGCCTTTGAACGATACCGACCGCAGCGACATGCTCGCGCGGGTCGGCGTCAAATCCGTCGATGAACTCTTTGCGGATATCCCTGAAGACGTTCGCATGAAGGGTCTGCTCGACCTTCCCAAACGAGCCAGCGAAATGGAAGTGGAGCGCAAGCTCTCGGCCATGGCATCGAAGAACACTGCGGCCGGCTCCGTTCCGTTCTTCGTCGGCGCAGGTGCCTACAAGCACCATGTGCCGGCAACAGTCGACCACCTGATCCAGCGGTCGGAGTTCCTGACCTCCTATACGCCCTATCAGCCGGAAATCACGCAAGGTACGCTTCAGTACCTGTTCGAGTTCCAGACCCAGGTAGCGCGCCTTACCGCAATGGATGTCGCCAACGCGTCCATGTATGACGGCTCCACCGGCACCGGTGAAGCCGTGCTGATGGCGCACCGGGTGACCAAGCGCAACAAGGCCGTGCTTTCCGGCGGGCTGCATCCGCAGTACCGGGAAGTCGTCGAAGGCCTGTCCAACATGGCCGGCGATCGGGTCGTCAGCCTCCCGGCAGACCCGACGGGCACCGAAGACATCCTGTCACAGATCGATGACGAGACGTCTTGCGTTGTCGTCCAGTCGCCGTCGTTCTACGGCCAGCTGATCGACCTGAAGCCGATTGCCGAAAAGGCGCACCAGCACAAGGCGCTGCTGATCGCGGTCTTCACCGAAGTGGTGTCGCTCGGCCTGATCGAACCGCCGGGAACACAAGGCGCCGACATCGTGGTCGGTGAAGGCCAGTCCATCGGCAACGGCCTCAACTTCGGTGGTCCTTACGTCGGTCTCTTCGCCACCCGCCAGCAATATGTCCGCCAGATGCCGGGCCGGCTCTGCGGTGAGACGGTGGATGCGGAAGGCAAGCGCGGTTTCGTGCTGACGCTGTCGACCCGCGAGCAGCATATCCGCCGCGACAAGGCAACGTCCAACATCTGCACCAACTCCGGTCTCTGCTGCCTTGCCTTCACCATTCACATGTCGCTGCTGGGGCAGGCCGGGTTGACCAAACTCGCCCGCATCAACCACGGCAACGCGGTGAAGCTGAAGAAGCTTCTTGCCGACGTGCCCGGTGTCGAGGTTCTGAACTCGGCCTATTTCAACGAGTTCACGATTGCGCTGCCGAAGGTGGCCGAGGATGTGGTCGAGCAACTGGCCGAACGGGGCGTTCTCGCGGGCCTGCCGGTTTCTCGACTGGAGCCGGGCAACAAGGATCTCGCGAACCTGTTGGTCGTCGCGTCGACCGAAGTCAATACGGATGAAGACCGCGCGGCCTTTGCGGACGCGCTGAAGGAGGTGCTGGCATGAGCATGAACACGCAAGGCCGCCCGACCGCAGCAGGTGATGCCGGGGATGCTTTCCACCCGAAGACCTTCACCGGCAACCGTGGTCTCGATATGGAAGAGCCGCTGATTTTCGAATTCGGCTCGCTGGAGACAACCGGTGTCGATCTCGACGAGGACGAAAGCGCCGAGTTCGAGCTTGGCAGCTTCAAGCGCAAGGCCGAGATCGGTCTGCCGGGCCTCGCCGAACCGGAAGCCATGCGCCACTATGTGCGCCTGTCGCGGAACAACTATGCCATCGACAGCGGTCTCTATCCGCTCGGCTCGTGCACCATGAAGCACAATCCGCGCCTCAACGAGAAGATGGCCCGCCTGCCGGGCTTCGCGGACATCCATCCGCTTCAGCCGGTCTCCTCGGTGCCCGGCGCACTGGAACTGATCGATGCGCTTGCCCACTGGCTGATGGTGTCCACCAACACCTCCGCTGTCGCGATGAGCCCGAAAGCCGGTGCCCATGGCGAATTGTGCGGCATGATGGCGATCAAGGCAGCCCACACCGCTGCCGGCCGTGATCCGAAGATCGTTCTGGTGCCGGAAAGCGCCCATGGCACCAACCCGGCAACGGCAGCACTCTTGGGTTACAAGGTCGTCAACATCGATGCCAAGGACGACGGTACCGTCGATCTGGAGGCACTGAAGAAGACCATTGCCGAACACGAAGGCAACATCGCCGGCATCATGCTGACCAACCCGAACACCTGTGGGCTGTTCGAGCGGGAAGTGAAGCAGATCGCCGATCTGATTCACAAGGCGGATGCCTATTTCTACTGCGATGGCGCCAACTTCAACGCCATCGTCGGCAAGGCCCGCCCGGGAGATCTTGGCGTCGACGCCATGCATATCAACCTGCACAAGACCTTCTCGACGCCTCACGGCGGCGGTGGCCCAGGTTCCGGTCCGGTCGTCCTGTCCCAGAGACTGGCTCCTTTCGCGCCGCTGCCGTTCATCCGCAAGACGGAAAAAGGTGTAGAACTGGTCGAAACCGAAGCTGCCACCAAGGACGGCGAACAGCCATTCGGCCGCATGACCGCGTTCCACGGCCAGATGGGCATGTACGTGCGGGCTCTGTCCTACATGATGAGCCACGGCTCCGACGGTCTGCGGCAGGCGTCTGAAGATGCGGTGCTCAATGCGAACTATATTCGCGTCGGCCTGCAGGACCTGATGAGCCTGCCCTTTGGCGAGCGTCCGTGCATGCACGAAGTGCTGTTCGACGACAGCTTCCTGAAGGACACCGGCGTGACCACGCTCGACTTCGCCAAGGCGATGATCGACGAGGGCTACCATCCGATGACCATGTACTTCCCGCTGGTTGTCCATGGCGCGATGCTGATCGAGCCAACGGAATCGGAAAGTCGGGCTGCGCTCGACCTTTTCGTCGCCACCATGCGCGATCTCGTGATGAGCGCAAAGCGCGGCGAAACGGAACGCTTCTCCGGAGCACCGTACCTTGCCCCGCGACGCCGTCTGGACGAAACGGGTGCAGCTCGCAAGCCGGTCCTGAAATGGACCGAACCGGTTCCGGCCGCAGTGACCCCGGCTGCTGCCGAGTAGCACGTGGACAAATTTTCAAGGATGAAAACCCCGGCTTCGGCCGGGGTTTTTTGTTTCCATGTCCGTCAGTTTGTCTACTCGGACATTCGCTGCGCTCCTTCCGGGCAGAAGGAGTCTGCCATCTTCATCGTGTTCTCTCTCACACTTCTAAGGTCCCTGATTCAAACAGCGCTGGGTATCTGATCGGACCAAGTTCAAAAACAACGGCGAAAATCTTATTGACAATATAAATGTCAAAATGACATATAAATTGTCAAATGAGGTGCCCATGAAGAAGTCCGTCGAGCTTTACGAAATCATCCGCCTGATACGCCCCGTGCACCGCCGGCTTGCGCGGGCGGTGGAGGCCAAGCTGGAGGGAACCGGCGTGACCGTCGGTATGCGAGCGGTCATGGAAGTGCTGGAGGAGGCCGGGCCGATGGCGGTACCCGAGATCGGCCGGGCGCTGTTTCTTGCCCGCCAGCAGATCCAGCTCGTGATGAACGCTCTGGAAGAGCAGGGACTGGTCGAGCGCCGGGCCAATCCGGCGCACAAGCGATCACCACTGTTTGCCTTGAACGAAGCGGGGCACGACCGGTTCGGCGAAATCCGGGCACGGGAGACTGACGAAATCGAGACAGTCTGCGAGCTCTTCTCGGACGACGATCTGCGTTCCACGCAGCGGGTGCTCTGCACCATGCTTGATCACTTTGCCGCGTTCGAGGACGACCCGGATCGGCCCAAGGCACTGGAATAATTTCACGAACAGGAGTGGTCACATGACCGGTATCTGGATTGCGGCCGGGCTCTGTGCCGCAAGCGTTGTCGTCTATATCGTTTATTGCCTGCGGCGGCTGGGAACGCCGACAAAGGGCGCAAGCATCGACAGGTCAATGCGGCCGGGCACGGCTCTGGTGGTGATCGACGTGCAGGAGGACTTCACCAGGAACACCGGCAAACACGCTTTTGACCCAGGTCAGAGAGACGCCGTGCTTGCCGAAATAGAACGCCAGGTGGAAGCGCATCGGATGGCAGGCCACCAGGTCGCTTTCGTCAAGAATGTCTTCCGCGACTGGCCGGTGATCGCGGCCATGAAGATGTCGGCGGGCGGTATCGGTACACCGGGGCGAGACGGTTTGAAGCTCGACCGAACACTTGCTGTCGGCAATGCTCCGGTCTTTGAGAAATCGATCGGTGACAGTTTCTCCAGTCCGCAATTTGAAGCCTGGCTTGAGGAAAAGCGGATCGGGCGGCTGGTCCTGGTTGGTCTTGATGCCTGTCACTGCGTTCAGCTGACCGCAAAGGGTGCGTTGAACCGGGGGTATGACGTCGAAATCAGGGATCCGGCGACACTAACCACGACGCCGGACAGATGGACGGACCTCAAAGGCGAGTTGGGCAAACTCGGCGCAGCATTCGCCTGAAACGGGCGCAGTCGGCGCCATGTCCGGCTGCGCTTGAAGGCCTCAGTGTGCGACCAGGAGTGATTGCTCCCGGCTGCGCAAGTCGAGAAGTTGGGAGATCCAGCTATTTCGGTTTTGCAGAAAGGCGGTCAATAGCGCTGGATAGTCCGCAGTAACTGCTTCTTGAACCGTTGTACGGGCCGCAAGCTTGCTACGCCACGCAAGAACCCGGTCGAGGTCGTCAAACATTTCAAGCGTCAAAAACGTCTCAAAGACATCGAAATAGCGGAACACCGGGGCGAAAGCCGCATCGACGAGCGAAAAGGCACTACCGGCGAAGAAGGGACCGTCCGGATCAAGTTCGCCTTCCAGATGACGGAACTTTGCACGAAGTGCTTCACCCGCAGCATAAAACCCGGTGTCGTCCCTGGCGTTGTAGAGCGCGCCGATGCCGTTCAGGATCTGCGAAGCGAATTCGATATAGGCCCGGTGCCGCGCGCGTTCGGCAGGGTCCTCCGGGTGCAGCCGGCTCCCTTCTGTCTCGTCCAGGAATTCGACGATCGGGGCGGATTCGAAGAGATAGCGATCACCGCCCAGTTTCAGCAGCGGCACCTTGCCGAGTGGTGAGGCCGCGCGGAACCAGTCCGGTTTGTCGGCAAGGTCGATGGTTACCCGGTCAAACGGAACATTCTTTTCATGAAGGACGATCGCCGCGCGCTGCACGTAAGGGCAAAGCGCATGGCTGATCAGGGTAAGTGTGTCGGGCATCTGGAAACTCCTTTTCATGCATCTGCATCAAGATGGATGCATATGCATGAAAAATCAAGATTGATGCAATTGCATAAATTTTCTATTTCTTGGCTATGAGCAATTCCGCCGAAACCGTCCCCCAGGCCATCGACGCCTGGGCCCGTCTGCAGCGTGCAAGCGGCAACGTGCTGGCACGGGTCGAGGCACGCCTGAAGGCGGCCGGATTCCCACCTCTTGGCTGGTACGATGTGCTGCTGGAATTAAGCCGGGCAGAGGACAAAACTTTGCGACCGGTCGAAATCGAAAAGCGGATGCTGCTGGCCCAGTACAATGTTTCGCGCCTGCTCGACCGGCTGGCCGCTGCGGGCTACATCGAAAAGCTGAAGAGCCCGGAAGACGGCAGAGGTGTCTCGGTGCGTCTGACCCAGGAAGGGGAGACGCTCTTGAAGGCCATGTGGCCGTGTTACCGGGCAGCGGTGGAAACCGAATTCACAAGGCATCTGGAGCCGGGGGACACCGAAGCGCTCTGGAAGGTGCTGGGCAAACTGGTGCAGTGACGTCTGTTCCCGGGGAGTGAACACACTGTTTCCGCATGACAGGCCAAAACATGCGTATAAGGTCGGCAAACCTTCTCTCTGACCGGACCTGAAACCCATGACCAACACCACCAATCTGGATGAACGGACCGGACTTCCGCAGGAGTGGCTGTTCCTTCTGAAAGAACATCCGCGCGAAGACTGGCCGGGTCACCAGAACCTCGGCCCACTGACCGAATTCTGGCTCGCACGGCATAACGGCTTCCGTCAGCTCGGTGCTGACCTGGATACGATCCTGACCGACTTCCGCGAACAACGGCTCCCGGTAAACCGTTTCGGCAACCTCTTTGCCCCGCGTCTGCAACAGTTTCTCAGTGAGCTGCATCACCACCACATGATCGAGGATGAGCACTATTTCCCTGTATTCATGGAAGCCGAAAAGCGCCTGGTGGATGGCTTCGAGCTGCTGGAAGGCGACCACGAACTGATCCACCATCGCATTGAGGCGGTGATCAAGAGCGCCAACAAGTTGTTCGGACAATTGCAGACGAAAGACCGCGATGCCATCCGCCGCGCGGCCGACAGTTTCGCCGGTGTCAGCGACACCCTGATCTCCGGCCTGATGCGCCATCTGGATGACGAGGAAGACCTGATCGTTCCGGTTATCCTGGATCGCGGCGAACGGAAACTCGGGTTGTCGTAACGCGGCCAGACGTGCGCAAGCGCACGCCTGTCGCACAGGGTCAGGTGGGATTTCCTGACCGCGCGCAGCCTTGAGGCATTCCGGTTACACTTGCCGGGGGCTGGGACGTCACGAACACAACAGGCTTGACTCTTTTCCCGCCCTAACGCATTTAAGCTGGCATGACCAAGATGAGCGCATCCTTCGTGTATTTTTATTACGTCACCGACATACCGGCGGCTGCGTAGGATCTTGTTCACCCCATAGACACCTCAAAAGCCGCCGCGTCAGGCGGCTTTTTGGTTTCTAGAGACCCGAGCTTCCTGGCGGGGGAACCAGGAAGCGAAAAATGACCAGACATATGATCGAAGCCGGCAAACCGGCGACAAAACTCAAATCGGAAGCACTTGCCGTGCTTCTGGAACGTGGTCTTGTGCACCAATGCACGGATATCGAGGCGCTCGACCAGACGCTGTCACAAGGGCCGATCACCGCATACGCCGGGTTCGATGCCACGGCGGCAAGTCTTCATGTCGGCCATCTGATGCCGTTGATGACCATGCGCTGGCTGCAGAAGCTCGGCCATCGTCCCATCGTTGTGCTTGGCGGTGGCACAAGTCAGATCGGCGATCCGAGTTTCCGCAAGGATGCCCGGCCGATGCTGGAAGAACGCCAGATCGCAGCCAACATCGCGAGCATACGACGATCTGTTGAGCGTCTCGTGGATATGAACGGCGAAGATGGGGCTTTGCTGGTCGACAATGCGGAATGGCTCAATGAATTCCGCTTCCTGGAATTCCTCCGCGACTATGGCTCCCAGTTCACCGTCAACCGCATGATGACCTTCGACAGCGTCAAGTCGCGCCTCGATGCTCAGATGCCGCTGACGGTTCTGGAGTTCTGCTACATGATGCTGCAGGCCGTTGATTTTCTGGAGTTGGCAAAGCGTCATGACTGTGCGCTACAGGTCGGTGGATCCGATCAATGGGGCAACATCGTCAATGGTGTGGAACTCGGCCGCCGTGATGGCCGCAAGTTGCACGGCCTCACTGTTCCTCTGCTGACCACCGCCAGCGGTGCGAAGATGGGCAAGACGGCTGCGGGTGCCGTGTGGTTGCATCCCGAACACCTGTCGCCCTTCGGCTTCTGGCAGTTCTGGCGCAACACCGCCGATGCCGATGTCGCCAAGTGCTTGCGCCTTTTTACCGAGCTGCCGATGAGCGAAATCGAACGACTTGCGGCGCTGGAAGGGGCGGAGCTGAACGAAGCCAAGAAGATCCTGGCAACCCAGGTGACGGCAATCGTTCATGGGCCGGAAGAAGCGCGCGGCGCCTTGCAGCAAGGCGATGCCCTGTTTTCAGGCGAAGGCGAGATCCTGGAACCGACGCACAGTCTGCCGCTGAAAATTCTGGCAGACGGTCTCGGTCTTCTGGAGCTTGTGGTTGCGGTTGGCTTCGCAGCATCCAACGGCGAAGCACGGCGGCTCGTGGAAGGTGGAGGCGTTCGCCTCAACAACCAGATCGTCGACGACGCGCGCCGCCGCATTGCCACCGGCGATCTTCAGGCCAACGACCGTTTGTCGATTTCTGTCGGCAAACGCCGCAAGGCCCTGGTCGGCTTCGAGTAAGGCCGGTCAGACGGCTTGTGCATCATCGATCAGATCGGCCGGCTCCAGCCGGCCGTTGTAGCCGAAGACCTTCCCGATCAGTGGGAAGGTCACCTCTACAGTGAAACTGTACCTTCCATCGACAACACGCTCGCGCCCGACCGCTCTCGGAGCAAGGTGCAGCGGCAGCGGAAGCGGTCCAAGTGAAACCTCTGCCGGGGTAATGTCGATGCCCTTGTCACTTGCCGTTACCCGCATCTTGAACAGGAAAGGTCCAAGGCGCTCGAGCATGCAGGGATACGCTTCGCCAGTACCGGCCATCATGTCGGTCTGGAACGGCTGCCCGTCAAACCGCCGGGTCCAGCGCTCTCCACCCACGATAGGTTCAAAGCTGGTCTCGGCCGGAACACCCATCCGTGCTTCCGGCAACTTCGCCAGCCGGCAAATCAGCTTTGCGCCCCACGAGCTTCCCCGGGTGACATCCGCGGTGCCCCGCGCCACCCGCGCGAAGCTGTGCATCCGCCGGATTTCTGCCGGTACCTTGTCGAACTCGGGGCCGAGGATGGTTTGATAAAGCGTGCGGGGCATGTGAGATCTGCTTTGATGTCGAAGTGTCTTCTCAGACAGACCATTCTCGCGTTGATTGGACAACAGCAAAAACTCTTTGCACTTGTTTGGTGACCTCCAGAGGAGCACCATTCAGCCTTCCCATCATCCCTCTCCACTTCCTCCGTCATGCCATGGCCTGGCCATGGCATCCATGCCGTTCCCCATCCGCCAATTGAGGCTTCTGGCTGAGGCGCGGTCACGGCATGGATTGCAGGGTTGAGCCCTGCGATGACGAATGTTTGGGACGAACGAATCCTGGGTTTCCCGGACTGTGGAGAGGAACTGAAAGAGGGAAGCGCAACGCGGCAAAGAAAGAAGCCGGGATTTCCCCGGCTTCCATTTGACCGTTCAGCCCTGTTTTTCCTGCTGCCTTGCCCGGTATTCTTCCACCGGCAGGCCGCCGACGCCCCAGTTCTCAAGGTCCACTTCCTCGATCACCACGAAGGTGGTTGCCGGGTTCTTGTCGAGAACGTCAACCAGTAGGTCCGTCGCGCCTTTGATAAGCCGGGCTTTCTGTTCCGCCGTCACCCCTTCACGGGTAACCTGGATATTCACGTAAGGCATGTCAGGCCACTCCTTCGTTGCGTGGTCGAATTTCGAAGATCTTCGCCATGATTTGCCAGCGGCCTTCGTCACGCACGAAGGTCAGGAAATCGGTGAAATCGTTGTTGCCGATCGAACAGCGAACTCTGGCAAAGGCCGTGTTCTCACCGGCGAACTGGATCTCGTCGATGACATCGCGGCGCTCCTCACCCCGGGACGCCGGCGACTGGCGGGCGGCGACGACCGGTACATATTCGGCCATCGTGCGATAGAGCAGGGGTGTCTCGTCCGCCGTGGCGTAGATTGCCTTCTCGTGAAACACCTGCTGCAGCAGGCCGGTATCGCAGTGATAAAGCGCGTCGAAATAGTCGGATATGACCTTTTCCAGCGCGGTCAGGGCACTGCTCATGCCGCCAGGCCTTCTTCCTGAAGGGTCTTCAGGGTGGCCGGGCGAGCACGGATGCGCTCAACATAGGCTGCCGTCTTCGGCCAGTCGCCAAGAGACACGCCGATGAAGTTCGTCCAGTTCAAGATGACAAAGGCATAGGCGTCGGCAACGGAGAAGGTATCTCCCAAAAGATAGTCGCCGCCCTTGGCCAGCAAGGCATCGAACTGGCCGAGCTTGGTATTCAGCTTTGCCTGGTTTTCAGCTGCTTCTGCTTCAGAAAATTCCTTGCCGGAAAAGAACGGGCTGAACCCCTTGTGAAGCTCTGAGGAAAGGAAGCTGAGCAATTCCAGCACGCGGAACCGGTCGAGCGGCTTGCCCGCTGTATCGGTCGCAAAGTCCGGGTACTGCTCGCCAAGCCAATGCAGGATGGCAACGTTTTCCGTCAGAACGTCACCGTTCTCAAACCGAAGTGCCGGCACGTAGCCGCGCGGATTGGTCTGCACGTACGCTGCACCGGTCTCCGTCAGACCCGCGGTCGTATCGACTTTTTCGAGACTGTAGGTGGCTCCGGCTTCGTTGAGCAGCAGATGAGCAGCCATGGAACAGGCACCGGGTTTGTAGAACAGTTTCATCGATTGGCTCCTTGGTTCGTATCGATGCCCGGAAGGTGTCTTTTGAAGTCACCATTGACAAGTAGGTTTCTATTGGTAACTTGCATTTTCGAGTTACCGGGCAGAAACCTGATGGTTCCCGCGTGACCTTGGACCCTTGAAGATCGTGTGGTGCCCATGGCCTTGAAAATGCGCAAGAATCTGAGCCCGAAACCGCCGACCCCTTGCAGTCTGACCCAGTGCATGCAGGTGATTTCCGGAGCCTGGGCGCCGAACGTCATCTGGAGCCTGCGGGCAGGTCCCCGCCGCTTCAACGAGCTGAAGGCGGATATTCCCCCTGTGTCCGGCAAGGTGCTGTCACAGCGCCTTTCAGAGTTGGAAGGCCGCGGTGTGCTGTTGCGCCATGTCCGCCCGACATCGCCACCTTCCGTTGAATATGAGCTGACGGATCTGGGCCAGGATCTGATTCCGGCACTGGAAGCCATTGTTGAAGTCGGGCACAAACTGAAGGTACGGCGCGATTTCCAGATGGCGGCCGAAGCCGCCGAATAGGCGGTGAAGCGGGGAGGGGCTCTTGAAACAGCAGACTTTCGTTTGCGTCCATGGCGTCTGGCATGGCGGCTGGTGCTGGTCGCGTCTGGCAAACATCCTGCGGGCACGTGGGCATCGCGTGACCGCACCAACGCAGACGGGCCTTGGTGAGCGCTCGCATCTGCTTTCGCCGGACATCACGATCCGGACCTTCGTGGAAGATATCGTGCGCCATGTTCAGTTCGAGGACCTGGCGGACGTCATTTTAGTCGGCCACAGCTTTGGCGGCATTCCGATCACCGGAGTTGCAGACCTCGTGCCGGAGCGCATCGGGAAGCTGGTCTATCTCGACGCGATCATGCTGGAGAGTGGGGAAACCTGGTTCGATCTTCTGCCGCAAGATCTTGCCGAAGACCGCAGGAAGCTGGCGGAAACCAGCACAGGCGGCCTGTCACTGCCGCCAGCCCCGCCGGAAAGTTTTGGCATCACGAAGCCGGATGACGTTGCCTTCTTGAAGCCGCGCCTGACACCGCACCCGTTCCGGACCTTCACCACGGCACTGGACCTGAAGCACCCGGTCGGAAACGGTCTTCCAGCCCATTACATCGAATGCACTGACCCGCCGTATCCGCCGGCAAAAGTCGCACTGGCCCGGGCACAGGCCAAGGGATGGCCGGTCTCTCGGATCGCGACAGGCCACGATGCCATGGTGAGCGAGCCTGAGGCGCTTGCAGATCTGCTGGAAGAGATTGCAGAAGAACTTTGACGATGAACAGGCTGCCGTTCCAGGGGCTTTAACGGAAAACGGGGCAGCCTTCTTTCGAAGACTGCCCCGCATCACTGCCAGGACAAGATCGGGTAACGCCGGCAGTCTTTAGAAGAAACCGAGTTTGTTCGGGTTGTAGCTGACCAGCATGTTCTTGGTCTGCTGATAGTGATCCAGCATCATCTTGTGGGTCTCACGGCCGATGCCGGACTGCTTGTAGCCACCAAAGGCCGCATGGGCCGGGTAGGCGTGATAGTTGTTCACCCAGACGCGGCCTGCCTCGATGGCGCGGCCGAACCGGTAGCAGCGGTTGGCATCACGCGACCACACGCCGGCGCCGAGGCCGTACATGGTGTCGTTTGCAATCGCCAGGGCTTCTTCTTCGGTCTTGAACGTGGTGACGGACACGACCGGGCCGAAGATTTCCTCCTGGAAGACCCGCATCTTGTTGTGGCCTTTCAGGATGGTCGGCTGAACGTAGAAGCCGCCGGAAAGGTCGCCGTCGAACTTCGCTTCCGCGCCGCCGCACAGCACTTGTGCACCTTCCTCGACCCCGATGGTCAGATAGGACAGGATCTTGTCCTGCTGCTCGCGGCTGGCCTGGGCACCGACCATGGTCTCGATGGCGCGCGGGTCACCCTGCTTGATGGCTTTCACACGGGCGATCGCCCGTTCAATGAAGGCTTCGTAGATGTCTTCCTGGATCAGGGCCCGGCTCGGACAGGTGCAGACTTCACCTTGGTTGAAGGCGAACAGAACAAAGCCCTCGATGGCCTTGTCGAGGAACGCATCGTCTTCGCTCATGACGTCGGAAAAGAAGATGTTCGGCGACTTGCCGCCCAGTTCCAGCGTCACCGGAATGAGGTTCTCGGTTGCGTACTGCATGATCATCCGGCCGGTTTCGGTCGACCCGGTAAAGGCGATCTTGGCGATGCGATTTGACTTGGCGAGCGGGGCGCCAACCTCTGCACCAAAGCCATTGACGATGTTGAGAACACCATCCGGCAACAGGCCGCCGATGAGCTCCGCCAGCACCATGATTGCCGCCGGAGTCTGCTCGGCCGGTTTCAGAACGACGCAGTTGCCGGCGGCAAGCGCCGGAGCCAGTTTCCAGGCAGCCATCAGGATGGAGAAGTTCCAGGGAATGATCTGCCCGACAACGCCGAGCGGCTCATGGAAGTGGTAAGCAATGGTGTCGGCATCGATCTCCGACATGGAGCCTTCCTGGCCGCGCAGAACGCCTGCGAAATAGCGGAAGTGGTCGACGGAAAGCGGAATATCGGCTGCCGTGGTTTCGCGGATCGGCTTGCCGTTGTCCCAGGTTTCTGCCTTGGCCAGAATGTCGAGATTCTGCTCCATGACATCGGCGATTTTCAGCAGAATATTGGCACGTTCGGCGGCCGGCGTCCGGCCCCAGGCTTCCTTGGCCGCATGGGCCGCATCAAGCGCCAGGTCAACGTCAGCGGCATCGGAACGGGCGACTTCGCAAACGGTGGCGCCGGAAATCGGCGTGATGTTGTTGAAATACCGTCCGTTCACAGGCGCAACGAATTTGCCGCCGATATAGTTGTCATAGCGGGACTTGAACGGAGACGTCGTGTCGACGGAAAAACTGGGCATCTGATTCATCTGGGTTCCTCCACAAGATCGGCGGTCAGGCAACCGAAGCTGCGACGGGCCGAAGGTCCCGGTCCTCCACCGGGAATGGGTGGACTGTGCCGGAGGAACTTGCGCAGTGGTAGGAGGGGGCAGATGCCTGTGTCCGGCATGTGTCTCAGTTCTGAGACAGGTCAGCCGGGATATCAGTCTATGTTCAGCCGTTTCATTCGCCGGTAAAGGGTTGCCCGGCCGATGCCGAGCGCGCGCGCGGCTTCGGAAACGTTGCCGCCGGCCCGCGCCAGTGCACGAATGACGGCAGCCCTTTCAGCCTTCTCAAAGCCGCTCGGGCCATCCTCGCGGCCAAGCAGATCGGAAGCGGGCAGGGGCTTCAGAGGGCCGCTTGCACCAAGCCCGAAGGCCTTCCTGGCAGCGCGTGTTGCCCCGAGAACGATGTCGTCGGCGTCGACGGCAAGCAGCATTGCGGTATCGGTGGTTTCCCCGTCGGCGACGATGATACGGGCGGCAGGAAAAGCGGCGCGGAAGGTTTCGATCTCGATCTGTCTTGCAGTCTGCGAGACCATCGCTGCGATCAGCCGGTTGAAGGTTTCCGTCTGGTCGGAACGGGCAGAAGACACATCTAGTGCACCGGCCAGCCTGCCGTCCGGACCATAGATCGGCGCGTCCATGCAGCTCATGCCGACATTGCGAGCCAGGAAATGTTCCTGCCGATGGACGATCAGATTGCGTTCCTCGGCAAGGCAGGTGCCTATGCCGTTTGTGCCGACAGCGGCTTCGCTCCAGTCGGTGCCCTGGCTGAGACCCCAGTCCTGAAAGATGTCCGCATCGGCGCTCATGCAACGCTGGTCAAGCACAACCCCCTCCGCGTCGGTCAGAAGAACCGTGCAGCCGGACTGACCGACCAGGCCGAATAACTGATCCAGTTTCGGCGTGGCGATTTTCAGGAAGGCACCTGTCTCTTCCCGCCGCCGGTCAAGCTGGTCGTCCCCCATGCGCTGAGGCGCCTTGTGGGCGGCAGGGTCCAGGCCGTGCTTGTCGATCGATCTGCGCCACGAGGCTGCAATCCGGGACAGCGCAGGCGCCGATCCCGATTGCACGGTTCGCAGAACTGTCTCGACATGGTCCTTCATAAATGCGACCGCCGACCTCGGGTCTTCCGGCCGTTTGCGCCGGTTTCAAACCGTCGGATCGTTCCTCCCATGAACGCTCGATTGATCGCGGAGGATGGAGGGATTGCAAGGCGATTGCAAGCCGTCTGTCCGGCAAGGGGCCGAACCGAAGACGCGGGCGGGCTGGACACGAAGGTTGGCGTTGCCTTTCCGGCACCTCAAACGATGCGCCTTCTTCCAGAAAGAGTTTCAGGTATTCATTGTTGTTTTTCTCAAGGGGTTATTTGGAGAAAAAGAAACGTTGGGTAATTAAATCGGAAAACTCGCGCGGAAGTAGTGATTGTTTGTCAGTAATGGCAGTTAAAAACAGACATATGTCTGGAACTGATTAATGCTGACGTAAGCAAATTCGTATACTCACAATGCTAACTCTGGAGGAGTCTGCATGTATGGAATGGTGAACGAAGGCATTCGCACCTTCATTCTGGACAACCACGGACCCGAGGCCTGGCAAAGCATTTGCGAAACCGCGGGCCTGGAGGAACTCGAATTCGAAAGAATGTCGAGTTATGACGATGCCATCACCTACAAGCTCGTCGGTGCCATCTGCAGCTTTACCGGCCTGCCTGCATCGGACGTCCTGAGCATCTTCGGAAAATACTGGGTCGAATACGCAGGCGCCTCGCATTTCGGCAATCTGATGCGCCTTGCCGGCAATTCCTTCATCGAGCAGTTGAAGGGGCTCGATGATATGCACGACCGGATCCTGCTGTCGATGCCACATCTGAAGCCGCCGTCCTTCGAGGTCGACCAGAAGGAAGATGGATCCTGCATTCTGCACTACTATTCCGATCGTGACGGACTGGCGCCGATGGTCATCGGTCTTCTGCATGGTCTCGCCAAGGAGACCGGTGAGAGCATCGAGGTCAACCAGGTCGCGGTGAAATCGGAACAGGCGGATCACGACATCTTTGAAATCCGGATCCTCGACACTGCACTCAAGCCCATGAGAACCGAGGCCGGAATTTGACAGCATCCAAACTCGATCTGACCTGCAAGGCCATCGACATGCTATTTCCAATGCATGTTGTTCTGGACAATTGCGGCCGGATCAGTGGACTGGGCCCGACCCTTGAACGGATCCTCGGGCCGGAAGCGTCGGGAGCAAACTTGTTCGACGTCTTCAGGGTTGAGCGGCCGCGTAACGTCAGATCCATGGCCTGTGTTCGCGAAAGGCTCGGCACGAAACTGGTCCTTTCCGCATGTCCGCAGGATGGCGAGCCTATACAGTTTCGCGGTTTCGCCCTTGCTGCTGCGGACGAGGACACGGTGTTTCTGGACCTGTCCTTCGGTCTTCACCTGTCACAGGTCGTCGAGCGTTTCAGGTTAACGGAAACCGACTTCAAACCGAACGACTTCTCCATCGACCTCTTCTACTCCTTCGAAGCGCAGCGTACGCTTCTGGAGGACAGCCAGAAGATGGCAACCGCATTGAAGGCGGCGAAGATCGAAGCGGAAAAGAAGGCCTCACAGGATCCGCTGACGGAGATTGCCAACAGAGGGGCACTGCACCGGCGTCTGGAAGAGGCGTTGCAGCTGCCTGACACCGGGCACGTGTTTGCGTTCCTTCACATCGACCTCGACGAATTCAAGTCGGTCAACGACAACTTCGGCCATACCGCGGGCGACATGATCCTGATGCAGACGGCCGAGGCGTTGTCGGCAATATGCGGTCCGAACGACCTTCCTGCACGGCTTGGCGGTGATGAGTTTGCCCTGTTTCTGGCTGAGCCTCCGGACAAGGAAAGCCTCTATGCCATGGCGCTGCGCCTCTTGAATGCGATCGCCATGCCGATCCGCTACAACGGGCACAGCTGCCAGGTCAGCGCGAGTATAGGCGTGGTTCTGTTTCATCCCGGCGAAGTGCAGAACGCCGACAGGCTGATCGCGAATTCCGATATCGCGCTTTACGATGCCAAGGTCACCCGGTCGTCCGTCAAATTGCTGTCAAAGGAGATGATTCGGCGGCACGAGGAGACGAGCAGGTTGGTCTCACAGATCGAAGAAGGTCTGAAACGCAGCCAGTTCGTTCCCTATTTTCAGCCGCAGATCGATATCGTCACGGGTCGGGTGTGCGGCCTGGAGGTGGTCGCGCGCTGGGAGACGACAGAACAAGGGGTGTTGCCACCGGCCCGTTTCCTGGAAACGGCGACCAGGGCAAACATCATGTCCGAAATCGACCGGCAGGTGCGGTGCAAGGCGTTCACCCATTTTGCTGCCTGGAAATCCGCCGGGAGGGACATTGGCAAGCTCTCGTTGAACGTGACGGCATCAAACCTCAGGTCGGTGGAGTTTGTCGCGATCTTGCATGCCGAACTTGCCGCGGCCGGCCTGAAGCCCGGGGACATTCAGCTGGAACTGCTGGAATCGATCCTCTTCGACCAGTCGGATCAGGAGCTGATTGCGCAGTGCCGTAACCTGGAACAGGCAGGTTTCGCCCTGGCCCTTGATGACTTCGGCACCGGACATTCCTCCATCGCAACCTTGATCGAAACACCGGTCGCGACGCTTAAGATCGACCGCTCGTTCGTTTCCGGGCTCGACAGGAACCCGAAGATGCAGAGAATTGCCGGCGCCATGCTGGCAATGGCCAAGAACATGGGGCTGGACGTTCTCGCGGAAGGCGTTGAAACCCGCGAGGAGCTGGAGTTCCTGAAAAACTGTGGCTGCCGTCTATTCCAGGGTTTCTATTTTTCGCCGCCCATCGGTGCCGACGAGATCCTGCATTGGCTGGATGTCTGGGCGCCGGACGTGAAATACAAAAGCGCCTGATCGAGATATCGTTCCCGTATTCCATAAAGAAAACCCCGTCTCCTTTTCTGGGAAACGGGGCTAAGTCGATCTCGCGGGGAACGCGAAGTCTCTCTTTGGAGTGCCTGCTTATGCCTGCAGGCGGGATCTGATTTCCTTGCGGAGATCGTCGATGGGCGACGTCTTGCCGCCCTCGTTGATGTGCCAGAAGGTCCAGCCGTTGCAGGCTTCCTGACCCTGTACCAGAGCACCGACCTTGTGGATCGAGCCGGTATGATCGCCGGACTTGAGCGAGCCGTCGGCGCGCACGATGGCAAGATGCTTGCCTTTCGGGCAGCTGAGTTCCGTCCCCGGCTGCAGCAGACCGCTTTCCAGAAGCGTGCCGAACGGGATGCGCTTCAGCGCCCGCTTGCCCTGCTGCATTTCCAGCGACGCGGCATCGCCCGGCTCGATGGCCTCGATACGAGCCATGGCCGCGTCGATATAGTCCTGCTCGCGCTCCACGCCGACATAGTGGCGGCCAAGTTTCTTGGCGACAGCCCCGGTGGTGCCGGTCCCGAAGAATGGGTCGAGCACGACATCACCCGGCTTGGAAGACGCGGTCAGAACCCGGTAGAGCAGAGCTTCCGGTTTTTGGGTCGGATGCACCTTCTGCCCGTCCTTGCCCTTCAGCCTCTCGGTGCCGGTACACAGCGGCAGGTGCCAGTCGGAGCGCATCTGAAGATCCTCGTTGAAGGTCTTCAGCGCATCGTAGTTGAAGGTCGGCTTCGCATCTTTCGACTTCACCGCCCAGATCATGGTCTCGTGGGCATTGGTGAACCGTTTGCCGCGGAAGTTCGGCATCGGGTTGGACTTCAGCCAGACGATGTCATTCATGATCCAGAAGCCGAGATCCTGCAGGATCGCGCCGACGCGGAAGATGTTGTGATACGAACCGATCACATACAGCGAGCCATCCGCCTTCATCACCCGCCGGACGGCCAGAAGCCAGGCTCGGGTGAAAGCGTCATAGGCTTCGAAACTTTCGAACTGGTCCCAATGGTCGTCACAGGCATCCACCTTTGACTGATCCGGTCTGTGCAGATCGCCACCCAACTGAAGGTTGTAGGGCGGATCCGCGAAGACCAGGTCAACAGACCGGGACGGCAGTTTCTCAAGGGCGGCAACGCAGTCGCCCTTCAGGATCGTGTTCAGCCAGGAAGCACCAGCTTCCGGTTCATTTGATAGGCGGGGTGCCGCGAAGGACACCCCGGTACGCAGTACACTCATTGCGACGCAATACCTCACGCAATTTCGAGTGTCATGGTTACCGGGTTTGGTAAATCAGCGGTTAAGCTGACGGAACAAAAATTCCCTTTGAATCAAGGCTTTGTTTACAATCGTAAAAGCTGAATGAGAAGTTAATGACTTGTCCCGACCGAAAAGGCCAGAATTCTGCTGATTTCGTTCAGGGGACGACCGGAAGTTGCTTTCCATTCGTTAAAGGCGGCCTGAATCGCGGTAAGATTTTTTTTCGACATCGCGTCCTTCTCGATGACATTTTCGCGGATCAGGGCGTTAACCACATCGCCGGAGAGGACGAAACTTTCCTTGCCCATGAAGCGCAAGGCGATTTGCCCTGTGTTGCCACCAAGCCGGCTGCCGCGCTTCTTGAGCAGCTCCATCAGGCCGATCTGGTCGTCGACGGGATAATGCGACAAAAAACCGGCTGCGCTGCCGTGTTCGGTCGCTAGGTCCTTGAGGAAAATCGCGTTTTCCTGAACAGATCGGATCTTGGCACCGTTGCGGACGATGCGTTTGTCGCCGAGCAGCTCTTCAAAGGCCTCGTCAGGGAGAAAGGCGAGGCGGGGAACGTCGAACCCCTCGAAGGCTTCCTCGAAACCCGGCCACTTCTGGTCGATCACCTTCCAGCTGAAACCAGCCTGGAACACGCACTTGGTGAACATGGCCAGCCAGCGATCGTCACCGACCTTCTCCAGTTCTTCCGCAGTCCTGGGCGCATTATGCTCTGCCAAAAGAGCGTTGAGTGCTGCCGGTCCGCCTTTCTTCTCCGCGGCCAGTGCTTCTATTTCTTCAAAGGAACGCATGCGGGTCTCCGTCTCGCTGCAGACGCCGTTCCCCCTGCACCCCCTCCTCAGGATGAGGGAGGAGGAAAGGCGTGGTCAGGCGAAAACCTTAGCGCTCCTGGATCTGCTTTGCCCGTTCAAATTTGCGCAGGGCCAGCGAAAGCGTGATCGTCATCATCAGGTAGACCAGCGCGACGACATTGTAGGTCTCGAAGTACCGGAAGGAGCCGGCAGCGTAGACCTTGCCCAGCTGGGTGATATCCGCGACACCCAGAACCGAGACCAGCGAGCTGTCCTTGATCAGGGCGACGAAATCATTGCCGAGGGGCGGCAGGATGGTCTTCAGCGCCTGCGGGAAGATGATCAGGCGGAAGCGAAGCCAACCGTTCATGCCGAGTGCTTCGGCGGCCTCGATCTGACCCTTGTCGACCGCCTGGATGCCTGCCCGAAACACCTCGGCAATGAAGGCTGAATAGCCGATGGTCAGCGAGAGAACGGCGCGCCAGAGCAGAGGGAAATCCCGCGTGCGCAACGGATCCAGACCCAGAGGTTCCACAATGGCGTTGACCCCGGCAATGAACAGCGGTGTTGCGACGAAGGCGATATAGAGCAGAAGCACGATGATCGGCATGCCGCGCACGATTTCGACGTAGAACCGGGCCATCTGCCGCAAGACGATTGATCCGGACAGGGAGGCAAGCGCCAGCAGGAGCCCGATCAGGGACGCGCAGAAGAAGGCGACAAGCGTGACGAAGACCGTCAGTCCGATACCACGCGAGACCGTCGACATGACCTGCGAATAGATGTCGTCGGTCGCAATCTGGAACAACAGGAAAACCGCAATGCCGACGGCAGCAACAAGCCAATAGGGAAAGTCTTCCTTGGGGGTGCCGGACGGTGTCTTGTTGCGGAACATGGGTTGGTCTCGGCTCCAGCTTTGTTAACGGCAGTTCAAACGAAAATGGCCGGCATCGGGGCCAAAAGCCCGGATACCGGCCATGGAGTGGAAAGTCCAGCCGCGCAGGGGCGGAGGATGGCCTTACTGGGCGACTTTATAGTCGAAGAACCACTTCTTGTTCAGTGCATCCAGCGTGCCGTCTGTGCGCATGCTGGCGACAGCCGCATTGATCGGTTCGATCAGGTCGGAGCCTTTCGGGAAAATGAAGCCGAAGTCTTCCGAGCCCATCGGATCGCCGATCAGCTTGAAGGTGTCCGGATTGGTCGCGACGTACCCCTGGCCGCCGGTGCTGTCTGTCAGGACCAGATCGACGTCGCCCGCCTTGAGCGCCTGGACAGCAGCACCAAAGGTTTCGAACAGCTTGATGCGCGGGTTGGCTTCATCGCCATCCAGCACTTCATATACAGTGACGTAGAAGGGAGTGGTGCCCGGTTGAGCACCGGCCAGGAAGTCCGTGTTGGAAGCAAAGCCCTTTGCATCGGTAAACCGGTCTTCATCGGCGCGCACCAGCATGAACATTTCGGACCGCATGTAGGGCTCCGAAAAGTCGACCTGCTCGGCCCTGTCGGCGCGAATGGTGATGCCGTTCATCGCCATGTCGTATTCGCCGGCGGAGATGGCAGGGATCATCGCATCCCAGCTGGTGTTCTGAAAGGTGACGTTCAGGTTCAGCCGCTTGGCGATTTCTGCAACCGCGTCATACTCCCAGCCAATTGCCTTGCCTGACTTGGGGTCGACGAACTGCAGCGGCGGGTAGGTGTTTTCCGAAGCAATGACAATGTCCCGGCCGCCGAGATCCGGCAGATTGTCGGCAAGGGCGGAGACGCCTGCGCCAATCAGGGAGGATACGGCGACCGCGAGGGTCAGAAGGGTTTTTTTCATGGGAAACTCCTGGTCAAAAGTTAGCCGGACTTTAGCCGCTTGCCACGGTTTGGGAAAGCCTGCTCAAATGCATCGTTGAGGGGCATATGCAGAAATTTTCTCTCTGCGAAAAAAAATTCAAAATCCGATGCTAGATCTATTGACCAAGGCCAGCGTTAGCGGGACTGTGAGCCCATAACAACAATAAGGAGACGGTTTATGTCCAACTCAACCAAAAACGTTTTTCATCAAGCCGCCCGCAGGGTTCGGCATGCGCCATCGCATCCGCTTGAGGTCTTTACCGACGCCAACAAGGCGGTCGACCGTTTGATCGAAATTTTTGAATCCAACACCGCCTTTCTGCGCCAGCATTTTCAGGACCTTCTGGATGGCAAGGAAATCGACGGCCGCGTGCGCGCGTTCTATCCGCAGGTCCGTATCGTGACCGACAGCCACGTCCGCCTCGACAGCCGCCTGTCTTATGGGTTCGTCTCCCGCCCTGGCACCCACGCCTCCACGATTACCCGCCCGGATCTGTTCCGTAACTATCTGGTGTCGCAGCTTTCGCTGCTGATGAAGAACCACGACGTGCCGATCCAGGTCGGCGACAGCGACATGCCGATCCCGCTGCACTTCGCTTTCTATGACGGAACGCATGTGGAAGGCGGCGCTGCAGCAGCAAATCTCGACCGTCCCCTCGCTGACATGTTCGATCTTCCCGACCTGACGGTGATGGACGATTCCATCGCCAACGGCACCTACGATCCGGCCGACGGGGTGATGCCGCTGGCATCTTTCACGGCGCCGCGCGTCGACTATTCCCTGCACCGTCTGCAGCATTACACCGCGACAAAGGCCGAGCATTTCCAGAACTACGTGCTTTTCACGAACTACCAGTTCTACATCGACGAGTTCTGCCGCATGTCCAAGGCGCTGCTGCTGCAGCCGGACAGTGGTTACGAGGCGTTTGTTTCCCCCGGCAACGTGGTGCTGGAGGCAGGACAGACACAGCCGGACGGCGAAGAACTGACAAAATTGCCCCAGATGCCGGCGTATCACCTGAAGAGGGCTGACGGCAGCGGCATCACCATGGTCAACATCGGTGTCGGGCCGTCCAACGCCAAAACCATCACTGATCATATCGCGGTGCTGCGCCCGCATGTCTGGCTGATGCTCGGACACTGCGCAGGCCTCAGGAACAGCCAGACGCTCGGTGACTATGTGCTGGCCCATGGGTATGTGCGAGAGGACAATGTGCTCGACCAGGATCTGCCGATCTGGGTGCCGATCCCGCCGCTTGCCGAAGTGCAGGTGGCACTGGAAGACGCGGTTGCCGAAATCACCGGCATCGATGGGTATGAACTGAAACGTGTCATGCGCACGGGAACCGTCGTATCGCTCGACAACCGAAACTGGGAACTCTGGGACCAGCCGGAACTGGTCAAGCGGTTCTCCCAGTCCCGTGCCATCGCGCTCGATATGGAATCGGCAACCATCGCGGCCAACGGCTTCCGCTTCCGGGTGCCTTACGGCACGCTGCTGTGCATCTCGGACAAGCCGCTCCATGGCGAATTGAAACTGCCGGGCATGGCGACCGACTTCTACAAGCGCCAGGTCGCCCAGCATCTCCAGATCGGCATCAGGGCAATGGAGAAGATGCGAGACATGACGGCAGAGCGCCTGCATTCCCGCAAGCTCCGCAGCTTTGCCGAGACGGCGTTCCAGTAAAGTTTCCTGTCGGGCAGGAAGTTTCCCGATTTATGACTGTCGCCCCGGGCGAGCAAAGCGAGACCCGGGGCCAGGTCATTTCCAGAGAAATGACCTGGCGCGGCAAGGGGTTGGCAGAACCTTCTGCGTTGGCAAGCTGACTTGCGAGTAGGCCTCGGATCTGGGCTGCGCATGTCCGGGGTGACACCCTGGAGAACAACGCTCGCCCCCAGCCACCCCGTCCGTCAAACCGTTGCCCACGTACCGGTCTTCGACGATTTCCAGGCAGCTTCCGTGACCAGTTGCACCTCCAGCCCGTCCCGGAAGGTCGGCCAGACAGGTGTTCCGGTTTCGATGGCCTTCAGGAAGTCCCGCATCTCGATGATGATCTGGTCCTGATAACCGGTTCCGTGACCGGGGCCCTGACAGAAGGGCAGGTAATCGGGATGTGCCGGACCGGTCAGGATCTTGCGGAAGCCGCGTTCCGCCTCCGGCCCTTCGGCAAGGTAAAGCCAGAGCGCGTTCTGGTCTTCCTGGTCGAAGCGGATCGAACCCTTGTCACCGTATATCTCGTAGGCGTAACCCATCTTCCGGCCGGTGGCGACACGGCTGATGAAGAGATGACCCATCGCACCGTTTTGAAAGCGGCACATGAGATGGGCCTGGTCGTCATTGGTGACCGCCTCCGGCCCGTTTGCGCCGGGGCGTTCGGAATGGACGGTCTGAATATCCGCACTAACGCTGGAGATAGGCCCGGCAAGGCGCAGGGCGGCGTTGATGATGTGAGGGGCGAGATCGCCCATGCATCCATTGCTTATGTCCTTGGTACGCCAGTGCGACGGTGTTTGCGGATCTGACAGAAAATCCTCGGTGTGTTCAGCGCGAATATAGTGGATCTGACCAATCCGGCCTGACTGGACAAGGTCATGGGCAAATTGGCTTGCAGGAGTGCGAATGTAATTGAAGCCGGTCATGTTCGGCAGGCCGGAGGCTTCTGCCGCCGCCATCATCCTGCGGCAATCTTCGGCGTGGCTGGCAACCGGCTTTTCGCAAAAGACAGCCTTGCCGTTTTCAAAGGCGGCAATTGCGATATCCATGTGGGTCGACTGGGGTGAGGCAATCACAACCGCATCGATCGCCGGATCGGCAACGACAGTGCGCCAGTCGTCCGTCGCCCGGTTGAACCCGAAAGCACGGGCCTTTTCCCGGGCGCCTTCCAGCGTCGTGGCACAGATCGTCTCGCAAATCGGGCGCAGGCCTGTGTCGAAAACCGACGCCACTGATTTCAGGGCAACAGCATGGGCCTTGCCCATATAGCCTGTTCCGATCAGCCCGATCCGGATTTCCATCATGGTTTCGCACCTCCAATTGCAATGAAAAAGCCGGTGCAGACCTGCACCGGCTTCAACATAACCAATGAAATGGCCGCTTGCGACTACTCGGCTTCGTCGGCTGGTGCGGCATTCAACATGCCGTAGCGCTCGACACCGATCTTTTCCAGAAGGTCGATCTGGGTTTCCAGGAAGTCGATATGGCCTTCCTCGTCGGACAGCAGCTCTTCGAAAAGCTGCATGGAAACATAGTCGCCTTCTTCGCGGCAGACATCGCGGGACTTGGCATAGGCCGTGCGGGCGTCATATTCGCCGGCAAGGTCTGATTCCAGCACTTCCTTGATGTTCTGGCCGATGCGCAGCGGTGCGACCTTCTGCATGTTCGGATGGCCTTCCAGGAAGATGATGCGGTCGACCAGCTTGTCGGCGTGCTGCATTTCCTCGATGGATTCTTCACGTTCCTTCTTGGCAAGGCGCGCAAAGCCCCAGTCGCTCAGGAGGCGGTAGTGAAGCCAGTACTGATTGATGGCGCCGAGCTCCAGAAACAGAGCTTCGTTCAGGCACTCAATGACTTTTTCATTCCCTTTCACGGCAGAGCCTCCTTATTGCAAACCGGTCTTTGTTTAGAATTATTCTAGAGTAATTCACGGCAGGCGCAAGGGTCCATTGCGCACAGAAGTGTAACTTCCACTGGTTACACCCCGAAACAGCGAATTGAAACCGATCACATGCGCTTTGACGTTTTTCCGGGAGTAGAGAGCAAGCTTCGGAGCCGTGGACGCCTGTCCTCGCTCAAACCTCACCGAAAGCGGGGGCCGTGGCTCCAGCAGGTCAGGGAGTAGCGGGTGCCCTTGGTCACGGGTACGACCCTGTGCAACATGAAACTGGCAAACAGCGTTGCACAGCCCTGTTCACGCGATGCGGCCATCACCTTGTGCCCAAGGCTGATTTCCAGCGCACCACCTTCATAGTCCTGTGAAGGGGAAAGCTGGGTGACGATGGTTGCCTTGCGGAATTGCGCGATCGGGCCTTCGCCGACATCGGAATGCCAGTCGTAATGGCCTTCTTCACTTTCGTCGTAGATGGCGACCTGCAGTTTCTCGCGAAACTCGGTGATGTCGAAATCGAAAGCCTCGCGGTTGGCCTTTGCAACGGCGGTCATCACGCGGTTCAAAACCCATCCCGCATCGCCTTCGTCATCAAGCCAGCTGATTCTGGCCCGGCGGATGTCACCCTGCTGCTTGCCCCCGACGAGGCCGCCAGTATCCTGAGCTTCGGCCCGGCTCAGGCGGATGATTTCATCGCAGTCCTTTTGAGAGAAGAGTGCGTCATAGGAATAGGTGAACATCGAGGCTCAGATCCAAGGATTGGGTGCGCTGTTCAACATCCAAACCGGACAAACTGCAACTGTTTTCTTGAGCCGGGAAAGAACTATTTCCGGGGGCTTTCGAACGCAGCGG
The DNA here is from genome assembly GCF_001579905.1 of Labrenzia sp. CP4. Taxonomy (NCBI): domain Bacteria; kingdom Pseudomonadati; phylum Pseudomonadota; class Alphaproteobacteria; order Hyphomicrobiales; family Stappiaceae; genus Labrenzia; species Labrenzia sp. CP4. The sequence goes on along the minus strand of NZ_CP011927.1, from coordinate 4,964,420 downwards.
CAAGAGCCTTCTTCATAACCGTGGGAAGTGCTTCGGTTTCAATGACTTCCGGGGCCGACCACCAGCCACCGTCAAGCAGTGGAGTGGTGTCTGCCGTGAGGTCGGCCCGATACACGGTGAGCCGCAAATGGAAATGGGTGAAGGTGTGTTTCACTTCCACCGGTCGCTGCTGCCAATCCGCTGGAAACGGTGCGAAGTCTGGAGCCGCTTCGGGCGAGAAGTCCTCTGCCCATTCGGTCCCCGGCACTTCGCTCATCCCGCCAAGCAGGCCTTTTGGTGGGCGGCGGCGCAACAGCACGGCCCCCGTCGCCGTATCGACAGCCACGAATGCAGCTCCAAAACGGGTCGGCTTTTCTTTTTTGGGTGCTTTGCGCGGCAGTGTTTCGGCAAGGCTTGAGGATTGCACCTTGCAGATAGAGCGCCACGGGCAGAGCGCGCAGGCCGGACGTCTGGGTGTGCAGATGGTTGCGCCAAGGTCCATGACCGCCTGCGCGAAGTCACCGGGCCGTTGGTCCGGTGTCAGGCCAGCCATTTTCGCCTTTATTTCTGGTTTGGCGTCCGGAAGCGGTGTTTCGATCTGGAAAAGTCGTGTCAGCACCCGCTCCACGTTGCCGTCGACCACTGCCGCGTGCCGGTCAAACGCGATGGTTGCGATGGCGGCAGCCGTATAGGGGCCGATGCCCGGAAGCTTCAGCAATGCGTCTTCGTCTTCCGGAAAGCGGCCGTCGTGATCACGGGCAACGGTTTCTGCGCATTTTTTCAAATTGCGCGCCCGCGAGTAATAGCCAAGGCCCGCCCAGGCTTTCATGACGTCTTCTTCAGCCGCGGCGGCAAGATCGGTTACGGTTGGCCAGCTTCGCGTAAACTTCGTGAAATAGTCTTTGACGGCGGCAACGGTCGTTTGCTGAAGCATGACTTCGGATAGCCAGATCCGGTAGGGATCGGGGACTTCGCCCAGTAGGCGGTCTTCCGGGGAAACCCGCCAGGGCAGGCGCCGGGCATGACGGTCGTACCAGTCGAGAAGCAGTCGGGAAGGGGAAGCAGACGCCATGAGATCAGCAGAACAAGTGGTGTTGATATGAAGCAGCAAGCCTTGGATAGCCTGGGGACAACTTGGCTGATAAAGGCAGTGCGGTGAGGTTGGGGAAAGTATTCGTCGTCATTTTGTCGTATTCTATTGAGACACAACACCCCAATCCGGACAATGGTCGGCAAATCGCCGCACCTTACATCTGGATGAGGAGGTAGGCTATTAGCGCTACAAAGGCAAATCCCGTGCACGCCTCGAAGGGGGTGAAATCGCTGGCCGATCTTGTCGGCAAGGCGATGACGCCTGTTTGCCGGAAGCGTGGATTTGCGTCCGTCGATATCATTGCCTCCTGGGCCGATATTGTCGGCGAGCGTTACGGCACGCGCGTGCAGCCGGACAGGCTGATCTGGCCGCGGCAGCCTGAACGCGGCGATCCGGAAAACCCGCCGGAACCGGCGACGCTGGTGGTGCACACGGACGGGGCGACAGCCTTGATCCTGTCTCATGACAGTGCCCAGGTGATCGAGCGTATCAATACTTTCTATGGTTGGCGGGCCATCGGCCGCATCAAGATCCTGCAGAAGCCGGTTCTGGTGAAGCAGCCCGTGCGCAAGAAGCCCTTGCGCGACTTGACGCAAACCGAGGAACAGCAGCTCGAAGCGCGACTGGAGGGGGTGGAAAACGACCGCCTGCGGCAGGCGCTCAGGAAGCTTGGCGCCCAGGTTATTGCCCGCAGCGCAGAAGATGCGGCCTGACGGTCCACATTGCTTCTTCCAATAACAACTCTGTGAAACCGGCACTGGCAAACGTGCCGCCGGCTTTGGCATGATATCGAAGAACTCAGGATTTCCCTTGTGTTGGTGTCGGCGGGTCAAGGGTGGATGCCAGTATTTAATAGCCTTTGACCGTCCTCGCTCCTGCCACATTTGATAAGCTTTGTTGACGCCGCCTGCCCGAGAGGGCACAGAAAGCGGCAAGCTGGTTCATCCTGCATTCAGCTGAACGCAAATAGGGTGGCCCGGTATCAATTAACCCGATCGGCCAGGATATCCGACAGGATGTGCTTCGATCCACGCACCGGCCGGTGCAGCGCTTGATTAATGTGACAGGACGATCTTCGTGACCCAGACCCGTAGACAGTTTCTCAAAACCACTGCCCTGGCGACGGCCGCATTCTGCCTTGCCGGTTCGAGCTTGGCTCTTGCGCAGGCCGTCGACCAGGACGAGCTGGTCAAACCCGGCCCGCTGGGCGACAAGATCCTTGGCGACGAAAACGCGCCGGTCACGATTGTGGAATACGCATCCATGACCTGCGGACATTGCGCCAATTTCCATGAGCGTACCTATCCGGCCCTGAAGGCCGACTACATCGATACCGGCAAGGTTCGCTTCATTTTCCGCGAATTCCCGCTGGATCCGGTTGCGGCCGGCGCGTTCATGCTCGCCCGCTGCGCTCCTGCGGACAAATATTTCGAGATTGTGGACATCATGTTCGAACAGCAGCGGACCTGGGCGTTTACCGACAATCCGTACCAATCCATGCTCGACTTTTCCAAGCAGATAGGTTTTACAAAAGAGTCCTTTGAGGAATGCTTGGGGAACCAGGGTCTGCTCGACGCCATCGATGCGGTGAAAAACCGCGGTGCAAACGAGTTTGGCGTGAACTCCACCCCGACGTTCTTCATCAATGGCGAAAAGCACTCGGGGGCGCTTTCGATTGAAGAGATGGGCAAACTTATTGACGCAAACCTCTAGACTGGCGGTCTATCCGCCGGTCTGTTCGGTATGCGCCGATCAAGCCTGTGATCTTCAGGTGTCCGTGTCCAGGAGGCACGGGCGCCAATGAAATTTTCCAAGCTCCGCATTGTCGGTTTCAAATCCTTCGTCGAACCGATGGAGTTCATCATCGGCAACGGCCTGACCGGTGTGGTCGGGCCGAATGGCTGCGGCAAGTCCAATCTTGTCGAGGCCCTTCGCTGGGTGATGGGCGAAAACTCCTACAAGAACATGCGTGCGTCCGGCATGGACGACGTCATCTTTTCCGGCAGCCTGAACCGCCCGGCGCGCAACACCGCGGAAGTGACGCTCTACCTGGAAAACCAGGACCGTACGGCGCCTGCCGCTTTCAATGATGCCGATGCGCTTGAAGTCAGCCGCCGTATCGAACGCGAGCAGGGCTCCAACTACAAGATCAACGCCAAGGATGTGCGTGCGCGTGACGTGCAGCTTCTTTTTGCCGACGCATCCACAGGCGCCAGGTCACCTGCCATGGTGCGCCAGGGGCAGATTGGCGAGCTGATTGCCGCCAAACCGACCTCCCGCAGGCAGATCCTGGAAGAAGCCGCCGGTATTTCCGGTCTGCATTCGCGCCGGCATGAGGCGGAAATTCGCCTTCGCGCCGCTGAGCAGAACCTGGAACGACTGGAGGATGTCCTCGTTCAGATCGACAGCCAGCTCGACAATCTGCGCCGCCAGTCGCGCCAGGCTTCGCGCTATCGTAACCTGTCGTCTGAAATCCGCGGGGCTGAAGCCTCGATCCTTTACATTCGCTGGACCGAGGCGCGCGATGCGCTGGGAACAGCCGAAAGCCATTTTGCCGAAGCCCAGAAGCAGGTGAACGAAGCCACCGGTCTGCAGGCGGAAAGCGCCCGAATCCAGGCTATCGCCGCACACAAGCTGCCGGAACTGCGCGAGGATGCGGCCAGGGCGGGCGCCGCCTTGCAGCGGCTGGTGATCGCCCGCAACGAACTGGACGCGGAAGAACGGCGGGTAAAGGAAAAGCTTCAGGATCTGGAGCGCCGCCTGGTGCAGCTGGCGGAAGATATCCGGCGCGAACAGTCCATGGTGTCCGAGAACGACGAGGTTCTGGAGCGCTTGTCGGAAGAACGCGCAGAGCTACTGGAAGAAAACGAGATGGTGCAGGAGCGCACCGAAAGCGCTCGTGAAAAGGTGGCCGAGGCCGAAGAGACCGTGGGAACGCTGGAGAACCAGTTGTCCGACCTGACCGCGGCCGAAGCGCGTGCAACCGCCGAACGCCGCCAGTTGGAGCGGGCAGTCGCGGAAAGCCGCCAGCGCTCGGACCGTTTGTTAGCTCAGGCTCAGGACGCTCAGAAAGCTCTTCAGGAAATCAACGAACGCATGGCCGAACAGGACGGCGTTTCCGAAAACCGGGAAGCGCTGGAGGTGGCCGAGGAATCTCTTCTGGAGGCGGAAGCTGCCGCGGAAGAAGCCGAAACCGCGACCCGCGAAGCGCGCGAACAGGAACAGTCCGCACGTGGACCCGTTGGTGATGCCCGCCAGATGTTGCAGGGCCTCGAGACAGAGGCACGGACGCTGGAGCAGGTGCTGAATGTTCACTCCGAACAGGATCACACGCCGGTTGTCGAGCAGATCCAGGTGGAGCAGGGCTTCGAAACGGCTCTGGGGGCGGCGCTTGGTGAAGATCTTGATGCCTCACTTGAAGAAGCTGCCGCTGTTCGCTGGGGTGGTGTCCTCTCTCATGATGGCGATCCGGCCTTGCCCGCCGGAACCCGCAGTCTGGCCGAGGTGGTTGAAGCCCCTGTCGAGTTGAGCCGCCGCCTGCGCCAGATCGGCCTTGTCGACCAGACCGTCGGACCAGGCCTGCGCACGACCCTGAAACCGGGGCAATGTCTGGTTTCCGTGGAAGGCGACCTGTGGCGCTGGGATGGATTCGTTATCGCGGCCAATGCGCCGACACCGGCGGCACAGCGACTGGCGCAGAAGAACCGCCTTGCTGAACTCGGAGATGAAATCGAGCAGGCCCGGCGCGAGCTTGAGGATCGTCAGCAGGCACTGGAAGGTGCCGCAACGAGGGTTCGGCAGGCCGTCGAACTTGAACAGATGGCCAGGGGCAAGGTTCGTGACGGCCAGCGTCAGGCAGCCGCGGCGCGCGAAGCCCTGGCTGCGGCGGAAAGGGCCGTTTCCCAGTTCGCCGCCAAGCTGGAAGCTGCGCAGGACCGGGCACAGCGTCTTGGTGAAGAGGCCGAGCTGGCACGTGAACAGCTGGCAGAGGCCGAAGAACGCCTGGAAGAAGCGCCAGACGGAACCAGCTATCGCGAAAGCATCGAAGAATTGCAGGGGCAGGTCGCGGCCGCACGCGGCGCCCTGGCCGAAGCAAGGGCCGTTGCAGAGGGGCTTGCCCGCGAACAGCAGATGCGCGACCGGCGGCTTGAAGCCATCGCCCGGGAATATGACGGCTGGAAGACCCGTGCTGCCAATGCCGCCCAGCAGATTTCCATTTTGCAGGAACGGCGTGAAGAAGCGGAAGAAGAGCGGGCCGAGCTGATCGAGGCGCCCGAAGACATCGAAATCAAGCGCCGCGACGTGTTTTCCGCCATTGCCAAGGCAGAAGAGGAAAAGAAGGCGCGGGACGATCAGCTTCAGCAGGCGGAACTGGATCTTGCCGACGTCGACCGTGCAGCCAAGGCCGCGATGGAAGCGATGGCGGGCGCACGAGAAGAGAAGATTCGCGCCGAGGAACGGCTGGAAGCCGCCCGCGACCGCAAGCAGAACCTGGAACGGCGGATCGACGAGGACCTGGAGGTTGCGGTAACGGCATTGCCGGAAATCGCGGGTCTGAAGGAAGGCGCACCGTTGCCGGATCCCGATTCCATGGAGCGCAAGCTGGAACGGCTGAAGGCCGAGCGCGAACGGCTTGGCGGCGTCAACCTGCGTGCGGAAGAAGAGCTGCGCGAAATCGACGATCAGAAGACCACGCTGACCTCGGAGCGCGACGACCTGATCGAGGCGATTCGCCGTCTGCGAACAGGGATTTCGAATCTCAACCGCGAGGCGCGCGAACGTCTGCTCGCCTCCTTCGAGATCGTCAACGGTCATTTCCAGCGCTTGTTCACTCATCTTTTCGGCGGCGGCACGGCCGAACTCCAGCTGGTCGATTCCGATGATCCGCTGGATGCGGGGCTGGAAATCATCGCGCGCCCCCCCGGCAAGAAGCCACAGACCATGACGCTGCTGTCGGGTGGTGAGCAGGCGCTCACGGCCATGTCCCTGATTTTCGCGGTCTTCCTGACCAACCCTGCGCCGATCTGCGTGCTCGACGAGGTCGATGCGCCACTGGATGACGCGAACGTGGAGCGTTACTGCGATCTCCTGGACGAGATGGCCAAGAGCACGGAAACCAGATTTGTGGTGATCACGCACAATCCGATCACCATGGCGCGCATGAACCGCCTCTTCGGCGTGACGATGGCCGAGCGCGGGGTTTCCCAGCTTGTTTCGGTCGATCTGGAGACGGCAGAGCGATTCCGCGAAACTGGCTAAGATTGCGTCTGGTGCGGCACTGCCGCGAAAACCTTATGCAACTTAGGTCTGGCTGATTCTGCAAAAACAGAAAAGATCTTTATTTTTCAAATGGATAGAGTTTAGTGCAGGCTTCTTGACACGGCATGAGGTGCCGACTATGGTGCGCGCGGCTTAGGGGGCTCCCCAGTTGTCGGATAAAGCTGTCGGCGCAAGCTGAGGACTTAAGAACATGTCTTCGCAAAACGGCGATAACAAGGATCGGGCGGTTGGTTCCCCGGAAGCAGGTCTGTCGGAACGGCGGGCTCAATTGAACCGGAAGCTTGATGACATAAGGGTGGTTGAAGAAAAGACCGCTCGGAAGTCTCAAAGCAGCTCATCCGGATACGCGCAGGCAATGAAACTCTCTTCGGAGTTTATCGCCGGCGTGCTGGTGGGGGCCGGGATTGGTTGGGTTGCCGACCAGTGGCTTGGGACGTCGCCTTTCGGGCTGATTGTCTTTCTGTTGCTGGGTTTCGTAGCCGGGGTCTTGAACGTTCTGCGCGCGGCCGGTGTCGTCGAGCAGCCGGATGCCAAGGTCCAGCGCGAAAAAGAAGTTCAGAACGACAGATCGAAATAGAATTTGTCGCGCCTTCTGGCGCATTGATATGAACGAACGAAGAAGGCTGGCCGGTGGCGAACGATCCGATCCATCAGTTCCATATCCAGACGCTATTCCCGATTGAAGTCGGGGGCATGGATTTCTCTTTTACCAACTCTTCGTTGTTCATGGTTTTGACCGTGGCGGCGACGTCTGCATTCCTGATTTTCTCGACCAGCGGCCGCGGACTCGTTCCGACCCGCCTGCAGTCGATTTCGGAAATGGCGTATGAGTTTGTTGCCGGAACATTGCGAAGTTCAGCAGGAACGGAAGGGATGCGCTTCTTCCCTCTCGTGTTCTCGCTCTTCATGTTCGTTCTGGTTGCCAATCTGTTCGGGATGTTCCCGTACTTCTTTACCATCACCAGCCACATCATCGTGACCTTCGCCCTGGCAATGCTGGTGATCCTCACCGTGATCATTTACGGCTTCATGAAAAACGGCATGAAGTTCCTCAAGCTCTTCGTCCCCAGCGGCGTGCCCGGTGCACTGATCCCGCTCGTGACGCTGATCGAGGTGATCTCGTTCCTTTCGCGCCCGATCAGCCTGTCCGTTCGTCTTTTCGCGAACATGCTCGCCGGTCACATCACGCTGAAAGTGTTCTCCGGATTCATCGTCAGCCTTAGCGCGATGGGTGCGGTCGGTATCTTCGGATCCATTCTCCCTCTCGGAATGACGGTTGCCCTGACGGCTCTGGAATTCCTGGTCGCGTTCCTGCAGGCATACGTCTTCACCGTTCTGACCTGCATGTACCTGAACGACGCCATTCATCCTTCACACTGAGGGTAACCCAATCACACGGCCATTGCGCCGCGAGTGAGCAATCTGCAAACACCATTTAGGAGCACGTGTCATGGAAGCAGAAGCAGCAAAATACATCGGTGCCGGTATCGCATGCCTGGGCATGGGCGGCGCAGGCATCGGCCTTGGCAACATTTTCGGTAACTACCTCGCAGGCGCTCTGCGCAACCCGTCCGCTGCTGATGGCCAGTTCGGCCGTCTGATCTTCGGCTTCGCCGTGACGGAAGCTCTGGGCATCTTCTCCCTGCTGGTGGCTCTGATCCTCCTGTTCGCTTAATCGCTAAACCTTAGCGACTATCGATGCGACTCCGGTGGCGGCGCTCTCTAGCGCCGCCCAGCCGGATTTAGGAGACTGGAAATGGCAGGCCAAACTCACTCGACCACAGAAGGCATGCACGAAGCCATAGAAGTGCCGGCCGCAGAGCATGGCGCGGGTTTCCCGCCTTTTGACAGCACCACATTCGCCTCCCAGCTCTTGTGGCTCGCGATCACGTTCGGCGTGTTCTACTGGATCATGAAGAATGTGGCCGTTCCGCGGATCGCAGGCATTCTGGAAGACCGCAGGGACCGTATCGCCGGTGACATTTCCGAAGCCAACCGGCTGCAGGAAGAAACCGACGCTGCGATCGCAGCTTACGAGCAGGCGCTGGCCGAGGCCCGCAACAAGGCTCATGGCATTGCCCACGAGACGCGGACCAAGCTCAAGGCAGATCATGAAGCTCGCCGCGAAAAGGCGGAAGCCGAGCTGAACGGGAAGCTGAAAGCGGCTGAAGCACAGATCGCTGCAACCAAGACCGATGCCCTTTCTCAGATCGGGGATATTGCCGGAGAAACCGCTTCAGCGCTCGTTGAGCAGCTGATGGGCAAAGCTCCGACCAAGACCGACCTGACCAAGGCGCTCAAGTCGGCGATGAACTGAGGAGACCGTCATGGATGCTACATTTTGGGCCCTGATCGGTCTTATCCTGTTCTTCGTCGTAATTTTCTACGTCAAGGTTCCGGCCAAGATCAACGGTTCACTGGACGAACGCGCAGAAACCATCCGCAAGGAACTGGAAGACGCACGCAAGATGCGTGAAGAAGCCCAGGCTCTCTTGTCCGAGTATCAGCGCAAGCGTCATGAAGCCGAAAGCGAAGCGGAAGCCATCATCGCAGAAGCCAACTCGGAAGCCGAGCGCCTGACGCTCGAAACCAGCCAGGCTCTGGAAGAAATGATTGCTCGCCGTACCAAGGCTGCGGAAGACAAGATTGCACAGGCCGAAAGCCAGGCAGTCGCTGAAGTCCGTGCCAAGGCCGCTGACATTGCCGTTGCCGCTGCCGAGGAAATCCTTGCAGCGAAGGTGAAGGATAAAGTCGCCGACGACATCCTCGCCAAGAGCATTGAGCAGGTGAAGGAGCGGCTGAACTAAGTTCGGTCCACTCTGCTGACGAATTGAAGAAGCGGCCTTTCGGGGCCGCTTTTTTGTTGCGGCAGGCAATGCGAACGCTAATTGGCACTAATCTGCAGCGAACTCCATTGCTGGTTGGTTTTGACGTGCCCGAAAGCAGGGGAGTGTCGCTGACTTGCGGCGTGTTTCCTGCCGTCTAAACCCAATCCGTTATGTCCTGAACTTCAAGACCCTGCAGCCAGCCTGACCGGCTTGAAACTGAGGCGATGGTGAACGGTCGGCCCGTGGCGTTCCAGGGTCGCCTGATGCTGCGGCACGCCATACCCCTTGTGCTGGGCAAACCCGTAGTCCGGAAAACTGGCGTCGAGGTGAACCATCATCCGGTCCCTTGTCACCTTTGCAACGATAGAGGCAGCCGCAACGCACAGGCAGCGGCCATCTCCCTTGATCAGCGCTTGTCCGGCCTGTTTCAGCCCTTGCGGCACATCGCGGCCGTCGACGAGAACGTAGTCGGGAACAAGTGGTAGGTGATTGACGGCCCTCACCATGGCCGAAAGGGTCGCGGTGCGAATATTGACAGCATCGATCGTTGCCGGTGAAGCGCTGGCGAGCGAGACATGGGCTGTAGCAACAATCTGCTCGAAAAGCTCTTCGCGCCGGGCTTCGGTCAGTTTTTTGGAATCATTGAGGCCAACCGGTACCCGGTCGTAATCCAGGATAACTGCGGCCGTGACCACGGGCCCGGCCCATGGGCCACGACCGGCTTCGTCTACGCCGCAGAGCCGACCGTCAAAGGATTTCGCGTGCTTGCGCTCGATGGCAAGGTCCGGGCTATCGGGAAAGGCGAGGTCAAAGAGGGAAGGGCTGAGCGTCATGAACAGCACCCTGCCGTCCGGCAGCAAGTTTCTCAAGATCTGGCTTCAAAACAGGTCCAATTGCACACCGCCTTTTTGCGGCTGGACGAAGGCCTCGGTGTTGAGCTTTCGGCGACGCAGATTGAGGCCAAGGCGCTTCGCTCCCAGCGAGAACCGTTTGGCAATCTGGTCGGCATACGGACCTCTCCCGCGCATGCGCTCGCCCCATTTCGCGTCATAGTCCTTGCCGCCGCGCATGGCACGGATCAGGTTCATCACATGGCGATAGCGGTCCGGACGCTCTCGCAGCAGCCAGTCCCGAAAGAGTTCCGACACTTCCAGGGGAAGCCGTAAGAGGATGTAGGCGACCTCCGTCGCGCCATGCTCGGCTGCCGCTTCAAGAACGTTTTCAATTTCGCTGTCTGTCAGGGCTGGGATCACAGGCGCCATCATTACGGACGTGGGAATGCCCGCGTCGGAGAGAGCCCGGACGGCCTCAAGCCTTTTGTGGGGTGCAGACGCACGCGGCTCCATGGCCCGGCAGAGCTTCTTGTCGAGCGTCGTGACCGACAAGGCAACCTTCACCAGATTTCGTTCTGCCAGCCTCGACAGAATGTCGATATCTCGCGTGACCAGGGCTGACTTGGTGACGATCGCAACCGGGTGGGAGCAATTGTCCAGCACTTCCAGGATCTCACGCATCAGCTTGTAGCCGCGTTCCATCGGCTGGTAGGGATCAGTGTTCGTGCCGATGGCGATCACGCGCGGCTGATAACCGGGGCGGGAAAGTTCACGTTCAAGCAACTGTGCGGCATTGGGTTTGGCAAACAGCCTGGTTTCGAAATCCAGGCCCGGAGACAGCCCCATGAACGCGTGGCTTGGTCTGGCGAAACAGTAGATGCATCCATGTTCGCAGCCCCGGTAGGGATTGATCGAGCGGTCGAAGGAAATATCCGGCGACTCGTTTCGGGTGATGATCGTGCGCGCACGCTCTTCCTGAACCTGGGTTTTCAACGGCGGCAGGTCTTCAAGCGTTTCCCAGCCATCGTCGAAACATTCACGAGTTAATTTCTCGAAGCGGCCGGAGGCATTGAGCGCAGCCGCGCGGCCCCGCCGCCTGTGCTCGGCAACGGAGCGGACATCGGGTACAAGCCCGGCTGCGTCGGCTGGTAGTGAAATCTTATCGGGGGGGCTGAAGGGCACGCGAGAACGTCCAGGTTACGAAATGGAACATAACAAGAACATTATCACGACACCAACGCGACGCAAGATGCTGTTTACACCTTGTGGGTTTTGACCTTCAAAAGATGGTGGACTGCAGACCAGACCGGAATTCAGGAACCGCCACGGTCATCGTTACCTGGCCGGCGACCAAAGTATTTGATCAGGATCGCATCCAGCGTCCCGTCAGACTGCATCTCGCGAATGGTTTCGTCGTAGCGTCCGGGAAGGCTTTTGATGTCCGGGTAAGTCGAAGCTTTGGCAAAGACGTTGTAGTAGGGCTTCGTTATCAGCGGCAGCGGTAACGTCGCCAGCTGGTCCAGCCTCCCGGCCTTCTTTTCCTCGTAGAGCGTGCTGATGGTGTTCATGGGAACGGCATCCACACGCTTTGCCAGCAGCATGCCGATCTGGAGATTGTTGCTGGCGACCGTCTGAAAGTCGAGGCCGGCGTTGAGGAACTCCGGCGTATAGGCGAAATCCTGCGTGATACCGATCTGCAGCCCCTTCAGGTCTTCGTAGCCTTCGAAACGGATTGTTCCGGCATCTTCGGCGCGGATGAAGAAGCTCCAGCTGATGTCGATGTAGCTTTCGTCCGGATAGTTCAGGTACTCCATCCGGTCCGGCTTCTTGGAAAACAATAGCAGCATGTCCGCCCGTCCGGCGCGCGCTTCCTGTTGGATGCGAGTTCCGGAATCGATCAGTTCCAGCGAATAGGAAAGGCCGAGACGGCGCATGACTTCATCGAGTACTTCGACGTCGATACCCTTGTAGACCCCGTCTTCGACAAACTTGTATGGCTCTTCCGGGGTTGCCAGCACCACGAGGTCTCGGGCCGATGCTGTCCCGGCCAGCAAAGCCAGGGACAGAACAAACCCGGCGAGCCCCATCAAGATCCGGCCGAGCGTCTGCGTCAGGTATCCTGCGCCTGAAGTTGGCTTTTGATCGGGTGTCGTCATGGCGCGATCGCTTGGGTTCTGGTCGAAGTAAGAGCTTTCAGCTTTGGTATGCACTCTTAAGATAACATGAAATCCGGCACTTCCATTTGCCAGAGAGGGGCTATTTTCCTGAAAACCGTCAAATGGATACCGATCGGTTTCACACTGGAGCAACTTTTCACGGCCCTATGACAAATGTGAAAGAGGTACTGCTACAGCTTTCGCCCGGTCTTTTCTTTTCATGCAACCAAAGTAGACATTACCTGGCGATATATATCGCGAAGGTTGGTGACCGATTATTGGAGTTTGTTAAGAACCCCAACAAAAAACAGCTCCCGCTTCGTCACCGACACTCGCACTTTGAAAAAAATCATGTAAAACTTGAGATCATGATCAGCGTCATCATTGCGACAAGAAATTCCGAAACCGAGCTCGTTCACGCGCTTTCGGCCCTGGTGCCGGCAGCTGCAGAGGGCGTCATCCGCGAAGTTATCGTGGTCGATGGTGGTTCGTCGGACAATACCGAGAAGGTTGCCGACGCGGCCGGGTGTGTCTGGATCGGCCGGGGCAATGCTTCCCGCAGCGAACGCCTTGCCTATGGCGCCTCCATGGCGAGCCGGGGCGACTGGCTATTGTTCCTGCGGCCGGAAACGCTTCTGGAAAGCGGCTGGCATCATGAGGCCCAGGCCTTCATCGAGCGGGCAGCCCGTGCCTCCAACGGTCCACGGACCGCCGCAAGCTTCCGCCTTCGCTATGAGGCTTTCGGGCTCAGTGCGCGGGTAAGCGAGTCTTTTGCAGCCTTGCGGTCCCAACTGCTTGGCATGCCTTACGGCAACCAGGGCCTGCTAATCTCCAGGCAGTTTTATCAGAAGCTCGGCGGCCATCGGCCGTTGCCGGAGCTGGAAGATCTCGATATCGCCAAGCGTATCGGACGCGGGCGGATGGTGTTCTTGCGCGCTGCCGCGGTCTCTTCGGGTGAACCCGAGCGGGAAGGGCTGTTTTCCAGGTTCCGCCAGGCCTTCGCACGCTTTTGCGTCGGTACCCTGCGCATTCCAGCGAGCGTTGCCGTCAAGCTGCACGGCTGAACAAGGCACTGCAGAGTTCTGGGCGGATACGCTCTTCTTCGGTGTGGTGGGCTCACGCCTCCCGCAACTTGCCGCGCTTCAGGTGCTCGTCCAGCCTGGGCATGATCTCCACGAAATTGCAGGGCATGTGACGATAGTCCAGCTGCCATTTCAGGATACCGTCCCAGGCGTCCTTGCAGGCGCCCGGGGAACCGGGCAGCACGAAAATATAAGTCGCCCCGGCGACGCCGCCGGTCGCACGGGACTGGATCGTGGAGGTGCCGATCTTGTCGTAGGAGATTCGGTGAAAGACCTCCGAAAAGCCGTCCATGCGTTTTTCGAACAGAGGCTCCATAGCCTCCGGTGTCACGTCACGGCCGGTAAAGCCGGTGCCGCCGGTCGAGACGATCACATCCACGCCCTTGTCATTGATCCAGCTTTTGACGACCGCCTGAATGGCCGCAACGTCGTCGGTGACGATCTGCCTGTCCGCAAGCGTATGTCCTGCCTTTTCGATCCGGTCCACCAGCGTATTGCCGGAGCGGTCTTCTTCCAGCTTGCGCGTGTCCGATACCGTCAGCACAGCAATGTTGAGCGGAATGAACGGACGGCTTTCATCGAGACGGGACATGGCGAACTCCTTTGCTCTCCAGACATAGGCAATAGCCGCAATGGCTTCCAGAGGCAGCAAGCAAACTGTCGCGGCATTTTGATATTGAAATAAAATTACAAAAAATAACAAGATTGAGACACTTGCAAAAAAGTTAGGTCAGTATTATTGACTTAAATAACCAATCCAAAAATGCAACGAGCCAACAATGACAACCTGGGAAAGCCTATACGCCCGACGCGCCAGCCGCATGCGCGCCTCGGAAATCCGTGAACTCCTGAAACTGCTGGACCAGCCGGATGTGATCAACTTCGCCGGCGGTATTCCCGACCAGGCTCTGTTCCCCGCCGAAGCGTTCAAGGCAGCCTATCAGGAAATTCTGGCAGGTCCGGACGCGGGCCGCGCACTGCAATACGGCATGAGCGAAGGCAGCGCCCGCCTGCGTAACTGGATCGTCAACCACATGCGCCGCCTTGGCGTCGAGTGCGGGCCAGAAAATATTCTCGTCACCTCCGGGTCCCAGCAGGGGCTCGATTACATTGGCAAACTGTTCCTGACGGAAGGCGACACCGCGCTGGTGCAGTGGCCGACCTATCTGGGCGCGTTGCAGGCTTTCAATGCCTATGAGCCCGGTTACGACCGGCTTGACCCTGGAGCCAACCGCCCTGCGGAAGATTATGCGGCAACCGCGCGCGAAAAGGGCGGACGGATCAAGTTCGCTTACCTTTCTCCCGATTTTGCCAACCCCACGGGCCTGACGGTGGATCTGGCCGAGCGACAACGCCTTCTGGCACTGGCCGGAGAACTGTCCTGTGCAGTCATCGAGGATTCGCCCTACGAGGCGCTGCGCTATGACGGCGAACCGTTGCCACCGATGCTGGCGCTTGATTGCGAAGCCTCGGGGGGCATCAACAACGCCCGCACACTTTACTGCGGCAGCTTTTCCAAGTCGCTCTCACCGGGATTGCGCCTCGGCTGGATCTGTGCGTCGGCTGAAGTCATCTCCAGGCTGGTTCTGATCAAGCAGGCGAGTGACCTGAATTCGCCGGTGCTCAACCAGGAAGCCATGGCCCGGGTCGCCGAAAATGTCTTTGAAGCGCATACGGCAAAGACGAATGCGGTCTACAAGTCCCGACGCGATGCAATGCTGGCCGCGCTTGAGCGACACATGCCGGCTGGTGTCAGCTGGACCCGCCCGGAAGGGGGCATGTTCATTTGGATGACCCTGCCCGAAGGTATGGACGCGGCAACTTTGCTGGAAACCTCCATTGAAACGGCGCGTGTCGCCTTCGTTCCCGGCCGTGCGTTCCATCCGGATGGCACCGGGGCGAACACCCTCCGGCTCAGCTTCTCCTGCAACGACTATCAGAAAATCGAAGAAGGTATTTCAAGGCTTGGCCGCTTGATTACCGAAACTGTCACGTCCAAGTTGTAAGTCCTTCGAGGGAAGAAGCAGGGGCGGGTGTTGGAGCCAATGGCGCTGACCGACAAGCTGGACAATTATTGTGAGCGGATCGGGCCGGAGTTCTGGTCCGAGCCGCTCAATGCGCTCACCAATGCGGCTTTCCTGATTGCGGCCCTTGCCGGATACATGCTCTGGCGCCGCAAGACACCGGACGATCTCTTTGCCCTTGTCCTGATCGGCATCGTCTTCGTGACCGGCCTGGGGTCGTTCCTGTTTCACACCTTCGCGACACGTTGGGCGAGCCTTGCCGATGTCATCCCGATCGCGCTGTTTATCCATGTCTATCTCTTTGCGGCGCTGAACCGGTTTCTGGGTCTGTCCTGGTGGGCGGCGCTAGGCATCGTTATCGTGTTTTTCGCAGTCACGCCCTTTGCCGGGCGCGCAGTCGCACCGTTGGTCGGCTCATCTGCAGGCTATGTGCCTGCGCTGCTGGCGATCTTCGTGGTGGGGGCACTGTTTCTTCGCAAGAATGCGCGGTTCGGGCGCGAGGTGTTGCTGACAGGTGTCGTCTTTGCCGTATCACTGACATTTCGGACGCTGGACGGCCCGGTTTGCGATCAACTTGCCATTGGCACGCATTTCCTGTGGCATATCCTGAACGGGGTCGTACTGTTTTTGTTATTACGGGTTCTCATCAGGCAGCGCGCCGGTTAAATCACACAGAGTATTCACGAAATTGCAGATCATCCTTGCGGACAAGCCGCAGAGCTTTGCAGAAAAACAATATGACCTTAGGGAAGAGGCAGGAGACAGGGACCGTCATGAGCGACAGCAGCAAGACCGGAAGTGATCTGACCGAAGCGGCCCTGTTCTATCACGAGCATCCGCGCCCGGGAAAACTGGAGATCCAGGCAATCAAGCCGCTGGGCAACCAGCGCGACCTGGCGCTGGCCTATTCACCCGGCGTGGCCGCGCCGTGCCTTGCGATTGCCGACAATCCGGCACTGGCAGCCAATTACACCTCGCGCGGCAATCTAGTCGCCGTCATCTCAAACGGCACGGCAGTGCTCGGCCTCGGCAACATTGGTCCGCTGGCATCCAAGCCGGTGATGGAAGGCAAGGCGGTTCTCTTCAAGAAGTTCGCCGGCATCGACGTCTTCGATATCGAGGTGGCCCAGACCGACGTTGAAAAATTCGTCGATGCGGTTTCGGTTCTGGAGCCGACCTTTGGCGGTATCAACCTGGAAGACATCAAGGCGCCCGAATGCTTCATGATTGAATCGAAGCTCCGGGAACGTATGAAGATCCCGGTCTTTCACGACGATCAGCATGGCACGGCGATCATCGTCGGCGCCGCGGTTCGCAACGGTCTGGACCTTGCCGGCAAGAAGATCGAGGAAGCCAAGATTGTGGCGTCCGGTGCGGGCGCGGCTGCGCTTGCCTGCCTCAACATGCTCGTCTCGCTGGGGGCGAAGCGGGAGAACATCTGGGTTACCGACATTGAAGGCGTCGTCTATGAAGGCCGCGAGGCGCTGATGGACGAATGGAAGGCGGTCTTTGCCCAGAAGACGGATTTCAGGTCGCTCGATCAGGTAATCGACGGCGCCGATGTCTTCCTGGGGCTGTCGGCTGCCGGCGTGCTGAAGCCGGGCATGGTGGAAAAGATGGGCAAGGGCCCGCTGATCCTGGCGCTCGCCAACCCCAACCCGGAAATCATGCCGGAGGACGCCAAGGCTGTCCGTGACGACGTGGTCATGTGTACCGGACGGTCCGACTACCCGAACCAGGTCAACAACGTCCTGTGCTTCCCCTACATCTTCCGGGGCGCGCTCGACGTTGGGGCGACCACCATCAATGAGGAAATGAAGCGGGCCGCCGTCGAGGCAATTGCCGGCCTTGCGCGCGAGGAACCGTCCGACGTTGCAGCCCGTGCCTACGGTGGCAAGACCGAAACCTTCGGGCCGAACTACCTGATCCCTTCGCCGTTCGATCAGCGCCTGATCCTGCGCATTGCACCGGCTGTTGCCAAGGCGGCCATGGCAACAGGTGTCGCCACGCGCCCGATCGAGGATTTCACGGCCTATCTGGACCGGCTGAACCGTTTTGTCTTCCGGTCCGGCCTCATCATGAAGCCGATCATCCAGAACGCCAGCAAGGACCCGCAGCGGATCATTTATGCCGAAGGCGAGGACGAACGTGTTCTTCGTGCCGCTCAGGTGCTGATCGAAGACAATATCGCCAAGCCGATCCTGGTTGGCCGTCCGGACGTCCTGCAGCAACGCTGCGAACGCTTTGGCCTGCGCATTCGTCCCGATGTCGATTTCGAGTTCGTCAACCCGCAGGACGATCCGCGCTACCGTGAGTATGTCGACGAATATTTCGAGTGTGTCGGCCGCAAGGGCATGCCGCCCAACGCGGCGCGGACGGTCGTGCGCACCAACACCACGGTGATTTCCGCCCTTGCGGTGCGCCGCGGCGATGCCGATGCGGTCATTTGCGGTCTGGAAGGCCGGTTCATCCGCCATCTGCGGGATATCAAGCAGGTGATCGGCGTTTGCGAGACGGCCAGGGACCTTTCGGCCATGTCGCTGCTGATCAACTCGCAAGGGGCCATATTCCTGTCGGATACCTTCGTGACGGAAGACCCGACCGCAGAAGAGATCTCCGAAATGGCAAACCTCGCGGCAGAGGAAATCCGGCGCTTCGGTATTGAACCGAAGATCGCCCTGCTTTCGCTTTCCAACTTCGGTTCCCGCGACACGGCGTCCTCGCGCAAGATGCGCGAAGCGCTGGAGATGATCTGGAAGCGCTACCCGGAACTGGAAGTCGATGGCGAAATGCACGGCGACAGCGCGCTCAGCGTGGAGCTGCGCGAGCGGGTGATGCCGGGCAGCAAGTTGAAGGGAGAGGCCAACCTGCTTCTGTTCCCGAACCTGGATGCGGCCAACATTGCCCATAACCTTTTGAAGGTATCGACCCAGGCGCTTCATGTCGGACCGATCCTTCTGGGTACGGCCAAGCCCGCGCATATCCTGACACCGTCTGTCACCTCGCGCGGCGTGGTGAACATGTCGGCGCTTGCCAGTGTCGAGGCACAGACCCGGTCCGCCGGCTAGTCCTGCTTCAAATCGCGCCTTCTGTTGAACAAGGCGGACCGGTACAACCGGTCCGCTTTTCCATTTTTCAAACGGCCTGCCATGACCCTTGTGAAACAGCCAGCCGACTGCGTCAGCAAAACGGATATCCGCACCGCAATTGATGCGCTTGACGAAGAACTCCTGCAGCTCTTCGCCCGTCGCCAGGGCTATGTCCGGCGGATGGCGGACCTGAAACAGCATCCTGATGAGGCCTTTGATCACCAGAGGATTGAAACAATGGTGGCTGCTCTGAAAGACCGGGCGGAAGAATTGGGGCTGGAAGGCGCGCAGGCGGAAGCGGTCTGGCGGACGCTGATCGACTGGAAC
This sequence comes from Labrenzia sp. CP4, assembly GCF_001579905.1. NCBI lineage: Bacteria > Pseudomonadati > Pseudomonadota > Alphaproteobacteria > Hyphomicrobiales > Stappiaceae > Labrenzia > Labrenzia sp. CP4. The sequence goes on along the minus strand of NZ_CP011927.1, from coordinate 4,945,729 downwards.
GTGGCCTTCGAGAAGCGAACGATCGCCGCACGGCTTGAGGCGCTGCAGGACGGGCCGACGAAACCGGGCTCCGATTTTTAGCACCGTGCCGGGTTTTCCAGACCGTTCGGGCTCCTACCTATCAGGGAGTATGGATCGTCCGTGGAGCCCCAATGACCCTGAATTCGCATCTTCTTCCAGGCGTGGCCGCAATGGCCGCAGCGCTCGTCCTGCCGATTGTCCCTGCCGCTTTAGCCCAGTCCGGGGTTCAGCTGGAAACCGTTGCCGCGGGATTGTCCTACCCATGGAGCGTCGCTTTCCTTCCGGAGGAGGGCTACCTGGTGACGGAACGCGACGGCACGGTAATGCACATTGATCCCTCCGGCAGGCAAAGCGAAGTTGGCGGTGCGCCGGAAGTGTTTGCGCAAGGGCAGGGCGGCTTGCTGGATATTGCCCTCAGCCCGGATTTTGCGTCGGACCGCACGGTGTTCCTGACCTATTCCCAAGGCTCGCCCGCTGGTGCCGGCACGTCCTTGTTCCGGGCAAGGCTGTCCAATGCCTTTGAAGGCGGCTTTGTGCTGGAAGACGGGCAGACCATCTTCTCCGGCAACAACAAGTCCTACGGTGGCCGCCACTTCGGATCGCGCCTTGCCTTTGCGCCCGATGGCACCTTGTTCATGACAGTCGGCGAACGCGGAGATGGCGAGCGCGCGCAGGACACATCGGACCACGCCGGGTCGGTACTGCGCCTGACGCGGGACGGGCAACCAGCGCCCGGCAATCCCTTTATCGGGCAGGAAGGCTACAAGCCGGAAATCTGGTCCTATGGTCATCGCAATCCGCAGTCGGCTGCGACCCATCCTGAAACCGGCGTATTATGGACAGTTGAACACGGGGCACGTGGCGGCGACGAAATCAATATTCCCGAAGCCGGAAAGAACTATGGCTGGCCGGTGATTTCCTACGGACGTCATTACTCAGGGGCAACCATCGGTCAAGGCACGTCGAAGGAAGGCATGGAACAGCCGGTTCACTATTGGGATCCCTCCATCGCGCCGTCCGGCATGGCCTTTGTAACCAGCGACCGATATCCCGACTGGAAGGGCGACATGCTGGTCGGTGCGCTGGCCGGGCAACACCTTGCCCGTGTTGACCTCGACGGCGGAACGGTTGTCGGCGAGGAAAAGCTGCTGACGGATCTTGGCGAGCGGATACGCGATGTCCGGCAGGGCCCCGATGGCTACGTCTATGTTCTGACAGACAGCGACGATGGCCGGTTGCTGCGACTGCAACCTTGAGGCAGGCCGAACTTTTTGAGCTGTAAGCGCTTTTGCGGCTTCTCTGCTTGACATTGGGGCAGTTCCCGACGATATACCGCACTGCAACCGCTGCCGCGTGAGCAGAGAGTGCGCCCCGGACAAGAGAAGTTACTTGGCGGGCAGTCGCAAGAGGGTTGCCACTTCAAGAACCCAATGAGGGGTTCAACCAGTTCCCAATTCACGCGAGGGTCTGGCGGCAGAGAGACCGGGTAGCGATGGCTGCCGGCTGTGCCGCATTCCAACTTCAAGTCGCACCGTCAATGACGTGCGGCTTAACAAGCGTTTGTTTCGCTTGAACCAAGGATTTTATATTGACCGACTTTCAAAGCCTGGGACTCTCCAATGGCCTTGTGACTGCCGTTACCGAAAACGGCTATGACGCTCCGACACCGATCCAGCAAAAAGCCATCCCGTTGATCCTGGAAGGCCGGGACCTCATGGGTCTGGCACAGACGGGTACGGGCAAGACGGCTGCTTTCGGCCTGCCGTTGATCGACCGGCTTCTCCTGGAGAAGAAAAGAGCCGTTCCCAAGGGCACACGGGCGCTGATTCTGGCCCCGACCCGCGAACTGGTGAACCAGATCGCAAAGAACCTGATTTCCTTCCTGAAGCATACGCCGCTGCGGGTTTCCTCCGTTGTCGGTGGTGTGTCCATCAACGGCCAGATCAAGCGGCTCTCAAAGGGTACCGACATTCTGGTGGCAACACCGGGCCGGCTGCTGGACCTGGTAGATCGTGAAGCGATCGACCTGCGCACCGCTTCCTACCTGGTGCTCGACGAAGCCGACCAGATGCTCGATCTGGGCTTCATTCATGCCCTGCGCCGGATCGCGGGCCTGGTGGCCGACAAACGCCAGACCTTGCTGTTCTCCGCGACCATGCCGAAGCAGATCAACGAGCTGGCACAGTCCTATCTGCGCAACCCGGAGAGGGTCGAAGTTGCTCCGGCCGGCAAGACCGCTGACAAGGTTACCCAGTCTGTTCATTTCATGGACAAGAACGACAAGGGCGACTTCCTGGTCGATCAGCTTCGTGACAAGCCGGACGGGCTGTCGCTGGTGTTCTGCCGCACAAAGCACGGTGCGGAACGGCTGATGCGCAAGCTGGCGCATTCCGGAATTTCCGCTGGCTCGATCCATGGTAACAAGAGCCAGAACCAGCGTGACCGCGCGATCAAGGACCTGCGGGAAGGCACCATCAACGTGCTCGTGGCAACCGATGTTGCCGCTCGCGGCATTGATATCCCGGGTGTCAGCCACGTTTATAACTTCGAGCTGCCGGAAGTTGCAGAAGCCTACGTTCACCGAATTGGCCGTACGGCCCGCGCCGGTGCGGAAGGTGAGGCGATTGCCCTGTGTGCTCCGGAGGAAATCGGTCTCTTCCGCCAGATCGAGAAGCTGATCGGTATCGATATCACGGTTGCCGGTGGTGAAATTCCGCCGATGTCCGCGGCTGCCGGGCGCGCAAAGCGCGGCGGAAACCGGAATGGCAACAGCAAGCCGGGCGGCAAGAAGCCGTTCCGCAAGCAGTCGTCCTCCGGCGCCAACGACAACGCGTCCGAAAACCGTCGTCCTCCGCGTCGCCGTCGTCAGAACACACGCAGAGATGCAGCCTGACGCCTGACGGGTTACGTCGCAGTTCATTGTGATGTGAAAAAAATTGCACCGGGAAGTGGCCTTCCCGGTGCCGAACCTTGTGGTCGATGGGTTTCAGAACTGTTGAAACAGTGCTGAATGAATTTGGTGGATGAACCGCCTGATCCGAACCAGAACCGCCGCCGGCTGGTTATGACCCTGCTGTCTTCCTGTCCACAAGGTATCCAACCGCTTGCGCGGCTCGATCTCGTTAAGCTTTCGGGAAAACCGCGGGAACTCCGCGAAGAACTTGTAGAAAGTCACCAAGATCTTGGTGATTTGCTACAAATTTGCCCCGTGAAAGTAAAAGTAAATTAACCAACGCGAGACTGCAATCACAACCAGCTGGTCGCTATTTGGTATGTGGATAAATAGATTTATCAGTAATTTCAGCTAGTTAGTTTGTTTTTGGTGAAATGGCGATGGATTTGACGAACAACCTCAGATGGAGTTGATGGTTGAGCTGTTGAAATAAACGCTTAGATTTCAAAGAATTGGCTAATTCATTTTCTTAATTTATTGTTATATAGAAAAAATTTATAGACCCTCTGAAGGTCGATAAGTTCCTTATCACCTTGTTTGTAAACGGAAAAAACCGGCAATAGTTATACTGTCAAATATCGCGATGTATTGATCGGTATTTTCGAACAACCCTTATTTTCCAGGCTCCGTGTTTTCAGTTGAGGCGTATTCCAGACGTTTTTTGACCAGTTGGTATAATTTTGTCTTTTGGAGTCATAACAAGTTTTTATTCGTCTCATTATTTATTTGACCTTGCCGTAGGGGGAGTTTATTCCGGCGCCATCACGGTTTTGGTTAACAGAATTAAACAAATCGAAACCCGAAAAAAATCCAGATCATCTCTGGGATAAATGTGCACGCTGGCTCCATCGGGACCAACGACCTCATAAGAATTGCCCGTTGTTAATACGGGTACGAACTTGTGGCGCGGGCAACCACGCGGCAGCAAGCGGAGTGGCATGTCCACTCGGCCTTGTCCGTGTGTTTGACAACCGCAACAGGCTGGACCCCCACATACGCTAGCCTGATTACGACCCATCGGCCGCAAGACTGCAGCACCGGGAAGGCTTCCTTTCCGGTGCTGTTCGTTTTTTCAAGGCACAAAAAAACCACGGGTTTCCCCGTGGCTTTCAATGTTTTCCAGTTTGGCAGCGAACCTTACATGTTCGGATAGTTCGGGCCACCGGAGCCTTCCGGAACGGTCCAGTTGATGTTGCCGTTCGGATCCTTGATGTCACAGGTCTTGCAGTGGACGCAGTTCTGCGAATTGATCTGGAACCGCGGCGCATCTTCGCCTTCCTCGATCCACTCGTATACGCCAGCCGGGCAATAGCGGTTGGACGGACCGGCGAAGACATCGTGTTCCGAGCGCTTCTGCAGTGCCTCGTCCTTCACCTTCAGATGGATCGGCTGATCTTCTTCATGGTTGGTGTTGGAGAGGAACACCGAAGACAGCTTGTCGAAGGAAACGACACCATCCGGCTTCGGATAGTCGATCTTCTTGCAGTCCTTGGCCGGCTTCAGGGTGTCGGCGTCCTTCTTGCCGTGTTTCATTGTGCCGAAGAAGGAGAAGCCGAACAGCTCGTTGGTCCACATGTCGAGACCGCCGAGGGCAACACCGATAGCGGTGCCGAATTTGGACCACAGCGGCTTTGCGTTGCGCACACGCCAGAGATCCTTGCCGATCGGGCTTTCGCGCCAGGCAGTGTCGTAATTGGCCAGCTCGTTGTGTGCTTCGCCGCGGCCGATTGCGGCCATTACTTCTTCTGCCGCCAGCATGCCGGACAGCATGGCATTGTGGGAGCCCTTGATCCGCGGCACGTTGACGAAGCCTGCGGAACAACCCATCAGCAGGCCGCCGGGGAACGAGAGTTTCGGCACGGACTGGAAACCGCCTTCGGTAATGGCACGGGCACCATAGGAAATGCGCTTGCCGCCTTCGAAGGTGTCACGGATTGCCGGGTGGGTCTTGAATCGCTGGAACTCGTCAAAGGGCGACAGCCAGGGGTTTTCGTAGTTGAGGTGAACCACGAAGCCGACAGCGACCTGATTGTCTTCCAGGTGATAGAGGAACGAGCCGCCACCGGTCTTGCCGTCAAGCGGCCAGCCGAAGGAATGCTGTACCAGGCCAAGCCGGTGCTTCTCCGGGTCGATCTGCCACAGCTCCTTGATGCCGATGCCGAATTTCGGCACGTCGCTGTCCTTGTCGAGGTCGAATTTCTCGATCAGCTGCTTGGCCAGAGAGCCACGCGCGCCTTCACCGATCAGAGTGTATTTGCCGCGCAGCTCCATGCCGCGTGTAAACATGGCATTGGGTTTGCCATCCCGGCCGATGCCCATGTCGCCCGTCGCAACACCAACCACGTTGCCATTGTCGTCATAGAGGATCTCGGCAGCTGCAAAGCCCGGATAGATTTCAACGCCGAGCGCTTCAGCCTTTTCGGCCAGCCAGCGGCAGACATTGCCAAGCGAGACGATGTAATTGCCGTGGTTGTTCATGAGTTTCGGCATGAACATGTTCGGCAAACGCATGGAACCTGCCGGCCCCAGCACGAGGAAGTGGTCGTCGGTAACCGCCGTCTTGATCGGCGTGTCTTCTTCGCGCCATTCCGGGAGCAGCTTGTCGAGAGCGATCGGATCAATCACGGCGCCGGAGAGAATATGCGCGCCGACCTCGGATCCTTTTTCCAGTACGACAACGCTCAGCTCTTCGCCCTTGTCGTTGGCAATCTGTTTCAGCCGGATCGCAGCTGCAAGACCGGCAGGCCCTGCGCCTACGATCACAACATCCACATCCATGCTTTCGCGTTCGCCAAGCGCTTCTTGTTCGCTCATCTTTTTCTCCCTCCGCCCAAAGGGCAACTTCTGCGCCGCCAGGTGCTCAAATCAAGTGAACCAGCGTATGGATAACGGCTGATGCCCAATTGTTAGAGCAACTTACCTGCGTCCGTTCGGAAGCAGCGCCTATTAGCCCTTACCGCCTATTTGCCCCATTTTGCAGCGCAAAACACGACATTTTTCATCGGCAATTGCGAAATTTCGCCGCTATTCCTTCAGTTGGGCATCAGATAGACCAAAGCAGGCGCAGGGCGTCAAGTGCTTAGTTAACGTTTACGTAAACGTAATTCGAGCGCATTCCCGACAGTTTCGAAAATGTGCACAGGCTTTGGAAAACCGGCCGGATTGGAGACGGTCTTGCGCTGCAAGCTTGTAGAAATGACCGGGGTGGTTAAACTCCGCGCCGGAGGCAGCCTCTTGCAACAGATCCCGAACGACCCGAGACACCTTGAAGCCCTGCTGGATTTTTATGCCGGTGCGGGTGTCGATTGTTTTCTTCAGGACGAACCCGTCGATTGGGTAGCGCTGACGCGTGCCCAGGCAGCGCAGCGTGCGCTGGCCGGTCAGCATGCGGCAGCTCCCACGCATGCTCAGCAGCCCCGGCAACAGGCCCCGGCAGGCAATTTCCAAGGGCAGACAGGCTCTCCCGTTCCGGCAGCTCCCGTCGCTCCCCAGGCGATTTCCGTGCCGCCCGCAGTTGCGGGGCAAGCGCCGGTCTTGCCTGACAGGGAAATAATCGCCGCAGCCCGGGATCTGGCGGCAACTGCCCCGACTCTCGAGGAACTGCGCAATTGCCTGGGCGGTTTCGACGGCTGCAACCTCAAACTGACCGCCAAGAAGCTTGTGTTTGCCGACGGCAATCCACAGGCAAAGCTGATGTTTGTCGGCGAGGCGCCGGGCCGCGACGAGGATCTTCAAGGCCTGCCTTTTGTTGGCCGTTCCGGCCAATTGCTGGACAGAATGCTGGGTGCGATCGGTCTGGATCGATCATCGGCCTATATCGCCAACGTGGTTCCCTGGCGGCCACCTGGCAACCGGACACCGACACCGCAGGAAACCGAGATCTGCAAGCCGTTCATTCTGCGCCAGATCGAACTGGTCAATCCGGACGTGCTCGTCTTTCTCGGCGCAGCATCCGCCAAGACTCTGCTCGGGGTACAGGACGGCATCCGAAAGATGCGCGGGCGCTGGATGACCTATCCCTGCAAGGGCAGGGAAATCTCGGCTATCGCCACTTATCATCCGGCGTATCTTTTGCGCAGTCCGCTTGAGAAACGATTGTCCTGGCGTGACTTTCTGGCGATCAAGCAGAAGTTGGAAGAAAAATCAGCGCATTAACCATCGGACCGCATGGATTTCTGCAATCATCCAGACGTTTCCTCGTTTGCTCGACCCTGCCTGGCAGGGTGGTTGAGCTTTCAGATTGCCCTCTTTATTAGATCGAAAGTGACCTTGCGTTAACTTGGGTTTCAGCCTACAGGTTGTATCGTTGAGTGTGTAACGCTGTGGGTGATTCCAACAACCGGTCATGACGATGGATGCAGACAAATGCATTTCGGCGCTCGTCGTCGACTTGGCGGACATGTCGTGTTTCGAAGCAACGGCCTATGATCTGACAGAGAAGGGCTGTTGGATTGCGTCCGACAGGGTTGACCTCCTGAAGGAGGAGGTGGGCTTGCGCTTGGCCGGATTCGACAAACTGGTCCGGGGGACCGTGATTGCCTACGGCGATCAGCAGGCGCAAATTTCTTTTCAGACCAAACGAGAGACGTCAGGCGAAAAACGCCGCGAGATCCGGCGGCAAGTCTGGATAACGGCAATCGTTTGCGGCAAGACCAATCCAGCGACAATGAGATGTCGGATCGTTGATGCCAGCAGGTCCGGATGCCGACTGGAAGGCGACAAGCTGGATCGACTTCCCGATGACATCGAGGTCTCCATTCCCGGTCTCGATCTGCCGATCAGTGCAGAAATTGTCTGGCGCAAGAACAACCAGGCCGGTGTCAGGCTCACCTGGCCGTTCGAAGCGTCGCCCAAGCCCAAACCGGAAGACGTTCTGGAGCGCATGAAAGAAGAAGACGAAAAGCCGAAACGCAAGCGCAAAAAGAAGATCAGCGCTTTCGGTGGTTGAACAGCGCTTGGGCGCGCAAAATCGTGCGACAAGGTTTTGACGGCCTGGAGTCTTTGCAAGCGGGCTTTGCGTACATATATCGGATGGAGTTTGTGAACTCTTTCAGGGCCTATTGCGCGTGATTTCATCCCTTCGCCGGTTTCTTCCCAAACCCTTTCGAAACGATAAGCCTGTCATTCCGGTCGTGCGCCTGCATGGGGCAATCGGTGGCGGTGGGCCGCTGAAGTCCGGATTGTCCCTGGCGACCGCGTCCATCTCCCTGGAAAAAGCCTTCTCGATGAAGAAAGCACCGGCGGTGGCCCTGGTGGTCAATTCGCCGGGTGGCTCACCTGTTCAGTCGAGGCTCATCTTCAAGCGGATCCGGGATCTGGCCAAGGAAAACGAGAAGGACGTTCTGGTTTTCGTTGAGGATGTGGCTGCCAGCGGCGGTTACATGATTGCGCTCGCAGGGGACGAGATCTTTGTCGATCCGTCATCCATCGTCGGCTCGATCGGTGTGGTTGCAGCCGGGTTCGGGTTCACGGAGATGATCAAGAAAATCGGCGTTGACCGGCGCGTTTATACCGCAGGTGAAAAGAAGGTGACGCTCGATCCCTTCCAGCCGGAAGTGCCGGAAGACATCGAATACATCAAGAGCCTGCAGCTCGAGATCCACGAGACCTTCATCGACATGGTGAAATCGCGTCGCGGTGACGTGCTCGCAGATGATCCGGATCTTTTCACGGGCAAGTTCTGGACCGGGCGCACCGGTGTTCAGCTTGGGTTGGTCGACGCGATCGGCGACCTGCGCGAAGTGATCAAGGACCGGTATGGTGACAAGGCCGAGCCGAAATTGATTTCGGCACCGCGTGGCCTTTTTGGCCGCAAGGCCGGACTTGGTGTCGGCCTTGCAAAGGGCCGACTGCTGGACGGGGTCGGCGAGGAGTTGATCTCCTCTGTCGAGGAACGGGCAATGTGGATGCGCTACGGCCTTTAAAAAGGCACAATGCCTGTGTGAAAATCGGGTGAGCAAGGGGAAAAGAAATGACCGAATTGATAGGCGTCGCCGCATTGGCTGTGGGAGGTTACTGGATCGTGCAGCGCGTGAAACGCAAGATGGCCGAGGTTGAGAACCAGATTTCCAGGGCAGCTGCAAAAGCCGATCCCAATGGCCGCGGTGCCAAGCTTGTGCTTGACCCGGTGAGCGGCAAGTACCGTCCGCAAGCCTGACGCAACGGCGGGCAGTTTGCCCGCCCGCCGTCAGGTGCTTTGTTTCAGCGGCTTCAATTTGCCGGTACCGCCCGGAAAAGCCCCCAGCGCGCTGTCCCGGTGCGCGCGGTAATCCCGAGCAGGACCAGCGTCACCACCAGCAGCATCAGTTCCGCCAGCGGACTGGACAGCCAGATGCCGCCCTCTCCGAAATAGACCGGCATAACGAACACCAGCGGCAGGAAGAACGCATAAGGCTTGGCAAGGCTCAACAGCGCTGCCCGGGCAGCGTCCCCCAGCGCCTGAAAGTAGGTCGCAACCATGAACAGCGGCCCCGCGACAAAGTAGAGCGCCATTATCACCGGAAGGATCCGGCCGACTTCCGCCGCCACGCCTGGATCATCGACAAATGCGAAACCGACCTGGTGTGAGAACAGCGTGAGCACGAGTTCGGCAAGGCCGCAGTAGACAAGGGCCACAACCAGGCCAGCCCGCAAGGTGCTGTCCGAGCGATGCCACAGACCTGCCCCGAAATTGTTTCCGATCATGGACTGTAGCGCCTGGGCAAGGCCCAGGAGAGGCAAATAGCAGAAGGTCATGACCCGGGTAACGATCCCGAATGCGGCGACCGTTGCCTCGTAACCGCTGGCACCGGCCGTCTGCAGCGCGGCGATGGTTGCGGCGGACCCCAGGGCGATGCCGATGAAGCTGAGGCTCTGAGGTGCACCAAGCATCAGGATATCGCGCCAGAAAGATGTCAGCGGATATCGCAGGAGCGCGGACGGTGACAATTCCGTTTTCCCGCTCAGTCTCAGACCCAGCATGATTGCAAGCGCCAGAGCCTGTGCCAGCACGGTTCCGGCCGCACTTCCGGCAACACCGTAATCGTAAACCGCGATCAGCAGATAATCGAAGGCGATGTTGGCCAGCGAAACAAGCAGGCTGAAGCCCGCCATTACCACCGCGAGGCCTTCGTTGCGCAGCGCGTCAGCATTTACCGACAGCACGAACATCAGTGGCGTGAAGGCAACCGTGATGGCCATGTAGGTATGGCTCATACCGGCAATCTCCGCCGAACCGTCAGCGGCGGCCCGGGTGAGGCCGTCACCTACACCCAGGAAGAGGGCGATCACGATGCCAGCGATGGCAAGTGCCAGGCCGTGGGCGCCGGCAAAAACCGCTTCGGCATCGGCACGAAGGCCGGCTCCGAGTTTGCGGGCAAGCACGCTGGACATGCCGCTGGCAACAAGTGTCGCCAACGCCGCAAGCAGCATATAGGCAGGAAACATCAGCGTGACGGCGCTGAGCGCATCCGGCCCGACGTAATGGCCGAGGAATATGGCATCGACCACGGTCAGCAATCCGTTCATGCTCATCACCAGGATGATGGGCAAGGCGGTTCTGGCAAGGGTCGGAAGGATTGGCCCATGCGTATAGGCGTTGGGCCGGGATATGTCGGAAGACATTCCGTTCTCCATCTATGGGCATTTCGATCGGGAAGGAGGGGCTCGCATTGCCACCAGCGCGAAATGCGTGGGGAACAGAAAGTCTTGAAGACCAGAATTTCACCGTGACTGTCGTCCGCGAGCGGCAGGCATTCTGAAGCCGGTGCGAGGGATACCTTGGTGCCGGCGCTCCGTCAATCTGAAACAGCCACGCCCGCTTCGCCTTGACCTTGCACCGACATCGTGGCACCTGTCGCCCAAACCGGCGATACGTGCACGCCGGGCACAGCCATATTTGCGGAACATCTTCATGTCGACTGAAACCCTGCCGGCGCACATGCGGCCGGAAAACTCCTTTCAAGGCCTGATCCTGACCCTGCAGCGCTACTGGGCCGACCAGGGCTGTGTTGTGCTTCAGCCTTACGACATGGAAGTCGGCGCCGGTACGTTCCACCCGGCGACCACGCTGCGTTCACTCGGCCCGCGTCCGTGGCGAGCTGCCTATGTGCAGCCGTCGCGCCGCCCGACCGACGGCCGTTACGGTGAGAACCCGAACCGTCTGCAGCACTACTACCAGTTCCAGGTTATCCTGAAGCCGTCACCGGCAAACCTTCAGGAGCTCTATCTGAATTCGCTCTACGCGATCGGCCTTGACCCGAAGCTGCACGATATCCGCTTTGTGGAAGACGACTGGGAAAGCCCGACCCTGGGGGCCTGGGGCCTCGGCTGGGAATGCTGGTGCGATGGCATGGAAGTCTCCCAGTTCACCTATTTCCAGCAGGTGGCAGGCTTTGAATGCTCGCCCGTCTCCGGCGAGCTGACCTACGGCCTTGAGCGCCTGGCGATGTATATTCAGGGCGTCGATAACGTCTATGACCTCAACTACAACGGCATGGAAGGCGATGCCAAGGTCACCTATGGCGATGTTTTCCTGCAGGCCGAGCAGGAATACTCGCGGCACAATTTCGAGCACGCGGACACCGAAATGCTGTTCCGCCATTTCAAGGATGCCGAAGCCGAATGTCGTTCACTGCTGGAAGCCGGTGCGAAAGCACGTGAAGCTGCCGGTGCCAATGTCCATCAGGTGGTGCTGCCAGCCTATGACCAGTGTATCAAGGCCAGCCATGCCTTCAACCTGCTCGACGCGCGCGGCGTCATCTCCGTGACCGAGCGCCAGAGCTATATCCTGCGTGTCCGCGAACTGGCCAAGGCCTGCGGCGCTGCCTTCCTTGAAACGGAAGCCGGCGGTGTCGGCTATCACAACCAGGCTGCGGAATAACGCATTCCGGCTTGAGGCGGATCTTTTTGATCAATCGAATGCGGGGCCAGGTTGGCCCCGTTTTCGTCAGGCAATATCCAGGTTGTTCATTTTACCGCTACCAGCAACCTGTGAAGGCTCACTCGGGTTCCGAGCCCGGCTCGGGCTCCAGTTCACAGGCGAAGCGCATGTCGCCGATGTCCAGGTGGCTTGCCTGTCGATTGCCGGAAAACCGGGTGTTTCCCCGCTCGAAACTTTCTCCCGAAGCGCCCGGAACCGGGTCAAGCAGGACTTGCGTATGTGCCTTTCCGCCAACAGGTCCGGAAAGCGTCGCGGGCCCTGGTTCCTGTGGGGAGAAGATGACGTGAAAGACCAGATCGCCATTCGAACAGCGATATTGGTCAGCAAGCGAAGCATGGGCCTCTTGCGTTGCCAGCACCAACGGCAGCACCGCAAGCGCTGGGATCATTCTGCAAAGTTGCAAGACGCACATTGGTGGCCGACCTTTCGTTCAGGCGTTTCGGGCAAGCTCGCCCAAGCTTATCTGCAATCCTGTGTCGAAGATTACAGAATGACTCAATTCAGGGGTCGGTCGCTTGAAGAAGATGACAAGTCAGCACCTCCCGGTTAGCTTCCAGAACACATTTTCTGGAGGTGATTGTCTTGTCCTGGTTCTTTCTTGCAGCGCTGATTGCGCTATCTGTTTTTGCGATCGTTCTTTACAACGGACTTGTCAAGAAACGGCAGATGGTCGAGGAGGGCTGGAGCGGCATCGATGTCCAGCTCAAGCGGCGGGCAAATCTCATTCCCAACCTTGTCGAGACCGTGAAAGGCTACGCCTCGCACGAAAAGGAAGCGCTCGAGGCCGTAACCAGCATGCGCGCGCAAGTTTCGGCAGTGCCCAAGGATGACGTTGCTGGCCGTGCAAAGGCAGAAGGAGAACTCAGTCATGCTCTCGGCCGCCTGTTTGCAGTTGCAGAAGCCTATCCAGACCTGAAGGCAAGTCAGAACTTTTCCGACCTTCACAATTCGCTGGACGAGATCGAAAACGCCATCCAGATGGCGCGCCGTTATTACAATGGCGCGGTCCGGAACCTGAATGTTGCGGTCGAGAGCTTCCCATCCAATCTGATTGCCAACCAGTTCAAGTTCGAAAAGGCCGAGTACTTCGAAATCGAAGACGAGGCTGACCGCGCGGTTCCCAAGGTCCAGTTCTGAGGTGCGCGCAATGCTGAACCGGATCACCGCGGGCATCCTGGCCGCCTTCGTCCTGCTGACTGCCGGACTTTGCGCGCAAGCTGACGAACGCATCTTGAAGTTCGTTTCCGACATTGACGTTGCGAGCAATGGCACGCTGACGGTCACGGAGACGATTACCGTTCGTGCGGAAGGCGATCAGATCAAGCGGGGCATTTTCCGCGATATTCCGCTTGCGGTGGAGGGGGCAAACGGGCGCATCTACAAGGCCGGCTTCAAGCTGCTCTCGGTGCTGCAGGACGGCACCCCGGCCTCCTACCACACCAACGAGAACAGTCGGGGTGTGCGGATCTATGTGGGGGATGAATACACCTTCCTGTCTCCGGGCAATTACACCTACAGCTTCACCTATGAAACCAATCGGCAAATCCGTTTCTTTGAAGACCATGACGAGGTCTATTGGAACGTGACAGGCAATGAATGGATCTTCCCCGTTGATGAGGCCATTGCGCGGGTCGTTTTGCCGGAAGGGGTGAAAGCCAGCGCATGGACGGCCTATACGGGCGGCTATGGCGAAACTGGAAACGCCTTTGAGGCACAGAGCGCCCAGGGTGGTTCTGAGATTATCTTCCGGACAACCGAGGTTCTGGGGTCCTACGAAGGCTTGTCGATCAACGTCAGCCTTCCGAAGGGCGCAATTGCAGCGCCTACGGAAGCCGAACAGCTGGAGTATTTCGTCGAGGACTACAGATCGGAGCTGATCGGCGGAGCAGGTATCTTGCTGGTGCTGCTCTATTATTTCGCAGCCTGGTGGATGGTTGGCCGGGACCCTGCCCAAGGTGTGATCTTTCCAAGGTTTACCCCGCCTGCGGGCATTTCTCCGGCACTTGCCAAGTATATCGTCAACCGGGGGTTCGGCGATGGCGGATGGGTGGCGTTATCGGCGGCCTGTCTCAGCCTGGCGGTCAAGAAGCGCTTGCGTCTTCGGGAAACGAATGGCGATACCTCCCTTGAGCTGATCGGCAAGGGACGGAAAGGAAAACACACGGAAGTGGAGCTGCCGCAAGGCGAGGCGGCGCTTGAGGCCTGGCTGAGCGGGCGCGGCAAGGCGTTGACGCTCAACAAGGACAACGGCACCTCTATCCAGACTTTGGGTCAAAAATTCCGTGCGGCAATCGAGCGGGAAAGCAGGGACGTCTTTTTCAAGGCAAACAAGGGCTATCTCATACCCGGTTTCATTCTGAGCCTCGTCACCATTGTTGCGCTTCTGGTCGTCGGTGGACTGCAACCCGGTCAGGAAGGGTTCGTCATCGTCTTTTTGGTCTTCTCTGTATTCGCAAGCCTAATGGCGGTCAGTATCGGCAAGGCCATTTTTCGCCTCTCCAGCATGAAATTGCGCATGGGGCTGATCTTCGTCGTTTTCGGCATTGCCGTTTCCGGCGCGGTCTTCGGTGCTTACCATGTGAATGGAGGGGTCGAATCCCTTCCCGTACTTCCGTTCATCGCGGTGGCACTGGTTGCCCTCAACATCCTCTTCTTCTTCCTGCTCGGCGCACCGACGGCGCTTGGCCGTCAGGCACTCGATGAAATCGAAGGCCTGCAGATGTATCTGAGCGTTGCGGAAAAGGAACGGCTCAACATGGAAAAAGTCCCGGACATGACCACTGAGCATTTCGAGGAGCTTCTGCCTTATGCCGTTGCACTGGGGGTTGAAAAGCCCTGGACAAAGGCCTTCGAAGCCTGGTTGACGACAGCGGCAGGGGCCGCCGCGGCGGCCAGCTACTATCCGGGTTGGTATTCCGGCAACCGTTTCGACGCCCGGCACGTGTCCGACAGCCTCGGCCGGACGGCAAGTGCTATGGCAGGCTCCTTCCAGTCGTCGCTTCCAGCTCCGAAATCGTCCAGCTCCGGATCGTCGGGTTCCTCCGGCGGCTTTTCCGGCGGCGGTGGTGGCGGTGGCGGTGGCGGCGGCTGGTAACGAGCTGAGGATCGTCAGCTCCGCCTTGCGCAAGCTGCTTCGAACGGCATAGTGGAAGCATCAAGCAGGAGCGGGGGTGCGGATGGCCGGCGAAACGATCACGCTAACGGAATTTGTCAGTTTCAATCTGGCAATCCTCGTCTACTTCCTGGGCGTGCGGCTGAACAAGAAGATTCTGGTTCTGGACAGGTTCAACATTCCGGAACCGGTCTCAGGCGGGCTGCTGGTCGCGTTCCTGTCCCTTGTGGTTTATCTGGGCCTTGGAACGGAAATCGGGTTCTCCCTGCAATCGCGTGATTACCTGCTGTATTGCTTCTTTACGGCAATCGGCTTGAACGCCCGGTTTGCAGACCTGGCCAAGGGCGGCAAGCCGCTCCTGATCCTGCTGATGCTCACCGTCTGTTACATGCTGCTGCAGAATGCGGTCGGCTCGGGCATTGCGGCGGCGCTGGGTCTGCCCACAGGGTTCGGCCTTCTTGGAGGCACCATTTCGCTGGTTGGCGGCCACGGCACGGCAATTGCGTGGGGGCCGAAGCTGGCCACCGACTATGGCGTTCCAGGGGCGGTCGAGATCGGTGCTGCGACGGCGACGCTCGGCTTGATCGCCGCCAGCCTTCTTGGCGGTCCGGTGGGCAAGTTCCTGATCGAAAAACGGGGAGGCAAACCGGATCCGAACCGCCCGGAAGAAGCCCCCATGATCGGCCTTGAGATGGAACGAGAGGCAGACACGAGCGTGACCCACACCGGGCTGATGCGCTCGCTGCTGGTTCTCAACATCGCCATTGGCCTCGGCGTCGCGCTTCAGGAAGCCTTAAGCGCGGGAATAGGCCTCGATCTGCCGGTGTTCGTCTGCTGTCTCTTCTGTGGCATCGTGCTGTCAAACACCGTGCCGCTGGTCTTTCCGAAAATGACCTGGCCGGCCCGGTCCAAGTCCCTGGCGGTCTTGTCGGACCTTGCACTTGGCATTTTTCTGACGATGTCACTCATGAGCCTGCAGCTGTGGACCATTGCGGGACTGGCGGGGCCGATGCTGCTCATTCTTTTCACGCAGGTCGTCGTTGCGGCCGCCTTCATCATCCTGGCGCTTTATCCGTTGATGGGCCGGAACTACAACGCGGCGGTGCTGGGGGCGGGCTTTGCAGGGTTTGCACTGGGCGCGACACCGACGGCCATTGCCAACATGACCGCAATCACCAAACACTTCGGCCCGGCAACCCAGGCATTCCTGATCCTGCCACTCGTGTCCGCATTCTTTGTAGATCTGGCCAATGCGGTCATCATCCTTCTGTTTCTCGGAGGATGAGGGGCGCGGTCAGGCGGCGTCTGTCTTCTCGCTGAAGGGAAACCGTCCGTCGACCTGGGATTCCAGCAGACTGCAGGCTTCGTCTGAAGTAACGGCCGCTGCATAAAGGAAGCCCTGACCGTAGTGACAGCCGTTGGAATTCAACGCGTCATGGACCGCGCTTTCCTCGATCCCTTCCGCGACAGCGTCGATGTCTAGCCCCTTGGACAGGACCAGTATGGCCTCGACGATGGCGGCACACTGCTTGTCTTCCAGCATGCGTTCGGTGAAGGACTTGTCGATCTTGACCTTCTTGATCGGGAAATCGCGCAGATAGCTCAGGCTGGAATGGCCTGCGCCGAAATCGTCGAGCGCAATGGAAATGCCGGCTTCCGTCAGCTCGGTCAGGATGCGTTTGGCCGATTCCGGGTTCTTCACCAGCGACGTTTCGGTGATCTCCAGCACCAGCCGTCTGGGCGGAAATTCGAATTTCTTCAAGATGGCATTGATCTGGGTCGGCAAGGCCGGATCCTGCAACTGCACCGGCGACAGATTAAAGGACAGGTAGAGATCGTCCGGCCAGGTGGTAGCGACCTTGCAGGCGTCCTCCAGCAGATGCTGGGTCAGCTCGGAGATGATGCCGCAGTCTTCGGCAATCGGGATGAACTGCAGCGGCGGTACCTTGCCGAAATCGGCATCGGTCCAGCGTGCAAGGGCTTCGAAGCCTGCGATGCGGCCGGAATCCATGTCCAGGATCGGCTGGTAATAGGCCTTCACCTCATGTTCCGAAATTGCGCGGCGCAGACGCTGTTCCAGTAGCGTGCGATGCAGGATCGAGGCATCCATGTCGACCTCGAAGAACCGGTAGGTCGAGCGCCCAGAGGATTTGGCCCGGTAAAGGGCAATATCGGCCCGGCGCAATAGCTCCGTGACCGCGTGGCCGTCGTGAGGGTAGAGGGCGATGCCGATACCGGTGCCGATGGAAATCTGGCGGTCGCCGAACTCGAAACGATCGTTGATCCGCGTCAACAGTCGCCTGGCGAAGCCGGCTGCCTCGGATTTGTCCTTGAACACAGGGGAGACGATGGCAAATTCGTCCCCTCCGAGACGGGCGACAATGCCTTCCTTGCCGAGAGTTTCGGCCAGTCGGTCGGCAAAGCTTCGCAGCAGATTGTCGCCAAAGGCATGACCATAGACGTCGTTGATCGGCTTGAACCCGTCAAGGTCGAGCATCATTACGGCACGAAAGCAGTCAGGCTTCACCTCACGGGTCAGATCGGCAAAGGCCTCCAGCAGCCGGCGGCGATTTGGCAGCCCGGTCAGCGGGTCGTGCTGGGCAAGGGCCAGGGCTTCGGAATGAGCCGACGATCTTGCCTTCAGCTCCTTGCGCAAACGGCGCGTTGCCCACGTGCCATATCCCAGACTGAAGATGGCGATGCCCAGAAGGAGGCTGGTGACCACGTCGAACGTCATTTGCGAATTATGAATTTGGTAGGTCGGGAAAAGTACTGGAAGGACCTTAACCCCAGTAAAAATGACAAGAACTATCGCAAGTAACGCAACTATAGATCGTGTCATATATCTGTTGTCTGCAACTTCCCGGTTCGCCACAAGGTCGGTCCCAATACATACAACTGCTAACAAGTCGCGCAGTTTCACATGCAATCCTTGAAGAAGAGTGAAACAAAGCAGACGGACTGGCGTCAAAATGGGCAGGTCGCCCGTTGTCCGGTTCCGCGAAAGGGGGTGACAAGTCTCCGTTGTCTTGGTAACGGACGGCGCAAACCGTTTCCGGTGTTATTCCACCAGACCAAAGGTCCAGATATCCATGCCCGATCTTCTGCTTGAACTTTTCAGCGAAGAGATTCCGGCCCGCATGCAGCGCAAGGCGGCCGAAGACCTGAAATCTCTCGTGACCAATGCCCTGGTGGATGCCGGTTTGCCGTATGAGGGTGCTAAGGCCTTCGCGACACCGCGGCGTCTGGCCCTGCATGTTGCCGGTGTTCCCGCTGGCTCTGCCGCCACGCGTGAAGAACGCAAGGGACCGCGCGTCGGGTCTCCCGAAAAGGCACTGGAAGGCTTCCTGAGAGGCGCCGGGCTGACGTCGATCGATCAGGCGACCATTCAGACGGACCCGAAAAAGGGCGATTTCTACGTTGCGGTGATCGAAAAGCCGGGCCGTTCGGCGATCGACGTCATTGCCGAGTTCATGCCGGGCATCCTGCGCAACTTCCCCTGGCCGAAAGCCATGCGCTGGGGCACTGGATCCACACGCTGGGTGCGGCCGCTGCACTCAATCGTCGCGACCTTCGGTCCTGAAACGGAAGAACCGGACGTGGTTCCGTTCGAATTCGATGGCATAAAGGCGGGCAAGACCACACGCGGCCACCGCTTCCTGGCGGATGAGGCCTTCGACGTGCGCCGTTTCGACGACTATGCGCCTTCGCTTGAGAAGCACAAGGTCGTGCTGGATGCCGACCGCCGCAAGGACATCATCCAGAATGACGCCAAGGATTGTGCGCTGGCGCTAGGCCTCGATCTGGTGGAGGATCCGGGTCTTCTGGAAGAGGTTGCCGGGCTGGTTGAATGGCCTGTGGTGCTGACGGGCAGCTTCGACGAGGATTTCCTGACGATCCCGGACGAGTGCATTCAGCTGACCATCAAGGTCAACCAGAAGTGCTTCGTGCTGAAGAACCCGGCCACCGGGCGCCTTGCCAACAAGTTCGTGCTGATTTCCAACATCATTGCCGACGATGGCGGCAAGCTGATCGTGGCCGGAAACGAGAAGGTTATCCGCGCACGCCTGTCCGATGCCCGCTTCTTCTGGGAAACCGACCTGAAGTCGAAGCTTTCGGACAACCTGCCCAAGCTGGATGAAGTCAAGTTTCACGAAAAGCTCGGCAGCGTTGGCGAGCGGGTGAAGCGTTTGATCGCGCTTTCGGCCGAACTGGCTACGGTTGCCGGGGCGGATGAAACCAAGGCCAGACGCGCGGCGGAACTCGCCAAGGCGGACCTTGTCTCCAACATGGTGTTCGAATTCCCGGAATTGCAGGGCCTCATGGGCCGCTACTATGCAACAGCCCAGGGCGAGGATGCGTCGGTGGCAACGGCTATCGAAGAGCATTACAAGCCGCAGGGACCAAGTGACAGCGTGCCGACCGACCCGGTCGCCGTTGCCGTGGCCCTTGCCGAAAAGCTGGACCTTCTCGCAGGTTTCTGGGCCATCGATGAAAAGCCGACCGGCTCCAAGGACCCTTACGCGCTTCGCCGCGCGGCTCTGGGCGTGATCCGGATCATTCTGGAAAACAACCTCAGGATCAGGCTGGGCGATGCCATTCGTTCCGCTCTGGATCTTCAAGGTGTTGAAGCGAGCGATCCCGCAGCTCTTGTTGCCGATCTGCTGTCCTTCTTCGGCGATCGCCTGAAAGTCCACTTGAAGGATGAAGGCGCGCGCCACGATCTGATCGACGCGGTCTTTGCATTGGTAGGCCAGGACGATCTCCTGATGGTGGTTCGCCGCGTCGAGGCGCTTGGCAAGTTCGTGTCGTCCGACGACGGCACCAACCTGCTGGCTGGTTACAAGCGTGCGGTGAATATTCTGAAGGCCGAGGAAAAGAAGGACGGTAGCCCTGTTTCCGGCAAGCCGCATGCGGATCACTTCCAGGAGCAGGCCGAAATCGATCTGGCCGCTGCCATCGATGTGGCCCGGGCTGAAGCGGCCGACGCCGTGGCAAGCGAGAACTTCGAAGGGGCAATGGAAGCGCTGTCGAAATTGCGTGCTCCGGTCGATCGTTTCTTCGACGATATCCTGGTCAATGCCGAGGACGCCACGCTGCGCATGAACCGCCTGCAGCTCCTTGCTGAAATCCGCGATGCGACCCACGTGGTGGCGGACTTCTCGAAAGTGGCTGGGTAAACGGAATTAGCCGGTTAAGCGAAACGGAACTGACAAACAAAAAGGCGGGCCTTGAGCCCGCCTTTTTCGTTCTGTGTCTCAACGTTTAAGTTTGAAGGTCCGGCGTCTCTTACTCGGCAGGTGCAGCAGCGAGCCGGTCAACGGGTTTTTCCTGGATCGGCCAATGCACGATGGCGGCGAAGATGCCGAGGGCGATGCCCAGCCACCAGATGGCGTCATAGGAGCCTGTTTCGTCGTAGATCTTGCCGCCGAGCCACACACCCAGGAACGAGCCGACCTGGTGCGACAGGAAGACGAAGCCGAACAGAGTTGCCATGTAGCGCGGCCCGAACATGACGGCAACGAGGCCGGATGTCGGCGGCACGGTCGACAGCCACAGGAGGCCCATCACACCGGAGAACACGAGCACCGAGGCAGGCGTGACCGGCAGCATGATGAAGGCGAAAATCGCGACGGCGCGGCCAAGGTAGATCAGCGACAGGAAGATCGGCTTGGAATAGCGGCCGGAAATATATCCTGACAACAGCGAACCCGCGATGTTGCAAAGACCGATGAGGGCGATGGCCGTGGCACCCCAGGCGGGGTCAAGGCCAAGGTCGGCGATATAGGGCGGCAGGTGCACCGTGATGAAGGCGACGTGAAAGCCGCAGACGAAAAAGCCGAAGGTGAGCAGGATAAATCCGCGTGTTCCAAAGGCTTCGGAAATGGCGGAGGTCAGCTTCTGGTCATTCGCCGGATTGCTGTCTTTCGGCATCTCAGACTTGCCCTTGAGCGCGATCGCCAGAAGCGGAACAATTGCCACAAGGCCGGCGAAGACGATGAGGGTCTGCTGCCAGCCGATGCTGGCAATCAGCGTGCCGCCAAGTGGGGCAAACAGGAACTGGCCGAGAGATCCGGAGGCTGTGCCGATACCGAAGGCCAGCGTTCTCTGTGATGGCGAGACGGCGCGGCCGAAAGCCGCCAGAACCAGCGAGAAGGACGAACACGCAATGCCGAGCCCGATGAGCACACCTGCTGAAATGTGCAGGGCGACGGTGCTTTCCGCGTCGATCATCAGCAAAAGGCCGGCACAGTAGAGGACTGCGCCAAGTGTCATGGTCTTCCAGGTTCCGAACCGGTCGGCCATCATGCCGGCGATCGGCTGTCCGATGCCCCACATAAGGTTCTGGATCGCCAGTGCCAGTGCGAAGATCTCGCGGCTCCAGTCCCTGGCCTCGGTCATGGGCTGAAAGAACAGGCCCATGGCAGAACGCGGCCCGAACGAAATGAGGGCGATCAAACAGCCGCAGGAAATCACCAGCGGTATATTCGGGCCGACCCGGCCGGTGGAAGAAGCTGTTGTCATGGATGAGTCTCTGATCGTGAAATTACGATAGGTATAGTCTGAAGCAGTCCAATCGCAAAACGCGTAATTTTGATGGATTGATCAACGTTGCAAATGGAACAGCAAAACTTGGATCACGCCAGTGCGTCGCGCGTTCGCGGTGTAAACGCAGCAACAGATGCTGTGAGAGCCCGGTTGGTTTTGCCGTTTGCATCTCGTGTGTGAAGGCGATAATTGTTAGCCGGCTTTCCGGAAATGGAAAAGTTGCGCCTTAAGCTCAGGAAAACAAAGGCAAATCGGATTTCCCGCGAGAATTTTTCGGATTTTTGTAGATTTTCGATTTGCTGATGACTATATAAACTCCTAAAGAGCAAAAGTATGGGCATCACCGCCCGTTTTCTTTTGCCTCTGATATGCTCAAGTTGAGTATAATTAAATAGCGGCACAAAATACCCCTCGCGCCGCGCAAAAAAGGGAGGTCGCCATGACCATTGCCCAGACCAAAGCACCGGTTGGAGCACCGATTGCCGCCGGACTGACGGCACTGGAGCGTTTCGGCAAGCTGGAGCGCCCGGACCTGCGTTATACGCCGGAGGTCGCAGAGGCGACTGCGCCGATCTACGAGAAGGTCAAGCACATCATCCCGGCCATCGAATGGCCTGCTCTGGCGCCGACCATCCACGCGATCAACAAGCTGAAGAAGCAGCGCAACGCGGTTATCCTGGCGCACAACTACATGACGCCGGATATCTACCATGGTGTTGCCGATATTGTTGGCGACAGCCTGCAGCTGGCCATCGAGGCGACCCGCACCGATGCGGAAGTCATCGTCCAGTGCGGCGTGCACTTCATGGCCGAGACCTCGAAAATCCTGAGCCCGGAAAAGACCGTGCTGATCCCGGACATGCGTGCAGGCTGCTCGCTGGCTGAATCCATTACCGGTGCCGATGTGCGGGCTCTGCGCGAACGGAACCCCGGCATCCCGATCATCACCTACGTGAACACGTCTGCCGATGTGAAGGCGGAATGCGACATCTGCTGCACGTCTTCCAACGCGCTGCAGGTCGTGGAAAGCTTCGGCGTCGACAAGGTGTTCCTGATCCCGGACAAGTATCTGGCCGCAAACGTCGGCAACAAGACCGACGTCGAGGTTCTGGTCTGGGACGGTGCCTGCGAAGTGCATGAGCGCTTCACCGCGGAAGAGCTGCGCGACTATCGCAAGATCGAACCGAATGTGAAGATCATTGCCCATCCGGAGTGCCCGCCCGAAGTGGTCGCGGAAGCCGACTTCGCCGGTTCCACCGCGCACATGATCGACTGGGTCAAGACAAAGCGTCCGGAAAAGGTGATGATGATCACCGAGTGCTCCATGGCGGACAATGTTGCCAGCGAAACGCCGGGTGTCGACTACATCCGCCCTTGCAACCTTTGCCCGCACATGAAGCGGATCACGCTGAACAAGATCCTCGACACTCTCCTGGAGATGAAAGAGGAAGTGGTCGTCGACCCGGCGGTGGCCGACAGGGCCCGCACCGCGGTCGAGCGGATGATCAACTTGAAAATCTGACCGGCTTCGGTCTAAACCGCATCTATGCGATTGCTTCCGGGCCTGCCGGCCCGGGAGTTTCTTTGGGGCTCTGGCCCCGTCTGTTCCAGGAAGTTTCCCATGGCCGTGTCGGTTGAGGATTTTGCACCTGCCTATATAGGCAAGGATGTGGATGATGTCGTCATTCTGGGGGGAGGTCTGGCAGGCCTTTTCTGCGCGCTGAAGCTCAGCCCGCGTCCGGTCACCGTCATCACCAACGCACCGATCGGGCAGGGAGCGTCCTCTGCCTGGGCGCAGGGCGGTATTGCCGCTGCGATCTCCGAGCAGGACTCGGTGGAAAAACACCGCGACGATACGCTGGCCGCCGGCTGCGGCATCTGCGAGGAAAAGATCGTCGAAGAGATGACCCGCGAAGGCAGTGCCCGGGTTCATGACCTCTTGTCCTATGGCGTTCCGTTCGATCAGGATCTTGAAGGCCGACTGAAGTTTTCACGCGAAGCCGCTCATTCCCAGAGCCGGGTCGTACGTGTGCGCGGCGACATGGCAGGCCGCGCGATCATGGATGCCCTGATCGCCGCTGTTCGCAAGACGCCGTCGATCCGCATTCTGGAAGGCTACATCGGCGAAAGCTTCATTGGCGAGGGACGGTATGTAACCGGGGTCCTGGCGCGCCGGCGCGGCGGCCTGGAACGGCTGATTTTCCCGGCAAAGGCCGTGGTGCTTGCTTCCGGCGGCATCGGTCACCTCTACGAACTGACGACCAACCCGCACGAAGCCAACGGTCATGGCCTTGCCATGGCGGCCCGCGCCGGTGCGGTGATTGCCGATGCCGAATTCGTGCAGTTTCACCCGACCGCGCTTGATCTCGGCAAGGATCCGGCACCGCTGGCAACCGAAGCCCTGCGCGGCGAGGGAGCTACCCTCGTCAACAAGGCCGGCGAACGCTTCATGGAAGGTGTTCACCCGGAATTGGAACTGGCGCCGCGCGACATCGTTGCCCGGGCCATTCACCGGGAAGTGTCCGAAGGCCGAGGGGCCTTCCTCGACTGCCGGACAGCGATCGGCGAAAGGTTCAAGGACGATTTTCCGACCGTCTTCGCGGCAGCCTCCGCAGCAGGCATCGATCCGGCAAAGGATCTGCTGCCCGTGGCGCCCGCGGAGCATTACCACATGGGCGGGGTCCTGACCGATGCCAACGGCCGGACGTCGCTTGACGGTCTGTGGGCCGCGGGTGAGGTGGCTTCAACCGGTGCCCACGGCGCCAACCGCCTGGCATCCAATTCGCTGCTGGAGGCCGTCGTTTTTGCCGCGCGCATCGCGGAAGATATCCAGGGCCTGATGCCGACCCCGCGCAGTGCCTACTGGAACGAGATGGACGATGCTCCGGGCTTGCCGAGCCAGCGCAACGTCGAGGAGCGGGAAGCGATCACCGTTCTGCGCAAGACACTGGCGCGCAATGTCGGCGTGCTGCGCGACGCGGCCGGCCTCAAGACGGCCCTGGCCGATATTGCGCAGGTTGAACAGAATTGCGTGCGCCAGTCGATCCTCAACATGATGGTCGCCGGGCGTATCATCACCGCGGCGGCACTGAAGCGCGAGGAAAGCCGTGGTGGGCATTTCCGCAAGGATTTCCCGCAGGAAAACCCTGACATGGCAAGCCGCTCCTACACCACCTTGAAGGAAGTCGAAGCCATCACCGCCGAGGCCCTGGAAACTGCCTGACCGGAGAGGCGCATGACCCGTAGATTTTTGCCCGAGCTGCCACGCCTGATGGTGGATGAAGCCGTCAAGGCCGCTCTTCTGGAAGACTGGGGCCGGGCGGGTGACATCACCAGCCAGGCAACGCTGCCACCCGATGCAAAAGCCTCCGCCGTGATTGCCGCGCGCAAACCGGGGGTTCTCGCCGGATTAGCCTTCGCCGAAAGCGCCTTTCGTCAGACGGATGCCGGTTTGCATTTCGAGGCCGATCTGGCAGATGGTGACCGGTTGTCGCCCAAGGCAGTTGTCGCCCGGATCGAGGGGCCAGCCCGCGCGCTTCTCGCTGCCGAAAGGGTGGCATTGAACTTCCTGGGTCACTTGTCAGGCATTGCGACGGCTACGTCGAAATTCGCCGATCTGATCGCACACACCAAGGCGGACATCGTCTGCACCCGCAAGACGACACCGGGTCTGCGTGCGTTCGAGAAATATGCGGTCAAATGTGGCGGCGGTTCCAACCATCGCTTCGGTCTCGACGATGCGATCCTGATCAAGGACAACCACATCGCGGTCGCCGGCGGTGTGACGCAAGCCATCGAAGCCGCCAAGGCTTTCGCCGGTCATCTGGTGAAGATCGAGGTGGAAGTCGACACGCTGGAACAGCTGGACGAGGCACTTGCCGCCGGTCCTGACGTGGTCATGCTCGACAACATGCCGCCCAAAGTCCTGAAGCAGGCTGTTGCAAAGGCCGGAGGCAAGGTTCTGCTGGAAGCATCCGGTGGAATAGAGCTCGATACGGTCAAGGCCGTCGCCGAAGCCGGGGTTGACCTGATCTCCTCAGGCTGGATCACCCATTCGGCTCCGGTTCTGGATCTGGGTCTGGATATCGAGATCGGCTGAGATCCCTTTACCGGCTACCCGTTCGGTGTTCTGCCCTGTCTGCCATCCCGTCTCTAAGTCATCCTGAGAAGGACCGTCAGGTCCATCTCGAAGGATGGGCTGCTTGCTCTGAAGTTTGCCGGCCATCCTTCGAAACAGCGCTGCGCGCATGCTCAGATGAGGGGGAGCAGTGGGACGACAGTCGCGTCTGTTTTAATCAGTCACCGAACTCACGCAGCTGCAAGATACAGCCCGCCGAGTGCCGTCAGCACACCCAGGCTGCGAATGATGCGTGGTGCCCAGGCGGGATCGTTCCGGGTGGCCACATTGGCGCCGTAGCCAATCAGGAGCCCGGCTGCATGCAGAAGCGCGGTCGCCAAAACAAAGCCACCGGCATAGGAAAGTTCGCCAGCCGAGCCGATTTCACCGCCGTGGGCATGGCCGTGACAAATGCCGAACACACCCACCAGTGCCGCACACACGCCAAGTGGCAGGCGCAAGGCAAGGGCGACGACGACACCCAGAACCACGACCGATGTCAGAATGAACGGTTCGACGTAGGGCAGCGGAACGCCGGCAAGCGAGAGCAGGAATCCGACGATCATCGCACCGACGAAGGCGGTCGGCAGAGCCCAGACCGCGCGCCCGCCAAGAAGGGCGGCCCAAAGGCCAACGGCAATCATCGCCAGCACGTGATCGGTGCCGAACAGTGGATGTGTAAAGCCGGCAGCAAAGGAACCGTGTTCGGACGGATCCAGATGGGCAAGGGCGGGAGAGGCGGTCAACAGGCCGAACGCGGTGGCAAGGCCGAGGCGGTAGAGCATGAAATGTTCCTTCGGTTGGTCACTCCGGTGCCCCGGGATGGGTCGCACCGTTCATGAAGAGCTCAAGACCTGTGTACTATCGATGATTCTGGGAGCCTGTAAACCACAACGGCGGTCTCTTTCGTGAGGCGTGTGCCGGGTAGCGCAACGGAAGAACTGCGACAATGTAGTCCGGTTTCCCGATAGGGAGCAGCTTTTCAGGCTGCTAAATTTCCGGCTGAAGATTCTTCAAGATCGGTTCGAGCCGATGAAGATGGTGAAGGCAGGATACCTGTGAGCGCTAGATTGGACGAAGCACAAGTTTCCCCAGGGCGGAAATCCTCTCCGGCCCCCGGCCGAAGCGAAGGGGATGACGGCGGAGAGGCGCTTGCCTCGCGAACCGTCGAGATCTGCTTTCTGCTCATGAGAAATTTTTCCCTGCTCTCCTTTGCCTCTGCAATCGAGCCTCTGCGGATCGCGAACAAGGTGTTGAAACGCAAGGCCTTCACATATCGCTGCTGCAGTCTGGACGGCAGCGATGCCGTTGCCAGCAACGGCAGCACCATACGAGCCGACTGCGCCATCGGCGATGTCGAACGGCCGGATCTTCTTGCGGTCTGCAGCAGTGACGATGTGGAACGCATTGGGCTGACACTGGCTCAGAAGGTTGCCATCCGGAAACTGGCCAACCGCTCCAGCCGGATCGCAGGCATCTGCACTGGTGCCTATGTGTTGGCCGACTTCGGCCTGCTGGACAACAGGAACTGCACGATCCACTGGGAATATGCCGATTTCTTCAAGGAACGGTTCCCGGATGCGCGGCTGGTGGACAGCCTCATTCAGACGGACGGCAAGTACATGACCTGTGCCGGGGGAACCTCCGCGCTCGATTTGATGATCGGCTTTGTGGCCCAGGTCCACGGTGGCGCGGTTGCTGCGGACGTCGCCGAAATTGCCCTTCATCACGACTGGCGCAGTGGCAACGAGCGGCAGCACAAGCACATGCGTGATGATCTGGAATCCGTCTCGCAGCGGGTGCGCAGCAGCATCGCCCTGATGACGGAGAACGTCGTCGAGCCGCTCTCCTTGCAGGAGATCGCGCAGAAACTGGACGTCAGCCCCCGCCAGTTGCAGCGGGAATTCCAGAAATATCTGAAGTGCAGCCCGCAGGAATATTACGCAAAGGTTCGTCTGGACATTGCTCGCCAGCTCGTCTGCCGCACCTCAATGCGCATGATCGACATCGCGATGGCCTGCGGCTTTGCCAGCGCGTCCCATTTTTCGAAACGCTACCGGTCTGCCCTCGGCACAAGTCCTGCCGCGGACCGTCAGCAGCATGGCCGGGTTTTCGAGTTCTAGAAGGGCTTACTCGGCTGCGGGCTTCAGGCTTGCCATCAGGTGATGGAATTTCTCGCCCTGTACGGAAACGTGCCGACGGATGGCAGCCGCCGCCCGTTCACCGTCGGCAGCCTCGATGGCGGCAACGACGTCTTCATGTTCGGCCATGGATTGTTTCATGCGCCCGCGCACGCGCAGCTGCACCCTTCGGAAGGGCTGCAGACGCCGTTGAAGGCGAAGGCATTCCTGCTCCAGAAAACGGTTGCCTGACTGGCGGTAGATGATGGCGTGGAACTGCTCGTTTTCCAGATAGTAGCCATCCGTGTCCTGCGCCTCGACGGCATGTTTGCAACGCTCGTTCGCAGCGTGAAGATCGGCAAGGGCAGTTTCGGAAATACGCGCGGCAGCCAGGCGCGCACTCACGGCTTCCAGCTCTGCCATCACTTCGAACATTTCGATCAGTTCCACCGGACCGGGTTGCCGGACGAAGACACCGCGGCGGGGTATCTGCACGACCAGACCGGACTGGGAAAGCCTGTGAAGGGCTTCCCGGACCGGTGTTCTGGAAACCGAAAACCGGCCTGCAAGCTGAACCTCGTCCAGCCTGTCGCCATCGGCGAAAGTGCCGTCGAAAATCAGCCCTTCAAGCGCATCCGCGATGCGGTCGGATCGTTTTCTTTCCATGTTTCGCATTTAGCATAGGAGTTTTTCGCGCGCAATATTGTCGATCTTGTATACAAAATTACTTGACAGAAAAACATCACATGAGGGTAAGATCAAATTCCGGTTCCCGTCCGGAACCATCAGGGAGGAAAAAATGAACTTCAAATTCTCAGCGTCGGTTGCTGCCGTGACGCTTTTCGCCAGCGCGCTCACCGCCAACGCGACCGAGCTGCGCCTGTCTCACCAGTGGTCCACCGGCGACGTTCGCCACAAGGTGGCCCAGATGGTTGCCGACGACGTGGCGGCGGCCGGTGTCGATCTCGACATCAAGATTTTCCCGTCCCAGTCGCTTTTGAAGGCGCGCGAACAGTATAAGCCGCTGTCTCGCGGTCTGCTGGACATGACCGTTCTGCCGCTCAGCTATGCCGGTGGCCAGCAACCTGCCTATAACCTCACCCTGATGCCGGGTCTGGTGAAAAACCATGACCATGCAGCCCGCATGAACGAAAGCCCGTTCATGGAGGCTATTGAAGGAATCATGGCCGAGGACGATGTGATCGTGCTGGTGCACGGTTACCTGGCCGGCGGCTTTGCAGCCAAGGACAAGTGCATCACCAAGCCGGAAGACATGCCGGGTCTTCAGACCCGCGCTGCGGGCAAGGCCTTTGAGCAGATGCTTGCAGGCGCAGGCGCTTCGATTGCCTCGATGGCGTCTTCGGAAGTCTACAATGCCATGCAGTCCGGTGTTCTGGACGCGGTCAACACCTCGTCCTCGTCCTTCGTCAGCTATCGCATTTACGAGCAGGTGTCCTGCTACACCCCGGCTGGCGAATATGCGCTCTGGTTCATGTACCAGCCGCTCCTGATGAACAAGGCCAAGTTCGAAAGCCTCACCGAAGACCAGCAAAAAGCGCTGCTGGCGGCTTCTGAAAAGGCGCAGGCTTTCTATCTCGAAGAAGCCAAGAAGGAAGATGCGGCCTCTGCAGAAGTCTTCCGTGAGAACGGTGTCGAAATCGCCGAAATGACCGCAGCGGACTTCGATGCCTGGCGGGCTCTTGCCAAGGAAACCTCCTACAAGGCGTTCGTGGAAGAAACCCCGAACGGTCAGCAGCTTCTCGATCTGGCATTCGCCGTCGAATAAGCGACTGAACTTGCGGGGCGGCCTGAAATCCGCCCCGAAACCTGTTCCAAAGGACCTCATTTCAAGGAGTGACCCATGGCGGGCCACAGTACGGCTGCGGTAGCGCATGCCGGCAGCAACCCCTTCTTGCGCGTTGTCGCAGCGATTTCGACCGTGGCCGGCTGGTGTGCGGCAGCGATGATCGTTGTCGCAGTCGTCGTCACTTGCCAGATGATCTTCGTGCGCCTCGTGCTCAACGCTTCCACCGTCTGGCAGACCGAAACGGTCATTTATCTGGTCATCGCCGCAACCCTTGTGGGGCTGCCTTACGTTCAGCGGCTTCGGGGGCACGTCAATGTCGACCTGTTTCCCCTGTCGCTGGCACCACGTGCCCGCTTCGTGCTGGCCTGCATCACGCTGTCAATCTCGATCCTGGTCATGGCGATGATGCTCTTCTACGGCACTGAATTCTGGTACCTCGCCTGGTCGAAGGGCTGGACCTCAGACACTGTCTGGGGCGTCAGGCTCTGGATCCCGTATCTGTCGATCCCCGTAGGGTTCGGACTGCTGTTGCTGCAGCTCGCCGCAGATCTTTACGCGGTTCTCATCGGTATCGACAAACCCTTCGGTCTGGAGGACAAATAATGGATCCCTTGCTGCTCGGCGCCCTGGTGGCGGTCGCCACCATCCTGGTCCTCTTCTCCGGCATTTCCGTTGCGATCGGTCTGTTGATCGTTTCCGCCGGCTTCCTGCTGGCATTCGACGGCTTCCGGTCGCTCGAACTGATGCCCGAAATCCTGTTCGGCAAACTTGATAACTTCGCCCTTCTGTCGATCCCCATGTTCATCATCATGGGCGCCTCCATCGCCTCCACTCGGGCGGGGGCCGATCTCTACGAAGCTTTGGAACGCTGGCTCACCCGGGTACCCGGTGGACTGGTCGTCTCGAACCTTGGTGCATGCGCCCTGTTCGCTGCCATGTCCGGGTCTTCACCCGCCACCTGTGCGGCCATCGGCAAGATGGGTATTCCGGAAATGCGCAAGCGCGGTTATCCGGATGGTGTCGCCGCCGGCTCCATCGCCGCGGGGGGCACGCTCGGCATCCTGATCCCGCCGTCCGTCACGATGATCGTCTACGGCATTTCAACCGAAACCTCGATTGGTCGTCTGTTCCTGGCAGGTGTCATTCCCGGCCTGATGCTGATGGGCCTTTTCATGGCCTGGTCGCTCTATTCGACCTGGCGCAGCGGCAATGCCAGCGTGCTCAGCGCGGGCAACTATTCCTGGGCGGAAAAGTTCGAGATCCTGCCGCGCGTCCTGCCGTTCATGCTCATTATTCTGGGTGTGCTCTATGCCATGTACGGCGGCATCGCGACACCGTCTGAAACCGCTGCCGTCGGCGCTTTGCTCTGTCTGCTGATCGCGGTCATCATCTACCGGCTCTGGAGCCCGAAACTGCTCTGGACGGTGCTGCGCGACAGTACGCGGGAAAGCGTGATGATCCTCTTCATCATCGCGGCAGCCGGTGTCTTCTCCTACATGCTGTCGTCGCTTTTCATCACGCAGGCGATTGCAGAATGGATCGGCACGCTGTCCGTCAACCGCTGGATCCTGATGGCGGCAATCAACGTCTTCCTGCTGATTGCCGGGTTCTTCCTGCCGCCCGTCGCGGTGATCCTGATGGCGGCACCGATCCTGCTGCCGATCATCACCACAGCCGGCTTCGATCCGATCTGGTTCGCGGTTGTCCTGACCATCAACATGGAGATCGGTCTGATCTCTCCTCCGGTCGGGTTGAACCTCTACGTGATCAACGGCATCGCTCCGGACATTTCCTTGAAGACGATCCTCACCGGGTCCCTGCCATTCGTGGCGTGCATGTTCGTGGCGATCGTCATCCTCTGTCTGTTTCCGGAACTGGCCACCTGGCTGCCGGACGTGGTGATGGGAGAAGCGCGGTGATGTTTCTGGCCGATCTGCTGACGACCGTTTTCGAACGAAGATACCTGTCGAAGGGGGCGGACAAGGCGGATGACCGTCCGCTCGAGGCGCTCGTCGCCGATCTGATCGGTGCAACCGGGGAAGTCTCCGGGCAAAATCTTGCCCGGCAGATCCTCAGCCGGTATGGCGCCCTCAATGACGAGGAAAAACGTGCCTTCTTCCGTCATCTCGCGGACGGTCTGGCCGTATCGGCTCCGGCTGTCAGATCGGCGTTGGAGCATTATGAGAAGGGGCAGTCGAAGGCCAGTTACCGCGAATTCATGGAGGCTGTCGAACCGCCGCGGCAGGAACTGATCCGGCGGCTCAACCAGGTTCCGGACGCAACCCGGCTTCTGGTCGGCATGCGCGAGGACCTGTTGCGCCTCAGCAAGGGCGATGATGCCCTTCAGGCGCTTGATCTGGACTTCCGGCATCTGTTTGCCAGCTGGTTCAACCGCGGGTTCCTGGTGCTTAGGCCGATCAATTGGGAAAGCCCGGCCCAGCTTCTGGAAAAGATCATCGCCTATGAAGCCGTTCACGCGATCGACAGCTGGAGCGATCTTCGCCGGCGTCTGGAACCTGTCGACAGACGGTGCTTCGCGTTTCTGCATCCGGCAATGCCGGACGAGCCTCTGATCTTCGTTGAAGTTGCCCTGACAAAGGGAATTCCAGGCTCCATCCAGGGTCTTCTTGCCGAAAACAGAACCCAGATCGAAGCAGATACGGCGGATACTGCGGTGTTTTATTCGATCTCCAACTGCCAGGCCGGCCTTGCCGGCATTTCCTTCGGCAACTCGCTTATCAAACAGGTGGCCGCGGATTTGTCGCTTGAGCTGCCCAAGCTCAAGACATTCGTCACCTTGTCGCCGATCCCGGGGCTGGTCCGCTGGCTGGAAGGCGAGGGGATCGACCACGGCTCTGCCGACGAGGATACCTTGCGCAAGCTTGCTGCCCGGTACCTGATGACCGCAAAGCGCAAGGACGGTCTGCCGCTGGACCCTGTTGCCCGCTTCCACCTTGGCAACGGCGCATTGGTTCACCAGGTGCACGCAGGCGCGGATCTTTCCGACAAGGGAATGAAGCAGTCTGCCGGCGTCATGGTCAATTATCTCTACGATCTGGAGAAGGTAACCCAGAACCATGAGAGGTTCGCTTCGACCCGGACAATTGCCGCTTCATCTGAAATCAAATCACTCAGCACTGCTGGAGAAAATGCGTTCACTTTAGAGCTATCCGCACTGAACTGAATGCGGCTAATAAGCTCTAACAATATAGAATCGATCAGCTTTTTGGCCTTGCAAGGTTAGATCGAAAGCCTGCTGATCCAGGAGCCCCATAGATGACAAACCCACTCTACGACCAACTGTTCGGAAAGCATGCCGGCAAGAACACACCCTTTCTGATCTTTCAGGACGGCTCCATCCTGACCCATGCTGCGTTTCTGGAAAGCGCGGCGCAGATTGCCCATGTTCTGACCGACAACGGCATGGTGGCTGGCGACCGGCTCGCCGCCCAGGTCGAAAAGTCAGCCACGTCTCTGGCTCTTTACGCGGCCTGTGCTCAGGCGGGGATCGTGTTCCTGCCGCTCAATACGGCCTACACCGTCGATGAGCTCAGCTACTTTATCGAAAACAGCGGTGCCAGGACCGTGGTCTGCGACGGTGGCAGCAAGACCTTGCTGGACCCTGTCGTCTCTAAACTCGGCGCCCGCCTCGAGACGCTCAACGCTGACGGAAGCGGGTCGCTGACGGATCAGGCCAAAGCCAAACCCCCGGAATTTGCAACAGTGGAACGGGCGCCGGACGATCTGGCCGCTTTCCTTTACACCTCCGGCACGACAGGGCGGTCCAAGGGGGCAATGCTGACACAGGCGAACCTGTTGTCGAATGCCGCCACCCTGGCGGAACTCTGGCGCTTCACCGACAAGGATGTGCTGCTGCATGCCTTGCCGATCTTCCACACTCACGGGCTTTTCGTTGCGACCAACGTGTCGCTGGCTGCTGGTGGTGCCATCCTGTTCCTGCCGAAATTCGATCTCGACGCCATGATCGATCTGATGCCCAAGGCAACGACGATGATGGGTGTGCCGACCTTCTACACCCGACTGCTTCAGGACGAGCGTTTTACGGCGGACCTCACAAAGGGCATGCGGCTGTTCATTTCCGGAAGCGCGCCGCTGCTTGCCGAAACGCACCGGCAGTTCGAGGAAAGGACCGGTCACCGGATCCTGGAGCGATACGGCATGACCGAAACCAATATGAACACCTCCAACCCGTATGAAGGCGAGCGCCGCGCCGGGACGGTCGGTTTCCCGCTCCCGGGCGTGGAACTGAAGATCACGGACCCCGCGACGGGCGACACGTTGCCGGCCGAAACGGTTGGCCAGATAGAGGTGCGCGGCCCGAACGTCTTCAAGGGGTATTGGCAGATGCCGGAGAAGACCGCTGCCGAATTGCGGGAGGACAGCTTCTTCATCACCGGTGATCTCGGGATGATCGACGCAGACGGCTATGTCCATATCGTCGGGCGCAACAAGGACCTGATCATTTCCGGCGGCTACAACATCTACCCGAAGGAAATCGAGTTGATCCTGGATGCCCAGCCCGGGGTTCGGGAAAGCGCCGTCATTGGTGTGCCGCATTCCGATTTCGGAGAAACAGTGCTGGGCCTGGTGGTGCCGGATAGCCCGGAAACGCCCGATCTGGACGCGATCCTTGCTGTTGCCGGAACATCGCTCGCCCGTTTCAAGCATCCGCGGAAGCTTGTTCTGGTCGACAGCCTGCCGCGCAACACCATGGGCAAGGTCCAGAAGAACGTTCTTCGCGAGCAGTTCAAGGACACTTTCGCAACCGCTTGATCTCAACCGTTTGATCCGGCCGGCGTTAGATGCCGGCCGTGAATGCAGTTTGCAGGCCGACCTTCCGGGTTGGTCTGCAATCCATACTCGTGCTAGCTCTGAAGAAGGACAGTCGGGGCAGGCACATGAGTGAACGTGAGAACGAAGACCGCAAGATCTCGGCAAGCGATCCGGTAATCAGGCTGACCCGCTACGCGCAGGTTCCGATCCTGGCCGGTCTGTCTGTTGCCATGGTGCTGTTTCTCGTCACCTTCTTCGTCGATATCTACGACGCGATCCAGAGCTTCGAGTTTCTGGACCGCAAGAAGACGATCCTGCTGATTCTCAATCTGCTCGACATGGTGTTCATCGCCAATCTGGTGATCATGGTGGCGACCAACACCTACAACACCTTCCGGCTGAAGGCCCTTGTGCAGGGCGATGACTACATCCAGCAGGGCGAGAAGGCCTACAGGCGGATGAAGCACCGGATCGTTTCGACGATCATCATCATCTCATCGATCCACGTATTGAGCGAACTTCTGGAATTTTCCCAGACCACACCGCTTCAGGTTGCCGCCCTTCTGGGGTTTCATCTCGTCCTTCTGGCAACCTATGTGGTCACCAACGTCTTCAAGTCGAGCGACTGACGGGAAAGCACGGGCCACAGGCATCTGAGGACGCCTATGGCACGAGCAGGCCGAAGAAGGACGTGGGGAAGGCCCCGGGCGGCAGGATCAGTTCCAGCCGC
Source organism: Labrenzia sp. CP4 (assembly GCF_001579905.1). Lineage (NCBI taxonomy): Bacteria > Pseudomonadati > Pseudomonadota > Alphaproteobacteria > Hyphomicrobiales > Stappiaceae > Labrenzia > Labrenzia sp. CP4. The sequence continues at coordinate 4,910,606 of NZ_CP011927.1, read as the reverse complement.
CGGCGTAGGTCTTGTAAAAGATGTGCAGGCCGACTTTGCCGCGTTTTGCCATGGACTTCGCCCACCGCGGGTTGACGTAGGTCGCATGATAGTGGGTCGAAGCGTCGACCATCTTCGAATAGCGCTTGCCGTCAGCGACATCCCTTGCCAGCTTCTGGGCGGTTGCCCAGGCGGTCGGGCTGGAAATGCGATCCTTGATACCATCGCAGGCAAAGGAGAACTGGCAGCGGTTGCGTTTGTGGCGGTTCTGGTAAACGACGCCGCAGATGCTGTCCGGGTAGGCCGGGTTCTTGACTCGGTTCAACACGACCTGCGCGACGGCCACCTGGCCATCTTCGCTTTCACCGCGAGCTTCGAAGTAGATGGCCTCGGCAAGGCAGCGCTGCTCTTTCTTGTCTCCAACGGACAGTGGCAGGGGCTTTTGCGCCCACCAATGCGGGTTGTCGGGATCTTCCGGCGGCGGCAGCTCCTGCTCGTACATGGCAGCGCCGAACAGCGCGTCGAAGGGTTCCTTGGTTTCCTTCACGCTTTCAGGAGCGTAGGCGGAAACGAGGGAGAAGCTGGCGGCAGCGGCATTGCGCGCCATCATGACCTTTTGCAGGTCCAACGGCCCACCTTCCGGGAAACCATCCTTGCCGTTGCTGGCGAGCATGCTGGTTTCCTGGGAGTTGAGCGGCTGTGCCTTGACGAAGGCGACGCGCGGCAGATCCTCGTGTTTCTTCTCCGTCGAGATCAGGCTCGACATGGCGTAGAGATTGCCGGCTGCCCTGTCGACCATCTGGCGGTCCGGCGCCATCGTGATCAGGCGGTCGCTTTTGGCGGTGCTGTTGGTGAGGATCGTATCGGGCACTTCGGTCGGCCTGGCGTTCATGGCGACCTCTTCAAAACCGACGAGTGGCCTGGCCTCGAAATCTTCATCTGCCGACGTCAGTGTCAGGATCGGTGCAGAGATATGGTCGGGTACCGGCGTCGTGCCGAGCGCCAGTTTCGGTGCAACCTTCGTCGTGAAATTCGCTGGCTCAAGATACATCATCCAGCGCGGCGATTCCGCCTTGCGCGAGTTGACGAGCGAAAAGATGTCCTGGTTTCCAACCGATCCGCCGATACCGAGCCAGACCAGTGGGCAGGCAACAAGAACATATTTGAGCCGGCGCATACGCGCACGGACCGGGCCGAAATCTTGTGTCACTTTAGAAGAAAACCGCTTTCCGTTGCGGGACTTAAGGCCAGACATACGCAGCCAACTCCAACTCGTTACACATCGTCCCGAAAACGCCGGACGAACAGCGTGAACGCTGTGTAAACAACGACGCTGAAATTGAAGATGTCTGCTTAACCTTGAAAGAGCGTTAATAAGACTGGAATTCGTGGAAAATCGTGGAAGTTTTCGCGCCGATAGGAGGAGTTATGGTTAATATTACTAAGGACTTAACTTTAATGGCCGTGTCGAAAAAAATCGCAGAAAGCCGTCAGCGCCCGCCTACACGAAGCCCGGGGGCAGGCCGTTCGCTCAACAATTGGTGGCGGAACCGGAACAGGGCGGCCGGGCGGCCCCCGGTCGCGGTCGACGTTGCACCGGTCGGTTCGACAAGGTCGGCGTTTTCTACCAGGCGGCGGAAATTCTGCTTGTGCAGATGGCGTCCCGAAATGGCCTCGACAGAGGTTTGAAGCTCGGTGAGCGTGAAGGTCTCCGGCATCAGTTCGAAGATCACCGGTCGGTATTTCAACTTGCCGCGCAACCGGGAAATGGCTGTCGCCAGCACCCGGCGATGGTCGAAGCGCATCGACGCGCCGAGAAAAGGCAGGTTTGACCGCCGCAGGGCCGCTGGCCGTCCATCGGTCCGGGCTTCTTCGACGAGGCCAGCCTCATAAAGAAGTTCGAACCGCTCCAGCGCCCTTTCTTCATCCCAGGAAGTCCCGCCGGTGCCAAAGGCAAGGCGCACCCGTTCCTGACGCCCAAGTGGTTTGGGCGGCTCACCCGAAGGCGGCGGTTCGCTGGACCAGGCGTCGAGAGCCGGCAGAATGTCCCGATCCAGGACATCGGGACGCCCGGTGCGCCAGTCTTCCCAGGGGAAATAGTCGTACCAGGAACGCCATGCCGAATCGTGCCGCAGGAGCATGCTTTCCGAATCCGGGGTCTGACGTGTCAAAGCCAGATATCCGACCGAAACCACATGCGGTCCTTCATCACCGAAGACCCGGTGCCGGCCACGGTCGCCGAAAGTGTAAAGCTGTTCGACATATCCCAACCTCAGCGCGGTCTGGTTTTCCACCCAGGAACGCAGGCCGATTTCGAAGGTGCGGTGACGGATCGGGTCGAATGGACCAAACGGAAGGCTGTCGAGTGTTGCCTCACCCGGCGCGGTCGTGCCGCTCTCTCCTCCGGTTTGCTGGCCTGTCTGTGTACTGGCCTCCTTCGCATCGTTCACGTGAACGATCTGGGGCAGGCCTCCGGCAACCGATACGATGACGGCATTCAATCCGATTTCAATATTGGCTTGCCGGTGGGGCATTGCGTCTCCGTGGTTGGTCGTCAGTCGATTGGCATGACAAAGGGGTTGCCTTCAAAGGCATTTGCACCGCGGCCGATGCCCCGGATCGCGTCGATCATGCGGCCATCACGGCCGAGGATCTTGTCGCCCATCGCAACAATCCGGGCGTTCGGTGTGGCCGACGGCGACCGCGCCCGAAGGATCTTCGCAAGATCGTATTCATCCGCATTCGGGTTGAGCGCACAAGCTGCCACATAGGCACCGGCCGTCGAGCGGCTGATGCCTGCCCAGCAGTGTATCACCAGCGGTTCCTGCCGGTCCCAGGATCTCACGAAGGACAGAAAAGCCTCCACTTGCCTTTCACTGGCCGGAATCAGCCCCTTCACCGGCGTTACAATGTCGTTGAAGGCAAGAAACAGATGGCGCTCCGGCAAGATACCGACGGGTGTCGGCACGTTCATTTCGGCGTTGATCAGGGTGATCACGGATTTGGCGCCGGTGGAGACCACCGTTTCGGGCAATTTAGACAGGGAACAAACGTGCAGCATGACAGAACCGGTTCTTCGTATCCGTCAATAAACTAGGGTCATTCGTGGGCAAGGTCACCCGTTAGCTTGTCTGCTTTTCGGGTTGTTCCCAGCTTCGCGCAGGGCTTCGATCGCTTCAAAGCGCTGCATGAACATTTCCTGGGCAGATTTCACCGGCAGAGGCTCAAGGCCGTAACGCAACTTGCCGTTCGCATCGAGCGGAAAACCACGTGGCTTGCCGAAAATCTTGGCAGCTTCGTCTTCGTCGAAACCGGCCAGTTCCACAGCCTCGAAATAGGCACAGATGATGTCGGCGCGCTTTGCGAGCTTCTTCACGGTCACGGGAATTGCCGCGGGCAGACCGAACCGCAGATGGATTGCCCCCTGCAGGCGGGATTCCACTCCCTTGTAGGCTTCACCGATGACGGACTTGAAGGGAGATATCATGTCACCGATGACATATTCCGGCGCATCATGCAGCAGAACAGCCAGGCGCCAGTGCGGCGGCAGGTCCGGTTTCAGCATCATGGCGATGTCTTCTACGATCAGCGAATGTTCCGCGACCGAGAAGGCATGGTTGCCATAGGTCTGTCCGTTCCAGCGGGCGACACGGGCAAGGCCGTGAGCGATGTCGGAGATCTCGACGTCAAGCGGTGAGGGGTCCAGAAGATTGAGCCGTCTGCCGGACAACATGCGCTGCCAGGCGCGCGGGGGCTGGTCGGTTCGGGCAGAGGCCATCGGTCCTCAAAGATCTCGCGGTTTCAGTCCGCGGTGCTGGGCTCCGGCAAGGAAAACGATGCCCAGTCGGGCACCTTGACCAGAATCTCCGCGTCACCGCATTGCAGAGGGATGCCGTTGTCCTTGGCTTGGGCTACCTTGTCAAGACGGAGCAGGGCAAGGCCCACAGCGCTGTCGCCGGTACCGGCACTGGACCCGAGCGCCCCGACGGATTTGCCGCCGGCCATGATATCGGCGCCCTTTTCGGGGAGCATCGCGCCGCTTTCGATCTGAACGAACCGCTTGCGGGCGCTGCCCCGGTGCTGCATGCGCGAAACCACTTCCTGACCGACGTAACATCCCTTGGAAAAGGAGACACCGCCAAGCTGATCTAGATCGGCATCGTGAGGGAAAATATCCGAGTAGTCGTAGTCTTTCAGACCTTCCGGCACGCCTTTTGAAATGCGGTGAAGATCATAGGCTGCAACGTCCGCGGGTGAACCGTCGAGCATTGCGGAAAGATCAGCCACTGAACCGGAAATGCGCATCCCGAGCGCTGGCAGCCGCGGATCCGTGACGCAGGCCAGGGCTGCCTCCAGACCAAGGTTCAAAGCGTTGCCCGCTTCCGAAGCGTCATCCCAAACCGCAATCACTCCGACGTCTTCAGGCAGCAGTTCCAGTTCCACCTTTGCCCGCAGCCGATAGAATGTCAGCCGTTTCAGAAGGTCGGCTGCCGTTTCAGAGGGGGCATCCAGCAGATACCCGGTTTCGACGCGGTAAATCAGGAAATCGAACAGGATCTTGCCCTGGGGCGTCAGCAGGGCACCTGCGCGTGCGCCGCCTTCCGTCATGCCGTCGATATCTGCCGTCACCAGGTTTTGCAGGAAATGCTGTGCCTCGGCACCGCCAACGCGGATCAACGAGCGGTCGGACAGGTGGGCATAGGACAGGGTCGACACGGCAGGCTCCATGGAACGGATGACTGATTCAGAAAGGTTGACTGGCCAGTTTCACTTGAGTGCCACATAGGCGCTTTCCCCACCGTGGGCAAGGTTCTGAATCTGTCGACCCCTGTCTGGTCCTTTGCCGCAGGGCCGCGTATAAGCCCGTTGAATAGACCTGCCGATAGACCCGAATTAACGCGGAGGAGCCACATGAGCGCGACCTATGACCTGATCCTGAAGGGCGGAACCGTAGTCAATCAGGACGGCGAGGGGCAGCGTGATGTCGCTGTTCGCGGCGGCCGGATTGTCGGCATAGGCTCCTTCGACGCTTCACAGGCAGGCGAAACGGTCGATTGCACGGGGCTGCATGTCCTGCCGGGCGTTATGGACACCCAGGTGCATTTCCGCGAGCCCGGTCTCGACCACAAGGAAGACCTGGAATCCGGTTCCCGTGCTGCCGTCATGGGCGGCGTTACCGCGGTCTTCGAGATGCCGAACACCAATCCGCTGACGACTTCCGAGGCAGCCCTTGCCGACAAGGTGCAGCGCGGACACCACCGCATGCACTGCGACTTTGCCTTCTGGGTTGGCGGTACGCGGGATAACGTCAAGGACATTCCTGACCTGGAACGACTGCCGGCGGCAGCGGGCATCAAGGTGTTCATGGGGTCTTCCACCGGCGACCTTCTGGTGGAAGACGACCAGGGCGTGAAGGAAATCCTGTCCGTAACCCGCCGCCGGGCGGCCTTCCACTCCGAGGACGAATTTCGCCTGCGCGAACGTCAGGGAGAACGTGTTGAAGGCGACCCAAGCTCCCATCCGATCTGGCGTGACGAGATCGCAGCACTTCAGTGCACCCAGCGTCTTGTGGGCATTGCGCGCGAAACCGGCGCCAAGATCCACATTCTGCACCTGTCTACGGCAGAGGAGGTCGATTTCCTGATCGACCACAAGGATGTCGCCTCCATCGAGGTGACACCGCACCACCTGACATTGACGGACGAAGCCTACCACCGGCTGGGTACGCTGGTTCAGATGAACCCGCCGGTGCGTGCACCGCGCCACTCGGAACGTCTCTGGTGGGCCTTGCAGCAGGGCATTCTCGACATCTTCGGTTCCGATCATGCCCCGCATCTTCTGGAAGAAAAGCAGAAGCCCTATCCGGCGTCCCCGTCGGGAATGACCGGTGTGCAGACGCTGGTTCCGATCATGCTGGATCACGTCAACGCAGGCCGCCTCAGCCTCGCGCGTTTTGTCGACATGACCAGTGCAGGCCCGGCCCGTCTTTTCCAGACGGCGCTCAAGGGCCGGATCGCAGTCGGCTACGATGCCGACTTCACCGTGGTGGACATGAAGCGCAAGGAAACGATCCGCAACGAGTGGATTGCCTCCAAGTGCGGTTGGACACCTTATGACGGCAAGGACGTTACCGGCTGGCCAGTTGGGACTGTTGTCCGCGGGCAGCGCGTCATGTGGGACGGCGAGCTGACGACACCTTCGCGCGGCGAACCTGTCCGTTTCCTGGACGGACTGAAAGCCTGAGAAAAGCCACTCCTGCGGGAACCGTTGGCGTGAATGGGCCGTTTTTCCCATTCAGGCGCCGTTCACGTTGCGGCTGCTAGCTGTACAAAATGTGATGTGAATAACAGCCGCGAGCTGGGTAATGTGCGACTTTGCGGCTGAAAGGTCGAAGGAAACCAATAAGTAACCGTGTTTCCTAACCCGATCTACACAGATGTTGGTTACAGTTTTAATCGAGCTTTATGGGTATTTGCGTTGGGGAGCTCAGGGATGTTGTCTTTGGAAATGAATAGCCGGAGCAGGCACAAGCGCTCGCTGCTCAACTTGACCGGTGCCGCAGTTATTTCGTTCGCCGCCATGTCGGCCGCATTCGCGCGTGACGCCGCTCCGGAAACGGATGTGGCAAGCGAACCGCCATTGCACATGCTGGTGTCGCTGGACGAGCAGAAGATCAAGGTCTATCGCGGCCTGGATCTGATCGAAGTGTCGTCGATTTCCTCCGGGAAGCGCGGCCACAGCACACCGACCGGTGTGTTTTCCATTCTGGAAAAGAGGCGCAAGCACTTTTCCAACCTCTACGACAATGCGCCGATGCCATTCATGCAGCGTCTGACATGGTCGGGTATTGCCCTGCATGTCGGCAGGTTGCCCGGCTATCCGGCTTCGCACGGTTGCATTCGTCTTCCGAAAGCCTTTGCACAGTCGCTTTACAGCATGACCGAGCGCGGCATGCATGTTGTCGTGACACGGGGCGAGGCGAACCCGCTTGGTGTGCATCACGCTGTATTGCCGCAGCCCTATGTGCCTGAAACCGAGGTCGCAAGCCTGACGGACGAGACCATTGCAGCCGATCCGGCTCTGCGTGGTGCCATTCAGGAAGCGCCCCTGCAGGCTAACCTGCCGGCAGTACAGCCGGAAAATCCTTATTTCGATCAGCCTCTTCGGATGATCATCACGCCGCAGAAAGCACCAAGCCGCATTCAGGTGCTGCAACAGCTGCTCAACCAGATGGGCTTCAATGCCGGTCCGGAAGACGGTGTCATGGGCCGCAAGACCCGTGCAGCAATCAGCCTGTACCAGGAAGGTGCCGAGCTGCCGGTAACCGGTCATCTGACCAATGCGCTTGAGTTCCGCATCCATGCCGATGCCGGATACGAAGAGCCGAAGAATGCAACGCTGCGGATCCGTCGCAAGTTCCGCGATGTCTATTCCGCCCCTGTCTCGATCAAGGATATCGACCAGGAAATCGGAACGCACGTTTTCACCGCCATGGATTTCAAGCCAGGAGACTCGTCGGTCGAGTGGATGGCGGTATCTGCCGAAGGTGAACGCGGTGGCGCGTCGATGGACGTTCTCGACCGGATCGAGATGTCCAAGAAGGTCGCGCTTGAAGTTTCCAGGATGCTGACCCCGGGTTCGTCCCTGACGGTCACGGACCGAAACTTCACCCGCAACACGGGTCTTGGCACCGACTTCGTGGTTATCACGCGCTAGGTTCGGATCTCCCAACGGTCTGGACGGAAATACAGCCCCCGCTTCGGCGGGGGCTTTTTTGTTTCGTTTCCGCTAGGAAGGCTTCCCATCGATGAAGACGCTCCTGACTGCCGAGGCAAGTCTTCACCGGCGGTTTATTATCCGGATAACGGCTCGATTCTCCGCAAACGTCACCAAACTGTCGCGTCCGTCACGTATCGGAAGGCAGTTTATTGGCGCAGGTGACTCGGGAGAAAGACATGGCGCAGAGCACGCTCACCGCATCGAAGAAACGTCTCAAGAATGCGGTTCACCGTTCCGAAGCCACCTCCAAGGACGGTTTTCTCGAGCGCTTGTTCACATTCGCTTTCAAGGGCCTTGTCTATCCACAGATCTGGGAAGATCCGGATGTCGACATGAGGGCTCTTCGCCTGACGCCGGACTCCCGAATGATCACGATCGCGTCGGGCGGCTGCAACGTCATGTCCTACCTGACGGCAAATCCGGCCGAGATCACTGCGGTGGACCTCAACCGTGCACATGTGGCGCTGGGCCGGCTGAAACTGGCGGCAGCCAAACATCTGCCGAATTACGAGGTCTTCTACAGGTTCTTCGGTGAAGCAGACGAAAAGGCCAATGTTGCCGCTTATCAGCGTTTCCTGAAAGACAAGCTCGATCCTGAAACGGTCGCCTACTGGGAAGGCCGTGACATGGCCAATTGGGGCCGCAAGAGGATCACGCTGTTCTCGCGCGACCTCTATCATCACGGTTTGCTGGGCTATTGCATCGGGGCGGGACACCTGATCGCAAGGCTCTATGGCATCGATCCGAAGCACATGGTCAAGACCAGGTCGCTGGAAGAACAGCGCACCTTCTTCGATACCGCACTGGCACCGCTGTTCGACAAGCGTCTGGTGCGCTGGGCTACGTCCAAGAAGATGTCGCTCTACGGCCTCGGCATTCCGCCGGCGCAGTATGACGCCCTGGTATCGGCCAGTGCCGAACGCGACATGTCTGCGGTTCTGCGTCAGCGGCTTGAGAAACTCGCTTGCGACTTCTCCATGCAGGACAACTATTTCGCCTGGCAGGCCTTCGGCCGTGGCTATGCTCCAAGCGGTCAGGACAGCACCGGTCCGGCCGGGCCTTTGCCGCCATACCTAAAGCGCGAGCATTTCGAGGAAATCCGTCAGCGTGCGGGCCGGGTCCGTGTGCTCAATCGCAATTTGACCGAACACCTTCAGTCGGTTCAGGACAATACGCTTGACGCCTATGTGCTGCTGGACGCCCAGGACTGGATGACAGACCATCAGCTCAATGCACTCTGGACCGAGATAACGCGGACCGCGCTTCCAGGTGCCCGGGTCATCTTCCGCACCGCTGCCGAACCGACACTTCTGCCGGGCCGCGTATCCGACCAGATCCTGAACCGCTGGACCTACGAGGAAGAGGAAAGCCTGGAGCTTGGCCGTCAGGACCGTTCCTCCATTTATGGTGGCTTCCATCTTTATGTGTTCAACGGCTAAGCTGGCCGTCCTGCGTACGGAAACATAGCGTCATGACCCAAGCCGTCGAAACAGCCCGGCTGATGGATGCCGTCTATCGCCATCAGCGCCATTTTTACGACCTGACCCGCAAGTTCTACCTGCTCGGGCGCGACAAGCTGATCCGAGAGCTTCAGCCGCCGCGAGACGGCGTCGTGCTGGAACTTGGCTGCGGCACCGGCCGGAACCTGATTGCGGCTGCAAAAGCCTATCCGGACGTTCGTTTCTACGGTCTCGACATTTCCAGGAACATGCTGGAAACCGCCCAGAAGAACATCGACAAGGCAGGCCTGACAGACCGGATCACGCTTGTGGAAGGCGATGCCGCAAACCCGGCGGCAACGGAAGGTTTTGGTGTTCCGGCTTTCGACCGCGTCTTTTATTCCTATACGCTGTCCATGATCCCGATCTGGCGCGAAGCATTGGCGGCAGGTGCCGCGCGGCTGGCGCCGGACGGGCGGATCCACGTGGTCGATTTCGGTCAGCAGGAACGCTTGCCTGGCTGGTTCAAGCGCGTCCTGTTTGCCTGGCTCAAATCCTTCCACGTATCTCCACGAGCCGACCTGGAAGGCGAGTTGAAAGCCCTGGCTGCCAGCATCGGCGCAGTTGCCTCTTTCCATAGCCTTTACGCCGGCTACTCCGACTATGCGGTGATCTCGAAATCGCAGTAACCGAGGCACGCGAAAACACGTCGGATCGCTACGGAACCGGCGTCGAAGTTACGGACACCCCTGTTCGGCCCAAAGCCGCAACGCATTCTTGAAAGAGCCGCCGTAGGGGTGCTGTTTCTCTATGGTTCTGGACTTGTCTGTGACATAGGTCTTGGCCTGGTCGCACAGGTTCGCCTGCTCCCATTGATGACAGGCGGCACAAGTCTTGTCCTTCCAGACCGCTTCCGGCAGGCCCTCGATCGGCGGGAATTTCGGCGATCCGGTGATCAGCTCCGAAATGCTTCGGGTGGCGATATCCGGCTCTCCCATGGCAAGGGGGGCGTTGAATGCTATGACGGCTGACGGCCCCCCCGGATCGGCGGCAGGTGAGCCTTGCTCGGCGATGGCCGGCGCGTCTTCCTGCAGCGGCTGACTGGCGACCGGGTCCGTGCTCTGCTCCTTGTTGACGATCGTTTGCAGCTCCAGGCGTGCGAGTTCGGCAAAGGCACCGTTCGGATATGCATCCAGATAGGTTTGATAGGCGCTTGCGGTTCCCTCTCGGCGCGCTGTTTCGATCATGTCACGCTCGCTTGTCTGAGGCGTGGCAGGTTCGGATTCCTGTTGTGGGGCAGGTGCCGCCTGCGCGGTGGGCTGCGTTTCCTTCTCCATCAGCGCCGTCAGGAGTTCCCTGGCTTCTGCGGAGTATCGGCTGTCCGGGTGCGCGCGCAGGAACAAGAGGACCTGCAAGGGGTCCTTGCTGAGTTTCACCGTGTCCCAGATCTGGCGCAGCTCGACTTCCTCGGCAGAGGGAGCCTTTGCCGGGACAAACTGAAAATCAACGGTGAGGGAGGATGTATCCCACGGGGTCTGCTGGTTGCCGGTCTCCTTCAGAACATCGACCCGCACCGCCTTGAAAAGGGTTTCGACGGGCATGCCAGGTGTCGGCATGTGCCGGGCCAGCGCTTCGGTGAAGGGGCTGTTGCCGCCGATACCATCAAGCGCGATGTCGCCCGGTGCGGTGGAATAGGAGAGGAAGGTGCCTCTGGGGGCCTTCATTTCTGCCAGACCGTTGTCGCTGAGGTCCGGGATGGAAACGAACGGATTGTTTCGGCAGGCATCCAGAATGACGATGTTGGTCCGGTTCCGTGCCGAGAACATCTGCCGCAGAACGGCCTGCGCAGGGACCCCGACCAGGCTGAGGTCGGCAGCGTCCTGAAGTTCGATATCGACCGGAAGGAGAAAGTTTGCACCGAACGATTGCACGCCGTGGCCGGCATAATAGAACAGCCCGGTTGCGTCCTCGCCCGCGGCTCGCAATTTGCTGCCGAACTGCGAAATCGCCGTGATCATCTCGTTCTGGCTGGAGTCGGTGACGAGGGTAACCTCGAAGCCGACCTTGCGCAGCGCGTCGGCCATCAGGCTTGCGTCGTTTACCGGATTGTCCAGCGGCGTCACGGTCGTGTAGGCGCCATTGCCGACAACCAGAGCCAGCCGCGGTTCCGCGTGAGCCCTCTCAGACATCGCGCCGATGGTCACTGTCAGTGCCAGGAGGATTGCGATTGCAAAGCGGTGCATGTTGGACCTATTCGACAACGACAAACTCTATCCGCCGGTTGCGTTGCTTTCCTTCCGCGGAGGTGTTCGGAGCGACGGGACGGCTTTCGCCATACCCGACACTCCTGATCCTGCTGTCGGGAACGTTCTTGGAGACAAGATACTGCTTGACCGCGCCCGCCCGGCGTTCGGACAGGGCCAGGTTTGATGTATCGCTGCCATCACTGTCGGTATGTCCTCCGACTTCAATGGTCAGCTCCGGGCATCTCATGATGATGTCAACGAGGCTGTTCAGGAGTGGCTGGCTTCGCGGATCAAGCTGCGAACTGCCGCTTGGAAAGTAAATGTTGTCCGTGCGGGACAGGATCTCGAACCGGCCGGTGCAAGCCTCGTTATCCAGGTTGCCTTCCAGTTCAAGCGCGGTGCTTGCAGCTGGCTGAGAAGCGGCCGCCTGCTGGGTCTGATCGTCGGCATCGTCCTCGTCCGTTTCGCCCGATTTGCGGGCGAAGACGAAATCGAAGGAGACCGTTGCCGATGGCACGATGACGACGCCGGCGGCTTCCTCGAGCTTCTTGATACCGCCACCGAGGGCGAAGTCGGAAGCTGCGACAGACACCGGCGCGGTACTCGAAACGGCAACCAGGTCTTCGCTCAGATAGGTCACCGTAACATTGGCCTCGAACGGTTTTGAGACGCCGTGAAGGTCGAGATTGAAGGCAAGCGGGATCGTCTTGCGTTTGACGGTCGGAAGATCAGCCAGGGCTGACGCATCAATTTTCGTCGAGATGACGGCTTCAGGGAACTCGAACGTTTCGAAGAAGAGAAACCGCATGCGCACGTTTCTGAGGTCGATTTTCGTATCGATTGAGTCAAGGAAGATGCGGACGCTGGCGTTGCCGGCATCGTCTATGCCGCCTTCAAATTCCGCGAAGGAACTGGATTCCACAATGGTCAGGTTCTTGACCGACTGGAAGCGCAGGGAAGATGCATCCCGTTGCAGGGTCCAGCCGCCTTCAAAGAATTCTTCCGATGCATTGGCAGGCGACTGAATAAGGACCACTGTCACCAGCGCAAGGAAGAGCATTTTCCAGGCGAACCGCACACCATTCATCTTCCTACCCCTTCGACCCGGACGGCGTTGATCGCCAATTTTCGTAGCGTCCTGAAAGTTTTACAACGTCAGCGGGGGAATGCAACGGGCCGCTGCCGGGTTTCCCGTATTGGTCGCTCGGGTTGGTAAAGAAGCCGGCAGGCCAATGCTCCGCGATATGTGTCAGCGATAGGTCCGCTCCTCTATCGGCGTGAGCCTTATCTTTTCCAGCAGCATGTCCAGAAGAGCCTGTTCGGCGCGGTTCAGTTTCGCCTTCGGGTTCCAGACCACATGAACGTCGATCTCCGGCAGCGCGTCATAGGGTGGGAGTTGCCACAAAAGACCCTCTCGAATATCCCGCTTGGCAACGTGGACAGGCAAGGGGCCGATGCCCAGTCCGGCAATGATCATGCGCCGGACTTCTTCCAGGTTGGCCGATGTGCCGACGATCCGGTCTTCAAGATCCGCTTCCGCCCGCATCAGCGTTACCGGACGAAGGGCGTCTTCCAGCCGGTCGGTCACGAAGCTGACGGCGGACTGGCCGGCAAGATCGGCCTTTGTCAGGTTGGTCTTGCCGTAAAGCGGGTGAGGCGGACCGCAGAAGAGGCCGAAAAACTCCCGGAAAAGGCGCAGGTACTCAAGCTTTGGATTGCGTTCGCGCACCAGGCAGACGGCGAGCGAAGCCCGGCGGGACGTAACGGCTTCCAGTGCGTCCTTGCTGGCCGAAACGTTGATGGTGAGTGTTGCTGCCGGGTGCCGTTCGTGAAACTCGCGCAGGGTGTCGTCATAGAGAGGCGAAACCACGTGACTGGCCATGGCGATTTCGACGTGGCCGCGGATCTCGTCGGTGACGTCGCGCATCAGGGTCCCGAGCCTCAGGATGGAACCCTGGATCTCGATGGCTTCCTTCAACAGCAATTGGCCGGCTTCCGTCAGCTCGAACTGACCCGGCTTGCGATTGATGAGCTTGCGTCCCAACCGGTCCTCCAGCCGCTTCAGTGCGCTGGAAACGGTGGGCTGCTTGAGGCGCAGTCTGTCAGCCGCCCGCGTCACACTTCCGGACTGGGCCAGGACGATGAAGGTTCTCAGCAGGTTCCAGTCCAGTTCGCGGGCAAGCCGTTCCGCCTGGATAGGGCGTAATCCATCAGCCATTGATTAGATCTATAGTTATAATTTTCATTATCTATTTGATCAATGAACACCTGCCTGCGACGCTGAAGTCAAGCAATTTTGACAAGGCATCTGGCAGGGTTTGAGCGCATGAGCGTCGAGGCGCGGGAAAAACGACAGCCATGGATACTCCTTTCCCCTGCGCTCACAGCAGTGGGGCTGCTGCTTTTCGTGCCGCTTGTTTTTATTGTCGTCTATTCGTTCTGGCTGCGCACGGCCACGGGCGCTGACCAGGCGGGCTTTTACCTGGACAACTGGAACGAGGCGCTGACCGATCCCTTCTATCGGGACATCCTGCTCGGTACGTTGCGGATTGCCGCCATCACCACATTTGCCTGTGCCGCCATGGGTTATCCGGCGGCTTATTTCATTGCCCGTTCACGAGGCAACAAGGCCTTGCTGCTACTGTTGCTGATGCTGCCTTTCTGGATCAGCTACATCATCCGGACCATGTCCTGGATCAACATCCTGGGTGTATCCGGTGCGGTCAACTGGGCCCTGCTCAACCTCGGCATCGTCTCCGAACCGGTCCAGATGCTCTACAACGAGCCGACCGTGATCCTTGGCCTCGTGCATTTCCTGCTGCCCTTCATGGTGTTGAACGTCTATGTGGCGCTGGAAGGGATCGACGTTTCGCTGGAGGACGCGGCCTGTTCCCTCGGCTCCACCCGCTGGCAGGCATTCCGGGAAGTCACCTTGCCGCTGTCCCTGCCGGGGCTCGCCGCGGGAGGTCTGCTCTGTTTCGTGCTGAGTGCGGGCACCTACATCACACCGCTGGTTCTGGGTGGTCCGACGGACGCCATGTTCGCCAACCTCGTTTTCGAGGCGATCATCACACAGCTCAACTGGCCGCTCGGCTCTGCGCTCTCGCTCATGCTGCTCGCCGTCCTCGGCGCCCTGGTGCTGATCTACAACCACTATCTCGGCATGGGCCAACTGATGAAGGGGCTTGGCTGATGGGGTGGCAACTGATCCGGGCCTACACGCTGCTGGTCTATCTGTTCATGTTCCTGCCGGTCGCGGTGGTGGTTCTGCTCAGCTTCAACGCCAGCCAGTTCGGCAGCTTTCCGATGACCGGCTTCTCGTTCCGCTGGTTCGTCGAACTGGCCGGAAACGACGCCATCCTGCGGGCATTCCAGACCTCGATTGTCCTTGGTGCGCTGACGGCGCTGATCTCCACGACACTTGGTGTTCTGGCAAGTCTTGCCCTGGTGCGCTACGACGTGCCCGGCCGCAACCTGATCTCCACCCTCCTGATTGCGCCGATCCTGGTGCCGGAGGTGGTGCTGGCGGTCGCCTTGTTGCTGTTCCTGAATTTCCTGTCGATCAACAAGAGCTTCTTCCTGCTCCTGATGGGGCACGTCATCTTCACGCTGCCCTTTGTCATCCTTGTGGTGCAGGCCCGTCTTGTCGGCATCCGCCGCGACTACGAGGAAGCCGCACTCAGCCTTGGCGCAAGTCCCGTGCAGGCCTTCTTCCAGATCACGCTGCCGCTGCTGGCCCCGGCGGTCTTCGCGGGTATGCTCTTCGCCTTCACCATCAGCTTCGACGATATCACCGGCACCTTGTTCTGGAAGCCGGGCGGCGTCGAAACCGTGCCCACCCAGATCTTTGCCATGCTGCGCAATTCCATCTCCCCGGAGATCAACGCGCTCGGCACCGTGATGATTTTCCTGACCGTCGGCCTGCCGCTTCTCGGGCTGGCAATCGCCCGGCGGATGGCCATGCAGCGCGGCGGTTAGAACCGCGCGATCAAAGCAAGAAACCGACACAAGAACCAGAGTGGAAAACAAGATGGACAATACCAAACGCTATGAGCGTCTGCGCGAACGCTATCTCAACGGTGATCTCGACCGCCGCAAGTTCCTTGGCCTGATCGGGGCAGCCGGTCTCGCCTACGGTGTGCAGACACCCTTTGCCCGCCATGCCATGGCTGCGACGGAGGAAGTCCGCTTCGATGGTTGGGGCGGGGTCGTCTCGGAAGCCTTCCGCAAATATGCCTTCGATCCCTACACCGAAAAGACCGGCATCAAGGTCGTCGACGGAACGTTCGGCGGCGGTGATGAATATCTGTCGCGCGTCAAGGCCAGCCAGGAAGGCGAATACAATATCGCGCACCTGTCAGGCGTCTTCGACTACGCACGCTACGTCAATCTCGGGCTGAACTCGACGCTCAACGAGGACAACATCCCGAACCTGAAATACGTGATCCCGAAACTCACCGACGTCTTCCGCGGTGTCACCGACGGCAAGCTGTCCTGCGTGCCTTATGACTACGGCACCACAGGCATTGCATATAACCGGAAATACATCTCCGACGACGAAGCCAAGGAAAAGGGTGCAAAACTCCTGATCGACGAAGCCTACAAGGGCAAGATCGGCGGCTGGTCCGACTGGCGCACCCGCATCTGGTACGCATCGCTGCAGACCGACCAGGATCCGAACAACGCAACGGATATGGATGCCGTCTGGCAGGCTGTGCGCACCAACCGCGATCTGCTGTTGAAATACTGGCAGTCCGGTGCGGAACTGATGAGCCTTCTGGCCGAAGAGGAAATCTACGTTACCGAGGGCTGGTCCGGCCGGATCTACGCCCTTCAGGAGCAGGGCCATGACATCGGCTATATCGATCCGCCCAACGGTTTCGGCTGGCAGGAATGCCTGTTCGTGATCAAGGGCTCGCCCATGGAAGCTTGCGAGGAACTTCTGAACTTCATGCTGGCGCCCGAAACCTCGATCGCGGTCGCCGAAGGCCAGAACTACCCGCCGGCGCTTGACCCGACAAAGGTTGATCTCGGCAAGAAGATCCCGACCCTTCCGGCGTTCGATCCGACCGGCACGCTTGACGGTCTGACCTTCGCCAATCCGGAATACTGGAACAGCCACGAACAGGACTGGTCCAAGATGTTCGGGCGGATCCAGAAGGGTTACTGAACCCAGTACGGCCCCATCACTGACCCAGCACCTTCCGGCAGTTGCTGCCGGAAGGTCGTCTTCTCCCCAGGACCTGGAGAATTTGCGTGAGCGCGGTTTCCCTCAACAATATCGTCAAGAAGTTCGGTGGCTTTACCGCCGTTCACCGGATGAGCATGGACATCCCGGACGGAAGCTTCGTAACGCTGCTCGGCCCTTCCGGATGTGGCAAGACGACCACCCTCAGGATGATCGCCGGTCTCATCGACCCTTCCGAAGGCGACATCACCATCAAGGGTCAACGCATCAACGATGTGCCGATCCACAGGCGAAACCTTGGTCTCGTCTTCCAGAACTACGCGCTCTTTCCCCACAAGACGATTGCCGAAAATGTGGCTTTCGGCCTGAAATATCGCGACATCCCGAAGGCGGATGCCGAAAAGAAAGTGCGCGATGCGCTGGAACTGGTTCAGCTGCCCCATGTCAGCGACCGTTATCCCAAGCAGCTTTCCGGTGGTCAGCAGCAGCGTATCGCGCTGGCGCGGGCCATCGTCATAGAGCCGGACGTGCTGCTTCTGGACGAACCGCTGTCCGCACTCGACGCCAACCTGCGCGAGGACATGCGCGTCGAGCTGAAACGCATCCAGCATCAGATCGGCATCACCACCGTTTTCGTTACCCATGACCAGTCCGAAGCGCTCGCCATGTCCGATCGGATCGTGGTGATGTCCAACGGACGGGTGGAGCAGATCGGCACGCCGCAGGAGGTTTACAACACGCCTGCAAGCGAGTTCGTTTCGCGCTTCCTGGGCATCTCCAACATTCTGCCAGCGACGTGCCAGGCGGTGAACGGGCAGGAGCTGTCCCTTGAACTGCCTTACTTCGGCAAGATCAATGTGCCGAGGGAAAAGGCCCCCAATCTTTCACAGGCCGGTCCTGCACAGCTTGTTATCCGGGCTGAAAAACTTCTGCTGGCGGAAAAATCCGCTCCGGCGGATGATCGCATCGCGCTCGACGGCAAGGTCGAGGCGGTGGACTACCAGGGTCAGGCGGCACGGTATTTCGTTCGTGTCGGCGACCAGCAACTTCAGGTGATCAACATGATCGATCAGCACCCTTTCGAGGAAGGCTCGGACGTCTCCGTTCGCTTCCGTCCGCGCGACTGCGCAGCCCTGCCTGGAGCTGCTTCATGAGCCGTCCGCAAACCTCTCATCTGTTCTATCAGTCTCGTCAGCGCCGGCCTGTTCTGGACCAGGCGCGCGGCGTCTACATGTGGGACGTCGACGGCAAGCGCTATCTCGACGGTTCGTCCGGGGCGATGGTCTGCAACATCGGTCATTCCAACCCGCGCGTGCTGGAGGCAATGCGCAAGCAGATGGACAAGTCCACCTTCGGTTACCGCCTCCATTTCGAGACAGAGCCTGCGGAACTGCTGGCCGCCAGGACCGCCGCACTGGCGCCCGAGGGGCTGGAAAAGGTCTTCTTCGTTTCCGGCGGGTCGGAAGCGGTGGAGAGCGCCATCAAGCTGGCCCGCCAGAACGCCATCGCGATCGGACAGGCGCAGCGTTACAAGATCATCTCGCGCGAACCGAGCTATCACGGCTGCACGCTCGGCGCTCTGGCCCTGACAGGCTACGCACCCCTTACCGCGCCGTTCGACCCCATGATGCGGCCGATGCCGAAGATCCCGGCACCGCGTGCCTATCTCGACGGACTGGATCCGGACGACGAGGCAACGGGCAGACACTACGCCGACATGCTGGAGGCAAAGATCCTGTCCGAAGGCCCGGAAACGATCCTGGCCTTTATTGTCGAGCCGATTGGTGGCGCCTCCACCGGCGCGCTCGTGCCGCCGAAGGGGTACATGCAACGCATTCGCGAGATCTGTACGCGCTATGGCGTCCTGCTGATCCATGACGAGGTCATGACCGGTGGCGGGAGGACCGGAAAGTTCTTCGCCGGTGAACACTGGAATGTCGATCCGGATATTCTGGTGATCTCCAAAGGCTTTGCTGCTGGTTATGCGCCTCTGGGCGCCATGATTGCGCACAAGGACATCGTCACCAACGTGCTCGACAATGGCGGTTTCCTGCATGGTTTCACCTATGCCGGCAATCCGCTTGCCTGCTCTGCCGGTCTGGCGGTGCTGGAGGAGATCGAGCGGGAAAACCTGTGCCAGAACGCGGCCGAGACCGGGGCGCTCCTGAAGAGCGAACTGAAGAAGCTTATGGACCGCTATTCGATCATCGGCGACGTACGCGGCGAAGGGTTGTTGCTGGCCTTCGAACTGGTCGAGGACCGTGCAAGCCTGAGACCGCTCGCAAAGGAACTGAACGCCTTCAACGAACTGGTCGATATTGCTTATGAGAACGGCCTTATCATCTATTCCCGCCGGACGCGGGGCGGCTACAGCGGCGACCACTTCCTGATTGCGCCGCCCATGATCTCGACACCGGATCATGTTGCCGAGATCATCGAAGGTCTCGACCTTTCTCTCCGCCAGTTTCTCGACAGGATTTCGCAGCAACGGGCCAGAGCCAGCTGACATTCAAGACATGACAGACAAGATCATCATCACCTGTGCCGTCACGGGCTCCATTCATACACCCACCATGTCGCCTCACTTGCCGGTGACGCCTGCCGAGATTGCAGGCCAGGCGATAGGCGCTGCCGAGGCGGGCGCCGCAATCCTGCATCTTCATGCCCGAAATCCGGAAACCGGCCAGCCGTCGGCGCGGGAGGCCGATTTCATGGCCTTCCTTCCGGAGATCAAGGCGGGCTGCGGCGCGGTGCTCAACCTGTCCACCGGCGGCAGCGCCATCATGAGCCTGGAGGACAGGCTTGCCGGTCCGCTGAAGGCAGAACCGGAAATGTGCTCACTCAACATGGGCACAATGAACTTTGCGCTCTATCCGCTGGCCGACCGTTACGACGCGTGGGTTCATGACTGGGAGCAGCCTTTCCTGCGCGGAACGGATGATCTCGTCTTCAAGAACACTCCGCGGGATATCGAATTCGTGCTGACACAGATGGGCCAGCAGCGCGGTGCGCGTTTCGAGTTCGAATGCTACGATGTCGGGCATCTTTACATGCTGCGCCACTTCGCCGACCGGGGTCTCGTCAAGCCGCCGTACTTCATCCAGTTCGTCTTCGGCGTTCTGGGCGGTATCGGTGCGGACCCGGAAAACCTGCAGCACATGAAGCGGATGGCGGACAAGCTTTTCGGCGACGACTATATCTTCTCCGTTCTTGCTGCGGGCCGACAGCAGATCCCTTTCGCCACCATTGCTGCCAGCATGGGCGGGCACGTCCGTGTCGGGCTGGAGGACAATCTTTACATCGCCAAGGGTGAGCTGGCCCGCTCCAACGCGGAGCAGGTCACCAAGATCCGCAAGATTGTCGAGGAACTCGGGCGAACGGTCGCAACACCGGAAGAAGCCCGGCAGATGCTGGGCCTCAAAGGGGCCGGCGAGACGGCCTTCTGATCATGAGCAACATAACGATCAGGCGGGCGGAGCGGGCTGATGCCGAAAGGCTTCACGCAGCGCTGCTCCAGCTTTCGGCCGATATGGGCGACACTCACGTCGCCAGTCTTGATGATGTGATCCGTCACGGTTTCTCGGAAACACCCGCCTTCTTCGCGCTGCTTGCGATCCGGCCGTCTGACGACCGAACGCTCGGGGTGTTGCAGGCCTCGCCTGTCTTTTCGACGACGCGTGGCGGCACCGGTCTCTATGTTTCCGATCTTTGGGTCGATGGAGAAGCGCGCGGAGAAGGGCTGGGCCAGCGCCTGCTTGCCGCCAGTCTGGATCTTGCGCCTGATAGCTGGACGCCGATCTTTCTGAAGCTCGCCGTTTATCACGACAATCCGGATGCACGCCGTTTCTATGAACGGCTCGGTTTTGCGCCTCGGGAAGGCGAAACCGTCTTCGATCTGCGCGCACCGGCACTCGACAAATTGAGGGACCGCTCATGAAAGCCATATTTGACGACCGCCAATGGGTGCACGATCCCAAGCATTTCATGGCGAACGGCACCAGGCTGGCCAATCCGGAACAGCCGAAGCGCATCGAGGTCCTGACCGAAGGTGCCAAGGCGGCAGGTTGTCGTTTCGAGGTGCCGGACGATCACGGCCTCGGCCCGATTGCGGCTCTCCACTCTGCGGAATACCTCGTTTTTCTTCAGACCATCCATGAACGCTGGAGCCGGATCGAGGGCGCATCCGACGAGGTCATTCCGAACATTCATCCGGACCGGCGCACGGCAAGTTATCCGCGCTCCGCAGTCGGTCAGGCCGGGTTCCACCAGGCCGATACCAGTTGTCCCATCGCAGCCGGGACCTGGGAAGCGGCCTATTGGTCTGCCCAAAGTGCGGTCCACGGCGCGGACTTGATGGCGGCCGGGGAACAGGCCGCCTATGTGCTGTCGCGCCCTCCCGGTCACCATGCATTCGCCGATCTGGCGGGCGGCTTCTGTTTTCTCAACAACTCCGGCATTGCAGCCGAAAGGCTTCTGAAGGCAGGCAAGCGTCCGGCGATCCTCGACATCGACGTCCACCACGGCAATGGTACGCAAGGCA
Organism: Labrenzia sp. CP4; assembly: GCF_001579905.1. Lineage (NCBI taxonomy): Bacteria > Pseudomonadati > Pseudomonadota > Alphaproteobacteria > Hyphomicrobiales > Stappiaceae > Labrenzia > Labrenzia sp. CP4. Next base: position 4,889,435 of record NZ_CP011927.1, on the reverse strand, counting down.
TCTTCTATGAGCGCGGTGACGTTCTCACCGTTTCGCTGCATGCCGATCCGGTGCGGTTCTATCCGTTCTTCTGGGGCCACGGCCATGAGCGCGGCGAGGGCGCGGGACGGGGCTGTAATCTCAACCTGCCTTTGGCACGCGGCACCGGGGATGACGAGTACCTGAAAACCCTGGAAACGGCCTTCGACCACATTCGGGCCTTCGGCACCGATATTCTGGTTGTTGCCCTGGGGCTCGATGCTTATGAAAAAGATCCTCTCAAGGGACTCGCCATCACCACACCCGGGTTCGGACGGATTGGTGCTGCCATCGCGAAGCTCGGCCTGCCGGTGCTGTTCGTGCAGGAAGGCGGTTACCTGTCGGAAGAACTTGGCCAGAACCTCACCAGTTTCCTGAAAGGGTTCCAGGACGCATGATCGAGACATCGGATTTTCTGATCATCGGCGGCGGCATTGCCGGCACCGGGGCTGCGGCACGGCTTGCGCCGGACGCAAAGGTCACCGTGCTGGAAATGGAAGATGCGCTTGGCCGGCACGCGACCGGTCGCTCCGCCGCCATCTTCATCCGAAACTACGGCAATGCCACATTGCGGGCCTTGAATGCAGCTTCGGAGCCGGTTCTGAAGAACCCGGAAGGGATATCGGAGGAAAGCCTGCTGTCGCCCCGTGGTGAAATGCTGATTGCGACCGAGGACGAACTGGACGCGTTCAAGGCCTATCTGGACGGTGCCGACGGTATGGAAGTCCTGACGGCGGAAGAAGCTGTCGCCCTGTTTCCACTGCTTCGCAAGGAAACGATTGCCGCTGCTGCCATCGAGCGGGACGCGCAAGATATCGACGTCGACAGGTTGTTGCAGGGCTTTGCCCGGCTTGCACGAAAGGCCGGGGCGCGGTTCGTCACGGAAGCGCCCGCGCAACGCATTCTCAGAAGCGGCGGGCAGTGGCGTGTCGAGACGCCCAAGGGGGCCTTCGAAGCGCCGGTCCTCATCAATGCAGCCGGGGCCTGGGCGGATCAGATCGCGGGTCTGGCAGGCGTTCGCAAGGTCGGCCTGGTGCCCATGCGCCGCTCGGCGGCCATCGTGCCGCCGCCGGATGGTATCGATGTCACGAAATGGCCGCTCGTCGCCAGCGCATCGGAGCAATGGTATGCCAAACCGGATGCCGGCAAGTTCATGGTTTCGCCCGCCGATGAAGATCCTGTCGAACCGCATGATGCCTGGGCCGACGACATGGTTCTGGCCGAAGGGCTGCACCGCTTCGAACAGGCCGTGACCATGTCCGTCACGCGCGTTGAGCGGAACTGGGCGGGCCTGCGCAGCTTCGTTGCCGACCGTACACCCGTGGTCGGTTTCGCGCCGGACGCGGAAGGGTTTTTCTGGCTTGCCGGTCAGGGCGGCTACGGCGTACAAACGGCACCGGCGCTGTCCCGGCTCGTTGCGGATCTTTGCCTCAAACACCCGAGCGAGCTGCCCGAAAAGGTCGTGGCCGCTCTCGATCCCGCCCGCTTGTTCTGAGCGGGCGTCTGTTTCAAGACAAGAAGGAATTCAAACATGTCCGACATCAAACGGCTGGAAGTTGGCCCGCGCATGAGCCAGGCTGTCATCCATGGCGGTCTCGTCTATCTTGCTGGCCAGGTCGGCAATCCGGGTGACACTGTCACCAACCAGACCCAGACGATCCTGGAGCGCATCGATGCCCTTCTGGAGCAGGCTGGCAGCAACAAGAGCCGCATTCTCCAGACCACTATCTGGATGGACGACATGAAGGACTTTGCCGAGATGAACAAGGTCTGGGACGCCTGGGTCGATCCGGCAAACCCGCCGGCACGCGCTACCGGTGAAGCCAAACTGGCAGCCCCGGAATACAAGGTCGAGATCATCGTCATCGCGGCACTCGCTTAAAGCGAAGTTGGCCGGTTCGAAGTCAGGGACTCCGGTTTCACCCACCGGCGTCATCCCGGCCAAGCGCAGCGCGAGCCGGGATCGGGGAGCCAAGGAGCTATCTTTTGAGGCCGCTCAAACGAGAGGCCCCGGCTCACCGGTCCCGGATCTCCGCTCCGCTGCGTCCGGGAAGACGTACCGAGGGCTGTCTTCAAAAGAATCCGCCGCTCAAAAGTGTCGGGCGGGTCAATCTGAATGACGCAAAAGGCTGTGCGTTAAAAGAGAAAAAGCGTGTCGCCTGAATTCGAAAGATCGCGACACGCTTTATTTGTTGACGCTGACTTCATACTTCGAGATTGCTGGCAGCTTCGGCAACAAGCGAGCGCGCACGATTTGCGTCGGCTATCTCATGCGCCAGCAGCAAGGCGAGCTTGGCGAGGTAAAGCTCCCGTTGAGCGGATCCGATGGCATCCAGCTGTTCGGCCAAGGCCTCGTAAACGGTTTCCAGATCGGCGGGCGTCATGCTTGTCCTCCAGCGATTGCAAGCTCGAGAGCTTCGCGGATTGCCTCTGGTGAAGCGGTTTGCCAGCGCGCTGCAATGTGCATGTCAGGCCGGACGAGATAGGCACTGCCGGGTGAAGCTGCCAGCACTTCGGCCGCTTCCGTGCCCGGCCGCAGCACGATCGGGGTAAGGTCGAGGCCCTCAAGCTGATCTGCCAGCGCCGTATCGAAAGTCATCAGCGAAAACCCGTCGCCGAGCAGGTCGGACAGGAACCCGTCACCAACGCGGGCGTTCGGCAAGACAGCGCCGGGTTTTGGTCCACCTTCGAAGTTTTCGTCGTCCGGGGTAACAAGCGGACTTTCCGCATAAGTATAGGGCGTCATCTGGCGCGGGTTGGCGAGCTCTCCCGCAAAGGAGTGGCTGAGCGAAAGATTGAGAGCTGCGTCGCGCATCAATTGCCAGCCTGCCGTCGGAGGTGTCATGAAACGGGCAGACTTGGAGGCGTTCCGAAACACATCCAGCGTCGCCCCACGCCGCTCTGGCGTGTAGCTGTCGAGGAGATCCGGACCGGCCTTGCCGTTCAGTACCCAGGCGAGTTTCCAGGCAATGTTATGGGCGTCGGCGAGACCGTTGTTGAGGCCACGTACTCCAAAGATCGGCACGATGTGCGCGCTGTCGCCGATGAAAAACACCCGGCCGTCGCGGTAGTCATCCAGCGCCAGGGTGTTGGCCGAATAGATGCTCCACCATTCCAGGCCCCAGTCCCCGTCATAACCGATTTCCGTCAGAACCGCGGCCACTGAGGCACGCACGGTGTCCTCGCGGATGGCTTCGGCTTCGTCCTCGCCATCGCGAAGCTGATAGTCGATGCGCCAGATATTGTCGGGCTGCTTGTGAACAAGGATCGTTCCGCCCCGGCGACAATCCGGATCGAACAGGGCGCGTCGGATCGTCGGGTAATCATGCTCCATCTGGACGTCGGCAATCACGTAGCGGCCTTCAAAATTCTCGCCCTTGAGCCGCAGAGCGCGCAAGCTCCGGACGGTGCTGCGAGCACCATCCGCCGCCAGCAACCAGTCACAGGTCATCTGGTAGGTGCCAAGCGGATCCTCGATTGTCAGTCGCACACCCTGCTCAAGATCCTCCAGACCGCAGACCCGGCTTTGCCATCTCGTTTCGATCAACGGCTCCCGCTGGATCGCATCCCACAGGTACTGCTCGATATATTGCTGTTCGAGGTTGTACATTGGCCGGTATTTCTCGCGCGGACTGTCCGGCATCTCAAATTCGAGGATCTGCCTGCCGCGATAGAAGCTGCGGCCCGTGGTCCAGCCGAGCGATTTTTCCAGGAAGGGCTCGACTGCGCCAAGCCGGTCGAGAATGTGGTAGCTCTGCCGGGCGATACAGATCGCGCGGCTGCCGTCGTTGAAGGTGGACTTCGCGTCCACCAGGACGCAAGCAATTCCTTCGCGGGCAAGTGCCAGCGCGGCAGTCATGCCGACCGGCCCCGCTCCGGCAATGGCAACACGTGCAGGCCGGGTCAGATGCGCACGGTCCGTCGGCGATTCGAAATGCGGATAGGTGAAATAGAGCGAGTCCGTTTCGGCACGTCCGGCTGGCCTCATTTGAGGATCCTCCCTGATTGTTGGCAGAAGATTAGGAGCCTTGCCGTCTCGCGTCTGTCCCCTTTCGGGGAGGACATGCTATCAGCATTTCATGAGCACTCCGGACGGACACACCACAGCCTGTCACATCGAAGCCTGCCTTGCGGATCTGGGCACGGATCGGTTTGCCCAGACCTTTGTCTCGTTTGTCGAAACGCTCGGTGTCGACCAGATCATGGTTTTTGCAATCGAGAACACGCAGGCTCGCTGCCTGCTGTCGTGGCACTTCAGCCGCTCCGTCATGGCCGGAAAACTTGCCGAGACCTATCTCGACGGCTGGTTTCTCAAGGATCCTCTGTTGCCCGATCTGGTGGCGTCGCCGCCTCAGTCCGTGACCTTGAGCCGGCTCGCCGAGATCGAGGGCCGAATGAGCACAGACTACCGGAAGCTCTTTTTCGAAAATCCCGGCATGCTGGCAAAGACGACATTGCTTGCGGTCGGAGAAAAACTGCGCCTTTTCGTCAGCCTCTATCAAAGCGATCCTGCCGCTCCCCTGTGTGATCCGGATCTTGCACGCCTTGCAGGCCGTCTGGCTCTGCTCCATTTCGAAAAGGCATCGGACACGGATCTGCCACCGCCTTTGGCGGCGCTCAGCGAGCGGGAGCGTTCGGTGTGTTTGGGCATCCTGTCCGGTCGCAAGGCGGAGGCGATTGCAGCAGATCTCGATGTCGCTCCTTCGACAGTCATCACATACCGCAAACGCGCCTACGCAAAGCTTGGCATTACCTCCAGAGCCGGCCTCTTCGCAATCTGCGGGAAGTAGCTGCATCTCGTCAGGGCGAGCCGCGTCAGAAACCTGCAACTCGTTGACAGGTACCAGGGGCGCTCCTAATGATGCTCTCATGTGCGAAGAAGATACTCATATCGTGTCCCGGCTCGCTTGCATCCCAATAGGCGGGATGCAGGCTGATTGTGTACGCTGAGTTTCAAGCGTTTCGCGCACCTGCACCCCCCGCCGGATCGGGCGGGGCTTTGCCTGTTGCGGTGCGCGCCGTCCATCGGCACTCTGATGGAGAAATAAATGGCACAAAACATCTATGACGAACCGGCCTTTTTTGAAGGCTACAGCCAGCTGCCCAGGTCGCAGTTCGGCCTTGACGGGGCTCCCGAATGGCCTGCTATCCGGGCACTGTTGCCAGAAGCAAATGGGCTGCACGTTGCAGATCTCGGCTGCGGGTTCGGCTGGTTTGCCCGCTGGGTCCGGAGCGCTGGTGCTGCGCATGTACTCGGTTTCGACTTGTCTGAAAACATGCTTGCCCGTGCGCGGGACGAAACCGAAGACGATGCGATCGTTTACCGGACTGCTGACCTGGAAACCCTGAAGCTGCCTCAGGCTGCCTTCGACCTGGTCTACAGCTCGCTCGCCTTTCACTATATCGAGGACTTCAACCGGCTGGCCGGAGAGATCTTCAGATCACTAAAGGCAGGAGGCAGTTTCGTCTTCAGCATCGAACACCCGATCTTCATGGCACCAGTAGAACCTGGATGGATCGAGCTGAACGGCCGGAAGTCTTGGCCGGTCAACCAGTATCTTCGCGAAGGAACACGGGAAACCAGTTGGCTGGCCGATGGCGTCGTCAAATACCACCGTACCATCGGCTCCACGCTCAACACGCTGATCGCGGCAGGTTTCACGGTTGATCATGTACTGGAATGGTTCCCCGGCGAAGAGCAGATCGAAGCCATGCCATCGTTGGCGGAAGAGATGGAGCGCCCGATGATCCTGATCGTCAAGGCACGCGTTTGAGTCCGGAGCGCAGGCGGTTCAAGAACGGCCGCCTGCGCTTCCTGCGCTCAAGGCACTCATCTGCCTTGCCGTTTCCTCGTCTGCGGGAAAGAAGGCCTCGATGGCGATTTCGGACAAGGTGACATCCACGGCCGTGCCGAACACCGTCGTGGTGCTCAGAAAGCTCAAGGTTCCGGTGGGGCCTTGCAGATAAAGCGGAACGGCGATGCGTCCCTTCTGTGACGGTGCCTCGTTTCGTGATTTGCGCGACCGGTCCGGAGCCATCTCGGCGAGTTCGTCCCTGAGCGCGGCAAGCTTCGGGTCGGCGGACTGATCTACCTCATGTGCGAGGCGTGCAAGAATATGGGCGTGCCATTCACCTAGGTTGAGGATGCGCGGGGCCAGACCATCAGGGTGCAGGCTGAGACGAAGCACATTTACCGGTGCTTCCAGCAGATGTGGCGCGACGCCGTCCAGCAGGGCAAAGATCGCCTGATTGGCGGCCTGCAGCTCCCAATGCCGGTTCACGGCAAGGGCAGGGTGGGGCAGATGTCCGTCGAGGATCTGCCGGACAACAGCGGTTGCCGCGGCAAGTTCAGGCTCATCCAGCCCGTGCTGCGGATATTGCGGGGCATGGCCTGCCGCGACGAGAATGGCATTGCGTTCACGCAAGGGGACATCCAGCTGTTCGGCAAGATGCATCACCATGTCCCGGCTCGGACGAGACCGTCCTGATTCCAGAAAACTCAGGTGGCGCTGAGAGATATCCGCTTCACTGGCCAGTGCAAGCTGGCTCATTCGCCGGTGTTGTCGCCACTGGCGCAGCAGGTCACCCGCCGTTTCCGCTGTTCGTTTCATGAGCATTACCCTGTCGGCGCAGTTTCGAAGATTCAATTACCTGCGAAGTAATCGACTTCAGAACATCGATTGGCAATCCTCTTGTCATCGCCACTCGCAGTGTGCGGGTGGATTTCACGAGTGGAGACAGATGATGACCAAATCGAATTCAGGTGTTCCGTTACAGGTGGTTCTAAGGTTTGACGCGCTCACCTGTGCGGTGATGGGTGTCCTGCTGGTCGGCGCATCCGGATGGATTGCCGGATTGACGGCACTTCCAGGCGAGCTCCTGTTCTGGGCAGGTCTGGCCTTGTTTCCGGTAGCGGTTTTCATGGGAGTGTTTGCGTTTGCCGGTCAGGTGCCTGTCTGGGCGTCAAGCCTGGTAGTTGCCGGCAATCTTCTTTGGGTGCTGGCCAGTTTGCTGCTGCCGTTGACGGGCCTGATTGCTCCCAACGTGCTGGGCTGGGCGTTCCTCTTGGCGCAGGCCGTTGTCGTGCTCTGCTTCACCTGGCTGGAGTGGAAAGCCGCAAGGCCGCAGCCCGTCATTGCGCAACCGCTAGCTTGAAGAGGCCGGACCATGACCTGTTACGCCATCGGCCATCTGCGCGAAATCGAAATGGGGCCCGACATCGTGGCCTATCTGGAAGGGATCGACGCAACGCTGGCACCCTTTGACGGTCGCTTCATCATCCATGGTGGCGAGAAACATCAGCTGGAAGGCGCGTTCCAGGGGGACCTCATCGTGATTGCCTTTCCTGACCGGGTACGGGCCGAGGCCTGGTATGCATCGCCGGCCTACCGGACGATCCTGCCGCTGCGCCTGAACAAGGCGGTGGGCGAGGTGTTCCTGATCGAAGGTGTCGACGCGGATCACAAGGCAACGGACGTGCTTTCGTGATCTTCCGACGAAGTCGCAGCACGAAAAGGAAAGGCCGGTCCCGATGAGGAACCGGCCTTTTGACTTGTTGTCCTTGCCTGCGTCCTAGAAGCTGATGGCAACTCCCATCAACGGGCCGTGTGTGACCGTGTCATAGCTGAAGGCGGATCGGCCGGACTTGTCGTTGTCGTAATCGACGCCGGTTGCCTTGTATTGCAGATGCAGCGCGACACGATCGTTGAAGTGATAGCCGACACCGCTTTGCAGACCCCAGGTGAAGTCCGACACCAGGCCAAAACCACCGACGTTTCCGCTGCCGAACAGCGACCATTTGGGTGCCACGAATACCTGCCCGCGAACGCCGATCACCGGATCGATCCATTGTTCGGTGATTGTTCGGGTAAAGGTGTTGGCTGGCGTGTTGGCACTGACCTTCAGCTGATTGTACCACCAGCGACCCCCGGCATAGGCTTCGGCCCAGTTCCGGTCCTGACGCCAGAAGCGGTAGCCGAAGAAGGCTTCGGTCACCAATTGCTTGACGCCAGCATCGATACTGCCGCCGACACGTGGGAAACTCCGGCCCTTGCCAAGGTCCATGTAGGCCACGTCCAGTGTTGCGCCGAAACGATTGTCGTAAAGCGCCTCGAAATGACCCATCGCCCCGAATTGTAGGTTCTCGAAAATGGTTCCGGGGGAAACGTCGAGCGACGTGTCGGGCAATCGGCCGATACGGCTGTTTCCCTGAATGGTCGGGGCAAGCAGGTAAGGCGCGATGACGAACTTCCACGCTCGGTCGACACGCACATCCGGTGTTTCAACCGGAGCAGGCGCTTGTGCCAGATCGGCAGCCTGAGCACCCCCGGTCAGCAGGCTGGCCAAAATCAGTAGAAATGCAGCTCTTTTCATATTACCCCGCCCCTGTTGGGTGCCTATTTCGGGAAAAGAAAGGTCACTGCAGCCCGCGCGCCGAAGCCCTCGGGGCCGTTGTCGGAACTTGCTGCATAATACCGAACACCTGCCTGAAAGCTGATGGGTTGCTTGTCGATGGTCACAAGTTTGGCAACCATGGCGTTGATCGGCACGGACCATTCGTCCGACGTCCAGTCATAGGTGCTTTCCGAGTTCAGCGTGAAGGTCCAGGCGTCGTCGGTCGTGTAGGACAGGAACGGCTGCAGGAAGGTCGAATTGACGTCGCTACGATTATCGTCACCTGCGTATGACCAGACGTGGTTAACTAGCCCGCCATAGGTCCACGGGCCGGATTGACGCAGCACAACGCCCGTCGGACCGGCGCCCCATTTGCGGGTGCTCAACAGGTCGTCGGTACCTGTGGGCAGCAGCAACACCGGACCAAGGCCCCAGATGATCCCGCCGGACGTTGGCTCCTTTGGCGAAAAGAAGAAGCTCTGCGTCGTGTCGCTGAGACCGAACTGCGTGCCTGAATTTCCGGCAATGTCATCCTGCCAGACAACGGGCAGGATCGTTCGAGAGATCAGGTTCCAGTCCTCGTTGAGCGAGAACGGCACCACGGGCTGTATGTTGAGCGTGACCTTGTTGCCGTCGGCGGGGCCAAATCCGTGATCGTAGTTCCATTGAAACGGGACGCTGATGAGAGACGCCACGGGATTGGAGAGCTTCTTGGCAAGTTCGGAATCCTGAGCACCTGCCGGTGTCATCTGGAAGAAAAGCGCCAGAGCGCTCAAGGTAACCAATTGCTTCATGGTCTCATGCCTTCCATGCTCAAGAGAACTGCCCTTGCAGGGGCCTGATCATCTATGTGACCCAGAAGCTCCTTCCGGGTTTTGTGGATGTACTTCTGGAAATGGCAATCAGGAGTATAGCATGCCTTTTCGTCTTATTGCTGTGAAAGCTGTTGCCTGTAGGATTGCAACGTCGGGTCCGAAGGATTGGCAACCAGGGCCTTTTGCAGACTGAGCTGCGCTCCCGCCATGTCACCGACCGCCATCTTGATGCGTACCTGCATTACCCAGGCATTGATCATTTGCGGATCCAGCAGCGTGACTTCCTCAAAGGCTGCTATGGCTGCCGGGATATTGCGAAGAACGAGCGCAGTTCCACCAAGCACGAGCTGGGTCTCCGGAAAATCCGCCTTGTTCGCGAGTGACTGCTGCCATTCGGTTGTGGCTCTGGACGCAGCCTCGGCCATTTGGTCCGGCATATGGGCAATGGGAGCGCCGATCATGAGACGGGCCGCGGCAATCCGGACGGCTTTGACCGGATCACTCAAGGCAGGAATGATCCGCGGAAGCCGCTGGGTTGGCGGAACCGGTTGCTGTAACGCCAGCGCTCCGGCGCGGACGATTGGCTCCGGATCTGCCAAAAGGTCGGTGACGGCCTCGGCGATCTCCGGTGTCACAACAGGCAGCAGCAGGTCCAGCGCGCTCGCCCGCACGATGCCCGGGTAGCTTGCCTGATGGGCAACTGCCAGAAGGTCCGCGGCGTTCACGCCCGGGTTCTGCCGTGCCGCGGAAAAGATCTCCGCAAAATGCGGCCCACGGTGACGACTGTCCGGAAACCGCTTTTCAAGTTCTCCCGCCGCCCAGGCGGCAGACTTGTCGGCGTGGCAGTCGTTGCAGGCATTCGGCGTGCCGAGCTTTTCCGAAAGATCCGGCCGTGGAACGCGGAAGGAATGATCTCTTCGCCCGTCGATACCCATATAGACGCGCTCGATCATGTGGCAGGATTTGCACTCGGCGCCCGGCGTCTCCGGCTGATGGAAATGATGGGAAGGGTCGTCATAGAGCTTGCCCGTCAGCGACGGAAACGCCTCGTTGCCTGCGGGACTGTGGCATTGTGTGCAAACGGCGTTGCCTTCCGCGCGCAATTCTCCGCTGTGTGGCTCGTGGCAATTGCTGCAGCTCACGCCCTTGGCATACATCTTTGACTGCAGAAATGAGCCGTAGACATAGACCTCGTCAAGGATCTGCCCATCGGCGTGATAAAGGCCTTCGCGTAGTGGCGACAGGCGGTACGCATCATGGAACGGTGTGCCAGGCACAGGATTGCCGTCCTCAAAGGCTTCGCGGCGTGAATGACAACCTGCGCATTGCTGGATTTCCGCTTCCGGCTGGCCTTTTGCAAACACCGGCAGAAGACCGGTCGGTCCGGTTCCGGGGAAGGGGCTTTTGCCGTAGGTCTCCGGGTCTTTCGCCCAGGCAAGATGGGCTGCGCCCGGTCCGTGGCAGGCTTCGCATCCGACGCCGATTTCCGCCTGACTGCTGGAGTAGGTCCTGGTGCCGGGGTCATAATTCTTTTCAAAGCCGGTGGCGTGGCACTCGGCGCAGCGGGCGTTCCAGTTCTTGTAAGGTCCGGTCCAATGCAGCCCGTCTTCAGGCGGTGGAGCATCGTCTCCGTAAAGGTGGTACCAGCGCTTGTTCTGCTGGTCCCAGACCACGTCGAAAGACTGAACCCGTCCCGGTTCCGTTTCGACAAGATACTGTTGCAGCGGAGCAATTCCGTCGACGCCGATCACCTTGAATGTTTGCGTCTTACCCGGAACGTCGCTCGTCTCGATGAAATAGTCGCCGTCGCGTGCGAAGAAGCGGCTGGTGCGCCCCTTGTGCGTGAACTGCGAATTGTCGAAGTTCGCGTCGACCGTATCCGGTCCGGGCTCCATCCATGCCTTGGAATGGTGCGAAGCGCGCCAGGCGCCGGCTTCCGCCTCGTGGCAACCGGTACATGATGCTGTGCCGGCATAGTCCGGAACAGCGGCAGAAAGGTTTTCGGCTGCATTGGCACTCTGGAACCAGAGCACGGCAAGGAGCGCGACGAGCAAACGGGTGAACAACATTCTGTGCGCTCAAACCTCTCCGTCAAAGCCGCTGGGTAAAACGAGACGTCTGACTGCCGGCACTGCCTGGCGCTTGTGCAGGCTCCATGCGGAGAAGCTGCTGCCTACCGGCTGCTTCTCCGCACGGCTTCGTCTCGCCGATGCCTAGTCGAGGTCTGAACAGGGAACGACGTGTTTCTGGCCGGCAGCATCCGTTACCTGGCAACCATTGTCGCTGTTCGAACTGGCGATTGCAGATCCGACCAGCGCACCGGTTGCTGCGCCAACGGCCGCTCCGGCCAGGTAGCCGCCAGTCGGGCCGTAATAGGGGCGGCCGTAGTAGCCATGGCTGCTGTTGTTTTCCACGACCACGTTGTGGCCACCATGATACCCGCCGTGGTAACCGCCGTGATATCCTCCGTGGTAGCCCCCGTGATAACCGCCATGGTATCCGCCGCGGACAACGTCATGGGACATTGCGATCCCGCTGCTGCCGAGGAGCAGGGCAGCGCCAACACCAAGAAGTCTGATCGTGCGAAGCCTCATTCCTTTTCCTCCAGTTCCAGCGTTTCCTTGACGTCTTCCCAATAGGCGAGCCGCTCTTCACAGTTGATGCTTTCCAGATCGCGAGCAGAGCCAAAGCCGACGGAGGCCGCATAGTCGTAGGCGGCATCTTCACCGTGGTCGTAAAGGACGTGCACAAACAGGTGGCGGGCCTGGTCACGGAACGCCTTTTTCTGGTCGTCCGGCGTGCAGGCGTAGGCATTGCCGACATCCAGTCCGAGTGTCCGCATGCGCTCTTCCATGCGTTTTTGTATCTTTTGGGGATCGTGCGCCAGCGCCGGGCCGGCAAATGCCAGTCCTGTCATGAGGGCGAGGCAAAAAATTCTTTTCATGATCTATCCTTGCAGCTTGCATCGCTCTCGGCCAGTCCCTTCAGGACTCCGAGCCGGGCGCGGTGCACTCCAGTTGCTGTTCAATTCATGTGTCTTTTCCGGTTAATCTATTCCGGAAAGATCTGCTTCCAATCGTCTTTCATGCTGATGATATGCCAACCTTCCTTCGGGGCGTCGTCCAGCCCCTTGTTCAGCGACCCGAAATGGGTATCACGATCATAAGCATATTCTCTATCTGCATCATCATGATGGACAAACATGCCGAGGCGCTTGCCGGAACCGGCAGTCGTATATTGCAGCATCTGATAATCGCCGTCGGAATTGCCGAAGGCGGCCAACGGGCGTTTGCCTATGTGGGTCAGGATGCCGACGGGCTTGCCAGCCTTGTCGTCGACAAAGGCAATCTTGGGTGTCCGCATCAAGGTGGGAACGCCGTCGACGACGTCGTATTCAGTGACAATCGATGAGCCGACCACCTGCTCAGGCGGTATACCGTAGATCTCTTCGGTCCAAGGACGCATGAATTCGATGCCGCCACCGGAGACGATGAAGGTCTTGAAGTCGTTGGCACGCAGATAGGCGAGAAGTTCCAGCATCGGCTGATAGACAAGCTCGGTATAGGGCTTGTCGAATTTTGGGTGCTTGGCGGTTGCGATCCAGTCGGTGACCGTCTTTTCGAACTCATCCGTGCTCATCCCGGCATGAGTCGCTGCGACGATCTCCATCAATCCCTTTTCACCGGCCTTGCCGAGGGCTTCCATGTCGTTTTCCAGGACGGCCTGGAAAGGCTGGGTCGTCTTCCATTCCGGGTGGTCCGGTGCCATTGCCTTCACCCGGTCGAGCGCGAAAGCAAGCTGGGTGTACATGGGATGCTCGACCCACAAGGTGCCGTCATTGTCGAAGGTTGCGATCCGCTCTCCCGGTGCCACGAAATCCGCGCCACCTTCGCTCGTTACGGCTTCGACGAATTCGACGATCGCCTGCTTGTTCGCGCCATCGTTCCACGATGGCAGCGGGTCGGTTTGTGCAAGGGCACCCGATATCCAGACGCTTGCTCCCAACAGGCCGGAGACCATTGCGCCGAAGAGGAATTTGACCTTCATAGCTGCAACCTTCCAAATTCGTGTTGTTCAACGCGATGTCCGCCCCGGACGTCGCCGGGGCGGACACTCATTTACTTCGAAGATCAGTTGCCGGTTGGCAGGCCGATCGAGAAGCCGTCCTTGGCAAGAGCCTCCTGAACATATTTGAACCGCTGATACTGGCTGAGCGTGATCGGACCGGTATAGGTTTCCGACTGCAGCTTGCGCGGCGGATATTTGACGTAGGACTTCATGAGTTCCGTCACCTCGTTGTTGATCACCGGCAAATACCAGGTGCGTTCGGTGAAGTTGTTCATGAACATGTCATAGCGCTCCTGCGGATCGTCCAGCAGGTTGAACACCTGCGGAACAGTAGCAACATAGCTGTCGGGACCCTTCCAGCCAAGGTTGCTGTCGACTGCCAAGCCGCCGGTGGTTGCGCCATCGTCGCCGCGCAGGTTGAAAACGGCCTTGTAGTTGCCGACACGCGCTGCCCCTGGGGAAAGCTCGTTCTCGGTGAAATAGAACCACGCTTTGCGGCCGGAGTCTCCGGAACCTTCCCATACAGGTGTCATGTCGTAGCTGTCGAACATGATCGGCTGGCCTTCGCGGTCTTCGGTCGGCAGCGTAATGCCGGCGGCAGAAGCGAAAGTGGCCATCAGGTCGAGACCGCCGACAACAGCGGCACTTTTCGTGTCCGGTTTGACGTGACCGGGCCAGCGGACGATTGCCGGAACGCGGTTGCCGCCTTCACGCACGGTGCCCTTGGTGCCGCGGAACGGCGTGTAGCCGGCGTCCGGATAAACGTCCTGCCAGGCGCCGTTGTCCGTGGTCCAGAAGACAATCGTATTGTCGGAGAGACCGAGCTCGTCGAGTTTATTGACCAGATTGCCGATGCGGCTGTCCAGCTCGACGACGGAATCTGCATATTTGGTCTTGGAGATTGATTTTCCTTCAAACTCCGGCGCCGGCATGTTCGGCTGGTGCACCTTCATGAAGTTGACGTTGATGAAGAACGGCGTATCGGGCTTTTTGGCGGCTTCTTCCAGAAACTCGAGCCCCGCCTTTTCAACGTAGCCATCGAAATAGGGAATGCCGACCACACCCTTGTCCGGCGTATCGACGTATTGGCCGTTGATCTTGAAGTCCTCTGTCGGTTTTTCACCGGCCTTGCCGGAGAGGGACCCCTTTGTGACCTTCGCGAACATCTCGCGCAGGTCCTTCGGCATATCCGGGAACCAGGTCGGATCGGCATAGGTGTAGGCGTTGAGGTGGTAAAGACCGACGTATTTCATCACGTCATAGCCCTGGGCATTTGGCAGCGCGTAGTCCGCTTCACCAAGGTGCCATTTGCCGGTGAAATAGGTGTCGTAGCCACCGGTCTTCAGAACCGACGCCAATGTCCACTCGGCAGCGGGAAGGCCGCCACCCTGGCCCTGGAAGGCCACCGTTGTCATGCCGGACCGGTTGGGAATACGGCCTGTCTGCATGGCGGCACGTCCCGGCGTGCAGCTGGGCTGGGCGTAGAAATGCGTGAACATCATGCCGTCGTCAGCCAGCTTGTCGATGTTCGGCGTCGGCATGCCGCGGGCTTCACCACCCAGATACGGGCCAGTGTCGCCGTAGCCGGTGTCGTCCGACACAATGAAGAGGATGTTGGGCTTCTTTGCGTCTTGCGCGAAGGCGACACCTGACAGCGCTGTGCAGGCCATGCCTGCGACCGCCAGTCCGGTTACTATTCTGGTCAACATACCTAATGGCTCCTTTTTGGACCATTCGTGGAGTAGGCCGATGACGGCCCGTCGATAGGTGTGCTTCCTGTCAGGAAGCTTGAAATTTCCCGTTCGAGTTCTTCAATTACGGAGCGATAGTCGGCAGCCTTTGCTTCATCGTTCTGCCAGCGTTCGAGGGCGCAACATGCGGTTGCGTAGTCCTCGCACAGTGACAAGAAGGCAGGATGAGAGTTGCAGAGGCGGCGGACAGCAAGTTCGTCCACGTTGAAACGACGCATGATGAGAGGTGCTGTCGGCATGACGACATTGCCCCGTTGTCGATGGCTCCAGGAAAATTCCACCAAGATTACCTACGGGATTCAAGCCACTTACAAGGTATGAACAGGTACGAACAGGAGTCTTATGCAATCTGTTGTTCGTCTTTTTGCGTTAAGTCACCTGTTAAAGATGACAAAGCTCATGGCATTGGACTATCGTTCGGTTAAAGTTATTTTCCGGCACTTTCAGGGGGAAAGATGCGGACTGGCAGGCAACAAATAGTTGCAGCGGGAGATGTGGAGGAGTTCGATTGCCCGGCCCGCGTTCGGGAGGAACTATCCCGTGTCCTGCAAAGCGATCATTTTCACGCAACCCCCAAGCGCCGCGCCATGTTGACGTTCCTGATCGAGGAAGCGTTGGCCGGGCGCGCGGACACTTTGAAGGGCTACGCTATCGGATTGGCTGTCTTCGGTCGTGACGAGAGCTTCGATCCGCAGTCAGATCCGATCGTGCGTCTGGAGGCTCGCCGTCTGCGCCATGATCTGGACAGCTACTATATTGCCGAAGGTGCGCGAAATCCGATCCGGATTTCCATTCCCAAGGGCCAGTATGCACCTAAGTTTCATGACAATCTGGCCAGTGTAACTGCACGGGACGGCTCGACCACCGGCAACGGCGAGACGGCGGATTCTCATGTGCCGGAAGAGATCAAAGCGCCACCAAGACCTCCACGAACCTCGCCCAGGCTGCCTTGGCTGGTTGCCGGAGGAGCAGTCCTGTTGGCACTCCTGGCTCTTGGAGCGCTTGTCGTGATGCAATTCCTGCCGGTACAGCAGCAGCGTCTCGAGGCTTCGAAACCGTCCGTGATGGTTCTTCCATTCAGCGTGACGTCGACGGATCCAGAACAACAGATACTGGCGGCGGGTATTGCCGAGCAGATCATGACTGCCCTGAGCCGGTTTCCGGACTTCCGTATTTTCTGGCCCCCCGTCGGAACTAAGACAGCCGAAACCTTTGACCCGGTTGAAATCGGCCGGCAGGAAAACGTCTCTTTCCTGATTACCGGGTCTGTCGGATCGGAAGACGGGCTCATCCGTGTCAGTGCGAAACTGGTGCACAGCTCCAGCAAGCGGGTGCTCTGGTCGGGCAGCTACGATCGCATTCGCAGCCGAACAACGCTGCTGGAAATCGAAAAAAGCATCGCCTCGGAAATCGCGACCATTGCCGGTCAGCCCTACGGTGTTATCAAGTCGGAACTTGCCGGTAGCCTGCCTGTCGGAAGTGAACCGAGCAACGACAGTTTCGAATGTGTACTGCGTGGCTACGTCTATCGCAGGAACTTTTCAAGGCAACTGCACGCAACAGTCCAGGAGTGCCTGAACAGCGCAGTCAAACGTGACCCGGGTTATGTCGAAGCCTGGGCCATGCTGGGCTGGCTCTACCTGGATTCTGCACGCTTCGGTTTGGTCGCAGTCGGAAAAAAGGAACTTGCCTTCGACAGCGCCCTGAACGCCGCGTCACATGCCCTCAGTCTCGATGGCGACAACATTCTCGCACTCAAGGCGCTTTCCTCGATCAATCATTACATGGGAAATATCGAGGAAGGGGAAAGGCTCGCCAAGAAAGCGCTCGATCTCAATCCCAACGATCCGGACACGCTGGCTCAACTGGGCTGGCGACTGGCCGTGGTGGGCAAGTTCGAGGAAGGCATTCCTTATCTGGAAAAGGCGATCGAGCGTACGCGGAACGCGCCTGGATGGTATTTTCACCTGATTGCCATAAACCACATGCTGAACGGCCGCTACGCCGAGATGCTGACGGCCGCGAAGAAGGGTGTTCTGGATGGATCAGGGGTGAGCTGGTGCCTCGTTGCTGTTGCCCAATCGAAACTTGGCAACAAGGCGGCAGCTCGTGCTGCGTTGGAAAAGATGGCGGACGTTTCTCCCGGCCTACGCCGTGACCCAGGTACTTTCCTGCGCTCCCATCAGGCGAGCGAGCAGATTGTCAGTTCCCTGATGGCAGGACTGAAAGAAGCAGGCTGGACCGCCGCTGCCGGACAGTGAGGTTCGGCATTTTTTAAATTAGTAAAGGTCGTCGGCTGGCGAAGCAGCTCGGAAGCTTTCCGGGACGGTTGTGCTGTTTGCGGCAGCCGTTCCGGAAAGCGTGTTCTGAACTAGTTGCGGGCGGTTAGCAGCCCGGTGTCATCGAAGTGCCTTCGGACATTTCGCCTGCGCAAGCGTCCGGGTCGCCATCCGGGCCCTGGTCTACTGAACTCAGGCCGCCGATCGGAGGCGCCGCGCTACCGTTCTCCAGGCCGTCGCCGGACTGGTTGCTGGATTGGCAGCCGCCCAGGGCCAGAAGCGAAATCAGAAAGGCAGCGGAGAAAAATCTTACAATCATATTGGTCACTCGCATGCGCCGCAGATGGCGGGAGTTGGAAGGCGGGGCGCAAGTACGTGCTTTTCGCGTAATGAACTTCTTGCGCTCGTATTGATTGTCACGATTTTTTGTTTTGCTGCAATAGCCCCATCGGTCCCGGCGCCCGATTTATCTGGCGGTTTGCGTTCTGAGGGGGGCTTTTGTCAGTCACCGGCCACGAAGTAATGAAGCGTGCCGTCAGGACCGATGCCGACGCGATAAAACGTCCAGGCTCCGAAATCCTGCATTTCAGCAAAGTCGCCTGCGGTAACGATCCGGAATAACTCCACTTTCTGATCAGGTGTCAGATCGTGAAGGGGGTAACGGGCAAAATACGGCCAGAGATACATTTCCTGGGGTGTGCCTGCATCTACATGCAAGAACCCTGCATCCATGATGTCGGCGAGAATGGCCAGGATCTCGAAGCCTTCGCCGTCACCGGAGATTTCCTTCAGAAAGTCTATCGGGTCCTCGATTTGCCCGAACGAGACCGTAGGCGGCAGTTCGTTGCTCTCGAACACCATGCGCAGCCGTTCCATGTTGCCCGAAAGCGCTGCTTCCTTCAGCTGGGCCTGCATGCGCTGCACAGGCTTCGGCAGATAGGACGTGCTGTAGAGCACCTGAGGCAACTCGGCGCTGGCCGGCGCAGGTGCTTTGGAACCTTCTGCGGCTGCCGGCTCTCCAGTTTCAGGCGCTGCGAGGTCTTCCGCCGGAATTGCGGGTGCATTTTCAGGCTCGGACGGCGCAACCGGAATTGTTTCCACCTGGACAGTCTTGGCGAAACCAGGGGCTGCGAGCGCTGTGCTCGCCAGAAGACCGGCGGCAATAACCGCAGCCTGATAAATCCGACTCATGAAAGTTCCTCGTTTATCCGCACCTGCCAGCTCCCGTCGTATCACACCGGAACAAGCAGGCATCGCCCCGCGTCTTTCCTTAAACAATTCATGCGAGACTGAAAACATCGGGACTGGAATTTCCTCTTGTCTTGTCACGACGCCGCGGGGCCGCTATCGAGAGGTCCGTTCGCTTTAAAAGTAATATCAAGGGTCTAGAAAAGGACCGGCCGTGTCGTTTTTCGAATATGCGCTGATCGGGTTTTTTGTTGGCATTATCACAACAGCCCCGGTTGGTCCTGTAAACATCATGGCCATTCAACACGCCGTGCATGGCGGGTTTCGACAGGGTGTCTTCGTGGGGCTGGGGGCTGTCGTTGCCGACACCATCTTTGCGGCTGCTGCGATTTTCGGCATCTCCGCGGTCACCAATTTCATCGAAGGCCAGTTCGACCTCATCGAGATCGTCGGCGGAGCTCTGCTGATCATTTTCGGCATCAAGATCTGGAACACCCATCCGCATCTGACCCGGAACGGCAATCCGAGAGAACATGGATTTTTGGCCGATGCCACCGCAGCCTTTTTCATGGCGATCACCAATCCGGGTGCAGTGCTTGCCTTCGTGGCGATATTTGGTGGTCTCGGAGACTATCGCCCCCAAACGGGGGATCATTTCGGCGCATTGGTGATGGTTGCCGGTGTCACGGCAGGGGCGACCACTTGGTGGGTGCTGGTCTCGGCGTCCGTTTCACACTTCAAGTCGCGCATCGACGATCTCTGGCTGGATCGTGCCAACCATATTGCCGGATTTCTGCTGGTCGTGTTCGGCGCGCTGATCTATCTCAAGCTGGCGCTCGAAGCGGCAGGCGTTGGGCTGATCACGTAGCACGGGCCTAGCGTAAATACACCTGAATCAAAAAGGCCGGGCGACCGGCCTCTTCAGAATGCGTGTCGTGAGCGTGCGTTTTACTGAAGTACGCGGTTCACTGTGTAGTCGCCCTGCAGGATGCGGTCCGGCAGGCCTTCAGCCAATTTGGCCACGGCATCTTCACCATAGGCAGCAACCAGATCCGCAAGTGCAGTGAACATCGCCGCGTGAGCGACGGCGTCCGCATCTACACCATTGGCGATGGCTTCGGCCCAGGCGTCGGAAATGAAGCCGAGTGCAGCACGTCTGATGTCTTCGTCTTCAGCAAATTCGGCTTCCATTGCCGCGTCGGCGTAATCGTCGTTTATCATTCGCTTCCTTACCGGTCCTTCCCGAACGCAAGAGGGACAACTCCCGCGTGTTCCTGCCCCGAATCTTGAGTAATGATCCTAGCACGGCGAACCGCGCTGATAAGTAACCGTGAACGCAAACTTAACGGCCACCCACAAATTTGATTCAAAAGGTTAACCAACTCGTAACGATTTGAAGATTTCTGCGAAAATTACCGACCATAGCGACTGGTGACGTCGCTGATGATGACCTCGCCTTCGCTCAAGTACTGTCCCATTGCGAGACGGGCAGCCTCTGTGCACTCTCGGTAAGCAACTGAGAAACCACGATAACCCTGGTTAAATCGCTCAATGAACCTTCGGCGGCGATTCTCGTCCAGCGTTTCAGCGTCCAGGAAATCTTCCATGCGGTCACGCCAGCTCGGGTTATCGCTTTCCTTGCACAGCGGTCGCAGGAAATGCAGCGCTCCGAATATCTCCGACAGACGCATGAGTTGCTGTTCGTAAGGGGGCGCGTCGATCGCGGTTTCCTGCGCCGATACAACCTGCACCGGGCACATGGCCGCAAGGACCAGAACAACAGCAGTCCGGGACAGGAAAACGTGCATTCGGCGTTTGATCATGGGCGGATCATGCTGAACCCGGCGCCGCACCGCAAGCACTATGGCAAGTTGATCCAAAGATTAGAGGTCTGGTTGCTTGGCTGAAGGGATAGCCAGGTGCCGCCGAATGCGGTCCGGCGTACCAGGTGTGGTCAGCAGCCCGTCGAGATCTTCCAGGCCGACCCAGTCGAGCGCCGCGGCATCATCGGCGGCAACTGCAGTTCCCGATACATAAGGCCCACAAAAGACGGTCAGGATGAAGTGCGTGACGACACGGCCGTCATCATCTCTCTGGATGGAATCGAAGGTCTCGACAGGCTCGCTGATCGCCGCAGTGACACCGGTTTCCTCCAGCAGTTCACGCGCGGCCGCTTCCTGAAGGGTCTCCCCAAGCTCGATCACTCCACCAGGCAAACTCCAGTGATCCTTGAAAGGAGGCCTGCCGCGCTTCACCAGCAGGGCACGGCCATCACGATGGCACAGGACACTGACACTGGCGCGTGGCGCTTCCGGATAAAACCTGGACATGGAACCTCGGCGGACGGAAAGACGGCTGATTCTGTCCGGGCACAATAAGCCCCAAGGCGTTATGCGAACAGAGCGTCGATTTCCGCCTGTGCGCCTTCGCCTTCGTGCTGAGTCGCTTCGGGTTCCACATGGCCGTGGATGACGGCACCGGCAACGGCTATCAGCGGCTTGATTTCGTTCGTGGCCCGGTCGGCAATGTCAGTCGCGATCATTGCGGGATCCGGTGTCTCGCGCAGCTGGTCCTGAATCTTGCCCACGAGCCTGTTGATGCCCGCAACCTGTTTTTCCAGGTGTTCGCGCAAGAAGTTCGGGGCGGCATGATAGGCCATGATGGCCAGGTTCTTGTCCTTGAAACTCGAGTTCTCGAAATGGCCCTCATAGTCGAGCGGCTCCCACTCCAGAACATCTTCGGCGCAATCCGGCATATCCGGCAGCATTTCCAGAAGCATCATGACTTCATTGAAATGGTTGAGATAATCGGTCGCCAAACCGGTTTGGGGATTAATGTTTGCCTGTTCCAGCCTTTCGGCTGCCAGCTCCCCGGCGCCCAAAACTGGATGCAAACATTCCATACCGGTCCCCCTGTTATTGACTTGGGGCCTACGGTACTTCTTTTTTATTTCCAATTGCCTAACTTGGCGGAACCCTGTTTGCCCCGCTTCAGGGGCCCCAACCGGAGTAAAACGATGTGCGGCCGCCTGGCTCTGACGACACCACCGGATGCTGTGCGCAGCTTCTTCGACTATGTCGATCAGCCCAATTTTCCGCCGCGATACAACATTGCGCCAACCCAGCCGCTGGCCATCGTGCGGCAGACGCTCGACGGCACACGCCGCTTTCATCTTGTGCGTTGGGGCTTGATGCCGCCCTGGGTCAAGGACCCGGCAAGCTTCACGCTTCTGATCAATGCCCGGGCGGAAACAGCGTCGCAAAAACCGTCGTTCCGCAATGCCATGCGTCATCACAGGTGCCTCGTGCCGGCGTCCGGCTTTTACGAGTGGCGTCGCACGCCGGAAGGCAAGCAGCCTTTCTGGATCCGTCCGGCGGAGGGCGACGTCATGGGCTTTGCCGGCCTTTGGGAAACCTGGTCGGATCCCGATGGCGGTGACATCGACACGGGCGCAATCCTGACGATCCAGTCCAACCGGATGATGTCTGCGATCCATCACCGGATGCCGGTGATCCTGAAACGGGAAGATTTCGGAACGTGGCTGGATGTTGCCAACGTCGACAGGCGTGAAGCCGAAAAGCTGCTGCAGCCGGTAGAAGACGATTTTCTGGTCGCGACGCCGGTTTCCAACCGGGTGAACAAGGTCGCCAATGACGATGCTGATGTGCAGCGCGAGATATCGCCGGAAGAAATGTCGGTGCCCTTGAAAAAGGTTGCCAAGCCGTCAGCTGCGGGGAAATCGCAGGAGGACAAGAACCAGCTCGATCTGTTCTGAACCGTCGCAGGCATCAGAATTGCCGTGCAAAAGTCGGCTCATGGCTGTAGGGCAGGGGCGCAGCCGCAAGGATGGATCATGAGCAACGACGACACGCCTGAATTTGAGCTAGACGAGGCCTTGGAAGACGACGCATCGGAGAACGAAGCGTTGGCCGAAGCCTATAATCGAGGTCTCGCCCTGCAGAAATCGGGCGATCTGGCAGGTGCCGCGCAGGCCTATCGCGAAGCCCTTGCGCTGGATCCGGACGACCCGGGCGGTGTCAGCATTCGTCTGGCGGCAATCGGTGCGGAAGCCGCCCCTCAGAAAATGCCGGATGCCTATGTCGCGACCCTATTCGATCAGCACGCTGATGTGTTCGACGACATTCTGGTCGATGAGCTTGGTTACTGCGTGCCTCTGCTGGTTCGCGATCTCGTCCAGAAGCTTGAGATTGGCCCATTCGATCGATTGCTCGACCTCGGCTGCGGCACGGGTCTTACAGGTATGGCTCTTGCCGATTGCACTGGCCACCGGACCGGCGTCGATCTCTCCGAGCGGATCGTTGAACTTGCCTATGACCGGGAAGTCTATGACGACCTTTATGTGGGCGAGGCCGTCGCATTCCTTGAGGAGTTCGAGGAAGACGATGGCTCTCGTCCCAGCTGGGACATGATCGCGGCAACCGACGTGTTTCCCTATCTGGGGGCGGTTGAACCATTTCTTGCCGGTGCAGTTGACCGTCTGAAACCGCGCGGTTACCTGGCTTTCTCCACCGAAACCCTGTCTGAAGAAGCACTTGAAGGGCGTCCCTACATGGTCGGGCCGAAAAGCCGGTTTGCGCAAGGGGAAGGCTATATTCGCTCATCTCTGGATGCGGCGGGCTTCGACATTCTCGCGATGGACCCCATCACCGTTCGTCTCGAGGACGGAGATCCTGTCCCCGGGCACCTTGTGATTGCGCGGCTGCGCTAGAGCCCATGCGCTGAAGAGCATTTTTTCGGTTCGATATTCAACGGGAAGGCCAGGGATCATCTGCCGTTCCATCATGGCCGATGGCACGGCAGACTATCGCCTTTCCGTCAGTCAGCCCTTTGCATGCACAGATAGGGTTCACCGTCGGACGTTCGCTTGACGGCAACACCGTCACCGTTGATCAAAACGACGACCCGACTGCGAAAAGCAGAAAAACTGTCGAAGGTGACCACATCCACGGGCGTGTCGAACTTGATGGTCACCCGGTATTGGCCTGCAGGACCAACCCGTGTCAGCGACAGCACCTCTCCTTCGAAAGGCTGCTTCATGTAGGTGCCCGAGACACGGTTGCCGACGGCAAACTGCATCTGGTTTGGTCTTGCGGCTGTCGCGGATACGGTGTTCCAGTCCTTGAAGCCGTATTGGGCGGACAGGAGTTCGAGCGCCTGGCTGTGGGAGATATCCTGCCCCTTGGCAGCTAGCGCGGCGCGCAGGCGCTTGGCCTGTGCTTTGAGATTGGCAACGCTGGGCAGCGTCATGGGATTACCTTTCCAAGAAAGGCAGGCGGTAAGGTGTTCGCCAATTGGCGGCGACCCTTCATGGGGCCCGCGTTGCCATCAGCCTGCACTGTCTCGTGAAGGTCGATCAAAGCTGCAAGATGTCTTGCGCAAGGGAATTCACCATGGCCGAAGCCTGCGGGCGGCCGGATCCCTCAAACCGGCGCAAGGCATACGCCCCGGTTCGAGGTCTGTCAACGCGGCAAAAAGAAAGCCGCTGGCGCGGCTTCAAGGAGAGGGAGGTTAAGATGAAACACCCGGCGGTTCTTACCGCCTGAGTTCGACCGCGCCCCGTCGGACGCAGAAGGGTGATTGCCCTGAATTGGGGGCAGGGCAATCGCGGAGACGGGCAAGCCCGCCGCCGCAGGTTTTCCGAGGGAGGGGTGTCCCCGGAAACAGATCAGGCGTGGACCAGCCGCTTCAGGAGTTCGACTTCCTGTGCAAGGGCCTTGTCCTTGGACACCATGTCCTCGATCTTGCGGACCGCATGCAACACGGTGGTGTGATCACGGTTGCCGAACCGCCGGCCGATTTCCGGCAGCGAGCGTCCGGTCATCACCTTGGCGATATACATCGCGATCTGGCGCGGACGGACCAATGTGCGCGCCCGGCACGACGACAGGAGATCCGCCTTGGTAACGCTGAAATGCTTGCACACCACCTGCTGGATCTCTTCCACCTTGATGGAGCGCGGCTCGCCGATCCGCACCAGGTCGTGCAGGGTCTTTTCCGCCAGGTCCATCGTCACCGGCTGTTTTGTCAGCTGGTTGTGAGCGAACAGGCGATTGAGAGCGCCTTCCAGATCGCGGGCCGAAGCGATCACGTAGCGCGCGATGTAGTCGGCTACATCTTCGGGAACGGAGAAGCCCGGATGTGTGCGACGCGCTGCGGTGATCCGCTTCTTCAGGATATCGTGGCGCAGCGCATAATCGGTTGACTGGATGCCGACGACTTCACCTTTCTGGATCCGGTAGCGCAGCGCATCGCCAAGCGTATCGAGGTCTTCAGGCGAGCGGTCGGCTGCCATGATGATCTGGGTCGGCGACTCCATGAGCAGTTCCAGCGTCTTGCTGAACTCGTCCGCGGCCTGCTTGCCATGCAGGAACTGGAGATCGTCAACTAGGAGCAGGTCGATGGAGCGCATTGCCTGGCGCAGCACCGGGAAGGCCGGCGTTCTGAGAGCAGGCACCAGGTGGTACATGAAGAATTCAGCCGACAGATAGGCAACCTGCCGTCCCGTCTTGCGAGCTTCGGCCGCCGCTGCCTGCAGCAGGTGGGTTTTGCCGATGCCGGTGGACGAATGGATATAGAGCAAGTCCAGCGTGCCCTGGTGGCCGGCAGCCATCTGGCGCACGGCGGCACAGGCAAGGCTGTTCGAAGCGCCTTCGGCAAAGGTGTCGAAGGTCAGTTTCGGATTGAGAGACGCACCGTTCAGGAAATCCGCCGCCGCATCCTCGTTGCTGTCCGCAAGGCACGGAATGACCGACATGCCATGGGACGCGCCGAATTGGGGCGTGCTGCTGAAGGGGCCGGGACGGCCGCTGATCCGCCGGGCGGAGATCGCCTTGGGGGCAAGACCGACATTGAGTTGACGAGGACGCAGAGCACCGCGAACGGTTAGCTCGATACGGTTGATATCGTCCTGCTCACGTTTCCAGAGTCCGACGAGCTGCTTCTCGTAGTTGTTCTGGATCCAGTTTTTCAGGAAGCGGGTGGGTACCGACAGGCGGACTGCATCGCCCGTGGTTTCTTCGTGGTTTACTCTGCCGAACCAGTTGGAAAATACATCGTCACCGAGCTCGTTTCTCAGTTCCTTTTTCACACGATCCCATTGATCCGAACCAGCTAAGTTCTGAACCTGCATTGTGGCCTCCATTGGAGGGACCGTTTGGAACCGCTCCCCCCCGTGCACTGTCTATGAGCAACGACGTTCCGCCTCGCTGCCCGTTTCTTTCGTTAGGTCTTTTGCCCATTTTGGGTCTCCAGACCGGATGGCTTATTAGCGCCTATGAAACACCATTAACCTTTTGCTTACCATATTTACAAATAGCTTATTTTTATGAGGTCATAGACGTTTCATATTGTAATTTTTGTAGATGACGGGCACTGCGCATGTAAATTTTACATAGCGAATCTTGCGTTTCGTCATCGTCAGGACATGCCGCAAGTCCCGACCCAGTTTTTCTCCTGTCGCTGTTTCCGCTCTGCCTGTGAGCTTGAAGACGATTTTAGGAAAAATTTAACTTTTCAGGATTTTTTCTGCGAGTTTTCAAAAGGACGCTGTCAAATTAAGAAGTTTAGCCAAGGAAAAAGCCGGCTTAAATCGAAAGATAATGTCGTTTATGACAGGGGTGCGTACGCGCCGGTTCACCCGTGACATGGTGACTGAATCGGCTAACGTTCCACCTAACCGGTCTGGCAGGTCCGTATGGTGGTGGAAGCTGGGGAAAATGGGGGGCCTGAAAACAGGCTTTATGACCGGCAAAACCAGAACCCGGACCTGGTTGCCGTTCCCGTAAACTGCTGACAGATCAGGATCCTGACCGTATCAATGCATACGTTGATGGGGCATTCGTATTTGGCAGATCGAACGAACCTTATCCCCAGCACCGAAGAAACTTCGGCAACCTGCAAGTTTTGACAATTGATCCCTTGAGGCTGTTGCGGGCGGGGCAGGCCTCCCCGGCACTAGGTGCTTTTACATAGCTGAGACCTGGCGCTTTCCAAGTAGAGATCAGTAAATCACGAAGTTCGGCTACGCCGACGTGGCGAAACCGGCTTGGGGTGCGCCGGCTCCGCAGCTTGTCAGCTCAAGTTGTCGTCTTGAAAACATTCGCAACAGTCGAGAACAGATTGTTTCTGTTCGTGTGCACATCTATCGGAAACTTTGGGCCGGTGTTCTCCCAGATGGGCGCGTCGTTGGGCAGGCCGGGACCCCGTTGCACCGAAACGAGGCCAAAGCCGTCGTTGTCCCAGTATCCGTTGGGGAAACCGGGCGCAGGCGGGCCGCCCCACCAGGTGTAGATGTTGGGGGCTTCAGGCTGGTTCCACAGTTCATCGCAATATTCGAAGTAGTAAAGCCCGATACAAAGCGGATGAGCAAAGGCCTGAGGCAGCATTTTCTGCGCAACTTGCGCCGCCTTGCTGCAGGTCTGATCGTCGGCATAAATGGTTCCGGGATTGTTCGGGTCCCGGTGACTGGTTGCCGGCATGCCCCACTCGGTGAAGAGAACGGGTTTCAACGCCTTTGGCGGCAGGCTGCCGTAGTCCTTGAAGATGCTTTCAAAGGTCTCGGTCTGGTAGGTGTTGACGCCCCAGAAGTCGATGCTCGGGCAGTTCTCCATGTAGGAGGACGCCTTCAGGGGAATGTTCGGGTCGTCGTGGGTGGCCATGCCGGCCAGCTTGCCAGGAGCTTCTTCCTTGACGATGGCTGCCATTTTCTCCACCTGGCCCCACCAGAAAGTGGCCCATTCCGGATTGTTGTAGCAAACGTCGGCGCCGTCCTGTTCGTTCTGAATGGTGAACCCCATCACCGCCGGATGATCTGCTACGGATCTGACGGTCTCCCGCAGGACATTCGTCCAGTAGTCGATCTCTACCTGTGAGGCCTGGTCGTATTGGGTCTTCCAGAACATCGTGGCAGGCAAGGGGATGCCGACCAGGACGGACCGGCGCATCTTTGCTTCTGGCGGAGCAGACTTGTCCCAGGCCAGGTCCAGAAAGTTCTTATGCGTGAAATAGTGGCCGTTGTCCCAGGGGGAAGGGAAGGTTCCGTTGCCTTCCAGCTGCCGTGACAGCATGCAGTAGACCCGTAGTGCATTGTTGTGGAGGTTTCTGAAATTGGGGAAGTCGCGGGACAGCAAGGGTGACCAGCTGGAAATGAAAGTGGAGCCTGCTTCGAAGTCGTCCCAATACCAGTCACCCAGGGCGGGGGCATAGGAGTTGGAACCGTTGATCGGGGCAGGGGAATAGCAGACCCCTTTCAATTTGACCTTCTCGGTCGTGGGCTGTTGTCCGTCTTCGGTGAGTTCGCAGTAAAGATTTGCGGTTCCATTGCTGTCGACGGAACATGTCCATTTGGTTGTCGTCATGGTGGGTCGCCTGAAATAAAGGGTTTTTGCGGAAGTCTTGCGCTCAGAAATGAGATACTTTTTCGTGCAATCTCACAATAATGCAACCAAAGAGTGCTGAATAAAGCTTTAAGAATACATCCCTCATTGAAGCGGATTTGGAATGCAGACCACGCTGGCAAAGCCGCTTTGACTTGAGAGGTTCGGACAGCAAAAAAATGCCGGCGCTTTTGGCACCGGCACTTCTTGTTTGTCGATATCTGCCGATGACCGGCTTTCAAACGTGCGGACGTAATGTCTGCCTTCAAGAGCAGGCGAAGCGCCCTAGAGAACGCGGCCCGGGTTCAACAGTCCCTTGGGGTCGAATGCGTCCTTGATCCGCTTCATGAGATCCAGCTCAATCCCCTGCTTGACGTCCTTCAGGAGATCGCGCTTGAGGCGGCCGATGCCATGCTCTGCGGAGATGCTGCCGCCGAACTCGCCGACGATGCCATGAACAATGGTGTTCATCTCATCCCATTTCGCCAGGTAGCCTTCCTTGTCGGCGCCCACCGGCTGGCTGACATTGAAGTGGATATTGCCGTCGCCGATATGACCGAACGGAACAGGCCGGCATCCGGGCACGAAGTCCTCTACCGCGGCCATGGCCTTGTCCAGGAAGTTCGGGATCGAGGCAACCGGCACGGAAACGTCATGCTTGATCGAGCCACCCTCGGGCTTCTGCACTTCCGACATCCCGTGGCGGATGTGCCAGAAATCCTGAACCTGGGTCAGGTTCTGGGCAAAGGCGGCGTCTTCCACCAGGCCTTCTTCAAATGCTTCGCCGAGAATGCTTTCCATCAGGTCCCGCACCGGAAAGGCTTCAGAACCACTGGACAGCTCCATCAGCACGTACCAGGCATGTTCGCCCTCTAGCGGGTCTCGTGCGCCTTCCAGGTGGCGCAGGCAGAATTCGACGCCAACGCGCGGCATGATTTCAAAGCCGGTCAGAACCGGTCCGGCCTGTGCCTTGGCAAGGGTGAACAGCTTGAGGGCGGCGTGCGGGTCCGGCAGGCCGACAAAAGCGGCCTCAAGCTTCTTGGGCCTGGGGAAAAGTTTCAGCGCTGCGGCTGTAATGATGCCCAGAGTACCTTCACCACCGATAAATAATTGTTTCAAATCATAACCGGTATTGTCCTTGCGCAGGGTTCTGAGACCGTTCCAGATCTCCCCTGTCGGCAGCACCACCTCGAGGCCCAGAACCAGATCGCGTGTGTTGCCATAGGCCAGAACGGCGGTGCCGCCCGCGTTCGTGGAAATGTTGCCGCCGATCTGGCAGGAGCCCTGCGCCCCGAGCGCAAGCGGGAACAACCTGTCGACGTTTTCAGCTTCATTCTGAAGCGTCTCCAGCACCACACCGGCCTCGGCCGTAATGGTGAAGCCGGCCGGATCTACCGCACGAACCTTGTTGAGGCGTGACAGCGAAAGGACGATTTCATCCCCGGTTTCCTGCGGAATCTGGCCACCGACAAGGCCAGTGTTGCCGCCTTGCGGCACGACCTTGAGATCGTTCTGATACGCATAGGTCATGACGGCGCTCACCTCTTCGGTGCTGCCCGGGCGCAGCACCATGGGAGTGACGCCCTGATACAGGTCGCGCCATTCGGTGAGGTAGGGAGCCTGGTCGTCCGGACTTGTCAGAACGTTGGCTGCGCCGATCATCTCGGCGAAGCGGTCGGCATGGGCAGTACGCTCCATGAGCGGGGTCCTCGTGAAGTTTGACAGTAAAATTCGGGCGCCAACATAGTGTCTGAAAGCGCTGGCGTCGACGGTTCATTCCGTCACCGTGTCTCTTGAAGGAACAAACCCCTTGTGCCATAGGAAGCCAGCCCGCTGGGGTGGTATTGGAATTCTTTCGGAGACGACGATGGCGGAAACGCGCGGACTGATGAATGGCAAACGCGGCCTGATCATGGGTGTGGCGAACAACAAGTCAATTGCCTGGGGCATTGCCAAAGCACTGGCCGACGCGGGAGCTGAACTGGCTCTGACCTACCAGGGTGATGCGTTGAAGAAGCGCGTGGAGCCACTGGCAGACCAGTTGAACGCCATTGTTGTCGGCCATTGCGACGTGACCGATGGCGCCTCCATCGATGCGGTCTTCAAGACGCTGGAAGACAAATGGGGCAAGATCGATTTTCTCGTCCATGCCGTTGCCTTCTCCGACAAATCCGAACTGACCGGCCGTTTCGTCGATACGTCTTCCGATAACTTCGCCCGCACCATGGACATTTCCTGCTACTCGCTGACGGCTGTCACCCAGCGCGCCGAGAAGCTGATGCCCGACGGTGGTTCCATTCTGACGCTGACCTATTACGGCGCCGAGAAGGTTATGCCGCATTATAATGTCATGGGCGTTGCCAAGGCCGCGCTGGAAACCAGCGTGAAGTATCTGGCGATGGACCTCGGCCCGCAGAACATTCGCGTCAACGCGATTTCCGCTGGGCCGATCAAGACGCTGGCTGCCTCCGGTATCGGCGACTTCCGCTACATTCTGAAGTGGAACGAATACAACTCTCCTCTGCGCCGCACGGTGACGATCGAGGAAGTCGGCGACAGCGCGTTGTTCCTGGTGTCAGACCTCGGCCGTGGTGTTACCGGCGAGATCCAGCACGTTGACTGCGGCTACAACATTGTCGGCATGAAGGCGGTGGACGCCCCGGACATTTCCGTCGTCAAGGATTGACCGTTTCGAATGGCCGGTTTCGCACCGGCCATTTTCATATTGTCCGGCCCCGCCCGCCAGGGGTGATCCCGCATACCGGAAACTGAAATGACATCTGTGCTGAGTGCCCCGAAATCCGACCTGCTGCCCAGGCTGCACGATCCGGAGTTCCTGATCTTTGTCCGCCATGGCCAGACGGACTGGAACTTCGAAGGGCGCATGCAGGGGCAAAGGGACATTCCGCTGAACGACACGGGGCGCGGCCAGGCTAGCGGCAACGGCAAGCGTCTCAAAGCGTTTCTGGAGCAGGAGATGATCGATCCCGCCGGTCTGGATTTCGTATCCTCACCGCTCCACCGCACGCGCTCGACAATGGAGTTGCTGCGCCAGTCCATGGACCTTTCGGTGGAGGCCTACCGCCTTGAGGATCAACTCAAGGAGATCACCTTCGGCGACTGGGAAGGCTTCACGCTGGAAGAACTGGCAGAGGAAGAGCAGGATCTGATTCTGCAGCGCCGCGCCGACAAGTGGGGCTTCGTTCCCCCCAAGGGCGAAAGCTACAAGATGTTGGCCGAGCGTATCGGGCGCTGGCTGGTGACCGTTGATCGGCCTTCGGTCGTCGTGTCGCATGGCGGTGTCTTCCGCGTCCTGCGCGGCTTGCTGGAAGGGCTGGACACGGTTTCTGTTCCCAAGCTGGATGTGCCGCAGGACAAGGTCTTTGTCTGGCGTAAGGGCGCTTTCGAGATCGTTTGACAGCCCCTTCGTCGGCGTTCGATTGTAGCTTGCGACAGCCTGTTGCAGGTCTGCATGCGGGAAAGATCTGTCTGCGGAACTCACCAATCCAGTCTTGAAACAAGCCGGAACCAATCCGCCATATCAAAGATCTGCGGCATTCCTCCATTGGCTCAGTAGATACCCTGGGCATACAGGGAAATCTTCGCTTTTGCGACAACGCTATTGGCAGCTTGTCCCATGAGGGTGGCGTAATTCCTGAGCGTCGCACGGTCGGCCTTCTGCTTGTTGGTGCAGACAAAGGTCATCACGCTTCCCCATTCCCGTTCCGGCTCGTAGCCGAACTTGCTCAGGCCATAAAGCTCACGCCCTGTCACGATGAAGAAGCCGCGTCCGTAATCGTAAATTTCACCCGGATTGCGGATCTTGGTAACGAGACAGAATTTCTTGTGGGTGTGAATCGCCCCCAGGATCCAGCAGTCGTTGATGCACACCGACCAGCGTGCAAGCTTCTGGACATTGATTGGAAGACCGGGGGTCAGGTTGAAATGCGTCGGGTCTTCCAGGTTGAAGCGCCGGTAAAGCTGTTGGGTCTGCGCCAGTCTCCCGACATACATCTCGCCACCGGAACGGGCGACTTTGTCGTAGACGGCCCACGCGGTGTGTCTTGATATGTGTGACAGGCTGATCTTGCTGTTTGCATCGCCAGGTGATTCAAATTGGGTCCGGTTGGTGTCCCAGGGGTTCTGCCTCAGTTCGTTCAGCTCATAGTGATTGTAGGAAAGTGTCAGTAGATCCTGATCGAAAGCGGTTCTTGAATACGTCATTTCGGTTTCCTCTGGTACAACGGGCCATGAGCGTTTGCTGTTCGAAATGTACGCATGTGAAGGCCGCTTTACGTGTGACCTTGGGCACTGCAAAGGAGCCCCCGACCATCCGTGCCTCAGGCTTGTCCAGTGATGGTGATCGGGCGAAGCAGCTGCGGCGTAGATGTTTACAGCGATTGCGAGGGAACCTGGAGACAATCCGGGTCAGGTGCCGTGTCCGCCAATGAATTTTATAGCGAACTGCCAAGCTTTTCAGATTTCAGCACGGTCGGGGATCTGGCCGATTACCGGCCGGTGCCGGACGACTGGTACGTTCTTGCTGCCGACATAGTTCGCTCCAGCGATGCGGTCGCACAGGGCCGGTACAAGGAAGTCAACATGGTTGGCGCCGCGGTGATCGCCGCGGTGTTGAACCGGATCGGCAGCGACCGTGTACCGTTTGTCTTCGGCGGAGATGGCGCGATGCTGGTCGTGTCCGAACACGATGTCGAGGCAGCCAGCGACGCGCTGGCCGGTGTTGTCGGTCTGGCACGCCAGGTCATGGAGCTGGAGCTGCGCGCCGCTGCAATTCCGGTCGCTCATCTGCGGGATCTTGGGGGCGACGTCCGTGTGCGCAAGTACCAGCTCAGCCCGGGCAATCACCTGGCCATGATCCTGGGGGATGGCCTGGCCGTCGCGGACAATATTCTGAAAGATCCGGAAAAAGCACGTCCGTTTGAGATCTCTCTCCCCGATGCCGCGTTACCGCCGCTCGATGGGCTTTCCTGCAGATGGGAACCGCTTCCTTCACGAAACGGACACATCGTTTCCCTGATCGTCAAGCCGACCGGACGTATTCCAATGCAGGATGTCCTGCGGGGGCTGGCCGATAAACTCGGCTATGATCCCTCGAGGGATGACAGCCGGATGAGACTGGCGGACAAGACGCGTCTTCGTTTTCGCTTTCCACCAACCGGCACGCGTCATGAGGTGCGCCTGGGCTCACCGGGAAAAGACTTTCGCGGATGGGCAAAGGCGTTGCTGGAGGCGATGGTCTTCGTCGTCAGCTATCACACGGGCTGGCGCATCGGCCCTTTTGACCCGAAACGATACTTTCCCGAACTTGGCCTCAACACTGACCATCGCAAGGTCGGCGACAGCCTTCAGCTCGTGCTGGATCTGACACCGGAGCAGTTTGCAGGGGTCGAAGACTATCTGAAAGCTGGTTATGCCGCCGGGGATCTGGTGTTCGGGCTGCATGTGTCCACGTCCGCTCTGATGACCTGCTTTGTCGAGGATATCGGCAAAAGCCGGCATATCCATTTCGTCGACGGGGCTGACGGCGGGTTTTCTCTGGCAGCTGCCGAATTCAAGAAACGGCAGGCGAACATGGTTCCGAAGGCGGTTGGTCAGGCCTGACTGCGCAGCGCGCCGTGCCGTTCCAGGGCGGGCATTGGGTGTGCAAAATTCTGTTTCAGGATCATCATCGCAAGGTCGCTGTCGGGAACGGCCTTTGATATGAGGAACCCCTGGATGACGTCGCATCCGTGGCGTTTCAGCCAGTCACGCTCGCCTTCGGTTTCCACACCTTCGGCAAGGACACTGATGTCGAGGCTCTTGGCAAGATTGATCAACGCACTGGTGAATTTCTGCAGGGCGGGGTCGGCATCGACGCCGGAAATGAAGCTCCTGTCGATCTTGACCCGGTCAACCTTCAGATCGCGCAGGCTCGAAATGCTTGAATGGCCGGTTCCAAAGTCGTCCAGTTCGATGAAGAACCCCAGTTCCGACAGGCGGGCGATATTCTGCTTGATGGGGGTGGCCGTGATTTCGTCGATCATCACCGCTTCCAGGATTTCCAGGCTGACATCTGCAGGCTGAAGTCCCAGGTCAAGCACCTGCCTGTGGAGCGCATCCACCGCCTTGGCGCTTGTCAGCAGACTGGCGGTCACGTTCAGGCCCAGATGTATGGCTGGCCTCGTCTTGCCGCTCAGGCTGGCGGCAAACTTCAGCGCCCGGCTGCGCACGGCCTCCTCGATCTCCTCCAGATACCCGACTTCCATTGCGGCGGGCAGGAAAGCGCCTGGATACCGGATCTCGTCTTCATCAATCCACCGGGCGAGGGCTTCTGCGCCGACAACTTCGCCCGTGTGAATATTCACCTGCGGTTGGAACCAGGCAACGATATTGCCGTTCTTGAGCGCATTCTGCAGCTCTTTGGCAATCTCGTCACTTTCCTCGAAGGCAGCGCGCATTGCAGGGGTGAAGCGATCGAACTTGCGCGGCCCCTTTTGCTTGGCCGCTCTCAGGGCCAGAGCCGCATCGGTCAGCAAATGATCGAAGACCTGCTCGCCCGGACTGCTGATGAAGATGCCCGCATTCGCCTCGATGGCCGACCTGTTGTTGCCGATGATCCGGTCGGTCGCAATTTCCTGGAGAAGTGTGAAAGCCAGTTGCTCGAACTGCGCCGCCTTCTTGAGGCGCGGACGCAGAAACAGGAACTCCGTTCCACCTGTCCGGCACAGGAAGTCTTCCGGTTCCGCGTGCTGGGTCAGCTGTTCGGCCACCTGGCGCAGAAGTGAATCGCCGTTGTGGTCCCCGAACCGGTCGTTCACCTTCTTGAACTGGCGCAGGTCTATCAGGATTGCACCCGTGCGCGTTCTCGGCTCTGCCGGTGGCAGGTTGCGTATCGTATTCAAAAGGGCGCGGCGGTTCGGCAGTCCGGTCAGGGGGTCGTGAAATCCGAGATTTTCGAATTCCTGCTGCGTCCTGTCGGCAAGTGCGCGCGACAGGGCGATGGCAATTGCAAAAGCTGCAACAATGACCAGTCCGCCGACAAGTCCGGCAAGTGTAACCGCAAACAGTGTCTCGGATCGCTGCCTCTGCAGGTCCATCAGGAGATAATCGACGGTGGACTGCCAAAGGTCGAACGCGGCACTGACCAGGGCAGGCTGCATCTCCACCACGGGCTGGGCGATGACATCCGCCCCCTTTGAGGCGGTGATTGTGGAAGAGAGCAGTTTCGAACCTGCGGTCTGAAAGGCGACGTTCGTTGTCCGGAAGGCTCTCGCCTGTTTTTGCAGGAGATCGGCTTGCTCACCGGTCAGGTCGTTAAAGTAATCAACCGTGTCCCGCGATGCCCCGTCGGCGGCAATCTTGTACTGGCCTCCCTGCACGGGGATCAGCATCTTGTCCCAGACGTTGATCTCGCCCCGGCTGGAAATGCTTTTCGCATTGCTTGCCATGATCGCGGATTCGATCACAACGGTCGGCATGGTGTCGGTGATCAGATGCGGAAGTTTTGCGGTCTCGAAAGATGAAGTCGAACTCAGCCTGGTGACCTGGGAGATCATCGAGGCGAGGATACGGGCCTGCCGAAGTGCGAGCGGAATGTTGCCTTCGTTCAGGAAGGTGTCGAGCGGCTGAACGAGGTCGGCGGAAAGCTCATTTCCCCCGAGAGTTTCCAGGCGTTCGCGCAGTTGGACCGGCGTCTCCCTGATCTTGCCGGTGAGCGCTTTCTCCTGCATCAGCGGCCCGAGTGCCTCGATCAGGTGCAGCCCGGCCAGGCTGTGGTCGATTGAGTTGACCTTCTCGAATTTATTATGAAACCAGAGTGAGGCAAAGAGCAGGCTGGGTGCCAGCAGAAATACGATCAGTCCAGTCAGCCAGCCCCTGATCCGCAACGTTTTGCCTCTTGGTGTTTATTAGATCCCAACGTGTAATAACGGTAGAGGTTTAAGGATTAGCAAATCAAGGGTCGAATTTTTGCGAACGGTTCGCGCGATTTCCTAGGTCGTTAATTCAAGACATCGTGAAACGCGTACCAAGGACGTCAGCTTCCATTCGATATCTACTTGCCTTTAATTTTGACAAGGGTGGTGGACGAATGGACTTGCCAAAAATACCTGTATTCCCGGCTGCGGGCTTGAGCTTGCGGGCGCGATGGCGTATCGCTCGGCGCCTGACAGTTCAATTGCAAGCCTCGGTCACCGTTCATGTCGCATAACAGTTTTGGTCATCTTTTCCGGGTCACCACCTGGGGCGAAAGCCACGGTCCCGCTATCGGTTGCGTGGTGGACGGCTGCCCGCCGCTCATTCCCCTGACGGAGACCGATATTCAGGGCTTCATGAACAAGCGCAAGCCGGGCCAGTCCCGCTTCACCACGCAGCGGCGCGAGCCGGATGAAGTGAAGATCCTGTCCGGTGTCATGGTTGACGAGGACGGTATCCAGAAAACGACCGGGACGCCGATTTCACTGTTTGTCGAAAACACCGACCAGCGCTCCAAGGACTATTCGGAGATCAAGGACCGGTTCCGTCCCGGCCATGCCGATTTCACCTACGACGCCAAATACGGTATCCGCGACTATCGTGGCGGTGGCCGGTCCTCAGCGCGCGAAACCGCCATGCGCGTTGCCGCCGGGGCCGTCGCACGCAAGGTATTGCAGGGCGTAACCGTTCGCGGCGCTTTGGTGCAGGTTGGACCGCACAAGATCGACCGGGCCAACTGGGACTGGGCGGAAGTCGACAACAACGCCTTCTTTTCTCCGGACGCAAAGGCCGCCGCATTCTGGGCGGACTATCTGGACGGCATCCGCAAGGCCGGGTCTTCCGTCGGTGCCGTCATCGAAGTCGTTGCCGAAGGTGTCCCCGCCGGTTGGGGCGCGCCGATCTACGGCAAGCTGGACACGGATCTTGCTGCTGCGATGATGTCGATCAATGCGGTCAAGGGGGTCGAGGTCGGCAACGGGTTCGATGCCGCAAGCCTGACAGGTGAAGACAATGCAGACGAGATCCGCCTTGATGATGTCGGCCGTCCCGTCTTCCTGAGCAACAATTCCGGCGGTATTCTGGGCGGGATCTCCAACGGCGATCCCTTGGTTGTCCGGTTCGCGGTCAAGCCGACGTCTTCGATCCTCACCGAGCGCAAGTCGATTACCAGCAAGGGTGAAGAGGTCAACGTCATGACGAAGGGCCGGCATGACCCTTGCGTCGGCATTCGCGCGGTGCCGGTCGGCGAAGCGATGATGGCTTGCATTCTGGCGGACCATTTCCTGCGTCATCGCGGCCAGATCGGCTGACGAGCAACTTCGCAGCGTTACAACTCGTTACAATTCCGGAAGGCAAGGGCCATGGACCTTGCCCGTCATCTCTCTAGTTTTATCTCCAGCATGACGTCTCATGCATTTCAGGGAGTAATGACATGAATGAAATGACGCCTGTGCGCCGTATGACGGCAAAGGATTTTCCTCAGGAGCTTCTGGATCTTTATGATTTCTACGCGCATGGAAAGATTACCAAGCGCGAGTTCATGAACGGGGCAGCAAAATTCGCGGTTGGTGGACTGACGGCGGCCATGCTGCTGGATCAGCTTTCTCCCAATTATGCGTTGGCACAACAGGTTGCTCCCGATGATGCGGGGATCGTCACCGAACGCATCACTTACCCGTCACCAAACGGCCATGGCGAGGTCAACGGTTATCTGGTGAAGCCCGCAGGTGCGACCGGCAAGCTGCCGGCGGTGCTGGTCGTGCATGAGAACCGCGGTCTCAATCCATATATCGAGGATGTCGCGCGCCGCCTCGGCAAGGCCGGGTTCATGGCGCTGGCGCCGGACGGACTGACCTCGGTCGGCGGTTATCCGGGCAGTGACGATCAGGGTCGCGAATTGCAGCGTACGGTCGATGGCACCAAGCTGATGAATGATTTCTTCGCCGGCTTCGAGTATCTCCTCAACAGTGACGACAGCACCGGCAAGGTTGGGGCGGTTGGTTTCTGCTACGGCGGCGGTGTGGTCAATGCAATTGCGGTCGCCTATCCGGAGCTTGCCGCGGGCGTGCCTTTCTATGGACGTCAGCCGGATCCTGCGGATGTCTCCAAGATCGAAGCGCCCCTGATGCTGCAATATGCCGAGCTGGACGAGCGCATCAATGCGGGCTGGCCGGCGTATGAGGAAGCTCTGAAGGCCAACGGCAAGACCTACGTGGCGCATATGTATCCGGGCGTGAACCACGGCTTCCATAACGACACGACACCGCGCTACGACGAAGAGGCTGCAAAGCTCGCAGAGCAGAGAACCGTCGACTTCTTCAAGGAAAACCTGATGTAGGGTTGCCTGGGTCTGCTCGTCTCACCTCATCCCGGTTCCGGCTTTGCCCGGCCGGGATGATCACGATGAGCAGGCTTGGTTTGGTCGTCTTCCAACAAATTCCGGCCCGACTTGGTGCCGGGGCCGCGATATCTCAGACAAACTTGAAGGCGCGGATGCGGCTCAGGATTTCTTCCGGGTCGGCTGCAAGCGTGTGCAGGTTGATCGCAATCAGCTCCCGGCCATGCTCGCGCGGCGTGCGCTTCCAGTTGCGCATCATGAACTTTTTCCAGACCGGAAAGGTCTGTGCCTTGGTGACGGCGTCATCCAGTGAACGGGTCAGGAGGACGTCCAGCCGGACCAGCTCGATGTTGCGGACGGACGTCCGTTTGACGTCCGTCATCCGGATTGCGGCCCAGTCGATGAAACCGATGCGTTCCACATAAAGCCCGTCTTCGTTGGCGCCGAGCTGTGGCTTGCCTTTTTCGATCATCGGATAGTGCCAGAAGGCAATTGCGAGCGGGGCGAGGGCGGCGAGGGCCAGCAAGGGAAGATTGCCGACAATCCCGATCACGGCGAACAGAATGCCGAGGATGAGGCTGCCGTAGACAATGCTTTCGCTCTGACTGCGGTTAAAGCCGACGGTGAAGGGCACCGGTGTCGGCTTCACGTTTTCCTCTTGTTTGACTGCCTCTTTCTTCGCCGCCATGAATGGCCCCTTCCGAAGGATCCTCAGGTGTCGAGGATCTCTGTTTCGTCAATCTTGATGTCGAAGCCTTCCAGCCCAACGTAATGACGCTCACGGGAGGCCAGCAGGCGAATTGAACTGACGCCCAGGTCCTTCAGGATCTGTGCACCAAGCCCGACCTCACGCCATTGTTCCTGTCTAGCTTGTGCGGAGCTGTGTTCCTCGGAATCAGCGGCTTCAAAGTCGGATCTCGGCCGCTTGGACTGACGGGCAACGCCCACCGACCCTTCGCGGAGATAGACGATGACACCCCGGCCGCGATCCGCAAAGTGTTTCATGATCTGGTCGAGTGGCTGGACGTCTCCGAAGACATCATCAAGCACGGATTCCAGTTGCAGGCGCACCGGCACGCTGCGGCCGTCCAGAATGTCGCCGTAGACGATGGCCAGATGGTGCATCGGGTCATATGGGGTGGAATAGGTGGTGGCATAGGCCGGGCCGAAAACCGTGTCGACGGGCTGTTCGTTGACCCGTTCCACCAGTTTCTCGGTACGCTGGCGCCAGGCGATCAGGTCGGAAACGGAAACCATCTTCAGGTCGTGCTCGGCTGCAAACTCGGCAACCTGCTGGCCGCGTTTCACGGTGCCATCGTCATTGACCAGCTCACTGATGACGCCAACCTGCTCCAGGCCGGCGAGACGGCACAGGTCGACGGCAGCTTCCGTATGGCCGGAGCGGATCATGACACCGCCTTCCTTGGCCACCAGCGGGAAGATGTGCCCGGGGCGGACGAAGTCGTCAGCGCCGACATTGGGGTTTGCAAGTGCGCGTACGGTAGAGCAGCGCTCTTCGGCCGAAATGCCGGTGGTCAGTCCCTGGCGGTAGTCCACGGAAATGGTGAAGGCGGTCGCAAGCGGAGCATCATTTTCGGCAACCATAGGGTCAAGACGCAGGCGCCGTGCATGGGCAACCGTCATCGGCGCACAGATGATGCCTGAGGTGTGACGCACCATGAAGGCCATCTGTTCCGGCGTGACCTTGGCGGCGGCAACAATCAGATCGCCTTCGTTCTCGCGGTCGTCATCGTCAGTCACGACCACCATTTCTCCACGTTCGAATGCGCGGATTGCTTCTGCGACACGGGCCTGGGACACGGGATGCTCCTTGGTTGTAGACAGTCCGAGAAAGTCGTTGGGGGTTACAGCGCCATTGGTGGCAATGGCGATCTTGCGGGCCATATCCCGCGAGACCCAGACATTGGGGTCATTGCATAGGGCGGTTACGGAGGCAGGCGACAGGTTGGCGCGGCGCGCAAATGCGCTGCGGCTTTCCCCTGTCTGCAAGAGCCATAGATCCAATCTCATGGCGTTCGATATACGCCTGATTGTTTTCAGCCTCAAGAGAAGGAATGAGATTTTTCAGTAATACTGAAAGATCAGTCGCTTTTGATAAACTCCGCGACGCGGGAGACAAAGGCAGGCACCATCCAGCTCTCTTCAAGCCCTGCCGCCTTGGAGATACCCGTCAGGTCTTCGCTGAGATAAGACGTAAAATAGGGCTCGTGGAAAAGCTGCGGAAAGACCGACAGAAGGCCGTCATATTCCGGCACGTCTCCGGTTTGCAGGCTGTCGACGAAAAGGAAGGAGCCGCCGGGTTTCAGAACGCGTGCGACCTCCGAGACGACCTGACGCCGGATTTTCGGCGGCAGTTCATGGAACAGGAAGACGCAGGATACGACGTCGAGAGAATTGTCCGCAAACGGCAGGGTTTCGGCCAGGCCGCAGATATAGCCGGCACGGCGCGACGGCAGGCGCTCACGGGCAACGTTCAGATAGGGTTCCGACAGATCGAGCCCCGTGCCCTTGAGGCGCGGAAATGCGGCCAGGGCGGGCCGCAGGAGACCGCCGGTGCCGCAGGCGATATCAAGATACGAAACGTGGCGTTGGTCCTTGCGGCGCAAGATCCTGGCGAATGGTACCAGGGCCCGTCGACGCATGGCGGCAGTGGCACCAGAAAAAAGCACATCCACCTGGAAGTCATAGAGCCTGGCACTTTCCTCCGACAGCCAGCCATCGGTCTGAAAGTGAAAGTTCTGCCGGTAATAGCGCGGCAGTGCTGCGGCAAACCCCTCGGTGGAATTGACCTCCTGATGTGCACCGCTTGCGCGACGGCGTGCCACCTCCGGCACGTCCTTGAAGAAGGCACGGCTGGTCGCGATCAGCTCGCCCGGCGTCATGGTGCCATCGGAAGGCAGTGGATAAATCCCGTTCTCGACGGATTTCAGATCATCCGCAAACAGCTTGACGATGTCCGACAGCATGCGCCTTTGGCTCGGCACCGGGCCGGTCGGCACCACCTTCGGCGTTTCCGGAAGCTGTTTCTGGAGATCCCGGTTCATCCGCCGCATGGCTTCGGAATGAAGAGTGTAGAGCGCGACCCGGCTGCCTTGGTAAAGCGCATAGCGCGTTCGCCGGGCAAGGCTCAGGAGGGGCGGCAGGCTGCGGGTTCCTTTGACAGGTCCGAATTCCTCATCCGCCGCGCTCATGGCTCACTCCCTGATCAAGGTCTTGTCAACACCGCCACTGCTTCAATATGGGGCGAATAGTGGAACTGGTCCACCGGTGTGACGCTTTGCAGCACGTAACCGCCGTCGAGCAGGATGCGCAGATCCCGGGCAAGCGTCGCCGGATTGCAGGAGACGGCAACAATCGTCTTGACCTTGGAAAGCGCCAGTTGCTCTGCCTGGGCTTGAGCGCCTGCGCGCGGCGGGTCGAAAACCACGGCGTCGTAAGGCTCCAGCTCTTCCTTTACCAGCGGCCTGCGTGACAGGTCTCGCCGTTCAAAGGTCACCTTCTTCAGGCCTTGGGGTTTGCGCAGGGCCTTGTCAAAGGCGGCCAGTGCCGCAGCATCGCCTTCGACCGCATGCACATTTGCCTGTCGGCCGAGCCTGAGCGCGAATGTGCCGACACCGGAAAAGAGATCTGCAATTGTCTTGGCCTTGCCGACACCGTCAATTACCAGCTTGGAAAGTGCATGTTCCGCCGCCAGTGTCGCCTGGGCAAACCCACCGGGCGCGGCAACAATGCCGATGCCGCCCATGTCGAGCAGCGGCGGGCGCAGCTCCAGAATGACTTCACCGTTGACCGAAAGCCGGGCAAGGTTCTGATCGACGACCTTTTGCGACAGGGCCGGGATCTTGCGCTCGTATCCCTTGTCGGCCTTGTCGAGAGCCACATCCAGACCGGTGGTTGTTACCAGGACGGTCATCCGCAGTTCACCCTTTTTCGGCAGCACTTCCGAGGCAAGGGACTTGAGACCGGGCAGCGCTTCAACGATGACCGGGTCGAGCACCGGGCATTCGGCGATATCGACCAGCCTGTGGCTGGCCTTTTCATGGTAACCGAGCAAGGTGTGGCGTCCGGCGCGGGTGGCCGTCAGTACAGCCCGGCGTCGCCCTCCCATGGTCGCAGCTATCGTCCCGGAAACTTCGGTCTCGATGCCGCGGTCGCGCAAGGCCTTTTCGACAAGGCCGCTTTTCCAGACAAGGTATGGCTCTTCCGCAAGGTGCTGTACGGAACAGCCGCCGCAGGCGGAGTAATGACGGCACACGGGTTCGATCCGGTCCGGCGACGGCTTTTCGATCACAGGCTTTTGGGCGCGCCCGTCCACGACTTTCGCCCGGACGATTTCCCCGGGCAGGGCCCCGGCCAA
This sequence comes from Labrenzia sp. CP4, assembly GCF_001579905.1. Lineage (NCBI taxonomy): Bacteria > Pseudomonadati > Pseudomonadota > Alphaproteobacteria > Hyphomicrobiales > Stappiaceae > Labrenzia > Labrenzia sp. CP4. The sequence continues at coordinate 4,846,837 of NZ_CP011927.1, read as the reverse complement.
GTAGATCGGCCCGGTCTCCGTCTCGGCAACGCCGTCGCCGCGGTGACCGAGCGTGGTGATTTCAATCTCTCTCTCGCTCATGGGCGAGCGATAACGCCAAGTAGGGGTTTGGGCAAGTCTTGATCATGGGACGTGCTTTCCGCTCCCTTGATGGAAACAGGCTTTTGCGCTTTCACCAGACGTCGAAGGAGATGAAAGGCGACAGCCCTCAGTCGGCTTTCTTTCCGTAGAGCAGCCATTCCGCATTGCCGTCACCACCCTTGACGGGCGAGGGGACGAGGTCGCCTGCCTGCCAGCCGGGAATGGTGTTCAACCACACTTGCAGGGATTTTGCGGTTTCTTCGGCAATTGTCGGATCGACCAGACCGCCTTTGCCGATTTTGTCCTTGCCCGCCTCGAATTGCGGCTTCACCAGAAAGACGCCTTCAGCACCCGGTGCAGCCAACGCAAGAGCGGGAGGAAGGGCAAGCTTTAGCGAGATGAAGCTGACATCCGAGACAAGCAGAGCCGGGGCGTCTCCTCCAAGGTCCTGTGAGGTCAGGTCCCGGGCGTTGAGGCCGTCGCGTGCGGCCACCTTCGGGTCTGACTTCAGACTGTCGTGCAGCTGACCATGCCCGACATCGATGGCGTGAACCTTGTTGGCCCCACGTTCCAACAGAACCTGGGTAAATCCGCCTGTGGACGCGCCGATATCGAGGCAGATCCGGCCTGCGGGGTCGACCGTGAACCGGTCGAGGCCTTCGATCAGCTTCAGCGCAGCCCGGCTGACAAAACCGGAAGCGGGATCTTCAACCGTGATGCTGGCGTCCGCCGAAGTCTTCTGCGCCGGTTTGGTGCATAGATGACCATCGACGCTCACCGTTCCGCGCAGGATTGCGTCACGCGCCCGTGCGCGGCTCGGAAAGACACCCGTATCGACAAGATGTTGGTCGAGGCGTTGTTTGGACATGCAGCCTTCAGAAGCAGCCGGCGATTGCCGAGATCAGGCGGTCGGCATAAACCCGCTCACCGGCGTACAGCCACAGAAACGCCGAAAGCGCGACGAGGCCCGTCGCGCCGGCGGTCAGTCCCATGAACAGCGGCAGGCGCATCGTGTCCGGCTTGCTCCAGCTATCGCCTCAGGAAGAGGCGGGCGCGTTGTCGATCAGCCTGCGCAGCTTCTTCAGGGCATTTTCCTCCGCCTCGCCATAGGCAATGGTTCCGACGAACTTGTTGTCGGCGCTCATCAGGTAGACGGCAGCGGAATGGTCCATCGTATAGTCGCCATCGTCAAGTGGCACCTTCTTGGAATAGACCCGATAGGCCTTCAGCATCGCATCGATCTGTTCCCGCGAACCGGTCAGCGGAACGATACGCTTGTCGAATGCCCAGACATAGTCACGCATGACTTCGGGCGTATCGCGTTCCGGATCCACAGTGACGAAAGCATAGTTGAGCTTGTCCGCATCCGCTCCGAGTTCAGCCATCCAGCCCTGAAGTTCGGAAAGGGTGGTCGGGCAGACGTCCGGACAGAAGGTGAAGCCGAAGAACATCACTGTCGGCTTGGTGGAGAAGGTCTCGTCGGTCACCGTTTCGCCTGTGCCGCTGACAAGTTCGAACGGGCCGCCAATGGCCGCAAGCGGCTCGATCAAGGCACCGGTGCCCTTGTTGCCGGCAGTCTGCTGATAGACCAGAACACCGGACACGACAGCGAGCACGGCAACAGCAGCCCAGGCCACGTACCGGAAGAGTTTCAAACCAGACATCGGTTTCGTCCTGCTTTGGCCAGAGCCTTCAGTGCCGGCTTCGAGACGGGCTGGCGGCTCTGACGCTTGAAAAAGAAATTGCCGGGCGTTGCCTCTTCACCGAGACAACGCCCGCTGACGGGGCTCAGTTCTTGCCGTGATCCATCTTGCTATGGTCCATCGCACCATGCGCAGCTTCACCATCAGGTGCCTTGGCGCCCATCTTGGCAACAGGAAGTTCAATGGCAACGTCCCCGGCCTTTTCAAAGGTCAGGACAACCGGAATGCTGGTGCCTTCTTCGAAGGATTGGTTCAGGCCCATGAACATGATGTGGAAGCCGCCCGGTTGAAGCGCAACCGTTTCGCCAGCTGGGATGTCGACGCCATCTTCCATCTTGCGCATTTTCATCACGCCGTCGGTGACCGCCATCTCGTGGATTTCGACCTTCGCGGCGACATCGGAACTGACCGCGACAAGGCGGTCTGCGTCGGTACCGTTGTTGACGATCTCGACGAAACCACCACCGGCCTTTGCTTTGGGCGGGGTCGCGCGGGTCCATGGGTGGGTCAGCGTCAGTTCACCAACCTTGTAGTCACTGGCAAGGGCGGACAGGGAGACAAGCGAAAGGGCGGCTGCGGCCGCAACGGATTTCCAGAGTTTCATAATGCTATTCCTTGAGGTCTGAGAAGTTGGATATTCTTTCAGATCAAGGAAGGAGGAGCCCTGATGGCAGTGGCTCGATAAGGAGCGGCCAGCACAGCCTGTTGCCCTGCCGGAACACGTTCAGTGGCGGAAATCTCGGGTGACAGGTTCAGAGGGGCGAAAGCACTCGCAAGGCAGGGCGCGATAGCGCAGCCATGAACACAGACCGGGCCGCATTGGCATGTCAGCGGGTTGTGTGGACCAGGAAGACTTTGTTCCTGCCCGGAGGGCTGGCAGAGACTGGTAAGGCCCGCGGCAACAGCTGCGTCCGGCGTCAGTGCGCTGGCGAGAACCAGCAGAACAAGCCGCATTGCAAAGGCAAGGGTTGCCAGCGCCACCAGAGGGTGGCGCTCCTGCCTTAGCTGTTGCAGCTTTGTGACGCGCGCATTCATGCTAGCGGCTATAAGCCGGTTGCAATGCCGTGTCGAGGGGCGAAACCGCGCAGGTGCATGGGCTGAGGCCTGTCACCCGCGGCGTGGCGGTGTCAGCTCTTTGGCGATGTCTTGTCTGCAGTCGCATCCGGCGCTTCTTCCGTTGCGGCGCCTTCAGCGGACGCGTTGTTTTCTTCTGCCTCTGCATCGGATGACGATTCGAAATTGTAGATGTCATCTTCGTAGGCGGGGAAATCTTCAGGTGCGATGACATATTCTTCTGCTGCTGCATCCAGCGGTTCAGCCGAGATAACCGAACCGACCTGTGCCGTGGAGGCGTATTCGAAGTCGGTCTTTTCTTCCGCTGTCGGTGCCTGACGGGTCAGGACACGGGCAAGGATGAAGATCACCATCAGGATATTCGAACCGATGATCATGATGTAGAGCCCGGACGGGCCGGTGTTGCTCATGATCATCGAGGCGGCCAGCGGCCCGATGATCGATCCGATCCCGAACGACAGCAGCATGCCGGACGACGTGGCGACAAAGTCTTCCGCTGCCGCGTGGTCGAAGGCGTGTGCAACCGCGATTGCATAAAGCGGTTGGACGACCATGCCCATGGCCACGGCGCTCAGTATGGCAACCGTGAAGTCCTTCGGCGAGAAGAACACGATAGCAGCCGAGACGGCAGCGGTTGCTATCCCCAGCCCTGCGATCACAAGACGCCGGTCAATGCGGTCGGACAAACGCCCAACCGGCCACTGTGCGATAAGCCCGCCACCGACGATGGCTGCCGCATAAAAGGCGGCTTCCTTGGTCGAGAGGCCGATCTGGGACCCGTAGAGCGAAGACAGCGTCAGCAGGGCTCCTTGCGAACTGCCGATAAACAGCACGCCGATGAAGGCGGCAGGGGAATTCTTGTAGAGCTTGACGGGCTGGAACCGCACCAGCGTGATCGGCGCAGGTTGGGTCGAGGTGGTCAGCGAAACGGGCATCACCGCAAGGGACACCATCACAGAGGCAATCGCGAAGGGGATGAAATCGGCAATATTCATCGACGCGATCGAGATCTGGCCCAGCATCAGGGCGCCGAACAGGATGACGATGTAGAACGACATCACCGTGCCGCGGTTCTCGTTGGACGCGCTTTCGTTGAGCCAGCTTTCGACGATCATGTAGAAGCCGGCAAGGCTGAAACCGGAGATCATGCGGATGATCATCCAGGCATAGGGATCGATGAGTACGGGATGCAGGATGGCGGCGGCCGACATCAGCGAGACAAGTGCGGCAAAGGCACGAATGTGCCCGGCCCGCATGATCACCAGAGGCGCGCCGAGACAGCCAAGCACCATGCCGAAGAAATAGGCCGAAGAGACCAGACCGATTTCGAAGTCGGTGAAGTAAAACCGTTCGGCGGCCAGCGGCAGTAGTGTCGTCTGCAGACCGTGCCCGAATATGAGCAGGGCAACTGACAACAAGAGAGCGGACACGGAAAGAAGGGTCTGAGCCATGGCTGCATCCTGACGATGGATCGCCGCAGCTCCAACAGAAGCGTCGCGGCCGGTATCGTGCTCCAGAAATAAAACAAAAGCGCCGGATTGATCCGACGCGTTTGTTTCTTTCGACCAGCCTTTTCAGGTATGGCGGCCTGTGTCAATCAGGTTTGAAACCCGCTCCCCAATCGACTTTGTCCATTGCAGCATGTCGCGTGCTGGAGCCGGTAGCCTGAAGACCGGTCAGGCGCGTTGCGGCGCGCTGACGGAGGCCGTTCCGAGTGCGGTGAAGACGGTCTTCAGGATGCCGTCGCAGGTGAGGCCTGCCCGGGCATACATCAGGTCCGGCTTGTCGTGGTCGAGATAGGCATCCGGCAAGGCAAGGGACCGCACTTTCAGTCCGTTGTCCAGCAAGCCTTCCTCGGCAAGCCGGGTCAGCACATGGCTGCCGAAACCACCAGCGGAGCCTTCTTCGATCATCACGAGAACTTCATGCTCGCGGGCAAGACGGCGGATCATGTCCATGTCGAGCGGCTTTGCGAAGCGGGCATCTGCGACTGTGGTCGAAAGACCGGCCGCATCCAGTTCGTCCGCAGCCTTGAGGCATTCACTCATGCGGCCACCGAAGTTGAGAAGGGCAACCTTGGTGCCCTCCCTGCGGATGACCCCCTTGCCGATTTCAAGCACGCTGCCGCATTCCGGCATTTCCAGGCCGACACCTTCGCCGCGCGGATAGCGGAAGGAGATCGGGCCTTCGTCATAGGCAACGGCAGTTGCCACCATGTGGCGCAGCTCCACTTCGTCCGAAGCCGCCATGACGACAAAGCCGGGAAGGCAGGTCAGGAAAGCGGTGTCGAAAGCGCCGGCATGGGTCGGGCCATCCGCACCAACGAGGCCTGCACGGTCAATCGGGAAACGCACCGGCAGACCCTGGATCGCCACATCGTGGACAACCTGATCATAGGCGCGCTGCAGGAACGTGGAGTAAATCGCGCAGAAGGGCTTGAAGCCTTCGGTCGCAAGACCCGCGGCAAAAGTGACCGCATGTTGTTCGGCGATACCGACGTCGAAGGTGCGTTTCGGAAAGGCTTCGCCGAACAGATCAAGGCCTGTTCCGTCCGGCATGGCAGCTGTAATCGCCACCACCTTGTCGTCCGTTTCCGCTTCCTTGATCAAGGAAGTTGCAAAGACGTTGGTGTAGCTGGGCGCATTGGCCTTCGGCTTGGACTGCTTGCCGGTAACGACATCAAACTTGGCAACGCCGTGATACTTGTCCTTGGCCCCTTCGGCAGGAGCATAACCCTTGCCCTTCTGCGTGACCGCATGGATCAAGATCGGGCCATGGTGGGTGTCGCGGACATTCTTCAGAACAGGCAGCAGGTGTTCCAGGTTATGACCGTCCACCGGACCGACATAATAAAAGCCGAGTTCCTCGAACAGCGTGCCGCCCGTCCAGAACCCGCGGGCATATTCTTCAGCCCGAGCCGCCTTTTCGAACATGGGCTTGGGCAGGTTCTTCACCAGGTTCTTGGCCGCATCGCGCAGGGTCTGGTAGGTCGGGCCTGAAACGAGCCTGGCCAGATAGGCGGACATGGCGCCGACCGGCGGCGCAATGGACATGTCATTGTCGTTCAGGATGACGATAAGGCGAGAGCCGAGATGGCCGGCGTTGTTCATCGCCTCGTAGGCCATGCCGGCGGACATGGCGCCGTCACCGATCACCGCTATGACGTTATTGTTTCCGCCCTTCAGATCCCGTCCGGCGGCCATGCCGAGGCCTGCCGAGATCGACGTCGAGGAATGAGCTGCACCAAACGGGTCAAAGTCGCTTTCGGCGCGTTTCGTGAAGCCGGACAGGCCATCGCCCTGGCGAAGCGTGCGAATGCGGTCGCGGCGTTCCGTCAGGATCTTGTGCGGATAGCACTGGTGGCCGACGTCCCAGATGAGCTTGTCTTCCGGCGTGTTGAACACGTAGTGCAGCGCGACAGTAAGTTCCACGACGCCAAGCCCGGCGCCCAGGTGTCCGCCAGTAATCGACACAGCGTCAATCGTTTCCGCACGCAACTCTTCGGCGAGCTGCTTGAGTTCGCTTTCATCGAGCAGGCGCAGATCGGCCGGGGACTTGACCTTGTCAAGAAGCGGGGTATCGAGCTTGGAAGTCACTCTGGAGATAGCTCCACGATTTGAAACATGGCGGGCAGGCATACACCAACCGGATATAGGGCGCAAATCGGGCAGGGGGTATGCGCCAAATTGGCCTCATGATTTCGGTCGAAAATTTACCACGTCTTCGCCCCAGAAGACTTAAGACGGTGTTTGGCAGAAACCGTGCAATTTTTAGTGAAAATACGCGCAATCACCCCTTTGGGTGATGCAAAAAAATCAGAACTGGCCTACGGATTGGATGTGGTCGATGGGGCCACGTGCACAGTGATCAACTGGGAGTCGTAATCCACGGCTCCATTTTTTTATGCTTGGGCCGCTTTCCGGTTGCTGAAACAACAATGATCGCAAGTGGCTTCAACGCAAAATGCCCCGCCCAAGAATATTTTCAAAACAGACGGGCGATCCGGTGGACGAGCCGTGCGAGTTGAAGTTGTGTGTGCGCTCCGGTCTTTTCGTATATCCGTCGCAGGTGTGTTTTTGCTGTGTTCTGCGTGATGCCGAGATCCTGGATCGTGGTGTTCAGTGCGCCGGTCATGGTCAGATGCCAGGCCAGGCGTGCTTCGGAATGTGAAAGCTCGTAATGGTCCTGAAGGCAAATCTCGACCTCATCCGGAGGGTCCTTTGATGTTGTCGTGCGGATCAAAAACAAAGGTTGTGCGCAGGCGTCCGGCGTCAGGCTTGGACAGGAAACGGTCTCCAGCGACACCCGGCAGACAAGCCCGCTCTCGGGTGCGGGACAAAAAAGGACGCTTGTCGGGTCTGCGATGCCACCTTCTTCGAATGTCGCCAGTTGTTCCTGGAGGGCAATCTCAAGGCGTCTGCTGTTGATCGCCAGGTGTCGCTGCCGACGGACGGCGATATCCAGTTCGTTCAACCTTTCCAACCCCTCTGACGTCTCAGCAAGTATCACCCTGTTAGCGTCGACAAGAACCGCAGCGCTGTCCTGTTCCAAGAGCATCAATTCCCGGAGCTGGTTTTCGAGCCGTTGTTTTTCCAGTTGGAAATGCAGATCGAGTGCGGGCAGCAGCGCGCTGACAAGGGTGTGAAAGGTTGCACTGGCCCGGTCCGCGTCAATCCTTTCGGTGCTGTATCCTCTGAAAAGGCAGCCAAACAGGACGAAAGAGTGTGCAGTGCGCCTGACTGGGGTAACCAGCCCGGGAGCATTTTCCAGCCAGTTGCCTGCCATATTCGCATCTGGGTGCGAAGTTTCCTGCGATCCGGTGGCGGGGTCGGATGCCGTCTGTCGATGGTTCGCCAAGGATGTCTTTGAATAGGGGTAAAGCGGGGAGGCTTCGGTGAGCAGGAACTGAAATGCGGTGTTGCCGTTCACCGTTTCAATGCGGCTCAAAAGGGTCGCGAGCTCTCTGGCCTGCTCTTCACCGCCCAGGGACCTTAACGGCGTCCCGTCTCCATCGTATTCAGCAAGAAAGGTTCTGCAGTTCAGTTTGCCGTCGATGAAGTTCAGTACCGGGGGCCAACCTTCAGGTTGTAGCGGGCGCTTGAGCATCTGCATAAGTAGTTCTATGTGGTCGCGTTGGCTGAGTGCCGGCATGCTCTGCTGCGTCTATTAATGATTACATTGTCAGGGTTCTATTTGACAATATATTTATCAAATTATCGAATAAATGGCAATAAATACACCAACGATAACCTAGCGTACGAATGACAGAATGATCGTCGAACAGTATGAAATTTATTGTGTCAGGATCAGGGCGGAACTTGAACTTACTTTAAAATGAACAAAGTGAATGTCGGCTTGTACAGCTAAATTGGACGTAGTTGACGCCGTCGTCTGGATAAAGGTGGTCGACACTTCAACGAGGTGACGCGCTCGTAAAGTCTGCGTTGCTCCGGATGGTGGTGGGGCAGCCGCAAGCCGGTCAAAACGATGAGGGATGACGTAAGCTAAAAGCGTCTGCCGGTTGAACAGGCCACGTATAAGGGGGCTGATCGCGATTTGACGGTATGCGTCTGGTCGGACTGGAAAATGACCTTGTCGGATTATTGCGGGTCGAGTGCTTCGGTGCCGCTGGCTTCGCCATTTTGACCCAGTTGGATCTTCTCGACCTTGGCTTCCGCCGATTTCAGGAGTGTGTCGCAATGTTTGCGCAGCGCATCACCGCGCTCGTACATGTCGATGCTTCGCTCCAGCGGCACGTTCCCTTGCTCGAGTTCCCGCACAATGGTTTCCAACTGCTTCAGCGCTTCTTCAAAGGAAAGGCTGGCAATATCGTTGGCAGCATCGGTCATCGGTCGGATCCCGTTTGTCTGGATGGCATCTGGTCTTGAGGGAAACTTGCGGTCTGAGGGCCGAAGGTCAAGGTTTCATTTGGGCCTTCAGACGGTCATCCCCGTGCTTTTCGGTCTTGCTGCGCCGAAGCGGGATCGCTTAACCCGTCATCAACGTCATGACATGGGCTGCGACCGATCGCGCCAGGCCCTCGAGATCGTATCCGCCTTCAAGGACGGAGATCAGGTGACCGTTGCTGTGGGCATCGGCAACGTCCATCAGCGCCCGCGTTGCCCAGGCAAAGTCGGCTTCGACCAGATTAAGGCCCCCAAGCGGGTCGCGCATGTGCGCATCGAAACCTGCGGAAACGATGACCAACTCCGGTGCGAAGTGATTGAGGCGAGGCAGCAACAGGACTTCGAACGCTTCCTTGAAGCCGGTTCCATCCTCCCCCGGGGCCAGAGGTGCATTCACGATCGTGTTGGCTTCTCCGGTCTCCGAGGCGGCCCCCGAGCCCGGATAGAGCGGCATCTGGTGGGTGGAGCAATACATTACCGTGGGATCGTCCCAGAAAATGTCCTGCGTGCCGTTGCCGTGGTGAACGTCGAAATCGACGATGGCCACCCGCTCCAGTCCGAACTTTGCCTGCGCATAACGCGCGGCGACCGCTGCATTGTTGAAAAAGCAGAAGCCCATGGCGCGGTCTTTTTCCGCGTGGTGGCCCGGCGGGCGTGAGGCGGAAAAGGCGTTGTTGACCTTTTTCGTCAAGACCTCGTCGACAGCACGACATGCACCGCCAACGCCGCGAAGCGCTGCTTCCCAGGTGCCGGGCGACATGGTGGTGTCCGCATCAACCCGGGCTGTTCCTTCCGCCGGCGCCAGCCGGTGGATCTGGTCGACGTAGCTCATCGGGTGGGCGCGGGCGATGTCCTCAACGGTTCCCATGGGGGCAAGATCGCGTTCCACGGACTGGAATTTTTCGTGCTCCAGGATCCTGTCGATCGCCCGGATCCGGTCCGGTCGCTCCGGGTGCCCCACAGGTGTCAGGTGGTCGAGATAGGACGAATGATGCAGAAGCAAGGTAGACAAGGGGGCGTTTCCGGAAGGTGGATTGTTATCTTTTGTCGGCTCTGTATCAGAACGGTTGCCGGACAGGCTGTCAATTCCCGCATTGGAATAACGACTGCGGCAAAATTGGTGAGCCGCGGAAAGGAAAGCCGGGAGTTCGGGCGGGGCATTGAGCAAGTCAGATCGGACCCAACTCGAACCCCGATACCGGTTCCACCTCGGCTTGTCTCGCATCGAGGGAGGCGCATTGAGCGCGTTTGAGGCAAGTGACCTACATGAGGCAGCAGACTGGGCCAGTGTCGCACGCTTCCTGGTGTACCGGCTTCCGCTTCGGCTGGTCGGACTTGGGTCATGGAAAGGGAAGGTCAAAAAAAGGGGCCGGCTCTTTGCCGGCCCTTACCGAGGTGCGAGCACCGCAATGCCCGAGGGGAGGTCCGCTGCATCTCAAATCTGATTCTTAAACTACGTGATTCCAGTAAGGGAATGCGAGCTTTTTACCGTAATCCATTTGGGGCATGGTGTTGATAAGTTTGCAGTAGAGGGTCGTATCTCGATAGATATTGTATGATTTGCTTAACCAAAATCGAGTTGCGACGGCGACGGTTGCTTGTCCGTTAAAGCGGAAACTTGCGTCTCTTTTCGGTTAACTTAAGGCGATCCGGATTCAGCTTGAATTTTAGCGCCTGCTTCCGAGTTGCTGTTTTTTAAGGCCTTTTGTTTTGGTACCGAAGAATGCGCCAAAACATTGCCGGATGAATTTAGCCGGCTCATTCCATCGCAAGTGTTGATCGGGGTCAGTCGCGCGGTGCTGCCGCACGGCGCAGCCGATCGTTGATCGCTTCGCCCAATCCAAAGCTGGGGATAAACTGCACCTTGATGACGCGGACACCCTTGGCGTCCAGAAATCGCATGGCGCGAAACAGATTTGCGGCAGCTTCAGCAAGGTCACCGGCCGGGCTCAGGTTGAATTCAGCCTGTGCACGATCTGCCCCTGGCAAACGATCAGCCCCGAAGGAGAGCAGTCCGTCTGCGGCGTTCACCTCGCTGGCGTTCAGTATCATCGCAGCGTCGGGGGCATAGTGAGACGTCAACATGCCGGGGGCTGCAGGAGCGTCCGGCCGCATGTCGGGGCTGGCGCCTTGCAGCGATTGGCCAAGTACGCGTTCGATGTCCTCGCGAGCAAGGCCGCCTGGCCGCAACAGGCGCGGTGTGCCGTCAACCAGGCCGACAATGGTGGATTCGATGCCGACGGCACAAGCGCCCGCATCAATGACGAAGCTGAGCGAAGGGCCGAGATCGGCAACAACGTCTTCTGCCCGCGTCGGACTGATCTTGCCTGAGCGGTTTGCGCTTGGCGCCGCGAGAGGCCTGCCGGTCTTTTCTGCCAGAAATCGCATCACCGGACCGACCGGAACCCGAAGCGCAACAGTCTGAAGTCCAGCAGTGGCCAGATCGGAAATCGGGGAGGCTGGGCGTTTGGGCACGACCAGCGTCAAGGGGCCGGGCCAGAAGGCTTCAGCCAGTGCAAGTGCGCGTTCGTCGAAAACACCATGTTCCAGTGCTGCATCCAGCGTCTGGATGTGGGAGATGAGCGGATTGAACTGGGGCCTGCCCTTGGCGGCAAAAATCTTCGCACAGGCCGTGCCGTTGGTGGCATCGGCGGCAAGGCCGTAAACGGTTTCGGTTGGCACCGCCACAAGGTCACCCGCCATAAGCGCAGCGCACACCGCATCTGCTTCAGGCGCTTTCTTCCAGTCAGGTGCCACGATGTCGAGCGTCCAAGTCCGCATGTGCCTCACTCGCTTGCGTACCCGGCAGCCGAGAGCTGCCCGGATGTGCGAAGATTTCGGTTCCGACAGTGACGGTACAATGAGTTCCGGAAGGGCTCGAGCCGACCGGACGTGTCATTTCCGCAATTGACCAAAAAGACGATGACCTGCCGCTGCGATACGGGTTGACGTTAACGTCAACGGGTCTATTGTCCTTTCAAACCGCTGTCGATAGCGCCTTTTGCGGAGTAGCCTTGCCGCCGTCAAGCTCGGAACAGCGAAAACCGCCACCCGGCGGCAAGAATCGAAAGCCAATTGGTTTTGGGAGGACCTGAATGTATCGCGCACCCGTCGATGAGATTGCCTTCACTCTGAAACATGTCTGCGGTCTGCCCGACCTGCAAAAGAGTGCCCGTCATGCCGAACTCGGCGACGATCTTGTCGATGCCATCCTGACCGAGGCGGGCCGGTTTGCCGCCGAGGAAATCGCGCCTCTCAATGCAGTTGCCGACAAGCACGGCACACCGCTTGCCGATGGCAAGGTGTCCACTCCTCCGGGCTGGCGCGAAGCGTATCATGCATGGATCGAGGGCGGCTGGAACAGCCTGACCGCCAATCCGGAGTCCGGCGGCCAGGGCCTGCCGGTCATGATGTCGGCGGCGGCTCTGGAAATGTGGAACTCCGGCTCAATGGCATTCGCCATTGGACCGACCCTGACCATCGGCGCTATCGAGGCGATGGAAAAACACGCTTCGGAAGAGCTCAAGGAAAAATACCTGGAGAAGCTGGTTTCCGGCGAGTGGATGGGCACCATGAATCTGACCGAACCGCAGGCCGGTTCGGATCTGAACGCGCTCAAGGCAAAGGCCGAGCGTCGGGACGACGGCACCTACCGCATCTTCGGCCAGAAGATTTTCATTACCTACGGCGACCACGATCTTACCGACAACATCGTTCACATGGTGCTGGCGCGCCTGCCGGATGCGCCCGCAGGCACCAAGGGTATTTCGCTGTTCCTTGTGCCGAAGTTCCTGGTCAACGACGACGGTTCCTTGGGCGAGCGAAACGACGTGAAAGTGGCCGGTGTCGAACACAAGATGGGCATTCACGGTTCGCCCACCTGCACCATGGTCTATGGCGACGAGGGCGGTGCCATCGGCTGGCTGGTCGGTGAGGAAAATCGCGGTCTGGCCTGCATGTTCACAATGATGAACAACGCTCGCCTTGCGGTCGGTATTCAGGGGCTTGGTGTGGCCGAGCGCGCCTATCAGCATGCGCTTGCCTACGCGCTGGAGCGCAAGCAGGGCAGGGCTCCCGGCGAGACCGGCGAAGGCATGAGCCCGATTGCCCGCCACCCGGATATCAAGCGCATGTTGTTGGGCATGAAGGCGCGCACGCAGGTTGCCCGCGCCATCTGTTATGCCTGTGCCCACGCCATCGACATGTCGAAGATTGCCGAAGACGAAGCTGGCAAGACCTTCTGGAACGAGCGTGCAAGCCTGCTGACGCCGATCGCCAAGGCGCTGCCGACCGACTTCGGCGTCGAGGTCGCTTCGCTGGGTATTCAGATACACGGCGGCATGGGCTTCATCGAGGAAACCGGCGCCGCACAACATCTGCGCGACGCGCGCATCGCCCCGATTTATGAAGGCACCAACGGTATCCAGTCCATCGACCTGGTCATGCGCAAGCTGCCGCTGTCCGGCGGTGAACACATCAAGGGCTTCATCGCGGAACTGCAGACCGTGGCCGACGAGGTTGCTGCCTCCAACCGCCCTGAATTCGGTGCCACCGCGGATCGGCTCTCGGCCAGTATCCGGGATCTTGAGGACGCAACGAGCTTCATGCTGAGCGCGCAGGCGGAAGGCAGGGTCGGCGATGCCCTGGCCGGGGCGACGCCCTATCTGCGGCTGGCCGGGCTGACCCTGGGCGGCGCCTTGCTTGCCAAGGGGGCGCTTGCCTCGACAGGTGAACCGGCACAGCGGCTGTCAGAACGTACGCTGCTTGCCCGCAGTTTCTGTGAAACCACAATGGGGGAAACCGCCGGTTTGAAGTCGGATATTCTTCTGTCCGCCGAAGCCATTCAGGCGTTCGACGCCGAAGCCCTGGCGTCCTGAACCGCCTGATCGGAGTAGATGATGATCCGCAAGTCCCTTGAAGACGGTGTCCAGACCCTGCGTCTGGACCGGCCGGAAAAGAAGAATGCCCTGACCGGGCAGATGTACAGTGATCTCGCCGAAGCTCTGGAAACAGGCAACACGGATGCGGGTATTCGCTGTCATCTGATCTGCGGCCTGCCGGAAGTTTTTACCGCCGGCAACGATATTGGCGACTTCCTGCAATACGCTGGCAAGACTGGGCTTGGTGAAACACCGGTCGTCCGGTTCCTGAGGGCTCTGGTTCGCAACGAAAAGCCTTTGGTTGCCTCGATAGACGGTATCGCCATCGGTGTCGGCACGACCTTGTTGTTGCATTGCGACATGGTGTTTGCCAGCCCGCGCGCCCTCATCCGTTCCCCTTTCGTCGATCTTGGGCTTGTTCCGGAGGCGGGGTCCAGCCTGCTCGGACCACAGATCATGGGGCCGGCCCGGGCCTTTGAGCTGCTCTGCCTCGGCAACGCCTTTTCGGCCGAAAAGGCGGCACAGGCCGGACTGGTAAACGAGGTTGTCGAAGGTGACGTCGACGCGGCAGCACTTGCCTGCGCGAAGGAAATCGCCGCAAAGCCGCCCGAAGCAATGGCGCTTTCCAGAAAGCTTCTGCGCGGCGACACAGCTCAGCTGTCCGAGCGCGTAGAGGAAGAAATCAGGATCTTCGCCAGCCGGCTGAGTGCGCCGGAAACGATAGCTGCCTTCCAGGCTTTCATGACGAAAAAGAAGGCCTGAGCCACGTTTGCTCGGATGAGAAAATTTCAGACCGCAAGGTTGTCGCCGGAGAGCGGCTTACGGAGGAACCACCATGTCCCTGAAGGGCAAGACACTTTTCATCACTGGCGCGTCGCGCGGGATCGGCAAGGCAATTGCGCTGCGGGCTGCGCGTGACGGAGCCAACGTTGCCGTTGCCGCCAAAACCGCCGAGCCACATCCAAAACTGGAAGGAACGATCTATTCCGCTGCCGAAGAGATCGAGGCGGCAGGCGGCAAGGCACTGCCGGTGCTGCTCGACGTGCGCGACGACGAAGCGGTCAAGGAAGCAATGGACAAGACCGCGGCACATTTCGGCGGGCTCGACATTCTGGTCAACAACGCCAGTGCCATTCAACTGACCCCGCTGCAGCAGACCGACATGAAGCGGTTCGATCTGATGCACCAGATCAACACCCGTGGAACGCTTGCCTGTTCCAAACATGCCATCGAACATCTGAAACAGTCCGACAACCCGCATATCCTGATGCTGTCGCCCCCGCTGGACATGCAGGAGAAATGGTTCGCGCCCTTCACGCCCTATTCGATCGCCAAATACGGAATGAGCCTGGTGGTGCTGGGGCTGGCAGGCGAGCTGCGCTCCAAGGGGATTGCGGTCAACGCGCTATGGCCACGCACGACCATCGCGACGGCGGCGATCAAGAACATCATCGGTGGTGACAAGATGATGCAGCAGAGCCGGACGCCGGACATTCTGGCCGATGCAGCCTATGAGATCTTCACCACACCGTCGAAGGAATTTACCGGACAGTTCGTCATTGACGATACGTTCCTGGCCAGTCGCGGTGTCACCGATTTCGACAAGTATCGGGTGGACCCGAGCCTCGCACTGGCACCTGATTTCTTCGTACCTGACGAGAGCAAGGCGCCGTGCGACCTGGGGCCGGTCAAGAAGTAGAACCTGGTCTTCCAGACTGTTCAGAAGGTTTGGGGGCCGCCGGATGTCGATCCGGCGGCCTTGTCATTTAACCGCGCATGGTCTTCAGGGCGGTTGCCCACTTGGTCAGCTCGCCCAGAAGCTGCGTGGCGCCTTCACTCATCTTGTCATTCGGCGTGAAGACGCTTTCGTCGTTGATGAATTCCGGGAAGAAGGGAACCGGAACCACCTGCGGCAGAGCCATCACGTTGACGTTGCCAAGCAGCTCGCGCAGCGTCTGCGACGCGCGCAGGCCACCGGAAATCCCGCCGTAGCTGATGATGCCGGCCGGTTTGTAGTTCCATTCGCGGTAAAGCACCTGAACGGCATTCACCAAGGATGCCGGCGTGAAATAGTCGTATTCCGGGGTCAGGAACAGGAACGCGTCTGCGTCGGCGACAATGCTGCTCCAGCGCTTGGTGTGGTCGTGGGTGTATTGCTGGGCGGCTGGATGCGCCGGCTCGTCCAGAAGCGGCAGGTTGATGTCGGCGAGATCGATGCTTTCCACCTCGAAGCCGCCATGCGCTTCGGCGGCACTGGCTGCCCATTTCGCGATCGTCGGCCCGACGCGGCCAGGCCGGGTCGACCCGGAGATGATCTTCAGTTTCAGCGACATGATGAATTCCTTAAGAAACAAAAGCTTGGGAGGAGTATCCAGACGATACCTCGGTATACGTTGGATACTGGTATGAAATGATGTAAGACTGAGCCGACCGCAAGACGGCACTTTTTGGAAACCGAGGTATCCTTGATGAAACCGCTGGCGAAACCCGTCGAAGAGCTGCCGCGCGAACAGCTGCCGCACCACGAGGATCCGCGCTGCGTGCCGGTACGAAGACTGCTGCAAACTGTCGGCAGCAAATGGTGCAGCCTGGTGGTTGCCCATCTTGAATATGAGCCGCGCCGGTTTTCCGATCTCAAGCGGTCGATTGGCGGCGTGACCCAGAAATCGCTGACAGCGACCTTGCGGGAACTTGAAAAGGACGGCCTGGTCAACCGCGTCGTGACCCCCAGCATTCCCCCGCGTGTCGACTATTCGCTGACGCCGCTCGGCAGGACGCTTCTGGTGCCGCTGAAAGCGCTCACCAACTGGGCGATCGAGAACGAAGCGGCTGTCTCCTCGGCTCGAGAACGGTTCGAGAGGGAGAACGGTCCGGACTGACCTCCGGGGTTGCAATCCGTTGTGTCCTCATGCAATTTGGCGTTGCCGACGAGGGCGGCTGCCGGATCCGCGGAAAGCGAAAGCACCCTGACTTCTGACGACATATGCCGGTTTTTCACCTGCGCCCGACACCAGCGGATCGCCCGGGCTTTCGACACAGGAGAAAAGCCATGTCCGCAGGACCTGCAACTTCCCTCGACGACTTCAAGAAATCCGCACGCCGTCTCAGAAAAGCCTTTCTGAAAGGCGAGGCGGGAGCCACTGACCGTGTATCCGCCCACATAGACCCGGCAAAGCCCCTTCGCCACGCGGATTTTCTTCATGTGATTGCCCGTGAAGCCGGTCATGACAGCTGGCCGAAGCTGAAATTCACCCTCGAAGCAGCATCCCTGAGCAGGGAAGAGCGGGCAGAGCGTTTGAAACAGGCGCTCTATTTCGGCCAGCATTGGGTTACGGAAAAACTGCTTGCCGATGACCCGACGCTGAAGGACGACAATTTCGGTCTTCAGGTTGCCTTGTACGACCTCGACGCCGTTCGCGGGGTGGTGGCAGCGGACGCTGCAGCCGCCACGCGCCTGGTCGGTGTGCGCTCGCCGATCCTGCATCTGGCATTTTCGAAGGAAATACATCGGCGTCCGGAACGGGCGGCAGACATGATCGCCATTGCCGAACTGCTGGTCGCCAACGGAGCGGACGTGAATGACGGTCACCCGGAAAGGCCGGGTGACAAACACATGCTGTCCGCACTCTACGGCGCGTTGTGTCACGCGGATAATTTCGAACTCGGCCGTTGGTTGCTGGACCAGGGAGCCAGTCCCAACGACAACGAAAGCCTCTACCACGCCACTGAGCTTGAGCATCCGCGTTCGCTCGAACTGCTTCTGAAGCATGGCGCGCAGCCGGATGGGACCAATGCCTTGCCGCGCGCACTCGACTTTGACGATGAAATCAAGGTCCGTCTGCTTCTGGAAGCCGGAGCCGATCCGAACATCACCGTACCGGACCATCCGAGCGGCCAGCCCATGAACACGATTCCCTCCCTGCATCAGGCAGCCCGGCGCGGTGGCTCGGTAAAGATTGTCGAGCTGTTGCTTGCCCATGACGCCGACCCGGACGCGGTTTGGGACGGACATACCGGATACGCCATGGCGTTGATTTACGGCAATCTGCCGGTCGCCAAATACCTGGCGGAGAAAGGTCATTCGCACAAGCTGGACCGGAACGAACAGGTTCTGGCCGCCTGCGCCGAGGGAAAGGCAAATCCTGGTAGTCTCGATACTGCGCGTCTGAGCAAGGAAGACAAAAGCCTGCTGACGCGGCTCGCCTTCATTCCAGGCAAGCTGGAACACATGAAGGCGCTGATTGCGGCCGGGTTGGACCCGAATGAGCCCGACGACATGGGGCTGCCACCATTGCAGGTGGCAGGCTGGAACGGCCTTGCAGATGAAATGGCCTATTTCCTCTCGCTTGGACCAGATCTTACCCGCAAGAACCGCTTTGGCGGTGATGCTCTCGACACTGTCGTCCACGGTTCGGAATTTGCCCCGAAACGCCTTGAAGCCGATCATATTGCCTGTGCACGCCTGCTGCTTGAAGCCGGCAGCTTGCTTGATCCGCGCTACATCAGCGGATGCGGCAACGAGGAAATGGCACAGTTTCTCGAGGATTGGCTTGCCGGTTCAGCCGATGAAGCCAACTCCCCGGCAATATTCCGGTAAGTTACAGCAATCTCAGGGTGCATTGCTGGCCAGTGCCTAAATCTGCTGTTAGTACTTCCACGTATTCAAGTGATTGTACGGGAACGGAGGGACTTCATGGAAAGCGCAATCGACCAGGTGAGCGTCTATACGCCACTGATCATCAACGCAGTGAAAGCCATCATCGTTCTGGTGATCGGCTGGTTTCTGGCCGGCTTCCTGTCGAGCATCGTCAAGAGCAGGATCGTGGCTCACCCGCGCATCGACGACACGATCGGCAGCTTTGCTGCATCCATCGTTCGCTGGTTGATCCTGCTCATCACGGTTATCGCGGTTCTGCAACTCTTCGGTATTCAGGCCACCAGTCTCGTTGCCGTGCTGGGCGCCGGTACACTGGCCATCGGCCTGGCGTTGCAGGGAACATTGAGCGACATCGCCGCAGGCGTGATGCTGATCATCTTCCGGCCTTACAAGATAGGCCAATATGTTGATATCGGCGGAACGTCCGGAACGGTGAAGGATCTCAACATCTTCGTCACCGAGCTTGTGACGCCGGACAACGTTCAGATCATCATGCCGAACGGCAAGGCCTGGGGCACGGTCATCACCAATTTCTCGGCGCATTCCACCCGGCGTCTCGATCTGACTTTCGGCATCGACTATGATGACGATATCGACAAGGCGGTGCAGATCATTCTCGATGTCGCCAACGCGGACGAGCGCGTTCACAAGGATCCGGAGCCCTGGGTCCGGTTGACCAATCTGGGAGACAGTTCGGTCGATCTTGGCGTCAGGCTGTGGTGTGATGCCGGAAACTACTGGGAACTGAAGTTCCACATGCTGAAGTCGGTCAAGGAAGCGTTTGATGCCGGTGGCATCTCCATTCCCTATCCGCATTCGGTCGAAATTCAGAAAGCTGGATAATACGGCGTACCATCGCCGCAGGGGAACGTCCGCTGCGGCGATTGTATTCCAATCAGGGGCCTATGCCGTCTCGCGGGTCTTGGTCTTCGGCTTTCGAGTTTCCTCAGGCTCGCTCGTGGCGGCGGCCTCTTCAGTTGGTTCCGTCTTGCCCTGGTCCGGCGTTGATGCGTCCGCTGCAGAAGCTTCGAAGCTTTTCGAGTGTGGCTGTGTGCCTTCAGCGCCGCCCTTTTCCGGTTCCGCATCGGCAGAGCCGGCGTCGCTCTTGGCGAGTTCCTGTCCTTCTTCGTCTTCTTCGGCGTGGCTGTCTTTGTCCTTGTCCGACAGAGAGGGCTCTTCAGGCGTTGCAGTGACGGTATCCGCCGCGCTCAACTTCTCCATGAGCGAAGGGTCATTCTGCGCGTCCGCCTCATCGAAGGTGAGAATTTCGGTTTCTGTTTCTCCTGCATCAGGCTCCGCAAGAATGGTCTCCGGGGACAGCTCCTCACCGGTCTGGTTGCTGGTTCTGATCTCGGTGAAAATAGGAAAGACAGGGTCTTCCATTTCCGTTTCGCCGTCGTCCAGGTTCATCAGCTGACGCCGTTTGGTCAGCATGGCGACGTGGTTGCGCAAGTCCTCGTTTTCGGCCAGCAGCGCCTTGAAGTCCTGCGCCCTGAGGCTGAGCAACTGGCAATACCCGAGTGCGACGACATCCGCGCTGCGGCGGCCACCGGTCATCAGCGCGATTTCACCAAACACGTCACCGCGGCCAAGACGGATGTTGTGGCTGGGTGCACGCACTTCCACTGCGCCGGACGCAATGAAATAGGCAGCATCACCGCGGTCCCCCTTGCGGATCAGTTTCTCGCCCGGCGTCGCGAATTGCGGCCGCATCATCCGGCGAATGGCCTTCTGCTGCTTGCGGGTGAGGTCCGCAAACAGCGGATGCGCGCTGACGAGTTCGCGGGTCTTCAGGCCAAGATCGAGTTTAGGCCGCGTGTGACAGGCTTTTCGGGTCCGCTCGACATCCCGCAGAAGGTCGCGATGCAGTTCGGTGCCGATCAGCATCTGCTCCTTGGCTTCGTCATAGGCGGTTTCTTCCAGCCGGACGCCGGCCTTGCGCAGGAACTGTCCTTCCAGGGCGTCCGCGTAATCCGGATACTGCAGGCGCAGGGCATCGATGGCTGCAAGGGTCTCGTCCTGCCGGATCGCCAGTGTGTCCTGCAGAATGTCGGCAACACGGTCGCCGAGCAGGGGGCGTATCCGCTTGTTGTTGAAGTCGACCAGCTCGTCGGCAAGGATCCGGTAAACCAGCAGGAATTCGAACCGGTCGGCAAGACGGATTGCCAATGGCCGGGCAATCCTGAGCCGCCGCTGCAGTGTCTGGGCGAGGCGGAAGCCGAGGCCGAATTTCAACGGCTGACGCGCAGCCTGATTATAGCCGGACCGGCCGTCGCTTCGTGTCAGATCGCCGGTACGTCCGGTCAGGGCCAGGAACCGCGAAACAGACCGTCCGGAGATGGTCTTTTCATGGAAATGCTCCAGCACGAGCTGCTGTTCCCGGTCTGCCAGGGCAATCAGGCCAATGCGGACGCGGTCCCAGTCCTTCAGTTCTTCCAGCTTGTTGGTTTCCGCAGCTGCGGCTTCCGCACGGCTCTCGTAGTCTTTCAGCACATCGTCCGTGACGCGCGGTGCAATGTGATAGTTGCGGGCGGCGGTTTCCAGCTCGTGCCGGACGTCTGACAAAGCCAGGGCCAGGAACTGTGTTCGCAAGGCCTCGTCGCGGGCATTCAGCTTGTCGAGACCGAGCAGCCGGATCAGCGGCTTCAGACTGGTGCCGTAAACCAGCAGCGTGAACAGGACGAAGCCCGTCGCCAGTTTGGTAACGAAGACCGACACTTCGTCCGAGAGCATCGCATGCTCGGACACGCTGAGTGCCAGTGTCAGCGTGACCGCTCCGCGCATGCCGCCCCACAGGATCACCGTCTTGTAGCGGTCGTTGACCGCCTGTCCCATCCGAAACACGCTGAGCACCGGCAGCAATCCGAAGATGACGACCGCACGGGCGGCCAACGCGGCGACGATGACGACGAACAGCAACAGGATGTCGACAGGCGTGAAGCCTTCCACGAAACGCGGGATCAGGATGGCGGACAGGAGGAAGATGAGCGAAGCAGCCCAGAAGGAGATCTGCTCCCAGACCGCATGGAGAAATTGCCAGCTGGCCGGCTGAATGCGGGCCGGGCCGTAAAGGTTGAACACAGTGCCCGCACAGACGACGGCAACAACGGCGGAAACATCAACGAACTGGTCGCTGAGCACATAGGTGCCATAGGGCAGTGCCAGGCTCAGGGTCACCTGTGCCAGCGGAATGTCGCGCATGATCGGCAGAAGGGAAACCGCGATCCGGCCAAGCAGCGCACCCACGATGATGCCGCCGGCGAAAGAGCGGCAGAAGGCAATGGCGGCTTCGCCGACGGTCATGGTCTCGTGACCGGCCAGCATGTGCAGCAGGATGACGAAGATCACGATGGCGGCAGCATCGTTCAGCAGGCTCTCGCCTTCCACGATGCGGCCGAGCCGCGCGGGCGCACCAATGTCCCGGAAGATGGCGACAACGGCAACCGGGTCCGTCGTGGCGACAATCGAACCCAGCAGCAGGCAGGCGATCAGCGTGATGTCGGTGAGCGAAAACAGCGTTGCCAGCGGATAGAGGGCAAAGCCGATAAAGGCTGTTGCGACAAAGACGGCGACAACCGCCATCAGCAGGATCGGGGCAATGTCCTCGACGATCCGTCGAACTTCCAGGGTGAGTGCGGTTTGAAACAGAAGGATGGGCAGAAAAATGTAGAGGATCATCTCCGAATCCAGCGGGGGATTGATGAAGACGTCCGCAATAGCGTTGAAGGCATTCGTTTCGGCAGTGTAGCGCAGATAGATCGCCAAAATGCCGATCATGGTGCCGACCGTGGCCAGCAAAACGCTGGGCGCCAGCCCAAGCCGTCTGGCAAGGGGCTGCAGCAGGGAAATCGTAATCAGGAGCAGCGCGAAAGCGCCTGTAATTAATGGAGTTTCCATGTCGTTATGGTGCACCGCGATTGCGGCAATTTCAAATTGGCCATCCAAAATTATTGCCGCCACGGGCAATAGGGCACAGGATTACGCGCAAATGCGTTAACGTCCGAATGCTTTTCGGAACGGCCATGTAAGAAATCTCACCCAGTCGCCGATAAAGAGCCAGATCATCGCCGGAACCAGCATGATCAGTGCAAACGGCAGGAAGAAGACGATCTTCACGAGCTTGAGCGGCAAAGAGGGAGCATCGGCGGCAGCACGCTTGCCTAGCACGAAGCGCCAGAAGCGGTTCCACCAGCGCCAGAGATACCAGCTCATGAACAGCGTTACGACGGAAAGGACCGAGAGCAGGATCAGGTCGAAATTTGATATCCAGGGTATCCAGCGGCTTTCGACTTCTTCCGTGTGCTCGGGGTCCTCGCCATTGCGGTGAATGGTCCTGACACTTGTGCGCAAGCTTGCGTCCAGCAACCAGCCTGCGATCGTATAGTCGTCTCCGGCGGTGGCAGACACCTGAGGGGACGTCGTTACGGGGTTCGCTGCCGGGCTGAAACGGGCGGCGGTAACAAGGCGGAAGTTTCGTTCATCGGCAGCGTGGATCAGTGTCGTGCTGTTCGGAGGCGAAAGTGCCTTGAGCAACTCCGCCTGGGTCATTGCCGACTGCGCGGCCTCGAAGCGTTTTTCGAGCGCTGTTCTTGAAAACCAGCTTTTGCCGGGCTGAACCAGAGACTTGCTTTCCACAAGCATCAGGTTGACCCGCTGGCTTTCAGCCGCCTTCTGAAATGCGTCGAGGTCGATTTCCCGCACGGACTTGCCGTCACGCACGCTGAGCTGAGGCCGACCGGTTTGCGGGTGCGGGGTAATGCGGCCGGTGACAACCAGCGTCCTGTTTTTGTACTTCGCCAGGCTGGAGGCCAGAATGTCGGCATTCAGATCGGCAATCATGTCTCCGGGACCTGAAGCATTGGCTGCTTCGGAGCTGTTGAACCGCGCCATCTTGATATCCGCGCGTTTAACCGGACGGGACAGGAACCTGATGTTTCCGTCGAGCGCCCTTGCGGTTGCCGGATTGATCAGGACGTCTGGAGAAAGCGCAACCGCAAGCCGTGTGCCATTTGAAGTGCTGATCGGTTTCAGGTCGTAGGTCTTGCCATTTGGCCTCACCATCACCGGCCGTGCTTTGGGGGGGAGGCTATCCAGTTGGTCCCGAAGTTTGAAAAAATCGGTTTCCCGGAGCGCAAGTTGCAGGGCGTCGGGCACAGGAGCCTTGCCCGGGAGATCGCCCGCCAGTGGCCGGTGGGCCTGTCTGGCGGCATCATCCAGGGCATTCGGCAAGTCGTGCAGGGAGGCGAGCTGAAGGCTTTTCCCGTCAGGCGTGACAAGCTGCCAGGCGTTGCCGGGTGCCGGCATCAGGGCAAGGGATGCAGCACCAGTGACCTTGGGCAACCGCTTTGCAAGGGAGGCGCCTTCATCGAGAAGATGCTTGGGCGTGTCGATATGCTTGCCTGCGGACCCCGCCGCATCGCCTGCTTCCCGCGCAAGCCGCGACAACAGCCCGGCGTCGGCGGTCGAGACAACACACAAGGTGGCTGCCACGAGGGCAAGCACGCGGAGAGAACCTTTGAAACTGCGCAACACGCCTGAAATCCCGGTCAGATAGAAAAGATGTTTCCAAAAAACTCAAAACGGCAGCAAGGATAATGGGCCTCGACCCGGTTGCAGCTGGGGCGGCACTGTGCCGATCCGCTTAACCTGCCTTGCGCTCCGACAGCCAGATGCCGCCGATCACCAGTGCCAGAGCGGTGCCGTGGTACCATTTGAACGGTTCTCCGAGGATGGAGACCGCCAGTATGGCCGCAAAGATCGGCACGAGGTTGATAAAGACCCCCGCGCGCGCCGGCCCGATCAGTTCGACACCTCGCATGAAGAAGATCTGCGCGAGGCAGGAGGGAAACAGCGCGATATAAAGGACCACGAGCCAGCCTTGGAGTGACGGCCACTGAACGGTGCCGGCGGCGATGTCGTATGCAAGTCCGGGCAGAGATGTGATGGCCGCAATGCCGGACAGAACCGCAAAGAAGGCCAGCGGTGAGACCTGGGGTCGGTCACGCAGGGCAAGCGTATAGCCGGAATAGAGCACACAGGCGATCAGCATGACGCCATCGCCCGGATTGACGGCAAGCGCCAGCAGCACGTCCAGGCTGCCCTGGGCGGCAATCAGCGTCACCCCGGCAAGCGTCAGCAGAATGCCGATCACCTGCAGAGCTCGGATCCTGCTGCCGAAGGCAATCATGGAACCGATCAGAACAAGAATCGGGACGGACCCCTGGATAATGCCAAGGTTGACGGCCGTGGTTTCCGTCGCAGCGATGTAGAAAAGGGTGTTGAACCCGATGAACCCGAAGACGGCCATCAGCACCATGCGGAAGGAATAAGGCCGCATCAGGGGCCACTCCGCACGTATGTGCCGCCATTGCAGCGGGACCAGGATGCCGGCAACGATCACCCAACGCAGGAACACCACCACCATCGGAGACACTTCCCCCACCGCAAGGCGGCCGGCGACGGTGTTGCCGCCCCAGAACAGTGTGGTCAGGGCCAGCATCAACAGGGCGTTGCCGTAGGTCAGGTCGCCTACACGTTTAACCAGCGAAAACATGAAAACCGTTGCGTGGAAGATGGAGTGGAAACCCATCGGTAACGGATTGGCGGGCGCAGGCAAAGGGCTATCTTTTTGTATACCGACTTATACTGTTGGAGATAATGATCTGGATCTTTTCCAAAATGGAAAAAGTCATCCAATCGACCCGGCAATTGACGATTGCGTGTTAAGACCCCAAAACACGGGCTAATATCAGACATTCAAGTTCGTTTAGGGGAGCTGACAGATGACAGGCCGCGTCGATGCCCATGGATTGCAAGTTGCCAGGGTTCTTTATGACTTCGTCAATGAAAAGGCCCTTCCGGATACCGGCGTCGATCAAGACCATTTCTGGAAAAGCCTGTCCAGCCTGATCCACGATCTGGCACCGAAGAACCGGGCACTGCTGGCAAAGCGCGACAGCCTGCAGGAAAAGATCGATATCTGGCACAAGGCCAACCCCGGTACTCCGGACATGGACGGCTACAAGACCTTCCTGACGGAAATTGGTTACCTGGTGCCGGAAGGTGCGGACTTTGCCGTTGGTACCGCCAACATCGATCCGGAAATCGGCTCTGTCGCGGGCCCGCAGCTTGTCGTTCCGGTGATGAACGCGCGCTATGCGCTGAATGCCGCCAATGCCCGCTGGGGCTCTCTTTACGATGCACTTTACGGCACCGATGCGATGGGCTCTTTGCCGGCCGGCAAGGGATTTGATCCGGCACGCGGTGCCGAGGTGATCGCCTATGCACGCAAAGTCCTGGATGAGGCTGCACCGCTGGTTGATGGAAGCTGGTCCGACGTGACCGGTTTTGCCGTTGAAGGCGAAGCTCTGGTTCTTTCCACCAAGACGGGCTCCACGAGCCTTGCCGACGGTTCGCAGTTTGCCGGCTATTCCGGGGACAACGCGGCTCCCTATAAGGTCCTGCTGGTCAGAAACGGTCTGCACCTTGAAATCGACATTGATGCGCAGCATCCGATCGGCAAGACCGATGCCGCCCACATCGCCGACGTGATCCTGGAATCGGCCATGTCGACGATCATGGACTGCGAGGATTCCGTTGCCGCCGTCGACGCGGAAGACAAGGTCGTCGTCTACACCAACTGGCTTGGCCTGATGAAGGGTGACCTGGAAGAAACCTTTGTGAAAGGCGGCGAAACCGTTACCCGCCGCATGAATGGCGATCGCAATTACACCGCTCCCGACGGCTCCGCGCTGTCGCTGCACGGTCGCTCGCTGCTGCTGATCCGCAACGTCGGCCACCTGATGACCAACGATGCCGTGCTCGACAAGGACGGCAACGAGGTGCCGGAAGGTCTCCTCGACGGCATGATCACTTCCCTGATTGCGCTGCACGACATTGGCCCGAATGGCCGGGAGCTCAACAGCCGTGCGGGTTCGGTCTATATCGTCAAGCCGAAGATGCACGGACCGGAAGAAGTGGCATTCGCCTGCGAGATCTTCAACCGCGTTGAAGATGCGCTGGGCCTCGAGCGCAACACGCTCAAGATGGGCATCATGGACGAGGAACGCCGCACCACGGTGAACCTGAAGGAGTGTATCCGCCAGGCCAAGGACAGGGTGTTCTTCATCAACACCGGCTTCCTCGACCGGACCGGCGATGAAATGCACACGTCCATGGAAGCCGGCCCGATGATCCGCAAGGGCGACATGAAGGCCGCGACCTGGATTAGCGCCTACGAGAACAACAACGTCGATGTCGGACTTGCCTGCGGCCTGCCGGGCCACGCGCAGATCGGCAAAGGCATGTGGGCGATGCCGGACCTGATGCATGCCATGCTGGAGCAGAAGATCGGCCATCCGATGTCCGGAGCGAACACGGCCTGGGTTCCGTCACCGACCGCCGCAACGCTCCACGCGCTGCATTATCACAAGGTCGCCGTGAAGGATCGTCAGAACGAGCTGAAGAGCCGCGCTTCCGCGAAGCTGGAAGACATTCTCTCCATTCCTGTTGCCGAACGTCCCAACTGGGCACCGGAAGACATTCAGGCAGAACTCGACAACAACGCCCAGGGCATTCTGGGTTACGTCGTCCGCTGGGTAGAACAGGGAGTTGGCTGTTCGAAGGTGCCGGACATCAACGATGTCGGCCTGATGGAAGACCGCGCAACGCTGCGCATTTCTTCGCAGCACATCGCCAACTGGTTGCACCATGGCGTTGTCGGCCGAGAGCAGGTTCTGGAGACCATGAAACGCATGGCCGCTGTCGTTGACGGCCAGAATGAAGGTGACCCGCTCTACCGGCCGATGGCGGCGGATTTCGACGGCTCGGTCGCCTTCCAGGCAGCTTGCGAACTGGTGTTCGAAGGCACCAGCCAGCCAAATGGTTACACCGAGCCGGTGCTGCATCGCCGCAGGATCGAGTTCAAGGCGAAAACCGCAGCCTGACATTTGTCACCAGGTCTTGAAGTTTCGGCCGCCGGGAGCGATCCCGGCGGCCGAAATCGTTATGATCCCCTGTTCCCGCATGGCGTGTTGCTTCGCTTTGTGCTGCGCAATACGGGAATGGTAAACGGGTAAAAATCGAAGCAAACTGTCTTGGATCGAAAGCGTACAGTTTCCGGAAAATACTCTCGCATTTACAATCAGTTAAAACAATTTACCAACTGTTATCCATATTGCATGGGATATAGGTGTTTTTACTACTTTAGAGCAGAAAAACGCTATCTTGCATCATCTGGAGTTGATGATGCTAACCGTCCTGTCTTGCATAGCTTTCGAGCATGACCCGTTGTTTGTTGCCCTGGCGGTAATAATCCTGACGGTCGGTGCCGTTTTGACTATGCGGCTGTTCGCCCGTGTTCGGCGGACACAGGGCGATCTCAAGTATCTCTGGCTGCTGTTGTCCGGCCTGATTGCCGGCGGTACGATCTGGAGCACGCACTTCGTTGCCATGATCGCCTACAAGAGCCCGTTCATTCTGGGTTACGATCTCAAACTGACGGCCTTCTCGCTGGTTATCGCCATTGCCGGCACGACAGCAGGACTTCTCGTCAGTAGCATCTCCCAGCGCTCGGCACTTATCGAGGTCGGGGGTGTCATCTTTGGCGCCTCTATTGCGGCGATGCATTTCATCGGAATCAAGGCGCTTCAGATATCCGGCATCATGATGTTGTCGACGCCTTTCGTGGTGGTTTCCGTCGTTTTGGCCTGCGTCTTCTGCCTCATTGCCACAAGCCGTGTCGCCCGCCCGGTGACACGCTACTGCAAATACGGGGCTGTACTCAGCCTGATCCTGGCTGTGGCCAGCCTGCACTTTGTTGCGATGGCTGGTGTCGAAATTCTGCCCCTGCGGCTGGATGGCAGCGTCAAGGACCTTGTCTCCAACCAGTTGATCGGCATCTCGGTGGTCTTCACCATGAGCGTCCTGTTGCTGTCGGCGATGATCACCTATTCGATCGACAGTGCAAACTCCCAGGTTGCCGAAAGCAGGGTCAACCACATTACCCATCACGACCCGCTGACCGGTCTGCCGAACCGCCGGGCACTCGACCGCCATCTCGATAGTTTCCTGACAAGGTATGCTGCCGACAATGCTCGGGTCGTCGTGCTCAACTGCAGTCTGAGCCGGTTCAAGGAAGTCAACGAAGTTCATGGCCATGCGTGCGGAGATGCTCTGCTGCGGCACGTTGCCAAGCATCTGTCCGAGAACCTGGAGGCCGACGAATACATCGCCAGGAACGGCGGCGTCGAATTCGTGATCGTCGGCAAGCCGGTCTACTACCGGGGCTACATCCTTGACCTTTGCAAGCGCATCCAGAAGCTGGTCGCTCGGCCACTGCTATGGCAGGGCGAAGAAATCCGCGTCAGTTGCAGTGTCGGCTACGCGAACTATCCCGATCACGCATCGTCGGGTGCGCAGTTGATCGAAGCCGCGGAGCGGGCCATGCACCGTGCCAAGGCTGCCGGCGGCAATGCCGCGCTTTGTTATGACGTCGAGCTAGATCAACAGACCCGCGAGCGCAGCGCCCTTGCCATGGACCTGCGCAATGCCCTGAAGAACGGCGAGTTCGAGCTTTATTATCAGCTTCAGAACGATGTCATGACCCGGGAAGTCACCGGCACGGAAGTTCTGCTGCGCTGGAACCACCCGCAGCGCGGCATGATCCCGCCGTTCGAGTTCATCCCGATTGCGGAGGAGACCGGCCAAATCCGTGAAATCGGCGCCTGGATCATTCGTACCGCCTGCCGTGAGGCGGCTTCCTGGGACAACCGGGTCAAGATCGCGGTCAACGTGGCGCCAGTGCAGCTTGCTGACAGCAGCTTTCCGGATATCGTTGCCCACGCCTTGAAGGAAAGCGGCCTGTCACCGGAGCGTCTCGAACTGGAGATCACCGAGACCGGCATCATCGCCGACACATCGCACGCGCTTCAGATCATCCACCAGCTGAAACGTCTCGGCATTCGCATCGCCATGGACGACTTCGGCACCGGCTATTCGTCGCTTGCCACATTGCAGGCCTTTCCGTTCGACAAGATCAAGATCGACCGGGAGTTCGTCAAGGATCTCGGGGGCAACAAGCAGTCAGAAGCGATCATCAAGGCAACGATCATCCTGGGTGAAAGTCTCAATATTCCGGTGCTGGCCGAAGGTGTGGAAACGGAAGACCATCTCGGCTTTCTTGCTTCGCAAGGGTGCAACGAGGTTCAGGGCTTCCTGTTTGGCAGGCCCATGCCGGTGGCCGACGTCCGCCGTGCCTTGATGGCATCAACCGCCATCCGGGTCGAAGAACCTGTTCCGCCCGCTGAGCCCGCGCAGGACATGACCCTGATCAGCAAGGTGGCCTGAGGCAACCTTCTTTCCCGTCATCCCATGGCTTGACCATGAGATGACAAAGGCAAGGGCCAGGCAAAGGAATGCCGCCTTGCCGGCCCTGATCCCCTTATAGCGGCAAAGCCGGGCTTTCCTGAAACCCGAGATGCAATTCGTTGCCGGTATAGGGATGGGCCCGCGCGACGTCTTCGTTCAGATCATGACCGAGGCCCGGTTCGCTTGAAGGAATGACATAGCCGTCTTCCCATCGAATAGGCGTCTTCAAGAGGTCGGCATAAAAACCGTCGAAGGTCCGGATCGATTCCAGCACCAGGAAATTCGGGCTGCAGGTTGCCAGCTGGATATTTGCGAGCGCCACCAGCGGTCCGCAATAAAGGTGAGGGGCGATCTGCGCTGACCGGCATTCCGCCATGGCGGCAATCTTCTTGGCTTCCAGAAGGCCGCCGACGCGGCCGAGGTTCATCTGCAGGATACTGGCCGCACCGGTTTCAAGCACGCGGGCGAATTCATACTTGGTGCACAGACGCTCACCCGTCGCAACTGGCATGGAGGTAAACCGTGCAACCTCGGCCATGTCTTCCGGCTTTTCGGGCGGGATCGGCTCTTCGAACCAGAGCGGATCATAGCCCTCGATCCGGCGTGCAAGTCGCTTGGCCCCGGAAACGGTGAACTGTCCGTGGGTACCGAAAAGAAGATCGGCCCTCGTTCCGACGGCATTGCGGATCTGCCGGCAGAAGGCTTCCGAGCGTTCCAGATCGTCAAGGCTCGGCTGGTGGCCATCGTAGATCGTATAGGCACCGGCCGGGTCGAACTTCACCGCCGTGAAACCCTGATCGACGGCCTTGAGGGCTGCTTCGGCCGCCATATCCGGATCGTTGTAGACATTGGGTTTCGCGGGGTCCGGATAGACATCGCCATCGGAGGGATAAAGGTAGGTGTAGGAGCGCAGGCGCTCATGCACCTTACCGCCCAGAAGCTGATAGGCTGGCTTGCCGGCGGCTTTTCCGATGATGTCCCAGCAAGCCATTTCCAGGCCTGACAAAACGCCCATCACGGTCACATCGGGACGTTGCGTATATCCGGCACCATAGGTCTTGTGCCACAGCTTCTCGATATGATGCGGATCTTCGCCCTCGAACTGGCGCTGGAACACGTCCTTCGCCATCTCGGCCACCAGGTGCGGGCCGAAGGTGGCGTTGTAGATCTCGCCATAGCCTATGATGCCGCAAGCGGTCACCAGCTTGACGAAGATGAAGTAGCGCCCGCCATGGCGCGGCGGGGCGTTTTCGACGACGAAGGTCTCGATTTGGTCGAGTTTCATGGTGGTCCGCTTAGCTCGCGTTGCTGATCGTGATGGACTTTACCTTGGTATAGGCGTCGAGGCCTTCCCAGCCTTTTTCGCGGCCGTAACCTGATTTCTTGTTGCCGCCGAATGGCAGCTCAAGCCCCCCGGCCCAGTAATCGTTGACCGACACCTGGCCGCAATCCATTGCGCCGGCAACCCGCATCGCCCGCCCGACATCATTGGTATAGACGCTGGCAATCAGGCCGAAGTCCGTACCGTTGGCAAGGGCAACGGCTTCTTCCTCGCTTTCGAACAGTTGCACCGACAGGACAGGGCCGAAGATCTCTTCCTGGATTGCCGGATCGTTCGGTGCAAGGTCCGCAATTACCGTTGGCTGGAAGAACCAGCCTTTGCCCGTCTCTGCGTCGCCTGTAGCGTCGCCGCCGGTCAGGATGTTGGCACCGCGCGCCTTTGCGGCATCCACATGGGCCTTGATACGGGACAGGTGCAGCTCGGAATTGATGGCCCCCATGTCCGGAGCCGTCAGTCCGTGACCGGTCCTGATCTTGGCGGCTCGTTCGGCAAGGATGGAAAGCACTTCGTCGCGGATCGATTTATGCAGGATCAGCCGGGATCCGGCCGAACATATCTGACCGGCGTTCGAGAAGATTGCCCAGTAGGCTCCGTCGGCGACCTTTTCCGGATCGGCGTCGGCGAAGGCGATCAGCGGTGACTTGCCGCCAAGTTCCAGCGTCAGGCGGGTCACATTCGGGGCAGCCATCTGGGCAACATTGATACCGGTGGTGACGGAGCCAGTGAAGGTCAGCTGCTTGATGCGTGGATCGCGCGCCATCTGCGCGCCGACATTACTGCCCAGGCCGGTGACCACATTCACCAGCCCTTCCGGCACCCCGGCCTCGCAAAGCAGTTCCGCCATGACAAGTGCGGTAAAGGGCGTGGTCTCGGCCGGCTTGGCAACAACGGAACAGCCCGCGGCAAGGGCAGGGGCGACACCACGCGCGAAGGTCGAGGTGGGATAGTTCCAGGGAATGATGTGTCCTGTAACGCCGACCGGTTCGCGCACGGTGAAGGCGGTATAGGCCGGACCAAGATTGACCGATCGGCCATCGAGCTTGTCGGCAGCGCCGGCGTAATATTCGAAAAGGCGTGCGGAGGACTGAACGTCACCCTGGGCCTCGGCCAGCGTCTTGCCGCTGTCGACCACCTCTATCACGGCCAACCGGTCTGCGTTGTCGCGGAAGACCCGGGCAACATTGTTGAGGATACGGCAGCGCTCTGCCGGTGAGACTTGCCGCCAATGCAGAGCTGCTTTCTCGGCAGCGTCGATGGCGTTATCCACATCGGTGTCGGTCCCGAGAGAAAATTCGGCAAAGGCTTCTGCACGGCCCGGATCGAAGCTTTCCATCTTCTTGTTCGAGGCCGGAGTGCGTTTGCCGGCGATGAAATGCCCGTCGGGCAAGGCATCCAGCTTGCCGGTGGTCAGATAGTCTTGGGCGATGTCCTGAACGGTCATGAGAGGGCTCGCTTCTGGTCTTCTAGAATGAGATCGGCTCCCTTGAGAGCCAGCATCATGGTCGGGGCGTTGGTGTTGCCGGAGGTTATGTTCGGAAAGGCGGAGGCGTCGGCAACGCGAAGCCCTTCAATTCCGTGCACCTGCAGCCGGCTGTTGACGACGGTTGTCTCGCGGTTCTCGCCCATGCGGCAAGTCGATACCGGATGGAAGACGGTGCTGGCCCGGGCGCGGAAGTCCGCCAGGATGCCGTCGCCGTCGAGTTCTCCGAGGTTCGGAGCGATGGGGTGTTCGACAAGCGCGCTCAAGGCCTGGCTTGCCATCAGCTTCTGGCAGAGCTTGCCGCCATCGATCACGGTCTGGCGGTCTTCCTCAGTCGCCAGCGAATTGGGCTGGATCGAAGGCGCCGCACTGGCATTGGCACTTTTGATGTCGATGCGGCCGCGGCTCGTCGGGCGGGCCGGCTGTGCGCAAATGATGAAGCCGTTGAACGGATCGATGTTCAGCCGTGTCTTGTCCTTGTAAGGCCTCAGGCGATAGCTGATAGGATTGAAATAGAGCTGCTGGTCCGGCCGGCTCAGCTCGGGGCGCGAGCGCAGGAATCCACCGCACTGGTTGACGGATAGAGCCAGAGGACCCTTGCGGGTTGCTGCGTATTGCATGGCGGACAGGGCCTGACCCAGCAAGGGACGCAGGATCGCATTGAGTGTCGGTTCCCTGGCGCGGAAGGTGAAATTCGCAGCCAGATGATCCTGCAGATTGCCGCCGACGTTGTCATTGGCCTGGATCACCGGAATGCCGAGCTCATTCAGCAACCTTCCCGGGCCGATGCCGGAAACCTGAAGCAGTTGCGGCGAACCGATTGCGCCTGCCGCCAGGATGACCTCTCGGCTGGCAAGCAGGGTTTCCCCGCTCAGGAGTTCGACGCCGACAGCCGTTCTTCCTTCAAACAGGATGCGGGCAACCTGGGCCTGTGTCCGGACGCTTAGGTTCTTGCGGGCAAGGGCAGGATGGAGGTAGGCGCGTGCGGACGAGCACCGGCGGCCATCTTGCGTGTTGATCTGGTAAATGCCGCCACCTTCGGGAGCATCACCGTTGAAGTCGTCACTCCAGGGCAGGCCCACTTCACGGATCGCGGCAAAGAAGTGCCGGTTCACTCTGTGGATCTGGTCGGACACATTCTGGATATGGATCGGTCCCTCGCCTTGCTTCACGCCCTCGCAGG
Source organism: Labrenzia sp. CP4 (assembly GCF_001579905.1). NCBI lineage: Bacteria > Pseudomonadati > Pseudomonadota > Alphaproteobacteria > Hyphomicrobiales > Stappiaceae > Labrenzia > Labrenzia sp. CP4. The sequence goes on along the minus strand of NZ_CP011927.1, from coordinate 4,813,164 downwards.
TCACCCGGGTTTCAAGGCGCTCGTAAGTTGCCTTTACATTCGCCCAGCCCCAACCTGCCGCGCCGGAGGCCTCCCAGTCTTCGAAATCGCCAGGCAGACCTCGGCAATAGACCATGGCGTTGATCGAGCCGGAGCCACCCAGCAATCGACCGCGGGGCCAGTAGACACTGCGCCCGCCGAGGCCTTCGTCTGGTTCGGTCATGAAGCGCCACGTGCGTTTTGGGTCGGAATTCAGCTTGCCATAGCCGAGTGGCAGCGACACCCAGGGTGAGGCATCGGACCCACCGGCCTCCAGCAGCAGAACTCGCGTCTGCGGATCTGCGCTCAGGCGTTCCGCCAGGATGCATCCGGCCGAACCGGCTCCCACGATGATGTAATCGACCTTGTCCATGATGCGCTGCCGGTTGACCGCTGTTTCGGAGAAGTGTCTGCGAGGATGGAAAATTCCTGAAACGAAAAAAAATTTGGTATAGCTTTGAAAAAATTTGAAGGAGACGCTTGTTGCACAGGTGCGAATTCGTTTCAGAAAATGAAAACAGCTTCTGCACCGGATGATAAAAGGAAGACGAAATGGCCTACAGCCTACCACCGCTCACATGGCTGCGCGCCTTCGAGGCGGCTGCGCGCCTGGGGAACTTCACCCGGGCGGCGGAGGAGCTGCTGATCACTCCGGCTGCTGTCAGCTACCAGGTTCGCCAGCTGGAACAGCTCCTCGGCTACCCGCTGTTCGACCGTGTTCACAGGGAACTGGCCCTGACCAGACTGGGGCAGACTTACCTGCCGACGGTCGAGAAGGCGTTTTCGGATCTTTCCATCGCCACCGTCTCGGTGTTTGGCGAGCGGGACAGGCAGCCGGTTCGTTTTCGCTGCCTCAACAGCTTCGGCCAGCTCTGGATGATCCCACGTCTGCGGGCTTTTCAGGAGGCACACCCGGGCATCGACCTGCAGATGATCTCGGCCTCCTGGGCGGAAACTCTCAGCCCGGAACTGTTCGACATCGATATCCGCTTCGGCGACGGCAGCTGGACTGACGGAGTGGTGGCCTTTCTGTTGAACGACCCGATCATCCCGGTCTGTCATCCGGATCTGGCGCTTGACCCTGGCAAGCGTGAAATCGAGGCGCTGGCGGAAGCAACCCGGCTCGACATAATGGGCGTGATCGACACCTGGGAGAGCTTCTTCCGCAGCCACGGGCATGCGGTTCCAAAACGCAACGGCCTGCAGGTCGACCAGACCCTCTCGGCCCTGGAACTGGCTGCTCTCGGCCATGGACACGCTCTGGTTCTGGAAACGCTCGCCCAGCCGTATCTCGACAGCGGCCGGCTGATCCGTTCATCGGACAAGAAGATAAAAAGCCGGCACAGCTACTATCTCGTCACTGACGGCTCGCGTCAGGCACTCGGCCCCGACGCCCAGATCTTTTGCGACTGGATGTTCCGGGAACTTGGCGGCGAAGCGGGAGAAGGGAGGAGCAAGGATATGAGAAGTTTGTCGGACTGACCACGAAAAACACCGGTTCAAACTGGACGTCTGGACTGAAAGTGTCAGAGGGCGCAGTTGACGTGGTTCGTGTAACGAACTTCCGCCCTCCTCAGTTGTCATCCCCGCGAAGGCGGGGATCCAGTAACAACATGAATTTGCTTTGGAAATATAATTCTCACCTCATGGCGTGCTGGTTTCCCGCTTTCGCGGGAATGACAAGTGTGGTTGTGGCAGTCGCCCAGAGTACCACTTTCGGATCAGACACTCAGGATGAGGAAGAGAGTTTGGCTGAACAAAAGCTCATCCGCTCAAGCTGCAAGATTAATCCAGCGAGAAGGTGAACTCGAACAACCGGTCAATCGGGTCGAGCGGTTTGGGGTCGCGGTATCGATTGAGGTCCAGCAAGCCTGCCTGAAGGGTGTCCTGGTCTTTCAGGGCGGTCTGGATCCGGTCGAAGTCGGTCCAGAATTCCGGGTCGGTTCTGCGGACGCCAAAACGGTCGACGAGCTTGAGGAAATCATCTTGTGACCTGATCTCCCGAACCGTCTCCACGAAGGCCGGCAGGTGATCCTGCTTCACCTTGAACATGAAATTCGGATAGCTGCTGAACTGGCCGGGCACGACCGTCACGCTGTCGTTCTGGGGTTCGCGGCGCAGATCCTCGTTGAAGATGAAGGCAACGTTGCTGTGGGCCATGTCATGCACCAGGGTAAAGACCTGCGTGTCCCGTTCCGTTTCCACGAGCAGAACCGAGATATCAGGCAGGAACTTTGCATATGGCGCAGGTTTCTGGGCAAGCGGACGTAGTTGCCCGGCAGGCGTGTCACTGGACGCACAGGCATTGCCGGTGCAGCGGTTGATAGGGTCTTGTTCAGCCCACAGGCCAGCAGGTTCGCGCAGTAGCTCGGTGAGGAACTCCTCCTTGGGATCGCTGGTGGAAAAGTCGATACCTGTCGGAGACCTGGTGTCGAGCGCGCTTTCCTTCCAGAGATCGACCATGCTGACAAGCGGACCCTGATACCAGCTTTCGTGCATGGGTTTGCGCACTTGTGGCGGCAGGAACGACAGGAAGGTTCGCTCTCCTTCACGGCGCAGGCTGTCCATATAAAGACGTGTCGTGAGCTGGTGTTCCACATTGCCGAAGACATCGAACCCGGCAACGAGATTGTAGTAGATCCGCTCGAACAGCGGGAAATCGATTACCCAGGCGGTTTCGGGCACCGCGCCGACGAAGCCTGTCACCACCGAGGCGGAAGAGAAATTACGGTAGACGGTCAGACGGGCATCGACCTCGGAGCCATCACCTTGCCAGATGTCACCGTAGTCGGGGCCGCCTTCCGCCAGGAACTTGCGTTCATACCGCCCCTTGCGAAACTCCTGATACTTGACCGGTCCGAGCGACAGGAAGCCTTCCAGACGCTTGGACAGTTTTCCCTTCGACTGGGCAACCGGCAGTTCGAGGATCGGGGTCGCGGCTTCCAGGAAGCTCGGGTCGGTGACGGAGAGATCGGCGTCGGGTGTCAGGAAGGAGACCCAGAAACGGTCCTCGATCACGTTCACCGCGACCTGGCCGTAGCAGACCGGACCACGAATGAAAGAGCGGACAAAATAAAGTGCTTCGTCCAGCAGGAACTGGTAGCGGCTGCGCGCAGGAATGGCGCGGAAGGTCGACAGCGGGTTGCCGCCTGCAGCCGTTGAATAGGGCGGCAGGCTCGCAATCTCCCAGTCGCTTTTCAGGAACAGGTCTTCATAGCGGTTCAGGCGTTCGGGGCCGATCTCATAGACCATGTGCTCCTTGTGCAGGATGGTGCCGTCAATCGGGATGAGCCTGTAATGAAAGGGGCCACCTGGATCGTCAAAGGGTCGGCGCGAGGCAATCTCATCTGGAGGCGACCCGGTCGCGGTTCTGGAACGGATTATGCGGAAGAAGCGGTTCTGGTCATCGCCTTCCAGGTGCAGATGGGCCAGGAACAGATGTTCATAGATATAGCGCGCGACAAGTTTCGACCGTTTGTCGCCGCGGTTGAAGAACGTTTCGATAGTGTGCACCGACTGTTCGACACTCTGTGGCAATCCTTTGCCGGCGTCCGGTGCAGGTGCCCCATCCCTGGCCCAGGACAGCAGGGTCTCGTAGTCGCCATCTGCAAGCGGCGCCATGGCAAAGGGCATGCCGCCCTGCGGGTGTTCCTCGAGGTAGTCCTTCACCTTGCCAGGCATGGCGCAGGTGTTTGCACGCAGCGTCGAAATGTCGATGTCGTCAGGAAGCGGCGCTCCGAGCTTGAACGAATTCTTGCGGCCGGCCAGCAGCAGTTGTTCCAGAACGGATGGTCCGTCCTGTGCACCGACAACGTCGAAGAAACCCTTGGCGCGCCAGCCCGGAACAGACTTTGCGTCGATCCCCAGGCGTGTCATCGGAGCATCTTCCAGACGCGAGGAATCGTAGACTTTCTGCTTGCTCGCTCCGCGCATCCAGCCCGCGGCGGATGACAGCTTGAGCTGACAAGGTGCGTCATAGCAGCCGTGGCAGACGACGCAGCGCTTGTTGAGGACATCGAGAGCTGATGTATCCTCCTGCGCCGATGCAGCGCCGGCACAGCAAATCAGAAGTATGGCGCGAAACGCCTGTTTCAGGATCCGAGGCCAGAGAGCCTGAAGGCGGCCGGCCGCAATCATGCCAGAGGCATCAACCTTCATCGTCTTCCATCCGTGGACGGGTCACCCGGCTCGGGTCATCAGGCCCCTTGTAGTTGAACAGGTAAGCCCAGGCGGCATAGGCGGTGATTGCCGCCATGATGTAGACCCATGTGATATTGCCGAATGCATATTCCACACCGGTCCAGCCGGCGCAAAAAGCGACCAGAACAATTCTGCGCCAAAGCGCATCGAACCAGGGATGTTCTACGGGACCAAACACAGTTTTGCCTTCCTTTTGCGTCATCTGAGCCGAGCTGCCCGGGCTTGCTGACGTAGCGGGAGCCTCAAGAGCTTGCAAAATCAGGCAAAACTTGCCTGCCATCACCTGATTACACCTTGAAACTGGCTGCTGAACAAGGGAATGTGGCGTACCACTCCCGGCCACGGAAATTCATGTTGATAAGAGGAGCCTGGCTTCCGACATGCTGACTGCGCTTGATCTCCTGACAGCTAATGACACGCCAGGTCAACACCCACCTTCCTATTACGCTGCAACTGCCAACAGGCAAACGGCTCACCCGGTTCTCGATGGCTCACACACCTGCACTGTCTGCGTCATCGGTGGCGGTTATACGGGGCTATCGGCTGCATTGCATCTGGCTGAACGGGGTGTTGACGTCATCCTCCTGGAAGCCAACCGGATCGGGTGGGGCGCCTCGGGCCGCAATGGCGGCCAGGTCGGTTCCGGCCAGCGCATGGACCAGACGGTTCTGGAAGAACGCCATGGCAAGTCTCACGCCAGATTGCTGTGGGACCTTGCCGAGGATTCCAAGGCGCTGGTCAAGGACCTGATCATCAAGCACCAGATCGCCTGCGACTACACGCCGGGGATACTGCATGCCGATCACCGCAAGAGTTTTGTCGAGGAAAGCCGCGACTATGTCGAGCATCTCAGGCTCGTCTACGGCTATGAGGACATTCGCTTTGTCGGTCCGGATGAAATCGGCGAACAGGTCGGCAGTCCCCGGTATTACGGCGGCTCTCTGGACACGGGCGCAGGCCATCTGCATCCGCTCAATTTCGCACTGGGTCTCGGGCAGGCAGCCGAAGCGGCAGGGGCCAGGATTTTCGAGGAAACCAAGGTCACCGGCATTGACGGCCAGGGCACGGGACGGATCACGGTGAGGACGGGGCAGGGCGACGTTCGTGCAGAGCACGTCATTCTGGCGTGCAACGGTTATCTCGGCCGCCTTGACCGGCAGACCGCCGCGCACGTCATGCCGATCAACAATTTCATCGTCGCAACGGAGCCCTTTTCGGAAGACGAGGCGCAAAAGATCATCCGCAACAATGTCGCCGTGGCCGACAGCAAGTTCGTCATCAACTACTTCCGTCTGTCGGCAGACCGCCGGCTGCTTTTCGGTGGCGGTGAGAATTACGGCTATCGCTTTCCGGAAGACATCAAGGCCTTCGTGCGCGAACCGATGCTGGAAATCTTCCCCCAGCTCAGCGACGTGGCCATCGATTACGGCTGGGGCGGTACGCTGGCGATTACGCCCAAGCGCATGCCCTATTTCGCAAGGATTGCACCCAACATGCTGACCGCAGGTGGGTACTCCGGCCACGGGGTTGCCATGGCAACCCTTGGTGGTCAGGTGCTGGCGGAAGCCGTGACGGGAACTGCGGGTCGCTTCGACGTCTTTGAGAAACTGAACGTACCGGCTTTCCCCGGCGGTGACCGGCTCCGCTTCCCGCTTCTGGTACTTGCCATGACGTGGTTCTCTCTGCGGGACAGGCTCGGGTTCTGAGATGCCGCAGAGCCGTACAGAAGCGCGCCGGACGATCGGCAGTTACTGGGAAGCCAGCGTTCCGCAGGTCAAGCTGGACCGGCAGCTCATCGGCAACGCGCTTTTCGATGTTGCGATTATCGGCGCCGGGTTCGCCGGGCTGAGCGCAGCGCTACGGCTCGCGCAGGCAGGCGTTTCCGTGTGCGTTCTGGAAGCGGAACACGTTGGTTACGGCGCTTCGGGCCGCAACGGCGGATTTTGTTGCCTGGGTGGTACCAAACTCGATGAACGCCGCCTCATCAAGAAATTCGGCCTCGAGGAAGCGCGCCGTTTCGTTGCCTATCAGGTCGCGGGCGTCAATCTGGTTGCCCAGAGGCTCGACAGCTGGGGTGTTGACGCCGACCGCCATTCCAATGGGGAAATCTATCTTGCCCACCGGCGGAAGGATTACGCCGGCTTTCAGGCGGAAGCAGCGTTCCTGAAGGAGAACTTCGGCATCAAGGCCCGGGTGCTTTCCAAGACGGACCTGGACGCGGAAGGCTATGGCGGGCCAACATTCCACGGCGGACTGCAAGTACCCTACGGCTTTGCACTCAATCCGATGGCCTATGTCCAGGCTCTGGCGGATCAGGTGCGCCGAGCCGGCGGCAAGATCTTCGGCAAGTCGCCGGTGACTGGGATGACCCGGGACAATGACCGCTGGCAACTGGAGACCGAACACGGCTTCATTCGGGCCCGGAAGGTTGTCCTGGCGGGTAATGGTTATGCACGCGAGGATGCGCCCAAATGGCTGCACGGGCGTACACTGCCGGTCATGTCGTCAATCCTGGTGACCCGCCCCCTGAGCGAGGGTGAACTCGCCGCACAGGGCTGGACCTCCGACACCATGGCTGCCGACACTCGTAACCTTTTGCATTATTTCCGCCTGTTGCCCGACCGGCGGTTCCTGTTCGGAACGCGCGGCGGCATCTTCGAAAATGCCCAGTCGCTCGCGGCGATGTACAAGCGTGCAAGGTTGGATTTCGACGAGATGTTTCCTGCCTGGGCGGGCATTGAGGCCGAACACAGCTGGTATGGACATGTGTGCCTGGCGCGAAATCTGACCCCCTTCGTTGGGGAAGTGCCCGGTCTCGGCGGCGTCTATGCCGCAATGGGGTGGCACGGCAGCGGTATAGCAATGGCATCGATCTCGGGGGAGAAAGTAGCCGGTCTGATCCTGGGCAAACTTCAGCCGGAAGATCTGCCGGTTGCCCTGCGCCGGCCTTTTGCAAGGTTTCCCCTACCGTCACTGCGCAAACTCTATCTTCAGGGCGCTTACTGGTGGTACGGCTGGCAGGACAGGTAAACCGCAGATCTGCATTCGCCATGATCCGGGACCATTGAAGACAGAAATCGGATGCTTATGACTGATACCATGATCGTTCGGCAGGCCGAGCTTCGGGACCTGGAAGCCGTTTACGATATCTGCCTGAAAACCGGCCAGGCCGGGCGCGACGCGACGGATCTTTATTCTGACCCCGCATTGATCGGCCATATCTACGCAGGGCCCTATGTGGCTTTGAAAGGTCCCATCAGCTTTGTCGCTGAAGATGATCTCGGCGTATTCGGTTATGCCGTCGGCGTCAGCGATACACGGGCTTTCGAGCGCGAACTGGAGCGGGAATGGTGGCCGGCTTTGCGGGAACGTTACCCGGAACCGGTGCAGCAGGAAACCGAGCAGTCAGCAGATGATCAGCGGATCCGCACGATCCACAATCCGTCGCCCGTGCCACAGGCCGTCATCGATGAATATCCGGCGCATATTCACATGAACCTCTTGCCGCGCGCGCGCGGGAGAGGAGTTGGCACCAGGCTGCTGGACGCCTGGATTGCCGCCGCCAAACTGAAGGGGGTCTCGGCTGTTCATGCCGGGGTGAGCGCTGCCAACGAAGCCGGGCTCGCTTTCTGGACAGCACGGGAGTTCCATCCGGTTCTGACAGTCAGCACCAGCGGATCTCATGGCACCATCTGGTGCGGACGAAGCCTGTAGTCGCCACGGGCCAACAAGGCTTTAGCTCCGCATAGTTCGCACTGAATGTTGTGGTCACGGGAGAGCGGAATGCCTGCAACCACGAAAACGGAATTGCTCGCCGCAAGCGAGAGCGAGTTTTCAAAGCTGCAAACGCTCCTCGATGACCTGCCCGCGATGCTGCGTCTTGAAAAGGATGCGGACGGCATATCGCCAAAGGATATCGTCGGTCACCGGGCCCACTGGATAGACCTGTTTCTGGGCTGGTACCGGGACGGCCAGGCCGGCAGACCGGTCTGGTTTCCGGCCAAAGGCTACAAGTGGAACGAGACACCCAGATACAATGCCGACTTGCGGCAAAAGCAATCCAGTCTTTCCTGGCGATCGGTGCGATCCCTTCTGGAGGGAAACCACGCCGAACTGCTCGCCCTCGTGGAAAGTCTGGAGAATGACGAACTCTACGGCGAACCGAAGAAAGGCTCCAACAACAAGTGGACGACGGGACGCTGGGCGGAAGCCGCCGGTCCAAGCCATTACCGGTCGGCTTCGAAATATCTTCGCCAACGTCTTTCTCAGTTTCAGGAGGAAAGAAACCGGCGCAATTCCGATGTAAGGGATCAGTCCGGGTCGATCTGAGCCTTGCGTCTGACAACGGCTACGTTGACCTCCCGCCATATCTCGAAACCCAGCTTGCGGTAGAGGGCAATTGCTCCGTGATTGTCCGCATAGGCGTGAAGGAACGGAATGTCGCCGCGGCTCCTGATGACTTCAGTCACATGAAGAGAGAGCTCGGATGCCAGGCCTCTGCCTCGGAAATCGGGATGAGTGCAGATCCCGCTCACTTCCGTATAGCCGTCGAGGTTGATCCTGCTACCCGCCATTGCAGCCAGACGGCCGTCCAGCCTGATGCCGAAGAAAGTGCCCAGCTCCGGCGTGCGAGCGGTGAACGGACCCGGTTTTGTCAGCGCTGCAAGCTCGACCATCTCCGGGACATCGGTTTCGTCCAGCTGCACGATTGAAGTCGATCGGGATGGGCCTGCTGGCGGGGAAACTTCCACCATGAGAACACCCAGCGCGGTGATCTCTGCCTCAAGTTCATGGGGCAGGGCGATGTCGTCCGCCTGCAGTATGAAAGCCCGGTCGTCACCCGGTTGAATCAGTTCCGCCAGCGCGGCCAGAGCTTCGGGCGAGTTGTTCGCCGCTGCCGCAAAGGGGGAGATGGCCGGATCGAAACGGCGGGCAAGGTCGCCCCCCTGGCTGAATTGCGCATGCCGGGAAGTCAGGGCTGACCAGACAACCCGCTTCAGAAGGCTGTCCCGGCTCGGTTCATTCGTAACTGCGTGCATCTTCGAGCTCATAGTGTTGTGAAATCAGATCCCATCGCTTCAACACGTCCCGGGCGGCATCGGGCACATAACAGCGCTCGTAATCCGGGCCTTGAAACGCGATGATGTCGTCAAGCGAGCGGAAACTCATGATGGTGATGAACTCCACCTCGGTTTCCAGGTTCTTTCGAAGGACCTCGATGCCGAGATAGCCGGGAATGGCTTTCGCCTCGATGCCCGGAATGACCTGTGTCGTGAGAACATGGGCATAGGTGTCGGCCATGCCGGGGTCCGTCCAGCCATGCCAGATGCGCTTGATCATCGTTCAAGCTCCGGGGGCGTTTGCAGAGAGTTCCAGTCCTGCAACGGCCTGTCCTTGCAGCGGACGGAAAGCGGCCTCGTGCAAAGGGCATCCTCCAGACCTGCAAGCTGGTCAAGCAAAGGACCTTCCAGACTGTTGCAGGCATCGGCAACTGCCAGTGTGATCGCGGGCCAGAGCGTTTCTTTCAGATGGGCGACGAGGGCTACTCCCTTGTCGGTCAGGCCGATTGTCGTCACGCGACGGTCCTGTTGCGAGGCAACGGATTCAACCAGTCCATCCGACTTCATCTTGTTGATCGTTCTGGTAACGCCCGGTTGGCTCTGGCCAAGGGTCTTCGCCAGATCGCCGATACTCAGCGGGCCTTGCCGGTCAAGTGCGGCAAGAACGGGGTTGTGCGGCGTCGGCAGACTGGTGTCGGCAAGCTCGGCCGCAACGATCTGCGTTTGTGCCTGCAGCATTTCCCCGATCCGTTTCAGCCGGCTGCCCAGGGTGGCATAGCCAAGCGCGCGGACGACATCTTCGCTCATGGGTCACTCCATTTACATAACTTAGTATATAACTAGTTATATAAATTCGCAAGACCTGGTGGGTGAAGAACTTGGAGACTGACCTAAGGCGGAGATGTGGAAGGTTGAAAAACCTCGCCCTACCAGTAGCACTGGCGGGGCGAGGTGATGGTCAACAGTTGACGAAGAAGCAGCCTAGTCGAATTCCGGTCCGCGTGCGCGGTACGGAGTGATTTCCTTCCAGGCCCGCATCAGCGTGTCCAACTCGTCGTCGCCGTGCGGCGGCATTACGATCTGCAGCTTGACCAGAAGGTCGCCATGACCACCGGTCTTGGTCGGAAGGCCCTTGCCCTTCAACCGCATGGACTTGCCGCTGGAGGCGTTGGCCGGAATGGTCAGGTTGACGGCACCGGACAGGGTTGGCGTACGCACCTTTGCGCCCAGGACAGCTTCATAAAGTGTCAGAGGCAGGTCAAGGTGGAGGTCGGACCCCTTCACTTCGAAAAGCTTGTGAGGCTTGAAGCGGATCTCGACCAGGGCGTCGCCTGCGGGGCCGCCGTTTTCCCCGGGGTGCCCCTGGCCCTTGAGCCGGATCTTTTCGCCTTCGACCACCCCCTTGGGCAGGGTAACATTCACCGTCTTGCCGCTTGGAAGCGTTACCTGGGTCTTGCCGGAGTTGACGATATCCTCCAGCGAGGCGCGGGCGACGATTTCCGCGTTGGCGCCTTTTGTCTTGGGCGGCGCCTTCGCGCGGGCGCCGCCGCCGAAACCTGCACCGGGTCCAGCGCCTGCACCTGCGCCGGCGCGTGCACGACCACCGCCGAAGCTGCCGAAAATGTCGTTCAGAATATCGTCGAAACTGCCGCCGCCACCGGATGTCTTCTGGGTGCGTGCACCGCCGAAGTCTTCATATCCGGAAAAGCCGTCAAAACCATGCGCCTGATAGCGCTGCTTGCCCTCCGCATCGATTTCTCCGCGGTCGAACTTGGCACGTTTTTCCTTGTCGCCGACAATTTCATAGGCCTGATTTGCTTCGGAAAAACGCTGTGCGGCCGTCGGATCATCCTTGTTCTGATCCGGATGGTATTTTTTGGCCAGCTTCCGAAAGGCCTTCTTGATTTCGCTCTCGCTGGCAGATTTTGCCACCCCGAGAACGCTATAGGGATCACGCATTCGTCTCACCAGGTTCCTAAGATTTTCCGGCAGGCTGCCCCGCGCACTGCTCCGTTCGGCGAGCCGAACACAAGCGTGCAAGTTTAGCAGGTCATGCTTGACCGGACTTGTCCTCTATATCGGGATGGATAGGAAAAAATTCCAGACCCCGAATTCGTCTTGAGGACCTTCCGGTTTTAGCGGTTTTTTGACGGGGTTCAAGCTTCGGCGACAGTCAGGCTGGTGACCGCGAATTTTTGCGTGATGTCCCGGCAGGCCGTGCCGGAGTACAGCTTGATGCCGACGATGGTATTTGCCGTCGTCTGAAAGCCGAGACAGCCTGTCTCGCCGTAGGTGGAGGCATTGATGTTCGACAATGTGCCGGAATTGCCGCTGATCGCGTTGAGCCACGTCAGCGACAAGGCCTGCGTCGGCTTTCCGGCGGCAAGGTCCTGGCTGATAGTGTCGAGGTTCTGCGCGATCACAGACCGGTCGTCCTCGTTGATATCGGCATAGGCGACGTCGGATGCGGACGGAATTGAGCCGGTCAGGACTGTCGGGGAATCGATGTTGTTGCTGCCCACCGGAACGGACAACTGGCTACAGCCGCCAAGTGCGGTTGCAACGGCCATGCAAAGTGCGGCTAAGGGTTGGATCTTTATGTGCCCGGCAGTATATGAACGCATACGATACATTTTTCAGGCAGCCCCCCGGTCCGGCTTTTCGAGCCGCTTTAAAGGCTGTCGTTTCCTTCGACAGGTTACCGATGACAGACCTTAAAGATCCCCCTGAAGAGTTAACAAAAGGTGACTTTACAGAGGTAGTGAAGCCATTTGAGCTTTTTGCAGAATGGCTTGAGGACGCCAGGGCTTCGGAGCCCAACGATCCCAACGCACTGGCGCTGTCGACCGTTGACCCAGACGGCCTGCCGAATGTGCGGATGGTTCTGCTGAAGGACTTCGACGAACGCGGCTTTGTTTTTTACACAAATTTCGAAAGCGCCAAGGGGCAGGAGCTGCTCTCCGCCGGCAAGGCTGCCATGTGCTTCCATTGGAAGTCCTTGCGCCGGCAGGTTCGCATTCGTGGTCTTGTCGAACAGGTTTCGAACGAGGAAGCGGACGAGTACTACCGCTCCCGGCCGCGCGGCAGCCGGATCGGTGCCTGGGCGTCCAGGCAATCGCGGCCGCTGGAAAGCCGTTTCGCGCTGGAAAAGGAAGTGGCGAAATATACCGCCAAGTTCGGTATAGGCGACATTCCGCGGCCCGACCACTGGTCAGGCATGCGCCTGGTGCCGGTTTCCATCGAATTCTGGCATGACCGGCCGTTCCGACTTCATGACCGCGTGCAGTTCACCCGAACTGGCGTGGATCAGCCATGGTCCAAGGCGCGCCTTTATCCGTAACGCGCCTGCGACTGGGGCCGAAAGTTTCAAGATGCCGGACCGGTTAAAGCAGGCGTTTCCAGCGGAAGAACAGGAACGTCAGCCCGACTGACGACACCATCAGGCCCAACGAGAACAGGAACCCGAGCTGCCAGTTCAGCTCGGGCATGTTGGCAAAGTTCATGCCGTAGATCGATGCGATCAAGGTCGGTGGCAGGAAGATCACGCTGACGACCGTAAAGATCTTCGAGATCTGGTTCTGCTCCAGCGTGACGAGGCCGACCGTTGCGTCCAACAGGAAGGACAGCTTGTTGTCCAGCGCGTCGCCGTGTTCCTTGATGGAATGGATGTCCCTGCCGAACATCTTGCAGTCGGCTTCCTGCTCTTCGTTCAGGTTCAGACGTTTGGCATGTGTGCTGAGGTAAAGCATCATCCGCGACAGGCTGGTGCAGACATCGTGCATCTTGGACACATGCAGTCCGATCTGCCCCAATTGCTTGATGGCGATCTGATAGCTTGCGGTCTTGCGCATGTTGAGGCCGTCGCCGAACACCTGCACTGCCAGCTTGTCATACCGTGCTGACGCGCTTTCCATTTCATCGGCACACCGGTCGACGATGATGTCGAGCATCGTGAAGAGAACAGCCGGCCCCTTGTGGGCGATCGTCGAATCGGCCTGAACCTTGCGGGACAGAAGGGCGATGGATTTCGGTTCGCCATAGCGCACAGTCACCAGCCGCTTGGCATTGACGACAAATGTGACAGACGAAAGCGCCGGGTCGATCATCTGCGTGGCGATCGGAAGCTGCGCGGTCATCACCACGGCGCCGGGCTCCAGGTAAAGGCGTTCGGAGGTTTCGATGGAGGCGATCTCGTCCCGTGTCGGGATTTCCGCGCCCATCAGCTTTTCTGCTGCCTTTTGCTCTTCCTGCGTCGGCGCGATCAGGTCGATCCATACAGACGTGGTCGGAAGGGGGGCGCCGGAGGCAAGCTCAAGACGCTCCAGACCTTTGACGGTCGGGCAGTAGGCAATGATCATGCAGGCAATCTCCGCCGAAGGACACGGAGCGTGCCCTGTTCGGCGGCAGTTTGCCCAACAGATCGGAAGACGGCAACCGTCTGAAGAAAGTGATTTTGCGGCACCCCGACGGGGCTTGGCCGCTTCAGAATGGCGGACATTCAATCGTCACCGATTGTATGTCCGAACGCTATCCTGGACCGGTCACGCCGGCCGTCAACCAGCGTCTCGAAACAGCATGGCAAGCTGGCCGTCACCAGCGGCTTGCCGCGTCTTCGGACGCTATAGCGCAGCGGCTCAGTTCTTCTTTTTGGCCACCGTGCCCGCATTCTTGCAAAGGGCAGCTGCATTGAGGGCTGCGATGCCGACGGGCTTGTAGAGGTTCACCAGTTTCGCATCGGCGCTTTGCTTCGGGGCAGGGCGGGCAGATTGCTCAGACATTTGTCTCGTCCGTTGTCTTTTCCAGTGCCCGCTCTCTGGGTTAAAGTTTTCATGGCTCGCGGGCGGTGTGCATGTCGTATCCAATTGCGGCAAACGGAAGGCAGAAAACACGCCTTTCAGCCGGTTTTCGCAATGGATGTGAAAAAGCATGCGCTTATTGGCGGAAATCGGCCAGTCAAAAACAATAACAAGATGTAACGAATCCCGGCCGGATTTGAAGTAATACAGTAAGGATTTATTTACGAATTAGGCCTGCCAGTCATTTGAGCAAGTATATGACTGCCCATTCATATGAAATAGCTTCTGTGATTCCGTAGTGGAGAGCCCCGCAAGGCACTGCAGAATCCTAGCAGCGATCGCGCGTAGCTGAGCAGTACCGTCGTGGCACAAAGGCCCAGTCCGGCCAGCATCAATGCAGAAGAGATCGAAGCTCCCAGAAGGATCATCAGGCCTCCTGTGCCGAGGCCTATGACCAAGAGGGCAATGGTTGTCCGCAGGTAATGATAGTGGGCTTGCAGCCAGCGTCCGCCCGGTTCGGCATAGAGGATCGCAAATGCCAGGGCGATGGGCGACAGGAGTATCGTCAGAACCAGCAGGTGGCACAGGCAGATATTGGCAGAGCCTGGCCGAAACAAGCCAAATGGTGAAAACGCCTTTTGTTTTCCGTCACCGGCAGCGCGGTGTTCCTGTTCGCTCGCCGTATGACGGGACCGCAATCCGGTCATGCCTTACCCCGATTTGCAACTGTATTTCCGGCGTGTCTTGCTTGCACGTTTATCGTTTGCCCAGAAGGAATGTATGATGTGTTCGCTGTCGAAGTGAAGTTCATTTTTGACAAATTGGCTGTAAACGAAGAAACAATCAGGTGGACACCTTGCCGCGCAGATGCGGCAAGCCAGGCGAGATAGGATCTCATGAAGCGCTACGCCGTCTATAAAACAGCTTCGGCACCGGCCAGTCGCACGACCGGCTCCGTGGCGCTGGCGCTCGCGGCAATTGCCTTTCTGGCAAAGCGGTTCGGCCTGATCGACGCGGATGTGTTTGTCCTGTCTCTGATTGCAGCGGCTACGATTGCGCTCGCCGCCATCCTGCTTGCCCTGTTCGGCTTCCACCGGATCTGGACCTATGGTGGACCCGGCGTGCCGGCGGCGCTCACAGGTTTGTTCCTGGGGCTGCTGGCGCTTGCGACGCCCGTGCTTGTGGTCGGAATGCTGGTCATGCACGCGGGAGCGAGCGACCTGGCCACCAACCGAACCGATCCACCCGAACTTGAAACAAATGTGGCTTCAAGCGAACAACCTTTTCTCGACTGGCTGAACACCGCGCTTGTTGAAGACGTCTGGCCGGCGGTTGCCGCTTATACGGGTGCCGCGCCGGGCATGACTGCTGTGGCCAATTCGGCGGAAGACCGTCTTTACCCCGATATCGTTCCGCGCCGATACCGCATTTCTACCGCTCAACTGCATGCGGCGAGTGTCAAGGCGCTTGAAGGTCTGAACTGGCAGGTCGTTGATGAATTGCCACCCGATCTCCTCGATGCACCGACCTATCTGCAGGCCGAGGGCACTTCGCAGATCCTGGGATTGAAACACGATATCGTACTGCGCGTCCGGCCGGATTCGGTGGGGGCCCTGCTTGACGTCCGTTCGCGTTCGCGCACACCGCTGAAGGACCTGACCGACAATGCGGACCGCATCCGACTTGTCTTCAGCGAGATCGACCGTGTGCTTCTGGAAACATACGGCGATCTGGCGCGGCTTTCGGTCGACGAGACAGAGCTGGAAGAAGACCTGCCGGCCGAACCGGTTGAAGACTTGCGCGAAACCATTCCGTTGCCGAGCTTCAAACCCTATTTCGAGGACGAGGATGCGCCGGTTGCCGAAGGTCTGGATGCGGTCGATCTGGAAGGCTGATCGCTTGCAGGCTCAGCCGGTGAGGCGATAGCGGGCGGCAAGAGACAGCTCCGGACTGGCCTCGACGCGGCCTCTGTCCGCGAGGTCCTCCAGGTGCGCGAATACGGACAGACCTGCTGCCGGGTGCAGCGCCGGATCAACCGCTGCATAGAGCACCGATACGATTTCCGGAATCGATCTTTCGCCTTTTGCCAGTTCATGAAGGATAGAGGCTTCCCGGTCGTGCCTGTGCCGCTTCAGGTCGCGGACGTAGTCGATGGCATTGCGAACAATACCGCCGTGTCCGGGCAGATAGACGGATTCGGAACGGGCCAGCAGTTTGTCGATCGAGGCCATGTAGTCCCGCATGCTGCCGTCGGGTGGGGCGACGACCGATGTCGACCAGCCCATGACGTGATCGGCGGACAGCAGAACCGGTTCCCCGGCAAGGGCAAAACATAGATGGTTGGACGTGTGGCCGGGGGTGGCGACGGCTTCAAGCGAAATGCCTGCGGCCTCGAACATCTCGCCATCTTCCAGCAACCTGTCGGGCGCGTAGTCCTTGTCGCCGCTGGCGTCGAGCGGATTGACCTCGTTTTCAAGAAGCGCGCGTGCCGGCCGGTGCGGCCCGCACCCGATGATCTCGGCACCGGTTCTTTCTTTCAACAGCCGTGCGCCCGGCGAATGATCCACATGCGTGTGGGTGATCAGGATCGCCTCGATGACTGCGCCTTGTGCAGCCTTCAAGATGGTGTCGACCTGGCCTTCCAGGGCAGGCCCGGGGTCAACGCAGATCAGCCGATTGGTCCCCAGCAGATAGCTGTTGGTGCCATGAAAGGTGAAAGGCCCCGGGTTGTTTACCGTTAGCCGGCGCACGCCCGGCATCAGCTCGACGGCAGTTCCATATTGCGGATCGAACGTGCGATCGTGCTTCATGATGTCTCCAGTTGGTTCCGCCAGGGGCGACAGTTTCGGCAGGTTCTGCCTCGGTCTGTACGTCATGTATCTGACGTTTGAATCGGCTAGGGAAGCGGTACTTTGCCAAGCCGGGTCCAAATGTGAAACAGTGCGTTTGGGGTTGGAAAGAACGAATTTGACGGAAAATCATGACACATGACACCGAGTGCCGGGTTGAAGGCATGTTGAATCTGCCGCGGAGCCAGGCGTTTTCACTGTTTGTCGACCGGCTTGATCTGTGGTGGACATCGCCTTTCAAGGATGCGGGCGAGGGCAAGATTCAGGCGGGTATCGATCCCTATGCGGGCGGTAGCTGTTATGAGATAGACAGTGAAGGCCAGCACAGGGTCTGGGGAACCGTCCTCTCACTGGAACCGCCGCTTTACATTCGTCTGGCCTGGCAGGTCAGCCGGGATGGCGAGGAAGTTGCGGATCCTGCGACGGCAAGCCGTGTCATGGTGAACTTCCGCGAGGCCGGGGACAGCACGCGCCTTGAAATCGTTCACAGTGAGTTTCTGAGACATGGCGAAGCGGGAGCGGAATATCTGGAACGCATGCGCCAGCCTGATGGCTGGCCGCGTATTCTGGACAACCTGAAATCCGCCGCCAGACATCCCTTGCCTCAAAATCGGTGATTGGTGCGGGTATTTAGCGCCGGTTCGGAAGTTTCGGTTCACCTGACGCGAACAGCGTTGGTGGGTCAGAGCCCATTTTCAGGGGTGTATTTGATTGTCGCTTGGCTGACATGCTTTCCGTGTTAGGGGAGTGGTCCGATGCTGCCCCGATCTCCCTATTCCGGCCTTGCACATTTACTGAGACGTCGAAATAGTGTCTGCACTCGGGACACCTAACTGCTGAAACGAATTCGCTCGACCGTCCATGACCCAACCGCCTTCGCCAATCGAAGAACCTGCTGAAGACCGGCAGGCCGCATCGCCGCTGACCCGACTTGGCGAGGCCCGCTGGATTCTGCTGTTCGCGTTTGCTGCTGCCGCAGGCGCGGTCATCGTCCATGAAGTGCCGTTGACGACGGCGCTGCTCGCCATGGCGGCAATTGTTGTCGTGGCCTGTTTCGTGCCGCGCAAGTCTTCGAGCCGCAGGGTCAAGCTGAATGCCCAGCGGGAAATCCGCAGGATGTGGCCGGGTACGGGCATGAAGGTCACTGTTGATGCGTTGCCGACACCCTGCTTCGTTGCCGACGGGCGGGGCATCACCCGCTATGTCAACAAGCAGGCGCTGTCGATTTATGAAGGCGTGAAACCGGGTGATCCTCTGTCCTTCTCGCTCCGGGCTCCTTCGCTGCTGGAAGCGTTCGACCGTGTCTGCACAACGGGTGAGGCCGAGAAGATCAGCTGGATCGAGAAGGTGCCGACCGAAACCTGGTACGAGGCTCATATCTCGCCAATCTACATGCCCGGAAGCGCAGGCCTGGAAAAGATGCCGAGCTTGCCGGACTTCATTCTGGTGGTCATTCAGGACCTGACAGAAAATCGCCGGCTTGAACGCATGCGCACGGACTTCGTCGCCAATGCCAGCCATGAACTGCGCACGCCGCTGGCCTCGCTCACCGGATTTATCGAGACCTTGCAAGGACCTGCGCGCAACGATCCGGAAGCGAGAGACAGGTTTCTGTCGATCATGCTGGATCAGGCGGGGCGCATGCGCCGGTTGATCGATGATATCCTGTCACTGTCGCGGATCGAGCTGAAGGCGCACGTCCGGCCCGCAAATGCTGTCGATCTGTCAGAAATCGTCCGGCATACGACCGATGCGCTGTCTCCACTGGCCTCCGACATGGGCGTCGAGATCCGGCTTCAGCTCCCGGACACCCCCGTGCGGATCAGGGGCGACAGGGACGAGCTCATCCAGGTGACGGAAAACCTGATCGAGAACGCGCTGAAATACGGCCATGACGGCAAGTTCGTCGACGTCGGTCTTGAAAGACCGCAGGCGCCGCAGGATGCACTGACCTGGCAACTTTCGGTACGCGACTACGGGGAGGGCATTCCGCGTGAGCATCTGCCGCGCCTGACAGAGAGGTTCTACAGGGTCGATGTCGAATCGAGCCGGGCGATGAAGGGGACGGGCCTCGGGCTTGCCATCGTGAAGCACATCCTGACACGCCACAGGGGCCGGCTGGAGGTGGAGAGCGAGCCGGGGCAGGGGGCGACGTTCAAGATCAGTTTGCCTGCCATGGAGAACGTTGAAGGTCTGCCCGAGAAGATCTCCGCCTGATGCCGGATTGGCGACTGTCGTATTCCTGAGACGCGAGACTGCTAGAGACTTGCCACTGCAAGATCGGAAAAGTCTTTTGTGACCGGTCAGGCGATCCGCCTAAAGGAAGGCCTGTCTTGCCGGATCGCGCCAGCATTTTTGTCCAGGAGTTTTAACGTGCCGATGTATTTTTCAGCCCGCGCTGTGTTGTGTGGCGTTTTTTGTTTGGCATCCCTGACCGCCGAAGCGCGTGACCGATTGCTTATCGTCGGCTCGTCCACGGTATTTCCATTTGCGACCGCGGTCGCAGAAGCAGTCGGCAGCAATGGCGTAAAGTTCCCGATTGTCGAATCCACGGGCTCAGGCGCCGGTTTCAACCTGTTCTGCAAGGGCGTTGGTGAACACACGCCGGACATCACGAATGCATCCAGGCGCATGAAACCTTCGGAACTGGACACCTGCCTCGCAAACGGTGTCACGCCGGTCGAAGTGGAAATCGGTTATGACGGCATCGTGCTGGCCAATTCGCGCAATGGCCCGAAATTCACCCTGACAGTGGAGCAGATCTTCGAGGCGCTGGCCGAGAAACTTCCGAAGGACGGACAGCTTGTCGACAACGGCAACCTCGCCTGGTCGGACATCGATGCGGATTTGCCGAATGAGGAGATCGAGGTGCTTGGACCGCCTCCGACCTCCGGCACCCGTGACGCGTTCGAAGAACTTGTCATGGAAGAAGGCTGCAAGTCGGTCAAGGATCTGGAAAAGGACGGTTGCACGCGCATTCGCCGGGACGGCAGCTTTGTCGAAGCGGGCGAGAACGACGACCTGATCGTCGGTGCTCTGGAGGCCAATCCCGTGACGGTCGGCATCTTCGGTTATTCCTTCCTGATGCAGAACCGGGACAAGATCCAGAGTGTTGGCGTCAACGGGGTCGAGCCGACGTTCGAAAAGATTGCCTCCGGGGAATACCCGGTGTCCCGCCCGCTGTTTTTCTACATCAAGAAGGAACACGTCGGCCTTATTCCTGGCATGGAGGAGTATGTGGCTGCCTTCACCAGCGAAGAGGCCTGGGGCGACGATGGGTATCTGGCGAGCAAGGGACTGATTCCCCTGTCTGCCGAAAAACGCAGGCGAGAGGCGACCGACGCAATGGCGTTGCCGGCCTTGCAACTCTGATCGAGCTGAACCGGGCAATGCAAAACCCCGTTCGGCCGCAGCGGCAGGTGCCTGAAAGCCTCCCTGATCTGGCATAACGCTCGCCAGATGGATAAAAGGGATGCCTGTCAGCTTTGCCGAGGCAAGCGAGAGCTGCACCATGTGCACCTCGAGACGGGTTTTTGTGACCCTTTGCGACATAAAACCGTCAAGGAACAGGTTTTCTTGAGTAATTTCAGCATCTTAAATTGTCACAAAACTGAAAAGGAACTGTCATAGAACTCTCATCCGTGGAGCCTAGGTTCCCCGCATCGCTCGTGCACATCCAAGCGCGGTGATCATCTAGAAACCTTGACATTCAAAGGGAGTGGTCAAGTGAAATTTACGACCCTCGTTAGCGCAACTGCTCTTGCCGTTGCTTCCACTGCATTCGTTGGTTCGGCTCAGGCTCGCGACCAGGTGCAGATTGCTGGTTCCTCCACGGTTCTTCCTTATGCTTCCATCGTTGCTGAAGCATTCGGCGAAAACACCGATTTCCCGACACCGGTCGTTGAATCCGGTGGCTCCTCTGCTGGTCTGAAGAAGTTCTGCACCGGCGTTGGCGAAAACACCATCGACATCGCAAACGCTTCCCGCGCTATCCGCGAAAAGGAAATCAAGGCTTGTGCCGAAGCTGGCGTGAAAGACATCATCGAAGTCCGCATCGGCTACGATGGCATCGTCTTCGCTTCCCAGAAAGACGGCCCGGCTTTCAACGAATTCACCCAGGTTCAGTGGTTCAACGCTCTGTCCCCGAAAGTCCTGAAGGACGGTCAGATCGTCGACAACCCGTATACCAAGTGGTCCGAAGTTGACGCTTCCCTGCCGGACGCGGAAATTGCTGCTTTCATCCCGGGCACCAAGCACGGCACCCGTGAAGTGTTCGAAGAAAAAGTTCTGGCTGTTGGCTGTGAAGAATCCGGCGCTCTGAAAGCCATGATCGACGGCGGCATGTCCGAAGACGACGCTGAAGACGCTTGCATCGCAGTTCGCACGGACGGCAAGTCGGTCGACATCGACGGCGACTACACCGAGACCCTGGCTCGCATCGACTCCAACCCGAACGGCGTTGGCGTTTTCGGCCTGGCGTTCTACGAGAACAACACCGACAAACTCAAAGTGGCAACGATGGCCGGTATCGCTCCGTCCACCGAAACCATCGCCAAGGGTGAGTACCCGGTTTCCCGTCCGCTGTTCTTCTACATCAAGAAGGCACACATCGGCGTTATCCCAGGCCTGAAAGAATACGCTCAGTTCTTCGTTTCTGACGAAATCGCTGGCCCGGACGGCCCGCTGGCCCAGTATGGCCTGGTTTCCGATCCGGAGCTTGCAGCTACGCAGGCTTCCATCGAAGCCGAAGAAACGATGGGCAACTAAGCACATCTTTCCGGAAGGGCGGCTTCGGCCGCCCTTTCTTTCTTCTTTGCCGGTTGGGTCGCCCTATGTCACTTCCATATATTCTTATTGCGCTGCTGGTTCTGGCTGTCGCCGGATACATAGTCGGCCGCGGAAAAGCCTTAAGTTCTGCCGGAGGGGATGTGCGAGAGCTCCATTCCCTGCCTGGTTATTACGGCTGGAACGTCGTCGTTTCGATACTGGTTCCTGCCCTCCTGCTGCTCATTGCGTGGCTGATCTTCCAGCCCATCATTCTTGACAGTCAGGTTTCCTCCAAGATTTCCGAAGAGACCATTGCCGCAAGTTCGCTCGACCTCGTCATGAGCGACGTCGTACGTGTTGCCGAGGGTCTCGACCTTGCCGTTTCTCAAGGTGCCATGTCGGCCGACATGGCGTCTTCCATCCGTACCGATCTGACCGACGTGCGCAGCCGTCTCGGCGAGATAGGTGTCGCGCTCGGTTCCGAAGTGACCTCCGAAACGTTGCGGGCCGCGCAGACATACCGCAGCATCTCGGGTACAGGCCTGCTGTTGCGGACAATCGGCGTTCTGGCGGTCGGCCTGATCGGTTTCGCTGTCGGTGTTCTGCGCACCAACAAGGATTTCCGTGCCCGCAACGTCGTGGAAACGGTCGTCCGCTATATCCTGATTGCAGCAGCCTCGATCGCCATCCTGACGACTGTCGGCATCGTGCTGTCGCTGATCTTCAACACGGTCGAGTTCTTCCGGCTCTATCCGGCCGCGGACTTCTTCTTCGGCCTGACCTGGGCGCCGAGCTTCGGCGGTGGATCGGAGCTGGGGATCGTGCCGCTGATCTGGGCGACCATGTATATCTCCCTGATCGCACTCGCCGTTGCTGTGCCTATCGGTCTGTTCGCTGCCATCTACCTGTCTGAGTATGCAACGCCTCACGTACGCGCCGTTGCCAAGCCACTGCTCGAGATCCTGGCCGGTATTCCGACCATCGTTTACGGTCTCTTCGCGCTGCTCACAGTCGGCCCGCTTCTGATGAACGTCTTCGGCTCCGGCGGTGCGCTCGGCGTAAGCTGGATGTCCGGTGCTTCCTCGGTGTTCACTGCGGGCGCTGTCATGGGCATCATGCTGATCCCTTTCGTCAGCTCGCTTTCCGACGACATCATCAACGCTGTGCCGCAGGCCATGCGTGACGGTTCGCTCGGACTTGGTGCCACCCATTCGGAAACCGTGAAGCAGGTCATTCTGCCGGCGGCCCTGCCGGGGATCGTCGGGGCCATCCTGCTGGCGGCCTCTCGCGCCATCGGTGAAACCATGATCGTTGTTCTGGGGGCCGGCGCAGCTGCCCGCCTCAGCATGAACCCGCTCGAAGCGATGACCACCGTGACCGCGAAGATCGTCAGCCAGCTCACTGGTGACGCCGACTTTGCCTCCCCGGAAGCCCTTGTCGCCTTCGCACTCGGCATGACCCTGTTCGTCGTGACCCTGGGGCTCAACATCGTCGCGCTCTACATCGTGCGCAAATATCGGGAGCAGTACGACTAATGACCGACACGACCCTTACGCCACCGTCGGGCAAGACCAGTGCTCCGACCCCGCACAAGACCACGTCGATCCTCGAACTCGATCCGCTGACCAGAAAGCGCAACGCCGCTGAAGCGCGCTTCAAGCTCTACGGCATCATTGCCATCGGCATCGGCCTGTTCTTCCTCGTTGCGCTGTTGTGGGCAATCCTTTCCAACGGCCTTGGCGCCTTCAGCCAGACCTTCCTGAAGGTGGATGTCCCGCTCAATCAGGAGCAGATTGCTGAAGCGGAAAAGTCGGTGGTCAAGACGTCCAAGTACCGGGCCATCATCGATGACGCCTTTGCCAAGGAACTCGCCGGTGCAAACATCACCACAGACATGTCGGCAAAAGACCTGCAGAAGCTGTTCTCGTCGGGTGCTGCCGCCACGGTCCGTGACTTTGCGCTTGCCAACCCGGACAAGATCGGTTCGACGGTAACCTTCGAGCTTATCGCCTCATCCCGTGTCGACGGCTACCTGAAGGGCCGCGTCAAGCGCGAGGATCTTGCCGAAGACAAGAACCTGGATGCCGCACACCTGGATCTGGCTGACCAGATGCAGTCCGCCGGCATGCTGGAGAAGCGCTTCAACTGGGCCTTCATCACCGGAACCGATGCTTCCGACAGCCGTCCGGAGCAGGCCGGCATCGGGGCGTCCATGATCGGGTCGCTGTTCATGATGCTGGTGGTGCTGTTCCTGTCGCTGCCGATCGGCGTGGCCGCTTCCATCTACCTGGAAGAGTTCGCTCCGCAGAACAAGTTCACAGATCTGATCGAGGTGAATATCTCGAACCTGGCCGCCGTTCCGTCCATCGTGTTCGGTATTCTCGGCCTGGCGGTGTTCATCCAGTTCATGCATCTGCCGCAATCCGCACCGCTGGTCGGTGGTCTGGTGCTGACGCTGATGACGCTTCCGACGATCATCATCTCCACCCGCGCCTCCTTGAAGGCCGTTCCGCCGAGCATCCGCGATGCGGCCCTTGGCATTGGCGCCTCCAAGATGCAGTCGATCTTCCACCATGTCCTGCCGCTGGCAATGCCGGGCATTCTGACCGGCACGATCATCGGTCTGGCACAGGCGCTTGGGGAAACCGCTCCGCTGCTCCTGATCGGGATGGTCGGTTTCATCGCCTCCAATTTCCCGGACGGTGTGGCTGCCGGTTTCTTCTCTCCGAACTCGGCCATGCCGGCCCAGATCTACGAGTGGGCGAAACGTGCCGACCCGGCTTTCTATGAACGCGCTTGGGGCGGGATCATCGTGCTGCTGGTCTTCCTCATGACCATGAACATTATCGCTATCATCCTGCGCCGCAGGTTTGAACGCCGCTGGTAAGGATTGCTCCGATGAACGAGATGCCGAATTTTGAACAGGCGAAAACCATGACCGACAGCAAAATTTCCGCGAACAAGGTGCAGGTCTATTATGGCGATACCCACGCCATCAAGGACGTGGACATCGAGATCCAGCCGAGGTCCGTGACTGCCTTCATCGGTCCGTCCGGGTGTGGCAAGTCGACGTTCCTGCGGACGATCAACCGCATGAACGACACCATCGACATCTGCCGTGTGGAAGGGTCGATCAAGATCGACGGTGAGGACATCTACGATCCCAAGGTCGATCCCGTACAGCTGCGCGCCAAGGTCGGCATGGTGTTCCAGAAGCCGAACCCGTTTCCCAAGTCGATCTACGACAACATTGCCTACGGTCCGCGGATCCATGGTCTGGCCCGCAACAAGTCCGAGCTTGATGAAATCGTTGCCTCCAGCCTGCAGAAGGCCGGGCTTTGGGAAGAAGTCAAAAACCGTCTGGACGAGCCGGGCACCGGCATGTCGGGTGGTCAGCAGCAGCGTCTGTGCATTGCCCGCGCGATTGCCGTCAGCCCGGAAGTGATCCTGATGGACGAACCGTGCTCGGCGCTCGACCCCATCGCGACCGCGAAGGTGGAAGAGCTGATCGACGAACTGCGGGAAAACTTCACCATCGTGATCGTGACCCACTCGATGCAGCAGGCTGCCCGTGTGTCTCAGCGTACCGCGTTCTTCCACCTGGGTATTTTGGTTGAAGAAGGTCTGACGGAGGACATCTTTACCAATCCGAAGGACAAGCGTACGCAGGACTATATTACGGGCCGCTTCGGCTAAGCATTTTTTAGGTTTCTGAAGGGGACACAGGATGTCTGAACATACAGTCTCGGCTTACGATGACGAACTGACGGCCATGGCCGGCAAGGTTGCCGAAATGGGTGGTATTGCCGAAAAGGCTTTCGCCGATGCGGTGTCCGCGCTGGTGTCGCAGGATCTGGAGCTTGCCAAGGCGACGATCAAGGGCGATGTCCGGCTGGACAGCCTTTACAACGAACTTGAAGTGAAGCTGATCGAGCTGATCGTCCGCCGCCAGCCGATGGGGCAGGACCTGCGTGAAATCACCGCCGCAACGCGCATTGCCAATGACCTGGAGCGTGTTGGCGATCTTGCAAAGAACGTTGCCAAGCGCGTCATCGCCATCGACAGCGACTTGCAGTCGAAGAAGCTTGCGATCGGTGTGGAGCACATGACGGAACTCGCTCTTTCGCAGCTCAAGCAGGTGCTGGATGCCTACGCCCGGAAGGATGCGGAAGCCGCCCGCCGGGTTCAGGAAGCCGACGCCGAGGTCGACGCGATCTACACGTCGATCTTTCGCGAACTCCTGACCTACATGATGGAAGACCCGCGGGTCATTACCCAGTGCGTCCATCTCTTGTTCTGCGCAAAGAACATCGAGCGCATCGGCGATCACGCGACGAATATCGCCGAGAACGTCTACTACATGGTCACTGGCGAGCGTTTGCCGGAAGACCGGGCAAAGGTCGACGAAACAGGCGCGGTCTGACCCGCTGGTAATCGTCGGATTTGCAGAAGATCTTAACGGCCGGCGCTTCGGCGCCGGTTGCGGTAATTGGAGCGAGATGTATGCCGAAGGTGCTCATCGTTGAAGACGAAGAACCGCTCAGCCTTCTATTGAGATACAATTTGGAAGCGGAAGGGTACTCGGTCGAGTCCTGTGTCCGGGGTGACGAGGCGGAAATCCGCCTGCGGGAAAGCCTGCCGGACCTGTTGCTGCTCGACTGGATGCTGCCGGGCCTGTCCGGAATTGAACTGTGCCGCCGCCTGCGGGCGCGCGAGGATACCGAGCGCCTGCCGGTCATCATGCTGACGGCACGCGGTGAGGAAGCAGAGCGCATCCGCGGCCTGTCGACCGGTGCCGACGACTACGTGGTCAAGCCCTTCTCGGTACCGGAATTGATGGCCCGCGTGCGCGCCATCCTGCGCCGGGCAAGCCCGGAAGTGGTGTCCAGCATGTTGCGATCCGGCGATATCGAACTGGATCGCGAAACGCACCGCGTTCGCCGCAACACCAAGGAAATACACCTGGGGCCGACGGAATTCCGCCTGCTGGAATTCCTGATGACATCGCCTGGTCGTGTCTTCTCCCGCGAACAACTGCTGGATGGGGTCTGGGGTCACGATGTCTACGTGGACGAACGCACTGTCGATGTTCACGTCGGTCGCTTGCGCAAGGCTCTGAACAAGGGCAAGGCGAAGGATCCTATCCGTACCGTCCGTGGTGCCGGATACGCCTTCAATGACCAGTTCACCTCTGCCACCGCCTGAGGGCAACTTGCAGAATGGAATTAAGGAGCCCGCTTTCAAGCGGGCTTTTTGTTTCTCAGCGGTTTTGTGCCTTTCGCGGAGCAAGGTTCTCTTCTGCGACTACCCCATCAGTTGTGTCGGTGTCGGGGCTGATCCTGCGGTCCCTGTCGTGGCGGAGCGGTCAAACAAGGTTTGATTTGATGGGGCGGAAACGGCATGGATCGGTGCCGTGATTAAGCTGTGGGAGGTCATTGGTCGGGGTCGGACATCTGGTCAATGGAAGGCCCAAACAAAAAAGCCCGCCAAATTGGCGGGCTTTCTCATGAACTGCTTCGGTGCGAGACTATCAGCCTGCCTGAGCCATCGTCTTGCGGTCGCGGCGGCGGTCGGCGACCGGCTGATACGCGATCTTGCAGTGATGAGCGCAGTAGGGGACGCCGGCATCGGACTGGCGGCCGCAGAAGTAGAAGTCGTCGGTTGCCGGGTCGCCAATCGGCCATTTGCAGGTCCGCTCGGTCAGCGTCAGGATGGTAGCCCGCTGCGAGATCGGAACGAGCTCCGCAATCGGCTCTACGCGCGGCTTGGCAGCCACCACTGGAGCCGGCGAGATGTCTGCTTTCAGGGCCGTTGCGCCGATCGACTGCGGATGTGACGTCGTCGGTTTCTTCGGCGCTGCACCCGTTGCAGGAGCTGCGGTGCGCGGCCGGCGCGGCTTGGCGCTTGAAGAGGTGGACTTGGCGCGGCCGGACAGGCCAAGGCGGTGCACCTTGCCGATCACGGCGTTACGGGTAACACCACCCAGTTCGCCTGCGATCTGGCTTGCGCTCAAGCCGCCGCCCCAAAGCTTTTTGAGAAGCTCAACTCGTTCGTTTGTCCAACTCATTGCCGCACCCTTTAGTTTGACCGTCCTGCGGCCATTAACCCCGTGTTAAGCATGCGCAAGCACGCTTAATGCTGGCAGATCTAGTGCCTCTTGGTGATTTGCCTCACGAGATCTCGTGTCTGATTGCTGAGAGGTTACAATAACGTTAATTTGTCAGGCAACCACTCGACCCAAACCAGTTGGGGATGAAACGACTTTTCCCCAATTATGGCGAGGTCATTGAGAATTTTATGAAATCCGCCCTCCGCGGCACATGAAATGTCTTGTGCGCCATTTCCATTGACAGTGCATGGTACCGGCAGTGTATAAGAAAGCCGCTGCGTGCCGCCTCATCGGGGCGGCACGTTGCGTTTTGGCCCTTCGGCATCTTTTCAAGGTGACGGCCCGGCGTCGGGGCGACGCAGGGGACAGCAGGGGCGTTTAAAGGAGACAAACGAGGTTATGTCCGCGACTGCACTATTCGGAAATTACGCAAGATCGAACCTGTCTTTCGATCATGGGGAAGGCGTCTGGCTGGTTACCACCGATGGCCGACGATTCCTCGATTGCGGTTCCGGCATCGCGGTCAACGCACTCGGTCATGCCCATCCGCATCTGGTCAAGGCGTTGAAGGATCAGGCAGCCAAGCTGTGGCATACCTCCAACCTGCACCAGATCCCGGATGGCGAACGGCTGGCGCAGCGCCTGTGCGCGGAAACCTTTGCCGACAAGGTGCTGTTCGTGAATTCCGGCGCGGAAGCGATGGAAGCTGCCATCAAATGCGCGCGCCGTCATCATTATGACAACGGCAACCCCGAGCGGTTCCACATCGTGACCTTCGAAGGGGCTTTCCATGGCCGGACCATCGCGACCATCGCGGCTGGCGGCCAGGCGAAATATCTTGAAGGCTTTGGCCCGAAGGCTCCCGGTTTCGACCAGGTGCCGGCAGGAGACCTGGATGCGCTGAAAGATGCCATCGGTCCGCAAACGGCCGCGATCGCGATCGAGCCCGTGCAGGGCGAGGGCGGGATCCGCGAAATTCCGGCCGATTTCCTGCGTGCGCTGCGCAAGATCTGTGATGACAACGGCATTCTGCTGATCTTCGACGAGATCCAGACCGGTGTCGGACGGACCGGCAAGCTGTTCGCTCACCAGTGGGCGGGCGTGGAACCGGACCTGATGGCAATCGCCAAGGGTATCGGCGGCGGGTTCCCGATGGGCGCATGTCTTGCAACGGCAGAAACGGCAGCGGCGCTGTCCCCCGGGACCCATGGCACCACCTTTGGCGGCAATCCGCTGGCCATGGCAGTCGGCAATGCCGTTCTGGATGTCGTTCTGGAAGACGGGTTCCTGGAAGGTGTCCGTCAGAAGGGGCTCAGCTTCAAGCAGAAGCTGGCCGGACTGGTGGATAGTCATCCGGACGTTCTGGCCGAAGTGCGCGGCAACGGCCTGATGCTCGGTCTGAAATGCGTGGTGCCGGTGGCAGATTATGTGCTTGCAGCCCGTGAAGCCGGTCTGCTGGCAGTTCCTGCCGGCGATAACGTGGTGCGCATCATGCCGCCGCTGACCATGAGCGAAGAGGAAATTTCCATTGCTGTCGAGCGCCTGGAACAGGCTGCTGTCGCCGTGGAAGCGAAATTGGCGGAAGGAGCGGCCTGATGACCGCAAACGGAACCTACCGGAACTTTCTGGATCTGACGGACTTCGAAGGCGACGAACTGCGCGCCATCCTGGACACCAGCCGGAAGATCAAGTCGAGCCGTAACGGCGTGCATCGCGGCCAGGGTCCTCTGGCCGGCAAGGTGCTGGCCATGATCTTCGAACAACCGTCGACCCGTACGCGCATTTCCTTCGATGTCGGCATGCGCGAGCTTGGCGGCGAGACCTTGATGCTGACCGGTGCGGAAATGCAGCTTGGCCGCGGCGAGACAATCGCCGATACGGCGCGGGTCCTGTCACGCTTTGTCGACGCGATCATGATCCGCATCCTCGATCACAACGACCTGCGCGAACTTGCCGAAAATGCGACGGTGCCGGTGATCAACGGCCTAACCAAGCTCTCGCATCCCTGTCAGATCATGGCGGATCTGTTGACCTTTGAAGAGCATCGCGGTTCGATCAAGGGCAAGAGCGTTGCCTGGACCGGTGACAGCAACAACGTGCTGGCTTCCTGGATTCATGCCGCGCCGCGCTTCGATTTCGAATTGCGCATCGCGACGCCGGGCGAACTGGCGCCGCCAATGGACCTGATTGAAACTGCTCGTGCCAAGGGTGGTTCCATTCAGGTCACGACGGACCCATATGAGGCAGTCAAGGGGACCGACTGTGTCGTGACCGACTGCTGGGTGTCCATGGGCGATGACGATGCGGAATCGCGTCACAACCTCCTCAGCGCCTATCAGGTCAACAAACGCCTGATGGCTGAGGCAAACCAGGACGCCCTGTTCATGCATTGCCTGCCGGCCCACCGGGGTGAGGAAGTCACCTCGGACGTCATGGACGGTCCCAACTCCGTTGTGTTTGACGAAGCCGAAAACCGGCTCCATGCCCAAAAGGGCATTCTGGCCTGGTGCTTCGGCGCAGCATAAGGCAAGCCAAGTGGCACTTAATCTTGATGAACTGGGCATTACGCCTGCAGGGCTGGACGCTGTCCGGCCCTTTGCCGTGGAAGGGCTCGACGTGCGCGGCCGTGCGGTCGCGCTTGGTCCTGTCCTGGAAAAAATTCTTGACCGGCATGCCTATCCGGAACCGGTCTCGCGCCTGCTGGCGGAAGCGATCGTTCTGACCAGCCTCTTGGGAACGTCGCTGAAATTCGACGGTCGCTTCACGCTGCAGACGCAGACGAAGGGGCCGGTGTCCATGCTGGTCGTCGACTTCAAGTCACCCGACGCAATCCGCGCCTGCGCAACCTTCGATGCTGCTGAAGTCGCAGCGCTGATAGCTGACGGCAAGGCGACGCAGGAGGCCCTTCTCGGGCACGGACATCTGGCGATGACCATCGACCAGGGAATGCACATGCAGCGCTACCAGGGACTGGTGGAGCTGGATGGTGTGTCGCTGGAAGAAGTCGCACGCCGGTACTTCGAGCGATCCGAGCAGATCCCGACAGAAGTTCGTCTTGGTGTTGGTGAACTGTTCACCCGCCAGGAAGGCGAGGGGCACGTGAAAACCTGGACAGCCGGCGGGATCCTGATTCAGTTCCTGCCCGAAGCGCCGGAACGCATGCGCCAGGCTGACATTGATCCGGGCAATGCCCCGGAAGGCACGAGCCCGCACGAGATTGACGAGGACGATGCCTGGGTGGAAGCCAAGGTACTGGTCGAGACGGTCAAGGATGTCGAACTGACCGATCCGGAAGTCAGCGTGGAAATGCTGCTCTTCCGGCTGTTTCACGAACGCGGCGTCCGCCTTTTCGAGCCGCAGCCGCTGGTCGACAAGTGCAGCTGCTCTCGCGAGAAGATCGAGAATGTTCTCGCCGGGTTCAGCGACGACGACGTCGACCACATGACTGTCGACGGCAAGATCATCGTCACCTGCGAGTTCTGCAGCACCAGCTACGAATTCGACGGCAAGCCCGGCCAGTAAGCCGGACTGTCATCAAATTCAAAAAGCCCGGATCGGAAACGGTCCGGGCTTTTTTTCTTGCTGCCTTGCGCGTAAGCCCTGGACTTGCGCTGCGCTTGTCCGGGCACGTAGTGGGCCCTAACTCGTGAGCCGATCCACGAATGCCCTGACTGCTTCGGCTGCCAGCTTGATGTTGCCGTCGAGTGTCGCCGGCGACTTGCCGCGCGGTCCGAAGTCGTGGTTGCCGTCTTCCAGATAAGTCAGGCTGACATGAGCTGGCAGGGTGACTTCATCGAGTTCCGCCTTCGAGCCGAACGGATCCCGGTCGCCCTGGAGAACCAGAACCGGCCGTTTGACGTCCTGCAGCGGTTGGAGCCGCCACTCGGCATCGGCCTTGCCGGTCGGGTGGAAAGGGTAGCCGAAACAGGCAACACCCTTGGCGCGCCCAGGCAGCGAGCCGCCGCCTGCCAGCATCGCGGCGACCCTACCACCCATGGATTTGCCGCCGATCAGCAGAGGGCCGTCGCTCTGGCTGAGGGCAGATTGCAGGGCGGTCTGGAACTCGGCAATCAGCTTGTCGGCCCGGGGCGGCGGCTTTTTCGGGCCTCCCGTCCGGCGGCCGGCCATATAGGCAAATTCAAAGCGTGCGGCCGCAATGCCTTGGCTCGCGAGGGCTGCCGCGAGCTTGTTCATGAACGCTGAGTCCATGGCAGCGCCAGCGCCATGGGCCAGCAGCAGGGTTGCCACAGGTGGCGTTTCGGGGCGGGTCCAGAGAAAGTCGGTCATGATGATGTGATCTGTCGCAGCGGCAAGGAATGATATCAGGAGTATTGTCGTATCGCCCTATCGTGCCATCGGGACCGTGGCAAGCAGCATTAGTCAGGACGTTTCAAAAGACCCCATGTTTGACCAGATCGACATCAACCAGGTTCGCATGGCCTGTTTCGGCGGCATCTTTCTGATAATGGCGCTGTTGGAGGCGGGCTTGCCAAGGCGGCGCCTGAAGAGCAGCCGTTTGAAGCGCTGGCCGACTAACTGGGGCATTGTTCTGCTTGATGCCCTTCTGGTGCGGCTGATCTTCCCCATCGGCGGCGTCGGCCTTGCAATGCTGGCACAGGAAAAGGGTTGGGGCCTCTTTGCATTTCTCGGCTGGTCGGGTGTTGTGGCCGGTTTGATCACCTTCGTCGTGCTCGATCTTGCGGTGTGGTTTCAACACCTGGTGTCGCACAAGGTTCCCCTGTTCTGGCGCATTCACCGCATGCACCACGCAGATAGTGAGGTGGACGCAACAACCGCGCTCAGGTTCCACCCGATCGAAATTCTGCTATCCTTCCTCTGGAAGGGGCTGGTCATCATCGCCCTCGGCGGTCCTGTTGAAGCCGTGCTGATCTTCGAGATCGTTCTCAACGGCTCTGCGGTTTTCAGCCACGCCAATGTCCGCTTGCCGCTTTGGCTGGACCGCCCCTTGCGGTTTCTGATCGTCACTCCGGACATGCACCGCATTCATCACTCGGTGCTACCGCACGAGACGGATTCCAACTACGGGTTCTATCTTTCAGTCTGGGACCGCCTGTTCGGAACCTACGTGGAAGATCCCGAGCAAGGACAGGAGACGATGGAAATCGGGCTCGGTGCCGCGCTCACGCCGCGTGCGCATTCGTTTCCCTTCAGCCTGGCGATCCCGTTCCTGAAAAATCCGGACCGCCGGAAGGCGGCGCGTGTCGAGGACGCGAAAGGCAAAAGCTGACCTGGTTCTTTGTCGGGAATGGCCGGAAAGGTCAGAAGAAGCTCATGGGAAAATAGCGCAGGTAAAGCTCGCGGTAGATGCCCTTCTGGTGAAGCTGGCGCAAGGCATATGTAAGGGCCGCAGCCCGTTCCGGATCGTCCTGGCGGGTCGCAATGGCCATGCCTTCATCAAAATAGCCCGGCTCCAGCCACGGGCCGCCGGCAAAGGCACAGCAGCCATCTGCAGCTTCGCTTGGCAGCCAGAACGACAGGTTCAGGCCGTCGCCGAACAGAGCATCGGCCGAGCCGCCCTTGACCGCCTCACGTGTTGCCTCTGCGGTTTCCAGGCTGATGATCTCGGCATCGGGAAAGAAGCGCTTGGCAAACGCCTCGTAGCGGGACCCTGCTTCAACGGCTATCCGCTTGCCAGTGAGCGCCTGCTCGTTGAAATCGGACGCGTTGTATGCCCGAACCACAAACCGCGCCGGCAGCTTCAGATAGTCCTCGGTGAAGTTGAGGCGGCGCGTGGAGGGGAGGCTGCGCGACAGGCCGGAGATAATCGCGTCACCTTCTTCTTCGTCCAGTGCAGGCAGAAGAACCTCGAAGTCCTTGATGCGCAGGGCGCAGGAACTTCCAAGTTCCTGGCAGAGAGCCCGTGCGAGATCGACATTGAAGCCTGTAAGACGGCCATGCTGGTCACGGAACACGAAGGGCGGATATCCGTCGGTTGCCAGAAACTGGATCTTGTCCGGAATGGCATTCGGCCGGTCGTGGACGGCTTTCGGATCCCAGAAATTGGGAACGCGGACCGAAGCCTCCTGGGCTGAAACCGACAGGACGCCGAGCGCCAAAGTACCAAGCGCCAAAGTGCCAAGCGTCAGCAGCCCGGCTGCAACGCGGCAGATCGTCTTGAGAAGTGGCAGTGAAGCTGGCACGCGGACGCCTCGTTCCATATCAGGTCATGGTCGGCAATACGCGCCGGGAATCGTACAGACAGAATATCGCGAACCGGCAGCGCTTGTCAGCCCGCTCCGCCGAAGATGGCACGAGGCATTCCTGAAAACAAACGCGTGACCTCTGACATTCACAGCGTCGACTGAATTCCGCGGAATGCGGTCAGGTCTCCGGTTCCGGATCATAGGAGCGCAGGACGACGATCGTATCGAAGCCCTTGATGTCGTCTTCATAGAAATGCGCCTCGGTGAAAGTTGCATAGGCTTCCATGGAAGAGCACTGCACGGTGAGTACCAGATCGGCCGGACCCGTGACGTGATAGATCTTTTTCACTTCCCGAAGCGTCAGCAACTTCTGCCGCAACTTCGCCATGCGTTCCGGCTGTCCACGCGACAGCATCAGCATCACGAGCAAGGTAACGGAGGCGCCAGTTGCCTCCGGTGACACGATGGCCACTTCCCGCTCGATCGCCCCGACTTCTCTCAGGCGTTGCACCCTGCGCAGGCAGGCGGCAGAAGACAGGCCAACCTTCTCGGAAAGCTCCTTGCCGGTTTGCCGGGCATCGAGGCTGAGGAGACGCAGCAGCTGATGATCGAAATCGTCCAGATCCATGATGGGGGAGGTCCTGTTCGGTGCAATTGTGCGGTAGTTTATCTCAAAATCCAAATTTTTGCGAATTTATCGCTCAAACTTGAGAATTTTGCGCTCTGTCCGTAGAGGCTTTTTCTAAAATTGCTCCTGTCCCGTCGGAAAGGAGCAAAACAGATGACCGATCACCTTGTACACCTGCACCTGGCACGCGTCCGTAGAGCCGGTCTCGGTGCTGCCGTCTTGCATTTTGCGCTGAAGTGCCTGCGCCGTCGGCGCGACATGGCCCACCTGGCGGATCTGCCCGACTATCTCTTGAAGGATGTTGGCCTCAGCCGCGCTGATGTCCGGCAAACCCCGCAGGTCGGCGAAACGCTGCGCTGAAGAAAAGCCACTGGGAAATTCGGGAATTGGATTGGTTGTTTGGAGCGGGTGAGGGGAATCGAACCCCCGTCTTAAGCTTGGGAAGCTTAAGACGGTATTTCTCTGCATTTCGATGGTATGCGATAATTGGCTGAAAATTAAAGAAAAAAGGCCTAATTGGCTACGCTGCTTTGCGACGTAGGTTGCGCTGAGTTGCTTCCCCGTGCTTCCCTATTGCTTCCCCGGCGGATATGGACAGGCGTAGTCTGACCGGTCCCACGGGCTGGTTTGTCTGCGCAGCTATAAGACAGTAGGGGGAGATCTGCCGTCCATGCCGTCCGTGCCGTCTAAGATGTTGTTATGCACGAAGAAGCTTTCGGACGGCAGCCGAAATGGTGCCGTCCTTGTCATCATCGCTGCTGTCCAACCTCTGTGTGTCATCGTCATCGGCGGGCTGGCAATGACCAGCGGCCAGACAGAGGTGTCGTTGCCTGGATGTGCAGGGACCGTACGCCGGGGTTTCAGCCATTACGGGCGGGAAGACCCCGACGTTTCACCAGTAGCTCAGTTCGCAACCGATACACGCTTTTCTTGCACGCGTTCGCACAAATGCACGAATGCACAGATGCATGCGAGAAAGTTAGGGACCTTACAAACGCACTTGCCGACTACGGGTGGAAAGCTCCCGGCATCGCGCCAGTCTCACGCTCAGAACAAAGCCTAAAGTCTAAAGTTGAGGACTAAAGTTGAGATCCAGAAAGAGACTGACCAAACGAACGGTCGATGCAGTGCGCGCGGATGCCAAGGATTTGTTTCTCTGGGATGACGAAGTGCGGGGATTTGGCCTTCGGGTCAAGCCGAGCGGAACAAAGACTTATTTTATCCAGTACCGCAACAAGCAGCGCCGAACCCGAAAATTCGCGATTGGCCAGCACGGCGCGTTGGCTCCCGATGAGGCTAGAAAAATCGCCAGACAACTTCTTGCGGATGTTGCACGCGGCGCGGACCCTTCTGCGGAGCGCAAGGCGATCAGGGATGCGGAAACTGTCGCCAAGTTTCTCGATCGTTTCGAGACGGACCACATTGCGAAGAACCTGGCAGCGAGTACGGCCAAGGTCTGGCGATATCTCATT
Source organism: Labrenzia sp. CP4 (assembly GCF_001579905.1). NCBI lineage: Bacteria > Pseudomonadati > Pseudomonadota > Alphaproteobacteria > Hyphomicrobiales > Stappiaceae > Labrenzia > Labrenzia sp. CP4. The sequence continues at coordinate 4,777,101 of NZ_CP011927.1, read as the reverse complement.
GCCACCCATATTCGTCCGGCGCTGGGCACGTTTCTGGTAGCGTCAGTCACGCGGCAGGACATCATCAAACTGCACCGTTCTATCCCTGGTGGCGGACGGCAAGCCAACAATGCGCTGACCGTTCTCAGTAGCATTTTCGCGCGTGCCGAGGAGTGGGGCGCGCGGCCGGAAGGGACAAATCCGGTTGCCGGTGTGCAGCGGCACAAGGAAAATGCACGGGAACGGTTTTTGACCGACAAGGAAATCACCCGGCTCGGCAAGGCTTTGCGAGCCGCCGAAGAGTCTGGCAGTGAACACCCCTGCCACCTGACCGCCGTCCGTCTTCTGCTGTTCAGCGGAGCACGTACAACGGAAATCCTCACGCTGGAATGGAAACACGTCAACCTGGCGAACGGCCTTGTTGCTTTTCCAGGAGTGAAAGGCGGAGAACGGGTGGAGCACCCTGTCAGCAGTCACGTGCTTGAGATCCTGAAGACGCTGCCCCGTGTGAAAGGATCACCTTGGGTGTTGCCGATGCCAACCGATCAGAAAGAGGCGATGCCATACCACCAATTGCGGCGTTGTTGGGATCGGCTACGGACGGCGGCCGAACTGCAGGACGTGCATCTGCACGATCTGCGACACACTGTCGGCACAATGGGGGGACAGTCGGGCGCGAATGCGTTCATGGTCCGCGATCTGCTCCGTCATCGCACTGTGGCAATGACAAGCCGGTATGCGAACCGTGACAATGACCCCTTGCGTGAATTATCAGACAAGGTTTCCGGCAGAATAGCTGCGGCGCTGGGCGGCCTACAGGTGGCCGTAGAAGGGAGCGCTGATCACGTTGAAGAACGGAGCGGCAGCACGGCCAACGGCAGTGCCGGAAGCACGCAAAAAGCCTGACACTGACAAAAAAACGGCCCTGAAACAGGGCCGCGTGAAACTGTAACCCGTTTTGACGGTTATGCCGCGAGGTTCTTCGATGCCTGTTGTTGTCTCAATAGCAGAAGCTCTTGCGACGCAAAGTTGGCGGCGCGAGACGCCATTTCTGCTGCGGATATGCCGTATTGCGCGTAAACCTTCAGAAGAAACTCTGCGCGATTTTCGAACTCGGAATAGCTCGCAGGAGTGCGCGCCTCAATGGACGCAACAATTTCATCGTTTATGTGCCAGAGGCATTCGATCAAACTGTCTACTACGTTTCCTGCCGCATTCGGGTTCACGCCGGCTTCCATAGAGTGAGATGGTTGGCAAAGGTTGGCGGCAAGAATGTCGCAGATCGCTGACAGCGTTTCGTATAAATGATAGCGATCAGAAGGATCGGCTTCCTTGAGGTTTATTTTGACCGATGCGAAATCGGCAGCCTTCCCAAAGCTGTTGCTGATTGTGTTGACTTCTGTTGCCGTTTTCTGGATTTCTTGTCCTGTTGCCGGGTTGATTCCAGCCATTGCATAGGCGCGCGTGGCCAGCGCCTCCTGATGGGTATTTCTGTCCATATCGCCATTGTCGTCGGCGAAGATGATTTTGAAAGTCAGGTCTTCCATCGTACACGGCTCAAAGTCAGCGGCTTGCTGTTGTAGCAACTCAATCTCTTCGGAAATCGTTTCCCTCACGGCGTCGTCACAGTCGTCATGCAGGTTCCGTAACTTTTCTTCTTGGGTCCGCCAGCGGTGGAAAAGTTCGCGCAGCTGGCTTTGGCCGGCGCTATTGGGTTTAGCTGCCAAATCCTCGTTCAGGCTGTGACTGATATCCTTGTCCCGCATGTCGTACTCCTTTTGGTTTTGGGAATTCGCAGCCGAGGCAGGCCGCGACTTTTTTGTCCGGTTGAAAATTCAATCCGGCACGGGTCGCTTCACGCGGCCATTGTGAGCGCTTCGATTTCGGTCTGAAGATCAGCCTGGCGGGCAGAGCGAAAGTTCGCGACCGCGTTGCTGTATGTCAGCAAGGCCAGCTTTTCTATTGCTGCTTCCAGCCGGAAGGCGCGGATTTCGGGGGAGAGAGATGCTGCGTAGGTGCACATCCGTTCGGTTCGACGGCTCGCGATCGCAGCGCACCGGGCTTCAAACCAACCATCGCGAAGGGCCTGCGCAAAGCAGCTCCGGAGCGAACGGGGCGTGCCGTAAATGTGCTGATTGCGAATGCAGTTTGCCCGGGTTTCGCGAGCCATGGTCCAAGCGGTGCTGAAGATAATCGAGTGATTGAAAGCCATAGTGGACACCTCGTCGAAACATGTTATCTTTTTAGTATCATATTAACTAATAAAGGTCAATCTAAATAGATCATATGATACAGAAAGGATGAAAAATGATAAGCATGGCGCAGTTACGGGCAGCGCGCGCTTTGATCGGAATATCTCAAGCCGATTTAGCAAGGCGAGCATCGCTTTCCCTGCCGACTATCAAGCGAATGGAGACGATGGGACCAGAGCGAAGTACCGCAGCGAACGTAGAGGCAGTGAGGCGTGCGCTCGATGCGGCCGGGGTGGAGTTTATCCCGGAAAATGGCGGCGGCGCTGGGGTGAGGCTGAAGACGGCCAACGTGACTGCTGATACAGCCGCGCGGCCATGAGTACGAACTATTCGGAATGCGGTGCAGTTAGATGAAGAAATACAGGCCTGATCAGGCACCATGGCACTCTGGCGGACTTGAGCCCACACTGAATGAACTAAAAGACTTAAGGGAAAAAAGAGCGACTTCGGTCCTGTCATCTGATGAGGCCAAGAACCTTGATCGGTGTATTCGGGATGAGGCTTTGTGGCATCGCTTGTTTGGACTGCGGACGCCGTTTCAAGGTCGGGCGCTTCTATACGAAGCCCCATTTCCACCAGGTTGGCGTCCGTGGGAACGACCGTCCGCCCCGTTTCCACGGTATGAATTTGACAAACTCATCGAGGAAGCTTTGTCCCGGCGGGGAGATCCATGGAAGTCGGAGCTAGAGCAGTCTGGGGTCCGCTGCCTGTTTCTTGAAACGAGGGCGGAAATTCGCCGATGGTTTCTTCGGATCGAGGCCGCGCACGGCGGTTACATCCAAAGGACAGAAACTGCCAAAAAATTTAAAATGCTCTTGGAGTCCAGTTCAGCAGTTCTTGAGGCGATTGATAAGATGAGGGAGGCGATAATCTACCTTTCAAATATTCAAATTGAAGATGGAGACAAAAATATCGATCCATTTACGAAGTACATCGATCTATACGACGATTTTATTTTTGATAGGCGATTTAAGGATATAGAGGAATACCTTGTTAATCTTGAATACCCGACTAGGCGACACATAGATTATTATTCTCCAAAAGGAGCGCTATCGACATCAGAAAAGCTGCCTGGACGAAAAAAGGGAACGGGCGTCAATGTCAGGCGTAGACTATTGGGCATCAATGCCATGGTCTTATTCGCGTTTCTCAAGAATGCATTTCCGGGCCAAGACAACACGGCCTTTGAAAATTTTCTCTCGGATCTTGAAAACCTTTTCTTTGCCGATGAAGACACTGAAGCACCAAGGCCATCTGAAGTGCCATCGGTTAATCGCAAAGACATACATCGGCTCGCGCGCGATACCGTTCAGCTACTCAAGGATATCGAACTGGACGAGCGCATGGATTTGATCCCGAAGGAATTTGACGATTTAGGCAGATCACAAGAGAAACTTCGGCAAATTTTTGAGGAACAAGTCTGGAATAGTTGGGACGAAACGGCTCCTGGGCTTTGGTCCCATCCGTGCACAGATGCACGCGACACCACTTAATTGGCTGAAAAAATCGTAATTCACGTTGGGTACTGAACTTCATCGCCCAACTATCAAACTCCTGCGTAACTCATAACGCAGGAGAGCAGATAATGATGAATTTGGTTGAGCAGCTTGATCCCGACCGGCTGATGAACGAACAGGAAGCGGCGGATTTTCTAAGTATCAGTTTCAGGACCTTGCAGGCCTGGCGCGTCCGCGGTGGTGGGCCACGCTACTGCAAAATGGGCCGTGCCGTCAGGTATCGCCGCGCTGATCTAGTTGCCTTTGCTGGGGCCAACACCGCCCGCACCACGACCGAAGCAGATGCGAAGCGGGACGGTGCCAATGGCTGATATAGATAAGCAGAGCGCCCGCATCGAAGAATGCGACACGCCGCACCTCAATGCAGTCCGAATTGGCGCGAGCGCGCAACTCGTTACCGCGCCGTGCCCATGGTGCGGCCGAAGTCATCCGCACGGTGGCGGAACCGATTTCAAATCCGGTGAAATGCTCGTTGATCGGGGGTCTCGTGTCGCGGACCAGTGTTTTGATGACTATGCCTGTAAGATTGGTCCGCGCGGCTACAAGCTGATCGAATGGACTTCGGTTGCCAACTATCGAGAGGCTGCCAACTTCTTCGGTGTGCTTGCAGATCGTCCGTTGATCGCCAGGCTACACCCGAAGAATGGACGGCACTCACGCTTGATGTCAGTGATCGCGAAAACGATGTTTCCGGGCCCGCGGGTGGACGCGGGCCGTTGTCGCTCCGGTAAAATTGTGGCGGCTCTCGATGAGAATTCGCGGTGTTTCTATCTCGGGCGTGACGGCTCTTGGTTCGTGTCGTCAAACGACAATGAAACAAAGGTGCTCGCACGTGGCGACAACCTGTTGCAAGCGCTGGCATTGTTCTCAGGAATGCCTGCGAGTCATGTGGCGGAAAACCTGCTGTTTGCCACAACCGGTTGTGTCCTGGGGCATTTGACTGGATCTGCATTCGGTTCGCTGATCGATCAGTGCGCGGGGCACGCGGAGATCGTCGATCGGGATCGTTTTCCAGGCAATCCGGAATTTCTCCTGCGGATGATTGGCGGTGGGTTGGCTTCGCCTTCGTCGCAAGTCCCTCCGCTAATAGAGGTCTTTTTTCTCCTGATGTTGCCGGGTGGAACGGCGCATGGCGGTGTGATGGAGTACAAGAACGCCCAGCGCCAAATCAGCACAGTCATACTTCATACTGGCGATTGGGCTGGAAGCTTTCCCTATGCCGGATCTAGCGCAAATTCGGGGCAGCCGGTCCGAATGCAGGGCCACAATTTGTTGAGCCTGCTTGCCGCGCTCACAGGTCTCGATGCCGGTTGGTATGCCGAGCGGATCTTGACGGCCGGGCTGGGGTTCGATCTTCCCGCAAAAATCCGTAGTCAACTTGCCGGGGGACTCACGGAAGCCATTGGGCAAGCGGCCGTCCGTGATGGGTTGGAAGGCTCGGAATGAGGCGGCGGCAAGTGAATTTTGAGCGGATTGCGGCAGCGGCGCTGTCGCGATCCGACGCACTCGTGGAGCGTTGGCTGCCAGATGGCCGGCGAGAAGGTGCGGAGTGGGTGGCTCGCAATCCTCGCAGGTCAGACCGGAGATATGGCTCCCTGAAAGTGAACCTGCAAACGGGGAAGTGGGCGGATTTCGCAACCGGTGACAGCGGCCGGGATCTGATCGCACTGGCAGCTTTCCTGTTCGGTTTGTCGCAACCTGATGCGGCTGTGAAGGTCGCGGAGATGTTGGGGGCCCATCCGTATGACGAATGACCCCTTCGCGCCGCTCGACGGGGCGGGGAGGCCGGTGCGCCGCTCTGCGTCACAGGATTGGACGGCCATTATCCCCGTGCCGGAAACCGCTCCCAAGCCTCCTGCGCGACACCCCAAACGCGGCAAGCCGTCAGGGGTATGGAAGTATCTCGACGCGGACGGCAAGCTTTGCTCCCTGGCTGTACGTTTTGACGGCAAGGACGGCGACAAAGCCGTCCTTCCGTTAACCTGGCAAAAAGATACCAAAGGCCGAGAGGGTTGGCGATGGGCAGCAATCCCCGATGCGAGGCCGCTCTATCACCTCGATCAACTCGCCCAGCGCCCGGATCTGCCGGTACTGGTATGCGAAGGTGAAAAGGCAGCGGACGCGGGGCAGGTTCTGTTATCTGGCTTTATCGTGGTGACCAGTGGCGGCGGCAGCAAAGCGGCCGAGAAAACGGACTGGTCGCCACTAATTGCGCGGCGGGTTGTGATCTGGCCGGACGCCGATGAAGCGGGCGATGCCTACGCGGCAGACGTGGCGCGCATGGCGCTCGACGCCGGGGCCGATACCGTTGCAATAATTGAACCGCCCAATGAAGTTGAGCGTGGTTGGGATGCTGCCGATGCCTTGGCTGAAGGTTGGGACCAAACACGTGCACTGGACCTGATTTCACGTGCAAATGCGTGCACGACGCGTGCACCCAACGTCACCCACAAGAATGAAATTTCAGCCAATTCCAATGATTTGCGTTCCGCGCATAGCTCGTCCAGCCGGACGCCCCCGGACACCATTGCCGATAGGGATGCTGAAGGGGGGGGCAATTCCCGGAAGCGCAAGCGTCCGCCTCAGCGGGATCAGGTATTGAGCTTGTGCGAATTTGTTGAGCTTTGGCACGATGAGGGGTTTGAAGCGTGGGCCACGTTCAAGGTCCGAAACCATTCTGAAAACTGGCCCATTCGCTCGCGGGAATTTCGGCGCTGGATCGCAGCTCGTTACTATGAGGAAAGTGGAGGAACGCTTGGCGGTCAGGCGATGGAAGACGCCCTGCGAGTGCTCGACGCCCGTGCCGTAAACGAAGGGCCGCAACATCGCGTCTTTATCCGGTCCGGTGAGACACCTGGGGTTATCTGGATAGATTTGGGAGATGCAGACTGGCGCGCGGTGAAGATAACACCGTCAGGTTGGGAAATTGTCTCCCGGCCGGAATGCAAATTCCGCCGATGCCAAGCGATGTTGCCTATGCCTGATCCGGAGAAGGGTGCCTTTATCGAAGAGTTGGCGAATTTCGTCCGCGTGTCGAAAGACGAGGATATGCTTTTGATTGTCGCTTGGCTGGTGACTTCGCTCCGGCCAAATGGCCCTTTCCCGATCTTGCTGGTGAACGGGGAACACGGCAGCGCGAAATCCACCACAAGTCGCATGCTGCGAAAGCTTGTTGATCCAGCTCGCGCTCCGTTGCGGTCTGCGCCGAAGGATGATCAAAACGTTGCTGTCGAAGCTGCAAATGCTTGGGTGATGGCTATCGACAATCTGAGTGGCATGCCGAACTGGCTTTCGGATGCCCTTTGCATGGTCGCCACGGGATCGGGGCTGACGACTCGTCGCCTTCATACAGATCGAGAGCAAGAGGTATTTGACGCAGCGCGACCCATCATTCTCAACGGCATCAATGATCTGGCAGAGCGAGGCGACCTAGCTTCACGCGGCGTTGGTGTCTATTTACCGGCAATTCCGGAAGAAGAACGACGCACGGAAGAGGAAATATGGTCGGAGTTCGATGAGGCTTGGCCTCGCATCATGGGATGTTTGTTCGACGGTGTATCGCGCGCCATGCAGCGCAAGAACCTTGTTCGGCTTGAACGTCTTCCTCGCATGGCGGATTTCGCGCGGTGGGCCGAGGCGGCAGGTCCAGCGCTCGGCTGGGAGCCGGGGCAGTTTCTGGCGGCGTATGAGCAAAACCTGAGAGGAGCCACAGAGAGCAAGTTCGAAAATGACGCCGTAGCAGTCGCAATTCGCGACAAGCTTTTCGAGGATTTCCCAAACAGTTTTGCTGGCACGCCCACGGCGCTATTCACTGCGATGATGCTATATGCGCCGGACTCGCGCGAGCAGCGCCGTGGTTGGCCGGCAAACGCAGCCGCTCTGGGAAAGCACTTGCGTCGTATCGCGCCCATGCTGCGGACTGTGGGAATTAGTTTTGAAAGCGCTCATTCGGGTGACCGGATGTGCCGATTGTGGCGGGATACGTGAATTGCAACTGCGGATGTTTAAGGTGTCACTGGCGGAATACCTCAAACTATTGTTCACGCGGGAAGCGGATATCTGTAGCGAAAAAATGCAGAAACACTCTCGTTAATAAGAGGCACGGGTAACAAGATCAGCGCAGATGGAAATTACAATAACTCAGGCCCTGAGACCTGTGAGGTCCGTCTTCGAAGGCTTTCGCAAGCCTACCGGCCCCAGAGACTCTTTAAGAGAGCGGAAGTGCCGATTGCGGGAAATCCGCTATTGGAAAAAGTTCAGTATCAATGGAACCCAGAAAAAAATTTTTGCGACTCTAGCCCCTAAATTTTCGAGGACGATGTCAGGTGCGAATTTTTCCGGGGCGATTTCTATTCTGCCGACGGATCTTTGGAGACACCCTTGAAGTGAACGTTTCGTTGTTTTGACAAAATAGCAGGAGATCTTGCCTCAGGAGGCGGGCATAGCCCTTGGCTGGTAAGCCTATTTTCTGTAGTGAGCTCGGGTTTCGGTGTGCCCATTACTGATGGAGGGACAGGTATTGTCAGCTGCATTCCATGTGTTTGGATCAGTAATGTTTCCGCAGTGGATGTTGACGAAGTATCTCGGCCTGCGGTGGGTACGAAGAAGCTAACCGCGATGGCGATGGTGAACGCGACCACGCCGTTGCGGATGAGTTTAATTGCTGTCGATGCTTCATTTGAACGAATAATGTTCATGATTTGAAAGCCGCTCGCAGCCTTCCTTATCTCATCCGCTGCCTCGTTTCCGCCTCGCGCAATGATGCGAAGATAACCAGCGCCATACCCATATCGCGGCTTCGGGCGGAGACCGCTGAAACCGATCAGGGCGCCACATAGAAACATGCTCATCGACACGAAGAGAAGGACTGCGATGACCGTCTTTGCTGGCGTCGCGGCCAGCCCATCGAAGATGGTTTTGGAAGCAACGCCCCCCACTGTGACGGCCACAGATAGTGCAACAGTCAACTTAGTCAGTTTTTCGTCAAGCTCTTTGGCACGGGTCCATTCGGTCTCTAGATATTTAGTCAGTTGGTCAGTGTCTAATGCCCTGATGTCGTCAAACTCCGGAGCTGTTTCCCAGGCTTCAAGCTGCCTAGCCAGCTTCCGATTAACGGTCAACATGCCGATTGCATCAGGCACCGCCCGCTTCGCCAATTTTCGAAGCTTCAACAGGATGGACATGCCAATTCCTCTGCAATTGCAGCGGATAAGCCGCGCCCTTCTCGGTCTAACCATCCCCATTCGCCAGTTGGATTGATTTCGATGAACCAATAGCGCTCATCGGAATGAGCTAAGTCGATCGCGCCAAATCGCAAACCGAGGTCGCGAACAAGTGAACGACAACGTTCGGCTATATCCATGGGAAGATCGTAGTCCCGATAAGAAATTTCATTCTTGGCTAGGACGCGCCAGTCGCCATCGATGGCTCCATGCTCACTAGTGATGGCGTCACACCACAAGCGATCTCCGACAACTGTTACTCGCAGGTCTAATTTGGGGGCGAGGACGCTTTGACAAGTTGCAGGTGCGAAGTGGAAATGCTCGTCAGCGCATTTTGCCCAGTCAATCAAAGTCGTGTAGCCGAAATGCTGATAGTGTTCATCCTGTAGCAGCACCGTATCGACGCTTTTCAATGCGATTCGAGTGCCGATCTTACCTGGGACGTCTGCCTTGGGATCATTCGTCACCAGTGTTGATGGCACGTCGAAACCAAGAGCTGCTGCGCGCCTCAATTGGTAGGGCTTAGACTCTGCTTGATACGTCTCTGCCGGATGGTTCATCCAGATCGCATGGTCGAACAGCATCATGCCGCGCATGGCGCCTGACCATTGTGAGCGTTCCAACTGTTCGGTCGTCGTCAATCTGCGACCCGGAGTATTTCGGAGAAAAGTTGCTTGCCGCCACCACACCGATCGCAATTCAGATCCCACATGCCAAGTTTGGCTATCATATCGGCACGTCATAGTGGCTGCCAAGGGGTCGATTGAGAACCTTAAATCGGCAAGCTGATCTTGGTTTATACGCAAGAACGATACGCCTTGCCGAGAGAGATGGTCGCATATTCTGTCGGTCGAATAATCCAACAATCCGGACAGAATAAGAACAGCGACACTATTTTCTGTCATGGGATTACTGACCCTTTTGATCCTCACCTGTCTCGAGGTCATTTTTTTTGGTCTGTATGTCGCATCGAGTGTCGTAAGCGATCAAGCCCTCGTTGTTGCGCCAGACACCGGCGGCGAAATCATACTCGGCATCTGCCGGCACGGCGATTTTCCCGAGTTTTGTCGCCTTTGCCTCTCGCTGTAGAACGTGCATCGTCGTATCCCTCTCCGAGCAAGTCGCGTCTGCCGATGGTGCTAGCCGCTCCTATTGAACACTTGTGTCTCATAGCACAGGCGCTCCGCAAGCGGCCAGAACTGAACCGAACGTTTGCTTACGGGTCGCTTCGAAAGCACTCTGAAAGCGCCGGACGGCAAGTCGCGGCTCTTTCTGCGTGATCCAAAATCAGTAAAGGACCAAGAGCTGCCTATCGCAAGCGAGCTTCACTGAAAAGGCAATCTCACTAGGGTATACCAAAACGAGACAAGCTATTGAGACAACAAATATGTCTCAATAGGGTTGATTTAATATTTTTGAGACGATATAGCGCTGTAAGCGCCGTCTGCGGCCCACCGGGTTTCATCTTGACGGGGTGAAGTTCCACGGCAGGAGTTCGTCGATCCTGCTTTTCGGATGACCGCCAGCAATGGCTTCGAGGGTGGCCTTGAGATAGGCGAAGGGTTCGACGTTGTTGATTTTCGCGGTCTCGATGAGCGATGCGATGCGGCCCCAGGTGCGGCCGCCCTCGTCATGGCCGGCGAACAATGCATTTTTCCTGTTCAATGCAATTGGCCGGATCAAATTCTCGACACTGTTGCTATCAATCTCGACACGGCCGTCGTGGAGGAAGGTCTGCAAACCGTCCCAGTGACGATGGATGTAGGCAAGCTTCTCGCCGAGACGGGACTTGGCGGAGACCCGGCGGCGTTGCTCTTGCAGCCATTCGCCAAAGGCGGCGACCAGAGGCGCGGTGCGGGCCTGCCGGGCCGAGAGCCGCTGCCCGGGCGCCGTTCCGCGGATATCGGCCTCGACCCTGTAGAAGTCGGCGATCCGGCGCAAGCCTTCGGCGGCGATCTCGGAGCCGTCTCTATCGAACACCTCCTTCAGTTTCCGCCGTGCGTGCGCCCAGCAATGGGCCACGCGGATCGGATCGCCACCCTTGCGGGACGGGCGCGTCAGGCAGTTGTAGCCCTGGTAGCCGTCGAGTTGCAGGACCCCGTCGAAGCCACGAAGGATTTTCTCCGCGTTCTCTCCGCGGCGGTCAGGCGCATAGAAGAAGACCACGCCGGGTGGATCGTCCCCGCCCCAGGCCCGGTCGTCTCGGGCCAAGGCCCATAGATATCCGGTTTTCGTCTTGCCGCGGCCCGGATCCAGCACCGGCGCCGTGGTCTCGTCCATGAACAGCTTGGTCGACACCTTCAGATGCTCGGCCAGCCGGTCGAACACCGGGGCGAGGTGGAACGCGGCGGTGCCGACCCAATCCGCCAGCGTGCTGCGATGGATATCGATGCCCGACCGGGCAAGGATCTGGCTCTGCCGGTGCAAGGGCAAATGGTCTGCGTACTTGGCAACCAGAACATGCGCAATGGCGCCTTCCGTCGGCAGACCGCCTTCGATGAGATGCGCCGGTGCCGGCATCTGGGTGACGCCGTCGGTACAGGCGCGGCAGGCGTATTTGGGGCGGACGGTGACGATCACGCGCAGCTGTGCGGGCACGATGTCGAGCCGCTCCGTGCGATCCTCGCCAATCTTGTGCATCTCACCACAGCCGCAGGGACATTGCAGGTTGTCGGGCTCGATCACACGCTCGATGCGCGGTAGGTCCTTCGGCAGGTTGCCCCGGTTGCGACGGGCCGGACGGCGGGTTTTGCCCTCGGAAGGGATCTGCGTGTCCTGGCTTTCCTCAACCTCGGCGATGGCAGTCTCGAGGTCTTCGAAAGCCAATTGCCGTTCATCTTCGCTGAGTTTCTCCGACCTTTTGCCGTGAACCGCGTGGTTCAACTCCGCGACCAGGTGCTCCAGGCGCCTGTTGATCTCCTTGAGCGCATCCCTTTCGCGCAAGAGCGCGGCGACAGCATCACGCTGGTCGGCGGGGATCGCGGAAAGGTCGATGGCGACAGTGGAAGGCATGGGCCGAGAATAGCCCGAGGCGGCTGCGGATGCCCGCCATTTCCGGCACCTGATTCATTCTGCCGCAGCCGGAGAACGAGCCTCCAATGCCTTCACCTTGCGCCAGTCCAGGCCCGAGAACAGTGCCTCGAACTGAGCATGGTTCAGCGACATCATACCATCCCGAACGGCGGGCCAGGTGAAGGTCGTATCTTCCAGCCGCTTGTAAGCCATGACCAGGCCGGTGCCGTCAAAATACAGGAGCTTCAAGCGGTCGGCTCGCCTGGACCGGAACACAAAAACCGTGCCGGTGAACGGGTCCTTGCGCAAAACGGACTGGACCAGGGCGCTTAGCCCATCATGTCCTTTTCTGAAGTCGACTGGCTTTGTCGCCACCAGGATACGCACCCGGTTCGAGGGGAAAATCATGATCCACGCCCAAGGGCGCACACGATATCGGCAATCCTGTCCGGGCTCACGGAAGCGTCCAGCCGGATTGTGGTTCCGCCGTGAATGATCTCCACCGCGGCCAGCGGCTTCGCATCCTCTTCAATGGACACAGGGGGCGGTTCCAGAACGGCCGGTACAAACTCGGCTCCCGGAAGATCCGGCACCACAAGTTTGCCCTCCCGTGCCAAACGCCGCCATGCCGAGAGATGGTTGGGCTTCATGCCGACACGCCGGGCGACCTCGTTCACTGTCACCCCGGGAAGATAGGTCTCCGCGACAAGCTGCCCCTTCACTTCATTGGGCCAACGGCGCATTCCCGTGTCGCGCGGCAAAATCTCATAACCGCATACGGACTCCATATGGAGCTCTCTATGGACTCCCAAACCCGCCTCCATTCCCAAATCAACAATGGGTATGGATTCCTGCATCACGACGGAAGTGAATAGGTGGGGGACAGCCGCCGCTTACATAGCGCTGTCATCTAGACCCTATTGAGACATTGAGGTTCGGTATGGCAATTTATGGTTACGCTCGCGTCAGTACGGCCGAACAGGATTTGACCGTCCAACTTGAAGCGTTGAAATCGGCTGGGTGCGAAGTCGTCCGAGAGGAAAAGGCATCGGGCACAACACGTGCCGGACGGACCGAGCTTGAGACCTTGCTCGCATTCCTGAGGCCCGGTGACACGCTCATGGTGACCCGAGTTGACCGCTTGGCTCGTTCCATAGCAGACCTTCAAGAAATTGTTGGATCTCTGAGAGAGAAAGGGGCCTCACTAAAGGCCACTGAACAGCCAATCGACACATCAAGCGCCGCTGGCAAAGCGTTCCTCGACATGCTTGGTGTCTTTGCTGAATTTGAGACGAACCTTCGTCGTGAGCGACAGATGGAAGGCATCGCCAAAGCGAAGGCCAATGGCGTCTACAAGGGGCGCAAGCCCAGCGTAGATATTGAGGCAGTAAGGACATTGAGGGCTGCGGGCTTTGGTGCTTCCGAAATTGCCAAGCGTTTGGGTATCGGTCGCGCAAGCGTATATCGGGCATTGGAAGCGTAATTGGCACGCCGAACAGTTCCATAGGTGCTACGGCTTGCACCTATTCGCAGCCCGAATGCAAACTTCGCGGATGATTGCCTAAATTAATTGATCTTATGCGAGTTAACAAAATGGAGTTAGTCGTGAATAACTACTGATTAGTTTCTGCTGGATTGCAAGCATCAACATCGGATTACATCACATAGAATTCGCAGCCAAATTTAAAACAGATTACACTCAGCCGCTGCATGTCGGCGTCGGTTTTGGCAGGCGCCTTAATCTCGGCATCGATGGTTGCAACCCGGCAATTGATCTCTTCCAGCTCAGATGCCATGTCTGACTGCATCAAGACGATCCGTTGCGACAGATCGGCAACGCCCTTCGCCGTCAACTTCGTCAGTTCTTTCTGGAATATGTGACGGCCTGTACCGACACGGATGCCGCGTTCCATCAGAAAGGCACGGCCCTGATTGATCAGGCGGGTCCTGTCCGACACCTGACGTTCACGCGCACGGTGTAATGCCTGGAGGTCGAGCTGCTCTTCGGATTTGATTGGGATGAATGGCATGGTCGGTCGGGTGGTGGCTTCGGCGATCGCCTCCGCATCGCGGTCGTCATTCTTGTGAACCTTCACATAAGGTCGGACATACAGCGGTGACATCAATCGGGGTCATGCCCATGTTCGAGGCCGAAGCGCCCGATGTGATGTGCACCCCCGCAGGCCTCCATTGCGACAATACAGCTTGGCAACTCCGCCAAGAAATCCAGCAACCGGAGTCGTTTGCGAAAAACTACAGTGCCGCTGGCATCAAGCCCCGCAAGGCTACAAACCGACTTGCCCAGATCAATCCCAAGCACTGTGATGTCCATCAAAATGCTCCTTCTTATCCACCATTACGCGCAACAATAGTTGCGTCTCGGTGGGAAGGTAGTTCATCCCATTAGTTCAACCTTATGATCTGACAAGCAATGGTTGCAGAAAATGGCCAGTGGCCGCCCTTGCTTACGATCACAAACCCCAATTTTTACCGAAAATCTCCTTTACGCGGATGCAACTAAGGACGTCACGCTTTCCGCCGGCCTGTAGGTCCATTCGACACCGTCTTGTCCGGTCCCCAGCAGATTGAGGACGGCGCAGGGCAGGCTTCGAGATGCCATCTTGCGCCGCAGAAACTCAGCCTGAGCGCGGTCGTGAGTTGATAAGAGCACCTGATATCCACGGCTGGCCACCAGATTGCAGACGAAATCCGCGAACGCCGCAGCGTGGATAGTGTCGTTGTGTTGCAGCGGGTCATCTAGGACCAACCCCCGCCAGCGAGACCATGGGTAGGTCAGGCTGGCGGCACACAGCATACTGACAGACAAGGCCGCCATTTGGCCTTCGCTATGTATCAATCGTGCATCTATAGACGCGATCTCGGGAGGGAGGGCCTGCCCCTCTTTTGTTGGCCGCTGTTCGACGCGGCGGTTCTTAACATGTGACTCCAAACCTACCCTTGGATCGCCCATGATTGACCTATTTATGGCCTTCATCAGGGTGTCGAGAGGCTGCATATAGCTGGTGTTGAAATCCGCCAGTTCGTCGAGAATGTCTGAGCTCGCGGCCTGGGCGATGTCCTTTGTCTCTCTGGTTGCCTGCGCGAGTTTGACCTTAGCAAACACGCGATCCTGCGCCTCCTTACGAAGCTGTAGTCTCTCGCTGTTCGGTGCACCATCTACCGCGGCCCGCAGCCGCTCTAATGCTGCCAGATGATTATCTACGAGAGCTTTGGCAGCTCGACCGTCCTTCAGCCGCTTCAGTAAATCGTCGGCATCTCCCAACTTCTCTCGAAGTCTACTGATGGTCGTTTTCTGCAGAGTGATCGAGTGCTTGTCGGGTACTTCCGATTGAGCGAATGCAAGTCTCCGCCAAATTTCCTGGGCGTCAACTTTTCGTCGCGCGACAGCGGCGATCTGATCAATAGCCTGCTGCTGACGCGTCCTTGCGATGGGAAGAGCAACGTCAAGTGATGCCAGCCGCTGTTCAATCGCCTGCCTCGCCTGCGTTGCCTGACGGCTCTTTTCCTCAGCTGCTGAAAGATCACTCTGAGTTCCACGGATCGCTTCTGCCAATTGGTTTTCGCCAAGATCGCCAACGATTTTCACGAGCTCGCGAACGGACGACGCCGCTGCGTCGAATTCCGCTGCAATAGTTGACTGTGTTTGGGTTGCGGTATTTAGTTGAAGCTGAGCTTGGTCACGCCTCTTGGTGGCGGTGGCCTGCTCGCCTCCGGGTGCAAAGAAGTCGCCGTTCACTAGGTTCCGCCAATACCACTTGCGCTGCCTCAATCTCGTTATTTCTTCGGCGCTCCTTGCCAGTTGCCTATGACGCTCTTCAGCGACCATACGATCAACCGCGGTGTCGCCGAACACGCCAACACCCGCCTCAGTCCTTGCGCGTTCCTCGGATTGGAGTTCTTCAATGAGCGTGGTCAGCTCTTTCTTGGCGGCCTTCAATCGGTCGAGACGGTTGGTGGCTGTCTCAGAGCGCTGCGACGCGGATTGAACGCGCTCCTCTTGCACAAGAACCAGGGGAGCTAGCCTTGCTGCAGCACTTGCTGCGCGTTGTTGTAGTTCGCCATTAACCTCAAAGTGGGTCGCGCAAACAGGACAGTCGCATGCATCGTGCGGAAGGTTGGCGGCGACGCTAGCGATCGCGCTCGACATTTCCGAGACCGTCTTCCTTAACTCGATAAGGACGGCGTTCTGCTCATCAAGGAGTGTCTTCGCTTCTCGAGCCGATACTTCCGCCTGCTCGATGTCCAAGTCAAGTGTGGGGAAGCGCAACTGGGACGACTGTATCGACGCCTGCAGCTCTGCAACCTTCACATCGTGAGCAAGCCACAGCTCTACTTTGTGCCTCTCGATCTGGGCTAATTGGCTCCGTTCATCGAGCCGGCCCACATCACTCTCAATTCGACGCACGATCTGCAGCCGACGTTCCAAGGCCTTCACGGTTAGGTTTTCGTCGGCGACTGCCTTTTGAGCCCTTGCGAGGGCAGCGTCCGCCTCCTCTTTCTGGATCTGCACAACTGTCTGGGCAGTCTTTGCGTCTCGCAAGCCGGTCAGCAGACTGAAGACTTCTCGGTGCTCTTCTGCCAAACTGGTCGCACTGACCTCATCGGCCTTAGCCTTCTCCAATGAGGCCAGGGTCTCCGCATGCTGTGAGGTCATTGTCACTACCTGCCCGTCAACGATGGCCTTTGCAGCCTCTTGCTCAAGCACTTGCTGTGTCGCACTCTCCCATGCCTCAAGCACAGACGTGGCTTCTACTAGCCCTTTTTCAAGGATCCGCAGCCGTTTCCGCTGCTCATCGAGACGCCCGTCCAGCCACGAGATCGTGTACTGATCGAAGCCAGCTACTCGCGTCTGAGGGGTGTTGCCCACCGCATCATCCAATAGCTGCGAAATGATGTGGGCCGCCTCTGTGGCAGCAGCGTCATCCAAGGCGCCAACTCCGGTCAAACCGGACCAAAGGTTCGCCTCTGTGTCGAGAATACCTTGGAGAGCGTCTACCTCGTCATTCAGCAGTTTTATCCGACCGTTATAGGCTCGAGCGGTTTTCGTGTTGCCTTTCCCATGAAGCGCCTTTGCGACGTCTTCGATCTCCTTGCTTTCTGCTGCCTCCTTCAGGATATCGAACCGTTCACTCGGATCTCGATTCGTGAGCCGGGACATCGTGGACTGCCCAAGGAAGTGGGTAAGTAGCAAGTACCTCGAGAGTCCGGAAATGCTCCGGCCCCAATTCTCGTCTTTTAAGAATTCCGTGATGTCATCGATGTTGCCTCCCGTGACCGACTTGGTAGCCTCGGAGGAAGACAGGGTGCGCGAAATACATTTCTCGCCAGTGAAATCCATGGTCACGGACGTGGGGCCAGGCGTTCCTTTGCGCCATCGGCAAAGATAGCTGCCAACTTTTTTGACGCCGTCGGCATCACGGAAGTGGTCAATCTTGTCTGTCAGCGCCCATTCGAGTCCATCGAATAGTGAAGACTTACCGATACCGTTGCTGCCCTGGACAATGAGCACGCCGGGCCCGTCACGGAGGCGAATATCCAACTGTCTGAAGGTTCGGTACTGTTCTAGCCGGACACGGGTAAGGTAAACGTTGCTCATCTCGACGCCTCCCAGGTCTGGACAAGTTCTGTCACAAGGCTTTCTGGGTCGTCTATTAACTGCTCTGCGAGCGAAACCCACTGATGAGCCACATCCTGATCGAGCCCGTGTTTCTCGAGAAGGCGCTGAGCCAACTCGTGGGTCTGATCGAGTTGGGCGTCACTCACCGCCGTCACTTGCTTCCATGGCATCGACAGAAACGTTCTCGCCATGAAAGCGTCGAATGACTCCTGCATCTCCGTCTGTTTCGGGATCCAAACAAGTTTCCGACAGACGGTTTCGTCACGTTCGATTAGATCGACCAGTCGCGCCCAGTCGCCTGTTGGAGTAGGAGCGGTTGCACATAGCAGTAGATGTGCGTTAATGACCTCTCGCTCATACATGTACGACCTGGCGACAACCATCTGGGCGTGCAGCTTTTTGAGTGCGCTCATAACACCCTCAACCGTGTCCAGAGCTATAGGAGCAACGATCACCGGATACTGACCTAGGCGGAGACCAAACAGACCAGGTATCGCCTTCGTCTCGGCTTCGGCCGGCCGGCTGCGAAACGTCGGAGAGGTGAAGTCTTTGACTTCATCGACCCGCCAACCAAGTTGCTCCGTCGCGGCGGTCAACAGGAACTTTAAAACCTCGGGTGTCATGTCAGTACCCTATCGCGATCGTTGTTCTGCCGCTCACGCCACGCCTGGAATTCTTCCCTCACCGCAGTTTTCCACGCGGGAAGCCCGGTCTTGAGTGCCGTGCGCCACGGCCCATCGTTGCGAACGATCGCCGGTTTGGTCCGTCGCGCTACATCAAGCCCAGTTCCGGGATCTCCGCCGTTCATGATTGTATCATCAGGTCCTGTTACAGATACCTCGGAGCTGCGGGAAAGGATTAGGGCGTCGACATCCCAGTGTTCGGGCATACTCCATTCAGTGAGCAGGCCGCCATCGTCCAACTTATCGGCAGACGAACCCAGTGCATGCCCATTCTCGTCGAAGCTAAGATTTCCTCTGGGTACTGAAGCCGGCTGGAGCGGCTCGCCAAGATGAGTTGCAAGGATCAGCACCAATGCACCAGCCATTTGCTCTAACACCGTTACGTCGCCGCTCCATGGCTTTGCGCTCTCAGAGCCGATACTGCCTAACCAAGCAAAGAAATCACGGCGAAGGGCGGGTGACGCATCAAGTGTATGGCGCCATCCCGCCCAAGTGGCAAGAACCTCAGCGAAAACATCTGCTGCGATTGTTCCCAAAGTATCGCATGTGCCAACAGCCTGCGCTGTTTTGAGAATTGCATCCAATTGTCGGACTAGGGAGGCGTCGACATGCTCTCCGATATTGATCGCGCTGACCAACCGATAAGGGTAGCGTGAAGCCGCTGTCATAGCGATAGAAGCGTTGGGCAGCCTGGATTTCCACGCTTCTTGCACGGTTGCTCCAAGGCTGAGGGAGATCTTACCTCCACTGGCTTTGCTCAAGCGGATCAAATCATCAGCATCGATTTTCTCCGGTGGCACTTCTAGTTGCACAATGATAGGCGTGGCTGCGGACTCACACTGGGTCACGAGCTCCTCAAGCGAGACCTGGCCGCGCTGCACCAACGTCTGAGTTGCGACGTCCCAAGTGACTAATATGGTGGTGGCTTCAAGTGCAGATCGCCCAGCGAGCTGCGATTTTCTGGCAGCGTCGGCAAGTTTATCCAGCCAGAGGTCGAAAAACACAGTATAGGTTTCGGCATCGAGCGTGGGCGGGACAAGCAGGTCGGGCTTCGCCTCGAACCGATCCGTGGATACCCTCTGATACTCGTCAAACTGTTCTTTGACCGGGTGATACCGCTCGTTCTTATTTGGACCATGCCGCAGGATAACATGATGGAACCGTTCCACAAGAGCTGCCCCATTTAAGGTTATCCCAACAGGCTCAAGACCATCTGCGTGCTCGATCACATTTTCGATCTTACCGGAGCTGCGGCGGACGACGACACCTTTCTGCTGAGCTGCGTGCAGGACAGCGAAAACCATGGCTTGGTTGAGCTGAGCTGCCTTTCCCACCGAGAACAGCGGACCGCTCGAGTTGACGGTAAGAAGCCGATCGGTCCGGAGCTGAGGCACAAGCCGATCTAGGATCCCCCGCTCATTAAAGATCGGGAGCACATTCTTTTCGAAATTCGGCTCCAGATCAGCATCCGGCAGGAGACCATCATACGCCCTCAGGACAGTAGTCCTCAGGATGTCCCGATTGAAATAGCCGAGGAAGGTCTCTGTGAAGGGGACGTGCTCGAACCCGTCGATAAGGAGGTTTAGGATGTCAGTTAGTGCGCCGTCGCCATTGCCGCTTACAAGATAGGTCGCATGCGCAATGGCCTCGACCGCGGCTGTCCCGACGCCCCGCTCCTTCCAATAGTCATATGTGTCAGCCGCCCCAACCGTCCGTTCGTCGCCAAAGCCCATGGCGAGGAATACCTTCTGGACGATTCTTGATGCTCCATCGGCGAAGGTCATTCGCCATTCTGTACCGGACTTTTCTAGCTTCTCAAGGCGAGTTCCCTTATTCCAGATAAGCTTCGGGAGCATCGCGTTATGGCTATGGAATTCGGCTGCAAGCCGCTTCGCGATCGGCTTGCCGGTATCCAGATCCCAGTCGAGCAACGGCAACCCGGCGCTCTTGTCGAGCGAGCCCGGCGATGGCCATTCGTAGATATGGGGATGGAGCAGGCGAGGCGAAGCGCTCTGAAGTTGAAGCACTTCAAGCGCCGGGTCGTATAGGGCAACGTCGTAATCCAGAAGGGCCAACGCCAATGCGCAAGTCACGCCCGCGGCGCCAGCACCGACAACGGCCACTGTATCGTACGGTTTAAGCATACCTCGCTCGTGCAGCGCTCTGACCAATCGGAATGCACGTACCTGCTGGGAATAGAATGTGATGCGCCGCTCGAACGTGCCTAGAAAATATATGCCGTCGCTTCCCGGCAGCGTGCTTGCCGTAATCCATTCATTAAGCGTATCTGCGATACCGATCATGCCTACTTTACTCGGCGCGGGCATCTGCGCGCACAGCGCGGCGCCGGCCAATTGCTCCCAACACTTTGTTTGCCCCACCTCAGGATCTCCCAAGAGATCCGAAACACCGCATAAATCCTTGCCGGCAAAGTCCGGCCCGCGCAACAGTGGATCTATCAAAAAACACCCCAGAAGGTTGAGTGTACCGTTTTGAAGTGACAGTTGGGGAGAACGTCCGCTTCTGGCAATCGGCAGAAGAAGCCTAATGAGGGAATTGGGGGCGGGTTACTGACTGACAGATAATGGGAGGTTCAGCCCCTCTGTTTCGGGGGCGTGAAGGGGCTGTCGGCTTTCGAGCAGTTCGCTTCAAAATCAGACGTTAGGGAAGACAAAATCTTCCGTAACGCTGCCTTTCCGCTACCGCCATGCGAGCAGACTGCCCCTGGCATCAGTAGCGGTTCGAACCGTGCCGGCCACCCAGCCTGAACCGTCAAGGACCCGAAGCAAAACGATTGGGTCAGTTATCTCGTTCGCTCCAAGATACATTGCTGCGTGCGTGTATGGACTGTCCGTGACCTGCAATATCTGTTTCTCGTGCTCATTGGGCATCAGAGGTCGGTACAGTAGGACATCGCCTGGCAGAAGTTCACCGAAGGTAATAATCGGCAGAGTTTCGCTCGGAACGTCATTCATAGAACCACCAACTTCCTCTTCGTCGTTTCAGTCAAATCTCATTTCTAGAAAGCAGCTATTGGCTCTCGCGTTGATGAGCCGAAACGAACTCACGACGACCGCTTTTTCCGCGTTCGCCGGAAAAGGTGGCGATGACTCTTGCGGCTAGTTGAAGCGTCCCTGCTACTGCCTCAAGTTGTGCCCTCCCATCGGACGTGAGAAGCAATAACTGCCCCGTTCCAAACCTTTCCCCTTCATACTGTGCTTGCTGCTTTGTGCCTTCTACCCATCGGATCGTTCTTGCAACGAGGCTTCCGGAAGCGTCAGAGAACTCAAGCGGATTGGTATCAGTGCGGCTCCATCCGAGCTCTTTGGCAACGAACGGACAAATGGTGATTGTCTCATTTCGAAAGTCGCCAAACAGATCGCCGGGAATGCGGCAAACGAGTGGGCTTTCGGACTGCTTATACATCGGCCGGAGATAGTCGTGGGAGAACAGCCGAGGCAGACCACTGATACCTTCTGTTATATCAACACAGCTAGGCAGCATCGTGCGGTGAGCGTCGGCGGAAGAGCGGACTGCTTGGATCAAAAAATGGGAATCTTCCGCCAGGATGAATTCATCGGTTAATAACGTGGGTCGCAGCATGCTCTCGCAGTATTCGAGCCACTGATCACCTTCGATACCTCCATACTTCCGTATGGCCAACTCAGGCCAAATCAGCCAACTCGGCCTTGGATTATCCTCAGGCAGTTTATCAGACATAGATGGCCCGCCCATTTCATCCCAGAGGGCGCGAAACACATTGGGGTCGACAGCACCGGCGCGTTCCAATTCACGCAAAACTTTTCCAAATGCTCTGAGGCAAGACGAGGCCATAGGTCGCCGATAAGCAAACTTCAAGTCCAATCGGCGGAGTTGTCCCGCTAGCTTGTCTTCTACACCTGGCCCGAAGGCGGATTGCCCACCTTCTTTGCTCATGAAGCTCGCACACCGCCTACGCAGTAGCTCCAAAGGTACGTGAGTAGCATCCGCAAGGAGACGAAGAGTACCTCTTAGCATCGATGTCCATGTCCACGGGTCATCGGACCAAACCGGTCGTTGTCCAGACAAAAGTCCGGGGGGGGGATCGAAATTGTCCGCTTGGTCGGAATTCGATGGCAGAAGCGAATAGAAGGCAGGTAGGTCGGTTGACGGGAGGTCGTCCATTTCCTCTCCGATATCATGCAGCACCTTTCGCCCGATTACCGAGACGACGAAGTCGTCGTCCAGGACAAGTTCGTTTGCTTCCTTGATGACGAATGCGCGCAAAGAAGTGTCTACCCTTAGACTGTGCAGCAGGGCAGCGCGTTCACGCCCTCCATCCGAGTAGACTTGCAGGTAGTTCGCAAGCTTGTCAGCAAAGCCGGCGCCTTTGCCACTTTTAGAGATCAGGCGTCCGGCCCGCCGCGCATGGATGGTCACCTCCGGGCAGCACAATTTGAAAGCAAAAGCGACGATGAAGGCGAGAACGTCGGAGTATGTTTGAGCGCTTTCGATTGTATCGACGGGCTCGGCAAGCCGAAACTCTCGATACTCCTTTAAGTGCTCTTCAGTCTCCGACCAGAATTCACTGAAGGGGATTGGATCTGAGATCACCGCAAGCACGTCATCGAGGTTCAAGAAAAGCGAACTGCCGTGTGTCTGGCCCGCTGAAAGCTCAGTGACCAGGACGTCAAACCCCTTGTCGATCGCCGTCCTTCCTTCTAGCTCCAACCGAAGCCGTTGCACTTCAAGTTTCTGACCGCCCATGAATGTTGACCAGTAGCCAGAGAACGCGGCCATTTCGGCGAGTTCAAAGTATGTGATCGCCTCCTTGCGAAGGCCAAGTTGCAGGAAACGCCGCGAAATTGCACAGGCAGCTTTGGCATCTGCGACGATGTGAGGTCGCTTGGCGATAAAGTCCTTGATGTCTTCCTTGCTGGAGCTAAGAAAAAGACGTTCTGCTGCGCGGGCATATGAATAGTCGACTCGATCTCCATAGGTCGTCTTTCCGTCGCCGGCAGCAAGAAGAGAGCCCAAGGAGTCCGCTTCAATGTCGACTGAGACATTAGGTTTGGAACTATGGCCGCGCGGCTCTCCAAGGGTAAATCGGCGAAGCTCCTCGGCAACCTCGGCGGCGCCCTGCATCAGCGGCTCTATCGATAGTGTTGCTTCGGGAGCAAACTGAATGATCTCCTTCAGGATGATTTCGCGTTCTGAGGGCGGACACCAGCGCTGCACTGACGACAGAAGAATTGAAATTGGTTCCGCCCTTTCGGCAGGCGTGAGCGCGGGAAGCGCCATCTTAAGACACCGCTCGATCCCTCCCTTTGCGAACGGCACGACGAGGCAAGCGCAGGCGATGATGGTTTTACCAGCAAGGGTTGGGTCATGCTTAGCAACGGAAGCAAGGGCGGCCTCCACAGTATCGGCCCAGGTGGACAGACTACTTTGGAGCAACCTGTTAGTGACCCCTGCAAGGACACGAGGACTCGCTCCAGCGCCATCCAAGAGATCCGCGACCAGCCGGGCGGCCGTCTCATCTCCTTCAGTCTGTTCCATGCCAAGAATGAACTGGGCGAAGGCGAGACAAGATCTCTCCATGGAGCTTGGAGAAGTCTCGCAGGCATTTAGGAAAGACCAGGCCCAGAACTCATATTGAGGTTCCTTCTTGGCCCTCAACCAATAGCCAAATGTATCTTCGTGCATAGCATCGAGTGTGGCGCGTGCTTCGTCCGCGAGACCGATGTGACAATATGCATGCGCGCGAGACGCGCAGGAATCTACCACCTCCTGGGGAGTGCGGCCGGATCGCCCAGCGGCCCGTGCAAGGTCAATGCGCGTTCGTGCAGCAGCGGAGTCGCCGTTCACGTTGAATACTGCTTTGGCGAAATTGACCCGGAAACCTTCGGACCCCGCAAGGTTATTGTCTCCGCGCGCTAGCCTATCATCCACTGTTGCGACAAATTCGTTGAACGCTGTTTGTCCGCAAGTCTCGGCTATCTGGACAAGGTGCTGAGCAATGCTGCCGAGAGAGCCAACAAACCGGTATGCAGCGAGATCATCGGGATCCTGTCGCGCTTGAGCGAAAAAGAGGACAAGGGATTTCAGCGCCTTCATCGTCAGGCTGGTTTTTTGCTCGGAGGCAAGAGCTCTTAACGCGCCCAGCTCTCGCAATTTCAAGTGGGCCGTTGCCAGGAGCGTGCTGCCGTCCGGATCGCGGGCACAGGTTTCCTCCGGAATCGATACGCTTAAAGCTGCACCCAGGAAGGCGGTCTCGATGATCGCTTGAGAGAGGTCCCCTAGGTCTTCTTGCATTGTATCCTGACGATCGAGCCTAGGAACCGTTAGCTTGGAGGCAAGCCTTACCGCGAGGGTCAGGTCTCCGAGTTTTCTCGCAGCGAAGGCGGCTGCTCGTCTCCACGATGAATGTGTTGCATCGAGATTTCTGGATGCGAGTGCGAGACATTTGAGGGCTTCATCTCGCTTCTCATCTTTAAACGCTAGTTCTGCTGCATGCACACCCAAGCATGCAGCTTCTTCGTCGGATAATTCGAGCAGCTTTTTGATCTCTGACAAGTCTGTGATGTGCTGGTCGCTGACAACACCTAAGGCAAGGCTGAACTTAAGTCCGCGCCGTGTACCCGAGCCATCGTCGTCATCATGCGTCCAATGTGTCTGTACGACAACGGAGTCGACCAGTGCAGCGAGCTTCTCGAGTGGCCGGAAGCGCTGCGCTCTCTCGATCCAACCACGCGCGCGTTTCATTTCGTTGTATGGATCGAAGCCCTCTCCAGCGAAAAGAACCTCAAGGGGCTCATTGGCTTCAAAAACTTGCCGAGCTCGCTCAGTATCTCCTTTATACCAATAGTGGTCGACAAGTTTGAGCCAACCCTCGCCACTCTCGCCAACCTCAAGAGCGTGCCGGGTCGCGAGCTCAACGTCTCCAAGTTCCAGTAGGAGCTCGACGAAGTCGATATTGCTGACTGCCTCCAAACGATATTCGAGCTCTTTCTCGACGAGCAGCCGGTTCAATAGGACGACACGATCACGTGTCGGCTTCACTGCGGCATAAGTAAGCCGCAAGTCCGTGTATATTTCGCCAGAGGGACGCAACGCGCGAAGCGATTGCCGGAAATAGCTCGGAGTGCCAAGCGCGAGAACCGCTGCAAGATCTCCAGCCCTCGACTGATACCGTAACTGAAACCAGTATTGTGGGTCGTCGAGCTGTGCTTTGTTTGCGATCACTGCAAGCTTTGAATGGATAGATTGCTCTAGTTCGTTGCTCGGTTTGCCGAACTTCCGACCGGTCTCCTGTGTCACAAATAGTCGGAAGCTGTTGTGGAATATGGAAACTCGGTCCTGGCGATCGATGGATAGCAAGAAACCAGCTGTCGCAAGGACGTCCTCGACGGCCTCTTCGTTGCTGCATTCCGCGAGCTGCTCGCATGAGAGCGTTCCTTCTGCCCGCGCGAGAAGACCTAAAGCCGCGCGAGATGATGGCGATGTGTCAAGTTTTTGCCAAACTCGCTCGTAGATTTGTTGGAGCGACTGACCCAGGCCATCAGTGTCGGAAAGGATTTTCTCTGCGACGTCGGCTTCGGTGACAGAACGAAGCGCCTCGATGAAGTAGCGTGCCGTCAAAGGATGGCCACTGCACTTTTCAAACAGAACGTCTCTGTCGACGATTGGGAGAAGATTGGCTGCGTCTGCTAGGGCAAATACAGCTGCCTTGCTCAATGGCTCAATCTTGACTGTTCTGTCACCCTCTTTTACTTGCTGAATAATCGTCGCTTGCAAACCGGGAAGTTCGATACGCTGAGTGCCGAGGACAATCACCACGCCTTCAGGGACAGCTACGGCGGCCGGTAACTCGGCTAAAAAGCTAACTTCGGGATTTTCCTCGCGCGGAACATGGTCTAGCCCGTCAATGACGATGATTGTCTTCCGACCTGAATCCGTATACTTGGCCCCTGCGGCTTCTAGCTGTTTCGCAAATTCCGTCCTCAACCCCGAAAGTTTGTCGTTCGAAAACTTTGAGGCGTGAAGCCCCTGACTGCGCAGCTCGGCGATTATGTCGTTTAGGAATTCGCCTGCTTCGGCTCGGCCGAGACCGTGCCGCTGCCCGGGATGAAAAGCGAGGTACCTCGAGATACTGTAGCTGGGGGTCGAAAATAGCCCACGTTGCAGGAGTGTAGACTTGCCGGTCCCTGGAGGTCCAATAAGCGCTATGTAGCCCTGCGTTGTATGCTCAATAAGATCGAGCAGCTTTCTCTCTGACGCTTCGTTCTCTTGATAGTCCGGAGGAACTGGAAAGATGTGGACGTTGTGCTGGCTTAACCTAGATCGCCACCCCAACTTGTCTATCAGGTCTTGCTCGGTGTATCTCTGACCGGCGTTCGAGGCACGGACGAGTGCCGGAAGCAGGTTCTGGATCGCTGCTACTTTCGATCGGTTCTCTGGGGCAAAGTTGGCTATCGCATTTGCCTGAAGTGCCCGCTCATCCTTCAGCTCAAGATGTTGCAAAAACTCGAGGAAGGCAGATTGACTTAGGCCAGATCGAGTTTGTAGCTCTGTTAGCGCGTCCCTCCAAATCGAGCAAGCGATGGAATCTTCGTTAAGTTCTGCGTGCGAGATGAAATCGGCAAATGCAGCACTGTGACGTGCACCCTCAGCATTGGTGTTCGCAAGAACAGTATCGGAAGTGCTGAAGAGACCGGCAAAAACGTAACGTAGCTGCACGTTGCTCGTTTGGAAACGTTCTTTCAGGGCGAGCCAAGAAGCGGTCATTTCCGCAATCAGGGCACCTTTAAACTCTGTACCGAGTGAAACATACGTCGCACTCTTTTCGCTCTTTACCTGAGTGGCAACGACGCGCCCCTCGGAGTGCAGAACCAAATCGTCGAATATGCCGGCAGATGGCTCCGCGATCGATATAGCTTCGAGCGTTCCGTCTTGCATGTGTCGAAAGAGGACGCATGCCGAATACTCGTACTGTTTCCAGTACCCAGTTATCGCGTTCGCTTCGCCTGTCGAGGATGCTTTGTTTTGATTGGTTGCCATTCCTTAAAACTTAACATTCCGACCAGAAAAACAGAAGCTTGGCGAGCCTTTCCTTTTCCCGCCCCTTTTCCAATCCAAAGCGGCACGCTGTCCAAAGGTGAGCTTGTTGACGGACAGTAGGTTAGACGGGGTGGACAGGAACGGACAGCAGCGAGGAGCTTCGAAAATCGTTGAGATTGCCTCTGACTGGACAGCTTGGACGGCATGGACGGGAGATTTTCTAATAAGTCTTAGATTGAATATGCTGTAAAATATTGGAGAGTGAAACTCATCCACATGCTTCCCTATTGCTTCCCCGAAAATATGGAAGCCGAACAACATGTTGCTAAATATTTGAAAACATTGGAGCGGGTGAGGGGAATCGAACCCCCGTCTTAAGCTTGGGAAGCTTCTGCTCTACCATTGAGCTACACCCGCCGAACCTGATGAGCTTTCTGCGCCGACTTGCCCGACCTGTCAAGCACGCTTCTCTGATGGGTAGATGCTTTTCCAAAGCGCTGCGATCTTGCGCTGCGACGCTGAAATCGCCATGTTCCGGCCCGGGCAGTGCGGTACGCACGAAAAGACATCAAACCGGGTCATATATATGCGAAATCAGGTCAGGGCGCTGGTCACCTCCCGCAACTGGGAAGTCTGCATCATCGGCGTTATCGTTTTGAATGCGGTGACGCTCGGTCTGGAGACCAGTCCTGCTGTCATGGCAGAGGTAGGCAGTTTCCTCAGGCTGGTCGATCAGGTGATCCTGGGCATTTTCGTCGTTGAACTTGCTCTGCGGCTCTATGCGCATGGCCTGAAGTTCTTCAAGGATCCCTGGAGCCTCTTCGACTTCAGCATCGTTGCAATCTCGCTGATGCCGGCAACAGGCAACCTGTCCGTTCTGCGGTCGCTGCGAATTTTGAGGGCTCTGCGCCTCATTTCCGTCGTGCCGTCCCTGCGCCGTGTTATCGGTGGGCTGGTGGCCGCCCTGCCGGGCATGGGCTCCATCGTCGTTCTGATGGCGCTGGTCTTTTATGTCTTCGCCGTCATGGCGACCAAGCTCTATGGCGAAGCCTTTCCGGAATGGTTCGGCAATCTCGGCGCATCGCTCTACACGCTGTTCCAGGTCATGACCTTGGAAAGCTGGTCCATGGGCATCGTGCGTCCGGTCATGGATGTCTATCCCTATTCCTGGCTGTTCTTTGTCCCCTTCATCCTGTGCACGGCCTTCACGGTGCTGAACCTCTTTATCGGTATCATCGTCTCCGCCATGCAGGAGGAACACGAGGCTGAAGCCGACGCCAACCGTCAGGCCATCCATGACGACACAGGGCTGATCCTGGAAGAGGTCAGGGCGCTTCGAGCAGAACTGAAAGAGCTGAAGGCGGAAGCCGGCAAGACGCGGACGTAAGGCGGCGCGGTGGACTGAAGCAGAGGCATCAGCCGATGAACCGAGAGCTATAGACTATCCGAGGCGTCGTCCCTTGGCTGAACCGTGGGAACCAGGACACTCCGTCTCCTGAACCAATTGTCTCTTTGTGACCAAGATCCCCGTATGGATTGCCGGATCAAGCCCGGCAATGACGACTGGGGGAGGGGCCGGCCCTAGTGACTTGGAAGGAGTGACGGGACGTCGACGCTCCCTAAAGTTCAGCCAGAACCTCTTCCGGCCCTTCGACGGTCAGCGTCACTCCGTCTTCGGTGTAGTCGCGCGCCATCACCGTCAGGCCGAGGGTCTCGATCCGCCGTTCCAGTTCCGATCCGGACGCAAAATCTGCGCGAACTGTTTTCGACAGTATCTTTTGAAACAGTACCAGGTCGGCGTTGTTGATCGCATCCTGCGCTGCGCCTGAATAGGCTCGGGCCAGGCCCCCACCGCCGAGTTTCGTTCCGCCGAAATAACGCACGATCAGAACAGCGCAGTTGATCAGGTCTGCCCCTTGCAGCACGCGCAATGTTGGCATGCCGGAGGTGCCTGCCGGTTCACCGTCGTCCTTGCCACTCTCCTCAATCCGGTCGTCCTCCAGAAGTCTCCGGTGCGCCGTGACGATGTGATTGGCCTTCTTGTGCTCCTTGCGCAGCTCTTCCATCCGCTGGTCGAACATGTCCACCGGCACCAGATGCGCCAGAAAGCGGGACTTCCGGTCTTCCAGAAATCCTTCAAACTCACGGGTGACGGTTTTCAGGGCCATCGGCGGTCAGGCGGGTGCCTTGAAGTGCTTGGACAGCTTGAGTGCCTGGCCCTGATAGTTGGAGCCGATGCCTTCACCGTAGAGTGTCGCCGGGCGCTCCGCCATGTGTTCATAGACCAGACGCCCGATGGTCTGGCCGTGTTCCACGATGAACGGGACATCATGCGAGCGGACTTCAAGAACCGCGCGCGAGCCGACACCACCGGCACTGGCGTGGCCAAAACCGGGATCGAAGAAGCCTGCATAATGGACGCGGAATTCGCCGACGAGCGGATCGAACGGCACCATTTCGGCCGCATAGTCCGGCGGCACATGCACAGCTTCCTGGCTGACCAGAATATAGAATGCATCCGGGTCGAGGATAAGTTCCGCCCGCTGGCGGCGATAGATAGGTTCCCAGAAATCCAGAACGTCCTGCGCGCCGACGACATCCACATCGATCAGTCCGGAGTGTTGCTTGGCGCGATATCCGATCAGGCTGTCGGGTCCGGTCCCTTCCAGATCGATGGAGAGCTGCACACCGTTGCCGATGCGTTCGTTGCCACCGCTCATCAATGTGTGGGCCTTATGCACCTCTTCCAGCTCCGCATCGGGAATGAGCGATTGACCGCGCCGGAAACGGATCTGGCTGAGGCGGGACCCGGACCGCACGAGGATCGGAAAGGTCAGCGGCGAGATTTCGGCATAAAGCGGACCGGTGTAGCCGGCCGGAATGGTGTCGAAGGCAAGGCCGTTGTCTGTGATGACGCGGGTGAAGACATCCAGGCGGCCGGTCGAGCTTTTCGGGTTGGCAGTTGCCGAAATATCGGGAGCCAGGGCGAGGCTTTCCTGCAGCGGCACGATATAGACGCAGCCTGTTTCAAGGACGGCACCTTCGCTCAGGTCGACCGTGTGCAGTTTCATCTGCTCAAGCCGAGCCGCTACCTGGATGTCGGGGCCCGGCAGGAAGCTGGCACGCACCCGGTAGGCTTCCTTGCCCAGACGCAGGTCGAGGCTGGCAGGCTGTATCTGACCGGTGACAGGCGGCGCGTCCGCTGAAATCTCTCCGGCGGCGAACATGGCCTGGATTACCCGTTCCGGCAGAATGCCGTTTGCTGTGAGAAGTGCGCTTCCGTTCAAGACCTGACCCGCTGTGACGTTCATGAAGATGTTCCGCATTATGCTGGTCTATGGTCATTAAAGGATCGGGCCGCCCGCGCCAACAGGCATTCTGGCAGAACGGGGCTTTTGAGAGGATCGTGCGCAAGACAATTGACCTGTGCCTGCTTTTCCCGTAGGACAGGCTCACTTCGTGGTGATTTGGGCCGGCCGGCTTGCAGCCACGTTAAACAAGTTGCTAAAAAGGCCGGAGGTGAGAACCCCGGTCTTGAGGCTGGGGTTTTTTGCGTTTGGAGCGAATGAAAGACATGACTGAGACCACCAAGACCGGAAACAAGAACTGGCGCCCTGCAACCA
This sequence comes from Labrenzia sp. CP4, assembly GCF_001579905.1. Lineage (NCBI taxonomy): Bacteria > Pseudomonadati > Pseudomonadota > Alphaproteobacteria > Hyphomicrobiales > Stappiaceae > Labrenzia > Labrenzia sp. CP4. Next base: position 4,746,136 of record NZ_CP011927.1, on the reverse strand, counting down.
CTCTGGTTCATGGCGGCACCATGCGGTCACCGTTTGGTGAGACCTCGGAGACCATCTACCTGACCCAGGGCTTCACCTACAGCGGTGCCGAAGCTGCCGAGGCCAGGTTCAATGGCGAGGACCCGGGTTATGTCTATTCGCGCTATGCCAACCCGACCGTCACCATGTTCGAGGACCGCATCAAGGCGCTTGAAGGGGCTGAGGCCGCACGGGCAACCGCCAGCGGCATGGCGGCTGTCAATCTGGCGCTGATGGCAGCGGTAAGGGCAGGCGATCACGTGATTGCCGCCAAGGCCCTGTTCGGCTCCTGCCGCTATATTTGCGAAACATTGTTGCCGCGCTTCGGCGTTGAAAGCACGCTGGTAGACGGAACGGACATCGAGCAGTGGAAGGCGGCTGTCCGGCCGAACACCAAGGCCCTGTTCCTGGAAAGCCCGACCAACCCGACGCTGGAAGTCATCGACATCGAGGCCGTGGCACAGATCGCCAAGGAAGCCGGTGCTCGTCTGATCGTCGACAACGTGTTTGCGACCCCGCTGTATCAGTCGCCGTTTCAGCTCGGTGCCGATGTGGTCGTCTATTCGGCCACCAAGCACATCGATGGCCAGGGCCGGTGCCTCGGCGGTGTGATCCTGTCGGACGAGGAATGGATCAACGACGAGGTCATGCCTTTCATCAAGCATACCGGTCCGCACATGAGCCCGTTCAGTGCCTGGGTCCTGTTGAAGGGCCTGGAAACGCTGCCGCTGCGCGTTGCGCGCCAGACGGAAACGGCGGGCAGGATTGCCGACTATCTGGCAAGCCAGTCCAAGGTCGCGCGGCTGATCTATCCGGGCCGGGACGACCACCCGCAGGCCGATGTTGCCAAACGCCAGATGAGCGGCGGATCCACCATGCTGGCGATGGAAATCGAGGGCGGCAAGGAAACCGCGTTCCGTTTCACAAACGCGCTGGAAATCGTCAAGATTTCCAACAACCTGGGCGACGCCAAGAGCCTGATCACCCATCCGGCGACGACCACGCACCAGTCGATTGGCGAGGAAGCGCGCGCGGAACTCGGTATCACCGATGGTATCCTGCGGCTTTCAATCGGTCTGGAGGATCCGCAGGATCTGCTGGAAGATATCGAGAAGGCGCTCCAGGCGATCTAACGGCCTGTCTGCCGCAGCGCCTTCACGCCAATGAGCACCCGGGCGCCGGCGGACACGACGCATATCGCGGCAAAACCATAGGCAAGCGCAGGAAACCAGGCGGGGACCAGGGCCATCAGCAGGAATAGCGCGATGGTCTCGGTACCTTCGGCCAGCCCGCCTATGTAATAGAGCGATTTGGAGCCCTGAGCGTCGGTGGTCAGTTTGTTCTTCTCCGCCATGATGGCAAAGGCCAGAAAGGCCGAGCCGTTCGCGTAGAAGCTGGCAAGAAGTGCCACCGCCGGCAAAGCGTTGCTGGCCGGGTCCTGTATGGCAAAGGCCAGAGGGATTGCGCTGTAGAAGAAGAAATCCAGTGTGATGTCGAGGTAGCCGCCAAGATCGGTCTTGGCCGTTGCCCGGGCCAACGCGCCATCGAGACCGTCTGCAAATCGGTTGACCGCGATCAGGAACAAGCCGATCAGGGTATGACCCGTTGCGATAGCGATGGCTGCCCCCATGCCGGCAGCAAAGCCCGCCAGCGTCACGCTGTTGGCAGTAAGCCCCGTGCCGGCAAGGATCAGGCCCAGCCGGTTCAACGGCGGATCGATCAGCGGGCGCAGGTGGGCATCGAACATGAAGAGATCACTGTTTTGGGTCTGACAGATGGTGTTCTTGCAAAATCCGGCCTCAAATCTCAAGCAATTCCGGCCTCATATGTCACAACCCTCTTTCACGCTTGCGTCATTCGCCCTATAAGCCCCTCCTGAACGAGCGGGCACCACCCGTGGAAGTCGCTTCGGACCGGTCTATTTCAAGGTTCGCAGTTCTGAAATTAAGGAAAAGCCGTGTCTGGCAGTTACACCGCCATCACCCAAGGGATCGAAGTCTCCGTCGAGCCGTTTTATCTGGACGATGAATCGCGTCCGGAAGAGAGCGAGTATATCTGGGCGTATATGGTCGAGATCCACAATGGTGGCAGCGAACCGGTGCAGCTGAAGACGCGTTACTGGCAGATAACCGACGCCAGAGGGCGCCAGGAAGAAGTCAGCGGCGAGGGCGTGGTCGGCGAACAGCCGGTGATAGAGCCCGGCGAGACCTATGAGTATTCGTCGCACTGCCCGCTTTCGACCGACAGCGGCATCATGGCCGGGTCCTACTCGATGGAACGTCCGGACGGCTCCATGTTCGACGTCGTCATTCCGGCGTTTTCACTCGATCTGCCGGATGCGATCCACAGCCTGAATTGAGGCTATCAGCCGATCAGATACTCAGTAGTCCGCCGACAAAGCCGATCAGCAGCCACAAGATCCACTTGCGGCGGTTGAAGGCCGTCAGCAACGTGACCGCTAGTATTCCGAAGATCAGATAGAGGATATGGCCGGCAAAGCCGGTGCCGAGCACCCATGCGAAAAGATCCGGATCCCGGTTCTTTGCCAGATGGAAATGGTCTTCGGCAAACATCACCAGCGCGTCGGCTGCAAGTCCGCAGACGAAGCCTGCAAAGGCAATCATCATTCGCGTGCCCCAGTTCGCCTGCTTTGGAGCGGTGCGAACCTGCACGTACCGGACAGCATAAGGCATGGGGCGCTGTACGCGCAGCCTCTGGCGGCGCCGCCTCAGTGGATAGCGCACACTTGTCCGCTCTCCGATTGCCTGATTGCTCATGTCCCCGTCTCCGCACTGAAGGACCCAAGGGTCCCGGCAGCCCACAAGCGTGCTGTCCCCGCACCGGTGATAAGGCGCGGCGGATTGAAGGACCGAAAACAAAAAGGGTTCAATTTGATCGATCTGGTGAAGTTGAAAGGCTGTTTGCTGTTGAGGCCTGTTCCTTGATCCAGATTGTTATGGTGTCCAGTGCGCCCGGTGCGTAGGCACGGCGCCCCAGGACCATGAACAAGGCCTTCGACCAGGAAGGCATTTGCCCCTCGAGCTGGTAGTTGAAGGCTTCCGCCCGCAACAGCGCATGGGTTGCTTCCGGGACGATCACGAAGCGGTTGGCGGGATTGTTGTCCGTCAGCATCTTTCGATAGATGCCGGAATTGAAATGAGGATCGACATTGAGGTCCTCTGCTCCGTGCAGTGTCAGAACGGGCGAGGAGATACGGGCAAGGGAGGCGGTGGAGTCGGAGGCCGCATTCCGGCGCGCGAAGGTGAAGCGATCTTCCGGCATCGGAACCCTGTCCATGCCGCTGTCGAGATAGTCCTGATACGAAAAATCCCGGTCTAGAAACTTTTGTCCGTCTTTTGCGTCCTGCGCGAGTGTCTTGTCGATCGCCTTGCTGTCTGCACCTGCAAGGTCCAGCCTGCGCCGGGTATAATAACCAGCCTGCCGCAACCAGTTGACGGCTCCGCCGACAATCACGAAGAAATCGCCTTGCGCTGGCTCTTCCGCCAGAATGGGCAAAACCCACCCCGCCTGGGAAAAGCCGAGAAATCCGGCTGGAGACGTCTTCAATTCGGGCTGTTCTTTTGCAGTCGCAAGGGCCGTTGCCGCGAGGCGCGCTCGCTCTTCCATGGAAAAGGACAGCCAGTTGCCCTGGCTTTCGCCGACGCCCGGCTTGTCCCAGGAATAGACGGCAAGACCACTGTCCAGAAGACGGCTGATGAGAGGCATGTACCCACCGCCGGAGTAGCGGTCGGCGGGCCCATCCCCGTGAACGATCAGAACCAGAGGCGGGTTTGCGGGTCGAGAATCTTGCAGGCGGGGCAGGTGCAACGTTCCGGCGACGGAATATCCGTCGAAGGAAAAGGCAATCGGCCGGGTTTCGTATTCAGAAAGATCGAAATCCTGAAGGCCCTGGAAAATCAGGAAAACACCTGCCAGGACGGCAATCGATACCGCCCCGGCCCAGGCAAGGGCCTTCGTTGCTTTCAAATACCTGCTCCGAGAGGATCAGATGGTCCGGTGACGGGCAATCGCACCGCGCTCGATTGCGGCAACGGTGAGTTTGTCGAGTTTGAAGCGGTCGCGCAGTAGCTGAAGGATGCGCAATTCTTCCTTCTCGACGTGGAGATCGGCAGCCGCGACTTCAACCCCAAGCGCATATGCAGTGTCGTAAAGCTTTGCCGGCAGGACGTCGCCAACCAGCTCCAGCACCAGCTGCAAGCCGTTGTCTTCCTGCAGTATGTCGCCGCAGCGCTGGGCTGCCGGGATGATCCGGTTGCCGTCATAACCATTGAAAACGGGCAGCATCTTGATCATGTCGCCGATGGTGGCCAGTTCGTTGTCGGTCATCTGGTTGTCCGACGCCGAGACGATAACCATCACGTAGATAAGGGCTTCCTGTACGCTGATCGGCTCGTTCATAGACACTATTCATTCTCCCGTAGCGCCAAAAGACGGAAAATTTCTTCTTGATCGTGCGCCCGATGTAACGGGTTGGAAGACAAGCTTCAAGTCACCGCTACGAGACAATCGATTGACCGGCGTGATCCGCTTTTTTCCGGCGCGACATGTCCGCAGGCGGAAAGAGTTCGCAAAGCCCGAGATTTCGGTCAACTTAGCTGTGTTCATGTGATTGCACATAGAGGCGCGTTGATCTAGTGTCGCGCCGCAGCAACCGGCCGAAAAGTCAAAAAACCGACCGGGTTGCATTCCATCCATTCTCATGAACAGAACGACTTGAAAAATGACCGATCAATCCCTGCCTCCGCTTGACCTTTCGCAAGAGTTTGTCGAGGCGGCCACGAAATCGAAAGCGTGGCCGTTCGAAGAAGCGCGAAAACTGGTCAAACGGATCGAGAAACGGGGAACGGACAAACCGGTTCTGTTCGAAACGGGCTATGGCCCGTCCGGCCTGCCGCACATCGGCACCTTCGGCGAAGTTCTGCGCACCACCATGGTGCGCACGGCGTTTCGGCTGCTGACCGAAGACAAGATCCCGACGCGGCTGCTGTGCTTCTCCGACGACATGGACGGCATGCGCAAGATCCCGGAAAACGTGCCGGACCGCGCAGCGCTTGAGCCATATCTGCAGATGCCTCTGACGGCGGTGCCGAACCCCTTCGGCGGCGACTATGAAAGCTTTGCCGAGCACAACAACGCCATGCTGCGCCGGTTCCTGGATACCTTCGGCTTCGATTATGAATTCGCCAGCGCGACCGAATACTACAAGGCCGGCAAGTTCGATGACGTGCTGATCCGGGCGACCGAGAAGTACCAGAAGATCATGGACGTGATGCTGCCGACGCTCGGCGCAGAACGTCAGGCGACCTATTCGCCCTTCCTGCCGATCTCGCCGACGTCCGGCCGCGTGCTCTATGTGCCCATGAAGGACGTCAATTCGAAGGACGGCACCATCACCTTTGCGGACGAGACGGGCGAGGACATCACGCTGCCGGTCACCGGCGGCAAGGTGAAGCTGCAGTGGAAGCCCGACTTCGGCATGCGCTGGGCTGCGCTTGACGTCGATTTCGAGATGTTCGGCAAGGATCATATGACCAATGCGCCGATCTACGACAAGATCTGCAACATCCTGGGCGGGACCGCTCCGGAACACTTCGTCTACGAACTGTTCCTGGACGAAAAGGGCGAGAAGATCTCCAAGTCCAAGGGCAACGGTCTGACCATTGACGAGTGGTTGACCTACGCTGCACCGGAGAGCCTTGCGCTCTACAATTTCCAGAAGCCGAAGACGGCCAAGAAGCTCTATTTCGACGTCATTCCGAAGGCGGTCGACGAATATTACACCTTCGTCCAGAAGTACGAGCAGATGCCGGTGGAGCAGAAGCTTCAGAACCCGGTCTGGCACATCCATTCGGGCAACATTCCGAAGATCGACATGCCGGTGCCCTTTGCCATGCTGCTGAACCTTGTGTCCGCCTCCAACGCGGAAAACAAGGACGTGCTGTGGGCGTTCATCTCCCGCTACGCTCCGGGCGTGACGGCGTCGACCCATCCGGAACTGGATGCGCTTGTCGGCTATGCGATCCGCTACTTCGACGATTTCGTCAAACCAACCAAGTCGTTCAAGGTGCCGGACGATGTCGAGCGCACTGCGCTGGAAAAACTGGACGAAACACTGGCAGCCCTGCCGGCCGGTGCGGATGGCGGTGCCATCCAGGATGCCGTGCTGGACGTCGCCCGGTCCATCGAGCGTTATCAGGACCCGTCCAAAAAGGGTCCCGATGGTGGTCCTGGCGTGTCCGTCGTCTGGTTCTCTGCGCTTTACCAGCTTCTGCTCGGGCAGGAAAAGGGACCGCGCTTCGGGTCTTTCGTTGCTCTTTACGGCATTGCCGAAACGCGTGAGATGATCCGCAAGGCACTGGCTGACGAACTGACAGCCTGATTATCAGACTTCAGGAAAAGCGGCGCACCAGCGCCGCTTTTTTTGTTATCAGCTGTGCTCTCCGGCGGAAGAAACGCGGTATCAGTCTTTGCCGGCAATAGTTCTGACGCGCTCCGTACTGGCGTCCAGCCCTTCACTGATCAGAACCGAAACACCCAGTTCCTTCAGCTTGACGAGACCGGCGGCAGTTGTTCCTGCGTAGTCGACCATTTCCTGAACATGTTCCGCCGGAGATCTGGTGTCACCGGCCATGATTTGCCCAGCCGACAGGATCAGCTGTTTTGCGGCGCGTTCAGCAATATGCCTGTCGACACCGTTTGACCTTGCATAGTCCACAATGCAGTCGGCGAAGAAGGCCGCAAATCCCGGTACCGGACCGGTTATGGCGGTGAAGACCTCGATCTGCTGTTCATCCTGGACTTCATCACTCGGGCCGCAGGCCGACAACAACGACTGGACGAGGTCCCTGTCTTCCTGCGAAAGCGACGAAGCCGCACACCAGGGGGAGTAGGCCAGCTGCTTGCCCGCCGCCGGGCTCGACATGGCACGAACGACCTTTTCCGAGCCTGTGAGGGCTTTGAGCCTCTCACGCGAGACACCCGCCATGACCGAGAGGACCAGTTTGCCGGGCGCCGAAATGCTGACCGTTTCGACAAGCGCTGGCGGAACCGACAGAAGGATGACATCACAGGCGTCAGCCAGAAGCTGATTGGATGCGGTGAAGGTGATCTCCGGCCAGCTTTCGAAGCCTGCGGCGGTTCCGGATCGATTGGATATCCAGAGCTGGCGAGGTTTGACACAGCCGCTTTCCAGCCAAGCCGTCGCAATGGCGCTGCCGAGTTGCCCGGTTCCACCAACGATGCCGACCTTGATTTCTCCAGTCATGAATACTCCAGATTCGGGACTTCCGAAGTCCGGAGCCTAATACCAATCAGGAAAAATAAGAAACCGGCGGATCGCAATTGAGCAGAGGTCTGTCAGCAAGTCTGCCTGCGTCCAGTGGTGTGAATGGCTGTAGCAGCCGTTCATTCAAACGTGCATGGCGATAAAGCTGGATAAGGTGCCCATGGGCACCTTATCAGGGTCGTCTGCAGGCATTTCCCGCGAAGATCATTTGTTTTCGTCGAAGAACTGGACGCCCGCCCTGGTGCCGTCCACCCAGATGATATGGCCAAGGCGCTCCTTGCCATCGCATCGAATGCAAACGGTCTTGCCCGCCTTGGCATCCCTTATGCCCTTCAAGCCCACACCGGTCACGGACACGTTTTCCAGCTCCACTGTCTGGGCTCCCCCGTCCAGCAGAACTTCGGCCTTCTTGCCGACGTCCTGTCTTGGCGACTTGCGGGGTTCTGCATCCGCCAGATCGGTTTCCATGGCGGCGGCAAGAACTGTAAGGCCCTTGAGAACTTCCTTGCTGGCCTTGTCCAGGTCAACGAGTGCCGCGAAAGCTTCCGTGGAATTGCCTTGTTCAGTGGCATGCAGCGCCCGGTGACCCGCTTCGTGAACCGCTTTGTGAGGAGCGATCAGGTTGCGGAACGCTGGATGTGATTTGATCTTCTCGTTCTTGATCGAGTCGTACCATTTGCCAAGACGGCAATGATGATGGTCGGGCATGCCGGAAGTCGCCCAGTCGTCGTGGCCGGTCACCGTATCGACGACACGTTTCTTGAACAGGACGTGGTCGATCCGAGCCATTTCCAGCAAGGACTTGTCTGAGTTGGCATCAAAGAAGTTTTTTGCTGCTCCGCTGAAACTGTCGTTGCTCTGTTTCAGAACACGCTGCATGGCGCCGAGCTGCTGATCCGTATTCCGGTTAGATTCAGCGACATTGGCGACATTGCGCGCAATTTCGTGGCTGGCTTCTTTCTGCTGGTGCAGGATGCCCGTTATCTGGGTGACCCGTTCGGATACATTGCCAACCATCCCGTCGATGGATTGCATGAGTTCATTGGCGGCCGCGATGGCATCCTCGCCATTCTGGATGGCGCCTTCGGAGCTCTGGATAGCTGTCTGGATTGTTTCCATGCCAGCGGTCAGTGCTTCGATCCGCTGTGCGATGTCTTCCGTCGCCTTGCCGGTCTGCGAGGCGAGGGTTTTGACTTCCGAAGCAACGACGGCAAAGCCTTTGCCGGCTTCCCCTGCACGGGCGGCTTCAATGGTGGCATTCAGCGCCAGAAGATTGGTCTGGTCTGCGATGGATTGAATGACCGACAGGAATTCGCCGATCTGCGATGCAGCTTCGCTCAAGTCTGACAGGCTCTGCGCGGTTTGCCGGGACGTTGAGGAAATATCGCCGATAGCACTCGACACGGCCGACATCTTGTCCAGGCCATCCTTGGCGGCGTTGTTTGTTTGCACGGCTTCGTTGGCCGCGCCTTCGCTGTTTTCGGAAATCTGGCCGATGGAAGCGACAAGCTGGTCCGCCGCGGCGGAAATCGACTGGCCGTTCGCGTTGGCTTCCTGGGTATTGCGCGACAACAACGCCATCGACATCACGATTTCGTTCAGCTCGCTGATGGTGTTCGCGGTCGTGCGCAGGTTCTCCAGACCGATCGTATCCCGCATTTCAGCGTCTTCAATGCGGCGCTGTTCCGTTTCGAACGCGCGTTGTGCAAGGATCATGTCCAGAAAGAACCGTGTCACCACGGCCTGCATCTCGGCAATCATGGCCTTTTGCGAGAACCGGTGCTTCTTGACGATGACGGGAAGGATTTCGTTCAACAGCCGTCCAAACGCGGACATCAGCCATTCGGCCTTCAGCCCGATCTTTACGTGAGCCTGACCGATACGCGCAGCCTGTCCGATGAACTCCAGGTCCGGGTCGTGATTGAAGATGTATTCCCAGTGTTTGGTTTGCGCGTTTTTGAGAGGAACGGTGTTCTTCTCATGCGTTCCCATTTTCTGGCGCAGCTCTTCTTGCGAAAGGAGCTCTACGTAGAAGCGATCCAGAATGGCCGGAAGGTGTTTTTGAAGGGTGTTCCAAGCCGTCTGCGCAGAAGCTGTATTGCTTCCGGAACTGGACATGAACTTGATATATTTTGCGATATTGTCAGTTTCGACAGTGTTCTTGGGGGCAGGTGTGCTCATATTTCTTTGGTCCTCGTCACGGACTGATAATGTTTGAGCCACTTTCCCTTAAGGGCGTAAATATTGAACTAATTGTACTGATTGATTTGTCTATGTATTAACCCTATTCGCCGAAGGTATGAGCTGCTTCGAGGCGCTCGCAAGGATTTTTCAGCAGCAGTGAGAGGCGGTCGGTTGAGGAGGAGAAACTAAGGCTTGCTTCAACGCGAAGCGGTGCCGCTCCAGCCCTACTGCACCGGCCGTTCTACTTGCGGGTAATCCTCGATTGCCGGTTGACCGTGCCCCGGCTGTTCCGGTTCAGTCCTCAGGCTCCATTCGACGATTTCCGGGGCAAGTTCCTCAAGGCCTGGCAAGGCAGACGGCACTTCTGTTTCCAGTTCGCTCGTCGGCAACTCGGTCAGCCATTCCGATTGCCACTTGCCGACTTTCCTGTCTCTGGCCTTTTCGGCAAGTTCCATGAAATCGGCAGGTGCGTCCGGCGCCGGATCCGCCCAGCCATAGCGGACAAGACGCTTGCTGAGGTCCATCGATCCGCGGGTGCAGGTTGCCAGAATCTGTTGCGGCCCGGTCTCCTCGATCTTTTCGCATACCACCTTCAATTGCCGCACCAGTCCTCTTAAGAAAGTGCGCGCCCTGGCACCGCAGGGCCAGGTGCCACCGAGACGGGAAACACAGGTTTCGTCCGATTTCAGCGGAACGATATGGGCAAGCGTTACTGTCAACCGGTCCGACTTGATGCGTCCGCCGTCGAGAACCTGCACGCGCATCAGCTCCAGTGGGCCGTCCGGAACCGGTTCAATCGGCGGATCCTTCAGTTCCAGGTAGCGTTTGGAAGGTTCGATACGTTTGAGGTCACCTTGTACCTGCGGTGCCGATACCCCCTCCGGCGAAACGTTGCGAATGTCGTTCGGCAAAGGCGCAGCGGCAACGACGACGGGTTCACTTTGTGTCTGTGCAGGTTTCTGCGTCTGGGCTTGGGGAGGGGACGATTGCGGAGCGGGCTCGGGCGTCTCTGCCGGCTCGCTTGTTTCCTCGGCGGTGCTGGTGATGCTGCCTGCCGCTACCGGCTCGTCCTGTACGGACGGCGGGTCTGCCAGGAGCAGCCAGGCGAGCAGACCACCTGCGGTGGTCAGCACGATTGCTGGCGTTATGAGAGGCCGAAGCTTCATCAAATGTGTGCTCGCAGGTTATTGGCTCGCCCAGATAATACGGGCTGTCCACTCGATTGCCGAGTGCTGAAAGCGCACTGACTGTGAATTGTCCCCGATTGTGCAAACCGCCAGGTCTTCGTCGCCTGTCTCCTGCAACGTGTAAAGCGACAACCGGCCACTGTTGAGCTTGATGGCAAGCCTGTCACCGGTGCGAAGGGGCGCGCCGGGAGCAACCACGACGATATCGCCGTTTCTGTAAAGGGGATGGAAGTCTTCGGTGCTGACCTGCAGCGCAAACGCAGCGCCGATTTGGGGAAAGCTGAGACTTTGCCACGTCGCGCCGGCTGGCCGGCCGGCACTGTCGAAGGCGTTTCGCTCCGAGGCAGCATCAAATCCTGCAAGGGGGACCAAAGCTGGCGCAGCGTCGGTTGGCCCGCCCGGGGTTTCGACCCTGGCGGCAAACGTGTTCAAGGCTTCGCCGGTGGCGGCCAGCACCTTGGCAAGCGACTCTGTCGATGGCCACCGTGGGCGTCCGTCGCCCGCAACGCGTTTCGACGGGTTGAAAGCGGTCGGATCCAGTCCGGCACGCCGAGCCAGGCCGGACGGCGAAAGCCCGTTCTGCGAGGCGAGGGCATCAATGGCCGCCCAGACCTTTTCATGTGAGAGCACGGCTGCCGTTTCTCCGTATTGGCGCGACAGGAATAAATACCTTTCGCTCATATGGGTTTTCCCGACCAAAATTCAAAAGAAACAGGCTGGAGTCACTTGTGCCGCTTGTTCGCTACGGTTCGGATGAGTAGTGTCCCGACCGGCTGAGCATGCGCCGGGCCTTTGCCTGCCATGCCATCCCCGGCAAGAGGCAAGGCAGACAGATGACCCTGATTTTCAAGATCGTCCCGAAATCCATGTGGCAGGAGGCAACCGACCAAGGCGTCTTCAAGGGTGCGCCGGTGGACCTTCAGGACGGCTTCATTCATTTTTCCGCCGAGGATCAGGTCCGGGAAACCGCTGCAAAGCATTTCGCGGGCCAGCAGGATCTGTTGCTGGCCGCCTTTGATGCTGATGGGTTTGGCGACTTGTTGAAATGGGAAACTTCCCGGGGCGGGGCCCTGTTTCCCCATCTCTATGGCTCGCTGGACCCGAAGGTCGCACTCTGGGTGAAGGAACTGCCGCTTTCACCGGACGGGTCACATGACTTTCCGGAGCTGGATCAATGATACCGCCTTTCCTTGAAAACGTTGCGCTGAGAGGCCTGCAGTGCCTGGACGCCGAAACCGCGCACCGTGCGACTGTTGTGGCTTTGAAATCCGGTTTGATGCCGCCGCGCCGGAAAGTGTCTGACCCGCGCCTTGCAGTGAAGCTCTGGGATCTGACCTTTCCCAATCCGCTCGGAATGGCTGCAGGGTTCGACAAGAACGGCGAAGTGCCCGATGCGCTGCTGAAGCTGGGGTTCGGATATACCGAGGCAGGATCGGTCACCCCGAAGCCACAGCCCGGCAATCCGCGGCCGAGGGTGTTCCGCTTGCCCGCAGACGAAGGCGTGATCAACCGCTATGGATTCAACAACGAAGGCCACGCAGCCTTGCGCCAGCGGCTTGAAGCCCGCCGATGGTTGACGGGAATTGTGGGCATCAATGTTGGCGCCAACAAGGATGCAACCGACCGGATTGCCGACTACGTCGCCGGTATCACCGCATTCGCCGATATGGCGTCTTATTTTACCGTCAACATTTCTTCACCCAACACACCGGGACTGCGCGACTTGCAGGCCCGGTCCGCACTTGCCGATCTGCTGACCGCCGTGATCACGGCGCGGGACGAGTGCACGCAGACGTTTGGGCGCAAGGTTCCTGTGCTCTTGAAGATCGCGCCGGACGTTGCTGATGAGGACCTGCAGGATATCGTCGAGGAAGTGCTCGCCAAGAGCGTCGACGGCCTGATCGTCTCCAACACGACGATCGGACGAGATGGCCTGAGCGGCAAGGGGCCGGCACAGGAAACCGGAGGCTTGTCGGGCAAGCCCCTGTTCCGGAAATCGACCATCATGCTGGCGCGCGCACGCAAACTGGCCGGACCGGACCTGCCGATCATCGGTGTCGGCGGTATCGACAGTGCGGAAACCGCCTGGGCCAAGATCACGGCGGGGGCGGACCTGTTGCAGCTCTATTCGGCCCTTGTGTTCAAGGGCGCGGGGCTGATTGACGAGATCCTGAGCGGCCTTTCTGCAAAACTGGACCAGCACGGGATTGCGTCGCTTCGCGACGCGCGGGATGCCAATGTCGATGCCTGGGCATCGGAAACGGCCTAGATACAGCTGTTCTTATGCGTTGCCGAACGTCTCGGCTGCCCGCTTTCTGCAGGCGGCCAGCAATGTCAGGCCACGCGTTCCGAAGAACAGCAGGAAGGCGAGCCAAAGACCGTGGTTCCCCAGGATAGGAAACAGAAGGTAATAGGCAGCCAGGTAAACGACGAGCGACAACAGCATCATGTTGCGCATGGTCGATGACCACGTAGCGCCGATAAAGACCCCGTCCATCTGGAATGCCAGCACGCCGAAGACTGGGGTCAGTATGGCCCACACAAGATAGGTCGACGTTACCTGACGGACATCTTCTGCCGTTGTCATGAAATCGATCATGTACTGCCCGAAAAACCAGAACAGCGTCGACAGGATCCCCGCCAGGGCGAAGCTCCACAGTGCTGTCAGTTTCAATGCGCGGTCAAAGGCGGGCCGGTATCTTGCTCCAACTGCCCGGCCGGCAAGCTGTTCCGCCGCAGTTGCCAGGCCATCCAGAAAGAACGCAGCCAGCATGATGAACTTCTCAAGCAAAGCGTTTGCGGCCAATACGGTGTCACCCTGGTCTGCCGAACGCGCCGTGAAAAACGCGAAGGCGAAGAGAAGGGTGAAGGAGCGGATCATGATGTCCCGGTTGACGGCCATCATGCGCACCAGCAGGCGGCGGTCGAAAATCACCTGTAAAGCCGGCCAGGACGTCTTGCCGGTGGTGAAGACGACCAGGCAGACGCCCAGTGCCGTTGCCGCGATTTCACTCAGGACAGTTGCCAGCGCGACACCTTCCACGCTCCAGCCGAAACCGGTGACGAACCAGACACTGAGTCCGATGTTGAGCCCGTTCAGAACAAGCTGAAGCACCAGCCCTGTTCCCGCACGCCCGAGGCCGATGAACCAGCCGAGCATGGCATAGTTGGCAAGGAGAAAAGGGGCACTGTAGACGCGGATGTCAAAGTAGCGGCTCGTTGCGGCCTGCACATCCGCACTGCCCCCCAGGAACCAGAGCCCGATTTCTCGCAAGGGGGCTTGCAAGAGGATGACCAGCAGACCGCCGATGGCCGCAATCACGAAGGCGCGCAGCAGTGTTGCCCTGACTTCTTCTTCGTTCTGGGCGCCGAAAGCCTGGGCTGTCAGGCCTGTCGTCCCGGACCTCAAGAAGTTGAAGGTCGTGAACACCAGGTCGAAGATGATCCCGCCTATGGCAATCCCGCCAAGCAGAGCCGGGTCGCCAAGGCGGCCGATCACGGCCATGTCGACGATGCCGAGCAGGGGCGTCGACAGATAGGCGAGTGTCATCGGAATGGCGATGGCAAGAACAGTGCGGTGGGTAACCGCAAACGCCAGTTTCGGCCGCTCGCCGGTTGCTGAAAGTTGGGACATCGATGGCTCGCTTCGAGAGGAAGACCTTCATGTCTGCCTTGCCTCGGCACGTCAATTCATTTCGGCACATACCGGGTATTCACGGACATGGCTGCCGAATTTGCACTGAGCCGTAAAATTCGGATCTGCTGTGTCGTTCAAAGGGGTGCCCGTAGCGCCGGCGCGCCTTATATTGCGCACAGATGACCCTGCCTATCGTTCACCATCCGGCCTATTGCGCTGATCTTCCCGCCAATCACCGGTTCCCGATGGACAAGTTCCGTGCCGTCGCCGAGTTGATACGGCAGGAAGGGCTTCTCGGCGACAGCGCCTTTTTCAGGCCTCGTCCCGCTCCCTTCGAGTGGGTCGCACTCGCACATGATCCTGCCTATGTGGATCAGGTCTTCAATGCCCGGGTGCCGGAAAAGGTGGCGCGGGAAATCGGTTTTCCGATGCGCGAGGACATCGCCCTTCGGGCGCGCTGTGCAACGGGCGGGACTGTGTTGACGGGATATCTGGCGCTGGAACACGGCATTGCCTGCAACACCGCCGGCGGCAGTCATCATGCCCGGCGGGCGCATGGCGCCGGGTTCTGCGTCTTCAACGATGTTGCCGTCGCCATCAAGGTGCTGCAGGCGGACGGGGCCATTCGAAGGGCGCTGGTGGTCGACCTGGACGTGCATCAGGGCGACGGTACTGCGGATATCTTTCAGGGAGATCCGGATGTCTTCACGTTCTCGCTCCATTCGGAGAAGAACTACCCCGTGCGCAAGGTCCCCTCCCATCTCGATATAGGTCTTGCCGATGGGACGAGTGACGAAGTCTATCTTGCTGTTCTGGAAGAGGTTCTGCCTGACCTGCTGCGCCAGGAGCCCTGGGACATTGTTTTCTTCAATGCCGGTGTCGATCCCTATGCCGGTGATCGTCTCGGCAGACTGTCGCTGTCACGAGAGGGGCTTTGCCGGCGTGACCGCTATGTCATCGAAACGGTGCGAAAGGCGGGCGTGCCGCTGGCAGGAGTTCTGGGTGGAGGCTATTCGACGGATATCGACGAATTGGCCGATCGCCATGTGACACTGCATCGAACAGCCAAGGCTGTGATGGCTGAAGATTTCACTATGGTTGCGGCGCATGAACAGGTGGCCGGCTAAAGCCAGCCGGTTCATACCAGGATATCGGACACCTGCAGGGAGACCGATGTCGAACCGGTTGCGGTCGAAACCCCGTCCGTACCCGCAGGGCTCGCGGTGGAAGCTGGGCCTGGCTGCGCGCTGAAATCTGAGGCCCTCAGTGCCTTGACGCCGTCCTTGAGATCTGCACGGACGTCTTTCAGATCTTTTTTTGTGTCGCGCTCATCGCGCTTGAGCAGGCGTTCTATCTGTTGGGCAAGAGATTTGATGTCCTCAGCCATCTTGGCGAGGGCTTCCTTGTCGCCCTGCAGCCCGGACCTGCGGCTTGCGGCGAGTGCCTTGTTCGTTTCCTGTTGCTGTTCTGTGTAGGTCAGGACAGCCGCTTTCAGGTCTTCCCGCCAGCTGTCCGGTTCCCGTGCGCCTGCGGAAGTACCATCCTGCTCCACTCCGGTCTGAGCCTGACCCGTCGCCTGGCTCTCCGGTCCCGAAGTCGCAGCACTCGTTTCAGATCCGGATACCGGAATTTGTGTCTCGGGACTGCTCGCTGCCGCAGAAACCGTCTCGACCAATGCGGAGGTTGCATTAACCTGCGTCCCGGCACCGGTTATGACATCTGCTGTGGCGGCGACGTTTGAAGCGCCTGAAAGAACACCCGTGCCGACGCCTCCACCGCTCAAGCCCTGGCCTGCCGACTTGAGGTCCTGGGAGGCGGACTTGAACTCCTTGGAGATCTGTTTCAGCTCCTTGAGCAGACGCTTGGCCTGCTCCGGCGTTGCGAACCGCAGCATTTCCTTGAGCCGTTCGATGCGCTTCTGGACCATCTCGATCTTTTGCCTGCGCATCGCATCCTTGTTGTTCTCTACCGACCGGGCGAGGCCGTCGCTGAGCTCAACAGAATCCTTGTAGGTTTCGAAGAGGGATTTTGCCTTGTCCGCGTCGTCGGCCGAACCGTTGGCCCCAAGAAACGTGGTGAGCGTTTGTGCGGCAGCAAGCGAACCTGAGCGATTGTCCGCACCAGAACCCGCGCGGGCGTAGGCCTGGTAGGAGGCAGCAAATTTCGATGTTGCGATGGCGGACATGCAAGGGCCCCTTAAGGCTCGGGGAGGTTCCGCCAGTTTCAGTTAATTATGATTAAGAAAGGGTTAATTTCCCGCAAGGGTTGCGTGCTTGCCTTAAGTGACAAACGCAGGCCTCTGCCGGGACTAGCGGTTTCGACCCATGGCCAGAATGCGAGTAACCAGCCAGATCGGGACAACCACCATTGCGCCGATAACCAGATACTTGCCCAGGCGTCCAAGGGCGTTGAAACCCATGTTCCACAAGCGTTCGACAAAATCGATCGACATGGTGATCAGGTCGAGCGGGTCGAGGTTCAGCGCGGACAGGATAATGCCGACAACGAAGGACAGGAACACAAGCCGCAAAAGCACCTGGGCTGGTGAACCTCCCAGAAATCGGCTCAGGCCGGTGTCGGACATATGTGTCTCCTGCATGACGTTGCTTACCATTCCTGGCCAGAAGTTAGGAATATTCGGTGTCGATTACAATGAGGCCTGGCAAGCACGGCGGCAACTCCAGCTCGTGCGAAGGCCGTTTGTAAAATTTCTTATTAATTAAGTTTGGTGTCGTAATTCGTAAAGTTCTGTTCGCTTCCTGCCAAAGACGCAGAGGCCCTGCTGGCGTATTAAACTTTCAGGAATGTGCATCTAGATTGTTTGCGGCCACCCACAACCGCGACGGTCTGCCTTCCTCTACCTGCGGTGAAAGACAGCCGCCGGACCGGCACAAGTGTTGAACCGGCAGAAAAGGCGCACACACTGCAGGATGGGCCAGCCGCCATCGACCCGTCCTGTTCTTCATGCAAATGAAAGAGCAGCCGATAGTGGTATTGGCGGGTTCAGTCGAGTGTTCTCGACGGAACCGCCGGCAACAAGAATGATCTCTGGCACGGTGGTGACAAGCCCGTAACCGCCGTGCCGCAATTCTCAAACCATCACAGCTTCGCGGTGACCAAGCCCTGTCCAGGGCTGGAAACGAAATCATTTTGTGGCAGCGGATTGCCGAACAGCGGAGGGTGTCGCCACCGTGACCTTGGAGCGCTGCATCGGTTGCTTGCGCCCCGTCGTGGAATTAGCAGCAGCAGGAGATCTGGAGCGGGGTGCATCCCGAACCTTCTTGGGGGAGACGCCAAACCATGTCTTCACGGCGCGCGAAAAGGTGCTCAGTTCCGAAAAGCCGAGGAGATAGGCGATCTCCTTCATCGGAAGGTCCGTTCCCAGAAGATATCGTTCGGCTGCGGAACGTCGTACTTCCTCGCTTAGCTGACGGAAGCTGGTGCCTTCCTTTTCCAGAAGCCTCTGCACCGCCCTCTGCGACATGCCAAGTTTCGCTGAAATGAGCGGCAGGGTGCATGTCCCGGTCGACAGACTGGCGGAAACTTCATTGGCAATGCGCGACAGCGGAGATTCAAACTGGCCGAACCTTTCCAGTTCCGAATTCGCAGACGTCAGGATGATCTCGTAAAGGTGGGCGTCGTGGCGCCGGAGCGGGCGGGAGAGCAACGTTTTCGGAAACGAAATCCTGTTGCGGGTCGCGCCGAACTTGATCCGGCCCTGATATTTCTTCTGAAAAATGGACGTGCAATTTGGTTGTGAGGTCGCGAGCTCGATAAGGATTGGCGGCGCTTTCATGTCGAGTGCATGTTCAATCTGCTGGGTCGCCCAGCCGATGCGTCCAAACACGTTCTGTCGCCATTCACCGCGTCCTTCAAGGATAGGCCATTCCACGAAGCCGCCGGTCTCGTCTTCCTCGAAAATCACCCGATAGGCATTGGTTCTGATCGGACTGAACTTCGCCCAGGCCTGACAGGCTTCCCTGAGTGACGGAGCGCAGGCAAACAGATAGTCGAAGATTGAAAAGCAGCCGATGTCGATCGTGTTGAACAGATCGAACATGACGGCGTCATCGCCCAGAACATTGGCGATATGTTCAAAAACGGCATGCCAGGCGGCTATCGGCACGGTACCTTGCGGATCGTCCAGGCTGGCGAGATCGAATTCATAGTCCCTGGCCATTTGAGGCCAGTCCAGATTGGCGTTCGAACAAATGTCGCGCAGAACGCGGAAGACATCCGAGCGCGCCCATTCGCCATCTAGCGGCATTCGTATCTCCAGCCTGCCCATGCTTAATTTCAAGCAGAACTGTGCATGACAAGTCACGCCGGATCAAGTTTTGTCGTAAAATGCTAACAATTGCTGGCGAATGCGATAGGCCGATGCCGCTCCCGTTCGGAAGCGGCATCGGTTGTCGATCAGGCTGCGTCCTTGACCTTCGCTTCGGCCTTCGGCGGGAATTTGCCGTAGAACGTCTCGTTTTCCTTGGCCATATCCTTCAGCAGCTTGTTCGGCTTGAAGCGCGGCCCCCACTTGCGGGTGAACTTCTTGCACAAGTCGACAAAGGCCGGCGTGCCCATCATGTCGATATAGCTGAGCGTACCGCCGGTATAGGGGGCGAAGCCGAAGCCAAGGATGGAGCCGACATCGGCTTCACGCACGTCCGTCAGGCACTTTTCCTCGAAGATGCGGGCGGTTTCGAGCGCCTGCATCACCAGGAGACGCTGCTTGAGTTCCTCGATGTTGAAGCTCTCTGCAGGTTTCGGCTGACCGGTGACTTCCGGAATGCCGGGCCACAGGCTCTTGTCCTTGCCCTTGTAGTCGTAAAAGCCCTTGCCGTTCTTGCGGCCGAAACGCTCCTGCTTCACCACCATCTCTTCCAGGATGTTGTCGAGTGGGCCTTCGACATATTTGACGCCGAGGTCCTTGCGAGTTGCGGAAACGATCTTCCAGGCAAGATCCAGCGCCACTTCATCGCCAAGCGACAGCGGTCCGACCGGCATGCCGGCCATCTTGCCCGCATTCTCGATCATCGCTGCCGGAACGCCGTCCGCAAGCATCATCAGACCTTCGCGGATATAGGTCATGACGACACGCGAGGTATAGAAGCCGCGGCTGTCATTGACGACGATCGGGGTCTTCTTGATGGCCTTGATATAGTCGAGCGCCATGGCAAGCGCGCGATCGGAAGTGCGCTTGCCGAGGATCACTTCCACCAGCATCATCTTGTCGACGGGCGAGAAGAAGTGAATGCCGATGAAGTTCTTCGGCCGCTTGGACGCCTGCGCCAGGGAGGTGATCGGCAGTGTCGAGGTGTTGGAAGCATAGATGGCACGAGACTTCATCACCGCCTCGGCCTTCTCCGTCACCGCCTTCTTGATCTCACGATCTTCGAAGACGGCTTCGATCACCAGATCGCAATCTGCCAGGGCTTCATAATCGACGGTGGCGGTGATCTTCGACAGCAGCTTTTCCTTCTGCTCCTCGCTCGCCCGGCCACGCTTGATCGCCTTGGTGATCAGCTCTTCTGAATGAGCCTTGCCCTTGTCGGCGGCTTCCTGGTCGCGGTCGATCAGGACGACGTCGATGCCCGCCTGTGCCGTAACATAGGCAATGCCTGCACCCATGAAGCCTGCGCCGAGAATGCCGATCTTGCGGATCTTGTTTGGACGCTGATCCACCGGGCGGCGGGCCAGCTTGTTCAGCTCCTGCATGGAGACGAACAGCGAGCGGATCATGTTGGCGGCTTCCGGGGCCTGCAGCACCTTGGCGAAGTAGCGGCTTTCCACTTGAAGCGCGAGATCCATCGGCAGCTGCAGACCTTCGACGACGGAGCGCAGCAGGTAGCGGGCACCCGGATAGTTGTCATAGGTCTCGCGGCGGTAGATCGCATTGGCGGCCGGCCAGAACTGGAAACCGGCTGGGGAATAGACCTTGCCGTTTGGCAGCTTGTAACCCTTCTTGTCCCAGTCCTTGACCGGGTCGAGGCCTGCCTTCAGCATCTTCTTGGCGGCGGCGACCAGTTTCTTGGTCGGGGCGACTTCATCCACCAGTTTCATCTGTTTGGCCTGGGGTGCCCGCAGGGTGCGGCCCTGGAGCAGGAACTGCATGCCCTGCTGTCCGTCCGTCATGCGCATGACACGCTGGGTGCCGCCGGCGCCCGGAAAGAGGCCTACCTTGACTTCCGGCAGACCCATCTTCAGGCCTTCGTCAACGACGCGGCCATGACAGGCCAGTGCCAGCTCGGTACCGCCGCCCATGCAGGTGCCGGCAACGGCGGCGACGAACGGTTTGCCGCAGGTTTCCAGCTTGCGGTAGACCTGAGAAAGCTTGCGCGATCCTTCGAACAGAGCCTTGGCTGCAGCTTCCGCATCGTTACCGCGCTTGATGTGGAAGTCCTTCAGAAGCCCTTCCAGCATGGTCAGGTCGGCACCACCGGAAAAGGCGGACTTGCCGGACGTGATCACGGCCCCCTTGATGGCGTCGTCACTTGCCACCTGGTCGACAATCGCATCCAGCTCGTCCATGACCGACAGATCGATGACGTTCATCGATTTTTCCGGCATGTCCCAGGTGATCAGGGCAAAACCGTCCTCATCGGTTTCAACGGTGAAATTCTTGTAGCTCATTTGATGGTCCTCCTCGGGTCAGGCGCCGGTCGACTGCAGATGGGCGCGCTGTTGCGCAGCCGTCTTCGTGCCGTCGACGACAACGTCGCCGGTGTGTTTGGTCTCTGCGGGTTCGAACAGCATCACCCAGCATTCGTCTTCTGCGAGCGGATTGTGCTCGACGCCCTTGGGCACGACGTGCATGTCGCCGGCGTTCAGGACGACATCGTCCCGGTCGCGGTAGCGGATGGTGAGGCTGCC
The DNA here is from genome assembly GCF_001579905.1 of Labrenzia sp. CP4. NCBI lineage: Bacteria > Pseudomonadati > Pseudomonadota > Alphaproteobacteria > Hyphomicrobiales > Stappiaceae > Labrenzia > Labrenzia sp. CP4. The sequence continues at coordinate 4,724,937 of NZ_CP011927.1, read as the reverse complement.
CTTGATGATGAAGAAGAGCTCGTCCTCGTCCTGGTGGTCGTGCCAGACGAACTCGCCTTTCAGCTTCGCAAGCTTGACGCTCTGGTCGTTGACGTCGGCCACCACACGCGGCGACCAGTAGTCAGTGATCTGGGCGAATTCCCTGTCGATGTTGCTGATCATGATCAGACCCGCTCGATGATGGTCGCTGTTCCCATGCCCGCGCCGATGCACAGCGTGACGAGAGCGGTGTTGAGATCGCGGCGTTCCAGTTCGTCGAGCACGGTGCCAAGGATCATGGCGCCGGTGGCGCCGAGAGGATGGCCCATGGCAATCGCACCGCCGTTGACGTTGACCGTTGCCGGATCAAGATCGAAGGCTTGCTGGTAACGCAGGACGACGGAGGCAAAGGCTTCGTTGATCTCGATGAGATCAATGTCCTTGATGTCCATCTTGGCGTTTTTCAGAAGCTTTTCGGTAACATCCACCGGACCGGTCAACATCAGGGCCGGTTCGGAACCGATATTGGCGAAAGCCTTGATGCGTGCACGCGGCTTCAGGCCGGAGGAACGGCCTGCGGTGCTGGAACCGATCAGAACGGCGGCAGCTCCATCGACAATGCCGGAGGAGTTGCCGGCGTGGTGCACATGGGTGATCTTTTCGATTTCCGGATGCGCCTGGATGCCGACCGCATCGAAACCGCCCATGTTGCCCATCATTTCGAAGGAGGGGTTGAGCGAGGCGAGCGACTGCATGTCGGTTTCCGGCCGCATGTGCTCGTCCCGGTCAAGAATGGTGATGCCGTTGACGTCCTTCACCGGCACGACGGATCCGGAGAACCGGCCATCTTCCCAGGACTTGCCGGCGCGCTTCTGGCTTTCCACCGCATAGGCATCGCAGTCATCGCGCGAAAAACCGTATTTGGTGGCAATCAGATCAGCCGAGACGCCCTGGGGCATGAAATAAGAGGGGATGGCCACCTGCGGCTCGATCGGCCAGGCACCGCCGGAAGCGCCAAGGCCGACACGGCTCATGCTTTCCACGCCGCCGGCGATTACCAGCTTGTGCTGGCCTGCCATGACCTGGGCCGAAGCCATGTTGACCGCGTCGAGACCGGAGGCGCAGAAGCGGTTGATCTGCATGCCCGGAACCGACTTGTCGTAACCGGCCGCAAACACCGCCGCACGGGCAATGTCGCCTCCGGCTTCCCCGACCGGGTCGACACAGCCCAGGACAACGTCGTCCACCCGGGTCGTGTCGAGACCGTTCCGGTCGCGGATCGCTTCCAGCGCGGTGGCCGCAAGCCGGACGGCGGGCACTTCGTGCAGCGAACCGTCCTTCTTGCCGCGTCCGCGCGGCGTGCGCACGTGGTCGTAGATATAGGCTTCGGGCATCAGATCCTCCTCTAGATCGGATTGGCCTCAGGTCTTATCCGGCAAGGGATGGCCGGGCATGAGGTCGTAAGGATGTTTCCAGCCGGGCAGAGCCTTGATCCGCCCCAGCCACTTGGTGACATTCGGATAAGCCTCGAGATCGATCCCGAGCTCACCTTCGTAAAAGAGGTAGCTGCACAGCGAGAAATCCGCGCTTGTCGGCTTCTTGCCGATGGCGAAGTCATTCTTCGCGAAATGCTTGTCCAGGATGGCAAGGGCGGATTTCGACCGCCCGTCGAGCCATTTGACCACGTCCGTCTCGCCGGTCTTCATCAGCGTGCGCAGGAAGCGCAACGGACCGAGCAAGCCGGAAACCTTCTGGTTGTCGAAAATCGTCCAGCGCAGGATTTCCCGCCGCTCTTCATCGTTTTCCCAGCCAAAGGCGCCGAACTTCTCGGACAGGTCGTCCATGATGACGGCGGACTGGGTCAGGATGTCGTCACCATGCACAAGCACCGGCACTTCACCCATCTCGTTCAGCGTGTCCCGGAATTCTTCGGTTCGGGTGACCCCGTTGAAGAAGTCGACCCACTCCGGCTTCCAGTCGGCGCCGCACAGCTCCAGCATCAGGGCCACCTTGTAGGAGTGTCCCGACTGGGCCATGCAGTGAAGAACGTATTCAGCCATAACTTGAAATTCCCCTCGCAAATCAAATTGGAACGCGACTATAGCCGCCGGTTTCGATTTGCGGGCTCAAATTTCCGCCATCAGCGAGCTGGCCCCCGGACGCTTTAAAAAGCGTCCGCGGCAACCGACATCATGGTTTCGGACCCGGACGAGATTCGGGCAAGATGCGCGCCCGTTTCCGGCAAGGTGCGTTCCATGAAGAAACGCCCGAAGGTCAGCTTGGTTTCCAGCCATTCAGCCTTTTCGCCTGCGCCTTCCGCGACCTTTTCCTGAATGGCCTTTGCGATCTTCGCCCACATGTAGCCAAGGGCAACAAGCCCGAAGAGATGCATGTAGTCGACGGAGCCGGCACCGGCGTTGTCCGGGTTCTTCAAGGCGTTGTTCATGAACCACATGGTCGCGGCCTGAAGATCGTCCATGCCCTTCTTCAATGGCCCGGTGAAGGCGGCAAGGGCCTCGTTGTCCTTGTTCTCCTTCAGGAAGGTATTGACCTCGTTGAAGAAGCTCATGACAGCCCGACCGCCGTTCGCGGGCAGCTTGCGGCCGACGAGGTCCAGTGCCTGGATGCCGTTGGCGCCTTCGTAGATCATGGCAATACGGGCATCGCGAACGAACTGCTCCATGCCCCACTCGCTGATGTAGCCATGGCCACCATAAAGCTGCTGGGCATTGACCGCATTGGCAAATCCGGTGTCGGTCAGAACGCCCTTGAGCACGGGTGTCATCAGCCCCATCATGTCGTCGGAGAACTGCTTGGACTTCTCGTCGTCGGACCTGTGCGAGACATCGCCATGAAGCGCGGTCCAGATGACGAGAGCACGGGCGGCCTCGTTGAACGAGCGGATTTGCATCAGGGTACGGCGTACGTCCGGATGCACGATGATCGGGTCGGCGGGCTTGTCCGGGTTTTTCGGTCCGGTGAGGGCGCGCCCCTGGATGCGATCCTTGGCGTAGATGACGGCATTCTGATAGGCGACCTCCGACTGGGAGAGCCCCTGAACCGCAACGCCGAGGCGGGCCTCGTTCATCATGGTGAACATGGCGCGCAGGCCCTTGTTCTCTTCGCCGATCAGCCAGCCGGTGGCATCGTCGTAGTTCATCACGCAGGTGGCGTTGCCGTGAATGCCCATCTTGTGCTCGATCGAGCCGCAGGAAACGCCATTGTTGTCTCCCACCGAGCCATCGTCGCCGATCGCGTTGCGGGGCACGACAAACAGCGAAATGCCCTTGGTGCCTTCCGGGGCGCCCTCGATGCGGGCCAGCACCAGGTGGATGATGTTTTCCGCCATGTCGTGCTGACCGGCTGAGATAAAGATCTTGGTACCGGTAATCTTGTAGGAGCCGTCGGCTTGCGGCACCGCCTTGGTGCGGATGAGGCCGAGATCCGTTCCGCAGTGCGGTTCGGTCAGGTTCATGGTGCCGGTCCAGGTTCCGGCGATCATGTTGGGAAGGTATGTCTGCTTCTGATCATCCGTGCCGTGGATCGTTAGGGCCGCAACGGCCCCTGCAGTCAGGCCCGGGTACATGGAAAAGGCCATGTTTGCCGAAGAGGCAAATTCATTGAAGACGGTGGTCAGAGTATGCGGCAGGCCCTGTCCGCCGTAATTCGCGTCCGCCGACAAGGTACCCCAGCCGTTTTCGCAAAACGCCTTGTAGGCTTTCAGAAAGCCTTTTGGTGTCGTGACCGTGCCGTCGTCGTTGCGCGTGCAGCCTTCGCTGTCGCCGGTCTGGTTCAACGGCTGGAGAACTTCTTCCGCGAACTTGCCACCTTCGCGCAAGATCGCTTCCACAAGGTCGAGAGGTGCATCGGAAAAACCTGGCAGGTTGGAATATCGGTCATAGCCGAACACGTCCTTCAACAGGAAAAGCGTGTCATCGACGGGAGCGGTATAGCTCGGCATGGAAATCCTCCCAGATCTGCCGTTTATGTCTCGACCTTACGTTTCCGTAAACGTCACCTTGAGGCCTATATACGCGTGTTGTTATTGCCCGGCAAGTGGTGTCCCAACGGAAGGGTTGTCAAAAAAATACGCCTAAAACATGCTGATGGGAATGATTTCCGAAGGTCCCGTGCGCGAAATCGTGTTGCGAGGTGTCGTTTTTGGGAAATTTCACAGTTTTGGAAAAAGGGCGTCAATTCTCGCAAAAATTGCAAGTTGGCGGACGCACAAACAAAAACCGCCGGCGTTGCCGCCAGCGGTTTCAAAACTCTGAGGTCGAAAGGAAAGGGACTTATGCCTCTTCCGCTTCCTTGTGCTTCAGCATGCCGGAAACGATCTCGACAGTGCGCGACAGTTCCTCGATGGCCTGTTCGATGTCCTTGCGCTGATCTTCCAGAACGGCGATCTGCTCGTTGAACTTGGACAGGGCGACGCGGAGCTGCGTCACCTGACCGTCGCGCAGGTCGTAAAGGTCGAGCATGTCGCGGATCTCGGACAGGGAGAAGCCAACGCGTTTGCCCATCAGTACCAGTTTCAGGCGGGCACGGTCGCGGCGGTTATAGACGCGGTTCAGGCCGTCGCGCTTGGGGTTGAGCAACCCCTTGTCTTCGTAAAAGCGCAGCGTGCGCAGGGTGCAGTCGAATTCTTTCGCCAGGTCGCCGATTGTGAACTGGGTTTTCTTTGTGCTGTCGTCGTTTGCGGACACAACGTCCACAAGATCGTCTTCATTGAGGATCGAAAGCGCTTCGCTCATAGCAGTTTGTTCTCGTTTTTCAGCCGTTGTCCGGCTCATCGTTGATGTTTTGCAGTTTTCGAAACCCGCTCCGAAGACATGATCTCCAGTGCGTTCTCAGGCGATGCGGTTGTGTGCACAGTGGCTCAGCCGGTTTCTTGCGCACTGTTTAGCTTACGTTTGCGTTAAGGTCCAGTCACGGAAGGTCGCAGGGGAAAAATTCGTTAACGCAGCGTTTGCCGATTCGCGTCACCCTGATCGCGTGAACATCGGATTTTCATTCGAAAACGGTCTGTTTTCGCATTTAGCAAGGCCAATTAACGGCCTGTTTACCCTAAAACGACAAAGTCTTTCAAAACGCTGTGCCTGTCCCGTCCTCGACGGAATCATGGCGCAGCCTGTTTCATCAGCGGTCTGAATGACCGTCAGCCCAGGGTCAAGAGATGCCGGCTTGGAAGAAAAACGAGGCAGGACGCCGCGGCCGTGATGCGTATGAAGGCGACGACTTTTACGATGCACCACGCCGCGAGCCAGCGCGAAACCGCATAGAACGGTTGACGCGCACTGCAACGGCGCTTGGCAAAAATGACCGTTATCCCTCCGAGGAACGTGACGAGGATCTCGACGCCGTGGCCGACGAGCTGGACCGGCTTCTGGCCGACCAGGCGGAACCACGCCGGCCCGAAGTGCGTCGGCCGGAGCCTCACCAGTCTGCGCCGCGCCGCAGGGTGTCTCGCCGTGAGCCGGGCATTGATGAAGTCATGGGTGCGCTCGACCGATTGGACGAACAGGTGCAGGGGCTTGCGAGACCGGACCCGCGGGAAGACTATCGTCAGGAGCATCGCGCGGACTACCGGGATGAGCCGCTTCGGCCGGCGCCGAAGCCACGTCCTCGCCCGGGGAGCTATGCCATCGACAATCTGCCGGCTGACGAACCCTATTATGACGAGGACGATGCCTACGAAGCGCAATATGCGCCGCAGCCCTCTCGCCAGCGCGACCGGGACGTACGCTCCAGAAGCGAAGCGTCCATGCATATCTACAAGGACCTTGGCCGCCGCATCGACGCATTGAGAGCGCCGCAGGAACAGGCCTTCAATCAGGTTCGCGATGAGCTTGGTTCGCTGCGCGAGGCACTTGGCGGCCTGTCGCGCGGCACCAACGAAACCGTGAGCCGGCAGAATGCGGAACTGCGTCGCCTGTCCGACATGGTCGAGCGTCTGCGTGCCGACAAGAAGAACGACCAGCTTGCCCGCGAGATCCGCAAGGAAGTCGCCGACCTGAAGGACATGGTCGGCCGCACGAACGTGGAAGGGGCTCTCCAGACCCTCGAGCACGGGTATGCCCATATCCTGCAGCGTCTTGATGAATTGTCCCGTGCGTCTGTGGATCCCCGCGTCCTGCGCGGTGTGACCGCGCGCCTGAATGAAATCGAGGACGCCTTTGCCGCGCTGCCGCGGTCCGAGCACATGATGGTGCTGGAAGACCGGGTCGTCAGCATTGCTGAACGCATGGAAGAGCTCCTGCAGCGCAAGGGCCATGCCGATATCGAACCGCTTCGCGCGGAACTGCGTGAAGTGCGCGGCTTTGTCGAACAGATCGATATCAAGGGTCTTGTCGAGGGTATTGATGACCGGATGAAGTTCGTGTCCGGCCGCCTCGACGATCTGGAAGTCCTGGCCCGGGAACAGCGCGGCCTGGACAGCCGTCTGTCCGCCATGGAACAGCGCATGCCCGAGCCGGAAACGATCTCCAGGCTGCAGGGCCGCCTGGAAGACATCGTCGGCATGATGGCCGATGACCGTGCAGCTCCGGTGGACACTCAGCATCTGGGTCAGGTTGACCGGCGCCTAGACGAAATCGTTGACCGTCTCGAGAGGATGGAGCAGGCAGGTCCGCTTCCGTCGACAGACACGGGCGCTTTTGCAGCGCTGGAGCAGCGTCTGGAAACGATCTCCGGCAAGATCGACGCGATCGAAAAGAAGTCTGCGCGCCCGGTGCCGGTTCTGGATGCAGCCGCGATGCGGTCCGGCGGCAATGCGCCGGACACCAAGTTCATGGCCCAGCTTCAGGAGCGGTTGAACGATCTGACTGCTCGTCTGGATCAGCCGAAAGACACGGTCACGACATCGGACCTCGACAAGCTGCGCGCCGAGATCGGATCCATGCGTGCCAGCGTGTCGGCACCGGCATCGACAGAAGCGCTAGAGCAGCGGATTGCCGATCTGGCACAGATCGTTTCGAAAGGTGCCGAAGTTACCGACGACAGCCGCTTCGAACAGCTTGGAGCCAAGGTTGCCGCGCTCGCGGAACAGATCGAAAGCACGTCCACTCAGGCGTTCAGCATGGAGCAGTTCTCACCGTTCCTGGAGCGGATCGAGAAGGGCCTGGAAAAAACCCGCTCAGACGTCGTGGGCATCGCCCGCGAAGCGGCAAGGGAAGCGATCGAAAGCGCACCGGCACCGAGAAACGGCCAGTACGATCAGGCCATCACGGAGCTTCAGTCCGATCTGAAGCGGTTGCTTGACGCTGCTGAAGGTACTGACGAACGGACGCGGAACACCTTTGACGGGGTCAAGTCCGTGCTGGGCTCTCTGACTGAGCGCCTGGACAACCTGGAACGTGCCGACCACTTCGGTGAAACGCCGGCCTCCAGCTTCTCCCCGATCAAGGTTGATGAACCGGCCCCGTTGTTCTCCAAGGCCCCACAGGCCAGGAAGACGGAAGGCGAGCAGCAGCCCGCTGATGCACCGCAGGCACCGCGCGCCGATGACCGGACCCGTGATCGCAAGGCAGACTTCATCGCAGCTGCCCGCCGTGCAGCACAGGCAGCTTCGGCGGAAGCTGCCCAGCTGGAAAAGCGGCAGAAGGTAACGGAAGAACCTGAAGCTGCCGACGAGGAACGCGGCAAGGCCCGTGTCGGCTGGCTGCGCAACGTTCTCAAGCGCGACAAGTCCGCTGCGAAGGAAGACAAGGCCGAGCCGGTTGGCGATCTGGAGCTGAATGCCGAGGACGTTGCCGATCAGGCGTTTGAAACCCAGGATTCTGCCGTTCTGCCGGGTGATCGACCGGCACCGGAAGCTCCGCAAGCCTCCAGCGGCCGTCGTCGGGCCATTCTCTATACAGCTGCCGCCGTTGTCCTATTGATCGGAACACTGCAGGTGTTCCGCCTGGCAACCGGTGGCCCGGAAGAGGCCGATCAGCTTGCCGCGAACACGCCGGAAACCGTTGAAGCGGTTCCTGCGCCGGAAATGGCAGACGCTGCTCCGGTACAAGCCGACGTGCAGCCGGACGTTGAGGTTACTAGCGAGGTCGCTCTGGCAGAAAGCCGCGGCGTCGGATCTGCGGCCGAAGGCGCAGAATCCGGGGCTGCCAGCACGATGCCGGACGAGACGGCCGACACGATGTCAGAACAGGCCCCGGCTGTTGCATCAGCGCAGTCCGCGCCGCCGCAAACGACACCGGTCACCGAAAGCAACAATGTTGAGGCTGCTTCCGCGTCCGGTCCGCTTGCCCCTGAAACCGAACTGGCGTTCGCGCCGCCCGCAGGCGTTGCAAGCAGCTTCGGCGAAGCAGGTGAAAGCACTGTGTCCGGGTTCCAACCGGCAAGCGAAGCCGGCGCTCCGGCAAGCCTCCTTGCAAACCTGCCACCGGAAGGCGTTGGCCCGATGGCGCTGCGTAGCGCTGCTGCCAGTGGCAATGCGGCTGCAGAATTCCTGGTGGGTGTGAAATTCACCGAAGGCAGCGGTGTGTCGGCGGATCTGTCCAAGGCAGCAGTCTGGTATCAGAAAGCGGCCGACAAGGGTCTCGCGCCTGCCCAGTACAGGCTCGCAAGCCTCTACGAAAAAGGCCGTGGTGTCGACAAGGACCTGCCGAAGGCAAAGGCCTGGTATTCCAAGGCGGCCGAAGCCGGTAATGCGAAGGCCATGCACAACCTCGCGGTTCTTTATGCCGAGGGAGGCGGTGAACAGCCTGACTATGCAGCTGCTGCCAAGTGGTTCGAAGAAGCCGCCAATTTCGGCGTCAAAGACAGCCTGTTCAACCTGGGCATCCTCTATGCCGGAGGCATCGGCGTCGATAAGGACCTGGTAGCCAGCTACAAATGGTTCGCGATTGCGGCCGATCAGGGCGATCCGGAAGCAGCCAAGCGCCGCGACGATGTCGCCAACATGATGGATCAGGAAACCCTCGCCAATGCTCGGCTCGCGGTTGAAAACTTCAAGCTGAAGACGCCGAACGCGGCAGCCAACAAGGTGACGATGGAGCCGGGTTGGGTGGACAGCGCTACATTGCCGGCGGAAAAGGTGTCGATCCAGGCACCCGACAACACGGCCATGGTCAAGGAAGCCCAGGACAAGCTCAACTACCTTGGTTTTGACACCGGTACCCCGGACGGCCAGATGGGTCCGCGCACCCGCAGCGCGATCCGCGCCTTCCAGCGGAGCATCGGAATGCCGGAAACCGGAGAAGTCGACAACCGTCTGCTGGACGAGTTGAAGAGCCAGGCGATCTAGACCATCCCTTGGTGTATCCGGGGTGGGCGCGACAAGCGGCGACCTGATGAAACAAGCACCCAGCCAGGCCAGATGCCCGGCTGGGTGTTTTCACATTGCGGCCCACATTGTTTTTTCACGGTGACACGAAATGGAATTTTCTTCGGTAACGGCGCTACAGGCAATTTGCCGATGGAAAAGGCAGAGCCTGAATGCAGTCAGATATTCGAACGTGAAGCACTATGGGCGTGGTTTCAAAAACAGACCGGAACGCGGGATATTTGCGCAACGCAATGGTCGAATTCCGCCTGGCACTTGTCTAAAATCGGCGAACCGAACCAAACAGACCTGCTGGCCGGTTGACATGCTGGACTCTACAGGTCTTTAACCATTTCATCGTAATCTTTACGCAGTCATTTCTGCAGTTTTCCGGTTGATCCCGTGCAATTATACCTGCCCATAGCCGAGATTCCGGTGAATATCTTCGTGATATTCGGCATGGGCGGCGCCGTGGGTTTTCTGTCGGGGCTGTTCGGTATCGGCGGTGGCTTCCTGCTGACACCGCTTTTGATCTTCTCCGGTATCCCGCCCGCTGTTTCCGTTGCCACCGTCACCACGCAGGTGGTTGCCTCTTCGTCATCGGCTGTCGTCACCTATTGGCGACGAAAGGCCATCGACCTGAAACTTGGCACAATCCTGCTCTGCGGCGGTGTCATAGGGTCGTTTATCGGCGTCATATTGTTTGAGGTTCTGCAGTCCATCGGTCAGCTGGATGTCGTGATTTCGCTGTCCTATGTGACGTTCCTGGGCGCCATTGGCGGCCTGATGCTGTTCGAATCCATCCGTGCCATCCGTCGGCGCAAGTCCGGCGTTGCGCCCAAAGCCCGCAAACCCGGTCAGCATAACTGGATCCACGGGCTGCCGCTGAAGGTCCGTTTCCGGCGCTCCAAGCTTTATGTGAGCATCATCCCGGTTGTCGGCCTTGGCGCGATCATCGGCTTTCTCGGCACGATCCTGGGGATCGGCGGCGGCTTCATGATGGTGCCTGCGCTGATTTACCTGCTGCGTGTGCCCACCAGCATCGTCATCGGCACATCCCTGTTCCAGATCCTTTTCACAATGGCAGCCGCGACCGTGTTCCATGCCATGGGCACGAAGACTGTCGACATCGTTCTGGCCATGACGTTGATGGTCGGGGGTGTGATCGGAGCCCAGTTCGGGGCTCGCATGGGCCAGAACCTGCGCGGCGATCAATTGCGTCTGCTGCTTGCGCTTCTGGTCCTGGCTGTCGGCTTGCGCTTTGCGGTCGACCTGCTGCTGACACCGGACGATTTCTATTCCATCGCGATCCGGAAGGGGGCAGGGGCATGAGCCGGCTGATCCTGCTTCTGTCGATTGTCGTTGGCCTGGTAACCGGCGCTGCTGCCCAGAGCCGGCCGAACCAGGAACTGGTGACGTCCCTGTCCTCGGATCTGATCTCGATCCAGTCCAATTTCACGGGCACGGAAATCGTCATCTTCGGGCAGGCCAGCAACATCGAGCGCCAACCCAACGATCCGAGCGGCTATGAACTGGCCATCGTCGTGGAGGGGCCACCGCAGGACATCACCACGCGGCGCAAGGGCCGTTTTCTGGGCGTTTGGGTGAACCGGGAGGCCGAGCGGTTCCAGAACGTCCCTTCCTACTACGCGGTCGCCAGCACCATCAATATCGGCAACCTTGCGAACCGCACGGTTCTTGACGACCTTGGCATCGGCCTCAACCACATCAACCTGGCTGTCTCGGGCGTTTCCAATGTCGCTCTGTCAGACAGGGATGATTTTCGCCGCGCCTTCGTCCGGCTGCGGGAGCAGATGGGTCTTTACTCGGAACAGCAGACCTCGATCACCTTTCTGACCGACACAATGTTCCGAACAAATATCCCCCTGCCAGCCAACATCCCCGTGGGCGACTACAAGGTCAAAAGCTTCCTCTTCCTCCACGGCGAGGTGGTGGCCCAGACGGAGCAGACGCTGGCTGTTGCCAAAAGCGGTTTCGAACAGGTCACCTTTGAATTGGCGCAGTCCTATCCGTTCTTCTATGGCCTCCTCGCGGTGTCACTGGCCATTTTCACAGGCTGGCTCGCCGGTGTGATCTTCCGCAAGGACTAGGCAGACCCGATCTCGGCCCGCCCGATTTCGTCTTCTCGAGCCGATTGTGTCCTACCGGGCTTACCCATCTGACTGAACGCCGAATGTTATCGTCGGAAACCGCATGTTCGCGCACTTTCCGCTGGCGCTTGCCGCCGCCGCGGCTATTCTCGAGTCCAAAGATTTTTCAGGCTGTTGGGGCAGGCGGACATGACAGAAGAACCCTCATCCACACCACGGGTGGAAACAGTTGTGAAACCTGACCCGACACTGGATGCAAAGGTCATCGATATCGCCATCCGCCTAGGCGTTCTGGGGCTCTTTGCCTATTTTTCACTTCAGCTCGTCGCGCCGTTCTTTCTGTTCCTGGTCTGGGCGGTTGTGCTGACGGTCGCACTCTATCCGGTGTTTGACTGGCTCGTCGCCAGGCTTGGTGGACGAAAGGTTCTTGCAGCAGTCCTGATCACGCTCTGCTGTCTTGCAATCGTGATCGGTCCCGTTGCCGTGTTGATCGTCAGTCTCGTGGACACGCTTCAGGGCTGGTACCACGGCATGGCGAACGGCGTCCTCAAGCTGCCGCCCCTGCCTGAGAAACTCGCCGGGTTGCCGGTCGTCGGTGCCAAGATTTCCGAGATCTGGCAACTCGCCGGTCAGGGGCTGGAACAACTCCTGGCCAAGGTCGGGCCGACGCTGGTTCCGGCCGGCAGCCGCATCCTCGGTGTTCTGGCTTCGCTCAGTGGCAGCGTGCTGTTCTTCATCGTCTCCATCGTACTCGCAGGCTGCCTGTTTGTGCCGGCCCCGTCTCTGGCAAAGGGCAGCAAGCTGTTTGCCGACCGCATCATCGCGCCGCGCGGATCGGAATTTGTCGATCTGGCCGGTGCCACCATCCGCAACGTCTCGCGCGGTGTCATTGGTGTTGCTGTCGTCCAGGGGCTGCTGACGGGGATCGTGCTGATATCGTTTTCCGTGCCGCTTGCCGGCGTCCTGACCTTCGTGGCGCTGATCCTGTGCATCATCCAGATTGGTCCGGCACTGGTGATTATTCCCACGATCATCTGGGCCTGGAGCTCCTGGGAACTGGTGCCGGCACTCCTGTTCACCGTGCTGATGGTTCCGGTGATGCTCATCGACAATGTCTTGCGGCCAATCCTGATGTCCCGTGGCCTCAACGTGCCGATGCTGGTGATCCTGATCGGCGTTCTCGGCGGCACCATTGCCTATGGCTTGATCGGTCTCTTCCTCGGGCCCGTCATCCTGGCGGTGTTTTACGAACTGATCATTGCTTGGGTGAAGGCAGGCGAGAAAAGGCCGCCTGAAGTGACGACCTTGCCCGATCGCTAGAGCGTCTGAAAATAGCCACTTACCGGATCTTCGGCGAGATGACCGGAAATCATGGCCCAGGTTCCATCAGCAATGAGTCCGTCGATATGTGCCTTGTGGATTGCTTCGTTTTCCCAGCTTTCGACAAGCGTGAAGCGGCATGCATCGTCCAGGTCCTTCAGAACCTCGACACCCTGACATCCGGACACGCCCGGAAGCTCGGCCGAAACCGAGTGCATGATGGTTTCAAACGCCTCTTGCCGGTCCTTGAGAGCCTTGAATTGAACGACAACTTTGATGGCCATGGGGGATCCTTTCCGCGTCGGCTGTATGTTGCCGGCATGGGATAAACAGCCAAGGTAGCTGGCGACAGATCCATTCCTGCTGAACGGCTGCCCGATCCTGCGGAACTTTCCTCAAGTACCGTTCTGGCGAGGCGGGTCCAGAGTTTCGGCATATTGGCGCGGAGCCAAACCGAAAGCCGATTTGAAATCACGCGTGAAGTGAGACGTGCTTGCATAGCCGGCAGCCTCGGCTGCACGAGCCACGCTGGCGTTTGACGTCAGTAGGTGTTGCCGGGCGCGGTCGAGACGTACCTGCTTGCGGTATTGAAGCGGGGACTGACCGAACAGAGCAGTGAAACCATGTGCGAAATGGGAGGGGCTCATGGCAACTTCGGCTGCGATTTCGGCAATCGTCAGCTCCGGTTGTGCCGCATGGGTCTCGATATAGCGCAAGGCCTTGACCAGCCTTTCATCCCTTGCACTAACCAGGGTCCTCAAGACGCCAAAGGCGTCGGACCGCAGGATCCGGTAACAGATTTCCTGCAGGCACAGCGGTGCCAGCACATGGCAGTCGGCCGGATCCCGAAAAGAGGTGACGAGGCGCAGCAGCGAACCGGCAAGTTCATCGTCCAGCGGTTCACAGGAGATAAGCGCGCCTTTGGCCGGGGAAGACGTATGGGCATCGGTTTCGGCAAGGCGAACCAGTGTTTGAGCAATCAGCTCAGGTGACAATTGCAGTTTGAGGGCCAGATAGGGCTTTGCCGGTGTGCCCTCGACAACTGCGCTGTAAGAAGCGTCACCATGAAACGCGATCACGTGGCCGGGGTCATTGACGATCTGCTTGTCACCCAGGCAAACGCGTTTCAGCCCGGATACGGCAACGGCGACCGAAAGTCCCTTGTTCCGGCCACGGTGATAGGGAAGGCATTCCGACAGTTTCAAAGCCCAGACGGAGCCGAGTGGGGACGGAGCGACCCCTTCCGTTTTCGCAAACTTCCGAACGGCATCACTCAGTGCAGCGATTGCTGGCGAAGCACTGTCGGTATGGACGGAGTGGCAAGCTTGTTCGGGAGAATTCGTCAGCATAGCTCTGGCTTAGCCAACGGCAGCCATGAGCACAAGCGGCAGATGAAGTGTCAGTCCCCGACCAGACGGCTGGCAGTAAAGGGGAACAGGCGGTCATTACCGAGCATGAAAACGGAAAACTGCCGTCGCCGGAAGAGCATGCCATAGGCTTCATCGGTGACATTGAGGCCGCCGGTCAACGCGCCAAAGGCGGGCAGGACAAGACGGGTGCCGTCGGTAACGAAGCAGGCCCGCCGGATCGAGCGGCCGAAGCGGCGCACGCGGGCGGCCGGATGCAGATGTCCGCAGATTTCTCCTGCGGTCGACGTGGAACCGACCTTCTCGATTGGTTCGTGCCGGAAGGTCAGCGGGCCGATGGTGATTTCGTCAACCGTTACACCGCACAGGCGCACCGGTGCAATCGGATCGTGGTTTCCCGTGACCCAGATCCATTCACGGCCGAGCTGAAGGGTCGTCAGCATCGCGCGGTAGGGCGCTGGCAACCGGTCGGAGCCGTCGGGATCGTGGAAACTGTCGCCAAGGCAAATGACGCAAGCCGGATCGAAGGCATCGATTACGCCGGCAAGTTTCTCCAGCGTTGCTCCGGTGTCATAGGGCGGAAGCATCACACCGCGTCGGGCGTAGCTGGACCCTTTTTCAAGATGGAGATCCGCGACGATCAGGGTGGACTCGTCCGGCCACCACAAGATCCCGCTGTCGTGCAGACCGACCAGCTGGCCATTGATCTGAATGTCATGACATACCGGCGCAGCAGCATATTTGCGCAAATGGGATGTCAGGGCACTCATTCCATAGCCTCCAGTACGAGTTCTTCGGCTGCCTCTGCCAACAGCGTGTCCATGGCCTCCCCGTAGACCGGTTCCTTCCCTATTTCCAGGAGAATTGGCACGGCAAGGGGAGAGACGTGCGGAAGTTCAGTATGCGTGATTCGTCCGCGGATCCGGGCAAGAAGTTCCCCCAAACGCGAGATATCCAAAAGTCCTTCGGCGGCGTCGTTCCAGGTTGCCTTGAGTAATATGTGGTCTGGTTCATGGGCTCGCAGCACGTCATAGATCAGGTCCGAGGATACGGTTACCTGCCGGCCCGACTTCTCCAGCCCCGGATGGCGGCGTTCGATCAGACCGGCAATGACAGCACAATTACGAAACGTACGTTTCATGAGGCTGGATTCGGCGAGCCAGGCATCGAGATCGTCGCCGAGGATGTCTTCCTCGAACAATTGGTCGAGAGGAATTCTGCCGGAAGAAAACAGCAGAGACAGGTCTCCGAGGCCCCATATGGCAAGCGCATAGTCGTTGGCGACGAAGCCGAGCGGGTTCGCACCCAGCCGCTCCAGACGCTTGGTCAGCAGCATGCCAAGTGTCTGGTGCACCAATCGTCCCTCGAACGGATAACAGACCATGTAGTGCTTGTTGGCGCGCGGAAACGTCTCCACCAGCAAGCCGTCCCTTGCAGGCAGGACGGATTTCTCCCTCTGGATGTTCAGCCAGTCGCGCACCTGTTCGGGCAGCGCCTTCCAGCTCTCGGGTGTCGCCAGCATCGTGCGGACGCCTTCAGCGAGATAGGTGGAGAGCGGAAACTTTCCGCCCATGTAGGACGGGATCATCGGATTGTCCGATGTGGTGCGCGAGACATAGGCCTCGTTTTCGCGGATGCCCTCGAAACGCACCACCTCGCCGCCGAAAAGAAACGTGTCGCCCGGCGCCATCTGCTCCAGAAAATACTCTTCCATCTCACCCAGAACACGCCCGCCGCGGCCGACGGGTGTTCTTCGCCCGGAAGCCTTGGAGCGCACCAGCCGCACCTTGAGCATCGGTGCTTCGACGATGGTGCCGACATTCAGCCTGTATTGCTGCGCGATCTTCGGGTGGGAAATCCGCCAAAGCCCGTCCTGGCCTTTCCGCAGCTTGGCATATTGATCGTAGCTCTTCAGTGCGTAGCCGCCGGTGGCGACGAAATCGAGAACCCGCTCGAACGTCTCCCAGTCGAGATGCCTGTAGGTTTCAGAGGACCGTATTTCATTAAAGACATCTACTGCATCCAAAGGGTCTGCGCAGGCAAGGCCGAGCAGATGCTGGGCAAGCACGTCCAGCGCGCCCTGGCGCAGCGGCGGCGTGTCCTGATCACCGCGCATCGATGCGGCAAGGGCCGCCTGACACTCGAGCACCTCGAACCGGTTGGAGGGGATGAGGATCGCCTTTGACGGTTCGTCCATGCGGTGGTTGGCACGGCCGATCCGCTGGGCAAGGCGGCTGGCCCCTTTCGGCGCACCGATGTTGACCACCAGATCGATATCGCCCCAGTCGATGCCCATATCCAGCGAAGAGGTGGCAACCACCGCCTTCAGGGCACCGGTGGCCATGGCCGTTTCGACTTTCCGCCGCTGGCCGACATCAAGCGAGCCATGATGCAGCGCGATCGGCAGCGTGTCGTCGTTTATGCGCCAGAGTTCCTGAAACACCATTTCGGCCTGGCTGCGCGTGTTGACGAACAGCAGCGATACGTTGTGTGCCTTGATCAGCTTGTAGATGTCGGCAATGGCATAACGCGACGAGTGGCCGGACCAGGGAACGCGTTCTTCGCTCTCCAGGATCGAGATGTCGGGCTTGGCGCCACCGGCGACCTCAACGACATGAGACAGCGCCCGGCCGTCCGGGTCGGGCTGATCGACAAGATAGGCGCGCAGGTCATCCGGTTCGGCGACAGTCGCCGAAAGCCCGATGGTCCTGAGGTTCGGGGCAAGACGCCTCAGCCGTGCCAGGCCAAGTGCCAAGAGGTCGCCACGCTTGGAGGTCACCAGCGCATGCAACTCGTCCAGAATGACGGTTCGAAGCGAGGCAAACATCCGTGCCGAGGCTGGATCCGACAGAAGCAGGGCAATCTGTTCCGGCGTGGTCAGCAGAATGTCCGGTGGATTGAGCTTTTGCCGCTGACGCTTGTGAGAGGGCGTGTCACCGGTGCGGGTTTCCAGCCGGACGGCAAGATCCATTTCCGAAACCGGAGCCTCCAGGTTGCGGGCAATATCGACCGCAAGTGCCTTCAGCGGCGAGATGTAAAGTGTGTGGATGCCATTGCCCGCGGAACCGGGTTTTCTTTTGCCCTGTGCTTCCAGTTCCACCAGGCTTGGCAGGAACCCGGCCAGGGTCTTCCCGGCGCCCGTAGGTGCAATCAGCAGCGTGGAATGGCCCTGTTGCAGATGATCGATCAGTTGCAGCTGATGGGGCCTTGGAGCCCATCCCCGCGAGGCAAACCAGCTTTGGAATCTGTTTGGTAGCAACTGCACGTCCATGGCTTTGGTTTTAGGCCAGGGATGGGTGAAAGGCGAGGGGGAATGTTCCTTGATTGTTCAGCTTGTGTTCAGGTGACCTTTGGTCAATTCTGCGCGAATATGACCTAGGGGAGGTTCTTTTGAAAACATTGGTATTTATGGGACTTTTGTCAGTAACCGTTCTTTGTGCAGGTGGAAGCGCAAATGCTTCGGAAAGCCTCAATTATCGTTGCAAACTCGGCAATGAGTTCGTCTTCATTGAAACGATCCCGGAAGAGGGACGCGCAATTCTCGAGGATATCAACGGCAAGACAATCCTGGTGCCGGACGGGCGGGGTGGTTACTTCAACGATGACGAGGAAATCTCTTTTGAGCAGGCTAAAGCCGTTCCTGAACTCTGGCTTGGCGATGTGTCGCATAACTGCGAAATAGCGGTGCCAGATTCGATCGGGCAGAGCCAGGCAAGCAACGCTGTGGGAAAAAATGAAACGCAATTGAATCTCCAGGGCCAATCTCGGGGGGGCAAGTTGCGCGCAGGCCCGGGAACGAATTTCGCGCAGGTCGGCAGCCTTTCGGAGGGGACCTGGGTCACCATCCTGAAAAACAGTGGTGTTCGAATGGACGGCTACGACTGGTTTGAAGTTGTGGCCGACAGCGGATTGCGCGGTTTCCAGTGGGGCGGAATCATGTGTTCCAACGGCTCGAAGATTGCCGGTGTCGATCAAGCTTGTGGTGCGCAGGCGTCTGCGCAGCCGGCCACGAAAGTGGCTCAGCAACTCGGTGGTGGCTGGATGGCGTTTGCCCTGGCACCTGGTGGAGCCTTTGGTCATGGAGCTGCCCCCACCAGGGCAGCCGCGGAACAATTCGCCATGCAATATTGCGGCAACAATCAATGCCGGATTGCGGACGCCACCCAGGCAAGGTGCCATGCATTGGCTGTTTCGCCTTCCAGCAACGGTATTGGCGCTGGCGACAGCGAGCAGGCAGCGATGAACTTTGCCATGGGCTGGTGTTCGAACAGCGGCGCAAGCGGCTGCCGTATCGAGTATTCCTATTGCCAGTGAGCCACTTGCCAGTGAACCACGACGCCATGGCCATGCGACCTTTTCGCCGCATGGCCATGGCAGATCCGCAAATCAGACCTATCTAGCGACGGATGTCCGATCTACTGACGCTGACACCCGAAGGCCTCTATTGTCCTGAAGCAGGTGTCCATATCGACCCCGTCCGCCCGGTCGAAAAGGCGGTCATCACGCATGGCCACGCAGATCATGCGCGTTCGGGTCATGGCGCGGTGCTGGCAACGGGCCAGACCCTCGACATCATGGCAATCCGCTATGGCGAGAACTTCTGCGGATCGGCGCAGGCGATCGGATATGGCGAGACGTTGAGGCTTCGGAATGTCGAGATCTCGCTGCACCCTGCAGGTCATGTACTTGGCTCTGCACAGGTTCTGCTGTCATCTGCCGGGCGGCGAACCGTCGTATCGGGAGACTACAAACGGCAGGCAGACCCGACCTGCGCGCCTTTCGAAGTGGTGCCCTGCGATACCTTCGTTACCGAGGCGACCTTCGGCCTGCCGGTGTTTCGTCATCCCCCGGCGCGAGAGGAGATTGCCAAGCTGCTGTCGTCGCTGGAGCTGTTTCCGGAGCAGACCCATCTGGTCGGTGCCTATGCGCTCGGCAAGGCGCAGCGCGTTCTCGCAGAATTGCGGGCGGCCGGTTACCAAAAGACGGTCTACCTTCACGGCGCATTAGAGAAGCTGACGGCCTATTACCGAAGCCAGGGGATCGAACTTGGCGATGTCGAACCTGTCGGCCAGCGCGGCAAGGAGCTTGCCGGTGAAATCGTCATGTGTCCGCCCGGCCAGCTTTCGGACCGTTGGTCCCGCCGGTTCGGCGACCCGGTCGCGGCAATGGCCTCGGGGTGGATGCGTGTTCGGGCGCGGGCGCGTCAAAGAGGGGCAGAGTTGCCTCTGATCCTGTCGGACCATGCCGACTGGGACGACCTTTGCCGCACCATTCTGGAAACGGGTGCCGAGCAGATCTGGGTGACCCATGGCGCGGAGGAGGCACTTGTCCACTGGTGCGAATTGAATGGACGAAACGCCCGCCCGCTCAATATGATAGGCTATGACGACGGCGAGGACGCCGACGTTGCGCGGGCCGCACAAGGCTGATCCGGCCCACGCGAAATTGCGGCATTTATTTCCTTTTGGGGGAGAGGCAGTCATGGCGGACGACGGTGAATTTGCAGGTGCCGGCAACGGCCAGACAAACGGCGCCGGAGCTGGTGCCAACGGCGAAGCCGAAGAGGCGATTGCACAGCTCTTTGACGACTATCAGGCCGGCTTCAACGATTATGACATCGACAGGATCTGCGACTGCTTCGCCCTGCCGACCATCATCTGGCAGCACGAGAAGGGGCATGTCTTCAACGACGATGAGGAGTTGATCGAGAACATCGAAGCGCTCCTTCAGGCATTGGAGAAGGAAGGCGTGTCCCATTCGGACTTTCACGTCGTATCCAGCCATGTGAGCGGCTCGGTCGCACTGGTGACCCTCGATTGGAGCCAGGAAACGGCGGACGGCGAAGTCGTGTTCGAGTTCACCTGCCATTATCAGCTTATCCAGGACGGAGCGGATTGGGTTATTGCCTGCATCGTCAATGAATAGAACGACAGGCCGGAGGGCAGGGTGCCTTGCCCTGCCGATCCTTTGCCTGCTTTCGCTCCTGTCGGGAACCGCAGCGGGCGAAACGCGGGCTATCTATGGGGCATTGACGCCAGCACCGGAAACCTTGCGAGCCTGCACACTTCCTGACATGACTCCTGGCAAGGTGTTGCTGGAGAGCGATTGCCGTTATACGGAACCGGTCGTCATCTCCTCCGACAACATCCTGCTGGATTGCCGCGGTGGCACGATCACGGGCATGCACCGGCGCGGCATTACCATTCGGCCAGGCCTGAAAAACATCACCATTCGCGATTGTCGCCTCGACGATACCGGCGGCATCCTGATTGAAGGTCAAACGCCGTCGGATGACGCTGCGGCGCGGGACGAGGCGCGGGCAAATTCGTCCCAAGGGGTTGTGCTCGACCATCTGACCATCACCAAGTCCTACATGACAGGCGTCTTTGTCGATCACTACGTCGTCGGCGCGACGATCCGTAATTCCATCGTTGCCGATGGTCACCATGTTGGCATCTATCTGGAACATGGGTCGCAGAAGAACGTCGTTTCCGGCAATCTGATCCGCAACAATGGCCTCTTCACCAACAAGGGCATCCGGCGCATCGGCCCGACCCGCCGAGAAGGCCTGTCCGTGGATGGATCCGCGTACAATCTGATCGAAAACAACATCTTCGACAGCAACGCTTTCGGCGGCATCTTTCACTACAAGAACTGTTGGGAGTTCCACACCACCAACCCGGAAAGCCGACCGCGCCTGCAAGGATCGGACGGCAACGTCATCCGCGGCAATGTCTTTCGGAACATGGACATCGGCATCTGGGTTGCCTCGCGCCAGGCGCGCGATCTGGTGATGTGGGACTGCGGCGACAAGAGCCCTTACGACAGTCCGGTTTCACTGGCCCCGATGATGGGTGACCGCCCATGGGGGCAGTCCGACACTTTTCTGGGGTATCACTTCAACCCGGAACTCATCGCCGGTTTCGTCGACAAGAACGCGCTTTCTCCCAGATGGCCGTTTCCGATGGAGCTGCACCTTTACGAGGATTTCGCCGAAGACAACACGTACCAGGACAACTGCTTCGAGAACCTTGTCACGGGCATCCGGATCGAGGACGACGGCAACACGGTCCGGGACAATCTGTTTGTGGGAGACTTCGAATACCTTTATCTCGGCAGTCCGTTCCGGGCAAAAATGCTGAACCGGCCGATAGAGGGAACAGTGATAGAAGGCAACAAGAATGCCTCTCCCTCGTCGCGAAGCTTCCTGCAGAACAGCTTTCTGGCCGATGACGAGCACAAGGACACTGTCATCGTCCAGCCCGATGCTGGTTCATCCGTGCCTGCGCCGGATACCTGCAAGACGGGACAGACCTAGACCGGTTCAAATGAAAAAAGCCGGTGACGCTGGTCACCGGCTGTTGTTGTTCACAGGCCCTTCTGTTTGTCATCCCGGACGCAGCGAAGCGAGGATCCGGGATCGGGGTACCGATGACTTTAAGAAAAACCTGAAAACAGAAAGGCTTGCGCCTCCCCGGTCCCGGCTCGCGCTACGCTTGACCGGGATGACGACAGGCGAGGCAAGTCTGGTTCATCGTCTTTGCCGGTGACACTGGTCACCGGCTTTCTGTCAGGGCTTTCTGTCAGGGCTTTGTTTTCGAGGCCTTGCGCTCGGCGCGCGACGGCTTGTTTTTCTTTGCGGCCTTTTTCTTTGGCGGCGCGGAGTTGGCAGCCGACCGGGTCCGCGGCTTGCGCCGGTCGCCGTCCGGGCCATCCGCGGCACGTTCCTTGCGCTTGGGAGCGCGCTCGCCGCCGTCGAGGTCGCGAGCCAATTCCTTGGTGTTCAGAGGCTCGTAGGCAGGGTGGTGCGGCACGAAATCGTCGTCACCGGACCGGCGGCGGGATTTGCCACGAGGTCCGTCAAACTTGCCGCGCGGCCCGTCGAATTTGCCTTTGGGCCCGTCGAACTTGCCTCTGCCTTCGCGCTTCGGCCGGCCGGATTTCATGCTGTCTTCGGCACCGAGGCTTTCGTAATCCGGTGCATCTGCACCACGCGGACGGCGCTTGGGCGGACCAGAACGGTCGGACCGGTCACGGCGGAAGCCGTCTTCCTTGGGCGGGGCGGGGATCTTGCCACCACGTGCATCAAGCAGTGTGATGGTGGCATTTTCCTCGCCCGTGCCTTCGCGCTTGACCACATCGGCGAAGCGCTGGCCATGACTGCCGGCGATTTCGAAGTAGAGCTCGTTCTGGAAGATCTTGATCGCGCCGACTTCCTTCTTGGTGACGTGACCGGCACGGCAGATCATCGGAAGAATCCAGCGCGGTTCTGCGCGCTGGCGGTGGCCGAGCGACAGCGAGAACCAGATGCCGTCTTCGAACTTGCCGGTGATTTCCGCATTGCGACCGCCGCGCGAGCCGGCATCCCTGCCTCGGAGCGAGGTCTCATCGAGATCGGAGACTTCTTCCGGAGCGGGTAGACGCGACTGACGCAGCTTGACGAAGGCGGCAGCAAGCTGTTCCGGGCTGTGAAGCGCAAGCAGCTCGTTTGCGATCGCCAGTTCTTCTTCTTCCAGTTCCACCTTGAGTGCGGGATCGGCCAGAAGCCGTTCCTTGTCCTTGGCACGAATGTCGTCGGCGGTCGGAGCACCCTTCCAGGTCGCAGTGATGCCGGCAAAATGCAGCACGCGCTCTGCCTGGCGGCGGCGCGGGAAGGGAACCATCAGCACACAGGTACCCTTGCGGCCGGCACGTCCCGTACGGCCGGAACGGTGCAGCAGGGCAGCCTTGCCTGTCGGCAGGTCGGCGTGGATCACCAGATCGAGGTTCGGCAGGTCGATGCCGCGTGCAGCAACGTCGGTTGCCACACACACACGGGCGCGGCCATCCTTCATCGCGGCCAGCGCGCTGGAACGCTGTTCCTGGCTGAGCTCGCCGGAAAGGGACACGATGGAGAAACCACGGTTCGCGAGGCGCGATGTCAGCCGGCTGACAGCTTCACGCGTCGAGCAGAAGACGATTGCCTTTTCCGCTTCATGCTGGCGCAGCACGTTGATGATGGCGTTTTCGCGCTCGTTCGGAGCAACCGGATGCGCGACGTAGTCGATATCGCCGTGCTGTTCGCGAGCGTTGATGGTCGACAGTCGAACGGCATCTTTCTGGAAGCGCTTGGCGAGTTCTGCAATCGGCTTCGGAACCGTTGCTGAGAACATCAGCGTGCGCCGGTCCTGCGGCGCGGTATCCAGAATGAATTCCAGGTCTTCGCGGAAGCCCATATCGAGCATCTCGTCGGCTTCGTCGAGCACGACAGCCTTGATCTCCGACAGGTCCAGTGCGCCACGTTCGATATGGTCGCGCAGGCGGCCAGGCGTGCCGACGACAATATGAACACCGCGTTCCAGCGTCCGCCGTTCGGTGCGCGGGTCCATGCCGCCGACACAAGAGGCCGTTACGGCACCGGCTTCATTATAAAGCCAGGTCAGTTCTTCCTTCACCTGAAGGGCAAGTTCGCGGGTCGGGGCAATGGCCAGCGCAATGGGAGCGCCTGCCTGGCCGAGACTGTCCTGGCCGTCAAGCAGCGTCGGGGCAAGTGCGAGGCCAAAGGCAACGGTCTTGCCGGATCCGGTCTGCGCAGATACCAGAAGGTCGGCTTCCGGCGGCGCGTCGCTGAGAACGCTTTCCTGCACGGAGGTGAGGTTTTCATAGCCACGTTTCGCCAGCGCGGCCTTCAGCGCCGGGGCGAGAGAAGTCAAATCGGTCATAGAAATCTTTCAACTGCTCCGGATCTTCTGCATGCCAGTCAGCAGTCTACCGGATAGGGCCATCCAGTCATCGGCCCATGGATGGCCGCGGCTTATACAGGCATTTTTCCTCGCCGTCCATCCCGCATTTTTTAGGTGTGAAAGTGGTGCACTGGCAAAAACTGCAGCGTTTCTACGCCGTGCGCCAGGTACCGAGCGATGACGCAAGTGCACTATTGTTCCCCGTAACCGGTCATCTTGTAGGGCATTGACTAATTATCTTATGCCGTTGCTGAATTGAACTGGGCCTAGAGCCGGTCTTAGCTTTCAGACCGCCTTGAGATGGTAAGCTGAATTTTTTGTCTCTGACGTAAGGGCTTGCGGTCCGGGCGCTTTCGCGGTTCGTATAACGCTTATGCTGGCTTTTTCCCATCTGCTCGACCGGCTTTCGCTGGAACCCAGGCGCCTCGCCAAGGAAGCGCTCCTGATCCGCTATTTCCAGGAGGTAGCGGATCCCGACCGGGGCTTTGCCCTGGCCGCACTGACAGGCGGGCTGAGTTTCAAACACGCCAAACCGGCCCTGCTCAGGGCTTTGATCGGCGAGCGGACGGACCCGGAGCTGTTCGCGCTTTCCTATGATTTTGTTGGTGACCTGTCCGAGACCATTGCGCTGATGTGGCCGCAGGCAGCAAACGGAGAGGTTGCCCTGAAAGAAGCTGCCCCCAGCCTGTCCGAAGTGGTCAAGCGGCTGGAAGGGGCCGGAAAGAGCGAAGTGCCCGGTTTGCTGACCGACTGGCTGGACACGCTGGATGAGACCGGCAGATGGGCCCTTTTGAAACTGGTGACGGGCGGTTTGCGCGTCGGGGTATCCGCGCGCCTTGCGAAAACGGCCGTGGCAAAGCTCGGTGGACTGGACGTTGCTTCCGTAGAGGAGGTCTGGCACGGGCTGGAGCCACCCTATGAAGCACTGTTCGCCTGGGCGGAAGGACTTAGCGGACAACCGCAAACATCCGATCCCGCACCATTCCGGCCGGTGATGCTGGCGCACCCCCTGGCCGAGGACAGGGACACGGAGCTTCTGGACGCGGAGGACTTTGCGGTCGAGTGGAAATGGGACGGCATTCGCGTTCAGGCGGCAGCCGGTCTGACAGAGCGTGGCGACCGCGTACGCCGCCTGTTCAGCCGGACCGGTGAAGACATATCCAGGGCCTTTCCCGATATTCTGGATTTGCTGACATTCGATGCCTGCATTGATGGCGAATTGCTGGTGGTGTCGGACGGTCAGGTGCGTCCTTTTGCAGATCTGCAAAAACGCCTCAACCGCAAAACCGCCGGGCCAAAGCTGATCCGTGAATTCCCGGCCGCGATCCGTGCCTACGACCTGCTCAGTGTCGGCGGAACCGATCTGAGGGAGCTGCCGTTTGCAGAACGGCGCAAGGCGCTTGAAACCTTTATCACCGGATTGCCGGAGGGAAGCATCGATCTGTCGCCCATGGTGAAGGTAACCGGATGGGAGGAAATCACCGCCGCGCGCGCCGATCCCCATGCCCATCTGCCTCCTGCCGACGCCGATGCCGTTGAAGGCTTGATGCTGAAGCGGTGGGATGCGCCCTATGTCACCGGCCGGCCGAAGGGATTGTGGTTCAAGTGGAAACGGGAACCCTACCTGATCGATGCCGTGCTGATGTATGCGCAGCGCGGTCACGGAAAGCGCTCATCCTTTTACTCCGACTATACCTTCGGTGTCTGGCGTGACGGGGAGGCGGGAGCCGAGCTGGTTCCGGTCGGCAAGGCGTATTTCGGCTTTACCGATGAGGAATTGCGTGAAATCGACCGCTATGTGCGCAACAACACCATCAACCGGTTCGGACCGGTGAGGGAAGTCGTTCATAGCGCTGAAAAGGGGCTTGTGCTGGAGGTCGCCTTTGAAGGGCTCAATCGGTCCACCCGGCACAAGTCCGGCGTTGCCATGCGTTTTCCTCGCATTTCCAGGCTGCGTTGGGACAAGCCGGCAGCCGAGGCCGACAGGCTGGAAACGCTTCAGGCAATGTTGCCAGGCGAAGAAGGGTAATTCGGTGTTCGACAACTCGCTTTTGAAAACCCGCCCTTAAGTCGTGCTTTGGCCATGGAAATATGGCACCCATGGCAAGATACAAACGGCCAGACGCTTGTGCCCCTGTTTCAACTGAAATGCCTGGGGCGCGAAAGCGCGAGGCCGGCAACCGGAGAGGCAATATGACGATCCGCAACAAATATCTGGCTCCCGTGGTCCGCGGGCTGGCCGTGGCCGTTCTTCTGGTCCCGGCAGCTGTCGCTCAGGACAGTGTCGCCCCTGAAACCGCAGACGCAGTGACAAAGGGACAGGCGGACCGCTTTTCCCTAGTCAGGGTGGATGAGGATATCCTCAGGGTGGACCGGCAGAACGGGACCGTCTCCATTTGCAAGGAGCAGAGCGACGCCTGGCGCTGCAATCCCGTGCCGCTGGCAGAAGATGCCTATCTTGCTGAAATCAACGAGCTGGCCGGTGAAGTGGATCGCCTGACAGCCCGTGTGGAGGAGTTGGAAGGCAATGGCGTAAAGTCCGACAAGCAATTGCCACCCGGTTCCGCACTTGATCGCCCAAAGGCACCCGGCTCCAGTCAGGGCGGACGCAGCCCATCGACAACCGAGGAAGATGAGGAACTGGAAAAGGTTCTGACTTTCACAGAAAGCGCCATGCGTCGTTTCTTTGGCATGGTTCGCGATCTGCAGAAGGACTTCGAAGGCGAAGCCAACTGATCGCCTGAAGTCAGGATAAAAAAACAGCGTGTCCCTGCCAGGGGCACGCTGTGTCCGGCAAAGTTCCTTGGCCGGGAGACGTCAGTCGATCAGCATCTTGTTGATGCTCTGATAGGCTTCATCCGGCTGTTCCACGGCAACACGCCTGGTCAGATCCATCGTCAGCGCGACAACATCCAGGACGGCGGCGAGACGGTTCGTCCGTGTTTCAAACAGGTGATGGCGCATCGAGAAGGTCTTTGGATTGACGCCGGTAAAGCCGGAAACCACCAGCATTGCGTCGCCGGTCTTCAGCGGTGTGATCCAGGTCAGCTTCATTTCAACGGCCACCCGGCCGAAACCGTTTTCCGTCAAATAGGCGTGTGTCATCGGCGTACGCTGCCAGACATGCGCTACGCCGTCCGTGCAGCAGGACAGCGCAAATCTGTCGTCGGCCTTGCCGTCCGGACCGATGTCGCGGGGCAAAACGGTTCCCCGGTAGACGATCTGAGCGCCTTTCGACTGCAGGGCCGCAAGCGTCGCGCGTGCATTTGCCGGTCCGGCGGAAATCCCCCTTGGTCCGGCTTCTGCAATCATTGGCGTCTGGAAGTCGCGGAAGCGCTGGCGCAAGGTCTTCGCGGCGCTGGCGCTCGGCTCATATCCGTCGAGAGCTGTTGCCGAGAGCGTTCCCGTGGCGGCGTCGCGCATTTCGTGAATGACAGTGAGCATATGCGGGCCGTCAAAGGCGATGCTGGAGTGCACCGTGATCAGGTCCCCCGTGCGCATCTCCTTGTGGTAGCGCACGTGGCGCACCCGGCGAGCCCCCACGACGGTTTCGCTCAAGCCGGTCATCAGCCGGAACTGGCGATCTGCTTCCTCGAAACGGCTGAAGTAGAACTGGACGTTCAGATGATCGTTTTCGTCACATTCCCAACGGTTCACAAATGAAAACAGCGTTGCCTGAATTGTCATAATTGCTTCGTGCACTCAGTGATTTTTGATTATGTGATGTGTATTGGACAGGTCATTTGTTGCTGTCTTTGCATTGATTATCAACAAGAAATGTAGATTCTGGAAAATTAGTTCAGGCAACGTTGAGGAAGTGGGTAAAATGAAAAGATCAACTGCGGCGGCGTGATTTAAACTTTAGGTTGTTTTTGTTGATGGTTCTAACTTGACTATTTTTCTTGCGCCCAAAGGCAGCCTATTTGCCGTGCCAGCAGCGAATGCGCAGCGCGTGAACATGGAGTGTTGGTCAAAAGCATGGTTTGACTTGCGCGTAACCCATGTTGCAAACATACTTCACAATGGCCGCAACAACGGGGCTTCGCCACAAAATCAAGAAGCGAGCGGGTGCAGGATGACTGTGACGCATGGCTCTGGCGGAACCTGCGGGCCAAACGGACCGTTGAGGGAGGAATAACAACGTGTCGGCGACATCGTATCGGTTCATCATCGCGGATGATCATCCCCTGTTCCGGGGTGCTCTGCGTCAAACGCTCGAAACACAATACCCCGATGCTGTGATCGAGGAAGCCGGTGCGTTGGAGGACGTTACGGCCAAGCTGGAACAGGATGGCGAAGTCGATCTCATCCTGCTTGATCTGTCCATGCCCGGCATGCGCGGCTTTTCCGGGCTTATGTACCTGCGGGCCCAATATTCCGGCGTTCCGGTGGTCGTGGTCTCGGCCAATGAAGATCCGCAGGCCATCCGGCGCGCGGTTGAATTCGGAGCTTCCGGCTTCATTCCGAAGTCTCACGGGATCGATGTCATCCGTGAGGCGATTTCGGAGGTCATGTCCGGCAACATGTGGACCCCGCCGGATGTCGACCTTGCCGCCGACGATGGCAGTGGTGATCTGGTCCAGCGCCTCGCAACGCTTACCCCCCAACAGGTTCGTGTTCTGATGATGCTGTCCGAAGGTCTTCTGAACAAGCAGATTGCCTACGAACTGTCCGTTTCGGAAGCGACCGTAAAGGCCCATGTATCAGCGATCCTGCAAAAGCTTGGCGTGGAAAGCAGAACCCAGGCCGTTATTGCAGCGTCCAAGATCGAGGCCGGGCAGTGGCAGGTTGGCGGCGAAACCGCCGAGGCTGTCCAGGCACAGTGACAGCGAGCACACGCGCCACGTTACTTTCTGGCTGCTCTACCTGGAAACGGTCTCCAATGCGGGAGACCGTTTTCTGCTTTGCGTGCTGAGAGAGACCTGCCCGGATACAATTTCTGTAGGCCTTCAGTGCGAGCTTTCCAGTCAGGATTGCAAAAACATTGCGGAATCCAGACCACCGTTTTTACCGTAATTTCAGGGAATGGCTGTAACCGTCATTGCTGCGGGGCGCTGCCACGCAGAGTGCGAGTAGCCACCCGGAGAGAAAATGCGGTCCAGCTTCAATTGGCGACTGATCTTCAAGACGATCGGCATGGCCTTCGTGTTGCCCGGTCGTCAGCTCAAGGTGGACTTCCAGTCTGACGCGGACACGCAGACCGGACAGCAGGAAAGCAATCCTGTTCGCGCCTTCATGCTCGCGTTCGGTCACCCGGTGGTCGACGAACTCCTCGCCCGCAAGGTACGTGCAGCGCAGATCGCAAGTATCGCGCGCCTGACACCCTTTATCGTGCTGGCAAACGTCGTCAACGTAATCGTCATTACGCTCGCGTTTCAGCACTTCATGCCGTTCAGTTTCATTGCGGTCTGGATTGCGGCCATTGGAGCTTTTCTTGCCTACACCCTGTACAAGTGGCTGAAAGCGAACAGATCGCCTATTCATCTTGCCTCGCGGCGATCGCTGAACAAGGCGGTCTTGCACGCGACGATTTTCAGTGGTCTTTGGGCGGTCGTTCCAATTGCCGCATTCGGCTATGGCGATCCGGACGGCATCTGGATTGCCTCCTGCGTCACCACCGGCATGCTGTGTGGTGGCGGTTTTACTCTGGCAACCGTGCCGCAGGCAGCCTTTCGCTGGGTTGCGATCCTTTTCCTTGCATCGCTCGTATCGTTCGCAATCGGACGCAGCGCGGAGCTGTGGCCGCTGGTCTTCCTGTTGAGCAGCTACACGCTGGTGGTGGTCGGCAGCGTTGCTTCGGCAGGCTGGCTGTTTGCCTCCCATTTTCTTGCTGAAGCCGAGCTGGAACAACGCGGTGAACTGATCGCCCTGCTGCTGAACGAGTTCGAGGAAAAGTCCAGCGACTGGCTCTGGAAATCGGATAGCCACGGTAATCTGCATTCCATTTCCGACCGGTTCTTACATGCCAGCGGCCGGGACCGGGCAGAACTGGAAACCATGCGCATGGTCGATCTGGCCTATTCCCTGGACGAGAACGATGCGCGGTCCGCCGTGACCAGGCTGGAAAACGCCATGAAGCGTCAGCAGGCCTTCCGCGAAATCGTCATCGGGGTGGACGTGAACGGCGAGGAACGCTGGTGGTCCCTGGCAGCACGTCCGGTCTACGACGACCATGGTTCCTTTACCGGTTACCGCGGTGTTGCTTCCGACATCACCGAAGCCCGCAGGGCAAGCGCCCTTGTTTCTCACCTGGCCGAGCACGATTCCCTGACGGGGATCGGCAATCGGAGCTGGTTCCTGAAACAGGCCGAAGCGCAACTGGAAGAGCAAAACCAGAATGGCCAGAACACACTGACGCTCTTCCTCATTGACCTCGACAATTTCAAGGTCGTGAACGATACCAGCGGACACCCGGCAGGGGATGAACTTCTGAGGCAGGTCGCAAGCCGGTTTACCGCCCTTGGCGAAGGCAGAACGATGCTCGCGCGTTTCGGTGGCGACGAATTCGCCGCGCTCGGCCGTTTCGTCAGCGATCAGGCGGCTCTTGCATTTGCCGAGGAACTGGTTGCCGTGACACGCAAGCCTTTCCGGATTGGCCGTCGCGACTTCGCCATTGGCGCCACCGTCGGGTTCACCCGTCTGTGCGATAGCAAGGACACTGTCGACGATCTGATGCGCAAGGCTGACATTGCGCTTTACAAGGCAAAGGAAGGCGGCCGGGGACGGTCGCTCGCCTTCGAGCAGGACATGGAGCGTGAGGTCCGCGAACGCCGCGAACTGGAATCGGATCTGCGCGAAGCATTCGAATACGGCAAGCTCAATGTCGATTTTCAGCCGATCGTGGACGCCCGGTCCGGCAAGGTGGTGTCCAGCGAGGTCCTGCTCCGCTGGCTGCATCCCGAGCGTGGTGAGGTGCCGCCGGACGTGTTCATTCCGATTGCCGAACACGCCGGTCTGATACTGCCGCTCGGCAGTTGGGTTCTGAGGAAAGCCTGTGCAGCGGCGGCCCAATGTCCCGAGCTGGAGAGCGTTGCGGTCAACCTGTCGCCGGTCCAGTTCATGGATCCAAATCTGGTGGAACAGATCCTGACCGTGCTGCAGGAAACGGGGTTCCCGCCGGAACGCCTTGTCCTGGAAATAACCGAATCCGTGTTCCTGCGCGACTTCGGCACAGCATCGATCAAGCTGCAGAAATTGCGTGACCTTGGTATCCGCATCGCGCTGGACGACTTCGGCACGGGCTATTCGTCTCTTTCGTATCTGCGGCACTACAAGTTCGACAAGATCAAGATCGACAAATCCTTCGTCGATGAGATCGGCGAACGCAGCGACGGTCTGGCGATCATCTCTGCAGTCATTGCGCTTGCGCATAACCTTGGTCTGGAAGTCACGGCAGAAGGCGTGGAGCGCCAGTTTCAGGTGGATGCTTTGCGCACGCTCGGCTGCGACACCATGCAAGGCTATTACTTCGGCAAGCCGGATCCCAATCCGATGCGGGTTGCCCAGATCCGCAGGGAAGACTGGCAGGACCGTTCGCCGAGCACCGCGCCGAAGAACCCTGGAGCGCTCCGCTCCGCTTCCTGATGCATTGGTGCCGACAGCGTCCGGATCCCGGGCTCCAACGCGGCTTATTCGGCCGCCTGGCCTGCCTGGCAGCGGGCCAGATGGGCACGCAGGGCAGCTGGTTTCAACGGCTTGTTGAAGAAGGCGATGTCCTTTTCCTCGGCTTCCGTGCGCACAGGCCGGCTTCGGTCCGCGGTGATCAGGATCGCGGGGATCTGGCGACCGAATTTCCATCTCAGTTTCAAGATCGCCTCGATACCGGTGCCATTGTCGAGGTGATAGTCCGCCAGTATGACGTCCGGCGTCAGGCCGGCTTTGCTGAGCTCGTTTGCCGCCTCCACGTCATCGGCAGCTGCAATCACCTTGCAGTTCCAGTTCGTCAGCAGGTGGCGCATGCCGCTCAGGATGTCCGGCTCGTTGTCGATGGCCACAACGCAAAGACCATCAAGCTGGCCAGCCATGGTTGGGGCCTGCGGAATGGGAACGAGATCGGGCATGTCCGCGGAACGAGGCAGTTCGACCGAGAAGCACGAGCCCTTGTTGGCTTCCGAGCGGAGTTCAACCGGGTGGTTCAGAACGTGGCTGATGCGCTCGACAATGGACAAGCCTAGCCCCAGCCCCTTGGCAACGCGCATGCCGTCATCCAGCCGGTGAAACTCCTGGAAAATCGCCTTCTGCTTGCTTTTCGGGATGCCCATGCCGGTGTCGTGAATTTCCACGATCACCCGATTGCCGCGTCGGCGGCACCCCACAAGGACGCGGCCTGACTGAGTGTATTTCAAGGCGTTCGAAACGAGGTTTTGCAGCAGGCGACGCATAAGGCGTCTGTCTGTCCGCACCGAAAGGGACGTCGGCACGATCCGCAGTTCCAGCCCCTTTTCCTTGGCGACAGGCTGGAAATCGAGATCGATTCCGCGCAGCAGTTCGTCCAGCCGGAAGACCGTCGGTTCCGGTTTCAGGGCGCCGGTGTCGAGCCTGGAAATATCGAGGACGGCGCCGAGAATGTCCTCGACCGATTCCAGTGCCATTTCCACATTGCGGACCAGCGAGCCGTCGTCGCCGTCCTTAAGCTTGTCGACCAGAACCGAGGCGTAAAGACGGGCGGCATTCAGGGGCTGCAGGATGTCATGTCCGGCCGCTGCCAGGAAACGGGTCTTGCCGATATTGGCTTCTTCCGCGGCGTGGGTGGCCTCCACCAGGCGTTCGTTGACGTGGGTGAGTTCTTCCGTGCGTTCCCTGACCCGGCGTTCCAGCGTCTCGTTGGCGCGGGCGAGAGCTTCTTCTGCCAGAACCCGTTCGGTGATGTCTGTATAGGTGGTCACAATGCCGCCGTCGGGCATCGGACTGATGCGGACTTCGAACACCGCTCCGCTTGATTCCAGTTTTTCCTGAAAGGTTTCCTGGATCAGCACCAGCTTCTCGATCCGGTCGGCGACGATCGCTTCCACTGGCCCGGGGCCATGCTCGCCCCGTTCCGCGTTGAAACGCAGGATCGCATCCAGTGTGGTGCCGACCTGACCATATTCGGCAGGCAGTCCCAGCAGGTCGCGGAACTGCCTGTTCCAGCAGATCAGACGCAGATCCCGGTCGAACACTCCGATGCCCTGGCGCACCTGATCGAGTGCCGTCTGCAACAGGTCGCGGTTGTACTGAATGGCGATGGAGGCGTCGTCGAGCAGCTTCACTGCGCCCTTGGTCGACGGGTCGTGCCGCTTGAGCATCAAGGTCAGCACAAGGCGCGACGAGGCCGCGCCAATGGCACTTGCCAGAAGCTGCTCGGAAAAGCGCAGCAGGTTGGCGTCCGCCAAAGTTTTCGGATCGAGTTCGATACCTCGTTCGCTCGCAAACCGCCGGAACGAACGGGCCGTCCGCTCTTCGCCGAGATAGCGCGCGACGGTTGCCTGCAAGTCTCCGGCGGTAACGGACGTACGCCAGTAACGCAGGCTGGGGGAGGGGGCGAACTCGGCCGGTACGAAGACGTTTGCCTGAAGGGTTTCCGCGGGCAGAGGCTTTCTCAGGAAGGAGCCGCCTACAAACAGGACAATGTTGACGAAAAGGCTCCACAGGGTGCCATGGATGAACGGGTCCATGGTGATCCCGAGCAGGGCCTGCGGGTTCAGTTCGCTAATTCCGAACGGGCCGGTTTCCAGGAAGCCGTCGGAAATCAGACCGGATTTGGCGAAGGTCGGCAGAAGAAGTGTGTAGGCCCAGAAGACAAAGCCGCCGCTCAGCCCGGCGATGGCCCCCAGAGACGTGGCCCGGCGCCAGAAGAGGGCGCCGACGAAAGCAGGAGCGAATTGCGCGATTGCGGCGAAGGACAAAAGCCCGATGGAGACGAGCGCCGCGGTATTGCCGGCTGCCTTGTAGTAGGCATAGGCCAGCAGAAGGATGCCGAAGATGGCGAGGCGGCGGATCGTGAGCAGCCGGTCGCTCATGTCCTGGCCGCCGATGTTGACGATGTCGTCCTCGCTGTGCCGGCGCAGCAGGAGCGGAACAACGATGTCGTTGGAAATCATGATGGCCAGCGCAACCGTCGCCACGATGACCATGGCTGTTGCCGCCGAAAGGCCTCCTATGAAGGCAAAGAGGGCAAGCCACGGGTGTCCGGCGTCTATGGGCAGAGCCAGAACGAAGGTATCCGGATTGACGTCCTGTCCGAAGCGCAGCAGGCCGGCAGCTGCAATCGGGATTACGAACAGGTTGATCAGCACCAGATAGAGCGGAAACATCCAGGTCGCGCGGCGCAGCTCGGCGTCTGAATTGTTCTCTGTCACGGTGACGTGGAACTGGCGCGGCAACAAGAGCACCGCAAAGGCCGACAGGCACGACATGACGAGCCAGTTGCCGATGTTCAGCGGTTTTTCGAAAATCTGCGCGACTTCAGGCGCTTCCGAGATGGAACGGATCAGATCGACCGGGCCGTCGAAAAGCGAGTAGGTGACCCAGAAGCCGACCGCGAGAAAGGCAATGAGCTTGACCACCGCCTCGGCTGCGATCGCCAGCATCAGCCCTTCCTGATGCTCCGTCGCATCAATGTGTCTTGTCCCGAACGCCCAGCTGAAGATGGCCATGCCGAGGGCAATCAGCAGGGTGACGTCATCGAACACCGGCGTGAAGATGTCACCGGGGGAAATCAGCGGGCCGATCATGGTGGTGATCGACAGCGACACGGCTTTCAGCTGCAGGGCGATGTAGGGAATGACGCCAATGACCGCAATCAGTGTGGCAAGTGCTGCGACCGACTGGCTCTTGCCGTACCGCGCACCGATGAAATCGGCGATCGACGTGATGCTTTCTGTCTTGGAGATCTGGATGATCCGCTGCAGCAGCGGGTATCCGAGCGCGAAAACAATCAAGGGGCCGATATAGATGGTCAGGAATTCGATGCCCGTCCGGCTGGCATTGCCGACTGAGCCGTAGAAGGTCCAGGAGGTACAATAGACCGAAAGCGACAGGGCGTAGATGAAGGGGCGGCCGCCCGTACGCGACGAATACCGGCGCGGCATCCGGTCGCCGAAGCTGGCGATGGCGAACAAGCACAGGATGTAGGCCGTTGCGGCCAGTATCACGAGCCATCCATGCAGCATGATCTGGTAACCGTCCTCCCGAGCGGCATGGGGTCCGTCGGCCTCTTGTTGGGCCGGCTCGAACCTGTTTCCCGGCAACCCCTTACGCTGCCTTGTCCGATCCGACCACAGCCAAATCGATCTGTCTATTCGCCTTGCGACTGATCTGCTTTCAAGGCTTTCCCAAGGTATGTGAATTGATCACCTTCGGTGAAGTCTTCTTCACATCCTTTCATGGAACATTGGCAAGCAAACCCGATAAGGTGGCGCCAATTGACAATGAAGGATCTGCCACGTGACCAGCCTGATCGAGCGATTGAGCCCGGAAGCCAGAACCGCACCTGAAAGCGGTATCGTCGAAGTTTTCAATGCCGGTCGTGACCGGAAAGATCTGATCCCGCTCTGGGCCGGCGAAGGCGATCTGCCGACGCCCGAGTTCATCCGCGCAGCCGCAAAAGCGTCGCTCGACCGGGGCGAGACGTTCTACACATACCAGCGCGGCATCCCGCAGCTGCGCGAGGCACTGGCGGCCTATCATCAGGATCTATACGGCAAGCCTTTCTCGCCGGAACGATTCTATGTGACCGGATCGGGCATGCAGTCCATTCAGCTCGCCGTGCAGGCGGTTGCAGGAGCCGGGCGCGAAGTGATCGTGCCGACGCCGTCCTGGCCGAACATATCGGCTGCCATCGAAATTCACGGGGCGCGTTCGGTCAGTGTGCCGATGCGGGAGGAAGATGACGGCTGGCGGCTGGCCATCGAGGACGTCGAAGCAGCGATCACACCGCACACGACCGCGCTCTTCCTGAACTCGCCCTGCAACCCGACCGGATGGGTTGCAAGCGAAAACCTCTTGAAGGCTTTTCTGGATCTCGCGCGAAAGCATGACCTTTGGATCATCGCGGACGAAATCTATGCACTGTTCTATTACGGGGAAGGGGAGCGTTCGCCCTCCTTCTACGATATCGCCGAAGAAGACGACCGCATCATCTTCGTGAATTCCATGTCCAAGAACTGGGCAATGACCGGGTGGCGGGTCGGCTGGGTCTCGGCGCCGCCGGAACTCGGCCAGGTGTTTGAAAACCTGATCCAGTATTCCACGTCGGGTGTTCCGTCCTTTTCGCAGTGGGGCGCCGTTGCCGCCCTGACCGAAGGGCGCACGTTCCTGCAGGAGCAGGTCGCACGTGCTCGCAAGGGGCGTGACTGTGTTCTCAAGGGATTGCAGGGCCTTAACCGCGTGAAGGTGCTGCCACCCGACGGCGCGTTCTATCTCTTCTTTTCCATTGAGGGCGTCACGGACACACGCAACTTTGCGCTGGACCTTGTTCGCCAGACAGGTGTGGGTCTTGCGCCGGGCACTGCGTTCGGCAAGGGCGGTGAACATCACCTAAGGTTATGCTATGCCCGGCGCGAGGATCACCTGGAGGAAGCAGTGCGTCGAATTAGCACTTGGATACCAGAGATTTAGAGCCCTGACGGGTTGCTGGCCTACGGGAAAACCCTTAAACCTAGACGGGACGAGAATTCCATTTGGGTGCGGGGACGGTGGGCGACGACGTTTTAGATCACGATGATGACAATGCAGCCGTAACGGAAGCGCGTCTTGCCAGTGTTTTCGATACCGCGGCCGACGGTATTGTCGTGATCAATGACCGTGCGCAGGTGCTGGCCTTCAACAAGGCCTGCGAACGCCTTTTCGGCTATGAAGCCGCCGACCTGCTGGGACGCAATGTCAACAGGATCATGCCTGCTGAATATGCCAACGCGCACGATCACTACGTGAACAACTATCTCACCACCGGTCATAAGAAGATCATCGGTATCGGCCGCGAGGTCCAGGCCCGCCACAAGGACGGTACGGTCTTTCCCATCGAGCTGTCTGTCGGTGAGGCATGGACACCGGCCGGACGACAATTCATCGGCATCCTGCGCGACCTGCGCTCGCGCCGACAGATGGAAGACCGGTTGGCCAAGACCCAGGCACAGCTTCTCCACATGACCCGGATCAGCGCACTGGACGAAATGGGCGCGGCGATCGCGCATGAGCTCAACCAGCCGCTGACCGCGGTACTGCTCTACCTGCAATCCGTATCGCGCAAGACCCGTGCCGACAAATCCCTGGATCCCTTCATCATCGAGGTTATCGACAAGGCGGTACGCGAAGCCGAGCGGGCGGGAGAAATCATCCAGCGCATGCGTCAACTGGTGGAAAAGAAAACGCCCAATCGCCAGTCGATCGAAGTGCGGGACTTTGTCACCAGCTGCCTGGAAATGGCGGAACTCGGCAGCGGCAATGGCAGATCGATCATGAAGGCCGAGATCGCAAGAGGACTGCCGCCACTGATGGCCGACCCGGTGCAGATTCGGCAGATTCTCATCAACCTGCTGCGCAATGCGCGAGAAGCGGTCTGCGATCAGGCCGACCGCAAGGTGGTACTGGCCGTATGCCGGAATGGAGATCGCCTGGAATTTCGGGTTACGGACAACGGTCCGGGCGTTCCCGAAGAGCTGGTTGACAACCTGTTCCGGGCCTTTACGGGTGCCAAGCACAAGGGGGTTGGCCTGGGCTTGGCGATATCCCGTTCGATTGCTCAAAACCATGGTGGTGATTTGCGCCTGGAGAAGGGGGCAAACGGACGAGGAGCCTCCTTCGTGTTGTCTCTGCCAATAGACCCGCCCGAAGAAGATGTTGCAGAAAGAGCCGAAACGAACGGTTCGAAAGAAATGAGCTGAGGAAGTGATGGACATGAAAGCTGACGCGGAGGCCATATACATCGTTGATGATGATCCAGCGGTGCGCGACGCGCTGTCGGTGCTTTTCAATATGGAAGGCTATGTGGTCGAAACCTTCTCGGATGGCGACACTTTCGTGCAGTCTGCAAGCAAGGCTGTTCCTGCCTGTGTCATGCTGGATGTCCATATGCCTGGGCGCTCCGGCATCGAGATTCTCAAGGCGCTGAATGCCGAACACTATCCGGCGCCGATCTTCATCATTTCCGGCCAGGGCGACATTCCGATGGCTGTTGAAGCCATTCGCAACGGCGCCTTTGACTTCGTGGAGAAACCGTTTTCCGCTGAAACCGTGCTGGAGCGGGTGAAGGAAAGCATCGCCATCACCAAGCAGCGTCAGGACGAGGTCGTCACGGCCTCCTTCCAGGGAGCGGATCTGCTGACCCGCCGTGAGCTGGAAGTCCTGAAGGAAATCACCGACGGAGCTTCCAACAAGGAAGCCGGGCGCACTCTTGGAATCAGTCCGAGAACGGTAGAAGTGCACCGGGCGCGGATCATGGAAAAACTGGGTGCACGCAATGCGGCGGATCTCGTTCGCATTGTTTTGGGCCACTCCGCCTCGGGATAAGCCGGGTTCAGGTGAACGGCAGGAATGCATTTCCGGATGACCGGCATGCCGAAACGTATTTCTGCGTACATCCGGCAAGCAAAATATCGCGTATGTATGATTGATCGTCTGCGTTGGGGGCAGGCTTTGAGGATCTACATTCGTGGTTGTTCACATTGTTGAAGATGATGAAGCAGTCGCCGATGCATTGGCGATTGCGCTCGAAGATCTCGATCATCATCCGATAACTTACAAAGATGCGGAGAGTTTTTTCGCCGGCGGAATTCCTTCGTCGGACGATTGGGTGATCGTGGACATCGGCCTTCCCGACAGATGCGGCACGGATGTCGTTCGTGAACTCATGGGCCTGCCAACACCTCCGAGCATCCTTGCCATTTCAGGCAAGTCGAGAGTGAACCTGTTGCAGCAAATTCGTGAGCTTCCGGGGCTCAAGGTCCTGAGGAAACCGCTGTCGATAGACATGCTGACGGCGGCCATGGCTCAGAAGGCGATCATCTGATCTCTCCGCCTGCTTGAAGCAATTTCAGAAAATTGAGTGTTCGAGATTGAGCGCTGCCGATTTTGGCGGGCGTTGGCTTCGCGCGCCCGAAACGCGCAGACGGTCCCGGCCTGATTAGACCTTAGTCGGCTGCGTCGTTACAGCTCATATGTAGTTTATCTTACGCAGTCGACCGAATTACGTTGTGTGCACTCCGCGTTTTAGAGTGCATCCTGCAAGCTGCGGGGTGTCGGACGGGACACCTGCAAGCAGTGGTCGATTTTTCGAGCGGTGCGGAAATGGAAGCGCCAAGGAATGGAGATCACCCGCTGACGTAGCAAATGAAGGCCGTGCCACAGGCACGAAGGAGGGACATATGGCTTATTTCGACGCGGGTACCCCCGGCCAGGGCGCAGCACCAAGAATGACAGGTGCTCCCATCTGCACACCCAGCAAGACATCGTTTTCGGAATTTGGCGGCAAGGCTGTCCAATACGACACCCATGCGGTGATCTATTACGAAGGCGATCCCGCAAAGCGGCTCTATGAGTTGGTGAAGGGCTCGGTGATGCTTTACAAGCTGCTGCCGGACGGACGC
This sequence comes from Labrenzia sp. CP4, assembly GCF_001579905.1. NCBI lineage: Bacteria > Pseudomonadati > Pseudomonadota > Alphaproteobacteria > Hyphomicrobiales > Stappiaceae > Labrenzia > Labrenzia sp. CP4. Next base: position 4,685,610 of record NZ_CP011927.1, on the reverse strand, counting down.
CGCCAGGTTGTCGAAGTCCTTCGTCCCGGTGACATTTTCGGTCTTGCCGGCAGTGACGAGAACGACTGCACCGCCGAAACACTCACCAATGCCGAAATTCAGGAAATCGATCTGAAGCAGGTCGAACGCTCCGATGCGCTTCAGCGCACGCTCACCAGATGCCTGACCAACCAGATGCGCGTGCTGCACGAGCATGCCGTTCTGCTCGGCCGCAAGTCTGCCGTCGAAAGGGTTGCAAGCTTTCTGATGCATCTCGTTCCGGATCGCGGTGGTGTCGGCTGCATCGGGCCGATTGACGACAGCGACGACGGGTTCGACCTGAGACTGCACATGACCCGGCAGGAAATCGCCGACTATCTGGGTTTGACCATCGAAACTGTCAGCCGCGTTGTGTCCGATCTGAAACGCCGGGGCGTTATCCGCGTCGACCGCGCCGACCAGATCCATCTCAACAAGGTCTGCAGCCTCTGTCAGATGACAGGTATGCACTGATCCGTTGCTTTATAGTCGACCTGGAAAGGGCTGCGATTTTCGCGGCCTTTTTTGTTGTCGATCTTCGGCGATCCGTAAGCTGGCAAGTTCGGTATTCCGCCCCAAGGTTTCGCCTTGGGGCCATTTTCTTCAAACCGCGGCAGAATGCCGGGCCTTGCCACTTGCCTGGCTCGCCGCCAGATAGGCGTCAAAGGCTGCAGCTGCGAGACGTACGTAGGGCCGTCCGGCCTCAGTCACTTCAACCCTGGCAATTTCATTGCCGACTTCCAGACGGACCAGGCCATCGGCGGCCAGGTCCTGCAAGGCATCGAAAGCATCGTTCAAATGGCTTGTCGGCAGGCCGAATGCGCGGCAGGCCGGTATGAGATCGCAGGCATAGTTGGTCATCAGCTCTTCGATGATCCGTGCCCGCAAACGGTCGTCGGCAGAAAGCGCCAAGCCCTTGGATACCGGCAATTCGCTCGCCATGATTGCCCGGCGCCAGTTGCCGACATCAGACATGTTCTGAACATAGCCGGCAGACAGACGTCCGATGGAGGAGACGCCGAAGCCAACGAGTTGTTCGCCCTGGTCCGTCGTATAGCCCTGGAAATTGCGCTTCAAGGAGCCGTCCGAAAGGGCGATGGCCATGCTGTCGTTCGGCCGGGCAAAATGATCTAGTCCGATGGCGACATAACCGGCCTTGAGCAGTTCCGCGCGGGCGAGGTCCGCAAGGGCCAGCCGTTCGGCGGCATTCGGCAAGGTGCTTTCGTCAATCAGGCGCTGATGCTTGCGCATCCAGGGCATATGGGCATAGCCGAACAGGGCAATGCGCCCGGGCGCCAGCGAGAGCGTCTTTTCCACCGTATCGAATATCGTTTCCGGCGACTGGCCGGGCAATCCGTACATCAGGTCGAAATTGAGCGCGGTGACACCGGCTGCCGTCAGAAACTCTACGGCCTGTTTGACGACCCTGTAGGGCTGAAGACGGCCGATAGCCTTTTGAACGTCGGGATCAAAGTCCTGAACGCCAAGGCTGGCCCGGTTCACTCCGATGATGGCCAGCGTCTCGGCGAGCTGTTCCGTAACAAGCCTCGGATCGAGTTCGATGGCATGTTCCAGGTCCGGTGCAAGGTCGAAATTGACACGCATCAGGCCGGTGAGGTCGATCAGGCTCTGCCGTGGCAGAAGGCTGGGTGTGCCGCCGCCCCAGTGAATGTGCCGGACAGGACCGGCATTCGGCATGTGCCCGGCAACCAGATTGATTTCCTGGCCGAGTGTCGCTGCATAGGCCTTGAGCGGCGCATCCTGACGGGTTGCCTTGGTATGGCAGCCGCAATAATGGCAGAGCTCCCGGCAATAGGGGACATGCAGGTACAGCGAAAGCGAGTCCTGCGGCGAAAGCGCCTTGAGCCAGTCCGCATAAACGCCGGCCGTTACGCCGTCATGAAAATGCGGTGCTGTCGGATAACTTGTATAGCGCGGTACGTTGCGCATGGCGTAGGAGAGCGGATCTTTCATCATGTGTCGATCTATCCGTCCTTCGCCCGGTCGTGCCTTGATATCGCTCAAGGCCAGCCGTTTGAAAGACACGCAATTCGATGGAGAGCTGTGGGGTGACCGATTTGCTTGTCGCAACTGAACCGACCCGGAAACCTGAGGGGCTGGAGTGCTATCGCCTGCACGGTTCGCCTGACAGCGCCAATTTCATTGTCAGGATGATACTGGAAGAACTGGGCCTGCCCTATGACTACGTGGCTGTTGACAGGTTGATCTCCGAACAGAATTCGGAAGCATATCGGCGGCTCAATCCCCAAGGTTTGATCCCGGTTCTGGAAGTGCCGGGTCAGGATGCCCCCATGTTCGAAACCGCCGCGATCGCCCTGCATCTGGCGGATGCGCAAGGCTGTCTGGCCCCGGCGCCGGCCTCTCCACAGCGCGGCCGATTTCTGAAATGGCTGTTTTTTCTCTCAAACACCCTGCATTCCGACCTTCGGATCTCCTTCAAGCCGGAAAGATACGTTCGAGAACCGGAGACGGCCTTGAGCCTTCACGCTGGGCTGACCCGCCGGATTGCCGGCAGTTTCGCGCATCTGGAAACTGAACTTGCCACTTGGAACGGACCATTTCTCCTGGGACAGGACCTTTCCATCCTCGACCACTATCTTGCGGCCTGTGCCAGGTGGGCGCAGATCTATCGTAATGAGGGCAAGTGGTCCCTGGCGGCGACGCCGCACCTGCGCGCCCTGTGCGAACGGCTGGAAATGCGCCCGGCGATACACAGGGCCTGTGAACTGGAAGGAATTGAGGGTAAACCTTTCACGGAGCCCCGTCCTGTAAAGTTGCCGGGGACAACCGCCTGATAAAATACAGGCCGTACATGTTGATCCATGCAATCAACCATGCGCTGGCCGATCAATCCATTTATAGCTCAAGGAGCCATTCCAAGCTCAACGGTTCCCGATGCCTGCCAATTCGTTTCAATCTGCCGCCGGAAGACTTGCGGTCACACTTCTCATTGCCGCTGGCGGAGGAGCAACATTCAACCTGTTCGGGCTTCCCGCGGCATGGCTGTCGGGCGCCATGGTCTTTGTTGCCATCGCAACGCTTGCGCAAGTGCCGACGCTCATGCCGGTCCCGCTGCGAGACGCGCTCTTCGTCATGATCGGCATCTCCATGGGGGCGGGTGTTCATCCCGATATCGTTGACCGGGTGGCGGAGTGGCCGGTGTCCATGGCCATGCTGATCGCTGTCATGGTGGCGGTCACGTTCGCGGGCTACGCGGTTCTGCACTACGGGGCGAAATGGTCCAGGGAAACGGCCTATTTCGGCGCCATTCCCGGTGCACTTTCCTATGTCATAGCCCTTGCCACCGAACGAGGGGCGGACCTTCCGCGTATCGCCTCCAGCCAGTCCTTGCGTCTGTTCGTTCTGGTGGCGGTGCTGCCTTTCGCCGTTGTGTCCTCCGCAGAACCGGCGGGCGGTGGTAGCGGCACGATTTATGTCTCCGGTCTCAAGGACTTCCTGATCGGCATACCGCTCTGCCTCGCGGCAAGCTGGCTTGCCATCAAGGCCAGAGTTCCGGGGGGCGGTCTGACGGGTGCGTTTTTCATGAGTGCCGGCCTCAATGCATCCGGACTCTTGGTCCTTGTCCTGCCGGGCTACATCGTGTTGCCGTGTTTTGTCATGATGGGCGCTCACATCGGTTGCCGCTTTGCTTCCATGACACTGCGCCAGTTTCTCAGCGTGCTCGGCGCATCCATGGCCGCCTTTGCGGCGGCGTTCCTGACCTCGCTTGCCGGGGCGTGGATCGTTGCCGAACTGGTGGACATTCCCTTTGGCCAGGCCCTGCTTGCCTATGCGCCGGGCGGACTTGAGGTGATGACGCTTCTCGCATTCATGCTGGATCTCGACCCCGCCTTTGTGGCTGCGCACCAGATCGCCCGCTTTACCGGAATGGTGCTGCTGCTGCCTTTCATCACCGGACTTGTTCTGGGGCGTCGACGCAACTGATCCTGCTTAGCGGTCCTGTGTGCGGAACAAAGAACCGCCGATCTGCAGGTTGAGTGATGCTTCTCAAGGGTGGATGAAGTGGAGCGTGTTGAAACTCCGGCGCCATTTGGCCACGCGTCCTGCCATCGCTGCCGGATCGTTCGATCGCAGCGCTTCGGCTACCAGTTTGGCCAGCTCTGGCATGTCGACCGTCGTCATGCCCCAACGGACCAGTTCCGGTGTTCCGAACCTCAGGCCGTTCATGTCACCGGCGACGGGCGCTATCGGCAGTCCGATTCCGCATGCCAGAAACCCTGCCTGACGAAGCTTCTTCGAAGCTGCCTGACCGCCGCCGAGGGCTGCCGCTTCCAGGGCAAACTGATGTGAAGCGGTTGTCCCCTTGGCGGTAGAGAACACCGGCATTCCCTCTGCTTCGAGACCAGCGGCGAGCGCACCGGCGCTGGCGGCCATTTCGGCAGCGTAGGCCTTGCCGAAATCGCGCCAATCCAGAAGGGTGATGGCGAGCGCTGCAGACTTTGCAACGTCAAAGTTGGCTGTCAGACCCGGAAAGGCAATCTTGTCGAGCTTTCGGGCAAGATCCTGATCATTGCTGACGATCAGCCCGCCAGCGGGACCACCCAGGCTCTTGTAGGTGCTCATGGTCATGAGATGTGCGCCTTCCGATAGCGGGTCGGAAAAGACGCCACCGGCAATCATGCCGCACTGATGGGCTGCATCGAACAGGACAAAGGCGCCGACTTCATCGGCAATGGCCCGAATTTCTTTCACCGGGTGCGGGAACAGGTTGAGGCTCATGCCGATAGTAATCAGCTTCGGCCGGACCTTCAGGGCCAGGGCGCGCAGACCTTCCAGATCGATCGTGTAGCCGTCGGCATCGACCGGTGCTTCGTGGATATCCAGGCCATAAAGACCGGCACACCCCGGCGCATGGTGAGTGACGTGGCCACCGACGGACGCAGGCGGTGCGATGATGGCGTCGCCCGGCCTTGTGGTTGCCATGAATGCATAAAGATTTGCCAGCGCGCCCGAGGCGACCCGGATTTCCGCATAAGCCGACTGGAAGATCTCGCAGGCAAGGTTCGCTGCAATCACCTCGATTTCCTCGATGGCTTCGAGGCCCATCTCATATTTGTCACCCGGGTAGCCGAGCGAGGGGCGGGACCCCATGCCGCTTGCCAGCAAGGCTTCGGCGCGCGGGTTCATCACGTTGGTCGCGGGGTTGAGATTGAAACAGTCTTTCTCGTGGATGGTCCTGTTGGCCTCGGCCAGCGCTTCGATGCGCGCGGCAATTCCTTCGGATCCGAGAGGCGAAGTTGCTTGGGTGATCTCGTCGATACGGGTGGCAGCCACAGCGGGGAGCCAGGGGCATTTGTCTTGCGCGGTCATGTCGGAACTCCGGTTCTATTTGGACAAAGTGTCCACCTCCGCTTGTGTTCGCGCAAATCAGATTTTAGAAATTCGAGGGCTAGAAAAAATAGGTCTTGCAGATGTCGGTAGCTCCTCCCGTCCCCAGACTGCCTTCGCTGAACGCATTGAGAGCGTTCGAAGCGTCCGCGCGCCTCGGCGGGTTTGCACAGGCCGCGGCGGAACTGCAGGTTACACCCGGAGCCGTGGCGGCGCAGATCAAGGCGCTGGAACAGGAGATCGGCGCGGCCCTGTTCGTGCGGCATGCCAAGGGGGTCCGCCTGACGGCCACTGGTCAGCGGGCACTGCCGGGTTTTGTCGCCGCATTCGACCAGCTTGGAACTGCGGTGCGCGACCTGAGGCGTGATGCTGCACCCGGCAGGATACACATCGCGGCCCTGCCGGCGCTGGCGCAGCTTTGGCTGGCCCCCAGACTGCCGCAGCTACGCGAGAAGTTGTCGGAGATCGACATTTCGGTCACAGCCCTTGAAACACCGCCGAACCTGAAGCGGGTGCCATTCGATCTCTGCCTGTTCTACTGCGACAGCGTTCCGGACAACGGGATCGCGTTTGCGGGAGACGAATTGCTGCCGGTCTGCACACCAGCGCTTGCAAAGGCGCTCAAGCAGCCCCGTGATCTGAAAGAGGCGGTCTGTCTGACGGACACGGCCTGGGCAGACGATTGGCGGATATGGGCGGATGAAGCTATGCCGGGCGAGGGGTTTGCGCCACGCGGACCTGTCTTCTCGCTTTATGCTCTTGTGGTTGAAGAAGCACTGAACGGCGCAGGCGTTCTGATGGCGCACCGCTCACTTGTCGCAGATCAGCTTGCCGCCGGCACCCTGGTGGCGCCTCTTGCAGCAGTCGTCCCGCTACAGCGTCAGATCTGCCTGTGGACCCTCCCGGCAAGCCGGGGCAAAGGTGCGGCCGGTCAGGTGCTGCAGGCCTTGCGTCAGATGGGCTAGGTGTCTGGAAGGTTGTTCTCGTTTCAAGTGCGCCGGGTCTTCGCCTTGTTGCCGCGCCACAGGATGAACAGTCCCGATCCGACGATGACGGTGCAGCCGACCAGCATCTGGGCGTCGATCCGCTCGTTGAACCAGACGGCGCCGAGCAAGACGCCGAACAGCAGCCGCGAATAGCGGAACGGTGTGACGGTAGCGATTTCTCCGGTGCGCATGGCCTTCATCAGGGCGCTATAGGCAAAGACACCACAGAAGACTGCGGTTCCAAGGGCGAGAAGGGAGGTTGTGTCGGGCACCACGAAGGCGGACCTGTCCCAAAGACCATAGACAAGACCGGCGATAATGATCGTCAGGAAACCGTAGAACCCGAGGATATTGGTGCTGAGGGTTGCCGGAGCAGCGCGGCTGGCAAGGTCGCGGCCGGAGAAGCCAAGCATGCCGATAACGGCCAGGATCGATAGCAAAGAAAAGCTGTCGCTGGTCGGTCGGAGCACGATCAGGACGCCCACAAGGCCGATAAAGATTGCTGTCCACCTGCGCCACCCGACCTTTTCGCCAAAGAACAGGGAAGCGCCCAGCACAACGAATATCGGTGTTGCCTGGAGAATGGCAGTGGTCGAGGAGAGCGGCGTCAGGGCCAACGCCAGAACATAGAACAACCGGCCGACCAGTTCGAAGGCGAAGCGAACTCGCATGACAGGCGAGAAAACATCCCGGTTGAGAACTTTCTCGCCTGTGATTGTGGCAAGGCCGAAAAAGGCAATCGTTCCACCGATCCCGAACAGCACCAGGATTTCCGCCACGGGCAACTGCGCGGCAGCCTGCTTCACGAAGGCATCTTCCAATGCGAAGGCGGCCATCGCAGCCACCATCCAGAGGCTGCCGATGATGTTGGGATGGAGGCTTGCGCCATTTTGAGATGCAGCGTTCAAGGGAGGCGTCCCGTGTCGAGGTGGAAGGTCGTCAGCGGCAGATCAGGGGTCATTGGACGGGCCAGAAGGCAACGCCCTTCAGCGGAGGGAAGAACGGCGTAACACGTTTCCCGGTTCTTGGCTTCGGAAAACCGCAAGACCGGCGGATGAGCAAGGGTGCCAGGACATTGCCGCAAACGGGCCTACGTCCTTCAGGCCGGCGTCACATCCCTTTCACGGCGTGCCTTCATCTTGCCCGCGACAATTTACGCAATGCAATCTGACATTTGGAGGCTGTTCCGACATCGCCAATTGCTGGCATGTTGATATGAATCAACGCGGCATTTTCAGAGTCGTGTGCATGGTCGTGCCATCGTTGGCACCTTGTAACGATTTCAAGACTGGGGCGCTAAAATGGCACAAAACAAGGCCAAAATGATCTCGCTCGAGGAAGGCGGCTTCGCCATCTTCCTTGTGCTGCTTGCGTTTGCCTGCATCATCGTGGCAGGCAAGACATTCGATCAGGTCATGGCATTCCACGCTGGCATAGGCGCATTGTTCGCCGCCGTCAGCGTGTTTCTGATTTTCAAGAACTACTTCGATGATGGCGGGGAAGTGATTCCGGCCGAAATCGACGGCAAACCAAACTACAACATCGGACCGATCAAATTCGGTGCGGTCGCGGCAATGTTCTGGGGCATTGCCGGTTTCACGGTCGGTTTGATCATCGCTCTTCAGCTGGCCTGGCCAGCGTTGAACTTTGATTTGCCGTGGACCAATTTCGGGCGCCTGCGCCCGCTGCACACCTCCGCGGTGATTTTCGCCTTCGGCGGCAACGTACTGCTGGCAACATCCATGTATGTGGTCCAGCGCACCTGCCGCGTGCGCATGCCCGGCAAGGTCCTGCCCTGGTTCGTGATCCTGGGTTACAACGCCTTCATCGTGATCGCGGGAACGGGCTATCTGCTCGGCGCGACACAGAGCAAGGAATATGCCGAGCCGGAATGGTATGCCGACCTGTGGCTGACCATCGTCTGGGTGGCCTACCTGCTGCTGTTCCTGGGCACGCTCTGGAAGCGCAAGGAACCGCATATCTACGTGGCCAACTGGTTTTATCTGGCGTTCATCGTCACGATTGCCATGCTGCACATCACCAACAACCTGACCATTCCGGTCTCGATCTACTCGACCAAGTCCTACATCGTCTGGTCGGGCGTTCAGGATGCCATGGTACAGTGGTGGTACGGCCATAACGCGGTGGGCTTCTTCCTGACCGCCGGCTTCCTTGCCATCATGTACTACTTCATCCCGAAGCGCGCGGAGCGGCCGGTCTATTCCTACCGTCTTTCCATCGTGCACTTCTGGGCGCTGATCTTCATCTACATCTGGGCAGGTCCGCACCACCTTCACTACACGGCTCTGCCGCAGTGGGCGTCTACGCTGGGTGCAACCTTCTCCATCATCCTGTGGATGCCGTCCTGGGGTGGCATGATCAACGGCCTGATGACGCTTTCGGGTGCATGGGACAAGCTGCGGACCGACCCGGTTCTGCGCATGATGGTGGTTTCGGTCGCCTTCTACGGCATGTCCACCTTTGAAGGTCCGCTGATGTCGCTGCGCTCGGTCAACTCCCTGTCGCACTACACCGACTGGACCATCGGTCACGTGCACTCCGGTGCTCTGGGCTGGGTTGGCTACATCTCGTTCGGCGCGATCTACTGCCTGATCCCGTGGCTCTGGAACAAGCGTCAGCTTTACTCTCTGAAGCTGGTGAACCTGCACTTCTGGCTGTCCACGATCGGTATCGTTCTCTACATCACCGCGATGTGGGTGTCCGGTATCATGCAGGGCCTGATGTGGCGCGCCTACGATCAGCTCGGCTTCCTTGAATACTCCTTCGTGGAAACCGTCGAGGCGATGCATCCCTTCTACATCATCCGTGCTCTTGGCGGTGGGCTCTTCGTGCTCGGCGCCGTGATCATGGCCTACAATCTCTGGATGACCGTCCGTCACGGCGAGGCTGAAGAAGCCGATGCCACGCCGGCTGGCTCCCTGGCTCCGGCCGAATAAGGGAGGGACAGACAATGTCTGCATGGAAAAAACACGAAGTCTTTGAAAAGAACTCCTTCGTTCTCTTGATCGGCATTCTGGTCATGGTCGCCATCGGCGGCCTGGTCGAGATCGCTCCGCTCTTCTATCTGAAAAGCACGATTGAAAAGACCGAAGGCATGCGGCCCTATACGCCGCTCGAACTGGCCGGACGCAACATCTACATCCGCGAGGGGTGCTATCTGTGCCATTCGCAGATGGTGCGTCCGATGCGCGACGAAATGGAACGCTATGGCCATTTCTCGCTGGCAGCGGAGTCGATGTACGACCATCCGTTCCAGTGGGGCTCCAAGCGGACCGGCCCGGATCTGGCCCGCGTCGGCGGCAAATACTCCGACGACTGGCATGTGGAGCACCTGAAGGACCCGCGCGCGCTGGTTCCCGCCTCCATCATGCCCGGCTATCCGTTCCTGGCTGAAAACCGCCTGAACACCCGGGACATAGAGGCTCACCTGTCGGTCAACACCGTGGTCGGCGTGCCTTACACCGAAGAACAGATCGCAAATGCCGCATCTGACATCATCGGTCAGGCAAAACCGGATACGGAAGCAGCCGATGGCTTCGAGGAACGCTGGCCGAACGCCACGATCCGCGATTTCGACGGCAACCCGAGAGAAGTCACCGAGATGGACGCGCTTGTCGCCTATCTGCAGGTTCTCGGGACCATGGTCGATTTCTCGATCTATGACGACAAGGCAAACGCGAGGTAAGGGCGATGAACGAGACATACTCCGCATTCGCAGGCTTCGCGCAAACTTGGGGCCTACTCTATTTCATGATCCTGTTTGGCGTTGTTCTGGCCTACGCACTGTGGCCGAAGAACCGGAAAAAGTTCGACGACGCTGCTCAAATCCCGTTCCGGGAGGACTGATCCATGGCAGACACACATAAAAAGGAAGTCGACCAGATTTCCGGGGTCGAAACCACCGGCCACGAATGGGACGGTCTGAAAGAACTGAACAACCCACTGCCGAAATGGTGGCTGTATCTGTTCTATGCCTGCATCGTCTGGGCTGTGATCTACTGGGTTCTCTACCCGTCCTGGCCGCTGATTTCCAGCTACACCACCGGTGTGCTGGGCGCCAACCAGCGGACCGAGGCGATCGCAGCCTATGACAAGGGCATCTCCGACCGGTCGGTCTTCGCCGACAAGATCGTGGCAGCCTCGCTTGAGGATATCTCCACGGATCAGGAGCTGCTGCAATTTGCCCGGGCCAACGGCCAGGCAGCTTTCGGCGACAACTGTGCACCGTGCCACGGTTCCGGCGGCACGGGTGCGGAAGGCTTTCCGAACCTGCAGGACGACACCTGGATCTGGGGTGGCACGCTGGATAACATCCACACCACGCTGGAATTCGGTATCAGGTCCGGTCATGACGAAGCACGCATCGGCGAAATGCCAGCCTTCGGCCGTGATGAGCTGTTGAGCCGCGAGGAGATCAATCAGGTTGCCAACTTCGTCGCATCCCGCGCGGGACTTGAGACCGACGAAGGCGTCGATCTGGCAGCGGGGCAGACCGTCTATGACGACAACTGCGCAGCCTGCCACGGCGAAGACCTGAAGGGCATTCAGGATGTCGGTGCGCCGAGCCTACTGTCTGCCAATTACCTCTATGGCAAGTCGCTGGACGCCATCAAGGCGCAGATCAACAATCCGCGCAACGGCGTGATGCCGGCCTGGGTCGATCGTCTCGATCCGGCAACCATCAAGTCGCTGACGGTCTACGTCCACTCCTTCGGGGGCGGGCAGTAGAACTTGCGGATCTGGTGCGACAAATGCGCCAGATAGCCTGAACGATTTGATCCGGCGCAAAGTGTGACGCTTTGCGCCGGTTTATTTTGAGCACTCGCTGCTAATGGTGGGTGGCGAATGATTTTCCAAAGATCCTATTGGGGCAGGATCGCGTTGAAGAGGACGGACGGTATGTCTACGGACACCGAGACGCATGAGGGCGCGCAATCCGATGAATGGTTTGCATCAGCCAAAAAGATCTATCCCATGGCGACGCATGGCCTGTTTCGCAGGATCAAGTGGACGCTGCTGTTCATCACGCTGGGCATCTATTATTTCCTGCCTTTCATCCGCTATGACCGCGGGCCGGACGCACCGAGCCAGGCGGTTCTGGTCGATATGGAAGCCCGGCGGGCCTATTTCTTCTTTATCGAGATCTGGCCGCAGGAAGTCTATTACCTCACCGGCCTGCTGATCCTGGCCGCCTTGACGCTGTTTCTCATGAACGCCGTCGCAGGACGTGTCTGGTGCGGCTATCTGTGCCCGCAGACGGTCTGGACGGACCTGTTCCTGTGGGTTGAGCGCAAGGTGGAAGGTGATCGGCGCGAACGTATCGCCCTCGACAAGGACCCGTGGACCTTCGACAAGGTTCGCAAGCGCGTCACCAAGCACTTCCTGTGGCTGATGATCGCCTGGTGGACCGGCGGCGCATGGGTGCTCTATTTCAACGATGCACCGACCCTGGTCTGGGAACTGCTGACCTTTCAGGCACCGATGATTGCCTACATCTGGATCGCCATCCTGACCACGACGACCTATCTCCTGGCCGGCTTCATGCGGGAACAGGTCTGTATCTACATGTGCCCGTGGCCGCGCATCCAGGCTGCCATGACCGACGAGAAGGCCCTCAACGTCACCTATCGCTGGGATCGCGGAGAGCCTCGCGGCTCCCTGAAGCAGAACAAGAAGCTTGCCGAGCAGGGCCTGCCGGCTGGTGACTGTGTCGACTGCTACCAGTGCTTCCAGGTCTGCCCGACCGGTGTCGATATCCGCAAGGGCATGCAGCTCGATTGCATCCAGTGCGGCCTGTGCATCGATGCCTGCGACAACGTCATGGACAAGGTCGGCAAGCCGAGAGGTCTGATCGGCTACGATACGGACGAAAACATCCAGCGCCGTCTGGAGGGCAAGGAGTCTGTCTACGAGATCGTCCGCCCGCGTACGGTTCTCTATGTCGGCATCATTGCCGTGGTCTGCGGCATCATGCTGTTCGCGCTGCTTAACCGCGATTTCGCCGACATCAGCGTTCTGCACGACAGGAACCCGGTGTTCGTCGAACAGTCTGACGGTTCCGTGCGCAACGGCTATACCGTGCGCCTGTCCAACAAGCGCCGCCACGAGCGCCACTTCATGCTGCATGTGGAAGGTATGCCGGCCAACACGATGGTCGAAGCCGTTGGCACCGAAGACACCTTCGCCGGCCGTCCGATCATCTCTGTCGGCCCGGACACCACGCGTGAAGTTCGTATTCTCGTGACCTCTCCGCCCTGGGCGAAGATGCCGCATTCGACGCCGGTCACCTTCCGCATCACCGAAAGCGTGATGGGCGAGGTCGTGACGGCCAAGGATACGTTCAAGGCACCGCAAAAACCTTGAGGAGCAAGGAATGACGATGGTTCAATCGAACATGAAGGATCCCAAGGCGATTTCCGGAAAGACGGTCCTTGCCTGGCTTCTGGGTTTCTTCGGGGTGGTCTTTACCGCCAACGCGATCTTCATCTATCTCGCGCTCGGGTCTTTCCCGGGCGTGGTGGTGGAAAGTTCCTATGAGGCAGGACAGGCCTACAACGAGGAAATCGCGGCGGCAAAAGCCCAGGCGGAACTGAACTGGCAGGTGTCGAGCGAATTTACCCGCACCAGCAGTGCGGACGGCAAGCTGGTCGTCACGGCCGAGGACGCGCAGGGAACGCCGCTTTACGGGGTGGTCCTTCATGCCCTTTTGCGTAATCCGGTTCATGACGACGCCGACGTGAAGGTCGAATTCACGGCTGACGGCGGTGGGCGCTATGTCGGGACAGTCGAGAACCTTGCCGATGGCAACTGGACACTCATCCTGGAAATCGAACAGGATGGAGAACGGAAATTCCGGTCCGAAAACCGGATTTTCGTCAAGAACTGAGGCAAATGCCGTGACGGTCCATCAGCGTGATTGGCAGGCGTTCGTGACACCGGGTGAAGATGGCGCGGTCCATATGGATCTCGCCGTCGACGGTATCACCTGCGCAGCCTGCATGGGAGACATCGAGCGAGGTCTGAAACGGCTTCCGGGTATCCGGACGGCACGCGTCAACCTGACCAGCCAGCGGCTCGCCGTCGACTGGTCGGAAGACCAGACCGGGGCCGATGAGATCGTCGCCGAGCTGGAGCGGCTCGGCTACAAGGCCCACCCGTTCGATCCGGCCAGCCAGAAGGAACGTCAGGACAAGACCGGCAAACAATTGCTGCGCTGTCTGGCGGTCGCCGGTTTTGCCGGCATGAACATCATGCTTCTGTCTGTCTCCGTCTGGTCGGGCAATGCTACGGACATCACCCCGGAAACCCGGGATTTCTTCCATTGGCTGTCGGCGCTGATCGCCATGCCGACGGTTGCCTATGCCGGGCGGCCGTTCTTTCGCAGTGCCTTCAACGCCCTGGCTGCCGGCCGGTTGAACATGGATGTGCCGATCGTGATCGGCGTGACACTGGCGGTCGCCCTGTCGGTCGTCCAGACCATCCAGCACCAGCATCATGCCTATTTCGAATCCGCCGTCATGCTGTTGTTCTTCCTGCTGGTCGGACGGTATCTCGACCACAACATGCGAGGGCGGACGCGATCCTTTGCAGAGAACATCGCCGCTCTGAAGGCCGAAGTTGCCGCGCTGATCCATCCCGACGGCGCAGTCCGCGAAGTTCCGCTTTCAAAAATCGCCGCGGGCGACCTGGTTCTGGTATCGGGCGGCGAGCGGGTGCCGGTGGATGGTGTGGTTGAAACCGGTGTTTCCGAGATCGACCAGAGCCTTGTGACCGGTGAAAGCGTGCTGGTGCCGGTTGCGGCCGGTCAGCGGGTCTATGCCGGTACCCTGAACGGAGCAGGGGTGTTGCAGGTCCGGGTTCAGGCTGCTTCCGGTGCCACGTTGCTGGATGAGGTCAACCGCCTGCTCGAAGCCGCATCCCAGGCCAAATCCAAATACGTACGCATCGCAGACCGAGCCGCCCGCCTTTATGCGCCGCTGGTGCATGGTGCGGCTGCGCTGACATTTCTTGGCTGGTTGCTGGTCGGGCTCGACTGGCAGCCTGCCCTGATCATCGCCATTTCCGTTTTGATCATCACCTGTCCCTGCGCGCTCGGTTTGGCGGTTCCCGCGGTTCAGGTGGTGGCATCCGGGCAGCTCTTCCGGTGTGGGATCCTGCTCAATTCGGGCGATGCCATCGAACGGTTGTCGGATATCGACACCATCCTGTTCGACAAGACCGGAACGCTGACGCTTACCGAGCCGGATCTGTGCGGCTCCATCGATCCAGATGACGAAACGCTTGCGCTGGCCGGACGCCTTGCCCTGGCCAGTCGGCATCCCTTGTCCGCAGCCCTGGTCAAGGCAACAGGAGCGCTGCAGCCTCTGCCGGATGTCAGCGAGATATCCGGGGCGGGTCTTGAAACCATGGTTGCCGGACAGCGTCTGCGGCTTGGCAGCCCGCTGTTCTGCGAAGCATCCGAAGAAAAGGTCGAGGCAGCACTGCAGTCGAACCCGGGTGCCTCTCTGCTTGCTATCCGCTTTGGCGCGGATCCTGCCCGCCTGTTGGCCTTCCGGCAACGGTTGCGGCCGGATGCCAGGGCGGTGGTCGATCAGTTAAAGTCAGCCGGCTACGCGCTTGAAATTCTCTCCGGGGATACGAAACCTGCTGTGGCCGATTGCGCGGCTGTGCTGGGTGTATCGGACTGGCGCTCGGGCATGAAGCCCGCCCAGAAAATTGCGCGTCTCGAAGAACTCCAGGCCAGTGGCCGCAAGGTCCTGATGGTTGGCGATGGCCTGAATGATGCTCCGGCGCTGGCCGGGGCGCATGTCTCGCTGTCGCCTGTCTCGGCCGTGCATCTCAGTCAGGCCGCTGCAGACGCCGTTTTTCTCGGTGACAAATTGCAGCCGGTGGCCGATGCGCTCAGGCTGTCGAAACGGGCAAGGGCGGCAATTGAGCAGAACCTCTGGATTTCGGTCGCCTACAACATCATTGCCGTGCCCATTGCCGTGGCCGGTTTCGTCACACCTTTGATGGCGGCGGCAGCGATGTCCGCTTCCTCGCTGGCAGTTACCGCAAACGCGCTCAAGCTGCGCTGGGGAGAGGGCGGCAGGAACGCGGGAGCGAACGCCCCCACAGTGCGACAGCAACAGGCCGCTGAATGAGATCAACATGGACGTTCTGATCTATCTGATACCGATTGCACTGCTCCTGGGTGCGCTAGGGCTTGGGGCTTTCCTCTGGTCCTTGAAAAGCGGCCAGTATGACGATCTCGAAGGTGCCAAATGGCGCATCCTTGACGACGACGACCTGCCAGACAAGTAGTTGCCGGCAATCTTGACTTTGTGTTCCCGTGCGCCTAGCCCCATGCATTCCTTTAGGTAACTGGAGCTATGCATGGATTCGTTTCCGGACGCGCACAAACCGGGCTACGCCGTTTATTCCAGAACGTCGCTGGCCATCTACGATGCCCTGGTGCTGGGTTTGTCGAACCGCTGGATCTGGCGTTGTCCGAGCTCTCATCTGGTCGCGCTCTATGACCAGCATGTTTCCGCCAATCACCTGGATATCGGCGTGGGCACCGGTTACTTCCTGGACAAGACCAGGTTTCCCGTTTCAGATCCAACGGTGACGTTGCTCGATCCCAACCGGGAGTGCCTCGACAAGGCTGCTGCCAGGATTGCCCGCTTGAACCCCGTCACCGTTCAGGCAGATGCACTCGTGCCGTGGCCAAAAGATATCGGCAGTTTCAAGACAATCGGCCTCAACTACGTGCTTCATTGCCTTCCGGGCACCATGACTGAAAAGGCAGTGATTTTCGATCATGCGGTACCGCATCTCGAAGAAGGGGCAACGGTCTTTGGCTCCACCATCCTGCAAGGCGATGCGCCGCGGTCCGGTGCCGCCCGCAAGCTGATGCAGATCTATAACCGCAAGGGTGTCTTTTCGAACGAAGCCGACACGCAGGACACTTTGCGAGCGGAACTTGAAAAACGCTTTGCCGAGGTGAAGATTGAAAGGATCGGGTGCGTGGCACTCTTCAGTGCCCGGAAGCCGCGCCTTGCCTGAGCCCTGCCGCGGCAAGGCACAACGGGCAGCTTAGGAGAGGACGTTGGACAGGGCCATGCCTGTGGCAAGCAGGACAAGCCCTATGCCGGCAAGCAGAAGGAGATTGTCTCTCAGTCTTGCATTAGTGCCGAGGTCGGACGGTTCATGCTCCATAGGGAGCGGATCGTCTTCCCCGAACGTTTCAGGATCCCGGGACATGGTTCTTACAATCGTTTGCAAAGGCTGCTCATTCAGTTCGATTTCTTGCCTGCAAGATGGGGGCGTACAATTGAAAGTCCCGTTAATATCGAACCGGCCAAAAGATTAATTGAGCGCAATATTACCAATAGGTGAAATCCCTCAGTGTATTGCGAGTAATTTCTCAGCCTTTCCGAAACTATTCAAAGTCGATGCCGCGTCGGCGGATGATTGTGTGCGCCTCGCGGCCGGAGACTAACTCATTGTTCAGACTTTCATGGCAAAGGTTAAGTCAAACAAGGAGGACTAGGTGAGCCTGGATCTTGCCTCTCTGACATTCTTGCTGGTCGAAGACAGTGCTTACATGCGGACCATCCTGCGCACCATGCTGCAGGGGTTCGGTGCGCGGCGCATTGTCGAGGCTGAAGACGGCGCGTCCGGCCTTGAAGCCATGGACCGGGCGAACCCTGACATCCTTATTCTGGATTGGGTCATGCCGATCCTGGACGGGGCGGACATGGTGCGCATGATCCGCAGTCCAAACAATCCCTTCGCCTATATCCCGATTATCATGGTGACCGCTCACACCGAGCGTAGCCGGATCGTGGAAGCGCGCCGGCTCGGCGTACACGAGCTGCTGTCCAAGCCGATCTCGGCAAAGGCGCTGTATCAGCGCGTATCCAGCGTGATCCTGCACCCGCGCGATTTCATCAAGACGGCCACCTATTTCGGCCCTGCACCGCGCGAAATCCGGAACCGCCAGAAGATCTGGCAAGGTGGCCCCGGCCAGCCGCAACAGCAGGGCGGCGAAGGCGACGGTAACCTCACCGCGATCGGTTAAGCGTAAAATTCAGCTGAATGTGATGTGGACGCGTCAGGCGGCCGACTGTGCTGCCGCGCGATTTTCCGCTGCCGCATAAGACGATGCGCCTTGAGCTTGGGCACTTTCTGCCGCTTCGGCAAACTGCGCCAGAACGTCCAGATCAACCGTGTAGTGGTCGAGCAGGAACTGGGAAAGAACATCGATAGGGAGATGATGGTAGCCTTCGATGGCGGCCATCAAAGCTTCAAGTGTGTCCAACCGTTCGCGGAGTTTAATCATGGTTACCCGATGAGCCGATTTTTTCTCACACTGGAGTTTTATAGTTAATAATGCGTAAAACCGAGCGTCGCAAGGATGCGGGACCGCGGTATCACCTCCGATAACAATCGTCCACAAACTTTTGCCGGAAATCTTCGAATTTCTTGGTAAAAATCGCCAGTGCGGGGCAAGTTGTCGACGAAGGTCTAGGGAAAATTCAATGGCAAAAATCATCTATGTTCTGAACGGTCCGAATCTCAATCTGCTCGGCAAGCGGGAACCGGAGATCTACGGGGCTCAGACCCTGGATGACGTCCGTGCGATGTGTGAGGCCGCCGCTGCGCCCAAGGGGCTGGAGATCGCATTCCATCAGAGCAATGCCGAACACGTGCTGATCGACTGGATCCATGAGGCGAGAGAAGCAGCCGCGGGTATCATTATCAACCCGGCGGCCTATACGCACACGTCGATCGCAATTCTGGACGCATTGAATACCTGCACCTGCCCGGTGATCGAGGTTCATGTCTCCAACATCCACAAACGGGAAAGCTTCCGGCACCATTCCTACGTTTCAGCCCGGGCGGATGCGGTGATTGCTGGCTGCGGTGTGGAGGGTTACCTGCTTGCCCTGCAGCGCATGGCGACTTTGTGCGCAGACGCATGATCCCGCGTCTCTGCCCATGACACTGTTTGAGGATTTTCCGGCGGTTCAGTAGCCGTTGCCGTTGAAGAATTCCCTGGCGACCGTCGTCGCGAGGATTTTGACATCAAGGATAACCGACTGACGCTCGATGTAGGCAAGATCATAGGCAAGCCGCATGCGGGCCGCATGAGGGTTTTTGGTTTCCCCGCGAAAGCCGTTAACCTGTGCCAGGCCTGTGATGCCCGGAAGCACCTTGTGGCGGTCCATGTACCTGGGGTGGAAGTCTTCATAAGGCATTCCGGCGGCCAGCATGCCGGGCACATGCGGCCGAGGACCTACCAGGGACATTTCTCCCCGCAACACGTTAATGAGCTGCGGCAATTCATCGAAATTGCTCTTGCGCAGGAAGGCGCCGATCAATGTGACGCGCGGATCGTTGGCAACGGTTTGCGAAATCCCGGAGCTGTCGCACTGGTTGGCATGCATCGTCCGGAACTTGAGAACGGCAAACTTCTTGCCATTCAAACCGTAGCGCCACTGACGGAAAAATACCGGTCCGCGGCTTGTCAGTTTTATTGCAACCGCGAGTGCAACAAATAAGGGAAAAAGCAGTAGAAGGCCGGCACTTGCACCGGTCAGGTCAATACATTTCTTCAGTCCGGATTGAATCACTCCGCGTGCCGGGCGGAGGTCGCGGGAGGCACGGTTTGTCGCATCGAGCAGGTCGGGGTGCGGATAGCCCCACGTCGCGAAACCGGCAATATTCATCGCTTCGCGGCCGTGATCATCTGCTTCGTAAGATACTGTTTCGTCTGCCAAGATATGCCAGCCTCAACCCGATTTACGAGACCACTTGATGTGCGCCAGCATCCTGTCTGGAGGCAGTCGCAATCACCATCGTATCGTTAATATTTGGGTAACAAGATCGGGAAAATTGTTATCCATTAAGGGTTTGGTTACCATAGTGACGCGACGGGAGCAATGTTCCGGCGTCAAAAGTGATGTGAAATTTAATTAATTTTTAAAAAATTGAACGCCGGGCTAGGGTTAGCCCGACGTTCGCATAGGATATTAAATTCTGGAGTGGAAACCGGCCGCTTAGTAGCTGCGGCCGACGCTGGTGTACTCGAAGCCACG
Organism: Labrenzia sp. CP4; assembly: GCF_001579905.1. Lineage (NCBI taxonomy): Bacteria > Pseudomonadati > Pseudomonadota > Alphaproteobacteria > Hyphomicrobiales > Stappiaceae > Labrenzia > Labrenzia sp. CP4. The sequence continues at coordinate 4,666,130 of NZ_CP011927.1, read as the reverse complement.
GGCTTCCATGTAGTCCGGCTTGTAGATATTTCGCAGGTCGACAACCTTGGGTGCAGAGACCAGAGTTTTGACGCGGTCGAGGTCAAGCGCACGGAACTGATCCCACTCCGTAACGATTACAACCACATCTGCGTTCTCGATGGCATGATAGGGGCCATCGCAGAACATCACACCCGACATGACCTTCTCGGCTTCTTCCATGCTGGCCGGGTCGTAGGCACGGATCTTGGCACCAGCAGCCTGCAGTTTTTCCACGATGTCGATGCTCGGAGCTTCGCGCATGTCGTCCGTATTGGGCTTGAAGGCGAGGCCGAGCAGCGCGATCGTCTTGCCGCTTACGTCGCCGCCCATGAATTCGATCACCTTGTCGGCCATCTTCTTCTTGCGGGCTGCGTTCACCTCGATGACGGAATCGACGATCTTCAGATCGGACTGTGCATCCGCGGCAATCCGCGAGAGGGCAAGAGTGTCCTTCGGAAAGCAGGAGCCGCCGTAGCCAGGGCCGGCATGCAGGAACTTGCCGCCGATGCGGTTGTCGAGGCCGATACCACGCGAGACTTCCTGGACGTTTGCCCCGACTTTCTCACACAGGTCTGCAATTTCGTTGATGAAGGTGATCTTGACCGCGAGAAACGCATTGGCCGCATATTTGGTGAGTTCCGATGTGCGGCGGCGGGTCACGATGATCGGGGTTTCGTTGAGATACAGCGGGCGGTAAAGCTCACGCATCACTTCGACCGCGCGCTCGTCATCGGTCCCGACCACCACCCGGTCGGGGCGTTTGAAGTCGCTGATGGCGGCGCCTTCGCGCAGGAATTCCGGATTTGAAACGACGGCGAATTCTGCGTCAGGGTTGGTCTTGCGGATGATCGCTTCCACTTCGTCTCCCGTGCCGACCGGAACGGTCGATTTGGTGACGATCACGGTGAAGCCCTCGATCAGTCGTGCGATTTCCTCTGCCGCGGCATAAACGTAGGAGAGATCGGCATGGCCATCGCCTCGGCGGGTCGGCGTGCCGACGGCAATGAAAACGGCATCCGCTTTGCGGATCGCTTCTTCAGGAGCAGTGGTAAAGAAAAGGCGTTCTTCGGCAACGTTCTTTGCAACGAGTTCCTGCAAGCCAGGTTCATAGATCGGGATCTGTCCGTTGTTCAGGGCGTCGATCTTGCTTGCATCCTTGTCGATGCAGGTCACGACATGTCCGAAATCGGCAAAACAGGTTCCGGACACCAGACCGACATAGCCGGTCCCAATCATTGCAACACGCATTTTAAATTTTCCTGCTTCTGGGTGGTCTTCAGGCGCTAGTCAATCACCATAAGCCCGCTAGGTGCTGCCCGAATTACATTGACCGGCAGCAAAAGACCAGTTCGTTGAAAACGTATTGTTTGAAATTTTGAAATTCTGCTCCGTACACTACTCTGAATAGGGACAGGATGAGGCGTCTGCAATTGCCTGAACGCGTCCCGGTCATGAAGACTAACGGAACGACACAAAAAACGGGAGCATTTTTCTGGCTAAAGAGGGGATGTGCTCCGCCGGAAGGAAGGCCCCTGTGCGAAGAAGGCCCCCCTCATTTCGGTGCAGCTGAACTGGCCTAGGTCGGTGCGATGCCGCACCAGGCAGCGGTAAACAGGGCGATCGTCTTCGTCACTCTTTTCAGCGACGGCAGGTTCACGCATTCATCGATGCCGTGAATGTTCTTTGTCAGCGGGCCATAGGTGAGGGCGGGAATGCCGCAATGGTTCACGTAAAGAGCCGCATCCAGATAGCAGGCCATGATCGACCGTTTGAGCGCAGTTTCGGCCGTGATCTTGTGTGCGGCGGCGAGCGCATTTTCCGCATCGCTGCCTTCGGCAAGAAGATATCCTGCCTGACATGTCCCGATCCATTCGAGCTTTGGATTGGCTTTTTCAAGTCGGGGATCCTTCGTACCAAGCGTTTTCAGCATCTGTTCCAGGCTGGCCATCCTGTCTTGCGGGGCGTCACCCGGATAAAACCCGATCCGGCCTTCGAAACGGCATTCAAACGGGATGGACGCCGGCCATTCGCCGCCGGTGATGGTGCCGATGTTGAGGCTTGCAGGATTGCGCAGGTCGTCGAAGCCTGGATGGCTGGTCTTTTCCTCATTCCAGCGAGCTTCCAGAACCTTCAACTCGTTGATGACGAGGAAAGCCGCCTCGATTGCGCTGAGGCCTGACTCCGGCTCACGTGGGTGAGCCGGCACGCCCTGGACGGAGATCCGGAACTTGATGACTCCGGAATTTGCATAGGTGACCTCTTCGTCTGTCGGCTCGGGAATGAGAACCGCGTCCGCTGTCGCACCATTCATGATCGCAGCTGCGGTGCCATTGCCCGTCACTTCTTCGTCGATGACGGACTGGAACTCGAGCGGTCCTTTCAAGCTGAACCCGGCAGCCTCGATGGCATCGACTGCGAAGAGATTGGCTGCGAGGCCTGCCTTCATGTCCCCCGCGCCCCGTCCGAAAAGCCAATCGCCCTCGCGCACGGCTGCAAACGGCGGATGGGTCCAGTTTGCCGGATTGGCAGTGGGCACGACATCGACGTGGGCATTCAGGATCAACGAACGTCCGCCATGGGCAGACTTCTTGCGACCACTGACGTTGAACGTATCGGTGTAGTCGATAGTGGCTGGAGAATAGGCCGGATGAGACTGCAGTTGCGCCACATCAAGTCCATAGGTCTCGACGTCATAGGCACGGTCACGGAGAGCGTCTGCAATGATCTTCTGGACACCGGCTTCCTCACCGCGAAGGGATCTTGCCCGCACGATCTCCTGCAGGAAAGCGATCTCGTCCTCGAATGCGGCGTCAACGGCAGCGGTGATTGCGGAAATGGCTTCGTTGGAAAGTGGTTCTGACATGACGATCCGGCTGGGAAGGATGATGAGGTGGGCGATTTGCCTGCACCCTATCAACTGCGCGGCCTGCGTCAAATTCGGGTAGCTGCACACCTAACCCCATCATCCTTCGCGGCGCCGCCGAAGCGGCTCCCCACGATGAGGCGGAAAAGTGAGCTTTGGGAGATGTACCCCTGGCCTAAACAGTGAGATACCGACGGACTTCCGTTTCAGAAAGGTCGGCCCCCGTGCCCGAGAGCACCACTTCGCCGCGGTCCATGACGGCATAATCGTCGGCCAGATCACGGGCGAACTCGAAATATTGTTCCACCAGCACGATGGCCATCGTGCCCTGGTCGCGCAGCCACGAGATTGCCCGGCCAATGTCCTTGATGATTGAAGGCTGGATGCCTTCCGTCGGTTCATCAAGCACCAGAAGTTTCGGACGGGTGACCAGGGCTCGTGCAATCGCGAGCTGCTGCTGCTGTCCGCCGGACAGATCACCGCCACGGCGGGACAGCATGTCCTTGAGCACCGGGAAAAGTTCGAAAATCGTATCGGGAATGAACCGTTCCTTGCGCGGGATCGGGGCATAGCCGGTCTCAAGATTTTCCTTTACCGATAGAAGGGGGAAGATCTCGCGTCCCTGCGGCACAATCGCGATGCCTTTCTTGGCGCGGGCGTGGGCTGCCAGCGAGGAGATGTCCTCGCCGTCCCACAGGATCTTGCCGGCGCTGATGCCGTGTTGGCCGGCCACGGCACGCAAGGTGGACGTCTTGCCAACACCATTGCGCCCCATCAGACAGGTTACCTTGCCGGTCTCGGCCTTCAGCGAAACCTTCTTCAGCGCCTGGGCGGCGCCATAGTGAAGATCGATGTTTTCAACTTGCAGCATGAGCTGACTTCCCTTGGCTGATCGCGATGCGCCTTGTGGCCGTTGGTTCGTTCGTTGTCGGTATCGCCGTATCACTTCCACGAGCGACGAGACGCGAAAGACAAAGCCTACTCCTCATCGTCCGAGATAAACTTCCACGACACGTTCGTCGGCTGAGACATGGTCGAGTGAGCCTTCAGCCAGGACCGAGCCTTCGTGGAGAACGGTGACTTTGACACCCAGGGAGCGCACAAACACCATGTCGTGCTCGACCACGACGACCGAGTGATCATTGGCGATATCCTTCAGAAGTTCAGCGGTTTCGGCAGTTTCGGCATCCGTCATGCCGGCAGCAGGCTCGTCTACGAGAAGCAGCTTCGGATCCTGTGCCAGCAGCATGCCGATCTCCAGCCACTGCTTCTGTCCGTGGCTGAGGTTGGCTGCGAGCTCGCTTCTCTTCGAACCAAGCCGGATCAGATCGAGCAGATATTCAACCCGCTTCTTCTCAGCACCCGAAATGACATGAAACAGGGTCGCAAATGGACCGCGCGGTGCCTTCAGGGCCAGTTCCAGGTTGTCCCAGACGGTATGGCTCTCAAAAACAGTCGGTTTTTGAAACTTGCGGCCGATCCCAAGCTCGGCAATTGAAGCTTCGTCCTCGCCGGTAAGGTCCACGGTGCCGTTGAAAAAGACCTCGCCACTGTCCGGTCGGGTCTTGCCGGTAATGACGTCCATCATCGTGGTCTTGCCTGCCCCGTTGGGACCGATGATGGCCCGCATTTCACCCGGGGCAATCGTCAGCGACAATTCGTTCAATGCCTTGAAACCGTCAAAGGAAACCGACACGCCGTCGAGATAAAGAAGACTGGAAGATCGTGCCATGGCTTTACTCCGCGGGCTGGGGTTCGGCATCCGCCGGAACGGTCGAGGCAGATTTTTTCGGGCTGACGTTGGCCGGAGAGGCGGGCGACTGCGGCGCCTGGCTCGGAGGTTGGTCCGACCCGGCTTCGAAGTCTTTGGAGACTTTCCGTTGCCGCAAGGCCGTCCAGCCCTGGGAAAGGGTGCCGACGATGCCCTTCGGCAGGAACAGGGTCACGACCACGAAGAGGCCGCCGAGCGCAAAGAGCCAGATGTCGGGCAGGGCGGCGGTGAACCATGTCTTGGCGAAGTTGACCAGAACGGCGCCGAGAACGGCCCCAACCAGCGTTCCGCGCCCGCCGACGGCAACCCAGATCACCACCTCGATCGAGTTGGCGGGTGCAAATTCACCCGGGTTGATGATGCCGACCTGCGGCACGTAAAGGGCACCGGCGATACCGGCCATCATGGCCGACAGGGTCCAGACGAACAGCTTGTAGTGTTCCACACGGTAGCCCAGGAAGCGTGTTCGGCTCTCCGCGTCGCGCACGGCCACCAGCACCTTGCCGAGTTTCGATCGGGTGATCGCCCGGCAGATGAGGAAACACAGGACCAGCGCGAGGCCTGAGGCTGCAAACAGGCCCGCGCGGGTCGTGTCGGCTTGAATATCAAAGCCGAGAATGTCCTTGAAGTCGGTCAGGCCGTTGTTGCCGCCAAAACCCATGTCGTTCCGGAAGAAGGCAAGCAGCAGCGCATATGTGAGGGCCTGCGTGATGATCGACAGGTAAACGCCGGTGACGCGTGAGCGGAAGGCGAACCACCCGAAGACGAAGGCCAGCACACCCGGCACCAGCAGCACCATGAGCGCCGCAAACCAGAACATGTCGAAGCCGTACCAGTACCAGGGCAGTTCTCCCCAGTTCAGGAACACCATGAAATCCGGCAGGATCGGGTCGCCGTAAACGCCGCGGGTCCCGATCTGGCGCATCAGGTACATGCCCATGGCATAGCCGCCAAGCGCGAAGAAGGCCGCATGACCGAGCGAGAGAATGCCGCAATAGCCCCAGACCAGATCTACCGCCAACGCCAACAACGCGTAAGTCAGGTATTTGCCCATCAGCGTGACCGCGTAGGTCGGTACATGGAAGGCAGAGCCTTCCGGGACAAGCAGGTTGCCGGCAGGAACCAGAACAATCACGGCCGCCATGATGGCGAGGAAGATCCCTGCTCGGGCGTCCATGGCGCGGAAGAGGAAAGAGGTCATCATGCTTCAACTGCCCGGCCCTTGAGGGCGAACAGGCCCCTTGGACGCTTCTGGATAAAGAGAATGATAAAGATGAGCACGAAGATCTTGCCGAGCACGGCGCCGGCATAGGGCTCCAGGAACTTGTTCACGACACCGAGGGTCATGGCGCCTACCAGCGTGCCCCACAGATTGCCGACCCCACCGAAGACCACCACCATGAAACTGTCGATAATGTAGCCCTGGCCAAGGTTCGGCGAAACGTTGTCGATCTGGCTGAGCGCGACGCCCGCGATCCCGGCAATACCAGAGCCGAGCCCGAAGGTGAGGGCGTCGATCCAGGGAGTGCGGATGCCCATCGAGGCGGCCATGCGCCGGTTCTGGGTCACGGCCCGGGTATAGAGTCCGAACGGGGTCTTCTTGAGGACAAGCATCAGTCCGGCGAAGACCAGCATCGCGAAGACGATGATCCACATGCGGTTATAGGTGATCGTCATCTGGCCGATCTCGAAGGCGCCGGACATCCAGTCCGGGTTGCCAACCTCACGGTTGGTCGGACCGAAGATCGAGCGCACTGCCTGCTGCAGCACCAGCGAGATGCCCCAGGTCGCAAGCAGTGTTTCCAGCGGGCGTCCGTACAGCCAGCGGATCACGCCACGCTCGATGGCAACGCCCACCAGTCCTGAGGTGAGGAAGGCAAGTGGCAGGGCGATGAACAGGGAATAATCGAAAAGACCAGGTGCGGAGGAGCGAATGAATTCCTGAACCACGAAGGTGACGTAAGCCCCGATCATCACCATCTCGCCGTGCGCCATGTTGATGACGCCCATGACACCGAAGGTGATGGCAAGACCAATGGCAGCGAGCAGCAGCACGGATCCAAGCGACAGGCCGTACCAGACATTTTGTGCTGCATCCCAGGCGGCGATGGATTTCTCGATCTTGGTGATTTCCGTGGTTGCCCCTTCGCGCAAGGCGCCTTCGGAGGAAGATTGCACGGCGATCAGAAGCGACAGAGCATCACGGTTGCCCATCGTGCCGAGCGTCGAAACCGCCTGGAGTTTCGCTGCCTCGTCCATATCTGAGTTCAGAACGGCCGCGGCCCGGGCTTCTTCCATCTTCTTGCGCACGCCGTCGTCCGCTTCTGCGGCAATGGCGGCATCCAGGGCTTCGATACTGTCCGGATCCTTCGCCTTGAACACGGCTTCGGCAGCCGCCATCCGCACCTTCGGGTCGGGCGCCATCAGGGTCAGCGACCCGAGCGCGGACCGGATCACCCGGCGCAGCTTGTTGTTGACCTTGATCTTGTCGATTTCGCCCTTGGCCGCTTCGCCGGTCGTTTCCATGGTCAGCGGGTCGATCAGGGCAAAGTTCTTGCCGGCCTTCCTGGTGATGAAGACTTCGCCATCGGCCTTGCGCACGTAGAGGTCGCCGTCGCTCAGGGCCTCGAGGGCAGGAGCCACCTGCGGGTCACCGGTCGCGACAAGGGCACCGATCTGCTTTTCAGTTTCGGAATATTTGCCCTTGGCCAGGTCGTTGATCAGCGGACGGAGTGCCTCTGGATCGCTTTGGGCCAGTGCCGGTGCGGCAAGGAGGCTGGCAGCGAGGCTGAGGAGGAGTAGGAAGGATCTCATCAAGGACATCGTGTCCACCGGTGTTTAGAACTTTCACCTGACGACCTCATCCTGGGGAGTCGCATTGCGGCGTCTCGACGGATGGGTCACTTGCTTCCGGGGTTGCCGCCCATCCATCGAGACGGACCTTGTGGTCCTCCTCAGGATGAGGGGAGAGCTAAGAGCGTCTCTCCAGGCAAACCTTTCCGGTTGGAAAACCGGGGAAAGAGGACGGGTCTCGTAAGACCCGCCCGAACTCCGTCTCCTCCCTTAAGACCCGGAGCCGCCGCACTTGCCGGTGGCAGTGTTGAAGTTGCCGCAGGAAAGCGGTGCGCGCCAATCGGAGATCAGGTCCTTGGAGCCGTCCAGATAGTCGGACCATGCGTCGCCGACGACGAGGCCGGAGGTTTCCCAGACGGTTTCGAACTGGCCGTCTTCCTGGATTTCACCGATCAGCACCGGCTTGGTGATGTGGTGGTTCGGCATCATTGCCGAGTAGCCGCCGGTCAGGTTCGGTACGCTGACACCGACGATGGCGTCGATCACGGCATCCGGCTCGGTGCTGCCCGCCTTCTTGACTGCTTCAACCCACATGTTGAAGCCGATGAAGTGCGCTTCCATCGGGTCGTTGGTCACGCGCTTGTCGTCGCCGATGTAAGCGTGCCAGGCATCGATGAATTCGGCGTTGGCTTCGGTATCTGCGGACTGGAAGTAGTTCCAGGCAGCCAGGTGGCCGACGAGCGGAGCGGTGTCGAGACCGGCGAGCTCTTCTTCACCAACGGAGAAGGCGACAACCGGAATGTCTTCAGCCTTGATGCCCGCGTTGCCCAGTTCCTTGTAGAACGGTACGTTGGCATCGCCGTTGATGGTAGAGACCACAGCGGTTTTCTTGCCGGCAGAGCCGAAGGTCTTGATGTCGGACACGATCGTCTGCCAGTCGGAATGACCGAACGGCGTGTAGTTGATCATGATGTCTTCTTCAGCCACGCCCTTGGACTTCAGGTAGGCTTCAAGGATCTTGTTGGTCGTGCGTGGATAGACATAGTCGGTACCGGCCAGAACCCAGCGTTCGACGCCTTCCTCGTTCATCAGGTAATCGACGGCCGGAATGGCCTGCTGGTTCGGTGCAGCGCCCGTGTAGAAGACATTGCGCTGGGATTCTTCACCTTCGTACTGAACCGGATAGAACAGCAGCGAGTTGAGTTCTTCGAAGACCGGCAGAACGGACTTGCGCGAAACGGACGTCCAGCAGCCGAACACGGCGTCGACGCCGTTGACTTCGATCAGCTCACGCGCCTTTTCAGCAAACAGCGGCCAGTCGGAAGCCGGGTCGACGACGACCGCTTCCAGTTTCTTGCCAAGCAGGCCACCCTTCTTGTTCTGCTCTTCGATGAGCATCAGCATGGCGTCTTTCAGAGTGGTTTCCGAAATGGCCATGGTGCCGGAAAGCGAGTGCAGGATGCCGACCTTGATCGTGTCTTCCTGGGCGGATGCGCCGCCGATCATCGTGGAGGCCATCAGGCCTGCCAATGCGAGTTTGGTGAATGTGTTTTTCATGGATGTTCCCCTTTGCTTGACGTCACCGGTTCCCACGCCGGCGATTGGCGGCTGGAAGGTGTGCCGCTGTCAGGAAGGGATCGTGCACTGGCACCACTGCACCGCAACATACGTCAATTGACGTAACCGGGTTGAAAGCCTGCCACGGCGTTCCAGAAGCAAAGACGGCATGAAATGTGCTGAAGAGAAGAGCTGAATAAAAAAACGGGGTGGAAAACGGGCGATGAAGAACGGCATTTGCCGAATAAATAGTCATATGTCCAGTTATTGGGCATTCGGTGCCGGTGTGGAGGCGGACGCGTGAGGGCGCGCCAACGCATTCTGCCTGTTCGGCGCCAGTACAACAAATGGGTCAACAACCAGACCCTGGAAGACTATGCGCTCAGGTTCACCGCCAAGAGCGCTCGCCGCTTTTCCTCACGTGCGATTTCCCAGACGGCGATCGGGGCCATCTCCTTTCTGGCTCTGGAGGCGATCGGTGGTGCGATCACCCTGTCCCACGGAACCGCCAACGCGTTTCTCGCCATACTGGTCGGCAGCCTGGTGCTGTTGATCGTCGGTCTGCCGATCAGCCGCTATGCCATGCGCTACGGCGTCGACATAGACCTGCTCACGCGTGGTGCCGGGTTCGGCTACATCGGCTCGACGGTCACCTCGCTGATCTATGCCAGCTTCACCTTCATTCTTTTTGCGATTGAAGCCTCCATCATGTCGAGCGCGCTGGAATTCGCTTTCGGTGTGCCGCTCTGGCTGGGGTATGTCATCAGCGCGGTTGCGGTCATTCCGCTGGTGACCCACGGCATTACCTGGATCAGCCGCTTTCAGCTCGCAACCCAACCCTTCTGGATCATCCTGAACATCCTGCCGTTCGTCTTCATTGCCTTCACCGACTGGCAGGCCGTCGGCGAATGGTTGACGTTTTCCGGCATCGACCCGGTTACACAGGCGCCGCGTACGACAGCTGGCGGCTGGGACAGCATCAACCTGGTCAGCTTCGGCGCAGCCTCCGCAGTCATTCTGGCGCTGATGGCACAGATCGGTGAACAGGTGGACTTTCTGCGGTTTCTTCCGGCGCAGGATTATGCCCGCCGCCGGCACCGGCTTGCCCTGTTTCTGGCCGGGCCCGGCTGGGTTGTTCTCGGTGCCCCCAAGATGATTGCAGGCTCCTTCCTGGCAGTCCTCGTTTTGTCGCACGGTGTTCCGGTTGATCATGCCGACGAACCCTCGCGCATGTATGCGGTCGCTTTCGGCTACATGATCCCGAACGAAACCGTCGTCCTCTTGCTGATGGCGGCATTCGTGGTGGTGGCGCAGCTCAAGATCAACGTCATGAATGCCTACGCCGGGTCGCTTGCCTGGTCGAATTTCTTCTCGCGCCTCACACACTCCCATCCTGGCCGGGTCGTCTGGCTCGTCTTCAATGTCGGAATCGCTCTGCTGTTGATGGAACTCGGCATCTATCGGTTGCTGGAAGAAACTCTTGGCGTCTTTTCCATCATTGCGATGGCCTGGCTTTCCGCCATTTCGGCTGACCTATTCATCAACAAGCCGCTCGGGCTGTCGCCTCCGGGAATCGAATTCAAGCGTGCGCATCTTTATGACATCAATCCGGTTGGTACCGGTGCAATGCTTCTGGCCGCCGGTCTCGCATTGGCCGCGCACTTCGGCGAGTTCGGCAAGACGGCGGAGGCCCTCGCCACCTTTCTGGCGATGGCCATTGCCTTTGTTGCCGCGCCCCTGATCGCTTATGCGACCAGGGGTCGGTTCTACCTGGCTCGCAAGCCGCGCCAGAGCTGGCAGACGAAGGAGCACATCGCCTGTTCGATCTGCGAAAACCCGTTCGAGCCGGAAGACATGGCTTATTGCCCGGCCTATCAGTCGCCGATCTGTTCGCTGTGCTGTTCACTCGATGCCCGCTGCCACGACAGCTGCAAGCCGAAGGCACGTTTGTCCTATCAGGTCGGCACCGTCGCGGGCCGCATTCTGCCGGAAAACGCGATGGCGTTCCTGCAGTCCCGGCTGGGGCGCTATGCGTTCATCTCTGTTCTGTCGAATGCTGCAATCGGCCTGGTGCTCTGGATCAGTTATGCCCAGGCGGAAAATCGTCTGGGAGATCCGACCGGCATCATCGGCCAGACGGTGCTGTTGATTTTCTTTGTTTTTGCCATCGTCGTCGGTATTGCCTGCTGGTTCCTGGTGCTTGCTCACGACACCCGGCGGGTCGCCGAAGAGGAATCCATGCGCCAGAACGCGCTGCTTCAGAAGGAAATCGACGCTCACGGTGTTACCGACGCGGCTCTGCAGAAGGCCAAGGAAGATGCCGAGGCCGCCAACCTTGCCAAGAGCCGCTACGTTGTCGGCCTCAGTCACGAACTCAGAACACCCTTGAACGCGGTCATGGGCTATGCCCAGGTGCTGGAGCGGGACGACAGCGTGCCGACAGCCCGCAGGCCTGCGATCAGCACCATCCGGCGCAGTGCCGAGCATCTGTCAGGGCTGATCGACGGCCTTCTGGATATTTCGCGGATCGAGGCTGGCAGGCTGCAGATCTATTCCAACGAGATCAACATTCACGAGTTCCTGGATCAGATCGTCGACATGTTCCGCATGCAGGCGGCTGCCAAGGGGCTCGGCTTCAACTATGCGCGCGCACCCAACTTGCCGGTGTTTGTACGAACCGACGAAAAACGTCTGCGGCAGATCCTGGTGAATCTCCTGTCGAATGCGATCAAGTTCACCTCCGAGGGCATTGTTTCGTTTTCGGTCAGTTACCGGTCACAGGTGGCCAGCTTTGTCGTGTCGGACAGCGGACCGGGCATCGCGCTTGACGAACAGGTCAAGATTTTCGAACCATTCGGCCGCAGCAAGACCGCCGACGGGGCGAAGACACCGGGGTTGGGGCTCGGGCTGACCATCACCAAGCTTCTGACGGAAACCATGGGTGGAGCCATTGCGCTGTCCAGCGAACCGGGGAAGGGCGCTTCCTTTGAAGTGCGGCTGATGCTGGCGGCTGTCGACCGGCCGGTCGATACCATCCGCCTGGAAAGACAGGTGCGAGGCTACGAAGGCGAGCGGAAGACGGTTGCCGTGATCGATGACAATCCGGATCACCGAGCGCTTGTCTGCGATATCCTGAAACCGATCGGATTTGCCGTCGTCGAGGCGGATACGGGCAGGGTTTGCCTGGAGACGGTCGAGCCGCTGCGGCCGGATCTCTACCTGATCGATATCCTGATGCCGGGAATGAACGGTTGGGAACTGGCCGAGGACCTGAGGGACAGAGGCGTCAGCGCGCCGATCATCATGCTGTCGGCCAACATCGGTGACAAGGCTTTGCGGCCGGACGGTCCGGCTCACCATTCGGCAACCCTTGCAAAGCCCTTCGGCATCGGCCAGCTTTACGACCTGCTGCAAAAACACATGGGTGTTGTCTGGACCGAACAGCCGGTCGAGCGAAACCAGGAACCTGCCCGAAAGGATCCCTTGAAATCGCCCGGTGCCGATCACGTCGCCGATCTCATCTCGCTTGCGGAGATCGGTTATGTGGAAGGCATCGAGGCCAAATTGAACGAACTGGCGAAAACGCCGGAAAATCTGCCCCTGATCGATGCATTGAATGTCCATCTCGCCCGGTTCGATTTCGATGCCTACAAAAACGTCTTGAGTGAATTGGAAACACATGACGGATGATCGTCGCGATACGGTCCTTGTGGTCGACGACAGCCCGGAAACGCTCGGCTTCGTCACCGAAGCCCTGAAAAAGACCGGCGTAGCCGTTCTGGTGGCGACCAGCGGCGAAACGGCTCTCAACATCTGCAACAAGGTGACACCGGATACGATCCTGATGGATGCGATCATGCCCGGCCTCGACGGTTTTGAGACCTGCCGGCAGATCAAGGAAAATCCGGCGCTCCAGCACGTACCGGTGATTTTCATGACCGGGCTGTCCGAAACGGAACATGTGGTAACGGCGCTGGAATCCGGTGGGGTCGATTTCCTCACCAAGCCGATCGACGTCGACGAACTGAAGGCGCGGATCAAGGTGCATCTGAAGAATGCTCGGTCGGTTCAAAGCGCGCATGTGGCGCTGGATGCAGCCGGGCGCCATCTGGTGGCCGTGTCGCAGGAGGGGACAGTGCTGTGGTCGACACCGCAGATCCACAACCTGCTGGCAAAGACAGGGGCTGCCGAAACCAGTCTTTTCCGGCTGGGCCGAGCACTGGGGGACTGGCTGGACGGGCCGAATTCCTCGGGCGAGCGTCGCAAGAGTTTCATGCTCGGCTTATCTGAAAACCTGGCAGTGCAACTTCACCCGCTTGGCCGTGTCGGCCCTGATGAAAACCTGTTCCGTGTCACCGCAGAAGACGAAGCCGGGCAGGTCCAGGCGCTTCAGGGCAGCTTTGAACTGACACAGCGCGAAGCGGAAGTCCTGATCTGGATCGCCAAGGGTAAGTCCAACAAGGATATCGGCGAAATTCTGGGTCTGTCGCCACGCACCGTGAACAAGCATCTGGAACAGATCTTCGTCAAACTTGGTGTTGAGAACAGGGCCTCCGCTGCCGTTCGCGCAGCAGAGGTGATCTACGCGCTTTAGGGTTTCATGGGAAACGGGTTCCTCGGCTCGATCTGCAATCTGCTTCCGTAATCGCGTTCGATCCGTGAGAATGGCGGGTTTCGGCCATCTGACCTCGAGGTGCCGACCGGCTCGACAAGCACCCGAGCTTGTCCTATGGATGCATTAAGCCGTTGAAGAACACGAATAACCCACCGGCAATGCGAAGAGGAGCCCGGCATGGCTGAGTTTCGGGAAGTGCGTCGGTCATCGCTGTTACCGGACCGCATCGCAGCAGACATCATGGCGAAAATTCAGGATGGTGAACTGAACCCCGGCGATACGTTGCCGACCGAACATGCACTCGCGGGAACCTTTGGCGTCAGCCGCAATGTGGTGCGCGAAGCCATTGCCAGGCTGCGGTCTGATGGCGTCATTGAATCGCGCCAGGGGCGCGGGGCAATCGTCAAACCTGTTTCGGAGCGCGAAACCTTCCGGGTCGATATCCGCACACTCGACAAGTCCGGCAACCTTGCGGACCTGTTCGAGTTGCGCGGCCTCCTGGAAATCGAAGCTGCGGGACTTGCCGCGATGCGTCGCACAGGGGCAGATCTCAGGGAGATGCGGGCGGCGGTCGCCGTGCTGGAAGGGCACAAGCGGTTCGACGAACAGCGGCTGGAAGCCGACGCCGTGTTTCACCGCGCAATCGGCAAGGCGGCCGGCAACTCCTATCTCTTCGCCATCATCTGCTACATCTCCTCCAGACTGAAGGAAACCACGCGGGTGACATCCGACATCTACGCCAAGGACGACCTGGTGGAGATCACTTTGGGTGAACATTGCAGAGTTCTTGAAGCCATTGAGGCAGGTGACCGGACAGGCGCCCGGGAAGCCATGGCGGCTCATGTTCAGGGCGCTGCGTCCCGTCTCAATGTTCAGGTCAAGCTGGGCGCCAGGGTTTAGCGCGTCCGGCCCTTTTGCCTGCAAGTGGATTGTTCGTGCGGTTGATTTCCACGTCCGCAAGCCGACGGTCTCTAGTGGGGGCTCTGGCAGACAGGGCCTTGGCAGCGGATCAGGTTCTGAACAGTCCTGTTCTTTTTAGGAGCCGTGTCAACTTGTTGGAATTGCGCTCTGCTCGCATTGCCTCATAGAGCTGCAGATCGAGTTGATTGTGTCTCCTGACGGTGTCGAGCTGACGGTCTGAAAGTGAAAGCGCAGGATAGCGGCTTGGATTGTCCTGCCGCATTGTCAGGGGCAGGCCGGTTTCTTGCGAGATCTTCTCATAGAGATCCGGCATTTCATCGGTAAATCCCATGATATCCACCGAGCGACCGGTCGAAACGGCACGTTTGAAAAGGCTGTCGTGATCGTCGATCGGATCAAATCTGGAGGCAAGGAAGCGGTCGGACAGCTCTTGTCCTTCGGCTTTTATTGGCGTTCCACCGAGATATCTGCACATTGTATTGTCGGGAATTGGTAATCGTCCCTGATCAAGGCTTTCGAACGCATCTGCCTCTGTAATTCGTCCGTCTGCGAGAAAATGTCGAATGTGGGAAAGGACACGCTCCACCGGCTCACGCAGAACCGCGATCGTTAGCGTATCTTTTGGAAGATATCTTCGGACCCAGAAGCCGTAGTGTCCTCGAAACAGGCGATAGTCCGGTTTCTCCTGAAGCTCCTGCAGGGCCTCGTGAAGCGGCGGATAGCGGCCACCATGACGAGAGATCAGCGCTTGAGAGGGAACAACGGCTGCGTCTCCGACAGCCTGTTCCAGAGATAGGCGCAATGACGTGCCGGCTGTTTTCGGGATGTGGCAGAAGAAGATCTTTCTATCAAACTTCAAAAACGTCTCCCTGTTCCTGCAGTGTATTAACTGCATTCGCGCAGATCAGCGCAGTCACAGGTGCGCCAGACGATCGTGAAAGTTTGAATATCCTATTGCAAAGCTGACGGTTCTTGAAGGGTGCGTTCTTTGCGGGTCACTAAGCGGATTTGCCTTCTGCTGCCCAGAGTGCACCGCGACGGATGATTTCCGTCACCTGGGGAACCTTCAGGTCATCCAGTTCGTGTCCGATGGAGCAGTAGAACACTCGGCCCCTGTCCCAGTGCCGTTTCCAGACAACGGGAATGACGGTGCCCTCGATCCACCACAGATGATCGCCTGAGAAGGTCGTGGTGGCCAGCACGTCGTTGGAGGGATCGACCAGCATGTAGTATTGCTCGGACCTGAGGCGGAAACTCCTGATGCCCTTGACGATCGGATCGTCCGGTTTGCAGATCGTCACGTCGTAGTCGATGTAGTCCTCCCTGGGCTGCAGGTTGTCCGGCCAACCGGGAGGATGGGCGACGAATTGGCCACCAATCAGGAAGTGGTAGGTCGGCCGGTCGCGGAAGGCATCTCCCATATGTCCGTGCCACCCGGCAATGCCGCAGCCGTTGGCGACGAGCTTCAGCAGCCCGTCCTCCTGCGGCTTGGTCATGTTGCCGAATTCCTGCTGGTGACCCGACCGGGCCGAGGACCAGATAGGCGTGATCAGGTCGACATCGGCAAGATCCTCCGGGTGTTCCAGCGGTTCCATCGTATCGTAGACGGTAACGCTGAAACCATTGTCGCGAAGCAAGGCCTCATACCAGTCGCTGAAATGGGTTGGTGTGTGGCCTTCCCAGCCACCGACAAACAGAACTGCCTTCATTTCAGACCCTTGTTCACGAAAGAAAGAATGGAAGCCATGTCGCGGTCGTCATATCCGGCTGATCCGGCGGCCTTCAGAACCGCATGATTGAGTTCCGCCTGCGGCATGATCACACCGCAAGTGGATGCAAGTTCCAGCGCCAGCCCGACATCCTTGCGGGCAAGTGCGACCGTGAAGCTGACGTCGTGCGCAGTCTCATCCAGATAAAGCCCCTTGCGATAAGCGAGAACCGGAGCGGCAGCCGCCGAATTTTCCACGACCTCATAGGCTTGTTCTTTTGGGATGCCGGCTGCCGTGGTCAGGGTAAGGGCTTCTGACAATGTCTGGTTGAGGCCATGAATGAGCATGTTGACGCCGAGTTTCATGGCAGCGCCTGCGCCGGATTTGCCAAGCCAGACGGTTTTCCGTCCAAGAACCTCGAAGAGGCGGGTCAGATCAGGCACATCAGTTGCTTCTGCTCCTGCCATGATGAGCAGCTTGGCATCCGCCGCCGCTTGTGTGGCACCGGAAACCGGCGCATCGACGAAGCGTCGGCCTTTCTCCCGTGCCAATAGCGCCAGACGTTCTGCCATGGGTACGGAAATGGTACCCATTTCGGCCAGAACCCGACTGCCCCCTGACGCCTGGAGCAAGCCATCCGGCCCGAGATAGACTGCCTCCGCAGCAGCATCATCGGCGAGCATGGTGATCACCACATCCGACCGCTCCGCCAGGTCTTTTGGGTTGGCTGCCGAAAAGGCGTTGTGGGTGGCGGCGAAGGCCTGTGCAGTTCCAGCTGTCCGGTTCCAGACGCTCACATTCAGACCGGCAGCAGCCAGATTGGCAGCCATGCGCACGCCCATCCGGCCAAGCCCCGCAAATCCGACCCGCATCAGGCGGCCTTGTCCGGCCGAATGCCGGAAATGGCCTGGATGAGGTTGTCTTCGGTAACTTCCTCGGAGGTGAAAGTCCGGATGATTTCGCCGCTGTACATGGCGACGATCCGGTCACTTACATGCAGGACTTCCGGCATTTCCGAACTGATCACGATGACCGCATAGCCCTGGCTTGCCAGTTCACGGATGAGGTTGTGGATCTCGGACTTGCTGCCGACATCGATCCCGCGTGTCGGTTCATCGACGATCAGAACGCTCGGGTGCATCGAAAGCCATTTGCCGATCACGATCTTCTGCTGGTTACCGCCGGAAAGGTTGCCGGCAAGCTGCTTCCAGCCGGGCGTGCGAATGTCGAGCCGGTCCCGGTACTGGTCAAAAATCGCGATCTCCGCGCCTTCGGCGACGAATGGGCCGGCTTTCAAGTCGTCTACTTGAGGCAGGGTCATGTTGTCCCGGCAGTTCATGCCCAGAACAAGGCCCTGCGTCTTGCGGTCCTCAGGCACCAGCGAGATACCCTTGGCAATGGCATCGGCCGGCGAGTGAATGGCAGTTTCTTCCCCGTTCAGGAAAATAGCGCCGCTGCTGGGTTCTCTGAGACCGAACAGCGTTTCGGCGATTTCCGTGCGGCCGGCCCCGACCAGGCCATAAAAGCCGACAACCTCGCCCTTGCGCACTTCGAAGCTGATGTCACGGAAAAGCGAACCACAGGAGAGCCCTCGCACCTCCAGCGCCACATCACCCAGTTCGTGATGGACTGCGTTGCGTGACAGGTCGAGCTTGCGGCCGATCATGAGCTGCGTGATCTCGTCCTCACTGGTTTCGGCGGTGTTCAGTGTCCCGCGATACTGTCCGTCCCGCAGCACGCTGATGCGGTCGGTGATCCTGAAGATCTCTTCCATCCGGTGCGAGATGTAGATGATGCCAACGCCTTCGGCTTTCAGGTTGTCGATGACATCGAACAGAACCACCTTTTCCGCATCGGTCAGCGAGGCGGTTGGCTCATCAAAGATGACCGCCTTGGCTTCCACTGTCAGGGCACGCGCGATTTCCACCATCTGCTGGTTGGCGATGGAGAGATCGCCGACACGCGTGCGGGCGTCGAAGCCGACTTTGAGCATCTCCAGAATGCGGTTGGTCTGTTCATGCAGCTTTTGCCAGTCGACCCGGCCGAAGCTCTTTCGCGGCAGTTCGCCGAGATAGATGTTTTCGGCAACTGTCAGTTCCTCGGCGAGGCTCAGCTCCTGATGGATGAAGACGATGCCCTTGCTTTTCGCTTGTAGTGGCGACGTCATGACAACCGGCTGCTCGCTGACGATGATCTTGCCTTCATCAGGTTGATAGATGCCGCCAAGCACTTTCATGAGGGTCGACTTTCCGGCGCCGTTTTCGCCCATCAGGGCATGCACTTCACCGGGCAGGACGGAAAAGGACACACCGTCGAGCGCGCGCACGCCGGGGAAGGTCTTGACGATGCCTTCCAGGCGCAAGGCTGGGGTGGTGCCGGTCATATTCTCAGCTCCTGTTTGCCTTTCAGGTTCAATTGGCGGTCGAGAAACAGGACGGCAATCAGGATCAGGCCGATCACCAGATTGACTGTTTCCGTGTCGGCGCCGATGTGTCCCAGGCCTTTTCGCAGAAGCTGGATGGCCAGAACGCCACCGAGCGTCGAAAGTACGGATCCCGCGCCTCCGGTAAGTTTGGTGCCACCCAGAACCACGGCGGTGATGACCCACAGCTCATAGAGTTCGCCGTCGTTGGGATTGACCGAGCCGGATTCCGAATAGAACACCACGGCAGACAGGGAGGCGAGAAAGCCGATGATCATGAAGTTGATCATCATGTGCGGCCCGACGCGGATACCCGCATTGATGGCCGCAGACCGGTTGTCGCCGATGGCATAGGCGTTGCGCCCGTGGATCGTGCGGTTCATCACGAACCAGATCACGGCGGTCACGACGATCAGGAACCAGGTGGCGGTGTGCAGTCCCAGGAAATGGGCTTCAGCGAAATCAACCAGCGTCCAGTTGAGATGAGATGTGGGCTGTTCGCCATTGTACATGAACACAAGGCCGCGATAGCCGAGCATGGAACCGAGCGTGACGATGAAGGCATCGACACCGGTCTTCCAGACGATCAACCCGTTCAGAGCGCCCAGAACGATCCCTGTCAGCAATGCCAGTCCCCAGGCAATGGGAATGACGCCGTCGCCGAGGCCGGCGAAAACCGGCCAGGTCATGCTGTCGAGCAGGACGACGGCGCTCAGGGCAAAGGTCGCTCCGACGCTGAGGTCGATATTGCCGTTGATCATGATGATCGTCATGCCGATGGCGATGATCCCGATGGGTGCTGACTGCTTGAACAAAAGCAGCATGTTGTCCACGTCCATGAAGGCCTTGTCACTGAGCGACAGGAATTCGCCCGCGACCGAGAAGAAGACCAGCTCGACGAGAATGAAGCCCCAGATCGCGCCGCGTTTCAGAAAAGTGCTCAAGGTTCCCGGTTCCATCAATCCCTCCCTCACGCGATCGGCGACCAGAGCTTGCCGCGTTTGGCGGCAATATCCAGCCACACGGCAAGAATGATGATGATCCAGGTCACCACATACTGGACATAGAACTGCAGTCCGACGAGCAAGAGGCCATTCTGGATAAAGCCGAGGATCAGGACACCGATAACGGTCTTGAAGATCGTGCCGGAGCCGCCCATCAGCGATGCTCCGCCGAGGATGACCGCAGCCAGGACTTCAAGCTCAAGCCCCTGACCAACCGTGTTCTGGCTTCCCAGTGACCGGCTGGCCTGGATGAGACCGGCAGTACCGACGCAGAAAGCGGACATGAGGTAGCAGGTAAAGACGACACGGGCTCTGCGAATGCCCGAGAAGGTTGCCGCGGTGCCGTTGCCTCCAACCGCGTAGACCTTGCGGCCGAATGGTGTCTTGGCAAGGACGATCCCCAGAACCGAAGCGACCAGCGCGAAAAGCAGGATCGGTACCGGAATGCCGAGGACGGTCGACTGGCCGAACACGCTGAACCAGGTGCCTTCCTTGTCGGCAATATCCATGTTCTTGCCGCCGGAATAGGTGAGGGTCAGTCCGTGGATCGCCGACAACATGCCAAGGGTCACGATCAGGGAATTCAGCTTCAGATATCCGACGAGGAAGCCAATGAAGGCGCCCAGGCACAGTACCATGGCGTACATGGACGGGATGGCGAGCAAAGGCCCCAGCTTGTCGTGCAGATCGAGGACGACGATGGTGGCAAACGACATCATCGACCCGACGGACAGGTCGAGATTGCCGCTGATGACGACAAAGGTGACGCCGAGGGCCATCACGCCCAGGATTGCAGAGGAGCGGACAACGCCCATGATGTTGTCTGGGTCGAGAAAGCGCTGGTTGGCGATCGTGAAGCCGATCATGAAGACGGCGAAGGCGATCAGAATGCCCTGTTTCGCCAGAAATCCCCCAACGCCCGACAGACTGAAGGGCTTCATGGATTTTTCCTTGGAACTGCCGGGACGGCTGGCAGCCTTGCTTGATATGTCGGACAACAGACCCTCCCTCATCCTGTTGTAAAGTTTCAAACGAGCGTCATGCCACCATCGATCATCACCACCTGACCGGTCATGTAATCGCTTTCTGGTGACGCCAGGAACGTGGTCGTTCCCGTGATGTCGGACGGTGTCGCCACCCGGCCGCGCAGGATCTCGGAGGAGAATTCCTCCATGGCCTGTCCGGGCCGCTCGGCAGCGCCGATATCCAGAAGATCCCGGTCCACCTGTTCCCACATTTCGGTAGCCACGACACCCGGCGCAAAGCCTGTGACGGTGATGTTGTGTCTGGCAAGGTCTCTTGCGCCGGATTGCGTCAGCGAGACCACGGCCCATTTCGAGGCGCAATAGGGCGCGACATTGTCGAACCCCTGTCGACTGGCGATCGACGCGGTATTGATGATCTTGCCACCGGTGCCCTGGCCAATCATCTGGCGGGCAGCCTCCTGCATGCCGATCAGGCAACCAAGGCCGTTCACTCCCATGATGAAGTTCCAGTTGTCCTCCGTGACATCGAGAAAGTTCATGGGCTTGTTGACGCCGGCATTGTTGAACTTGACGTCCAGCTTGCCGAAAGCCGCGACGGTTTTCGCGATCATGGCACGCACCTGGTCACGATCGGTCACATCGACCTGAGCCCATGTCACCCCAGCGCCGTTTTCGGCAGCACGGTCGCGGTTGGCTTCGGCAACGGCACTTGCCTGTTCGCCGTTGATGTCCGCAAAGCAGACATCCGCTCCCTCGTTGATAAGGGCTTCGCCAATGGCACGTCCGATCCCTCGGGCAGCACCGGTGACGATACAGGAACGCCCGGACACTCGGCCCATGGTTTCCTCCCGGTCAATGTATTGGGAAAAAATGGGGCGCAAGGCTTGGCTCGCGCCCCAGTCGGGCTTGACCTTCAGGCTCAGAAGACAGGCTTGTCGAATTCGGCCATGTTGTCCTGAGTGATCTTCGGTGTGTCGAAGTAGTTCAGGAACGGAACATCCTTGCCGGACAGGATATCGATTGCCGTCTGCAGGGCAGCTTCGGCATCGTCAACGGGCGACTGGTAGATCGAACCCCAGTATTCGCCGCGCTCCATCGCCTCGTAACCGACGGAGAAATTGGTCGCGCCGACGAAGATGATGCCCTCACGACCGGCGGCCTTGGCGGCATTCAGCGCGCCGACACCCATGTTGTCGTCTCCAGCGTAAACGCCGTCGATGTCGTCATACTTGACCAGGAACGCTTCCATGACCTTCTGGGACTTTTCGCGGTTCCAGTCGCCCGGCTGGGTCTCCACCAGGGTCACATTCGGGCAGACTTCCGGCAGGCGGTCTTCGAAGCCCTTGGCGCGCTCGATCGCAGTCGTGTAGCCCGGCTGGCCGGAAATCTGAACGATCTGGGCTTCGTTCTCGATGCCCATGGCCTTGAACTTGTCGCACATGATCTCGGCGGAACGGGAGCCCTGGGTGATGTTGTCCGGACCGGAGAAGGATTTCACGAACTCGAAGCCCTGTTCGGCGATGTTCGAGTTGGTCACAATCACCGGAATGTCGGCCTTGAAGGCCTTGCGGACGGCCGGGATGACGGCTTCACCGTTCGTCGGCCAGATGATGATCGCGTCCACTTCCTGCTGGATCAGGTCTTCCATCTGGGCGATCTGCCGGGCAACGTCGCCGCCGGCGTCCAGAACGACGGTCTCGACATCCGCATTGGCATCGGCTGCCGCGATGAAGGCCTTTTCATAGGTGGTCTGGTAGCTGTCGACGCCGACGTTGTTCTGCGTGATGCCGATCTTCATCGTTTCTGCACCGGCTGCACCAGACAAGGTCAGGCCTGCGACGGCCGTCGTGGCGACAAGCAGCGAACGGAAAGTGTTCATCGTTTCATTTCCTCCCTGAGAGACCATTTCGAATGGTCTGAATTCTGAACCGTGCCTCCTCCTGACACGGATATGCGCCCACCGTGAGCGTCACTCAAAAGCCTGCACGCCTCGGCAGAACGACGCCCCCTCGAAAATATCCAAAATGGATGTTCTTATATCCAAAATGGATTTTTTGGCCGTTTTTCTAATCGGCCACGTCGCTCACGCTTAGGAGGACATTCAATGTCGATCCAAAAAATATCCAAAACGAGGAAACGCAGCAGTGGTTCATCCCGTCCGGAAAACTGGAGCCGAGCGATGAACCAGCAAGAGGGAGAGTTGGTTCGCGAAAAGACTTATCTGACGCAACAGGCCAAGACGGAAATCCTCCAGGTTCTCAGCTTTCTGGAGAACTTTGAAGAAGAGATGGATGGTCTGTTGGAGATATCTGCTCCGAACCCCTATGTCAAAATGTCGACCTATCTGGTGAAAAGGCATCTGGAAGCGAAGGCGGTGACCCCGACCTCGCTCATTGGCGCGTCGGGCGTTCCCTACGCGACAGCCAGCCGCCGCATGCGCGAGATGATCGACAATGGCCTGATCGAGCAAAGGCCGAGGACGTCTTCCGGCAGAAGCTACTCCCTCCATCCGAGCGCCGACATGCTGGAGGCATGGACCCAGTTCAGCAGCCGTGTCCGCAGGATGGCGGCACAATCGTTCGGGTCTGCCGATCTGCGCTCCGGCACACAAGACTATTATTTCGGCGGGTCCTATCTGGAAGCCCAGACAATCCAGCCGCCCCAGGTCCTGCTTGAACCCTTGAAACTGTCTGGCGATCTTCGCGTCCTGGTCCATGGCGACCCGACCTTCATGGTGATGCACGGCCTCAAGCGCCAGTTTGAGCAGGTGGTCGGGTGTTCCATTCAGCAGCGGGCCTTTTCCATCGACCGGCTTCACGAAGAAGCGGTCAAGAACGCCCACAGGGCGACAAGCCGCTATGACCTGATTGCCCTGGACCTGCCGTGGCTGGGCGAGTTTGCCGAGAACGGGTATCTCCTGCCGCTGGACGAAGTGCTGGATGTCGAGCGGCTTCAGCCGAGCGATTTTCACACCGCCGGCTGGCAGGCAGCTCACTGGGGAGGCAAGCCATACGGTGTGCCCTCGCAGACCACGCCGGAACTGCTGTTTTACCGGAAGGATCTGCTGGCGGAAGCAGGGCTTGAACCGCCCCTCACGACGGACGCGCTGCTCAAGGCCGCCGCCCGGCTCAACGACCCGGTTCAGGGCAGATACGGAATTGCCTGGAACGCGGCACGCGGGACCGCGCTTGGCCATACATTCATGATGACTTGCGCGGACTTCGGCCAGCCTATTCTGGATTTGCCCAAACAGGCCGGTGGTTACGACGCCTCGCGACTTGCGGACGGGGGCTATCGGCCGGTCATCTATTCCGAACGGGCGTTGGACGCAGCCGAATACCTGATGGCGCTGTTGCAATATTCGCCGCCGGACATCCTGTCGATGTCCTGGTACGAGCGCGTCCGTCCGTTCGCAAGCGGACGTGTGGCGATGGCCTACGGCTATACTTTGCTCGCTCCTTACTTCGAACAGAATCCGGCCTGCGCGGCTCATGGCAAGGTCGGTTTCCTGCCACATCCTTCCGGCCCGAATGCGCAGAATATCGCCCCGGTCGGCGGCTATCTGCTCGGCATTCCGGCCAACATCGCACCGGAACGGCTGGAGGCGGCAGCCGAAGCGCTGATCGTCTTCACGTCGCCTGAAGCGCAAAAGCTCTACGTCGAACACGGTAGCCGCACCAATCCGCGCTATTCGGTTGGCGCGGACCCGGAAGTCCGGCGCCTGTCTCCGATCTTTGAAGCGGTGGACGCCATGTCCTGGCGGGACGAGTTGCAGTTCTGGCCACGACCGCCGATCCCGGAAATCAACGACATCATCCGCATCTGCGGGGAGGAATGCCACGACATGTTGCGTGGCGTGAAGACGCCAAAAGCCGCGTTGCAGATGGCTCAAGATCGTGCCGACCGACTTCTGCGGGAGGCTGGAAAACTTTAATGGGAGGAATTCATGGACCCCAATCGGCTCAAGGGAAAAAACGTTCTGATTACCGGTGCCGCACGCGGCATGGGCGCAACCAACGCCGAGCATTTTGCAGCTCAGGGCGCCAACATCTGTCTTGGTGATCTGGACTTCGACGAGGCCCAGGCCGTCGCGGAGCGGATCAATGCGGCCGGTAACGGCAAGGCGGTTGCGGTCAAGATGGACGTGACCCGCCGCGAGGACAATGCCGCGGCGGTGGCGGCAACTGTCGAAGCCTTCGGCAGCATCAATGTGGGCCTCTTCAACGCCGGCCTCAACAAGCCCCGTTTCTTCATGGATATCGATGAGGACAACTGGGATCTCATCATGGGCGTCAACACCAAGGCAATGTGGCTGGGCATGCAGGAAACCGCCCGGCAGATGATTGCGCAAGGGCCACAGGATTTTCCCTACAAGCTGATCAATGTCGGCTCCATCGCCTCGCGCAAGCCGCTGGTGGATGTGACCGTCTATTGCGCGTCCAAATACGGCTGCCTGGCTCTGACCCATTGCGGGGCCGTTGCGCTCGGCGAACACAACATCACCGTCAACGGCTATGCCCCCGGCGTGGTGGTGACACCGCTTTGGGAACAGCTCGACAAGGATCTTGTCGAAATCGGCTTCAAGGAACGGGCAGGACAAGCCTACGAAGACATCGCCAACAACGAACTGGTGATCAAGCGTGTCTCCTATCCGGATGACATCAAGGGCACCGCGTCGTTTCTCGCCAGCCCCGACAGCGATTACATGACCGGCCAGATGATCCACATAGATGGCGGCTGGTGCATCCAGTAACACTCTGAAAAACAATATTCTTTTTCACATGACGGATGTGCGCAGGTGCATCCGAAGGAGAGAGCCATGTCTCGCGCACTGTTACCCAACCTCCTGACGCCGCAGGATCTCGAACCGCATTGGCGCTGGGAGGGGCGTTTGCCTGCCTGGGGGCACACATCCGTCGATTTCGAACGCCGTATCGACCATGATCGGCTGCGGCGGTATCGCCTTGCCAGAACACGGGAGGCGCTGAAGGCCTCTCCCGCCGGTACGCTGCTGCTATTTGACGTCAACAACATCCGCTACGTCTCGGCCACCAAGATCGGCGAATGGGAGCGGGACAAGATGTGCCGCTTCTGCCTGCTGACGGGCGATGATGCCCCTTACGTGTGGGACTTCGGTTCAGCCGCCGTCCACCACAAGAAGTTCTCCGACTGGCTGGTGCCGGATCATTGCCGGGCAGGTGTGGTCGGCATGCGCGGCACCATTCCGCCGGAATTCGGCCTGATGCGCAAATATGCCCGCGAAATTGCCGGGCTGATCCGGGACGCCGGCATGGCGGACATGCCAGTCGGTGTCGACTATGCCGAAACCGCCATGTTCCATGCGCTGCAGGCAGAGGGACTTAACGTGGTGGACGGTCAGCAGATCATGCTGGCGGCGCGCGAGATCAAGAACTGGGACGAGATCCAGCTTCTGACGCAGGCGGCTTCCATGGTCGATGGCGTCTATCACATGATCTACGAGGAACTGAAGCCGGGCGTGCGCGAGAACGACATTGTCGCCCTGTCCAACAAGATGCTCTACGAGATGGGATCGGATGATGTCGAGGCGATCAACGCCATTTCCGGCGAGCGCTGCAATCCGCATCCGCACAATTTCACCGACCGCTATTTCCGTCCGGGCGATCAGGCGTTCTTCGACATCCTGCAGTCCTATCAGGGCTATCGGACCTGCTACTACCGCACCTTCAACATCGGCCGGGCAACCCCGGCGCAGCGTGATGCCTACGTCAAGGCGCGCGAATGGATCGATGCCTCCATCGCCATGATCAAGCCCGGCGTTTCCACCGACAAGGTGGCGGAAGTCTGGCCCAAGGCGGAGGAGTTCGGCTTCCCCAACGAGGAGACAGCCTTCGGTCTGCAATTCGGCCACGGCCTGGGTCTTGCGCTGCACGAACGGCCGATCATCTCGCGTGCGGTCTCGCTCGACCATCCGATGGAAATCAAGACGGGCATGGTGTTCGCGCTGGAAACCTACTGCCCGGCCGCCGATGGCTATTCCGCCGCCCGGATCGAGGAGGAAGTCGTGGTGACGGATACGGGCGTCGAGGTGATCAGCCTGTTCCCGGCCGAAGAACTTCCGATCGCCAACCGGTACTGACCTGCCCATCGTGCCCGGCCGCGCGGCGGCCGGGCCCAGTCAAGAGACAACAAGATGAGCGCTGCGAAGAAAAAGAAACACAACACGGAAGAGTATCTGCGCATGTACACGCAGATGGTGCGGATCCGTGCCTTCGAGGACAACGCCAACCAGCTTTACCTGTCGGCCAAGATGCCGGGTCTGACCCACATGTATTCCGGTCAGGAAGCCGTGGCCGTCGGCATCTGCGAAGCGCTGACGCCCGAAGACAAGGTCACGTCGACGCACAGGGGGCACGGTCACTGTGTCGCCAAGGGCGCGCATTTCAAGGAAATGTTCTGCGAGCTTTTGGGCAAGGAAGAGGGCTATTGCCGGGGCAAGGGCGGGTCGATGCATATCGCCGATCAGGCCAACGGCAACCTTGGCGCCAACGCCATTGTCGGCGGCTCCATGGGCATTGCCACCGGATCGGCACTCACCGCCAAGCGTCTGGGCACCGGGCACGTCACCGTGTGTTTCTTCGGAGATGGCGCGACGGCACAGGGGCTCTGGTACGAGGTCATGAACATGGCCGCGCTCTGGAAGCTCCCTGTCATCTACGCCTGCGAGAACAACGGTTACAGCGAATACACCAAGACCGAGGAAATCGCGGCCGGTTCGCTGACTGCCCGAGCGGAAGCCTTCGGCATCGAGAGCTTCAAGGTCGATGGCCAGGATGTGCTGGCCGTGAACAAGCTGGCGGGAGAGCTCGCCGCCAGATGCCGAAAGGGCGAAGGCCCGTTCTTCATCGAACTCGACACCTATCGCTATCACGGCCACCACGTCGGCGACATCAACCGCGACTACTACCGCGCCAAGGATGAAGAGACGGAGTGGAAGTCTGCGCGCGACCCGATCACCAACTTCGGCAACTGGCTGATCGACCAGAAGATCATGACCGCCGACGAACTGGTGGCCATCGACAATGAAATCTCCGCCGATGCGGAAGCTGCCGTCAAATATGCGCTCGACGCGAAATATCCGGATGTGCGGGAAGTGGACATGCATGTCTACGCCGACACGGCCGCCTGAGGAGGGACGCCATGACACGTGAAATCACCCTGTCCAGGGCCGTCAACGAGGCCATCGCGGAAGAAATGCGCCGGGATCCGTCGATCATTCTCCTGGGCGAAGACGTCGCGGAGGCCGGAACGCCGTTCAAGGTGCTGTCCGGCCTGGTGGAGGAGTTCGGAACGGACAGGATCATCGACACGCCGATATCCGAACCCGGCTTCATGGGCATAGCCGTTGGTGCGGCGATGACCGGACTGAGGCCGATCGTCGACCTGATGTTCGGCGACTTTCTCTATCTGGTCATGGATCAGCTCTGCAATCAGGCCGCCAAGACCCACTATATGTCCGGCGGCAAGCTGAACGTGCCGCTGGTCCTGCGGACCAACATGGGGGCAACCCGCCGCTCGGCCGCCCAGCACAGCCAGTCGCTGCAAGCGCTTGTCGCCCACATTCCGGGGCTCAAGGTCGCCATGCCGTCTTCGGCTTACGAGGCCAAGGGCCTGATGAAGACGGCAATCCGGGACAACAATCCGGTGGTCATCTTCGAAGACAAGCTGATGTACAACGACAAGGCCCCGGTGCCGGAGGAAGAATACCTGATCCCCTTCGGTCAGGCGCACATCAAGCGCGAGGGTCGGGACGTCACGCTGGTGGCGACCTCTTCCATGGTGCAGGTGGCCGAGGAAGCAGCGGAAACGTTGTCGCGCGAGGGCATCAGCGCGGAGATAATCGACCCGCGCACGATCGTGCCGCTGGATGAGGAAACCATCCTGCGTTCAGTCCGCAAGACGTCGCGCGCCATCGTCATCGACGAAGGCCACCAGAGCTACGGCGTGACGGCGGAAATCGCAGCGCGGATCAGCGAGAAAGCTTTCTACCACCTCGACGCGCCGGTCATCCGCATGGGCGCCATGGACGTGCCGGTGCCGTTTTCGCCCGCTCTTGAAGACATCACCGTGCCGAATGCCGCAAGAGTTGCCGACAACGCGCGCATGATCTGCCGCGGGGAGCTGGTCCATGCCGCATGAGGTGATCATGCCCGCGCTCGGCATGGCCCAGGACAGCGGCCAGTTGCTGGCCTGGCACAAGAAACCGGGAGAGGCGGTCGCCGCTGGCGATGTGCTTTTCGAGGTGGAAACCGACAAGGCTGCCATGGAAGTGGAGGCGCAGAAGGAAGGCTATCTGACCGACGTCTCCGTGGAAGCAGGCAGCGATGTTCCGGTTGGACAGGTGATCGCGATGATCTCTGAAACCCCGGAAGGGGCTGGAAAAACAGGCAATGCGCCTTCACCGGAGAAGACCGCCGATACGGCAGAACCCGCACCGGGCGGCATGGAGGCCGGGGAGGATGAGCTTCCGGACGGACATCAGGTGATCATGCCGACACTCGGCATGGCTCAGGACACGGGCCTTCTGGTTGCCTGGTGCAAACAGCCCGGAGAAGCCGTTGCGGCTGACGACATTCTCTTCGAAGTGGAAACGGACAAGAGCTCGGTTGAGGTCAATGCCGGCCGCGACGGTTTCGTGGCCGCGCTTCTGGCGGAAGCGGGAGAGGAAGTGCCTGTCGGCCAGGCGATCGCGGTGATTTCGGCGCAAAAACCGGACAAGGCAGTGTCGCGAAAGGCGGCTGGAGCACGAACTTCTGCAGCCGATGAAACAGCGCCGGAGCAGCAGGAAAAGACGGAACCTGCCAACACGCCTGCACCTTCTCCTGAAAAACGGGTGGCGGCCAAGACAGCGCCCGGGGTGGCCGGGAGAGTTCTTGCGTCCCCCAAGGCACGGCGATTTGCGCAGGAACAAGGGCTGGACCTGCAGCATCTGGCCGGTGCCGGCCACCCCCAGCCGTTTCACGTCAAGGATCTGGAGACCCTCAAGACCCTGCGCGCGGAAACGCCGGCGGCAAGTGCCACGGCGCAGCGCTTCGAACTCAGGGCAGAGGTATCGGGTACCGGATTTGCAGACTTCGTGGCCTGGGCGAAGGACAACGGCGGGCAAGCCGATCAGGCAGCTCTGCTAGCCGGATTTGCGGCTGCCAGTTTCGGGAACTTTCCCGCCAAAGTCCGCGTTGAGAATATGTGGCAGTCGCAAGCCTACTCCGCTGCTTCGCTATGGCTTGGTCAGGTCAAACCGGCGGACGATGATCAAGAAGTGGATCTGCTGGTGCGTGACCTGAGAGCAAGCCGCATCTCGGCGCTTCAGCTTGATGCAGGCAAATGCCCTGTCATCAGTATCCTGCGGCAGGGGGAGGATCTCGCTCTCGTGCTGGAATGGACCGGTGACCGAGTGACCACGCCTCAGGCGATCGACCTGCTTTCCAATTTTGCGGGTCGGATGGAGCAACCGCTTCGCCACCTGCTTTGAACCGATGGGGACCATTATGGACCATACCGATCTTTACATTAACGGCGCCTGGTGCACGGGAGCGAGCGGCGAAAGGTTCGACGTTCTGAACCCGGCAACCGAAGGGGTGCTTGCCTCCGTTGCCTCCGCAGATATCAAGGACGCGGAAGCCGCGCTGGATGCCGCAGAAGCCGCGATGGCAAAATGGGCCGCCAAAACGCCGCGCGAACGTTCGGAAGTGCTGCGCAAGGCGTGGGAATTGATGACGGCGCGGCTGGAAGACTTTGCCCGCATGATCACGCTGGAAAACGGCAAGGCGCGCAGTGACGCCATGGGCGAGGCGACTTATGCCGCCGAATTTTTCCGCTGGTTTGCCGAAGAAGCCGTACGCGCCGACGGCCTCATCACCCATGCGCCTGCCTCTGGCGCGCGCATCATCGTGCAGCACAAGCCTGCTGGACTTGCGGTTCTGGTCACGCCCTGGAACTATCCGGCAGCCATGGGCACCCGCAAGATCGCTCCGGCTCTGGCCGCCGGCTGCGGGGTTATCATCAAACCGGCCTCCGAAACGCCGCTGACCATGCTGGCGCTCATGCCCCTATTGGAAGAAGCCGGCGTTCCGGCTGGCCTTGTCAATGTGCTGCCTTCCAGACGCACCGGCGCGCTTGTCGATCACATGCTGCACGACCCGCGCGTGCGCGTCGTCTCCTTCACCGGATCCACGGCGGTTGGCCGCAAGCTGCTGCATTCTGCGGCTGATCAGGTCCTCAAGCCGGCGATGGAACTTGGCGGCAACGCGCCGCTGATCGTCTTTGACGATGCCGACCTCGAAGAAGCAGTGCAGGGCACGATGCTGGCCAAGATGCGCAATCTCGGTGAAGCCTGCACCGCTGCCAACCGGATCTATGTACACGAAGCCGTTGCCGACGACTTTACGCGCCGTCTCGTCGAGGCCATGAAAAAACTGAAGGTCGGAGACGGATCTGACCCGGACGTGGATGTCGGCCCGCTGGTCAATGCGGAAACCCGCGACAAGGTTGCGGATTTCGTTCGCGATGCCGTTGAGAAGGGGGCGAAGATCGAAGTCGGTGGCGACCTGCCGGGGGGAAAGGGCTTTTTCTATCCGCCCACGGTTCTGTCGGGTGTGCCCGAGACGGCCGACTGCGTGCACGACGAAATCTTCGGGCCCGTCGCCGCCCTCCAGACCTTCACCGATCAGGACGACGTGATCCGCAGGGCCAACGACACGGAATACGGTCTGGTTGCCTATGTCTTCACGAAGGACATGAAACGCGGCCTGCAGGTCTGCGAGAAGCTGGACTACGGCATGGTCGGCTTCAACCGCGGCCTCGTCTCCGATCCGGCGGCTCCCTTCGGCGGCACCAAGCAGTCCGGCCTTGGCCGTGAAGGCGGTCATGAAGGCATGCTGGAGTTCATGGAAACCCAGTATATTTCGGCAAGCTGGTAGGAGGTGGAGATGTCCGACGTGATCGCACCGCCTTCGGTCAGGGCGCTGGCCCGGCAGAAGGGCATAGACATAGAGAAACTCGCGCGCGACATCGGACGCACGTCCATCGCCCGCGAGGATGTGGAAGGCGAAGGCGATACTGGGATGTCGCCTTCGGTCTCAGCTTCTCCAGTTGAAACAGGAGACCGCGGGTACTGGGACGTCGACCACGCGCTTTCCGGCCCCATAACGGAAGAACCGGTTTCAAGGTTCGCGCAGGTTGCCGCACAGAACATGGCCGCGGCCCAGCGGCTCATTCCTGCTGTCACGCATCATGACCGCGCGGAGATGACCGCCATTGAAGCCCTGCGCAAGGAATTGCGATCGGAAGCCGGCGAGCGCGGCGTGAAGCTGACGGCGCTGGCCTTCCATGCCAAAGCCTTGTCGAAGGCCTTGCGGGAGTTCCCGAAGTTCAACGCTTCTCTCAGCTCGGACGGCAAGACGCTGTTCCTGAAGGACTACGTGCACCTTGGCATCGCGGTCGACACCGCCCACGGCCTGATGGTGCCGGTGATCCGGGACGTTGACCGGAAAGGCCTCTGGCAGATCGCGGCAGAAATCGCCGACCTTGCCTCCAGAGCACAGGAGCGCAAGGTGCGCCCTGATGAAATGGGCGGCGCGTCCATGACCATCACCAACCTCGGCGGGATCGGCGGCACCGCCTTCACCCCCATCGTCAATCCGCCCGAAGTTGCCATTCTCGGCATCACCCGCACGGAAGTAGCCCCCGTCTGGGATGGGGAGACTTTCCAACCCGTCCAGATGGTGCCCCTCGACCTCAGCTACGACCACAGGGTCATCAACGGCGCCGACGCCGCGCGCTTCCTGAGCTATTACGCGGGTCTTTTGAAAGAGCCTCGGCGGATGTTGATCTGACGCGTTGTTTGTGGATTTACCTCACTGCAAGATTGAGGTTCCCGGAATGTGTGTAGCTGCCTGGGAGCTTGTGGACGCTTTGCGGTCCTTGAAAAACCTGAGGAATAGCCGGAACGACGTTATCTCTGTTCTCCACGAAGTTACCGAAATCGGGTTTCCGATTGTCCAGCTGCGCTTCGAACAGGATTGGAGCCTTGCCTCGCGTGTGCCTCTCCGGGGGTGGTGAATGAGCCGCTTGAACAGCGGACAACCTCTTCAGCACCAGCTCAAGGGCAGGGACTGATTCCGAACGACAGCAGGAAACGGTCGATCGCTCTTGATATGGCCTCGGACGGATCGTCCGGGCAGGGGGTTCGGTAGATGTGCTGTCGGATGCCGATGTAGACGATGCCGCCGTGCAGGTTCCAGATATCTTCCATGACCGGTGAGACGCCGGAACTGGCCTCGTGCTCGATCTCGCCCAGGAGCGGCAGCAGGATGACGTCACCCAGATGTTTGAGATAGCGGCGGTTGAGTTCTGCGCCATAAAGGCCGGAAAACATGAAAATCCGCATCCACTCGTACTGGAAGATGAGTGTGCTGTATTCGGTGTAGAAATCGAGCAGGCGACGACGCAGCGGCACTTCCCGGTCGGTCAGCCGTTCCGGCCAGTCGGGAGAAAGACGCCCGAGGTACACCTTTTCGTAGACCGCCTCTATGAGGTCGTCCTTGGTGGCGAAATAGTTGAAAAGCAGCGATTGCGTGACGCCGATACGCTTGGCGAGATCGCGGGTGTTGCCGTCAAGGCCGACCTCGGCGAAGAAGGCGACGGCACCTTCAACGATCTGCTGGCGGCGTTCGGAAGGGGGCAGCCTGCGACGGCTGGAAGTGTCCCCCGTTTCGGCGACATCGGTCATTCCATTCATGTTCCTTTTCCTGCCTCCCTCATACGGCACGCAATAATCTACTTGCAATCTTCCGATTTTTATAGATCATCTGATCAATAAAGTTGAGCAGATGCTCAATAAGCGATGCTGGAGGGCGTCGCGATGACATCGGGAGGGAGACGCCATGAAGGCATCGGCGGGCGGTTATGCCCGGGCATCCAGTTTGCGCAACGCGCTGGAAATGCTGGCCGCGAGCGACGGCAACGGCCGCGTGCTTGCAGGTGGCCAGAGCCTGGTTGCGGCCTTGAACCTGCGTCTCTCCGCAGGCGACGTCCTAATCGACATTTCCCGCCTGAGCGAGCTTTCCCGGGTAACCGAAACGCAGGATGGTCTGCGGATAGGTGCGCTGACTTCGCATGCGGAGATTGGTCGCAACCCGCTGATCCGGCAGTCTGCTCCGCTTCTTTCACAGGCAGTGGAATTCATCGCCCATGCTGCGATCCGCAACCGCGGCACCATAGGTGGTGCGCTGGCTCATGCCGATCCGGCTGCGGAGTTTCCAGCCTGCGTTCTGGCCCTTGGCGCCACGCTACATGTGGAGGGCCTCAACGGCCCGCGGGACATCCCGGTGGAAGATTTCTTTCAGGACATATTCGAAACGGCCATCGAGGAGGGTGAAATCCTGACCGGCCTCTCGGTCCCGAAGGCAGAGCCCGGCGAAAAGCAGGTCATCGTCGAGGTTGCCAGGAGATCCGGCGACTATGCCCTTGCCGGAGTGTGCCTCGTCAAGCGCGCCGATGGACACCGGCTGTCGCTTTTTTCCGTCGGGCCCAAGCCGGTCCTTGCCGAAGGGGCCATGGCCGCTCTCGACCAGGGCAACATTAATGGCGCCGTTCAGGCTCTGCAGGCGGAAATCGACCCACCGTCGGACACCCAGGCAAGTGCCGCTTACCGCCGCCACCTTGCCGGTGTCCTCTTACGCCGCGCGGCCGCCAGGATCGAGGGAGGAAACGCATGACGGAGATGTTCCGCGACAAGATCGACATCAGCCTGACCGTGAACGGGGAGCCCGTCGAGGCGCGTGTTCCGGCAGGTCAGCATCTCGTTGATTTCCTACGCGGCGAGCTTGGCCTTACCGGCGCCCATGCAAGCTGCGAACACGGTGTCTGCGGTGCCTGTACGCTGAAGGTCGATGGCAAAGCCGTGCGCGGCTGCCTGATGCTGGCCGCCCAGGCGGACGGTGCCGACGTCTGGACAGTGGAAGGCCTGTCGGACCTGGGCACGATAAAGGATCTTCAGGACGTCTTTGTCGAGCGCAATGCGCTCCAGTGCGGCTTCTGCACGCCCGGTATGCTGGTTGCCATTAACGAGCTGCTGGAGGCCGGCGGCATGCCGTCACGCGATCAGATCCGCGAACATCTGTCGGGCAATTACTGCCGCTGCACCGGCTACGAAGCCATCGTGGATGCGGTTGAATCGGTAGCGCGTGTCCGCGCACAGAAGGGGGCCGCATGACCATTCAATTCGGTAATCCGGACCGGCCCAATTCCTATATCGGCAAGACGGTCCCCCGGCCCAATGCCCGGCGTCTGGTCCAGGGGCGCGGCGTCTATGTGGACGACATCGTGCTGCCGCGCATGGTCCATGTCGCTTTTGTGCGTTCGCCCTTCGCGCACGCGAAGATCAACCGTATCGACGCCGAGGATGCAAAATCGGTGAAGGGTGTGCTCCGGGTCTTCACGGGCCAGGACATCGCCGAGGTCTGCAAGCCGTGGGTCGCTGTGCTCGCCCATCTGAAAGGCCTGAAATCCCCGCCGGAGCATGCGATTGCCGTTGACCGAGCCTGCTGGGTCGGCGAACCGGTGGCAGCCGTTGTCGCGACCTCTCGCGCTGCTGCCGAGGATGGCGCGGCTCTTGTCGATGTTGACTACGAGCAACTGGACGTCGTCACCGACATGATGACCGCGCTCGATCCTGAAACGCCGGTGCTGCATCCGGATATGGGCGACAACCTCGCCTTCCGGCGCCTGCACGAACAGGGGGACGTGGACGAAACCTTCCGTACCGCGCACAAGGTCGTCTCGGCGCGCTTCGTCACCGGACGGCACACGGGCGTGACGCTGGAGCCGCGCTCGATCCTGGTCGACTGGAACCCGGCCGAGGAACAGATGACCGCCTGGCATGCGACGCAAGCGCCCCACATGATCCAGACAGTTCTGGCCACTCATCTCGACCTGCCGGAAAGCCGGGTCCGTGTCATCTGCGAGGACGTCGGCGGCTCCTACGGCATCAAGGTGCATGTCTATCCGGACGAAATGGCGACGGCTGCAATCGCCAAGATCATGAAACGGCCGGTGAAATTCATTGCCGACCGGCTGGAAAGTTTCTCCAGCGACATCCACGCCCGCGATCATCAGATTGAGGCGAAGATTGCAGTTGGAGAAGACGGCCGGATCCTCGCCATGGATGTCGATGACTGGACGGCGATCGGCCCATATTCGGTCTATCCGCGCACCTCCGCCATCGAAGGCAACCAGGTGGTGAACCTCTGCGGTGGCCCCTATGACTTCCAGAATTACCGGGCCAGGACCACGGTCGTCTTCCAGAACAAGACGCCGACCTGCCAGTACCGGGCAGTCGGCCATCCGATCGCGGTCGCGATCACCGAAGGGCTGGTGGATATGGCGGCCGCCGAAATCGGCATGGACCCGGTCGAGATCCGCCGGCGCAACATGTTCAGGGATGATGCCTATCCGGTGACGTCTCCCGCGAACATGCGCTTCGAGGGGCTGTCGCATCACGCCTCCATGGACAAGCTTCTGGAGCTGATGGATTACGACGGCTTGCGAGCCGAACAGGCAGAGCTCCGCAAGAAGGGCATTTACAGGGGCATCGGTATTGCAAGCTTCATCGAGCTGACCAATCCCTCGCCCTTCATGTACGGTATCGGCGGCGCGCGCATTTCGGCACAAGACGGTTGCACGGTGCGGATGGATCCGGACGGATCGATCGTTGCGCTGTCCGGCGTAACCGAACAGGGACAGGGCACCGAGGCGATGCTGAGCCAAGTGGTTGCCGAGGGGCTTGGCGTGTCACCTGCGCGTGTACGCGTCATTACCGGTGATACACAAGTGACGCCCTATGGTGGCGGCACCTGGGCGTCGCGCGGGGCTGGTATCGGCGGCGAGGCTGCGCTGCAGGCGGCGCGGGCGCTTCGCGATTCCATCCTTGAGGTGGCCGCTTCCATGCTCCAGGCCGATCAGGCGCAGCTCGACATCCGCGACGGCGCTGTGGTCGACAGCACCTCGGGCGAAGCCCGCATGCCGCTCGAGGAGCTCGGCCGGATCGTCTACTTCCGCGGCGACACATTGCCGAAGGGCCTGCCGCGGGAACTCGTCCAGACACGGCACTTCATCACGTCCGAATATCCCTTTGCCTTCACCAACGGCGTCCAGGCCTCCTACCTCGAGGTCGATACGGAGACCGGCATCGTGAAGCTGCTGAAGCATTGGTGCGTCGAGGATTGCGGGCGAGTGATCAATCCGCTTCTCGTGGACGAGCAGATCCGGGGTGGCATCGTTCAGGGACTCGGTGGAGCGCTCTTTGAGGAAATCCACTACGACGCGGAAGGCCAGCTCCTGAACGGCTCGATGGCAGACTACCTCGTGCCGATGGCAGCTGAAATGCCCGACATGATCATCGGTCACGTTGAAACGCCGACGGGGGAGAGTTTGCTCGGGGCCAAGGGCGCGGGCGAGGCGGGCACTGCCGGGTCTCCGGCCGCCGTCATGAATGCGATCAACGACGCCCTGCGGCCCATGGGCGCGCAAGTGACAGAAATGCCGTTCACGCCTGAACGGATCGTGAGAGCACTTGGAACCTTGAATGACTGAACCAGAGGAGCCTGGGAGGATAAGGCTCCGAATGCAGGGAGGAAAATCATGAAGTTCGTAACATTGGCAACCGCAACGGCCATGCTGGCCAGTTCTGCCGGCCTCGCCGCCGCGCAACAGGCGATCACGGTCAACATCGGTTCGTCGCATCCGGAACAGAACATCTGGGTCTATGCGATGAAGAACACCTTCCAGCCGGAAGTGAACCGGATCCTGGAAGCCGCCGGCGAATACAAGGTCGACTGGGTGGAGTCCTATGCCGGCACGCTCTACAAATTCACCGACACGCGTGAAGCCGTCATGGACGGCATCGTCGATGTGGGCATGGTCGGCACCGTCTGGGAAGGTGCGAACATGCCGCTCCAGAACGTGACCTATTTCACGCCGTTTGCCACGGAAGACCACAAGATGATCATCGAGATCTTCGATGATCTTTCGGCAAACCTGCCGGAGCTGCGTGACAGCTGGGCGGAAAACGGCATGGTTCATCTGTCATCGCTCATCACCGACAGCTACGACATCTATGCCACCTTCCCGGTCAACTCCATGAAGGATCTTGAAAACCGCAAGCTCAACGCCCCGGGAACCTCGGCCAACTGGTTGCGCGGAACGGGGGCAACGCCGGTCGATGGTGCACTGACGACCTACTACACCAACATCCAGACCGGCGTGACCGAAGGTACGCTGTCCTTCGCGTCGGGCATTCTGCCGACCCGCGTCTATGAAGTCGCGCCTGAACTCACCCGCGTGGGCATCGGCTCGATGTATTTCGGCGGCATCGCGGCCAACAAGGACTTCTTCGACGGTCTGCCGGAACCGGTCCAGGCCGCCTTCCGGGAAGCAGCAAAGGCAACTTCCGCGGCACACGGTCAATATGTCGAGGATCTTGCCACGCGAGCACTCAAGGAAATGCAGGAAGCGGGTCTGACGATCCACGAACTGCCGGAAGCAGAAAAAACCGCCTGGGTGAACGGACTGCCGAATATTGTGGAACCGTGGCTGGAACAGACCGGCGATGCCGGCCGTGTCGTGCTGAAGGCCTATTTCGACGCCCTGCGCGCACGTGGTGCGGAACCGCTGAGGTCCTGGGACGAAGGGCTCTGAGAGCGGCCTTGCCTCACACCTCTCCCGCCCGGCATCTTGTCCGGGCGGGTTTATTGAGAGCGAACTGGACGTAACGATGACGGATGAGACCAGAACCGAGGCCGACGACGCCTATGTCCCGGCTTTCTCGGGAGCGCCTTTCGGCGCAATGCTCGGCGGCACGGCCGCCATCATGTCATCGGTCGGTACACTTTCCATCGGCGCGCTCATGATACTGATCGTCGCCGATGTCCTTGGTCGAAATTTCTTCAACGCGCCGATTACCGGCGTTGCGGAAATCGCTGCGCGCACCGTTGTTGCCATCGTCTTCCTGCAGGTTGCCGCTGCCATTTTGCAAAAGCGCCTGACCCGGGCCGATTTTCTCGTCCGGCGTCTTGAAAGCGTGTCGCCGAAAGGTGTCTGCCTGATTGAGGCCCTGTTCTCCCTCTGCGGCGTCATCGTGTTCGGTCTCATTCTCTGGGCTTCCTGGCCGAAATTCGCCAGTGCCTGGGCGACGTCCGAATTTTTCGGCGTCCAGGGCGTCTTCACCATTCCGACCTGGCCCTTCCGGGGCATAACGGTCCTGGGCTCGGCGGTGGCTGTTCTGGCCGCGTTCTACCGGGCTCACACAGAAATTCGCATGTTCCGGAGCTTTTCATGACGACGTTGACCATTGGCTTCCTGCTTGTCGGCGCGTTGATCGTTCTGGTTCTGCTCGGCATGCAAATAGCCTATGCGCTGTTCCTGGTGGCCTTTGCCGGGATCTGGATCATCCGCAATAACATCGACCTTGCCTTCAGGATGCTGGAGCTGACCGTCTACAGCGGCATTGCCGATTATCTGTTTGCGACCATTCCCCTCTTCGTCCTGATGGGGCTGCTTGTGAGCGTTTCCAACGTCGGGCGGGACACCTTCGAAGTTGCAGAGGAACTGCTGCGCCGGGTCATCTGCGGTCTCGGGGTCGCGACTGTCGCGGCCAACACGATCTTCGCTGCGGTCACCGGCGTTTCCATTGCCTCGGCGGCGGTATTCACGCGCGTCGCAGTCCCTGAAATGGAGCGTCACGGGTATCGCCCGGCCTTTGCTGCCGGTACCGTCGCGGGCTCATCGGTACTCGGTATGCTGATCCCGCCGAGCTTGCTCCTCATTATTTACGGGGTTCTGGCAGAAGTCTCCATCGGTGGCATGTTCATCGCCGGCATCGTGCCGGGGCTGATGCTTGCCGGTGGCTTCGTGACAATGCTCGTTGCCGTCACCGTCCTGTTCCCGGGTTTCGTTCTCACCGATCCGGCTGCTGCGAAGGAACGCCGTCGCGACAGCGCCATCGAACCGATGCCGCTTGGCCGGATGATCGCCAAGCTGGTGCCGATCATCCTGCTCGTGGTTCTGGTGCTCGGCGGACTTTATTCGGGATATTTCACACCAACAGAGGCGGGCGGTGTCGGCGCCTTCGGTGCGCTGCTGGTTGCGCTTTCACGCCGTTCCCTCAACCGCCATAACCTGTGGCGGGTGATGAAGCAGACCGGCGTGATCTCGGTATCGATCCTGCTGCTGCTTATCGCTGCCAGTTACTATTCGCGCATGTTGTCGATCGCCGGCCTTCCCAACGCCATTGCAAGCCTCGTCAACGAAACCGGCCTCGGCCCGATGGGCTTCATGGTTCTGTGCTCGGCGCTCATTCTCGTCATGGGCATGATCCTCGACAGCACGTCGATCCTCCTGATCATGGTACCGATCGCAGCGCCCATCGCGCAGCACATGGGCATAGATCTCAGCCAGTTCGGCATCGTCATCGTGATCGCCGTTGAAATCGGCCTCCTGACGCCACCCTTCGGCATCTCGGTCTTCACGGTGCACAATACGCTCAACGATCCGGACGTTTCCGTCGAACAGATCTTCGCAGGCACGATGCCATTCATCGCGGTCATGCTGCTGGTTTTGCTGCTCGTTATTCTTCTGCCCGGCATTGCCACCTTGTTCTTGTGATAGAGAAAACAACGCGACGATATTCCGTTCGTCCAGGCAACGCCTTCTTTCGTGGCCCCGAGACCGAACGACCTCGCTGGTAACAGCCATTTTGACAAGACACATCTATGAGGTGGCGCAGCCTACCAGCTGGTGATCCTCCGGAGGATGGTCAAGACACGTCCTCTATTCTGCTTACGCCATGCGGGGCGCAAAGCTCGGCAAGTACCGTGTGGATACGCGCGATGATTTCAGCCCGCGGCGATACGATCCGCTCCACGATGCCGATTTGCCTTGTCACTTGCGGATTGCCGAAAGGGAGTTTTGTCAGCCGCTGGTGATCCGGCTCCTGCAAGGCGACATGCGGTACAACGGAAACTCCCATGCCTTGCCGTACACATGTGACGATGGATCCGATCGTGTCGATCTCGGCAATGTCGTTGGTTGCGATCCCCATGCGAGAGATCTCCGTGTCGATAAGGTTGGCAAGCGGCACGGCGCTGCGAAATCGAATGAACGGACAGGTGGCAAGCAGGTCGGCGGGGTCGGTGGATTTTGTGTCCTCCGGTGCGATCAGCCAGAGCGGCTCACGAAGAAAGGGGCTCCAGCGCAAGGCGGGCGGAATGCCGACATGCTCTGCAACCACTGCAGCATCGAGCCGACCGGAAGCCACATCGGCAATCAGGGTTGAAGACAGTGAAACTCTCAGATTGGTTTTCAGATCGGGATACTGGTTTCGCATCTGGACAATGGCTCTCGGCAGCAGATTGAGTGCACTGGAACGAACAGAGCCCAGCATGAGGGTGCCGGCGAGCTTGTCTCCCCGCAGATTTGCCTTGGTATCGTCTTCGAGACGTAACATCTCCTGAGCCATTTCAAGGACCTGAAGCCCCTGCGAGGTCAACTTTGGAGGGCGGGACGACCGTTCGAACAGGGAGATGTTCAGTTCGACTTCCAGCGCCTGGATCTGTTGACTGACTGCCGATGGCGTCAGGTTTACGATCTCCGCCGCCTTGGTGAAGGTGCCATGGGTTGCGATAGCGACCAGGGTCTTGAGTTGACGGGTGTCCATACCTTCATCCAGTTTTTCTTAATATAAGAACCAGATTAATTCGCTTTTGTTAAGTCATTCTATCCGTTACCCAAGATGGCGGAGGAATTCAACCGTGCAAGCTGGGAGGCGGACGCGGTCACTCATCCCCTATCAAAGAACAATCACTTTCCGCTTGCGGAGAGCAGAGAGACGTACGCATGAGCAAGAAAATCCTTGTGACCGGCCCCGACCTCGACCCAAGTGCTGTCGCGCTTGTGAAAGACCACGGATACGAAACCGTTCATACTCCGGCCTATGCAGACAGTGATGTGATCTCCACGCTTCTGGTCGAGACCGGGGCGGAAGGGATCGTCTCGCGGATGGGCCGACTGGATGCCGACGTCCTTGAAAAGGCTCCAAAGCTGCGCGTCATTTCAAAGCATGGTGTTGGCGTCGACAACATCGATCTCCAGGCAGCCGCATCCCGCGGCATTCCGGTACTTGTTGCAACGGGCGCGAATGCAGTTTCAGTCGCCGAACATGCGATTGCACTCATGCTTGCCACCGTGAAGCGCATCCTGCCGCTTGACGCAGGGCTTCGTGCCGGCCGCTGGGAAAAGGCAGGTTTTCTTGGCCGCGAGCTGGCAGGAAGCCGACTGGGCTTGTTGGGGATGGGGTCTATTGCACAGGCGACAGGCCGAATTGCCAAGGGCATTGGCCTGAACCTGATCGGCTACGATCCCTATGCCGACAACGACGTATTCGAAAGACTGGGCGTAAAACGCTGCAGCTCGCTCGAAGAGCTGCTGGAACAATCCGATGTCCTCAGCCTTCATTGTCCGCTGACCGATCAGACACGCCAGATCCTGAACGCCGAAGCCATCGCGCGCATGCCGGAAGGCAGCTACGTGATCAACACGGCACGTGGTGGGCTGATTGACGAAGACGCGCTGCTCGCTGCAATTCAATCAGGTCATCTTGCAGGCGCGGGACTTGACACCTTTGCCGTGGAACCACCCCAGGCGAACCATCCGTTCTTCAGTGAAAACCGCATCATTGTCACTCCGCATATCGGCGGCGTCACGCGCGAAGCCGGTGCACGTGTCGGAGTGGAGGCCGTGCGCGGCATCTTCCAGGTTCTGGATGGCCAGCCTGTCGCCCGCGAACGCATAGCAAATCGTGCA
Organism: Labrenzia sp. CP4; assembly: GCF_001579905.1. Taxonomy (NCBI): domain Bacteria; kingdom Pseudomonadati; phylum Pseudomonadota; class Alphaproteobacteria; order Hyphomicrobiales; family Stappiaceae; genus Labrenzia; species Labrenzia sp. CP4. The sequence goes on along the minus strand of NZ_CP011927.1, from coordinate 4,623,571 downwards.
CTTCTGGCCGACGCCGGTGCCATGTACGCCAAAGCAGGAGAATGAACATGTCGGTTGGCTTTCGTATTTGCAGCCGAAAACAAGCTGCGCCGCTGGAACTCGTTGCTGAATTTGCCAAGCTTCCGGTTGCCAATGTCTCCGACTGCATGGGACGCCTCGCAGCCGCCGGTCCGCGCCTGCGGCCGATGCATGCCTCCGGCGGCCTGGCCGGCGTGGCGCTGACCGTCAAGAGCCGTCCGGGTGACAACCTGATGCTGCACAAGGCGATCGACCTGGCCAAACCCGGTGATGTGATCGTTGTCGATGCCGGTGGGGATCTTTCCAATGCCCTCATGGGTGAGCTGATGCTTGCCTACGCCGTCAAGCGAGGGGTTGCGGGCTTCGTCTTGAATGGCGCAATCCGCGATGTCGATGCCTTTCTCAAGACCAACCTGCCGACCTTCGCAGCGGGGGTAACCCATCGCGGCCCTTACAAGGACGGCCCGGGTGAAATCAATGTTCCGATCAGTCTGGACGGAATGGTGATCGAGCCAGGTGACATCGTGCTGGGCGATTCCGATGGCGTGCTCGCGGTTCCCCTGGATGGGGCCGAGAAAATTCTTCGTCAGACCCTGGCGAAACAGGATGCCGAAGAACGGCAGATGAAGGCAATCGCTGAAGGCAAGAACGATCGCAGCTGGGTGGACGCAGCCCTCAAGGAACGCGGTTGCGAATTTCCGGATTACTGAACAGTCTCAACAAAGGGAGGAGACAAATGCTTACTTACCTGAAGGCTTCTGCAATTGCAGGTGCGCTGGTTATGGTCGCTGGGGCTGCCATGGCCGACTATCCCGAAAAACCCATCGAGGTCATTGTCGGATATTCCGCAGGCGGCGGCACGGACGTTATGGCTCGCACCGCTGCACCGTTCATCGAAAAATACCTGGGCGAAGGGGCAAGCCTCGTCGTCAAGAACATGCCGGGTGCAAGTGGGCAGATCGGCATTACGGAAACGGCGAGATCTTCTCCGGATGGCTACACGCTCGGCACCTTCAACCTTCCGGGCATGATGGCGCGCACGATTGATCGTGAAGCGGAATATGATGCCGACAGCTTCACCTATCTCGCCAATGTGGTGAACGATCCCAACGTGATCGTCACCTCCAAGGCGAGCGGTCTCGACACGCTCGACAAGCTGATCGCGGAAGCCAAGGCCAATCCCGGGGCCATCACCGTCGGGATGTCCAGCCTCGGAGGCGATGATCACTTCGCGCTGATCAAGCTTGAAGGCCTGACCGAAACCGAGTTCACCATCGTACCGTTTAAGGGCTCCGCCCCGGCGCGAACCGCACTCATGGGCGGACACGTGGCGATGGGGATCCTCAACATTTCCGAGGTGGCCGAGTTTCAGGAAGAACTGAATGTACTTGGCGTTGCGACGCCGGAGCGCTCTGACTTTGCGCCAGACCTGCCAACCTTCAAGGAGCAGGGGCTGGACCTGATAAACGGATCCATGCGGGGGTTCGTTGCGCCTGCCGGCCTGCCTGAGGATGTACAGGCAAAGCTTCTTGCCGCATTCGAACAGCTTGCTTCTGATCCGGAGTTCCTCAAAGCCATGAAGGAAACCGCAAATCCGGTCGAGGTGGTAACCGGGGACGATTTCAAGGCATTGACCGAGGATCTGCATACCCTTGCAAAGCAGGTCTGGGATACGACTCCCTGGAACTGATGCGCGTTGCGCGGGGCACGCCCCCGCGCGGCCTCTCTTACTCAGATAAAGCCAGTGCCATGTCCGACCATCGTACACACCGCCTTCTCCGGCCCGAGACACTGACCGCTCTTGGCATCGCCGCGGCCGCGTTTGCTTTTCTCTACCCGACCTCGACATTGAGGCCGATATCTGCCCTGCTGCCAGCCGTGATGCTGGTCGGGCTGATCATCCTCTCGCTACTGCTTCTGATCGCCGATCAACGCAAGGCGTCGGCTGGTGAAGAAACCGAGCCCATGAGCAAGTCACCCGGCCGGGTTGCAGGTGCCTTTCTGCTGATCCTTGGCTACGCATTGGCCACCGACCTGATCGGCTTTTACCCGAGCACAGCCATAACCATTCCGCTCGTTGCCTGGCTCTTCGGCTATCGCAACCCACTTGGACTTGCAGTGGCAACCCTGGTCGTTGTCGGAGCCATCTGGCTGATCTTCGATTACGGAATGTCGCAAGACTTTCCGGCAGGACGCCTCTGGCAGGAGTGATCTCAATGTACTCCGATCTTCTCAGCGCACTTCCCGAAGTTTTCGGGCTGGCCAACTTTGCCGCTGTCGTCATCGGCGTGATTGCGGGCATCGTTGTCGGTGCAATGCCCGGCCTGAGCGCCACAATGGCCATCTCCGTGCTTGTGCCATTCACGTTCGGTCTCGAACCTCTGGTCGCGCTCGGTCTGATGGCCGGCATCTACAACGGTGCAATGTATGGCGGTGCCATCCCCGCAGTTCTTCTGCGCATTCCCGGCACCCCGGCAGCCGTTGCCACAACGTTCGACGGTTATCCGATGGCGCAAAAGGGCGAGGGCGGATTTGCGCTGCAAGTGGCCGTCGTCTCATCTTCGATCGGCGGCATCGCAAGTGCCTTTGCCCTGATGCTGCTCGCGCCTCCGCTCTCCAAGGTCACGCTCCTGTTTGGCCCTTCGGAAGTGTTCTGGGTTGCCGTGTTCGGCCTTGCCAGCATCATCTTCCTGCTGGGAGGCAACCCGGTAAAAGGGCTGATCAGCGCCTGTTTTGGTGTCTTCGTCTCAGTGGTGGGTTCGGACCCGATCTATGGAAATGATCGCTACACTTTCGGACAGCTGGAGCTTCTGGACGGCGTCAATATCGTCATTCTGCTCGTCGGCCTCTACGCGCTGCCTCCGGTCATCGATCTGCTCGAAACGCCTTTGAAAACGGACGGCGTCAACAGTTCCAAACTGGGAACGGAGCCGATCTGGCGTGCTCTGCCTCGCATGTACCGCTTCTGGAAGACATGGATCCGTTCATCAATCATCGGGATCTGGATCGGAATTCTTCCGGGAGCCGGCGGTTCGATGGCTGCTTTCATGTCCTATAACGAAGCTCGCCGGGCCTCGAAAACACCGGATACCTGGGGCAATGGTGAACCCGAAGGCGTTGCGGCCGCGGAAACAGCAAACAATGCCGACACCGCTTCCGCGCTCATCCCGGCCCTGACACTTGGCATCCCGGGAACTGCTGTCGCTGCGGTCATGCTGGGTGGGTTGCTGGTGCATGGTCTGCAGCCGGGGCCCATGCTGTTCCGGGACAATCCGGACGTGGTATTCGGCTTCATGTGGCAGTTCCTGTTCGGCGCGATCCTTCTGGTGCTGCTTGGCGGGGCTCTGGCAACGAACAGTTTTGCGCGCCTTTTGAATCTCCCGCGTCCTCTTCTGGGGTCGGTCATTATCGTCTTGATGCTGATCGGGGTCTATTCGATCCACGGACGGATGTTCGATGTCTATCTGATGCTCGGCTTCGGTGCGATCGGCTGGGTAATGGACAAGCTCAAGTTCCCGCTGCCACCGGTTGTCCTGGGTCTAATCCTGGGTGGGTTTGCCGAGGAAAACCTTCGTCTTGCCTTGCGGATCGGACGTGGCGACTGGCTGGTCCTGTTCTCGAACACGACCAGCCTGGTTCTGGTCGCCCTGACGGTCGCGGTTGTCGTCGGGCCGATGATCAAGCGTCGGTTTCAAGCCGCCAAAAGGGAAGAGGCTACCAACTGACAAGACCTTGAGTGTTTGACGGGAAACATGCCTGAAAAATCAGGACCCCGGTGCAGAGCGATGAGTTCGCATCGGGGTTTTCCGCCGGTTCCATTCCTTTCCGTGAAATCTGTTTGCTTTGGTTTCTCGTGGATCCCCCACATGTGTCTTTCGAAGGACTGAAGCAGTCGCAACATGGGTAGGTTTCGACTGCTATTCGTAGCTCAGTGCATCCTTTGGAAAACAGCGGGCAAGATGGTCGATGAATGATCGGACAGCTGGCGGCAGCCCGCGCCGCGTCGTGAAGACCAGATGCACGATCCCTTTCTGACTTCGCCATTGCGGGAGGACACGCACAAGATCCCCGGTAGCCAGTTCCGCGCTGCAGACGTGGTCGGGCAAAAGCGCTACACCGAGACCCTTCTTCACGGCCGTTCGTGTTGCCGAAAAATCCGCGCAGCCCATCCTGGCCTGCTTTCGAAACGCGCGGGTTTCGCCCATGTCGGTTTCGATGTGCCATTCGATTTCATCCGCGCTATCGCTCGTCGATAGCAAAGGAACTTTGTCCAGGTCATCGACCTCATGAACGGACTGCGCAAGGCTTGGGTTTGCAACCAGAATTCTGATTGAAGTACCGATCGTACGCATTGTCAGCGATGCATCGCTGGTCAACGCCGTGCGCACACGCAAGGCGAGGTCAATGCGTTCCGAGATCAGGTCCAGCGCCCGATCGGCAGCTACCAGTTGTAGCCGTACCTTGGGGTGACGAGACAGGAACTCGCTTATCAGCGGGGCAACAACTTCAACGAGGCCGGTTGGGCATCCGAAGCGGATCAGCCCGTGCGGTTCTGCCCGGGATTCCGCAACCAGGGCATGGGCGTGTTCAGCTTCCGACTGCATGCTGCGGCACCGCTCATAGAATTGCTCCCCGATGTCGGTGACCCGAAACCGCCGGCTTGATCTTTCGATCAGCCTTACGCCCAGGCGCTCTTCCAGCTCCGCTATTCGCCGGCTGAGCTTTGACTTGGGAACGCCGATCGCCCGGCCCGCCGGCGCAAATCCGCGATGCGCCACCACCTCGGCGAAATAAGCCAGGTCATTCAGGTCTTGCTGCATCTATCGTTCTTCCTATGGAACGCTAAGTGTTGAAATTGCCCACTACAGAAACGATCGTTCCATTTGCATCTTCATGTCAACGGCAATCGTGCCGTCAGACAGGAGAATGAAATGACACAGAACTTCGAGAACAAGGTTGTGGTTGTCACCGGCGGGACCAGTGGCATCGGTCTCGCGACGGCAAAAGCATTCGCATCTGCGGGGGCATCCGTCTTCATCACCGGTCGCCGCCAGACAACTCTTGACGAAGCCGTCAAGTCCATTGGCGGGCGAACGACCGGCGTGCAGGGGGATATGTCCGTGCTTGCAGATATCGACCGGCTGTACGACGCGGTCCAGCAGCAGCACAGCCAGATTGATGTACTCTTCGCCAATGCCGGTGGAGGTGAATTTGCCCCGCTCGGCGAGATCAGCGAAGAGCACTATCAAAAGACCTTCGATACCAATGTGAAAGGTGTCCTTTTCACCGTGCAAAAGGCGTTGCCGCTGCTGCGGGACGGAGCCTCGATCATCCTGACGTCGTCGACCACGGGCACCGCGGGGACACCGAACTTCAGTGTCTATTCGGCAACCAAGGCGGCAGTGCGCAATTTCGCCCGCAGCTGGATCCTCGATCTGAAGGACCGCAATATCCGGGTGAACGCCATCAGCCCAGGGCTGACCGAGACCGCCGGCCTCAACGATCTCTTCGGCGGCGGTGAGCAGGCCGAAGGTGTCAAGAACCACATCCTCGGCAATATTCCCTCGGGCCGGATCGGCCGGCCGGAAGACATCAGCAACGCAGTGCTCTTTCTTGCTTCAGAGGCGTCGAGCTTCGTCAACGGCATCGAGCTGTTCGTCGATGGCGGCATGAACCAGATTTAAGTCCGCGGTTGACCAGACGGTCCGGGCCGACAACCGGTTTGGCCGTCTGGCCCACGCGCTCACTTCAATACGCTCTCAAGGAGTCTCTTCGATGGAAATCGGAATTCTGGGCGCAGCGTCGCTCGGGCAGACCCTCGCCAGCCGGCTGGCTGCTGCCGGTCACAACATAGTCCTGGCCAACAGCCGCGGGCCGGAAAGTCTGCGTGATGTCATCACGCGACTTGGAAAAGGGATTACCGCCGGCCATGCGGCGGAGGCCATGAACAAACCGGTCGTTGTCCTGGCCATGCCATGGACGAAACTCAGCGACGTGCTTGCGCCTGATATCAATTGGGACAACCGCGTCCTGATCGACGCGACAAATATCTTCACCAGCTATGCACCGTCGTTCGAGATCGATGATCTGGGGGAAGAGACCGGCAGCGAGATTGTCGCCCGTCTGGCCCCCGGCGCTCGTATCATGAAGGCGTTCAACACTCTTCCTGTCGCCACAATGATCGCGCCTTTACAGGAAGAACGTTTGCGCCGTGTCCTGTTCGTGGCCGGTGACGACGAAGATGCTGTCGCCATCGCACAGCATCTGGTTTCAGACATCCATCTGCACCCGGTGTACATCGGCTCGCTGGCGACAGGGGGGAGGCTAATGGAACTCGGCGGCGCGCTGAGCGGCCTGGAACTCTTCATTGATGGCGGCAGGTGATAAAGCTGACCCGACGACCCACACGTGTGGCACCGATGACGACCCGGTCCTCGAGTAGCCGAAGGCGGTAGCGCAGGAATAGATATGGCGGAGGAGCGAGGACAAGGTCCGAACCCGTAGCCATGCGCTCAAGTAGCCGAAGGCGGTAGCGCAAGGATAGATATGGCGGAGAGAGAGGGATTCGAACCCTCGGTACGGTTACCCGCACAACGGTTTTCGAGACCGTCCCGTTCAACCACTCCGGCACCTCTCCGCGGTACTTGCGATGTACGGGTCTCAAGTGGCGCGGAACATAGACACACTCTGCGCGCCCTGCAAGCCCGGAAATGAGTTCTTTTTTCAGTTTGTGGATTGGTGATGTTTTTGCCCGGTTTGTCGGCTTCCAGGGCGCGAATTGACCGCCTGCAGACGTATTCGCACGACGCGAAAAGCGGTCTGCAGGGAGCTCGGGGAAGGGGAGGAAGGAACGCCATGGAGATTCGGATTGACCCTATGTCGGCTTGCCTCGATAACGGCCGTCAACGCTGATTGGCGTTTCCCTGTTTGCGGGAATCGTGGTGACCACGAGAGAAACCGCCGCGAATGCGAGGGCGCCAGGGAAACGAAAACAAGCGGTTTTGCGGCAGAAAGGCCAGATTTCCGTTTGACAACGAGAACCGGCCGACTATATTGCGCGGGCTCGAAAAGGTTCGCTTTTTCGAGTTATGTTTGTCGTTCAAGGCCTGCCGGGCTTTAAAAGCTTCACGCTCAACCCGACACAAAGACTTGTCAGCCAGGGTCAAGACCTGGAGAGACAGGCGCCTCGGTTCGACCTGAAAAGCAGCCGGTTCGATGGTTTAACAGCCCGTTCCGGTGTGTCAAAAACGAAAAGAAGGACGTGCGAGACATGTTCGCAGTGATCAAGACGGGTGGCAAGCAGTACACTGTTGCCGCCGATGACCTCCTGAAGGTCGAAAAGCTCGATGCCGAAGCCGGCAGCACCGTCACCTTTGAAGAGGTTCTGATGGTCGGCAATGGCACCGACACCACCGTTGGCGCTCCGCTTGTCGAAGGCGCAACCGTGGTTGCCGAAGTGGTCGAACAGGGCCGTAACCGCAAGGTTATCATTTTCAAGAAGCGCCGGCGTCAGAATTCCCGCCGCCGCAACGGCCATCGTCAGGCTTTCACCCTCGTGAAGGTGACCGATATCCTGACCGGTGGTGCAAAGCCGGCCAAGAAGGCAGCGCCGAAGAAGGCAGCGCCGAAGGCTGAAGAAACCGCTGAAGCCGCACCGGCTGCAGCAGAAGGCGCCGACGACCTGAAGAAACTCGATGGCGCCGGTCCGGCAGCTGTGAAGAAGCTGAACGAAGCAGGGATCACCACCTTCGCTCAGATCGCAGCAATGTCCGCTGACGACGTCGCACGCGTTGAAGAAGAAACTGGCCTGAAAGGCAAGTTCGAACGCGGTAATTGGGTTGAGCAGGCCAAGGAACTGGCTGGCAACTAAGCCGCCGCTCCCGAACCTAAAAAGTATTCGAAGAACGAGGAGTTCTAACGATGGCACATAAAAAGGCAGGCGGCTCGTCCCGCAACGGCCGCGACTCAGCTGGCCGCCGTCTCGGCATCAAGAAATTCGGCGGGGAAGCTGTGATTCCCGGCAACATCATCGCGCGTCAGCGCGGCACTACCTGGCACCCGGGCACCGGCGTTGGTATGGGCAAGGACCATACCATCTTCGCAACCGTGGAAGGCAAGGTAGAGTTCCAGGCGAAAGCCAACAAGCGAACCTACATTAACGTGCTCCCGGTAGCGGAAGCAGCGGAGTAAAGCCGACGTGAAGTTTCGAAACGCCGGCGTCCCGTAAGACCCCGGCAATTCGAGACAGGTCAGCAATCCGACCAGTCAAGATCCAAGGGGGAGATGGGGCGCCATCTCTCCCTTGATTTGTTTTGGCTGGAGGAAAAGATGGTTGTTGAAAGTGACGGTTTATTAGACGAAAGCAGTCTGGCTGCGGCCCCATTGCCGCAGGAAGCGGTTCGTGTGCGGCTCGACAAGCCGCGTATGGACGATTTGGCCGATATGGTGTTTCTGGCCAACAACAAGAAAGTGGCGGCAAACCTTTCCACCATGCCGCATCCTTTCGCATTGGACGATGCCCGGGCGCTGGTCGCCAAGGCCGCGATCAACCAGCCCCGTTCTGCAAGCTTTGCCATCCGCCTGAAGTTAACCGGCCGGCTGATCGGCATCGCGCGGTATGCCAATGTCGAGCCCGGCGGTCCGGTGCATGTCGGCTATTGGCTGGGTGAACCCTTCTGGGGCCAGGGTCTGGCGACAGAGGCGGTGCATGCACTGGTCGACCATGCCTTCACCTATCACGACATCGGCGAGCTGCAGGGATCCTGCAGGGTCACCAACCCGGCATCGCGCCGGGTGCTCGTCAAATCCGGATTTCAGTATCGCGACCAGGCCATGATCCGCTCTCTCGGGGCGGGGGGCTCGGTGCCCATCGAGCGCTACACGCTGGAGCGGGCTGTCTGGAAGTCATTGAAAAGATGGGGGCAGGGACGATGAGCATGTTGCCTGAGCTGAAAACAAGACGCCTGATCCTGCGGCCGATCGAGATGTCGGACGCCGAAGCCATGGTTGCGCTGGCGGGCAAGGATTTCGAGGTTGCCCGCTGGATGACGTCGTTCACCTGGCCTTATGAGGACGGGGCTGCGGAAGCCTTCCTGAAGACGGTGGTCGGCAAGGATCCGTTCGAAACCGAAGCGCTGTTTGCCATTACGCTCGGTGGGGTGTTCATCGGGGTGGTTGCCATCGAACCGCCGGGTGACCTGGATGATCTGCCGGACCTGCCGACACTCGGCTACTGGCTCGGCCGGGCGTTTCAGGGGCACGGCTATGCCAGCGAGGCTGTAGAGGCTGCTCTCGCCTGGGCGTTCGAAGCCTTTGAGACGGACGCCATAGCCGCGCGCGCCTTTGAGGACAACTTCCGCTCCCGCGGTCTGCTGCGGAAAATGGGTTTCAAGCCTTACTCCATGACGGAACGTTTTTCGAAGGCACTGGATCGCAGGGTTTCCAACGTGATCGTCCGCCTGGCGCGCACCGATTTCGATGCACGCAAGGAAGCGGCCTGATGCCGCCCGTTCTGAAGACCGAGCGTCTGGTCCTTCGAGCCCCGCGCCCGGAGGACCTGGATCGCTGCGCCGAGCTTCTGGGTGACTACGAAGTCGCCAAGATGCTGTCGCGGGTTACCTACCCTTACGATCTGGAGCAGGGCCGGGCTTATCTGGCGCTGTCTGTCGAGCGCTGGTCGACATGGCAGGAGGCGGAAGAACTCGGTTTCCAGATCGACTACGACGGCCTGATGATCGGTGGCGTCGGCTTCAAAAAGTTGCGGGAGACCCCGGAGATCGGCTATTGGCTGGGGCGCGCCTATTGGGGCAAGGGATATATGAGCGAAGCAGTGCAGGCGGCGGTCGCCTGGCTGCTCGGCAATACGGATCACAAGTTGGTCGCCTGCGAAGCCATGACAGAGAACCCGGCTTCGCTCGGCGTTGCCCGGAAATTGGGTTTCCGGGAAGTTGGTGAAGTGGGCTGTGCCAGCGTGTCGCGAGGCTGTACGATGCCCGCCATTCGCACCGAGATGACACGAACAGACTTTCTGAACGGCCATTGATCCGATCGGGATCCGGCCTGAAACAGGACGAAAAGAGAAAAAGAAAATGAAATTCCTAGATCAGGCCAAGATCTATGTGCGCTCTGGCAATGGCGGAGCGGGCTGCGTATCGTTCCGGCGCGAGAAATACATCGAATATGGCGGACCGGACGGTGGTGACGGCGGCAAGGGTGGTGATGTCATCATCGAATGTGTCGACGGCCTGAACACGCTTATCGACTATCGCTACAAGCAGCACTTCAAGGCGGAAACCGGCATTCACGGCATGGGCCGCAACCGCACCGGCGCGCACGGCGGCGACGTTGTGCTGAAGGTTCCTGTCGGTACCCAGATCTTCGAGGAAGACAACGAGACGCTGATTGCCGACCTGACCGAGCTTGGCCAGAAGGTGATGCTTCTGAAAGGGGGCAACGGCGGCTTTGGCAACGCCCATTTCAAGTCGTCGGTCAATCAGGCGCCGCGCAGGGCCAACCCTGGTCTTGAAGGCGAGGAAAAATGGATCTGGCTGCGGCTGAAGCTGATCGCCGATGCCGGCCTGGTTGGCCTGCCCAATGCGGGCAAGTCCACCTTCCTTGCAACGGTATCGGCTGCAAAGCCGAAAATTGCCGACTATCCGTTCACGACCATTCACCCCAATCTTGGCATCGTGCAGATCGACGGTCGCAGCTTTGCCATGGCCGATATTCCCGGACTGATCGAGGGGGCGCACGAAGGCACGGGCCTTGGCGACCGCTTCCTTGGGCATGTCGAACGCACCCGCGTTCTGCTTCATCTGGTTGACGGCTCCGGCCAGGAAGACCCGGGCGAAGCCTATCGGATCGTGCGCGGCGAGTTGGATGCCTATGGCGCCGGGCTTACGGAGAAACCCGAGATCGTGGCGCTCAGCAAGTGCGACGCTCTCAATGAAGACCTGATTGCCGAAAAGGCAGCGAGCCTTGAGGAAGCCTGTGGTCAGAAACCGCTGATCCTGTCCTCGGCCAGCGGCCTCAATGTCGACCGGGCGCTGCGCATGATCGTGCGCGCGATTGACAGGGACAAGGAAGAAGAAGCCAACCAGGTGCCTGCACCCGAACAAGAGGGCTGGCATCCCTGATGTCCCGCAGTCTGAGAGACTTCAGCCGCATCGTTGTCAAGATCGGCTCCGCCCTGCTTGTCGAGCAGGGCGAACTCAAGCGTAGCTGGCTCAACGCGCTGATCGCCGATGTGGTCAAGCTGTCCGATGCCGGTGCGGAGGTGCTGCTTGTCTCCTCCGGATCGATTGCGCTTGGTCGCGGTATTCTCGGGCTGCCTGGTGGGCCGCTGAAGCTGGAGGAAAGCCAGGCGGCGGCCGCAGCCGGACAGATCGCGCTGGCCCAGGCCTATGCGGATGCCCTTGGTGCGCATGGCAAGAAGGCTGGTCAGATCCTGCTCACCCTTGGCGACACGGAAGAAAGGCGGCGCTATCTCAATGCGCGCGCCACTATCGGCACTCTGTTGAAGCTTGGTGCGGTACCGATTATCAACGAAAATGATTCCGTGGCGACTTCCGAAATTCGTTATGGCGACAACGACCGGCTGGCAGCGCGTGTTGCCACCATGGCCAGCGCCGACTGCCTTGTGCTGCTGTCGGATATTGACGGGCTTTATACCGCACCGCCCCAGCAGAACCCCGATGCAGTGTTCCTGCCGGAAGTGCCGCGCATTACCCATGAAATCGAATCCATGGCCGGCAGCGCCGGATCGGAGCTTTCGCGCGGCGGCATGAAGACGAAAATCGATGCCGGCAAGATCGCGACCGCGGCCGGAACGTCGATGGTGATCACCTCCGGCAAGGAACTCAACCCGCTTCAGCGGCTGGATCAGGGCGCCCGCGGCACCTGGTTCCCGGCGCTCAGTTCACCTGCCAGTGCCCGCAAGGCCTGGATTGGCGGCCATCTGGAGCCGCGCGGCGAAATCCGGCTGGATGCAGGTGCGGTCAAGGCGATGACGTCTGGCAAGAGCCTCCTGCCTGCCGGAGTGACATCTGTATCGGGAAGTTTTTCGCGCGGCGACGCCGTGACATTGCTCAACCCGGAAGGCCGGATCATCGGCCGGGGGCTGATTGCATATGACGCGGACGAAGCGCAGTTGATTGCAGGCCGCAACAGCCGCGAGATTGAAGCCATCGTCGGCTATCCGGGCCGGGCGGAAATGATCCACCGGGACGATCTGGTTCTGGAACTGCCCGCGCTCGAGTGAGTGTGAGCGAACCGATGGATGCCTTTTGAGGCAGAACGCGCTAAAACGCGGAAAGACTGGCGGCGGTGAACGCCGCAAAACGGGAGCAAGTGAGTATGCTGGAAGTAGTCGAGGCAAAGACGACCGAGGACTTGATGGCAGAGATCGGGCAGCGCGCCCGTGCTGCCGGCCGGATCCTTGCCATCGCTCCAGCAGACCAGAAGAACAAGGCCCTGGCCGAAATGGCAGCCGCCGTTCGGGTTGCAACACCGGATATTCTTGCAGGCAACCGTCTCGATCTCGAAGCGATGAAGGCAGGCGGCCAGACGGCAGCGTTCCTGGATCGTGGCACGCTTACGGAAGAGCGGATCGAGGCGATTGCCAAAGCCCTTGAGGACATTGTCGCGCTGGACGATCCCGTCGGCAGCGTGATCGCCGCCTGGGATCGGCCGAACGGCCTGAAGATCGAACGTGTGCGCACGCCCCTGGGTGTTATCGGTGTCATTTACGAAAGCCGCCCGAACGTGACCGCGGATGCAGGCGCGCTGTGTTTGAAAGCCGGCAACGCCGTTGTTCTGCGTGGCGGCTCCGACACCATCAATTCCAACCGGGCGATCCATGCGGCCCTGCAGAAAGGCCTCGTCGCCGCCGGTCTGCCGGAAGATGCGATCCAGATCGTTCCGGTGACCGACAGGGCCGCTGTTGGCGAAATGCTGCGCGGTCTTCAAGGCAACCTCGATGTCATCGTCCCGCGTGGTGGCCGCAGCCTTGTCGAGCGTGTGCAGACCGAAGCTCGCGTGCCGGTCTTTGCCCATCTGGAAGGCCTGGTGCATATCTTCGTCGACAAGGCGACCGATCTTGAGAAATCCGTCGAGGTGATCGTCAATTCCAAGCTTCGCCGGACCGGCATCTGCGGGGCGCTGGAAACATTGCTGGTGCATGAAGACGTGGCCCACAGCCACTTGCCGGTGATCGTGAAGGCACTTCAGGAAAAGGGCTGCGAGATCCGGGGCGGTGCGATTGTGCGCGACATTTGCGAAAACATCGTGCCGGCAAGCGAGGACGACTGGTCGACGGAGTATCTGGACAAGATCCTTTCGGTGAAGGTGGTCGCGGATCTCGACGCTGCCATGGAGCATATCGCGCGCTACGGTTCCAACCATACCGATTGCATCCTGACCGAAGATCAGGCGACTGCCGACCGGTTCCAGCGGGAAGTGGATTCAGCCATCGTGCTGCACAATGCGTCGACCCAATTTGCCGATGGTGGAGAATTCGGCATGGGTGCGGAGATCGGCATTGCCACTGGGCGCATGCATGCACGCGGACCAGTCGGCGTGGAGCAGCTGACCAGCTTCAAGTACAAGGTGCGCGGCACCGGCCAGACCCGCCCGTGACGACCGCCCTTGAAGACCGCCAGGAATGCCCGCCCGTAATGACCAATCGTGAGTTCGCCTGAATGAGCCCCTTGAGTCTTGGCGCGGGACTGGACCGTGACTGGATGAAACTGCCCCATGCCGAGCCGGGCAACCGCATCGGCATTTTCGGCGGATCCTTCAATCCTCCTCATTCAGGTCACCGGTTGGTGGCTTCGACCGTGTTGAAGCGGCTGGGGCTGGATCAGGTCTGGTGGCTGGTGACACCTGGCAACCCGCTCAAGAGCCACGCGGACCTGGCGCCGCTGGAGCGGCGGCTGCGCCTGACGGGGGACCTTGCCGACCATCCACGCATGAAGGTCACCGCCTTCGAGCAGGTTCTGGGAACACCCTATACGGCCAGAACGCTGGTTGCCCTGCGCCAGATGCGTCCATCTGTCCGATTCGTTTGGGTCATGGGGGCTGACAATTTAGCCGGCTTCCATCGCTGGCAGGACTGGCGCGACATCGTCGGCTCTGTGCCGATCGCCATTGTCGACCGGCCGGGAGCCTCCTTGTCAGTGATGTCGTCTCCCATGGCAAAAGCCTATGAAAAATATAGGCTTCCTGAAGAAGATGCAGCACTTCTGCCGGAAATGGAGGCGCCGATCTGGACTTTTCTGCACACGCCATTGGACCGGACATCGTCCACCGATCTGCGCCTTGGGCAAAGGCGGTAAACAGCGGATTTGCCAAGAATTCCCGCGTGTCTTGAAAATGCCAAACGGGAAGCGGTATTATAGGGACGGTCGCGATGAGCGCGGCCGAGGTACGGTCAACCGGTCCTGCATCCAAAACGGGTGACGTACGAAGTCGGACGTTTCAGTTCGTGACGACGTTGGGCGCGGGACGGCATAAACGGCGAAAGGCACAACACCTGACCATGACCTTTGAAAGTGGGCGGACAGACATGTCCTCTCCTCTGCAGGCTTCCGTAGGTAAAGAACTTGCGGCAGACCTCCTCGATACGGTCCTCACCAGTCTTGACGACTCCAAAGCTGAGGACGCTGTTACCCTCGACATCGCAGGCAAGAGTTCACTGGCCGATTACATGGTAATCGTGTCCGGTCGTTCCCATCGTCACGTGGGCGCGATTGCCGAGCACTTGCTGAAAGACCTCAAATCGGCCGGCGCCGGATCGGCAACGGTTGAGGGTCTGAACATTTGCGATTGGGTGCTGATCGATGCGGGTGATGTGATCGTACACATCTTCCGTCCGGAGGTTCGCGGCTTCTACAATCTTGAGAAGATGTGGGCACCGGAAGAGGATGCGGCACCGCATTACATCGGCTGAGCCGGCATTGAGGCCCTGAAGCAGGGCCTCCGTCTGCTGCCGGGCAGATTTTTCACCGGATCGATCTCCGGCAGGGACTTATGCGCTTTACGCTCTTCTGCATTGGCAAAATGAAAGCCGGTGCGGACAAAGAACTTTTCGACCGATATATCGACCGCGCCCGCAAGACAGGCCGCGGTCTCGGCGTTACCGAAGTCATCATCAACGAAATGCCGGAAAGCCGTGCGCAGCGCGCCGATGACCGCAAGGCGGAAGAAGCGCGGGGAATTCTTGCCGCGCTCAACGCCGGGGCGCGGCTGGTGGTGCTGGACGAGAACGGCAAGAACCTGACCAGCCCGGCCTTCAGCCAGAAACTGGAAGCCTGGAAGGATGAAGGTGTTCCCGACGTGGTCTTTGCCATTGGCGGAGCGGATGGTCACGGCCAGGAGGTTCTGAGCCGCGCCGATCTTAAACTCGCTCTTGGTGCCATGACCTGGCCGCATCAGATCGCCCGCATTCTTTTGGCGGAGCAGGTCTACCGCGCCATGACGATCCAGTCCGGTCACCCTTATCACCGTGTGTGAGACTTCTGAAAAAGCCCTGGGAGAGAACTGGTGATACCGGCACTTGAGACCGAAAGACTGATTCTGCGGCCGATGACCATGTCGGACTGGCCGGCGTACGAGGCTTTGATGGCCTCGGATCGATCCCAATATATGGGAGGCCCGCTATCGCGGTTTGCAGCCTGGGGCCTGTTCTGTCACGACATTGCGCAATGGCAGTTGATGGGGCATGGGGCCCTGATGATGGAGGCGCGCGGCTCCGGCGAGGTCTTCGGTCAGGTCGGTATCAATCATGGCCCGCTTTTTCCGGAACATGAACTCGGCTGGTTCGTCTATGAGCATGCGGAGGGCAGTGGCTACGCTTTCGAGGCGGCCAGGGCCTTTCGTGACTGGGCACGGCAGGAACGCCGTCTACCGTCGCTCGTCAGTTATATGGATCAGGAAAACACCCGCTCGGCGCGCCTTGCCGAACGGCTTGGAGCCCATCTCGATGTCGATGCTGCGCGCCCGGACCCCAAGGATATTGTCTACAGACATTACTGATTGTGAAGGACAGGAGATGGGGTTTTCGTCGGAAAACCTGTTGTCGTAACGGCACTATGACCAAAAATTAACGATTGAAACGGCGGAAAAAGGCGAGAATGCCTGTATCTCGCCGCATTCGCCACGTAACGGTCATCGATCAGACAGAAGAGGGAATGCGATCCTCGGTGGGAGCAGAAGTTAATTGGCCGGTCACTAGGGTAAACGGTTCGTTAACGCAGACTGTGTATCGCATTGGAAGATAACCCTTTGGGAGCTTAGGCAGGTTGATAGCGGATCGCATGACAGCGGCGCGTTCGGAACTCGAGAGACGGAAGAAATTCCGCCCGCTCTTGAGTGGCCTGACTGCGGCCTTGCTCGTTCTGCCCCTGCCAGCCGGATCGACGGAAAGTGTCGATGAGACCACCACCCAGGAACAGGCGGCTCCGCCTGCTGAGGTGACTGCTGCACTGGAACGCAAGAAACAACGCGAAGAGGAACTTGCCGCGCTGTCGCGCGATATCGAGGTATCGACGGACCGGCAGGCGACCATCGCACGCGAAATCCGCGCACTTGATCGCGACCGGGACACGTTGAATGCCAAGATCATCAGCACGTCCGACACGATCAAGGGCCTGGAAGGCGAACTGACCGATACCGAGCGGCGGCTGCGCGCGCTGGGGGAGAATGAGGACGCGGTGCGCTTGTCGCTGATTGCTCGCCGCGACGTGCTGGCAGAAGTTCTGGCTGCCCTGCAGCGAATCGGACGCCGTCCGCCACCGGCGCTTGCCGTGCGCCCGAGCGACGCGCTGTCGGCTGTGCGCAGTGCGATTCTCCTGAACGCGGTCATGCCGGAGCTGAAGGTAGAAACCGAGGCACTGGCAGCAGATCTTGAGGAATTGCACCGCCTGAAGACGGTGATTGCTGAGGAAAAAAACCGCCTGCGCGGCGACGCGATGCGATTGGCTGAGGAAAAGTCCCGGCTGGAGCTTCTTCTGAGCGCGAAAAGGCAGGAACATCAAAGATCGGTACAGGACCTTCAGGAAGAGAAGGAGCGTGCAGCGGAACTTGCGGACAAGGCGGGATCTCTCCAAGAATTGATCGCGACCCTGGAAGTGGAAATCGAGAGCGCCCGGGAGGCGGCGGAAAAGTCGCGTCAGGCAGCACTCGAGGCCAGGAAAAATCCGTCGCGCTCGTATGATCCCTTTGCAGATCCTGGGCGTCTGGCACCGGCCATTTCGTTCCAGGAAGCCAAGGGCAAGCTGCCTCAGCCTGTTGCCGGTACGCTTTTGAAGGACTATGGCCAGGAAGACGATTTCGGCGGTGTGACGGAGGGTCAATCTATCGCCACACGGCCTGGGTCCAATATTACGTCACCTGCCGACGGATGGGTGGTCTATTCCGGACCGTTCCGTTCGTTCGGACAGCTCTTGATCCTGAATACCGGCGACGGCTACCATGTGTTGCTGGCCGGAATGGACCGGATCGATGCGGAGTTGGGGCAATTTGTTTTGACCGGGGAACCGGTCGGAGTGATGGGCGCAACCCAGTGGGCAAGCGCTTCGACGTTCGGTTTGGGCTCGACCCAGCCGATCCTTTATGTTGAATTCCGGAAAGACGGTCGTGCGATCGATCCCACACCCTGGTGGGCACGCACTGAAGAAGAAAAGGCTCGCGGATGATACGGAAAGCTTCCTTGCTGCTTGTGGGTGCTCTCATGGGAGCAGCAGCAATCACGACACTGTCCCAGATGCCGATCAATGTCTCGGTAGCGGCCAATGCGGCGGCAACGGATACGTACCGGCAGCTTAACCTGTTTGGCGACGTGTTCGAACGCGTGCGGTCAGACTACGTGGAAGTCCCTGATGACGCCCAGCTCATCGAGAGCGCCATCAACGGCATGTTGACCTCCCTCGACCCGCACTCCAGCTACATGTCTCCGAAGAGCTTCCGGGACATGCAGGTGCAGACCCGCGGCGAATTCGGTGGTCTCGGCATTGAAGTCACCATGGAAGAAGGCCTCGTGAAGGTCGTGTCGCCGATTGACGATACGCCTGCCGCCAAGGCCGGTGTCCTGGCAGGTGACTACATCACCTACATCGATGGCGAACAGGTCCAGGGACTGACCCTCAACGAAGCGGTCGAAAAGATGCGCGGTCCGGTCAAGACGGACATCGTGGTGACGGTGCGCCGCAAGGGCCGCGCCGAGCCGTTCGACATCACCATCACCCGCGACATCATCCGCATCCGTTCGGTTCGCTGGCGGGAAGAGGATGACGTCGGATATGTTCGCGTCACCCAGTTCAACGAACAGACCTTCGACGGCCTGAAGGAAGGCATCGAGGAAATGACCGCGAACATTGGTGAAGACAAGCTCAAGGGCTTCGTCATCGACCTGCGCAACAACCCGGGTGGTCTGCTGGATCAGGCAATTGCCGTTTCCGACGCCTTCCTGGACCGTGGCGAGATTGTTTCGACACGTGGCCGTGAAGCCGACGAAACCCAGCGCTACAACGCACGGGCTGGCGACCTGACAACCGGCAAGCCGGTAATCGTGCTGGTCAACGGCGGCTCCGCCTCCGCTTCGGAAATCGTTGCAGGTGCGCTGCAGGATCATCGCCGGGCAACCATTCTCGGCACACGGTCCTTCGGCAAGGGCTCGGTGCAGACGATCATCCCGCTTGGTGCCAACGGCGCCATCCGCCTGACCACGGCTCGGTACTACACCCCGTCTGGCACATCGATCCAGGCCAAGGGCATCGTGCCGGACATTGAGTCCCTGCAGGATCTGCCGGACGATCTGGTCGGCCGTGTCGATACCAAGGGCGAAGCCGGTCTTCGTGGCCACCTGGAAGCCTCCGAAGGTGAGGAAGAATCCGGTAGCCAGGCCTATGTGCCGTCCGATCCGAAGGACGATACCCAGCTGAACCTGGCACTCGACCTTCTGCGCGGTAATCAGGTGAACAGCGCCTTCCCGCCGGTCTCCGACAGCGCGGCTGTCAAAAACTAAATCAAAAAACGCGCGCCGGTCCGCCGGCGCGCGACTTGCCGTTCTCGTTCTGCGTATATCAAAAACAAACTTTCCGTTTCGGGGACATCCTGAAACCGGGCAATAGGCTCAGGACGATATGTCGAGCGAAGATCTCACAGCTCCTTTAGGCATGGGCAAGCGGCGGCTGGTCAGGCTGCCGTTCGGTCTTATCGGGGTCGGAATTCTGAGCGTGATCCTCACTTCTACGCTCGTCTGGATCACTGTTGTCGACGACCCGCTTGGCGGAGAACCCGTCGCCGTTCTGCCGCTCGACGCCATTGTCGAAGGCGTGACCTCCCAGGACATCGAAGTGGTTGAGATCCGCCCGGGCATCAACGGTGACCTGGGCCCGAACCTGCGTCCGGAAAGCAGCAAGGATCTGCTTGGCCCGCGCTACGACATGGTCATGCGACCGGACGGACTGGGTCCGGAAGCCCCGGTAACCGGCCTGTCGATCAATCCGGACAGCCGTGTCAGCGAACGGTCCGATTTCGGGTTCCTGCCGAAAGTCAGCGATGCCGGTATCCGTCCGCTGGATGCCTATTCCCGGCCCATCGTTCGCGAGTTCACCTCGATCCCGAAAATTGCCGTCATCGTGACCGGGCTCGGCCTGAGTGAAACCGGTACGCAGAACGCCATTACCCGGTTGCCGGCCGATACGACCTTTGCGCTTGCCCCTTATGGTGAAGACCTGGACCTGTGGATGCAGCAGGCCCGGACCAAGGGCCATGAACTGCTGCTGCAATTGCCGCTGGAGCCGTTCGATTTTCCCGACAATGACCCGGGCCCGCACACGCTGCTGGTCAGCCTGCGCCCCAATGAAATGATGGATCGGCTTGGGTTCCTGCTCACGCGGGCGACCAATTATGTCGGCGTCATTCCTGAAATGGGCGCGCGTTTCACGGCGACGAAACCCTCCATGGAGTTCCTTCTGGAAAAACTGAAGGCGCGTGGCCTGATGTTCGCCGACAACGGCACATCTTCCCGGTCCATCGCCGATGATGTCTCCAAGGAAATGCGCGTTCCCTTCAGTGGGGTGGACGTGGTGCTGGACGAAGTACCGCGTGAAGACGATATTAACGCCAAGCTGCTGCAGCTGGAAAGCGTCGCCCGTGCCCGCGGTGTCGCGGTGGCGACCGCATCCGCATTGCCTGTGACCGTGCGCCAGCTGGAAAAGTGGGTGCAGGATCTTGAAGAGCGCGGTCTCCAGCTGGTCCCCGTCAGCGCGACCATCGATCGATAATTCTGAGAAACTGAGCACCAAGAGGTATTCGTGAAGAAGCTGGCACTCGGACCGGGATTTCCGGAACCCGTCGACGGTCTTCCCTATCGGCCCTGCGTCGGTATCATGCTGATCAACAAGGCAGGCAAGGTCTGGATCGGCAGCCGCGATGATGGAGGCAGTTCCTCCAACTACGAATATTGCTGGCAGATGCCGCAAGGCGGCATCGACAAGGGCGAAGCACCCGAACCGGCTGCCCGGCGCGAGCTTTACGAGGAAACCTCGATCAAGTCCGTTTCCCTTCTGGAAGAAGCCCCGGAGTGGTTCGCCTACGACTATCCAGAAGAGGTCGTCCGCACATCGCGCAAGGGCAAGTATCGCGGTCAGGCTCAGCGCTGGATCGCCTACCGCTTCGACGGATCGGAAGACGAAATCGATATCCTCACGCCCCCGGACGGCCACACCGCGGAATTCAGCGAGTGGCGCTGGGAAGATGCCGACCGGCTGCCCGGTTTGATCGTGCCATTCAAGCGCCCAGTCTATGAGCGCGTGGTTGCCGCGTTTTCCCATCTGACCTCGTAAAACGAAGCTCATCCGACACGGGCTGAAAAGCCCCCTGGAACCTGCCGGGTTCGCGGTGCTTTTTGTCCGTGAGGTGCTCCAAAGCGTCAGCATTGGAGTCCCGCTTGTCGTTTTTCAAACAGACAGGCTGACTCGGCGCGGCTAACATCCGGACCAAAATGCGGGGTAGGTCCTGGGTTCGCCTGTTCGAACCATCAGCCGCCCCCGCGAAGATCGAGAGAGGAGCGCGGACGCGAAATCCAGATGCGCTCCAGCAATACGGGAGGTACGCCAATGTCTTTCGGCAAGGGGCTTTCACGCAAGCCGTCCCAGCCAAAAGGGCGTCAGTTGGAAGATGCGGCCCTGGACGAAGTCCGGAATTTGCTGGGTGATGAGCCGCGCCGGCGCGACCTGCTCATTGAACATCTGCACAAGATCCAGGACGCATTTGGCTGTCTTGAGGCTCGGCACCTGCGCGCATTGGCCGACGAGATGCGCCTGTCGCAAGCCGAGGTCTATGAGGTCGCGAGCTTTTACCACCATTTCGACATCGTCCGGGAAGGGGATGCAAAGCCTGCACCTCTGACCATTCGTGTTTGCGACAGCGTTGCCTGCGCGCTCAAGGGGGCGGACGCTCTGGCTGCTGCGCTTGAAGCCGGGGTTGATCCGGCAAAAGTCCGCATCCAGAAAGTTCCGTGCATCGGGCGCTGTGCCGGTGCCCCGGCCGTGCAGGTCGGCAAGCGGGCCATCGACAACGCAAGCGAAGTGTCCGTGCGCGCTGCCTTGTTCGAAGGAACGTCCGATCCGGTGGTTCCCGATTACATCAAGCTGGATGCCTACCGCGAGGCTGGTGGTTACAAGTTGCTGGAGCGCGTGCGCGCAGGTGAACTGGATGCAGCGGCAATTGCGGACAAGGCGCTGGAAGCAGGCCTTCGCGGCCTGGGCGGTGCAGGCTTCCCGACCGGCACGAAATGGAAGATCGTCCACGACCTGCCGGCTCCGAAATACCTCACCATCAATGGCGATGAAGGCGAACCAGGCACGTTCAAGGACCGCGTTCACCTGGAACGCGACCCGCACCGGATGCTCGAGGGCGCGCTGATTGCCGCCCATGCGATTTCCGCCGCGCGCATCTATCTCTATATGCGCGACGAATATCCGGCGGTTCTCCAGATCCTGAAGACCGAAATCGAGGCCCTGCGCGAAGCGGGCATCATCACGACCATCGACATCGAACTGCGCCGCGGGGCGGGAGCCTATATCTGCGGCGAGGAAAGCGCGATGATCGAATCGATCGAAGGCAAGCGCGGCCTGCCACGCCACCGCCCACCGTACATTGCCCAGGTCGGCCTGTTCGGTCGGCCGACGCTCAATCACAACATAGAAACCCTGTTCTGGATCAGGGATATCGTCGAGAAGGGTTCGGAGTGGTTCGCCAGCCACGGCCGCCGTGGCCACAAGGGCTACCGCTCCTTCTCGGTTTCCGGCCGTGTCAGGGCCCCAGGCGTCAAGATGGCCCCGGCGGGGATCACCATGAACGAGCTTCTGGCAGAATACTGCGGTGGCATGGAAGAGGGGCACGTCTTCAAAGGCTACCTGCCCGGTGGTGCATCCGGGGGCATCTTGCCCGCGTCTCTTGCCGACGAGCCGCTGGATTTCGGTACGCTCGACAAATACGGCTGTTTCATCGGCAGCCACGCGATCGTCGTTTTCTCCGATCAGGATGACATGCGCGATGTGGCATTGAACCTGATGCGCTTCTTCAAACACGAGAGTTGCGGTCAGTGCACGCCCTGCCGGTCCGGAACGGAGAAGATGGAACATCTGCTGGCAGCAGGCGATTGGGACAAGACGAAGATCACGGATCTCGATGAAGTCATGCGCTCGGCATCCATTTGCGGTCTTGGGCAGGCAGCCAGCAATCCGGTCACGTCGGTGCTGAAATTTTTCCCGGAGGAGTTCGAGAAATGAGCCAGGTCACTTTCTCCCTCGACGGTCGGATGGTCACCGCGGAAGACGGCGAAACCATCTGGCAAGTTGCCAAGCGTGAAGGCGTCGCCATTCCGCATCTCTGCCACAAGGACGCTCCGGGTTATCGCTCCGACGGCAATTGCCGTGCCTGTATGGTCGATATCGAGGGCGAGCGCGTGCTTGCCGCTTCCTGTATTCGCACCCCTGCCGAAGGCATGGTGGTGAAGACCGCCAGCGAACGTGCTTCCAAGGCACGCGAGATGGTGTTCGAACTTCTGGCAGCCGACCAGCCGTCGCGCGACCATCATCCTGACCCGGAAAGTGATTTCTGGAAATGGTCCGACCATGTCGGTGTCTCCACCAGCCGCTTTGCCCCATGCGCCAAACCGGCCCAGGACATTTCCCATCCGGCCATAGCGGTCAATCTGGACGCCTGCATCGCGTGCAATCTGTGCGAGCGAGCCTGCCGGGAAGTACAGGTCAACGACGTTATCGGCATGGCGGATCGCGGTTCGCACACGGTGCCGGTGTTCGATCTGGCAGACCCGATGGGTCTTTCAACCTGCGTTGCCTGCGGCGAATGCGTGTCGGCCTGTCCGACCGGGGCCCTGATGGAAAAGAGCCTTCTGGATGCCAGCGCCAGCAAGCGCGAGATCTTTGCCGAAGAAACCGTCGACAGCGTCTGTCCTTTCTGTGGTGTGGGCTGCCTGACGTCTGTCTCGGTGAAGGACGGCAAGATCGTCAGCGTCGAGGGACGCGACGGCCCGGCCAACGAGAACCGGCTCTGCGTCAAGGGCCGCTTCGGCTTCGATTATGTTTCCAGCCCCGAGCGCCTGACCAAGCCGCTGATCCGCCGGGACGATGCGCCCAAGCGTGGCGACATTGCCATGACGCTGGAAAACCATCTCGACTATTTCCGTGAGGCAACCTGGGACGAAGCGCTCGAGCGAGCCGTTGGTGGTCTTAAAGCGGTTTATGACGCCAAGGGCGGCCGTGGTATTGCGGGCTTCGGCTCGGCCAAGGGCTCCAACGAAGAGGCTTATCTCTTCCAGAAGCTGATCCGCCAGGGTTTCCAGACCAACAATGTCGACCACTGCACGCGTCTCTGCCACGCCTCTTCCGTGGCTGCGCTCATGGAGGGCATCGGTTCGGGTGCAGTGACAGCCCCGTTCAATGCAGCCGGCGACGCAGACTGCATGATCGTGATCGGCGCTCGTCCGGAACAGAACCACCCGGTTGCCGCGACCTACATCAAGCAGGCGGCCAAGAACGGCACAAAGCTGATCGTCATGGACCCGCGCGGCCAGGGGCTGATGCGCTTTGCGGACTACGGCTTGAAGTTCAAGCCGGGAACCGATGTGGCGATGTTGAACGCGATCCTCAACGTCATCATCACCGAAGGCCTCTACGACAGCCAGTATATCGCCGCTCACGTGGACGGCTTCGAGGCACTGAAGGAAAAGATCGTCGATTTCACGCCGGAAGCGATGGAGCCGGTCTGCGGCATCGACGCCCAAACCCTGCGGGAAGTCGCAAGGCTTTACGCCACCAGCGCCAAGTCGATCATCTTCTGGGGCATGGGCGTTTCGCAGCATGTCCACGGCACCGACAACGTCCGCTGCCTGATTGCCATGGCGCTGACAACCGGCCAGATAGGCCGCCCGGGCACCGGCCTGCATCCCCTGCGCGGTCAGAACAACGTGCAAGGGGCATCCGACGCCGGGCTCATTCCGATGGTGTTCCCGGACTATCGTTCAGTTGAAAACCCGGATATCCGCGCCGAATTCGAAGACGCCTGGGGCCGCACGCTCGACCCCGCGCGCGGTTTGACCGTGGTGGAGATCATGGACGATATCCTGGATGGTGGCATCGAGGCGATGTTCGTTCAGGGTGAAAACCCGGCCATGTCTGATCCGGACCAGGCCCATGCCCGCAAGGCACTCGCCAGTCTGAAACATCTTGTGGTTCAGGATATCTTCCTGACCGAAACCGCCTGGCATGCGGACGTGATCCTGCCTGCCTCCGCCCATGCGGAAAAGCTCGGTACGTTCACGAACACCAACCGCCAGGTTCAGATCGGCCGTCCTTGCGTGCCGATGCCCGGTGAAGCACGCGCCGACTGGCAGATCCTCATCGATATCGCCAACCGCCTGGGCCTGAACTGGACCTATGACGGCGTGCCGGCGATCTATGAGGAAATGCGGTCGCACATGAATTCGCTGAGCAACATTTCCTGGGAAAGGCTGGAGCGCGACGGCACGGTCACCTATCCGGCGGATGCCCCGGACAAGCCTGGCAACGAGATCTTGTTCGGCCAGTCCTTCCCGACGGCAGATGGCCGCGGACGCATCGTGCCGACGGATCTGGTGCCGCCGGATGAACTTCCCGACGATGATTTCCCGTTGGTGCTGACCACGGGTCGCATGCTGGAGCATTGGCATACCGGTGCCATGACGCGGCGTGCGGAAGTGCTCAATGCCATCGAACCGGAGCCAGTCGTTTCCATGAACCCGCGCGATATCGAGCGCTCGGGTCTGGACATCGGCCAGCAGGTGAGGGTGGAAACACGGCGCGGCGCAATCACATTGACCCTGCGCGCAGACCGGGACGTGTCGACAGGCATGCTCTTCATCCCGTTCTGCTTCAGCGAAGCCCCGGCCAACTTCCTGACCAACCCGCAGCTGGACCCCTTCGGCAAGATCCCGGAGTTCAAGTTCTGTGCGGCGCGGATCGGAACGGTCGGACAGCAGCAGGCGGCAGAGTGACGCCGGGTCTCGCCAGAACTCAAGGAACGAGCTAACTGCTTGAAGGCAAAAAAGGGCGGCCACTGGCCGCCCTTTTGGTATTTGCATTCACGTGGTCAGAGCAATCAATTGGCAACAATCTTGACTGCAAGCAGATCCGGCAGGGTTTGCGGTGCTGCCATCGAACCCAGGATCTGCGCCAGCGGAACCGGGTTCGGCGGTGTCAGGGTGACCTTCAGTTCCCCCGGATTGTCGAGGAACTTGGACGCTGCTTCAGTAACCATCTGCGTGAAGGCCGCATTCTGGATCGGCGCGGTCATTTGCGTCGCCTGTGCCACCAGGGCTTCCCGGAAGACATTTTCGGGGATGTTCTGAGCCTCGGCAATGTGGGCCAGGCCCTTCTTGGTGAGGCCGGCATCCTTGAAGGTCAGGGATGCGTCGACGAACTGGGCAACCACAAGGGCCATTTGTCCCTGGTTCTCGGGATCCTCGAACAGGGACTTCGGTACGTTTGCAAGACGTGCGGACAATTCGGCGCGGCCGAGCCCTTCGACATCCACCATCATGCGCTCCAGGCGCAGTTCCAGCGTTGCCTCGTCCCAGTAGAGCCGGGTCTCGTCGGACCAGACGACCGTTTCCAGACCGAGAGCTTCCAGCAATGCCTGGGCTTCCGGGTCATCAATGGCCGCGACAGGCACTTTCAGCCCTTCGGTCCTGGCGTGAAAGCTGGTCGGGATTGGCGGCACCGTAGTGGACAGCGTCATCTCGGCTCTGCCGATTTCGGTCCGACCGAGGTCCGGCACGGCAACGTCCAGTCCTTCCAGTTCATAACCGAAAGAGCGCGGCATGAACGCGCGGGCCACCTCCATCGGGTGATCCTCGCCGAAGCTTGGGTCCGCCATCAATGTGCTGATCATGGCACGCATGGGCGTATATTCGGCGAATTCGATATCGCCAATCGCCGCCCAGTCGATCTTGACCGATGCACCTTCCGGCAGGTCCGGGGCATCGAGACCGACCATCATCATTTCGCCGATACCGTCGGAGTTGATCTCCGACATGGACATTTCCTTGATGGCGATTTCCATCGGCTTTTCTGGACCAGGCATCGGTATGGTCACGTTGATACCGCTGATGCGGGCATCGGTGACGCCGAACGACCGGTAGAACTGGAATACGCCGGTGATCAGTTCTTCAGGGGCTGGAACCTGCTTGGCAAACAGACTGTCGAACAGGGCAAGGATGTTGTTGTCACGCTTCAGAACGGTGACTTCTGAAATCGAGGTCTTGTCGACGGCAATTTCAATCGCAAGCCCGTCGGCGATGTCCTGTTTGGACTTGTAGTCGATCGCCGAAGCCGAGCCGAGCATGACCACTTCATCGCCGGTTTCGGGAACATCGGGGTCAAACAGATCGAAGAACGCGGCCGCGTCCATGTCCGTGTAAACGGTCTTGCCCTGGCTGGTGGTCTGGTTCAGCATCTGGCCCGAGGTCGTGTCCAGGGTCTGCATCGACTGGCTCATGCTGTCGATCGTGTATTCCCCGATCCGGCCATCCACAGCGTCGGCCATGCGGTAGCCGGCAATCTGCATGGTGCCTGACAGAACCAGAGTGTCCTTGCCGTCTTCGACCTCATGTGCCTCGATGGTCATCGCCGTGTTGTCGGCCTTGACTTCGTCGTAGGAAGTCAGGAGGGCGGCCTTCACGAACGGCAGCCAGCGGCTGACCTGATGCGCCTCGTCTTCTGCCGGCACTTCCGGCATGGTGAAGCTGTAGTTCGTCGCGGAAACTCCGCTCAACCGGCCGTCGATCTTCAACCGGCCCTTGCCTTCGGCGCTGGCGGAAAGAACCATTTCTGAATCGTCGGAATAGACCCAGTTTGCGGCGTCAAAGTCGCCGTCTTCATGGCTGAGACCTGTAATGGTGACCGTGCCGCTGCTGAATGAAAGCGAATAGGTCAGGTCGGTCAGCTTTTCCGGTTCGATATCCGTGGCGCCGTCATTGCCCGTGACATCCGTTTCCTCTGCCGGAATATCCTCGATCGTTCCGCTGAAGGAGATCGTGCTGTCGGTGAGGGTCAGAGTATCGGTACCTTCGTCATAAGCGACGCTACCGTTTTCGACCTCGACACCCAGGCTCTTCAAGCCTTCTACATAAGCTTCATAGGCGGTCTCGCCGGTGTCCTGCGCAAGGGCGGAGCCGGAAACCAGCGCAAGCGCGGTGCCGAGCATGAGGAGCCGGACGCGGGCCCTGGCTGGTTTGGATGAGAAAACGGAGGCGGGCTGAAAATTCAATGTCGTGGCTCCAATAAAATGATCGGAATCGAGCGGTTTGAACGAGATCGGTCCCGATAGGGTTGGACGTCCAAGTCCTCATCAAGACCTAGGCCATTCCATGACTATGTACCAATCACATGACAAGGTCGAATCGGGAAAAGCCGGATCAGGATTGCGCGAGGAGCCATTCAGAACGCACGGTCTCGTCCGTTTCAACGCGCAACGCCGCGGTTTTGCGGGCCTGAAAATCTTCCTGTGCAGAAAGTTGGCCGAGTGCCCAGACGGCGGTGCCGCGAACAAGGGCGTCGGCATCGTCGAGCAGCGCTTCGATCCTGCCGAGCAGTTCAGTTTCTCCGGAATTGCCGGCGGCAATCAAAACGTTGCGCAGAAACTTTCCCCGTCCGATCCGTTTCACCGGCGATCCGGAAAAGAGCTGGCGGAAAGCTGCGTCGTCCAGCGACAGGAGGTCTGCAAGCTTCGGAGTAATCATCTCCTCCCGGGCAATCAACTTGGCCTCCCTGGCAGCTTCGGCAAACTTGTTCCAGGGACAGGCAGCCAGACAATCGTCACAGCCGTAAATTCGGTTGCCGATGGCGTTGCGAAACGCGTCCGGAATGGGGCCGGGGTGTTCGATGGTGAGGTAGGAAATGCAGCGCCTCGCATCGAGCTGATAAGGCGCGGGAAATGCGTTCGTCGGGCAACTGTCGAGGCAGGCGCGGCAGGAGCCGCAATGATCGCGTTCCGCACCGCTCGGCGGCAGATCCAGTGTGGTGAAGATCGAGCCGAGGAAAAACCAGGACCCGAGATCTCGTGACACCAGGTTCGTGTGCTTGCCCTGCCAGCCAAGCCCGGCAGCCTCCCCGAGCGGCTTTTCCATCACCGGTGCGGTATCGACGAATACCTTCACATCGCCACCGGATCGGGAAACCAGGAAGCTGGCCAGTTCCTTCAAGCGACCCTTGATGACATCGTGATAGTCGCGGTGTCGCGCATAGACGGAAATGCCGCCGGTGGTCTTGTCGGCCAAATGGGCGAGGGGATGTTCGTGCGGTGCGCTGCCGGGGCCATAGTTCATCGCCAGCATGATGACAGAGCGAACCTCCGGCCATAGCGCTTGCGGTGAGGATCGGCGGTCGGCGGTTTCCGCCATCCAGGCCATGCTGCCTTCATAACCCTTGTCCAGGAAGTGCCGCAGGCGTTCGCCCGCTTCCGGAATGCTGTCGGCAGCTGCAACCTTCACGCCGTCGAAACCGAGGGCGCGGGCCTTCTCCTCAAAGGCGGTCAGAAGCTTTTGCGTCTTTCGGTCCAAGGCCTTCGGCTGCTCGCTGGAACAACGTTCAGTTCAACCGGAACCGGTTGAACGCACGAAGAATGCGTCAGAAATCGAGATCCGCATAGGTCTGTGCGGCCGGCATGCCCAGCACCTTCTCGCCCAGGAGCGGGCGCATCGACGGCCGCGACTTGACCCGCGCATACCAGCTCTTGATGTCTTCCTGATCGCTCCAGGGCACTTCGCCCAGATAGTCGGCACACGACAGGGAGGCCGCAAGGGCGAAGTCGGCGAAGGTCAGCCGGTCGCCGGCAACCCAGCGGCGGGAGGCGACCAGATAGCCGAAGTACTTCAGGTGGTGATGGATATTTGCCCGGGCAACGCGCAGGGCTGCCGAATCCGGTTCACCGCCGCCGGCGGACTTCGGCATGATCTGCTTGTAGATGCGTTCACGCACAAGATGACCGATCACTTCCTGATCGAACTTTCCGAGGCTCCACTCGACCAGGCGTCTCGTTTCTGCGCGGGCATCGGGATGATCCGGCATCAACCGGCGGTCGGCAACCGCATAGCCCCGGGTTTCGTCCAGATACTCCATGATCGGTCCGGCGCCGCAAATGGCAGGGCCTTCGTTTTCCACGATAACCGGCACGGTGCCTGCCGCGTTCAGCACCAGGAGCGCCTGAGGCCGCTCCCATGGGTTCACGTGATGCTCCTCGAAGGCGGCTCCGTATTCGCTCAGGATGAGCCGGATGAACCTTGAAGATGGCGAGAACGGATGATGGTAGAGCGTCAGCATGAAGGGGTTAAGAGCCTGAACTGTGGCAAGACTACGTCAAAGCGAATGCCGAATGCTGCAATCGCCTTAACGGAGAGTTTGCCCCGAATATGGTTATCAAGGGTTTGACGGCGTGACTTCGCTTCGTCAAATAAGCGGCGACTTGGGAGACGCCCTGAGTCGCGAGACATACTTGGTCAGGCTGGTTTTCATCAAGCCATTTGGAGACAAGATACACAATGGACGGCCAAACGATTGTTAATGCTCTCATTTTGGGGATTGTCGAAGGTCTGACCGAGTT
The DNA here is from genome assembly GCF_001579905.1 of Labrenzia sp. CP4. Lineage (NCBI taxonomy): Bacteria > Pseudomonadati > Pseudomonadota > Alphaproteobacteria > Hyphomicrobiales > Stappiaceae > Labrenzia > Labrenzia sp. CP4. The sequence continues at coordinate 4,593,388 of NZ_CP011927.1, read as the reverse complement.
CATTCCCGTCTCGTCAACCGGTCACATCCTGCTGCTGGGGCATTTTCTCGGCTTCGACAGCACAGGCAAAACTTTCGAGGTTCTGATCCAGCTCGGCGCCATTCTGGCGATCCTGTCGGTTTATTTCGGCCGTTTGTGGACGCTTCTGGTTACGCTGCCAAGTGATCCCTCCAGCCGGCGCTTCGTGGCCGGTATCCTGATTGCCTTCCTGCCGGCCGCCGTCATCGGCGTGCTGCTGCATGGTTTCATCAAGGAAGTGCTGTTCGAAACGCCCGCGCTTATCTGCACGACGTTGCTGCTCGGTGGCATCGTCCTTCTGTGGATCGACCGCCTGCCGCTGAAGCCGCGCTATACAAATGTGATGGATTACCCGCTGTCGCTCTGCCTGAAGATCGGCTTTTGCCAGTGCCTTGCCATGGTGCCCGGCGTTTCACGCTCCGGTGCGACCATTGCCGGTGCATTGCTGATGGGCACCGACAAGCGCTCGGCGGCCGAATTCTCGTTCTTTCTGGCCATGCCGACAATGGCCGGCGCCTTTGCCTACGATCTCTACAAGAACCGCAACGTGCTCTCGATGGACGATGCCATGCTCATTGGTATCGGCTTTGTCGCGTCTTTCATCGCCGGTGTGTTTGTGGTCAAGGGGCTGCTCGACTTCGTCTCCAAACACGGCTTCGCGCCCTTTGCCTGGTGGCGCATTTTCGTCGGCATTGCCGGTTTCGCCGGACTTTATTTCCTGGGCTGAGGCCGCTTCACCAATGTCCGGATCAGCGTGCATATTTTGCTGCGCTTGTCCGGACCGACGGAGCGAGTGTGACGCGGCTTGGCTCAGGCTGAACGGTTGAGCTGTCTCTTGGCCGTATAGGTCCCCGCCAATGCCTCCAGTTCGCTTGCAAGCTCCTGACGAAGGTCCTCCGGGCCAAGCAGTTCCGCCCCCGGCCCGAGCCAGCGGACGAGCGGCAATATGCGGGCCCGCTCGGTAGAGGGGATGCTGACGAGGATCCGGCCTTCTTCGGCCGGTGTGAAGACGGCGTGACGGTAATACCAGTCGGCGCTCAGCTTCTTTGCCTGTGCGGCAGTGATCAGGATCTCGGCAATCGCTTCTTCCTGCTCCCAGCGACGCATCGCCTGCGACAGCCATGCCCCGCCGAGAAGGCTCTTGATGGAGAAGGTCTTGTCGGGCCGGAAAAAGAGCCCGCTGATTTCCAGATCCCGCAGCCGGTCCGCCCGATAGACCTTGAGCGTGTCCGTATCGACGCAGCGTCCGGCCAGGTACCAAAGGTCCCGGTCGAACATGACCCCATAGGGTTCGACGTCATGGGCTTTCACAGTCCGCCTTGTGGGGTTGACGTGTTCGAAGCGGACCCGTTTGCCATCCAGGATACCGGCCATGAATCCGTCGAGGGCCTTCTGCCAGTCGCCCGTCGGTTCCGCCTTTGTGCCGGAATGAAAGATGTCGGGCGGGATTGGTTCGATGCCCACGATCCTGTCGGCCTCTTTCAAGAGCCCGTGAACCGTTTTGGGCAGGGACGCCAACAGCTTCTTTTCCGCGGCTGCAAGATCGTCTGCCAGCGGCACCGTGCGGCTGGAGCGCACCAGTGCCATTGCAGCCAGCAGGGCGGCGGTCTCATTGCGGGTCAGCGCCACGGGTGGCTGAAGATAACCGCTGGCAAGCCGGTAGCCGCCTTCCGCACCACGCTCTGCATCCACCGGAACGCCAAGCGCGATCAGCCTGTCGATGTCGCGATAGATCGTGCGATGGGAAACGTGAAACCGTTCGGCAAGTACGGTTGCCGGGACAAGTTTGCCGCCGGTCAGCAGAAGCAGGATGCCGAGTGCGCGTTCAATCGGGTTCATGGAAAATCGGGCTCTGTGAGGTCGGAACAAAAAAAATCATAACCTGAGAACAGAACGGGATCAAACATGACTCACTGCTGTCAGGATTGATTTGTCATTCTCATCTCGTCCCCAGAAAGGAACGGGCGTTCAGCCCTTAGGAGAAGAGAGATGAGCCTTGAGATCGACACCATTTTCCGCAGCCGCGCAAACAGCCGCAGTGTTCTGTTTTCTGCCCTTCGTGTTTGTGTGGCAGAGTTCCGGAATTATCTTCGCCGCCGGGAAACTAACCGAGCACTTTCTCGCCTGAACGAGAGTGAGCTGAAGGATATCGGCCTGCAACGCACAGAGCTCGGCTACAGCGAGCTGCACGACGACCGCTTCAAGTTGGGGCCTCGGCGTGGATAATCTTTTCCGGCGGCTGGCAAGTTCTCCTGTCAGCCGCCGGATCCGCGCATCAATGCCTTTATCTCCGGCTTGTTCCAGGCAAAGAACATCACAACAAGAGCGGTGAGAGCCGCGATGATCACACCGTAGAACGGCAGATCCAGATCAAGCCCGATCAGTTCCCCGCCCAGCAACGAGATCACGCCCGCCACCAAGGTGAAGACGGCGATGGTCACACCCATGACCCAGCCCTGTTCCTTGTCGCTCACGGCTGCCGAATAAAGCCCGAGAAACGTCGGGTAGGCGATGCCGAAGGCAAAGTAGAAACAGAAGACCGGCACATAGGTCAGAATTGCGTTGGGCGAGGCTATGAAAGCTGCCGCCGACACCGCCCAGACCGTGAAGGTCATGCCCAGAATAGCTTCCTTGCTGAACCGCTTTTGCGCCGGCACCACCAGAAACGTGCTGGAAAAGGCGAGGGCTATGCCGATCGTCAGCATCACCATCGAGCCGCCGAGCGTGCCGTAACCGAAGCGGCTGGTCAGGTAGTTGTCGACGAAGATGTAGAAAGACAGGTTGGCGACGTGAAAGAAGAAGAACACCACCGTCAGCCGCATCACTGTCGGATACTTGCGGATACGCCATAGAAGTTCGAGGATTTCCGAAGGCCGGAACACGAATTTCTGCCGCTCCGCCTCGGCGTCGTGTGCATCCTTGAATGAGAATATCACCAGCAGGATGGCAATCAGCACCAGTACGAAACAGGCATAGAACGGCAGTTTGATGCTCGCCAGGTCGCCAAGCAGGACCGGGTCCGACAGGAGACCGCCGAGTAGCGGGCCGCCGACCAGCCCGAAGCTGACGCCGGTGATGATATAGCCCATGTTCCGGTTGCGGTCCTCGTCATCCGTGCTGCCATCGATCATCGCGGCCTGCGCGATCGGCTGGTTGCCCGCAGTCAGCCCGGTGATCGCGCGGCCCAGGATCAGGAGCAGGAAGCTGTTGAGATAGAGCGCTGCAATGGTGAGCGCATAGCCGCCGAGCGCGCCGAACAGGCAGATCAGGATCGCATTCTTGCGGCCGATGATGTCCGACAGTTTGGAGATGTAGGGCGCACCGAAGAACCAGCACAAGAAGAAGACACCGATGATGAGGCCATAATCGAAATGGCGCATCGCGTCGCTGGCGGACTGTGGCAACATTGATGTCGACGGTTCCATCACCAGGGAATTGATGATCGGAAACACCAGCCCCTGGCCGAGCAGGTCGACAAAGACAACAAAAAGTAACGTGACCTTGGCAAGAAATGACATCTGCGCCTCCCGTCAATTTTGACGGTAGGCGAAGGAGCGGGATGCGGCAACGAAAAGCTGTGCCGGGTGAGCAGCGGATGAAAGGTTCTGTGTGCGGACGGGCTGTTGGCGTGCGCATACCCGCCCGGCACCGGGCAAGTTTCTTTCAACAGAAAACGGGCCCCGAAGGGCCCGTCGAAGAAGTCAGTTACAAGCAGGCCTTACGCCGGCCGGTGCGCGTCGTACTGGCCGTGTTCGCGGTAGCGTTCCAGATAGGTCGGCAATACGGCGGCAAGCGTTGCCGGGGGAACGCCGATGCCTTCCAGGGTGCGGCCTTCCGCCTTTGCCTTGTCAGACACCACGTTGTCGGTTTTCAGCAGCTCGACCTGATCGGCGGTGAACGGCGCGTAGGGGAAGAGCTGCAGAACCTTGCCCATGGCAGATGCGACCGGGAAGGGCAGCGGCAACAGAACGCGGTTGCGGCGGGTGACTTCCAGCACGTCTTCCAGGCAAGACTTGAAGCTTTTCACTTCAGGGCCGCCGAGTTCATACGTGGTGCCACCGGCAAGCTGGCCATCGACAGCGCGGGCAACGGCTTCGGCAACGTCGCAGACATAAACCGGCTGGAACTTGGACTCGCCGCCACCAAGCAGCGGCAGCACAGGCGAGAAGCGGGCCATGTCGGCAAACTTGTTGAAGAACTTGTCTTCCGGACCGAACACGATGGATGGCCGCAGGATGACGCTGCCGGGCAGGGTTTCCAGAACACCGGCTTCGCCGACCGCCTTGGAGCGGGCGTAGGCGGAGCTGCTCTGTGCGTCCGCACCGATGGCAGAGATATGCGTGATCCGATCAAGGCCAGCAGCACGCGCGGCTTCCGCGATCGCTCGCGGACCGAAACTCTGCACCGCGTCGAAGGACTGTTTGCCGCTGGGGGCCAGGATGCCGACGGCATTGACCACCGCATCCGCGCCGATCACGGCCCGGTCGACCGACCAGCGATAGCGCAGGTTGGCCTGTACCGGCATGATCTGGCCAACGGCGCCAAGCGGCTGAAGATGAGTCGCCAGATCGGGACGGCGGACGGCTGCGCGCACGCGGTAACCGCGCTTGGCGAGCGCCTGAACGATATGACGGCCAAGGAATCCCGATCCGCCGAAAACCGTGACGAGTTTGCCGTTAAGTGCTGTGGACATCCTGAAAATGCCTTCTGTCGCGTCCAAAAGGAGAGGCGGCCTGGAATTTGGCCGGCTCAGTCTGGGAGTTTCTTAGCCCTTTGCCGCGGGTCTGTGAAGGGCTCGCTGTGAATGAATAAAAAAAGTCACACAGAGTGATTGACAAGCCCCGGAACCACCCTTACAAGCCCCCCTCACAGCCCAGGTGGCGGAATTGGTAGACGCACTAGCTTCAGGTGCTAGCGCTCGCAAGGGCGTGGAGGTTCGAGTCCTCTCCTGGGCACCAAATTCCGGTTTTGGACACACTACCAAGGTCCAGAACAATCAAAAAAAGCTCCGGTTTTCCGGAGCTTTTTTCGTTTCTGGGGCTGCTTCGGCGTTTTGGCCTAGTGGCCTACCGATTTCGAGAAAACATTGATGATCACCACCCCGCTAAGGATCAGTCCAAGGCCGATCAGGGCCGGCAGGTCGAGTTTCTGGTCGAACACCAGCCAGGCGACCATGGTGATGAGAACGATGCCCGCTCCGGACCAGATTGCGTAGACGATTCCCGTCGGCAAAACGCGAATCGGATAGGACAGCAGCCAGAAAGAGATCGCATAACCGGCCACGGTGATGATCGAAGGCAGCAGGCGGGTGAAATTTTCGGTTTTTGCCAGAGCGGAAGTGGCGATCACCTCGGCGACGATGGCCGCGACGAGGAAAAGATAGGTGGCGGCGAGGCTGTTCGGCATCTCTGGCTCTTTTAAGCGGTGAGGGAGCTCCGGATGAAGGTACGCGGGCCCTTCAGGGAGTGAGTGGTTTTCGTGTCGTCTGTTTATACGAAAAAGGCCCGCGTGCGCGGACCTTTCTGAAGGTTGGGGCTGTATTTCCGGGCGGCTGTCTGGCGCAAATCACGATGCACGATCCTTCTGGTTGAAGGCGACACGCTCTAGAAGGTGTATTTGCTTTCCAGCAGCAGGCCGTAGCGGTGATAGTTCTGGTCGAGAACCACTTTCTCACCAGTGACGACATATCTGCGGTCGAAATTCGAGTGGAGCCACCAGTAGCGGCCGCCGACGCCCAGTTGCCAGTTCTTGGTCAGGTCGACATTCAGCATCGCATCTGCTTCCAGACCATAGGTCCAGTCGCTTTCCCAGTTTTCGATCTTGTTGTAGCTCCAGGGGACACCTGCGACGTCAACAGACCAGCCGGCGCGTTGGCCGATGTCGCCTTCAGCAGTCATGCCGAGGCGGATCGCATGCCAGTCGCGGGACTGTTCTACGGTCAGGTTTCCGTATTTCGCCGAAACGTCGTCGGACAGGTACTGGTAGCCGACGAACCCTTTCAGCCGCACCTGGTTGTTTGCAAATTGCGCAAAGCCCCAGCCGCCGTCGAGAACAACATATCCGAGCGAGGTCTCATCGGTTTCGTCCATCTCGTAGCCAGAGAAATGCACATCGCCGCCGTCGCTCCTGCCGAGGCCGACATAGCCCCTGAAGAAGGTGTTGGACGTCGTGTCCTCGAGCGTTCCGACCAGTTCAGCGGTGTGAGAGGTCACATTATCCGTGCTGGAAATGTCGAAGCCGCTGTTGTCCAGATCGGAGCGCGACTGGCTGTACCAGTATCGCAGACCGATGCTGCCGCGCAGCGTCGATGGCTGATAGAGCTCGCCGGGCCCTGAGTAGACATCCGCAGCGGAGGCAAGGGGCGCCGAAGAAAGCGCAAGGAAGGCCGCAATCGGAAGGGACTGCAAAAGTCTTTTCATGGCTGAAACACCGCTTGTCTGATTCCGCGGAAATGCGCGCTATTGGTGTGTCAGGTATTGCAATTTATGGTTAACAGTGCGTGAAGGCACACCTGTTTAAGTCAGGTGACGCAGCGTCCCGCCCGGCGGGCCTTGCAAAGGAGGCAGGCCCCGGCACAGGCCCAACACGGCCCCGGCAAGCCTTGCTGCGGGGCCTCTGGTGAAAGTGATTTGGCTCAACCGCCTCCCGCACACTTTCAAGGGGGGGGAGGCGGCGACTTACCGGTGATGGATCAGATCGGATAGCCCTGACCGGGATCTTCGATGGTGATCCAGCGCAGTTCCGTGAACTCGTTGATGCCTGCCGTACCGCCGAAGCGGCCATAGCCGGAGGATTTCACACCGCCAAAAGGCATCTGCGCTTCGTCAAAGACAGTCGGGCCATTGATGTGGCAGATGCCGGACTGGATGTCCTTGGCAACTTCCAGAGCCCTGCGGGTATCCTGCCCGAAGACGGCAGCCGAAAGGCCGTAGTCCGTGTCGTTGGCGATCTCGATGGCATGGGCGGTGTCGCGGGCGCGGATCATCGTGGTGACAGGACCGAAGCTTTCCTCGCCGTAGATGCGCATCTCCGGAGTAACCAGATCGACGATAGTCGGGGCCATCACGGTGCCTTCCTCCGGCACGCCGCCGCACAGAACCTTTGCGCCTTTCGCAACGGCGTCGTCAATCAGGGCTTTGACATGGTCGACCGTGTCGCGATCGACAACCGAGCCGATATGAACCTGTTCGGTTGGCGCGCCCACTTTAAGCGCGCTGGCGCTGGCCGCGAATTTCTCCGCAAAGACGTCTGCAATGGACTGATCGACAACAACTTTTTCCGTGGACATGCAGATCTGTCCCTGGTTCATGAAAGCGCCGAACCGGGCGGCATTGACCGCACCGTCGAGATCGGCATCGTCGAGCACCACCAGTGAAGCCTTGCCGCCGAGTTCCAGAAGGCAGGGTTTCAGGTGCTTGGCAGCACGCTCTGCGATGATCCGGCCAACGCGGGTCGATCCGGTAAAGTTGATCCGGCGCGTCAGCGGGTGATCGACCAGCGCGTTGACCACTTCGGGAGCGTCAGCTGCATCGTGGGTCAGGATGTTCAGGACGCCCTTGGGCAAGCCCGCATCAGCCATGACGTCACCCAGAAGCCTGTGCAGGCCCGGACATTTCTCGGAGGCTTTCATCACCACCGTGTTGCCGCAGGCAATCGGCAGCGCGAAACAGCGGACACCCAGAATGGTCGGAGCGTTCCACGGCGCCATGCCGACCAGAACGCCAACAGGCTGGCGGTAACCCATGGAAAAGGATCCGGGCTTGTCGGAGGGGATGATCTCGCCCTTGATCTGAGTGGTGGAAGCGGCCGCTTCACGCAGGATCTTGGCGGCGAACATGTTGTTGAAACCGAGCCATGGCGCGGTCGCCCCTGTCTCGCGAATGCCGACCTCGACGAACTGCGGCGTGCGTTCTTCCATGAGATCGGCAGCCTTGTTGAGGATCTTGCGCCGTTCACTCGGGCCAGTCTTCGACCACGCGGCAAAGGCAGCCTGCGCGGACTGCACAGCCTTGTCGACGTCGGCCGCCACCGCGGCTGCCGCCACGCTGGCGCGTTCGCCGCTGACCGGGTTCTTGCGTTCGAAGACAGCCGCGTTGCTGGCTGCCTGGTCCTCGTTGTCGATGAAAAGGCCGTAGTCCATGGGATCCTCCGTTGTGTTGGTCTTGTTTTGTCCCGTCAGTCGTCCGGGCCTGCGAACAGGGCGGAGTAGACGAGTGTCTGGTTGGCGTGTTCGCGCATGATCGATTCAGCGCGCTGTGGGTCGCGTTTCGAGATCGCGTCGAAGATGAGGCGGTGCTGCATGTTGCCCAGGCGCAGGCGCATCATGTCTTCTTCGGCCTTGTCGGCGCTGAACACCACCGTGCCCAGCTTGAGCATCGGGAGGCTTTCCATGCGATCGAACGCATAGCCGATGTAGTCGTTGCCGCACTGGCGCATGATCGTCTCGTGAAAGGCGACATTGCCGTCCTGATAGCGCGAGATCTTGTCACCATCCGCCGATGTGTCGGTTAGCGCGATGTCCATGTCCTTGATGACGGATTTCAGCGTCGCCTCGACGTCCTTGCTCATGCCGCTCTTGGCAAGCGTGCCGGCAGCCAGGCCTTCCAGTACACCGCGCACCTCGTAGGCGTGCTTGATGTCGCCCAGATTGAATTCCTGCACCGTGAAGCCGCGACCGTCACGCTTCTTGATGAGACCTTCCACCTCCAGCGCGCGCAGTGCCAGCCGTGCAGGTGTTCGCGACACGTCGAACATGTCGGCAACGCTCACTTCGCTGATCTTCGAGCCCGGTGCCAGCGAGCCGTCCATGATCATGCGATGAAGAACTGCCAGCACGCGCTTGTCGGACGGGGCTGTTTCATTTGCCTTGGTCGTCATCTGTCCTTGCCATTTTCGGATCCATACCTGTTCGAAGGCATGGACCTTATCATGAGCATTTTCATATTTATGTATCCAAAAATAGCGCTTTGTCATTACAAAATTTCTGAAATCACCATTATTGGATGCAGTATGTTGCAAAGTTGAAAATTTATGGATACAAAGCTGAGGCGCGATCAAACGCATGATCTGCGCGACTGGGAGGAGTTCTGATGCGTAGAATAGTTTTTGGAGCGAACGCGCTTGTCGCGGCGCTGCTGGCCTCCACGGCCTTTGCCGCGGACCCGATCAAGATCGGCCGCGTGGTGCATATGACCGGTCCGGCGGCAGGAGGTGATGCTGCCAGCCACAGCCCGAATGTGGAGCTCTGGGTTAGCCAGGTGAACGGACGCGGTGGCCTGATGGTCGGCGGCGAGCGCCGTCCTGTGGAACTGGTCGAATATGACGACAAATCCAATCCGGCCGAGATGATCAAGGCGGTGCAGCGTCTCGCCACGCAGGATGAAGTCGATTTTCTGCTGACGCCCTGGGGCACCGGTTTCAACGCGGCAGCTGCTCCGATCTTCGCAAAATACGGTTATCCGCAAATCTCGGTGACCAACATCACCGACGAGATCGAGGAACTTTCCGAACGGTTTCCAAACATGTTCTTCACCCTCGGCAACACGACCGGTTTTGTCGAGGGCCTGCGCGACACCTTGAACAAGCTTCGTGACAACGGTGCCATCGGCAACAAGGTGGCCATGGTCAACGTGGCAGATGCCTTCGGCATAGAGCTTGCGGCCGTCGCCCGTGAAGTTCTGCCGGCGGCTGGCTACGAGATTGTCTTCGACAAGTCCTACCCCCTCGGCACGGCGGATCTGTCCCCGGTGGTCAAGGGAGCCAAGGCGACCGAACCGGATGCGTTCATCGCCTTTTCCTATCCGCCGGATACCTTTGCCCTGACGGAGCAGGCGATCATTGAAAATCTCGATGTCGGCGCCTTCTATACGGCTGTCGCGACAGCGTTTCCCGCCTACGCCGGCAAATTCGGCAGCAAGATCGAAGGTAATCTCGGGGCAGGGGGCGTCAATCTCGATCTGGAGCCGATGACGGAATACCGCGCGGCCTTCAACGAGCTTCATGGCAACCAGCCTGAATATTGGGCTGCAGCCACCTACTATGCCAGCCTGCAGGTTCTGGAACAGGCGATCGAAGGGGCCGACAGTACGGACCGCGAGGCCGTGACCGAGTACATCAAGGCCAACAGCTTTGACACCGCCCTCGGCACGATCAGCTTCGACAAGCACAATGAATCGAAGCACTACTGGACGGTGGGCCAGTGGCACGACGGCCAGTTCAATGCCGTCGCCGGCGTCGGTGTCCCGGTTGCGGTCGAGCCGGTCGCCAAGGAAGGCTGGAACTGAAGACCTTCGGACCGGCCGGCTCAGGCCGGTCCGGATCGTCTCGCGAATTGGTAGTTTAGATGGACATCCTGATTTCCGGCCTGCTTCTGGGCGGAACCTATGCGCTCATAGCCATGGGGCTCAATCTGCAATATGGCGTCGCCCGGATCATGAACCTTGCCAATGGCGAGGTTCTGGTCATGGGAGCACTGGCGTCGTTTCTTGCCTTTACCGCGGCTAGCTTAAGTCCGCTGATCACGGTGTTCCTCGTGGCGCCATTGGCGTTCGCAACCAGCTGGCTGGTTTACCGCGTCCTGCTTCTGCCGCTTGTCCGGCGGGCAAAAACGCAGGGCCAGCTGGAGGTGGACTCCATTCTGGCAACCTTCGGAATGGCATTCATTCTGGTGGGTACCATGGTGTTGATCTATCCGGAACTGTTTGCCTATTCCTTCCTTGCCGTTCCGGTGGACGTTGCCGGAACGACGGTTGCCGCCAACCGGCTGGTTGCCTTCGGCGGGGCCGTGGCCATCAGTCTGGCGCTTTATCTCTGGCTGAACCGGTCCAACGCCGGATTGGCTGTCCGGGCTGTTGCCGTCAGTCCGATGGCAGCCGGCCTTGTCGGCATCAACGTCGAACGCATCAGCGCGCTGGCCTTTGCCATCGGCGGCACGATCACGGCGATGGGGGGCGTGCTGATTTCAACCTTCGTCACGCTGGATCCGTCGTTCGGTGTCATCTTCACCATGAAGGCGTTGATCATCGTGATCATGGGCGGGGTCGGCGACATTCGCGGGGCGATTGTGGCTGCGCTGATCCTGGGCGTGGTGGAAACCGCCGTGGCGACGCTGATCGATCCGGGGCTGACCCTGGCTGCTGCCTACACGATCTTTCTGCTTGTTCTCCTGTTTCGGCCCCAGGGTCTGTTTGGCAGGAGACCTGCATGAACATTTCAGCCCTTGCTATGCCCGGCGCCGCAGCGCTTCTGGCGGCCGCCGCATGCGTTCCCTTTGTTGCAGACGGCTACTGGCTGTCGATCGCCGTAACCGTTCTGATGTATGCCGCCCTTGCCACTTCATGGTCGCTGTTTTCCGGGCCGACCCATTACATTGCCCTGTCCACGGGCGCCTTTTTCGGCATCGGTGGCTATCTGGTCGGCCTCGGCATGAGCGATTACGACCAGAGCTTCTGGGCCATGGCGGCACTCGCCCCCGTTGTCGCGACAGCGCTTGCCGCGCTGATCGGCTGGGCAACCCTGCGCCTGTCCGGCGTCTATTTTGTCATCTTCACGCTCGGTCTTGCGGAAATGGTCCGCAACCTCGTCAGCTGGGTGCAGAACAATTTCCTCGGCAGCCGCGGGCTCTATGTGCTCACCGACCTGGACGAAACGCATATCTACTGGATGCTGCTTGCCGTTCTTGCCGCCGTGTTCGCGTTCGGCTGGTGGCTTGGGCGGTCGCGGCTCGGGTTCGCGCTGCGCATTCTCGGCAATGACGAGGCCGTGGCGCGTCACGTCGGCATCAATACCGCGCGCACCAAGGTCCTGATGTTCATGACCACCGGCTTCGTCGCCGCTCTCGTCGGCGCCATCGTCGCACCGCGCTACTACTACATCGAACCGAATGTCGTGTTCTCGCCAGAGCTCAGTTTCGTCGTTGTCATCATGGCTCTTCTGGGTGGCACGCGGAAACTTTACGGCCCGCTTCTGGGCGTTCTTCCCTTCACGCTTCTGTGGGAGGTGATTTCTGTCTCTTTCCCCAATGCCACCACGCTGGTTCTGGGTCTCGCCTTTCTTTTGATCGTCTATTTCCTGCCGAATGGTGTCACCGGACTTTTCGGCAAGCTTCTGGCAGGGAGGTCGTCATGACACCAGGTCAACCGATCCTTCACGTGGAAAGCCTCAGCAAGCGCTTCGGCGGTCTTGTTGCAGTGAACAATGTCAGTTTCCAGGTACTCGAGCATGAGGTGATGGGGCTGATCGGGCCGAACGGGTCCGGCAAGTCCACGACCATGAACATGATTTCCGGCGCCCTGAAGCCGAGCTCCGGGGCAATCATTCTCAAGGGGCAGGATCTGACCAGGAAAAAGCCCCACGAAATTGCCCGCTCTGGCGTTTCCAGAACCTTCCAGCTTGTCCGCATTCTGCCGGAGCTGACCGTGCTGGAAAACGTCATCGCCGGCGGCGTCTTCGGCCATGCCAGGCGCTGGGGGAAGGAGGTGGAAACCTTCGCGACGGAGCTTCTGGCAAGGGTCGGTCTGGAAGGGCAAAGTGGCAAGCCGGTCTCCGCACTGACCTACATCGACCAGAAGCGGCTGGAACTTGCCCGCGCACTCGCCAGTGAACCGGAAGTCCTTCTTCTGGACGAGTGGCTCGCCGGTCTCAATCCGTCCGAACTGACGGTCGGCATCGATCTGATTGCCAGCCTGCGCCAGGAGGGGCGTACGATCATTCTTGTCGAACATGTCATGGACGCCATCCGCTCGCTATGCGACCGGTGCCTGGTGATCAACTCCGGCGCCCGGATTGCCGAAGGCACACCTGAAGACGTGCTTTCCGACCCGGAAGTCATCCGGGCCTACCTGGGGGACGGCTGATGCTGGATATCAACGGGCTCACCGTCACCTATGGTCTTCATGCAGCCCTTCAGGGTGTCAGCCTGACCGCATCGAAAGGCGAGATCGTCGTCATCCTCGGCGCAAACGGGGCCGGCAAGAGTTCGCTGTTGCGGGCCATCGCCGGGATCAGTGAAGGAACGGTCAGTGGTGAGGCGGCACTCGCTGGCCAATCCCTTCGCCAGATGAAAGCGGACAGGATCGTCGAGGCTGGCATAGCCTTCGTGCCGGAAGGTCGAGGCATATTCGGCGATCTCAGCGTCTGGGAAAACCTGATGCTGGGTGCCTATCCGGAGCGGGCGCGAGCAAGCCGGCAGGAGAACCTGGAAAAGGTGGTTGCTCTCTTTCCGAAGCTGGCACAGCGGCGCAACCAGACCGCCCGAACCATGTCGGGTGGCGAACAGCAGATGGTGGCCATCGGCCGCGCCATGATGTCGAACCCGGACATCCTGATGCTGGATGAGCCGTCCCTCGGCCTGTCTCCACTCCTGTCGGGCGAACTCTTCGAGAACCTGTCGCGCATCCGGGAAACCGGCATCGGCGTCCTTCTGGTCGAACAGAACGCCAAGCGAAGCCTGGCGATCGCGGACAGGGGGTATCTGATTGAAAACGGCCTGATCACAGGTGCTGATACGGCATCTGCCCTGCTCAATGATCCGGCCGTACAGAAAGCCTATCTAGGATCGGGATAAACACCGGCCGGAGAATAAGCAATTGTCCACCTTGACCTTCCAGCAACTGGAGGGCCTATCTGATGAGGAGATCGAAGATCCATCAGGGCGAACATCATGCAGGATACAGAGATCCAGCCGAACCAGACTGGCGAGGCAGGCAAGGTCACGGACCCGGTCTGCGGCATGTCGGTTACTCTTGGAAAAGGTAAGCCGAGCCTGAAATACAAGGGCAAGGAGTTCCACTTCTGCAGTCCGAAGTGTCACGACAAGTTCGAGGCTGATCCCTATTTCTATGTGTCCGGCAATAGCAGGAAGAAAAAGGCGATGGAGGCGGAACAGTCCGCCAAGGGCGCACTTTATACCTGCCCCATGCACCCGCAAATCGTCCAGGAAGGTCCGGGAACCTGCCCGATTTGCGGGATGGCACTGGAACCGCAGAGCGGCGTTTCCGACGAACCCAACCATGAGCTGGTCGATTTTACCCGCAGGCTCTGGGTCAGCGCCCTGGCGGCTGTCCCGCTTCTGATCCTGACCATGGGGCCGATGGTAGGCGTGCCGATCCGCGACTGGATCGGCGAAGGCGTTGCGATCTACCTTGAAGTCCTGCTGGCTACGCCGGTAGTCCTGTGGGCAGCCTTGCCTTTTTTCCAGCGGGGCTGGGCGTCTCTGGTCACTCGCAATTTCAACATGTGGACACTGATCATGATCGGTGTCGGTGCAGCCTATCTCTATTCCATGATTGCCGCTTTCCTGCCTTTCCTGTTTCCGGATGCGCTGAAGGGACCGGAAGGCCATATGCCGGTTTATTTCGAGGCCGCGGTGGTGATTATCGCGCTGGTCTTCGTAGGCCAGGTGCTGGAACTGAGCGCCCGCGAACGCACGGGCGACGCGATCCGCGCCCTGCTGGACCTTGCCCCCAAGACAGCCCGGCGGATCACGCCGGAGGGTGACGAATACGACGCACCGCTTGAGAATATCCTCGCAGGGGATCTGTTGCGCGTTCGCCCAGGCGAGGCTGTTCCGGTCGACGGCGTGGTCAAGGAGGGTGGTTCATCCGTCGATGAAAGCCTGGTCACCGGGGAACCGGTTCCGGTTGAAAAGAACCCGGGAGACAAGGTTACCGGCGGAACGCTCAACAAGACCGGGTCCTTCACCATGGAGGCGAAGCTGGTCGGTGCGGACACCATGCTGTCCAAGATCGTCGACATGGTTGCCTCGGCGCAACGTTCACGGGCCCCGATCCAGGGGCTGGCCGATCGCGTTGCAGGATATTTCGTGCCTGCGGTACTCGGTGTGGCGGTGCTTGCTTTCGTGATGTGGCTGTTCCTAGGTCCAAGCCCTTCATTCGTTCACGCGGTTGTCGCAGCCGTCTCGGTGCTCATTATCGCGTGTCCGTGTGCACTCGGCCTTGCCACCCCGATGTCGATCATGACGGCAACGGGCAGAGGCGCACAGGCCGGCGTTCTGGTAAAGACCGCCGAAGGTCTGGAACGGCTAGCAGCGGTGGATACGATCGTCGTTGACAAGACGGGAACCCTCACCGAAGGCAAACCGGTTGTCGATGAGATTGTTCCGGCCGCCGGCAAAAGCGAAATGGAGCTTCTGCGGCTGGCCGGCGCGCTTGAAAAAGGCTCGGAACACCCGCTTGCCGAAGCGATCCACGGGGCAGTCAAAAGCCAGGATCTGGATCTGCCCAGGGCAGAAAACTTCGAAGCCGTCACGGGGAAAGGCGTGCGTGCACGGGTCGATGATGCAGTCGTTCTTTTTGGCAACGCCGCTTTTGCCAGCGAAAGTGGCGCCGATTTGTCCGATCTTGGCGATCGTGTCGAAGAACTGGCTGAGCTGGGCAAGACGGTGATGTATCTGGTGCAAGAGGCTGGTGAGACAGCGCAGCTTCTTGGGCTCATCGCCGTTGCGGATCCGGTCAAGGCAAATGCCGGGGCAGCCATCAGCGCCCTGCATGACGACGGTATCAGGATCGTCATGGCAACGGGCGATGCGCCCCGCACGGCAGACGCCGTAGCCAAGCTGCTGGGGATTGACGAGGTTCACGCCGGTGTGTTGCCGGAAGGCAAGAAAAAGCTCATTGAAGACCTGAAGTCCAGGGGGGCAACGGTTGCCATGGCTGGTGACGGTGTCAACGATGCGCCCGCATTGGCTGCTGCCGATGTCGGTCTTGCCATGGGCACGGGGGCCGATGTCGCGGTGGAAAGCGCCGGACTGACGCTGCTCAAGGGCGACCTGGAAGGCATCCTGCGTGCCCGGAAGCTTGCCCGCGAGACGGTTCGCAACATCCGGCAGAACCTCTTTTTCGCCTTCGTCTATAATGCGGTCGGTGTGCCTGTGGCAGCCGGTGTGCTTTATCCGGTCTTCGGCGTACTGCTGTCGCCGATGCTGGCCGCCGCCGCCATGAGCCTGTCTTCGGTTTCGGTTATCAGCAACGCGCTGCGTCTGCGCACGCTGAAGCTCTAAGGAAAAGAAAAATGAATATCGGTGAAGCCTCCGAACAGAGCGGACTGCCGGTCAAGACGATCCGCTACTACGAGGATATCGGCCTCGTCCGCCCTCTGCGCAGCGAGAACGGATATCGCGATTTTATCGACGCGGATCTCCAGCGGCTGAAGTTCCTTCAAAGGTCGCGCAGCCTTGGGTTTTCCATCGACGAGTGCCGTGAACTTCTGTCTCTCTACGAAGACCGCAACCGGGCAAGTGCCGACGTCAAGGCGATCACCCGGGCGAAGATCAAGGAAGTGGATCGCAAGATCGAGGAACTGCGCTCACTCAAGAAGGTTCTGTCAGAGCTGGTGACCGCCTGCCATGGTGACGATCGGCCCAACTGTCCGATCATCGACGATCTGTCCGGCCAGCATGACCACGATCAGCTGGATGAAGATAGCAGGCAGGCTTGATGAGCAGGATCTTTCTGACAGTTTCAGCGATCTTGTCCGTTATTGTGCTGGGCATTCTGTTCTGGGGGCTCGTGTCCGGAAAGAAACAACCGCCTGCCGCCAGTGGAGCCGCGCTGGTGTCGGTGCAAGTCCCGGCCCTGGAAGGAGACGCCCTGGCTGGCGAAACTCTTTTTCGCGAAAACTGCGCGAGTTGTCATGGCGACAACGCTGCCGGGCGCGATGGCATCGCGCCTCCGCTGGTACACAAGATTTACGAGCCTGGCCATCACGCCGACGGGGCATTTCTGCTTGCAGTTTCCCGTGGCGTGCGTGCGCACCACTGGCCATTTGGCGATATGCCGCCCGTGGATGGTGTCAGCCAGGAGGATGTACAAAAGATCGTTGCCTATGTACGCGCGCTTCAACGGGCAAACGGGATCAACTGAACTCGAGGGGCGGGGCGCGAGCTTTGAGCCGGAGGGGTGTTTGTTGGCCTCGGCTGTCGCGCCATCTTTCCGAACCGGTCATGGAAGAGGGATGGCCGGCGGCCGAGTGCCTGGTGCGTTGTTTGCGACTTGGGATTGGAATTGCAATGAGCTGCCACCAGGCAATTCGTATCAAGAAATAGCATTCTCTTCACGTATCGGCATGGTTCTGCGGTCAACCGACTTGCCTCATCCCGCCGCATGTTTTACCTGACGGAAAACTTATTCGAAAAAGCGGCCTGTCGTTTGCCTGTTGCGGGCAGTCGGCAGGCAATAACATTTGCGGTCGTTCAACCTGTGTTCATGTGTCTTGGCATAAATGCAGGTGCGGTCATTGAAGATAAGAAACAGGTGGCCTGCTGGATCAGTATGGCAGGAGCATCGACAGAAATTGTGCTCGGGACAGGCCAGAGGAGACGAAACGTCATGACCATCCGCTATCACAAGGGCGATTTGCCCGATCTGAAAGCCTATGAAACGGCAAGTGCGGTGGCGGTCGATTCCGAGACCCTGGGCCTCAACCCGCATCGTGACCGGCTCTGTGTTGTGCAGCTTTCACCGGGCGATGGCAGCGCCGATGTGGTCCAGATCGCACGCGGCCAGAGCGAGGCGCCGAACCTCGCTGCGCTGATGACCGATACGGCCAAACCGAAAATATTCCACTTCGCCCGGTTTGATGTTGCGGTGCTTCAGCACTATCTGAACATCCAGGTCTCGCCGATCTGGTGTACGAAAATCGCCTCCAAACTGGTTCGGACCTATACGGATCGCCACGGACTGAAGGATATCACGCGCGAACTTCTCGGGGTTGAATTGTCCAAGCAGCAGCAGAGCTCGGATTGGGCTGCAGAAACATTGAGCGACGCCCAACTGGCCTACGCGGCTTCGGACGTGCTTCATCTGCACGCCTTGAAGGAACGGCTGGAAATGATGCTGGAGCGTGAAGAACGTAGTCATATTGCCCGGGCCTGTTTCGATTTCCTGCCGACGCGGGCAGAACTCGATCTGAAGGGCTGGGAAGAAAACGATATTTTCGCCCACTCGTAATGGCTTAGGTGCCAGGAGATCGGGCACACGATTTCGGAGAATGGATTGAGCGCTGTTGGCGATCATATGCACGGACATGCGGCCAGGCGACCATTGACCCGCGCCCAACGAGCCGCGCGCCGACACAGCCTGATGGTGCGCATCATGCGCTGGCTGTTTCCTGGCGTCGGGCTGTTGATTCTGGCAGTCATGGTCGGGCTTGTGGTCTTGTTCAACGTGCTCAGCGGGCTTGGTGCCACCAACATGATGCTGACCAGCGAGGGGCTGGTGATGGATCATCCCGAACTGTCGGGTCATGATGGTGACCGCTCCTACCGGGTAACCGCCTACAGGGCGATCCAGCGCCTCAGTGACCCGCGCGTCATCGATCTTGAGACCATTCGGGCCGACATCACGCTCAGCAAGGACCAGAGCGCGCAGATTGTGGCGCTGAAAGGTACCTACAACAACGCGACGGAGAGCTTGCGGCTCTACGAAGGCATTCAGCTTGAATGGAGTGAAGGCTACACGGTCGACCTGTCCGAAGTGGAAATCGACCTCAGCAACGGGGCTCTGAAGACCTCGCAGGTCGTGTCCATTCGTTCCGATCAGGGCCGTGTCGTGGCGGGCAAACTCGACTATGATAAAGCCAAGGGAATCGTCAGGTTTTCCGACGGTATCAAGATGACCCTCAATCCTGCTTCGCAAGGACAGTAAGAGATGACTTTTCTGAAACGCATGACGATTGCCGCCGCCGCAGCCCTTCTTGCCGGTTCGGCCCATGCCCAGACCTTCTCCGATGCCTTCGCCGGCTTCGGGTCGAACGATGGTGAGCCAATCGAGATCGAGGCGAGTGAACTGAGGGTCGAAGACAACAACAACACCGCAACCTTCGTTGGCGATGTGCTGGTCACGCAGGGCGAAACCAGCCTCAAGACGCAGCGGCTCAAGGTGTTCTACGTCGGCTCAGGGGCTGAGAAGACAGAAGAAAGCGCCGTCCAGCAGAAGATTTCGAAGCTGGAAGCGGCGGGAGGCGTGTTCATCACCTCCAAGGACCAGACCGCGAAGGGCGACGAAGCCAGCTTCGACATGAACAAGGAAGTCATGGTGATGACCGGCAAGGAAGTCGTGCTCAGCCAGGGACCGAATGTTGTCGTCGGGAACAGGCTGACCGTCAATCTGAAGACCGGCCAGGCCAATCTGAGCGCCGGCAACGGGAAGGTGTCCGGCCAGGGCAGCGGCCGCGTCAAGGTGCGCATTCAGCCTAACAGTGTGAACAACGACCAAAACGGCAACTGATATTGACGGCTGGTTCGACTCGACAGTGTCGGCCTCAGACCTTATGTGAAGCCGCGGCAATGATCGGATGGACGGCGCGCCAGTGAAGAGAACGTCTTCGGAGTATAACGGATTGCAGGGAAGCATGCCGGAAACGGGCCACGATGGCGAAGAACTGTCGCAGGCGCTGGTCGTCGATGGCATCGGCAAGACCTATGGCCGCCGCCAGGTGGTGAAATATGTCAGCCTGTCCGTGAAGCCTGGCGAAGCCGTCGGCCTTTTGGGGCCGAACGGTGCCGGCAAGACCACGACCTTCTACATGATCACCGGGCTGATCCGGCCGGATCAGGGCAAGATCTCGCTGGAAGGCTTCGACATCACCCGCATGCCCATGTACCGGCGCGCCCGGCTAGGCATCGGCTACCTGCCCCAGGAAGCGTCCATCTTCCGTGGCCTGACGGTGGAAGAGAATATCCGCGCCGTTCTGGAAGTGATCGAGCCGAACCGGCAGAAACGCCGGGAGGAGCTCGACGAGCTGCTGGCTGAATTCGGCCTCACCCACTTGCGGAAATCGCCGAGTATCGCCCTTTCCGGTGGTGAACGCCGCCGCGTTGAAATTGCCCGCGCACTTGCAAGCCGTCCGTCCTTCATGCTGCTCGACGAACCTTTCGCAGGTATCGACCCTATCGCGGTAGGGGATATTCAGCAGCTCGTGCGTCACCTGACCCAGCGTGGCATTGGCGTTCTGATAACGGACCACAATGTTCGCGAGACGCTCGGCCTCATCGACCGCGCCTACATCATCGCTTCGGGCGAGGTTCTGACGGAAGGGCTCCCCCAGGAAATTGTCACCAATCCGGATGTGCGCCGGCTTTATCTGGGTGAACAGTTTACGCTTTGATGACACGCCGCCAGCTACGTTATACACTCAGTCTGCAATCAAGAAGCAAAAAGCAGACCAACTTGAAATAACGCTTGCCTGGGAACTCAATGGCCATTTCAACCAAGCTGGAGATGCGACAAAGTCAGTCGCTGATCATGACGCCGCAACTGATGCAGGCGATCAAGCTGTTGCAAATGTCCAATCTCGATCTCGTTGCCTATGTCGAAGCCGAGTTGGAACGAAATCCGCTTCTGGAAAAGAACGACATCGCCGAAGGCGGAGGCGAGGGGGATGGCGGCAGGGACGCCGCTGCAGACGCATTTGGCGATGGCGCGGACAATCAGACCCGTCAGGGCGACGAGCCCGATACCGGCGACTGGATGCAGAACGATCTGGAAACCGGGTCGGAGGCCATTGCCTCACGCATGGATACCGACCTGGGCAACGTCTTTCCCGACGAGCCCGGCGTGCCTGCATCGCCGGACCCGGCTCTTCTGAAGGCCGGTGACAGTTACAAGAACGCCGGCAGCAGTGGTGCTTCTGAAGATTACAATCTGGAGGCCTTCGTTGCCGACGAAGCCTCCCTGGTCACGTCTCTTGAAGAACAGATGCATCTGGCGATCGGCGATGAAGCCGACAAGCTGATCGCGACCCACCTGATCAACTCGCTTGATGAAAACGGCTATCTCTATCTGGATTTCGATGAGACGGCGGAGCAGCTCGGGGTCGAAACCGAACGGCTGGAAAGCGTTCTGGCCATCTTGCAAACCTTTGAGCCCGCAGGCGTGTTTGCGCGTAACCTGGCCGAATGCCTGAAGCTGCAGCTCATCGACAAGAACCGCTACGATCCGGCCATGGAAGCGCTGATCGACAATATTGAACTGCTGGCCAGACGCGATCTGCCGGGGCTTCGCAAGGTTTGCGGTGTCGATGATGAGGATCTGGTCGAGATGATTGCGGAAATCCGCGCACTCGATCCCAAGCCCGGCAGTCTCTTCGGATCGGCGCTGGTGCAGCCGGTGGTGCCGGATGTCTTCGTGCGCCCGGCCAACGACGGCACCTGGGCGATCGAGTTGAATTCGGACACCCTGCCGAAAGTGCTCGTCAATCAGACCTATTATGCCAAGGTCATCAAGACGGCCCGAAACGAGACGGAGAAGGAATATCTCACCGACTCGTTGCAGACGGCCAACTGGCTGGCCAAAAGCCTTGATCAGCGCGCCCGTACGATCCTCAAGGTATCGACAGAGATTGTCCGGCAGCAGGACGGGTTTCTCACCTACGGCATCGCCCATTTGCGTCCGCTCAACCTGAAGACCGTCGCGGAAGCGATCGGCATGCACGAATCGACAGTCAGCCGGGTGACGTCGAACAAATTCATGGCGACCCCGCGCGGCATCTACGAGCTCAAGTACTTCTTCTCTTCCGCCATCTCCGCAACGGTGGGCGGCGATGCCCATTCGGCGGAGTCGGTCCGGCACCGGATCAAGCAGATGATCGATGCCGAAGATCCGAAGTCGATCCTGTCGGACGATACGATTGTCAAAATTCTGAAGGACGACGGTGTCGATATTGCCCGCAGGACGGTCGCCAAATACCGCGAAGCCATGAAGATCGGTTCGTCCGTTCAGCGCCGGCGTGAAAAAAACGTGCGACTTTAAGTCCTGATGTGATCTGCCGTTAGGGCTCAATGGTGCAATATTTAAAATGTTTCAGAGATTTCCACTGAAACAATACAAGGCAATTACACGGCTCTTTTTCAACTTTGTTTCTTTAATTCATAATCAATTGACTCTTTGAGCGAGCGCAATTATAGCACCGCCCTCGTGACGTAAACAGGGGATGGCGCTTCGGCGCTGACTGGTCCATTCTGTAAGCTTGAAACGTCTCGCGTTTCAACACCGGCGGCAACGCCGGTGACCTATCGGTCAATAGAAAAAGAAGAGGTCCCCATGGCTTTGCGGATTTCGGGTAAGAATGTCGATGTAGGCGATGCACTGCGCGTCCACGTCACAGACCGAATCGAAGACGCTCTGGAAAAATATTTCACAGGCGGCTTCACAGGCCACGTTACGCTCAGCAGGGAGGGCACAGGCTTCAAGTCTGAATGCAGCCTGCATTTGGACACCGGTATTGTACTTCAAGTGTCCGCGCAGGATCAGGACCCGCGCGCCAGTTTCGATATGGCTGCGGAAAAGATCGAAAAGCGGCTTCGCCGCTACAAGCGCAAGCTGAAGGACCATCATGGCCCCAACGGCCACGACCGGGAGGCTCTGGAAGCAGCATCTTATGTGCTGGCTTCGCCCGAGGAAGACGAGGAAGTGCCGGTGGATTTCAATCCGCTGGTGATTGCCGAAACTTCCGCGAAAGTTAAAACGATGACCGTCGGTATGGCGGTAATGGAGCTGGATCTGACCGAAGCGCCGGTCGTGTTGTTCAAAAACGCGGCAAATGGCGGTGTCAATGTTGTCTATCGCAGGCCAGACGGCAATATTGGCTGGATAGATCCAGCATTGGTAGCCAATCAGGCTGCCGAATAAGGATGCGGATGGGGTCGGCTTCCTCAGGGAAGCCGGCTTCTGAAACTTGTAGGCGGACTAATGGATCTTGGTGATCTTCTGGGTAAAGACGCGGTAATTGCCGGGCTCAAGGCCAAAAGCAAAAAACAGGCAATTCAGGAACTCGCCGGTAAGGCGTCTGAACTGACCGGTCTTTCCGAACGGGAAATCTTCGACACGCTTCTTCAGCGCGAACGTTTGGGCTCTACAGGTGTCGGTCACGGCATTGCGATCCCACATGGCAAGCTGACACGGCTCGACCGTCTGGTAGGACTGTTCGCGAAGCTGGAAAAACCAGTCGATTTCGATGCTCTCGATGATGAGCCGGTTGACCTGGTGTTTCTGCTTCTGGCGCCGGAAGGCGCTGGTGCCGACCATTTGAAGGCTCTGGCCCGTATCGCGCGCCAGCTCCGCGACGGCGCTGTCACCCAGGGCATTCGCGCGTCCCATGATGCGCAAGAGATCTACGATCTTCTAACCCAGCCGTTGGCATCTTCCAACGCGGCTTAATCCGTTTCAAAGTCTCTGATGCAAAAAGACCGGCTGCGAGGCCGGTCTTTTGGTTCGTATGCGGCGCGTTCAGCCAGCAAGGAGGCTTAGGACGGGTCACCTGGTGTCACCCAGCCCTCAATGGACTTGGCAGGTCCCAGTGCGCGAGCCTGATCCGTGTCAGGCCTTCGCCGGATTGGCATCGCCCTGAACGAGCCCTTGCTGCTGGACGGCGACCGCACCTTTGGTAAGCGCCGGCAGGTGAAGGTCTGCGAGCTCTGCAGGTGGATTGGTCTCTTCGGGAATACGCCACAGGGTTGAACGGATCGCGATCTGGCCAAGTGTTCTGGTCGAGGTTGTCACCGCGATGACAGCTGCCAGAAGCGGCCCGATGGCCACGGGAATGACCGGCCACACCAGATCGATGGGCTGGGTGGAAAGCCAGGCAAGACCTGCAAGTCCGAAGAGTGTCTGCGGCCAGAGCTTGCGGGCCGCCAGCAAGACCGGCAGTCGTTGGACACCACGTGCCTGCGCACCCCAGCCGATGGTTTTGCCGAACAGGAGCCCACCCATGAACAGTGAGTGCGCCACGGCCATGATCGGTGCCAGCATTGCCGAATAGACGATTTCCGCAAGAACGCTCACGACGACACGTATCGGCCCGCCGAAGGCCTTGCGAAGGTCCGGACGGGCAAGCACGTCAGCGACGGTTGCAAGTTTCGGCGCGAACACCATCGTCAGGACGGTGAAGAAGAGCAGGGCACCAGTGTCAGGGCGATATGGCATGTAGTCGGTGACCATGCCGAGGATGGCCGCCGATGTCATGAAGCCCAGCCACGCAGGAGAGCCGAGGAACATCAGGATAGCAAGCACCAGCTGCATCCGGCTAACGGGTTTGAGGCCAGGAAGCCCGATCAGCCGGCGGTATTGCAGGTTGCCCTGGCACCAGCGCAGGTCACGGCGGATAAACTCCAGCAGATGAGGCGGATTGGCTTCATAGCTGCCCGTTTCGAGCGGCAGTACGCGCACTTCGTAGCCTGCGCGGCGCATCAGGACGGCTTCCACCTGATCATGGGAAAGAATGGTTCCCGAGAGCGGGCCTTTCCCGGGCAGTTCCGGCAGACGGCAGCTTTCCTTGAACGGTTTGATCCGCAAGATGGCGTTGTGTCCCCAGTAGGGGCCGCAGTCACCCTGCCACCAGGCACTGCCGATGGTGTAGGAACGCATGCCAAGCCGCATGCCGAACTGGAAGACGCGGGCAAAGGCGCTGTCTGTCGGAAGGCCAACCACGAGACTTTGCAGAATGCCGAGCTGGGGATTGGCTTCCATGCGCCGCACCAGTCCGACAATGGCGTCGGCCGACATGTAGCTGTCGGCATCCAGCACAAGTGCAAACTCGTGCCGCTCCCCCCAGCGTTCGCAGAAGTCTTCGATGTTGCCGGCCTTGAAACCGCGATTGTCCGTGCGCCGCCGATAGACCACCTCCATCTGGCCTTCGAAGCGATCTTTCAGCCGGGACGTCATCTGCTGCTCCTGAAGGGCAACGTCGTCCATGTTGGTGTCGCTGAGCACATAAAGGGTGAACCGGTCTGCTTCGCCTGCGCGTATCAAGTGAGACACGATGGCGTTCAGATTGGTTTCCAGGCTTTCTGTATCTTCGTTGCGGACACAGGACAGCAGCGCTGTCGAGCTTCGCAGCGGCTGAGTAGGGTCGCCGTGCTCGATCGGGCAGACGGCATCAGCAGGGTTTCTGGAAAGCCGCATGATGAGGAGGCCGATCACCGCATTCCAGAAACCTATGATGGTCCAGGGCAGGGTGATCATGAAGCAGACAAGAATGAAAATGTCGAGCGCCGTATATCCACCAGGAGAAAGCGTCAGCGTCATCAAGGTGGCAAGGCCGGCAAAACTGAGCCCGATAAGGGCCGCGAACGTCAAACGCCGTGCGGTCATAGGAGCAATTGATCCATTGAATTTTGGCATGTCAAAGACCCGAAACATTTTTTTGACTTCCAATCGGAGCGATCATCGCAATAGTGCGCATGTCAAAATGTCCTAACGTTGACAAAGGCAAGGGTTGATGACCGCAGAGGATAAAGGATGACCGCAGACGTACCGGTGACGCGCGACACAGGTAAACCGCAGGCGCTGTGGTACACCGAGCCCGGTCGATGCGGACTGGAGACTGTTTCCTTGAATGAGATGCAAACCGGCGAAGTGCTGGTCGAAACGCTCTTTAGCGGGATAAGCCGGGGAACGGAAGGCCTTGTCTTTCGCGGCGACGTTCCGTCGAGTGAATGGCAGCGCATGCGGGCGCCGCATCAAGAGGGAGATTTCCCGTTTCCGGTTAAATACGGATACGCAAACGTCGGCAGGGTCATAGCAGGAGACCCGGATCTCAACGGCTGTCTTGTGTTTTCTCTCTTCCCTCATCAAAGCGTCTTTACGCTCCCCTCCATGTCGTGCGTGCCGGTTCCCCAGGGCGTTTCCGCCGAAAGGGCCGTCTTGGCGGCCAACATGGAAACGGCACTTAATGCGTTATGGGACGGAAAACCATCACCGGGGGATCACATCTGCGTGGTCGGCGGTGGTGTCGTCGGTCTCTTGACGGCATACGTTGCCGGACGGTTACCCGGATCAAAAGTAACTGTCGTGGATACAAACCCTGACCGAGCGGAAGTTGCCATCGGGCTGGGTCTGGAATTTGCACTGCCGGAAGATGCGCCGGCTAACCAGGATCTGGTGTTTCACACAAGTGCCACGTCGGCGGGACTGGCGACGGCGCTTGCCTGTGCCGGCGACGGCACGTCCATCGTCGAGCTGAGCTGGTACGGCGCGCATGCGGTCACGGCTCCGCTGGGAGCAGACTTTCACTGCCGCCGCCTGAAGCTTGTTTCCAGTCAGGTTGGAACGATCCCGATCGACCGGCAGGCCCGCTGGACTTACCGCCGCAGGCTGGAAACGGCTCTTGGCCTCCTGGCCGATCCTGCCCTCGACCGTCTCATCACCCACAAGGTGGCGTTTGCCGATCTGCCGGATCGTCTTCCCGATTTGTTGAACAAGGCGTCAGATGTGCTTGCCGCCCTCGTCGTATATGACGGAACCAACCAAGCCGTCGTTTGAAAAGCTCTCAATTTTCCTCATGATTTCAGGATGATAAGATGTTTGCAGTTGAAGTACGCGATCACGTCATGATTGCCCACTCCTTCAAGGGAGAACTGTTCGGTCCGGCCCAGGCATTGCACGGTGCCACGTTTGTCATCGATGCCGCGTTTCTGGCCGACAGCCTTGACGCCAATGGCGTGGTGATCGACATCGGCCGGGCGCATGATGCGTTGAAGGAAGTCCTGCAGCCTCTGAATTACAAGAACCTCGACGAGGTGCCGGAATTTGCGGGCATCAACACCACGACCGAGTTTCTGACAAAGCACATCCATGACCATCTGGCCAAGGCTGCCAGAGCGGACAAGCTCGGACGTCCGGGATCTGAACTGAAGGCGATCCGCGTGACGATCTCAGAATCCCACGTCGCGCGCGCCTGGTACGAAGCCGGGATCTGACCGCTCATGCCCGCACTTGTCTTCGCCTATCCGGGATATTTCAACACACCGACCGGTGGCTACGGCTACGATCGCAGGATCGTCGCCGGTCTGCGCACGCTAGGCTGGGAGGTTGATCTGGTTTCGCTTGGGGACGGCTTTCCGTTTCCCACCGAAGAAACGCTTCGGCTAGCCGAAGCCCGGCTGTCGTCGGTGCCGGAAGGGTCGCTTGTTGTCGTCGACGGTCTCGCACTTGGTGTAATGGCGGAAGCCATGGAAAGACTGCAGGATCGGATCACTCTTATTGCGCTTGTGCACCACCCGCTCTGTGTCGAAAACGGGTTGTCAAAGGAACAGGCTGAAGCTCTTTTCCAGAGCGAAAACAATGTGCTGGCTTTTGCCCGTCGTATCATCGTGACCAGTCCCGCAACAGGCACCCAGGTTGAGGAGCTTTTCGGCATATCTCCGGACCGCATCACCGCCGTTCTGCCCGGCACGGAAAAGCCTGAGCCGTATGAGCGCCCACAGAACGACGTCACGAGGCTGTTGTCGGTCGGCACCTTGCTGCCACGCAAGGGCTACGATCTCTTGCTGACCGCCCTTGCAAGCCTCAAGAATTTGCGCTGGCATCTGGATATCGTCGGTGGGCTTGAGGCGGATCCTGAATGTTACCAGGCGCTGTTAGCCCAGGCGCGTGAGTTGGAACTTCTCGACAGGATTACCTTTCACGGCGCGGTTCCGGCGCAAGACCTTGGCGACTTTTATCGCTCGGCAGAGATATTCGTGCTCGCAAGCCGTTATGAGGGCTACGGCATGGCTTATACCGAAGCGCTTGCCCACGGTTTGGCGGTAATCGGTAGCGGTGGCGGCGCGGTGAAGGAAACACTTCCGGAGAAAGCTGCCATCTACTGCGGTGTCGAGGATGTCGATGCTTTGCGTGACGCGCTCGAAACACTCATCTCTGACCGCGAGAAACGTGCGGGATTGAGCACTGAAGCCAGAAAGGCCGCTGAACTCTTGCCGGACTGGACGGATGCGGCACGGAAGTTTGCAGACCTGTTGCAGGATAATGGCCGATGAGTGGTTTTTCACCAGCATGGCTTGCCTTGCGCGAACCGGTCGATCTGGCGGCTCGCAATGAGGACGTTGAAACCGCATTTTTCGCGGCTCTCGGCGGTCAGCCGATGCGCATAATGGATCTCGCAAGTGGAGCAGGCTCGACTGTCTCGGCTCTTGCTCGGCATCGAAGCACTTCGACCGAATGGCTTTTGACCGACTACGATCCGGCTCTGTTGGAAGTTGCCGGGCAGCGCTGGCAGGACAGGGTAACAACGCGGCAGATCGACCTTGCGAGCGATCTGGAGGAGCTGCCGTTTGCCGAGGTTGACGCGGTGACTACATCCGCTTTTCTGGACTTGGTCGCAGAGCCGTTTCTTGTCCGGCTGGTCGATCAGGTCGTGAAGGCGCGAAAACCGTTTCTGGCAAGCCTGACCTACGATGGCCGCGCGGTGTTCACCCCGCAACTTCCCTTTGATGCCGCGTTGTTGGCCGCACACAACACGCATCAGCTGTCTGACAAGGGGTTTGGTCCAGCCCTCGGTCCGGCCGCTGCCATGCGTGCCATCGAACTGTTTCGGGATCGAGGCTACAAGGTGGTGCAGGGCCGGTCTGACTGGCAGGCAGACAGTTCGTCAGCGGATTTCCTGAAAGAGCTTCTCGGAGGCTGGTGCAACGTCGGCAGGGAAGTCGCGCTGGACGAGACGGAACTGGCGCAATGGTGGTCGCAGCGGCAGGAACACATCACTTCCGGTCAACTCACTCTCAGCGTCGGTCACGTCGATTTCACTGCCTTGCCGTAAGACACGGGGTTCCGGCTTCCTCCCGGGACTTGTTGAAACCGGGTGGTCTGCCTAAACTGTGTGCAGGCAGGAGAGGAGAGGTGCGATATGGGCGCAAGTGATGAACGCTATAGCCCGATTGCCCGGCTGATCCATTGGCTGACCGCCATTCTGGTGCTGACAATGGTGCCTGCCGGCCTTGTCATGATCCGGATCGACAGCGGCCCCTTGCAGAACCAGCTGTTCGACTACCATCGCTCGGTCGGCATCGGGTTGATGATATTGACCCTGGTACGTCTCGGTTATCGGCTGACCCACAAACCCGCCCCCTTGCCGGAAAGCATGCCGCTCTGGCAGCAATTTGCCGCCAAGGCTACCCATGCCTTTCTGTACGGTTTTCTGCTGGTCAATCCCTTCATCGGGTGGGTGGCTACCTCCGCCTACGGTGCGGCAATCTCGGTCTTCGGCCTGTTCACCATGCCGGCGATTGTCGCCAAGGACCGTGCGTTGGCAGACCAGCTTTTTCAGTTTCATCTTGTACTCGGGCTGCTCTTCACTGCCGCCGTGGTGCTGCATATTGCCGCCGCGCTTTATCACGGTCTTGTGCGCAAGGACGGTGTTCTCGGTAGAATGATTTAAGTTTTTGGAACAAATACTCTGCGGTAATGTTGGGTGACTTGAAGGATTGTTTATGATTGAGGAAGTGTTAACTGAACAAAATTTAATAGTTCCTGTTTTGTAATTTTTTACCATGCCCTTTAATTACAGTTTATCGTTTTTTTCGCCTAAATGACGTCTCGGAACTCAAGGACCGGTTCAAGTGTAACCGTTAGAAAATGGTAAGGACTAAAATGAAACAGACCATTCGGACCCTGCTGGCAAAACACGGCAATCTGCCGGTTTCTATCGACGACGTCGCGGACGGTGCTGACCTCTACGATGCCGGTCTGTCTTCGTTTGCATCCGTCCAGGTGATGCTGGCGCTCGAGGAAGAGTTCGATATCGAATTTCCGGAGCATTTGCTGAACCGTAAGTCTTTCTCCTCCATTGATGCGATCGACGCAGCCTTGACTGAAATCCTGAAAGAGCAGGCTGCGTAATCCATGACCGCCGCAGCCAAGATCACTGCCATGGGGTTGGCAGATCGCGCCAAGCGGGCCGCCAAGGTCGCTTCCGAGTTTGCCGACAAGGTTGATGTGGAAGGCCGCTTTCCTGTTGAAGGCATGAACGCCCTGAAAGCGGAACGCCTGATGGGTGTCATGATCCGTCCGGAATTCGGCGGGGAAGGCGCAACACTGACCGAGATTGCTGATGTTTGCGCAATTCTTGGACAAGCCTGCGCGGCCACCGCGATGACTTACGCCATGCACCAGATCCAGATTGCCAGCCTGGCGGATTACGCCGTAGGCAGTGCCTGGCACGAAGGTTTCCAGAAGCGGATCTGCGATGAGCAGCTTCTGATCGCCTCTGCAACCAGTGAGGCGGGTATCGGCGGCAACTTGCGCAATTCGATCTGTGCGGTCGAGGTCGAGGGCGACACCGTGCGCCTGACCAAGGATGCGACCGTGATTTCCTACGGCGCCAATGCGGACGCCATCATGGTGACCTCCCGCCGGCATGTCGACGCGGCTCATTCCGATCAGGTTGCGACCATTTTCCTGAAGGATCAGTACACGCTTGAGCAGACCAGCAAATGGGATACGCTCGGCATGCGGGGAACCTGTTCCGACGGCTATATTTTCAAGGCGGAAGCTCCGGCCGACCAGATCCTGCCGCGCCCGTTTGCGGAGATTGCCGCCCAATCCATGCTGGCCGTTTCCCATCTTCTTTGGGGCGCGCTCTGGTACGGCATCGCTGCTGATGCGGTTGCCCGTGGGCAGGCATTCGTGAAGAACGCTGCGCGCAAGGCTCCCGGCCAGGTTCCTCCGGGAGCACTGCGTCTGGCGGAGGCGTCAAGCCTGCTGCAGCTGGTCAAGGCCAACGTCGTTGCCGGCCTGAAACAGTTCGAAGGTTGCAAGGGCGACAGCGATGCGCTCAATGCCATGAGCTTCTCCGTTGCCATGAACAACGTGAAGATCGGCACGTCACAGACGATCCTGACAATCATCAACCACTGCATGCTGATCTGCGGGATCGCAGGCTACAAGAACGGTACGCCGTTCAGCCTCGGACGCCACCTGCGTGACGCCCATTCGGCGCAGCTGATGATTTCCAACGACCGTATTCTGGGCAACACGTCCACGATGCTCCTGGTCAACAAACAAGACACCAGTCTTTTGGGGTAATGATGGACGCGCAAGTCTCTTTTCTGGATCAGCTCTTTGCCAAAGGCGTCCTGCATGACAGCGGCGTCGACGGCCTCTATGCCCGCAGCGGCGAATTTGAAGACGTTATTGCCCGTTTCGAAAAATTTGCCCTCACATACGGTCAGGACGAGATCTCCGAAGCAATGGTGTTCCCGCCGGGAATGACCATGCAGGATTTCGAAACCAGCGGTTACATGAAGAACTTCCCGCAGTTGGCAGGAACAGTGCATGCCTTTTGCGGCAACGATCATGACCACATGGGGCTGTTGCAATGCATGGCGGCTGGCGACGACTGGTCCAAGGATCAGAAACCGACCCAGGTGGCTCTGACGCCCGCTGCCTGCTATCCGCTTTATCCGATCCTCTCGCGCCGTGGTGCATTGCCGGCAGAGGGAGCCTACGTAGCGCTGCAGTCCTATTGCTTCCGCCACGAACCTTCCAAGGATCCGGCTCGGATGCAGATGTTCCGCCAGCGTGAATACGTGCGTGTCGGTTCTCCCGAACAGACCATGGATTTCCGCGAGACCTGGAAACAGCGCGGCTCGGACATGATGGAGCGGCTGCAGCTCCCGCATAACGTTGATGTCGCCAACGATCCGTTTTTCGGCCGAGCCGGCAAGATCATGGCGTCCGGCCAGCGTGAACAGGAATTGAAGTTCGAAATGCTTGTGCCGATCACGTCGGAAGAAAAGCCGACGGCCTGTATGAGCTTCAATTACCACATGGACAACTTCGGCAAGGCCTGGAACATCCGTCAGGCTGATGGAACGCCTGCCCACACCGCCTGTGTCGGCTTCGGTCTGGAACGACTGGCGCTGGCGCTCTTCCGCCATCATGGTTTCGACACGTCCAAATGGCCTGAAGGCGTCCGTGCCACGCTTTGGGGATGAGGGGACGCAACATGACGCAAGCCGTGTTTGACCGCTTCAATGCGGCGACCTACGTGCGTAGCCCGCTCCATTCCCAGGACCGGGACTGGCCCGAAACCAATTGCTATCTTGATG
The DNA here is from genome assembly GCF_001579905.1 of Labrenzia sp. CP4. Classification (NCBI taxonomy): domain Bacteria; kingdom Pseudomonadati; phylum Pseudomonadota; class Alphaproteobacteria; order Hyphomicrobiales; family Stappiaceae; genus Labrenzia; species Labrenzia sp. CP4. Next base: position 4,561,530 of record NZ_CP011927.1, on the reverse strand, counting down.
TCTGGATCGAGGTATTGCCGTCGCTTGGTCTGCCGGCGGAGGCTTGTCTGTCCTATTCGGTCACCCAGGATTTTGAAGGGGACCAGTTCACCTTCTTCAAGGTGCCGCTGGAGGATCTGGAAGCGCTTTATGGTCTCAAGGTCACCGAACTTGCGATCTACGACCGGGTGGAAGCCCACGTCCGGCAACAGATCGAACGGGGCCGCTTGTCACTGGTCGAAGTCGACAGCTATTTCCTGCCGGACACACACGGTGTCGGTTATCACGAGGCCCACGGCAAGACCACGATCGCAGTCAACTGGATGGATTTTGAAGCCAGGACCATGGAATATTTCCATGGTCTGGGCCTGCACCGGCTGGAAGGTGACGATTTCGACGGAGTGTTCCAGCGCGGCGCACATGAAAAGCCGACGCCGTTCCTGCCATACACGGAATTCGTGAAGGTTCCGGACACACTGCCAACACCGGCTCACATCCTGAACGTTTCGGAAGGCCTTCTGCGCCATCACCTGAAGCGCCGCCCAAAGCAAAACCCGATTGCTGCCTTTGCACAGGTGTTCCCGGCACAGGTGGAAAAGATCTGCGAACGCGAGTTCGGCTTCTTCCACTTGTATGCCTTCAACACGCTGCGCCAGCTCGGTGCGAATTTCGAGCTGTTTTCGTCCTATCTCGAATGGCTGGTTGCGGAAGGCAGGGACGATCTGACCGAGGGTGCGCAAATGGCCAAGACCATTTCCTCCACCTGCAAGATGGTGCAGTTCAAACTGGCGCGCGCCGTCATGCGCAAGAAGTTTCAGGGGCTGGACGAAGGCTTGCTGCCGGCAGTCAACGCCTGGGACAACCTGATGCAACTTCTCGACACCCACTACGGTGATCAGGAAACACGTTTTACTCCCGTAGTCAGCGCTGCCGGGGCTTGAATGATCGACCTGGGTGAAGTGACCTGGGCACTGTCGATGACAGAGCCCGGTGCCTTTGAAACCTCGCTTTCGACGGGGCATCAGTGGGATTTCGTTCCGGCACACGTTCCGGGAACCGTCGCCGGTGCTCTGACGGATGCAGGACTTTACGACCCGGAAAATCCCGTTCCCCTTCATGGCAAGGACGTCTGGTATGAAGCCTGGTTCGACGCCCCGCCGGGCCGATATAGCTTGCACCTGGAGGGGTTGGCGACCATTGCCGAGGTTTTCCTGAACGACGTTGAGGTGCTGTCCAGCCGGAACATGTTCCGCAAATACAATGTTCCCGTGGAACTGGCCGATCGCAACGTTCTGAAAATCTGCTTTCGCGCGCTAGAGCCGCACTTGAACGCAAAGGGGCCGCGCGCCCGGTGGAAGCCTCAGTTGGCAACCAGCCAGGGGCTGAGGCTCGTGCGGACGACGCTTCTCGGTCACATGCCCGGTTGGTGCCCGGAAATCCATGCGGTTGGCCCATACCGCCCAATCAGGCTCGAACCCGAGACGACGCCGCGTATTGTTGAAAAGCATATTCTTGCGGACCTGGCTCCGGATGGCACAGCCGCGCTGTCAGTTACGGTCAGGCTCGAAAATACGGATGCCGTTCCGGTGCTGACTTGCGCGGGAGCATCGGCGAAGATGAGCCTTCAGGACGACGGTTGCTATGCGGCGACCGTCCGTCCTGAGGGCGCCAAGCCCTGGATGCCACACACACACGGCGAGCCTGCTCTTTACGACGTAACCGTTCAGGCCGCTGACAATACTCTTTCACTGGGCAAGACAGGCTTCCGCCGGATCGAGGCGGACCACGGTGCCGATGGACGCAGCTTCGGCCTGAAGATCAACGGTGTGCCGGTCTTCTGCCGGGGCGCCGTCTGGACCAATGCGGATCTCCTGAACCTCTCGTCCAGCCGCGAAACCTATCGCCCTCTGTTGGAAAAAGCCCGGGACGCAGGCATGAACATGCTGCGCATCGGCGGGACGATGCTTTACGAGAGCCGCGCCTTCCTTGAGCTATGTGACGAATTGGGCCTGCTGGTCTGGCAGGACTTTCAGTTCGCCAACTACGATTACCCCGTGAAGGATGCCGCCTTCGTCGCGGAGATCGAAGCGGAACTGCGCGATCAGCTGGATGAAAGCATGGGCAGCCCTTCACTTGCCGTTCTGTGCGGTGGAAGCGAGATCTACCAGCAGGGCGCCATGATGGGGCTTTCCGAGGATCGCTGGAAGGGGCCGCTGTGCGAGGAGATCTTGCCGGCTATTGCCACAGAGCTGCGGCCGGATGTGCCCTATGCAGCAAATTCGCCATGCGGCGGGGTCCTGCCGTTCTCCCCCAACGAAGGCATCGCCCACTATTACGGCGTCGGGGCGTATCTGCGGCCTCTGGAAGACGCAAGACGGGCCGATGTCCGCTTTGCAGGTGAGTGCCTCGCGTTTTCCAATATTCCCGTCCAGCAAAGCCTGGAAGAAGGATTGCCGGTGAAACCGGGGCATGATCCACGCTGGAAGGCACGGGTGCCGCGTGATCGTGGAGCCGGTTGGGACTTCGAGGATGTGCGCGATCACTATCTGAAGCTGCTCTACGGTGTCGATCCGGCCGCGCTGCGATACGGCGATCCGGACAGATACCTCGACCTCGGACGGGCGGTCACCGGTGAGGTCATGTCCGAGACCTTTTCCGAATGGCGACGGCCCGGGTCCAATTGCCAGGGGGCACTGGTCTGGACCCTTTCCGACCTCTTGATTGGTGCCGGGTGGGGACTTGTTGATGCAGCCGGACGGCCCAAACCCGCGTGGTATGCCCTCAAGCGCACATTCAGGCCGGTAATTGCCTGTGTCACCGACGAAGGCACGAACGGCCTTGCCATTCACGTCCTCAACGAACGGGCAGAGGAAAAGCCGGTCAGGATCAGCATTGCCTGCCTGAGGGATGGCCAGCTGCCGGTGGTTTCAGGAGACAGGGAGCTGTTGTTGGCGCCGAACAGTGCGCAGACGCTCAATGCAGTGGACCTGATCGGAGCCTTCTTCGACGTCACCTACGCCTATCGTTTCGGCCCACCCTCGCATGATGTAACCGTGGTGCGTCTGTTCGATACGCAAACCGGAGAACTCATTTCCGAGGCGCATCATTTCCCGCTCGGCCGAGGACTGCATCGCCATTTCGAAGCTCCCGAGGTGAGTGTGGAACAGGACGAGGCTGGCAGATGGTCGCTGATGATCTGCGCCAAGCGCTTCCTGCAATCGACCGTCGTTGCAATTCCCGGATTTGAGGCGGAGGATAACTGGTTCCATCTGGCTCCGGGCGAGGCGAAGTGTATTCAACTGCAACAAACGCCAGACGAAGAAAGCGATGATCAGGCAGCCCCCAAAGGGCAACTTACGGCCTTGAACTTCGCCGGGCGCGTGCCCTTCTGACGCCTTTCTGGAAGCGACGGATCAGCCTGCGGTTTCCTCTGGTTCGGGCGCAGGTGCCTTTGTCCAGAAAATGAAGAACCAGGTGCCCGCGGTCAAAGCAATCTGGACGCCAAAGCGGAAAAGCGCTGCCCCGGCCAGGCCTCCTAACGCAGCGCCAAGGCTGACGACGGGTATCAGCAGGAGGCTGGTGCTGATAAGCAGCGCCATCCGCACGCGTTGACGACCGGTGGCTCGCAAGATGTCCGCCCCTACACCGGAAAGCCCCATCAGGAGCGGATAAAACGCAAGGCACATAACGACTGTCGGTGTTTCTGCGAAATCTTCTCCCAGAACAAGGGGAATGAAACCGGCGATCAGCAACAGGAAAACTGCGACCGGCAAGGCGAGGAATACCGTCACTGGCAACAGCTTGACGCCGAAAGCAAGGCTGCTTGCCTGCCCATCTTGTGCCTGGCGAAAATGGCGGGTGTAGGTTGCATAGAGAAACGCTCTGACAGGCGCTGAGGCTGCGTCGATGATGCGGAACCCGGCTGCGTACTGCCCGCCTGCATCTGCGCTCAAAGTGTGAACGACCACCGGCTTGTCCAGATCCTTCATGCCGCCGATGGCAAAAAACTCGATGCAATAGAGAAGGCTGAGTTTCAGGTCGTCCCGGATCAGGGTGAAGGTCGGCCGGCCGAGATCACGCAGAACAAGCCAGCAAGCCGCAAGAGCAGAAAGAATTCCGGCGGCGAAATACCACCACGCCCATTCCTGGAGCGTGAGACTTCCGGGGAGAAGCGTGGCAACAAACAGGAAAGCGAGTTTCAACGAAGCAGCCAGAACATTGATGACAATCTGTTTTCTGGCCCGGTCGAAGGCCATGTAGGATTGCGCGGACAAGATCACCAATTTTGTGAGGAGCAGATCCGAAAGAGTGACAATCGCGATAGTCGATAGCGGAACGGTATCGCCGATGAGGACGTACAACAAAGCGATTGTCCCGGGCAGGACAAACGGAAAGGTAAGTCCCATCATGATCAGGGAATGCCCGAGGTATCTGTCGAAAGACTGAGGCTCAACCGCGACCCGCTGGAGGAGAAGGTATTCACTGCCCAAACCGACCAGGAAACCGGCCATGATGGAGACGCTGACGATGGTGATGAACAGACCGTAGTCTGCTGCCCCCAAGGCGCGCGAAATGAACAGGAAAAAGACGAGCTGAATGACGAGCAAGAGACCAAAATTGATCGTGTAGGAAATTGTATTGGCAACAAGCGGGCGTCGTGAGAGGCCAAGGGCCTTGTCATAAAGCGCGCGAAATTTTCTCGATGCCGAACTGGAATTCATTGACACGAAATTGCCTCGAGGCGTGGGCCGTTGATCGAAAAAAGCGGGATCCGTGGCCGCTGGCCTTGGACCGCAGGAGCGGATTTTGTGTATCTGCCCCCCGGATAAGTCACAACAGAAACTAGGTGCCAAACCTGACTGCGCCGTTAATAGGCAGGCAACGCGAACCTGCACAAACTATTTTAACTTCCCTGCGTCAAGGATCTGGCGTCCTGTTCGAAAAGGCGGAGAAAAAATGCTGGCAAAAACGCAGGTTCTCACTTTCCACGGTATTGGTGTACCAGCGGTGCCTGTTTCGCCGGAAGAGAGCCATTACTTCGTCCCGATAGAGACTTACCAGCGCACAATTGAACGCCTTCCTGCACTTGAGCAGAAACACGGAGTGAAGCTGGAAATCACCTTTGATGACGGCAACCTGTCTGATTTCGAGGTTGGGCTGCCAGCCCTAGTGGAGGCGGGCCGGCCAGGTCGTTTTTTCGTTCTGGCTGCACGTATCGGGGCAAAGGGCTATCTGACCGCGGAACAGATGCGGGAGATTGTTTCGTCGGGATCGGTCATCGGCAGCCACGGCCACGACCATGTCGACTGGCGCAAGCTGGATGCTGCCGGCTTTCAACGGGAACTTTACGACGCTCGAAAGAAAATCGAGGATGCGGTAGGGGCTGCTGTCACAGAAGCGGCGATCCCGTTCGGTGCTCTGGACGCGAACGTTTTGCATCGTCTCAAGGAAGCCGGGTACCGGCGGGTCTTCACAAGCACACCGGGACTTGCCTATCAGACGGCATGGTTCTGTCCGCGCTTTTCGCCTGCAAATGGTTTCGACCCGGATCGTGACATCCCGCCGATGTTTTCGGCCAAGAAGCGCCTGAAAAGCTCCCTCTATGCCTTCGCACGGCGCGCGAAATTCCGCATTTGAAGGCATGTCCGAGGCGTAGGCGCCAGCTGGTTCAATCCGGTTTTCTATAGAGCTCTGCAAGGGGCAGGTTGAATACAGCGCGCAGCTTGCCTGTATTGAGCGCAAGTTTTTGCCGCATCCGGAAAGAACGTCCCCTGTCGAGAAGCCGGAATGCGAGCGCTAAAACACCGGCAACTGCACATTTTGCCAGTGCTCCAAATGCGAAAAAAAACGTGCCAGAAAGGGTCTGGATGCCGGGCGAGGCGCATCTGGCCATAGGATTGGCCTGACCGTGTCGCGCGGCTGAGAATGAACTTCGTCGACAATCGGTCTTGTGGAACATGTTCGTGCGCGATCGCATCGTCCGTGGCAAAGATACGGGCCCCGCGTTCGGCTGCATGAGCAAAGAAGATGGTGTCTTCGCCACCTGTCCGGCCATAGGCTTCATCAAATCTCAGTTCCAGCGCACGAACAAAACCAACCCGCACCAGCGTGTTGCCGCCCCGGCCGGTGTAAAGTCTTTTTCCCCGGTGCCCCCAGTCCGTGTAAAGCGGGTTCGCACGCCGCATCCACTCGGGCGTATTGTCCGGATAGCGTGGTTTTACCGGGCCAATCACGACGTCTGCGTTGAAGTCTTTCTGGCAGGCGAAGAGTTTTTCCAGCCAATTGCGCTCCACCCATTCGTCGTCATCGACAAATATCAGCCAGTCGCCATCAGCTGCATCGAGCAATGCGTTGCGGGCTGAAGAGATATTACCGCTTGCCACGGCAAGGCAGGTCACGTCCAGCGACTTGATGGGGTGACTTGCCACGAGTTTGGTCGCCGCACCGGATTTGGAATCATCGGCCACCAGCACGTTGAACTCTATCCCGACCGGTTTGGTCACCGCCGCCAGGGAACGTAACGTATCGAGCAAGGTTTCACGGCCAATGCTTGCTATGGCGACGGAAACTTTTTCCATTCAGACTGGGCTCCGAAGCAGAGTTGGAAGCAATCAACAGGATGTGAGACGATCTTTTAATGCACCAGAAGTTCCTGCAGCATTATTAAACAATGGCTTAGAAAAAAGGCGCAAGATGCCCCGGAATTTTGGAAGGACCGCCTTCCACCCGCCATGAAGCTGGAGCTCGCACGTGATATGAACCGGCAAGGTTTTGATACCTCCTCTGCCACACCTGTTGCCGGAACGTCTCCTGTGGCCTTGCCGATCTCGTTCGATGGGCTTGCTGGTTATTTTCATCCAGCTGCGGGAGGCACAGCAATCCTGCTTTTGAGCCCCTGGGGGTATGAGGAGCTGTGTTCCCGGAAAAGCTACAGGATGCTCGGCGAAAAATTCGCTGCATCCGGGTACCCATGTCTGCGGTTCGACTATCCGGCAACCGCGAATTCACACGGGGACAGCGCGGATATTCAGGACAAGTCGGCATGGCAGGCTTCCGTTCGAACAGCCCTTTCCGAACTCAAGAGATTGGCAAACCCGGATCGGGTTGTCGTGGTCGGACAGGGGATAGGTGCAAGTCTCGCAAGCAACCTGGCAGCAGACGGAGAGATTGCAGGACAAGTTCTAATGGCGCCAGTTGCCCAGGGACGAGCTTATCTGCGGGAACTCGCAGCCTGGACTGCGTTGACGCAGCCGACGTTCCTGGTCAGTGCGTCGGATGGTCCCGAGGGCGGGTTGATGGCTGGCGGTTTCGTGCTCTCGGCCGCAACGGCCGACGAAATCAAATCGCTCAATCTCTACAAGACGGAATTGCCCTCCGGATTGAAGACATTGCTTGTTCAAAGGGCCGACCATCCGGGCGATCAGAAACTTGCAGATCACTACGCCGAAAACGGTTTGGAGTTCGAGAGCCTGTCGTTTGAGGGGTACGTCGACTATGTGTCCGACCCGACCCTGTCCGTCCCCCCGGTTCAAACGCTGGATCGGATCGTAACCTGGGTGAAGGCCAATTTCCCGGCAGGGCAATTGGAGACTGCAGCTCTTGCCGAAATCTCTGCGGTGTCGGAGCCATTGCCGGATGTCGAGGAGGAGGCGCTGCGTTTCGGGCCCGACAAAATGTTCTTCGGCGTGCTCGCGAGCCCCCGTGGCAAATGTGCGGAAACGGCGGTGATCATGCTCAATTCCGGATATGACCATTCCATTGGCTGGGCACGCATGTCGGTCGGCTTTGCCAGGTCTCTTGCGGAAAGCGGCTGCGCGGTCCTGCGCACGGATCTGGCTGGTATCGGTGAGAGCTGTTATTGGCCGGATCAGCCGTCCCAGGTTCTTTATTCTGACAGGCAACTGGAGGATGTCAGAGCCGCCGTCGGGTTCGTCAAGGAACGGACCGGGGTGAAAAACGTTATCCTGTTCGGCCGTTGCAGCGGTGCCTATCTCGCCCTTCTGGCGGCTGCAGACGATGACCGCGTCACTGCGGCCTTTCTGGTGAACTCACGCAAACTGGTCTGGGATCCGGACGAAAACGTGGACAAGGCTATCCGTGAGCCGATACAGACGCTGTCCAGTTATGGACGCAAGGCGGTCGATACAGCGACCCTGAAACGGGTTCTGTCAGGGGAAATCAATCTGGTTTCCGCTTTGAAAAAGGTAACCCGACCCGTGAAGTTGAAGGTCGACCGAACCCTGGCTCCTGTTCTTGGCAATCTGTCACGCCATTACCGGCTCTTCAAGGTCCTGACCGGTCGCCTTCAGAAACTCGAGCAACGTGATGTCCCGGTGTCCCTCGTCTATAGCGACAACGACCGGGGGCTTCTTGAGTTACACAACTGGTTCGGCGTCGACCGGCATGGATTGAAAGCCTATCCGAACATCGAGATGCACGGCCTGCAGGATGCGGATCATAACCTGACACCTATCGCCGCCCGTCAACAGATGTTCGCCTTGTTGACTGACTTCGTTGCGAAAGTCTCCGCTTCAAGATCTCGCAAGTGATGCGTCAGCTGATCCGTTTCACGCGTATTTACGGCGTGATGGCGGCGGAGTGCCGGTCATCGTTCGCACGAGACCGGAAGGTCGACCTTCTGCGATCGTAAGCAGGTCACGCGACAGGATCGGCATCGAGATCTGATCTTCTTCACGCTCGGCAACCGTGACCAGGAATTGCGTTGAAAGGCCTGCGAGCGGATCATCTTCGACAAGTTGCGGCAGGGCAACGCCATCGATGATTACAAGATCGTAGTCACGTGCGATGTCTGCGAAATCGAAAGCTTCGCGGATGTTCATCCGGTGGTGCTTGTACTTCGGCAATCCGGAGACCAGCGAAAGAAAGGAAATATCCAGCTCGTCGTAGTCGACAACCCTTTCGCGAAGCGTTCCGCCAATGTCTTCCATATCGTCGATGCTCAGGTCGTGGCTGAGCATTCGCTGTTTCGGTTCACCATCGGCGAGGAGCACGTGCAATCCGCGCTGGGCCGCCCCGAGGGCGAGGGCAAGGGCAGCAATGGTCTGGCCATGGCCAAGGGCGGGAGAGGTCAGAAAGACGATCCGCGTGCCGTTTTGGGCAGGCGCGCTCTGGATGGATGCAATGATCTGGTCAACGCCTTGTCCGAAAGACCATCCAGGTCCGGCGTCGTCCGAATAAAACTGCTCGATCGCATCTTGTACGGCAGAGATGGCGTCGGAGCTGAGCGGACGGACACTGCCGTTTTCGTCGGTTTCCGTCAGCCAGGGCAGCTGGCTGATAACTTTCAGCCCGGGTTCTGATTGGGGCACCTGCCTGGAGGGAGTGCGTTTGCTTCTCGTCCGCGTTCCCGGCAGCCCCACTGATGAGCGTGCATTGTGGGAGGTGTCGACAACCGTGGTTACGGGAGCAAGCGACTGTGCAGGGCCGGCGACGGCCATTGCAGGTTCGGGGTTCTGCAGGAACTCCGGCAACAGGTGTTTTTTGGCAATGCGAATGGCTTCGCCACCAACGGCGATTATGGTGCCGAACAGCAGACCCAGGATTCCGGCCAGCACCACCATGATCTTCCGTTTCGGGTAGACCGGGCTTTCCGGTGGAATGGCAGGCGAAATGATGCGGGCATTGGGGAGAACAACCTGGTCGAGCTGCGAAATTTCCTTGGCCCGGCTCAGTGCTATCTCATAAAGCTGCCGTGTTGCCTGTGCTTCCGTTTCCAATTCACGCAACCTGATGGAAGCCGCCTGGTCAACGTCGGAAAGATTTCGCGTGGAATCGAGCTGCTGCTCGAGCCTGGAAACCCGTTCCTGATTGACCTGGACATCGATGCGTGTGGATTCCGCAATCCGCCTGATTTCGTCCCGGATGAGATTGCGCAACCGTTCCAGCTGGGATCTTGCCTGCACGACAGACGGATGTGAGGGCAGAAGATCGGCCATCAGCTGAGCTTCCGTGCGTGCAGCCGTGGCATATTGCTGGCGAAGTGAGGAGATCGTGGGGGAGTTGACCACATCTCCGATGGATTCCGCGTCGACACCGCTCTGCAGAACCCGCTGGATTTCATCGTATTTGGCGGTTGCTTCCGCCAGTGCCGCACGGGCATCGATGAGCCTGGAATTCAGTCCGGTCAGTTCCTGTCCCGTCAGCAGCGACCCCTCGTCGGAGTTCTGCAGCTTGTTGGCCGCGCGGAATTTCTGGATTTCTTCTTCGGCTTGCCTCAGGCGTTCCCGCAAATCCACCAGCCGATCATCGATCTGGGCGGCGGCTTCGTCCGAGGCCAGGTCAACTTGCCGTTTCTGGTCGGACAGATAGCTCTCGGCGATCGAATTCGCCAGAACGGCAGCCTGGACCGGTGAAGGGGATTCCGCGGCAATATTGATGACGAAGGTCTGACCAACGCGCTTGACGCTGGTTGCATCTGCAAGAGCTTCGACCGCGGCGGTCTCCTGCGCTTCAAGCGTTGCGGCGTCCTTCTTGGTTGCCCCGAAGATCAGGCTCTTGAACTGGCTCATCAGCCCCGGCTTGCCTTCGCCGAAATGAGGATCTTCAGCCAGGTTGTTTTCCCGGGCGACGGGGCGCAGCACTGTGTCGGAATGGATGACCGACATCTGACTGTCGATCACTTCCGAGCCTTGTCCCGTGCGGCTCGGGCGGTTCGGGTCATCGAAAGGCTGGCGGACAGTTGGGTCAAACAGGACTTGCGAGGAGGCTCTGAAGATCGGTGTGATGGTCAGGGAGTAGGCGGCAGTCAACGCTGCAAAAACAAATGCAATTGCCGCGATCAGGAAGATGCGGCGGCGCAAGACCTGAAAAATGGACAGGATGTCCAGAGCAATGGCGTCGCGGCCTTGAAGGGCCACCTTATCGTAAGCCGGGTTTTCTACCTGTCTGGGGTCCACAAAAAGTCACCTTATGTCCTCGCGGGCATGCGTCTTATTGCTTGTAAGCACTTATGGTTAGTGAACTGCTAATTTGCGGCAAGACTACGGTGCTCCGACACCACGAAGCCCGCTGTCATTTGCCTGCGGCCAGAGAGGGGGGCACTAGTTCTGCGAACGATTGTCCCAGGTGCGAACCACTGCATGCGGCAGTAGCGCGGCAAGCAAGAAAATCAGCCAGTTCAGGGAAAAGGAACGAAACCAGGCGCTCTCCAGCATGTTGTGACAGGTGACGAAGAGGATCAACGAATAGCAGAGAGAGGCAATCCGGTAATCCAGCGTAACGACCCGGGCTGCGGAAAACAGAGCGGTCAGGATAACCAGGAACAATAGCGAAATTCCGACAATGCCGAGTTCGAGCATGACATCGAGATAACCGTTATGAGCCTGGATCAGCAAAATGACGAAACCCGGCGCCTCACGGAAGGCAATTGAATCGGACCCCGTGGCCCAGAAAGAGGCATAGCCCTGGCCAAGTACCGGGGCTCTGGAAATCACATCCACGACAAACGCCCAGATGAACGTCCGGCCGGTGTAGGTCTCGTCATTGAACAGGAACAGAGACAGGTCCGAGAACCCGAACCGCGTAAGGAGCGAGAGGAAGGACAGAAGAACGGCGCCGGTAACCGCTCCGAAAATCAGCAGCAATGCGGCATTGATACGGAAGAGGAAGGCCATGCCGACTGCAATATAGGCGATGATCGGCATGAGGACGGCAAGCCCGAGGGATGTTTTCGACTGGCTGAGAACAAGCAGGCCAAAAGCCAGTGCCGAAATGATCAGCATGCCGAAACGTTTCAGAAAACCGCGCGAAACCAGAAATCCGTAGATATTGAACATCATGGCCAAAGCCATGACCGCGCCCAGATTGTTTTTCTGGGTGTAGATGCCTGCGTGACCGATAGGTGTCGGCGGTAGCAGGACGACTGCAACCGCATTCATCAGAACAACGGTATTCATCAGCAGCATCAGTCGGCCTAGCAGTGAGCGGGCGTCGTCCGTGAACGAAACCGAAATCACAAGGCTCATCACAATGATGATCTGCAAGACCACGCGGCGAAACGCAATTCCGGGTGCATGAGACCAGAGCACGCTCGTGACAGCGAGCAGCAGATAAAGCATCAGGATCCAGATAAGCGGACTTTTCAGAACCGTAAATGCGTTAAGCAAGCGTCGCCCCGCCGATACCAGCAGAACCATGAACAGGCAGATCCAGAACAACTGGTTCAATGCGTTGGACTTTGACGCGCTGATGTTGGCCGCGGTGTCTTCACCTCCGGACGACACCAGAAAGAATGGGCTGATCAACATCGGATAGGCGAGCAGCAGCACCGGAATCCAGTTGAAGATCCTGTCCAGCAACGTTTGCCCGTGCATGGCGGCCTGTGGCCCGGACTGTTCAACGGGGTGAACTGTCAAATCCCAGTCTCCAGATCAATTGCAGCTGCAGAAGCTTTCTGCCGGCCCGCACCGCTAGGTCAGTCACTAGGCATGATTCGCAGCTGTCAGCTCAATCTATCAGTCACGATTTCGCACAGTCGACTGCAAATTCCGCATCAACTGTCGTGCCTGGATGGCGCGGTTCATAGCGCGTCTGCGTTGAGCCCCAAGGCATCGACCATAGCCGGCTCGACGGTTCTTTTGACGTTGTCGGTCATCAGACCGAAGCCTTCGTAGTAGTCCCACAACGCCCAGCCAAAGCCGCGTTCCTCCACCACTGTGCGGACGTCCTTGATCCAGGCAAGCCTGCTTCCATCGTCCGGAAGTCCTTTCGGGGGACGGATAGCACTGAATTCGCCAAGCACGATCTGGTCCGGGGAAATGTCATGTTTTTCCGCCCACTGCGATATCGTGTCAAAGCGGCTTTCAATGAAATTCCGGTCAGGTCTTTCACGTTTATAGTAGTCCCTGACACCGTCCATCGCCTTGTCGAAGGCATAGTCGGGAACGTCGACATCGGCTGCCTTTAGGGCGGCGATATGCTGACGTGTCCTCTCTTCGGCAGTCTCCACGTCACCCGCTGTCCAGGGATAGCTGAGGCCCGCGATATAGCGGAGAGGGTCCAATACCCAGGGGAGGGATTGATGGGTGAAATAGAAGGGCTCGTAGAAATGGAAGTCGACGATGATCTTGTCGTCGTAGCCGTCGAGACTCATGTACTCGAGGCCTTCCATGGACCGCCAGCAGCCCGGGGTAAGGACAATCGGCAGGTCTGGCGCAACACTGCGCGCCCTGTCATACAGCTGCTTTTGAGAGACTGACCAGTCTTGGCTGTCTTCTTCGAAACAGACGCCCTGCGGCTCGTTCATAAGTTCCAGCGCGACCTTGTCCGTCGGCAGATCGCGGATCCGCTTGGCGACTTCTTCCACAAGATCGGAGTAGGCCTGAAAGCGCGGGCCATCGGGTGCATCGCGCAAAATGTCGACAGGTGCCCATTCCGTGAGATACGCAGCCGGATGCAGATCGACCATCACGGTAAAGCCGCTGTCCAGTAAGCGAACCGTTATGGATTTCGTATCATCCAGCAATATGCGGCGTTCGCTGTCCGTCGCGGCCAGAAAGACGCCGGCGTCGATCGGAAAGCGAATGAAGTCGAACCCGAGCGCGCGCAGGCGTTCAAGTTCGGCGTCGGAGACCTTGGACAATTCGCCCCGGAACGGTGGCCAGAGATATTTTCCCGGCCGCTCGGGATCCCGATAGGCAAAATTTTGCAGCCTGGAAACATTGATACCCCGTTTGAATTTGGGGATCGAAATCGTCTCCTCCTTCGCTGCCTGAGTTCCGGCAGCGATAGCGTTCTGACGTTCGTCCAGATACAGAAAACCACCAACGAAAACGAGGAAAGCCAGACCAAAAGCAAGCGCGGTCAGCCAGGACCATAGGCGCTTCGACTTTTTTGCGGTCACGTGCGGCTCCGTTGTTGATCTGGGGTCAAGACAGATTCCAGGTCCTGACGGTAACTTTCAAGGATCATTGCAGGGTTGAACCGGTCGTGCAAGATTTGCTCGCTTGCCACTATCTGGCTGCGATAGTGAGCTGATTTTTCCGCCAATTCCTTGAAAGCGGCCGCAATTCCAGCGACATCACCGGGTTTCACGCCGATACCGACATCGATGTCATCAAGATAACCGTCGATACCCGTATCCTTGCCGTAGATAATCGGCAAACCGGCAAACAGCGCTTCCAGGTAGACCATCCCGAAGGTCTCGTTGTAGCTGACCAATGCCATCGCAAGATAGTGCGGCAGAACCTCGAACAGGTCCTTGCTGTTCATCGGTCCAAGAATCCGTACGCTGTCGCCGAGCCCCAGTTCGGCAATTTCCTTTTTCGCCGCTTCCATGGCCTCCGCACTGCCTGGGCCGATCAGGTCCAGTCCGATGTCCGGGTGTGTTTTTTGGAAACCGGCAAATCCCTGCAGCAGGTCGGACATGCCTTTTCGGCGGCGCATGTCCAGATCGAACACGCTGACGAACCGGGGGATCGGATCCTTTACCGGCACTTTGCTGGTGGAGTTCCCAACAATGTTTGGAAGCAGTCTTTCCTTCTCAGGCTGCGCTGGAACATACCTGTGGTAGGTGTCCCGGAACCAGGCGGAGATATGATATATCTTGTCTGCACGTGCCGCGATCCGGCGCATCAGGCTCCGGTACGTCGGCTTGAACAGCAGGATCTTGCGTTCCGATTCACCGCGAACGGAAATGAACAGCCGGGTATCCGGTCCAAACCGTTCCGCCAGCCACAATCCCGCGATGCCTTCAAACGAGAGTTTATGAGCGTGAACGAGGGCAGGCGTCTCGTGCTCGGTCCTCAGCGTCTTAAACACATGTCTTGCGATACGTCGCATCGCCGAGGCGAGACCTATACCCATCGGCAGGCCGAAATAGCGGTAGGAGAATAGCCGCACGCCTTTTATCTCACCGCAATCCTTGAAGCTGGCCTGCCAGGGGAAGCTGGTCCGGTCCATCGTCACGACGATGTGCCTGCCGAAGTCCACGCCGGTGACGAGACGCTCGATTGCGGTGGTTCTGCGATGGAATTGCTGCGGGTTCGGGTAGTCGGCGCTCAGATGCAGGATGAGGGGTGCTGCTGCACCCGGTTCACCGAATTCTGCTCTTGTGTCCATTGTTTCCCTCGGCAGCGAATATTAGCGGCAGAACGGTTGGGCCGCGCTCATCAGTCTTTGATTGCAACAAGGCCGCAGGTCGTTCCATCAGCCTGGTTGATCGTCATTTTCGGGGCAAACTTCTCTCATTACGTTTCAATAAAGAGTGAATGCCGCGACCTTGCGTCACCAACGGCCTCATTCTGGAGCGTCACGAGAGAGCGGAAATGTACAATCGACAAAAATAACTAACTTTAAACGACAGTTCGTCACATTGCCGGCAGGCAGCCCCCAAGGTTGAGTGGCGTCCCCATGTTGGCCGGGAACACGTTTCACGAACAACCTGCTGGTGGAAACTGCGCAGGAGGACGATGAATGCCGAACCAGATCGACGAAGACAGGGACGCCAGGGCGCTCGGCGCGCAAAGCTTCGGCCTGAAGAACAGGCTGTTCCGTATCCTCTGGGGCATAGTCTGGTTCCTTCTGGCCTCCTGGACGCAGCCGTTGCATGGCTGGCGCCGTTGGCTCTTGCGACAGTTCGGAGCGACAGTGGGGGAGGGGGTCTATGTGGCTCCATCCGCCAGGATATGGCATCCGGGCAACCTGATCCTGGAGGATTTCGCCGCGATCGCAGACGGCGCAGATATCTACAACATGGGCCCTGTCACGATCGGCCGGTACGGTGTCGTCTCCAAGCGCGCGCACATTTGCGCGGGAACGCATGACATCAACGACGACAAGTTCCTGCTGATCGCAAAACCCATCGTTCTGGAGGCCTATAGCTGGGTTGCCGCTGAAGCCTTTGTTGGCCCCGGGGTTCGTGTCGGTGAGGGAGCTGTTCTGGGAGCGCGTGCGGTAACGGTGAAAGACCTGGCTCCATGGACTGTTTATGCAGGTAATCCTGCCAAGGCGCTCAAGGAGCGGGCGCGGTTTGAGCGTAGTGACGTGCCGAAGCGGGGATGGCGTGAACCGTTGGAAACCGCCGACTGATTTTCCCTCCGATTCAACGTGCCCGTCAGGCCCATTAAATATCGGTAACTACGAACTTTCTAACGGCTATGTTTACAACTGCTTAGAGACCGATCGGATATTGCTCTAATGCGTTCGCCGCCGTCGTAACCGGGACGAACGTAAAGGGGAGACTGGGAACGGAATGCTGGCAAAAGATTTCGAGAGTGAACTGCTGGGGTGCCGGATCGAAGCAACCGCTATCGGTCCGTTTGCCATCGGGCGTCTTCGCTCCCGGGATGCCATCCAGCTTGTCGAGGCCGCCGTTCAAAAGCGGCAGAACCTCGATATTGCCATCTGCAACGCCCATACGCTCCTGTCAGCGATGGATGATCCCCGCTACGCTGCAACACTCCAGAAAATGACGCTTCTGAACGACGGGATCGGTATCAGTCTTGCCAGCAAGCTGCTCAGGGAAGAGCCGTTTCCGGAAAATCTGAACGGGACTGACCTCATTCCCCGGATCCTGGCGAACATCGGCATTCCGCTGCGGATCTATCTGCTCGGCGCCAAGGAAGAACAGGTTCGCCTTGCCAAGGAGCATATCGAGACTGCCTATCCGAAGCACCAGGTGGTTGGCTACCGGGACGGCTATTTCGCAAGCGATGAACTGGACAGCTTGTGCCAGGGGATCAACGAGGCAAAGCCAGACCTTTTGCTTGTTGCCATGGGGAACCCCAGGCAGGAGACTTTCATCGTTGAGAACCGGTCGGCGCTGGCAGTTCCGGTCGCGATCGGGGTCGGGGCGCTGTTTGACTTCATGTCCGGGGCCGTTGTCCGCGCACCGAAGATTGTTCAGGCCGCTGGCCTTGAGTGGCTGTTCCGCCTGTTGCAGGAACCTCGCCGCCTGTTCCGCCGCTATGTCATAGGCATACCGCGTTTTCTGTTTGCCCTGATGAAAATCAGATTTTCCAGGTCCGGCGTTTCGCGCTAGCTCCCACGTGCAAGGATCTGCCGTAACCGGTCAACGAGCGCTGAATTCGTTGGAGCAGTTTCGGCTTCCGGCAGTTCTGGCCGGGCGATCATGATGACGGGAAGTTTCAAGGTCCGCGCAGCCTCGATCTTGGCGTAGGAACGACTGCCACCACTGTTTTTCGTCACCACATGAGTGATGCTCTTTTCCAGAAACAGCGAGACTTCCTCATCGGCAGATGCCGGGGGGCGGGAGAGGATCAACTCCCAGGCGGGAGGTAATCGTGTTTTGGGCGGCTCGATCATCCGGACAAGACCGAAAATATCGTCTCGAGGAGTGAAGCGCTCGATCTCCTTGCGGCCAATGGCCAGGAAGGCGCGCGCGCCATCAGGCAGGGCCTCGGCCGCATCGTCCATGGTCAGGACATTTGTCCAGGCGTCGCCTTCACCGGGTTGCCAGCATGGCCGTTCCAGGCGCACAAGCGGTACCTTGAGCATCTTGGCGGCTTCGGCCGCGTTACGACTCATCTGGGCAGCGAAGGGATGGGTCGCATCGACAATGACGGTGATCCCTTCGTGCCGCATGAAGGCAAGCAGACCTTCGGAGCCGCCAAAACCGCCGACGCGTGTCGGGACGCCAAGATCAGGCAGGTCACGAACCGCTCCGGCAAAAGAGGCGGTCAGGCGACTTTCCGGAAATGTTTCCGCCAGCGTTCCGGCCAATTGCCGGGCTTCGCTTGTTCCGGCGAGCAGCAGGATATGATCTGCCTTAGCGGTCAAAGCCTGTTTCTCCCAGCACTTTGCCCTGGCGATCGGTGATCAGAACTTCCACATCCACCGGTGCATCGCGCAGGATCTGGCGGACGGCGCCCTTCGTTCGCCGCGCAAGTGGGCCACTGAGATCGATACCGGCAGCCAGGGAGGCATCCAGCACCTCCTTGGCCGTGTTGGCCGAGGCGGCCTGTTCAATCAGATCCGCGGAAGCGTTCTCCTGACGCAGAAGATCCTGCAGGAATTCGAAGTCGACGGAGCTGCGGGCCGAATGCAGATCGAGCGCCCCTTGAGCCAGCTTGGTGAACTTCGCAAATCCGCCTGCGAGGGTCAGCCGGTCAACCGGATGACTGCGCAGGTACTTCAGCAAACCGCCGGCGAAATCCCCCATGTCGAGAAAGGCGGTTTCATCCAGATCGTATCGGGCCTTGACTGCGTCTTCGGAACTGGCGCCGGTTGCGCCAACCACATGTGACAGCCCGACTGCGCGCGCAACATCGATGCCCCGATGAATGGACGCAATCCACGCAGCGCAGGAAAACGGCCGGACGATGCCGGTCGTGCCAAGTACGGACAAGCCGCCCAGGATACCAAGCCTGGGATTCATCGTCTTGAGGGCGAGCTCTGCGCCGCCTTCGATCGAGACCGTTATCTCGACATCGCCGGCCCCGCCATTCAGTTGAGAAACCTCATCGATTGCCGTCCGCATCATCTGGCGCGGCACCGGATTGATGGCAGGTTCGCCCGGCGGGATCGGCAGGCCAGGCCTTGTGACGGTGCCGACACCTTCTCCGGCCCTGAAGATTACTCCAGAACCAGGAGGCAACAGGTTGACGGTCGCACTGACTAAGGCGCCATGGGTCACATCGGGGTCGTCCCCGGCATCCTTGACGATGGCGGCGGACGCCGATTTTCCTGAAAGCGTATGCCGGGTCAGCGCAAAGGAGGCCGTGCCCCCCTTGGGCAGGGTGATTTCGACCGGATCCGGGAAATCGCCGGTCAAAAGGGCCTGATACGCCGCCTTGGTGGCTGCTGTCGCACAGGCTCCCGTCGTCCAGCCCCGCCGCAGCTCTTTTGGCTCTTCCTTCGACATGCTCTTTCTATAGACGATGAAATTCCGCTTTGTGCATATTAGTTTATGTGCGCGATGAAATGTCGTTTTCGCATCGTTTTTGATCGCCGAAGCGCTTGGCGTTACCGGGCCACGCGGGTAAACAGGAACCATGACTGGAGAAGACGACAACAACCGACCGCATGAAGGCTTGCCGGGAGACCTGCCAGGTGGGTTACCCGTGTTCGAACCCGGCTGGGTTTGGCTTGCCGGTGCAGGTCCGGGCGATCCCGGCCTTCTGACACTGCATGCGCTCAATGGTCTGCGCCAGGCCGATGTTGTCGTGTTTGATGCCCTTGTCGATCAGAGCATTCTTGACTGGGTCAAACCGGGAGCCGTGACTGACTACGCGGGCAAGCGCGGCGGCAAACCGAGCCCGAAACAGCGCGACATAACCTTGAAGCTGATCGATTACGCCCGCGAAGGTAATAGAGTGCTTCGCCTGAAGGGCGGCGATCCTTTCGTCTTCGGCCGTGGCGGCGAGGAAGCGCTCGGCCTTGTCGAGGCCGGTGTACCGTTCCGTATCATTCCCGGCATCACCGCCGGTATCGGCGGTCTGGCCTATGCGGGGATTCCCGCAACCCACCGGGACTGCAACCAGGCAGTCACCTTCCTGACAGGCCATGACCAGACGGGCCTCACCCCGGACGCGATCAGCTGGGATGGTATCGCCAAGGGTTCGCCCGTCATTGTCATGTATATGGCGATGAAGCATCTGGACGTCATAGCCGGAAAACTGATTGCCGGTGGACGATCTGTGGATGAACCTGTGGGTATCGTGTGCAATGCGTCCCTTGCAGGCCAGGACGTTCTGGAAACCACGCTGGGCCGCTGCGCTGAAGAAGCGAAGGCTGCCGGGATCGAACCACCGGCAGTTGTTTGTGTCGGTGAGGTTGTCCGTCTGCGCAAGGGGCTCGACTGGCTCGGCGCCCTGTCAGGCAAGGTGCTGGACAGCGACCCGCTAGGCCTGCGCATATCCTCCCGTTCTGCCGATGCCGGCTGACACTGCCAAGGCAAGCGCCAAGGGTGTTCTGATCGCGGCGCCATCGTCAGGTGCTGGCAAGACCACACTGACGCTTGCGTTGCTGCGCGCACTGAAATCTGCCGGGCGTTCGGTCGTTTCCGCCAAGTCCGGCCCAGATTACATCGATCCGAAATTCCACGAAGCTGCCAGCGGGACGCCCTGCATCAACCTGGATGCCTGGGCTATGGACCCGGCGACACTGCAGATGCTTGTCCACCGTCAGGCCGACAGTCATGACGTACTCGTGGTCGAAGGCGCCATGGGGCTTTTCGACGGAGCTGCCAGCGGCAAGGGCTCAGCTGCCGATCTGGCGGCAACGCTGCATCTACCCGTGATTCTCGTTGTCGATTGCGGCAAACAGGCCCAGTCGGTCGCAGCGCTTGTTCATGGGTTTCAAAGCTTCCGGCCGGATATCAATCTCGCAGGCGTTATTCTCAACAAGGTTGGCAGCCCGCGCCACGAAGCCATGTTGCGCGCAGCACTGGCACCGCTCGCCGTGGATGTTCTGGGTGTCTTGCCGCGGGCTCAGGAACTAGGCCTTCCAGAACGCCACCTGGGGCTTGTCCAGGCGGGGGAGCATCCGGATCTGGAAACCTTCCTGGAAAAGGCAAGCGACCTGTGTGCCCGGAATGTAGACCTGAACCGCCTGGAAACATTGGCGGAACCACTGAGCCCTGCCGGTGATAACAGGGAACACCTGCCCGCGCCGCTTGGCCAGTGCATTGCCATAGCCCGGGACGTTGCCTTTGCCTTTTCCTATCCGCATCTGCTGGAGTTCTGGCGAAGGCAGGGCGCGAGGCTCGAGTTCTTCTCGCCACTCGCGGATGAAGCGCCGTCGCCTGATGCCGATGCAATTTTTCTTCCCGGCGGTTATCCGGAGCTACATGCCGGAAAGCTGGCTGCGGCAGACAGGTTCAAGGCTGGGGTCTTGAGG
The DNA here is from genome assembly GCF_001579905.1 of Labrenzia sp. CP4. NCBI lineage: Bacteria > Pseudomonadati > Pseudomonadota > Alphaproteobacteria > Hyphomicrobiales > Stappiaceae > Labrenzia > Labrenzia sp. CP4. The sequence continues at coordinate 4,540,734 of NZ_CP011927.1, read as the reverse complement.
GCCGCAGCCACCGGAAAGCTGATCTATGGCGAGTGTGGTGGCTACATGGCACTCGGCAAGGGCATGATCGATGCCGATGGCACACGCCACGAAATGCTGGGGCTTTTGCCGCTGGAAACCTCGTTTCAGACCCGCAAGCGTCACCTCGGCTACCGAAAAGTCATGCCACTCCGTGACCTACCCTGGCAAATGCCGCTATCCGCACACGAATTCCACTATGCCTCCATAATGTCGGAAGGCGGGGCGGAGCGGCTGTTTTCAGCGGAAGATGCCGAAGGCAACGAACTGGCACAGATGGGGCTGCGCGCCGGACCGGTCATGGGCTCCTTTGCCCATGTCATTGCTGTTGCCTAAACCACCTCAAGCACGACCAGCTCGCAATAGACGTCTTCCTTGGTGTGATAGGGACAATGGGTGATCTCCAGCGTCCTTGTCTTGCCGTCCTGTTCCAGCTGTTCGACCTTGGCCTTGAAGCCGTCGGCCTCCCAGGCGCTATCGCGTACTGTCAGGACGATGGGAGCACCCGGTTTGGCGATGCGCAGCAGTTCGTCGATCCCTTCCGGACCCACATGGCCATTCGTGAAGACGCCAGCGCTGACGATGCCGTCATAAATGTTGTCGTCAATGCCTGAGAGCGTGGCCATCATGTCGGCCTGGGACAGATTGCGGTAAATCCCACGGCTGCGCGAATGCTCCAGCATCGCCGGTGTCAGGTCTATGCCGTCAATGGTCAGGGCTGAATTGCGACTGATCAACTCGCTCCCGACGAGACCGGTCCCACAGCCTGCGTCCAGAACCAGCGCCGTTTTGGGCAGGCGTTTTACCAGTGCTTCCGCTGCAATCCTGGGGCCGACATACCCTATGGTCTGAAGCAGATCGGCATCGTAGGTCTCCGCCCAGTCCGCGTAGAACTTGCGAATGGCATCGGGATCACCGCTGAGAGAAATCGCCTGTTTCAGAAGTGGGTTTTCATCTGTCATGGGATTGCTCCTGTCCGGTCTTAATCCTGTTGAGATTAGGCGAGGGCAGGAGCGATATGCAAATGAGCGCTCTCGGACAGGCAAATCATTGCTCGATGAACCTGCGAAGCGTTTCGCGACCTCCCACATACCGATGATGACAGACAGTGGAAGGCCGCGAAGTGGTTTGGTTCCGCCGGTTCCTCAGGCTTTCGCCTTCTTCTTCGGGCGCAGCACATGCACGTGGTCGGCGTCGTAGAGGGCGCTGTCGCGGAAATCAGCTGCAGGCTTCAAGGCATGGCCGACGAAGATCAGCGCGGTGCGGGTGATCTTGGAGGCACGCACTTCTGCGGCAATGGTCGACAATGTGCCGTGAATGAAGGCCTCATCCGGCCAACCGACGCGGTAGGCGACAATCACCGGGCAATCGGCACCGTAATGCGGCGTCAACTGGCGTTCGACTTCCCGCAGGTTCCTGATCGACAGGTGAATTGCCAGCGTCGCCCCGCTCTTGCCAAGCGTGTCCAGGTCCTCGTTATTCGGCATCGCCGAGGATTTCATTGCCGTGCGGGTGACAATGATGGTCTGGGCAACTTCCGGGATGGTCAGCTCGGTCTTGAGTGCAGCGGCCGCGGCCGCGAAGGCCGGCACGCCCGGGGTTACATCATAATCGATGCCGAGTGCGTCCAGACGGCGCATCTGCTCCGCCGTTGCACCGTAAATGGAAGGGTCGCCGGAATGAACCCGGGCAACGTTCTGGCCCTTTTCATGGGCAGCCTTGATCTCGTCGATGATCTCGTCAAGCGTCATCGGGGCCGTGTCTATGACGCGTGCACCTTCCGGCGCGGCGGCAACGATCTGTTCAGGCACCAGCGAGCCTGCGAAAAGGCAGACCGGGCAGGATTGGATGAGCTTCAGGCCACGAACGGTGATGAGATCGGGATCGCCAGGTCCGGCGCCAATGAAATGAACGGTCATGATTTGTCATCCGTTTCGAGAATGTCGGAAATGTCGGTCGTCACGTCTGCCATCTGGGACGAAGGCGCGGCTTCAGTGGCAACTGGTGCTGCTTCCACCGGCTTTGGTGCGTCGATCCGCTTGGCATAACCGCGCGGCGTATAGACGAAAGGTTTCCCGTCACCGCGCATGACGGTGCGGGTGTTGGTCGAGCCGACCAGCACGGTGGTCAGCATGTCGACATCGTCGACGCTGAGCGCATGCAGACTGGTGACGCGGATGGTTTCCTCGGGCCGGCCAAGATTGACGCCGAGAATGACCGGTGTCGCTGCCGAGCGGTGCTCCAGCAGGATTTCCTTTGCGGCTGCAAGCTGCGTGCGGCGGCGTTTGGACACCGGGTTGTAGAAGGCAATCACGAAGTCGCCCTCGGCCGCTGCCCTCAGGCGCCTTTCGATCACCTCCCAAGGGGTGAGGAGATCGGACAGCGAGATCGCACAGAAATCATGGCCAAGCGGCGCGCCGATACGGGCCGAGCAGGCCTGAAGGGCGGAAATGCCCGGCGCATTTGTGACGCTGACCCGCTTGGCGGCATCCGACACACCGCCATACTCCTCATTCCTGTGCAACAGTTCATAGACCAGCGAACCCATGGCGTAGATGCCGGCATCACCGGAGGAAATCAGCGCGACATTCTTGCCCTTGCCGGCTTCTTCCAGCGCAAAGCGGACGCGGTCCTCTTCCGCGCCAAGCGGGAAGTTGTGGTGGGTCTTGCCGGTAATGTGCTGGTCAACAATGTCGAGATAAAGCGAGTAGCCGACAACATCGGTTGCTTCCGCCAGAAGCTTGGTGGCCTCCGGTGTGCGCCAGTCGTCCTTGCCCGGACCGATACCGATAACGGACAGATGCCCGCGAGCCCGGCCGACCGTGTCGGTGTCAATCCACTTCGGAGACCGTGCAATGGCGCAAGTTGCGTTTTCGGTTTTCTGCTTTTCGACCTTCAGTGTTCCAAAGGCTCCGGACACGGCCAGTGCAGCCCCTTCCGAAACGCCGTAACAGCCGACTTCCTTGAAGACGACGGGCGACGGGTTTTTCAGGCGCGGGGTCTCGCGCTGCAGGTCTTCTGCGGAAAAGACCCGAAGCGGCACATCCAGATGCGCGGCGAGAGCATTGACAGCGGCCTCATCTGCCTTGAGGTCGATGGTCGCGATGCAGGCAACAGCGCCCTTGGCAATGTTGGCACCCGCCAGTTCGGTCTCGACCAGTTCGATCAGTTCGGCCGCATCGCACCCGCGCGCGCAGCCGACGCCAACAGCATAGCGCTGCGGGTGGTAGACCAGACGCGTCGGGCCTGCTTCTTCCGGATGTTCGGTTGCCGAAAGCGTGATGGCGGCATCGTCTGCCTGCTGCAGCTTTGCCTCTTTCAGCCAATCGGCGCGGCCTTCCAGGCGGACGGGAGCGCCGGAGAGCAGCTCGGCCATCACCGGTTTTGCATCTTCCGGATTGGCGAGACGCCAGCCGCGGGGCGGGGCGTCGAGCGCAACACCAAGCTTGGTATCCCCAGCCGTCGTGATCGCCGCGTGCCCACCGAGAGCGCTGGCCAGAAGCTTGGCCAGTTCGTTGGCACCGCGATGCCCGCCGAGAAGCGGCACGACACTCTTGCCGTCTTCCGACACGGCGATCACCGGCGGTTCGCTTGTCTTGTCGGACAAGACCGGTGCAAGCGCACGGATCAGAATGCCGCTGGCGCAGAAGCCGACGATCGGATGACCGGCCTGAAACAACAGGCGGATATGGTCGATCGTTTCGTTGAACTGGGTGTCCGCTGTCGGCACACGGCCGGCAAGCCCGTGGATGCGGGCGGTTGAAAACCGCCTGGCGATCACTTCGGCAGCGGCAAGGCCAGCCTGGTTCAGGACGAGTAGGATGGGGGAAGCGTCCACGCTTCTTCTCCCTTGTAGATGAGGATCATGGAAAAATAGGGGGCGGTGTCGGTCTCAAGGTCGATGAGCCGATGAACCTTCTGCTCCGGCAGGCTGGCACGTTCCACGTAACCGGCCTTTTCCAGCAGCCCCATGTCGGAAAGCAAGGTCTTCAGCCGTGTCAGGTGACGGCCGACCTTCATGATGGCAACCGCCTGGGCTTCTTCGATCTTGCGGCGGATGTCCGCGTCCGGAAGCGGGCCAGGAATGACGGTTAGTACATCGTTTCGTGCCGTCAGCGGTCGTCTCAACTGAGCGGCGCAGGCTGTCAGCGAGGTGACACCGGGCACGATTTCTATCGTGAAACGGTCGGACAGGCGCTCGAACAGATACATGAACGAACCGAAGAAGAAGGGATCTCCTTCACACAAGGTCACGACATCCTCACCGTTTGCCAAAACGGCGGCTATCTCTTCGGCGGCCTTGTCGTAGATCTCCTGTGCCGGGAACCTGTCGACTCGCATCGGCACGACAATCGGGATTTCCCGCACGCCGACAGGGATCACAGCAGAGGCGATTGACCGGGCAAAGCTTTCACCGGAATCGGGCGCGGGGTAGGCAATTACCCGTGCGGTTGTGATCAGCCTGTGCGCCTTCAGGGTCATCAGCTCCGGATCGCCCGGGCCAAGACCTACGCCATAGAGTGTGCCCGTCATGATCTCGTCAGGCTCCACTGCGTCACGGGCATCAAGGGACGCCATCCGGTCAAGCCGCCGACGGCGCTTGCCCGGTGAACGGAAACTTTCTTCAAAGTGCCTCCATGAGACTGATAGGCGGAGAGAAGTATGGCCTCGCTCTCCAGGGTCACTGCATTGGCGACAAGCCGCCCCCCTGGGCCTAGCGCTGCAAGACAGGCCTCGATCACACCGGAGGCTGTCAGGCCGCCGCCAATGAAGATCGCGTCCGGCTGTGGCAGATCGTGGAGGCCCTCCGGAGCGGTCGCGTCCAACAGTTCCAGATGTGGGACGCCAAGCGCGACAGCGTTTTCAGCCGCCATTTGCCGCCGTTCCACATGCGGTTCCAGGCCGATGGCCCGGGTTCGGTCGGCTGCCCGCAACCATTCGATGGCAATCGAACCGCAGCCTGCACCGACATCCCACAAGAGTGCGCCTGGGTGAGGCTTCAACTCCGCCAGGGTGATGGCGCGGATGTCCTGCTTGGTCATCTTGCCGTCGTGGCGAAAGGCATCATCGGCAAGGCCGGGTGTCCGCGCACGGAACCGCACACCGGGGTCGGCAATCACATCCAGAGCAAGTGTGTGAAAATCGGCAACCTCGGCAGACCAGTCTTCCGCGGTACCTGCAACGCACCGTTCCCTGGTGCCGCCGAGATGCTCCAGAACCGTCATCCGGCTGCGCCCATAACCTTCGTCGGCCAGGAGGTCAGCCACCTGGCGGGGAGTTTCCGCATTGCTGGTTAGACACAGGATCCGGGCGCCCGGGTAAAGCGATGCCCGCAACAGATCAACTGGTCGACCATGAACCGACAGGCAGTCGGTTTCCTGCAAGGCCCACCCCATTCGTGCGGCAGCCAGCTGGAAGGCGGACGGCGAGGGCAGCACCATCAGCTCGTTTGCAGGGAAATGCTTCAGCAAGGACGAGCCGATGCCGAACCACATGGGATCGCCTGTCGCCAACACCGCGACGTGCTTCTGCCTGAGCGCTGCCAGATCTTCGAAGACGGTTGCAAACGGGCTGGGCCATGTCCGCTTCTCGGCAATGATCCCGCCCGTCAGCTCCAGGTGTCGGGTGCCGCCATAAACGATGTCTGCACCTGCCAGGGCTTCTGCGCCACCCGGAGCCAGAACACCGTCCTCGCCCAGGCCGACCAGCGTCAACCACGGGCGCTTGTCTGTGGAGGAAGTCATTTGTCCTCCAGACGATAAGGTTTGATCACCGGTTTTACCGACAGGTCCTGTGGCGCGCCGCTACTGTTTGGCGATACCTGCCGGGCACCCCGCGACCGGTGATGGACCGGCTGGTCACCACTGCTGTCCGTAGGCGTCTTGACCGAACCACCCGGCTGGGACAGGAAACCGCGTGACCGCAGAGGCTTTTTGCTGCGAACGGATTTCAATCCGATTGGTTTCTCGTCGTCTTTCGGCGGACCTCCGGCCATCTTACGTTTCCTCCGGCAGGCCGGCGGCAAGAGCGTTGACTGCGGCGGCAGCCATGGCCGATCCGCCCCTGCGGCCGCGAACAGCCAGGAAGGGTACCTTGAACGGATTGGAGATCAGAGCTTCCTTGGATTCCGCGGCGCCCACAAACCCGACCGGGAACCCCAGAACCAGCGCCGGTTTCGGTCCGCCGGCGGCAATCATTTCAAGCAGATGGAAGAGGGCCGTCGGTGCATTGCCAACCGCAACGATGGCTCCCTCCAGCCTGTCGCGCCAGAGCTCGACCGCAGCAGCCGAGCGGGTCGTGCCGAGCTCTTTGGCAAGGGTCGGAACCGCGGGGTCGTTCAAGGTGCAAACCACGTCGCAGTCAGCCGGAAGTCGTGAGCGAATGACGCCATGCACCACCATCTCCACATCGCAAAAGACGGGTGTGGCCCGCGCGAAGGCATCCTGCGCGGCAGCCAGGATATTCTCCGACCAGGCAAGATCCTGCGGAAGGTCTGTCATGCCGCAGGCGTGGATCAGACGCACCGCGACCGGTTTCAGCCCGTCGGGTAGATGAGACAGTTCTGCTTCCGACCGCACGATTGAAAAGGACTGGCGGTAAATCGCCGCCGGGTCCTTTTCATAGTCGTAGGACGGCATGGTTTCGGTGCTCACGGCAGCCTCAGTCTCCGCGGTTCAACGACCGGGGGCCGTGCGGATGGTCTGCGTGCGGGTAGGGGTGGTGGTGGTGATCGTGATCATGCCCGTGGCTATGCCCATGCCCATGCTCGTGCGAATGATCATGAGAGTGGCCATGATGATGCGCATGATCATGCCCATGGTCATGGGAATGATCGTGATGATGATGACCATGGTCGTGGTGATGATGACCACCCGCCTGCACCTGCTTTTCGCAGGCCCCGGTGCAGATCTCGTCACACAGCTTGCATTCTGCTTCTGCACCGAGGCCTTCCACGTGATGGTGGTGGCTTTCCTGGGCCAGACCCACTTCGGCTTCGAAGCCAAGGACCTGCTCGCGGTACTTGCACATCTGGCAGTTCATCAGATTGGCGCCCTGCAGGATCTCCTGCACCCGATCGGCCATCGTGTCGATCACCTGCGGGTGGTCGTTCAGATAACCGGCTTTCAGGAATTCGATTTCCGGATGTTTGGCGGCAACTTCGTCCGTGGTCGAATAGATCCGCTGGACCAGTACGCCGGTGAACAGGAAATAGGGGAACACGATGACGCGCTTGTAGCCGAGCCTTGCCGCATGTTCGAGACCGGGTCCGACCAGGGGGAAGGTGACGCCGGAGTAGCAGGTTTCCGCCCAGCCGAAACCGAAGCCTTCCCAAAGCATGCGCGTAATCTTGGAGACGTTGGAGTTCGCGTCCGGATCGGAAGCGCCGCGCCCGACCACCATCAGCAGGGTCTCGTGCAGCGGCACGTCGCTGTCGGCAGCGTCGATCGCTTCCTGAACACGGGCAGCGGCGGCTTTCACCATGCGTGTGTCGACGGCCAGTTCGCGGCCATAGGAGATCGTCATCTCCGGATGCATGGCCTGATAGGTGTTCAGGACCGAGGGAATGTCGTTCTTGGCGTGACCAGCGGCAAACAGCATGCCCGGCACGGCCAGAACGCGGGTGCAGCCGGCCTCGCGCAGCTTGTTCAATCCGTCATGAATGACCGGGTTGGCGAATTCCAGATATCCGTATTCCACCGGCCAATCGGGGAAGCGAGCCGTCAGGCCTTCCGCCAACTGTGCAAATTGCTTTACGGCACCCTTGTTGCGGCTGCCATGACCGCAGATCATCAGTCCGAGTTTTTCGCTCATTGAGCAGCTTCTCCGGCAGTCTCGTCGTCTTCCGGACGGGCTTCAGGCGCGTCTTCGGCTTTTTTCTGCTTCTTGTCTTTGAGGGCGATGATGCCGGCGACGAGCGCGGCACCGGCAAGGGCTGCGACCCCGACCCAGTGGGAATGACCGGCTAGTTCGCCAAGATGGCCCCCATGGGCAAAGGCGGAGGTAGGCAGCGCGGCGGCAAGGCCTGCAAGGATGGTCCGTCTGATCATGTCTCTCCCCAGTGGCTGATGCCGGATCGGCAGCGTGGCAACAGGCGTCGGGAAGAATGAAAGCAAACACGCGCAAAAGCCGGCGGAGCCGGTTGATCTGCAGATGCCTTGGACAGCTCCGGCCTTGGTCCCCTGCTTGGGTCAACCTCATCCGGAATGGCTTTCAGTCCCTCCACGGGACGCCGTCAGGTGGGCGCACCTTAGGGGAGTGGCCATAGCGGATCAAGCATGAAAGCGACATCCATTGGCACGAGGCAGCCATGGCCTGAAACCGGCAATCGTTGCGTCTTGCGGCTCCCTGAAAAGAACCGGTTTGTCTTTGTCATCCCTTTGGATTAGTGATCAACCTGTCTCGATTCGGGGTAAGTGGGGCGTGGAAAACTTCCGGCAAAAACATCCGGACCTCATGGCGGCAGCCAGGCTACTGCTACTGCTGCCGTTTCTGGTCACGGCGCTTGTGCCCAAGGGGTACATGCCGGACGTGCGCGCGGATGGCGGTTTTACCGTCACGCTGTGTACCACCGAGGGCCTTCGCACTGTTACGCTGGATGCGAACGGTGCAGAAATTCCGCCGGGTTCCGACGAGAATAGCCCTGCGGAAAAGGCCTCCCGCCATTGCGTCTTTGCCGGTGTCGGTGCGTTTGCTGCGCCTGACAGGTTGCCTTTCCTTTTCGTGCAGGAAGAGATCTCCCGCCAACCGGGTTCTCTACCTGCAAAGGTCTGGGCTTCCAGCACTCCGCGCGGCCGCAACTTTGCCCGCGCACCGCCGCTCAACGCGTGATCTTTCCGAACCTTATCTGAATTCGTTTTGAACCCGAGGTCTGTCCGGCTTTTGCCGAACGGACGCACTCGGGTGTGGAGATCCCATGAGCAACATCCCTTCGGACGCTGTAAATGCGTCTACCTCCAGCCGATTTTACCTGGCTGCGTGGCGTTGGCACTTTTACGCCGGTCTTTATGTCGTGCCGTTCCTGATCATGCTGGCCGTCACTGGCCTTTCGATGATGTTTATTTCCATTCTTGATGGCCGCGATGGGGAATACATCAAGGTTGCAGTTGCCGGCGAACCAGTGGCGCTGTCGCAGCAGGCCGATGCTGCGCTGGCAACGCGCGGGCAGGGCGCGAGCCTGGTGGAATGGATCGGCGCCAAGACCGCCGACGGAGCCAATGTCTTCCGCGTCAACGACGCGGGCACCAATTACATGGTGGCAGTTGATCCTTATTCGGGCTCAGTTGTTGAGAGCTGGATCCGGCGTGACGGCTGGTATGACTTGCTGAACGACATTCACGGTACGCTGCTGATCGGCGATCTTGGTGATCGTCTGATCGAAATCGCGGCCGGCCTTGCCATCGTGCTGATCGTGACCGGCCTTTACCTGTGGTGGCCACGGGCAGGCAGTGGAAATGCTCTTGTGCCGGATCTTCGTGCAAACGGTCGTGCGCCCTGGAAGAGCCTGCACAAGGTGATCGGCGCCTATGTTTCTCTTATCCTGCTGGTCTTCCTGGTCAGTGGTCTCTCCTGGGCCGGTGTCTGGGGCGAGAAATTCGTTCAGGCCTGGAGCACGTTTCCAGCCGAAAAATGGTCAAACGTGCCTCTGTCCGACGACACCCACGCCTCGATGAACCACGGCTCGATAAAGGACGTTCCCTGGGGGCTGGAACAGACCAGCATGCCGATGTCCGGCTCTGATGCCGGCACCGATGCGATTGTTGCCGGAACGCCGATTGATCTTGACAGTATTGCCGCGTTCGGCCGGCAAATCGGCTTTGAAGGCCGGTTCCGGGTGAACCTTCCCGGCAATGAAACCGGTGTCTGGACCATCAACCAGGATTCCATGAGCAACGACTCAGAGAACCCGATGGTCGACCGCACGGTGCATATCGATCAGTACTCCGGGCGGATCCTGGCTGATGTCGGTTTTGCGGATTATTCCCTGCCGGCCAAGGGCATGGCCATCGGCATTGCCTTTCACGAAGGCGACATGGGGCTCTGGAACGTTGTGCTCAACACCCTATTCTGCCTGTCGGTGATTTTCCTTTGCATCAGCGGGCTGGTCATGTGGTGGCTGCGACGGCCGAAAGGCTCAGCTCTTCGGGTTTTTGCACCGAAAATGCCGGATGACCTGCCGCATTGGCGCGGCGCGATGATTCTGATGCTGGCCGTCTCCCTGGCCTTTCCGCTGGTCGGCATCACGCTATTGAGCGTGCTGGCGCTGGACTATCTTGTTGTCAAACGCGTGCCGGTTCTGAGAAAGGCCATCGGATGACGACGTGCGGGGAGTCTGACGAGGCCACTGTTCTGCTCCTCAACATTGCTGTTACCCCGGATAGGCGCTGCGCTTATCCGGGGCGATACGCATCCAAAATTTTGATCGCAGTGTGCGGCAGCAAGCTGCGGCCAATGCTGCCGGCTTACTTGTGCCGGATCACCATCAGCGTAATGTCGTCATGCACCGTTTGTGTGTCGATATGGGCCTTGAGGTCCGCCAGGATGCCTTCCAGCACCCGCCCGGCCTTTGGTGCAGCGTGGCGGCGGGCACTTGCGACCAAGCGGTCCAGACCATACAGCACACCGTCCGGGTTTTCCGCTTCGGTCACGCCATCCGTATAGAGAATGATGAGATCTCCGGGACCGAACGCCAGTTCCCTGGTTTCGATGAATGGTTCGATGTCTTCATCGAGGCCGATGGGGAAGCCGAGATCGACCGTATCGACGATGTCGCATTGGCCGTTTTCGCGCAGAATGATCAGTTCCTCGTGCTGGCCCGACAAGGTTACCTTGTTCGGTTCGAAATCGAGGAAGGACAGCGTCAGGTGCTTGTCGGTCCGGGTGCGCTTCAGGTTGCGGCAGATGGCGCTGTTGAGTGCAACCAGGAACTGGCGCGGATCTGACGGTCCGCGTTCCTGCAGGGCGACGGCGATGGACTGAACCATCAGCATCAGAACGCCGCTTTCCAGGCCATGGCCGGTCACGTCGCCAATGCCGATCTTCACCTTGTTGTCCAGCTGCAGCACGTCGTAATAGTCGCCGCCAACTTCGTCTGCCGGTTCCATGAATGCCGCGATTTCCAGTTCATGAATGCCGCCAAGCTCATCCTTGGTCGGCAGCACCATCATCTGGATCTGCCTTGCGACTTCAATTTCCGCTCCCAGCCGAAGGTTTTCGGACGTCAGCTGCTTGTTGAGATGCGCGATTTCCGTATTCGCGTGCTCCAGATTGACGTTCATCCGGTGAAACCGCGTTGCCTGGTGCCATTGCAGGGCGGTGACCGCAGCACCGATCGCCCCTGCACAGCCAAAGTAGAGCAGCAGATATTTGAACGACCAGAGGTTTGCGGCAATGGGTTGGCTGATGGTGATCGCCTGAATGCCACGCACGTCGCCCGTCTTCCAGTCGGTCTTGGGGCTTTCCGGGTGGCTGTTGTGACAGGACACGCAGGCCTCGCCCATCATGACGGGGGAGGCGATCTGGATCTTTCGGTCGAAGATCGATCCTTCGTAGGCAATCTCCAGGTCTGCAGGATCACGGCTTTGTCGGAAATCGTTCAGTGCCTTGATCTCGAAAGGTGTCAGGTTGTGTGATCCGCGCTCCATGAACGGCAGATCCGACACGAATCGGTATTGCAGATTATGGTCGTTGCCGCCGATCACTTCCCCAAGCTCGATGGAGAGCGTGGCGGGAATCGGAATGCCGCCTGGCGTTTCGTGATATTCATGTGTCGGGGTGATGTTGCCCGGCGCCTGTTGAACCCGGGCGATCACGTTTTGCGCGTAATAGGTCCGGATCTTGCCGATGGCCTGGTCCAGGTCAACCGCCTGCGAGCGCAGGGAGGCATCTGAAATGGCGCGCAGGTCCATCCACACGGCAACAGGCAACATGCCAAGCCCGATCAGCACCAGAACCAGAAAAACCGCCGGTCGTTCGATGAGCGTGAGCCAGAATTTGTCGACGCGGCGGGGTTCTGTCTGCTTCATGGGGAAACCTGATTTTCAGTATGGATTGAAACGGAATGCGGATCGGCAAGAAAGCCTGAAGGGAAACCCGATCAATCTCGCCATTATGACGGTTGTCTGCCGCAACGGCCACAGCTCGAGATGAGATTTTGCAGTCTTGTTTTCAGCACGTTGAGGCTGTCTAGTAGGATGGTCGAGTTCCAATGCGCAAGCGGGGCATCATGCAAACTCATCTTGTTTTCACAGTCATTGCAAAGGACCGGCCAGGCCTGGTCGAGCGGATGGCGGAAATCATCGCCGGCACCGGCGGCAACTGGATCGAAAGCTCCATGGCCCGCCTCGGCGGCGAATTTGCAGGCATCGTGCGCATCGCGATCGAGGGGCTGCATGCGGACAAACTGGTGGAAAAGCTGCAAGCTCTTTCCGCCGATGGCATCGATATCACGCTTCGCTCCGACCAGACCGGTGCCGAGCTGCCGGAAGGCGCATCCGCTCATCTGGATCTCGTCTCCCAGGACCACCCGGGCATCTTGCGGGATATCACCCGCGTTCTTTCCGAAAAGGGTGTCAGCATCGAGCATCTGGAAACGGAAGTCGTCTCCGGCTCGATGCAGGGAGAGGCCCTGTTCAAGGCATCTGCCGACCTGCGCCTGCCAAGTGGACTGGACCCTGCAAGCCTGAGCGACGCACTTCAGGAGACGGCAGGAGACCTGATGGCGGACATCAATCTGATTGACTGACGTCGCTCAATCCTGCCAGAGGGAAGCGACACGACACAGGCTTAGCAGGACAGAGGCTGCAACTTCATGCTCGACCGGCTGGATTTTACCGGCAAACTATGGCTGTCCGCCGGCCCAGGCGGCTGGACCTTTGTGACGTTACCGCCGGCCTGTGCCGATCAGATCCGGTTTTTCACAGGAAGCCATAGAGGCAGCGCCTGGGGCATGATCAAGGTAACGGCGTGGATCGGCGAGGCCGAATGGAGCACCACCATCTGGCCGGACAAGGCGTCGGGCTCGTTCCTGTTGCCGGTCAAGTCGGCCGTGCGCAAGAAAGAGAAGATCGCAGCCGGAGACACCGTTGACGTATCACTTTGGCTTCAGGTGCCGCCGGGTTTCTGACGGGGAGGGCTGTTTGAGCTTTTGAGTTCCGTCGGTCAGGCTCGTTCAGCCGGATCCGGGCAGGCGGACTCAGGCGGCAAGCGCCCAATCGGCCGCGTCCGTGCGCGCCCCGATCAGTGCAAGGCCGTTGGCAACAGACGTCAGCTCGTTGCCGCCGGAAATCCGCTCCTGGCCGAAGCGCTCCGCAAACTGGCGGCGCACGGCAGGCACGAAGGAGGTGCCGCCGGTCATGAACACCCGATCGATGTCAGCTTCGCTCAAACCGGCCTTTTCCAGCGTGACATCCAGCGCCAGATCCATCTTCTTCAGGTCAGGCGCAATCCAGCCGTCGAAGTCCGCACGTTTCACAGTTGCCCGGAAGTCCAAACCGAGCGGGGCAAAAGTCAGCTCCGCCTCGTCAGCAGACGACAGGAGGGCCTTGGTTTCCGAGACGGATTTGTAAAGCGGGTAGCCCTGGTCTTCTTCCACCAGATCGATGAAAAGCTCAATCTTCTCCGGTTCCACGCAGTAGCGCAGCAGCTTCTTCATTTCCTTGAAGTCGTCTGATGTCTTGAAAATTGACAGCATGTGCCAGCGGGCGAAGTTGGAAAAGAGGTTGGGCGGGATCTCCAGGATCTTGCCCATGCTCCGGTAGGTGGTGCCCTTGCCGAGCTTCGGCAGAACCACATTGTCGATGATGCGATAGTCGAACGTGTCACCGGCAATGCCGACCCCGCCTCGGCCAAGTGGCGTCGCTTTCAGGTGCCCGGCTTCGGTCTCGAATCGCATGATCGAATAGTCGGTCGTACCGCCGCCAAGGTCGGCAACCAGGATGGTCGTGTCCTGTTCCAGCGATTGCGCATAGGAAAAGGCCGCCCCGACAGGCTCCATAACAAAGAGGATGTCTTCAAAACCAACCTTCTGAAACGCCTTGCGATACCGCTCCATCGCCAGCTCTTCATCCGGATTATGCCCGGCAAACTCCACCGGCCGGCCAATAACGAGCCGCGTTGCCGCGGGATCAAACGCAGCGCCGGCCCGCTCGAAAGCCCGCTGCAGAAACGTCGCCATCAGATCTTCAAACTCGAACCGGACCCCGAAAACTCCGGTCCCCTTGAAAACGCGGCTCGCCGCAAAGGTCTTCAGCGACTGGATGAACCGCACATCCCCAAAGCTCTCCAGAAACTGCCGGATCGCCCAGGGCCCGACCTCCGCATTCAGCGCCTTGGCCGGCCCCCGGTCTAGAAAACTGAGAACGGTCGGAAGCGATGTGAAGCTGCTTGAGCCGTCCTCAAACGTGACCGGCATCGTCGCAGGCCCGTCGGCGAGCACTGCGACTGTGTTGGAGGTACCGAAATCGAGGCCGATGATATTAGGCATGAGCTGGGATCCTGATCAGTTCCAGGCCAAGGCGCTTGCCGCTGGCGCGGCCGACACCATTCGGCAGGACAAAGGTTTGGATGCTGGAGTGCTCGGGTTCGATACGAACGAAACACTGATATGGCAATAGGCAAGAGGGAGTCTGGATCGCTCTCATGCTCATCGACCAATCGGTGTCTGCCTGACAGCGTTGTGCCCGAACGGTTCTGGAAGGTCTCCTATAAAACTCTTTCCACAATACATGAGCCCGCCGGCGGCGGCTTCGCATCATGCGATCGGAAGTGTGTTGTTTCCAACGTCGTCTCCGTGGAAGTTGACCCACGGGCGCGGGGCCTTTAGATGAGCGGTTCCATAATTTCGCCCGATCGGACTGGAAACTAACACAAGGGCGTTTTACGGTCTGCAGCGCAAGAAACTGATCTGGTGTGACGCAATTGTATTCTGAACCTCTTCACAAGGGACTCCAACGGCAGTTTGCCATAGTCTTCGCACTCGTTGTACGTGAAATGACAACGCGCTACGGAAACAAGTTTGGCGGATACATGTGGGCCGTTCTCGATCCAGTGTTGACCATTGCGATCCTTACCTTGGTGTTTTCGGGGATCGCTCATGTTCCGCCGCTAGGGCGGAGTTTTACGTTATTTTTCGCGACGGGCTACGCAGCGTTTTATATGTACCGTTCGACGTCTGATCAGGTTGCTTCGGCCATTGACGCGAACAGGGCTTTATTGAACTACCCGGTCGTACGCCCTTACGATGCAGTTATTGGTAGGATTGTCCTGCAGGTCGCTACGCTTTTCGTCGTGAATTTACTTCTGTTCGGAGGGCTATGGTTTGTGGTGCCGTTCGAACAAATCGATCTCGGTCCTATCTTGCTGGCGTCCTTGATCGCCATCGTGCTTGGTGCTGGTGTCGGGGCCTCCAATATAGTCTGGTTTCACCTGAGCAGCACCTATCAGCAGGTCTGGGGCATTATAAACCGGCCGGCTTTCATCATCTCTGGCGTGTTCTTTTT
The DNA here is from genome assembly GCF_001579905.1 of Labrenzia sp. CP4. Classification (NCBI taxonomy): domain Bacteria; kingdom Pseudomonadati; phylum Pseudomonadota; class Alphaproteobacteria; order Hyphomicrobiales; family Stappiaceae; genus Labrenzia; species Labrenzia sp. CP4. Next base: position 4,525,219 of record NZ_CP011927.1, on the reverse strand, counting down.
ACCTGACACTGTTCCGCATCCCTTTCGGGAGTATCTGCTCTGGAACCCACTTGTGCATGTCGTCGGATTGTTCCGCACCGGATTTTATCCTACCTACCGTGCCAATTACGTGGACATGCCCTATATCGTCGGCCTTGCCGTATTTTCGATCGTTTTTGGGCTTTTTCTCATTTGGTTGTTTGACGCAAAACTGCGAGAATCGAAATGATTCGACTGGACCGACTTACAAAGGCGTTCAAGCTGAAAGGTGAGACGCGCTACATTGCTAAGGATGTAACCTTCACTGTCCCACGCGGCAGAAGTGTCGGTCTACTCGGGCGGAATGGAGCGGGAAAGTCGACGCTTCTGAGACTAATTGCGGGCACCATCAAACCGACGTCCGGCCGGATCATTCGATTGGCAAACGTATCTTTTCCACTAGGGTTCCAGGGCAGTTTCAACGGGTCTCTAACCGGGGAACAGAACGTGCGATTCGTCGCTCGTATCTACGGTCACGACACCGATGAACTTGTTAACTATGTGCAGGATTTCGCCGAACTGGGAAAATCCTACTATATGCCTGTCAACAGCTACTCGTCCGGGATGAAAGCCAGGCTCGCATTCGGGGTCAGCATGGGTATCGATTTCGACTACTACCTGGTGGATGAAATCACGGCAGTAGGCGATTCGAACTTCCAGAAAAAATGCAGGCGCGTTTTTGAGGAAAAACTACAGAATTCAGACATAATCATGGTATCGCATTCCAACGCTGCATTGAAGGACTATTGCACAACTGGAATTGTGCTAGAAGATGGGTTGTTAACGTATTTTGCTAACATTGATGATGCCATCGCGTTACATGATGAAAATATGGCTCGCCGCTAGGTTTGCCCGCTTCGGTTCAAGGTTTGAAAAATGTCTTCTGCAGAAAAATTAGCTGAGAGTGAGGCGTCACCCGGGTCTAAAGGCGCCGTTTTCAAGCTTCCGTCCAAGAAGGATGGCCCGGTAGCAAAAAAAACGTGAGAAAGACGGTAAGCTCGTATCTCGTCTGAAGAAATCCGGCCTTGATCCGCAGAAGCTCCTAGATCTCGCCCTTCCGGGCACGACCGCAAAGTCGGTCGCGAAGACCCGGCACAGATTGATCATACTCGGCTTCTTTCTATTTGTTGCGCTGCCCTCCGCCGCCTTTTCTGCCTACATGTTTTTTTGGGCGAGTGACCAGTATCACAGCACGGCAGCTTTCGCGGTGCGTAGCTCTAATACTGTCGCACCTATGGAAATTCTCGGCATGGTGATGGGCGGCGGCGGCGGATCTGAGTCGACGACCTCAAATAGCTATATCGTCACGGACTACATCCAGAGCCAAGCGATTCTGGAGGACCTGCCCAAGGAACTCGATCTGCAGACGATCTTCAATCGCGAAGCGTCGGATTTCCTTTTTTCGATGGGAACAGACCTGCCGATCGAAGACCAACTCAGTTACTGGAACGGCATGGTCGACGTGAGTTTCGATGCAACTTCCAGTGTAATATACGTCGATGTCCGTTCATTCCGGCCGACAGATTCCGTAGTGATTGCGGAAGCGATCCTGGAACGCAGCGAGATCCTAGTCAACAAACTATCTGAATCCAACCGGCGTCAGTCAGTGCGATATGCCGAGGAAGCGCTTGCGCGAGCCGAGGCGCGGCTCAAGGCAATTCGCAAGCAGATGCTAGCCTATCGTCAGGAAACGCAGGAAGTCGATCCCGAAGCGAATGCGGAAATTGCTGCGGAAATGATTGCTGGCCTCGACCGGGAGCGGGCCAGCCACGAGGCTGAGAAGGCCACCCTGATGAGTTATCTTGACGAGGATTCTCCGCGCATCCGGATGCTGGACCAGCAGATTGCCGCTCTTCAGGGCGAGATCGCCTCAGTTCGTAAGCGACTCGGCACCGGCGGGACAGGCTCCGGCGAAGCTGGGGATCGCCGCAATAACCTCTCCCTTAGGCTAGCCGACTATTCGGAATTGGCGGTGGAAGAGGAATTTGCGCAGCAGCTTTATGTGACCTCGCTGGCGAGCCTTGAAAAGGCGAGGCAAGAAGCCGACAACAAAAGCCTCTATCTGGCGACATTTATTCGGCCGACGCTCTCGGAAGAAGCCCAGTATCCGAGCAGGTTCCTCTATTCTCTTGCGGTTTTCCTGATGCTGACCGGTCTGTGGTCAGTGGTCGTGTTGCTTTATTACAATGTTCGGGACAGGACCTGATCATCGGGGTGTGACTTCGAAAACCGTTTTCCGGAACCGGATTGAACACAAACATGCTGATCGGCATTGCTACATCCGGCCTTTGGCGTCTGCGGTATGCGGTTGAACTTATGACCGGCTGCACAGCTTGCCGGCTTCCTCCTTTGGGGTTGGGCGTTGACGCGATAGCTGGCTGGGGTCACAAGCCGACCGCTGACCGGGCGCGTGAAATCGCAAGATTGCAGGGCATTCCCTATATCGCCTTCGAGGATGGGTTTCTGCGCTCGATCAGTCCCGGAAACAGCGAAAAGCCGCTGTCCATGGTGATGGACCGGACGGGGATATATTACGACGCCAGGCAGCCGAGCGACCTTGAAGCAATGGTAAGGATGCGCGCGTCGTCGCCGCAGCCGCTTGCTCAAATACGGCTCTCAATGGAAAATCTCAGGAAATCGCGTCTCTCAAAATACAATAACTCCAAAATTCTAGATGCGTCGGCCCTGCAGTTGAAAGCCTCAAGGCCGGAGGATCGCGTACTTGTGGTTGATCAGACGGCCGGTGATGCTTCGATAGCTGGGGCCATGGCCAGCGAGGACACCTTTGCAGAGATGCTGGATGCCGCTGCGACGGAAAACCCGGGTGCAGAAGTAATAGTCCGCGTCCATCCTGAAGCCAGGCTCGGCAGAAAATCCGGACATTTTGGATACGAGAGGCTGCAAGAGATTGCGAAAGCCAGACCCGAGGTAGAGAAAGCGCTCAAGACCGACTTGTTGAGACTGACCGCGGAGCCAATCAATCCATGGTCCTTGCTGGAAGCGTGTTCGACCTTGTATTGCGTTTCCAGCCAACTCGGCTTCGAAGGTGTGATGGCTGGTTGTTCGGTACATTGTTTTGGAGCGTCATTTTATAATGGATGGGGTCTCACAAATAACAGGTCGAAAAAAACATTAAATGGCCGTGAAAAGGTCAGTATCGAAGTTTTGTTCGCAGCAGTCTATTTGGATTACGTAAGATATATAGATCATGAGGAAAGGAGAATTTCTAGCTACGAAGATACTATTAGTAGGCTATTGTTCAATTTATTAGAATAAGCGAAAAAATTTTTAATATATATCTTGAAAGAGGTTACTTCTCTCCGGGGCACGTGAGAGCGTGCAGAGACAAGGGTACTGATGAAATCCCAACACAAATCGAGATCCTACATCGAGCAAGGTCTAGCAAGAAATACAACAGACACTGCGTTCCAAATCAAAGCTGACTTCACATGACACCCTAGAGCATGTCCGCTCAATCTAGGATCATTTGATGTGGAAAAACAGTTCACTCGGCGAAGTGCGATGCGGTGCAGCGGTCAAGCGGCGTAAAGCTGCCGATGGACTGCTTTGCGTCACCCGATAGGCCGGGCTTTTGCGTCCGCTGACCGCATTGGTTTGCGCTTGTGGTGGAACCGCACCACTGCTCGCAACCCGCCTGTTCAGCAAAGGCAATCGCTCCAGTCGAATGAATCTACATAGAGTGGACATACTCTAGACACCAATGAGCTAATCGGAGAAATGACGCTTGTAGCCAGCTGGGATGATCAGCAGGGGTAAAAAATGTAGTCGCGTCTGAAGAAGAATGCCCGCTCGTATCTAACCAGATGCTTGATTAAATCCCCGGACGGTACACCGCTCTCATTGCTCTCCAGTGGGTTCGCTACAGTGCCCGCCACCGAGGGAAAAGTCAGGCAGGCGACCAACTTGTTCAGGCTGCGCGGCTTTGCTGCGAACAGCCAGGCTGAAGGTCCGTTGAGTGTCATTAGGTCAGACGCGCAGATTTTATCCGGATCGGTAGGCAAGCCTGACAAGCCGCCAAATGGCCAATAGCCACGCTTGCTAAACACCGCAATTCCCGGATAGACAACAAGGTCAGCTTCTTGCGGATCCTGCAGGCTGCGTAAATCTTCGACGGACTGGCTCGCCACGTCGGGATCCTTGCTGAGCGGAACACAGACAGCATCGGCACCGCGGAGTCCGATGTCTGCCAAGTCAGCAACGAAACGCACGACCCGCTGCCTCGAATCCGTGCCACCAACTTTATAACCCTCTCCCGACTCCAGTTTGCATTCGTCCAACTCTTGGAACGAATTCACGGAGTATTCGATGTCTTCCACGTAATCTGGAACCAGATCGGCACAATGCAGATGAAGCCCGCCCTTTTCCCGAAGAGCTTGCCAGATGATGTGGCGGGTGAGTACCTTTACCGCAGCGTTTGGTCTTTCTGAACTGCAATCTCGCTCGAACAGTTCTTTGTACTGAACCTTTGGAAAGGCATCGAGTTTCCCCCCGATGGTGGCATCCCGAATCACAAATCCGTTTTCTTTTGCGACCTTGTTGGCGTGTTGGTAGGCTTTGTAGCAATTTTCGAGTTTCGGTAAATGCCACTTCTTTCCTCTTCCAAAGTAATTTGGATGAAAGTGATTTGGATCATCTTCATTGGAAAGAATAGAATTGGCTTTTATTTTGGAGTCTTTAGGGACCTTGTAATCAAAATCGACGCCAATTAGGATAATGTCCTTGAAGCCAAGAAACTTGGCAATCTGGAAGTTCAGATATGTGACAGTCTGACCGACATAGGCTGTCTTGGAGATATCAAAACTGAATCTGGGTTCGCAGAAGTACTTGCTGCTCTTGTAGTAGAACTCCCAATTCACCGGCAGAAAAAAGTGATTTTCGCGCTCTCCAACTGCTTCTCTATACTTGTTTGGAAAAAATTTGTACTTGCAATCTAGTGCGCGAATCTCCGGCAGGTTATCATCAACGACGTGATTGTCCTCCACTGCATAGAAAGTTGGCCTGAAATTTGCGATCTGTTCAAGAAGGTAGACACCATTAACGCCGAAAGTATATTCGTTACGCAGCTGCCACAGGTCTGTTTTGTTGAGCGACGGTCCGTTTCCGATGATGAAACACCGGTGTGAACTGAAACGGTCCCGCAAGGATTCAAGGCGATGCCGGTCTTTTTCGGAGATCTTTTCCTGTTGGGAGGCTGCATATTTTCCCGTCTTGAAACCTCCCGTATTTTGATCCTGGTCTAGAAGAACGCTTTTTTCTTCATAGATTTCAAGATTGACACGCGCCGGGTATTTTCTGCCGGAGGCTTCGCTGTTTTCGGTAAAGACTTCTCTCGCCAATCGTTCGATGTCTTCATTCGCCTTAAGACCGGGAAGCGCGTGAACCATAGCCGCCATGAAACGCTGCTCATGTAGTGGCAAGCCACTGATCCTCGTGACGTATTTTTCCCGATCCTTCAAGTAAATACGCTGGCAAGCTTGTTTTATCGCGGTAAGTTTCTCAACCGTACCTGTTGGTTTGTCTGTGAGCGAAAACCTGAGGTCCTCGTAAAGAACCCGTTTCAAGTACAAATTCGGGAATTGCTCCCAATGGTGTTTTGCATAAAGGTGTGCAAATGCACGGTATTTAAGCACACTGAAGGCGTGCCGCTGGTCAGATGCAACCCTTTTTGAGTGGCGCTGGTCCGTGCGGTGCAACAAAACATTTTCCGTATCGACGTAGTTACTGTAACCCGCTTTTTGCGCCCGGATTGCAAAGTCGCTGTCCTCGAACCCATAAGGATCGAACAATTCGTCCAACTCGCCGATTTCCTCAAGCAGGCCTATTCCAAAGAACTGACAACATCCTGGAATATTCGAGACGGTGATTTCGGTGTGGGCAGCATCAAAAAAGAGCTGGTGAAAATTAGCCAGCAGCTTAACGGAGCTTATCTTCTGATTATTGAAGGAAGGAAATACCGTTTCAGTTATCGCAGCAGAGATGAATTCCATATTGAAGTAAGCGAAATCGTAGTCAGCGACCATACCGGCATGATCAACAAACTCGTGCCTGAATTTGCTCTGGATGGCCTTCTTGATTTCCGCAGCGGCAGGTAACTTCCGATCGGCTTCCAGATCCTGCAAGAGTGCTGGCTGCTTGATTCGCTCCAGGCGTTTACAGACTTCAGGGTAGTCAAGCACAACCGGACCGACAATGCCCGGCTTCTCCATTCTTCCGTAGAAGGCTTTTATTCGTCCAAGGTAATCCGAAGGAAGGATCGTATCGCTATCGAGCAGAGCAATTGCGTCGAACGCGTTTCGGCCTATTTTCGAGAACAAAAAATTCCTGGAACTCGCAACTCCGTATTTTTTGTCCGACTGAAAATACTTAATACGGTCGTATTTCGCACAAAAATTCTTGAGGGCGCTATCACTTCCGGAATGCAGGAAAACATAAACCCCGTCATCACTCTTCAACTGAGGAAGCAACGACTGAATACAGAGTTTCGCCACTTCCACTTCGTTGGGCATAGCCACAATCAAGACGGCAGTTCTAAGCGGCATCTAAATCACCATTTGAAGATAGAAGTGTTGAGAAACTGAATAGGAGAGCATTGTCGGGGACGGCATCGCTCTCAATTGCCTGCAGCTAAAATTCATTGTGATTTTTTTTGAGATCCCGTGACCAGCTTCAGCACAGGCAATTTCTTTAAGGCTTCAACCACGTCCGAAACGGTGGGAACATTCAGTCTCTTTGCCTTTGCCAGTTTCTGACGCAGTTTGGCGTTCTGCGCCTGCAAGTCCCGTGCAATCAAATGTTTGCGCTCGTTTTCGCGCTCTGCGGTCGCGAGCTGTTTCAAGGCAGCTTCTTCGCGCTCTCTCGCCAACAGAAGTTGCTTTGCAACTTCATCGAATGAATCATCAAATCCGATGGAACTGTAGATGCCGATCATTCTTGAATAATTGTCCCGAATATCCTCCTCAATTTGATCTTCAAATTTATCAATTAACTCTTTACGTTTCTCTTCTTGCGTACTTCTTACTTCGGAAAGAAAACTATAGTAGCGGCTCATTTCTTACACCGGAATATTGGGAATGGGCAGGCTCTCAAGGATAGGCATTTGAATTCTCTTACCACTATTCAAAGAAGTCAGGCAAGTGTCGCGTCCCTACCCGCGGGACGCTATCTGGGCTGCTCTCCTGTAGTTTTCCTCGCTTTGAACCGCGGTTGTTCCGACCGCAACTGAAGGAAACAGACCAAACGCAAAAGAACTCGATGTTCCGGTCAGTAGATCAACCTATACTTGTCCGTGGGAGCAGTAGTAAAAACGGAACCACAGTAACGAAATTGAAGGCAGGTCAACGGAGACTAATCGAAACGGGCCTTCGTCGGTTCGCTCAGCAGGCTTCAAACTGGTCAAGTCCATCAGCGACGATGTCCTCGTCGATGAGCCAGGAGCTCATGTCGGTGCGCATCGAGAACGACTGTCCTCCAACCGCGAGCAGCTCAAGTTTTCTGTGCGCAGTTATCGTAAAATGATGCCGGATGACACGCATTAACTCCGGGTAAAAGAAGCAGCAGACTTTCGCCCGCTCCCGCATGAACACAATGCCCCCCAGCGCACTGCCGTGCGGTGCCGCAATAGACTCTGCATTCCGGAAAAGGGAAATCTCATCCGCGACCGATAGCTGCGCGAATTCAACCGGGCGATAATCTCGTTTGTCCAATTGCTGCAGGATGCGATCTTCATTTATCCAGCGTCGACGACCGCTCCGCACTTGCCTTGCCGCATATATCCGCTTCGGGAAGGTGGAAGTATCGGCCTTCATTGTAGCCAAAGCGCGGTCCGCAATGGTGTCATAGAGATCGAAGACCTCGGGAGCGATGTAGTCATACATTCGCGCCGGCCTGCTCGGCACAAGCAACATATCGCTGTCGACCCATTCTTCCGGCCCGAGTTCAATCAGTCGATCCTGGGAAACCCCGGCGTAATGAAGCATCTCCTTCTGTTTGGCTGACAGCGGCCCCGATATGGCAACCGGAATGCCTCCCAATCCCATGTTTTCCAGATGAGGGAGCACCCAGAGCTTGCTCAGAACATCAATCAGCCAGTGCGAATAGACATGGTGGTAGAGTGCTCCGACCAAAAGGACCGGTCCATCAATTGTCCTCGACGGCAAGGGCCTTTTGCGAGGCCTGAAGTACCCGGGCTTCCCCGCTACCAGAAACCTTTGGTCGAGAAATCCAATGTAGGCTTCCTCCTTGCCTTCGCTCAGCGGAAAGCTCGGCCCCCAAGTGCTGTATTCGCCCGGATCGACTGGCGGAAGGAACGATTCCTCGAAGATCCTGTTGTCCTGGGTGATGGCCACCCCCATGCCATTGAAAATGGCATGGGGCAAGAATGACAGGGACAAGTCCTTGATAAGGAATTCCTGCTGGGTAAGCTGCTCCACCGTCTTGCCGGAGGAGGTCTCCATCATGACTTTGGGCTTTGTGCTTGCGATGAATTTATGTTCGGGACGCAGAATAAGGCTCGTTGCTTCTTTGACATGATCGAGACTGCCGGCGTCGATTTGATCGGTTGTCGCGATGTCACGGACGCGCCTTATCGGGTAGAAAATCTGATCCACGTTGTTGGCATTCACGGGCTTCATGGCGGGATTGACCTTGAGATCGACCGCGTTGTCCGAAAAGTTTTTGTAAAAATTCTCGATTATAACCAGTTGGAAGGCGCCGCAATCTATAGAACAGGCCACCTCGATATTTTTATTTTTGCTTTTTAGGGCGTCATCGAGGTCCTTAACGTCTCTCGACTTTATTTTCAGAATAACAACTGTCCCGGTATTGGCCGCCGAGGACAGGCGCTGAAGTGTTTCAACAATTGCTTTTGCCGGCTTTTTGGTGGACAGAGCTATCACGTGCGCTGTGTATTCAGTTTCAAGGGATTGCATCAGTTCCGCTGTGAGACCGTCCACCTTCCATGAAGTCTCTGAGCTTGCAGCGGGTCCGCTTGCAGAGAGACCGGCCGTTTTGTTTCTGAATTTTCCGCCAGTTCCCGGCTGAACCAAACCCGCCTGAAGATTGGCCAGTTCCGGATGTAGCGCCTGCCATGTGGAGCAGTCTGAATCCAGGAGAAGGGCGAGGGGCTTCGGTGCCCCAACACCCGAAGGTTCGAAGTCCCGCTGGATGCAGGCAAAATGCAGAACGGCGAAGAATACGGGGTCAATGCGAGAATCTTCCGAAAGCTTGCGCGCGAGCAACTCCCCGTAGAATTTACCCATTGCGTCGCTTCCGAGAGCCGGAAGCATGCAATTTGGGTTTCCGGAAAGAGCCGCAGCCAATCGCTCGATGCCGCGAGACAATGCGCTTTTTTCCGCAAGGTTTCCCTTGCGAAAGCGCTGACAAAATACTTTCAGATCCACGCGAAACAGCCCTTTACAGTTTTGTCAGGTCTGGAACACGGATAACATCTTCCTCGTAGTCGTCCTTGTCTCGTGAGTGCTTGGAGACAACGATGAACGTCGTATCTTCAAGAAACTCCATTGCATGCTCGACCATTGGAGGTGAATAAAAAACGCTTCCAGTTTCAAAAATTTCTGTTGTCGGTTTTTCGTCACTGCCGACGGGGCGATGATAATACTTTATCTTGCCCGAAATTACGTAGCTATAATGCCAATCGGACTGATGATAATGGTTTGCCCGTATGGCGCCCGCTTTCGAGGTGATCAGCGCACAGCCGCCCATCTGGGAGTCTAGGATCGGTTGAATTGTTCCCCGCGCGTCAACGAAGGGCGGGATCGCCTCACATGCTGCCTTGTCGGGTGATTTCAGACTCGGTGTTGTCGCCATGACACTTGTTTCCTTTTCTGGAGATTTAATCAGCAGTGTATCTGTTCGTAGCGCTGCGCGTTACGAAAGTACTTTCTGCCTCTATTCACATCTGGTCGAAATGATCGCGTACCGTTTTGAGAGCCATTTCCAGTCCACGGTCCAACTCCACCTGAGGTTCGTATCCAAGGGACCTTAGTCTACTGATATCAGGACAACGTCGCATGGTTCCACCGGACGGAAGCCCGCTAGGCACGAAGTTGGTATCGATTTCCAACGCCCTGGCAATCCGTTTTGCCAGATCAAGAATCGAAATTTCCTGATCTGTACCTACGTGATAGGTGTGCAGATGCTCACCTTTATCCATTGCCAGAAGCGTTCCGTTGACGAAATCGTCGATAAACACAAAAGAACGGGACGCGGCACCGTTGCCTTCAAGCGGCACGTCAACCGTTTTCGCTTGCGGATCGGCCTTCCTCGCCTGAAGAATTTTCAAGGCCAGCTCCGGTACAACATGGTCAAACCCCATATTGGGTCCGTACACGTTATGCGGCCTGACGACGATCGCTTTTTCCATGGCGTCGCGGCAATAATTCATAGTCATGAGTTCGCCGGCAATTTTCGATCCGCCATAGGAATACCTGGGGTTTACAGCATCCGGCAGGTATAATCCCACACTCTCATCAGTCGGCACCACTTTGGGTGTCTGATAAACTTCAGAGCTCGACATGAATAGGAATTTTTTTATGCCTTGCGATATCGACTCATCCAGGAGGAGGTGTGTCCCGATTACGCCGACTTCCAACACCTGCCTGGGAATATTGTAAAAATTCTTGGTCCCGTTAATCGCCGCGAGATGATAGATTTCCGAACAGCCGTCGACCGCTTTCTTGACGACTTCCCGCTCGCGGATATCACCAAGCACAAGCTCATAATTTTCTTCGGCCGCCTCAAGGTACTTCGCATTACCTCTCAGCTGATTGTCCAGTATGCGCACGGTTTTCCCGCGCATTCTGAGTTCATGAGCGAGGCTCCGGCCGATGAAACCCAACCCCCCGGTGACCAACACAGTACTCAAGACCAATTCCTTTCATTCACCGCTCTGCGCATCCGTTCGAAAGCACTGCACAGCGCAACTTCAAATATCTTCCAATGAAGTTTGGTTAAATCCTCGCGAGGCGCACCACGACCCCATGCTTCTGGAAACTCCGGACACAATTCAACTGCATTCGCTTGACCGGAAACAATAGGGGGCACCTTCCGATGCGAGCGCTCTGAGCGTCAGTGACGCAAGAGTGGACAGATAAATATTGTGGCTCGAGGACAGAAGCATCGTGTTTCTCGACATCTCATTTTGGGCGCCAGACAAGAACGCCATACGGCTCATGCAGCATGGTTCCAAAAGTAAGCCGTCTTTGGTCCAGGATTTCCACCTTGTTGGCATCGGCGAGACGCATAAGCTCAGTCTGGTAGACTCTCAGGTAGCCTCTCTTGTTGTGGTACAGCCGGCCGAGGGCATCGAAAATAGGCTCGTCGTCGTAATTTTCGTAGATTGGCTCGATCTGAATGCAAATTTTCGGCTTTGCCTCGAGCAGCATTCCGAGAATGCCTTGCCACTGCGTGCCAAGCTGTTCAAACGAGTGAACCGAAAGCACCACGTTATCCGTCAACGTTCCAAGGCTTTCACGCCCTTCAAGCGACAGCATGTCAAACCGCGCACCCGTGGCACGTCCGTCATAGTAAGTTGAAATCTTGTTGGTGATTTCAACCGAGGGCTCTGCCCAGTCCGCCCCGACGACCTGACTGTTCTTGAACATGTTCAGGAGCAGGTAGACGTTGGCCGCACTGCCTGTTCCCAGATCGACAATTCGATCACCATCTTCAATGTAGTGAGCATAAAGTGTTGTCTTGACGGCGTGGCAGAGCGCGAACTCGAACAGCTTATCCTGGCGCAGCGCATAATCCCCGTCGAAGCGAAAGGCGTCGAACTTGAAATATTGCGGGCAGAGCGTATCGTATTCGAAAGATGCGTCGGCAATCCTGTCGAGGATTTCGCCCCACCCTTTGCGCCAGGCATCAATACGGTGCGCACCAGAGCGCTTTAGGGAGTCGTCCTGCAGAAATCCGACGACGTCCAACAAAATCTTGTCACGCTCATCAGTTGTCGGCCGACGGTATCGCAAGTGACTTTCAGCATCAAACCAGTCTGTAACGGCAGCCGAAGACATCGGAACGCCGCAACGCTCTGCGATTTCCGATAGCTTCAAAACCTCATCCGCCAAAACGGACTCTTCCGCCGAACCAATGCCTGTGTCGGTCATGATCGCATTTTCCTTGTAATTAAAGCCTGCTGGAACCGCTTTCCCGCTCGCGAACCGCGATCGCGTTTCTGATACGCTCAACAGAGGTCTTTCGCAAAGCCGGCAAGAGCGCGCATGCCCTTTCGATGGAGACGACAGGCGCCTGATAGTTGATCGGTCCGAACTCGATTTCCCGCCCGGCAAGACATGCCACGTCCTTCAGTGTGACGGTATCCGCCGCGGCCAAATTGAAAAAACCTTCTGCAGAGCGGTTCAACGCCACCTCTATGAAGTCTCCGATTTCATCATGGCAAATGTAGCTGAAGCGGGACTCGCCGGACAATGGAACGGACGGGGTCGCTCCAGTTAAGATTCGCTTGGTGACATTGGTGGGAGAATAGGGACCGAGCGTTGATGACAGCCTTAAAATAAGGAATTTGCCGCCTGTTCGATGCGCCCAATTGACGACATGCCGCTCTGACAGCAACTTCGCTATGCCATAAAATTCATGCACTTCGTCCAGCTTGATCGGGTCATCCTCACGAAGGCTGTGCCCTTCAAGCGGATATACGGAAACGCTGGATATCAAAATAAACTTTTGCTTGCAAAGTCGAAGAACTTTTGACGTGAGTTCGAAGGAATCAGAAGCATAGTCATCCAAGCTATCTGTATCTACGTCTTTCGCCCTGCTGTGAGCGCAATGAATGACCAGGTCATATTTCGTGTCTTGGGAAAAAATTTCGTCAGCATTTTCGCGAGTCATCGCAGTCGCGCGGAACCGTTCGCAAAGAGCTCGCCCCAGACCGCTGCGGGCTCCCGTTACCAACACTGAAAGTTCGTCAATGAGCATTGCCAGTCATTTTTTGTCGTTGGCCAAAATTATGCAACATCCGGTCATACATGCTCAAATGCGGCCGTCATGCCAAGGGAGCCCGACGGGGCAACCATAGCAACACACTCTTTCGGTCGTGAAGTCCCATCCATGCGAGACCGCGAACATGACCCGCGCGTTCTAAAGTTTCAACTGTTTTGATGTTAGGAGTTGAAAAAAGCGAATGAGTGCTATAGCGAAATGGCCATCAGTCTGGGGGCTACGGGTGAAATCTGTCTCATGAATTTCCGCTATAAAAAGAACGATACCTGTCGGATGTGTGGTTCGTCAGATCTCAGCCTGGTTCTGGATCTGGGCGAGCAACCACCTTCAAACGCCTTCATCAAAACAGAAGAAATTCCGACCGAGCAAAGCTTCCCCTTGAGGATGTTTCGCTGCAGGTCCTGCGGCTCCTCCCAGCTCCTGGATGTGGTGAACGCGCAGGACGTTTTTGACGACTATCACTACCTTTCCTCCACCTCTGGAGCCTTGCGGAATCACTTCCAGGGTTTGGTCGACAGACTGCTGAGCGACTACAGCCCGAATGAAAATTCGGTCATCGTCGATGTCGGCGCAAATGACGGCATCATGCTCGACCGGTACCCGAAGGATCGTTTTCGCCTGGTCGGCGTTGAGCCCTCTTCTGCAGGGCAATATGCTGAGCAGAAGGGGCATATTATTGTAAAAGATTTCTTCGGTCAGGAAGTCGGACGGCGGATCAAAGAAGACTACGGGCCTGTTGCGCTGGTGACCGCAACAAATGTTTGCGCGCATGTTGACGACATGGTGGATTTCATGTCGGGTTTTGCTGAAATGCTGGATGACGACGGTCTCGCAGTGTTTGAGTGCTCGTACCTGCCCGACATGATGGAAGGGGTCTATTTCGATACGATTTACCATGAGCATCTGTGCTACCATGGTTTGACCCCGCTCAAGGCCCTGTTGCGAAGAGTCGGCCTTCGAGCCGTGAAAGCCGAGCGCATTTCATTTGGTGCATCAGGCCCGGCTCTGCGTTTGACCGTCGCTCTGGAGGGATCCGGGCGAAAAGAGGGTGCATCTGTCCAATCGATGCTTGACGCGGAAGCGGCGTGGGGACTGATGACTGATGCCCCCTATGATCGCTTTGCCGAAAAGGTCGAAAGCGCGATCAAGGAACTTCGCGAAACGGTAGCCAGGCAGAAAGAATCCGGTAATCGGATCGGTGTGTTTACCGCGCCTGCAAAGGGAAACACGCTCCTGAACTCGGCCAGGTTTACTTCTGAAGACCTTGAAGCCGTTGCCGAGAACAACGCTTTGAAATGTGGAAAGCTGACGCCAGGCAGTCATATTCCAGTGATTTCCGATGAGGAATTCCTGGGAAGAAAATTTGACATGGCCCTTCTGCTGTCCTGGAACTACGCGGACTTCTTTGTCTCGAACTCTGACTTTGTGAAACAGGGCGGGCGCTTTATCGTGCCGCTGCCCAGGCCGGTAATTCGCCCATAAGGCCTTAAGAGAGAGCCTGTGCCCCAATTCTGCGAAGCTACCCGCGCATGCCACGCTCACCGCAGCGCCGTCTGTCCCACCCGTTTTCTCGGAACACTAGAAGCTTAGGATAAACAATGCCGTCCAAATATGATGTGTTGGTTATTGGCGGTCTTGGTCACATTGGGTTGCCGCTCGGTCTGGTCTTCGCGGATCAGGGTCTGCAAGTGGCCCTTTATGATATCAACTTGGAGTTCCGTGAGATCGTTCGCAGTGGGAAGATGCCATTTCATGAGGATGGCGCTGATGAACTGCTCGCCAAACACAACGGCAAGAACCTTCATGTTGTGGACGATATCTCCGCTATTCAGGATGCCGAGACGCTGTTCATTACGATCGGGACCCCGCTTGACGGGTATCTGAATCCGCGAATTGAACCGCTTCTGAAGCTCATTGACGCAATGAAGTCTCATCTGCGCAATGAACACCTGATCATCCTTCGAAGCACCGTGATTCCGGGAACGACCGATCTTCTCAGCGACATCGTCGGCAAGTCGGTTAAAGCGGACGTTTCCTTCTGCCCAGAACGCGTTGTGCAGGGAAAAATGATCCAGGAAATGGAAACGCTGCCGCAGATCATTTCCGGCTGTACCCCCAGCGCGGTGAAACGGGCAAGGGCGCTGTTCGACTTGCTGGGTGTCAAGCAGATCGAAACGCGTCCCAAGGAAGCGGAATTCGCCAAGCTTTACTGCAACGCATGGCGTTACATTACGTTTGCGGCCGCCAATCAGTTTTACATGCTTGCGGAACAGGAAGGTCTTGATTTCGGCCGTATCCAGCACGCCATGACCCACGAATACGCACGCATGCGGGACTTCCCGTCTCCCGGATTTGCTGCCGGTCCGTGCCTGATGAAGGACACTATGCAGCTTGCCGCGTTTGCGCGCCGGTCCTTCGAAATGGGACAGGCGGCCATGTTTGTCAACGAAGGCCTCGCCGCATTTGCCGTCGACAAATTGGCAGAGAAATGTGGCGGCTCGCTGGTGGGAAAACGGGTCGGAATTCTTGGCATGTCGTTCAAATCGGGTTCTGACGACATTCGGGATTCCTTGTCTTACAAGCTTCGCAAGTTGTTGCGCGGGCACGGCGCGGATCTGAGATGTACCGACGAATACGTTATGGTCGACCCGGAACTTGTACCGCTTGAAGAGGTCACACAGTGGGCTGAGGGAATTATTGTGGGCACTCCGCATCCGACCTATCGGGATCTTAAAATTCCGGAAGACACGGCAGTCATCGATGTATGGGGCATAACCGACAAAGGTTAGCGTGGTGCAATTGGAACGGGCGAATAGGAATTTGCAGCCATCTAGGTTTGACGTTCAAGGAAATCACCAGTTCCGCTTGCCGCTGTCCGCACTCGCAGAATATTACTCCGACGCTGAAGAGGCGTCGATTTGCGGAGACTTTTCTTGGGTGACGCGGTTTGCGCGATCCGACATTGAATTGTCGGCGATCGCGCTCTTGATGATGGGCAACAGGGAAGGGGCTTCGCGCCTCTTCTCTTCCCAAAGCGTCCCAAGTCCCCGCGGCATGTTGTTTGGCGCGCTGGGCCGATGGTTGGAAAGCGGCACGCTTGACGATTTTCAAGCGTGCCGGAAACTCCTCTCCGTTGCGAATTCCAGCCTGTCGCACGACTTTGACGAATTGGGTACAAAACAGCCCCTGCAAGTGCTTTTTGTTGGCGGTCCCCTGTCTCGTCTGGAGGGTCTTATTCCCGAATTCCAGGGAATTTGGGCCGCGGTCGGCGAACCTGATCCGGAGACAGGTCGCATTCGGGTTAAGCCGGCAAGCAGTGGCGCACCGCCGCGTGGGTCGATTACCGCTATGGACCTTGTGTTTGTTGATCCAAGCCATTGGTTTTCTCCCGGTCTCGAATCGTTCGATGGCATGAAAGTCGGTTTCATCGGCGATTTTGAGTGGAATTTCGCGCACCACCCGGAGCGGTACCGCGTCTTCGATGCGATGCTTTCTCTTGGTTCACAGGGAAACATTGAATCCAGAGCCAGGTTCGGGCGGCCAACATTTGTCGGACCGATTTTGACTCATCTGGGTCTTCTTCCTGTGAACCGGCAGTTTCTGGAGCCGAGTTCGGCTGAAGCGGCCTGGCGGCGAATTCGTCGAGATACGGACATCGTTTCGACCGGTCGCCAGAAACATCTTGCTGGATTCTACTACGACAAAGCCGTGTTTAACCGCGCCTTGATGTCGGTCGGCACTCAGCAAGAGGTGGTCATGATGAACAGCATGCTGCCGGAACAAGGATACCAGGAGCTCATGGAGCGCTCGAGGTTCGTGGCAACGAGCCATCGCTACGGCATTGGGCAATCCTGGCGGGTTTTTGAAGCGTTGGGTGCAGGTGCAATGACGCTCGTGGATTCGGCGAGCGGAGCGATTTCTCGATTCTCCCGGGATTATCGATGCATTCACTCGATCCGTTCTCGAGACATGACCGATGACTTTGAAAGGCACATAAAGGAATATCCAAGGTATGCCGAAGAGTTTGCTCCCAGGGCCGGGGACTTTTTCAAGGAACTGAACAGCCTTGTTCCTCCGACCCGCGACGGTGTCTTGAAACAAATGCGTACCCTGCAGTTGGGTGTGCTCCTCGCACGGCACGGGTTCCCGGATGCGACTTTGTCTGAGTGGCGGACAGACCCGATTCTGCGCCGGTCTGAAAACAGGATCGCAGCTACAGGGGCGGGCGCCAAACTCGATGAACCGATAATACAGTCGCATTTTCTGGCGCGTTCGGCAAAAGCCTACGTTCAGTCGAGAGTGGCGATGGAACCGGCACGGCTAAGCTATGCCGAAGCGCTTGATGAACTGGCTCTTCTGCATGTGCGCCAGGCCATGGGGGAAAACCTGGAGAGTTCCATCTGCGACTACACACAGAAGATCATTACCCGTCACGCACAATACGGAATGCCGAAACTCTTGATGGCGGCCGCGCAGCGCAAGGAGAACAGACTTGCCGAAGCGGACACGCTATTGACGGAACTCGTGTCAAACCTGGATGGCTATCAGTTTGTGCTCGCGGATGCCCGCCCCGAGTGGCAACTCGGCTCCGTCAATGTCGGTGAATTGATCGATGGTGCAATGAAGGACCTTCTTGAGAATGGTGCCTCCGGCAGTTCCTGGAGCGGACCCTCAGATGCGCCCTTTCCGTTGGAGGCCTTCAGAAAAGTCGTCGGGTCGGCGGCCTATGCGCTGCTCGCCGACAGTGCATTGCGCCGGTCAGACGACACCGCCGCTGTGGAGCTCGCATCAACAGCGTTGAAGTTCTGCAGCTGGCAATCAGCCGCTGGCGGAATTCTGCTTCAGGCGTTGCGCCGATTGAGTTTGGCGCCCAACGGGGAGGCAGCCTGCAAGGACTTCCTGGTCGCATTCGAAAAGGTCAGCCGGCAAAATCAGGAGCTCTTTCACCAATTCGCGCTGACGGCGATGAGGGTTCTGGTCGACCTCGGTCGAACACCCGAGGCGCAAGAGCTGGCGAAAACCTGGGCCGTTGGCTGGAAAAGAATTGGCAAGCCTGTTGGCTGGGGCGCTGTACCCAAGTGGTCTGCTTCCGAGTTCCAAACGGTTTGGAAGCACGACAGCTTGCAAAAAGAAATGGCGGCGTTCGGTCTCGATCTATCTGTGCTGGTTTACAATTAGGGCGTTTCCATCTGACCGGAATCTAGTGCCACTCAGTGTGCTTGATCCAATTCCAAACGATGCTGGGCATGTTCTTTTCGGCGAAGTTTTTCTTGTCTGACCGCTTGTTCACAACTGCGATTTCGTAACAGAAGGGCTGGTCGTTGTTTTCGATGCGTTCGTTCGTAAAGGGGCGACCGTCGATCGAATATGCAAGGAAATCATTGGTCTCAAGGAAGTTGAAAAAATCCTCCTTCGACACGCCGAGCAGGCCAAGTTGGTCCATTTCAAATTCCATAATGAAAAGCGGGTCCTTGGCCTGAATGAGGTTCTTGGCGCCGCGCAGAACATCGAAATCGGCACTTTCTGCATCACACTTTATGAAGTCGAGCCGGCCAATTTTGTCGAAGTCGAAAAAGGCGTCGAGTGTGATCGACTGAATCCTGGAGGTACTGGTCTGGTCAAAGTCAATACCATGACCTTCAACAATTGTGCTTTGCCCGTTGTTCTTGTCATTTTGATAGAAGGTAACCACGTCGTCGGTATTCGACACGGCAAGGTTGAACACCTTGATCTGGTTCGGTTCCTTATACTTTTCGGCTGCTTTTTTCTGGATGTGCTGAACAAATTGGGGGACGATTTCGAATGAGAAAATTTGGCCGTCGAGACCAATTCGCTCTGCGAAACGGAACGTATGCAGGCCGAACTGGGCGCCGACATCGATGACCGTGCTATCGGACCGGATAAGACCAAAATAAATGCATTTCAAGATAGATTCGAAGTGACTGAATTTACCTTCAGGTTCGATGATTTTTCTAAGTTCCTGGTCAATCTGGTTCACTATTGTTTCCTCTGAAAGCGAACAATCTATCTCGCAGGATATACGCGAACGTATGCAAGACGGATCTGGCCAAATCCATATTGCCTTTGGGGACCTGGTTCAAACCCGCAGATTAAATTCAAACGTTCATGAAAACTCTCGAAAGGCCTGAACTCAGGAGAGGGCCCTGAAAGTGGTGGGTCCCATCAAGCCAAAACAGTTCGGCTTGTTGCTCGAGACGGTGACTTTTATTGCCGATTGCGGAGATTGGGCGACGAAGAGGTGGTTGCCGCCCTGACATTCGTCGTTGGTTGAAAATTCCATGATTTTTGCACTGGTATGCGAATTTGTTGCGTGAACGCTGATGCTCATGGGGATTTGCCCATGCGGGCTCAGTTTCGAGGTCAGTTCATATTCCTTTCCCGGCATCGTCTCCACGATGGAAACCAAAGCCGGGTAATAGGATTCTTTTGGTGATCGGCATATGCGAATTTGTTCGCCTTCGACGGTTGCGCTGGCGTAGTTAATGGGCCGCCACTTGGATATCAGTGTGCGATTGCTTTCGTTTGCCCAGACGCCCTTCATTTCGACGATGTCGAAATCCGGCATCTCAAGAGGCTTTTCGCCAATTTCCCTCATGGCAGTCGCATATTGATCATATCTGGAGGCATTTTTTCGAAGGTACGCCAGGCTTCTTTCATCACCGGTTCTGCGGGAATGCCAGAGCGCCACATGGAATTGCATGTCGACAGGGTCGATACCGACAGCCCGCTCGCAATAAACGCATGCGGGTGGCATGTTCTCACCGGTGAGCAAGGACCGCCTTATGTCCTCATAGACCTTGTTGTTCCAGACATCGGCCAAGGCCCCGTCTTCAAGCAATAGCGTGATCGGGAATTTCTTCAATGATGAAGAACAACACAGCCCTACGTAAAAGTCGCCGTCGCGCTGCACGATATTCGGCTTCGAAAACGGAAACAAACAAAAGCGGGTTTGACCGAGACCGAGTGGGAGGGCCTCGTGCGCATCGTTATCGAGCGTGTTGATCAGGGTCTTCGCCATTCCATTCCACTCCTAGCCGGCCAGCAGCGGGCGTAGCGGCTGAGGAATATTGAGGGCCACGCCATATTCTTTTGCAAGGTTCGACGCTTCGGTCAGATGTTTCGCTGAGACGTCCAGATCTTCGGTGATCAGGCTGACAGTAAAACTTTCCGGTTCGTACTGAAAGTCAGGCAGTCGCATGTTTGCAAAGGCAACGCCATCCACACCAAGCTCTCTGGCCAGTTCGATCATTTTCGGAGCGTCTGCGATGTTTTCCCTCATCAGCACCATGTTCATCGTGACATGGGGCGTCCGGCTACCGAGCTCGCACCGAATTTCCATCAGGTTCCGGAGGTTTTGAGTAACGGTATCGAATTTCGCGCCGCGCATGACAAATTCGGCGGTCTCCTTGGTCGCACCGTGGATCGACACGTAGATATGATGTATCCCGCTTCGAACAATGTCTTCAGCGAGATCCCTGGTAATGAGCGTGGCATTCGTGATGACAGTGACCTTGGCGCCATGCGCGATCAGTTTCCTGGAGGTCGGAATGATGTCGCGGTTCATGAACGGTTCTGAGTAGCTTCCCACGAAGGTGATCTCCGACACCTGAACGTCGGAAAAGAACTTCATGATGTCGTCAAAACCCAGGCGCGAATACTTGTCGAATCCTTTCTCTTCTACATAAAGGGCGCCGCCGCACATTCTGCATGAAACATTGCATCTATTGACGATATCCATTCCGACATTGACCGGCAGGTTTTCCCCGTAAATGAGATGTTCAACGTCATCAAGTGGCTGGAAATTCGACATTAACTGCACCAGTGCCGGCTAGAAATCACCAATCGCATTTCTTGTATTCTTGCCGAACTCAATAATCTTAACGGAAAGACTGTGTCAAGGCATCGCCGTCCAGCAAAATTCAATGCCAGGGTTAGGAGCGTCTGCCTGCGCGTTGAAAGCTTGAATACAGTCCTTTCCTGAGCGACCTGAACGTACAATTTTGGGTCCGTAATGTAGAGCATTTCCAGTCACTGTAGGATCATCTGACCGGAGCGGTCGCGTCCTCTGACCGCGTTGGCTCGCGCTCGTGGTGAGCACACTTTCGAGAATTTCCGACGCCTTCATTGTCGGCATCAACCCGGCGCGTCTCTCGACCACCCCGTGAGACATGCGGGTTATGAGAAAATGAAGTCGGCAGAGGAAAGAAGGCCCGCATCGAAATTCTTCAGATAGATCGTCGTTCCGGAGGCATCGACAACAGCGTCAGCCCCGCTTTGACTGATGCTCAGGTCAACGAAGCCGGAGGCCATACTGCTGTCGATTTCGAGCACGTCGATGCCATCCTCGAAGTCCTGAATTTGATCCGTACCGTCGAGAGCTGCAAAATAAAATGTATCCGCTCCAGCATTGCCTGTCAGAAGATCTGACCCGGATCCGCCGGCCAGCGTGTCATCGCCGTCACCGCCAATCAGTGTATCGCTGCCGCCGCCTCCGCCTCCGCTCAGGAAGTAATCAACGGTCGGGTCGTTCCCGGCGACGTAATCATCGCCATTTGCGCCCATGAAACGCTCGAAGCCGTACCAGGACAGGCCGCCAGTCAGAAATCTCGATCCGGATTCGATGACCAGGGTGTCGATGCCTGCTCCCCCGAGATCGATCGGAGAGGATCCTGACTTGTTGATATCGCCGGAGCCGAAATGGATCGTGTCATTTCCGGCCCAGCCCAACAACAGGTCGCTTCCCTCGCCACCAATGAGGACATCATCGCCCTGATGGCCGATCAGGGTATCATTCCCGGAACCGCCTTCCAGATGGTAGTCGACCGTTGCGTTGTTGCCGGCGACATAGTCATCACCGTTGGCGCCGATAAACCGCTCAAAGCCGTACCATGACAGTCCGCCGGTCCGAAAGGTCGTGCCGCTCTCGATGTGGAGGGTATCGATGCCGTCGCCACCGAGATCAATGGGAGACGTTCCGTTCTTGGTTATGTCTCCGGCACCGAAGTAGATCTGGTCGTCTCCGTCTCCACCCAGGAGCAGGTCACGACCAAGACCGCCAATCAACGTGTCATTGCCGTTGTTGCCGATGAGCGTGTCATTCCCTGCGCCGCCGCTCAGGTAATAATCCACGGTGGGGTCGTTCCCGATAACGTAATCGTCGCCACCTGCTCCGATAAAGCGTTCAAATCCGTACCAGGAAAGCCCGCCCGTGCGAAAAGCGAAGTTCCCATCGATCAAGAGCGTGTCCGTGCCGCTTCCCCCGAGATCCAGCGGGATCCCCGCTTGCTTGGACAGATCGCCGGCGCCGAAATGAATTGTATCGTTGCCGGCATTGCCTCTGAGCAGGTCGCGGCCGGCGCCGCCGATCAAAGTATCGTCGCCGCTGTTTCCCAGGAGCGTGTCGTCTCCGGCACCGCCGCTCAAGACATAATTCACACTTGCAAGGTTTCCGGACACGTAGTCGTTTCCATCAGCCCCGCTGAAACGTTCAAACCCATACCAGGACAATCCTCCGGTTCTGAAAGTTGCCCCCTGTTACATGACGAGGGTGTCCCGCCCGGCGCCGCCGAGATCGACCGGTAGTCCGCCTTGTTTGGTGATGTCATCGGAATCGAAGTAAATGCGGTCGTTTCCGCCGCCTCCCATCAGGAGATCGCGGCCTGAACCTCCCGCGATCGTGTCATTTCCGCTGTTTCCGATGAGTGTATCGTTGCCGGCGTTTCCCCTGAGGATGTAGTCGACGGAAGCATCGTTGCCGGCGACGTAGTCATCGCCGCTCGCGCCGACGAAGCGTTCGAACCCGTACCAGGAAAGCCCGCCGGTGCGAAAGGTCGTGCCACTCTCCAGAACAAGAGTGTCCGTACCGCTCCCGCCCATGTCGACCGGAGCAGATCCCAGTTTGTTCAGATCGCCCAATCCAAAGTAAATGACGTCGTTGCCGCCGTGACCGTAGAACAGGTCACGTCCTTGCCCGCCTCTTAAAGTGTTGCCATGGTCGTTTCCGATTAAAACATCGTCGCCGCTGCCGCCGATCGCATTTTCAATCACCGAGCCGCGGGCAATAATCAGGTTCCCTGTATACCCGCGCACGCTTGAAATCGCCTCTTCGCGCAGGTCGATCGTCTGGTCGAAGCCGGAAGACCTGAAATCCAGCGTATCGATTCCCCCATCGTCCACGATTGTGTAGCTGATATAGCTGTTCATGCTGCTGAGCGTCTGCATGAGGTCGCCGGAATTGGCGTTGTCGCCGTAGACCGTGTTGCCCGTTCGCGTGTTGCCGGACGTGCCGTAGAGGTTCCGAATGGCGATGACGTCTGCCACCTGGGGCGTTACCGCATAGGCGCTGCTGGCGTTGATCGACGTGTTCTCGCCCTGGCTGAAATAGGAAATGACGGAGGCTTGCCAGGAATCGTTGGCATAGTGGTTGTCGATTCCATATGTGGCGGAGCCGTTGTAGTTGCCGCTGTGTCCAAGGCCGAGGGCGTGGCCGATCTCGTGAATGTAGGTCTGGAAGCTGTAGCTGTTGTAGACGGTTCCGTAGGTGGCAAGCCAGTCCCAGCCGACATTGACATAGCTGTACAATATGGTGGTCCCGGATCCGCTGGACCAGCTGTAGGCGCTATAGGCGTCCGTGTCTCCGAATTCGATCTGCGCGCTGCCCGATGTAAAGCTGAACGTCAGCCCGGTCGCGTCCGACCAGAGTTCGAGCGCCTTCCGGGCGAGGTTCTGTGCGCTGGAGGGCAAGGAAGCGATGTTGACCGAGAGCGTCCCTGCGACGCCGACGCTGAACGAGCGTTGCGATCCGCCCCAGAATACGTTGGTCAGTTGATAAGCTATCTGATCGTTCGAAAAGACCGGCGCCGGAGCGTAGAGCGACCCACCTGTGTTGCTTGTCTGATCGCAGCAGAAGTTGGATACACTGAATCTTTCGCCAGCCCAGCCCCCGGCCAGACAGAGAGTGCACACTTGATCAAGCCTTTGTTCAACGAAGTCGAGATCGAGAAACCAAAAAGCTGCACAGCTCTACTTGCAGGCAGGTCCTGTCAACATCAACTGATTGTTGGCAAGGGTAGGGAAGCTGGAGCCGGCTCTCCAGCGAAAATGAACGATATCCATCGTATACTGTTAACTGGCCGGAAATGGCTGCCCCATGGGCTTTTCGTTCACCGCCCCTGTAATCAGTCACGGCCGAAGCGGAAATGCAGTCAGGAGGCCGCCGTCTCCAGGAAGAACCCTTCCAGTCGCGTTATGGCCTCGTGACTTGCCCTGACGACGGCGTCTACCGTATTCGATCCATTATGCGACCCGAAAACGCAACTTTCGAATTTTCGAAGCGGAGAGTTCTGGGGAAGGGGCTCGACTTCGAACACGTCCAGCGCAGCGGATGTGACATGACCGCTTTCAAGCGCGGCAATAAGAGCCGCTTCGTCGATCAGCGGTCCGCGGGCGACATTCACGATGCGGACCCCTTCCTTGCAGTCCGCGAGCGTTTTCGCGTTGAGCATATGGTAGCTGCTGTTGGTCAGCGCGCAAGTGAACACGAGAAAATCGTGTTCCCCGATACGGTCCGGCCAGTTGGCGCGTTCTACCCCGTGAAGACCGCCGTCACCGTCGATGCCGGGATCGTAGACGCAGACCTTCATGTCGAGCGCTTGAAGCCGCGAGGCCGTCTTGTGCCCGATGTCGCCGAAGCCGATCACTCCGGCGCGTTTGCCCGCCAGGCTGATACCTGCGGGTTTTGGCCAGCCACCGGCCCGAACGCCCCGGTCGATCACGAACAGGCTGCGGGCCAGGCTGATGACGTAAGCGGTTGCCACATCCGCGACCTCGCTGCCAAACATCGCCGGAGTGTTGATGATTGGGATCCCCAGCTCCTTGCAGGCATCGAAATCGACGTTGTCGGTGCCGATACCCCACTTGACCGCAGCCTGCAGCTTGCCTTTCCGGGCTGCGGTGAACACGCGCTTCGACGCAGGGTCGTCCCCGATGATCCAGCCGTCGTACTGGGGTATCAGCTCGCAGAGCTCGTCCTCGCTAAGTACCTGCGTCGTGTTGGCAGGGTGAAGCGTTAGCCCCTTCTCGGCGGCGAAATCGGTAAATCGGTCAAGCTGCCCAAGCATTGGTGGGCAGGTTACGATTACATCTCTTGTCATGCTGCTTCCTGTTTTTTCCGCATGTTCGCGACCGCTTCGGCCATCATCCAGTCTTCGAGTGTATCGATGTCGACCGCCTCAAGCTTCTGCATTTCGAACAGGATCGGTTTCTTGCCAATTCGGGCATTCGTTTCAACGAAACTTCCGCTGGAAAAAATATAGAGGTTGGAATTTTCCTCGTACCAGGGTTCGAGATCCTGGGTTTGGATGAGATTATCCGGATCGTGGTTCACAGGACTGCCGTCCGCACGGTAAAAGCGCGTCTGGATCTTGTTGACTGTGAAAAGAGAGTCTGACGTCCCTTTGGTGACCCCCTCCTGGTAACTTGCCAGTGCAGTGCGGATGGTTTCGCTGGACAGCATCGGATTGGTGGTGTGCGTCATCAGATAGGTGTCAGCCGGCACGTTCTGGATGTCATCGGCAAGGATCAGGTTCATAGAGACGGTGTCGCCGCAAAGCTCTGCTTTGCGGTCGCGGATTACGACCCGGTCGGACTCAACCAGCCCATTTTCCGCAAGGATGTCTCGGGCGTCGGTGTTGATGACAACCTGGTCGATTTCTTCCAGCGAAAGGAGGGAATCGAGGATCCAGCGAAACAAAGGCTTGCCGTTGAGTGGACGGAAGTTCTTGCCCTTTACCCGCTGGCTATTTGCCTTCATTGGGAGAAGGGCGACGCATCGGCTTGAGCCACTCATCTTGTTCTGCCTTTTTACTCACTTGTGGATAGAAAAAACGCTGCTTGGCGGCCTGAGAAAGAATACGGTGTTCATGGTTCCCGGTATAGGAACCCCAGTATTGGCACCAGCGATAGCGCAGCATGTCGCCAAGACCGGTCGAGGATATTCCGTTGCGCATCGCGGACCGCCAGTCGGCGTAGACGCTCCGGACGATGCACTGCAGCACGTCGATCTTGGACAGGTGCACTTCGGGCATGATCATGCGCAGAGCAATAGCCTCCCGCTCAAACCTGCGACGCACAGATGCCCAGGTTTCCTGGTGGTGATGAAAGACGGGCGCTTCAGCGACATATCCGATCTTGGACCCTGCAGCGACGAGGCGCTTGGCAAGTTCCATATCCTCAAGACCGGTCAGTTCCTCGTCAAACAGGTGTTGTTCCCACGCTGTGCGAAGGACAGCGGAGTTTGCGTTGTTGCAAAAGAAACCGTCTTGCGGAACCGAAGAGTGAGCAGGGAAATACTTGGCGAAAATTCGCCGTTCACTGTAGTTGCTGTCGTCGTCGCCAATCTGCCGGCCATAGCTGTAGACAACCTTGCCGTCCACAATCGGCTGGCAGAGATTTTGAAGCCAATGCTTATCGACAGGGATACAGTGTCCCGAAATGAATACCAGAATGTCGCCGGTGCTGAACTCACACCCCCAGTTGAGCGAACGTCCGAAAGAGAAATCCTGTCTCGTAATGTAGGTGATACGGCAGCCGAAGCTTGATGCGATTTCAACCGTTTTGTCAGTCGAACCGGAATCAATCAGAACAACCTCAACGCTTTCGAAGCACGTTTCCTGGGAGTCGATCATTTCCAGGAGGTCTGAAAGGTATTTGGCTTCGTTGAGGGTACGTATTACGATACTTATACGCATCGGAAGCTTTCTGATTTACTTGACAGTCGGAAATAAGTTAAGTGCACCGTCGCGTGGATATCACCTCTTTTCTAGGCTTTGATACCGAACGGATCGTGTTTTGTCCAGTCTTGAATTCGGGGGCAAAGTCAACGTTTTAATCAATAGTATAGCAGTGAAAGGCGTCTTGTTTCGGTTGACTGGGCTGCCGTCCACCGAAGATGCAGTTCGCGTCGTATCCCTGTGAATAACTGGCCCTTGGAAATGGCTTTGCGAGGAGGTGCGGACATTATCCGATTTCATCACAAGGTCGTGTCAAAACTTGGGAGAATAAAGTCCTGACGCCGGATCGGCGGCAGATATGTTCACGGGCGATCGGAAAGGGAAGCCGGCAGTATCCCAGGCTATGGACTTGCCCGCGCTAGAGAGCCACACTCGTCTCGTCATGCTTTTGGATGAACGGGTCCAAGGCTTGAACGGCCCGGACTACGGGGCAGGGGCAGTTTTTGAGGAATACCTCGTTGCCCGGTCTACAGAAGCTTCAGACAGCAGTGAGAGCCAATTTATTGGTCTGCTCCCGTCGCCGCTTTGGATCAAGCTGCGGCTATCCGTCAGTCTCGTCATTTCTTGAAAACACGGTCATAGATGTGCGAGGCTTGCCTGATCACAGGGCCGATCAACCGAGTGTCTTTTGTCTTGTGATAAAAAATCTCGAGATGATCATCGATATGAAGAAGGACTTCCCGGAGATTTTTCCTGTGCAGGTTCCTGATGGAGGCCCCTTCGGAACGCTGGCGCTTCTCGGCCTCCGCGATAAGCTTCAACTTGGATCGGGTGACGATTGTGTTCACGGAGCTGCTCATCAGGACGTCGGCGAACCTCCCTTCCTGGCCTTCGACCTTGCCGGTATTCCGGCCGTACGTGGGTCTGATTTTCGCCAAGATCTTCCGAGTGTCGAACATGGACCTAGAGAACATGTCGACCGCGCGCAGATTGGTCCTCCACTCGTTGGCTTGAGGCGCCGTCTCTACCTGATCGAACAGATCGCCGAGGGTCCGGGCGATCGCGATGGCAGGTTCCCCGCCTTCTCTGTTTGCGCAATGCGTGTCCAGGAAGCCAGGCCAAGCGTGCCTATGCAGCTCTGCCAGGCCGGGTGCGTTTTCAAGAAGGCGGGCCAACTCCTGCGTGGTCTCGGCGATCGGATAGGCCCCCATTGGATCCTTGAACTTGTCGACCTGTTCCGCGTGGGGATTGAAATAGATGACCTGCCGACCGTGAGCCAGGCCTTCTAGTATACCGGATGCAAACCGTTGCACGACCACCGTGCTGTTGCGCGTCGCCGCATCGAAGGTCTCGGGGGTCACCTTGTCCTGGTGTAGCGTGCCAAGATCGGCAGGGTGCCGGGAAATAACCCAGTCGAGTCCTGCCTGTTCGCAGGCTTCGACCGCCTGCGTCAGCCAAGCATCTCTATGTTCAACCAGCACGCCATAGCTAAAGTTCGAATTGATGAGCACTCGCGGGATGGACGGCAGTGGGAGGGGAGGAGCAGACCTCATCTCCGCAATGCGTGGCAAGCCGCAAACATGGATCTCCTGGCTGCTGTCGGAGAAATACCGCTTGTCAAAACTGCCGGGTAGAAGGACCGCATCTGCCATGCGGTAAGCGCCTCGGTCTCGGTTGATGTCTGCGTCCCAATAGTCCTGTATCCCCTCTACGATCGCAGCTGTCTTGATCCCTGCGGCTTGTGCGGCACCGAAAATTGCTCGTACAGATGGATCCCAGTCGTTGAGGGCAACAATTACCTTCGGTGCATAGAGCCCTAGCATGAAAGGGCTTAATCCAATGAGTGGGATATCCAACTCCACCGCTTTGGACCTGAGAAAACGATCACCGCAGTGGCTTGACAGGTCTACGACGTGACAGTCGATGTTTCGGGTGGCGAGGTGCTTGAGAACAGGCGCCAAAGTCTCTAGGTGGTAATCCTTCTGCAAAAGGAAGACGATACTGGGTTGTCGGGTCTTGCCTAGGTTCCAGCCACTGAATTCGACGGAATCCGTGAAAGGAAATGTGGAATCGGTTGAGTCGACTTTGGAGGGCAGGGGCTCCTGCAGAGCCGTTTTCAGGAGGCGGTCGAGCAAAGCCGTTGTCTGCGGAAATTTGATTTCCAGACTCTTTTGCGGCTCAGTGTGAAAACGGGCTATACCGGTCTTCAGATGAAGCCTAATGTCGTTCCGGCTCAGAACTTGGTGCAGGTCAGGCAATTCCGTGCGCAGCATCACGCCGAGGTCGTTTAGATCTGCGTTGTCGTCCGCCTGGTTCCTTCTTGCTGCTTCCATGCCCACAAAGGACAGTATACGTCCCGCAAGATCGGCTTGTTGCCGGTAGACTGGCCACTTTTTTGTATAGGTGGTTATATCAGCATCAAAGGAAGCCTGGGCCGGCAGGTCCATGTAAGATGCCTTGTTCAGCTGAATAGCAATATCCAGATGTTTCAAGGGCTGTTGGCGGATCATGCTTCTGCTTCTGCTTCGGTAGGTTACGGCGTGACGCTTAACGGCAACGAAGCGATAGCCGGCCCGTAAGGAGCGCATCCAGAATTCGTAATCCTCGGCTTGAACCATTTTCTCATTGAAGCCCCCCAACCGGCAGAGCTTGTCCGCGAAAAAGAGAGGCTGGTTCGCGTTGAACGGACAACTTGTTCCGGCGCGGAGAAAATCGACCGGCTTCAAAATACAGGAGCTGCTCCTTGGGGGCTTTTTTGTGTCTTCGCGTATTGTGACGCTGCCGCAATAGCTTCCGATCACGTGCTCGTCGTCACACTCAAGTAATGGTGCGAGGCGCAGTTCGAGACTGTCTCGCATCATCAGGTCATCTGCGTCCAGAAAGCACACGAATGGTGAGGTTGTTGCGCGCAGGCCCGTGTTGCGGGCCGCCGAAAGCCCCGAGTTGGCTCCATGATTTATAATTTGGATGCGTTTGTCGCGCCGCGCGAACTCTTCTGCGATCTCTCGGGTGTTGTCGGTTGATCCGTCATTCACGACGATACAGCGGAAGGATTTCGTCGTCTGTGCAACGATGCTATCGAGCGTCCAGCGCAAAAAACTACCAGCATTGTAAGCTGGCACAACAATTGTGCAAATCGCAGAATTCAAATCAAACTTCCTAAGGTCGATTGTGGCGAATAATGTCAACGACGGAGAAGGCAACCTGCACCAAAGCCTGCAATTTTCCGCTATATATGACTTCGTAGCATGGGCGAGAGAAGGGGGCTCTTTTTACTCCCGCTTTAAGAAACTGGACTGCAACAAATATCATTAGCTCAAAGCTTCTACGAACCAAAATCCATAACTTTAACAACAATAAATTGGATGATGAGCTTGCGTATTGCGGGTGGGATCGCTGCAGGTTTGCGACATTTTTTGCGCGTTGAATGCAGCTTTGTAAGCTCGCCAGCAGCCTAGTTTTCTCCGGTCGAATATAGTGTATTAATTCAAGATCCGGGCTAAAGTAGATGCTGTTATTCGGGCACAGTGCAAGTATTCGCAGCTGCAATTCGGTTTCTTCGCCGTATCTTGTCTCTGATCCACTCATGCCGAAGTTGGGGTCGAATGTGCCTACTTTTTCAAGTAGATCGCGCCGGATTGCCATGTTGCCACCTGAGAGACCAGGCTTGGAAAGCCAGCGCTCTTGCCAATCGTCGCGGATGTGGTAGCTGTCTCCATACTTTTCGAGAAAACCCTTGGCGTAGTGTCGTTTGTCTATTTCGGGTAAATACTTTCCACGATAGGGCCCCCCCACCATGACGGGCGACTTTTCACCAATCACACAATAGAGACGATCTAACCAGTCGGCATCAACGTCACACTCATCATCTAAAAAGACCAGCCAATTGCCTCCACTCTCAGAAATACCTCTGTTCCGAGCATTGGACAAACCCTGATGTTTCTCGAGATGGTAGCTCCACTTGCTCCGCTGAGCAGAAGGGAGCGTCAATAAAAAATCTTTCACTGTTTGCTGCGTCGAGTCGTTGGAATTATTATCAATAATAAGTATTTCGTAGTGAAATTTTGGGTTGTTTTTTATTTTTGAAATGCTGTTCAAGCAAAATCTAAGAATATCGCTTCTGTTGTACGTGCATATGATAATGGAGAACATCGTCGTCATATGGTCTTTGTCGCTTTGGGTTTTTGAACCTGATTTATCAGATGTTTTCATTAGGATGAGTTTCGTCCAAACAGCAACTTGTCCAACGTGGGGGCCCTAGCAAGTTCCAGGATAACCGGACGCAAAACAGCGTGAATTAAGCGCTTAAGCGGTGTCCTGTTTAGATTTCTCTTTACGTCAAAGTCCAAATTAAGAAAAAAGTTAACTAAGATCCGTTTTCTTTCAACTTTACACATGAGTTTCGTTGCGCCATTGAAACCCGCTCGTTTCCGGTCAGTCGATGAAGAAATTCTATTGAGTCCTGTCCGATTATAGACAAGCCAAATTCTTGGCTCATAAATTAATACACTGTCTTTTTGCAACGCCTCCCAATACATATGCCAATCTTGGCAAGATGCCAGCGAAGGAAAACTCATTTTTTCCACGGCGCGTCTCGAAAATGTGACGGCACCTAATGGGCCGACGCAATTTTCGTAGGACAAATAATTCTTTAACGAAAGCGGTAGTGACAACAGTGACTGAAGAGCTTTGGGTTCTTCGAGTTTGCCAATTACATCGTTTGCCGTTCGAGCCACGCGTGGAGTGAACAGGTAGTCGAATTGTGTTGTTGCGATGCTGTTGAGAATGCCTTCTAACCAATTGTCGGAAATGTCGTCGTCGGAATCGTGAAAGTGAACGTAGTTTCCCGTAGAGTGCTGAAATCCAATTTTTCTAGATGCCGGGGCACCTAAACAGGTCGCGTTCCGCAATAGAATTACCTCTTCGAAGGTTTCATTGAAGAAACGTTCGGTACTACCGTCATCGATTACGACCAACTCTACCTTGTTGATCGCGTCCAGTTCCGACATCATTTTTCGAAAGCGACCTACGAGAGAACGTAGTTGCTCGATCCTATTGTGGGTAGGGATGACGATGCTCAATGTCGGTTGCATATATTGAACTTTGAAATTTTGTATTGGCTTTCGAAAGTGCCACAGACCAATATCAAACTGTCACTCGAAGTAAAGGCGTACCGTTCTGCGTTTTCGATTTAAGCTGACCTGCACACCACAGGCAGTATTGCCGCCTAAAAAATTATGACTTTCCGATTTTTCCAATTGGCTGTGATATGCGGTTAGCGTGCATCTAGTAACCAAAGGGTGGATCTTAACTAATTCCCATCCACTGGACATATTTGCGCGTAATTTAAGTGACTCTCTGCAACTGATGCCCGGGTAGGTTTTGTTGAATTCGCTGTTACAAGACTACGCCATGGACGAAGTGCGAAGGCTTGCGTTCAAAGAAGTCCATCCAATTTCGGATACCGACCCTTGCCGTCCATCGAGTTGCGTACGTCCCTCTGCCTCAGTCAGCCTTGCCATGCAAACGAGGTGGCCGGACGCGAACTTTGGGGACGGGCGACCGTTGGTGGTGGCTGCTAGGATATGCGAGCGTCGGTGCCTGAACTTCGTCTCAGTTCATATTGCTAATACCGCCGAAGACTGCCGAATAAAAATTGGTCCCTAATCTATGGCAAGCTTGCCGCTCGTATTGCGGATCTTTTGAATGTTAGAGCTGAATGGCACACGGCGTCCGAAGAGCGGTTGGAATGTAATATTCAGAGTTGAATGGCTTGTTGAGGCGCGACAGCGGAGCATTTAATTAAATAGATCTTTGAATTGTAAGGATCGATTTCTAGCAGATATTACTTAATTCGTAATTTTTGCAATGATAAGATCCGCAAGATGGATAATTTCGCAGTTATATGACGTTTTTGGGTTGTTTATCAGCTAAATGCCATTAGTTCCCTTAAGTAAGAATTCACGAAAAACGAAATAGGCTTTGGCAATGTTGGCTGGCTCAATGCTTGGGGGCCGGATTGCGGGTGCGATGTTGTCTATCGCCATAGAGAGCCGAACTTATGACCATACGTCTCTGGTTGATCGTTCTTTCGTTGATTTCAAACGTTCTTGCCCTTGCCTTGCCACTCGCGCTTATTCAGGTTTACGACCGAATTCTCGCAAATCAGGCGGTTGGAACTGCCTTTGTGATTTTTTCCGCCGTTGCACTGGCCATCTTGCTGGATGGTTTGGTGAAATATGCGCGCGCTTCAATCCTGGGGCGGCTTGCGGCGCAGGCGGAATATGAGCTGTCGTTCAAGACGGCCGAGAAGCTGCTCTCCATTGACGCAAACAGGCTCGGGCAGTTCAGCCCCGGGCGCATTCGCGAGCTGTTTACCGCCATCAACAGGTCCAACGATATCCTGATCGGGCAATCGACGCTTGCCGTCTTCGATGCGCCCTTCGCGATCACCTTTCTCGTCCTGGTTTGGTTCCTGGGCGGGCCCACCGTGTTCGGGCCGTTGGCAGTGGTCGTTGTCTTTGGCGCTTTGGCACTGTTTTCCGCCTACAGGCAGGCAAAGGCAGGCAAGGCCTTGTTCGAGGCCTCGGCCGATGAAACTTCACTTATCATGAATTGCCGCGAACACATTGACCGGCTCATTGCACGCGGGAAGCTGGGTGAGTTTGCCGGCAAGTTGCGCCTGCACGAGAAACGAAAGGCGGCAGCCCAGGAGACTTCGGAAAGCAGCCTTGCAGCCTCGCTCAACCTTAGTCAGACCGGCGGTCTGGCGACGACAGTTCTGGTGCTGGGTGTCGGTGCAATGGTCGTGCTTGCCGGTGACATGACGACCGGAGGGCTGGCAGCCTGTCTCATCCTCGGGCAAAGGGGTCTTGCCGGTCTTCTTGGTCTTGTGAATGCCTTTGCTCGGCACCGGGTTTCCGCATCCGCGTTCAAGACCATCCAGGACCTTCTTGCGTTGCCTTCTGCTCACTCTCTTCGGGGCAAAGCAGTGGAAAGTGAAGGGAATTGTGGTCTGCGATTTGAAGTCGAGGGGTGCCGGGTTGTCTGCGAACCCGGACAGTGCC
Source organism: Labrenzia sp. CP4 (assembly GCF_001579905.1). Lineage (NCBI taxonomy): Bacteria > Pseudomonadati > Pseudomonadota > Alphaproteobacteria > Hyphomicrobiales > Stappiaceae > Labrenzia > Labrenzia sp. CP4. The sequence goes on along the minus strand of NZ_CP011927.1, from coordinate 4,491,384 downwards.
TTGTCGTTCGCCCTTCGAATGGGCAGCATGCTGCGGCAGTCTTTGCCCAACTGGTACATGCGCTGTCGGAAAATGACGCAGAGGGCACCGGCCCGGTAAAGAAGGCCGAGATTTTCGCGGCAGACGGGAAGTCTGTCTCTGCACTTAAGTGCCGCGTGTCCGTTTGCGATGAAGGTCTCACCGTCTTCAACGGAACGCTGCTGGAAAACATGACGGCCTTTGACAGCGAGGCGACCGGGCGTGCCGTGTGGTTGTCCGAGCAGCTCGGTCTTGCCGACGCGATCGGGCGACTGCGCGACGGGCTGGAAACGCGTTTGTCTCCCGGTCTTGGTGTACCGCTGTCAGATGGGCACCTGAAGCGTCTCATGCTGGTTCGAGCTCTGGCAGGTGAACCTCAAGTCCTGTTGCTGAAATCTCCCACTCTTTTTCTCGACGCGCGCGGCATTGATCAGCTGACCGGACTTTTGAGGGCCTTCGAAGGCAAGGTCACGACCATTGTGTTCGATAACGCCGGAGGGTTGGCCGAGCAGTTCGAAAACTGCGTGGATCTTCCCGCCCCACAAGTGCCGATGACGGAAGCCGCCGCATGAATGTTCAGTCCAAAGTGTCGGGGAGTTCCACAATGACTGCCGGATGGTCGAGCGATGATCCGGTTCACCGTACGGATCTTGAAAACGTCCTGCTGGCCGTTCTGACCGAGCTGGGCTGGCGCCGTTCCAGCGAAGTTCTGGGCGCGGCGATGTCACATGAAACCGGGCTGCAGTCGCTCGATGACGCGGCGATGGTGCTTGATCTTATCGATATCGGCGCGAGCGTTGAAGCGAAGCTGCCCGCCGCATGGCTGAGCGGACTGGACGGTGCCCTGGTCGTAAAGGACAGGGAAGGAGTACATGCGCTCGTCCGGGAGGACACACGCGAAATCTCGACATCTTCCGCGGGCCTCGACCGCGATCAGGTTCGCCGCCGCATAAGGAACGCCGGCAAGCTGCTTTTTGTTCACAACCCGGAACACTCCGTCGCGACGATCCATGCCATTTCGGTGCGCGCGCGGATGCGCAGGGTCGCCATGACAGCGCTGCTTCTGTCGCTCGTGCTCAATGTGCTTGCGCTGTTCATCCCATTCTTTTCGATGGCAATTTTCGACCGGGTTCTGGGGGCACAAGCCTCGGAGAGCCTGGTCCCGCTGCTTTCTGGCGCAAGTGTCGTACTTCTTGCCATTGTGATTTTGCGGAGTATGCGGGCGAGAATACTTGCGGCTGAATATGCGCGTCTGGTCGCGGTAATCCGCCTGATGTCGTTGTCGCGCATTTTGCGCCTGCCTCACGCAATCCGGCACAAGTTGGGTTTCGATCGGCTGCAAGGCAGGTTGCAAACGACTTCGATGGGAGCAGAGGCCTTTGCATCTCAGAATACGCCCGCGATCTTTGATGCCCCGTTTGTGCCGCTGTCGATTTTCGCGATTGCTTTTGTCGGCGGCTGGATGGCCATTGTGCCGGCAATTTATCTGACGCTGTTTTTCGCCTTGAGCTGGATACTGAGCGAAACCAGGCAGAGCCTGGACCCGCAGCTTGAAAATGCAAATCAGAAGCGCGTTGAGGCCCTGACAGAACTGAGTGCGAAGGCCGCGGTAATCCGGAACATCGATCATGGAAGGTCCTGGTTCACCAAGTTTGTATCCCTTGCCCGGCAGGCGGCTTTCGTGAAGCACAGACAGGCGCGACGCTCTGCTGCCCTGCAGTCTCTTGCTTATGTTCTTGGAACGGGCGCAGCCCTGACAACGCTTTGCGTCGGTATAGCCCTTGCCATGAACGGCACCATCACGGCAGGCGCGCTCATCGGAACAATGTTGCTGACCTGGCGCGTCACAGGGCCTTCCCAGGCCTTTTTCCTGGCCATTCCACGGTTAAAGGCGATCCGTCAGGCAATTCTGGGGCTCGAGCAGTCATTTTCCTGGGGAACGCCGCAGGCACAGCCTGCGTCGCTTGAAAGGCTGGAGCAAGGCCCGCCGGAAGTCAGCGGGAAGGGCCTTTACCTGAAGTTCGACCAGAGTTCGGAGCCGGCCCTGACAGGCGTTTCGTTCAATTGTGCTCCTGGAACTCTCACGATTGTCATGGGGCCGAACGGCGCTGGAAAGTCGACACTTCTCAAAGTGATCTCCGGGCTTGTTCCTGCCCAGTCAGGGCGCTTGTCAATCAATGGTCGCTCGGTAAGCCAGTATGATCCAGACGACCTGGCGCGATCCACCTGCCTTCTTCGGATTGGCGATTATCAAGACGAAACAGACGAACAGGCCTTTGTGCAGCTGAGGGAAGAATGGCACTCGACTGCAGACGATGATGCAGCGGCAAATTGCCGGTTCATATTGCTGGACGACAGCACCGGCGCAGCAACTGCGGAAAGCCGGAAGCAACTTCAAGAATTCCTGAAAGCAGCCAGGGGCAAGGCAACGATCTTCCTTGCGACGCACGACACAGCCCTGGCCGAACTCGCGGACAACGCACTTATTCTGGACGATGGCGGCATGGCCTATTTCGGTCCTGTGAAGCCCGCCAGTCAACCAATCGATCCGCCGGAGGATGTCAGCCGATGAAAGCGACCCATCTCGATAGTCAGTTTGAACTGAATGACGGCAAGGCGGTCAGGCTGACCAACATGGCTGCAGCCGTGATCGGCATCTGCCTGGTGCTGTTCATTGCGTGGGCCGTTGCGACGCCTGTTGATGAAGTTGCCAAGGCGCGGGGCGTAATCGAACCGGTCAGCGAAGTGCAGCGCCTGCAGAGCGAGCACGGTGGAGCGTTGGCAACGCTGGTTGTGCGCAAGGGCGGGACGGTCGCAAAGGGCGACGTCATCGCGATATTCGATAATAGCGAGTTGAAGTCGGAGCTCCGTGAAGCGCAGACAAAATCACTCGCGCTGACGCTAGAGCGTGAGCGGCTGCTGGCGATCGTGGAAACAAGAACCCCTGAGTTCCAGAAAGCTGCCGGTCCCTTCACGGCACCGCCGGATCTTATTGCGGTCAAGAACGGGACGGCCACGGCCCCTTCAACAAACCAGCGAACTGTTGAGGAACTCATCAACCGGGAAATGGCCGCCTTTGAGGCGAGGGTTGCCTTCCTGTCCAATGAAAGAGACGTCATCAACCGCCAGATAGCCGAAAAGGCGGCAGATGTCTGGGCAATCGATTCCGAACAACCGGCGATCGAGCGGCAACTCACCGTTGCCCGGGAGGAAACAGAAAGCCTGCGAGACCTGGTAGAGCGAGGGCTTGCCGCACGTCCTCAGCTGGTTGCTGCCGTGCAGGAAGAGGCGAGATATGAGTATGAGCTTTCGACCCTTTCCGGGCGGCGCGCCGTTGCTGAAGCGCAGATTTCGGAGCTGCAGGAAAACCTCGAACGCGTCGGGTTGAACGAGGCCTCCGAAGCGCGCCAGCGGATTGCTGAAATCCACACGGAACGCAGTGCGCTGGACGAACAAATGCAGCGGATCCAGAGGCGCTTGTGGTCGACAGAACTGCGCAGCCCGGTGGACGGATTTGTGCAATCGGTTCCCGAGACCATTGTCGGCCGGGTGATCGAACCTGGCGGGCTTGTGGCTGAAATCGTTCCACGGGACGTGGACTTGCGCTTCACGGCACAGTTGCCCCCTCGGGATGTCGGTTTTGTTTCCATAGGTCAGCCTGCCAAACTCAAGGTCGATTCCTTCGATTTCAGTCGCTACGGCTCTCTGACCGGGAAGGTGGTCGAGGTTTCGCCCACAACGATCGTTGATGAGCGTGGAACCGCCTACTACGAAGTTCTGGTCTCCGTCCCCGTTACCCATTTTGGTGATGATCCGGGTCGCTATTCGCTTCTGCCGGGCATGACCGGTGAGGCGGATATCCTGACAGGCAAGAAGACAGTCTTCGAATACATCTGGAAGCCGATCTATACGAACCTGGATCTGGCGCTGAGTGAGCGGTAGGAGCACCGTGATGGCCGATCAACCGGACAAAAAAGCCACTTCACAGGATCAGGGTAGCACGCCGGAGGAGATCAAGGACTCCAGGAAGATCCAGCCAGAAGAAGTTTTTGGATGGACGCCAACATCGGAAGGAGAGGACACGCCCCCCGCCGAAACGCAGTCGCTGGAGAATGAGGAGGAAGGTCGTCCAACGTTAAGCGATGACACGATGAACAGTCCGTCGCCGCGTGATGCTCCGGCCGGTGCATCAGGTCAGGCTCACAGCGTTGCGCCTGCCACGCCAGCCGCCGAGCAACAGGCTGCACCAAGGGGTACCTACCAGGGTGAACATGCGGCGCCCGCGTCAGGTCATCAAACCGATCTCCATCAGTCGCCGGGCGTGGCCCAACCCGGCTTTTCGGTGGGGGCGCCAGACGCCCCTCAAACGCTGCCAGACTCTCATCCTTCGGTGGATGTTTCAGCTCTGCCGGACGCTCCTGTAAGGCCTCTTCCGCCAGTCGGAACACAACCTCCTGCGGGCACACAACCACCTGGCGGAACACAGCCGCCGGCAGGAACTCAACCTCCCGGCGGAACGCAGCAGCCCTCCGTGTTGCTCACGGGGGTGCATACGTTCACTGGCGGCGCACATCCGCCAGCGGCTACCCAGCAAACTCCTGCCCAGATCGTGGCTCAGACACCATCTCAAACTTCTGCACAGATCGGTGGCGTTGATACGACGACCGTTACAGAAGACAGGAACGTTGTTGCGGGGGAGCTCTCAGCAGGTGGCAAGTTACAGATCACCGACCCGGATCCCGGGCAGGATCATTTCATTGCGGTATCCGGTATCGCAGGGACAGGTAGCTACGGTCGCTTCGAGTTTCACCCAGATGGCCAATGGACCTACATTGCGGACAACAGTCAGGCAGTGGTCCAGGGGCTTAAGCCCGGTGACAGTCTGACAGACAGATTCACGGTTCACAGTGCGGATGGCACAACGCACGAATTGCGTGTGGTGATCGGTGGCACAAACGATCGGCCTGCCCTGAGCGCCGCGACGGCTGCTGTGACCGAGGATGGGCGTGTCGCCACAGGGCAGATGTCGGCCACGGACGTGGACAAAGGGGACACGAGGGCCTTTAGCATCGGCCAGCCGGTCGATGGCTTGACGATGAACAAAGATGGTTCATGGAGCTTTGATCCAGGCCATACAGCCTATCAGCATTTGGCGGCAGGCCAGACCGAGCAGATCACCGTTCCAGTTACTGTCACCGATAGTAGCGGTGCCACCGACACGCAAAATCTCGTCATAACGGTGACGGGCACCAATGACGGCGCGCGGATCGGTGGAACAGCGGTTGGCACGGTCACGGAAGATACGCAGCTCACCACGGGCGGCAAGCTGGACGTGACAGACCCGGATGCCGGGCAGGCTCAGTTCGTGCCGCAGCCGAATGCCGCGGGTGCCCATGGGACGTTCTCGGTGCAGCCGGACGGGACCTGGAGCTATCATCTCGACAATAGCCAACCCGCAGTGCAGGCGCTGACGTCGGGCGGTGGACAGCTCACCGATACGCTCACCGTATCGACGCTCGACGGAACAACCTCGACAATCACGGTGCACATAGGTGGTACGAATGATGCCCCGGTTCTGACAGCAGCGACAGCCTCAGCCACCGAGGATGGCAGCGCGGTGACCGGCCACATGTCGGCGACGGACGTGGACACAGGTGATACCAAGGCGTTTTCCATTGGCCAGCCGGTCGACGGCTTCACCATGAATGGAGATGGTTCCTGGAGTTTTGACCCCAGCCATGCTGCCTACCAGCACCTTGCTGCCGGCCAGACCGAGCAGGTCACCATCCCGGTGACTGTCACCGACAGTGCCGGGGCCACGGATACGAAAGACCTTGTCATCACAGTCACTGGGACCGGCGACGCAGCGATCATCAGTGGTGTCGACACGGGCAGTGTGACCGAGAATATGGGCGGGCGAGACATGTCGCCGGACTACGCCCAGCCGGGAATTGCAAAGCTCTGGCACCAGACGATCCAGGCAACGGGCACTCTCACGATCACCGATCCGGACAGCGGCGAGTCGTCTTTTGATACGCATGGTCTCGGCTGGACCTATCACGGCCAATACGGTGACCTCATGCTGAGGGACAATGGCGAGTGGTTCTACAACGCTGATGTCGGCAGCGTGCGCTCCGTTGGCGGTTATACAACGACGCGCGGGACGGCCATTGACCAGTTGGGTGAAGGTCAAAGCCTGACGGACACCGTCACCGTCTATTCCAAAGATGGTACGGCGCATGACATCGTGATCACCATCCATGGGAGCAACGACCGGCCCTATTGCTCCTCCGAAGTACAACTGCCGGGCGGCACGGAAGATGTCACCCAGACCTTCACCCTGAATCAGCTCCTGGCCAACACGGTGGATGTCGATGCCAATGATGCGGGCAAGCTGACAATCGCAGCTTTGCGGGTCGATCACGGTTCGATCCGGGACAACCAGGACGGAACCTACACCTATACGCCGGAGGCCAATTACAACGGACAGGTCCACTTTACCTATGATGTTCAGGATGCCCATGGCGGCGTCACACATACCGGGGCAATCACGACACTCGCGGCCGTGAATGACGCTGCGGTGATCACCGGCACGGATAGGGGCGCTGCCACCGAAGACACTCATATCGACGCTTCTGGTCACCTTACAGCGACAGGCAAGCTTGACGTGACCGATCCGGATGCAGGCGAGGCGCGGTTCGTCAGTCCGCCTATGACCGGCCCGCACGGCGGCTCACTGACTATCGATCCGGACGGCACCTGGCACTATTCCGTCGACAACGCGCAGGCAGCGGTCCAAAGCCTTGGTGCTGGCGCGCATCTCACCGAGACTTTCACAGTCGCGACAGCGGACGGGACGACGCACGACATTTCAGTCACCCTAACGGGCACCAACGACGCGCCTTTCCTGACGGCTGCGACGGCTTCGGCCACGGAGGACGGCAGTGCGGTGACGGGCCAGATGTCGGCGACGGATGTCGACACGGGCGACACCAAGGCGTTCTCCATCGGTCAGCCTGTTGCCGGCTTCACGATGAACACGGATGGTTCGTGGAATTTCGATCCGTCCCATACGGCCTACCAGCACCTTGCCGCAGGCCAGACCGAGCAGGTGACCATTCCGGTGACCGTTACCGACAGTGCCGGGGCAACGGACACGCAAAACCTGGTCGTCACGGTGACGGGCACCAACGATGCACCAGTGGTTTCGGGTCCGGTCGATCTTGGCAGTGGCAAGGAAGACCAGGCGGTCTCGATCACGCTGCCGCAGCTCCTGGCCCATGTGACAGACGTGGACAGCACCGATACGCTGTCGGTAACTGGCTTGACTGCCACACACGGGACGATCACCGGCGACGCGGCGCATGGGTTCATCTTCACGCCCGACCCGAACTACAACGGTCCGGTGGGTCTGAAGTATCAGGTGACCGATGGTCATGGCGGTTCGGCGCTTCAGTCGGCCTCCCTGACCCTCGTGCCGGTCGGCGACCCGGCTGTCATCGGCGGGCAGGACAAGGGCGATGTCACGGAAGACAACACCACTGGCCTCTACGCATTGTCTGCCAACGGCAAGCTGACGATTTCCGACCCGGACGCGGGCGAGGCGAAGTTTGTCTCCTATACGTCCTACCAGATGGCCTACCCGACATCGCTGGGTGGAAATTCACGTCTGACGATCTATCCCTGGGGCACCTGGCATTATGACGGTGACAACAATCTGCCGCAGGTCCAGGCCCTGAAAGCCGGCGATACGCTTGTCGACACCGTCACGGTGCGGTCCGTTGATGGTACGACGCATACGATCCACATCACGATCCACGGCACAAATGACAGGCCAGTCCTGAGTGCCGCGACAGCATCGGCGACAGAAGACGGCAACACGGTCACCGGCCAGATGTCGGCAACGGATGTCGACACGGGTGACACGAAGGCCTTCTCGATTGGGCAGCCGGTTGCCGGCTTCACGATGCATACCGACGGTTCCTGGAGCTTTGATCCGTCCCACGCTGCCTATCAGCACCTGGCGGACGGACAAACCCAGCAGGTGACCATCCCGGTGACGGTTACCGACAGTGCCGGGGCGACGGACACGCAAAACCTGGTCGTCTCGGTGACGGGCACCAACGATGCACCCGTGGTCTCGGGTCCGGTCGATCTTGGCAGTGGCAAGGAAGACCAGGCGGTCTCGATCACCGCAGCTCAGCTTCTGGCACATGCCACGGACATCGACACGGGCGATGTACTTTCTGTCACCGGGCTGAGTGCCAGCCACGGGATCATCACCGGCGATGCCGCGCATGGCTTCACCTTCACACCTGATGCCAACTACAATGGTCCGGTGAGCCTGAGCTATCAGGTCACCGACGGACATGGGGGCAGTGTCCCGCAGACCGCGAGCCTGGTCCTGGGGGCGACACCGGACGCAGCAGTCATCACGGGAACCGACACGGGCTCGGTGACGGAAGACAAGCACGTCACTGGAGGCTTGCTGACGGCGGGCGGCACCCTGATGGTTGTTGACCCGGATGCGGGCGAGGCGGCGTTTACACCGGTCACGGGAGCAGCAGGTGCGGGGACATACGGCACATTCACGCTGGATGCCCAGGGCCACTGGACGTATACGGCCGACAACAGTCAGGCAGCCGTTCAGGCGCTCCAGGTGGGTGGTACGCCGCTCACGGACACGCTCACAGTCACCAGTCTCGACGGGACCACCCATGACATCACCGTCACCATTACGGGGACCAACGATGCCCCGGTCCTGATGGCGGCGACAGCCTCGGCCACCGAAGACGGCGGCACTGTCACAGGACAGATGGTGGCAACGGATGTGGACACCGGAGATACCAGGGCCTTCTCCATCGGTCAGCCCATCGACGGCTTCACCATGAACACGGACGGTTCGTGGAATTTCGACCCAAGCCATGCAGCTTACCAGCATCTGGCAGCCGGTCAGACCCAACAGGTCACCATCCCGGTCGCTGTCACCGACAGCGCCGGCGCCACTGACGCGCAAAGCCTTGTCATCACCGTAACCGGCACCAACGATGGTCCGGTTCTGACTGCTGCCACCGCATCGGCGGTGGAAGACGGCAAGGTCGTCACGGGACAGATGATCGCCACGGACGTGGATACGGGCGACACGAAGAGTTTCTCGATCAGCCATCCCGTCGATGGTTTCGCGATGAACTCCGACGGCTCGTGGACCTTTGATCCGTCTCACGCCGCCTACCAGCACCTGGCGCAAGGCCAGGTCGAACAGCTCACTATCCCGGTGACCGTGACCGACAGAGCCGGTGCCACCGATACGGAAAACCTCGTCATTACCGTGACCGGTACCTACGACGCACCCGCCGTGACGCCATCCGTTGCAGCAGTGCAGGGCGTGGGCTCACAACATCTTACCGGAACGTTCAGCGGCGGTGGCCAAGGTGGATGGGGCATCGACAACGGGCATGGCGGTGTCGTCCTTTCGCTTCAAGGCCTCTACGGGACTTTGGTCATTGATCAGCAAACCGGGCACTTCGAGTATCACTATCAACAGAACTCGGGTGTCATAAAGCAGGGTGGAACTTCCACAGCGTCTGGTCAGCACATCGACACCTTCCACATCGTTCAGCAGGGCGCCTCTGCCGGGACTGCGGATGTTCAGGTCCAGATCGATGTTCAAAGCGTTCACGGCAGCAGTGGCCACCATGTCGATCACACGGTACTGCAAGGCATTACCTTCTCTCCTGTGCCAACCGTTCAGCATGATGCGCCCGATGAGCCAGATATTGACGACATCACCATCGATCTGATGAGTGCCGATCCAGCTCCGCCGCCAGACCACGACACGTCTTCCCAAGACGTTGCGGATGCTACAACCGGGCTTGGTCACGTCGAGAGCCAGACCGGTGACACCAATCCGGATGCGCCGCAGCAGCCGCCAATTGAACCTGCTGACGCCGGAGCCGGAAGACTGGCTTCCTATTTCGAGGCAATCGGACAGGATCCGGAGGCGCCTCAAGCTCCGCCGGTACACGCAGACCAATTGGGTGCCTATCTTGATGCAGTTGGTGTCGATCCTGCCAGCGCCACGGCTTTGAGCGATCTGCCAGACCCTGCGACGCTGCCGGGAGATGATGTGTCAGGCCTGGATGATGACGGACAACAGGGCGCGAATACCGCCGCTTCGGATGACGTTTCTGTTGCCGATTTGCCAGATCCTCTTTTGCCCAACCCGAATGACGATACGAACCAGCACGGGTAGGCCTGTCAGGCCGCCGATAAACCAATCGGGACTAAGACATATGTTCAAATTCGGCATTTGCTTCGCTGTCGCACTCACCTTTGCAGCGATTCCCGCTACCGCCGGACAGTGGCGAGCTGTCTTTCCTGCCGGCGAAAGGATGCACAGCAGCTCATGGGAGCACGAAAGGGGATGCGGCCCGAACCAGTTGGCGGGTGTCTCGTGTTCCATCTTCAGCGGGCGGTTCGTCCGGGTGTCGGCGCAGCCGTCCAAAGGTGTCGCCTATTGTGGCGAGGCGGCAGGAAAACAGAGAATTGAATACAACACACCGGAACAACCCGACGGTGAATGGGATGCTGTCGTGACGGTGAACGGGACAGATATCAGGGCCATGACGGCCTATAGCTACTTCGGCAAAACACAACCGCCGCACGGCTTTGTGGTCGCCCTCTTGGGGGAAGACCACTCCGAATACTTGGTGTTCGAAGACGCCGGTCAGCGTTGGCTGGAATTCGGCGACAGCCGCTACGACGAGTGCGACTGACCAACAGCCTTGTTGAAGACGTTGCGGCCAACGTGAACGAGGTCACGCAAATGGTCTCCCTGACCGAGTGACCGCCTCCTCCTCACGCAGCTTTGACGAAATGGAACAAGGCGGCCTGCCATGTATCCCTGAATACGCGACCTGTCAGTGGCTGATCATCCAGGGGCGTTTTGAGGGGAACGTCTTGCTGCCGTCGGCCTTGTAGACCGCACTTGAGCGAAAATTGCCTTTTGAGCCGGAACAGCACGAGCAGCCTGACGGGTGACGTTTTCGGTTTTCCCTCGCACTGTCGTCACGATCCGACTTGGTCGAGAATTTCGGATTGTGCCGGGACGTTTCATTGCGCTGATGGGCAGCCCGGTCGCTGGGAGACAGGCCCGACATATGCGGCGCCTGAAGGATCGCGCGCGGGGTTTCCGCCTTGCAGATCGGACATTCGATCGGATCCGCATGGGCGGACATCGGCCGGTTGGCGGAGATGGGACCGCAGGAAGCGCACAGATAATCGTAGGTTGGCATGATTGATCCTGAAAGACGGAAAGCCGGCTGGCCGGCGAAATGGGTTCGAGACGGGCAGGGCCCGTCTCGTCGTCACGTCCGGATCAGAGATCCGGGGAAAGCGGAACGTCGACCGATCCGTCAATGAAGGTCTTCGGTCCGTCCGCACCCGGCATCATGTCGAAGTCGAAGATGTCGGTGGGCAACCACAAGGTGGCACAGGCATTTGGAATATCGACCACGCCCGAAATATGTCCTTGTACAGGCGCCGTTCCCAGGATGGCGTAGGCCTGCGCGCCGGAATAGCCGAACTTCTTCATGTACTCGATGGCGTTGAGGCAGGCCATGCGATAGGCGATGTGCACGTCAAGGTAATGCTGTGTGCCAGCCTCATCGACCGAGATGCCTTCGAAGATCAGGTAGTCGTCATATTTCGGCGTGATCGGCGACGGTTTGAAGATCGGGTTCTTGATCCCGTATTTCGCGACCCCGCCCTTGATCAGGTTGACCCGGATGTGCAGCCAGCCGGCCATTTCGATCGCGCCGCAGAAGGTGATTTCACCGTCGCCCTGGCTGAAATGCAGGTCACCCATGGAGAGACCGGCACCGTCCACATAGACCGGGAAATAGATCTTTGACCCGCGCGAAAGATCCTTGATGTCGCAGTTGCCGCCATGTTCACGCGGGGGAACCGTCCGCGCGCCTTCGGCAGCGGCCTTGTCGCGCGCTTCGCCCTTGAGCTGTCCCATATGCGCAGACTGTGTGTTCGGCAGGGCGGCAAGTGCCGGAACGCGGTCGGGATCCGTATCGAACAACGATTTTTCGCGACTGTTCCACATGTCCAGCATCTTGCGGTCCGGCAGGCAGCCGATCAGACCCGGGTGGATCAGGCCGGCATAGCTGACGCCCGGCACATGGCGCGAGCGCGTGAACATGCCTTCGAAATCCCAGATGGATTTCTGGGCTTCCGGGAAATGCTCCGTCAGGAACCCGCCGCCATTCTGCTTGGAGAAGAAGCCGTTGAAGCCCCAGAGCATTTCTTCCTTGGCGCCGATGTCGAGGATATCGACGACCAGTAGGTCGCCCGGCTCGGCCCCTTTGACGCCGATCGGACCGGAGAGGTAGTGCACCTGTTCCAGTTCGACATCGCGCACATCCGCCGCGTTGTCGTCGTTCTTGATCTGCCCGCCGGTCCAGTCATAGGTCTCGATCTTGAAGTCGTCGCCCGGCTCCACCCAGACCGCCATCGGAATATCCGGGTGCCAGCGGTTATGGACCTTTTCATTGGTATGCGGGGACTCGCTCAAATCTACCGAAATCAGTGTATCTGCCATGGGGTTCTCCTCTGGATTTGCGCCTGAAAAGCGTGCGCTGTTGAACTGGATGAGCTGGTTAGACGGACAGGAACGCGGAGACTTTTTCCTCGTCGACGCTTGCCCGCGGTTCGTCGTGGACAAGGCGGCCGTTCTCCAGGACGAGCACCCGGTCGGCGACGTCGAGGGCGAAGGACAGAACCTGTTCCGACACAACGATGGAAAGTCCGCGCTCGTCGCGGATACGTTTCAGGACGCGGCCCATCTCGCGGATGATCGACGGCTGGATGCCTTCGGTCGGTTCGTCCAGCAGCAGGACCTTCGGGTTCGTCGCCAGCGCGCGGGCAATCGCCAGCTGCTGTTGCTGGCCGCCCGAGAGATTGCCGCCGCGACGGCCCTTCATGTCGAGCAGCACCGGAAACAGCTCGTAGATGTCGCCGGGAACCCTGCTCTGACCGCTGATGGTCAGGCCGGTTTCGATGTTTTCCTGGACCGTCATGGTCGGAAAGATCATCCGCCCCTGAGGCACATAGGCGATGCCTCTGGCGACGCGCTCGTAGCTCTTCATGGTGGTGATGTCGACGCCGTCGACCGCGGCAGCGCCGTTGCTGGTGGGCACGATCCCCATCAGGGATTTCATCAGCGTGGTCTTGCCCATGCCGTTGCGGCCCATGATGGCGATGATTTCTCCCGGCGCGACCGTGAAGTCGAGGCCGTGCAGGACTTCGCTCTGGCCGTAGGCAACGTGATACTGTGCAACATTGAGCATGATCGCCTCCTAGTGGCCGAGATAAACGTCAATGACCTTGGGATCGGCCTGCACCTTTGCCATGGAGCCCTCGGAGAGGATCTTGCCCTGGTGCAGGACGGTGACGCGGTGGGCGATGTCCTCGACAAATTTCATGTCGTGTTCGACGACCATCACCGAACGTCCCTTGGTGATTTCGTTGAGAAGCTTCGCGGTCTGCTTGCGCTCCGAGACGCTCATGCCGGCAACAGGTTCGTCGAGCATCAGGAGTTCCGGGTCCTGGATCAGCAACATGCCGATCTCCAGCCATTGTTTCTGGCCGTGGCTGAGCAGGGCTGCCTGCATGTCCAGGAGCGTGTCGAGGAACACCATTTCGGCAATCTCGCGCACGCGTGTCGTCACCTCCGCATCGCGCTTGAAGGTGAGGGCACCGAAGACACTTCGGCCACGGGGAAAGGAAAGCTCCAGGTTCTCGAAGACCGTCAGGTCCTCATAGATGGACGGGTTCTGGAACTTGCGTCCGACCCCCTCAAGCACGATCTCGTGTTCGCGCAGCTGGGTCAGTTCTTTTTGGCGGAATTTGATCGAACCGGCGGTCGCCTTGGTGCGGCCGCAGATCAGATCGAGAACCGTTGTCTTGCCCGCGCCGTTCGGTCCGATGATGACGTGGATCTCATTTTCGTCGACGTAAAGGTTCAGGTCGTTCACTGCCTTGAAGCCATCAAAGGAAACAGACAGGTTTTCGATGGACAGCAGGAAGTCGGTGTTGTTGCTGATGGTGTTCATGTGTCTCTCCTACTCGGCTGGCTTTGCGGTTGCGTCGCCGTCAAGGTCGGGGGGAGGGCTGACTGGTTCTAACCTGTTGCCGCTATTGCCCCGTGAAATCAGCCGGTCGACATGCGGTGCCAGGTAGGTGCGATAGAGGCCGGACAATCCGTTCGGGAACACCAGGACAACGGCGATGAAGAGCCCGCCCAGGCCAAAGAGCCACAACTCGGGGAAGGTTTCGGAAAAGGTGGTCTTGGCCCAGTTCACCAGCAGCGTTCCGTAGACCGCGCCGAAGATGGAAAGCCTGCCGCCGACCGCACAGAAGATGACCATCTCGATGGAAGGAACGATGCCCACGAACGAGGGGGACATGAAGCCGACCTGCAAGGTGAACATGGCGCCGCCGATGGCTGAAAGGACCGCGGCAAAACAGAAGACGAAGATCTTGATGTTGGAAACGTCGTAACCGGAAAACCGGACCCGGTCCTCCTTGTCCCTGACGGCGACCAAGAGACGGCCGAGCTTGCTTTTGAGAACGAACTGGCTCAGCAGCAGGACGGCGATCAGAAGACCTCCGTTGACGTAGTAGAGAACGTATTTGGCTTCGTCGGTGCGGATGTCCCAGCCCTTCAGGGTCCTGAGATCCGTGATGCCGTTGACGCCGCCAGTATAGCCCTGCTGCCCGATGATCAGGATCGTCAGGATGGCTGCAATTGCCTGGGTAATGATGGCGAAATAGACACCGCCAACCCTTCGCTTGAACATCGCCGCACCAATTACGAAGGCAAACAGCGCGGGAAGGACGATGATGGCCAGCAGCGTGAAGGTCAGGCTGTTGAAGGGTTCCCAGAACCAGGGCAGGGACGTGATCTGGTTCCAGTCCATGAAGTCGGGAATGCCCGGGGTGGACTGGATCGCGGTCGCTTCCGGCGTGGAGGCCTCCAGCTTCAGGTACATGGCCATGCAATAGCCGCCCAGGCCGAAGAAGACGCCTTGCCCAAGGCTCAGGATACCGCCCTTGCCCCAGCACAGCACCAGCCCGATAGCGACGAAGGCATAGGTCAGGTATTTGCCGAACAGGTTGAGACGGAAGATGTCCATCGACAGGGGCATCAAGACGAAGATCAGCGCGGCCACGACCAGCAGTCCGATCAGTTCCTGTCGAGACAGCAGGGATTTCACATGTGTCATCGGAACCTCCTCAGCGACGGATTTTCAGGGAGAAGAGACCTTCGGGGCGCAGCATCAGGATCCCGACGACGGTCAGCAGGGTGAGGACCTTCGCCATGGAGCCGGACAGGAAGAACTCCATGGTGGACTGGGCCTGACTGATGGCGAAGGAAGACGCGATCGTTCCGAGCAGGCTTGCTGCGCCACCGAAAACGACGATCAGGAAGGTATCGACGATATAAAGCTGCCCGGCGGTCGGCCCGGTCGAGCCGATCATGGTGAAGGCGCTGCCTGCAATGCCCGCAATGCCGCAGCCAAGAGCAAAGGTGTGCCGGTCGACCCTTTCGGTGTTGATGCCGACGGCCCCGGCCATGACGCGGTTCTGGACCACAGCGCGGGTCTGCATGCCCATGCGGGAGCGGAACAGGATGAAATAGACGCCGATGGCGATGACCAGGGTCAGCACCATGACGAAGATGCCGTTGATCGGGATTTCAATGATGTCCGTCAGCGGCACGGACCCGAGCAGCCAGTTCGGCAGGCTGACGCCGACTTCACGCGCGCCGAAGATCGACCGGTAGGCCTGCTGAAGGATGAGGCTCAGGCCCCAGGTCGCCAGCAGGGTATCCAGCGGACGCTTGTAGAGATGCCTTATGAGCGACCATTCGACGAGTGCCCCGAGTGCACCCGCAGCGACGAAGGCCAATGCCATGGCGAAGAAGAAGTAGATGCCGAAAAGGGACGGGACATAGGTCTCGACGAAATTGGAGCAAAGATAGGTGACATAGGCGCCAAGGATCATGAACTCGCCATGAGCCATGTTGATGACGCCCATCTGGCCGAAGATGATTGCAAGACCCAGGGCCATGAGGACGAAAACGGAAAACAGGATCAGTCCGGCAAAACCCTGCATGGCGAATATGGACCCGAGTTCCGTCCATGAATAATCGGCGAACATTGCGCGCGTCTCCATGCTGCGGGGTCAAGGCGGAACGCCTGTTCCCCTGCTGCGAATAAGGGTTTGAAACGAAGGGGACGGGCGCTGCGCAGGCTGCCTCCACGCAGCGCCCCGGTTATGCCCGCTTTCTGGAAGGGCGTTTCCATCCCTGGGGGAACTGTCGGAGGCTTATTGGTAGCCTTCCGGGAACGGATCCGGCTCCATCAGGTCGGCCGTCTCGTAAACCAGCTCGTACTGGCCGTCCGGCTTGGCAAGGCCGATGCGGGTCTTGGACCACAGGTGGTGGTTTTCATGGACGCGGACATAGCCTTCCGGCGCGGTGGTGAGCTCGATGCCTGGGGAGGCAAGACGCACCTTGTCGATGTCGAAGCTGCCGGCCTTTTCAACCGCGGCCTTCCAGAGCCAGGGGCCGAGGTAGGCGGCCTGCGTTACGTCGCCGATAACGATGTCGTCACCCCACATTTCCTTGAAGGACTTGACGAATTCGGCGTTGTTCTCATTGTCGAGAGACTGGAAATACTTCATCGCGGCATAAGCGCCTTCGATGTTCTCGCCGCCGATGCCGCGGATTTCATCCTCGGTCACCGAGATAGTCAGAAGAACCGGCTTTTCCTTGGTCATGTCGATGCCGGCAGCCTTCAGCTGCTTGTAGAAGGCAACGTTGGAACCACCCACGACAATGGCGTAGATCACGTCCGGCTTCTTCAGCTTGATCTTGTTGATCACCGAGTTGAACTGGGTGTGGCCGAGCGGATAGTACTCTTCGCCGACAACCTCCAGGCCAAGCTTCTCGATGTGCTTGCGGGCGATCTTGTTGGACGTCCGCGGCCAGATATAGTCGGAACCAAGCAGGTAGAAGCTCTTGGCGCCTTTTTCCTTGGCGACCCAGTCGATGCCGGCGATGATCTGCTGGGTGGCTTCCTGGCCGGTGTAGATCACGTTGGGGGACTGTTCCAGGCCTTCATAGAAGGTCGGATAGTAGAGCATGCCGTTATACTGCTCGAAGACGGGCAGAACAGCCTTGCGCGACGCGGATGTCCAGCATCCGAAAACAGCCGCGACCTTGTCGTTCACCAGCAACTTTTTTGCCTTTTCGGCAAAGGTCGGCCAGTCGGATGCGCCATCTTCCTGGATGTATTCGATCTTGCGTCCAAGCACGCCGCCCATGGCGTTGATCTGGTCGATGGCGAGCTTTTCTGCCTGCACCGACCCGGTCTCGGAAATCGCCATGGTTCCGGTGACGGAGTGCAGGATGCCGACCTTCACGGTGTCTTCTGTGACCGCGAGGCCAGTCGTGTTGGCGTCGTCGGCGATGGCAGGTGCAAATGTGCTGGCGGTGGCCAGCATTGCCGCGGCTGCCGTGCCTGACAGCACGGACCGGCGAGACAGCCGGTGGTCAATCAAGTCTTTCAGACGTTTCATTCTCTGGACCCCTCTGAGGTTGAGGTTGAAGCAGAGCGCCGTGAAGCTCCTCCGCATGCATCCAAGGCTCGTCTGGAATTGTGCAGTGCCGCAATGCGTCAGTTGCTGTGGGTTATTTGACTTATTTCTCCGCACTACCGCATGTGAAAGACTTCCATGTTTGGAATAAATTCATAGTCCAAAAATCTGAAATTCGATCGTAAGATAAGTTGTCATTCGTATTTTTTGAATTCGAACGAATTGTATTGATGGGAATATTGAAATTTTTTAATATTTTTTGAATGAGGCATAGAAATTGCTTGGAAGTTCGTCGATTGGCGGTTGTTGATCAATTCGAGGGGGAGGCCGCAAATCTTGAACAAAAATGTGCATGAAAAATAGATGCAATGCACAATGAGTGGGCTGGCGCGCCGGTTCCGGCGGGCGGGATGGTGATGGGCAATGGGTAGTCATCAGCGGGTTGTGCGCCTGCGGAGAACATACAATCAATGGGTCGCAAATCAGACCCTGGAGGACTTTGCGCTCCGTTTCACCGCCAAAAGCGCCCGCCGCTGGTCTCCGGTCTGGGTTGCCAACACCGCGCTGGGCGCAATTTCCTTCCTGGCCCTTGAGGCGATCGGGGCTGCCGTCACTTACAACTACGGTTTCACGAATGCCGTCTCGTCGATTGGCGTCGTCTGCCTGCTCATATTCATTACCGGCCTTCCGATTGCCTACCATGCCGTGAAATACGGCGTGGATATCGACCTGCTCACCCGCGGAGCCGGGTTCGGTTATATCGGCTCGACAGTAACCTCGCTGATCTACGCAAGTTTCACCTTCATCTTCTTCGCCCTCGAGGCGGCCATCATGGCAACGGCGCTGGAGCTGTTCCTCGGTGTGCCGCTCAACATCGGCTACCTTCTGTGCACGCTTGTGGTCATTCCGCTGGTGATCTACGGCATCACCCTGATCAGCCGGCTGCAGATCTACACCCAGCCGCTCTGGATCGTGTTGCAGATCCTGCCGTTTGCTTTCCTGGCCTGGCAGGGCGTGGCTCCGCTGGACGACTGGCAGAACTTCTCTGGCCGGCTGGGCGACGAGGGCGGCCAGTTCAGCCTCCTGCTTTTCGGTGCTTCAAGCGCCGTTCTGTTCTCGCTGATCGCGCAGATCGGCGAACAGGTTGATTTCCTGCGCTTTCTGCCGCGCCAACGGCGCGGGCACAGGCTGAAATGGTGGTTCGCCCTTCTGGCGGCAGGTCCAGGCTGGATCCTGATCGGCGCGGTGAAACTGCTGCTGGGGTCGTTCCTGGTGGTTCTGGCCCTGCAGAGCGGCCTCAGTCCGGACAAGGCAATCGAACCGACGCACATGTATCTGGTCGCCTTCACCAAGGCCACGACGCCGGAGGTGGCAGTCGCCCTGACGGGGCTCTTCGTGATTGTCTGCCAGGTCAAGATCAACGTGACCAACTCCTACGCCGGCTCCATTGCCTGGTCGAACTTCTTCTCCCGTCTCACCCACAGCCACCCGGGCCGGGTGGTGTGGCTGGTCTTCAATGTGTCAATTGCACTCGCGCTCATGGAGCTTGGTGTCTACAAGGCGCTGGAACGAACGCTCGGTCTTTATTCCGTGGTTGCCGTTGCCTGGATCGGCGCGATCTTTGCCGATCTTGTCATCAACAAGCCGCTTGGGCTCAGCCCGAAACATATCGAGTTCAAGCGTGCCCATCTGTACGACATCAATCCGGTCGGCCTTGGCTCTATGGGCGCGGCAAGCCTGATCGCCCTCATTGCCTATTCTGGGGTGTTCGGCCAGACCGCTCATGCGCTGGCAAGCTACATTGCTCTGTTTACCGCCATTCTCCTTGCCCCGCTGATCGCCTACGCGACCGGCGGCAAATATTATATCGCCCGTGAACCGGTACGGGCTGTAACCCCCGACGGCGAACGTCCCCCCGACATTCAATGCTGTATTTGCGAGCATACGTTCGAGCATGAGGACATGGCGCATTGCCCGGTCTATTCGGGGCCGATCTGCTCGCTGTGCTGCTCACTCGATGCGCGCTGCGAGGATGACTGCAAACAGGAAGCACGCATCGGCGACCAGGTCACTGTTCTGCTTCATTCGATCCTTCCGGACCGGATCGCCGGCTGGATGAGCTCCCGGATCGGGCTTTATTTCAGTGTCATGATCCTGATCACCGCTTCACTCGGGGCGATCCTGTCGCTTGTCTATGTCGAGGCGGAATCCATTTCGCCGGGGGCGGGCAGCGAAGGGGTCGGCAGGGCGCTGACCCAGGTCTTCTTCATTCTGCTGGTCACCTCGGGTGTCATGGCCTGGCTGTTCGTTCTTGTCCACGAAAGCCGGAAGTTCGCCAATGAGGAAACAAGGCGCCAGACCAGCCTTTTGATGAAGGAAATCCGCGCGCACAAACGCACCGACGCCAAGTTGCAGAAAGCCAAGGAAGCCGCGGAGGCCGCCAACGAAGCCAAGAGCCGTTATGTGGTCGGCATCAGCCACGAACTGCGCTCGCCGCTAAATGCGATCTCCGGCTACGCTCAGTTGATGCGCAAGGACCCGGCAATCCCCGCCCACAGACGAGACGCCGTGAAGGTGATCCAGCATTCGGCCGATCACCTAGCCGGGCTGATCGAGGGCCTGCTGGACATCTCCAAGATCGAGGCCGGGCATCTCACCATCTACCGGGAACGGTTCAACCTGCATGAATTCCTGGCACAGACAGTCGACATGTTCCGCCTCCAGACCGACGCCAAGGAATTGCGCTTTCTGTTCGAACCTGCCGAAAACCTTCCGGTGTTCGTGTTCGGTGACGAGAAGCGCTTGCGGCAGGTGCTGATCAACCTGTTGTCGAACGCCATCAAATGGACAGACACAGGCAGCGTCAAACTGAAGGTGTCCTATCACAGCCAAGTTGCCGAATTTGCAGTGGTCGATACCGGCATCGGCATCGCTCCGGAAAATCTCGAGCGGATCTTCAATCCGTTCGAACGCATAGAGGAAGACGGCAAGGAGGCCGTTCCCGGGACGGGGCTCGGTCTGACGATCACCAAACTCCTGAGCGAAGTGATGGGCGGTGACATCCAGGTTTCAAGCACGGTTGGTGCCGGCAGCACGTTCAAGGTCCGCATGCTTTTGAGCGCCGCGGAAGCGCCGATCCAGGCGGGGCGGGCGGAAAAACGCATTCGCGGGTATCACGGTCCGATCCAGACGATCATGGTGGTGGATGACGACCCCGCCCAAAGGGAGCTGATCAGGGATTTCCTGTCGCCTCTCGGTTTCAAGGTTCTTGCCGCGGCAAGCGGCCGCTCGTGTCTGGCGATGGTACAGGACGAACATCCCGATGCCTTTCTGCTCGACATAAGCATGCCGGGCATGAGTGGCTGGGACCTTGCCCGCAAGCTGCGGGAAAGCGGATTTGGCGATGCGGTCATCATCATGATTTCGGCCAATGCGGATGAC
The DNA here is from genome assembly GCF_001579905.1 of Labrenzia sp. CP4. Classification (NCBI taxonomy): domain Bacteria; kingdom Pseudomonadati; phylum Pseudomonadota; class Alphaproteobacteria; order Hyphomicrobiales; family Stappiaceae; genus Labrenzia; species Labrenzia sp. CP4. The sequence continues at coordinate 4,470,255 of NZ_CP011927.1, read as the reverse complement.
AGTGGTCGGGACCCGGTGCACCGTATCTATCATGACGATTACCTGGTGAAGCCCGTGAGACTGCAGGAATTGCAGGACAAGCTTCAGCTGGCATTGAAACTCGTCTGGCGCACGGACGACCCCGCGGCAGCGCCGCCGGCAGAGGGGCTGCGATCGTCGGGCAGGGCGATATTCGAGAAGGCCTGCCTGCCGTCGGAAGAGAGCCTCGGGATTTTGAAACAGCTGAGCGACATCGGCTATGTGCGTGGAATCAAGGCAAAACTCGACGACATCGAGGCGCATGAGCCGCATGCGGCGGACTTTGTCCATCACATGCGGCGTCTCATCAGGGAATTCGATCTCACCCAATACGACAAGCTTCTGGAAAGGCTCGGACATGATCATGAATGCTCCTAGTCAGGCCGAGACGGTGCTGCTGGTCGATGACACACCTTCTTCCCTGGGCATGCTTTCGGACGCCCTAGAGGAAGCCGGTTTCACCGTTCTGGTGGCTCAAAGCGGTCGAAAGGCGATAGAAATCGCAGCCCGCGTGATCCCCAATGCGATCCTCATGGACGCGATCATGCCGGAGCTCGACGGTTTCGAAACCAGCAAGCGCCTGAAGGCGCTGGAAGACCTTCGGGATGTACCGGTTCTCTTCATGACCGGACTGAGCGAGACGGAACATATTGTCAGGGGCCTGGAATCAGGTGGCGTCGACTATGTCACCAAGCCGGTCAACCCGGACGAACTGATCGCCCGCCTGCGCGTGCATATTTCCAACGCCCGGAATTCGCGCAGCGCCCATGTCGCACTTGATGCATCCGGACGTTACTTGATGTCGGTCGACCTGTCGGGCGCCGTATGCTGGGCGACACCGCAGGCCTCCGCGCTGCTTGGTACGGGCACGGCCGAGGACGCAGCGGCTGCCGGGCAGTTGCCGGAAGCTGCCGTCGACTGGCTACGCCATTACCTGCTGCCACAGGGAAAGGCTGCCCAGAAGGAAGAGGACATTGTTGCCCGTATCAAGGGACGGGAGTTGCGGTTCACTTATGCCGGCAACATCAGCGCGGGTGAGCATCTGCTGCGCGTGTCGGATGTCTCGGACAGCGTGCCTTCCGAAATCCTGAAGGATGCCTTCGACCTGACGGAACGCGAAGCCGAAGTCCTGATCTGGATTGCCAACGGAAAGTCCAACAAGGAAATCGCCTCCATTCTGGACATGAGCCCGCGCACGGTGAACAAGCATTTGGACCGGATCTTCGGCAAGCTGGGCGTTGAAAACCGGACCTCGGCCGCGGTTGTTTCACTGAGACGTATCCTGGAAGGCTGATCTCGACGCGCAAGAAAGTCTTGCTGGAAGAAGCGCCGCGTCGCTTGTTACCTGGTCTCTGGCGGTGGAACTCACTTGCGTTTCACAACAGATCGACGCTCGAGACCCTCATCCGGACAAAGGCTGGATGACGTTCAATAGGCACGGGGGAGCGACCCTCGATATCGTCGCTCCAGATCGTTCTGAAATCCCTGCGGCATGAGAAATAGACTTACACTATCCCGAAGCTTTTTCCTGTTCTCCGGGGCTCGTTTCCGTATGGAAACGGTTCAGCTCAATCGCGCTCTCGCGGCATCCTGACCGACCTGGGCGATGGTATGAGCCTGGCCATAGCCGATAAGGGGGAAGCGACCCACCGGGGGTTCAATCAAGAGGTCTGCCATCGCCTTGGTTTGGTCCCGGTGGGCGATGCCGCCGACAATGCCGGCACGCACCAGGATTTCAGGCAGGGTTGGCAGCTTCTCCGTCCGGCGTGAAAACAGGCGGGTCAACACATCAAGCGGGCCGAACCGTTCCAGGGCGGCATCGACGACCAGATCTTCGCGGGGATTGACGTCGACCGCGATCACCTGGCCCGACCCGACGCGGTCCCGCATCGCGTCGACCGGGACGTTGTTCAAAATCGCTCCATCCACCAGCAAATGCCCCCGTTTCAAGGTCGGTGGAAAAATGCCGGCCGGAGAGTTGCTCGCGCGCACGGCGAAATGGAGAGGACCACTGTCCAGCACCTCGGTGGTTGCCAGGGTAAGGTCGCAGGCGACAGTGAAGAAGGGTGTCCAGAGGTCCTCGAAGGTCAAGCCTTCGAACATGTTCTCCAGGGAGCGTGCAAACCGTCGACCTCCGACAAGAGACACCAGGGGAAGGGTTGGGCGTTCTCCCTTTCGGGTCAGGGCGAGGGTGTTTTCAAGGATCTCGTCCGGGCTGTCCCCCTTGGCGAATTGGGCGCCGATAAGGGCTCCCATGCTGTTGCCCCCCACCATGTCCACGTCAATCCCCCTGGATTTCAACTCGCGGATAACCCCCACATGAGCGAACCCGCGTGCGCCGCCCCCTCCCAGGACCAGACCGCGTGCCTTTCCAACCAATGTCCGCGCCACCCGTCCGGCATCCGCGGGGGTCGAGAGGCGCAGGTGGTGTTGGGGAGCATTCTCCCGCTCGGCGCGCCATTCCCTGGCTCTCTGCGGGCGGGGGGCCTGGGCGGGATGGAGCACCAGGAGGGAATACCTCTTCATGGAATGGGTCTTGTTCTCGGCAAATTGAACTTCAACCGGGCGAAGCGCCGTTTCGGCATCCCAAGAGGTGACGAAGAGGACATGGTCGGCATGACGCAGGCAACAATCGCGCCAGGCTCCCTCGACCTCGTCGGCTACATAAAGGAGCAGGTCGACGGACTTCTCAAGAGCGTTCAAATGCGCGGTTTCTATGCCATGGCCAAACTCGGACATGGCAAGGCCATCTTCCCTGGTCAAGGCGCTGACGCGCCCCAGTGCGGTGAAAGCGGGAAGCAGTTCATGCGCCGCCATGACCGCGTTTTCAGGCGCATCGAGGGGCACAATGGCGATGGCCGAGGGATGGCCGTGCGGTTGTCGTTCAGTCGCGGCAACAAGGTGGCCTCGGATCACTCCACCAAGGATCCTGCTTATTTCCATCGGATGGCTGACGAGCAAGGATCGGTAGATCTCTTGATCCATCACCAGGCATTCGCAATCCCGAACAGCGGTCAAATCCGCGGCCCGGGTGTCCCCGAGCACGACGCCCATTTCTCCGACCACGGCCCCGGAACCGAGGGGGGAAAAGATCTTGACGTTGCCGTCGGGCTGATGCTGGGAGGGGCGAACCATACCTGAAACGACGATCAACAGATATTCCGAGATTGCGCCTTGGGAAAAGATACGCTCGCCTCCTGCATGGACACGAACGGGGAGGCGGGTTTCTAGGTCCGATAGCAGTTCAGGCGAGGCGTTCCGAAACGCCGTTTCATGGCGAAGGGTTTTGGAAACCCGGCTTTGCAGGGATTGCGCCGCGGCATGGGAGGGGTGGGTGCGGAAGAGGTCCGGAGCATCCAGGTAGGCGCGGCGCAGGGTCCGACTGTCGAGTGCGAGGATCGATCCCGCCTGGAATGGTCTCTCCCCGTCAGAAGGCGGTGAGACAGGAACGAAAGTGTGGGGTGCGCCCGGTTCGCCCTCAAAGAGCGTGGTCGCGGAGTCATGTGGCCTGGCGGGCCATCGAGGCGCGCTCGACGAGGCAAGGAAGGTCGCGGTATCCGCCAACTGGTCCAGAACCTCCTCGGGCAGATCCCGGAAAGGGTCCATCTCGCGTAGCAGGGCAGCGGGAGTGAGGGAGGGGGGCATGGGCATTGGGGGTCACCAAAACGGCTGAAGCCGGGACAGTATGGCACGGGGCGGGAACAAAGCCCGCACCCTGGTGGCGCCTCAAGAGATCGGTTTGTGGGCAGTCAGGTAGAACAACTTCCAGAACAGGAGGAAGCGGCCCGGTTCCTCGTGGTAGCCCAGGTCCAGGCGTGCACGGTCCAGGCACTCCTGCGGTGTGCAGGTGGCGTCATGGATCAGGTGGAGGAAGCGCGCTGCGTCGGATGGGGAATCGAAAATCCATGGAACGGGACGAATTTCCCAGGACACGAGGGTCAGTCCCGATTCCGCACACATGAACTCGGCGTCCCAAGGGTCCAGAAAACGGTGTTTGTGTCCGGTGGAGGACATTTCGTCCACTGCGCCGTCGAAGTAACGTTGAATATTGGTGTTGTCGGGCACGTCACCGATGACGAGACGCCCACCGGGGCGCAGAATCCGGGCGAATTCACGGGCTTGCCGAATCTTGTCAGGCACATGGTGGAAATTGGCCAGAGACGTCACGAGATCGACGGAGCCATCGGCGAGCGGCAGGTCCGGTCCGGTCAGATGTACTGCGTCTACAGCGAGATCACCTATCCGCCGGGTCAGTCCGCGCAACATCCCGTCTGAAGCGTCCAGCGCGGTGACGTGTCCGTCTGGTCCCACAGCCTCAGCCAGGGGAAGGGTGATGGCCCCATCGCCACACCCAAAATCGGCGACTTTCTCGCCCTCCCGCGCCGATGCCCGTTCGAGCATCTCGTCGATTTCGATCTTGCGGGCCACCGGGAAGTCCGTACCGGCCTTAATATAGTTTCCCCATCTGCTGTCCAGATCGAAGTCTTTCTTTGAGTTTTTGTCTTCGATCATGACATCGTCATCATATTTCATAAATTTGTACCTTTTTTGGATACATTTACTTGAAATTATATTCATCTTGCGAAAGCAAAGTCCGCGGTGCGGTGTCCCGCGAAATTTTGTGATGAGCCCTGCGTAATTCGCAGGGTATGTGCTAAGTATCATTTTTGGAAGGCAAATATTTTTCTATTGTCTCTCGAGGGGAAGCTGGCGCCCGGTCTAAAATGATGAGGGCGAACTTGGGGCTAGAAATAAATTGGACACACGGCCAAGTAATAATTCCGGCTTGCATGGTGAAAATTGTCAAACCTGCCTTGATTTGCTGAAGAGCTGGGCTCTTCTTCAAGGTGCGCGTCCAGCACTGACGTTCCCCGCAGCCCCGGTACAAACGGCGCGGGAAGTTGATTTTCATACTCTTTGGCGGGCCGTGGAAGGTTTGGCTGGTCGATTGGCACCGCTCGTTCGCGCAGGAGATCGGGTTCTGCTTGCCCAGGAAAATACCCTGGGGTTTTGCCTGGCTTTTCTGGCCTGCCTTCGCCTGAAGGTCGTCGCGGTCCCCGTTCCCCGACGGCTCACCGGGGAGCGGCTTATGAGGATCGCTGCGGACTGTCATCCCGCCTTGGGTCTGGTGGAGGGCGAGGATGCTCCGCTGCTTGGGTCCGAGGTGCCTGGGGAACTGACGGACTTTCTCACCGAGACGGCCTGGAGAACCATGCCGGCCTGGCCCGATTTGGAAGCCCTGACAACCGACGGTCTGGGCGAGACCTTGGCCGGCTTTTCCGGCGATCCTTGGCCGGACAAGGAAGACCTGGCACTTCTGCAGTATACCTCGGGATCAACCTCGACGCCCAAAGGCGTGACGGTTACTCATGGCGCGATCATGGCGAACTTCGAGGCGACAGGCCAGGCCATGGCACTCAATGCCGAGTCGATCTGTGTGTCCTGGTTGCCGGTCTTTCACGACTTGGGCCTGTTCGGCGGGTTTCTTCAAACCATCCTCAACGGTGGGCAGTCGATTATTTTGCCGCCCAGCACCATTGTTCGTGATCCCTTGCGCTGGCTTCAAGCCGTCTCCGACCACGGTGCGACGGTCAGTGGCGGACCGAACTTCGCCTTTGATGCCTGTGTCGAAGCCCTCGCTAGGGCCAAGGCGAAAGGACGACCTTTGCCGGAGATGGATCTTTCCACTCTGGAGGTTGTCTTCAATGGCGCCGAGCCCGTACGCGCGACAACCTTGAGCCGCTTCGTTGAAGCCTTCGCTCCCTTTGGCCTGAAGGCGGAGGCACTGTATCCAACCTACGGCATGGCAGAGGCAACCCTGACCATTTCCACTTCCCGTCCCGGGGTCCTGCCTATGGTTCGCCGTTATGTCGGGCTGAACCATGGGGTCGCGCGGCGCGCCGGGATGTCGGAGAAGGAGGACGGAGAGCGATCCATTGCATTGGTATCCTCGGGATGGCCGGTCAAGACCGTGGACCTTCTGGTTGTGGATCCGCAAACGCATGGCGTTCTACCCGATGGACAGGTCGGTGAAATCTGGGTTGCCGGTCCTCAGGTGACGGCCGGCTACTGGAACGATGCCGGTGCCTCGCAGAACGTGAATGTCCGTCCTGACGGTTTTCCCCCGGGGGAGGAGCGGTTTCTGCGCACCCGCGATCTGGGCTTCCTGGACGATGGAGAGCTGTTCGTTACGGGACGCATGGACGACGCCATTCTTCGCCATGGTCGTGTTCTTTATCCCCACGACTTGGAACGACTGGCCCAGGAAGCTCGCCCCCTGCTGGAACCGGGGTGTCAGGCGGCTTTCGCCTGGGGCGACGGGGATCGGGTTGCGATGGTCGCCGGTCTGCGCAAGGAGGTCGGGGAGGACGAGGCCCGGGCCGTCGCCAAAGCCATTCGCACCTCCCTTTGGCGCCAGATGGATCTCACCCTGGATCGCTTGGAATTGGTTCCCCGGCGGGAGGTGATCCGCACTTCCAGTGGGAAGGTTCGGCGCGGGGCCATGCGGGATGCCCTGAAGAATGGGCGGCTGACCTCGTTTTGGACGGACGCCGATGCCGATCCACCGGCGTCCGACGGCACGTCCCTCGCTGGTTCTGTTGAGGATTTGAAGAGTTGGTTGGAAGGCCAACTGGGTCGCGGTGTCTCGTTGGATGTAGACGAACCCCTTTTCGCCCTGGGCCTGGACTCCCTGGGTGTGCTCGCGCTCGCGGGGTGGTTGGAAGTCCGCCATGGTCAGGCACCGCCTCTTGCGTTGATGCGCGAGGGGACACTGGGCGAGGTCGCCGCCTGGATCGCGGGCCACTCACCTTTGAACCCCGGGGCCGAAACGGGTCGCGGTTCTCCTGTCCTGGCCGCCACTGGCGATGGAGGGCGATCCCTGGGCCGGGGTGAGGCGGCGTTGCTGTTTGCCGATATGGGGCAGTGGTCCATGGTGACGCAAACCCCGATCCTTTTACCTGGTATGCCTTCCACTTCGACGGTGAAGATGGCCCTTGCGGACTTGGCCCGGCGGCATCCGGTCCTCGGTTTCCGTGTGGTGTTGGGCAGTGGGGGCGCGCGGTTCCTTCCTCAGGACCAGCCAGAACCATCGCTCGTTGTCCTGGATGCCCAGGCGGATGAGACTATCGCTTCCCTTGAAACGCGCCTTTGGTCCAGCGCCAGGGCTCCTCTGGACCCCACCGATGGTCAGGGCGTTCGGCTGGTACTTGGGCCTGTTGTCGATGGCGTGCGCCCTGCCGTGCTCGCAATTCACCATCTACTGTGTGACGCCCGATCCCTGGATCGTCTCGCCCAGGAACTTGTCGGTCTCCTGAGGGGGGACACCTTCGACCAGTTCGATCCGCCACCCGATCCGCGCGGACGGGAGGAGGCGGCCCTGGTTGGAGCAGGGCGAGAGCAGGCAATGGATGCCTGGCGCACGGAGTTGGACGAGGTTCCGGTCTCGGTGCGTCTCCCTTGGCCCGCCCCTGTCCCCGGGGAAGCGGCTGGGGCCTTTCCGGCGTGCCGTTTCGCGTTGTCCCGGCGTCTGTCTTCGGCAGTCGCGGACCGGGCTGCGCGTCTGGGTGTTGGGCGCGCGTCGCTTCATTTGGCCGCCTGGTGGGCGTCCTTGGTTCGGCTGGGGGCGCCGAGCCCCATGGCAGTGACGTTCATGGCCGATATCCGGCCATTAGGCAAGAACGGGGTGGGGTACGCGGTGAACCCGCTTCCCATGGTCATGCCTTCGCTGATGGAAAGGGAGGCGGAAGACTGGTCTCTTGGCGACTTGGCCAAAAAGCTCAATACCCGGATGGGTGAGCTTCTCGACCGTCGGGCAATTCCTTTTCCCAATGTCATCGAGGCCGTTGATCCGCAACGGGTGGGAGGGCCCGGTCCCTATCTCCAGGTGCAATTCGGCCATGGTGTCTTTACCCAGCCCCTGGCCGCAACCCTGAAAGAAGCCCTCGCGGAAGGCGCGTCGGGCTTCCTCCTTCCCCAGATGGAAGATGGGTCACAGGTGAACCTTCAGGTGTTCGATACACCCGAAGGTACCGTAGGGATGGTGGTCTTCGACCCAGGCCAGATCCGCAAGGAGACCGCGGCGAGCCTGGCGTCCTCCTATCGGGCGATGTTGGAAGCCTTGGTCCGGGGTCCGGATACCCGTCCAGGCGATGTTGACTTGGCCTTCCCTGACCCGTCCTCCATGCGCTGGGAAAAGGGAGACCCCGAGCCGGTGCATCTGCGTGCCCGCCGTCTGGCCGTGGCGCATCCGGAGCGGTTGGCGGTACGCGACGGAGCGGCGAGCCTTGACAACGCCACTCTTTGGGCGCGCGTGGATGCCCAGGCCGCGCGGCTTGTGGCGTTCGGCGGCACCCCCGGCGATTTGGTCGCGACGCTTTTACCCCGCTCGGCGGACCTTCTCGTGGCCCAATTGGCGATCCTGGAGTCCGGACTGGCGGTCATGCCGATGGATGTGGCCGCGCCTCCGGGACGGGTGGCGGAGATCTTGGCCGATGCCCGGCCCCTCGCCGTGATTACGCGAGACAGCCTGCCTGAATTGGAGGGCGTTCCCACCCTGTCCGTGGGAACCGAAACCGCCTCCGGTCCCACCGTCCGCGCGACTTCCATCCGTGCAGTTGCCACGGATGATCCTGCCTTTGTCCTCCATACGTCCGGATCCACGGGCCGGCCGAAGGGTGTTGTTTTCCCCCACGGAGCCCTTTCTTCCCGTCTTCTGGACCTGTGCCGCCGTTTGGATGTCGGTCCGGGTGATCGGGTCCTGAATTACATATCACCAGCTTTCGATCCTTCCGTTCAGGAGGCGTTGATGGCGGTAACCACCGGCGCCACCCTTGTTGTCAGCCCTGAAGGGGAGGGTTTCGATCCGGGGTCTGTCGCCCGGCTGATGGTCCAGGAACAGGTCACCCACGGTGTGGGCGTCCCCTCCATGCTGCGGGAGGTGGTTAGCCATCCCGACTACATGGGATGTCGAAGCTTGCGCGGCGTCACCTGCGGTGGAGAGACATTGACCCCCGCCCTGAGGGACCGTTTGGTGGCCACATCCGGAGCGCGCCTGTTCAACGTCTATGGCGCTACGGAAACAACGATTTGCGCCACCGTCTGGGACGCCACCGACGAGCCGCCCCACCGGGTCGGAGCGGTGGGCTATCCGATGGATGACACCGTGGTCCGCGTCCTTGATGCCCAGGGGCGGCCGCTTCCGCCCGGGGTGATCGGCGAAATCGCCGTCGGGGGACCGGCTCTGGCCCTGGGGTACCGGAACCGACCGGAAGAATCCGCAGTTCGCTATCGGACCGATCCCCTTTCTTCCGATGGGGGGCTTCTGTACTGGACCGGCGATGGTGGTTGGCTGGACGCAGAAGGGCTTCTTTGGTTCTCCGGGCGCCTTGATGGTCAGGTGAAGATCAATGGCCAAAGGGTGGAGCCGGGCGAAGTTGAAGCGCGCCTCCGCACCGTGCCGGGCATCAAGGAGGTTGTCGTCGAGCCTCGCCCAAAGGAAACGGGCGAGGGGCTGGAACTGGTCGCGTATGTCGTGGCAGCTCCGCAGGCGAGGCCGTCCGTGGGACGCTTGCATGGCGTCCTGGTGGAGACCATGCCTCCGGCCCAGCGTCCGATCGCCTATTGCTGGCTGGAGGCGCTTCCGCTCACCCGGAACGGCAAGGTGGACCGGGCAAGATTACCGGCTCCGCGGAGCTCCGATCGCATCGACGCGGGGGCTGTTGGTTCTTCCTGCGTGGAAGCTGGTGATGAGGGGGATCCCTTGGAGCGGGCCGTTTCCTCCATCTGGTCTGAAGTACTTGGAGGGGCTCCCGTTCCCCTTGATGCGAATTTTTTCAACATCGGTGGACACTCTCTTCTGGCCCTTCGGATCATGACGCGGATCGAAGCGGAATTGGGGCGGAAGGTCCCTGCCACCAGTCTGTATGCCGCACCCACGGTTCGCGAGTTTGTGATGCTGTTACGCCGGGAGGCCGCTGATGGTGAGGGCGCTCTGGACGCCGGGGAGGGGCCTCTTCACCGGCAACTGCGATCCGGCGGCGAGGCTCCCCCGCTGTTCCTCGTCGCACCAGGGATACGGGGGGAGATGGCCTTTGAGAGACTGGCCCAGGTTCTGCCCCCAGGCAGATCCGTCCATTGCCTGGCTCCACCGGCCTTGTTCGACCAGCCCGCCATCACGCACATGGCCGACCTGGTCGCGTCCTACGCCGACCAGGTGGCGCGTCTCGCGGAAAGTGCGCCCGTTCATCTGCTTGGATATTCCATCGGCGGATTGCCTGCCCACGACCTGGCTCGCGTTCTGGAAGAGCGGGGCGTAACGGTGCTGAGCTTGACCCTGGTGGACAGTCTGGGACCGCGTTGAACCTGGCTGGGGCGCCTGGTGCTGGAGATCATGCACACGCTGCCGGGGGTGTTCGATCGTTTGGGCCGTTGGACCGGCGATGGTCGATTTGGCGAGTTGGCGGACGACCGCCGCTTGCTGAACATGCTTCGCCTCGCCCGGTCTCATTCGGTCTCGCGCTGGTCGGGGCGAATGATCTTCGTCGGGCGAAGCCGGGGCGCATGGATGGTCCGCCTGGGGGCCAGGGAATGGCTGTCGGGGACGGACGCAGTGGATTGGGTCACCTTGCCAGGGGACCATTCGTCCCTTTTTCAGGAGCCCGGGGTTGGCGATTTGGCCACCTTGTTGAATGAGGTCATGGGCAGCGCGGAAGAGCGTTGGCTGGAACAGAGAACTGAGGATCGGACGGACCATGAAGGAAAATGAAGCGAGCGCCACGGCCTATGCCGTGCTTCAAGGGCTCCTGTATGTGGGGAGAAAGCCCCGCTACAAGGGATTGGTCGCCGACGATGTTCTGACGGCGGGGCAGACTATTCTGGCCGCCACCGAGGAAGGACGCAAACGCTTGCGTCAGCTCGACAGCGCCCTGTTCCGGACGATTGTTCCCTTGATGGAAACCCTGTTGGTTCCGGGGCTGACCCTGCATTACGCCCTGCGCAAACGGTTCATCGAGGACGCCGTGCTGTCCGCGATCGAGGCAGAAGGGGTGACGCAGGTTGTCAATCTGGGGGCTGGTTTCGACACCTTGGCCTGGCGCCTTCATGAACGTTTTCCCGAAGTCAATTTCATCGAGATCGACCATCCGGCGACAGGGGAGGCCAAGGCCCAGGCCCTCGGGGAGCGAATGGCTGCCGCGGAGAATCTCCATCAACTGTCCGTGGACTTCACGCGGCAGACCCTGGCCGCGCGTCTCGGAGGGTTCTCGGGCTTCCAGCCCGAACGGACCACGCTCTATATCTGCGAGGGAGTGATGGCTTATTTGACAGAAGAACAGGTCACCGAGATGCTCGAGACTTTGGTCACGCTCTCCCAGGGGGTCGCGCCGTGGTTGGTTTGCACCTGCGTGGAGCCCTTGGAAGCGCCGGAAAATAACACCGGGCCCCTGCTTGGCACCTATTTACGCATGAAAGGCGAAAGCATCCATTGGCGGATCGCCCATGGGACGATCAAGAGCTTCCTGGCCGACCGGGGCTATGAAATGACGGATCTGGGAACGGTGACTGAATTCAAGACCCGGTATCTGTCGGGTATCGATCACGGTGTCACGCATGGGGGCGAATATGGTGTCCTTGCTCGGGCGAAGCAGTGAGCTGATGGGGTTTGACCCGCTATACCCGAGCAACGTTGTTTCTGAGCTGGCAGCGTATCTCTTACAACGAATTCGGCCCGTGATTGCGGTGTCAGCCTTCGCGGTTTGACCCCGGTGCGAGGCTCAGGAAAACCAATGCAGCGTCCCTAAAGAATACCGCAAACCAAAGACGGACCGACAAGGCTGCAGATGCCCGTTTTTCCGGCCGTTTCGGATCGTCGTCATGGGGGGATTTAGGCCGCCAAAAGGATATTTGCGAGCTCGATCAGATTGCCTACGCTGAAATCCCAATCTTCGTTCGACCCGGGCTCGCCAGTTTTAGACGGATCTCGTGCGTTCTCGCGGACGACGAGGGCTGTTTTGAAACCGCATTCACGTGCGGCACGTAGATCGTCGTCGTGCGCGGCAATCAGCATCGCATTGTGAGGTTTTACCCCCAACACCTCGCAGGCGCGGAGATAGGCTTGCGGCATTGGTTTGTAAGTTCGCGAGATATCCGCACCGACGACTGTATCCCATGGCAAGCCGCCGTGTTTTGCCATGTTCACCAGAAGTCTCGTGTGCCCATCCGACAGCGGTGCAACGACAAATCGTTCCTTCATGTTGGATATTCCTTTCACGGAATCGGGCCACGGCTTGAGGCGATGCCATGCCTGGTTAAGGTGGACCAATTCTGCGTGAGGCAACTCGGAGATTTTCAACCCGAATTCCTCCAGTGTGCCTTCCAGATTAGACAAGTTGACCACGTCCGAAGTGGCGAAGGATTGCAGACCCCGGCGAATAGGTTCGACAGAACTGTCATATCGTCCGACCCAGGCATCGGCCAACGCGCCGGCGTCAATGTGCGCTGCGTTGTTGCGCGCCAGAAAGGAGGATACCTCTGCGGCAATGCTGCCGCGCCAGTCGACGACCGTTCCCAGAACGTCGAAGAACAGAACCTCAGGTTTCGTCATTCAAGCTCTCCATTTTCAAGAAGGTTGTTTCCTGTCAGTCGCGATAGGACGGGTCTGTTTTGTCGAGTTGCCGTTTCAGATAGTCGAAATGCGCAAATGCCTGGTCTTTGTAGGGGAGCCAGCCGTCGGCTGTCTTCTGCGCCAGGTCGTCGGACATGATACTGAGCGAACGTCTCGTTGAATAAGCGAGAACGAGGGTCTTGGCCGCGCGTTCCAGGAAATACAGTTCTTCGAATGCTTCCGCGACTGTAGGGCCGGTAACGCTGACGCCGTGATTTCCCATGAGGAGAGCGCATTTGTTTTGGAATGCGGCAGCCAGTCGCTCACCTTCTTCCTCATCGTTGGCGATCCCGCCGAAATCCAGGTCGACACCGAGTTTTCCGAAGAAACGCGCTGTGTTCTGGTCAATGGGCAGCATTTCCGGATTATACAAGCTTGCAAGTGCAGTGGCATAGGGCGGGTGGCAATGCAGCAGGACACGGGCGTCAGGGCACTGACGGTGCACTGCTCCATGGATAGTCCAGCCGGAAGGGTCGGGCGCATTCGGTCGGGACATCACGCTCGCGTCGTCCGCATCGAGAAGAATAAGGTCGCTCGCTCGCATTTCGCCAAAGTGATGCCAGCGCGGGTTCATCAGAAAGCGTGTCCCATTCGCGGAAACCGCGGCACTGAAGTGGTTGCCAACGGACTCATGCCAATCAAACAGAACGGTCAGTCGAAAAGCTGCTGCCAGATCTATCCGCAAGGACTGAACCTGGGCAGCGCTCAATTCCATGGTTGGGGTAGGGGAAACCATCTCGCTCATCAACATCTCTCTGCTTATGCAAGTTTGAATTTCGAAAGCAATTTTTTGTTCGGTGCTTTAATTTTTTCAAAAAAATCATATAGTTGGAAGGTGGTAAATTCTAATCCAGCATAACCATGAGGTTATATAGATGAGGCGCGAGATTCCGCCACTTCGTCTTCTCACGACCTTCGAAGCGGTTCTGCGCACTGGAGGAGTGCAGAACGCCGCTGCGGAGTTGAACGTGACCCAACCCGCGGTCAGCCAGGCGCTGCGAAATCTTGAGGACCACGTCGGAACAAAGTTACTGGATCGCCGGGTCCGGCCGGCCGCGTTAACGGAAGCCGGACGGATCTTGCTTCAGGGAGTTTCGAGCGGATTCGATCAGATCGGGCGGGCGGTGGATCATATAAAGGCGTTGGAAAGTGCCGACCAAAATATAGTGACAGTGGCATGTACCATCTGTACCGGCACCTATTGGCTGATGCCGCGTCTCGCCGAGTTCTATAACCAGCATCCCGAAATTACCGTGAAAGTCTCGACCACGAACTTGATCCCGCAGTTTGCCTCCGAAACGGATCTACTCATTCGCTATGGTTCCGGAGACTGGGCCGATGGCGAAAGCGAACTTCTGTTTCGCGAGCGCCTGATACCAGTCTGCAGTCCGGACGCCCTGATGCGTCTCGGCAACGGCGATTTGGCAAAGGCGACTTTATTGCATGTCGAGGCTGAGGATGAATGCTGGCCGAGGTGGGATCAATATTTCGAAGCTATGGGCCTTTCCGGAAGCGGGCAGGGCAACCGGACGTTCAGCAACTATGTTCAGGCCACCCAGGCTGCGATTGCCGGGATGGGAGTGATGCTGGGATGGGTTTCAAATTCAAGCGACCTGTTGCGGCAGGGGCAGCTCGCGGTGTTCCGGGACCTGCCGCTGTTTCCAGATGGCGCATTCCATCTGGTTCGACCGAAACACAAGGAGGCGAAAGCAGCAGCGACGACGCTGGCTCGACATCTCCACCGCTGCGTCGCTGACGTCTCTTCCGGCAAATAACGCTTGTTGCTCTGGCCAAGGCCAGCTCAAAGTGCCCATCGGAAAACTGACGGCAGTCCCTGGGCAGTCTCTGTCAGCCGACGCGTTTTTTTCCGATGCAAGTATCAGTCAGCAAAGTGGACATTCTTGTCATTGCCTCTCCGAACAGTGGTCTTGCAACATGGAGCTCGTCATGACCGCATTCGGAAACGTGTCCTGCGCATATTCGCTGATCGGCACTGCTCATTGAGATCAGCGACATTTTTGGTTTGTCGAAATGCCCACTGCCTCAAACAGCCGCTGCGCAGGTTTGTTGCAACCAGGCGCGAAATTTCCTGACTTGAGGCCGGCGCCATCTCGATGCTGTCGATACAGCCCAGTATCCGAGATTTGCATCCCAACTCGGAATGTCTGGTCTCACCAGAATGCCGGAGGCAACGGCGTCACGCGTCAGAACTGGCCATGCCAGCCACAAGCCCTGGCCGGAAACGGCGGCCTCGTACGATAGTGACGCGTCAGGCACACGGACCACCGGGTGTCGCGAAGGATCGAAATGCTTGCCGCCTACACTGGAAGACCATTGGGCCCAGGAAACAAGGCTTTGCTCATCAACTATGAGCGGAACCTTGGAGGCTGTTGCCTGGGCAAGGAGTGCTTTGCTGAGGCCAGGGGCGCAGACGAGTTCGATCGACTGGTCCACGATCTTTTCGGTTTTCACATCCGGCCACTCGCCTTTGCCAAATCTGATGGCTATGTCGATGTCTTCCCGATCGAAATCGACCAGTCGGCTGGTGGTGACGAGCCGAATCTCTGTATCCGGATGTTCCGCGTTCCAGTTCACCAGACGCGGCACCAGAAAACGCGCGGCAAAAGCGAGACCGCACGAAACGGTAAGCAAGGGTCGAGGCTTGGCGCTTATCTCGGCCAACCCGTCCGAAATCACCTGAAACCCTTCCGTGAGTTTTGGCAAAAGCAACCTGCCCTTCGCGGTGGGAACCAAGCCCGTATCCGTCCTGTCGAACAGCGTTACCTCGAGTTGCGCCTCAAGCAGACGTAGTTGGTGGCTCACCGCACTTGGCGTCACGTTGAGGCTCGATGCCGCCCGCGACAAACTGCCCAAACGGCCTACTGCTTCCGCTGCCTGTAGTGACTTTAGAGACGGTTGTGGCATCTCGTTTGCAATTTTTCTCAATACTGTTGAAATAGATTAGATTGTAAAATCCTACGTATTCAAGTGAATTCGTCGCGAAACAGCGAGGAATGAAAATGAATATCACGAATAAAATTCAACAGTATGCGATCGTCGATGTGTTTGCCGAGAGGCCGCTGCGCGGCAATCCTCTTGCTGTGGTTCCAGACGCGGATGACCTGGACGAGCACACGATGCGCGCGATTGCCGTTGAATTCAATTTATCGGAGACATCATTTGTCCTGGCGCCTACAGAGGCTTCTGCGGACTTTCGAATTAGATCGTTTACGCCGACCGGAGACGAAGTGTTTGGTGTCGGCCATAACGCACTAGGTGTCTGGTGGTGGTTGGCAGAAACGGGTCAACTAGGTGAACGCACCTCGTTTGTTCAGCAATTGGGGGACGAGCTTCTTCCAGTTTCGATCGGACGGGAAAATGGACGGGTCACTGTCTCCCTGTCTCAGGCCATGCCGCGCCGTATTGGCGACGTCGGGGACTTGCAGGCGCTTGCCGAAGCACTGGGGCTCGACAAGACTGAACCGGCCCTTGGGCCGCAGGAAGCGGTTGTGGTCTCCACGGGTGCGGCGCATATGCTCGTCAGGCTCGTTTCCCGCGACGAAGTTGACCGGGCGGAGCCTGACGCCTCCATGCTTCTTCCGTTGTTGGAGCATGCCGGTGCGCAAGGATGTTATGTTTTCACGACATCTGGTGAACAGAGAGGGGAAGCCTATGCTCGCTTCTTCAATCCAACGGTAGGCATTCGGGAAGACCCGGCAACAGGAAGCGCCGCAGGCCCACTGGGGTGGCTATTGGCCAACCGCAGCGGTGCTGGAGGACAAGAAACGTTCACGGTCGTACAGGGAGTTTCTATGGGTAGGGAAAGCCATATTCGGCTTCTCGTGCGCCCCGACGCTGTTGAGCTGACCGGTTCCGCTGTGCTCACTGCCACGGGCCAATTGCATCTGTAGCTTTTGGAGCGGGCTCAGACCCGACCTCTGCTGATCGCCGCTCAGTCCAGGATTTCCGTCGCGAGCCGGGTGCCGAGAAGCTCATCTTCAACCAGGATGTAGATTTCCTTGGGGGGCGTATTGAGAGAATGGACCATCAGGCCTGGATCGATACCCATCTCGATCAGGTATTCCATCGTTTTCCCCTGGCCGTACTGAATCTCTTCCACCGCCAGGAAAACAGGCATGTAGCCGGGGGTGTCATAGTAGTGCTGATGCATGCCGACGGCAGCATCCTTGGAGGCTGAACGATTGACACCGGCTGCAAAAATGTAAGGACACGACGAAAGGCACACCAGACCAGGCAGCATGGCGGTATCCAGCTCAGCTGCACGCAGGCTACGACCAATTTCAAATGCCTCACTCACATTGCCACCGGGGCTATGGAGTGAAACCACTTTGGGGGCTTCTTCCAGGCCGGCCAGGAAGCTCGTAAAGCGTTCGGCGTCTCCAGATGAGATCCGGCCCTTCAGGAAAATCGCTTCACCCAATTCGCCCCTGTCGATCACTTCAAACTGAAGCCTGGGAGGCATGTCACCCGGAATTTTGAAAGTCGACGGGGCGGGTGTCCGCATGAAGTCGGGAAAGCTACGAGATGGATCGTAGTGTCTCACCTGATCGCCGGGTGTCGTGGGTCCGGACGGCAATGCATCGTTGCCGCCACCCCCCGGGGTCCATTGAGCCTGCAGATGCGAGAGCACCAACAAGGCTGCCAGGATCGCCTGGGCGACCAAAACCCACTTCAGGCTGCGCTGGATGGTTATTCGCGACGTATCAAGGCGCTCGGGAAACACGTCGTGCTACTCCGCGGCATTCAGGTTTGCGGGCTCGGAAGTTTCCGAATTTGCGACACGGCGCAAGACTTCCTTGTCTGCCGCACCCATCGAAGCCTCGAC
This sequence comes from Labrenzia sp. CP4, assembly GCF_001579905.1. Lineage (NCBI taxonomy): Bacteria > Pseudomonadati > Pseudomonadota > Alphaproteobacteria > Hyphomicrobiales > Stappiaceae > Labrenzia > Labrenzia sp. CP4. The sequence goes on along the minus strand of NZ_CP011927.1, from coordinate 4,452,730 downwards.
ATCCTTCATCGCATTGATTGCTGCCTTGAGGTCTGCGAGCGTCAGGGTTTCCTCGATGCTCAGCCCATCCCGGCCGCTACGGATCGATGCCTGGGTGATTGCGACCACAAAGACCAGAACGGCGGGCAGGAGGTCGATCGCGATAGCACCAGCCCATGAGGGGACAAAGTTGCCTGCGTACCTGATCACAGCGTCGGCGCTTGAGATCGGATTATAGGCCGTCTCCTGTGGTGGCTCCAACGCCAGCACTTCATCGGCTGCGCGCCGCAGGGTCTGGCTGCGTTGGTCGAGGGCGTTCAACACGGATGCGATGGTGCTTGATTGAGCGTCCCGAACGCTGCTGTTTCGGCCATCAAGTTCGGGAAGAACAACAGATGCAGGCAGGTCCTCGGCGGCTCGAGCGACGAGCGGTGCAACGGAGTACTGGTTCAGGTTTGCAATAACGCCGGCAAGACGCACGCTTTCCTCCGAAAACGCGACCGACCTTTGTTCAACCGGCCCGGGGGCAACCGTCAGGGCTCGCATGCGCCCAAGGATTTCGTTGCCCCGGGCAAAGGCGGAGTCGATCAGTGGCTTTTGTTCTGAAATCTGCTCCTCAAGGTTCTGGAGCTCTTCTGTTTTTTGCGTCAGAACTCGAAAGACTGCGCCTTCACCCGCTGTGCCTGAGAGCTCGCCGGAGCGTTCCTGTTGGGCGAGTGCTTCGAATGCTTCCTTTGCACGTTGAACCTCGCGACCGAGAGCCTGGCCCGAAAGGGCGATCTCATGTGCCTGCTCCAAAGCCGCCTGGTAGTCGCGGACTGTCGTATCCAGGTGCTGTTCGACAGCAGCTGAGCCTGCAAGCGCGGCCGCGTTGAGCCAGCTCGACATGGCAATGATTGCAGCCGACCCCACAAGCATTGAAACCGAAAGCCCGATGAAACCCGCCGCACTGCGCATCGCGGGCATGAGCCGAAGCATGTAGCTCCAGAATACGAAAATCCCGACTGACACGGCGACGGAATAGGCCACCGCCGCGAAGAAACTCATCGCACCCGTATCCTCCAGCAGAGAGGACACACCCAGGTAGGTGTAGATACCGGAAGCGATTGCCAGAACGCCGAGCGCTGCAGGTGTGAAGGTTTCCAGCCAAGCAAGATGAGCTTCAAGCTCCTTGGCAGTGCGAAGGCCTTTTGCTTCCGCAGCAGTCAATTTCGTCTGGCTCTCATTCATCGCATTTCCTCACAAGCTCGCAAGCAGCTTAGCTAGGGCTTTACCCCATAAAACCAAGCATTGCGGCGTTATTCCGGCAATGGAACGTAAGGAAGAACCTTGAAGGCCCATGCGCCGTCGAGTTACTGAAAACAGTCTTCAGATTGGTTTTTGATGAGCGCTTGGAATACACCCAAAACGAGGACTGTAGAACGCCAGAAATTGCCTTACCATTCAGGGTGTTAGCGTCTTTTGCGGGAAGAAATGTGAAATGGTGCTGCCGGAGAGATTTGAACTCTCGACCTCTCCCTTACCAAAAGCGTGGCCTGATTACAGAAATCCAAATGGGTTCAATTGCTTCCTAGTTGTAGGTCGTTGCAGCTGTTTTGGTTTTGTAGATCAGCGGAAATTCAGCGTCAGTCAGCAGCCTGAACAAACCATGAAAATTTTGTCTCGCCGTATCAAACTAAGCGCTGACGGGGCTTTTGGTACTTCGTGCAGAGGTGCTCTGCGAAGAGGCGAGGCGGTCAGTCATAGCCAATCCCTTGAAGATTTCCCGTCCGTAAAGAAAGCTTCGTCCATTGTGGCGCTAAACTGATTTGTGCTGAGTGCAATCGCAAGGCGTCAACAAGTCCATTAGCAGCTGGTCAATCTTGTTCCATTCATCACCGCATAGCAGTCCGCAGAATGCGTGTGAGGACATCGGTGCTTGTTGGTTGTTCTGCCAGGCAACGATCGCCGCTCTACGCATAACCATTGCAGCGTTTTGAACACGTTGCGTGGTTTGGACCGGTGAACATCTCCATCATCGCAACCACACGGTCGAATGAGTACCGAACCCCTTCAATAGGCGCGTGGAGAGATTATGACGTACAGAGTGGATGCTTCAGTTTTTCAGCGGAAGGACCGGATTACTTGCTTTTGATGGTTCTGACTGACCTGACAGGTTCGGAAAACGCCTCTGGCTTGCCACGCCGAAAAGCCTCATGAACGGATGCTGTGCTCTTGGCTGAATGGGTATAAGTGTCCAGCAGGATCTTTGGACTGGACCATCTACCCATGTCAGCAGCAGTACGCGGGTCCACGCCCTGGCGGACGACAAGCTCGGTTCCGAACCCGTGACGTCCTGCAGCATGGGGTGGGATATACTCGATCCCAGCATTTTGGCAGGCAGTTTTCCAAGCCTTGTATACGCCCCAACGCTGCTGGTAGCCGAAAACACGGTCATTGCGAGGCGGCAGATTTGCCAGTTCCACGACAAGCTCGGTCATGAGGCTGACCCATTGCTCTTGGTGCCCCTTTGCCGCCGGCATGAGCAATCGATGGTTTTGCAGATCAAGATGTCTAGGTTCAATCTCGATTGCCTGGGATATGCGGGCGCCCGTCGTGAACATGAAAAAGGCAAGGGCTCCCTGGTATCGGTTGGCGTGTGCACGGAAGGCCGTCAGCCATTCCCAGGACCCGGGAGTTTTTTCGCCACGGCTTTGCTTTCCACGCTTCTCGCCCTGTGTTTGCCGCTCCAGGGCGTTATACGCCTTGACCCGGATAAGAGCTGTCCCTTTTTCCTGGTGGGCGTTGTTGATGACGGCGCAAACGGGTGTCACAACCTGACGACGCCACGTATCGCAAGCAGCGAGGGGATAGAGTTTTCTGCCCAAATCGCGCACCAGCTTAGGTGTGATGTCCGTGACACGCATTGGTCCAAGAAACGGAATGATTTTCAGCAGGTAGCCGGCATCCGCCGGCTTTGCGTCATAGAGTATCACGGCGTTTGCAAAGGTCAGCTCGTCTGCTTCCGAAGGCGCATCTGATCCAAGGAGCGCACGTTGTTGCGCTTTCCTCTCAATTTCCCTGAGCTTTGTTTTTGCGACCGCCGGGTCAAATGTTCCAAGGCTTCTGTTGATGTAGCCGTCAATGCCATCGGTGCGGCCTCTGACCCACCATTTTCGGCCACGCTTATAGAGTTCGAGCGGCATGTGGTTTCCTCAAATATCCGGTCAATATGTTCTGGTTTAAGCAAAAGAGCCTTGCCAAGGCTGCAGAAGGCACCAATTTGCCGTGCTCTTTCCTTCAGCGAGCGTTCGGAAATCTCGATCCCGAATTCAGAGAAAGTTTGCACCCACTGACCCGGCGTCTTTCCAGTTTCAAGGATCTTGGGAATTGTCGTCATGAATGTCCGATCTCGATGCCATTTTGAAATCTCAATTTCCATTAATCAGATAATTCCAGAAATAGGAATTAAAATCCAATTTTAGGTTGACCGCAATCCACAATCCCGATAGCCGTCGATTATCGCGGCGACGGGGTGCAACTCCCTGCTGGATGAAAGCTGCGGGCGCGGGGGTCGTAAGTCCTAAGGTGCCGCCAGAAACAGAGGACGGGTTAACCGAGAGGTTCCCTGGTAATTGTGTCCCATCCCGGCTCGGGCCAGCAGACACGCCAGAGGCTCCCCTGCCTTCTATGGTTTTCCATAGGGGGTAGGGGGGCCTTTGGCTTTTTGGAACCCTCCCTCTCAAACCTGCAGAGAATTATTGGAATTTAATTCAAGGCAAGAGACGTAGGATAGAGAGAGCCTTGGCAACGATCCTCACTTGAGTAACTTCTTCATCCCCCTCGTTGAAGACGATCGGGTCCTGAAATCGTGGGTCGTTGGATTCCGGGTGAAGTTGCAATCCGTCGGCTGATTGAACGAGACGTTTCGCTGTTCGCTCAATTGTCTGTCCACCGTCACGTGTGCGTTCAACGACAACAAGGTCGCCTGACTGCAATTCGATGCCTGCCTGCGCGTAATTGAGGCAAAGGATCAGGTCGCCATCACGCGCGACACGGTTCAAACTTTCGCCCTTGATGGTAAGAAGGTACTGCAATTCCGTCGGGTATCTGCTATCGCCCAGAACAGTCGATCGTGCGCCCCGCTCCCCTTCAAACAAGTCAGCTTCCATCCACAGACCAGCTGCGACTTCGCCGCAGATAGGGACTGTCGTGCCGTTGCGCTTTATCGCGGCCATTTCGATCAAATCGCCGAACAAAAGAGCGCCTTCAGTAGTGCCGAGAGCATTCGCGATTTTTGCAAGCGTGTCACCGCGCGGGTGATCAACCTCGCCACGCTCATATTTGTTCAGATTGTCGTAGCTGACACCGGCAGCGCGTGCGAGTGCAGCTCTAGAGTACCCGAGCAGTTTGCGTCTTTTGATGATCCGTTCGTGCCAAGACATGTCGGGTTGTTAGGTCGTTTGTTCTCGAATTGATTAGGCCGAAACACCCAATTCGATCAGACTAGCCGAGTCGGTGGGCGGACCCATAAATAGATTGTCCTTTTGCCGCTGCAAAGCAGTGGGTGAAATTGAGCGTTTCGTAGGTTGGGGGTATCTGGCTAGCGGAAATGCTAAAATACGAACTGAGCCATCGCCTTTGCGGTATTGAGAAACTATGTTTTGACAGATGCCTATCTGATCTGGTCGAGAGACTCTGGTCTCACTGAGCGTTTATGTTGATCGGCGTAAACATCGATGTCTGCTTCGCGTCCCCAAATCAGACGTTCACCGGTTCGCAGCGCAACCGGTAAGTGGTCATTCGTCCAGGTCACACAAAATCCGTCGCGGTTCCAGAGGTGGCGTATGTCCAACCCAAGTGCTTTTCGCTTCCGAAGAAAATAGCCTGAAGCTTGCTTATTTCGGGAACTCCATCGAAACACAGAGACCCGGCGTGTTGTCATCAAGTGACAGCCTTGCGGAATGGAGATGTGCGATTGCTGCCACGAGACTGAGTCCAAGTCCGGAACCGGCGACGGTCCGCGCGCTGTCGAGGCGAACGAAGCGTTCCAGCACTCTGTCACGATCTTTCAATGGAATTCCGGGGCCATCGTCAGAGACGACGAGCCTGCTTCCTCCATTGGATTTTTCGAGTGAGACAATGATCTTCACAGGTGACGGACAGTGCCGTTGCGCATTGTCGACGAGATTGGTCAGGGCTTGCACGATCAGATCAGCATCGCCAAGGATTTCAACGTCTGCGTCCGGCAATTCAAGCTGAAGCCTGTGCCCGGCATCCTGAATTGTCGGTTCAAGGATATCGCAAGTGTCTCTGACGAGTGCCTTCAGGTCGACCGGTTGCGGATTGAAATCGACGGTCTTCGACTGAAGCCGTGCGAGGCGCAAGATAGCGTCAAACGTGTTTGATATGGCATCGATATCGATGAGAGCGGAGCCGATTTCAAAACGGATCTCTTCGGGCACTTTCTCCGAGAGTGCCTGTGGTTCGAGGCGCATTCTCAGTCTCGCTAAAGGCGCGCGAAGATCGTGGGCGACGTCAGTTGAGACTTGCCGGATCGCGTCCACTCCGGTTTCGAGCCTCGCGAGCATTTGATCGACACGCATGGCGAGCACGGCGAGGTCGTCGTCACCGCGGTCGTCAATCCGGATGTCCAGCCGCCCGGCGCCGGCCGCCTCCAGCACGGTTTCCATTTTTCGGACGCGTCTTTCATTCCGTCTTGCGATGACAACGGCCAGAATGAAAGACAACAGCAGCGCTGCTCCCAGAGCCCAGGCTGCGGTCTGGACAAGTATCTCGCCGCTTTCCGTCACCCAGGCTTCGTCACGCGCGGCAAAAAGCCAGCCGAGGTCTGTTTGCAAGCCGTATGCGAGGTAGGCTTCCGGTGGCTCGGCGATTTCCGCAAGGTTGTTTGGAATATCACGACCGACGAGGAGCCGGCGCGGACCGACAAATACACTCTCTATCCTGAGCTTGCCGTAAGCTGCGCCCGTTTCGGCGTCGACAAAGCCGACCAGCGCAGACCCGTCCCTAATTACCGAATTGTGCGCCTCCACCTGTTCCAGCAAATCAATCCGGTCGCCTTGGCCGGCGATCAGCGCAAGCGCTTCGGCTGTCGCCTTCACATCTGCGGCAAGCCTCTGTTCCAGCTCGTGTGACAGCAGAAGGTATGAAAGACCTCCGGCCGACAGGCTGCCAATTGCGAAGACTGCAAGCAATGCCAAGGCAAAGCGCATTGACCAGGAGAGAGACTGTTTCATGGCTGGAGCGTGTAGCCGACGCCGTGCAAGGTCACGAGCATTGGTTTGTCGAAGGGTTTATCGATCTTGTTTCTCAGCCTGCTCAAGTGGGTTTCGACAACGCTAGTCTTGGGATCGAATTTCAATCCCCAGACGCTTTCAAGCAGGACGGTCCGGGTCTGTACGCGCCCCGGTCGTTCCATGAAATGCTTCAGCAGCAAAAATTCTCTGGGCTGGAGTTCGATGACTTGTCCGCATCTCATCGCCTCCCGCTTCAGCAAGTCCAGCTTTAGTTCACCCACAACAAGTTCCGTCACCTCGTCGCGCAATGTGGGGCGACGCATGATCGTGTCGATACGGGCCAGAAGCTCCACAAATGCGAAAGGCTTGACCATATAGTCGTCAGCGCCGCCGCGCAGTCCGGAGACCCTGTCATCCACACTTCCCATCGCCGTCAGCAGGATTGCGGGTGTCTCAATCTTTGCTGTACGCAACGCTTTCAACAACAAGAGCCCATCGAGGCCAGGCAGCATGCGATCCAGGATCAGCAGGTCATAGTCGCTGTTCATCGCCTGCACGAGCGCCTCTTTGCCGTCGCTCAAATGGTCGACCACGTGTCCCTCCGCCGTGAGCCCTTTGGAGACATAGGTCGCTGTTTCCGTATCGTCTTCAACAAAGAGTATCATCATGACTGTACGCGCGTTTCCTCAAAGTTGCCGACCCGGCCCTTTTGCAAGGCCGGGTCGAATAGCTGTCAGCTTACTGAAGCCGGTCAGCCGTCGTTGGTTTCCCCATCCGCCTGACCGTCGTCATCATCTTCCTCCGCAGCGCCGCCGTCCTGATGATCCTTGATATCCGAAGACTTCGCTGACGCGAAGACCTCGCCGTTGTTGGCATCGACCAGAACAGTCCAGGGCTCCTTGTCATTACCGATCACGATCGCCTCATAAGCTGCCCGGCCGTCTTCGTCGCCGAAGGTAACGGCTGCAAGCTGCCCGTCATGGGCTTTCACCGCAAGCTCTGCGGCCTGCTGCAGGCTTACGGAAGCTCCATGGAGCATTCCCAGTTCCGAAGCATCGATGCTTTCCGCCGACGCGGCAAAGGGAAGCGCGCCGAGCAGCGCGACCGGCAGGGCAATCATGGACTTGGTAATCATTGGTCAGTTCCTTTCTATAGAGCAGGACCGTTTGCCTGCCTCCTACAGTTAAGGATCAGCGTCCCGTAGTACTTTTCCGGCTTTTTACAAATCTGTAAGAACCGCACTTTGATCTCGAAGCCTATCTTTGATGGTGCTACCAACCTGTCCGCAAGCGAAGTTGGATGAAATCGGGGCATCACAAGTGATACAGGACAGATTGCAAGCTATTCGCAATTTTCTTCCGTTGGTGTTCGGCGGCCTTTTGTTTGTTTTGGGCGTTCTGGCCCTGTTTCATTTGTTGCAGCACGTCAATCCGGCAGAGGTCAGGGCAAGTTTGCGCGTAATGCCAGTAAGCATTCTTGCAGCAGCATTCACCGCGACGTTCGTCGGATATGCGGCACTGATCGCATATGATTGGTTTGCTCTCCGTTATATCGAAAAGCCTGTTCAGCCCGGTATTGTCGCGCTCGGTGGTTTTTTAGGGTATGCCTTCGGCAACACCATCGGCGTTAGTGTCATTTCAGGCGGAGCCGTCAGATACCGTATCTATTCAGCGGTTGGGTTAAACGCCTTCGAAGTTGGTACCGTTTCCGCCTACATTGCGATCGCACTTGGAACCGGGTTGACCTTGATCGGGCTGGCTGCACTTGCTCTGCACCCTGGCGCCGCTGCTGCCTATCTCCCTTACTCCGGCAACGCCGTACGCTTTGCTTCAGGGGGAATTGTGATCGGGTCGGTCGCCATCATCCTCTGGAGTTCGCTCGGGCAACACCATCTCAAGATCCGCGGGTTCGAATTGCGTATGCCGCCGCCGGCTGACCTGGCTGGCCAGTTGTTGGCAACGCTTATTGACGTTGCTGCCGCATCATTTGCGCTGTGGGTGTTGCTTCCGGCCGGCAAACCCGACTTCTCAACATTTGTGGCGATCTACGCGGCCGCGACCATGATCGGTGTGATTAGCCACGTGCCAGGTGGAATAGGTGTCTTTGAAACCGTCGTGCTCGGTTCCCTGCCTTCCTCGGTGCCTGCGAGCGAAGCAGCCGCGGCGCTGCTGTTGTTCCGGCTTATCTACTATATCGTTCCCTTTGCTCTCGGATTTCTGCTCGTTGCCTTGAACGAGCTGCGGACTGTTTCCGGCCTCGGCAGCCGCTTTTTCGAGCGTGCTTCAGAGCCGATGCAAGTTGCCTTGAGAACGATGCACGGCATGTCTCCCGGCCTGGTAGCAACGGTGGTGTTCTGCTTTGGAGCCTACCTGCTTCTCGTAACGATGATACCGTCAGTGCGTCTGGACGCCATCGCGGAGCAGGACCTGACGGCAGCGCTCCTTTTGGAAGGCGGAACCCTTTTGACTGCTGCAGCAGGTATTACGCTGCTCATTCTATCGCACGGTCTCGCCAGGCGCGTCTCCGCGGCGTACTGGTTCACCTTGCTGACCTTATGGGTCGCGGCGTTCGCGGCGCTTTTGAACGATTTCGATCTCGAGAATGCGAGTGTGCTTGCACTGGGCGCGCTCACCCTCTTACCGTTTCGGAAGGCATTCGATCGACACGGACATTTGACGCAAGGGGTTTTTGAACCGAAGTGGCTGACGATGATGGCAGGCGTCGCCTTCGTCACTGCGACATTCTTTTTCTACATCCATAAATCGGTGCCTTACTCTCACGATCTTTGGACCGAATTCTCACAGGCTTCCAACACGCCACGCGCTTTGCGCGCAGGTCTTGCGATATCAGCTGCGCTTTTTTTCTTCGTCCTCTTCTTGTTGACGCGGCCTGCCAGCCTGAAATCCACGCCGCTCCAGGACGCAGTCTCCCGGGAACGGGCTGCTAGCCTTGTCGCCAAGTCGAACGATCCACAGGCCTGGCTAAGTCAGAGTGGAGACAAGCAATTCATTTTCTCTGATTCCGGCAACTCCTTCATAATGTACGGAATGTACCGCAAGTCCTGGATTGCATTGGGAGATCCCGTCGGAGTTGAAGCGGAGTTTCGAGATCTCTGTCATGCCTTCATGGAAGGCGCGAGGCGCGCAAACTGCACTCCATTTTTTTATGAGGTGGGGTCAAAGCACCTCACCCTCTGGATCGAGCTGGGGTTGTCGCTCCACAAGATCGGGGAAGAAGCTGTCGTCAAGCTTCCGGATTTCTCTGTTTCGGGAAGTCGTTTCAAATCAATGCGTGCTGCTCTTCACAAGAGAGAACGAGAGGGCTACACGCTCGAAATCATTCAGCCTCCTCACGATGACCGGCTCTTGGCGCGACTGCACACGATCTCCGATGCCTGGCTTTCCGGAAAAGCAGGCCGTGAAAAGGGATTTTCACTCGGACGGTTCGACAAGCACTATCTGGACCAGTTTGACATCGCCGTGGTGCGAAAAGAAGATCATGAGATCTGCTTTGCTAACATTCTCTCCGTTTCCGACGGGAAATATCTGACCATCGATCTCATGCGCTATCTGCCTGATGAGGCTTCCGGCATCATGGAATATATGTTTTTGCGTCTGCTTGAGACCTACAGGGATCGAGGTGCGCTTGAATTCAACCTCGGGCTCGCGCCACTCGCAGGCCTGTCGGACAATCTCTATTCCGGTGCATGGAACCGCGTCGGACGCATGATCTACCGCAATGGCGGCGCTTTCTACAATTTTGAAGGCTTGCGGGCATTCAAGCAGAAATTCCATCCGAACTGGCGTCCGCGCTACCTTGCTCTTCCACCCAACGCCTTTGCGCTCGTTGCGATGGGCGATGTTGCGCTGCTCACGTCTGCGATACCCCGTAACCCGCATTCCAAGTGATCTCATGTTTCTGACCGTCGATCAATTTCTGCCTTCCCTGCAATCTCTGGGCATATTCGGTTATTGGCTGATAGGCTTGGCGGCAGCGCTTGAAGCGTTTTTCCTGACTGGCGTCATTGTTCCCGGAACGCTAATCGTCGACGCAGGCGGAATTCTGGTCCAACGCGGCCTGCTGGACTTCTTCGATCTCGTGTGGTTCGTCGCCATCGGATCTGTGCTCGGATCAGAAGTCAGCTTCTGGGTTGGGCGTGTCGCCCTGGATCGCGTGCCGGGTAAAGACAAGCTTAGCCGTTCTAAAGCCTTTGTACGGGCGCAAAACCTGTTTCTTCGTCGCGGTGGTCTGGCTCTGGTTCTCGGACGGTTTCTCGGCCCCGTTGCGGGCCTGGTTCCGCTTGCTGCGGCAATGGCAGGAATGGACCGGCGCAAATTCGCGATCTGGAATATTCTGGGTAGCTTTCCTTACGCCTTAGCCCATGTCGGCTTCGGTTTCGTCGTCGCCAATGTTCTGGGATCGCTTGGCAATACGTTCGGCCGGCAGGCCGTTCTCGTCGCCGTCTGCCTGCTGCTGTTGCTGGTCCTTTGGGGGATCCTTTTCAGCCTCGTACGCCTGGCACCGCTGGCGTTGACTTTCCTGTCGCTTGTCACGCGCAGGGTTATTGAACAACCTGCCGTTCGGCAATTTCTGTCGAAACATCCGGCGGCGATGGATTGGCTGGCAAAGCGTCTTTCCAGAGACACCTTCACAGGGCTTCCCCTGACGATCCTTGTCACGATCTTCATTTATGTCGGAGTGGTATGGCTGGATTCGGTGCTGGATTTCTTGCACGACAGCCAGATTGTGCAACTCGACAAGCGCCTTGCCGAACTCATTCATCACTTCCAGTCGCCTGCGCTAATAAATCTGTCTACCTGGGTCACGGCTGCGGGCAGTTGGACAGCGGTCTTGCCGTTGACCGTCGCTGGTCTGATCTGGTTGCTCTTGCAACGGTGTCACACTCTTGCAGCCGGATTGCTGATATCCGTTCTCGGCAGCACTGTCTCGGTGGCTTTGCTCAAATTGATCTTCCAGCGCCCGCGTTCACCGCTTGGCTTCTTTCTTGAGACATCCAACAGTTTCCCGTCCGGTCATGCTGCGACTTCCATCGGCTTTTATGGAATGCTCATGTATGTGATCTGGCGCGCAGGAAAGCTGCGCGCAGAGACAGCCATTCTTGCCGCCGGCTTGATCGCATTTCTAATCGGAGGGAGCCGGATCTATCTGATCGAACACTATCTGAGCGACGTGCTGAACGGTTGGCTGGTCGGCATTCTTTGGGTGGTGTTCGCGGTGGCTGTCTGCGAATGGCTCACTTCAAGAAAGCTGGGTCAAAATTTGCCCTCTGTCGAAGGATGGCGCTGGAAGTTGGGATACGGGCTGATTGTCCTGCTGGGGTGCGTTGCCGGTGGTAATGTCTGGCTGTATGACCACCCGCGGAATGCTCCACTTCCGTCTGTAACGGACCAAGTCCTGTCGTCACCAAAAGATCTAGAAAAGCTGAGTGGCCTTTCGGAGATGACCGAGTCTCTCCTCGGCACGCCTTTGAGACTTGCGTCGATTGTGGTGCTGGCGCGCGATGCATCTGCACTGGAACATGCTTTTGAGGGAGCAGGATGGAAAGCCTCACCGTCACCTTCCCTGGGAAGAGTGTTCGACGCTTTCACGACGGTCGTTGACGGCCAGGAAGACCCGACAATCGAAACCGTTCCGCACTTCTGGCGCGGACAGCCAAATGACCTGGGCTTTGTTGAAGCAGCTTCCCAACGAACAAAGCTTGCAGACAAAGGCGTCCATGTCCGGATCTGGCGCACAAATTACGTAACCGAAGCAGGACTGCGCGCCTATCTTACGACAGCCGGAAGGGATGAAGACGAAACCCCACCGTTGAATTGCAGCACTCGGAGTGACGCTGCCGCACAGGACATGGTTGTCAAAAGTCTGGTTCAAAAGGGAGCACGGATCGAGACCTCACTCGCGGTGAAACGATCGGGGGCTCCTTGCCCGTCACTACAACCGGCGGGCCGGCATGTCGTCGTTCTTTCCCTGTCCTGATCCGACAAGGCCGATACATCCATGACACTACTTGGTCGGTTTCGAGCCGCAGGAAGAAAATCCGCTGACGGAACAGATTTTGGGCGCAAAGCTTCAGAACGCAGAAGCTTCCTGGCGTTGAAGCGTCAAACAAAAACGAATGAGGGCGCGGTCGTCGAAGGCCCGTTTCCTCTTCAAAGACTTTTTCTGGTCTTCATTCTTCCTGCGATAAGCTCCGTTCTGATAGGTCTTCTCATCGCCTTTGGATTTGTGATTTCATCGAGCGTTGAACAAGCTTTCATCTCCGAAGCGGCTCTTCGCCACAAGCTTCTGGTTTCGGTTGCCGAAACGCATGCGCTGACGGCAATGCAAGACGCTTTCAATGGACGGGTCTCAAGCGACGCGAGCAGGCAAAAAATCAGCGACGCTGTCGTTCCGGAAATAAACGAGCTTGGTATCGCGTGTGCTGCGATCCTTACACTCAGCGGCAAATTGATCGCCGAAGGCGGCACAACTCCTTGCGCCGCTTTGACACCCTCGGAAATTGAGGATTTGTCTGTCGCAGGCACTGTGCTGATGCGCGAGGAAAATGACAATCCGGTATTTTGGATCGTAGCTAGCTCCGTTGAAGGAGCTGCCGGACTAGATCCGATTATCGTCGTGACGCGCAACCTGGCCTCCGCGGCGGAGAATCTTGCTCAATTTTACGCAGTCATGTGGGTTGGTGGGTTGGCTGCGCTTTTTGTGATGGTCGTTGCTGCCGCGCTGCTGCTTGTGAGGCGGGCTCAGCAGGAAATTGACCGGCGCACAAACGCTCTCAACGAAGCAAGATCCGCGATAGCGCGTTTCGTGTCGGAACAGACAAGGCAGAAGGTGGCGCACGGAACCCTCGAGGCCCGGAGGATCCACACCACCGTGATGTTCATGGACATACGAGATTTTTCGAGCTTTGCTGACCGCGTCTCTCCGGAAGACGCCGCAGATCTCGTTGGAAAGCTCGCCGCAGTAGGGTTCGCCGCTGTGCGGGAGCATCAGGGCGACGTAGACCGGCTCCTCGGAGACGGGTTGCTGGCCCGTTTCGACGGCGAAAGCAGGCACGAGCGTGCTTGGAGAGCCGCGGAGGCTATACTGTCGCAGATTGAGGCACTGCAACCCGCTCGTGGTGTAGGAATTTCACTTCACGATGGCGAAGTCGTTGAAGCTGTCATAGAGGCAGGCGATCGGGCCGATTCAACAATTCTTGGGCGAACGACGAACATCGCTGCTCGAATTTGTAGCGCTGCGCGGGAAGGGGAAGTGCTGGCCTCAGCAACGATGCCTTCGCCGCCGGCTAATCTTCGATTGTCTGAATTTGGATGCGAAAACCTCCAGATGAAGGGGCACAGCATCTGTCTCGCTATTCGACGATTTCGTTTGGTGTTGTTGAGCTAATTTCCCCAAAGCGTAACTCCCTAAAAAAGATGAAACTGTTTCCCTGGAAGCGCCAAGACCAAGTTTGAAGTTCAGGATTATGACAAAAAATGGAGACGGCCAGCCGTTTTATTAGTTGTCCTCTCCCTCATTCCGCCAGGACCAGGTCGCATTGTTCGGCTTTGAGGTCGATGCTGGCGGGTTCACGGTCGGTGACGAGGACGTCAATCTGGCGCCAGTCGCAGACGTGGATGAGGCCGGAGCGGTCATATTTGCTAGAATCCAGCAGCATGATCACTTCCTCCGCCCGGCTGATCATGGCGCGCTTGAAATCCGCTTCGAAGAGGTCGAAGTCCTGACATCCGCTTGGTGAGCCGGAAACGGTGGAGCAGACGAAATAGCTGGGGGTGAACTGGCGCAGATAATCGATCGTGCCCGCGCCGCACAGGGTGCGGTCATGGGCCCTGACTTCGCCTGGTGGCAGGATCACCCGGTGCCGGCCGCTTTCGCTAGCAAATATGCCGGCAATTTCCAGCGAGATCGTCAGGATAGTCATGGGCTCTCGCCGCGCCAGTTCCTTGGCCAGGAAACAGGCGGTGCTGCTGTTGTCCAGCATTACCGTTGCCCCCTCGCGGATATGGGCGCTGGCGCGGCGACCAATGGCTTCCTTTTCCGAAATAGCCTGGCGCAGGCGTCGCTCGAACGGCGGTTCCGACTTCGGCGAGGAGAGGCGCACGCCGCCGTAGAATTTCTCAACGAGGCCGTCGGCGGACAGGCCCTTGAGATCGCGGCGGACCGTCTCGTCAGAGACTTGAAGCTGCTCGGCTAGTTCGGTGATGCCGGTTTTGCCCTGCGCCTCAAGCACGGCGAGGATCTGTTGCTGGCGAAAGCTGGGAGCCATGATGTGTCTGCCTGGTCCGTCCGTTCTTGTCTCGTTCAACCGATAGCCTGTCCACTGCCGGCGTGGAAGACCCGCAGGCGGGAAAGGTCAAAGGTCAGCTGCACCTCCTGGCCATCTTCGGGCACATCCGTCACCGGCGCGCGCACTACCATCCGGTCCGGTCCGACATCGACCGTCACCAGGGCTTCTGCGCCGATATATTCCACCTGAACCACTCGGCCGACCGCCATACCGCCCGAGGAGACGAACCGGGCTTCTTCCGGCCGGATCCCCAGAAGCAGGTCGGGCGTGCTGTCGGAAAGCGGCACCCTAAGGTCGAGGGCGAAGGCGGGATGGGCCGCCCGCCGCTCATTCAGCCGTCGGGCGGGTAGAAGGGCCATTTCCGGCGAGCCGATGAAGCGGGCAACAAAGCTATTGGCCGGGTTCTGATAGATCTCCATCGGAGCACCCACCTGCTGCAGCTGCCCCCTGGACATGGTGGCAACCCTGGTGCCCAGGGTCATGGCCTCGATCTGGTCATGGGTCACATAGATGACTGTGAGCCCCAGCTCCCGGTGCAGGCGCTTGAGCTCGCCGCGCATGTGGTTGCGCAACTTGGCATCCAGGTTGGACAGGGGCTCGTCGAACAGGAACACCTTTGGCTGACGCACCAGCGCCCGGCCAATCGCCACCCGCTGGCGCTCGCCGCCGGATAGCTCCTTCGGCCGCCGGTCAAGAAGATCGGTGATATTGAGGATCTCGGCGGCGTCCCGCACCCGGCGGTCGATCTCGCTCTTGCCAAGGCGGGTGGTCTTCATCAGGCCGAAGGCCATGTTCCGGTAGGCGGTCATATGCGGATATAGCGCATAGGACTGGAACACCATGGCGATGTCGCGCTTTTGCGGCGCCACATCCGTCACGTCCCGGCCGTCGATGAAGAGATGACCGGAGGAAATTTCCTCCAGACCGGCAATCATGCGCAGTGTGGTGGACTTGCCGCAGCCGGAGGGGCCGACCAGCACCATGAATTCCTTGTCCTCGACCGTGAGATCGATGGCAGAGACGGTTTCGCGGGCGCCGTAGGACTTGGAAACCCTGGAGAGTGTTACGGTTGCCATGAAGATGTTCTCTCGTTCGGGCTCACTTGACACCCGTATGCATGAAGCTGTCGATGAAGCGGCGCTGGAAGATGACAAAGAAGATCAGCAGCGGCGAGATGACGATGGTCGTGCCCGCCATCAGGCGGGTCCAGTCGGCGCCGCTGTCCGCCTTGGCCAGCAGGCCCAGACCGATCGGCAGGGTGCGCACGCTGTCCGAATTGGTCACCAGCAGCGGCCACATGTAGTCATTCCAGTGGGTCACCACCGAAATGATGGAAAAGGCGATCAGGGTCGGCTGAACCAGGGGCAGATAGACGTGCCACAGGATGCCGAGATGCCCGCAACCGTCCAGCCGCGCCGCGTCGGAAAGATCCGAAGGCACCTGGCGGAAGGACTGGCGCAGCATGAAGGTGCCATAGCCGGAGGCGATGAAGGGCACGGCCATGGCTGGCAGGGTGTTGATCAGCCCGAACTCATGCAGGGTGACGAAATTCGTCAGGAAGATCGCATAGATCGGGAACATCACCTGCAGCAGGAACAGGCCGAACAGCAGCTTCTTGAAGGGAAACTCCAACCGGGCAAAGGCATAGGCCGCAAGGGTGATGGTAATCAGCTGGCCGAGCAGGATCGAGCCGGTCACCAGCACAGAGTTGACCAGATAGGTGCCGAAGGGGGCGACCGCGAGAGTCGCCGGATAATTAGCGAAATTCGCCACTGCCGGAAGGATGCCCGCCTCCGGGTCAAACACCTCCACCCGGGTCTTCAGCGAGGTGAGAACGATCCAGACCAGCGGGCTCAGCCAGAGGCATGCCAGGGGTAGGAGCAGCAGATGCAGTGCGTTTTTCCGCGCAAAGGACTTCCAGCTTCTGCTGCGACGAGCAGGGGAGGCCGCAGCATTCAGGGAGCGGGTCTCACTCATCAGCGGTCTCCCAGATAGTGGACCCGGCGCCCGAGGGTCACCGCAACCAGACCAATCAGGCCGAGCATGAGGAGGAGCAGGGCGTTGGCGACGGTCGAGGCATAGCCGATGTCCTGATACTGAAAGCCGTTCTGATAGATGTAATAGGTCAGCACGTTTGTGGAATCTGCCGGCCCGCCCTGGGTCATGACATAGACGTAGTCGAAGATCTGATAGCTGTGCAGGATGCCGATCACGATGACGAAATAGAGGGTCGGCGAGATCAGCGGTAGGGTGATGTAGAGCAGCCGCTGGGGCGCATTCAGCCCTTCCAGGCGGGCTGCCTCGTAAATGTCCGAGGGCACGAGTTTCAGCGCCGCCAGCAGAATCAGCATGAAATAGCCCGCGTATTTCCAAGCGCTCATCAGCACGATGGCGGTCAGGGCCCAGCCGCTGTCATAGAGCCAGTCCGGATGTGGCAGGCCGATGGCCGCCAGCGCCTCGTTCACCGGGCCATAACCCGGCGCATAGAGAAAAACCCAGACCATGCCAGCTGCAACGGACGGGATCATCACCGGATAGAAAAAGGCGGAGCGGTAGAGGGTCAACCCGCGCAGCTTGCTGTCCAGGGCCACCGCAAGCAGCAGCGCTGCTAGGATGGACAGGGGAATGGTGGTGACGGTGTAGAACACCGTGTTGCCCAGCACCTTCCAGAACAGGCCGTCCTCCAGCAGACGGGTGTAGTTCTCCAGCCCCAGCCAGAACATGTCTGGATCGCCCAGCACCACATCATGCAGGCTGAACCAGATGGACCGGAGGATCGGCCAGTAGGTGAAGACAGACAGGAACACCACGGAGGGCATCAGAAACACATAGGCGAGCATCGCCTCGTTCCGGTGCGCCCGCGCAAATCTGCGCGACATGAAGGAAGACCTTCCAGATAGGGGACGTCAAAAGTGGGAAAGGGCGGATGCCCAGCCGGCCGGCCGGCCAGACATCCGCCCTCAGAGTTCTTGGAAATCAGCCCTTCATGCGGCGCATGACGCGGGTGATTTCACGGTTGGAGCTCTCATTGGCTTCCTTGAGAGCTTCAGCCGGCTGGATTTCACCAGCCAGGGTCCGGTCGAGCGCACTCTTGAGGAACTCGCGCACCCGGTGGTAGGCAGGAACCTGCAGGAAGGCACCTGCGAACTCAGACTGGTCCAGGGCGACCTTGGCTTCCGGCACATCGGCCAGATAGCTCTGCATGGCGGGGGAGGCCCAGGAGGACTTGCGCACGGCAAGATAGCCGGTGGCCTTGCTCCAGTTGGCCTGGTTTTCCGTGTTGGTCATCCAGCGGGCGAAGGTCCAGCTGGCTTCCTTGCGGGCGTCGGACTGCTTCTTGGCAATCATCAGAGGTCCGCCGCCCTGGGACGCGCCGTAGGTCTTCTTCTTCGGCATGAAGGCGACGCCGACCTTGAAGGGCGACGAAGTGCGCAGGTTGGTGAGCGAACCGGTGGAGTGATAGAGCATGGCGGTGGTGCCGGCCATGAAGTCATTGGCCGATCCCTGCCAGGTGGACGCGGACGGCATGACGCCGGCCCTGACCATCTTGTTCCAGAACTCCAGCGCTTCCAGGGCTTCCGGACGGTCGAACAGAACCTTGTCGTTCTCCCAAGGGGTCAGGCCGTTCTGGCGGCAGTAGCACTCGAACATCCAGTCATGCCAGCCGCCGCCGATAGTCAAGCCCCAGCGCTTCAGTTCGCCGTTCTCGCGCAGGGTGACGGCCTGTGCGGTTTCCAGAAGTTCGTCCCAGGTGACCGGAGCCTTGGAGATCCCGGCCGCCTCGAAGGCGTCCTGATTGTAGTAGAGCACCGGTGTGGACGGCTGGAACGGCAGACCATAGAGACGGTCGCCGGATATGCAGGTGGAAAGGAAGCCCGGCAGGAAGTCCTGATAGATGTCATCGGCCTTCGCCAGGTCCGTGACGTCCTCCAGCGCATCCAGACCCAGGAAGGTCTGCAGAGCGGAGTTGATTGGCAGCCACAGGGCGGGCGGCTCGTTCACGCCGATCGCGGTAATGACCTTCTGCTCGGTGTTGTCGTAGCTGCCGGCATAGATGGCTTCGACTTCGATGCCTTGATGGGCAGCGTTGAACTCGGCGATCATGCCGGAGATGATCTTGTTGATGTCACCGGACACGCCGACCGGATACATGAACTGGATCTTGACCGGACCGGCCGCGCGGGCGGTGGAAATGACGCCCGGCAGGACGCTGATGAAAGGGGCGGCGAGACCAGCACGCAGGATGCTGCGGCGGGAAATGTTGGACTTTGTGGAACTCACGTCAAAACCTCCGTGATTGACATCAAATTCAGCAAAAACCAACGCTGGAAGCGCATCTGACTCAAAAATGCGGAAAGACCATTATTTTCTGACGCTTGACCAGGTTTTTGTGCGCCCTTCCGATTTTTCGGTCTCGTGGATTCTGATGAATTCACGTTGTTAATCCCACATATTTACGTAAGTTTTGTGACGTCGGCGTTATTGAGGCGCTCTTGTGGCCCAATACGATTGCCACTCGGCTCTATTCAAAAAATGCAGTTGATGCCTTGTCGGAAGCCGTGAGACAGCTTTTTTACTTCTTACAAATTTGTAAAATTCCGGCAAAACGTTCCAGGGAACGTCCTGTCACTCTCTGTCCCGAAGCCTCGAACGAGAGGCTGATCTAAACGGGACATGACCCATGCATCCAACTCTTCGAAATTTTCTTCTGTCAGCGGTCCTGATCGCGATTCCAGTGACCGGTTTCGTTGTGGCAGAAAGGTATCTCTTGCCGTCCGCACCCGCGTCGACCGCTCAAATCAACAATCAGCAGGGACTTGGTGACCTGTCTGCGTATCAGGTCATCGTTGCTGACACGCAGAAAATCGCCGACACGGGAGACCTCAAGGCCGCAGAAAAGCGGATCACCGATCTGGAAACGCTCTGGGACCAGAACGCCACCGATCTGCGCAAGGCAGATGCAGGCGCATGGTCGACCGTTGATGCGGCTGCCGACAAAGCCTTTTCAGCGCTGCGCAGCGGAAAACCTGAAATATCTGCTGTGAAGCAGGCTCTTGTCGATCTCTCCCAAACGCTGCAGGCACCGGTCACAGCAGCAACAGCCCAGCCAGTTCAGAAAATCGCCGGCATCGTCGTGACGGACGAAACCGGCCGGGCGCTCCCCTGCGAAGTGCTGATCGGAAAACTGCGCGACACCCTCGCAAATTCTCAACCTTCCGCCTCTGTCGCGGATCTTCAATCGAAAGCACTCGAACGCTGCAATGCGGACGACGACGCACATGCCAATACCTTCTCGGCTCAGGCTCTGGCGCAACTCAAGGGATAAGCATCATGAGCAACATAACTGCAGCAGACCATGATCATCCAATCGAGGTCTCTACCGCTGTCAATCGCGTTCCCGAGGTCACACCCGGCTTCTGGATCATCAAACTCACCGCCGTCACCATGGGCGAGACCGCAGCGGATTTTCTGGCCGTCAATCTTGGTCTGGGACTCGGCACGACAACGCTTCTGATGACGGCAATCCTTGTCGCGGCGATGTTCTGGCAATTCTCCCAGAAACGCTACGTACCGGCGGTCTACTGGACGGCGGTTGTGCTGATATCCGTCGTCGGTACGCTGATCACCGACAACATGACTGATGCCCTTGGCATTCCGCTCCTGAATTCCACGATCGGCTTCACGATTGCACTCGCCGGGACGTTTGCGGTCTGGTTTGCGAGCGAACGGACGCTTTCCATTCATGAGGTCTTCACCTTCAGACGGGAAGCCTTCTATTGGCTTGCCATTCTCTTCACCTTTGCCCTGGGCACGGCGGTCGGGGACCTGATCTCGGAAGCTTTCGGCGTGGGCTTCGCTGGAACCGGGGTTCTCTTTGGCCTCATCATCGCGTCTCTGGCTCTGGGTTATTTCGCGTTGGGTCTTGGTGGACTGTGGGCCTTCTGGCTCTGCTACATCTTCACCCGGCCCCTGGGGGCATCATTCGGCGATTTCCTCGCACAGCCGGCCGACTACGGCGGGTTGGGGTTAGGCACCATCGTGACCAGTGTCGCATTCCTGGCAATCATCGCCCTGACGGTTGCCTACATGACCCTCCGATCTTCCACAAAAACTAAATGACCAAGTTGTCGGACTGTCTGCAAGCCGGGCAGTCCGACAGACCGAGGAGGCAAAACGTGAAAACCATCGGCCCCGCTATCTCAACAGACGGTCTTTCCAGGAACTACGCTGAGCGGGTTGCCCTGCACCCTCTCACGATCGAAATCCCGAAAGGAGAGGTCTTCGGGTTTCTTGGACACAATGGTGCCGGCAAGACCACGACCATTCGCCTTATGACAACGCTGCTGAACCCTTCATCCGGTTCGGCGTGCATTGCCGGCTACGACATCCGCACCGATCCGCTTCTGGTTCGCTCCGCGATTGGGTATTTGCCTGAGAATGTCCGTCTTTACGACCGTTTTACAGCACGTGAAAACCTGACGTTCTTTGCTCAGCTCTCCGGGGTCGGCAACGTTCGAGAAGCCGTTGCGGAGACGCTGGAGTTTCTGAACATTTCCGGGCTTGCCGATCGGCGGGTAGGCACCTTCTCGAAAGGAATGCGTCAGAGGATCGGCCTGGCTCAGGCGATCCTGCACGAACCACAGATCCTTTTTCTCGATGAGCCCACGTCGGGCCTCGACCCGATGGGCGTCCGCCAACTGCGCGAGATCATCGAGAAGCTGCACACCCGCAAGATGACCATCTTCATGAACACGCACCTTTTGAGCGAGGTCGCGCGTACCTGTACTTCCATCGGCGTTCTTGCGCAGGGAAGGCTGGTTTTCCACGATCGGATCGAAGCTGTTTCCAACCGGTATGACGAGCGCAAGCTGGAGGAACTTTACCTCGATGTCGCAAGGCAGGAGGCAGTGGAATGAACCCTGTTCTCCTTGTCGCAAGACAGTCGCTTGCCACCTTGTTGCGGGAACGCAGTGTCATACTTCTCGCCGTGATATTCACGGCAATGATTGCGGTTTCCGCATGGCTGGGCTGGTCGGCCACACAAACCGTGAATGCAATCTACCAGAAGGCTGCCGACTATCTGGCCCAGGCTGGGCAGCCGATACCTCCCAATCCGGTGGCTGAAAGTGCCCCCCTGTCAGTGCTGCGAAACCTGACCGTCTATGTTTCGTTTCTTGGCGCTTTCGCCGCGATCGTGATCGGCCAGGCCATTATCGAAGTCGACCGGCGTTCCGGAGTGCTTCCCCTTGTCGGGACCCGGCCGATTGCCGGTTGGAAAACCGGATTGGGGCGCATCGTTGCCGTTGGCGCCGCGACCGCCGGTCTGATGGCACTGGCCGGAGCGATCGCGACAATCGTGCTCGTTTCAATTCCGGGATTGCCGATGCAAGGCCCGGACTGGCTCAACCTCGCGAGCGCCCTTCTGCTCGGCTGGGTCTATATCTCGATCTTCGGTTTTCTGGCACTCGGTGGAGCCGCGCTTCTGCCGGGCACGGCGAGCGGTTTGCTGGCGGCGACAGTTGTCTGGCTGGCGATTACCTTTGTGCTCCCTGCGCTGACGGGAAACGTCAATCCGACAGCCGCCATCAACCCGGTGTCTGCCTTGGCGACAATTCCCGAGACACCGGTTTTCCGAACCTTCTCTCAGGCTCTGGGGCCATTTTCTCTGTCGGAAGCCTTCGGTTGGCTCGAAGCCAGGACGATGGGTTATCTGCCCGACGGTCTTGCCTCCCGGGGAGGCGTGTCCCCGTTGCTCTCCCTTTCTGCGGCTTTTCTCGGAGCCGGCGTTTTTGCCCTCCTTGCCGCCTGGCGCATGGATCCGAGCACAGGAGGTCCCGATGCCTGACAAGTCCCCGTCACCGATCGCGCAGATCGCAACGATCGGACTGCGCGATGCCCGTGAAGCCATGCGAGACCGGTTCCTGCTGTGGGCCGTCATCTTCCTGACCGTTGCGGCACTCGTGTCGCTTGTTACTGGCAGCATTGCGCTTCACGGCGATGCGGCAACCTATGCAAAGGCCAAAGCTCTGTTGCTGGCCCTTGGCAAGGATGCCTCAGCCCTTGCCGCTCCCGAATTCTATCCCTTGAAGCTTCTGCGCGGAACGATCGAGCAGATCGAGATCCTCGGAGCCGTGATCGCGCTCGTTGCGGGTTACCGGGCGGCTGCGACCGAGCGGGGACGCCAGACACTTGCACTGATCCTCACGCGCCCGATGCGCCATTGGCACTATCTTGCTGCCAAGCTTGCAGGTGGAATGGCTCTCGCGGCGGTCTCCCTGGCGGCAGTGTTTTTAACGATGGCACTGATCCTCCCGCTAATTTCCGGGATCGGACTTACGGGAATGGATCTTCTGCGGCTCGCGATCACCTGGGTCGCCGGAATTGCCTATTTGACAGCCCTGTTTGCCCTTGGTTTCGGGCTCAGCCTCTGGATGCGTTCCCCCGCGACGGGGCTGGTCTACGCCTTTGCCCTCTGGCTGCTTGTGGTTCTGGTCGCCCCCCAGATCGGGGACACGATGGACCCGGACAACCAGGTCGCTGGCGGCATCTACGCTCAGCTTTCGGTTCCCAAGGCCGAGCAGGACCGGATCAAGGCAGGTTTCAGCACCTACGAGACGATCCGCAACGGCATCGAACAGATCTCCGTCACCAAGCATTTCGAGCGGCTCACCTTCGCCGTGCTCGGCATCAAGGACACCTACACCGGTAAACCCCTGGGGCCGATCCTGTCCGAGAAATCTGGCGACGCGCTGTTTCTTTTTCTTTTCACCTTCGGGCTCGCCGGCATCGTCCTGCTGCGCCCGATTGACCCTGACCGTCTGACCAAGGAGACCTGACATGAAGACGATCATCACACCCTCGCTCGCCGTTCTGGCCCTCTGTACCGGACTGTTTCAGTCCCAGGCTTATGCGGCTGATCTCGATGCCGACGGCGATGGTGTCCCGGATATCGCGGAACCGCTGCTGCATACCGATCCGATGAACCCGGACACGGATGGTGACGGCAAGAACGATCTGGACGACACGGATCCGGTTTTTGCCGCAAGTCCAATCAAGCAGGAAGGTGCCAAGCCCAGCTATCGGATTGGCGAACTGCTGGTTGAAAACAACTATGATCCCGAGAAGAAAGCGGATGCCCCCGATCATCTGGAAATCCAGTTGCTCAATCACGGGGCGAAACCTCTCTCCGGCTACACAGTCTTCTACACGATCACGGATGCGGACAGCGGAGCGAAGGAAACCTATGTGCTCCATCCGGATATCACGGTTCCCGCGAAGGGAGAGGCTCGCATCCATGTGGACGAAGGCACTGCACCAGGGCATCTGCGCGCCAATCCCAACTCGATCTATGTCACCAGCCTGGCCGGAAAACACGTCACGGCCTCGATCCAGGCAAACGGTTTCGCACCGGTCACCGCCGAGGTGGAAAAGGATCCGGGCGGTGCGGAAACCGCTGACTGATCTTTCCAGTGCACCGGCAGGTATTGGGCGTCGCGACACCTGCCGGTCTCGATACTGATCAACCCACAAATTTGAAAGAGCGATTGACGCAGGGTGTCATGCCCAAGTTATGACCAGATCAGTTGACATGTAACCATGGCTGAAATTACCTGGCTACTATTGACCTACAAGGTTCCTGCAGACCCAGCAGCAAAACGCGTCGCGATCTGGCGGCGGTTGAAAAGCATGGGGGCTGTCTATTTGCAGAATGGCGTTTGCTTGCTTCCGAAAACGGATGACCACACGCGACGTCTGAAAATGGTCGAGAATGAGGTCGCGGAGGCAAAGGGAGATAGTGTCCTTTTGGAAACCGTGGCTCTCGACGCCGCACAGGAAAATAAAGTCGTTGCCAGGTTCAAGGCGGATCGGGATGACGCCTATGAGGAATTTATCGACAAATGCGATGACTTCGAGCGGGAAGTCGCCAAGGAAATAGAGGCCGCGCACTTCACCTACGCAGAGCTTGAAGAGAACGACGTTGACCTGAAAAAACTTCAGGGATGGTTGGAAAAAATCGAAAAATTGGACTTTTACGGCGGGGAAAGAGCCAAAGAGGCCCAGCATCGCCTGCAAGGCTGTGAGGCTGTTCTGGAGGACTATGCAAAGCGTGTTTTCGATGCCCACGAGGAAAACAGCCGCTCCTGACCAACTGCCGACCGGATGCTGAAATTCGTTGGCATCTCAGGCCCGTAAAATGGGAGAAATGCGAATGATGGAATGGTCTACCGCTGCTCCGGCAATCGGTTCTGCATTTCTGGCATCTGCTGTCGAAATCGTTGAGGCCTTCACGATCATTTTGGCCGTCGCGACGCTTCGCGGATGGCTGCCGGCTGTTATGGGAACTGCAGGCGCCTTCGCCACGCTTGCCGCCATCGTCATTGCACTCGGTCCACTGCTGGACAATGTACCGCTGCACGGGCTTCAACTTATCATCGGTGTTCTTTTGCTTCTGTTTGGCATCGGTTGGCTTCGCAAGGCTGCCTTGAGATCGGCTGGCATTGTGCCGCTACATGACGAGGATGCGATCTTCGCGGCGGAACAGGCTTCACTGAACGAGGAAGTGAGCCGAAAGAAAAGATCCCGCGACTGGATCGCCGGAATTACGGCCTATAAGGCAGTCTTGCTCGAGGGACTTGAAGTGGTTTTCATTGTCGTTGCGGTGGGGGCGGGGCGTGGACTTATCTGGCCCGCAAGCCTAGGGGCATTGGCTGCATGCGCCGTCGTCCTCATCATCGGCGCTTTCCTGCATCGGCCCTTGTCGAGCGTTCCGGAAAACACTTTGAAGTTTGGCGTCGGGGTGATGCTATCGGCGTTTGGCGTTTTCTGGACTGGCGAGGGTCTGGGCATCGAATGGCCCGGCGCCGACCTGTCCCTGTTTATTTTCGCGGCATTATTTCTGGGCACAGGACTTCTTGCTTCCCACTACGCCAAAGCACGTAACTTGGAGGCGGGATCATGACCCTTCTGAAAGATGTGTTGGCCGAGCTCTTTGGAATGTTCGTTGCAGACGCCCGCCTTGCGCTCGCAATTCTGGCTCTGGTTGCATTCACAGCGGTCTTGGTGACGCCAGTCCATCTAAACCCCTTGGTTTGCGGTCTAATTCTTCTGTCTGGATGCCTCATCACGTTGTTTGCTGCCGTACTGGCTGCAACTCGAAATTCATAGGCAATCGGATCATCACAAACTGACCTGGGGACCAAATTCTCCGAAGGGGCGATAGCTTGTTTGCGTTCGCCGGACCTAGCGCATCATGCCCAGGCGCTTGAAGAGCCATAGCTGCGCACTGCCCAGGAAAAGCAACAAACCGCAGACAATCAGGAAAGCCCAAGGATTGCCTGTCCCGGGGATGCCTCCGACATTGATGCCAAGCAAGCCAGTCAACAGTCCCAGGGGAAGAAAAATTGCCGTCACGACGGATAGTACGAACATACGTCTGTTCATAGTCTCAGATCGTTTGTCGATTATCTGGTCATGGATCACCTGAGCCCTGTCACGAATGGAATCCAGTTCCTCTCCCAATCGCGTCACGCGGTCCGCAGCTTCTCGAATTCGGCTCCGATCTCGATCCGTCAGCCAAGGCAAATCCTCGATCTCGAAGGTGGTAAGCGCATCACGCTGCGGGAACATGTAACGCCTGATGGTTATTGCTGTGCGCCGAATATCTGCAAGTGTGTCCTTTGATGCGTTTACGTCGTCTTGCAACAGACTTTCTTCCAGTACGTCAATGCGCTCATTCAAACTTGCAATTGTGGGTTCGGCACGATCTGCGAGCCTAAGCGCCAGCTTTGCAACGAGATCTCCCGGCGAAAGAGGAGCCCTGTTCGACTCGATCGCATCGAATAGATCTCGAACCGCCTTGAGTGGTCTGATCCAGACACCAATCACGCGCTTTTCCTCGATCCAGAGCCGCGTGGAGATCATGTCTTCAGGCTCCGCACCGGGGTTCAGGTTGACACCTCTCAAAATGAGAATTGCACCGCTTCCATGGACTGTGCATCTCGGGCGCGTTTCTTCCGCCGACAGCGCATCCACCACGAAACTGTCGAGATTGCATTTCTGCAGCCATTCCTGCGCCGATGAATTTTCTCGGTGCAAATGAACCCACGAGAAGCCTGGTTCCCTGCAGTCGGTGAAAGGAGGTACAAGCTGTTCCAGCTTTCCACTTCGGGCTCCTCCTTGACCATCGAAAAACAGGACTGCGATTTCCGGGAGGTCGCCACTTTGTCTTTCCGAGGGGACGTTTGTGCTCATTATCTCAAATTGCTCTCGAAGAATTTCTCGCCGATTTGTGAGGTTCCAGACTTTATCGGATTAGTGCCCATTTGATTTGATCTGAGCGCAAAATTCTAGATAGATTTCATGCGGACTACATCCTGTTGATGAGTTGATTTGCGATTTCAAGGACAGCCTCGCAAAGAGAAATGGAATTAATTCCGAGGTCTTTCTGGAAGCCGAAACCTGCCTCTCCACTTCCGAACCCTTTTGGACACTTGCCCGCATCCAGCGCCGCTTCGCACGGAACCTAAGCTTTTCAAAATCCCAGATGACCGGGCCGGGAAGCCCGATCCAGGCGGCATGATCGGCTTGCGGAAAACGGACAGGGCGGCCGTGATGGCAGACTGCTGGGTGAGGGCAGGTCCTGAAGCGATCTGGTCCACAGACCCGCAGCGTAGCGCCTTGGTCGCTCGCGGGATCAGGACCAAACAGACCCCATAAGCCTGTTCCGCCATATCTCACTGTCTGGCGAGGATGTCCCTAAGCCGCCTGGCCAATGGCAAGGAACGCGTCCAACTGCTCGAAGCTGCCAGACAGCCGCCGGTCATCGAAGCCATCATGCTCACGAAGAAGGCCTCCTGCTCTGGCGTCGCATCAAGCGGCGTCCAAGTGAAGTCGACCCTGGTCCGTTCGCCCTCGTCGGCGAACAGCACGGTCGCCAGCATCTCGAGAGGGAACTGTTGGGTGAACGGTGCGCTGATACGGTTTCCGGCGGCGTCCGCGAAGCCGTGCACCCATTCGAGGCGCGACATGGGGTCAACGTCGCGGAAGACGAACTTGCTGTACATTACAGTCCCGTCAGGCGTATCCAAGCGGCCGCGCCACTCGCTGCCGGGCCGCAGATCGAATGCGAGGATCGTTCCTGACGTTCCCTTTGGTCCGAACCACTGCGCAAGCGCCTCCGGCGTCGTCCAAACTTTCCATACTCGAGAGAGCGGTGCGTTGAAGGTGCGGCTGATCGAGAAGCAGGGCGTGTCAGTCGTCACGTGTCTCCGTTGTCGGGTCTGCGAGAAATGCGTCGAGGCGGTCGAAGCTATCGTTCCAGAGGTTCCGCAACTCATCGAGCCAGTTGCGTGCGGCTTCAAGCCCTTCCGGCTTCAGTCTTCGCGGTCTTGCTTGAGCTGCACGCGACTGCTCAATCAAGCCCGCTTTCTCCAGCAGCCTCAAGTGGCGAGACACCGCAGGCTGGCTGATGCCCAATGGGCTCTGCAGTTCGGAAACAGTTGCTTCACCTCGAGCAAGGCGGGTGAGGATAGTGCGGCGGTGGGGGTCGGCTATCGCCGAAAACTGAGCGTCCAAGTTTTTCATAACAATATTGTTAAATAACCAATTTGCTATAATCAGGGGCGTTGAAGGATTTTCGATCGCTTAAAATCGTTTACGACTGATGATCCGGTCTGGCATACCACGCGGAAGGGTCAAATAATGGTAGCTGTCCGGGGCATCTGTTTGAAACCGGACATTCCGGAGTCGGCCCCAATCCGGTCTCTTGTTGCGGTTCCATGAAATGTTGGCACATAGTTGTCCTATAATGCTGAATATCGTCCGCTTGGTCGTGACTATTCGTTTCCAATTGAACTGGCCGAGATGTCGACAAAGACACAAGTTTGATCTTCAGATATGAAGTGATAGTGGCGACCGTTGCTGGGATTTCAGCGTCAGGCTGAAAACAGGTTCCAGCTTTCGCGTCTATTCCCATGAAAGCCAACGCGTCTTCAGGTCTACGTGGTTCAAAGACAATCACCAGCGGAACACATCGATCCTTCCGCTCGTCGGCAATACAACGATACAATACAGAACCAGTAACAACCGACATGTCAGTGATGAGGAAACAAATGCAGTACATAGCTGTTCGTGTTTTGCACGAAAAGTGCTGCAAGATGGTCTCTGTTCCCTGTCTGTTTCCGCAGAAGTTTACAGGAGGGTGAATTTTTCTTTGATCTAAGTGACTGAATTTATTGGATTTAAATGGTGCTGCCGGAGAGATTTGAACTCTCGACCTCTCCCTTACCAAGGGAGTGCTCTACCCCTGAGCTACGGCAGCATCTGGCTTGTCTTTGGGACAGGCGCGGCGTCGAACTTTTTTGCTTGAAAAGCTTGAGTTGCAAGACGCAAGTGCTGGTGCCGATCAACGGTGCCGACCGGAATGAGGGGGCTTTTGCCATAAGACCTTCGGGGACGCAAGCGGTGTTTTGGGATTTTTTTCCGCAGTCATTTGCTCCCTCCCGTCAAAGCCGGGACGATTGAAGGGTTGGCGCGGCAAAGCTGGTGCTTTCGGCCATGTTTCGCCTGTGGATATTAAACAATCCTGCCGGTCGAGGCGCAGAGCAGAATGGCCTTTTTCTGGAGAGGGGAGACTGGCCCTCGCCGGAAGGCGGGTGGAAGCAGCCTCCGGGGAATTGGGAAGTTTGGAAACAGGGAAGACTGAAGGCGGGACACAGCACCATGTGCAGGCTTCTTGGCGCGATGATGCATAAGTCTGATGGGGTGCAGGCTGGCCGCGGACACGTTTTGGGCAGCGATGGGAAGACCGAATGCTGCTGAAGCTGACAGGGTAGGCGGCAAACAATGCACAAGACACAAGATGCCTAGGCAAGCTGCGGGCAGCTTGCTAGACAAATGAATCACAGGATCATCACACAGGCGCGCCATGGGCGAAAAAGACCAGCAGCACAAGTCCGCTGAACGCGGCGGCGGAAAATCCGGCAAGCAGGCAGGCGAAAAGGCGTCGGACAAAGCCGGGGCGAAGTCCCGCGAAGACCGGCTGGCCGAAGCCCTGAGAGCCAATCTGCGCCGCCGCAAGTCTGCTGCCAAGACGCGGGACGCCGACTGAGGACCACCAGCCGGATGTTCGGCAGGACTGTGTCGCCCCAAAAATGCCCGGTCGCAGCCGGTTGCGCGCCTTGCATGGGCCATAACTTGCGTGTAGACCGCACGTTTGATGTGAGTTTCTTGACGTATGCAAAGGGATGGCCGTGCGGTGAGCACGGTCCTGTTCGGGGAAAAACATGGACAGTATCAAGGTCGTTGGCGGTGCGGAACTGAATGGTGTCATTCCGATTTCCGGCGCGAAGAATGCGGCACTGCCGCTGATGATCGCATCGCTCCTGACGGATGAGACCCTGACGCTGTCGAATGTGCCGCGCCTTCGCGACGTTGCCCAGCTTATGCAGATCCTGTCCAATCACGGGGTCGATTACTCGGTGAACGGCAAGCGCAGTGGCCAGGATGACCTTGCCGGACAGACGCTGAACCTGACCGCCCGTGAAATCGTCGACACCACCGCGCCTTATGAGCTGGTTTCCAAGATGCGTGCCAGCTTCTGGGTTATCGGACCGCTGGTTGCCCGCAGCCATGAAGCGCGGGTCTCGCTGCCTGGCGGCTGTGCGATCGGCACACGGCCGGTAGACTTCTTCATCGACGGTCTGGCAGCGCTCGGCGCCGAGATCGAGATCGACGGCGGTTATGTCATCGTCAAGGCCCCGGGTGGGCTGAAAGGTGCTCGCGTCGAGTTTCCGAAGGTTTCCGTCGGCGCAACCCACACCATCATGATGGCGGCGACGCTGGCCAGTGGCGAGACGGAAATCGTCAATGCCGCGCGTGAGCCGGAAGTCGTCGATCTTGCCAAGTGCCTGAAGGCCATGGGCGCGAAGATCGAGGGTGAAGGCACATCGACCATCCGCATCCAGGGTGTGCCGCGCCTTCACGGTGCGCATCACGCGGTTGTTCCGGACCGTATTGAAACAGGTACCTATGCCATGGCTGTTGCCATGACCGGTGGTGACGTTCTGTTGCAAGGCGCCCGTTCGGACCTTCTGGAAACGGCGCTCGAGACACTTCGCCAGACCGGCGCGGACATTACGCAGACTGCCGACGGCATCAAGGTTTACCGCAACGGCAACGGCATCCAGCCGGTGGATATCACCACCGAACCGTTCCCGGGCTTTCCGACCGACCTGCAGGCCCAGTTCATGGCTCTGATGACGAAGGCCGGCGGCACCAGCCGGATTACCGAAACCATTTTTGAAAACCGTTTCATGCATGTGCAGGAACTGGCCCGCCTCGGCGCCCAGATCCATGTGGACGGCCGCACGGCAATGATCGACGGCGTCTCGACCCTGCGCGGTGCTCCGGTCATGGCAACGGATCTGCGGGCGTCCGTCTCGCTGGTTATTGCCGGTCTGGCAGCAGAAGGCGAAACAACGGTCAGCCGTGTCTATCACCTCGACCGCGGGTTCGAGCGTCTGGAAGACAAGCTCACCCGCTGCGGCGCGAAGATCGAGCGCATCTCGGCCTGATCAAACCATCGAATTACGGTGTGAAAGCATGGGCGACGTGGACTGCGCCGCACCCCATGTAATGCATTTTTCGCGAAATCTACTGCGCCGTTTGCCGCTTGATCACCCGGCCTCGTGACGTGAAAGAGGGGCCGGGACCGCCGCTGCCACTGGTCATGATGGCTTCTGCGATTGGGCTGAGGGCACCACTATCCGACGACCACACGAGCAGGAAATTCGCCCCGACGCCGCCAGAAGTGTCGTTGATCGGGATCAGCACTGTTTTCGACTGCAGGGGCGCAAGGTCCACCGGCGCATCAAGCAGAGTGCGCAGCAAGGTGCCATCCTCGTTGTGATAATCGACCTGCTGCAACGTTATGGTGGCTTCAGGGTCGACATTGTGGATGGCAAGTGTTGCCGCCAGAAGGTCGGACCTGTTCGGATGGGAAAAGACCCGCGAATAGGCCGGGACATATATGGTCTCACCCAGAACCTTCTCGGTAAAATCCTGTGACTGGACATCCATCGGCGTCTGGAAAAGAAGCAGGCTGCCTGCCAGCAGGCCGAGGCAGGTGGATCGTTTCAGCATTACGTGCCCGTGCGTTCGTGTGATGGTAGGGTGTCGCCCTGATGTGCTGGCGTCACTTTCCAGAATGCGTGCCCTGATTGCAAGACGGAAGGCAGATGGCGGGTGATTACAAATCGACGCCGGGATAACCTGCGGGACGAAGTTGGAGCGACTGCATGAATGCACAGACAATCCGGTTTTTGGTCCAGCTGGCCTTTGCCTTTGCGGCACTGTTCGCTGTTGTCCTTGTTCCGGCGCCTTACGGGCCGTCTCTGGGCTTCTTCTTGCTTGTGTTCGGGCTCTGGTTAGGCCGTCGGATCTTCCGGCGGATTGCATCGCTGGACGAGGTCAAGGCGGATCTGCGCCAGCGGGTGGATGAAGGCTCTTGAGGGCTCCACGATGCCGCAAGGCATGTTTCAGGGCATTGGAGATTGCCAAAACCGTTATTCCCCATTAGGCAACAGCCTTGGGACCGGGCAGAAAGTCGCTTATATGCGTCCTGCCAGACAACGCATGACCGGATCAGAACAAGAGCAAATGGACCAGCTGAAACTTGCCGCCCTTGACCAGGAAGACCTTCAGGTTCTTTCCGCCCATCTGCAGGACGCGGTGATCACCATCGCGGATATCCGCTATCTGCCGAAGGAGCAGAAAGCCGTGTTCGTGTTGAACCGGTTCGTGTGGGACAAGGAAGCCGACAAGCGATCGAAAGAGCATGAGCGGCGCCGCACGGCGCTGGCCTTCGCGCAGGTCAAGGCCATGAAGGCCCAGAACATCAACCAGAAGGCCAAGGGTGCCGTCCTGGAATTGCTCGCCGTGACCTTCGAGCCGGGCGAAGAGCCGGCCGGCACGATCCAGCTCGCCTTTGCAGGTGGTGGCAGCCTTGCGCTCGAGGTGGACTGCATCGAGGCGCAACTGTCGGACCTGGGCGCCGCATGGTCCACGCCGAACCTGCCGCAACACGACCTCAGCTGACCGCTCGCACGGAATGACAGACGGTGCACGGCACCGCACATGATGGAGAATTGCGTGGTTCTACGCCTTAACATCAACGACGCCCGCTTCGAAGACCAGTTCAAGGCTCTCCTTTCCGGCAAACGGGAAGTGTCGGAGGATGTCGACCAGATCGTCCGGGACATTCTTGAGCGTGTTCGCACGGAAGGCGACAAGGCAGTCCTCGACTATACGGCAAGGTTCGACCGGCTGCAGGCCGAGAGCATGGCCGAACTGACGGTGTCCGCCGCAGAAATTGATGCCGCGCTTGCAAAGGTGCCGCAGGAGACGTTGGACGCCCTGCAGCTTGCCCACGACCGCATTCACGCCCACCATGCCCGCCAGATGCCGAAGGACGACCGCTATACCGATCCCATCGGCGTGGAACTCGGTTCGCTCTGGACCGCTGTCGAGGCTGTCGGCATCTATGTGCCCGGTGGTACCGCAAGCTACCCGAGTTCGGTTCTGATGAATGCCGTGCCGGCCAAGGTCGCGGGCGTGGAACGCATCGTCATGGTGGTTCCGAGCCCGGACGGGGTGCTGAACCCGCTGGTGCTGGCTGCCGCCAGAATTGCCGGTGTCACGGAAATCTATCGTATTGGCGGTGCACAGGCCGTGGCTGCTCTCGCCTATGGAACGCAGACCATTGACCCGGTCGCCAAGATCGTCGGTCCGGGCAATGCCTTTGTGGCGGCTGCCAAGCGCCGTGTCTTCGGCACTGTCGGCATCGACATGATCGCGGGCCCGTCCGAAGTGCTGATCCTGGCCGACAGCGGCAACAATGCCGACTGGCTTGCTGCCGATCTGCTGGCACAGGCCGAACACGATACCGCTGCGCAGTCGATCCTGATCACCGACAGCGAAGATCTTGCGAACCAGGTGGAAGCTGCCGTCGAAGCGCAGTTGAAAACGTTGCCGCGCGAAGATGTTGCCCGTGCCAGCTGGCAGGATTACGGAGCAATCATCCTGGTGGACGATCTGGAGGCGGCAATGCCGCTAGCCAACCGAATTGCTCCCGAACACCTGGAACTTGCCGTTGCCGATCCGGAAGCGCTGCTGAAGAAGGTGCGCAACGCAGGCGCCGTGTTCCTGGGCCATTATACGCCTGAAGCCATTGGCGACTATGTCGGCGGCTCCAATCATGTGTTGCCGACCGCGCGGTCGGCTCGCTTTTCGTCGGGTCTGAGCGTGCTGGAATTCGTCAAACGCACCTCGATCCTGAAATGCAATGCGGATAATCTGCGTCAGCTCGGGCCGGCGGCAATCGCTCTTGGTGAATCAGAGGGGTTGTCGGCGCACGCGCGCTCTGTTTCCATCAGACTGAATTTATAGCTCCCGATTTGAAGAAGAGGCTTCGACCAGATGAGCGAACCGCACCCGGATCCCGAACCGCAACAAACCGGCGGAAAGCTGGTTGATGTGGTTTTGGACGAAGCCTCTATCGCCCGGTCCACACCGGAAGTGGAGCATGACCGTGCTGTTGCGATCTACGACCTGATTGAGGAAAACGCGTTTCAGCCCGTCGGGCATCCGCCTGCGAGCTATGTTCTCAACCTGTCGGTAATCGAAAAGAAGCTGGTTTTCCGGATCAGGACCGATGACGACAAGGAAGTCGTCACTCATGTTTTGTCACTGTCTCCGCTGCGCAAGATCGTCAAGGACTACGACCTGATCTGCGAAAGCTATTACGAGGCCATCCGCCACGCGACACCGAGCCAGATCGAGGCGATCGACATGGGGCGGCGCGGGGTCCACAACGAAGGCTCTGCCATTTTGATGGAGCGGCTGGAAGGGAAGATAGAAGTCGACATGCAGACGGCACGACGGCTGTTTACCCTCGTTTACGCCTTGCACTGGAAGGGCTGACGGATATGGCCGGGCCGGGCATGCGTCCGACTGCGGTGCTTTTTGCCTGCGGAATGAATTCCGTACGCTCGCCCATGGCCGAGGCTCTGACGGCCAAACTCTTTCCCGGCCAGATTTATGTGCGTTCCGCCGGTGTCCGTTCCGGCAAGGTTGACCCGTTCGTGGACGCGGTCATGGCCGAAATAGGCGTCGACATGAGCCGGCACACGCCGAAGACATTCGAGGATCTGGACGAATCCGGGTTCGATCTTGTGGTCACTCTCGCTCCCGAGGCACACCACAAGGCGCTCGACATGACGAGAACGGAATCGGTCGAAGTCGAATACTGGCCGACACTCGATCCGACCCTTGCCACCGGCAGCCGGGAGCAGATCCTGGGCGAGTACCGGGCAGTGCGCGATCAGCTCATGATGCGCATCAAGAAGCGCCTGGACTGGGCGCCGCCGCCAAGCGGCTGAACCTGAAGGAACAAGATGAAATTCGAAATCACGTCGCAGGTCCTGACGGACCGGCTGGTACTGCGTCCCATGGAGCCAGGCGATGCGGTGGCACTCCATGCCTACCAGTCTCTGCCGGAGGTTGCTCGTTTCCAGTTCTGGGAACCACGGAGCCTGGAGGAAATCCGGTCGAAACTGACCAAATGGGCGGACATGAAGTGCCTGGATGGTGAAGGGACACTGGCGTTAGCGGTAGAGGAACGGAAGGACGGTGGTGTCATCGGTGACGTTTCGTTGAGGGTGACGAACGTGGAGGCGCGCCAGGGCACCATCGGGTTCACGTTGAATCCCCAATATCAGGGCAGGGGCTTTGCCACGGAGGCTGGCCGCGCGCTGCTGCGCATGGGGTTCGAGGATCTGGGACTGCACCGCATCTTCGCCAGCTGCGACGCCCGCAACAATGCGTCCTGGGGAGTGATGGAGCGCCTGGGTATGCGCAGGGAGGCCCATTTTCGCGAGCATGCCCTGTTCAAGGGGGGCTGGGATGAAGAGTTCTATTACGCAATTCTTGAAGATGAGTGGCGTGAACAGCAGGAAAATGCCGGGTTTTCCGGCGTAAATCCGGCAGGAAATGGCGATCGCAGGCAGTGATGCATAGGATCTGGCAGTTTCTTTGCATAGCGGTGGAAAGAAAGGTTCACTTTCTGCCGCTAATCCGTTAGTTTCCCCGGCACCCGCGGGCAGGGCCCGCTTTATTCAGGATATCAAATGGCCAAAGAAGAAGCTCTGGAGTTTCCGGGCGTCGTAACAGAACTGTTGCCGAACGCGACGTTCCGCGTAAAACTGGAAAATGATCACGAAATTATTGCCCACACGGCAGGGCGTATGCGCAAGAACCGTATCCGCGTACTGGCGGGCGACAAGGTTCTTGTAGAAATGACCCCGTATGATCTTACCAAGGGGCGGATCACCTACCGCTTCAAGTAAGCGGATCCTTCAAGGTGACCCCGGCTGCAAGGCTCGCTCTTAGATGACCAATGCCCCTCAGTTGATCCTGGCCTCCGCCTCGCCGCGCCGCCTCGCGCTGCTGCAGCAGATCGGACTGGAGCCGGATCACCTCCTGCCGGCCGATATCGACGAAACGCCGAAGAAGCATGAAACACCGCGCAGTCTTGCGCTGCGCCTTGCACGTGCAAAGGCTGAAGCCGTTCGTCAGATGGCCGATGCGTCCGAAGCGATGCAGGACAGTGTGGTGCTGGCTGCCGATACCGTGGTTGCGGTCGGCCGCCGGGCCTTGCCCAAGGCGGAGCTGACCGATCAGGCGCTCATGTGCCTGTCTCTCCTGTCGGGCCGTGGCCATCGGGTGTTCACCGGGGTGGCCGTTGCAGAGGCAAACGGCAAGGTCCGTTCCAAGCTTGTCGAAACCCGCGTGCGGTTCAAACGCCTGACTCGCAAGGACATGGACGACTATATTTCCTCCGGCGAGTGGCGTGGCAAGGCAGGCGGATATGCCATTCAGGGGCTCGCGGGAAGTTTTGTCGTAAAACTGGTCGGATCCTACCCGGCGGTGGTCGGACTGCCCCTGGTGGAAACCGCGAACCTGCTGAGTTCAGCCGGATACCCTGTGCATCAGGGCTGGGCGACAGCGGCAGCCTGAAGCTGTCGAGATCGTGTTCGGCAAGCCGATGATCCATCACCGGCTGCCTTTTCAGCAGTTGGCGCGAAGCAGAAATCCGGAGAGTGAAATGGCCGACAGCCAGAAACCCGAACGGCGCATGCGCCCCTGTCCAATCTGCTCGAAATTGTCGACGCCGGACGATTATCCGTTCTGCTCGGATCGCTGCGCCAAGATCGATCTGAACCGCTGGTTCTCCGAGGGGTACACCATACCCGTGGTGGAGACCGACGATATCGACGAGAGCAATTTCCCGGACGAAGACCGCTCCTGACAGGCCCTGGCGGGCCATATGATCCGCCGGTTCGTTTGCCGGCGAAGCAGGCGCGAAGGCCTTGCCGGTATTCCAGGCAGAACTCGGCGCCTCAGTGCTCCTTTCCCGAAAATCTTCTCAAAAGTCCCCGAAAACCGCCCGCCACCGGAGTTTTCGGGAAGCCTTGCCATTTGCCTGTTCAGCCGGCTGCCACGGAACTTGGCTCGGCAGAGTTGGCGGGATTGAGCTATTTTTAGGCAGCGCTGCAAAAATATTTATCCAGCAAAATTTTTTTCAGTTTCATGCCGCCAAACACTTGCAGCTGTCATAAAACTGCACCAAGATCTTTTTATACCGGCGATCCTGACGCCCTGAATTCCGGTTTTGTCCGGTAGGGTTGATGCCTTTTGTTGAGGGGCGTACGGGGTTTTTAAGAACACCGGGAAGCCGGCGTCAGGCGTCTCGTTCCTGATACGGCATAACCAACCTATCCAAGGGCGAGGGTCCGATGAAAAAACGTTTTCTGAGCGCCGCAGTGCTGTCCGTGACCACGGCACTGTCGACGGCAGCCTATGCCGATTATTCGCTGACAATCTTGCATACCAACGACTTCCACAGCCGCATCGAGCCGATCAACAAGTACGATTCGACCTGCGGTGAAGAGGACAATGCAGAAGGCAAATGCTTCGGTGGCACGGCGCGCCTCGACACGATCATCAAAGATCGCCGCGCGGCCAGCAACAACACGATCCTCGTCGACGGTGGTGACCAGTTCCAGGGCACGCTGTTCTATACCTATTACAAGGGCAAGGCTGCCGCCGAGTTCATGAACAAGCTCGGCTACGACGGAATGACCGTCGGCAACCATGAATTTGATGATGGACCTGAAGTCCTGCGCGGCTTCATGGATGCGGTGGAGTTTCCGGTCCTGATGTCCAACGCGGATGTGTCGAAGGAGCCTCAGCTTGCCGACGTGCTGAAGCCTTCGATCGTCATCGAACGCGGCGGTGAGAAGATCGGCCTGATCGGCCTGACGCCGGAGGACACGGATGAACTGGCCAGCCCCGGCGCGAATATTTCCTTCACCGATCCGGTTGCGGCCGTAACCCGCGAAGCGGAGAAACTTGCTGCCGAAGGCGTCAACAAGATCATCGTCCTCAGCCACTCCGGCTATAACGTCGACAAGGAAGTTGCTGCCAAGGCACCTGGCATCGACGTGATTGTCGGCGGCCACTCCAACACTTACCTGTCCAACACGTCGGACGATGCCGAAGGCCCGTATCCGACCATGATCGACGGTCCGGATGGAACGCCGACGGCCGTCGTTCAGGCCTACGCCTACGGCAAGTTCCTGGGCGAACTGAACGTGACCTTTGACGACAATGGCGTCATCACGGAAGCTGCCGGTGAGCCGATCATTATCGACAACACCATCGTCGAAAATCCGGAACTTGTTTCCCGCATCAAGGAACTCGCGGAACCGCTCGACGAAATCCGCAAGGAAGTCGTTGCCCAGGCCGATGC
This sequence comes from Labrenzia sp. CP4, assembly GCF_001579905.1. Classification (NCBI taxonomy): domain Bacteria; kingdom Pseudomonadati; phylum Pseudomonadota; class Alphaproteobacteria; order Hyphomicrobiales; family Stappiaceae; genus Labrenzia; species Labrenzia sp. CP4. The sequence continues at coordinate 4,414,335 of NZ_CP011927.1, read as the reverse complement.
TCCCATCGGCGCCGACCGGGAAGTCTGCCGGGCCCAGGCTTGCGAAATGGGGATCCTGGTCGCAGATGCCATGCTTGATCGCGTCAAGGGCCAGGGTGTCCAGATCGCCATCCAGAACGGCGGTGGTCTGCGTGCCTCCATCGACGCCGGTGAGATCACCAAGGGCGAAGTCCTGACGGTGCTGCCGTTCCAGAACACGCTGTCCACTTTCGAACTGAAGGGGTCCGATGTGATCGCGGCTCTAGAAAACGGTGTCAGCCAGGTGGAAGAGGGCGCGGGCCGTTTCCCGCAAGTGGCCGGTCTTAAGTATTCCTTCGACAAGACCAAACCTGCCGGGGAGCGGATCTCCGATGTCATGGTGATGGAAGGCGACAGCTACGTTCCGCTGGATTCGGAAAAGGTCTATGGCGTGGTGTCCAACAACTACATGCGCGGTGGCGGCGACGGCTACAAGATCTTCGCGACCAACGGCATGAACGCCTATGACTTCGGCCCGGACCTGGCCGATGTGGTATCCGATTATCTTGCAGGCAAGAATGGTTACTCAGCCTACACGGACGACCGGATCACCGTGAAATAAGATCTACAGGATCGTTGATGACTGTCAGAAGCGCGCCATCCGTGGCGCGCTTCTTTCGTTTGCACGTCAGTATTTGGGGGAGGCCGGGCGCGTACCGCAGCATAGAGGTGATGACTTGACTGTGGGCCAGAGAGCCTCCGACCACGTGCCTTGTTGCGACAGAAGCCGAGATATATGTGACACAGTACGAAACGATTTTGGCCAGGCTCGGGAAAGGTATTGTTTTTCAGAAGGTTAGTGGGGCTGAAAGTTTTCAACAGGTGAGGTGATGCTCTTCGGCAAAAAACTTTGCCGGGGTGCTGGACAAGGTTTCAGGGAGCCTCTATAAGGACCGGGCTTTCAGCGAACGGGGCTCGCCCCGGACCACTTGCAAGGCACGCCCAGATAGCTCAGTTGGTAGAGCAGCGGATTGAAAATCCGCGTGTCGCTGGTTCGATTCCGGCTCTGGGCACCACTCTCCCTCTACAGTTTGTCAAGTTTTTCAAGACATTGCATCGCTTCGGCTTGCGATCCGCAATCACGCGAGTATCGTTTCGCCCGTGATTGCCCGCAGGACTTCGCGTGCCACGATCCGGGCGACAGGCGTCAGAACCTGGCCTTTTCGGGTCAGGAAGGAATAGGTCTCAACCGACAAGGTGAGATCGCTTTCAAGGGCCGTGATCGTGCCCGGGCTTCCGTCAGCATTTTCAGCAAAGCTTGAGGCAACCGATTGAGCGACAGCGGCAATCGCGTTGGTACGCTGCACAGTCGTAACCGTGAACAGAAACGAAGACGTCGTCAGCACCTTGGTGGGCAGTCCAAGCCCCTTGTCGCGCAACGCCTGTTCCGTCGTGGTGCGGATCGGGGCGCCAACAGGAGGAAGGACCCAGTCAAAACCCAATAGGGCTTCTGCAGGTACAGGTGCTGCGAGGCGGGTCAGCGGATGATCCGTCCGGGCGATAAGGCAGGCAGGTTCGCGCAGGAGAGGGCGTTCCTCAAACAGGTCCGGATCTTCATCCACCGGCACGCGGCTGAGGGAAAAGTCGAGCCGCCCGTCCTCCAGCATCGGTGCCAGATCGAGACTGGGACCGACTTCCACCGAAATGGAAATATCCGGGTAGCTGAGGCGCACGTGACGTATCGCGGGCAGGACATATTCGATTGCAGGGCCCGTCACCGACCCGATGCTGACGTGCCCGCTCTGTCCGGACTTGTGCTGTTCGATATCGCGTCCCGCATCGGCAAACTCCTGCAGGATACGCACACAGCGTTCGGCCAGTTTGTGGCCGATGTCGGTCAACTCGATTCCGCGGCCCGATCGCACGTAAATGTCGGCTTCCGCCACGCGCTCAACTTCGGAAATCAGACGCGAAGCGGCCGGTTGCGACATGCCGAGAGCGCTTGCTGCGTCGGTGAGCCGAGTGTGTTTTGCAAGCTCCGCGAGCAATCGCAAGTGGGAGATTTTCATTCCCCGCCGCAGCAAGTCCAAGCTCATGGCCGATTTCCGTTATTTCATATCAATTAAGATATGTAATGATAATGAATAATAATTTGACCGTCATGTTACTTTTCCATTTTGTACTCCCCGGCATCAACCCGTGAATGCCTGTGACTGAATTGGGCCGGCTGGGATCCGGTCCGGGAGGACGATATGAAATTTGTTTCCAAGGCGCTTGTCGCGGTAGCGGCAGCAGCAACCCTTATGTCCGGCGTAGCGCTGACCGGCGCGGCAATGGCCCAGGACAAAGGCTCCATCGGCATCGCCATGCCGACGAAATCCTCGGCACGCTGGATCTCCGACGGCAATTCCATGGTCGAGCAGTTCACCGAAGCCGGCTATGAAGCAGACCTGCAGTACGCAGAAGACGATATTCCGAACCAGCTCGCCCAGATCGAAAACATGATCACCAAGGGTGTGGACGTTCTGGTGATCGCAGCCATCGACGGCACCACGCTTTCCAATGCTCTTGAAAATGCGGCCGCATCCGGCATCAAGGTCATCGCCTACGACCGCCTGATCCGTGACAGCGGCGACGTCGACTTTTACGCGACTTTCGACAACTTCAAGGTCGGCGTGCAGCAGGCAACGTCTCTCGTGAACGGCTTGAAAGAGCGGTTCGGCGACGGCCCCTACAATGTCGAACTCTTTGGCGGTTCTCCGGACGATAACAACGCCTACTTCTTCTACGACGGTGCGATGTCCGTTCTGCAGCCGCTGATCGACGATGGCACGATCGTCATCCAGTCCGGCCAGATGGGCATGGACACCGTCGGTACGCTGCGTTGGGACGGTGCAGTTGCGCAGTCTCGCATGGATAACCTGTTGTCCGCTCACTACACCGACAAGCAGCTGCACGGCGCTCTCAGCCCGTATGACGGCCTGTCCATCGGCATCCTGTCTTCTCTCAAGGGTGTCGGCTACGGTTCCGGCGATCTGAAGATGCCGATCGTCACCGGTCAGGACGCCGAAGTCCCGTCCGTGAAGTCGATCCTGGCCGGCGAGCAGTACTCGACCGTTTTCAAGGATACCCGTGAACTTGCCCGCGTCACTGTCGGAATGGTTGATGCCCTGCTGGGTGGCGGCGAGCCGGAAATCAACGACACCACCACCTACGACAACGGTGTGAAGGTTGTTCCGTCCTACCTGCTGGAGCCGGTTTCCGTCGACGCCAGCAACTGGGAAGAGATCCTGATCGGAAGCGGTTACTACACTGCAGACCAGGTCAAATAAGAACGACAACACCCCGGAGCATCCCGCGTTCAACCGAGCGCACACCGGATGCTCCGCCACTTTGGACGTGATCAGCTTCAGGAGGATCGATCCCATCCGATTGATCTTCCGCTGGTCCGGCAGCACTTACCACCCATCGACACGGCAATTCCGCTCTTCCTCGCAGTCCTGGGAGAGCGGAATGGACCCGGACCCTGATTGTCCGGCTCGGTGGGCGGGTCTTTCCTCGGAATTCGGAGAACGGGGTCGATGGCACTCCTTTCCATGCAGAACATCAGCAAGACCTTTCCCGGCGTGAAGGCGCTGGACCGGGTCAATCTGGATGTCCAGAAGGGCGAAATTCACGCCGTCGTCGGCGAGAATGGCGCAGGCAAATCCACACTGATGAAGGTTCTGTCCGGCGTCTATCCGCACGGTCAATATGACGGCGAGATTGTTTTTGAAGGTGAACCGGCCCGGTTCTCCGGCATATCGGACAGTGAAAAGCAGGGCATCATCATCATTCACCAGGAACTTGCCCTGGTGCCGCAGCTTTCGATTGCCGAAAACATCTTCCTGGGCAACGAATGCGCCAGCAAGGGCGTAATCGACTGGCGGAAAACCAACCAGCGGACAGAGGAACTGCTCGCCAAGGTCGGTCTTTCGGAGGCCCCGACGACCAAGGTCGACTCCATCGGTGTCGGCAAGCAGCAGCTTGTCGAAATCGCAAAGGCCCTGTCGAAGGACGTCAAGCTGTTGATCCTGGACGAGCCCACCGCGGCGCTGCAGGAAAACGACAGCCGCAAGCTGCTTGATCTCATGCTGGAACTCAAGGCGCAGGGCGTCACCAGCATCATCATCTCGCACAAGCTCAACGAAGTCCGGTATGTCGCGGACAGCGTTACGGTGATCCGTGACGGCATGACCGTGTCGAACCTCGACGCCAAGGCAGGCTTGAGCGAGGACGATATCGTCCGCGACATGGTCGGCCGGGATATGACGCATCGGTTCCCGGAGCACAGCCGAACCCCGGGCGATGTCCTGATGGAAGTCACGGACTGGTCCGTCTGGCATCCCGAGCATTCCGAACGGCGTGTGATCAAGAACGCTTCCTTCAATGTCCGGGCTGGCGAGGTCGTCGGCATTGCCGGGCTGATGGGATCGGGTCGGACCGAACTGGCCATGTCCATCTTCGGCCGGTCCTATGGCCGTAACATCAGCGGATCGGTGAAGCTCAAGGGCCAGCCGATTGATGTCAGCACCGTGGACCGGGCAATTGCAGCCGGCATCTCCTACGTCACCGAAGACCGCAAGGCCCTCGGGCTGGTTCTGGACGAGACGATCCGGTTCAACACGACGCTTGCCAACCTGAACGGCGTTTCCTCCGGGCCCATCCTCAAGCGCAACGAGGAAACCCGCGTTGCCGAGAGATACCGGGAAGCGCTGGCGATCCGTACGCCGTCGGTGTTCCAGAAAACGGTCAACCTTTCCGGAGGCAATCAGCAGAAGGTGGTGCTGGCCAAATGGCTGTTCACCGCGCCGGAAGTGCTGATCCTGGACGAGCCGACCCGCGGCATCGACGTCGGCGCCAAATATGAAATCTACACCATCATCAACGACCTCGCCGCGCAGGGCAAAGGCGTGGTCATGATCTCGTCGGAAATGCCGGAACTGCTCGGCATGTGCGACCGGGTCTACGTCATGAACGAAGGGGCTCTCGTCGGTGAACTTGCCGCCGGCGATGCGAGCCAGGAGCGCATCATGTCGCTCATTGTCAACGAGTGAGAGAAAAACCCATGGAACTGGCTGATAGCGACACCAATGCGACGCCGGTCGTGAAGACCAAGGGCATCGGCGAGTATATCTCCTCGCATTTGCGGCAATACGGGCTGCTGTTCGCGCTGATTGCGGTGATGGCCTTCTTCGAGGTGGTTACCGACGGCACGCTGCTGCGTGCAGTAAACATCACCAACCTGCTGCTGCAGAACTCCTACATCATCATCATGGCGCTCGGCATGCTGATCGTCATCGTCTCGGGCAACATCGACCTGTCGGTCGGCTCGGTGATGGGCTTCATCGGGGCGCTCGCCGCGGTCATGATCGTCAACTACGGCCAATCGCCGTACATCACGATGATCGTCTGCCTGGCCATCGGCGGACTGATCGGCGCGGCCCAGGGGTATTGGGTCGCCTATTGGAAAATACCGTCCTTCATTGTGACGCTGGCAGGCATGCTTGTCTTCCGCGGCTTGTCGCTCTGGCTTCTCGAAGGTCAGTCGGTGGGGCCGTTCCCAAAGGAATTCCAGATCATTGCCACCGGGTTCGTACCAGACATGTTTCCGGCCGGCATGGGGGAAGCACTGGCGGATCTCTTCGGTGCTCGCAAGGTCAATGTTCTTGCGCTCGCAACCGGTGTCGTGGCCGCAGCCCTTGTGGTCTGGATCGGCATGCGCCAGCGGGCACAGAACAAGGCCTACGGCATCGAGGATGAGCCGACGAGCTTCTTCATCGCCCGCAACGTGATCATTGCTGCGGCACTGGTGTTCGTGATGTTCAAGCTGTCCCTGTTTCGCGGTCTGCCGAATGTGCTCATCACCATGGGCGTCCTGACGATCATCTATGCCTTCATCACCGAAACGACGACGGTCGGCCGCCGGATCTACGCACTCGGCGGCAACCAGAAGGCTGCCAAACTGTCCGGCATCAAGACCGAACGACTGACCTTCCTGGCCTTCACGAACATGGGCGTTCTGGCTGCTGCCGCGGGTCTCGTATTCGCTGCACGTCTCAACACCGCAACGCCCAAGGCCGGCTTCGCATTGGAACTGGACGTGATTGCGGCCGTCTTCATCGGCGGGGCGTCCATGTCCGGCGGGGTCGGCACCATCATTGGCGCGGTCGTCGGAGCCTTCCTCATGGGCGTGCTCAACAACGGCATGTCGATCATGGGCATCGGTATCGACTACCAGCAGATGATCAAGGGCCTCGTGCTGCTCGCAGCCGTAATTTTCGACGTCTACAACAAGAACAAGCAGGGGTAACGCTATGCTGATTTCCCAGATCCTGGATGATGCCGGCAAACGTGCCGTGGTCGTCCGCAATGGCAGCGAAGCTTCTGTCCTGAAGGGAGTTGCCTCCACCTACGAGCTGGTTCAGGAAGCCATCGCAAAAGGCCAGAGCCTGACCGAATGTATCCGAGGACATGAACTCGGTGCGGCGGTCGACCTGGAACTGCTGGCCTCGGAAGGCCGGTTGCTGCTGCCGATCGACCACCCGGACGCAGCCCATATGCATCTGACAGGCACGGGTCTGACGCACCTGGGGTCCGCGGCAACTCGTGATGCCATGCACGCCAAGGCGAAGAACGACGATGCCAACGTCACGGACAGCATGAAGATGTTCCAGCTTGGCCTTGAAGGCGGTCGGCCGCAGCCGGGCCATGTCGGCGTCCAGCCGGAATGGTTCTACAAGGGCAACGGATCCTGCGCGGTTGCGCCGGGCGGTGATCTTGTCAGTCCCGGTTTCTGCAAGGATGGCGGCGAGGAACCGGAGATTGCCGGGGTATATGTTATTGCCGAAGACGGAACGCCGTTCCGCGTCGGCTTCGCGCTCGCCAACGAGTTCTCCGATCACGTGATGGAACGCCAGAACTATCTGTACCTGGCACATTCCAAACTGCGTCCGGCCTCCTTTGGGCCGGAGTTGATGGTCGGTCCGCTTCCGGAGAAGGTTGAAGGCACCAGCCGGATCTACCGTGACGGCGCAGTGCTTTGGGAAAAGCCATTCCTGTCGGGCGAAGGCAACATGTCCCACACGTTGGCGAACCTGGAACACCATCATTTCAAGTATGACGTTTTCCGCCAGCCGGGCGATTTGCACGTGCACATGTTTGGCACGGCAACGCTTTCCTTCGCCGATGGCATTGGCTGCCGGGAAGGGGACGAGGTCGAGATTTCCGCGCCGGGGTTCGGCGTTCCCCTGAAAAACCGCTTGGCTTTCAAGGCTGCGGAAGCCGGGGCGGCTCAAGTGAAGGTTCTTTAGATCATGGCATTCAAACCGGCGAAATGGCCGCGCAAACTGCGGTCGACCGAATGGTTCGGCGGCACCAGCCGTGACCACATCTATCACCGCAGCTGGATGAAGAACCAGGGTCTGCCGGACGACCTCTTCGATGGTCGCCCGGTTATTGGCATCTGCAACACCTGGTCCCAGCTCACGCCCTGCAACGCGCATCTGCGCGATCTGGCGGAGCGCGTCAAACACGGGATCTACGAGGCCGGTGGCTTTCCGGTAGAGTTCCCCGTGTTCTCGACCGGCGAGAGCACGCTGCGTCCAACGGCGATGATGTTCCGCAACCTTGCCAGCATGGATGTGGAAGAAGCGATCCGGGGCACGCCGCTGGATGGCGTCGTCTTGCTGGTTGGCTGCGACAAGACTACGCCCTCTTTGCTGATGGGCGCAGCCTCTGTCGATATTCCGGCAATTGTCGTCACCGGCGGCCCGATGCTGAATGGCTGGTTCCAGGGCGAACGGGTCGGATCCGGCACGCACCTCTGGAAATTCTCCGAGGCGGTGAAGGCTGGGGAAATGACCCAGGAGGAGTTTCTGGAGGCCGAGGCCGCCATGAGCCGGTCCCCAGGCAGCTGCAACACCATGGGCACGGCGTCCACCATGGCCTCTATGGCAGAGGCGCTCGGCATGGCACTGTCCGGCAATGCGGCGATCCCGGCTGTCGACAGCCGCCGCCGGGTCATCGCGCATCTCTCCGGCCGGCGGATCGTGCAGATGGTGAAGGACGATCTGAAACCGTCCGACATCCTGACCCGCGAAGCGTTTGAGAATGCGATCCGCACCAATGGTGCCATCGGCGGGTCGACGAATGCGGTCATCCATCTGCTGGCCATCGCCGGCCGTGTCGGCATAGACCTCTCGCTCGATGATTGGGACAAGGCAGGCCGGGACATCCCGACCATCGTCAACCTGATGCCGTCCGGCAAATACCTGATGGAAGAGTTCTTCTACGCGGGTGGTCTGCCGGTGGTGATCAAGCGCCTCGGCGAGGCAGGCATGCTCAACAAGGACGCCATCACCGTTTCCGGCGAGACCATGTGGGACCAGGTCAAGGATGTGAAGAACTGGAACGAGGATGTCATCCTGCCGGCGGAAAAGGCGCTGACCAGCCAGGGTGGTATCGCGGTTCTGAAGGGCAACCTTGCACCCAATGGCGCTGTCCTGAAACCGTCTGCCGCGTCGCCGCATCTGATGCAGCACAAGGGCAGGGCAGTGGTCTTTGAAGATATCGACGACTACAAGGCCAAGATCAACGACGATGCCCTCGACATCGACGAGACCTGCGTCATGGTGCTGAAGAACTGCGGCCCCAAGGGGTACCCGGGCATGTCGGAAGTCGGCAACATGGGCTTGCCGCCCAAGGTGCTGAAGAAAGGCATTACCGACATGGTCCGCATTTCGGATGCGCGCATGTCCGGCACGGCTTATGGCACCGTTGTCCTGCACACCTCTCCGGAGGCTGCTGCCGGAGGTCCTTTGGCTGTTGTGAAAGACGGCGACATGATCGAACTGGATGTTGCGAACCGGACAATCCATCTCGACATTTCCGAACAGGAATTGTCCGCACGGCTTGCAGCATGGAAGCCGTCGCACCATGTTCCGGACAGCGGCTACGCCCGCCTGTTCCATGACCACGTTCAGGGTGCCGACACCGGCGCCGATTTCGACTTCCTGAAAGGCTGCCGCGGTTCCGCCGTGCCGAAGGATTCACATTGATGGCAGAAAAAACTGGCGCTGGTGGGCATCGGCAAGATTGCCCGCGATCAGCACATTCCGGCAATTGCCGGTAATCCGGACTGGCAGTTGGAGGCGGCCGTCAGCCGTCACGCTGGCGTTGACGGGATCGATCATTTCCAGACGATCGACGAGCTTCTGGAAAAGCGGCCGGACATCACCACGGTCTCGCTCGCCATTCCACCGCAACCTCGGTTCGAGTATGCGGCCAAGGCCTTGAAGGCCGGCAAGCATGTGATGCTGGAAAAGCCGCCGGGTCAGAGCCTTGCCGAATGCTATGCGCTGGAGGCACTTGCAAGGCAACACGGGGTGACGTTGTTCGCCACCTGGCACTCCCGCTACGCAGATAGCGTACCGGCGCTGAAGGCATTCCTTGCCGAACGCACGTTGAAACGGCTCAAGATCACCTGGAAGGAAGATGTTCGCCGTTGGCATCCCGGCCAGGAATGGATCTGGGAGCCGGGTGGCATGGGGGTCTTCGACCCAGGTATCAATGCGCTCTCGATCCTGACCGAGGTTCTTCCTTATCCGGTTCACCTCACCGGTGCGACGCTGGAGTTTCCGGCGAACCGGGCAACGCCGATTGCCGCCGTGCTGACCTTCGCAGATCCGGTTGGCGCGGAAATGTCCGCCGATTTCGACTGGCGTCAGGAAGGGCCCCAGACATGGGACATCGACGTTGAAACCGACCGGGGCGCCGCAAAGCTGTCACTTGGCGGTGAGAAGCTGGAAATCGACGGTGAGCCCGTTATACAGGGGACGAACCATGAATATGCCAACCTCTACGTCCGTATGGCGGATCTGGTGAAATCGGGCACGAGCGACGTCGATCTCTCGCCGATGATCCATGTGTGCGACGCCTTTTCTCTTGGGCGGCGCGTCACCACTGATCCGTTCGAATTCTGATCCATCTTCAAAACCAGAAGGTTTGACATGACTTTTATGCCTCACGGAAAGCAGCTTGTTGCAGGGCAATGGGTTGCCGGCGATGCAACATTTACCTCCGAACCGGCGCATGGCGCGTCTCACGCTTTTTCCGTCGGTACCGCCGACCAGGTGGACGCGGCCTGCCGCGCAGCGGAAGAAGCCTTCTGGAGCTATGGCTATTCCAGCAGTGAAGAGCGGGCGAAATTCCTCAATGCCATTGCAGACGAGATTGAAGCCCGTGCGGACGCCATCACCGAGATCGGCACGTCCGAAACCGGTTTGCCGGAAGCGCGTCTTCAGGGCGAGCGTGGTCGCACCACCGGCCAGTTGCGCCTGTTTGCCTCGCATATACTGAAAGGCGATTATCTCGACAAGCGTCACGACGAAGCCCTGCCGGACCGCCAGCCTCTGCCGCGCCCGGACCTGAAGCTGGTCCAGCGCCCGATCGGGCCGGTCGCGGTCTTCGGTGCTTCCAACTTCCCGCTGGCATTCTCGACCGCCGGCGGTGATACGGCATCGGCTCTGGCTGCGGGCTGCCCCGTGGTCGTCCGTGGCCACCCGGCCCATCCGGGCACCGGTGAGATTGTCGCCGAGGCGATCGCCGCAGCCATCAAGTCCTGCGGCCTGCATCCGGGTGTCTTCTCCTTCATCCAGGGCAATGGTTTCGAGGTCGGCCAGGCGCTTGTTCAGCACCCGCTGATCACCGCCGTCGGTTTCACTGGCTCCCTGCGTGGCGGCCGTGCCCTGTTCGACATGTGCGCACAGCGCCCGGTGCCGATCCCGTTCTTTGGTGAACTTGGTTCGGTCAACCCGATGTTCCTGCTGCCGGCGGCGCTCTCCGCTCGCGGCGAGGCAATTGCAAAGGGTTGGGCCGGATCGCTGACAATGGGTGCTGGCCAGTTCTGCACCAACCCGGGCGTTATCCTGGTGCTCGAAGGTCCGGATGCGGACGCCTTCGTTGCGACAGCAACAGAAGCCCTCGGCGGCATTGGCAAGCAGACCATGCTGACAGACGGAATTGCGGCCGCCTACCGGTCCGGTTCCAAGCGGGTTGCCGCTTCCAGCGGTGTCCGCGAATTGATCGGCACGTCCTGCGAGACCCGTGAAGCCGCGCCTTACGTCTTCGAGACCACCGGCGACAACTGGCTGGCCAACGAGGAACTGGGTGAAGAAGTCTTCGGCCCGCTCGGCATCGTGGTCCGCGTGAAGGATGAAGCACAGCTTCTGGAAATCGCCAAGGGCCTGGAAGGCCAGCTCACCTGCACGTTGCAGATGGATGCAGGCGACAAGGACCTTGCCCGCAAGCTGATGCCGGTGCTGGAGCGCAAAGCAGGCCGCGTGCTTGCCAATGGCTTCCCGACCGGTGTGGAAGTCGCCGACAGCATGGTTCACGGCGGGCCTTACCCGGCATCGACCAACTTCGGCGCCACCTCCGTCGGCACGATGGCTATCCGGCGCTTCCTGCGCCCGGTCTGCTACCAGAACCTGCCGGACGACCTGCTGCCGGCCAGCTGAGCCGGGTGGGCGATCAAATGACGACCTCATCCTGAGGAGGGCCTTCAGGTCCGTCTCGAAGGATGGGCACCTTGCTCTGAACAAGTGGCCCATCCTTCGAGACGCGCACAAGTGCGCTCCTCAGGATGAGGCGTTTTTTCAAGTTTGAAGCCTCAGATATTCAGTTCGATCTTCCGGCCGGCCAGGATGACGGCGACCATGGCGTCATGAGCGGCTTTCGCGTCTCCGGCCTTGATGGCCGTGACGATGGCGCGGTGACGCTCGACGAACTCGTAGGTTTCCTGGTCGTTGCGCTCGTTGGCCTCGGCAATGAAGAGGGAATAGAGCGCGGCCTGAACGAGATCTCCAAGTGACTGCAGGAAGCGATTGCCGGAGAGCTTCAGGATCATCTTGTGAAACTCCAGATCGGCCACGGCCACGGCGGCCCTGTCCTTGCCGGTGGCAAGGTTGTCGCAGAGTTTGGACAGGGTCACGCATTCCGCATCGGTTGCGCGCTTGGCGGCGCTGCCTGCCGCCGCCGGTTCGAAGATCAGGCGGATCTCGAACAGGTCTTCCAGAAACGGACGCTGGTTGTTGAGCGCGGCGTGCCAGCGCAGGACGTCCGGATCGAACATGTTCCATTCGGATGCAGGCCGGACATGGGTTCCAACCTTGGCTTTCGACTGAATCAGGCCTTTTGCGATCAGCGTCTTCTTCGCTTCCCGCACCACCGTGCGCGAGACGTCGAACATTTCCGAAATGTCCGGGTCCAGGGGGATCATCGTTTCCGGCGGATACTCACCTGCAACGATGGCTCTTCCCAGTTGCTCGACAACCTGATCGGTATGGTTTCCGATCTGGCTTCCCAACCCGCCGGTGGCGACGAAGGTCATGATTGCGCGGCGAACTCTGTCGCTGGTTTTCTGCGCAGTGTCGTTGCCCAAGTGAGTCCCTTCTGAAGCAAGATGAAGCCGAAGAGCAAACCGCCGATCACGATCTTTGTCCACCAGCTCGAAAGCGTTCCGTCGAACACGATAAAGGTTTGTATCAACCCCATGATCAAAATGCCAAAGAATGTGCCTGCGACAAAACCAGTGCCGCCGGTAAGCAATGTGCCGCCGATCACCACCGCCGCGATGGCGTCGAGTTCGACCCCTACCGTCGCCAGTGAATAGCCGGCGGACGTGTAGAGAGAGAAGATGATCCCGGCAAGTCCAGCAAGGCCGCCTGACGTTGCGTAGATGCCGATGGTGGTCCTTGCCAGGGGAACGCCCATCAGCCGGGCGGTCGACAGCCCGCCGCCAAGTGCATAGACATTCTGGCCGAAGCGGGTGCGGTGGGCGACGATGATGCCGACGAGGAAGGTCAGCAGCATGATCATGCCGGTGAGCCGGAAACGTCCGCCGCCCGGAGCCTTCCAGTAAAGCGACTGCAGTGTGTCGTAGAACTCATGGGTAATCGGCACGCTGTCGGTCGACAGTACATAGGCCGCGCCGCGGGCCAGGAACATGCCTGCCAGCGTGACGATGAAGGGCGGCATCTCCAGATAGTGGATCATCGCCCCCATCGCCGCGCCGAAGGAAATGGTGATCGCCAGTACCAGGACAAAGGCGACCAGCGGATGGATCGAGGTATCCCTCAGGATCACAGCCAGAAAGACGCCGGTAAAGGCGATCACCGAGCCGACCGAAAGATCGATGCCCCCCGAAAGGATCACGAAGGTCATGCCGACGGCGGCTATTCCAAGAAAGGCGTTGTCTGTCAGAAGGTTCGCGACGACCCGTGTCGACAGCATCGCCGGGTATTGCGACGCGCACAGCGTATAGGCCAGCACGAAAGTTGCGATGGTGATCAGAAGCGGCAGATGAGTGGAGCGGATCATTGCGGGCTTTCTTTCGCTTCCTTGATGGGGTCGGACGGCTGGGGCTCCGCGGAAGCCCGCAAGATGTAAAGCGCGTGTTTCACGGTCGGAGACTGGATGACCAGGATCGCGATGATGATCAGTGCCTTGATGACCAGATTGAATTCAGGTGGCATGCCGGACAGCAGGATCACCGAATTGACCGACTGGATGATCAGGGCTCCGAGCAGCGACGCCATGATCGAAAAACGCCCGCCAAGCAGCGAGTTGCCACCAATCACCACCGCTAGGATGGCATCAAGTTCCAGCCAGAGACCGGCATTGTTGGCGTCTGCCCCCTTGATATCCGCCGCGACGATAACGCCGGCCAGTGCCGCGCAGACACCGGAAATCAGATAGACCGAGATGATCAGTACGCGGCTGTTGATGCCCGCAAGGCGCGAGGAGCTCTCGTTGATGCCGATTGCCTCGATCAGCATGCCAAGCGCTGTCTTGCGGACCACTGCCGCAACCGCGAGCCCGAGCCCGATCCAGATCAGGATCGGGGTCGGAATGCCCAGGATCGTACCGGCGCCCAGGTGGATGAGCCCAGGATCCAGGAAGGTCAGGATCGTTCCCTCCGTCACCAGCTGCGCAATGCCCCGGCCGGCCACCATCAGCACAAGCGTTGCGACGATCGGCTGAATGCGCAGGACAGCAACCAGAATGCCGTTCCACAGGCCGCAGATCGCACCGACGGCAAGCGCTCCGGCAAGGGCGACGTGCCAGCCGTGTCCATCCTCGGCAAGGGAAGCGGCAACCGCACCAGCAATTGCCATGACGGCGCCAACCGACAGATCGATGCCTCTGGTCGCGATGACCAGTGTCATGCCGATACACAGAAGGGCGGTCGGCGCGCCACGATTGAGCACGTCAATCAGATTGCCGAAGAGGCGACCGTTCTGGAATTCTATCCGGAAGAAATCCGGGAATACCATGAAGTTCAGCATCAGAACGGCAGCCAGGATGATCAGCTGCGGGGTGATCCGCCGGAGGGTGTTGTGAACATGTGCGGTCATCAAACGGCCTCCGCCACGGGTTCGTCGGCAATGGCCGCGACAATGTTGGAAGTCGTAATGTCGTCACCGGCAAGTTCGCATACCTGACGCCGGTCACGCAGCACGATCACCCGGGTGGAATAGGCGACGAGTTCTTCCAGCTCGGACGAGGCCACAAGAAGCGCCATGCCGTCTTCGCGCAGCTTCTCGATAAGGGCGATGATTTCCGCGTGGGCGCCGACATCGATGCCGCGTGTCGGTTCATCCAGGATGAGGAAGGCCGGATTGGTTGCCAGCCATCTTGCCAGCAGTGCCTTCTGCTGATTACCGCCAGAAAGCAGGCGGATCGGCATGTCCAGGCTGGCGAGGCGAATGTCGAGGGCCTTCACATAGGCTTCCGCCAGTTCATTGACCTTTGCTTTTGGTAGTGGCCGGAACCAGCCCTGTCGGGCCTGCAGTGCCAGAATGATATTCTCCCGCACGGAAAGATCGCCGACGATACCGTCGCTCTTCCGGTCTTCCGGACAGAGCGCAAACCGGTGCGCGACGGCCTCACGCGGGTTCTTGATGGTGACCTTCTTGCCTTCCAGCAGCGCTTCGCCCTGGTCAGCCTGCACGGCGCCAAAGATGATTTCGGCAGTTTCCGTACGTCCGGACCCCAGAAGCCCGGCAAGTCCGACGACTTCGCCCTTGCGCACGGTCAGGTCAAACGGCGTGATCATGCCGCGTTTGCCGAAGTTCGTCAGCTCTATCAATGTGTCACCGGTTGCCGACGGGGCGCGGTCGTGAATGCGATCTTCCAGCTGCCGGCCGAGCATCAGCGTCACGATCTCGGTCTGGGTTGCATCTGCAAGCAGACGGGTGCCAACCACACGGCCGTTTCTCAGTACCGTTGCCCGGTCGGAGATCTCGAACACCTGGTCGAGGAAATGCGTGATGAAGACAATGGCAAGACCACGCGCCTTCAGTTTTTCAATGACGGAAAAAACAAGGTCGACCTCATCCCGGTCGAGGCTGGCTGTCGGTTCGTCAAGGATCAGAACCTTGCCGGAAAGCTCGACGGCACGGGCAATCGCGACCACCTGTTGTACGGCGACGGAATAGGCCGACAGCGGTTCGGCCGGATTGACGGAGAGGCCGAACTCGGCAAGCAGATCCCGCGCCATCTTCATCATCTTGCGCTGGGAAATGAAGCCGTGCCACATCGGCTGACGGCCGAGAAAAAGGTTCTCCGCAACAGTCAGGTTCGGCAGCAGGTTCACTTCCTGGTAGACGGTGCCGATACCCAGTTTCTGGCTGTCCTGAGTGCTGTTGGGCGAGATTTCCTGGCTGTTCAGGAGGATGGTGCCGGCATCGCGCCGATAGGCACCGGTCAGACATTTGATCAGGGTGGATTTTCCGGCCCCGTTTTCGCCGAGCAGCGCATGCACTTCACCCGGATAAAGGGTCAGGTCCACTGCATCCAGCGCTATGGCTCCCGGAAAGAATTTGGATATGCCCCGGCATTCGAGCACAGGGTCGGTTACGCTCGCCATGTATCGGCTTCCCCCGAAGTCGGACTTCCTGAACCTTGAGATGCCGGGCGGCAGGCCGCCCGGCATCAGGATCGTTCTTAGTATCCCAGGTCTTTCTTCATCTCGTAGATGGCCATGTTATCATCTTTGAGCGTGTAGAGTTTGGACTCGGTCTGGATCCACTTCGGCGGCATCGTGCCATCTGCAAGGTAGGCTTCAAGCGCGTCCAGCGCCGGGCCAGCCATGTTCGGGGTCAGTTCGATCGTGGCATTGGCTTCGCCGTTTGCCATCGCCAGGTGGATGTCCGGAACACTGTCGATCGAGACGATCTTGATGTCCTCACCGGGCTTCAGGCCGGCTTCCTTGATCGCCTGGATGGCGCCGACGGCCATGTCGTCGTTGTGGGCATAAAGGGCACAGATGTTGGCGCCGCCAACGGCCTTCAGGAAGCTTTCCATGACGACCTTGCCCTGGCTGCGGGTGAAGTCGCCGGTCTGGCTGCGGACGATGTTCAGATTGTCATGGCCGGAAATCGCCTGCTCGAAGCCCTTCTTGCGGTCGATGGCGGGGCTGGAACCGGTTGTTCCCTGAAGTTCGACGATGTCGCACTTCTCGCCGGCAGTTTCATCAACCAGCCACTGGCCGGCGACGCTGCCTTCGTGAACAAGGTCCGACGTGACGGCGGTCATGTAGAGATCTTCCGGTGCGTCGACAGTCCGGTCAAGCAGCACGACCGGGATCTCGGCATCCTTGGCTTCTTCCAGGACTTCGTCCCAACCGGTGGCAACCACAGGAGCGAGCAGGATCGCATCAACACCCTGTGCGATGAAAGACCGGATCGCCTTGATCTGGTTTTCCTGCTTCTGCTGGGCGTCGGCGAATTTCAGATCAATGCCGCGCTTTTCAGCTTCCTGCTTGGTGACAGTTGTTTCAGCTGCACGCCAACCGGATTCAGATCCGATCTGCGAAAAACCGATGGTCAGATCGGCAGCCATGGCGGTCATCGGGACAAACGACATTGCCCCGGCAATAAGCATTGCCTTGAGTTTCATAGGGTCTCCTCCACAAGGTATATTCTCCTCACAAAAATCATTAAGTAATACTTTATTACTTTTGTAAAGCGAGTAGCGTTGTGCGGTGCGAACAGGATGGGTAAGTATCTGTAATAATGAGAAAAATAGAGATCTGGATTGCCTCTTTCCTTCGTCGTTTCCGGACCTGATCCGGCAATCCACGCCGATGCGGGGCCATTTCCGGGAGGCGTGACAGAGGTCAGGAAGGGGCATGGAATCCACGGTTGAGCTATGGCGCGACGAGGAAGGAATGAGGCTCATCATTGGTCCTCCCGGTCCAAGTCAAGATCCAGGGTCCAGTACACACCTCCGTGTGGAATTGCCGAGAGCGGCAAGGATATTGTTCTGTGGCCCTGCTTTCCCGAGGGAGAGTACCCTGAAAACGACAAAAGCCCGGGCAGCAGAGCCCGGGCTTCGTGAAGTGCGACGATGGGCAAGACTATCCGTCCAGCTTCACCCAGGCAGCGTTTTTCGCCGAAGAGCGGACACAGGCGTCGACAAAGCGCACGCCGGCAAGTCCATCCGTGATTCCCGGAACCAGAGAGCTGGCGTTCTTGCCGGACTGGTGGGCACGGATGGCGTCGGCAGCGTCCTTGTAGAGGTTGGCGAAGCCTTCCAGATAGCCTTCCGGATGTCCTGGCGGCACACGGGTGGCCGAGGCGATGCTGTCGAGCATGCCCGCACCACCCCGGGTCAGCAGCTGCTTCGGCTTTCCGAAAGGCGTGTAGTGGAGATAGTTCGGGTCTTCCTGGTGCCACTCGAGCCCAGCCT
This sequence comes from Labrenzia sp. CP4, assembly GCF_001579905.1. Lineage (NCBI taxonomy): Bacteria > Pseudomonadati > Pseudomonadota > Alphaproteobacteria > Hyphomicrobiales > Stappiaceae > Labrenzia > Labrenzia sp. CP4. Next base: position 4,396,584 of record NZ_CP011927.1, on the reverse strand, counting down.
TGTCGCCATAGATCCGGATCTTGAGATTGTTCTCGTTGCCCGGTGCCACCTGCGAACACCACAGCATGCCGCGCGCGCCGCTGGCGTAGCGCAGCATCACGTGGCCGTTGTCATCCACCTGACGGCCCGGAACGAAGGACTGCAGGTCGGCTGCAAGGCTTTCCGGCGACTGGCCGGTAATGAAGCAGGCAAGATTATAGGCATGAGTGCCGATATCGCCCGTGGAGCCGCCAAGGCCCGTGCGTGCAGGGTCTGTACGCCAATCAGCCTGCTTGTTGTGCTGTTCCACCGTCAGCCAGTCCTGGGGATACTCCACCTGAACGACGCGGATCGTGCCGAGGACGCCACTGGCTACCATCTCGCGTGCCTGCCGAACCATCGGATAACCGGTGTAGTTGTGGGTCAGGAAGAAGAGGGCATCGGAGCTTTCCGCAGCCTTCACGAATTTCTTGGCATCGGCCAGGGTCGAAGTCAGAGGCTTGTCGCAGATGACATGGATCCCGCGTTTCAGGAATTCCTTCGCCGCGGGATAGTGCATGTGGTTCGGCGTCACGATGGCAACGGCTTCTATGCCGTCTTTGAGCCGGGCTTCGCGCTTGGCCATTTCCTCGAAAGAGCCATAGATGCGATCTTCCTTGAGGCCAAGCGCGCGGCCAGATTCAAGAGCTTTCTCCGGGGTGGAAGACAGGGCCCCCGCCACCAGGTCGTAGGCGCCGTCGATGCGCGCGGCAATTCGGTGAACGGCGCCGATAAAGGCATCCTTGCCGCCGCCGACCATGCCGAGCCGGATCGGGCGCGTCTGCACGGTGTCTTTTCCTTCGATGGCCATATCGCTCCTCCTGAAACTGTTTCTGTTCTATCGTGCCGCGCGCTGTAATCGATTACACGCGTTGTTTACATACATAGAAACCTCATGCTGAGGAAGCGCGGATGCGCTTTTTCGTGGGAGGGGCCACTTGTTTTCAAAATTGCAGCCCACCCTTCGAAATGGACCGGGCGGTCCTCCTCATGACGAGAGTGAGAGGTGGCGAGCGTCGTCGCCGACCCTTCCAATTGTTGCCTCGTCGAAGTCAAAACTCTAGTTGATCCCCAGCATCTTCCGGTTGGCTGCCTCGTCACTGCCGCCGTCGGCAAAATCATCAAAGGCCTTTTCGGTCACGCGGATGATGTGAGCCTTCACGAAGTCCGCGCCTTCCCGGGCTCCGTCTTCAGGGTGCTTCAGGCAGCATTCCCACTCAACCACGGCCCAGCCATCGAAATCATTCGCGGCCATCTTGGAAAAGACGGCTCCGAAATCGACCTGACCATCGCCAAGGGAGCGGAAGCGGCCAGCGCGGTCAACCCACGACTGGTAGCCGCCATAAACACCCTGACGTCCGGTCGGGTTGAACTCGGCATCCTTGACGTGGAACATGCCGATCCGGTCTTTGTAGATGTCGATATTGTCCAGATAATCCAGGCACTGCAGCACATAGTGGGACGGATCGTAGAGCATCTTGCAGCGGTCGTGACCGTTGACGCGCTCCAGGAACATCTCGAAGGTGATGCCGTCATGCAGGTCCTCACCCGGGTGAATTTCGTAACAGACATCAACCCCCATTTCCTCGGCATAGTCGAGGATCGGACGCCAGCGTCTGGCAAGTTCGTCAAATGCGGTTTCGATCAGTCCGGCAGGACGCTGCGGCCACGGATAGACATAGGGCCAGGCAAGCGCGCCGGAAAAGGTGGCGTGGGCTGAAATGCCGAGATTGCGGCTTGCGGCCAGGGCCAGTTTGACCTGGTCGACCGCCCAGGCCTGACGGGCGGCAGGATTGCCATGGACATGCGGCGCGGCAAAGCCGTCGAAAGCCGTGTCATAGGCCGGGTGCACGGCAACGAGCTGGCCCTGCAAGTGGGTCGAAAGCTCGGTGATCTCGACACCGTTCTCGCGCGCCGTTCCAATGAATTCGTCGCAATAGGTCTTGGAACTGGCGGCCTTTTCAAGGTCGATCAGCCTGCTGTCCCAACTGGGTACCTGAACGCCAAGATAGCCGCAGTCCGCGGCCCATTTCGTGATCGACGCCCAGGAATTGAACGGCGCTTCGTCCCCCGCAAACTGGGCGAGAAACAACGCCGGACCCTTTATGGTTTTCATGACATTCTCCAGAAATCGGGGAAGGTGAGGTGGAAAGGGCCGGGGTCCCATCGCGAAAGACCCCGGCCTGCTACGTCCCGAAGCCTTAGAAGGGCGAATCCGGGAAGTAGTAGTTTTCAGCATTTTCCGGCGTGATCAGCGTCGCACCGAGAATGTAGCGGCCGGCAACCGGACCATTGGACTTGAAGGCGGCAACCGTCTGGTCCATGGCGGTGGCGATCATCGCCGGCGGATAGAGAACGTCGACCGGAATAAGGGTATCGCCATCCATGATTGCCTTGATGGTTTCCTTCATGCCGGCACCGCCAACGACGAACATGCCGTCGCCGTCACGGCCAGCCTGTTTCAGGGCGGCAACCACGCCAATGGCGATGTCGTCGTCCTGTGCCCAGACCGCGTCGATGTCCGGGAAGCGGGACAGGAAGTCCTGCATCACTTCAAAGCCGTCGTCGCGGTTCCAGTTGGCGTGCTTGTGGTCGAGCACGTTGATGCCGGAGCCTTCGATCTCGGCCATGAACGCGTCGAAGCGCTCATTGTCGATGACCGTCGGAATACCGCGCAGGATGACGATGTTGTCGCCGTCCTTCAGGCGGGTCTTCATGTACTGGGCGGAAACACGGCCCAGTTCCGGGTTGTTGCCGGCCACATAAAGGTCTTCGATGCCCGGCTGGCTGAGGCCGCGGTCGACGACCGTGATCCAAGCACCGGATTTCTTGACGTTCAGCACCGGGTCGGTCAGCGGTTCGGATTCGAACGGCAGAACCACCAGGGCTTTGATCTGGTGAACGGAGACCAGGTCTTCCAGGGCACTTGCCTGTGCTTCCGGATCCGGCGAGTTCACCAGGATGAGATCGACATCCGGGTAAAGCGCCTCAAGCCGCTTTTCCGCTTGTTCCGCGTGCCAGTTCATGCCGGCTGCCCAGGCATGGGTCGGGGTCGGATAGCTGACGCCGATCTTGATTTTTTCCTGTGCAACCGCAGCGCCCGCAAAGGCCAGCGCACCGGTTACCGCGATCACTCCCAAAGCTTTCTTCATGAGCATTGCTTCCTCCTTCAATGCTGCCATCTGGACGCACCTCTCCCGTCCGGTGCGATCCGGTATTTGAATTGGGGACGGGTCCCGGTTCGGTTGAAATCAGGTCAGGGGCTTACTTGCTCTTGCGGAGCTTCCAGTCACTGCGCTGAAGAAACACTGCGACGATGATGATCAGGCCCTGCATGGTTCCATTCAGGTAATTCGAGATCACATCGGTGAAGTTCAAAATGTTGCCGATGGTGGTGAGAATGAGCGCACCAAGGATGGTGCCACCGATCCGGCCATACCCACCCTTCAGCACCGTACCGCCGATGATGACCGCGGCGATCGCCTCAAGTTCCCACAACACGCCGGTGGACGCGGACGCCGAGCCGAGGCGGGGCACGTAAATGATGGTGGCAAAGGAAACGCACAGGCCCTGGATGACATAGGTAAGCGTCTTCACACGGTCCACGTTGATCGCCGAGTATCTGGCGACAGCTTCGTTCGAACCGATGGCCGTGCAATAGCGGCCGAACGCTGTGCGGTTCAGCAGCAGCCAGCCGCAGATGGCAACCGCGATGAACACCCAGACAGGGAAGGGCAGGCCCAGAAACGTGTCGTAATAGACAGGCCGGTAGGTTCCGCGAATATCGAAGTTGAGCGACAGGGTGCCGCCATCGGCAAAGTAGGTCACCAGCGAGCGATAGATGCCCATGGTGCCGAGCGTCACGATGAAGGCTTCGATCTTGCCCTTGGTGGTCAGGGCACCGTTCACCCAGCCGGCCCCGATGCCCAGCACGATGGCAAGGCCGCAGCCGAGCAGAACTGTCGGAACGCCGCTGCCCATGGTTTCGACGGCGTTGTTCATGATGATGATCATGACACCGGAAATGGCTGCCGCCATGGACCCCACAGACAGATCGATGCCTCCGGCGGTGATGACGAAGGTCGCCCCGACAGCAATGATGCCGATGAAGGCAGAGCGGGTCAGAAGGTTGGTCAGATTGCCTTCGCTGACGAAGGCAGGGTTAAGCAGAAAGCCGATGATGCAAAGGATCAGAAGGGCAACTGCGGGGCCAATCGTCTTGAAGTCTATGGAAGACCTCTTGGCCGGCTTGGCCGCTGTATCGTCAGACGCGGTCATCATGGTCAATGGAGTTCCTCCCGTTTCAGCCCGGCGGCGTAGCGCATGATTTCGTTTTCGTTGATGTGATCGCCGGTCAGAACGCCGGTGATATGGCCTTCGCGCATCACCACTACCCGATGGCAAATACCGATGATTTCAGGCATTTCCGAAGAGATGACCACGACCGAAACCCCTTCGGCGGCAAGGGCTGCGATGAAGTGGTAGATCTGTTGTTTCGTGCCGACATCGATACCGCGGGTCGGTTCATCGATGATGACGATCTTCGGATCGCATTCCATGATCTTGGCGAGCAGCAGCTTCTGCTGGTTGCCGCCCGACAGCTTGCCGACTGTGATTTCCTTGTCGCGGGCCCGAACATCGAAGCGGCGGATGGCACGGTTGAGCGCGTCTTCTTCCGCTTTGCTGTCGAGACCGAAATTGCGGACGAATTTCGGCAGGGCGAACAGTGTCAGGTTTGGCCGCATCTTCTTGTCGAGAAGCAGTCCTTTTTCTTTCCGGTCCTTGGTGAGATAGGCCAAACCAAGGTCCCGTGCCTGCGCGACGGTCATGGGGCCGGTGTCGCGTCCAAAAAGCCTGATGGTTCCTGCTTCAAACGGAGCAAGGCCGCAAATCGTCTCGAAGACTGCGGTCCTGCCGGAGCCGATCAGACCCGAAAAGCCCAATATCTCGCCCTTGCGCAGGCTGAAGCTGACGTTGTCGACGGACGGCGCACGCAGGTTCTGGACTTCCAGAACGAGCTCTGCATCGACGTCTGCCTCATGCATGGGCGGGTAGAGGTCGGAAAGCTCCCGGCCAACCATCATCTGGGCCATCATGTCCGGCGTCAGATCGCTGGAGGCACGCGTGTCGATCCACTGACCGTCACGCAGGATGGTGACGCGGTCGGCAATCTCCTTGACCTCGTTGAGCTTGTGCGAAACGAACACGATGCCGACGCCGCTTTCTTTCAGCTTTTCCACCTGGCGGAAGAAAACCTGGGTTTCCTCTTCGGTCAGAACGGCGGTTGGTTCGTCCATGATCAGGATGCGGGCGTTCCGGCTGACAGCCTTGACGATCTCGACCATCTGCTTCTGGGCGATGGTAAGGTCGGAAATGCGGTCGGTCGGGGAAATGTCGAGGCCGATCTCGTCCAGATACTTCCGGACGGTTGCCTGCATGGCCGCCTTGTCCAGAAAGCCGTTGGATTTGATCTCGCGGCCGAGGAACACGTTTTCCTCTACCGTCATCTGTTCGGCGAGGTTGAGCTCCTGGTGGATCAGCACGACGCCGAGTTTCTCTGCGCCGCCGTTCGCGGGCAGGTCGGTCTGCTTGCCGTCGAGACGGATCTGGCCGGAGGTCGGATCATGAAAACCGGAGAGGATTTTCATCAGCGTCGACTTGCCGGCGCCGTTCTCGCCGATCAGGGCGTGAACCTCGCCAGGGCGGACGTCCATGCTGACACTGAACAGCACGGGAACCGGCCCAAAGGATTTGCTGATGTTCACGGCCTCGATGACCGCTGCCGGAGCAGTGGTGTCCACGCTCATTTTTGTTCCTCCCAAGGCGCCAAAGTCCTCTTCCTCAATGGCGCCGTGCGTTTGATGTAAACGTTTTCATGGATCGTGTAAACCTTTACATTGGTCTCTGTAAACCTTTTCATTATGTGCAATGCGTTCTATACAGCGTAGATGGCGTTGCGATTCATGGACTTACCACGGGGCCGCACCGCAGCATGTCTGGAAATAGAAAATGAGCGAACCGGGCGAGCGGCCGGCGACCATTGAAGACGTTGCGAAACTGGCGGGCGTATCCATCGCGACCGTCAGCAGGGCCTTGCGCTCGCCGGAGAAGGTTGCCGAGAGCACGCGCAAGAAGGTTACGGCCGCCATTGCCCGGACCGGCTACACCGCCAACGCCATGGCGCAGAACCTGCGCATGCAGCGCTCGCAGATGGTGCTGGTGCTGGCGTCTTCCATTGCTGATCCAAACTTTGCCGGCATTCTGACAGGGCTGGAAAAAGCGGCAAACGACCGTGGTTATGGTGTCCTCATCGGCAACACCGAAGGTACCAGCGGACTGGAGCAGAACTACCTGCGTTTCCTGTCGACGGGCATGGCCGACGGGCTTGTCTTGCTGACAGGACATATTCCGGTTGCCGGGCAGCCACAAACACCGCTCACCAACCTGCCGCCGATCGTTGCGACCGAGCGTCCGGTCTCGAATCCCGAAATCAGCTACGTCGGCGTGGATGATGTCGCGGCCTCCAAGGTGGCGACCGAATATCTGATCTCCCTGGGGCACCGGCGGATCACCTATATTTCCGGCGGGCCCGCCGACATCCGCAGCGATCTTCGCCATTCCGGATATCTGCAAGGGTTGAGAGAATCACCCGAGGCACTACGCGACTGGCGCGTGGAGGGCGACGGCTCCAGCGAGAGCGGGCGTGCCGCCGTCGAACGGCTGTTCATCAAGGACGACCTGCCGACCGCATTCTTCTGTTTCAACGACAACACCGCCATAGGGGTCATCTCGGCACTTCAACTGCGTGGCTACCGCGTCCCGGAAGATTTCTCCGTGCTTGGTTTCGACGACATTCCCTTTGCCAACAATTTCACGCCCGGATTGACGACAATCCGCCAACCCCGGCAACATATCGGCGAAAAGGCCATGACAATCCTGCTTGATCGCCTTGCGAACCGGTCCCTGGAAACGCGCACTCATCTGCTCCACGGGGATCTCATCGTGCGCGAGAGCTGTGGTGGCATTTCCCGCAAGCTGAAGTGACGTACTGTCGGCTTGATGCCAGTGCGCACTAGGCGCTGGCAGACCTTCTGATCGCAGTCGATGATCCGACAAGCGTAAGCAGCTGGTTCGTGACCGCCCTGGTTCCCATGTCACCGCCGAATTCCATCGGTCGCAACACATTTTCCTGAAAGCCGGTGTCGACTGCGCCGTTGATCAGGTCTGCGGCATCTGCAAGGGAGGGCTTGTCCAACTTCTCGGCGAGATAGTCCAGCATCAGCGCAGCACTCAAGATCGCGGCCAGCGGGTTGGCCTTGTCTTCTCCCATGATGTCGGGGGCGCTGCCGTGGGCAGGCTGAAACAATCCGGTGGTGTCGCCGATCTCCCCACAGGCGGCCATGCCCATGCCACCCACCAGGCCACCGGCAAGGTCCGAAAGAATGTCGCCGAACATGTTTTCCATCACCAGAACGTCGAACTCCCAGGGCTTGCGCACCAGGTCGAGCGCTTGTGCGTCGACGTAATTGTAGCCGACAGGCACGTCGGCAAATTCCGATTTCACTTCGTCGAAGATCTGGCGGAAGAAGGCCAGAGAGGTGAACACATTCGCCTTGTCGACACAGGTGAGCCTGCCCGGATGGCCGCGCTCGCGCCGTTTGCGGGCAAGGTTGAATGCAAAGCGATGCAGCTTGGTGGTGGTTTTGCGCGTGATGCGCAAAACGTCCTGCACTTCGTCATCATTGACTACGAGGCTGCGCTTGTGTGCTGCTGCAGAGTAGAACAGCCCTTCGGTAGATTCCCGCAGGATAACGAGATCGATACCGGCAGCGCGCGGATCGGCGAGCCTTTGCGGTGCGTTGGGATAGGCTTTGACCGGGCGAACACCCGCATAAAGCCCAAAGCGATCGCGCAGGCGCAAATGCGGCGAGATCTCCGTGCCGTTTGCATGCCGGATCGAGGGAAGGCCGATGGCTCCAAGGAAAATTGCATCGGCAAGCCCCGCGCGTTCCTCTCCGCCGTCTTCGATGTCGAGGCCAGTCTCCTTGAAGTAACCCGCCCCTGCCTGGATCTCGTCATAGCGGGGCGCGGGTTCTCCCGTGTGCTTCAAGGCTGTTTCCAGCACGGCAATGGCTGCTTCCGCCACATCGACGCCAATACCGTCACCTTTTATCAGGGCAATTTTCATGGGACTGTTCCTCAAATCCAATCAACGTCGTAGCGCTCGACGATCCGGCCGATCTGGTCCGGATTGAGCGCCGTTGCGGCAGTGCCGCGAAGCAGAAGGGCAAGCCTGGCTGTTGCTTCCAGCTCTTCCATGGCATGGACGGCGGCGGCCAGATCCCGGCCGGCAACAACGGGGCCGTGGTTGGCCAGCAGAACGGCAGAGCGACGGCCCGCAAGTCCTCGGACCGCGTCTCCCATTGCCGGATCTCCCGGCACGAAAAACGGCAGAAGCTTCACCTTGCCGAGCTGCATGATCCCGTAGGCCGTCAGGGGTGGCAGAACGTTGTCCGGATCGATCTCCGGCAACAGGGAAAGCGCAACCGAGTGGCACGAATGAAGATGCACGACCGCACCTGCCGAATGGCGGGTCTCGTAAAAGGCCGTGTGAAGCGGGATTTCCTTCGTCGGCCTGTCACCCGAAAGCAGTTCGCCCTGAACAGAAAGATGGCTGATCCGGGCCGGGTCCAGAAACCCCATGGAGGAGCCGGTCGGGGTAACGAGCAATGTGCCATCCGACAGACGAACGGAGAGATTGCCGGTCGATCCATGTGTCAAACCACGGTCGAACAGCGATTTTGCCATCAGGCAAATCTGTTCGCGGGTGGTTGCGCTTTCGCTCATCGGCTTGTCTCCAGAACGCTGAGCGCCTCGGAGAAGAAGTTCGGTCCACCGAAGTTGCCGGATTTCAGCGCCAGCGCCAGCGGCTGACCGCTCACCTTGAGCGCGGGAACACCCGGCGCGATCTTCGGACCGATATCCAGTGTGTTTGCCCCGAGACCGGAAACAACGGCCCCTGACGTTTCGCCGCCAGCGACCACCATTCGGCTGACGCCGGCGCTGAACAGTGACGCCGCCAGATCGGAAAAAAACTGCTCAATCGCTGCCGCACTTTTTTCCCTGCCGTATTTTTGTTGGGCAGCACCCACCACCTCCGGGTCGGCGGAGGAATAAAGCAGGGGCGAAGCGTCCTGGCGAAGTACCCAGCCAGCGATTTCCTGCACCGACAGTGCCTTCGCCATGATGTCGTCGACAGTCAGTTCACGCGAGGGCGCAATGGCCTTGTAGCTCGCCACCTGGGCGCGAGTTGCCACTGAACATGAACCGGACAGAACCACGGCTTTGCCCGAATGTCCGGTCCAGTTCGCTGCCGCAGGCGCGTGGCCAAAGTTCTTGGGCAAGCCGAGTGCCAAGCCCGAGCCCCCGACAAGAAGCTTTCGTGCCGCGATTGCCCGCCCAATGGTGGCAAGATTATCGTTGCGGATTGCATCCACAATCACCATCGACTTGCCGTCGGCAGGGCAGGCGAGGTTGATTGCGGCCGGACCATCTGCCACGTGATCGAGGGAGACATGACCGACTGCCCAGGACGTCTGACGAGCCAGCACGCGCCGGATGTCCGGGTCGCCCATCGGCGTCAACGGATGGTGGCGCATGCCGCTTTCGCTCAAAAGCCTGTCTGCGACGAAGAGATGTCCCTGGTAGACGGTTCGTCCGTTTTCCGGAAAGGCCGGGCAGACGATCACACATGTCTCGCCAAGCCTGTCGGCAAGGGCTTCCGCCACCGGGCCGATATTGCCTTCGTCGGTCGAATCGAACGTCGAACAGATCTTGAAGACAATCTGCTTGCATCCCTGATCGGTCAGCCAGTCGCAGGCTCGCAGGGACTGGGCAACTGCCTCTGCAGCTGGGATCGTTCGGGACTTCAGACTGATGATGCCGGCGTCCACCGACGCTAGTGCCGGAACATCGGGTACACCGACATATTGAGCCGCCGTCATGCCGCCTTCCGACAGCATCAATGCAATGTCGGAGGCTCCGGTAAAATCATCCGCGATCACGCCCAGCTTCATGAGCGGATCCCCTTGAGCGGACCACGGTCGAGACGGAAGATGTGGTCCGGGCCGTGTTGCGGAAAGAGCGTTCGCACCAGGGGATCATGTCCCGGCACAACAAGGTCTATCGAGCTGGCAAGGTGCTGAATGGTTCCAAAACCATCCAGCATGTCCTGCATGTCGACCACGATCGGGAACGGTTTGGCTTCCAGGAAATTCTCGTAGTAGTGCGCTGCGTCGGAAGCCAGGCACATCCAGCCAGCTTCTGTCAGTACACGAACCGCCTGCAACCCCTTGCTGTGCCCGCCAATGCGATGAACTGTAAGTCCTTCCCGGACTTCGCCATCTCCTTCATGAAAGATTACCCGGCCAGAGTAGAGCCTTTGCACAGCTTCACAGACATGGTCCGCGGTGTAGGGAGCCTTCATCGCGCCCTGGCACATGCAGGGACCTGTGGCGAAAGCCATTTCCGCTGCCTGCAGATGGATGGTGGCATTGGGAAAATGCTTCAAGCCGCCCGCGTGGTCATAATGCAGATGGGTGACGATGATGGTCGTCACGGCCTCAGGTTCAATGCCGAGAGGGGCCAGGGCCTCTACCGGATTGAGCCGGACAGGACGGCCGCGCCGCGCGCCTTCCTCGCCGTCGTAACCTGTGTCGACCAGGATGATCTCGTCCTGCCGCCGCAGCACCCAGATGAAGTAATCCATCTCGTGTGGCTGGTCGTGGTTGTCGTCGAACAGAAAACTGTCCTTGCGCGTGCGCGCATTCCTGTCGGCATATTTGACCGCGAAAACCTGCCAGGGGCTCATGAGGCCACCTTCGCGTAGGTTCGGACCGTTTTCTGCGCGATCATCCCGGCAACCTTTGCATCGAACGACTTGAAGTGAGGGGTTTGCAGATGCGCCTGAAAGGCGTCGGCGTCGTCATAAAGTTCATAGAGAAACACATCGCCGGGGCGATCAGGGGCGGTGCAGACGTCGAATTGCCTGCATCCGGGTTCGTCCTTCAGGGACGCTTCGGCGTTTGCGATCATGAGCGGCAGAAAATCCTTCACCGCCTCGGCCTTGATCTGAAACACCACCGTTACGGCATACATGTTCTTCTCCTCAGCGGAACAGGTTCACCATACCCATCGAAAGGAAGGGTATGTAAGTCACGGCGAGCAGGGCGGCGATTGCGGCTATGTAGAGCGGTGCCATGTTGCGGGCGATCGACAAAACACCGACGCCGGATATCCGCGAGGCAACATAAAGTGTTGCACCAACCGGAGGTGTGAACAGGCCGACGGCCACATTGCAGGTCATGATCACACCCAGATGGACCGGGTCGACGCCGAAGGCTTGCGCGGTCGGCAGGAACAGCGGTGCCGTCAGCAGGATTGCAGGAACCGGATCGAGAACGAGACCGAGGACCAGAAGCACGACATTGACCAGCAACAGGAACATCCAGGGTCCGGTTGAAAACGCCTGCACGAAACCGACCAGGATCTGGGGCATCTGTTCAAGCGTGATCAGCCAGCCAAGGACTGTCGTTGCACCGATCACGACCATCACCACCGCGCTGGTGACGAAGCTGTCGATAAGAAGACGCGGCAGATCGCGGAGTTTGAAGTCCCGGTAGACAACAGTTGTCACGAACAGGCCGTAGACGACGGCAAGGGCCGCGGCTTCCGTAGGGGTTACCCAGCCGGTGAAAATGCCGCCGAGGATCACGATCGGCATGAACAGGGCAGGGGCGGTACCGATGAAGGAACTGGTCAATTCCTTGAAGGTCGTGGTGCGCCCACCGGGGTCGCACTTGGTGGTCTTGCCGACATAATAGCAAACCGCCATGAACAGGGCGCCGAACAGAATGCCGGGAACCATGCCACCGAGAAAGAGATCGGCAACCGAAACGTTGCCGACAAAGCCGTAGATCAGCATCGGAATGGATGGTGGGATGATGATGCCGATCGTCCCGGCTGCCGCCACCAGACCGGCGGCGAAGGCGGTGTTGTAGCCCTCGCGGGACATGTTCTTGATCATGACCGAACCGATGGCTGCGCTGTCGGCAATGGCCGAACCCGAAATGCCGCCGAAAATCATGGATGCGCCGACGACGACCATGCCGAGCCCGCCTGCCATGAAGCCGAAGGCTGCCCTTGCAAAGCCGATGATGCGCAGGCCGACACCGCCGCGGCTCATCATTTCCCCGGCGACGATGAAGAGCGGGATCGCAAGGAAGTGGTTCGGCTCCACCCCGCCGATAAAATTCAGGAACAGCGCCTGCAAGGGGTAACCGAGATCAAAGACAATGATCGGCAGGACAGCGGTGATCAGAATTGCCCAGACCAGCGGAATGCCGATGAAAACGGAGGTCAGGAAGACCGCAACAACGAAGATCAGGATCATGAGAGGGCCTCGCCGCCATCTGAGTGCGCTGCATGAGGAACGACAGGATTTTTGAGGTCGTAGACCATGTTGAAGAGATGGAAGATCAGGGTCAGTGTCATGCCGGCTGGCATGGACGCGTAGAGCAGACCGACAGGCCAGTAGAGAACCGTTGTCTTTTGTGCCCAGGTATGGATCGAGATATTGACACCGGTGTAGATCAGGCTGAGCAGCAGGACGACAATGATCACGTCGATTGCGATCGACAAGACACGTTGACCCGTCAGCGGCACCAGTTTCTCGACAACTTCGGTAACGCGCATGTGCGCGCCCCGGGCAACCGCTGCCGCACAGCCGATGAAGGTGCTCCAGAGCAGCAGGAAGCTGGTCACTTCCAGCGACCATGCGAGGTCGAAGCCGGCGAAGCCGCGAAGCCAGGCGTTGCAGAACACCAGGGTGACGATCGAAAAGCCGCCGAGCGCCAGGCATATATCGACCAGGTGACTGAGCCAGCGAAGCGCAGCCGGATAGTGATCTCGGTAATCCAAGGGTCGTCTCTTCTTGAAAAGGGCCGGAACCGCCGCGTGACGTGCGGTTCCGGCTGTTGAGCCCCGGAGCACCCTGCGTTCTTTCGAACGCCGTTTGGCGCTCCGACCCACAAGAAACGATCAACTGTTCAACGGGCAACCGGCTCGATCACCCGTGCGTTGATCTCGTTGCCTGATCAGTTCTGGGCCGGGAGTTTTTCGCGGATCGCTGCCGCATCTGACAGGATCTGGTCGACGGCTTCCTCGCCGTAGACATCCTTGGCCTTTGCGTAGACCGACTGCACAGCCTCGCGGAACGGCGCGATATCGGGAACGCTGACCGTGGCGCCGGATTCCTGCATTTCCGTGAGTTGGCTTTCGACCGAACTCTTGACGAGGTTTCGGCTGAAGGCTGCGGAATCGGCTGCAGCTTTCATCACGGCTTCCTTGTCTTCGTCGGAAAAGGACTGCCAGGTCTTTTCGGCGACCGTCAGGGGCAGAGGGCTGTAGACGTGGCGTGTCAGCGTGATGTAGGGCGCAACTTCATAGAACCGCAGTGACTTGATGGTGTCGACCGGGTTCTCCTGGCCGTTGACGATGCCCTGCTGAATGGAAATGTAGACGTCGGTAATCGGCATCACGACCGTCTGGAAACCGATGGCTTCCATCGACCAGCGGATCATGTCGTTCGGGAAGACGCGCATTTTCATGGACTTGGCGTCTTCTGGCGAATTCAGCGGTTCGTTGGTGGTGAAGCTGCGGAACCCGGCTTCCCAAGTCGACAGTACCCGGAAACCCTTTTCCGGCAGCTTGGCGAATTCTCCCTGCAGCCATTCGGAATTGTCATAGAGTTCCCAACCCTGCTCGTAGGTGTCGACGAGGAAGGGCATGGCAGTGAGGTTCAGCGTCGGCATGTGCGTGGCGTAGCTGCCCGTGGCCGAGACCGTGAAGTCGATGCCGCCAAGCTGCAGCAGTTCAATGGCTTTCGGATCGTTTGCGAGCGATCCGGACGGGAAGATCTGAACTTCGTAACGGCCGTCCGTATATTCCGCGACCTTCTCCGCAAACAGTTCTGCAGCCTGCTGACGGGATCCGCCAGGGTTGTCCGTATGGCTGAATCGCAAGGTTTCGACAGCCTGCGCGCCGCTCATGCCCATTGTGAGAATTGCCGCGCTCATCAGCAGGCGGCTCAAGGATTTCTTGTCAAGCATTTCAATCTCCTCCCACGGCCGCTCCAAGGCCGTATCAATTTACACATTCGATTGCGTATACGCTAACCAATCCCTTGTCAACGACGCTAATGTCGACTATCAAAAATCCAATGATGGAATTGCCGCTTCGAAACAGGGAAAGCCTTCGGGTCTTCTGCCGATTTCAGGAGTGTGCGGGAGGACGAAAAAAGATGAACGACGGCTCTGCAAAAGACCTGGGCGTCTCGGACACGTTACGCGTTGCCTGTCTTGGAGCGGGCTACTTTGCCCAGTTTCACTACGATGCCTGGCGCAGGGTCGAACGGGTTCGGCTGGTCGGTTCCTGTGATCAGGATCCCGCGAAGGCGAAGGCCACTGGACTGACTGCCTTCAGTGATCTGGAGTGCATGCTGAAGATGGCGAAACCCGATCTGCTGGACATCATCACGCCACCGCCGACGCATTTCAGCGCCATCGAGCTTGCAATCAGGAAGGGGGTGAAGACGATCATCTGTCAGAAACCGTTCTGTACCTCGCTCGAGGAAGCCCGGAAGGCAACGAAGCTGGCAGAAGAAGCCGGCGTAATCATCGTCATCCATGAAAACTTCCGCTTCCAGCCCTGGTACCGGACAATCCGACAGGCTCTGGAACGGCAACTGCTTGGCGATTTGCTTCAGGTAACTTTCCGGCTGCGCACAGGGGACGGGCAGGGGCCGAAGGCCTATCTGGACCGGCAGCCGTATTTTCAGGAAATGCCCAGGTTGCTGATCCATGAGACCGGCGTTCACTGGATCGATACGTTTCGCTACCTGATCGGCGAGCCCGAGGCGGTCTATGCGGATCTTCGCAGGCTCAACCCGGCCATCAAGGGAGAGGACGCCGGCTATTTCATTTTCGACTATTCAAACGGGGTGAGAGCGCTCTTCGACGGCAACAGGCTTCTGGACCACGCCGCCGAAAATTGCAGAACCACACTTGGTGAAGCTCTCTTGGAGGGCACTCGGGGAACTCTGACATTGAAAGGCGACGGCTCGGTGCGCTTGCGTCATTTCGGCGACAAGGACGAAACTCTTCTGCTGGCGGCACAGGATTGGCCTGGCTTTGGCGGCGATTGCGTCAAGAATCTGATAAGCCATGTTGTAGACGGTCTCCTGGATGGAAAGCCGCTGGAAAACGAGGCGCGGAGCTACCTGAAGGTGATTGCAATCGAACAGGCCATCTATGAGTCGGACCGCAAGGGGCAGAAAATCCGGGAGTTTGACTGTGCTTGAGGCTCCGAAACAAAAGACCATCACCACCCAGGCCATGGAACAGATCCGCCAGCTCATTTTCGACGGTGAACTGGCGGCCGGCTCCGATCATCTCGAAAGCGAACTTGCTGACCGGCTTGGCATGTCCCGCACACCGGTGCGCGAGGCAACCTTGATGCTGGCCCAGCAAGGCCTTCTGGAGGTGCGACCACGCAAGGGTGTTCGCATCGCCACCTTGTCGTTGAAGGACATGGAGGAAATCTACGCCATCCTGACCGAACTGGAGAGTCTTGCTGCCGAAGAAGCCGCTGAAAAAGGCTATTCGGAAACGGATCTTGCGGATCTCAAGCAGGCGATCGAGGCCATGGAAGATGCATTGGAGCGTGAGGACCGGGAAGCCTGGGCGATAGCCGATGATGCCTTCCACACGGAGCTTGTCCGCCTCGGTGGCAACTCGCGTGTCCAGTCCATCGTCTCGATGATGTCCAATCAGGTGCGCCGGGCACGCGCCATGACGCTTTACATTCGCCCGCTGCCGGTCAAGTCCAACGAAGACCACCGGGCGGTCTTCGACGCGATCCGCAAGGGCGACGCCCAGGCGGCACGCCAGCGCCACCATCTTCATCGCCAGGATGCCCGCGAGGTGCTGATCGAGCTCCTGAAAAAGCACAAGCTGTTTCAGCTCTGAGCTTCACTCGGATGTATTTCTCTCGTCAGGTTCAACGATAACGGCGTAGGGGGGGTGGCAGCAGGTGGCAGTGCCTACCCGCCTTGCCAGACCTTGATCGCCTCCACCGGGTAGACCAGCATCAGAACGTTCAGCGTCAGATTGTCCTTTATCACCCAGAGCGCAAGCAGTTCGAAAGCAATCCCGACCAGGATCGTGACCCAGACCGGCATGCGCCAGGCAAAGAAGAAGCCGGCGAGCATCCAAAGAATATCGAAGACGGAATTCAGGACGCTGTCGCCGGTGTAACCAACGGCAATGGTCGCTTCGCGGTACCGGTCGATGATCCACGGGCTGTTCTCGACAATTTCCCAGGCTGCTTCGATGAAGATCGCTCCGAGCGCGCGCTCACCGACGGAACTGCGTCTGAAAACCAGCCACAGGAACAGATAGAACAGGAAGCCGTGGATGATATGCGAGGGCGTGTACCAGTCGGCGATATGTTGCGAGGAACCGGCGACATCGCTGGCCGGTGTCCACAACAGGACATAGCCGCAATCACAGATCGGGATCCGCCCCATGGCCAGGAGAATGGCCGCTGTGGCGGCAATCATCACCAGGCCGACGATCAGACATTTGCTTCGGCTCATGGGGTCTCCTCGGACTGTCGGGGCAAATCGGCGATTCTCTACTGGAAATCTTCAAGAATTCTCTCTATGACCTTCCGCCAACGAAACATCAATCCGTCCGGCTCTGAGTGGAAGGTTGCGCCCCGGTTTTCCCGGCGTGTTTGCGCGGCCCCGCCGGATTTGGGATCAGGAGATCTTCATGACTGGCCTAAACGGCACGGCGCCTTATCAGTCCCGGCGCACCTTCGCGATCATTTCACACCCGGATGCCGGTAAGACGACCCTGACCGAAAAGCTGCTGCTTTCAGGCGGCGCGATCCGGGCGGCGGGCCAAGTGCGCGCCCGCGGCGAACGCCGCCGTGCAAGGTCCGACTGGATGAAGATCGAGCAGGAACGCGGCATTTCCGTCTCGTCCTCCGTCATGACCTTCGAGCGCAAGGGCATCGTCTACAATCTGCTCGACACGCCTGGTCACGAGGACTTCTCCGAAGATACCTATCGCACGCTGACCGCCGTCGATGCGGCCATCATGGTGATCGACGCTGCAAAGGGTATCGAAACCCAGACACGCAAGCTGTTCGAAGTCTGCCGCCTGCGCGACATCCCGATCATCACCTTCGTCAACAAGATCGATCGTGAAGGCCGGCATGCGCTGGAGATTCTGGACGAGGTACAGGAGGCACTGGCTCTCGACGTCTCTCCGCAGACATGGCCCGTCGGGATGGGCTCGGACTTCTTCGGTGTCTATGACTGGCAGCAGAAGAAATTCCACACGTCCGACGGCGAGCGCGGTGGTGCCTTTACCCAGACCAAGGACGTTTCCGGTCTTGATGACGAGGTCCTGACCGGCACCGTGTTCGACCGGATCATGGATGAATTGACCGAGAACGTCGAACTGGGCGCCGAAGGCTACGCCGAATTCGACAAGGAAAGCTTCCTGGAAGGGCACCTGACGCCGGTTTTCTTCGGCTCGGCGCTGCGTGACTACGGCATCGAGGAAGTGCTCGATTTTATCGCCGACTTCGCCCCGCCGCCGCATTCGCAGCCGGCGACAGGCGGGCGCACAATCATGCCGCAGGAAGACAAGGTCACCGGCTTCGTCTTCAAAGTGCAGGCAAACATGGACCCCAAGCACCGCGACCGCATTGCCTTCGTGCGCCTGTGCTCCGGCACCTTCAAGCGCGGCATGAAGCTGAAGCACGTTCGCGCCGACAAGCAGATTGCCGTCTCCGCACCGATCTTCTTCTTTGCCGAGGAACGGGAAATCGCCGACCTTGCCTATCCGGGCGACGTCATCGGTGTTCCCAACCATGGCCAGTTGCGTGTTGGCGACACCCTGACCGAAGGCGAGAACATCCACGTCACCGGCCTGCCGGCCTTCGCACCGGAAATCCTGCGCCGCGTACGCCTGTCCGACACTATGCGCGTCAAACAGATGCGTCAGGGCCTTCAGGACCTGGCCGAAGAAGGCCTTGTTCAGATCTTCAAACCGGATCTCGGCTCCAACTGGATCGTCGGCGTGGTCGGCGCACTGCAGCTTGATGTCGTGGTGGATCGGCTGAAGGCGGAGTATGGCACTGAAATCGGCTTCGAAGCAGTGCCTTACACCACCGCCCGCTGGATCGAAACAGACAGCCAGACCCTGCAGAAGATGCTGGAAGGCCACCGCATGTCGATCGCCAATGACCGTGACGACAAGCCGGTGTTCCTGTTCAAGAACGCCTGGGAGATCGGTCACGTAACCGAAAAATTCCCGGACGTGAAATTCCGCGAAACCCGCGAGATCGTCTACGAGGCGTAACCGGAAAACTCGGCTCCAGCCTTTCTCCGTTCACTGAGCGCCCCAGTATCTTTGATATGGGGTTACCTCAGGGGCTGAGAGGAATGAGCATGGGAGCCGGACCACCTGGCTGGCCTCAACCTTTATCAGGCTCTTCGCCGCGCCCCACGAACCGTGCGCTGTCCACGGGGGGCTATGTTATCTCGCTTGGGTTTTTCACAAGAAACGATTTCGAGTTTCAGAAGTTGGCTCGTGACTAATGCGGATTCATGAAAGTTGTTTTGAGGATAATTTATTGTAATTTTTAACGGTTATTGTCTTTCAGGTCGAGTATTTGTGAAATATTTGGCTAAGTATTGATTTTAAATAATATTTCTTGTGTTGATAGAGCTGAAAGGCTTCTCTAGGATACTTGCAGCTGCCGGAATATAGGTATTCCAGCTGGAATGCAGCTAAGAGAGCGAATAAGCAAGTGCGATACGAGCCTGTCGGGCATGGTTCGCCGCCGCTTCAAAAGGCCAAGGGCGAAGCGCAAGCGGTAGAAATCCGCCGTCTGTCCAAGCCGTTCTGGATAACCGTGATCATCAGCGCGGTGAGCCTGATGGCGTTTGTGTCGTTCCTTTCCTGGACCCTTGACCGCAATTCCATCCGATCTTCAGAACATATTTTCACGGCCATGCTTGGCGATCGCTCCGATCATCTGGCGGACATCACGCTTGAGTACGGCTATTGGAACGACGCGGTCGAAAACCTTGTCGAATCCTTTGATATGACCTGGATACGGGAAACCTTTGTCGACTACATGCAGGAAGAACTGCAGATCGACGGGATCCACCTGCTGGATGGCAACAACCAGCCCAAGGTTCATGTGGTGGAAGGCAAGGTCGCCAATACGGACTTGCGGGTTCGCTATGGGCCTTCGATGAGCGTTCTGATTGCCGATGCCCGAAATACGCCGCAGGATGAGGCGCCGGTTCCGGCAACAGGTCTGGTTGGGAACCTTGAGACGCTTTACCTCGCCAGCGCTGTTTTGCTGACGTCCTACACAGAGGACAGCGACACCAGTACCGATCATGTGCTGGTCTTCGCACGGCCTATCAATGCCTCAGTCCTGGCGGATATGGCGGAGAAATATCACTTGCCCGGTCTTGGGTTGGCGCAAATACCCCCGGCCTTCTGGCAGGCTGGATACGACATTGAGACCGTGGACAGGCGGCACCTCGGGTTTTTCGTTTGGAACCCGGAACTGGCCGGATTTCGGATGTTGCCTCTTCTGGCCCTTGGGGTGTTGGCGGTCTATCTCGGCATGTACTTGTCCGCGCGCATGTTCTTCCACCGTGCAACAGATACGGTCCGGGCGCTTGCGGAAGCCAAACACCAGGCGGACAAGGTCAAGGAACTACTGGCCAATCAGGCCAGGAGCGACCCTCTGACGGGGCTGGGCAACAGGCGATTGCTGGATGAAAAGCTGGCGCTCCTGCAAGACGTCAAGCCGTTGGCAGACGGTCACGCGCTGCTCTATGTCGACCTTGATCGGTTCAAGGAAATAAACGACACCTACGGCCATGAAACAGGGGACCTGGTGCTTTTGCATGTCGCGGAAGCTTTGACCGGCCTTGTCAATGCGGACGACACGGTTGTCCGGCTGGGCGGGGATGAGTTCGTCATTGTGTTCGGCAGGGCACGGCGCGAGCGGGTGCTTTCGGCAAGCCGGGCGATCGTGGAACAACTCAGCCGGCCGGTGAACCTGGACGGTGCTACCTATACCTTCGGAGCCAGTGTCGGCGTCGCTTTTTCGCACAAGCCTTCGGAACTGCTTCGCCAGGCGGATGTTGCACTTTATTCGGCGAAACGGCGGGGCAGGGCACAGGTTGCGGTCTATTCTTCCGACCTGCTGGATTTCCGGCATGTCCCCATTCAGTCGGCAGCTCAGCCGGGCTGATAGGAAAAGACCGGCCAGAAGGCCGGTCTTGAACGTCAGGAGGCTTTCGCTGGCGGCAATTCGATATCGATGCCGAGCGTGGTGACGTCACCGGTCCTGTCCATTTCGAGACGGACGGAGTCCGGGTCGATCGCAACGCGCTTTGCCACGACGGCAAGGATGTCTTCCCGCAGACTTGAGATCAGGACCGCGTCGGAGCCGTCGTCGGCCCGTTCGTGCGCCAGCAGAATTTGCAGCCGGTTCTTGGCAACAGAGGCACTTTCACCTCTTTTGCCAAAGAGGCTCAGGATGTTCATGCGGCCCTCCCCTTGAAGAACTTGCCGAACAGGCCCTTCTTTTCCTCAGGGATTGTGACCGGGATATTTTCACCCAGCAGACGGCGCACGGCCTCGGTATAGGCCTTTGCGGCAGGCGAATTTTCGTCCGACAGCGTGATCGGCAGACCGACGTTCGACGCTTTCAGCACGTCCTTGCTTTCCGGCACGACGCCGATGAGCGGCACGGAGAGAATGTCGACGACATCGTCGGTTGCCAGCATGTCACCGGTCTTGGCACGCTCGGTGTCGTAACGGGTGATCATCAGGTGCTTAGGCATCCGGCCGCCGTCTTCGGCAATCTTGGTCTTCGCGTCGAGCAGGCCGATGATCCGATCGCAGTCGCGTACGGACGACACTTCCGGGTTGGACACGATGATGGCCTCATCCGCATGGCGCATGGCCAGCGTCGCACCGCGTTCGATGCCCGCGGGGCTGTCGCAGATCACCCAGTCGAAATACATCCGCAATTCGCTGATGACGCTGGCAACGCCCTCTTCGGTCAATGCGTCCTTGTCCCGGGTCTGGGAGGCCGGCAGCAGGTAGAGGTTGTTCAGCTTCTTGTCGCGCACCAGCGCCTGTTTGATCGAAGCTTCGCCGCGCACCACGTTGACGAGGTCGAACACGACCCGCCGTTCCGCACCCATGATCAGGTCGAGGTTGCGCAACCCGACGTCGAAGTCGATGGCGCAGACCTGGTAGCCTTCTTTGGCAAGCGCCGAGGCGATAGCTGCGGTGGTGGTGGTTTTGCCCACGCCGCCCTTGCCTGACGTGACCACAACGACAGTAGCGTTGCTCATGGTGTTCGTCCTGTTTTTGTTGTCAGTCCGGCGGCCTTCTGCAGCCGGCCCTGTGGTTAGTTCAGCTCTTCAAAGACGAGGGTCTCGTTTTCGAAGCGGATCTGCGCAGGTGCGTTGCGCAGGGCGCCATCGAAATCGTCCGCGACCTTGTAGAGCCCGTTGATGGAAACCAGCTCCGCATCCAGCTTGGAACAGAAGATACGGGCGCTGTCTTTCCCTGCGACACCGGCCAATGCACGTCCGCGCAGGGCGCCGTAAACGTGTATCGAGCCACCGGCGATTATTTCGGCGCCGGAACTCACGGAGCCGATGACAGTGACGTCGCCTTCCGGATGCAGGATGCTCTGGCCCGAGCGCACCGGTTCGGTAATCACGATGGAAGATCCGCTTGCGATGCTGGCCGGCGAGGTCTCCCACGCTTCCGGTTCGACATCGCTGTCACCGTTTGCCTTGCTCTCCTTGGCTTTGGGCTCAGCGGCTGTCTTCTTGGACTTTGCAGTTGTGTTCCTGGTCGAGCCATCTGCGTCCTTGGCGTCCGGCTTTTCGGTTTCAGAACCGTTTCCAGCCACGGCCGAAGCGTTTGCAGGGGGCGGGACATCCACGTCGGACGCCAGACGGCCACCGGAAAAGCTCGGCGGCATGCCGGCTTTCAGGCGTGTTCCGGCGACACCGTCAATTCCCATCACTCGGATCGAGCGTTCGGAAAGTTCGGCAAGAAGCTGTTCCAGCTCTTCAATCGGAATCTTGGTTCCCCGAACGTCCAGAATGATCGGCCTGTCGATGAAAAATCCCGGCGAGCGTTCGATGATCCGGTCGATTTCACGGAACCAGTCCGCGAAGGGCGGTTCCGGGCTCAGAACGATGGCAATGAAGGATTTTCCCTTGAACTTCATCAAAGAGTCCGGCGGCACAATTGGTCAGGTTGATTTGGTCGGATAAACCTATCATTAACCGAACCGGACAATCGGGCAGGCGACCGTTTTCCACCGATATCAATTTTCATCAGATATTTCAGATAATTGGCTCTTCCACCTAGTGCGCTGGTCAATTGCAATGGGACCCTCTTGCCAAAAATACCAAGAGAACCGCCAAGAATCGCAGCATTGCGTTGCTGCCCGCCTGCTTTGCTGGCGCATTGGTTAACTCAATTCCCGTAAAGAACTGGATTTTTGCCATATTGCAGTGCAAAATGTACGTTCTGGTGTTTAGGGCGCAGAGCGTCTTGGGGAAAAGAATGAGTAACTTCAGTGATATGATGACATATCTCGGTCTCGATACGAGTGAGGCTGCGATGGTGCTCAATGTATCTGAAGATGAAATTCTTCGCTGGTGCAATACGAGCGAGGCTCCTCCTATCCATATCTGGCAGGGCCTTGTGCGCATGCTCGACGAAATCCGCCTGTCGGCCGAGGAAGCCGCCAAATCGGCCGATCTCGATCATCTGGATGCAACGGACCTCAACCGGATCAACCTGATGGTGCCTGGCGGAACCACGTCGGATCTTGCAGGCCCGAAGCGGGCCGCAACTGCGCTCGCGGTCGCGACACTGGCACGGGTCTTCGTTTGATCTGAACCGAGCCTTCGGTTCGGTTCGCGCCTGCTCAGGCAGGTGCGTTGAGCTGCATCCCAATCTTTTCGGCCAGTGCTTCCGCATCCACCGGCTTGGGCAGCTTCGAAAAACGTTCCGGAAATCTGTCTGAAAACTGGTCGTCCTGTGGCAGATGCCCCGAAACGGCAACGACCCGGCAATCGGGGTGCACATCAAGAGCTTTCGCCACAAGGTCCCAGCCCGAGTGACCATTGTCGAGCTGCAAGTCCGTCACCATGATCGAATAGGGCATGTCGCGGCCAATCCTGACCTTGGCATCCTCAAAACAATGCTCTGTCGTCACCTTGTACCCGAACCTTGTCATGAGGTCCGATATCGCAGCTGCCGACCTCCGGTCGTCATCAACCACAAGTGCGTGCCCGATCCCGTTTCCGGCCACGGTCTCGACAGAATGGGCGGTTTGTCCACGAGGCTGCTGGGGAAAGGTCAACGTTACGCAGGTTCCGCGCCCCGGCTGCGATGCAATGTGGATGGTGCCGCCTGACTGGTGCGCGAACCCGTGCACCATGGACAGCCCTAGGCCCGTGCCTTCACCGTTCGCGCGGGCGCTGAAGAAAGGCTCTGCGGCCTGGCGCAACGTATCTGCATCCATGCCGCAGCCATCATCCTGCACCGATAGCGAGATCGTCCCGTCTGTCTGCCGCGTCACGGCAATTTCGATATGTCCTTGGTCTTCGATGGCCTGACCTGCATTCACGCACAGGTTCAATATGGCGCTTTCCAGCTGGCCGGGGTCGATCCGCGCATGCATCGGGCCTTCGTCGCACCTGATCGTCAGCGTTACGGTTTCGGGCAGGGCCATCGACAACAGGTCTTCCATGCCTTCCGCAATCACGGCGATATCGGTTTCGATGGGGGCAAGGTGTTGTTTGCGGGCGAAGGCCAGAAGCCTCTCGATCAGCGAAACACCGAGTTCGACGGCGTCATTGATCCTTGCTTTCAGCACGGAGGCCTTGGGGCTAAGCTCGCCCTCCAGCATGTGAAGATTTCCGGAGATCGTGGACAGAATGTTGCCGAAGTCATGGGCAACTTCGCCTGTCACCTTGCCGAGGCTTTCCACTCGCCGGATTTCTTCCAGCCGTTCGTCGATCCTTTTGCGTTCCGTCGTTTCGGAAAACAGCCAAACCGAGCCGCCGTCGGGCAATGCCGACTGGCGCACTTCCAGCACGCGGCCGGTGGTGTCGGCGTATTCGCCAAATCCGGCGCGGTCGTTTTCATTGGCGCGGCGTTCGAACGGTGACTTTTCCAGAAGTTCCGGCAAAGTCATGCGTTTGCCGCGGCCAGCCCTTTCAAGGCGCAACAACTCCCGGACACGATCATTTTCGGCCAGGATCTGCCCGGTTGGCGACAGGACCGCGACACCGTCGCTTATGTTCTGGAAAACGGTGATGAAAAGCTCGTTTCGACGCCAGACTTCCCTGGTTTTCCGTTCCAGGCGCAGGGCGTTGGACCGGAACTTGCGGAAGGCCTCTGACAACTGCCCGATTTCGTCCGACGAGCTTGCCTTCTTGGGGAGCCGCGCCTTCAGGTCTCCTGCTGCCAGCCGCCGCATGACTGCGGTGATCTGGTGCAGGTTGCGAACCACGTAGCGGGAGACAAACAGGGCGGAGCCGATGGCAACAATCAAACTGATGCCGGTCAGGACAAGAATGACGGCCTTTGCAAAGGTAATGCTGGTCGTTGTCTTGTCGCGTGAATCGCGAAGCCGCAGCTTTGTGTCCGTCACCTTCTGAAGGGCGTAGGCGTTCACCTGCGCGAGCTCTGTGCGAATACGGAAGAGTGCGTTTTCGGCATCGAGCTTGGCAGCGAGGCTGGCATAACGCAGCGAGAACAGGTCGCCCCGCCGCATCACGGCGTCATCGACCTCGGCCAAGGCGGCACGTACGGCGGCAGGGGCATTGGAAGCAATGTCCTGACGGATACGCCGGAAGCTGCTTTGCTGCTCGCCGACCTTGATCAGCTCCTGACTGCGCAACGCACCGATGGCCGCCATGACCAGTTGCTGCAGGGCTGACCAGTCCTGACGGTCCTCAGGCGATTGGTCCCGAGATTGTGCGAGCCTCCTGAAGCGTTTTTGAAGGCGCTCCAGATCCTGATCGATCAGTGCGAGTTCTGCAGCGTTCCTGCCTTGTGGAACCATTGCGCGGGCCAGATCGGTGATCGCGACCCGGATGCGGGCAAGAGGCCTGATGAGGTCGGGATCGCCACCACCCAGTGTCTCGATGTGATCAAGCGTTGCGAGAATTCGTTCGGCCTCGCTTTCCAGTTGGAAGCTGGGGCTTAGCGTCATCAGAAAGGGCGCGGAGGCGGCCAGTTTCGACGCGTTGCCGGAAAGTTCCAGGGCGTCGGAAACGTCGCTCAAGGTCTGGTCGTGAAATGTGCCGAGCTGCTCTTCGGCGCTGTTGAGAGTGATGAGGGCAATGGCCCCGACAACCATGACCACGACAAGAAGCAGGCCGATGGAGGAAAGCAGCAGCGAGCGGATACTGGGTTGGCGGAGCCGGGACGTGCTCATGGTCCGTCCGCCTGCAGGACGAAGATATATCCCTGTGCGCGGCGGGTTTGCAGATGAACGGGCTTGGACGGGACGTTCTCGATCTTGCGGCGCAACCTCAGGATCAGGACATCGATGGTCCGGTCGACATAGCGCTGCATGTCGCTGCCGATCTCGCGCATCAGGTCCGTACGGGGGATGATCCGGTCCGGATTCTTCACGAAATATTCCAGGAGGACATATTCCGCATTGGTCAGCGGAATCTCGTCGCCGTTGCCGTCAAGCAGTTCCCTGCGTTTCAGGTTCACCCTCTTGTCGCCGAAGATGATCTCCTGATCCTTGCCGGCTTTCGCAGCTGAAACGCCATGCCCGTAGCGTCGCAGAACCGCGCGGATGCGGGCGACGAGTTCGCGTGGATTGAACGGCTTCATCAGGTAGTCGTCAGCGCCTGTCTCAAGGCCGATGATCTTGTCGATCTCGTCGCCCACACCGGTCAGCATGACGATTGGAAGCTCGCTGGTTTCGCGAATGTGAATGGCAAGGGTCAGACCGGATTCGCCCTTGAGGCGCAGGTCAATCAGCGCGAGGTCGAAATCCTGGGGACTGCCAGCCGCCTTGAAGCCGTCGCTGTCCTGAAACGCAACCGGTTCGAACCCGCTTGCCTCCATGAGAGCAGACAGGGTTTCGCGCACATCCGCGTCATCATCGATGATGGCAATCACCGGTCTTGTCGCGCTTGCATCCATGCCGTCGCTCTCTTGCACCTTCATGAGCTGTCTAACACAAGGACCAGGTTGCGAGACCAGAATATCGTTACAATTGTTTCACCCGCCCATGGGTGGTTGTAACACTGTTAACAAAATAGGGCTGTCCAACAGCTTCTGTTAACACTTCGCCGCTCGTTTTCCCTCGCCACATCCCGCTAGGCTTAAGTCGATCTTTCAAGAGCCTTGCGGTGCGATGCGCTGTGAGGCGCGAGTGATCTGTAATGGGAGGAAAATATGAGAAATATGCTGGCCCGGCTCGGTTCCGTGGCTTTTGTGACCGGTTTTGCCCTTTCGTCCGCTTATGCAGCTGAATGCGCGAACCAGGGTGCACTTGATAGCATCTACTGCGATGCCAATGGCGATCTTGTCGCCGATGCCCCGTCCGATCCGGCCAAACTGAGCAACCCGGACACGCTCGTCTTCGCCTACACTCCGGTTGAAGATCCGGCCGTTTACGCCGACATCTGGGCACCTTTCATCGAGCATCTGGAAACCGTTACCGGCAAGGACGTGCAGTTCTTCGCCGTGCAGTCGAATTCGGCTGAAGTGGAAGCCATGCGGTCCGGCCGTCTGCATATCGCGGGCTTCTCGACCGGCCCGACGCCTTTTGCCGTCAATCTCGCCGGTGCTGTGCCGTTTGCGATCATGGGCAGCGAAGACGGTCAGTTCGGCTACCGCCTTCAGATCTACACCCAGGCCGATAGCGATATCAAAACGCCTGCCGATATGAAGGGCAAGCGCATCGCGCACACGTCTCCGACGTCCAACTCGGGCAACCAGGCGCCGCGGGCCCTGTTCCCGGACCTCGGTGTCGTGCCGGATCAGGACTATGAAGTCATCTATTCCGGATCCCATGACCAGTCGATGCTGGGTGTGGTTGCCGGCGACTATGACGCCGCACCGGTCGCTTCCGAAGTTGTTGACCGCATGGCGGAACGTGGCCTTTACGATCCGGAGGAAGTGCGCATTGTCTGGGAAAGCGATCCGTTCCCGACAACCTCCTTCAACTATGCCCACGACCTGGACCCGGCCCTCGTTGAAAAAATCAAGGAAGCGTTCTTCAGCTTCGACTTCAAGGGCAACAAACTGGGTGAGGAATTCGAGGGCGTAAGCAAGTTCGTCCCCATCACCTACAAGGATCAGTGGGCTGTCATCCGGCAGATCCAGGCCAGCAACGGTGTTGAATACACGCCGCAAGGTCTTGCCAAGTAAGACAACTGGCTTTGACGGCCCGCCGTGAGTTGAACTCCGGCGGGCCGGTTCAATCGAGGTAAAACATGCTAAAGATAACAAGCCTTGTGACACGTTACGGGGCCGGGGATCCTGTGCTCAAAGACCTGGACCTCGAGGTTCCCGGTGAAGAGGTCGTCTCCGTGATCGGCTC
Source organism: Labrenzia sp. CP4 (assembly GCF_001579905.1). Taxonomy (NCBI): domain Bacteria; kingdom Pseudomonadati; phylum Pseudomonadota; class Alphaproteobacteria; order Hyphomicrobiales; family Stappiaceae; genus Labrenzia; species Labrenzia sp. CP4. The sequence goes on along the minus strand of NZ_CP011927.1, from coordinate 4,368,783 downwards.
TTCGGGTGCGGGCAAGAGTACTCTGCTTCGCTGCATCAACCGGCTGGTCGAGCCGACCTCCGGCAAGATCTTCCTGAATGGTACCGATTTCACCAGCCTGGGCAAGCGCGAGCTGCGCGTCGGCCGCCGCCGCATCGGCATGGTGTTCCAGAGCTTCAATCTGGTTGACCGCCTGACCGTGATGGAAAATGTCCAGAGCGGGCGCCTCGGTTACATCTCGACCTGGGCAGCGCTTTCGAGACGTTACCCCAAGGAAGACATCCGCAGGGCCTATGAGCTCATGGAGCGGGTCGGGATCGCCCATTACGCCAACAAGCGCGCGGACGAACTTTCAGGCGGCGAACGCCAGCGTGTCGGCGTTATCCGGGCGCTGATGCAGCAACCTGAAATCCTTCTGGCCGACGAACCGACAGCTTCTCTCGACCCGAAGACCTCGGAACAGATCATGACGCTGCTGCGGGACCTCGCACGCGAACTGAAGCTTCCGGTGATCATCAACATTCACAACGTCAATGAAGCCAAGGAATTCAGCGACCGTATCGTCGGCATGCGCTATGGGCGGATCATTTTCGACGATCTGCCGGATGCCCTGACGAAGGACGCGATGCACGAGATCTACGCCGGTGTTCCTCACGAAGACCGGCAGATGGAAGGCGCTGCGGCATGAGTACGGCGAGGGATACCTGGCGCAAGCAGCCCTTCATCGCCAACCCGCTATTGCGCTACGGCCTTTATGTCGCAATAGCGGTCTATATCGTGACCACCTTTGCGACGCTGCCGATCGACTGGGACCGTATGATGCAAGGCTTGAGCCGTGCAGGGCGGATCTTCGGCGGGGCCTTCCCGCCCAGCTTCCAGCGCAGCGAGTTGCTCATCGACGGGTTTATGGAAAGCCTGAAGATCGCGATCCTTGCAACTGTCGGCGGCATCCTGCTGTCGATCCCGATCGCTTTCATGGCGGCCAGGAATATCGCACCGCTCCCGATCTATTATTTTGGCCGGGCGGTCATCATCATCGCACGAAGCTTCCATCCGGTAATTGTCGCCATCATCTTCGTGAAAGCGGTTGGTTTCGGTCCCTTCGCGGGTGTCCTGACGCTGATCGTCTACTCCATCGGCTTTGTTGCCAAGCTGCTGGCGGAAAAGATCGAGGAAATCGATCCGGGGCCCGTCGAAGCCATGAAGGCAGCGGGCGCACCGTTCCTGTCCACACTGGTTTACGCGGTGTTCCCGCAGATCATGCAGCGCCAGATCGGACTCGGCATCTATCAGCTCGACAGTAACCTGAGAGCCTCGGCGGTCGTCGGTATCGTTGGCGCAGGTGGCATCGGCGCCACCCTGGCGAATGCATTCGGGCGCTACGACTACGACTTCGCCCTGGCCATCACCATGGTCATCGTGGGTGCCATCCTGATTTCCGAAGCCGTCAGCGGTGCAATCAGAAAGCGGATCGCATAATGGAACAGGTACAGCTCCAAGACTGGGCGCGTTATACGCCGGCCCAACGGTTTCAGCGCTACGGCTACTTTGCCCTGACCGCACTCGTCGTTGCCTGGGCCCTCGGCAGCGTCAACATCATCTGGGCGTGGGTGTGGGACGCGCCGACCCAGATGGGCGATCTTTTCAGCCGCATGGTGCCTCCAGACCCGACCCACCTCGACCAGATTCTGAGTGCGTTGTGGGAGACGGTAAACCTTGCCACAATCGCCACGGCTATGGCGGTCGTGCTGGCTTTGCCGGTGGCCTATATCGCCGCGCAGAACACCACGCCGAACGCACTGACGCTGTGGCTCGGCCGGTTCATCCTGGTCTCGTCGCGTTCGGTGAACACGATCATCTGGGCCCTCTTGTTCGTGGCAATCTTCGGCCCGGGTGTTGTTGCCGGCATCGTTGCAATCATGTTCCGTTCCATCGGCTTCCTGGGCAAACTTCTGGGCGAAGCCATCGAGGAAATCGATCCGAAACCGGTCGAGGCGCTGAAGGCGTGCGGCGCAAGCCATTTCAAGGTGGTGCTCTATGCCATCGTCCCCCAGGTCATGCCGACCTTCTTTGCGGTGACTATCCTGCGCTGGGACATCAACCTGCGGGAATCCACGGTTCTCGGGCTGGTCGGGGCAGGGGGCATTGGTGTGATCCTGCAAGGGGCCATCGATACCTTCAACTGGCAGGAAGTCTCCATGGTGCTCCTGGCAATCATCGCCCTGGTGGTAGTGGGAGAGGTCGTATCGTCCTACCTGCGGCGCAAGATCCTCTGAAAAGAGCCGGAACCGGTTGCCAGGATTGAAAAGCCGTTTTGGCAAACTGCAAATGATGGCGCGGCAGCGGGAAACCTCTGCCGCGCCATTTGCTTTGTGGAAACTCTTCGTCATTTGGTCCGAAACCCGTCTGAAACGAAGCGGCCTTTCTTGAACTTTTCTTCGTTTCAGTGATGATCGAAGCAAGACATTGCCACCAACCGCTGATTTGCCATCACCGCTCGGCTGACGAAACAAGACGTCACGTCCGGAACCAGCCCAGCAACCGTCCGGTTTCTGCGGGCGGCCATCACACCATTAAGGCCCGGCCTATGACTGAATCGCTCAAGGGACTTGCCGCCGCGCTTCTCGCATTTGCCCTGTTTTCCACGCATGACGCCATCATCAAGGAACTCGGTGGCAGCTATCCGGTCTTTCAGATCATCTTCTTCACGATGCTTTTTGCCTTCGTGCCGATGTCGATGATGATGCTGGCGGACAAAGCAGTCGACAATTTCCGTCCAAGACACCCCTGGCTGGTGCTGTCGCGGGCAGGCCTGGCCATTATCGCCATGTCCTGCGGGTTCTACGCCTTTACGGCGCTACCGCTGGCCGAGGTCTATGCATTGCTGTTTGCCATGCCGCTTCTGATCACCGCCTTGTCCGTACCGTTGCTTGGTGAGACCGTGCGGGCGCAGCGCTGGGCTGCCGTGATCGTCGGTTTGATCGGCGTTCTAATCGTTTTACGTCCCGGCGTGACGGAGTTGACCCTCGGCCATGCAGCTGCCCTGACAGCGGCCTTCGCCAATTCGCTTTCCACCATTCTGGTGCGTAAACTCGGCGGCAAGGAACGTCCGGCCGTCCTGATCCTCTACCCGATGATCCTGTCCATGATGGCCATGTCGATGACGCTGCCGGTCTTCTATGTGCCGGTGGAGCTTCTCGACCTCGGACTTATGGCGGCGATCGGCTTTCTCTCGGTCATTGCCCAGTTCCTGACGATTTCGGCCTACAAGGCCGCGCCGGCCGCGGTCGTGGCACCACTGCAATACAGCCAGATCCTCTGGGCAAGCCTGTTCGGCATGCTGTTCTTTTCCGAAACACCGGATTTCTACGTCGGCCTCGGCTCAGCAGTCATCATTGCCTCGGGTATCTTCGTCGTGTGGCGTGAGAGCCGGGAGAATGTCTCTGTACAGACCCCGGTCCTGAAAACCGCCAACCCGCGTTTCGATACGGGCCCGCAGCCGAAGTAGGGGGCGAGGGAGTCTGGCTCCCAACGGGCGGCTATCCGGACTTCCCACAATAAGACAGCCTCATCCTGAGGAAGCGCGTGAGCGCTGTCTCGAAGGATGGGCCGCTTGCTCCTGAGTATGCCGCCCATCCTTCGAGACGCGCAGAAATGCGCTCCTCAGGATGAGGTCGCGAGGGAGGCGGGGGAAGGAAACCGGGTCACCACAGCAGTTGGCTAAGCAACCGGCCTCAGGCCAAACATTCCTCAGTCCAGCCGTTTCTTGAAGCGGAAAGCGGCGACGATCATGCCCAGAACGAAGAACCCGCACATCCAGAGCACGTCGCGGTGCAGCTCCAGCAGTCCGGCGTCCCGCAGGACGAACCCTCTGATCATGCGCATGAAATGGGTCGCCGGAAACGCCTCGGCAATATACTGCGCGATCACCGGCATGCCTTCATAGGGAAACATGAAGCCGGACAGCAGGATGGACGGCAGCAGCACGAACACCGTCATCTGGGTTGCCTGCAACTGGCTTTGGGCAATGGTCGACAGCACCAGGCCCAGTGACAGACTGGCTCCGATGAAAAGCAATGTGCCAACAAAGAGATCGAATATCTTGTCGCCGAAAGGCACGTTGAACAGCAGGTGTCCGAGCCCGAGGATGATCACCGTCTGCAATAGGCCGATGAAGATGTAGGGAATGATCTTGCCGATCATCAGCTCGATCGGCCGTACCGGCGTGTTGATCAGCATTTCCATGTTGCCGCGCTCGCGTTCGCGCACGATTGCCGCCGATGTGAACATGATCATGGTCATGGTCAGGATGATGCCGACCAGACCGGGGACGATGTTGATGGCGGTACGCTGTTCCGGGTTGAAGAACAGGGCCACCTCGAAGGTCGGCGTCGACCGGTTCGGGGCCTGACGGTTCAATTCGGCCAGCGGCATGTTGCGCAGCGACTTGATGGCGCCTGCGATCATGGTGTCGGAGCCGTCGACGATCCACTGGGCAACAGGGCGGCTGGTTTCCTCGTCGGTGGAAGGCGGCGTGCCCAGGTTGGCGGCGGGCGAGCGGGCGACCCTCTGGGAGAGGTCGTCCGGCAGGATGAAAACGGCGCGCACGCGCGCGGCCTTGATCGCGGTTTCCGCTTCCTCGATGCTGGTCAGGCGTTCGGTCACCTTTACGACACGGGTCGCTTCCACCATCTGGATCAGGATCCGGCTCAGCCCGGTCTGGCTGTGATCGACGACAGCTACGGGAATATCGCGAATGTTGGTGTTGATGGCGTAGCCGAACAGGATCAGCTGGATCAACGGGATCATGATGACCATGCCGAAAGTCATCCGATCCCGGCGCAACTGGCTGAGTTCCTTGAAGAAGATGGCCGATATCCGTGAAAGGGGTCTGATCATTGTCGGCCTTCTCCCGTTGCCGTCACGAAGACATCTTCCAGGTTCGGGCGCACCTTTTCGATCAACGTGGCACCGTTGGTCTCGTCCTTGTTTTTCAGGAACGCTTCAGGATCGGTAATGTCGTCCCGCACCAGAACACGCAGGCGTGCGCCCAGCTGCGCAGCGGTGATGATGCCTTCCGTTCCCAGCAGCCGGCGGCGGATTTCGCGCAGGTTGGGGCCTTCGATTTCCACGACATTGGCACCCATTGCCGCCATCAGGTCCTTCGGTGCCCCGTCAGCACGTTTCTGGCCTGCTTCCATGATTGCAATCTTGTGGCAGCGTTCCGCCTCGTCCATGAAATGCGTGGTCACGACAATGGACGTTCCGCCATCGACCAGGTCGAACAGCTGTTCCCAGAAATGGCGGCGCGACTCCGGGTCAACGGCCGAGGTCGGTTCGTCCAGAAACAGAAGCTGCGGTTCGTGCAGAACGGCGGTTGCCAGCGCCAGGCGCTGGCGTTGCCCGCCGGACATCTTGCCTGCGAACCGGTCACCCAGCTCGCTCAATTCATATCGCTCCATGACCTCGGCAATGCGCTGTTTCTTCCGCTTCGATGGCAGGCCGTAGATCGTTGCCATGAAGTTGAGGTTCTCCAGAACCGTCAGATCGCCATAAAGCGAAAAGGCCTGGGTCATGTAGCCGATCTTGTATTTCAGGGTCTCGGCATCCTTGGGAACGGAAAGCCCCAGCACTTCAACGGTGCCTTCGGTCGGCGTGAGAAGGCCCGTCAGCATGCGCATGGCCGTGGTCTTGCCGCAGCCGTTGGGGCCGAGAAAGCCATAGATCATGCCGCGCTCGATGGTCAGGTCCAGCCCGTCGACCGCCCGGAACCCCTTGAAGCTTTTCACCAGGCCCTCGGCCCGGATCACGATGTCGCCGTCGTTTGAACTCACGGCAGAACAACCTGGGCCGGAACGCCATTCGGCAGGTCGTTGGCGCTGTCAGGCAACTGCACTTCGGCGACATACATCAACCGGGCGCGCTCGGATTGATTGAGCGCGTAATAGGGCGTGAAGGAAGCTTCGGAACTGATCCAGCGCACAGTGCCTTCGATCGGCTTGTCGAGGCCGTCAATTCGCACCTCCAGCTTGTCGCCCTGCTTGACCTTCACCCGGTGCGGTTCGGGAACATAGACGCGGGCATAGGGTGCATCGCCGGCCAGCATCACAACGACCGGACTGCCGACCGTCACCCGTTCCCCAAGGTTCCAGGGAAGGTTGTCGAGCGTGCCATCACGCGAGGCGGTGATGGTCAGATCGGACAGGATCTTTTCCTGGGTGGCGAGGCTTGCCTGGGCGGCTTCCAGTTCGGCCTTGGCTATGTCAAGGTCTTCCGGTCTTGTGCCGGCGACAAGCTCCTTCAGTTGTTCCTGCGCACTTTTCAGGGTCGCGTCGGCTGCATCGCGCGCAGCCTTGGCACTGTCGAGCTGTGCCTGGCTTGTGGTGCCGCGTCCGGTCAGGTCGTCGTAGCGCCCGAACGAAGCCTGTGCATCTTCCAGCTCCGCTTTCGCACCCGCTACGGCGGCGCGAGCCTTGGCAATCTCCTCGTCGCGGGCGCCGTTTTCAAGCTTCACGAGATTGGCCTTGGCCTTCTGCACCTCCGCCTTCGCCTGGGCGACGATGGCCTGTTGTTCGGCCGGGTCCAGTTGAGCCAACACGGTGCCCTTCTTGAAGAAGGTTCCTTGTGGCACAGGCAGCTCGACCAGAACCTCGTTGGCTGTTGCGGTCAGTGCGACCCTGTCTCGCTCGAGGTTTCCAAGGGCAACATTCCCGTCTTCACTGTAACAACCGGCAGCAAACAGGCACACGGTGGCTGCGAGGACACTGCGCAGACGGGGTGTAGACATGAATTCCTCCCTATGGATCAAGGGTATGCGGCAAGAAGGGTATCGTCTTGCCGCCACCATAGCCTGCTTCGCGGGCCTGTGCCATGGCTGGTTGAGGCCGGTTCGGACCTGCCGTCTTCGGGGCAATGCCGGGCGTCAACGCCGGGCATCAACACCGGGCATGCCAAGCAGGAGGGTGCAGGTCCGGTCTTCTGCAAACGATACGAAAAAGGCCGCGGTTTGAGCCGCAGCCTTTCTTGCAAAAACGACAGGAACGAACGCCGTCAACTCGCCCGCTTGAACACGTTGTACCAGCGCTTCCTGGGAACGGTGATAGCCCGTTCGAGGATTTCCGCGGCATAAAGCGAAGCGTTTTCCCGGGCCTTGCCGACACCGGAGACCAGCGACGTGTCGAGGCCGGAGAGGCCGCCGCCGAATTCGAAGAGATCGCGGAACGCGGCGCGTTCCACAATCGGGGTCATAAGAACGTCGATATTCTGGGCGGAAAGGAAGTCCTGGACCGCCTTCATGGCACGCGTTGTCACCGCGGCGTTGGTACGGGTCAGAACCACGCAATGCTTGATGTCGTGGCGGACGATCTTTTCCAGCTTCTTGATCAGGGTCAGGATCTTGGCGCCACCGCGCGCATCCATCGAAGACCCCTGGATCGGCACGACCACAAGGTCGGACACTGAAAGTGCGTTGGCGACAATGAGGTTTTCGGTTCCTTCAAGATCGACAATCACATAGTCGGACGTTTCGGCGGCAAGTGTGATCTGCTCTGTAATGGAGGCCGGCGAAATTTCGCTGACGACGTTGATGCCCGGGCTCTTGCGTGGCAGCTCGTACCACTTCGAGATCCATTTCTGCGGGTCCGCATCAAAGATGGTGACACGCTTTCCCCGTGCTGCGACTTCTGTCGCCAGCAACAGAGCCGCCGTGGTTTTTCCGGCGCCGCCCTTTGCGTTTGCGAAGGAAATGACTGGCATCTGGCTTCTCCTGACCTTGCCGAGCATTGTCTGGAGCAACTTGCGTCTGCGAGCGCATGCCGAAAGCTGCCCCAACACCTTGAAGGCGATCTGTCAGCGGGTTCCCGAGTGTTCCGTTGCAAATCCGCTTGTGTCGCCGATGACCCATTGCAGGCCTATCTGTCTGGCAGTCTTGGATTTTTATGGTTACCAAATCCTTAAATTCGCAATTTGCAGCAGACTTATTCAACAAACGTTAGGATTTGTGGATAAAGACCAGCAAAACGCCTTGGCACTATTTGCAAGGGTCCGGCGAAAAGCTGCGTTCAGCCGCAATGGGCAGCCTGGATGACGCGAATTCGGCAACAGCAACGCCTCGTGCGTCTTCTGTCTGGGGTGGGGAGAAATCCTGCCGGATTTTGGATCGCCACCGATTGCATGCGCCTTGGGTGCCGCGTAGGTTGTCGGTGCGGAAGGGGTGCCTGAATCGGTGGTCTGCCGCTGTTGATCGGTCTCATGGTATTCGGGGCACTTGTCCGCGTTGATTTGAACGCCAGATGCTTTGGGGTCAGAATTATGTCTTTGATCCGCGCCTTGAAGGACGCCACATGCTGCACCGATTTCTCAACTCCCGCCCGGCCTGCTTGATCCGGAACCTTCTGCTTTGCGGGGTGTTGGCATTTGCGGGCACGGCAGGGGCAGCGTGGGCTGAGGCCTTGAAGCCTTACAAGGATGGGCTGTTCAGATACAAGAAGGTCTCAGAAACGCTCTATGATGGCGATTTTATCGTCGTTGAATATTCCAAACAGCGAGACCTGCGCGATCGCGACGAAGTCGACGAACGCAGGGTCTACGGAAACTATGTCTCCTACAAACCGAAGCGGGGCCGTGGCAGCGGAGAACTGAAAGCCAACGGCCGGGTTGTCGAATTCATGGGCACCGGCAACTGGAAGGGTGGTGCCAATGCCATCGTGATCTACATTCACGGGCAGGGCGGCAACCGCTTTCAGGGCATGAACGACGTTTCGTTCGGTGGCAACTTCAACCGCGTTCAGAACCTGATGGTCAGGAACGGAGGCGCCTACCTGACCGTCGACATAAAGAACTTCGACAATCGCGGCACGGCCGATGTGGCGGCCCTGATCCAGTATCAGAAGCAGCTGTCGCCACGTGCCAAGGTCGTGGTTGCCTGCGGCTCCATGGGCGGCATCATCTGCTGGAACCTGGTAAAGAACGCCAATTATGCCAGCATGCTTTCCGGCATTCTGCTGCTTGGCTCACCGAAGGATCCCAACTTCCTGTCTTCAGGTGCACTCGGGCGCAACGTGCCGATCTATATGGGGCAGGGGACGCTCGACCAAGTCTACAATTGGGAAGATCAGGCGAACTTCTTCAAGCAGATAAAGACCAGGGCTCCGAACTATCCGATCAAGTTTACGCTGTTCGATACAGGCACCCACGGCACCCCCATCCGCATGACCGACTGGCGCCTGATACTCAACTGGATGCTGGGTTAGGCGAAGGCTCGGCACTGTTGGGGATCAAAACTGGCTCGTGTTAATTGGTCTGCACGGCGCCAGAGCAAACTTGAAGCGCTTTTGCGGTTGCCCTTACGTCACTTTTAATTTCAAACTACCCTCTGGGCACCAGTGCCTGTCATCTGGAGACGGCTCGAAACCGCCGTTTTCGGCGTGCCAGCCTCGATCCTCGGGTTGGTGCCGCGTATCAGGGGGGATGTATCATGTCAGAGTATTTTGATCTCGGCCGCTATACGCGTGTCGTGACGTCTATACCGGAAGCGCAAGTCTGGTTTGACCGCGGTCTGGTCTGGCTATTTGCCTATAATCACGAAGAGGCGATTGTCTGTTTCGAAAAGGCGGTGGCAGCCGACCCGGCCTGTGCGTTGGCTCATTGGGGCATCGCTTACGGTGTCGGTCCGAATTACAACAAGGCCTGGGAAATCTTCACGCCTGAGGAAAAGGGGCCTGCGCTGGCTCGTGCAAATGCAGCGCTTGCCACCGCAAAGGCGCTGAAGGAGGCCAGGCCGGTGGAGCGTGCGCTGATCGAGGCCCTGGCGTCGCGTTATCCCACAGATCCGGAAATCGAAGACTATCAGCCCTTCAACGATGGCTTTGCGGAAGCGATGAAACCCGTTTACGAAGCCAACAGGGAAGACCTGGATGTCGCGTGCATCTATGCAGAGGCCTTGATGAACCGGACGCCCTGGCAATTGTGGGATTTCCACACGGGCGTGCCGAACCCTGAAGGTTCCACCACCGAGGCCGTGGCTGTTCTGGAACATGCATTTGAGAGGTTGCCGGGCGCCTGGGATCATCCTGGGCTCTTGCACATGTACATTCACCTGATGGAAATGTCGCCGCACCCGGAAAGGGCTTTGCGCCATGGCGACAGGCTGAAGGATCTCGTTCCGGATGCCGGGCATCTTGTGCACATGGGAACGCATATCGATGTCTTGTGCGGCGACTATCAGAATGTGCTCTACCGCAATCTTGCGGCAGCCAAGGTCGACGACAAGTTCAAGGCTTACGCTGGCCCGGCGAATTTCTATGCGCTGTACCGGATCCACAATCTGCATTTCGCATTCTACGGCGCCATGTTTCTTGGCAGAAAAGCCGCCGCGGTGGAGGCTGTCGAGCGATTGCGCGACGAGGTGCCCGACGAAGTTGTTCGATCGTATCCGGACGTGTTCGAAACCTTCGTGGCCGCCGCACCGCATGTCTACATCCGGTTCGGAATGTGGTCTGAAATCCTTGAGCTCGATCAGCCGGCGGACAAGGAGCTCTATGTCACCACCAATGCGTTGATCTACTACGCGAAGGCCATCGCCCTGGCCAACCTCGGCCGTCATGACGAAGCTCTGTCCGCCATGGCGGATTTCACCGCGGCTTATGCGCAGGTGCCGGATAGCAGGATGCTCTTCAACAACACCGCAAGGGATGTTCTCGCCGTTGCAGAAGAAATGATGAAGGGTGAGGTGGCTTTCAAGGCTGGACGGAAGGAAGAAGGACTTTCCCATCTTCGCACTGCCGTCGACCTGGACGACGGGCTTCAATACGAAGAGCCGTGGTCCTGGCCACAGCCAACGCGCCATGCGTTGGGAGCACTTCTGATGGAAGCCGGCAAGTATGGGGAAGCCGAGCCGGTCTACCGCGCGGATCTCGGATTGGACGGCAAGCTGCCGCGCCCGAGCCAGCATCCACGCAATGTCTGGGCGCTGCACGGATTGCATGAATGTCTGGTAAGGCGCTCGGAGAAGATAGAACTGCCGCACGTCAAGCTTCTGCTCGACCAGGCCATCGCGCGTGCGGACATTCCGATCCGGGCAAGCTGCCTCTGCCGGGCGAAGGCCGCATAAAGAAGAGTTCGGGCAGATCAACGACTGGTTTTGGATGCCGCTAAAAAATGACCGGATACCTGTGCCAAATGGCGGGAACCGGAGCGGGCGTCTAAATCTTGGTGAGCTTTGCCTTCAGCAAACCTTCCGCCAGATGATCGAACACTACGCGGATCCTCTGGCTGGTGTGAAGTTCGCGGTGGGTGACCAGCCAGATTGGAAACGAAACCGGTTCGATGTCGGAAAATGCGGGAACGATCTCGGGGAACCGGGCAGCGATTTCATCCGCCATGATAGCCAGACCGAGGCCCTGGCGGACGAATTCCCAGGCGACCACACCGCTGGGGGAGCCAAGGCGAATATTGGCCTCGGTCACCTTCAGACCGAAGGCGCGCAGGTAGCCGACCAGCTCTTCGTTGTTGTCGAAGCCGATAAAATCGAGATCTGGAGCATCGTCTCTCGTCAGGGGACGGCCGAATTGTTCAACCAGTGATCTGGCGCCGAAGATGCGGGCCGGGGCCGCGCGCAGTTTGCGGGCATAAAGGTCAGGATGGTCGGGTTCGACATGTCGAATGGCAATATCGGCTTCGCGTCGGCGCAAGTCGCTCAGGCTGTTGGTACAAAGCACTTTCACTTCGACGCCCGGTGCCTTTTTGCGCAGCTCACGCAAAATATCGGGCAAGAGATGAGCTGCCATCAGATCCGTCGTGGAAACGGTGACCAGTCCTTCGACTTGCTGTGATTTGCCGGATGCCGCAAGGGATATCCGGCTGGCCGCGTCGCCCATGGCGCGCACATGATCAGCCAGTTCGATCCCGGCTTCCGTGAGGATCAGGCTCTTCGACACACGCTCGAACAGGGTCACGCCAAGTGTCTGCTCAAGCGCTGCCACCTGCCGGCTGAGCGTGGGTTGGGTCAGTCCGAGTGCCCGGGCAGCTGCGGAGAGAGACCCTTCCTCTGCCGTTACCAGGAACGCACGGGCCTGGTTCCAGTCGAATGTGATGGTCTGCCAGTTCATGCAAATATGTATATCAACTAGCCAGAATTCGGCAATTCTCATTCATTTCTGAAGCAAGTAGATTTCTTGTCGAAAGGAGACGCCAATGAGCCCGTCATCTTTGATGATCCAATTGGCAAACATCGTTCTTTCGGTTCTGGAGTTCCTGGCTTCACCCACTGGCGGCCGCGATATCGGCCGCGACATTCTTCATCAGATCGGTCTGCGCGGCGGCCGCAAGAAGAAGAAATAGCGGGTACGGGAGTTTCAAGCAGCCTGTGCTTCGAATCTGTTTCGAAGCACGGATAACTGTGTGCCGGCTGTCATATTTGCAGTCGGACCAGGTTCGACCGGTTACTGCCGTTCCCGCTTATCTGTTAGAAATGGACTATTCGCCATGGCGACAACATGGACCAATGAAATGCCGTCATCTGCCGGTTTCTGGAGCAAGGCTGCGCGCAAATATGCTGCATCTCCAATCCGCAATCAGGAAGCATATGAAAAGACGCTGGAGCGTACGACGGAACATCTGGGGCCGCAGGACAGTATTCTGGAACTGGGCTGCGGCACAGGATCGACGGCACTATTATTGGCCGGCAATGTCAGGTCTTATCTTGCGACCGATTTCGCCAGCGGCATGATCGAGATTGCACAGGCGAAATTGAAGGATGGACCGGACGCGAAAGATCATCCGCAAGGGTTGAGGTTTGCCGTTGCCGATGTCTTCAGCGACAAGGTCGAGCCAGGTGAAGCCGGGTACGATGCCGTCCTTGGCTTCAACTTCCTGCATCTGGTGGAAAACGCCGAAGACACCCTGTCCCGTATTCATCATCTCCTGAAACCGGGTGGGCTTTACATTTCCAAGACCGTTTGCCTGAAAAGGCGCGCGTGGCTGTTTGCTCCCCTCGTCAAGTTGATGCAACTGGTTGGCAAGGCACCTTTTGTCCGTTTCTTTTCCTTCGACACACTGGAAGACAGCATCCGGTCGGCAGGGTTCGAAATCATCGAGACAGGAACCTATCCTGCACCCTACAGCCGCTTTGTCGTGGCAAGGAAACTCTGACGGGGCGCGCAGAAAAGAAGCGTCCCTGATATTCCTTAAATCGATTGAATTGGCCCGTTGCGGCGACTTGCAGATGAGGGCTGTTGAGTGCTAGGTGTGATCTGTCTCGCCACTCTCGCTCCCTCGAAAGCTGAATATGCTCGTCCGCGACCGCGCCTTTTTCGCGTCCATGTTCCTGACGGTTCTGGCCGACCAGATCCTCCTGTTTCTGGTGCCGCTGGTGATCTTCCAGATAACCGGCGATGTCGCCTGGTCCGGCCTTGCCTTCTTCTTCGAAACCTTGCCGCGCTATCTGACATTTCCAGTCGCAGGCATTCTGTGTGACCGGTTCTCGCCGATCCTGCTGCTGCGTGTCAGCCGCATTTTGCGGGCTGTGGCCTGTATTGTCGGTATAGCCGGTCAGCTTGCATTTGGTGGGGTCTGGTGGCTGATCGGGCTTTCTGCCGTCGTCGGCATTTTCACGACGCAGGGCATGCTGGCGCTGGAAATGGTGCTTGTACGTGCCTTCTCCGACCAGCGTTTCGAAAAAGTGGCGAGTTACGGACAGCTCGCCTCGCAAATGGGCGTCGTGCTCGGTCCGTTGGTCGCCGCCTACCTCATGGCGTTCTGGCCCTGGCAGGCAGTGGTCGTGCTGGCAACGGTCCTGTTTGTGTTGGCCGATCTTGCGTTTCACTTCTGGCCCGGTCAGGCGCGAATGGAAGACGCTCCAGGCAAGCGTGTTTCACGCCATCCCGTGGCGGACCTCAATCACGCGCTCAAGCTGGTCTGGACATTGCCGGGCCTGACGCGGGCAATCCTGCAGGCCGCCGGCGTCAACCTGATCATTGGCGCGACGCTGGCAACGGCTGCCGCCATGATGACGGGCTTCTTCAGTCAAAGCGAACAGGTCTACGCCTGGCTTCAGGTCGGCGGAGCCTTGGCGACACTTGCCGTCCTGACGCTGACCGCACATGTCGCCTTCAGCCTGAAGACCCTCGGCGTTACGGCTTACGGATTGATCTGCGCGGGGGCCGTGCTGACAGGCCTTGGAGCCCATCCGCTGATCTATGCGGCAGGTTTCCTGCTGATTGCCGGGTTCGACAAGATGTTCAACATCTATGTGCGCACCTTGCGAAAGGAGATCATACCGCCGGAGGAATTCGGCAAGACAACCGGCGTGATCATCTGCCTCAACAATCTGTCGCAGCCGCTGGCGGGCCTCATCGTTGCCATCTTCGCAGCTGGAGACGACGCAAGGGCCGTCCTGCTTGGCCTTGCCGGCGCAATGGCAGTGCTGGGCGTCATGACATTCCGGCGCGCCGCCACGCAGTCGTAACACGTGGCATGGGGTTGCGATCAGCTGATAGCCGGCTGGTCTCGCAAGGCCGTCAGTCCTTCTGCTGACCGCCTGACGATATCGGCGATCTCTGTGAGCTGGCCTGCCAGCGGGCTCCTTCTACGCCAGACCATGCCGATTGTCCGGGTCGGCTCGGGGGCTTCAAAACGCGAAATCGCAACCGATGCCGAACGGGTCTCCACGGGGACTGCCATTTCCGGAATCAGGGTGACGCCCATCCCTGCACTGACCATCTGAACCAGCGTTGAAAGGGAACTTGCGTCCAGAACTTCGCGTGGCGGGCCGGATTGCAGGTTGCAGAAGGACAGGGCCTGATCGCGAAAACAATGGCCTTCCTCCAGCAAAAGCAACCGCATCTCGCGCAGGCTGTCAGCGCTCGGCATTGGCGCGTTGGCTTCCCGTGCGGAGCGCACCAGCACGAAGCGCTCGCTGAAAAGGGCCGTTTCGGCAAGTGTGCCTTCGGAAACCGGCAAGGCTACAATGGCCGTGTCGAGGCGACCTTCTTCCAGCTCGTCGATCAGGTTCGGCGTCACTGTCTCGCGCACATGAATGTCCAGCTCCGGATAGCTCCTGGTCAATGCTCCGACAACGCTCGGCAGAAGATAGGGGGCGACAGTCGGAATGACGCCGATGCGCAGCCGCCCGACAAGCCTTTCGCGTGATGCCCTGGCAAGGTCACCCAGCTCCTCGGTGGCCCGCAGGATGTCGCGGGCACGCTCGGCGGCAACTTCACCAAAATGTGTCAGGCGGATTTGTCTGGCCCCGCGTTCGAACAAGCTCGCGCCGAGCACTTCCTCCATTTCCTTGATCTGCATGGACAGCGCCGGCTGCGAAATGGCGCAGGCCTCGGCTGCCTTGCCGAAATGACCGTGCCGGGCGAGGGCCTCGAAATAGCGCAACTGTTTGAGGGTGATATTGATCATAAGAATAACTTATCGAACTTATCAGAAAATTCAACTTCCTCTGATCGATTGCCTTTGCTAGCGTCAATCTGCACAGACGAGATCAGGTGGCATGCAAACACCCCTTGCGATGCCGGTTGATTTTTGTGCGCGGAGATTTTGGGAGATTTGAGGAAACCGATCTGTCCCGGGCCCATACGGGCCTTGCGGATATCACGGGCGTCTCACGCGGCCCGAATAATCGAACGTTTCAGATGACAGTGGAGAGAGTTATGGACGCTAAGGTGGAAAAGACAGGCGGTTGCCCTGTAATGCACGGCGGCAACACGGCGATGGACAAGCCGGTAACGAAATGGTGGCCGGATGCGTTGAACCTCGACATCCTGCACCAGCGCGGTGCACGCACCAATCCGATGGACCCCGACTTTAACTACCGTGAAGCCGTGAAGGGTCTCGACCACGAGGCAGTCAAGGCCGACGTCCGTGCGCTCATGACCGAAAGCCAGGATTGGTGGCCGGCTGACTGGGGTCACTACGGCGGTCTGATGATCCGCCTGGCATGGCATTCTGCCGGTTCCTACCGCATGCAGGACGGCCGCGGCGGCGCGGGCTCCGGCAACATCCGGTTCGCTCCGCTGAACTCCTGGCCCGACAACGCCAGCCTGGACAAGGCCCGCCGTCTGCTGTGGCCCGTCAAGAAGAAGTACGGCAACGCGCTTTCCTGGGCCGACCTGATCATTCTGGCCGGTAACATGGCTTACGAATCCATGGGTTTCAAAACCTTCGGTTTCGGTTTCGGCCGCGAAGACATCTGGGGTCCGGAAACCGATGTCTACTGGGGCTCGGAAAAGGAATGGCTCGCACCGGTCGAGAACCGTTTTGAAAACGCCGATGATGCGACCTCCCTGGAGAATCCGCTTGCGGCGATCCACATGGGCCTGATCTACGTCAACCCGGAAGGCGTGAATGGCCAGCCGGACCCGGTCAGAACCGCAGCGCATGTTCGCGAAACCTTCAAGCGCATGGCGATGAACGACGAGGAAACCGCGGCATTGACTTGCGGTGGCCACACCGTCGGCAAGGCCCACGGCAACCGGTCTGCTGAAGGAATTGGTGTCGAGCCGGAAGCCGCCGGCGTCGAGTCGCAGGGCTTCGGCTGGGCGAACACCGAACAGGGTGGCAAGGCTTCCAATGCGTTCACCTCCGGCATCGAAGGTGCCTGGACGCAATTCCCGATCCAGTTTGACATGGGCTACTTCGACTACCTGTTCAACTACGACTGGGAACTGCGCAAGTCCCCGGCTGGTGCCTGGCAGTGGGAACCGGTCAACATGCCGGAAGACAAGAAGCCGGTTGATGCATCTGATCCGTCGATCCGCCGGAACCCGATGATGACCGATGCCGACATGGGCATGAAGATGGACCCGGTCTACAACGAGATCTGCCGGAAGTTCATGGCTGACGAAGCCTATTTCCGCGATTGCTTCGCTCGTGCCTGGTTCAAGCTGACCCACCGCGACATGGGCCCGAAGGTCAACTACCTTGGTCCGGACGTTCCGGCTGAAGACCTGATCTGGCAGGATCCGATCCCGGCTGGTTCCACCTCCTACGATGTGGACGCCGTGAAAGCGAAAATCGCAGCCAGTGGCTTGACCGCTGCAGAGATGATCGCAACCGCATGGGACAGCGCCCGGACCTTCCGTGGCTCCGACAAGCGTGGTGGTGCCAATGGGGCGCGCATCCGTCTCGCGCCACAGAAGGACTGGGAAGGCAATGAACCGGCACGCCTCGCCAAGGTTCTGGCCAAGCTCGAGCCGATTGCTGCCGAAACCGGTGCTTCGGTTGCCGATGTCATTGTTCTGGCCGGCAATCTTGGTGTGGAACAGGCAATCAAGGCAGGTGGCTTCAACGTCTCTGTACCGTTCGCTCCGGGCCGTGGTGACGCAACCGCCGAACAGACGGATGCAGAGTCCTTTGAAGTTCTGGAGCCGCTCGCTGACGGCTTCCGCAACTGGCAGAAGAAGAAATACGTTGTCAGCCCGGAAGAGATGATGCTCGACCGTGCACAGCTCTTGGGCCTGACCGCGCGTGAAATGACTGTCCTGGTGGGCGGCCTGCGTGTGCTGGGGACTAACTACGGTGGTTCCAAGCATGGTGTCTTCACCGACCGTGAAGGTGCCCTGACCACGGACTTCTTCGTCAACCTGACCGACATGGCCAACAGCTGGCATCCGGTTGCTGACGGTACCTACGAAGTGCGCGACCGTCAGCTGGGCACGTTGAAGTGGACCGCAACCAGCGCAGACCTGGTCTTCGGCTCCAACTCCATCCTGCGGGCCTATGCGGAAGTCTACGCTCAGGACGACAACAACGAGAAGTTCGTGAAGGACTTCGTCGAAGCCTGGACCAAGGTCATGAACGCAGACCGGTTCGACCTGATCTAAGGACGGTATCTGCAATTTGAGACAGATGGCGGCGCCCCGGGGTTTCCCGGGGCGCCGTTTTCATTGGGCGGGCTTTCCTTCCGGTGCTGATTTTGCGCTGCAGCAGATCATTTTCATCAGCACTAACCCTTATCTCCTTGAAAAGGTCATTGTTCCGTCACAAGGTTTATGTTGCACTGCGAAGCAGTTTCAGGTTGCGCTTGAGACAGCAAAGTGTGGTGGTCGGCCGGTTTCCCTCCGTCCTGGCTGCCCAAGGTTTCGGGAGCTGTGCGCATATGTTTGATTTGACGGGCCACAAGGCCCTTGTTGTCGGGGTCGCCAACGATCAGTCCATTGCCTATGGCTGCGCCAAGGCCTTCCGTGCGCAGGGAGCAGATCTGGCGATCACTTATCTGAATGAGCGGGCCGAAGCCTACGTGCGGCCTCTGGCCGAACAGCTCGATGCGGAAATCATTGCCCCGCTCGACGTGCGTAATACCGAGCAGATGGACGGGCTGTTTTCCGAGATTGAGGCCAAATGGGGACGTCTGGACACTTTGCTCCATTCCATCGCCTTCTCCAAAAAGGAAGACCTGCACGGCCGTGTGATCGACTGTTCCGCGGACGGCTTTTCGCTGGCCATGGACGTTTCCGTCCACTCCTTCCTGCGGCTTATCAAAAGGGCCGAGCCGCTCATGCCCCATGGCGGTACCTGCATGACAGTCTCTTTCATGGGCGCGCAGAAGGTCGTCGAGAACTATGGCGTCATGGGCCCGGTCAAGGCCGCGCTGGAAGCGGCCACCCGTTACGCGGCAGCCGAGCTCGGATCGAAGGGGATCTCGGTCCATGCGCTGTCGCCAGGTCCGCTCAAGACCCGTGCCGCATCGGGCATTGCCGAATTCGACGCATTACTGAACGACGCGGCTGAACGCGCGCCGACACACCAATTGGCCACGATCGACGATGTCGGGGCCTATGCCGCCTTTCTTGCCAGCCGGGAGGCGTTCAACGTCACCGGGGCAGTGCACCCGATCGACGGTGGCTACAGCATTCTTGGATAGGAGGTCCTGATGAAGGACATTTTTGACGCGCTTGAAAAAGGCCAGAACGAATTTCTGGAATCGCTGCATGATGCCACCGCCTGGGGGCCTTCGGAGCGTTTTACGGCACTGCAGGCCCAGGCGACGGAGCTGTCCAACCTTGCGGAACTGATGGGCAGGGGACTGACCAAGCACCTGACCCGGATCTCGGACGATCACAAGACCCGTTGGCAGTCGAATATTTCCGAGTTCGGCAAAGCCGTGGAAGCCATGGGCGGTGCGCAGGAAAAAGGGTCATTATACGAGGCCTGGGAAGACTATTGGAAGGATGCGGCCCAGCGCATGGTCCTCACAATGGACACGCTTCGTCAGCGCGGTGACATCTTCCTGGATCACGAAGAGGCCGGCTGTCCACCTGTCCTGATCTATGACTATGAAGTGGTTCTGGATGGTGCCGATCTGCCGCGCCCCAGCTGTTACATGCTGCTGAAAATCATTCCGCCCGCAGATCTGCCGTGCCGTGATCCGAAACCCTGGAAACGGCCCTATATCATCATCGATCCACGGGCCGGACACGGAGCCGGGATCGGCGGTTTCAAACCGGACAGTCAAGTGGGCGTTGCCCTGCATGACGGTCACCCGGTCTACTTCGTTGCCTTCAAGCGGATGCCGGAGAAAGGCCAGACACTGGCGGACGTGACCCATGCCGAGGCGGCCTTCGTGCGCAAGGTCATGGAGCTTCACCCCGAAGCTCCGAACCCGGTGGTGACGGGGAATTGCCAGGGCGGCTGGGCGACGCTGCTGCTGGCTGCCATGAACCCGGATCTGACCGGGCCGGTCATCCTCAATGGGGCGCCTGTGTCCACATGGTCCGGCCGGGTCGGTGAAAACCCGATGCGCTACAATGCCGGCGTCCTGGGTGGGACCTGGAACGCGATGTATTACTCCGACCTTGGTCACGGCATCTTCGATGGCGCCGACATCGTGCAGAACTTCGAACTGCTCAATCCGGCCCGGAACTACTTCGGCAAGTACTACGATCTCTATGCCAAGGTCGACACCGAGCCAAAGCGTTTCCTGGAGTTCGAACGCTGGTGGGGCGGGTATTTCCTGCTGAACGAAGCGGAGATGAAGTGGATTGTCGAGCAGCTCTTCGTCGGCAACCGTCTTTCCAAGAACGAGGCACAGCTCGAGCCTGGCCGAAACGTCGACATCAAGCATATTCGTGCGCCGATCATCGTTTTCGCCAGCTATGGCGACAACATCACACCGCCGCAGCAGGCCCTCAACTGGATCATCGACACCTACACGGATGAGCGGGAAATCGCCATTCGTGGCCAGCGGATCATTTATATGGTCCACGAACAGGTTGGCCATCTCGGCATTTTCGTGTCCTCCAAGATTGCGAAGAAGGAGCACACGGAAGTCACCTCGACACTGAAGACAATCGAGGCGCTGGCGCCAGGCCTCTACGAAATGACCATCGACGACTATGAAGGCCCGCTGCTGGAGCGGGAATTCACGGTCAGCTTCCATGAGCGCAAGATGGAAGACCTGACGAAGATCGATGATGGCCGGGACGATGAAATACCCTTTGCCGCTGTTGCCCGTGCATCCGAGCAGCAGGCCGAATTCTACGATGTCTGCGTACGGCCTTTCGTCCAGGCTTTCGTCACCGAGCAGAGCGCGGATCTGCGTCGCAAGAGCCATCCGCTCAGAATGCAGCGTGCGCTGTTCTCCAGCCTCAATCCGGCTCTCGGCTGGTTGCCCGGTATTGCCGAACGTGCAAGGAACGAAAGGTCTCCGGCCGCTGCAGGCAATCCGTTTGTCGAACTGGAAAAGGTCAATGCAGCCTTGATCGAGCAGTCCATGGATCTTTTCCGGGATTTGCGCGACACAGCCTACGAGAACCTCTTCTATTCCATCTGGGGCACGCCCTACATGCGCTGGTTCGGCCGAACCAAGCAACCGGGCCGGACGCTGAAGCGCAAGGATGAGTTGCGCAGCTTGCCGCCGGTCCAGGCAGCCCTGATGCATATCGAGGAAGGTGGTTTCTGCGAAGCGGTAATCCGTATGCTGATCCTGCTTGCCGACAGCCGGGGCAATGTTCGCCGCGACCGTCTGGAACGCTCGGCCCGTGTCCTGACACAGGACGAACCGTTCAAATCGCTCAATGCGGACGAACGCAGTTTCATTCTTCAGGAACAGACGCTGATCGTCGAATTTGCCCCCGAACTGGCAATCGAAACCTTGCCAAAGCTTCTGAAAACCCCGGAAGAGAGGGAACTTGCGGCCAAGGTTGTGCGGTTCATTCCCGGCGCAATAGACGAAATGACGCCGCATACACTGGAAACGCTGCAGCAGTTCCACAAGGTGCTGGGCCTGCCGCCTGTTTCGGGAGACATCACGGAAGATCCCCTTGCCGCGACCGATGTAGTCGTCGAGCCGGGCAAGGAAGATGCCCGTGCGGCACAGGAAGAGGCGGCGAGCAAGGCCCCCGCGAAGTCGGCGCCAACGCGGACAGCTCCCGTTAGGGCGGCTTCGGCTGCGGCAGTGCCGAGCAAATCGTCTCCTCGCAAGACTACAACGCGAAAGGCAGCGGCGCGCAAGACGACGGCTCCACGCAAATCACGCAGCAGTGCGAAAAAACCGCACGAACCGGCTGAATAATAATAGGGGGCGTCCGGGCCTCTCGGACGCCCCCACAGAGCCCCCCTGGAATTATTTTTGGAGTTTGGCTCTGATCTGAAACGGTGTTTCGCTTAGCAGGCTAAGACATGTTTCCGGCAATCCGGCACAGGTGGCGCCGATGCCCGACCGCCGGATTTGTCCGTTAAGCATAGCAAGATCGGTGCTGCTCACAAGTGCCGGAACGCTGCTTCCGGCAGGAATTTGAGCTGCCGAATTTCGAACTCTGTTTTTATTGCATTTTTCGCTACGCTCCCGCGTGATGGCGAAAGACAAACTTCCTATTCGCCACCCGAATGCCTACTTCTTGTCCGAAGCAGAGCCGCTCGTGGTTCGGAAACCCGTGTACCTGGGTGAGGGAAAACCCTGCTGCGAGAGAACAATGAAGAGAAAACTGGCGGAGCCGCATGTTCGACTGGGCCTATAGGAAACGCTTGAAGGACGACCTGGAACTTTGGGTCGAGAAGGGCTGGGTGAGTTCTGCCGGTGCAACGGCCATATTGAAGGAGCAGGATCAGGACGACGGTCGTTCACGCCTGCCCATGGCCCTTGCCGGAATCGGAATGGTCTGCGTGGCTTTGGCGCTGCTGGCGTTCATTGCGGCAAACTGGGGAGCTATCCCGAAGTCCGTGAAGCTCGTCGGCATTGCACTGCTTGTCGTTGCGAGCAACGGTCTTGCGGCCTTTGCTGCAACAAGAGGGCGCAAGGGTGTCGCGGATCTTGCCACTGGCTTTGCCACGCTGGTTTTTCTCGGTGGCATGGCGCTGGTCGGACAGATCTTCCACTTGCCCGCCGACTGGCCCGGTGGCGCTTTCCTTGTCTGTCTCGGTGCATTGGCTGCCGCGTGGCTCACCGGTTCGAAAACATCCCTGATCGTCGCTGCCGGTGCTGCCATAACCTGGCAGGTCATGCGGTCCGAATTCGGTTCGGCACCGTTGATGGAAGATCTGATCGGGCTTCTCCTTCTTGTCGCTGTGTTTGCACATCCGGTCATCCATCCCGCACGGCTTTCGCGCTGGGCCGCGATTTCGCTGCTCTGGGTAACCTATGGCCGCTGGTTTGGCGAAACAGCGGAACTGATGAGCTCCAGCGATGATTTCATCACTGCAATGTTCCTAGCCGGAACCGGTGGTATGGCGGCCGCGATGATGTTGCTCGATCCCGTTGCTGATCTTTTCGTGAAGTGGTCAAGCGACCGGCCGACGCGCAGTCACGGGCATTGGCTGATGGCAAGGTCCCTTCAGGATGTCGGTATTCTGGTCTTGTCGGTGCTGGTCGTCCTGGCGCTCGTGTTTGTTCCCGAGGTTGCGGATGAACCGTCCTTGGGCGGCCTTGCAACGCTCCCTGCCATGGTGCCGTTGGCCGTCGCTCTGGCTCTCTTGGTGACAGGCCTGCTGCTATCCTACAAGACCGTGAAGTCGGGGGCGCTCTTCGGGGCAACCGGCTTGGCGCTCGTGGCCGTGCTGATGCCGGTTCTGACGGCCAACGTTCTCGTTCTGGCAGCCTTTGTTCTGGCCGCACTGATCGGTCTGTGCGCACTGGGGACATGGTATAACAACAGGTTCTGGATGCTTTGTGCCTATTTCGGCCTGACTGCGGTCGCGCTCTGGCTGCTTCAGGTCACCATCGGCAGTTTGCTGGGGCAGTCGCTGTTCTTCCTGGTGGCAGGAGTTCTGCTGTTGGCAATGGCCCTTTGGCTGGCACGTCTGATGAGGCGCGGTGGCCGGACGCCGGAACAAGGTGACGTCACCGGGGAGGTTCAGGAATGACCACGGCAACTGCAACTCCCGTTTCAAAACCGCAGTCCCGCGCCCCATGGCTGCTTTGGGGACTTCTGGCCCTGATCCAGCTTGGCCTCATCTCAATCCCGTTGTTCGACCGGCTGGACGTGCAACACAGCGGAAGCGCTGTTTCGCTTGCCGTGGTGCCGGTTGACCCGAGAGACCTGCTCCGTGGCGACTATGTAGTGATCAATCTTGCGATCGGCACCATTTCCAGGACGGTGCCCGGTGCTGACAAGGTCCAGTCGGGAGACAGCATCTTCGTCGGTCTGAAGTCAGAAGGAACGGGCGCTGCCGTGCCGGTCCTGATTGCGAAGGAAAGAGCTGACGCCGGTGATCTGGCGATCGCCGGTACCGTTCGCTCCGTTCTTGGTGACGAAATACGGGTGGACTACGGTATCGATGCCTTCTTCCTGCCCGAGGGCGAGGGACTTGAAATCGAACGCATGGACACATCGCGCATTCTTCTTGAAATCTCGTTGACCGAAGACGGCCGGTCGCTGCCCGTAAACCTGCTGGTGGACGGAAAAGCTTTCCGGTCTGATGCGATCTTTTGACCTTCGGCCATTCTGGCGGTATGAGCGCGTCAGCTGAAACCCGTCTGAAAGACCGCCATGTCCGATCCCGCGCTCGATACACTCGTCTTGCCTCTTGAAACCGGGGCTGTCGAGCTTGCCGACAAGAGCCGCGTCCTGTTCCTGCGCGCAAGGACAGGACGTTCGCTTGCAGCGCTTGTGGACGCAGATCTTGTTTGCGAACAGAGTTTCGCACCAGACCGGGATGCGCTGCAAAAGGCAGGGCTGAAGGTAGACGCGGAGACGGAAGACAAAAGCTTCGACGCTGTTCTCGTTCTTCCTGGTCGTCAACGGCAGGAAGCAAGGGCACAGCTTGCCCGTGCGGTTTCAAAGACACGGCCGGGTGGAACCGTGATTGCCTGCGCGCCCAACACCGAAGGTGCCAAGACGCTGGAAAGCGATCTTCAGGAGCTTCTGGGCAGCGCCGAGAAAATGACCAAGAACAAGTGCCGGGTTGTCTGGAGTGAACTTTCCGATGATAGCCTGAACACCGCACTTCTCGACGAATGGCTGGTACTCGATGCGCCGCGGACCGTGCTTGACGGCGCATTCGTCAGCCGGCCGGGCATCTTCGCCTGGGACAGGATCGACCCGGCCTCCAGACTTCTGGCAGACCTTGTGCCGGCAACTCTGAAGGGCAGAGGCGCTGATCTTGGAGCGGGCTTCGGTTATCTGACACGTGCCGTTTTCGAGAAGGCTCCGAAGGTCACTTCGATGGATCTCTACGAGGCGGAAAAGCGTGCGCTGGATCTGGCCGAACAGAACCTGGCTGCCTTCAAGGGCCTTAGAACGATGAACGGCATCTGGTCGGATGTGACCCAGGGCATCGAAGGACCTTACGACTTCATCGTCTCCAACCCTCCGTTCCATCAGGCCGGCAAGGCAGATCGCGCCGACGTCGGTCAGGGCTTCATTCGCGCCGCTGCCCGCGGACTGCGGCCGGGTGGCGAGTTCTTCATGGTCGCGAACCGGCATCTTCCCTACGAGCACACGCTGGGCGAAGTCTTCGCCGATGTGAAACAGCTCGCCGACGAAGGTGGCTACAAGGTAATCCGGGCTGTCAAAGGCAAGGGAGGTCGGTAAGATGCGTCTTGTAAAACTCCTTGCCAATCTCGGCTATGGCAGCCGGAAGGAAATGCAGGTCGCCATCCGCAACGGGTGGCTCACAGACCGCGAGGGCAGCCGTTTGAAGGCGGATGCCAAGACCGCTCACGAGGACATCCTCTTCGACGATGAGCCGCTCGACCCCGCACACGGGGTGGTGATCCTGATGAACAAGCCGCTCGGCTACACCTGCTCCATCAAGGATCAGGGCCGGCTGGTCTATGACCTGTTGCCGGACAGGTTCCGCATGCGCAAGCCGGTTCTGTCCACCATCGGTCGGCTGGACAAGGAAACGTCCGGTGCCTTGCTGTTTACCGACGACGGCACATTCCTGCATCGCGTCATCTCGCCGAAGTCCGAAGTTCCCAAGATTTACGAAGTGACGCTCGACCGCCCGATGAAGGGCGACGAAGGCGCGCTGTTTGCCTCCGGCGACATGATGCTGGAAAGTGAAGACAAGCCGCTGAAGCCGGCGGAGCTTCAGGTTCTGGACGAAACCCATGCCCGGCTGACCCTGCATGAAGGCCGGTATCACCAAGTACGCCGCATGTTTGCAGCAACGGGCAATCATGTCACCGACTTGACCCGCAGCCACATCGGCGGCCTCGGTCTGGAAGGTCTCGAAGAGGGCAAATGGAAAGTGCTGTCCGAAGAAGAAAAGACACGCATTTTCGAAGGCGGATGAGGTCACGGTTTCCTGTTTCTGCTGCGAACCAGGATTTTTTTGTGATGAGAGGTTTCTCTTTTAAGTTCAATAAATTCAGATGCTTATATTTTATCTGATCGTCAATTTCTGAAAAATTCCAAAAAAGATTTTCCCCTGCTGCATCTAAAATTCGATCTGCCGTGTTTCGGGGAAGTGAGGCCAATCCGATGCCTCCTGCCTTTGAAAGACGGAGATCTGAAATGCCCCTTATTGCACGTAGTCTTCTGACAGCATCCGCCCTTGTTCTTGCCGCTGGCGCTGCTCACGCGACCCCTGCGATCGGTCTTGCCGGTGAAAAGACCCTGGTGGTCATCGATAGCAATTCCGGAAAGGTCACCGACACGATGGAAGTTTCCGGTGTCGACAGCCTGCTTGGCATTGACCTGCGGCCGGCGACGGGGCAGCTGATCGGCGTCAGCGGCGCTCATGAAATCGTCGAGATTGATCCGAAGACCGGTGCGGCAACGGTGATTTCCAAGATGGACAAGATGCTGCCGCTGAAAGACGGGCAGCCTGTCATCGTCGACTTCAACCCCAAGGCCAACAAGTTGCGCTTCATGACCGGTGTGACCAACCACCGGGTTGATATCGAAAGCGGCAAGGTGACCGTCGACGGCAGCCTGGCCTTTGAGGAAAAGGACATGCATGCGGGTGAGGCGCCGAACATCGTTGCTGCCGCCTACATCAACTCCTACGGCCAGCCGGAAACGACTGCGATGTACGACATCGACGCGACCATTGGTGCCGTCATCCGTCAGACTTCGCCGAACGATGGCACCCTTGCGGCCGTTGGCAAACTGGGTGTGGACGCTGCCGAAACCTACGCCTTTGATGTCGCCACCGACGCGGAAGGCAACAACAAGGCCTGGCTGGCAACCGGCACGTGGCTGCACACCGTTTCGCTGGAAACCGGCAAGGTGACCGACAGCTGGGAGCTGGGTGGCCTGGAATGGCCGCTGCGCGACATCACCTTCATGACCGCGATGTGAGCCCCACTCAAAACTCATACTGACAGAGCATCTTCAGCCCGCTGAATGAACAAGGATGCTCTGGGCTTTGCGGCCCCGTCCCACCTGGTTCGCAAAGCCGATTGCCGGAGCAGCCTGGACCACCCACCCCAGGCTGCTCCGGTCCCTTACCGGTACGACTGGTCCGGCAACGCTTCTGATGCGTAGCAGTCAGGAGCCCTGGTGAGATTGAACAAGTGAGACCAACGTGCTGGATATGCCGGAAAGCGTAAGCGAAGTGGATCACGCGGCCCTTCTGGCCGCCTGTGCACGCAAGGACCGGCAGGCCCTGCGACAGATCCTAGAACTGGAAGGCCCCAAGATGCTGGGCATTGCCAAGCGCATGTTGCGCCGGCAGGACCTTGCTGAAGATGCGCTCCAGGATGCGTTGGTCCTGATCTGGCGCAAGGCCTCCCAATTTGATCCTGCGAAAGGATCCGGGCGCGCGTGGATCTTCGCGGTCCTGCGGAACAGGACCTTGAACATGCTTCGTGACGGGGCCCGGGAAGCGGCAACCGATGACGACAAGCTGGAACGCCAGATCGACGGCAGCGAACTGAACGAGGCGTGGGAAATGCTGGGCCATGACAGCGAGTTGCGCCGTTGTCTCGGACGACTGGAAACGGAAAAGCGCAGTGCCGTGCTGATGTCCTATATCTGGGGCTACACCCATGGTGAAATTGCCGGCCGTCTGTCGGCCCCCCTTGGAACGGTAAAGGCGTGGGTGCGCCGTGGCCTGACTTCCTTGCGGGAGTGCATGTCATGAGAACGGCCCGCCGAAATCTTGCTGAACTTGCCGACGAATTCGTCATTGGCCTGTGCGACCCAGAAGAACAGCGCGAAGTGGAAGATCGCCTGATGAAGGAGCCGGAATTGGCCGTTCTCGTGGAACTTGCCCGTCAGCGGTTCGCCGCTCTGGACGCCGCGACGCCCCGTGAAGCCGTGCCGGAGAGCCTTTGGCATCGCGTTGAAAGGCGTCTGGACGCGGTGGAAGAGAGTATGGCCGCTCCCGAGACGAAAGACAGTCGTGTTGAAGCGCCGGTGGATCTCAAGTCCGAGAGAGAAAAGCGCAGCAGGCCAATGATGTGGACGGCGGCAGCCAGCCTGGCGGCGAGCCTCGTACTTGCCATCGCGCTTGTCTGG
Organism: Labrenzia sp. CP4; assembly: GCF_001579905.1. Classification (NCBI taxonomy): domain Bacteria; kingdom Pseudomonadati; phylum Pseudomonadota; class Alphaproteobacteria; order Hyphomicrobiales; family Stappiaceae; genus Labrenzia; species Labrenzia sp. CP4. The sequence continues at coordinate 4,340,950 of NZ_CP011927.1, read as the reverse complement.
AACCTCATGACGACGGTTGAACCGCAGGTAATTGCCGTGCTTGTCAACGATGCCGGGCAGCCTGTTGCGATGATCGAAGGGGCTGAGAACAACGCGACACAGGTCACGCTTCTGGGGCAGACCGATGTCCCGGCAGGCACGATCCTTCAGCTCTGGACCAAACCGGATCCGGATGGGCCGCCGGTTTCCCTGGGCATCTTCGATGAGCCTAAACAAACGATCCTGCAAGCTGCCGGGTTGCCGGTTCCCAAGCCTGACCAGCTTTATGAGATCACCTTCGAACAGCCGGGAGGCTCTCCAACCGGGTTGCCGACCGGCCCCATCCTCGGCAAGGGTCTTGCGAGGGAGCCTCGCTGATCATCGGTGTGAAAAGCACCGGAAGGTGTAAAGAACTGGAGAGCGCCCGGACATGTTCGGGCGCTCTTGACTATGAGACCCTTAATTTCTTTTTCGGCTGAGGACTCGTATGCGGCTGTCGAATTCGCCGCGGTCGACATAACAGCCGCGCAGATGGCGGAACCCGGTGCCAGGGTCGAAAGCGGCTCGGCCATGCAGGACCCGCCGATTGTCAAAGATCACCATCTCTCCGCCTTTCAGCCGTGTGGTGATGACGTAATTCCTTGATCGGGTCATCTGCATCAAGGTGCGATACGCCCCGTAATAAGCTTCCATTCGATCGGCCGGCAGATCGAAGATCCCGGCGAGATGGGCGTTGAAATGGAGTTCCTGCACGCGTGCGAACAGATCGAGTTCGATCACCGTGTGATGGCGGCGGATGTCGTAGTCCTCGTCGTGAAAGCGAAAGGGCACCGGCGTCTCGGCAAGGAGCCGGAAGGCCTCCGGATCAAGCCGGGCGAGATCGTCCGCAATCGCGAAGCCGTCACAAAAGGTCGAGCCGCCACCTTCTGCTTCATTGGCAAGACAATGCAGGAACTGGAAGCCTGGTGGCAATTCCTGATTGGCCAGGTCCGTATGCAAAGGAAGGGCATGGGACGTATAGGCCAGGTTGTTCGGGTTCGGTTTGGAAATGACCTCAAATGTCGTGCCGAAATTGGTCTCCCGAAGAAAACCGATCCTGCGGGCGACATCGACACCTGCCTCCACGTCGTCAGCCATGCCGTCGACAAGAGCAAGGCCGGTTTTCTTGGCTTCGATCAGGAAAGCGAGAAGGAGATCGTCGTTGACCATCAAGTCGGCGGCCGCCGCGCGCGGAAGGCTTTCCGGGACAAGATCACCGCGCCACAGCGCAGGTTCGATCTCGGCTGGATCGGCAAGTCCGACCCCTGGCCGGTGATCGAACAACCAGTCGGCCCTGTAGCGGCTGACATGGCCGTCGCCGGACCAGGTAAGAATAATTTCATCCGCATCCTGTTCCGCCTTCGCGATGGAAATATCCATCGCAATGCCGGTCAGGTCGAACTGGCGTTCCTGCGTTTGCGGATGAAACCCGCTCGGGCAGTTGTCGTGAAGCCAGATGAAGGGAAAGTCGGTGCTGGTGCCATCGGTCCAGGCGACAGAAATCATGCGGTCTTCACCGCGCAAGGTCACGTTCGTCATTTCGAAAATCCGTTGATGTCTTGGAGGGGAAAGACGCCGGCAAGAGCCGGCATACATCAACGGTCGGCGGGGGGCGGCCACCACCAATAGGCCTTGTTGTGCGGATTGCCGCCATTGCGGCCGAGAACAGAAACCATCCACGGAACAGCCTGAACGCAGGTGATGCCTGCTGTTGAACCTGAAAAACGCTACATCAAAAAAAGCACCCGGCAAATGAAATTCTGCCGGGTGCCAGTCATCTCAAATAATTTCAGGTTCAGTTCTTGGATGCCTTGGCTGCAAGGGCAATGGCGATGTAGCTCCAGCCGTTGATCAGCACCGAAATGCCGGCCAGAAGGCCAAGCGCCCAGGCGGCCGAACTCGGCAGCTCCAGCCAGATCATGGCACCGGCCACAAGGGATACGAGCCCTGCGATCAGCACCCAGACCCAGCCGTCATGCGGCTTCAGTTTGAAGGCCAGCAGGATCTGGCTGATGCCCTGCGCCACGAAGATGGCGGCAATCACCAGTGTCAGCGCGATGGTTCCCGCGAGCGGGTTCACATAAATCACGATCCCGCCGATGACAGCGATAATGCCGGTGATCAGGTTCCAGAGGAAACTGGCGGTACCATGAGTCTTGAAGGAATTGTAGATCTGAACCAGGCCGCCGACGAATAGCACGGCCGCGATCAGGATCGTCACGGCAATCGACGTTGCCAGGGGAGCGGCGATCAGGATGATGCCACCTATGACCAGCGCAATGCCGAGCGCCAGAAACCAGCCCCAGTTGTCCTGGATCTTTCTTCTCATATTCTCTACGGCCTGAACAGCATCTGTCATTTTGACCTCCTCACGCTCCGGTTGCCGTTGTTGACCGTAACCCCTTTGCAAATAAACGCAATATCCTGATGACAAATTGCCCGGGAAGGGGATCGTTCGACTGTGACTTGACTTTTGATGTGTATATGCACACAAAGCCCGCATGGAAGAAGACGATTTCTCGCTCTGCGTTCTCGACAACGCGCGCAAGGCCGCACGTGCCGTCAGCCGACACTACGACAAGCTGGCGCGGCAGGTTGGCATGACGGCCGGTCAGTTCTCCGTTCTTGTCTCGATCCGGAAATACGAAGGCGTGACGACGGCAGCACTGGCCAAGCGGCTGTCCATGGAACGTACGACGCTGGTGCGCAATGTCGCTCTTCTGGAGCGCAAGGGGCTGGTCGCATCGCAACCCGTCCGGGACGGCCGCAGCAAACAGTATCGGCTGACCCCGAAGGGTGCGGAGCTTCTTGATACTGCCGTCCCGTTGTGGCGGCAGGCCCAGGCAGACGTGAAGGGACATCTCGGCAGCGATGAATTTCTGCGTGCCATCGACACCCTGAAACGGCTCTCGGAGCTATAGCCGGGCAAAAAGAATTTCCATTTCGGGCGGACTGGCAAACCGCCTCGACACATCTTAACTGCCGGGGCGGGGGCGCTGGCAAACCAATGTGAGGTAAGACATGCGACGTGTGGTCGTGACGGGACTGGGGATCGTTTCCCCGCTGGGCACCGGGGTAGATGCCTTCTGGAACCGGGTGAAAGACGGGAGCAACGGCATCCGCCAGATCACCCACTTCGATGCAGGGGAGCTGGCTTGCCAGATTGCAGGCGAGGTTCCTTCCAAAGCAGAAGACGAGCATGGCTTTGATGTCGATGCAGTGATGGATCCGCGCGAACAGCGCCGCTCTGACCGGTTCATCCATTTTGCCATGGGGGCGGTTCAGGAAGCGCTGGCCCATGCGGGTTGGGAGCCGAAGTCCGACAGGGACAAGGAGCGCACAGGCACGATCATCGCGACCGGGGTTGGCGGGTTTCCGGCCATGACCGCCGGTACGCGGCTGGTGGACGAAAAAGGTCCCCGCCGCGCGTCGCCTTTTCTGGTGCCGTCGTTCCTGGCCAACCTGGCTGCCGGGCAAGTCTCCATCCGACATGGCCTAAAGGGGCCGATTGGCGCGCCGGTAACTGCCTGTGCCGCCAGCCTTCAGGCCCTTGGCGATGCCGCCCGTATTATCCGTTCGGGAGAAGCCGACGTGATGGTGGCAGGCGGGTCAGAAGCCTGTATCGACAAGGTTTCCTACGCCGGGTTCTGTGCCGCGAAGGCCATGTCCTCCAAACGCAATGGCGATCCGGCCCATGCGTCCCGGCCATTTGACCAGGACCGTGACGGATTCATCATGGGCGAAGGCGCTGGCATCCTGATCCTGGAAGACCATGACCATGCCACCGCCCGTGGTGCGACGATCCTGGCCGAGTTGGCCGGTTACGGCACCAGTGCCGACGCCTATCACGTTACCGCGTCTTCGCCGGACGGTGAGGGCGGTCTGCGGGCAATGCGGCAGGCCCTGTCGACGGCCAATCTCTCGCCCGGTGAAATCGGTTACGTCAATGCGCACTCCACATCGACACCTGTCGGCGATGCTGCCGAAATTGCTGCACTGACAACGCTTTTCGAAAACCGTGGCAAGGACCTTGCAGTGTCGTCGTCAAAGTCGATGTTCGGCCACCTGCTGGGGGCCGCCGGAGCCGTGGAGGCAATCGCTTGCGTCAAGGCACTGATGAGCGGTCTGCTGCCGCCTTCCCGCAATCTGGAAGCGGCCGACGAGGCCATGAGCCGGTTTGAAATGATCCCCGGCAAGGCCATTGCTCGTGACGTCAACCACATCCTCACCAATGGCTTTGGTTTCGGCGGTGTGAACGCCAGCGCGGTGTTCTCGAAGGTGTGAATCTAAACGACCGTCAGACACTGCTCATTCTTTGAGCTTTTTAAAATCAAGAATCCCATATATGAGAAATTTCTCATTTATGGGATTTTTTGATGTCAAACCTTGATCAAGATCTTGCCCGGCGGCTGACCGAGCTGCGACGGGCCAGAAACTGGCCACTGGAAGATCTGGCCGAACGCACCGGTATCAGCCGGGCCACCCTGTCGCGGATCGAGCGCGGGGATACCAGCCCGACCGCAAGCTTTCTCGGAAAACTTGCCGCGGCATTCGGCCTCTCAATGGCCGAACTATTCGGAGCAGCCTCCGCTACGATCGAGCGCCTTGTTCCTCGGGACGTGCAGGCCGTCTGGACGGACCCGGAGACAGGCTATGTCCGCCGCACATTGACGCCGGCAGCAAGCGGGTATCGCGGGGCCATGATCGAAGGTTGCATTCCCCCGGGTGCCACCGTTGCCTATGCCGCTCCGCCGGTTCCGGATCTGGAGCATCAACTTGTGCTTCTGGAGGGGAACCTGCGGATGGTCATCGGCCCGGATGTCTACGACCTGGAGCCTGGTGATGCCCTGCGGTTCCGTCTCAACGCCCCCAACAGTTACCACGCGTCTGGAACGGTTCCGGCACGCTATTTCCTGACGGTGATCACGCCATGACACTTCCCGTTACCGAAACCGGACGTCTGCAAGTCCGGCCGTTCACGCCTGAAGCTCCCGTCGATCTGATGTCCGCAGATGAGGTGCGCAGGTCGCTTCCCGCCCTGGGGCAGCTTCTGAAAGCATGTGTCGAAGATGGTGCCGGGATCGGCTTCCTGTTGCCGATGCCGCAGGACAAGGCGGAAGCCTTCTGGGCGAGCAAGCTGCCCGCCATCGAAAGTGGGGAGGCATTTCTGCTTGCCACGCGTCAAGGGGCGGACATTGCGGGCGTGGTGATGCTTGTGAAGGCAGGAGCCGACAACCAGCCCCATCGGGCGGACGTCGCCAAGCTGATGGTTCATCCGGAACATCGGCGCAAGGGACTTGCCAGAAAGCTCATGTCGGCCATCGATGGCCTTGCCCGTTCCGAGAACCGCTGGATGCTGGTGCTGGATACGGTCACCGGAGATAGGGCGGAAAAGCTCTACCCGACTTGCGGATACCAGAAGGTCGGCGTCATTCCGGACTACGCCTATAACAGCCACGGCCATCTGGACGCGACAACCGTGTTCTTCAAGGATTTGCGGTGAGGGGAAGCGATTTGCTCCGCAGTACAGGCGGCGGAGGCCCGAGGCTCGGGTCTCCGCTGGGCTTTGCCTGGTTTGTCAGTCGCCAGGGTGGCTCAGCTGAGGAAGCAGACCCCCACGCCTGCGTTAGTCGCTGAACTCCACGGAGTCCGCCTTGACGCCAAGTTCCTCGAGCACTTCCTGAACCGCCTCCATCATGGGCGGCGGTCCGCAAAGGTAGAAGTGACGGTCCAGATCAGGCACGAATTCCTTGATCATGTCCGCGTCGATCATGCCGTGGTGGCTGCCGGCCGTGTCTTCGTCTGACAGAACGTGATCGATCTTCAGGCCGTCCATAGCCTCCAGTTCCTTGCGGTAGATAATATCCTCCGAGGTCTTGTTGGCAAAGATCAGCTGGTTGCCGTTCAGCTTTCCCTTCTTCTCCAGGTCCCGGAATATCGCAAGGAACGGCGTGATGCCGGCGCCGCCGGCAATGAACACACCCGGCTCGTCATAGCGGAAGGTCTTGAACGGATCGGCGATCAGCACGTGGTCGCCCTCCTTCAGCTTGTGAAGGCGTTCCGTAACCCCGTCATGATCGGGGTATCCCTTGATGGTGAATTCGAGAGTTCGCTCTTCGGGCAAGGACGTCATGGTGAAGGGGCGAGTCTCGTCCCGCCAGCCGTCTTCATCGAGCGCAATCTCTGTCGCGTCACCGACCTTGAAGTCGAACCCTTCAGGCTCGACAAGACGGAAGCGTTTCACATCGTGAGTGACCTGGTCGATCTTGAGAATGGTCGCCTTGTGCATCTGTGCGTCTCCTTCTTTCTCGAAAAGGAAACGCGGCAGGTGGCGGCAGGTTCCGCCAGAACACGGTGTCCCGGCTGGGTGCCATAGGTCCGATTTGGTGCAATGTGCCCGGTGAGGTGCCCAGTGCTCCCGAGACCATGTGATCGTGGTGCCGGAGCGCAGAGCTGGGCGGTCCCTGAGTTGAATCAATTTCTGAAGTTGATGTGCCGAACGGCTTGCCTAACCTGCCTCGTTCAGCATTTCCAGCTCCAGCCACTGCTCTTCCGCAGCATCCTTTTCATTTGTGAGATCAGTAATTTGCTGGGATATCTTGGCAAATTTGTCAGGGTTCTTCGCGTAGAGCTGCGGGTCGTTCATTTCCGCCTGAAGCGTTTCAAGGCGCGCTTCAAGTTTTTCGATCGTGTCCGGCAGGGTTTTCAGAAGATGCTGCTGGGTGAAGCTCAGTTTTGATTTTGCCTGAGGCTTTTGCGGCGAAGCCTCTGGGGCGGAAGGCTTTTCCTTCTTCACGGGCGCTGCCTTGTCGGCCTTGCGGGCGGTCACGCCTTCGCCGCGCTGTGCCAGCATGTCGGTGTAGCCACCGGCATATTCACGCCACAGGCCGTCGCCCTCCGAGACGATCACGGAGGTTGCCACCCGGTCGAGAAAATCGCGGTCGTGCGAGACGATCAGGGCCGTGCCGGGATAGTCGGCCAGCAGTTCCTGCAGCAGGTCGAGCGTTTCAAGGTCCAGGTCGTTGGTCGGTTCGTCGAGCACCATCAGGTTCGACTTGTTGGCCAGTGCCCGGGCGAGCATGGCGCGGGCGCGTTCACCGCCCGACAGCACCCCCACCGGCGTACGGGCCTGTTCCTGCGAGAACAGGAAGTCCTTCATGTAGGACATGACATGCTTGGTCTCGTCGCCGATCACCACCGTATCGCCGCGCCCGCCGGTCAGGACCGAGGACAGCGTGTCGTTGAGGTTCAGGTTCTCGCGCTTCTGGTCGAGTGTGACCATTTCCAGATTGGTGCCGAGCCGTGTCGTGCCCGTGTCCGGTGCCAGTTCGCCTGTCAACATCTTCAGAAGCGTCGTCTTGCCGGCGCCGTTCGGGCCGACAAAACCGATCCTGTCACCGCGCTGGATGCGGGTCGAGAAGTCCTTGACGATGGCACGGTCGCCATAGGTCTTGGAAATGCCTTTGGCTTCGATCACCAGCTTGCCCGAAACTTCGGCATCCGTGGCAGCAAGCTTGGCGGTGCCTTGAGGCCCGCGATGTTCCCGCTTCTGTTTGCGAAGGTCGGCAAGCTCGCGCACGCGCCGCATATTGCGCTTGCGCCGGGCGGTGACACCGTAGGTCATCCAGTGCTCTTCGCGCTTGATCTTCTGTGCCAGTTTCTGCTGGTCGACCTCTTCCTGCTCGAACACCTCGTCGCGCCAGGCTTCGAAGTGGGCAAAGCCCTTGTCGAGCCGGCGGGCGACGCCGCGGTCGATCCAGACAGTGGTGCGCGACAGGTTTTCCAGGAAGCGACGGTCGTGGGAAATCAGCACCAGGGCAGACTTCAGGCTCTTGAGCTCCTGTTCCAGCCATTCGATGGCGGGAAGGTCCAGGTGGTTGGTTGGCTCGTCGAGCAGCAGAATATCCGGCTCGGGGGCAAGCGTCCGGGCGAGGGCAGCTCGGCGGGCTTCGCCGCCGGAAAGGGACTTCGGGTCTTCCGTGCCGGTGAGGCCCAGGACTTCCAGAAGATAAGCGCCGCGATAGGGATCGTCGCCCTCGGTCAGGCCTTCGTTGACATACTCCAGCGTGGAGGCATAGGCGGAAAGGTCCGGATCCTGCGGGAGATAGCGCACCGTGCGGCCGGGCTGGAAAAAGCGTTCGCCCTTGTCCATCTCCACCATGCCGGCAGCAATCTTCAAAAGGGTCGACTTGCCGGAGCCGTTGCGGCCGACAAGGCACATGCGTTCACCTTCGGAAACGGAAAGCTCGGCACCGGTAAGAAGTGGCGTGCCGCCAAAGGTCAGATGAACGTCGCGAAGTATCAGCAGCGGTGGAGCCATGAGGGTCTTGTTTTCCCGGTCGGAATGTCGGATCGGCGCCCGGTTTACTGGCCGCGCGTGAACCGCGCAAGCGGCCCGGAAAGAACGCCCAGCATTTTTGATCGGGATCGGAGAGATTTTGGTGCCCGAATGCGTTATTCTGGGCAGCGTGTGGACAGGGGCGACCAACAGGCGCGGGGCGTGCGCCGACAGGAGAGAGCATCATGTCTGACCTGAACCTGGCGAAACGCGAAAGGGGCGCTCTTGCCCGCAAGCGGTTTCGGATCTGTCTTGCCGCTGTCGCCATGTGTCTGGCCGGGGCAGTCGCCGGCTTGACCGGCACATCGCCCGCACGTGCCGACGGGATCTATTTCAATGGTGTCGGTATCGGCTTCGGTTTCGGCAATCGTGGTTATCGCGGCGGCGCCTTCTACGCACCTTATGGTCTTTACGGCCCGCCTTACCGTCCCTATGGCGCACCTTACTATTACCACCCCTACGACATGCGGGCCTATCCCTACCGGTCGCGGGTCTATGTGAACCCGCCGCGCTATCGCGGACAACCGCAGCGTGTCCCCTATACCAAGACCGGACTGGCTCCTTTTACCCCTCAGTGGACGGCCTATTGCGCGCGGAAATTCAAGTCTTTCAACCCTGATACGGGCATGTATCTGGCTCATAGTGGAAAATATCGATTTTGCCGCTAGGATTGAAACATAATTGCGCGTGTTGAGGTCAAATTATTTGACCGCCGAGTAAAACAACGGAAAAATTTTCCGGTTTCGTTTAAAAACAAGCAAAAACATCGCCTTTTTGCGACTAAGGTCGAAATGTGCCGTTGGGGGATGCTTGATTGCTCGCAAAGAGCGTGGAATCTTGTGACCCATCGTTCCATTTGCTTCAACTATAACCCAAGAGGGGAGAGCGATATGTTCAAGTCCATGCGTGTGACAGCGCTTGCGGCTGCCTTGATGGCTGCTACATCTATTACTGCGGTTGCAGAGGTGGTCTACCACCGCGGCAACACTGCCGACCCGGAAACCCTGGATCAGCACAAGACCTCCACAACCTATGAAGCGCATATCCTGCGTGATCTTTACGAGGGCCTGGTTGCCTATGGCGCCGATGGCCAGATCATTCCGGGCGTGGCTTCGGAGTGGAAGGTTTCCGACGACGGCAAGACCTATACCTTCATGCTGCGCGATGATGCCAAGTGGTCCAATGGGGATCCGGTTGTTGCCGGCGATTTCGTCTTTTCGCTTCAGCGCATCATGAACCCGGAAACAGGCGCGAAATACGCCAACGTTCTGTATCCGATCCTGAACGCCGAAAAGGTCAACAAGGGCGAAGCCAAGCCGGAAGAACTCGGCGTGAAGGCGCTTGACGATCATACGCTCGAGATCGCTCTGGAGTCCCCGACGCCGTATTTCATTGACCTTCTGGGCCACCAGACCGGCCTTCCGGTCCATCCGGCTTCCGTTGAAAAATTCGGCTCCGATTTCGTGAAAGCCGAAAACATCGTCACCAACGGTGCCTTCACCCTCGCTGAATTCGTGCCGAACGCACATGTGAAAGCGGTCAAGAACCCGCATTTCCATGACGCAGATCAGGTGAAGATCGACACTGTCTTCTTCTATCCGACCGAAGACCGTGGCGCGGCTCTGCGCCGGTTCCAGGCCGGTGAGCTGCACACCAACAACGATGCGCCGACCGAGCAGGTCGCCTTCATGCGTGAGAACCTGGGCGACCAGTTCCACGTGGCGCCGTATCTGGGCACCTACTATTACGCCCTGAATCACGAAGACGAAGTCCTGAAGAACCCGGACGTCCGCCAGGCTCTGTCCATGGCGATTGACCGTGAGTTCCTGGCCGACGAAATCTGGGGCTCCACCATGGTTGCCGGCTATTCCTTCGTGCCGCCGGGCATCGGCAACTACGGTGAACCGGCCTATGCCGACTACAAGGACATGTCCCAGATCGACCGTGAAGAAAAAGCGATCGAACTTCTGACCAATGCCGGTTTCGGCCCGGACAATCCTGTCGAACTGACGATCAACTACAACACGTCCGAAAACCACAAGAATACGGCAGTCGCGATTGCCGACATGTGGAAACCTCTCGGCGTCAACGTCAAGCTGATCAACACCGACACCAAGACGCATTACGCCATGCTGCGTGACCGTCAGGACTTCGACGTCGCCCGCGCCGGCTGGATTGGCGACTACTCCGACCCGCAGAACTTCCTGTTCATGGTCGAGAGCGACAACGACGGCTTCAACTACGCCCGCTACAACAATCCTGAGTATGATGCACTCATGGACGAAGCGGCCGTCACGGTGGATCTGGAGAAGCGTGCGGACATCCTGAAGAAGGCTGAAGAGCTCTTCATGCGGGACCTGCCGTTCATTCCGATGATGTACTACGGTTCCATGAACCTGGTCTCCGACAAGATGGCAGGATTTGAGGACAACCTCCTCAACATCCATCCGTCCCGCTGGATGAGCATCTCCGAATAACCTGACAACATCGAGACCGGCAGGGCTTCCCTGCCGGTTCTTGCAAGGCGGCATCAATCAATCAAGATTGACCGAAAGACCGCCGTTTAACAAACAGAGGCAAAGCCTATGCTCCGATATGTCCTCGGACGATTGCTCGGCGCAATCCCGACGCTTTTTCTGATTGTCACGATTTCCTTTTTCCTCATCCGCATCGCGCCGGGTGGACCGTTCGATCTGGAACGTCCCCTGGAAGCAAAGGTGATGGAAAACCTGAACAAGATCTACCATCTCAACGAGCCCCTGTGGAACCAGTACCTGTTGTACCTGCAGAGCGTGGCCCGTCTGGATTTCGGTCCGAGTTTCTACTTCCGCGACTTCTCGATCAATGAACTGTTTGCGGAAAGTCTTCCCATCTCCATCCAGCTGGGCTTGTCCGCGCTCTGCCTGGCTCTGGTGGTCGGCGGTTTCCTGGGCGTGGCGGCGGCGCTGCGCCAGAACAAACCGGCAGACTATTCGATCATGGCTGCGGCAACGCTCGGTGTCACGATCCCCAACTTCGTCGTTGCGCCGATCCTGACCCTGATCCTCGGCGTGTGGCTCGGCTGGCTGCCCGTGGGGGGCTGGAATGGTGGGGCTTTCGTCAACCGGGTGCTGCCGGTCGTGACACTCGCGCTGCCTCAGATCGCAGTCGTGGCACGTCTGACGCGCGGCTCGATGATCGAGGCGCTCAGGTCCAACCATGTTCGCACTGCAAGGGCCTATGGGCTGACCTCCTACATGATTGTGGTGGTGCATGCGCTCAGAGGTGCGATCCTGCCGGTCGTTTCCTATCTCGGCCCGGCTGCGGCAGCGCTGCTCACCGGTTCCGTCGTGATCGAAACCATCTTCGGTATCCCAGGCATCGGCCGCTACTTCGTGCAGGGCGCTCTCAACCGTGACTACACCCTGGTCATGGGGACGGTTGTTGTCGTTGCCTGCTTTGTTATCCTGTTCAACCTCGTCGTGGATCTGCTCTATGCGCTGCTCGATCCGCGTGTGCGCTACGACTGAGGAGGAGACGACTGTGACCCTCACTGCAACATCATCCACCGGGGCGCCTGCGAAAGGGCGTTCCCTGTGGGACGACGCGCGCGACCGGTTGCTCGCCAACCGTGCGGCGGTCGCCTCCATCATCGTGCTGCTGACAATCGGCCTGATCTCGATCCTTGGTCCGATCCTTTCTCCCCATCACTACGACACCGTCTATCGTGACTACGTGAAGGTGCCGGCCAGCCTGGAAGCCTATCCGAAGCCTGAGCAGGTCGAGCCCGGTTTCATGTCTTCCGCCAAACGGGCGCGTCTGACCGTGGATGCGTTTGAGCGCGAAGGCGACACGATTGTCGCCAAGGTCACCTCCAGCCGGGATATCGATCCCCGGTCCGTGCTGTATTTTGACCGCAGCGACCTGTTCAAGAATACCGAGCTGACCGACATGTCCGCGGACAACAAGTCTGCAACGGTCAGGACCGACATCAACTTCATGCATTTCTATTTCGGCACCGACGCCAATGGTCGTGACATGATGACCCGGACCTTCATCGCCGGCCGCGTGTCGCTGACCATCGGTCTTCTGGCAACCATCGTTGCGATATCGATCGGTGTTCTCTACGGGGCGACTTCAGGATATCTCGGTGGCCGGGTCGACCAGATGATGATGCGCGTCGTCGATATCCTCTATTCGCTGCCGTTCATCTTCTTCGTGATCATGCTCGTCGTGTTCTTCGGCCGGAACTTCATCCTGATGTTCATCGCCGTCGGTGCCGTGGAATGGCTCGACATGGCGCGCATCGTGCGCGGGCAGACGCTGACCATCAAACGCCAGGAATATGTGCAGGCGGCGGAAGCACTCGGTGTGGCCGATGGCGGTATCGTGCGCCGGCACATCATCCCGAACACGCTTGGACCGGTCGTGGTCTACATGACCCTTCTGGTGCCGAAGGTGATCCTGCTGGAAAGTTTCCTGTCCTTCCTTGGCCTCGGCATTCAGGAGCCGATGACCAGCTGGGGCGTGTTGATTTCCGAAGGCGCGCGAAATCTGCAAGGGGCGCCCTGGATGCTGATTTTCCCGTCCATCTTCCTGACATCGACCCTGTTCGCGCTGAACTTCATCGGCGACGGCCTGCGCGATGCCCTGGACCCGAAGGACCGGTGAGGAGAAGACCATGACCAGCGAAACCAACAAAACGGTCCTCTCCATCAAGGATCTGAAGGTCGACTTTGAAACCGCGACCGGTACCGTCAATGCGGTTCAGGGCGTCGACATTCACGTCCAGGCGGGTGAAACCGTCGCGATCGTCGGGGAAAGCGGCTCGGGCAAGAGCCAGACCATGATGGCAGCTATGGGCCTTCTGGCGTCCAACGGGCGCACACGCGGCGAGGTGATCTACGAAGGCCGGAACATTCTCGGCCTGCCGGTGGGCAAGCTCAACAAGATCCGCGGTGCCAAGATCACCATGATCTTCCAGGAGCCGATGACCTCGCTCGACCCGCTTTACACCATCGGACGGCAGCTGGCCGAGCCCATGGTCGTTCATGGCGGATTGTCGTGGAAAGCGGCCAAGGCAAAGGCCCTCGAGCTTCTGAAACTCGTCAACATTCCCGAGCCGGAACGCAAGATCAACGCCTATCCGTACGAGATGTCAGGCGGCCAGCGCCAGCGTGTGATGATCGCAATGTCGCTTGCCAACGATCCAGACGTGCTGATTGCCGACGAGCCGACCACTGCGCTCGATGTCACTACACAGGCGCAGATCCTGGACCTTCTGGCGGATCTGCAAAAGCGGCTCGGCATGGCGGTGATCTTCATCACCCATGATCTGGGTATCGTTCGCCGTATCGCGGACCGGGTCTATGTCATGAAGACCGGTGAAGTGGTGGAAAGCGGCGAGACCGGGCAGATCTTCACCCGGCCTGCGCATCCCTACACAAAGATGCTTCTGGATGCGGAGCCGACAGGCCACAAGCTGCCGGTGCCGGACAGCGCGCCTGTTCTGCTGGAAGCGCAGAAGGTCGAAGTAGAATTCGAGCTCGATTCCGGTTTCCTGAAGCCCAAGCATGTGTTGCGTGCCGTTGACGACATCAGTTTCTCGCTGCGCAAGGGCCAGACACTGGGCATCGTCGGCGAAAGTGGCTCTGGCAAGTCCACCCTCGGTCGTGCAGTGCTGAACCTGTTGCCGGCCGGTGGCCGGGTGGTGTTCCACGGACAGCAGATCACCGGCAAGAACCGCTCCGAAATGCGCGCGCTTCGCAAGGACATGCAGCTTATCTTCCAGGACCCTTTCGGGTCTCTGTCCCCGCGTATGACGGTCGGCCAGATCATTTCCGAAGGGTTGATGGTGCACGAACCCTCGCTCAACGCCCGCCAGCGGGATGAGCGTGCCTGCAAGGCACTTGAGGAAGTGTCACTCGACCCGGTCATGCGCAATCGCTATCCGCACGAGTTTTCGGGCGGACAACGTCAGCGTATCGCGATTGCCCGCACCATGGTTCTGAAGCCGGAACTGGTCGTGCTCGACGAGCCGACCTCGGCTCTCGACCGGACGATCCAGAAGCAGGTGGTGGAACTGCTGCGTGACCTGCAGAAGGCTCATGACCTGACCTATCTGTTCATCAGTCATGACCTTGCCGTCGTGCGCGCGCTGTCCGACACGGTGATGGTGATGCAACGTGGCAAGGTTGTTGAGGCGGGGTCCGCCGACGCGATCTTCGAAGCGCCGAAGTGCGATTACACCAAGGAGCTGATCGGGGCCGCAATGCTGACCCAGCAGCAAATGATGGAAAGCGCCTGAGGGCGAACCTTCAAACAGCATCTCGGGTGCGCGAGCGGTCAATCCAAAAGCGGTTGGCCGCCCGCACCCTGTGGGCTCTCGGCCTGTGTGTGCGGGGAGGTCGGTTGAACTTACCCTAGCGCCAATTGAAACCAGCTGCCTGAACAGGCAGCGCGTCGAACTGGTCCTGCAATTCCACGATATCCGTACCGTAAAAGTGTGGGGCCAGCAAAACGGCGCTCGACAGGATATGAGCTCGAAGAGCCGTCAGTGTCGCGTCGACATCATGAGCTTCCAGCGCTTCGATGACGGACCGGTGCGGGGTCACATTCGGCCTGGTCCATGATTGTTCGGAACGCGGTCTCGACAGCATGACCCGTTGCAGGATCATGAAGGTCCTGACCAGCATAGGATCCAGAACCGGCATCCGGGCAATTCTGAAGAGTTTCAGATGCAGAGCACGATCGATCTCGGCACAGCCGAACACGTCCCGCTTGTCGCGGCAGGCTTCGAACTGGTCTTCAAGGTCATAGAGCTCGTTCACCTGGTCCTTGGTGACATGTTTGACCGCTTCCACGACGCCGGTCGATTCAATGTCGATGCGCAGTTTCAGCATCAGACGGGCTTCCAGCGGGCTCGGATCTGTGACGTAGGTGCCTTGATAGCCGCGGCGAACAACGAGGCCGCATTCCTGAAGCAGCATGAGCGCTTCACGGATGGTGCTCTGCGAGCAGCCATAGTCCTGGGCGAGGGATTGTTCTGTAATCGGGCTTTCCGAGGTCATTTCCCCGGTCAGGATCTGGCGTTTGAGGTCCTGATAGACTGCATCGGACTTGCGCGCGCGCTTGCCCCTGTTTTCCGCATGAACCGGCGAACGTCTGTCCGCGGTAAGTAGTACATTCACGTCGCTGCCCCCCACTGGCATCGCGTCTGAATGGCAACGCAAAGAAAGACCACAGCCGACAAATATCGCCGTCTGCAATCTCGCGTTTTTTTCTCCATCCGGCCATCCGCTGGTGCGAAGGAACGGTCAATGGGACGTGCCAACCACGCACAACCGCCTGAATACTGCAACCTGCCTGCATCTTGTGCCACCGATAAGGGTGGGTCTTGAACGTGCAGTTCAGGTGGAATTCCGGACCTAATATTTAGACGGCTGCCAAAAAATAACAATAAATGCATTGTTTCTCCGCCCGTCCACAAATGCAATCGCTAACTGTTTACGCATGGTAACAAGTTTGCGAGGCGGGCGGAGTGATCTTGATCAAAGGCGAGACAGGCCCGTTCAGCCGGCAGCTTTCTCCAGTGCGGAGATCCAGTTTTTCCAGGCGATCTTCTCCAGAACCGGTGTATTGAAACCGCGGCCGTCGAGCTCTTCCATCAGACGGGACAGACCGGTGACATCTCCGATGTCGCGCGGCAGGACACAGCCGTCGAAGTCCGAGCCGAGAGCCACGCTGTCTTCGCCGAGGCGGTCAACCAGATAGGCTGCATGGTCGGCAATGACCGAAAGCGGCGTGTCACGCGAATGACCGCCGTCCTTGCGCAGGAAGGCAACGTGGAAATTGATGCCGACGAGACCTCCGCTTTCCTTGATGGCATCAAGCTGCTTGTCCGTCAGATTGCGGCTGCTTTCGCAAATCTTGTGAACGTTGGAGTGGCTGGCAACGATCGGCCGTTCTGTGATGCGCGCCAGGTCCCAGAAACCCTTTTCGTTCAGATGGGACACATCAAGCAGCACCCCAAGCTGGTTGCAGGCGCGAACCAGATCTCGCCCCGCGCCGGTCAGGCCGGGGCCGATATCCGGTGAAGCCGGGTGCGCCATCGGCACACCGTATCCGAAATCATTCTCTCGGCTCCACACCAGGCCAAGTGAGCGCAGACCGCGGCCGTAGAGCTCCTCCAGCGCATAGAGGTTGGTATCGATGGCTTCGGCACCTTCAATGTGAAGGCTTATGGCAATCTGGCCGGATTCGATCGCTGTACGGTTCTCGTCCGGGGTTCTGCAAATGACGACATTGCCTTCCGACTGGGCTTCGATCTGCTCGGCCCGTTCCAGCATACGTTTTGTGAAATCAAACGCGCTCTTCTGCGGTACGGGCTGATAGTTGGCAGGGTCCTTCGGGTTGAAGGGGCGGGTGAAGTCCTGTTCCGGGTTGGACGGTACGAACATGGCGAAAAGCCCGCCGGCAAATCCGGCTTCCTGCGCCCGCACCATGTCGATGTGGCCTGTGGTCGAGCGGTCAAAGAAACTGCGCTCGGTGCCTTTCATGGCCTCGATTTCGAGTTTCAGGAGTGTGTCGTTGTGACCATCGAAGACGGGAAAAGGCGACTTTGAAACGTTTGTCTGCACGGAAGGACCTTGAGTGTGGGGTGGGCCGGAGAAGGTCGGCTGGGAATAATCTAAGGATTCATCTGAAGAATGTAAGGCAGTTCGGCGAATGTGACTTGCAACTGTTGAAAACCTGTCTCAAGAAGGAGCCAGAATTTGTGGAGGTCTTATGAAGCGTTCCAATTCGCCGCTCGATGTTGACAGTTCGCCAGCAGGTGGCGCGATGAACAGGCGTGGTTTCCTGGCCGCCGGCCTGGTGCTTACGGCAGCCGGCCTTGCAGGATGTCAGTCCGCCGGGCTGGTTGGTCTGCCGGATCAGGCCGATCTGCCGGACGAGCAGTTCGATTATGCGGCTGCCTATGCGGCATGGCCTGATGGCGATTACACCTGGCCGGCCATCAACTACAAGAATTTCGACCAGAAGTACTGGCGGCAGATCGTGGAGTACAAAACCCGCGAGCGGCCCGGAACCATCATCGTCGATCCTTATAACAACTTCCTGTACTGGACGCTCGGCAACGGCAAGGCGCTGCGCTACGGCATCGGTGTGGGCAAGGCCGGGTTCGCCTGGTCGGGCGAGGCGAAGATCCGCGTCAAGCGGCCTCATCCGATCTGGCGCCCTCCACGCGAAATGATTGCCCGCAAGCCGTCTCTGGAGCGTTATTGGGAAAAGGGCTACCCGCCCGGGCTGAAGAACCCGCTCGGCGCGCGCGCAATGGATCTGTGGCAGGGCGCCACTGACACGCTTTACCGCATCCACGGCACCAACCAGCCGAACTCCATCGGCAAGAGCGTGTCTTCGGGCTGTATCCGCATGTGGCAGCAGGACGTGATCGACCTGTACAGCCGCGTGCCGCTGCAGACAAAGGTGATCGTGCTTGGCAAGGATCCCAACGCGGACGCCTAAGCGGTCACGCTGATGGAAATGGAAAAGGGCGGTACCAGTCGGTGCCGCCTTTTTTGTCGAGCGGTTTCAGGCGGCTTTGATCAGGGCCACGTCGTGGAAGACGGCGGAGAAATGACAGACCGCGGCGGCCAGTACGAAGGCGTGCCAGATCGCATTCTGGAATGGCAGGCGTTTCCAGGCATAGAAAGCTGTTCCAACCGTATAAAGCAGTCCGCCCGCCAGGATCATGTAGAACCCGAATGCGGATGCTTTTTCGATCAGCGGATTGACGGCAAAAACGACCACCCAGCCAAGCGCGAGGTAGATGGGGACGGTGAGGCGATCAAGCCCGGTCAGATGTGCCAGCTTGACGATGGCCCCGGCCAGCGCACCGGTCCACACGACAGCCAGCAGCACGCCGCCCGTCCATCCGCCAATGATCATTGCCGCCAGGGGGGTGTAAGTGCCCGCGATCATCAGGAAGATGGCCGCGTGGTCGAGCCGCCTCAAGATACCTGTCTTGTGGTCTTTCGCCAGCATGTTGTAGAGCGCTGAACAGATCAGCATCGCCATCAGGCAGGCGGCATAGATCATGACAGTGACCTGCCGGGCGGGGTCACCCGCGTTCCAGAGCGTGGCTGCCAGGACAATGGTTGCCGTCAGCCCCAGGCAGATGCCGATCACATGAACGGCACCGTCGGCGACGAATTCTGCAAAGGTCTGCGGTCTGATTGTCGGCATCAAGTATTCCTCGGTCGTTTGGAGCGCGATTGCGTGGTCCAACTCCTCTCAGCTGAACGTGCGGATAATTTGACGAAGCAAATTCGCAACGCCGAGGAGGGCCAATCGGTCTCAAACCATTTCAGCATAACTTATGGGCTCACACCCTAAAGCATGGCGTGAAAGTTTTATGAAAGCTTGATGGTGGCAGGTCGCATTTCCCCGGACTTGCCCAAAATTCGCAGACTTGCTTTAAAATTGGGCACCACTGGTATCAAATACATCCTTCCTGATTGCCCGCCATTTCGGAACGCTGCGATGATGAACCATCTCTTTGACGCCCTGACTGCCCTCATACCGGATCGGTCCAAGGTCTTTCTCGAAACACTTGACGGCGGGAAGATTACCTATGCGGACATGTTTGCGCGGTCTGCGCAATATGCCGGTGCCCTCCAGAAGCTGGGTGTAAAGGCGGGAGACCGCGTTGCTGTCCAGGTGGAAAAGACGCCTGATGCCCTGATGCTCTATCTCGGCACGATCCGTGCCGGTGGCGTGTTTCTGCCTCTGAACACTGCCTATACCCCTGCCGAAATCGGTTATTTCGTCGGTGATGCGGAACCGGCTGTCTTTGTCTGCGACCCGGCCTGGGCCGACGTGCTGGCCGGAACGGCGCAAAAGGCCGGCGCGCGATTGCACACGCTCGATCAGAACGGGGAGGGCAGCCTCAGTCTACTCGCAGACCAGATGCCGACGGACTACGACAACCGTCCGCGTGAAGACGACGATCTGGCGGCCATCCTCTATACGTCCGGTACTACGGGACGTTCCAAGGGAGCGATGCTCACGCATGGAAATCTGGCGTCGAATTCGCAGACCATGGTGAAATACTGGCAGTTCACCGAAGACGATGTGCTGTTGCACGCCCTGCCGATTTTCCACACCCACGGGCTGTTCGTTGCCACCAACTGTCTGATGATGGCAGGCGGTTCCATGCTGTTCCTGCCGAAGTTCGACCTGGATCAGGTTCTTGCCGCTCTGCCGAAGGCGACAGCCATGATGGGCGTTCCAACATTCTATGCGCGCCTGCTGGCATCGGACCGGTTCACGCGGGATGTGGCGGCCCATATGCGCCTGTTCATTTCAGGGTCAGCCCCGCTCTCGGCAGAGGTGCACAAGGAGTTTCGAGAGCGCACCGGACACGCAATCCTGGAGCGTTACGGCATGACCGAAACCAACATGAACACTTCCAATCCCTATGACGGTGCACGTCGGCCGGGAACGGTTGGATTTCCTCTGCCCGGTGTGGGGTTCCGTGTCGTTGATGCCAGAACCGGGCGAGAGCTGCCCGACGGAGAGGTCGGCATCATCGAGATCAAGGGGCCCAACGTTTTTCTGGGATACTGGCGAATGCCGGAAAAGACGGCGCAGGAATTTCGGGCGGACGGCTATTTCATCACCGGCGACATGGGGCGTATCGATGAAGACGGTTATGTTTCCATCGTCGGCAGGTCCAAGGATCTGATCATCAGCGGCGGTTTCAACGTTTATCCGGCCGAGGTCGAAGCGCTGCTGGACGAACTGCCGGGCGTCGCCGAAAGCGCGGTTATCGGCGTGCCGCATCCCGATTTTGGAGAAGCGGTGGTCGCCGTGCTGGCGCCGAAACCGGGAGCCGAACTGGGCCAGGACGCCGTTCAGGCCTCCTTGAACGATCGTCTGGCGAAGTTCAAGCAGCCCAAGAAGGTCCACGTCCTGGAAGTCTTGCCGCGCAACACCATGGGCAAGATCCAGAAAAACGTGCTGCGCGAACGGTTCAGCGGCGATTTCAGCTGATTACGCCATCTTGCACTCACTCGCCAGTCCGCTTTTTTCGAGAAGGTCGAGACCTTTCAGCGTCGCTTCGCATGCAAGCCACAAGGATTTCTCTGAATGGACGACCTTGCTCAGCGTGTTGATGCCGATCATCAGCGTCTGAACCGCAAGTGCATTGCTGCGAATGTCATAGTCCTTCGGTAGTTCGCCGGTTTCAACACCCAGTTTGAGCAGTCTTTCCAACCGTTCCAGGCTTCCGAAGATGACTTCTGCCAACTCCGGCCCCAGTTCGGGATGGCTGCTGCAGAGTTCGCTAATTGCGTTGACAGCCATGCAGCCGCGCCATTCCGGGTCGCGGGCCCGCAGGCGGCATATGTCCTGAAAGAATTCAGTGATTACGCCACGCACCAGCTTGTTGGAATTGTCGTGAGCCAGAACCCTGTCCGGCGAGATCCGGGTGTAGCGGGCAAGCACTTCCTTGAACAGCTGCTCCTGGGAGCCGAAGGCGTTGTAGAAGCTCGATCGGGTTATCCCGAGAACCTCCGCGAGCGATTTGACGGAATTGTTGCGATAGCCTGTCTGCCAGATCTGGTTCATCACCACATCGAGCGCGTCTTCCCTGTCGAATTTGGACGGTCGTGCCATCGCTCTCGTCTCACGAACATGTTACGCGGATGGTTTTGTTCATGTGTGGACAAAACACTTGTTCCAGTTTTATACACAAGTGATCAAAACGTAGCAAGTTCAAGCGTTGTCACGAACTGACGGGACGCATGGTCCGGTTCCCTTCAGTCGCGTTGGCGCCCCTGAAGACCCCCTTTTCTTTTCCTCAGCCCAAGCTTTGAAGGAGCATAAGGCATGTTTGAGTACCACACCCCTGAAACTGCACCGCACGGATCTCTGGACCTGCTCGAAAGGTCGAAGAAGGATTACGGCTTCTATCCGAAACTGCACCAGGTGATGGCCGAAGCCCCTTCCGTCTATGAAGCCTATCTGGAAACGTTCCGGCTTTTCACTCAAGCCACGGATCTGTCGCCAACCGAGCAGCAGGTCGTGATGATGACAGTGAACTACCTCAACGAATGTCACTACTGCATGGCAGGCCATACCATGCTGATGAAGATGGTGAAGGTGCCGGATGACGCGATTGCCGCCTTGCGCGTTGGAGGACGCCTGAATGACCCGAAACTGGAAGCGCTTCGCGTCTATACGCGAACCCTCGTAGAGCAGCGTGGGCATATCGGTGACGATGCGTTGAAGGCATTTCTTGCTGCGGGTTATTCCAAACGGCAGGCACTTGAAGTTCTTGTCGGCATCGCCGCCAAGACCTTGTCGAACTTCACCAACGCGTTGGCTCACACTGAGCTGGATGAGCCGGTCAAGCAATTTGCCTGGAAGAAGGAACCGGAAATGGCGTGACCTTCCAGGTCACTTGTTCCTGCACTCGGGAGCACTCAGCTCCCGGGTGCTGAACGGTAAGCTGGTGCATCATTGGCGAATGACCTGAAGCCATAGGCGCAGCACAGGGCGATCAGAACACCCATCACCCAGAAGATGGAACCGAACCCTGCTTCCATGGCCAGCAGCACGCTGCCCATTGTGACACCGAGTGTTCCTCCAACCAGACGCGCCGTGATGACCAGGCCACTGACCTCTCCCTGCTTTTCCGAAGGGACCGCGTTGGCGGTGATCCGCCCGGTTGGGATCATCGCAAATGGAAGGGCAATTCCCCAGACCAGAAGAACCGGGGCTAGCACCAAATAGTTTTCCGCAAGGGTGAGGGTGCCGATAGCAATGTTGGCCAGAGCCAGAACCGCGAGGGCTACCAGAACCGGCTTGCGCGAACCGTGCCTGTCTCCCAACTTGCCGGCGGGTGCTGACAGGAAGGGAAACGGAAAAACGGCGACGACAGTTGCGAGACCTGCCGCCAGCGCCGTGAATTTCATGTCGAGCTGCAGGAAATGGGGCACGAAGATCGCAACGACGATCTTGTTCATCTGTGTCAGAAGGATCACGAGAACACTGGCGTGAAACGCCTTCAGTCGAAACAGGTGCACATCGATCAGCGGCATCCGTTGCCTGGCTTCAAAGGCTACGAAAAACACGATCCCGGTAATTCCGGCCAGCAAGCTGCCCAGGATCAGTGGCGTCATCCAGCCAAAGTCGGGACCTTCCATCAGGCCGAAAATGATCCCCGTCATGCCAACAAGCAACAGGAACAGACCTATCCGGTCTATGAGCGGGCGGGCAGGCGTTTGCTGCGGCGGTTGCCAGAAAAGGCAGGCAAGCACAGTGCCAACGGCGACAATGGGAATGTTGACCCAAAAGACCCAGCGCCAGGAAAGAAAATCAGTCAGGACACCTCCCAGCAGCGGTCCCGCGGCAAGGAATATCGTTGCCATCCCCGCCAGAATGCCGATTGCACGGCCCCGTTCTGCCTTGTCGAAGGTGAGGGTCGCGGCTGCGAGCGTCATCGGAAACATCACTGCTGCGCAAAGGCCCTGGACGATGCGCATGCCGATCAGCAGTTCAGGTCCGTTTGAAAATCCGGCCAGAAGACTGGCGAGCGCAAACACACTGGCGCTGACAATTAGGGCAGGGCGCAACCCGAAAAGGTCGATCGCCTTGCCGCCGATAGCGGCGAAGCAGGTGAACGTCAGCATGTAGGCGTTGATGATCCAGTGGGTAAGCGTTGGCGAAAGCCCCATCTCGGACCGGATTGCCGGGAGTGAAACGCCAAGGATTGTCTCGTCCAGCATCACCAGGCCGCCAAGCGTACCCATGGCCAGAACAAGCCCGCGTTTGCGTTCCTTTTCGGAGAGTGAAGCCACTGCCTGTCTCCCCCGTTCGCCGGAAATTACCGGCTTTTCCCTTTTCCCATTGAAAAGCTTACGAAGGTTACTGCTTCGCGCCTAGGTTTTTTTCAAGTCCGGAGCGGCAGACTGGCCAGTCCCGCCGAAGGCAAGCGTCGACAAAGCCCTGTCGGACTGGTGGCTCCAGGCGGTCAAGGCAGATGAGAGGCGTGCCGCCGGACTGTCCTGCGGGTCCGAGGCGCGGCGAACACACCACCAGTCGAGCGAAACACCACCTTCGGCAATCGGGCGGGAAACCAGCGTCCCATCAGCCAGCTCTGGCTCGATGGCCCACTTGCTGAAGATGGCAACGCCGAACTTGGCGCGCACCAGATCGATCACGGCTTCCGGTGTCGGCATTGGGGTCAACCGCCGGAACGGCTGGGTGGGGGCGCCAAGCAGGGTTGTCCAGTCAAATCCGGGTTCTGCGGTCAGCGGATAAACGAAGAAACGCTCATCGCCCATGTTTTCGCTGTTGACGACGGGCTCTGCGGCAAGCGGGTGATTATGCGCCAGCACCGCGACAATCGGGTCCGTGCCCAGCTTCACCGCGCGCAGCGAGGCAAGTGCCGGTTCGCGGCCGAAAACCAGCGAAACGTCCACGGAACCGTCGAGGAGCGAGGCCAGGGGATGCGCCGTCGCACGCGATGACAGATCGACCGACAGTTTCGGGTCGGCCGTGTCCAGATACTCAAGAAACGCGGGAAACCAGTGATAGCGGCTATATGTGGCCTGGCCGAGGCGAACGAGGATCCTGGCGTCCCTTGCAGAGGCTTCAAGATCCTGCTCCAGACGAAACAACTCGCCCAGAAAGGTCTCGCCCAGATGCCGCAGACGCTCGCCTTCCGGCGTCAGTTCAATCCGGTTCTCGGCGCGGCGTGCCAAGACCACTCCCAGGCGGCGCTCTGCTTCCCGCAGCCTGTGTGAAGCTGCAGACTGGGTCACGCCGAGACGCGTGGCGGACGCGGTCATGCTGCCGGTCTCGCCAAGCGCGGAAAGAAGGGTCAGGTGATGGAGGGCCAGTCGAGGGATCATATTAGTATGAAAGCATTTCATGAACTGAATGAAAACTAGGAATTTTGTTTGCTCATCGTTGCGCGGTATCGACAAGGCATGAGCAACATCACCTTTCCTCACATCAGCCTTGGGACATCTGGGGCTACACTCGTCATTGCAGCCTCCGCAGCCTGTTTCGGCCTCGTCCCGATCTTCGTGCGGGAGCTTCAGGGCCTGGGCGCCGGCCCGGCCACAATCGCGCTATATCGTTACGGCTTTTCCGTCCTGTTCCTGCTTCCCTTTCTGCCGTTCGAGAAGCGCAAACGAGGCGGCGCCCTGTTGATGGCGGGGGCAGGTCTGGTACTGGGGCTCAGCCTGATCGGTCATCTGGAGGCGATCCGCGTGGCACCCGTTGCCGCTGCCGGTGTCGTCTATATGTCCTATCCGGTTTTCGCGGCCCTCTTTGCCTGGGTTCTGCTCAGGCAAGCGTTGACTTGGAGATCATTTGCCTCGGCAGGTCTGGTTATCCTGGCAGCCGGGCTGCTGCTCGATCCGTCGTCGTTATCTCCCGAAGCACTGCAGGCGCTTTTATGGGCCATTCCTGCTCCCATCGCGTTCGGCTTTCTGATTGTTGTCCTCAGCGGGCTGGCAGGCGAGTTGAATTCGCTGGAACGGACGGCTTGCGGACTTTCCGGGTCCGTCATTGGTTTGTTGCCCCTCGCGATCAATGAAGGGCAGGGCTCAGTTCTGCCGGCAAGCACCGGCCAGTGGGGCCTCATCGTCGCCATGGGACTTGGAACGGCTCTTGTTCCGCAGATCCTCTATACGATCGCCTGTCAGAAGGTTGGGCCTGTTCGCACCGCGGCTGCGGGAAGTTTCGAGCTGCCGACCATGTTTCTGGTCGGCTGGCTGGTCTTCGGCGAAGCGATTGGCTTGAGGGAGTTGCTGTCCGCAGCACTGGTGTTGTCGGCAATCCTGATCGCGCCATCCATCGGGGCAGGACCCCGATTGGATCGGGAAGTCGCACCGACAACATAAAATCTTGGAGTAAAGTATCTTGATATCGAGATAAAAATCACCTATCTCCTGTTCAGCCCGGTGGATATATGCCCGGAATAGACTGGAGACACTGCTCATGACTGCCCGTACACCCGATCATCCGATTGAAAACCTGTTCGTCGACCGCTGGTCACCACGTGCCTTTGACCGGTCGACGATCGAGGAAGCGGATCTGAAAACCATTCTGGAGGCTGCCCGCTGGTCGCCGTCTGCCTTCAACATCCAGCCTTGGCGTTTCGTCTATGCCCGCAGGGGCGATGCCGACTGGCAGGTCCTGGTCGATCTTCTCAACCCCTTCAACCGCGACTGGGCGCAACACGCCTCCGCACTTGTCTATCTGTTTTCCGACAGCGAAGTGGACGGCAAGGACGGTAAACCGAACAGAGCCAACGGCTTGCACACTTTCGATGCCGGTTCAGCCTGGGCGCATGCAGCCCTGCAGGCAACCGCCCTCGGTTTCCATGCGCATGGCATGGCCGGGATCCTGAAAGACGAGATCCACGAAAAACTCGATGTGCCAGAACGCTATCTGCCGCAGATTGCCATTGCCATTGGCCGGCGGGGTGACACTGCGGACCTGCCTGAAACCTTGCAGGAACGCGAAACCCCAAGCAGCCGCAAACCGCTTGCTGAAATCGCTTTCGCAGGCGCCTGGGCCTGACGCCGAGGTCGGCACACAATCACTTTCCCAAAAAGGCAGTGGGCTGTTTCCGCTGCCTTTTTGCTGCGGCAATCTGCAAGGGGTTTTTCCGGTGGCGGCAGGTATAGGATTGGCTAGTCGAATTTGCTGGAGGGAGCCAGGGCATGGCCATGACCGACAAACTGCCGGAAGAAAGTCTCCTCAATACCTATAAGGCGGCCGACGATTATCTCGACACCTTTTCGATCCCGATCCGCGGACGGGAAGACCTTTTGACCGCAGACATGCGCGTACTTGCCGAACGCATTCTGATGGCAGAAATCGGCTGGGTGACTGCGCTTCTCTCGTTCCGCGACAAGCTTGCAGGGCTCGTCGGCATGAAGACAACGAAGGCTCTGGCACAGGAACAAGGTGCCGATAAGATCATCTGCAAGGGCGAGGGAGACCGGATCGGTTTCTTCAAGATCTATTCGGTTTCAGAAGATGAGATCATTCTGGGCGAGAACGATTGGCACCAGGATTTCCGTGTCTCCGTGTTCCGCAAAAGGGGAGGAGCCACGCGGATCTATGTCTCGACCTGCTGCAAACGGCATAACCTGGCCGGTCATGCCTATCTGGCGTTGATCCTGCCGTTGCACAAGATGATCGTCAAAACCCAGCTTTCCAGGGGGACAGCCCTCCAGCACTGGGCAACTCAGAACGCCAAGTGACCCGTCTTTCTCCAGACGCGGGCGCCTTGGGTTGTCGTGATTTCCTGCCGGGTTCCCGCCGGCAGGCGTATCCAGGTACCTTGATCGTGACGTCCGCTCTGGTCTTCGAAACTGCCTTCAACGACAAAATACTCCGCCCCGCCCGGGAAGGTCTGCGGAGCCAGTCTGGCGCCTCTTTCCCAGTCGAGCATCACCACTTCCTCTTCCGGCCGGATGAACAGCGGCAGGATGCTCTCTCCGGGTCTGCCGGCCTGCCAGCCGCTGGGGTCCAGCGTGTTGACCCGGACAAAGGCATCATCGTCAGGCTGCATCTGGCGTAATTTCACAAGGATGACGGCGCCAGGTTCGCTCGAAGGCACATGGCTGGAGCCCGGAGGATTGCGCACATACATGCCTTTGGGAAAATCCCCGCTTTCATCCGAGAAAACGCCGTCCAGAACCAGAAATTCTTCACCCATGTCATGCTTGTGGGCGGAAAAGGCAGAGCCGGGAGCGTATCTGACCAGACTGGTGGCTCGCGCGACCTCTTCACCATCGCGCTCCAGCATCCTTCGCTCCACACCTGCCATTGGTGAGGGCACCCAGTCGAGCGTGGCGCTGTCGACGATTGCAGGCTGCGTCAGGTCTGCATGAATTTTCATCCGGTCCATCCCAATATGATTCTTATTATGTTCACATGGGGCAGGATATCCCCATTTGGAAGGGGACAGATTTGAACTCGTTGTGAAGCCTTTCAGGCATTGCAAGCAATCAAGCGAGCCAAATCAGAGCCTGCTTATTTCTCGCGGCTGCCCGGGCCTCAGGACGGGCTGGCCTGGGACTGACCCTCCCCATCGCGTTCCGGCCACAAAAGGCGGTCATATTCTCCGGTGTCACGAAGCTTCCTCAAACCTTGGTTGAACCGGGTGCACAGTTCCTCACCGCTTTCAATGTTCCTGGAAACGATTACACGGTAGTCCCAAAGGACGTTGACGTTTTCCAACGACTTGAAACGCGCGGTCTCCTCGGGAGAAAAAGCGTCAGCCAATGCATCGGCAGCCACCTCTCCGTTGCCCATGACCACATCGACACGCCCTACATCAAGCATCTTGAAGAGGTCTGCCAGGGAACTTTGGCGATAGACGGTGATCTGATCGGCGGTAACCAGTTTATCCAGGTCCTCCCCAAGGGCTGCACCGTCAAGTGCGCCAAGGCTCAATCCGCTGAGGTCCTGCACATTTTGCGCATTCACAGGTCGGTCTGACGAATAGAAGAATTGCTCGCGCTCAACCAGAACTGCGTCGCAGAAATGAAAGAAAGGTTCTCGCTCAGCGGTTTTGCCCCAACCTGCGGAAGCCTGCCAGCGGCCGGACTGGGCTTCCAGCAAGGCACGTTTCCAGGGAAAGAAGCCGTACTCCACCGTAAGGCCTTCAAGTTCGAAGGCCTTTGCGACGACCTTGGCGTAGGTTCCGTATCCTTCGTCACTTTCGGAAAAATAAGGGGGCCACTCACCGACGGCGATACGGACGATATCGGCTTTGGCGGGATGCACCGCAAGCGCAAGGATCGACAACACAGCGCCGGCAAGCAGCGTTTTGAGTTGTATTAAAACGAGCCGGCACGAAGAGCCTGCCAATCCATTGACTGTCACAGCGATTTCCCTGAAAAAGCTCCCGTTCTACCAACCTTAGCACAGAAGTCCTGCGTGGCACCTGGCAAAGCCGACATTGCTTAACGCAGGCCCGAACCGGATTTTTGGCCTCTTCTGGAGGCAGCCTGTCACTTAAAGGTTGCTATTCGGTGGAATTCTGGGAAAACCCGGCTTTCCCGGCAGGCTGGCTTTGCAAGTGGCACGGAATCGTGCTGACTACCGCACTGCACGAAATCCAGAAAACGGAGAAGCCGCAGCGCTGCCGAGGCTGCAAGAAAAGTGGTCGCATGACGGTACAAATCGATATCGGGGAAATGACAGGCGGCGCACGCGCCGGTCTTGATCTGGAAGAACTGCTGGCAACGCGCCTTCTGGTGCAGGGCAATTCCGGCTCGGGAAAGTCGCATCTCCTGCGCCGGCTTCTTGAACAGTCCGCGAGCTGGGTCCAGCAGGCCATTATCGATCCCGAAGGCGACTTCGTGTCTCTGGCAGATAAGTTCGGCCATGTCGTTGTCGATGCGGTCGGCACCGAAAAGGATCTTCAGATGATCGCCGCACGGGTGCGTCAGCACCGGGTGTCGGTGGTACTCAACCTGGAAGGTCTTGATGCGGACCGGCAAATGAAGGCGGCTGCAACCTTTCTCGACGGCCTGTTCGATGCGGACCGCGATCTCTGGTATCCGATGCTGGTCATCGTTGATGAAGCACAGCTCTTTGCACCAGCCGCCGCCGGCGAGGTGACCGAGGAGGCCCGGCGCCGTTCCCTCGGAGCCATGACCAACCTGATGTGCCGCGGCCGCAAACGCGGACTGGCCGGCGTCATTGCCACCCAGCGTCTCGCCAAGCTTGCCAAGAACGTCGCCGCCGAAGCGTCCAACTTCCTGATGGGCCGTACGTTCCTGGATATCGACATGGCGCGTGCTGCCGACCTTCTCGGCATGGAGCGGCGTCAGGCCGAAAGTTTCAGAAATCTCGACAGGGGTCACTTCATCGCTCTCGGACCGGCCATGTCGCGCCGTCCCGTTCCGGTCAAGATCGGCCCGGTGGAGACCATGGGGCGGGGCGGAACTCACAAACTGCTGCCACTGCCGGAGCAGCCCAAGGAAGACGCCAAGGATCTGATCTTCACACCGGGAGCGGACGAAGTTCAGCCGGTCCGCCAGCGTTTCGTCGAGCCGGTGGTTTCGACCGGCGACGTGCTCGACCAGCTCAGCAGTGCAGAACGAGCTAGCGCTGAAGACGTGCCACAGGCTGAGAGCCTGCTCGATTTCGGCGAACGCGAGCAGAAAATATCCGAAATCATTGCAGGTATTCTGGAAGACGAGGAAGCTGCGTTCCAGCCGATTGCCACGCTCTATCAGGACTTTCAGGTCCGCTGCCGCATTTCCAAACTGGCGGGCGGCGCACCGGACCTGCAGACTTTCCGAGAAAAGCTCTCCGTTGCCCGTGCAGGCGTTGAAAAGGGCGAAATGGACGACGGAGCCTGGGCCCAGGCGGAACTGATCGCCTCCGAACTGCCGGAAGACATGCGCGGTGTGTATCTGTTGCTGGCAAAGGCCGCGATCGCGAAGGCGCCATGTCCCGGCAACATTGAAATTGCCACTGCCTACGGCACACGGTCGCCCGGCAGGGCGCGCTGGCTGTTGAGCCATATGGAAGAACGCGGGTTTCTTGTCTGCGCCACCGACTTGCGCGGCAATCGTATCGTGACGCTGACCGACCTTGGCTGGCAGACGGCACCGGGTGACGAAGCCGCCGCCTGACGCAGCCTTTCCAGCACACTGACTGGCGAGTTGGCAAACTTTCGCGCATGCTTCCGCAGAAGACTGCGAGGGAGGCAAACATGACGCTGGAAGAGACCATCGACATCTATTGTGCAGCCTGGTCTGAACGTGACCCATCCTATCGGCAGGATCTGCTCGGCAGGTCCGTAGCCGAAGACGTCAGATACACGGACCCGGAAACCGATGTGACCGGTATCGCTGCGCTGGTTGACCACATCTCCGGCGTTTTGGCCAAAAGGGTCGGTGCGAAGATCCTTCGGACCAGCAGTGTCGACAGCCACCACGGTTCAGCGCGGTTTGCCTGGCAGATGGTCAATGCGGACGGAACGGTGCTGCCGGAAGGACTTGATGTCGTCTGGATTGACGAAGAAACCGGAAAACTCAGGACGGTCCTCGGGTTCTTCGGCGCCTTGCGACGGGAATAGGCAAGCCGATCCGGCGTTCCGGGTTTCAGGAAGGCAAGGCTTTGAATTTCGGGACAGTTTCCAGGCCGTCGTCCCAATCGGCGCGGCTGGCGGTGAAGATATGACCTGCCGGTTTCAGGGTGACGGGCGTGTCCAGACTTCCTGCCGGCACAACCAGTAGCTTGCCGTCCATCTGAAGATTGGGAAGGGCTGATCCACACTCGGTGCAGAAGGCCTTCGTGTGGCGCGTACCAGCCAGCGTGAAGGACCTGACCTTGTCCTCACCGGATGTCCAGGCAAGGCTTGCCGTTGAGGAAAAGAGATTGGCCGCATGTGCGGATCCGGTGTCTTTCCGGCAATGTCCGCAGTGGCATAGAAAGAAGGTCTCGAAGTCGCCTTCGATGGTGAAAGTGGCGTTGCCGCACAGGCAACGTCCTTTGTGAACCGACATTTGACAGCATCCTGCAAGGTGGGGATCTGCTGCTGCATAGCAACTTGCACCTTCAAAGGCCACCCGGTCAGATTGCAGGGCGCATCCGTCTTGTGGAAGAGTTGCGCGACGGGTCAACGGGCTGAGATGCCAGCAAATAGTCGAGCTGCGAAAGCTCCAGCGAAATGCCATCGATCGTGCGGGTAAGCACGCTTTCCAGATAACTGCCACCGGGAGACCTGTCCCGGATCGCGATAGCCCGCTCCCGCGCCTTGCGCAGGTAAAGCATCATGGTGCGGACCTCGCCGCGCGTGACGGAGGTCAGTTGTTCCGTGCCTGGCGTCGACGCAGCAGCGGAGGAAACAGCGCAGGAATGCGCAACAGCAGTGTCGGCGAGCCGCATCGACTTTCTCCATTGTTCCTGTTTTGTTCTTTTTACGTCAGCTCGTATTTTCATTCAAGTGTGGAATCTCAAAACAGCTATTTCCGAGAACGGGAAATATGCCGGACAAAACAAAAAAAACGGGCTCGCACAAGGGTTTGCGCGAACCCGGTTCTTGAGGTTATGTGTCTGACTTAAGCTGCGCGCACGCGGCTCAGGAAGTCTGCAATGGTGGCCTGCAAGCCCTGGGCATGTTCGGAAACCGACTGGGAGACCGACAGGACGTCGGCTGCCGAGCTGCTGGTTTCCTCGGCTGCCTGCATCACGTCGCCAACGCTGTTGCTCATGTCGCTGGTGCAGCTGGCTGCCTGCTGGACATTGTGGCTGATCTCGTTGGTGGCATCACCCTGCTGCGAGATCGCCGCGGCAATGGCTGCCGTGAACTGGTTGACCTCTTCCATGGTGCTGGCGATTTCCTGGATCGAGCCGACGGCATTGCGTGTCGAGGACTGGATACCGGTGACCTGCGTGGAGATTTCTTCCGTCGCCTTGGCGGTTTGCGTGGCCAGTTCCTTCACTTCCGCGGCAACCACCGCAAAGCCCTTGCCGGCTTCTCCGGCGCGAGCGGCTTCGATGGTGGCGTTCAGCGCCAGCAAGTTGGTCTGTTCTGCGATCGCCTGGATGAGGCTGACCACTTCACCGATCTTCTGCGCGGCGCTGTCGAGGCTGCCGACCTTGTCGTTGGAGTCGTTGGCAGCACGGGTTGCACTCGTGACGACTTCCTTGGTTTGGCCGATCTGGCGACCGATTTCGGAAATTGAGGCGGACAGCTCTTCAGCGGCGGAAGCCACTGTCTGGACGCTGCTTTGCGCAACTTCGGAAGATCCGGCAACCGAGGAAACCTTGGCGGAAGTGTCGCGCGCGATCGCATCGAGAGACGCTGCGGTCTGCTCCATGCGCTTGCTGTTGCCGCTGACCTGGTCGAGAACGGCGTGGACGTCGCGCTCGAAGGTTTCGATCAGGGCTTCGACAGTCTTCTGGCGCTCCAGCTGGCTGTGTTGGGCCTGCTCGGTGTCGTTCTGCAGCGACCGCCG
Organism: Labrenzia sp. CP4; assembly: GCF_001579905.1. NCBI lineage: Bacteria > Pseudomonadati > Pseudomonadota > Alphaproteobacteria > Hyphomicrobiales > Stappiaceae > Labrenzia > Labrenzia sp. CP4. The sequence continues at coordinate 4,308,601 of NZ_CP011927.1, read as the reverse complement.
TTCGGTTTCGTTTTCAACGAAGATTTCCAGCGCACCGGCCATCTGGCCGATTTCGTCCTTGCGGTCGAGATAGGCCACCGGCGTATCGACATCGCCTTCGGCAAGCTTGCGCATGCGAGCGGTCAGCATCTGCACCGGTCCGGCAATTGTGGAACCAAGCATCCACATCAGGAACGTGCCGGCTACCAGCAGGCCGAGGGCGAGCAGCAGGCTCATCTGCATGGTGGAATTGGCGCTTGCCAGAAGTTCGCTCTCGTCAACGGCGACAACAATGAACCAGTGTTGGCCGGTGCCGTCCAGTTCGAAGCCCTTGATGGCTTCCACCGTACCGTTTTGGGTCGTGAAGGCAGCTTCATTCTTGATCGACTGGATCTTGCCGACCATTGCCGCATCGGCCTTCTGGCCGAGGAGGGCTGCGTCCGGATGGGACACCCAGACACCGGCTTCGCTGAGAAGGCCGACATAGCCGCTTTCATAGGTCTGGCCGGCGCTCACCGCCTTCTGCAGGCCTTCCAGCGACACGTCGATGGTGGCGCCACCGATGCCGCGTCCGGAAGCATCCATGATCGGCGAGGAGGCCGTCGCCATCAGCACGTCGACATTATTGACCGGGTAGAGATAGGGCTCGGTCACCGTGTCGTGGCCCAGGTTCTTCGGCTTGTCGTACCACTCTTCAGAGCCGCTATCGCCACCGAACAGGAGCGGTTCCCATGCGACTTTTGCACCGTCGTTATAGAAATACGGAATGAAGCGTCCCTTGTCGTCGGAGAAGTTGGCGCCTGCATTGTCCACGTCATTGCCGGCCATGTCCGGTTCCAGGATCGCACCGCCGCCGACAAAATGTTTGTTCTGGCTGATCTGGTGCTGCATCACGGCTGCGTAGGCGTTGCGATCGCTAACGCCGGCTTGCTGCATTCCCTCCAGGGCATCGGCCGCAGCGCGGGCCGCAAGCTGTGCCTGTGCCAGTGTCTTGCCGGCATCCAGAGCAAGTGCCTCGGCAGTCTTGCGGATGAGATCTTCACCCGATTTCTGCGACGTGGCCTGGGTCATGAAGGTGACGGCAAGAATAAGCGTCAGGAATCCAACCAGGAACACGCCGCTCGAGGCGAAAAAGATTCGATTTCTAAGAGACATGAAAAGCTCCAACGGTGAGACTGCGGGAACCCTAGGAGACGCACGTAAAGCAAAGCTTACGTTCTGCGGTTTTTTTTGCATTGCGGCAGGAGAAAATCCGGCCCGGTCGCAAAAGCATCGACATGCCGCTTGATCCCGGGGATCAAAATGGTTACATATGCAACTAAATTCATCTCCGAACCGGGAGGACGTCATGGATCAGAGAACCGACAGCAATCAAAATCTAGCTGGAAACGGCCGTAACACGGCGGATCTGGAATATATGCCGGGCTTCGGCAACGATTTTGAAACCGAGGCTCTGCCGGGCGCCCTGCCGCAGGGCATGAACAGCCCGCAGAAATGTGCCTATGGCCTTTATGGCGAGCAGTTGTCCGGCACCGCCTTCACCGCTCCAAGCCATCAGAACGAAAGGACCTGGTGCTATCGCATCCGCCCGTCGGTCAAGCACACCAGCCGGTTCAGGAAGATCGACCTGCCTTACTGGAAATCGGCTCCGAATGTCTGCGACGACGTGGTTTCGCTCGGCCAGTACCGCTGGGATCCGGTGCCACATACGGATGAAGGCCTCAACTGGCTGACCGGTATGCGCACCATGACGACGGCCGGCGACGTCAATACACAGGTTGGCATGGCCAGCCACATCTACCTGATCACCAAGTCGATGGAGGACGAATATTTCTACTCCGCCGACAGCGAATTGCTGGTGGTTCCGCAGGAAGGTGTCCTCAGGTTTTGCACCGAGCTGGGCGTGATCGAGCTGGAGCCGAAGGAAATCGCAATCCTTCCGCGTGGCCTCGTTTACCGGGTCGAGCTGGTGGAAGGTCCGGCGCGCGGGTTCGTCTGCGAGAACTACGGCCAGAAATTCGAACTGCCGGGCAGGGGGCCGATCGGGGCCAATTGCATGGCAAACCGCCGAGACTTCAAGACGCCTGTCGCGCACTACGAGGATCGCGATGCCCCGTCGACGGTGACGGTGAAATGGTGCGGCCAATTCCACGAAACAAAAATCGGTCACTCGCCTCTCGACGTTGTTGCCTGGCACGGCAACTATGCGCCCTGCAAATACGACCTCAGGAACTATTGCCCGATCGGGTCGATCCTGTTCGATCATCCCGATCCGTCGATCTTCACGGTGCTTACCGCTCCGTCCGGCGTTCCGGGCACCGCCAACATCGACTTCGTGCTGTTCCGCGAGCGCTGGATGGTGATGGAAGATACCTTCCGGCCACCCTGGTATCACAAGAACATCATGTCGGAGCTGATGGGCAACATCTACGGCCAGTACGATGCCAAGCCGCAGGGTTTCATTCCCGGTGGCATGAGCCTGCACAACATGATGCTGCCGCATGGGCCGGACAACAATGCCTTCGAAGGTGCTTCGAATGCCGACCTGAAGCCGGAAAAGCTCGACAACACAATGTCCTTCATGTTCGAGACCCGTTTCCCGCAGCACCTCACGGAATTCGCTGCCAAGGATGCTCCGCTGCAGGACGATTACATTGACTGCTGGGACTCGCTGGGCAAAAAATTCGATGGCACGCCCGAAGGGACCTGGAACAAATAGCCAAATCATCCAGGATTTGACCAACCGCAAACGGCAGATTGATCCGCACAGGTAGGTTACCCTGAACCTCCGGCGTCCCGCCGGGGGCGGACAAGAACAAAGGCAGGAAGCCGCTGGCGGCTTCCCGGGAGAAACATCGCCGGGCACCACGGTCTGGCGAACATTAGGAGCTGAAAACCCGATGAAACTGGCAACGCTCAAGGATGGCAGCCGCGACGGCAAGCTGGTGGTGGTCAACGACCGCCTGACCTTCTGCACCGACGCAAGTCACATCGCGCCGACTTTGCAGGCAGCGCTCGATGACTGGGAACATGTGGCGCCGAAGCTGGAACTGCTGGCCGAGAGCCTGTCTCACGAAGCCGTACCGACGCTGCGTTTCCATGAACACGATGCTCATTCGCCGCTGCCGCGTGCTTACCAGTGGGCGGATGGTTCGGCCTACGTCAACCATGTCGAACTGGTGCGCAAGGCGCGCGGTGCGAAGATGCCGGAAAGCTTCTGGACAGACCCGCTGATGTATCAGGGCGGCTCCGACACATTCCTCGCCCCGCGTGATCCAATCTCTATGCGCGATGAGGCCTGGGGCATAGATATGGAAGGCGAAATTGCTGTCGTCACCGGCGATGTACCGATGGGTGTCAGCGCGGAAGCCGCGCGCGATCACATCCTTCTTGTGCTTCTGGTCAACGACGTTTCCCTGCGTGGCTTGATCCCGGCAGAACTCGGCAAGGGCTTCGGCTTCTTCCAGTCCAAGCCGTCTTCCGCCTTTTCGCCGGTTGCCGTCACGCCGGATGCGCTCGGCGATGCCTGGAAGGGCGGCAAGCTTCACCTGCCGCTGCATGTCGACCTCAACGGTCAGCCGTTCGGCCGCGCAAACGCGGGCATCGACATGACCTTCGATTTCGGCCAGCTCATTGCCCATGCGGCAAAGACCCGGCCGCTCAGTGCCGGCACGATCATCGGTTCGGGCACGGTCTCCAACAAGCTGGACGGTGGTCCGGGCAAGCCGGTGGCAGAAGGTGGCGTCGGTTATTCCTGCGTTGCCGAGATCCGCATGATCGAAACGATCAACACGGGCGAAGCCAAGACGCCTTTCCTGAAGTTCGGAGACACTGTCCGCATCGAGATGCTCGACACCGAAGGCCATTCGATCTTCGGCGCCATCGAGCAGACCGTGGAGAAATACGAAGGGTAGTGATCGGACCTTCCGGGATCTCGACACCATTTCGGCAAGTAGCCCCTCCGCCTAGTGGGGAGGGGCCCGGGGGTGTGATTTTCCATCCAGGAGAAAGACAAGAGCGCAGCGTTGGGTTGAGCCCTTCCGCCGCAGAATATTTCAGGGAGAGGGCAATGCCTCACGTCGACCCGCTTGACCGGGCGGATCTGCCTCAGTTCGAGGAAAAATTCGCGCGTTACGATGAAATCCGCGGCTTTCTGCCGAACTCGATCCTCACCATGGCGCGCCGGCCGAATATCGCCAAGGCGTTCATGGAACTGAACCAGGCCATCCTTTATGAAGGCACGGTGCCGGAAGACCTGAAGATGATGGTCGCACTCATGACGTCCATGGCGACCGGCTGCCGCTATTGCCAGGGCCACATGGCCAATCTGAGCCACGTCTACGATGTGCCGGACGAAAAGATTGCCGCCGTATGGGAATGCGAGACTTCGCCGCTCTTTACGGAGGCCGAAAAAGCGGCACTGGTGCTGGCCCGCGAGGCTGCCGGTGTTCCGAACGACGTGACCGAAGCTCATTTTGCGGCGCTCAAGCCGCATTTCAACGACGCCGAGATTGTCGAGATCGTCGCTTCGATCGCGCTCTTTGGCTACCTCAACCGGTGGAATGACACCATGGCAACCACAATGGAAGCCCATCCGGCTGCCGTCGCCAAAAAGGCGATGCCCGCATGGGACGAAGGCAAACACGGAGCCTCTGAATGAGCAAGCAATTCGCATCCGCCGGAGACATGACCGAGAAGAAGATCTCCTTCACCGAGATCGGCAAGGATCTCTGGGCCTTTACCGCTGAAGGTGACCCGAACACCGGCGTCATCATCGGCGACGACAGCGTGATGATCGTCGAGGCGCAGGCGACCCCCGAACTCGCCAACAAGGTCATTGAGAAGGTGCGGTCCGTCACCGACAAGCCGATCAGCCACCTTGTGTTGACGCATTACCATGCCGTTCGCGTGCTGGGGGCTGCCGCCTATCGGGCACCGACCGTGATCATGAGCCAGAAGGCCCGTTCGATGGTCGTGGAACGGGGCGCGGAAGACAGGGAATCGGAATTCATGCGCTTCCCGCGTCTGTTCATGGGCTATGAAAACGTCAACGACATTCCGCCTCTGACCTGGCCGACCACCACCTTCAACGACCGCATGACTGTCTATCTCGGCAAGCGCCGGGTCGACCTCAGCTTCCTTGGTCGCGCCCACACGGCCGGAGATATCGTTATCCACGTGCCGGACGCGAACGTCATGTTCACCGGCGACATCGTCGAATACCACTCGGCCTGCTATTGCGGCGACGGCCATTTCAACGACTGGCCGACAACGTTGGAAGCGATCCGTTCCTTCGATGTGGAGGCTATCGCGCCTGGCCGCGGCGATGCGCTGGTCGGCAAGGAGATGGTGGGCAAGGCGCTGACCAACACCGCCGATTTCGTTTCTTCGACCTATCGGCCGGTGGCCCGCGTCGCCCAGGGTGGCGGATCGCTGAAAGAAGCCTGGGACGCCTGCCGTGCCGAATGCGATCCGAAGTTCAAGGATTACGCCATCTACGAACACTGCCTGCCGTTCAACGTTGCCCGGGCCTATGACGAGGCTCTCGGCATCGACACGCCGCGCATCTGGACGGCGGAACGCGACGCCAAGATGTGGGCGGATCTGCAGGGCTGACCCATGAACACTGTCCTGGACCACCTCCGCCTGATGGCCCGCAATAACGCCTACGCGAACGAACGTCTTTACGACGCCTGTTGCCGGTTGTCGCAGGCGGAGTTCGAGGCGGAAAGAACCGGGTTCTTTCCCTCGATCCGGGAAACGCTCAACCACAATTGGGAAGTGGACCGTTACTATCTGGATGCCTTGAAGGAAGAGGGGCAGGGGCTGTCGGTATTCGACACGCCGCATCTTGCCTCTGCAGCAGAACTGAAACCGGCCCAGGAGAGTGTTGACGAGGCTCTGATCGCATTCTGCGACCGCACGGTGGAAGGAGACCTGGACCGGAATGTCGCTCAGGACCGGGGCAAGAGCGGTGTCTTTCACGAGACGATCGCAAACACGTTGCTGCATCTCTTTCAGCACCAGATCCATCACCGGGGGCAGGTGCATGCCATGCTGGCAGGAACCAGTGTTGCACCGCCTCAACTTGACGAGTTCTTTTTGGAGTTCGATCGCCACCCGTCGGCGCAACGTTTCTGGGAAACTGGCTAGCGCTTCGGTGCAAGGATCAGCAGGGCGAGCCAGGTGAGGCCACCTGCAAGAACTATGATCTCGCTCACCACGATGGCGATGCCGACCATGCTCCAATTGTCGGCAAGGACGGTGGCGGGAGCGGCGATGAGAAGCGCAAGGGCGACCGCGGACATCAGTCCGGCAATCAACCGGAATGTCCAGCGTCGGCCGGATGTCAACATGTTCTGACGTGTCAGGACTGGCATGTCACACCTCCTTCTTGGGGGATTGTCTAACGAAAACGCGCAAGCCCCCCTGCGGGTTCCGCGAAACAGGCAAAGGCGAACCGGTTCACGATGCCGGTACGCCTCGGCAATTGGGAGAAACGCCTGTGACCAAGTTGTTTGAAGCGCCGCTTTATCCGTACAAGCGGTCCCAGGATCAGGATGCAGCGACACCCGTTCGCCATCCGGTGGTGATCATTGGAGCCGGACCGGTGGGCCTCGCCACGGCTATCGATCTGGCTCAGGCGGATGTGCCGGTCGTCGTTCTCGATGACAACGACAAGGTTAGCGTGGGCTCACGGGCAATCTGCTTTTCCAAGCGCTCGCTGGAAATCTTCGACCGGCTGGGCTGTGGCGACGAGATGGTCGACAAGGGCGTCGTCTGGAACGTCGGCAAGGTGTTTTTCGGTGACCGGCAGGTCTACGATTTCAACCTGCTTCCGGAGCAGGGGCACAAGCGCCCGGCCTTCATCAATCTGCAGCAATATTATTGTGAACTTCATCTGGTCGAGCGCATTCGCGCTCTGCAGGTGGAAGGCAAGCCGGTGGAAATCCGCGGTGGCAGCCGGGTCGCGAACCTCAACCAGCGGGACGACCACACGCTGGTGACCGTTGAAACAGTCGATGGTGCCTACAATCTGGAAGCGGAGTGGCTGATTGCCTGCGACGGGGCAGGTTCGCCGTCCCGCCGGATGCTCGATCTCGATTTCGTCGGCCGGGTGTTTGAAGACAACTTCCTGATTGCCGACGTCATCATGAAGGCGGATTTCCCGACCGAACGCTGGTTCTGGTTCGATCCGCCCTTCAACAAGGACCAGTCGGCTCTTTTGCACAAGCAGCCGGACGGGGTCTGGCGCATCGATCTTCAGCTGGGCTGGGACATCGACAAGGAAGAAGAAAAGAAACCGGAAAACGTCATTCCCCGGCTCAAGCAGATGCTGGGCGCGGATGTCGAATTCGATCTGGAGTGGGTGTCGATCTACACATTCCAGTGCCGCCGCATGGAAAAGTTCCGCCATGGCCGGGTGATCTTTGCCGGCGACAGTGCTCACCAGGTGTCGCCTTTCGGTGCGCGTGGTGCCAACTCCGGGTTCCAGGATGCCGACAATCTCGGCTGGAAGCTGAAGCTGGTCATTGACGGCAAGGCTCCGGAAAGCCTTCTGGACAGCTATGCTTTCGAGCGCGAAATGGCCGCAGACGAGAATATCCTGCAAAGCTCGCGTTCAACCGACTTCATTACTCCCAAATCGGAAATCAGCCGTATTTTCCGTGATGCGGTGCTGGACCTTTCCGAACATCACGCCTTTGCCCGGCCTCTGGTCAATTCCGGGAGGCTGTCCGTTCCTTGCGTCTATGACGGTTCGAAGCTCAATGGACCGGATGTGGAAGACCTGCCCGCGCGCACAAGACCGGGAAGCCCGGCTGTGGATGCGCCTCTGGCAGACGGCTGGCTGCTGGACTGGCTTGGCAGCGGCTTCCATCTGCTTGGCATCGGCGCCGAAGTACCCGAGAAGCTTCTGATCGACGGTATCGAAATTACCGGTGTCAGCATTGCGACTTCCGCAGCCGGTCAGGAGCTAAAGGCCCGCTATCTGGGTGACGAGCCTTCGGCTGTCTATCTTATCCGGCCAGACCAGCATGTGGCGTCGCGCTGGACAGGCTATGACCCCACTGCGGTCGAAAACGCACTTGCAATTGCACTCGGGAAAGGCGGAGAGGCCTAATGGCGGAGATTGTCACCAAAGCGAACCTTGAAACGCCCGACGGGTTTTATGCTGACCTGCTGACCGCCCATGAAGGCCTCACAAAGGCCGAAAGCGATGCGTTCAATGCCCGGCTGATCCTGTTGATGGCAAACCAGATCGGTGAGCGGCAGGTGCTCGAAAAGCTGCTTGAGGCCGCCAAACAATAGGTCGAACATGGCGTCGCGCAGGTGCTGTTGCCGTAGGCATTGAGGCTTTTGACGAGGGTGTGGGAGATTCGCCCAATCACACCCTCGGTAGAATTTCAGTTTCACCTGATAGCAATGCAGGTAATCGGAATTATTTTGGGCAAAAATAATTTTCAGAAAAATGTCCAGTATCGCCTTGTCGATAAAGACTAAAAAACGCCCGATTTAATTCGTGACGGCTAACAAAAGTCGAACCCGAAATTTTTCACCAATTGTTTATCTGCCCACACCTTCAATCGCAGAAAGTGCGGGGGAAACAATGTCCAGGTTACTTACACCTTTAAAGAATGTGCGCCTTTCTGCGAAAGTAGGCGGTGGCTTTGCAGCCATGATTCTGGTCGCCGCCGCGGTCGGTGCCGTGGGCGCGGTCGCTATTCTCGGCCTCAGAACACAGTCGGATGTCAGTGCGAAGGCAACAACCGCAATGGCAAACCTTCAGCAGGTCGCACAAGCGCAGGAAGCCTATCTCTCGGATCGCACACCGGAGCTGGCTGACGCGGCCCGGTTTCAGATTGAACAATTGGAAACTGCGCTGGTCACGCTCGATGGCGTCTCGGGGCCTGGAGAGGGCGAAACGGCCACCGCAGCGGCCATCTCGCTGGTAGGTCAGCTTGGTGGTGAGTTTGATGGTGTCGTGCAGGCTGTCGAGAACAGGCAGACTCAGGTCGACAAGTTGCTGCGGTCCGCTGTCAATCTGGCAACCATCGCTGCCCAGATCAACGACAAGATGAGCAAGATCCAGCGCGATGCGGGCGGCGCCGCCAAGACCGCATCAGGCACACGCAACCGGGCTGACAAGGTCGGGCGCATGTTGTCGGATATGGAAGACCTCGTCGCCGGTCTGGAAACCAGGATCGCCGAGGTGAGTGAAGGTGCTGATCTTCCGCCTGAAACGGTGGCGGCCATTGTGGAAGGCACGCAGACCCTGGCCAAGACGGCAGCGAAGGCTGGAAAGCTGAAGGTGGACGGCGTAGACCCGGCAAAGGTCAAGGAATTGGCAGACATGGCGGCAGCGCTCGGTGTAAAACTGCCGAAGGCGGAAGGGGAAGGCGCTCGGCCGGCACCAGTGTCGGCTGCCGTTGCTGCGGATCTCGTAGCGGGACTGGAAAAACTCCACACTCAGGCCTCTGCCTTGCGCAAGACGGTTTATGCGGCAACCGATGACGCCAAGTCGATTGCCGGCAAGGCAACGTCGAAACTCGGTATCGTCGATCTCGTCAATGTGAACGTGAACAAGTACCAGAACGCGTCCCTGGATATTCGCTCTGCGACAATGGAGTATTTTGCCGGCTTCGATACAATTGGTGCGGAAGAGGTTCTCAACCGTATCGAAACGCTGCGCTACCTTGCCAATCTGCTGAAGGCGGACAGTGCCGCTTTCCCGGAAATCGCGGATGCCATTGCGTCGATCGAGGCGGAGGTTGGCACTTATGAGGCCGAATTCGCCGCCATGGTCACCGCGAAGGATGCGTTTGATGTCAGACGGACAGAGCTTGTTGCACTGTCCGGCAAGGTTCGCAGCGTCATCACGGCCCTCACGGAGGCTCAGTCCGCGGGAGCTTATGCGCGGGCCGATACCGCGCTTGGGCTGATCGCGGTCGCACTCGTCGTCGCCGTTGCAGTCGGTGGACTGCTGGCCTTTGTTCTTTCTCTCGTGATAACGCGCCCGACACGGGCGTTGACCGAAGCCATGGGCCGCCTCGCGGAGGGGGATATTGACGCTACCATTCCCTCGACTGATCAGCAGGACGAAATCGGAGACATGAGCCGCACCGTTCAGGTGTTTCAGGAAAACGCCCGCGAACGGATTCGCCTGGAAATCGAAGCGAATGCCCATCGCGAGGCCCAGAATGCGCGTCAGCAGGATATCGAGGATCTGATCCAGAACTTCCGTGGTGAAATCCAGGAACTTCTTGGTGCGCTGGACGAAACGGCCGCCGGCATGTCCAACACAGCTTCGGCACTTGGCGGCATCGCGGAAAGCAGTGCGGAACAGGCAGGCGATACTTCCAGGGTCAGTGAAGACGCCAGCATGAGCGTTGAAAACGTTGCCGGTGCGGCCGAGGAACTGTCGGCATCCATCGCCGAAATCGGGGAACAGGTACGCCGGTCTTCCGACATCGTCACGTCGGCGACGAGCGCGGTACACGAGACCAACGGCAAGGTTCAAGGACTGGCGGAAGCTGCCTCGAAGATTGGCGAAGTGGTCAGCCTGATCCAGGCGATTGCCGAACAGACCAATCTTCTGGCGTTGAACGCCACCATCGAAGCCGCTCGTGCAGGCGAAGCAGGCAAGGGCTTTGCCGTTGTGGCCGCCGAGGTCAAGGAACTGGCGACACAGACTTCGAAGGCGACCGAAGAAATCTCGTCCCAGATCCAGACCATTCAGAACTCCACCAGCGAAGCCGTCGCGGCCATCGGGGCAATTTCCGACACGATGGAAGAGGTCAACGGTTACACTCAGGGAATCTCGGCAGCCGTTACCCAGCAGGGCGCGGCCACCAACGAGATTTCCGGCAATGTGCAGCGGGCAGCCCAGAGTACGCAGGCTGTTCAGACCAATATGTCCAGCCTCGCCCGGGCGGTTGGCGATACCAAGGAAGCATCGGGGGATGTTCTGGCTGCTTCAGGAGACCTGAGCAACCGCAGCAACGCTCTGAAGCAGGGAATTGAAACCTTCCTGGCCCGCGTTGCAGCAGCTTGACGGCAAACGGGAAAGGCAACACTTCGGCACCCCACCGGACTCCGATCCGGTGGGGTGCTTTTTATTCGATTGATACATCGGCATGACACGCTTCAACCTTAATGCAGGAACAAGGTTGGGCTTGCCCGGTGACGCCGCGTTCTTCCTGAGGTGGTTCGCCCGGCGAAGGCACATGAAGACAAGAATGATATTGCAACTCATTCGCAACAAGCTTGACAGTTGCGAATGAGTTGCAATATCACTTGCAGAAATGATGTTCGAACCGGGATATGGTGATGTTGAAAAAACTGCTTCTGACGGTCTCTCTTGCGGCACTTGCAGCCGGACCGGTAAACGGCGCTTCCGCACAGGACAAAATGAAAGTGGTGACCACATTCACCGTTCTTGCCGACATTGCGCAGAATGTTGCCGGGGAGACCGCCGAAGTGGTCTCGATCACCAAGCCGGGTGCGGAAATCCACGGTTATGAGCCGACACCGCAGGACATCGTGCGGGCATCCGACGCGGACCTGATCCTGTGGAACGGCATGAACCTTGAGCGTTGGTTCGAGCAGTTTCTGTCCAACCTAGGCGACATCCCCTCCGTAACCCTGACAGACGGGATCGAACCGATCTCGATCGCGTCGGGTTCCTATGAAGGAAAGCCGAACCCGCATGCGTGGATGGGCCTGGACAACGCGCTGATCTATATCGACAACATCTCCAAGGCATTTGCCCAATACGACCCGGAGAATGCGGAGGTCTATGCCGGCAACGCGGATGCCTACAAGGCAAAGCTGCGCGAAACCATAGAGCCGCTGCGCCAGGCCGTTGCCGATATCCCGGAAGAAAAGCGCTGGCTGGTGACCTGTGAAGGCGCGTTCAGCTATCTCGCTCGTGATTTCGGCATGAAGGAACTGTACCTCTGGCCGATCAACGCCGATCAGGTCGGCACGCCGCAGCAGGTCCGTTCGGTGATTGACGGCGTGCGTGAGCACGACATCCCGGTCGTCTTCTGCGAGAGCACGGTCAACACTTCGCCTGCCAAGCAGGTGGCCCGGGAAACCGGCGCGAGATATGGCGGCGACCTTTATGTCGATTCCCTGAGCGAGGCGGACGGCAAGGTGCCCACTTACCTGGATTTGCTGAAGGTCACCTCGAGCACGGTGGTCGAGGGGCTGAAATCCAATTCACAGTGATGGCCCGTAATAAAGACTGCCCGGCAGCATGACCCGATGCTGCCCTTGATTGTGTCACAGTAACTTCGGATTGTACTGGAAAGCCTACATGCTGAATGTCATCAAGGACCCGGTTATGGATATGCCCAACGTCAGGGACGATGGCGGAATTGCCGCCGAAGACGTTACGGTTACCTACCGGAACGGACATACGGCACTCTGGAACGCCAGCTTCTCGATCCCGCGCGGCACCGTTACGGCTCTGGTCGGCGTCAATGGCGCGGGCAAGTCGACGCTGTTCAAGGCCATCATGGGGTTCGTGCCCACAGCCAAGGGGCGCATCCGGATCCTGGATATGACCGTCCGGGAAGCCCTAAAGAAGAACCTCGTCGCCTACGTTCCCCAATCGGAGGAAGTCGACTGGTCATTCCCCGTTCTGGTGGAAGACGTGGTGATGATGGGCCGTTATGGCCACATGGGGTTTTTGCGCCGGCCAAAACCAGCGGACCATGCCGCGGTCGACCAGGCACTGACCCGCGTGAACATGCAGGATTTCCGGCATCGGCAGATTGGCGAGCTTTCCGGCGGTCAGCGCAAGCGCGTCTTTCTCGCCCGCGCTCTTGCCCAGGACGGCCAGGTGATCCTGCTGGACGAACCGTTCACCGGTGTCGACGTGAAAACCGAGGAACAGATCGTGGCATTGCTGCGGGAGTTACAGGCCGAAGGCAGGGTGATGCTTGTCTCCACCCATAACCTCGGTTCCGTTCCCGAATTCTGCGACAGGACGGTGCTGGTCAAGGGAACGGTGCTCGACTACGGGCCAACCGCGACAACCTTCACCCGTCAGAACCTGGAGAAGGCCTTTGGCGGTGTGCTGCGCCATTTCACCATTTCCGACCAGACCCTGCACACCGATGGCGATCAGCGTACGGTGACGATCCTGACCGACGACGAGCGCCCGTTCGTTCAATACGGCGACGAAGTGCAGACAAGAGAGGCGCGCGACTGATGGAGCCTTTCAGTTTCGCCTATCTTCTCGAACCCTTTCAATACGGCTACATGACCAACGCCATGTGGGTTTCCGCACTTGTCGGCGGGGTTTGCGCCTTCCTGTCGTCCTACCTGATGTTGAAAGGCTGGTCGCTGATCGGCGATGCCCTGTCTCATTCGGTCGTGCCGGGGGTGGCCGGTGCCTATATCCTGGGCCTGCCGTTTTCCCTTGGGGCCTTTCTGGCGGGCGGACTTGCAGCCGGGGCCATGCTGTTCCTGTCCGAACGTTCGGGCCTCAAGGTCGACGTCATCATCGGCCTCATCTTCACGTCCTTCTTCGGCCTTGGTCTCTTCATCGTTTCCATCAGCCCCATGTCGGTCTCGGTCCAGACGATCACCATGGGCAACATTCTGGCCATCACGCCGGAAGATACCCTGCAACTGGCCATCATCGGCTTTGTGTCGCTGGCGATCCTGACGCTCAAGTGGAAGGATCTGATGGTCACTTTCTTTGACGAAAGCCATGCCCGCACAATCGGTCTGAGGCCCGGTCTCCTCAAGGCAATCTTCTTCGTGCTTCTGTCCGCTTCCGTGGTTGCGGCCATGCAGACGGTCGGGGCCTTTCTCGTTATTGCGATGGTGGTCACGCCCGGTGCGACAGCCTACCTCTTGTGCGACCGCTTCCCGCGCCTGATCCTGACCTCCATCGCGATCGGCACGCTGACCAGCTTTGCCGGGGCCTATATCAGCTACTTTCTGGACGGAGCCACAGGCGGTATCATTGTCACCTTGCAGACCCTGATCTTCCTGTTCACATTCGTTCTGGCGCCAAAGCACGGCCTTCTGGCCGCCAGGCGCAAGTCGGCGGAAGCCCTGCGCCGGGGATACGCTGCGGACGTTGCGAAATCAGAAGCGGGAGATCAGGCCTGATGGACCTCGAAACATTGCTTCTGCCGTTCAAGTTCCCCTTCATGCAGAACGCGTTTCTGATCTGCGTGATCGTGTCCATCCCGACAGCTCTCTTGTCGAGCTTCCTGGTGATCAAGGGTTGGGCCCTGATGGGGGACGCTGTCAGCCACGCAGTTTTACCCGGCATCGTACTGGCTTACATCTTTGGCATACCATTGATCGTCGGCGCTTTTGCCGCCGGCATGGTTTGTGCCGTGCTGACGGGTTACCTGTCAGGCAATAGCCGGGTGAAGCAGGATACCGTGATGGGGGTCGTGTTTTCCGGCATGTTCGGTGTCGGCATCGTGCTTTACGTCTCGATCCGGACAAACGCTCATCTGGACCATATACTGTTCGGCAACATGCTGGGTGTGGAGCAGCACGAGCTTGTCACCGCAGGCGTTATTGCCCTTGTTGTCGGCGGTGGGCTGGTGCTGAAGTGGAAAGACCTTCTGTTGCACAGTTTCGATCCGGCCCAGGCTCAGGCCTCCGGTTTGCCGGTAAAGCTGTTGCACTACGGCCTTCTGGCGGCACTGTCGCTGACGATCGTGGCAACGCTTTCTGCTGCGGGCCTTATCCTGGCGGTTGCCTTGCTCATTGCACCCGGGGCAATCGCATTCCTTTTGGTCCGCACCTTCAAGTCGATGCTTTACGTGTCGGTGCTGGTCTGCATGGTGTCAATGGTCGCAGGCACCTACGCCAGCTTCTTTCTGGACAGCGCGCCGGCCCCCACCATCGTCCTCATTTTGACAGCCGTTTTCATCGCCGCGTTTGCCCGCCGCCAGATCCTGACCCGGCAGGCTTCCCTGCGCCGCGTTGACGACGCCGCATAGGGACGGATCCTGCCATACCGAAAGAGAACCGGTGCCGGACGCTCGGCACTGGTTTCGGGCAATCACTACGCTATCTGGATAGAAATCCCGGCCAGAAGACGTTCTCACGGCGGTTCCGGCAGTCAGTTTCTATATCATAGGTAGAATTTGCAAAGATGGAACAACTCATTGGCGTGAAAGTGTGTCGTTTCGCTTACAAATTGGTACACCTTATCGATTGTTGGCATACGGGAATTGCCGTAGATAACTGGTTTCAGGAAACAACCGTTTTCGGCAGTGCCGGCAAGTTCTGATCGGAGTTCCAATTGTCAATTTGGAAACAGCTCGTTCTCACCCTCCTGGTTGTCATCGTGGCGGCGGGGCTCTGGGTTCGTTATTATCCGGGAGCCGGCACGCACCTGTCCGCCTGGGGGATCGACTGGCTGGATTTTGCCGTCGCCGATGCAGCGCCTAGCGGAGGCGATCAACCACGGCGTGGCCGGGGTGGGCCGCAAGGCGCCGTCGTTGCAACGCCGGTCGTCGAAATCACGATCAATGACCGTCTGTCGGCGATCGGTACCAGCACGGCACTGCAGTCTGTTGCCGTGACGCCTTATACAAGCGGCCGCATGACTGAGGTTCTGGTCAAGTCCGGCGCCACCGTGAAGGCAGGAGATGCCATTGCCAAACTGGATCTGGACGCCGAGCAGATCGCCGTCGAGAGAGCCGCAAATGCTCTGAAGGATGCCGAGGCCCGGCTTCAGCGTATGCAGGTGCTGCGAAAAACCAATACGGCTACGGCTGTTCAGGTGACAGACGCGGAACTCTCGGTAGACAATGCGCGGCTGCAACTTCGCGAAGCCGAACTGGCGCTCTCCCGCCGCTCCATCGAAACTCCGATCGCCGGCGTGGTCGGCATTCTTCCCATTACCGCAGGCAATTACGTTTCCTCGCAGACCGTCATCGCAACCATTGACGACCGCAGCGAAATTCTTGTCGACTTCTGGGTTCCGGAGCGGTTCGCCTCTGCTATCACAGTGGGATCTCCGATCACCGCCACGTCGGTCGCCCGCCCGGGTGAAACCTTCGAGGGTGTCATCAGTGCCGTCGACAACCGCATCGATATCGACAGCCGCACACTTCAGGTTCGTGCCCGTTTTCCGAACAAGGCCGACAAGTTGAGAGCCGGCATGTCGTTCCAGGTTTCGATGAAGTTTCCCGGCGACAAGTATCCGGCGGTTGATCCGCTGGCCGTGCAATGGGGTTCCGACGGTGCCTTCGTCTGGGCCGTGCGTGAAGGCAAGGGCGTTCGTGTCCCGGTCAGCATTATCCAGCGCAACACCGACAGCGTGCTGGTCGACGCGGAGCTGACGGTCAACGACGAGGTCGTGACCGAAGGCATTCATCTGGTTCGCAACGGAGCCGACGTGACGGTTGCTGACCGCAAACAGGCTCCGGCATCGGACACTCCGGCGACAACTGCTTCCAGCCAAAGCGGTTCCTGAGAATTGACCTGAAGGTCTTGGAGAGATTGCCATGCAGATGGACCGTTTGAAGGAACTTGGCATCACCGGCCTGTTCGTGCGGCGTCCGGTTCTTGCCTTCGTGATCAACATGCTGATCGTGGTTGCGGGGATCGCGGCAATTTTCGGCATCGAAGTGCGCGAACTGCCCGACGTCGACCGCCCGGTCATCACCGTCAGCACCGATTATCCGGCCGCAGCTGCCGAGACCATCGACCGTGAAGTGACCGGTGTCATCGAAGGTGCAGTGGCACGTGTCTCCGGCGTGAAGTCTATCTCTTCATCGTCCTCCTTCGGCCGAAGCCGTGTGACCGTGGAATTTTCCGATGATGTCGATCTGGACGTTGCCGCTTCCGACATGCGCGATGCGCTCGGGCGCATCACCAACGATCTGCCCGAGGACGCCGAGCCTTCCCGTATCATCAAGGCTGATGCCAACGCCCAGCCGGTACTGCGCCTGGGTCTGACTTCCGACCGCATGTCGGTCGAGGACATGACGGTGCTGGTGGAAGACGAGATTTCCGACGTCCTTGCCGCTGTTCCGGGTGTTGCGGACGTCCAGGTCTACGGTGACCGCGACAAGATCTTCCGGATCGACATCGACCAGGCCAAGATGGCCAGCCTCAATCTGACCATCGCGGATGTGGCCAATGCCCTGTCCTCCATGGCCTTCGATACGCCGGCAGGCTCGCTGACCAGTCAGAACCAGGATCTGATCGTCCGCGCCACGGCTTCCATTGATACGCCTGAGGAATTCGAAAGCGTCATCATCAATCGCCGCGCAAGGCTCCGCGACTTCGTGACGGTGACACTTGGCCCGGATCTGGGCCAGACACAGCTGCGCGCCAACGGCAAGTCGGGCATCGGCCTTGGTGTCATTCGTTCGGCCCAGTCGAACACGCTCGAGATTTCGGAAGGCGTTCGCTCCGCGGTCGACCGTATCCAGGAGAACCTGCCCGAAGGCATGACCATTGAGGTCACCAGCGATGACGCCACCTTCATCAATGGCGCCATTCATGAAGTCGAGATTGCCCTTGCCATCTCGGTCAGCATCGTTCTGCTGATCATCTTCATTTTCCTGTGGGACTGGCGGGCAACCATCATTCCGGGCGTGTCCCTGCCGGTGGCGCTGATCGGCACACTTGCGGCGATCTATCTTGCCGGGTTCTCCATCAACATCCTGACGCTGCTGGCGCTGGTTCTGGCAACAGGCCTTGTGGTCGACGATGCCATCGTGGTGCTGGAAAACATTGTGCGCAGGCGGAACGAAGGCATCGGGCCACGCGCTGCGGCGGTTCTGGGTGCCGAAGAGGTCTTCTTCGCGGTGCTGGCGACAACGGCGACGCTGATTGCCGTGTTTGTTCCGCTCTCCTTCCTGCCGGGGCAGACCGGCGGGCTCTTCCGCGAATTCGGCTTCGTACTCGCCATCGCGGTGTTCCTGTCTTCCATCGTGGCGCTGTCGCTGTGTCCCATGCTGGCCTCGCGCATTCTCAAGAGCAAACCGGCCGGCAAGGCCGATGATCACGGGGGCGGTGCAGGCGGTCTGGGCCGGATGTTGAGCGCTCTCTACAGGCGCTGCCTGCATGCATGCCTTGATGCGCCGATGGTGGTCGTGGCTATTTCGCTGCTGTTTGCAGCCACCGCGGGTGTCCTGTTTCCCACCATCAAGTCGGAACTGACGCCGACTGAAGACCGATCGATTGCCTTCATGCGCATTTCCGCGCCTCAGGGCGTGAGCCTCGATTACCTGTCTCAGCAGATGCGCCAGATCGAAAACCTGCTGGAGCCTTACCGGGAAAGCGGCGAGATCAACAGCACCTTCTCGATTGCGGGAACAGGCGGTTCCAAGAACAGCGGCTTCATCGTCATGCGTCTGGCGCCGTGGGACCAGCGCGAGCGGTCGCAGCAGCAGATCCTGTCCGAAGTCAGTGCGCTTGTGCGCGATGTACCGGGTGTGCGGGCCTTCGCCTTCCAGCCTAACAGCCTGGGCATTCGCGGTGCCGGGTCCGGCCTTCAGTTTGCCGTCGCGGGCAGCAACGACTATGCGACGCTCGGCGCAACGGCAGACAAGATCATCTCGGCGATGGAGCAGGATCCAAGGTTCCGACAGGTGCGCCTGTCCACCGAGGCCACCCAGCCGCAGCTTTCGGTTTCCATCGATCGCGAACGCGCCTCCGACCTTGGCATCGACATTAACGGACTGGGCACGGCCATGCAGGCCATGCTGGACGGTCGCAAGATCGGGCAGGTTTTCATCAACGATCAGGCCTATGACGTGAAATTCGTCTCCACGTCCAATCCGATCAACGATCCGACGGACATGGAGAACATCTTCATCAAGACAGGTGATGGCCGCTTCGTACCCGTGTCGACCATTGCCAGCCTGGTGGAAAAGGCCGTGCCGCCTTCTCTTGCCAGGGAACAGCAGCTGCGCTCCGTCGCTGTTACGGCAGGTCTTGCGGACGACTTCGCCCTCGGCAATGCCTATGAGGAAGCGCTGAAGATCGCCGAACCGTTGCTGCCGCCCGGTGCCCGTATCGTGCCGCTGGCGGAAACGGCAACGCTGGGTGAACAGTCATCCTCCATGGCGCGCACCTTCGGCTTTGCGATCATCATCATCCTGCTGGTGCTGGCGGCCCAGTTCGAGAGCTTCATCAGTGCGCTCATCATCATGGCGACGGTTCCGCTTGGCCTGGCCTGCGCTGTCTTCGCCATGCTGCTGACCGGGACGACACTCAACGTCTATTCCCAGATCGGCCTCGTGCTGCTTGTGGGCATCATGGCGAAGAACGGCATCCTGATCGTGGAATTTGCGAACCAGCTGCGGGATCGCGGGCAGGGACTGCGCGAAGCGATCGAGAATGCCTCGAACATCCGCTTGAGACCGGTGATGATGACCATGATTTGTACCATTGTCGGTGGCGTGCCGCTGATCATGGCAAGCGGGGCAGGGGCAGAAGCGCGAATTGCCCTGGGGTTTGTCATTGTCGGCGGTCTGGGCCTTGCGACTGTCTCCACCCTGTTCCTGACGCCGGTTGCCTATCTCCTGCTCGGACGGTTCATTACACCGGCCGTTCAGGAAGAAGAGCGCCTCCACAAGGAAATGGACGCGGCAAGGGCGATAGGTCAGCAACCGGGCGAGTGACAACACTGGAAAGCCGGCTTTGGGCTGGCTTTCACCCAACCGCAGACATCTTGGACGCAGCGAAGCTGAGATCCGGGATTGGAGAGCCGGTTCGCGCCAGTTGAGGCAGGTGAACTAGGTATCTTCAAAATCGAACGACAGTGCCTCTCCGATCCCGGCTCACGCTGCGCTTGGCCGGGATGACGATGGGGAGGCTGGTTTTGACAGTGAGCAAAGGCTGCCACCCACCTTTTGGTTTCTCGGCGCAGTCTCCCCTTTCAGTTGGTCATCCCGGACGCAGCGCAGCAAAGATCCGGGATCGGGGTGCCGGTGCAGATGAAACGGGTACCTTGATATCCGAAAGACCAGTTCCGCTCCGATCCTGATTTGTGTCACGCATAGTCGGATTGGTAAGCTGAGGCATCGCGAAAAAAAAACAAACCGCCCGTATGTCCACGGGCGGTTTTCGTTTTTGCTTTACCGCCCGGTGATGGCCGGGAAGAACAGCAGGATACCTACGGCGAGTATCTGCAGGGCGATGAACGGCAGCAGCGAGCGGAAGATCGTTGCCAGCGTTATGCCCGGTGGTGCCACGCTCTTGAGATAGAAGGCGGCAGGCCCGAACGGCGGTGACAGGAACGACACCTGCATGTTCATGCAGAACAGAACGCCAAACCAGACCGGATCGTAGCCGAGATCCTTGATGATCGGCACGAAGATCGGCATCGTCAGCAGCGCGATCCCGACCCAGTCCAGGAACATGCCGAGCACGAACAGGATCAGCATCATGAACAGCAGGATGATGGTCGGATTGTCGGAGATGCCGGAAATAAGGGCCGAGACGAACTTGATGCCGCCCATCAGGTTGAACACTCCGACCAGAGCACTTGCACCGATGCCGATCCACACGATCATGCCGACGGTCTGAAGCGTCTGCAGGGCAGCGCCTTTCAGAAGCTCGAGTGTAAATTCCCCCCGAACCACCGTCGACAACAGCACCCCGGCAACGCCGACCGCCGATGCCTCGGTGACACTCGCGATGCCGCCGTAAATGGAGCCAAGCACGCCGGCAACGACGGTAAGCGGCAGGATCAGCCCCTTCAGGAGGCGGAGTTTTTCCGCCATCGGCACAGGTTCATCGTCCTGTACCGGCGCGATGGCCGGGTTGAGGTAGGCTCGGATCAGGACGTAGGCGACATAAAAACCGGCCAGCATCAGACCCGGCAGAAAGGCGGCGGTGAAGAGATCGCCGACCGAGACATTGGCGGTAAGGCCGTAGATGATGAGTACGATGGACGGCGGTACCATGGTGCCGAGCGCACCGCCTGCGCACACGACGCCGATGGCCAGGTGCTTGTCGTAGCCGAGGCGCAGCATCTGGGGCAGCGCAACAAGGCCGAGCAGCACGACTTCGCCGCCGATGATGCCGCTCATGGCCGCCAAGATCACTGCCACGACGATGGTCTGGATAGCGACCCCGCCGCGCAGGCGTCCGCCCAGCAACTTCATGGCGTCGAACAGATCTCTGGCGATGCCTGATCGATCAAGGATTGCCGCCATCAGAACGAACATCGGCACGGAGACGAAGACGAAGGAACCGACGAAGGAGTAGACCCGGCTGGTGATCAGCGGCACGACCATGGGTCCGAACCAGCCGAGCGCGAAGATCAGCGCAACCAGCAGGGTGACGAAGGCAAGCGGGATGCCTGAGACCAGCAGCACCAGCAGCATCGCGAACATGAGCAGCGTGCCGGTCTCGATGCCGAGCCCTTGAAGGGAGCCGAAGAACTCTGTCACTTGCGCCCCCTGGCATAGTTATAGGCAAGAATGAGGAACTGGACGGCCATCACCGTCATGACAACCAGAAGGAAAACCTTGATCAGGCCCGGAAAGACAGGGTCCCAGGCACTGCCGGAGCGTTCCAGACGGAAGCTGCCATCGGGCCGAAAGGCCGCCTTTTGAACCATCAGCCAGCTGGCGTAGGCAAAAAAGGTGCTGGCCACCATGCAGATGAGCGAGATGACGACGTCAAGGACACGACGCAGAGGTGGCGGCAACGTGTCGTAGATCAGCACGACCCTGATGTGGCGGTCGCGCGCGGTGCAGTAGAGCCCGCCATAGAGAAAGGCGGCACCGCACAGAAAGATGGTGGTCTCGTGCGCCCAGATTGTGGGGGCGTTGAAGACGTAGCGCAAAAGCACTTCGTTGATGAGGATCAGCATCGAAGCAACGATGCCGATGGCAAACAGCAAGCCGCCCCTGTCGATCCAGCGCCCGAGCATGCCGGCCTCGGCAATAGCGCCGGGATCCTTTTCCCGCTCCGGGGTTTCGTTCGGTTCCACCAAGGTTTCCTCCAGCTTCTTTTACAAAACGGGCGCCCGAAGGCGCCCGCCAGGTAACCACATTGAGGCAGCTTACTGCATCAGGCCGTTTTCTTTCAGGTAGCTGGTCAGAACGTCATAGACCTTCTGGGCATTGTCCGAACGTTCGGCGACCTTGGCCCATTCGCCAGTGGCGATGGAGCGGAACTTCGCGCGTTCTTCCGGCGACCAGTCCGTGACGGTCACCTTGCCGCTGGCCTTGGCTTCCTCGACGGCTTTCTGGTCGCTCTCGGCGAGAGCTGCCACCTGCGCGTTGGCGAAATCCCTGACGCTTTCTTCAAGGGCGGTCTTGAGATCGTCCGGCAGGGCATCCCACTTGGCCTTGTTCATGGAGATTTCCACCAGCGGCATGGAGTGGAAGCCCGGATAGACCGGGTTCGGGGCAACGTCGTGCATGCCCTGGGCCTGATTGGTGGAGAAGACCGAGTAGTCGGCTGCGTCGATCACGCCCTTGTCGAGCGCGGTGAAGACTTCAGACCCCGGCAGGTTGACCGGAGCAGCGCCAGCCGCTGCAAACACCTGCTGAACCAGGCCTTCAGGCGCACGCATCTTCAGGCCCTTCAGGTCGTCAACACCGTTCAGCGGAACCTTGGAGACGAAGGCCTCCAGGCCCGGTGTCGTCGCGCCGATGAAGTGCAGGCCGTAAGGCTCTACCAGCTCGTTCATCAGGTCCTTGCCGCCGCCATCATACATGAAGGCAAACATCTGGTCCGGCGACGCCCAGGCGCCAACCGGGTTGGCGATCAGGCCGAAAGCCGGATCCTTGCCGGCAAAGTAGGACGTATCGGTGATATGGCCGTCAAGAATGCCGGATGCGATGGCATCCTGGGTCTCGCTGTGGGCCACAATGGACTCCACAGGCAGCAATTCGACCTCGATCTTGCCGCCGGTCTTTTCCTTTACGCTCGCGGCCCAGCCCTGCTGGAGCACGAAATTCGGGTTGCCTGCCGGGTCGGAAGACTGGAAGCGGAACGAATAGTCCGCAGCCATGGCGGTTGTGGCAAGCGCACCGGCCGCAACGGCGGCAAGAGCGGTTCTGGTCAAGAGTTTGAGCATGATTTCCTCCCTAGTCGAAACGTCATCGCTCAAGAGGCGATGGTGGTACGAGGCGGCCTTGCTGGCCGCAGTTCTTTCATGGCTTTGTCGACAAGTTCATCGACAGGCCTTGAAATATCCAGGCTGAAGCCAGCTTCCCCGACTTGCAGCGGTTCCAGCGTCGCCAGCTGGCTGTCCAGCAGCGTTTCACCGACGAAGTGTCCCTGGCGTCCACCCAGGCGCTCGGCGATCAGGCCGCGTTCTCCTGCCAGGTGAACAAAGATGCACGTGGGCAGGGCAGCCCGTAAACGGTCCCGATAGGCGCGCTTCAGGCTGGAGCAGGCGATCACTGCACCGCCGGCACAGTAGATCTGCAGCTTGGCGGCAAGTGACACAGCGTCCAGCCAGGGCATGCGGTCGGCATCGGTCAGCGCTTTTCCTGCCGCCATCTTGCGCTTGTTTTCCGGGCTGTGAAAGTCGTCAGCTTCAACCATGCCGACGCCGAGACTGTCCGCGAGACGGTTCGCCAGCAGGCTTTTACCGGCGCCGCAAACGCCCATCACGACGATGGCCGTTTCGCCAGAGGCTGATGGCAATTCACCCTGCATTTCCGTCCCCGAATGATCTCGTTGTTGGGTGTATTGAAAATGATAGCGCTAACATTTGTCAAACACTTTTTTATGGGATATTATCGAAGAGTTGATTTGCAATAGTATAAACAATTGTAATGGTTGAATAATTTGAAAAGCACGATCGCCGATGTTGCCCGGGAAGCTGGTGTTAGCGCTATGACTGTGTCGCGCGCGCTACGTGATCCAGACAAGGTCTCCGCCAAGACACTGACCAAAATCCGGGAGGTGGTCGACAGGCTCGGATACGTGCCGGATCCTGCGGCCAGCGCGCTTGCTGCGGGCAAGACCAACGTCATCGGCGTCATCGTGCCGTCAGTAACCAACAACGTGTTTTCCGATGTCATGCGAGGCATCTATGAAGCGGCTGAAGGATCGAAATGGCAGATCCAGCTCGGCAATTCCCGCTATTCCCCACTTGAAGAAGAAAGCCTTGTGCGAACCTTCCTGAGCCAGCGTCCCGCTGGCCTGGTCCTGTCAGGTCTCGATCAGTCGGAAGACACGGCCCGGCTGCTGGAACGGGCAGACTGCCGCATCGTCCAGATCATGGAGTGCGGGCCGGCGCCATATGACATGATGGTCGGCTTTTCCCACGTGGAGGCTTCTGCCGCGGCAACTCGCCATCTACTTGCTGCCGGATACAGGCGTCCGGGCTATATCGCTGCCCGGCTCGACCCGCGCAGCCAGCGCCGCCTTGCCGGGTTTCGCGGGGAGGCGGAAAAGGCAGGTGTCTTCGATGCGGGCCGGATCGTGACGACACCGCGTCCTTCAACCGTCACCCTTGGCTGCGAACTGGTCGCCGACCTTCTGTCGAAGGCGCCGGAAACCGATGCGATCCTGTGCAACAACGATGACCTTGCGCTCGGCGCCCTGTTCGAGTGCCAGCGGCGCGGCATCCGTGTTCCGGATCAGATGGGTATCTGCGGTTTCAACGATCTGGAAATGATGGCCGCCGCCAATCCGCCGATCACTAGCGTTCGCACGTTCCGCCTGGCCATGGGACGCGATGCCTTTCGCATGCTGACGGGTGCCCTTGCCGGAATTGAGCCGGAACAGCCGGTGGTCGATCTCGGCTACGAGGTCGTCGCACGTGGCAGCACAGCCCGAAACGGGCAAGGCTAGAAGATGTCTTTTAAGGGAAGAAAGACTGGCTGGGGTGGAAGGATTCGAACCTTCGCATGGCGGTACCAAAAACCGCTGCCTTACCGCTTGGCTACACCCCAAGGCCGTGGGGACGCTGTATAGCGAGCCTCGATCCTTTGCGCAAGTCTCCACAAGAGCAAACTTTGACGGGGAAGGACCGGTTTTCCCCAGGTGCGTTGCAAAGCCATCGCCGGGACGATTGGCGGCCGTTTCAATCCGCTTCAAGTTGGCGGAACGGCAAGCCGGACTTGGCGTGTCCGCTGGAAAGCGGCGTAATTCGCCCTTGCCTTGCCGAGGTTGTTCACAGTTTCAAAAAAGTGACATTCGGCAATGCAAATCGCTTGCGGGATCAGACCAGCTTTGCTAAATGACCCTCCACGCAGCGAGGGCTTGCCCAGCTGTTCCCGATGAGCCTAGCTTTCTAAGCTCATATTCTGTGTCGGAGTGTAGCGCAGCCTGGTAGCGCACCTCGTTCGGGACGAGGGGGTCGGAGGTTCGAATCCTCTCACTCCGACCATTTTCTTCCCTTCCAATTTGAACACCTCGCGACCAGCAACGCCTGCGGACCTGATTTCGCCCGCAGCGATTGGTACGCCTGCGTCGGCGTTTTCTTCCCTAGACCACAGTCTCGGCTAATCGAGTTGGCACTTGCGATGCCCGTTGCCTTCCTTGCTGGAGCTGTGCGTTTCAGACCTGTTTTTGCAACCTGATGCCGTTGTGGGCCGTCTCTCGAGACCGGTCTTTACATTCGTCCCCGATAAAAAGCGTGGTTTGATCAAGCTGCGCGCCTCTTGCCAGCCGGCCTGGAAGATACTGGCAAGTGCTCGTTTTGATTGAGAGTTTTGTGAAATAAAACTGAAATTAAATCGATTGCTAAACAAAAAATCTCAACCATATGAGGCAATTTTCCCGCAAAAATTGCTTGCAACCTGTGGCTTAAACCCTTAGGGCAGCATTAACAAAAAAGACAATGCGGGAAAAGACAATGCGCAACAGTTTCGCTGTTTTTTGAACAACTTGCCGGTTCTGAATTTGAAGGTCCGGCGACGATAGCTGCCTTTTTACGATCCTGATCATTGGCCTGCCGGCACTCCCGGCAGAACGTCTCTGCACGCCCTGCGTGCTGTCCGTCAAAAAACAGATACTCCAGGCACAGACAATGTTTTTCCAATTTTTCGTACCGCCGAATTTCGTCTCCGGTCGTCGCAATGCGAGGTCCTTGAGACCTGAACCGCGCCGCAAGTTCTGGAAACTGGTACTGGTTGTGGCAAATCTGCTGGCTGTGTGCACGCAAGCCTCCGCCCAATCGGAACAGCCGGACCAGAAGACCCTCACTGAACGGTTCAAGGCTTGGACGGTGACGTGCGTGGAGGCCGAAACACGCACCTGTCGGATGACGCAGGAGCTGGTGCAGCAAAAGACCGGGCAGCGCCTGTCCGCCTTGTTGGTCGAGGAACGGGCCGGGGAGGGGCCGGTGCTGACGGTTCTGGCGCCCTTTGGCCTGGCCTTCTCGCAAGGCCTCACACTTGCGGTGGATGACGTTGAGTTGCCGAAGGCGCAGTTCCTGACCTGCCTTCCCTCAGGCTGCGTGGTGCCGGTGCCGCTGGATGAAGCAGCCCTTGAAAAACTCCGGACGGGCAATCGGCTCACCGCAGTCGGTGTCACTGCGACCAACGACAAGCAGGTCCGCATCGAGTTTTCGCTGCAGGGGTCCGCTGCCGCATTGGCCCGGTTGAAGGACCTTTCCGCGGGCAAGACGACCGACTGACACCATGCGAGCACTTGCACGTTTCCTGGCTCCGCTTGCAGGGGCACTGCTGTTTGCACTGCCCGGGGCGGCTCAAACGCCTGCGGGGATCGAGGACGTGCTACGCCAGCAGCAGCAGATCATCGAGCGCGAGGAACAGCAGCGCCGGTTGGAGCGTGACCGTTTTCTGGGCGGAACGACGGAACCATCCCAGCGTTCACCGGATCTGCTGCCGCAGGCAACTGGCGGCGAGGGACCATGTGTTGACGTCGAAAGGATCCGGTTCGAAGGCGCAAAGCGCGTTCCGGCAAACCAACTGGAGTTGCTGGTCCGCAACCGTCAGGGCGCCTGCCTGACGCTGACCGACATCCAGAACGTGCTCAGAACGGCGACCAATTATTACGTCGAGAAGGGCTTCGTCACCTCACGCGCCTATCTGGTGCCGCAGGATCTCGGTTCCGGCGAGTTGCGTGTCCTCATCGTCGAGGGCTCGGTGTCCGAAGTTCACCTTCAGGAAAACGGCAAGGCACGGCGAGGGGCAAGGCAGCTTTTCGGCGAGCGTACTGGCCGGATCATGAATATTCGCGATTTCGAGCAGGGGCTGGAGCAGATCAACCGGCTGGGGTCGAAGGAAGCCGTCATCCGCATCGAGCCAGGCGCGGGCGTTGGCCAGAGCATCGTCACCATCGAGGTGAAAGATGCCTACGCGGTGCAACTGTCCGCATCGCTGGACAATGGCGGGGCCACCAGCACCGGCCGTCATCAGTGGAACGGCATCGCCGGCTTTGAGGACGTGCTCGGGTTGAACGAGCTGTTGACGATCTCTGCCCGCAGCTCGCTCGACAGGCTGGACGAGCGTATCTATTCGCGCTCGATCAACGCCTATCTGTCCGTGCCCTGGCGGTATTGGACCGTCAACATCAGCGGGTCCTATCTGGACTATCTGTCCCGCCTGGAAAGCCCCTCGGGCGACTATTCCTATGATGGCACCAGCTGGGAAGGCCGCGTGGAGTTGGACCGGGTGCTGCACCGGAACGGACGCTTTGTCTGGCGTGCCGGCGGCGCGTTCTCGCTGAAGGAAGCCAACAACTTCATCGAAGAGATCTTCATCGACGCCTCCAGCCAGCGGTTGGCCGTTCTGGAAGCGACCACGAAGATCAGCGGCCGGATTGCCGGCGGGTTCGGACAGGCCAGTATCGCCTTCAAGCAGGGGCTGGAGGGCTTTGCCGCCCAGAAGGACAGTCGCCAGCTGGATGGCACGCCGGCGGCCCAGTTCAGCCAGGTGACGCTGTCGGGGTTCTACCAGCGGGTCTGGCAGAACCCGGTTGGCCAGCTTTCCTTCCAGGCCAGCACCTATGGCGCTTTTTCGCCCGACACGCTGTTTGCCTCCGAAAGGGTAACCATCGGCGGGCCGTTGTCCGTTCGCGGGTTCCGCGATGTCAGCCTGTCGGGGGATGCCGGTGGCTACAGCCAGCTCGAGCTTGGCTTCACCCCCGCATTCGCCAGCAAAGCTCCGGACAACCTGAAACGGCTATTCGGTCTGCCGCAGGTGTTTGCCGGTCTGGATGCCGGCGGCGTCCTGGAAGATGCCGACGATCCGCTGGAAGGCGGAGAGCTGATGGGCGGTGCGGTCGGCCTGCGGCTGAGCGGCGGCATCGTGACCGGCGAAGTGGCTTATGAGCGGGCTCTGGCCCATCCGACATTTCTGGATCCGGCGGAAAACGGCTTCTTGCGTTTCCGGCTGGGCATTTCTCAAACGTTTTAGGCGGATCGGCTTATGATCA
Organism: Labrenzia sp. CP4; assembly: GCF_001579905.1. Lineage (NCBI taxonomy): Bacteria > Pseudomonadati > Pseudomonadota > Alphaproteobacteria > Hyphomicrobiales > Stappiaceae > Labrenzia > Labrenzia sp. CP4. The sequence continues at coordinate 4,280,296 of NZ_CP011927.1, read as the reverse complement.
AGTCCGTTTTAAATGGTTTCTTCTGTACCGTCTTCCTGGTCCAGACCTCCCTGCCGGCCTTTGCTGGCGGGCTAACACCGGATGGCGCTGCTGCGCCCGGCAACCGGCCGGAGATCATCGCGGCGCCAAACGGCGTGCCGGTCCAGAACATCGTCACCCCAAATGCGCAGGGCCTGTCCCACAACAAGTTCACCGATTTCAATGTCGGCAAGAACGGCCTGATCCTCAACAATTCCAAGGGTGTCGGCCAAAGCAACCTGGGCGGCTACATTGTCGGCAACCCCAATCTTCAAGGCTCCGGCCCGGCATCGGTGATCCTGAACGAAGTCACCTCGTCCAACCGGTCTTTGTTGCAGGGCGCGACGGAGCTGCACGGCGGGCAGGCGGACTACATCCTCGCCAACCCCAATGGCATCACCTGTAACGGCTGCGGCTTCATCAACATTCCGCGGGCAGCGCTGACGACCGGCGTGCCGCAAGTCGATGCCGGAACGCTGAAGGGCTTCTCTGTCGACCGGGGCACCGTCACCATTGGTGCGGATGGCGTCGCGGCGGAAAGCGTCGACTATTTCGACATCGTCTCGCGCGCGGTCGAAATCAACGGCAAGATCCACGCTGGCGAGAACCTCGGCGTCTTTGCCGGTCGCAACGACTACGATTATGCCAACCGCTCGGTTGCAGCCAAGGCCGGGTCGGCGTCGGACAAGCCGGAATTTGCCATCGATTCCTCCGCGCTTGGCGGCATGTATGCCGGGCGCATCAAGCTGATCGGCACGGAAAGCGGCGTCGGTGTGCGGGCTCCGGAAAGCGCGACGGCCGCCACCGGCGATTTTCAGATAACCGCCGATGGCAAGCTGGTGCTTGGCGGCACGGTGTCCGCCCGCAAGACCCTGCGCGCCCGGTCCGTCAACGGGTCGGTGGACGTTCAGCAAAATGCGTCTCTCTATGGCCAGGAAACGCTGATCCTAAAGGCCGGCGGCGATATCAAGGTTGCCAAGGAGGCAACCCTTGGTGCCGGCAGTCAGGTGGAGCTGGAAGCGGCAGGCGTCGATTTTGACGAGGCGCAACTCCTGGCGGGCATGGCGTCCGGTGGCACGCTGGCAGCAGGGGTCGGTTCCATCAAGGTGGCAACGACCGGCCTGGCCGATTTTTCCGCCGCCAGCCACCTTCAGGCGGGCGAGGCCATCACCTTCAACGTCGGCGCGCTTCAGCAATCGGGAACCGTTGCCGCCGACACCTACACGGTGCAGGCATCAAACGACGTGGTCCTTGGCAGCGCGTCGGTCGCCAGTGCAATCGATGTCGCCTCCAGCCTTGGCGACGTCACGGTGGCCTCCGGATCGGTGCTTTATTCCGGCGGAGACCTTGCCCTTTCGGCAGCCGGCCGTTTGACCGTGGCAACGGCGGGCGAGGTCAACGCGCGCGACCATGTCGTGCTGACAGCGCCGGTGATCGACATTTCCGGCGGAAAGGTTTTTGCCGGTGTCACCGGCGAAGGCGCCGCGATAACGGACGCCGGCACGTTGACGCTCACCGCATCCGGTTCGCTCAACGTGGCCGCCGGGTCCCGCCTCCAGTCCGGCGACCTGACACGGATCACCGCCGGCACCTGGAACCAGCTCGGCGCGCTGGAGGTCGGCTCGTTGGCGCTTGATCTTGGCGGGCTCTCCCTCAGCGGTTCCGGGGCGACGGTCGCGGCGCGGGATATCTCCGGCAGCATTACCGGCACTGCAACGCTTGCCGCTGCCGCCCCGGGGCTGACCGCCACCAACACGCTGGACCTCAGCGTCAACGATCTGACCGTTGCCGGATTGCTGCGCGTGAACGGAACCGGCCAGCTGACCATTGGCGGCACGCTGTCGGTGACCGGCAAACTGGAAGCGACCGGTGGGCTGACGGTCAACGGCGGAACCACCAATGTCGCCGCTGACGCTTACATCATTGCCAATGATGCTGCCCTGTTCGATGGCCTGGACAGCTTCACCATCCGGGGCGGCGTTCACGCCGGCAACGGCCTGACCATCCGCTCAGTCAGCCTGGACAACCATGGCGGCGTTCTTGTTGCCGAAAACGGTCTGACGCTGGAAGGCCGCACGGCCGGCACCAAGGCGGCCAGCATCATCAACCGCAAGGGCGGGATCATCGAGGCACGGTCCGGAACGCTGACGATCCGGGCTGAAAGCCTGAAGAACATCACCGGTGCCACTTTCGACACCAAAACGACCGCATATGCCAATGAAGTCGTCGCCGGGGCCTATCCTCCCGACTGGCTGAAGGGCGGCTTCTCCAAATACTGGGCGGCCGGCGGCATCGGCGACTGGGACCAGTTCTGGGACACTGGCGGCGGGCCCGGCGGCTATGTTTTCGTGCCGCACCCGGAAAAGATCAAAGAGATCCTCACGGCCAAAAATGCCACGGCAGCGGACTGGGACCAGAACTGGTGGAAGGATTACGCACCGACATCCATTTCCGAGTTCGACCCGGACAACGGCACTTATGACGACTGGCTGATGCTCGCCCCCGACGAGGACGGCGCAGCGGGGGCAGGCGATGTGGTGACCATCTTCGTCACCGAAGACACCTTTGAGCTGGTCGACCCGGTCGCGCGCATCGCGGCGCTGAACGGCAACATGGTGCTGGATGTCGGTACGCTGGAAAACGAATACAGCGACATTGTCGCCTCCGGCGACATGCGCATCGACGGCACCAGTATCGTCAACGGCGGCAAGACCCTGACACGGGTCATCACCATTCACCAGAGCTGGTCGAGCTACGAAACCCGCACGCTGGGCTTTGCCCCCTCGCACAAGTTTCTCGACAATGGGGTGCAAAGCAAGACGCTGAGCGCCGAAACCATCGATGCCGTTCCCGCGACCATCCACGCCGGCGGATCGCTGATCGGCAACCTGACAGGCACGCTCAGCAACGAAGCCGGCGAGCCTTCCACCCCGGAGGACCTGCAAAAGTCCACACAGGACACGTCCATCGTTCAGCTCAACGCCAGCTCCCAGGCCCCGGCCTTCGACCCCGCGTCCTACAAGTTCAACGGCCAGCTTTTCAGCCGTGCTCCGGAAAGCAGCCCGTTCCTTTACGAAACCCGCTTCGCGTTCGTCGACATTGGCGCATTCTTCGGGTCGCAGTATTTCCTGGATACAGTCGGCATTCCCGACATCGACAAGCACATCCGCTCGCTTGGTGATGCCTATTTCGAAAGCCAGTATGTGGCAGAGCAGGTGCGCAGGGCGACGGGCCGCCGCTGGCTGTCCGCCGACCAGACCTCCGATGCCCTGCAGATGAAGACGCTGATCGACAACGCGGGTGCACAGGCAGAGGCGCTGGACCTGGCGTTCGGCGTGTCCTTGAGCGAGGAGCAGATCGCACTCCTGACCAGCGACATTGTCTGGTACGAACGCGCGGTGGTGGATGGCGTCGAGGTGATCGCGCCACGTCTCTACCTTGCCTCGACAACGGACCTCAACAAGACCGGCGCGGTGATCGCCGGGCGCAACACGACGCTGGAGGCAGCGGAAATCAGGAACGTTCGCGGCACGATCAAGGCCGACGAAACCCTGGTCGCCAGCGCCGCCGGCACCCTGCTCAACAGGTCCGGCACGATCAGCGGCAGGGATGTAACCCTGTCCGGCGAGACTGTCTCGATCGAAACCGCAACCCGGGCGACCGGCAACGGCACCACGGCCATCGGCACCTGGGCCTATGAGCGCGGCACGGTGACGGCGGAAGACACGCTGACCATCCGCAGCGATAGCGACACCCGCATCACCGGGGCAGATCTTGCCAGCGGCGGCAGCCTGGAAATCGACGCCGGCCGTGACCTGGTGGTGACCGCCATCGAGCTCGACAGCCATTTTGAAGCCAGTGGCCAGGCGGGCAGCAACCGTTACGATGTGCGCGAAAGCCAGACCCGTGTGTCCGGCTCCACCATCCAGGCGGCAGACGCGACCGACCTCAAGGCAGGGCGCAACATTGCCGTGGAAGGCTCGCTGATTGCCAGCGACGGCACGGCCAGCCTGACAGCCGGTGAAAACGTCACCATCGGCACGGCGGAGGAAAGCCGGGAAGACCGGTCCGCGCGCAACAAAAGCGGCTTCCTGACCTCAAGTTCCAGGAAACGCGACAGCAGCAGCACCACGCAGGTGGGCTCCATGGTGACCGCGCTCGGCGATCTGGAGATCTCGGCCGGTGCAGGGGATGTGGTGGTCAAGGGCTCCGCCGTATCCTCCCAAAGCGACGTTGCCCTTTCGGCCGGGCGCGATGTGCGCCTGGAAGCTGCCCAGAACACCTCCGAAGACAGCCGGGTCGACAAGAAAAGCGGCTTCTTTGCCGAAACCGGCAACATGGGCGTGGTCGCCGGCTACAAGTCCGAGCGGCATACCTCCGACACCAGCTCGTTGACCCAGGTCACCTCGGCGGTGTCCGGCCGGAACGTTTCCATCGATGCCGGGCGCGATGTGGTCTCCGAAGCTGCCTCCGTCGCCGCCGACGAAGACCTTGGCATAACCGCCGGGCGCGACATCGTCCTGGACAGCGTCCACGATCTTTATGCCCATTCGGAAAGCCACAAGATCGACACCTTCGCGCTGTCGGTCGGCGCCTTCGAAAACATCTCCGGACCGGTGAAGTCGCTGGCGGATGCCCCGCGCATGGCAGCCTCGGGCAAGGGCAATCTCGGCTATCAGGCGCTTTCCGCGGTCTCCGCCGGGCTGAAGGCGGTCGACGCGCTCAACCAGCTCAACGCCATCCGCCAGGGCGGCACGATTGCCGGTGTGCGCATCGGCATCGGCATCTCCCGCGAGGAAAGCAGCTCGTCGGAGGTTAGCGCCATCGCCCGCACCGCCACGCTGTCGGCGGGCAACGACATGTCCCTGGAGGCGGGACGCGACATCACCGCCAAGGGCGCCCGGATCGACGCCGGCAACGATATTGCCATGACGGCGGGACGGGATGTCATCCTGGAATCGGCGCAAAACCATCTCGCCTATGAGGGCGAAAGCTCCAGCATGTCCGCGGGCATCGGGCTGACGCTTGGTGTCGGCGCCAGTGGCAAGAATGGAGCCCCCGGCGCCAGCCTCAGCCTGGGGCTGGATGTCTCCGGCCAGCAGAGTTCCTTCAGCCAATCGCAGACCTATCACACCAACACGGATGTGACGGCGGGCGGCAACGTGTCGGTCGAAACCGGCCGGGACCTTGCCCTGAAGGGCGCGCGGATTGAAGCCGACAGTGCCGATCTCGACATCGGCCGCAACCTCACCATCGAAAGCCGGCTGGACACGGCCGAAGGCTCCAACCAGAGCAGCGGCTACAGCGCCGGGGTTTCCGTTGGCATCGGGCTGGGGGCAGACGGCGCCGGGCCCACCTTCGGCGCCTCTGCCAGCGTCAACGGGGCCAAGGGGTCCAACAGCTCGGCTTGGGTGAACGCCCCCTCCGGCATCGTCACCGACAACGCGCTCAATGCCGATGTCGGCGAAACGACCTCCATCACCGGCGGGGTGATCGCCTCGCGCTCCGGCGACCTGACCCTTGAAACCGAGCGTCTGGAAACGGCGGATATCGACCTTCACCGCAAGGGCCGGCAGGTTTCCGGTTCGGTCGGCGTCAGCATCGGTTCCAATCCGGAAGGCAAGTCCAAACCGGGCATCACGGTGGAAGGGGCCTATTCCAACTCCGAAACCGAGGGCGTTGCCCGCGCCACCATTGGCGAGGGCGAGATCATCGTGCGCGACGGCGACGGCGACGGCATCAAGGCCGCCGACCTGGAAGCCGAGGCCGACGCGGCAGAAGCCGAAGGCGACACGGCCCGCGCCGAAGCCCTGCGCGCGCAAGCGGACCGGGAAGCGGCGGAAGACACCACCGCCACCGAAACCCAACTTTCCAACCTCAACCGCGATCCGGACGCGGTGGTGGAAGTGACCTCGCAGAAGCAGGAAGGGTTTGAGCTTTATGTGAGTGATACGGCGGTGCGGGCTGTTCAGAAGTCGCTGAAAGAAGCGACGGCTCCCGGCGGCTTCATCGATAAATATCTGCTCGGTCGTGAGTTAAGCGAGGAGGAGCGTGGCAACATCAAGGAGGGGCTTAAAGCACTTGCCAATGGCGGCCATCTTGGGGGCTGTACACAGAAGCAGGGTGCCAACGAGTTCAACCTGTTCGACTGGATCGTGCCATCTGCCCATGCCTACGAAATCGATTGCGGCATCGTTCAGGCCGATGGCAGCTATATTCCACTTGGGTCTAAGAGCTACGAAGCGTGCAAGGACGCTATCTTTGCCTATTTGAACAGCCTTTCCAACGAAGAACGCATGGAAGTGCTTTATTCGGCTGGTTTCGCGGAAGGTTCCTGGAAGGCGAACAACGATGGAAATCAGCAAGCGCTTAGAAGTTGGTTAAGCGACGCGATCGCTAACTTGGAAGACAGTGCGGCGGAAGCTTATGCCAACGGAGACTTCGCAGGCGCGCAGGTTCGACTGGAAGCGCAAAAGCGGTTGCCAACGATCTGGGACAGTTACATCGGAGGAACTACTGACCTTTCGGAGGTGGCCGGAGAACTTCATGCCGCAGGCGTAGATGTCGTCGCTGAGCTTTATATCGCGACTCTGATGGGTATTGGAAGTAATCCAGCAAATGTCGCAAACGGAACAAGGCTGAATAATCGACTTATTGCAGCCGAAGTTGCAAACGGGCATGCGTTTGCTAAACATGTGATTGAAAGGGGTGAATTTGTAGGACTAGGAATTCGTACAAGGCAACAGTTTCAGAATTTCGTTGAAAGTATTGTCTCTAATCCTGCGACTGTGAAGAGATACGCAGCTGATGGTACAATTTACTACCTAGATAACTCGACACGAACGGTCGTTATTCGTGGTCAACGTGGTGAGGCAACTGCGTTTAGACCGGATTTTGAACGTGGTTGGGACGACTACATCAACACTAAGGTTCCCAAAAATGTAAACCCCCCTGGTTATGATCCGGTTCCAAAAAGGACAAGAAAATAATGAACGACAGCGAAAGAACTTTTCAGATAAACCTTAGTGAAAGTGAGATAAGGTATATATTTAAATGCGGAGAAGCGCTGGCCCTGAATATTCCAAAAAAAGTACTGCCAACATACACAACGTTCACAATTGATCAAATTACAGCATTTGAGCAAAAAATTTTAATTTTTATGAGCGAAAATGAAATAGAACTTTAAGTAATCTTGAGTTGGTACCAGAATTGCGGACAGCTTGCGAAGATGTGTCTCGATATTTTAAGGGATACGTGATTGGCGAAACGCCGGAATTTTGGGGTACGTTTAAAGCATAAGTTACGGTTAATGCTTTGTGATGTGAATGCAACGGTGGAATCCGGTTTGGAGGAATTCGCTCGGGCCAAGGAAAAGGTGAACCAATGCCTTGAGGCCTACAGTCGCGAGTGCCAACGACTAATCGAAGAGATTGGTGCCGGCTCTCGCTCTGATGCTGAAGAAAGGTTTGATGACTCTTTGATATCACTGGCAGGTTATCGAAGGCGTGGTTTGTCCTTGATATCGATGTAGGGGCTGATCTGAAAACAGTCGTGCGCGAGTTTGAACATCTCCATGAGCCGAATACTCGCGATTACTGGTACAAATGGTTTCAAGCTGGTGAACGCTGGCCTGCATGACTTACCACCACCGTTTGATCTCGCCTTAACAGCAAGAGCGCTACCAACTTCCGTCAGAAATCTTACCTTTTGCAGGTGCGGCATTCGCGCAAGCTGGAAGCTATTCGAACTGTTCCCAAACTATTGATGTGCTCCCGTTAAACACCCTCGATTTGGGTTGGAGTTTTCCGCGACGATTTTCCTAGCTGGGAAGGAATGGAATTGATGAATGCATCGAAGTTTTCGGACGCGCAGAAGGCGTTCTTCGTAGAGCTCGGGGAAAAAGGAGGCCCTGTGGCTGAGATTTGTTGGGAAGCCGGGATCAGCCAGGCGACCTATTTCAACTGAAGCAAGAAGTATGCGGTTCTGATGCCATCGGAGATAAAATTTTTCGCGATCAGCTCGGAGCCGACGACTGATTGGTCCTTGGGCAAGCAGGTTCTGGCGGCTTTCGAAGAGACTGGGACACAACTTATCCCAGAAGTCCTCTTTCATTGGGACGACAAAATAGGCCCATTCATTTCTGTCGAACAAGTTGAACCCTACTGGGCACAGGTTGCTCAAATGCGGGTAAACGGGGTTTTGTCGGAATTTTCGATTGGCCTTCGCTGGAAACGTAATAAGGTCGCGAAATATGAAGCTGAAATTAGTCATACTCGCAAAGATGCAAGAGGAAACACTCTTGATGGGCGTTTAAGCGTTTATGCACCACTGCACAAAAAAACGGATTGGCGTCATTTGGGAGCGCGTATATGCGAAGTAATGAATGCCGATTTAGCAATGCTCCATTGCTTTACATCGTTCGATAACGAACCAGCCCAATCCAACACGCCAGAAAGTTACTTCCGCTCCTTTACAATTGTGGATGCGAAGATCCCCAACATCGGGTGGGGAATGTTCTATGGTCGTAGGTTCGTTCATGAAGTTGACGAGGCTGCGATCTCTGCTGCTGGGTTTCCCGTGCAGAGGATCGGAGGAGGGTACCTGGTACAGGTTACGGAAGATATCAACGATGTGGTCAATGACTTTGACAGGTTCTCGAAACGTCGCGCTGAACTGAAATCCCTTTTCCGGGATGATCTCTTCCTTATCAAGGATGAACCGAAAGTATCGTGATCACTTCGTCGCCTGTGACCAGCTACCCCGAAAACTCCGCATCTTGAAACAACCTTATTCCAAGCTCTCCTGCTACCCAACTTCACCGCGCCGAGGTGACCTGTTCCGGTCATATCCCCGTTGCTGGATGTAGTCGCGCAGCAGGGCCACCCGGTTGGGGCGGAAGCTTTCGGTGCCGGGCGCCAGTGAGGCGATCCGGCTGACGTGGAAGTGGCGGTAGTCTTGCCGCAGGCGGCAATGGGCGAGCAGCAGCAGCGAGGTTTCGCTGTAGGAAAGACCCATCGGCCAGATTTCCCTTGTGGTCGTCCGCTCCTGCAGGTCACGATAGGTGATGATCACGCTGAACTCCTCCCAGCAGGCCTCACGCAACAGGTCGAGATCCACCGTCACCGGCGGGCGCTTGTCCGGTTGCCGCCAGCTGCGCATCACCGTGTGCATGGCCTGGCGGGCCTGCCGGTCGGGCAGGGTGGCGATGATGCGGGCCATGGCGTTGCGCCCGGCCTTTTTCAGTGTCTCGTCGCCGATCTGGTCCAGCCCGCTTTGCGCCAGCATCAGCGCCTCGATTTCCAGCCGGGAGAAACTCTGCGGCGGCAGCACGGGATCTTCCGTCAGGGTGTAGCCGACGCCCGCGGCCCCGTCGATCAGGGCGCCGCCCGCACGCAAGGTGGCGATGTCGCGGTAGAGCTGGCGCAGGGAAACGCCGGTCTCTTCGGAAAGGCGCGCGGCGGTGACCGGTTGGGGAAGGCGCCTGAGGGTATCCATCAGGCGCATCAGCCTGTCCATGCGGGCCATTTTTGCTCCTGCCGTAAATTGTCAGCAGGGGGAAGCTATACCTTTGGCATCACAAAGAAAAGGAGCTTTCCCATGATGACGCTTTACCATTCTCCCAACAGCCGGTCTTCGGCGATCGTGACCCTGATCGAAGAGCTGGGAGCCGACGTCGAAGTGAAGGAAGTGACGGTTCGCCGGCAGGATGGCTCGGGCGGGCCGGATGCATCCAACCCGCACCCGGAAAAGAAGGTGCCCTACCTGGTGGATGGTACCGAGGGGATCCGCGAGCGCGGCGCGATCATGCTTTATCTTACCGACAAGTTTCCCGAAGCCGGGCTTGGGCCGATCGAAGGCCAGCCGGGGCGCGGAGAGTATCTGTCCTGGCTGTTCTACTATCAGGGCGTGATGGAGCCGGTCATCATCCTGAAATTCGCCCAGTTTACGCATCCGGCCGTGGAGGCGAGCCTGCGCGATTTCGACACGATGGTCGCGCGGCTGGCGGAGACGCTGGAAAAGCAGCCTTACCTGCTGGGCGAAACCTATTCCGCCGTCGACCTGTTGTGCAGCGGTCCGTTCCTGTGGCTGCCGGACATGTTGCCGGACAACGAGGCGATCCGTGACTGGGTGAAGCGGTGCAGCGAACGCCCGGCCACCGTGCGGACGCTGGAGCGTGAACGCCAGGCGGCCTGAGAGGTTTTGAACCTCCGCTGACGATATGGCCTGCCGGGTTTTGCCCGGTGGGCCATATCTGTTTGCGCAGGTGTCATGAAAACGGCTTTGAAACTGGATGAATTGCCTGCGCGGCTTTCCAGTTGGCCCGCCTGTTCGTTTCAGCCGGTGAGGGGGAGGGCAAGGGTGAGGGGGAGGGGAAAGGCCGTCAGTCCGGCCTCGTCCGCAACTGGCCCTCATAGTCGCGCTTGCCGATCGGCACGCCGCGCGTGCGCAGGATGTCGTAGGCGGTGACAGCGTGGAAATGAAAGTTCGGCAGCAGGAAGGACAGGAGAAAGGTCTCCGATGTCAGGGGCATCGGCCGGGGGCTGATGTGAACCAGATCAAGGTCGAGAGGCCGGCCCGACCAGTCGTTTACCTCGGCAGGCGTATAGGCCTGTAAACGTGTCACTGTCTGCGCGACCCGGTCCTGCAGATCCGCATATGGGGCTGGTCCGACAAGCGGCGGAGGGGTGAAGGCACCCGTTCTCATTGCTTCCAGGCCCCAGACGGAAAAATTGTCGACGCACTCGATCTGAAACCAGAACTGAGCCATGTCCGGATAAAGCCGCGCGGTCGCGAAGTCGTCCGGATCGGTGCCTGTCTGCTGGCTATGGGTTGCCGCCTTTTGAAGAAACCCGCTGACGGCGCGTGCCGTTTGCAGGAAGGTTGGCACGCTCATGTCGTAGAGGGTGGTCGCCACGGGCTGTTTCCTGGTCATGATCCGGGTTCGAAACACGCCTTGGCGTGATCTTCAAAGGGTACGACGGGGAGACGGATCATTTCCAGGAATTTTGAGCGCTGGCGTGAAAGCCGGCATTCTGCCTTGGGCGGCAGGGTGCACTTGCTGGCTGTCTGTCGAGCACCGCGAAGAGAAAGGGCATCTGAAGTATTTCGCCGCGCGCAGCGTATCAGCGCCTCTTGCCGAAGGTCGGCTTGCCGGCGCCGGCACTTGCGTCCTGCCGGTTGCGACGCACGGAGGTGCGCTCGTCGGCATGCGGTTCGTCCTGGTGGCGGCGCTGGAAAAAGTTGTCCGGGCTGTCGCGGCGCTCGTCGAGTTCGCTTCTCAGCGCTTCTTCGGAGCTTTTCAGCACCTGCGCGCGCTGTGCGGCAACATGCCGTTTCTCGCCGATGAACTGGACGCCGCAGCGAAGGCCTTCCTCCCAGCGGCGTTCGCAGGTGACTTCATAGTCTTCCAGGTCGATATGAAGGTCGAATTCCTTGGGCAGCATGTAGGCCTGCTCGAATTCCAGCAAAGCGCCGCCTTCGGAGATGTTGCGCACCATGCAGGGAATGGATCTCAGCCCGTTTTGAAAGACCATCTTGCCTTTCTTGAACACGCGTGCCCGCCGCTCCCGCGGCATCTGTTCGCTGGCGCTCTCATCCGCGGGTGCGTGCGGAAATGGTTTGGCGTCCGACATGGGTTTCTCGCATTCTCATGGTGTCCAAGGGCACTTTAACCCCCATTTGGGGTAAGTTTAGGCGCAAAGCCCTTGCCAATCGGTGAATCCACGTATGGATCAGTCAGGTAAAGCCCGGCATAGGACCATGTTGGGAGCAACAAAAGCTCCCTTGCGACGGTCAGAGAAACCTGAGCTTTTTGTATTCAGGCGAAAACGTGGAACACCATTCCTTGAATTGATACACTGTACCTTTCTATTTACGGGACAGCCACGCGGGCGGACAGCGCGGGGGGCAATATTTCCCGGCGCGAATTGAGGCATCGATGACTGAAGACCAGATATCTTTCTTGAACCTGCTGGCCCTGAGGGCCGGAGAGGAAATCCTCAAAATCTACGCGGAACCTTTCGAGGTCGAGAACAAGGTCGACGGGTCTCCGGTAACCAAGGCCGACGCGGCAGCCGAGGAAATCATTCTCGCGGGCCTTGCGGAAAAGTTCCCCGACATTCCGGTGGTGGCCGAAGAAGCGGTCGAAGCCGGCAAGCTGCCTGCGGCAGGTGCGCGGTACTTCCTGGTCGACCCGCTCGACGGTACCAAGGAATTCCTGAAGAAGAACGGCGAGTTCACCGTCAACATCGCCCTGATCGAGGATGGCCGCCCGGTGTTCGGCGTGGTTTCCGCACCAGCCCTCGAAGAAATCTATTGGGGTGGGGAAATCCGGGAAAACGGCAAAACCGAAACCAGGGCCTTCAAGGGAACCATCGCGAACGGCGGCATCAGCGATGTTGCGCCTATCTCCGTTCGCACGCCACCGCTGGACGGCATCAGCGTGCTCGCCAGCCGCTCTCATCTTTCGGAAGAAACCTCTGCCCTGATTTCACGGCTGAGTGTCGCCGAGCAGCTTAACGTCGGCTCGTCGCTGAAGCTGTGCTGGGTGGCCGCCGGCCGAGCCGATTTCTATCCCCGTCTTGCGCCCACGATGCAATGGGACATTGCCGCCGGCGATGCAGTTGTACGCGCCGCCGGCGGGGCGGTCGTTCTGGCTTCAACCGGCGAGGACTTTGTCTACCGGGTGCCGGAAAACGCCCGCAAGGACGACTTGCGGAACCCGTTTTTTCTGGCAGCCGGGTGCAGGAACCTGCTGCGGGATGTCGCGCCCGCTACCTGACGATTTGCAAAATTGCGCGGGCGGTTGGCCCGTGACGAACGATTGATACGGCCGGTTCGCCGGCCAAACGGAAAAGCGAACATGAACATGCAATCTCACGGGATCTCGCCCGAGCGCCTCAGCAATCTGAAGCGGCTGGAAGCAGAAAGCATCCACATCATCCGCGAAGTCGCGGCCGAATTCTCCAATCCGGTGATGCTCTATTCCATCGGCAAGGACTCCGGCGTCATGCTGCACCTGGCGATGAAGGCATTCTATCCGTCCAAGCCGCCGTTTCCGCTGCTGCATGTGGATACGACCTGGAAATTCCGGGACATGATCACCTTCCGTGACGAGACCGCCGCGCGTCTCGGCATGGACCTGATCGTCCATACCAATCCGGAAGGGCTTGAAAAGAATATCGGCCCGTTTTCCCACGGCTCCTCGGTTCATACGCACATCATGAAGACCGAGGCGTTGAAACAGGCACTGAACAAATACGGCTTCGATGCCGCCTTCGGCGGCGCGCGCCGGGACGAGGAAAAGTCGCGCGCCAAGGAGCGCGTCTTCTCCTTCCGCAACTCCAATCACGGCTGGGACCCCAAGAACCAGCGGCCGGAACTGTGGAACCTCTACAATGCCCGTGTGGCAAAGGGCGAGAGCATCCGTGCGTTTCCGCTGTCCAACTGGACCGAGCTGGATATCTGGCAGTACATCCTGACGGAAGACATCCCGATGGTGCCGCTCTATTTCGCTGCAAAGCGCCCGGTCGTGAACCGCGACGGCATGCTGATCATGGTCGACGACGACCGCATGAAACTGCAGCCCGGTGAAGAGATCGAGGAAAAGATGGTCCGCTTCCGCACGCTCGGCTGCTACCCGCTGACCGGCGCCATTGAATCGGATGCCGATACGCTGCCCGCCATTGTCCGCGAAATGCTGATTGCCCGTACATCCGAACGCCAGGGCCGCCTCATCGACAAGGATGAAAGTGCGTCGATGGAGAAGAAGAAGCGGGAAGGATATTTCTAAGATGACGATCGAGAACATACAGGAAGCTGCAGAGACAGCCGTCACCGAATATATCCTGGCACAGGAAAGCAAGGACCAGCTCCGCTTCCTGACCTGCGGTTCCGTTGACGATGGCAAGTCGACCCTGATCGGCCGCCTGCTTTACGACACCAAGCTGATCTTCGAAGACCAGTTGGCCGCGCTGGAACGCGATTCCAGAAAGCATGGCACAGTGGGAGAGGACATCGATCTGGCACTGCTTGTCGACGGTCTTGAGGCCGAGCGCGAGCAGGGCATCACCATCGACGTTGCCTACCGGTTCTTTGCGACCGAAAAGCGCAAGTTCATCGTTGCCGATACCCCGGGCCACGAACAATACACCCGCAACATGGCCACCGGCGCTTCCACCGCCGACCTTGCCGTGCTGCTGGTTGATGCCCGCAACGGCCTGATGGTCCAGACTCGTCGCCACGCGTTCATCGCGTCGCTGCTGGGCATCCGCCACGTTGTGCTGGCCATCAACAAGATCGACCTTGTCGGCTATTCTCAGGAACGATTTGAGGAAATCCGCAAGGAATTCGAGGTCTTTGCCAACGGCTTCGATTTCGAAACCCTGCAGGCAATTCCGATGTCGGCGCGCTATGGCGACAATGTCACCGGGCGCAGCGACAAGATGGACTGGTATTCCGGACCGACCCTTCTGGAGCACCTGGAGACGGTTCAGGTGGGCGAACATGTGCTGGAAGCCCCGTTCCGCTTCCCGGTGCAGTGGGTCAACCGGCCCAACCTCGATTTCCGAGGCTATTCCGGTACGGTCGCCAGCGGCCAGGTGTCGGTTGGCGACGAACTGGTGGTTGCCGGTCCTGCAAAGCAGTCCAAAGTGAAGTCGATCATCGGCGCAAGCGGTGGAGTCAGCTCCGCTCGGGCCGGCGAGGCAGTCACCATTTCGCTGGAAGATGAAATCGACATCTCCCGCGGCGATCTTCTGACATCGACCGCACATCGCCCGGATGTTGCTGACCAGTTTGCCGCCCATGTCATCTGGATGTCGGACGAGCCGTTGCTGCCGGGCAGGCCCTATCTCCTGAAGATCGGCACACGCACGGTGACGGCGACGGTCTCCGAGATCAAGCACAAGATCAACGTCAATACGTTCGAGCATGTGGCTGGCAAGACGCTGGCGTTGAATGAAATTGCGTTCTGCAATTTCTCACTGTCCTCCGCGGTGCCGTTCGATCCCTATGAGGCCAACCACACGACCGGTTCCTTCATCCTGATCGACCGGATGAGCAACTCGACGGTTGGTGCGGGCATGGTCTGGTTCGCACTGCGCCGGGCAAGCAACATTCACTGGCAGGCCCTCGACGTCGACAAGAACGCCCGGTCTGAAAAACTCGGTCAGAAGCCGGCAGTCCTTTGGTTCACCGGCCTCTCCGGGTCCGGCAAGTCGACCATCGCGTCGATCGTCGAAAAGAAACTGCATGTCGACGGACGACACACCTATACGCTCGACGGCGACAACGTCCGCCACGGCCTCAACAAGGACCTGGGCTTTACCGATGCCGACCGGGTGGAAAACATCCGCCGTGTCGGCGAGGTGGCCAAGCTCTTTGCGGATGCGGGCATGATCACGCTGGTATCCTTCATCTCGCCGTTCCGCTCGGAGCGGCAGATGGCGCGCGATCTCCTGGAAGACGGTGAGTTCATCGAGGTCTTTGTCGATACGCCCATCGAGGAATGCCGCAAACGCGACCCGAAGGGCCTTTATGCCAAGGCCGACCGGGGCGAGATCAAGAACTTCACCGGTATCGACAGCCCCTATGAAGCGCCGGAAAATCCGGAACTTCATATTCGCAACGTCGGTCGGGAACCGGAAGAAGTTGCCGAGGAGATCGTTGAATATCTGCGCAAGCGCGGGTTCCTGAACAGCTTCTCCGCCGACGGCGGCGGCATCTGACAAGAGGCCGAAAGTGACCTTGCCAGGCTGATGACCTGCCCAGGCATTCGAAAATCAGCCATCCGCGTTGCAAGGACGCGGGTGGCTTTTTCGTTTGTGGGACCGATGCGATATCCCGGCCAGACGAGCTGGAATTTCGTTCGTTAACAGGTCGTTTTTCAGAAGCTCTGTGGGCGTGTCACGCCGCGGTAATCCATTTTGTACTAGGTGTTGTGGCGTCTGTAAGTGTCGCGGTTCCAGGTGGCCAAGAGGGTTCGGGCAGACTTCGCCATTGCCCGAACCTTCGAAGCCTTTTAATAACTTGGCTGACCTACTTACGCGTTTTGTAAAATGAATTTTTGATCGAAAGGCTTTGGGCAAATCATGAAAACCGTTCTGGTGACCGGCTCTGCGGGGTTTATCGGCTTTTACCTGTGTACCCGACTGCTGAAGGACGGCTTTCGGGTGATCGGCCTCGATGCCATGACGGATTACTATGATGTCCGCCTGAAGGAACGCCGGCAGCAGATGCTGATGCAGAACGAGCATTTCAAGCCGGTGAACGACCGCGTTGAGGCGCCGGACCTGCTGATGTCCCTGTTCCGTACCGAGCGGCCGGATTTTGTCATTCATCTGGCAGCACAGGCCGGTGTCCGCTACTCCATCGAAGCGCCTCGCTCCTACCTGGAAAGCAATATCTGCGGAACGTTCGAGCTGCTCGAGGCAGCCAGAGCCTTCCCGCCGGAACATATGCTGCTGGCGTCCACGTCGTCCGCCTATGGCGCCAACACCGAAATGCCCTATGCGGAGACCGACAAGGCCGACCACCAGATGTCGTTCTACGCGGCGACCAAGAAGGCAACAGAGGCGATGGCGCATTCCTATGCCCATCTCTACGACCTTCCGGTGACGATGTTCCGCTTCTTCACCGTCTACGGTCCCTGGGGACGGCCCGACATGGCTCTCTTCAAGTTCACCAAGGCGATCCTCGAAGGCAAGCCGATCGACGTCTATAACTACGGCGACATGAAACGGGACTTCACCTATGTGGAAGATCTCGTCGAAGGCATCCGGCTGCTGATGGACGCAGTGCCTGTTCGCCCGGCCGAGGGAGAAGGGGTGAAGGAAGGCGACAGCCTTTCGCCGGTTGCTCCCTGGCGAGTGGTCAACATCGGCAATTCGACCTGTGTTCAACTGACCGAGTTCATCGAAGCCATTGAGGCGGCTACGGGCCGGACCGCCGAACGCAATCTCATGCCGATCCAGGCCGGCGATGTTCCGGCGACATGGGCCAATGCGGATCTGCTGCAAAGCCTCACTGGGTACCGACCGAAGACCACAGTGCAGGAAGGCGTTGCCAGGTTCGTCGAATGGTACCGGGACTATTACCGGGCGTAACGCCTGGCAGGTGTCGGGCGAACGTCTGGCTACGTCGGGCTCTTATGCCTGCGGCGACGCATCCTGCGGAGGCTGGCAGACATCCACCCATTCCGCACCGGTGATTTCCGCCATGCGCTCCGGCGGTATCCTGACTGCGGCATTGGTCGCGCCGGCGGCGGGAATGACCACGTCATATTCCTTCAGCGAGACATCACAGTAGACAGGCAACGGCTGGGCAAGGCCGAAAGGGCATACGCCGCCGACGGGGTGTCCCGTCAGCGTTTCCACTTCATCAAGGCCCAACATCTTCACCTTGCCACCAAAGGTTGCTTTCGCCTTCTTGTTGTCCATGCGGGCATCGCCGCGGGCAACCACCAGAAAGATCTTGTCCTTGAGCTGAAACGACAGCGTCTTGGCAATCTGACCGGGCTCGACCCCATGTGCCTTGGCGGCAAGGTCGACCGTGGCACTGCTGTCCTCCGTCACGATGACTTCAAGTTCGGGGGCGGCACTGGCAAGGTGGTTGCGTACGCTGTCGAGGCTCATGCTGCAGGGCTTCCTTCAGGTCGGATCAAACAAGACCGGCAGGGAGGGACGCGCAAGAGCTGCGCGGGCCGGGCCATAATTTGTGCATATCAACAATTTCATTGTGCTGTAAATTAAGAAAAGATTCATGTTAATCTTAAACGGGTTTTAACCATTTACGACGTAAACGGTACTGTGTGTGGCCGATGGAAATGGGTTCCAGATGGCCATTGGTTAAGTCGTTCAAGGATTGCCGAAATGGCGAGAGCAGCTACAGCCGGAACCGAAGTTGAATCCTCTGGGGTGGAGAGGAGGAAGCAGGCTGACTATGCAGCTCATCAGGGTGGGTCTATGAATTTGCCATTTTTGGTGGCGAAAAATCTCCTGTTCTGGGGGACGATTTCGCTCAGCCTTTACGGTCTTTACGCGGTGGTTGCTGCCATCTAGGCAGCAGGTGCGTGAACCGATTGTGATTGAACGAACCGCGTCAAGTTCGCGGTCCTGTCTCATCACCTGCAATCGCATATACAACCTTTCATTGCATGCGCGCCGTCGGCTTCTGCGGTCGGCGAATGCGTGAACGTGAGCTCATTTAGCGATCTGCGTCCAGTCTGCCGCTGCCGAAGTGGTGTGCCGGGCGGAATGTCTCTGGCAGAGGAACAACAGGTTCTCTGCCAATCATCTCCGCCACCAGGTCATCCGCTATCAGATGTGCAATGCCGAAGGATATCTTGAAGCCGCCTGTTGCCGCGAAGGCGGTGTCAAAGCCAGGCAGTTTTCCTGCCAGCGGGTCCCGCCTGTGATTGCGGGGCCGGATACCGGCCCAGTCGGAAAGAACCTCGCGGCCCTTCAATTTCGGACAAAAGGCGGTGGCGCGTTCCAGCAGTTCGGCTGAACGGGCTGGAGAGGGGGCAGCATCTTCGAATTCACGGTCGGATGTGCTGCCAATGGCGACGGTGCCGTCGTCGTGCGGCACGACGTAAAGCCCGTCGCAATAGATCGCTGGCCTGTCTTCCAGTCCCTTGCCCTCCAGCACAAGGGCCTGGCCTTTCTCTCCACGTCCGATGCGTTCGCCGGTCAGAGTTTCGATCAGGTCGAAAGCCGCAAATCCTCCTGAAACGGCGAATTGCCGTGTCTTGACGGAGGCGTGTCCGTCGGCGAGCAGGACGGTTTGCGTTGCATCGTCATAACCGACCGCTTCAACGCCTTCCCGCAGGCTGCCGTTCTGGCGGACGAAGCTGGCAAGGCTTGCCAGATAAGCCCTCGGGGAGATCCGCGCGGCAAGGGTTTCATAGACGATGCCGAAGGGAGCGGCATTCGCGTCCAGCCAGTCAGACCGGCTTCCGGCAGCTTCAACAACATAGGAAAAGCCGGTTTCCTGAGGCTGCCAGCGCAGCTTGCTTTCTTCCGCCCGCTCCAGATGGTGCTCCAGCTTGTCGGTTGTCGTCAGCGGCAGGATGCGTCCACAGCGGTGATAGCCGCAGGAAAGACCTGTTTGGCTTTCCAGTTGGCGGATGCGGTCTTCCAGACACAGCAGGGCCTGGAACTGGAATTCCTTCTTGGGGTTCCAGCGTGCCGGCATGTGCGGCATCAACGCCCCCAGCACACCTCCACTGGACCCGGCGCCGACGTGGCTTTTCTCAAGAACTACCACCTTCAGCCCGGCCTCGATCGCTGCCCGGGCAACAGCGAGGCCGAAAATTCCGGCTCCGGCAATGGCAACATCGAAAGTTTCGGCGTCGGTTGCTGCCATGGGGCGGGGTCCTTTGAGATTGATTGATCCTGCCGGCTCTCTTATGAGAACGCGTTGCAAATGGCAAAGGCTGATGGGTGCGACCCGAAGGAAACCTCAAGATCATGTCGATCAAGGCACCGGATCTGGAATGGCTGCAGGGCGATGTGCCCCGGGCTGAAGGCTTCAACGACACGTATTTTTCCAAGGCCGGGGGGCTTGCGGAAACGCGTCATGTGTTTCTGCAAGGAAATGGCTTGCCTGGCCGCTTCGATGGCTGCGAGCGTTTCACCATTGCAGAGTTCGGCTTCGGGACAGGCCTCAATTTCCTCACCACCCTTGCGGCATGGCAGGACAGGACCAATCGGCCGGACCTGACGTTCGTGACCTTCGAACTGTTCCCGATGACGGGAGAACAGCTGGCACGGGCTCTTGCGGCCTTTCCCGAACTGGCCCCGCTGGCAGAAGAGCTGCTGCAGGCCTGGTCGCCTGAGCCGGGTTGGAACAGCCTGAAAATTGCCGGAGCCAACCTCCAGATCGGCATTGGCGATGCGCGTGAGCTGATCGGTGAGCTGAGCGCCGGAATGGCAGGTGAGGGCGAGGGAGGAGAACCGGCAATTGCTCCCATTGATGCCTGGTATCTCGACGGTTTCAGTCCGGCCCGCAATCCGGAGCTTTGGGACGCGGACCTTCTGAAGGTAGCGGCTGACCTGACGGCCCATGGCGGAACATTGGCAACTTACACGGCTGCCGGCTGGGTTCGCCGCAATCTTCAGGCTGCCGGGTTCGAGATTGAAAAGGCTGAAGGCTTTGCCGGCAAACGCGAAATGGTGAAGGGGCGAAAGCCTTGAGGTGAGCGATTGCCTCCTTTTACGTGGAAACCGTCTCCAGCATCCACAAGCGGAACTTCTGCATGGCGCTGGTCTCCTCCCGCGACTTCAGCCAGGTCAGCCAGTAGCTTCCCGTCAGGACGTTGGTCTGGAAAGGCTGCACGATCGCGCCGGACGTGAGGGGGCGGCTGAACATCGCTGTCGGCACCAGTGCGACGCCTGCACCCTGCGTGACGGCTTCAACCATCGCAAGAGAACTGTCGAACATCCAGCCACGCGCCCGTGGTGGCGGCAGTTTCGCTGCCTGGAACCACATGGCCCATTCATCCAACCTGTAGGATCTCAGCAGGGGCTCGTGCACAAGGTCTTCCGGCTTGGATAGCCGGGCAGCGGTTCCAGGTGAACAGATAGGCGAAAGCGGGGCGTCCATCAGCTTGACCGCGTTGGTGGCATGCCAGGCCCCGTCGCCGAAGCGCAGGAAACAGTCGAGGCCATCTGCAAGAATGTCCGCGCGGTTGTTGTTGGTTTTCAGCCGCAGATCGATCTGCGGATGGGCCCTGGCAAAGCCGGAAAGGCGCGGCAACAGCCAGCCGGTCGCGAAAGTGGCGACGGCGCCGACTGTCAGCACCTCCCGGTAGTTGCCATCCTCGAACCGGCTGAGCGCATCGCTCATCCGCCGGAAGGCATCGCTCAGTACAGGTAGCAGCGCCAGTCCTTCATCCGTCAGGGCAACGCCGCGCGGAAGGCGCTCGAACAGCGACACCTGCAACACGTCCTCCAGCGCCTTCACCTGGTGGCTGACGGCAGTCTGCGATACCCGCAGTTCCAGGCCGGCGCGTGTAAAGCTGCAGAGCCTTGCAGAGGCTTCAAAGGCTCTCAAGGCATTGAGCGGAAGTTTCGAGACGTCCATCCGGATCCAACTTTGGCCAAGTTTTACTCATGTCTAACCTCAGTATTCATCATTTGCGTTATATCTGAGGCAGCGGCACTGTCGCGGTGTCTCGAAGACGAATGGTGCGGGGGGCGACACACCACACCGGTTCGGGCTGTTTGTATTCATCATTGGAGTTGAAGATGAAACTCTGGACACGCCGTAACGCGTTGACGCTTTCCCTTGCCTTTTTTGCCGGGTTTCCGGCAATTTCTGGATTGGCACACGCCGCCGGGTTCGATCCCGCACCACTTGAGAAAACCGTCACCGGTGCCGAGAGCCGACTGTCTGCCCGGATCGGGGTTGCGGTGCTGGATACGGAAACCGGCAAGACCTGGACCCACCGCGCCGACGAGCGTTTTCCACTCAACAGCACCTTCAAGGCCTTTCTGTGTGCCGCCCTTCTGGAAAAGGGCGAGCAGGGCGAGGTTCAGCCGGAACGCCGCGTGAAGATCCGCTCGCAAGACCTCGTCTCCTATTCGCCGGTTACCGAGAAAAAGGTCGGCTCCGGAGGAATGACCTATCTGGAACTGTGTGAAGCGGCCGTTGCGATCAGCGACAATGCTGCCGCCAATCTCGTGCTGGAGGCTGTCGGTGGACCGGCAGGACTCACGGATTACCTTCGGGGTATTGGCGACACCATCACCCGGCTGGACCGGACGGAGCCGGGTCTCAATGAAGGCCGTCCGGGCGATGCCCGCGACACCACCACTCCGGCGGCGGCAGTCGCCACGTTGCAGAAACTGGTTCTGGGTGATGCCCTGTCCACTACCGCCAGAGCCCAGCTGACAGGTTGGCTGCTGGACAACAAGGTGGGCAACGCGACCTTGCGCGCTGGGCTGCCGGAAGAATGGCCGGTCGCCGACAAGACCGGGGCTGGGGCCAATGGCTCGCGCAACAACATCGGCGTGATCTGGCCCGACGACAGGGAGCCGGTCGTGATCGCGGTCTACATCACGCAGACCGACGCCTCCTTTGACGACCGCAACAAGGCGATTGCCGATATCGCAGCCGCACTTGCCGAAAGTCTCCACGACTGAGTGTTCTTGTCCGGGCGGATCTCTTCATTCGCCCGGGCGTCCCTGCTTCTGGAAATGTCCTGCCGCTTCCGACGGAGACAACCTTGTCCGTTCCAAGAACCATGTTTGCCTTGCCGTGGGCGCTTGTTGCGGTAGCAGTCGTTTTCTCCCAGGCATCTGCCGAGGAAACACGCGAACAAAAGCGCGCCAGAAGATGCGCCTACTATCAGGAAATCGTCCGCGTGGCGTTCGAAAATGTCAGTCGTTCGCAAATGCGGCCCGGTTTCGTTGCCGAACATGATGCCTTTATCGAAGGGGGGTGTTTCGCGGCGAAAGCCGTTTGCCCTAAAAAACCCGCCGAATTCGCCTTTGCCGACATTCTGACGATGATGACCGTCAGCGCAAACATGGGCAGCACCTTTACACCGTTCAGGTGCCCGGCCAGAGCAGAGGAATGAGAAGGTTCAGTTTTGCGCCTTGCCTCAGCAACAGGTGTTTCGGTGCGGACCGGCCCGGAAGGGGCCGGCCCAGGGTGCTGGCGGAGGTTACGTCGCCAGCCACCCTCTGCGACCTGGGATGTCGTCTTCTGCCGTTGCGAGGCACCCCGAGCAAACGGGCCACTTCCGCAGGCAAACTGGATCCGCTGACGGATCCGGGCGAACAGCCGGTGTTGAGTAGGCTTCTGAACGCATTCGTCTTTTGGTTCACCAGCCGCCCCAGTCGGCATCCCGGCGTGGTTTATGTGGTCTGATGGATCCACGCCTATCGGGTAAGCGCATCACAAGCAGAAAGGATGCGCTTGATCCATAAACCTAAGGCACAAGTCGGGCGTGTCAAATACTGAGCCGGGAAAAGAAACGGGTCGGGCTGCCGAGCAGCCCTGGCACGCCCTCGATCTCAGCACATTTCCGGCACTGGCGTTATGGCCTTGCCGGTTTCGAACCAGCTTTTCAGGTTGTCGACCACGAGCTGACCCATGGCATTGCGGGTCGCCTGCGAGGCGGAACCGACATGCGGCAGTACGGTGACCCTTGGCAGTTTCAGAAGGGCTTCGGGCACATGCGGCTCGTTCTCGAAGACGTCGAGACCGGCACCGTAGATCGTGCCGTTTTCAAGGGCCGCAATCAATGCGGCCTCGTCGATGACGGTGCCCCGGCCGATATTGATGACGATGCCATCCGGCCCCAGTGCTTCCAGCACCTCCGCATTGACCGCATGTTTCGTTTCCGCGCCACCAGGCGCCACCACCATCAGCGTGTCGCAAGCGGCAGCCAGCGCCTTCGGCGTCGCGTGATAGGGGTAGGAGACGTCGTCCTGTTTGCTGCGTCCATGGTAATGGATCTTCATGCCGAAGGCTTCGGCCCGCTTGGCAATCGCCTTGCCGATGCGCCCCAGACCAAAGATGCCGAGCGTGCGCCCCTGCATGGTCGCCCCGGTCAGCCTGTAGGGCCCTTTGCTTTCCCAATTGCCCTGGCGAAGCCACTGTTCGGCCTGGCCGAATTCGCGGATGGTCATGATCATCAGCCCGACCGCCGTATCGGCAACTTCTTCCGTCAACACGTCTGGCGTATGGGTCACCATCACCTTCGCCGCCAGGCAATCGCCCGTGTTGACGTGGTCATAGCCGACACCAAAGCTGGAGACGATTTCCGCGTTCGGGATTTTCGCAAGCAACTCGGCGTTGACCGGCCCGAATGCCATCGCAACCCCGCGGATTTTCTCGCCGATTTCCGCCAGCAGCGCTTCCGGATTGTCGGCCTCGTAGAGCCGGTGCACGGTAAAGGCGGCATCAAGCTGCTCCTGAACGATCGGCAGCATCGGGCGGGGCATCAGAATATCGATGGAGGTCATGGCAGGTCCGGTGGGGTGATGGAGAAAGGTGAGGTGACCTTAAGGTCTTCGGTTGGGGGAGAAAAGAGCCGAATGGGCAGAGTTGGTACGCAAATTTCGTCACCCTCGAAGCCCTTTCGGTTCAATTCATCAGTGAAACGGCGTATTCCGCCGTCATTCCGGACAAGTGAGACAGGTGTCGAGCGCCGATCCGGAATCCAGAGATATGTCGCGCCATGCGCGGCAAATTGAGTGTTCGCTTTGCACACGCTGACACGCTGGGTTCCGGATCGGCATGCAGCGTAGCTGCACTTGTCCGGAATGACAGGGTGGGCAGGTTCTTGGGCGTAACTGCAATTCCGAGTATAGCGGTCGGCGTTTAACGCGAGTGGGGCGGCGTGCTTTCTGGAAACTTTGGTAATCGGAGTCGGTCCGTAAACTGTCCAATGAAAAGGACACTTATCCCAAAGCGAGGGTGGCTGGAAGTTGGCCAAGGAAGAGGTCTAATTGCGATTGCACAGGTAATGTCTGATTGCGAGGCGAACTCTCCAGGCGTTCTCAGGCAAATCCCCCCATTGCCCCCGGGCGCCATTTCCCCTAAAAGACGCCGCAGAATTCCTGAGAATCCCATCAGATTTTGAAAGCGGAGAAGCGGAGCCCCATGGCGCGCCAGTTCATCTATCACATGCATGGCCTGTCCAAGGCCTATAACGACAAGAAGGTTCTCGACAACATCCATCTCTCGTTCTACCCGGACGCCAAGATCGGTATCCTGGGCCCGAACGGTGCGGGTAAGTCGACCCTTCTGAAGATCATGGCCGGTATCGACAAGGAATATACCGGTGAGGCCTGGGCGGCCGAGGGTGCGAAGGTCGGCTATCTGCCGCAGGAACCGCAGCTCGACAACACCAAGACCGTGATGGAGAACGTCATGGAAGGTGTCGCCCACAAGCAGGCGAAGATCGACCGCTACAACGAGTTGATGATGGACTACTCGGACGAAACCGCCGAGGAAGCCGCACAGCTTCAGGACGAGATTGACGCGCAGGATCTGTGGAACCTGGAAAGCCAGGTGGAAATGGCGATGGAAGCCCTGCGCTGCCCGCCATCAGATGCAGCCGTCGACAATCTCTCCGGTGGTGAGCGCCGCCGCGTCGCGCTTTGCAAGCTGCTGCTGTCCGAGCCGGACCTGCTGCTGCTGGATGAGCCGACCAACCACCTGGACGCTGAAACCGTTCACTGGCTGGAGCGTCACCTGCGTGAGTTCAAGGGCTCCGTCCTGATCATCACCCACGACCGCTACTTCCTCGACAATGTCACAGGCTGGATTCTCGAGCTCGACCGCGGTCAGGGCATCCCTTACGAAGGCAACTACTCGGTCTATCTGGAAAAGAAGACCAAGCGCATGGAGCAGGAAGGCCGCGAGAACATGGCCCGCTCCAAGGCGATTGCCCGTGAGCGTGAGTGGATGGGCATGAGCCCAAAAGGCCGTCAGACCAAGTCGAAAGCCCGTATCCGGGCCTTTGAAGACCTCTTGACCGCCCAGGAAGAGCGTCAGCCGTCCATCGAACAGATCCTCATCCCGGTTGGCGAGCGTCTCGGCGCGAACGTCATCGAGGTCGATGGCGTTTCCAAGGGCTTTGAAGACCGTCTCTTGATCGACGACCTGTCGTTCAAGCTGCCGCGCGGTGGCATCGTC
This sequence comes from Labrenzia sp. CP4, assembly GCF_001579905.1. NCBI lineage: Bacteria > Pseudomonadati > Pseudomonadota > Alphaproteobacteria > Hyphomicrobiales > Stappiaceae > Labrenzia > Labrenzia sp. CP4. Next base: position 4,254,625 of record NZ_CP011927.1, on the reverse strand, counting down.
GGCGTGATCGGCCCGAACGGCGCCGGCAAGACGACCCTGTTCAAGATGCTCACCGGTCAGGAAACACCTGACAAGGGCAAGGTCGTCGTGGGCGACAGTGTGCACCTTGGCTACGTTGACCAGTCGCGCGATGCGCTCAACCCGAACAACACGGTCTGGGAAGAAATTTCCGGCGGCGCCGAGGTCATCTACCTCGACGACAAGGAAATCAACTCTCGCGCCTATTGCTCGTCGTTCAACTTCAAGGGGGCTGCCCAGCAGGCCAAGGTCGGTGACCTTTCCGGCGGTCAGCGCAACCGCGTGCATCTGGCCAAGGTGCTGAAGAAGGGCGCCAACGTTCTGCTGCTCGATGAGCCGACCAACGACCTCGACACCGAGACGCTGGCAGCTCTGGAAGACGCGCTGGAAAACTACGCCGGCTGCGCCGTTATCATCAGCCACGATCGTATGTTCCTCGACCGTCTGGCCACGCACATGCTCGCCTTTGAAGGTGACAGCCATGTGGAATGGTTCGAAGGCAACTTCGAAGACTACGAAAAGGACAAGGTTCGCCGCCTTGGCGCACATGCCGCCGACCCGCGCCGGATCAAGTACAAGCCGCTTACGCGCTAAGCGAACGGCCTGGAAGCTGAATGGGGGGCGTGTCCCCTGTTTCCAGAATGTGCCGGCCCCGGAAGCGGGCCGGCATCTTTTTTGGGCGGCGGTATAAACCGGCCACCGGCAACTTTTGTCCTTGCGAGCGGCACAAGGCATGTTCCACAGAACTCTCGTCTGTCTGTTTGCGGCCTTCGCCATCGCCGTTCTCGCCTCGTTTCTGGCGGCAGTCGGCTGGCCCGTCGATCTGCTGGCTCATTTTCAGACCCAATACGTTCTTGCTGGCCTGCTGTTTGCTGCAGGGTTCGTCTTCTTACGGAACTGGAACATGGTGGCACTGGCCGTCTGCCTGTCGGTGGTCGCTCTCATGCGCATGGGCATCTTCGACGACGGACGCTTTGCTCCGACCGCCAATGCGGCGGAACCGCCGATTAGCGTCGTCACCGCAAATCTCTTCGGCAGCGCCGCAGCGCTCGACAATCTGGTCGAGGAAAACAGCGCCCGCGTCTTCGATCTCATGATCCTCACGGAGCTGCCGGTACCTGCCGACCAAGGGCTGCTCGACCGGTTTGAGGGCATGCTGCATGTGGCAGGAACGCCTGACCAGGCGCTTGGTGGACGTCCCGCCGCGGTTATCCTATCGCGCACTGCGCCGCACAGCGTCGAACTGATCCCTGTAGGCGGGAACCCGTACGCGATTACGAAAGCGATTTACTGCGGTGTGCAGGCGGAGCCCTGTGTGAGTGTCTTTGCAGTTCACACATTGCCGCCTTTCAGGCGAGACTTCTATCTGCACCAGGCGGACATCCTTCAGAAGCTTGCATCCGAAGTGTCGATGACGCCGGGACCTGTTCTTGTTGCCGGCGACATGAACGCCGCCTCCTGGGCACCGCTGCTGAAACGGTTTCAGGAAACGGCAGGGGTGCGCAAGGCAGTCTGCGGCAGCCGTTGGACCCCGACATGGCTTGCTCCGGTTCCGGGCATCGGTCTCGAACTCGACCATTTTTTCGTCAGGAGCGGGCTTGCGGTCAAAAACTGCGAACTCGGACACTTCAATGGTTCCGATCACTGGCCGGTCTTTGCCGAATTCACTGTTACAGACGGGAAGACGTCCGACTGATCTTCGGCGGCAAGCCTGCGTCCATCCGGTCAAAGCGCCATGGACACGAGACAATGCAGTCCGCATAAAAGATTTCCATTCAGAACGTCGGGGATTTTGCCCTGAAGAGCCGGGTTCAAGTCAGACAGATGCTGCAAGCCGCTTCGGACATAAAGACAAGTCTCCTGCGCACGGACCCCGGCGGCTTGCGGCTGATGCGCGGCGTTCATCTGATGCTGACCGTGCTCGGAGCGGTCTTCCTGGCAAATGTCGTGGCAAGCTTCGTGCCCGGTCAGTCGGCCTTCAAACTGGCCGTTCTGGCAGTCGCTAGCGGCGGCCACTGCCTGATGTTCACGCCGGTTTCCACCAGAAAGGCCGAGGTCCTCGGTATCCTGAAGCTTGGAGTTCTGCTGACGTCTCTGTTTGCTCTTGGGGCTGTTGTCGCCGAGCTGTCGGGGAAAAGCGCCTCAACCGTTCTGCAAGGGCTCTGGATCGCCGCGATCATGCTCGGCTTTGCCATGCATGGGCTTGGTCCCTTCTGGCAACGCGCTGGGCGCAGCATGGCGATTTGCTGGCTTTTCGTGGTCCTCGGCAACGTCGGAGGATCGCCCGGCCTCTGGCTTCCGGTCATGGCGGTGCTTGGAATGGTGACAGCCCTCGTGGTTCGCACAGGGCCCTGGCGGCCTTCGACATACCGAACTTACCTGCGGGTCGAAGCTGCAAATCGTCAGGCGATGGCAACCTATCTGAGGCAGCTGTCAGGCCGGGCGACCGGTTCGTCCGGCGATGCGGCCGTTCGGATCAGGGATCTGGCGAAGCTGCGCATGGAACTTCAGGTCTGCGCCGATCTGCTCAGACCGGAAGGTGAGTTGCAGGGCATGTCGCCGGAAGCGGCTATCATGGTGGAACTTGCTCTGGAAGTGGTGGGCGATGCGCGCGACCAGCTGTCCCGGGACGCACGCACCCGACTGGCGCAAGATGACGGCTTTCGCCGTGCGGTCGACCGGCTTGTCCATCGCCTTGAAACCGGTGAGGGCGTTCCGGAAGAGAGCGATGTCGGGGAAGGCAAAACCGGCGCAAGCGCACCTGCCGCGAGCTGGCTGCAGGCGGATGCGGCAGTAACGGCACATGACCGGTTTCAGGAATTGCGCATTGCCCAGGCTTTCAAGCGTCTGTGGCTGCTGGCGGCAAAAGACCAGCCGGTTCGCCTGAGCCTCGGTACGGATGATGACAGCCGCGAGGGCAGCTGGTTGCGGAAGCTTTCCTGGCGCTTGTCACTTCAGGCAGGTGTCGCAGCCGGGATCGGCTTTTCCCTTGGGCTCGCGTTCGATCTCAATCACGCCTATTGGGTCACGCTCACCATCATCATCGTGCTGTCGAACAGCCTCGGGGCGACACTGCTCCGAACCGCACAGCGGATAGGCGGGACGGCGGGCGGCGTTGTTCTGGCCATGCTGGTCGACCCGGCCCTGGCGGAGTTTCCGTCCGTCAGGCTGGTACTGGTTGTCATTGCCATACCCGGGGTCATCGTTTTCCTCGACCGCAATTACGCCATCGCCTCCGGTATCATCAGTTTCCTGGTGGTCATGGGGCTTCAGACGCTTGAAGGTCTGCCCATCGATGAACTCTGGTCGCGTCTCTACGACACGATGATTGGCGCAGGTGTAGGGCTTGCTGCGGCATGGCTGCTGTTTCCCAACCGCACCGGCGCAAGCTTCAAGGGGCTGGCGTCCGATTACCTCAACGCCTGCCGAAGTTGCCTGCGGGCGCAAGGCGGCAAGGCGGATACGGACCTTCAGGATCTCGCCCGGCTTCGAACGGCAGCGAGCACGCTGATCGCCACCGCCAGGTCCTATCGGATCGAGCAAGCTCCCTGGTCGTCGTTCACACGCTCCGCCAGCGACCTCAACATGCTGGTGATCGTGCTGGCCCAATACGTGGTGCTTTACCGCGAAGCCCGTTCGGACGTCACGCGGGAAACGGTGGAAGCTCAGGCCAGGTCTGGGATAGAAACGCTTGTCGCTCGCATGGACAAGCGTCTGGAAGATGAGTTCTCGGCTGTCCTGGATGGCCGCCCGAGGCAGACCGTCCCGGGCCTGGAGGATGACTGGATGACAGCCATGCCCGAGGGCGCAACAGGCAATCTTGCGCTGGAAACCGGTTGGGTCGCGATGCTCTACCACGCGCGGAAAATCGTCCGATGCCTGGACGGCTTGCGCAAGGAGAAATTCCTCTCCGGCCCTGCCTGAAGATAGCTTTCACCACCGCAAATACTGGGGCAGCGGATCGATCTTCCGCGCTTATGAAAACATCAATGAGTTTTGTTGGTCAGGAAGGCGCCGGCGCCCTAGCATCGCCTCTCGACTGCGACAGGGGACCCCGCATGACAGACCAGCTCCAGCTTCTTGCCAATGACCTTCGGATTACGCCTGCATTCAGGACAAGCGGCAAGGTGGAGGGCGTTTTCAGGACAGTCTCTGCGGAAGACTTCAGGACCACTGCAACGGATGCTTTGGAGATGACGTTCGAAGGCATTTTGGGAGACCGGCATGGCGGATACACCCGGAGGTCCGGTGGCCGCGAACCCTGGTATCCGCGTGGCACGGAAATGTGCAATGAGCGCCAGATATCCATCCTGTCCGCCGAGGAACTTTCGTTGATTGCCACTCGCATGGAGATTGCCGAACTGAAAGCCGAATGGATCGGCGGCAACATTACCTTGTCCGGCATTCCCAACCTTACGATGGTGCCACCGCGCACCCGGCTGGTGTTCGAGGGCGGTGTGGTTATTCGTGTGGACGGTGACAACAAACCCTGCCGTTTCGCAGGCGAGGCGATCGCTGAAGCCAATCCCGGCCGGGAAGGACTGGACCTGTTGTTCCCGCAAAAGGCAAAGCGCCTGCGAGGCCTTGTTGGCTATGTCGAAATCCCGGGGAAGGTTGCGGCGGGCGAGGCGGTCACCGCTCATGTTCCCGAACAGTGGATCTACGAGCGCATCTGATTTTAAGGCTCGCAGCGATGGAAACCTGTTTCCCGAGGGGCCCGATATTCTCTAGTCTGGATGCTCTGTCATAACCTTCCAACAGGAGCCTCCATGCTGCCGATCCACCACATGATCGACCAGGCGCCACAGCCGGTCGCGCCATTCTCCCATGCCGTCGAAATTGACGGCTGGGTGTTTGTAACCGGCCAGATGCCGACACTGCCGGACGATCCGGACGCCCCGCTGCCGGAGGGCATAGAGGCGCAGACTGTGCGGGTGATGGAAAACCTGAAGCTCGTTCTGGGCGGCCTCGGGCTCGGCCTTGAAAACACGACTTTCATTCGTGTTTATCTGACTGAATTCAAGCGCGATTATCAGGCTATGAACGACACCTATCGGTCATTTTTCGAACCCGGTAAATTGCCGGGTCGTACCTGTATTGGCGTATCGGGCCTTGCCGTCGATGCGCTGGTCGAGATCGATCTGATCGCCCGGCGTCCGTAACGGCAGACCGCCCGCAAATCACATCCCGGGTCGTGTGTGACGGGCACGGATCCGCTTTAAGCGCCGGTGTCAGTCCTCGGTTGGGGAGGTATCGTCAGCTTCCAGGCGTTTCGCACATCCCCAGGAGCTCAGAACGTCATTCATTTCGTCCAGTACGAAGAACCGGGCAGCGTCACGGTCATAACCTTCGTCCAGTAACGTATCGTAGTCGGTCAGGGCGTGCCGGACATGACTGGTGGTGGCCTGCCAAAGGGCAATGCCGGGCGGCAGATGGCGCAGGTGTCCGGCGAGGGCAACTTCGAGAATGGCTTCAGCATCTGAAAAGGGAACGCGCGGCAGCAGGACGCGCAAGGCCTTGCGCATGTCTTTTTGCCGCTTGGTGCCGCCGGTCATGAACAGGTCCCGGTTTTTGGAGGTTGAGACCGGAGAGGTAAACAAATCTCGGACGGATTAGAAGAGGTCTGGTGGAATTGGTCCGGATTGCCGGTCAGGCGCGAAAGAACTGAAAGCTGCTGGCTCCGGCAGTACCGGACAGGGGAAGCCCTGCAACCCTTCCATTTTCCCTGGCATCGGCAAGAAGGTCCTCGAAAGGCAGGGGAGCGCTGAAATGGTATCCCTGGACCAAACGGCAATGCATCGCTTCCAGAAGTTCCAACTGGTTGCTTTCTTCAACGCCTTCCACCACGCACTGCATCTTCATGGACCGGCACAGGTTGACGATGGAGGTCACGACGCCGCTCGCGATCGGGTCCTTGATGCCGGCAACGAAACTGCGGTCGATCTTGACGCAGTCGATAGGCAGCCGGTGCAGGTAGCCAAGGCTGGAATAACCGGTGCCGAAGTCATCCAGCGCGAGTTTGACACCGGCATTGCGAAGAACCTGCAGACAGGTTTCAGCCGCTTCATAACTGCCGATCACGGAAGTCTCGGTAATTTCGAAGGTGATCTGCCGCGGGTCAATCGCCGCGCGGCGGATGATCTCGAGCAGCGCAGCCACTGTCTCGGCGGAGGTGACGTCATGTGCGGACAGATTGAAGGATAGCGAGAGCGTCCCGGGCAGGGCCTTGATCTGCTCGACCGCCTTTTCGAACAGCGACAAGGTCAGCCTGTGGATCAGGCCGGCGCGCTCGGCAATGGGAATGAACTTGTCGGGGGCAATCCTGCCAAGCTGCGGGTTGTCCCACCGCGCCAACGCCTCGAAGCCGACAACGAACCGTTCCGGCAACTGGACGACAGGCTGGAAATAGACCTGGAATTCGCCGGCAAGATCTGCGCTTTGAAGCGCGGCCTCGATGGCCCGTTCCGAGCGGATGCGGGCTTCATGTTCAGCCGAATAGACCGTCGTGCGGCCGCGCAGGCTGGTCTTGGAATTGTAAAGGGCGTAGTCGGACCGGTCGAACAGAACATGGGCAGAGGTGCCGGCGTCAGGATAGAACGCAATGCCGCAGGACGCGCCAACGGAAACCTGCAGTTCACCGATCCGATAGGGGCGGCTGATCAGTTCGCAAATAGACTGCCCCGTCGAGGCTGCCTCGTAGATGTCTCCGAGATAAAGGAAACCGAACTCGTCGCCGCCGAGACGGCAAATCTCGACATTCGGCAGTCCAAGGCTTTTCAGGCGCGAGCCGACTTCCATCAGCAATTGGTCGCCCAACTGGTGGCCATAGGTGTCGTTGATGGGCTTGAACCGGTCCAGGTCGACGACGCCGACCGCAAACTGCCGGTCCGTGCCTTCCACTTCGCTGATCAGGGCTTCAAGCCGATTGAAGAAATAGCGTCGGTTCGGCAGGTCGGTAAGCGCGTCGGTCTGGGCAAGCTTGGAGTTTTCTGCGTTGAGACGCTCCGTTTCTTTCTGTTTGGCGGCTAGGTCCGATTGCGACTCAATCAGTTTGCAGAACCCTCGATAGCCGTTCAGAAGAACCTGCAGGACGACCAGGCACACCAGGAAGATATTGAGCCCTATGGCAATGTAGACGTCCTGATTCTGGCCGAGATAGTGCACCAGATAAGGGATCGTCACGATCACCATGACCATCAGGGCAGCCTGCGGCAGATGCATCAGACAGAAGATGCAGCCGATGACGGTTATGGCGATGAAAAGCGCCACATGACCGCGCTCGGCAGGTCCGCCATAGCCGTCCAGGCTCAGCGACCAGGCAATGTAGATGACGGACACAAGACTGCCGAGAATGACGGTCTGCCGCATCTTGCTGATCGCTTCCTGCGGTGTCGGGTCAACTTTGCGGGCGCGTATCCAGGCCACCATGCGAAAGGTCGTGATCAACAGGATCGGCGCAAGAATTCCGACGGTCAGATAAGTCGGCGCGATATCGAAATGGGTATAGGCAACGGCAACCGCATTGACCATGAGGAGGGCATAGAGTGACGGAATCTGGGTCTTGAGCTCATTGTACTGAGCCTGTGCAATTTCCGGATGGCGAGGATCGATCATCATCCATCTCAGGAAAGCCCTGATTTTTTCCATCATTTTCTCCATTGATATTTCTTCTAATCAAAATGAGATAAAGAATTGTTATGAAGGCGACTTTGCTGACTTTGCGTCGCATTGGGGTTCTTGAAGAGTTAAAGCGCCTATAGGAAATGCTGACGCGACGGTTACCAAATATTTCAAGGCGAAAACCGTGTGATCGAGCGATCAGGCACTAAGTTGGGCCGGCGCCGGACAACGGTTCATCGCAGGATATTATAGTGACATTTCTTGCATGCTCCCGCCACGCTTGGCAAATAAACGTGGCTGCCAAGGCAGGCTTGTTGGCGAGAAATGCTCTGGTCGCTTCACAATAAGATAAGCAGACTATTTTTTTATCTTTGAAATACGCTATATAGACGGCTATGGCAGATCGTACTCGAACCCGGCTTTTGAACGCGCTGAAATCCTCCGGCCCACAGACTGCGGCAGATCTTGCCAGCGGGTTGAAGGTGACGTCAGTGGCTGTTCGCCAGCATCTGGACGGCCTGTTGCAGGACGGACTGGTGGACTTCGATGATCAGAAGGGGTCGGTTGGCCGGCCCAAGCGGGTCTGGGACCTGACACCGGACGGGCACAAGCAGTTTCCCGACAATCATTCCAACCTGGTGCTCGGGTTGATTTCCGGCCTGAACGAAATTTTCGGCGAAGAAGGTGTCGACAAGCTGATTGCCCACCGTGAAGCGCAAAGCCGGAAATCCTATACCGAAGCGGTTGGCAAGGCGCCGGATCTGCGCGGCAAGCTGGAAGTGCTTGCCGATCTGCGCAACCGGGAAGGCTACATGGCCGATCTTGTTCCGGAAGGGGCAGGCTACCTGCTGATCGAAAATCACTGTTCGATCTGTGCCGCGGCAACGGCCTGTCAGGGGTTCTGCCGGTCGGAACTCAATCTTTTCAAGGATGTACTTGGGCCAGGTGTCTCGGTCGAACGTACCGAACATCAGCTCTCGGGCGGTCGTCGCTGTGTTTACAGGATTGAGCCAGCGGCCTGATCAGGCGCTGGTCCAGTCGAGGAGTGTTTTGCGTGTCAATCGCCAGGCCGCTGCTTGCGCGGCTCATCGACCGGTATTTCCATCCGTTCGAAACCCACATCAAACCGCTGGAACTGCCTGTCACGCCTCTTCCGGATGAAGGGCCGCTGAAGCTGGTCTGGCATTTCGCGATGATGTTCCGCTGGCAACTGGTAATCGTTTCCTGCCTGGCGATGATCTCCTCCGGGCTGGGTCTTGCGGGCATCTGGGCAATAGCTTTCGTGGTCGACGGTGTGACCGAGGCAGGGGCGCAGGCGTTTCTGAAAGACAACCTCACCATCCTGGCCGGTTTCTTCCTCCTCTTCGTGATTATTGATCCGCTCGCCTTTCTCCTGCGCCAGACCTTTGCCTTCCAGACCGTGCGCATTCTTCTGCCGGCGGCAATGCGCTGGCAGGCACACAAGGCCGTGGAAGCACAGGACCTGGCTTTCTTCGAGGACACTTTCGCAGGTCAGGTTGCCTCCCGCATTGCCCAGGTCACCATGTCGGTTCACCGTCAGATGATGCTGTCCATCGAGACGGTTCCGTATCTGGTCATTCAGTTTGGCGGATCGTTCCTGCTGCTTCTGGCCATGGCCTGGCCGCTGGCCATTCCGGTATTGTTCTGGATCTGCGCGAATATCCTCGTCGCCTGGTTGGCGATCCCGGCCTATCTGCAGCGTTCTGCCAAGGTGGCAGCGGCAAATTCCAAAGCCACCGGCGCGATGACAGACGTCTATTCCAACATCGCGATGGTCAAACTGTTTGCGGCGGAAGATTCGGAAGCCGGTGCCATTCGCAAGGTCATCGGCGAAACAATCGACACCAGGCACAGCGAGAACCGGTCCTATATCCTGACCGACAGCGGCGTCTATTTTCTGAACGTGCTGCTGATCCTGGCTGTGGTGGTCATTGGCTTCTGGGGCATGATGAAGGGGTGGGTCTCAATCGGCGACTTTGTCGCCGGGCTGACCGTCACACGCTCGCTGTCCCACGCTTCATCCAGCTTCATAGGGATCGGACAGTCGATCACCAGCACGCTCGGTACGATCCGCGATGCCATGCCGATCATGACGAGCCGGCCGGCAATCATCGACCCGCCGGATGCCGGCGAGCTGAATGTCAGCGCCGGGGAAATCCGCTTCGACAACGTGTCCTTTGCCTATCAGAGCGACCGCAAGCCGGTCCTGGACAAGTTCAACCTGACAATCAAGCCGGGCGAGCGTGTCGGTCTGGTTGGCCTGTCCGGCGCCGGCAAATCGACCGCTGTGTCTTTGCTGATGCGCTTGCGGGACGTGACCGAAGGCCGGATTTCGATCGACGGGCAGGACGTGCGCGATGTCACCCAGGCATCTCTGCGCAGCCGGATCGGCGTTGTCACCCAGGACATCTCCCTTTTGAACCGGTCGATCCGCGACAACATTCGCTATGGCAGGCCGGAAGCCACCGACGACGAGATCCGTGCGGTTGCCCGTGCTGCCGAAGCGCTCGATTTCATTGAGGAGCAGAAGGACAGCAAGGGCCGGACGGGGCTGGATGCCCATGTGGGCGATCGCGGTGTCAAACTATCCGGCGGTCAGCGCCAACGTATCACGATCGCCAGGGTGCTTTTGAAAGATGCGCCGATCCTGATCCTCGACGAGGCAACCTCTGCCCTCGATAGTGAAGCCGAGCTTGCCATTCAGCAGAACCTAACCCGCATGATGGAAGGGCGCACCACACTGGCCGTTGCCCACCGTCTGTCGACCATTGCCGCAATGGACCGGCTCGTGGTGATGGATCAAGGCCGGATTGCGGAAGAAGGTACGCACCGCGAGCTGCTTGCCTCCGGTGGTCTTTATGCTGCGCTTTGGGAACGTCAATCAGGTGGTTTCCTGGCGCTCAGCGCTGCTGAATAGGGTCTGGTGAAAAGCACCTTGCTTGCGTGAGCTTCCCACAGGCTGGTGCTTCGGGAAAATGTCAGCTTGTGTTGATTTTCCGAAATCCGGCTGACAATACTCCTCTCATGGACAAGAGAGACCGCGCCGTACTTTTTCGCGAACGCCTGTCGGATGCCTTGCGCAGCCGGGATATGAACCGATCGGATCTGGCACGCGGTGCCGGGCTCGACCGGTCAACCGTTTCCCAGCTGTTGTCGGAAGATGCACCCCGTCTGCCAAACGGGCAGGCATTGGCTGCCATTGCGACCGCGCTCAGCGTTTCTTCCGACTGGTTGCTTGGTCTTTCCACCCACCGCGGGGCCGCGGCCGAGATCCTGGATCAGGCAGTTCAGGTGGCCGAGACCGAGCGGCACCCGGTCGATGAACATCTGCTCGCCTGGTATCGCGATGCGGTCGGGGCGAAGATCAGGCATGTACCCGCCAACCTGCCGGATGTCCTCAAGACCGAAGCTGTTCTGGCTTTCGAATACTCCGGCGAAACGTTGCGCACCGCCGACCAGGCCATAACCGGCACCAGGGATCAGAGGGCACTCCTCAGCCGGGCGGAATCCGACATGGAAATCGCCCTGTCGAAAGAGGCGCTGGAAGGCTTTGCGCGCGGGGAGGGGCTATGGCAGGGGCTTCCGGTTGACCTGCGTCGCGAACAGCTGGAGGTCATGGGGCTTACCTTGAGCGAGCTTTACCCCTCGCTGCGTCTGCATCTCTTCGGCGCGACCGACCGGTTCTCCGCACCTTTCACGGTCTTCGGGCAGAAATGGGCGGCACTCTACCTCGGGCAGCGCTACCTGGCGTTTTCCAACACGCGCCACGTCCAGCTCTTCTCCAGCCACTTTGACGATCTCGTTCGCCACGCGGTCATCCGCTCGCATGAGGCAGGTGATTTTGCCGTTCAACTGGCGCGCCAACTCGACTGACGTCTGTTCGTTTTTAGCTGCAAGACTTGGTCACCTTGCAGCCATGGATATCATGTGAGCCGCAGGCGTGGCCCGGTTGGGTCGATCAGCAGCAGGGGTGCGTATCGAGAAAGCCTGTTTCCCGGAAACCTTCACCTTGAAGGACGACGCAAGGCCCCCGCTGACGTTTTATGCCTAGGCGTGGGCGGACTTTGCAGCTTCCACCGACTTGGCCGGGTGAAAGCTTTCAGCTTCCGCCATTTCCCAATAGGTCGAGTAGCCCGGAATGTTGTGCGACTTTTCAAGGAGGGCCCCCTTCTTCAACCAGGACAGCGCGACGCTGGCCGGCATGATTTCGCGAAGACCTTCGTGCAGGTAGAAATGTTCCGGCTTGAACTCGCGCGGATGGCTGAGCCCGGCAGCGGCGGAAAAATCCCGAAGGGACTTCAGCGTGTTGCGATGAAAATTCGCGACGCGCTGCGCCTTGTCGGGAACAACCAGGGCCTGCTGGCGCTTGGGATCCTGCGTGGCGACGCCGGTGGGGCAACGATTGGTGTGGCAGCTCTGGGACTGGATGCAGCCGACTGCGAACATGAAGCCGCGCGCAGAGTTGACCCAGTCGGCGCCCAAAGCCAGCGCCCCTGCAATGTCGAATGCGCTGATCAGTTTGCCGGCGGCACCGATCCGGATATCTTCGCGAAGACCCGTGCCAACCAGGCAGTTGTGTACGAAGGTCAGACCCTGGCGCAGAGGTGTTCCCAGCCTGTTGGCAAATTCCACCGGTGCGGCGCCTGTCCCGCCTTCTGCGCCGTCGACCACGATGAAATCCGGCTTGATGCCGGTCTTCAGCATGGCCTTGACGATGGCCATGAATTCCCAGCGATGACCGATGCACAGCTTGAAGCCGACGGGCTTGCCACCTGAGAGCTCCCGCAACTGAACGATGAAATGCAGCAGTTCAACCGGGGTTGAGAAAGCGGAATGAGAGGCAGGTGATATGCAGTCGGTGCCGATCGGAACGCCGCGAGCTTCGGCGATTTCTTCCGTCACTTTCGGTCCGGGCAGCACACCGCCATGACCAGGCTTGGCCCCCTGGCTCATCTTGATTTCGATCATCTTGATCTGCGGTTCGACAGCCTGCTTGGCGAACTTTTCGGCATCGAAAGTGCCATCGTCCGCGCGGCAGCCGAAATAGCCGCTGCCAAGTTCCCAGACCAGGTCGCCACCACCTTGCCGGTGATAGCGCGAAACGCTGCCTTCCCCGGTGTCGTGATAGAAACCGCCTGCCTTGGCACCCTTGTTCAAAGCCAGAATGGCATTGCCGGAGAGTGAGCCAAAGCTCATGGCCGAAATGTTGTAGAGGGAAGCCGAATAAGGCTGTTTGCAGTCCGGTCCGCCAATCGTCACGCGCATGTCTTCATGGTTGTGCGGTTTGGGACAGATCGAATGGTTCACCCAGCCATAGGAAGTGTCGTAGACGTCAAGTTCTGTACCGAACGGCAGAACATCCTCGATATCCTTCGCCCGGTCATAAACCATGGAGCGCCGCTCCCGCGAAAACGGTCTGCCGTCCTGATTGCTTTCAAAGAAATACTGGCGCAGTTCCGGCCGGATCGCTTCGAACAGGAAACGGAAATGACCGGAAACAGGATAGTTGCGCAGGATCGCATGTCGGGTCTGGCGGACATCGAGATAACCGATCGCCGAGAGCACTGCAAAAACCAGAAATGGCCAGACGAAGTAGCCGCTGAGGGCAAACGTCAGGACAAGTGCAACCAGGGCAAGTACGATACAAAGAATGAAAACGGTATAGCGGGCGGGAAACACGGACGGGTGACTCCTATTCGGCGGGCTGTCTAGTTGTGTCAGGCTGCGGCCAAAAAGGAAAGAGCGATCAACACTGTTGATCGCTCTTGCATGGAAGCGATTTGAACTCAGACCATGTGGTGCACGTTCAGCTTGTTGCCGTCCAGGTCCCGAAAATAGGCGGCATAAAAGCCGTTGTCGGCGCGCTGGCCGGGCTTGCCTTCGTCCGCTGCGCCAAGCTCTATGGCTTTACGGTAGACCGCATCGACCTGTGCCCGGTTCTGGGCGGACAATGCGACCATGACGCCATTGCCGACGGTCGCCTGTTTGCCGTCATAAGGAATATGCACGGAAAAGGCTGACGTGGTCGGCTGGTTCGCCCAGACGATGAAGTCATCGAACTCCATCAGCCGCTGTGCGCCGAGTTCCGCCAGCAATGCGTCGTAAAACGCTGCTGACCGCTTCAGGTCGTTGGTTCCCAAAGACGTATATCCGATCATGATTTTCTCCTGAAAATTGGTGTGTGCGGTGCCGGCGTGATGGATTTAGGTGTTTGCAAAAATGTTTGGAATAGGCAGATTTAAGGTGGAAGTTTTCAAATTTGAAAGAACATGATGGATTGGAACTACCTTCGAACGTTTCACGCGGTCGCCGAGACCAGCAGTCTCGGCAAGGCTGCTGAAAAGCTCGCAATCAGCCATGCCACGGCGTTCAGGCACATCCGTTCTCTGGAAGAGCAGCTTGGCTCCAGATTGTTCGAAAAGGTGAAGGGCCGTTACAGGCCGACCGAGGCTGGTGCCGAAATTCTGGGTCTGGCGCAGTCTGTTGTCGTTGCCATGGAGGACATCGACCGGCGGATATCCGGGGCGGATCTGGCTTTGAAGGGGCGAATTCGATTGACGGCCCCCGCAAGTTTCGCAGCCCATTTCCTTCCTGGCTACCTAGGCGACTTCAGAGCCCGGTTTCCCGACATCACCGTTGAGCTGCTGACTTCCAACGAGGAGATCAACATGTCCAGCAGGGCTGCGGAGATTGCCCTGCGGGTCACGTCATCTCCGCCCGAACACCTGATCGGACGCAAGGTCGCAGATATTCCCTGGGCCTATTTCGCAAGCCAGACCTATCTGGAGCGCAAGGACGCGCCGTCGAATTCGGCCGATCTCACAACACATGACCTGATTGGCGCAAGCGGACTGCTATCCCAGCGGCCTGGCTTCCAACAGATGGACAGGACGCATCGCGACAGGATCGCGGTTCGAAGCGATGATCTGATGACCATGGCTGCATTGGCGCGCAAGGGGTTGGGGATATGTCTCGTTCCGGTGGATGTCGCACAAGGCGGCTTGCAGAAACTGGCCCTCACCAATGACGTACCAGCAAATGAGCTCTGGGTACTGACCCATCCCGACCTTCGCTCTGTCGAACGGGTCGCCTGCATGACGCGGTTTCTGGCAACAGCCTTCGGGGCCGAAGCCGCCTTTTCAGATACGTAGCTTGGTTTTAGACGACATAGTCTAATCAGATCCTGTCAGCGCCGATCATCGACAGGAGCCGTTCTGCCGTACCTCGCGCACCCGGTTCGCTTGCCATGATGTCTGCCACCCGTTTGGCTCCGACACGATACACAGGGTCTTCGAGCTGCATCAGCGCCCGGGCGAGTTTCGAAGGAGTGAGCGACTTTTGCCGGATCGGTGCAGGCCCGGCTCCGATCTTGTGAACCTGCGCACCCCAGAAGGGCTGATCGCCGAAGACGGGACAGACCAGCGAAGGTTTGCCCCAGCGCAGGGCTTCGTGGGTGGTGCCGGCACCACCGTGGTGAACGATTGCCGCGCAACGCGGGAAAAGCCAGCTATGAGGTGCTTTATCCAGCAGGAAGACGCGGCCTGAAAGTGTCCGCGGCAGGCTTTGCCCGGACAATCCTCCCCAGCCCGTCGCCAGGATCGCACGTTGGCCGGTTTGTTCCAGGGCTGCAAGCACGGTTTCTGTCAGCTTTGCCGGGTTCCTGCTCGGCATGGAGCCAAAGCCCAGATAGATCGGCTCCGGGCCGTTTTCCAGAAACGAAGCCAGATCTTCCGGCGGAACGTAGTTCGGATCAGGTTCGGTCAGCCAATAGCCGCAGGCCCAGTTGTTCTCCGGCCAGTCTGGTGGTGTTGGCACGAGACCCCGGGAAAAAGCCTGAAGGGACAGCGGCGATCCTCCGCCGGGCATATGGCCGTCCATCAGATCGCGCGAATGGGCAGGCGCATCCTTCGTCCCCGCTTCCGCGCGGACGGCCTTTGCGAGCGGCGCGATACCCAGCCGCATCAGAGAGCGACCGATGGCATAACTTTGCCGATTCAGGAAGGGTCCGAGGTCGGGCAACCCGAAAAGCGGTAGCGGAAAGGAACCCGTTGCCGCGCTCACCGGCTGAAGCGCTGTCGGCAGGGCGGGTACGTCGAGATGACGCGCCACAAGTGTCAGGACAGTTGCCTTGAGATTGAACAGGATAAGGTCCGGTTTTTCCTGCATGCCGATCTGCCAGAGGCGCCGGGCGGCTTCCTTCTGCAGATCGATATTCTTGCGGGCTGCACGGATTTTGCCCTTCAACGTGAACAGCGCAGCCTGAATGTCCTCATTTTGCAAAAGAGCTTGATAATCGAGTGGAACCGGCCGTGACCGGGCACCGGCGGCGGTGATCATGTCATCGAAACCTTCTCCCGTCGTCACCACGACGTCGGCGCCCATCTTTGCCAGGTCGCGTGCCAGGGCAACATAGGGCTGAACGTCTCCGCGCGTGCCCAGAGAGGCAATGAGGATCTTCTTTCGGGGAGTTGGCATCAGGGCCTCGGTTCGGAAAATCTGGCGGGGCTTCGGTAGGCTTCCCTCAGATGGCGGCCCGCAGCTGCAATTGCAACCGTAGCGTGGATCGCCTAAGCCAGTGCGAAGTGGCAAATGGTCCTCGGAGGAATCGATGCAAACCAGATTCGCAATTGGCACCCGCGGGCAGGGCCTTTACGAATTCACCTCGTCGGTGGCTGAATGGCTTGCAGAATCGGGTGCGGAAGACGGCTTGCTCACACTGTTCGTTCGCCACACTTCGTGTTCTTTGCTGATCCAGGAGAATGCGGATCCGGATGTGCAGCGCGATCTGAAGGCGTTTTTCGAACGCCTGGTTCCGCCCGCAGATCACCCTTCCATGAATTATCTGGTGCATACCCTGGAGGGGCCGGACGATATGCCTGCCCATATCAAGGCGGCGATGATGCCGGTTTCGCTTTCCATTCCCGTCTCGGCAGGGCGCATGGCGCTTGGAACCTGGCAGGGAATTTATCTGTTCGAACATCGGACCCGAGCCCATCAGCGTCAGATCGCCGCTCATTTTCTGCCTGACAGCTAATCGGATGTTTTGTCAGCGCGATTGATGACCGTGATTGAGAAAAAAGACGCTTTCGGAAAATTTGTGACGACTATCACATCCTGAAAAATTGAAGCCTGTAGAGTGGTTGCATGATCCGGAAATCCGTCTCAGAAAACCGGAAGTCGGTTGAGTTTCAGGGAGATAGTCAGATGCGCACCACCCTTTTCCTTGCCGCATTGTTCCTGGTTGGTCCCGCCTTTGCCGATAACGACCCGAACCGCCCGACCGACAGGGTCGCGGCAGACCTCGGTATCGAGGAGGCGGTCTTCATCGAGTGTTTCAAACCCGTCAATCCGGAGCCGGGCAAATATCCCAGCGGTGCCCAGCAACGGGCGAACAAGGCGCTGCTGCTGCCGTGCCTGCAAAGGGCCAACGCTGCCATCACCAATGATCGCCTGGACGCGGTCATGGACAAATACCGGCCTGAGGGCGCATTCCGGAAAGAAGATTGTTCCCGCAAGTCCGCAAACCGGCCTGTTATGCAGCGTTGTGTCTTCCTGAAAGTCGAGTGACGCTCACTTACTTGCGAAGTGCCGGAAGGCCAACCCCGGTGCTTTCAAAACCACCATCGGAAGCAATCACCTGCCCGGTGACGTAACTCGCCTGCTCGGAGCATAGAAAGGCGATTACTTCGCCAATTTCCGTTTCCGAGCCATAGCGGTTGAGCGGGATCGCGTCGTGATAGGCATCGATGATGTCCTGGCTGTGCACCGCCATCGCCAGCTTGGTGCGCACGGGGCCCGGGCAGACACAGTTGGCGCGAATGCCGTATTCGCCAAGTTCCGCTGCCTGTTGCTTGGTGAGCTGGATGACGGCGGCCTTGGAGGTTCCATAGGCAACCCGCAACGTTGACGCGCGCAGGCCGGAAATGGAGGCGATGTTGACGATGGCGCCACGGGTTTTCTTCAAAGCGGGAACGACAGCTTGAGAAACCAGAAACACGCCGTCCAGATTGGTCTCCATGACCCGCCGCCACATGGCAAAATCCGTCTCCTCTATCGGGCCGAATTCGGCGACGCCGGCATTGTTCACGACGGCATCCAGCTGGCCGAATTTCTGCAAGATGGCAGGGATGGTTGCCTCGACTTGCTCTGCGATGGAAACGTCACAAATAAACGGAACGGCACCTGCCAGACCTTCGGACGCAATCGCGAGTTCGTCGACATCCCGGTCAAGCATGGCAACCTGCCAGCCGCGGCTCAGCATGAGCTTTGCCGTCGCAAGGCCGATGCCCCGGGCAGCACCGGTGATGAGGATGGTTTTCTGGGTCATGGGGGGAGATCCGTTCAGGGCAAGGGAAGGGGAAGCGGGCCTGTTGAGAAGGTCAGCGCATTGAAATACAGACGCGAATGGAACCGGCATTGTCCGGCAGCGCGACATCCTTGTCATTGATGCGGAAGGCATAGACTCCGGCCGGATCGCGCGAGTTGACGGCGAGCGCGGCAAACTCCGCGAACGGAACAATGCGGCCCGCCTGATCTCGCACAAGCATCTCGCCGAAAGCGTAGGATTGGTCAAACTTGTAGCCATAGAGCGGGCCTAGCCGGCGGGCGTCTTCGCCCGTATAGCCACGCGGGCCGACGGCCTTGTACATGCCGGCAATCACGCTCCAGCCGCCGGAATACTGCACGCCGGTGATCTTGCCGCCGGGCAGGGACAGTTGCTGCCAGCCGCGTTTCGCCTGAACATCTACGCAATGTTCGGCGGCAAATGCTGTGGACGAGAACAAGAGGGGTAGAAGCAGGCAGAGGCGAACAAGGGTCATGGTCTGATCCGAAATGAACTCGCCCCAGAAGATAACAGCCCCGCGTGCGGGTCAAGCTGTGTCGGGGAGCGCTGGTTCCGGATCACGCAAGCCTCACACAGGCTTGCCTTGCAACTATTTGCGGGAAGACCCACATCGTAGGGTGAACGATGAGGGTCGTTCCTCCCCAGACTGGCGCCGGGCTTTTACGAAAAGCTGCGGCGCCTTCTTTTTTCAACTCTTTGTCGGTATGCTGACCGTGTGGGCGACAAGGTCGCCAAAACCGGAAATGTGCTCCACTGCGCTCCTGGTGGGCCAGGACCTTGTCCTGGAGAGTTGCATGTGGTGGCCCGCGCCGTCGGACGGGGACGGCGCGGGCTTTAACACCGGCCTGAAAAGGAGGGGCTCAGGACACGGTGTTAGCCGTTGCCGCCAGGATGGCAGCAATCTGGTCTTTCAGATTTAGTCTCTTCTTTTTCAGGTCTTCCAGGACATCGTCGGATGCCGGCTCCACATCTGTCTCGATGCGGTGCACTTCGCGATTGACGGTGTGATATTCATCCGCCAGCCGGGCGAAATGGGCATCACTTGTTTTCAACGCATGCAAAGTGTCTGCGGCTTCCGGAAATTCTTCATGTAACTCGTGTGGCACGTGGCTCATTCTTGCCTCCTTGTAAGAACCACAAGGTGCCGCCAACCTGTTCAATTCACCTTGAGACAGATCAATCGTGCTCGAAATTGCATCGGAGTTTTTGTGGCGGCGTCGTTTTGCGCGCACACGCGAGGCTGGAAGCCTGAAAAAGCAGGCGAACGGCGCTGGAACGAGCGTCAGCCGCTGACGGGTTTGAGCTTTGCCAAGCGTCCGCTCGTCGGCATCTTTTCCTTCAAGGTCTGTTCCAGAAGGTAGAGGGAGAAGTCCCGGATGGGCATCGGTTTGGCAAAGAAATAGCCCTGGGCGTAATCCACATCTCGGTTCCTGAGGGACGCGAGCTGGTCCATCGTCTCGACACCCTCCGCACAGACTTTCATCCCATGTGCAGAAGCAATGCCGAGGATCGCCTGAACAAAGGCACCGCGGGCCGTGTCGGTGGTGCTGCCGAGATCATCGACGAACATCTTGTCGATCTTCACCAGATCGGGCTTGAGCGCCTTGATCTGGGCAAGGTTGGAATAGCCGGTGCCGAAGTCGTCAATTGCGATCAGGCAGCCGATGCTGCGCAGGTATTCCAGCGATTTTGCAATGCTGGTACCGGACCGGATCCCGGTTTCCAGGATCTCGCAGCACAGGGAAAGACCGGCTTCTGTCGCCATTGCAAAAACCGGCGACTGAATAACGGACTGGATCTGTTCGTCTTCCAGGTCCGCCTGGAAGAAATTGACGGACACCTTGAAACCCGGCCGTCCCGCAAGCAGCGGTTTCAGGTCGCGCAGCGCCTTGGCGATGATGATCTCGGTAAACTCCCAGGTCAGGTTCTCCTGCTGGATTATGTTCACGAATTCATCCGGGAAAAGCTTGCCCTGGGCATCTTCGAACCGGGCCAGAACCTCACAACCTTCGCATTTCATCGTGTCGAGCGACAAGATGGGCTGGTAGTGCGGCTCAAAGCCTTTGCCGCCGTTGGCGATCGCGTGACGGATCCGCCCGGCCGGGCTATGTCGGTCACGCACGATCCGTTTCACCCTCAGGAAAACGAGCCCGCCGGTGACGATGCCGAAGACTGCAAAAATCGCGAGCAGGCCGATATTTTGCTGAATGATCCGGCTGGCAGGGATCATGGTCAGGTAACACAGCCTGACATCGCCTTCGCCGCAGGCCTGTGCATAGACGTTGCCGAACATCGGACCGTAGTTGTCGCGGTATTGCTTCAGAAGGCCCGCGTTTCCATTGGCGTGGAACAGAACCGTGTAAGGGTCTTCAACACTCGACACATAGAACATGTCGTCGGCGGCCGTTGCCAGGTTGCCGGTCTGGTAGAATGAAACGCCGTAGCGGCCCTTCTTGATCACTGTAACGCTGTCGACACCCTCGGCCTTGTCGAAGGGCACCCTGTACCAGGTCTCCCTGCCATCGCGGAACAGTTGCGCCTTTTCAGGCGGGCCGAAATTGTGGGCAGGTTCGAAACGCCCGAAGCTCGAAGAGCAGGCGGCGTTCGTGTCGCCGTTCGGAAAAAACCAGATATTGGTAATGTGATTGTCGTTGTAGACGAGCGTGTTCAGCGTTTTCAGATGCGAGTCGCTGCAATCGTCTTCGGGAAGTCTTTCCAGCGCTCCGTAGAGCTTGTTTCCACGGTCTATGTTGGACTGCCAGATTCCAAGAAGGTCTGCCGTCTGTTTCTGCAGTTCGCTTTGCCCGTCATAGGCGACACCGGCCCAGGCTATAATCAACATGACGGCAACCGTCGCGAGGCCTGCAAGAGAGCCTTTTAATAGTGGGCGGGTATTGGGCGAGGTACCGTGACGAGCCATTTCATTGCCAATTATTATTCCGCCCAAGTTGCACGGTCGGGATTAAGAACAAGTCAATTGTTAGAATTAACGGCGCTTAACCCGACGGATTAATCGGCTTTTTGTGTCTTTTTAGGGTGTTTTTTGCCTGAAATGGCCATGAGGCGTCCTCAAGTCAGGCCGAAATCAGCAATCCGGGCAGGCGCTCGATGACCCACCAGGCCGACAGGATCGCAATCCCCGACAGCGCGCCGAGCCGCAAGGGGTGCAGGGCGGGTTCAGCTGTCTTTCGCACAAGCAGGACGATGGAGAGCGTTACGGCGAGAATGATCAGCTGGCCAAATTCGATGCCGAGATTGAATGCCAGCAGCGCGGGTATGAGATCCGGTGCGCCCCGGCCGAGAATGTCCGCAAGAACGAAGGAAAAGCCAAGGCCGTGCAACAGGCCGATCGCGGCGAAGACGATCACCGAGCCCGACTTCCGGACCATTGCTGCGATGGCCGCATAAAGAACGGAAGCGGCAATGGCCGTCTCCACCAGCGGGATGAACCATGGCCAGGAAGGTGTTGCCCCGAGGAAGGTTGCAATCAGCGTGACTGAGTGCCCGATCGTGAAGGCGGTGACGAGGTAAATCAGTCTCCGCGTTGCCCCGACGGCCAGAGCCAGCGCAATCACCAGAAAGACGTGATCGAGGCCCTCCAGAATATGCAGGGTGCCCTGGTGGATGAAATGCAGAAACGTGCTCAGCCGGGATCCGTCGAACCGCGCAGGTTCTTCCAGTTGCCCGGGAGCCGTGGTCGAAACCGGAGGGGTGAGGCGGGCATCGACCAGGTGGTTGTCGATGGCTATGCCGGGCCCCGGGATCAGGGGAGCGTACCCGGACTGCACTTGAAGGACACCGGTCGGATCGCTGCTTTCCAGTCTGAGCGCGTAATCGATGACTGCCGTACCAAAGAGCGGGTGTTCATTCGGGAAAGCTTCGCTCAACGCGGATTGGGCGGCAACAGCTGTGTCGATGTCCTGATCAGGTCGACTGGCGTGAACCGTAAACCCGATGATCTCCACCGGCAGGGCAAGGCCCGCCTGCGAAAAGACGAGGGCGTTGCGCAGCCGGTTTTCAAAGGCAGATCGATTGCTGTCGATTGCACCGAGATCAACCCGGTAGCGCTCACCGTCCGGGTTTTGCTCCAGGCGAAGAAATGGCGAGACCAGTGGTACCTGTTCGACCTGCGAGCGACCGACGAGATCCGAGAAGACAAGCGGAGCGGGCACCCGCACATAAACTGTAAGCGTGTCACCTTCACGGGAGACCAGAAGCGTGCGCACCTTGGTACCTTCCGAAAAATGCGCGAAGGCAGGCGTGAAGTTTGTCAGCAGAAGCAAGAGGCTGAAAAGGATCATCTGCCAACGTTTCATGATCTCTCCTTCCGGTTGTTGCACCGCCTTGGTCTGCGTCCCGGCCCATGCAGTTTAGCTATGACAACGCGGTACCGGCAAATTGTCATCAGCCTCTTTTCCGAATTCATCTGTGAGACGAAATTTGCAGGTGTTTACTTGCCCTTGCGTCATATATGTTTGTCACTCTCTCCTGACAGAATGCTGTCAGGAGAGGTTTGATAAGGTGATCCTCATCACAGCGCCTGAGGAGACTTTCCATGACTTTTGCACCCGATCACTTCAACGTCTGGATGGAGATTCCCGTCTCCGATCTGGACAAGGCGGTCAGCTTTTATAACGACGTTTTCAAAACGGAGCTTAGACGTGTCATCGACATGGGACCAAATGAGATCGCAATCTTTCCGACCAAGGAGCAGGGTGGGATTGCAGGTCACCTTTACCCGGGAAAACCCGCACAGAACGGAACCGGACCAACCATTCATCTCGCCTGCCCGGACACCCTGGAAGAAACGATGGAACGGTTCGCTGCCAAGGGGGGAGAGATCATTTCCGATCCGGCTGCCATTCCGGCGGGGCGCTTTGCCTATGGCATCGACCCGGACGGAAATTCCATCGGCATGTTCGCACGCTGATTTGAGACTGACAGGATGTCGGCTTCGCAAGGAGCCGGCATCATGAGACGCGCCGACCGCCTTTTCCAGATCGTGCAATACCTGCGCGGCGGCCGGCTCGTGCGGGCACGTCAGCTGTCCGAATGGCTGGAAGTATCCGAACGCACCATCTATCGCGATGTTGCCGACTTGCAGGCATCCGGCGTGCCGATCGAAGGTGCGGCTGGTGTCGGCTACATCATGCGGGATGGCTATGAACTGCCACCACTCATGTTCACTCGGGATGAAATTGTCGCTCTACTCGCCGGTGCGCGTCTGATCCGTGCCTGGGGCGGGGCTGCCATGGCCCGGGCCGCCGAAGAGGCGATGATCAAGATCGACGCCGTCCTGCCGGAAAAGATGCGGGTGCGTCAGAACGAAGTCGAGATCCACGCGTTCGCGCCAGAGATGACACCGCAAATCCGGACCCATATCGATTTTCTGGAAGCGGCTGCCGATGGCCGCAGGCGCTTGTTCGTGGCGTATTGCGACAGCAAGGGTGAGCCGACCGATCGTACCATCCGCCCTCTCGGCCTGTGGTTCTGGGGCAAGGTTTGGACGCTGGTGGCCTGGTGCGAATTGCGCCAGGACTTCCGTATGTTCCGTCTGGACCGGATTTCCGAGATGCGGGAGACGGGAGACCGGTTTGATCTGGAACCCGGCAAGACGCTGAAGGATTTCTACCGGGGCATGGAGGCGGAAAACTACGGCAACACCGGGGGGTGACGGTCTGGCCGCAGGAGCAGGGTACCGTTCCCGCGTTTTTATGGTACCTGCACGATCATATCGAGCCATGTCGCAATCGCCTGCAATGCGGTTGGATCGATGGTCGTTGCTATCCGGATATACTCGTTGATACGTCCGGTTTGCGTTGGTTGGAACAGGTGATTGAGGCCAGGCAGCGTTCTGACATCCGAGAGCGGGTGGGTGAGGGCCCTTCGCATGACAGGTGAATTCTCCCTGGCGGAGACCTGCAAGTCGTGCTCACCGAAAAGTGCCAGCACCGGAATGGTCAGGCCTGCCAGCTGCGCAACCGGATCGTGCCGCGCGTAGGCGGAAGCCCAGGGCGTCGCCCAGACAGCCAGGTTTTGCCTGATCTGGGAACCGCTCGCCCCCGAGTTCTTCAAGGCCTTCGTGATGTCCTCGCGTAATTCTGCCGGTGTTCCGGATTTCAAAAGAGCGGAGCTGATCTCATTCACCGCGCGGCTCTGTCCGGCAATGACTTCATCGGACAGGCCTTCCGCACGCCCGATATCCTGAACCTGAGTGCGCATGACATCGGGAACAAGCGGCAGGGCAGGGCCTGCAAGATAAACATGAAAGGCGGCCGGTTCGATCTGCTGCGCGATCGGCGCGAGATAGCCGCCTTCCGAGTGGCCGATGTATCCGGTTTTTTCGGAAAGAACACGCGGATGAGACTTCACATAGGCAAGCGCGGCGGCTGCGTCGCTCGCGAGATCCTGCGGGGTTGCTGTCGCAAAGTCTCCCGTGCTCCGGCCCACGCCGCGGTCGTCGTAACGCAGCACGGCATAGCCGGATTTCGTCAGGTGATCTGAAAGCACGAGAAAAGGTTTGTGGCCCGCAATTTCTTCATTCTTGTCCTGTGGGCCGGAACCGGTGATGAGTACCACCGCAGGGGCGCGCCCCCTCCCTTTTGGCAAGGTCAGCTCGGCATCCAGAACGGCGGTGCCGGACGCAGTTCTGATGCGGACAGTTTCAATGGGGTAGTCGCGGACCTTCGGGTCCTGTGGCCGGTCGCTCAGTCCGAAGACCGCCAGATAGCCGGCAAACGTCGCCAGAAGCAGATCAATGTTCATCTTGGTGTTCCCCTTGGCTGGAACCTGCAGGCGACTGCAGTTGAGTGTTGGACTGGTCCGCGGGAAGAGCCGTATCGCGCGTCGGTGTCCAGCCGGGAGGTTTCATGAGCATCTTCAGAGCCTGGGCGAAGGAAGGGGCATTGAGCGCATCTGAGCCAAGACGAATAAAGTCTCGAAAGTTGATGGTGATCGGATTGGATGTGTTGAGCGGATCGGTGATCCCGTAGACAACCTTGGCATGCTCGGGTGTGTAGGTTCCAAAGAGCCGGTCCCAGACGATCAGGATGCCGCCATAGTTCTTGTCGAGATACTCCGGATTGCTGCCGTGGTGCACGCGATGATGCGACGGTGTGTTCAGAATGCTCTCAAGCCACCCGAGCCGTCTGACCTTTTCGGTATGGATCCACGATTGATAGGCCACCACGACGGCAAGTCCTGCGATCACCTGCACAGGGTCGAAGCCGACAATCACCATGGGAATGAAAAACATCCATTCGAACAGCGCTTCGGTCCAGGCCAGACGCAGAGCCGTCGTGAAGTTGAACTCAGGCGAGGAATGATGAACGCTATGATAGGTCCAGAATAGCCGTACCCTGTGCTCGCAGCGATGCATCCAGTAGTACGTCAGATCAGCGACCACGATCGCAAGCACCCATGTCAAGCCGTTCATGGGCAGGTCCCAAAGCGCGAACGGTTCTGCAAGGAAAACGGCAATCACGACGATCAGCCCGTATGCGGTTCGTTCCAACAGACCGTAGACAAGACCTATAACCAGATTTGCGCCGGTTTCAGATAGCGATTGACGGTAGCCGGCAAACCGGTCCCAGACGGTTTCGGAAGCCAAAACAAGAAGAAAGACCAGCGCCAGAATTTCAATACCGTTGAAGACACCAGCCGCCTCCTGAAGGCGAAGTTCCAGATCAGAGTACATGCGACCTCACAAAGAACGAACGTTCGTTCTTTAATTGGGTGCGCGGCCCAGGATTGCAAGACGGCAACGAACCTGAAATGAACAGCGCAGAAGAAGAAGTCGGGCTACGGTCTTTCTTCGTAGCGTCCCACAGGAGATTCCCGATGGCCGAAACCAGGCCGCAATCCACCAGCCGTCTGGAAAAATCCGCCAAGCGTCGGCAGATGATCGTCGAAACGGCTGCGGGTCTTTTCATCGAAAAGGGGTTTCACCAGACCGGCATGCGAGACATCGCCGGAAAGGCGGGGATCAGCCTCAGCAATCTCTATAATCACTTCAAGGGCAAGAACGAGATCATCGCAGCCATCTCGGAACTGGAAACTGTCGAACTTGATCCCTTGCTGAGGCGGCTTGAAGACACGTCACAAAATCGGATGAAAAGACTGCTGCAGTTTGCAGCGGCGTATTTCGATCTCTGTTCGTCGCCGGCACATGCCGCTTTGAGCGCGGAAATCGTTGCCGAGGCCTTCAGAAATCCCGAGATCGGCGGCCTGTTCGAGCAAACCCGGGTCCGTCTCGTCCAAGCGGTTGCCGACTGCCTGCCGATGTCTGAAGAAAACCCTGCGACGTCGGCCGAACTGGTTCTTGGTTTGATCGAACGCAGTGGCCAGAATGCCGTTTCCAGAGATGTTTCGACCAGAAAACAGCTCAGGCAATCCATGTTGGCTTTTGTCGAACGCGCAGTTGGCACGGAGCTGAAACAAGGTTGATCAACTGCTGGCAGTCTGCTGTTGGCGCGTTTTCTGCTGAACGGCAGGCTTTGGCTGTGGAGATCAGCACTGCCAGGTCAGGCTGGTTCATTGAACCTGGAAGGGATGTTCAAGGGGGTGACCACCTGGATATCGCTCGTTTCGCCAGAGGGAGACGTGCCAATGCCGTGGTATGCCAGGAGATGACGAAACGCCGTGTGCATGTCTGACTGCAGGTCGTGGTGACGCACCAGCGTCAGCTGCTCCTGCCAGAGAAGCTCGAGATTGTCCTTGTCCAGATCGTGCGCGACATAGACCCCTGGCATCTGGCCCGCCTCGGACAAGGCCTGCAAAATGGCCCTGTTGCCGCCTCCCATGGAGTAGACGCCGGAAATCGGTGGAGAGGAGGCCAACTTCTCGGCGACTTCCCGCCGTGTCTCGGGATTGAGACCGCCGCCGCCACTGGCATCCACCAATCTGCATTCCGGGCGCAGACGATCCAGTTCCTGCCTGAAACCCTCGTAGCGTTCCTCCTCGCCCTGAAAGGTGTGCTGGCTGAGCGTCGTCAGCACCGTTCCGTTTGCCGGCAGGAGCTTGTGCATGAGATAGGCTGCGGTTTTGCCGGCGCTGCGATTATCCAGGCCAACATAGGCAAGCCGCCGGGATGCGGGAAGGTCGGTAAAGACGGTGACGACAGGGATTCTGCGGTCTGCCAGTCCTGCGATCATATGCCGAACTTCCTCTGTATCGCGCACCTTGAGGCAGATGCCCTGGCTGCCTCGCTTTGCGATCCGCTGCAGAATCGCGCTGCATTCGGCTGCCGACATGGTTTCGGTGAAAGTGAACCTGGGGCGGATCGCGATCGGATGCAGATCTGTCAGCACGCTTTCACAGGCAAGACGCACTTCTCTGCTGAACCTGTTCGGCGCTTCCATAACCACATCGAAGAAGAGCCGCCGCCCCCTGGCAGCCAGCTGACCTTCCTGTTGTTCCAGTTCTGCAATCGCATCCTCAACCCTGCGACGGGTTTGCGGGCTGACATGTGCTCGCCCGTTCATCACGCGGTCAACCGTGGCAGTGCTGAGACCTGCCTGAAGGGCGATTTCCTTGATCGGGAAGCGATGTGTCATTTGATGGATTCTTGATGGAAAATGCCGATCCGATCAAGACTGATCCTGCTAGCATTGCAGCTAACAAAACCTGGGAGGGGATCATGGACAAACGGGTTGACCATCTGGCGTATTTCAACGCGACCAGCTGCGATGTCGAGGACTTCAGGCAACTTGTGTCGCAAAAACTGGACGCAGGCATCGTGCCGCACGCCTACAAGGTGGTTGCCGGTATTCCCGTCTACCGGGTTGCCGATCTGGAGACCGTTCTCGCCGGCCGCGAAAGCCGTAGCCGGTTGATGGCAGAGTGGGCGCAGGTTATGCGGCTGCACTCGGGTGTGCTGGTGCTGGAGGAAGCATATAAGGATGTCACCCCGATAGACCGGGCAACGCAAGTCTACAACCGGATCATCGCTGAGGAGAAAGCTGCTTCAGGCGGCGGTGCGGATCATTTTGCAGCTGCCGGCGCAAACGACCGGATCTGGAACTCACTGCAGAAACTCTGTCTGGAAGCCCCCGATGTCTTCGCGGACTATTTTGCCAATCCTGCCATCGATGCCGTTTGTGAAGCCTGGCTCGGGCCGAACTACCAGATGACGGCCCAGGTCAATCTTGTACGTCCGGGCGGCAAGGCGCAGCAGGCACATCGGGATTACCACCTTGGTTTCCAGTCAGCAGAAGACTGCGCACGTTATCCGGCCCATGTGCACGACCTGTCACAGGTCATGACCCTGCAAGGGGCGGTCGCGCATACAGACATGCCGATTGAAAGCGGTCCCACGAAGCTCTTGCCGTTTTCACAGCTTTATCGTCCGGGCTACGCTGCCTACCGGCTGGAGGCATTCAAGGAGTTTTTTGAACAACATTACGTGCAGATGCCATTGCGCAAGGGCGATGCGGTGTTCTTCAACCCGGCACTGTTCCACGCCGCCGGCGACAACTCCAGTGCCGATATTCAGCGCATGGCAAACCTGCTTCAGGTGTCCTCGGCCTTCGGACGCGCCATGGAAAGTGTGGACCGGGATGCCATGTGCCGGGCGCTCTATCCCGTGCTTCTGGCGCAAACCGGACAGGCAACAATGTCAGGTGCCAGACTGGAGGCGGCTGTTTCCGCGTGTGCGGAAGGATATTCCTTCCCGACCAATCTGGACCGGGATCCGCCTGTAGGCGGGCTGGCGCCCGAGACACAGAAGCAGCTTTTCCTAAGGGCCCTGCAGGACAGAATGCCGGCAGCGGATTTCGAAGCGGCTCTTTTGGCCCGGGCGGAGCGCCGGCAAGCCTGAAGCTGATTTCAGCGCAGGGAAGCGTAGCCGCTGCCGAAGATTTCCCGCAGCAGTTTGCGCTTCATTGCCTCGGCGTAGTCGTCATAACTGTCTGCAACCTCGACAAAGGCACCCGGACCCCTGATGACATGGGTCCGGTAGTAGCGCACCGGAGCTTCATCAGCGCCTGAAATCACCAGACCGTTGACCGTAACGTCTTGGAAATCGAAGGCCCTGTAGGCGCTTTCCGGGCCGAAACCGTCGTTGTTGATGCCATCACCGGCAACATCTATGACCTTACGAACACAAGGCGCGGGTGCCTTGCGCATCAGCGTTGCCGCATGGCCGAGTGCATAACCGAGGGCGGTTGGAAATTCGGTGTAGCCTCGTGGTGAGCGTCGCAGGGTTTCGGCCGCATTCGCAGCGCTTTGCGCATCGGAAAGATGGCTCCACCCAAGCTGGAGTAATTGCTGGTACCGGCCGCTCCATTCGAAACTTGTAACCCAGATCCCGCCAACGGCCTCGATTGCCTGAACGACGTCCGGGTCTCTCAGGGCATCCGCCAGTCCGTTGAGCTGCAAGGTGTGTTCGCGCGCATCGACGCTGGCCGAACCGTCCATCGCCAGAACCAGCGACAGGGAACACGCGGCTGCAGGACCTGGCAGGAGCAGCAAGGAAAGAAAAGAGAAGAGACCGATGACCTGACGCAACGTCTTGCGCGCCGCGCTTTGTCCGCGGTGGCAGTCGGTATGTGAGATCCAACAGCAGTCCGTCATGAACCCATTCTAGAGGATAGGGGCGACAAGGGAATGCTTTTACGACGCGCTTTTGGCTCAGAAACGATCATATTCTAGGCATAGAGCCGAGCGCAGCGGGCCAACTGAAAGGGCGGGATCCGGCTGTTTCTGTTCCATACCGCAAATCGCTCCGGAAATGCCGCCAGTCATCAGGCAGGATGCGCAAAGGGGTGATATTGTTCGTCCGAGCCATGTTGCACTGCAAATTTTTTGGCTTAGGCTCTTGATCCTGCTGAAACATCTGGGCAGGGTTAGGGCATGTATGCATCCCATGGATTTCTGCGGTCGGACATTGGCGACGTCGATGTCGTTTATCACGATGGCATCTATCATCTGTTCCATCTGGTGCTGCCCAATCACGATTTCATCGCGCACGCCGTCAGCACGGACGGCATGACATGGCGCCGGGTCAAGAATGCACTTTTCGTCGGTGAACCGGGCGAATGGGATGATGACATGCTCTGGACGATGCATGTGACGCCCGATCCGGATCGGCAGGGCGAGTGGCGCATGTTCTACACCGGACTTGCGCGGGCGGAATATGGCAGGGTGCAGCGGGTCGGGCTGGCACGGTCCAAGGATCTCTACACCTGGGAACGCTGCAATCACGGCAATTATCCCCTGCAGGTGCCGGGCCCGCTTTACGAGAGCACTGTAGACGAAGGCCGGAAGTGGGTCAGTTTCCGCGATCCGTTCTTCTATGTCGATGAAGACACAGGCGAACGCCTGCTGCTGGCCTCTGCCCGTGTCAAGGAAGGGCCGGTCATACGTCGCGGCTGCGTCGGGCTCGCACGCGAGACCAAACCGGACAAATTCGCATTCGAGCCACCTCTTTATCGGCCTGGCCTTTATGACGACGTCGAAGTGCCGAACCTGTTTAGTCTCGACGGCCGCTATTATCTGATGGGATCGATCCGCGAAGACACCAAGATCCACTACTGGTATGCGGAGACGATTGAGGGGCCATACCAGAACTTCTTCGACAACGTGATCCTGCCGACGGGCAATTATGCAGGCCGTATTTGCCGGACCAGCGACCGTTTGCTTCTGTTCAATTTCTTTTCCAAGACGGAATACGTCTACGGGCGCGAGGTCGTGAAGAAGCTGTTGCCGCCTCCGAAGGAACTGGTGACCGACAGTGCCGGCAGGCTCAAGCTGAAATCGAATTCGGACTTCAACGATCTGGTGACGCATCGCCAGGTCGTGACTGCGTCCTACCAGTGCAAGGCACTGTATTCCAACACACACGCGTCGGCGATCGATCGGCCGGACGGGCTGCATCTGAGCTGCAAGAGCGGGTACGAAGCTTTCATGCTGCCGGGCAAGCATGAGGATTTCCGCCTCAAGGCACAGCTCATGCTGGAGGGACTGGGCAAAACCGGTCTTGTGCTGAGGATGAACGACGAGGGTGACGGTTATTACCTGTCTCTGGATCTCGTCAACGGCATTGCCCAGATGCGAGCTTGGGGGGCAAACCCGACACCTGAATTCGAACATGCCTTCCGCTACGAGCCGCTTCAGGAAGCGCATTTCAGGGGCAGCGATCATGGCCCCTGGCAGATCGAGGTTGTGGCGCACGGCCTATACTTCGAGTTTTCCATCGACGGCTATGTGGTGCTGTCGCTGGTTGACGACAGTTTCATCGAAGGCGGTATCGGCTTCTACACCGAAAGCGCGGCCGTCTGCCTGAAGGATCTTGTGGTTGAAACATTGAGCCGTCCGGTAACGGAGCACACGGTCGAACCGGCATATTCCGTCACGCACAGGGCGCCCGATCAGGAAGGGGAGGGCCGGTGACCGGCGAGACGGGCAAGAGTGATACCTGGCTTCTGGTCAGCGACATCGATGACACCCTGACCGGTAACCGGGCCGATCTGGAGCGACTCTGGCATCAGTTGAAGAACGCCAAGTCGCACCTGAAACTGGCTCTAAACTCCAGCCGACCGGCCGCCAGTGTCGACCAGACCCTTGCCGACTACTTCCCCGAAGGCTTCGAACCGGACGCGATCATCACCGGTTTGGGAACCGAAATCCGTCTGGACCGTTTCTTTCTGGAAAGCTGGCAAAGCCAGTTTATCGACTGGCCTGACGAGGAAGTTCGCAAAATCGTCCGGAAACTGGGGTATGATGCGCACGACGACAAGTTCCAGACGGACGGAAAGGCGAGCTTCGCCGTTCCGGGAAAAGACGGCGTGGACGCGATTCTTGCCGCACTCCGGGACGAGGGCATCCCGTTCAGGCACATCTATTCAGGGACCAGTGATCTGGACATTCTCGCCCCCGGCGCAGGCAAGGACGCTGCCATGCGCCATCTGGCAAGCCATCTTGGCATTCCGATGGAGCGAACGATCGCTGCCGGCGATTCCGGTAATGACCTTGCGCTGTTCGAAGCAGCGGGCAAGGCAATTGCGGTCGGCAATGCCCGCCAGGAACTTCTATCAACCCTGCCGCGGCACAAGACCTATCTGGCATCCGCCCACCATGCGGCCGGCGTGCTGGAAGGGCTGACGGTAATGGGCCTGCTGCCGCAATCGGCAGTCTGATCCGGCCTTTCGAGAGGCTGCTGCCTGCTGCAACGTCGGCGGGCCGATGAGCAAAAAGAGCAAAAGAACGCCTGGGTAGATGGAGATCAAGACACACGAACAAGGTAACGACACATGAACAAGCAAAATATCGGTTCCCTTCTGATGATCTCGCTGCACGGTTACGTGGCCGGATCGCCGGAACTGGGTAAACCGGATACGGGCGGCCAGGTGGTCTTCGTACTGGAGCTGGCAAAACGGTTCGCGCGGCTCGGCTACAGGGTCGATGTCATGACGCGCCAGTTCGAAGACCAGCCGGCCGAGGATATCATCAATGAAAACCTGCGCGTCGTGCGCGTTCCTTTCGGAGGATCCGATTTCATCCGGAAGGAGGACATGCACGACTGGTACGGTGACTTCGTCACCAATGCGCTGGCGATGATCCGTCATCGCAAGTTGCATTATGACGTGATCAACTCTCATTACTGGGATGCAGGCGTCGCCGGCCAGAAAATCGCCGAGGAGCTGCAGGTTCCGCACATCCACACGCCGCACTCCCTTGGCTGGTGGAAAGAACACGACATGGTGGGAGCGGGTGAAGAAGAGATGGCCGGGTACCGCTTCAAGGAGCGGATCCAGAAGGAATTCGTTCTTTACCGCAACTGCGACCACATCATCGCGACGACCGAGCAGCAAACGGACCTGATCGTCGAGCAATACCAGCTGCCGCGTGAGCATATCACCATGATCCCGCCGGGCATCGATGAAGGCCGGTTTACGCCCGCAACACCGGATGTTGTCGCGGAAGCACGCCGGAAGCACGATTTCAAGGAAACGGATATCTACGTCGTTGGCAGGGCAGCGGAAAACAAGGGCTATGACCTGATCATCGAAGCCTTGCCGAGCCTCCTGAAACTGCAGCCCGGCGCACGCCTTGTGCTTGCCGCCGGTGCCAATTCGGACAGCGACAAGGCGCTGCTCGCGCAATGGAAGGAAGTCGCTTCTTCCCTGGGCGTGTCCGATGCCATCAGCTGGCGTGGGTATGTCGCGGATGAAGATCTGGCCGATTTCTATCGTGGTCCAGGTATCTTCGCACTTCCCTCCCGCTATGAGCCTTTCGGCATGACCGCCGTGGAAGCGATGGCCTGCGGAACGCCGACTGTGGTGACGATTCACGGTGGCCTGTTCGACCAGATCGAATTTGGCCGACATGCGCTGGTGGCCGATCCCAAGCGACCAGAAGAGTTTGCGGCCATGCTGAACATGCCGATGCAATACTCCTGGATGCGCGAAACCCTCTCGGTGGAGGGCGCTCGCTTCGCACGCCGCGTGTTCGGCTGGACAGGGATCGCCCGGCGGACGCTGCAGGTGTTCGAGCAGTTCAAGGGCCGTTACGACGACCTGCAGACGGACGAAGTGGCGCTGGGCTGACAAGGCGGCGGAAGGACGCCGCCGCAAGAAGGGCAGCTGAAGAAATCCAAACAACCGGTTCAGCTTGCGTTCAGGTGAAATTGATTACACCTTGCGCATGACCTCGTGAGCAGACCGGAATCGGACACGTGAAACAGATATTTGCCCTTTTGATCCTGACATTCGCCGTCATTGCGCCGGCGCAAGCCGCTTGTTTGTCCCAGTCGCAGGCCCGTGAAGCCGTGGCCAGCGGCAAGGCCGCCCCGCTTGGGGCGGTTGCAGGGCAGGCAGGCGGTGAAATCGTCAAGGCCCAGCTTTGCCAGCAGGGTGGAGGATACGTCTATCTGTTGTCGGTCCTAAAGGGTGGCAAGGTGACAACTGTCACAGTCAACGCCAACAGGTAATTGCTAGAAGCGACATCTTCCTGCCGGCTTTCGGTTGGTTGATCTGGTTCCGACTCCATCAGTCATAAAGTTGAATTTCATGCGCATTCTTGTTGTCGAAGACGATACCGATCTGAACCGCCAGCTGGTGGCCGCCCTGGAAGAGGCCGGCTATGTGGTCGACAGTGCGACGGACGGCGAGGACGGGCATTTTCTTGGCGACACCGAGCCATATGACGCCGTGGTGCTTGACCTCGGCCTGCCGTCGCTCGACGGACTGTCCGTTCTGGAAAACTGGCGCCGCGACGGGCGCACCATGCCGGTCCTCATCCTGACTGCGCGCGACCGCTGGTCGGACAAGGTTGCGGGGATCGACGCCGGTGCCGATGATTATGTCGCAAAGCCTTTCCACATGGAGGAAGTGCTTGCCCGTGTGCGTGCGCTTGTGCGCCGGGCCGCCGGGCATGCCTCCAACGAACTCACTTGCGGTGCGGTGCGGCTGGATCTGAGATCCGGCCGGGTAACCGTGGACGGCAGCGCGGTCAAGCTGACTTCGCATGAATACCGGCTGCTGTCCTATCTGCTGCATCACCAGGGCAAGGTGATCTCACGGACTGAATTGACCGAACATCTCTACGATCAGGATTTCGATCGTGATTCCAACACGGTGGAAGTCTTCGTCGGCCGTCTGCGCAAGAAAATCGGCTCGGACATGATCGAAACCATCCGAGGGCTCGGATACCGCCTGGGAGCGGCGAGTGACACCTGAGACCTCTGCCAACGGGGACGGCCGGCCCGTGAACCGGCCTCAGCGGTCGCTTGCCGCACGTCTGGTCTTCGTGGCGGCTGTATGGTCCACCATCGCGCTCGCCATCGCCGGGGTGTTCCTGGTGAGCCTTTATGAAAGAGCGAGCGAACGGGCGTTTGACGCCCAGCTCGAGGTTCATATCAAGGCACTGATTGCCGAAATGCTGGCAACCAATGCAGATGCCAGTACTGACCAGGCGACTGCAACCCTGACTGCGCCGACCTACCGCGGCGATCCTCGGTTCTCCCTGCCGCTGTCCGGCTGGTACTGGACGGTTCGACGCGCCGACAGCCCGTCGATCCTCTATGCATCGGAGTCGCTGGTGGGGGATCCGCTGAACACGCCGCCGATCGGGCAGGACGACGCTAATGCCGGGTTTATCGTCGGGCCGACCGGTGATGAAATCCGCGTACTCCAGCAGAGAATTACCGTTGAAGACGCGGCCTATGTAATTGCCGTCGGCGCTGCAACAGCAGGGTTCTGGGCGGATATCTTCGAGTTCGCGCGGCTTGTGGCCATCACGCTTTGCATTGTCGGGCTCGGGCTCATTCTGGCGATCTTCCTGCAGGTGAAATTCGGCTTGCGGCCGCTTGCGCGCCTGCGTGCGTCGCTTTCGGCCGTTCGACAGGGTGAGGCCGAACGCATTGACGAGGCCCTGCCGCGCGAGATCGCGCCGCTGGCGGTGGAACTTAATGCGCTCATCGTGTCGAACAAGGAAATCGTCGAGCGGGCACGCACCCACGTCGGCAACCTTGCACACGGTCTGAAAACCCCACTGTCTGTCATTTCAAACGAGGCAAGAGCGTCCGGCGGCCCCTTGGCGGACAAGGTGTCCGAACAGGCATCGATCATGTCTACCCAGATCCAGCATCATCTGGAGCGTGCCCGCATGGCGGCGCAGCGGCGGGTCATCGGTGTTTCATGCGAGACCGAGCCGGTTCTTGCCCGTCTGATCCGGGCCATGGGCAAGATCTATCAGGACAAAGGCGTTGATGTCGGTTTCGCGCAGTCTGGTCAGATCCGCTTTCGAGGCGAAAGCCAGGACCTGGAAGAAATGAGCGGCAACCTGATCGACAATGCCTGCAAATGGGCAGGTTCGAAGGTGCGGGTGCAGGTGGCCCCTTTGAACGATCCGGCCACGAACCGGGACATGTTCACGATCACGGTCGAGGATGATGGTCCCGGACTGACGCCTGAACAGCGCGCCGAAGCCATCAAGCGCGGTCGGCGTCTGGATGAAACCGTGCCGGGAACAGGTCTTGGCCTGTCGATCGTAGCCGATCTCGCCGCCCTTTACGGCGGCACCTTCGATCTTGAAAGTTCCTCGCTCGGAGGCCTGAAGGCACGTCTGGTGCTTCCGGCGCTCAGCAAGGAATAGGGGATTTACCAAACGTTCGCTTGGGCCGCCCTTGCGGGACTGTGATAGGATGTGATGCAAATAGCGGAAACAAAGACACGGTTGTGGCCAAGTTCGGCCACAAATTGAAAATAACACTGATTCATCGACCGGTTTGCGCCGGTTTCACGCCTTCTAGTGCAGTCATTTTGCGCTAGCCTTTGGAAAATGGTCAGCAATCGGATTTCAGCTGCTTCTGGTTGAAATTCGAAGAACTTGGAGCTTTCAAGAATGCGTCTTCGCGGTGCCTCGTGTCTTGCTCTTGCCTTTGCTTTGGCAGGTTGCTCCATGACGTCCGGGTCGAGAGACAGCAACACTTGGGGGTCCTTTTTCGGTGACCCGAATGCGAATGTTTCCGGCTCGGAAGCGAATACGGCCATTTCGGTGCTGGTGAACAACGAGTTCGGTGACGCGCTTGAGCCGTCTGACCGCAAGGCAGCCGAAGATGCCCAGACCAGGGCATTGCGCGCGCGTGGCCTTGGGGTTTCGGTTGCCTGGCAGAACGAGCGTACCGGCCGCAGCGGTCAAGTTCGTCCCGGACCGGTCTATTTCGTCAATGAGACCAGCTGCCGCGAGTTTACGCACGAGATGGTTCTCCAGGGCCGCACCTTGCAGGCGCGCGGCACGGCGTGTGAAACCGACCAGGGTGCCTGGCAGGTGATCGGCTGAACCAGCCGGCGCGGAAAAGGTTCAAAGGGAGACAGTGTCCTGGTGATGCTGTCCGAAGCCCTTTAAGTTCCCGGTATTTATTCTCAACACTTGCTTAAGTCTTCTAACGTTAAACTCGCGGTAACTAGGATCGCGATGTTGACGCTGTGAATGACATATTCGGACCAGCTTGAAACCAAAATCAAAACCTACTTGCGTAGTCTGAGCCCCAAGGCGGTTGAGGCTCTGGTCCGCAATTTGGAACGCGCCAAGGTTCAAAAACACGCCGATCCGCATATCCAGCTCGTTCTTGCCGCAGCCGTGGCACTTATTCGCAAACCGCAACCGGTTGCACCGAGCATGCCGGGCGGCGCTCAGCGACGCAATCAGATCCAGCGGATGTTCTTCACACCGCTGGATGATTTTCTGATCAACGAAATGCTGCCACAGCGGCAGGAGGGCCGAATCCAGCGAGGCATTCTCGACCGTGTCTGGAACTGGCTCGGTCGTGATGTCATGGCTGCCGACATTCGCCTCGTGCTGGAACAGGCCGGAAATTCTGCCGTTAGTGGTGAGCGTGTGGATGCCCTGGTGCAGGCGCTGCGCTCGCGTGCCGTGGACGCCATCGGCGATATGCTGCGCCGCGCGGAAACGTCCGACAAAGACAAGCGCCGAATGGCAATCGAACTTGGCGGCGAACGCGGTATCTCCGAAGTCAGGGACATTCAGAAGATCTTTGCGGCAGAACGTTGGCTGGTGCCGTTCCTGCAGAACATACCGGATCGCATCAACGAGCATCGGTTGAAGCAGGATACTGAGGTGCTGCGTCTCGTCGACAAATGCACCGCACGGTTTCCCGACCATGTTCCGGTGATCGCCGCCGCGCTGGTAGACCGCTCGGACATGCCTTCGGCCTTGTGTGCCTTCGCCGGACGTCTGGCAGGCGACCCTGACCCCAAGGCGATTGCTCGTTCGCAGTTCGCACCATTTGTTGATGTGGTCATGAGCGAGGCCGAACGCCTGCAGATCCTGGCGTTCGAACATCGCAACAACAATCCGGACCCGGTGGCCTTTTCTCAGGCGCTGTCGGAGTACCACTTGCTGGTCCGCGGCGTTGAACGTGACATGGATCTCTCGGTCACTGGAAGGTGGCACAAACGTCTGGCGGAAACCAAACGCAGCATCTCCAGTGTCGTCACCCGGGAATTGAACAGCGCCCACAGCAGTGTGCGGCGCGCTCTGCAGGTGCCGAAATTCGACAAGGACGGCAAACTGCAGATCGACCAGATCGCGATTGATGACGCCGTGCGTACGTTGCGCGTAGTCGCAATGGTTCGGAACGCCTCCGAGACCTTCGCCGTCAACGAGATCGGCAAAAGTACACGCCAGGCAGTCGAACAGACGCTTGAAATCCTGACCCGTTCTCTGATCACCGATCTTGGCAAATCCAAGGGATCTGCGCTGGAGGCGCAGATTGCCGCAGCCGACGTCGCCATCATGCTGTCGGAGATCTATTTCGGCACGGATTACGCCGCGCAGCTGCGCCGCAGTCGGCAATCCGCCTATGCAAAAGCGAGCAAGAACGCGGCCGATGCCAGTTCCGGCCCCAGTCCGGAACGCAAACTGGTCGCCAATGCGCTTGGCCGGCGCTGACGGTTCCCGCTAGGCCTTCGAAGTCGGCGTATTGCAAAGCCGGTTGCCGCAATGGTCTTGAAGGTCTGGCCTCATTCACCGATTTGTTTGCGCCGCGACCGCCGGTCACATCCCAGCCACCTTGCTTTTGTCCGCATTGAATTGTCTATAGTGCGGCCATGGTGTTCTGGATCCTGATTGCCCTGTTGACCGGGGTTGCGACATTGTCGGTACTTATTCCTCTATCGCGCACACGGCGCCATCAGGAGGATGCACCGGCGCGTGCGGACGAAGCGGTTTATCGCGAGCAGCTTGCGGCGATCGAGACGGAACTCGAACGGGGCCTGATAGACGCCGAAGCAGCCGAGGCAGCGCGAACGGAAATCGCGCGCCGTCTGCTTGCAGCCCACGACAGGGGCGACAGCAAAAAACTGGACGGCTCCAAGGGGGGAAGCTTCAAGCTTGCGCAGGGGCTGGCCCTGCTGACGGTGCCAGCCTCAGCTTTCGGACTTTATCTTGTCCTTGGCTCTCCCGATCTTCCCGACCAGCCGTTGCTCAGCCGTCTGAGCGCACCGGCGGAAGAACAATCCGTCGATCTGCTGGTTGCCCGTGTTGAACGTCATCTGGCGGAAAATCCGGAAGATGGACAAGGCTGGGCAGTCATTGCTCCGGTCTACCTGTCGCTCGGTCAGCCTCAGGCTTCTGCGAAAGCCTATTCCAACGCAATCCGCATTCTCGGGCCGAACCAGGCCTGGCTCACCGATATGGGTGAAGCCCTGACGATTGCAAACCAGGGGCTGGTAACAGCCGATGCCCGCGCCGCTTTCGAGCAGGCCGTGTCGCTGGAACCCGCAGCCGTAAAACCACGATTCTTTCTCGCACTGGCGCTTGGCCAGGAAGGCCGCAAGGAAGACGCGATTGCCGCTTGGCAGGCTCTCCTTCAGGGCGCTGATGAGACCCAAGCCTGGGTTGGGGCCGCGCGTCAGGAAATGGCCCGGCTGACAGGCGGCGCACCGGTCGGCAACAGTTTGCCGGGACCGTCCCAGGAGGAGGTTGCTGCCGCCAGCGAAATGGCCGCGGATGACCGTCAAGCCATGATCGCCGGCATGGTTGCCGGCCTTGCCGAGCGTCTGTCCACGGAAGGCGGATCGGTGGAGGAGTGGAACCGGCTGATCCGTGCCTATATGGTTCTGGGCAAGAAACAGGATGCGGAAAAGGCTCTTGAGGAGGCGCTGTCGGCATATGCGGACAAGCCGGAGGACTTGTCCATGATCAAGGACGCTGCCAGCCAGCTTGGTCTAACTGACGGTTGAGCGGCAGACCTGCCGCAGGCGGCGCAGTTGCGCCGGGGAATTGAAAATCGGACGCTTCGCTGATGACACGCAAACAAAGACGATTGACCCTTATCGGTTCGGCTGGCGCGGTTCTGGCCATTGCCCTGACGCTGATTCTGATCGCGCTGAGAAGCGAGATCGTGTTTTTCCAGAGCCCGACCGAAATCACCCAGAACGGCGTTGCGCCCGGTCAGCGGATCCGGCTCGGTGGCCTGGTCGAGGAAGGCTCGGTCGTGCGCTCCGACAATGCCGAAGTCAGCTTCCGTGTAACCGACACGGCCAATACGGTTGCCGTCACCTACAAGGGCATCCTGCCGGATCTGTTCCGGGAAGGGCAGGGCGTGGTGACCGAGGGTGTCGTCGGTTCGGACGGAGTTTTCGTTGCGGACAGTGTGCTGGCCAAGCACGATGAGAACTACATTCCCAAGGAAGTGGCCGAAGCGCTGAAGGCGCAGGGACACTGGCAAGGTGAAGAGGGCAACGCGAACTGATTGTTCGCAGTGCCGGTGAGGAAGAGGAACGGACATGATTGTCGAATTCGGACACTACGCACTTGTGCTGGCCTTCGCGCTGACACTTGTCC
The DNA here is from genome assembly GCF_001579905.1 of Labrenzia sp. CP4. Lineage (NCBI taxonomy): Bacteria > Pseudomonadati > Pseudomonadota > Alphaproteobacteria > Hyphomicrobiales > Stappiaceae > Labrenzia > Labrenzia sp. CP4. The sequence goes on along the minus strand of NZ_CP011927.1, from coordinate 4,214,313 downwards.
AATCCGTTCTGCCGATCTGGGGGGCGCTCCAGAAGGATGAACGCCTGATGGCGGTGGCGCCGCCGGTTTCGGTGATGCTCTTTCTCCTGGTCCTTCTTTCCTTTGTGGTGCTGACGGGTGCTTATCTCAATTCCGATTTCTCGGTGCTGAACGTTGTCGAGAACAGCCATTCGGCAAAACCCCTGCTCTACAAGTTCACCGGCGTTTGGGGAAACCACGAAGGCTCGATGCTTCTGTGGGTGCTGATCCTGGTTTTCTTCGGTGCTCTTGTTGGCGTCTTCGGGGGCAACCTGCCGGCCGACCTGAGAGCGGTGACATTGTCCGTCCAGGGCTGGGTTACTGCAGGTTTTGTCCTGTTCCTGCTGGCAACGTCCAACCCTTTTACCCGGATTGCAAATCCTCCGCTGGAAGGGTCTGACCTGAACCCGATCCTGCAGGACATCGGCCTCGCCATTCACCCGCCTCTGCTTTACGTCGGCTATGTCGGCTTCTCCATCACATTCTCCTTTGCGGTGGCTGCACTTATCCTCGGCCGTATCGATGCGGCCTGGGCACGATGGGTGCGGCCCTGGACACTGCTTGCCTGGTGCTTTCTCACGCTCGGCATCGCGATGGGCTCCTACTGGGCCTACTACGAACTTGGCTGGGGTGGCTGGTGGTTCTGGGATCCGGTCGAAAATGCCAGCTTCATGCCCTGGCTTGCGGGCACGGCTCTGCTGCACTCGGCAATCGTCATGGAAAAGCGCGAGGCGCTGAAGGTCTGGACAGTACTGCTGGCGATCTTCACCTTTTCCCTGTCGCTTCTCGGCACCTTCCTGGTGCGTTCAGGCGTCCTGACTTCGGTTCATGCCTTTGCCACCGACCCGGCCCGCGGCGTCTTCATTCTCGGCCTTCTGTGCATCTTCATCGGCGGATCGCTCAGCCTTTACGCCTGGCGTGCACCGATGTTGAAGCAGGGGGGCTTGTTCGCACCCATCAGCCGGGAAGGCGGTCTGGTGCTGAACAACCTGTTCCTGACCGCTGCCTGTGCAGCCGTCTTTGTCGGCACGCTCTATCCGCTGGTGCTTGATGCCGTCACTGGCGAGAAGATTTCAGTCGGTGCACCCTTCTTCAACCTGACGTTCGGTCCCCTGATGGTGCCGCTGCTCCTCGCAGTGCCTTTCGGTCCGATCCTGTCCTGGAAACGGGCTGATCTTGGGGCGGCCTGCCAGCGTCTTTACGCGGCTTTCGGTCTTGCCCTGTTGCTGACACTGGTCACTTACTGGGCCTGGGGCATGGACAAGGTGCTGGCGCCGCTTGGTGTCGGGCTGGCGGTCTGGGTCATGGCGGGTGCAATTTCCGAAATCGTGACCCGTGTCAAATTCTTCGAAATAGGCTTCACGCGCGGGTTTGCCCGTCTTGTTGGCCTGCCGGGATCTGCGTGGGGAACGGCCACTGCCCATTTCGGCATCGGCCTTACTGTTCTCGGCATTGTCACGGCGTCCGCGTTTCAGGAAGAACGTGTCCTCACAATGCGTCCGGGCGATGTTGTCGAACTTGCCGGATACCAGATGACCTTCGAAGGCGCCGCACCGCGCCGGGGTCCGAACTACACTGAAGAAGTCGGTCACTTCTCCATCCGTCAGGGCGGAACCCTGGTGGCCGAGCTTGACCCCTCCAAGCGCATTTACACGGCGCGCCAGATGCCGACAACGGAAGCCGGTATCTATACGACAGGGTTTTCGCAGGTCTATCTCTCGCTCGGTGAAGGGCGCGGCGATGGCGCTGTCGACGTGCGCGTCTATTTCAAGCCGCTGATCACCCTGATCTGGATTGGCTGTGTGATCATGTCCCTCGGTGCGGTGTTCTCCATTGCCGACAGGCGGCTGCGCGTGGGGGCTCCGAAACCGGCCCGCAAACGTCAGCAAAGTGTGGCAGCAGCGGAGTGACCGGATGATACAGCGTGTATTTCTTGCCCTGCTGCTCTGTGTGAGCCTGCTTGCCGCACCCGCTCTTGCCGTTGCGCCCGACGAAGTTCTGGACGATCCGGTACTGGAAGGCCGTGCCCGGGCACTGTCAGCTGGACTGCGTTGCATGGTCTGTCAGAACCAGTCCATCGATGACAGCGACGCGCCGCTGGCCAAGGATCTGCGCGTCCTGGTACGCGAGCGACTGGTCGCCGGCGACAGTGACGAGCAGGTGATCGATTACCTTGTGTCCCGCTATGGCGAATTCGTATTGCTGAAGCCCCGCTTCGCCTGGCACACAATCGTTCTGTGGGCCGCGGGCCCCGTTGCCCTCATTGCGGGGCTGATTGCTATTGTTGCAGCCCTGCGCAAGCGTGCTCGCAATCGCGCTGCTGCCAACGATGTCTCCGCTCCCAAGCTGACCGCGGAAGAGGAGCGTAGGCTGCAGGCGCTGCTGGACAAGGCCGACTGACACTTCCGGCCGTTCGTTTTCGGTCTCACCAGCTGCATACCGTTCAAGATCTGCGGTCACTGTGTTCACACCAATGCGTGACTTGCATGACGGGCAGGTGTGCTTACCTGTGGCCGAGTGAACGCATGGAGGCAGAAGAATGGGACAGCATCCGCTGAAACTGGAATTTGACGGCGCGCACGACGCAAGTCTGGCGGCCCGGCTGGATCTGCCGTCTGGCAAGATCAGGGCTTTCGCCCTGTTCGCGCACTGCTTTACCTGCTCCAAGGATATCGCTGCCGCCCGCCACGTTGCCAGTGCGCTCTCACAAGAGGGGATTGCCGTGCTCCGGTTCGATTTCACCGGCCTCGGCGGCAGCGGCGGCGATTTCGCCTCAACCGGATTTTCCTCCAACATCGAAGACCTGAAGCGGGCAGCAGATTATCTGCGCCGCAACTATCAGGCTCCACAGCTCCTGATCGGCCATTCGCTCGGCGGCGCCGCGGTTCTGTCCGTTGCCGCCGACATTCCCGAAGTGCGGGCCGTCGTGACGATCGGCGCTCCCTCCGACGCGGATCATGTGATCCGAAGCTTCAAGGGGGTGGAAGAGACGATCCGCGAGCAGGGCGAAGGAGAGGTTTCTCTCGAAGGGCGCAACTTTACCATTCGCAAGGAGTTCCTGGACGATCTGGAAGCCCAGTCGGTTCGTGACAAGGTCGCGGGTCTCGGCAAGGCGCTTCTCGTGATGCATGCCCCGCTCGACGAGGTTGTCGGTATCGACAATGCCACCAACATTTTCGTTGCCGCAATGCATCCCAAGAGCTTCGTGTCGCTCGATACGGCCGACCATCTTCTTTCAAAGAGCCAGGACGCGGCCTATGCGGCACGTGTGATTGCCGGTTGGGTCGGGCGTTATCTCGATCCGGTAGCGGAACAGGCCGGCGACGAAGCAAAGGATGGTGTTGAAGTGGTGGAGACCGGCCAGGGCAAGTTTCAGATCATGGTCACGAGCGGCGTACACCGGATGATTGCCGACGAACCCAAGGATGTCGGTGGGTTCGACAGCGGCCCGTCGCCCTATGGATATCTGTCCGCCGCACTCGGGGCCTGCACGGTTATGACGTTGCGCATGTATGCTGAACGCAAGGGGCTGGATATCGAACGGATCGGCACTCGTGTTCTGCACGGGAAGGTGCACGCGGCCGATTGTGAAGAGTGTTCGGAAAGCGTGAAGTCGCGGAACGGCAAGATCGACCGGTTCGAGCGCTTGATCACGCTGGAAGGCAACCTTGACGAAGCAACGCGAACCCGGCTTCTGGAGATCGCCGACAAATGTCCTGTTCATCGCACCCTGGAAGCGGGCGCTGCGGTGGTGACTCGGGAAGTGTCGCCCGACAAAGCAGAGGCGTGATCTGACTGGAAGCGGGGAGGCGGCCTCAGGCCGCTTGGCCTTCCAGGGTCTGCAGACGGATCTTCATGAAGGACAGCAGACGGCGCGCGTCGCGGTCTGACAGCGACTGGTAGTCGTTCGCCCAGTTTTCCGCGGTCGACTGCGGCTGCTTGTTGTGCATCGCCCGGGCCTTGCACAGCGCATTGTAGTCCGCATTTTCCACGCCCATGGCACGGCAAAGAACCGCCACACCGGTGGAATCGTAACGCACCATGACATTGGTGACGTATTTCTGCTCCAGCCCGGCCATTTCCGCCAGCAGGAAGCAGATGTCGAACAGGTTGTTGGACAGCGACAGCTGCGTGATCGCCTTGCTGAGCGAACGTTGCCCGGCCCGAATTTCCTTCAAGGTGACCTTCGCATTGATACGGGTCGCCTTGCGTTCCAGCTTCGAGCTGGCAACAACCTTGCTGGCCTTGTGGAAGAGATCCTGGATCAGGGTTTCGTTTTCCTTGCGCAGCTGGCGGATCTTCGCTTGCTGAGCCTCAGGCATCTGGTTGATCAGTTTGTCGTAGTCCGACTCGGTAATGTCCGCGCGCTCCATCATGGCGTCGCGGATTTTCTCGTCCTTTTCCGCCAGCTTGATCAGCAGGCGAGAGCCCCATTCGGAAAACTCCGCGCCGGAGTTGGCCGCAACAGATTGCTTGACCGGGTTCTCGCCGCGTTCCAGCAGGACATCGGTGACATTGGCCTCAAGATGCTGGCGTTTCGAGATCGCCAGCAGGTGCCCCTGACCCATGGTCTTGGCCAGCCGCAGGATATCCTCGGTCTTGAGCGCATTGGAGGACGTCAGCATCGGCCTGGCGATGTCGATCTCTTCTCGGGCAAGCTCATAGGCGACCTTGTTGGACGTGTCGTCTATCGGCGCCAGCTGTTCGGATATCGCTTTCTTCTGTTCAGGCTCCATGGTGGGAAGCATGCTTTCCAGCACCGTGTTGAACAGGGCGATTTCTTCTGTCTGGTAGCTGTTCGCGCCACGCACAAAAAGCTCGGTAACGTGTTCCACCAGTTGGTGGCGTTTTTCCGGGGTGCTTTCCTGAGCGAGATTGAGAAGGTCGTTGAGCATCTTTTAGCTGTCCGTTTTTCTTGCAACAGGACTACCGCAGAGACAGTTTACAACTGTCTAAAGCGCAGGATAAAAAAAGGATAAATCTATCGCGCCATCCGTATTAATTACAGGATAAGGCTGACATTTTGCGCGCTTATGCGTGCCTCAAGCGTGTTTACTTTATTTGATAAAGTCTCTGGGAGACCTTGCACGAATTTGCATTAGGTAACTACTGGTTGAAGCAAGTGTCATTTTCCCGGTTCAACTTCCAAAGGTCCGGTGTCCAGAACGACCTTGTCCATTGGCACATCCCAGGGCATTGGAAAGATGGAGTTGAGACTGCAGAACGCGAACCCGATCCCGATGGTCAACGGTTTGGCCGGCAGCGATGCCAGCGTGCGGTCGTAGTAGCCGCCACCATTGCCGAGGCGGTAAAAGTGGGCGTCGACACCAACCAGGGGGGCGATCACGACCTCGGGCACCTGCGATGAGCCTTCTTCGGGAACGGGAATGTTCCAGAGGCCTCGCACCATCTTGCAGCCTGGCTGCCACGGGCGAAAGACCAGCGGTGTCTGCTTTTCGAGAACGACGGGTAGAAGAACTGTCCTGCCCGAGTTGAAAAGCTCCGTCATCAGGGGGCGAAGGTCCGGTTCTCCGCGGATTGGCCAGTAGAGCGAGATCCTCTGATAGTCGACTGCTTCAAGGACGGGGCGAAGCTGATCGATCAGCGCAGCGGTCTTTGCCGCCCGCTCCGTGCTGGTTAGTCCCTTCCGCTTTTCATAGAGGCGGCTGCGCTCAGATTTACGGAACCGGCTGACATCGCGAAAGGTCTCCTGATCAACGACAAATCCGCCTACCAGCATGTCAGCGTAGCAGACAGGGTCTCCGGGCAGGTCGTCATCTTGGCTCATTCAGGAAAATTCCCTTCACGTCCCTGTGCTTTTACCGCGTCAGGCGGCCTTTCTGTCCGTTGCGGGCCAGACCAGGGCCTCAAGCAGGAGTGAGCGGGTCAGAAAACCTTCGAACACTCCCTCCTGGCATACCGGAACATGATCCAGATTATCGCGAACCATCACATGCAGGGCATCACCAAGCGGCAGGGTGCCGTCGAAAGACGTCACCGGAGCATGCAGGAGGTCGCGAGCGAGGGGAGGGGCGAAGTTCGATCCGCCACCGAAGCCTTTGCTCAGGACGCGTAGCAGGTCGCGCTGGTTGATAAGACCGGCAAGATGGCCGTCAGCATTCACGACTGCGACTTTGGACGTTTCGGACTGCTGCAGTTTGCTGAGGATTTCCTGAAGAGACGCGTCTGGAGCTACATGAAGGTGTTCCAGGGCGATCGCATCTGCACAGGCTACCCCTTCGAACGGAGGCTGTATCAACTCTGCCTCGACAGCGGCCACAAGCCGGGCAAGATCGACAGCACCGAGGTTGGTCGACTGGTGAAATTTCGACAGCAGATCCGACAGATTTTCCTCGGTCAGGCCAAGACGCCGCATCGGTGGTGGCCCGCTTTGCGAAAGGCTTGTCCGGAACGGATATTTCCGACCGGAGAAACGATGAAACACCAGGCCGGATGCCACCAGTACACTGGTCATCACGGCTGTATTGAAGACGATCATCAGCGCGCCTGTTTCTGTCAGAAGCTCAGGCGACAAGCCAATCAGCAAGGCGACAGCTCCGCCAGGCGGATGCAGCGCCCGGCCGAGCATCATTGCGGCAAACGCAAGCGCGACAGCCAGAACCGGCGCGGTTTCCAACGGCAGCAAGGCAAGCGCCACCACGCCGCACACCGCCGACAAGGTGTTTCCCAGAATAGCGGACCAAGGCTGTGCAAGCGGGCTGTTTGGTACGGCAAACACCAGTACGGCAGAGGCGCCAAGAGGCGCCATCAGAAACAGCGGCAGGCCGCCATATGCATGCATCAACCACACCATCAGGGCGCATGCGCCGATACCGACAACACCGCCCGCCATGGCCAGAAACGCTTCGGTTGGATGCGGCCAAGGCAACGCCGGGGCGAACGCGGTTCTGAAGGTCGGTTTGGGATCGATGTGCATGAAGTCGCCTGAAAAATATGCAATTGCACAAGTTCTAGGCGAAAAATCCGAAATTGACTTGGATTTTGAAACTCAATTTTCGGCCTGTCGCGAAACGGATTTTCGCTCTTGGGCCGGTAGCGATCAGGCAGCCTTCTCGTGTTTGGCTGCTTTCAGCCTGATTTTCATGAGCGCAAGAAGCCGGCGGGCATCGGTGTCATCGAGCATGTGGTAGTTCGTCAGCCACTTGCTGCCGGTGCTTTCGGGAAACTTCAGATGCTTGCATCGTTCCTTGCACACGGCCTGGAATTCCATTGCACCGATGCCGGTGGCCCGGCAGACGGTGGCGATGCCGGTGGAATCGAACCGGACCATGAGATTGTGGACATATTTCATGTCGAGGCCGGAGAAGAACGAGAGCAAGGCGACCGCATCGAGAAGATTATGTTCCTGGGCCAGCTGGTAGACCGCCTTATTCAGGGTCGTCTTGCCGAGACGGATGCCCATCAGCCACGCCTTCGGGCTGATCTTGGATTGCTTTTTCACCAGTTCCGCACCGGCAGCGACTTCACCGTCGTCACGAAACAGATCTTCCAGCAGCTCCTCGTTCGACTTGCGCAAGTGCCGGATGCGATCACCAAGCTGCTTGGGCATGTCCTTCACCAGGCTTTCAAACACCGGCATGGTGATCTCGGCGCCGAGGTTGGCGGCCAGCGTGTGTTTGACATCCCTGCTGCCGCGCTTGATCAGAATATTGCTGATATCGTTGCTGACGTGGTCGCGCTTGGCGAGGGCCAGAAGATAACCCTGGTCCTTGGTTTCCGCGATCTTGCGCAGATCTTCCTCGCGAAGCGACTTGGAGCGTTCCAGCACTGCCTGGGCCACAGGCAGGTCGTCGCTGGCCATTGCCGCGGCAAGCTTGGAGGACATTGACGGCACATCGGCAAGACGTTCGGACATCTTGCGCTTGGCGTCGTGAGCAAGGGAATCGTAGACGCCCTCGAGCATGTTGTTCAAAAGATGCGTCTCTTCGGAGCCAGGGTCGTCTGCGCGGGCAACAAGCAGGCCTGTCACGTGCTCGGCAAGCTCGTGTTTTTTCTCTGAAGAACTGTCCCTGGCAAGCTTAAGAAGCGAGTCGCTCATGTCCGTACCCTATCGGCATAAGTTTCGCCAAATTTCCTTTATAACCTGTGAAAACCACCAAGTGCTTTGTTGCAATAAGGTGATTTCGGCACTGTTGACCTGCAGGCACCGATGGGTCATTCCACGCGCATGAACGCAACCTTGATGCCGATCCTCTTTTCTTTCCGCCGCTGCCCCTATGCCATCAGGGCAAGGCTCTCGATTGCCGCAAGTGGCGAGCAGGTCGAATTGCGGGAAATCGTCCTGAGGGACAAGGCACCCGAATTTCTGGAAACTTCTCCCTCGGCAACGGTACCCTGCCTGAAAACCGGTGATACGGTGATCGATGAAAGCCTCGACATCATGCTCTGGGCGCTTGACCGGTCCGACCCGGAAAACTGGCTGAAGCCGGAAAAAGGCGATCTCGATGCCATGCTGGAATTGATCGGCGTTTGCGACGGCCCGTTCAAAAGCCATCTGGATCGCTACAAGTACGATACGAGATATCCGGACACTGACAGGGAAACAGAGCAAGCCGGTGCTGCGGAGTTCCTTTGGCATCTGGACAGCCGTCTCGCCGCTACGCCCTGGCTTTTCGGCGGCAAGGCCTCGCTGGCTGACTTTGCGATCCTGCCGTTCGTTCGTCAGTTCGCCAACTCGGACCGCAGCTGGTTCGACAGCCAGGAGTGGACGTCGCTGAAAGCCTGGCTGGAAGCCTTCGAAGTGTCACTCCGGTTCCAATCCGTGATGCCGAAATGGAACCGATGGCAGGCGGGCGATACGCCGGTCATCTTCCCCTGACAGGCGAATCAAATCCGTCGTAACGCGAAGCAGAGAACACTCTGCCTGGGTCGCTGGCCGGCTGTTTCCTGCTTCCTGCACTCGGTTTTCACTTCTGTGCATGTTGGGGAGGGAAAAAGCCGAAGCCACTTGTGCTCCGATCGTGGCGGTTTTCCTCACGTTTTCTGCCATTTCTTCCAACCTTACAAAACCGTAATGCCGCCGACAGGCGCCTGTAAGACTGGTTCACCTACTTTCACTTTCGAACCTGGAGCGCTTTCCCCGCAAGCAGTCCAGGAAATGGTTTTCAAACCTTATCTCGAAAGAGGAAGACAACATGCAAAACAGTCGCTCAGTTTCTCCCCTGCGCTCCCGTCGCGCCAAACTGCTGGCAGGCGTCGTCGCGCTCGGCGCAGCCGGACTTCTGACGGCACAGACCATTGTTCCGAGCCAGTTGGCTCTGGCTGATGCTGTCCGTGTCGATACCGCGGCTCCGCTGGACTTCTCCCACGTCGTCACTGCCGTCAGCCCGGCGGTTGTCAGCGTTCAGGTCAAGCAGGCCGCAGAACCGCGCATGATGAACTTCGGTGGCGGCAACGACAATTTCGAAGACTTCTTCAAGGGCCTGCCTGATGGCCATCCGTTCCAGCGCTTCTTCCGCGAGTTCGGTGGCAAGGGTGGCGGTGACCAGCAACAAAATCAGCGCCGTGCCCCGCGCCAGTACGGCATTTCCCAGGGCTCCGGCTTCTTCATCTCTGATGACGGTTACCTCGTCACCAACCATCACGTGATCGAAAACGGGACCGAGTTCACCGTGATCGACCGTGACGGCAAGGAATATGATGCCAAGCTCATCGGCGCCGACAAACGGACGGATCTGGCCCTTCTGAAAGTCGAAAGCGACGAAACGTTCACCTATGTCGATTTCGCCAAGGAAGCACCGCAGGTCGGCGAATGGACTGTCGCTATCGGTAATCCGTTCGGTCTCGGCGGCTCCGTCACGGCTGGTATCGTCTCGGCACGTGGCCGCGACATCGGCGCCGGCCCTTATGACGACTTCATCCAGATCGATGCTCCGGTCAACCGCGGCAACTCCGGTGGTCCGGCCTTCAACATGCATGGCGAAGTCATCGGTGTGAATGCGGCCATCTTCTCGCCGTCCGGTGGCAACGTCGGTATCGCCTTCGCAATTCCGGCTTCGACCGCGCAGGATGTCATCATGGAGCTGAAGGACGACGGCACCGTCGTTCGCGGCTGGTTGGGCGTTCAGATTCAGAACGTCACGGATGACATCGCGGAGAGCCTTGGCCTCGAAGAGGCCCGCGGCGCCATCGTCGCGGAAGCGCAGGAAAACAGCCCGGCACAGAAGGCTGGCCTGCGCTCGGGCGACACCATCCTTGCCGTTGACGGCACTGAAGTGAAGGGCCCGCGCGAGCTGTCCAAGATCATTGCGGCTTACGAGCCTGACAGCCAGGTGGACATCACGGTCTGGCGTGACGGCCAGAAAGAGGACGTCACCGTAACACTGGGCCGCCTGCAGGATCAGGAACAGGTTGCAGCCGTTCAGCCGGAGGCCGGTGAAAGCAAGACCAGCCTGGATGATCTCGGCCTGGTCCTGACGACGAAAGCCGAAGCTGGCCTGGAAGGTGACGGCGTGGTTATTGCCGAAATCGACCCGGAAAGCCCGGCAGCCGAAAAGCGCCTCAACACCGGTGACGTGATCCTGGAAGTGGCCGGCATGAAGGTCAACAGCCCGTCCGACGTGCTGAAGGCGCTGGACAAGGCGGAAAAGGATGGCCGCAAGGCGGTTCTCTTCCGGGTTGAAAGCAACAACACGACACGGTTCGTGGCCCTGCCCATGAACCTCGCCTGATCAGGGGCCGGTTCTGCCCCGAACCGGACCTGTGAGGCAAGACCGGCCTGCCCTCTGCCCCCAAACCCCGACGGGCCGGTCATTGCCAAGGGTTTATCTGCTAAACCCTGACTGACTGGCGGCGGCGACTCTCACATCCATCGCCGCCGTCAGCCATTTTCTTTAGGGCCAACTCAAGCTAAAAGGATGAGATGTTGAGGATTCTTGTCATTGAAGACGACCCGGAAGCTGCAAGCTACCTCGTCAAGGGTTTGAGTGAACTGGGCCACACCGCCGACCAGGCTGCCGATGGGCGGACCGGGCTGGATATGGCCCTCGACAGGGACTACGACATCCTCATTGTTGACCGCATGCTGCCGAAGATGGATGGCCTTTCGGTCATTCAGGACCTGCGCCGGGAAGGCAATCACACACCGGTGCTGATCCTCTCGGCACTCGGTCAGGTCGATGACCGCGTCAAGGGCCTGAAGGCCGGTGGCGATGACTACCTGCCCAAGCCTTACGCCTTTACCGAACTTCAAGCCCGCATAGAGGCACTGGCACGACGCCCCAAGTCAGCCAGCCAGATTGAGACCACCTATACCGTCGGCGACCTGACGCTGGACCGGATGGCGCATTCGTGCCGCCGCGGCGAAACGGAAATCCCGCTGCAGCCGCGTGAATTCCGCCTTCTGGAATATCTCATGCAGAACGCCGGCCAGGTGGTGACCCGTACGATGCTGCTCGAAAACGTCTGGGAATATCACTTCGATCCGCAGACCAACGTGATCGACGTTCATATCTCCCGTCTGCGCGGCAAGATCGACAAGGGTTTCGAAACACCACTTCTGCACACCATCCGGGGTGCCGGATATACGATCCGTGACGCGGCTCACTAGGTTTACCAGAACCACAGCCTTCAAGCTGTCGCTGCTCTACATTGCCGTCTTCACGGTGATGTCCGGTGTGCTGCTGTTCTATATTGCGGACAACACGGACAACCTGATGTCCGAGCAGGTGGTTCAATCCGTCGATTCAGAACTGAAAACCCTTGCCGACGTCTATGTGCGCGGCGGTGTTCGCGATCTTGTCGAAACCATCGACAGGCGGTCCCGCCATCCAGATGCCAGCCTTTATCTCCTCGTCGATTTCGCCGGCAATGCGCTTGTCGGGAATATTGCCCGCCTGCCGACCACCGTTCTCGAAGAGGCCGATGGTGGATTGCGCCGGGTCCGTTACACGCGCCTTGGCCAGGATGCTGAGGACGTAGAGCGGCAGGCCATGGTGCGCACGTTTGAGCTGCGCGGCGGCTTCCGTCTGCTGGTTGGGCGTGACCTGGGCGACCAGCTCCGGTTCTCCAACCTTCTGGCCAACGCCTTGCGCCTGTGGCTGGTCGTCGTGGTGGTCATGGCCGCGATCACCTGGCTGTTTGTCAGCCGCAGGGTGATGAAGCGCATCGACGAGATTTCCGCCACTAGCCGCACGATCATGCAGGGCGAGCTCTCCGGCCGTCTGCCCGTTGCGGGCAATGACGACGAATTCGATCGCCTGGCGATCAATCTCAACACGATGCTCGACCGGATCGAACTGCTGATGCAGTCGATGAAGGATGTGACAGACAACATCGCCCATGACCTGAAGACACCTCTGACGCGCCTGCAGACCCGGATCGAAAATGCCTTGCGGGAAGCCAAGGGAGAGGAAGGCTACCGCGGCGCCCTGGAAGCGACACTGGAGGAATCCGACCAGCTTCTGAGGATATTCAACGCGCTGCTGCGTATTGCGCGTGTTGAATCCATGGCACCGGCCTCCGTCATGGAGTCGACTGATCTCAACAAGCTGGTTGCCGAAGTTGCCGAACTTTACGAGCCACTGGTTGAAGATGAGGGCGGCAAGCTTGAGACCGATTTGCCGGAAGGGCTGAAGGCAGACTGTAATCGCGACCTCATCAGCCAGGTATTGGTGAATCTCATTGAAAATGCGCTGAAATACGGTCGTCCTGAAACAGGCGACCTGCTTATTCGCCTTGGCGGGCGGGAGGAGGACGGCCGCATCGTCCTCAGCGTCACCGACAATGGCCCCGGTATTCCGGAAAAGGACCAAGACCGGGTGAAGGAACGTTTCGTTCGGCTGGAGGAAAGCCGTTCCGAACCTGGAACAGGCCTTGGATTGAGTCTTGTCAAGGCGGTTGCCCGCTTGCATGGCGGAGACTTGCGCTTCATGAATGAGGACCCGGGGCTGAGCGCCCGGATCGATCTCAAGCCGGTGAAACCGGACAGCAGCAGGAGCGGGCATGAACAAGGCGGCACAGCCGGGCAAACGGGAGAAGGGAACTGACCAGGACGGTGGCGCGGGCGTTCTGGCCGACCGGATCGCGGTGGTCCCAACGGCACCGGATCCCGATCATGCAGCCCTGTTCCTGAAAGATCTTCTGGCTCATGCCGAAGCCGGCGAGGCCCTCAACGCTCTTCTGCACGAAAAACCGGACCTGGAAGGTTTCCTGATCGGGGTCATCGGAAACTCGCCCTATCTGCGCGATCTGATGCTTGCCGATCCACCGCGTCTCCTTCGCTTGCTGCAGGAAGCACCGGAAAGCCGTCTTGAAAGCCTGCTGTCTGCCGCCCGTGAAGCGCGGGCGGAGGACGAGGCCGGTATCATGCGGACCTTGCGCCACTTCAAACACGATCTCGCCTTGACGCTCGGTCTCGCCGACATCTCCGGTGCGATCGGTCTGAACCGCGTTACCGGTGCCCTGGCCGGGTTTGCCGACGCCGCGCTGACAGCGGCAATCAGGTTCTGCCTCGGCGATCTGGTCCGTCTGAACAAGTTCGCACCTCATGACCTGGAGAAGCCGGAAGTCGATAGCGGTCTCATCGTTCTTGCCATGGGCAAGCACGGTGCAAATGAACTGAACTATTCGTCCGATATCGATCTGATCGTTCTTTACGACCCGGCCAAGGCGCCCATGGCGGGTACAGCGGAAGCTCCGGTGGAATTCGTTCGGCTGACGCGGCGCCTGGTCAAGATCATGCAGGACCGGACCGCGGACGGTTACGTCTTCCGTACGGATCTTCGCCTGCGCCCCGATCCCGGTGCGACCCCGCTTGCCATGTCGGTACCCGCTGCGCTGGTTTATTACGAATCCCTGGGGCAGAACTGGGAGCGGGCGGCGCTGATCAAGGCGCGGCCCTGCGCGGGTGACATTCAAGCCGGCGAATCCTTCCTGCATGAAATCGTGCCGTTCATCTGGCGCAAGTACCTGGACTTTGCGGCAATTGCTGACGTTCAGTCGATCAAGCGCCAGATCCATATGCACAAGGGCCACGGGGCCATTGCGGTTGCCGGACATAACGTCAAGCTCGGCCGTGGCGGCATCCGCGAAGTGGAGTTCTTCGTCCAGACCCAGCAGCTGATCGCGGGTGGCCGCAACCCGGCCCTTCGCGGACGTCGCACACTCGACATGCTGGACGCTCTGGTGGATGCAGACTGGATCAAGGGCAAGACACGCGACGAAATGGCCGCCGCCTACCGGTTCCTGCGCAATGTCGAGCATCGCATCCAGATGCTGAACGACGAGCAGACCCAGCTTCTGCCGAAGGATGAAGACGGCATGAAGCGGGTTTCCGCGCTGATGGGCTACGACACACTTGCAGCCTTTGAAACGGCACTGCTCGACCACTTGCGAACGGTTCAGCACCACTATGCCGAACTGTTCGAAGATGAACCGGCACTGTCGTCCGAGCTGGGCAATCTGGTCTTTACCGGCGATGACCACGATCCCGGTACCCTGGAGACGCTTGCCGGTCTTGGTTTCAAGCAGCCTGCGGAAGCTGCCGCGATCGTCAAGGCCTGGCATTTCGGCCGCTATCCGTGCACCCGTTCGACCAAGGCGCGCGAGCGGCTGACCGAAATGCATCCTGCGCTTCTCAGTGCGCTGGCGGCCACGGACAATGCGGACGCTGCCCTGCGGGCGTTCGACAACTTTCTGGCCAAGCTGCCGGCGGGCGTGCAGCTGTTCTCGCTGCTGAGGTCCAATCCACAGCTCCTGACGTTGCTGGCAACCACCATGGGCGCTGCGCCACGCATGGCCGAAACGGTCTCCAAGCGGGTTCATGTGTTGGATGCAGTCCTCGATCCGGCGTTTTTTGGCGCCATGCCGAGCGTCGAGGAGTTCCGCGCCGGGCTCGACAGAACCCTGTCTCAGGCCCGCTTTTATGAGGAAGCACTGGACAGGGCGCGGATATTTACCCAGGAACAGCAGTTCCTGATCGGTCTGCGGATGATTTCAGATACCTTGTCCGCCGACCGGGTAGGGTTTGCACTGGCACGGCTGGCCGAAGTTGTCGTCGACCGGATCCTGAAGCAGGTGATCGTGCATGTCGGCGAAAGCAACGGCACGGTGCCGGGGGGCAATATCGCGGTCCTGGCCATGGGCAAGCTTGGGGGGCGCGAAATGACGGCAGCCTCCGATCTGGACCTGATCCTGCTTTATGAAGCTCCGGAAGACGTCAAGCAGTCTGATGGCAAGCGGCCTCTTGCGATCACCCAATATTACACCCGTCTGACCCAGCGGCTGGTCACGGCCCTCAGCGCACCGACGGCCGAGGGCTCGCTTTATGAGGTTGATTTCCGGCTTCGTCCGTCCGGCAATGCAGGTCCGCTCGCGACCAATCTGGACGGCTTCATAGCCTACCAGCAGAAAGAGGCCTGGACCTGGGAGCATATGGCTCTGACGCGTGGACGGGTGATTGCGTCCACGACGCCTGAGTTCAAGCAGAAGATTGTCGACAGCATCTGCGGCACGTTGGTGCAGACGCGTGATCTGACGAAGCTGGCCGACGATGTCCGCACCATGCGTGCCCGGATCGAGAAGGAAAAAGGCACCAAAGATGTCTGGGATCTGAAACAGGTGGCTGGCGGTCTGGTCGATATCGAGTTTCTTGCCCAGTTTCTGCAGCTTGCACACGCTCAGGAAAACCCGGAAATCCTGGCGCAAAGCACGGAGCAAGCTTTGGAACTGGCCCGCGACGCCGGCTTCCTGACCCTGGGCGATGCCGGGCTGTTGTTGGAAGCTCTCAGGCTTTACCACCGACTGACCCAGGTGTTGCGGCTGGCTCTTTCCGGCAAGTTCGTGCCGGCAGAAGCACCCCGCGGGGTGCTGGATCTCCTGGTTCAGGCCTCCGGCAGTCCGACCTTCACCCGGTTGGAAGCAGAGCTCGCAGACCTTCAGGTGAAGGTGCGCGAGACGTTTGTGCGGCTGATTGGCGAGGTTGAAACGGTCAACACTTGACCCCGATTGCCAAGCTGTTTCCATTGGGATAGGGAAGGACCGCACCGGCGGCCGATTTCAAATCATTCGCGCTCTCTTGAGCGAACCCTTTTCCATACTCTGAGAAACCTCATGACTTATTCATTCGACGAAACGGTCCGTCGTCCGGACCGGAGCGACCGTATTGCGCTGGCTGGCAACCGTGTGTTTGCCTGGTCTGAATGGGGCCCGGTGACAGGCACTCCGGTTCTGTTTCTGACAGGCGCCGGCATGGCCGGCACACTCGGCTTTGGCCTGGAACATCTCGAAAAGCTAAACCTTCGACTGATTGCACCGGACAGGTCGGGCCTCGGCGCTTCATCGCCCGATCCTGACAAGTCACTGGCAAGTGTCGCGCGTGACCTTGGCGAACTTGTTGCGAACCTTGGACTTGTCAGCATCCCAGTGGTTGCCTTTTCGCAAGGAGCGCCCTTCGCTTTCGCCGCTGCAGCGTCGGGGACTACAAGCTCCCTGGCGATCGTCTCCGGTCAGGATGAACTCTACCGTCCGGAATTCGCTGATGGTTTGCCGGATCAGGTGAGGGATATGACCCGGCATGCACAGGAAGATCCCGCAGGGTTTTCTGCCATGCTTGAAGGCTTCGCCGAGCCGGATGGCTTCTACGACCTGGTACTGTCGATGAGCTCACCGGAAGACAGGTCGGTATATGGCGTCGAACCTTTCGCCGCAGCCTACAGGCACGCCCTTCGGGAAGGCTTCAGGCAGGGACCGAAAGGATACGTCCTCGATACGCTCGCAGCGCTCAGGCCCTGGAGTATCGACCTTGGCATGGTCAACTGCCCGGTCTCGCTCTGGTACGGCGGCAAGGATGGCAGCCCGGTTCATTCACCGGACTTCGGTCTTTCGCTCGCAGGCAGATTGCCCAATACAAGCCGCCGGTTTTTTCCGGAGGAAGGCGGCGCATTGCTGTGGACCCGTTCGCTCGACATCCTGAGCGAACTGGCAACAACAAGCGGCAACGACTGATCTGCTGTGCTTTAGGGCTACGGACAACCAGACTCGCCTGGAGGGTAAAACTCTTCAGGCGGCTTCCTTGTCGGCAAGCGGCAAGGTGAAGCTGACAGTGGTGCCCTTCTTGACTTCCGACTTGATTACCAGCGCTCCGCCATGAAGTTCAACCAGCGAGCGGGCGATGGCTAGTCCGAGGCCCGAGCCCTGGTGGGTCTTGGTGAACTGGTTTTCCACCTGCACGAAGGGTTGGGCGAGGCGTTCTATATCGCGCTCTGAAATTCCGATGCCTGTGTCGATCACTTCGAAATGCAGCTTGTCTCCGCGTGGCCGCGCCCTGAGCGTGACGGTGCCATTGTCCGGCGTGAACTTCACCGCATTGGCCAGCAGGTTTAGCAGGATCTGTTTGAGCGCCCGCTTGTCTGCGTGCACCGAGACGTTTTCAACGACATCGGTGGTGACGGTGATGTTCTTCTCGGTCGCAGCTCCCGTGACGATCCGGCTGGCATCTTCGGCCGATTCCGATGCATTGACCGTTTCGGTCTCGATACTCATGCGACCGGCTTCGATCTTGGACATGTCGAGGATGTCGTTGATCACGTTCAGCAGGTAAGTGCCGGAAGAATAGATATCCTTGCAGTAGTCGGAATACCTGTCGGTGCCGACGGGGCCGAACATTTCCTGCGTCATGATGTCGGAGAAGCCGATGATGGCGTTGAGCGGCGTTCTCAGTTCATGAGAAATATTGGCCAGGAATTCGGACTTGGCCTTGTTGGCGGCTTCCGCCCGGGTTTTTTCTTCCTGGTACTTCTCTGCCATTTCCACAAGCTGCCGGGCCTGAACCTCAAGGGTCTGGCGGGACTTCTGGAGATCGGAAACGGTTGCCCTCAACCGCTTTTCGGAGTCGATCAGTTTTTCTTCGTGTTTCTTGAGCGGAGTAATGTCGGTCCCGACAGACACGAAGCCGCCGTCCTTGGTGCGCCGCTCGGAAATCTGCAGCCAGCGACCGTCTTCCAGTTGCGCTTCGTAGGAGCCATCAGGAGCGCCGCCACGCTGGCGAAGAGTGACCGGTTGCGGTGCTACTTCGGCATTGGAGGCAGCTGCCATCACGTCCTTGTAGGGCGTGCCAGGCTTGATCACGGCATTCGGTAGGCTGTGCAGCGACTGATAGTTGGAATTGCAGATCACAAGCTCGTTTCGGGCATTCCACAGAACGAAAGCTTCCGAGATTGTCTCGATCGCATCACGCAGGCGAAGATCTGCCATACGGCTCTGTTCGGCAAGCTCGTGCTGCTCGGTAATGTCGATGCAGATACCGATGAGGTGCGGCTCGGCACGGCCGGGTTCCGACTGGATTTCACCACGGGCGCGAAGCCAGATCCAGCTTCCGTCGGCGTGGCGCATGCGGAAGGTCTCATCGACCAGGGTTTCACCGCTTTCCAGCAGGTGCTCGGCAAGGCCCAGAAGGTCGATGTCATCGGGATGGGTGATGTCTGCGACATCGGCAAAGCTGAGAATATCGTCCTTGGGTTCGCGTCCGAGCAGCTCGTAGAGCGAAGAGGACCAGAACATTCTGCCGCGTGACAGGTCCCAGTCGAACAGTCCGCAGCGGCCGTGGGTGAGGGCGGTGTCGATGCGGGCACGGGTTGCCGCATACATGTCGTCGGCCGCTTCCGCGCGGGTCGCCTGACTGAAGAAGCCGTAGATGACCGCAAGCAGCACCAGCGAAGTTCCGACGAAGAGCGTCACATTTGCCGAAAGGTCATCCCGCCACTGGCTGAAGATCTCGTTTTCCGGCTGCAGCACCGCCACCATTCCGAGGCGGCCGTCGAGGTGATGAACCGTTGCAAGAACCTGTTCTTGGCCCCGGCCTGTGCCAAGGTTGGTGGCAACCGGCATCACGCCGGCACGGGCGCCAAACACCATGAGCGGCTGTGACGGGCCAAGGAGATCGCTGATCGGCCGGCTTTCAAGCGATGGCTGGAGCGGTGCCGAGGCAACGATGGTGCCGGATTGGTCCGCAACGAGATAAATGCGGCCCTTGCTGGTCGCCCCTGTGGGCAGACTGTCGGCAAGGATGCGTTTCAACGTCGTCCGGTAGCCCGTTTCAGGCAGATCGTTTTCCGACGACATCAGGCCGCTGGCGACGACAGTTGCCATCAGGCTGAGCGTAACCTGGGCGTTTTCCTGGGTCCGGGTGTAATCGCTGACAAGGTCACCGGTGCGGAACAGGGCGAGTATGACGATGAAGATGATGGCGAGGCCGGGAATGAGGCGTCGCATCAGGCTATCGGAGCGGGCCAGGCTTTCGGCCAGAGCGCCGAGGAGGGGGCGCAGAGGCAGGCGTTTTGTGCCTGCGTCTGTCTCCCACTCAGACTCCTTCTCGCCGCGCCGCGCAGATGCGTCGCCAGCTAATGCTCTCGCCATAGGAAGTGTGCCTCAAAAACCGCCGCGTCGGGGGTGCCCCGAATCACTTCCATTTGAATCAAATCGTCTGTTTTTGTCCAGACCCGTCAAAGAATAAAATGGTTAACGCAAGTCAGGATTTTCCGTTCTTTCGTTAACCTTTCTCAGTATTGCAGACTACTGCAAGGTTCTGTCGACGATGTCACGGCTGTCTCTCGACAGATTTTCGCATGCTGAAATCCTCAAGAGGGCAGATTCAGCAAGGGCACTTCTTTGTGGGTCAAGTGCGCGCCACGAGCGGAAGCTCGTCAGAAGTCTCGATGCCACTTGTGGATTTCGCTTGTCGATCTCCAGAACTGATTCGGCGATCAGTTCAAATCCGGCACCATCCATCCGGGCAAATTGTGTCGGATTGCCGGTGGCAAAGGATTGCAGCAGCGAGCGGACACGGTTCGGGTTGCCGGCATCGTAGGAAGGGTCCGACATCAATGCCTTGACCCGGTCCAGCGTTTCGTTGCCGGGTGCGGTGGCCTGGGTCATGAACCACTTGTCCATGGCCAGAGAGCTGTCCGTGTGCCGCTCGCGGTAAGCTGCAAGCGCTTCCTCTTCACGTGGCATATGGTCGTGTACCAGAAGGGTGAGGGCCGCGAGGCGGTCAGTCATGTTGTCGGCAGAGGCAAACCGCGACCAGACCAGGTCAGTCGCATCGGCTGCGCCGGAGACTGCGTAATAATGCAGGCAACGGTTTGCGAGCGCTCTTTTTCCGGCTGCCTGCGCATCCGGCGAAAAGGTCCCACCTGCGGACTGGTCGGTAATGAATGGGACGAGGGAAGATGCGATGCGGGCGGCAACTGCGCGCCGCAGCATCTGACGGGCCGTATGAATGGCGTCCGGGTTGACGTCCTTGCCGATTTCCTGTGCGACATCCGCTTCGCTGGGCAATGTGAGTGCCTGCGCACGCAGGGCTTCATCCAGCTGGGTTTCACCCAGAACAGACGCGAGCACACCGATGACGTCTTCGGACGGCGTGCCTTCCGAGCCGTCGCGGACCAGACCGGCAAGCCTCACAAGGTCCTGCATCGCCAACGTCTGCACCGCCTGCCATCGATTGAACGGGTCCCGATCCTGCGCTGCCTGAAACAGGAGCTCCTCGGAATGCAGGGGCTGGTTCAGACGAACGGGTGCGGAGAAACCGCGCAGGAGAGACAGAACGGGAGCGGCAGCGATATTGTGGAAGACGACGTCCTGATGAGCCTTGTCGAGCACAAGCACATCGCCGGCGACGTTGGCACCCTCCACGGAGCCTGTCTCCATGTCCTCGCCATTGGGGCCGATCAACCCGAAACGAAGCGGGATGACTGCCGGTTTGCTGGACTTCTGGCCGGCAATGGGCGGGATTTCCTGGGACAATGAAACGGTGAAGGACTTGCGGTCGGGATCATATTCCGTTTCCACCGACACAACTGGCGTTCCTGCCTGCTCGTACCAGAGCGAAAACTGTTCAAGATCGATGGACGATGCTTCCTCGAAGCAGGACAGGAATGCCTCGATTGTGGTTGCTTCGCCGTCATGGCGGTCGAAATAGAGGTCCAGTCCGGCCAGGAACTTCTGCTCGCCCAGAAGCGTCTGCAGCATGCGAACAACCTCGGCGCCTTTTTCATAGACAGTCGCCGTATAGAAGTTATTGATTTCATGATAGGTTCGCGGACGTACGGGGTGTGCGAGCGGGCCTGCATCCTCCGGAAACTGATGCGACTTCAGCAAGCGTACATCGGCAATGCGCTTGACCGCGCGCGAGCGCATGTCGGACGAAAACTCCTGGTCGCGGAACACCGTCAAGCCTTCCTTCAGGCACAGCTGGAACCAGTCCCGGCAGGTGATGCGGTTTCCGGTCCAGTTGTGGAAGTATTCGTGTGCGATCACGGCTTCAATATTGGCATAATCCTGGTCGGTTGCCGTTTCCGGGTCGGCCAGAACGTACTTGTCGTTGAAGATATTGAGGCCCTTGTTTTCCATCGCGCCCATGTTGAAGTCCGACACGGCGACGATGTTGAACACATCCAGATCGTATTCTCGGCCAAACACTTCCTCGTCCCAGCGCATGGACCTCTTCAGGGAATCCATGGCCCAGTCACACAGGCTCTCCTTGCCATGCTCGACGTAGATGTTGAGTGCGACCTCCTTGCCGGACATGGTGGTGAACGTGTCCGGAACTTCGGCGAGATCGCCCGCAACCAGTGCGAACAGATAGGCTGGTTTGGGGTGCGGGTCGTGCCACACGGCATAATGCCTGCCGGTGCCGTCGATATCTCCTGTCTCCGTCAGATTGCCGTTGGCCAGGAGAACGGGGCAGTCTTTCTTCGAGGCCTCCAGACGCGTCGTGTAGACAGCAAGGACATCCGGTCGGTCCAGAAAATAGGTGATCCTGCGAAAGCCCTCGGCCTCGCATTGGGTGCAATAGGTTGCCGAGGAACGGTATAGCCCCATCAGCTTCGTGTTCGCGTCCGGATCGAGTTCGGTCACGAGTGTCAGCTCGAATGGATCGGCAGGCGGTGAGGCAAGTTCGAGACGGTCGGCTGTCGCTGCATATGCAGTCTCGGCAAGCGCTTCGCCGTTCAGCTTGATGCCCGCAAGTGACAATTCGTCACCATCCAGCACAAGCGGGGCGCCTACCTGTGTTCCCGGTTGCCTGCTGACCTCAAGCGTCGCGGTCACGCGGGTTGCGCCCGGGGCGAGTTCAACATTCAGGGCGACCTTGTCGATGCGATAAAGTGGCGGTTGATAGTCTTCCAGCCGTATGGCCGGCGCCGTTTCTGAACGCATCGAATTCTCCTGCTGATGTTAGGCGCAATTGCCTGCCTGTGCCTGGCCGAAAAGCCCGTTTTGGAGGCCGTAACCGCACCCTCATGAAAATGTGAGGATGAGCTAAGGCGTTAGCATGATCGCAGATTACGGCAAAGTCCTGTTTGACCTTCCGCAAGGGCTGGTATTCCGTCAGCCTTTGATAACACCTAAATACGGACGGGAGGTTTTGACGGCAGCCGGGGCATTGTCTATGTCAGGTGCGTCGTAAGTTGCAGGGAATTTTTTTAATGAGCCGTTTGGACAGTTTTATTCGTCGAATGACATCCCAGAAAACATTGCTCGAATTTCTGGTTGACAAGGTCAACGAAGTCGACGGACCTATCCTGGAACTCGGGTTGGGCAATGGCAGAACCTATGACCACTTGCGCGAGATTTATCCGAACAAGGAAATTTTCGTATTCGATTTTGCCATGGACTGCCACCCGAGCTGCGCTCCGGACGCGCATCACATGATCCTCGGCAACATTCGCGACACGCTTGTTTTCTGCGGGCCGCGGATCGGGGCGAAGGCGTCGTTCGCCCATATCGACATCGGTTCGGCTGATCCCACAAATGATCTGGCGACAGCGTCCTGGCTGGCTCCGTCAATCGATGCCCACATGGCCGTTGGCGGAATTATCCTGTGCGCGCTCGAACTCAACCTGCCGAATTACGAGCCCCTGAAAAAGCCTGATGGCATTCACCGGGGCCGCTATCATATCTATCGCAAGACATCAGAAGCCTGACCGTCGGCACTATTCAGGAAGAGACACATGACCGCGCCGCTCAAAGGCATCAAGGTTGTCGAACTGGCCCGCATTCTGGCCGGGCCCTGGACGGGCCAGACCCTCGCGGACCTGGGGGCAGACGTCATCAAGGTGGAAAGCCCGCAAGGCGATGATACGCGGGGCTGGGGACCGCCATTTGTCAAGGACGAGGCGGGCGCGGACCGGGATGCCGCCTATTTTCATGCCTGTAATCGCGGCAAGCGTTCCATTGCGGTGGATTTTCGCACACAGGAAGGTCAGGACCTCGTCCGCCGCCTGGTGGCGGATGCCGACATTCTGGTCGAGAACTTCAAGGTCGGTGGGCTCGCCAAATACGGCCTCGACTATGACAGCCTTTCCAAGGTCAATCCGAAGCTGATCTATTGTTCGATCACCGGGTTCGGTCAGGACGGTCCCTACGCTCATCGGGCCGGCTACGATTTCATGATCCAGGGCATGGGCGGCATCATGGATCTGACCGGGGACCCGGAAGGCGACCCGCAGAAAATTGGGGTGGCGTTCGCGGATATCTTTACCGGGCTTTACGGTGTCGTCGGCGTTCTTGCCGCCTTGCGCCGCCGCGATGAAACCGGCGAAGGCGAATGGGTCGACATGGCATTGCTCGATGCGCAGGTCGGAGTGCTGGCCAACCAGGCGCTCAATTACTTTGTTTCGGGCAAGGCGCCGAAACGTCTGGGTAATGCGCATCCCAACATCGTTCCCTACCAGGTCTTTCCGGCCAGCGACGGGCATCTGATCATCGCGGTTGGCAATGATGGCCAGTTCAGGCGCCTTTGTGCTGTTCTTGGCCTGCCGGAACTTGCCGACAATCCCCGCTACGCCACCAACGCAGCGCGGGTTGCTGCCCGCTCGGACCTTGTGCCGATCCTGACGGCTGAAACGTCGACGAGAGCCCGCTACGATCTCCTGGCCGCGCTTGAAGGCGAGGGAGTTCCGGCTGGACCGATCAATTCCGTGGAAGATGTCTTCAACGACAAGCAGGTGTTGCACCGGGATATGAAGGTCGACCTGCCGGCAACCGGGGTCGAAGGCGGCTCCGTTGCCTCAGTCCGCACGCCCATCAGGTTTCGGAACGGGACACTCGTGCTGGACCGCGCCGCGCCGGCACTTGGCGAGCACACGGAAGAAATCCTGAAGGAACTGGGCATCACGTCTGACCCGAACTCCTGAACGAAGAAAGCACTGCCATGAGCACCCCGGATTACCTCAAGGTCTCCGATAGCGAAGTTCTGTCCAATTCCTGGGGAACGCTGACCCGCCACCGGATCGAGTACAGGCGCCGGGACGGCGACTGGCAGGCGCAGGTGCGTGAAGTCTACGAAAAGGGACATGGAGCAACCTGCCTGCTCTACGATCCGGAACGCAATTGCGTGCTGCTGACGCGCCAGTTCCGGCTGCCTATCTGGGCTGCCGGCCGAGACCCGATGCTGATCGAAGCACCCGCCGGTCTTCTGGAAGGTGCGCATCCGGAGGATCGCATGCGCGCTGAACTTATCGAGGAAACAGGATTTGAGGTTTCGGATCTGGAACATCTCTTCGATGCCTTCACCAGTCCGGGATCCGTAACCGAATATGTGGCATTCTTCCGCGGGACATACCATCTGAAGGACAAGGTCGCTGAAGGTGGGGGTAAGAAAGCCGAGGGCGAAGATATCGAGGTGATGCACGTTCCGCTCGACGAGGCGCTCGAGATGATCCGCTCCGGTGAAATCATGGACGCAAAAACCATTATCTTGCTGCAGGAACTGGCCCTGCGTCGATTGACCGGCTAAAGGCAAAAGACATCGCGGTGGCAGTCCTTTGCGGTGGAAAGTCGAAAGTTTGCCTTAATTTGACGGAAACCGTCATGCAGGTAAGCTGCCTGTTCGCAACAAGGGTCACCGCCCAATGAAAATATCGAAACGCACCGGCCGGCGCATAATGCTGCCCCTGACGACTATCGTCGGGCTGGGGTTCGGTGCGTTTGTTGCGATTGCGATCGGTCTTGTGCTGGGCCTGTCTGTCTCTGCAAACTTTCGCAACACGTTTTCCCTGCTGAATGACAAGACGATCCTGAGCACCCAGGCGCTCGAGACGCAGCTGCGGACGCATTTCGTGTCTGTCGAAAACGCGATCATCGGCCTGAAGCCCTATTTCGACGACGGCACGCTCGGCTTCGATGATACGGAAAGGACGCTGCAGGATCTCTCGATCGCGCTGAAATCCAATCACGATATCACCACACTGGTGGTGACTTCGACCGACAGAAGCAAGCTGGGGATCTATCGGGCACCGACCGGCAAACTGTGGCGGATTGAAACCGACGCACCACCACCCGGCATGAACATGCAGGAAATGCCGCAATTGAGCGCCGACAGTCCGCCGACCTGGGGCCCGCTCGTCAAACACGAGGTCGGTCTTTTCGCGAATGTTTCGGTGCCGTTGGTGCGGGACGGCAAGGTTGCCGGCATGCTGACGGCTGCGACGTCCATGGAAGAACTTGCCCACATCGTTTCTGCTCAGGACGAGGGCGGCGACAACACCGTCTTCATCATCGCGGATGGCGATCAGGTGATCCTGCATTCGGACGCTCCCTGGCTCCAGACCGGCG
Organism: Labrenzia sp. CP4; assembly: GCF_001579905.1. Classification (NCBI taxonomy): domain Bacteria; kingdom Pseudomonadati; phylum Pseudomonadota; class Alphaproteobacteria; order Hyphomicrobiales; family Stappiaceae; genus Labrenzia; species Labrenzia sp. CP4. The sequence continues at coordinate 4,188,720 of NZ_CP011927.1, read as the reverse complement.
GCAGCATTCAGGACAAGTTGCCGGGCTCCTGGCAGACGATCGGCGACCCCGTTCTGGCTGCCATGGTAAATGAAGAAAAGCTGGACGAATTCAAGAAAGCCGCGGAACTCGGCATCGACGTCTCCACCGTTGATGCAAACAACGAAGAATATATCGTCATGAAGGCCCAGCTGGATGGTTTCAGCGACCGGCCCTGGACTGTCGGGCAGTATTACCTCAGCGCGACGGTCTCCCGGGAGTTGCGGCGTCTTGCAGGCTCCATGTTCGTCGGCTTCGGTGCGCTCGTGGTATCGGTGCTGATCGCATTCTGGATGGGGCGGCGCGTCGCCCGCCCGTTGCGCTACCTTGCGGTTCAGTCCAAGCGTATCGGCAGCCTTTCGCTCAACGAGGTTGAGCCCCTGCCGCGCAGCCGCGTCGCGGAGATCGATCAGGTGGCGCTCGCCTTCAATTCCATGGTTGAAGGCCTCAAGGCGATGAACACCTATGTGCCGCGCTCGCTGTTCATCAAGCTGATGCGATTGGGAGGCGGGAATGCTGCACAGGCGCGTGGTGCCGAACTCACGATCCTCTTTACCGATATTGTCGGGTTCACGGCCTTGTCCGAGCACCTGAGTGCGGAAGAGACCGCCAGCCTGCTGAATGACCATTTCGCCATCCTGGTCGAGGCTGTCGAAGGCGAGGGCGGCACGGTCGACAAATTCCTGGGGGATGGCATGCTGGCCTTCTGGGGCGCGCCTGATGCCCGCCCGGACCATGCGGAGGCTGCTGTCAGAACCGCACGCCGGATTGCAGCCGCGCTGCATCAGTCGAATCTGAACGCGGTTACCCAGGGGCGTCCGCAGATGGCGCTTCGGATCGGTATTCACACCGGCCCGGCGGTTGTCGGCAATGTCGGCGCGCTTGATCGCTGGAACTATACCGTTGTCGGCGACACCGTGAATGCGGCCGAACGCCTGCAGACGCTTGGCAAGGAAGTTCCAGAAAACCCGGAAGTCGTCATCCTGGCGAGTGCGGACACCGTTGCGCATCTGCCTGGTGAGCGGCACCAGCGGCCGGTCGGCGCGCATCACCTGCGTGGCCGAAGCGGGCAGATGGAAGTCTATTGGCTCGATCCCTTTCCGCAGTCAAAGCCGATACACAGGCCCGTGGAGCGGCCGGTGTCTGCCGCGGAGTGATTCACTCCGGACCGTTGGATCGCCGGCCAGGCTTCCAGCTAGTCTGTTTCGTGTTCAGATGAACGCAGAAAAAATGATTTCAGGTTCGTTCGACAATTGCAGTTTAACGTTCGGTTGCACCCGTTAATCGAGTGGCGGAACGGGTCTGCTCTTGCAAACTGTGACGAACATCACAGTTTGTTTTCATGAATCCTGCATTGCTATCCACTGGCGAATTTGGTTGTCTTTCAAATGCAATGAGGGCTTAGTAAGCCTCTGTCAGACAATCCTTGCCTGGGAGGAAATGCGCGGTGAATGTTCTCTCGATTGAGGGACTGACGGTTGATTTTAATACGGCGGAAGGTCAGGTCCGGGCGGTCGACAATGTGTCATTTGTCGTACCCGAGAACCGGACTGTCGCGCTGGTGGGCGAATCCGGGTCGGGCAAGACGGTCATATCGCAGACGATCATGGGTCTTCTGCCCCAGGCTGCATCCATTACATCCGGGAAAGTGATCCTGGCGGATCCGACCGGCGCAGAGCCGCCTGTCGATATCGCAGCGCTTGAGCGCAAGGGACCGCAGATGCGGCACCTGCGCGGCAACCGGGTTGCGATCATTTTCCAGGAGCCGATGACATCGCTGTCGCCGCTGCATACCATCGGCGACCAGATCGGCGAAGCCGCACTTCTTCACCGCAATGTTTCCAGCGCCGAGGCACGCGAACTGACCAAGACCATGCTGAGCTTGGTCCAGTTCCCCGATCCCGAGCGCGCGCTCGACACCTATCCGTTCGAACTGTCAGGCGGCCTGCGCCAGCGCGCGATGATCGCGATGGCCATGATCTGCCGCCCCGCGCTGCTGATCGCGGACGAGCCTACCACCGCGCTCGACGTCACAATTCAGGCGGAAATCCTGAAACTCATTCGCGAAGTTCAGGCCGAACTGCGCATGTCCGTCCTGATGATCACCCACGACTTTGGCGTGGTTGCCAACATGGCCGACGAAATCGCGGTGATCTATCATGGCCGCATCATGGAAAAGGGCACTGCCCAGCAGCTCTTCTCCAATCCGAAGCACGACTATCTGAAGGCTCTGCTCAACGCGGTCCCGAGCTTCCACATGGACCGGGACGAGCGGCTGGTGCCGATCCGGCCCATCAAGGTCCGCTCGGAGGAACTGACGGCCAATCGCCCGCATTGCGACGTCAAGCCGGGCGAGCCCCTGGTCGAAATGCGCGATGTCACCAAACGGTTCACCCTGCGCAAGGGGTCTTTCCTAGGTGGCAAGGTCAAGACCATGACCGCGCTCGACAGCATCAACCTGACGATCCGCCGTGGCGAGTGTCTCGGTCTCGTAGGGGAATCGGGTTCCGGCAAGACCACCGCAGCAAAGGCCATCCTGAGGGCAATCGGTATCGAGGGCGGCAACGTCCTCTACAATCGCGGCAAGGGGCTGGAAGACATCTCCAAGCTCAAGGGCGCGGAACTGATGGACTATCGCCGCCGCGTACAGCTTATTTTCCAGGATCCGTTCTCCTCGCTCAACCCGCGCATGACCATCAACGACACGCTGATGGAACCCCTTGAGGTGCACGGCATCGGCACCCCTCAGGAGCGGGCCGAGCGCGCGCGCAATCTGATGAACCTGGTGGGGCTCGACCCGCGTTTCCTGCGCCGCTATCCGCATTCGTTCTCCGGCGGTCAACGCCAGCGCATCGGGATCGCACGAGCTCTCGCGCTGAACCCGGAATTCCTGTTGTGCGACGAACCGACCTCGGCGCTCGACGTCTCGGTACAGGCGCAGATCCTGAACCTTCTGCAGGATCTCAAGCGCGACCTGAACCTGACCTATCTCTTTGTCAGCCATAACCTGGCCGTGGTCGACTATGTTGCCGACCGGATCGCGGTCATGTGCCGTGGACGACTGGTCGAGATGGGCGAAACACGAACTGTCGTCGGCAATCCGCTGCACCCGTACACGAAAGCATTGCTTTCGGCCGTGCCTGAGCCGGACCTGTCGGCACCACTGGATTTTGCCGCCCTAGATGCCAACAGAGCATCGGAGCCGCAATCTTGGCCGGAACCTTTCCGATTGACCGACGGCCAGGCGCCGTCGCTGGTGGAAATGGAACCGGATCACTTTGTCTGCGCACCTGGCCTGAAGAATGCCGGGGCGCTTGAGGGGACTGCAGCATGAAGTTTTTGAATTCCGTAAGGGCCGGTCTTTTCCTGACCGTAGCTCTGATAGCGGGGCCACTGGCCGCGCTGGAGTTGAAGGAAACACCGGGCCTTGATCCGTCTCTGCCACCCGTGGCGGAACGGGTTCCTTCCGACCCTCTGATCGTTGATCTTGAAGCCAAGGGTCGAACCGTCGGCAAGCCGGGAGGCAAGATCGACACCCTGATCGGCCGGGCAAAGGATGTCCGCCTGATCAACGTTTGGGGCTATGCCCGCCTCGTTGGCTACAACGAGCAACTGGAACTGGTTCCCGATATCCTGGCGAACGTCGATGTTGAAGATGGCCGCATTTTCACGCTTCACACGCGTGCCGGCCACAAGTGGTCTGATGGCCATCCCTTCGGTGCCGAGGACTTCCGCTACTTTTTCGAGGACATTGTCAGCAACGAAAGCCTGACCCCGTCAGGTCTGCCGCCGTACCTGCTGGCCGATGGCAAAGGCCCCAAGTTCGAGGTCCTGGACGAAACCACCGTCCGCTTTACCTGGGATTCGCCGAACCCGCTGTTCCTGCCGGAACTGGCAAAGTCCCGTCCGCCGTTCATCTATCGGCCTGCCCATTACCTGAAGCAGTTCCACGAGAAATACGGCGATCCTGATGTGATCGCCAAGGAAGCTGCAAAGGTGAAGGCGCGGGACTGGGCACCGCTCCATAACAAAAAAGACGACATGTACAACGCGCAGAACGTCGACATGCCGTCGTTGCAGCCTTGGGTGCGCAACCGCGATGACAGCGACCTGCGCTTCGTTCTGGAACGCAATCCATACTATCACCGGGTCGACAGCACCGGTCAGCAGCTTCCTTATGTCGACGAAATCATCATGACGGTTGCCGACGGCAAGCTGATCCCGGCCAAGGCCCAGGCTGGCGAAAGCAACCTGCAGGCACGCAACCTCAACTTCGCCGACATTACCGTTCTGAAGAAGGGCGAAAAGGACAATGGCTATGTCACCGCGCTCTGGTCCAACACCAAGGGTGCGGAGATCTCGATCCTGCCGAACCTGACGGTCAAGGATCCGGTCTGGCGTGAACTGATGCGCAACACGAAGTTCCGTCATGCCCTGTCGCTCGGGATTGACCGCAACCTGCTCAACCGGGTCCTGTTCTTCGGGCTGGGAACTCCGGGCAACGACACGGTTCTGGCGTCCAGCCCGCTTTACAAGGCCGAGTTCACCACCAAGTGGGCGGAATACGATCCGGAACAGGCGAACGCGCTTCTGGACGAAATCGGCCTCACCAAGCGCAACGGAAACGGCATTCGTCTGATGTCCGATGGCCGTCCGCTGGAAATCATCGTGGAGACAGCTGGCGAGGAACAGGTCCAGGATGATGCCCTGGAGCTGGTCAAGGAAATGTGGAAAGAGATCGGCGTCGCTCTGTTTGCCAAGCCGAGCCAGCGTGACAACATGCGCGAGCGCGCCATCACCGGTGACCTGCTGATGTCTGTATGGTCCGGCTTCGAGAACGGCATTCCGACGTCCGAAATGCCGCCGGAAGACTTTGCCCCTGTGCGTGGCGACGCGCTTTCGTGGCACAAGTGGGGTGACTATTTCGAAACCCAGGGTGAGGGCGGTGAAAAACCCGACTGGGCCCCGGCCGAGCGTCTGATGGAACTCTATACCGCATGGTTGAGCTCCAGAACGCCGGAAGAGCGCACCGAGATCTGGGAAGAAATGCTCCAGATCCATGCTGACGAAACCATTCATATCGGTCTGGTTTCCGGCGTTCGTCAGCCGGTTGTGATCAAGAACGTTGAAAACGTACCGCTTGAAGGTATCTACGGCTGGGATCCTGGCGCCCATTTCGGAATTCACCGCATGGATGAATTCTACATGGCCAAGTAAGCAGCAGTTCCGCTTGTTTTCCGGTCCGGCTGGTTCTGACACCAACCGGACGGGGAAACTGTCAGGGATATCGTTCGGTTCGGAAGATTATCCGAACCGAACGCTTTAAAGGCGACGGGCTGACTTGATCCGGCCCGTTCCGCCAGTCGTTTTTCCGGGGACTGACTCTTGGTTGAAAAACGTCATACTATCGAAACCGAATTTGACTTTAAGTGCAGAAATCAGAGCCTGATTTGCGCAAAGTGCCGGGGCTGAGGGGAGTTTAGGTGCTCTATTACATTGTCCGACGTATTTTGATGATGGGTCCCACCTTGCTGGTGATCAGTCTGCTGACTTTCTTCATCATCGAGTTGCCGTCCGGTGATTACATTTCCAACCAGATTGCTGCCCTGAAGTCCTCCGGTGAAAGTTCCTCGGTTGCCAAGCTCGAGTTCCTGAGAAAGGAATTCTCTCTCGATCGTCCCTTCATGGAGCGCTACCTCATCTGGGTTGGCCTCTGGCCGGGACCTCACGGTTTCGACGGGTTGATCCAGGGCAACTGGGGCTGGTCGTTCGAATTCGACAAGCCGGTGGAGCAGGTCATAGGACCGACACTTCCCTTGACCGTGGTCCTGAACTTCGCGACGATCCTGTTCGTCTACGTGGTGTCGTTCCCCATCGGTATTTTCTCTGCAACGCGCCAGTATTCCTGGGGGGACTACGGGTTCACTTTCCTGGGCTATATCGGTCTTGCCACCCCCAACTTTCTGCTTGCGCTCATTCTCCTCTATTTCTTCAATCGCTGGTTCGGCCTGTCCGTCGGTGGCCTGATGGATCCTCAGTACATCGATCAGCCCTGGAGCTTCGACAAGGCGATGTCGGTGCTGGCGCATCTGATCGTCCCGACCATCGTGATCGGGACCTCCGGCACGGCGGCAATGATCCGGCGCTTGCGCGCCAACCTGCTTGACGAGCTTCACAAGCAATATGTCACCACGGGCCGGGCGAAGGGGCTGAAGGAAAACCACCTGCTGGTCAAATATCCCCTGCGCATGGCCATCAACCCGTTCATCGCCGACATCGGCAACCTGATCCCGTCGCTAGTTTCTGGCTCGGTGATCGTTTCGGTGGTGATGAGCCTTCCGACAGTCGGTCCGGTACTTGTGTCCGCGTTACAATCGCAGGATCAGTTCCTGTCAGGGTTCATTCTGCTGTTCGTTGCCATGTTGACGCTGATTGGCATGCTGATCTCCGATCTGCTGCTGGCAGTTCTCGATCCGCGCATTCGTCTTGGCGGGAGGGCCTCGTCATGACCATGGACGTGAAGAACACGCCCACGCGCGAAGTCGAGCATTACGTCGATCCGACGCCGTTCAACCCGGCTGTCACCGAGGAGATGACCGCCGAGCAGGAGCGCTTCTACCAGGCTTCCCAATGGAAGATCATGTGGTGGAAATTCAAGCGCCACAAAATAGCGGTCTGGTCAGGCGTGGTCCTGATCCTGTTCTACCTGTGCGTTCCCTTTGCCGAAGTAATTGCGCCCTATGGCGCCAACAGCCGCGACAGCATGCATCTTTATGCTCCGCCGCAACCGATCCACTTGTTTCACGAAGGCAAGCTTGTCGGCCCGTTCGTCTACGGCATGACCTCGGAAATCGACATGGAAACACTGCAATGGGTGTTCAAGGACGATCCGAACAATGTCCAGCCGCTCCGCTTCTTCTGCAGCGGCGCAAAATACAAGTTTTGGGGGCTGTGGGACGCGTCCTTCCATCTTGTGTGCCCGGCGGAAGGCGGCACGATGTTCCTGTTCGGGACGGACCGGCTTGGCCGCGATCAGTTCTCGGGCCTGGTCTACGGCGCCCGGTTATCACTCACTGTCGGTCTGATCGGCGTCGTGATCTCAATCGTTCTAGGGCTCTTCTTCGGTGGGATCGCCGGCTATTTCGGCGGTTGGATCGACAGTCTGATCCAGCGCGCGATCGAGATCCTGCGCTCACTTCCCGAACTGCCTCTGTGGATGGCACTCTCTGCCGCACTGCCTGTTACATGGAGCCCCGTCTGGATCTATTTCGGCCTGACGATCATCCTTGGTCTGCTGGATTGGCCCGGGCTTGCCCGTGCCGTCAGGTCGAAGCTGCTGTCCCTGCGTGAAGAGGAATACGCCAAGGCAGCTGTCCTGATGGGTGCCAAGCCGAAGCGCGTCATCACGCGGCATCTGCTGCCGGGGTTCACAAGCCACATCATCGCGTCGGCGACGCTGTCGATCCCATCCATGATCCTGGGTGAGACTGCGCTGTCCTATCTTAACCTCGGCCTGCGTCGGCCGGCGGTTTCCTGGGGTGTTCTCTTGAACGAAGCGCAGAACATTTCGGTGGTGACCGTCTATCCATGGCTGATGGCTCCGGTGTTGCCGATCATCATTGTCGTCCTGGCGTTCAATTTCCTTGGCGATGGTTTGCGCGACGCGGCAGATCCCTATAAGTGATGCATCTGAAATATGAAGAACCGGCGGGCCGTTCTGGCCCGTCTTGCTGTTAGGAAGTCACAATGTCGAAGAATGCCACCACCGCCGCTGGCTGGGACGAGGAATATGAAGCCGGTCGCTGGGCCTTCCTGCGCTCGCTGCCTGAAAGCGGCCGATACGGCATTATCGGCATGTGGCTGAGCCTGACCGGCTCCATGGATGACGTTCTCGATATCGGCTGCGGCGAAGGCCTGCTCTACGAGCGTTTGCAGCCCATGGGCGTCAAGCGCTATGTCGGCATGGATCTTTCCCCGGCTTCCCTGCAGATCGCCAATGTCGACCCGGCCATCGCCAGCCTGCGGGCAGGCGACATGCACACTTTCGAAGCGCAGGAAGGTGAAACGTTCTCCGCCATTGTCTTCAACGAGGTTCTTCACTTCGCGGATGACCCGGCTGCCGTCGTTGCCCGCTACGCCCCGTTCCTGAAGGAAAACGGTGTTATCGCCCTGTCGATGTATTCACCGAAAAAGCCGGAGTCAGGTGCAAACAAGCTGATCAACAAGCTCTGGGAAGCAACCGACGATACCAGCAAGTGGGAAGTGCTCGATGACTATCGTCTCGTCTCCGACAAGAAAGGCGTCACCTGGCGCATGCGCCTGGTGAAGCCGGTTCGGTAAGCGCCGGAGAGCCCGAAAAACAGCATTGAATATGGCGAACACACCCCTGCCTCCTCAGCCTGAGGAGGCAGGGGTGTGTTGTTTCCAGAGGGGGAGGCGTGCTCAGGCAGCGGCTCCCCTGTTCTTGGAGTGCACTTGGTGATCCTCCTCGAGAGGACGATTTGCCCAGTGACAGGTGATCAACCCGGAAGCACGACAATCGTCGACTTGCCGCCCTTGTTCCGAAGGGCGTGTACATCGGCAAGGTCCGGGTCGCGATGCCAGGCCTTGGCGGCGTCGGGCGTGGGGAAGGACAGCAGGGCAACCATGTTCGGCGCATCGATAGCCGCTTCCAGGACCAGAGGTGCGGGATCCGCTGCAATGACGCTGCCGCCATGGCGTGCGAGAGCGTCTGCAGCTTTTTCACGATAGGCGCCGAGCGCTTCGCGATCCGTCACCGTGATCATGGCAATCGCTTGAATGGACATCTCTTGGTCTCCTTTGTTTGAGATGCCAGAAACGTATCGCAGAGCCCGAATGCGAAAAATTCTTCAAATTCGTAATCGAACTGTGCAAAAATGCACGCGCCATGTATAGCTGGGATGATCTGAAATTCGTGCTCGCCATTGCCAATGCCGGCAGCCTGACAAAGGCCGCTCGTAGCCTTGGTGTGACGCATTCTACAGTGTCACGGCGGCTGTCGGCGCTGGAAGAGGAAATCGGCGCACGCCTGTTCGACCGTCTGCCGGAAGGGTTCACGCCGACCACCGCCGGCGAAGAGGCGGTTGAAGCCGCCCGCCGGATGGAATTGGAAGTGCTTGCGCTGGACATGCGCATTGCAGCCAAGGACGATGAACTCGAAGGCCCGCTGCGCGTCACGGCAGCACAGCTTGTTTTCCAGGTGCAGCTGGCCGAGATTGTCGCGCGCTTCAAGGAGCGGCACCCGGGCATCGACGTTACCATGAACGCGGCCAACGAAATTTTGAGCCTGCACCGGCGCGAGGCCGATATCGCGGTGCGTGTCACCGACAAGCCCGATGAAAGCCTGTTTGGCCGTCTTGCCACAGGCCAGAACCGCTGTTTCTACGTGTCGAGAGACTTTGCTCGCCGATACCGGGAAGCGGCGCTCGAAACGGTCACATCGCAGGCGGTGCCTTTCATCGCCTTCAAATGGTGGGGCAACAAGGTTCCGAAGGAAATGCGCGATCGGTACCCCAATGGCGAGGTGGCAACGGTCACCGACGACATGATCACGATGCATGCGGCCGTACGGGCCGGCATGGGCATCGGCCGTTTGCCCTGCTTTCTGGGGGATCCTGATCCCGACTTGATCCGCCTGCCGGGCGTCGAACCGAGCCGTTACTTCGATATCTGGATCCTGACCCATCCGGACCTGAAGAACGTCGCCAGGGTACGAACCTTTCTTCGCTTTGCGGCCGACGCCTTCAAGGAAAAGAGCAGTCTCTACCTCGGGAATTGAGTGACGTTGCCAGCGGTCAGAGCCCGCGGCGAACGCGCGCGCAATAGTCGAGATACTCCTGACCGAACAGGCGCTTCAGATGCTCTTCTTCAGGCCTGATCTGGAATTCGGTCAGGTACCAGACAAAAGCCGGAACGACGGCGAAAACCGTCACCGTACCGAGGTAGGTGCCGAATGCCAGCAGCAGCAGAACGTCGGCGACATACATCGGGTTGCGCGACACCCTGTAAAAACCCTGGGTCACCAGAGTCCTGGCTTTATCCGGCGTTATGGGGTTGAAGGTCGTTCCCGCCATGACAAAGCGGAAAAGCGCGTGTCCGCCAATTGCCAGTCCGGCAATGAGGAACACCGCGGCGATCGAAGTCTGACCTGAAAGGGTGAGGTTCAGCGCCGGAAACAGCCTGGCGCCGGCATACAGCAGAAGCAGTCCGATGCCGACGACGACCGGAGGTGGCAGCAACAGGCGCATGGTCTCCCTCAGGACCTCTGAAGAACGATTGGTGCGCCGTGCGGGGTGGCCCTGGCCGCGTCGTCCCAGGCCTTGCGCAGGTCTGCAAGTTGTCCGGCTGCGGCAATGTTCTTGGCTGTGAGCAGACCTTCGAAGGCCGCCAGCCAACGGTCGTAATAGCCTTCGGTCTCGCCGCTTCCGTCGCCATCCTTGGCAAGCTCGGCGCCCAGAGCCTCAGCCCATTCGCCCCAGGTAAACACTCCGGCTTCATGGGCTTTCACCGTCATGGCGAAAACCCTGGCTTCCCAGGGAGCACCGAACACCGGCCCGCCGTCTTCATCCAGCGGCAGGCGCGGCGTTTCGAGAAACTTATCGGGCAAGGTCAAGATAAGGCTCCCAGAGATCGATACGCAGGGAAAGCTTGGGATCGCTGTCAGGACCCCAGATGTCGGTACCCTTGAAGAGGACACCATAAAGCCAGGTCGGCTGTTCGCCCTCGCCGTGCGCGTTGGTATCCGGAAACACATGAACGCCGTGAATGGCCTCGATCGTGCCAACAGCATCGCGGGCATAGCGGGGAAGGCGCGTGTGGTGTTCGGGGTTCATGCGCCGCGTATGGACCTTGTCACCGACGCGGAAACGGGCGGGCTGATGTTCTTCTCGGTCGACCGGTGCGCCTTTGGACAGAACTCCGGCAACAGCGTCTGCCGAGAGCACGCGCTTGACCGGCTTCGCGGCTTCAAGTTTCCGGCCTTGTTTCAGTTCCTCTTCCGTAACGAGGCCATTGGCCAGCACAAGTTTTTCAAGCCCTCTGGTCCAGATCTCGTAATAGCTGGAGGTCAGGTAGGTAACTTGCGGCAAGGATTCGCGGGCAAAGCGTGAGGCATCAAGCGTCCAGGAGCCGGTTGCGCCCATGGCCAGCGTTACCGCAAACGCGCGTTCTTCCCATTTGGCATGGAAGTTGGGTTCGTTTTCTTCCAGTTCGATGGGGCCAAAGCCCATCTGTCCGCCAAGATCCTGGGCGCCGTTCATGGCGCATCCTCCAGTTCGGAAGGATCGAGCGCCAGCCCGGTACCGATCATGCTGTTGCGGGTGACGAGATCCGCCAGACGTTCCTCGCTCCATCCGTCTGTTCCCGCAGGGCGTTTGGGGATCACCAGATAGCGGATTTCAGCCGTCGAATCCCAGACGCGGACTTCGGTATCATCCGGCAGCTTTACGCCAAATTCATCCAGAACACCTCGCGGGTCGCGCACGGCGCGGGACCGATAGGGAGCAGACTTGTACCAGACAGGCGGCAAGCCCAGCACTGTCCAGGGATAACAGGAGCACAGTGTACAAACGACCATGTTGTGGGTCTGGTCGGTATTCTCGACCGCCACCATGTGTTCACCCTGACGGCCAGTGAAGCCGAACTCGGCAATCGCTGAGGTCGCGTCTTTCAGGAGCCGGTCCCGGTAGTCTGCATCCGCCCACGCCCGCGCAACAACGCGGGCGCCGTTCTTGGGGCCGATCTTGGTTTCGTAAGTCTCGATCAATTCGTCCAGGGCAGGGGGATCGATATATCCCTTTTCCGTCAGCAGCGTTTCCAAAGCGCGTACACGCAGCTCTATCTCGCTCAATTCGGAATGGTCGTGATCATGGGAATGATCGTGTTCGTGAGCGGACATGGAAAGCTCCTCGCTGGCAGGTACCTCATATGAGAACGCAGGTCATGGCCTGTCAATTCCAACACGAGGTTGGTCGCCTGATTTTGAGGAGGGTTTGTCATCCCGGATCGGTGCTCGACCTGGTCGCATTTGTCCGAGATGGCGGTGTTGCGTGGATTGGCCTTCAAATTAGTTACGAATGGAACCAATTTGACTTAGATCAAGGCGGGTAGGCTGTGGAGCAATATGGTTACATATGTAACTAATTTGGAGGAGCGGTCCCATGAAAATCGAGCAGATGCATCACGTCGCCTATCGTTGCAAGGACGCCAAGGAAACCGTGGAATGGTACGGCAAGATGCTGAACATGGATTTTGTTCTGGCGATCGCCGAAGATCATGTGCCCTCTACCCACGATCCCGATCCCTACATGCACGTCTTCCTGGATGCCGGAAACGGCAACGTCCTGGCGTTCTTCGAACTGCCGACCAAACCCGAAATGGGGTTTGACCCGAATACGCCGCGCTGGGTGCAGCATATCGCCTTCAAGGTGAAGGATCGGGACGAGCTGATTGCGTTCAAGGACCACCTGGAAAAGAACGGTGTCGAGGTTCTGGGCGTGACCGACCACTCAATCTTCTACTCCATCTATTTCTTCGACCCCAACGGTCACCGTGTCGAACTGGCTTGCCCGGATCCCGAAGAAGACCAGCTTCTGGCTCGTCTGGACGAGGTCAAGTGGCAGATGCTGGAAGAATGGTCGAAGACCAAAAGGGCCCCGAAACACGCTGAATGGCTGCACGCCAAAGAGCTGGCCGATGTGTGAGCAAGACACATGCCGCCAGTGCGGCAAATGCCGTTCGATTGATGCCGCCTTGGCGGATCTGGGAGGAGAGCCCGATGTTTCAGACCTATCATTATCCGCAATACAGTTATCGTCAGTCGGAGGAGCAGCAGACAGGTACGGTCAAGCGCCACAAGGTGGTGGTGATCGGAGCTGGGCCGATCGGACTGACGGCTGCGCTTGATTTCGCCCAGCGGGGCATCCCCACCGTCGTTCTGGACGACAACAACACCGTTTCCATCGGCTCGCGCGCGGTCTGTTACGCCAAGCGACCACTGGAGATCTGGGACAGGCTCGGCTGCGCCACACGCATGATCGACAAGGGTATCGAATGGAAGATCGGCAAGGTCTTCTTCCGCGACGACCTTGCCTACACATTCGACCTTCTGCCGGAAGATGGCCACAAGATCCCGGCCTTCATCAACCTCCAGCAATATTATCTGGAGGAATACATGGTCGACGAGGCTCAGAAATCGAACCTCATAGACCTGCGTTGGAAGCACAAGCTCCTGAACCTGCAGCAGGGGGACGATCATGTCGTGCTGACCGTCGAAACGCCTGACGGTGTCTTCAAGATGGAAGCAGACTGGGTAGTTGCCTGCGATGGCGCCAACTCCGACACACGCAAGATGGTCGGAGCAGGCTTTTCTGGTCAGTTCTTCCAGGATCGTTTCCTGATCGCCGACATCATCATGAAAGCCGATTTTCCAACCGAGCGCTGGTTCTGGTTCGACCCGCCGTTCCACCGGGGGCAGTCTGCTCTTCTGCACAAGCAGTGCGACGATGTCTGGCGGCTGGATTTTCAGCTTGGCTGGGAGGCCGATCCGGAAGAAGAGAAAAAGCCAGAAAACATCATTCCGCGCGTCAAGGCGATGTTGGGAGAGGATAAGGAGTTCGAGCTGGAATGGGCCTCCGTCTATCAGTTCGCCTGCCGGCGGATCGATAACTTCCGTTATGGTCGGGTACTGTTCGCGGGCGATGCTGCCCATCAGGTTTCACCCTTCGGCGCACGCGGCGCCAACACCGGCGTGCAGGACATCGACAATCTGGGCTGGAAGCTGAAACTGGTGCTGGACGGAGACGCCCCGGAAAGCCTCATCGACAGCTACCACACGGAGCGAGCCTTCGCGGCGGACGACAACCTGCTGAACTCGACCAGGTCCACCGATTTCATCACACCGAAAAACGAGGCCTCGCGCAGGTTCCGGGACGCGGTTCTGGATCTTTCGGAGGTGACCGACTTTGCCAAGCCACTGGTCAACTCCGGACGTCTGTCGGCGCCCACACCTTATGTCGAAAGCACGCTCAACACGGCCGACGAATCCAGTTTCGCAGGCAAGATGTCCCCGGGCACCTGTTGCGCCGACGCGCCTGTGAACGTGAACGGCGAGGCGGCCTGGTTCCTCAACCAGATCGGCGACGGGTTCACCTTGCTTGTCTTTGGTGATGAAGCCGCAACAGATGTGTCAGCCGGCAAAGTCAAGGCCCGGGTCCTGCGTGTGGGCAAGGACCTGCAGGACAAGGACGGAACACTTGCAGCCCGTTACGACGCGGCTCCCGGCACGGTCTACCTGATCCGCCCGGACCAGCATGTTGCCGCTCGCTGGCGCTATTTCAACGACAACAAGGTGGAAGCCGCCTTGAAAACCGCGATGGGAGGCGCATGAACCATGGCCCTAAATCTGAAGCTGAACCTGACACGAAACCTTCCCGATCCGGACGGCTTTTATGAGTATCTGGTCTCCAGTCAGCGCCATATGAGTGACGAGGAAGCAAACTGCATGAATGCCAGGCTGATCCTCATCCTCGCCAACCAGATCGGCGATCCGGATGTCCTCAAAGCCGCCATCGACTTTGCGGCCAATCCGAAGGCGGCAGATAAAAGGGAAGCGGCCTGAGCAGAAGGGGCTGGAGCACGTGTGGTTCGCATTGCCGTGGCTGTTGTCCGGATGGCTTCAAAACCTTTGATTTTCTGCAATGTCGAGCATGAGGAACCTGTCATCCCAGCGAAGACCGGGATCCAGTAATCTGCTGGCCCCGCCGTGGTTTTCAGCCGGGACTCGCGGATACTGGGTCCCGGTCTTGCCGCTTGTGCGGCAAACCGGGACGACAAGGAAAGAGATCGGAAGCAGGCGCCTTTTTCTCACGCCCTGAGCCGCGCCATCGCATAGGCGTCGACAAACGACCCGGAGCGGAAGGCAAAGTCCTTGTGGGTGCCTTCTATTTCGAAGCCAAGTGTCTGATAGAGCCTGACGGCGGCATCATTGTCGGTGAAGACGGTCAGTTCCAGGCGGCGGATGTTCATCCAGTTGTCCGCTATTTCGATCAGCTCTGTCAGCATCGCCCGGCCGATCCCGCGTCCGGTGTAATCGTCGTGTACGCCCATGCCCAGACTGGCCGCATGTCCGCGCCGTCCGGCGGAACGGGCAAAACCGGCGGCGGCGACCAGAGTCCCGCCCAAAATGCCGACCAGGGAAACCTTGTCCGGAGAGGACTGGTTCACACGAGCCTCGACGTCCTTGCGCCTGGGATAGGGCAGGCGCAAGGTACCTGCCCGGAACTTCGGCAGACCTTGCAAGACGGTCAAACCGTTCACGTCGTCCGGTGTTTCGGCGCGTATAATCAGGCCTTCAGGCCAGCTACCTGCCCTGGAGACCGGTGCAAATTCCGCGGGGATGTCTGAAATGCTCATTTTGCTCTCATTCGTTGGATCGAGAGAGCAGGCATCTGACAAACCCTGCTCTTCGAAGCAGGGTTGCGATGCGATCCGGCTAGATGTCTTCAGCCAACAGTGATCCCCTCGCGTCCCCTGCGGGAACGACGATATGCACCACGGTTAGATGAAGGGTCGCGCGATTGATCATGCCTCACAATCTTATGTTGTGCGCTGTCTGTCAATTGACGGCATAAGATCTCGTCTGGGGGAATCTCCGCCAAGCCGTTTTGCAAATGAAATGCCTGACGTCACACTGGGAGCATCGATCATGACATTGGAGGCCGGGGTGAAAATCGGGCTGGGCGGCGGGTGCCATTGGTGCACGGAGGCCGTCTTTCAGGCAATTGCTGGCATTTCGAAGGTGGAACAGGGCTTCATCCGCTCCGATCCGCCAGAAAATGCCTGGTCAGAAGCGGTGGTGGTGACCTTCGATCCAGTCGTGTTGCCGTTGGAGGTCCTGCTCGAGATCCATCTGCGCACCCACTCCAGCACCTCCCACCACAAGATGCGTGGTAAGTATCGCAGTGCCGTATACGTTTATGACGCCGGTACAGGTGTGAAGGTCGGAAGGCTGATGCGCGCCTTACAGCAGCGCTTTGACGAACCGCTAGTGACGCGCGTAATGACGCTTGCCGAGTTCAAGGCCTCCGACGAACAGTTCCGGAACTACTATGCCAAGGGGCCGGAACGCCCGTTCTGCAAGACCTATATCGACCCGAAGCTCGCCCTCCTGCGCAAACAATTTGCTGCTGCTCTGAAGCCGGAACGACTGGAAGCCGCGGAATAGACGAAGACTGTAAACAGGTCAGATTTTTGTCTGTCAGGGATGAGGATGCGGAAAGCCGTGGCGCTCGGTGAGCGTGGCGAGGATCGCGTCCTTGTCATTGATGAATCCGCCTTCGGAGAGCACCAGCACAGGCAGGGACTGATTGTCTTCCCCCAGAAGTTCGGCCACTTCCCTGCGCGGTTTCGGCCAGGCAATGCGGCGAACGTCAAGCCGGTCCGCAAGCTCCGGAAACGAGGCGAGCACGCCTTCCATGAGCGCGCAATGCCAGCAATAGAAGGTCTTGCCAGGATAGGCGGGGTCTTCAAATCCAGGGGCGAGCATGTAGAGCGTGTCTTTCATGCCTTGGGCCTTTGCGTCGACTCACCGGATTTGGATCTGGCGCAGCTATGCGGCAGACCAGCCCAAGCTGCAAGCTCCTGATCCATTCTGGTAAGGAAGACCATCTGGCAGGAGTAGATCACCCCTAAAAGGCCACCCAGGGCGACCGCAGAGAGTAGACCCCGGATCTGCGCGGTGCTTGGCCGGGGAGACGCACAACTTTTGCTCGTCTGGCGCCTCTCGCCTCAGACAGAGGCTCTCACCCGAACGGCCAGGAACCGTTCTCGCCAAAGAGGCTTTTCACGTCCGGCCATTCAGCGCCCTCATGATGAGCGGCGATCTCCAGAAAGATCTCTAGAAACTCGAAGCAGCCGTCGTCATGCACCAGATGGTGCGTCAGGAGGCCGACCGGCTCGGCGCCGGTGTTGCGCCGGCGGGTAAGCTGCAGGTCGAAGCGCAGCCGTGCACTTTCCCAGCCGATGAAGCGCACCTGCTTTTTCCATTTCAGGATGTCGATGTGCGACTGGAGCTGATGCGCACGCGGAAAGTTGTGCCAGGTGAAGGTAGAAAGACCCGACAGGCCGATACCGGGCAGGCGGCGGGAGATTTCAGGATCGATCCGGTTCCAGGGCGGCACCATGGCCTTCACGAACTTGTCGCCAAAGAGTTCCAGAAGGCGGTCATGACCTGCCTTGAGCTCGGCCATCAGTTGGTCCGGATCCCGCCGGGAACCAAGCTCGGCTGCTTTTTCGCCGAGGTCCTTCCGCTGGAAATTCTTATGCTGCCAGCCGTGTTGCAGAACCAGCGCATGTGGTTGATCGGCGAACCGCTCTGCAAGGGCTTTTGTCGCCATCTTGGGGATGACCGCGAAAGCCAGATCGACCTTGTGGGTGTTGGCAAGCGACAACATACGTTCAAGAGCTGGTGTCGGTTCGATAGCGTCGTCATCGCGCCACCAGAAGCGGACCTTGCGGCCGCGTTCGGCAAACCAGTCGAGATGATCGGTAAGCTCTTGCCGGAAGCGCTGCGGGTCAGTGGTCATGACATCCGGTCTTTCAGGTCTTGAAGCAGGACACGGGCGCTTTCCTCCGCACCACCCAGGCGGACGCTGTGCTTGCTGCGCGGAAGAGCCAGAGCATCGTCTATGGCAGCGGCAAGCCGCTCTGGTGTGAGGTCTGCTTCCGGCGTAACGATCGCCCGTCCATGGCCGGCAAGCGCTTCCGCGCGTTGTGTCTGTTCGGTCTCGTTGATCTGGGCAAAGGGCACGAAGACAGCCGGAACACCAGCCTGAAGAATGTCGAGCACGGTGTTGTAGCCTGCCTGGCTGACGGAAAGGCGCGCCCGTTTCAAAAGGTCCGGAAAGTCGCGCCGGGCGCGCTCGACAATGACGCCATCCACCGCGCTTTGCCGGTAAATGGCAAAGGCGTCGTCGGAAATGTCGTGACCGATCAGCACTCGCCACGGCGTGTCTTCCGCGCGGCGCGACAGTGGTCTGGCTTCCAGTGCCGCCGACAGCAGGCTTTCGGCAACGGCGCCGCCACCGCAGGAAATGATCACCTCGTCCTCGCCGTCCGGTCCTTCCACAGCAGGCCGTGGATCGCCGCCGACATAACCGGTGTAGCGAACCAGGTGGTCGACTTCCTCGGCAAAGGGGAAACTGTCTGCAAGGCGGATGAAGTCCGGATCGGAATGGATCAGGATCCGGTCGTAGAATTTCAGCGCCTGGTCCGCCATCCAGCGTTCTTTCCAGAGCTGCTTCTTGCGCACCAGAATGTCGCGAATGGAAGTGGCAATCAGCGGGACCTTGCTGCTCGCCTTGGCCGTTTCCAGAAGAGGGGCCAGCTCGAAGTCAAGCTGGCGACGACCGAAGGGGTAGGTCTCGGTCAGGAGCAGGTCGAAGTCGTCGGCCTGAAGAACTTGAATCGATGCTTTAACGCGAGCGATTTTCCAAGCATCGTCAATATCTTCATTGTCCAAAGTCACAAGACGCTTGAAGGTCGCGTCCGGACTTCTGCAGGCTGGCAGTTCGACGATCTTCAGTGATCCGGTGTCGAGTGTCGGCGGTATTGTGTTGCCGCTGGCAAGTGTCACCTCAACGCCTTCGGCGGCCAGTGCCTTACCGATGGCAGCGGCCCGCACGACATGGCCTGTCCCGAGCAGATGCTGAACATGTATGAGGGCCTTGAAGCTCATGCGTCTTTCGTCTCCCGGCGGCTCAAGTGGTTCCGCATGGCCTTTTCGGCAAGTGCTTCCAGCCGGGCAGCGCCTGCCGAAAGCGTATGGAAATGAAGGATGTGGTGGCGGGCTGCCAGGCCAAGCCTGTCCACAAGCGCCGGTTCCCGCATGGCTTGGCTGAGGTTGGCGGCAAGTGCGGATACATCGCCCTCGGGGGACAGCAAACCCGTTTCGCCATCACGGACAATGTCGGGAACACCGAATGTGTCACCGGCAATCACGCCGACACCTGCTGCCTGCGCTTCCAGAAACACGAGACCAAATGCTTCCCGGATTGCAGGCCAGACGAAAAGGTCGTGCCGGGCGTATTGAGCTGGCAGGTCTTCACCGGCAAGGGCGCCGAGCCAGGTAATTCGTTCGGGTGGAAACAGGGCAAGGACCTGCTCGCGCATCGGGCCGTCGCCGATGAGCGTCAGATGCCAGGGCAGGTCCCGAAGTTCGCCCAGTGCCGCGGCAAGCACTTCGTAAGAGCGCTGCTTGTCACCTTCGCGCATCATGCCCACGGAGAGCAGTTTCAAAGGACTTGCCGCAAGCGGTTTGGCATTGGTCGATGCGGCGAGAAAGGGATCGGCATCCAGAAACGGCAGCAGGACCGACAGGCAACGATGCGGCACGACCGCCGCAAGGCATTCGGCATCAGCGTTGTGGATGGCGGCAACGGCATCGGCGCGCTTCAAGGCTTCATCCGCGGCGGCAAACCCGAAGGCCCAGTCGCCCTGCTGCCGTTTCGGCGCACGGCTGGCTTCAACGATCGCATAGGGAAGGTCGAACCGGTCGGCAAGCGCCGGGCCGATCCAGTCCGGCGCCTTGTGATAGAGATGATAGGTCAGGAACAGATCCGGCCGATAGCCAGATTGTTGCCAGTCGGCGCTTATCCGGTCTTCCTCTGCCAGCGCCTCATTCCGTACCTCTGACTGAATGTCGTCGCTGCCATCCTTGCGCCAGGACCTGAAACGGCTGGCAATCGTCACTTCGTGCCCCAGACTTTCCAGAGCCTTCACGATCAACCGTCCCATGGTCCGGTCACCGGACGGGACCGGATGATCCAGGGGCTTCATCGGGGCAGTGAAGGCAATCTTCATGGTTTTCCTGGGGTTCTGCCTAAAGGACTTTGCGGAACTTGTCTGCAAGGCGGTCGAGGCCGGGGTCTGTCGAGAACGTTGTTCTGACCCTCGTGGCCGCGGCAAGGCCGAGACCGTGACGGGTCTCGGGGGCGGTAATAAGGCGCTGCATGGCCTCGGCCAGTTCCTTTGGTGCGCCAGGGGTAACAAGCACACCGGTTTCACCGTCGAGGATCAGTTCGGGTATCGCCGAAACCTTGGTGGACAGGCAGCAGATGCCCATGGACTGGGCCTCCATCAGGACATTGGGCAGGCCGTCGCGGTCACCGGATTTCGCGAGCTTCGATGGCAGGACGAAGAGATCCGCTTCGCGGCAGGTGGCGATCACCTCTTCGCGCGGCTGCGCCCCCCGCCAGGTGATTCTGTCCGACAGTCCAAGCGCATCCGCCCGTGCCTTCAGGTGCTCGGAAAGGTCTCCGCCGCCGATATGGGTGAAGTGCCAGTTGAGAGACGCAGGCAGTTTTGCAAGAGCATCCAGAAGGTCGTCATAGCCTTTCTTTTCCACGGCCCGGCCAACGGAAACCAGGCGCACGGGCTCACCGCTGCCGTCACGCGTCGTGGCTTTGGTCTTGGGCTCCGGAAAGCCGGAAAAGTCGAGGCCGTGATAAAGCAGCTCGATCTTGTCCGGATCCTCGGCAAGGCCTTTCAGGTGTTCGGCATTGACTGCCGTACAGGTCACACCCCAGGCCGCATCGTTGATCTTGGTTTTCAGGTCCCAGTCGGGGCTGGTCCAGATGTCCTTGGCGTGTGCGGAGAAAGACCATTTGCGGCCGGATAGATGCGCAGCATAACGCGAGGCGGAGCAGGGGGTGTGCAGATAGTGAGTGTAGATCCAGGTCACGTCTTCCGGCAGTTCATGGGCGAAGACGCAACCCTGAGCCCACCTCCGTCGCCGGTCGGCGTTGGGTTGATGCGCGAAATCGGCATCGAACAGAGCCTTGGCAGCCTCGAAGGTCGGCTGTTTCTCCGCCCAGCGTTTGGCGCGGGCAACCCGGGCCGGGTCGTCTTTCACGTATTCCGGCAGATACATGATTTCGGCTGAAATCTGCCGGTGCAGATCGTGAATGTACGGGTCGTACGGCTTGCGCAGGGCGACGATCAGGATCTCGACACCTCGCCGCTCCAGACCAAGCATTTCCTGGGCGATAAAGGTTTCGGACAGGCGAGGATAGCCTTTGACCACAACGGCGATACGGGACATCGGTCAGCCCTTGAAAGAATGCGATTTGCGGGTGGCGATGGTCAGAAGTTGACCAGCTTCCGGCTGGCTGCCTGCTGTTCGTCGAAGATTTCTCCAACGCGGTTGGAGATGATATCCAGACCGCCAAGCAGATTGTCGACGCCGGCTGCCGAAGGCGAAGCCATGCCCGGAAGTTCGGACAAGGCCGCAGCCATCAGGTCGGGATCCGGATACTGGTCGATCGGCAACACCTTCAAGAGGCCGCTTTGTTCGGCCCGCTCAGCCCGGATAGCCTGTTCCCGGCGCGGAATGACACGCGGTACCATCAGGGTTGGCTTGTCGAAGGACAGGATCTCGCAGAACGTATTGTAACCTCCCATGCCGACAATGGCTGTGGCATTGGCAAGATAGGGTTCGATCTGCGGTGTGAAGCGGATGATCTCGACGTCGCGCAGGTGTTCGGCGCGCTCGCTGAATTGGGTTGCGGCGGCCGCCGGCATGAAGGGGCCAAGCACGATCAGGGCCGGGAAAAGCGGACGCTGCCGGGCTTCGTAGGCGCGCATCACCCAGTCGACCATTTCAACGCCATCACCGCCGCCGCCTGGCGTCACCAGGATATAGGGTTCTTCGTCAAACGGCGCGGGTGCGGGATTTTCGAGCGCCGATTTCGGCAGCTCACGGCGCAGGTAACCGGTATAGCGCAGCTTGTCGCGCACCGATTGCGGCAGGTCGATGCCTTCCAGCGGATCACAGATATCTTCCGGTCCGTAGATCCAGATCTCGTCGTAAAGGTCGCGCAGGGCCGGATAGACGTTCTTGCGGTCCCACTCTTCCTTCAGCACCTTTGGGTCGTCCATGACATCGCGCAGGCCGAGTACGAGCTGGGTGTCGGTATCCTTCAGGGCTTCCAGCGTCCGCAGCACTTCCCCACGCAGGCCAAGCGGTTCCTTGTCGACGATGAAGATGTCCGGATCGAACACCTTGGCAGTGTGTTCGATGATCGATGACCTGATCGCCAGCGTCTGGTCGATGTTGATATGCAGCGACAACGGAGTGTACTCGCCGTTGCGCAGCTTGATCACGCCGGGAATGCGAACGAAATCGACACGGGAGCGAAACTCGAAACTGCCGATGATCGGGGAGCCGGACAGGATCAGAACAGACAGCGTATCGAAGTCCCCGACCAGGGATTGCGCAATGGCCCGGCAGCGTCTGAGATGGCCCAACCCGAAGGAATCGTGGC
This sequence comes from Labrenzia sp. CP4, assembly GCF_001579905.1. Taxonomy (NCBI): domain Bacteria; kingdom Pseudomonadati; phylum Pseudomonadota; class Alphaproteobacteria; order Hyphomicrobiales; family Stappiaceae; genus Labrenzia; species Labrenzia sp. CP4. The sequence continues at coordinate 4,166,362 of NZ_CP011927.1, read as the reverse complement.
TGTAAATGAGGATCTTCGGCGTCTTGGAACTCATACTGCCCCTAAATTTGTAAAACTGCCCCGAAAGGCTTATGTCTCAATTGATTGGCCCTTGTCACGTGCGGATATTTCTTGACAGGGGACTTTCGACAAGGAACGGTCTGCGGACCCTTTTAAAGCGGTTGTGGCAAATGTTAATCCCGGCTGGCGCAACTAACTCGGATCGCTAATATACCAAATATGATCTGCTTGCACATATTTGATCCTTGTCTGTTTGGATGAGCTTATGGAAAAGAGCCTTTTCGGTTTTATTTGGAAATACAGCGCCAGACAGCAAATCTTCATTCTCATGGTCACCGTACTCACATACCCGGTGGTCTATGTCCTTCTCGAACTGCCAAAACTGATTGTCAATGATGCCGTCCAGGGAGACAATTTTCCTCGGACGATCCTTGGCGTCGATTTCGATCAAGTTCCATATCTTCTTCTTCTGTGTTTTGCCTTCCTGTTTCTGGTCGTCGTCTCGAACGGGCTGAAATTCTACCTCAACGTCTACAAGGGACGTCTCGGCGAACGCATGCTCCGGCGCCTGCGGTTCGAGCTGTTCCAGCGGGTGCTTCGCTTCCGCTTGCCGCATTTCAGAAAGGTCAGTTCGGGCGAAATCATTCCGATGATCACGTCGGAAGTGGAGGATGTCGGCGGTTACATTGGTGAAGCCTTTGCGCTGCCTGCCTACCAGGGCGGCATGCTGATCGTTCAGATCGGCTTCATCTTCATGCAGGACCCGCTACTGGGGCTTGCTGCCATCAGTTCCTATCCCATCCAGGGCTATGTGATCCCGCTTTTGCAGCGCAAGGTGGTGCTGTTGTCCCGGCAGCGGGTGCGCAACATCCGCGTCATTGCCGACAAGGTTGGCGAAAGCATCACGGGTGTTGCCGAAATCCATGCCAACGACGCGGCGGCCTGGCATTCGGCGGATATCTCCGACCGCCTCTACGAGAACTTCAAGATCCGGTATGACATCTTCAACCGGAAATTCCTGATCAAGTTCCTGAACAACTTCATGAACCAGCTGACGCCGTTCTTCTTCTACCTGATCGGCGGGTATCTGGTCATTCAGGGCAATCTGAGCATCGGTGCCCTGCTGGCGGTCATCGCGGCCTACAAGGATCTGGCTGGCCCCTGGAAAGAGCTGCTTTCCTTCTACCAGATGACTGCGGACGTCAGCGTCAAGTATCAGACTGTTGTCGAAAACTTCGACCCGTCGGATATTTATGACAAGGAGCGCCTGACCTCGGACGATACGGTCGACCTTTCCGGCGACGTCAAGCTCGAGAATGTCAATTTCTCCGGCGGTGCGGCCGGGCAGGAGGTTGTCGACGTTTCGCTGACCGTTCCCTCCGGCAGTGCTTGCGCGATTGTCGGTCCGGACGGATCCGGAAGGTCGGAGGTCCTGCAGCTTGCCGCCGGGCTCGTTGCGGCCGTCTCCGGCAAGGTCTGCATCGGCAGCCACGATCTCGACAAGTTGACGGACGCCACTCTCGGCCGGCAAATCGCTTATGTCGGCGGGGCAGTGCATGTCTGGACGGGAACGATCCGGGACAACCTCTATTACGGTCTGCGCCACCGTCCGCTCGTTCCGCCCCAGCGGGAGGGGGAAAGCCTGAAGAACTACAAGCGGCGGCTTGCCGAAGCCAAGGAAACACGCAACCCCACGTATGACCTTGCTGCCGATTGGGACGATTTCGCTGCCGCGGGTGTCAGCAACGAGAGAGAACTCGACACTAGGGCGCTTGAACTGCTCGAGACCGTCAAGATCGACAAGGACATCTATCGGCTCGGTCTGCAGTCGCGGTTCGATCCGACGATGGACGATGGCTTTGCCGACAAGATCCTGAACGTGCGCAAGGCACTCGCCGAGCGCATTGCCCACGAACCCGAACTTGGCGGCCTGGTCGAGCTGTGGCATCGCGATCGCTTCAATGCGAGTGCCAGCCTGGCGGACAACCTGTTCTTTGCCGTGCCGGCCGATCCGGAAATCACCATGGACCAGGTGCCGGACCTCGATGAGGTCAAGGCCTTCCTGGCGGAAACGGGCTTCGATCAGAAGCTTCAGCAAATCGGCCTCAAGATTGCCGAAACCATGCTGGAACTGTTCTCCAATGTTTCCGGCGACAGCGGTCTGCTCGGGGCCTACTCCTTCATCACGCTGGATGAGATTCCGGATTTCGAGCGCATTGTCCGCATCGCCAAGTCCGATCAGCCACGCCCGGGCCTGACAGACGCCGATCGGTCACGTCTGACCGGGCTGGCCTTCAAGCTGGTCCCCGCCCGGCATCGTCTGGGTGTCATGACCGACGAATTGAAGCGCGATATCATCAGCGCCCGCCAGACGTTCCTGGAAGAGGTCGTCAAGAACAGCGACAACTTCGTTGCCTTTGATCCGGATGTCTATCTGCCGCCGCTGACCATCGAGGACAACCTCCTGTTCGGGCGTGCACGCGTCGACCGACGGGATGCCCGGCGGCGTATCGACGATGTTATCCGTACCATTGTCGAGGAAACCGGTTTGCGGCGCCCGATCATCTATGCGGGCTTCGGATACCACGTCGGTGTGTCCGGTTCGCGCTTGTCTGCCGGCCAGCGCCGCAAGATCGCTCTGGTCCGCGGTCTTCTGAAAAACGCAAAAATCACCATATTGGACGATATCGCCACCGGTATGACGGACGAGGACAAGACGCTTCGCGAAGGCTTGAGGCAAATCCTGTCTGGCAAAACATTCCTGTTCGGCACATCCAATGCCGAAATAGCAGCTGAATTCGATCAGCGCTTCATTCTGGATCAAGGACGGCTTTCAGAAAAAGGGTAAGACGGTGGGTGTGACAATAGGTGGGCAACCGGTCTGCGGAGACCGGCCGGGCGATTCGGTTCGGTCGGAACGAAAAAACAACGGGCGCGGGAGAAGAAGATGACACTTGAAACCGAAGTCGAGGCACTCCGCAAGGTGCCATTGTTCCGCGGGATCGACGAGACCAAGCTGAGGCTTCTGGCCTTCATCAGTGATCGGACCGAGTACCCCTCCGGCGAACGTCTTTGCTCCCAGGGAGAAGAAGGTGATTGCGCCTTCATCATCCTGTCCGGCGATGCGGATGTTCTGGTCGACACGCCTGAGGGAGAAAAAAAGGTAGCGCAGGTTTCGGAAAATTCAATTGTTGGCGAAATCGCTATTCTGTGCGACGTACCAAGAACCGCGACACTGGTCGCAGCGAATGACATGGATGTTCTCACTGTTTCGAAAGACGATTTCTTGAAACTATTGAAAGAATTTCCGGATATCTCGCTGGAGGTGATGCGGACACTGGCGCTGCGGCTTGAACGGACGACCCGGGATCTTGCCGACGCACGTCGAGGGGCTGCCAGCGGTTAGGGAGTAACACGTGGCTGAGGAATTTTCGCTTCGTTGCTGGGGCGTCAGAGGGTCCACCCCGACGCCGGGGGCGAGCACACTCCGCTATGGCGGCGAAACGTCGTGTTTCGAGATCCGGGCCGGCGACGCACTGGTTCTGGTCGATTGCGGTTCCGGCGCTCGAAACCTGGGCGTGGAAATCTGCGGGTGCAAGACACGAACATTCGATTTGCTCTTCACCCACACCCATCTCGACCACATCTGCGGTCTTCCCTTTTTTAAACCCGCCTATGATCCGAGCTTCTCCGTCACTGCCTGGGCCGGACACTTTCAGGACGAAACCAGCCTCGTTGACATCGTCAGCCGGATCATGTCGCCGCCGATCTTTCCAGTGGCGGCCAAGACGTTGAAGGCGGTCGAGTTCAAGTCCTTCAATGCCGGAGACCTCATCCCGCGCACCGATGATCTCGTCATCCGCACCACGCGGCTTAACCACCCCGGTGGAGCGTGTGGTTACCGCTTCGAATTTAAGGGCAAATCGATTTGCATCATCACGGATCACGAACATGGCGATCCGGAAATTGATGCAGCTCTACCTGATTTCGTGCGCAATTCCGACGTCATGATCTATGACGCCATGTTCACTGACGACGAATACGACACCTACAAGGGTTGGGGACACTCCACCTGGCAGAAGGCCGTCGAGCTGGCAAAGGCCGGCAACGTAAAGACCCCCGTTCTGTTCCATCATGATCCGCGCAGGTCCGACGACGAGCTCGATGAAATCGGTCTCGCCGCTCAAAACGCTTATCCCGGAACACTGGTCGCCAGTGAAGGCATGACCCTCAAGCCGTAAGCACCGCCCTGCCAGACAAGCCTCGTTTCAATAATAAAAAAAGGGCGGCTCAAATAGCCGCCCAAAAAATCAATAAGGCTTAAAAATAGATCGATCGCCGGTTGCTGGAATGCGGGAATCCCGAGATTGCCACCGGAAAACAAACACTTGTGACTTGAAACGCCGTCACACGTGCCTGCCGGATACGATCAATAGTTGTTTACAGGGTGTAGGAATTACTTGCATGGTCCATTTGGACTATAAATATGTATTTTCCGCAGCTGGGGAAGGGCGGATAGTTGGCCAGTAATTGGAAGTGTGCCGGCCTCTGCAAGACTGGCGCAATGACGAAATGGTCGGAACTTGATCAATGTTAACGCGCTGCCTCCGTTTTTTGCATATGTATTGAGGTGGAGCGTCGCAGGGCGGAGCGGGCTTAGCGGAAGCTGAAGCGTCAATCTGGTCTGCCCGATTTCGTTTACTGGCGTGATGCCGCAAGAACTCCCGGGGGGAAGGGTTGGCTGTCGCAGCAGAAGAATTGATTAGGCTGTCGAACCTTGCTGTATCGGCGGCACTGGATCCTGGGCGGTGGCAGGTTTTTCTCGACACGCTGAGCTGCAGCCTTGGTACGCGCGTATGCACGCAGCTGATCGGCTACGACGACCTGACCAAAGCCACGCCGCTCACCTTTTCGTCAGGATACGACCCGTACATTCTGGAACTTTACGACGAGCACTACGCGGACAAGAACCCGTTTGCTGCCAACTTTGCCACCTGCAAGGTGGGAGACGTCGTATCAACCCATCAGCTGTGCCGACCTGAAACGCTGAAAAAGACCCAGTTCTACGCCGACCTTTTGTTGCCTCTTGAAGATATTACCGGTGGCGGTGGGTCGATGCTGGCACTGGATGGCGATCGCATGTTCCTGCTCGGTGGCAACATGCGCTCGAAGGACCGCGACAAATACGAAGACGACTGGCTTCGCCTGTGCGCGCAACTCGCCCCGGTCATCCGCCAGTCACTGGAAATAAATCGGACCATCTCCGGACTGACCTTCGAGAAATGGGCTGCTGAACAACATCTCATGGGATCTGGGACGGCGATTTTTGTGATCGATACCGCGATGCGGATCCACTATGCCTGCGCGGAGGCGCAAAATCTCCTGGCCTCAGGCTCTCTTGTCGGTTGTGGTTTCGACAGGCGTCTGCATTTCCGGTCCGAAGAGGATCAAGGCAGGTTCGCTGGTTTCGTGCAGCTACAATCCATGGGTGGTTTCGATGTGTTTCGGAACTGGCAGGCAACGGATGGCAGAGGCAGGAACTGGACCTGTCGCTCAATAGGTTTGCAACTGGGGGATCTGGACAAGACGCCCTTCGGTGTTTTCATGAACAAGGCGGTCTCTGCAGTACTTCTGGCGGTCAGGCCCGAAGCAGGCAGCGACACGTTCCTGGCTCAAATGCAGAAGAAGCTTGGCCTCAGCCCGGCAGAAGCGGCAACGGTCCTGAAGCTCGCAGATGGCCGGACACCGGCGGAAATAGCCCAGGACCGTGAGATCAGCATTTATACCGTGCGCAACCAGATCAAGGCTGCGCTCTCCAAGACCGGGTCGCGACGTCAAGCCGAACTTGTGCGCAGTGTTGAGCAATTGCGTTTGCAAGGCAGCCGGTAAGGGCCTGCTCACGTCCACTCACTTTACCGCGGGGTCGCTTGCGCAATCCGCAGTGCCGGTGGAAAATCCGCGCACGAGCAACGTCTTATCGGCGGCGAGATGACCACCATATCCCAGACACTGCGTTACATCCTGCAAGGCGGACCTCCGGATACCGGCATTCCGGAACGGGTCAGGGCCGAAATCCGTGCCCGAGAAGCGTCCTCCGAGCGCCTGATCGGCTGGGTCCAGCTTGGGCTCGTGCTGTTTTTCTCACTGCTTTACGCCATTGCACCAAGGGCTGAGGGATCGGCCGGTTTCAACTTTGTGCCTATTGCCCTTGCAGCCTACTTTCTGTTCACCGTCCTTCGGCTTGTGCTGTCGTACAGGTTTGAATTGCCGCGCTGGTATCTATTTGTGTCGATCGGTGTCGACATGGCTCTCCTGGTCGGGTTGATCTTTTCGTTTCACATTCAATACGGCCAGCATCCGACGTTCTATCTGAAGACCCCAACCTTGATGTATGTCTTCCTCTTCATCGGGCTAAGGGCTTTGCGGTTCGATCCGCGTTTCGTATTGACCACAGGTCTTGTGGCGGTCACGGGCTGGCTCGGACTGGTGTTTTATGCGGTGTTCGCAGACATGGACCACATGCGCGTGACCCGTAATTATGTCGACTACCTGACGGGCAACACCATCCTGATTGGTGCCGAACTGGACAAGACCATGGTTATCCTGGCCGTGACGGTCATTCTGTCCGTTGCCCTCTACAGGGGACGGTCGATGCTGTTCGAGGCTTCGAAAGACCACGCGGCTGCAATGGACCTGAGCCGCTTCTTCTCGCCGGAAGTTGCGGCCTCTATCACCGGAGCGGACACGGAGTTGCAGGCCGGCGAAGGAAGCTTGCGCGATGCCGCCATTCTTTATGCCGACATCCGTTCCTTTACGTCCACCTCCGCCACTCTGCCTCCGGAAACTGTGCTGGCGGTCCTGGCCGAGTACCAGAACCTGGCTGTTGATGTGATCGTTGAGGAAGGAGGACGGGTAGACAAGTTTCTGGGTGACGGCATCCTGGCAACCTTCGGTGCTGTCTATCCCTCCACGACCTACGCCGCCGATGCGCTTCGGGCTGCAAGACGTCTGGTGGAAACCGTGGAGCGGGAACAGCAGCGTTTTCGGGACGCCGGCTGGCCGGGACAATTGCGCATTGGAACAGCGGCTGCCGCCGGGCCGGTCACGGTCGGTGTGATCGGTTCCAGGGAGCGCCTGGAATTCACGGTGATTGGTGATGCCGTCAACTGCGCTGCCAAGCTGGAAGACGCCAACAAGAGCCAGGGAACCAAGGCGCTAACAGACAAGGCGACATTTGATCTGGCCGTTGCACAGGGGCACGACCTGCCCTTGATCGAAGCAAGGTCGGATGCGGCAGTCCAGGGTATCAAGCGTCCTGTCGACCTGGTGGTTCTGGCCAGATAGGCCGTTGAAGGCCCGCCGAACTGCCTTTTTGGTCAATACCGAAACACTTGACCGAACCGTCAATCTGGGCCAATTTGCCTTCAAAATTGACCTAATCGTCAATTGAGTAGATTAAATTCATTGATTTCAATGAATTGCATCCGTTTGGAGGTTTCTGTGAAACTGGACTCAACACTTTCAGCCATCGTGACAGGCGGTGCATCCGGGCTCGGAGCCGCCACCGCGCGCATGCTCGCGGCCGAAGGCCTCAAGGTAACGCTGTTCGATCGCAATGCCGGTCAGGGGGAAGAGGTCGCCGCAGAAATTGGCGGCGTCTTTGCCGATGTCGATGTGACTGACCAGGCGAGCGTCGAAGCCGGTTTCGAAAAGGCGCGCGCAGCCCACGGTCAGGAGCGGATTCTGGTCAATTGCGCGGGTATTGCACCTGTGGCGAAGACGACGTCTCGCGGCGAACCTCACCCGATGGACATGTTCGAGAAGGTGATTTCCGTCAACCTGATCGGGTCTTTCCGGTGCCTGTCGATTGCAGCAACGGGCATGGCCGCACTGGAGCCTGTCACGGCCGACGGTGGACGTGGTGTGATTGTTTCCACGGCTTCGGTTGCTGCCTTCGATGGCCAGATCGGTCAGGTGGCCTATGCAGCCTCCAAGGCAGGGGTTGCAGGAATGACGTTGCCTGTCGCCCGTGACCTTTCCAAGTCCGGCATTCGTGTCATGACGATCGCACCGGGCATTTTCGAGACGCCCATGCTGTTGGGTCTGTCACAGGAGGTCCAGGATTCGCTTGGCCAACAAGTTCCGTTCCCTTCGCGCCTCGGCAAGGCGACCGAATATGCGAAGCTGGTCAAATCCATCTGCGAAAACGACATGCTGAACGGCGAAACCATTCGTCTCGACGGCGCGATCCGCATGGCACCCCGCTAACACCGCTATTTGCGGGGGGCTGCCAGAGCGGCAAGAAGAACAGATCTATCCGGTTGGTGGCTGAAGGGTTGCGGCCGGATAGGTTGTGTCAAAGTCCTCCAAAGTCACACTTTTTCATACGCATGACCGGAAATCCCTTTTAAGGTTACGCTACTGCTTCCGCCATATCGGGCGGAGCGAGGGCGTAAGGGGGAATTCCGATGGCGGAAAATATGCACGAGCTTGCTCCGCATCATCTGCCGCCTTTCATACCGGCTGCGGACGGTGGTGATTGGCTTTTTACCGTGATGCTGGTCGTGCTGATTTTCGGCGGGATCCTTGTCGGGGTGTTCTATCTGCACCTGCATTCGATCCCTGAACGGCTAGCCCACAAACACGGGCGCATGCAGTTCGAGCTTGTTGCAGTCCTCGGTCTTCTAGCTCTTTTCACACACAACAACATCTTCTGGGTCGCAGCGCTTCTGCTCGCCTTCATTCAGCTTCCCGATTTCTGGACACCGCTGGAATCGATGGCCCATTCCCTGAGTCGTCTGGCCGGAACGGGTGGTGTTTCGTCCGAAACCTTGGTCGAGCATGATCTTGAGCAGGAAGAGCAGGAGCTGGAGGCCGGCACGAGTGCGTCGGAGGGAGCGCCTCACGAACCACCGTCAACGCCAACCGGTCTTTCCACTGCATCGACAGCCGAACAGGAGAACAAACATGTTTGAGCTCCTGTTCTGTTCCCTTCTCACCATATTGCCCGACTATCTGATCCGCAGATATGTGCAGGGAAAGCGCATCGGCCGGGAAATAACGCTCTATTCGGTCTGGTTCGAGCTGCGCTACGGCATCGTGCTGTGCCTGATGCTGACCGTGTCCCTGATCACGCTGATTTTCTATTTTCATCCAACGGCAACTACGGCGGTTTCGACATTCCGGACAATTCCGATACTGCCGGAAAGTTCCGGCAGGGTCGTCGAAACCTTCGTGCCGCGTGAGCTTGAGGTGGACATCAAGGCAGGTGACCCGATTTTCAAGCTCGACAGCACGCGCCAGGAAGCGGATGTCGTGACCGCGCAACAGCAATTGGTCGAAATCCAGGGAGAGCTTGCGCTGGCCCAGAGCGAACTGGCTGTTGCCAATGCCCAGACCGAGCAGGCGCAGGCAGCACTGAAGCAGGCGCAGGACGAGCTAGACACGAGGCAGGAGCTTTTCACCCGCAATGCCAATGTCGTGAGTGAACGGGACATCGAAAAGCTGCAGAACACGGTGGATGCGCGAACCGGCGCACTGCGCGCGGCGCAGTCGAATCAGGAACTCATCCAGACCAAGATCACGGTATATCTGCCCGCGCGCCTGAAAAGCGCGGAGGCCAGATTGCACGAGGCGCAAGTGGAACTGGAGAAGATGACCGTCTACGCCGGTGTGGACGGCACCATGAGCCAGTTCATCCTGCGCCCAGGTGACATCGTCAACCCGATGATGCGGCCTGCAGGCGTGCTAATTCCCACGGATGCACAGCGAGAGCGAATCGTTGCGGGTTTCGGCCAGATCGAGGCCCAGGTTCTCAAGGAAGGAATGGTGGCGGAAGCGTTCTGCGGAGCCGTACCTTTCACCATTATTCCGCTGGTCGTGACAGAAGTGCAGTCGCAGATCGCTTCCGGGCAGATAACAACCTCAGGCCAGCTTTTTGATGCCGCTCAAAGTGTGAAACCGGCAACGATCACCACCTTGCTGGAACCGCTTTACGAAGACGGCCTGGCTGACTTGCCACCGGGCGCAATTTGCACGGTCAACGCCTACACCAGCAATCATGACCGTCTGTCGTCGGGCGAACCGATTGGAACCGGCGAGTTCATCTTCCTGCACGTGGTCGACACGGTCGGTCTCGTCCATGCGATGATCATTCGGCTTCAGGCGCTGCTGTTCCCGATCCAGACGCTGGTGCTGACGGGCCACTAGAACGAAAACATCCCGTCAGGACGGTGGGAAACCGTCCTGACGGGGTGGGTATCATTCACTTCGTGTAGCTGACCACTTCAAACTCGATGCCATCGTCATCGTCGAAATAGAACCTGCGGCCCGGCTCGTAGTCGCCGTGATTGTGCGTGTGATAGCCATCGGCCTTGATCACTGCTTCGGTTGCGTCGATGTCGTCGACGACGACCGCGATGTGGTTGAGCCCACCGTGGTGGCTGTAGCTGTCTCCGGCAACCTTGCTGGTTGTACCAGGCGGTGAATAGGCCGCCACGTAGCTGGTTTCGTTGCCGATGTGATACGTCGTGCCGCCGCCAAGGCTTGCACCTTTCCAGCGAACCTTCCAGCCGAACCAGCTTTCCAGACGTTTGGCGGTCGCTTCCGGGTCACTGACCGTGACGTTCACATGTTCCAGGAATGCACTGCTCATCTCGGTGTCCTTTCAGGGTTTGACCTTTCGTGGACACCAGACATAATTCCTCAACCTTAGTTGAGGTCAAGAGAGGCGAGGCGACATTTTGACGAAGGTTATGAAAGGCACCGATCTTCTATCCATCGGGGATCTGTCCGAGCGGACGGGACTGTCCGTTTCGGCGATCCGGTTTTACGAAGAAAAGGGACTGGTGCACCCAAGCCGGAACGCTGGAGGCCAGCGGCGATTTTTAAGGGCCGACATCAGGCGCCTGTCCTTTGTGCTGGTCGCACAGGAATTCGGGTTCTCGATTGCGGAGATCGCAGCGCAGCTCCAAAGATTGCCGGAGGGGCGGGCACCGACCAAGGCTGACTGGACCAGGATCAGCAGAGATTTCCGATCTCACCTCGATCGGAAAATCGAACGGATGACTGCCTTGCGGAACAAGCTCGATGGCTGCATCGGCTGCGGATGCCTGTCGATGAAGACTTGCCAGCTCTACAACGCAGGAGACGCCGCGGCCAGCAAGGGACGTGGCCCCCGCTTTCTTCTTGGCGATCGTCCGGATTTCGCCAGGGACTGACCCCCGGGCGGCGTTGGGAAAGTTGCCGGGACGCCAACAGGCTGTCCCGGCTCCTGATCTCATCTGTTGTCCAGTTGAGCCCTTACACGTTTCAGACCCAGCGGCGTGATCCGATAAGGGCCGCTGTTCCTGGAGGCGATCAGCCGTTTGTATTTCAGCTTATGGAAAAGCTGTGGTGAGCAGCCACCCCAGAACCAGCCTTCACGGGTGACGGTTTCATGTTTGATGACACGACCATCCTCATCCTTTTCCAGAAGGATATAGCCGCCTTGAGCCAGCAGGTGGAGGACCCGCTGCTCGGCTTTGGAAATGTCCATTGATTTGAATTTGCCTGAAAGTATGCACAGAGCTTCAGCCACCGCAGCTAATCGCCTGCAGTGCTGATGTGACTGGCCCCGACTGACGTCAGCCGGGGTCTACCGGGACTGTTGCAATCCGCGCATAAAACCTCTCAGTTGGTGGGAAGGCCCTTAGCACACGCTGCCAAACGCGACAACGCGCCGAGGCTCAATGCAGCGGTGAGGCTGGGTGATTTGCAGAGGCTGTTGCAAATCTGCTGCGATCTGGAAACGCAGGATTTCGATTTCCTGGTTCGACCGGGTGAAAACGCTTCAGCTGTGTTCAGCCGGCCAGTAGCCGTTGTCCGGGTTGCGGGAAACCGCAATGGCCTCGACATCCCGCGAGCCGCAGGAAGCGCAAGTAAGTGTTTCGCTCAAGGACGAGACTTTCTGGTCTCCGGTGAACCGTGAAAAGTTCATGTAACGGAACCGGCCACAGTGATTGCACAATATGGCAAGGCGTCGGTCGGTCTTGAAGAGCGTGTCGACTGTTGGGTCGTCTGTTTCAATAGATGAGAGTAAAGTCATGGCCTTTAAAACTTAATTTAAGGAATGGGAGCTGCCAGAGGCAATGCATGTCAAATACTTGTATTAACAAAAGTAGCACAGAGTTTTGCTGTACAAAACCGTTTAAATTTAGGTGAGCTGAGGGTCATGTCCCCGCGTTATGCCAGGGAAATGGGACTGTTTCATTCAATTACATGGCTTTACGGCCAACTGCTGAGACGAGACTGCAGCAATTTGCCGCCGGACTAATGTCCTTAAACTTGGAAACCGGCTCGCATTTTGTCCCGCACAAGGCTATGAGGAAGCCATGATGACGCTTTCAGAAACCTGGTACGACCTCTTCGGCCTTGCTGGCCTGCTCAACCCGTTTGCGCTGCTGATCGGCGGGTATCTGGGGTGGAAGGCCGACCGGCTGCAAAAGCTCTGGATCGCGGGATTCGCGGCGGCAGCGCTGACGCTCATTCTGGATGTGGCGATTGGCGCGCTGCCCGTGCCGCAGCCTTTTGCGCATGATGCCGGTGCGCTGGCTGTCTTTCCGTTCCGCTTTGTCGGCGGTTTGATTGCGTCTGCCGTGACCTATTGGCTCAGCCGCCGCGTGAAGCGCGCCTGAAGCCGGTGCTGCCGCGTTTTCAGCTGTCGATCCAGCTGTTGAACAGGGGAGCGTTGGGACAGTTCGGCAGGGCTTCATCCGCGCCATCGGGATGGCGTTCAAGCCAGGCACGACAGGCTTCGGTTTCGCTGCAGTTGATGCATCGATAGGCGGCAGACCTTAACGCCGCACCCGTGTGCACACCGGTCGGGACGTGGTTCATCGCGCCGATTGTGTCCAGCATCCTGCCCATCAGTTCCGCGCGTTCGTTGAGGCGATCCATCCAGTTCAAGCCGTTTCTCCTTCCGACGGGACATGTGCAGACATTGTCTGCCAAGGCCTTCTGTCTCTTGATGCCGCTCTGGTTTCCGGCACCGGTTATGAAGGACACAATGCAGCAGAAACACCTGCGTTACCTTGATCAGGGTCAACTCTGGGCAAGCATTGCGAAACCAGCCATACTGCAGGTTCATGATTCTGAACCCCTGCCAGGCCGCCTCCTGCAATTCGGAGCGCCGCAACACCTGGAGACGGTGGGATGGTTGAAACGGTAAGCGCCTCGCCGCTGCCCCAGGCAACCGGCAATGGCACAGTAGCTCAGGGACTTGAGCCGGGAACGGAACTCAAGGCCAAGGTTGAGGCAAACCTGCCGGGTGGTGTGGTGCGCCTTGCGACACCCGACGCAAAGCTGGAGCTGCGCGTTCCCGCACCACTTCCTGAAGGCGGCGAGGTTACGGTTACCGTCAGCGGCTCCAAACAGCAGCCTGCGATCCTGATCACTGTGGGCAAGGAGCAGCCGCAGCAGCAACCTTCCGCGCCGACGACAGCTTCTCAAGGTCAGGCGTCGCAAGCCCAAACATCCCAAGCCCAAGCATCCCAAGCTCAGGCACCCCAAGTACAGGCGTCAAAAGGCCAGACTGGCCAGGCTCCTGCGCAATCCGAATCCGGAGCGCCCCTGCAACCGCAACCTTCAACGGCGACCGCCTATCCGCGGCCGTCGCCGGTTCTGGCGCATCTGGTTCAGGTCCTTTCGGTCAACACGGCTCCGGGCCAGACTGCCGGCAATGCCCAGACCTTGCCGCAAACACCTCTGCCGGGGGCGTCTTCGCCAACCAGCGCTCCGCCGGCGGCCGGCGGCGCGCAGCCTCCGACTTCAGGAAACGTCGCAACCGTTCAGCCTCTTCCGCCGACAGGAGCATCTGGACAAACAATCGCTGAAGCGACACCTCCGGCAGCGGTTTCTCCGCAGAACTCGGCGCTGACGCAGCCTGCTGCTGCCCCGTCCCAGGGGGGCGCACCTGCGCCAAATGGCCTTTCGGGCGGGCCCGCGCAGCCGCAAGTCGCTACCGCGCCACCGGCGGGCACACCATCTTCCGGGATCTCTCAACCAGGACAGCCTGCACCTCCGGCAGGGTCTGCGGCCGTGCAAGCGCCGTCGGGGGGAGGCGTACCTGTTCCGACTGCTACCGGACAAGGTGCGGCGAGCCTGTCGAACCTGACCGGTGGACAACCGGTTTCGCAGCCGGCAGCAGTTGCCTCAACGGTTACAGGCGTGCCCACGCAACCCGGAACATCGGTGAACCAGCCCGTAGCGAACGCTGCCGCAGTTTCACCTTCCGGTGCTTCTGTTCAGGCGCCGCCGTCCACGCTTTCAGCAGGCACGCTGGCTACGCCAGCACCGCCGCCTTTACAAGGTAACCCGGCAGCTCCAGTGGAGGCTGCTTCAGGAAACATGCCTGCACCTGCCACAAGCGCCGCTGGTGTGCAAAGTGCAGTCCCCGGAACAGCGCCCGGTCAGGTTCCGGCAGGTACAGGGGCCGGAGCGCCGGTATCAAGCACGGTGCAGGCAAATCCCCAGTCGGGGGGACCGCCTGGATCAACGCCTGTCCAGGGCTCGCAATTGGCATCAACCGCCGCGGGGGCTGGTGCCAACTCCGCTTCTCCTCCAGCTGCAAACCTGCCTGGCACAGGCGTGCCCAATCAAGCCACAGGGCAGTCAAACGGCGCATTTCAGACAGTTGGAGGACAGCCCGTAGTCCTGACGCGAACGGCGATCCCTCAGACTTATCCCGCATCCGTTGGTGCATCCGTGCCGACTGCGGGAGCCCCGAACCCAACCGCGCAGGCTCCAGCGGTGGGTCAGCAGCCGGTCAATAAGATTGCCGAATTGCTGAAGCAACCGCTCAGTGAGCAGCAGGCCGGCCTTGGGAGCCTTTTCGCCCAGATAGGAAGCCTGATGTCCGCGCAGAACAGCGGGAACGTTTCTTTGCCGGATCCCGTGGTCAAGGCAATGCAGCAGATCCTTGGTCTACGCTTGTCGTCGGCCCAGGCACCGACCGCGCAGGATCTGCAACAGGCTGTAAGATTGTCCGGACAGTTTCGCGAAGCACAATTGTCCCTGCCTTCCGGAGCGCAGCCGCAGGGTCAAGTCGCGCTGCCGGATTTGAAATCCGCCCTTTTGTCGTTCAAGGCACTGCTTCAGCAGTTGGGTGCCCGCTCTGAAATCACCCACCCCGCAGGACAGCCGCCGGCGCCATCCCGGCATGGTGCACCACAAGGCCAGGCGCAACAGACCAGCAGCGGGTTCTGGGCAGGAGCTGCTTCGCAAAATCTGCAGGCACTTCTGAAGGAAACGGATTCGGCCCTGGCGCGCCTGCGGCTGACGCAGCTCAGCAATACGAAACTGTCCAGGGACGATGGACCGCGCGCAGCGTCCCGTCCGATGGATCTTGTGGTTGAGCTGCCGCTCGCGTTTGGCAATGAAACGGCCGTGATGCAAATGCAGGTCGGCCGCGATGGGGCCGGAAACCAGGAAGATGATGAGGGAGAACCCGCCTGGCGGCTGCGGTTTGCACTCGATCTGACCGCGACAGGGCCGCTGGAAGCTGCCATCAGTCTGCGCGGCGGCGGTACCTATGCCAGCTTGTGGGTGGATCGCAAGGAAACCTTCGACAGTCTGAACGCCGTTCGCGAAACCATGGAAGCCGCTTTTGCCGATGCGGGGCTGGACCTTCAGGAACTGCGGCTGATCCGGGGGCTCCCACCCAGAACAGCGGCCAAATACGGCGCATTGATCGACAGGCAATCGTGAGACGGAACCGGCAATGAGTGAAAAGGACAAATCCGGGAAGAAGCTTGCGGTCGCACTGCAATATGAGAACGAGGGCGCTCCCGTTGTCACCGCCAAAGGCGCGGGCTCCATGGCTGAACAGATCGAACGTCTTGCGCGGGAAGCTGGCGTGCCGATTGAACAGAACCCGATGATGGCGGAGGCCCTGTCGCAGATTGAGGTCGACCAGGAAATTCCGATCGAGCTTTATCAGGCGGTCGCCGTGCTTATCGGCTTCATCATGCGGACTGGCCAGGCCAAGCACCCGCCGCAGGAATGATGGTGCAAGGCCGAGTGTTGTCGCGCTGACAAAGCAATTGCCACTGTGACCTTCCGTTGCACGCGTGTTGGTCGTGCTTCCTGGCTCTGGAAATGATCAGGCCGGGGGTGGCATTACGCTCGTCCGTGACGGCACGGATGCTTGTTGCAACGCTTCGCAATGCGCGATTGCCAGGCAGGCAGACAGGAAAGGCGCGTCCTGCTGTGCGAAAGCTGACGCTTCAGGCAAGGAAAACCTTGCAGCCAGGACAATTCCCGACTAGGTCATCAAACGGCTACAAATTCGCGCCGCAGCATGTCTTTCCAGCTGGTTGACCAGACGCGAAATCAAAACGAACAGGATTTTTGACGACTATGACGATTGTCGACGTACGCACACCCGATCCGAAGAAATTCATCAAGGGCGCGACGGGCGATTGGGAAATCGTGATCGGTATGGAAGTCCATGCCCAGGTCACGTCCGAAGCCAAGCTCTTTTCCGGCGCCTCCACGGAATTCGGCAAGGACCCAAACGATAACGTCAGCCTTGTCGACGCGGCGATGCCGGGCATGTTGCCGGTGATCAACGAGGCATGCGTGCGTCAGGCGATCCGCACCGGCCTCGGGCTCAAGGCCGAGATCAATCTGAAATCCGTGTTCGACCGCAAGAACTACTTCTATCCGGATTTGCCGCAGGGCTACCAGATCTCCCAGTTCAAGCAGCCGATTGTCGGCGAGGGCAAGATCCTGCTCGACATGCCGGACGAACAGGTCGAGATCGGTGTCGAGCGTCTGCACCTGGAACAGGACGCCGGCAAGTCGCTGCATGACCAGCATCCAACCATGTCGTTCGTCGACCTGAACCGCTCCGGCGTGGCTCTGATGGAAATCGTCTCCAAGCCGGATCTGCGCTCTTCCGACGAAGCCAAGGCCTATCTGACCAAGCTGCGCACCATCCTACGTTATCTCGGCACCTGCGACGGCAACATGGACCAGGGCTCCATGCGGGCCGACGTCAACGTATCTGTTCGCCGCCCGGGCGGTGAATTCGGAACCCGTTGCGAGATCAAGAACGTCAACTCGATCCGCTTCGTCGGTCAGGCCATCGAATATGAAGCCCGCCGTCAGGTCGCCATTCTGGAAGACGGCGGCTCCATCGATCAGGAAACCCGCCTGTTCGACGCGGTGAAGGGGGAAACGCGGTCCATGCGCTCCAAGGAAGAAGCGCATGACTACCGCTATTTCCCGGATCCCGACCTGCTGCCGCTGGAGTTCACGCAGGCGTTCGTCGACGAACTGGCACAGCACCTGCCGGAACTGCCGGACGACAAGAAGAACCGCTTCATGGGCGACTATGGCCTCACCGCCTATGACGCCGAGATCCTGATTGCCGAAAAAGCTTCTGCCGATTTCTTCGAGGAAGTCGCCAAGGGCCGCGACGCCAAACTGGCTGCCAACTGGGTGATCAACGAGCTATTCGGCCGCCTGAACAAGGAAGGCAAGGACCTTTCGACCAGCCCGGTTTCCGCGGCGCAGCTCGGCGGTATCGTCGATCTGATCAAGGACGGTGTCATCTCCGGCAAGATCGCCAAGGACCTGTTCGAGATCGTATGGACCGAAGGTGGCGACCCGGCGAAGATCGTCGAAGAACGTGGCATGAAGCAGGTGACCGACCTTGGTGCGATTGAAGCCATCGTCGACGAAATCATTGCCGCAAACCCGGACAAGGTTCAGCAGGCAATCGCCAAGCCGGGTCTTCTCGGCTGGTTCGTCGGCCAGGTGATGAAACAGTCCCAGGGCAAGGCCAACCCGCAGGCCGTCAGCGACATGCTGAAGCAGAAGATCGGTCTGGAGT
The DNA here is from genome assembly GCF_001579905.1 of Labrenzia sp. CP4. NCBI lineage: Bacteria > Pseudomonadati > Pseudomonadota > Alphaproteobacteria > Hyphomicrobiales > Stappiaceae > Labrenzia > Labrenzia sp. CP4. Next base: position 4,148,487 of record NZ_CP011927.1, on the reverse strand, counting down.
AAGACCATGAGCGGTGAGGGGACAGCGCCGAAAGTCGAGCTGCCCATCACCGGTTCCTGCCATTGCGGGGCGGTGTCTTACGAAATGAAGACACCGCCTCGACACGCCGTTGAATGCAACTGCTCCATCTGCCGCCGACTGGGCACCATCTGGGGGCACGGCGAAGCTGGCGATATCGAGATCAAGGCTGCTCCCGGAGCAACGCTCAGCTACGTCTGGGGCGACAAGGGACTGGCTTTCCACACCTGCAACACTTGCGGCTGCACCACCCACTGGCAAAGTCTGTCGGCTGAGTTTCCCGGTCGGTTGGCAGTCAACCTCCGGCTTGCACCTCCTGGAACCATCGAAGCCATCGGGCTGCGTCACTTCGATGGCGCGGATACCTGGACCTTTCTGGACTGAAGGCACGTTGCGTGCTCTGATCGGGCCGATGCGCTGCTGCGCACGTAATGCCATCCACATCTGGGAGGGGCAATGAACGAGCATCTTGCGAGCCTTTTTCTGGCTCTCGGCATCTTCTCTCTTGGTTTCGTCAGCATTGGACCAAACATCCTCGCCATCATCGGGACGTCGATGGAACGCGGTCGCAAGTCCGGCACCCAGCTCGCGTTGGGTGTAGGCGCAGGCTCCGGTCTATGGGCAACTTTCACGGTTGGCGGACTGACTGCCCTGATTGCCGCTTATGCCCAGGCCGTTACCGTTCTGAAGATTTTCGGGGCGGCCTACCTGTTGTGGTTGGCATTCAAGGCATTCCGTGCGGCTTCAAGGCCGGCCAACGCAATGCATGTGACCGGTGCAAGGGGACGCAATCTGTTCCTGCAGGGGCTCGCTATTCAGATGACCAACCCGAAGGCAGCACTGCATTGGATCGCGATTGTCGGGATAGGCCTGGGCGCTGACACGCCGCTATGGGTTGGTCTGCTGCTGATTGGCCTGAGTACGGCAATTTCCATCATCGGGCACGTAGCCTATGCAGTGACGTTTTCAACCGCACCCGTCATCCGCTTCTATCGGCGCAGTCAGCGCTGGATAAGCGCAACGCTGGGCGTCTTCTTTTCCTTCGCAGCCTACAAACTGGCTACATTCCGGCCTTGAGCGGAAAGACCTCCTTGCCGGCTGCCCCTTTCAAGCTTTCAGACCAATGTCCACTGAAGCTCAGTGGACATAACTGTTCAGTTGCCAACAGGTTTTCGGTGACGTTCTGTTGGTTGCTTGGTTCAGATCCGGTCTGCGGCCTCCGGGGTAGGTGAGCGAAACCGCTTGGGCAGTGCTGCGAGCAAAATGACCGTTGCGATACACGGTATTGCAAACAGAGCTGCTGTTGCGCTCATTGAGGCTACGCCACCCGTTTCAAGCATCCATCCGCCCACGAAGGTACCAAGTGCAATGCCGACATTGGCGGCTGCAATGTTCATGGATGCCGCGAAACTCTTGTGATCAGGCCCTGCCGTCATCACGCGCACCTGCGACAGCACGAAGCCGGCAGCGTGGGCCATGCCCCAGGCAATCAGGACGACTGTCAAAAGCAGGGCGGGAGCAGTCGCCAGCAGGCCGAAGGCCATGGCTCCGCCCGCAACAAGCAAAGGAACGACAATGGCTCCGGCCAACGCATGGTCGGCAGTCCTTCCTCCGACCCAGTTCCCGGCGAGGCCGGCTGCACCGAAAACCAGCAGCGCGATGGACATCTGATCTCCTTCAAGCCCGGCGTTGGCCAACAGGCTGGTGAGATACGAATAGCCAGCGAACATTGCCGAGAAAACGCAGACAGACAGGAAAAGCTGACAGAGAAACGATGGACGGCGAAGCAGGGAAAGTGCGCTGGCTGTCTTTGCCTGGAAAGGTGGCAAATGAAGCCTCAGATTGGCGACCAGCAGAACCACAGACAACAAACCAAGGCCTGCGACAGGGGTTTGCCAGCCAAACCGTTCTGCAAAGAATGTTCCGCAAGACGGCGCCAGGACGACACCGAGCGTAACGCCGATATAAACTTTCGCGACGCCTTTGCCGGCGCCATACACCTGGGAGAGGTGAGAGCTTGCGAAACTGATGTAGACCGGCAATGCCGCTCCCTGAGCGACCCGGAGAGCGGCGGCAAGCTCGAAATTCGGCAATACGATCAATATCAGGTTGGCGGAGTTGGGCAGCATCATCCAGCCGAGCACCTTCGCCGGAGACGTATCAGACAGATACGCGGAAAGGAACGGTGCGGCGAGGGCGGAGCCAATGGCAAACCATGTCACCAGCCAGCCGGATTGCGAGGGTGTCATGTCCAGCTGCGCCGACATTGCAGGCGCAAGGCCGATGACGACGAACTCCGTCGCCACCAGCACTAGTGCCGACAGCCCGATTGTCAGGGCTGTGGCTTTGGAAGAACCTCTTGTCATCAGGCGTTGGCACCATTGTCGATCAACCAGTCCGCTCCTGTAACAGACTGTGCAGCGTCCGAGGCGAGAAAAGCGACAACATTGGCGATTTCTTCAGGCTGTGCATAGGCTTGCCGTGCCATGAGGGCCCGTTGCACGTCGGCAAACGGACCGTCGGCAGGGTTCATGTCCGTATCTGTGGAACCCGGATGCACGGCGTTTACCGTTATCCGCCGGGAGCCGAGATCACGCGCAAGCGCATGGGTCAATCCGGTGACGCCTGCCTTGGTTGCGCTATAGGCCACCAGTCCGGCCATGGGCGCCTGAGCGGCAAGATTACTGCCGATCGAGATGATCCTGCCTCCGTCCGGCATGTGCGTGACCGCGGCTTTTGATGCAACGAACACTGCACGAAGATTGACCGCCAGGGATGTGTCGAAGTCCTCCAGGGACAGTTGGTCGACCGGGCCAACGAGAAAGACGCCGGCGTTGTTCACCAGAATATCGATCTTTCCGAAGGTGGATGCAGCCTTGTTGATCGCGTCCTGCAACTCATTGGCCTTGCTGTTGTCGGCGCGAATGGCCAGTGCCTTGCGGCCCGTCTTTTCGATCGCCGCAACCGTCCCTGCGGCCGCGTCCTCGTTTGACGCAAAACTGATCGCTACATCAGCTCCATTCTCGGCGAGCTTGCGGGCGATTGCTGCACCGATGCCCCGGCTTCCCCCTGTCACGAAGGCGGTTTTTCCAATCAATGTCATCGTCGATTCCTATTTTGTAGTGATTGATACAAAATTAGATGGACTGCTTGTGTTGAGGGGTCAAGTGATTTATTTATCGATCGATACAGAAAGGGTTTGAATGGCAACGAGAGGTCGTCCGAGAAAATTTGACCGGGAAGAGGCTCTTGAACGGGCGATGCGTGTTTTCTGGTCGAAGACCTACGAGGGAACATCGCTAAGCGATCTGACATCGGCCATGGGAATAAACACGCCTAGCCTTTACGCTGCTTTCGGCAGCAAGCAGGAGCTTTTCCGCGAAGCCCTGGCTCACTACGTCGAGAACTATCACAACGGTATCTGGACCGGTTTGGACGAGGCCCCCTCAATTTTCGATGCGGTCCGGACCTTCCTGACACGCTCTGCAGAAGCCTATTGCATGGCTGGACAACCACCTGGCTGCATGGTCGTACTGGGAGCTCAACACAGTTGCACCGAGGACCAGTCCGTTCCGGCGGGCTTGAGTGAGATGCGGAAGAACAATCTTCTCCAACTGCAGGCACGCATCGAGCAGGCAAAGGAGGAAGGTGAACTTCCCGGTGACTTCGATACCGCAGCTGCGGCAACGATGCTCTTCTCGATGCAAACGGGAATGTCGGTTCTGGCCCGTGATGGCGTGTGCGAGGACGCCTTGCTTGCTGCAGCCGACCAATGTGTCGAGGCTTTCAGGGCAATGGCAAACCGGCCCCGATAACAGCTATTCAGCAAGCCTGTCGCATCCGTCGAGGCAGTGTCCATAGGGCAAGCGGTCCAGACTAATCATCCAGGCATCCCCCGCGGCCTTGAAGTCGTGATAGCTGCACGATGCACAGCCTTAACTCGGTGCCTGATCAGATTTCTAGCTAGCTCGGTATCTGGGTGACCACCGGTCATGCCTGGTTGTCAGGTCGGACTGCCTTGTAATTTTGCCCAATATCGAGGCAAGTGCCTCCGTTGTTCGCGCATCACTTAAGTTCAGCTGCAGGTTCACGGCGAACGCCTGCAATTCTTTCCTTTGGCACAAGCCTTGCTCTTCCAACTCTGGTTTGAACCATTGGAAGTTTTTGATGAAGCACGGCCTTGTTTCTCTGGTTGGTATCAATGTCCAACCTTAGATTTTTCGAGATCTACCGGAATCCGGAATATTTGTGGCTGCTCGCCAAGGGTGCGTTGATCAGCGCTGCGCTGACAATCGGCGGCGGCATCCTGGGGTTTCTCCTCGCCGTGCTGCTGGCGGCAGTCCGCCACTACAGGGTGCCGGTTCTTGCCCAACTGGCGGCAGCCTATGTCGAATTCATCCGCAACACGCCATTGATCGTGCAGATGTTTTTCGTCGCCTTCGGTTTACCGCTGCTTCTTGGGTATCAATGGCCCTTCTGGGCCCATGCGCTGCTGGCACTCTCCATCAATTTTTCCGCCTATTTTGCGGAGATCCTGCGCGCGGGCCTGGCGTCCCTCGGCGCGGGGCAAACGGAAGCCGCCGATGCGCTCGGTCTGCCGCGCTGGCTCAGCTTCGTGAAAGTGTGCCTGCCGCAGGCCGTTGCCGCCATGTATCCTTCGCTCAACAGCCAGTTCATCTTCCTGTTCCTGACAACCGGCATCATTTCGGAAATCGGCGTGACGGACCTGACATGGGCAGGTCTCTTCATCGACAGCCGGAATTTTCGCTCGTTCGAGATCTTCTTCACCCTGACGGTGATCTACCTGTTGATGTCGCTGGGTTTCAAAACTCTCCTGGCGCTGCTGCATGACCGGTTGTTCAAATGGAAGGTGGTTCGATGAAAGACGCCTTCGTCGCCATCCTTGGCAAACCATTCGGCATCGTCCTGTTCCAGCTTCTGGAAGCCACCCAATACACGATATATCTGTCTCTGATCGCTTTCATCGGTGGGGGCTTGATCGGCGCATGCGTAACCGCTTCGCGGGTCTCGCCGGTCAAGATATTGCGGAAGATCTTCACCGCCTACACCTGGCTGTTCCAGTCAGTGCCCTTGCTGATGCTGCTGTTTCTGCTCGGGCTGGGTATTCCGCATCTTTTCGAAATCCAGATTGACCCGTGGCGAGCGGCTGGCATTGCCCTGACGCTTTATACAAGCGCCTACCTGGCCGAAGTCTGGCGCGGGGCACTGACGGCCATACCGTCAGGCCAGCATGAAGGCGGTAAGGCGCTGGGCATGACCTTCGCCCAGATCATGTTCCTGATCATTCTGCCACAGGCGTTTCGCCTGGCCATTGCGCCCACGGTCGGCTTCATGGTGCAGATCATCAAGGGCACGTCGCTTGCCTATATCATCGGCTTTCACGACCTGATGACGGTCGGCAAGCGCTGGGCGAATGCGCCCGTGCCGGGCACCCAACCCTTCGTCATCTATCCGCTGATGGCGATGATCTATTTTTCTCTTTGTTTTCCGTTGTCTGTGTGGTCGCGGCGCCTTGAAAAGCGCCTCGGGTCCACATCGTCCAAGGGCGGGGCTGCCGCCGCCGCCTGACAAATCGCGCTTCAAGAACAACCGAAGGAGGGTCGCGTAATGTTGAAAAAAATTTTGGTGCTGACAGGCTTGGCAGTGTCTGCCGCATTGATGATTGCTAGTCCTGCATCTGCAGAGCTGAAGGACATTCTGGAAGCCGGCAAGATCAAGATCGCTACACCGGAGAATTTTCCGCCTTTTGGTTCGCTGGGCAGCGAAGGCGAATATGAAGGCTACGATATCGACGTCGCAAAGATGATCGCGGAAGACCTTGGCGTGGAGCTGGAGCTGGTGCCCGTCACTTCCAAGCAGCGCATTCCGTTTCTGGAAACCGACAAGGCCGATCTCGTGATTGCAACGCTCGGCGCCAATCCGGAACGCGCAAAGTCGATCTGGTTCTCTCACGCCTATGCTCCGTTCTTTTCCGGAGCCTTTGCCAAGCCTGACGTGGCGGTGTCCACCATCGCGGATTTTTCCGGCAAGAAAATAGCCGTGACCAGCGGCACGCTTGAAGATCTGGCAATCACGGCGGATGCACCGGAAGATGCGGAGATCATCAGGTTTGGCGACAACGCCGCCACCATTGCGGCTTATGTTTCCGGCCAGGCCGACGTTATCGTGACCGGCAACATGGTGGCTTTGGGCATTTCCAATGACAACCCGGACTTCAATCTGGAAAACAAGTTCATCATCGCCAATTCGCCGTCTTTCATCGGTGTGAAGACGGGCAACATCGACCTTCTGCAATGGGTCAACGTTTTCGTTCTGCACAAGAAGCTGAACGGCAAGCTGGGCGAGCTGTCAGAGAAGTGGCTGAAGACGCCGCTGCCGCCTTTGCCTGCACTTTAAGGCCTGCCGGCTGAACGCTTGAAGCGCGCGGCGTCGAGCCGCGCGTTTTTGTTTTCGCAAGGGAAAATGCGAGGTTACAGGCTTCTGAAAATCTAGTATCCCCCTGCCATGATGTTTCGCAGTTCGACCGCCGGTACAGGGCCGGCTCCGTTTTATGCCATGCCCCTCGGGGTCTGGGGCGTCGTCGCCCTTTGGGGGCTCGCGCATATCCTGCTGAGGGCGTTGAACACGCCCGTCCTTGGTACGGACGATATGTTCGAGAACGTTCTGGTGCAGACACTGGAACCCGGTTACATGCTGCGTCAGCCGCCGCTTTACGAGTGGCTGCTCTGGTCTGCGCAGCAATTGTTCGGCCCCACGATCTGGGCAGCGCTTTTCGTCAAATACACCCTGATCTCGATTGCCGCGCTGTTTCTGTTTCTGATTGCACGCAAGGCCATTCACGACACGCGCCTTGCAGCCCTGTGTGTCTTTTCCTATTCGCTCTTCTACCAGTTCGGCTGGAACCTTCATGAAGGCGTCACCCACACGGTGGTGTTGACTGCAGCCTGCGCCATGAGCGCCTTCTTCTTCCTGAAGGCGCTGGAGGCACAGCGGCTCGGCTACTACGTGCTGTTTGGCATGGCGGCCGGGGCCGGACTGCTGGGCAAGCATTCCTACCCGATTTTTGTACTTGCCCTGATCCTGGCGGCGGCCAGCGACCCGGCATGGCGCACCCGGCTGCGCCTTTCGGGCCTGTTGCTGGTGCCTTTCGCGGCGGCACTGATCTACAGCCCCTATGCCTATTGGATCTTCAGCGAAGGGCTGAAGCTGCTGGCGTCGGTCTCCGACACCATGGGCGTCAGTGCTGAAACATCGCATCTGATGCGCGCAGGCGAGGGGCTCGGGAAACTTGCCTTCGGACTTGTCGGTTTCTCGGTTCCGTTGGTTCCGCTGCTGCTCCTGCTGTTCTGGCCGCGCTATCTTGGCCGCAAAAAGCCCGAAACACCTGCCGTGAGTGACGCAGCGCGCCTGTGCGGGCGCACGGTTCTCCTGATGGTCCTGCTGACGGCGCTGATGATTGCGATCACCGGTGCGACCTACGTCAAGGAACGGCACATGCACCCGCTGCTTCTGCTGCTGCCGGTGTGGCTGTTTGCGGACCTGGAACGCTTCGGATTTGAAAAGCAATGGCGCTGGCTGACGGCCGTTGTTCTGGCAGTTGTCGCGGTTGCCTTTCTCGCCCGGGTGCCGGGCTTGGTCGCGCCGGACAAGACATGGTGCGGCGGCAAGTGCCGGCACATGAAGCCTTACGCGGACCTGAAGGCACCGCTGGCTGACCTGGGTGCAGCAGACGCCACACTGATTGCCGATGATGGCTATACCGGCGGCAATCTGAGGGTCTTGTTTCCCGGTGCCCGGCTGGTGACCAAGGCCATTCCGGCCAGAACGCCACCGCGACAAAGCTGCTTCTTCATCTGGGAAGAGGGGGACAAGGAGCCGGACACGTCTGCAATGGAGCGCTTCAGTCAGGTCGCCTTCTGGGATGCCGGCGAGGCGCTTGAGGCAACCTACCTCACCGGCGCTTGGCCGCATTTGTGGAAGCCGCCCGGCTGGCGGACAAGCTGGTGGGGCGTAGCCAAGCTCCCGCCCGAGAGCCCAATCTGCCGCTGACCGTAATCTTTCTTGACCAAAGGCGCGAACCGAAGATGCCGGACACAATTGCCTCGACCGTTTCCATCGAAAAAGCCCGCCTGGAGCACCTTCGCGAGATCGTTGCCATCATCAATGCTGGGGCGACCAGTGTTCGCAAGGACAGGGAATTTGCCGACTGGCAGGACTACCGCCCGGCATTTGACGCGCTTGTCGCCGCACCCGAGTGCGATATCTACGTTGCGCTTGCCGAAAGCGGAGAAGTGGTCGGCACCTTCCAGATCCATTTCATGAAAGGGCTCGCCTTCCAGGGGCGCCCGAGGGTTGAACTGGAAAGCGTTCACGTGCGGGCAGACCAGCGCGGCACCGGTGTAGGGCGGCTGATGATGGCACGGGCTGAAGACCTGGCAAGGCAGGGCAACGCCTGCATGGTGCAGCTGACGTCGAACAAGGAACGCGAAGGCTCACATCACTTCTACAAGCGACTTGGCTACGACCAGAGCCATCACGGCTACAAGAAGATGTTCGTCTGAGCCATCATTTATCAGTCGGTGCCTGGCGCGCTGTGCCTTGATGGAACCGTAACTGCCAGGCTCCGTCTCGTCTGCTCCAGATTGAACTGCGGTTTGCTGTTTCAACGTTACCAAGCTCACGCCTGACCTCACTGACATAGGTCACGAGAACCGAATTCGTGTCGATCACGGTGAACTTGAGGCCGGGCAGGGGAAGGCGTACGTCGATAGGTCGTGCGGCACGCGCGGGCAGGATCAGGTCTTCACGCGGATAGATACGGCCGGATCGGCCGAACTCAAAAAAGTCATCCGCAAAGATCCGGTCCATCAGGACCGGATCGTACCGCGTTTCCGCTCGCCACAGGCTTTCCTCCAGTCTGGTGAGCGTTTCGATATCGTCGGGCGTGAGGCACGTGTCAGACATGGATCCGGGCCGAGCTGGTGAACCGGCGGTGTCAGTCGACCCGTCGCCAGGTTTCCTTTTCGCAGACATTGAAAACGACGCGGACGCAGCCCTGTACTTCCAGGGCGGAGGCGTTCTTCGGGCGCAAGGTGGCATCCGCGCTGAAGCCGCGACGCGGATCATAGACCCGGCCTTTCCAGCCATCTTTCTGCGGTGCCATGCGCCAGAGTACGGTCAGGCCGAGCACCTTCCGTTTGCGCTTGCTTTCGTCCTTGTTGTTGAGATCCGGCGTGTTTTCCATGGAATAGCCTTTGGGGGCCGGAAACCGGACAATCTTGCCGCAGGGCACCTTGCCGCATTTTTGAATCTGGATGACGGCCCCTGCCGGCGTCAGCCATTTGCCGTTGATGTCCGGGGCTGCAATGGCTTGGCTCCCTGTGCCTGCAAGCAGGAGAGCGAACAGACCGGCTTTCGATAACAGTCTAGAAGTCGGAAACGCAGAAACAATGAAAGAAACAGGAACCACGATTATCCCCCGTCGCAATGCTGGTGACGACTGCGCCACAATCTCTGACCGGCAATTGCGACGGAGGAAAGGCCAAATCGACAGGATCTGGCGAATTCGAACTTTGTTCAGCCGTTTATTGTTCCCGTTTCCAGGTTTCGCCCTTGCAGATGAGGCCACCCATCACGCAGCCCTCCAGTTTCAACGCGTTGGCGGACGTCAGCTCGATGAAGCCGGTATAGGTCTTGCCGTCCTCGGCGTTATAGACCTTGCCCTTCCACTGGTTTTCCTTGTCGGTGGGTTTCATGGCCTGAACGATCTGTACTCCCAGCAGCGGGCGGTCCCGCTTGGCCGCGTCCGGGTTCCTGGTGTCGTTTCGCGGCTCCCGCAGCCATATCAGCTTGCCGCACAAGGAGCTGCCGCAGGAGCTTATCCGGATCTTGGATGCCCCGTTCGGACGGACCCAGTCTCCCTTGGCATCGCCTGCGAAAGACATTGTTGCGGATGTGGTGATGATGGCGCCCGCAAGAAGTGCGGACGACAGAATGGTTTTCAGCATAAGTTCCTCCCAAAGCGGAATGCCTTCCGTTTACGGAAAGGGAATGTATAGCCCGGGAAACGTGCTGAAAAGCCGTCACCCAACGTCAGGTCGTCCTAAAATCCTCCTGAACGCCGAAGGGAGGCAAAGTCTGGTTTTCTGAAGGGAAGAGAACGAAATAAAGTCGGACAAAGAATTGTGGAAACGAATCCATGGTGAACAGAAGGTTGATGGGCCTTGTCAAATTTTCGGAGAATGTGCCTGATTAAAAAGGGAAAATCGCAACCATATACTTACCGCAATATGAATTTCAGACTTATTTAAAATTTTGTTCGCATTACGTTAAACCTGTCTTTTAACGCCCCTTTTAACTGCTGCTGATGAAGTAGACCTCAAGAAACAACGGGGAAAGCTTCACGAAAGCTTGTGTTTCTTAGATCGGTCCTTGCCAAGCCATTGTGTTCAGCAAAGTGACCGGTTGGCAGTAGGGAACCGGAACGGTGGATCCAGAAGGATCGGAGCTGTTCCGCAGAAGTCAGACAGACGAAAGGGGAGCGTTATGGCTCGTTTTGAAATGCACTCGGCCGATATGGCCATCATGGGCGAAAAGCCGGTTACCGCGGACATCCTGTTCCAGATGGGTCTGGATAGCGCTTGCGGCCGTCACGGCATGACCGATCTCATCACAGCGCACAAGTGGTTCAACATTGCCGCTCTCAAAGGCAACAAGGACGCAGCTCGCTACCGCAAGGAAATTTCCGGTGAAATGTCCACTTCCGAAATCGCCGAAGCTCAGCGGTCGGCTCGTGAATGGCTGTCGATGCATTGAACCGGATCAAGGCTGCCGGCCGAACGGCACCTGAACCGGTATCCACAACCTGACGCGGCAGCAAAGTTTTCTGCCGCGTCCAGTTTCCGGCCCCTTGCCGGGACCGCTCCAGTCAATGGATCGGTGCTAGACCGTACTCATCCCAGATCGAGCGGTCGATTGGTGCACCAAGGGCATATTCGAACCCGCTGACGATCTTGCCGCTGGCGTCCAGCCGGCATCGATAGGCGATCTCGTACCAGACCCGGTTGCTTCTGAGGGCTCCGGCGGGCACGACAATCATACCTTCCTTCTGAAATGAATTGCGGAAAGCATGTGGCGCAAGCCGTGTCGGCTTGAACCCCGGCCGCGCATGGCGAACCTGCTCCATTGCCTCCAGCGCGCAAATCTGTTCGCGGCCGTCTTCACTGGTCAAGGTTGGCAGAAACTCGCGTGCCTGTGCGGAGCGTGGGTCGTTCAGGACATCATTGGCAAAATAGGCATTTGCAGTAACCCATTCCTGCTCGGGCCTGGTCCTCGAAGAACTTGGGTCCGTGGGCGCGGGCGAGGAGGCATCCGAAGAAGGCGCCAGTTCCGAAGACGCGTTCGAACCTGACAACGGATCAGCAGTGGATTGCGGGGAGACTGCCGCAGTTTGCGGCTGGCTCTCGTCGGTTTCTTCCACCGCGGTTTCCGGCAGACTTGGCGGCAGGAATTCGGGAATGATCTCGACGGAGACAGGCTCGGGCGGTTCTGGCAGGATCGTCCGCCAAAGGGCGGCATCGCTCAACAACGCATAGAGCGCAAGGTGCAGCCAGAGCGCACAGATCCACGGAAACCTTTCCGCGACAAACCGTGTCAGATGCGTCGGAGGGGCGAGCTCGGCTATGGCACTTCTCCGATACCCGGCCAAGTTGAAGAATGTCCATCGCACCAGAGGACTGCGGCTGAATTATGAAGGAGAAGACGGGAACTGGATCTGTTACCGCGGACGGCGGCAGGCCAGTCAATCATCATGCGAGAAGGGTTTTAGACTTTCTGGTCGCGCGATGAATCACCTCTGGAAAAACGTTCCCTAACCCAACAGCCTGGCAGAAGCCCGAGGCAGAAGCCTGGTCAGTTTCTTGCGGGTGCGAATTTTCCGTTTCGACATCTTTCCGCGCATTATGTCCAGTGGCGAAACAGCCTTGGCTCGTCTGAGCGCCGCAGTCCACTCGTCTGTCCATGCATTGAACTGTTCCGGGTGGCGATCGTCACGCATCGGGACTATTTCGAATGTCGTTCTTGCAGACCGGTTGCACGAGCAGGTGCGCCGCAAATTTTCCCTGAGGGCGTGATTGTCAAAACAGGTCGCGGGTATTGCAAGGAGACTGACCAGAGAAAACGTTTTGTCTGGATGAAGACGCGCCATCATCTCCTCAAAAAGAGTTGTTTCGCTTTTCAGAAGCGAAACTTCTGCATGAAAGTCGTTTATCGAATTTTCTTCCGCCACTGCCGCGTTGCGATAGTAGATGAAGGTCGTTTTTTCGCCGGTGTCTTTGATGAGTTTCCTGAACCTGTCAATCCGAACCCTGTAGTCCGCCAATACGTCACTGTTGTCGTGTGGATTGGAGTGCAGATGCGCGATTTTCGGGTAGTCCTTGAAAATGAGGAACTTCTCAACCGGATTTATTTGATGCGAGGCGTAAGTATAGTCGTGCTTGCTGGTAAGGCCCTTGAAGTCTGTCGCGATGATTTTCGAGACGTAGTCCAGGCCCGCATCAAGGTTCCAGAGCCAGTCGAAGGGGTATTGCTCATGCCTCAGGCCCAGCTTCTTGAGGTTTGTCGCAACGTCACACCCGCCACCCAGCGAAACAAAAACGTTTTTCAAGTATCACCCAAAGCCAAATTCATTGATGAAAGAGGGTCGTTTTGCCGGTGGCGCGCCAAAAGTCAACTCCAAGATGTGACGGTGGCCGTGTTGGGAGGAAAAAAGCGAAACCTGGCGAGCGAATTGCCAACTCGACTTGCGACGGGTGGAAAGAGGCGGTTCATTTTCAAACGAAGGAAGCGTCTGGTTCCGCGATTTGTGAAGACGATGCCGGATTTCAGCGTTCGATGCCTGTCTTCACCTTCCAGAAGTTGCGAGGCCAAGCGCGGTGGAAAAAGTGACAAGGCGTAAAAAACGCCTTGAACTGTGAGGCTTTTATTCGTACACGGGCGTTACCGGAGAGGTGGCCGAGTGGTCGAAGGCGCTCCCCTGCTAAGGGAGTAGACGGGCAACCGTCTCGAGGGTTCGAATCCCTTCCTCTCCGCCACTCCCCTACATCTCAATGCCGCTCACTGCCTCAGATTGTTGAGGAGTTCTGCGAAGTCTTGCCTTGTTGCCCCGCTGTGCTACGCTCATTGCCGCTAGGAAACGCACGAAAAAAGTAGGCATGGAAGTAGGCATGAGATGGCACGCGCTCTTCACAAGCTCAACGACGCCAAAGTAAGGGCGGCGAATAAGACTGGCCGCTTGAGTGATGGTGGCGGACTTTATCTTCGGATATCGCAATCCGGGTCAAAATCGTGGTCCTACATGTGGAACCAGAGCGGCAACCGCTCCGAATACGGGCTCGGTCCCTATCCGGCTGTTTCACTCTCGCTTGCACGCTCCAAAGCCTCTGGCTGCCGGGAAGCCGTCGCCAAGGGTGAAAACCCGAAAGCTCTTTTCGAAAAGACTGAAGAACGAACCTTCGCGGAGTGCGTTCAAGATTTCCTCGAAAAGAATGAAAAAGGCTGGTCGAATTCAAAGCATCGCGATCAATGGAAAATGACCCTTGGTCCAGCCTACTGTGCCAAGCTTCAGAAAAAGCGCCCTTCTGAAATTACAAAAGCTGACGTGCTGGCGGTGCTTAATCCGATCTGGGCGACAAAAACCGAAACAGCGACCCGGCTCCGAGGTCGGATAGAGCGCGTGTTGAACGCCAACAAACCGGAAGAGGGATGGCAGGGTGGAGACAATCCGGCTGCATGGCGGGGCAACCTTGAAACTGTTCTCCCAAAACCATCCAAACTCAAAGACGTGAAGCATCATGCGGCAATGCCCTATCGGGAGGTCCCAGCATTCATGATGCAGCTTGCAGAGCGTCCCAGCCTGTCGGCTCGCGCCCTGGAGCTTCTGATTTATACTCTCTGTCGCACTGGCGAAGTGCTCCAGGCACAATGGCCTGAGTTCGATCTAGATCAACGCCTTTGGACGATCCCCAAAGAGCGGATGAAAATGAAAAAGCCGCATGTCGTCCCGCTCACAGATCCAGCAATTTCCATTCTCAAAGACCTTTACGACAAGCGCCGGGACGAATGGGTGTTTCCCGGCAACAAGAGGAACAAGCCGCTTTCAAACATGGTGCTAGAAATGCTCTTGCGCCGGATGGGGCAGGAAGTGTTCACGCCTCACGGTTTCAGATCCTCTTTCCGCGATTGGGCAGGCGACGAAACCGAGGTTGCCCGAGAGGTCGCGGAAGGCTGCCTTGCTCACACTATCGGCAATGAAGCGGAGAAAGCCTACCGGCGCGGAACTGCGGTCAAGAAACGTCGGAACCTGCTGAACGCTTGGGCCAATCACTGCACAGGCGCTTCTGGATCGGTAATCGAACTTAGTAAATTTACTGCAAGCTAAAGATTTTCAGAAGCTGTCGGCTTTAGAGCCAGTCCGTTCTTTTGCCTTCTTTTGCGCTGCGAGATTACGGTGACTGTCATTGCAGAATTTGGCTCTAGTTGATTTGCCCCAGACCGAGCCGACGCCAAACAGCCGACCACAATACTCGCATTTTCTAAATTCCCCGCCTGAATGAAGGCCGTTAAAGAGCTCAAATGCAGAAAAGTGGATTGGAGATTTTACGGAGAATACTGGTGTGAATGCACCATCATGGGGCCTGAAAAATGTCTCTAGCCGTAGTTCAAGTGAAATCGCCTTTATATGCTGATCATCGCCACTTGCAGAGCTTATTAGGTCATCAAGTTCTTTGTCCTTAAGATTTGCTAAGATGTCGATGACTTTTAGAATGCTAGATCTGTCTCGTTCAAAATCTTTGTAAGTGTACTTTATTTCAGTAGCTCCGGAAGTTCTCCTATATCGGTCCATGTCACCGATCATGTGTAACATGGGAGCACCTGGCCTGCTCAATCCGAATTCAGTCAATGGTCCATAAAGTTGCACAAATCTCTGCGCTTTTTTCAAAGTATCAGCGGCTGTAATCTGCTGATAAAGAGGAGAGAGAAGCCGTGGATCGTCAACAGAGAGGGTATATGATTCCGTACCTTCTCGGCTGGTAACAAAAACGGCTGTCTCTGGATCGCCATTGTAGCGCGTCAGCGATGTTGCAGCGACTGAGCTCAACGTGCCGGGATGATGTTTTGGTTGCTCTTGAGCCAAATCCTTAGACCTCAGCTCAATCTCGTTTACGGGCCGCTCCCAGGTCATTCTTACTTTGATACCGGACACTCTCACGCTCCCTTACTTTTTGCTCTAGTGAATGCTTAACGCGTTTAAGAGAGTTTTTTCGCGTTGAAAGTTAATTTTTACGGTAAAGTTAACGTTGATCGTAAAGCTAGTGCTCGTATACTTCAGGAACGCTCACAATAGCAAGCTGTAAAATGCGGCAGCAAGCGACAGGGCAGCAGGCGCAGGTGTCGGTCTAAGTATCGATTGTTTCGAGTCTCCTGCATCAGGTTAAGAGAACCGGAAGAGGATGGACGAAATGCAGAGTGGCTTCACTGATTTCAACGGCGCGATGGCTCGCCTCGGGAATTGCAGCCGTGACACAATCGACAGGAAAGTAAAATCTGGCCAACTCGCCAAGTATTACCTTGGCAACAAAGTGCTGTTCAGGATTGAAGAACTCGACGCACTTCCCACCCGTCAAGCGCCGGGCGCGGCGGGCAACGACAACGCCGAACCGGCAGCGGCTTGAGGGGAGGCGTGACAGATGGATTTCGTACCCGGAAATGAAAACCCCAGCGCTGTTGGTCGCAGTGCTGGGGTTGAAAACAAAAGCGATGGCACGCCTTTGAAATTTGCTGCTAGGCAAGTTTCAGTATGCACATGCAACGCTGAAAATGCAACCGGCAGGCCGCGTGAGTTCGATGAAAAGCGCAAGCAGAAGAACGCCGAAAAGGTCCGCCTGAGGCTTTCGAGCTTCGAGCCCGCCGAGGCACCCTATTGTAAACCCTTGCCGACGCAGACACGGCTTATTGAACTGTTCAACTATGACCCTGAAACAGGCGTTTTGACGTGGAAGGTGTCAAGGGGCGGTCAACGTGCAGGAGACATGGCCGGGACGCCTATCGATGGGTATGTTCAGATCTTTGTCGATGGCATCGCATACAGGGCACATCGGCTTATTTTCAAGTTGGTCTATGGTCGCGAACCTATCGGGCATATTGACCACGAGAACGGCAACCGCTCGGATAACCGTCTTGTCAAAAATGACTCCGAAAAGTCGAACCTGCGAGAAGTCCTTCCCTGGCAGAACTCTCTTAACCGCATTGCTCCAACCGACTCCAACACCGGGCACCGTGGAGTTAGCTGGATTGCTTCAGCGCAACGCTATCTCGCATCAATCGGCATTGCTGACCGGAACGTGAAACTTGGCACTTACACTTGCTTGCGCTGCGCCATAGATGCCCGTGCGCATGCCTTCGGTCTCCTGATCGGCGCTCCTGCCAACGACAACGACGGAGGTGCTTCGAAATGAGCCGATCCGTGCTTGAGCCAATCCCGGTTTCGTCCCTGGCGGAAGAAATCGAGAAGTTTGGGGATCTCCCGCCTTACCTCTTCACTAGTCAGGCGGCCACGATCATGCTGGTAACGAATGCTGGCGCGATGGCGATGCACGACAATTGCGAACACCTGAGCCGAGGACGTAATGAACTCGGTCACAGACTGTTCAGCCGCGATGAGTGTGTCGCAAGGCGCTGGGCACGGTTGCGGTTCTCCAATGTGAACGACAACGAACCAACGTTCACGGATGCGACTGCGCCGGCTGAAGTCTTCGAGCAGGAAAAAGTCTGAATTTCAGAGGCCAGAACACAGGCCGGGGGCGAACCGTCCCCGCGCCAATCCATAACAGCAATAACCAACATGCGGCAGGCAAATGACAGACAAGAACACACCAACAAAAGAGAAGCCGATCTATTCACCCGTTCCGGCTCGTGCGATTGGCGATGACCGGCTTTCGGCGCTAGATTTGCGCGTCCTGATGGTGATCGCGTCACATGACAGATTGGGGGCCAATAAGACCGGCTGCTATGCAAGTCACAAGCGGCTTTCCGGTCTAGTGCAATGCCATCTCAAGAGCCTGTCGCGCTCTCTTCGTACGCTCGGCGAGTCTGGTTACATAGAAGGCAGACCACACCCGTTGAACAAAAAATTGCGCGTTTACAGCGTTCTTTACACCCCCGCTGATCGAGAGATTTTGGGGTCCAAAAAGGCTGAAATAGGTAACGAGGCTGTTACCCAATATGACGAGATAGGTAACGAAATCGCTACCAATGACAATCCGATAGGTAACCGGGATTTTTGCGAACCTGAACAATATCAAGAGGTTGCTGAGGTAAATATATTATGCGAAGCATATAATATATCCTGTGAAACAGTGGGAATACATTCAGCAGAAACTGCGCCCATCCAGGAAAGAGACTATCCTATACCCTCTAAAGCAGTCACTGGGGAAAATCCCGGCGGTACCCTCGCCATCCTCGAAAGGGCGCTAGTGAGGGGTGAACCTATCGATCAGCCAAAATGGTATGAGTATCTCGAAACTCTCATGTCTGAGATCGATGACATCAACGATCCCGTCTATGGCCGGGCGTACAGACTCTGCGAAGAAATCTTACCGTTTGGTTTGGCGGCAGAAGCTTAGGTAGCAGGAAGGACCACGCATGGATGCGAATGAAGCGTTGAGGCAGTTGCTTTACTCGGATGATGCCACCTTCGAAGAAGGACTGGAGCTCATTCGCCGCCACAACAGATCGTGGTTCAAAAGAGAACCGGAAGACAACATCATTTGGCTGGACCGCTTCAGGTCTCGGAAAAACAGGAGCAAGGGAACGCTCCCGGACCCGTCTTCCGCCGCCTAGCGCGCTGCACCTCTTGGGACCAAGATTTTTCCAAGGTCATTGCACGAAGCAATTTTCGGATGGCGTAAGAGACGAGGCTCAGCCAAGGTTTTTCAGGGTCAGAACGCGAGGCGAATTCTTAGAAGCGTCTATGCGAGGAAGTTTGCTGCGTCACAGGCCGTCGATTGGTGTGGGCGGGAAGCAGTCGGACGGATACGACGATCAGCGCAGAAACGCGCCAGTGGAAGATTTTCCTGAGGTCACTACGCGAATGACATTTCTTGGCTCGGTCGGCACCACTATTGCGGGTCGCGCCGAATAACCGAGTGAATTTCTTTACACCGGGAAACGTGATGCCAATACATCCTCTATTCAGGGTAATTCTGGATCCGCACGTTTGGCCTGAAGCCGTAACTTCGACTTGGGAATTTTCGCAAAGCCCCGAAGAACGAAGTTAAGATCGACAGGGCAGGGCGGTTGAGTTTCTTGAAGCCGGAAAAAGTGCGGCGGATCTGAACGCGACGCAGGCAGCAATCCGGGCAGGATACAGTGAAAAGACGGCAAAAGACATTGGCTGCCAGAACTTAGCAAAACTAGATATTGCGGAAGCCATCTCCGAAGCCCAGAGCCAGCGCTCACAACGCACGCAGATCACCCAGGATCGTGTTCTTCAGGAAACTGGAAAAGACCAGGCCCCTAATTTTCGGAGGCCGCAAAAGAGGCGGCAGCCGCCCCTGAACATAGCTCTCGCCTGTTATCAAATGTTATGGTCGTTGACGTGGCCTATGTGGCATGTACCGCTTTTTTCAGTCGATCCCCCTAAAGATTTTTTCGGGGTCACAACGCGAGAACATAAGCTGATCACATTCAGCGCATGTTGAAGAATGTTGAGATTGAGGGTGTCACGGTTTCACAGTTCAGGGCAGGCAGACGAATTTTTGGACGCCGTAAAGGGGAGGGGGCTGCCGCTTTTTGCAGACAGTCTCGGGAAGGTTTTTCTCACATCACAACACGAGGAAGGTTTTTTACCAGTCACATAGGGTCAAAAACCGGGCCGCCAAATCGACACTTGAGAAGAATCAATTTTAAGAGTCGTGGAGCGTGATTTGAAAATTTCAGGTAGTGACTAGGAAAAACTCTAATTTGAACGCTGGCGGTATCTTATTTTGAAGATTTGACGCTATTGAAGCCCATTAATAGGCCTGGAGCTTGACAAAACTTGACCTAGGCGGCTCGTCAGACCTGAGAAAACCTGAAATGGCTCAGATTGCCAGTACCTCACAAAACTTCACATCACCAGGCCTTTGGGGCCTGACAAAACCTGTCGTTGTCGATGTCTTCAGACCTTAAGAAAACTTAACAGCCCAATCGATAAGAGCTTAGAAAACTCAACATTGGCAGTTTTAAAAAACTTCAGTTCCGAATTTTCGGACCAGTACGCGCGCCCGCGAGGCAAATTCGATTGCTCTGACACTTGCACGACATGCAAAGCCTGAAAATTCTATCTGAACTGATACCAGCACGGTTGGTGGCGCTGGGGTGGTGCGAACTTCTAGCGGGTCACGAGTATCGAGCTTGCCTGAATACCTTTTCAAGAACGCCAGGTGCAACAAGTCAATTTAAAGAAAATGGCCAGTTTCAGCCAAATTCTGAGATGGGAATGTCAAAAAAGTTCAGCCATTCGCCATCTTTGCGGCGCTGTCAAAAATAGACATTGAAAAAACGATCCGTTTGGAATTGCCCCAGAGATCTGTCGGGATTCACTCCCGGCCGTGAAACCCGACATACACGCGGTCATCGCCCATGCGGGACTAAAAGCATCCTAGTGGACCGCAGGTTTTTGTGAATGACTGGCCATTGCTGTTCGTGCCATTGTACATTTGGTAGCCGTTGCCGAGTTGCTGCTGCTGCATATTCCAACTCCGGCCGTTGGAGGTTCCATTATGGAACGTTGTATTCCCCAGCGTCGTAGATTGCTGTGACCAATTCGACCCGGTTTGAGAGTTGAACCCCTGCATTGTCGTGGTGTTACCGAAGCGATTAACTGTGTAGGAATTTCCGGAACTATCGGTGCAGGATTGAAAATTACCGCTTCCGAAGCAGCCGGCAAAAGCGAGGGAGCTGCTTGCTGCCATCGCCAATGCGAAAATCATTGCGCGCATTTTTAAATCCCCCTCATCTTTCACGGGGAAAGAGGGTACTCCAAATTTGACCGCTAGCAAATGAAGAGCTTCGCGAGATCGCAGAGAACCTGCACCGCAATGAACTTACCGCAGTTGAGAAATCTGAACAGATTGAGCGATGGCGCGAACTTATGCAGGCCAAGGTGGCCCAAGTTGGGCCACCCTCAGGAGGAGTGCAGCCCAAAGAGGCGGGAATCCGCAAGGTAGCTGAAGAGCTTGGGATTTCTAGGCAGGATGTCCAGCGTTCAATAATGATTGCCAGCATTTCAGAAGCGGCCAAGGAAGCCGCCAGACGCAACCGGGGCGCTTGAGCCTCTCAAGGTATCATTGATATACAAATGTCAAGAATACACCCAAACATTGATTCTCTGCATTCCTTATGACTAATAAAAATAAACCTGTGCCCCCAAATCGAGGCCCTCACTATCGGGCACCGTGGAGAACAATTGACCCTTCAATAGTCATTGCTCACACAAATTATCCAAATGTTCTTGGCCAGTACAAAACATCTGAAAAAGAAGCAAAAATTAAGAGAGAAAGGTACAATAGGGCAAAAGAAAATTTCGACCTTGATGCAGCTTTTGAAATAATTGACGAGTGCGCCAATGAACAAGCAATTGATCGGGTGATCGACGACCTAGAAAAGACAAAATTGGATCCCATTATAATAGTACCCCATCCCGAATGGGACGCAGGAAATGGTGGATTTGACCCATCCGCAAGGCCTACAAATGCAATACCTCATGCATTTGCGCGATATCTAGCTCAAGTTCTAGAGTGCGAGGTTGCTTCTGAAATAATCCAAGTCGCTAGACCTGGGCGAAAAAAATTAACAAATTTTCAGAGATTTATCTGGCAGTCTAAATTTGAAGGCGAAGTAAACGAAAAGTCGGCCTATATAATTGCCGACGATATGTTCCATTTTGGTGGAACACTAGCCACGTTGCGAAGTTATATTGTAGAGCATGGCGGAACGGTTATATCGGCTACGTCTTTGGCAACCAAAGATGGAAGCCATCAGCCGTTTCCTATTGATGAGCACATGGTTGGCGTGCTTAAATCACAGTACAGCGTTCAAATTGACGATTTTTGGCGCGAGGAGATAGGACATGAAACAGTTTGCCTTACAAACATGGAAGGCACTTTTCTCTCAGAATGGGGGAAAAAAATCCCCGACCTCGCAGACGGGGACGCCTTACTTCAACGACTTCGAGAAGAAATTAATCAAACAAAAGCTAAATGAAGTCCAGGAAGAAGCAAAGATCGTGGCGCAGAAACGTGGATACAAAGTTCATCCACGCATTGCGGAACGAAAGAAAGTAAGCGCTTAGCCGGTGTACGTGCACCGGCTATTTTTCTGCGCAACTGTACTCTTTTCCCATTCCCTTTAGCACACTCCGCATCCTAGCGTCCGCACGTAACTTCGGTCGTACACTTGAATAGAAGTGTTGAGCCAGATGTCGTTGCATCCAACATCACTTATGGCAATGGTACGGCTTCTTCCCCGCGTGACAGCACTGCCCTTTAGGACTGTCCTTTCGACACCCACCACTATGCGCGTAAACCGGTAGAACGCTGCTGGCGATCACGGCAACCGCGATCAGTACTGACGCCATCTTTTTCATTTTAGCCTCCCCAAGCTCATCAGAGGTTGCGTGCAAATTGCAAGACGCGCAACTTGAATCTGCTCAGGGGCGCTGAACGTAGTCGCCAGAATCTCAGATATCACTATTCTGCAAACGCATGCGACCGCCGTTAATGAAGTCAATTGATACGAAAATGGTAACTTTTCGTCGCCATAATCATAAACAGTTCCTTACGGAGGTGTATCGATTATGGACAAGGAAAAGGACAGCTTGTTTTTTCAATTGCCTGGTGGGTTTGTGTTCCACGCCAAGGGAACATGGGCCATTGCAATCGGCGCAGGTTTGGCTCTGGTATTCGTGTTGATTTCTGCTTTAATGCGATAGCGGCAATGCAGGGGACTATAAACCGGAGAGGTCCCATGGTTAAGCTTGTCGTTGAAAATGATCCTAAAGAAATTGCACGTCGTCAGATACTCGACCACTTGGAACGAGAACTTAGGTTGCTGTTCGCAAACCTGCTCAGGGTCAGCAGGGGAGCGGGAAAAGCCTACGAGGTCGGTGCCAATTGTGCCGCCGTCGTCAGTGTGTACCAACAATATCGCGAGGTTGAGGGCTGTTACCCGGCATCTCACGAAGTGTCCAGAGCATTGGATTTCAGGAAGGATATGGATCAACCGTTCGATGAGATGCGGTTTGGGATTGAGCGTATCGTTGCTGGGTCATTCCAATTGGTCGCGTCAGAATTTCTTCGTCAACGCACCCAAGCATCTGCAGGCGAGACACAGTTATTTGAGGGAATTCGCGCTGTTGAGGCAATTCAAGAACGAAATAGGTTCAAGTTCCAAGAAGATATAAAGGCGCGGAAACATCCGAGAAAAACGATCAAAAGGAAGCAGCGCAAACCTAAACCCGAACCGGAGTTATGAATGTCAGATGGCTGGCGAAAATAGCAAGCGGCTATTTCGAAGCGGGCTCCAAAAGGCTCGGGTCGTTGCCGGTCCTCGATGAATTGACCGCCCTGCCAACTCGGTAGAACTCGAACTCGGCACCCTTGTTCTGGCTAAGCAACGCCCTTGCGTCCTCAATCGCCGTGGATGGATCTAGCCATTGATCATAGGCCGCAGATTCCAGCACGATAGGCATGCGATTGTGCACCTTGTCGATGGGTGAGACCGCCGCCGCCGTCAGGATCGTGCAGGACGTGACATCAAGGGCGGTGTTGTGAGCCCAGAGCCCGGCGAACGAAAACGCCTCAATGTCCGGCAGATGTATGACCACGGGTCCTTGCCGCCGTCTTCACCCTTGGTCCACTCATACCAGCCATCTGCCGGGATCAGGCAGCGGTGGGCTTTGTAGGCATCCCGAAAGGCCGGTTTCTTCTCAGCGTCTTCAGAGCGGGCATTGAACATCGGGTACTTGGACTGCAGTTCCTTGGCCCAGTGAGGCACTAGCCACCAGCGCCCATCTGAGACACTCTGATTGCCGTCTTTATCGAGGTGGATGAACGGTACATCCTGCGTCGGGGCGATGTTGTAGCGCGCTTCGGTGTTTCTGGTCGCGTCCTTATCGGTGAGGCGGTACAGCCGGACAATCTCCCGCCAAGGTCTTATCTGCGTGAAACGACCGCACATGCAATTTCGCCTCCTCTGACTTCAAGCCTTGAAGACGATTTAACGGAATAGATTGAAACGCGGTGCGGGATTGAAACTCGACCGCGCTTATTTGGAACTGAACTGGCTAAGCAGCCGCCTGAAAGGACAAAGCCAACCACGTCTAGCACCCCTTTGGAAGAGTGAAGCCTCGATTTATTGTAAAATCAAAATATTCTTGTGCAATGTTCTTGTAGTAATCGTTCCTTAGGCTTGCTGGGCAAAGTTTTACGGACTCAATGAAGTCTTTCAGTGGCTCAAGACCTTTCGGCGCGTTGTCATCCCATGCCCAAATGTTCCAAGAATGATCGGGACTCAATCCAGTGGCGCAATAATCCTCTGGCTTTTGATCGTCTCCCAAAATCACATACGGATGAATCCAGCAAAAGTCCGCTCCAGAAACATTCCAGTCGGACGCATTTGCTTCTTTAAAGGTTACCTGTGAAAATTTAGCGTTGGTAAAGTCTGCCCCCCTTATCTGCATATCGGTAAACTCAACGCTCTGAAACATAGTTCTAATAGCTACTATGCCATCAATATCTCTATTAAAACTAGCTTCTTCCAAATTAGATTCCGTTATATCAAGATCATATACATTGGTTTCTACAAAATTCATGCCTTTTATTTCTGATTTTCTAATACTCAATCCGAATACAATGTTGTCTTCGATCGAGAATCCATTGAAGTCCGAACCATCGAAAGTTGAGTATGACAAAGCTTGCGAAGCAGAGTGGAACGTCAGATCAGAAAAGTAGGGCGCCCCTTTGCATCTTTCCAATTCGGGAAACGTGTCGTGAACATGAAACTGTCCGCCCATCGTTTCACAGTCTAAACGTAGGTTTACCAATGGCACGCCTTTGCCTGCCAACGTCATAAGCGCTTCTGACTTGCCTGAGTTTCCTGGCGCGGCAGTCGTGAGCTGCTGCCAAGCAGTTGCGACCAGTTGTTGATCATTTGACTCGACCTGCAATTGAAGCGCAGCGTAGCCTAAATAAATTGCGTAAACGCCAAGAGGTATTGCCACCAATTCTATTATAATTAATACTTTTCCAAGTAATTCAAAATTTGTCACCGCTCTGAATAGATTTCCAAAATTCTCCCTATTTACTTTCATTGATCGCTCCTTGAGCTCGGGAATATTATTCAAAAGAACTTAAAAGCGTGGCCGCTTCAAATGGCAAAAACCACTATTCCACCACCTGTTTTCTCAATTCAACACCAATTTGGTGTGTATTCTGATGACCATTTTTTTGCCAACCCTTCCTCAATAAGTACAGCACCCGCGCTCTCCCCGTCCGGCAACATTACCCACACCAACGGCCGCTTGTACCGGTCCACCTTCCTGGACTTGCGAACCTGGACGCCTGGCGTTTGAAGCAGCTCCTGCATCCGCGCCTTGGCAGCACGCCCCAGCTCCAACTCCTGCTGGCACTTTGGCCGGAATATCTCTGGTGTGTCATACCCAGACACGAACGGCTTTCCGTCCCCCATGTCACGCATGTTCACGCCATCGCATTTGATGGTGTCCCCATCGACCGCTGTTAGCGAATTGCATCTGATAACGTTGGAGTCGCTGGTGAGGGCTTCAGGATGCCACTGCATCAACTCGTGCAGCATGCCGTCAATCTGAAGATCTTCTCTAGTGCCGACAAATACAGAAATGGCTACAATACAAAGAAACCAAAGAAGGTATGGTCGCTGCCGTCGTCGCGGCCTGAATTTTACAACGTTGCCCCGTCTGCGCTTTAGCAATTCGCCCTCTTACTATCGTTGCCCCCTACTGCCTTGTTCACCCCCTGCAGCTGTCGCAGCTTTCGTCGATTGCGAAGACGCAGGCGCAGATGAGAAGCGATGCACCTTTCATGTTCTTGCTCCCGAAGTGATAAGAAATAGGAGGAACCAAGCCAAAATCGTCGAGATCCAACTACCGATAATCGGCTCATTACCTAGTTCGAAAAACGACCGCATCGGTTCGCTGCTTAAAATAAAATCGCCTGGATACGTCCAGACCCAACTTATTCCCCCCCATACATCATTGAAAGTGAAGGCCGTAGGGTTGCAATCGAATCCTTCGCCAGTTGGCCAATCGAACCTAGAGCGAATGCCTAGTTTTTCGCTCTGTGCAACGCACGCTTTCCAATCCATTGCTTTGGTCCCTCTCAGTCTACAACCAAATAACAGCCATTCGCCTATACCCAGAGGATAGACTTAAAATAGAATGACTGAGAGTTATAAACTAGGGTTGTGGGGAGCCTGCTCAACAAAAGCTGACGCAGATTGAATGCTAGGCCCAAGCCCGAAATTTTGCGTACTAAGGACGTTGATATGACTTGGGTTGTTGGAATAGGCATCTTTGTATTTCTAATGTTCGCCTACCCAAAAAAGACTTTGATTTTGGCTGGTGTTTTGCTGGCTTTCGCGGTGGCAGGTGGCGGCATCATTTTCTTAAGCGACTATCTAGACCAGCGAAAAAGAGAAGCGGTGCAGATAGAAATTTTCTTCGACCTGGATAAGTGCTCTGAGGAATATCCGCTGTTTATAGGCTTCTTGAACGAGTCTGGCTCAACTATCGAGAAGGTATCCTTCATCGTTGAAGGCAAGCGGGAAGGCTACAGTGACACCACTTATCGCAGCGAGTACGGAAATTATCAGACGGACAAGATCATCAAAGATGGAGGCTCGCACGGAACTTGCTGGCGTGTTCCTCCATTGGTTTTTGGCGCTCCCGAAAGCGACAAAGGGCGATTTCCAGCAAAAGACATGGTGTGGAGTGTAACTTCAGTATATCCGCGTTTCGCAGACTGACCCCAGATCAGTTTTTCTTCAGCCTGACGCCAGCGCCTCCTCCGTTCTCGGGAATAAACTCTAGGCCAGCTTGTTCAAAAGTAAGTCTAAGGAGCGCCCACGTAGCATTCGTCGCATCTCCTTTGTCAGCCTTATTCAGTGTGTTTCTGTGCAGCCCCGTCATTTCGGCAACTTGCGGGTTTGACAGGTTAAGTGCGGCTTTTGCCATTCGAAACTGATCACCGGTCATTGGGGCATCGGGCATGAATTTGTGCTCCTAGCACATATTAAGTGTTGACAGCATATGCTATAAGACCCATATTAGTGCTAACAGCACATGGGACGCAAGCCAATGTTCGACAAAGCCCGTATCATGAAAGAAGCCCACAAACGGACCCGCCAGGACATGGCGAACTTTCCGAAGCTCTACGCCGGGTATTCCTACGCAGCTGTATTCGCTCTGTGCCTTCGCGGCGCATGGCGTGACGCAAAGGCTGGCAAATTCGAGGCAACGGCCAATCCGCGCCGGGAAGGGCTTCGGGGCGAAGTGCTCCGCCTTCAGATGAAAACCCGTCTGTTCGCTCCGGACTATGCCCGGTGGAACGCTCTTTCCGTAGAACTGGCGGCAATGGGGGCCTGACATGGAAGCCGAAACCCGCACCTTCGCCTACACGCTGGTCACCGATGGTAGGGAACAGGCGCAGGAGCGCGCCGCCCTCATTCGACGAAATGTTGACTACCTGTTTCAGGACTGGATGGCTAAACCCAAAAAGCGCCGCCCCCAATTCGAGCGCATGAAACTACACCTTCAGCCCGGTGACACGCTCATTGTCTGGAAGCTGGATCGGCTTGGGTCGGATGACGCGGAGATGCTGTCTTTTCTAGAATGGCTGCGGTCACGGCAGGTCACGCTTGAATGCCTGTCACAGGCCGGGACGCTCACGGACTTCATTGTCAAACTCAGGCAATCGCTTTGCCTGTCAGATCCTTTGGCCGGGAATGACGGCCATGTGCTGCGCCACCTGTGCGAATTGGAAACGCAGGCTGAGAAGCTCGCGAATGACATTCAAAGCCTCGACACCGATGCGGCAGCGACTGCGGACAGCGTAAAGGCGCTTGCCGGTGACGTTCGCAAACATCTCAGTTTCATCGCTTGGCAGATCCGCTTCGGAGAGTATTCGTCCGCACTGGGCCGCATCGATGAAATTGTCAGCGACTTTTGAGAGAACCGGCAATGACCAAGAAACGCCTTTCCAAACAGGCGACCGATCGCATTTGCGAGAGGGCCGAGCTTATCAACCAGGCGAATGAAAGACAGGTGGTTTTGTCCAGTGTCATCCTGTCATTGATCTACGGTTTCACACCGAACACGCCGGATGGCTGGGAGTTTTACAGGGAGCTCCGCGTGCTTGTGGAGCTGCTGAACGAAATCACCAACGAAGCGAAAGGAGAAATCGAAGTCTTGGACAAGGTACTTGAAGGCGACTTGTTCTGAATGCCGGGCAGGTTAGGCGGTGACGCGCCCAACCTACCCTAACCACGAAATCCAATCACGGGGAATTTGACATGGCTATTAATACGATACCGAGTGACCGCACAACGTTCAATCGTCGTGCATTTCTGACGGGCTCGATTTCCGCTGCCGCTGCGGTGCCGGCGCTTACTCTTTCGTCATGCGCGGCTCCTGCAATCGCAGCAATCGGGCCGATCTATTCGGAATGGCTCGCCATAGATTTGGCGCAGCTTCCTTTGCTCCAGGAGTTCGACTTCGTCGAGATGTTCGAACTGATGCCGCACCGAGCAGAATACGACGCCCTAATGGAGCAGATCGACGAAACTCCAGCGAATACCTTTGAAGAAATAGCGGTCAAGGTTTTGCTCGGCACAATCGATGGCGGCGGTGCCTGGAGGGATGAAACACTCATTTCTGCACGCGAGGACGCGAAGCGACTTTTGGCAGCGCAAGGTCTTGTGCCGAAACCTCGGGAAATCACGGATGCTGAACTGGAGCCGCTCCGCGAAGGTCAGCGACGTGAAGATGAACGCATTGGAAGGCTGTCTGAGTTTCGCGCGCGCGTTGAAGAACATGGCCCTGAACGGATGTTGGAGCTCATGAAAGAGTTCGAGGCACTGCAACCGGCTTAAAATTCAGCCAATCTGATATCGAGCCAATATGCGCGCGACGGGTTAATACCTGCCGCGCGCTTTTCATTTGCCCCTCAACCAGAGTTTAGCCCTCAAGTATTGTTGATGTTTTCTCATATTTATTGACGTGATATATTCACTTAATCAGATATTTATGGAAGTTCTTAAAGTGAGAAAATCTAAATATACGGAAAAGCTTCCCGTTACGCTCACGACGGCGCAGCGTGATGCCCTCAAGAAAGCTGCCAAGGATAGGGATATCTCTTGTGCGAGGCTTGTCCGTGCTGCGATTTACAAATTCCTTAGCGAAGACGTCAAACACGTGCCTCAGTAGTTCACTCAGGATGGGTGTCGGGCCAGCCTTCAGGTCCGCAATGAGCAATCTCGTGCCAGATGACGAAAGCTGGATTAGTCCCGTAGGCTGGTCGGTCGATAGAGACGACAGTGCACCGCATAGGATTTGGCCACCAGCGGGCGCACCCGCGAGGCTCATCCGTGTCCGGAGCCTGTCCGATCTTCACACACGCAGCATGGATTTCGTCAGGTGGTAGCGTCTTGACTGTTAGGATGCCCAGGAACTTGCCGACGTATCTCTCTGGCGGGTCCCATCGTGACGAGTTTATGCGCGGGTCAACGACAACCGAAGCGCCTTCTTCAGCGAAAGAAAACGCAGGAAGTAGAACGCAAATCATCGTTGCGGCCACAATTGTATTGCGGGCGCTGCATAGGAGCAGATCCTTTGGCATGAAGCTAATATAAGCTGCTTACAGAGATTGTTTAGGCTGAAGGTGGCGAAAAGCGTAAGTAATTCAATGGGTTATTTGAATCAATGAGGGCGGAATTGATTCAGGTTTTTGATGATTGAGCTGGAGCTGCGCAGCTATGGGCGCTGAATGATCTTTTGAGAATGCTGAAACTACAGCGGCGGCTTCAACCGTAACCGTATGTTGACGCTCCACTCTGGCAGATACCTAATTTTCAACAGGACTTACGCACGCATTATTAGAAGTGTCTACGCACGCGACCAGGGCACAGTGGAAACCAATTCATTCGTATTCGTATGAGCAAATTTGATCCGGAGGCCGCTCGGGGTAGACAGCTCACGAAAGCGTGAAATCGAGAGGCGGAAAGTTCAAAAGTAGGCATAGAAGTAGGCAAAATCGAAAATTTCCACTTAATATCATTTAATATCAGTTATTTATTGTCATAGTTCGATAGACTTCCTCTCCGCCACTTTCCTTCTTCCCACCTTCATAGTCCTAATTCGCTGCGCCGCAGGTAATCCAGTCTGTATGCTGGTGTGACGCAAACATTGTTTTGCGAGAGTGCGTTGTTGCGAGCGGAAACACAGTTGCAGCAACTTTGTGACCTTCCGGGCGAATGTTGCCGGCAACGCAATTGATTCACGCCATTACCCGAAATATGAAGGCACCGGTTAGCGACGCGAAAGTGCGTTGCTCTGTCTGTTCCTGCGGTTAGCCGCGAGTTTACCAATGCGAAAATGCGGCTAATTTGTGAACAGTTTTCTTTTGATGTTGTCCTGAGGTTTCCGTAGTGTGAATTTGAGTTGGGGGATCGGTGTAAGCGATGGCCTGAGAACATGTTTTGTGTGGATCTGGAATGTCGCGTTTATCGGAATTTTTTCGACCGTTTTTGAAGCCTCTTTTCGGAATACTCATCCTTTCCGGCGCCGGCAGTGTTGATCGCGCAGCCGCTTTTTCAGACGAATTTCGGCAGTATCACCAGCAGCTTATCCAATCTGGCGATGTACGGGCGCTGGTCGATTTCGTATCCCAACTCGAAAACGGCAGGAGCGCCGGCGATCGCCTGATCCTGGCGCAAGCCGAACAGAATGATGACTTGCTGACGCCCGCCGAAGACGCGGTTTCGGATGAGGCGATTCTGACGGACAGCAGCGACGACCTGCTGCCTTCCGATGACGGAAGCGATGATCTGCTGACCGCAGAGGAACCCGGTGCCGCCTCTGTTTCCGATGGTGACGATCTGCTGGCAGGTGATGAACCCAAGGCTGATGGCGATGATCTTCTGGCTGGCGATGACTTGCTTGCCGGGGATGATTTGCTTGAAGGTGATGACCTGCTTGCGGGCGACGGGGCCGATGTTTCCGGCGACGACCTTCTGGCCGGAGACGACGATCTTCTCTCCGATGATGACCTTCTGACAGTTGGCGATGATGACGACCTGCTGAGTGGCGGCGGAACCGGGCTGACCGAAACCGTTGAAGGCAAGAAAAAAGAAGAAACGATCCGGCGAACAGCCAATGCGGAGCATGAAAAGCTCTTCCTGGAAAGCAAATATCCTTCTGCAAACACCTGTGCGACCTGCCACCCTGGCCAGTATGAGCAATGGTCAGTGTCTCAGCATGCCTATGCGCAGCTGAGCCCGATCTACATGGCGATGCAGACCACCATCAACATGAAGACCAGTGCGACCAATGGCGACTTCTGCATTCGCTGTCACAACCCGGTCGGCATGAACATTGGCGAGTCGCTCTATGTCTCAAACCTGAAGCGCAATCCGACCTCACGGGAGGGCATCACCTGCGTTGCCTGCCACCGCGTCAGCCGGAACTACGGCAAGATCAGTGGCCGGTTCGCGCTGGAAGAGGGGGATGTCTTCTCGCCGGTCTATGGCCCGAAGGGCGGCGAGGAGCTGAAGCGCGTTCTGAACACGCCCGAGGAATACCGGGTTTCCCAAAGCAAGGATGATCCGGGACGCAGCATCCATACCGAGGCCAAGCCTTTCTTCGCGCTCACCAAGCCAGGCTTTTGCGGCACCTGCCATGATGTGACGCTGTTCAACGGCTTCAAGCTGGAAGAGGCTTTTGCCGAATACAAGCGCTCGCCGGCCGCCAAGCGGGGCGAGACCTGTCAGGACTGCCATATGGGCAAGGTTCAGGGCGTTGCCTCCGGCTATGACTACGGCCCCGCTGCAATTGTGGGCGATGTCCCGACCCGTAACCGCAAACTGACCAACCACATGTTTGCAGGCCCTGATTACTCGATCATTCATCCGGGCATTTTCCCGCACAACGTCGAGGCGGCGGAGTTCAAGACACTGGCTGAATGGCTGCAGTTCAATGTCGGCGCCGGTTGGGGAACGGACAAGTTCGAGGACAACGTCAAGGATGGCTACAAGTTTCCCGAAGCCTGGTCGTCCATCGATGATCGTTATGATGGCCGCGAGATCCTGGATACCCAGTTCGAGCGGCTGGAAAAGGCGCGTCAGGCACGGCTTCAGGTGCTGCGCAACGGCTTCAAGCTGAGTGACATCACCATTGTCGACAACACCAGCCGGGCTCTGAAGTTCTCCGTCGATGTCAGCAGCGGCACGGACGGACACGGTGTGCCGACCGGGTTTGACGCCGAACGGCTGATATTCCTTCAGGTGACGGTCAAGGACAGCAAGGGCAACACGGTTTATGTGTCCGGTGACCGGGACCCCAATGGCGACGTTCGCGATGCCCACTCGCTTTACGTTCACAATGGCGAGCTGAAGCTCGACAAGGACCTGTTCAGCCTGCAATCCAAGTTCGTGGTCCGGTTGCTGCGTGGCGGTGAACGCGAACAGGTGCTGGCGGTGAACACTTCGACGGACGTTCTGCCGCTCGTTCGGCCGGAACGCCGGGCAACCACCATCTACGGCCGGCCGCGCGGGGCCAGAAAGCACAAGCAGAACCTGGAACCGGGGGCAAGCCGCACCGCGACCTATGCCGTTCCCGCCGAGAACCTGAAGCCGGGTGAACGCTATTCCATCTCGGTGAAGCTGATTTCACAGATGGTGCCGGTCAACCTGATCGCGGCCATTCAGGGAGCGGGCTTCGACTACGGCATGAGCCCGGCCGGTATCGCGCGCAAGGTGGTGCAGGGCAGCTCCGTGCTGTGGACGCGCAAGGCGAGTGTCGTGCTCAAATGAGGTATCAGGCAAGCAGAACTCGGGGACGGCGGTTCAGTGCGTGGGCAATCACGACGGTGGCTTCGGCTGCGCTTCTTCTGCAGGCCGGCGGGCAGGTATGGGCAGCGGGCAGTGCCTTGAGCGACGACCCCATTCCCATGGTCACGGAAGCGGAAGTCCGCAAGCATCAGGAAGAAAACAGCGGGCCTGCCCCCCTGATTGCCGGTGACCACCATTCAAGCGAATTGAGCACCGATGCAGTTCCGATCATAGCGGAAGATGAGGAGCCCGAACCGACGCCACCGATCTTCCAGCGCGGCGAGAAATTCCTGGCCAGCGGAAATCTTGCGCCCGGTATCGAATTGCCGACCGGGGCAATCTGGCAACCGGCGCTTTGGGTGTTCGGCGACGCGCGCACCGCAATTGGCCACTATGCCAACGGCGTTGAAGATCCGCGCCAGTTCTGGGCGAGCCGTATCGACATCTTTGCCAATCTGAAACTGACACCTACCGAGCGGATCCTCATCGGGTTTTCGCCCTTGACGGAAAAACGCCGGAACACGGGCATTCTCTATACGGATGAAGGCGGCGTTGAATATGTCAACGGGCTCAATCCCTATGTGACGACACTTTTCTTCGAAGGTGAGTTCGGTGAGATTTTCCCGAACCTCGATCCGGACGACAACCGCAATTTCGACTTCGGATTTTCCATCGGCCGTCAGCCCCTGTTCTTTCAGGAAGGCATGATGATCAACGACAGTGTCGACGCGCTCGGCATCACGCGCGACACGATCGTCATTCCCGGCCTGACGCCGGATCTGAGGGCAACCGGCGTTTTCGGCTGGAACAATATCCGCCGCGGCGACAATGAACTCGACGACAGTGCCTTCCTTCTCGGCCTGTTCACCGAGGCCGATTTCCGTAAGAGCACGGCCAATCTGGATCTTGCCTATGTCATCAGCGATGAGGACGAGGGAGGAGACGGCTTCTATTTCGGGGCGTCCGCCGTACAGCGGTTCGGGCTTTACAATACGGCGTTCCGGATCAACACCTCGACCGCGATCGAAAAGCGAGGCCCGGCTGTCGACAACGGCGTGCTGATGTTTTCGGAAGTTTCGCGTACCGTGACGGCGTCCGAAAACGTCGTCTATGCCAATGCCTTCTGGGCTATCGGCAACTACACCTCCGCTGCCCGCGACAGCCTCACGGGTGGTCCTCTGGGTCAGGTTGGCATCCTGTTTGCCGCTCCGGCTGTTGGTCTGGGCGGGTCTGCACTTTCCAACCGGGCAGACAGCGTCTTCGGTGGATCTATCGGCCACCAGATGTTCTTCAACGAGGACAAGACACAGCTTGTTATGGAACTCGGTGGTCGCAAGGATACCGACGGCAGCGACGCCGGTGTGGTCGCATTCGGCGGCCAACTCTTGCATGCCCTCAACAACAGGAGCAGCATTCAGGTCGACGGGTTTGTTTCCGCCGGACAGGACCGGAAGGCGGGAACGGGACTGCGAATGGAACTGAGAACGAGGTTCTGATGAGAAACATCGGCTCATTTCTGGTCGGAAAGGCGGCCTGCCCATGATCCTGGCACTGCAAATCGGCGGTGGTACGATTGTTGCGCTCGCCCTGTTTCAGCTCTGCCTCGGGGTTTATTCATCTGTGGCGGCCGTCTTTCGCGAAAGACGCCTGGATGCCAGGCACCTGCAGCATTTCAACGATCTGGCACAGGCTGCCCTGCGCAATGCGGAAGTCGACAGGCTCAAGTCCGGAACGACCTGGTCCGGCAAACGCAAGTTCAGGATTGTCGAAAAGCGTGTCGAAAACAAATGCGGCGATATCTGCTCGTTCTATCTTCAGCCGCATGACGGAGGCGAGCTTCCACCGTTTCTACCGGGCCAGTTCCTGACGTTCGAACTGCCGATTTCAGATCAGCCCGCACCTGTTATCCGGTGCTATTCCCTGTCCGACAGTCCCTCCCGTCTGGACCGGTACCGGGTCACGATCAAGAGACTGTCACCGCCGCCGGATACCGGTGAAACCATACCCGGCGGGCTATCCTCGACCTATTTTCATGCCAGCCTCAAGGAAGGCGATGTCGTCGATGTGCAAGCGCCCAGGGGCGGTTTCGTATTGGACCTGCAATCGGAACGGCCGGTTGTCCTGATTGGTGGTGGTGTCGGCCTGACGCCGGTGCTGTCCATGCTGAAAGCGCTTGACGATGCCGGCAGCCACCGCGAAGTGCATTTCTTCCACGCCGCGCGTAGCGGCGATGACATTGTGCTGTGCGACGAAATCCGGGAGATCGCCGAGCGGCGGAACAACGTCCATTACCGCGTGCTCTACAGCGCACCGACCGATGCTTGCGTTGAGGGACGGGATTACGATTGCCCGGGCTTCCTGACAGTTGATGTGCTGAAGCGGTATCTGACGTCTTCCAACTACGAGTTCTATGTTTGCGGCCCTCCGCAGATGATGTCTTCGTTGACGGAGCAGCTGCGGGATTGGGGCGTACCGGACAGCGATATCCACTTCGAGGCATTCGGGCCTGCGTCCGTCAAAACCGTCAAGTCGCCGACAAGTTCACGGGAGGCGGCTGAAAGCGTGCAGGTGGAATTTTCGCGCTCCGGCAAGAAGGTTTCCTGGCACGAGCAGGACGGAACGCTGCTGGATCTGGCCGAACGCAACGGCATCCGGGTCGCTTCCGGCTGCCGGGCGGGCAACTGCGGAACCTGCGCGACAGCGCTCAAGGAAGGCGACGTGACCTATGTCACGCGGCCCGCCAGCAGCCCGGCGCAAGGGTCGGTGCTCATGTGTATCGCTTGCCCGGGAGGCAATGTCATTCTGGACGCCTGACGACGCGAGAGGGTGTCCATCATTTTTGGATCAAAGGATTGAGGGATTGGATATGGCTGGATTACTGAAGGGCTTGCGCCAGGCGGCGTCCTGCCTTGCCGTGTGCGCTGTCGGATATCTCGTGCTGGCCGGAATTGCCCCGGCTCAGGCCGACCCGAGCATGATTGTCGGACCGAACGAATGTGCGGAATGCCACAAGAAGGAAACCTCGATCTGGCAGAACACGCATCACTTCAGCACCTTCAGGGATCTGCCCAAGAGCGAGGATGCCGAAAAGATCGCCGCCAACATGGGCGTGAAACGACTTAAGGCGGAAAGCCTCTGCACCAACTGTCACTTCACCATGCAGACGGTGGACGGCAAGGAAAAGGCGATTGCCGGCAATTCCTGCGAGTCCTGCCATGGTCCTGCCAAGGAATGGTACAAGGTGCATTCGGATTTCAGCGGCAAGAAGGAAGGTCAGGAAACCGAGGCGGAAATTGCCGCACGCTGGGAAAAGGCAGAGGCAGCCGGCATGATCCGCCCCAAGATGACCTACGCACTGGCGAAAAACTGTTTCAGCTGTCACCTGGTGCCGAACGAGGAACTGGTGAATGTCGGCGGTCACACGCCCGGCAGTGCATTTGAACTGGTTAGCTGGAGCCAGGGCGAGGTGCGTCACAACACCTGGTACAACAAGGGAAAGTCCAACCCGGAGGCGTCCATCGAACGCAAGCGGATGCTGTTCCTCGTCGGGCGTATCGTCGAACTGGAAACGGCACTGATCGGCGTCAGCAAGGCGACCGAGAAGAAGGACTACGCCGTGAAGATGGCCAAACGGGCAAGCAATGCCACGAAGGTCATGGCAAGTCTTGCCAAGCTGTTGCCCGAGGCGCCCGAATTGGGTGAGATCCAGGAAATCGCAAGTGGTGCCAAGCTCAAGCTGAACAACCAGGATGAGCTGACCGATGCCGCGGCAAAGATCTCCGTGCTCGGCCTCAAGTTTGCCGACACCTACGACGGGACGACGTTCGCCGCGGTCGACAAGTACATTCCGGGAGCCGACAAGTTCAAGGGACCCGTGACGCAGTAGGGAGCCGGACTGTTGGATCAGGAGCTTCGCGACGAGCGAAACCGGCGCTGGGACGAGCCATTCGGCAAGGAACCGTTGGACCGGGAGACGGTGGACCGTGTCCTGGCCTTGCCGGCGTTTGCCGACGTCAATCCGGCCGACTTTCCCTCGTGGCTGCCGGTTGCAAGCGTCATTGCGAATGATGGCCGGATCAGGACTTTTCAGAAGGGCGAAACTGTCCTGCGCAAGGGTGACTATGGAAGTTCGCTGTTCATCATTCTGTCCGGATCCGTGTTCGGCCTGACTGCGTCTGCGCCGACTGCCGGCTCGGGCCGCAAGCAACAGAAATCCTGGCGCAGGTCGCTTGCGCAACTGTTCGCGCGCAAGCGTCCGCCAGAGTACCGCCCTGCGCGGCGGCGGTCTCGCAGACCTTCGTCCGCGGCCGCTTCAATCAGTGAAGGCACACGAGCAAATACGGTGGAAGCTGCCCTGCGTGTCGACGCGGACGAGCTGATTGCGAAGTATGAGACTTTCCTGCTGGAAGCCCCGCAGATGTTCGGCGAGCTGGCCGCCCTGACCCGAAGCCCGAGGCGCGCGACCATCTATGCCCTTGAGGACGACACAGTCCTGTTCGAGCTGCGCTGGCAGGGGCTGCGTGAAATTCGAGACTGGTCGGATGGCTTCCGCAAGCAGATCGACCAGCTTTACCATGAACGCGGTTTGCTGACCCGTTTGCAGGAATGCCCGGTCTTTGCCCATGTCGACAGCACAGCGCTGGCGGAAATCGCAGAAGAGGCCCTGTTCGAAACCTATGGCAATTTCAACTGGACTCACCGGTTCAAGACTGAAATTTCCAAGGAAGATGGTGCGCAGCACATCATCCAGCAG
This sequence comes from Labrenzia sp. CP4, assembly GCF_001579905.1. Classification (NCBI taxonomy): domain Bacteria; kingdom Pseudomonadati; phylum Pseudomonadota; class Alphaproteobacteria; order Hyphomicrobiales; family Stappiaceae; genus Labrenzia; species Labrenzia sp. CP4. Next base: position 4,111,517 of record NZ_CP011927.1, on the reverse strand, counting down.
GAGCCGGTGATTTGTGAACAGGGCAGTCACGTCGACGGTTTGTTGCTGATCAACAGTGGCTTTGCCCGGGTCAGCGAACGGATCGATCACGGCGACAGGACCATTGGCCATCTGTCGAAAAACGACGTTTTCGGACTGGATGCGATTGCGGCGTTTGCGCGGGACAAGGTTTCTCCGGTTCTGGATACGAGCCTGCGCGCCATCGGCTATGTCGACGTCATCCGCATTCCGACGCATCTGGTCCAGAAACATGTATTGCCGGGGCTCGATCCTTCCTTCCTGCGGCAAGGCAGGCCGGATGATCGTGACGGCACGCGCGGGGAACTACGCCAGGGCATGATGGACTTCCTCGTCGATCACCGTTTCATCAACGGTGAGGAAGCCATGCTGATCAATCTGGAGCGCTGTGTCGGCTGTGACGATTGCGTGCGCGCCTGCGCGACCGCCCACGACAACAACCCCCGCTTCGTTCGGCAGGGGAGCCGGTTCGAGAACGCGATGATCGCGAGCGCCTGCATGCATTGCACCGATCCGGTTTGCCTGATCGGCTGCCCAACCGGCGCCATTCACAGGGCCGAGGACAGCGGGACTGTCGTCATTGACGACAACACCTGCATCGGCTGTGCGACCTGCGCCAATTCCTGTCCGTACAGCAATATCCGGATGGTCGAGATCCGTGACGAGAACGGACAGTTCGTGACGGATCGCGAAGGGCAGCCCATCAGCCGGGCAACCAAATGCGATCTGTGCGCCGATCAGCTGACGGGCCCAGCCTGTGTCCAGTCCTGTCCGCATGACGCGCTTGCGCGCGTCAATATGCGCGACACCGAAAGACTGCTGGAGTGGCTGAAATGAGCTGGCTCCTCAATCGCAACATCTTGTTGAAGCTTGGTGCGGCCGCTGTTTTGCTCGCGGTTTTCATGACCGTAAACCAGGCTTACCGGATCTCGTTGCGCGACAGCCAGTTCCTCAACGGTTGGGTTCTGGTGGCGGTCATGGCCGGCATGCTGCTGCTGACGTTTCGCAAGCAGTTGAGCACGTTGCCGCTCGGGCGCGTGCGCCACTGGTTGCAGGTGCATTATTACCTCGGGTTCCTGACCATCGGCGTCTTTCTGGTGCATACGCATCTGCGGTTTCCGAATGCGCCGCTGGAATGGCTCTTGTGGATCCTGTTCGTGTTGGTTTCGGCAAGTGGCTGTGTCGGCGGTTTTCTGGCCCGGATCGTTCCAGTGCGCCTGGAGGGCAGAGGTGACCGGGTCCTGTTCGAGCGCATTCCCGTGTTGCGCGCGCAAATCGCGGACGAGGCGGAAACTCTGGCGCTGGCCTCGTTGGAAGACGGCAGTTCCGTCAGCCTTGCCAATGTCTACCAGCGGGAGCTCGGCCGGTTCTTTGCGCGGCCGCGGTATGTGTTCGCGCATCTGCGCCAGTCGAGCCTGCCGATTTCGCGGATCATGGGCGAGTTGCAATCGATCGAGCGGTATCTGGACGGCAAGGGCAAGGAGCGTCTGGAACGGATGCGCCAGCTGGTGCGCGCTAAGAACGACCTTGATTTCCAGTATGCCAACGGCGGATTGCTGAAACTCTGGCTGTTTGTGCATGTACCGCCAACTTATGCCCTGATCCTGGCAATCCTGGCGCATGTCGTTGTTGCCTATGCCTTTTCGAGCGGAATTGCCTGACCATGAGCCTGTTACGCAGAATTGGTGTTCAGGAACGCCGTTATGAACGGCCGCAGGACGACTGGGTCTGCGGACATCTTGCCGAAGGGTGTCCGTGTCGTCTGGGACCGGACCGGAAAGGAAACTGCAGGGCGGGGCCTGCCTGCCAGCCTGTACAGGACGGTGACCGCTGGATTTGCCGGCGCTCGAGCCAGGAAGGCGGACCTTGCGAAGATGGTCCGCTGCCGGACGGAAGCTGCTGTCTGAACCAGGAACCCTGCGTGCCGAAGCCGAGCCTGCGCAAGCGCAGGCGGCGGGCAGCAGTCTGGCTCACGGCGCTGACTGCCGGGCTCGTGGCGATCATTCTCTCCGGCGGGGTGGCAAAGAACTATCTGATGCCGGGCCGGCTTGCAGCCCAGCACGCCAACCTGACAGATTGCCAGTCGTGCCACGCCGACGCACGTCCGCAAGGCCTTGGCTGGCTTCATGGCCTTGCCGCGACAGCTGCAGGACCGAAACAGACAGCAGCGCTCTGCACCACCTGTCACGACGTTGGTTCGCAGCCGTTCACGGCACATACAACGCCGGTTGAACAGCTCCGGCAGATGACACTTGCCCGCACGGCGGAAGTCGGCACCGGGCGTGATCAGAGCTGGACAAACCGGATCAAGTTCTCATTGCCGATGGCAGGGCAGACGCAAGGTAGCGCAGATACCGGGTCGCAGAACATCTATTGTGCCACCTGTCACCAGGAGCACCAGGGAAGCCTGGGCAAACTGACCGAAGTTTCCAATGACAGGTGCCAGACCTGCCATGTCGAGAAGTTCGGGCGTTTCGAGGACAGTCATCCGCAATTCGCAGGCTATCCCTTTTACCAGCGCACCAGCATCATCTTTGACCACAAGTCGCATTTCGGAAAGCACTTCCCGGATACCGCCGAGAAGCCCGATGGTGCCGGCAAGGTTCCGGCCATGTGCGAGACCTGCCATGAGGCGGGGAACGACGGCCGCTACATGGCAGTTCGAGATTTCGAAGGCATGTGCGCGACCTGTCACAGTGGCGACATTCTCGGTCAGACCATCGTGAGCGGACCGAAGGGCACGAATTTCCTCTCCGTTCCGGGCCTGGACGTCGAAACGCTTGCGGAACGGGGGATCGACGTCGGGTCCTGGCCGGAAAGGTCCGATGCAAGAATTACGCCCTTCATGCGGGCGCTTCTGGCGCTGGTGCTGGACGGCCGGGATATCGCGGGAGAAGTGTCGGACCTGGATCTTCTGGATCTGCGGGAGGCTGATGAGGACGCTTTGGCAAGGGTCCAAACGCTGGCCTGGGCGGTGAAGCAGTTGCTCGCGAATATCGAGCGTGATGGCCTTCCTGCCGCCATGGGCGCCGGGGCGGCGGACAGCGAAACCATGACGGACCACAGGCAAATGGCGCTGATGGTCGGTGTGATGCCACACGACGTGATCGCCGCCGCCAACCGGGAATGGTTGCCGGATCTCGCCCAGGACCTTGCCCGCCACGCCGACGGAACGCCAACCCGCGCGTTCGAGGAAGCCCGGCAGGAGGTTGAAGAGAACGAAGCAGTACAAGCCGAAGAGGCCGCGCCGGACACCCTTTCCGGGGTGGACGACAGCGATATTCTTGCCGGGACAGACGAAGCCGCCAGCGAAGGCCATGGTACCGATAGCCTCATCCTTGGCGGCGGAACGGATGATGGCGCAGAGCTGGCTTCCGAGGACCTGTTGCTGGCGCCTGCAGGAGCCGATGACGCATTGGCAGGCAAGACAGATACCGACGATGACATTCTTGCAGACGAAGGCTCGTTGGTTGAAGACGGTCTTGCCATAGCGGATGACGCAGGCGCCGACGAGTCGGACGGCTTGGACATCCTGGCGGAGGACGACGCTTCGAGCAGTTCCGATGGGGACGCTCTTCTCGGCCAGCCTGCGGGCGGAGAGGAAATACTTGCCGGTGACGATATTCTTGCCGGTGAGGACATCCTTGCGGCAGACGAAGGCGGAACGGGCCTGTTGAGCGACGCGGCCGAACCTGTCGACACATCGACTGCAACTGACGCCCCCTCTGCGCAAATCCGGGAGCAGCCGTTTGATCCGGAAAACTGGGCTCTTTACGGCGGCTGGTACCGGCAGGACCATACGATCCGGTATCGTCCGACGGGACATGAAGACCCCTTCCTGAAAACATGGCTCGATTATTCGAGCCATGCGGTAACGGATCAGGAAAAGGCCCTGCGGGATCCCGTATTTGCCTCGCTCAGTGACCCGGGCGCGGTGGGACGCTGTACCAAGTGCCACAGCGTCGACACGGCTGGCGTTGAAAAGGCCGTGCGCTGGCACCCCTTCGATCCCGCACAGGTGACGACACGTCTCACGCGCTTTTCTCACGACCCGCACATCAGCGCAGTCGGAACGGAAGGATGCGTGACGTGCCACGCGCTCACCACGGGGGCGGACACCTATCTGAAGAGCTACGAGCAAGGTGACCCTGCCATCCACGCACCGAACTTCACCCCTATCGACAAGGCCACTTGCGCGACCTGCCACACGGAACGTGCGGCTGGAGAAGAATGCACGCTTTGCCACCAGTATCACACGGGTGGGTTCAGCCTGCCGCTGGTCAGAACCGAGGTGCCTAAGGAATAGCAGTTCGCAAGAGTGCTCCGCAGGCAATCGTCAAGTCGCAGGTGTCAGTCGAAAGCGATGGCGTATTTGCCGCGCCCCAGGCCGGCGTCGAGTGAGACGGACTTCAGGTAGTCTTCTTTGGCCTGGTCACGTTGGCCCAGTCGCAGCCTCAGGTTCGCACGGCTGTAATAGGCCTTGGCAAATCCGTCGCTGTGGGCGATCGCAGAGTTGAAGTCGTCTTCCGCCTTGTTCAGATGACCGGCGGCAAGATGAGCTTTGCCGCGATTGTAAAGGGCAAGGGGGTGGTTGGCGACAAGCTTCAGGACCACGTCGTAATCGGCAATCGCCGCGGTATAATTTTCAAGTTGAGCCTGGGCGAAACCACGGTTGAAACGCGCAGCGGCGTAATTGGTATTGATCGCCAGGGCTTTGTCGTAGTCGGCTATCGCTTCCCGGTATTGGTCAAGCTTGCGCTTGGCGTATCCACGGTTGTTGTAGGCTGCGGCATATCCGGGCCGCATCTTCAGAGCGACATCATAATTGGCTATGGCTGCGCCATAATCACCCATCATGCGGTAGACCAGCCCTCTGTTGTTGTAGGCTTCCGGAAACTCGGGGCGAAGCCGGATGGCAACAGTGTAGCGAAGCAGCGCGGCTGAATAATCTTTCGACTTCGCCAGTGCCAGTCCCCGGTTGTAGTAGGTATTGGCAAGTCGGCGTTGCAATGGCGCCTCGATCAGGCGGAAGTCCTGACAAGCCGTCTGAAAATCCTGCGTCTGGTCCAGGGTAAAGTCGACGTCCGGCCCTTTGCCCTGTTTCCAGTCCGATGCCTTGTACCCGGTGATTGAATAAACGTAATTGCGGGTTTCATCGGGAAGGCGCCCGCGCCCACGGCGCCAGTTATCGACACGGTCTTCCCCGGCATTATAGGCTGCGGCCGCCAGCCCAAGGTTGCCGTAACCTTTAAAAAGATATCCCAGCAAGCGGGAAGAAGCTTCAATGGCTTCCACTGGCTCGAATGAGTTTTCAAGGCCCCAGTTGGCGGCGGTGTAAGGCATGAACTGGGCAATGCCTTCCGCACCGGCCGGGCTGATCGCATTGGGGTCGAAACGGCTTTCCTTCCAGATCAACTTGGCGAAGAAACCCGGTGGCAGGCCCTGTTTATTCGCCGCCGCCTCGATGGTGCTGCACATCTGCTGCAGGAAGGCAGCCTCGTCCCGGACCGTGTAAAACGGTCCATGTTCCTTGCGCACTGTCTCGGCTGCCGCCCAGGCGGCAAGAACAGGTGCCATAATGACCGTTTCCGCAGGCTCCGCCGCGTAGGAAGACCCGAAACCGGAAAGGCATGCCGTGCCGGCAATCGCAAGGAGGAGAAACTGTCGAAGTGCCTTGGTCAACGCAGGTCCGTCAATCGGGTGAAAGGCGCACGTCATGTGCGGCGGCAATCATAGCTTCCCCGGCAGGCCAGCTCAATGTCTGCACTGAAGGCTGCAAACCTGCCGAAAACGTGGTTCAGGCAGGGGCTGACAACAGGTTCTGCGCAAGTGCCGGAAGGTCCTTGAAGCTCGAAAAGGACACAGCATGTGGAATCTCGGAAATGGGACGTTTGCGGTAGCCTTCGGTGAACAGTGCAAAGGGCATGCCCGCATTGACAGCCGTTTCCGCATCGACCTCGCTGTCGCCGACATAAACGACCGGACCGCCGCCGAGGGACGATTGCAGGTAATGCAGCCCGGCCGGGTCCGGTTTGCGCTCCGTCAGGCTGTCCCCGCCGACGAGGCCCTGGAAATAACGCGACAAACCCAGGTCCTCGATAATCTTCTCGGCGGGCCGCTGCGGTTTGTTTGTGCAGATCGCCAACGTGTGTCCGGACTGCAGCAAGTGGTTGAGCGTGGCTTCGACGTCAGGGTAGGGGGCCGTCAGATCGGTCGCATGCGCCTGGTAATCCTCCAGGAAGCTCGAAATGAGACGTGTGCGATCTCGCGTCTGCAGGCCGGTGGCATCGATGATACGGTCAACCAGCGTCGGAATACCGTTGCCGATGAAGGAGCGGATGGTTTCAAGCGGTAGCGCCGACAGGCCTTCGCCTTCCAGAAGGCGGCATGCCGCTGCATGAAGATCCTGGGCGCTGTCGATCAGCGTGCCATCTAGGTCGAAAATCAGAATCGGATTCATGCAGCCTTCCATTTGATGGAGCATCCCATGGACGGGATCTGATCTTCCGGTCCCTTGCCCGTTTCTGCAACCTGTCGCATCGCTTCGAACAGATCACGCCGAAGGTCTGCAGGACCCGTCTCCCTGCGGGAGGCATCAAGTCGCCCACGGTACTGAAGTTCCAGCGCTGAATTGAAGCCGAAGAAATCCGGTGTGCAGGCTGCATCATAGGCGCGGGCGACAGACTGGTCCGCGTCATAGAGATAGGGGAAGGGGAAGTTCTCCCTGGTCGCCAGCTCGGTCATTTTCTCGAAACTGTCTTCAGGATAGCTCTCGGCATCATTGGCGCTGATCGCGGCAACGCCGATGCCAATCGCCTGCAGGTCACGGGCATCGCGCAGGATCCTGTCACGGACGGCAACCACATAAGGACAATGGTTGCAGATGAACATGATCAGCGTGCCCTTGGGGCCGGCAATGTCTGACAGCTTGTAGGTCTTGCCGTCGGTCGCGGGCAATTCGAAATCGGGTGCTTTCCAGCCAAAATCGCAAACAGGCGGAATGGCGGCCATCGTGTCGTCTCCCCTTGGAATGATGCGCTTTGTCAAAAGGATAGAGTAGGTCACCCCATGGAAGAAATGAAGTGACCGGACGGAGGAAAATCGCCAACAGCGCATGGCCGGAGCGCCAGCATCCGGCAAGATGGCAAGCGCTGAATGAAATAATCAACGACTGGTAAAGTGCACGGGCTCGACCCCAGGCAAACGAAGACGCATTCCACGGGCCGACCGGACTTGTGGCATCGGCCCGGCAATCCGGACCGGTGCCGGGCTGTTGTTTCAGAGCCAGGCCTGTTTCGGATCAGGCAGCGGAATTGCGTCGAGCAGAGTGCGTGTGTAGTCCGCTTTCGGATTGGCGAAGAGTTCGGCCGTTTCGGAGTTTTCGACAATCTCGCCCTTGTAGAGCACCAGGATGCGGGTACACAGCCGCCGGATCACCGAGAGATCATGACTGATGAAGGCCAGGGTGAGACCGAGGTCCTTGACAAGGCTCTCAAGCAGGTTGAGCACCTGGGCCTGGGAGGACACATCGAGCCCGGATACGATCTCGTCGGCCAGGATGAAGTCGGGTTTCAGGGCGATTGCCCTTGCAATCCCGACGCGCTGGCGTTGACCGCCGGACAACTCGTGTGGATAGCGAGTCGCGAAATGCCGGGGCAGGCCAACCATGTCGAGTGCTTCGTCGACCCGGCCCTTGATGTTGTCGAGGCCCTGAAGGCGCAGTGGCCCGGCAATGATACCGCCGACACGCCGGCGAGGATTGAGTGAAGACATCGGGTCCTGAAAGATCATCTGGAAGCGCCGGCGCAAGGGCCGCAGGCTGTCCTCATGAAGATGGGTGATGTCGGTGCCTTCAAACCGGATCGCGCCACTGTCCGGTTCGATCAGGCGGATCAGTGCCCTGCCGAGCGTGGATTTGCCTGATCCGGACCCTCCGACGATACCGAGGACTTCGCCCTTGGGAATATCGAAGGATAGCCCTTTCAGAACGTCGATCCGCGGTGCCGCGCCAAGAAGCGGTTTGCGGGACATGTCCGGAAAGGAGACGTGCAGGTCTTTCAGCTCGTAGATGATATCGCTCATGGCCGGGCTCCTGCCTTCAATTGTGCGTCGAAGGCAGCCACTTCAGCTTCCACCGCTTTCGTCACGCCTTCCGGTACAGGTGTCAGTGAGCCTTGCGGGTCTGTATATTTCGGCGTTGCCGCAAGAAGGGCTTTCGAATAGGCGTGCGAAGGCGCGGCAAAGAAATTCTCGACGGAGGTTTCTTCAATCACCTTGCCCGCATAGAGCACTGTCAGTGACTGGGCTATCTTCGAGACGACACCAAGATCGTGGGTGACGAACAGCAGAGCGGTGCCGTGGCGCTGCTGCATTTCGCGGATCAGCTTGAGGATCTGCTTTTGAACGGTCACGTCGAGCGCTGTCGTCGGCTCGTCGGCGATGATCAGCTTCGGTTCGGCGGCAAAGGCGGACGCAATCAGGATACGCTGGCGCATGCCGCCGGACAGTTCGTGCGGATAGGCCTTCATCACCCGTTCCGGTGACTGGATGTGGACCTCTTCCAACAGCTCCAACGCCCGTTTCTCGGCATCCGGGCGTTTCCAGCCGAGAATATCCACCAGCCTGTCCGTTATCTGCGGCCCGACACGGCGGGATGGATTGAGCGCTGTGAGCGGGTCCTGTGGTATCAGGGCCGCGCGGGCGCCAATCCGCTGGCGTCTCGCCTTTTGGGAGAGCGTCTGCAGGTCTTCCCCGTCGAGCAGGATCTTGCCCCCGGTCAACCTTGCGGCCTTCGGCAGAATGCCGAGAACAGCCTTGCCGATCATGCTCTTGCCCGCGCCACTTTCCCCGACAAGTGCACGCACCTCACCAGGTTCCACATCAAGCGAGACATGCCGGAGCAGCGGCATGCCGTTCTTCAGCTGGACCGTCAGGTCCTGAATGGACAAAAAGCTCATCGCAGCACCGGATCGAAATGGTCCTTCAGGCCTTCGCCGAGCTGGGAAAAGCTCAGCACCGTCAGGAAAAGCGCGAACAAGGGAAACACGAGAACCCACCAGGCCTGATAGATGGAGGTACGGCCTTCGGCAATCATGCCGCCCCATGTCGGCTGGTCCGTGGAAATGGACAGGTTCACGAAGGAAAGGATCGCCTCGACGATCACCGCGATACCCATTTCCAGCGTCAAGAGGGCGACGATGGTCGGTAGGACGTTCGGCAGGATCTCGGTCAGGGCGGTGCCGAAACGGGTGCGGCCGGCAACCTGTGCCGACGCCACATAGTCCATCGCTCCCTGGCTCATCGCTTCAGCCCGGACGACGCGCGCAAAGCGGGTCCAGTCGATGACGACAATGGCAATGATGACGGACATCAGTCCGGTTCCCAGAACCGCAATCAGCAGGATTGCAAAGAGAACCGGAGGGAAGGCCATCCAGATGTCGATGAAGCGCGAGATCACCAGATCCGCCCAGCCCCGGTAGTACCCTGCGATCAGGCCAAGCGTTGCCCCGATAAGGCAGGTAAGCGTTCCGGCGACCAGCGCAACGATCAGCGCAAGTCTTGCGCCATAGAGCATGCGGCTGAGCACGTCGCGGCCGAGGCTGTCGGTTCCCAGCAAATAGGCCGGGTCGGCGCCTTGTTCGAAGAAGGGCGGCAGACGTCCGGCGAAAAGATCCTGTGCCAGCGGGTCATGTGGGCTGATCAGGGGAGCGAAGACGGCTGCCAGCACCAGGAAGGTGAGCCAGCCGCCACTGAGCCAGAGCCTGATGCCAGGCAGGCGACGGATATGTCCTCGAGCGTCACGCATGGCGCAGCCTCGGGTTCAGGGCGGCATAGGCCATGTCCACCACCAGATTGACCATCGTGAAGAGCAGGGCGAAAATCAGGACAATGCCCTGGATCAATGGCAGGTCGCGGTTGATCACCGCGTCAATCGCCATGTTGCCGAGACCTTCGTAGGAAAACAGGCGTTCGATGATGACCGTGCCGCCTATGAGAAATGTGAACTGGACGCCGATAAGCGTCAGCGTGGGAAGGATCGCGTTCGGCAGGGCATCGCGCAGGATGATCGAGCTTTCCGAATAGCCCTTTGTTCGGGCCAGGGTGATGTAGTCGTCGTGCATGCATTCCTTCAGGGATTGCTTGAGGAGCTGCAGGATAATGGCTGCCAACGGGATCGCCAGCGCAAGCGCCGGCATGAGCATGTGCCCCATGAGATCCAGAACCACATCGAACCGGAACCGGGCGAGCGCTTCGAAGAGATAGAAATTGGAGCTGAACTCGAACCCGAGCGAGGGTGAAATCCGGCCGGAAATGTGAAACAGCGGCCACAGCACGCCGAACAGCAGGATCAGCGCCAGGCCCCAAAGGAAATCCGGCAGGGACAGCGCGATGCCGCCGGCAACGTCGATCCCGCCTTCCACCTTGGAACCGCGGTAGAGCGTTGCAGTGAGAGCGGCAGCACCTCCGATGATGACGGCGATCAGCAAGGCCATGACCGAGAGTTCCAGCGTGGCCGGCAAACGGCCTATCACCAGGTCGTAGACCGGTTGGCGCAGGGTGATGGACGTGCCGAAATCACCCTGGATCACGTTGGAGATCCAGATCACGAACTGTTCGAAGATGCTCTTGTCGAGCCCGTAAAGCGCTTTCAGCCGGTCGATGTCGGCATCTGTCGCCCCGGGTGGCAGCATCATGGCGATGGGGTTGCCAGGGACGACCCGGATGACCACGAACACGATGATCGCGGCCCCAAGCAGGGTGATAAGCGTTGTGATGAGGCGCGTCAGCAGCGCGCGCACGATTTGCATGACGGTATTTGGCCCAAAAATCGGAAAAAGTCGCCGCAACACCCCGGGAGCAAGCTTTAGAGGGTGTTGCGGCGAAGGCGGGTTCGAAAATTCCGGATTTTTAGGAACGCGTCATCAACGCAGGCAGCAGCGCGCCGGAAGCGTGCGGCGTGACCTTGACCTTGTCGCTGTGCAGGATCGGCTGGACATACTGCAGGAGCGGAATGACCAGGGCATTTTCTGCAATGTGGCGATCGACTTCCTTCCAGCCTTCGATGCGCTTGTCCTCGTCAGCCTCGCCCCAAAGCGGCAGGATCTTCTGCATCAGCTCTTCGCCATCCCAGACGGAGTGAGGCGAGGGGCCGAACATGGCAAACCCGGTCGAGGTGGTCGGGTCGCCAATGGCATTGCCCCAGTTGTAGAAGGCTGCCGGGGCCAGCGTATCGGCCGCGCGCAATTCGTAATGCTTGGCGATTTCGTAGACTTCGATTTCCGCCTCGATGCCGATCTTGCGCCACAAGCCGACAATGGCCTGAATGATCTCGTAGTCCTTCGGCTTGAAGCCGCGGGTGGTCTGGATCTTGAACTTGACCGGATTGTCCGGACCGAAGCCGGATGCCGCCAGCAGTTCCTTTGCCTTATCCGGGTCGTAGGGAACGGTGATCGAGGCATCATAAGCGGAATAGTCGGGTGTCTGCAGCGTGTCGATGGGCACGCCGTATCCCGACAGGAGACGCTCGATAATGGTTTTCTTGTCGATGGAATAGGCCATCGCCTTGCGCACGTTTTCGTCCAGCATCGGATCGACATCGTTGATGAAAATCATGCCGATGTCGGAGATCGGGGCTGCGGTGCCGACGATGCCGTCGTTTTCCTTCAGCCGGTCGAATTCCTCGTAAGGCATTTCCAGCGTGACATGCGCATTGCCCGACATCACTTCGAAGGTTCGGCTGGACGCATCGGTGACGAACTTGATCGTGACCGTCTTGAATTCCGGTGCGCCGCCCCAGTAGTTCTCGTTGGCTTTCAGCCGGACGAAGGCGTTGCGCTCGAACTTGTCGACCATGTAAGGCCCGGTGCCGATCGGCTTGGCCTCGAAGCCATCGGCGCCGACTTCCTCATAGTATTTCTTCGGCATCACATAGCCGGTCAGGAAGCTCATCCACTTGAAGATGGTGGGCTCGTATTCCTTGACGTCGGCGGTGATCTTGTTGCCGTCGATCTGGAAGTTGCCAACCTTGCCCCAGATGAACTGGATCGGATTGCCCGTATCGGGATTGCCGGCGCGTTCCAGAGACCAGACGATGTCTTCCGGTGTCAGCGGATCACCGTTGTGCCACGTGACGCCTTCGCGCACATCCATCCAGATCTTCGACTTGTCGTCGTTCCAGCCCCAGGCGGTGATGATGCCCGGTGCAAAGCTGAGGTCCGTGTTCTGATGAATGAACATGTCGAACACGGACTGGTAGATGCCCTGGATGGTCGGGTTGACCGCGGACGGGCCGACAGTCGGATCCCAGCTCGGCAGGTTGACGTTATAGGCAATCACCAGTTCTTCGATGTCGCTGGCGAATGCTACCGGTGTTCCGACGGCTGTCAGCAATCCGCTGGCGGCCGCACTTTTAAGCAGTGTGCGTCTTGAAACTCTCATGGTTACTGTTCCCCATTTTACCTCTGGTGCCGGTGCGTTTGTTTTTGTCGCTATCCGGCAAGTTTTTGTGCAAGCAGATATCCGGGCCCTGCGCCGGTTCCCGCACCGGGCCAGACGGCCGCGCCGGTGTGGTAAAGGTTTCCAACCGGCGTCGTTCCGTCGGCAAAGCCGCGTACGGGCCTGAACATGAAATGCTGGGTCAGATGATGGCTTCCGCAGACCTGGTCTCCTCCGACCAGGTTGGGATTGTCCGCCTCCAGCAGGGCGGGCGATACGATATGGCGGCCGAGGATCTTGGCCCTCGTGCCGGGGGCATAACGTTCCAGAATATCGAGTGCGCGTTCGGCAAACGGCTCCGCCGCTTCGGTCCAGTCGGTGGCCGTGATCTTGCCGGCGGCATCACCCTTGATGGTGCCGGGTGCCATGCGGACCTGAAGCCAGAGAACATGCTTGCCCTCCGGTGCCCGGCTCGGGTCGACGACGGTTGGCTGACCGCAGACAATCACCGGTTCTTCCGGCAGAAGGCCGGCCTGGGCCTGTGCATAGGTTCGTGCCATCTGATCGAGGTCCGGAGCCATATGCACATAGGCGAATTTTTTAAGCTCTTCGCCTGCGGTCCAGTGGGGCAGGGCGTCCATGGCAAGATGAATCATCATCGTGCCCGGCGCATGTGCTGATTTCTTCAGGCCCAGGTCATACCGCGCGTTGCCGGTTTCGCCCGCAAGTTTCAGCAAGGCGGATGGAGCGACGTTGGCAATCACCGCCTTGCGGGCCATGATCTGCCGACCGTCCTTGAGCTCGATGCCTCGTGCCTGTCCATTCTCGACAATCACGCGCGTGACTTCTGCATTGCAGGTCACCGATCCGCCCGAAGCTTCGATCTGCGAGACCATGGCCTTGACGATCGTATCCGCGCCGCCCTGACCCAGGACCATGCCGAAAGCCTGATTGACCATGCCTTCCAGGTAGGGGAACAGCGCGCCGCCTGAAATGTCGGGTGCAAAATCCAGATGCATCCCCCAGGCAGCAAGAAGGGCACGCACCTTCGGCGATGTGAAGGTTGTGTTCAGCCAGTCGCGCGGCGAGGATAGCAGAAAGCGGGCAAGGTCCAGCACGCCGTCCGAACCGCTTTTTCGCCACTCCTTGAACAATATATATGCAAATGCACGTTTTTTTGCCGGACTGCCCAGAAGCGCGAACAAGGTCTCTGCGCGTCCCGAGAATTCCGACGTCAGCGCCCGCCAGACACGTGCGTCTTCCGGGCAGATCTTTTCGATTCGCGAAGCCGTCGTTTCCAGGTCATTGCTGACGCCAAGCCAGGTGCCGTCCGGAAAAACGGAAGAGAAACAATTGGATGCTGGCGCGAAAGCCAGCCCGTGGCTGCCCAGTTCCTCGGAGTATTGCTTGAAGAAGGCGGAACCTGCAAACAGGGAAAGGTTCATGGCCGCCCAGTCGTGGCGGTAGCCGGGTAGCGTGTACTCGCCCGATTTGACCGCCCCGCCAGGTTCCCCCGCGCGCTCGAAAACACCGACTTTCCAGCCTTGAGCTGCAAGATGAACAGCGCAGGCAAGGCTGTTATGCCCGCTGCCGATAATGACGCCGTCCAACACCTCGGTCACGATCAATCCCCTCCGTCGTTCGCAGAAGATAATTGCAAATACAAATAAATCTGTCTAGCATTGAATTGTGATAACGAGCCGACAGGCCACAGAGGTACAGAGGGAACGATTATGTCTGCAGAGAGCGCGCTCAGCGGGCTTGGAGCTAAACTCCTGTCCGGAGAAGTGGAAGTGGTGGATTGCACGGGCGTTCTGGGTCCGAATACGCCGATCCTGCAACTTCCGCCTGATTTTGCAAAGAATACGCCGAAGGTCGAGATCCACAAGATCAGTGAATATGACGCCGACGGTCCTTTCTTCGCCTGGAACTGGATGGTTCTGGGGGAGCACTCCGGAACGCATTTCGATGCGCCACATCACTGGATTACCGGGAAGGACTACAGCGACGGATTTACGGACACGCTGGATGTGCAGCGTCTGATTGCGCCGGTCAATGTGGTCGACTGTTCCAAGGAAAGCGCTGCTGATCCTGATTTTCTGCTGACAGCGGATTTGATCAAGGCCTGGGAAGCCGAGCACGGCGAGATCGGTGCAGGTGAGTGGGTCGTGATGCGCACCGACTGGGACAAACGCGCCGGCGATGAAGCCGCGTTCCTCAATGCCGACGAGGCGGGTCCGCACAGCCCCGGACCGACACCGGATGCCATTGAATATCTGCTGTCGAAGAAGATCGTAGGCTGGGGCAGCCAGTGCATCGGCACTGATGCCGGTCAGGCCGGTGGCATGGAGCCGCCGTTCCCGGCGCATAACCTGTTGCACAGGGACAATTGCTTCGGTCTCGCATCGCTTGCCAATCTCGACAAGCTGCCGGCGAAAGGGGCGATCCTGATTGCCGCTCCGCTGAAAATCGAACGCGGCACTGGTAGCCCCATCCGGGCACTGGCTCTGGTTCCGAAAGCCTGAGGCGTCTCGAAATGGCCGCTCCGCACGTAATCGTCGGCTCCGGTATAAATGCCCTCGTCGCGGCAGCAATGCTGTCGCGCAGAGGGGAGCCGGTTCTGCTTCTGGAACGCTCAGACGTCCTTGGCGGCTGTATGCGGACAGAGGACATCACGCTGCCCGGATTCCGGCACGATGTGATGGCGGCCACCTTCGTTCTTTTCATAACCTCACCTGCCTATGCGGAGTTGGCGGAAGATCTTGGCCGACATGGTCTTGAATTCTGCCACACGCCGCATCCGACCGCCGTTTTACGGCCGGGAGGGGAGGCGCTGAAGCTGACGATGGACCGCGCGGCCAACATTGCCGCATTCGAAGCCCTCGCGGCAGGCGACGGCAAGCAGCATGCGGCCGACGTCGGCGGTATCGAAGCCGATGCGGAGTTTCTGTTTGCCTTGCTGGGCAGCCCGCTCTGGTCCGGCAAGATGGCGCGCCTGATGCTCGCCCAAGCCTGGAAACGTGGCCTTGGCGGATTGAAGGCGTGGCTCGGTGCCTGCCTGCAGCCGGCTCGTGGCTGGCTGGAAGGGAGCTATCGGAGCGAAACCCTGCAGGCACTTTGGGCGCCCTGGGTCCTGCACACAGGCTTGACGCCGGAAAGTACCTATTCGGGTCAGATGGGTCGGGTGATTGCTTTTGCGCTGGAAGCTGCTGGCGCACCGGTGGCCAAGGGCGGCTCCGGCTCCGTGCCGGAGGCGTTCCGAAAATTGATTGAGGCCAAGGGTGGCAAGATCCGCACCGGTGTCGATGTCGAACGTGTCCTGGTGAAGGACGGCAAGGCGGTCGGCGTCGAAACGGCAAGCGGTGAAACCATCAAGGCGCGGTCGGTGATTGCCTCCGTCACGCCAACGCAGCTCTATCAGCGGCTTTTGAAACAGGAAGCACTCCCGGAAGCTACGCAGAAATACCGCTACGGCCGCGGCAATTTCCAGCTTCACTATGCGCTGGACGGTGACCCGGACTGGATCGTCGAAGGGCTTGAGGATGTTGCGCTGATCCATCTTGCGGACGGCATCGACAGTGTTTCCAAGTCCGCCAACGAGGCCGAGCGGGGCCTTCTGCCTGAAGTTCCCACGATATGTGTTGGCCAGCCGCATCGTCTGGATCCGTCACGGGCGCCGGAAGGGAAGGGGGTCCTGTGGCTTCAGATCCCTGACGCTCCGCGCAGGATCAAGGGCGACGCCGCGCGCAAGATAGAGACCGCTCCGGAATGGACCGAAGCAACCCGGGAGGCCTTTGCCGACCGGCTTGAAGAAATCCTTAAGCGGCATATCCGCAACTTCGATCAGATCAAGCTTGCACGGCGGGCTTATTCGCCAGCGGATCTGAACGACATCAATATCAATCTGGTCGGTGGAGATCCCTATGGCGGGGCCTGCAGCATCGATCAGTTTTTCATCTGGCGCCCCTTTGCTCATTCCGTTAATAGCGCCACCCAAATCCGGAACCTGCACATGATCGGCGCTTCGACCCATCCGGGGCCGGGGCTCGGTGGCGGGTCCGGCTACAATCTGGCGAAATGGATGGGTGCATGAGCAACGAGGATCGGACGGACGTCATCACGGAAGAAGCACGTGTGCAGCGGCTTGGCGAAATTGGGCTGGAGAATTTCCCGCCCTATCTGATGAACCGTATCATGGGCCGCTACAACGCGGCGCTGCGTGACGAAATGGCCAATCTGGGCCTGACGACGCCGAAGATGCGTACGCTTGCCGTCTTGTCCGTGATCGACGGCCTGCTGATCCGCGAACTTGCCATTTATGCGGTCGTCGAAGTGTCGACGCTCAGCCGGGCGTTGGACGCACTGGAACGGGACGGGCTTGTCCGGCGCGTTGCCGACAAGGACGACAGCCGTGCCGTCCGCATTCATCTGACGCCCAAGGGGCGCGACACGCATGAGCAGCTCTGGCCGCATCTGGCTGGTGCATACCGGCAGATGTTCAAGGGCATCAGCGACGCGGACCAGCGGGCCTTCGTCGCCACGCTGCAGGCAATTTTGAAGAACGTGCGCAAGCACCCGATATGAGTTGATCGCGTAAGGAGGGGCCGATGGCCGAAAGGTCGTTCAAGGCTGAGGTAGAGCATCTTCGCAAGGGAACAGGAGACACCTTCACGGGTGAGGGTATTCTGGCCATCACCAAGGCACTCCTGGAAAACGGTGTCGGCTATGTCGGCGGCTATCAGGGGGCGCCGATCTCCCATCTGATGGATGTGCTGGCCGATGCGGAGGATCTTCTCGGCGAACTCGGCATCCGTTTCGAGGCCAATGCCTCGGAAGCTGCTGCCGCCGCCATGCTGGCTGCCTCCGTGCATTATCCCATTCGTGGTGCCGTCACCTTCAAGGGCTCTGTCGGCGTCAATGTCGCATCCGATGCACTCGCCAACCTGGCCTCGTCCGGCGTCAACGGCGGTGCGCTTGTCATCGTCGGCGAGGATTACGGCGAAGGCAGCTCCATCATGCAGGAGCGTTCCTACGCCTTTGCCATGAAATCCCAGTTCTGGCTGCTCGACCCGCGCCCGAACCTGGCATCCATCGTCAAATCCGTTGGCGACGGCTTTGCCCTGTCGGAAGCCAGCAATTCGCCGGTCATGCTGATGGTGCGCATCCGCTCCTGCCATGTCACTGGCCGGTTCGAAACCCGGGACAACGTTCCGCCGCCGCTGTCCGTGCGCGACGCGCTCTCCAGTCCGATGCGCGATTTCAAGCGCGTTGTCCTGCCGCCGATGTCCTATGCGCATGAGCATGACAAGATCGACAACCGCTGGCCTGCTGCTGAAAAGTTCATTCTGGAAAATCGTTTGAACGAGCATTTCGGCCCGGAAGAGGGCAAGGTAGGGATCGTCTGTCTCGGCGGCATCTACAACAGTGTCATCCGGGCGCTGCAACGCTTAGGACTTGCCGATATCAGCGGGAACACATCCATCCCGCTTCATGTGCTCAACGTCACCTATCCTCTGGTGAAATCCGAACTGCTTGAATTCTGCGCCGGCAAGGAAGCCGTGCTGATGGTCGAGGAAGGCCAGCCGGAGTTTATCGAGCAGCAGCTCGGGGCGATGCTCTACAAGGAAGGCCGGACGACGAAGCTGGAAGGCAAGGGTATTTTCCCGCGTGCGGGTGAATACACCGGCCAGATCATGCTCGACGGTCTGGATACCTTCGTTCGCCAGTACGCGCCCGAGCTTCTGCCGGGCAAGGTGCTGGCACCAAACGCGCCCAAGCCGGAACTGCCGGATCTTTCCAAGACCGTGCCGATCCGTCCGCCGGGCTTTTGTACCGGGTGTCCGGAACGTCCGATCTTTGCCTCGTTGAAGATGGTGGAGCAGGAAGTCGGCCAGCATCAGATCACCGGTGATATCGGCTGCCATTTGTTTGCCTGCCTGCCGCCCTTCGAAATTGGCGGCTCCACCATGGGCTACGGCCTCGGGCCGGCCTCCAACGCGGCCTTTGACGGCGGCGGCGAGAGGCGAGCAATTTCGATCATCGGCGATGGCGGCTTCTGGCATAACGGCCTCAGCACTTCCATCGGCAACATGGTGTTCAACAAGTCCGACAGCGTCGCGATCATCGTCGACAACTATTATTCGGCGGCAACCGGGGGGCAGGACATTCCCTCCAGCCGGGCGAAGAACAAGACCAAGTCGACAAACAACCCTATCACCAAGGCGTTGCAAGGAGCGGGGGTCAAGTGGATCCGGCAGATCGACCGGACCTATGATGTCACCCGGATGCGCGAAACCATTCGCGAGGCACTGACCACCGACTATGATGGTCCGAAGGTGATCGTCGCGTCCTCCGAATGCATGCTCAACCGCCAGCGCCGGGAAAAGCCCCAGCGCAACAAGGCGATTGCAGGCGGCGAGCGGGTCGAGGTGCCGCGGTTCGGCGTCGATCAGGACGTCTGCACTGGCGATCACGCCTGCATCCGTCTGTCCGGGTGTCCGTCGCTTTCGCTGAAGAAACTGGATGACCCGCTGCGGGATGATCCTGTCGCACATATCGACCAGTCCTGCGTGGGCTGCGGCAACTGCGGCGAAGTCGCCGACGCCGCCATACTGTGTCCGTCCTTCTATGAAGCGAAAGTGGTTCACAACCCGACAGGCTTTGAAGCCTGGTATGCGGGGCTTCGCACAAGGATCATTTCCTGGCTGCAGACACGACGGGCCGGCTCCCGTCTGACCTTTACCGGGGAGGGCGTGTGATGTCGCTTTCATTGCCACTGGAAGCCAGACCGGCAGATCCAGCGCTCGAAGGGATCATCAAACTCGCCATCCTGGCCGTTGGCGGCCAGGGCGGTGGCGTTCTGACCAACTGGATCGAGGGCCTGGCCAGGTCACAAGGCTATCATTGCCAGGCAACGAGCGTGGCCGGTGTCGCCCAGAGAACTGGTGCGACCATCTACTATATGGAGATGGCGCCGGGCGATGTCGCGGCCCCCGTCTTTTCGCTCGCGCCATCTGCTGGCGATGTCGACATTATCATTGCCGCGGAAATGATGGAGGCCGGGCGTGCGATCATTCGCGGTTTCGTGACCCCCGATCGCACCACGCTGATCGCTTCGACCCACCGCATGCTTGCTGTCTCCGAAAAAACCGTGCCGGGCGACGGCATGGCGTCCTCGGAGGAGGTAAGAGCGGCAGCAGAACTGGCAGCACAGAAGCTTGTTCTGGCTGATATGGATACGGCTGCCCTGAAAGTCGGATCCGTGATTTCCGCTTCGCTTTTTGGCGCACTGGCTGGCTCCGGCGCTTTGCCCTTCGAACGGGCGGCTTTTGAAGAGGCCATTCGCGCTGGCGGCAAGGGCGTTGAGGCAAGC
Organism: Labrenzia sp. CP4; assembly: GCF_001579905.1. Classification (NCBI taxonomy): domain Bacteria; kingdom Pseudomonadati; phylum Pseudomonadota; class Alphaproteobacteria; order Hyphomicrobiales; family Stappiaceae; genus Labrenzia; species Labrenzia sp. CP4. Next base: position 4,091,692 of record NZ_CP011927.1, on the reverse strand, counting down.
CTCAGGGCTTTCGCCACAGGTTACGATCTGGCGAAAAATGGCGAAGAGCCGAAGGTTGAAGCCGCAAAACCGGCCAGGCAGGAAATTGTCAGACCGGCCGGGCCGGATATGGCGCAGAAGGCCTGGGCATCTCTGGAAGCAAAGGTCGCGGCTCTGCCGGAGCCTGTTCGCGAGATGGCACGGGCGGGGCTGCAGAAAGTCGTCGATTTCCAGGATACCGACTATGGGGCGGAGTATCTCGGCAGGCTGGAAAGTCTCGTCAGCCGGGATAGCGCGGAGAAGGATTACGAGCTCTCCCGCGAGGCTGCCAAGTACATCGCCAATGCGATGGCCTATGACGATGTCATTCGGGTTGCTGACCTGAAAACGCGGTCGCAGCGTTTCGACCGGATTGAAACGGAAATGCAGGTGAAGGACGGCAAGCTGATGCACCTGACCGACTATCTTCACCCGCGTGCGGAAGAAATCGTAGGTTTGCTGCCGGAAAAGATGGGCCGGAAGATGGAGAACGATCCGGTCTGGATGAACCGCATCGACCGCTGGTTCAACCGTGGCCGCCGCATCCGCACCGATAGCCTGCGCGGCTTTGCAATGCTCTATTTCCTCGGTGGTTTGCGCGGCTGGCGCCGCAAGACCTTGCGCCACCGGATGGAGCAGGATCATCTGGAAAGCTGGCTGAAGATGGTCTCCGGTTACCTGCCGGACCGCTATGCCATGGCCGTGGAAACCCTGCGCTGCCGCAGGCTTATCAAGGGCTATTCCGACACCCATGCACGCGGCCTGTCGAAATTCGACAAGGTTCTGGCCGGGGCAAGAATGGTGGAAAACCGGAACGATGGTCCTGAATGGGTTGCCCGCCTGCGTGAAGCTGCCCTCAAGGATGAAAAGGGCACGGATCTCGACGGGGCGCTGAAGACGGTTGAGAGCTTCGTTTGAGGGAAGGGTGTCCCGGAACTCAATGACGGGACATACCCCTCGATTATCCCCCTGGCGAGCATAGCGGGACCCGGGGGGCTGCCCATTTCCAGAGTATCCGGGTTTCAAGGCAAGTCTTCGCCTCGTTCCTGGCGAAGCGAGCAGTCGAGTGCGGCCCGGATTTGCGTCGGCGTTTGCCGAGTTTGCAGCCCATCCTTCGAGACAGCGCTCCGCGCTTCCTCAGGATGAGGTTGGAGCAAGTTTGCGATTCAGAGAGGCAACTTTCCGGGCGGCTACACTCACACCCTCATCCTGAGGAGGTCGTCAGGCCGTCTCGAAGGATGGGCCGCTTGTGCTGGCTCCGGCGAAACGGCCTCCCGGCTCATCCTGCCAGTGCCGTCCCCAGTTCCACCACGACTTCGCGTGTGGCGTCTTCGCTCGTCTGGATGCCGGGGGAGAGCCGGAGGGTTGCGCCGCGGGTATCTGCGGAAAATCCGGCAACACGCAGATGGGTCAGCACCTGCACGGCTTGTTCTGGCGAAGCAAGTCCGAACATGAGACTGCCGCCACGATCTTCTTCTGATCTCGGTGTGAGCAGCTTCAGGCCAAGGTCATCCGCGCCATCGATCAGGATGCCGCAAAGGTGCCGGTTGCTGCGCAGGATGGACTCCCTGTCGGCGCTGGCATGCCACTTCAGGGCGGGCACAGAGGCGGCCGCAGGCATGATCGACGGGGTGCCGTTGTCGAAGCGACGGATGTCAGAGGCATATTCGAAGGCGTCGATATCCCAGTTGAAAGGGTTGTCCTGGCTGAACCAGCCGCACAGCTCCGGCCTGCAATCCCGGATCAGGTCCGGGTGGACATACAAGATGCCGGCTCCTGGCGTACCACACATCCATTTGAGACTGGTCGAAACCACAAAATCCACGTTCGGCGCCTCAACCGAATAGGGCAGGAGTCCTGCGGCCTGGGTGATGTCCACGCCAATGATGCTGCCCATCGCGCGGCCATGGTCAACGAGGTTTTCCAGATCCGAGCGTCTTGAGGTTGTGGAGCTGACCCAGGTGATCAGGCAGAGCGCGACATCGCGGTCCCACTCGGCGATCATGTCTTCGTCAGCAACGAAATTTGCGCCCTGACGGGCCCGCACGGTTACCAGCTCGAAGCCGAGCCGTTCCTGCAGGCGGGTGAGAAGAAAGTGGTTGGAAGGGAAACAGTCTGCGGCCACCAGCACCTTGCGGCCACGCAGCAGGCCGTCCGGCAGCGCCCGCATGACCATGTCGACGCCCTGGGTCACGTTCTCGCAGGTCGTAGCGGACCCGGCGGGTGCATCGATGATCGCGCGCCAGTAATCGATGAACTCTCCGCGCTTGCCGAGCAGATAGGGCCACTGCTGATCGTTCGGAGCACTCCAGACGGCAGCCAGCTCCGCCATCGCGGCGCTCAATCCGGCTTCCTTGCCGGGATACTGGCCGATGGAATGATAGAGGAAGTAGCCGTCTTCCCTGGTCGTCATGCGGTCCCCCGAAATGTCATTTCCTTCGGTCAATCAGGGTGCTGAAACAGATCCGTTTCCGTCTCAAACACGCTATTGACCGTCACTGGAATATTCGTATACAGTTTTTGAGATAGTTCAAGCTTAAAGGACTTTTCAAATGCCTGAAAATGGGTTGAATAGGCTGAGTGTCTGTTTAGGCTTGAATTGTTCTGTATACGAATTTGCCGTGGTGACGAGGTTCGTGACAAGGGAGGCTTGCCGGTGACAGCAGGAAAATCAACCGCCTCCACTTCGGGTGCACAAAGCACCAGCGGACAGATCCACGACCTGCTCATGGGGCGCATCCAGCGCGGGGAACTTGGTCAGGATATCCGCCTTGTCGACACCGCTGTGGCGGCCGAATTCGGCGTTTCCCGCATGCCGGCTCGTGATGCCCTGATGCGTCTTGCCCATGAAGGCTATCTGGAACCGACAACGCGAGGCTTTGTGCTTCCGCGTCTTGACCACCGGGAAATTCTGGAAATTTTCGATCTGCGACGTCTTCTTGAGCCGCGGGCAGCCGCCATGGCAGCGCTCAGCCTGTCGGAAGACGAGTTGCAGGGACTGGACGACATCCTCAAGGATGCGGGTTCGGCTATGGCGGCGGGGGATACCGAGCATTTGCATCGGGCCTGCGAGATTTTCCGCAACAGCTGGATTGCCGCCGTGCCGAATGTTTCGTTGCGCAAGGCGCTGCAGCGCTACATGACCCAAGTGCAGGCCGTTCGCCTGATGACCTTCGCCCATCAGGCGAACCATCCGTTGATCGTTGCCGGTAACACCCAGCTTTACCAGGCTTTCTGCCGCCGGGACGCGGTTGCCGCAAGCGACCGGATCCTGCGGTTCGTTTTTGAAGGGGAGGCGGCCTACCTCGCAGCACATGAGGATGCCGGCAATCAGAACACAACATCCTCTGCACAGGCAGGCTGAAGCGGGGGTAAAGGGAGCGATGGACAGGACATGACGGAAACCCGCGCGGAAGTCAGACTACCGACCCAGGACCTTGCCAAGGACCTGCCGTTCTTCACCAAGAAGCTGAACATGCGGCTGGACATGATCTATCCGGCCGACAGCCCGGAAATTGCGGTGTTCTCCGGTCACGGCTTGCGCGTGCGGGTGGAAAAGGGTGCAAGCGAAGCACCCGGCACGCTGCGAATTCTGACGGAAAATCCGGATGAATTTGCAGATGGCGAGCGCCTGCTGGTCTCCCCGAGCGGGACACGTGTCGAAATCGATGAACTCAATCCACCGCTGGTTATGCCTGAAACCGAGCACGCCTTCGTGGTGCGCCGTCTGGCAGACCAGGCCCCATGGGTGATCGGCCGGGCAGGTATGTCCTATCGGGATCTTGTGCCGACACGGCTCGGCGGCGCCATGATCGCCTCGCATATCCGGGTTCCGGACGGACCGGTTCCGGACATGGTTCACTTCCACAAGGTCGGGTTTCAGCTGATCTTTTGTGTCCACGGCTGGGTCGACGTTCTTTATGAAGATCAGGGCGGCATGCGCCGTCTGAGGGCTGGTGACTGTTTCATCCAGCCGCCGGAAATCCGTCACCGCGTAATGCACGCAGCCGAAGGGATCGAGGTGATCGAGATCGGCGTCCCAGCCGAGCACATTACCGAGATCGACCACGAGATGACCCTGCCGACGCCCCATGAGCGGCCGGATCGGGAGTGGCAAGGACAGAAATTCGTGCACAGCCTGGCACAGGACGGCGTTTTTGAACCGTTCCGCATTCCGGGTTTTGAGGCACGCGACACTACCATCTGTGACAACACCCGAGGCGTGGCATCTGTTATGGTGGCTCGTCCGGTCGGGGAGGCCTCTCCCTGGACGCGTCATGACTGCGATATTCTATTCAACTTTGTGCTGGCAGGCGAAATGACCCTGGAGGGCGAAGGCAAAGATCCTTACCGCCTGTCTGCCGGAGACGCCTTCGTGATCCCGCCGAACATGGCGACGCGATACGCGGAAGCAACTGCCGACCTGGAACTGCTGGAAGTCAGCCTGCCGGGCCGGTTCGAAACGGAGGTCCTGCGCGACTGAAAAGACAAAGCCTGTCGAGGAGGAAAGAACAGGCTGTGCAGGAGTTCAAGGTCAAGCCATGAGGGGATGACAGCATGAGAAAATTGATGACATTTGTGGCCGCAGCAGCGTTGCTGGGCACGGGGACCGCCGCACTGGCGGACGACACCAAGATCGGTATCCTGATGGACATCACGGGTCCGATCGCCAATTTCATTCCGCCGCTTCAAAATGCAGCCGATCTCGCGGTCAAGCAGGTGAACGAGCAGGGCGGTTTGTTGGGTGGCACGGCAGTTGCCGTCTACGGTGACACCACCGGCACCGCCCAGGGCGCGGTCGACGCTGCCCAGAAGCTGGTGAACGTGGAAAACGTGCCGATCATCATGGGTTCGCTCATGTCTGGCACCACCATTGCCGCTGCCGAAGCCGCAATCATTCCGGCGGGCGTGCCGCAGATCTCGCCGACCGCGACCTCTCCGGCCATGACCTTCCTGGAAGACAACGGCCTGGTGTTCCGCATTGTGCCTTCAGACAACTATCAGGGTGAGATTCTCGCCAAGATGGTGATGGACGAAGGCATCAAGAAAGTCGCGCTCACCTTCGTCAACAATGACTATGGCGTCGGTATCGGGGAAACATTCATCGACGCCTACACTGAAGCCGGCGGTGAAATCGTCGCCGAGGCGAAGCACGAAGAAAAGAAGGATTCCTACCGTTCGGAACTTGCAAGCCTGGCCAAGGGTGATGCCGAGGCGCTGGTTGTGATCGCCTATGCCGGCGACAGCGGCGGCAAGATCGTCCGTCAGGCCATTGAAGGTGGCCTCTTCACCAAATTCATCGGCACGGATGGCCTTCGTGACGAACTGCTGATCCAGAACGTTGGCGCAGATGCCCTGAAGACCTCGTTCTTCTCCTCACCGACGTCTCCGGCTGAAAACCCGGCCCAGCAGTCTCTGCATGATGCCTTCAACGCCGAATTTGGCGAAGGTGCCGACAAGGCTTTTGTCGACCAGACCTATGACGCAACTTTCCTGGCCCTGCTGGCTGTTGAAAAGGCCGGTTCGACTGACCGCGCAAAGATTGCCGAAGCCCTGAAGGAAGTCGCCATGGCTCCGGGCGAGAAAGTCGGCCCGGGCGAATGGGCAAAGGCGATTGCGCTGATCAAGGAAGGCAAGGACATCGACTATGACGGTGCCAGCGGCTCCGCGGAGTTCGATGAAAACGGCGATGTCGGTGGCTACATCGGCAAGTTCGTCGTGGACGGCGACGGCTACAAGCAAGTCGAAATCGTCGAATAAGCCGACAAGGCGACAGCGTGATTGAGCTGGACAAAATCTGCGTCGATTTTGGTGGTTTGCGGGCTATTGACCATGCAAGCTTCAAGATCGGCGCAGGCCGCATCACCGGCCTGATCGGGCCGAACGGTGCGGGAAAAACAACCGCCTTCAACGTCATTGCAGGTGCAATCCGGCCCAGTGCCGGCCGGGTGCTTCTGGACGGGAAGGACATAACTGCGCTCAAACCCCATCAACGGGCCAAGGCAGGCCTCGCACGCACCTTCCAGATACCTCACGAATTCGGGCATCTCTCGGTTCTCGAAAACCTGATGGCGTCTGCCTCGGCGCCGGAAGGCGAGAATGTCTTCAACGTGATCTTTCGCCGCGGCCACTACCAGGCCGAGGAACAGGAAATCTATGAGACTGCGCGGGACACTGTCCGCCTGCTTGAGCTGGACCATGTCATCGACGAGAAGGCAGGCAATCTTTCCGGTGGTCAGAAGAAGCTGGTCGAACTCGGTCGCGCTCTGATGCGCAACCCGAAGATCATCCTGCTGGACGAGATCGGTGCCGGCATCAACCGCACGCTTCTGTCCAAGCTGGCGGACAAGATCCTGATGCTGAACCGGGAACGGGGCCTGACCTTCTGTCTTATCGAGCATGACCTCGATTACGTTTCCAAGCTGTGCGACCACGTGCTGGTCATGGCGCAGGGCACGCTGCTGACAGAAGGTTCGGTCGAAGACGTGCGTAACGACGAACGTGTGATCGAGGCCTATTTCGGCGGCGGAAAATACGAGGCGCAGCTATGACCGAGCGACTTTCCGTCACAAACGTCAGCGCCGGCTATGGCGGTCCGCCCATCATCGAAGAGGTCTCACTGACTGTTGAGCCTGGCGAGATCGCGGTCATTCTCGGGCCGAACGGCGCCGGCAAGTCGACCTTGCTCAAAACCATCTTCGCACTGACCACCGTCTCCGCCGGTTCGATCAAACTTGGCGCGAAGGAACTGGCGGGCTGCAAGACGTCCGCTCTTGTTCCGCTCGGTGTTTCGGCAGTGCCCCAGACGAAAAACGTCTTTGCGACCATGTCCGTAGACGAGAACCTTGATGTCGGAACCTATGCAGCTCCACCAAAGGATAAAGCGGCGACGCGCGAACGTGTGCTCTCCCTGTTTCCCGACCTGCGGGACAAGCTGAAACAGCCTGCTGGCGAGCTTTCGGGTGGACAGCGGCAGATGGTAGCCATGGGCCGGGCCTTGATGAGCGACCCGAAGCTGGTGCTGCTGGACGAGCCGACAGCTGGTCTGTCGCCTGCCTATCTGGAGCGGATCTTCGACCTGCTTCTCGACATCCGAAAAACCGGGATCACGATATTAATGGTGGAACAGAATGCCCGCCAGGCTCTGCAGATTGCCGATCACGGCCATATCCTGGTGAACGGGCGAAACTATGCCAGCGGAACCGGCAAGGAGTTGCTGGCGGATGAAGACGTGCGTCGCCTCTTCCTCGGGGGAGCGGCTGCATGATCGAGTTCGTGAATTTCTATCTGTTCCCGGCGCTGGCTATCGGCAGCATCTACGCGCTTGGCGCTGTCGGGATTTCCATGATCTTCGGCATCCTGCGCTTTGCCCATTTTGCGCACGGCGATCTGATGACCCTGGGCACTTACGGTGTGCTGGCCATGGCTGCCATCGTCCCGGTCAATCCGCTTCTGCTGATCCCCTTCGGCATGGCACTCACGATTGTCTCGGCGCTGCTGGTCGACCGCTATTTCTACAAGCCACTGCGCGAGCTGCCGACCATTTACACGGTGATCTCGTCCTTCGGCATTGCGCTGGTCTTCCGTTCGATCGTTCAGTTGGTCTGGGGTTCTCAAAACCAGGTGTTTTCGACAGGCGTTAAACCGCCGCTGGTCCTGTTCGATACCTTTCGGGTGTCAGTGCTGCATCTGCAGGCGGTGATCTCGACGGCGATCATTGCCGTGCTTCTGCACTACTTCCTGACCGTCACAAGAACCGGCCGGTCCATGCGGGCAGTCGCGGACGATCCGGAACTGGCCGAAGTTTCCGGTCTGGATACCGCCAAGGTCATTCGCTGGACGTGGATCATCGGCGCGGCTCTGGCGGCTATCGCCGGAACCTTTGCCGCCTTGAACACCAGTGCTCACCCCAATCTGGGCTGGAACCTGCTGATGCCTATGTTTGCCGCTGCCATTCTGGGTGGGATCGGCAAGCCGATGGGGGCCATGGCAGGTGGTTTCATCATCGGCCTGGCCGAGGAACTGTCCTCCTACCACTGGATCGGTGACGATGCGCTCATCTCCCCGTCCTACAAAACGGCGGTTGCCTTCGTCCTGATGATCGGCCTGCTCATCTTCCGGCCCCAGGGCCTCTTCAAGGGGAGGTTGCTCTGATGGAACTCACCGGTCTCTTCTTCTATGCGGTCAGTCTTCTGATCCTGGGCGGTATCTACGCAATCCTGTGCCTTGCCCTGAATGTACAATGGGGCATGGGCGGCCTCTTCAACGCCGGTATCGCCGGTTTCTACGGTGTTGGGGCCTATACCTCGGCGATCCTGACAACCGCGGCCTCGTCCAAGCATCTCGGAGGCTTTGGCCTGCCTGTGCCGATTGGCTTGATCGGGGCTGCGATACTCGCCGGGCTTGCCGGCTGGGCGGTGGCCAAGATCTGCGTACGTCTCAAGAGCGACTATCTGGCGATGGCCTCCATCGGGATCGCCGAGATCCTGCGGCTCGTTATCGTCAACGAAAGCTGGCTCACCAACGGCAGTCTGGGCCTGTCCCGCATTCCAAGGCCTTTGGCGGACCTCACCACCGGGCGCATGGGGGACATCGTGTTTCTCGGCTTTGTCTGGTTCGTGGTGCTGCTGGTCTATCTGGCAGCCTCGCGCCTGCACGACAGCCCGTGGGGGCGCAGCCTGCGTGCGATCCGCGACAACGAGGCTTCTGCTGCGGCCGTCGGCAAGAACGTCGAGAAATTCAGGATCCAGACCTTCGTCATCGGCTGCGCCATCATGGGGATCGCTGGTGGCCTCTCAGCGCATTATTTCCGCTTCCTGTCGCCCACGGCCACCGATCCGCTGCTGGTGACTTTCCTTGTCTGGGTGATGCTGATGGCCGGTGGTTCCGGCAACAACAGGGGGGGCATCCTTGGCGCCTTGACCATCTGGACGCTTTGGTCCGTGACGGAAATCTTCACCAACCGCCTGCCGCCGGAATGGGCGACCCGCAGTTCGTTCATCCGCATGCTGCTGGTGGGTCTGCTTCTGCAGGTGGTGCTGCAGCGTTTCCGGTCCGGACTGTTGCCGGAGAAATCGCCGCCAGTGAAATTCCGGCAGGAATAGTAACGTTGCCGTGGGGTCAGGCGAGCGGTGGAAACACCGCCGTCTTCTTCACGGTGCCATAAACAAAACTGGTATCGATCGACGCAATGCCGCCGATCGGATGAATGCGGTTGCGGATGAAGGTCTCATAGGCTTCAAGATCCGACACCACCACGCGCAGCTGATAATCCATCGCGCCGGTCAGCACGTGGCATTCCAGAACCTCCTCGATGGTCTGCATCCGGCTTTCGAACCGGCGCACATCCTCCTCGTTGTGTCGCTCCAGCCGGATGCGGACGAAGACGGTGATCGGCAGGCCGTAGGCGGCAGCATCCACATCCACCGAAAACCCCTTGATTGCCCCGGAGGCTTCCAGGTTCCGGAGCCGGCGCAAGCAGGGCGAGGGCGACAGGTTGACCGCTTCCGCCAGGTCCTGGTTGGTCATGCGGCCATCCCGCTGCAGCGCACGGATGATCTGTCTGTCTTTCTTGTCCATTTGAAGCTCGATTGGCAGATTATGCTAATCTGAAGGCTAGCACTGACAGATTTTGAAATCTATCACCCTCATGTTTGGATCATATTGCTCAGGCTGAAATCAGGGAGACAGCCATGAGTGCCTACAAGGGTTTTGCCAGCCGTGCGATCCACCTCGCTTACAATCCGCTTGAAAACGAGGGATCTCTGACGCCACCGCTGCATCTGACCTCCACTTTCGTGTTCGAGACGGCGGAAGCCGGCGGCGAGATGTTCGCGGGCGAGCGGGCAGGGCATATCTACAGCCGCATTTCCAATCCGACGCTGGATCTTCTGGAACGCCGCATTGCGGATCTGGAAGGAGCGGAAGCCGGTCTCGCGCTTTCTTCCGGCATGGGCGCGATCACCGCGACCCTTTGGACGCTCGTGGCACCGGGGGACGAGATCATCGTCGACGAAACCCTTTACGGCTGCACCTTTGCCTATATGCGCCATGGCCTGACCAAGTTCGGCATCAAGATCACCCATGTGGACCTGACCGATCCGGAAAACCTGCGCAGCGTCATTTCCGACAAGACCCGGGTTGTCTATTTCGAGACCCCGGCCAACCCGAACATGCGCCTTGTCGACATCAGCCACGTTTCGGAAATCGCCCATGAGGCCGGCGCGACGGTAATCGTCGACAACACCTATGCCACGCCTTATCTCACCCGCCCGATCGAACTTGGCGCCGACCTCGTTCTGCATTCGGCCACCAAGTATCTGGGTGGTCATGGTGACGTTGTGGCCGGTCTGGTTGCCGGACGGGCCGACCAGATCCAGGAGATCCGCCTCGTGGGCATGAAGGACATGACCGGTGCGGTGATGGCTCCGTTCAGCGCCATGCTGATCCTGCGCGGTTTGAAGACGCTTGCCCTGCGCATGGACAGGCACTGTGCGTCCGCGCAGAAAGTCGCCGAATGGCTGCAAGACCATCCGGCGGTCTCAAAGGTCTACTTCCCGGGACTTGAAAGCTTCGAACAGCACGAACTGGCGAACAGGCAGATGAGCCAGCCGGGCGGCATGATTGCCTTTGAACTGAAGGGTGGTCTGGAAGCTGGTATTTCCATGATGAATGGCTTGAAGATGATCCAGCGGGCCGTATCCCTGGGCGATGCCGAGACGCTGATCCAGCATCCTGCGTCCATGACCCATTCCACCTACACCCCGGAAGAGCGCGCTGCCCACGGCATCAGCGACGGCCTCGTGCGCCTCTCCGTGGGCCTGGAAGACCTAGATGACATCCTGGAAGACTTGGCGCAGGCCATGCCGCAGGTGCCTGTTGCGGCGGCAGCCTGAACTCAGTCAACGCCCAAGTTTTTCCACGGATCTCCAGAGCCTCTCCTCTTCTCAACCTCATCCTGAGGAAGCGCGAAGCGCTGTCTCGAAGGATGGGCCCCACATTCCGGAGCAAGTGGCCCATCCTTCGAGACGGGCCGTTGGCCCTCCTCAGGATGAGGGAGCGGTGGAAGTAAGAGCCGGGGAACGTGGCGGACAGCCCAAATCAGGGCGTCCGTGCCACGCCGGATTTCACACGCCGCAGCGGAATGGAGCTTTCGATGTTGGCGACACCGGGCACCTTGGTGAGCTTTCCGGTCAGGAAGGTTTCGAAGGCGGCGAGCCCGGTGGTTGCCACGCGCAGGAGATAGTCCCGGTTGCCGGTCATCAGCCAGCAGTCGACGACTTCCGGAAACGCCTGAATGGCGGCTTCGAACTGGTCCAGGGTGACGTCGATCTGCTTGTCGAGCTGAACGGACACGAAGACCGAAACCTCGTAGCCGAGCTTCACCTCGTCGATCAGCGCGCAATATCCTGTCACGATGCCGCGGTCTTCCAGGTGCCTCAGGCGGCGGGCTGCCGGTGTCGCACTCAGGCCGATGCGTTCGGAAAGATCCTGAATTGAAATTCTGCCGTTCTGGCGCAGCTCCCGCAGGATCTGGATATCAAATGTGTCGAGCGTGTCGGAAATCGCCAAGGAAGGCCTCATTCTTGGTGAAACTCTCCAAGACTTAGCCGAAAAGATTAGGAAATAGCAAGAAACCGGTTCTTGCCCGAAGCTAGAGTAACGGCAAGTACGCACTTAACGGGAACGCCTCCATGAGCACCGAACACCTGAAGACCATCGAACAGCGCCTGTTGTGGCTGTCGCACTGGATGATCCATCACGCCAACCACGTGCGTCCGAAGGTGGATGGCATCAAGATCGGCGGGCATCAGGCAAGTTCGGCTTCCATGGTATCGATCATGACAGCGCTCTACTTCTCTGTTCTCCGGCCGGAAGATCGGGTGGCGGTCAAGCCGCATGCCTCGCCGATCTTCCATGCGATCCAGTACCTGATGGGCAATCAGACGCGCGAAAAGATGGAAAACTTTCGCGGTTACGGAGGTGTTCAGTCCTATCCTTCGCGTACCAAGGACATCGATGATGTCGATTTCTCCACCGGTTCGGTTGGGCTCGGTGTCGCGATTACCTCCTTCGCGTCGCTGGTACAGGACTATATCGCGGCCAAGAGCTGGTCGGGCGACAAGCCGCTCGGCCGCATGATCGCTCTGGTCGGCGATGCTGAACTCGACGAAGGCAATGTGTATGAAGCCCTTCAGGAGGGCTGGAAGAACGATCTCAGAAACTGCTGGTGGATCATCGATTATAACCGCCAGTCGCTCGACGGGATCGTTCGTGAGGGGCTCTTTGACCGGGTCGAGAAAATCTTCGATGCCTTCGGCTGGCAGGTGGTCCGGGTCAAATACGGGGTCTTGCAGCGCGCGGCCTTTGCCGAACCGGGCGGCGACAAGCTGCGCCAGTGGATCGACGATTGCTCCAACCAGGATTATTCCGCGCTGACTTTCATGGGGGGAGCCGTCTGGCGCAAACGCCTGATGGACGACCTTGGCGATCAGGGCGATGTCACCGCGCTGATCGACCGCCGCTCGGATGATGAATTGGCGGATCTCATGGAAAATCTCGGCGGCAATTGCACCGAGACCATGGCGGAAGCCTTCGCCGCCATCGATCATGACAAGCCGACCTGCTTCCTTGCCTATACCATCAAGGGGTGGGGCACGCCGATTGCCGGCCACAAGGACAATCACGGCGGCCTGATGAACAAGACCCAGATGGCCGAGTGGCAGAAACACATGGGCGTTGCGGAAGGCGAGGAATGGGAGCCCTTCGCGACAGTGCCGGATGTTGGAGCGCTGAAGGCGTTTCTGGATCAGGTGCCGTTCTTTGCCAAAGGCACCCGCCGTTTCTCTGACGACAAGATCGCCGTACCTGCCATCGAGCTTGCCTCCGACCGGGATATTTCCACCCAGATGGCCTTCGGCAAGGTGCTGGATGATCTCTCCAAGGGCGACAGCAAACTGGCCGAGCGTATCGTTACGACCTCACCGGATGTCACTGGCACCACCAACCTTGGTCCCTGGGTCAACCGGCGCAAGCTTTTCGCCCGCAAGGCCATGGCGGATGCCTTCATCGAGCACAGGATTCCCTCGACTGCGAAGTGGGAATTCACGCCGGAAGGCCAGCATATCGAACTCGGCATCGCGGAGATGAACTTGTTCCTGCTGTTGGGCGCTGCCGGTCTTTCCCATTCGCTCTTCGGCGAAAGGTTGATCCCCATCGGCACAGTCTATGATCCCTTTGTCTGCCGGGGGCTCGATGCGCTCAACTATGCCTGCTATCAGGATGCCCGCTTCATGATTGTCGGTACGCCATCCGGTGTGACCCTGTCGCCGGAAGGCGGTGCGCACCAGTCCATCGGCACACCGTTGATCGGCATGAGCCAGGACGGACTGGCCGCTTTCGAACCCGCCTTTGCCGACGAACTGGCCGTGATCATGGAATGGGCCTTCGATTACCTGCAACGCGACGGCGAGGGCGATCCGGACGAACGCACCTGGCTGCGCGACGAGACCGGTGGCTCCGTCTATCTGCGCCTGTCGACCAACCCGATCGAACAGCCGGTCAAACGGGCTGACGATGCCTTCCGCCAGGGCGCCATTGACGGTGCCTACTGGCTTCGCAAACCCGGCCCCAACTGCGAAGTTGTGATCGCCTATCAGGGCGTCGTTGCGCCCGAAGCCATCAAGGCGGCGGGAGAACTCGCCGGTAACCGAAGGGATGTCGGCGTTCTTGCCGTCACGTCCGCCGACCGCCTCAACGCGGGCTGGACGGCGGCGCAAAGAGCAAGGTCTCGTGGCAACGCGGCCGCCAGGTCCCATATCGAGCAACTGCTGGGCGATCTGCCCGGTCATTGCAAACTGATCACCGTGATTGACGGCCACCCGGCAACGCTCGCCTGGCTTGGCGGTGTTGCCGGCCACCAGACCATCCCGCTCGGTGTAGAACATTTCGGCCAGACCGGTACGATTGGCGATCTCTACCACCATTTCGGTATCGACGCCGCGTCGATCATCGAGAAGGTGAATGGATTGACGCCGGGGCGGCGAGTCTAAGTGCGCCTGAAGCTAAAGGCAGGGGCTGGATGGCACGTGATGTCTGCAGGTCATGGCTCGATTATGCCTTTGGTCAGAATGATGTTGCCGTAGAGGCGGTTCTCGCCTGTCTGGACCACGGCAAAGGCATGGCTGGCCGCTTCATAAAAGGCGTGGCGTTCCAGCGTTGAAATCCTGGCCGGCTTGTCGGCGGTGTCATCGATGATGGTCTGGAACTCGGCAACAATCTCCGGCACCGCGTCCGGATCACCGACCACCTGCATCGTACGGGCGGGGGCGGCGACGAACGTGTCGAGCGGCATAACCGACAGGATCGCCTTCAGCGTGTCTGTTGCCGATATGCCATCGAGACGAACACAATCGGGACCGGAGCTTTCCGCCGGGAAATTGGCGTCGACAATGGCGATCTCGTCGCCGTGCCCCATGGCTCTGAGGGCATAAAGCAGCGAGGGGCTCAGGATGGGGGGAAGGTTACGCAACATGGGAAGTCTCGCTCGGCAAGGGGGCATCGGGGCGGATCAGGCCAGCAGACCTGAGGTCTGACCAGAGAGCAGCAGGGATATCGGTCTTCAAGAGAGCAATATTGGCTTCAACCTCGGCCGCGTTCACTGCGCCGGGGATGACGGTCTTCACACTTGGATGTCCAAGCACGAACTGCAGCGCGGCCGCGATCAGCGGCACTGAATGGCTGCGGCAGACATCCTCGATCTTGCGCACGCGCTCAAGGATCTCCGGCGGTGCATCGGCGTAGTTGTATTTCGCACCGGGAACGGCCCCGGTTGCCAGAATGCCGGAATTATAGGGCCCGCCCAGAATGATGCCGACGTCCCGTTGCTTGCAAAGCGGCAGGAAGCTCTCAAGGGCGTCCTGTTCCAGAAGCGTGTAGCGGCCGGCAAGCAGGAAACAGTCGAAATCGGCAAGGCCAAGCAGCTTTTGGCAAACCTGCCATTCGTTTACCCCTGCGCCGATGGCCGCAACGTCCCCGGCCTCTTTCAACTCGGTAAGCGCCTTGTAGCCGCCGAGATCGAAGAGCTCGCGGACGCGGGCATCGCTGGCTTCCTGAGAGCCTTGCGAAAAGGCGCAGACGTCATGCACGAAAAGGATGTCCGCGTTGGCGACCTCCAGTCGCTGACGGCTTGCCTCGTAGCTGCGCATGACGCCGTCATAGCTGTAGTCGAAGACGATCCGCTTTTGCGGCACATCGACAAAGGCTTCCGGGGTCACCTCGTGCGGCTCGCAATCCAGCAGCAGGCGGCCGATCTTGGTGGAAAGCTGAATGTTCTCGCGGCCAAAACGCTTGATGGCAGTGGCAAAGCGCATTTCCGATCGGCCCAGGCCGTATTGCGGCGCCGTGTCAAAGTAGCGGATGCCGTTGTCATAGGCCGCCTGAAGGGCAGCCTGGGCATCTTCTTCCGAAACCTTGCGGTAGAGATTGCCGAGCGGCGCGCCGCCGAACCCCATCTCCGTCAGATCGATCGGTCTAGCGGTTCTGCTGTTCAGCCGCTGTGTTCTTAGAGCGGTCATGTGTTTCCTCTGGATGTTTCCTCAGGAGCTGTTTGAACGCCGCATGATCTGCGGTCTGGTGTCGGGCCACGGGCCAGGTTTTCAGTCGAACAGGTCCGGTCTGGTCTCGGCGAGCGGCTCAAGGCGCGTGACAAGTTCGCTCAGGTGCTTTTGCATTGCCTGGCGTGCCCGTTCCGGATCGCGGTCGCGGATTGCTTCCACGATGACGCGGTGCTCGTCATAGGCCTCAAAGGCCCTGCCACGCATGGGCAACAGCAATTGCCGTGCCCGGTTGACCTGCATCCACCCGGTGGCAGACAGGTTGTGGAGCCTCGGGTAGCCGGTGAAGGAGAAGATAAGCTCGTGCATGCGCTCGTCTTCCCGGTAGAAGCCGGTTTCGTCGTGATCTTCCAGGCAAAGAGCCTGCAGACGCAAATTGCGGTTCAACTCCGTCAACTGCTCTTCGGTGCGCTCCGCCGCCACCTTGGAAACGGCCGCAAGTTCGATGGCTTCCCTCAGGAAGGCGCCCTCGCGGATTTCCGACATGGAGAACTTGGTCACGCGTGAACCGGACTGAGGAATGACTTCGACAAGGCCTTCGCCTGCTAGCCGGGTGATCGCTTCCGTCACCGGCGAGCGGGAGACACCAAGCTGCTCGCAGATGACTTGTTTCCTGAGAAGGGTTCCCGGCGGCAGGTCCATCGCCAGGATCGACGAGCGCAGCGCCTCATAGACACGCTGTGCGAGCGAGCCGGACAGTTTGCCAATGTCGGGCAGGGTGATCTCGGGAAAATCTTGTTCGTTGGTCAGGGACATTGTCAACTCGATTGAATGCTAACATGTTAGTTGACACAGTTACCCTGTCAAGCTAATCGTGAAGAAAGACCGGCCGTGCCGATGCTCCATGGAGAGAGCTCGGAGAAGAGAGAAAAGCTGATTGATGTCAGCGGGTTGAGAAGGGCCTTGTCATCTTGAAATGACAAGGCGGACCAACCGTAGCGGCCGTAGCGGGGAGAGAGACGTGTTGCAGCCTCATGCCAATTCGATCCTTCTGAATGCCGATGACAATGTGGTCATCGCCCTTCAGGATATTGCGGCCGGCGCAAGCGTTGCCCATGTTGACTGTCCGCTACCCGGGCAGGTCATGCGTGGCCACAAGATTGCCCGCAAGCCGATCTCCGCTGGCGAAAACGTCATTCGGTACGGTCAAATCATCGGGCAGGCGAAGGCAGACATCAAGCCGGGGGAGCATGTCCATGTTCATAACCTTGGCATGGGCGATCACAGCCAGGACTATCAGCACGCCGAAGCCTCGATCCCGCTTGAGCCCGCAACGCAAGAGCGCACCTTTCTCGGCTACCGCCGGCAAACGGGGCGAGCAGGAACGCGCAATTACATCGGCATTCTGACCTCGGTGAACTGCTCGGGGTCTGTCGCAAAATTCATTGCGGAAGCTGCCGAGAAGTCCGGTCTGCTGGACGAGTTTCCGAATGTCGATGGCATCGTGCCAATCGTTCACGGAACTGGCTGCGGCATGTCCGGCAAGGACGAAGGTTACGCGACGCTGTTCCGGACGCTTTCCGGTTATGCCCAGCATCCGAATTTCGCGGCCATCCTGCTGATCGGTCTTGGCTGCGAGGTCATGCAGATTGCCGATCTCGTCGGTGACCGCAAGATCCGCCCTGATGGCGATTTGCGCTACATGACCATTCAGCAGACCGGCGGCACGCGCAAGACCATTGAAGCCGGGCTGAAAGAGTTGCGGGCGCTTGCCGAACTTGCCAACAAGGCCGAGCGCACGCCGGTGCCGATTTCCGAAATCACCGTCGGAATGCAGTGCGGCGGCTCGGACGGATATTCCGGCATCACTGCCAATCCGGCACTCGGGATTGCCTCCGATCTTCTGGTCCGTCATGGCGGTACCACGATCCTGTCCGAAACGTCGGAGATCTACGGCGCGGAGCACCTTCTGACCCGCCGGGCGGTTTCCGTCGATGTCGGCAAGAAGCTGATCGAGCGTGTGCGCTGGTGGGAAGACTACACTGCCCGCAATGGCGGCGAGATGGACAACAATCCGTCGCCCGGCAACAAGCGCGGCGGATTGACCACAATCCTGGAAAAGTCTCTTGGTGCAGCGGCCAAGGGAGGCTCTGCCCCCCTTGTGGACGTCTACAAGTTTGGCGAACCCGTCGACAAGAAGGGGTTCGTCTTCATGGACAGCCCAGGCTTTGACCCATGTTCGGTGACCGGTCAGATCGCCTCAGGCGCCAATATAATCGTCTTCACGACCGGACGCGGCTCCGTGTCCGGTTACATGCCGACCCCTTGCATCAAGCTCGCCACAAACAGCGAGATGTATGGCCGGATGTCGGAAGACATGGACATCAATTGCGGTGACGTGATCTCCGACAATGTCAGTCTGGAAGCCAAGGGCGAGGAGATCTTCGAAATGATCATCGCCGTTGCCTCCGGAAAACAATCGAAGAGCGAGGAACTCGGCTTCGGCGGAGTGGAGTTCGTGCCGTGGCAGATCGGTGCGGTGATGTAGCCGCATCCGGCAGAACGTTGTGACGATGCGCGGACTTTCGGGAGGATTTCAGTGCGCTTGAAAGATAAAACAATATTGGTGACGGCAGCCGGGCAGGGTATCGGCCGTGCAAGCGCGATTGCCTGTGCCAGGGAAGGCGCAAAGGTCTACGCCGCGGACATCAACGAGGAAACGCTGTCGACGCTCCCGGGCGAATGCCCCGGTATCGAGATCCACAAACTGGATGTCTGTGATCGCTCAGCCGTTGACGATCTGGCAAAAAAACTGCCGGCGCTCGATGGGCTCTTCAACTGTGCGGGCTTCGTTCACAACGGCTCTGTCCTCGATATCACCGAAGACGACTGGGCGTTCAGCTTCGAGCTGAACGTCACCTCCATGTACCGGATGACGCAAGCTTTCCTTCCGGGCATGCGCGAACGCGCCAAGGCGACCGGCACGGCATCGATCCTGAACATGTCGTCGATGGCATCGTCCATCAAAGGCTTTCCGATGCGCACCGCCTACGGCGCCACAAAGGCAGCCGTAATTGGCCTCACAAAGGGTGTCGCAGCGGATTTCGTCAAGGAAGGCATCCGCTGCAACGCGCTATGCCCGGGCACTGTCGATACTCCGTCCTTGCGCGGCCGCATTGCTTCTGCACCGGACCCGGTGGAAGCGGAAAAGAATTTCATCGCCCGGCAGCCCATGGGCCGTCTGGCAACCGTCGACGATATGACGCCGATGATCGTCTACCTGTTGTCCGACGAAAGCCGGTTCGTTTCCGGGCAGGCACTTCTGGTCGATGGAGGTGTCACCATCTGACGGTGGCCCCTTTGTCGCGGTTTGGGAGGATCGCGCATGACAAATCTGGTGAGGATGACGGGGATCGAAAAACGCTTCCCTGGTGTGCACGCCCTCAAGAATGTCAGCTTTGACCTGAACAGCGGCGAAGTGCATGCCCTGATGGGCGAAAACGGTGCCGGCAAGTCGACGCTGATGAAGATCCTGTCCGGAATTTACCCCAGGGACGGCGGCGAGCTGCTGGTCAACGGTCAGGCCGTGGAGATCGACGGTCCACGGGCCGCCCAGGCGCTGGGCATCGGTATCATTCATCAGGAACTCAGCCTGATGAATGATCTGACGGTCGCGCAGAACATCTTTATCGGCCGGGAACCGCGCAAGCGTTTCGGCCGTCTGGACGAGGCGGCGCTCAACGCCCGGGCGCTCGAGATCTTCAAGTCCATGAACCTGAAGATGAACCCGAAGACGATCGTCGGTGAACTCACCATCGCCCGTCAGCAGATGGTCGAGATCGCCAAGGCGTTGTCCTACCGTTCGCGCGTCCTTATCATGGACGAGCCGACCGCCGCCCTGAATGATGCGGAAATCGCCGAACTCTTCACCATCATCCGCCGGCTGAAGGCCGATGGCGTGGGCATCATCTACATCAGCCACAAGATGGACGAGCTGAAACAGATCGCCGACCGGGTGACGGTCATGCGTGACGGCTCCTATGTCGGCACCGTTGATGCAGCGCAGACGCCTGTTTCCAAGATCATCTCGATGATGGTGGGCCGGGAGCTGACCAGCGAGGCCATCGTGATCCCCGATCTGTCCGACGCCGAGACGGTGTTGGACATACGCGGGTTGAACAGGGGGCGCGAGATCCGCGACGTCAGCTTTTCCGTCAAGAAAGGCGAGATCCTTGGCTTTGCCGGCTTGATGGGAGCCGGGCGGACGGAAGTGGCACGGGCGATTTTCGGAGCTGATCCGCGCGACAGCGGCGAGATCCGGGTTCACGGCAAGCCCCGTTCGATATCGAAACCTTCCGACGCCGTGAAGGCGGGGATCGGATACCTTTCGGAAGATCGCAAGCATTTCGGTCTGGCCACCGGCATGGATGTTCGGACCAACGTGGCGCTGGCCAGCCTCGATCGCTTTTCCAGCCGGTTTGGCGTCCTGAATGACGATGCCATGCGCAAGACGGCGCAGGACTATATCGCCAAACTGGAAATCCGCACACCGTCCGACCGGCAGGAAGTCCGCCTGCTTTCCGGTGGCAACCAGCAGAAGGTCGTCATCGCCAAGTGGCTCTACCGGGATTGTGACATCCTGATCTTCGACGAGCCGACCCGCGGCATCGATGTCGGTGCCAAGTCGGAAATCTACAAACTGCTGAAGGCACTGGCCAACGAGGGCAGGGCGATCATCGTCATCTCCTCGGAATTGCCGGAGATCATGCGTCTCAGCCATCGCATCGCCGTCATGTGTGAAGGCCGTCTCACCGGCATCCTGCCGGGCGGTGAAGCCACCACGCAGGAAGACATCATGCATCTGGCGACGCTTCGGGCGCCATCCATGCAGCCAGAAGGATACCAGCAATGACCGCCGTCAACCCGTCCTCCTCGCCGTCGCTCGTTGCACGTCTGATCGAGACAGGGGCGCACCAGAAGCTGCTGGCCTTCGCCAGCCTGGTTCTATTGCTGATCGGTTTCTCGATCGCTTCACCCAACTTCATGCAAACCTCCAACATGATCGCGATCCTGCAGGCGACCTCGGTCAATGGCGTCTTGGCTGTTGCCGCAACCCTGGTGATCATCACCGGCGGGATCGATCTTTCCGTCGGAACCTTGATGACGTTCTGCGCGGTCATCGCAGGCGTCGTTCTGACCAATCTCGGCATGCCGTTGCCGCTCGGTGTGATTGCCGCCATCGCGACCGGTGCGCTCTGCGGCCTGTGTTCGGGCACCTTCATCGCCAAGATGAAAATCCCGCCGTTCATTGCGACCCTCGGCATGATGCTGATCCTGAAAGGCCTGTCGCTGGTGATTTCCGGAACCCGGCCGATCTATTTCAACGACACGCCCGGCTTCGACCTCATTTCCCGTGGCTCGCTGATAGGCGACATTTTCCCGGCACTGCCGATCCCGAACGGGGTTCTGATCCTGTTCCTGGTGGCCGGGGTAGCGTCCTACATTCTCGGACGCACGGTGCTTGGCCGCTACACGTTCGCGCTGGGCTCCAACGAAGAAGCGGTCCGCCTGTCCGGCGTCAACACCGATTTCTGGAAGATGTCGGTCTACGCCCTGGCTGGCTCCATCTGCGGCATCGCCGGCATCCTGATCGCCTCGCGCCTGAACTCCGCCCAGCCGGCGCTGGGGCTCGGCTACGAGCTGGAAGCCATCGCGGCCGTCGTCATTGGTGGCACGTCGCTTTCCGGTGGGCGCGGAACGGTTCTCGGGACCCTGATCGGCGCCCTGATCATGGCCGTCCTGACCAACGGTTTGCGGGTCCTGTCCGTCGCCCAGGAGTGGCAGACGGTGGTGACCGGCGCAATCATCATCCTGGCCGTTTACGCGGACATGGTGCGCAGGCGCAAAGCCTGAGTTTCATCAATACACAAGAGGGTGGTCACACCCCGGTACCGGACCTTCCGTCCAACCCAACCACAGGAGAGGAATATGCTGAACAGACGTACTCTTATCGGAGCTGCAAGTGCCGCTGCCCTGATGCTTTCCGGGAACTTTGCCTTCGCCCAGGAAACCTACATTCCGCTCATCTCCAAGGGTTTCCAGCACCAGTTCTGGCAAGCCGTGAAAGCTGGAGCCGATCAGGCCGCCTCGGAGCTGGGTGTCACCATCACCTTTGAAGGCCCGGACAACGAGACCATGGTCGACCGCCAGATCGACATGCTGGCCGCTGCCCTTGCCAAGAACCCGACGGCAATCGGCTTTGCCGCTCTCGACAGTCAGGCCGCCATTCCGCTTCTGAAGCAGGCTCAGGAAAAGGGAATCCCGGTCATCGCGTTCGACAGTGGTGTCGACAGCGATATTCCGGTGTCGACAGCGTCGACCGATAACATTGCTGCTGCAGCACTGGCTGCCGACAAGATGGCAGAGCTGATCGGCGGAGCTGGCCAGGTTGCCGTGGTGGCACATGACCAGACCAGCCGGACCGGCATCGACCGTGTCGACGGTTTCGTCAACCAGATGAAGGCAAATCATCCGGATATCGAGGTCGTCACTGTTCAATATGGCGGCGGTGACCATCTGAAGTCGACAGAACTCACCAAGGCCATCCTGACAGCCAATCCGGATCTGAAAGGCATCTTCGGTGCCAACGAAGGGTCTGCCCTTGGTGTGGTCAACGGTGTCTCTGAAATGGGCAAGTCCGACGTGGTCATCATCGGCTACGACAGTGGCAAGGCCCAGAAGGATGCGATCCGCAACGGCGTCATGGCCGGTGCGATCACCCAGAACCCGGTCGGCATCGGCTACGAGACCGTGAAAGCAGCTCTCGAAGCATCGCAAGGCAAGGAAGTTCCGGCTCATATCGACACCGGCTTCTACTACTACGACAAATCCAACATTGACGATCCGAAGATCGCTGCTGTCTTGTACGACTGATCGATTTTGTCGTAACCAACCCCATCGAGCCCGGTAGCACGTGCAGCCGGGCTCCAACCACTCAAGGACGATCCTTTATGAAATTGCTGAGATTTGGCGCTCCGGGACAGGAAAAACCCGGTGTTCTCGATGCCGACAACCGCGTTCGTGATCTTTCTTCCGTTGTCGCGGATATCGCCGGCGATGCTCTCCTGCCTGAAAGCATTCAACGCCTGCAGGGGCTCGACGTCGCTTCGCTGCCACTGGTGGAGGGCGCTCCACAGCAGGATCTGCGCGTCGGACCTTGCGTCGGCAATATCGGCAAGTTCATCTGTATCGGCCTCAACTACGCCGACCACGCTGCCGAATCCGGCATGGATGTGCCGCCGGAACCGGTGGTCTTCAACAAGTGGACCTCGGCCATTGTCGGTCCGGACGACGACGTCAAGATCCCGCGCGGCTCGCAGAAAACCGACTGGGAAGTCGAACTCGGCGTCGTGATCGGCAAGGGCGGTGCCTATATCGAGGAAGCCGATGCGATGAGCCATGTCGCCGGTTTCTGCGTGATCAACGATGTCTCCGAACGCGAATTCCAGATCGAACGGTCCGGCACCTGGGACAAGGGCAAGGGTTGCGATACCTTCGGCCCGATCGGCCCCTGGCTGGTAACGCCGGATGAAGTCGGCGACTTCGACGATCTCGGCATGTGGCTGGAAGTGGACGGCAAGCGCTACCAGAACGGCTCCACCAAGACGATGGTCTACCGGGTACCGTTCCTGATCTCCTATCTCAGCCGCTTCATGAGCCTGCAGCCTGGCGACGTCATCTCCACCGGCACGCCCCCGGGTGTTGGCATGGGGCAGAAGCCGCCGGTCTACCTCAAGGGTGGCGAAGTCATGACGCTTGGCATCGACAAGCTGGGCAGCCAGACCCAGAAGGTGACCAAGGCCTGATCATTCGGGATCTTGTATGAACAGTCACGGCCGGACGCGGGAACGCGTTCGGCCGTTGACGTTTTTGAGGAAGGGACGCGCGGCATCTCCTGCTTGTCGTCCCGGTTTGTCGCGTCAGCATCAAGAACGGGATCCAGTATCCTATGTGGCTGGTGAGGGGCAGATGCGACTTCATGCGATTACTGGATCCATGCCTTCGCAGGGACGACAAGGCGCATGTGGACAGATTGATAGAAATCCGCTTTGTCCGTGGACGAGCAGCGCCGCCACAGGTTCTCTTCAGCCCTCTCTGGCGATCTGCCAGCCGGCCCAGGACTGGCTGACGGGCATCAGTTCCAGCGAGTTGATGTTGAGATGCGGGGGCTGTGTCGCGACCCAATAGACAGTGCTGGCGATGTCTTCCGGCTGGATCGCGTTGGCGCCGCCATATAGAGCATCGTAGCTTTCCTGGTTGCCACCGGTACGCACCAGCGTGAATTCACTTTCGCATAGGCCCGGTTCGATGGAGGTAACCCGAACCCCCTTGCCGTGAAGATCCGACCGCAGGCCAAGCGAGAACTGGCGCAGGAACGCCTTGGTACCCGCATAGACGTTTCCGCCCGGATAGGGCCAGTTGGCAGCAATGGAGGAGATGTTCACGACCATGCCCTTGCGCTCGATCAGTTTCGGCAGAAGCTTGTCGGTGATGGTGACGAGACCGGTGATGTTGGTATCGATCATGGTCTTCCAGTCGGAGAGTTTCGTCGCCGGTGCCGAAGCCGTGCCAAGGGCAAGGCCGGCATTGTTGACGAGGATGTCGATCTCCTGAAATTCCTCCGGCAGGCTGGCGAGGGCCGCAGTTGTTGCTGCTTCGTCCATGATGTCGAAGACAAGCGCGTGAAATGCCTCGCAGAGATCCGTCTTCAGCTTTTCCAGCCGATCCGCGCGCCGGCCGGTACCGATAACCTTCCATCCGTTTTGCACGAACAGCCGGGCCATTGCCTGACCGAAGCCGGAGGTCGTTCCGGTAATGAGGATTGTGCCGCTCATGAGCCTGCCTTTCCGAAGTATCTGAAACAGTCGCTTGACCGGACCATAGGCAGCTGCCTCGCCAGCACAACGCCAAAAGCGGGCTTTGGGCCTCTGGCTCCTATGAATTCAAGCGCTGGCTCTACGGCGGGTTTGCGACTGGTCCTAGGAGTGATGGGAATGCTCCGATCTGAAGGACCCTGCGCCATGACCCAGATGCCGATCAACATGGATCACCACTGGCTTCCGTTCACCAACAACCGTCTCTTCCACAAGGAACCGCAGATGTTCGCGCGGGCGGAGGGCGTGCGGTATTGGACGCCCGAGGGGCGGGAAATCCTGGACGGATCTTCAGGCCTGTTCACCTGTGCAGCGGGGCATGGCCGCAAGGAGATTGCCGAAGCCGTCTACAAGCAGCTTCAGGTTCTGGATTATTCCCCGCACTTCCAGCGCGCGGCGCCGATCTCCTTCGAACTTGCCGAAGCGCTCAGTGGAATTCTGCCGGAAGGTCTCGACCGCATCTTTTTCGGGTCTTCCGGGTCTGAAGCCGTCGATTCCGCCATCAAGATCTGCCTTGCCTATCACAAGGCCAAAGGCGAGCCTCAGCGCACCCGTTTTGTTTCGCGGGCCTGGGCCTATCACGGGGTCAACCTTGGCGGCACGTCACTGGCGGGCATGGTCAACAACCGGCGGGACTTTTCCGGCGTTACCTGTGACGTCGTTCACATGCGCCACACCTGGAACGAGGATCAACGCTTCACGAGGGGGCAACCGCAAGACGGAGCGTGGATTGCCGAAGATCTGGAAGAGATCTGCAAGACCTACGGTGGCGAGACCATCGCCGCGGTCTTCGTCGAGCCGATTGCGGGTTCTATCGGCACTATCGTGCCGCCCGTCGGGTACTTGCAGAAGCTGCGCGAGATCGCCGATAAATACGGCATTCTGCTCGTGTTTGACGAAGTCATCACAGGTTTTGGCCGGACGGGCTCGGCCTTCGCGGCACAGGAATTCGGTGTCACACCGGATGTCATGACGATGGCGAAGGCGATTACCAACGGCGCGATCCCCATGAGCGCTGTCGCGGTGAAGACGGAAATCCAGAAGGCCGTCATTGATTCCATCACCGCAGATCGGCCGGAACTGATGCACGGTTATACCTACTCCGCCCATCCGGTTGCCTGCGCCGCGGCGCTGGCAACACTTGGCATCTACAAGACCGAAGGTCTTTTCGAGCGGGCGGCAAGCCTCTCGTCAACATTCCTCGATGGCGTTTTCAGCCTTCGCAATCTGCCTCATGTCCACGATTTGCGTGGTCATGGCATGATGTCCGGTATTCAGCTGACACCGGGCGAAACGCCGGGAGCCAAGGGATCTCTGGTGCAGCGGAAGCTGTTCGACGAAGGCCTGCATGTCAAAGCAACTGGTGATGCGCTGATCTTCGCCCCGGCACTCACTACATCGGAAGAAGATCTCTCGATGATGATCGATGTCCTCCAGAAGGTCTTGGGCAAGGCAGAGCTGTAAGCTGCCAGTCACGGGGTGTCCCGGCTTTGAGCCGGGGTCGCTACCTGCTGTCCGCCAGAAGTTGTCCGAGCAGCTTGATGCCCGGCTCCATCTTTTCTTCAGCAATTGCACCGAAGCCCAGGCGGATCCGGTTTCGAGGACTATTCGGGGAGAAATACCGGTCGTCTCCTGCCTCGATCAGGAGACCTTGCCGCGCGGCTCTCGATTGCAGTTCCGCAGCGCGGATACTCTCCGGTAGCCTGATCCACACGCCTGACCCGCCCGTCGTGACCGTTGCCTGACAGGTCGGCAGATGCGTTTCGATGAGCCTGAAGATCTTCTTCCATTTCTGCGACAGCACCTTTCGCTGACGTCGGATATGGGAATCGTAATGGCCCTCCGACAGAAAGATCGCCATCGCCCGCTGGTCGAGCGCTGAGGGGTGCCGATACATCAAGCGTCTGAGTGCCCGAAGCTCTCTGATAATGCGCCTGTCCGCAGCGATGAAACCGAGCCGCAATCCCGGAAACAGGGCCTTGGAAAGACTGGCTACGTGGATGACACGTCCGGTACGGTCGAAACTGCGCAAGGACGGTTTCTGTGCGCCGATGAAATTCAGCTCATGCTCATAGTCGTCTTCCAGGACGATGAAATCATGTGTTTCAGCATGGGCCAGCAGCCGCAGACGCCGCTCCATCGACATGGTGACGTTGGTTGGGGACTGATGGCCAGGTGTCACGTAAACAAGTCGTGCCCCCTTCAACTCGTCTCCAACCCGCATGCCGTTTGAATCAACCGGGTGATACTTCAGCTCTGCCCCAAAGGATTGGAAGATGTTGCGGGTGTCCACATAGCCGGGCTCTTCCATGTCCGTCCTGACCCCGGGCCGGCAAAAGAGCTGTGCCACCAGGAAGAGGGCATTCTGGGCGCCGACGGTTACCAGAATCTCGTCCGGCTCTGCCCGGAAGCCCCGTTGCGGCAGCATCCGGCGGATGATCTGGTTAACCAGCATCGGGTCGTCCTGATCGACCAGATCGCCGATCCAGGTCGGGGCGTGCTGGGCAGTGCCTGCCAACCGGACACAATCACGCCAGCGCGCGACGGATGTCTTGTCCGGAGCAAGTTGGCCATAGATGAAAGGGTAGGGATAGGACTGCCAATCGGCCGGTTTCGAAATG
Organism: Labrenzia sp. CP4; assembly: GCF_001579905.1. Taxonomy (NCBI): domain Bacteria; kingdom Pseudomonadati; phylum Pseudomonadota; class Alphaproteobacteria; order Hyphomicrobiales; family Stappiaceae; genus Labrenzia; species Labrenzia sp. CP4. Next base: position 4,064,566 of record NZ_CP011927.1, on the reverse strand, counting down.
TTTTCCTGGGCTGCGTAGCTGTAGGTAAGAAAGGCTTGCGGATTGAACGGGTGCTCCGCAGTGGGCAGGATGTCCTTGGCGTGATCATCCACCCGGATGTTGAGCTGTTCGCGGATGTGACGTTCGTTGATGAAATACCCGCGCCGGCTGACCGACTTCAGATAACCGTCCTCAACCAGTCTCTCATAGACGATGGCGACCGTGTTTCTGGACACCTTTATCTCGCTGGAAAAGACACGGGTTGCCGGCAGCGGTTCGTGCAGGGGCCAAACGCCGTCCAGAATGGCCTCGATAAGCCGTTCCTGAATCTGGTGCTGCAATCGTCTGCCCGGATCGAAGGGCGTGTCGAAATAGGTCGCAAGCATTTGAACTTTTTGGTCGTCCCTGAATTCGGTTGGCCCGAAGGCGGCAGTTTGAAGTTGTTTCCCGAACCTGCAAAGCCCGGCAATTCCTCTGGCTCCATAGTTTTCACTCTCTGGCTCTAAGGGTGAATATTGCACCGCAATATCCTTTCTTGCAACGCGGCGCAGGATCGTCCGGGCAATGCGACCCTTTCCAAAAAAATGCGGCCTGTAACGCGCCAGAACGAGGAACAGTTTGGTGAGACCAACAGTGAAGGGGAAGTCATGATCAGTTTTAAAAAGGGAGCATCCGCAACGCGGCGTGATTTCCTGAAAACCGCAGCCGCGGCAGGCGCAGGGCTGTCCATGCCGGCAATCGTCAGCTCCAGCGTGCTGGCCTCGTCCGGTGAAATCAACATCATGATGTGGTCGGACTATCTGCCGGAAAGCTTCGTCAACGGCTTTACGGACAAGACCGGCATCAAGATCAACTTCACCGGCATCGGCTCCAATGAAGAGATCATCAACAAGTTGAAGGCCACCAACGGCGAAGGCTTCGACATCGTTTCACCGACTGTGAACCGCAACCTGCTGTGGGCAGAACTTGGCCTGTTGCAGCCGTTCGACATGTCGAAGGTCGCGCTCGACAAGGTCAACCCCTCAATGGCGCTTGGCGAAACCCACTGGAACTTCGACGGCAAGGGCGTCTTCTGGCTGCCGCATATCTGGGGCACGGAAGGCATTGCCTGGCGGACGGACGCCTTTGTTCCGGGCGGCGAATTCCCGAGCTATTACGATGTCTGGGATGAAGCCAATGCCGGCAAGACAATGGGCCGTGGACATTCCATGCTGCTTGGCCTCGGTCTCGGCCTTGAAGGTCGCGGCGAACTGGAGCCGGGTTCCATGTGGGCTGCTTACGAGAGCCCGGAAAAGATGGACGAGGTCTGGACCAAGGTCGTTGAGGCCGCCATCGCCAAGAAGCCGAACATCAAGCTGATCTGGAACGATGCGGATACCCAGAAGAACGGTCTCCTGAACGAAGGCGTGATCGTCGGCCAGACCTGGGACGGACCTCCGCTTGCTCTGAAAACGGCTGGTGAGCCGGTCATGTACCGGGCGCCGAAGGAAGGTGCGATGGCCTGGGTTGATGGGCTAGCCATGCCGACCGGTGCGAAGAACATCGACCAGATCTACGCCTTCATCGAGACGGCTTATGACGCCAAGCTCGCCGGCGAAGCCATCAAGACCCACGGCTACAATTCACCGGTAATCGGCGCGGCCGAATTCGGCGGCGAAATCTATGCCAAGAACTTTGCCGATGCTTACCCGGGCGAAGCGTTGGACAGTCTGAACGCCTGGCCGGCGGAAGCCCCCTGGTACTCGGAAAAGCGGACCGAATACACCAACAAGTTTCTGTCCGCTTAAGGCCTCTCCGGCTTTCTCAATGGCGGGTGCCGGGCGCAATGCGTCCGGCGCCAGGCCGCCCTTTTTCCGTCTCCCTTTCCCGCCGTCCTTCTGAGAGCGCCATGGCCACAAAAGATATTGTTCTGGATCACGTTTCCATTCGTTTTGGGGCCTATACCGCGGTCGACAATGCACATCTCGTCATCAAGGGCGGCGAGTTCTTCTCCTTCCTGGGGCCGTCCGGCTGTGGCAAGACCACCTTGCTGCGGTGTATTTCCGGCTTCTCCGATCCGTCCGAAGGTCGGGTGCTGATCGGCGGGCAGGACATGAAGGGCATCGGCCCGAACAAGCGCCCGACGGCACTGATCTTCCAGAACCTTGCTCTCTTTCCGCTGATGAGCGTCGCCGACAACATCGCTTTTCCGCTGGAGGTCCGGGGCATCGGCCGCAAGGACCGGCGCAAGCGGGCAGACGAACTTCTGGACATGATCGCACTTCCCGGTGTCGGGGACAAAAAGGTGCACGAACTTTCCGGCGGTCAGCGACAGCGCGTGGCGATTGCCCGTGCGCTGGCGGTCGAGCCGGATATTCTGCTTCTTGATGAGCCGCTGTCCGCGCTCGATCTGAAACTGCGCCACCACATGCGCACTGAATTGCGTGCTATCCAGCAGCGCGTCGGGCTGACCTTCATTTATATCACCCACGATCAGGGTGAGGCCCTGACGATGTCAGACCGTGTCGCGGTCATGAACTCCGGCGTTATCGAGCAGGTCGACCCGCCTGAAACCATCTACAATCGGCCGAAAACTTCGTTTGTCGCCTCATTCGTGGGCGAGACCAATGCCATCGAAGGCAAGGTCGCCCAGCAGTCGGAAGCGCTGGTTTCCGTTGAAACGCCACTCGGCCGCCTGCAGGGAAGGGCAGCAGGCGGGCGCCAATACAAGGCGGGCGAAGACTGCATCCTGTTCATTCGGCCCGAGCAACTGAGCCTTGGCGAAGGCGCTCCCAACAGCCTGACAGCGAACTGGGTGAAGGAAGAGTTCGAAGGCAATTCACGGCAGATGTTCCTGGAAGCGAACGGTGTCCAGCTTCGGCTCACCCGGGTGAACCTTGGCGGTGCGCCGGACAATCTCTCCGGTGGTGCCGTTTCGCTCGGCTTCACGCCTGAGCAGGCAATTGTCCTGCCGCATGGCGCACTTGCGGGAGCGTGAGGATGAAAGCGCTTCAAAACGTATTCAGGGAAATTTCCGGCAAGCATGGTCTTGGCGCTGCATCGTTCGTCGCTGTGGCGGTCCTCTTCTGGGTCATCTGCCTGATCACGCTGCCGCAGGTGGCAATGCTTGACTATTCCTTCCGGTTCAACCTGCCGGCAGCTGATGTCGGTGGACCGCAAGATGTCTATACTCTTGAAAACTACTCTTATTTTTTCCAAGGCAATGACGGCACGGTCAACACGCTCGATATCGGTATCCTGTTCAAGACCCTGATCGCCGCGGTGTTCGTCACCTGTATCGACATTCTTCTGTGCTACCCGATCGCCTTCATTCTCGCTCATTCGGCCACTGGCGTGGCGGCGCGGATGATGGTCATCGGCCTGATCGTGCCTTTCTGGGTCAACGAGATCCTGCGTGCCTTTGCCTTCCGTGTCCTGTTCGGCTCCACGGGTCTCATCAATGGCATCGGCATGTCGATGGGTCTGTGGGATCAGCCAGTCGATTTCATCCGGGCTGACGTCGCGCTCTATTCCGGGCTGACCTACGCCTACATCCTTCTGATGGTGTTCCCGATCTTCAATGCCGTCGAGGCACTCGACCGCAACCAGATCGAAGCGGCACGGGACATGGGCGCAAGCTGGTGGCGGGTGCATTGGCGGGTGGTGCTGCCAGTTGCCAAGCCGGGCATCGCCTCCGGGGCAACCATGGTGTTCATGCTGACGGCAGGTGCGCTTGCAGCACCCCAGATCCTCGGTGGTCCTTCCAATCTCTGGTTCACCCAGCTCATCTACCAGTGGTTCAACGAGAGCGCCAACTGGCAACGCGGTTCGGCCTATGCGGTGATCCTGCTCATTGTCTGCATCTCCTTCGTCATGATGCTGATGCGGATCTTCAAGGTCTCCATCGGGGAGATCGGCCGATGAACCGGGGCACAGGCGGCGGCGTGGTCGCGGCGGGCTTCTCCCTGCTTTTCTTCACCTTCCTGTTCGGGCCGCTGATCATCATGGTGATCACGGCGTTCAATTCATCCTCCTTCCCGCGGATCACGCCATGGGAATGCTTCACGACGGATTGGTTTGGTGTTCTCTTCGCCAATGACCGTCTTATGAGCGGGCTGGCCAACAGCTTGGTGATCGCCATCAGTGTGGTGGTCATTGCCGTGCCGATCGGGCTGGCGGGAGCGCTTGCGCTATCGGAGCTCGGACCGCGCCTGCGGGCGGCGCTCTACACGGTGCTGATCACGCCTATCCTCATTCCGGGCGTCGTTCTAGGCATCTCGACCATTGTCTTCTGGGGCGCTTTCGGCAGGTCCGTCGGGGCGGACTACGGTTCGATCTTCTACAACGGCATGTTTCTGACACTTGCCGGTCAGGTCACCTTCATTTCCGCCTATGCGATGCTGGTGTTTCTCGCAAGACTGCAGCGCTTCGATCCGATCCTGACGGAAGCCGCGCTCGATCTCGGCGCGACGCCGGGACAGGCCTTCCGCAAGATCCTGTTGCCGTTCCTGTGGCCTGCCATCGGCTCTGCCGCGTTTCTGACCTTCCTGGCATCCTTCGAGAACTACAACACCACCGTCTTCACGATCCTCTCCGGCAATACGTTCACCACGGCACTGGCTTCCAAGGTCCGTCATGGGACAGACCCTTCCTTGTCGGCGCTGGCGGTCATCATCATCGGCATTACGCTGATCGGGGCGGTGGTCCACGAAGCCCACATGCGGCGGAAGGAAGTGATGCGGACCGGCACAGCTACGCGTTCCCGCATTTACGGCAATCCGGTTCTGCGAACGCTCGTCCACCCGCTGACGATCTTCGTGATCCTTCTGGGTGTTGCAGGCTTTGCCACCTATCAGGGTTCGCAGCACGATGCAGGCGTATGCAAACAGCAGATCCTCGATGACAAGCGCGCTCGTCAGCAGGAACTTCTGGAGGAGCAGCGCCGGAAGATGGAAGCGCAACAACAGAACCAGGCACCTGCGTCCACGGCGCCGGTTGAAGCGCCGGTGAAAGCCAATCCGTCGCCCTTCGGCGGGGCCTTCAAGCCCAATGGTTTGAAACCAGGCGAGTAACAAGCGAACAGAAGCGTGCCGTCTATTGTCCGGAAAGCCGGGACAGCAGCACGGCAACGCTTTTGACCTGAAACTTCTTCAGAAGGCGCGCACGCACATCCTCAACGGTTCTTGGAGACAGGCTCAGGACACGGCCCATTTCCTTGCTGGTCTGTCCCTGGGAAAGAAGCAGCAGGACATCGCGTTCGCGCGGTGTCAGCTTCGGCCCGGCAGCAGCATTGTCGATCAGGGCGAAACTCAGGACGATTCGTGCCAGCGGTGTTTCCGGCGTCAGGGTTCGCGCCCTAAACCGGCACCAGATCGGGGTTCCATCGGACCGGCGCATCAACCGCTCGTCCGTGTAGGGCAGGGACCGGCGCAAGGGCTCCAGGCCAATGTCGCGGATCTGGTGAAATTCCTGATCCGTGCCGTAGAGCAGCCGGAAACTCTGCCCGATCAGCTGAGACTTCTTGAACCCGAACATCTCAACGAATGTCTGATTGCAGGCACGAATGATCCGGTTTTCGGTCAACGCCAAACCCATGGGCGCGTTTTCGAAGGCCAGTTGGTCGAGGTCTGTCATGTTTCACCGTGTTCCTACGGTATTGGCACCGTAGTTTGACGGTAGCATAGTTCTCGTTGCTTTTACCAAGGGGAGGCTGAGACGGGATGGCGCTAGCAGACGACCTGATCCGGGAGATCGACGGAAGGCGCGAGGATCTGATCGCGTTGACCCAGGACCTTCTGCGCATTCCCACGCTCAACCCGCCCGGCGAGAACTACCGCGATATCTGCGATTATCTGCAGAAGCGTCTGTCCAGGTCCGGCTTCGACATCGAACTGATCCGGGCGCATGGAACGCCAGGCGACAGCGACAAGTATCCGCGCTGGAACATCGTCGCGCGCCGGGATGGCGACCGACCGGGCGAATGCGTGCACTTCAACAGTCATATCGACGTTGTCGACGTCGGCCACGGCTGGACAAAGGATCCGTTCGGCGGGGAACTTGTCGACGGCAAGATTTACGGCCGAGGCGCCTGCGACATGAAGGGCGGCCTTGCTGCCAGCATCGTTGCAGCCGAGGCGTTCCTTGCGGTCTGTCCGGACTTTGCCGGAGCTATCGAGATCAGCGGAACGGCCGACGAGGAATCGGGGGGCTACGGCGGCGTCGCCTATCTTGCAGGCAAGGGCTATTTCAGTCCGGACCGGGTTCAGCACGTCATCATTCCCGAGCCGCTGAACAAGGACCGGATCTGCCTCGGACACCGAGGAGTGTGGTGGGCCGAGCTGGAGACATTCGGAGAGATCGCTCATGGCTCGATGCCGTTCCTCGGCGATTGTGCCGTCCGGCACATGGGAGCGGTGATCGACGAGATGGAGCAGAGCCTGTTTCCGGCGCTCGCGCAAAAGCGCACTGAAATGCCGGTGGTGCCGGAAGGCGCGAAACAGTCGACACTCAACATCAATTCCATCCACGGTGGTCAATCGGAAGGCGATGCGGATTTCACGGGTCTTCCGAGTCCCTGCGTGCCGGACAGTTGCCGGATGGTGATCGACCGCCGGTTCCTGCTGGAAGAGAATATCGACGACGTGCAGGCGGAAGTCCTGGAAGTTCTGAAGACGGTTGAAGGACGGCGCGACAAGTTCCGCTACGACTTGAGGGAACTGCACAGGGTGTTGCCCACCATGACGGAAAAGGATGCGCCCGTCGTGCGGACCGTCGCGAAGGCCATTGCCGAAACCATGGGCCGTGAAGCTGAATATGTCGTCAGCCCGGGTACATACGACCAGAAGCATATCGATCGTATCGGCAAACTGAAAAATTGTATCGCCTATGGCCCGGGCATTCTGGATCTGGCACATAAACCGGACGAATATGTGGGAGTGGATGACATGCTCGATTCTGCGAAGGTCATGGGCCGTTCGCTGATCGAGCTGTTGGCAAGGCCTTGCGAAAGCAGCCTCAATAAAGGGGGAAGTCATGCGTTTGCGTAAGTTTGGATTGGGTCTGGTCAGTGCTTTGGCGCTGGCAGCGAGCATGGGAATGGCCCATGCAAAGAGCGATATCGTGGTTGCCATGCAACTGGAACCGCCACATCTGGACCCGACTGGTGCCGCTGCAGGCGCGATTGATTCTGTCCTTTACTCCAACGTCTTCGAAGGCCTGACCCGCTTCGGTCCCGATGGTTCGGTCAATCCCGGGCTGGCCGAAAGCTGGGAGATTTCCGAGGACGGCAAGACCTATACCTTCAAGCTGCACGACGGCGTGAAATTTCACGATGGATCAGATCTGACGGCGGACGACGTCAAGTTCAGTCTCGATCGTGCCCGTGCAGACGACAGTCAGAACGCCCAGAAAGCGCTGTTTGCCGGTATCGAGAGCGTGGAAGTGGTTGATCCGCTGACCGTGAAGGTAACGCTCAAGGAGCCGAACGGCAGTTTCCTGTTCAACTTGGCCTGGGGCGATGCGGTTATTGTCGCTCCGGAATCCATTGGCGATATCAAGAGCAAGCCGGTTGGAACGGGCGCGTTCAAGTTCACCGACTGGGTACAGGGCGACCGGATCGATCTGGAAAAGAACGCCGACTACTGGGGTGAACCGGCCAAGCTCGACAAGGTCACCTTCAAGTTCATTTCCGATCCGACGGCTGCCTTCGCGGCCGTGATGGCGGAAGACGTCAACGCCTTCGTCGGTTTTCCGGCGCCGGAAAACCTGCCGCAGTTCGAGGCCGACGCCCGCTTCCAGGTGCTGGTCGGCTCTACCGAAGGCGAGACCATTCTTGCAGCCAACAACAAGTTGCCGCCGCTCGACAACATCAAGGTGCGCGAAGCGATTGCCCACGCGGTTGACCGGCAGGCGATCATCGATGGCGCGATGTTCGGCTACGGCACGCCGATCGGAACGCATTTCGCGCCGCATAACCCTGACTACGTCGATCTGACGGGAAGCAGCCAGTACGATCCGGACCTTGCCAAGAAGCTGCTGGCCGAGGCCGGCTATGCGGATGGTTTCACCACCACACTCAAGCTGCCGCCGCCATCCTATGCCCGCCGGGGCGGGGAGATCATCGCCGCTCAGCTTCGCGCCGTCGGTATCGAAACGGAAATCACCAACCTGGAATGGGCGCAGTGGCTTGAGCAGGTCTTCAAGGGCAAGGATTTCGGCCTGACAATCGTCAGCCATACCGAGCCGATGGATATCGGCATCTATGCCCGGCCGGATTACTATTTCCAGTATGACAATGCGGACTTCCAGAAGCTCATTGCCGATCTGACTGCGGAGAACGATCCGGCAAAACGCTCCGACCTTCTGAAACAGGCACAGGAGACGATCTCCAGGGACTACGTCAACACCTACCTGTTCCAGCTCGCATTCCCGACAATCGCCGACGCCAAGATCAAGGGACTCTGGGAAAACCAGCCGACCCAGGCAACGGATCTGACGGCGGTCTACTGGGAAGACTGACCCATACCGCAAAGCGGATGCTCGCGCCCGGTGTGCGGGCATCCACCTTCACTCCTTTCCTTTTGCCGGTATCTGACTGCCGATAGGCACGCGACGCGTTCATGCTGCAATATTTCCTGAAACGCCTTCTGTCCCTGGGGCTCAGCCTCGTGGCCGCGTCGGTGATAATCTTCCTGGCGCTGGAAGTGGTGCCGGGTGATCCGGCGTCCTACATGCTTGGCCTCAACGCCCAGGAAGACACGCTTGCAGCCCTGCGCGAAGAACTGGGCCTTGGCGGCAGCATCCTCGAGCGCTATGCAGCCTGGGCAGGTGGTCTTCTGGTCGGCGATTTCGGCACGTCCTACACATATCGCACACCCGTTGCAGGCATGATCGCCGACAGGCTTTGGGTGTCTCTGCCGCTCGCAGTCTATGCGCTGGTGCTGAGCACCTTGATCGCCTTTCCGGCCGGTATCTGGGCTGCCTCGCGCCGGGGCTCCCACGCCGATGGCGCCGTCATGGGCGTGACCCAGCTCGGCATCGCCATCCCCAATTTCTGGTTCGCGATGCTGATGGTGCTGGTCTTTGCGATCAATCTGCGCTGGTTTTCCGCCGGCGGATTTCCCGGGTGGGACGCGGGATTCTTCGCTGCCATGAAGGCGTTGACGCTGCCGGCCATCGCCCTGGCCCTGCCGCAGGCGAGCATCCTGACACGGGTGATGCGCTCCAGCCTGCTGGACACGCTGGGAGAGGACTTCATCCGCACTGCCCGTGCCAAGGGTCTCAGCAAGGGACAGGCACTCTGGCGTCATGCGGTGCGCAATGCCCTTATTCCGGTGCTGACGATACTCGGGCTGCAATTCTCCTTCCTGCTGGCGGGCGCAATCATCATTGAAAACGTCTTCTTCCTGCCGGGCCTCGGCAGGCTGGTCTTTCAGTCTATCAGCGCGCGCGACCTGATCGTGGTCGAAAGCGTCGTGATGCTGCTGGTCTTTGCGGTCATCGTCGTCAACTTCACTGTCGACATGGCCTATGCCTGGGTCGATCCGAGACTGCGGAGGCGACGTTGATGAGCGTCCTGTTCCACAGCCGCACACTGCTGCCAGGCGCCATTCTGACGCTTCTGTTCACGGCCGCCGCGCTTATCAGCCTCGTCTGGGTGCCGTATGACACGACAGTGCTCGATATCGCCAACCGCATGAAGCCGCCAAGCTGGCTGCACCCCTTCGGTACCGATCAGTTCGGGCGGGATATTCTCAGCATGATCATGGTCGGTGCGCGCACATCCATTGCCGTCGCCCTGGTGGCTGTCGGCATCGGCATGGCTGTTGGTGTGCCGCTCGGTCTTGCTGCTGCTGCCAGGAAAGGCGGCCTGATGGACGAGATCATCATGCGCGCCAATGACCTTGTGTTTGCGTTTCCAAGCCTTCTGATCGCGGTCATGATCACTGCCGTCTTCGGGGCGTCGGCGCTCAACGCCATCATCGCCATCGGCATCTTCAATATCCCGGTCTTCGCCCGCCTGACGCGGGGCGCCGCGCTGTCGCTCTGGAACCGGGAATACATTCTGGCGGCGCGGGTCGCGGGCAAAGGCTCGGCGCGTATTTCGCTGGAACACATCCTGCCCAACGTCGCCAATCTCCTGATCGTTCAGGGCACGATCCAGTTCTCTCTGGGCATTCTCGCCGAAGCGGGGCTCAGCTATGTCGGCCTCGGAGCACAGCCGCCGACTGCCAGTTGGGGGCGGATGCTGGCAGACAGCCAGACGATGATATCGCTCGCGCCTCATCTGGCGCTGTTTCCGGGCCTTGCCATCCTTCTGACGGTGCTTGGACTGAACCTGCTTGGCGATGGCCTGCGGGACAGTCTCGATCCGAAACTCAGGAGGGCCCGGACATGAGCCTTCTGACCATAAGGAACCTGTCGCTTTCCATTCACGGTCTTCAGATCCTCCGGAATGTCTCAATGGAAGTGGCGCCGGGCCGTATTCTCGGGGTGATCGGCGAGAGTGGATCAGGCAAATCGATCACGGCCTTTTCCGTGCTGCAGCTGTTGCCGGGCGGCGCTTCCTGCACCGGTTCGATCAATCTGTCGGGCAAGGATATCCTGTCGCTCAGCGAAGCCGAAATGTGTGGCCTGCGCGGGCGGGACGTCGGCATGGTCTTTCAGGAGCCGATGACCGCGCTCAATCCGCTGAAGACCATCGGCGACCAGGTTGCCGAGACAATCCTGATCCACGAGCGCGTTTCGAAAGCCGAAGCAATGGTTCGCGCATCGGATGCCCTGCAACGCGCGGAACTACCGCAGGAAAAGTTTCCGTTAAGCCGGTATCCGCACGAACTCTCCGGCGGTCAGCGCCAGAGAGTGGTCATCGCCATGGCGATTGCACTCAAGCCCAAGCTGCTGATTGCCGACGAACCGACCACCGCTCTGGATGTCACGACCCAGGCACAGATCCTGGAACTTCTGAAGCGTCTCGTCGCCGAGGACGGCATGGGGCTGATGCTGATCAGCCACGACCTCGCGGTCGTGGCCGACCTTGCCGACGATCTGGTGATCATGCGTCAGGGCGAGGTGGTCGAAAGCGGTCCGGCCAAGACGCTCTTCGGCAATCTGCAGCATCCCTATTCGCGCGCGCTGCTGGAAGCCTCCGCCCATGTGCCCGAACGCGGCAACGAAACGCTGGAGCAGCCCCTGCTGCAGGTGCGTGATGTCGTGCGCGATTATACCGGACATACACACGGATGGTGGGGCAAGACCACGCAGTTTCGTGCTGTTGATGGCGTCAGCTTCGAGATCCGCAAGGGCGAGAGCCTCGGTCTTGTGGGTGAATCGGGTTGCGGCAAGTCCACACTGACGCGGGCTATCCTGGGTCTGGAAGAAGTGCAGGGCGGCGAAATTCTGTTCGACGGTCTGCCTGTCTTCACCCATCACCACGCCAACCAGATCGTGCGCCGGCGCATGCAGGTGGTCTTTCAGGACCCCTATGGAAGCTTTAATCCGCGCTGGCGGGTGGACCGGCTGATCACGGAGCCTTTCCATCTGCTTTCTGACCCGCCCAAAGGGGCCGAGCGAGACGCGGCAATTGCCGAAGCTCTTGAAAGCGTCGGTCTGAGCGCGTCGGATGCCCACAAATACATTCACGAGTTTTCCGGTGGCCAGCGTCAGCGCATCGCAATCGCACGTGCGCTCATCATCAAGCCGGACCTGATCATTCTCGACGAAGCAGTTTCGGCGCTCGATGTGTCCGTTCGCGCCCAGGTGCTCGACCTACTGGCAGACCTGGCCGACAGGTTTGGCCTGACCTACCTCTTCATCAGCCACGATCTCAGCGTGGTCCGTTCGATAACGGATCGGGTGCTGGTGATGAAATCCGGCAAGATTGTCGAGCAAGGTCCGACGGACACGGTCTTCGACCGGCCGAACCATCCATATACCCAACAACTTGTTGCTGCCGCACCGGTCCTTCCGGCCGGCATCCTTTAGGGGAGGAACCCATGACCCAGGAACTGGACCTTTGGTTCGATCCGGCCAAATGCCTGATCGGCGGAAAATGGGTGGATCCGGCAGGAGGCGGAGAACTGCCGCTCAACGATCCTTCGACCGGGGCACGCATAGGTGCGATTGCCCGCGGTGGAGCGACCGATATCGATGCAGCGGTGGATGCGGCCGAAGCCGCCATGGCAGGCGAGTGGGGGCGGACCAACGCCGCCGAGCGCGGCCGGTTCCTGTTTCGCCTGCGCGAGCTGGTGCTGGAAAAGGTCGATCATCTGGCGCGGATCGAATCCATCGACGTTGGCAAGCCGTTGAAACAGGCACGCGCAGACGCTGTCGCTCTTGCCCGCTATCTGGAATTTTATGGCGGGGCTGCAGACAAGCTCCATGGCGAGACAATTCCCTATCTCGATGGGTACACGGTCTACACCTTGCGCGAACCGCATGGCGTTACCGGGCATATCGTGCCCTGGAACTACCCGATGCAGATCATCGGCCGCTCAGTTGGCGCGGCGCTGGCAACAGGCAATGCCTGTGTGCTGAAACCGGCGGAAGACGCCTGCCTGACGGCGCTCGCCTTTGCCGATCTCGCCCGTCAGGCCGGATTGCCTGACGGTGCGCTGAACGTGGTTCCGGGTCTCGGGTCGGAAGCCGGCGCGGCCTTGACCGCACATCCGCGTGTCCACCACATCTCTTTCACCGGTTCGGTTGCAACCGGTGTTCAGGTGCAGACGGCGGCAGCCCGGAATGTCGTGCCGGTAACGCTGGAGCTCGGCGGCAAGTCGCCTCAGCTTGTGTTCGAGGATGCCGATCTGGATGCTGCCCTGCCATTCCTGGTGAACGCAGGCATCCAGAACGCCGGGCAGACCTGCTCGGCTTCCTCACGCATTCTGGTGCACAGGTCTGTTCTCGATCAGGTGACCGAGCGCATGGCGGCTCGCTATGGGTCGCTGACGGTCGGGCCTGCACTGAACGATCTCGACGTCGGACCGCTGATCTCGGCCAAGCAGAAAGACATCGTCTCCGGTTTTCTGGATCGGGGGGCGGACCTGCAAAAGGTGGCGGAAGGTGTGTTGCAGGACGCACCGGAAGGCGGGAACTACGTCTGCCCGACCCTTTTTGCCGGCGTTTCACCCGGCCACGTGTTGGCACGAGACGAGATTTTCGGCCCGGTGCAGGTGATCATTCCCTTTGACGACGAGGAAGAAGCAATCTCGATTGCCAATGGCACAGACTACGGCCTTGTCGCGAGCCTATGGACCCGCGACGGTGCCCGCCAGATGCGGCTCGCCAAAAAGATCCGGACCGGCCAGGTTTTCATCAACAACTACGGTGCCGGTGGCGGTGTCGAGCTGCCGTTCGGCGGCATGGGCAAGTCCGGTCACGGCCGGGAAAAGGGGTTCGAGGCGCTTTACGGCTTCACCACGCTGAAGACCGTTGCGGCGTTTCACGGGTGAACGCCCGGTCGCTCAATTCGATGCGCGTACAAAGAACAATTGAATGTAGCTCCCCGATCCCGGCTTCCGCTTCGCTCGGCCGGGATGACGCTGGAGAGCAAGGAACCAAGATCGGGAGGTTTGCATGAGACTTGAAGGAAAGAAGGCGATTGTCACGGGTGGGGCCTCGGGCTTTGGAGCCGGCATCGTGCGCAAGTTCGCAGCAGAAGGCGCGAAGGTCATGGTCGCCGACCTGAACCTGGACCTTGCAGAGGAAATTGCCGCGGAAGTTGGCGGACTGGCCATCAAAACGGATGTCTCCAGCAATGATAGCGTCAGCCACTTGGCCGATGTTGCCTCCTCGCTGCTCGGCGGGGTCGATATCCTGGTCAACAATGCCGGCATCACGCATCTGCCCAAACTGATGCAGGACGTTACGGAAGAAGAGTTTGACCGGGTCCTCGCGGTCAATTGCAAGTCGGTCTATCTGACAGCGAAGCACTTCGTCCCGGCCATGACGGAAGCCGGCAAGGGGGCGATCCTGAATGTGGCTTCCACCGCAGGCCTCAGCCCGCGTCCCAGGCTCAACTGGTACAACGCTTCCAAGGGGTGGATGATCACCGCGACAAAGACGATGGCGGTCGAACTCGCCCCGTCGGGCGTGCGGGTCAACGCAATTTGCCCGGTGGCCGGCGAAACGCCGCTTCTGAAAAGCTTCATGGGTGAAGACACACCGGAAATGCGTGCCAAGTTCCTCTCCACCATTCCCATCGGCCGTTTTTCGACACCGGAAGACATGGGCAACGCAGCCTGTTTCCTGTGCTCGGATGAGGCGGGCATGATTACCGGAGTTGCGATGGAAGTTGACGGCGGACGCTGCATCTGAGGATTGATCAGCCTCGGCCGGATCATGTATCGACAGGTCCGAACAGATTTGCGCGACATCCAGACGGCCGAAGGAAGACGAGATCATGAAGCGATACACCGGTGGCTGCCTGTGCGGGAATGTCCGGTTCGTGGCAGAAGGCGAACCGTATCGGGTCGGCCTTTGCCATTGTATTGACTGCCGCAAGCACCTCGGGGCGCTGTTCCATGCTTCTGCTGTCTTTCCGCAGGATGCCGTAAGCCACGAAGGAGAAACGGGCGAGTATCGGGGGCGGTTTTTCTGTCCTCGGTGCGGGTCGTCCGTTTTTTCGCAAACGGGTGATGAAACCGAGGTGCATCTGGGAGCACTGGACGCACTCGACCAAATGACCCCGACCTACGAACTCTGGACCATCCGCCGCGAAGCCTGGCTGCCTGAATTTCCGATTTCCAGACACTACGAGCGCGATCGGGAAAACGAGGGCCGCGAGGAGTAGAGGCTTTCAAACCAGGGCCGGGTGCCAAGTGGATGGCGAGTAGGCCCTGCATTGTGCGTCACGCCATCGCGTTCCGGTCGCTGACGCCTCGCAACCTGTAAGTCTGCGCGCTCTGTTATCCGGTTTGTGCATCTGCAACCGTTTGTACCCTTGCAGTCAGGCAGGAAGTCAGGGGGCTGGATTCGGCCCCTTTTTACTGCGCCATAACGTTCCCGAGCAAATTTTTCACGTTTAAATTCAGGTGAAAGATCCTGAAATCACTCGCTATTTCTACGCATGAAATGAATGCATTCAAAAAAATGAAACGTTTCATATTGACGTTGTAATTCGGCCGTGCTTTCAATTGTGCAGCCTGATAGCGCCCTTGGAATGGCGTGAGAGGTGCAGCCTTTTTGGGAGGAAAATCATGAAGTTATTGAAAATCGCTGCCGCGGCAGCGACCGGCCTCGCTTTGCTTGGTGGAGCCGCTCTTGCCGACGACAAGCCGGTGGTGGGCCTGATCATGAAATCACTGGCCAACGAGTTCTTTCAGAACATGATGGTTGGTGCCGAGGAGCACCAGAAGCGCCGTGGCGACTATGAGCTCAAGGCCGTCGGCATGCAGAACGAGACCGACTTTGAATCCCAGATCAATGCGGTCGAAAACTTCATCACGCAGGGCGTTGACGCCATCGTTGTCGCTCCGGCCGACAGCCGCGCCATGGTCCGTCCGCTGAAAAAGGCGATGGAAGCCGGTATCGTCGTGGTCAACTTCGATGTGGCGCTTGACGAGGAAGCCAAGAAGCAACAGGGCGTAGAACTCGCGTTCGTCGGCCCGGACAACCGGGGCGGTGCCAAGCTTGCCGGTGATGCACTGGGCAAGAAGCTGGGTGAGGGCGCAAAGGTTGTCATCATCGAGGGCAACCCGGGTGCAGACAATGCCACGCAGCGCCGCCTGGGCTTTGAAGACTCTGTTGCCGAGTACAAGCTGGACCTGCTGGACAGCCGGACAGCGCATTGGGAAACCGAAGAAGCCAACCAGGTCTTCGCCACAATGCTGACAGCGCATCCCGACGTTCAGGGCGTGATGGCGGCCAACGACTCCATGGCGATTGGCGTTGTAAAGGCACTGGAAAGCGCCGGCCGCACCGACATTGAAGTCATCGGTTTTGACAACATTCCTGCAGTCGGCCCGATGATCGAAGACGGTCGGATGCTGGCTACCGTCGACCAGTTCGGCACCGACATGGCGGCCAATGCCATCGACATGGCGCTCGACGTCGTTTCGACCGGTGAGCAGCTTCAGGGCTGGGTCAAGACGCCGATCGAATTGGTGACTGCGAAGTAAGCAGTCTCAAGAACGCTCCCGCCCGGTCAGCTTCAGGGCGGGAGCTGTTTATCCATCAAAAAACGACTGGACGCACCATGGCAGCAGCATCGCTTGCCGCAGCGCCCGCCGCTGCACCGGACCGTGCTTTCCTGACGGTCGAAGGTCTGAAAAAGCATTTCGGTGGCGTCAAGGCACTCGACGGGGTCAGTTTCTCCCTGGATGAAGGCGAGGTTCATGCGCTCGTCGGAGAAAACGGCGCCGGCAAATCCACCCTCATCAAGATCCTTTCAGGCGTGTTTCCCTACGACGCGGGACAGATCGCCCTGGCTGGCGAACCTTACCGCCCCATGAGCCCGCATGACGCCAAGGATCATGGCGTTCAGGTGGTTCATCAGGAATTCAACCTGCTTGAACACCTCACCATCGCCGAAAATATCTCCATAGAACATCTGCCGAAGAACAGCCTCGGTCTGTTGGACCGCAAGGAAATGAACCGGCGCGCGCGAAAGGCACTGGATGCAATCGGACTGACGGATGTGGACGTCACCGCTCCAGTCCGCTCTCTCGGGATTGCCCATCGCCAGCTGGTCGAAATTGCCCGGGCGTTGCAGTCGAAAAGCCGGATCCTGATCCTGGATGAACCGACCGCAACCCTGACGGAACGCGAGACCAGACGCCTGTTTGACATCGTTGCCGGTATCAAGGCGGACGGGGTCACCGTGGTATTCGTCTCGCACCACCTTGATGAGGTGTTTGCCATCTGTGACCGTGTTACCGTGTTTCGAAACGGCAAAACCATTGCGACCGATCTGATCAGCGAGACCACGCCGGAAGGTGTTGTGCAGCGGATGGTGGGGCGCAAGCTTGCCGCCGAACAGGACGAACAGCCCGATGGCCATGAGCTTGGCGCAAGCGCATTGAGGCTGGAAGACCTTCTGACCGTTGCAAATCCCGGGACAAACGGGGTTTCGCTTGATTTGCGTTACGGCGAGATTGTCGGGATATCCGGACTTGTCGGGGCAGGGCGTACTGAAATCCTGCGCGGCATCTTCGGGATCGATCCGCTCAAGTCCGGCAAGATCTACCGTGATGGCGCGGAAGTGCGCTTCAAGGGGCCGCGTGACGCCATTGCTGCGGGCATCGGTTTCGTCACCGAAGATCGCAAGGACGAAGGCCTCATTCTGGACATGCCCATTGCTGCCAACATATCGCTGGCCAACATGGGCTCGGTCTCGCGCAGCGGGCTTTTGAAGCTGGCCGAGGAAACGCGCCAGGCTATCGCAAGCGCCGCCCGGCTGACCCTCAAATACGGACGTGCCTCGGATCCTGCCTCTAGCCTCTCCGGCGGCAACCAGCAGAAGGTTGTTCTGGCCAAATGGCTGGCGCGCAATCCGAAGGTGTTGCTGCTCGACGAGCCGACACGCGGTGTGGACGTCGGCGCCAAAGCGGAAATCTACGCCATTCTGAAAGACCTGGCCCGAGAAGGGGTTGCCTTGCTTGTCGTCTCTTCGGAAATGCCGGAGCTGATGACACTGGCCGATCGCATTCTGGTGCTTGCCGAACATGAGATCCAGGGCGAAGTGAAACGCCCGGATTTCTCTGAAGAAAACATTCTGAAACTGGCCTACGGGCAAACGCCGAGCGCCGGGGAAAACGACAAATGACAACCGAAACCTTGAGTGAAACGGCCGCAGCCGCACCGAAGTTCTCCATCCGGACGGTGTTGCACAACGCGGGCATCGGCCTGGCTCTGCTGGCGCTGATCGTCTTTTTCTCGCTCTTCACCGAGCACTTTCTGACGCCCAACAACATCACCAACATCCTGACCCAGATCACCATCAACCTTGTGCTGGCCGTCGGCATGACTTTCGTGATCCTGATCGGCGGCATCGATCTGTCTGTCGGATCCGTCATGGCCTTTGCTGCCGTTGTTGCCGGCAAGGCGATTACCTTGCCCGGCTTTGGCCCGGCGGAGGCGATCGCGCTAGCCGTTGTCGCAGCCACCTTGACCGGCGTCTTCTGCGGCTTTCTCAACGGTGCCATCAGTGCCTACTGGTCGCTGCCGTCCTTCATCATCACGCTCGGCATGCTGAACATTGCCCGCGGCGCAGCGCTGCAGGTTTCCGAGGCACAGACCATCTATTCCTTCCCCTTCGCGTTCGAGGAATTCGGGTCCGCCATGGTTTACGGTGTGCCGGTAGTGTTCCTGGTGGCGCTTGTGCTGGTGTTCATTGCCTGGTTCGTGCTGAACTTCACGGTCTTCGGCCGTCTGATCTACGGTATCGGCAACAACGAGGAAGCTGTCCGGCTGGCCGGTCATTCGGTGGCTCGCTACAAGATCGCGGCCTTCACCATCTGCGGTCTGACCGCCGGGATTGCCGCGGTCGTTTATATGGCACGCCTCAACATCTCCAGCCCGATTGCCGGCATCGGCTTTGAACTCAATGCCATTGCTGCCGTCATCATCGGCGGCACCAGTCTCAGCGGTGGGCGCGGATCGGTCATCGGGACGCTGCTGGGGGCCTTCATCATCGGTGTCCTCGCCAACGGGCTCATCCTGATCGGCCTCAGCGATTTCATGCGCCAGATGATCACCGGTGTCGTCATCATCGTTGCCGTCATCCTCGACTACTACCGTGCAAAGTACGCATCCAAATGAAACGCACAGCCCTTTTGAACCGCCACCTGAGCTTGCTTGTTGCTTCTCTCGGGCACCTGGACGAAATCGTTGTTGCCGATGCCGGTCTGCCTGTACCGGCCGGTGTGAAGGTGATCGACCTTGCCGTTACTGCAGGGGTGCCGAGCTTTCGCGAACTACTGACCGCACTGAAGTCCGAACTCGTCATTGAAGGTGCCGTCTGGGCAGAGGAGGCATCTGCGGAACTGACCTCGTTGATGCAGCATGAAGTGGCTGCCTGGGCGGAGGAGACGGGTAAGGCGATTACCGTTTCGAGGCTTTCGCACGAGGCTTTCAAGCACCGGACGCAAACGGCCAGGGCCGTGATCCGCACCGGCGAGGTGACCCCCTACGCCAACATCATCCTCATCAGCGGAGTTGCGTTTTGACGTCCGTTACCGTTGTCGGCAGCATCAATATCGACCTCACCAGCTATCTCGACCGCTGGCCGAAAATTGGTGAGACGATTTCCGTTCGCGAAACCGTCACCTCGTTGGGCGGGAAGGGGGCCAACCAGGCCGTCGCTGCCGCCCGTCTGGGCGCCAGTGTCAACTTCATCGGTGCCGTCGGCAGAGATGGCTTTGGTGCGGAAGCCGCCGCAGCCCTCAGGCCAGAAGGGGTTGCGATCCTTCTGGAGGAAATGACCAACACCGCAACCGGTCTTGCCTTCATCGATGTCGATCCCGATGGGCAGAACATTATCCGCCTCTCGGCCGGTGCAAATGGCAGGTTGTCACCGGAAAATGTCTCGAAATATGCAGATATCCTCCGCAAGAGCCGCGTCCTGCTTTTGCAGAATGAGATTGGTCTGGAAACATCGCTGGCCGCCGCGCGGATTGCCCGTGAGGCGGGTGCGCTGGTCATCATGGATCCGGCACCCGCGCCGGACCCTGCCTGGCCCGCTGAAGTTCTGTCCAGCTTCGACATACTGACACCAAATGCGGGTGAGGCAGGAGGCCTGTTGGGAACAGAACCGCAAACACTGGCCGATGCACGCGAGGCGGCTGGTACGTTGCGCAGCTTGGGCTTGCGCGGCGCTATCGTCACCATGGGGGCAGACGGAGTTGCCTGGTCAATTGATGGCAGCACCGGCGCCTTGCCTGCGCCCGGGGTTCGCAGCATCGATACGGTTGCCGCCGGTGACTGTTTCAACGGTGCTTTTGCAGCAAGAGTTGCCTCGGGCAATTCGATTGAGGATGCAATTTCGTTCGCCATGCAGGCGGCGGCCCTGGCAACAACCCGCAAGGGAGCGGCAACATCGTTGCCACGTCTGGACGAGATGGAGGCTTTCCCCGCCCAACGCATTGCCTGAATGCATTCATTTGCTTGATCAGAACACCGAGGAATGGTTCAAGGGGGCATCGCCTGGGGCGCGGGGAGAAACGCAAAACATGCCAACAATCAAAGACGTCGCACGCAAAGCCGGTGTGTCCGTTGGTACTGTCTCCCGCGTTCTGTCCAAAAACGAGTCGGTCAAGCAGCCCCTGAAAGAGCGCGTGCTCGCGGCTATGAAGGAGCTGGACTACAAGCCCAACCTGGCCGCCAGGGCTTTGCGCACCAACAGCATTGACGTGATCGGCCTCGTGGTGCCGGATATCACCAACCCTTTCTTTTCCCAGCTCGCCAAGAACATCGAAATGGAAGCCGCCAAGCGGGGCCACTCCGTTATGCTCGCAAATTCCCATGATGACGAGGAAGCCGAACAGACCCAGATCGCGGCATTGCTGGACAGGGCCGTGTGCGGGGTCATCGTGGTGGCAACCTCCGACGGTGGCCAGACACACAAGGCCGACGTGCCGATCGTTTCGCTCGACCGCCGTTTCGGTCCCTATCCGCTGGTCGCAACTGACCATTTCGACGGCTCGGCGAAAATCGCCGATCACCTCGTCGGCCTCGGCCATCGCCGCATCGCCTATATCGCCGGCCCGCAGTCCATGGAGGTGGCCCGCCAGCGGCGGGAAGGCTTTGTTGCCCGGATCAAGGCCCTGTCAACGCCGGAAGATCCGATCACGCTTACTGTCCACGAAGGTCATTTCGATTACGACAGCGGCGAAGACATCGGCCGGTCAATCCTGAAAGACACCTCCCGGGAGACCCGCCCGACAGCCATTGCCGCCGCAAGTGACCAGCAGGCCATCGGCGTCCTGCGCTGCGCCCGCGATCTGAAGATCGCCATTCCGGCGGATCTTTCCGTCACCGGCTTCGATGACATTGCACTGGCAGCTCTCGTGGTCCCGCGTCTCACCACCTTGCGTCAGCCCATTGAACAGCTGGCCGGGTCAGCGGTTGCAAGGATCTTTGCCGGGGAGGCCGCGGCCGACGAAGCGATTGCCGGGGAGATCGTGGTGCGGGAATCGACTGGCAATATCCCGAATCCCTGAGACGCATTGAACGGTTCCGTACCTGTATCCAGCCTGACATAAAAGATGATTTGCAGATCGATACCGTCATTTATTTCAAGCTTGAAATTTTAGGCTTGAAATAAATATCTCCCTGTGGTTCGCTGAGCATACCACAGCAGGGGAGGTTCGTATGCGGATTGCTTGTCTGGGCGGGGGACCTGCCGGTCTCTATTTCGCCATCTCGATGAAACTGCGAGACTCATCCCACGAGATCGACGTGATCGAGCGCAACCGCGCCGACGATACGTTCGGCTGGGGCGTGGTGCTCTCCGATGAGACCCTTCAGAACCTCGCGGTGAACGACGCTGTCAGCGCCAAGGCCATCGGCGAGAATTTCGCTTATTGGGACGACATTGCCCTTCATATGCGTGGAGAGCGTCTCGTCTCCACCGGGCATGGTTTCTGCGGCATCGGTCGCATGAAATTGCTGCTGCTCCTACAGGAGCGCGCCCGCGAGCTCGGCATCAACCTGAAGTTCGAAACCGAAGTCGACAGCGCCGAGGATTATCGCAAGGACTACGATCTCGTAGTGGCCAGCGACGGTCTGAATTCCAAGACCCGCACGCTCTATCAGGACACGTTCAAACCTGACATCGATCAGCGCCTGTGCCAGTTCGTCTGGCTCGGCACGCATCAGAAATTTGCCGATGCCTTCACCTTCATCTTCGAGGAAACCGAGCACGGCTGGGTCTGGGCGCACGCCTACCAGTTCGATGATGAAACGGCGACCTTCATCGTGGAGTGCACGCAGGAAACCTTTGACGCTTTCGGCTTTGGCGAAATGAGCCAGGAAGACAGCATCCGGACCTGCGAGGAAATCTTCAAGGATCACCTTGGCGGCCATCCGCTGATGACCAACGCCAAGCATATCCGGGGCTCCGCCTGGATCCGCTTCCCGCGTGTCCTGTGCGAGAAGTGGAGCCACGAGAATGTGGTTCTGCTCGGCGATGCTGCCGCAACGGCGCATTTTTCCATCGGTTCCGGCACCAAGCTTGCCTTTGAATCGGCAATTGCGCTCGCGGAATACCTGCACACCGAAGCGGATATGGCCGCTGCTTTCAAGCGCTACGAGGAAGACCGGCGCCTGGAGGTGCTGCGTCTGCAGTCGGCAGCACGCAACTCGCTGGAATGGTTCGAACACGTCGAGCGTTATCTCCATCTCGATCCGGTCCAGTTCAACTATTCCATGCTGACCCGTTCCCAGCGCATAAGTCACGAAAACCTGCGTCTGCGGGATCCGAAATGGCTGGAATCTGCCGAGCGCTGGTTCATGAACCAGGCCGGCGTTTCCCCGAATTCACCCGTGCGCGCACCCATGTTCACGCCGTTCAAACTGCGCGAGATGGAGTTGAAGAACCGCATCGTCGTCTCGCCGATGGCGCAGTACAAGGCCGTTGATGGTTTGCCGACCGACTGGCACATGGTCCATTACGCCGAGCGTGCCAAGGGCGGGGCAGGTCTCGTCTTTGTCGAAATGACCTGCGTCAGTGCCGAGGGTCGGATCACGCCTGGCTGTCCGGGGCTCTATGCGCCTGAACACGAGGCGGCCTGGAAACGGTTGACCGATTTCGTGCATGCCGAAACAGATGCCAAGATCTGTTGCCAGATCGGCCATTCCGGCCGTAAGGGGTCCACGCGGATCGGCTGGGAAGGCATGGACAAGCCGCTTCACGACGGCAACTGGGAACTTGTTTCCGCATCCGCGATCCCCTGGTCCGACGGCAATGCCGTGCCGCGCGAGATCACACTTGCCGAGATGGACGCGATCAAGGTGGAGTTCGTTGCCGCAGCCGAAATGGCTGAGCGCGCCGGCTTCGACATGATCGAGCTTCATGCGGCTCACGGCTACCTGCTGTCGTCTTTCATTTCGCCGGTGTCCAACGCACGGACGGACGAATACGGCGGGTCATTGGATAACCGCATGCGCTGGCCGCTGGAGGTCTTCAACGCCATGCGCGCTGTCTGGCCTGATCACAAGCCGATGTCTGTTCGAATTTCTGCCTGCGACTGGGTGGGCGAGGAAGGCATCACGCCTGACGACGCGGTCGAGATAGCTCGCCGCTTCCGTGATGCCGGCGTCGATCTGGTCGACGTCTCCGCAGGTCAGACAACCCCGAAGGCGCGTCCGGTCTATGGCCGCATGTTCCAGACGCCGTTCTCAGACCGTATCCGCAACGAGGGCGGGCTGCCGACCATGGCTGTCGGCAATATCTACGAAGCAGACCACGCCAACTCGATCCTTATGGCGGGCCGGGCGGATCTTGTTGCCGTCGGCCGTCCGCATCTGGCGGATCCGTATTGGACGCTGCATGAAGCAGCCAAGATCGGCGACCGGAACGCCACCGACTGGCCGTTGCCGTATCTCGCGGGCCGCGACCAGATGTGGCGTCTGGCCGATCGGGAAGCGGAGATGTTGAAGGTATGAGTGTCGCTTGCCGCCATATCCTTGTTACCGGTGGCGGCAGTGGCGTCGGTGCCGCCTGTGCCCACCTCTTCGCTGAAAAAGGCGCAAAGGTCACCATTCTCGGCAGGACGGAAGCAAGCCTTGCCGAACAGAAGCTGCGGTACCAGGTATGCGATGTAACCGATGCGCAGGCCGTTCAGGCAGCCGTTGCTGCCGCGCGGACGGTCAATGGTCCGGTTGATGTCGTTGTCGCCAACGCAGGGGCTGCCAGCAGCAAACCCTTTGCCCGCACCACCGCGGAAGACTTTCAGGCCATGCTGGCGGTCAATCTCTTCGGCGTGTCGAATGTCTGGCAGGCTGTTTTGCCGGACATGAAGGCGAGTGGCTGGGGCAGGATGATCGCGATTGCCTCCACAGCAGGTCTGCGCGGCTACCCCTATGTGAGCGCTTATAGCGCCGCCAAACATGCCGTCGTCGGGCTGACGCGCTCACTGGCGCGGGAACTGGCCAGAACCGGCATCACCGTCAATGCGATTTGCCCCGGCTTCATCGAGACGCCGATGCTGCATCGCTCCATTGACACGATTGTCGAAAAGACCGGCATGAGCCGGGAAGCAGCGGCTGACAGCCTGAAAGCGGACAATCCACAGGGACGCTTCATCCAGGTGTCGGAAGTGGCCGAAGCTGCGCTCTATCTGTGTTCTGATGGAGCGGTGTCCATCAACGGTCACGCGCTGACACTTTCGGGAGGAGAGCTGTGATGGCGGAAACCGCAGCGAAACAGGAAGCCCTGTCCAAGACGCGTTTGCGTCTGTGGCTGAAGCTGTTGAAATCCGTCAATGGCATCGAAGCCGAAATCCGCCGGAACCTGCGTGACCAGCATGGCACGACCCTGCCGCGGTTCGACGTCATGTCGGCGCTCGCCCGATTTCCCGACGGATTGAAAATGTCGGAATTGTCCACGTTCCTGAAGGTGTCGAACGGCAATGTCACCGGCATTGTCGACAAGCTGACCGAGGAAGGTCTGGCCCTGCGTGTCGCCGTTCCAGGTGACCGGCGAGCCCAGGTGGCCAGGTTGACGCCGAAGGGAAGAGCCGCCTTCGAGGAACTTGCAACCCATCACGAAACCTGGATCGACGAACTGCTGGACGGCTGGTCGGCGGAAGACATCGCGGCGCTTTCGAGCCGCCTCGATCTGGTCCTGAAACGTCAAAGCCAAGAGGAGAGCGGCAATGCGAAGTGACGTGACGCATTTCAAATGTGAGATCGCGAACGGCATTGCGCGGATCGCGCTCGACCGCCCTGAACGCAAGAACCCGCTGACGTTCGAAAGCTACGCCGAGCTGCGCGACTGGTTCCGGGATCTCGTTTATTCGGATGATGTCCATGCAGTGGTGATCCTCCCGAACGGCGGCAACTTCAGCTCCGGTGGCGACGTGCATGATATCATCGGCCCGCTGACGAAGATGAACATGAAGGAGCTCCTAGCCTTCACCCGCATGACCGGTGATCTGGTGAAAGCCATGCTCAACTGCGGCAAGCCGATCATATCCGCGGTCGACGGCATTTGCGCCGGTGCTGGTGCCATCATGGCCATGGCGTCCGATCTGCGCGTTGCGACACCGGAGGCCAAGGTTGCCTTCCTGTTCAACAAGGTCGGCCTTGCCGGCTGCGACATGGGTGCTTGCGCGATCCTGCCTCGTATCATCGGTCAGGGCCGTGCGGCGGAGCTGCTTTATCTCGGCCGTTCGATGAAGGCCGAGGAAGGTCATGCGTGGGGGTTCTTCAACGCGGTGGTGCCGGCGGGTGAGCTGGACCAGGCGGCCATGGATATGGCCGGCCGTATTGTTGCCGGACCGACCTTCTCCAACTCCATGACCAAGACCATGCTGGCGCAGGAATGGTCCATGGGCCTGGATCAGGCCATCGAGGCGGAAGCCCAGGCGCAAGCAATCTGTATGCAGGGCAACGACTTCCGCCGGGCTTACGAAGCCTTCGTGAAAAAAGAAAAGCCGGTGTTCGAGGGCGACTGATGTCGGATAAATCTTTCCTCCACTGGCCGTTCTTCGAAGAAAAGCACTGGCGTCTCGCTGAAGAACTGGAGATCTGGGCAGGATCGCATCTGGCTCATGTTGACCATTCGGACACGGACGCAGCCTGCCGTCATCTGGTGACAGCGCTCGGCGATGCAGGCTTCCTGCAGCACAGCGGTGCCCCGGACGGCAAGCTGGATGTGCGCAGCCTCTGCCTCATTCGCGAAACGCTGGCCCGTCATGACGGCCTGGCGGATTTTGCCTTTGCCATGCAAGGCCTCGGAACCGGTGCAATTTCCCTGTTCGGTACGGACGAGCAGAAAGCCGAGTGGCTTCCGCAGACGCGCACCGGCAAGGCGATCTCCGCCTTCGCGTTGACCGAACCTCAGTCCGGTTCCGACGTTGCCAATTCGACCATGACCGCCACCGACGATGGTGATGTCTATGTGCTCGACGGTGAAAAGACCTGGATTTCCAACGGTGGTATCGCCGACGTCTACACGCTTTTTGCAAGAACCGGCGAAGCACCCGGCGCAAAGGGTTTGTCGGCCTTCATCGTGACGCCTGACCTTGAAGGTTTCGAGGTTGTCGAACGCCTGGAAACAATTGCGCCCCATCCGCTTGCCACACTGCGTTTCACCGGCTGCCGCATTCCGAAAAAGAACATGATCGGCACGCCGGGCGCAGGGTTCAGGATTGCGATGTCTGTCTTGGACATTTTCCGCTCGACCGTCGCCGCCGCCGCCCTGGGCTTTGCCCGCCGGGCGCTGGATGAAGCGCTTTCACGGGTGACGACACGCGAAATCCAGGGCTCGCCGCTGTTCGACCTGCAGCTGGTGCAGGGGCATATCGCGGACATGGCGCTGGATGTCGATGCCGCAGCCCTGCTGATTTACCGTGCCGCCTGGACCAAGGACAGCGGCGCCCCCCGCGTGACGCGGGAAGCCGCCATGGCAAAACTCTTTGCCACCGACCAGGCACAGAAGGTCATCGACAAGGCCGTGCAGCTTCACGGTGGCGATGGTGTTCGCTCGGGCATGCAGGTCGAAAAGCTCTATCGCGAAATCCGTGCCTTGCGCATCTACGAGGGTGCGTCGGACGTTCAGAAGATCATCATCGCGCGCCAGACCCTTGGCGCCTTTCAGGGAGACTGATCCATGCTTGGTCCCTCCGCACACGTCGATACCTTTACCCGTGACAACCTGCCGCCGGAAGAAAGCTGGCCCGATTTCCTGCTCGATGGGTTTCAGTATCCCGAACGTCTCAATGCAGGCGTTGAGCTTACCGACAGGATGGTGGAACAGGGACTGGGGGATCACACCGCCCTGATCGGGAATGGCCGCCGCCGAACCTACAAGGAACTTGCGGACTGGACCAACCGGCTGGCGCATGCACTGACCGAAGATCTTGGTGTGAAGCCGGGTAACCGGGTGCTTATCCGTTCCGCCAACAACCCGGCAATGGTCGCCTGCTGGCTCGCCGCAACCAAGGCCGGTGCCGTTGTCGTCAACACGATGCCCATGCTGCGCGCGGGCGAACTTTCCAAGATCGTCGACAAGGCGGAAATCGAGTTCGCACTGTGCGACACGCGTCTCATGGACGAGATGGTCGCCTGTGCCAAGACATCATCCTTCCTGAAGAAGGTGATTGGCTTCGACGGCACGTCAAACCATGATGCGGAGCTGGACCGGCTCGCGCTGGAAAAATCCGTGCTCTATGACGCTGTCCCGACCGGACGCGATGACGTCGCCCTGCTGGGCTTCACGTCCGGCTCCACTGGCACGCCCAAGGCCACGATGCACTTCCACCGGGATTTGCTGATCATTGCCGACGGCTATGCCAAGGAAGTTCTGGGTGTCACGCCGGACGATGTCTTCGTCGGCTCACCACCCTTGGCCTTCACCTTCGGTCTTGGCGGACTTGCAATCTTCCCGCTGCGGTTCGGCGCTGCAGCCACGCTACTGGAAAGCGCGACGCCGCCGAACATGATCGAGATCATCGAGAAATATAAGGCGACCGTCTGCTTCACCGCACCGACCGCCTATCGCGTGATGCTGCAGGCCATGGAGGAGGGGGCTGACCTTTCCTCGCTGCGCGCCGCGGTCTCCGCCGGTGAAACTCTGCCGGGTCCCGTTTATGACGCCTGGATGGCCAAGACCGGCAAGCCCATGCTGGACGGGATCGGCGCCACGGAGATGTTGCATATCTTCATTTCCAACCGCTTCGACGACCACAAGCCTGCCTGCACCGGAAAACCCGTTTCCGGATACGAAGTCAGGATCCTCGATCAGGACGGCAAGGACGTCGCTCCCGGTGAAGTGGGGCGTCTTGCGGTGCGCGGTCCTACCGGATGTCGCTATCTGGCGGACGATCGCCAGGGGCAGTATGTGATGGATGGCTGGAACATCACCGGTGACAGCTTTTCCATGAGCGAGGACGGCCACCTGCACTTTGCCGCCCGCAACGACGACATGATCATCTCCGCCGGCTACAACATTGCAGGCCCGGAAGTGGAAGCGGCACTGCTTGCACACCCTGCGGTCCAGGAATGTGCCGTCATCGGTGCTCCGGATGAGGAACGAGGCTCCATCGTACAGGCCCATGTGGTTCTTGCAGCTGGGCACGAAGCCTCAGACGACCTTTCCAAGGCATTGAAAGATCACGTTAAAGCGACGATCGCGCCTTACAAGTATCCACGCTCGATCATCTTTGCAGACGCCTTGCCGAAAACAGAAACCGGCAAGATCCAGCGCTTCCGGCTGCGTCCGGACGCCTGACCAGACCCTCGCGTGGGGCACGCGGGACACTAAAACGACAAGCCCCTTGCTGACCGTGCCGCAAAAACGAAGCACGGCGGTCCAAACTAAAAAACCGAATGGGAATAGCAGGTCACAAGACCAAGAGGAGCAGCATATGAAATTTGTAACAATGGCGGCCGCAGCCGCTCTCGCACTCGGCCTTTCCAGCGCCAACGCGGAACCGGTGAAGGTCGGCATGATTACCACTCTGTCTGGTGGTGGTGCGGGCCTTGGCATCGATGTGCGCGACGGCTTCATGCTGGCTGTTAAGCAGGCCGGCAACACGGATCTGGAAGTGGTGGTCGAGGACGATCAGCAGAAGCCGGACATCGCCGTGCAGCTGGCCGACAAGATGATCCAGTCGGAAAAGGTGGACGTCCTGACCGGTATCATCTGGTCGAACCTCGCCATGGCCGTGGTGCCGTCAGCAACCGCGCAGGGCAAGTTCTACCTGTCGCCGAACGCAGGCCCCTCCGCGCTGGCCGGCAAGGGCTGCCACCCGAACTATTTCAACGTCGCCTGGCAGAACGACAACCTGCATGAAGCTGCCGGCGCCTATGCCAATTTCGAAGGCCTGAAGAACAGCTTCCTGCTTGCGCCGAACTACCCGGCCGGCAAGGACGCGCTGACCGGCTACAAGCGCATGTACAAGGGCGAGTTCGCGGGCGAAATCTACACCAAGCTGGGTCAGACCGACTACGCGGCTGAAATCGCGCAGATCCGTGCCTCCGGTGCAGACAGTGTCTATTTCTTCCTGCCGGGCGGCATGGGGATCTCCTTCCTGAAGCAGTACAAGGACTCCGGTGTCGATCTGCCGGTAATCGGACCTGCTTTCTCCTTTGATCAGGGCATTCTGCAGGCCGTTGGCGATGCGGCGCTCGGTGTCAAGAACACCAGCCAGTGGAGCAAGGACATCGAGTCCCCGGCCAACAAGGCCTTTGTTGAGAGCTTCCAGGCCGAGTACGGCCGCCTGCCGTCGCTTTACGCTTCGCAGGGCTTCGATACCGCCAATCTGCTGCTGTCGGCCATGGCCAAGGCGGACGTGAAGGATGCTGATGCCTTCCGCGCGGCGCTGGAAGAAGCCGATTTCGCTTCCACCCGTGGCGGCTTCAAGTTCGGTCCGAACCATCACCCGATCCAGGACATCTACGTCCGCGAAGTCATCAAGGAAGGTGACGTCTACACCAACAAGATCATCGGCAAGGCCTTGACCAGCCATGCGGATGCCTACTGGTCCGAGTGCAACATGTAAGGTATTGACCCAAAAGCCGGTGCGGGAAGCCGCGCCGGCCAAAGGGGCGGGGTACTCATGTCACTGATATTGCTCATAGAGCAGGTTCTGAACGGCCTGCAATTCGGCATCATGCTGTTTCTGATGGCCGCCGGGCTGACCTTGATCTTCGGCGTCATGGGTTTGATCAACCTTGCCCATGGTTCGCTTTACATGATCGGGGCGTTCTGCGCGGCGGCTGTTGCGGCTGCAACCGGATCGTTTCTGCTGGGCCTCGTGGCGGCACTTGCCGGTGCTGCCATCGCGGGCGCCTTGGTCGAGTTGGTGGTCATCCGCCGGCTTTACGCCAAGGATCATCTGGATCAGGTGCTGGCGACATTTGCGCTGATCCTGATCTTCTCCGAAGGAACGCGCTGGATCTTCGGTTCCTTTCCGCTGTTTCTCGACGTGCCGGAATTCCTGTCCGGCCCGGTCACGTTGCCGGGCGGCATCGAATATCCTCTCTACCGGCTGACGCTGATTGCCGTCGGCCTTGCCGTTGCGCTCGGTCTCTGGATGCTGATTTCCAGGACGCGTCTCGGTGTGCAGATCAGGGCAGGGGAAAATGA
The DNA here is from genome assembly GCF_001579905.1 of Labrenzia sp. CP4. Taxonomy (NCBI): domain Bacteria; kingdom Pseudomonadati; phylum Pseudomonadota; class Alphaproteobacteria; order Hyphomicrobiales; family Stappiaceae; genus Labrenzia; species Labrenzia sp. CP4. The sequence goes on along the minus strand of NZ_CP011927.1, from coordinate 4,034,358 downwards.
CCGCGAGATGATCGCGGCCCTCGGCATCGACATTGCGCGGCTCTATACCATCGTCTTCGCGCTTGGCGCCGCTCTGGCAGGTCTTGCCGGCGCCCTGGTCGGTGCCATCCAGTCGGTGCAGGTCGGCATGGGGGAACCGGTGTTGATCCTGGCTTTCGTCGTCATCGTCATCGGCGGCATCGGCTCCATCAAGGGGGCGCTTGTGGGCGCTATCCTGGTTGGATTGACCGATACGCTCGGCGGCATCTTCCTGCCGGAAATCCTGAAGCTGTTCCTCGATCCGTCGACAGCCACGTCCGTCGGATCCTCGCTCGCCTCCATGGCGATCTATATCCTCATGGCTGCGGTGCTGATCCTGCGTCCTGCCGGTCTGTTCGGAGCGCGCGCATGATCCGGGAACGCTATCTCAATGCGCTGACGCTGGCGCTCTTCGTCGCGATCCCTTTTTGGGCGATCTCGGCGGAAGAACCCTTCACCATTACGCTGATGACGCGTGCCGTCGTCTTTGCGATCGCGGCCGTTGGCCTCAACATCGCGCTCGGCCTTGGCGGGCTGGTCAGTCTCGGTCACGCGGTCTTCTTCGGCCTCGGCGGTTATGCCATGGGTATCCTCGCCTACCATGCCCAGAACTATACCGCGCTCACCGAGTGGCCATTCCTGATCGAAGGCACGAAGTCCATGCCGGTGATCTGGCTTGTAGCCGTCGTGGTGTCTTCCCTGGCTGCGCTGGTGATCGGGATCCTGTCCTTGAGAACGGCAGGGGTCTACTTCATCATGATCACGCTGGCCTTTGGCCAGATGTTCTTCTTCTTTGCCATTTCCTGGGCGGAATATGGCGGAGAGGACGGACTGTCGATCTATGTCCGCAACGGATTTCCGGGGCTCAATACGCTGGACCCAATCCAGTTCTACGGGCTTTGCCTGGGGCTTTTGTGCCTTGTGCTGCTGTTTGCATGGCGGCTGTCGGGGTCTCCATTTGGTCTTGCTCTCAATGCTGCCCGGCAGGTTCCCGTTCGCGTGGAGACCGCGGGACTGGACCCGGTGCGACTGAAGCTCGTTGCCTTCGTTGTGTCCGGCGCCATCACGGGTCTCGCGGGGGCGCTGTTTGCCGACCTCAACCGTTTCGTCAGTCCGACGATGTTCAGCTGGCAGACCAGTGGCGAGATCATGATCTTCATCATCATCGGTGGGGTGGGACGGCTTTTCGGTCCTGTGGTCGGTGCGCTGGTCTTTGTTGCGCTGGAGCACTGGCTCGGAGCCTTGAGCGACTTCTGGCACATCTACCTGGGGCTGTTGCTTCTGGTCATCGTGCTCTTCGGCAAGGGTGGTGTGATTGGCATGATTTGCGGACGGGAGGCTGTTCATGACTGATGCTGTCCTGCAAACAAACGGCATTTCCAAGAGCTTTGGCGCCTTGCGAGCCAGCCGTGACATCTCCATCGACCTGAAGCCTGGCGAGATCCACGCGATCATCGGTCCCAATGGTGCCGGCAAGTCCACCCTGATCGGGCAGATTTGCGGAACACTGCGGCCTGATGCCGGGTCGGTTCGCCTGCTGGGCAGGGACGTGACGCATCAACCGACACGCGCCCGCGCGCGTGCCGGCCTTGGGCGTACCTTCCAGATCTCCTCGCTGGCCATGGAAGACACGGTTCTCCAGAACGTTCTGCTCGGGGCACTGGGTGCCAGCGGTCGGCCCTGGAGGTTCTTCTCCAACGTGACCAGGGACACCTCCTTGCGTGAAACCGCCGAGGAAGCGCTCGCCCGTGTCGGCCTGTTGGACCAGGCACGCATGCGCACGGCGGAGCTCAGTCACGGTCAGCGCCGTCAGCTGGAAGTGGCCGTTGCGCTGACACAGAAACCAAAGGCGCTTGTCATGGATGAACCCATGGCAGGCATGGGCTCTGAAGGCTCGAAGCTGCTCACCGGTTTTCTCGATCAGCTCCGGCACGAAGCTCCGATCCTTCTCGTCGAACACGACATGGACGCGGTCTTTTCGCTGGCAGACCGTATCAGTGTGCTGGTGTACGGCGAGGTGATTGCCACCGGCACGGTCGATGAAATCCGGTCCAACGCCGCCGTTAAGGAAGCTTACCTGGGAGACGAAGCATGAGCAGTCTTCTGACACTGTCCAACGTGACGGCCTCCTATGGCGCCAGTCAGGCGCTTTTCGGCGTTGATCTGGAAATCGGCGAGGGCGAAGTGCTGGCACTGCTTGGCCGCAACGGCATGGGCAAGTCGACCACGGTCAAATGCATTTGCCGGATGCTCTCCGCGCAAGGCTCGCTGACATTTGCCGGTCATGACCTTGCCCGCCTACCGAGCCACAAGGCTGCCCGGTTGGGACTGGGCCTTGTTCCGGAAGGGCGTCGCTGTTTCAGCACCTTGAGCGTTCAGGAAAACCTGATCGCGGCGGCACGGCGCGGCGACTGGACCTTCGAACGCGTCATAGGCATGTTTCCGCGGCTTGGTGAACGGCGCGGCCAGCGGGCGGGTTCGCTGTCGGGTGGCGAACAGCAGATGCTCGCCATTGGCCGAGCCCTGATGACCAACCCGAAGCTGCTGATCCTGGACGAAGCGACCGAAGGTCTGGCCCCTGTCATCCGCCAGGAAATCTGGGCCGTGATCCGTCAGTTGAAGGCGGAAACGGGGCTCGCGATCCTCGTCATCGACAAGTCGATCAAGGAACTGCGCCAGGTTTGCGACCGGGCGACGATCCTGGAGCGCGGCACATCCGTCTGGACTGGCGGTATTGATGCTCTGACCGACGACGTCACTGCCAAGTACATCGGAGTTTGAGTGATGTTCCGGTTCGAGCAACCCATCTTGTTCAAGCATTGCGATCCGGCGGGGATTGTCTTCTATCCCCGCTATTTCGAGATGATGAACGATTGTGTCGAAGCCTTTTTCGACAAGGTCGTCGAATGGCCGTTCAAGGACATTCACAAGGTGGGGGCCGTACCGACTGCGGAAATTCGTACGCGTTTCATGGCTCCGAGCAAACTGGGCGATCTTCTGGTGCTCGGCTTGAACGTGACCAAGGTTGGCCGGACCAGTTGCGGCATCGCAATCAGCGCGCAATGCGATGGCGAGGTGCGCTTCCAGACCGAGCTGACCATCGTCAACGTGGACAGCAGCGGCAAACCGGAGCCATGGCCGGAACAGGTAAAACAACGATTTCTGGACCAGTCGGCACTCGCTTGAGCGCCGACCGGTTCAACAGGTAGGGAGCGATCAGCCTTGAGAGTTCAATCCAGTCGGATTGATTTTCAGCTGATCCGGAAGACAAGGAAAGTCAGGATCAATGACGGTCAAAAGCATTCAACCCGACGGCTGGGCCCCGGCAAAAGGCTATGCAAACGGCATGTTGACGGAGGGCAAGACGCTCCATATCGGCGGCCAGATCGGCTGGAACAAGGACCAGGTCTTTGAAACCAGTGACTTCGTCGGCCAGATGGAACAGACGCTCGCCAACATTGTGGCTATCGTCGAGGCCGCCGGTGGAGCCGTGACCGATATCGCCCGCCTGACATGGTTCATTACGGACAAACGCGAATATCTTGCCCGGCAGAGAGAAGTCGGTGAAGCCTACCGTCGGGTGATGGGGCGGCATTTCCCGGCCATGTCGGTCGTCGTGGTGGCTGGCCTCATAGAGGACGATGCATTGATCGAAATCGAGGCAACCGCCCAGGTCGGCTGACCGGCAGAGAATATTTCCGTTGCGCTATCTATAGCCCGGCACCTCGTGCCGGGCTTTTGTTTACAGCCTCCGCGACAGGCCGTCTTCGGGACAATCTCCCACCTCGATTTCGTCCTCCCGGACGGAGCGCAGCGCAGATCCGGGATCAGGGAGTTGAGGCCTGTCAACAGGAGGCGGGCCACCACCGCCGCCAGCGACTCCCCGATCCCGGCTCGCGCGTTGCTTGGCCGGGATGACGATGGTGAGGGTGACTGTTGTGAGAGGCGTTGGGGCAGGTCAGCTGGCTGCCTTTTGCATAATCTCCCACCTCGATTTCGTCTTCTCGGACGGAGCGCAGCGAAGATCCGGGACCGGGGAACCAGGGCCTGTCGATAGGGCGGGACTTGCCACTGCTGCCAGCGGCTCTCCGATCCCGGCTCGCGCGTTGCTTGGCCGGGATGACGATGGTGAGGGTGATTGTGGTGAGAGGCGTGGAGCTGCGGTGGCTGATGTTCTTCGCGAGATTGTAAAATTCACTCAATAAAACAATTGTTTAAACGGGATGGCGCTTTGTCCGAAGATTATGTCAGACAAAGTGTTTACAATGTCAGACAAAGTGGTAACGTGAGATGGCAAACAAAGAAGGTTGACATCTGTCCATGCCGGAAAATGCACAACAGCCGAAACCGGAAACGGGGTCTGCAGCAGCGAGTGAGCCGCGGGATGTGCCGCGAGCCCTGATCAGCCTCATCGAGCAGGAAGGCCTCAAGATCGGGGATCGTCTGCCGCCGGAACTGGAGCTTGTGCGCCGTCTCGGCTTTGGCAGGTCGACCATTCGCGAGACGCTCAAGACCTGGGAAAGCATGGGCGTCGTCAGCCGCAACAAAGGAGCCGGCACAAGGCTCATCGCGGAAATATCAACCAATACACTGCGCGTGGCCCTCACCATCAAACATGAAGCCGAGAGCCTGTTGCGAATGCAGCAGGTTCGACGGCCTCTGGAAATCGAGTCGGTGCGTATCGCAACGAGATCCGCAACGCCGGAACAGCGCCGCATCATCAACGCGCGGGCGGCGGAACTGATGGCTGTGTTCGAAGCCGGTGAAGACTGGCGCCCGGCCGACCATCGGTTTCACAACGCCGTTCACGATGCGACCGGCAATCCCCTGTTCAGGCAGTTCATCGAACAGATCCAGAAAGCCTTTCACGACATTTACGAAACACCGTTCGGCAAGCCGCATCTCGGCCAGGACACCATCCCGCTGCACCGCCCGCTTGCCGACGCGATCATCGCCGGTGACGAGGACAAGGCAGCGGAACTGACCGAGATGATCATCGATATGGTCTGTGCCGAAACCCAGAAAATTTCAGAGGAACACGATGGCTGACGCTGTGCCGGGTGGATATTCGATCGAGACGCTGCTGGCGGCTGCTGCCGAGACAGGGGGCGCTGTGGCGCCGCCGATCGTGCAGACGTCTCTCTTCACCTTCGACAACTACAAGGCCTTCGAAGACCGGATGGCGGGCCGCTCCAACGAGCCGCTCTATACACGGGTTCAGAACCCCACTGTGGCTGCCTTTGAAAAGCTGATGGCCCAGGCGGAAGAGGGCGAAGCTGCTGTCGGTTTTGCGTCCGGCATGGCAGCGATCTCCTCCACCGTTCTTGCCTTCGTCAAGCCGGGTGACCGCATTGCCTGCATCGAGCATGTCTATCCGGATGCCTATCGCCTGTTCGAGCGTATGCTGCGCCCGTTTGGCGTCGGGGTTACCTATCATTCAATTGAGGAGTTCCAGTCGGATCCGGATCTGCTCAAGGGCGTGAAGCTCGCCTATCTGGAAAGCCCGACCTCCGTCGTCTTCAAGACGCTGGATCTCGGAGTTGTCGCCTCACATGCCAAAAAGCACGGCACGATCACCGTAATCGACAACTCCTGGGCAACACCGCTTTTCCAGCGCCCACTGACCCTCGGCATCGACATCGTTCTGCATTCTGCCTCCAAGTACCTGTCCGGCCATTCCGACACGGTTGCCGGCGTGGTGGTGGCACGCCAGGACCTGATCGACCGGATCCGGGACCTGACCCTGCCGCTGCTCGGCGGCAAGCTTGCCCCGTTCGAGGCTTTTCTGCTGACCCGGGGACTGCGCACCCTCGGTCCGCGCATGCGCCAGCATCAGGCGACCGCGAACCTGTTTGTTGACCGGCTGGCGAGCCACCCGCATGTCAGCGCGGTGCATTCGCCCGGTCCGAACATCGTGCCCGGTCTGACCGGCCGCTCGGGCCTGTTGTCCGTCGCGCTGAACGACAACGTCGACATTCCGAACCTTGCCGACAGCCTGAAGCTGTTCCGCCTTGGCGTCAGCTGGGGTGGTTTCGAAAGCCTGATCCTGCCGACACGCATCGGCCTCAACCAGGCCGGTGAGCAGAATTCAATGCAACGCTTTGGCGTGTCCGACCGGATCGTACGCCTCAGCCTGGGGTTGGAAGACCCCAACGATCTTTGGGCCGACTTCGAGGCGGCTCTGAGCAAAAGCGCCCGGACATAAGACGGCGCAATTCAAACCAAACCTGAAAGAAGCGGAGTTGAACCATGAGGGGACTGATAGGAGCAATTAGCGCATTGGCGTTTCTGGCAGGCTCGGCAGCGAGCGCGGAAACCCTGAAGCTGGTGGAAGTGATCACCAGCCCGGAGCGCACGGAAGTACTGCAGAAGCAGGTGGATGCCTTCGAGGCTGCCAACCCGGGCACGGAAGTTGAAATCGTCTCGCTGCCCTGGGGCCAGGCCTTTGAAAAGCTGGCAACCATGGTGGCCGGTGGCGACATTCCCGATGTCGTTGAAATGCCGGACCGCTGGGCGGGCATCTACAAGGACAGGCTGGTCGATCTGAACGACAAGATCGCAGGTTGGGAATATGGTGGCACGCTGACCCAGAAAACTCTGGACATGGGCCGCCAGACCGACGGCAAGACGGCACGGATGATCCCTTACGGCTTCTATCTGCGCGCCATGTTCTACAACAAGAAGCTGCTGGCGGAAGCCGGTGTCGAAAATCCACCGAGCACGATGGCGGAATTCATGGATGCGGCCAAGGCCGTTTCCGAACTGGACGGAAAATACGGATATTGTCTCCGGGGCGGACCTGGTGGGCTCAACGGCTGGATCATGATGGCCGCCACCATGAACGGGGACAACACCTTCTTTGACGCGGATGGCAAGAGCACGCTCAACCAGCCGGGTTCCGTCGAAGGCATCCAATTCCTGATCGACATGTACCAGAACGGTTATGCCCCGAAGGATTCCGTCAGCTGGGGCTTCAACGAGATCGTGGCCGGCTTCTATTCGGGAACCTGTGCTTTCCTCGATCAGGACCCGGATGCACTGATCGCGGTTGCCGAACGTATGGCGCCGGAAGACTTCGCTGTGGTTCCGATGCCTGTCGGTCCGGCCGGCAAGGCGTTCCCGACGATCGGGTTCGCCGGTTGGGCGATGTTCGACACGACCAGCAACGAAGACCTTTCCTGGAAGCTGATTGCGCATCTGTCCAGCCCGGAAACCAACAAGGAATGGGCAAAGCGCGTTGGCGTCATTCCGATCCATGAAGGTGCAGAGCAGGATCCGTACTTCAAGACCGAGCAGTTCAAGGGCTGGTTCGACACCCTGAACGGCGACCAGTACATCCCGACGGTCATGCCGACCTATCTGGAGCAGTTCGGTTACTTCGCGGACTCCATCGCCCTGGAATCCAGCCAGGAAGCCCTCCTGGGTGAAATCTCTGCTCAGGAAGTGGCCGACAAATGGGCCGAGTTCCTGACGGAAGAATATGGCCGCTGGAAAGCCGCGCAATGACCACGATCGACACTGCCGTGCCCGGGAAAAAATCCCGGGCTCGGCCCACCTTCTACTTCCGTTACATGGTGGAGCCTTATCTCTACCTGACCCCGGCAATCGTGCTGATTGCCCTGGTGATGCTGGTGCCGCTGGTGATCGGCGTTTCCTATGCCTTCCAGGCCGTCAACCTGCTGCGCCCGTTCCAGTCGGGCTGGGTTGGCTTCGCCAACTTCGAGGCCTTGTGGTCTGACCGGAAGTTCTGGCTGGCGCTCACCAACACGTTCTGGTGGACGCTCGGGTCGATTTTCTTCCAGTTCTTCCTGGGACTTGGCCTCGCGATGCTGCTGAACACACAGTTCCACGGCAAGCGCATTGTTCAGGCACTGGTCTTTCTGCCCTGGGCCGTACCGACGTTCCTGTCGGCTCTCACCTGGGCCTGGCTCTTCAACCCGACCATCGGACCACTGCCGCACTGGCTGGCCGCTCTCGGGATCCTTTCGGAGCCGTTCAACATCCTGGGTGACAAGGACCTGGCCATGTGGGGACCTGTGACCGCAAACGTCTGGTTCGGCATTCCCTTCTTCGCCATCACGCTGCTGGCTGCGCTGCAGTCCATCCCGGGCGAACTTTACGAGGCTGCGGAAATTGACGGCGCGACCGCCTGGCAGACCTTCACCAAGATCACGCTGCCGTTTCTGGCACCGATGATCGCAATCACCGTCATGCTGAGGACGATCTGGATCGCGAATTTCGCCGATCTCATCTTCGTCATGACCGGCGGCGGACCTGCAAACTCGACGCAGATCCTGTCGACCTACATTTTCACAACAGCCTTCCGGAAACTCGATTTCGGCTATGCCTCCGCAATCGCGGTCGCGCTCCTGGGTCTGCTGCTGATCTATGCGGCAATCCTGCTGGTGCTGCGCCGGAAACTGGTCAAGATCTGAGGTGCTTCGATGAGTGCGCTTCGTAATAGCTCGCCTCTGGCGGTCACGGGAAAATATCTGGCTCTGGCGTTTTACGTCGCCTTTGCGCTTTTCCCGCTCTACTGGCTCGTCAAGATCGCGATCACGCCGGACAAGCTGATCTTCACGGAAGGGACGGCGCTCTTTCCGAGCGAGTTTACCTTCGAGAATTTCCAGACCGTTCTGATCGCAACGGATTTCCTGTCCTATTTCAAGAACAGCGTGATCGTGTCCATTGGCACCGCGGCCATCACCACGGCGATTGCGGCGGCTGCCGGATACGCTTTCTCGCGGTTCGATTTTCGCGGCAAACGGCTGATCATCGCCCTGATGCTGATCACCCAGATGTTTCCGCTTCTGATGATCATTGCCCCGATCTACAAGATCGTTGCGGCGATCGGCCTGCTGAACTCGCTTACCAGCCTGATCATCGTCTACACGGCCTTCAACATTCCCTTCGCCACCTTCCTGATGCAGTCCTTCTTTGACGGCATTCCGAAGGATCTGGAGGAGGCCGGCATGATTGACGGTTGCAGCCGCTTCGAAGCGCTCAGGAAAATCATTCTGCCGCTGACGCTTCCGGGGCTTGGGGCGACGCTGGGCTTCGTCTTTACCGCCGCCTGGAGCGAGCTGCTCTTCGCACTCATGCTGATCAACTCCAACGACACCATGACCTTCCCCGTCGGGCTTCTGACTTTCGTTTCGAAGTTCTCTGTCGACTGGGGGCAGATGATGGCCGCCGGCGTGCTCGCACTGGTGCCGTCCTGTCTGTTCTTCATCTTCATCCAGCGCTATCTGGTCCAGGGGCTTACCTCTGGCGCCGTCAAGGGGTAGGAGACCCAGACCATGGCTCGTATCGAACTCAAGAACATCGCCAAGGCTTATGGCTCCGTCGAGGTAATGCGCGATATCAACCTCTCCATCGATGATGGCGAATTCATCGTACTGGTCGGCCCGTCCGGCTGCGGCAAGTCCACGCTGCTGCGCATGATCGCCGGCCTGGAACCGATTTCCGGAGGCGATTTCACGGTAGACGGCAAACGCATGAACGAAGTGCCGCCCCGTGATCGTGACATGGCCATGGTTTTCCAGTCCTATGCGCTTTATCCGCATATGGATGTGGCGCGGAACATGGGCTTCTCGCTGGAAATCCGCAAAGCGGCCAACGAGGAGCGGGTAAGCAAGGTGCAGGAAGCTGCCAGGACACTTGGCCTGAGCAATCTGACAGCACGCCTGCCCAAGCAACTTTCAGGCGGACAGCGCCAGCGTGTCGCCATGGGCCGAGCAATCGTCCGTGATCCAAGCGCCTTCCTGTTCGATGAGCCGCTGTCCAATCTCGATGCGGCACTACGTGTCGAAATGCGCCTGGAAATCGCTCGGCTCCACCAGCGTCTGAAGTCGACGATGATTTATGTGACCCACGACCAGGTGGAAGCCCTGACGCTGGCCGACAGGATCGTGGTCCTGAATGCGGGCGACATCCAGCAGGTCGGCACGCCTCTGGAGCTCTACGACACCCCTGCCAACAAGTTCGTTGCCCAGTTCATCGGGTCGCCGACCATGAACATCCTCGATATCGAACCGAAGGACGGTGGCGTTGCACTGAAGAACGGCGCCAGCCTCGGCCTTGGGTTGAGCAATGGGCAAGCAGCTGCAAGGGAGTTGGGGGTCCGTCCGGAACATCTCAACATCGTCGCCCAAGACGTCGCTCATATTTCCGGAACGGCCGAACTGGTCGAGCATCTGGGCTCGGACACCAACATTCACGCAAGTGTGCCGGGCATCGGTCAGGTCCTGGTGCGCGAGCACGGGCATTTCGCGCTGAAGTCCGGTGATCCGGTCGGCATCGCGCTGGATCTGGACAAGACACATCTGTTCGATGCTGAAGGCCGGCGCCTGGCAGCCTGAGTGCGTGGGGAACTCAACCCCACGCTTGCTCAGGCTGATTAAAAAGTGCGCGCACGGTCAGTTGCTGCTGCAGAGGCAGGTTTTGTAGGCGTCCAGGCTGGTGGCATCGAGCGCGCAGCCATATGCCTGCCAATTGACGGGATCGATTTCCGGGGTCGCTGATTGAACGGCATAGAGATTACTGAACCGCTGGCGCAATGGCTCGTCGTTCTGAAGCGTCTTGGCGAGTGAAGCCCGGCTGGCGGCGGAAAGGTCCGGAACCGCATAGGTGGAGCGGTAGTCATATTCGAGCTGCCAGTCCGGCTTTGCTCCGGCGGCGGCAGCTTCGAGGTTCGTCAGATAGAAGGTCGCCGAGTCTTTCACCGCGCCGCTGGTCTTGTCGTATAGAAAGACCGCAAAGGCCGGGTTGTTGCCGAAAACAGGGCTGACCGATGCCGTTATCTGGTTCGCAATCAACGGTTCACCCGAAGCATCATTGATGACAGTGAAGCCGTCCATATGCGTGTGGCCGGAAAACGTGTAGTCGACGGTGCCGGCATATTTGTACATCAGCTCCAGAAAGTCCGTAAGGTAATGCTCGTGCCAGAAGAGGTGGATACTGACCTCACACGTCTCCTTGTTTGCATGGCGCGCCGTATCGCGGGCATCGGCGCCTGGTGGAACATGCATCAGTAGCTGCGCCTTGCGGCCGGCCTGCTGCGTTTCGGCAAGCTGCTCATCCAGCCAGGTCATGACGTCCTTTCCAGGATCGCCGCCATTGGTATTGCAGGCATCCGAATAGTGTTTTGCCCAGTAGACGTTGCTGAGGGCGATGATGTCCTGATCCGGCACCGTTGGATGCGTAACCTTGTAGAAACCGTCGTGCTTGAACGCCTGGAACCCGCCCGGTTGACGGCTGAGCTTCGCCCACTGCTCGCCGACACCTTCAAGAAATGCACTGTCGGGAGCGAGCTGATAGTCACCGCAGGCTGAATCTTCGTTGCCCAGAACGCCGTAGACCGGGATGTTGCCGAACGTATCGCCCAGAAGCTGGGAAACATATTGCGTGGTCTTGATGGCAAACGAGGTCACGCCCTGCGGATTGTCGCCCGCTGTCTTCTGGTAGGTGTCATTGAAATGGTGGCTCAGGTAGTCGCCGGTATAGAGCACGTAGTCGTAGGTCATGCCTTGGGCTGCCGCCGCATCCAGGGCGGAGACCATCAGCGAGTAGCTGGCATCATTGCCGTAACTCTTGATACTTTCGGCGGCCCCCTTGAATATTTCTGTCCACCCGGAGACTGGGCTCTTGTCCAGTGCCGGCACGAGGGTCGGATCACTGAACGGGTCGAAGTGGATGTCGGTGACGATCAGAAACAGCCCCTCGTTCGTTCCCGGGTAGAACACCGGTTCCGTGGATTGGGCGCGAACACCGTCGAGCGTTAAAGTGACGGCTGCAAATGCCGCAAAAGAAAATGCCAACCTGTCGAACATTCCGGCCCCCTAGCTGTGCCAAAAATTCCCTTGCGGAATATTGGCACAGTCAAACACGGCACCGGTAAATGGATGTGAACCGCACTTCCGAAAATTGAGCCGATTTGCGCCTACCGGTAGACCAGTGTCGGCAGCCACATCGAAAAGGCCGGAACGAAAGTCAGCAACAGCAGCACCGTGATCAGCGGGACGAGGAAGGGAGCCGTTGCCGTCACGCATCGCTCGAAAGGCACTTGCGCCACTTTTGAAAGCACGTAAAGCACCATGCCGACCGGGGGCGTCAGAAGGCCGATCATCAGGTTCAGGATCATGATGATCCCGAAATGGACCGGATCAATACCCAGGCCGACGGCCACCGGAAGCAGCACCGGCGTCAGAATGGTGATGGCGGCAATTGTTTCCATGAACAGGCCGATCACCAGCACGATCAGCGTGATGATCAGTAGCAGAACGACCTTGTTGTCCGTCAATGCCACCATCAGCTCGGAAAAGTGGCGTGCGGTCTGGTTGGCCGTCAGGATCCAGGCGAAAATCGTGGAAGCGGCCACGATCAGCATGATGGCTGCGGTCGTCTCCACCGTCTCGAAGGATACCTTGAGGATCTTTCTGAAATTCAGCGTCCGATAGACGCCGACACCCAGAAAAATGCACCAGGCGACGGCAGCGATCGCCGCTTCCGTCGGAGTGAAAATACCGAACATGATGCCGCCGATGATGATCGTTGGTGTCATGAGGGGAAGCAGGGCGTCGAGAAAGGTCTGGCCAAGGCGCGAAAAGCGGAAATTGAGATCGCGCGGATAATTCCTCTGCCGGGAGTACCAGGCAACCATCACCATCAGGGCCAGTGCCATCATGAGACCGGGAACGATGCCGGCCATGAAAAGCTGGCCGATGGAAGCGTCCGCGATGACGCCGTAGATAACCAGGGGCAAAGACGGAGGAATGATCGGCCCGATAGTGGAAGAGGCAGCTGTGATGCCGACCGCGAAATCCGTATCGTAGCCACTGTCCCGCATGGCCTTGATCTCGATGTTGCCGAGACCTCCCGCGTCCGCCACGGCGGCCCCTGACATGCCGGCAAAGATGACACTCGCGCCGACATTCACGTGACCCAGTCCGCCGTGCATCCAGCCGACTGCCGCGCGGGCGAAGGCGAAGATGCGGGTCGTGATGCCTGCGGAGTTCATCAGGTTGCCGGCAAGGATGAAGAAGGGAACCGCGATCAGCGGAAACGAATTAATGCCGTTGACCATGTTTGCCAGCACGATCATCGGCGGCAGGCCTTCCATCAGCACGAAGGCGAGCGAGGCGAGGGCGAGGGCGGCAGCGACCGGCACCCCGATGATCATCAGGGCGAACAGCAGCATCATCATGAACAGGACGGCCATCGGCGAAAACTCTTCAATCGGTTGGCAGGTGGTCGTCCAGCGAGCGGACGAGGTCTTCGGGGCTTTGGCGAAGGCGGCGCCACAGCCAGATGGCCGAGTAGAACGCCATCAGTCCGAGAGCGACGACGCAGATCGTGTAGATCCATGCCTTCGGAATCGGCAGGGAAATCATCTTCTGCCGGGTTTTCTGGGTCAGTTCGATACCGATCCAGGTCATGGAGGCGAAAAAACCGAGCGTGATCGTCTGGGACAGAACGGTCAGAGCTTTCGCAAGACGCGGTGGCACCATGCGCATCAGAAACTCGAGCGTGATATGCGCACCACGCCGCGTCGCGGTGATTGCGCCAAGAAAGCAGACCAGGATCAGCAGATAACGGGCCACTTCCTCGGTCCACGCGAGGGAATCGTTCAGCACATAGCGAGTGAAGAACTGGAGGAAAACGACCACGGCAAGGACCCAGAAGACCAGAATGCCGGGGGCATCGATCCATTTCAGCGCGTTGAGGTCGGTTTCGGTCTCGTCAAAGTGAAGCAGTTCGGGCGCGCCGTCCGCGCGCCCTTGCTCCGTTTGTGCGGTGGCCTGTTTCGTTTGGTCAGCCACGGCATCGTTGCTTTGCGTCATTGAGCGAGAGCCTGCATCCGCTCGTAGTGTTCCTGGGTATAGGGAACCTTGGATTCATCGGTCAGGATCGGCTCGACAGCAGCCTGGAAAGCGGCCTTGTCGACTTCGTTTATCTGGATGCCCTGATCAACGAACCACTGCACAAGGTCCTGTTCCGACTGATAGATCTCGTCCGCATTCTGCGCGGCAGCTTCCTTCAGAACTGCGTCCACGGTGGCCGCATCGTCCCCCAGCTGCCCCATCGCGTTTTCGGAAACGACGATGATCAGCGAATTGCCGATATGGCCGGTCAGATTGATGTTGGACTGGACCTCGTAGAACTTCTTGAACTTGATCGTCGGCAGAGGGTTTTCCTGGGCGTCGACAACGCCTTGCTGCAACGCCAGATACACTTCGGAAAAGGCGATCGGTGTCGGGTTGGCGCCAACCGCATTCGGGAACAGCACCATCAGCGGCGAATCCGGCACACGGATCTTCAGACCCTTCATGTCGTCCGGTTTGGTGATCGGGAACTTGGATGTCACATGGCGATAACCGTACCAGGTAATGGCCATCACCGTGTGACCGGTCGCTTCCTTGTAGCCATTGGAAAGGTCGCTGAAGAGGTCACTGTCCCGGTAGGCCTTCCAGTGATCATAGTTCTTCAGCATGAAGGGATAGTCGGAAATGGCGATCGGACCGTAATCGCGTTCGGCGAAGTTGGGTCCGGTATAGATCATGTCGACGGACCCGATGGTCAGGCCTTCGTTGATCTCTGCTTCCTTGCCAAGTGACGAGGCCGGGTAGACCGAGATGGTCACGCGGCCATCCGTTTTTTCCTTGATCTGGTCTGCGGCCCACAGCGCCCATTTGTGGTAGCTGGATCCTTCCTCATAGACATGCGCCCATTTCAGGTCCGCGGCCCAGGACTGCCCAGCCAGGGCAAGTGTCATCGCGGCGGCCAGAAGGCCGCGCTTCATTGTTCTTCCAATCATGTCTGTCCTCCCGTCGGCCGGGGTCGAGCTCCTCCACTCAATCGGCCTATCTTGTATAACTGGTATACAAGTTATTTTACGTATATGACATATTGTAAGAATGCAAACGAATTCGGCTGGTCATCCCTTTGCTGGATTGCTAGTAAACCGGAAAAGAGGGGGAGAAACTGTAGGGATTCGAAGCAGATAGGATCAGTTCAGCTGCATCTTCGAACCTCTTGGTTTCAGGAAAGACGATGGCCGTATCACTGGATGAAACGCCTTCTGCCGGAGGCAAGACGCGCAAGCCGAGAGCAAAAAATGCCCCCCCACGCGGCGCTGCTTCCGGGACCGCCAGACGGGCGGCCCGCAACTCGGAAATCGTCTATCAGGACCTGCGCAACGCGATCATAAATGTCACGCTGCCACCCGGTTCGCCGCTGGCGGAAAAAGACCTGACCGAAAAATACGGCATCAGCCGAACGCCGGTTCGCGAGGCGATCTTGCGGCTGGCGGAAGAGAACCTTGTCGACGTTTTCCCGAAGTCCGGCACCTTCGTTGCCAGGATTCCCGTTTCCGAATTGCGCGAGGCCATCGTCGCGAGGAAAGCGCTGGAGGAAGTCTGCGTTCGCGAAGCCACGATGAAGGCGAGCAAGAGCCAGTTGATGGGGCTGCGGGCGATAGTCCAGCGCGAGCAGGAGCTGGCCGACAAAGGCGACGAACAGGCCTTCCACGAGGCGGACAATGCCTTTCATTCCGGTATCGCCGCAGCCAGCGGTTACCCGGGCATCTGGAACATGATCGAGAAGATCAGGCTGCAGGTGGAGCGCTACCGCAGGCTGACGCTGCCGCAGGAAGGCCGGATGCAACTGATCGTCGGCGAACATGCCGCTGTTCTGGAAGCGATCGAAAAGGGCGATGCAGATGCTGCGGTTGCCAATATGAACAACCACCTCAACAAGCTTCAGATCGATATCGGCACCTTTCAGGATCTGTGGCCCGACTATTTCCTGTTCGACAAGGATTAGGCCTGACCGTTTGTGGCTCTGCCCTGATCGGAAAAGGCGGGCAGTTGGGGCAGGTGGTAACGAGGTGGCGTGAGCCGGCGCGACTGTTGCGCTTCAGGAAGAGCGAGTTTTTGGGGCTGCACTGTGGAAGACGCAGCGGCACAGGCGGCATCCGCCATTTCTTTTTCAATCGCAACCATTCAAGTGCGCTGTTGCCCGGGTCGGTTTCGGAAAACGGGTCTGGGTGTGGAGGCCTGTTTCAAGCGGCTGGTTCTGATTTCTTTTAGAAAACAGATTGTTATGCCTGATCTCTGAAGCGGGACCTCGACTGAACAGCTCCCGCGACCGTGCAGGACAGGACTGTGCAGAAACCAGCTCGCAAGAGGGCCAAAGCATTTGTTCCGGCTGGAGTAATGCCAGTTCTTTACAAGACAACACCGGACAGGCGGAAATCCGCCGGATTTCGGCATTTGCTGAACGTGGCGAAACAATACCTCTGAGCCTGAAAGGCTGAAAAAACAAATCCAATATAATACCAATAAGCTGCGTGAATGGGCGATTCGGCCGGTGAAAAATGATTTTCACGATTTCAAACTAATAGGTCGACAAGTGGTATCAAATAGGTATTATATGAAATGAGCAGGAGGGCTGATGCTCTCCGGCGCATATTGTTCTGTATCTGGCGGTAAAACAAAAACGCGAATGGCAACGGAAGGTCCCATTAGGGCCGGCCGCGCCGGGAAGCGGGACGGGCTCCAACGCCGTGAGCGGACAATTTTGAACGTCCAGCAATGGATGGAACTTTTCGGAGGTGTCTTATGAAACGCAATATTCTAGCTCTGGCGATGGCCAGCACTGCGCTCTTTACGTCGACGGCTTTTGCTGAAGATGTCACGCTGACGATCGAAAGCTGGCGCAACGACGATCTGGCGCTGTGGCAGGAAAAGATCATTCCGGCTTTTGAAGCCTCGCATCCGGGCATCAAGGTGAAATTCACCCCGTCCGCACCGACAGAATACAATGCCGTACTGAACTCCAAGCTTGATGCCGGTTCCGCGGGTGACCTGATCACCTGCCGTCCGTTCGACGCCTCGCTGGCGCTTTATGATGCCGGACACCTGGCGGACTTGTCCGACATGGACGCCATGAACAACTTCTCAGACGTTGCCAAGGCCGCCTGGCAGACGGACGACGGTTCGGCAAGTTTCTGTGTGCCGATGGCTGCCGTGATCCACGGCTTCATCTACAACAAGGATGCTTTCAACGAACTGGGCATCGAAGTCCCGACGACCGAGGAAGAGTTCTTCGCCGCTCTCGACAAGATCAAGGAAGACGGCACCTATATCCCGATGGCCATGGGCACCAATGACCAGTGGGAAGCGGCCACCATGGGCTACAACAACATCGGTCCGAACTACTGGAAGGGTGAGGAAGGCCGCAAGGCTCTGATCGCCGGCGAGCAGAAGCTCACCGACGAGCAGTGGGTTGCCCCTTACGCCACGCTGGCAAAGTGGGCACCTTACCTGGGCGATGGCTATGAGGCCCAGACCTATCCGGACAGCCAGAACATTTTCACGCTTGGCCGTGCAGCGGTCTATCCGGCCGGCAGCTGGGAAATTTCGGGCTTCAACACTCAGGCCGATTTCGAAATGGGTGCTTTCAAGCCGCCGCTCCGCAACGCTGGCGACAAGTGCTACATCTCCGATCATACCGACATCGGCATCGGCATGAACGCCAAGACCGAGCATCCCGAACAGGCAAAGGAATTCCTGGCTTGGGTGGCGTCTCCTGAATTCGCCACCATCTTCGGCAACGCTCTGCCGGGCTTCTTCCCGCTGTCCAAGACGCCGGTTGAACTGGAAGATCCGCTTGCGAAGGAATTCGCCAGCTGGCGCGGCGAGTGCGAAAGCACCATCAGGTCCACCTACCAGATCCTGTCTCGCGGCACGCCGAACCTGGAAAACGAAACCTGGGGCGCATCTGCTGCCGCTATCAAGGGTACGGAAACGCCTGAGGCACTCGGCAAGAAGCTGCAAGACGGTCTGGCGAGCTGGTACGAGCCGCAGAAGTAATCTGCACGAATGACAAACGGTTCCCTGGCGGTGTTCGCATCGTCCGGGAACTCTAGACCTGGACAGGCCTCTGTCTGCCCAAGGGAAGTTTGTGTCCCGGGCAAGCCTCTGCCTGCCGTTTGTATCCCGGGCTGGCTTCTGCCTGCCCCAGGAACGTCTATATCCCGGGCAGGCTTCTGTCTGCCCTAGAGACGTCTATATCCCGGGCAGGCTTCTGCCTGCCCGGGGCATTTGACCGGAGCTTTTTATGAGCAGGCCTCGCTTCCGCTGGCATATCGTCGTGTTCCTGGCCCCAGCGGTCCTTGTTTACACGGCCGTGATGATCTTTCCCCTCTTCAACACGCTTCGTCTTGCCCTCTACAGCAAGATTGACCAGGAGCGCGTCTTCGTGGGGCTGCAGAATTTCACCACGCTTCTTGGCGATCCGCTCTGGTCGGATCAGTTCTGGAACGCGTTGGGGAACAATTTCTGGTTCTTCATCATTCATATGCTGGTTCAGAACCCGATCGGCATCGCCCTGGCGGCCATCCTCAGCCATCCGCGACTGCGGTTTGCGGCCTTCTACCGTTCGGCGATCTTCATTCCCACAATTCTGTCCTTCGTGATTGTCGGTTTCGCCTGGAAACTGATCCTGTCGCCGATCTGGGGCATCGCTCCGTCCATGCTGGATGCCGTCGGCCTGAAGTTCCTGTTCGCGCCCTGGCTCGGCAAGGAAGAGTACGCACTGACCACGTTGTCGCTCATTTCGGTCTGGCAGTTCGTGGGCATCCCGATGATGCTCATTTATGCCGCGCTGCTGTCCATTCCCGAAGAGATACTGGAAGCTGGCGAAATTGACGGCATCACCGGCATGTCGGCGTTCTGGAAGATCAAGCTGCCGCTGATCCTGCCGTCCATCGGCATCATTTCGATCCTGACATTCGTCGGCAATTTCAACGCCTTCGACCTGATCTACACGGCACAGGGGGCGCTGGCCGGGCCGGACTTCTCGACCGATATTCTCGGCACCTTCATGTACCGCACGTTCTTCGGATTTCAGCTTCAGCTGGGCGATCCCTACATGGGCTCGGCAATCGCAAGCGCCATGTTCGCGATCATCCTGATCGGCGTCTGTCTCTACCTCTTCGGCATCCAGACCCGGATGCGCAGATATCAGCTGTAAGGGAGGCCGTCACATGAACAAGGCGCGTACCAACCCGCTCAACACCGCCGCCATGCACGGCGCCCTGATCCTCTATACGCTGATCGCGCTGTTCCCGGTCTTCGTGATCCTGGTCAACAGCTTCAAGACCCGCAAGGCGATCTTCAGGGAACCGCTGGCACTGCCGGACGCCGAAAGCTTCTCGATGATCGGCTACCAGACGGTCATGAAGCAGGGGGATTTTTTCCTCTACTTCCAGAACTCCATGATCGTCACTGTTGTGTCCTTGACCTTCATCCTGCTGTTCGGGGCGATGGCGGCCTTTGCCCTGAGCGAATACCGCTTCAAGGGCAACATGCTGATGGGCCTTTATCTGGCACTCGGCATCATGATCCCGATCCGGATCGGCACCGTGGCCATTCTGGAAATGATGGTTGCCACCGGTCTGGTCAACTCGCTGATGGCGCTGATCCTGGTCTATACGGCGCAGGGGTTGCCACTGGCTGTCTTTATCCTGAGCGAGTTCATGCGGCAGGTGTCAGACGATCTGAAGAACGCCGGACGTATCGACGGGCTCTCGGAATACACGATCTTCTTCCGCCTTGTGCTGCCGCTCGTGCGCCCGGCGATGGCGACGGTCGCAGTCTTCAACATGATCCCGATCTGGAATGATCTGTGGTTCCCGCTAATCCTGGCGCCTGCTGAAGAAACCAAGACCCTGACCCTTGGCAGTCAGGTGTTCATCGGCCAGTTCGTTACCGACTGGAACGCGGTCCTGTCCGCGCTTTCGATGGCGATCCTGCCGGTGCTCGTTCTTTACGTCATCTTCTCACGCCAGCTCATTCGCGGCATTACCTCGGGAGCTGTCAAATGATCCGGGTTCTGATCGTCGGCCTTGGCAACATGGGACTTTCCCACGCCCTGGCTCACCACAAACATGCGGACGCCGAGATCGTCGGTCTCGTCAACCGTTCCGGACGGGTGACCCATCCGGATCTTGCTGGCTATCCGGTGTTCACGGATTACGCGCAGGCACTGGACACCTCAAAACCGGATCTGGTGGTGATCTCCACCTATTCTGACACCCATGCGGATTATGCGGTTGCGGCGATGCGGGCAGGCGCTCATGTATTTGTCGAAAAACCGCTGGCGACAACCGTGGCCGATGCAAAGCGGGTGGTCGCTTGCGCCGGGGAAACCGGCCGCAAACTCGCGGTCGGCTATATCCTGCGGCATCATCCGTCCTGGGTACGGCTGATTGAGGAGGCGCGGGGGCTCGGCGGACCATATGTCTTCCGCATGAACCTCAATCAGCAGAGCTCGGGAGCGGAGTGGGAAACCCACAAGGCCTTGATGCAGACGACTGCTCCCATCGTCGATTGCGGTGTGCATTATGTCGATGTCTGGTGCCAGATTACCGACGCCGAACCCGTGAAGGTGCACGGCATGGGGCTGCGGCTTTCCGACGAAATCGGCCCGGACATGTACAACTACGGCCAGTTTCAGGTCTTCTTCGACGATGGGTCGGTCGGCTGGTACGAAGCCGGGTGGGGGCCGATGATGTCCGAGACCGCCTTCTTCGTGAAGGATGTCGTTTCGCCCGCAGGCTCCGTTTCGATAGTCGAGGACGACAAGGGTGCATCGGCCGATGTTGACGGCCACACCAGGGTCGGCGGGCTTCTGGTCCATCGCCCGGAAGGTGACCGGCGCATCGATCTGCCGGGTGAACCCGGCCATCAGGAACTTTGCGACGCCGAGCAGGCTTTCATGCTTCGTGCGATTTCGGAAAACATCGATCTCAACCGGCACATGCAGGATGCCGTCCGGTCTCTGGCAATATGCCTTGCCGCCGACGAAAGCATCCGCACCGGTCACTCAGTCATGCTAAAGGAGCTAACGCCATGACGGCGCTAACCCTGACCAACGTCAACAAGTCGTTCGGCAACGTCCATGTCCTGAGGGACATCAATCTCGAAGTGGAAGACGGCGAGTTTGTCGTCTTCGTCGGACCGTCAGGGTGTGGCAAGTCCACCTTGTTGCGGGTCATCGCAGGTCTTGAAGACGTCTCCTCCGGCGAGGTCAGTATCGGCGGGGAGATCGTGAACACGACGCCGCCGTCCAAACGCGGCATTGCCATGGTGTTCCAGAGCTACGCGCTTTATCCGCATTTGAACGTGCGCAACAACATGACACTGGCGCTCAAGCAGGAAAAGCAGAGCAAGCAGGTGATCGACCAGCGCGTTGCCGAGGCGACCCGCATGCTGAACCTGGAGGACTATCTCGATCGCTATCCGTCGGAACTCTCCGGTGGCCAGCGCCAGCGTGTCGCGATCGGCCGGGCCATCGTGCGCCATCCGAAACTGTTCCTGTTCGACGAGCCGCTATCGAACCTTGATGCAGCGCTGCGTATGAACACAAGGCTGGAAATCGCCAACCTGCATCAGCAACTCAAGACCTCAATGATCTATGTGACCCACGACCAGTCCGAAGCCATGACGCTGGCCGACAAGATCGTGGTTCTCCGCGCTGGCCGCGTCGAGCAGATCGGCAGCCCGATGGAGCTTTACAACAATCCGGTCAACCAGTTCGTGGCAGGGTTCCTCGGGTCTCCGGCCATGAATTTCATGCCCGCAAGCCTGGTCAGTGAAGGCGATGCCCGCACGTTGGGAGTGCGCCCGGAAGACCTGTTCCTGAGCGACCAGGGGCAACTGAAAGCGTCTGTGCAGCATGTGGAACAGCTCGGCGGCGACACCAACGTGATCGCGAAGGTGCAAGACCAGCAGATCACTGCACGGCTCTTCGGCCAGCACGAGATCAAGCCGGGTGCTGAGTTGAGCTTCGGCATCGCGGAAGGCAAGTCGTTCTATTTCGACAAGGACGGCGCCCGGCTTCGCGGATAGGGCACTTCTTTTAGAAACAACACAAAGGCCACCTGGAAGTGATCCCGGTGGCCTTTGTTTTTTGGAGCCGTCATTCCGGACAAGTAAGGCGAAGCCGAACGCCGATCCGGAATCCAGACATATTCGTGCCAACGGCACACGGAGCTTGAAAGTGCAACGGTGTTCGCTGCGTTCACGCTGATATCTGGGTTCCGGATCGGCGCACAACTTGTGTTGCGCTTGTCCGGAATGACGGTGGAGGGGGAGGGGCTCTGCCATCAAAAAAAAGCCGCCCCGGTCTCCCGGGACGGCTTCTCGATATCTCGTCACTCAGACTTAGCCGATCTGGGTCAGCAGCTTGTCGAGGCTGGCCTTGGCGTCGCCGTAGAACATGCGCGTGTTCTCCTTGTAGAACAGCGGGTTCTCGATGCCGGAGTAACCGGTGCCCTGGCCGCGCTTGGAAACGAAGACCTGCTTCGCTTTCCAGACTTCCAGAACCGGCATGCCGGCGATAGGCGAGTTCGGGTCTTCCTGGGCAGCCGGATTGACGATGTCGTTGGAACCAATGACGATCACGACATCCGTTGACGGGAAGTCCTCGTTGATCTCGTCCATTTCCAGAACGATGTCATACGGCACCTTGGCTTCGGCCAGGAGCACGTTCATGTGGCCGGGAAGACGACCTGCGACCGGGTGGATCGCGAAGCGCACTTCCTTGCCCTTGGAGCGCAGGCGCTTGGTCAGTTCGCTGACCGATTGCTGTGCCTGGGCAACTGCCATGCCATAGCCCGGAACGATGATGACGCTGTCGGCATCTTCAAGCGCCGCAACAACACCATCGCTGTCGATGGCGATCTGTTCGCCTTCCACTTCCATGGCCGGACCGGTGGTGTTGCCGAAGCCGCCGAGGATAACGGAGACGAACGAGCGGTTCATCGCCTTGCACATGATGTAGGACAGGATCGCACCGGAAGAACCCACGAGCGCGCCGACGACGATCAGCAGATCGTTGCCAAGCGAGAAGCCGATGGCGGCCGCGGCCCAGCCCGAATAGGAGTTCAGCATCGACACCACAACAGGCATGTCGGCGCCGCCGATGCCCATGATCAGGTGGTAACCGATGAAGAACGCCAGCAGCGTCATCAGTACCAGCGTCCAGATGCCGGCCCCGTTCAGGAACATCAGCAACAAGATGACGCTGAGTGCGGCCGCACCGGCGTTCAGCATGTGGCCACCAGGCAGTTTTTCCGCCTTGGAGGTCAGCTTGCCGGCCAGCTTGCCGAAAGCGACGACAGAGCCGGTGAACGTGACAGCACCGATGAAGACGCCAAGGAACACTTCAACCTTCAGGATCGACTGTTCGATCGGGGTCTTGTGCGCCAGGATAGCGGCGAAGCCCTCAAGCGCATTGCGTTCTTCCTCGCCCATCGCCAGCACGTTGCCGAGCTCGATATAGGCATTGTAGCCGACGAAGACGGCTGCCAGACCCACGAGTGAGTGCATGGCGGCGACCAGCTGGGGCATTTCGGTCATCTGAACGCGCTGCGCCACGAAATAACCGATGATGCCGCCGGCAGCGATCAGGATGAGAGACAGGAGCCACAGGCCGGAGCCCGGACCGATCAGGGTGGCAACAACGGCCAGTCCCATGCCGGCGATGCCGTACCAGATGGCGCGCTTGGCGCTTTCCTGGCCGGAAAGGCCTCCCAGAGACAGGATGAACAGAACAGCCGCAACAACGTAAACGGCGGTCGTGAAACCGAATTCCATCTGCCGGCCTCCTTAGGATTTCTGGAACATGGCGAGCATGCGCCGGGTGACGAGGAAACCGCCGAAGATGTTGATCCCGGCCATGAAGACGGACAGGCCTGCCAGCAGGATGACCAGGAACGATCCGGATCCGATCTGCATCAGCGCACCGAGAATGATGATCGACGAAATGGCGTTGGTGACAGCCATCAGCGGCGTGTGCAGCGAGTGACTGACGTTCCAGATCACCTGGAAACCGACGAATACCGAAAGCACGAAAACGATGAAATGCTGCATGAAGCTGGCCGGGGCGATGAGGCCCACCAGCAGCAGAAGCAGGCCACCGACCGCCAGCAGGGTCACCTGCTGCTTGGTCTGTGCCTTGAAGGCGGCAGTTTCCTGCGCACGCTTTTCTTCCGCCGTCAGTTCCTTCGGCTTTTCCTTCGATTTCGCCGCGATTGCCTGCACCTTGGGAGGCGGCGGCGGGAAGGTGATCTCGCCTTCATGGGTCACGGTCGCGCCACGGATGACGTCGTCTTCCATGTTGTGGACGATCTGACCATCCTTCTCGGGCGTCAGGTCGGTCAGCATATGGCGGATGTTGGTGGCATAAAGCGTGGACGATTGAGCGGCCATGCGCGAGGGGAAGTCGGTATAGCCGATGATCGTGACACCATTGTCGGTGACGACCTTCTCGTCCTTGACCGTTCCTTCCGCGTTGCCGCCGCGTTCGGCGGCAAGATCGACGATGACCGAGCCCGGCTTCATGGCCTTGACCATGTCTTCCAGCCACAGCTTCGGTGCATCCCTGTTCGGGATTAGTGCCGTGGTGATGACAATGTCCATCTCCGGAGCCAGTTCCCGGAATTTTGCAAGCTGGGCTTCGCGGAACTCTGGTGAGGAAACGCTGGCATAACCGCCGGTCGCAGCGCCATCCTGCTGTTCTTCTTCAAAATCCAGATAAACGAATTCAGCGCCCATCGATTCGACCTGCTCGGCCACTTCCGGGCGCACGTCGAATGCATAGGTGATCGCGCCGAGCGACGTGGATGTGCCGATGGCCGCAAGACCCGCGACGCCTGCTCCCACAACCAGTACCTTCGCAGGCGGTACCTTGCCTGCAGCAGTGATCTGGCCGGTGAAGAAGCGGCCGAAATTGTTGCCCGCCTCGATAACGGCGCGATATCCGGCGATGTTGGCCATGGAGCTGAGAGCATCCATCTTCTGGGCACGCGAGATACGCGGTACCATCTCCATGGCAATGACGCTGGCGCCCGATTCCTTCGCCTTTTCCAGCCCGTCGGTGTTCCCACCCGGGTTGAAGAAGGAAATCAGGGTCTTGTCCTTTGTCAGATAGCCCAATTCCTTGTCATCGGGCTGCCGGACCTTGGTTACGATGTCCGATTTCTTCCAAAGACTTGCGGCAGTCTTGACGATTTCAACGCCGGCTTCTTCATAAGCCTGGTCGGAAAATCCGGCGGCGGTCCCGGCTCCGCTTTGCACAAGGCAGGAGAAGCCAAGCTTCTGCAGCTGCTTTGCGGATTCGGGTGTCATCGCCACACGGTTCTCCCCGGGGAAGGTTTCCTTTGGTGTGCCGATCTTTAGGGCTTCTGGCATACGTCTCTCCAGCAAGTGTCGAGGAATTGGCCTCAGGTAAGGGCAAGTTGGCCGGATTGGCTAACAAACTCCCCCCGTGCGTCCTGTCCCTCACAAACGTGCTGCGAATTTAGAAACGAAAATATTACTTATGACAAGGTGTCTTGCGATTGAATTTGGAGGGTATTACCGCACTGCACAGTGAGAGCAGCGCGATATAAATTTCACGGGATTTACAAAATAGGGGTATCGGAAACTGTGGGCGAGGGCATTCGGCAGTCGGAATACTCAAATAGGGCCCGGAATTAGTAAATTTTCCCGGCCCTATACACATATCAAGGCAAAATGACCAAAGACTGGTCGTGCGTAAAACCCCGGCAGCGGTTCCTGGGGAAAGAGCCGCTGCCGGACGAAAATTTATTCTGCAGCAGGGTCCAGCGCGGCTTTTGCGTCCAGATCCGCGGCATCATGACGCTCCGGAAGCTGCTCGTGATCTTCTCCCCAGGTCCGGTTCACCTTGCGCCCGCGAACAACCGCCGGGCGGGCATCGATCTTCTGGGCCCAGGCCAGGAGATTCTTGTATTCGTGAACGGAGAGGAATTCCGCCGCATCATAGGCGCGGCCAAGAACCATTCCGCCATACCAGGGGAAGATCGCCATGTCGGCGATGGTGTAGTCGTCACCGGCGATGTAGGGGCGATCAGCCAGCGCCTTGTCGAGGACGTCAAGCTGACGCTTGGCTTCCATTGCGAAGCGATCGATGGGGTATTGGTACTTTTCCGGCGCATAGGCGTAGAAATGGCCGAAGCCGCCGCCAAGATAAGGGGCGGATCCCATCTGCCAGAACAGCCAGTTCAGCGTTTCGGTGCGCTTCGCCGGATCCTTGGGCAGGAATTCACCGAATTTCTCGGCCAGATACAGCAGAATGGAACCGGATTCGAACACGCGCGTCGGGGTTTCGGTCGAGTGGTCGACAAGGGCCGGGATCTTGGAATTGGGATTGGCTTCCACGAAACCACTGGAGAATTGATCGCCTTCGTTGATCTTGATCAGCCAGGCATCATATTCAGCGCCCTTGTGACCGAGTGCGAGCAATTCCTCGAGCATCACCGTCACCTTGACGCCGTTCGGGGTCGCCAGAGAATAAAGCTGAAGCGGATGCTTGCCGACAGGCCGGTCCTTTTCGTGGGTTGAACCGGAAATCGGCCGGTTGATATTGGCGAACTGGCCGCCGCTCGGCTGTTCCCAGGTCCAGACTTTGGGCGGGGTGTAGGTCGGGTCACTCATGTGAAAGGGTCTCCGGAACGGGTCGGGCAGTAAAGGAAGGCGTGGATCGGAGCCAAGGTTGGTTCGATCCATCGCAATCTTACGATTAAATAGGCGGCAATGGCAGGATTGCCTAGGGTCGATTTTTGTTCTGAGGCAAATTATTGCGCAAAATCGGACATGGTTGAAACCGGGTCGCGATAAGTTCCCGTTTCGAGGTTTTCTGTTCTTTCTTCTTCGTCAAAGTTAGGATGCGTTTTCGCCATCGACCCCTGATCGTATTTCGGGCATTGTACTAAAGTCGCATCTGGAAATGCCAATGGTCGGCACCGTGATCATTGGCGCGGCCCGGCTGCAAAATGCAGCACAAGCAGCATAGGAGACGAATTCGGGAGGTCGGTAACAACAAGAAAAGGAATGCGGACATCCCGTCTTGAATGTCATCACGTTTAGGGAGGACGACATGAATTTAAGGCCCGATCCGAGTTTTTATCCGACGCCGCGCATGGCTATGGAAGCGCCGGTTGAGAAGCTGGCTTTCACCCTGATGCTCAGTCCAGATTTCTCTCAACCCGATGGTCTGGCTGTCGTCAATGTCGATCCGCAAAGTCCTGACTACGGCAAGATCGTGCATACCGTCTTCATGCCGAACAAGGGAGACGAATTCCACCATTTCGGGTGGAACGCCTGTTCCTCGGCGCTGTCGCCGCTGACAGGGCATGCCTTTCTCGAGCGCCGTTACCTGATCATCCCGGGCATCCGGTCGTCGCGCATCTACGTCGTTGACGTGAAAGAGCCGCTTCAAGCGAAAATTCACAAGATCATCGAACCGGAAGAAGTCTTCGCCAAGACAGGCTATTCCCGCCCGCACACCATTCATTGCGGGCCGGAAGGCATCTATGTCTCGACCCTTGGAGGAGGCGGTGCGGATGGCACCGACGGGCCTCCGGGCATCTTCATCATGGACTGCGAAACCTTCGACATTCTCGGCCGGTATGAAATGGATCGTGGCATCCAAGACAAACACTATGATTTCTGGTGGAACCTGCCGCGCGACTACATGGTGTCATCGGAGTGGGGACTGCCGCCGCAGTTCGAGAACGGTCTCGTTGCAGAAGACCTTCTGTCCAATAAATACGGCCACAGCCTTCATTTCTGGGATCTGCGCGGGCGAAAGAACATCCAGACCATCGATCTGGGCGAAAACCACCAGATGGCGCTCGAGGTTCGCCCTGCCCACGATCCCGCCAAACAATACGGCTTTTGTGGCGTTGTCGTCGACACAACCAACTTGCAAGGGGCGATCTTCACCTGGTGGCGCAAGGACGATGGCACGTTTGAAGCCAGGAAGACCATCACCATCGACCCGCAGCCGGCCGATCCCGCAGACCTGCCTGAAATGCTGAAGGGGTTTTCCGCAGTTCCACCGCTGGTGACCGACATCGACCTGAGTCTCGATGACAAATATCTCTATGTCGCATGCTGGGGCACCGGTGAAATGCATCAGTATGATGTCTCCGACCCAATGAACCCGACGCTCGCCGGCAAGGTCGAGATCGGCGGGATCGTGAAGAAGACGAAACATCCGAACGGCAAGGACTTCGGTTACGGACCGCAAATGGTCGAGATCAGCCGGGATGGTCAGCGCGTCTATTGGACCAACTCGCTCTATTCCACCTGGGACGAACAGTTCTATCCTGGCGAGCGCGGCGCCGCGATGGTGATGGCCCGTGTTGGAGCGGGTGGCGGATTGACGCTCGATCCGGATTTCTGGGTCGAATTCCCGGCGGGCTACAGGTCGCACCAGATCCGGCTTGAAGGCGGGGACTGCTCTACCGACAGTTTCTGCTTCCCGTCGGTCTAGGTTTTGGAAGAGGCGAGTTTGTCGGCTCTCTGGTGGGCCGTCATTGCGTCTGGTCTCTATCACGGCGTGAACCCGGGCATGGGGTGGCCGCTGGCGGTGTCGGCTGCCTTGATGGAACAACGCGCGTTGGCCCTGCCGCGTGCTTTGTTGCTGCTGGCGGTCGGGCATCTGGCGGCAATGCTGGTTGTTCTCTTGCCTTTTTCGGCAATGATCACGCTGGTTTCCCTGGAACGGGAAATCCGCATTGGCGCCGCCTGTCTGGTGATCGGCATGGGGCTGTACCTGCTGATCGCTGATCGCCATCCGCGCTTTCTGGCCCGTATTTCACCGGCGAAGCTTGGCCTCTGGTCCTTTCTGGTGGCGATTGCCCATGGGGCAGGGCTCATGCTGGTGCCGATCTACCTGGGTATCTGCGCAATGGAGCAGGAGGCCGGCCACGCGGCGGCCGGTACTCTCATGGGGGCAGATTTGAGGATGGCGTTGCTCGTGGCCGCGGTCCACACGCTCGCCATGGCGCTTGCCGGTGGCCTGCTGGCCATCGGCGTCTATTTCTGGCTGGGCCTGCGGTTCCTGCAAAAGGCGTGGTTCAACCTGGACAGGGTCTGGGCAGCCAGCCTCGTTTTCGTCGGTTTGTTTGCCCTTGTCCTGGCGCTCCGGAGCTGAGCTGCTCATCAGGTCAGCAGATGTGCCTCGAACGGAAACATCGACAGGGTCTCGATGCCGGTTTCGGTGATCAGGATCTGCTGCTCCAGCTTGACGCCTTCCTTGGCACCATCCTCGCCAATGTAGCTTTCGACACATAGTGTCATGCCCGGTTCCACGACACCGTCATAACCGGCGTCCGGAAAGTCGCCATGGTGATAGAGGTAGGGGTATTCGCCGGTCATGCCGCAGCCATGGGCAGACAGATAGTAACGGTTTGCATAGTAGCGGTCGGGGATGTTCCACGCCCGATCGGCATATTCCCGGAAGCTCATTCCGGGTTTCAGAATGCCCATGTTGTAGTGAACCTGTTCGTAGGCGACCTTGTAAAGTTCGCGCTGGGTGTCCGTCGGCCGGTCCGGGCCGGAGTGGAAGGTGCGTGAAAAGTCGGCATAATAACCGTGGCAGCCGACAACATCCGTATCGAGGGCTATCAGCTCGTTCGCGCCGATGACGTTGTCAGATGTTTCCTGGAACCATGGATTGGTGCGCGCGCCAGCATTCAGCAGCCTCGTTTCGACATAGTCGCCGTTCTGCGCGATGATCGACTTGTGCAGCACTGACCAGAGTTCGGCTTCGGTAAGCCCCGGGCGAATTGCTTCACGCAGCTTGCCGACGCCTATTTCCGTCGCGCGCAACGAAGCAATCACGCATTTCATTTCTTCCGGCGATTTGATCGCGCGCGCCATCTCCACGGGTTGCTGCGCGTCGACCACGTTGAGTCCGGCTTCTTTCAGCGCGATGGCTGTTCCCGCATTAAGCCGTTCCAGCCCCACCGTGGCGTCCTTCAAGCCTGTCAGCTCATGAATGGTATCCGCCATCTCCGCCGCCCATGCGCGTTCGCGCTCTGCAATATGAGGACCGGCAGCGACGAAGCTCGCGGTTTTAGAGGGGCGGACCTCGTCGACGGTTTCATAGCCCTCTCCAAGATGAAGACAGCCGGTGAACTCAAATAGAATGGAGCGGTTCTGGGTCAGCAGCAGGTAGCGCGACGGGGCATTGCGCATGGAAAAAACCTGCATGTTCCGCGTGCCGGTCGCATAGCGGATGTTGACCGGGTCGGAGAGGATTACCGCATCAACACCATATTCAGCCATCTTTTGCCGCACACGCTGCTGCCGGTATGTGCGCACGGCCACCAGATCGATCCCTTCCACCTCGGGTGCGCGGTCAAGCTGCGCCAGTCCCTGAAGGTCGCTGCGCTCCGCGTGCCAGTCCAGTTCCGCCATTTGTCATCGTCTCCAGTTCAACTGGATGGAATATCGGGCGAGCTTCGATTCTTTAAAAGACTGGAAAAAATCGGGTCATTGGATAACCTCCAGTAATGCAAGCCTATCGAAAATCACTCCCGCCGCTCGACACATTGGTCTTCTTTGAAGCCGCCATGCGTCATCTGAACTTTACAGAGGCTGCCGAAGAACTCTTCGTGACCCAGGCCGCCGTTTCCAAACGCATTCGGCAGCTCGAAGACTGGCTGGGCGTCGACCTGTTTGAGCGGTCCGGTCGCAGGCTTCTGCCGACAGAAGCAGGAACATATCTTGCCGAGAAGACCGGTATGACGCTGGATTATCTGACGCAGGCGCTGAGTGCGCTGAAAGTGCCGGAGAGGCCTGTCGTGCGGATTGCGTCTGTGACGGCACTTGCTGCCTTCTGGCTCCAGCCTAAGCTCAAGGAATTTGCACTGTCAGACGAAGCCTGCCTGTTCAATCTGGCAACAGCAGACGATCTGGGAGACCTGCTCAAACCAGAGCACGACCTTGTCATCCTGCACGGGGACGGCCGGTTTCCGGGCTGGCAGTCGGAATTGTTGTTTCAGGAGGTCCTGACACCTGTCGGAATGCCGGAGATTATTGACGCCCTGCGGTCAGGAGGTGGTGGGAAACAGCCGGCGCTTCTCAACTACCCGCGTCTTGCTCCGAACTGGATCGATTGGACAGGCTGGATCCAGCGGACAGGGAGATTGGATCTGAAAGATTGGCCTGTTCAGTCATGTGCAAGCTACAATCAGTCTATAGGGCGGGCCCTGAAGGGGCTCGGCATTGCGCTTGGCGCCTTGCCATTGTTGCGAGAAGAGATTTCTTCGGGAAGGCTCGTGCCGCTGGAAGGCGCTACGCTCAAGACGGGAATGGGCTATTACATCGCCTGGCCGAACATGCGGCCGCTCGGCACGGAGGCCGAGCGATTGAAATCCGCGCTGCTGGAAGCCGGCTGAGGCGTCAGTTCCTCACCACATAGACCGAACATTTCGAGTGACGGACGACCCGTGCTGCGTTTGGTCCGAGCAGGAATTCGCTCAAATGCGGCTGGTGGGCGCCAATGACAATAAGGTCTGCCCCGGTCTTTTTCGCGACTTCCAGGATTTCCTCGTAAATGGAGCCGGTGGCGACCAGATGCCGGATTTCGCTGTTTCTTTCCGCCCCGAGGACGCTTGAGACCTTCTCGACCAGCTTTTTCTGGGTTTCCGCCACCATCTGACCCTGAAAGTTCTCGTCGAAATAGGAAGCGACAAGATTGATGCCGGCGCTCGGGACGACCGTGATCACATCGAGCTGGGCACCGTCCAGACGGGCGAGCTTGTCGGCCGTTTCCAGAACCTTGGTGTCGTCGACCTGCTGGACGTCGACGGCGCACAAGATGGATTTCGTCATGCCGCTACTCCTTCTTCACGGTTGGTCCGGCCTGCGCGGGCGCGCTGGAGCATGAAGACAAGGGCCAGAAGCAGAAGCCCCGGGATATAGATCAGCTCCTTCGGCAACTGATCCGCCTCGAGGCGAGCTTCTTTAACGACCACGGGTTCGTCGCCGTAGAAGTCGAACGTACCGAGCTGTTCGAAGTAGGGCGTCCCCGGGAAGGGTTCCTCCAGCTTCAGAACACCGTCTTCTTCGAGGGTCGTCAGGCCAAGCGCCTGCAATCTGGCTTCGCCCCCGTCTTCGCTTCCGGGCGTGATCGCAATGCGCGTTTCCATCGTGTTGCCGGTGTCGAAGTCCGGACCACTCAGCACCAGACGGATCTCGCTGCCTGCAGGTGCATCGCCAACTGCCTGGACGAAACGGTCCGGCGAGACGATCTCGAACGGAGGCTGGATCCGGTTCATGAAGAAATCCGGACGGAACAGCACGAAGGCGACCAGCACCAGGGCAACACTCTCGTAGATCCTGTTCTTGGTCAGGAAATAGCCCATGGTGCCTGCGGTAAACACAAGGATGGCAATCGTCGCCATGATGAAGACGAGTATGCCCTGGGTCACCGTGACGTCGATCAGGAGAAGATCGGTGTTGAAGATGAAGACGAAGGGCAGGGCGACCGTCCGCAGAGAATAGAAGAATGCCGTGAACCCGGTCTTTATGGCATCGCCTCCTGACACCGCCGCCGCGGCAAAGGAGGCGAGACCCACGGGTGGCGTTACGTCCGCCATGATGCCGAAATAGAAGACGAACAGGTGCACGGCAATGAGCGGAACTATCAGTCCGGATTGCGCGCCGAGTTCGACCACGACCCCGGCCATCAGTGAAGACACCACGATGTAGTTGGCCGTTGTCGGCAGACCCATGCCAAGTATCAGCGACAGGACGCCGACGAAGACCAGCATCAGCACCAGATTGCCACCGGATACGAACTCGACGAGATCTGCCATCACCTGGCCGATGCCGGTCAGGGTGACCGTGCCGACGATGATGCCGGCTGTTGCGGTCGCAAGGCCGATGCCGATCATGTTGCGGGCACCGTCGATCATGCCGTGGACGAGGTCGTTGACGCCCTCCTTGAAGGCTTCGACCGTCTCGTTCTCGCCCCGGAAGATCGCCTTGATCGGACGCTGGGTCAATAGGATCGCGAAGAGCAGAGCCGTTGCCCAGAAGGCTGAAAGGCCCGGTGACTTCTGCTCGATCATCAGGAAGTAGACGAGCACGACGATCGGGAGCAGGTAGTAGAGACCAGCCTTGTAGATCTGGGAAATATCCGGAAGCGTGATCTCCTTGGCATTGGGGTCGTCCGGATGAAGGTCATCGACGCTGGCAGCCAGTTTCAACAGAGCGATATAGGCAAGGAAAACCAGTAGCGCGAGGATCCACGACGCGCCTTCCGGTACCAGGGCGACAATCCAGCCGACCGGGTATTGCACCCCATAGCAAAGAGCGGCAAAGGCCGCGAAAAACACGAACATTCCGATGATCGTGCGCAGGGTTGAAACGGTCTTGTGCCCGATGGTTGGCATGTTCCGCTTAACGGCTTCAAGGTGCACGATATAGACCAGCGCGATGTAGGAAATCACGGCCGGCAGAAAGGCGTGAGTGATCACGTCGACATAGGAAATGCCGACATATTCGACCATCAGAAAGGCGGCGGCGCCCATCACCGGCGGCATGATCTGGCCGTTCACGGATGATGCGACCTCGACCGATCCCGCTTGTTCAGAGGTAAAGCCGACGCGCTTCATCAGCGGAATGGTGAATGTGCCCGTGGTAACGACGTTTGCGATGGACGAGCCGGAGATGAGGCCGGTGGCTGCAGAGCCGACAACGGCTGCCTTGGCCGGGCCACCTTTCAGGTGACCGAGCGCGCCGAAGGCCATCTTGATGAAGTAGTTGCCCGCACCCGCCTTGTCCAGCAAGGCGCCAAAGAGCACGAACAGGAAGACGAACTTGGTGGAGACACCGAGCGCGATACCGAAGACACCCTCCGACGTGATCCACATGTGGCTCATCGCCTTTTGCAGCGAAGCGCCCTTCCAGCGGATGACCTCCGGGACCCATTCTGAGGAGCCGAAGAAGACGTAGAGCAGGAATACGGTTGCGACGATGGCCATGGCCGGGCCGAGTGCCCGGCGTGCGGCTTCAAACAGGACCACGATACCTGCAAGGGCGAACCACTTGTCGGTGTCGTCGGCCAGACCGCCGTTGGCAACGATCTTGTCGTAGAAGAAGAAGCCGTAAAGCGAAATGAAGGCGCCGAAAAACGCCAGGGCCCAGTCCTGGATCGGGACGCGGTGTCTCGGACTGCTCGACAGTGCAGGGTAGGCCATGAATGCCAGGAACATCGCAAACGCCAGATGCACCTGTCGGCTGTTATTGATGATGTCCGACGGCAGGACGTAGTAGACGATGGGGGAGGCGAGCAGAACCTGGAAGCAGGACCAGATCAGGGCCACGGTGGCGATCATCATCCCGACGGATCCGGCAGGGTTCCTGGACCCGGAGTCGGAGGAGGCGACGAGTTCCTGAAGTTCTTCTTCGGATAGTCCCTGTCGTTGGTCCCGTCCGTTCGGCTGGTTCTGTTCAGACATGAAGTTCCCCCGGTCTTCCGGCTGAAGCACAACATTGGCGTTGCGCTCGGCTGGCACCCGACAGCCACGCAGCCCGTGGCATCTGTTAATTCATTCAAGAAATGCCTTGGCCAAAATGTCGTTCAATGGGCCGCAGCAGAGAAACGGGCCCGGACATGGTCCGGACCCGAAATGTTGGCAAGGATTAGTTGATCCAGCCCTGTTCCTGGTAGTACTTCGCAGCACCCGGATGAAGCGGTGCGGACAGGCCGTCCTTCACCATTTCTTCCGGCTTCAGGTTGGCAAAGGCAGGATGCAGCTTCTTGAAGGCATCGAAGTTCTCGAACACTGACTTGACCAGCGTGTAGACGACTTCATCGTCCACCTTGGCGGACGTGATGAAGGTCGCGCCGACACCGAAGGTGGTGACGTCTTCGTCATTGCCGCGATACATGCCGCCCGGGATGGTTGCCTTGCGGTAGTAGCTGTTGTCTTCGATCAGCTTTCCGACAACCGGGCCGTCAACGTTCACGAGTTTGGAATCGCACGCCGTGGTCGCTTCCTGAATGGAACCGGACGGGTGGCCGACCGTGTAAACCATGGCATCGATCTGGTTGTCGCAGAGGGCGGCAGACTGTTCTGCAGCCTTCAGCTCGGTCGCCTGCGCGAAGTCATCCGTGGACCAGCCCATCGCTTCCATCAGAACTTCCATGGTGCCGCGCTGACCGGAACCCGGGTTGCCGATGTTGACCCGCTTGCCTTTCAGGTCCTCGAAGGACGTGACGCCGCTATCGGCGCGGGCAACGACGGTGAACGGCTCGGGGTGCACGGAGAAAACGGCTCGCAGGTCTTCGAACGGGCCTTTTTCCTCGAACTGCGAGGTACCGTTGTAAGCGTGATACTGCCAATCGGACTGGGCAACACCAAACTCCAGTTCGCCTTCACGTACCGTGTTGATGTTGTAGACGGACCCGCCGGTGGATTCCACGGAGCAACGAATGCCATGGTCCTTGCGGCCCTTGTTGACGAGCCGGCAAATGGCTCCGCCGGTCGGATAGTAAACGCCAGTCACACCACCAGTGCCGATGGTGATGAATTGCTCTGCAGAGGCTGCGCCGGTGAATGCGATGCTGGTCGCCATGACGGCGCCCGCAAGGTTCAGTTTCATCATCATTTGACTTGGCTTCCCTTTGTTTGAATTCTTGTGTCCGGCATGGCGATCCACGCTAGACGTTTTCAAATTCGTCGAGCAGACGATTGTGTCTGTCGACCTCCTGGATCCGGGCTTCCGCCTCGGCTCCGGCCCGCGCAACCAGCATGCCTGTAATGGTTTCGATAAGCACAAGCGTGGCTGCGTAAGACGAAAAAAAGTGTGGACTTTCAGTGCGTTGTATGAAGTGGTAATTTGCGAATTGCAACCCTGGAAAGGCGTGGCTGTCGGTCAGGACGATCACCTGTGCACCATTTCCTGCCGCCACTTTTGCCGCGCGTACCGAACGGTGGGCATAAGGGTGCTTGGATAGGACGATGACCGTGTCGGCCGATGTAATGCCGGCAAGCGTGCTGCCCAGAGTGGCACCATTGCGCCCGGCTACGACCCACCTGTCATCGAACCACTTGGCCAGATAGGCGAAATAGTCCGTGAAACCTGCTGAGGCGAGGGCACCTATCAGGATGATCTTGCGGGACTGGCTGAGCCGGTCGACGGCAGCATCCAGAACGGCCGGATCAATGTCGTCCACCAGTGCCTTGATGTTGTCGATGCAAGCGGAAACCTGGCGTGGCAGCAGAGGCAGGTCGGCATCCGAGCGCAGCTTCCTGGCCTTGTCCTGAAACGTGTCCCGCCCACGGTGGCTCAACTCGTTCCGGGCCTGTTCGCGCAACGCTTCGTAATCTGAAAAACCCAGTGCCCTTGCAAGTCGGGTGTAGCTCGCCGGCGAAACACCACTGGCCGATGCGACCGACCTCAGGCTGCGGGTGGCGATTTCCACCTGGTTTTCCGCAATGTAATCCGCTGCCGTACGCAATGCATCGCTCAGGTCGGCATAATTGGCCGAAATTGCGGTGCGAAGATGGGGCGGCGAAATGGTTTCCATCCGGTTACTGTTCCATTTGTTTTTTACATTGTCAATTTGTGAAACAAATGTTTCGCGTTGAAAACGATCCCTCCCTTTCTACCGGAAATTCCTACGGTTTTGCCCGTCCTGCCCGCACTCGCAAGGCAGTAAAATGTCCCTGTCCGAGTGGTTTGGCGCGGTGATGAAGGTTCTCGGAACCTGCTCAAAACGTCACTGATAAAAATACACGCATAAATAGATTTTTGAAATTTTAATACACGTTAAGGTTTTGTTAATGATATAATCCCTTGGGGGCATTGCGCTTTTCCTGTGACCATAAGGGGAGAGAGACATGACTGACTACACATCGAGAACTTTGGCCACATGTGCCCGGTCGGTGCTGTTGACACTTGCAATGGCAGCTCCGGCAATTGCCGGTGACTTCTTTGAAGTCGAGCCCGGGGTCGATCTCTATTACGAGGATCACGGATCGGGTCTTCCGATCGTGTTTGTTCCCGGTTGGACCTTCACCACACAGGTGTTCGAACATCAGATCGAGGCCTTTGCGAAAGAGCACCGGGTCATCACCTTCGATCCTCGAAGCCACGGCCGCTCGACGCTGACACTGGAAGGCAATAACTACGTTACCCAGGGGGCTGACCTTGCAAAGTTGCTTGATCATCTCAATGTCGAAAAGCCGGTGCTGGTGGGGTGGTCATTCGGTTGCCTGACCACTTGGGAATTCATCAAGACAAGGTCTGTGGATGCTGCGTCCGCCCATATGTGCATCGATCTTTCGCCGACACCGCTAACCGGTAACGACGGCGACTGGGCTGAGGGAAGTGTCGCGGAAATTGCGGAACTTTACAGCGGCATTCAGTCAGCTGAAGGCCAACGCAACGTCATCAACTGGTATGCCGACGAGGTCATGATCGAACAGGACTACACGCCGGAACTGTCCCGCTGGATTGTTGACCAGTCGACCAAGTCGCCACCATTCGTGGCCGCGGCTTATCTGGCGGCCGGAAATTTCAGCAATTACCTGGAGACGGCCAAGGAGGTCGATGCGAAGCTGCCGTCGGCCTTCGTGATCGCCGATCACTGGTCCGACAGTGCCAAGACCTACCTTGCCGTCCATACGCCCAACAGCTCGGTGCAGGCCTTTGGTGGCCATATGATGTTCTGGGAGTATCCAGACCGGTTCAACAGGGTGCTGGCCGGATTCATCGCACAGATCGAATAAGCTTCAGGCTGAACCTTTGAGTAAGTGGCGGGTGAGGCCTTGAAACTCTGCCTCACCCGCATCTGTTAGGTGACCCGAGTCGAAGGGCTTTAGGCAGCCTGCAACGTATAGACCGAGAACCAGTTGTTCTCGTCGCTGTCGACGTCCGTGATCTGCCATCCGCCCTCGCGGGCGATGCCTTCGAACGCTTCCTCGCTGTATTTGTGCGAGTTTTCCGTGTGGATTGTCTCGCCCTTTGCGAATGCGACGGTTTCCCCGGCGATGGAGACCTGCTGCTGAACTAGGCTTTCCAGATGCATCTCGATACGGCTTTCGACCTCGTTCCAGATGGCTTTGTGTGCGAAGGCGGCGAGGTCGAAATCGCCATCCAGTTCCCTGTTGATCCGCTGCAAAAGATTTTGGTTGAAGGCTGCTGTGATCCCGGCTGGATCGTCATAGGCTTCCTGCAGGAGTTTTGCATCCTTTGGCCGGTCCACAC
The DNA here is from genome assembly GCF_001579905.1 of Labrenzia sp. CP4. Classification (NCBI taxonomy): domain Bacteria; kingdom Pseudomonadati; phylum Pseudomonadota; class Alphaproteobacteria; order Hyphomicrobiales; family Stappiaceae; genus Labrenzia; species Labrenzia sp. CP4. Next base: position 3,996,232 of record NZ_CP011927.1, on the reverse strand, counting down.
CGATAACCAGGCTGGCCTCCGGCATGGCTGAGCGAATGTTCGCCAGGAGTGTCGCTGCCTCGGTTTTCTCGAAGTTGCCGATCGTGGAACCGGGAAAGAAGATCAGCACTGGCAACTCGGGCAGCAACGGCAGTTGTCCGAAGGGCTGTGTGAAATCGGCAGCAACCGGGATTACCGCCAATGACGGGTATGCGCGGCGCACCCGTTCGGCGGCAGCTTTCAGGTGATTGGCCGAAATGTCGATCGGCATGTAGACGGACAGGTCCGGAAAGGCATTCAGCAACAGGTCTGTCTTGCGGCTGGACCCGCTGCCCAGTTCGACCATCGCTCCGCGTGCGCCCGGCAGACGGCGATATTTCCTGGCATTCCGGGCGAGGATCGAGATCTCCGTTCGGGTCGGGTAATAGGCATCCAGTTCGGTGATCGCTTCGAACAGATGTGACCCGACATCGTCGTAGAGCCATTTGCTGCTGATCGCCTTCTGATCCTTGAAGAGACCGGAGAGGATGTCGTCGCGAAACATATCCGACTGGTTCTCGTCCGTTTGGTTCTCGGGAGAAACATGCTTGGTCATCATTGATCTCCCGCCAGCCTCAGGCCGAGCATCTGCCAGCGTTGGTGTGGATAGAAGAAGGTGCGGTAGGACGACCGCAACTGTTCCTTCGGGGTCGCGCAGGACCCGCCGCGCAGCACCATCTGGTTGACCATGAACTTGCCATTGTATTCGCCAATGGCCCCCTCGGGTGGTCGGAAACCTGGGTAGGGACTGAAAGCGCTGCTGGTCCATTGCCAGACATCGCCCCAAAGACCGGGCCTGCGGCCAACAGGCTGAAAGGCTCCGCTTTCCAGGAAATTGCCTTCGATCGGGGTCGGCTCTGCAGCGGCTTCCCACTCTGCTTCCGTCGGCAACCGGCGACCTGCCCAGCGGGCAAAGGCTTCCGCTTCGTAGTAACTGACGTGGACAACCGGTGCCGCAAGATCAACCGGACGTGGACCCTGCAAGGTATAGGTCCACCATTGACCGTCCTGCTGCCACCAGTAGAGGGGGCTATCCCAACCGTTCTTCTCTCGCACGGCCCAGCCTTCCATCAGCCAGAGCGTTTGGGTTGAGTAACCACCATCTTCCATGAAGGCGATCCACTCGCCGTTTGTCACGGAACGATCCGCAAGACGATAGGGCTCCAGCCAGACCTTGTGACGTGGCCCTTCGCAGTCATACGCAAAGCCGGTCCCGTCGTGGCCGATTTCGAGAAGACCACCGTCGTAGGAAACCCATTCGGCGGTTTCAACCGCGCTGACCGGTGCCGGTTTTGGTTCGACATAGGCGGGCAGCAGCGGATTGAAGGAAAACGCATGGAGTAGATCGGTGACCAGCAGTTCCTGATGCTGCATCTCATGATGACAGCCGAGGGTAATCAGCTCTTCAAGCTTGTCCTGTTCGAGCGAAAAGGCGTTTCGGGCAACTCCTTCACGCAGGGCGTCTTCGACATGTGAGCGGTAGTCAAGCACGTCGGTGGCGCTGGGCCGCGAAAGCAGGCCCCGTCTCGACCGGGTATGTCTCGGGCCGGCTTGTACGTAGTACGAATTGAAGAGCACGGCGAAACGATCATCGCGTGGCTGATAGCCAGGCAGCGAAGGCTTCAGGATGAATTCTTCGAAGAACCAGGTGGTATGTGCCATGTGCCACTTGGGCGGGCTGGCATCCTCCATGGATTGCAGCCCCATATCCTCCGGACTGAGGGGGGCGGCGAGAGCAAGTGTCTGTGCCCTGACCCGATCAAACAGGTCGGTAACGGCGGAAAGAGGCGCTTCATGCGTCCGCTCATCCAGCAATGTCATGTCAATCCCTCCACGCGGGAACCGGCTGCTGTGCCTCCAGCCGGACCTGTGTCTGCCACCAAGCGACTTCTAGGTAGGCAGCGAACGGGGCATTCCAATGTCGGAAATTGCACCGGTCCTGTGCACAAATGCGCGATCAAGGCACTTGGTTGCGTATTGTTGATAAAAAAGAACATTGTTCAGATTTGTCTTCAATCGGTTGGATCGGGTGCGGAAAGTCACCAAGTTGTTGAGAGTGATGGAAGTTTTGCGTTTTGCCTTCCCGCATTTCAGGTGTGACCGTCGAAACCCATCCTAAAAAACAGCTACTGACAGGGTGTGTCAGGAGTTGCTGCAACCAGAGTTCACATTGATGTGAGGGAAGCGAAAATCGTTTCGCGTCAGCTTGAAATGGCCCTTCGCAGCAGCGCCGCACTGCCTGTCTCGGGCGGCCTCCGTGTTTTCCTGATGAACTTCACTTGACTTATTCGGACGGCCGTCCTAATTCGTCGATAGGTCACTTGTCCTAATGAATGTTGCGGAAATACGAAGGGAGATGGATATGGTTGCGGCAGGCGAGACACGGCGTCAGATCGTGGATGCGGCGGACAGCCTTTTCTATGCCCAAGGTTTTACGCAGACGTCCTTCGCGGACATTGCAGCAGCGGTCAAAATCTCGCGCGGCAACTTCTATTATCATTTCAAGACCAAGGACGAGATCCTCGATGCCGTGATCGACAAGCGTTTGTCGGATCGAAAAGAGCTGCTCGCCAAATGGGACGAGACGGCGGATGAAGCACGGAAACGGATTGAGTGTTTTATCCGGATTGTCATCGTCAACCAGACGAAGATCATGGCTTACGGCTGTCCCGTCGGTACGCTGACGACGGAGCTCGCAAAGATCGATCATCCCTCACGGGGCAAGGCCAACGAGATCATGGCCCTGTTCGGCGACTGGCTTGAAGCACAGTTTCGCGAAATCGGCTGCGGTGAGAATTCGCGGGACAATGCCATGCATGTCCTTGGCTGGAGCCAGGGCGTCGCGACACTCGCCCAGGCATTCAAGGACAAGGACTATGTCGAGCGTGAAGTCTCGAAAATCCTGAGCTGGCTGGACGGTGTCATTGCCGGGACACAGCAGAACAAGATCCAGTAACTCGCCTTTGCCTTTGATAAAAACATACATGGAGAATGACATGTTTGTCGTGACACTTACCTTTGCTGACAAATCCCGGGCAGGCGAACTCATGGAAGGCCACAAGGCCTGGATCCAACGCGGGTTCAAGCAAGGATATTTCCTCATGGTCGGCAGCCTGCAACCGAACCGCGGCGGCGGGATCCTTGCGCACGGCGCTAGCCTGGAAAAACTTGAAGGATTTGTTGCCGAAGACCCTTTCGTTGCTGAAGGTGTCGTGACGGCCGAAATTCTGGAAATAACACCTGCGCGGTTCGATGATCGACTGGAGTTTTTGGCTGCCTGATCGCGGATCATGATGCAGTAAGATGTTCATGAGGGACGGGGCAGGTTGCCAGTGACGGGTTTTTGGTGGCACATCGATCTGGAATGACTATCGATGGACATGGGACCGTGCTTTCAGACAGCGCGGATCCGGGAGGACGCCACATGCTCGAACTCAAGGGATCCATTCCCGCCCTTGTCACACCGTTCAGGGACGGAAGCGTTGACATCGAAGCGCTGGAACGTCTCGTTGAGTGGCACATTGCCCTGGGCAGCGTCGGGCTGGTTGCTGTCGGGACGACGGGCGAAAGCCCGACTGTCTCCAAGATCGAGCATAAGGACGTCATCAAGCGGGTTGTCGATCTCGTGGCCGGCCGTATTCCGGTTGTTGCCGGCACTGGCTCCAACGCAACGGCACAATCCCTCGACATGCTTCAGCACGCTGAAGCCGTTGGCGCAGATGCGGCACTGGTCGTCACGCCCTATTACAACAAGCCCAACCAGGCAGGCCTGCTCAGCCACTACCAGGTTCTCCACGACAACAGCGCGATCCCGATCATCCTCTACAATATTCCGGGCCGGTGTGTGATCGACATATTGCCGGAAACCATGGCCGAGATGGCACGCTGGCCGCGAATTATCGGCGTGAAAGATGCCACCGGCAGCATGGAGCGGGTCAGCAAGCAAAGGGCACTTTGCGGCAAGGCTTTCATGCAGTTCAGTGCAGAGGACGCCGCCGCACTGGGTTTCAACGCCCATGGCGGGCAGGGGTGCATTTCAGTGACCGCCAACGTGGCTCCAGGCCTTTGTGCCGAGTTCCAGAGCGCATCACTTGCTGAAAACCTCGAACTTGCCCGGGAGTATCAGGACCGCCTGTTGCCGCTCCACTCCGCGATGTTCCTCGAGCCACCCGCAGCCTGCGCCAAATACGGCCTGTCCAGGCTGGGGCTTTGCCGCGAAGATGTCCGCTTGCCGCTGACCCCGGTGACTAAGGCAACCCGTCGCGAGATCGACAAAGCCATGGAATTCGCCGGTCTGCTCTAGAGCCCCAGCTCATTCGCCGTACACTATGTGGCTGGAAATCGCTTTCCGCGCGACTGGCTATATGAAGCGCCCCGAGCAGGGGCGCTTCATTTTTTTGATCAAGCCGTGACGGGCTTACTGAACCCGCGGATAAAGCGTCTCGATTTCGCCGAGATCGCTATTGCCTTCCAGCCGGTCAAGTTCCGGCTTCCACGGGCAGGCGACAGCCGGTGCGTTCAGCATGGCAAGAGCCTTGCCGGCAGACGCAGGGATGACCTGTGTCAGCGCTTCCATGACGACGCGCAGGCAGTCCAGCGTCACGTAGATCACCGTCTGGCAACGCTCGCGGGTCTCCTCGTTCTTGATGAGATCCCAGGGCGCCTGCTCGGCGAAGTAGTTGTTCATCTCGTCGGCGACGGTGATGATCGACTGCATGCGAGCCGGGATTTCAGCAAGGTTGACCCATTCACCCATGCCCTTGGTGGCTTCAAGCACGGACTTGCGGATCGCTTCGTCCTCGGCTGACAGCGAACCCGGTGTCGGCAGTTTGCCGTCAAAACGGGCCTTGGAGAACTTGGCCGCCCGCGACAGCAGGTTGCCGATCTTGTTGCCCAGTTCCGTGTTGTAGGACTGGGTGATGAAGTCGACCGAAATCTGGCTGTCGCTGTCCGCACGCATGTGCCGGGCGAGGTACCAGCGCAAGGCGTCGACGCCCAGTTTCTCGATGACCTCGATCGGATCAACAACGTTGCCGATGGACTTCGACATCTTGACGCCGCCCGCACCAACCCAGTGGCTGTGAACGGACAGTTTCTTCGGCAACGGCAGTCCGGCGGCCATCAGCATGATCGGCCAGTAAACGCCATGCGGCTTGAGGATATCCTTGCCGATCAGGTGCTCGCATTCCGCCCACCAGCTCTCGTAGCCTGCTTCCGGCCAGTTGATGTTGGTGAGGTAGTTCGCCAGCGCATCGAACCAGACATAGGTGACGAAGTCAGTGTCGAAAGGCAGTTCGATACCCAGGGTTACACGGGCCTTCGGCCGGGAGATACAGAGATCTTCCAGCGGTTCGGACAGCATCTGCTTCAGTTCGTTCTTGAACGCTTCGGGCTGCACGAAGTCCGGATTTTCGGCGATGTGCTGCAGAAGGCGCTCGCGGAACGGTTCCATCTTCAGGAAGTAGTTGGTTTCCTCCGTCTGCTCTACCTTCATTGTCGGGTGCAGCGGGCACTGGCCCTCTTCGGTCAGATCGGATTCCTTCTTGAACTCCTCGCAGCCCTTGCAGTAGGTGCCGGTGTAGTTCTTCTTGACGATCAGATCCTTGTCGAAGATCGACTGCTCCATTCCAGCGACGGCCGTCTTGTGGCCCTCGCGGCTGGTGCGCACGAAATAGTCGTAAGCCACGTCCAGACGATCGAAGACATCGCGGAATTCTGCACAGCGCATGTTGAGGTAGTCTTCAACCGACATTCCCTCTTTTTCCGCTGCTTCCTGGTTCTTCTGTCCGTGCTCGTCCACGCCGGTGGACAGCATCATGTCATACCCCAGCGCCTGTCGGTTGCGTTTCAGGATATCGGCCATCACGGACGTGAAGGCGTGACCGATATGCGGAGAACCGTTGACGTAGTAGATCGGGGTGGTGATGTAGCTTTTCATCCAAACGCTTTCGAAATGTTTGGGCGGAAACAAGTCCGGTCCGGCCTGTTGCGGCGCATCTGCCGTTCCGCCTAAAGAGGTGCGAGCTATATTCCATACTCGCCCGCACAAGAAAAGCCCCGGCCTTTGAAAAGACCGGGGTTCTGCCTCGTTATATGGGGTGTGGCAAGGCCGATTGAAAGGTCAGCCGATCAGCCAGATGCCGCCCAGAACGAAGAGCGCCAGAAACGCTGTCTGCGTAACCAGCATCCAGATGGCCGGGCCGCCAACTTCCAGAAGTTTCGGAATGGAGGTTTTCATGCCCACTGCCGCAATGGCGGCCAGTAACGCCCAGCGGGAAACGTGTCCGGCCGCCTCCTTGGCAACGTCCGGAATAAGGCCGAAGGAATTGAGTGCGGCAAGCACCAGAAAGGCGACAACAAACGCCGGCATGATCGGAGGACGGGCGCTGCCCGGCTCTGAACTCTTGCGCAGGATGAGCGCCGCGACCAGAACGATGGGCGCCAGCATGGTGACGCGGATCAGCTTCACCAGCGTCGAGAGGTCTCCGGTTTCCTCGGAGATCGAGAAACCGGCCCCGACAACCTGGGCAACATCGTGGATCGTGCCGCCAAGGAAGACACCCGTCGCGTCCATGGAAAGGCCGAGGGAGGAGGTGAGGATCGGGTAGAAGATCATCGCCAGTGTGGACAGGACGGTCACGGTAATCACCGTGAAGGCGAGATCGCGTTCGGCATGTTCGCGCTTCGGCAGGATGGAGCCGATAGCCATGGCCGCGGAGGCTCCGCAAATGGCGACCGCGCCGCCGGTCAGAAACGAAAACAACCTGTCTCGTCCGAACAGCCCGCCGATCAAGAGGGAAAAGCCGATGGTAACCAGGACGCCGAGGATCACCAGAAGCAGAAACGGCAGACCCAGCTGCTGCACCATTTCCACGCTGATGCGGACGCCGAGCAGGGCAACGCCGACACGAAGCAGCGTGCGGGCTGCAAAGGCGATGCCTTCACCCGTGCGCTGCTCCTCCGAAAGGAAGTTCAGCGGCATGCCAAGCAGGATGGCCATCAACATGGCCGGTGCCCCGTAGTGCTCGTTGAGGAATTGCGCAGCAATGGCGACAAGCCCGGCAATCGCAATACCCGGGAACAGCCGGTTAGCCCGGTCTTTCAATGGAGCAACCATGAAACGTTCTTAGTCCTTGTTGATGTTTACCGGTCGACGGGAAGGCCGCTCGGGACAGTGGCAGGGATGCCGAAGGGCGGAGCCGTGACGGACTGCGTGCCGGTCAGGCTTTTCAGGAAAGCCTCCAGATCGGCAATCTCCGCATCCGAAAGGGGGAGAGGTTCAATATCCCTGAATCGGGCCTGACGCGCCATCTCACGAGCGTCATTCCAGACCACAAAATCGATCGCCTGCAGCCAGGGCGCTTGTGGAAGGGCTGCGGTTTCCGGTGTCCAGGCTTTCAGCATTCCATCGGGGTCGAGATGATGCCGGATGATCCCCTCCAGCGTAGGGTAGGCGCCATTGTGGCCGTAAGGGGCGGTCAGCTCGACATTGCGCAGCATCGGGGTCCGGAACCGGTAGGCATCTTCCAGGCGGTCGGTTTCTCCCATCACGCCGACATCGCGCACCATCGGATCGAAGCTGCGGGTGCGACCCGGACCGAAGGGGGGCAGGCCCAGGGCGTGGAATTTCTGATCGCTGAGCAGTTTGCCCGAATGACACGAGGAGCACCCGGCCTTGCCGTAGAAGAGATCGAGACCCCGCTTCTGGGCCGGATCCAGAGCGCTTTCGTCGCCGGTGAGATACGCGTCGAACGGGCTGTCGAAGCTCTGCCATTCAATTGCCTGGAAAGCTGCCAGCGCATTTGCGATTTCAACGATCGTGACCGCTTCAGGCGCGTCGATATGATCGAATGCCTCGACAAACAGGAGGCCATATTCCGGAATGATGCGGACGCGTTTGGCAAGGATCGGCCAGGCGTTGTCGATGCGATCGTAGATGGCCCCGGCGATCTCGTTTTCCTTCGGATTGCCCGCCATCTCGAACTGGGCCGTCACCGGAAAGACAGCCTGGGCGGCGAGCAGAGAATTGAAGCCCGTGGGCAGCCATTCTTCCGCCGGCGAATTGAAGCCGTTTTCGAAGGTGTCGGCAATTGACAGGCGGCCGTCATGAAACAGGACGTGGAGCTCTTTTGCTCCCAAATTCCAGAGACCTGGAGCGTTTCGCGGAATCCGTTTCTTAATGCGGCTGTCACCGGTTCCGGCAATCCGCATGAGCCCCAACCCTTCGCCACCTTCGCCGATGCCGAGCGACAACCGGTCCCCGGTGCCAAAGGTCGGGTGGTGGCATGTGGCGCAAGCAATATTCCTGTTGCCGGAGAGGATCTTGTCGTAAAAAAGCAACTGGCCGAGGGCTGCCTGCTTTCTGTCGAAGGCGATGAAATCGTCTTCCTTCAAGGGCGGTGGCAATTCGGAAGCAATCGCCGGTGCCGACAAGCCGAAGACCAGAGGGAGCAACCGCAACACATGAAAACCACGCTGACCGCCGCTCTTTTTGCTCTTGTGTTGTGCACGAGTTCTGCTCAGGCGGAAATCGAAGCCGCGCGCGACCTGATGGAGGCCAATCGCTACGAAGAGGCGATGAAGGAACTTTGGCCGGCGGCACGTTCCGGCAACGCGGATGCGGAAGAACTGATCGGTGTAATGTACGCTATGGGTCTGGGCGTCGAGCGCGACGACCAGCGGGCGTTCGAGTGGTATCTCAGAAGCGCGATGAAGGGGCATCCGGGTGCCCAGTCCGGTGTCGGCTGGTACTATGAGGTGGGCCGGGGCATGCCGGCTCCGGATCTCGTGAGGGCTTACATGTGGTACACGCTCTCCGCCATCGGGGGGGACCCCGACGCCGCGATCTCTCTGGAAGAGGTGGTCAAGAAGATGACCAAAGACGAAATTGAGAAGGCGCATATCCTGGTCGGTGATTACAAGGTCTGGATGTATCCGTTCAATTGAAAGCCGGTGGTTCGTTCCTGATCGGCGCAGAACTCGCGTGATCGAGTGCTGGGCGGGCCGGACCATTGAGTTCTGGCTCTCCCGGGTCTCCCACGGCTTCACCATGGGACGTGTGCCGATCCCTGTCCAGTTTACGGCAGGCACGATTCCGGACCGGTGCATGTGCTGGGATGTGTCACGCCCTGCAGTGGCAAGGCGTGACACGGTGTTTCGTCAGTTCAGATCGGCAGAGCGATTGGCGTTGATGTCGGCTTCGGCCGCAGCCACGGCTTCTTCCAGGGCGCCGAAGATCTCGCCGCCGCGTCCGACATTGCCTTTGAACCAGTCATAGACCGGAGCGGCTGCTTCCTTGAAGGCTGCCTTTTCTTCCGGGGTCGGGACGTAGAGATCGCCGCCACCGGCAACGAAGTCCTCATAAGCCTTGATCGACTTGCGCTTCGGTGAGGCGAAGGTTGCCTGCTGCAGGGCATAGAAACCGTCCACCACGACGCGGCGAAGGTCTTCCGGCATCGACAGGAACTTCTCGTTGTTCATCCACCACAGCGCGCCCATGTAGGCATGCCCGTCGAGGGTGACATACTGAAGACCGGCATCGGGGAACTTCATGCCCATGATGTCGGTGATGCCGTTCTTGGAACCTTCGACAACGCCGGTCTGCAGCGAGGTGAACAGTTCCGGCCACGGGATCGGCGTCGGAGCAGCACCAAGTGCCTTGACCAGTTCCTGCGGCAGGTCGGCCACCACGGTGCGGATCTTCAGGCCCTTGAGGTCTTCCGGCTTGGCGACGCGATGCTTGGTGTTGGCGAAGTTGCGCCAGCCACCGGTGTTGCCAATGGTCATCAGGCGGATGGTGTCACCGGAATCTTCCAGTGCCATCGTGCGCATAGTGCGGGTGAACTCGCCGGACAGGACATGCTCCGCAATCCGGTCGTCGCTCATCATGTAGGGCAGGTCGAGAACCTGGACATACGGGAAAATGCCCGCCGCGCCGCCGGAGGTGGAGATGTAGATGTCGATCGCACCGTCGGAAATGCCCTGAAGGCATTCAGCGCCGTTGGAGCAAAGCTGCGTGCCGATGAACAGTTCGACCTCGATGGCACCGTTGGAAGCGGCCTCAACGAAGTTCTTGAAAACGACAAGACCATCGTAGTCTTCGTCGTTTTCGTTGGAGTTGGCGGTTGCGCGCAGCGTGTAGTCCGCGGCAAGCGCGCTCAGCGACGATCCGGCAAGCATCGCCGCGACGGTGAGCGTTTTCAGTGCAGTTTTGAGCATTAGGTTCCTCCCTTAGAAAGCTCAGGATCAGTTGGCAAATCCGGTCAGACGCGGGATCGTCATCGAAAGTGCCGGAATGTAGGTGATCAGGAAGATCACCGCGATTTCCACCGCCAGAAACGGCAGGATGGCTTTGGCAATGGTTTCAACCCGTTCCCTTGAAACCGAAGCCGCAACGAAGAGCACCAGTCCCATGGGTGGCGTAGCCAGGCCGATGGTCAGGTTGACGCTCATGATGATGGCGAAATGGATCGGATCGACGCCAAGGTTGACGAAGATCGGTCCGAGAATGGGGCCGAGAATGATGATGGCAGGGCCTGCATCCAGGAACATGCCGACAACGAAGAGCAGCAGGTTGATCAGGAACAGCAGGATCAGCGGGTTCTCCGACAGGGTGAGAACGAACTCGGCCATGATTTCGGGAGCGTGGCTTAGGCTGACGACGGTCTTGAAGGCCATCGCCGCACCGACCAGGAGAAGCACCACTGCAGAGGTTATACCAGCCCTGTTCAGGACACCCGGGATCTCGGAGACCTTGATGGAGTGCAGAACGAAGAAGCCGATAACCAGCGCGTAGGCAACTGCGACCGCGGCCGCTTCCGTCGGCGTGAAGACCCCCAGCAGAATGCCGCCGAGAATGATGATCGGCGTCTGAAGCGGAGCAACTGCTTTCTTGCACACGACCCGAAAATCTTCCGAGACAGCACTTCTGAGTTTCCACAAGAGTACATGGGAAACCGCCAGGAAGACCGCGAACAGGATGAAGGAAGTCGTCGTTGAAAGGGAAGCGAACCCGGTCAGATTGATCACAAGGTCCGCGATCACCGTGAACAGGGCAGCCAGGTTTGCCCTCAGCACGACAAAGGAGAACCAGTATTCCACCGGTGCCATGGTCTGGCCGGGGTTGACGATCCTCTGTGCTTTGGGAAGGTCGTACTTGTTGGCCATGACCTTGACCATCAGCATCAGGCCGATGCCGACCATGATGCCGGGTACGATACCGGCCAGGAACAGCGCAGCAACGCTCTCGCCCATTACATAGGCATAGATGATCATGATGCCCGACGGCGGAATGATCGGCCCGATGACGGAACTCGCCGCGGTGATTGCCGCAGCAAAACGCCTTGTGTAACCCTGCTTCTCCATTGCCGGGATCAGCATGGATCCAAGAGCGGAGGTGTCGGCAACAGCGGAACCGGACAAGCCTGCAAACAGCATCGACGACAGGATGTTCACATGAGCAAGGCCGCCGCGCAGATGTCCCATCAGGGCCTGGCTGAACTCGACCAGCCGCATGGTGATGCCGCCCTTGTTCATCAGCTCGCCTGCGAGCATGAAAAACGGAATCGCCATCAGAGGAAAACTGTCCATGCCGTTGTAGACGTTGCGGTAAAGCAGCGTGATGTCTTTTTCCTGGCCGTTCAGCCAGAGCAACAGGCCAGGGGCCGCCAGAAGGCCGAAGAAGACAGGCAGTCCGATCAGCAGGAAGACGAGGAAAACGGGAAGGAACCAGATCAGCATCAGTCAGCTCCTGCCATGTCGGGATCGGGAATGACCGGCATGCGGTCGGCGCCACCGAAGCTGGCGATGATGTTGCGCAGGATCAGCTCGATGTTGACGAGCGTCAGCAGGAATACGCCGACGAGGATGGAAGCCATCATCCAGCTGCGCGGCACGCGGATCCATTCGCTGAAGGAAAGGTTGCCCGGAACATAAAGCGAGGCGGTTGCGAAACGGCCTCCGAAACCGGTGACTTCCGAAAAGCCGATCTTCAGGGCAACGACGAGCACCACAAGTGAAATAAGCAGAAGGAGCAGGGATATGGCGCTTCCCAGCAGGCGAGGCAGGGAATGGGTGAACATGTCGATGGCAACGAAACCGCCTCTGCGGAACGCCGTTGGTGCCATAAGACCTGTCATCCAGAGCATGCAGAAACGGGCTGCTTCGTCCGGCCAGGGCAGGGCATTGTTGAAGACATAGCGGAACACGACCTGAACCAGGATCGCGATCACCATCAGGGCGACGGCAACGATGCCGATGCCCCGGCCAATTCGCAACAGCAGCGAATTGACGAAGTCGAGCGGTGCAAGAACCGCCAGCAAAATGCCCATTCGGGCTCCTCCCTGGATCAACCGGCCGTCATGTGCGCGAACATGAGAACCGTGAAGCTGATCATGTAAAAAGTGGTGAAGCGGTCTTCTGCGTTCTCCTGAGACAGAAGGCTCCTCACTTTCCTCCAGAACGGGCCGGTCGCCGCCCCGTTTTCCGCCCTTATTTTGGAGCGATTTGTCCGAGTTTGCCTGCATAAAACGTCAGGGCCTCGCCTGAACGCATCTCGGCCTGCAACACCTGCCCAAGAACGATCAGATGATCGCCGCCCTCATAGGCGGTGAAGCGCTTGCACTCGAAGCGGGCGAGACAGTTTTCGATCAGGGGCACGCCGTTGTCGTCGATCGTATAGGTGAGCTGATCGAAAGCATGGGCATTGCGCACGAAACCGTTGCAGACTTCAGCCTGTTCGTTGCTGAGCACGTGAATGGCGTAATGTTCGGCCGTTTCGAAATACCTGAACCTTCGCGATCCCTTATCCGGCATCCACAGGACAAGTGCCGGTTCCAGGGAGACGGATGAGAAGCTGTTGGCTGTAATGCCGACGGGGCCGTCGGCCGAGCCGGTGGTCACCACCGTAACACCGGTGGCAAATCGACCGAACGCATCCCGCAAGAGGCGGGTGTTTTCGGCGTCCGGTTCGAAGGTCACGGTATGATTGGCATTCTGCATGGTCATCAGGGCACCTCTGTTCCAAGCGCCGCTTCGTAAAGACGGTACCAGGTTTCGCGATCCAGGCTGACTTTCAGCGCGTCGGAGATCTGGGCAATGCGCTCCAGATTGTTCGTGCCCATGACCGGCAAAAGTTGCGCCGGATGAGCCAGAAGGAAGGCGACCGCGACTGCGGACCGGTCGACACCGGCGTCTGCAGCGATTTCGTCCATCACGGTGCCAAGCTTGCCACTTTCGGAAATCAGCGAGCCGCCGCCGAGGGGAGACCATGCCATCAACCGGGTGCCGAGGCGTTGGTGGAACGCGAGGTCGCCATTGGTGAACGGCGCGATTTCCTTCAGTGAGATCTCGATCTGGTTGGTCACAAGCCGGTTCGACATCGCCGACTGCAGCAGCTCCCAGTCCCAGGGGCGGAAGTTGGAGACACCGACATTCCGCACCTTGCCGCTCTTGACCAGGTCATCGAGCGCGGCGCCGGTCTCGTGATGATCCATCAGCGGATCCGGGCGATGGATCAGCAGCAGGTCGATGGTTTCGATGCCCATCTCCGTGAGGGAGAACTCGACCGACTTCTCGATGTGTGATCGGGACGTGTCGTAGTATTTCACCCTGGCATCCGAATACCGTCCCATCGGCGCGACAATGTCGCATTTGGTGACGATTTCCATCTGACCACGCAGGGCCGGATTGGCCTTCAGCGCCCCGCCAAGCACGGCTTCCGCGGCATAACCGCCGTAAATGTCAGCCTGATCGAAGGTCGTGATGCCCTGGTCGAGACAGGTCTGGATCTTGCGTTCCACGTAAGCGTGGGACGTGTCGCTGTCGTCGCCGATGCGCCACATGCCATAGATCAGCCGGGAGAATTCCAGGGTTTCAGAAATTTTCACGCGGTCCATTAGCGGCGCACTCCTTGGCCAAGCGGGGTTGCCGGCGTTTGAGCCGGTACACGACCATAGGCGTGCGGAAGGGAACATGTCTTCAGATTCGGCAGGACCCTGGACCCGAAATGCCTGGCTTCTTCCAGGTGCGGATAGCCTGAGAAGATGAAGGCACGAATGCCCATCTTCTGATAGGCCTCGATCTTGGACATCACCTGATCGGTTGACCCGACCAGCGCTGCCCCGCAACCGGACCGCGCCCGGCCGACACCCGTCCACAGGTTCGGTTCGATATAACCGAATTCATCGGCGATCTCGCGGTTCTTGGCCTGGTGGCTCACTCCCAGTGACTTGGCATCCAGTGCCCGTTCGCGAATGGCGGTTCCCTGGGTCTCGTCAAGTTTGGAGACGATATAGTCCGCGTATTCCTGCGCTTCCTTTTCCGTGTCGCGCACGATCATGTGCACGCGCAGGCCATAGTCGAGGGTGCGGTCGTATTTCTCGGCGACCGCGTTGACCGCCTTCATGCGGCCTTCCAGTTCCTCGATCTTTTCCGGCCACATCAGGTAGACGTCGCAATGCTGACCGCAAAGGTCCAGCGCATCCGGAGAATAACCTCCGAAATAGAGCAGGGGTCCACCGGTCTGGTAAGGCCGGGCGGGGTCCGTGGTCAGGCCCTTGAAGTTATAGACCTGGCCTTCGTAATTGATTTCGTCCTGCGTCCAGGCCTGCTTCAGGATCTCCACCACTTCCCGCGAACGCTGGTAGCGATAGCTGCTGTCGGCCTGCTCGCCCGGAAAGTCGGACGAGATGATGTTGACCGTCAACCGGCCCTCGAGCATGTGGTCCAGCGTGGCAATGGTCCGCGCCAGCATGATCGGCTGCATCTCGCCGCAGCGAACCGCTGCCAGCAGGTTGATCTTGTCGGTGATCGGAGCGCAGCCGGCGACGAAGGACAGTGTGTCCTGGCCCACCTGGTAGGACGACGGGCACAGGATGTTGCGGAAGCCCTGCTGCTCGGCTGTTTTCACGATCGAAGAGCAATGCTCCCAGGAGGAACGCAGATGGCCTTCGGGTACGCCCAGAAACTGATAGTCGTCGGAACACAATGCGGCGAACCAGGATACCTCCGCTGCATCAAGATCCGGTGACGTGACTGGGACTACGGTCATGAAGTGCCTCCCTTGGACCATCTTGTCGAATACCGAAACCCGCATGCGCCGACATGGGTGCGATTGTGGTTTCGCTATTTTCGTTTGTTTTCGAATGGCTTCATTCTGCCTTCGATTTCTTCTTGCATATCACCCGTTTTGATGTAAATCAATAGTGTATCAATTTTGAAAACGAGACCTTCGAACCGCCATGCCAACCGCCTCGCAAACCTCTACCGCGCTGCCGTTATACGTGCAGATAAGCGAGCTTTTGATCAGGGATATCGCGGCCGGGCGGCTGATCGACGGGGAGCGGCTGCCGCCTGAAAGGGACATGGCAGAGGAGCTTGGCATCTCCATCGGAACCCTTCGCAAGGCACTCGCCGACCTTACGCAGAAAGGCTTACTCGAGCGGATCCAGGGGTCGGGAAACTACATACGGCAGGGCGGTACGCATGAGAGCGTCTACGCCATGTTCCGTCTGGAACTCCTGAGCGGAGGTGGTCTGCCACGCGCGGATATTCTGGACGTAAAGCGCCTAGACAAGCCGGACGATCTGCCGCTTTTCGGTACCAGCGCCGAAGGCACCCGTATCCGCCGGCTGAGGTTTCTCAACGATGTGATGATTGCGGTGGAGGAAATCTGGCTCGACGGCGACGCGGGATTCGTGCGGCGCGAGCTTCTGTCGGACTCGCTTTACCGCTTTTACCAGAAACACCTCGGGTTCTGGATCGTGCGTGCAGAAGACCGGGTGACCATCCGTGCGCTGCCGGATTGGACGCCGGAACTCTTTCAGAAGACGCCCGGCACTCTCACAGGCTTTGTCGAACGGTTCAGCTGGGCGGATCGCCCCAAGCCGGTCGAATATTCGCGAACCTGGTTCGACACGGACCGGGCGCATTACGTGCAGCGCTTGAAATAGGTGGACGAGAAATGCCACCGCGCATGGAGGACTGAATGCCTGCAAAGGTAAGATATGGTGTCATTGGCTGCGGGATGATGGGGCAGGAGCACCTGCGCAACATCGCACTCCTGCCGGACACCGAAGTAACGGTGATCTTCGAGCCGGACGCCGGAATGGCGGAAGCGGCCGCAAGATTTGCGCCTCTTGCGCGATTTGCCAATTCCGTTTCGGAACTGCTGGAAGTGGACGAACTGGACTGCATCCTGATTGCCAGCCCGAACCACTGCCATGTGCCACAGATGGAAGAAATTCGCCGCAAGCGCTCGTTGCCGCTTCTCGTCGAAAAGCCTCTCTTCACCGATCCCAAGGATGTTGCCGAGCTGGAGGCTTTCAAGGCGTCCTATCCGGCGCCCGTGTGGGTGGCGATGGAGTACCGCTACATGCCGCCGATCGCAGCGTTGATCGAGCAGGCGGAAACAGCCACTGGCGGCATCAAGATGCTGACGATCCGCGAGCACCGTTTTCCGTTCCTCGACAAGGTCGGCGCATGGAACCGGTTCAACCGCTACTCCGGTGGTACATTCGTTGAAAAGTGTTGCCATTTCTTCGATCTCATGCGGCTGATCATGCAATGCGAACCAGTCCGCGTGATGGCGTCGGCCGGCCAGGATGCCAACCACAAGGACGAGGTCTACAATGGCGAGCAGCCGGACATACTCGACAATGGCTATGTGATCGTCGACTTCGAAAACGGTGCACGGGCCATGCTGGAACTTTGCATGTTTGCCGAAGGCTCCCGCTACCAGGAAGAAGTGTCGGCCGTTGGCCCGGAAGGCAAGATCGAAGCCTTCGTGCCGGGTCCCGGACGCTTCTGGCCAGAACACCTCGGCGAGCCGCCGGTGCCTCAGCTTGTCGTGTCGCCCAGGTACCCGAAGGGACCGCGCCAGATCGATATTCCGGTTGACCCGATGATCCTCGATGCAGGCGACCACAACGGCTCGACATTCTATCAGCACGAAGGCTTCGTGGCTGTCGTACGCGGTGAAAAGCCGTCACCTGAAGTGACGCTTGAAGACGGATGGCGGGCCGTGGAAATGGGGCTGGCGGCACAGCAGTCTGCCCGTACGGGTCAGGCCGTGACGCTACGATCTCAGGCGCTTTCCTCCGTCGCCTGCTGACAAGACGATTTTTCTCTGGAAACCTGGCCGGTACGACATTTGTCGTGCCGGCTTTTTTCTTGCCAGTCCGGCAGGCGAGAAAGGGCTACCAGCGTTCCTTCGGCAACAGGGACTGCACGTTGTTGGAACTGAAGCCATCCCGTCCGCGCCGCAGGTTGATGGCGCGGATCGGCACCTGGTATTCTCGGCCCGTGTCCGACTTCTTGCACTGCTGTTTCCGGTAGGCGAAATTGTCCGGCACGTTCCTGTGGTTTTGAACAAGGACGCAGAAGACGTCGTAGCGGCCGTTCACGGCCACGTCCCGCCGCGCGCCCTGGGCGACGATTACCTGCATGTGGCGGGTGAAGGCCTTGTCGAAAAGCATAAAGTTGCAGTAGGGCTCGCTGCCGTTGGGTGTGCGCGTGCTCTGGCAATAAAATATCTCTGCCCAGGCTTTCTGCGGAGCAGCGAGCGGGAAAGAGCCGATCGAGACCAAGCCCGCCAATACGGCTGCCAGAGCGTAACGCTTCACCATTCCCTTAAACTCCTGGTCGAAATGCAGTTTTTTTCAACGTGATCTTGCGGATAGAATATCACTCCACGTAAGATTTACCCGTGACGCCCCTCACAGGGAATAGGCGTGACAACGAAATTTAGCTTGCCTCGGGAACGCACAGGTTCCCGTCACGTGCACAGACACATGCACCGACATCGACAGGGTTGGTTGAACCGGCCCCCGGGAGGTCCCAATGCGTAAGTCTCTTTCCGTTCTTTTGTCTTCCACTTTGATTTTGCAAACGGTTTTCGTAAACGGCGTGCTTGCCGCGCCGGCCCTGACGACCGCCAACGTGAATTTCCGACAAGGCCCGGGAACGAACTTCGGCTCACTGGGAACGGTGCCGTCCGGCACGCAGGTCGAAATGGAGAACTGCGATGACAGCGGGGCCTGGTGTTCAATCAGCTACAACGGCCAGAACGGGTTTGTCAGCGGACAGTATCTTCAGCTTAGCGAGCCGGAACAGACGACCGGCTGGCCGCGGTCTTTCCAGACCGACGCCGGGGCGACGCTGGTGCTCTACCAGCCGCAATTCACCGAGTGGGACAACTTCAAGACCCTGAAGGCGATGGTGGCAGCGGAATACATTAAGGACAAGGATGCCAAGCCTGTCTTTGGTGTGATCGGTGTCAGCGGCGCGACCGTGGCCGACACCGACAAGAGCGAAGTTGACATCAACCAGATCCAGGTAACGGAACTGAACTTTTCGGCTTTGGACCGGGAATCCCTCACTGACCTGTCGCTTCAGGTCGGCAAGATCATGCCGACCGGTACGATCACCGTGAAAGAGGATCGGATTACCGCAGGCCTTGCCGAATACCAGCGCATGGAGGATGTCCAGGGCCTGAGTTCGGAAGCACCGCCTATCTATGTCTCTACCGAGCCGTCCATTCTCGTGCAGACCGAAGGCACGCCGATCTTTGCGCCAGTCAAGGGTGATCAGGGGCTCAGCTTCGTGGTCAACAGCAACTGGGACATTCTGAAAATCGACGAGAGCGGCGAACTCTATCTGCGCGATGAAAAATCCTGGATGAAAACCAAGGACGTCTCGGCAGGGTGGGAA
The DNA here is from genome assembly GCF_001579905.1 of Labrenzia sp. CP4. NCBI lineage: Bacteria > Pseudomonadati > Pseudomonadota > Alphaproteobacteria > Hyphomicrobiales > Stappiaceae > Labrenzia > Labrenzia sp. CP4. Next base: position 3,977,506 of record NZ_CP011927.1, on the reverse strand, counting down.
GCGGTCGACAAGCTGCCGGATCTGATCGGGTCTCTTCCAGATGACGATAACTGGAAGGAAACCCGGGAAGCGATCCCGGGGGAACCGTTCGCGGACAATACTCCGCCGAAGGTGATCTATTCAGACACACCGGCCGAAATGATCGTCTTTGACGGCGAACCGGCTCTGGAACCGGTGGATGGCACCGATCTGGAATGGGCGTCCAACACCGAAAGCGACGTGTTCTTCCTGAAATCCACGTCCACCTGGTACATTCTGGTATCCGGCCGCTGGTTCAAGTCCACCTCGCTCGACGGGCCGTGGACTTTCACCACTCCGGACATGCCCTCCGATTTTCAGAACCTGCCGGAAGACGCGCCTTACTATTCGGTCCGTTCGTCCATTCCAGGCACTTCTGAAGCCTCGCAGGCACGGCTGAAAGCCAGCATTCCGACAACGGCTCGCGTTGAGGTCGGTTCCGTCAGTGCGGATGTCTCCTATGCCGGCGATCCGGAATTCGAGAAGATCGACGGCACGTCGATGTCCTACGCGGTCAATACCAGCGACCAGGTGATCCAGGTCGGTGCGAAATACTACGTGCTGCAGGACGGTGTCTGGTTTGTCGGAGACAGCCCGGAAGGACCATTTACAGTTGCCACGGCGGTTCCTGACGAGATCTACACCATTCCGCCGTCTTCCCCGGTCTACAACACCACCTATGTGCGCATCTACGACAGCGAACCGGGAGCGGTCTGGTACGGCTACACGATGGGCTATCTGGCTGGGTTCCTGTCCTGGGGCGTCTTCGTTTACGGCACAGGCTATTATTATCGGCCCTGGTACCGTCCGGGGCTGCGCCCGATCTACTTCCCGCGTCCGGTGAGCTACGGGATCGGTGCCTTCTACAATCCGGTCCGTGGCACTTTCGGACGCTATGGCTATGCCTACGGTCCGCTGCGCGGCATCGCCGGCGGCGGCATCTATAATCCGCGTACGGGCGGCTACATTCGTGGTGCCGCCATCAGCGGCCCGCGCGGCAGTGCAGGCTTCATCAGCGCCTATAATCCGCGCACCGGCAATCGTGTCGTGGTTGGCGGAGCCCGGGGCATTTACGGCTCCTGGGGCGGAAAGGTCGTAAGCGGGCCGGAATGGTCACGCACGCGCGATATCCAGGCTGGCGCCGTGCAGCGCTGGAAGCAGGACGGCAATCTGGGCCGTGTAGCGAACCTTGATCGTCGTGGTGACGTCTTTGCCGGCCGGGACGGTAGCGTCTATCGCCGCGACGGCGAGAAATGGCAGAAATTCGAGGGTGGTCGTTGGGGCGAAGTCGCTGCGCCCTCCCGCGAGGCAATCCAGGACCGCGTGGGTGACATTGGTGCCGGACTGGCCGGGGGAGCGATTGGCGCCGGCGCAGGAGCAGCCCTTGCCAACCGCCCCCTTGGCGACAAGATCCAGAACCGGCCGAACGTTCAACGCCCGACCAACCTGCCTGCTGGCCAGCGTCCGAATATCGAGCGTCCCAACGTCCAACGCCCGAATGTTCAAAAGCCGAATGTGGAGCGCCCAAACGTCCAACGACCGGCGCAGCGTCCCAACGTTCAGCGCCCCAATGTGCAACGACCGAATATCCAGAAGCCGAATGTGCAGCGACCGGCGACCCGCCCTGCCACACGTCCGGCGGCCCGACCCCAGGCGCCTGCACACCTGAGCAGGGACAACCGGGCGAGAACGGCAGGCAACCGGCAGGTCAATCGGCAGCGCAACGTTCAGCGCTCACGTCCGCAGGCACGCCCGCAACGTCATGGCGGCGGTGGCGGTGCGCGCAGGGGAGGTGGCGGACGCCGCCGTTGAGAAAACCTAGATTGGAAGGTCGCGGGCATCCGCGATCGATTCCATGGTCATGTACGACGTGACCGTATCCAGATCGACTTTCTCGATCAGGCGCTGATAGACGCGGTCGAAGGCATTCATGTCTTCGGCCACCACTTTCAGCATGTAGTCGTAGTCTCCGGCAATCCGGTAGAAATCGATCACGTTCGGAATGGCCACCACTTCGCCCCTGAACCTTTCCAGCCACTCCTTGGAATGGTGCCGGGTCCGGATCATCACGAAGACCGTGAGATTCAACCCGAGCTGCGCCGGGTCCAGCCGGATCGTATGTCCTTCAATCAATCCACTGTCGTACAGCGTTTTCAACCGGCGCCAGCAGGCGTTCTGGGAAAGACCGACCTTGTCGGCAAGGTCTCTTTGCGAAAGACGTGCGTCGCGTTGCAGGGCGCGCAGCAGCGCGCGATCAATATGATCGAATTTTTTCTCCATGTTCGATCAATTGACACGATCTGGAGCGTAAAACAATCGAATGAGGTGAAGATATCCCAGTGAAAGGGGTCGTATGATCCGAAAAAGGCGTTTCGGAGCACAAGATGACCCAAAAAACAGGCACGGCACTCGATCATTTCATCGAGGAACTGAAATCTCCGGACCTGGTTTCCCGCCTGCGCGCGGGATTGATCGGCGAGGGGGCAACCATCTCAGGCCCGTTTGGCGAGCGCGAGCTGATCTATGCCGACTACGTCGCCTCCGGGCGGGCACTGCGCCAGGTCGAGGATTTCGTTCTGGAAGAAATCCTGCCGGTCTACGCGAACAGCCACACCGAGGCTTCCTACTGCGGCAGCGCAATGACACGAATGCGCGAGGCCGCGCGATCTGAAATCGCCCGCATTTGCGGGGCTGACCTGGGCTACGCGACGGTCTTTTGCGGCTCGGGGGCAACCGCGGGCCTTAACCGGCTTGTACATCTTCTTGGTGTTTCAGCCGCGGCAGAGCAGGGCGAACAGCCACTTGTTGTGATCGGTCCCTATGAACATCACTCAGACATTCTGCCCTGGCGCGAGAGCGGAGCGGAGGTGATCGAGATAGACGAAGCGGAGACTGGTGGACCTGATCTCGCCGAGCTGGAGGATGTCTTGCGCAAGGCTGGGTCCGGCCGGCTGATTGTTGGAGCATTTTCGCTGATGTCCAACGTAACCGGCATCGTTACCGACGACGTGGCGGTCACACACATTCTGAAGCGTTACGGCGCGCTCAGCGTTTGGGATTGCGCGGGTTCCGGCCCTTACCTCCCGGTAGATATGAAAGCCGGCACGGATGCCCAGAAAGATGCGGTTGTTGTCTCGCCGCACAAGTTCATCGGTGGGCCAGCCGCGTCAGGCGTCATGATCGTGCGCAAGGAAGCTGTCAGCAAGGCGACACCGGTCTTTCCGGGCGGAGGGACGGTACGCTTCGTCTCACCCTGGGCTCACGATTATTCAGACAATCTTTCAGCCCGCGAGGAAGCCGGTACGCCGAACGTGATCGGCGATATCCGGGCGGCGCTCGCCTTTCTGGTCAAGGAAGCCATTGGGCAGCGGCTCATGGACGAGCGGAACGCCGCCTGGCGCGCCAAAGCGCTGGCGGTCTGGCGTGACAATCCGGCGATCGAGATCCTCGGAAACGACAAGGCCCGTCACGTGCTACCCGTGTTCTCGTTCCGTGTGAAGGATCTGGAACGCGGAGGCTATGTGCACCAGCAGCTCGTCACCCGCATGCTGTCGGACATCTATGGCATCCAGGCCCGTGGTGGCTGCGCCTGTGCCGGACCCTATGCCCATCGGTTGCTGGATATCGGTCCGGAACAGTCCGAAGCGTTGAGGGTCGGTATTCTTTCCGGTGAAGAACTGAAGAAACCCGGCTGGACACGGCTCAATTTTTCAGTGCTCATGACAGTAGACAAGGCGGACAAGATCATTGCCGCCGTCGAAGATCTGGCGCTGCATCCTTATCCGGCCGCGGATTACTACGCGTGCGATGAAACCACGGCCCGGTTCAAGGCCATGCAAGACGCTGCTTGAAGGACACCAAGTCGACATGTGCCGCTGGGCTGCCTGGAGCGGAGCTCCCAAATACCTGGAAGAAGTCATTTGCGATCCGGCGCATTCGCTGATCGACCAGAGCCGCAACGCGCTGTCCTGCAAGACATCGGTCAATGCCGACGGGTTCGGCGTTGCCTGGTACGGCGACCGGGACACTCCTTGTGTCTACAAGGACGTCCGGCCCGCCTGGTCGGATCCAAACCTGTTGCAGATCTCCAAGCACATCCGGTCTCGCCACTTCCTGGCACATGTGCGCGCCTCAACCGGAACGGCGACCACGCGGGACAACTGCCATCCGTTCACGTTCCAGCGCTGGACCTTCATGCATAACGGTCAGGTCGGCGGCTACGACAAGGTGAAGCGTCGCCTCGACAACATGATCCCGGACGACCTTTACCGCGACCGCATTGGCGGCACCGACAGCGAAAGTCTGTTTCTGGTCGCGCTCGCCTATGGACTCAATCTCCACCCGCGCGCGGCCATGGCGAGAGCTGTGTTCGAAGCAGAAGCCCTGTCCAAATACGCCGGAACGACGCCGCACATGCGTTTTGCTGCCGGCTGGTCGGATGGTGAAACGCTCTATGCCGCCCGCTATGCTTCGGACAACCTGGCGCCGACGCTCTATTACCGGGTGTATGACGACGGTGTGATGGTGGTGTCCGAACCGCTGGATGAAGCCCGCGGATGCTGGATGGAAGTGCCTCAGGGCCAGATGATCGAGGTCAGGGACGGGAAAGTGAACCAGGTTGCCTTCCTGAGTGATGAACAGCTCGCTGACGCCTGAGTTTCCGGACTGACCTGCCAGGGCTGACCTGCCAGAACTGAATTGTCAGATGAGGCTGGACGGCAGCCTCAGTGGCAGAAATCGCCGACGGCTTGGCCTCAGACCGGCGTTTCGATCCAGTGCCAGGCGATATCGATTTCATCCCGGTCGAAGTGCTTTTCCTGAATGCCGACCATCCGTGCAAACGTGGCGTCGATCGCAACGAGGGCGGCAAGCAGCTTGCTGTCCGTAACGATGGCGATCTTGTTGAGATGCTGCATGTTGGCAAGCACCCACCGGATGTCCGCCTTAGCGGCCTCGAAGGAAACGCCGACATGATCGCCAAGAACGACCAGAACGCTGATCTTGCCCTGATCTTCAATCATCTCCTCGGCCTTGGCGATCAGGTTCTTTTCCTGATCAATATCGATTTTTCCGGAAATCTCGACACCGAGAACGGCACCCTGGCTGCGGGGCAGAATGGTGTACATGCTGGTTCCTCCGGCAGTGACTGGACGGCACAACCAGAAGGGTAAACCCAAACACGAGAAATAAGAACCTGCCTGACCTTTTTTGCTGACCGCCCGGCAAGGCGCCAGGCACCCTTGAGCGGCAAAGTCTCTGGTGCAATCAGGCGATTTCCCGTCCTGCGCCCGTCATCATGGTGCGGGTCAGCTCGTCGACTTCGTCACGCAACTGGCGCGTGAGAGCACTGCAATCGGTGCGATCACGGCCGTAACCCAGGTTGAACTCATAAAATGAAGGTGCTTGCCTTGGCATCAGAACGTGCTGAAGCATGGTCTCCAGCTTGTCGAACGCCTTGGCAAGTCGGGCTTCAGAGGTTCGTGCCGCTGCATACTCATCCCAGAGGGAGGTCAGCTCGCCAGCCACGTCACCCGGCAGCGGTTCGCACAAGGTCAGAAAGTCCCGCCTCTCGCGTTCCTGTCGGTCGTCACCCGGCGACTGGAGTGGAGCGGGGACATCTCCGGAGATGGCTTCGCCCAGGTCATGCACAAGCGTCAGCTTCAGGAGTTTGAGCATGTCGATTTCTTTCAGCTCTGGTTCGAACAACAGAACCATCAAGGCTAGTCGCCAGCTATGTTCGGCAGTGCTCTCCGGCCTGCCGCCGGATGTCGAACCCGAGCGAAGCGTGTCCTTCAGCTGCTCTGCAGCCTGAAGGAAGTCCAGCAGGCCCGTCAGTCTGGTGTGGGAAATTTCAGGAAGATCGAGGGAAGGGGGCGTCTTTGTCATGGCGGCCAGATTATTGCGGGCCACCGCGCCAGACGAGTTACCGCATAATTTATGCGGCATCCTGTTCTTCACGGACCAGCCGCGCAAACCGTCCGTCTGACAGCGGCAGGCGCGAAATCCGGATGATGCTCTCCGGGATGGTCATTTCCGGGAAATCGACGTGTTCCGTTCGGTAGACAATGTCAGGAGCATCCGGCTCGAACCAGCCATAGTCGGTCAGTCTGTGCTCCGTTGCCCGGATGCCTTCGGACGCAAAACGCCATAGGGGCCGGTTCAGAAACTCGTTCACCGGTGCGCGCCATTCGCAGGCACGCGGTACGGATATGGCCAGCAGCCTGTGTGTGAGGTCGCAGACCAGATGCACGGGAACTGCGGACCGGGAGACAAGATCAAGCAGGGCCTTGTCGGCGGCGCTCTCCGGACGTGCCCTCAACAGACGGGTGATCTTCGCCCTGTCGCTGTCATCCAGTTGCGACTTGCCGCTCTCCCAGCGCGATATCCTCGTCTGCGAGACGCCAAGTTCATGCGCCAGAGCTTCTTGCTTGACCCGGTTCAGTACGCGCCAGCGCCGCAGCGACGGTCCAAGACTGCTTTCAAGAACGGCGGTTTCTGTTTGCATGGTGCAAGTGTAACGCGTCCCGGGAATTTTGTGCAGCGGGAAAAGAAGCACGGCTCACCTGAGCAGGTGTCCGCGCCACCTGCGGGATCAGCGATACTTCTCGATGAACGCGTCGATCGACAACTTGCGAAAATCGGGCAGCCGCTGCTTCAGCTCTTCATGGGACCAGTCCCACCAGGAGATATCGATCAGCGCCTGTTCCTGCTGTTCGGTAAAACGCCGTTTGATTTCCCTGGCGGCCACACCGCCAACAACGGTGTAGGGGGCGACATCCTTGGAAACGACTGCCCCGGCTGCAACAATAGCTCCGGTGCCGATCGAGACGCCGGCAAGCACCGTGACATTGTGGCCGATCCACACATCATGGCCAATGGTGACCCAGTCGTCCTTGCGCCACTGGAAGAAATCCGCGTCGTCCTCGCCAAGGTCATAGGCAGCAGCGCGGTAGGTGAAGTGGTGCTGGGAGGCGCGCCAGGTTGCGTGGTTTCCCGGATTGATGCGGACGCGTCGGGCGATGGAACAGAACTTGCCGATGGTCGACCAGACGACATCGCCTTCCTGAACGATATAGGAATAGTCCCCCATGCTGCTTTCGCGCATTTCCGTGCGTGCACCAACCTCGGTCCAGATGCCGAGATCACAATTCAGCACCCTGGCCTCCGGGTGAATGTTCGGGGCTTCGGTCAGGGAAGGCTTCTGGGTCGGGGCGGACATGGATGCTCCAAATAGCGTTGGAAGGAGTGCGGAAACGGTTTGTAGCCGTGTTGCTGGCACCGGTCGTGACGCTTTGATGACACTGGCGTGACTCCCATCACTTTTTTTGCATGCATCCACAGCGGTGAAAACGGCATTTGGCGGGTAGAAGCCTTGTATTTGAGCACTGATTTCCGAGTAAATTTCAGCCAGGCATGTGTGACGCCAAGGGGGCTCGGAAAGCGCTGAGAGCGCTGCGGAATTCCCGCTGGAGATGGTTGTTCTGCCGATGCTTCAGGCCGGGATGTCATTGATTTGTCATAAAATTTTGGGCTCCCCGACAAAGGAATGTCATTTTTCTGTAATGGTCCGGTGGCTCTTGTCGCGCAGCACGACGAACACAACGGACAGGGCTGGCGCGTGATTCAATTTCAGGAAGTCACCAAGACCTTCGGGTCTCGGACCGCGGTCAACAAAGTAAGTTTTAATATCGAAAAACCGCAGATGGTCGGGATCATCGGTCGGTCCGGTGCCGGCAAGTCAACCTTGCTGCGCATGATCAACCGGCTGACCCCTGCCAGCGCCGGACAGATCCTGTTCGATGGCCGGGACATTCTCAGCCTGAAAGGTGGCATGATGCGTCGCTGGCAGCGCGACTGCGCCATGGTGTTCCAGCAGTTCAACCTGGTGCCGCGCCTGGATGTTGTCACCAACGTCATGTTGGGGCGCCTCAACGGTCACGGCACCTTGAAGAGCCTCTTCAACATCTTCAGCCAGGAAGACGTCAATTCGGCGCTTGGTGCGCTCGACAGACTGGGCATTGCCCAGGAAGCCACCAAGCGGGCCGAGGAGCTGTCCGGTGGTCAGCAGCAGCGTGTTGCGATTGCCCGCGCTCTTATGCAGGACCCGCACATGATCCTGGCGGACGAGCCGATTGCCTCGCTCGATCCGATGAATGCCAAGATCGTCATGGATGCGCTGCGTGAAATTCACGAGCGCGACAACAAGATCGTCATCTGCAACCTGCACACGCTCGACACTGCCCGGACCTATTGCGACCGGGTGATTGGCATGCGCGACGGTTTCCTCGTGTTCGACGGGGCGCCGGAAGCGCTGACCACAGCCGTCGCACGCGAAATCTACGGTGCCGATGAGAGCTTTAACGAGGCGGCGACATCCACCGCCATCGATGCCGGCCAGTCCGGTTCCAGAGAATCCGCCGGTGCGATGACCCCGGCGGCAGCAGCGGTCTGATCCGGCTGCGCACCCGCTTAACGTCATCAAAATTGAGAACTCTCGGGGAGTGTCCCAAATGAAACTCGTTGCTAAAGTTGCTGCGCTTGCTGCCGTCAGCATGATCGCTCTGAATGCTTCTGTTGCCGGTGCAGCGGAAATCACGGAATTCCGTATCGGCCTGCTCGGCGGCGAAAATGCTTCCGACCGTCTGCGTGCCAACGAATGCCTGCGCGAAAAGACCGAGGAACTGCTCGGCGTTCCGACAAAGCTGTTTGCTCCGGCAGACTACAACGGCGTTATCGAAGGCCTGCTCGGCGGTAACCTCGACATGGCCTGGCTCGGTGCTTCCGGCTACGCAAAAGTCTTCCTGACCGACCCGGAAGCCGTTGAGCCGGTTCTGGTCAAGGTCAACAACGACGGCAGCTACGGCTACTACTCCATCGGTTTTGCCCGCGTCGACAGCGAGATCAACTCCCTGGAAGACATGAAGGGCAAGACCTTCGGCTTCGGCGATCCGAACTCCACGTCCGGTTACCTGATCCCGTCCATCGAAATCCCGAAACTCGGCTACTCCATGAAGCCGGGTGAGTATTTCTCCGACGTCGTCTTCACCGGCGGTCACGAGCAGACCATCGTTGCCGTATTCAACGGCGACATCGCCGGCGGTGTGACCTGGGCTGATGGTCTCGGCGAATGGGAAGACGGCTACAATTCCGGCGCTCTGCGCAAGGCAACCGATGCGGGTCTGGTCGACATGACCGAGATCAAGGAAATCTGGCGTTCGCCGGTGATCCCGGAAGGCCCGGTTGTCCTGTCCAAGAAGCTGCCGGACGACATCAAGGCAAAGATGACCGAGCTGATGGCCAACCTCGTCAAGGAAGACAAGGAATGTGGTTACGGCGTGATGGCCGGTGAAGCACGCGGCTTCGAACCGATCACCCATGCGGCTTACGAGTCCATCGTCGCTGCCCGTAAGGCAAAGAGCGAGTAATCGGAACTTCCGATCTCCGCGCGGGCCGGTCTCCGGCCCGCGTTTTCTCAAGTATCGGCCAGCGGAATCGACTTTCCGCCAGAAGTGGCTCCACAGGGCGAGGATCGCCAGGTTTCGAAGAGTTGATCCAGCTAAGCCACCCCGCTTCGGATGAAGTGAGCATCAAGTAAAGGTCCCAAACAATGGCTGTTGCCGCACTCGAGCAGGAAATCCTGTCCATGCGCAAACGCCGCCAGCTCTATTCGTTGATAGGGTTGCTGCTGGTCGTAGCGGTTCTGGTCTCCGGTTATTCGAAATCCAATTCGATGAATTCCGGTGGATTTATTCAGGGTCTTTCCAAATTCTTCGACTATCCGGGCGAGATCGTCGTAGAAGCCTTTGAAGCCGGTCCGGCCTTTTTCTCGCTGATGCTGCAGTTCGTTCCGGCCATGCTGGAAACCTTGAACATTGCCGCGGTTGCGACCCTTCTGGGCGGCGCGATGGCGGTGGTGCTGGCCATGGCCTCCACACGCAATGTCGACAGCTGGGGACCGTTGATCCCGGTGGTTCGCCGCATCATGGACATCACACGTGCCTTTCCCGAACTGATCATTGCGCTGTTCCTGATCTTCGTACTCGGCTCCAGCCCTGTACCAGCCATGATCGCTGTTGCGTTTCATACCGCAGGTGCGCTCGGCAAACTCTTTTCCGAAGTGAACGAGAACATCGACCGCAAGCCCATCGAGGGCCTGTCGGCCTGTGGGGCCAGCTGGCTGCAACGCATCCGGTTTGCGGTGCTGCCCCAGGTGGCGCCGAACTATCTCAGCTATTTCCTACTGCGCCTTGAAATCAATGTGCGTGCTTCTGCCATTCTCGGCTTCGTTGGCGCTGGCGGCATCGGCCAGGAACTTCGCCGCACGATCGGCTGGGGCAAGGGTGCAGGCGATGAAACCGCCGCTATCTTCGTCCTTCTGTTCATAACCATCATGGCCATCGACCAACTGTCGTCCTATCTGCGCGGCAAGCTGGTCGGGTCCGGCCGGGCGCATTGAGGGGAAATCTCATGACCGTCGATACGCTCGAAACACCTGTCACCCAGGCTCTGGTCTGGAACCAGGTCCGCCGGCGCGCATGGCTCACTGTCGTCGTGCCGCTCGCGATCTTCACCTACCTCGTTTACACGTGGTTCGCCTTCGGGGTGCCGGAACTGCTCTCTCGTGCCCAGCCGGAACGGGCGGTGATCCTGGCAACGGATAGCGTCGCCTACAAAGTTCACGTCACAAAGAGCTTCCGGGACAACGAGTTCGAAGTTGCGATCGAAGGCGAGCGCACCGCTACCTACGACAACGCCAAGGTGCCTGACTGGGTGCAGCTCAGCGGCGAAAATGGTGTGGTTGACCTCGGCGATGGCTACAAGGTCGAGATCGATGGCAGGACAGCCCTGTTCACCATCCCGGGCTATGGCGTGGTGGAGGGCACCGCGACTGCCGATGGTGTCGAAACGGTTCTGCCGGCAAGGCCGGCACCGGACTGGATCAAGATCGACCCGCGCAAGCTCGATGTGCGCCCGACCCTTGATCGGCGCCTTCAGGTCACCAAGACGAAGATCGAGGTTCACAACTATTTCGGGGGTTGGGAGAACTTCTGGTTTCCGTTCCGCTCACCACTTTACGGCATGTCCTTCAGCCAGCTTTATGCGTTGGCGTTGAGCTCGGACCGAATGGATCCGGAAACGTCGAACATCTGGTTCATCGTGAACGAGTTTCTGGAAAACCCTGACTGGCAGCACGGCAAGGTTCTTACCGCCTTGTTCGAAACCATCATGATGGCCGTTCTCGGCACTCTCACGGCCGCATTCTTCGGATTGCCGCTGGCGTTTCTTGCAGCTCGCAACTTCACGCCGTCGAAGCTGCTTCGGTTCGGAACACGCCGCCTCTTCGATTTCCTGCGCGGCATCGACATGCTGATCTGGTCGCTGATCTTCATTCGCGCCTTCGGTCTCGGGCCGCTGACGGGGGCTCTGGCAATTGCCTTCACCGACACCGGTTCGCTCGGCAAACTGTTTTCCGAAGCGCTGGAGAACATCGACAACAAGCAGGTCGAGGGCGTTAGGGCGACCGGCGCCAATCAGATCCAGCGGTATCGCTACGGTGTGATCCCGCAGATCCTGCCGGTCTTCGTGTCCCAGGTCCTCTACTACCTGGAATCGAACACTCGGTCAGCCACGGTCATCGGTGCTCTCGGGGCGGGGGGGATCGGTCTCTTGCTGGTCGAAACCATGAAGACCTCGCGCGATTGGGAAAACACCAGCTACATCATCATCCTGACAATCATTGTCGTGATCCTGATGGATCAGACCTCAGGTTGGCTGCGCCGGAAGCTGATTGAAGGCAAATAGGTCCGTCTGACCTGAAAGTGATAAACCCGGCGCGGTAACGGCACCGGGTTTATCTTGATAACTGCAGGTACCCCCTTTTTGCCGCATTTATGTCGCGCTAGCGTGTCAGCGTTCGGAAATTGCTTCGAAGCTGCGGAGGGGGCTGTGCGCCAGGGCATGCGAAATCATCTTGTGAATGTTGCGTTCGGAACCGGTCTGTCCATGATGGCCATGGCAGGATCGGCCTTTGCGATCGAAAGCTGTGTTGCATCCCTGAAGAAACAGGCTGTTGCCGCAGGCGTCCGGCCGGACATCGCCGAGCGCATGCTGTCAGGTGCAACCTTTGACGAGAAGGTCATCCGGTTCTCGACGTCCCAGCCTGAGCACAAGACCGAAATCTGGGATTACATGGCCTTTCTGGTCGACGCGCAGCGGATCCAGGACGGCAAGGCAAACCTGAAAAAACACAACAGCACACTCACCTCCATCGAAAAGCGGTACGGTGTCGACCGGCACGTGGTTCTGGCGGTCTGGGGCATCGAGAGTGACTACGGCAACTTCCGCGGCGATTTCTACACCCCACATGCTTTGGCCAATCTGGTTTGCGCCGGCAAACGGCGCCAGAAATACTTCCAGGGCGAACTGATCAAGACCATGCAGATTGCTTCACGAGGGGATGTGCCGGCCAAAGACTTCGTCGGCTCCTGGGCAGGGGCTTTCGGGCAAACCCAGTTCATGCCGAGCACCTACAACAGTCTTGCGGTCGACTTTGACGGCGACGGCCGCAAGGACCTGGTGAATTCTGTCCCCGATGCTCTGGCTTCAACGGCAAACTTTCTGAAAAATGCCGGATGGAGCAACAGCCGGCCTTGGGGATACGAGGTCAAGGCACCGAAGAGTTACAGTGGGCCGTCGGGTCTGAAGAACTATTCCTCCCTGTCGACCTGGGCCAAAAGAGGCTTCACCAAAATCGACGGCGGCGGTCTTTCCGGCAATCTGGATGCAGCGCTGATCCAGCCGGCAGGAGCGGGTGGCCCGTCCTTCCTGGTGACCCGCAACTTCCGGGCCCTGCGCTCCTACAACGCATCAACCTCCTACGGTCTGGCGATCGCCCTTTTGTCGGAACTCGTATCAGGCGGCGACCCGTTCAAGACACCCTGGCCGACGGACAACCCCGGTCTTTCCCGTGCTCAGCGTGTGGAGCTGCAGAAGCTTCTCAACCGCAACGGCTTCAACGTCGGTGAACCGGACGGAAAGGTCGGCCCGGCCACACGTGAAGGCATCCGCAAGGCCGAGGCACGCCACGGCCTCCCGGTAACAGGACGTCCGTCCTGGAATGTGTATTCGGTGCTGGGGGGGAAATAGCCCACGGGCAACCGGCTGAAATAGGGTGAACCTTGCTTGACAGGTGCCGATCAGGAAGCGTTCTGGGGAATGGAAAGCGGCACACTGGAATGGAGGCAGCTTCTGTTCCGGCCCGTTTTCTTGGCCTGGTACATGGCCTCGTCCGCGGTCCTGAGAAGCTCATATTCGAGGTCCGGGCCGTTCGCCTGAACCGAGACCCCGACGCTTGCGCCGACTGTCCTGTCCACCGCCCCTTTGATCGGGATCGGCAGGTTGATGTCGTAAACGATCCTGTCTGCTAGGGCGGATAGACTGTCCGCGTCAGTGCGCCGTGTCGACAGGATCAGGAATTCGTCGCCGCCCATCCGGATGATCGTCTCATCTTGTTGCAGCAAATCCGACAACCGTTCCGCCACTGCCTTGATGACCTGATCACCGACCGAATGGCCATGGTGATCGTTGACGGTCTTGAACCGGTCCAGATCGATCAGAATGGCGGCAACTTTGACGCCGGGGCCCACGCTGAGCCGGGTCGTTTCGAAGAATTTCGACATCATGCGCCGATTGCCGACACCTGTCAGCGCGTCGTGCAGTGCGTTGAATTCGATCTGGGCGTTGAGTTCAAGAAGGCTCGTGTTCGCCTCCTGCAATTCCGTGTTCAAGGTTTCGGTTCTGGTGCGCAATTCCCTCTCGTAATCGGCTTTGCTGTGTGCAAGCCGGAATTCCAGACGGTTCCGGAAATCGTTGCTCTGGCGTTCCGTTTCCTCGGTGAACATCTTCTTCTGAAGTTTCACATAGGCCTTCAGATAGTCGAGTGCACTGCGGTGTTCTTCCAGGGCTTCGTGGGTCTGGGAGAGCTTGAGGTAGAAGTTTCGCGTCCAGTGGTGATAGTCGGCACCGGCAGCGTTCAGCAGACCGTTTTCCAGTTCGGCGCGCGCTTCGTCATAGCGCTTCTCTTCGAAAAGGCTCAATCCGAGCACGTAGTAAAGGTGGCAGGCAACCCGGTGATCCTGGCTGAACTGTGCCGCTGCCAGGCCCTTGGCGGCGCAGGCGCGCGCCTCCTTCAATGCCCCGGTTTCCACCAGCGCCGCTCCCAGCACTTCATAGGCGTAAGGCAGGTTCACGGCGTTGCGATGCTCCAGGGCATCTTCCAGGCACGCCTTTGCCGCTTCGACGGCTGCCTCGGGACTGCCACACCGCAATTCAGTGCGCGATAGGGTTTGCAGGATGTGCGAACGCTCGTAAACAAGGCCCAGCCGATCAGCGATGTCCATGGCTTCCTGAAGCTTGGACTGAGCCTTTTCGTAGTCATGATAATAGGCGCACATGTTGGCGAGCACGGTCAGCGGCTCGATACCTGCGCGTCCGTGAGTTGCCGCGCCGAGGATCTCCAGGCTTTCTCCCAGAATGGCATCGGCCTGGCTGAGTTCACCGAGGCTGTAGACGCAAACCGACTTGATGACCAGAAGCTCGGACCAGCCTTCCGGATCCTGCCTCGGATCCATCATCGAGAAGGCTTTGTCTGCAAGCTTTGCCGCCGCATCGAAATGACCGGACCAACGCTCCAGCCATGCAAGATTGAACTGAAGGGGACGGTTGCCGGGTTCCGGTTCCGGCTGCCGTTTCAGCGCGTCATACAAAAGGCGTTTGCAGAACGCCGGATTGCGCCATCGCAAGGCCCAGCTTCGCTCTTGCAGTTCCTTCAGGTGCGCCTCCCTTGACGGCAGTTTTTAAAAAATACCACTGGTGATCATAGCCATAATTCCGGAAACGCAACGTAAATTCATTTGGATAAGACATAGATTTGTTGCGTTGCGAAAAACATCAGCGCAATATATTGGCGAAATTCTGGAGGTTTAGGCATGTCCGGGCGGATTCTGACGGTTGCACAGCAAAAAGGCGGGTCGGGGAAGACAACCCTTGCGGCCCATCTTGCCGTTGCGCTTGCCAAAAAGTCCGGCGAACCGGTGGCAATCCTCGATGTGGATCCGCAAGGCTCTTTGGGGACCTGGTTCGAGGCACGCGAAGACAACTTTGGCGAAGACAATACCGGTCTTGAATTCCGCACCGCGTCAGGCTGGGGCGCAAGGCGTGAGGCGCGTTCGCTCGCAAAGTCCCATGGTTACGTTGTCATCGATACACCGCCCAAGACCGACAGTGATGCCAAGCCGGCAATCGACGCCGCTGACTTCGTGATCGTTCCGATCCAGCCGACGCCGGTCGATCTCTGGGCAACCTCGCAGACGATCGAGATGGCTGCGCGTGAAGATACCCCCGCACTTCTGGTGCTCAACCGCGTGCCGCCCCGCGCGTCCCTGACAGGCGAGATGGCGGACGCCATTGCCGCTTCGGGATATGACGCGCTCAATGCCCGCCTGGGCAACCGGACCGTCTTTGCCTCTGCAATGGGCAGAGGCCGCGCCGTGACCGAGGACGCACCATCCAGCAAGGCGGCCCAGGAAGTTGCGCTGCTGATCGAGGAACTGGTCAGCAGGATTGGCTGAACTCTCAGACCATCTCGTCTGCATTTGCGCGACCACGCCCTTGTGTCAGGAGAGTTCACTCTAAAAACTATTTTGCCTTGTCCTTGTCACGATCCAGTGACTTGATAGGGGAAATTATAGGCCCCGGAGGATTGGCCATGTTCGTTTTTTCGTTTGTTTCCCAAAAGCTTTCCCTCAATTTCAAGCATCGTTTCAAGAAGGTTGCCAAAAGCGCGCTGCTTCTTGTAGCGAGCGTCGGTTTCGCCGGTGTCTTGGCCACCGCAGCAGGCGCGCAGGACCGGCGTATTGTCACCATCGATGATGCGGATTTCTTCGGTGGTGACTATCGCACCGTGAAAGACGTGGATCTGGACGGGTGCAAATCCGTCTGCCTCAGCGACAATCAGTGCCGCGCTTTCACCTTCAACACTTCTGCAGGCTGGTGTTTTCTGAAGACCGACTATGGCGAACTGCAGAGTTTTGCCGGTGCGATCGCCGGACGGGTCGTTGAAGTCAAGGCGCCACGCGCCGACCAGAGCGCAGACCGAAAGGCAGAGCTGGTTTTTGTTCCCAAATCCCAGCTGGAAAGCGCACAGACCTATTCCCTCAGCATTGCAAATTCGGTGCGCCCGAACGGGCAGACTGCGGATCAGCTGCGACGGAACGGTCAGGACGCACTCGGCGAGCGTAACGGCGCACTGGCAGAAGCCGACTTCCTGCAGCTGATCAAGCTGGAACCGGGTGAATTTGATGCCTGGACCCAGCTCACCACCGCCCTGCTGCTGCAGGATCCAGACAACTGGCAGGACAGGGAAACCAAGCGCAAGAACGCGATATCAGCCTCGATCAATGCCTATCTGCGGTCGGTCAGCGCACCTGAGCGCGCCTTGGCACTTGAACTTGTGGGCCGCGCGATGACCCGCAGCAGCGAATACAAGACCGCGATCAAGGCCTTGCGGGCATCGTTGGCGGTCGAGGAAAATTCCAGCGTCCGTCGGCAATACGCGGATCTGGTTGCCGAGCACGGCTTCCGGATCGTTGATCACGAAGTCGATTCCGACAGCGCGTCGCCTCGGATTTGCCTGGTCTTCTCGCAAAAACTGCCGCTTGGCGAAGACATGAGCCCTTATGTCAGCGTAAGCGGCGAGGGTACTTTCGCGATCGAGGCGGAAGGCAGCCAAATCTGTGCGGATGGTCTCAAGCATGGCGGCCGCTATCAGATCACCGCACGCAGCGGCTTGCCGGCAGCCGATGGCGAGAAGCTGGAAAAGACCGCGGACCTGACTGTCTATGTGAAAGACCGGTCTCCCTCCGTCAGCTTTTTGAGCCGTTCCTACGTTCTTCCAGCTGGTGGCGACCCCACCATTCCGATCGTTTCCGTGAACACCTCTGAAGTCGAGACCTCGATCTACCGCATCGGCAACCGCTCCATCGCCGATATTCTGCGTGACAACCGCTTCCTGCGGCAGCTCGACAGCTGGCGGGCAGACCAGATCGAGGACGAACTGGGTCAGAAGGTCTGGTCCGGAATTGTCGAGACCGGCAACGACCTGAACCAGGACATCACGACCGCCATACCGATTTCGGAAACCGGCATCGAGCTGAAACCGGGCGTCTATGCCATGACTGCGCGGTCCAAGCTCGATCAGAAGAACCGCTGGGGCACGCTGGCAACGCAATGGTTCCTGGTGTCCGATCTGGGCCTGACGGCCCTTTCAGGCGATAACGGCATTGCCGCCAATATCCGGTCTCTCACAAGCGCTGAGGCACTGGAGGGCGTGACCGTACGGCTGTTGGCCGTCAACAACGACATTCTCGGTGAAGCTGTCAGCAACGCGGAAGGCTTTGCGGAATTTGCCGTCGGCCTTACCCGCGGCAGAGGTGGTCAGGCCCCCGGTATTCTCGTGGCCGAAACGTCCGAGGGCGACTATTCCTTCCTCGACCTGCGCAAACCGGCGTTCGATCTGTCCGACCGGGGTGTCGAAGGACGTGCAGCGCCGGGGCCGCTAGACGTTTTTGCCTGGACGGATCGCGGTATCTACAAGGCCGGCGAAACCGTTCACGCGCAGGCTCTGCTGCGCAATGCAAGTGCAACCGCTCAGGAAGACTTTCCGCTCACCTTCATCTTCAATCGGCCTGACGGTGTGGAGCACGCCCGCTTTACCGTGAACGACGGCGGGCTCGGTGGCCACCTTCAGGATGTGACGCTGGCGGCGTCGGCTCAGCAGGGTATCTGGTCCTGGCAGGTTTTCGCCGATCCGAAGGGCAGGGCTCTCACCGAGCAGACCTTCCTGGTGGAAGATTATCAGCCCGAGCGAGTCGATTTCGAACTTGAAACAGATGCAAAGGCCTTCAACCGTACCGGACCGACAGCGGTATCGCTGGACGCCAAGTATCTCTACGGCTCTCCGGCCAGCGGCCAGACGCTGGAAGGTGATGTCATCGTGCGGCCCATCCGCACGCTTGAAGCCCACCCGGGCTATCAGTTCGGCATTGCCGATGCGGATGCCTATACACAGCGTGGCTCCCTGTCGTCGGGCCTGAAGACCGATGAAGATGGCAAGCTTACCTTCGACGTGTTCATGCCCGAACTTCCCGAGACGACCATGCTTTATACCGGCGAGCTGATCGCACGCCTGGTGGAGGCGGGTGGCCGCTACGTTGAACGGGACATGGACCTGCCTGTTGCCATCGACGGACCACGCATTGGCGTGAAACCCGCCTTCGACGGCGGTGTCGATGAAGGCGGTCCGGCCGATTTCTCCGTAATCGTCATCGATGAAGACGGCAAGGAAGTCGACGGAGCGGACATCGGCTGGACCCTGTCCAAGGTCGATCGTCGGTATCAATGGTACCGCTATGACGGCAACTGGTCCTATGAGCCGATCACCACCACCCGCCGTGTTGCCACCGGCACCGTGCAGGTGACTGCTGGACAGCCGGCACAGCTATCCCTTCCGGTCGAATGGGGTGAATACCGTCTCGACGTTGAAGGCAGCGGAACGCTGCAGACCTCGACGCGCGTCACCTTCAATGCCGGCTGGTATTCTGCCGATGCGTCCTCTGATACGCCTGATTATCTGGACGTTGGCCTCGACAAGACCAGCTACCGGCCCGGCGACACCGCCAAGCTGCGCCTCAAGCCGCAGATGGCCGGTATTGCCGTGGTCAATGTTGTTTCCGGCGGATTGCTGGCCAGCAAGACCGTTGAAGTGACTGCCGAGGAAACCGAGGTCGAGATTCCTGTCAGCGACGATTGGGGGGCAGGGGCCTATGTCACGGCCAGCCTCTACCGGCCGATGGACCTGGACCAGAAGCGAATGCCGTCACGGGCAGTCGGTCTGTCCTGGCTGCAGGTCGACCCGGGTGACCGGGCGCTTGACGTGCAGTTGTCTGCGCCTGACCGGATTCTGCCCGAGACGACACTGGACGTTCCGGTGAAACTCGCGAACCTGAAAGCAGGAGACCAGGCGTATCTGACGATTGCCGCGGTTGACGTCGGCATTTTGAACCTGACCGGCTTCAAGACACCGGATCCGGAGAAATGGTACTTCGGCCAGCGGCGTCTCGGCACCGACTTCCGTGATCTTTACGGCCAGTTGATCGACCGGATGGCTGGAACCCGCGGGCGCGTCCGTTCCGGAGGAGATGCCGCAGGCATGCGGCTCGATGCACCTCCGCCAGATGAAGAACCGCTTGCCCTGTTCTCGGGACTTGTAACCGTGGGCGATACTGGCGAAGCAACCGTCTCCTTCGATATCCCGGCCTTCAACGGCGCCGTCAAACTGATGGCAGTTGCCTGGACAAAGGATGGCGTCGGTCATGCCGACCAGGAAGTGGAAGTGCGTTCACCAGTCGTGATGACGGCAAGCGCACCCGCCTTCCTTGCACCGGGAGACCAGTCGCGAATTTCCCTGGAAATCGACAACGTCGATGGCCCTTCCGGTTCTTATGCGCTCGAAATCTCGGTCGCTGACGGCCTTCGGCTGGAAGGCGGCAGCACGGATCAGTCGCGTACGCTGGATCTGGAAAACGGCAAGAAAGCCCTGGTGCTGCTCTCGGTTTCGGCAGAAGACATGCTGACGAAGTCGGAAGTCGTGGCGTCGCTGACCGGGCCGCAGGGCGAAGTTTTCGTCAAGCGTTTCAGCCTCGAGGTTGAAGATACCCAGCCTGAAGTTGTCCGTCAGTCCAGCTTCTCGCTGGCATCCGGAGACAGCCTCTCGCTGGATGCGGACACCCTCGACGGCCTGCGGGCGGATACGGTTGACATCACCTTGTCTGCCGGTGGTGCTGCAAGCATCGATGTCGCCGGCCTGCTGGCGGCACTTGACCGCTATCCTTATGGCTGCACCGAGCAGACGACCAGTCGTGCCTTGCCGCTGCTTTATCTCAGCGAAGTTGCCGAGGCTGCAGGGCTTGGCGGCGATAGTGCCATTCGGGAACGGGTGGTCAAGGCCATTGCCAAGATCCTGTCGAACCAGTCCTCTTCCGGCGATTTCGGTCTCTGGAACAGCTACGGCGGCGGTGATACCTGGTTGGATGCCTATGTTACCGACTTCCTGACCCGTGCACGCGAAAAGGGATATCTAGTGCCTGATCTTGCGTTCACTTCGGCACTGGACAATCTGGAAAACAGGTTGGCCTATTCCTCCGACTTCCAGGATGGCGGCGAAGACATCGCCTATGCGCTCTACGTGCTGGCCCGCAACGGCCGCGCCTCCATGGGCGATCTTCGCTACTACCTGGATGCCAAGCTGCAGAACTTCGCAACACCGCTTGCCAAGGCACAGGTTGCTGCCGGGCTTGCCCTTTATGGCGAGCGTGACCGGGCGGCCACCGGTTTCAGGGCGGCTCTTGCCGCTCTGCCGAAGGAGGCTCCGAAGTACTATCGCGACGACTACGGCTCCGTCCTGCGCGACAGCGCGGGCGTGACAGACTATGTCGTTTCGGCGTCCATGGAAGACAGTCTGAAGACGGAAGCCATCGACTTCCTGAAAACGGCCCAGGCCAACAAGCCATACCGGTCGACACAGGACATGGCCTGGATGCTCCTGGCAGCGAATGCGCTCAACGAATCCGCGCAAGACGCCCGGATCTCCGTTCGTGGTGAAGTAACGCCCGGACGGCTCGCCTGGTCGCTGGCTGGCCGCGAGGTTGCCGACTTCCCGGTGGAGGTGAAGAACAACGGTGACGCTGGAACGGAGCTTCTTGTCTCCGTGGCCGGCCAGCCGCTGGTGCCCGAGCCCGCAGGTGGCAAGGACTATGCGGTTGAACGCACGGTCTACGACCTTGACGGCAATCCGATCGATCCGGCCGCGGTTCCGGTCAACACCCGGCTTGCTGTGGTCGTCACAGTTCGGGCCCTGACGGATCATCCGGGCCGGTTGATGGTCGTTGACCGCCTGCCTGCCGGCCTGGTGATCGACAATCCGCGGCTTGTGCGTTCCGGCGATATCGGTGGCCTGTCGTTCCTCGATACGGTTGATCAGCCGGAACATTCGGCGTTCTACAGGGACCGTTTCGAAGTGGCCGTGGACCAGACCCGTTGGAGCAGCAAGGAACTGACCTTTGCCTATCTTGCGCGGGCTGCAACCCCGGGCGACTATTCGCACCCGCCGGCGTCGGTAGAGGATATGTATCGTCCGGACCGCCGCGCCATCACGGCAACCGGCAGGTTGGTTGTTCTCGGCCCGACGCGGTAAGGCGACCGTACGATGAAAACGTTGGCGCGGCGGAATTGGCTCATGATCCGGCGGTGGTTCGCTGCCGCCGGTCTTGGTGCCGCCGCGCTGTCTGTTTGCCTGATTACAAAGGTCGGGCACGACTATGCGTCGCTGTCCGCGCCGCCCCGTGTCGGCGACCTGCCTCTGTCGGTTGTCGTTCTGGACCGGAATGACCGCCTTCTACGGGCTTTCACCAGCCAGGACGACAAATGGCGCTTGCCGGTGGAACTACCAGAAATAGATCCGCTTTATTTCCGGATGTTGCTGGCGTTCGAAGACAAGCGGTTTTACGAACACGGCGGGTTTGACGCGCTGGCGCTTGCTCGCTCTGCCCTGCAAAGTCTCAGGAACGGCCGCATAGTTTCCGGCGGTTCGACGCTGACCATGCAGGTTGCGCGTTTGCTGGAAGAGCAGCCGACGAAGTCGCTTGAGCGTAAATACGAGCAGCTACTCAGGGCCGTTCAGCTGGAAGCGGAGTTTTCGAAAGAAGATATCTTGCGGCTTTATGCTCTCAGGGCGCCTTTTGGCGGCAACCTGGAGGGGGTTCGGGCGGCAAGCCTTACCTGGTTCGGCAAGGAACCTGGGCGTCTCACGCCGGCGGAAGCTGCGCTGCTGGTGGCATTGCCGCAAAGCCCTGAGGCGCGGCGGCCGGACCGTTTTCCAGAGCAGGCGCGCAAGGCCCGCAACCGTGTCTTGCGCCGGGCAGCAGTGGCTGGTGTCCTCGGCAAAGAGGATGCGGCTTCGGCTGCGAATGAACCGGTCCGGACGATACGTTATGCAATGCCATTCCTGGCGCCGCACGAAAGCCGGCAGGCGCGTGCCGATGCGCCTCTCTTGCCTGTCCACCGGTTGACGATCGACCTTGAGCTTCAGCGTGCGATCGAATCCCTGGCGAGACGGAAGAGCGAGACGATGCCATCGCCAGTTTCCCTGGCCATTCTGGTCGCCGATCACCAGAGCGGAGAAATTCTGGCCAGCGTTGGCGCGCCGAACCTTCTGGACACGCGCCGCCAGGGGCATGTCGACATGACCCGCGCCACACGTTCGCCCGGATCAACGCTGAAGCCGTTCATCTATGGTCTTGCCTTTGAAGAAGGTGTCGGTCTGCCGGAAAGTTTCATTGAAGATCGGGCGACCAACATTGGTGGCTACCAGCCGACGAACTTCGACCAGTCCTACCAGGGCACGGTCACCCTGCGCGAAGCCCTTCAGTTGTCGCTGAATACACCGGCCGTCAAGTTGCTGGAAGCGGTCGGGCCGGCACGGCTGATTGCCCGGCTGAAACGTGCCGGTGCCAATCCCGTCATGGAGAAAGGCATCGCACCGGGGCTTGCCATCAGCCTTGGCGGTCTCGGCATGACCTTGCGGGACTTGGCCCAGGCCTACGCCGCAATGGCTCGAGGTGGCGAACCGGTAGCCCTGTCCGTTTGCCGCAAAGACTGCGAAGAGGGTACGACGCCGGTGTCTTCAGCCCGTGTCCTTTCGGAAAAGGCCTCCTGGATGGTGGGCGATATTCTTTCCGGATTGCCGCAGCCGCAAAGTGCAGAAACACACCACGTCGCCTACAAGACGGGCACAGCCTACGGCTATCGTGACGCTTGGGCTGTCGGTTATGACGGTCGTCATGTGGTGGCGATCTGGTCGGGGCGCCCGGATGGCACGCCAGTGCCCGGGGCGACGGGAGCTTCGGTCGCCGTACCTATTCTCTTCGAGGCGTTTCAGATCCTGGGACCCGACAGGGTTCCGCTTCCGGACGGTCCGGCGGAAGCCATGAGTGTCGCCGGGCAACAGGTTCCCGAACCGCTTCGCTTTGCCCGCTTGCCACAAAACCGCGGCACGGTTCGCACGGGTGACACCTTGCAGATATCCTATCCGCCGGACGGAGCCGAGCTGGATCTTGGGTTCGCACGGGACAGTTCGTTGGAACAGTCGGCGCAGCCTCTGGTCGTCAAGTTCAAGGGCGGTGCAGGGCCGTTCTCCTTCCTTGTGAACGGACGCCCCCTCCACACAGGGCAGCGGGAAAGGCAACTTGTCTGGCAGCCGGACACGCCCGGTTTTGCGGATGTGACGGTGCTCGATGCCAACGGCAACAGTGCAGGAATAACGGTTCTCTTGCGCTAATCGCACAACAGCGCGCCAAATCGAACCCTTTCATTGTCGGCATCGCGTAAAGGCCTGCCGACCGGTCTGCATCAAAGACGCGGATCGACACGCCCCGCCTGCGCATCCGCTTGTTTTGCGAGAGTTCGCATGGATTGAGCGAATCTTCCGAAAAACATGCGGTTTTCATCGCTGTGGGGCGAATCTTTCAGCATCGAATCCCGCGACAAAGTATGTGGAAGACAAGAAACGCCTACCTTGATGCGGTTTTAGCGGATTTTCTCTACTCGTCTGAGTGGTGTCGTATTTTCCTTAAGGGAAGGGTGTTCAAATTCTCCATTGAACTTGTTTTCAGGTGTTAATAAAGTATAAATTAAGAAAATTTCTTAAATAAGAAAGACATGTATATTCTATTTTAGAAGTATGATCTATTTTTTGATTGAGTATTATCTTTTTAGATAGAAGTTCTTTGTTTTTCTGTGTTGTGTTTCGGAGGGATGGGGTTGGGGTGTCTCATCGCGAAATAGTGATTTTCCCGGGATTTTCCGCGAATTTTTGTTTGATGGTTCCCTTGGGTAATGGAAAACTGGTTGCAAAACAGCATGTTGCAGAAAAAACACACAGCTGCCTGACAGTGCTGCCAGTCAGCAGTTTGGACTTGCTGTGCCAACTCGAGTTTGGTTCTTAAGCCCTGCGACGGCGAGTAATCGCCAGAAAAAATAGTTCGGACTTTTTCGACTGAATTGTTTTTGTACGAAATCGCGGGGATGGAGCCCGCCAGGTCCTTGAGGGTCAGGTTCGGTTCCAATGAAAATTGACTTTTGGAGGTCAGATATGAAACTCAAGAGCTTGATGCTCGGCGCTGCAGCTGCTGCTGCTGCTGCCACCACCGCACAGGCAGCCGATCTTCCGGTTGCTCCGGAGCCGGTTGATTACGTTCGCGTCTGTGACGCTTACGGCGCACGCTTCTACTACATCCCGGGCACCGAAACCTGCCTCCGCGTTGGCGGCCGTGTTCGTACCCAGGTAATCGTCAACAACACGCTGGACAACGGCGCTTGGGGCAACCGTGATTCTGACGGCTACTCCTGGCTGTCTCGCGGCTACCTGTACCTGGACGCTCGCACTGCAACCGAATTCGGTACCCTGCGTGCATACGTCTCCATGTACTCCACCGTCACTAACGGTGCGAACTCTGCCAGCCTCGATAACGCCTACATCCAGTGGGGCGGCCTGACCGCAGGTCTTCTGACCTCGAACTTCGACATCTTCACCGGTCAGACCTTCATGGGTGTTGTTAGCCGTAACTGGTCCGACCAGACGGTCAACCAGATCGCTTACACCGCAGCTTTCGGCAACGGCTTCTCCGCTACGATCGCTCTGGAAGATCGTTCGCATCGTGAAGTTGGCACCTACGGCGGCACTCGTGCACCGGACCTGGTCGCTGCTCTCGGCGTTTCCCAGGGCTGGGGTTCTGCACAGCTGTCCGGTGCTCTGCACCAGGTTTACCCGGATCGTGCAAACGCACACCAGACCGGCGCAACCAACAACGGTGCTGACGATTCCCTCGGTTGGGCAATCGGCGGTGGTGTTGCTGTCAACATCCCGATGGCTTCCCCGGGCTCCAACATCTTCTTCCAGGGCTTCTACGCAGACGGCGCTCTGTCCTACATCGGCGCAGGCAGCACCGTTGGCGGCGTAGCAGTCTCCGATTACGGCCCGACCAGCGGCACCTCCACCGGCTACTCCCTGTCGGCTGGTGCTTACATCCAGGCAACTTCCACGATCGGTCTTGCTCTCGACGGTTCCTACATGGACATCGATCAGCCGAACGGCGCAACCGACCTGTCCCGTTGGGCAATCGACGGTTCCGTACAGTGGGAGCCGGTCTCTGGCTTCGTAATGGGTGCTGACGTTGGTTACGCCAACACCGACCCGGACAACGCATCTGACGTTGACGAACTCCTCTTCGGTGTTCGTATGCAGCGCACTTTCTAATCATCTGATTAGATTTCTGGCTGTGATCCTCTGAACTCCAGTCAGTCACGCGGCCCGGCAGGCTTCAATCTGCCGGGCCGTCCCCATTTTGATTCCCCGAGAATCCGCATGGGGCGAGGCCTCTAGCCTCCCGGTCAAGTACCGGTCAAACCGGCGATTTTGCCGAGTTTCCTAACAGTTTCTAAATTTCCGATCTGATTTTGTGACATTCGCGCAACACCGGTTTTTGAAAACAGCCGCTGCGGTAGGTGCAAACCGTATTCTGTATTGAACCGGGAAATTGGATGCGTATGGTCATCCTTGCGAGCGGCTTCGAGCCGCACTGATTTGTCTGCCTCGGACGTCCAACCTCCGATCGGTGGCAAACTCAGAAACAATTCGCGGGGACAATGGCGCTTTTCTTTGGTGCCAATTGAAATGACTGATTGGAGGTCAGATATGAAACTCAAGAGCTTGATGCTCGGCGCTGCAGCTGCTGCTGCTGCCACCACCGCACAGGCAGCCGATCTTCCGGTTGCTCCGGAGCCGGTTGATTACGTTCGCGTCTGTGACGCTTACGGCGCACGCTTCTACTACATCCCGGGCACCGAAACCTGCCTCCGCGTTGGCGGCCGTGTTCGTACCCAGGTAATCGTCAACAACACGCTGGACAACGGCGCTTGGGGCAACCGTGATTCTGACGGCTACTCCTGGCTGTCTCGCGGCTACCTGTACCTGGACGCTCGCACTGCAACCGAATTCGGTACCCTGCGTGCATACGTCTCCATGTACTCCACCGTCACTAACGGTGCGAACTCTGCCAGCCTCGATAACGCCTACATCCAGTGGGGCGGCCTGACCGCAGGTCTTCTGACCTCGAACTTCGACATCTTCACCGGTCAGACCTTCATGGGTGTTGTTAGCCGTAACTGGTCCGACCAGACGGTCAACCAGATCGCTTACACCGCAGCTTTCGGCAACGGCTTCTCCGCTACGATCGCTCTGGAAGATCGTTCGCATCGTGAAGTTGGCACCTACGGCGGCACTCGTGCACCGGACCTGGTCGCTGCTCTCGGCGTTTCCCAGGGCTGGGGTTCTGCACAGCTGTCCGGTGCTCTGCACCAGGTTTACCCGGATCGTGCAAACGCACACCAGACCGGCGCAACCAACAACGGTGCTGACGATTCCTTCGGTTGGGCAATCGGCGGTGGTGTTGCTGTCAACATCCCGATGGCTTCCCCGGGCTCCAACATCTTCTTCCAGGGCTTCTACGCAGACGGCGCTCTGTCCTACATCGGCGCAGGCAGCACCGTTGGCGGCGTAGCAGTCTCCGATTACGGCCCGACCAGCGGCACCTCCACCGGCTACTCCCTGTCGGCTGGTGCTTACATCCAGGCAACTTCCACGATCGGTCTTGCTCTCGACGGTTCCTACATGGACATCGATCAGCCGAACGGCGCAACCGACCTGACCCGTTGGGCAATCGACGGTTCCGTACAGTGGGAGCCGGTCTCTGGCTTCGTAATGGGTGCTGACGTTGGTTACGCCAACACCGACCCGAGCTCTGCGTCTGACGTTGACGAACTCCTCTTCGGTGTTCGTATGCAGCGCACCTTCTAATCAATCCTCACTCGAGGTTTGATGGGAAACCCGGCGGAAACGCCGGGTTTTCTTTTGTCTTGTCGGGCAAAAAGAACTGTAAAATGCGACGCACAGAGTGTCGCTGCAGCTCAGAAGCTCAGAAGCTCAGAAGCTCAGAAGAGCCAAGCGGAACAAGGCCAGGTGGCCACCAGATTCAAACGCTTTTCAGAAAATCCGAAATCGTCTTGTGCGTCTCGCCATCCCACAGAACAGGCGCATGTCCTTGGCCGGGAATGGTTTTTGCTGTGGCATTCGGGTGGTTGTCCGTCATCCGCCGACATGTTTCCGGGCTCAGCAGATCCGAATGTTCGCCGCGAAGCACCAGAACCGGTCTGTCGGTCAGCTTTTCGTAAAGAGGCCAGAGGTCGGGTGTGGGCGTGGCATCATCGAGACTTGCCAATTGATGGGCGAGGGCGGGGTCGTAGTCCATCATCACATGTCCGTCCTGCTCGCTCGCAAGCTGGCCGGCCAGCTTGAGCCAGTCAGCCTTCCCGAAGGCAGGGAATTGATATCCGAGCGTGTGTTCCAGGTTGGCTGCGACGTCTTCATGGGAGGCGCATTTCATGTAGTGGCCGAGTGTTGCGGCGATCCGGTGGATCGCGCGCATCTCGATATGCGGACCAATGTCATTGAAGATCACGGCCGCCATTCGGGATGCGGGATAACGCAAGCCCATTGCCAGGGCATGCAAGCCACCCCGTGAAGTTCCAAGAACGGCAAAACGGTCCAGTCCAAGTTCCGCAATGGCAGCATCGATGTCCTTGTCTTCAACGGTCAAGGCGTAATTGCGCCAATCGGGATCCCAGTCGCTCTTGCCTCGTCCCCTGTAGTCGAGGGCGATGACCCTGTGGCCGCAAGTTTGAAGGAAACGCGCGATCTCATTGAAATCTCGCGTATTTCTGGAAAGCCCCGGCAGGCAGAGAACTGGAATTGGGGACGCTGCCTCGTCTGAT
This sequence comes from Labrenzia sp. CP4, assembly GCF_001579905.1. Taxonomy (NCBI): domain Bacteria; kingdom Pseudomonadati; phylum Pseudomonadota; class Alphaproteobacteria; order Hyphomicrobiales; family Stappiaceae; genus Labrenzia; species Labrenzia sp. CP4. The sequence continues at coordinate 3,949,486 of NZ_CP011927.1, read as the reverse complement.
ACCGGTTTGGCAGACGGCCACTCGCAGCCTGACAAGGTAAGGCCATCCGGGCTCTTCCAGGTAAAGTCTACTACTGGCGGCATCGGGGCGGTGCTGGAGCTGACAAGCGCTTCTTGCGGCGCAGAAGTCATGGGTGTCTCCCGTAACGTTTCCATCCAAAAGTTGTTTTTTTTCAAAGATAGAGTGGATTGCGGGCGGGTGCCAATAGGAAGACTTCGTATCAGGCATTGAAAAGATGAGGCCAGGTGTCGCTGGAAGAGCGCAGTTAAGGCAAGAAAAGTCGAAAAGCAGCAGTTCTATAGCATTGGAACCATTGCTCCTTGTTCGGCAGATGAGTATGTTGCGCCTCCATCTGAAACAGATGCCCTTCCGCCCGTCGGAACCACGACAGTCATCCAAGAGGAAACCGAGATGTTTAAAGGTTCAATTCCAGCGCTGATTACCCCGTTTAAGGACGGAGCGCTCGATGAGAAACGGTTTCAGGAGTTCGTGGACTGGCAGATCGCTGAAGGTTCCTCCGGTCTCGTGCCCGTGGGCACGACTGGCGAAAGCCCGACGCTGACCCATGATGAACACAAGCGCGTTGTCGAACTGTGTGTAGAAGCGGCCGCGGGCCGCGTTCCCGTCATGGCGGGCGCAGGTTCCAACAATACGATCGAAGCAATCGACTTCGCGCAACACGCCGAAAAGGCCGGCGCCAATGCCCTGCTGGTCGTGACGCCTTACTACAACAAGCCGAACCAGGCTGGCATGAAGGCCCATTTCAAGGCTGTCAACGATGCCGTTGGCATCCCGATCTTCATCTACAACATTCCAGGCCGGTCGATTGTCGACATGCTGCCGGAAACGATGGCAGAGCTGTTTGAAACCTGCGAGAACATCAAGGGCGTCAAGGATGCAACGGCTGACATGGCAAAGGCCAGCCGTCAGCGCCATCTGTGTGGACCGGATTTCGTCCAACTGTCCGGTGAAGATATCTCCGCACTTGCCTTCAATGCTCATGGCGGTGTCGGTTGCATTTCGGTGACCGCCAACGTTGCACCGCGCCTGTGTGCCGAGTTCCAGGCTGCCACGCTTGCCGGTGACTACAAGAAGGCGCTGGAATACCAGGACCGCCTTGCGCCGCTACACCGGGCCATGTTCCTGGAACCGAGCCCGGGCGGCGCAAAATATGCGCTTTCCCTGCTTGGCAAGGTGGACGAAGAGCTGCGGCTGCCTCTTCTGCCGGTGACGGAAGCAGCACAAGCCGAGATCCGCGCTGCAATGGCACACGCAGGGCTGATCAACTGACCGGAAAAGGAATGGCACTGGCTGCCGGGAACTGACGTTCGTCTCGATTGTTTGCCTTTTCGAGACGAACCGAATTTCAAGGCGCTGGCGCCGGAAGGAAAAAAATGGCTCCGAGAAAAGGGGGCGATCCGGGGCGGACAATCATTTCCGACAACCGGAAAGCCCGGTTCAATTTCGAAATCGAAGATACGCTGGAAGCAGGCATCGAGCTGAAGGGCACCGAGGTCAAATCGCTGCGCAACGGCAAGGCGAATATTGCAGAATCCTACGCCGCCGAACATAAGGGCGAGATCTGGATCTACAACGTCTATATTCCGGAATACCTGCAGGCCAATCGGTTCAATCACGAACCGCGCCGTCCGCGAAAATTGCTGTTGCACAAGCGCGAGATCGGCAAGTTGGCTGGTGCCGTCCAGAAGGACGGCAAGACGATTGTCCCGCTCAAGCTCTATTTCAATGAGCAGGGCCGGGCAAAGCTGGAATTGGCCCTTGCCCGGGGTAAAAAGCTGCATGACAAGCGCGAGACTGAGAAGAAACGCGATTGGCAGCGCGAAAAGTCCCGCTTGATGAAGAACTTCAGCTGATTTTCGCTATCCACAGCGGCGCTGCGTGACAATTCCATGACTGTGCGTAACCTGTTGAAAGCTTGCGCATAACGTGTGGAAGAGCTGTGCAGTGCCTGTGGGTAGTGGAAACGCCCATCCCGGACTTTTCCCGTGGATTGCCTGTGATCATTCACAGCGTAACTGTCTCGACGGACTTGTCCGGTATCTAAGCCGTCAAACCTTCCAGGATTCCCCGTTTCCAGTCGGGAATATGGCACGGTCTGCGTGTTTCACGGGCCACGTGGACATGGACAAAGCGGCCGTGAGCTGCTGTCGTCTCGCTTTCGCCGGCAAACAATCCAACCCTGAAAATTACAGAAGTTGAGCCAAGTTTTTCAACCTTCAGTCCTGCGGATATGATGGCGGGAAAGGTTAGTTCGGTGAAGTAATGGCAGCCGGTTTCCACCACCAGAAAGATCTCGGGGCTCTTTAGCGGGTCGAGCAGTTTCTTATCAACGTACCAGCTGTTAACAGCCGTATCGAAAAAGCTCAAATACTGAACGTTGTTGACGTGCCCGTAGATGTCCACATCCATCCACCTTGTGGGGATATGTTGAAAAGCTTTGAATTCGGACCTGTTTAAAGGTTCCGGCCTCGCCGCTTGTGGATGAGCTGTGATGTTCATAGCGCCGCCCTGTAGATTTCAAGCGCGTCCGTTTCGCCAAGCTCCCGCGGGTTGTTGACCAGCAGGCGGGTTTGCTTCATGGCGTCGCTCGCCATTTTGGGCAGATCAGTCTCGCTGATTCCGACATCGCGCAGGCGTGTTTGAAGGCCCAGTTTTGCAGCCAGGTCTGCCAGGTTATCTGCAAACAGGTCAGAGCGCGCCCTGGCATCGTTTACCTCGGCAAGTCCAGGGAAAACAATTGGCGCAATCTCGGCATAAGTTTCTGAAGCAACAGCGTTATTGAACTTCAGGACATGTGGCAGAACCAGCGCGTTGGATAGCCCGTGAGGGACGTGAAACGTGCCGCCGATGGGATAGGCAAGCGCATGAACCGCGGCCACCGGTGAATTGGCAAAGGCCATGCCGGCAAGCATGGAGCCGAGCAACATCGCGCCACGTGCGTCCCTGTCGTCCGGTGTGAACACGGCCTTTTCAATGTTGGCGCCAAGCAGTTTCAAGGCTTCAACGGCAAGCGTTCGGGAGACGGGGTTGTTGTTCACGGATTTCGAGGCGTATCCCTCGATCGCGTGGACCATGGCATCTATCCCCGTTGCCGCAGTGACAGGGCCTGGCAGGCCAAGTGTGAGCAGCGGGTCGAGGATCGCAAGATCGGGAAGAAGGAAGGGAGAAACGACGCCGCGCTTTTCCTCATCCCCGACCGTAATGATCGAGATCGGAGTGACCTCGGAGCCGGTTCCTGCTGTGGTCGGAACGAGGATCAGGGGCAGTCGCGGCCCCTTGGCGTTTCCGATGCCCCAGGCTTCGTCCAGATCCTCGTTGCTGCCCAGCAGCAGCGCGACAAGCTTTGCGACATCCAGGGAGGAACCTCCGCCGTAGCCGATGATCGACGTTGCGCCGTGCGAGCGGGCCGCTTCCACGGCGGCATCGACCAGGGACCGCGGCGGATCGGCGACGACGTCACTGAACCGGGCGATGTCATGCCCGGCTCCGACCAGGGATGTCTCGCAGGACGCCTGCAGGCCGAGGGAAACAATGCCGGGATCCGTTACCAGAAAGGGGCGCGGCCCCAGAAAGGAAGCCGCGTGGCTTGCCAGGTTCGCAGCTGCTCCATTTTCGAAGACGATGCGCTGACTGGTATTGAACGTGAACGCCCCTATCATAAGTCCTCCCGGGTTTTCTTTGCCCCACAGTGCCCGGAAAAGACATGCGCAGTCGAGTGAAGATTGATCCGACTTTTGAAGAAGGCGGGAGGGGGGTAATTTTCGAGGCCTGCAAAGTCTGAAGTTGTTCAGGCATGCATCTTCGCGCCCTTGGAAATTTTGTCTGCGACCTTCTTGTCCGCATGAAAGGCAATGCCGACCACTTTCGCATCATCCGGGCCAAAGCGCGAAAAGGCCTCCCGGTTCGCACTGTCATGGCCCGTGGTGAACATTTCCTCGATGTAAAGACTTGCCGGAACCGAACGGTCCAGCGTCCGCTTGTGGATCTTGCCGAGTGTTTCTGCGTCGGCACTCAGGACGATGATCGGCTGGACACTCATCGGGTGATAGACATTGGTCGCCGCATCGCTATAGGGTTCGCCGATTATGCCGGGCTTTGCAGCGGCAACGCCGGTTGACAGGAAAGCAGTCACATTCAGCTTCTGCCAGACCGCGAGATCTTCTCGGACAACAACGACGAACTTGGTTTCGAACATGACTTTCAACTCCACGCGGGGATTTCATCTTGAAGGCGAAAGCAAGGACCTAGCGGAGCCGAAGCCGAGTGGTCTTGAACGTTTGTGCGAAGTGGAAGCGGACAGGATCCATGTAGCGCCACCGGAAGAAGGGATCGAGCGCATTGACGCCCGGTTTCACGGCAACGGCTTTACACCTCACCGGCACGACACCTACGCCATCGGTTTGACCATGAGCGGCGTACAGACCTTCAGTTATCGCGGTGAGAAACGTGCTTCGCTGCCGGGGCAGGTGATCGTCATTCATCCGGACGAGCTGCATGATGGTGGTGCAGGGACTGAACGCGGGCTTCGCTACCGCATGATCTACATTCCACCGGAGCTGATTTGTGAAACCCTGGCTGCCTCGGGCAACGCGCGCCTGCCGTTTATCGGCTCACCCGTCATCTCCGACGCAGGCTTCAGGAAAGATCTGGCGGACGCCCTGACCGATATCGATCACGAGATGGGGCCTTTCCGGCGCGACTGCCTGATTGCGGATCTGGCAGCTTGCCTGGCTCGTCATGCCGATGACCGCATGGCAGGTGTCTCCTCATTGAACTGGCCGTCCCTGAAGGCCTGCGCCGAGTACTTGAGAGAAGGCTGTGCAGACCGTATAGCCATGGAGGAACTGGAGGACCTGGCGCAGATGGACAGGTTTTCCCTGTCGCGGCAGTTTCGAAAGGTCTTTGGAACGAGCCCGCACCGGTATCTCGTCATGCGGCGTCTTGAGAAGGCCAAGACGGAGCTGCATCAGGGAGCGTCACTTGCCGACGCGGCCTTTGCCAGCGGCTTTGCGGATCAAAGTCATCTGACACGTCACTTCAAGCGAACATTCGGGATGACACCCGGTCACTGGCGGCAGCTTTGCGCCGCCAGCATGGCTTAGCCCGATCGGAAAACGACCGGGAGCTTTGCCTTAAAGCTTGCTGGGCCCGAACTTGTTCGACCGGGGGAAACCCGTGGGCGGCAGGCGACCGGCCTGACCGCGTTCGCCGCGCCAGTCCGCAAGCTCTTCCATTGTCCGGGTAAAACTGCGGCCGGAACTGTCGGTCCAGGTCAGGCCGTCTTCGCCCTTGAAGACCCGAATGTCCGAGATGTTGCCGTCCCGGTAGCGCTGCAGGCGGACGCCGCGGCCGCGACCCATTTGCGGGATCTGTGCCATCGGGAATACCAGCAGTTTCCGGTTTTCACCGATGATGGCCACTTGGTCACCCGATGCCTCGACACAGATCGAGGCTTCCGCCGGAGCGCTGAGGTTGAGAACCTGCTTGCCCTTGCGCGTGTTGGCAACGACGTCGTCCTCGCTGACGACAAAACCACGCGCTTCGGTGGTTGCCAGGAGCAGGTTTCGGCCAGGTTTGTGAACGAAGGCGTTGACCACGTCCTGTGCTTCGTCCATTTCCACCATCAGGCGTATCGGCTCGCCATGGCCTCGTCCGCCAGGCAGGCGGTCGGCACCAAGCGTGAAGAACTTGCCTCCGGTGGAAAACAGCAGGATCTTGTCCGTCGTCTCGGCGTGGAGTGACAGTTTCAGTTTGTCGCCCTGCTTGAACGCAACACCGGAAAGGTCCGTCTGGTGACCTTTCATCGCCCGGATCCAGCCTTTTTCGGAAATGATGACGGTGATCGGTTCCTTTTCGATCATTGCCTGCTGGATGTCGATCAGGTCCGTTTCCGGAGCTTCGGACTTGTCGGTTCGCCGCTTGCCAATTTCGGTTTCAGGGCCATAGACCTTGGAGATTTCCGCAATTTCCTTGGAGATCTTGGTCCACTGACGCGCATCGGAACCGAGCAGTTTGGTCAGGTCGTCCTTCTCGGCCGACAGCTTGTCGTGTTCCTTGCGGATTTCCATTTCTTCAAGCTTGCGCAAGGAGCGCAGGCGCATGTTGAGGATGGCTTCCGCCTGAACGTCCGACAGCTCGAAAGTCCGCATCAGTTCGGCTTTGGGTTCGTCCTCTTCACGGATGATGCGAATGACCTCGTCCAGGTTCAGATAGGCAACAAGATAGCCTTCCAGAACTTCCAGACGATGGTTGATCTGGCCGAGCCGGTATTCGGACCGCCGGATCAGCACTTCCTTGCGGTGATCAAGCCATTCGCGCAGGACCTGTTTCAGGCCCATGACCATCGGCACCTTGCCCATGGAAAGGACATTCATGTTCAAGGAGAACCGGTTTTCCAGGTCCGTCAGCTTGAACAGTGATTCCATGAGAATATTTGCGTCGACATTGCGCGAACGCGGTACCAGGACGATGCGGATGTCTTCGGCAGATTCATCGCGGATATCGTCCAGAAGCGGCAGTTTGCGCGCCGTCAGCAGTTCGGCGATCTTTTCGATCAGGCGTGATTTCTGCACCTGGTAGGGGATCTCGGTGACGACGATCGCCCATTGCCCGCGGCCGAGATCTTCCACTTCCCAGCGGGCACGAACGCGGAAACTGCCACGTCCGGTTTCATAGGCCTCGCGAATGGACCCCTGGTCCGACACCAGAAGGCCGCCGGTCGGGAAATCCGGGCCCTTGATGTACTCCAGCAGCTCGCCGGTTTCCGCATTCGGGTTCTTGATCAGGTGTTGGCATGCCTCACAGAGCTCGAACGCATTGTGCGGCGGAATGGAGGTCGCCATGCCAACGGCAATGCCCGACGAACCGTTGCCGAGAAGGTTCGGGAAACCGCCCGGCAGAACGATCGGCTCCTTGTCCTCACCGTCATAGGTCTCGCGGAAATCAACGGCGTTCTCGTCCAGGCCGTCCAGCAGCCGTTTGGCCGTGTCGGTCATACGCGCTTCGGTGTAACGCATGGCTGCCGCATTATCGCCGTCAACGTTGCCGAAGTTGCCCTGTCCGTCGATCAGCGGATAGCGCTGCGCGAAGTCCTGGGCGAGACGAACGAGGGCATCGTAGACTGCCTGGTCGCCGTGCGGGTGGTATTTACCGATCACGTCACCAACAACACGGGCACATTTCTTGAAGCCGGATCCAGGGTCCAGTTTCAAAAGGCGCATTGCGTAAAGCAGGCGCCTGTGCACCGGTTTCAAACCGTCGCGCACATCCGGCAAGGCCCGGTGCATGATGGTCGACAGTGCATAGGCCAGATAGCGCTCTTCCAGCGCATTCTTGAGATTGATGCTCTCAATGCCGCTTGGCGGCGGTGTCGTCTCTTTTCCCATACTTGCTTGCTAGCTGTTTCAGGCACGAGGTGCAATTCGCTAACTGCCTCGAATGGCCGGGAACAGCGGATTTTCAACGGATTTCACACGTCTGTGGGTGAATTTCTATCCACCACAGGCGAGGGCAGGAGAGTACGGAAGGCGTGCGAGCAAGAAGTCCATTCAAAGAAAAACTCGAAGTAAAATATCGAAAACTGCGAAGCTTCCTTAATGTCATATCAAGGAGAGACCGGTATTAATCCAAGAAAGGCTGCGGATTTTACCGATGCCCGGTTAAACTTTGGAACATGCCTGAATGGGTTCAAACTGGTTGACGTCGGCCTTGACGGCTTTCAAAACGTGGGTTGCTGGTGATAGTGGCGATCCGGACGTTGCCCTTGCGCAATATCAGTTCATCCAGCGCCAGACACCGTTTCTCTACATGATGAGCCTGGCTGGCGGTTGGGGTTTATCGGTAACGCACTGGTCGGTTGCTCCGATCGCTCTGACGCTTGTGGTGCCTCTACTCGTGACCGCCTTCGCCGTGCAGCGGATCGTGACGGTTCGCAGGCGCCAGAAAGAAACGCCGAGCCACGCCGAAATTCTTGCCTGGCAGAAGCAGGCCAAGGTCCTGGCGGTGGTTTCGCCTGCGATTTTCTCGATCTGGGTTCTGTCGCTTTTTCCCTATGGCGGGCCATACCTGCAGGTTCAGGTGGTCTTCACGATTGCCGTCGCCAATCTGGTGCTGCTTTTCTGCCTGATCCATTTTCGCGCGGTTGCCCTCATCAATGCCTTCTGCGCCAACACCTTGTATTTTATATACTTTGCCATCGCAGGCGAGCATGTCTTCACCTATTTCGCGCTCTATGGAATAGCTGCTTCCATGGGGGCCTTCTTCATCCTGAACAACCATTATCGCGGCTTCATCAAACTGATCCGCACGGGCAGGGATCTGAAACGTCATTCCGAGGAACTGGAACACAAGCAGGATGAAACCCAGAAACTGAGTGATCTGAACTACTACATCGCGAACCACGATCACATGACCGGTCTGCCGAACCGGCGTTGCTTTCTTCTGGAACTGGACCAAAGCTTCAGGTCGGCTCGCCAGACGGGAGAACCGCTGTCGTTGTGTGTATTCGATCTGGGAGGCCTCAGGGCCATCAACAACATCTATGGGCTCAACACCGGAGATCAGATCCTTCTTGAGGTCGTGCGGCGGCTGAAATCCAAGCTTGCACCGCAAATGTTCGTGGCCCGGATCGCCGGTGACGAGTTCGCATTATTAGGCGTTGGGGACGAAGCAGCCTTTTCGGACGTCAGCAGTTTCTTTGACGAATTGTTTGCGGAGAGCTGCCAACTGCCGGAAGCCAGCATGAAGCTGAACTATGCCGCCGGTATAGCTCATCTGGATGAAAGCGTTCTGTCACCGACGGACCTGCTGGAACACGCCGTCTACGTTCTCCAGGAAGCAAAACTCAATCGGAACGAGCCGGTTGCCGTCTTCGGACCGCGCCACAGCGAACAGATGCTGTCCCACGCCAGAGTTACCCAGGCGTTGCAGTCGGCGGACATTGAAGCCGAATTGTCGGTTGCCTTTCAACCGATCGTGGATGTGGCACACAATCGGATTACGGGTGTGGAATGTCTTGCCCGTTGGAACAGTCCGTTGCTGGGCAATGTGCCGCCAGGTGAGTTCATCCCCATTGCCGAACGTTGCGGAGTGATCAACAGGCTGACGCTGGTCTTGTTGCGCAAGGCGCTTGAAGCCGCTCGTCACTGGCCAGCCGATCTGAAGCTGTCTTTCAACCTGTCGGCAAGCAACCTGTCGTCCCGTGGTTTCGTGCAGGAGATACTCGACCTGTTGGAGAGCTTCGGATTTGAGCCAGGGCGACTGCATTGCGAAGTGACGGAAACTTCCGTGATGTGGGATTTCAAGGAAGCGAGCCGGGCGATCCTGGCCTTGAAGGAAACCGGGATCCGTCTGTCACTCGACGATTTCGGCACCGGTTATTCGAGCCTTTCCCATGTTCACAAGCTGCCCCTCGACTGCATCAAGGTCGATCGAAGTTTCGTCCACGGAATTCGGCCGGATACAGCCGGATATGGCATCGTCAAGTCGCTGTTGGCCCTCAGCCGCGACATGGGCATTGCCTGCGTTGTCGAAGGCGTTGAAACGGAAGAAGAACTGTCCGTTCTAAAAAGTCTCGGCACAAGCGAAGTGCAGGGCTACCTGTTTTCCAGGCCGCTTTCCGAAGCGGATCTTGGACGCCTGTTTGCCAAAGGCATGACCCTTTCCAGCGGCACTATGCAATCGGACGACCCTCCGGTTGCTTTGGAGGCTGCCCAGGCAGGATGAAGGCGCGTCGTCTAAATACCTTTGGTTGCAGGAAAGGATTGTAGGAATCAGCACCGTCCCTTAGACCGTTGAAAGGTTTATTCAGCCGCACTGCCAATCGTGTGGTTCCTTTGCTGGGGGGGGCATGGCTTCCAAACGCAAATCTTTTCGCTGGCTCTTGGTCGGTTTGGTAGCGCTGGTTCTGGTCGCGGTCGCGGTGTCCTGGAACGATTTTTACCTGCTGCGCCTGAAAACCTATTCCAATCTTTCAAGCAACATGCGTCCGACCCTGGAGGTCGATGAAGTTGTTCTTGTGACAAAAATCTTCCCCTCAATGGGCGAGCACTATGAGCCAGTCCGCGGAGACGTAATCGTTTTCACTATCGCCGCCAAAAGAGCGAACGATTATATGAAAAGGGTCATCGGCTTGCCTGGCGAGCGCATACGGCTTCAGGACGGCGTGGTGCTGATCAATGATGTGCCTGTTCCACGTCAGGCCCTTGCAGACTATCGCTACGAGGGTCGAGACGGCTCAGAGATCTCTGCTCCGCGATTTAGGGAAACTTTGCCGAACGGCAGAAGTTACGAAGTTCTGGATCTCGATCCGCAAGGAGAAATGGACACGACAAGAGAATATGTCGTGCCCGACGGTCATCTGTTTGTAATGGGCGACAATCGAGACAACTCCGTCGATAGTCGTTTTACAGACTACATCGGGTATGTACCGCTGAGTGGGGTCTTCGGTGTCGTTGAGATGATCCTTCTTCCGAAAGGCGAGGGCAGTTCGCTGTGGCAGCCGCAGCAGCCGGAAGCAAATTAGGGCGTGTTTCTGGAGTTTCAGAAATTCCAGGGAAATTCGGTTCGGTAACGCTTCTCAAGGGCGGAGAGTACCTGGCTTCGCGTGCCGCCGTCCCTGGTGCCATGTTCCTGCAGGTATCTGTTCAGAAAAAAGCTTGTCAGGTCGAACCCCTGGGTGACATCAGCCCAGGTCAGCTCACTGCCGGCCTGCCGTTGCCCCTCAAGAAGAAAGCCGGGCAGGGGCAGCAGACGGTCATGATAAGGCGTGCCGGCTTCCCGGCAGACCGCACGGGCGGATTTCGGCGACACGTAAGCCAGGTCTTCGTTGCTGCCTGTGGCGGCGCAGGACGAAAGATCGAGACCGATGCCGAGGTCGCGCAATACCTCAAGCTCGAAACGGACCAGAAGCGCGGCTGCCGCGTCCGAAGCCTCCAGATGGTCCAGAACCACCGTTAGCGCATTGAACAGTCTCGGGTAGGCGTGGCGTTCGGGCAGGAGACGGAGCAAAAAGGCCAGATGCTGAAGCGCGGCCAGACCGAGGCTGCTGGTCATGAGGTCACCCGCCCGCAGGGTTTCCGGCTCTATGTGAAATTGACCGAGATGGTCGGAAAGGCGTGCCTTCCAGGTGAGGGTAAGCTCGTTGCCGGGCTGCAGAACAGGCCGGTGCCGCCGCGAGCGGCCACCACGGACAAGACCGAGGTGGCGGCCATGATCCAGCGTCATGGCCTCCAGAATGACATCGTTTTCGCCGTGTTTGCGGGTGGTCAGCACCACGCCGCGTCCGCTCCATTCCAAGGGCCGTTTCCCGTTTCATGTCAGGCCGGGAGTGTGGCGGATTCGGCGACCCGCGCAAATTATTTCGGAAATTCCAGTCCCATTTCCCGGTAACGCTCCGGATCGTCGGCCCAGTTCTCCCGAACCTTCACGAACAGGAACAGGTGGACGGGAGCTTCGATGATTTCCGAGAGCTCTTCGCGCGCTGCCTGTGAAATCGCCTTGATCGTCTGTCCGCGTTTGCCGAGCACGATGGACTTCTGGCTGTCCCGCTCCACGTAGATGGTCTGTTCGATCCGGGCCGACCCGTCCTTGCGGGCCTGCCACTGTTCCGTCTCCACGGTGGAGATATAGGGCAGTTCCTCATGCAGGCGCTCGAACAGCTTTTCGCGGGTGATTTCGGCTGCAAGAATGCGCAGGGGCAGGTCCGACGGCTGGTCTTCCGGAAAGAGCCAGGGGCCGTCCGGAACCTTGGACGCGAAATAGTCCAGGATGGTTTCGGTGCCGTCGCCGGTCAGAGCCGATACCATGAAGGTTTCTTCAAAAGAGACGAATTCGTTGATCTTCTGCGCCAGCTGAAGAAGTTTTTCACGCTTGGCGACATCGGTCTTGTTGAGGATCAGAACCTTCGGTGCCTGCTGGCTGGACAGGCGCTTGAGGATGTTCTCCACTTCCTCGGTCAGGCCTTTGCGGGCATCGACCAGAAGCGCGATCAGGTCGGCATCGCGCGCACCGCCCCAGGCGGTGTCGACCATGGCGCGATCGAGCCGGCGCTTGGGTTTGAAGATGCCCGGCGTGTCGATGAACACCAGCTGTGCCGCGCCGTGCATGGCCACGCCGCGCACAATGGTGCGTGTTGTCTGCACCTTGTGCGTAACGATGGAGACCTTGGTGCCGACAAGCTGATTGATCAGCGTCGATTTGCCGGCATTGGGCGCGCCTATCAGGGCAATGAAACCCGCCTTGGTATCAGCAGGCATCTCTGGCAGCGGCTCGGGCAGCGGCATGTCAAATCGGCCGGTGGGGGCCTGAAAGCCGTTGTCGTCATCTTCGTCCATCGGACCATCGTTGGTCGTGTTATCGTTCAAGCTGTCTTATTCCTTCCAGACGCCTTCCCGGCGCAATACGGCCTCTGCCGCATTCTGTTCCGCAATCCGTTTGGAGCCACCCTTGCCTTCGCCTGGCGGCAGTCCCTGAACGGTCACCGACACGGTGAAATTCGGTGCGTGGTCCGGTCCGTCCCGGCCTGTTACATCATATCGCGGTGTCGGCAGGCTCTTCGATTGTGCCCATTCCTGCAGCGTTGTCTTGGCGTCGCGCAGTGGACCCGACCAGGATAGCATACGCGGCTCCCAAAGGCGCGTAATGAAGCTTTCGGCCGCCTCAAACCCGCCGTCCAGGTAAATCGCGGCAATGACCGACTCGCAAATATCGGCGAGCAGGGCAGTTTTCTTCCGGCCCCCGGTCTGTGCTTCTGCAAGCCCGATGCGCATCGCATCGCCGACACCAAGTTCCTGGGCAATTTCCGCGCAGGTTTCGCGCTTGACCATGTGGTTGAAACGCCGCGCCAACTCACCTTCGTCAGCCTTGGGAAAATGCTTGTGCAGCATGGAAGCTATCACGAGGCCGAGAACACGGTCTCCAAGGAATTCCAGACGCTGATAACTGCCCGACACTGTTTCAGACGGTGCAAGGGCACTGGCATGGGTCAGCGCGACCCGCAGGAGTTCCAGGTCCTGAAACTCATATTGCAGTGCCGTTTTCAGGGCCGAAATCGGACCTGGTTGATGCAGTTGTCTTTTCATGCAGCCTGCTTCGGCGGCGTTCCGCCAAAGCCCCGGTTAGAGTGTCCGGCCAATCCGTTCCCAGCGAACGCTCCACGGCCAGGACCAGATATGCCAGGCAGGAGTTCCGTCCTTGACGGAGAAGAACAGGATTTCGGCACGACCCATGAAGTTTTCGAACGGAACGTAGCCGACCCTGTTCAGATAACGGCTGTCGATGGAGTTGTCGCGGTTGTCGCCCATCATGAAGTAATGGCCTTCGGGCACCTTGTACTCGCGGGTGTTGTCCACCTCTCCGCGCGTGGTCAGGTCCAGGGTTTCATAAGAAACGCCGTTCGGCAGGGTTTCCCGATAGCGCGGCACCCGACGTACGAGACCAGAGGGCGATTGTTCGATGTAGTCGTCGATCCGCTCGCGTTTGACCGGTTCGCCGTTGATATGCACCACGCCCTCGATGACCTGGATGGTATCGCCCGGCAGGCCGATCACGCGCTTGATGTAGTCAATGGACGTATCGGTCGGCAGCTTGAAAACGGCGACATCTCCCCGCTCTGGCTCGGCGGACCAGATCCGGCCGCTGAAGGGGCCCAGGCCGAAAGGGAAGGAAAAGCGTGAGTATCCGTAGCTGTATTTGGAGACGAACAGATAGTCGCCAACCAGCAAGGTGTCCTTCATCGAGCCGGACGGAATGTTGAACGGCTGGAACAGGAATGTTCGCACGATCAGGGCAAGCAACAGCGCCTGGACAATAACCTTGATGGTTTCGGCGAGGCCGCTGTCCTTATCCTTCTTGTTTTCCGTCACGCTCATCTTGTCCCTTGATCAAAATCGTCCGGCGTTCTGTTCGGCAGCGCCTTTCACAGCCGGACTCTTATCCGCTAGCGCCTGCCGACGCAATGAGAGGAAGGCCCTTAAGGCAGGGCTTTCAGGGGGAATCCGCCTTTTGCGGCTCGGGCCAGTCGGTCGGCCACGCCGAAATCACGACAAATGCCTGCGCAAGCGGATAATCATCCGTAATGGTCAGATCAATGGTGGTCCTGAAACCGGCAGGCGCCATTGCCTGCAATCGTTCGGCAGCGCCACCGGTCAGGGCAATGGTGGGTTTGCCGGAAGGAAGGTTGACGACGCCCATTTCCCGCCAGGCGACTCCCATGCGAATGCCGCTGCCAAGTGCCTTCGAGCAGGCTTCCTTGGCCGCAAACCGTTTTGCATAGGATGCGGCACGCTCGGCGCGCTTGTCAGATTTTGTCCGCTCGATTTCGGTGAAGACCCGGTTGGTAAAGCGCTCGCCGAATCTTTCGAGTGTTTTCTCGATCCGGCGGATATCGATCAGATCGCTGCCAATTCCAAGGATCATGGCCTTGCTTTCCAGGTTGCGGCGGGATGGGGTCTTGGTCCCGGTCTTAGTTGGACAGGTCGTCCACGAAAATCAAGCGCTGCCGTCTTCTTCGACAGTGTTGCCCGGGGCAGGGAACAAACGGCCATGTTTGCCGGCGCCCTTGTCGGCCAGCTTGTTTCTGCGGCGGCGCTGGTAGACCTCGACGCTCTTGTAAACGACCACATAGGAGACCGTTCCAACGATCAATCCAAGAGGAACCGCACCGATGAACATCGGTTTGAGCATTGGCCAGAGCGCGTCGAGAGATTTTTCGAAAAGACCTTGCTGAAACTGCTGGTGGACCTGATGCGGGTCCGCCTTTGGAGCGCGCCCGTGGATGATCCACTGTCCGATTTTGAAGGTGAAGGCCCAAATGAACGGGAACGTCAGTGGATTGCCGACGGACGTTCCAAGCGCTGCTGCTATCATGTTGCCGCGCACCAGGTAGGCAAGTGCGAAAGCGGTCAGGAAATGGAAGCCGACAAGAGGTGTGCAGGAGGCGAAGGCGCCCGCGGCAAAGCCAAGGGCAATCGCGTGGGGTGTCGCCGTGAGGCGCAAGACGCGCTTGCCGAAATAGCGGGTCGACCGCGCCCAGCTGTTCCGGGGCCAGACGGCAACGCGCAGTCGCTCAATCCGTGTTGGCCTATTTCTCCGGCGAAACAGCATGGTCTAAGGTTCGTTCCCGTCTTTTATCGTTCAGCTCAGTCCGCGGCTGCCAGGTTTGACAGCTGGCAAGGCGGCAAGTTCCGGCGGCAGGTTGTCAGGTTCATAGGCCGGAACCTTGTATTCTGCCAGAGCAATCACCGGAACCGAGGCGTCAGCCTCGCCGCCGGAGCGGTCGATCAAGCAGGCAACACCGAGGACTTCAGCACCAAGAGCTTTCAACGAGGTTACCGTTTCCCGACTCGATAGGCCGGTCGTGACAATATCCTCTACAACAATGACACGGGCGCCTTGCGGCATTTCGAAGCGGCGCAGTCGAAACTCCCCGTCCTCACGCTCCACCCACATGGCGGGAACGCCAAGATGGCGGGCGGTTTCGTAGCCCGGAATAAGACCACCGAGCGCCGGAGATACGATGTAGTCGATCTGACCCAGGCCGGAGGCGCGGATCTTGTCGGCGAGTGCCTTGCAGAGTTTTTCCGTCTTGTCCGGATACATGAACACGCGGGCCTTCTGCAGAAATACCGGGCTGCGCAGACCGGAGGTCAGAATGAAGTGACCTTCCAGAAAGGCGCCGGCCTCGCGGAATACGGCCAGAACTTCATCGCGTGTCATTATCAGATCCCCTCAAATTCTTTGGCGGCGGCGGGCCTTCCATGGACAAGCGGCTGTGTCACTCACCGGCAAGCCGCCTTGTCCTTATGTGCCTGCTACCGTTTGTAATCTAGCCGTTTACACGGCTGACGCTGGAAACATTAGGCTTGGTTCGCAGCTGATTTATGATCCTGTTCAGGTGTTTCAGGTCCCAGACTTCAAGATCGATGATCATCTGATGGAAGTCCGAGGCTCGCTGCATCATCTTGACGTTGTCGATGTTGCCGCTGTTTTCGCCGATCACCTGCGCGATGGTTGCCAGGGAACCAGGTTCGTTTGCAGCCGAAATGTCCAGACGTGCTGGGAACCGTTCCGGATTGTTGACGTCGATGTCCCAGCGAACGTCGACCCAGCGCTCCGTCTGGTCGTCGAATTCCTTCAGGGACGGCGATTGTATTGGATAGATGGTCAGTCCTTCGGACGGGGTCAAGATGCCGACGATACGGTCGCCGGGAACAGCACCGCCATCGGGAGCAAAAGTAACCGGGATGTCGCCGGACAGACCACGAATGGGAAGGGCCGGGCCTTCTTCAGGCTCGCCACTCTCGCCGGTGGCTGCCTTGTCTGCATCCAGTTCGCCGGGCGGAATGCGGAACTTCAGACCGTGGCCCTGTTTCAGGCCGAACCAGCCTTCTTCCAGTGGCGGGCCGGAAATGGCAACGCGCTCGTCCTGATAGTCCGGGTGAGCCGATTTCAGAACCAGTTGGGCGGAAAGATCCCCGCGTCCGACGGCAGCCAGCAAGTCGGCGACGCTGGCCTGGTGGAGGAGATCGAGGATCGCTTCCAGCAGGTCTTCCGAATAGGCTTTTTCGGCTCTGGCGAATGCGCGCTTCAGAATATGTTCGCCAAGGGCTCCATATTGCTTGCGCACGGATTCCCTGGTGGCGCGGCGGATCGCGGCGCGGGCCTTGCCGGTAACGGCAATCGCTTCCCAGGCTGGTGGTGGGGTCTGCGCGGGCGAACGGATGATTTCGACCTCGTCGCCGTTATGCAGCTCGGTCACAAGCGGCATGATCTTGCCGTTGATCTTGCAGCCGACACATGTGTTGCCGATACCGGTATGAACCGCATAGGCGAAATCGATCGGCGTCGCACCTCGGGGCAGGGCGATCAGACGGCCCTTTGGGCTGAAGCAGAAAACCTGGTCATGGAAAAGTTCCAGCTTGGTGTTTTCCAGGAATTCTTCCGGCGTGTCGCCCTGAGCCAGCAGTTCGGTCGTGCGGCGGAGCCATTCGAAGGCGCGGCAGTCTTCCGTATGCCGGGCGATATTGCGTCCGCCGAATTCGCCGTCCTTGTAAAGCGCGTGTGCGGCGATACCGTATTCCGCCACCCGGTCCATGGAAATGGTCCGGATCTGCAGTTCCACACGCTGGCGGGACGGTCCGACAATCGTGGTGTGGATCGACTTGTAGTCGTTCTGCTTGGGCGTGGAGATATAGTCCTTGAACCGGCCGGGAACGGTCGGCCAGGTCGTGTGAATGACACCCAGCACGCGGTAGCAGGCTTCCACGGTGCCGACAGTGACGCGGAACCCGTAGATATCGGACAGCTGCTCGAAGCCGATAGCCTTTCGTTGCATCTTGCGAAAGATGGAGTAGGGGCGTTTTTCTCGGCCCTTCACGAGGGCGGCCATTCCCCGTTCGCTGAGGCGTTCGGTCAGCGTTGTCTCGATGTCCAGGATCAGATCGCGGTTGCGTTCGCGCAGATCGACCAGACGGTCGGTGATGGTTTCATAAGCTTCGGGGTTGAGCGTATGGAAGGCAATGTCTTCCAGCTCTTCGCGCATGTCGTGCATGCCCATGCGTCCGGCGAGCGGCGCATAGATTTCCATCGTTTCTTCCGCGATCCGCCCACGCTTGTGCTCCGGCATGTGGTGGAGCGTGCGCATGTTGTGCAGACGGTCAGCCAGCTTGACCAGAAGCACGCGGACGTCATCGGCAATCGCAAGCAGAAGCTTGCGGAAGTTTTCTGCCTGCTTGGCCTTCTGGGAAACCAGGTCCAGGCGCTTGATCTTTGTCAGACCTTCGACCAGCTTGCCGATTTCCTCGCCGAACAGGGAGTCGATCTCGGCCCGGGTCGCGTCGGTGTCCTCGATCGTGTCATGCAGCAAGGCAACGGCAATGGTGGCGTCGTCCAGGCGCAGGTCCGTGAGGATCGCGGCAACTTCAAGCGGATGGGAGAAATAGGGGTCGCCAGACGCACGCGTCTGGGTACCATGCTTTTGCATGGCATAGACGTAAGCCTTGTTGAGCAAGGCTTCGTCGGCGTCCGGATTGTAGCGCGTAACTCGTTCAACGAGTTCATATTGACGCATCATGGCCGCAACCGACCCTGGCAAACGGCTGAGACATCAGCGGGACAGACAAAAATCGCCCGAAGC
Organism: Labrenzia sp. CP4; assembly: GCF_001579905.1. Classification (NCBI taxonomy): domain Bacteria; kingdom Pseudomonadati; phylum Pseudomonadota; class Alphaproteobacteria; order Hyphomicrobiales; family Stappiaceae; genus Labrenzia; species Labrenzia sp. CP4. Next base: position 3,931,332 of record NZ_CP011927.1, on the reverse strand, counting down.
GCCGAGGAAACCCCGTCGCGCTTCAGACGAACTTGTGAACTCAAATCAGACGTCGTCGGTCCGCTCCGGCGGAACGAGGCCTTCGAGGCCGCGCAGAAGGTCTTCTTCCGACATGCGGTCGAATTCAACCGCACTGTCGTCAACGTTGTTGACCTGCGTCATCTGATGCTGGTTCGAGGACGGAACCATCGGCACGGCTTCGGCCTCGGGCTCATCCACTTCCACATATTTCTGCAGCGAGTGGATCAGGTCCTCTTTCATGTCTTCCGGGCTGACGGTCTGCTCGGCAATCTCGCGCAGCGCAACAACGGGGTTCTTGTCGTTGTCACGGTCAATGGTCAGCGGCGAGCCGCTCGAGATCATGCGAGCGCGATGCGCAGCAAGCAGCACCAGCTCAAACCGGTTTTCGACCTTGTCGATGCAGTCCTCGACGGTCACGCGCGCCATTCGACGTCTCCATAGGCTTAAGGAACTTGAAGAAACAGCGTATAGTGTTCACGTTTCCAAAAAGCAACCCCTTGTCAAATTTGAGAGGAGGAGGTCAGATACCGGAACGCATAGGCAAAGAATCCGCGGTTTTTTTGCCTGATTTGGCGCACGCTACTCGCTTTTGCATTGCGGCACTCCAATATTATGGTGTAGGCCACTAGTAACGGCCCTTTTCAGAATCAGAAGGCCGTTGACAAAACAAAACGATAAGCTGTGTGACGCCACGGAATACGCGGTAAACTTACAGCAAAATATACGTCGCCTTATAGAGTGTGCGTGGAATTGGTCGCGGGAAGCCAGTTCCTTCTACGCCAAATTGCAAGAGCGACGTGTATGACTCGGAAAGGTTTCAAATAAGATGTTTGACGCTCGAGAAAAAGTTGCTTTGTTCATTGATGGAGCGAACTTGTACTCAACGGCCAAGGCAATTGGTTTTGACATCGACTACAAACGTTTGCTGAAAGAGTTCCAGGGACAGGCGTATCTCCTGCGGGCGTACTATTACACCGCACTGATCGAAGATCAGGAGTATTCCTCCATCCGTCCGCTGATCGATTGGCTTGACTATAACGGCTACAAGGTCATCACCAAACCGGTGAAGGAATTTGTCGACAGTGCCGGCCGCCGCAAGGTGAAAGGCAACATGGACATTGAACTTGCCGTCGATGCCATGGAACTGGTCGAGTCCGTTGATCACGTGGTGCTGTTCTCAGGCGACGGCGATTTCCGCTCCCTGGTTGAGGCGCTGCAGCGCAAGGGCCGCAAGGTGAGCGTGGTGTCGACCTTGAAGACCCAGCCGCCGATGATCGCTGACGACCTGCGTCGCCAGGCCGACCACTTCATCGATCTGGCCAGCCTTGCCAACAAGATCGGCCGCGATCCGTCCGAACGTCCTGCCCGTCCGCAGACCCCCGCGCAAGTCGATGAAGACGACGAGGACGACGACTACTGAGGCTTGATCGGGCAATGTCCGACTATATCGCAGACCATGGGCCAGTCGATCCCCCATCAGATTGTCCGGCCTGTCCCCGCCTTGTTGCCCTGCGTGAAGAGCTGAAAGTTGCCTATCCCGACTGGCACAACGCGCCGGTTCCGTCATTCGGAGCCGACGCGCCGCGTCTTCTGATCATCGGCCTGGCCCCGGGCATGAAAGGGGCCAACTGCACGGGCCGCCCCTTTACAGGGGACTATGCGGGAGATCTCCTCTACCAGACCATGATCGAATTCGGTTTTGCCGAAGGGACCTATAAGGCCCGGCCGGACGACGGTCTGCAGTTGAAGGATGCGATGATCACCAACGCGGTGCGCTGCCTGCCGCCGCAGAACAAGCCAACCGGCGCGGAAATCAAGACCTGCCGCCCGTATCTTTTGTCGACGCTGGACGCCAATCCGTCGATCAAGGCTGTGCTTGCTCTCGGCCGGATCGCGCATGAAACTTTTCTGTCGGCCCTGGATCAGCGTCGGGCATCTTTCGCCTTTGCCCACGGCGCACGGCATGAGCTTCCCGGAACGGGACTGACGCTTTTCGACAGTTATCACTGCTCTCGCTACAACACCAACACAGGCCGCCTCACTGAGGAAATGTTCCACTCGGTCTTCAGGCAGATCCGGTCGTTTATTCCTTAGGAACACAACGGTTTAACGCTTTCGTCGCAGTTCGGTGATGTCGATAAAACTATCAGCCGTTTCCCGAGTGCAGCCCCCCCCCTTCCAACCTCATCCTGAGGAGGACCGTCAGGTCCGTCTCGAAGGATGGGCCACTTGCTCAAGAGTGTGTCGCCCATCCTTCGAGACAGCGCTGACGCGCTTCCTCAGGATGAGGTGTTGGGGTGGGAGCTGCCGCAATTTAGAGGAGAGGGCAGGCGTGCGCCGCCTTCCACACGGTCATTCCTCTGAGTGCGGTTCCGTTTGATAGGCCTCAGCGTCGACAACGAGCCAGCCGTTGGGGCCAAGATGTTCCTGCGGTTTGAAGCGGGCCTTGTAGGCCATCTTCTGGGAGCCGTTGACCCAATAGCCAAGATAAACGTAGGGCAGGTTCATTTTCCGGGCCCGCTCTATATGATCCAGGATCATGTAGGTGCCGAGCGGCGTCTTGGTGTAGTCGGGGTCGTAGAAGGAATAGACCATCGACAGCCCGTCCGAGAGCTGGTCGGAAAGGGCAACGCCCAACAACGAGCCTTCGCCGGCTCCGGTGATGAAGCTGTTCGGACCGCGTTGGCGATACTCCAGGACAATCGTTTCGACATGTGTGTCTTCGACCATCATTGCGTAGTCGAGGACACTCATTTCCGTCATGCCGCCGTTCTCGTGCCGGGCCTGAAGATAATCGCGAAAGAGATCGTATTGTTCGGCAGACGGGCTGGGCGGCAGACGGGCGCCGACGATGTCCGATCCGGATTTCCAGACCCGCTTGAACGACTTGCTCCACTTGAAATCGTCAACACGGACGCGAACCGAGATGCAGGCCTGGCACCGTTCGCAGGCCGGGCGGTAGGCGATATTCTGACTGCGCCGGAAACCGCCCTGCGTCAGCACCTCGTTGAGGGCGGGAGCGCCATGGCCGACAAGATGGGTAAAGACCTTGCGCTCTTGTTTTCCCTCAAGATATGGGCAGGGCGCTGGCGCCGTAAGGTAGAACTGCGGATGATCTGTGGGGTGCCGTGTCACCGTTTTGTCCCGCGAAACCTTTAGATTTGTTCTCTATTCCCGGTCCTATAGTCCGTAATACCATGGCGCGACCAGAGAGAAGGTCAACCATAAAATGAGTGCAAGCGGTGTGCCAGCCCGCACAAAGTCGTTGAACTTGTAGTGACCCGGACCCATCACGATCAGGTTGGTCTGATAGCCGATCGGCGTCGCAAACGACGAGTTGGCCGCAATAATCAGGCAGACGACGAAGGCTTCGGGGCTTGCACCGATCTGATTTGCCAGATTGATCGCAATCGGTGTGAACAGGACAGCCGCCGCGTTGTTCGACAGGAAGTTCGTCAGGATCATCACGATGAAGAACAGGGCCGACAGCATCACGGTTGGTGATGCCCCGGCGAGCAAATGAACCAGTCCGGTGGCAATCGCATTCGCACCGCCGGTTCCCTCCAGTGCAACGGCAGCCGCAAGCGAGGCGCCCACCAGCATGAAGATGCGGCTGTCGATGGCGCGCATGGCCTGGCGGATGTTGAGACAACCCGACACAATCATGGCGAAGGTCCCGGCCACGGCGGTGGTGACAATGGGAACAAGACCGCTGGCAGCCAGCGCGACAACAAGAGCGAAGATGACAAGCGCCCGTGGCGCGTAGCGTTTGCGCGGCACTTCGGCCATCGACCAGTCCAGCAGCAGCACGTCGCGATTACCGCGCAGGCGTGCGATCGCCTCTTCGCTGCCAGCCACAAGAAGCACGTCACCAGCTTCCAGGCGAATGTCGTTCATCGCCATGCGCGGCATGCGGCTGCGGCGCTGGATGCCCATCACCAGACAGCCGGTGTCGGTGTAAAAGCCCGACTGGGGCAAGGTGCGTCCCATCAGGCGGGACGCGGGGGCCACCACCACTTCCGCCAGGCTGATCGTGCCGGCAGGTGCCTGAGCCTCGCGGCCGGAGTTGCTGGTATCTGAATCAGCTTCCATCAGCGGCTGCCGGCGAGCCAGAGCATTGGCAAGGGCTGCACGCGTCGCCGCCACGATCACCGTATCGCCGGGAGAGAGCACCACGTTTTCAAACGGGGGCAGGATTGGCTTCTGGCCTCGCTGAACCAGTCTCACCGTCATGTCCTTCAACTGCGGGAACATGCCGGATACGGATTCCACGCCCACCAGCGGATGACCATAGGTGATTTCGATCTGGGCGATGAACTGCTTGCCGGAGGAGCTCTGGAACTCTTCCGCCATGGTTTTGCGCACCGGAAGCAGCTTGGGCATGATGAACAGCACATAGATCGAACCGACACCGGCGATGATCAGTCCGATTGGCGTGAAGCTGAAAAAGGTCAGTTTGAGATCGGAACTTTGCGCCGCGAAATTTGCTACCAGCAGGTTGGTCGACGAGCCGATCAACGTTGTCATGCCACCAAGGATCGCGAGGAAAGACAGGGGCATCAGAACACGGGCCGGCGACTGGCCGACCGTGGCGGCAACAGCAGTCAGGATCGGCAGAAACATCACCACAACAGGGGTGTTGTTCAAGAATGCGCTGAGCGCCGCGACAGTCAGGAGAACAGGGATCGCAGCCCGCAGCGACCGTCCGCGCGTCATCTTGACGATCGCCTTTGCCGGTGCTTCCAGCGCGTCGGTCTGGAACAGTCCCTGGCCGATGATCAGGAGACAGATGACTGTTATCAGAGCCGGATTTGAGAAGCCGGACAGGAAGTCGCCGGTGGTGATAAGCGAACCGTCCGGTCTCTCGACCGGAAAAACCGAAAAGATAACAATGAAGGCGGAAACGGACCCGAGAGCTATTGTTTCAATCGCGTACCGCTCGACGGCGTACAGGACGACAGTGGACGCGATCACCACGAAGGTCAGCGCCATTGCAATATCAACTGAGTCCATTCACCTGCCCAAAGCCACCTTGGCCAATTTCACGAACCTGCACTTTAAAGCAGGCGGTCCCGGCAATGGAAGAGCCTTAAGATAATATTGCCGTTGATATATTCCTTTGAGGCAATGACACTGTCAAAGTTCATACGCCGTTACTGCGATTTGATCCGATTAATCGGAACCCGGATTGGCGATCCGCGTTGAAGAAGTCATGAAATCAGATAATCCAATTTCGCCTTCGTTCCCGAAAGACCTGCCCTCGCTCGTCTTGTTTCTGGCAGTTGTCTTGGGTGTCGGCATCACGATCGGCGTTTTGAACACCCCTGGCGCCTGGTACGAGGCCTTGCAGAAGCCGCCGTTCAATCCACCCAACTGGGTGTTCGCGCCTGCCTGGACCATTCTTTACATTCTGATAGCGATTGCCGGCTGGCGGACATTCCTTCGGGCTCCCGATAGCCGCGTGATGAAAATCTGGTACGGGCAGATGGTTCTCAACTGGATCTGGTCGCCACTCTTCTTCACACTCCACTTCATGTGGACGGCTTTTGCCGTGATCGCGGCGATGCTCTACCTGATCCTGAACTTTATCGGTGGAAGCTGGCAAACGGATCGTTTGTCCGCGCAGCTGTTCATTCCCTATGCGCTCTGGACCTGCTTTGCCGGAATATTGAACCTGTCGCTGGCTCTCTTGAACTGAACTTACACCTGGCCGCGCACATAGCCTTGATGGGAGGCCGAGTTGATCACCACCGTTCCCAGTACGAGGTCGTGCAGCAGGCGTTTACGGTCGGAAAACAGTGACACCAGCAAAACAAGCGGTGTCAGCAAAGAGACCGAAAACCAGAACAGGATGACATGGACGGCTGCCAGAAGCGGGTAGGGCTTTGCGCCATACCAGAGGTGCATTTCCAGTCCCATCGCACGCATGCCCAGGGTTGACGCCTGCGGTCCGCCAAGGGTGAAGGCGACATAGAGCAGCGCGACCGCCGTCGGCAGGATGCCGTAAAGCAGGAAGCCGAGACCCAGCGTAAAGACACCCAGGAAAAACACCACGATGCCGGCACCGAAGGTGAAAAGCGTGATCACGATCAGATCGATTAAGAAGGCAAAGATGCGCCGACTGCGCACGCCGGAAAACAGCTCCGGATTGCTCACAGGATCGAAAACGTCCTGACGGGCATAATCGGAGGTGGTTTCAGCTGACATGGTTCGGCTCCCTTGAGTTCGATGATCAACATGTGGTGATTGGGGCCGGGTTTCGCAAATCATTTGCCGGGTGAAGCCGAACCGTTCCGCGGGTAATCCACACCAACCCCTCATCCTGAGGAAGCGCGGAGCGCTGTCTCGAAGGATGGGCGGCATACTCCGGAGCAAGGAGCCCATCCTTCGAGACGGTCCTCCGGTTCTCCTCAGGATGAGGTCGGTGTGTGGAATGTCCGCATCAATAGCCGTGTAATGAAGGACTGAGGTGGCGGCCCTTCAGTCCATCCGCTCGCCGATTTCCAGGTAACGCACCACGAAGGCACGTTCGCGCAGAGCGGCGACGATGCGCTCGCCATGTGGACGGTCAAAGGCCTCGAAGGTGACGTCCAGCGTCGCGCCTTTTGCGGGAACATTGAGGAACAGGCGATGGTGTTCGACGTCGACCACGTTGCCCTGCATGTCACCGATCACGGTTGCGATTTCACCCAGAACGCCGGGGCGGTCCGGCGTGTCGATCCGGATCGAGACCAGTTTGCCATCGCGTGCAAGTTCGCGGACCACGATCTTGGAGAGCAGTCTCGGATCGATATTGCCGCCGCAAAGAACCAGCCCAACCCTCTTGCCGGCAAATCGCTCGGGTTCGGTCAGCAAGGCCGCGAGACCGGCGGCGCCTGCGCCTTCCGCAATGGTCCGTTGCAAGGTCAGATAGGCGTTGATCGCCCGCTCGATGCTGCTTTCCGAAACAAGCAGGATGTCATCGACGACCCTTTTGACGACTTCGGTCGTCAGGACACCGATGTCGCGCACAGCGATACCTTCTGCGATGGTCGCGCCTTCGCAGCGCACGTCCTTGCCATAGAAGGCACCCCACATGCCGGGGTAGAGCGTCGTCTCAACGCCAATCACTTCGGCGGAAGGCTTGAGAGCCTTTGCTGCCGTGGCGATGCCGGCGATAAGGCCGCCGCCGCCGATCGGCACGACGAGCACATCGAGATCCGGCTGCTGTGCCAGCATCTCGATGCCGATGGTGCCCTGGCCGTGAATGACATGGGCATCGTCGTATGGGTGAACCCAGACGAGATTGTTCTGTTCGGCCAGCCTGTCGGCTTCTTCCTTCGCCTCGGCCAGCGTGTTTCCCGCCAGGACCACCTCTGCACCGTGGTTGCGGGTCGCGGAGATCTTCACGAATGGCGTCAGAACCGGCATGACGATGGTTGCCGGTATGCCAAGCCGTCCGGCGTGGTAGGCAACACCCTGGGCGTGGTTGCCGGCCGAAACAGCAATCACGCCGCGCTTCTTTTCATCCGCCGTCAGGCTGGAGAGCTTCACCAGCGCACCACGTTCCTTGAAGGCGCCGGTGACCTGCATGTTTTCGTATTTTACAAAGACATCCGCCCCTGTGAGCTGCGAAAGCCGCGGAGCGGGCAGGCACGGGGTCTCGATTACGGCGCCCTTCAAAAGTGCAGCCGCTTCCTGAACCTTGTCGAATGTGACGCTGTCAGCGGTGGTTGCCCCGGTGGAGGTCATTTCCCGGCTGCCAGCATTTCGGCCACCTTCGGTGCGAAGTAGGTCAGGATGCCGTCGGCGCCGGCGCGCTTGAAGGCGAGCAGACTTTCCAGCATCGCCTTGTCACCGTCCAGCCAGCCGTTTCCGGCCGCGGCCTTGATCATCGCGTATTCGCCTGACACCTGGTAAGCGTAGGTGGGAACCTGGAACTCGTCCTTTATCCGCCGGACAATGTCGAGGTAGGGCATGCCTGGCTTGACCATCACCATGTCGGCGCCTTCAGCAATGTCCAGTTCGGCTTCCCGCAGGGCTTCGTCCGTATTGGCCGGATCCATCTGGTAAGTGCGCTTGTCGCCAACCAGGGTCCCCGACGAGCCGACAGCGTCCCGGAACGGTCCATAGAAGGCGGAGGCGTATTTCGCCGAATAGGCCATGATCTGGGTTCCGCGATGACCTTGAGAATCGAGTGCCTGTCGAATGGCGCCGATACGTCCGTCCATCATGTCGGACGGGGCGATCACGTCTGATCCCGCTTCCGCCTGCACCAGGGCCTGCCGGCAGAGCTGATCCACGGTCTCGTCGTTCAGGATCGTCTCGCCTTCCATCAATCCGTCATGACCGTGGCTGGTGTAGGGATCAAGGGCGACGTCCGTCATCAGGCCCAGGTTCAATCCTTCCGCCTTGATGGCGCGCAAGGCGCGACAGGTCAGGTTTTCAGGATTGAGAGCCTCGGAACCTGTTTCATCGCGAAGACCGGGATCGGTGTAGGGAAACAGTGCCAGTGCCGGAATGTTCAACTTCGCCGCCTTCTCGGCGTCGCGGACGGCTTCATCCACGGACAGGCGCACAACATCCGGCATGGACGGAACGGACTGACGGATATTCTTGCCGTCCACCAGGAAAATCGGCCAGATCAGGTCATCGACCGTAAGGCTGTTTTCGCGCACCAGGCGGCGCGACCAATCGCTCTGGCGGTTGCGGCGCATGCGCGTGCCGGCCAGCAGTGTGTCCATGTGGTCGGAGGTTATCGGCGGGAGGGGAGATTTTGACGGCATCGGCCCTGACTGTTCGCTAGGAGATGTTGGAAAGCGTATTCTGATCGAAGTGAGCCGCCAATCTATCACGCAGATTGACGCAATCCAACATTCTGTAAAATAACTGAATTTAATAAAGAAAAAGAGATTGTTTGACGTTCGCGTCAAATGTGCTTTAGTGCTGCCGCGAAGACAGGGCGCAGACCTTTCCGGAGGAGGAAGTGCGCCGCCACCGCTTGAGGGAGGATAACCCGTGGACTTTTCACTGAACGAAGATCAGCGCGCCTTTCAGGACATGGCGGCAAGTTTCTCGCGGGATGAACTGGCGCCATTTGCCAAGGAATGGGACGAGGATAGCCACTTCCCGATTCCCACCCTGCGCAAGGCAGCCGAGCTTGGGTTCGGTGGCATCTACGTGAAGGAAGATGTCGGCGGTTCCGCGCTCACCCGGCTGGATGCAACGCTGATCTTCGAGGAACTGTCCAAGGGCTGTACGTCGACGGCGGCCTATATATCCATTCACAACATGGTCGCCTGGATCATCGATTCATATGGCTCGGAGGACCTACGTCAGAAGTATCTGCCCAGGCTCTGCACCATGGACCTGCTCACCAGCTACTGTCTCACCGAACCGGGCTCGGGTTCGGATGCAGCGAGCCTGCGTACCAGCGCCAAGGATGATGGTGACCATTATGTCCTCAACGGCTCCAAGGCATTCATCTCCGGCGGCGGCGTAAGTGATCTGTATGCGGTAATGGTCCGCACAGGTGGTGAGGGCCCGTCCGGCGTTTCCTGTCTTCTGGTCGAAAAAGGGACACCCGGTCTCAGCTTCGGTGCCAACGAGGTGAAGCTCGGCTGGAAGAGCCAGCCGACGGCCCAGGTCAATTTTCAGGATTGCCGGGTGCCGAAGTCGAATCTGATCGGATCGGAAGGGCAGGGCTTCAAGATTGCGATGGCGGCGCTCGATGGCGGTCGGCTCAACATCGGCGCCTGCTCGATGGGCGCTGCACAGGCCTGTCTCGATCACGCCCTGGCCTATGTGCAGGAACGCAAGCAGTTTGGTCGACCGATTGCCGACTTCCAGGCACTTCAGTTCCGCCTGGCGGATATGGCAACCGAATTGGAAGCAGCCCGTCTGCTCTTGCACAAGGCCGCTTCAGCGGTGGATGCGAAATCGCATGACGCCACCAAGCTTGCGGCCATGGCCAAGCGGCTTGCTACCGACACCGGCTTCAAGGTGGTCAACGAAGCACTGCAGCTTCATGGCGGCTACGGCTATCTGCGCGACTATCCTATCGAGCGTTATTTCCGCGATGTGCGGGTGCATCAGATCCTGGAAGGCACAAACGAGATCATGCGGCTGATAATTGCACGGCAGCTGCTAAAGGACTGATCGAGTTTTCCGTCCCATTCCGTTGAAACGACTCTTCTTTTGCGAGGCGCCAGTGAGCGACGAGATTCTTTTCCAGAAGCGCGGCAAGGCCGGGTTTGTCATCTTGAACCGGCCGAAGGCACTGAACGCGATCAACCACGCAATGGTCCTGGCAATGGCCGAGCAATTGTCGCGCTGGGCGGAAGATCCGGAAATCGCGCACATCGTCGTTACGGGTGCTGGCGACAAGGCGTTCTGCGCAGGTGGCGACATTCGCAGCATCTATGATGCCCGAATGAGCGGGCGGACAGACGGCCTGAGCGCCTTCTTCCGTGACGAGTACATGCTCAATGCACAGATCAAGGCCTATCCGAAGCCATACATCGCTCTCGTCAACGGGATTGTCATGGGCGGCGGTGTCGGGGTGTCGGTTCATGGCAGCTATCGCATCGGCACGGAAAAGACGTTGTTTGCGATGCCTGAAACCGGAATTGGCTTCTTTCCGGATGTCGGCGGGACATTCTTCCTGCCGCGCATGCCCAGGAACAGCGGCGTCTACTGTGCACTTAGCTCCGGCAGGCTGAAACAGGGCGATGCTCTGGCTACCGGCGTTCTGACCCATGCGGTTTCGGAAGAAAACCTTGCTGACCTGGAACAGGACCTTGAAACAGCAGACGATATCGGCGCAGTGCTTGCGCCGTATCTGATGACGCCGGAGAAGGGGCCCGTCTGCGAAAGTCTCGACGTTATCGACGAGATCTTTTCGGCTGCATCGGTGGAAGACATTCTGTCGCGTCTGGATGCTTCGCAGAGTGAATTTGCGGGGAAGGCCGCTGCCGCCATCCGGCAAAAATCACCGACAAGCGTTCTGGTTGCTTTCGAGCAAATGAAGCGAGGCCGCAAGCTTTCCTTCAATGAATGCATGAAGCTTGAATATCGCATCGTCTCGCGCATTCTGCAGGGGACGGAGTTCTACGAAGGCATTCGTGCTGTGCTGGTCGACAAGGATCAGGCGCCAAAATGGTCGCCTGCCCAGTTTGGCCAAGTGGACAGCGCCGAGCTGGCGTCGTATTTCGAGGAACCTGCTGACGGAGATCTGCCGCTCAGCTGAGCTCAACCTGACCCGGACAGCACATGATTACCAGCTTTCAGGACCTGATCGATTCCCGCCCACCCTGGAGCACGCTGCTGATCTGGTATCTGCGCGGCATTGCGATCATTCTCATCGGCGGCGGCGTCATCTACTGGGCCCGCATTATCGGCATCGTCGAATGGCGTGGATTGTGGTTCTGGGACATGCCCGTGGCGCTGCAGGGAGCCATCGTCTTTTTTGCCGTCCTGGATTTGGTGGCCGCGACCGGCCTCTGGCTGACCGTGTCCTGGGGCACGGTGATGTGGATTTTCCGCTGCTTCTGCCAGATCGTCATGCACACAGCCTTTTCCGATCTCTACGGACGGCGGCCATATGAAATCGCCTTCTACCTGCTGACAATCGCAATCTATGCCGGACTGGCCTTCCTGATGGACAGGGAAAACAAGGCCAATGCCGGCTGACGGCGGTTGAATCAGTTTTTGAAGTGCCTGGAACGGCAGTTCAAGACGGCCAGCCAACAGATTCAAAATCAACATGAAATCTCTTTGGGAGGAAACCATCATGAGCACTATCGGATTTATCGGTCTTGGCAACATGGGCGGACCGATGGCGATCAATCTCGTCAAGGCAGGGCACAAGGTACTCGGCTTTGATCTGTCCGATGCGGCCATGGCGGCACACGAAGCGGAGGGTGGTGAGAAGGCAGGCAGTGTCGCCGACCTGGCTGCTGCTGCGGACGTGATCGTCACCATGCTGCCCGCCGGAAAGCATGTCCGCCAGATCTATGAAGGCGAGGGCGGCATTCTCGACAACGCCAAGCCCGGCACTCTCATGATCGATTCCTCGACTATCGACGTCGACAGCGCTCGTGCGGTCAGCGCGGCGGCAGAGGCCAAGGGCATGAAAATGGTCGACGCTCCGGTCTCCGGTGGTGTTGCCGGCGCCGCGGGTGGAACGCTGACCTTCATGGTTGGTGGATCCGCCGAGGCATTCGAAGCGGCGAAAACCTATCTCGACATCATGGGCAAGACCATTGTGCATGCAGGCGACGCCGGAACCGGTCAGGCGGCAAAGATCTGCAACAACATGATCCTCGGCATTTCCATGATCGCCGTATCGGAGGCATTTGTGCTTGCCGAGAAGCTTGGTCTGGACAAGCAGAAGTTGTTTGATATCTCCTCGACCGCGTCCGGTCAGTGCTGGTCTCTGACATCCTACTGCCCGGTGCCAGGTCCGCTGCCGTCGTCTCCTGCGAACCGGGATTATCAACCTGGGTTTGCAGCCGCGATGATGCTCAAGGATCTGAAACTTGCTCAGGAAGCAGCAAATTCGGCCGGCGCGGCAACGCCGTTGGGCGCGGAAGCGGCAGCGCTCTACTCGCTGTTCTGTAACACAGGTGGCGAAGCCCAGGATTTCTCAGGGATTGTGAAGTTCCTCCGCGGAACATCGTAAACAACTTGTTAAAGGGAAGTCTAAAACGCCCGTTGGAAGTTAACGGATGATTCAGCGTGTCTCTTAAGCGGATTTTAGAATCGCTCGGTTAGATTGCGAAACAAGGCGGGAAAAATATCCGTCCAACGACAGGTACTAAAAGAGGCGCAATCACATGATCACCGCAAGTAGGGCAGTCGACGCTGTTGCACAGAGTGAAGGGGAAGAGCTTGAGATCAAGCCGCTTTACCTAGAGGCTCTTACGCTCGTTGAGCGACTGCATCGGCGTCTGCTCGACGTCATCAAGGACGAATTCGACCGCATGGGCCGGTCCGACGTAAACAGCGTGCAGGCACTGCTGCTGTTCAACATCGGCGACAGCGAACTGACCGCCGGTGAACTGCGGACACGCGGTTACTACCTGGGGTCGAATGTCTCCTACAACCTGAAGAAGCTGGTCGAGACCGGTTACATCCACCATCAGCGTTCGCGTATGGACCGCCGGTCTGTCCGTGTCAGCCTGACGGAAAAGGGACGGGAAGTGGCCAAGATCGTGAACGATCTTTACGAGCGTCACATGCTGTCCGTGGAACAGGTCGGCGAAATCGGTCCGCAGGACTTTGTGGCACTGAACAAGTCCCTGCGCCGTCTGGAGCGGTTCTGGACCGACCAGATCCTTTACCGCCTGTAAGACATTCGCGGAACATTCAGATGACAAGGCACCGCCCATTGGGCGGTGCTTTCTGTTTTTCAGCCTCAAGTTGCCGACCTCACGCAAATTTGCACAGCCAGAATTCTCGAACGGCGGAGAAACAAAGCTATGGTACAGGCAGTTTTAACTGCTGAGGCAAAGTTGACATCTTGTGGTCACATTGGAATGGCTTTGTGCAGTGCTCCTGAATCCGAGATGGTTAAAAAATCAAGCGATTTGTTAACTCCCTTCCGTTAGGACTGGGAGCAGGAACCGCCGGGGTGGCCTGTTTTGTTGGTCTCAATCCCGCGTATTTGAAGAAAATTTGCGCCGAATGGCGCTGCAACATGGGGTCGGCGATGAACCTTTTATCCGGACCGTTCGGGATAAAGCGTCACTGGAAGTGGACTGCTGGAAAAACGCTCAAGAGCATGATGATGCTGGGCGTGGTAACTCCAGTCATGATCGCAACTGGTGCGCAGGCACAGACGGCCCCGATGACATTCGCACAGAACCAGCAGGTTGAATGGGCGGATAACTTTGACATCGCGACGGATCACATCACGGAAGTGAAATCCTCTGCTCCGACGTTGTCCCCGCAGACGGCCGACTATATCGCGGCAGCGATCGATCGTTATCAGCGCATTGTCCAGGCCGGTGGCTGGGGAACGGTGTCTGCTGGTGGCAAAGCGCTTCGCATCGGCGCCAAGGATCCGCGCGTCGTGGAACTTCGCCGCCGCTTGATCGTTTCCGGCGATCTTGAACAGCAGGCCGGCCTCTCCGACACCTTCGATTCTTACGTGGATGCAGGTCTGCGTCGTTTTCAGCTTCGTCACGGTCTTATTCCGGACGGTGTGATGGGCGACGGCACCGTGACTGCGCTGAATATTTCGGCTGACGTACGTCTGCGCCAGCTCGAAACCAACATGATCCGTATGCGGTCCATGTCCGGTTTCCTGGGCGACCGCTACGTGATGGTCAACATTCCGGCAGCAGAGATCGAGGCGGTTGAAAACGGCATGGTCCGTTCGCGCCACACGGCCGTTGTGGGCAAGATCGACCGCCAGACGCCGATCCTCAACAGCAAGATCTACGAGTTGAACTTCAATCCGTACTGGACGGTGCCGAAGTCGATCATCCGCAAGGACCTGATCCCGAAGATGAAAGAGGATCCGCAGTATCTTGCGAAAAACAATATCCGCATCTTCGACTGGAGCAACAACGAGCTGAACTGGCAACAGATCGACTGGAACACGGATGAGGCGACCCAGTATCGCTTCACCCAGGATCCGGGCTCGGAAAACTCGCTCGGGTCGGTGCGCATCAACTTCCACAACAAACACCAGGTCTATCTGCACGATACGCCGTCCAAGACCCTGTTTGGCGAAGCCAACCGGTTCCATTCTTCGGGCTGCGTGCGCGTACAGAATGTGCGAGAGCTGGTGACCTGGCTGTTGCAGTCGACAACTCCTGACTGGGATCGGGGGCGCGTCGATGGTGTCATCCGCACAGGTGATCGTGAAGACGTGAAACTGAAATCGCAGATTCCGCTTTATCTCACCTACATCACCGCCTGGGCAAACGCCGACGGTGTGGTGCATTTCCGCGATGATATCTACGACCGCGACGATCTCTACGGAACGGGTGAGCAAGCACGCCTGTAGGTGTCGCCAAGCGTCAAACAATTGTTTCCTGTCCAGAAACGTCGGCCTTGATCAGGCCGGCGTTTCATGGATTCTAGCTCCATTCGCATGCTTGTTCGACAACGGGGTGCTGGATCAGGAGAACGGCAATGAGTCGCGAAGAGCGGCCTGGTGAAATTTATCTTGAGTTTCGGCCGATCGGTCAGCAGGTCAAGGTCACTGCCATTGACGCGGCGACCGGTTTTGAAGTGTCGGTCTTCGGGCCGGCTTCAGCAGCTCAGGAAGATCTGAAGCGGATTGCCGTTCGAAAACTTCGCCGCCGCCTTGAACAGGAAGGCTTGGCTGCGCAGAACAGACCTGACCCGACCCTATATTGATAGTTTGTCTTAAGTCTCTGCTTCCGCAATAGGTTTCGATAAATCAACAATCAATTTAAATCGTTTTGAGAAGAACGGCGCACCAGATCGATTTGCGAGAGCAGATTTCAATTGTGCCCGGGTATTGTTTTGGTGCCGGTCAAATGATCGATGCTGAAGGCCGGATCTGTTGCAGGTGTAACTTGTTGGGTTGTCAGTTTAGATTTGGCCCGAGGTTGCGAAAACTTGTTTCGTTCAAGATTTGGCAGCTGTGTCGTTTTCCAAACTGGACGCGTCGGTATGCCCCTTGGTTCTGGTCGGGGGGTGTGTTAATTCCTCGCCTCACACAGGCATGACGGTCGAAAGCGTCCTTCCGGACATTGGCCGCCGATGCTCCTGATCTATCAAAAGAACACAAGGATGGCGCTATGTCTTTGATGGAAAGCTCCGATCAGTCCCTGCAGTCCGGTTTCTTCACCCGCAGCCTTGCTGAAGCCGATCCGGATATCTTCGACACGATCGGCAAGGAACTCGGCCGTCAGCAGCATGAAATCGAGCTGATTGCTTCGGAAAACATCGTTTCCCGCGCAGTGCTGGAAGCACAGGGCTCGATCTTCACCAACAAATATGCCGAAGGTTATCCGGGCAAGCGCTACTATGGCGGCTGTGAATTCGCCGACATTGCCGAAACGCTGGCAATCGAGCGCGCGAAGGAACTGTTCGGCTGCCAGTTTGCCAACGTTCAGCCGAACTCCGGCAGCCAGATGAACCAGGCGGTGTTCCTGGCTCTTCTGCAGCCTGGCGACACCTTCATGGGCCTGGATCTCAACTCCGGTGGTCACCTGACCCACGGTTCTCCGGTCAACATGTCCGGCAAGTGGTTCAACGTCGTCTCCTATGGCGTGCGTGAGGACGACCATCTTCTCGACATGGATGAGGTCGAGCGCCTTGCCAACGAACACAAGCCCAAGCTGATCCTGGCCGGCGGCACTGCCTATTCCCGTATCTGGGACTGGAAGCGGTTCCGCGAAATCGCCGACAGCATTGGCGCTTATCTGATGGTTGACATGGCGCACATCGCCGGTCTGGTTGCTGGTGGCGTTCACCCGTCGCCGGTGCCGCACGCCCACGTCGTCACCACCACCACCCACAAGTCCCTGCGCGGCCCGCGCGGCGGCATGATCCTGAGCAACGACGAAGCGATCGCCAAGAAGATCAACTCGGCCGTCTTCCCGGGTCTTCAGGGTGGCCCGCTGATGCATGTCATTGCTGCCAAGGCCGTTGCCTTCAAGGAAGCACTGCAGCCGGAATTCAAGGCTTATGCCCGTGCCGTTCAGGAAAATGCCAAGGTTCTGGCTGAAGTCCTGAAGGAGCAGGGTCTGGATATCGTTTCCGGCGGCACCGACAACCACCTGATGCTGGTGGATCTGCGTCCGAAGAACGCCACCGGCAAGGTGGCTGAGAAATCTCTCGGCCGGGCCAACATCACCTGCAACAAGAACGGTATCCCGTTCGACCCGGAAAAGCCGTTTGTCACGTCTGGCGTTCGTCTCGGCACTCCGGCAGCGACCACACGCGGCTTCGGTGTTGCGGAATTCCGCGAAGTCGGTCTGCTGATCACGGAAGTGTTGGACGGTTTGAAGGCCGCAAACAGTGAAGAGGGCAACGCGGCAGTTGAAGCGGCGGTCAAAGCCAAGGTAGAAGCACTGACGGCCCGGTTCCCGATCTACGGGGGCTAATCGCGGGCTCGCTCAGGAGCTTTAAGACATGAGATGTCCGTTTTGCGGGGGTGAGGAAACCCAGGTCAAGGATTCCCGCCCGACCGAGGACAATACAGCCATCCGCCGCCGCAGGATCTGCAATACCTGCGGCGGCCGGTTCACCACCTTCGAGCGCGTGCAGCTGCGCGAACTCCTGGTGCTCAAACGCTCCGGGCGCCGCGTTCCCTTCGACAGGGAAAAACTGATGCGGTCCGTGCAGATCGCGGTGCGCAAGCGTCCCGTGGATCCTGACAAGATCGAACGCATGGTCTCCGGCATCGTTCGCCAGCTCGAAAGTTCGGGCGAAACCGAAATCACCGCGGAAACCATCGGCAACCACGTCATGGAAGGCCTGAAGGGCATCGACGACGTTGCCTATGTCCGCTTTGCCTCCGTTTACAAGAACTTCCGTGAGGCGAAGGATTTCGAAGCCCTTCTGGATGAGCTGAGCGATCCAGACGGACAGCCGCTCAAAAACTCCTGACCTGCAGTATCCGGTTCTTGATGTCCGAGCTTTCCAATCTTGATGCCCGTTTCATGGCGGCCGCCGAACGCCTTGCCCGTCGTGGTCTCGGCCGTGTGTGGCCCAATCCTTCCGTGGCTGCGCTCATTGTCCGTTTCGACGCAGGGGCCGCTGTTCTCGTGGGCAGAGGCGTCACGTCCCGTCCCGGCATGGCGCATGCGGAAGTCAATGCCTTGAACCAGGCAGGGGACAGGGCGAAAGGGGCGACCTGTTACGTCACCCTGGAGCCATGTTCTCACTACGGCCGAACCCCGCCTTGCGCCAAGGCTCTGATCGAGGCGGGCGTGAAACGTGTGGTCGTCGGCATGCTGGACCCGAACCCGCGTGTCGCTGGCCGTGGTGTCGCCATGCTGCGCGATGCGGGCATCGAAGTGGAAGTGGGTGTGCGCGAAAAGGCCATGCATGCGCTGTACCGAGGGTTCACTTACAGGCAACTGAAACAGCGTCCGGTGGTGTTCCTGAAGCTGGCTGTTTCCAGGGATGGATTTATCGGCCGGGCAGGCGAAGGTCAGGTCAAGATCTCCGGTGCCCTGTCGATGCGCAAGGTCCATGGGTTTCGCGCCGAATGCGACGCCATCCTGGTCGGTTCAGGCACGGCGCTTGCCGATGATCCGCAACTGACCTGCAGGCTTCCGGGCCTCGCTGATCGCTCTCCTGTGCGGGTCATCATCGACCGGTTTGCCCGGCTGCCATTGACTTCCAAACTGGTGCAAACCTGTGTCGACGTGCCTGTCTGGCTTGTGTGTGGCAATGCGGCGGATGCTGACAAGCTGGCGGACCTGGCGGCTGCTGGTGTCAATGTCATCCGGGTGCCCGCTGAAGAAACCGGCATCAAGCCCTCTGTCATCCTGAGTGCGCTGGCAACACGCGGCATAACGCGGGTGATGGTTGAAGGTGGTTCCCGTCTGGCGTCGTCATTCCTGGCGACGGACCTTGTGGATGATCTTTGTGTCGTTACCGGGGATATCGTAATCGGCGAAGGTGGCATACCTGCTCTGCACGGTCTTGACCTTGCAGATGTTCTCAAAGACCCCAAATTCGAGCGGGTCGATGCGGGCCGTTTCGGTCCGGACAGTTTTGTTTATCTCAGACGGCGCGGAGCCTGACATGTTCACCGGAATTGTGACCGACCTCGGCGAGATCCTCGCTATCGACAAGATCCCTGCCGGAATGCGGACGCGGATCCGCACCGCCTACGATACGAATGGCTTCGACATCGGGGCTTCGATTTCCTGTTCTGGCGTCTGCCACACGGTGACAGCCAAGGACAACGGATCCAATGGCAACTGGTTTGAAGTGGAATCGGCCGCCGAAACCCTGGCTCTGACCAACGTCGCATCCTGGAAAGTGGGGCAGAAACTCAATCTGGAACGCTCGCTGACGATGGGTGCGGAGCTGGGCGGGCACCTGGTGCTTGGCCATGTCGATGGACTTGCAACGGTGACAAAGCGTGAAGACCATCCGGATTCGGTCTATTTCCAGTTCGAAGCACCGGCGGAAGCCGCCCCCTTCATTGCCAAGAAGGGTTCGGTTGCGCTCGATGGCACGTCCCTGACGGTGAACGAGGTCGACGGGTTGCTCTTCTCCGTCTTCCTGATCCCGCATACGCTCGAAGTCACGACCTGGTCCGATCGGCAGGTCGGTGACAAGATCAACCTGGAAGTGGATATGATGGCCCGCTACGCCGCCCGTCTTGCGGAATTCTCCAAGACCGGGTAGGGGACGGTCCCAACACCTTCGAAAAGAGCTAATATCATTTACCGCCTTAACCACGGGACGAACTCGTCACCGGGATATCGTGGTCCTTTACGAATGAGACTGGACAAACCGGGGCAGACGTGGTTCCTGTCGCGGCCTTACATAGGAACGAAAACCCATGAGCGCTGCACCGAAACTTCTGATCATCGAAGCCCGTTTCTACGAGGATCTGGCCGATGCTCTCGCAGAAGGCGCGATCAAGACCATTGAGGCTGCCGGCGCAAGCTATGACCGGATCGCTGTTCCGGGTGTCCTGGAAATTCCGGCTGCCCTGTCCATGGCTCTGACGGCAATGGAAAACGATGGCGAGCTTTACGACGGCTTCGTTCTGCTGGGTGTCGTCATTCGCGGCGAGACCACCCATTACGATATTGTTGCCAATGAATCGAACCGGGTGATCATGGATTTGATCGTCGATGCGGATCTGGCTGTCGGAAATGGTATCCTGACCGTTGAAAACGGTGAGCAGGCATGGGCCCGCGCGAAGGTGGACGACAAGGACAAAGGCGGCGCGGCTGCCCGTGCTGCCCTCGACATGATCGCCCTGCGCGAGCGGCTTGGAGTATAAGAAGAATGACCGGAAAGGCCGACCCGGAAAAACCGGCTGGAAAAACTGTGCGCCCTGCAAACAAACGCGGCGTGGCTCGCCTTGCTGCTGTTCAGGCCCTTTATCAAATGGACGTCGGCGGTGCGCCGCTGACCAGTGTCGTCAGCGAATTCACTGCCTTTCGCCTAGGCAAGGAAATCGACGGTGCGCAGTACCGCGAAGCCGACGAACAATGGTTCAAGCAGATCCTTGCCGGCGTTGTGGAGGACCAGAAGTTTCTGGATCCCTACATTCACACTGCGTTGGCCGAAGACTGGCCCCTGAAGCGTATCGACAGCCTGCTGCGGGCTATCCTCCGCTCCGGCTCCTACGAGCTTTTGCGCCGCAAGGATGTTCCGGCCAAGGTGATCATTTCCGAGTATATCGACGTTACCAAGGCCTTCTTCGATGATGATGAGCCCGGCCTTGTCAACGGCGTGCTCGACCGTCTTGCGCATGAACTGCGCAGCGGCGAACTCGAGGAAAAGAAAACGGACGGCGCCTCCTGATCATGGGCGCTGACCGGCCAGGCGAATTCGAGCTGATCCGGCGTTTCTTTGCCCCTTTGGCAAAAGACCCGGGCAGCCTCGGTCTGACCGATGATGCCGCGGTGCTGACACCACGGGAAGGCCATGACCTCGTTCTGACCAAGGACGTGCTGGCGGCCGATATTCATTTCTTTGCTGAAGATGCACCGGAAGCGATCGCCGCCAAGGCACTGAGGGTCAACCTCTCGGACCTTGCGGCGAAGGGCGCACGTCCGCGTGGCTATCTGATGGGCCTGTCGTTGCCGTCCGACTGGACGGTCGACTGGCTTGAGCGGTTCTGCAACGGCCTGGCGGCTGATCAGGCGGCCTATGATTTCCATCTTCTGGGCGGTGACACGGTCCGTTCCGGCAATGGTCTGCAGGTGTCGATTACGGCAATAGGCGAGGTTGAAACCGGCAGCGCAGTTCGGCGGTCCGGGGCACGGCCGGGCGATCTTCTGTTCGTTACTGGAACCATTGGCGACGCCGCTGCCGGTCTTCAGGCGCGCCTCAATCCCGACTTCTGCCGCGATCATGATCTGACTGAGAGCGAAGAAGCCCATATTCTCGACCGTTACCTGCTGCCGAGGCCGCGCACGAGGCTTGCCGGGGCGGTGACTGATTATGCTTCGGCTGCCATGGACGTGTCAGATGGCCTGTTCGCCGATAGCGCGCATATGGCCAGCGCTTCAGCGTTGGACCTCACGATCGACCTGGATCAGGTGCCGCTTTCACAGGCGCTCGCCCATCTCAAGATCAAGTCACCAGAGGACTTTGCCCGTTGCCTGAACGGTGGCGACGATTATGAAATCCTGATGGCGGTGCCGGAAGACGTTTCTGGCACCTTCTGCCGGGTTGCTCATCTTGCCGGCTGTCTTGTCACGCAAATCGGTCATGCCCGGGCGGGTGAGGGCCGAATTCGGCTTGAGGAAGCCGGGCAACCTGTCGACTACGGTCGCTTTGCGGGCTTCAGTCACTTTTAGCTATTGCAAAGGGCAGGTGCCGGAATTTTACCAGGCCGGATCCATCGCCCGAATGCCTGCTTCCTATGGTGTTGCGCTTTCTTGCCGCTTGGCCGCGACGTGTCGCACGTTACAGCTCTCGGCTGGTCTCCAGTTGCAAATGAAACTTCTGGTCTTTCGCGGTCGGCTGTTGGCGTGTTATGTGCCATGCAAACTTCTGCCTTCCTGAAAGTATCCAAATGACCGTGACGACCCCCGATAGCTTTGTCGACGACAGTCTGGCAAAACGAAACGCGCTGCTATTGGCTCTGGCTCAGGCAATTGGTGGGGCTTCGGCGTCGATCGTGATCGCAACGGCGCCGCTGGTCGGGTATTCGATGCTGGATACGGACAAGTCTCTGGCAACCTTGCCCGTGTCGGCGATGGTTCTGGGAACAGCTTTCGGGACCATTCCAGCCGGCATGATCATGCGCCGCTACGGCCGCAGGACCGGTTTCATGGGGGCAGCTTTGCTTGGCGCCATCGCCGGGCTGCTGGCGGCATTCGCGGTTTTCCAGGACGAGTTTCTGATGTTTGCCCTCGGGTGCTGCATCAGCGGTTTTGCAGGCGCATTCGTGCAGCAATATCGCTTTGCTGCAGCAGACACGGCAAGTGACGCCTTCAAGCCGAAGGCCATCTCATGGGTGCTTGCCGGTGGTGTTCTGGCAGGGGTGGTTGGTCCGCAAACGGTTATCGCCACCAAGGACCTGTTCTCGCCAATCCTGTTCGCCGGAACCTATCTGGCGCAGGCGGGCTTGTCCCTGATTGCCTTTTTCCTCGTGGCTTTTCTCCGAATTCCGAAGCCGCAGCGGCACAGCCATACCCAGGCGGGTGGGCGTCCACTGCGCCAGATCATGTCGCAACGCCGTTTCATCGTCGCGGCAGCCTGCGGTATCTGTTCCTATGCGCTCATGAGCATGGTGATGACGGCCACGCCGCTGGCCATGATCGGCTGCGGCCTGTCGCAGAATGACGCCACACTTGGCATTCAGTGGCATGTGCTCGCCATGTTCGGTCCGAGTTTCTTCACGGGTAATCTCATCGGTCGCTTCGGTAAGGAGCGGATCGTCTCGATTGGCCTGCTGCTGCTGGCCGGATGTTCGGTGGTCGCGTTGATGGGGGTCGACCTTGCCAACTTCTGGATCGCGCTGATCCTGCTCGGCCTTGGCTGGAACTTCGGCTTCATCGGAGCCACCGCCATGCTGACGGATACCTACCGGCCCGAAGAGCGGAACCTGGTGCAGGCGGTCAACGATTTCCTGGTGTTCGGCTTTGTTGCTGCCGCATCGTTCTCGTCCGGTGCGTTGCTGAACGTCTACGGCTGGAACACGGTCACCCTTCTGGTGTTTCCCTTTGTGGTGCTCTGCATCGGCTTGCTTATCTGGCTTGCAGTTGCGGAAAGAAGAGCGGATACAACCGCTTAAAGTACCTTCGAAATTCCATTTCGTCAGCGCAGCATAATTACTGCGCTGCATCAAACAATACCGTAACGGAAGTTTTGAATTAAACAATGTGAGAGCTTGACGAGGCGCGCCGCTTTGCTGCTATCGTTACCCTCCCTCACGTCGAGGAATTGATGTGAAGGGCCGTCAGGCGGCAAAAAACGACAAGAAAATCAGTCCGCCGCAGCTTTGGGAGGAAGTATGATCGAGCTTGTCGTCATCATTTGTGGCCTCTTGTCCATTGCCTATGGGGCGTGGGCCATCCAGTCCGTTATGGCAGCGGATGCAGGGAACGCGCGCATGCAGGAGATCGCCGAGGCGATCCAGGAAGGGGCTAGCGCTTATCTCAATCGTCAATATACGACTATTGCCATTGTGGGGGCCGTTGTTTTCGTGCTCGCCTGGCTATTGCTTTCCGGCACCGCGGCAATCGGATTTGCCATCGGCGCCGTCCTCTCGGGAGCTGCCGGTTACATCGGCATGATGGTTTCCGTCCGGGCCAATGTGCGCACCGCCCAGGCGGCCAGCCAAAGCCTCGGGGCAGGGCTGGAAATCGCGTTCAAGGCCGGTGCCGTCACCGGCCTTTTGGTTGCCGGGCTCGCGTTGCTTGGCGTGGCAGTCTATTTCGCCATCCTCACCGGAATGATGGGGTACGACCCGACGGACCGTACAGTGATCGACGCGCTGGTCGCACTCGGCTTCGGTGCCTCCCTCATATCGATCTTCGCCCGTCTCGGTGGCGGTATCTTCACCAAGGGGGCTGACGTTGGCGGTGACCTGGTCGGCAAGGTTGAAGCCGGGATTCCGGAAGATGATCCACGCAACCCGGCGACTATCGCCGACAATGTCGGCGACAATGTCGGCGACTGTGCGGGCATGGCGGCCGATTTGTTCGAAACCTACGCGGTGACGGTCGTCGCCACGATGGTTCTGGCCTCGATCTTCTTCACGAGCAGCCAGGCCATCGACCTGATGCACCTGCCGTTGCTGATCGGAGCTAGCTGCGTGGTGACGTCCATCATCGGCACGTTCTTCGTCAAGCTCGGCAGCAACAACTCGATCATGGGGGCGCTCTACAAGGGCTTCATTGCCACGGCAGTTCTGTCCGCGGTAGCCCTCGCGATCATCATCTTCGGCTGGATCGGTGCCGGCACCGAGTTCACGACATCGGGCGGCACGACCTTTACCGGGTTCGATCTGTTCGTCTGTGGTCTCGTAGGTCTCGTGGTGACCGGGCTGATCATCTGGGTGACCGAATATTACACCGGCACGGAGTATCGTCCGGTGCGATCCATCGCCCAGGCGTCCGTGACCGGTCATGGCACCAATGTGATCCAGGGTCTGGCCGTGTCACTGGAAGCAACGGCCCTGCCGGCGCTGATCATCATCGCGGGCATTCTGGTCACCTACGCTTTCGCGGGCCTCTTCGGGATTGCGATTGCCGTAACGACCATGCTGGCGCTCGCAGGCATGGTGGTAGCGCTCGACGCCTTTGGTCCGGTGACCGATAACGCCGGGGGGATCGCCGAAATGGCGGATCTTCCGGCGGAAGTGCGTACCACGACGGACGCCCTCGATGCGGTGGGGAACACCACCAAAGCGGTCACCAAGGGCTATGCTATCGGGTCTGCTGGGCTAGGTGCGCTGGTTCTCTTTGCCGCCTATACGGAAGATCTGAAGTTCTTCTCCAGCAATGCTGCGGAAGGGTCGATCTTCTACGGCATCGACGTCGGCACCCTGTTCACATTGTCCAACCCCTATGTGGTAGCAGGTCTCCTGTTCGGCGGTCTGTTGCCCTATCTCTTCGGCGGCATTTCAATGACCGCCGTCGGCAGGGCTGCCGGAGCGGTGGTGGAGGAAGTCCGCCGCCAGTTCAAGGAAAAGCCGGGCATCATGCAGGGCACGGAACGGCCGGATTACGGCCGTGCGGTGGACATGCTTACAAAGGCGGCGATCCGGGAGATGATCATCCCCTCGCTGCTGCCGGTGCTGTCGCCCATCGTGGTGTTCTTCCTGGTCAAGGCCGTGGCAACACCAGCCGACGCCTTCGCGGCGCTTGGTGCGATGCTGCTGGGTGTGATCGTGACAGGGCTCTTCGTGGCCATTTCCATGACCGCCGGTGGCGGTGCCTGGGATAACGCCAAGAAGTCCTTCGAGGACGGCTTCACCGACAAGGACGGTGTGACCCACCAGAAGGGAAGCGAGGCGCACAAGGCCTCGGTGACAGGCGATACGGTTGGGGATCCCTACAAGGATACCGCCGGTCCGGCCGTGAACCCGATGATCAAGATCACCAACATCGTAGCCTTGCTGCTGTTGGCGATCCTGGCGCACTGACGCCCCGGAAAAAGAAAGCCCCGGCCGATGGCCGGGGCTTTTTGCATAGGGTTGAGACTTTCGCCTCAGAGACCAAGGCTCGGGTTGGTCGCACCGCGCAGGATCTGCGTCAGGAAGCCATAGTCGGCACCGCCCGTACGGGTCTTGCGGGTGACGATGTCGACGATTTTGCCGTCTTCAAGCGAGTAGTTGCCGAGGTCCTGGACGTAGCCGTCCTTGTCGAAGTAAACCGCGACGACGCGCTGCTCGACGATATCCGGAGCCATGAAGGCGGTCGTGGCGGTTTTCTGCGAAATGTAATAGTAGGCATCGCCGTTGAGGCTGGACGTAGTCGACGGGGTTCCCAGGACCAGCTCAACCTGTTCGCGGCTGGAGCCGACCTGAACCTGGTTCAGCATGTCGCTGGTGATCACGTGCCCGTGCGTATAGGTGGAGGTAAAACAGCCGCCGAGCGGTAAGGTGACCAGAAGCGGAAGGATCAGGGCGCTTGCCTTGAAGTTCATCTAAGAATTCCCGTTTCGCCAGACCGGTCTGGCTGCTCTTGAATTTCGTTGCTTGGCAAAGTCACTATCGTGGGATAGGGCACAAGGCAACACCTGACTTAAAAGGAGATGCCATGCTGTTTGGCCTGTTCCGCCGTCGGACCCGCGATGCCGAGCACAAGGTCTATTGTGAAATCGTGGCTCAAGCACGGCAGCCAGTCTTTTACACCGACTTTCAAGTGCCCGATAGTGTCGACGGCCGTTTTGACATGATCGTGGCCCATGCAGTGCTGTATTTCCGCCGAATGCGCGGGGAAGGGAAGTCGGTCTCGGAGTTTACGCAGAACGTCTTTGACCTGTTCTTTCTGGACATGGATGCATCGCTGCGTGAAATGGGTGTCAGCGACACGCGCGTGCCCAAGAAGGTGAAAGTCATGGGCGAAGCCTTTTATGGTCGTGCCGATGCCTATATTCCGGCGATTGAATCAAAAAACGTTGAGGAGCTGGCAGAAGCGCTCGGCCGCAACATCTATCCGGATGCACCGGAGCCGGTCGCACAGAAGCGTTTGGCGTACTATATGCTGGAAGCTGCCGAAAGCCTCGAGGGGCAGACGGTGGAAGCACTGATGAACGGGAGCATCGTCTGGTCCGACCCTGAAAAATTCAAGGCATTGCCGGTCTGAGAGCCAAGCCGGCGGTGCAAGAGGCCGCGACAAAGGTGCCAAGGTAAAAACAAAAATGACAAAAGAAACTTTCCCCTATTCGTACAAGGTCAACGCCGCCCGCGTTGTCGACAAGGACGAACGCGTCACTGTCAGTCCGGACGAAGCCGCGCTCAAGGCCATAGCAAAGACCTATGAGCTCGATGGTATTCGTGACCTCAAGGCGGATTTTCTTCTGAAACCGTATCGCAAGGCGGGACTGCGTGTCGTCGGCCCGCTGACGGCAACGCTGGAACAGACCTGTGTGGTGTCGCTGGAACCTTTCGAAAGCCAGCTGAAGATCGATGTCGATCGCACCTTCGAGCCCCAGTCCAGCCGGCCGCGCAAGGTCAGCGATCTCAATGAGGACGGCGAGATTGAAATCGACCTGGAAACGCTCGACCCGCCCGATGTCATTCTGGACGGCGTTCTCGACCTTGGTGCCGTGATCTGCGAGGAACTTGCACTTACGCTCGACCCGTTCCCCCGCAAGCCGGGAGTGGAGTTCGAGGGTGGCGATGGCGACGACGACAGCGTCGATGAAGAGCCCGAGGCCAAACCGTCCCCCTTCGCCGCCTTGAAGGCACTCAAGGAACAGCCGGATAACTGATATCCATTGTATTCACAGGTGCCGGAACGATTTGGACTGGGTCTTCATGCAGGTTTTCAACGTCAGAACTCTCCGCGATCAGGAAAACGGTTGTCAGTCTTGCCAAAACCGTTATGTTCGCGCCCGTTCTAGGCCCTTGCCGGACCTGCAGGACTTTGTCTGGAAGCACCACTCGGTGCTGTTCTTGGTAGCGAAACGTCAAAAGACCTTCTAGATGGCGAAAACTATTCCGATTTCTCTGGATGCCATGGGCGGCGATCATGGGGCTGACGTCGTCATTCCCGGGGCAGAAATTGCGCTTGTCCGCCATCCTGACATCCGTTTCCTGCTGTTCGGCAATGAAAAGGTCGTGCTGCCGCTCCTGGAAAAGTATCCAAGGGTTCGCGATGCTTCGACGTTCCATCATTGCGATGTCTCCATTGCGATGGACACCAAGCCCAGTCAGGCCCTGCGTCAGGGGCGCTGGCGCTCGTCCATGTGGCGGTCCATCGAGGCGGTAAAGACAGGCGATGCATCCGTTGCGGTCTCTGCCGGCAACACGGGCGCGCTCATGGCCATGTCCAAGTTCTGCCTGCGGACAATGGCCAATATCGAACGTCCGGCGATCGCGGCCATCTGGCCGACCATGCGCGGCGAGTCCGTGGTGCTTGATGTCGGTGCAACGATTGGCGCCGACGCACAGCAGCTTATCGATTTCGCCATTCTCGGTGGCGCGATGGCGCGGGCCCTGTTCGGTGTCCAGAAGCCGAGCGTCGGCCTGCTGAACATCGGCGTGGAAGAGGTCAAGGGACTGGAAGAGGTTCGCACCGCCGGCCGGCTTCTGCGCGAAACGCCGCTGCGCTCGCTGCATTACGCCGGTTTCGTCGAGGGTGACGACCTTGGAAAAGGCACTGTCGATGTCGTCGTGACCGAAGGCTTTGCCGGTAACATCGCGCTCAAAACCGCGGAAGGCACAGCCAAGCAGATCGGCAGTTACTTGCGTTCGGCCATGAATCGGACCTTTATGTCCAAAATCGGCTATCTCTTCGCCAAAGGCGCCTTTGATCTGCTGCGCGAGAAAATGGATCCGCGCAAGGTCAACGGCGGCGTGTTCCTGGGACTGAATGGCATTGTGATCAAAAGTCACGGCGGGACGGATGCCGAGGGTTATGCCTCGGCGGTCGACCTTGCCTACGACATGGTCAAAAACGAACTGACACACAAGATCGCCCAGGATCTTGTGCATTATCATCGTGGCCGCTTCGCTGAAGCCGCGCCGACATCGGAAGGTGATTTGTGAGCGTAATCCGTTCGACCGTAACCGGCTGCGGAAGTTTCCTGCCGGAAAAAATCCTGACCAACGACGATCTCTCCAAGATGGTCGACACGTCTGACGAATGGATCGTTCAGCGCACCGGCATCCAGCAGCGCCATGTTGCTGCCGAAGGCCAGATGACCTCGGATCTTGCTCTGGAAGCTGCCAAGCGGGCGCTGCAAAGCGCCGGCCGGGATGCTCAGGAGATCGACACAATCATTCTGGCAACCGCCACACCGGACAACACCTTTCCGGCAACGGCTGTCACCGTCCAGGCCAACCTGGGCATCTATCACGGTGCCGCATTCGATGTGCACGCCGTTTGCTCGGGCTTTGTCTATGCCCTGACGACGGCCGATGCCTATATTCGGGCAGGCTTGGCGAAGCGTTGCCTGGTTATCGGTGCAGAGACGTTCTCACGCATTCTGGACTGGACCGACCGGACGACCTGCGTTCTCTTCGGCGACGGCGCTGGTGCTGTCGTGGTGGAAGCAGCGGAAGGCGAAGGCACGACGGCCGACCGGGGTGTCCTTACATCGCACCTTCGCTCCGACGGCCGACACAAGGAAAAGCTCTTCGTCGACGGTGGACCGTCCTCGACCGGGACCGTTGGGCATCTCCGGATGGAAGGCCGTGAAGTCTACAAGCATGCGGTCGGCATGATCACCGACGTGATTGAAGATGCCTACAAGGCAACGGGCACCACATCGGAAGATCTCGACTGGTTCATTCCGCATCAGGCCAACAAGCGCATCATCGATGCCAGCGCCAAGAAACTCGGTATCGCACCTGAGAAGGTCGTGACCACGGTCCAGCATCACGGCAACACCTCTGCCGCGTCCATTCCGCTTGCGCTGGATACGGCCGTCAGGGACGGACGTGTCAAAAAGAACGATCTCGTGATGCTGGAAGCAATGGGCGGCGGATTCACCTGGGGCTCCGTTCTGCTGCGCTGGTAAGTCCTGTCTAACTTCCTACGACAAATCTGATTTCCACCAAGAGTTCCGGTTGACCGGCTCGCCGCAAGGCCGTACCGTATGGCCTTGCATCGGAGTTCTTGTGCAAAATCAGCCAGATGATGGCGTCGTTGAGGAGGGGTTATGGGCAATCGGACTATTACCCGCGCTGATCTGTGTGAGGCCGTTTATCAGAAAGTTGGTCTGTCCCGGACCGAGTCTTCTGAATTGGTCGAACGCGTACTTTCTGAAATTTCCGACTGTCTTGTGACCGGAGAATCAGTAAAATTATCAAGCTTCGGGTCTTTCGTGGTCCGCTCCAAGGGGGAGCGCATCGGCCGCAATCCGAAGACCGGCGAGGAAGTACCTATTTCACCGCGCCGGGTGATGGTGTTCAAACCGTCTAACGTATTGAAACAGCGGATCAATGATGCGCTGACAGGACAGGCCAGCAAATAGCCAGAAAATTATAAGACCGGATGAGCTCGCAGGAAAAAAGCCCCGACGCCTTTCGTACTATCAGCGAAGTCGCAGAAGATCTTGACCTGCCGCAGCACGTGCTGCGGTTCTGGGAAACACGCTTCTCGCAGATCAAGCCGCTGAAGCGTGGGGGAGGTCGCCGGTACTACCGGCCGGACGATGTCGAGCTTCTGAAGGGCATCCGTCATCTGCTCTACGGTGAAGGCTACACGATCAAGGGTGTACAGCGGATCCTGAAAGAGCAGGGGCCACGCTTCGTCATGCAGATCCGGCATGAAGACATGTCGGCCCTGCAGGCCGTTGCCACTGCAGAACCGGCACCGGCGGAGCCTGCGCCTGCCCCTGCGATGATTTCCCAAAATGGCCAGCATGAAATCCATAACGGCCCGTTGCCAAGCGGCGTTCTGGCGGACAATGCACCGGAACCGGCACCAGCCCAGGGTCATGGGCATTTCAGTATTCTTGGTCGCCTGCGCGGTGAGAAACCGGCTCAGGGCACAGGGTCCCATTCGTCTGTGACGAAGGAGGATATCCGCCGCCTGCAGGCAACCCTCTTTGAGTTGCTGGAATGCAAGCGAACGCTGGATCAGGCACGCTGACCCTCATACCTGGCCTTACTGGTCTGCCTTGCGTTTGAAAAGTTTCGCCAGGAAGCCAGGTTTTTTGCCGGCCTTTTCCGAAGTTTCGTTCGAAACCTGAGCCTGCTTGACGAAGTCTCGCAATTCGGCAACCGACATCCTTTTTGATGAGGGAGAAGTCTTTCCAGCAATGCGGGTGTCATCCAGCTGCCCGGCTGCAGTGGCGATCGTCTGATGAACTTGCGATGCAGTTGATGGTGAAACGGCGGAAGCAGTTTCAGGGTAAGCTGGTATAGCTGACTGATCAGGCCGGTCCAGTGCCGACATCTCCTGCTCGAATGCCTCTTCGCTCCGAACGTCTGGAGGCGCTTGAGAGGGAGCCTCTTCCTTCAGTTCCTGTAAACGTTCCAGGATGGCCGCGTCCACGGGGTCGTGCGGATCCAGTTCTGTGTCCTCGCTCCCGTCCGAATAACTCCCGGTTTCATTCAGGTCTTCATCGTAGCGAACGTATTTTGTCGGCACATCTTCACGGAGGATACCGAATTTGGGATTGTGGACGACCTTGAGTTCAATCGTACCCAACCCGTCATCGTCTTCCTCATGGTAGATCACCTGGATCTTTTCGTTTTCCTCACGGCCAAAAACGTCTCCATCATCGATCAGGCGACTACTCTTGTTCGTGAACTTTGAAAACGCGACGAGGATCTCGGCAAGGTACTCTGGCGGCAACCTGCAGGGCAGAACCTCCACCCTGTACCCGGTTAGCCACTGGGAGCCGATCCCCATCATGCCGATCAATTGCTCGCCGGTTTCGGGATCCTGTTGTCCGTAAGGATTGGGCAAGAGGTACAGGTCGTCGTGGTTTGAGGCGCGAGCCAGCGCCGAGAAGGCATCCGGCTTCAGCAGGAAGCTGCTTGGAGCCCAAAAGACGGCGTCCGGCCGGGATCTTTCCACGATGATCGCCGTGATCAACCTTGCGATCTCCATGGCTTGCAAGGTTTCTGCAGCCTCGCAGAAAGCCAGACTTTCCACTCCGGAAAGTGTCTTCAGGTTCTCTGGCAGCGAATCCGTGGGGATGAGGCTTTTTCTGACCGAAATCTGCGTGCAGGCCGCAATCTCGTTCAAAAGGTCGGCCGCTTCCGGAAAAGCGGTCCGGGCATAGATCGTTTCAAGCGCAGCATCTATCAGCGGCGTGTGTTCGAAGAGGCCTGTCTGTGTGACAAGGACATGGAACTTGCCGCACAGAAACCGCTTGTTGACGTCGTCTGATGTGTTCAACAGCTGGCAGGCGCTGCGCGGAACGCCCACCTTTTCCGCGACGGCTACAATGACAGCCATGATCGCGTCTCCGTCAAGCGGCTGATAGCGCTTGTAGAGGATCTGGGAATCGACGCTTGGAAGCGGATGCGTTTTCAACGGTAAGACCACACCTGATTTGCGGAATGATGCGGGAGGTTAGGCAACTTTGGTGAAAAAGGCCTTATCGCCTCTCACCTTGGTTGCCAAAACCGGTTCCTGCACGTCACTCCAGTCCGAGACAGGACGCATAAAAGCTCGTGGTTGCCGGCCAGTCCGAAAAGATGCCCTTGACGCCAACCTGGCGCGCCAGAACATCCACAACCTCATAAAGCTTGCCGTCGCCGTCGATGGCATCGTTGACGGTCTGATAGTACCAGCCGCCGCCGGACGACAGCGGTCCCGACCTTTCAAGCGTCCAGGCAATCAGCTCGATACCGGCTTCCTTTGCTGCAATCGCATAAGCCGAGGGAACGATCTTGCCGTCTTCCTGCGCAAGAAGGACAAACAGCGGCGGTGCGAGGTAGTTGACGCCCATGTCCTTCAGTTCGGTCATGGAAGGGGAGAAGGTTTCCGGATCCATGGGATCAACATCGCGGCGGCTTTCAAGGAAGACTGCCTGCTTTCCGAAGTCCGGTTCGTTTTCGATCCAGTAGAGAACGTCATCAAGGTTGAAGGATTGCGGGTAGACGTCTTCTGCCGGGATGCCTGCCGCCTTGTATTCGTCAATCAGTTTCTGGGCGTAGTCGGCCTGGGTAAAGCCATCAAATGGCATCTCGACTTCAGGGGCTTTCAACTCCGGAGTGAATTTCACGCCGAGGTCCTTGAAAAGGCGGATCGAGGCGTCGTGTGTCAGCAGCGTTCCCGTGCCCGCGTAGAGATCCGTGCGCCAGGGCGCGGTTCCATTCTGGTAAGCTTCAGGCGTTGTTGCCGCTTTGTCTGCACTGTCCATCTTGCCCTGCAAAGACGAGAACTCAGCCAGGGTCAGATCACTCGTCCGGCATTCGGCCGCGGCCGGCGTCTCACCCGAGGCCGGAGTGAAGCCCGTGGTGCATTTGTCGGCGAGATCGGTCGTCAGAATGTTCGTGGTCGTGTGCAGATCGTTCTGGGAATGCCGGCACACCAGTTCCTTGTCCTTGGTAAAAGTGACGTCGCATTCCAGGATGCCCGCTCCCATGAGTGCCGCAGCCCGGTAGCCTTCCTCCGTGTGTTCTGGAAACTGCAATGGGGCCCCACGATGGCTGATGGAAAACAGGGTGCGTTTTGCCGGCTTGCCGATGCAGGCTTCCAAGGTCTCCTTCAGCGGGCCGTCAGCCATCTGGGACACAAGGTAGGCGGGGCGGGGCCCAAGCTCGACAGTGCCTGCTTGTGCAGGCAAGACGGCACACAGCCCGGTCAGGCAAAGAACAACTTGTTTGAGGTGCATGAGGTATCCAATGGCTTTCGTGGCAAGAAGGGCAATAATTAGCGGCACGCATGCCGGGAGCAAGTGCAATAGCTGCAACTAGGCAGGTTGCCAGGCAAGTCTGAGTGCTTCCGGGCCTCTCACGGACAGGCCACGCTTGTAGGTGACGTTGTCATCAATCAGCTCAATCGTGCTGAACCTTTTCAGCAGTGTTGAAAAGATGATGTCCATATCCAGACGTGCAAGATGGTTGCCGAGGCAGAAATGTGCGCCCCGGCCAAAGGCAATGTGCCAATTCGGCGTTCTGCCAACATCGAAGCGGTCAGCGTCGGGAAATTGGGCCGGGTCGCGGTTGGCTGCTCCATAGAGGACGCCGAACTTCGTCCCGCGCGGATACGCGTCGCCGCATACCGTCATGTTTTCGGTGGAATAGCGGTGGAAGAACGGCAAGGGTGATTCATAGCGAAACATTTCCTGCACGGCCGTTTTCATCAGCGTGGGATCTTCGCGCAGGCGCTGCAGCTCTTTCGGAAACTTCAGCAGCGCATGCATGCCGCTGCCGAGAACGTCGATGGTTGAACCGTGACCGGCCATCAGGATCAGCATGGCGGTCGAAATGAATTCGTCCTCGTTCATCTGGCCGGCCCGTTCAGCTTCGATCATGAGCGACAGAAGGTCGTCCTGTGGTGCGCGTTCGCGCTCTGCCTTCAGCGTTTGCAGATAGAGATAGAATTCGGTCGTGTTGCGTTCGGCCAGTTCCTTGCGCTCATCCGTCCGGTCGATGTCGAAGTACTGAACAATGTTTTCCGACCAGATGCGCAGCTGCGGGCAGTCTTCATCGGGAACGCCGAGAACGCGGCCGATGATGTGACCTGGAACATGGGCGGCCAGATCTTCGATAAAGTCGATTTCGGTGCGGTCTGACAGACTGTCGAAAAGGCGGTCGACATAGGCCTGTATGTCATCGCGCAGCTTGCCGACCATCACCGGCGTGAACAGTCTGAACACCTGCTTGCGCAGCCGGTCATGAACGTCCCCGTCGCTGTCCAGCAGAGAGAACTGCACGAACCGGGAATGATGCGGCATGTCGTGCCAGTTCTGGGCACGTTTCATGTCCGCGATTTCTTCCGCGCTCGCGATGTGGTCCATGGAGCGCACCATCTTGCCGTTCTGCACGATTTCCGAAACGTCATCGAACGTCGCTGCCAGCCAGATATCGAAATCCTCGAAGTAAGTCAGACCCTTGCGGTCACGCAGTGCGGCGTAGAACGGGTAGGGGTCTCGTGCAAAGGCATCGGACAAAGGCGCGAAGGAAAGGTCTGTGGACGGGCTCATGAAGGGCTCTTGAGGTCGGGTTGGATGGGGTAGAATTGTGATTCTTGGCAGGGTCGAAGATTTGGCTGGCCAAGTGCAAGCGAAAAGCGGGAGCTATGGGCCATTTTTGACGTGTTTGGGCGAGTTATCCCAAGCCAGGCCTTCAGCTCTTGGGGATTGTGAGGAAATGACATTTCTGACGATATCGGCAGAGGTTCGGAAATCTTAACAATTCCTAAACGCGGGCTGGAAGGCCTGCTTGCACAGACCAGCAGAACCGTGAGTGCGTGAGGCCGAAATGCGTGTGCCAAAGGCTTTCAGTGACGAGTACCAGACCTTCTTGCGGGAGACGGGCTTGGACAACCCCAATCCGCAAGCCCTCCTCATGGAACTTGCCTCGCTCTCCATGGAAGTCTACCTGAAGGAAATCGCCTGGCTTTCCGAGTTCATCGGCAAGATCGAGCGCGCGAAAAAGGCTGCAGCCTGACGGTAAGCTGTTGACTGGATTGCGCCATTTCTGGCGGAAGAAATGTTTCCCTGGAATTTGGTCTCGTGCCTATCGAAGATTGTGAACCAAGTCGTTGCAATTAAGATGACGAATGACGCTACGTGAAGCATACTCGGATGATATAATGTCCGGAGCAGCTGTATCATGTCCATCAGTCAGTTCTCCACCACCAAGGAAATTCTGAGGTTCGAGGGCGCCAACAAGGCGGCCTATTGGCGCAAATTCGCTTTGCTGCTGTCGCTTGCCGTGATCATCGCGACGATGGGCCTGTTACGAAATTCCGGTGCTGTCGTGATCGCGGCCATGCTGGTGGCCCCGCTTATGACCCCCATCCTTGGCATCGCCTCATCGATCGTCATGGGATGGGTTGGAAGAGCGCTCGTCCTGATGCTGACTGTCTGGGTCGCCGCCGGCTGCAGCATCGTGATCTCGTGGTTGATTGTCTGGATAGCGGATGCGCCTTCAACGCTGCTGCTGCCGGATGAAGTCCTCAGCCGGAGCAATCCCGGGGCGGAAGACATGGTCGTTGCGCTCGCCGCGGGCATTGCCGGTGCCTATGTGCAGATCAGGAAATCGGAAATCAGCCTTTTGCCTGGAGCGGCGATAGGCGTGTCCCTGGTTCCGCCGCTCGCGGCAGCAGGGATCCTGTTGTACTTCGGAGAACAGGAGGCGGCCTATGAGGCCACATTGCTCTTTGCCACCAATTTCGGGGCGATCATCTTCTCTGCAAGCCTGGTCTACATCATCCTGGGCCCACGGGAGCGGCTCTTCCGCAAAGCACATCGGGGCGTCAAGTTCACGCTCGGCATGACGGTCACGCTTGCCTTCCTGTCGGTCGTTCTGGTCCAGCTTCTGGCGGCAACTTACCTGCGCTACATCGAAACCGGGACAGAAGCCATTCTGGCACAGCGCACCAAGGAGTGGGCGGGGGACACGCCTGTCGAGATCATAAGGGTTGACGTTCACGCCCGCACCAGGATTGCGGAAATCTGGGTACTTCTCGATCTGCCATCGGACGCGCAATACAAGATCGGCTCACTCGACGATTTTCTGCCGGTCGCCATGAAGGAACATCCGTTCAGAGAGGCCGCCCGTGAAGTTCTGGGAGAGGATTACAAGGTGGTCGTCAGATACCAGACACGCATTGCCTGGCTTCTGGATCTCGCCACGGAAACGATCGATGTAGCTCCTTCTGTCGATACCGTCAGAGAGGACTGACAGGTCATGCAAAAACAAACCCCGCCAGAGCGGCGGGGTTACGAGAGACTGCGTGTACTATTCGTCCTAGGAGGCGGTCGACAGCGACTGGCTTGCCAGATAGGCAGCCTTGGCCGGCACCGAAAGCCACGCCTT
Source organism: Labrenzia sp. CP4 (assembly GCF_001579905.1). Classification (NCBI taxonomy): domain Bacteria; kingdom Pseudomonadati; phylum Pseudomonadota; class Alphaproteobacteria; order Hyphomicrobiales; family Stappiaceae; genus Labrenzia; species Labrenzia sp. CP4. Next base: position 3,895,070 of record NZ_CP011927.1, on the reverse strand, counting down.
CGCCTGGGCAACGCGTTCCGGCGTATAGTGATGCTCCTCATCAAGCATGTTGACGGTGCCTACCAGCGTATCGCCGAGAACAACGGGCAGGTTGATGACCGAGCCGCAGCCGAGCCGGCCTATCAGCTCGTAATCGGGAAAGACGGTCGCAATATCGGCAAGCGTGTTTGCGACAAAGCTTTTCCGGTCCTTGTGTACGGTTTCAAACCAGCGGTCATAAGTGATCGGTTTGGTTCCGGAGACCGGGTAATCTTCCGGATGCGAAGTGTAGGAGCGCTGCGCCAGCTCGGTTTTCATGTCGGCTGTCATGAAGGTGAACAGCTTCACGCCAATGGTTTCCTGCGTCAGCTTCAGAAGAGCATCAAAAGGCGCATCCGGTGTGATCGCGGTGGAAAGGGCATGGTCAAACGTGGCCAAAGGGCCGGTGAAATCGGTCATGTATCGAAATCTCGAGCAATTCTGGTTGACGTTAGGCAGGGTGCAAGATGCCGCCGCTGGCGGCATAGAGTTCGCGGGAATATGGATCTGAGAGCTGACCCGACTTGAGAGCGTCGACACCGGCAATTTCCACCACGCGGCCATAGCGCATGACAGCCAGGCGGTCGCACAGGAACGAGACAACCGGAAGGTTATGCGTGACCATAAGATAGGTCAGGCCCTGTTCCCGCCGCAGCTTTTTCAGAAGGTTCAGGATTTCCGCCTGTACCGAAACGTCCAGTGCGGATGTCGGCTCGTCCAGTAGTAGAACGCGCGGTTCCAGCATCAACGCACGGGCGATCGCGACCCTCTGGCGCTGACCACCGGAAAGCTGATGCGGAAAGCGGAAGCGGAAGCGCTGGTCCAGACCGACGGCGGCAAGCATGTCTTTCACGCGGCCGTCCCGACCGCCAATACCATGAATGGCGAGGGGCTCTGCAAGGCAGGTATCGATGGTCTTGCGTGGATGAAGCGAGCCGTAAGGGTCCTGAAACACCATCTGGCAGGTTTCGGCAAAGGTCCTGTCCGGTGAATGTCCGCGAGGTTTTCCTTCAACGGCAATGGTGCCGGTCCAGTCCGGCGCCAGTCCGGAAATTGCCTTCAGGATTGTCGATTTGCCTGAGCCGGATTCCCCGACGAGCGCAAAACTTTCCCCTTCAGCAACATCGAAGGTGACGTCGTGAACGACAGCCGTGTCGCCATAGCTGATGGTGAGGTTTTCAAGATGGATGGCGGCGTCGGTCATGTTCCGGCTCCTGTGGTCCAGGTACTGCGGTCGAGAACGGGCAGCTCATCACGGTCTTCATTCATGCGCGGCATCGCGGCAATCAGGCCACGGGTGTAGGGATGCTGCGCGTTGTGCAGATCGCTCGCCTTGCACTGCTCGACGATCTCGCCGCTATTCATCACCAGGATGCGGTCGCAATAGCGGGACACAAGGTTGAGGTCATGACTGATCAGGATCAGACCCATGCCCTCGCCGGTGACCAGATCGTCGATAATGTCCAGGACCTGTGCCTGCACGGAAACATCAAGCGCGGAGGTTGGTTCGTCCGCAATCAGGAGATCAGGTTCCGGGATCAGCATCATGGCGATCATGATGCGCTGGCCCATGCCGCCGGAAACCTCGTGCGGATAAAGACCCGCAACCCGTGACGGATCGTTGATGCGCACAGCTTCCAGCATGGCGAGCACCCGTTCCTTCAGTTCCCGGCGTGGCAGCTTCTTGTGGGTGACAAGGGCTTCGGCAATCTGCTCGCCTACGGTCATCACCGGGTTGAGCGAGAATTTGGGATCCTGCATGACCATGGAAATGCGGGCGCCACGCAGATCGCGCATCTGGCGTTCACTTCGGCTGAGGAGGTCTATGCCGTCGAAGGTCATGCGCCGGGCGGTGACCTTGCCGGGCTTCCGGATCAGGCGCAGGATCGACCTGCCGGTCATGGATTTGCCGGAACCGGATTCGCCGACAATTCCGAGCCGTTCCCGCCCAAGCGTGAACGAAATGCCCTTGACGACATCCACCGGGCCACGGGCCGTCGGGAAGGTGACGGTGAGGCCGTCAACCTCGAGAAGCGGGGCGCTCATTGCTTGTCTCCCTGCTTGGGATCGAGCACGTCGCGCAAGCCGTCACCGAGGAAACAGAAACCGAGGCTCACCAGGATGATGGCAAAGCCCGGCATGGTGGCAACCCACCACTGGTCGAGAATGAAATTCCGTCCGCGCGAGATCATCGCCCCCCATTCCGGCAGAGGCGGCTGGGCGCCGAGGCCGAGAAAGCCGAGACCGGCGGCCGTCAGGATGATGCCGGCCATATCCAGCGTCACGCGAATGATCGTGGAAGAAGCGCAAAGCGGCAGAACGTGACGGAGGATAACGCGGGCGGAAGACGCACCTTGCAGGCGCACCGCCGCGATGAACTCTGCATCGCGGAAGGTAATCGTTTCCGCACGGGCGATACGCGCATAGGCAGGCCAGGCGGTGATCGCAATGGCGATGATGGCGTTCTCGATGCCGGGTCCGAGGGCTGCCACAAAGGCAAGCGCGAGGATCAGCTTCGGCATGGACAGGAAGATATCCGTCACGCCCATCAGCACCCGATCGGTCCAGCCGCCGAAATATCCGGAGACCGCACCGACGATGAGGCCGATTGGAGCGGCGATGACGGCCACCATGGTAACGATCATCAGCGTGATGCGCGCACCGTAGACAACGCGGGAGTAGATGTCCCGGCCAAGCTCGTCGGTGCCCATCCAGTGGGCCGCGGACGGCGGCATCAGGCGGTTTGCGAGATCCTGGCCGATGGGAGAGTAAGGGGCGATCAGCGGAGCGAAGATCGCCATCACGATCAGGACCAGGATGATGAAGCCGCCCACCACGGCAAGCGGATTGCGCAGGAGTGCTGCAAAGACACGCCAGGCGCGGCCAAGATTGGCCTGCAGGCGCGAGGCGGGGCTATCGTCGAGAAGCCAGTCGATCATTTGCGGGCCCTCGGATCGAGAATGCGGTAGAGCACATCGGAAATCTTGTTGATGAGGATGAACACGGCGCCGATGACGAGCGTCGCGCCCAGCACGGCGTTCATGTCGGCATTGAGAAGGGCACTGGTCAGGTAGTTGCCGATACCGGGCCAGGAGAACACGGTCTCGATCATCACGGAGCCTTCCAGAAGAGCGGCATAGGACAGGCCGATCACGGTGATCAGCTGGATACGGATCGGGTAGAACGCGTGGCGCCAGATGACACGGCGCTCGGGCACACCTTTCACCCGCGCGGTCGTCACATACTCGTGCCCAAGCTGGTCCAGCATGAACGACCGGGTCATGCGGGCGATGTAGGCAAGACTGAAGAAACCGAGGATCGATGCCGGCAGCATGAGGTGATCGAGCGCGTTCCAGAAGATGTCCCATTCGCCTGCGACAACACTGTCGATCAGGTAAAGCCCGGTTACGGGATCAACAATGCCGTCGTAGAAGATGTCGATACGGCCCGGACCGGCAACCCAGCCGAGGCCGGCGTAGAAGACCGCAAGGCCAACCAGCCCAAGCCAGAACGCGGGGACGGAATAGCCGAGAAGGCCGAGGACGCGGATCAACTGATCGATCCAGGTTCCCTGGCGGGTGGCGGCCAATACGCCCATAGGTACGCCGAGCAGCACACCGATCAGGATGCCGATCGTGGCCATTTCCAGGGTGGCGGGGAAGAACCGCCCCAGGTCTTCAGCGACCGGCCGACCGGTGGAAATCGACATGCCGAGATTGCCGGTGAAGACGTCGCCCACGTAGGAGAAAAACTGGATGACCAGCGGCCTGTCCAGTCCCATCGCCTGACGGGCAGCTTCATAGACTTCGTTCGATGCCCTGTCGCCGACTACTGCCAGAACCGGATCGATCGGCACCACGCGGCCGATGAAAAACGTGATTGCAAGCAGGCCAAGGAACGTTCCGGCCGTTACAAGACAGAAGCGCAACAGCGCCGCCGCACTGCCCAGCAGTTGGCTCGTCAACAGGCCCTCTCTTGCGTCGGTTACGCTCTCGGAAGGCTCAAAAGACATGCCAGTAGCGGCCTGTCGCCGTTCCCTGTTCAACCGGATTCTTCAAGTCCGTTCTCCACACTCATATGACTCATTTTCTGAATTAGAGTCTTCAGGTTGTTGTTTTTAAACAGCTTTCAGAAAGCGCTCGTAAGGCGCTTTTTTCGAAGCTGTCTAAAAAAGTTCTTGGAGCATACAAAAAAATCTGGTTACATCAAAAAAATTTTGATGGGAGTAAAAATCTTTGAGCAGTTCGACAGCACGTGCCGCTTCCGATGTCGATACAAAGGTTGGCGCGCTGATCCGTGCGCGGCGCCGGCAGCTGGGGTTCACCCTGCAACAGCTGAGCGATGCTTCGAACCTCTCGGTCGGGTATCTCAGTCAGGTCGAGCGTGATCACGCGACACCGACACTCGGATCTCTGGCGGGAATTGCCCGGGCACTCGGCGTCGGGCTGGATTACTTCGTGGCCCAGCCACGGGCCCAGGATGCACTGACCCGTGCCGCCACACGGCCCAATTTCTCCATTTCCGGTTCCGCCGTAAGCTATGAGCGGCTGGCAACCGAGTTTCCAGGCAATCAGCTTTCCTCGTTCATTCTCACCGTGCCGCCGGGATATGCCTCGGAAACGGTGAGCCACGAGGGCGAGGAGCTGATCTACATCCTGGAAGGGTCCATCACCCAGTACCTCGACGGGGAGGCGATGGTGATGACAGCTGGCGACAGCCTGCATTATCGGGGCAACACCCCGCATGCCTGGTCGAATCCGAACGATGCTCCGGCAAAGATTCTGTGGACCGGCACCCTCACGATTTTCAACGCCGGCGACGAGAAAACCAGCCGCATCGAGCTGGTGTCGCCTGACAAGAGCGCGGTGAAGCCGAGCCGCACCAAAAACAAGAACAAATCCTAACCCCCTGACAGACGGAGACGAAGAAATGAAGCTTTTAAGGACCGCGCTTCTGGCGGCCGCCCTGGCAATGCCGATGGCAATGCCTGCCGGTGCCGCGACACCGGACAACATTCTGGTGGTGGCGCAGAACATCGACGATATCGTCGCGATCGATCCTGCCCAGGCTTACGAGTTTTCCTCAGGCGAACTCGTGACCAATGTCTACGACCGCCTTGTGCAATATGACGCCGAAGACCCGACAGTTCTGGCACCGGGCCTTGCTGCCGAATGGCAGGCTGACGCTGATGCGAAGACCATCACCTTCACCCTGCGCGACGGTGCAACGTTCCATTCCGGCAATCCGGTCCGCGCAGAAGACGTGGTGTTCTCCTTTGCCCGTGTCATCAAGCTGAACCTTACTCCGGCCTTCATCCTTGCCCAGCTTGGCTGGACGGCGGAAAATGTCGAGGACATGGTCACGGCCGACGGCAACAAGGTCGTTGTCAAATACGAGGGTGACTTCTCTCCGGCGTTCGCCCTCAACGTCCTGGCTGCCCGTCCGGCTTCCATCGTCGACGAAAAGACGGTGATGGAGCATGAGGAAGATGGCGACATGGGCAACAAGTGGCTCAATGCCAATTCCGCCGGTTCCGGTCCGTTCGAACTGCAAACCTACCGCGCCGGCGAACTGGTGCGTTACAAGTCCAATGCCGACTACTTCAAGGGCGCGCCGAAGGTTGAAGGCGTGATCATCCGTCACGTTGCCGAAGCCGCAACCCAGCAACTGCTGCTGCAGTCCGGCGATGTCGACATGGCCCGCAATCTGACGCCGGACCAGATCGCCGGCATGGAAGGCGACACCATCAAGGTGGAAACCTATCCGCAGGCAGCCGTGCACTTCCTGTCCTTCAACCAGAAGAAGGACGTGCTGCGGCCTGAAGCGGTGTGGGACGCAGCGCGTTACCTCGTCAATTACAAGGGCATGACCGACAGCTTCCTGAAGGGCCAGATGGAAATCCATCAGACTTTCTGGCCGAAGGGCTTCCCGGGCTCCTATGACGAGACGCCTTACACCTACGACCCGGAAAAGGCCAAGCAGATCCTGGCGGATGCCGGCATCGAGACGCCGATCACGGTAACCCTCGACGTGATCAACTCCACCCCGTTCACGGACATGGCCCAGTCGCTGCAGGCAAGCTTTGCCGAAGCCGGGATCAATTTCGACATCATCCCGGGCACCGGTTCGCAGGTCATCACCAAGTACCGCGAGCGCAGCCATGAAGCGATGTTGCTCTATTGGGGCCCGGACTTCATGGACCCGCACTCCAATGCAAAGGCCTTTGCCTATAACAGCGACAATTCCGACGACAACTACCAGGCAACCACCACGTGGCGGAATGCCTGGGCTGTTCCGGCCGAGATGAACGACATGACCAAGGCTGCCCTGGCCGAGAGCGATGCGGAAAAACGCAACGGGATGTATGTCGAACTGCAGAAGGAAGTTCAGGCCAAGTCGCCGATCGTGATCATGTTCCAGGCAGCCTATCAGGTCGCCATGGACCAGAAGGTCGAAGGTTACGTCAACGGTGCGACGTCCGACTTCGTCTACTATCGTCTGGTAACGAAAAACTGACGCCAGAATCCAGGCCGTCCCGGTTTCCGGGGCGGCTTTTTTATTTGCTGACACAGCACACTGACTGACCAACCCCTCCGGAGTTTCCTGAAATGTCTTCCCTTTCCGATCAGCGCCTTGCCGCTTTGCGCGAGCGGATGTCTGCGACCGGGACCGACCTTGTGGCCATCGGTCCGTCCAGTCACATGATGTATCTGGCTGGTCTCGACCCCCACGGCGACGAACGGCCGGTGATGCTTCTGGTTTCCAGGAGCCATGCGGGCTTTCTGATGCCGGCGCTCAATGTCGACAGCTCACGCCAGAAGACGCACTTGCCCTTCTTCCCCTGGCGTGACGACGACGGACCGGACGCCGCGCTTGCCACATTGCTGGAAGCCTCCGGACTTCCGCAATCGCCAAGTGTCGTCATCGACGAAACCATGCGTGCCGATTTTGCGCTTCTGTTGCTGGACGCGCTCCCGGGCGCTTCTCGCCGGTTTACGGATGACACGGTCGGCTTCCTGCGTGCTCGAAAGGAAGAGGACGAATACCGCCGTCTTAAAGCCAGTGCCGTTCTGAACGACACTGCCGCCATCGCGGGCTTCGACGCCCTGACACCCGGCATCACGGAACTTGAGATCGCTGCCGTCATCCGGGAGGTCTACAAGCAGGCAGGCGCGACCCCGGTATTCACCTCGGTCTGTTTCGGTGGAAACGGCGCCTTTCCGCACCATCACACCGGCGAAACACAGCTGAAAGCCGGCGATGCCGTGCTGATCGACACCGGTGGCCGTCTCGAGGGGTACCCGTCCGACATGACCCGTGTTGGCTTCTTCGGAACGCCTACGGCGGAATTTGAGAAGGTCCACGCCATCGTCAACATGGCTGTGGAAGCAGCGCTTGCCGCTGCAAAGCCTGGGGTCTTGGCAAAATCAATCGACAAGGCGGCTCGGGATGTCATTGCAGATGCGGGCTATGGTGACTTTTTCACACACCGGACCGGCCACGGCCTCGGAATAGACATACATGAACCGCCATATTTGACGGCGACCTCCGAAACCGTACTGGACGAGGGCATGGTGTTCTCGATCGAACCTGGCATCTATCTCCCCGGCCAATTCGGCCTGCGTCTTGAGGAAATCGTCATCTTGCGGAAAGACGGCGCGGAAATCCTCTCGGACCTGCCGCGTGCGGCGCTTGTAAGGTGAGGGTACTCCAGTAAACGGACACGAAGCCGTTTTGGGAAACGAGGTCGGATTGTGGTTCCTTCGCCCTTGAAGGAACCTGAAAATCTTATACAGATTCGCGGCAAGACCTGCCTTGAAGCGGGGCTTGCCACGAAACGTGACCGCGAGACCCGAAACGGATTCATGCTCGAAGTAATTGAACTGGACATTCCCGAGGTCAAGATTCTCCGGCCGAAGAGGCATGGTGACAGCCGTGGTTTCTTCTCCGAAACCTACAACAAAGCGCTTCTTTCCGACGCCGGAATAGACATCGATTTCGTCCAGGACAATCATGCCTACTCTGCGGAAAAGGGAACGGTCCGCGGTCTGCATTACCAGACGCCGCCGTTCGCGCAGGACAAGCTGGTGCGTGTCGTGCGCGGAGCGATACTGGATATCGCTGTGGATCTGCGGCAAGGGTCTCCGACTTACGGCAAACACGTCTCGTCCGTCATTTCCGCGGAAAACGGTGATCAGATCCTGGTTCCGATCGGATTTGCCCACGGGCTGGTGACCCTGGAGGCGCACACGGAGGTTCTCTACAAGGTCTCGCATTATTATGCTCCGGAGCATGACCGGGGCATCGTGTGGAACGATCCCGATCTGGACATTGATTGGCGAATACCCGAAGCCGATGCCATCCTGTCGCAAAAGGATCAGGAACTCCCACCATTTGCCGATGCTGCCAGCTGTTTCACGTACCCGGAGGCCAGAGAACGATGAAAGTTCTTGTCACGGGGGGCGCCGGCTTTATCGGTTCGGCGGTCGTGCGAAAGCTGGTGTTGCAAGGCCTGGCAGAAGTAGTCACCGTGGATGCCCTGACATATGCCGGTAACCTGGCGTCCCTGGCTCCGGTCATGGAAGATCGCCGCCACCGGTTCGTGCAGGCAGATATCCGGGACGGGGAGGCAATGGCCAGTCTGCTGGAGACAGAGGCACCCGACGCTGTCATGCATCTGGCGGCTGAAAGTCACGTCGACCGGTCTATTGATGGCCCGGCTGCCTTTATCGATACAAATATCGTGGGCACCTACACCTTGCTGGAGGCGGTGAGAGGGTATTGGTCAGGCTTGCCGGTGTCTCGAAAGGAAGCCTTTCGCTTTCATCATGTGTCCACCGATGAAGTCTATGGCAGTCTCGGTCCAACAGGGGCCTTCAAGGAAACGACCGCATACGCGCCGAATTCTCCTTATTCCGCATCAAAGGCGGCGTCGGATCACTTGGTCAGGGCTTGGCACCATACGTATGGATTGCCGGTGGTCACCACCAATTGTTCCAACAATTACGGGCCTTACCAGTTTCCGGAAAAAACTGATCCCGTTGATGATCCTGAACGGCCTGGAGGAAAAGCCTCTGCCGGTCTACGGCGCGGGAGCAAATATCCGTGACTGGCTACATGTCGAAGATCATGCGGATGCGTTGTGGCTGGTCTTGACGCGCGGCACACCGGGCCAAGTTTACAATATCGGCGGTGACGCAGAGCGTCGAAACATCGATGTAGTCCATTTGATCTGCGATCTGTTGGATGAAGCGGTGCCTGGAGGAAAACCCCGGCGAGAATTGATCGAGTTCGTGACAGACCGTCCCGGCCACGATGCGCGCTATGCGATGGACATTTCGCGGATCGCTGCCGAACTCGACTGGCGACCCCGTTATTCATTCGAAAGCGGATTGCGCCAGACGTTGGACTGGTACCTTGCCAATTGCAGCTGGTGGGAGGCAATCCGTAGCGGTCAATATAGAGGGGACAGGCTGGGACTGGGTGCAAATGGTGTTTCAAGTGCATCTGCCGGTGTTCCATGACCCGTGTTCTGCTTACGGGAGCGAACGGTCAACTCGGTTATGAAGTCATTCGGCAAGCCCGGGCGCTGGCTCTTGATGTCGTGGCTCTCGACAGATCGACACTCGACATAACCGATCGCAATGCTGTGGCGGATGTCGTCCAGAACTTGGCACCCGACCTGATCATCAATGCGGCTGCATACACTGCCGTTGACCGTGCCGAGACCGACCGGCAGGCCGCCTTTGCGATCAACCGCGACGGAGCGCGCAATCTTGCGGAAGTGGCCGAACGGCGGGGTGCCGTCTTGATACATTTCTCCACGGACTACGTGTTCGACGGGGCAAAGCCGCAGCCTTATGTGGAAGAAGATACAGTCGGCCCGTTAGGCGTATATGGCGAAAGCAAGGAGGCCGGGGAGGCTGCCGTCCGCACAGTCTCAGAACGTCACCTGATCCTGCGCACGTCCTGGGTGTACGGCGTGCATGGTGCGAACTTTGTTCGGACGATGCTGAGGCTCGCACAGGAGAAGGATGTAATTCGGGTGGTCACCGACCAGACAGGATGCCCGACATATGCGGCCGACCTGGCTGAAATCGCATTGCAGCTATCCGTACGGGTCCTGAAGGGAAATTTTCCGAAGGGTGGATACGGAACATTTCATTGTGCCGGACAGGGGCAGGTGAGCTGGCATGGGTTTGCATCCAAGATATTCGAACTGGCCGGGGAACGATTATGCAAACAGCCGGAGCTGATTGGCATTGCGGCGTCGGAATTTCCAACGCTTGCAAATCGGCCGGCGAACTCGGCGCTTGATTGCTCTAAATTGTCACGTGTCCATGGCCTTTCCGCCAGGGACTGGCCAGTGGCACTGTCCGACATGCTTGACCGCCTGTATCTAAACGCCTGATATCTTGCGGGCAAGCAATTGGAATTGGAGTTGGACAATGAAAGGCATCGTGCTGGCGGGCGGAAGCGGAACGCGTCTCTTCCCGGTAACAAGGTGTATTTCCAAGCAATTGCTGCCTGTCTACGACAAGCCGATGATCTACTATCCGTTGAGTGTTCTGATGCTTGCCGGGATAAGAGATCTCCTGATCATCACAACACCACGCGATGCCATGGCTTTTCAGAACCTTCTGGAAGACGGCGCGCGATGGGGCATCAATATCAGCTATGCAGTTCAACCTGAACCGGCCGGCATCGCGCAGGCGTTCCTGATTGGAGAGGAGTTCCTTGCTGGACAGGAATGTGCGCTGATCCTGGGAGACAACCTTTATTACGGACATGGTCTGACGGAAATTCTTGCGAGAGCTTCAGCGCGCAAGTCCGGAGCGACCCTGTTCGGATACGAGGTGGCGGAGCCGGAACGATATGGTGTCATCTCGTTCGACCCGTCAGGCGCGCCGGTTTCAATCGAAGAGAAGCCAAAGTCCCCCCGGTCGTCCTGGGCGGTAACAGGGCTTTACTTCTATGACAAGGACGTCGCCGCCATTGCTTCCGATATCCGTCCGAGTGCGCGCGGTGAACTTGAAATCACGGATGTGAACGCCCGGTATCTTGAGCGCGGAGACCTGCATGTTGAACAGCTGGGGCGGGGATTTGCCTGGTTCGACATGGGGACACACGACAGTCTCATAGAATCCGCGACCTTCGTGCAGGCGATCGAGAAAAGGCAGGGCCACCGCATCGCCGTTCCGGAAGAAATTGCGTTCAAGAACGGTTGGATTACTGTGAATGATCTGGAACGGCTGAGCGAAGAATATTCCAGTAACGGATATGGGAAATACTTGGGAAAAATAGTCTCTGGGCACTCTAACGCATAAATAAATATTTCCGTTCGGAGGAAAATTGAAAATCTTGTCTAATAATAATCTGTTTGATTTACAGGATAATAAATACTGTCGAAGGCTATACGAAGCTTTTCTCTCGCCACGAATATTTGTAGCTGCTTGCTGGTGGTACGTCGTTGGTAAAAGGCAGCGTTCCCGAAACCGATTCCGACTGGTTTTCAGCGCCACAAGTATTCAAGGCAAGAATCTTCGTGTCGGACCACATATCTGCTTTGCACAAGCAAACCCGTCTATATCAGAACGAGAAGAGATGCTGCAGGAAGTTGCCGGTTGGCATAATCCTCCAGTAATCTCAATTGCAATGCCTGTCTATGATACAGATCTGGCTCAGCTGCGAGATGCCATCCAATCCGTGAAGAAGCAGATATATCCGCATTGGGAGTTGTGCATTGCTGACGACTGCTCAACGGATCCTGCCGTTCAAGAGGCTCTCAAGGAATTTGAAGAAAGCGACGGGCGCATCAAGGTCGTTTACCGGAGTGAAAACGGACATATCTGCAGAGCTTCAAACTCTGCCATAGATATTGCGACCGGTCCCTACATTGCGTTCATGGACCATGATGACCTGCTACCAGTTCATGCCCTTTATTATGTTGCCAGAGAAATTCGGCAATATCCTGAGGCAGATTTCATCTACTCGGATGAAGATAAAATTCGGAAGGAGGGCTGGCTTACCGATCCACACTTCAAGCCGGACTGGAATCTGGAACTTTTTCTAACCCAGAACTACATCAATCACCTCAGCGTATACAGGGCTTCAATCGTCAGGGATGTCGGAGGGTTTCGACCAGGTTTCGAGGGAAGTCAGGATCATGATCTAGCACTCCGGGTGGTTGCTCGGATTGACGAGAAAAATATTCGTCATATTCCGAAAATTCTCTACCATTGGCGATGCTTCTCCGGTTCGGGATCTTTTTCCGATCGCTGGATGCAGCAAGCCATAGAAGCGCGTCAGCGCGCCGTGCGTGAATACTTTAAGGACAATTACCCGGACGCGCCGGTGTCGGTAACGAATGGCCCTTCAGGGTGCAACAGGATCGTTAGGGAGCTCCCAAGCCCGGTTCCGCACGTAACCATCATTATTCCAACCCGTGACTGCACAGAATTTGTAAAGGCCTGTGTCTTCAGTCTGTTTGATAAAACAGACTATCCAAGTTTTGACGTTGTCATCGTGGACAATGACAGTGTGGAAGTGGAGTTAAAAGAATATCTGGCTGAAATAACAGAAAAACACCCTGTAACTGTATTGCCATATTCTGGTGAATTTAATTATTCAGCCATGAATAATTTTGCCGTTGAGCATGCTTCAGGTTCAGTTGTTGTGCTCTTGAACAATGACACTCAAGTTATTTCTTCTGAATGGCTTCGGGAGATGGTGTCCTATGCGGTACTGCCTCATATCGGGGCTGTTGGGGCGAAACTCCTATATGCCAACGGTTTGGTTCAACATGCTGGTGTGATCGTGGGTGTGGGAGGTATCGCAAATCACGCTTTTCAATTTTATCAAGGCGGCGATATCGGCTACCAGAACAGGTTACAACTTCCACAATATTTTTCTCGCAGTTACTGCCGCTTGCATGGTTGTTGAAAAGGATAAATACCTAAAATGTGGAGGTCTGGACGATATAGATCTAAAGGTTGCGTATAACGACGTTGATTTTTGCTTAAGGCTATCAAGAGATTTTGGGTTAAAGAATGTATACACTCCATACGCCCAATTATTTCATCATGAGTCTGTCTCGCGTGGCCAAGATACTTCGCCGGAGAAAATAGCAAGGTTCGAGCATGAGTCTATGACCATGAGGCAGCGCTGGGGTGATATCATGCAACGAGACCCTTATTATAATGAAAACTTCTCGCATCATAACGCTTACTTCCAGTATAATGTAAGTTGAAGTATTTTGAGGGCTTTAATTATTATATGTTCGTTGATAGGTGTTATATGGATGGATTTGTAGGTGGTAGTATATGAAACTATTTGACCTTGGTGTTTCAATAAACGATGAGAAGATGAAGAAGTTTTCATCGGGCAAGAAAAAAGTGTATCTCATTTCTGGGGCAAGTCGTGGAGGAACCTCTGCACTAGCTTATGCATTGCGGAGAGCTAATATATACTTTGGGGATGTTGATGTTAACAATCATGAACTTCCAGATTTGATGATACCTGATCTTACTGAGGACAAAATCAAAGCCGCGATAGATGGATTGCTTGTTGAGGAAGATGTTGTTGGTATCAAGCTTCCAAATTTTTCTTTTCATTTAACGTATCTTACATCGCAATATCCAAATTCAATATTGCTTTACGTTATACGCAATCCGTTGGATGTGGCTTCGACGATTATGTCCAGGAGTCCAGTCCATGGTCTTAATAAGTCGGATCTGCAGATGGGTATCCAGCACGCATTTCATTTTTATTTCGCAATGGCCAAAGTTCTCGATCAGATCGAACAACCTGTTTATCTGTTGTCTTTCGAGAGGATGAAAGCACAGTCAGAACGGTTCGCAACTTGGCTTGAAGAAATTGGGATAAATTTATCAGACGAAAATAGGTCGGAATTGGCTAAAGAAATAGCGGCGCCTGGTTACAAGAGTATTGCAAAAGAGAGATCCAAGTAATCGATCATTTTGGTATTCAAGAACATGAATCTCGAGGAGCTTCCAAACACGCCGACCAGAAGGCTTTCTGTTCTCTTCCGGCAATTTCATTGCGCTCATGAACGGGTGTGAGCGATCCGACGAGATCCTGAAAGTTCCGTTCAATCGATAGCGACAGCAGGTTGTCCACCCAGGTTCGAACGCTGTTTTTCCAGACCAGGCCCACGCGGTTGACACGAACGAAGTCAGCATAGGCCCAGCTGTCGCTGTACACACCAACGCCTCCACAAACGGCATGTTCTGCCAGCTTGTTCGCGGATCGGGCATCGTTGAAGCTCGAAGGTATTACCGGGTAGAGAAGAACGTCAAACCTGTGTTTGAATAGGCGCTTGCGATAGAAATACCAGTCGAGGTGCCTCAAAATCCGTAGCTTGGGGTGCGTTGATAGCTGCGGCGGTACATCGTGATCTCCAACGATTGTCAGTTCGACATTTGCGCCTGTCGCCAACAGGTTTTCAAATACCTCAAGGACGAATTTTCGATCGGCGGCGTGGCTGGCAGTTCCCAGGTAGCCGATCCTGAGCGGTGCATCTGCCGGCAGGTCTTGAAAACACCAGTCCGTCGAAAGTGCTTCTGACCAAAACGGATCGAGCATTTTGACCTGAAATCCTTGTTGCTCGTAGACCTCGAACAAGGCAGGCGAAGGGACAACAATCGTGTCGGCTGCAGTTGCCAGCTTGTTGTGCTGTCCATTGCGAAGGCTCAGCAAACGTTGCCGGTAAATTTCAGGCAGTGACACATCGTGGTCGGCTGCCCATAAATTGTCATCGATCACGTAATAGAGCCGTTTTGTCTTTTCATTCAAAAGACGCTCGACGACGCCCGGATGATCACGACGGCAGACGACAACGGCATCACGGGTGGAAAACGAATTGACACCTTCGCGCTGCAAGCTCCGCTCGCGGTTGGAATTCAGGAAATAAATGTCTGTCGTTGGAATGGTTTTGAACGAAGAACACAGATTACGCGCGAGGACGCTGTAGCAATAGTAAAAATCATCAGACGACTTTCTCGAAAATTTTGTCGCTATTCTCATCAAAAAAATACTCGGAATATTCGAATACGAACTGGTAGCTATGATTACTCGGAATACAGCATAATCAGGTGCCAGTTCCGTGCCGTGGCCGCAAGCTGCCATACGTTGTCACGGTAGGTAAGTTTACGCATAGCGTGCATCCGACGGCAAGCAACTGCGGGAAGCGAAAATGACAGACTGTGATACTTCTGGGTGAAACGTTGGAATGCTGAACGGCAAACGCAATGCGGTGCTGGATGGAGTTCCAGCCGCATAGTCGTTCAAAATCTGCAAAATATTTGGGGAAGTTTGTGTTGGTCGGGCAGGCCGGATTTGAACCGACGACCCCTTCACCCCCAGTGAAGTGCGCTACCAGGCTGCGCTACTGCCCGAACGGACCCTACCTAGCTTGTTCGCATGCCAAGCGCAAGCAGGTTGTTGCGCTTCTTTGGAGGCTTTTCCAGACATCTGTTACTTGCGGTATGGGAAGGCGGGAACCGGTCGTGCAGGGCGGCCATGGCCGAGCTTTTCAGCGGCAATCAGGCCCCAGGCCAGACCGTACAGCATATACATGTGCCGCCAGTGGTCGGTGTCGATGATCACCGACAGGATAAGATGCGCGGTAAACACCGCGAAGACGGATTGGGTGAAGGCGGTCCACGGGCGGGCTTTGAACAGGAGCGGCACCAGCGCGCAGAACGTCCATAGCGCCATCAGAATGTAGATCGAGCCGCCGAGCCAGCCGTAGGTCGTGTAGCCTTTAAGATAGACGTTGTGTTCGTCTTCCGGGAAATACTTGTTGAACTCCAGCGGGCCGAGCCCGAGCGGGTGTTCCATCACCAGCTGAAAGCCGAGCGAGTAGCGGGCGAAACGGCCAAGGCGGGCACCGTCGTAGGATTGTACGAGCTTTGCCCGTTCTGCGAACATGTCGGCGACCGTATCGACCGAAAGCGCCGCGCCGATTAGTGCGAAGACCGCAAGAATGCCGATTACGCCGAGCAGCACCAGGCGTGCCCGGCGGGCAGCGGCCTTTTCGGTGACGAGCGCCAGGAAATAGACCAGCAGCACCGATGCCGACAGCACACCCCACGCACCGCGTGAAAAACTCAGGAAGACACCGAGCAACAGAACGGCAAGCGGCACCAAAAGGTGCAGGTTGCGCAGCACCGATTGCCGGAGCAGCTTCTGGACCAGAAGCACCGTCGGCAGCACCAGGAACGGACCGAACACGTTGGGGTCCTGGAAAGTGCCACGAGCTCGATCGTAGAGTGTGAAATAGGACGCGCCGGGGAAAAGCTGAAAGTAACCGGCAACGCCTATGGCAGCCACAAGCACGGCGCTGGCGATATAGCCGCTCTGGATGACCCTGAACCTGCCAGGGTCTTCCGCGATAATGGCGGCATAGAAGATTGCAGTGATTGCCAGAAAGCCGGAAACGGCGATGTACATGATGGCATCGCCCATCTCCTTGGCCATGGGAATGGAGGCGACACCGCCTGCAATGTAAAGCATCAGGCAGATGATCAGCGGACCGAATTCACGACGAAGTTTCAGGCCGCAGGCAAGCCAGACGACCGAAAGCAGTGCCATGTAGAGTTCGTAAGGTGCCGGCTCCTCGATTACGAACCCGGACAGAAAGGCTGCAAGCCACAGTGCGCCGTTGCCCAGGCTCCTGGCCTGAAGACCGATAGGCGCGCGTGCATGAGGCGTACTGCCAAAATGGTCGGTCGCAAGGCTCAATAGGCGTTCTCCGTATTGAGCAACCGGAAGGGCGTCTGGATAAGGATTTTCAGGTCGAACAGGATCGACCAGTTCTCGATGTAGTAGACATCGCACTCCACGCGCTTCTGGATCTTTTCCGGTGTATCGACTTCACCGCGCCAGCCGTTGATCTGCGCATAGCCGGTCACGCCCGGCTTGACCTTGTGCCGCGCGAAGTAACCGTCAACGACGTCGTCCCAGGTCTTGTTGTTGGTATGGGCGTTGACAGCATGCGGGCGAGGTCCGACGAGCGACAGGCTGCCGCCGAGAACGTTGAAAAGCTGCGGTAATTCATCGATCGAAGTCTTGCGAATGAAGCGACCGACCCTGGTCACGCGGGGATCGCCCTTGGTCACCACCTTCTTGGCGTCCGGATCGGCCATTTCCGTGTACATGGACCGGAATTTCAGAACTTCGATGATCTCGTTGTTGAAGCCGTAGCGTTTCTGCCTGAACAGGATCGGCCCCTTGCTGTCCAGCTTCACGGCGATGGCAGCGGCGATCATGACCGGCAGCAGCGTGATGATGGCGAGCGAAGCGAAGACAAGGTCGAAGATCCGCTTGGCCACCATGTCCCAATCGGCTATCGGCTTTTCGACCACGTCGACAAATGGGACCGTACCGATGAAGCTCGATCCGCGGTTACGAAAGCGAACCTTGTCGGTGTGGGCAGAAAGCCGGATGTCGACCGGCAGAACCCAGAGTTTTTTCAAAAGCTCCAGCACCCTTTGCTCTGCGCGCAAGGGAATGCAGACAATGAGCATGTCGATGCGTGCCAGACGGGCGAATTCGACCAGCGCGCTGATGTTGCCGAGCTTCGGATAGCCGGCCACCACTGGCGGCGAACGTTCGTTGTTCCGGTCATCGAAAATACCGCAAATGCGGATGTCGTTGTCCGCCTGGGCTTCCAGGTCGTGGATCAGCTCCTGGGCGGCCGTGCCGCCACCGACGATGATCGCGCGCCGTTCCAGGCGACCGGATTTCATCCAGTGACGCACCAGCCGATAGACAATGAAGCGTGACAGGCAAAGGCCGGTCAGACTTATCGCGAACCAGGCGCCGATCCAGGCATCTGACAGTTCCGTACCGATGCCTGTTGTGGTGCGCAGAAGCGCGAACATGGCGAACACGAGCGTCCAGCCGGCGGCAACGCGTCCGATCTGCGACAGACCCTGGCGCATGACCGGAACCTGATAGACGTCTGCGGCCTGGAAAAAGGCGAGCGCAAACAGGATGGCGGCGCCAGTAACAAACAGGTTGCCAAGTCCGAAACCAGCCGCTTCGGGACTGGTAAAGACTGCGAACAGGGCCGTGCCAGCGATCAGAAGTACATCCGTCAGACGCACCATGCCGGTGAGAACGGTAACGGAAACGCCCTTGCCACCTAAGCCTTGAGCAATTTCAAAGGCATCGGCCGAAAGGCTGGTGTTGGCGGCGGACAGAACCTCGACGTTGCTTTGGCCCGTCGCGCCATGAACGGTATGTCTGAAATGCTTTTCCAATCTGTGCCCCAAAGCGGATGTCCCGCCCGCAACAGGCTTCGGTTCGACCGCATCAGAGGGTTTAAAAACTGGGGTATTCATTATCGGTTGTTCGATCTGGCAAGAACAGTCTGCGCACGCGGCACGGCTGATACACTATCAGCTTGGGCCGGTGTCGAGCTATCGGTCGGGGCGATGCCCTGGATTTCCTGGTAGAGGGTGGTGATTCTGTCGTTCATGAGGTCGACCGAGAAAGTCTCTGCAAGGCAGCTGCGCAGGTTTTTTGCCTGCTGTGCCATCTTGGCGGGATCCGCAAGTGCTTCTTCCATGGCTGTGGTCAGTTTGCCGATATGGCCTGGTTCCACCAGCCGATTGGCATAGCGGCCAAATATTTCCGGAATGCCGCCGACGCGTGTTGCAATCAGCGGACGTTCTGCCGCCACGGTCTCCAGGATGATATAGGGCATGGCTTCGGCGCGTGAGGGTACAACGACGTTCCTGGCAAGCTTGAAGGCTTCCCGAGCGGGAAGGGCACCATGGAACGTGATTGCGCCGTCGAGCCCCAGCTTCCTCACCATGTTACGATACCGCTCTTCGTCCGGGCCTTCACCAACGATGTGAGCCTTGGGCGCGGTGCCGTTCTTCAGGCGAATGTTGTAAAGCGCTTCAATGAAAAGGTCCGGTCCCTTCAGGTCTCGCAGCATTCCGATATAAAGGAAATCGGCGGCTGCTTCATCCACCGGAACGGGGGTGAATTCGTCCGGTGTCAGCCCGTTGTAGACAATGCGCGATCGGGCTTTCGTGTGACCGACCTTGCTTTCGTAGGCTGCGGCTTCATAGTCGGACACAAAGATCAGCCCGTCGGTCAGGCGGCCAAGAAGCCGTTCCAGCGTGTGGTAGACCCGGCCTTCGAAGCGATTGGGATCATAGTGCAGGCTGCCGCCATGAGGGCAATAGACGCGGGCGGCTTTCTGGCCGCGCAGGCGCAGAACACTGCCGATCAGGCGCGCATAGGCGCCACCTTTTGCCCCGTGTCCATGAAGGATGTCGGGTTTCAGGTCCCGGATGTGCTTGTAAAGGGAAACAGTTGCCGTCAGATCCTGTACGGTTAGCTGACGTTGCATGGGAAAGCGTGCAATACCAAGAGCTAGCCTCGGCTTCAGCTCTTCAAGAAGCTGATTGTCGAAAGCACTGCCCGTGTTGCTGTCACATACGAGGCCGACATCGTGTCCCGCTTCCGACTGGCAGATGGCCAGATCCCGGATATGGCGGAAAATGCCGCCAATGGGCGAGCGCACGCAATGCACGATCCGCATGGGGGTCGTTGTCATGATGCAGTATCCCTGTTGCTACCCCCAGGTTTCTTGTCGAACCTGTGGGGCACTGAAACTGCACCCTAACAAAGGGAGGTGAGTCCACAGTTAACTTGGCGGGACCCTAAAAATAACGCTCACGGACGTAAATTGTATCACCGGGACGCACCGGGTCCGAAATGGGCACACGGCCGTTTAGAATTTCACCGTTGAGCTGTCGGGTGATATCCACATCTGACTGCAGCGCCCGCGAACTGAAACCACCCGCTGTTGCGATGGCGTTTTGAACGGTCATGCCGGCAACGTAATTATATTGGCCTGCATTTTGCACTTCACCCATGACGAAGATCGGACGATAGGTATCGACCTCCACCGAGACGTCCGGATCGCGGATATAGCCCTGACGCAGCTTGGCCGAAATTTCGGATGCCAGGCCTTGCTGGGTCTTGCCGCGCGCAGCGACGCTGCCGACCAGCGGGAAGGAAATATATCCTGCTTGATCAACGACATAAGTATTGGACAGGTCATCCTGGCCGAACACGATAATGCGCAGCTTATCGCTTGAGTCCAAACGATAAGGCTGGGTCAGTGTTTCGTGAAACGCTGTCGGCGGCTGTCTGTACCCGCTGCATGCAGCAAGGCCCAGGCACAAGCCCAGGACAACAAGCGCTCTCGTTCGCATCAACGACTCTCCTACAATTCGGAGACAGGATCGCGCTTTATGGTTAATTGAGGGTGAAGAGGAAAAAAGACCTGTCCGGCACCCTGTCAAATTTGCGCATGCATTAATTAACAGGGCGACCCCGGAGACTGTAACCAGCTTAACCGAACGCTTACCATAATTCGACATAGTTTGCCGGTATCTTGGAGTTTCAAAAGATGAATGCTGAGCGGCAGACACATTCCGAAGACGATATGGCGCTGGATCTGGGTGGTCTGTTGCGGACGATCGGTCGATCCCTGGGCTGGCTTGTTCCACTCACGCTCTTCGTCACCGTTGTCGTCTTTCTGGGGCTCCAGTTCGTAGCGCCCAAATACAAGGGCGAAGCGCGCCTCATCATCGAGAGCACGGACAATCTGCCCGGTGCATCGCGAGGGCAGGAAGAAGAGCGAGCCCTGCTCGACAGCGAAGGTGTTGTCAGCCAGGTTCAACTGCTCAAGTCCGCTGATCTGGCGCGTCGTGTCGCGAACAAGCTCAACCTTGCTGCGATCCCGGAATTCGATGCCAACGACGATGGCAGCCTCGTCAATCTCCTGCTGTCTCTGGTCGGGTTCGGAAACGAGACCGAAGGCAATAGCGAGGAAGAGCGGGTCCTCAAGCATTATTACGAGAACCTGGAAATCTACCGGCTGGAAGGATCCCGCGTGATCGCGGTGGACTACACCGCCGAAAGTCCGGTTCTGGCGGCCAAGGTCGCCAATACGATTGTTGATGAGTATCTGTCGGTTCAATCCAGCGCAAAACGGCAGACGACCGAGCAGGCCTCCGCTGCGCTGGAGCCTCAGATTGTCGAATTGCGCCGGGAAGTTCAGGCAGCCCGGCAGGCGGTATCGGATTTTCGCGCCCGGGCCGACCTTTTGATCGGCGCTGACAATATCCCGCTCAACCAGCAGCAACTTGCCGAAACGAGTACCGCTTACTCCGACGCCCAGTCCTCCAAGGCCGAGGCGCAGGCCAAAGCCGACCTCATTCGCGAGTTGTTGAATTCAGGCGGTTCTCTCGAGACTGCCAGCGATGTGCTGAATTCCGCACTCATTCAGCGTCTGCGGGAGCGTCAGGTCGAAATTCAGTCCAATATTGCCGAACTCTCAATCACACTGTTGCCCAACCACCCGCAACTGAAGGCGCTTCAATCTCAGCTTGGTGATTACGACCGGCAAATCCGATCGGAAGCACGCAAGATCCTGCAGGGACTGGAAAATGATGCGAAGGTGCAAGACCAGCGCGCAAAAGCACTTGGGGCACGCCTTGAGGAGCTGAAGACGGCTGCGGCAAAATCCAACGCCGATCAGGCAAGGCTCGCGGAACTGGAGCGCGAAGCCAATGCCAAGGCGGCGCAACTTGACCAGCTTCTTCTCAGTTTCCAGGAAGCTGATTCCCGCTTGCGTGCACAGGTTCTGCCTGCCGATGCCAGGATCATCTCCCGTGCCAGCGTGCCGGTAGAACCGGATTCGCCCAAAATCATTGCCAGCACCATCATTGCTGCGCTTGTCACCTTTATTCTCGGATGTGCCTTCGTGCTCATGCGCGAATTTCTGAACGGCAATGCGCTCTATCGGATGCAGGATGGTTCGTCTGAAGGGCAGCGTGTCGCACCGCGAATGGATGAGCGGCCGCAGTCAGGTCCTCAGAATACCGTGCGGGCTGAAAACCCAGGCTGGGGCGGCGGCTACGGTCAGACGGTTGCCAGCTACAGGATCGATCCCGGCGAGTGGAGCAAAGCCGACACGCTTCGCGACGCTGAACCAAGCGTCCCTGAAACAGCCGTTAGCATTGATGAACCAGCCGAAGAAACGGTTCCTGAGCAGACCCCGGAACCCCAACCCCAACCCCAGGCCTCGGAAAAGACACAGCGGCCAAAGGGACGCATCGGGATCCTGTCCGGCAAGCTTCGTGGTCGCAAAAAGAAGACCGGCTACGATCACGATGTCAGCCCGGACTGGGTGGGGGACATGCGGGGTTCGAAGGAAGCCGAAGCAGAGGTGCCAGGCGCGGAAGTCGCTCCTGTTCCTGTGGTTTCAGCCAGCAAGACAAGCAGGCAAGCAAAGCGGGAAGAGCAGCTCAAGACAACGCACGCGGACGATGTCGAAGCGGCGGGACGCGTTGTCGTTCTCAGCGTCGATGATGAGGCCCTGTCTCACGAACTCGCTTTCGACCTGATCCGGAAGGCGGCCGGACGTGGCAAGTCTTCTCTCATCATGGAAGTCTTTCCCGATCAGACCAACCTGAAGGGGGCCGAAGGGTTCTCCGACATCGTCGCCGGAACGGTGCCTTTCGCCAAAGTGGTCTATCGCGATGCCGGATCAAAGGCGCATATCATTGAGGCCGGGCGGGTTGAGATCACGGACGAAATGGTGAACTCGGAACGTTTCAAGCTCGCTCTTGAAGCAATCAAGTCGACCTATGAAACCGTGGTTGTCGATCTTGGCGCCATCGATGGGTCGCTGGCGAGTGCCCGTATGTTGAGTTTCGCGGACAGGGTATTGATTGCAGCATCGGCGCCAGACCACGGCCACGAACTGCAAAGTGCGGCCAATCTACTGGCACATAACACAGGCGCGAAGGTCGAAGTCGTGATTTCTGGTGGAACCGGACCGGGGCCGCGCAGAAACGGTGACGGGCACGCCGCTTGAGGAAGATGTTGGCGACAGTTGGTCGCCAACTGTCTAACTGTTGCCGGCGATACCAGCTTTCATCTTGCGCAAACGCCGGATCAGCGGCCACAGGATCGATGAATTGCGGACGTGGGTTTTGGCTTTCAGCCTAGCGGCTTCCAGACGCATGCGGAGAGCCCCTTTCCAGGTCATCGCCAAAAGGCTGTCCTTCAAAGACACTGGTTCCGCCCACGTGGTCTTGTAGCGTTCCTCGCCAAGGCCGAGGTCCAGTGTGTCGATGGTCGGATCACTGCACGCACGTTCGATGATTTCCTTGATCAGGACCAGCCCTGGACTGTTGGGCAGCATGTCGTCATGAGCAACGCTGTTGCTGTAGGCATAAAGTGTCTTGCCATGCTGGGCGCACAGATAGGTGGCCCTGATCCGGTCTCCCGCTTCCAGGTACCAGAGATCCAGGGGATGAGCGCCGTGATCTTGCGCGCTGCCCGCTGCATCCAGTCCAACCACGCTGGACAGGAACGTCTTCGCTGGGGGCGCCGAAAAAACATTCGGAATGCCCGCTTCCCTTGCCCTGACAGAGCGTTGTTCAAGAAAAGCATCAAAGCCACGTTGCCTGTCGACAGGGGAGGTGGCTTTGGCAATCGTGTAATTACCGGCTGCCTGAAGATGTCGTTCCTTGCGAAGCAGGTTCTTGCGTGAGGACTTGCTGTGTGTGTCGTTGAACAACTGTCCGAAATCGGAGGGCAGAGCGCGGGCGAAAACAGGGCTTGGGCTTGATGTCGCTCCTTTGAATACCAGCGGATGGTCTCGCCCTAGCCAGGTCTCCGGAACGTTTTCAAGCTTGAGGAGATCAGCACCGACCTGTTTGCAGACGGCAGACAGGTGGCTTTTCATCTCGTCTGCCGTGGCACCTCGGTAGAAATCGGCGTGCCAGAGGCCCGTATTCTGGTTGCCATTCTGGTGGCCGAGAAACGTCAGCGCAGAGGTTCCAGCAGACCGTTTAAGTTGCAGTGGCAGCAGAAAAACCGCCTGACCGCGACACCGTCCGACAACGATCACCGGCGTGCAATTCAGGCTCTGGCCGACTGTCTCGAACCAGCTGCAAAGCCAGCCAGGAGACTGGTATGGATTACTGTGCAGCACATCCTTTAGTTGTTGCCAGTCAGCCTGTGCTTCGCTAAGCCTCGTGAATATGGACAATTCAAGGTCTGTTGAGGACACGGTGCTCACCTCGCACCAGGGCGCGTGAAAGACAGGCTGAAACGGTTATTGAAAATCGGATAAACCATTTTGAACGAACATGAAGGAAAGACAGGACGTCGCGCTGGCAGATCAAGCTAAGTCTCGATAGATTTAGCAATAATTGTTAAAGAAACCGTGCCTAACTGGCACATTCTAGCAAGGTGGGCATTTCGGCCACATGGGCATGCGGCACAAGACGGTAACACGCGCATTCAGTGTGCTTAAGGGAACGGGGCTCGGCCGTATGCTGGCACCGTTTACCCAGGGCTGTGGTGCCGTGTTTATGATGCACCATGTCCGGTCGGCCCGCTCCGATGCTTTCCAGCCGAACCGTCACCTGGAAATCACGCCCGAATTTCTGAAGCTCGCGGTCGAGCGGATTAGGGCAAACGGCTATGAAATCATATCGATGGATGAAGCCGTCGACCTGCTCAAGTCCGGTTACGGGCACCGCCGTTATGCGGTTCTGACTTTCGATGACGGGTACCGGGACAATCTGTCTGTCGCCTATCCGATATTGAAGGAACTGGAAGCTCCTTTCACCGTGTTCGTCACAACCGGGCTGATCGACCGGACCAGCGAACTGTGGTGGCTGGCCCTGGAGAAGATCATCGCTGACAACGATGAAGTGGTCTTCACAGCGGCAGGCAATTCAGCCGGCATCCCGTGCAGAACACTTGCAGAAAAAAACGCGTGTTTCGAAAAGATCGTCGATCATTTGACACTGGAGGTCGGCGAAGGTGATCAGCGCAAGATCATCCGGGCGCTTGCTGAAAGATACGGCGTCGACCTGAAAGCCCTGGCGGACGCGCAGATGATGACGTGGGACGAGACCCGCCAACTGGCTGGCGATCCGCTGGTTACCATCGGGGCCCACACCCACGATCATTTTGCCATGGCGCGGTTGAACGCGGATGCCGCCTGTGAAGACGTAACCAGGGGGCTTGAGCGGCTGGAGAAAGAACTCGGCCGCAGGCCGAAGCACTTTGCCTATCCGTATGGAAAATCACACGCGGTTACACCGCGTGATGCGGATATCTTGCGGGAGATCGGCTTCGCCTCGTCTGTGACGACGCTTCCCGGTGTGCTTCAATCCGTCAACGCGCGCGACCCGATGATGCTGCCACGCGTCTCCCTGAACGGCCGGTTTCAAGACCCGGCTGTCGTCGACCAGTACCTGACGGGGGCGCCCTTTGCGCTTTACCGGGTTGCCCGGTGGGCTGCCAACGGGTTTGGTGTCAGGTCCGGCTTTTCCCGCCTCTTTCCATCCACCAGATAATCGCGCCTGCCGGGATGACCCAGGCCAGACCTGCGATGCCGAAGTAGATGAAGCGGACCAGGTTCGAGGACTGCTGCAATGTCAGGTCGCCGATCACCATTGCGGTGAGCGCGTAGACCACCACAAAAACAACCAGCAGCACCATGCCGATAAACTTGCGAAACGAGGGAACCATTGTCGGGCGTGTCCGTTGACCGTGTGTGAATCCGCGCGATGAGGGACCTTTTGCCGCAAAACGTCCCGGACCGCTTGCCGTCTTGCTCCTGCACCTATATCTCCGCAAGCCAAAGGTCAAACTCACGATAAGAATTTCCGGAAGCGGCTCATGATTGCGATTGCAGAAGGTGTGAAGAACGAACAGATGCTTCCGGCCAAATTGCAGAGATTGCGACAGAACAGGGCTCTGATCCGATGGTGGCTCTACTTCGTTTGTGCGCTGATCCTGGCCATGGTCGTCGTCGGCGGAGCGACGCGTCTGACCGAATCCGGGCTGTCTATCACCGAGTGGAAACCCATCCACGGCGTCATTCCCCCGCTTAGCGAAGCCGAGTGGGAAGAGGAGCTGGAAAAATATCGCCAGATTCCGGAATATCAGCTCATCAACAAAGGCATGAGCCTTGACGAGTTCAAGTTCATCTTCTGGTGGGAATGGGCGCACCGGCTGCTGGGGCGCTTCATTGGTGTTGCGTTTTTTGTCCCCATGGTGGCGTTCTGGGCAACCGGCAGGATAGAGCCCTGGCTGAAGCCGAGATTGCTTGTCGGCCTGGCACTTGGCGGTTTGCAGGGCTTTGTCGGCTGGTGGATGGTGGCATCCGGCCTGGTGGACCGGGTGGATGTCAGTCAGTACCGGCTGGCCACACACCTGACGCTCGCACTCTTCATTTTTGCCTATCTTTTCTGGATTGCCCGGCGGCTGTGCCCATTGCCCGAACCCGAAATTCAGGAGCAGGAGCGGCTCGCAGGGCTGGGCAAACTGGTTCTTTTCCTTGTCTTTGTTCAGATGTTCCTGGGAGGTCTCGTCGCCGGGCTGAACGCCGGCTTGACCTTCAACACATGGCCACTCATGGATGGCCAATTCATTCCGCGCGGCATGCTTGCCATCCAGCCTATCTGGCTGAATTTCTTTGAAAACGTGATGACGGTTCAATTCCAGCATCGCATGACGGCCTATGTGCTGGTGTTCACCGGTGTGGCGCTGGCCTGGAGTACCTTCCGCGTGAGCCGGCGCAAGGAACTGCGCCGGGCAGGCGCCCATGTCGGGGGCTTCCTGTTGCTGCAGGCGATCTTCGGCATTCTGACGTTGCTGTGGCACGTGCCGCTGTCCATCGCTCTGGTGCATCAGGGCTTCGCGGTTATCGTCCTGGCGGCTGCGGTTGACTATGTGGCCATGCTGAAAGGGCCTTTCGCCATTCGCAGCTAGGTTCCGGAAGTCGCAACTGTTGGGGAAACGGGCTGCCGCGTGGAAGCACTTCGCTCCGAACGCCGCGGCTCTCCGAGCCAGGATTTCCGCTGTGCTTACAGCCTCGGGGCCTGAACGGGAGTACAGGCAAAAAAGCCCGCCAATCGGCGGGCTTTTCGTTTGTTCAGCTGGCACCCCTTAGCCGGAAAGGGCCTGATCGAGATCGGCGATGATGTCATCGACATCTTCCAGCCCGACCGAAATACGCACCACATCCGGGCCCGCGCCGGCCGCGGTCTTCTGTTCATCCGAAAGCTGCCGGTGTGTTGTGGATGCGGGATGGATGATCAGACTGCGGGTGTCACCGATGTTGGCCAGGTGCGAGAACAGTTCCACCTTGCTCACCAGGGCGACACCTGTGTCATAACCGCCTTCAACGCCGAAGGTGAACACGGCGCCGGCGCCTTTTGGCATGTACTTCTGTTGCAGGGCGTGGTGCTTGTCTTCCGGCAGGGCTGCGTAGGACACCCATTTGACCTTGTCGTGGGCCGCGAGGTGAAGCGCGACCTTCTTGGCATTGTCCGAGTGTCGCTGCATGCGCAGCGGCAGGGTTTCGATGCCGGTCAGGATCATGAAAGCGTTGAAGGGCGAGATGGCCGGTCCGAGGTCGCGCAGACCAAGCACACGGCAGGCAATGGCAAAGGCGAAGTTGCCGAAGGTCTCGTGCAGAACGATGCCCTGGTATTCCGGCCGGGGCTGGGACAGCAGCGGATAGTTGCCGCTGGCAGACCAGTCGAAGCTGCCGCCGTCGACGATGATGCCGCCCATGGAATTGCCGTGACCGCCCATGAATTTGGTCAGCGAGTGCAGAACGATATCAGCACCGTGTTCGATCGGCCGGCACAGGTATGGCGTTGCCATGGTGTTATCGACCACCAGCGGCACACCCTTTGCCTTTGCGATTGCCGCAATCGCCTCGATGTCGACAACGATTCCGCCGGGATTGGCCAGGCTCTCGATGAAGATCGCGCGTGTGCGGTCGTCAATCGCCGCTTCGAAGGACGACATGTCCGCAGGGTCGGCCCACTTCACGCCCCAACCGAAGCTCTTGAAGGAGTGGTTCAGCTGGTTGATGGAGCCGCCATAGAGCTTGTTTGCGGCCACGATGTTGTCGCCGGGCTGCATCAAGGTATGGAAGCACAGAAGCTGAGCCGAATGACCGGAAGCTGTCGCAAGTGCGGCGGTACCGCCTTCAAGCGCCGCAACGCGCTCCTCCAGAACAGCCGTCGTCGGATTGGTGATGCGTGTGTAAATGTTGCCGAAGGCCTGCAGCCCGAACAGGGAAGCGGCGTGATCGACATCGTCGAAAACGAACGAGGTCGTCTGGTAAATCGGTGTCGCCCGCGCGCCTGTCGAAGGATCCGGCGCTGCGCCAGCGTGAATCGCGAGAGTGGAAAAACCTGGAATATTTTCGCTCATTAAAAGACCTCCCTGTTGGATTGGCGGCCAGTTTGACCGAAGGAGCAGGGCAGGTCAAAGAACGATTTTGCGGTTTTGTGATCTAAAGGAAATTATGTATGTCAAAGCGTTAGGCAGGATTGGTGGCCTTTGCCTCCTGCCAGGGTGGGGCATGTCTGCCTATTGGTCGGAAGGGTCCTTCCGGTTCTCCAGCTTCACACCGAAATAGACACCAAAAAGCAGTGCCGCCGCCAGCAGTGGCAGGCTCCATGCCAGAAAGGTCGTATCTCCGAAGACTGCAAACACAGCGGCCTTCCTCCCGGTTTGAAAACTTGGATGCGAGGCAAAAGGTTAACGATCTCTTATGGAGAAAGTGGAAAGAAATTCATCGGCATTCGGAGCAAATTGAGCGAAAGCTCTTATAAATTGAACTTAAAATTGTCAGCTTTTGTCGGTTGCATCATCTTTCGTGCGCCTGGTTGCGCGCGGGCCGTTTGCAGATGGTTTCTGCAGATGAATCAGTACCGCGATACAGACGACGAACGCGACAGTCGCGAGCGCGAATATCATTAGTATTGCCCCCATGTATCTGTCGTCAAAGGCGCAAATTCGCCTGAACGCAGATCAAAACCCCATCCCTGAAGTCCCGAAGTATAGCAGAAACACGCAGGGGTAGAAGTGGGGGTGTATACATTGATTTCGGTTCAGCCGCCCTTCTGTTCCCGCTCGCCGGACTGTGCCTGCTCTCGCGCCCAGGTCTCGTCACGGTGGGCGAAAGGGGATCCGTGTTCGGCCTTGTGCACGAATGCGAACAGCAGCAAGGCAACCAGAGCTGCCATAGCCATGAGAACCCATTCAAATGCGGTAAACAGGGTCGGGTCCTGGGTCATGCTGCCTCACGCTACTGATGGCATCCGGTTGGCTTCCGGACGGCGGTATCTCAACTAACGAGCTATCCGGCGAGCATTGTGCGAAGCTGATGCAATGGGGAAAATTAGCTGTCTTTTTCCCCAGAAAGCCCGCGATGCTGAAACCCTGCTTTCAGAGCAGGGCGCTTGGAGGAAAGCGTGCGCGAGTTGACACCTGCCCATCCGATTTCACCTGACAGTCGACCATACTCTATCTTGGGGCAGCGGTTCATCACCATCTTGATACCGGCAGCTTCGGCTCTTGCTGCCGCTTCGTCGTGGCGCACGGTCAATTGCATCCAGATGACCTTGGGCAACTTGCCGCTGGCAATAACGTCGTCGACGATAACGCCTGCCGCTTCGGAATTGCGAAAGATGTCGATCATGTCGGGAACCGCAGGCAATTCGTCGAGCGAGGAATAGACCTTCTGTCCCAGGATCTCCTTGCCTGCCTGACCGGGATTGATGGGCCAGACCTCGTATCCCTTGGACAAAAGGTATTTCAGCACGAAATAGGACGGCCGGACATTGTTGGCACTCGCGCCGATCATGGCGACGGTTTTCACCTCGTCGAGAATACCCTTGATGTAAGCGTCCGGATAAGTGTCGTGATTCATGGAATGGAGATCCTCAGATTTATCGCGCTATCCAATGCGAAATGACACCTGCCTGCAAGGGGCCTTCTGCCGCAGACCGGTCCACCTCGAAGAATTGTGAAACTGCGCAGGGACGGTCAGGCGCGATAAACGGCTCACCGGTAAACGGGAGAGGCTAAACAGGCATACGGAAGGCGGCGTTTTATGAGTGAGTTGAAAAAGCGGTTCCAAAAGGTGCTGGAAACGATCGACCGGTCGCTGGACCGTCCGCTTGATGTTCCTGCGCTTGCGGGGGGGGCCGCCTATTCGAAGTTTCACTTTCAGCGCCAGTTCTCGGCCTTCTTTGGCCTCGGAGTTGCAGAATACCGGCGGCTCCTGAAGCTGAAACGCGCAGGACAGCAGCTCGCTTTCAGGGTGGAGCTGCCGGTCACTGAGATTGCCTACGATGCGGGCTACGAAAATCTCGAGAGCTTCTCACGTGCGTTCAAACGAGATTTTGGGCAAAGCCCGTCGGCTTTCCGATCAACGCCCGACTGGTCTGTCTGGCACAGAACCTATGACCCATTGCTGAATTTGAAAGGACAGTTCATGTCGGATCAGCACCTTGATGTCTCGGCCGTCCGGATCATCGATTTTCCTGAAACATCCGTCGCCCTGCTTGAGCATCGCGGGTCACCGCAAGAGGTGCCCGCATCCGTCAGACGCTTCATTGCCTGGCGCAAGGCAAATGCAAGCCCTCCCTCCAGAAGCGCGACGTTCAATATACTCTTTGACGATCCCAGAACGGCGCTACCTGAAGAATATCGGTTCGGCATTTGCTGCGCTCTAGCAGGACAGTTCAAAGAGAATGCGGAGGGCGTGGTAGCCGCAACGTTACCCGCAGGACGCTGCGCCGTAATCAGGCATTCCGGTCCACTCGACTTAGCTGAAGAAACAATCCGCGCGCTTATCGCGACTGGCTGCCACGAAGTGGCGAGGAGCTGCGGGACTTTCCGCTGTTCGTTCAACGCCTCAGCTTCTTTCCGGATGTTCCGGAGCATGAAGCGCAAACCGATATCTTCCTGCCGCTGAAATGATATGGAACCGCAGTGGTAATACGGTGAGTTGACAGTAGACACTCAGGCCAGCTTTGCCGCCTGTTCTTTCCTGAATTCCTTGCGGATCATCAGTTTCAAACCGGACCAGATGCCGTCAACGGCACAAACCTTTACGTCCACAAGCCCCATCGGCAGGCAAAGCTCGCGGATGGTGTCTTCGGTGACGTCGGTCGGTAGCTTGCTGGCCTTCTTGGGCCAGGAAACCCAGATCATGCCGTCCGGGGCCAGCAGGACCCGCAAGGTTTCCAGTAGTCCAGTCAGTTCAACCCGTTCGGTGACAAACACATGAGCGCATTCAACACCCGGTCCCGGCGCGGCACGAATGACCGCGCCGGGGTCTTGTGTCTGCAGCAAGGCGGAAATGTCTTCCGGCATCCGATGACGCCAGCAGATCATTCCCGGTTTCAGCCCCAGTTTTGCGGACAGCGGACGTCCGGAATAACCGGCTTCAGGCATGTCTTATCCTTGATGCCTCCAAACGGCAGGGCCGATCAGCTGTCCGTCCATTCGGGTTTGCGTTTTTGCAGAAAGGCGTTGATGCCTTCTTCCGCATCCCGGGCCATCATGTTCTCGACCATTGTTTGTGCCGCGAAATCATAGGCTTCCGACAACGGCATTTCCAGCTGACGGTAAAAGGCTTCCTTGCCGATCTTCACGGTCTTGGCAGACTTGGAGGCGATCGATTCCGCGTATTTCTGGACGACCTGCTCCAGGTAGTCACGCGGGACGATGCGGTTGATCAGGCCGAAATCCTTCGCGGTGGATGCGTCGATGCTTTCACCGGTCAGAAGCATCTCCATGGCCTGTTTAGGTGCAACATTGCGCGAGAGCGCAACCATTGGTGTGGAGCAGAAGAGGCCGATATTGACGCCTGGTGTGCAGAAGGTGGCCGTGTCGGTAGCGATGGCAAGGTCGCAGGAGGCAACCAGTTGGCAACCGGCTGCGGTCGCAACACCTGTTACCACGGCGATCACAGGCTTGGGCAGGCGCACAATCTGCTGCATCAGGTCCGAACACTGGCGCATGATCCGCTCGTAGGTGGCTTTCCCGCCGTCCGTTTCACCGCGCGCAGCGGTTAGTTCCTTCAGGTCGTGGCCAGCGCAGAAGACCTTGCCTTCTGCACCGAGCAGGACAACACGCACTGCAGGGTCCTCGGCCGCCTTCTGCAGTTCACCGGCTAGAGCGGTCATCATCTCGCTCGAAAGAGCGTTCATCCGCTCCGGCCGCTGCATCACGATCCGGTAAACGCCTTCATGAAGAAGCGTTGCGAGCATCGGTTTCTGGATCTCGTCATTTGCGGCGGTTTCAGACATGGAACGCTCCCTCAAGATTTGCTTTGCCGATGTTATAGCCGACGCGGGCAGGGCGGCGAAAGTGTCCGATCGGCTGGTGGCTGCCTCCGATCACAGATGGTTTATCTGACGAAGCGTCAAGTCGCTGGCGGTTCTTTCGGTTTCGGTTATCCTTTCGGCATGTGGAGGCTTTCCGAAGTCCGCTCACTTGCAGGTGCAGTCGCCTTGCTGCTGGCACCTCTCGGTCCCGCGCTTGCGCAGGAACAGGTCGATGTCGCTCTGGTCCTTGCTGTCGATGTCTCCCGCTCCATGTCGCCTGAAGAACTCCAGATCCAGCGCCGCGGATATGCAGCCGCCATCGCCAGCCCGGAAGTGGTGCGGGCGATCGGGTACGGGGCTCACGGCCGGATCGCTCTCATGATGTTCGAATGGGCCAACGAAAGCCATGCGCGCGAAATTGTCGGGTGGTCGGTGATCGAGGGCGTGGAAGATGCCCAGGAGTTCGCCGACAAGGTTCTGGCGGACAGCACCTACGGTCAGCGCCGAACCTCGATTTCCGGCGCAATCTGGCATGCTTCGGCTCTCCTCGCCGATGCACCTTTCAAGGCAGACCGCCGCGTGATCGACATTTCAGGGGATGGTCCCAACAACCAGGGAGCACCTGTGGTTCAGGCACGCGATGCTGCCGTAGAGGCCGGTCTGGTGATCAATGGATTGCCGCTGATGACTACTGGTGGCATGGGCTTCCAGTTCAACATTCCGGACCTGGACGTCTATTATCAGCGCTGCGTCATCGGCGGGCCTGCCAGCTTCGTCATACCGGTGAACGACTGGGAACAGTTTCCCGAAGCCGTTCGTCGCAAGCTGATCCTCGAGATCGGCGGCGTCAAGCCGCCGGAGCCACAAGTCATCCCGGCCCAATTCACCTTCGAAGAGCCATATGACTGCCTCGTGGGAGAAAAGATCTGGCGGCGTATGCGTGAGCAGTATTTCTGGGATCAGTAGCGGCAGAGCAAATCTGCCGCCCGTTCATGCTTGCTAGCCGAAGGAACGACACCATCATCCCCGGCGGCGTCTGCGCCTGCGCTCTCCGCCGGCTGCATCCGAGCCCGCGTCAGCCTCCTTGCGTACCGGCAATTCGACGGCAGCTCGAAGGTGGGGGAACTGATCGACCTTGTTGGGCAAGGCCATTGCATTGACGAAATGCTCCTGGAACTTGGGTTCCAGAGCGGTCTCGATCTTTTCGATATCGCGCACTGTCTGCTCGATTTCGCGCCTGTAGCAGCGGTTGAGCAAAGCCATCCTGGCGCCTGTCCCGGCAGCGTTGCCGACGCCGGAGACACCGTCCAGCGGGCAATCGGGAATAAGGCCAAGGATCATCGCGTACTTTGGGTCGATGTAACTGCCGAAGGCCCCAGCAAGGCGAATGCGGTCCAGATCATAGGTGCCGAGCTTGTCCTGCAGAAGTTTGACACCGGCATAAAGCGCACCCTTGGCGAGCTGGATCGCGCGAATGTCCGTCTGCAGGATCGATATTTCGACCCCGTCGTCAGCAATCAGATAGGAGAAGGTCCGGCCGGTGGATTTGACGCGCGATGTCCGTTCCGCCATCGAGCCGTCGATAACACCGTCTTCCGTGATGAGGCCCGCCAGATACATCTCGGCAACCGC
Organism: Labrenzia sp. CP4; assembly: GCF_001579905.1. NCBI lineage: Bacteria > Pseudomonadati > Pseudomonadota > Alphaproteobacteria > Hyphomicrobiales > Stappiaceae > Labrenzia > Labrenzia sp. CP4. The sequence goes on along the minus strand of NZ_CP011927.1, from coordinate 3,861,195 downwards.
CTCGATAATGCCGGAGCCGCAAATGCCGGTAACGCCGACAGTGTCGACCTTTTCGGCAAAGCCTTCTTCATCCGACCATTCGTCGACACCAATCACCTTGAAGCGAGGCTCAAGCGTTTCCTTGTCGATGCGGATGCGCTCGATTGCACCTGGTGCCGCGCGCTGGCCGGACGAGATCTCGGCGCCTTCGAACGCAGGGCCGGTCGGAGAGGACGCTGCCAACAGCCGGTTCCGGTTACCCAGCACGATTTCCGCATTGGTACCGACATCGACAAGCAGCGTTATCTCGTCGAGCTTGTAAGGGCTTTCTGCAAGCGTTGCAGCAGCTGCATCGGCACCCACATGGCCGGCGATGCAGGGCAGCATGTAGACACGTGCACCCGGGTTCAATTCCAGATCCAGATCGCGCGCGTTCAAAACCATGGCGTCGGAGGCTGCGAGCGCGAAGGGAGCGCCACCCAGTTCCACCGGATCGATACCGAGGAACAGATGATGCATGACCGGGTTGCCGACAAAGGTCGCATCAAGCACATCCGTGCGTTCTGCGCCGACATCGCCGACCAGTTTGCCGATCAGCGCGTTGATGGCATCGCGCACGGCCTTTGTCAGATCCGGCAGCTTGGACGGGTTCATCTGGACATAGGACACCCGCGACATCAGATCCTCACCAAAGCGGATCTGCGGGTTGGAGGTGCCTGCGGACGAGACTGTACGCCCGTTCTGCAGGTTGCAAAGGTGGGCTGCGATGGTGGTGGAGCCAATGTCGACGGCAAGGCCGTAGACGGCAGGTTTTTCTCCGGGCCAGAGCGCCACGAGTGTCGGCAGCACGCCTCTGTCTTCGTGGATTGCCGCGGTTACCTGCCAATTGCCCTTGCGCAGGATCGTCTGGACCCGTGGCAGCAGCACCGGGTCGATCGTGAGGTCGGCAATGCCGGTCTCGGCAATCAGCGCCTCTCGCAGCCGGTCGATATCGCCGCGCGGCGTTTCCATGTCCGGTTCGGCGATCGAGACGGATACCAGCGAAATGGGGCTGTCGGCTTCGATGTTGCGGGCTTCCGCGCGCTTGCGCACAACCTGACGGTTGGTCTGGGCATCGGTCGGGACATCGATAACCAGATCGCCCAGGATTTTTGCCTGACAGGAAAGGCGCCGGTCGGCGGGCAGTTTGCGCAAGGTTGCGTAGCGGGTTTCCGCTTCGGTGGCACCTTCCAGGTTTTCAGCTGCGCTGGTCAGGTTTTCCTTGGCGAAAGTGCCTTCCGAGATGGAAATCTGGCAGCGCCCGCAAATGCCGCGCCCGCCACATACCGACTCCACATAGACACCGAGCGAGCGGGCAGCGTCGAGCAAGGGCGTGCCGACAGGAAAGGTTCCACGGCGACCACTGGGTTGGAAAACGACTTTGGCTTGTTTGACGGTCTCGGTCATGTCTGCGATCTGCCACTACCGGTTTTGAAACACTGCGGGGACGAAGCCCACCCTTGACCCTTCACCCACAAGGAGGAGGGAGTTTTTATCTGAACCTGCGAAAGCCGGAGCCATCGTGAAAACGACGCGGATCCCGCGATTTGAAACGTGCCCCTCGACACGCAAAACCCCTCCCTATTAAAGGGAGGGGATTGGGGTGGAGATTCCATCCTGAAACTGGTGAAAAGCCACCCTGTTTGCGGAAGGGGAGAGAACCGCAAACGTGTTATGACATCTGGGCTCAGCCGGCGGACCGACGGGCCGCGCGTCCACCGCGGCGGCGACCGCCAGCAGACGCACCACCTTCACCAGGTGCTGCAACCGCACCTGCAGCGGCAGGCTGGTGATCACGGTAGGTCATGATCCATTCCGAGCAGTTCGGATCAGTGCCGTTGAGCACGTTCGCCGCACGTACGGCTTCCATTTCCTGCGGGCGGCACGGGTTCATGATCGCGGAGGTCATGCCGGCACCGATGACCATCGGAATGAAACCGGCATTGATACCGTGGCGATGCGGCAGGCCGAAGGAGATGTTGGAAAGGCCGCAGGTCGTGTTGACCTTCAGCTCTTCACGCAGACGGCGCAGCAACCGGAACACCTGCTGACCTGCGGTGCCCATGGCGCCGATCGGCATCACCAGCGGGTCCACGACAATGTCGTGTGCGGGAATGCCATAGTCGGCAGCATGCTGAACGATCTTCCTGGCGACTTCGAAACGAACGTCCGGATCTTCGGAGATACCGGTCTCATCGTTCGAGATCGCCACCACCGGCACGTTGTATTTCTTGATCAGCGGAAGGATCGCTTCCAGCTTCTCTTCTTCACCGGTCACGGAGTTGACCAGCGGACGGCCCTTGGCAACCGCGAGGCCGGCCTCGATGGCGGCGGTCACGGATGAATCGATAGACAAGGGAACGTCGACAAGTTCTTGAACTATCTCAAGAGTTTTGACGAGCAGCGGCGGTTCGGTCTCGTTCGGGTTGACCGCTGTCACGCCTGCATTGACGTCAAGCATGGTCGCGCCTGCAGCCACCTGGGCCAGCGCATCGGCCTTGACGGTTTCGAAGTTGCCTTCGGCCATTTCCGCCGCCAGCTTCTTGCGGCCGGTCGGGTTGATCCGCTCGCCGATCACACAGAACGGCTGATCGAAACCGATAACGATTTCCTTGGTGGCGGACGCGACAACAGTGCGGGTCATTTATGCGCTCTCATTGGCAGTCAGGATTGAAGATGAGGTTTGAAAAGACCAGCTCCCGCGGCTGTGCAGCCACTCGGCGGTTTTCTGGATACCGCCGAAGGGATAGGCGTGAATCTGGGCCAATTGGGTGTTCGGCTGGCTGGTGACGCGGGTCTCCAGCGGATCGACCATCGTGTCAGGATCGTAGCCCGACAGCATGGAGACGACAGCACCGCCGCGCTTCTTCAGGAAGTTGAAGGAATTTTCAACACCGGCAAAAGCGGCATATTTCAGCAGGGTCGTCATCTTTGCCGGACCGGCAACGCCGACATGGACCGGGAACTCGTTGCCCCATTCGCGCAGCTCGTCCAGCCAAAGGCTGACGCGGTGCGGATCGAACCCGAACTGGGTGACAATGCGGAATTCCGCATCGCTTTCGCGGGCAAGTTCGTGCTTGCGCTGCAGGAAGCTCTTGATGACGTCCGGCTTGATGTCCGGTGCGCCTTCCGGGTGACCTGCAACGGCGATCTTCTTGATGCCGAGCTTGTCGAAGAGGCCCGTCTCCAGAAGAGCGACGGATGAGGTGAGGGGGCCGGCTTTTTCTGCTTCACCGGCAATGGCCAGAACCTCGGTCGCACCTGCTTCCTGGGTCAGACGCGTGATGCGGCGCTCGAAGTCCTCGCGGCTGGCGTACCGGCGGGCCGCCATATGCGGAACTGCGGTCAGCTTGTTGTCGCGCAGGATGCGGGCGGCATCGACGATCATGTCTTCCGAGCAGTTGCCCAGATCCGTGACATAGACCTGCGTGCCCGCCGGAATAAATTCCAGAAGCTCGGTCTTTTCGACCACCTGCTTGGGAGACATTTCGGTAGAGGCGGGAAGCCGCCCATTGGCCAACAGGCGCTGATCAGTCATGTTCCGAGCCTCCATTTGCGAGCAGGGTTTTCAGTCTCTCTTTCGGATAGGCCGAGACCAGGTCGGTCAGGGCTGCGTCCGCTTCCGTTTCCAGGTCGTCCGTGACGGAGACCGGGTCTGTCCGGCGCCACTCCGCCATGTAGGCGTCGCTGTCCTTCGCACCGATCCGCATCGCGCAGGCATCAATGGCTTCCATGAACATGGCCGGCAGTTCCCGTCGGGCGGATTTGCGCCCCTGTTTCACCAGGATCTGTGCCGGGATGTCCCGCCAATAAACGATGATTTTCTGCGCCATTCTCGGACTTTCCTCCTGAGAAACATGTTTGCCGGAAGCTGGCTGATCCAGGACGCCTGATAGCGGCATCATCACGTGAAAAACCGACTTGTCCGGATGCTATTTTGCGACGCTCAGTCCGCCTGGCCCTTGTCCAGAAACGGCTGAAGCAATCCATACCCGGTTCGGCGCATTTCAAACGGCAGACCCAGCCGGTCCGCCGCGCGCCGCGCCGCATCCTCAAGGGCAGGGTCATCGGTCTGCGCAAGGTAAAGAACACGGGTGTAATGAGCGAAATACATGTCCCGCAAATGCGGGTGCCAGTCGAGGCCGAGCGGTTCGATGACCATGGTCTGGAAGTGACGGGCCAGGAAGTCGGTCAGGTAGAAGGTGCCAAGCTGGTCGTCTTCCATCTGGTCGAATTCGTCTATCCCCGTGAAGAAGGCATAGCAGTGTGCGCCATCGATGCGTCTCGCGCCGGTTTCTTCCAGCACCTTGTCGAGCAGGCCACCGGTTCCGCAATCGCCGTAGGCAATCAGAATGTCGGAATAGGTGTCCGCGTTCTTGAGGATGGCCCGGCGGACTTCATCAGGGATCTTTTCCGGCGAGTTGTGAAGCTTCGCCGGAAGGCAGGTGATGTCGAGATGATCGAGGCGGTTCTTTTCGCGGATGGCGACGATTTCGCGTGCCAGAGCCCCGCAGGCAATAACAAGAACGCGGCCGGCCTTGTCGTCCGCGCTCCCATCCGTTTCAACCGGAAAGAGAGGCTCGCCCACCAACATTTCGGCAGCCTCCTTGAACATTGCCGTCAGCCCTTGTTGGCCAGCATGTTGTGGCGGCGAGCGATCAGATCTTTAGCCATTTCCACAGCAACGGCCGCGTCGCGGCAATAACCGTCAGCACCGACGGCTTCGCCGAATTCCTCGTTCAGCGGTGCGCCGCCAACGAGCACGATATAATCGTCCCGGATGCCCTTGGCCTTCATTTCGTCGATCACGACTTTCATGTAGGGCATGGTGGTGGTCAGTAGAGCTGACATGCCGAGAATGTCCGGCTGGTGCTCTTCAATGGCCGCAAGGTAGTTTTCAACAGGGTTGTTGATGCCGATGTCGATCACTTCAAAGCCTGCGCCTTCCATCATCATCGAGACCAGATTCTTGCCGATGTCGTGGATGTCGCCCTTCACGGTGCCAATGACCATCTTGCCAACCTTCGGCGCACCGGTTTCGGCCAGCAGCGGACGCAGGATGCCCATGCCGGCTTTCATGGCGTTGGCGGAAAGCAGCACTTCGGGAACGAACAGGATGCCATCGCGGAAGTCGACGCCGACGATCCGCATGCCTTCGACAAGGGCCTTGGTCAGGATGTCGTAAGGTACCCAGCCGCGTTCCAGAAGGATGTTCACGGCATCCGTGATTTCTTCCTGAAGACCGTCGTAGAGGTCGTCATGCATCTGCTCGACAAGTTCGTCGTCAGAAAGGGAGGCGAGATCGATATCGTCTTCGTCAGACATGGGCAGCTCCAACCAGGCACAACGGCCATCAACTTAGTGCAAAACCTTATGCCTCAAGCCGGATTCGCCGATATCTCCAAAGCGACACGGCTAGTCGTTTACGCGACAGGGAAATCAAGCCAGGCCGTTCAATGTCAATTTTGTGCGCTGACGGGAAATGTTTGTAGCTGTCTAAACTTACGAGAAGGCAGTGGCGCTGCCTGCCGAAAGAAGCTTCACGCCCTGCCAGGCGGTTTCCGCACGGGCGTCGATGTCGTTTTCCGACCATTCAGCCACGGCGCGTGTCACCAGCCGGATTTGAAGATCGCCGATCAGCAGGGACAGATAGATTTCTACCGCGGTTTCCGTTTCAAGGTCTGTCAGCAGTCCGTCGCCCTGAACCTTCGCGACAAGGTCGGTTACGAGCGGCCTGATCGCGTCGCGACCGCTTTGCGCGAGGGCAGTTCCAAGCGTGCCGGTCGTGTCGGCGGCAGCTGCACGGTTGAGAGCGATTGCGGCCGGGTTCGAAAGAACGCCCAGAAGACGTCGGCCGAAGTTCCGCAGTGCTTCGGTGGGAGACGGGTTGTTTTCGATACACTCTCGAAGTGACTGGCGAATGTTTTCTGCATTGCGATCCACCAGGGCGCTGAACAACCCGGTCTTATCTCCATACCAACGGTAGAGCGTTTCGTTGGAGGCCTTTGCTTTTTTTGCGACTGCCAGCATCGACAGGTTGTCATAGCCCTGATCCAGCAGCAATTCGATCGCCGCCGCTTCTATGGATGCTTTCCGTCGTTCCCTGGCTTCCGCCCGCATGTCGTTCTCTCCGTCGCTTGCTCAAAACCGTAATCGATGTTACGGAAATTACAATCCGTACACTTAATTACGGTTTGGAGTTTGGGATGTATCGACTTGCACTTGGAACCGGTCTTTTGGCGCTTGTTTTCGCCGGGGCCATCTTCGGTTTCTTCTATGCCTGGGTCTGCTCAACCATGTGGGGCCTGGATGCCACTGATCCTCGCATTGCGATAGCAGCCATGCAGGCCATGAACGCGTCCGTCCGAAACGCCGTTTTTGCGCCCGCTTTCTTCGGCACGCCTTTCGTTCTTGCTCTTGCCGGGGTCTTCAGCCTGCTGTCTGGCCGGTGCGCAGCCGGGGTCGCCTTTGTAGGTGGAGCAATCGTCTATGCGCTGGGCGGCATCATGCTGACGTTCCTGGTCAACGTGCCCATGAACCTCGAGCTTGCTGAGGCAGCGATCCCGGAATACCTGAAAGAAGCGGCAATGCTCTGGCGGTCCTATTCCGAGCCTTGGCAGGTGTGGAACCAGACACGGACCGTCTTCTCGGGCCTTTCCCTGTTGTTGGCTGCGATCGGGCTCGTTCTGCTCGGCCGAAATCCACACCGCGCTGACTAGCCAAAATTTCAACTTTCTTCATGCGTGGCTCGACCTTGGCATCCACGCTGTTTGACTTACGCAAGTGCGGCCTTCGTTCGAGGCGATGTTTCGGTATGGATTGCAGGGTCTAGCCCTGCAATGACGGAGGAAGTGACGGATTGGTACTTTCTTTGATGGATTATGCAATTTGTAGGCAGGCAAACCGCTCCATCTTTGCCTTGTCTTCGTCATGCCATGGCTCGACCGTGGCATCCATGCTGTTTCAGTTCCTCTTGTGCAGCGTTCGAGGCGATGTCACTCCGCCGCAGTTTGAGAGACCGTTGACCGCACGCCACACAAAAAAGGCAGGTCCTGAGACCCGCCTTTTCTGGTATTCGGCATCAATCCTGAATGATCAGAACAGACCTTCGATCTGACCTTTTTCGTCCAGTTTGATGTGGTTGGCTGACGGCACGCGCGGCAGGCCGGGCATGGTCATGATTTCCCCGCAGATCACCACGATGAAACCGGCCCCTGCCGACAGGCGGACTTCGCGGACCGGCAGGCTATGGCCGGTCGGGGCGCCTCGGCGCTGCGGGTCGGTCGTGAAGGAATACTGGGTCTTGGCCATGCAGACCGGAAGATGACCGAACCCGTCGGCTTCCCAACGCTTGAGCTGGTCGCGTACAGACTTGTCTGCCAGAACTTCGTCTGCCCGGTAGATCCGTTTTGCGATGGTTTCGATCTTCTCGAACAGGGACAGGCTGTCGTCGTAGAGCGGTGCGAATTGCGCCGCGCCGCTTTCGGCAAGGGCTGCCACACGGGTGGCAAGTTCTTCGGTGCCTGCGGAGCCGTTGGCCCAATGGGTCGCCAGGATCGCTTCAACGCCGAATTCGGCGCAGTAATCCCGCACAGCCTGAACTTCCGCTTCCGTATCTGCTGTGAAGTGGTTGATGGCCACAACTGCCGGAACACCAAACTGTTTGACGTTCTCAATGTGGCGGCCAAGGTTGGCGCAGCCTTTTTTCACGGCCTCGACGTTCTCGCTGCCGAGGTCTTCCTTGGCAACGCCGCCATTCATCTTCAAGGCCTTGATGGTTGCGACGATGACAACCGCATCCGGGCTGAGGCCTGCCTTGCGGCATTTGATGTCGAAGAATTTCTCGGCACCGAGATCTGCGCCAAAGCCAGCTTCCGTCACCACATAGTCGGCCATCTTCAGGGCTGTCTGGGTAGCAACTACGGAGTTGCAGCCGTGTGCGATGTTGGCGAAAGGGCCGCCGTGGATGAATGCGGGGTTGTTTTCCAGCGTCTGCACCAGGTTCGGCTGCATTGCTTCTTTCAGCAGCACGGTCATGGCGCCGTCTGCTTCCAGTTCGCGCGCGGTGATCGCCGTGCGGTCGCGCCGGTAGGCAACGATGATGTCGCCGAGCCGCTTCTGCAGATCTTCGAGATCGGTGGCCAGGCAGAGGATGGCCATGATTTCGGAGGCGACGGTGATGTCGAACCCTGCTTCACGCGGAAAGCCGTTGGCAATGCCACCAAGCGAACAGACGATGGAACGTAGTGCGCGATCGTTCATGTCCATCACCCGGCGCCAGACTACGCGGCGAATGTCGATGCCCAGTTCGTTGCCCCAGTAGATGTGGTTCTCGATCAGGGCGGCGAGCAGGTTGTGGGCCGAGGTGATGGCGTGGAAGTCGCCGGTGAAATGCAGGTTGATGTCTTCCATCGGGACGACCTGCGCATAGCCGCCGCCGGCTGCGCCGCCCTTCATGCCGAAACAGGGGCCGAGCGAAGGTTCGCGCAGGCAGATCATCGCGTTCTTGCCGATCCTGTTGAGGCCGTCGCCAAGACCGACCGTTGTGGTCGTCTTGCCTTCGCCGGCCGGAGTCGGGTTGATCGCCGTCACCAGAATCAGCTTGCCGTTCTTGCGGCCATTGAGGTTGGCAATGTAGTCGGCGGAAATCTTGGCCTTGGTGCGCCCATAGGGCAGGAGAGAGTCTTCGGGAATATTCAGCCGTGTGCCGATCTCCTGAATGGGTTTCATCTTGGCTGCACGGGCAATTTCAATATCGCTGGCCATGGGTTCTCTCTCTCCGAAGCGTTTCCGATTTCTTGTTTTCCGGATGCGGTTTTGCACCGCCCCGACTTGTGCCGGAACGCTATGGGAGAGGGCGGTGCAGCAAATGTTCCGAAAGCGACAGGATGCGCCCCGGAAGCGACGGCAATTCAATCGGCGCGGTTGCGCAGCACTGTTGCGAGAAAAACCAGCATGGTCAGAACCGCCAGAACAGAGCCGGCCTTGGCCATGATTTCCCCTTCGGCGTTGATCGCAAATACGATCCCGGGCACGAGTACGATGACGGTGAGAACCGACAATCCGTAGTGGATGAGCGCAAGGCGCGAGGCGGCTGCCTTTGGTGCCAGGGCGTAGTAGGCACCAAAGACGGCCATCATCACGAAGCCGATCAGGTTGAGATGCCCGTGCGCTGGCGCAAGCGTGTGATCAGTGGTTGCTGACATGTGGATGCCCCAGGCCATGCCGATAAGGGCAAAGAGTGCGGCCGTGGCAAAATATAGACGTGGTATCGCTTTCATGTGTTCCCCCCGGAAGACGATGGCCATTCCTGTTTTCAGGTCCTGGCCGAGGGAAAGCTTACATGATTTGTGACAGTTGGATGACGGGAAAAGTAAATTGCAATATCTGGCGAAACGGATTTTAGTTCCGCAATGACAGATTCAGACATTCTCTCCCGTTTGCCGGCCCGCCTCAAGAAAGCGCGGCGTGCCCAGGGGCTCTCGCTTGAGGCCGTTGAAAAGCTCTCCGGCGTTTCCCGCTCCATGGTCAGCCAGATCGAGCGCGGGGAGTCCAATCCGACTGTCGCGACCCTGCTCAATCTGACCAGGGCCTTGAATGTCGACTTTGCAGGTCTTCTGGGGGAGGAGGCAGCCGAGGATCGGGTCGAGATCGTGCACGAACATCAGACCCCGGCGCTCGACAGGGCGGGAGACGGCTGCAAGATCCGCATCCTGTCACCGCCTCAGGACACAGGCCGGTTCGAAATCTATGAGCTGATATTCGCGGCAGATGGAAAGCTCGACAGCAAACCGCACGAACGTGGAACGCGGGAGCAACTGATAGCCGAAGACGGCCAGCTTGAAGTCACGTCCGGTGTGGCCAAAGGTGTCATCGGAAAAGGGGACACGGCTCGCTACGCCGCCGACGTGCCCCATTGCATTGCAGCCGTTGGCGGCCCGGCTCGGGCGATCCTGATGGTGATTAAGTTCTGAAGGTCGCGAGACGCTTCCTTGACCTTCACACAGCCGGCAGCGGCACATCAGGCCAGGTTTCCGTGACCTCCGCCTGCACCGGCCGGTCGAGATACGTCGTCAGCACCACATAACTTCTGGTCGCCCTTACGCCCGGCAGGGCATAGACCTGTGCAAGGAAGCGTTCCATCGCGTCGGCATTGGCCGTCCGCACCTTCAGGATGACACAACAGTCGCCCGTGACCGAATGGAGCTCTTCCACTTCCGGAAAGTCCCGCAGCTTCATCATCCGCTCGCTCTTGCCCCATCCGCTGGCATCCACATGCACGAAAGCCAGAAACGGTTTGCCGACAGACATGGGATCAATGGCGGCGTTGGTGGAGGCGATGGTTCCGGACGCGATCATCCGCTTTACCCGGTCATGCACCGCCGGTGCAGACAGCCCGACCTTGGTCCCGATCTCGGCATAGGTCTGCCGGGCATTGCGCACCAGCTCGCCTAATATTCTTCGGTCGAATGCGTCCACGGGGCGGCCGGGGGTGCTGTTTTTCTGAATGGTCTCTTTATTTGATTTCATTCGGCCAGATCCTTGTTGCGGTGAATCGTGTTCGTCTGAACAGTCATTTCCGAAACAGATTTCGGAAGAAGGATCTTCGACTTGATGGAGCGGACAATCAACCCGGACAAGGGCATTTACCCGGCAACACCGGATTATGTGCATGCCCTGGAAGTGACCGGTGCAGAGCGGTTGCTCTTCGTCAGCGGCACCATGGGGCTTGATGTAATCGGCCGGGCTCCAAAGAGCCTGGAAGAGCAGCTCGATCTGGTTTGGGCGAACCTGCGCCGGATCCTGACTGAAGCGGACATGACGACCGACAATATCGTCCGCGTCACCAGTTATCTTTCAGATCCGGACCATGCCGAAAAGAACCAGGCCGCACGACTGGAGGCACTGGGCGCCCGACGCGTCCCGACCACGGCCCTTGTGGTTCGAACGCTGACACCCGAGTGGATGATCGAAATCGAAATTGTCGCGGCCGCTTAGGCGAAGCAGCAGTTCTCGGCAAATCTGGCGGGCGCAGGAGAAAGCAATGCAGTTCGAGACATATCTGATCTTTCTTGTCACGACAGCTGTCGTGGTTTTCTCTCCCGGTGCGGCGGCCGTGGCCGTTGCGTCGCAAGGGGCGGCCAATGGTGGGCGTCGGGCACTCGGTGGCGTTTTTGGTATTGCGTCTGCCAATGCCGTTTATTTTGCGCTTTCAGCAACCGGCATTGCCTCACTGATCATTGCTTCCAACCTGGTGTTCTCGGTAATCAAATGGGCTGGTGTAGGATATCTCGTCTGGCTGGGTCTGACCGCACTCTTCTCGCCGGCAGGCGCAATCCGCGTCAAACGGTCCGGGCGGCAGTCCAGCCTGAAGGCGTTGTTCGCCCAGGGGTTTGTGATCGAGTTCGCCAATCCGAAGGCACTGCTCTATTTCGCAGCCATTTTGCCCCAGTTTCTCGACATCAATGCCCCCATTGTTCCGCAGATCCTCATCATGGGCATGACGACTTTCCTGATCGACCTTACATCCTACACGGCATATGCCTTTCTGGGGGATCGCCTGACCCGTGGTGAGATGAAGAACTGGATTGTAGGTCTCGTCAACAAATGCGCCGGGGTTGCCTTGCTCTATGCAGGTTTTCGAATGGCGGGTGTCACTGTAATGCGTTAGTATCTGCGGATATTTCCTGGCCGGAAAGGCTGATGCGATCGCCTGGATCTTGCGGAAGGGCAGTTGCAAGAATCCGTGATACCGGAAATAGAATCTTTTATTCCGGACAAATATCCGGCATAGTGGAGGAAATATCCATTTTGCCGGAGGAAGCCCTGTGTCCGATGCCTTTCTGTCGCATATTTCCGAGACGCTAAAAGAAATCGAGGCCGAAGGGCTCTACAAACGCGAGCGGTTGATCACCTCGCCGCAGGGCGGTTTGATCACGGTTGGCGGGCGCGAGGTTATCAACCTTTGCGCAAACAATTACCTGGGTCTGGCCGATCATCCGGCTCTCGAGGAGGCGGCCCGCAAGGCTCTTGAACCGAAGGGCTACGGCATGGCGTCCGTGCGCTTCATTTGCGGAACGCAGGACATTCACCGGCAACTTGAGCAACGCTTGGCTGAATTTCTTGGCAAGGACGATTCCATTCTGTTCGCGGCCTGTTTTGATGCAAATGGCGGCTTGTTCGAGCCCTTGCTCGGTCCTGAGGACGCGATCATATCGGACGCGCTCAATCACGCATCGATCATAGACGGTATTCGCCTGTGCAAGGCCCAGCGCTATCGCTACGCCAATTCCGATATGGCGGATCTGGAAGCGAAGCTGAAGGAAGCCCGGGCCGCCGGTGCCCGCCACATCATGATTGCGACCGACGGTGTCTTCTCGATGGACGGCTATCTGGCCAACCTGCCGGGGGTGACCGAACTCGCCAGGCAATATGATGCCGTGGTGATGGTCGACGATTGTCATGCGACCGGCTTCATGGGGCCGAAGGGCGAGGGCACACCGGCGCATTTCGGGGTTGATGTCGATATTTTGACGGGAACACTCGGCAAGGCGCTGGGCGGCGGCATTGGTGGTTACATTGCCGGGCCTCAGCCGGTTATTGACCTGCTGCGCCAGCGGGCAAGGCCCTATCTCTTCTCCAACTCCCTGCCACCGGCAGTGGTCATGAGCGGTCTTGAGGCCATCCGCCTGGTGGAAGAGGGTGACGATCTGCGCAAGAACCTTTTCGACAATGCCGGCTATTGGCGTGCAGGCCTTGAAGCGCTCGGCTTCACGCTTCTGCCGGGTGAGCATCCCATCATTCCGGTGATGCTGGGCGAGGCAAAGTTGGCCCAGGAAATGGCGGCAAAGTTGTTTGAGGAAGGCGTCTATGTCTCCGGTTTCTTCTTTCCTGTGGTGCCGCGCGGTCAGGCCCGCATTCGCACGCAGATGAACGCGGCCTTGACCCGGTCCGACCTGGACCGCGCACTGGAAGCCTTCGAAAAGGCCGGCAAGGCGACGGGGGTTCTGTCATGACCAGCAACCAAATGAAGGCGCTGTCCAAGTCCGAACCGAAGGAGGGCCTCTGGATGACCCGCGCGCCGGTGCCGGAAATCGGTCCGGACGACGTTCTGATCAAGATCCATAAAACCGGCATTTGCGGCACGGATATTCACATCTGGAACTGGGACGACTGGGCGTCGAAGACCGTGCCGGTGCCGATGATCACCGGTCACGAATTCGCCGGCGAAATTGTCGAACTCGGCAAGAACGTCACCGACCTTGAAATCGGACAGCGATGCTCAGGCGAGGGGCACCTGATCGGACGGCACTCACGCCAGTCTCGCGCGGGCAAGTTTCATCTGGATCCGGAAACCCGCGGCATAGGCGTCAACGAGCAGGGTGCCTTTGCAGAATATCTGCGCTTGCCGGCTTTCAATGTTGTGCCTTTGCCGGACGAGATCGACGATGAGATCGGCGCCATTCTCGACCCGCTCGGCAATGCGGTTCATACCGCACTCAGTTTCGATCTGGTTGGAGAGGATGTTCTGATCACCGGAGCCGGTCCGATCGGCATCATGGCCGCTGCTGTTGCCCGTCATGTCGGGGCGCGCAATGTCGTTATCACCGATATCAATCAGGCGCGTCTCGACCTTGCAACGAAGGTGGCCGACGTGGTGCCGGTCAATGTCGCCCGGGAAGATCTGAAAGGCATCGAGAAGAAACTCGGCATGAAGGAAGGCTTCGACGTCGGCCTGGAAATGTCCGGCAGTCAGGTAGCACTCGATCAGATGGTCGAGAACCTCGTGATGGGCGGGCGGATTGCACTGCTTGGTATCCCGCCCGGAAAGTCGCCCGTCGACTGGTCACGCATCGTGTTCAAGGCCATCACGATCAAGGGCGTTTACGGCCGGGAAATTTTCGAGACCTGGTACAAGATGATTGCCATGCTGCAGAACGGTCTGGACGTGCGCAATGTCATCACGCACCGGTTTGGTGTCGATGATTTCGAAAAAGGTTTTGCTGCCATGAAGTCAGGTGAAGCCGGCAAGGTAGTTCTCAGCTGGACCTGAGCCGGCTGAATGGCGAAGGGAACTTCAGCAGCTACATCAATAATCAAGTGACGCAAGATCGCTCTCGATCAGGTCGAAGGCGATCTTTTCGCACGCGTTTCTTTTCTGGCGGCGTTGCACCTTTTCAGGCAAAGCCGGATTTCTGCGGCAAACCCAGCTTTTTCAGGACCATCACCACCGGGCAAAGTCCGGTAAAGGATGCCTGGACGAGATGGGCGCCGAGAATTCCGGTGAGCCAAAGCCAGTTGAGATTGACGTAGACAGCCAGCAATACCGACGCAAGTATCAGCAGGCCGACCACGAGAAGAATGGCGCGTTCGACGGTCATCGTATTCTCCCAAGTTTCATTCATTCGAAACAGAGAAATTATGCGCCCATTTTACCGCGTTGAACAGGTCCTTGGTTCCGGCGTGACATATCGCCAGGCAGGGATCTCACCGGCGGTATCGCGGTAATTTCCGGATCGACAAGAGAATAATACTCATTTTGAGCATTATTCTCTTGCTAATGCTCAAAATGAGTATTAGATGAGATGCAGCCGAGGAGTTCGGCTGCATTCCAAAAATTCGAGGGAGGCTCGAATGTCCAAATTTCACTACGGTGTTTTTGTCGGCCGCTTTCAGCCGTTGCATGCTGGCCATGAGGCCGTCATCAGATCTGCGCTGGAACAAGTCGATACGCTGATCGTACTGATCGGGTCTTCCGGTCAGGCGCGCACCCCGCGAAATCCCTTCACTTGCGCCGAACGCGAAGAAATGTTCGCAAAGGTGTTCAAGCACGAGCTGACCACCGGCCGTCTGATCCTGAAGCCTGTTTCGGATCATCCCTATTCGGATGCTGCCTGGTGCGCCGAGGTTCAGCGGGCCGTCAATGAAACCGTGCTTGCCGATTACAACAAGGGCGGTGTCGTTCTGCATGGTTTGCAGGATATCGAGATCGCGCTTGCTGGCTATGGCAAGGACCGCACGAGCTACTATCTCAAGCTGTTTCCCGAATGGGGCAATGTGCAGTTGGCCAGCCAATACGGCACCTTCTCGTCGACAGACGTGCGCAGGCAGTTGTTCCAGCGCATCCCGGTCATATCGCGGTCGGTTCTGTCGGCCGGCGTGGTGGAGTGGCTGGAAGCCTTCGCTCTGACGGAGACCTTTCGTGCACTTCTGGAAGAGACCGAGTACCTGGATGCCTATCCCGGGCAATGGGGAAGGGGACCGTTCGTGACGGTGGATGCCGTCGTCATCCAGTCCGGAAACATTCTTCTGGTCGAGCGCGGCCAGGCTCCCGGCAAGGGATTGCTGGCTCTGCCCGGCGGGTTCCTTGATCCCAGCGAAAGCATCAAGGATGCCGCAATCCGCGAGTTGAAGGAAGAAACCGCCATCAGCGACCACAAGGGAGAAATTCCCCCGGCGATGTTGGCGTCTTTTATAGACGGAACCAAGACAAGGGTCTTCGACCATCCTGACCGGTCGTTGCGTGGCCGCATCATCACCCACGCGTTTCTGTTTCGTCTGCCTGAACGGCGCGAACTGTTTTCAGTCACGGGTGGTGACGATGCCAGGTCAGCCAATTGGCATCGCCTTGGCGACCTGAAGTCCGAGCAGTTCTTCGAAGATCACTGGTCCATCATCCAGCTGATGGCGGACCTGTAACAGCGCCTGCGGGGGAGGCCCGCAGACAATCGCATCTGTCACGTGAGGAGTTCACAATGACAAACCCACTTCTGGCGACCGACAGCTACAAGCAGTCGCACTTCAAGCAATATCCGCCCGAGGCCCGCAGGATCTCGGCCTATCTGGAAGCAAGGCCCAATCCGTTTTCGGATAGCGTCCTGTTCTTCGGGCTGCAATCCTACCTCAAGGATGTCCTCCTGAAGCCGATCACGGCAACGGACATCGAAGCGGCAGCACGCATCTGTGCGGCCCATGGCGTTCCGTTCAACCGGGAAGGCTGGGAACAGATCCTGACGGATCACGGCGGTCTGTTTCCGCTGGAGATCAAGGCTCTGCCGGAAGGAACGCTGGCACCGAGCGGTGTGCCCTTGGTGCAGGTGGAAAACACCGACGAGCGCATGCCCTGGCTGACCACCTGGGTTGAAACCGCCTTGTTGCGGTCGGTCTGGTATCCGTCGACGGTTGCGACACTCTCCTTCAAATGCAAGGAGATCCTGTATCGCGGTCTTCTGGAAACCTCTGAGGATCCAGCCGGACAGATCCCTTTCAAGCTGCATGATTTCGGCGCGCGCGGGGTTTCCTCTGCCGAAAGCGCCGCACTTGGCGGCATGGCCCATCTGGTCAATTTCTCGGGCACCGACACCATGGAAGCTCTGGAAGCGGCCATGGCCTGGTACGGCGCGGATGTGGCGGGTTTTTCGATCCCGGCAGCTGAACACTCGACTATGACGAGTTGGGGCCGTGAGCGGGAAGTCGACGCGTACCGGAACATGCTGGTGCAGTTTGGCCGTCCTAATGCTCTGGTGGCGGTCGTTTCAGACAGCTACGATCTCGGCAATGCTGTCGAGAACCTGTGGTGCGGCCGGTTGAAGGACGAGGTGCTGAAATCGGGGGCAACGGTCGTCATCCGCCCGGATTCCGGCGACCCTGTCGAAATGCCGTTGAAGGTTATGGAAACCCTTTGGCAGCACTACGGCGGCTCGGAAAACAGCAAGGGTGCGCGCGTTTTGCACCCGTCGGTTCGCGTCATTCAGGGTGACGGCATGAAGCTCGACACCATCAGGCAACTGGTGGAAGAACTGGTGCGTCGCAATTGGTCGGTCGACAACATCGCCGTAGGAATGGGCGGGGGACTGTTGCAGCAGGTCAACCGGGACACGATGCGCTTTGCCATGAAGGCAAATGCGATGAAAACCGCTGACGGTACCTGGCGCGATGTCTCCAAGAACCCGGCGACCGATCCCGGCAAGGCCTCCAAGGCCGGTCGTCAGGCGACGGTCCTGGAAAACGGAGTGCTGAGCGCGGTTCGTCTCGAAGCGGTTGGCGGCAGAACCGATCAGTTGCAGACGGTCTATCGCAATGGCGTGCTGGTGAAGGACTGGACTTTCGAAGAGGTACGCGCTCTGGCCCGAAAGCACCTGTTGGAAAGGGTGGCGAGCTGACCACATGATTGACCCATGGTGTTGGCCGGATGACCGGCCAGCACTGGAAACAACGGTGCGGACGGCTAAAGGGCCGTCCGTTGCCAATCCGGTTCGTAGGTGATGTCGGAAACGCCGGCAAAGCGGGCGGTGCGTTCCAGCTCCGCCTGTAGTTTGGCCTCCCGGCCCTTTGAGGCTCTGATGCCTTGTTCCGGCCAGTAGGCCCGCACATGAAGCCTGTTCTCGCTCCTGAGTGCCTTCATGTCGATGCGGCCGATCAAACGGTCACCTTCCAGGACAGGGAAGACGTAGTAGCCGTATTGGCGCTTCGGTTCAGGAACGAAGATCTCGATCCGGTAGTAGAATCCGAACAGGCGCTCGGCCCTTTTGCGGTCGCGAAGTGCAGGATCGAACGGCGACAGGATCCGCACCCGCGAAGGCGGTTCTGGAAGCTCGGAAAGCGTATCCAGCGTTTCCGGATAGGCGAACACCTTCCGCCGGGATCCATCGACACACTCAACTTCAATTTCGGTAATCGTGCCCGCAGCCTTTGCTGCCGTACACCAGTCCTTGGCTTCCTGTGGCGTGATCAGGTCCCAGAAAGCAGCGATCTCGCCGGAGGTCGCAAAGCCCAGCCTGTCGAGCGCGGAGCGGGCTGCCCAATCTGTCGTTTCTTCAAAGTCATGAACAGCATTGAGATGTTGCGCCGGAATGACCCGTTCCGTCAGGTCGTAGACTTTCTGAAATCCGTTCCGGCCGGTTACCGACAATTCGCCGGTGCGCCACAGGAACTCGAGTGCTGCCTTTGAGGGGTGCCATTCCCACCAGCCGCCATTGCTGCGTTGCTCGTCTTCTCCGACAGATGCCGACGTGACCGGACCATGGTCGCTGATCCTGTTCAGAATCTCGTCGAATTTCCGTTCGAACTCGTTCTGGTGCCAGTTGCGCCACCTGTTGATGAGGTTTTCCTTGTCTCGGCTGAAGCGCAGGCGCCAATGCCGGAAAAACTCTGTCGGTATGACCGACGCATCGTGCGTCCAATGCTCGAACAGATGCCGGTCACGCTCGGCAAGAAGCTTGAGGTTCTTTTCCTTGTAGGCTGGTCGCCGGGCAGCCAGGATCATGTGGTGCGCGCGGGCGACAGTGTTGATGCTGTCGAGCTGCACGAAGCCGATCTGGTCTATGACCGCAGCAAGATCATCGCCTTTTCCGGTTCCTTTGGGGGCGGATGCAAGGCCGTGTCTTTCGAGGAAGAGGTGCCGAGCGATACGATTCGGCAGCCGGGGCAGGGGGGAGGCACTCATGCGGCAAGGCTAGCATCTTCCAGGTTTCAAAGAAAATGACCGCAGTGATCTTATTGTAATTTTTTGCAAGAGCGACAGATGCCGTTTTCAAAATGAAACCGCAAATACAACGCATGCACACGTAGAACGTGTTTTTTTGATTGACCGATTAGTCAAAAGAAGTTTCACTGATTTGTCTGACTTCATTCATGGCTTTGTTTGAGCGGTATAAAATGAGTGTTTTCAATCATTTGAGAAAGAGAATACTGGTTTCGGGTCTTGCTTGCCTGGCTTTGACGCTGTCCTCTGCTGCCCGTGCCGACACGAATGATTGTTCCTCCGTCAAGTTGAATGGTTCCAGTGTCTGGTACCCGATTTCCATGCGCCAGGAAGCCGATGTCGGCCTCAACGGTGTGTTTCCTGACCTCGCAATTGAAATCTTTTCAGCATTGGATTTGCCTTTGGTCATGGGGCCGGATCTACCGTGGAAACGGCTTTTGACATTACTTGAGCATGGGCAGATCGACGTTCTGGCGGGGGCCTATCTGACTGACGAAAGGCTCGCCAAGTTCGGCGTCAGTCTGCCGGTCATGCGCGAAGATGTCGGTGTCTTTGTCCGCACCAGCCTGGATATCCGCCCTGCATCGCTTGAAGACCTTGCGGGACTGAGGGGCGTTGCACCGTTCGGGGCATCGTTTGGCGAAGAATTCGAGACCTATGCGGCTGCCAAACTGTCCATCGATCGGCAACCCTTCGACGACTTCAAGACCAACATGTACCTGCTGGCAGAGGATAAGGCCGACTATCTGGTCATTGCCCGCCGGGACGGCGAGATGATGATCCAGGAAGCCGGGGTCGAAGGGAAGGTCGAAGTCCTGCCGTGGTCTGCGGCTGTCAACACGGTTCATTTCCTGTTCTCCCGCGCGACACCGTGTATAAGAATGCTGGAGTCCTTTGATGAGGAACTGCAGCGTCGCCGTGAATCCGGTGAGCTGAACAAGCTGATCGAAGGCTACACTCTGCCCACGGGCGACGGATAGAAGAAGCAAGAGACCCCATGCAGCAACAGGTGAAGGCGTGACGGATTTAGGCGCAGCCGGTCCGGGACTGATACTGATTGCCGTGCTGGTGTTTCTGAGCGCAGGGTTCATCAAGGGGCTTGTGGGCTTTGGATTGCCGACAATCGGGCTTGGCCTGATGACTGTGTTTGTCGGTGTCGAAAAGGCGATGGTCCTTATCCTCTGGCCGGCATTTCTGACCAACCTCTGGCAAAGCCTGTCCGGTGGTTACCTGCGCGTTCTTTTGCCCCGTCTCTGGCCGTTTCTGGTGTCAGCCGTGGTGATGCTCGCCGCCGGAACCTTCATCCTCACCCAGTTGCCGGAAGGTGCCGCCGATCTGCTTCTGGGGATACTGATGGTTTCCTACGCGGTGCCGATGCTTGCAGGGCTGGTGCTGCATATTCCGGAAAACCGGGTCGTCCCGGTTGGAGTGGTCGTCGGGCTGGTCAACGGTGTCCTTTCGGGACTGACGGGGTCCTACACGGTGCCCGGTGTCATGTATCTGCAGGCGCTGGGGCTCACGCGAGACGAACTTATCCAGGCAATGGGTCTCTTGTTCCTGCTGTCGACGACGGCGCTCGGTATTTCACTTGGCGGTTTCGGACTGATGGGAGGCCAGGAAGCCGTGGCCTCTGCTGCGCTGGTCGTACCGGCCCTGACCGGCGTCTGGTTTGGACAGCGCGCACGCAAGAAAGTGTCGGAGGCCGGTTTCCGCCGGCTCGTGCTGGCAGCCATCCTCGCCCTTGGCCTTTACCTCATTCCACTGGGTCTCTGGCGGCTGCTCTAGCTTTTCCGGCAGAAGTCTCGGCGGGAAATTGTGGCGCTTGGGAGCGCAGCCAAGGACTTGCGTTTCCAACGTCATTCCGGCCAAGCGAAGCGCGAGCCGGGACAGAGACAACGTTGTGTTCGCTGTCTTCTTCGGCTTGTTTCGCCAGATCTCGGCACACCGATCACGGATCTTCGCTACGCTACGTCCTGGTTGACCATGGCGGGCTACAAAAAAACGCCGCGAAGACCGCGGCGTTCGAGGACTGGTTTTTCAGGCCGCGTCTTACTTGGCGATCAGCCGCATGGGGGTGGCGGTGCCGACCCCGGATGTCGTCTTGGTGTTGGCCCACTGGTAGGACTGACGTTCCTCCGTCGGTGTGCACAAGAAGCGCTCGCGGTAGCATTTGGTGAAATGCGAGGTGGAGGCAAAGCCGCAGGCCAAAGCGACATCTAGCACCGGGCGGCTGGTCCGGCGCAACAGGTCGCGCGCGGTTTCAAGGCGCAGGCGCAAGTAGTACTGGCCGGGCGTGCAGTTGAAATGACGCCGGAACAGGCGCTCCAGCTGGCGCGGCGACAGGTTGACCGTCATCGCAAGTTGCTGGCAGCTCAGCGGGTCTTCGATATGCAAATCCATGATCCGGATCGCGTCGAGGATCTTGGCATTCGAAATGCCGGTCCGGGCCTCGATGTCATGGCGCTGCGCAGATTCGCCGGAGCGCATGTTCTGGTAGAGCGCGACTTCGGCAACTTCATGGGCAAGATAGGCACCATGCTGGATCGCAATCAGGCGCAGCATCATGTCGAGCGACGCCATGCCGCCGGCACAGGTGATACAGTTGCGGTCGATCGCAAAGATATCGGACGTCACTTCGACATCCGGAAATTCTTCCCGCAGGGATCTCAGGTTTTCCCAATGGATGGTGCAGCGGCGACCGTCGAGAAGATGATACCGGGCAAGCAGATAGGCACCGGTGCAGATGGCGCCAAAGGTGCGGCCCATTGCGTTCAGACGGCGCAGCTTGTTGCCGAGTTCCGTGTCCAGCGGCAGGCGCTCGACATCGATGCCGGTGCACAAAAGTGTAATGTCGGCATCGTGCAGGTCGCGAATAGATTTTTTGACCGCGACTTCGCAGCCGTTGCTCGCCGTGACGGGATTCCCGTCAAGCGAATAAGTTGTCCATTGGTAGTACTCTCTTCCCAAAAGGCGATTTGCTATTCTGACAGGTTCGATAACGCTGGCGAAAGCGTTCATGGAAAATCGCTCCATGAGCACGAATGCTATCTTCTGGCCTGATTCATCGTGCGCGCGTCCGGACATTTACTGTGCCTCTGTGGAAGGTATTATTGCCATTTGTCTTTGGCTTTCAGCAAGTTTTGCAGTTTGTATTTATCTGTCAAATAAAAAACGCTTACAGACCTGATATTCTCGTAAATGTCACAAACGAATTGGCAACGTTGCCCAGCCCGTCATCCAGGTGCGGAACATTTCATCGGCAAATGCTGTCTTTTTCACCGCGATGCCGACGCTGCGCCGCTCCAGGCCTTCATGGTCGAGCGGAACGCCCGTCAAAGTATCTTTCATCTTCAAATGACCGGCTGGAAGGATGGCAGCGCCAAAGCCTAATCCGGCCAATTCAAGTACCTGCTGATCGTTGACCGCTTCAGCTGAAACGTTCAACGACAGGCCCGCCAGGGCGAATTCAGCCAGCAGGGCATCATAATTCGGGCAATACCTGCGGGAGATCAGGGAAACGGACTGAAGGTCGTTCATGGAAATCCTGTTGCGCCCGGCCAGCGGATGAGACCTTGCAACGGCAAGTACATAAGGCTCGCTGTAGAGTTTCCGGTACTTGTGGCTCCTGGGGGAGCAGGCCTTGTCGACCAGAGAAAGTTCCGCGTCCGCCGCTGCCTGCTCGAAACGCATCTCCAGTGTCGGATAAGTGGTGCGCAGGGCATGGAACGCCCCCTGAAACGCGGGAAGCAGAATATCGGGCGCCGTATAGAGGCTCAGGCGAAGCGGGGGCTCTTTCAGGAAGCGGTTCTCGGCGTCTCCGACAGCCCGCAGGATAGACTGGGCATGGTGATACAAATCGCGACCAGCCGGTGTCGGGCGTAACCCGGTGCGGGAACGGACAAACAGCGACGTTCCAATTGCGTCTTCAAGTTTTTGCAAGGCCTGGGACAAGGACGGTTGAGAAATGCCGTGTCCCGAGGCTGCCGCGCTGATCGTTCCCAATTCGAAGGCGCTGACGAAATAGCGAAGCGGGGTCACTTCAAGCATAGGAGTTACCTATATCAACGATAGAAAGCATAGGAGTATACTGCGAAATAGGTTGAGGGCACAACTCGGGCGGTCAATTGCAACGCCGTACCGAAGGAACTCCCGAATGAATTCCGCAATACCCCTGTCTCCGTCAGAAACCTTTCCGCTGCCTCGAACCGAACCGATCGCCATTCATCGTGTGCTTGATCTGTTTGAAAAAGGGTCACCGGAACTCTTCGGCGAACTGTCGGAACAGCTGGACTTCCGTATCGACCACTACCGCGATGAAACCGACGTTGCCTGGCAGATGGCCTCCGGGCTGGAGGAAATGGCTGGTGTCCTGCAACGCCTTGCACAGGACGTTTTTCCGAAGGGAACACATATTCTGGCTCTCGCCTCCCAGGCATTGGGGCAGGGATGGTTCCTGACCCGTTTCGAGCAAAGGTTCTTCTATCCTGTCAGGAACTGCGAATGCGAAAGCATCACCTATATCCTCAGCCACGAAGACAACGGAAAGCTCGATTTCTTTCGGGAAACCGTGACGACAATTGAAGAAAGACACTGACGTGTAATGCAGGTGGCGTGGCCGTCCGGCATCGCCGGATGGCCTGTCAGGGTAGGCCTGCGAATGCCTGCAGGCCGGAATCTTGAACATTTTTAGAATGATTTTTTTGAACTAAGTGCGTTTAGTGGATCGCAGTTGCTTCAAGTCAAGGCTGGACTAGTGCTACATGAGGCACAATCTAATACGAGCGCTGACATACGGACCAAGATTGACATGAACGTACTTGCCAAACCCGCCGACCTCGAAGCTGCCGCCCCGGCTGGCGCTTTCGTCGAGGAAGTGAAATCCGTCCAGCATTACACGGACCGCCTGTTCCGCTTTCGCATGACACGCCCGGCGAGCTTCCGCTTCCGGTCCGGGGAATTCGTGATGATCGGTCTGATGATCGACGGCAAGCCGCTCTATCGCGCTTATTCCATCGCCAGCCCGGCATGGGACGAAGAGCTCGAGTTCTTCTCCATCAAGGTTCCGGACGGCCCGCTGACGTCTCATCTTCAGAAGATCCAGCCGGGTGATGCAGTGCTGATGAAGAAGAAGCCGACCGGCACGCTGGTGAACGATGCGCTCATCCCCGGCAAGCGCGTCTACATGTTCTCCACCGGAACCGGCATCGCACCGTTTGCGAGCCTGATCCGTGACCCGGACACCTACGAAAAATTCGACCAGGTGATCCTGACCCATACCTGCCGTGAAGTTTCCGAGCTGAAATACGGCGAGGACCTTGTGCAGGAAACCATCAACGATCCGCTGATCGGTGAGTTCGCAAAGGACAAGCTGGTCCATTACACCTCTGTGACCCGGGAAGACTTTCCGCGTCAGGGCCGTATCACCGATCTGATCAAGTCCGGCAAACTGTTTGAAGACCTAGGCGTGCCGCCGCTCGATCCCGCCGTTGACCGCGGCATGATCTGCGGTTCCATGGACATGTTGAAGGACACCAAGGCGCTTCTGGAAGAAGCTGGTCTCACCGAAGGTGCAAACAACAAGCCGGCAGAGTTCGTTGTCGAGCGTGCGTTTGTCGGCTGAGTCGGCAACAGCTTAATCTGTTATTAATGCTTAGATCTTTGGCCGGGGGCGCGTGTTTAACACGTGCCCCCGCGGCTTTATTAATGATCTATTTTGGGTTTTCCAAAGAAAGCAGGGTCGATACACCCTAATATGGGGTTCGCGGGTGGACAGACATTGCCTGCAGTGGCAAGAATCTGTCTTAAAAATGGCAAGTCAGCAGGGCCACTTGAACGCTGCAGGCCAAACATCAAGGTACTGAGCCATGATCTCCGACAGTCGAACCTATGTGATTGCCGAAATCGGTATCAACCATAATGGCGATATCGACCAGGCCCTCGAAATGATCCGCAAGTCGAAGGAGGCCGGGTGCGACGCAGTCAAGTTTCAAAAGCGTACGATCGACGTCGTCTATTCCGCTGAAGAGCTGGCGCGTCCCCGTGAAAACGTCTTCGGCGCAACGAACGGCGATCTGAAGCGCGGCCTGGAATTCGGCAAGGCCGACTACGACCGCATCGACAAGCTG
This sequence comes from Labrenzia sp. CP4, assembly GCF_001579905.1. Classification (NCBI taxonomy): domain Bacteria; kingdom Pseudomonadati; phylum Pseudomonadota; class Alphaproteobacteria; order Hyphomicrobiales; family Stappiaceae; genus Labrenzia; species Labrenzia sp. CP4. The sequence goes on along the minus strand of NZ_CP011927.1, from coordinate 3,836,568 downwards.
TCGAAGGAACTGGGCATCGACTGGTTTGCCTCTCCTTGGGACGAAGGCTCCGTCGATTTCCTGCTGGACTACGACACGCCCTATATCAAGGTCGCTTCCGCGATGGTGACCGATCGGGATTTCCTGGAGTATTGCGCTCGCAGTGGCCGACCCTTGCTGGTTTCCACCGGCATGAGCGACATGGCAATGGTGAAGAGCTTCGTTGACGTGATCGAGCGCTCCGGCGGCGAGATCGCCTGCCTGTACCACTGCACCTCCACCTATCCGACGCGCGATGACGAGATCAATCTGCTTGGCATTTCGACCCTGAAGGACGCTTTCCCCCATCTGAAGATCGGTTTTTCCGGTCACGAAGAAGGTATCCTGCCAAGCGTCTGTGCCGCCGCTCTTGGGGCGTGTTCCATTGAACGGCATGTCACGCTGGATCGCTCGGACTGGGGGTCCGACCAGAAGGCGTCGCTTGAAATGCCGGAAGTCGCTGAGCTGGTTTCGCAGGTGCGCCGGGTGGAAGTGGTCCGGGGCGACGGGGTTCTGCGCTTCTATGAAGACGAGAAGCCGATCGCGGAAAAGCTTCGCCGGAAAGTCACGCTGCAGGCGGCGTGAGACGATTGAGGTATTGGTGGGCTGACCGGAACCGGTCGGCCCTTTTTTTGTTCAAGAGCCATTTATGTCCATCATTGACCGCTGCCTGAATCTGTACCGGGGGGAGAGCTATTATGTGGCTTATCCAGCCCGGCCGCTCCCGCAGGACTATTGGGAAGCAAAGACGGATCCGGACGGCAAGGTCAGGGACATTGAAGCCGAGCGTGATCAGCGCAAGGAAGATGTTCGCTATATCGCGGACTACGTCAACGCACGGTCGCCGGGACGAGTGCTTGATATCGGCTTCGGCCTTGGCGAATTGCTTGAGCAGCTCACGGGCAAGAACGATTGTTTCGGCCTGGATCCTTCCGAGAAGGCGGTAGAGGTCGCTCGCCAATGGTGTTCGGCCGAGCTTCGGCACGGTGTTCTGGAGAAGGGGACGTTTCCTTCAAGCACGTTCGATGTGGTGACCGCCAACCATGTCATCGAGCATGTCGACGAGCCGATTCCCTTTGTTGAAACCATCTTCGAGATCCTGAAACCGGGTGGTGACTTCATTTGTGGCACGCCGAATTTCGCTTCAGCGGCCGCCCGGGTCTACGGTGATCGTTTCCGGTTGCTGCATGACCCAACTCATGTGAGCCTGTTCTCTGACGATTCTCTTGTCAGGCTGCTGCGTGACACGGGATTCCGCATCGAAATGGTCGAATATCCCTATTTCGGAACGCGTTTTGCCACGCGCGAAACGTTCGACAGCATGGTACGGGCCGACGCGGATGTGTCGCCGGCGTTCTGGGGATCTTTCGTAACCGTGTTCGCGCGCAAACCAGAGTGACTCCAGCTTCCCCGAGGTGGTTGAGCAGAAAATGAAAATAGTAGCGGCCATTCCTGCCAGAGGCGGTTCCGTCGGTCTTCCGGGCAAAAACATCCGGCCCTTGAACGGCATTCCGCTTGTCGGCCGGACCGTGCGTGCTGCACGCGGGTCGCGTTTCGTGTCCGAAGTATTCGTCTCGAGCGATTCAGCGGAAATTCTGACAGTCGGTGAGAAATACGGGGCAAAATCCGTTTTGCGCCCGACCGAACTTTCCGGACCGACCGCGAGCTCGGAATCCGCGTTGATCCATCTTCTGCAGAACGAGCCAAGCCTTGTCAGCGAACCGCCGGACATTCTGGTTTTCCTGCAGTGTACGGCCCCTTTCACGCAGGCACATCATGTCGATCATGTTGTGGAAGCGCTGCTGGCCAAGAACGCGACCAGTGCGATCTCGGTGGTCGATGACCATGGCTTCTACTGGGAAGTCGGCCCCAGCGGCGAAGGCGTCGGTCTCAACCATGATCCGAGCAAACAACGCGTTCGCCGGCAGGATATCTCTGCAAGATACAGGGAAAACGGTGCCGTCTACGCCATGCGTGTTCCCGAATTCCTGGAAGCGGGCAACCGTTACTGCGGAAAGACGATCCTGGTTCCGGTGGATTCGACCTGGATCGAGATCGATACTTCGCAGGACTGGGACATGGCCGAGGCTTTCATCCGGTCAGAACCCTTCACCGGCTTTCTGACCGAGACTGAGACCCAGCCCTTGCGGGCGGTGGTGACCGCCTTTGCCGGTGTGCACACGGACAATACTGTTTTCGTCAATCGAGACGGCACGGAATCGATCGTCTGCAACCGGTATGACGAAATCGGTCTCGACCGTCTGCTTGGCCGCGGCATGATGTTGCTGATGCTGGATCGGGAAGAGGACAGTCTCGCTGTCCAGCGCGCCCGCAAACTTGCCATGGATTACAAGCATCATCTGTTCGACAAGATGGAAACCCTTTCGGACTGGCGCACCAAAAAGGGGCTGGAGTGGTCCGAGATTGCCTATATCGGCGCAGACATTGCGGATCTCGACTGCATGAAGGCTTGCGGTCTGAGTATCGCGCCGCGCAATGCGCCTGCTGAAGTGAAGGCAACGGCAACGGTGGTTCTGGAAAGTGCCGGCGGTGCCGGTGTGCTGAATGAAGTCTCCGAGCTGCTGATTGCACGGGGCATGATTGCCAACTGACAGGACCGTCATCACTCCAGGTGGTGACATGGAAGAATTTGGGTTCTGGGATCGCGATACGTGCAATCTGCAAACGTCTTCGCTCTCCGGGCACCTTGCGACTGAGAAGGTGAAATATGGCCGTAGACCCACTGCAAAAGAACCTTTCGGTGTTCGATACGCTGCAGCAGCTCGGCCTTGCGTCCCTTGAAACCCAGAGTGTTTTTGCACCCCGGACCCGCGACAAGGAGGGTTTGACCGTCTATCGCGACACGGTTTCAGGTGTTGTCTACATCAATGATTACTATGTCGGTAACGAGACCTACGAAGGCGCTGAACACCGCAAGGACGACTTCTACAAGCGCATCGACTGGGACTACGAATACCAGCAGGATCAGTACCGGCGTCTGGATGCCTACAAGCAGTTTTATACGGGCAAGACGGTCACCGAGTTTGGATGTTGGAAGGGGCTTTTCCTGAGAGAGGCAGCCAGTCGTGGTGCCGATGTCACGGGGATCGAGCTGCACAGGGGTTACATCGAGGCGCTGGTTGCCGATGGCTATCGCTGCGTGGACAATCCAAACCAGATCTCTCCGTCAACGCAGGATGCGGTCTTTGCCTTTCATGTGCTGGAGCATCTTCCCGATCCGCTTTCAACCTTGCGAGACTTGCGAGCACTGCTGACGGACACCGGAACACTGATTGTCGAGGTTCCGCATGCTTCCGATTTCCTGCTGTCCAATCTTCAGAACGAAGCTTTCAAGAATTTCACCCTCTGGAGCCAGCACCTTGTTCTCCACACACGCGAAAGCCTGAGGCGCCTGCTTATGGCAGCCGGCTTTGCGGATGTCGTGATTGAAGGGGTGCAGCGGTATCCGCTTTCCAACCATCTCGGCTGGCTTGCCAACGGCAAGCCAGGTGGCCATAAGTCAAGCCTGTCCGCACTGGAAACACCGGAACTCAGGTCGGCTTACGAGGCCGCGCTCCGCAAGATCGACGCGACCGATACGCTTGTTGCCATTGCCAGAAAGGCTCGCTAAGGCGGGGCGGCCAGTTCAACGAATGATCGCACTACTTTGCCGCAAGCTCACTGGCAGCGCCTGCAAAGCTTTCTACAGGCCCAGCCGTTCGTTCCGTTTGCCAGGATAACCGGCTGCCAGTTCTTCACGCATGACCTGAATGACCTGCGGTACCATCTCCACCGTCGGATGCGTCTCGTCGATGTAGATGTACTTCATGCTTGGATACCAGGGAGGATTGGCCTGGCCGAGCAACAGGGCGGGTTCCACCGGGCCGAAGCGCACGCAGGGAACGCCAAGAATGCCCGCCATGTCTGCAACACTGGTATTTGCCGAAACCACAACATCGCAAATGGCGGTCAGGTCGGCGGCCGCCATCAGGTCGTTGAAGAGATCGACGTCCGGGAAATAGGTGAACTTTCCTTCCGAGCGGGCCACCAGGAAGTCGAGCTCCTTTTGCAGGGCCATGTACTGAAGATTGACGTAGATCGCGTCTTCAGCATCAAGGATCGGCGCAAAATCAGGCGCGGACAGGTAATAGCGCGCGCGGTATTTCTCCAGGTTCCTTGAGCGCCAGGAGACGCCGATAATCGGTTTCTTGTCGGCATCCGGCAGCCTGCCGAGATATTCGCGGGCCTTTTCCTGGTTGAATTTGTAGACCGGGTAGGGGGCCTTCTTGAAGCTCTCGAAATCCCGCCGGAAATAGCGCGCAAGATCGACCATGTTGGCCGTTATGTCGTAATCCGCATCCTCCGGGGCCTGGTCGTCCTTTGGCGTGCCGGGCCTGACAAGGATCTCCGGAAACGAATTCTGGAAGAAGGGAACCGACTTCGCCGACACTTCGAGAATGAGCTTTTTCGCTCGCGCCTGGATGTCGAGAAACATCGTGCCGCACTTGAGCGCGTCACCAAGCCCCTGGTCGCCCCACAGCAACACCGTCTTGTCGGAGATATCCTCGCCTTCCCATTCCGGCTTTGGAAACTCCCGCCGTTGGGAGGTTGCTTTCTTGTCTTCAAAGCGGGCCGCGTGAATGTCCCAACCCGTTTCAAGATTGCCCATCGACAGATAGGCAAGCGACAGGTTCCAATCGAGGCCGGAAATCACGCCACCAGGCGCTTCCTCCTTCGCCTTTTGCAGAATGTCGATACTGTCCTGTCCGCGGCCGAGCATGAGGTAGTGAACCCCGAGCGTAACCTTGCAGTGATAGTTGCCCGGTGTGCCTCTGACGGCCTCTTCGGCGTATTTCAAGCCCTCGTGTGCCCTGGAAATCGAGAACAGGACACGGGCCTTTTCGTGGAGCAGGAGCGGGTTGTTCTTGAAGCGCTCCAGGGCCTTGTCGATCGCCTCGAGCGAGGCGTCGAACTGTTTCAGTTCAAGGCGGCAACGGGCCTGTTCGATACAGTTTTCCACGTTGTCCGGTGCAAGCATTTCCGCGCGTTTGAAGAAGGTGAGCGCTTCTTCAAATCGGTTGTTCTTGCGCAGAAGCAGGCCATAGTTCGTGTAGACTTCACCATGGTTCGGATTGGAGACAAGCAGGCTCTTGAAGATCGCTTCCGCTTCTTCAAACTGTTGCAGCCCGGTCAGCGCAATTGCCTTGATGTTGAGTGCCTCGCGCTCTTTCGGGTTGAGCGACAGGGCTTTTTCCGAAACGGCGAGCATGCTTTCCGAATCTGTTCCGATGTCCATCATCGCTCGGGCGAGGTTGGCATAGAACGACGCCTGGTTCGGGTTCTGGGCAATCGCCTTCTGGATGTATTCAACGGCCTTTTTGGGAGATCCCAATTGCCTGTAGGTCACGCCTAGCAGATTGAGCGCATCCGGATTGGTCGGCGCCTTTTTCAATACCAGCTTGTAGCACCGCTGCGCTTTTTCAATCTCTCCGGATTGGTGATAGGACAGCCCCTTGACGAGCTTTTCACGTAAAGGATTTGGAGCGGTTTGCGTGGCCATCTTCTATCTGCTCTTCGGGAATCATTTGAAGAACAATAGCAGGAAGGGGTCTCAAAGGCAGGCCGACAAGCCAAACTGTCCGGATACCTTGGGGATTGAACCTGAATTTCTTGCTCGAAAGAGCTTATTGCCGTCGGAACTGCTGTGACTGGAATTGCTGGCGTTGGTATTGTTGTGGCTGGCCCCGCTGCGGCCGGTAGTCTTCGCGCTGGTATTGCTGGCGCCGATAGTAAGACCTGTTTTGCGGCTGGCCCAGCCGGCGTTGTCTTTCAAGTTGCAAAAGGCGAACTCTTTCTTCGCGCAATTGCTGAACGCGCTGCGCTTCTTCCAGTTCACGCCTTTCCTGTGCCAGTCGTTGTCGCTCGAGTTCCAGAATCAACATCTGCTGCTGCAGAAGCGATTGATTGAGCCGCTGTTGCTCGTCGGTGAGCAGAGGAACTGACGGCAATTGGATGTTCTGCGAGGACTGCGCGCGAGCGACCGTTGCGGGCGCAAGGACCGCAAACAACAGGAAAAGTGCCGCAGCTTTATTGGTCGCGGAGCGAAACATGTCATCCATGCCCAGTGCCGGAGCCGGGGCTTTGCTGGCGGGCAACGCGAAACCGGATCACTTCCGGTACGCCCGATCATCAGGATCCGCTCAACGGAACGGATCTGACCAATATACACGCTCACCTTTTGCAGGGCTGGTTTTCAGGAAAATTTGCCCAGATTTCTGGCAAGAGTTGCAATTGTGGTGAATCGGATCACGGCAAAGTAGTGAAAATTGCGGCAACCGGATCTGGAGGTAATCAAAGGAAAATGGTGGGCGATACTGGGATTGAACCAGTGACCCCTCCCGTGTGAAGGGAGTGCTCTCCCGCTGAGCTAATCGCCCATGCCTTGGCGGCTGGTGGCGCGTATCTAGGGCAAATCAACGGCTTGCGCAACACCCTTTTTCTGGAGCCGACGTCTGTTGCTGGGGCTCGTCGGTTCTAGCCAATTGCTTTTTGTGCTGATGCCACGGAAAGAGGGGACCCGCTGTCCCGGGCGAAAATATTTGTCGTCTGACCGGCAATGTCTGGAAAATCGGGGTGCCGTCATGTGGGGCGGCTTCCTGTCGGCGCGGTCTTCCGTCTGGTGAGGCATTCATCGAGCGGTCGGATCCGGAAGGCTGTCGTATCGCGTGACAGATTATGTCAGGAGCCGTTATCAGTCTTCGCGAAAAGGCCGTATTTAAAGCAGACGATCGTTTCCGCTGACTGTTTTTTGGAGTGTTTTTTAAATGATTGCACGCGTTTCTTCTCTCGCGCTCGTGGGTCTTTTCCTGCCTGCCGGGGCGTTTGGCGCCGACAATGGGCCCATTACCAGCATCACGCTGTCTTCGGGTGGTCTCGCCGAAGTGGTGCGCAAGGCGGATATTGACAGCAGCGGTCTGATCAACATGACGGTCCCGCTCGAACAGGTGAACGATGTGCTGAAGAGCATTGTCGTGTTCGATGAGGCAGGCGTTGTCGAGGGCATTACTCTTCCAGGCCCGAACCCGCTGGCGGAAACCTTCAAGAACCTGCCGTTCACCGTTGAGGACCTGCAGTCGCCCGCACGCCTTCTGGCAAAACTGCAGGGAACCCGCGTGCGTCTGGAAAAGGCCGGGTCCACGGTCGAGGGTCTCGTTCTCGGCGTGTCGGTGCAGGATGACGGCGACAGGGGGCAGTCCTTTGTCATTTCGGTTCTCAGTGATGGTCGCATCACCGGAGTCGGCCTGTCCGCAGATACCGAAGTCACGTTTCTCGATGAAGACATTCAGCAGAAGGTTGCCAAGGCCTTGTCGGCCGTTGGCAACGGTAAGTCGGACGGCGCGCGAACCGTTGCCTTGAAAGTGGCAGGCGAGGGCGAACGTGAGGTCGCGGTTTCCTACGTCGTGCCGGCTCCCATCTGGAAGACGGCTTACCGCGTGGTGACGATGGCCGATGACAAGGCCCGGCTGCAGGCCTGGGCCGTACTTGAAAACGCCAGCGGCGAAGACTGGGACGATGTCAGGATAACCCTGTCCTCCGGCGCACCGGTAACGCTGAAACAGCGGCTCCACGATCTTTACTGGAAGCAACGGCAGGAAGTGCCGGTGGATGTGTCCAGCGGCTATGTGCCTCCTGTCGACATGGGGGCGGAACCGCAGTTTGATGTTGCCGAGAGCGAAGCCCGCATGCCGGGCGCGGCGCGTTCCAGCTTCATTGGCTCGGCGGTTGCGCCGGAAATGGTTCTCAACATGGCCGCTGCCAATGTCGGCGAGGTGAGCGAAGGCGCGGTCACCGCGTCCTTCACAATTCCATGGCCTGTCGACCTTGAAAGCGGGGAAACCCTGTCGGCACCGATCGTCGACAAGGTCGTATCCGCCGAAACGGTTTCCGTATTCCAGCCGGAAAGCGGCCTGCAGCATCCCATTGCTGCAATCCTAATCAAGAACGAGACCGAAACCAGCCTGCCGCAGGGCATCCTGACGGTTTATGACGAAAAGGAAGGATATGTCGGTGATGCGCAGATCAGCGGCATGCCCTCGGGCGAAAGCCGCATGGCAAGCTTTGCGACCGACAAGAAGGTCAGGATTGCACAGTCAACATCTGCCGACAGCCAGATCGTCTCGATCAAGGTCAATGACGGGGTTCTGAACGCGATGGTGCGCGAGCGATCCTCGACGCAATACGCGATCAAGGGAGCCCCGGACGGTGACCGCACGATTGTCATCGAGCATGCCAAACGTCCCGGGTGGCAGTTTTCCTCCGAGCAGGAATTGGACAGCACCGCAACGCACCACCGTTTGAAGGTGGAAGTGCCTGCGGGAACAACGGAAACGGTTTCCGCCCTGCAGGAGCGGACCTTGTCGGAGACCTATTCGCTGATCTCCACCGATGCGAACCAGCTGCTTTATCTCTCCAGGCGCTCGCCGGACAAGGAAACCGCTGCAAAGCTGAAGGAACTGTCGGAGCTGCAGAACGAGATCGCGCAGATCGAGCGCCAGATCCAGCGCTTGCGACTGGAAAAGGATGAGGAGAGCCGGGATCAGGAACGCCACCGGGCCAACCTGGCGGCTCTTGAGCCGGGTGCCGATCTCTACAAGCGTGCCGCCCGCAAGCTGGAGGAAAGCGAAACCCGGATCGAGGATGTCGATACGGAAATCGCGGCATTATCCGTGCGCCGGGAAGAAATCCGTGAAACCCTGGGCGATGCCATCAGGACGTTCTGATGTCTGACAGAACCAGCCTCAGGACTTGAGCGAAGCGATTGCACCAGCCAGCTCGTCGAAATGCGAAATGACCCGGTCCGGGGAAAGGTCCCGGACCGGCACGACCGTGTAGCCGAAATCGACCGCGATGACCGGAATGCCGGCGTTACGGGCGGCATCGATGTCGGTGCCGCTGTCGCCGATCATGATGGAGCCGCCGATTTCTCCACCCGCCCGGTGGATGGCACCATGCACGGGTTCGGCATGCGGCTTTGCCACGGAAAACGTATCGCCGCCGACGACGGCGTCGAAATGCCTGGCGAGATCGAGTGTAGCCAACAGCGGATGCGTCAGCCGCTCGGCCTTGTTGGTGCAGACCGCCAGTTTCCATCCGTCTTTTCGGAAGTTTTCCAGCGCCGCGACAACGCCGTCGAACGGTTTGGTGTGAACCGCGATATTGGCGGCATAATGCTCCAGAAAATGCACATAGAGCGGCGCCACGGTTTCATCGGTCCAGGAAATGCCGTTGAATTCCAGGCCGCGCTGGATCAGCACCTTTGCACCAAGGCCGACCATGTTGGCGACGTTGTCCTGGGGAATGGCCGAATGTCCTGCGGAGGTCATGACGACGTTCAAGGTGGCGACGAGATCTTCCATGGACGACACCAGCGTGCCATCCAGATCGAAAACCAGAACGGACATGAGACCCTCTGAAATGCAGGAGCGGGACGGCAAGAACGCATTCATGCTGAAAGGCATGATTGCGGGCAGGTAAACCGGCCCCGGAATGTGGGAAAGGCCTGCATTCACCCGAACGCAGGCCGCCTTCAATGCCTAGCTGCGTAGCCGCTCCGCCGCAAGAGGGGATCGGCTCCGCCGGTTGGTTCTAGAGTTTGTACGCGGTCCGGAAGCCACCCCAGTGACGGCCTTGAACGATGATCGGCGCGTCGATCTCCTTCATCCAGACGATATTGCCGCCGCCCATGTCCCGGGCGTAGGACTGGATCAGGAAGGGGCGCGTGTTGCGCGCCGCGCTGAGGCCGGCCCGGTCATCGAAGATGCGCTTGTTGCGGCAGTTGGCCGTGTTCCAGGCAACATCATCCGGTTTTTGCGGTTTCGAGTAGATCAGATTGTGTACTGGCAGATAGCCGTTGCGATCGACCGAGGCACAAAAGGCCATACCCTTGCATTTGCCGAGGATTTCTTCCTGGATCGTTGGCAGGATCTTTTCCAGATGAGCCAACGCGCGCGTCGACACTTGCGGCGGGTTGGTGCCGGCTATGTGCTGGTAATTGGTATCGAACAGGTCATCCATGGTCAGCTGGCGCTGCGCGATGAGATCTTCCATCGCGTTGGAAATGCGTGAAGCCCCGGTCTGGACGCGTTCCACTTCGGCAGCGTGGCTTTCATGAATGGATGCGATCTTGCGCTCCAGGGCCGCCTGAAACCCGGCATCCTTGTTGACGAAGCAACCGTGGCAACCATGTTCGGAAACGGCGACGATGCGGACTTCCACCTGGCCGACCTCGGTGAGATCAAGACGGGCATTCATGCCCTGTTTCAGGTTGGAGCCACCTTCGGGCCGGAATAGCGTGCCGCCTTCCGAAATGTCGTGGGTCTCGATCTGTGCGGATGTTCCGCCTGCTGTCACGGATCCCGAAATCTTGATCGGCAATCGGTCGTGCTGACGACGATCGCCGATTTCGGTCTGCCGGATCATCATGGTGAAGCGGGACTGCAGCGCTTTGGAAGCCGTGCTCATTTCTGCACCGGTTTCGCGCGCCAGCATGCCACCTTCTTCTGCTGCCGCAGCAGACTCCGTAATTGTCTGCGCGGTGCGCAGCACTTCCTGAACGAAGTCCGCCGTCTGCTGCGCCTGGTCACCGATCCGGTTCGTTGTCTCAACCTGGGTCTGAACCGCATCTTCGACCGCGGCAAAGCTGGGCCGTATCCTGCCGATAACATCGATGATCTGGTTGACCGAGCCGAGGCTGAGTTCCGCTGACTGGTTGAGGCGGTCGATGTTGGCGACGATCTGTTCCGTTGCCGACTGCGTTTCCACCGACAGCGCCTTCACCTCGCTCGCGACAACGGAAAAGCCACGGCCGGCTTCGCCTGCGCGGGCAGCTTCGATCGTGGCGTTCAGGGCCAGCAGGTTGGTTTGCTTGGCAATGTCCGAAATCAGGCTGACGACATTGGCAATGTCATCGATCGCGTTCTTGAGCTCCAGAACACCCTGGTTGACCTGGGCCGCGACGTCGCGCGCCTCTTGTGCCAACTGGTTGGACACACCGACCTGCTGTCCGATTTCGCTGCTGGAGGTGGTGAGATCCTGAATGGACGTGGCCAGTCCCGAAGCGTTCTCATTGGCAACGGCCGATTGGTCCGCAAGCGACTGACTGTCGCTGCGGATGGTCTCCAGCTTGTCCATCTGACTGACGAGCCGGTCCTGCACCTTCTCCGCCGCGGCGTTGATGGTCTTGGCCGCGACTTGCAGATCGTCTTCCAGGCTGTCCAGTACGAAGCTCATCTGGCTGGCTGCCAGCTGCGCTTCCGGCTGGTTTCCGGAAGTATTGTCAGTTTCCTCAGGGGCAGGTATCTTGTTGTTTAAATTATTGTATTCGTCTTTCTGCCTTGGTCTAAGTCGAAGAATGTTCATTTGATTCTGTGCTTTCCAAACCCTAGACAATTGAAAGCATTATCTATTGTTGGTCTGAAATGATGGTTAATAAACCGCGGATATGGGCGCTATGGCGGTGTTTCCCCGTTGAAGAGGGGGAATGTCACTGGACCGGCGGACGCCGGCCATGTTAAGCACCCGGCGGCCGGATGGAGATGATTGCTTGGTCTTCTCCGCCGACAGGTTGGCCCTAGGAACGGTAAATGAGCGACCAGTACAAGAAACTGGCGGCGGAGCGCGCTGCCGACGATGTCACATCCGGAATGCGTCTTGGAATTGGGACCGGTTCGACCGCGGAATTCTTCGTCCATGCACTTGCCCGTCGGGTACAGGATGGCCTGGACGTTATCGGTGTGCCAACTTCGGAGCGCACGCGGGAACTTGCGTCGAGCCTCGGCATTCGCCTGACCACGCTTGATGAATTGCCGGAACTTGATCTGACCGTCGACGGCGCCGATGAACTGGACCCCCATCTGTCGCTCATCAAGGGCGGTGGAGGAGCCTTGCTGCGCGAGAAGATCGTGGCATCAGCGTCGGCCAACATGATCGTCATTGCAGACGGCAGCAAGGAAGTTGCGACGCTTGGCCGCTTTCCCCTGCCGATCGAAGTCGTTCCCTTCGGTCTGGAAGCAACGCGGCGCGCGATCCTGAAAGTGTTTGAGGATCTTGGACTGCCGTTGAACATGGCTTTGCGCGGCGGATCGGCTCAGCCTTTCGTCACGGATGGAGGTCACTTCATCCTGGATGCGCAGCTTGAAAGCATACCCGAGGTCCAGACCCTGGGCGACCGGCTGGTTGCCATTCCGGGGGTTGTCGAACACGGCCTCTTCATTGAACTTGCAACAAAAGCTTACGTGGCCGGCACAGATGGGGTAAAGACCGTCTTGCCCATCTAAGTGGTGTGGATTTGGCTTTCCAGACTAAAGATGAAAGCCGCCTAGGAGTAGAAAAATGAAGCTTATCAAATCTTTCCCGCGGGCAGCTGTATTGGGCGCAGCCATGATGGCCGCTGGTTTTGTCGCCTCGGGCGCAGCCGCACAGGATGCCGTTTCTGAAAGCCACCTTGCCGCAGCCAAGCAGGTTGCCGTTGTGACCAAGGTTCTGGAACCGTTTGACGATATTCTTCCGATCCTTGCTGAACAGACCCGGACGGCTTTCATTCAGTCCGACCCGACCCGTGCGGAAGAAATCGCCGAAGTCGTTCAGAATGTCGCGCTGACGCTGGCGCCGAAGCGGACCGAGCTCAACAATCTGGTTTACAAGGCCTGGGCAGACGCCTTCACCGAAGAAGAGCTGAACCAGCTTGCTGAATTCTACAGCACGGAACTCGGCCAGAAGCTGACCGAAAAGATCCCGACCATCACGCAGTATTCCGTTGGTGCTGCCCGTGAATGGCAGGACAAGGTTTCCACCGAAATGGTGACCATGGTTCAGGAAGAACTGGCGAAGCTGAACGCAGCTCAGTAAGGGCAGGGCTCCCGCGTCGGCCATGCCGATGGCAGGGAACACGCCTTTCACACGAATAAGTGAGGCCGGGGTCATGTCCGGCTTTCGGGCCGCGCAAGCGGCCCAATTCTTTTGGAAATGGCCCGTTTTGGCTGTCCCTGATGGCCTGGCCCGACCGGGCATCCGGACTTGTACCGCAGCTTCGGTTGCCTATCTGCGGGGCTGGCAAGGCTCTGCCGGACGGCAGCCGGCGGACTTTTGATCACGATGAGGCACTGATGACCGACTACGATTACGATCTCTTTGTTATTGGCGGCGGCTCCGGCGGCGTACGCGCTGCCAGAATTGCCGCGACACACGGCGCCCGGGTCGGTATCGCCGAGGAGTACCGTTACGGCGGTACCTGCGTCATTCGCGGCTGTGTGCCCAAGAAGCTGTTTGTCTACGCCTCGAAGTTTTCCGAAGAATTCGAAGATGCGGAAGGCTTTGGCTGGACGGTCGGCGAACGCGCCTTCTCGTGGGACAAGCTTGTTGCGGCAAAGGATCAGGAGATCACGCGCCTCGAAGGAATCTACCGGCGCAATCTCGAGCGGACCGACGTGGAAGTCCACGACAGCCGCGCGGTGATCGAAGATGCCCACACCGTCCGCCTGCTGTCCACCGGACAGACCTTGAGCGCGAAATACATTCTCGTGGCCGTTGGCGCGTCTCCGAACGTGGACGAAGGTCTGCCGGGCGGCGAGCATGTCATCACGTCCAACGAGGCCTTTCACCTTGCCGAACTGCCGAGCAAGATCGTGGTTGCCGGTGGTGGTTACATCGCGGTCGAGTTTGCCGGTATCTTCAACGGGCTGGGGGTAGATACGACGCTGATCTATCGCGGAGAGGAAATTCTGCGCGGCTTCGACGGTGAGCTTCGTACCGCGGTTCGCCAGGAAATGGAGAAGAAGGGCATCAAGGTGGTGCTCAACGACACTTTCTCCAGGATCGAGAAGGCGGCAGACGGTACTCTGACAGGCCACACCAAGGGTGGGCTGGCGCTGGAAGCAGGTCAGATCATGTTCGCCATCGGCCGCAACCCGCATACCCGTGACCTCGGTCTTGAGAAGGCCGGTGTCGAGATGGATGCGGCGGGTGCGATCAAGGTTGGTGCGGACTCCCGCACCAATGTGGCATCCATCTATGCCGTTGGCGACGTCACCAACCGGGCCAACCTGACGCCGGTTGCGATCCGGGAAGGCCATGCCTTTGCAGACACGGTCTTCGGCAACAAGCCCTGGACGGTCGACCACAGCCTGATTGCCACTGCCGTGTTCTCGCAGCCGGAAATGGGCACGGTCGGTCTCACACAGGAAGAAGCACTGCAGCGGACGCCCAATCTGGATATCTACAAGTCCAGCTTCCGTCCGATGAAGCACACCTTGTCGGGCCGCGATGAAAAGATGCTCATGAAAATGATCGTCGATGCAGATACGCAGAAAGTGCTCGGTGTCCACATCATGGGACCGGACGCCGGCGAACTGGCTCAGATCCTCGGCATCACCTTGCAGATGGGCGCGACCAAGGCCGACTTCGACAGGACGATCGCCGTTCATCCGACCGCTGCTGAAGAACTCGTCACGATGCGTGAACCGACCGAGCGTCTGCGCGGGTAGTTCGGCGGCAATTCAGAAAGTCAGGAGCCGCTGCGGGGCAACTTGTCCCGCAGCGGTTTCATTCTGCAGGCCCTGACGCTGCCCGCCGCAGCGGCTTGGCTTCAGGGTCAGTTAACACGCCGTCTGGTCCGACTTCCAGATCGAGTGAATCGGAGTAGAAGGAATACCGGCCCCGGCCGAGTTTCTTCGACTGGTATAGCGCGGTGTCCGAACGGGTGACGAGTTGTTCGGAAGTTGTTCCGTCCTCCGGGGCGATCGCGATGCCGACACTAAGGCCGATCTGCGCAATATCGCCACTTGAGATCGGTACGGGCAATTCGCCGGCAGCAACAAGGGCCCGGCAAAGTGTGTTCAAGGTTTCCCGCACAACACTGCCACGATAGATCACCATGAATTCGTCGCCGCCGATACGGCAAACCAGACCGGGTTTGCCGACGGCTTTGCTCAGGCGCTCCGCCATGGTCTTGATGACGATATCGCCCGCGGCATGTCCGAAGGTGTCGTTCACCGCCTTGAACTTGTCCAGATCGCAGTGAATGACGGCAAAGGGCTTGTCCGGCAGGGTTTTGACCGAGGATTCCAGGACACGGTTGAACTGCAGGCGGTTAGCGAGCCCCGTTAACGTATCGTGCAGAGCCAGGTACCTGTTCTGGTGTTCGCTCGCCTGAAGGGATGTGGTCAGCTGGCCGATCCGCCAGGCAATGCCGAACGCGAGGGCGCCAAGGGCAACACTCAGAACCACGATGACAGGGACGATGGTTGGCCAGATGGATTCGCCGACGGTCTGGCTGTCCCAGCGAAAGGTTCCGAGCGGGTCGTCATTCTGATCCTTGACAAGATGGCGCGGCCCTTTGCCAGGCACGCCTGCATCTTCCTCAAAACCGAAATTGGCGAAATTCAGCTGCGCGTTGAGCTGGCCGAGCAAGTAGGCGTCAACATAATGGGCTGACAGCAGCACGGTGGGAGGCCCGTCGGGCAAAGTCTCTTCATAGTCGTCCGGAATGATCGGCATCGCGCCGAATATGGCCGGTTTGCCGTCGATATGGACAAAACCCATGACGGCATATTCCCCGGGATCTGCTCCTTGCAGGGACTTGTGACCGAAACCGCCAGGCACCCGCACGCGGTTTTGCAGGTACAGCGCCTTCAGTTTTTCATGAACAATTTCAAGCTCCGGCGTTTCGGAGACGGGACGCCGGATGATGTGAGTATAGTCTGCGAAGGATTCAGCCAGAACGTCCCCGTTTCCGGAGATCAGCATTACCTTGCTGTGGCGATAGGTTGACCACAGGGTGTCGAAGCTGCTTCGAACGTAGTCGGGATCGAAATTGCGCACCAGCTTGAGCACCGACTGGTCGGACGACGCGATGCCGATCTGCTCGCGAACGATGGTGCGAAGGTGATCTGCCAGCGTGCTCTGGAACAGACGTTCCTCGTTGGCGATGGCCTGCTGCCGGGAAGCTTGAGAGGCAACGAAACCGACGAACAGCAACGAAACGGACGTAACAGCAATCAGCAATCCGGCAAGCAGAAACGCCAGCCGGGAAATATGCTGCCGGGGAATTTTCGCGGCCTGGTCGCTATATCTACGCCTAAACTCGGTCAAGTTGAGATCCCGATTGGGTCTTTGTTTGTTATTCTGAATTCTTGCCACTAAAGAGTAAAGTGATTGTATCAACGAATACCTTAACAGGATGTGGGAGTATTAAAAAACTTACGAGTTTTCGTGAGGTGCATCCTCAAAGGACTCTACCTTTTATAGTATTAATGACAATGTAATTTGCCGCTTTCGGCAGTGCCCGCTAGCGTGACGCCGGAATTGCTTGCAGATCCATCTGCTTGCGGGCCTTGGCAGCCTCGAGACTGTGCGGGCCCGCAAATTCATAAGCATTGCGGCCCTTATCCTTCGCCCGGTAAAGCGCCATGTCGGCCATGCGGATCAGATCTTTCTCGCTCGTGCCGGACTCTGGCGCGCTGGCAATGCCGATGCTGACACCGATGTCGACCTGTTGCCCTCCACCAATGTCTATCGGCTCGGCAATCGACCGGCGGATTTCCTCGGCCAGTGCTGCAAGCCTGTCCCTGTCTGTATGCTTGGTGAAGAGGACAATGAATTCGTCTCCTCCAATCCGGCTGACGACACCATCCTTGCCGACCAGAAGCCGCATCCGGTCGGCAACAGTACAGATGACCCGGTCGCCGGCTTCATGCCCGTATGTGTCGTTCACCGGTTTGAAGCGGTCGAGATCACAAGCAAATATCGCAAATCCACGATCCGGCAGGCCATCCAGCGAGAAAGTGAGGCAGTCGGAAAAATGATGCCGGTTCGGCAGCCCTGTCAGAGCGTCGTGTCGCGCAAAGTGGCGGTTCTTCCGTTCGCTTTCTTCAAGCGATGCCGACAGACGGCTGATCTTCGTTGCAAGCGCGAAGGCGACGATTGCGATGATGGATGCCAACAGGACGATCAGCGGCAGGGCCATGATCCAGATTTCGCGACCCGGTTTGGAATGGTCCCATTTGAAATAGCCGAACGTGGACCCGTCTGCCGCCTGTACAAGGTAATTCGTTGGGTGTTTGCGTTCAGGTTCACCGGGGAAAAACCGGAAATCCCTGTAGCCGAGTTGTTCGTTCAGTCCGGTCAGCCACTCCTGATCTATGTAGACGGCATTGACCAGGATTGCCGGATAGTCGCCCACCAGCCGCACATGACCTTCATCGGGTAGAACCGGGATGGCGCTGAGGAATGCTCGGGATCCGTCGATCTGGGCAAAGGCGGATTGAGACGTTTCCAGCAAGGCGGACTGAGGCATGTACCATTCGGCAAAAACGGAGTTGGAGCCCTCCTGCCGCTTCCGGAAAGCCGCAGCCGTCTGTTCGGCAAGCTTCCGAACAAGATTTTCGGCCGGCAATTGCCGATTTTCAATCAGGACATCGTCCCTGATTGCCTGCGCGATCAAGGTCCCGTCCGGCATCACGACGAAAGTCCGGTCGAGGTTGAAATCTTCCCAAAGGTCGCCGATCAGTTCGTCTTCGATGAACTCGCGGTCCAAAGGGGCCTGAAGGGCGTTGAAGGTATCGTCCCACTGAGCCATCGTCACCTGGTCTCGCGCGACCTGGCGGTGGATGTCCTTCAAGGTGTTGGTCAGGCGCATCTGCTCGGCTTCAAGAGCGCGCCTGTCGGCTTCGCCCCAGGCCATGTGGGCAATGAAGGTGAGGGAAGCGGTCGACAGGAAAATCACGAGCGCTGCAAGGCTGTAGATCCACACCGTGATCCGCCGGCCGGCTTCGGGAGCCTCCAGCCCTGGATGTGTTGCTTCAGATGTCTTTTTCTTCAAACGGAACAAGAAACCGCCATCCCCTCTTACCCGGATGCGACAGCTGTTTAGCCGAAGAACTTTAACACCGGGTGGGGGAGGCGCTTTTCTAGGGTGCTCACCTAGCGAAAACTACCGAGACACTTAACAAAGCGTTCAATTTCCTCTTCGCAATTGAACGCATGAACCGACGCCCGCACCACGGCATCAAGACCCCGGAGCGGCAAGTCGATCCGGGCTGAGCTGGCCTGGCTGACCGATACGTTGATACCGGCTTGCCCGAGCCGTAGCTTGGTCTGTGCCGGGCTTTCACCGGCCAGCGAGAACGTGACGATGCCGCCCTTGCGCTGGCCCTTGTCGTGAAGGGTTACCTCGGGAAGTGCAGATAGCTCAGACCGGAGCTGAGCGCCAAGCCCGCAGATCCTGTTGCCGATCCGCTCCATGCCGAAGCCGATGGCATAGCTGACGGCAACACCCAGGCCGATCTGCCCCGCGACATAGCGTTCCCAGGTTTCGAAACGGCGTGCGTGGGGAACAAGTTCATAACGATCTTCGTCGATCCACTCCGTTGCCTGAAGATCGACAAACGGCGGTTCTACCTGGTCAAGCACGGCGTCGCTGACGTAGAGAAATCCGGTGCCGCGCGGACCGCGCAGATATTTGCGCCCGGTGCCGGACAGGATATGGCAACCGATTTCGTTGACATTCAGCGGGATCTGCCCTGCGGACTGACACGCGTCGAGAAGATAAAGGACACCCGTTTGCCGCGCGATCTCTCCAACCTCTTCGGCAGGATTGATCAGTCCGGAAAAGGTCGGGACGTGCGTAAGGGCGATGAGCCGCGTTTTCGGACCAATCGCGGCTTTCAGGGCCTTCAGGTCGATTTGCCCGAATTCATCGTCCTCGACAATATCGATCTCGATCCCCTTGCGGCGTTTCATCTGCAGCAGGGCAACGTAGTTGGAGACGTATTCGGCACGGCCGGTGACAACCCGGTCTCCTTCGCGGAAGTCGATGCCGTAAAAAGCCATGTCCCAGGCCCGGGTGGCATTTTCGATATAGGCGATTTCCTGCGGTTTGCTGCCGATCAAAGCTGCCAGAGACGTATAAAAGGTGTCCATTGCGGTCTTGGCGGCCGCTGCGGCTTCATATCCGCCGAGGGTCGCTTCAAGATCAAGATGCTGCTTAACTGCTTCAAGAACAGGAGTGGGGGCCAGCCCCGTTCCCGCATTGTTAAAGTGAATGAGCTGACGTACACCCGGAGTATCGTCCCTCATGAGGTCGATATCCTGCTGGGTAAGAGACGGAACGATCATGACACCCTCGGAAACAATCTAAGAAAAACATACAAGCACTAGACAAGCACCAGATGACGATCACATATTTTGGTTATGGTTCCCTAGTCAATATTGACACTATTCCCGCCGGCGTTGAAGTGACGCCCGGAACCCTTCACGGTTGGGTGCGGGAATGGAAAGTGTGCGGCGAGAGCCCGGACGGCCAGGGGCGCTGCGCCCTGACTGTACGGGAAAAGGAAGGATCACGCATCATGGGGGTGATGGCGCGTGAACCCAAGACCCGCCTTGCCGAGCTGGAACTGCGCGAGAAACGATACCTGAAGGTCGAAGCTGTCGGCGGCGCATTTCGTTGCGACGCGTCCATGCGGCCGGGGCCCGACGAACTGTTTCTTTTTAGGGCTGCGCCCGAACATTGTCGCTGGGGTACGGACAAACATCCGATCCTGCAAAGTTACCTGGATTGCGTTCTGGCCGGGTTCTACCGTTTCTGGGGCGAAGCAGGGATCGACCATTTTCTGGAAACGACTGACGGCTGGCATGTGCCTGTACTGCCGGACCGTGCAAATCCGCTCTATCCGCGCAAGATTGTGCTCGATCCGGAAGTGGCGACGCTGATCGACAGCAAGTTGAAAGACCTCGGGGTCAACTTTCTTTCCCCGGCCACTTAGGCATTATCGTACCGTCAGCCGAGCAGCGTTTGCAGGCCGTATCCGACCGCAAAGGCGATGCCCGCGGCCAGGGTGCCGATTGCGCTTGTTTCCAGCCCGCAGGAAAACCAATGCCGCTGCGACCAGCGCGCCCTCAGGGAGCCAATGGTAAAAAAGGCGAGTATCGTGAGGATTGTCGCGGTTTCTGCACTGGCTGGCACCGGAATGACGAACGGCAGCAGTGGGATCGAGCCGAACAGAACGAAGGCGGCGAAGGTGTAAAGCGCTGCCCTCATTGGCGATCGCGCCGTGTTCGACAGACCGTATTCGGCCTGCATCATGGTTTCGATCCAGATGGATTTGTTGGAGGAGACCAACTCGACCAGGGTTTCCAGGTCTGGTCCGTCATAGCCCTTGGCGTGGAAAATCTGTCGGATTTCCTCCCGTTCGCCATCTGGCGCCACGGCGATGTGCTTTTCCTCGACCGCCTTGAGGCGCGCGTAATCCTCGATTTCGGATTTGGAACCGGTGTAGTTGGCTGCCGCCATGGAAAACCCGTCGGCAAACAGGTTGGCAGCTCCCAGGATGAGGATAATCGTCGGAGAAAGATCCGCGCCGACGGACCCTGCAACAATGGCAAAAGTGGTGACAGCGCCGTCGATGCCGCCGTAGACCCAGTCTCTCAAGTAGCTTGCGTCCGGTCCTGAAGCGAGCCGGTTCGCGATGTCATCGGGCCTGTGGCTGTGCTCCAGACGAGGTGTCGGCATGAGGTCATCCTGTGTGGTTTCACGCACGATGCATCCCTGGATCACCACCCGCAATGATCCGCCTCAAAGGCGAGGATTTCGTGTCTACGCAGAAGTGGCGAAAATGATCCTTGAAACAGGGTATATTTTGGGGGATTGCCCTGTGGCCTTGGCGGCCCATGAAGTGTATAAGGCCGCACGTTTGCCTTCAATTGGCAGGCCCAAACGAACGAAAATGTCGCGGACCGCGTGATCTAGGGTGTGAAACGAACCTGCGGGTCCAGTGAGGAGTAGGAAGTATGGCGGAGAAGTGGAGCCCGGACAGCTGGAGATCGAAGCCGATCTTGCAGGTTCCGGAATACCCGGATCAAGAGGCTTTGGCGGATGTTGAACAGCGCCTGTCGACTTATCCGCCGCTGGTTTTTGCAGGTGAGGCACGTGCGCTGAAGAGCCAGCTGGCAAATGTCGCGCAGGGCAACGGTTTTCTGCTCCAGGGCGGTGACTGCGCCGAAAGCTTTGCCGAGCATCATCCCGACCACATCCGTGATTTCTTCCGAGTCTTCCTGCAAATGGCTGTCGTGCTGACTTATGCCGCCAGCCAGCCGGTTGTGAAAGTCGGCCGTATCGCCGGTCAGTTCGCCAAGCCGCGTTCTTCCAATTTCGAGAAGAAGGGTGACGTCGAGCTGCCGAGCTACCGCGGCGACATCATCAACGACATCAATTTCACCCCGGAAAGCCGTATCCCGGATCCGGGCCGCATGGCTATGGCTTACCGCCAGTCGGCAGCCACGCTGAACCTTTTGCGCGCTTTCGCGCAGGGCGGTTTCGCAAACCTCGACCAGGTTCATCGCTGGATGCTCGGCTTCATTTCCGATAGCCCGCAGGGCCATCGCTACAAGGAACTGGCCGACCGCATTTCGGAGTCGCTGAACTTCATGAAGGCCTGCGGCATCAACGCCGATAGCGTTCCGCAGCTTCGGTCGACCGATTTCTTCACCAGCCATGAAGCTCTGCTGCTAGGCTATGAAGAAGCCCTGACGCGCGTCGATTCCACCTCGGGTGACTGGTATGCGACTTCCGGCCACATGATCTGGATCGGCGACCGGACGCGTCAGCCGGACCACGCCCATGTGGAATTCTTCCGCGGTATCAAGAACCCGATCGGCCTCAAGTGTGGCCCGTCCATGTCACCGGATGGCCTGCTGGAGCTGATCGACATCCTGAACCCGGAAAACGAACCGGGCCGCTTGACGCTGATCGCCCGCTTCGGCGCCGACAAGGTGTTCGACCACCTGCCGCAGCTCGTTCGCGCTGTCGAGCGGGAAGGCAAGACGGTTGTCTGGTCCTGCGATCCGATGCATGGCAACACCATTTCCGCTGGCGGTTACAAGACCCGTCCGTTCGACCGGATCCTGAAAGAAGTTGAAGCCTTCTTTGCGGTTCATCGGGCGGAAGGCACGCATGCCGGTGGTGTTCACATCGAAATGACCGGCCGGAACGTGACCGAGTGCACGGGCGGGGCGCGCGCCCTGACCGAGGACCAGCTCGGCGACCGGTACCACACCCATTGCGACCCGCGCCTCAATGCGGATCAGGCGTTGGAACTTGCATTCCTGATCGCGGAAAACCTGAAGAAGGAACGCGACGGCCGGCAGGTCGAGCCGCTTGCGGCAAGCGCATAAAGAGGATTGCCTCTTCCGTTACGTTATCTGAAAGGGCGGCATTTGCCGCCCTTTTGCGTTTTTTCCGGAATTTTCCGGATGAACGTGTCCTGAGGTAAGCCTCGCTTAACGCTCGACGCGCATACCTTCTTTTTAGGGAAACGGGTGTAGTGGGGAGTTTGAGTTGTGCGCGATAAGTGGGATCTGACGAAGGTTTCCTGCCTGATTGCGGAAGACAATCCCCATATGCGCTCGATCCTCCGCTCCGTGCTGGCGGGCTTCGGCATCCGTTCGGCCTATGAAGCCAGCGATGGTGCGGAAGCCCTGGAAATGGTCGTCGACCGCAAGCCGGACATTGTGCTTTGCGACTGGGTGATGAGCCCCTTTGGCGGCAATGAGTTTCTCCGAATCCTTCGTGCCGACAGGGACCTTGTGGTCAGCACCACGCCGGTTCTGATTGTGACTGCCCATGCCAAGCGCGCGACAATCCTTGAAGGCATCGAGATCGGTATTCACGGGTTCGTCGCCAAACCGATCGCTCCTGCCATCTTATATCGTCACATCGGCGAAATCCTTGAACGGCAGGAGATGCATGGGCGCTCGAAAGGTCTTCTCGGCCCCGGGCATCAGCAGCCGCTGCGCAAACTGAATGTCACGGACATCTCGTCCACGGCAGCATCGGACCCTTCAGCCGATCAAGCCGGGCTCGCCTTGCTCTGATGATGCCTTCAGGCATGGCCCATCACGACCGGGCTTTTGACAGGTGCCGGCAAATCTACTTCTGGACGTATGCAAATTCAGATTGGACGTTCGCCGATCTAGCGGCTACACCAGAAAGCAATGTCACTTCCTGGTAATTTTCCGATGATTTCAGACCGTTTCAGACTGGCTGTCGCGCAGCTAAACCCGACTGTTGGCGATGTGGCCGGCAACGCAGAGCTCGTTCGCAAGGCCCGTCAGGAAGCCGCCTCTCAAGGAGCCGACCTTGTCTTGACCTCCGAACTGATGCTCGCCGGGTATTTGCCGGAAGACCTTGTTCTGAAACCGGCTTTCGTCAGGCGCTGCATGGAAGCGGCCGAAACCCTTGCCGGTGAAACCGCGGATGGCGGCCCGGGCATCGTGCTGGGGTCTCCCTGGCGTAGCGAGGAAGGCAAAGTCTATAACGCCGCCCTGCTGCTGGACCAGGGTGAGATCAAGGCCGTTCGCTACAAGTACGACCTGCCAAACTATAGCGTCTTTGACGAGAAGCGGGTTTTTGCTGCAGGCCCCTTGCCCGGACCTGTCGACTTCCGCGGTGTGCGCATCGGCTTGCCGATCTGCGAGGACATCTGGAACGACGAGGTTTGCGAGTGTCTGGAGGAAACCGGCGCGGAGCTGCTGCTGGTTCCCAATGGCTCTCCCTACTGGGAGCACCGGGCTGAGCACCGTCTGCAGGTGGTTGTTTCGCGTGTGGTCCAGACCGGATTGCCGCTGATCTACTGCAACCAGCTTGGCGGGCAGGACGAGCTTGTTTTCGATGGCGGATCTTTCGCGCTTCATGCCGATCGCTCGCTGGCATTCCAGATGCCCCAGTTTGAAGCTGCTCTTGGTATCAGTGACTGGAAGCGCGAGGGCGAGACCTGGGTTTGTGAGAACGGCACTTTTGCAAGGCTTCCGGAACTCGATGAGGCGAATTGGCGGGCCTGCGTCATGGGCCTTGGAGACTACGTCACCAAAAATGGCTTTCCAGGAGTCGTACTGGGCCTTTCCGGTGGTATCGACTCGGCCATCTGTGCGGCAATGGCGGTAGATGCGCTCGGCGCCGACAAGGTCCATGCGATCATGTTGCCCTATCGCTATACCTCGGAAGAAAGCATCACCGATGCGGCCGCCTGCGCCAACGCTTTGGGTATCCGCTATGACACTGTGCCGATTTCCGAACCGGTTGAAGGCTTCAGGTCGGCACTGAGCGATCTGTTTGCCGGCACGACCGAAGACACGACCGAAGAAAACCTTCAATCGCGTGCGCGTGGTGTCATCCTGATGGCAGTTTCCAACAAGTTCGGGCGCATGGTCATGACCACCGGCAACAAGTCGGAAATGTCGGTCGGCTACGCCACGCTTTATGGCGACATGAACGGTGGCTACAATCCGATCAAGGATCTCTACAAGACGCAGGTCTATCACCTGGCCGCATGGCGCAATGCTAACTTGCCGGAAGGGCTGCTTGGTCCGGGTGGAGAGGTTATTCCGTCCAATATCATCACCAAGGTGCCGACTGCCGAACTGCGTGAAAACCAGACCGACCAGGATTCCCTGCCACCTTACGATGTTCTCGACGACATCCTGGAATGTCTGGTGGAAGACGAGATGTCGGTGGGCGACATTGAAAAACGCGGTCACGACCGGGCACTGATCCACCGGATCGAACATCTTCTTTATATTGCCGAATACAAACGCCGGCAGGCGCCTCCGGGGGTGAAGATCACCGAGCGCAACTTCGGTAAGGACCGGCGATATCCCATCACCAACAGGTTCCGCGATCGCTCTTGAGGGACAGGGCATTCATCAGTGCTTGCCTGGCGGATGTTTCGCAGAATCTGATCGTTTGAATTTGAACGGGCGTGGCAGAAAGCTACCGCCTCATCCTTCGAGACGGTGTTACGCGCTTTCGCAGGATGGGTTGTTTTGTGGATCGTCAGTTGTTTGTTGAAAGTGGGCTTTTGCCTCGATGACCTATTTCTCCTTCCTGCGTGAAAATGCCCGCTGGCTAGCCGCCAGTTACCTTCTCGCGGTCTTTTCCGGCTTCGGGCAGACGTTTTTCATCTCGCTCTCGGCGGGGGACCTCAGGGCGGAGTTCGGTCTCAGTCACGGTGACATTGGCCTGCTTTACATGGTGGCGACCCTCGGCAGTGCCCTGACCCTGCCTTATGTCGGTCGCAGCCTGGATCACTTCCCGGTACAGAAGATCGCAGCGGTGGTGATGACAGGTCTCGCCCTGTTCTGCCTGGCGATGGCCAACACGTTTTCCGTATGGATGGTCGGACTTGCCTTTTATGGCCTCCGGCTGTGCGGGCAGGGCATGATGACCCACACGTCGGTGACCGCTGCCGGACGATGGTTCACGGCGCAGCGGGGCCGGGCGGTGTCGATCGCCGTTCTCGGTTTTCCGACGGCAGAAGCGCTGTTTCCGCTGTGCTTCGTTGTTCTGGCCAATGCGTTCGGGTGGCGCGGTGCCTGGACGGTATCGGCCATCGTGCTGGCTGTTGTCGCCCTGCCGGTCTTGTTGACGCTCCTGGCAAAGGACCGCATCCCATCCGCGCTCGAAACGGCCTCGGCCAAACCGGAAGGCCGTCAGTGGACACGAGGAGAAGCGCTGCGCGATGTCCGCTTCTGGCTGGTCAACTGCGGTGTCAACGCGCCGGCCTTTATCGGCACGGCAATCTTCTTCCACCAGGTCTATCTGGTGGAACTGAGAGGGTGGACGCTGGAACTGTTTGCAAGCGCCTTTCTGTTAATGGCATCCGGCGTGGTCTGCGCATCCCTGGTGATAGGCCCGTTGATCGACCGGTTTTCCGCGCGTCAGTTGCTGCCTTTCACCCTTGTTCCCCTGACACTGGCCTGTTTCGTGCTGGCCAATTTCCACGCGCCAGCAGCTGCTTTCGTTTTCATGCTGCTTGTCGGCATCTCGAACGGTTTCAACAGCACGCTGGTGGGTGCGCTTTGGCCGGAGGTTTACGGCACGCGGCACATGGGGGCCATTCGGTCTGTCGCGTTTTCGGTGATGGTGTTTGCTTCCGCGGCCGGTCCGGGTCTCGTCGGCTGGCTGATCGACAAAGGTGTCTCGTTCGACCTGCAGGTCATGGCAATGGGGGGCTACTGCTTCGTTTTCTGCGGTGTGCTCGGGTTCGTGTCGCGCACCTACCGGTCTTCCGAACATTCTTCATAAGGTCCGGTAGTTTGGGGTTGCCGTCCGGTTCAACCCCGGCTAACTCATCGCCATGACCGTCACTGTTCGCTTCGCGCCGTCGCCGACCGGCCATATCCACATCGGCAACATCCGTCCTGCGCTCTACAACTGGCTTTTTGCCAAGAAGATGGGCGGCAGGTTCATCCTGCGTTTCGATGACACGGACCTCGTCCGCTCGAAGCAGGAATATGCCGATTCCATCGAGACTGACCTTCACTGGCTCGGGATCGAACCGGACCTGAAGGAGCGGCAGTCGGACCGGATCGCCAACTACGATGCAGCGGCGCAGAAGCTGAAAGATGCGGGCCTGCTTTATCCGTGTTACGAAACGCCGGATGAACTGGAACGCCGCCGGTCGCGCCAGCGAGCGCTCGGCAGACCTCCGGTCTACGACCGTGCAGGCCTGAAGCAGACCGCCGAAGAGCGGGCGGCTTTCGAAGCCGAAGGCCGCAAGCCGCATTGGCGCTTTGTCCTGCCGAACCACGACGGAAACCCGTTTGAAACCAGACGTACGGATGTCGCCTGGTCGGATCTGTGCCGCGGCGACCAGACGATCGATCTGGCCTCCATGTCCGATCCGGTTCTGATCCGTGCGGACGGTTCTTATCTCTACACGTTCACTTCAATTGTCGATGACATCGACATGGATGTAACCCACATCATCCGCGGCGAAGATCACGTCTCCAACACAGGCGTCCAGATTGCCATCTTCGAGGCGATGGGGGCAAAGCCGCCGGTATTCGGTCATCACAACCTCCTGACGACGATCGATGGCGAAGGTCTTTCGAAGCGCAAGGGGGCATTGTCCATAGGTTCGCTGCGCGAGGCCGGGCTTGAGCCAATGGCGGTCGCTTCCCTGGCCGTTTTGACCGGAACCAGTCAGGCGGTCGAGCCGGTTGCGTCCATGGATGCCCTGATCGAGAAATTCGACCTGACCAGCGTTTCGCGATCCTCCGCAAAGTTCGATCCGGAAGAGCTGAAATCCCTCAACGCGCGCCTCGTACATGATCTGCCCTTCGAGGCGGTGGAGAGCCGTCTTGCAGCAATGGGCATCAGTGGGGGCGCTGATTTTTGGGATACCGTGCGTGGCAACTGTGAAACAGTTGACGACGCGCGTGCCTATTGGCAGGTCGTCACCGGTCCCGTGGAAAGCCGCATCGAGGACGAAGACCAGGAATTCGTTTCAGGTGCAAAGGCCTTGCTGCCCGAGGGCGACATCACCCTGGAGACCTGGGGAGAGTGGACGTCTGCTCTGAAGGCTGAAACCGGCCGTAAAGGGCGCGGCCTGTTCATGCCATTGCGCAGGGTGCTGACCGGGATGGATCACGGTCCGGACATGAAGGCCTTGCTGCCGCTTATTGGGCGACAAAATATTCTGGACCGACTACCCTGACAGGGGCCTTTCGGTCCGGCGCTGCGCTAAAACCGTCGTCTTCTGCCTTGAACACAGGCGAAAAAGCCGCCAGTTCCTCGTCATCCGTTTCCTTGGGGGAATGGATCGACAGGACCGGGAAACCGTCCTTGAAACCGGAACTTGAAGCAACCTTGTCCTCGTCGCGCTCAAGTCGTGTCGCGGCGAGATCAAGCCGCGCCGACACGTCGAAGCCCTTTTCCATGTTCATGAGCGTGTCGGGATCTTCAAAGCGCGGAAGCTGCGTTCTGGTCAGCGGGGTTCTGGTCAGCGGAGAGGGAAGGTCTTCTTCGTGTTCGTAGGTTCCACCGCGGCTTGGCTGAAGTGTCCGCCTGGGAAGGCCGGCGCTGATGTCGGTGAAGAATACCCTGTTTCCCGAGCCGGTGCTGAGATCCGTCCAGGCCGATTGTGCCTTCGATTGACGGGTTGCCCGGCAACTGCAGCCTTCAACGAATTCGCTCTTGTAGCGATAGGCGAAGGGCTGTTCGGAGTAGAGGTTGCCGGCCAGAGACATCATCTGGGCCTGGTCGCCACCCGGGTTGCGATAGACGTATAGTTCGGTTTCTGCAGCCGGACAGATTTCCGAACATCTTGCTTCGTCGTTGGCAAACTGGCTCTTGCCCGTCGAAAAACTTACCGGGAAGAAATAGCCGTCGCAGGTTCTGACACATACGGTCCGGAATGCGCCACCGGAAGGCAGGGAATATCGTTTGGTTTCGCTGCGGGCTTGCCGGCGCACCGAAGCGATTTCCCGGTCGCCCGTCGTTACGGAGGCAAGTTCGACGCGCGGCTGCGGGTTGAAGATGCGGGCCAGGAGAGACTGCGGCTTGTCCTCACCGCTGGCGTTTTGTTGTCGTGCTTCGCGGGTCGGGGCATCGCATTTCTGTTTTGCCAGCGAGGCCCGGATCTGCCTTGCACGTTTTGCAGTTTTCGACGATCCGCCACCGGACTTCGCAAGCTGACGTTCAATTGCAGAAAGGTTGGCCTTCATGCGCTTGATCTTGTCATTTAGACCACTGCATTTGGGGGATGTGTTTGAAGCGCAGCCGAAGTAGTTTGCATCCCGTTCTGCGGCATTGATGGCCTTTTGCTGCTGGGTTTTGGCGGTGGTCCATTTCTGGGCTGTGGGAGACTGTGCCGTCGAACGCGATTCCAGCCGCTGCAGTTCGGCCTTCAGGCTGGAGCAGGTGGCCGCGCTCACAGTATGTGCGCACAGCACAAGCCCGGCACCAAACGCGACAGCGCGTGCCATTACCTTGGACCCGGCAGACCAGCTACGTCTCATCACCCATCCCCTACAGCGTTTTTGCCACGCCGTATCGGCCTTAAACCGACCCCGGCACTATCGCTGCTGGACCTATCAATAGCAATGAAAGCTCTCACGTTAGGTTAATGGCGGAGCGGCAGGACCACGCAGGATTTCAGTCGCTTTCCCCGGATCGCGTGGCCTCGTGCAGACGGTCGAAAATCTCGTCCAGGACCGATTTCTGTTCCTCTGTCAGCGCGTCTTCCAGGCTCTTGCTGTAGGCGAGGGCTTGAGGGACAATTTCTTCGTACATGGCATTGCCCTGGTCAGAGAGGCACAGGGTCTGTTCCCGCTGATCGTCCCTGTTCTTGTCGCGCACAATAAGGTCGCGCTTTTCCAGGGCGGCGACAGCCCGACTGACCTTGGTCTTGTGCATGGAGGTTGCCTGGCTGATATCTCGTGCGGTCATGGCCTTGTATTCGCCAAGAGTGGCAAGCACCCGCCATTCGGGAATCCCGATACCGTAGGTGTCGGCATAGATTCTGGAAAAGGACCTGCTGACGGTCTCGGCCAGATGGTTGAGCCTGTAAGGCAGGAATGCGCTCAGCTTCAGGACAGGTTTGGAAGGTACCTTGCCTGGGGAAACAGTGGATTTGGACCCTTGCTGATCGGACATGGATAAGTCGACGCCTTGGAGATTCGTTAAGCCTGATTGAGCAGGCAGATGAACAATGCCGTTATCCGGCCATTTTCTGTGACTAGCAAGTATATCCGGTTGAATAACCCCGGAAAGACACCCCGGGCAGCTACGAAAAAGTAGCAGGATTGAAAGCAAGTATGGCGAAGAGCTTTGTCAGGTGCAGTCAAAATACGGCGAAAGAGCTGACCTATCTGTTGATAAGGAGAGAATAGTTAAGGAATTGGCGCGTGAAAAATTGCGAATCAGACACCGAAACTGAGACGCTTCAGTCAACAGGAAAAAGCGCGGCAAAGTTCGCGCAGGCCGAAACAGGCAGTCAGACATCTGGCAGGAAAGCGAGACCGTTATGGTAGAGATGACAAACAGGTCCGAAGCCGTTCCGGGTGAAAACGAACGGTTCGAAGAGCTTGGACGCGGCTGTTATGCCTATAGCGCGGATGGCTGTTCCAACACCGGTGTGGTCATCGGCGAAAAAGGCGTTCTGATTGTCGATGCCCAGGCAACACCGGCCCTTGCGGAAAAGGTTCTGCAGAAGGTTCGCGAGCTCACGGACAAGCCGATCAAACAGGTTGTTCTGACGCACTTCCATTCAGACAACACACTTGGTGCCCTGGCATTCGAGCCGGGCGAGGTCATTGCTTCCGATCTGACCAGGCGGATGATGGAAACCCGCGGCGTCGAGGAAATCCGCGTGGCCCGGGAGCGGGATGCGGCACTGTTCGCCGGACTACCCGGCAACACCGGTGTAAGCATGCCGTCCATGACCATTGCATCTTCAATGACCATCGACCTTGGCGGGCTGGACGTCCGGCTGATGCATCTGGGCCGCGCCCATACGATGGGCGATCTGGTCGTATGGGTTCCGCAAAGTGGCGTGATCTTCGCAGGAGATCTGGTTCAGAAAGCCGCTGTTCCTTATTGCGGAGATGCCCATCTGTCCGACTGGCCGCGCGCGCTCGACCGCATCACGGCGTTTCGTCCGACTGCGCTGATGCCGGGACGCGGTAAATCCGCCATCGGTGCGCAAGCCGTGGCAACGGCTGTTGAAACCACCCGTGATTTTGTCGTGACCTTGCGGGACGCGGCAGCTGCATGTGTCGAGCAGAGCCTTGGTCTGAAGGATACTTTCCAGGCTGTTCGTGACGCGCTTGCTGCCCGTTTCGGCTCGAAGGCCGACTTTGAATTTCATCTGCCCATAAGCGTTGCCCGGGCCTATGACGAAGCTCTTGGCCTCGACCAGCCCCAGATATGGACACGGGAACGGATCGCCGATCTTTACGATGCCCTGGACGGAACAGCCGGCCTGAGTGAGGGGGCACCGGAGCAGGTTGCGGCGGAAATGGCTGTCGCCGATACGCCCTCAGCGGAAGTCTCGGAAGAGGCTTCGGCAACGAACGGAGAAGCACAAGCATCCGATCTAGTCTCGGACAGCGATTTTGCTGCCTCGCTTGCACTCGGTTCTGAAGAGGAGCAGCCGGAAGGCGGCGAAGATATGGAGCTATCGGCCGAGGACATCGTCGAGGACGAAAAACCGACGGATACACCGGCTCCTGAAGAAAAGGCGGCCGCAGACAAGGTTCTTGAAGACGCTCGCTAACATCGCGTCGAAAACCCGGTAAGATGAAGTTGTGAGGCGCGCGCCTGATGGGCGCGCGCTTTGTTTTTCGTCTGACGCTTGATCGCGCTTTCGTGATCCCCACATGTTGGACGGTTGAAAATCTGGAGGATTTCTAATGCGTTTTCTGGTCGCTGCCGCTCTTGGCGCATCTTTGCTGCTGCAAGGCGTGGGCGCTGCTCTTGCGGCGGATGAGCCTGATCTGATCTTCAAGAAATCAACCGTCTGGAAGTTCCTGACGCCCGACCACAAGTTGGCGACCTACGCCATAGACGATCCGATTGTCGATGGTGTCTCCTGCCACTTCACCGTTCCGGAGAAAGGCGGCGTTTCCGGTTGGCTCGGCGTTGCGGAAGAAGTCTCTGACGTATCGTTGGCGTGCCGTCAGGTTGGCCCGGTGACGATCAAGGAGAACTTCGAACAGGGCGAGGAAATGTTCCGCCAGCGTCGCTCGTTCATGTTCAAGAAAATGAGGATCGTCCGTGGCTGCGATGCCAAGCGAAACGTTCTCGTCTATCTGGTCTATTCCGACAAGCTGATTGAAGGCAGCCCTAAAAACTCGACCTCAACCGTGCCGTTGATGCCCTGGGGAGATCAGCAGCCCCCGAAATGCGGAGATTTCGTCCAGGACTGAGGCCGGGGAGTACTCGAAGGACGCGGATCAGTCCGCGTCCAGCGCTTCCAGCTGCTTTGGGCCGGGCAGTTCGGCATCCGCGCAGAAGTTCTTGTAAAGCACGGACATGATGTCCCTGACCGGTTCGCTGGCGAGCCGGTAATAGATGGTCGTGCCTTCGCGACGGGTCGAGACGAGACCCTGCGCACGCAGAAGGGCGAGCTGCTGCGAGACGGTCGGCATGCGCATGCCGGTTTTTTCCGCAAGTTCGCCAACACTGCGTTCGTTGTCGAGGACAAGACACATCAACAGCAATCGCGGCGCGGATGCCATCATCTTCAAGAATTCCGCCGCGGATTCTGCTTTATCTTCAAGTGCTTTGTAGTCCATGGGACAACCTTGCCAAACATCGGAGTAAACTGCAAGCAAAGAGGCTGGAATGTCCTGTGTGCGACCAATCTCAGACAAGATTCCCACTCTTTTCAAGTGGAAACAACTTTGAAGTACACACGCTTTCAGGTGACCGTTCACCAGTCCCCGCAATGCCTGCGAGCGCGCTTTTATATCCGACTGGCCACCGTGACAATGATATTCCCGTTGCCGCAGCCGGTTCCGGTGGTCAAGCACATGCCCTTTTGCTGGGCTTCCTGGCCAAACGCCTTGGTGCCGTCGGTGATTGCGATGATGGCTGCAAACGGGCCACCCAGGATGAGGGCCAGGAAGAAGATGACGAAGAGGCGGTTCAGCATGGGTAACTCCAGATGGCAATCCGTTTCGATTGACTGGAGATTAGTGGGGCCGGCTTGAACCCATGCTGAGTGCCGCATTCAGCTACCGTTCAGATATCTAAACAGAAGTAAAGTTCAATTAGAACAGTGTGTTATGCCTCTAGAGGTTCTCTGTCATCGCTCTGCGTAGCGCTTCCAGCAGCACCTTGTCGCGGTCGTAGATGTCTTTTCTGAAATGTGTTGATCCGTCCTTGTTCATCCACGCGGTCAGGTAGGTGAGGTGCACGTCGATTTCGACCTTGGTTTTGACGACCGTACGCTCGCCGCTGTCGCGAATGGCTTCCCATTTTCCCGGAGTGCCGTCGGAATCGACCAGAAGAACGTCCGCCAGGGCAAAGGGATCCGATACGCGAATGCAGCCGTGGCTGAAGGCGCGCTCCGCTCTGGTGAACAGGGATTTCGACGGGGTGTCGTGAATGTAGATGTTGAACTGGTTTGGGAACATGAATTTGATGCGACCAAGCGCATTGTCCTCACCCGGGTCCTGGCGCAGCCGGAACGGGAAATTGCCACCGGAATAGCTGTTCCAGGCAACCTGTGTCGGCGCGACCTCGTTGCCTTCCTGGAAGATCCGGATGCTCTTGTTGCTGAGCGCCGTGGGGTTCTGCTTGAGTTTCGGCAGATACTCCTTTGTCGCGATGGAATAGGGCACGTTCCAGTATGGATTGATTTCCACATATTCCAGCCGGTCAGAAAACACCGGCGTTGCGTGGTAGGGCTTGCCTACAACGACCCGCGCCGTGTGAATGGTCTTTCCGTCCCGCACCACCTTCAGGTTCTGGTCTGCCAGATTGACGAAGACGTAGAACTGTCCCGGATCATCCGGCATCCAGCGCCGCCGCTCCATGTTGAGCTCCATCTGGATGAGCTTTTCCTGGATCGGAATGTTGAGCTGGGCAATTGTCGCCTTGCCGATGACACCGTCGGTTTCAAGGCCGTGGTACTCCTGGAACAGCTTGACGGCTTCCACCAGGGCGCCGTCATAGACATCACCGGTGTGATCTCCGGCAACGACAATGTCTTCTTCCATGAGCCGGGTTCGCAACACTTCCAGGCGCGGATCGCTCATGCCTGGTTTCAGAACCTCACCATCCGGAACCTGGGTAAAGCCGCCGGCAGCAGCCTTCTCCCGGTATTGGGCAAGGCGCCGCTTCAGGCGCGCGTAATTGTCGGTCTGGGGTGCGAGGCTTTCCAGAAAGGCCCCGAAGTCCACGGCCTGTTCGGCATTTTCAAAAAGCATTTTCGGATCAGGCCGATCCGGAAACACGTTCAGCGCCTTGTTGACCTTGTTGGGTTGAACGCGGCCGGAGGAGAGGTGGGTCGCATAGCGCAGGAACTGTACGGACAGGTCCAGATCGAACTGGGCCCATTCCTGCTCGCTCTGGGAAGTTTCCGAACGCTTTATGAAGCCGAGGGGATCGTAATTGTTGGGGTTGAGCGCATGGTCGTTCGCCGCCGCCATGGCGGCAATGGTCAGATGAGCATCTTCCGTGAGGCCATTCTCGTTGAACCAGACCGGTGCGAAAGCGCGTTCGCCATAATAGAGTGCAAGACCTTCGGGCAGGTTCGCAGAAACTTGCGCCTGAATGGCCCTGGCGATCGGCGTCTGCGGTTCCTTGAAAACAGGGGGCGGAACGACCTGGGTCTCGCTGGTCGCCGGTGCCGCGGTTTGTGCCTGGACATATGGTGCCGAAAGTGGTCCGGACAAAAACGCTGCCAGCGTGAAAAGAAGACCAAGATGTCTGTTACGGCACGTGCAAAATATTCCCATCGGAAATACCCCCTCTGATTCCCAACGGGGAAAGTCTAGTGCATCTTGCGCATAATTGAACTGCGTTAAGCTTCCTTGCCATTGCAAAGCCGATCCCGTTTGTTGCCGCAACAGGAAAAGCGCGCGATCCGTTATCGCTCGTGGGAGTGACGCGTTGCGGCCACAAGGCACGGAAATTGGCGTTTCAGCGGCAACTGCAGCCTTGACCGGGTTCTGTTTTCCGGTCCATAAAGCGCTCCATGATGACGGCCACACGGAACATCATTTCGATCACCATTATTTGCAG
The DNA here is from genome assembly GCF_001579905.1 of Labrenzia sp. CP4. Lineage (NCBI taxonomy): Bacteria > Pseudomonadati > Pseudomonadota > Alphaproteobacteria > Hyphomicrobiales > Stappiaceae > Labrenzia > Labrenzia sp. CP4. The sequence goes on along the minus strand of NZ_CP011927.1, from coordinate 3,801,965 downwards.
CTAGCGACACCGCTGGCTGTGGCCGTTCCCTCTTGGCAAAATTTCCTTTGAGACGGACCGCCCGGCCAGCCGGCCAGGAGACCGTTTGACATGAGCGCCGCTGAGACAGAGAAATCCGGCACTTTCAAGGGCTTGAAGCTCACCAACACATTGACGCGCCAGAAGGAGGACTTCCGGGCGATCGATGACGGGAATGTGCGTCTCTACGTCTGCGGACCGACCGTCTATGACTTTGCCCACATCGGTAACGCGCGACCGGTCATCGTCTTCGATGTGCTCTTCCGGCTTCTGCGCCATCTTTATGGTGCCGACCACGTCACCTATGCGCGCAACATCACTGACGTTGACGACAAGATCAACGCACGCGCACTTCGTGACTTTCCCGATCTGTCGCTCAATGAAGCCATTGCCCGGGTGACGCAGAAGACTGCGGACCAGTTCCATAAGGACATCAGGTCTCTGGGTGTGCTGGAGCCGAGCATCGAGCCTCGGGCGACACAGCATATCAGCGGCATGGTCGAGATGATCGCGGCGCTGATCGAAAAGGGACACGCCTATCAGGCGGGCGGTGAAGTTCTATTCGACACCCAGTCCATGCCCGACTACGGCGGCCTGTCAAAGAGGAAGCTGGACGAGCAGCTGGCCGGGGCTCGCATTGCGGTTGATGCTCACAAGAAGAACCCCGGAGATTTCGTGCTCTGGAAACTGTCTTCTGAAGAAGAGCCCGGCTGGGACAGCCCGTGGGGCAGGGGGCGTCCGGGCTGGCACATCGAGTGCTCTGTCATGAGTGCGCACCATCTGGGTGAAGTGTTCGACATTCACGGCGGCGGGCTGGACCTTATCTTCCCGCACCACGAAAACGAAATCGCCCAGTCCCGCTGCGCTCATGGCACCAAGGTCATGGCCAACTACTGGATGCACAACGGCTTCCTGCAGGTGGAAGGCCGGAAGATGTCCAAGTCCGAGGGCAACTTCTTCACCATTCAGGAGCTTCTGGAAACGGACAGTTTCGGCGGCCGCATGTGGCCGGGCGAAGTGCTGCGCCTTGCCATGTTGATGACCAACTATCGAGAGCCGATCGACTTCTCCAAACGCAAGCTTGAAGAAGCGGAAAACCTCCTGGCCCGTTGGCCGGATCCGGTCGAAACGGATGCGGCCCCTGCCGCCGAGGTGCTTGATGCCCTTTTGGACGACCTGAACACCGCAGGCGCCATTCAGGCGCTCCACGCGCTCGCCGTCGAGGCTTCCAAGCACCCTGCCAAGCTGGATGTTTACTCGGCATCTGCCGCGCTCCTCGGCGTTCATCCGGTCAAGGCGGATTTGTCTGGCGTTGATGAGGCCGGCATTCAGGCAGCCATCGAAAAACGCCTGGAGGCCCTCAATGCCAAGAACTGGGCGGAAGCTGACGCGATCCGCGATGAACTGACGTCTCAGGGAATTCTTCTAAAGGATTCAAAAGACTCAGAAACCGGCACCCGCGTTACTACCTGGGAGGTCAAGCGGTGAGACAGTACCAGGCGGAAAGACGGGATACCCCCCTCTGTCCCCTATGGGAAGATCTCCCCCGCAAGGGGGGAGAGGGGCGTATGCCGCGTCGCCATGCATTTTTGAGCCGGCTATGGGGCAAGACCGGAGTTCTGCTCAGGGAGGAGACCTCTCTAAAGCTGTATGAGTTTTCTCAAATCAGCCCGCATGCTCCGGTCTCCCCCCTTGAGGGGGAGATGTCCGCGCAAGCGGACAGAGGGGGGTATACAGCTTGTGTAACAAACACTGGTTTCAGGCTATCGCTAAGAGGTCGCTACATGCCGCACCAGACAGTTTCCAAGCAACTCAGATCCAACGCCAAACGCCTGCGTTCGCAAATGACGGACGCTGAAAAGAAGCTCTGGCAAGTGATCCGGGCGCATCGATTGGAGGGGATTTCCTTTCGCAGGCAGATGCCGAGCGAAGGGGTCATTGTCGATTTCGCGGCACCTGCTCATCGCTTGATCGTGGAACTGGACGGATCCCAGCATGCAGAACTGCAGGGCCAGGCGCGTGACATCGCGCGCGACCGCAAGCTTCAGGCTCTCGGCTGGACGACCTTGCGCTTCTGGAATGCGGAGGTGACGCACGACCTTGACGGTGTCTGCCGCAAGATCCTGAACGCTTGTGGCAAGGAGAATTTCTGATGGGCGATAATGTTCAAAGGCTGAGCGGCGGTTGCCAGTGCGGCGCCGTGCGTTACCAGGTGACGGGAGAGGTCGGTCATCCGCATCTGTGTCATTGCCGCATGTGCCAGAAGGCATCGGGGAATTTCTTTCTGCCGTTGATCGGTGCTGCGAAGTCCGATTTTGAATGGACCCGCGGCGAACCCTCCTGGTTCCACTCTTCCAAGCCTGTCCGCCGGGGTTTCTGTGGAACCTGCGGCACGCCTCTGGCCTTTGATACGATTGGCGACGACCACATTTCCTTTACCCATGGCAGCCTGGACGATGTCGCCGCGGTCACGCCGGTTGAACAGTCCGGTGTCGAGGGGCGAGTGTCATTCTATGGGCATCTTTTCGAACTGAACGAAACGCAGTCAAATCGGGACGACCTGCCAGGTGGGATCAATGATGTCACGGCAACCAACAATCAGCACCCCGATCATGACACGGATCATTGGGAAGTGAGGGGCGGATGACGGAAATCCATACCGGAGGCTGTCAGTGCGGTGCCTTGCGGTTCAAGGTGGAAGGGCCACTGGGCGAGGCTTCCATCTGTCATTGCCGCATGTGCCAGAAGGCCTTTGGTGGCTTTTACGCGCCACTGGTCAGTGTTCCCGAAACATCCAGACTTGTCTGGACACGTGGATCGTTGAAGCACTTCCAGAGTTCCAATCACGCAACCCGGGGCTTTTGCGCCGATTGCGGTACACCGCTGACCTATGAAGCGCCGGATGGCATCGCACTGGCCATCGGGGCCTTTGACGATCCATCGCAGATCCCGCCCAGCATCCAGTTCGGCGTCGAGGCAAAGCTGCCTTATGCCGACAGCATGGTTCAAATTCCCGAAAGGGTGACCGAAGACGATATGGAGGCAGCGCCTTTTCTGGCGTCGCTCGTTTCGTTCCAGCACCCCGATCACGACACGGAAACCTGGCCACCGGTTCGCACCGGGGCAAATGACAACGAATAAAAGACAGCCCCGACGCTGCTCAGGATACGGATATGACCAAGGAACGGCTTTTTCTTTTCGACACGACATTGCGTGACGGCGCCCAGACCAGCGGGGTCGACTTCTCTGTCAACGAGAAGGTTGTGGTTGCCGAACTTCTGGAGCGGCTTGGCGTCGATTACATCGAAGGTGGCTATCCGGGTGCCAACCCGACCGACAGTGAGTTCTTCAGTGAAAAGCGGACGCGAAAGGCAACGTTCACCGCGTTTGGCATGACCAAGCGCGCAGGCCGCTCGGCTGCGAACGATCCGGGGCTTCAGGACGTGCTGTCCGCAAGTTCCGATGCCTGCTGTTTCGTGGCCAAGGCATGGGACTACCATGTCCGGGTCGCGCTTGGTTGCACCAACGAGGAAAACCTCGATTCAATCTACGAGACCGTTACCGCAGCCGTTGCTGCCGGCAAGGAAGCGATGATCGACTGCGAGCATTTCTTCGATGGTTTCAAGGCCAATCCGGAATACGCGCTCAATTGTGCCCGCACGGCATACCATGCAGGCGCGCGGTGGATCGTTCTGTGTGACACCAACGGCGGCACGCTGCCCGACGAGATCTTCGACATCGTCACCAAGGTGCTGGAGGTTGTTCCCGGAACGCATCTCGGCATCCACACCCACGATGACACCGGTCACGCGGTCGCCAACTCACTGGCGGCAGTGGATGCCGGCGTAAGGCAGATCCAGGGAACCTTGAACGGGCTGGGAGAGCGCTGCGGCAACGCCAACCTCATCACCCTGATCCCGACACTCAAGCTGAAACCGGCATTCTCCGATCGGTTCGAAATCGGTGTCAGCGACGCTCAGTTGAAAGAGATCACTTCAATCTCCCATGCGTTCGATGAAATCCTCAATCGGTCGCCGGACAGGCAGGCCCCCTACGTGGGCGAAACCGCCTTCGCCACAAAGGCCGGTATTCATGCCTCCGCGATCCTGAAGGATCCGCAGACCTATGAACACGTCGCACCGGAAAGTGTCGGCAACCAGCGGCGGGTGCTGGTGTCCGACCAGGCCGGCAAGAGCAACCTTCTGGGAGAGTTGGCCCGGGTGGGCATCGAAGTCGACAAGTCAGACCCGCGTCTCGACCTACTGTTGGCGAAGGTCAAGGAACGGGAAGCCGAAGGCTATGCCTACGAGGCTGCCGACGCGTCGTTCGAGTTGCTCGCGCGCCGGGAGCTGGGCGAGGTGCCGCGTTACTTCGCAGTTGAATCCTTCCGCGTGATGGTGGAGCGCCGGTTTAACGCAATCGGTGACCTGGTCACGGTTTCGGAAGCCGTGGTGAAGGTCGATATCGACGGCGAAACCAGAATGTCGGTTGCTGAAGGCAACGGCCCGGTCAACGCGCTCGACATGGCACTGCGAAAGGATCTGGGCAAATACCAGTCTGCCATCGACGGCCTTGAGCTGATTGACTATAAGGTGCGCATCCTCAATGGTGGCACGGGCGCTGTCACGCGCGTTCTGATCGAAAGCCAGGACACAGTCACGCACCGGCGCTGGTTCACGATCGGGGTATCCTCCAATATCGTCGACGCCTCTTTCCAGGCCTTGGTCGACTCCATTACATTCGCGCTGATGAAAGCCAACGTGGCCTGATCCTGGTCACGCGCCTTTCGGGCGCCAGAAAGGCAATGCCATGTCGCAGACGGTGACCAGCACCGAAGCGAATGCCGAATTCCGTCAGGGCCTTCTGTTTGGCCTGGCGGCATACGGCATGTGGGGCTTCCTCCCGGCCTATTACAAACTGACCGATACCGTGCCAGCAGATCTTGTGGTGTCTCACCGGATCCTCTGGTCGGTGCTGTTTGTCGGTCTGTTTCTCTATTCGCGCGGCCGCTGGCAGGAAGTGCGCGAGGTTTTTCGCCAGCCGAAGGTGCTCATGGGGCTGACGGCGTCTGCCACTTTCATTGCCGTCAACTGGCTGACCTTCGTCTGGGCAATCTCCAACAATCACGTGCTCGATATTTCGCTCGGCTATTTCATCAATCCGCTGGTCAGCATTCTGGTTGGCCTGTTCGTTTTGAGGGAAAAACTGACGACCTGGCAGGGGATTTCTGTCGGCGTTGCCGCCATTGCGGTTGTTCTGCAGGCGATCCTGGCAGGTGGGTTGCCGTGGGTCTCTCTGGTGCTGGCGTTTTCCTTCGCAGGCTACGGCTACGTGCGAAAAGTGACGCCCGTGAAGGCAACGCCGGGACTGTTCGTGGAAACGCTTGTGCTGTTTCCGCTCGCCGCCGGCTACATGCTGCTGAGCCTCAGCTGGGGTGTCGACGCAATGGTCTTGAACGATCCGCCGGTTCTGCTCGCCCTCGTGGGGACAGGCATTGTCACGGCCTTGCCCCTGATCTGTTTTTCCTCAGCCGCGCGGCGCCTGCCGCTCTTCATGCTGGGGCTTATGCAGTACATGGCGCCGTCCATGCACTTCCTGATGGCGATTTATATCTGGGGCGAACCGCTGGACCCGACCAAGCTGATGACGTTCGGCATGATCTGGGCTGCGCTGGTGGTGTTTACCTACGACAGCTGGCGGCGCTACCGGAGCTGAAACTGAGTTAGTCGCAGCCAGAGCACTGTGGAAGATGCGGTCAGTCTGAAGAAACCAGCTGGCCGCGGCCACTGCGTTTGGCGGCATAAAGCCTGTGGTCGGCGGTCTTCAGGGCATCGCCGAACCTGCCGCTTTCGAGCGGGGCGACGCCGACGCTTGTCTTCATCAGATGTTCCTCGCCGTCGTGACGCACGGGCGAGGCCAGAACGTTGTCCAGTAGGTTTTGCAGTCCGTCGACAACCTCGGCTTCTTCCTTGTCCCGGAACACGATGCAGAATTCGTCGCCGCCGAGCCGCGAGACGATATCGTCTTCCTTTGCGAGCTTCATCATGTGGCGGGCAAAACTGATCAGAACCGCATCGCCGAAATCGTGGCCGAGTGAATCGTTGATTGCCTTGAAGGAGTCCAGGTCGAGGAGCGCGAGCCAATGCGCTCGTCCTTCGGATACCGGCCAGGTCGCGATTGCCTTGGTGGCCTGTTCCAGAAGGTAACGGCGGTTGTAGAGACCCGTGAGGGAGTCCCGCATCGCCATGTTGTTGAGTTCCTCGATCCGGTAGATGTAATCGAGGTTCTGCGACACACGCAGCAGCAGCTCTTCCGGAGGGCAGTTCTTGTCGACGAAATCCGCTGCACCGTATTTCAGGAACCGCACCCGGTTGTCCGGATTGGCATAGGACGACATGCCGATGACGCCGACTTTCTCCGGGTCATGCACTCTGCGGACGGCTTTCAGAAAGGCAAAGCCGTCCTTGTCGGGCATGAAATAGTCCGCCAGGACAAGTTTGATGTCCTTGTAATCCTTCAGGGTCTGGAGAGCTTCGTCCGTAGAGCTGGCCTGATAGATCTTGTAAAGGTGCTTGCCGACGATCTTGGAGATCACGTCCCGCTCCACCGCGGAATCGTCCAGAATGAGAATGCCTATCTTGGGATTCTGCGCCAGTTTCCGGATCAGGTCCGCAACATAGTTCAGGCTGCCGGGAGAATCCTTCAGAACGTAGTCAATAACGCCTTTTTCCAGGAACTTGCTTCGGGTTTTCGGGTCGAAGCGGCTGGTGAAGACGATCGTGGGAATATTCCACTTCTCGCAAAGATCGACAATTTCGCCGTCGGGGGCGTCTGGAAGGGTCAGGTCGACAAGAGCAAGGTCGGGTTCACCGATCGGCAGATTGAGGCAGTTCTCGGCCTCTTCGTAGCTACGTGCCACCATGATCTGGTGACGTCCGACCTCATGCAGTTTCTTGACGATTGCCTTCTCGAAAAACGCCGCATCTTCAACAAGAAGGGTAGTTTGCATTTAGTGGCCTGTTCTTCCTGCGTTTCGTGCGACGGTACTATTCAACTCCTCAGACTGCAAATCGATTTGGTTCCAATATTCACAGTCATGGGAACGTATTCCCAACCTCTATACTCAGTAGAGTTTTAGAGATCTGTTACCGAGGCGCATGCTTCTTGTGCCGGCAGGGGCTCACCGTTGATCGCGCGGCGCAGCATGGGCAGGATATCGTCCACGGATCGGGCAACAAGATAAGGAACTTCAGTGTCCGGACGGATGTATCCCTGTGCCCGCATATGATCCAGAAGTTCCAGCAAAGGCGACCAGAAGCCGTTGAGGTTGGCCAGTGCCACCGGCTTGCGGTGTTGTCCGAGTTGGGCCCAGGTCATCATTTCGACGGCTTCTTCCAGGGTGCCGATACCGCCGGGCAACGCGATGAAGGCGTCGGCTTTCTCGAACATCAGGTGTTTGCGCTCGTGCATGTCCTGCGTGACGATCAGGTCTTCGAGGGTGTCCAGCATCACCTCGCGTTTTTCCAGGAAACGCGGAATGATTCCCGTCACCTTGCCGCCGGCTTCGAGGGCGGCATTGGCCACGGTTCCCATCAGACCGATAGAGCCGCCGCCATAGACAAGTCGAAGGCCAGCCTCGGCAATTAGCTGGCCCAGACGGGTGGCGGATGCCTCGTGTGCAGGGTCCGAACCAAAGCTGGACCCGCAGTAAACACAGACGCTTGTAAGCTGATTTTGAGAAACCGTATTCATGACGCAAAGATGTGGCATTCAGATTGCCACAAGGTCAAGCATTCTGTTTGAAAGGCCTTGGTTCTGAACCGGGTTTTCTTGCCGCGCCTGGAAAAGACGGCTATGCATGAACCACGATCTGAAGAAGAGCCGACGGCAAAGGAAACATGGCCATCAAGGTCAGGAGTTCGGCTGAGACAGGCAGCACCCGAAAGGGCGCAAACAGGGGAACGGATTTGGAAAGCGCCGCATCGCCTGGCTGCTTTCCCGGCAGGACACACAATGAATAACAAGACACTCATCTGGACTTTGATCGTAGCCGTGCCTGTTGGCCTGGCCGCTCTCGTGACGGGCTACATCTATCGCGATACGGGGCGTCTGCCTTTCCAGAGCGGTCCCGAAGTTGCCGCCACGCCATCGGTCTCCGGCGACAGTGCCACGACCGAACAGGCTGCAGGCTCTGATACAGGCACAAAGACGCAATCTGCAGAAACAGATAAGGCTGATGCGTCAGATGAGGCTCCTGCCGCGGAAACGGCAAGTGCAGGCCCGAGTTTTGACGTTGTCGGCGTTGAGCCGACCGGTGAAACGGTCGTTGCGGGCCGGTCTGTCGCTGGCGCTATCGTTGCCTTGACTGCCAACGGCAAGGTTGTCGGCAAGAGCATTGCCAATGAGGTCGGTGAATGGACCATCATTCTGGATGAGCCGTTGAAGCCGGGCGACTATGACGTTGGCCTGGAAGTTCATGACGATACCGGCAAAGCGATTGCCACGTCCGAAGAACGGCTTGCCGTTTCTCTGCCGGAAGGCGGCAAGGAACAACCCCTTGTGGTTCTGAACACGCCTGACGGTCCGTCGGACGTCTTGCAAAAGCCTGAGGCCGAGCAGCAGGTGGCTTCCATCACTTCGACTGGCGAAGGTTCGCAAACAGCTGCGACAACGGATTCTGCAGAAGGCACCGCCGCCGAGGCCTCCGGGTCGACGTCCGCAACTGAAACTGCTGCTGCGGAACCCGCCGCAGGGACCTCTGCAAGCCAGCAGACGGCTTCCCGGGAGACGAGCGAACAGCCCGCCGGTACCTCTGAGCAGACCGAAGTTGCGTCTGCCGACACGACTTCATCTGGAACAGGCACCGCGGTGCCGGAAACGGCAAGCAGTGGTGATGCCGTTTCTACCGCTAAGGCATCGGGACAGGCGGCTTCAGCAGAAACCGAAGTTGCTTCGACGTCATCAGGGGCAGCGCCGGTAGCTGTAGCAACACAGGACAGTGGCGCAGACGTTGCGCAAGCCGGCCAGAATGAACCGGCTGATGTTCCTGCAGCAGCACCGGATGCGCCGACGGTGACCGTGGAAGCCGTGGAGTCCGAAAAGGACAAGGTCTTTGTTGCCGGTACCGGCGAACCTGGGTCATCGGTTCGTGTCTACGTCGGCGACGAGTTTCAGGGCGAGGCTAAGGTCGGTTCGGGCGGGAAGTGGCTGATTGAAGGCGGAAAGAATATTTCTGAAGGAAATGTCGAGGTTCGCGCCGATTTGATCGGTGAGGACGGCAGCTCGGTCGACGCCCGTGCAGCCGTTACCTTTGAAAAGGAACAGGACAAGCAGATTGTGCTGACCAAGGTCGTCGCAAGCGGTGAGGGTGCAGGAGCCGATGGCCAGGGCGCGGAAGTGAAAAAGTCTCTTCCCGTCGTGATCATCCGCAAGGGGGATAACCTGTGGCGGATCTCCCGGCGTCTTTATGGAGAGGGCGTTCGCTATACGACGATCTACAAGGCCAACCAGCAACAGATCCGCAATCCTGACCTGATTTACCCGGGGCAAGTGTTCCTGACACCAGAAGGCGATCTGAGCTGGCCGAAACCAGACGAAAACAACGGCTGAGGTGACACCGGCCTCTGTCGGCACATCGATCGTTGTCGACACGTCTGAAAACGGCCATGGGCATTTATAAAATTCTCGGCTGTTGGCGCTGCTTAACTCTGTCAGTTACGCTTTGGTTGAACGTCAAAAATGAAGGCAGGGGATCGGAATGATCCTCTGCCTTTTTGCATCAGCCCCTTGTTTTTTTGATGATTCATCGCATATCAACGATGAAACAAACAATCGTGAATGAGGAAACCGCCCCATGAGCGGGACGGATCTGCCGGCCGGTGGAAATTGCATGACCTCCAAGGAAGGTCTGGCAAGTTGCGAGGAACTCGCGGCTATCTTCCGTGCACTTGGACATCCGGCCCGGTTGGCAATCATCAAGCAGCTCGCAAGCCGTCAGGGCGCCTGCTGCGGTGAGATCGTCAGTCACCTGCCGTTGGCTCAGTCGACCGTGTCTCAGCATTTGCAGGTTTTGAAGGACGCCGGGCTCTTGTGCTGTGACACGCGGGGCAGGAATTGCCACTACGCGCTCAATTGGCAAGTGCTCAGTCTGGCGGAGTGCCGGACCAAGGACTTCTGGGAGCGCCTGAACGCGGCGCAGCCGGACCAGTCAGGACAGTCAGCCGGTGCGCAAGTGGTTTCCGCTTCAGACTAACCCAAGTGGCCGCCTTCCGCGGCCTGGAGATTTTGTGTGACCGATCAGACAGCGACCCCGCCGCAAAAGCCCTCGGCTGCGGCTGCCGGCAGCCATTCCGCTCAAGCGCACATCCGCAAGCCTGTCAATGCAGACGAAGGCAGCACCTTCACGACGCTGGCCAACCTGTGGCCCTACATCTGGCCGTCTAATCGGCCGGATCTCAAGCAGCGCGTGCTTCTGGCCATTTTCGCACTGATCATTGCCAAGATCGTGACGGTCCTGTCGCCGTATTTTTTCGCCTGGGCGACGGATGCACTGACGGGTGAAGGCTCCAACCTGCCTGCTTTCCTGGTAGCTCCGGTCATGCTGGTGCTTGCCTATAATGCAGCCCGTGTATTGGCAGTGGCTTTCAACCAGCTGCGCGACGCACTGTTCGCCCGGGTCGGCCAGCATGCCGTACGCCAGCTCGCAATCCTGACATTCCGCCACCTGCACCAGCTTTCCCTGCGTTTCCACCTCGCCCGGCGGACGGGTGGGCTCAGCCGGGTGATTGAGCGCGGGGTGAAGGGCATAGAGGCGATTGTCCGCTTCACCATCTTGAACGGCATTCCGACGGTTCTGGAATTTGCCATCATGGCAGCCGTGATCTGGTACCAGTTCGGTTTCCTTTATGTTGTCATCGTCGCAGTGATGATCGTTGCCTACGTCTGGTTCACCATCAAGACCTCGAATTGGCGGATCGGCATTCGCCGCGAAATGAACGACAGCGACACGGATGCCAACTCCAAGGCCATCGACAGTCTGCTCAACTTCGAAACGGTCAAGTATTTCGGCAATGAAAACATGGAAGCTGCGCGCTTCGATGTCTCCATGGCGAAATATGAGAGTGCCGCTACGAAAACCTGGACATCCCTTTCCTGGCTCAACTTCGGTCAGGCGGTTATTCTGGGCATTGGCATGGCGGCCTGCATGGGGCTGTCTGCGCAGGCCGTACTGGCGGGCGAGCAGAACATCGGCGACTTTGTCCTTATCAACGCGCTGCTGATGCAGATTTCCATTCCGCTCAACTTCATCGGCTTCCTCTACCGGGAAATCCGTCAGGGTCTTGCGGATATCGAATCCATGTTCGACCTGCTGATGGTGCCCGCCGAAATCGAGGACAGGCCCGACGCCAGCCCGTTGAAGGCTGTTGAAGGAAAGATTGCGTTCAAGGACGTCCGCTTTCACTACGATCCCGACCGGCCGATCCTCAAGGGGATCGACTTTGAGGTTCCAGCAGGCAAGACCGTCGCCATCGTCGGTCCCTCCGGTGCGGGCAAATCGACGATCTCCCGTCTCCTGTTCCGGTTTTACGACGTCACCGACGGTTCAGTCGAGATCGATGGCCAGGATGTCCGAAACGTGACGCAGGAAAGCGTGCGTCAGGCCATCGGCATGGTTCCGCAGGATACGGTGCTCTTCAACGATACCATTGCCTACAACATTCGCTATGGCCGCCCGGACGCCAGCGACGAGGAAGTGCGGGAGGCTGCGCGCATGGCGCAGATCCACGACTTCATCGAAAGGCTACCTCAGGGCTATGACGCGGAAGTCGGCGAGCGCGGATTGAAACTGTCGGGCGGTGAAAAGCAGCGTGTTGCGATTGCACGCACCATCCTGAAATCTCCGCCGATCCTTATCCTCGATGAGGCGACATCGGCGCTTGATACACATACCGAACGCGAGATCCAGTCGGCGCTGGATGAGGTTTCGCAGGATCGGACAACGCTGGTGATTGCCCACCGCCTTTCGACCGTGGTCAACGCGGACCAGATCATCGTTCTGGAAGGTGGCGAGATTGCCGAGCGCGGCACCCATCAGGAGCTTCTGGCCAGAGACGGTCTTTACGCCTCAATGTGGGCTCGCCAGCGCGAAGCGGACGAGGCCGAGGAACGGCTGCGTGCCGCGAGGGAAAATGACGATCTTGGTATCGTCACACGTGGTCAGAGGGCTGATTACGTACCGGCGAAATAGGTCTGGCAACAGCTATTCCTGGTCATCCGGCCTGGCCAAGCCCTGGCCGGGAGAGGGGATGCTCCTGTTCCCGGTATGACGCTGACCCTTGCATGAGAGATCTGGGCTCACTGATCCCGGATCTCCACCACCGGTCTTCCTGCATGACAAGAAGTCAGAAACTTGCCGGAGGTCAGGCCGCACGAATTGTTTGCGGTGCCTGATCATTGTCGCAGGCCACATGGCCTGTTGTCGGCAGATTGGTGTTTTGGGCAGCTTCACCCCTTTTGAACAACAGTCTTGAAAGTGCCTTGGCAAGGCGGCGCAGTTCCTGGTGGCGGGCAGCGCGGGCGCGGGCTTCGTAGTCGTCTCCTGTATGTGTCATGGTGCTCTCCATCGCTTGGGATGAGCATTTGTCTCATATTGCGTTCCTTCGAAGAATGAGGCTAGTGTAGAATTAATTCTTCGAAAGATTGGAATAATGAGACTGGAAGACCTGCAGTTTTTTGTCCGCATTGCGGAATTGGGCAGCATGGCTGCTGCCGGACGGGAAATCGGCTTGTCGCCTTCAGCTGCCAGCACGCGGTTGACCGGCCTTGAGAAGTCCTTCGGTTCCCAGCTTTTTGCCCGCACCACCAGACGCACGATGTTGACAGAAGCCGGGCGTGTTTTGCTGCAACACGCGCGCACCGCAGTTGGTGAGATCGAACAGGCCCGCTCGATCCTGGAAGCATCCACAGAAGCGCCGCGCGGCTCGCTTCGGTTTTCCTGCAACACATTCTTCGGAAGAAAGCACATTCTGCCGTATCTGGTGGAGTTCCGCGAACTCTACCCGGATATCAGGCTGGAAATGGACTTTTCCGACAGGATCGTGGACGTGATCGAGGAAGGCTATGACATGGCGGTGAGGGGAGCGCCACTGACCGATTCCTCTCTGCTGTCCCGCAAGCTGGGCGGCAATCCAAGGGCCCTGTGTGCATCACCGGCCTACCTGGCTCGCAAGGGCGTGCCGCACACACCGGAAGACCTTGCCAACCACGACTGCATCGCCATGGCCTCCATGCCGTTCTGGTATTTCAACGGGCCGGAGGGGGAGGTCGCCTTCGAAATCCAGAAGCCGGTCATCAAGGGCGATAGCGGCGACCTGACTTACGACGCCGCGCTTCACGGCCTTGGCCTCAGCCTGAAGTCACTGGCACATGTCTGGGAAGACCTGCGCGACGGGCGTCTGGTCGCCGTCATGGAAGACTATACGATTGCCCGCACCGGGGCGATCTGGGCCGTTTATCCGCCAAGCCAGTTCGTTCCGCCCAAGGTGACCGCCTTTGTCGATTTCCTGATTTCAAAGTACGGTCGACCGCCCTACTGGGAGAGCGACTATCGGACGGCTTCCACTGGCTCAAGTGGGTCGCAAACCGTGTGATTTTCATGAAAAGCAGGTTCTCTTTGCCTTGAAAAGCCACTAGAAGCGGGGCAGAAGCTAAAGCGCAACGGGTGCGTTCAGTCCCGGGCCGGGAATACGCCTGCCGCCGGGCAGCAATGGAAAGCGAAGAAAAGAAGATGTCGATAGTCGATTCCGTCTCCAAGGCCATGGTGCCGATCCATCGTGAAGGCTGGCCCTTCATCGCGATTGCTCTGGTGGCGACCCTCGTTATCGGCTGGTTCATCGATCCGCTGTTCTGGATCGGCCTCTTCCTCACAGGGTGGGTCTGTTATTTCTTCCGCGATCCCAAGCGTGTGACGCCTGTCGGCGAAGGGCTGGTGATTTCTCCGGCAGATGGTGTCGTCAGCCTTGTTGGCCTGGCACGCCCGCCTGCTGAGCTGGAACTCGGTTCTGAACCGCTGATGCGGGTCTCCATCTTCATGAACGTGTTCAACTGCCATGTGAACCGGGCACCTGTCGGCGGGCGCATAGAGCGCGTCGCCTACCGTGCCGGCAAGTTTCTGAACGCGGAACTGGACAAGGCCAGTGAAGACAACGAGCGCAACGGACTGGTCATCGACACCGGCAACGGCCGGATCGGTGTCGTGCAGATCGCCGGTCTTGTTGCCCGCCGTATTGTCTGCTTCGTTCGTGAAGGAGAAAATCTCTCTGCCGGCGAGCGCTTTGGTCTGATCCGTTTCGGGTCACGTCTCGATGTCTATTTTCCGGTCGGAACCCAGCCAAAGGTTGCCCTCGGCCAGACCATGATTGCCGGCGAGACCGTGCTGGCCGATCTGTCGGCACCGCAAAGCCCGGCTCAGTCCCTGACCCGTGTAAGCTGAGGCCACCGTGAACGAGACGCCCGATCAAGGACCGGCCGACACCCGCAGAACACCGCGTTTCCGGCGCGTACCCTTGCGCCTGATCATTCCGAACATGGTGACGTTGCTCGCGCTGTGCTCCGGTCTGACGGCTGTGCGCATGGCCTTCGAGGGCCGCTGGGAATTCGCGGTCGGTGCCGTTCTCGTGGCAGCCGTGCTGGACGGGCTCGATGGCCGTGTCGCCCGCATGATGAAGGGAACGTCGCGTTTCGGTGCGGAACTGGATTCCCTCTCGGATTTTGTCAATTTCGGCGTCACGCCGGCCTTGATGCTCTATCTCTGGATCCTCAAGGATGCAGGCAACATGGGGTGGATCGCAGGCCTTATCTTCGCGATTTCCGCCGCACTTCGTCTGGCGCGTTTCAATGTGGCCCTGGACGATCCGAACAAGCCTGCCTGGGCGTCACGTTTCTTCACAGGCGTGCCTGCACCGGCCGGAGCGCTGACCGTGCTCCTGCCGCTTTATCTCGATTTTCTCGGCCTGTTTCCGCACTGGTTCGCAGATTCAGCTTTTGTTGCAGCCTATACGATCGGAGTTGCCTTCCTGCTGATCAGCCGTTTGCCGACCTATTCCGGCAAGACGCTGGGCACGAGGGTGCGCCGCGACTTTGTATTGCCGTTGTTCCTGGTTGCGGTTCTGGTGGTGGCGCTGACCGTTTCCTATCCCTTCCGGATGTTGGCGGGAGGAGCGGTCCTTTACCTGCTGACCATTCCGTTGTCCTGGCGTGCGCACAGGAAGCTGGTGCTCGCAGACGCCTCGCTGGGCCTCGATGACGACGGTGACGAATGCGATACAGATCTCGACAACATCGCGGACAGGGACAAGGACCACGGCGGCTGACGCACACCTGATCGCAAATCGGGTTTCAGCAGGCGATTTTCTGGTTCAATTAGGCCTCCTCGACAAATGAGGAGCCTTCTCATGCTTGATGGAAAGACAATTCTGATCACCGGTGCCAGCAGTGGCATCGGAGCGGCTGCCGCGCATCTTCTGGCTGACACCGGTGCGAACCTGATGCTGGCTGCCCGACGGGAAGACCGACTGAAAGAGCTGCGGTCGTCATTGCCCCATGCGTCCAACCGGGTCGCACTGTTCGTTGGCGACGTCTGCGATACCACATTTTCCGAAGCTTCCGTGAAAGCGACGCTCGACGCCTTTGGTGGCCTCGACGGAGCCTTCAATAATGCAGGCACCCTTGGAGAGATGGGGCCGGTGCCGGACATGAGCATGGAAACCTGGAACCATGTTGTCGCCACCAATCTCAACAGCGCCTTTCTCGCGGCCAAATACCAGATCCCGGCCATGCGCGAACGAGGAGGCGGATCGATTGTGTTCACCTCATCGTTCGTTG
Organism: Labrenzia sp. CP4; assembly: GCF_001579905.1. Taxonomy (NCBI): domain Bacteria; kingdom Pseudomonadati; phylum Pseudomonadota; class Alphaproteobacteria; order Hyphomicrobiales; family Stappiaceae; genus Labrenzia; species Labrenzia sp. CP4. The sequence continues at coordinate 3,786,065 of NZ_CP011927.1, read as the reverse complement.
GCCATACCATCGGTTTTCCGGGCATGGCCGCCTATGCGGCTGCGAAGGCGGGGCTTGTCGGCCTGACACAGGTTCTGGCCGTGGAACACGGACCGGAAAACATCCGGGTCAATGCGCTTCTTCCTGGGGGCACGAAGACCGAGATGGGGGGCGATGACCCGGCATTCCGCGAGTATATCGCCGGCCTCCACGCGTTGAAGCGGATGGCTGAACCCGAAGAGATCGCCAAGGCGGCTGCGTTTCTGCTGTCTGACGCCAGTTCTTTCGTTACCGGTTCCGCCATGCTCTGTGATGGCGGGAACTCCATCTCCAAGGGATGAGCCATCACAGGAACGGTTCTGGCGAAGACCCGAACCGTTCCTTTTGGGATGAAAGGCTCATATGGCTCAGTGATAGGGGCCTGCGGGGCCTGCGAAATTATTTCGGGCGAATTCTTATGAATTTCTGTTCCGTGACGGCCTTGCCCCACTGGTCGCCGACATATTCCTCCGCAAGGGTGAACCCGTTTCTTTCGTAGAGCACACGTGCGGCTTCAAGCCCCTTGAGCGTCCAGAGGTGGATTTCATCGAACCCAAGCGCATCCGAGTGTTCCAGGGCTTTCTGGAGCAGCACTTTTCCCAGTCCTTTGCCCCGCAGGCGTTCGGACAGAATGAACCAGCGCAAATGTGCGATGTTGTTGCCAAGGTCTTCGCCATCAATGGTGATCGATCCGATAACGGCTCCGTTTTCGAGCACGCTCCAGCTGTTGTTCATCGGTTTGCCGATGCGCGGCATGAATTCGGCCATGGCGTTTGAGACCACACTTTCAAAGGTTGGCCCCATACCGACGATGTGGCCGTGAGTGCGGGCATGCATTCCGGCAATGTCGCCGATCATTCCGGTTTGATAACCTTCAGCGACCGTGAATTGTGGCTGATAATCTGCCGGCGTTTCCTGCGGCATGGCGAGCGCTTCCGCATAGGCGGACATGGCATCGCAAATTTCTTGTGCCTTGTCCCCGTTGACCCGGTTGAGCGCCCGTCGGGCCAGGGCATCGCCAAAGTTGTCGATCTTCGCAAAGGTGGCCTTACCGGTTTCGGTCAAAGTCAGTCCGAATGATCGGCCATCGTTGTCAGACCGGGTTTGCGTGATTTCCCCGCGGGCCTCGAGTGACTTCAGCAAACGGCTGATGGTCGATTTCTCGAGCTTTAGTCTCGTCGAGATTTCCTTGGCCGTAATGCCGGGGTTCAAACCGATTTCCATCATTGCATGGACACCTGAACCGGACAGATCCGTACCGGCGATGGTCTTGTCCAGAAAGCCGAATTCCCGGACTAGTTGGCGGGACGCTGCACGGATATCGTTGACGAGGGAGGGGGAATGCTGGGACATGCAAAAGCCTATATAGTTGTATTTTGCAACTATATTGATTGATGGGCCGCAATTCAAGGGGCAGTGGTTGGAATTCGGGTGAAGACACGCTGCGTGTTGCAAACAAAAAGGCCGCCGGAAACCGGCGGCCTTTTTGCTTGGAGGCGCTTAGGATCACTCTGCCGCGTGCGGCAGTTCCTCCTGCGGGGGGATTTTCGGTTGCGACGGCTTCGGCATGGAAACCACCTTTGCAGCCGGGCGCTGTTCGGGCTGATCGCCAAGAGCCACAGGTTCCGGAGTTACCTCCTCGGTGGCAGTACCTGGCTTGCGCCGAACGGTGGACACCACCTTCCAGAAGGTGCTTGACCATACACTCGGCAGCGCAATCATGACCGGGATCATCAGCAGCGTCAGCAAGGTGGAGAAAGCAAGGCCGGATATGACCGCCGTTGCCAGCTGCACCCACCAGACCGCCGTGATGCCGCCATAGGTGATCACCTGATTGAAGAAATCGAAGTTGATCATGGTGGCCATGGGCACCAGGCCGGCGATGGTCGTGATGGTGGTCAGCAGGATCGGCCGGATACGCTGAGCGGATGTTTTCAGGATCGCGTCCAGCGGGGGAAGGCCGTCATGAAGGAACCTGTTGTAGGTATCGATCAGAACGATGGCATTGTTGACCACAATCCCGGCAAGCGCCACCACCCCGGTCCCGGTCATGATGATCGAGAACGGCTGATTGGTGACGAGCATTCCGAGCAGCACCCCGAACACTGACAGAACCACCGTCGAGAGTGTCAGGATCGTCTGGTAGAACGAGTTGAACTGGGTCAGCAGGATCAGGAACATCAGGAACAGCGATGCCACCATCGCCTTCATCAGGAACTCGCCAGACTCCTGCTGGTCCTCATCCGCGCCGCGGAATTTCAGAAACACGTTGGCAGGCCATTCCTGCGTATCCAGCCACTTCTGAAGATCTGCAACCTGTTCTGTCGGCGTGGAACCGCTTTCCGGATTGACCGCCGCCTTCACGAACATGGAATAGAGCCCGTCACGACGCACGATTTCCGACACCTTCTGGGCCGGCTCGCGGCTGACGAAGTTTGCCAGCGGCACCAGTCCAAGCGAGGTCTGCAGCCGCAGCTGGTCGAACCGGTCAATGGTCCGCTCGTTCTCCGGCAGGCGAACGCGAATGTCCACCTCGTCCTCGCTGTCTCCGGGACGATAGGTGCCGATCAGAACACCGTTGGTGACCAGCTGGACCATGTTGCCAACGGAAGCGATGCTTGCCTGGTAGCGGCCGGCCTGTTCCCGATCGATGGAGATCTGCCATTCGATGCCGGGCAGGGGACGGTCGTCCTCCTGGTTCATCAGCGTATCCATGCCGTTGATGTGCTCGCGAATGCGGGCGACAGCAGCAACCATGTCGTTGTAATCGGTGGACTTGATCTCCAGCTGAACGTCCTTGCCCGTTGGCGGACCACCTTCGATCTTGCGGGTCTCCACCTTGATGCCGGGGATATCACTGGTCGCGTTACGGATGTCGGCGAAGATCTCCTTCGCCACCCGGCGGCAGCAGAAGTCTGCAAGCTCGATATTGATCTCGCCCATCACGTCGGCAGGCTTGTCCTGGACGTCGCCGACGGAGGGGCCGCCGGACGAACCACCTGGTGTGAACGCGTTGGTGATGACATTGTCGACGCCCGGAATGGACATGATCCTGTCTTCAACCTGCACAACGAGATCGCGCGCTTCCGAGGCAGACATGTTGCCACGGCCGGAAACAAGAACCACCGCTTGTTCCGGTTCTTCATCGATGAAGAACTGAACACCGGTCGGGTTCGCCATGAACGCGCCGACGATCGCAAAGCAACTGCCGATCAGCAGCACGATGGCGGCGATGTTACCGATCGGGTTGCCTGCAAACATCTTCAGGATGCGAACATAGATGCCGGTGAACCCGCTTACTTTCTTGACATCGAAAGCTTCGGAGCCGGAAAGGGCGGCAGCTTCCGCACGTTCCTTTTCGGCTCTCTTGGCAGCTCGTGCCTGAGACCAGCGCACAAACGGACGCAGCAGCTTGTAGGAAACAAAGCCGACAAGGACGAGGGCCACCAGGCCGCACAGGATGGCGATGCCGATTGCAGCCACCGCTGGTACGACGCCTTCGAGAGCCATCGGTACGAACGGGCCGAATCCGACAATGACGGCGGCCAGAACGCCAAATGTCAGTGCCAGAAGTCCAGCGGCATACCTGTTCAGGAAATGCGAGACCTGGGCCAGGATGCCCCCTGTCACCGGCAGGAACACCATGGCGGTGAACAGCGAGGCGGTCAGGACGATGATCACCATGATCGGCAGGTAGCTCATGAACTCGCCGGCAACACCCGGCCACAGCAGCATGGGCAGGAACGCTACAAGTGTGGTGGCCGTCGAGGAGACGATCGGCCAGAACATCAGCTTCGCGGCACGGATATAGGCCTCGCGGTCTTCCATGCCTTCCTGGATCTTGCGGTCGGCATATTCGGTCATCACGATGGCGCCGTCGACCAGCAGGCCAACGGTCAGAACGAGGCCGAACATGACCATGTTGTTGACCGTGTAGCCAACGCCGCCAAGGATCAGGAAGCCAACCATGAAGGAGGTCGGGATCGCCAGACCCACGAGCAGCGCGGAGCGCATGCCAAGCGCCGCCAGAACCAGGATCATCACCAGGAAGATCGCCGTCAGGATCGACGATTGCAGCGAGCCAAGCACTTCGAAGATGTTGTTGGACTGGTCGAGCATCATGTCGACACGAACGGTTTCCGGCCAGTCCTTGGAGGCATGTTCGACAACTTCACGGACTGCCGCGTTGTTCTCGATGATGTTGGTGCCGATACGCTTGACGACCTGAAGAGCAATTGCCCGGTTGCCATTGACGCGTGTGTAGGCGTTGGGATCCTTGAAGGTACGCCGGATCTCGGCGACATCTGCAAGGGTCACGACACCTTCACCGCTCTGTTTCAGCGGCAGCGTGTAGACATCCTCTGCGGTTTCTACGAGGCCGGGTACCTTAACGTTGAAGCGACCCTTGCCGCCGTCGATAAAGCCCGCAGGAACAAGCTGGTTGTTGAGCTGCAGCGAGTTCAGGAGCTCCTGCTGGGTGATCGAGTAGGATTCCAGTTTCTGGGTGTCGATCAGGACTTCCAGCAGCTCTTCACGATGCCCGGTCAGATCCGCCGACCGGACGGTGTCGATAGCCTCGATCTCGTCCTTGAGACGCCGGGCGTGCTTGTAGAGCGTGCGCTCCGGCACGTTGCCCGACAAGGCGATGATCATGGTCGGCGCAAGTGCGAAGTTCATTTCCGTGATCGTCGGCTCTTCAGCCTCGTCCGGCAGCTTGCTCTTGGCCTGGTCGACCTTGTCGCGCACGTCCGCCAGCGCCTCGTCCTTGTTGAACGAGATGTCGAATTCCAGCACGATGCCGGCATGACTTTCCGACGCGATCGCGGTGATTTCCTTCAACCCGTCAAGGCCACGCAACTCCGTTTCCATCGGCCGCACGAGCAGGCGCTCGGAATCTTCCGGAGAAATGCCCTGCTGGGTGATCGAAATGTAGAAGATCGGCAGATCGATGTCCGGGCTGGCTTCTTTCGGGATCGAGATATAGGTGGCGACACCGGCAACGATCAGCGCCAGCATCATCACGAATACCGTCTTGGGGCGCCGAAGGACGCCTTCAAGCATGTCTATCATTGACTCACCTCTGCCGTCTCAAAGACCGGTTGCACGAGTTCTCCATCCGAGACGTATTCCTGCCCCACGGTGATGGCGACGACTTCGTCGGGAAGACCGCCGATCCACATTCCGTCCTGTTCTCCACCCAGCACCTTGACGGGGTAGAAGACAGTCTTGTTGTTTTCATCGACTGCACGAATGCCGACCTGGCCGGCGTCGTTCAACGTCAGAATTGCTGGCGAAATCTTGTGTGCTTTCTCCGCAGCCAGCTCCAGCTTGGTGACTGCCGTCACGCCGTCCCTGGCCTTGCCGTCGGGATTGGGGAGCTCGATCTCGATACGGAAGGTTTTCGTGTCCGGATTTGCCGTCGGCGAGATGTAACGCACCTTGCCGCTGAGCGATTCACCCGTCACGAGCGTGACCGTTGCCGGCATGTCCAGCGAGATCTCGGAAATATTCAGTTCCGACACTTCGCCGATGGCAATCATCGGATCCGCATCAACCACCGTCGCGCAGATGCCGCCTTGTTCAAGCTGTGCGCCGATTTCAGCCATGGGGCTCTGGATGACGCCGGCAATCGGCGAGCGGATAACTGTGTGTTCCAGCTCCTGCTCGGCCTCAATCAGGCGCGCCTTTGCAGCATCGAGCTGGGCCTGCAGGGCAGCCACACGGGTTTGAGCGGTAAAGCCCTTGCTGTTCAACTGAGTTGCTGCCTCATGGTCCAGTTGCGCCTGAGCCAGGGCAGCCTTGGCTTCCAGAATGCGTGACTGCCGCGATCCCTTGTCGAGAACACAAAGCACATCGCCGGCGGCGACATGCGCGCCTTCCTGCGCCGGGCGCTCCACCACATCATCGGTTGTCTTGGATCTGACAGCCACCGTGGCTTCGGCTTCGGTGCGCCCGCGCACTTCCAGAACGGCTCGACGGTCTTGCGCCACAAGACGTTCCACCTGAACGCGGAAGGTCTCGGTGGAGGCCTGGCTGACCCTGAGCGCCGGGGGCGGGGTGGCATGTTCGCTGTCGCCGACACCACCGATCACCATCGTGCCGCTATACATCCAGAAACCGATGCCGGCCGCGATGCCGGTCGCCAGGAGGTAGGAAAACTTCACTCGCATTGTCTAAAGCTCCGAAACGTCTTGCGCTTACTCCGCGGCGGCCGCAACCGGCTGCGCCGCTTCTTCAGCAATCCTGATCAGTGCCTCACCGTGTTCTTCCAGGTAGGCGAGGGTGAAATTCATGCAGGCAATGCCGTATTCACGGGTCCAATTGGACCCGGGGTGCGAACATTCCTGGTCTTTTTCGTTGTCTGTCAGCAGGCGCAATTCAGCGTGCACCTGCGCCTTGCGCCGTTCGACCGCGCGGCGGATGACCTCGGGAGGCAGTTGCGCGGCGTTGAGGGCGATCAGCAGAAAGGGTGATTTGAAAGTGTCCGGCGCCTGTGGATCGCACAGGGACTGGATGAAGTCTTCCCGGCCGGCATCGGTGATGGAATAGACCTTGCGGGCAGGTTTGCCTGCCTGCGGCTCCTCGCGCACGGTTACAAGCCCTTCCGATTCCAGACGCGCCAGCGCCGGATAGATCGAGCCGAAGCTCGCATCATCAAAATAGCTGAACCGGCCTTCGGTCGACTCCTTCCGGATTTCGTATCCGGTGGCATCCCCGAAAGAAAGGATTGCGAGGCAGAGACTGCGTACACTCATTGACAACTCCGTGCCTGGGAGCGTCCTCCCGGCATGATGGCCTTCATACGAGCCCGGTTGCGATCCGGATGACGCTATAGGCATCGTAAGAAGTGTCATATGTTGGTTCGATATATCGAACAAATATATGCTCACGCATTTGTAATCAAGAGTGCGCTGCACAAATCTTGCGTCGAAGATGAATAAACTATGAGCTGATCTTCAAAATGATCTTAATCGGTCTATTTGACAGGTTGTTGGCAGGTATCGATCGGCGCTAGGCTGATCATGCATCGCAACAGCAATCGCAGAGCGAGGAGTGCGCGACATGGCATTGTCGATGAAGGGGCCAGTTCGCTTGAAGCTTCCGAGAGATCCCTTGTTTCGTCTGCTTGCAGTCAACGGCCTGGCGGGAACGGCAATTGCCGGCCTCGTGCTCGGCGGCATTTTCCTCGGCAATATCGGTAATCTGAGAGTGCTTGTCATGTCGGCAGAGGACCCAGTGCTGCCGGTCATCATGCTGGCATTCGGCCTGTTCATCACGCTCGGGTCCGTGGTCATGGGCTCAGCCATCATGTTGTTGGGTGAAACCGGCCGAAGCGGAAAAGGCGGAGGTGGGGCCGCAAGGCGCAGACTGCCGATATCTTTCACCGGGCAAATGAAACCGGTGCCGGTTCCAGCCAGAGCAAATCGCGGGCACGATCTGCACCGGTGAACCTTCTCGGTCAGTTCGGCACCTTGCGTAAACGGTCAATGAGCGAGTTGCTGGTAAACTGACTTGGCCTTGGCGGAAGTCGAGGGTTGTGGCCCCAAATCAGCAAACAAGGTCATGGCCGCAGCTGCTAAAAGTAGCAGCAATCCCAGGGATGAGAGCCTCATCTCACCGGTCCTTTCGATCATGACGTCCTCCGTTTTGATGCCGCGCTTATACAGTCGCAGGATCTAAAGTCCCGGTAATACCGCATGTAAAATTTTACGTACCTGCAAATACCTACAGGCAAATCTGACAGTGCCCCGTTTCCGGTGCCGGGAAGGGGCGGCCAGGTCATGTAGCTGAAGGACTGTCAGTACGTCCGCAGTGGTCCGTTCCAGGATCGGGAAGCGAAGAAGGGTAGGTCTCCGAACAGCGCAGACCGCTGTTAACCATGGCGTTCGAAAAAAACGGGCGAACTGCAAGGACAGGTTGCAGATCTCCCACGCGCCCTGTACGACCAATGGTAGATTAACGTTTTGTTAATTATTCATTGGGGTTGCAATGCGATTTCTTTTGAGAAACTTGCACGTTTTTGTTTTTGTTAGCCTTTCAGCGTCAATCGCCTTTTGGGTTGCTAGCCATTCCGACCAGGCGGTAGAGGTTGCGCAGCCACTGGTCGAAGACGCAGTCGAGCTTCATGTGATGGCGGAAAATGCCCTGCGCGAAATCGGTCAACTGGACCTGGAAAAAGCGGCAGATGAGGCGATTTCCTACTATGTCGCGACGCTGCGCATGCCCAGCCTGCTCTTCGAAAGGCTGTCGGATGAACTGGGCGAAGTCAGCGAGACGATGGAAAAGAGGGGGCAGTCAGGGCCTTTTCCTCAGATAGCAACACCTGCCGCAAAAGACCGGCCGGTGCCGGTGGGGACTGGCCCGAGCCGGTATTGGCGCACTGGTGAAGACCGGCACGCCAAACTGTCGATCTGATCAGAAACGCCTCACGCTGATGCCAGAGCCAGCGCTATACCCTGGCCGACACCGATGCACATGGTGGCAAGCGCCAGGTTTCCATCCCGTTTTTTCAGTTCCAGTGCTGCTGTTCCCGTGATTCTGGCGCCAGACATCCCCAACGGATGGCCGAGTGCAATCGCACCGCCGTTCGGATTGAGGATTTCGCTGTCTTCGGGCAGGCCAAGGTCTCGCATGACCGCAATGCCCTGGGCGGCGAAAGCTTCGTTGAGTTCGATCACGTCGAACTCCGGCAGCGCGATTCCGAGGCGCGCGCAGAGCTTGCGCGTCGCCGGCGCGGGGCCAATCCCCATGATCCGCGGCGGAACGCCGGCGGTGGCTCCACCGACGACGCGGGCGATCGGCGTGAGATTGTGCTTGGCCACCGCTGCTTCCGACGCGATCAGCAAAGCCGCAGCACCGTCGTTGACACCGGACGCGTTGCCGGCGGTCACCGAACCATTTTCACGGAACGGTGTCTTGAGTGCCGAAAGGGCCTCCAGGGTTGTGTTCCTGGGGTGTTCGTCCTTGTCCACTAGAATAGGGTCGCCCTTGCGCTGGGGGATCATCACGGGAACGATTTCTTCGGCGAACCGACCGGATTGCTGAGCGGCGGCGGCTCGCTGCTGGCTGCGCAGCGCGAAGGCATCCTGGTCCTGTCGCGAGATCTGGAATTGTTCGGCAACGTTTTCCGCCGTTTCCGGCATGGAATCGATACCATATTGGCGTTTGAGAAGCGGATTGACGAAGCGCCAGCCGATTGTCGTGTCGAAGATTTCAGCCGAGCGGGAAAAGGCGGTGTCTGCCTTTGGCATGACAAAAGGTGCGCGGGACATGCTTTCAACGCCGCCTGCGATGGCCAGATCGATTTCGCCGGCCTTGATCGCCCTGGCCGCAGTCATCACGGCATCCATTCCCGAACCACAAAGCCGGTTGAGCGTCAGACCGGGAACTGTCTCCGGCAGGCCCGCCAACAGTGCCGACATGCGCGCGACGTTTCGGTTGTCTTCACCGGCCTGGTTGGCACATCCATAAAAGACGTCATCTACCTCGGCCCAGTCCGTGTCCGGATTGCGCTCCATGAGGGCGCTGATGGGGATCGCACCTAGATCGTCAGCGCGGACAGAGGACAGCATGCCGCCATAGCGTCCGATGGGGGTGCGGACATAATCGCAAATGAAGACATGATGCATGAGCGTTTTCCTCTCCGTCGCGTGGCGTTGGCCTCTGGGGCATGGTCGCGAATTGAGGTGAAGTCTTGCCGGAAATCATCTGGCAGGGCAAGAACACATCACAGGAAAAACGATCTCGTCAGGAGTTTTGTGATGTTTCCGGATGGCGCCGGATATCGTCTTCCTGCAGGTAGGTTCCGGACTGCACCTCAATCATCCGCACCGGAATCTTGCCCGGGTTATGCAACGTGTGCTGCGCTCCAAGCGGCACATATGCGGACTGGTTTTCGCTGAGCAGGCGCGTTTCGCCATTGATCGTGATCTCGAGCGTACCGGACACCACCACCCAGTGCTCGGTCCGGTGAAGGTGGCTTTGCAGGCTGAGCCTCTTTCCCGGCTTGATCATCATCGACTGAACGGAAAAACGCTCGCCGGCGTTGATGCGTTCGGTGTAGCCCCAAGGACGATAGGACCTCGGGTGACGGTCCACCTCATGCCTGCCTTCCGCCTTCAGTTGCTCCACAACGGTCTTGACGTCCTGCGCCTTGTCCTTGTGGGCAACAAGCACGCTGTCGGTCGTGGCGATCACCATGACATCCTCAAGGCCGATAACGGATACGAGCCCGCGTTCAGCATAGGCCAGGCAGTTGTTGCTATCGAGAAAGCGGGCATCGCCCAATCCGGAATTGCCCTGGGCATCCTTGTCCAGGACCGTCCAGATCGCCGACCAGGAACCCAGGTCGTCCCATTCCGGTGCAACGGGCGCGCAGACGACGTTGTCCGCCTTTTCCATGATGGCGTAGTCGATGGAAATGTTGTCCAGTGCTTCGAAGGCTTCCTGGTTCAGTCGCGTAAAATCCAGATCCCCATGCCGTGTCTTCATGACGGCGACGATGTTCTCGTAAAGCTCCGGCTGGTGCTTCTTGAAAGCATCAATCATCGTATTGGCGGCATAAAGAAAGATACCGGCATTCCAGACATAGCTGCCGTCCTTCAGGAAGGCATCGGCACGGTCCTGGTCAGGCTTCTCGACAAAGGCTTCCACAGGCCGCACAGGCTCGCTGCCACTTGCAACCTTGATGTATCCGTATCCGGTATTGGCTTCGCTGGGTTCGATGCCGAAGGTCACGATCTTGCCTGCGCGAGCTGCTGTCTCCGCCTGATGGACGGCAGTCAGGAAAAGATCTTCCTTCCGGATCAGATGGTCGGATGGCAACAGCAGGATCAGGGCGTTCGGGTCGGTTTCAGCGGCAATCAACGCTGCCATCAGGGCAGGGGGCGCTGTATTTCGGCCGACAGGCTCAAGCAGGATCGACCGGGCTTCGAGCCCCAGTTCGTTGAGCTGCTCGCCGATCAGAAACCGGTGAGCATTGCTGCCGATCACGATCGGAGCGGCAAAGTCCGGCCGATTGACGCGCTTGCAGGTTTTCTGGAACAGACTTTCCCCGCCAAACAGTGGCAAAAACTGTTTTGGCCGGTCGGTGCGTGACAGCGGCCACAGCCGCGAACCGACACCACCGGACAAAATACAAGGGAAAATCATGCTTTGCTTCCTGTTCTGCTGGCACATTCGGGCGCTTGCGGGCGCACCGGTGTTGCTTTGAGTGTTAATCAGCACCGGGACAAGTTGCAAGCAAGTGGCTTGAACGCTACATACGTAATAACGTAACGCCAGGGCGTTGGTTCCCAAAGAGCGCAGCAGGCTTTCAGGACTATGACAAATTCGGATACCAGGCTTGTTCAGCTTGACCGCGCAGGCATCCGCAAAGGCGGTGAATGGCTGGTGCGCGGCGTAGATCTATCGGTTTCTCCGGGTGAAATCGTGACGCTTATCGGGCCCAACGGTTCCGGCAAGTCGACAACGGCCAAGATGGCGCTTGGGATCCTGAGCCCGAGCGAAGGCCGTGCCGAACGCAAGCCCGGCCTGAAAATTGGCTATGTGCCGCAGAAGCTCGCCATCGACTGGACGTTGCCGCTGACGGTCGCCAGGTTCATGCGGCTGACGAACCCCCTGTCCGATGCCGAATGCCGCGCTGCGCTGGCGCGCACCGGCGCTGAAAGGCTGATGACTTCTCAGATGCGCACGCTCTCCGGCGGTGAAATGCAGCGTGTCATGCTGGCGCGCGCGATTGCCCGCAATCCCGGGCTGCTGGTGTTGGACGAGCCGGTGCAAGGCGTGGATTATGCCGGAGAGATCGCGATCTACGACCTCATTTCCGAAATCCGCAACACGCTTGGCTGCGGCATCCTGATGATCTCTCACGATCTTCATGTCGTCATGGCGGCAGCAGATCAGGTGATTTGCCTCAATGGTCATGTTTGCTGCCGCGGAACCCCTTCTGACGTCAGCCGTGACGACCGGTATCATGCGCTGTTTGGCAACCGGCGCAATGCGGCGATTGCCGTCTATGAACATCATCATGACCACGTGCATCTGCCGGATGGAAAGGTGCGCCACGCGGACGGTTCGCTGTGTTCCTCCTGTTCCGGCGAGCATCATCACGCACCTGCCGACGCGGCTGCGGAGAAAGAAGGCGGCATTAGAAATGCTGGATGATTTCTTCACCCGTGCACTCATTGCCGGCATAGGTGTGGCACTTGTTGCAGGACCGCTTGGCTGTTTCATCGTCTGGCGTCGCATGGCCTATTTCGGCGATACGCTGTCCCATGCAGCCTTGCTGGGCGTTGCCCTGTCGTTGCTCCTCAACGTCAACACCACGTTGGCCGTCGGGGTTGTTTCCATCCTTCTGGCGATCGTGCTGATGGCACTGAGGCGCAGTGACACGCTGTCTTCCGATGCATTGCTTGGCTTGCTGTCCCATTCCGCGCTCGCCCTGGGATTGGTCTGTCTGGCCTTCATGACATGGGTCCGGGTCGATCTGCTGGGGCTGCTCTTCGGCGATATCCTGGCCGTCACACCCATGGACATTGCCATGATCTACGCTGGCGGTGCCATCGTGCTCGGTGTCCTCGTGGTCATCTGGCGCCGCCTGTTCGCAGCAACGGTCAGTCCGGACCTTGCCGCGGGCGAGGGGCTGAAGCCTGAGCGGACCGAGCTGATCTTCATGCTGCTGACGGCAATCGTTATCGCCATTTCTCTGAAGATTATCGGCGCGCTGCTGATCACCGCGCTGCTGATCATTCCCGCCGCCGCCGCCCGGCGCCTGTCGGCATCGCCGGAACAGATGGCGGTGATCGCAGCCCTGACAGGAGCCGCCGCCGTCGTCGGCGGGCTCTATAGTTCGCTTGCCTACGATACCCCGTCCGGCCCCTCCATCGTCGTTGCGGCGATGGCACTGTTTGTCGTCAGTCTTGTCCCGGGCGTGCAAATCGTGAGAAGGGTGAGATCGAGCACGAAAGGAGATCGTCCGTGAGCGTTGAGACACATCCCGAACTGACCAAGAACCAGGCCCTGGTGTTCGGCTCGTTGTCGGACGCGGGCGGACCTTTGACGGCCTATGCGATTCTCGATCTGTTGCGCGACAGCGGTTTCCGTGCGCCGTTGCAGGTCTACCGGGCTCTCGACAAGCTGGTGGAATACGGAATGGTCCACCGGCTGGAAAGCCTCAATGCCTTTGTGGCCTGTTCCCACAAGGGCTGCTCCGGTCATGGCACGGCTGCCTTCGCCATCTGTGAAAAATGTGGTGTCGTCAGCGAGTTTACGCCGGACAAGGCCATTTCCCTCCTGAGGGAATGGACACAGAGCGAAGGCTTCCAGTTGTCCCGGACGACCATCGAACTGCGCGGCACCTGCCGGCAGTGCACCATGCCGATGTAACCCTGGCGGCGTTTCCCGGCATCCATTTGATTTCCGAGACACTGTCTTTGTTCTAGGATGTCTGCATCGAATCCCCGGAGAGGTTCATGGCAGACAAACTGGGCATCGGCATCATCGGATGCGGCACCATCTCAAAGACCTATTTTGATTTGGCGCCAAAGTTCAATGGCCTTGAAATCAGGGCCTGTGCGGATCTGAACCGTCATGCTGCGGAAGAGCTCGCATCCGAATACGGCGTGCGTGCACTCACCGTGCACGACCTGCTTCTGGCGGATGATGTCGATCTGATCGTCAATCTGACTGTTCCCGATGCCCATTATCTCGTTTCCCATGAAATCCTGGCACACGGGAAGCATGTCTATTCGGAAAAACCTCTGGCTCTGTCGATCCGGGACGGGCAGGCGCTTGCCGATTTTGCGCGCAAAAAACATCTGAGGGTCGGGTGTGCACCGGATACGTTTCTCGGCGGGGCACATCAGATTGCCCGCAAGGCAGTTGACGAAGGACTGATCGGAGAAATCGTTGGCGGCACGTGCCATGTCATGAGTCACGGCATGGAACATTGGCATCCCAACCCGGACTTCTTCTTCAAACCGGGAGGGGGGCCGGTTCTCGACCTCGGACCTTATTATATTGCCGCGTTGCTCAATCTGATCGGCCCGGTAAAGCGTGTGTGCGCAATGTCAGCCATGCCGTTCAAGACCCGGACGATCGGGAACGGCACTCGAAATGGTGAAAAGATCGATGTCTCCACCCCAACCACGATCCATGCGATTCTCGAGTTCCGGTCCGGTGCAAAAGTAACGCTGACGGCGAGCTGGGACGTCTGGGCACATAGGCACCAGCCTATGGAGCTTTACGGTACCCGGGGAACACTTTTTCTGGCCGACCCGAACTATTTCGGCGGAGACGTAAGCCTGGTCACCGAAGATGGAACGACAAAAGCATTAGACGATGCGATGCACCCGTTCGGTTTGGCGAATGTCGATGACAACGGCCTGCCGCGTGCGAACTACCGGGCTGCCGGTCTGGCAGACATGGTCCAGTCGATCCTGAGTGGAGACGACACCGAGTTCCGCTGTTCGCTCGAACGGGCACTGCATGCGGTCGACGTCATGGTGTCGATTTTGAAATCTGCCGAAACGGGAACGTTCATCGAAATCGAACACCAGGCCAGCCGTCCACAGGCGCTTGCTGCCGCCGAGGCAGTCAAATTGCTCGTCTGAAGCTGGTTGCAGGTGCACCGCCAGCCACCTATCTTCGCCGCAAGGGATGTCCGGGTCTGAGGGCACCCGGCCGCTTGCGGGCAAAAGAGGGAGAGCGGGAATGGCCTTGTTGATCGCCGGCCTTGTGCTGTTTTTGGGAATTCACACGTTGCCGATGTTTCCGGCAACGCGCAATGGGCTGGTCTCAAGGCTCGGCGAAACACCGTACAAGGGGCTATATACGCTCTTGTCGTTCGTCGGTCTGGGGCTGATTGTTTACGGTTATGGCGTGGCCCGTTTTGAAGGCCCGCCGGTGCTGTACGATCCGCCGTTCTGGCTGCGCCACGTCACAATGCTGTTCATGGTTCCTGTTTTCATTTTCCTTGTCGCTGCCTATGTGCCGTCGCGGATCAAGACAGTCCTGAAACATCCGATGCTGGTAGCCGTAAAACTGTGGGCATTGGCTCACCTTCTGGCAAATGGCGATCTGGCTTCGGTGCTTTTGTTTGGCGGTTTTCTCGCCTGGGCAGTGGCAGACCGGATTTCGGTCAAGCGCCGCGGGCCCGGCGCAGGGCAGATAGGTGCACTGGCAACGGCCAAGCCAGGAAAATACTCCGATTTTGTCGTGATTCTGTTGGGCTTGGTCCTCTACGGGCTGTTCGCGTGGAAGCTGCACGCCTTGTTGATCGGCGTTCCGGTGGCCTGATAGCGGTCGCGGAGCTTGAAATTACGTTAGAAATCCGGCATTCCGTGCCGGATTGCCCCACTTGCGCCATGAAGGACCGATTTAAGCCCCTTCAGGGAATTGCCCGAGCCGGATCAAGTGGATAATGTGCGCCACTCATGAAGGGGCCGTGCCCGGGCAGACGTGCCGGGCCGAAGAAGTGAATGCAGGAAATAGACACGCATGTCTGACATTTTTCGTGAAGTCGATGAAGATATCCGCCAGGAAAAATACCGTCGGCTTTGGGACCGCTTCGGTCCGTGGGTGCTTGGCGTTGCGGTCTTGATCATTGTCGGAACCGGCGGCTATCGCGGCTGGCTCTACTGGCAGGAACAGCAGTCCCAGAGCGCTGGCGACACGTTCTTTGAAGCCGTGAGGCTTTCCGAAGCCCAGAACTACGAAGAAGCAGCAGCTCTTTACGGTGAACTGGACAACGCCCTTGGCGGATACCCGGCCTTGGCGAAACTGCGCCAGGCAACCGATCTTTCCAATTCCGGCAAGACTGAAGAAGCCCTGGCCGAATTCGATGCCCTGTCGCGTGACACCAGCATCATGGATGCTCTTCGTGATGTTGCAGCGCTGCGTGCTGCTTATCTTGCCGTCGACACCCAAGGCTACGGCGATATTGCCGACCGGGTCGAGAAGCTGACCGGCGACACTGGTCCGTTCCGTGCAGCTGCACGCGAACTTCTTGCCCTAAGTGCATGGAAAGCCGGCGATATTGAAACAGCCCGTCAGTGGATTTCCGCTCTTGAAGACGACGCGGAAACACCGGCAGACGTGAGCCGCCGCGTGTCGATCCTGAGTGACGTGATCCGGTCCAGCAACGGCGAAGCCAAGGCGGACAGTGAAGGAAACAACCAGTGAGTTTTGTAACCGTTTCTTTCCGCAGACGCGGTGTTTTTGGTGCCATTGCGCTTTCGCTCGTCCTCACCGGTTGCGGGTCGGTCAGCGAATTTACCGAGAACATAAACCCGTTTGCTCGCGAGAAAATCCTCAAGGGTGAGCGCCAGCCCGTTTTCGACGGTGCCGATCCGGCAGCCGAAGCGCTTGGCCAGGCAGCAAAGGTCGGTTCTGCGACTGGCGGGCAGTCCTGGTCAACAGCCGGTGGTGGCCTGACCAACGATCCGGGCAACGTCGCCATATCCGTCTCCGGCAATCGTGCCTGGCGCGCTCAGGTCGGCTCGTCCGGCGGCGGGCTGACAACATCCGCACTTCGGGTGTCTTCCCGTCCGGTCAGCGATGGCAGCCGTATTTACGTCTACAAGCCGAATGGCGAAGTCGTAGCGTTGTCGACGGGTGGTGGACGCCAGTGGACCCAGAACCTGCGTCCGGAAGGCGAAAGGGATGTGGGGCCTGGTGGTGGTGTCGCTGTTGAAGGCGGCGTTGTCTACGCAGCCACCAGCTATCGTCAGGTGGCGGCTCTTGAAGCCGGCTCCGGCCGGGAAATCTGGAAAGTCGACATCGACACGCCGGCTCGTGGTGCGCCTGTTGCCGGTGCCGGGCACGTAATTGTCGTATCCCAGTCCAACGAAGTCTATGCCCTGAAGCAGTCTGACGGCAGCGTTGCCTGGACCTATGCAGGTATTGAGGAAACCGCTGGTCTGTTGTCTGCGGCCAATCCGGCCATTTCCGGCAACCGTGTCATCGTGCCATTCTCCTCAGGTGAAATCATGGCCATCGACATCAAGTCGGGCGAACCTGCCTGGATCGATGGCGTGTCGCGCGGCTTCAGGACACTTGCCCTGTCAGGTCTCGCGGACGTTTCGGCGAGCCCGGTTGTCTCCGGCAGTACGGTTTATGCCACCGGTGTTGCCGGCCGCACGGTTGCGGTGGATGCCCGCACCGGCCAGCGTCGCTGGGAACAGGATCTCGGCAGCGTGCACACGCCGGTTGTCTCCGGCAGCGCGTTGTTCATGGTTGATCTCGACGATCGTATGGTCGCCCTCAATCTGAAAAACGGGGAAACCCTCTGGGCAACGGCCTTGCCGCGTCCGGAAAAGAAGAAGAAGCGCCGCAACTGGGCTGGCCCGATCCTGGCGAATGGGGCACTGGTTGCCTTTTCCAGCGACGGTCAGATCGCAATCGTGGATGCCGCTTCTGGAAAAACCATGTTGACGCAGCGGACCAATATGGATGTCTATGTGACACCGATCGTCGCCGGAGGCCGGATTATCGTGCTGACAGGCAATGACGGCGTCGCTGCCTTCAACTAGCATTTGAGGCAGGGCCCGAGGAGGCCCGCCTATCAGGAGAAACTGCTGTGGGCGCTACTGTCGCCATTATCGGACGGCCGAATGTCGGCAAGTCCACCCTGTTCAATCGCCTTGTGGGCAAGCGCCTGGCGCTGGTAGACGACACACCTGGTGTGACGCGAGACCGGCGGCCGGGCGATGCCCGCTTGGGCGACTTGCGCTTTACGATCATCGACACCGCCGGTCTCGAAGATGCGGACAAGGAATCCCTCGAGGGCCGCATGCGCCGGCAGACCGAGGAGGCGATCGAAACCGCCGACGCGGTTCTGTTCGTGATTGACGCTCGTGCTGGTGTAACGCCGCTTGATGCCCATTTTGCCGAAGTCGCACGCAAGACCACCCGTCCGGTGATCCTGCTGGCCAACAAGGCGGAAGGCCGGGCTGGAGAGAGCGGACTTTACGAATCCTATTCGCTTGGTCTTGGTGATCCGATTGCAATCTCCGCTGAACACGGCGAAGGGCTTGCTGATCTCTATGATGCTCTGAAACCTCATGTCGACCGGGTCACGGAAGAAGAAGAGGCAAAGCGCGAAGAGGCGATCACCAACGTGGATGTTGACGAGGACGGTGAATTCGTCGAGGACGAAGAGCCGGTCGGCACCATTGAAAGACCGCTGCGTGTTGCCATCGTCGGCCGCCCGAATGCGGGCAAATCGACGCTGATCAACCGCATGCTGGGTGAAGACCGCATGCTGACCGGACCGGAAGCAGGCATCACGCGCGATTCCATCTCGGTAGATTGGGTCTGGCGCGACAGGCATATCAAGCTGTTCGATACAGCCGGTATCCGGAAAAAGGCGCGCGTTCAGGAAAAGCTCGAAAAGCTTTCCGTGGCTGACGCTCTGCGTGCGATCAAGTTCGCCGAAGTGGTCGTTGTCACGCTGGACGCCACCATGTCCTTTGAGAAGCAGGACCTGCAGATCATCGATCTGGTTGCGCGCGAAGGCCGCGCGCTGGTGATCGCGATCAACAAGTGGGACTTGATCGAAGACCGGGAAGAAGCCTGGAAGAAAATCAAGGACGCCAACGAGCGGTATTTCAACCAGATCCGCGGTGTTCAGATCGCGACTTTGTCCGGCCAGCAAGGGCAGGGCGTCGATCGCCTGATCGAAAGCGTCTTTACCGCCTACGAGGCCTGGAATTCGCGTGTCTCGACCGCCAAGCTGAACCGTTGGCTGGACAAGGTCACCGCGAACCATCCGCCCCCCGCAGTTGCCGGACGCCGGGTGCGCCTGCGTTACATGACCCAGCCCAAGACGCGGCCGCCATATTTCGTGGTTTTTTGTTCGCGTCCCGAACAATTGCCGGAAAGCTACACGCGTTATCTGGTCAACTCGCTGCGCCAGACTTTCAACATACACGGAACTCCCATTCGCCTGTCCTATCGCAAAGGCGAAAACCCTTACGCCCCGAAGAGAAAACGGGGCTGAGTGGGGAGGGCAGCCTGCCATGTTGCCAGGCTGCCAGCCAGTATTCTTCTTTCCTGGCGGGAAAGCAGCTTTCCGCCGCGCTATCGACACTTAAGGGAGTTTGAACCATGTCCATCGACCGGCTGGAATTCGCCGTTGCCCTTGCCGAAAAGGCTGGCGAGCTCGGTCTCGACTATTTTCACAAGCTGGACACGCTGACGATTACGCAGAAGGGTCATCAGGACCTCGTCTCGGAAGCGGACCGCAATGTGGAAACGCTCATCCGCGCGGAACTCGCAAAGAGCTATCCGGACGACGGTATCCTGGGCGAAGAGCATGGCATGGAAGAAGGGTCTTCGGGCTACACCTGGGTTACCGACCCGATCGACGGTACGGCAAATTTCGTTGCCGGCATTCCGCAGTGGTGCGTCATCATCTCCTGCGTTCATCAGGGCCAGGTGATTGTCGGTGTGATCCATGATCCGGTGTCCAAGGAAACCTTCAAGGCTGCCGCCGGTCACGGTGCGTTCCTCAATGGCAAGCCGATCCGTGCCTCCGACAGCGAAAGCCTCTCTCACGGCTCTGTCGGTGTTGGTTTCAACGGCCGCACTGCCGTCACGGATGCGGTCAACGTCGTCGGTGCCCTGGTCTCCAAGGGCGGTGTGTTCTTCCGCAACGCCTCGGGCGGTCTGATGCTTGCCTACGCGGCTTCCGGGCGCCTTATCGGCTATGTAGAATCCCACATGAACGCCTGGGACTGCCTTGCAGGCATGCTGATCACCAAGGAAGCCGGTGGTGAAGTTCTGGAACAGGACATCAACCAGTCCCTTTACGACGGTGCACGTGTCGTTGTTGGCGCTCCCGGCGTCTTTGCCGATCTGAAGGAAATCGCCGAAAGTTCCTTTGCGCCTTTCGAAGCTGCTTAATCAGCCTCACACATGCTGGTCGACAAGAACCGGGTTTCCATCCGGGTCGACCAGCATGAAGCTGGCCCGACCACTGCCGGCCTCGTCAGCTTCGGATACAAAAGCGTATCCCTTCGCCTTCAGCGCCTTTTGGATGTCCCGTACATCTTGAAAATCTTCCAGTGTCCTGGCATCCTGGTCCCAGCCGGGATTGAAGGTGAGTATGTTCTTGTCGAACATGCCCTGAAACAGCCCGATGATGGTATCGCCGTTCTTCAGGACCGCCCAGTTGTCCGCGTCCGAGATGCCGATATCCACGAAGCCAAGTCCTTCGTAGAACGCCTTCGATTTTTCGAGATCCTTGACGGCCAGACTGACCGAGAACGCGCCGAGTTTCATCTTCCTGGCTCCTCTGCAGCGACCGCCGCTGGATACCCCGCATGCTTTCAAAGTTCCAGAAAGGAAGCAAGTTCCAGGCGGGTCTCCTCGGTAAAATGAAAGCCCTTCCAGCCAAGCGCCTTCGCTACGCGAACGTTTGTGGCGCTGTCGTCGATCAGCAAGATCTCGGACGGGGCAACCTTGAGAGTGTCGCTGACATGGACGAAGAACGCGGTGTCCGGCTTGGCTGACTTGATGCGGCCGGAAGAGAAAATCTGGCTGACCAGCGAGCCGAAGCCGGACTGGTGCTCGATGTAGCTGGAGCGGCGATCTTCATTGTTCGTCGCAATCACCTGAACGACGTCGTGACTTGTCAGATGTTCAAGCAGGCTGCAGGTGAAGGGATCCCGCAGATCATCCTTGGCAAACCAGTAGTCGAGAAGGTCTCCCGCATCCAGGAGGTAGCCGCTCCGGTCAAGCCAGTCCTGCAGGTGAGTTTTTATGTCCCGTTTCCCGGAGATGACTTGCAGGAAGGAGGCATCGAAGACGCCGCGTTCGAATGCATCGAGCGCGATGCCGAGGTCGCTCTCCAGCGTGTCAGCCCAGATGAACCTGCCGTCGACGACATTGCGGTTTAGAACGCCGTCGAAATCCCAGGCGGTGACACTGATATCTGACCGCATGGCATGCTTCCCTTCCGATCATCGACCGGAAGGCGTAATGCGAAAAAACGGGCTGCGCAACCCTTGATTGGATCAGCCCAGCAGGATCCGCCTTAGGGCTGAATCCATTCTCCGCTGACGCGGTCGTACAGGTGGCCGGTTTCCAGAACGTCCGGCATCAGCAAGGGCAGAAGATCTGCCGCAACATCATCCGGCGTCGGAAGGTTGGTGGCAAGCTCGCCCGGCATTGCCTTGGCGCGCAGCCCTGTGCGGGTAGGGCCCGGGTCGGCCAGGTTGATCTTCATCTTCGTCTGCAGGCTTTCATTCGCCCAGGTCCGTGCCATGGCTTCAACGGAAGCCTTGCTGATGGACTGTAGGCCCCAGAAGGGTGTGCAGGTGCTTGCATGAACGGAAGACAGGAACAGTGCACGGCCCGCGTCCGACTGGCGCAGGAGCGGGTCCAGAGAGCGGATCAGCCGCCAGTTGGCAACGACATTCACCGCCGTCACTTTCTCGAAGTCCTTCGGGCTGATGTGGCCGATCGGCGACAGAACACCCAGCATGCCGGCATTGGCAACGAAGATATCGAGCTTCTTCCAGCGTTCGTAGATCGCGGCGCCAAGCCGGTCGAGCGCGTCGAAGTCGGTCAGGTCAAGCGGGACGAGCGTTGTTTCCCCGTCTGCGGAGCGGATCTCGTCATCGAGGTCTTCCAGGCCGCCAACAGTCCGTGCAAGCGCAATGACATGCGCACCACGTTCGCCGAGCTGCTTTGCGATCTGATAGCCAATTCCGCGGGAGGCGCCGGTGACAAGAGCGACCCGGCCTTCAAAGTCTTTGATCATGCGTGATCTCTTAGATCAATTTGCCTTCCGGCGGTACCGCCGAAAGGCATAAATTGAAGCGGTCCAAAGAGTTTTGAGCGCTTTAGCCGACCTCGACCAGGCGAGGGGCGCTGACGAAGTCCTGATCCTCGGAAAGATCGGTCAGTGGCGTCGGATAATCGCCGGTGAAACAATGATCCGTGAACTGCGGATTGGCATCGTCGCGGCCATCGTAGCCCATGGCCTTGTAGATGCCATCGACGGACAGGAAGGCCAGGCTGTCGGCACCGATATAGGCACGCATTTCCTCAAGACCGTATTTTGCAGCCAGCAGTTTTTCACGCACCGGCGTGTCGATGCCGTAGTAGTCGGAATACTTGATCGGCGGGCTGGCCAGGCGGAAGTGAACTTCCTTCGCACCCGCTTCGCGGATCATCTGCACGATCTTGACCGATGTTGTTCCGCGCACAAGGCTGTCGTCCACAAGCACGACGCGCTTGCCTTCGATCTGAGCCCGGTTGGCGGAGTGTTTCATCTTCACGCCAAGTGCACGGATCTGCTGGGTCGGTTCGATGAACGTGCGACCGACATAGTGGTTGCGGATGATGCCGAGTTCGAACGGCACGCCGCTTTCCTGGCTGAAGCCGATGGCCGCCGGCACACCGCTGTCCGGCACCGGAACGATCACGTCGGCTTCGACGTTGGATTCCCGGGCCAGCTGGCGCCCCATTTCCCGGCGAACGTCGTAGACGCTGCGACCGCTGACAACGCTGTCGGGGCGGGAGAAGTAGATATATTCGAAGATACACGGACGAGCCGGGCGTTTGCCGAACGGGAAGAAGGATTCAATCCCTGTTGACGTGCAGACGATAACTTCGCCGTTTTCCACTTCGCGGATGAACTTTGCCCCGATGATGTCGAGTGCGCAGGTCTCCGAGGCCAGGATCGGAGCACCGTTCAGGTCACCCAGGACCAGCGGGCGAATGCCGAGCGGGTCACGCGCGCCGATCAGTTTCTTCGAAGTCAGCGCCACCAGAGAATAGGCACCTTCCATCTGGGTGATCGCGTCGATGAAACGTTCGACGATCTTGCCCTTGCGCGAGCGGGCAACGAGCTGCAGGACCACCTCGGAATCGGAGGTCGACTGGCAGATTGCTCCGTCTCGGATCAACTGGCGGCGCAGGGTGAGGGCGTTGGTGAAGTTGCCGTTGTGGCAAACGGCAATGCCGCCACCGTCCAGCTCGGCAAAGAGCGGCTGCACGTTCCGCAGGATGGTTTCACCGGTCGTCGAGTACCGAACGTGGCCGACAGCGGCCTTTCCGCTCAGCCGTTCGATAGTGTCGGCGTCGGAGAAATGATCGCCCACAAGGCCGAGATGGCGTTCCGCACGGAACTGCTCGTTGTCAACGGTGACGATCCCCGCTGCTTCCTGCCCGCGGTGCTGGAGCGCATGAAGCCCGAGCGCGGTCAGCGCGCTGGCATCCTCATGACCCAGAATGCCGAAAACACCGCATTCTTCGCGCAAGGTATCTGCATTGATGTCGAACGGTTCGTGCACGTCGGTTCCGCCAGCCATGGCGAACACTCCTTCGTTCTGGCCGGTGGGAGGACCGGCCGGGTCTTGCGGTCAAATGTCTGTCATCGTCACTCAGGTGGACGAAACATTGGCCGCTTTGCAAATGGTACATCGTCCCGCACATATTTGGGCGCGGGATGCCTCATTCAACGCTGCACCTCAAGCGGTGCCCGTTACTGCCCCAGTCTCGGTTAGTGTCCCTGGTTTATGCCCAAGGCCTGTTAGTTACTATCCGTCGTCAGCTGTTCAAGTCCCTGACGTTCTGAATCGCTGTAGGCCGGTTCATCAGTCGGGGTTGCTCCCCCTCCGGCCTGGTTGTTCTGCCGGATCTTGTCCAGGATCGCCTTTTCCGGGTCTTCTGGCAGCACAGCCACCAGCCGTTCACCGATGGACAGCAGGATCGGCCGCGACTTGGCGGTCTTGACCCAGTTCGGCTGCTGTTCCGGCTGGACGAACCAGTTGAAGAACATCATCGCGACGACGACCAGCAGCAGACCGCGCACAGCTCCGAACACGAACCCGAGGGTCCGGTCGAGGGCGCCGATCCGGCTGTCGAGCACGAAATCGGAAATCCGCATGGTGATATAGCTGACAACAAGCAGCGTGACCAGAAAGACTGCCGCGGCAGATACGCCCATGGCAACCAGGTCATGGTTGATATATTGCTTGGTGTAAGGAAGAACCCGTTCGTACAGCAGGAATGCCGCAGCTGCCGCAGCCACCCAGGAAACGATGGAAAGAACTTCCCTGACAAATCCGCGGATCATCGCAAGGACCGCCGAGATGAACATGATGACCAAGAGCAGTCCGTCCAGCAGCGTTATCGGCATGTTCCTGAAAAATCCTCTGTCTGGCGCTCTTTCAAGAGCTTAAACTTTTTGCCCAAACCCGTCACCATCTTGCGTCAGGTCTGCCCCGTAGCACTAGCCTCCGCCGAAAGTTTGGCAACAAAGTCCCCAAGTTCCGGCACGCCTGTCGTCCTGAACGAAGACACGGTGCCGTCCTTGAGATTGCCCTCCGGACAGTAAGCCTGATCGAAGCCGAGTTTTTCGGCTTCTTTCAGTCTGGAAGGGGCTTGGGCGACCGGCCTGATGGCCCCCGACAGGCTGACTTCGCCGAAATAGACGCAATTGGCCGGAAGGGCAAGTCCGCTGAGTGAGGAGATTAACGCTGCTGCCACGGCAAGATCGGCTCCAGGCTCGTTGATCTTGAGACCACCGGCGACGTTCAGATAGACATCATGTTGTGAAAAGCGGACGCCGCACCGTGCCTCAAGCACGGCCAGGATCATGGAAAGCCGCGCGCTGTCCCAGCCAATGACGGCCCTGCGCGGTGTTCCCAGAGAAGATTGCGCCACGAGCGCCTGGATCTCGATCAGGAGAGGTCTTGAACCTTCCAGACCGGCGAAAACGGCTGCGCCGGGCGCGGACGTGTTTCTGTCTCCCAGGAACAGGGCAGAAGGATTGGGGACTTCCTGCAGTCCCTTGCCGGTCATCTCGAAAACGCCGATTTCATCCGTCGCGCCGAAGCGGTTCTTGACCGAGCGCAGGATACGATACTGGTGAGCGCCGTCACCCTCGAAATAGAGCACGGCGTCGACCATGTGCTCGACCACGCGCGGACCGGCAATCTGTCCGTCCTTGGTCACATGTCCGACAAGAACAAGGGTGGTGCCGTTCTTCTTGGCATAACGCACCATCGCCTGGGCGGACGCACGCACCTGCGTCACGGTGCCGGGAGGAGATTCCACCTGGTCTGTCCAGAGCGTCTGAATGGAGTCGAGGATGAGAAGGGCCGGCGCCGTGTCGGATTCCAGCGTCGCCAGAATGTCTTCAACGCTCG
Source organism: Labrenzia sp. CP4 (assembly GCF_001579905.1). Classification (NCBI taxonomy): domain Bacteria; kingdom Pseudomonadati; phylum Pseudomonadota; class Alphaproteobacteria; order Hyphomicrobiales; family Stappiaceae; genus Labrenzia; species Labrenzia sp. CP4. The sequence goes on along the minus strand of NZ_CP011927.1, from coordinate 3,760,884 downwards.
TTTCCGCAGCCAGTGCCACGGGTGCCTGGGCGAGCCCGAGCCTTTCGGCCCGAAGCCGAACCTGTCCAATGGCTTCTTCGCCTGAAATATAGACGGTCTTGTGCCCAAGGTTAGCCAGTTGCGCAGCCGCCTGGATCAGCAATGTGGACTTGCCGATACCGGGGTCGCCGCCGACAAGCAAGGCAGACCCACGTACGAAGCCGCCGCCGGTCACCCGGTCAAGTTCAGGCACCTTCGTCTGGATGCGCGGAGCTTCCTTGGCATCGCCGGAAAGGCCGACAAGGGGAATGACACGGCCCTTGCTGCGGGAAGCCCTGCCGGGGCCGCCACCGACGCCGCCTCCGGTCTGCTCCTCCACGATGGTGTTCCATTCACCGCAGCTTTCACAACGGCCAACCCACTTGGCGGTAACCGCGCCGCAGGACTGGCAGACGAAGGATGTGGAGCGCCGTGCCATGCAAATTGCCTTTCGCTCTCGGCTCCGGTCAGGTCAGGGGCGCATAGACGCGCTCAAACCGACGTCCGAGGCTTGTCAGATATTCGTAGTCGATGGTTTCCGCATAAGCGGCAAGATCGGAAGCTGCAACACCTGGCCCCAGCATTTCCACAAACGCGCCGCGCTGAAGCAGGTGTTCAGGCACATCCGTCACGTCGAGCGTGATCATGTCCATTGAAATCCGGCCGAGGATCGGCGCCTTGTATCCGCCGATCAGCCCGAAGCCACCCGGGCGGTCGTCCGTAGAGCCGGCACGACGGATCATGCCGTCGGCATAACCGGCAGCCACGACGGCATTGCGCAAGGGGCGCTTTGCGGTTTGTTTCGCGCCATAGCCGATGGTATCGCCCTGTGGAACGTCGCGCACGATCATGATGCGTGCTTCCACCTTGGCGACCGGTTTCATCGGGTTGGGCTCGGTTTCGATGGCCAGCCCGCCGTAAAGCGCGATCCCGGGACGGACAAGGTCGAAGTGGTAGTCCGGGCCAAGCAGCACCCCGGCGGAATTTGCCAATGACCGCGGAATGTGAGGGAAGGGGGCGGTTGTCTCCGTAAACAGCTTGAGCTGCCGCCGGTTCATGTCGTGGTCGGGTGTCGAGCCACAGGCAAGATGGCTCATCACCAGTGATGGCTGGAACGGCCCCAGAACGGTGTTGTCACCCAGAGCGCGGGTGAGTTCAGCCGGAGACAGGCCCAAACGGTGGATGCCGGTATCGACATGGACAGCGGCGGCATTGTTCTTGCCCGACGCCTTGCAGACTTCCGCCCATTCCAGGAGTTCTTCCAGACTGCCGAGGACGGGACGGATGTCATGGGTCAGAAAGTGGTCGGCCGTTCCCGGAAACAGCCCGTCGAGCACGTAGATGACGGCGTCCGGAAGACTTGCGCGCAACGTCAGGGCCTCGGTCGGCACCGCGACGAAAAACGTCCTGCATCCCGCCTGGTAGAGGGCTGCAGCGGTTTTGTCCTGTCCGGTTCCATAGGCATCGGCCTTCAGAACGGCAGCGCAATCGGTGCTGTCGCTTACCTTGCCTTTCAGCAAGGACCAGTTCGACACGATCGCATCAAGGTCGATCGTCAGTCGTCCGCCGTAAAGATTGGATGGGAAAGCTTGTTCAATCGTCGCAGGCACGGTCCGAATATCTCTCCAGTCAGAATCAATGTCTGAAATTCGAGAGTGAGCTTAGCGCATCGAGGCGTATTTGCACCAACGGCCAAACTGCCAAAACCGTGACCAAGTGAAGCGCACTGCAGCGCTCCCCACGGGAAGTGCGCTGAAGAGCGGAAGCTCAATCCATATAGAGGAATTCGACGCCGGCTTCGCCGGAGCGCACCCACCGAATTTCACCGTAAAACCGCAATTTCCGGCTTTCGATTTCGATGGTGATGCGCTGATGCCGTTCAAGACCCTTGGTGTTGGTCGCAACGCGGCAACCACCGACGCTGATGTCTTCGACCACGCAGGGGCGATGGGTCGCGTCCTGCTTCAAAAGGCCGGACCACTTGCATCTTTTACGCGGAAAGATGCGAGCTTCTTCGAGGAGTTTTTGTGCCGACGAATACAAGATGCGGTCACCTGGAAAAGATTTTAGGCGAAATTCTTTCTACTTAAAGTAAGTGAGGAGTTTTAACAGTGGCTTAATCGTGAGCGACGGAGTGTTCATTGCCAAATGCCGCAAGTGAGCCGCAGACGAGAGTTTGAATGCGGCATCAGGCGGCTATCGGGGCACCTTGTCTCAAGGACCATCCAAAATCGCGAAGACGCCTGTTATTCGTAGCGTTCAGGCAGGTGATCTTCTTCGGCAAGATCGGAGAAGCGGGTGTACTGGCCTTCAAAGTGCAGGTTCGCCGTACCGGTCGGGCCGTGACGCTGCTTGGCGATGATGACTTCTGCCTTGCCTTTGAGCCGCTCCATGTCCCGTTGCCAGTTCTCGTGTTCGACAGTTCCGAATTCCGGCTCGGTCTTGGACAGGTAATATTCTTCGCGGAACACGAACAGGATCACGTCGGCGTCCTGCTCGATGGAGCCTGATTCACGCAGATCCGACATCATCGGTCGTTTGTCGTCACGCGATTCCACCTGACGGGAGAGCTGTGACAGCGCGATGATCGGGACGTGAAGTTCCTTCGCAAGCGCCTTCAGGCCCGTGGTGATTTCGGTGATTTCCTGGACGCGGTTGCCGGAGTTCTTGTTCGAGCCTGACAAGAGCTGGATATAGTCGACCACGAGCAGGTCGAGACCGCGCTGACGCTTCAGACGCCGTGCCTTGGCAACCAGCGAGGCGATGGAAATACCACCGGTCTGGTCCACATGAAGCGGGACGGCCTGCATGGTCTGCGCACAGGCGGCCAGCTTCTCGAATTCCGCTTCGGTGATATCGCCACGGCGGATTTTCGAGGACGAGATTTCCGCCTGTTCGGAAATGATACGGGTGGCCAGCTGTTCGGCCGACATTTCCAGAGAGAAGAAGCCGACAACGCCGCCGTTGACGGTCTTGATCGAGCCGTCGGGCTGTTCTTCGGACTTGTAGGACTGGGCGATGTTGTAGGCGATGTTGGTTGCCAGGGAGGTCTTGCCCATCGCGGGACGACCGGCAAGCACGATCAAGTCCGAATGCTGCAGACCCCCCATCAAACGGTCCAGTTCGCGCAGGCCTGTGGAAATACCGGAAAGGGCACCTTCACGGTTATAGGCGGCGTGCGCCATCTCGATGGTTTCGGTCAGGGCGTCGCCAAACGCGACGAACCCGCCTTCGCTGCGGCCGGTTTCTGCAAGTTCGAACAGGCGGCGCTCGGCATCATCGATCTGCTGGGAGGGGGGCACATCGATCGGGGCGTCGAAGGCGATATTGACCATGTCCTCGCCGATGCGGATCAGATTGCGACGGATCGCCAGGTCGTAGATGGTCCGGCCATAATCTTCGGCGTTGATGATCGAGGCGGCATCACCAGCCAGGCGCAGAAGAAACTGGGTCGCGGACAGATCCGCAATCTTCGCGTTGGCGGGATAGAAGGTCTTCAGCGTGATCGGCGACGCGGTTTTGCCGGCGCGGATCAGATGGCTGATCTTCTCGTAGATATCCTGGTGAGCAGGCACGAAAAAATGATGTGGTTCCAGAAAGTCTGAGACCCGGTAGAACGTCTCGTTGTTAACGAGAATCGCCCCCAGAAGCTGACGTTCAGCCTCGGCATTGTGTGGTGCCAAGCGCTGGATGTCTTCTTCCGTTTCGACCTTCTGTAGCGTGCCCTTCATAACGACCCCCGTTGACCCAAGTTCATTGGGAATACTCTGTGACGGGGGAGGGCTCAAGGTTCAAAAATGGCTGATTTCGATTCCCACCGGCTTGGACAAATCAGCGGGGAAAGAATCGAATCCAGCTTGACTCTGAACTCGATTGAAGACTCAAGGGCCTACCTCTTAGTTATTGAAATTTATGATATTTTCGAGAAGATTAATAGCTGGTTAATGAATTTTCAAGCAGTTTCAAGGCCTTAAACCGGAAACTGAAAAGCCAGGATTAGGCGTGGCTTGCCATCATTTCAAAAAGTTGCCGGCAAACAAAAAAACGGCGCTGAAGCCAGCGCCGTTTTCTAAAGTCCACAAGGGAAGCGAAGTGCTTAGGCTTCTTCTTCCGCTGCTTCTTCGGAAGCTTCTGCACCTTCTTCGGTGTCTTCTGCTTCTTCGTCTTCTTCGAATTCGAAGACGTCCATTTCCGGCGTGGAGAGATCTTCGCCGGCAGCCTGACGGACAGCTTCGTCTTCAGAACGGGCAACGTTGACGCTGATGGCGACTTCGACTTCCGGGTGCAGCTGGATCAGAACGCTGTGCAGACCGATCGTCTTGATCGGGTTGCGCAGTTCAACCTGGCTGCGGGAAACGGAGAAGCCGGCATTGGTCAGGCCGTCAGCAATATCGCGCGTGGAAACGGAACCGTAGAGCTGGCCGGTTTCACCAGCGGAACGGATCATCACCAGGGATTCGCCGTCGAGCTTGGAGGCAACGCCTTCAGCTTCGTTTTTGCGCTCAAGGTTACGAGCTTCGAGCTGAACGCGCTCACGCTCAAAACGCTCGAGGTTCGACTTGTTGGCGCGCAGTGCCTTGCCCTGCGGCAGCAGGAAGTTACGGGCATAGCCGTCGCGTACGCGAACGGTGTCGCCCATCTGGCCGAGCTTGGCGATACGCTCAAGAAGGATAACTTGCATGTCATTTCTCCTACTGTCCCACCCGTTGAGGATGGTTAGAGGCCGTTTGCCCGCGGCCCCAATTCGGGTCTTTCGGGAAGCCCCGAAAGAAACGTCTCAAGATTTTCGAGAAACGCTTAGCTGATCACGAACGGCAGCAGGCCGAGCAGGCGGGCGCGCTTGATCGCACGGGCCAGTTCACGCTGCTTCTTCGCGGAAACCGCGGTGATGCGGCTCGGAACAATCTTGCCGCGCTCGGAAATGTAGCGCTGCAGCAGACGGATGTCCTTGTAATCGATCTTCGGCGCGTTGGTGCCGGAGAACGGGCAGGTCTTCCGGCGACGGAAGAACGGACGGCGGCTCGGGAGCTGTGCAATATCAACCATCAATCTTACTCCCCTTCTGCGCGGCGCGGAGCGCGCTCACCGCGGTCGCCACCGCGTCCACCGCGGTCGCCGCCGCGATCGCCACCACCAAAGCGGCCACCACGATCGCCACCACGGCGGTCGTCACGGTCGCGCTTCTGCATCATTGCAGACGGCTCTTCGTCGAGTTCATCGACCTTGAAGGTCATGAAACGCAGAACGTCTTCGCTCAGACCCATCTGACGTTCCATCTCGGCAACCGCGGCGTGCGGAGCGTTGATGTTCATGAGGGTGTAGTGAGCCTTGCGGTTCTTCTTGATGCGGTATGCGAGGGAACGCAGACCCCAGTTTTCCACCTTGCCGATAGTACCGCCAGCGCCTTCGATGAGGCCCTTGTACTGTTCGACGAGTTGTTCGACCTGCTGGGCCGAAACGTCCTGGCGAGCCAGGAATACGTGCTCGTAAAGAGGCATGGAAATAGCCTTTCTTCGTGTTGACAACGCGGGATCGGCGCAGAGCCTCCTCGTAGCCCCGGAAAGGCACGAGAATTCTAACGAGAGCGGGAACACGGGAAGTCGGATCCGATCAAGGATCCTGGCGTCATGCCCTTCCGTTCAGCCCCCGGCCAAACCCCGGATGAAGCGCGCTCTATACTCTGTTTTGCGGAAATTGCAAGCAGCATACGCCCGAAAGGATCGAAAATCTGGAGAAGATACGAACGCTGCCGATTTGGAAGATTGCCTGACTGTCTATATAAATCGAGTTCCCGAAGCAGGTAAGGGGAGGACCGGTTTCGCGCGCAAGACAATGCCCATCGGGTTGCCGGGCATTTCAGGGATAATCAGGACAAAGGAAAACCGGCAAAACCGCCCGAAAAGCGGAAATGATTGCCCTGTGGGCCTTGACAGTTTGGTCAAGACCGTATCATAGCCTCGCGCCAAGTTCGATTTCAGCCTGCACGGGCTGTCTTCTCCGCTTTCTAATAAGCCGTCGACCTTTCGCTATAAGAACAACTAAGGTCCGCTCACGAGTCACGGAGGCGTTTCCAGATGACCATTGCATTCACATTTCCCGGCCAGGGCAGTCAAGGCGTTGGAATGGGTAAAGCCCTTGCCGATGCGTTCCCGGAAGCAAAAGCCGTTTTCGACGAAGTCGACGAGGCGCTTGGCCAGAAGCTGTCCGATGTCATGTGGACTGGTCCGGAAGAAACGCTGACACTGACAGCAAATGCTCAGCCTGCACTTATGGCGGTCAGCCTTGCGACCATGCGCGTTCTGGAAGCCCGCGGCCTCGATCTTGCCGGCAGTGTTTCCTTTGTCGCAGGACATTCGCTTGGTGAATATTCCGCGCTGGCTGCTGCCGGCAGCCTGGATATTGCGACCGCTGCAAAGCTCCTGCGCGTGCGCGGAGATGCCATGCAGGATGCGGTTCCGGCCGGTCAGGGCGCAATGGCTGCGTTGCTCGGGCTGGAGTTTGATGTTGCCGCAGAAGTGGCCGAGGCTGCCGCACAGGGCGAAGTCTGCCAGGCCGCGAACGACAACGCGCCGGGGCAGGTGGTTGTTTCCGGTCATCTGGCCGCCGTCGAGCGCGCCGTCGAGATTGCCAAGGCCAGGGGCGCGCGCCGTGCGGTGATGCTGCCGGTCAGCGCACCGTTCCATTGTTCCCTGATGGGCCCGGCTGCCGACAAGATGGCCGAAGCTCTGGCGAATGCCGAAATCCGCTCTCCTGCCGTGCCGCTGGTCGCAAACGTGCTGGCGCGCCCGATCACTGACGCAAATGAAATTCGCGATCGTCTTGTTCAGCAGGTGACCGGTACCGTGCGTTGGCGCGAAAGCATCACCTGGCTTGCCGACAACGGTGTCGACACCTTTGTCGAGGTTGGGACAGGCAAGGTGCTGACCGGCATGGTCAAGCGGATCGCCAAGGAAGCCACCGGCATGGCGGTCAATTCTCCGGAAGACATCGACGCCCTTATGGAAAAGATCTCCGGATAAGGCTTATATCGGCCGAGGCGACGATTTGGTCCGCCGCGGACCCAAACAGGAACAATGGAAGGATCCCGAATGTTCAGCTTGGAAGGGAAAAACGCGCTTGTCACCGGTGCCACCGGTGGGATCGGCGAAGCAATCGCCCGGTCGCTCCATGCACAGGGCGCAACCGTCTCCTTGTCCGGCACGCGGGCTGAAAAGCTGGAAGCGCTTGCTGCTGATCTCGGCGAACGCGCCTATGTGACGCCGGCCAATCTGTCCGACCGCGCGGCTGTTGATGCCTTGTTACCGGCGGCTGAAGAGAAAATGGGCTCCGTCGACATTCTGGTGAACAATGCCGGGATCACGCGCGACAACATCTTCATGCGCATGAAGGACGAAGAGTGGGATCAGGTTCTGGAAGTGAACCTGTCGTCCGGTTTCCGTCTGTGCCGCGCCGCAATCAAGGGCATGATGAAGCGTCGGTCCGGCCGCATCGTCGGCATTACGTCCGTCGTTGGTGTCACCGGTAACCCCGGTCAGGTCAACTATGCGGCAGCCAAGGCTGGCATGATCGGCATGTACAAGTCGCTTGCCCGGGAAGTCGCCAGCCGCAACATCACGGTCAATACGATTGCGCCCGGTTTCATCGAAACGGCAATGACCGATGCGCTGAACGACAAGCAAAAAGAATCGATTTTGACGAGCGTGCCTGCAGGGCGTTTGGGCACTTCCGCAGAGATTGCCGCAGCCGCCGTCTACCTGGCCAGCGACGAAGCCGCTTACGTGACCGGGCAGACCCTGCACGTTAATGGCGGCATGGCTATGATTTAAAAGGAATTTTTGCCGAGCAGGCAAAAAGAATCCGGGCCGCTCACAAGCGGTCTGGATCGGCTGGTAAAGGTCAACAAAGTGTGTTACCAACCCGCCGATTGTTTCGAATTGCACAGTTGGCCAAATAAACTGGCCTGGTGTGCGGCGACATCTTAAAGACCGCGAGTTCGCGCCACCGCTTGTTTGTAAACCGGATGGGGGCAGTTTCGCGAGTGACGAATAGATGAAAACTAAGGAAGTGAAAGATGAGCGATATCGCGGATCGGGTAAAGAAAATCGTCGTTGAGCACCTCGGCGTAGATGCTGACAAAGTTGTTGAAGGTGCAAGCTTCATCGACGACCTGGGCGCAGACAGCCTTGACACGGTCGAGCTGGTCATGGCGTTCGAAGAAGAATTCGGCGTAGAAATCCCGGACACCGCAGCAGAAACCATCCTGACCGTTGGCGATGCTGTCAAATTCCTGGAAGCCAACAAGTAAGGGTTACCCCCTTCTTGTGAATGTTTGAAGATCGGGCCGGCGGGGCGAAACCCCGCCTGGCCCTTCCAACGTAAGTGCGGGTGTATGAGGCGAGTTGTCGTAACTGGGTTGGGCATGGTGACGCCGCTTGGCTGTGGTGTCGATGTCACTTGGAAAAAGATCCTTGAAGGACAGAGCGGGGCCAACAAGGTCACGAATTTCAAAGTTGACGATCTGGCCTGCCAGATCGCATGTCAGATCCCGCGTGACTCGTCCGTTGAAGGCGCGTTCAATCCGGATGACTGGATGGACGTCAAGGAACAGCGCAAGGTCGATGATTTCATCGTCTACGCGATGGCAGCCGCCGATCAGGCGATGGCAGATTCCGGCTACAAGGCCGAGACTTACGAACAACAGGTGCGCTCTGGCGTTTTGATCGGCTCCGGCATAGGTGGTCTTCAAGGCATCGAGCAGGGCGCCAATCTGCTGGCCGAAAAAGGCCCGCGCCGCATTTCTCCGTTTTTCATTCCCGGCCGTCTGATCAACCTTGCCGGCGGGTATGTCTCGATCCGTCACAGCCTGAAGGGCCCGAACCACGCTGTCGTGACCGCGTGTTCGACCGGCGCGCACGCCATTGGCGATGCATCGCGGCTGATTGCCTTCGGTGATGCGGATGTCATGGTTGCCGGCGGTACGGAATCTCCGGTCTGCCGTCTTGCACTCGCGGGCTTTGCTGCCTGCCGTGCGCTTTCCACGGCTTTCAACGACACTCCCGAAAAAGGTTCCCGCCCTTACGACGTCGCCCGCGACGGCTTTGTGATGGGCGAAGGTGCCGGTGTCGTCGTGCTCGAAGAATACGAGCATGCAGTTCGCCGCGGCGCAAAGATCTACGGTGAGATCATCGGTTACGGCTTGTCCGGCGATGCTTATCACATCACCGCTCCGTCCTCCGATGGGGATGGTGCCTACCGTTGCATGGAAGCTGCGCTGAAGCGCGCCCAGGTCACGCCGGCCGACATCGACTATGTGAATGCTCATGGAACCTCGACGCCGCTTGGCGACGAGATCGAACTTGGCGCTGTCACCCGGCTTGCGGGAGAACATGCCGCCGATCTGACAATGTCGTCGACCAAGTCTTCCATCGGTCACCTTCTCGGTGCTGCTGGTGCGGTCGAGGCCATTTTCTCGGTTCTGGCCATGCGTGACGGTATGGCTCCGCCGACGATCAACCTCGATAACCCGTCTGTCGAGACGGTTATCGACTTGGTGCCGCACAAGCCGAAGAAGCTGGATATCAATGTCGCCCTTTCGAACTCGTTCGGCTTCGGCGGCACAAATGCCTCGCTTGTCTTCCGCAAAGTTGCCGCATAACCCATTCAAGTTCTTCAGGCCGGTCCGATTCTCTCGGGCCGGCCTGAAACTTTGATTGTGACAACTGGTCCGTTTGAGCCTAAGTCAGGGATTTGGGGGCTCAATCTTGGAGGTGCGACCCAATATGCGCATTAAGCCCAAAAGCCCGCGTGAAGCCTTGCAGCCGGAACCGGCGCCTGCGCCTCCGCAACGCTCCAGGCACGTACGCAACCCCTTCGTCATTCTGATCAACATGGTCATCACATTGACCGTGTTCGGACTTGCCGCGTTCGGGGGCGCGCTTTATTTCGGCAAACAGAAATTCGAGGAAAAGGGCCCGCTGCAGAAAGACGCCACCGTGGTGATTTCTTCAGGTGCCGGGCTTTCGGGTATTACCGACAGGCTTTCAGGGCAGGGCGTCATCAGCGACAATCTGCTCGACGAGTGGATCTTCAACCTGGGCATCCGCTTCTACAAGAACGCCACCAAACTGAAAGCCGGTGAATACGCTTTTGCGCCCGGCGTCTCGATGCAGGAGATCATGACCGATCTGGTGGAAGGCAATGCCGTCACCCATTCGGTAACGATCCCGGAAGGCTGGACCACCGCCCAGATCATCGAGCGCGTGCGCGAGCACCCAGTGCTTGTTGGCGAGATAACCGAAGTTCCGGAAGAAGGTGCACTGCTTCCTGAAACCTATACCTTTGCACGCGGCGCCTCGCGCCAGGAAGTTCTCAACCAGATGAAAGCGGCGCAGTCCAAGCTGCTGAGCGAAATCTGGGGGCGCCGGACGGAAGGCCTGCCGGTCGAAACGCCGGAAGACCTGGTTATTCTCGCGTCGATCGTGGAAAAGGAAACAGCCCTGGCAGACGAGCGACCGCGCGTCGCCGGTGTTTTCGTGAACCGTCTCAACAAGAACATGCGCCTGCAGTCCGACCCTACGATCCTTTACGGTCTTTATGGCGGTGAAGCGTGGCTCAAGGACCGCTCGGCAATCAAGCAATCCGAGCTGAAGGCGGACAACAAGTACAACACCTACCAGATCGACGGCTTGCCGCCAGGACCGATCGGTAATCCGGGCCGCGCGGCCATGGAAGCGGTCGCCAATCCTTCCCGCACGCAGGATCTCTATTTCGTGGCCGACGGAACCGGTGGCCACATCTTTGCCGAGACCTACGAGCAGCACCAGGCAAACGTCCGCAAGTGGCGTCAGGTGGAAAGAGACCGTCGTCAGGCGGAGCAGAACCAGGAAACGCAGCCAGCCACATCCAATTGACAGGAGCCCGCCTTTGCGGCGGGCCGGTGGCGGCACATTCGCAAAGGGGGGCACATGGCACTTGCCAGCATGACGGGCTTTGCACGGGCCCTTGGAGAATCCGGATCGGTTCGCTGGACCTGGGAACTGAGATCTGTCAACGGCAAGTCCCTTGACCTTCGTATCCGCATCCCGACGGGTTTGGAGACGCTCGAACCGAAGATCCGCGAGCGTTGCGGCAAGCTTCTTCGGCGCGGAAATGTTTCCGTTGGGCTCTCCATGCAGAGAGACCAGTCCGAACAGCAGCTCCAGGTCAATGAATCGGCTCTTGAAGCTGTCTTTGCGACAATCGATCTCCTCAAGAACCGGGTACCTGATCTTGCTCCGCCGTCGCTTGACGCCATTCTGGCGCAAAAAGGCGTCTTTGAGCTCAAGGAGCCCGAAGAAGACGAAGCGGTTCAGGCAGCGCTTCACAACACTCTTCTGACGACCCTGGATGCTGCGCTGATTGACCTTGTCGACATGCGCCACAGCGAGGGGCAGGCAATTGGCAGGGTGGTACGAGATCAGATCGACAGGATCGCCGAACTGACCCAGGCCGCCGAGGATCTGCCTGCGCGCAAACCGGACGCCATAAAGGCACGGCTGAAGCGACAGCTCGCAGAGCTGATGGATGCCTCGGACGGTCAACTGGATCCACAGCGCGTGCATCAGGAAGCTGTCTTCCTGGCAACCAAGGCTGACATCCGTGAAGAGCTGGATCGCCTGCATGCCCATGTGGCAGCCGTGCGTGAATTGATGGACACCGGTGGAGCAATCGGAAGGCGCCTGGATTTCCTGGCTCAGGAATTTAACCGGGAAGCCAACACTTTGTGTTCAAAGTCCAACGACGTGGACCTGACAGCCATTGGGCTGGACCTGAAGTCCGTTATCGATCAAATGCGTGAGCAGATACAGAATCTGGAGTGAGCCACATGACCGACGCACCTGCCGGTACCTCAACGGGAACCACTGTCAGTGCGGAACAGGCCGAGCAGCAGCGCCGTGGCCTGATGCTGGTGCTGTCGTCACCGTCCGGAGCCGGAAAGTCGACGATCGCTCGCCTCCTGCTGCAGAACGAAGACAATCTTGCCCTGTCGATCTCCGTGACCACGCGGCCACGCAGGTCCAGCGAAGTTGACGGCGTGCACTACCACTTCATTGATGCCGGCAGGTTCGAGCAGATGCGCGAGCATGATGAGCTGCTGGAGTGGGCCGAGGTGCATGGCAACTACTACGCCACACCGCGTGGACCGGTCGAAAATGCTATTGAAAATGGCAAGGACATCCTGTTCGACATCGATATTCAGGGTACCTTCCAGCTCTATGAAAAGATGCGTGACGATGTCGTTTCCATTTTCATTCTGCCGCCGTCCATCGCGGAAATGAAATCACGTCTGAAGCGGCGTGCTGAAGATGAGGACACTGTTATCCTCAAGCGGATGAAGACTGCGGTTGGTGAAATGCGCCACTGGTCGAAATACGATTATGTTGTGGTGAATGACGATCTGGAACGCGCTTACGAAAACGTTCGCGCAATCCTGAAAGCAGAAAGACTGAAGCAGTTCCGTTCGCCGAAAATCGGTCCGCTCATTCAGGGCATGGTCGATGATCTGGAAAACGAGCTGGCCGAAAAATCCTGACGTCTCAAGCGCTGTTTGGACTGGCCATTCAGCGTCAATAGAAGCTAGGAAGACGAAGAGCCTGCACCTGCGACATGAGCTTTATCCCTTTGCTCTGCTCGAGATGCTGTTTCTGAAAACTTCTGCCGAAAGAGCTTGGCGACGCGATCCTTGACCTCCGACAGCACCGGGTGGAAACGCAGTCTTTCGTGAAAGCTCATCCATGACTCTCCCTGATCGAGTGGGGAAGCGGTCAGGCGTGTCAGACCCTCCGTTTCCGCGATCCAGTCTGGTAGAACGCCCATGGCGTGCCCGGCGTTCAGAATATTGCAGAGCGATACGGAATTGTTGACGGAGTAGCGGCATGTCTTGCCCAGCAGAATGGCGTTGAGCAACTGCGAGGACTTGAGCCGCGCCCGGCTGCCGCAATATCCCGCCCAGATCTGTTCCTGCCAGGTCGAAGGGTCAACTGCGTCCGGTCGCTTTCGGCAGTAGTCCTTTGAGGCGTAGACGTGAAACTGGATCTCACCCAGTTTCTGGACAATCAGGTGCGGATGTTTAGGCTGTCTGTTACCGATGGCGATGTCGGCGGAGTTCCGGCTGAGATCCCAGAAGGCATCGTCCGCGAAAAATTCTATCCGGACTCCGTCAAGACCATCGGTTATCTGGTCGACGTGCCGTGTCAGATAATGCTGCCCCCATTCACCGAGCGTGATCCTGCAGACCTGCTCTTTTGAACCGACTTTTTCCAGATCAACCGCGCGCCTGAAGTCCGCGGCTCCGCGTGCCATGGATCTGGCAATCTTGATCAAACGTCGGCCACCACCCGTCAGTTCGTAGCCGGTCTGGCGTCGATCGAACAATTGTACGTCCAACTGTTCTTCTAACCGCGCAATATGGCGGCCGACGGTTGGTTGGGACAGGCAAAGAACCTGGGCGGCCTTGCTGAGGCTCTGATTCTCGGCAACAGCAAGAAAGACGCGTACGGCATCCCAGTCAAAATCGGTTTCATTCATTTTTGAATGATACCATGCAGCATCATTCAATTACATTCTAAAAAGGTTTTGACATCTTCTGCCCGTCATCAGCGGGAGATGAGACAATGGTCAGCTTTTTAAGGGTCCTGTTTTCAAGAAAACGAAACGTTTGGTACACCGGTCCGGACAAGGCTGACCGAAGAAACCAAATGCCGGATTGGATGATGCGCGATCTCGGGTTGGATAACCCGGATAACCTGAAAGCCGTTCAGGCGGGCAAGTGCCGTAGATCGGAACTTTCCAGCATCCCGCCAGTCGTCAAACTGCCTGAGCGGCCCTGAACGTGTTGGCAAGTTCAACGAACCCGGCGATGTCGATTTCTTCGGCACGAGCCGTCGGTTTCAACCCGGCCTTCGTGACGAGGTTTTCTGCGTCCGGTGTCAGTGACTTGAGGCTGGCACGCAGCATCTTGCGTCTCTGGCCAAAGGCCGCAGCGGTAATCTTTTCAAGGGCTTTCAGGTCGCAGGGCAGGGGCGAAGGATTTGGCGTCAGATGAACCACAGCCGACGTCACTTTCGGGGGCGGTGTGAACGCCTTTGGGCTGATGTCAAACAGGATCCCGCCCTTGCAGCGCCAGCCTGCCAGAACTGCAAGCCTGCCATAGGCCTTGGACGCAGGGGACGCGCTGATCCGCTCACCGACTTCCTTCTGGAACATCAGCGTCAGTGACGACCAGAATGGCGGCCACTGCGGTGTCGTGATCCAATTGATAAGCAGCTGGGTGCCAACGTTGTAAGGCAGGTTCGCGGCAATGCGGACCTTGTCTCCTCCAGTCAGGGCCACCGGATCGATTTCAAGGGCATCGCCTTCGATGACTTCCAGGCGCCCCGGATAGTGTGCCGAGATTTCGGCAAGAGCCGGCAGGCAACGGCTGTCCTTTTCAATCGCGATCACCCGCTTCGCTCCTGCGGCCAGCAGGGCACGGGTCAGCCCACCGGGACCAGGGCCGACTTCCAGAACGGTGCAATCTTCTAGACTGCCCGCAGATCGGGCGATGCGAGAGGTGAGATTGAGATCGAGAAGGAAGTTCTGTCCCAGCGACTTTTTCGCATTGAGACCATGAGCGGCGATGACGTCGCGCAACGGGGGCAGGTCGTCTATCTGAGCCATTGATCGCTGTCGCCCTAGAACCGCTCGGGGTTGGCAAGCACATCCGCCATGCGCAAGGACGCAGCGAAACTGTCGACCCGGGCGGTGCCGGTTCCAGCCAGGTTGTATGCCGTGCCATGGTCGGGAGAGGTGCGCACGAAAGGCAGACCCAGCGTAACATTGACGCTCTCGTCGAAACCGATGGTCTTCGCCGGTATCAACACCTGGTCGTGGTACATACCAAGCACGCAGTCATAATGCTGCCGTGCGGGCGGGTGGAACAGAGTGTCGGCTGGATGCGGACCTGTAGCCTCGATACCCATCGCTCGCAGGCGAGAAATGGCTGGCTCGATAATGTCGCGGTCTTCTGTTCCCATCGAGCCGTTTTCACCCGCATGAGGGTTCAGCCCGCAAATCGCCAATCGTGGCGACGTGTAGCCAAACCTGGTCTTGAGGTCGCGTGCGGTAATTTCCGCAGTCTCAACGATAAGTTCAGTCGTGAGAGATGCCGGAACATCGCGAATTGGAATGTGAATGGTGACCGGAACCACCATCAACTCCGGTCCGGCAATCATCATCACGGGTTTTGCCGGTTCTCCTGGCCAGTGCATCTCTGCAAGGGAGCCCAGATATTCCGTATGGCCGGGGAAGGCGAAGCCGGTTCGGTAAAGCGCAGCCTTGTTGATCGGACTGGTCACGAGGGCGCAGGCATGGCCGGACTTTATATCGTCGACACACCCTTCAATAGCAGCAACAACGGAAGCTGCCGTTTCAGGTGCTTCCACACCCGGCTGGTCGGGTAGGGCCGGCCCGGTCTGTACAACGGGCAAAGCTTTGGTGAAAGTCGCAACGGCTTCGTCCTGCGCTACCAGCCTGAGCCGGGCGTTCAGGCCCATTTTCTGTGCACGTTCGTGCAGCAGGGATTCGTCACCGCGAATGTAGAATGGCGGCAATCCGAGAGCTTTGCGATTAGCCCATGCAATCAGAGCCAGGTCCGGGCCGATCCCGGCAGGTTCTCCCATGCTGACGGCGATCGGCTTCTGGTTGGAGCGCATGTAGGATCAGCGATAAATGATGGTGGAACGACGGCGGATTTCCAGGAGATACCGACGGGACTGGCTTTCGCCTTCCTTCTGTCGCAGCTCGTTTTCAAGTTCCGTGCGAACGGCTATGTCCGAAGCGATTTCGCGTTTTCCGCAAACCGCGATCATTTCGTAACCGACGGGCGTGGTGGACGGTTTCGTCAACTTGCCCGGCGTCATTTTTTCGATTTCGGCGCGCATGTTTTCCGGAAGCTCGGTTTCGAGCCGGCGTCCGATAGGCTGCACAACCACTTCGCTGTATTTGCCGAGAATGGCGCCGGATTCATCGCAGCCGTTGAAAGCAGCCCGGATCTGGTTGCTCTCGTTCTTGCGCTTGGACTTGAAACCACCGGAGGAGTTCTTCGGTACCACGACAATGACCCTTTTGAGGTCATATTCCACGGACTTCTGACGGTCTTCCTCGTCGGTCTTCTTCAAGGCCGCGATCACGTCGGACTCATCCACTTCGATCCGGCCACTGAAACGGGACCGCAACACCTGGTTCCAGGCAAGCTGCGCCTTGAGGCGCTCCTTCAAGGTATCGGGCTGAACACCGCCACTGCGAAGCGCCTTGGAAAGCTGGGCCGGAGACATCTTCACATTGCGGGCAATGTTGTTGAAAGCGTTGTCGACTTCCGTCTGGCTGACGTCAACGCCGACACGCTCGGCTTCGGCAAGTTTGACCTGGTCGTCGACCAGTTCCTCTTCCGCCTGTTTTTTGGCGATGGATGCGGACTTGCGCTGGGTCATTGTAATCAGCCGGGCGCGTTGGCTGATGTCGTAGTCGGTAATCGGCACATCGTTGACGATGATCTTGATCGCTGCATGGGAAGGCGTTGCCAGCGGCGCTGCCAGGATCAAAGCTAGTCCAAAGAATACCGGAACGATACGAAGTCGCATTGAATAACCATCCGTGCTGGCTTGAGGCCAAACCGAAGTTCGTTGTTTTATGACATGATGTTTCGCATATCATGCCCGAAATTTCAAAGGTTCCACGCATCATGCCTTTTTTCATGGCGGCATGATGACCTACGGTCAGTCAGATGGCCTAGTTGAGAGCGCCGCTTGAAACCTGTGTCGTGCCGATGGTCCTCAACCCGATGCGGAAATAAAGCGTCCGGTTGACGTCATCGCCATCGTTGCGGCTGCGGTCTTCAGCATAGGTGACGGACAGCGAAAAACCTTCGTCGTCATAACCGATCCCGAGACCGTCCTGCACGATGTTGCTGTTTTGCAGATCGTATCGCATGGAGCCGAAAATGCGCCAGTTTTCCTCAAGGCGAAGGCTTGCGGAGCCTAGCAGTTCCTCTCGCGGATCATCGATCCCGACATCCGGCTGCGCGTTCAGGAACGCATAGGCTAGGGAGGACACGACCGGGCCGTAGATACCGCTGGCCTGTGCCTGTATCCGGTTCACGGTGAAATCTTCCTTGTCGAGCCGGGCCTGGGCGCCGACCTTCACACCGTATTGCGTGTCCAGATAGAGGCTGCCGACGTAATCGGACAAGGAAGTTTCCAGACCGGAATCCTGCGTCGCACCGAGTATGTCCGGAATGGCATAGGAGTTGTCGCCGGCAAGCTGATAGGACCTGCCGAACAGGCCGCTGACATAGTAGCCGCTATCCAGTTGCAGTTTGTAGTTCAGGCCGACGTTAAGACGTGTGCCGCCTTCGGCGCGGTCAAAGCCCGAGAACTTGTCGTAGTCGAACAGGGTCGTCGTATCAAAGACGATGCTTTGCGCGTCGTCGTTCGGCAGTTCGCCGATCCGCTGCTCGTTCGGACGGGCCACAACCTGGGCGACGGGCTCCAGGATCTGGTTGCCGCCGTTGAAGGTTGCAATGAACGGATAGCGGTATTCCAGGCCGATTGCGGGCATTGCACGGCCGACGAAACTTTCGCCTGTGAGAGCGGTCACGTCAGAATCGGGTGAGGCCAGAAAGAACAGGTCACCGCGCATGTAGGCAAACGGCGTGAATGACTGTCCAAGCGGATCGATGAATGTGCGGCGCCAGTTCCCCTTCACGGACACGCGCGAGAAGGTGCCGTCGATACCACGGAATTTCGCGGTTGTGCCGCCATCAATGGAGAAAGCATCCGTTTCATCGCGTGTCAGCGAGGTGAAGTTGGCAGTCAGTGCCAACTCACCGGCGAGGATCGGATCCGCGAACACATAGTCATAGTCGATCACGGGCAGAACGAGCGGCTGCTTGTCCTGCAGGGAACTGCCGACCGGAGAGAAGCCATTGGCGTTGAACTGGCTGTCCGTATAGTCCTCCTGGGAGATCTGATACGCATAGGCTTTGACAGACAGCGCGTTACGGTCGGTCTTGCCTTCCAGATAGATCGTGGAGGTCTCGCCGTTGTCGCCAAAACTGGTGAACGAGTAGTCCTTGAAGAACTGACGGTCACTCTTGTAGGTCAGGTTCCAGCCGAGGGTCCAGTCGCGCGCAATGCTGAAGGAGGCGGTCGAATTGACCGCACCACGCCAACGATCGTCAGCACGATCCGTCGTGAAGTTGCTCGGCTGCGCCTGAAACAGGCCAGCCGCAGAAACACTCACTTCGCCAGCGGCAAACCGATGACGATATTCGACATCGCCAAACACACCCTGCTTGGTGAGCGGCGTCAGAATGGTCGTCACATCGTAATAGGGGCTGAGCGCCCAGTAATAGGGAACGCTTACGCCATACCCGAGTTTGTCGGAAACAATGCCGCTTGGCATCAGGAAACCGGACTTTCGGGTGACGGACGGATCCGGCATCGACAGATAGGGCAGGTAGGCAATCGGCTGACCGTAGACCTCGAAGGCTGCGTTCTCGAACCGGATGATCTTTTCCTGCTGATTGTGGATGATCTTCTCGGCCCGCACGCGCCAGAGCGGCGGCTTGTCCGGCGGGTTGGTCGGTTTGGTGTAGACCGTATAGACGCCGTTATCGATGGTCGTGATGTTGTTGCCTTCGCGCCGGGCTTGCTCGGCCAGGAAGCGTGTGCGCCGCGTCGTGTCGATCTGAAGGGCACGTGCGAAGCCTTCTGAAAAGTCCTCGGACAGGACCATTTCTTCCGTGCGCACGACATTGCCGTTGGATTCGATGAAGATCACATTGCCCGAAGCCTTGAGCTGCTGGCTCTTGCGGTCGAAGACAACCTGATGCGCCTGCACGGTGCTGCCGTCGTAATAGACCTGCACATCTCCGGTCGCGACGATGAGATCGCGGTCGAAATCGTAGGTGATCTCACTTGATTCAAGCAGGAGTTCGGCATCGGGATCGACTTGACCGGCCAGACCTGCTGTCAGGTCCTGTGCCGCGGCTGGTGATCCGTACCCATGGCAAAGGGTTGCTGCAATGGCGCACAAGCTCGCCGCAGCCAACAGTCTGCCTTTTTTGGCCCAAGTCTCTGTTGTCAGAAAAACCGGAAAAGTCATCGCTTTACCCGTCTTCCTGATTCAAGAGAATTGTCAAACCCATGAGTACTCCAAATATTCCCGGCGCCCAGGCCGCCACCAAGGGAGGGACAATACCCGCACCCCCGAAGTCCTTGGCAAGTTCGGTTAGAACGTAAAGCACGAACCCGGAAAGGATTCCACCCAGAATCATACTTCCCAAACCGCCAAACCTCGAAACTTTAAGGGAAACCGCCGCTGCGATCAAAATCATAGCGACCAAAAGAAGCGGGCGGGCGAGGAGAGTCTGATACTGCAAATTGTAGCGATAGGCAGGTAACCCAGCGTTTCTGGCCAGTTCGATGAAACGAGGCAAATTCCAGAACGAAATCGATTCGGGGGATCCGATGCTTTCACGAACTTCAGTTGCAGTCAGGAATGTGCTGATCTGATATTGCCCGTAAGGCTGTGGATCCTGTTCGGTCGTGTAGACGATGGCATTGTCCAGGTACCAGATCTGGTCTCCGAGCCGCGCTTCGTCAGCTTCGATCCGCTCGCGGAAGGTACCGTCCTTGTCGAACGTGAAAATGGTGACGCCCTGCAGCAGCGTGCCGCCTTCCAGCAATTGCTTGGCAAGCAACACCGATTCTCCGTCCAGGCCGTCCTGCCGAACCCAGACGTCGTTCGAGGACTGCAGAAGGAAACTTTGTTCCGAGCCGAACAAACCGGCAGCTGCCTCGTCCGATTTCTGCTGAAACCAGACAGCCGCAGGATTGTAGACAGTAATGGACAGGATACCGAGAACGATCCCGACAAGGATGGCGGGAAGAGAAAACTGCCAGACCGAGATGCCGGAAGCCCGTGCCACGACCAGTTCCAGGCCTCGGCTCAGCGTCACGAAGGCAGCAATTGCACCGAACAGGACGGTGAAGGGAATAACCTGTTCCAGCAGCAGAGGCACCCGCAAGGCCGAGATCATGGCAACGCGCAGGACGGAAAATCCTTCGCGGTCACCACCACGTCTAACCAGTTCCAGGACGTCGAACAGATAGATCAGGACGGCGGCAAACAGGAAGAGACCGAGGATAGCCTTCAGGAAACGCCCTGAAAAATACAGCGACAGGGTCCGTCCAAGGATCATGCGACGCCTCCCGGCTTGCGACCGTTCAAGCGATCACTCAGTGCATCAATCCTGTCCTGAACAGAATGTTGCAGATCGACCAGCCAGCGTGGCTGCGACCCGCCTTGTTCGCGGAAGATGGAGACGAGGGCGAACACCGCGCCCGCAACGGGAACAATGTAAAGCAGGCTGAGAAGCGCGGTGGAACCACCGGAAATGGCGGTTACGCCGAAGCCCGTGGTCCGCAACAGGACACAGGAACAGATTGCCCCGAGCACGGCGAACCCGCGCCCCTGGCGTGTCGTTCTGGCCTTGCCAAGAAACGCGAACACGATCAGGCCGAAGGAAAGGCAGTAAAGCGGCTGGCTGAAGCGTTCGTGGAGTTCCTGCGCCAACTTGTCCGGATTCTTCAGCGCATATTCGTCGTTCCTGCCTGGTGACATCAGGTTAAGGGTGGTCCGCTCACTGGCTTTGAACACTGGCTCGCCAGCTTCAGGAATAAGGTTCGACAAATCGAATGCATAGGACTGGAAGCGAACGATCGAAATATCGCCCTGCTGCTTTGGACGTCTCTGAATTGTTCCGTTCTGCATGACAAGAAGCGTGCGATCGGCAGCTTCGACGATCAGCCCGGTGTCTGCCTGATAGGTAAAGGCCGTCTCCGGGTCACGGGTGTCGTGCATCAAAAGACCGTCAAGAGTGCCCTTGCCTGAACGGTTGCGGATATGGAACGTCAATCCGTCCTCGACGGTGATGAAGCGGCCCGGCTTGACGATGTTGGCAACAAGGTCTGCGCGCACGCGGGTAATCTCGGTGCGTAGCTGAGCCAGTCCTGTCGGAGCCACATAAAGTGACATGCTCGCGGTCAGCAACATGACCACGAAGGCAAAGAGCATGACCGGTTTCAAGACAAGGAACCTGGAGCCGCCACTGGCATCGATCACGATCAGCTCACTGTCGCCGGACAAGGAGTTTAGAACCAGTATCAGCGCGATCATCAGGGCAAACGGAGCCACGATGACGATCAGGAAGGGCAGGGCAAGCATGGTTATGCCAATGAACTGGACGATGGTCTGACCCTTTGAGGTCACCAGGTCCAGTTGGCGCAAGGCCTGGGTTGCCCAAACCACACCCGTCATCGCTGCAATCGTGAGGGTGAAAGCGTAAACAGTCCGGCGGATGATGTAACGTTCAAGCGTTTTCATAACGGTGCCGGTACATGTCCCTGCAAAAATGACGATAATCGGCCTGAGACCGAATAACACGGAATGTGGTGAATGGCGCATGAATAAGAATGGTAAATATACATTAATTTTTGTCGCCCTTGCCGAAAAGCTGTTGAAACCCCATGATTTGACAGGAAAATCACAATCTACGGGATAGGGCGCCTTTTCTTTCCACTGCCCAACCGCTCCAACCAGAAAAACCAACGGGACCGAAGCATGACCAAGCTTGCAAAACTGAACTTCTCCAAGGCCGAAACGCCGAAGGGTGGGGTGGCCGTAATCCTGGCCGGTAGCGACCTTAGCCTCGGGCCAGTTGCCGCAGAAGTTGTCTCGGGTCTCGAGGGCGGCTTGCAACGTTCGGCCGGTATCGCAGGTTTCACTGGGAAGAAGAAGGCAAGTCTTGATCTGGTCGCTCCTGCCGGATCGGGTCTCGACCGGCTGATCGTATTCGGCGTTGGCGATGCCGGCGAGTTGACTGGCGACGATTGGCGGGCTTTTGGCGGCGCGGTGTTTGCAGAATTGCAGAAGACCAAGGCAGACGCAGCAACGGTGCTTCTGGATGTCCCGGGCGATGCAGATCCGTCCGGTGTATTGGCAGCAGAGTTCGCAATGGGCGTGAAGCTGCGGGCGTATGCCTTTGACACCTACAAGACTGCCAAGAAAGACGATGACAAACCCAAGAACATGAAGGTGACCTTGGCCGTTGCCGATCCCAAGGCATCAAAGAAGGCCTGGTCTTCTGCTGAAGCTATTGCCGACGGCGTGATTCTGGCCCGCGACCTTGTGAACGAACCGGCGAATGTGCTGGGTCCGGTGGAGTTTGCCGAGAAGGCCAAGGAACTGACGGCCCTTGGTGTCGAAGTCGAGGTTCTCGGCGAAAAGGAAATGAAGAAGCTTAAGATGGCTGCTTTGCTTGGCGTCTCCCAAGGCTCGACCCGCCCACCGCAGCTGGCCGTGATGCGCTGGAACGGAGGCAAGAAGGGCGAAGCCCCGGTTGCGTTCGTCGGCAAGGGCGTGGTGTTCGACACTGGCGGCATCTCCATCAAGCCGGCCGCGGGCATGGAAGATATGAAAGGCGACATGGGCGGAGCTGCCGCAGTCATCGGCGCCATGCATGCGATCGCGGGGCGCAAGGCCAAGGCAAACGTGATCGGTGTCATCGGCCTCGTCGAAAACATGCCGGACGGCAACGCGCAACGACCAGGTGACATCGTTACCGCCATGTCCGGAACCACGATCGAGATCCTGAATACCGATGCGGAAGGCCGTTTGGTTCTTGCCGACGCGCTTTGGTACACGCAGGAAAAGTACAAACCGGCGATCATGATCGATCTGGCAACGCTCACCGGTGCCGTACTTGTCGCTCTCGGCAACCTGAATGCCGGTCTCTTTTCCAACAACGACGCTCTGGCAGACAAGCTGTTGTCATCTGCCAAGTCGAGCGGTGAGCCGCTTTGGCGCCTGCCGCTGTCGAAGGAATACGACAAGATCATCGATACGCCCAACGCAGACGTCAAGAACACCGGTGGCCGCTGGGCCGGGTCCATCACCGCTGCCCAGTTCCTGCAGCGTTTCACGAATGACGTGCCCTGGGCGCATCTGGACATCGCCGGAACCGCATTCGGCGCTCCGAAGGACGATATCTGCCAGAGCTGGGCTTCGGGCTATGGCGTGCGTCTGCTCAACCAGCTTGTCGCGGATCACTACGAAGGCTGAGGTCCATCTTGGCGCCCTTCGCATTTTCTACTGGTGGAGGGCTCCAGGACTGGAATGCAGCTGGGCAAAGAAAAACCCGCCGGGAAGGCGGGTTTTTCTTATCTGACTGTCGACCCTGGATCAGCAGGTCTTGTAGGTCTGGCAGGCCGTTGCCGGTTCAACCAGAAGACCCATGCCAAGTGTCGCGCCTGCAACGACAGCAACCAATGCGAAAAACACAACGACACGCGCAAGCATTCACCAAATCCCCTTTTGCGCCGGCTCGGGAAAACCGCTCACCGGCCAAATTTTTTGATCCATGGCCAAATCAAATGATCATTGGATCGTCCCCGGGGACGAACCCTAGCCAATCGACATTTTCGAAGGGTTAATGATACGAGTCTTATGGCCTGTCCATGTCATGTTTGTCGTCGGGGGAATTTGAACAGGCGAGTGTTGCAGGCCTGCACCACATTCCGGCATGGCGGTGGAAAACGGAAAGCGAAGGTACAAGGATGTGTCTAGACAGGGTCCGGCATGAGCGTTGAAGTTGTATTCTATCACCTTTTGCACAAGCCGCTGGAGATGGCTTTGCCGCAGCTTTTGCAAAAGTGCCTGGAGCGGGATTGGAAAGTTGTCGTGCAAACGGGAACCGAGGAGCGATGCAGCGCCCTTGATGCCCATTTGTGGACGTTTACCGACGACGGTTTTCTGCCACATGGCACCAAGGCAGACGGTTACGCCGAACATCAGCCGATATATCTCACGTCCGAACAGGATAATCCGAACGAAGCCGACGTGCGCTTCCTGGTGGACAGGGCAGCGCCGCCACCGCTGAGCGCCTACAAGCGGGCGATCTACATGTTTGATGGCAACGATACCGAGGCTGTTCAGGAAGCGCGCAATCGCTGGAAGGAAGCCAAGGCGGAAGGGTTTGAAATCGCTTACTGGCAGCAGACCGAAGCCGGCGGTTGGGAACGCAAGGCCTAGGCCGGCACAGACCCTGAGATTGGCGAGCAATCTTTTAAAAAGTGAGACGCGCACCGGTGTGAGATGCCGATATTGGAGGAAAGCCTTATGAAGAAGCTGAAGATGTCATCGGCCGACATGGTCGCCAAAGCCAAGGCGCGGATTGAGGAAGTCGACACCGACGCTGCCATCGCCCTGGTAGGAGACCCGGATGTGGTGTTCGTGGACCTGCGAGACGTGCGTGAACGTCAGAAGCTCGGGTTCATTCCGGGCAGCATTCATTGTCCACGCGGCATGATCGAGTTCTGGGTGGATCCGGAGAGCCCCTATCACAAGGAGGTCTTCTCGCAGGAAAAACGCTTCATCTTCCATTGCGCCGCAGGGTGGCGCTCTGCACTCACTGTCGCGACGCTTCAGGATATGGGCTTTGAAGCTGCCCATCTGACCGATGGGTTCGCAGACTGGGTCGAGAAGGGCGGTCCTGTCGAGCAAAAGGACTGAAACAGACCGCCCCGCCGTATTGGTGCTAGTTGGACGTCGAGATCAGGCGCAGTTCATCCGGATCGGCGTCTGAGCCGTCCGTTCCATCGTCGTTGACGGCGGTTTCTTCGGGATCAATCGGGTCCGTGCCGTCGTCCGGGGTCTCGGTTGCTTCGCGGATTTCATCGATCTTGCCGTCGTAATCGCCAACCCCGAGAACCTGCTTGGCCCAGTCGAGCATTTCCTCGTCGACGTAGTCGTCGCCATATTCCCGGACGCGGTTCTCGTTTGCCATCGCCAGAAGTGCTTCTTCCAGCGCTTCGTCAGAAACATCAGCGGCCAACCCATCCAGGCCGGTCTTTTCCGTTTCGTAGTTGGTTTCAGCCGTTTTGAAATCCGAATAGGCGTCGCTCTGAAGAGCAGTTTCAAGCGCCAGTCTTTCAGTTTCGAGAGCGGTCAGCTCGTCATCTGACAATTCAGCCGTATCCAGGCTTTCAAGTTCGGCAAGCCGGTCTTCGAGCTGTTGCGAGGTCAGGCCTTCGTAGGCGAAGCCGTCATAGCTGTCCACGTCCTGAAGTAACCCGTCGAACAGCGTACGTGCGGTCAGGAGGTCCTGTTCAAGGCCTTCCAAATCTGCGGAAAGTCGCTCGTAGGCAAGGCTGTCATTTATGTAGGCCTGAATGGCTGCCAGATGCGGGTCGTTGGAATTGATATAGGCGTGGTAATTGCGATTGAGGGAATTCAACCGACCAAGCTTTGCATTGAAGTTCTTCGGTTTGCCTGCAGGGCTTGCCTGTGGGGTCACGGCAATGCTTGCCAGTGTCGCGCGTTCAGCCTTTGGAAGCCGATGGCTCGCGGTGCCACTATTGCCTCTGGAGGCGGTCTGACGCTTGCCGGAGTTCTTTGAATTTTCGGTTCCGAATACGGAATTCAGAAAGCCACCGAGGCCTTTTCCATTTCCGTTGCCGTTATTCGACTTGGCCTGCTTGGAACCATTGCCGCGGTTGAAGATCCCAAGGCCCTTGTTGCCGTTGCCGTTGGAAGCGGAGTTCCCACCGCGGTTGGAGTTGCCGCTATTGCCCTTGTTGCCGGAATTTCCCTTGTTTCCGCCACCATTGCCGCCGGAATTTCCGCCGCCGCCACCACCATTGCCGTTTCCGTTGCCATTCTTGGCGAACGCCTTGTCCACATGGAAGGAAAGTGAAGGCACATCCGGCGACAGGGAAGGGGCAACGACGAGCGCTGTTGCGCCAAGGAAGAGGGTGACGGTTCTGGAGAGAGGCATTACGTATCCTGGTCTGAAGCGTGCGAAAAATCGAGCTTTGCGAAAACGCCCGCGGTAACTCCGCAAACGTGCCCGCAGTGTCTGAATGTTCACTTACGACAACCCGTCAGACTTTAATTGGTTTCGCTTCCGACAGGAATTTTCCGGCCGTAAAACCGCTATTCAACTCAGGCGAGCGAGCAGCTGCGGAACCTTGCCAATGTGGTCCAGTCGGTAAAACCGGTCATGGCCACGTGGCTCGTCCGCCTCTTCCAGTGCCCAGGTCAGGTCATAGGGCACGTGAGCACCGTATGCTCCTGCATCCAGTGCCGGCAGGATGTCCGATTTCAGTGAATTGCCGATCATGAGCGCTTCACCCGGGCCGCTGCCGTGACGCGAAAACAGTGAGCGGTATGTCTCGTCGGTCTTTTCCGAGACAATCTCGATTGCGTCGAAATAGACATCGAGGCCGGAGGCTGTCACCTTGCGCTCCTGATCGAACAGGTCCCCCTTGGTGATCAGGACCAGCTTGAAAGACGTCTTCACCTTTTTCAGCGTTTCTTCGACGTAAGGGAGAGGCTCGACGGGATGGGACATCATCTCGCGCCCGGCTTCCAATATTTCGGCGATGACATCGGCAGGCACCTGCCTGTCGGTGACCTCGATCGCTGTCTCGATCATTGAAAGGGTAAAGCCCTTAACGCCGTAGCCGTAATGCAGGACATTTCGTTTTTCCGCGGCCAGCAGCCGCTCGGCCAGGTGATCCTTGTCAGTGTAGTCGCCGAGCAATGAGGCGAACCGTTCTTCCGTCAGCCTGAACACCCGTTCGTTGTGCCAGAGCGTATCGTCTGCATCGAAGCCGAGTGTCGTGATCTTGGCCATCAGGAAGCCTCCTCGAATTCGGCGGAAAGCTCCAGCCATTCCTCTTCGGTATTGATCAGCTTCTTTTCGCAGAAGGCCCGTTCCTTGGCGAATTTCGCTGCCCGTTCGGGTTCCCTCATGAAGAATTCCGGATCGGCAAGGGCTTCGTCCAGCTTGATGATCTTTTCCTGCAGGCGCTTCATTTCCTTTTCAGCGGCATCGATCTTCTGTTTCAACGGTTTCAGAAGTTCGCGTTTGACGGCAGCATCGCGGCGTTTTTCTTGCGCATTTGCCTTGTCGGCTTCCGCAGCGGCCTTGTCACGGGCTTTCTGAACCGCCTCGGGACCTTGCAGGATCAGTCGGCGATAGTCTTCCATGTCGCCGTCATAGGGTTCCACCTTGCCGTCTGCCACCAACCATAGCCGGTCGGCGCAAGCCTCGACGAGATGCCTGTCGTGGCTGATCAGTACGACGGCTCCCTGAAAGTCGTTCAGCGCCATCACGAGCGCTTCCCGGCTGTCGATGTCGAGGTGGTTGGTCGGTTCGTCGAGGATCAGCAGATGCGGACCGTCAAATGTCGCCAGCCCCAGGAGGAGGCGGGCTTTTTCACCACCAGACAGGTCTTTCGCGGGCGTGTCCATCCGGTCGGTCGGAAGCCCCATGCGTGCAACGCGAGCCCGAACCCTTGCCTCCGGCGCATCCAGCATGAGGGCACGCACATGCGCAACGGCGCTTTCAGCAGGCTTGAGTTCGTCAAGCTGGTGCTGCGCGAAGAAGGCGATTTTCAGTTTCGACGCCTTGGTGATCTCACCATCCATGGCGCCCAGGCGTCCGGAAATCAGCTTGGCGAATGTCGACTTGCCGTTGCCGTTGGCACCCAGCAGCGCAATCCGGTCGTCGGTGTCGATATTCAGCGTCAGCCGCGACAGGATCCTGGTATCGCCATAGCCGGTCGCCACGCCTTCGAGTTTCAGGATGGGCGGCGCCAGCTGGCTGTCCGGATCGGGGAAATGGATCGGCTTGCTGCTCTCATCCGTGAGGGCGGCAATCGGCTGCATCTTTTCAAGCATTTTCAGGCGTGACTGCGCCTGCCGGGCCTTGCTGGCCTTGTAGCGGAACCGGTCGACAAACGCTTGCATGTGCTTGCGCTGGGCGTCCTGCTTTTCCTTTGCCTTTTCGGCAAGGATCATCGCTTCGCGACGTTGCCTGTCGAAACTGTCATAGCCACCGGAGTAGTAGGTCATCTTGCCCCGGTCGAGATGGACGATGCTGTCGACAGCCTTGTTCAGAAGGTCTCTGTCGTGGGAGATCAGAAGCACCTGATGCGGGTAGCGGGCAACATAGTTTTCCAGCCACATCGTGCCTTCAAGATCGAGATAGTTCGTCGGCTCGTCGAGCAGAAGAAGGTCAGGTTCGGAAAAAAGAACCGCAGCCAGGGCAACGCGCATACGCCATCCGCCTGAAAACGACGAACACGGCCTTTGCTGCGCGGCGGCATCAAAGCCAAGGCCGGACAGGATCGAGCCTGCCCTGGCTTCAGCCGTGTGGGCGCCGATGTCGGCGAGCCGGGTGTGGATTTCGGCAATCCGGGCCGGGTCTGTCTGTGTTTCGGCTTCTGCCAGCAGCTGGCTGCGTTCCTTGTCTGCGGCCAGCACCACTTCCATCAGGGTTTCTTCCGTCCCCGGTGCTTCCTGTGCGACCTGACCGATGCGCGCGCGCTTCGGGATCTGCACTGAGCCTGTCTCGGTGGAAAGATCCCCGGTGATGATCTTGAACAGCGTTGATTTGCCCGCACCGTTTCGACCGACAAGACCTGTCTTGGCCTTGCCGGGAAGCGTAACGCTGGCTCTGTCGATCAGGAGGCGGTCTCCGATCCGATATGTAAGGTCCGTAATCTGCAACATGAGGCGGATGTTTGGCGGAGCGCCCCAAAGGATGCAAGTGGAAACCGGAGCAAAACCTCGTTCGGGCAGCGGGCTGTGGCATTGCTGCACTTTTGAGCCCACCGCGCCCTGTCTCAAGGTTCCAGGAAGGCAAGAATTTCCGTCAGGATACGTTGATGCTGCTCTTCGCGTTCCTTGCCGCCTTTGATGCATACGATTTCGTCGCCCGGCTCATATTCTTCCAGGATGGCAAACCCTTTCGGCTTGCACACACCCATGAAGTCGAAATGTCCGGCATCAGCCATTTCCACATGGTGGACCTTGTCGGCCGGCAGAGCAGTGGCCAGCGCGCGCGACTCAATCTCTTGGTTCAGCATGTCGGCACGCTGCGAACCCAGAACGAGAACCGGGATGTCTATGGCGCTCAGGCTGTCGCGGGAAAGGACCGGCGTTCCGCCAAGATCCAGGCTGATGACCTTGGTCAGCCGTGGGTCCTTGCGGGATTTTGCCATCTCGCTCCGGTCGGCCTCCGTTTTCGCGATGGACCAACCGGTCAGCACCTGGCAGGCAACCGGCAGTTCCTCACCCGAACACTCACGCTCATACCGGTCAGGTTCGAATTCAGCGCCAGCTAAAAGCAGGACTGTGAAACCGCCAAGGGAATGGCCGGCCGCATAGATCCGTTCCGGGTCTATCCTGTCCTTGTAAGGGCTGTCCTCGAGCAGGAAGCTGATAAGGCGAGACAGGTCGACGGGTCTGTCCCAGAGCTTGCGGGTCTGGTCGGGATCGCGCAGGAACGAGCTGGTGCCCGGATGATTGACCATGGCAACGTAATAGCCACGTCGGGCAAGTTCGGAGCCGAGCCAGGCTTGGTTCAACGTGTTGCCGTACATGCCGTGCGATACGACCACAAGCGGAAATCTGCCTTCGGCGGCTTTGCCGTCAGGATCGGCCAGCGCCATTTGCCAGACTTTGCTCGTGTCTGCCCGGGGCAGAATGTCTGGTGTTGCGGTTGGATACCAGATGTCACCTTCAAGGGGCCGGTCTTTGCGCGCATCTTCGACGGTGATCTTGGTGACACCCGGCCCGTAGCGAAGTGTGTCCTCGGCAAGCGCACTTGACGGGAGCCCTAAGACACCGGCAAGTGACGCAGCAAACCAGCACAGCCGGATGGGCCAAAAGAGGCGGTTGGATGACGGATACATGGAACCTCCAGGGGGGTTAGCAGGAAGTCCTGGAGATGCTCTGCGCCAGACCAGTTGACAATTGCCTCGGAGGCGATGTCCTGTCCTCAATCGTGATAAAGGACAGAACCTACAGGTTGTTGTGTCTCCACAGTCGAGCGCGTTGGACCAAAGATGATCAGCATTCCGGTGTCTTTCCTGCTAGCCGCACTGTTCGGAGGGCTCGCCCTGGCGACTCTGGCCTGGCGGTCTCTGCCTGGACAGGCACGCGGAATGTTTGCCGGGGTGTTTTGCCTGATGGCGGTCGAGGCGTCCTTGGTCGGAATGCGTTTTGCCTATGGGCATTTCGAGTTTCTTGCGGTTCAACGGATTCTGCCCGTGTGGATAGCGCCGGTTATTTATCTCGCCTTCATTTCCCTCACGGTTACCGTCGAAAGAGCCCGGCGACTGATTGTATGGAACCTTGGGGCGGCGGCCATTATGACGATAGTGTTGTATTTGCCGGTGCCGGTGACCGGATATGTCGATGGGGTGATCGGGATAAGCTATGCGGTCTATTCGCTGGCTCTCGCGCGGATCTGGATCAACGGGCAGGACGTCTTTGCTGAAGCGCCGACAAACATGGGGGGGCTGCTGCACAAGCTGCTTCTCTTCTCCATATTGGTCATGGTGGCCACGCTCCTGATCGATGCTCTCGTCGCATATCTTTTTGCGCAAGAAAGACAGGAGGACGCAGCTCTGGCAATTTCCGGTGCAAGCCTGTTTTTCCTGGTGATCGCAGTGGGAGCCGCCATTGGATTTCTAGGCACTCGGTTCGGGCGATCCCGGAATACTGGGAAGGAGTTTGCTGCAAGCGAAGCGCGACAGGCAGAACTGGTTGAAGCTGCTAGAACGGTTCTGATCGACCAGGAGTTCTTCCGGGATCCATCGCTCACACTTACGCGGCTGGCCCGGCGGGTCGGGGTTCCTGATCGGGATCTATCCAGAGCCGTCAACGCAGTTGAAGGCGTCAATGTCAGCCAGTTCGTCAATCTGGTCCGCCTCGCGGAAGCGGAACGACTGCTGGTCACGACGGATGAACCTGTCGGCCGGATACAGGAGCGGGCCGGATTCTTGACCCGTTCGAACTTCTACAGGGAATTCCAGAAGGCATATGGCGAAGCGCCAGGCGCTTATCGCAAGAATGCTCAGTCCTCGCTCTGAGCTTTTTCATTTTCTTCCGGAACACTCAGATAGATCTCAGCCAGGCCGGCGAGAAGTTCATGGCAGAGGATCACTTCCCGCGTCTGCGGATCCCAGAAGGCGTTTTCCTCGCCGCAGGCGGTCGAGCGGAAGGTGACTGTCTTCGGCAGCTCGTAGAAAGTGTCGAATTCCTTGGCGACCATCTCCACCAGTCCGCTTTCCTTCAGGAAAACGGCCATGGCTTCCAGGTCTCTTGTTGCCGGATCATGGACGACCTTGATCTTGCCCCCTGGCGTATCGCTGTCTCTCAGATAAGGATCGGTCACGATTTCCCACGAAGCCGAGGCCTGTTCATAGTCGAAGGCGCAACTTTCGATCCGCTCCTCCGGCAACTCCAGGTCTCTGGCAAGATCCAGAAAGGCGTCTTCGTCGGCCCCTACCATCAGGCACAGCATCTTGTAGCCGCGTTGCTGGTCCAGATCGTGCTCGTCGTAGAAAACCAGGTCGTCGTAGTCTTCCTCGGCAATCAGGAACCAACCGATCATCGCCTGTGTGAGATAAAGATCCATGTCGTCGGTGTCCGCGCCGAGCATGGAAACGGTGGCCAGATTGTCGACGGCATCTTCTTCCTGGGCCAGAACGGGAAGTTCCAGTTCCGAGACAAGCATATGTCCGCTCTCGTGGTAGAGCGTGAACAGCGTGTTGCCCGCAACGAAAACGAAGAGCTCTTCCAGCTGTTCGGGTGAAAGGGCGGCAAGTTGCCCTGCCAAAGTGGGGAAAGTTTGCGGGCTTTCGGTCCCATGTGTATTGGCCGCCACCGAGGGGGCGGCAAGGCTGAGCCAAAGCGATGCGACGGCCGCATAAAGCAGCGTTGGCAGGATGGCGAAGAGTTCGACCATGGTGTCATTCCCGAAGAGGAGCGCCGCAAACCGTCCGCTCGACCTTTGCATTTGCGCGCAGACTAGGCAGCCGTTCGTATGTTGGCCAGCACCATATTGAGCCACAAACCGGTTACCGACATCAAAATGTCATGACCCGGCCCCCTTGCGGGCGTGACGGCACCCCGTTATTAAGGCCGCGAAATTTTTAAAAATCCGGAACCGGCACTCCGCCGGCCCGCTGCT
Source organism: Labrenzia sp. CP4 (assembly GCF_001579905.1). NCBI lineage: Bacteria > Pseudomonadati > Pseudomonadota > Alphaproteobacteria > Hyphomicrobiales > Stappiaceae > Labrenzia > Labrenzia sp. CP4. Next base: position 3,728,738 of record NZ_CP011927.1, on the reverse strand, counting down.
GAAACGAGAAAGATGAAACCATGGCGATTGAACGCACGTTTTCCATGATCAAGCCGGACGCCACCAAGCGCAACCTGACCGGTGCCATCACCGCCAAGCTTGAAGAAGCCGGCCTGCGCGTCGTTGCTTCCAAGCGCGTTTGGATGTCCCTGCGCGAAGCTGAAGCTTTCTATGCGGTTCACAAGGAACGTCCGTTCTTCGGCGAACTGACTGAATTCATGTCCTCTGGCCCGACCGTCGTTCAGGTTCTGGAAGGCGAAAATGCCATTGCCAAGAACCGTGAAGTCATGGGTGCAACCAACCCGGCTGACGCTGCAGAAGGCACGATCCGCAAGTCCTATGCCCTGTCCATCGGCGAAAACTCCGTACACGGTTCCGATGCAGCTGAAACCGCTGCTGAAGAAATCGCGTTCTGGTTCTCCGGTGTTGAACTCGTCGGCTAACCTGCGGGCAATGAGTTGACTGAAAAGCCGGTCCCGTCGGGGCCGGCTTTTTCTGTTTGCGCCACCTCTCAGCCGTTACATCGCGTTACACTTTGATGCGATTGTCTGACAGCGTTCTGCTTCCAAAGGCCTCATACTCAATTTGTGGGCGAAGAGATCGGGAGAGAGCGATGCGCATATCGATAGCGCTGGCCGGAGTGCTGATTGCAGTACCGGCTGCCGCGCATGACAGCATGGCGCCACTGGAAGGTGAACAAGCCGTCGAGCAGACGCATGTTATGGAGGAAGTCTGGAACCTCTTGCTGCCGAAGGCCGAAGCGTCGGCAGACATTTCAGTCGACAGTAACTATCGCCATATTCATGCCGACGGCTATCCGGTGAAACCACCCGGAAAATTTCCCAACCGCGGGAACCCGCATTCCATTTCGAAAAAGAACTACAATCTGAAAGTCCCTCTGGTGCCGCACAAGAACTCCAGCGCAACCAGGGCGCAGGAGGCGGTTTTTGGCATTGCGGTGAACGGTGTGGTCATGGACCCTGGCACGGCGGAGTTCTGGCAAAACGACCGTCGCTCGGGATGGAACTACGAGGCGCTGGGCGGTGCTTGCAAGCTGGGTCTTGATCGGTACAACGCCCATGTCCAACCGGATGGCACCTACCATTATCATGGCATTCCGACCGGCGTCATGGCCTCCAAGGATGGTAAGTCAGTGCCCGCCTTGTTGGGATTTGCCGCGGACGGCTTTCCCATCTACGGCCCTTACGGCTTTTCCGACCCCAAGGGGAATTCGGGTCTCAAGAAGCTGAACAGCAGCTACAGGGTGAAGAAAGGCAATCGGCCGGGCGGGCCGGGCGGGCGCTACAACGGCAAGTTCACACAGGATTGGGCCTATGTTGCCGGCGCCGGCGATCTTGACCAGTGCAACGGGCGTTTTGCGGTTACGCCGGAATATCCGAACGGCACGTATCACTATGTGCTGACAGATGTATTTCCTTTCATTCCGCGCTGTTGGATGGGCAATCCCGACAGCAGCTTCATGCGCCTGAAACGAGCTGGCATGAGAGGCGAGATCCAGAACGAGAGCGATCTTCCCACGGTCGATTTTGCGGCGTTGTCGGACAACAGCGAGGCTGCCGTCATGCTTGTTCAGGCGCAGGGCGGACACCCGCCACGTTTTCTGCATGGAGGTCGCCCACCGCCCCCGGGCCTTGGATCTGGCCATGGACCAGGCTTTGGCTCGCGCAACGGAGGTCCTCCACCCGGCGCAAGGCCGGAAGCCGGGCGTGGGGGGAGATCTCCCTGCAGCGGCAGCTGAACGGAAAAAGTGCGTGACATCCACGCACTTTTTTTGGAAATGAAACATTCAAAAATTCGAAACTTGGAAAGAAAGGAAATCACATGAAATCGATCACGCTCGGAGCCGCCCTCATTCTGGCAACCGTGGGCTCATGTTTTGCCGCAGAAGGGCCTGGGGCGCATTTCATCGAAAACTGGGATCTGAATGGTGACGGTGCAGTGACCGCTGAAGAAGCGCGGGAACGGCGCGGCAATGTCTTTGCCAGTTTCGACGCCAACGACGATGGTTTTCTGGATGCAGAGGAATATGTCCTCTTCGATGAGGCAAGAGCCCAGGATCAGGCTGAGAATGAGCCCAAGGGATTGGGGAAAGGTGCAAGAAACCCGGCAAACGGCATGCGCCTTGAAGTCAATGATACCGACGGCGACGGCAAGGTTTCTGAAGCCGAGTTTCTCGACAACGCAGCCTCCTGGATCGAAATGATCGACCGCAACGGCGACGGGGTCGTAACAGTTGCGGATTTCGGTCCACGCGGGTGAAACGAACCACCCGGATAATGGGCAAAAGCGGCCATCCGACTTGACAGGTGGCCGCGCTGGGGGAACCTTGCCGGGCTCATGTTCGAGGAATTCAGTAAGGCATCATGACCCAGCAGCCGCCCAAGAGCACTTTTTCCGCCTGTCCGCACGATTGTCCGTCGACCTGCGCGCTGGAGGTGCATTTTTATCCGCATGGCGACGTACGCCGGCTGAATGGTGCCAAGGACAATGCCTATACCGCAGGCGTTATCTGCGCCAAGGTCGCGCGTTATCCCGAACGGCTTTACCACCCGGACCGGCTGTTGAAGCCGCTGCGGCGCACCGGCAAGAAAGGTGAAGGCCGTTTTGAGGAAATCTCCTGGGATGCAGCGCTGGATCTGATCGCTGAAAAGTTCCTCGCTGCGGAAGCCGAATTCGGAGCCGAAAGCGTCTGGCCCTATCACTATGCCGGTACGATGGGGATGGTGCAGCGGGACAGTATCCACCGGCTGCGTCATACCAAGGGCTACTCGCGTCAGTTCGACAGTTTCTGCACCAACATGGCCTGGACAGGCTATGTCGCCGGCACCGGCAAGTTGGCAGGGCCTGATCCGCGTGAAATGGCGGTTTCCGACCAGATCGTCATCTGGGGTACAAATCCGGTCGCGACCCAGGTCAACGTGATGACCCATGCCATTGCCGCCCGCAAGAAACGCGGCGCGCGCATCATTGTTGTTGACGTCTATGAGACCGAGACGATGAAGCAGGCGGACATCGGCATCATCCTGAAACCCGGCACGGATGCCGCGCTTGCCTGCGCTGTCATGCATGTGCTCTTCCGCGACGGCCATGCCGACCGGGATTACCTGGAAACCTACACGGATAGTCCAGCCGAGCTGGAAGCGCATCTGAAAACGAAGACACCGGAGTGGGCTGCCTCGATCACGGGGCTGGACGTCTCAAGGATCGAGGAGCTGGCGCAGCTGATCGGTTCGGTCAAGAAGACCTATTTCCGGCTCGGCTACGGCTTCACCCGGTCCCGCAATGGCGCAGTCGGCATGCATGCTGCCAGTTCCATTGCCGCTGTCACCGGCTGCTGGAAGGAAGAGGGTGGCGGCGCCTTCCACAACAACGGTGCAATCTATCAGCTCAACAAGGAAATGATCGAAGCCGGCTCGCTGAAGGACCCGGCTGTGCGCGCCCTCGACCAGAGCCTTGTCGGCCGTATTCTCACGGGCGACGAAGCGGCGTTGCTTGGTGGTCCGCCGGTTAAGGCGATGCTGATTCAGAATACCAACCCGGTTTCCGTGGCGCCGGAGCAGGACCTGATAAAGCAGGGGTTCGCGCGTGAGGACCTCTTCACCGTCGTCCATGAGCATTTCATGACAGAGACCGCGCAGATGGCAGACATCGTGCTGCCGGCAACCCAGTTTCTGGAACATGACGACCTTTATAAAGGCGGCGGACACCAGTATCTGATGCTGGGTCCCAAAGCTGTTGAGCCGCCGGAAGGTCCTAGGGAAAATATATTTGTTATCAACGAGATCGCCAGGCGCGTTGACTCAAAACCTCACCCCGGATTCGATATAAGCGCACGCGACCATATCGACTGGCTGTTGCGCAATTCCAACTATGGAACGCTCGCAGACCTGGAAGCTGGAAAGTGGATCGATCTGCAGCCTGATTTCGAAACGGCGCATTATCTCAACGGCTTCGGTCACGCAGACGGCAAGTTCCACTTCAAGGCTGACTGGGGTCGTTCCTCTGCTCCCAACAAACCGGAAGACGGCACAATCTTCGGCCCCTGGCAGACGATGCCGGAGTTGCCGGATCAATGGGACAGCATCGAACTTGCAGACGAGCAGCATCCGTTCCGCTTGGTGACATCGCCAGCTCGCTCTTTCCTGAATTCCACGTTCAACGAGACCGACAGCTCGAAGAAGAAGGAAGGCCGACCGGAGGTCTGGTTGCGTCCGGAAGAGGCAGAGCGTTTCGGCATCGAAGACGGTGCCAAGGTGAAGATGGGCAACCGGCGCGGTGTCGTGACTTTGCATGCGCGATATGTTGCGACCGTCGCGCCCGGAACCGTGATCTCGGAAGGGATCTGGCCGAACGATGCATTCGAGGATGGCCGCGGCATCAACACGCTCACCGGGGCCGACCCGGTTGCGCCCTATGGCGGCGCGGCGTTTCACGACACGGCCGTGTGGGTGAGGGCCGTCTGACGCTGACTGCCGGTTTGTAAGGTAATTGCGGCCCATCCTTCGAGATGCGAGCGAACTCGCTCCTCAGGATGAGGCGGACGTGCATTCAGGCGCAAGCAGAGCAACACACTCATCCTCATTCTGAGGAGGTGCGAAGCACCGTCTCGAAGGATGGGCCACTTGCTCCATAGCCTCTCAATTTAAGAAAAGAAAAGGCGGTGCATCGCCCGTCCGATGTCACCGCCTGCCTCGGGTAAGTCTGGTCCTGGGCCCGGCTTGGGGCTTCCGAACGTCAGACCTGGCTTTCCGAGGATTGGGAAACGGGTGTGGCCAGCTTGCCTTCTTCCGCCTTGTAGAAATACTGGCTTGAGACCAGCCAGCCCTTGAGCGGCCGAAGCATAGGAATGCAGGTCACCAGGATCAGCGGCAGGGTCGTCACCAAATGCACCCAGTAAGGGGCTGTAAACGCGATTTCGAGCCAGATCGCAAAGGCAACTGCGGGAATGCAGCCAAAGCAGATCACGAAAAACGCGGGCCCGTCCGCAGGGTCGGCAAAGCTGTAATCAAGTCCGCAGTGGTCGCATTTCGGCTTCAGCTTCAGGAAGCCGTCGAAGATGGAGCCTTCGCCGCAACGCGGGCAGCGGCCCTTGATGCCGGTGCGGATCGGCGGAATTTGCGGCCAGCTTTGTGGAGTGGTCATGGAACACCTTTTCCTGCGAGAGGTCTTCCGGTTCGAGCCGGAGACGTTAATCCAGTCAATATTTGAATGAATGGATATGTTTGCAGTCAAAGATAAAGCAAATTGCTTGCATGGCAAGCCGATCGCCTGCGGCAGATTGGCAGAGGGTTGTGTGCAGTCTTTGCCTTTTCGTTCAGAAGTAGGTGGAGGTCTTGTCCGGCGTTGACGCCAATGCCTCGGAAATGACCCTGAACGCGCTATCGATCTGAGCGCGATCATGTGGTCCACCCAGACAGAGCCGTACGGATTCATCCGCCTTTCCGGCAATTGTGAAGGCGTCGCTTTCCACAACGCCGACAGCCTGGTTCCTCATCTGGCTGACAAAGGCCGGACGAGACCAGCCTTCCGGCAAGGCAAGCCAGATATGAAATCCGTCAGGGTCGGCGTCAAACTTCTGGCTTTTCAGGTAGCGGGCGGCCAGCTCCTGCCGGGCCGCGCTTTCGCTTCGGATGTGCCGAAGCAGGGCTCTGGCAGTGCCATCTTCGATCCAGCGCGTGGCCAGGGCTGTCGTGAGCGGGGAAATCATGACGCTGGACGTGCGCTGTGAACGAGCGAACTGCCATGCAGCGCTCCGGTCCGGGGCAAGGACGTGGGCGAGCCGGAGACCGGCTCCAACGCTTTTCGAAAGAGAGCCGATGTACCAGGTGATATCCGGAGCAAGAGCGGCTATCGACGGGACCTGCTTGCGGCTGAGCTGGCCGTAGGGATCATCCTCCAGGATCGGCACGCCGTGGCGCTGCGCGGCGGCGGCAAGATCGCGGCGCCGCTGCTCGGAGAGGGTGCGAGTGGTTGGGTTGTGCAGAGTGGGATTGAGATAGAGTGCCTTCAGGCGACCGTCGAGACACGCTTTGCGAAAGGCCTCCGGATCAATGCCTTCTTCGTCGCTCGGCAAGCCACAAAGCTCCAGTCTGAGTTGTCCGCAGATGGAGCGGATCCCGGGATAGGTGACGGCTTCGCATGCGATCCGGTCACCCGGCTCGCAAAGCGTTGCAAGAATGCCGGCAAGAGCTGCCTGAGCGCCGGGAGCAAACAGAATATCTTCCGGGTCGGGTTTGAGGCCAACCCCGGCAAGCCAGCGTGCTGCAGCCTGGCGGTCCGGGTCTTTTTCAGAAATTGTCTGGTATCGAAGCAGCGGAATGAGGTCGGCCGAAAGCGCCGCGAGCCCCTCTTTCATACGGGCAATCAGGCCAGGGTCACTGACTTCCGGCGGCAGGTTCATGGAATAGTCCGGAGGTGACAGCCGCTTGGCATCACGTGTTGCAACGCCGCCGCCCAGCACGCTGTCGGGGCCGGTGACGAATGTGCCGCTGCCAACCATGGAGGAGATAGCGCCACGCCTGCGGGCTTCGGTGTAACCGCGTGCAACGGTGGTGAAGTCAAGCCCGAGCCGGGCTGCCAACTGGCGCTGCGCAGGAAGCCGGTCTCCAGGCGAAAGGCGTCCGGTGCGAATATCTTCTTCAATGGCGTCCGCGATTGCGGCATAGCGCGGAGCACTGCTGGCGGAAAGGTCCGGACACCATTCGGTCATGAAGAATTGCTTTCAAATTGACTGGATATTGACTGTATACAGAGGTCGCGCCGGAATGTCACCAATCATTCGCTTCAGCGTGGGGCACCCAGTGGAGCTTGCGAACAATGGACGGCTGGCGAACAGCGCGCGTGCTGAACGGTCTTTGTTTCCAGGAAGATGTGGTCGTGACGAACGTGTGGCAGCGAGTTGGCAGCAGGGCCTTCCCGATATCAGCTGGTTTTATCCTCGGTCCAAAACCTCAACGGCCAGCACTGTCGGCAAATGGCGGGCAATTTCCTGCCAGGTTTCACCTTCATCCAGGCTGGCGAAAACCGAGCCTGAGTTTGTGCCGAAGTAGAGCCCGGCGGGGTCTCGTGTGTCGCCGCCCATCGCCTGACGCAGAACCGTGAAGAAGCAGGCTTCCTGCGGAAGGCCCTCGCGCTTGTCCCGCCAGGTTCGGCCACCGTCTTCGGACTTCCACACGGCTGCTGCCGCACCGGGGGGAAACCTGCCTTCGGTGTCTCCGTTCAGCGGGAGCGTCCAGATGGTGTCAGGATCTCGCGGATGAACGCGGATCGGGAAGCCGAAGGTGGAGGGCAGGCCGTCGGTGATGTTGTCCCAGTTGAGCCCGCCGTCTGCGGATCGCCAGACGCCGTGGTGGTTCTGCTGATAAAGCAGGTCATTGTCGCCAGGTGCACGCATCATGTTGTGAACGCAATGGCCGGTCTCGCCGTCGCGCGGGGAGGCAGGGTGATCATGTCCCTCACAGGCGGCCGCGTTGGACAGCCGGTTGCGTCGCTCCCAGGTCATGCCGCCATCTTCGCTGGCGAAAACGCCTGCGGCAGAAATGCCTATCCAGAGCTTTTTCGGATTGTCCGGGTCGGAAACGATCGTGTGCAGCACAAGGCCGGCCGCACCCGGGTTCCAGCTGTCCGCGGACGGATGATTGGCAAGCCCTTCCAGATGCGCGAAGCTCTTGCCGCCATCCCGGCTGGCGAGAAATCTTGCAGGCTTGGTGCCGGCGTAGAGCGTACCGTGGGCATACCCGAGCGACCAGATTTGCGAGAAGTCGTCCGCAAAAGGCAGGTCCTGAGGTGTCCAATTCAGAAAGTTGGCCGTCTCGGGGTCATTGGCTGCCCAGTCGTCGAGCGTCCCTTTGGTCAGTCGGGTGACCTCCCATGTCTCGCCGCCGTCGACAGAACGCCAGACGCCCGCGCCGGACCATTCGCCGCCGCCGCCGGCCCAGATCGTGCCGCTTTTCGGATCGCCGATCACGTGATTGATCGGCCAGCCATCGCAGAAAGGTCCCTTTACCTTCCAGCCTCCACGGTCGCTTCCACCGTTCAGCAGGAACGCTCCCTTGGTGGTCCCGACAAGCACCGTTACACCCGAAGTCATGGTTTGCCTCCTCCAGAAACCGGTTGAGCTTAACACGAGTTTTGTTGGTTGCAGATGGGCTTCGTTGCTCCTTTACGGCGTGATGTGGCCTAAAGGAAAAGAGCCTCCTAACTGGTTCTGTAGGTCTCGAGGAACTGGATCTTTTCGCGGTACCAGTGACACGGTAGACAGTGGGAACCTGCTGGTAGCAAACTGCCGGCACATGCAAGCCATGCCCTTTCCGGAGATGATCATGCCTGAAAACCTTAGCCATTGGACCGCGCGTCCCCGGCCGGAGCACAAGCCGATTGAGGGCCGTTACGTTGTTCTGGAGCCGCTTGATCCGGGGCGTCACACGTCCGGGCTATTCGAAGCTTCCGATGTGCCGGACGGCGATCAGAAATTCCGCTGGCTGCCTGAATATCCGCCGGAGACGGAGACTGATTTCCGCGGGTGGGTGGAAAAGGCTGCAGCCAGCAAGGATCCGCTCTTTTTTGCAATCGTGGACAAGGAAACCGGTAAAGTTGCCGGGCGGCAGACACTTATGCGGATCGACGAGGCCAACGGTGTCATCGAAATTGGAAATATCTATTGGGGGCCTCTGATCTCGCGCAGACGCGGGGCGACCGAAGCCCTCTATCTGTTCATGAAATATGTGTTCGATGATCTCGGTTATCGGCGCTTCGAATGGAAGTGCAACAACGACAACATTCCGTCCAGACAGGCCGCCTTGCGTTTCGGTTTCAGCGAGGAAGGCGTCTTCCGGCAGCATCTTGTCGTCAAGGGTCTCAATCGCGATACAGCGTGGTTCTCCATGATCGAAAAGGAATGGCCGGCGCTGAAAAAGGGCTACGAAGCCTGGTTGGCCGCGGAGAATTTCGAGCCATCCGGAGAGCAGAAGCGCAAACTTGGCGCGTGTCTTGCGGATGCTGCGAAGAGCGGTCAATCATGAGCGATCGCGCCAGCCGGATTCGCCAGACGAGACCTATCGATGAACTCCAGACATATCGGCATCTTGCAGCCCGGGCATGCCCCCGACGAACTGGCACAGGAATTGGGCGACTACGATGCATGCTTCCGGCAGTTGCTGGCCGGTCGCGGGTTTTCCTTCACGACCTATGATGTGGAGGCGGGCGAGTTCCCCGATGGGCCGGAAGCAGCGGATTCCTGGTTGATAACCGGGTCCCGCCACGGAGCTTACGAAGACCACGACTGGATTCCGCAGCTTGAGGATCTTATCCGCGCTATTCACCAGAGCGAGCGCCCTCTGATCGGTGTTTGCTTCGGTCACCAGATCATTGCTCAGGCCCTTGGTGGCCAGGTGGAGAGGTCGCCCAGGGGATTTACCGCCGGACCGGAAACCTATCGCGGTTTCGGTCACGAAAAACTGGTGCTCAATGCCTGGCATCAGGACCAGGTCACAATGGCGCCCAAGGGACTTGAAGTTGTTGCAAGCAGTTCAGGTTGCCCGATTGCCGGGCTTCATCTGCCTGGCCGGATCCTGACATGCCAGCCGCATCCGGAAATAGATCCGGACTATCTTGCGGGCATTGTGAAGCTGCGCGGATATGTTTTGAACGACACGCAGCGCGCTGAACTGCCGAAACGGATCGAGACCATGCCTCTTGATGCGAGCAAAGCGGCAGATCTCTTTGCAATGTTTCTGTCGGGCGAAGAACTCGGGATGCTGTTGCCCGGTAACGCCGAAGCCTGATCTGCAGAGCCAACCATGCCCGTTCAATTGCAATGCTCGAATTCGCGAAGGTAGAATTTTATTTCGATCTAAACGCTAATTTGAACTTCTCGCGCTTGCAGGTGTTTAAGGGCGTGGCGGATCGTTGACTGCGACAAGGACCTGTCGGTGCCCTATGATCGCACCTTCATGGCCTATGCCGATGTCATCATGAAGTCTGGCTTCGTGGGTACGGCACTTACCGTTGCGCCTTACATCAAGTTTGCTCAACCAGATGGTCCGGCTTCCGGCTTCAATACGATTTAGGAACTGACCTTGAGCGACTGGGAGCTGGCTGTCGGGCTGACATGTCCCGGTCTCTTCGGCGTACAGAAAATCCTGCGCTTTGCTCTCTCACGAAAAAGGCAATCGACTGTCTCCTGTCGATTGCCTTTGTTTTTTCCGAGCCGACCGCTGGAAGGTCAGTGGCTCTTCGCGGCTGACTTGCCTCTGACGAGCCGCCAGACCGGCAGGATCACCTTGCTGGTGACCGGGATCAGCAGCATGCCGAGTGCGAGGCCGAACAAACCGTCCAGGCTTGCCGTTACCACCCATGTGAGGAAGCCTTGAGCGACCTGTACCGAATGAGCCACGTTGTGGGCAATGTCGTGGATGATGCCGTAGATCTGCCCGAAGCCCAGAACGTCCATACCATGCAGCACGATGGAGCCACCGACCCAAAGCATGGCGGCGGTACCAACTGTCATCAGCAGTTTCATGAAGCCGGGCATGGCTTTCACAATGCCGTGGCCGATGGCGCGGGTCAGCGACAGGCGGCCTCTGCGCGTCAGCATCAGGCCAAAGTCGTCCGCCTTTACCAGCAAGGCAACGCAGCCATAAACGAGAACGGTGATGCCGATTGCGACCACTGCAAGCGTGGCGGCTTCCATCCAGATGGTGCTTTCAGGAATCTCGGCGAGGGCGATCGTCATGATTTCCGCCGACAGGATGAAGTCGGTTTTGATGGCGCCGGAAACCTTCTGTTCTTCCAGATGCAACGGGTCGGCAACGAAGCCTTCCGGCTCGTCGGCGTCATGATGATGGGGCTTGAAGATGTGATAGATCTTTTCCGCCCCCTCAAAACACAGGTAGGCGCCACCCAGCATCAGCAACGGTGTAATGATACCTGGCAGAAACTCATTGAGTACGAGGCCGGCAGGAAGCAGGAAGATCAGCTTGTTCTTGATTGATCCCTTCGCGATCCGCCAGACGATCGGAATTTCGCGTGCAGGGGAAAATCCGGCGACATATTTCGGAGTGACGGCTGCGTCGTCGATTACGGCTCCGGCCGCTTTCGCACCCGCCTTGGCCGCCTGGCCGATCACGTCATCCGCGGAGGCCGCGGCAATCTTGGCGATTGCGGCAACGTCATCGAGTAGGGCAAGCAATCCGCTCATGGCAGCTCCAGGTCTGTGTCCGTCCGGGGCAAGGATATAGCGTGTTGCCGGGTGAGGGGCCAGTAAAGAGACCCCATATTCCTGAAACAGATTGCACCGGAACAAATTGGCCTGATGTTGATTACGCTAGGGCTGCCAGTGTCGTGCTTTCCTGCGGAAATGCCGTGAAGGCCTCCGCAGACTTGCGGCGTTGCTTCGGCATCGGGTTTGGAACGGCAGACAACAGGCGGCGTGTGTACGGGTGCTGCGGTTTTTTCAGAATCTGTTCGGTTGGACCGGTTTCGACAATCTCGCCCTTGTACATCACGGCAATGCGGTGACTGACCCGCTCCACCACGCCGATGTCGTGTGAGATGAACAGGAACGACAGACCTTCCGTGCGTTGCAGTTCCAGCATCAGATCAGTGATCTGCCGGGCAATGGAAACATCCAGCGCGGAAACCGCTTCGTCCGCAATGATGAGTTTCGGTTCCACCGACAAGGCACGCGCAATGCACAGACGCTGACGTTGTCCGCCGGAGAACTGGTGCACGAAGCGATTGATGGCATCGCGCTCCAGTCCAACCCTTTCAACCAGTTCCGCTGCGAGTTCCTTCTGGTCCTTGCGCGAGACAAGGCCATGGATCCGCGCCGGCTCCGTGATCAGCTCATGTACCGGAAGCCGCGGATTGAGGCTCGCATAGGGGTCCTGAAACACCATCTGCATGTCTTTCCGCGTCTCGCGGAGCGCCTGCCGGGAGGAGCTGTTCAGAACATTGCCGTCAAGCCGGACAGATCCGCTTTCAGGTTCGATCAGGTGCAGAATGGACCGCGCCAGGGTCGACTTGCCGCAACCGGATTCGCCAACCAGACCAAGCGTCTCGCCACGCGCAACCTTCAGCGAAACGCGGTTCACGGCCAGAACGCCGCCGGATTTCCTTGAAAACAGGCCGGATTTCCCGGCAAATCGTGTCGACAGTTGCTCAACATCCAGCACTGTCTCGGTCCCGGCCTGCTGCGTGCTGGTTCCGGAACCCGGTTTCGGCGTTGCCGCCATCAGCGCCTTTGTGTAGGCAGCCTTCGGTCGTTCGAAAAGATCGTTAACGCTGGCTTCTTCCATCTTTTCACCGTTGCGAAGCACGACGACCCGGTCGGCAATCTCGGCAACGACGCCCATGTCGTGGGTGATGAACAGAACGCCCATGCCGATTTCGGCCTGAAGGTTCCGGATCAGTGTCAGGATCTCCGCCTGGGTGGTGACATCCAGAGCCGTTGTCGGTTCATCGCAGATCAGCAGTTTGGGCCTGCAGGCGAGCGCCATTGCAATCATCACCCGTTGACGCAGGCCGCCGGAAAGTTCGTGCGGATATTGCTGCAGCCGCCGCGCCGGATCCGGAATGTGCACCTGATCGAGGGCTTCTTCCGCAGCCTGCATCGCCTTGCGCCTGTCGAACTTCCGGTGGCGGATGAAGACCTCGCCAACCTGGTCGCCGATTTTCAGAACCGGGTTGAGAGAGGTCATCGGCTCCTGAAAGACCATGGAAATGGCATTGCCGCGAAGCGCGGTCAGTTGCGCATCCGTCAGGCTTCGCAAGTCATGGGAGCCATCACCATCGTTCAGGCGGATATTGCCCCCGCCAATCGTTCCACCTTCTCGTTCGATCAGCCGCAGGATGGAAAGTGCCGTGGCCGATTTGCCGGAACCGGACTCTCCGACCAGCGCAAGTGTCTCGCGCGCATGAATTGCAAAGGAAATTCCCTTCACGGCTTCATGAGCACCGAAAGAAATCCTGAGGTCCTGAACGTCCAGTACCGGCTGGGTCATTTGAGATCTCCGCGGCGTCTTGCGGCAAATTCCGGATGCTGGTTGAAGTCCGGTAGCGGCGGTGTCCAGCGGTCGGCATGAGGCTTGAACGAATGGGCGATCGGGTCGAGGCCCTGCACCTGCCAGGAGACGGTTTCGCCAAGCTCAAGCAAACCGAAGGCACCGGCAGGTTGGCCCTTGGTGGTGAAGCTTTCGGTGAGCGACTGCTGTGTCAGATGGGTAATGCCGTCCACCGTGGTGATTGTGTTCCAGTGAACGTGGCCGGACAGACAGACCACCGGCTGCCGGGACTGCGCCAGTGCCGCGCGGGCACGTTCTGCCATCGGGTAGGTCGAAGCTGACGGATTGCGTTCGAAGTAGTAGTTACCGATCTGGCCATGACCGGAAACGGGAACGTGGCTGAGCACCAGAAGAGGCTTGTCCGTGTTCTGTGCAACGCGTGACAGCCACAAGAGATCGGCCTCATGCAGAATGAATCCTGAATGCTCCGGCGTCCGATGGATCTTGCTGTCTGCGCGCCAAAGCGCAATTCTCCAGTCACCTGCATCAAAGGTCGCGTTGGCGAGGGACTGACCGAGGATTTCCTCGTTGTCCGAAACATCCAGGTGATCGCGGTCGTGATTGCCGTTGATGTGGTGGACCGGAGCATTGACGGCCTTGAAGGCCTCTGCGACTTCGCGTTCCAGCTGAAGGTCCGTGTCGCGGTCCATATCGGAAATCCGATCGCCCAGATCGACGACGAAATCGGGGGCGGCATCGTTAACGAAACGGGCAAACTCGGCCATCAGGTCGAGGGCAGTGTCACCGCGCTTGGTCGCGGAAGGTTTGCCGTGGTGGATGTCGGCGACAACAGCAATGCGTACGGACACGTTGAATTTCCTGAATTGATCAAAGGGTAGGGAGAGCGCCGCCGGTGTACCGGCGGCGCTTTTTTGCTTAGTTGAACGAAATGGAGCCGGCGCGGAAGTCGAGCACGTAGGGAATGTGACCCGGCTTGGGAGCCCAGTTGACGTTGGTCTTCATCGCCCAGCTTTCATAGGGGCGATACAGCGGCAGCACCGGCGGATCCTGCTTGATGCGCTCCATCAGCTCCGCATAGGCCGCGCGACGCAACTCGACATCACCGTTAAAGCGGAACTGCTCCCAGCTCTTGGCGTAGTCTTCGTCCGTGTTGAAACGGCCTTCGGATTCAGACGGACCATTCGGAGCCCACATGACGCCGAAGCTGCCGAACGGGTCGGCGAAATACATCGGGTTGGACCAGTTGCGGGTCATCATGTCAGGGGAGTTGCCGCTCCATTTGTCCTGGACGTTGACCTTGCCCTTGATACCGACTTCCGCCCACATCTCCATGATGGCCTGGGCCGCCAGAAGGCCGTTGGTGTAGTAGCCCGGCGCGGTGTCGTAGGTGATTTCGAAGCCGTCATAGCCTGCTTCCTTGAGCAGTTCCCTGGCTTTCTCCGGATTGTATTCGAAGGTGGTCAGCTCCGGCTGGTACAGTTCGCCGAATTCCGCAAGCGTGTGCGTGGACGGAACCACGGCCTTGCCACCCCACAGGGCTTCGTTCAGCGTGTCACGGTCGATGGCGAGCGACAGGGCCTGACGGATGCGGGCATCCTTCAGTTTCGGATGGTTCACATTCATGATCATGACGTGGAAGAGGGCAGTGGCGCTGCCGGCGGCCTTCATGTCCGGATCGTTCTCGATCAGCTGAAGCTGGTCAGGTGCGATGTTGGTGACGATGTCGGCTTCACCTGTTTTCAGGGCCGTGATGCGTGAAGCAGTCTCCGGCATATGCCGGACAGTGACCTTGTCGAGCGGTGCCTTTTCGCCCCAGAAGTCGTCAAAACGTTCCCAGACCACTGTTTCGCCCGGTACGAATTCGGCAACCTTGTATGGTCCGGTGCCGACTGGCTTCAGAGAAAAGGCTTCAAAGTCGTCATGCTCAAGCTTGTCCGGGTCGCCTGCAAGGCTCTTGGTGTAAGCTTCCGGAATGATCATGACCTGCTGCAGGTTCAGCAGTGTTTCCCAAAGAGGCTCCGGGCGCTTTGCATGGATGCGCACGGTGAAATCATCGACCTTCTCGGCCTTCTCGAAGTTTTCAAGACGGTCCCGGGCACGCACCTGATAGGGTGGGAAGTCGGCCTGATACATCCGGTTCAGCGAGAACACGACGTCGTCGGCGGTCATGTCGGCACCATTGTGGAACTTCACGCCTTCGCGCAGTTTCAGTTCCATGATCGTCGGTTCGACAAGTTTCCACTCTGTCGCAAGGCCCGGCTGCCATTCAGTATCGGTGGTGTCGTGGTTCTTTGCGATCAGCGTATCGAAGGCGTTGTAGTAGAACTGTGAGCCGACATTCGAGTGATCGCGACCCGGATCTAGGTAACTGGACACGTTGGCTGCACCAACGGTGAGTTCTGTTGCGAAGGCACTTGTCGCCATGAGCGAAGCAAGAGCGGTGGTTGCCAGTAGTTTGGTCATATCGAGCCTCCAAGGCTGCTAGGGTGGAGCGTTGGCCGTTCCGGCTTCTGTGGTTGGGTTGGGTCAGCGGGACCTGAGACGGACATCCGCCTTGTCGCGCAGCCAGTCGCCAAGGATCTGGACTGCGAATGTGAGGAGCAGGATCACAATCGCAGGGGCGAGAACGATCCAGGGGGCCGTCGGCAGATAGTCGCGGCCGATGCCGACCATCGATCCGAGCGTTGCGGTTGGCGGTTGAACGCCGAGACCGAGGAAAGACAGGGTCGATTCCAGGATGACGATGTTGGAAAAGTTCAGTGTGAACTGGACGACGATCGGCGAGACGACATTGGGCAGGATGTGCCTCACCGCAATCCGGAGCGGCGTAGCACCTGCTGCACGTGCCGCTTCGACAAAGGGCATCTGGATCAGCTTCTTTACTTCACCGCGCACGATCCGCGTGTATTGCTCCCAGCCGTAGACACCGAGCACGAGGATCATCACGTCCAGGGATGAGCCCATGACTGCCAGAATGAGAAGGGCGATCAGGGTGAAGGGTATGGCGATCTGCGCGTCGACCAGGCCCATGATGACCTCTTCGAAAACACCGCCGATGATGCCGGCCATCAGACCCAATGTACCGCCGATCAGAAGACCTATGACGGCTCCCGCAAGGGCGAGTGCGAAGGTCAGCCGCAGGCCGTAGATGCAGCGGGAGAAGATGTCCCGGCCGAGTTCGTCGGTGCCGAAATAGAAGCCGTCCTTGTAGCGTTCGAACCCGATTGGCGGACGCAGCCGGGAAATGAGACTTTGGGCATTCGGGTCGAAGGGGGCTACCCAGGGGGCGGCGAGTGCCGTCACGATCAGGATCAGGCCGATGAGAAGCGCGATCCGGACAATCCAGTTCGCATCCGACCAGATTGGCAGCTGGTATGTTCTTGTGCCGGTATTACGCGGCGAAGACAGGTTGTGCGTTGCGTCGGTCATGCGCTTATCCCTTGGCAAGGCGGATGCGCGGATCCGCGAAGGCGTAGGCGATGTCGACCACTGCGTTGATCACGATGACCGCGACAGCGACGGACAGGACACCGAACTGGAGGACGGGGTAGTCACGCAGGATGGCGGACCGGACGAGGAGATCGCCGATACCGGGCCATGCGAAGATCGATTCCACGACAACGCTACCCGCCGCCGCGAGGCTGGCGATCTGTAGTCCGACCACGGAAAGCAGCGTGATCGAAGCGTTGCGCAGTCCGTGCTTCAGGATGACGATCCACTCCGGCAGGCCTTTGGCACGGGCTGTGCGCATGTAATCCTGGCTGAGCACGTCCAGCATGGCGTTGCGGGTGAAGCGGGTGATCGCCGCAACCAGCGTGCCGGAAATGGCAAGCGTCGGCATGATGAAATGCAGCGCAGTCCCATCGCCGATGACGGGAAGCCAGTTGAGCGTGTAGGCAAAGATCAGCACCAGCAGGATGCCGATGATGAAGGACGGCACGGCATATCCGAGAAAGGCAATCACCATCACCACGCTGCCGATGATGCTGGTGCGATAGATGGCGGCCAGAATGCCAAGCGGTATGGAAACTATCAGTGTGAAGCACACCGCGCTGAGCAGCAGTTTCAAGGATGGCCAGGCACGTTCGAGAACGATTTCCGAAACCGGCCGCCTTTCCAGGAAGGACAGTCCGAACTCGCCGGAAAACACGGAGCTGAGATAGCGCCAGTATTGGGTGCCGATGGAGGAATCCAGACCGTAGTAAGCGATCAGGAGAGCCCGGTCTTCCTTGGTGATGCCTTCGCCGAGAACGAAATCGACCGGATTTCCGGAAAGCCTGGTCGCGAAGAAGACGAGCGTCACGATGAGGAACAGGGTGATCGCCATCCGCAAAAGGGTTCGCAGAACGTAGGTCAGCATGCGCTCGCCTCCACTGGCGATGGGTGAGCGGACGGTATCGGCTCTTTCACGGGAGCCCCGTTCACGATCGGCGAGGGCGTTGCGACGAGGTGAATGAAATCAAGACCGGCAAGGGTTGCCGCCGCGCCGTCGGTCGCGGCGTTGTCGCCCACAAAGACAGCCTCGCTCGCCGGAACGCCCGCAGCTTCAAGTGCCGCGCCGATGAGGAACGGCTGAGGTTTGCCGATAACCCTTGGTGCGATCTCCGGACAGCACGCCTTGAAAGCTGCAAGCAGGGAGCCGGTTTCCGGCACCGGGCGACCGTCCGCATTCGGGTGGGAAAGATCCGGATTGGTCACGACCAGCTCTGCGCCTTGCTCCAGCAGTCGCAACGCCTTTTCCAGTCCGGTCAGGGTGAACTTTGTATCGCGGGCAAGCAGGACGACGTCTGTCCGGTCGTTTGCGCGCTCAAGGCCGAGTTCCGCTGCAAGAGCGTGAAGCGGCTGTTCGGCAATTACGTGGATGCGCGCGCCTGGACGTTCCGCTGCGATCGTGCGAACAGCCAGCTCACCTGCAAGAAAGATGCTTTCCTGCGGCAACGACAGGCCGATTGCGTTCAGTTTTGCCGATAGCGTGACGCATGTGTCGGCCGAGTTGTTTGAAACGATCGATAGTCTTTTGCCGGCAGCCCGGACAAAATCTTCCGCGCCCGGCAATGCTCGTCCGGCGGCTATCAGGCAACCGTCCAGATCGCACAGGATTGCGGCATAACCGTCAATCTCCGCGGCGCCAAGCCATTGAATTGTTGTTGTTTTGCGAGCCCGCATTGCGAAGTCCATATCTGTCCGGTTGCCTTTCGGTACCACCGATCGGCATTGAGGATCCGCCGGTACGGCAGGCGGATTGTTCTGGTCAGGAAGGGCCGTGCTCCGTTGGCGTGGCCCGCTGAAATCGCAATCAAATTGTCGTCACTCTGTGACGCTGCCGTAACAGAGCGAACCTATGGTTTGAGGTGATCAAACCTTTGGCTTTGCTAATCGGAGAAAACCTGGAATGACACTTTCCCTGTCGCGCATTCGGGCCGTGAACGCGGTCGCGTCCGGAGGTTCATATGCTGCAGCGGCACGGGCGCTGAAGATTTCGCAGCCGGCCGTCGCGCGTCATGTCAAAGACCTTGAAGCGGAATTCGGCGTACGCCTGTTCGACCGGAAAAACGGTGTGTTGTCGCCAACCCCCCTGTGCAACGAGCTATGCGACGTCGCCGAACGCATGGCGGAAGCCGAACGCGCAGCAACACGGCTTTTGACCCGCCACAACACCTTGCTGAACGGTCGTTTGAAAATCGGATTGGGAAATTCGATGCCGGGCATGGCGTTGATCGCGCAGTTTCTCAAGCGGCATCCGGGCATCGAAATTGCGGTGGAAACAGGTTCGCATGAGCGGATCACGCGGGCAGTGCTGACCCGCGAAGTCGACATCGGTGTGCTGCCGGATGTGCCTGCGGATGGCCGTTTCCGGCGCGCCTTGCTTGCAAGGCAGAATGTCGTTGCCATCGTCCATCCCGACAGCCCGCTGTCCCGGGAGGCGGCCGTGACCTGCGAACGGCTGATGGCCGAACCCCTGATTTTCCGGACAAGGGGATCCTCCACCCAACGGGTGGTCGACAGGGCCTTTCGTTCCGCCGGGTTCGAGCCGTCGCCGCTGTTGACGCTGGACACCCGTGACGCGGTTTATGAAGCAGTGGTCAATGGCCTCGGGGTCGGTTTCATGTGGCGGTTCGGAACCGGGCGAACCGATGTCGTTCACCGGGTTCCGGTCTCGGACATGCAACGCCAATACGAGGAAGTGGTTTTCTCGCTTGGCGACGAGCGCAGTATGCTGTTCGACGTATTCTTTTCCGCCGTGGAAAGCTTCCGCACGGAGGCGGACGACATTCTGGACCACTAGCAGGCGAGGGGGCGCGCCTAGGCGGTGATCGCCTCTGCAAGGCGCACAGCGGACGCTACACCATCAATGACGGGTACCTTGAATTGCGCCGTCAGGTCGGCGGCCAGATCCGCCATGCCCGCGCAACCGAGTGCGATTGCGCCAATGCCGTCCAGTCTCAGAGCGGCCTGGATTTCCGCCTCGATCTTGTGCCGGGCATCGCTCTCGGGGTTTTCCAGTTCGAGAACCGGTACGTCCGATGCACGCACCCTGACACATCGGGCGGCAAGGCCGGTGCGCTGCAGGTTCTCTTCCAGCACCGGTACGGAGACGGACAAGGTGGTAACCACCGAAAACCGTTCGGCCGCCACGGAGGCAACATGGTAGGCCGCCTCGCCGATGCCAACCACCGGGACGCGGGATTTCGCCTTCAGTTCCCAAAGGCCGGTGTCGTCGAAGCATGCGATGATGACCGCGCTTATGCTTGGGTCGGTCTTCAGCGAGCGCTCGAAGAGATCGAACAGACCGGGCAGGGCGGCCTCGCCATCGGCTGGTCCCTGAATGGCTGCCGGTCCCTCCAGTGGATTGATGGCCGTAATCCGGCTGAAGGGACCAGCTGCGGCGCGAGCAGCCGCCGCGATCTTCTGCGTCATTGAAGCCGTGGAATTCGGATTGATGACGAGGATGTGTATGTCGCGCATGTAAGGCCCTAGACCATGCCCTTTCCGGCATCCGAGCCGTGCCGTGACCTGCGTTTGTTCAGGATGACGACAATGGCCAGGAACAGGCCGATGATGCCGAAGGAGAAGGCGGTTGTCAGAGTGCCGAGCGCAAAGATCACCGGCGTCGTGACGTTTGTTGTCATGCCGTAGATTTCCAGCGGCAGCGTGTTGTAGCTGCCAGCCGTCAGAAGCGTGCGGGCAAACTCGTCATAGGACAGGGTGAAGCCGAACAGGGCGACCCCGATCAGCATCGGCGCGATTATCGGCAGCACGACATGACGGACAGTCTGCCAGGCGCTTGCGCCCTGGTCGCGCGCGGCCTCCTCGTAGGATTTGTCGAAACGGTTGAAAACCGCGAACATGATCAGCAGGCCGAAGGGCAAGGTCCACGTCAGCTGCGCGCCAAAGCCCGAGGTCGACCAATGCACGGCAAGGCCGGACTGGGAGAAGATCAGGCCGACGCCAAGCGAAACCAGGATCGACGGGATCACCAGCGAGGTGATGATCAGATAGAAGATCGCACCGGACCCGGGAAACCGCTTGCGGAAGGCAAGGCCGCCCATGACGGAGACAACGACCGTTGTCACCATGACCATGAGGCCAAGCACGAGCGAGCGCGAGAAACTGCCCCAGATATCCCCGACGGCCTGTTGTTCGAACAGGTCGTGGAACCAGTGCAGCGAGACGCCGCGCATCGGGAAGGTCAGCCCGCCCTGCGGTCCCTGAAAACTCAGGATCGCGATGGTGACTGTCGGGCCATAGAGGAAAACCAGGAAAAGGCCAAAGAACGCGGCAAGCGCATAGAAGGAGCGGGAACGTTTTTCCATGATCAGAGCTCCTTCCGGATGTCGACGAAGCGCAGCAAGATCGAGATCACCAGAAGCACCGTGATCAGCAGGATGACCGCTGTTGCCGCGGCAGAGGGATATTGCAAAAGCGCGATGTCGTTGGAGATCAACCTGCCGACATTGGCCTTCTGGCTGCCGGACATGAAGCGCACGGTAATGAAGTCGCCCATCACCAGCGTGACGACAAAAATGGAACCGATCATGATGCCGGGTTTGGTCAGCGGAATGATGACGTTGGTGAGTGTCTGCAGGCCGGTGGCGCCATTGTCATAGGCTGCCTCGATCAGCGAGCGATCGATACGCATCATTGTGTTGAAAATCGGGACCACCATGAACAGTGTGTAGAGGTGGACAAAGGCCAGGATCACCGAAAAATCGGAAAAGAGCAGCCAATCCAGAGGCTCGTCAATGACGCCCATCGAGATCAACGTGGAATTGGCGATGCCGTTGCGGCCCAGGAACGGGATCCAGGAAATCATGCGGATGATGTTGGATGTCCAGAACGGGATCGTGCACAACAGAAACAGAACGATCTGCCAGGTCAGCGTGCGCACGTGAAAGGCGAGGAAATAGGCAACGGTAAACCCGATCACCAGTGTGATCGCCCAGGTGATCAGCGCGTATTTCACCGTGTTGAAGAACACCTGGTAGGTCACTGGAGACGTCAGCAGGAATTCGTAGTTGTCGAACTGGAAGGCCGGGTAGATCGAGAATTCCGTCGCCCCCCAGAAACTCACCACGACGATCATGGCAATCGGCAGAACCAGGAAGAAGAACAGCACCAGCGCCAGAGGCAGCGACAGTAGCCAGCCGGTCATGGCATCGGGCAGGCGGCTGAGGCTGAAGGGAGCCTTTGCACGAGCTTTCGCAGCCGGGGCCACGCTGGAAATGGACTGTGTCTGATCCGTCATGAAGGTCGGGTCCGGTAAGTAGAGAAGGCGGGTGTCATGCTCGCCCCGGGTGTCTTGAAGTGCCCGGGAAAAGTTTCCCGGGCACCAGTGTGTCGGCTCAGCCTCAGGCGGCGATGAACTCGTTCCACTTGCGAACCATGTACTGGTTCTCGTCCATGACAGCGTTCCAGCAGGCAACGGCACCCATGCGCTCGTAGAACGAGCCGCCGTCGCGGGTTTCGCCGGCTTTCGCCAGAACGTCACCGAACGGGTTGGTGATGTCGCCGGTGGCTTCCTTGCCTTCGAACCAGTAACCCCACTCGTTCTCGTCCATGTGGTTCTTGGAGGTTTCCGGCACGGCCGAGTAGTAGCCCTGGCGCATCAGGAAGCCGCCGACCCAGCCGTCGAGATACCAGTTGATGTATTCGTAGGCTGCTTCCAGTTCGAGGCCGGTCAGGCTCTTGGAAAGACCGATGCCACCGCCCCATGACCGGTAACCTTCCTTCAGCGGCTGATAGACGCAATCGATGCCGCGGGACTTCACGGCGGTGATCGCCGGAGACCACATGGACTGGATCACGACTTCGCCGGACGCCATCAGGTTGACGCTTTCGTCGAAGGTCTTCCAGAAAGCGCGGAACTGGCCGTTTTTCTTGGCTTCGGTGAAGATCGCCATGGTCTTGTCGATCTCTTCGCGGGTCATGTTGCCCTTGTCGCCATACTGGATTTCGCCCATGGCTTCGCAAACCATGGCCGCATCCATGATGCCGATGGAAGAGATGTCGAGGATCGATGCCTTGCCCTTGAATTCCGGGTTCAGCAGTTCGGTCCAGCTTTCGATCGGGCGGCCGATCAGGTCCGGACGGATGCCGAGTGTGTCGGCGTTGTAGATGGTCGGGATGAGTGTCATCCAGCCGGTTTCTTCGGTGGCGAACGCCTTGCCGTCCGGACCGTCGACAAAGCCGACCGTGTGCGGAGCGGTGCCCTGTGCGATCACGGATTCGGGCGTCAGTTTGCCGCTTTTGAAGATGCCGACGATCTTGTCGTAGTTCTTGATCTTGGAGGTGTCCATTGCCTGCAGGTTGCCGGTCGGCCAGACCTTCTTGCAGATCCAGTATTCGATGTCCGCAATGTCGAAGCTGTCCGGCTGGGTCGCCGCACGCTGGGTGACGGCGTCACTGTCCAGAGCGGTCATTTCCAGGGTGAAGCCGAGATCTTCCTTCACCTTCTGCGCTACTTCGTTGAGGTTGGACACGCCGGTGCCGAACTGGCGCAGGGTCACGTCCTTGATGTTCTGTGCCCAGATGGTCGGGAAGCCGGTGATGGCTCCCGAACCCAGGGCCGCACCGGCAGCAGCAGCGCCGCCTTTCAGGATGCTGCGGCGGCTGACGCCTTTCTTGGTCATCTGTTCAGTTTTTCCCACTGTATCTGTCATGTTCTTACTCCTGTTCCCCTCTGGAGTTTGTTCGGCCTCGGGAGAAGGCCTGCGATCGGCAGCCTTCAGGCAGCCAGTTGGTGTGCGTCTTCCGGCTTCCATGTCAGGAAGACGGTTGCGCCGATTTCGATCGGGTCCTGGAAAAAGGCTTCGTCGGTGAGTGCGGCCGTCAGATCGCCGGCGCCCCCCGCATCAAGCGCGAGATTGACGGTGGAGCCGAGGTATTCGACGTCCTTGACGAAGGCCGTCAGAACGGCGCCGTCCTCTCCGGCCGCTTTTTTCACCCTCAACCTGTCTGCCCTCAGCGCGACCGCAGCGCCTTTCTGCTGCAGCACGTTGTGGCCGCCGATGAAGCGGGCGACGAACTCGGTTGTTGGCGTGTTGAACACGTCGCGCGGGCTGCCTGCCTGCTCGATCTTGCCGCCGTTCATGACGATGATGTCGTCTGCCAGCGCGAGGGCTTCGTCCTGGCTGTGCGTGACGTGGATGAAGGAAATGCCGAGCTCGCGCTGCAGCTTCTTCAACTCGAGCCGCATCTTGATACGCAGGAACGGATCGAGTGCCGACAGCGGTTCGTCAAGCAGAAGCACGGAAGGTTCGGTGATCAGGGCACGGGCCAGGGCAACACGTTGCTGCTGACCGCCGGAGAGCTGCGAAGGCAACCGTTCAGCATACGCCGCCATATCCACCAGTTCCAACAACTGACGGGCCTTCTTGAGCCTGACCGGTTTTTCGACACCCTTCATCTTCTGGGAAAAGGCGACGTTATCGACCACGGACAGATGCGGAAACAGCGCATAGTTCTGGAACATCATCGCCGTGCCGCGCCGGGCAGGTGGAAGATCGGTGATGTTGGTGCCGCCCAAAACGATGTCGCCGGTGGAGACGCTCTCATGGCCGGCGATCATTCGCAGGGTTGAAGACTTGCCGCATCCCGATGGCCCGAGCAGGCAAGAATAGGTGCCGGCGGCGAATTTGTGATTGATCGCGTCGACCGCAATGGTCTCGCCATAGATCTTGGTGGTGGCTGCCAGTTCAAGGTCCAGGGACTTCGCCATGGCCGGACGTCTCCTTCAGAAAACCGTTTTCGGCTCCTGAGACAGCAAGTGCCGTGCCAAAGCGTAAAACTGGCGGAATTCCGGAGATCCTGATGAGAAAGCGGAGCGATGAGCAAATTCTCACCGGTAAAAGTGCACAATATTTTGGCAAATTAAATACGATATGAACAAAAATTGTATACGATCCTAGATTGCCGCTTCGGGTGGCGGGGAGTAGGATCAAGGCACCGCTCAACCCCCATTGGGCACTTCAAGAAAAATGACCAAACCTGTGACCACAGCCGATCTTGATCAACGCAGCAAGCTGCATGAAGTCTTCGCCCTACCTCAGGGCCGGGCCCTTGAAATCTGCCTGAAGCTTCAGACTGCCATTCTGCAACACAAACTGACACCGGGGCTGAAACTGTCTGAGGATGAGGTGGGCGAAATTTATGGCGTCAGCCGTACCGTCGTGCGCGCTGCGTTGCAGGCACTCGCCCATTCCGGGCTGGTCGCCATGGAAAAGAACCGTGGTGCCTTCGTCGCAAAGCCGTCGATCCGCGAGGCCCACGAGGTGTTTCAGGCCCGTGCGCTGATTGAGCCTGCCGTGGCCAGGCTGGCAGCCGATGTCATCACCGACAGGCAGCTCGCGCAGTTGCACGCACATCTGGATGCGGAACATGCAGCTCTTCATGCCGGTGACATGGGCAAGGCGCTGTTCCTGTCCGGAAGCTTTCATACGGAGATTGCGGATATCGCCGACCATCGGGTGTTCGCCGGCATGATCCGATCACTGATCTCGCGCTCTTCGCTGATCATCGCTCTTTACTGGAAGCGCTCAGACACTGCCTGTGAAAGCCACTCTCATCATGCCCTGATGAATGCCTTTGAAAAGCGCGACGGCGCAGCAGCCGAGAAGATCCAGAAGAGCCACATCGTCGATCTGCATTCCGGTCTGGATTTGCGAGAGAAGTCAGCTCTCGGCCGCTCTCTGGGAGAAGCGCTCGGCAACGGCTGAAGAGTGGAACTGGGAAAGAGCGAGAGAAGGTTAGCGTCCGGCAGAAGCTCCGGCGCCACCGGCATTTGCGTTTGCTCCACCGTTGCCGGCGGATGCGCCTGCGCTGGTCCCGCCAGCTGACGCGCCGGCGCTTGCCCCGCCGCTGTTTGAAGCGCCTGCGGAACCGGCGTTACCAGAACCGGAACCGGCATTACCGCCAGAGCTTCCGCTGGAATTTGCATCAGAATTTCCGCCAGAATTTGCGCCTGAGTTTCCGCCAGAGTTTCCGCTTGAGTTCCCATTGGCGTTACCACTCGGCCCGCGATCACCCGAGTTGCCGGAGGAGGCATTTGCGTTACCGCTACCGCTAGCGGCATTGTCACGCCCGCCGGTGGTGATGTTCTGAGCTTTTGAGCCCGCAGGTGACAGGCTTGCCGGGGTATCGCCGAAGCTGGGCTTGCCAGGTGTACCTTGCTGGATGGCGGCGCGGGTCTTGCCGACGGATTTGAGACCGTTGAACTTCCCCGGTGCGCTTTGGACGCTTTGGCCTGCACGCAGGTCGCTTTGCTGCCCGGATGCGAGATCCTGAACACCAACGACGCCGCGCTGAACCGAAACCTGACTTTCGTTGCCGGTTACGGTTACCGAAAAGCGGGTTCCCTTGACGACGGCTGCAAGATAAGGCGTTTCAACCCTGAAAAACGGTCTGCCGCGGGTCTCGACATCGACATCGATCGTTCCCTTGCGTTGAAGCAGCGTGGTCTGGCTGTCGTTGCTGCGATATTGCGATAGTGCAAATTCCGTATTCGGGCCGACCGTGATGCTGTCGTTGCCTCGCTGAAGCACAGCGCGTGCGCCTTTTCGCGTCGCAATGGTATGGCCCTTGTGAAGTGCCATCCCCTTGCTGGCCCGGTGCGCCTGAATGCCTGGTGCGACCAGATAAACCGTTCCGGAAATCCGTGTGATCACCCATTCGGCTGCATAAGCTTTTGTCAGTCCTGCAGACAGGGGAATAAGCAGCAGAGCCAGCAGAACAGCTGCGGCACGAGTTTTCAGCGTCCTGCGCAAAGCCGGAAGGCTGTTAAAAGGAAGGCAGTAAACAGCGTGGCCGGCGTGCATCGGCAATACTCGATAGTTGTGTTGTCATGCACTCTTATCGATACCGGCTTAACGTAGGGTGAAGAATAAAGGTTCAATTTATTCTTGCAATTGTAAGTTTAAATAGTTTGGCTTAAATTTTTTGAGTTGATTTTATTTCTTCTGCTGTACTGAAGGTAATAATTCTTTCGCCATGTCAAGAATAGTTGGTTTGGTATTCAAATCGGCAACCCAGGTCGGGTGGTTCATTTCCTGGCACAGATTGCGTAGCGGTGCTGCGTTGCCCTTTCCAGACCCTTGAAGAAAGGCAGGTGACGCCGTTGTGCCCGGTGAACGGCTTTCAGGTCCGTATCGACAACGATTTGAGTGAAGTCGGCCTGTCGCAATAGTTCCACGACTGCTTCTGCCCTTGCTCCCCTCGAGAAATGAACGCGGGACAGGATGCTGCGATGTGTTTCCATCATGTCTGCCGGTTTTGCGTCCGGTTGCACGAGCAATCCAAAGCGAGCACGAGTTTTTGAAAACGTTGCAAGCAACTTTGCGAACCAGCCAGGATTGACAAAGTCTCCGTCGACGACGAGCAGCTGTCCTCCCGGTTTCAGCACCCGGTGCCATTCCGCAAAGGCGGCCGCAGGGTCGACCAGGGTCCAGACAAGGTGCCGGCAGGTTATGGCATCGTAGCTTTCGGACGCTTCCATCGTGCGTTCGGCATCGCCAAGCAGAAAGCGGATCGTGCGCCCGCGTTTCATTGCCTTTTCTCGGGCCTTGGCAAGCATGGGTTCCGCCCAGTCCATGCCGGTCACCTCAAAGCCTAGGTCGTCGAGCAGGTGCGAGATAACGCCGGTTCCGGAAGCAAGGTCAAGAACGCGCCTAGAGCCGCCCGGGCCCAGATGCTTTTCGAACAGCCTTATCCAGGCGGTGTGCTCTTCGTCGGAAAAAATCTCGTGGCCCGGCTGGGTGTCGAAGGTCTCGGCCCGCTTGCCCCAGTATTCCTTGATTTCTTCACGCAGATCGAAATTCGAGAGTGTGTCTGCGTCGCTCATCAGGCGTATTGCTCCGGTTGCTTGGAACCATTCCAAAAGATAATTCTTGACTCATATACTCAGGAAAAATACGAAAAACAAGAATTTAAAACTCAACTTATAACCTCAATAAAAAATCGAGGCGGATGTGAGCAAAATCAAAAGCTTGGCAGCATCTTTGCTGGTAACGGCTACTTTTCTTCCGGCAATGGCACTTGCCGGCGACGTGGTAACGGTCACGGATATTACCGGCCGTGAGGTCGAGGTCGAAGTGCCGGTGGAAAAGGTCATCCTGGGCGAGGGGCGCCAGATCTATTTCACCGCCGCGCTGGATGGTGAAGACCCCTTCAAACGTGTCGTCGGCTGGCGAGACGATTTCGAGAAGGCGGACAACGACGGATACCATCAGTATCTCGAGAAGTACCCGGAAATGGCCGATCTGCCGACTTTCGGCGGCATGAAGAACGGCACTTTCGATGTTGAGCAGGCCGTTGCACTCCAGCCGGACGTGATCATCCTGAACCTCGACGCCAAGGTTGCCACCGAAGAAGGCGGCTACATCGAGAAACTCGGCAAGGTCGGCATCCCGGTTGTCTATGTCGACTTCCGCGAAAAGCCGATGGAAAACACCGAGCCGTCCATGCGCCTGATCGGCAAGCTCTACGGCAAGGAAGACAAGGCCGAGGAATTCATCGAATTCCGGGCAGCCGAGATCGCCAAGGTGACCGACAAGTTGGCGGCACAGTCAGATCTCGCGAAACCCGTTGTGTTCGTGGAGCGTGCAGGCGGCTATTCCGATGATTGCTGCATGTCGTTCGGCAACGAGAATTTCGGCAAGATGGTTGAAATGGCCGGTGGCATCAACATGGCTGCCGAGATCATTCCCGGCACCTTCGGCACCGTCAACCCGGAGCAGATCATCGCGTCCGATCCGGACCAGATCATTGTGACCGGTGCAAACTGGGAGCTGTATGTTCCCGGCGGGAATTGGGTTGGTGTCGGCGCCGGCGCGGATCCGGAAGTATCTGCCGACAAGCTGGCGGGCCTGATGGAACGTCCGGGCTTTACAGGCGTCAAGGCGGTCCGGGAAAACAATGTCCATGCCATCTGGCACCAGTTCTACAACAGCCCTTACCAGTTCGTCGCTGTTCAGCAGATCGCCAAATGGCTGCATCCGGAGCTCTTTGCTGACCTTGACCCGGAAGCGACTTTCCAGGAATTGCACGACCGCTTCCTGCCGATCGACTACCGGCCAGGCTACTTCGTTTCGCTGAACTCGAGTAAATAAGATGGCGGTTTCGGAAATCATTCCGGCTGAGGAGGGGCGCGGTCTTTACCGCGCCCTTGCGTTCAGGCGCATTCTGGTTATTTGCGGGCTGATCGTCGCTCTGGCGTTCAGCTTTTCTTTGGATCTGGCCCTCGGACCGGCCCGCTATCCGCTGTCGGAAGTGCTTTCCGCCCTGGTTAATCCGTCCGGCGCCGATCTGCAGACACGCGTCGTCCTTTGGGACATTCGCATGCCGATCGCGCTGATGGCGATCACCGTTGGGGCCTGCCTGTCCCTTGCGGGTGCGCAGATGCAGACGATCCTTGCCAACCCGCTGGCCAGCCCCTTCACGCTAGGCATCTCCGCTGCTGCCAGCTTTGGCGCGGCCCTGGGTCTTGTCGCCGGCGTCGCGATTTTTCCGGCCGCAGTGCAATACATGGTCCCGATCAATGCTTTCCTGATGGCCATGGCGGCTTCGCTGTTCATCTATCTGCTGTCCACTGTACGGGGCGTGACTGTTCAGACCATCGTTCTTCTGGGGATCGCATTGGTGTTCACGTTCAACGCTCTGTTGTCGCTGCTGGAATATCTTGCTTCCGAACAGGCTCTGGCTGCGGTCGTTTTCTGGACCATGGGGTCGCTGACCAAGGCGACATGGGGCAAGGTTCTGGCGACCTTCATCATTCTTGTTGTCTGCGTTCCGTTCTTCGCGCGGCATTCCTGGGCTCTGACAGCCCTTCGGCTCGGCGACGTCAAGGCGGCGAGTTTCGGCGTCAACATCAGGTCGCTTCGGCTAAAAACGCTGCTCGGCGTCAGCCTGCTGGCGGCAATCCCCGTGTCCTTTGTCGGGACGATCGGTTTTGTCGGGCTTGTCGGACCGCACATTGCCCGGATGCTGGTCGGAGAAGACCAGCGTTTCTTCCTGCCTGCGGCCATCTTGTGCGGTTCCTTGATGCTGTCGGCAACATCGGTCGTTTCCAAGATCATTCTTCCGGGGGCGATCCTGCCCATCGGCGTCATCACCGCGCTTGTCGGGGTTCCATTCTTCTTCGCGCTCATTTTCGCCGACCGGAGGCAGTCATGGTAACGTTGCAGCTGAAAGGGGTTGGCGCACGCTATGGCTCCAATCTCGCGGTCGAAGGGGTCACGACGCCGGTCTTCTCCGGCGGTGAACTGACGGCGGTGATCGGTCCCAACGCAGCAGGCAAATCGACCTTGTTCAAGCGCATCTCCGGTCTATTGAAAGGCCCCGGCGATGTCGTGCTGGCCGGCAACCGGGCAGCGCCCCGGGATGCTATCCGCTACATGCCCCAGGATACCCACGCCAATGCCGTCCTGACGGTTTATGAATCCGTTCTGCTGGCTGCCAAACAGGGTGAGGGCTGGCGTGTAAAGGACTCTGAACTCGTCGAAATCGACCAGATCCTTAAGGCGCTTCAGATCGATAGCCTGGCGTTCCGGAACCTTGGCGAACTCTCCGGCGGTCAGCGTCAGCTGGTTTCGATTGCGCAGGCACTGGTACGCCGTCCGGAAGTTTTGATGATGGACGAACCGACCTCCGCGCTGGATCTCTACCGGCAGGTCGAGGTTCTGAACTTTATGCGCGATCTGGCACGCCGCCAGGGCACCCTGGTTCTGATTGCCTTGCACGATCTCAATCATGCCCTGCGGTTCTGCCGGAACACCATGGTGATTGCCGAAGGGCGTCTCGTTGCCGCCGGCCCGTCCGAAGATGTCATCACGTCAGCGATGCTGCGTGACATCTACCGTGTGGAGGCGCGCGTGGAGGCCTGTTCGCGCGGCGAAAATCACGTCATCATCGATCGGTCCGCTGCCTGACGGCGCGTGATCGGCCGAGGGCCAACGCCGATTAATCCTGGTCGACGTCTATGCGGGCTTCTTCGACGGTCGAGGCGAGATCCCGGTTCGCATCCAGAAGCACATTCTGGTGCAACCGGATCCGCCACAGGTGATAGGAAACCCTGTGCAGCCAGCGCAAGGCATCCAGTTTCAGCCAGACTGTTTCCGCCGGGACTGCATCGGCAGCGGCCATTGCAATCAGCCGGTCACGATTGAGGCGGCGTTGTCGGCGCATCAGCAGCCGCAACCGGTCCAGCGTCTTCTCCTGTGTCTTGGCGTCCTTCTGCCTGGTGGAAATGTCCGTGACGCCGATAAGCAGGCCCGCCAGGCGCTTGAGCCGGTGATCCAAGGACAGCTCGTCGATCCTCTGCCGCTGGTCGCAACGGTAGAGAAGGCGGCTCAAATGGTCGAGAATGTGAAACAGCCCTTTCAGTTCCTCCTGAAAGGCCATGTCGTTCGGCGGAACGATGATCTTGTCCAGATATGTCCGTGCTTCTGCGATGGCCTTGGCCAGGTCCTCCCGATCCAGTTCTTCATAAGCAGATGACTTTGCGCCCAACCGATTGCGCAGGCGTTCGATGATCAAGGTTTCCAGATGTGCGACGGTCTGCCCCGCCAGGGACGCGGCTGCGTGCGGGTCCCGCAACACGAGCGGATCCAGACGGCTGGTCAGATCGGAGCCTTTTTCGGGAACGAGATGTTCGATCAGCCGGGCGAATGGCCGCGCAAGTGGAAGCACCAAAACGACGCCGAGCGCATTGAAGAAACTGTGAAAAGCGACAAGCGCAATTTGGCTGTCGCCGTTTCCGGTCAACGCCCCGGCCACAAGCTGAAACGGCCCTAGAAGGAAAAACGCCATGACACCGGTCATGACGTTGTAGATCACATGCGCATAGCCCGTACGTCGGGCCATGGTGCCACCGCCGATGGTCGCCAAAGCTGCCGTGAATGTGGTTCCGACGTCCATGCCGATTACCAGCGCCGCTGCTTGTGGAAAGTTGATCGCACCGGCACCGAGCGCAGCCAGCGCCGTTGCAACGCCTGCGCTGGAGGACTGTGTCACGACGGTGATCAGCATGCCGATCAACACCAGCTGCAGCCGGCCGAAGAGTGTGTCCGGCGGAAAGTCGGTCGGGGTTACCACGCCACTGAAGGCGTCCAGACCGTCTTTCATGTGTTCGATGCCGATAAAGATCAGGCAAAAGCCCGCGAGCGCCTGGCCTGCGAGTGCGATCCGGCCACGGAAGGCCAGCCGCGCAATCGCGCCAAAAAACACGAAGGGCAGGGCGATCTGGCCAAGATCCAGCTTGAAGCCGAGAACCGCAACCAGCCACCCTGTCAGGGTCGTGCCGACGTTGGCACCGAAGATGACGCCGAGCGCCTGGGGAAAGGTGAGGAGGCCGGAAGCGACAAAGCCGACAGCGGCAACTGTGGTTGCACTGGATGACTGGATGACTGCGGTGGTGAGAGCACCCGTCACGGCGCCCGACAAAGGCGTTGAGGTGAACCTGGACAACACGTCGCGCATGCGCTGTGCCGCCAGGGCTTTCAGCCCGTCGGTCAGTAGCAGCATACCGATCAGAAACAACCCGACGCCACCAAGCGCGGACATGAAACTCAAAAACATGCAGGCACGTTATCCGACAGGTTAAGCGCCCACAATCAGTCAAGATACTATCGGCTTCGCATTTGCGATCCTTGAGCTTCAGATTGAAGCGAAGGGTGCTTCATGGAGTATCTGCAACTTGAGGCAGAAAGTCCTTTGCTCGCCGGCACGACTGTGGGAGCTTGAACCTGTCAGGCTTATCAAGCTTCTACCGGATGACGCGCTACGAGGAAGAGAGCAATGAAGAAGTATGAGGCCCCGGGTGTTTATGTCACCGAGCTGAACTCCTTCCCAAACACCGTCGTGCAGGTCCCGACGAGCGTTGCGGTCTTTGTCGGCTACACGGAAACAGCAATTGTGGATGGCAAGGATGTGACCGGCATTCCGGTGCGGATCTCCTCGATGTCGGAATTCGAGGCCCGTTTCGGCGTTGGGCCCATGTTTCGTTTCGACTTCAGCCTGCAGGATGGCAAGCCGGCTCTGGACCTGGAGGAAGCAAGCCGCTTCAATTTGCATGCGGCTATGGGGCTTTTCTTCGAAAATGGAGGACATGGTTGCTGGATCTTGTCGGTTGGATGTTACGGCGCGGGAGAGCCCGTTCTCATCAAGTCCGTGGAGGATTTCGGTGAACCTGTCTGGCGAGAGCTCGCCAAGCTGCAGGAGCCGTCGGTTATCGTGATACCCGACGCGGTGTTGTTGTCGTCAGAAGATTACAAGACCGTCAGCAATAGATGCCTCGCCCATTGTACCGACTTGCAAAACCGTTTCGCCATTGTGGACGTGTTCGATGGGAACAGGGAGCGAACTTTAGACGAGAATGACGTGATCTCGGGAAAAAGCGGCCTGCGCACCTTGCTCGCAGCGGAAGACATGAGCTTTGCTGCTGCCTATTATCCCTGGTTGAATACGTCTCACTTCGGTGCGGGGTCGATAACCTTTGAAAATGTTTCGGCTGGTACGCGCAAGGCCTTTTTCGAACATGTTGGCCAGGAGACTGCCATTCAGGCCAATGAGTCCCGGAAAGCCGCTTTCGATAAGGCGGTGAAATCACTGGAGGGCGACGACATCTCCGAAGAGGAGAAATGCACTACTCACAAGATCATGCGGGGTCTTTCAAAGCGCTACAACGAGCTTCTCTCGCAAGCTGTAAAAGCAGTAAGTGTCATGCCTCCGTCAGGCGCGTTGGCAGGTGCATATCCAGCGACAGACGCCCAGGAAGGTGTCTGGAAAGCGCCTGCAAATCTCAGCCTTAATTCAGTCGTATCGCCTTGCGTATCTATTTCCGATGCTGAGCAGGAAGACCTGAACACTCCGTTGGACGGAAACGCCGTGAACGCGATCCGGTCGTTTCCCGAGCGAGGTAATGTGGTTTGGGGAGCATGCACGCTGGACGGTAACAGCTCGGAATGGCGCTATGTGAATATCCGCCGAACCGCGATCATGCTGGAACAATCGATCAAGGCGGCGCTGGATCCTTTTGTCTTTGCGCCAAACACCGCTCCGACCTGGCTTATGGTGAAATCGGTGATCGAAAATTTCCTGAACGGGCTATGGAAACAAGGGGCTCTCGCGGGCGCTTCGCCAGAAGATGCCTACGGTGTCGAGGTCGACCTTGGGACGACGATGACGGGCGCCGATGTTCAGGCCGGTTGCATGAACGTCGTGGTGAAGGTTTCGCTCTTGCGGCCGGCGGAATTCATTGTCCTGTCGTTCCAGCAGCAGGTCCGGAAAGGTTAGCCAGAGGGAACAGATCCGTTAGGCGCGTCAGGATCGGTCTGAAAAATCTGCGATCGTTCTGCTGCAAGCGGGGAAGCCCTCCGGCCTACGGCCAGATGAGCGTTTCCGTCTCGTTGCTGTCGCCGCTGCCGGTTACCCGTGCTCCCGATACCTTGGCCTTGCCGCTGGCGACCATGGAAAGCGCCTTGGGGTAGATCTGGTGTTCAACGTCCAGCACACGGGCAGCCAACGTGTCAGGAGTGTCATTGTCCAGAACCGGTACGGCTCCCTGCATGATGATCGGACCATCGTCCATTTCAGCAGACACATAATGCACGGTGGCACCATGCAACTTGACACCTTCCTGCAAGGCCCGCTCATGTGTGGCAAGGCCTTTGAAAGAGGGCAGGAGAGCCGGATGGATGTTGATCATCCTGCCCGCCCAGGCATTGACCAGGTAGGGCGTCAGGATACGCATGAAACCGGCAAGGGCGACCAGGTCGATCTTGTGGTCCTTCAAAACGGCATCTACCGATTTTTCGAACGCTTCCCGATCACCTGCATGGTCCTTGTGGTCTACAACTGCCGTTGCAATGCCCAGCTCAGCGGCCCGTTCCAGTCCCTTGGCGTCAGGCCGGTTGGACAGGACAAGCGTGATTTCGGCGGGATAGTCGGGAGACATTGCCGCGGAAATCAGCGCGCCCATGTTGGAGCCGCGTCCTGAGATCAGGATGGCAGTCTTCTTGCGGCTCATGCGCCAAGGTCCAGGCTGCCGTCAAACAGCACCGGTGCAGCGCCTTCAGCTTCGATTACGCCGATCTTGCTGACCGTTTCACCGGCATTGCGCAGGACGTCGGCAACCGCATCGGCCTGGTCCGCAGACACGACAATCACCATCCCGGTGCCGCAGTTGAACGTGCGCAGCATCTCCTTCTCGGCAACGCCGCCCGATTTCGCGAGCCAGCCGAACACCGGCGGAACGCTGATCTGGCCAAGGTCGATGCGAGCGGAGCAATTCTTCGGCAGAACGCGCGGCAGGTTTTCCGGAAGGCCGCCACCGGTGATGTGGGCAAGGGCCTTGATGCCGGAAATTTCCTTCAGTGCGGCCAGCAGCGGTTTGACGTAAATCCTGGTCGGTTCCATCAAGGCTTCGCCCAGTGTCTTACCAGCTGCAAACGGTGCCGCATCCGACCAGTTCATGCCGGACAGTTCGATGATCTTGCGCACCATGGAATAGCCGTTGGAATGAACGCCGGAGGAGGCCAGAGCAAGCAGTACGTCGCCAGCGGCAACGTCCGGGCGCGGCAGGATCCCGCCGCGTTCAACAGCGCCGACGGAGAAGCCTGCCAGATCGTAGTCGCCTTCCACATACATGCCCGGCATTTCAGCTGTCTCGCCGCCGATCAGCGCGGCTCCTGCTATCTTGCAGCCGTCTGCAATGCCGGCAACCACATCCGTTGCAGTGGTCACATCCAGCGCGCCGGTCGCGAAATAGTCGAGGAAGAACAGCGGTTCAGCGCCCTGGACCACCAGATCGTTGACACACATCGCAACAAGGTCGATGCCGACAGTGCGGTGCTGGCCGGTTTCAATCGCAATCTTCAACTTGGTACCGACGCCGTCATTGGCGGCAACAAGGATCGGATCCTGAAACCCAGCGCCCTTGAGGTCAAAAAGACCACCGAAACCGCCGATATCGCTGTCGGCCCCGGGGCGGGAAGTTGCCTTGACCAGCGGCTTGATGCGGTTCACCAGTTCGTTTCCGGCGTCGATATCGACACCGGCATCGGCATAGGTCAGGCCGTTGGGACCAGAGGATTCGCTCATGGGGCACTCCGAGACTGCGTGCGGTTGGCTGTGCCAGTGCGGATTACAGTCTGCCGCCAAGGAACACAAGAGGCGAGCGGTTCTGCGCAGGGCTTAAGAACAGATGGCAGGCCAACTTCCGCATTTTTCTTCAAAACCAGGCCGATTTGAATGGCTCAAAGTGCATTGCCGGCGAAAAAGAGGTTATGGAGCATCTGGGTCAACCGTCAGCGCAAGAGTGCTGCAGACAGCCTGTTGCCGGAAATCGAGCTTGCTGGCCTGTTTGAAACCGTGGTCATAGGCTTTGCCTCATGAGGCAGAAGTGGCTCCTTCATGGACCAATGCCGCGAAAATCCGACTTCTTCTGGACTTGACCGGAGGCGGGGTTTAATTCCATGTCCGGAAGAAAGCCATTCCTACGCACCGGCACAACCGAGGAGCGCCATACATGACCCTTCGCCGTCAGGTCCAGTTCTGGCTGATTTCCCTCGTTGTTCTTTGCCTGTTTCTGTATGTCTTCTCCAGCGTGCTTCTCCCTTTCGTTGCCGGCATGGCGGTGGCCTATCTGCTGGATCCGGTTTGCGACCGGCTGGAAAAGCTGGGCATGGGGCGGATGTGGGCGACGCTGACAATCCTGTTCGCCTTCGTCCTCATCCTCGTGATGTTCTTCATCCTGCTTCTGCCACTGTTGGGCAATCAGCTTGCCCTTTTCCTGGAAAAGTTCCCGGAGCTGATCCGCAAGCTGCAGGCATTGCTGTCGGATAACTTTCCGGCCGATCTGGCGTCCGTTGCGGGCATCAATGCGGAAGACCTCCAGTCCTCCATGTCCAATCTCATCGGGCAGGGGGCTTCTTTCGTCGGCAAGCTGGCCCAGTCGCTCTGGAGCGGCGGTCAGGCGTTGCTGTCGATCCTGTCGCTCTTCGTCATTACGCCGGTCGTTGCATTCTATCTTTTGCTCGACTGGGACCGCATGGTCGCGCGTATCGACAGCTGGCTGCCGCGTGATCATCTGGCAGAAATCCGCGGCCTTGCAAAGGAAATGGATCAGGCTGTTGCCGGTTTCGTGCGTGGCCAGGTGTCGGTCTGTCTTATCCTGGGATCGTTTTATGCTGTTTCTCTGGCGCTGATCGGGCTGAATTTCGGTCTCCTGATCGGAATGGTGGCTGGTCTCGTCAGTTTCATTCCCTTCGTCGGGGCCGGGTTGGGGCTTGTCCTGTCCATCGGTGTGGCGCTTGTCCAATTCTGGCCGGAATGGCCCTGGATTATCGCAGTCGCCGCGATCTTTGGCGTTGGTCAGTTTCTGGAGGGCAATATCCTGCAGCCCAAACTTGTTGGCGAAAGCACGGGCCTGCATCCTGTTACGCTTATGTTTGCCTTGTTTGCCTTTGGATATCTCTTTGGATTTGTGGGGATGCTGATTGCGGTTCCAGCCGCCGCGATGATCGGCGTGCTTGCACGCTTTGCCCTGAAGCAGTATCTCGCAAGCCCGGTCTATCGGGGAACCGATCATCCCGTATCGGGGCAAGAAGAACAGGTATCAGAGTAGAAAATGGTGGAAACACCGCGCCAGTTGCCTTTGGAATTGCCGCATGAAGCGGCCTTGAGCCGTGACGACTATCTGGTTGGAAGCTCCAACCGGGCTGCGTTCGAATTGCTGGAACGCTGGCCGGATTGGCCTTCTCCGGTCGTTGTCCTTGCAGGCCCCGTCGGCGCGGGAAAAACCCATCTGGTCCAGGCTTTTCAGGATGAGACCGGCGCTGCCGTTCTGGCTGCTTCCAAGCTCGATCCGCAGTCCGTGGAAACCCTCGTTGCCGCACCCGCTGCCGTGATCGAGGATGCGCATCTGGGCATCGACAACACGGCTCTGTTCCACCTTCTCAACGCAGCGCGTCAGGCGGGCAAGACGGTGCTCATCACCAGCCGCACCTGGCCTGCCAGCTGGAAAATTTCCCTTCCGGATCTGCAGTCCCGCCTGCGCGCGGCCACTCCTGTCGAAATTCTGGAGCCGGACGATGATCTCCTTCGCCGTGTTCTGGTGAAGTTGTTTGCCGACCGGCAGATTGCGGTCGATCAAGGTGTCGTCGACTATCTTGTGGTGCGAATGGAACGTTCGCTCGAGGTCGCCATGCGCGCCGTTGAGGCGATCGATCAGGAGGCTCTTGCCGGGCGGGTCAAGATCACGAAACCACTTGCCGGGCGGGTCTTGGAAAATGTGCATAAAGGCCAATAATCGCCGATGCTGCCACAGGACTGTCATTTGCCCGCTCAGAAGTTCATGTTAGTCACGGCGGCGTTGAGGCAGAATGGGCGTGCCCGGTTTTGCCGGATTGAAGCGGAAGCTGCGCGGAACAAGGGATGATGCCATGAACGAAGCCCCTGATCTTTCGGACATTCTGCCTGCCTCCACCGTTGCTTCCGATGCAAAGGGAGCCGTGCCGGAACTGACACCGGAAGGTGAGCTGGCTACATCTCCGGCCAGGTTCATGAACCGGGAGCTGTCCTGGCTCCAGTTCAATCTCCGGGTTCTGGAAGAAGCCATGAACCCGAACCATCCGCTGCTTGAGCGCGTTCGGTTCCTGTCGATCTCCGCCAACAATCTCGACGAATTTTTCATGGTGCGTGTGGCCGGACTGCGTGGCCAGCAACGGGCCGACGTTACCAATCTGTCCGACGACGGCCTGACGCCGACCGAACAGCTTCAGAAGATCAGCGAAGCCGTGCGTGATCTCCAGGCGTCTCAGCAGAAGATCTGGGTGGAGCTGCGCCGCGAGATTGCCGACAAGGGTATCGAGATCCCGCAGGGCGACACGCTTGACCAGGCGGACAAGGCCTGGCTGCAAGACTATTTCCTTGCTTATGTCTTCCCGGTTCTGACGCCGCTTGCCATCGATCCGGCGCATCCGTTCCCGTTCATCCCGAACCTTGGCTTTTCAATCGTCTTTGAACTGGCGCCAACTTCCGGTGGGCGCGGCATGATTGCTCTGCTCAGAATTCCGAGCCAGGTTGATCGCTTCGTTCAATTGCCAAACGGCGAAGATGGCGCTGCCCGGTTCATCGCAATCGAGAAAGTCGTCAGCCTCTTCATCGGGCGCTTGTTTCCAGGCTACGAGATCCGGGGCAAGGGGGCGTTCCGCGTCATTCGTGACAGCGATCTTGAAATCGAAGAAGAAGCGGAAGACCTCGTTCGTCTGTTCGAGAGCGCTTTGCGCCGCCGCCGCCGGGGCTCGGTGATCCGTCTGGAAATCCAGGAAACCACACCACCGGCGCTGCGTGAGTTCGTGGGGGAGGCGCTGCATGTCGGGCAAAGCGAGATCTTCCTTGCAAACGGCTTGCTTGCGCTCAACAACCTGTCCCAGATTGTTGACCTCGAGCGGCCTGACCTGAAGTTCCAGCCCTATACCGCCCGCTTTCCGGAGCGCATTCGCGAACATGGCGGCGACTGTCTGGCGGCGATCCACCAGAAGGACATCATCGTCCACCACCCGTATGAATCCTTCGACGTTGTGGTTCAGTATCTGCGGCAGGCCGCGCGTGATCCGGATGTGGTGGCGATCAAGCAGACGCTCTATCGTACCTCCAACGACAGCCCCATCGTGAAGGCTTTGGCTGAGGCGGCCGAAGCCGGCAAATCCGTTACCGCACTGGTGGAGCTCAAGGCCAGGTTCGACGAGGAAGCGAATATCAAGTGGGCGCGCGATCTGGAGCGGGCAGGGGTGCAGGTTGTCTTCGGCTTCATCGAGCTGAAAACGCACTCCAAGCTCTCCATGGTCATCAAGCGCGAGCACGGTCAGCTCAAGACCTATTGCCACATCGGGACAGGAAACTATCACCCGATCACGGCGCGGATATACGAGGATCTTTCGTTTTTCACCGATGATCCCGGCATTGCCGAGGATGCTGCCCGGGTGTTCAACTTCATCACCGGTTACGCTCAACCGGCGGAACTGAACAACCTCATGGTTTCTCCGGTCAACCTGCGTCAGCGCATGCTGGAAATGACCGAGAACGAGATCGAGCACGCCCGCGCAGGCCGCCCCGCGCAGATCTGGTGGAAGATGAATTCCCTTGTAGATCCGGCGATCATCGATGCCCTTTATCGCGCAAGCCAGGCAGGCGTTCAGATCGATCTGATCATTCGCGGCATTTGCTGCCTGCGTCCGGGCATTCCGGGTTTGTCCGACAACATTCGGGTGAAATCCATTGTCGGGCGTTTCCTGGAGCATTCTCGCATCTACTGCTTTGGCAACGGCCAGGGTTTGCCGTCTCCCGAGGCACACGTCTATATCGGCTCGGCCGATCTGATGCCGCGTAACATCGACCGGCGGGTCGAGGTCCTGGCACCGCTCAAGACACCCACCGTGCACGAACAGGTTCTGGACCAGATCATGGTGGCCAACCTGAAGGACAACCAGCAAAGCTGGCGCATTCTGTCGGACGGCAGCCATGAGCGCATCGTTCCGAACGCCAATGAGGAACCCTTCAATGCGCATCAGTATTTCATGACGAACCCCTCGCTTTCCGGCAGAGGCAAATCATTGAAGAGCGATCGGCCGAGGCCGTTCCTGGAACGGCAAAAACGAGGTTAGCATGACTGCTGAGTTTCATCCGGCACGTGGCCGGCTCAACGGGTCCGGACCTGTCGCAGTCGTGGACATCGGTTCCAACTCCGTGCGCCTCGTGATTTACGAACGCAAGGCCCGCACACCGACCATGCTGTTCAACGAAAAGCTGCTGGCAGGGCTTGGCAAGGGCATTGCCGCGACCGGCCGTCTGGCCGACGATTCCGTCAGCCTGGCTCTCGGTGAACTGACCCGCTTCAAGACCCTCATCAAGCATACCGGCTGCCAGGACATCTACATCGTGGCGACGGCTGCGGCGCGCGATGCGGAAAACGGGCCTGATTT
Organism: Labrenzia sp. CP4; assembly: GCF_001579905.1. Taxonomy (NCBI): domain Bacteria; kingdom Pseudomonadati; phylum Pseudomonadota; class Alphaproteobacteria; order Hyphomicrobiales; family Stappiaceae; genus Labrenzia; species Labrenzia sp. CP4. The sequence continues at coordinate 3,688,222 of NZ_CP011927.1, read as the reverse complement.
CGTGCGCGAGGTCGAACGGTTTCTGGAGGCACCGGTTCGCATCCTCGATGGCAATGAAGAGGCCTATTATTCCGCTCTTGGTGTGATTGCCGGGTTCTGGCAGCCGCGCGGCATTGTCGGCGACATGGGGGGCGGCAGTCTGGAGCTGGTGGAAATTGCCGACAACAAGCCCGGCACGGGAGCGACGTTCCCCCTTGGCGGGCTGCGGCTTTCGGAAGAGGCCGAAGGCAAGATCGCCAAGGCGCAGAAGATCACCGAAGCGGCTCTCAAGGACTTTCAGTGGCCTGACCTGGCTCCCGGTGAACGGACATTCTATGCCGTTGGCGGCACGTGGCGGTCGCTGGGCCGTCTGCATCTGATGCAGAACAATTATCCGCTGCACGTGATGCACAATTATGAAATCAGTGCAGAAGAGGCGATTGCCTTCTGCAAGCGTATCGCCATTCCGAACCTTGAAGGGGTGGAACTGGCGGAGATCGTTTCCAAACAGCGCCGTCCTCTGGTGCCGATCGGTGCAGTCGTGCTGGAACAGGTGCTGACGTCGATGAAGGCGGAGCGCCTGGTCTTTTCCGCAACCGGTGTTCGTGAAGGCCTGCTCCATGAAAAGCTGCCTTCGGAAATGCAGGCTCATGACCCGGTGATTGAAGCTGCACGCGAGCTGTGCACGCTGCGTGCGCGCTCACCTGCGCACGCGGAAGAGCTGATTGTCTGGACGGACAAGCTGTTCAAGGAACTTGGCATCGAGGAAACCGCCAACGAGACACGGCTTCGCCACGCGGCGTGTCTTCTCTCCGACATCGGCTGGCGCGCCCATCCCGACTATCGCGGCGAGCAGAGCCTCAATATCATTTCAAACGCATCTTTCGTCGGGCTGGATCATGCCAGTCGCGCTTATCTTGCAGCAGCCGTTTTCTATCGCCACCAGGGTCTGCGCGAGGGCGATCTTTCGCCGGTCATCCGGGAGCTGTTTACGGACCGTCTGCGCATCCGCGCCAAGGTTCTTGGCGCTACCATGCGGGTGGCGTCTCTTTTGAGTGCTTCCATTGCCGGCATGTTGCCGAAGGTCGGCATCACCAAATCGGAAACAGGGTTGTCGCTGGATCTCGGCAAGGACCTTGCCGACCTCGACGGTGAACGCCTGCGCAAGCGTGCGAACCAGCTCAGCAAGGTCATCGATGTCGAGGTTGCTGTAAACGCCGGCTGATTTCTGGGGTGCTGCGGAACTGAGACTGAGAAGGCAGGCGGCAGAGTTTACTCTGCCGCTTCCGATTCAACGTTCGCCTGCCGCGGCTGATCAATCGCGACGATCTGACGATCCTGGAAGGCGAGGGCGACTTCACCGCGCTTCAGCTTGAGCGCGGTTTCGCCGAAAAGCTCGCGCCGCCAGCCCTTCATGGCTGCCACATCGGCAGCATCATCTGCGGCAATCTTTTCAAGATCATCCACCGTGGCTATGACCTTGGCAGCAACGCCATGTGCCTCGCTGACAAGTTTCAGAAGAACCTTCAAGAGATCGACAGCGGCCGCTGACCCGTCCGGTGCCTGTCGACCTTTCGGTAGTTTCGGCATTTCGTTCTTGGGAAGCGAAACGGCCCGTCTGACGGCTTTCAAGATCTCGTCTGCGGATTTTGAACGTTCGAAGCCGCGCGGAATGGTCCTGAGGCGCGCGAGCGATTCTGCGTCCTGGGGCTGCTGAGCTGCGAGCTCGTAGATGGCATCGTCCTTGATGACGCGGCTGCGCGGAACGTCGCGTGATTGCGCTTCCCGTTCGCGCCAGGCTGCAACTTCCATCATCACGGCCAGTTCAACCGGCTTGCGCACCCGAAGCTTCAGCCGTTTCCAGGCCTGTTCGGGATCCGTACGGTAGGTGTTGATGGATGTCAGCACCTGCATTTCGTCCTGAACCCAGTGGCTGCGGTCCTGTTCGGCGAGATTCGCTTTCAGGAACTGATAGGCGTCGCGCAGATGCGTGACGTCCGCCAGCGCATAATCCAGTTGCTTTGCCGTCAGCGGCCTGCGGGCCCAGTCGGTGAAGCGGGACGACTTGTCGATCCGGGCACCGGTCACCTTGTAGACAAGCTGGTCGTAGGAAATGGAATCACCAAAGCCGCAAACCATGGCCGCGACTTGAGTGTCGAACAGCGGGGCCGGGATAAGTTCTCCCAGATGATAGATGATTTCGATGTCCTGGCGGGCAGCGTGAAAAACTTTTGTCACATTGCCGTCGCGCATAAGCTCGAAAAAGGGCTCAAGGTCCAGCCCTTCGGACAGGGCATCGACGATGAAGGCCATGTCAGGCCCTGCCATCTGGATGACGCAGAGCTTGGGCCAAAAGGTTGTCTCACGGAGAAACTCCGTGTCGACAGTCACGTAATCATGAGCGGCAAGACGCTGGCACGCAGCGGCGAGATCTTTTGTTTTTGTAATCACATGCATGGTGACGGACAGCTATACCCGAGTTCTGCCGCTTTGTCGCCACGAAATGGTAATTTTCGCGCTTGAAGCTCTTGAAAAGGCGCATTTTGTGCGCCTATGTTGAAGCTTAAGCGAGCGTCCGCAAAAGAACACACAGGGGAGTGGAAATGCGCAAGATACTGGTGGTGAATTCAAAGGGCGGTTGCGGCAAGACGACCCTCGCCACGAATCTTGCCGTTGCGCTCGCCGCTCGTGGCGAAGATGTTGCACTTGCTGATGCGGACCGGCAGAAGTCGAGCCTTTCCTGGGTCAAGCGCCGCCCAAAGGGCCTGGCGCAGATCGAAGGTCTCAACTGGAGCAAGGAGGAGGCTATCGGTGACAAGGACAAGCATCTGGACGCCATTGTCATCGACGGACCCGGCGGGCTTCGATCGGAGCTGGCCAAGAACCTGATTGCGGAGTCGTCCGATATCATCGTTCCGGTGCTTGCATCCGCCTTCGACTGGGACGCCACCTTGAAGTTTCTCGACGGCATTTCCGATATCAAGCGCGTGCGCAAGGGCAAGGCCGATATTCACGTGGTTGCAAACCGGATCGATCGCCGGTCAAACCAGGTTGCCGATCTGGAGCAGTTGCTCGCCAAGAAGGGCTATCCGCTGCTTGCCCGGATTTCTGATCGGGTGATATATGCCCGCCATGCCGCAGCCGGGTCTGGCGTATTCGACTATTCCGATGCCAGTTCTCACGAGATCCGCGGCCAGTGGCATCCACTGTTGCAAGCAGTCGACGCCTGAGAGAAATTCCCGAACCGTTTCGCGTTCAAAAGGGGAGAGGCAAGCCTACCGCAAGCCTTTCCCTTGACTTTCGTCCCGCAACATGGATTGTGCAGCCGGACTCGGCCTGCCTCCAGCGGGCCGTAACGATTTTCTATGCCAAGAAAAATGTCGAGGAATTAGAATGCACCCCTACCGTAGTCACACATGCGGTGACCTCCGTCTGTCCGACGAAGGCCAGACTATCCGTCTTTCCGGCTGGGTCCACAGGGTCCGCGATCATGGCGGGGTGCTGTTCATCGATCTGCGCGATCACTACGGTGTCACCCAGTGCGTGGTCGACCCCGACTCTGCGGCCTTCAAACTGGCCGAAACCGTGCGTTCCGAATGGTGTATCCGCATCGACGGCAACGTGAAGAAGCGTACTGACGAAACCATCAACGCCGAACTTCCGACCGGTGACATTGAAGTCTTCATCCGCGAGATGGAAATCCTGGGTGCGGCGAAGGAACTGCCGCTGCCGGTCTTCGGTGACCTGGACTATCCGGAAGAAGTTCGTCTGAAGTACCGTTTCCTGGATCTGCGCCGCGAGAAGCTGCACCAGAACATGATCCTGCGCTCCAATGTGGTGCGCGATCTGCGTGACCGCATGTGGAACATCGGCTTCAACGAATTCCAGACGCCGATCATCACGGCATCGTCCCCTGAGGGCGCGCGTGACTTCCTGGTTCCGTCTCGTCTGCACCCCGGCAAGTTCTACGCCCTGCCGCAGGCCCCGCAGCAGTTCAAGCAGCTGCTGATGGTCTCGGGCTTCGACAAGTACTTCCAGATCGCGCCGTGTTTCCGCGATGAAGACCCGCGTGCCGATCGTTCACCGACCGACTTCTACCAGCTCGACATGGAAATGTCCTTCGTCACCCAGCAGGACGTGTTCGATACAATCGAGCCGGTGATTGCAGGCTGCTTCGAGCGTTTCGGCAACGGCCGTCCGGTCAACCGCGACTGGCCGCAGATTTCCTACAAGGATTCAGCGCTCTGGTACGGCACCGACAAGCCGGACCTCAGAAACCCGATCAAGATGGAAATCGTCTCCGAGCATTTTGCAGGATCCGGTTTTGCAATCTTTGCCAAGCTGCTGGAGCAGCCGGGCACCGAGATCCGCGCTATCCCGGCACCGAAGGGTGGAAGCCGCAAGTTCTGCGACCGCATGAACAAGTTCGCCCAGGAGCAGGGCCTGCCGGGTATGGGCTACATCTTCTGGCGCAAGGCTGAAGACGGTTCCATGGAAGCTGCCGGTCCGCTGGCCAAGAACATTGGTCCGGAGCGCACCGAAGCGATCCGCACCCAGCTGGGTCTCGACGTCGGTGATGCGGCCTTCTTCCTCGGCGGCAAGCCGAAGCAGTTCGAGCCGGTCGCAGGCAAGGCCCGTGTCATCATCGGCGAAGAGCTCGGCCATACCGACAAGGACCGGTTCGAATTTGCCTGGATCGTGGATTTCCCGATCTACGAGCGCGACGAGGAAACCGGCGAGATCGATTTCGAACACAACCCGTTCTCCATGCCTCAGGGCGGAATGGAAGCTTTGGAAGGCGATCCTCTGGAAGTGCGCGGGTATCAGTACGATCTGGCCTGCAACGGTCACGAGCTGGTTTCCGGCGCGATCCGGAACCACAAGCCGGAGATCATGTACAAGGCTTTCGAAATTGCCGGCTATCCGGCTGAGGAAGTCGACAAGCGCTTCGGCGGCATGGTCAATGCATTCCAGTATGGCGCTCCTCCGCATGGCGGCTGCGCGGCCGGCATCGACCGCATGGTCATGCTGATGGCTGATGAAGCCAACATCCGTGAAGTCATGCTCTTCCCGATGAACCAGAAGGCGGAAGACCTGATGATGGGCGCACCGAGCGAAGCGACATCAGCTCAGCTTCGCGATCTGCATTTGCGTCTGAACTTGCCGGACGCCTGATAACAACCTACTTGCGGGTAACCGTTAAATAGGGATAACCCTCTGCAACAGAGGCTTGAGGCCGGCCTAGCCGGCCTCAGTCATGCTAAGCTTAGCGAGTTTTTGGAAAGGCGGCTTACAGTGCTCAACCCTGCAAAATGGGAGATCTGGAACGATCCGGATGGCACGGTCCAAGTCATCAAGCGCCTGTTGAGCGAAAATCTCCGGGCCTACATACCACGCTACATGGTGGCCTTCGTTTTCATGGGCATGGTAGCGGCGACGACCGCCGCAAGTGCCTGGATCATGAAGGATGTCATCAACGAGGTGTTCATCAACCGCGACAAGGCGATGATCTATGTCATCGCCGGAGCGGTCATCTGCATCTTCACCCTCAAGGGCGCTTCGACCTACGGTCAGATGGTCGTTCTCTCAAGGGTAGGCAACGCGATTGTTGCCGACCTTCAGAACCGCTTGTTCAAGCGGCTCACCATGCAGGACCAGGCCTACTACGACCGGATGTCCCTGCCGGAACTGGGCATTCGCGTGAACACGGGTGCCGGCAGTGCCCGTTCGGTCATCGACATGATCGTGCTCAGCCTTGGCCGGGATATTCTGACCCTGATCGGTCTCGTCGGCGTGATGATTGTCCAGGATCCCCTGATGAGCCTGCTCGCACTGGTGATCATGCCGCCGATCGTCGTCGGTGTCAGTTTTCTGGTCAAGCGGGTGAAGACCTACGCCAAGCGGCAGGTGGTTTCGAACGCCAAGATCGGCTCGACCCTGCAGGAAACCGTGCTGGGTATTCGCATCGTCAAGGCTTTCCGAATGGAGCAGACGATGCAGCAGCGGATGGCGACATCCGTCTCTGAAGTCGAGCGCCAGTCCAACAAGATTGCGGCGTTAACGGCGCGGACATCCCCGTTGATGGAATCCCTCGGCGGGTTCGCGATCGCACTGGTTATCTTCTACGGTGGATATTCGGTGGTGGAACTGGGCAAGGATCCCGGCGCGTTCTTCGCATTCATCACCGCCCTGCTGCTTGCGTATGATCCGGCGCGCCGTCTGGCCCGTCTGAATGTCAATCTCAGCAAGGCACTGGTCGGCGTTCGTCTGATGTACGAATTGATCGACGAGCAGCCGGATCTGGAGCAGGTCGAAAATGCACCGGACCTCAAGGTTGATAGCGGGCAGATCGAAGTGAAGGACGTCAAGTTCTCCTATGGCGAAGGTGCTGCCCTGAACGGGCTGACCCTGACGGCTGAGGGCGGCAAGACAACGGCACTGGTTGGTGCATCCGGTGCCGGGAAATCAACGGTCTTTGCCTTGATCGAGCGTTTCTACGATCCGCAGCAAGGTACGATCTGCGTTGACGGCCAGCCGATCAAATCGGTGACGATGGGGTCCCTGCGTCGTAACATTGCCTACGTCAGTCAGGACTCCTACCTCTTCAACATCAGCATCCGCGACAACATCGCAATCGGCAGGCCCGATGCCACGCAGGAAGAGATCGAGGCGGCGGCAAAGGCGGCAAACGCCCATGACTTCATCCTAGAATTGCCTGAAGGCTACAACACGTTGGCAGGCGACGGTGGCGGCCGATTGTCCGGCGGTCAGCGCCAGCGGGTCGCCATCGCGCGCGCCATGCTGCTTGATGCACCGATCCTGTTGCTGGACGAGGCAACCTCCGCTCTCGACGCGGAATCCGAGGCCAAGATCCAGTCCGCGCTCGAAACACTGATGGAAGGCCGCACAACGCTTGTGATCGCCCACCGGCTCAGCACGGTTCGCCACGCGCACAAGATACTCGTTCTGGACAGGGGGCGCGTCCTTGAAAGCGGCACCCATGACGAATTGTTCGAGCACGACGGCATATATCGCCGCCTGTGCGAACTGCAATTCCAGAGCCGGAACGAGGCAGCCGAGTAAGCCTGCATTTTTGAACGCATAAACAAGAAAAGCCCGGACAAGGTCCGGGCTTTTTGCTGTTTGAAGGCAGAGTTACTGGTTGGCGGTGATGCCAACCGAAAGGATCTGCGGGATCATCTGGGGCGCGAACATCGCCGTTCCCATGATCTGGGACAGGGGAACCGGCGCGCCAGGTGCCGCCGTCAGTTCCAGCGAGCCTGGGGTGTTCAGGAATTGGGTCACAGCCTGAGCGACCTTGCCTTCCAGTTCCTTGTTCTGCAGCATGCCAAGCATCACCGGCAGCGTGCCGGTGAGGCCAGCTACATAGGTCGGCGTGTCAACACCGGCCTTTTTCGATTCCTGATCCAGAACGCGTCCCGTCAAAGAGGCGTCATCCAGCCGGATCTTGGCATTTTCGATGGTCACGTTCTGCAGAAGTGCCATCGCTTCTTCCGGCTTCTCCGATTTTTCGTTGAGCTGGGTGACCACTTCCCGGGTAACCCCGCCCATGGAGAAGGAAAGCGACAGGCTGGCGGCTTCCTTGGCATCGATCTTGAGTTCCGGCACCACAAGTGTGGCTGCTTCCGGATCCCATTTGCCTGAACCGGCAACATCAACTGTCAGGGTTTCATAACCGAGATCCGTGAGGGACTTGGTTTCCTTCGATTCCAGTTCCTTCACATCAATCGTGGCGCCGGTCACGGCGAAACTGCCGGCCGTCGGAAGATCGCCCTCCATGGCATCGATCGAAGAGGAGATTTTTACGATGTCGGCAATCTGGTTGTCTTCATCGCGGATCTGGATGCTGTTGGCTTCAAACGTCTTGTAGCCGGGCCCGACCGGCGGCGTATCGGACGCAGCTTCTTCCGGCGTGGGCAAGAGAAGTTCCGTAACCTTGAGGTCTGCCAGCGACATGCCGCCGTCCTCCGCCGTGAGCTGAAGGTTGCTCATGTCGAGACTTGCCAGTTTGAGCCGGCCGTCAGCCTGGATTTCGCCACCAGTGAGCACGGTGGAAGCGATGGTGACGCTGGCACCTTCCTCGTCTTCCTTGCTGATGACGATGTCGCTGAGCGTGACGGCGCCACCTGCTTCGTCAACCGAACCATAGCTCTCGACGGTGCCTTTTTCAGCGTCCAGCAGCGACAGGAACGCATCGGCAATCTCGTTCCCGGACGGATCGAAGGCAAGAGCCGGAGAGGCTTGTAGAGCGAGCAGACTGACAGCGGCTGTCAGACCGGCTGCGATCCGGGGCGAACGGGAAAACATCATTGAAAATCTCCACGAAATAGAGGTGATCCCACTCTGGGGTAAGTTCCACAGTGTGGCAAGGCGAAAGCCGGTTGAAGCAATAGCCGGGCTTATTCGAACAAAATATGTCCTGCGTCACACTTTCCCCGGTTGAAACGCGAAGGCCTTGTAGCCAGTGCTTTACCGGGGCTGATTGTGTCAGGCAGCTGCCTTTTCCAGGAAGGTGCTGTTGGCGCGTTCGATATCTTCCAGTGTCGGCAGGCTGGCTTCGTTGCCCAGGTGCTGGATCGCATGGGTCGAGGCACCACGTGCAAAGCGGAAGTGCTGATCCCAGCTTCTTTCCGGCCATTGCAGGTAGGACGCAACATAGGCGCCGTGGAACACATCGCCAGCTCCATTGGAATCGACCACTTTCGACAAGGGTACATTCAAGGCCGGCATAACCTTGTCCGGACCGCCGGCTTCGTACCAGACCATGCCTTCGTCGCCGAGCGTGACAGCGCCGACAGGACAGTTCTTGGTACGCAAATACGCCAGGGTCTCGCCGGTCGACATGCCAAGCTGCTGGCAGAACCGTTCGGAAACGACCGCAATGTCGATTTGGTTCAAAAGCTCGTCCGTGTTTTCTCGCACCGCACCTCCGTCGAGAGACGTTAGAATACCGAGGTTCTTGCAAGTGGTCGCATAGTGGAGGGCTGCATCCGGCATGTGGCCATCCAGATGCAATGCCTTCATGCCGGTAAGCGTGAGGGGAGGGAAAGGATGCAGGAATTCGTTGTCGCGGCAGCGCACGATGGCACGCTTGCCTCCCTTCGGCATGATGAAGGAGAGCGAACTCTCGCGCACCTTGCGCCCGTGAATGGAAATGCCGTAGGCCGCGGCCATGTCCAGGAACATCCGCGCCAGCCAGTCATCCGCCTGCGAACATAACAGTTCCGGCTTGCCACCCAGTTTGGCGCAGCAGAACGCCGCTGTAACGGCATTGCCGCCGAAACTGATCGCGTAATCCCGGGCAATTGTCTTTTCGTCGCCCGTCGGCAGCTGGTCGGTCAAAAACGTAACGTCGATATAGGCTTGTCCAATAAACAATGCCTGCATGTAACCCTCCCGAAGTCCGGCTTTTTCTCGTCTGTCCTGCAGCTAACACGGCAATGAGGCAGGTCGCTTTGATCTGAATGAAACTGCTGAATCTTCAGTCCTTGTTTACCCAGATCAGCCATGGTCAGAAAGAGTTTATTCACGAACAGGCCTGCGACTTGTCTTTCCGCTATGTTGGTTTTGTAAAAACGGTGCTGATCGCCCTTGCGCTGGCGACTGCTCCGCTTTTTGCGATCAATGTCATCCTCAACCAATATGCGGAACGCCGCGCCGTCGTCGAAATGGAAGCCATGGGAAATGTGGCCATCCATCGCGCCGAAGAGGCAATTTCCACGACCGTCTCCCTGCTGCAGCGACTGGACCGTGACGACGTGCAAACCTGTAGCGCCGAAGACCGGGGTATCTACGAAAAACAGATCGTCGAGCACGGCATGATCGACGCCATCGGGCTGGCGGACGCGGCCGGTCAACGCATGTGCATCATTCCGGATCGAGATCTGGCCGGGAAGGTCGTTCTTCCTCCGATGCGCGAAGACGGCCCGCTGGTCGGTATCGGCATGCTGGACCGCAACTATCTGGGGGCTCGCGCGGCGGTAATCAGCTGGGATCTCAAGGACCAGACCCGTCTGTTCGCGGAAGTGACGCCCGCCGTTATTGCCATCGATCCCGGTCCGGAATATCTGCGCTCCTATCGCAGAGCCGAACTGCGCCTCGGCAACAATCTGCTCTGGTACAGTATCGGCGGTTATAACTCCGAGGCGACCGATCCTTCGCAAATCCTGTCTGTCGAGGTCTCCTCGCAGCTCTATCCGCTGGTCGCGACGATCACCGCACCGATTTCGGCCGCCGGCAATGTCGTGCAGGATCTGAAGGTTGTTGCGGCCGCCGCCTGTGCCGGCATTGCGCTTCTGTTCGTTGCCATCGGCGTCTGGTTGTCCTGGCGTCCGGAGCGGGAGGCCGACGACGAATTCATCGCCGCGATCCGCAATGGCGAATTCATTCCCTATTATCAGCCTGTCATGGACATCGAGAGTGGCCGGTTGCGCGGCTGCGAGATCCTGATGCGCTGGCGCCGTCCAAATGGCATGATCGTTTCGCCGGGCCAGTTCATGGCTTATGCCGAAAACAACGGCCATATCTTCGACATGACCCGCCACATGATGCGCGTGTCGTCGGAGGAAATCGGCGACCTTTATGGCGACAACCCGGACCTGAAGCTGTCGATCAACCTTTTCGCGGGGCACTTCCTGGATCGCGAAATCATTTCCGACATCCGTTCGATCTTCGAAAAGTCCCGGATTTCCTTCCAGCAGATCGTCGTGGAAGTGACCGAACGCCATCCGCTGGAAGATATGGAACTCGCCCGCAAGATCATCGCGGAACTGCAGGCCCTGGGTGTGCGTGTGGCGCTGGACGACGTTGGCACCGGCCACGGCGGCATGGCTTACCTGCAGAAGCTGGGTGTCGACATCATCAAGATCGACAAGATGTTCATCGATACCATCGGGTCGGACGACAACTCGACGACCATCGTCGATTCCATGGTCGAACTGGCCGACAATCTGGGCATGGGCATCATTGCCGAAGGTGTCGAGATGGAAGAGCAGATCGACCGGTTGCTTGAACTTGGCGTTACCGCTGCCCAGGGGTACTTCTTCGCAGCCCCCATGCCGGCCGATGAATTCATCGCCTTTGCAGAACGTACCGATGAAGAAGCCAATGAGCGTTCGCGGCTTGCAGCGGAAGCTGCCGCCGCAGAACAGGCGGCAAATGAAGCTGCAATGCGCAAGAACGCTGCAGCCTGATCCTGCCTTCCGGCTGGCTCTTGTTTTTTACCTGGATCGATCTCGAGAAAATCAGGTTCTGTCGGTTGGCACAGGCTCATGCCCGTGCCAGTCTTTGCGGTGTCCGGCTGCCTGGACACACTTTGAGTGTGAGCAGGATGAAAAAGCTGGCGAACTTATGCCAGTGTGCCCTCTTGTCTGTACCGGCTGGACGGTATAAATAGTGCGAAACTGTACTGACTGGACGGTATAGAAATGGCCGCGCGTTCGACACGCAACTCGCATGAATCAAAATCGGAAATACTGAAGGCTGCACTCGAAGTCGTGAGACGCTCGGGGGCGCAAAGCCTCACCATGGATGCCGTGGCCGAGGAAAGCGGCTTTTCGAAGGGGGGGGTGCTCTACAACTTTCCCACCAAGGACGCGCTGATTACAGGCATGGTGGAATTCCTTGCGGGCCAGTTCGAAGCCGAAGTGTCCGCTGCGCGGGAGCGGAACCTTTCTTCCGAATGCCCGACCTTGAGCGCCATGATCGAAGTCACCGAAGGCTGGCTGAGTGAGCAGCGGGATCTTGCGCAGGCCATGCTGGCCACGAAAGCAGACCGTCCCGACCTGAGTGAACCCTTCATGGGCGTGAAATCCCGTATGAAGGCGGCCATCGAAGCCGAACTTTCCGACCGCGGCAAAGCCTGGGCAATCTGGGCGTGCCTGGAAGGTCTGCATTTCTCCGAGGCGCATTGCGTCACGATTTTCACAGATGAGGAACGCGCGCTGGTTTTTCAGGACCTGCGCAAGCGTCTGACCCAACTCCAAGACTAGAACGGAAGACCAAATGCTGGCACTTCACAAAGCCCCAATCCGCCGTTGGGTCGCCCTCCTGTTTGCTGCGGGGATGCTCGCAGCCTGCCAGGAAGACGCAGTTGATCCGGTTTCCGAAGCAGAAGCAAAGCTTCACGCCGCGCCGAGACCTGCGAAGATCTTTACGGTGACAGACCAGATAGGTCTGCTGGAGCGGCGGTTCGCGGGCCGGGTTGCGGCGGTAAAGACCGTCGACCTGTCCTTTCAGGTGCCGGGCAAGCTTGTTGCGCTTCCGGTTCTGGAAAGCCAGCGCGTGAAAGAGGGCGACCTGATCGCCACGCTGGACACGACTGACTACGACCGTGCCGTCCGCGAGGCGACGATCAATGCCGAGCAGGCAAAGAGGGAACTCGACCGGCTGGAAACCCTGCGTGAACGCTCCGTGATCTCACAGTCCGCCTACGACGAGCAGAAGAACAAGCACGACCTTGCGCTTGAGACGTTGAAGGAAGCCAAGCAGAACCTCGAATACACCACGTTGAAAGCACCTTTCGACGGGATCGTCTCTGTACGACTGGTCGACAATTTCACCACGGTCAGTGTCGGCACACCGGTTGTGCGGCTTCACGATGTGTCGGAAGTGCAGGTGGACATCAACGTTGCCGAGGCGCTGTTCGGACGGGTATCCGAGTCTGAAGTGGCCTCGATCGAGGCAAGGTTCCCGGCCTATGGCGACAAGTTGTTTCCGCTGACATACCGCGAGCATTCCAGCCAGGTCGATGATGTGGCGCAAACCTATCGTATCACCCTTGCCATGCCTCGCGACGGCGCAGAGCAGCTGTCACCCGGCATGACGGCTTCTGTCACCGTGAAGTTTCTGCCGGAAGGTCTGGAACTGGGAGAACAGTTCCTGGTGCCTTCAAGTGCAATTGCCGTCGACGGTGATGGCAGCGCCTACGTCTGGAAATTCGATGCCGACACGGGCGCCGTGTCCAAGAACCCGGTCGAAATCGGCACGGTCATGGGCGACTTCATTCCGGTCCGCTCCGGCCTGGACAAAGGCGACGACATCGTTTCCGCCGGCGTCGCCTATCTCAGCGACGGCCAGGTCGTGCGGCGTTTGAACTGATCCGGTTCCGGACAGGCAAGAGGATCAGAAACCTTGGATATTGCACGCTACTCCATTCAAAAGCCGGTCAACACCTGGATGATCGTGATCATGTCGCTTCTGGGCGGGCTCTGGGGCCTGTCCACCGTGGGGCGGCTGGAAGATCCTGCGTTCACCATCAAGCAGGCTCAGGTGATCACCAGCTATCCAGGCGCAACCGCGGCTGAAGTCGAAAACGAAATTACCGAAAACCTCGAAACGGCCATCCAGCAGATGCCGCAACTGGATCTGATCACATCCGTGTCGGAGCCCGGCCTGTCGCGCATCAGCGTCGAAATCAAGCCAACCTACGACGGCGAGGAATTGCCTCAGGTCTGGGACGAATTGAGGCGCAAGGTCAATGACGAGGTCCGGAACCTGCCGACAGGGGCTGGCACACCGCTGGTCTATGACGATTTCGGCGATGTTTATGGCCTTTTCTACGCCTTCACTGCCGACGGTTATACCAACCGGGACATTCGCGACACGGTCAAGCGTATCCGGCGCGAACTCTTGACGGTTCCCGGGGTCGGCAAGGTGGAAGTTGCCGGCGAACCGCAGGATGTCATCTACCTGAATGTCAATCAGGACAAGATGGCCGGGCTCGGCATCACCTTCACCGACGTGATCGGTGTGCTGGATGCGGAAAACCGTATTCAGACCAACGGGTCGGGTGTTTCAGGTGACAAACGCATTCGCCTCATGACGGCTTCCGCCTTTGACGACTTCCGCGGCATTCAGGATCTCGTCATCGGCAGGGCAGGGTCGACGGCAATGATCCGCCTGTCCGACATTGCGACGCTGGAGTTGGGCGAGCCGGAGAAGCCGGACAGGTTGATACGCCATGATGGCCACGCGGCAGTGACGATCGGCGTGTCTCAGGTCGATGGCACCAATATTGTCGAAGTCGGCGAACGGGTGATCGAGAAGCTTGCCGCCGTCGAAGCGCAATTGCCGGTCGGCATGCAGATCCATCCCATCTACGAGCAGAATATCGTGGTCGATGAATCCGTAAACGGCTTCATCATGAACCTTGCGGCCTCCGTGGTCATCGTGATCGGTGTTCTGGCGCTGTTCATGGGGTGGCGCGCGGCAATCGTGGTCGGCACAGTGCTTCTGTTGACCGTGATGGCCACCGTTCTGTTCATGCGCATCTTCGCTATCGAGATGGAGCGCATTTCGCTCGGTGCGCTTATCATTGCCATGGGCATGCTAGTGGACAACGCCATCGTCGTGGCGGAAGGCATGATGATCAACATGCAGCGTGGCCAGAAGGCGATTGAGGCAGCCAGCCGCGTCGTCGCTCAGACCATGTGGCCCCTGCTGGGGGCAACCGTCATCGGCATCATGGCATTTTCCGGCATCGGCCTGTCGCCGGATGCTACCGGTGAGTTTCTGTTCTCGTTGTTTGCCGTGATCGGGATATCGCTGCTGTTGTCGTGGGTCTTCGCGATCACGGTGACCCCGCTGTTCGGCAAGTACTTCTTCAGAACCGCCACCGGCAATCTGGACGATCATGACCCTTACAAGGGCATTCTCTACAAGGCCTATCGCGGGATTCTGATCGGTTCCCTGCATGTCCGGCTGCTGACCGTTGCCGCCCTTGTCGGGATCACTGTTGTCTGTGTCATGGCCTTTGGTAACGTGAAACAGGCCTTCTTTCCGGACAGCAACACGCCGATCTTCTATGTCCACTACTGGTCACCCCAGGGAACCGATATCCGGTCGACCGAGGCGGACCTGAAGGAGATGGAGAAAATCGTCCTCACGGATGAGCGGGTGGCAACCGTCACAAGCTTTGCAGGCGGTGGTGCAACGCGTTTCATGCTGACCTACGCACCGGAAGACGCCAACCCGGCCTATGGCCACATGATCATCCGGACGCATGATCGTGAAGAGATCGACATGCTGGCGCTTGAGTTGAGGGAGCAGTTCGCGGAACGTTTCCCGTCTGCTCAGATCATCACCAAGCGCCTGGTGTTCGGTCCCGGTGGCGGTGCCAAGATCGAGGCACGGTTCTCTGGTCCGGATGCGGATGAGCTCAAGCGGCTCGGCAACGAGGCGCAGGCGATCTTCGCGATGCCTGACAACAAGCTTGCAGACGTCAACACAAACTGGCGCCAGCGCGAACTTGTCGTGCGGCCCATCTTCGATGAAGACCGCGCCCGAATTTCCGGCGTGACCCGCGAGGAGCTGTCGGTCGCCCTGCAGTTTTCGACTGAAGGCATTCGTGTCGGCTCCTACCGAGATGTCGACGAGAGCATTCCGATTGTCGCCCGCAAGGCCGAACAGAACGGCATCTCCGTCAACGAGAGCGTGTCGGACTCCCTGGTCCTGAGCAGCAATGAACGCCGCTATGTGCCGATCGAGCAGGTTGTGCGGGAATTCGTGATGGAGCCTCAGGATACGCTCATCCATCGCCGTGATCGCGTGCGCACGCTTACGGTGAAGGCTGAGACGACTGCGGGCGAAACCGCGACTGCTGCTCTTGCAAGGGTCCGTCCGCAAATCGAGGCCATCGAGCTGCCTCCGGGCTATGCGCTGGAGTGGGGCGGTGAATATGAAAGCACCAACGATGCGCAGGAATCTCTGGGTGCGCAGCTGCCGCTCGGTTTCCTGGTCATGCTGATCATCTCGATCCTGCTGTTCGGCTCCGTGCGGCAGCCGCTGATCATCTGGCTGATGGTGCCCATGTCGATCAATGGTGTTGCCATTGCCTTGCTGGCCACGGACACAGCCTTCGGCTTCATGTCGCTGCTCGGCTTCCTGTCGCTTTCCGGCATGCTCATCAAGAATGCCATCGTGCTTCTGGAAGAGATCGATCTTCTGATTGGTGAGGGCAGGGACAAGTACCAGGCAATCGTCGATGCAAGCGTCTCGCGTATGCGGCCAGTGATGCTGGCGGCGATCACCACCATCCTCGGCATGGCACCGCTCCTGTCGGATGCCTTCTTCCGGGGCATGGCAGTGACGATCATGGGCGGTCTGGCGTTTGCTACAGTGCTGACCCTGATTGCTGCACCCGTGCTCTATGCCCTGTTCTTCCGGGTTCGCCCGCCGAAGAAAAACAAGACGAAGGCGGAGCCGTCAGTTCCGGCGGATGCTGTTCCGGCGAAGTAACCCCGAACGCGGTTACTCACAAACTTGAAAGGCGGCCTTCGAGCCGCCTTTTGTCTTTCTCTCAAATGACATCCCAACGCCAACCAACACCGGCCCCCCATGGCTTGATCACGGGACCCAACCCGTTACGCCAAGGAGTGCAGGAAACACGGAAATGCAGTTCCGGGTTTCACTAGGGCCTCTAGAGGCATCTAGTCTCGTGATATCAATATCTTGTCGACGTATCCGGACTCATTTTCTCAGTCTGCCTTTCAGCCACGACTGAGTTTCATGTGCCGGTTGACGTCCTTGTAGAGCAGATAGCGAAACTTGCCTGGCCCGCCGGCGTAACAGGCTTGCGGGCAGAATGCGCGCAGCCACATGTAGTCACCGGCTTCAACTTCGACCCAGTCCTGATTGAGCCTGTAGACGGCTTTGCCCTCCAGCACGTAAAGCCCGTGCTCCATCACATGGGTTTCGGCAAACGGGATAACGGCACCCGGTTCGAAGGTAACGATGGTCACATGCATGTCATGACGCAGGTCTTCCGGCGCGACGAAACGGGTGGTTGCCCACTTACCGTCCGTCCCCGGCATTTCGGTCGGCTTGATCTGTTTTTCGTTCGTTACGAATGCATCCGGGGCAGCCAGTCCCTCGACTGCTTCATAGGCTTTTCGGATCCAGTGAAACCGGACTGGAGCATCGGCCGAATTTTCGACCGTCCAGGCACAACCGGCCGGTAGATAGGCGTATCCACCGTTTTCCAGTACGTGCACAGTCCCCTCGATTGTGAGTGTCAGTTTTCCTTGCACCACGAAGAGAACGGCTTCTGCATCGGCGTCCTGCTCCGGGGTCTTGCTGCCGCCGCCCGGCTGCACTTCCATGATGTATTGGGAGAAGGTCTCTGCAAATCCGGAGAGAGGGCGTGACAGCACCCAAAGCCGGGTCTTTTCCCAGAACGGCAGATAACTGGTGACGATGTCACGCATCGTTCCCTTCGGGATGACGGCATAAGCCTCCGTGAAGACGGCCCGGTCGGTCAGCAGCTGGGTTTGTGGCGGGTGACCGCCGCTTGGAGAGTAGTAGGGCGATGAGGTCATGCGGGTTTCCCTGAACCGTTGCCGAAACACTGTTTCGATCTGAATTAGAAAGCGCGGCTTACGGCAAGGCAACGAAAAAGAAAACCCGCCCGCGAGGCCTGCGGGCGGGATGTCCAGCTGGATGGTCAGCGTGGTCCGGATGGCGGAAATCCGGTTGGGGCCAAGAACCCGTCCTCTTTTCGGGACGTGGTTCTAACGTGCCGAGACCATCTCGCGCTGGACTGTGCTCCTTGCGGTCTTGACGTTGTCGAGCACCTTGGGGCAGGCGGCGCCCGACGTCTGTTTCTCGCGCAAGAACGAGGCCATGCGAGCATCGATATCCTTCAGGCGGGACTGTCTGGAAGGCGTGCGCTGCAGGGCTGCAAAGGGTGAAAAGAATGGCAGGAACGGATTCATTCAAAACCTCCCGATTGGCGTTGTGTTGCCGGTCAGTAGACCAGCTGAGAGGAGCTCAGGTTGGTCTCGATCCGGGTAATCTCATCCCGCAACCGAAGCTTGAATTTCTTCAACGACCGTATGTGCTGCGTATCCGGATAAGGGTGCATTTCCTCTCTGCGGATCAGGGAATCCAGGGTGTTGTGCTGGCTGCGCAGCGACTTCAGTCTGTTGTACATCGCCTGCTCCTCTTTCGTGGGCTGTGTCTGTGACACCCTTGATATGGATACGAGGAGAGAATAGATGAAATACATTGTTTCGATTGATTTGATAGAAATTATCTATCATGCAGGGAGGCGACATGCGGTTTCGGCCATCTTCACGGCAGCTGGACTATTTCGTTGCACTTGCAGAAACCTTGCACTTCGGCAGGGCTGCCTCTCGCTGCCATGTCTCGCAGCCAACGCTTTCGGCGCAATTCAAGCTGCTTGAAGAGCAACTTGGCTGCACCTTGCTGGAGCGCGGCAGTGGGGGGATCAGCCTGACGGCCTCCGGTGAGCGCCTGCTGCCGCTTGCACGGCGTACCCTCGAGAATCTCGACGAAATCGTGACTGTCGCCCAGGCAGGGCAATCCAATCTCGGCGGTCTGATCCGCCTTGGGGTCTCGCCCACATTCGGGCCGTATTTCATGCCCTACCTGTTGCCAATCCTGAAACGTGAATTTCCGCTTCTCGAGCTCTACATCCGCGAAGACAGGCCCAATCTCCTGGAAGAGGGACTGATGTCCGGTGCGCTCGACTGCATTCTGACACCGGATTTTGCGTCATCGGATCAGTGGACGGCACAGGTGCTATGCCGGGAAAGCGTTTCACTTGCCGTGCCGAAGTCGCACCCCTTGGCTGGCGTCGAAGTGATCCCGGTGGATATGTTGCGCGGCGAGAAGCTGCTTGCACTCGGTCAGGGGTTTCGCCTCCACAACGATGTTCAGGCATTGGCACATGCCGCGGGTGCGGACTTCCGGCAGGACTATGAAGGCACAAGCCTTGATGCCTTGCGCCAGATGGCTTCGATCGGCATGGGGCTGGCACTCTTTCCCGCCGCTTACATTGCGTCCGAATTCGGAAAGGAGCCGGATCTTCTGTTGAAGAAGATCGAGGGCTTGCCGATGCGCCGGACGATGTACCTCGTCTGGCGATGCGGGTCTTCCCGAACCACCCATTTCGAAAACCTGCTGTCCCTAGCGCTCCAGGCGGTGAACAGCATGAAAGTTGAGGGTGTCGAGCCGGCCTGAAAGAGGCTCACAAAGGTAATTGGAAGCGCAAGGCCATAAAGCAGAATTGATGGTCTCCCGTGCCACGTAATCCTCCCCATATTGCCGGTCCGCTAAAAACGTGCCAGCCTCGGAGGTACCGGCGGAGGAGGAGAGCCCCATGCCTGAAATTTCAAGCGACCGCGATTGCCAGACCGTCATTACCACTTTCGAAATGACCCCGGGCACATGCTACGACCTTCTGGACGAACTGAAGGACGCCTACGAGAATTTCATTAGCCATCAGCAGGGCTTCATTGGGGCCGGGCTGCATGTCAACGATGCTCAAACCCGTATCGCCAATTATTCGCAGTGGCGCCGACGGGAAGATTTCCTGGCCATGTTGCGTTCACCGGAAATGCGTGAGCGCAACCGGCGTATCAGTTCATTGTGCAAGAGTTTCGAACCGGTGATGTACGACGTCGTGGACGCCTACGACTGACCTGACCTTCATGACAGAATTCGTGATTGCGCCGGTCATGAAGGACCGGCGTTGCGCATCGCTCCGGGCTCCTGGAACAGGGACCGGAGGTTCCTTGCGGACTTCCCGCATTTTTCGGAAACTTCCATGTCCTATCAGATTGTCGATTGCCGCTCGTTTGGTGCTGACCAGCTGTGCGAGGCCTTGAACATTGCTTTCTCGGATTACGTCACGCCACTGCATCTGAGCGAGAAGGATTTCCGTGAGTTTCAGCGCCAGCGCGGGTTTTCGGCAGAGCATTCCTTCGTGGCGATGGCAGGGGAAGAGATTGCAGCCTTCTGGTTTTCGAGCTTGCCGAACTCCAGATATGGCAACACGGCCTATACGTTGTCCGTCGGGACCAGTCCTGCGCATCGTCGCAAAGGCTTGTCGAGAAAGCTCCTTGCAGCGGTGCTCGAAAAGCAGCTTGAGGTCGGCGCGAAAGGCCTGCAGCTTGAGGTCATCACGACAAACGAAAAGGCGGTTGCTGCTTATGAAGCCTTTGGCTTTCGCCGCGAAAGGACACTTGGTGTCTTTCGGCTCGTGAACAGCAAGGCGCTCAAGGCGCAGGTCGGAAAGTGGGTGCTGGAGCGGATCGGGTTGCACGATCTTCCCGATGATACCGGCCCCTATTTCGATACCTTGCCGACCCCCCAGAACAGTATTGCCGGGCTTCGTGGTTTGAGCCCGGATATCCATCTTCTGGCTGTTCGCCAGGACGATGAAATTCTGGGGTGGGGGGCGAGTTTTGCCGATGGCGCGGTCGCGCAGATCGCCGTTCACAAGAACCACCGTCGCCAAGGCATTGGCCGAGCCTTGTTGCAGGGGCTGATGGAGGCCCTGGGCGGATCCGAACTACGGTTTGTCAACGTCGACACCGCTGCGCAAAGCGCCAACGCATTCCTGCGCCTTTCAGGTGCGGAAGAGCTGCTGCAACAATACGAAATGCGGCTTGATTGCTAAGTGCACACCAAGGTTCAGGTCTCTTGGTCGATCTTGCGGAATGGTGCGTGTTCGGCCAGTGCCTCGTTCTCGCGTTCGACGGCAAGGCGTTCGTGTTCCAGAAAATCGGCGACAGCCTGATGTAGCCCTTCATGGGCGATCCAGTGGGCGGAATAGGTGGTGGTCGGCAGATAGCCGCGCGCCAGCTTGTGGGCACCTTGAGCGCCGGCTTCAACGCGCTTCAACTTGTTGGCGATCGCAAAGTCGATCGCCTGGTAGTAGCAGAGCTCGAAATGCAGGAACGGATGGTGCTCGGTGCAGCCCCAATGGCGCCCGAACAAGGTGTGCGAGCCGATGAAGTTGAGGGCACCGGCAATGTATTGGCCATGCCGTTTGGCAAGAACCAGCAAGGTGCGGTCAGCCAGCCTCTCATTGATCAGCGAATAGAATTTCCGGTTCAGATAGGGGCGGCCCCACTTCCGTGAACCTGTGTCCATGTAGAATTTGTAGAAGGCGTCCCAATGGGCCTCTGTCAGATCGGACCCGGTGACCCATTCCACCTCAATGCCCTCAGCGCTCAGGGCTTCGCGCCGCTCTTTCTTGACGGCCTTGCGTTTGCGCGACGCCAGATCTGCCAGAAAGCCGTCGAAATTGTCGTAACTGTGGTTTTCCCAATGAAACTGCTGATCGGTCCGTTGCAGATATCCTAGTTCACCCAGACTGTCCCATTCCGGTTTGGTCAGGAAAGTGGCATGCACGGATGAAGCCCCGGAGCGCTGACACACCTGTACCAGACCGGCGGCAAGCGCTTGCAGGCCCGCTTCACGGTTGACACCGGCACCTGTCAGAAACCGGCGTCCGGTTGCCGGCGTGAAGGGCACGCTGATCTGAAGTTTCGGATAATAGTCACCGCCTGCACGGTAGAAGGCGTCGGCCCAACCGTGGTCGAACACATATTCGCCTTGCGAATGGCTCTTGAGATAAGCCGGCACGGCACCGAGGACCTCGCCGCCGCTATCTTCCAGCACCATGTGTCTGGGCAGCCAGCCTGTCGCTTCCGTTGCACATCCGGAAGCCTCCAGAGCCTCCAGAAAAGCGTGGGACACAAACGGGTTGAAATCGATGTCCTCACCGGCAAATTCGGAACTGCCGCCAAGTGCCCCGGAAAGCTCGGCCAACGCCTCGCATTTCGGGTCTTTCTTCAAGAGCCCCCGTCCGGAAAGCTGCCAGCCTGGATTGGCCACCTGATCCCAGTTGGAGGCAGTGACATCCTTCAAGGAAGACAGGATTCGCAAGGTCGCTGTCTGTCCGCCGTCATCTGTAGCCGGGGAGTTGCCGTCCGTGGACCGGGAGGAGGTCATGCGTCAGAAGAAACCAAAGTTTGAAACCATACTCTTGATGTAGCGCTGGCATTTTGCAGTGCAAGAGGTTGATCTCGTGTAATGGTTATTTCTACAGGGAACGGGCTGCGCTCTTGTCCGGATCAAAGCCCTCGAAAACGATCTGGTCTGCGTAGCGGTCGGCCTTTTCCCGTTGTTCGGTGGTCCTCACCGTCCAGGACATCAGCGGCACCTTGAACACAGACCGCAGCAGACTGGGGCCGGCTTTTGGCAGGTCCTTGACACCGTAGGAAATGAAATGCGGGCGCGTGCGCGGTGCATGCAGGATATGGCGCAGGATGAACCGGTCGACACGGCTGTAGCGGGCATAGTCAGGTCCGGGCTCGGCGCCGTCGGCGACGATACCGCGCAGCACCGAGGCGTTGCGTGCCTTTGCAATGGACAACATGTCCGGGTCGAATGACTTGATGCATGCAGGGCCCTTGTAGCCCGCCACCTGGTCCGTCACGTGCCGGACAAAGTCCATTTGCGCATCACGGCGCATCAACGACTTGATCTCGACCACCAGCGGGACGCGGCCGTCGACAAGATCGAACAGGTCTTTCAGGAGCCAGAGCTTGTCTGTTCCAGTCTTCATGTGAATGCTGGTGAGCTCGGATGCGGCCAGATCGATAACCCTGCCGGTTCCCTCCGCAAGGCGCTCCAGCGTGTAGTCATGAAACACCAGAGCTTCGCCGTCTGCCGTTTCCTGAACATCCACCTCGATCGCGAAATTCTTGTCGATCGCATGCTGAATTGCGGTAGGCGTATTCTCGATGACGCCGTTGTCGGCATCGTGATAGCCCCGATGGGCGATCGGGCGGGCGAAGATGGCTTCGAGTTCCGGTGTCATGGCGGGGGCTCGTCAGGAAGGAAAATGCCTCACCGGCCGGTGTGGCTTCGGGAAGAGTGTGGGGGAGGCCAGGCTCCCCGCAAGCAGTCAGTCTTCGATTTCGAAAATCGCTTCGATCTCGACAGCAGCACCGAAGGGCAGGGACGCGGCGCTGACGGCGGAGCGCGCATGGCGGCCCTTTTCGCCCATCGCTTCTACCAGGAAGTCGGATGCGCCGTTGATGACCTGCGGCTGGTCGACGAATTCGGCCGTGGAGTTCACGAAGCCGACGATCTTCACCAGTCGGGCAACCTTGTCGAGATTTCCGGTGGCAGCCTTAGCCTGGGCAAGCAGGTTGATGGCGCACAGCTTGGCAGCGGCCTTGCCTTCGTCGATGGCCAGACCGTCACCCAGCTTGCCGGAGATCTGAAGCTTGCCGCCTGCCATCGGCAACTGGCCGGAAACGAACAGCTGATTGCCGGTCTGCAGGAAAGGCACGTAGTTGGCCGCGGGTGCCGCCGCTTCCGGAAGGGTGATGCCAAGTTCGTTCAGCCGGGTTTCGATCGCGCTGCTCATGGGGTTCTCCAAGTTTGAGAGCTTTCGGCGTGTCTTGGCGTAATTCGTCACAGGTGACAAGGTCAAAATGGGGTGTGTACGGTAAAAGGAAACTGTGGAGGAGCTTGGTTTCGATTGCCACGGTCACCACTTGAGAAGGACGATTTGTGAAATAACAGGCCAGCGGGGCTTGGGGCATGGCTGCACATTCGCGGTGGCGGAATGTGCAGTTTGCCGCATAATGTGTGGAACCGGTCCAGGTGGCGTTTCCACCAGGACGAGAATGAGGTTTTTTTGATGCAATGCGTTCCGAAGTCAGTGTCCTCGACCGTTGGTGCGATCGTTTTGGCCGCCGCAGCTTTTGCGGTGTCTGGCGCGACCGACGCCGATGCGAGCGGCACTGTCGGCTTTAAACTCGTGCCCCATCGCGCCGTTTACGACATGAACCTGGGAGACAGCGAGGAGCAAGCCGGGATCGCGGGCCTCAACGGACGCATGGTCTACGATTTCTCCGGAAGCGCCTGCGAGGGCTACAGCGTCAACTTCCGCTTTGTCACCGAGTTCCAGGATACCGACGGTGGTTCACAGATCACTGATCTGCAGACGACTTCCTTCGAAGAGCCGCGCGCCGAGAGCTACCAGTTCCTCTCCAAGACCTTTGTGGACCAGAAACTGGTCGAAGCGACCCGTGGAACCGCACGGAGCGGAAAGAAAGCTCGTACTGTCGAACTGAAGGAACCTTCGGAAAAATCGCTTGAGATTGGCCGGGAAGTGCTGTTTCCGACGGAGCATCTTCTGACGATCATGAAGTCGGCCGAGGCGGGCGTCCATTTTGTTGCAGCCGACATCTACGACGGCGCCGAAACCGGAGAAAAGGTTTATGCAACGACGACTGTGATCGGTGCCAAAGCCGTCAACGACGCAAAAACCGATGCTGACCACGTGGATGCACCGCTGTCCGGCAAGGGCTACTGGCCCGTTACCGTTGCCTACTTCGACCCGAGTGCCGAAGACGCAAGTGGAGAGCTTCTGCCGGTCTATCAGCTGTCATTCTGGCTGTATGAAAACGGCATCAGCGGACACCTGAAGCTCGACTACGGCGATTTCACCATCCAGGGCAAGATGGCGTCGCTGGAGCTTTACGACGAGTCCGAGTGCCCGCAGCAGTAACCGGGCAAGACCGTTTCTAAAAATGATCGGGTGACAGGCGAACTACTTGTCACCCTGCTTCTTGGCTTCCTTCGCAGCGCGCGCTGCGTGCGTGAGGCCGAGTTCGACAGCTGACGTTCCGAACTTGTCCCGAAGCCGATCCACGGCCAGTTCCGCATTCTTCCGTCGTTCGGCCGACTGGTCGAGCAGGTCTCTCGGATCGGCCCGGTCCGCGTTTTCCAGATCGCTGACGCCGATGCCGATAAGCCGGAAACGGCGGCCATCGGCTTCGATCTGAAGAAGGTTCTCACCCGCTGCGTAGATCTTGTCGGCCAATTGGGTCGGATCGGAAAAATGCCTGGCGCGGGTGATCGTCTTGAAGTCGGCGGTTTTCAGTTTCAAAGTCACACCGCGACCTGAGAGTTCCGCCTTCTTGAGCCTCGCAGACACTTTCTCGGCCAGGTTTCTGAGAATGGGGCGCAGGGTATCGAAACTCGAGATGTCGGTGAAGAAGGTGGTTTCCGCAGAAACGCTTTTTGCACCCCGTTCAGGAGTGACTTCACGGCTGTCGTCTCCATGCGAAAGACGGGCCAGACGCAGGCCGATGGTGCCGTATCGGCGGGCAAGATCCGTCGCTTCCATTTCCTGCAGTTGCCCGATGGTGCGGATACCGTCTTTCTCCAGCTTTTTCTGGAACACCTTGCCGACACCCCAGATGCGGCCCACAGGCATGGCCGCCAGAACGTCTTCGGCTTCCGCTGCGCCGATGACGGAGAAGCCACGCGGCTTTTCGAGATCGGACGCAAGTTTTGCCAGAAACTTGTTGGGGGCAAGGCCGACAGACGCCGATATGCCGATATCGGCTTCCATGTCGCGTATGAAGCCGGCGAGTGTTTCCGCCGGAGACTTCTTGTGAAGGCGTTCGGTGCCCGTCAGATCAAGAAAGGCTTCGTCGATGGACAAAGGCTCCACCAGGGGCGTGAGCGCACGCATGCGTTCACGGATCTCCTTGCCGACGCTCGCGTATTTGGCCATGTCAGGCTTGATCACGATCGCTTGCGGGCAAGCCTCAAGCGCCTTGAACATGGGCATTGCGGACCGCACACCGTAAATGCGGGCGATGTAGCAGCATGTGGAAACCACCCCGCGCTGACCTCCGCCAACGATTACCGGCTGGTCCTGCAGCTCCGGATTGTCGCGTTTTTCGATCGAGGCATAAAAGGCGTCGCAATCAATGTGGGCAATGGCCAGCGTGTCGAGTTCCGGATGCTTGACCAGCCTCGGGCTGCCGCAGCGGGTGCACCTGGCTGCCGACGGGGCGAGGCGGGCGCCGCAGTCTCGGCAAAGGGCACGTAAGGGCGGAACGGGTTGGGACACGGCGTTGGCAATCGGCTGCGGGGCGGATGGGCAATCAGCCGCTCTGCTGGTTTCGGTTCGAGCCCTGCAGAATAGCTCCGATAAAGGCGGCCGTCTCCTGCCAATCGCTGCTCAACAGATCGATGTAACCTGCCTTTTCAGTGGTCTGCAGAAATCTGGCGTCTGCGATGAACTGTATCTGGACAGCAGACGGCAGGGTCGCGTTCACGGAGGTGTGGTTGGTCGGACTGTCGTCAATGAAGACAACCGGCTCCGGACGTCCACGAGACAGAGCTGCAACCGCACCACCTTTGGGACCGGAATTCGTCAGCAACGGAAAGGTGATACCGAGCCCGGTGAGCAGCTTTTCCCGCACTGGCTTGTTGTGACCTCCGGGCAGATTGGTCAGCAGGATAACGTCCCATTGCTGTGCAAGTGCATTGAGCGCATCGCCTGCACCGGGGACCATGTCCTGACGATGGCTGACCTCGTCGAAGAACTCCAGAAGCAGTCTGCGAACGTCGTCGGACGACAGGGGCTCACCGTTGTCCCGCCGGCCAATATTGCCGGTCAGCCTGTACTCGTACTTCAGGAAAGCCAGGTCACGAGCGTGAAGATAGTCTTCCAGATGAGCGATCAGATGCAAAATTACTTCATCCACATCGCAGATGATCAAAGGGCGGTTCGAAAACGGCAGTGCCTGGATCTGCGCAAGAACTTCGGGCAGCACTTGCGTCGGTTCAGGCATGGTCTTCGTCTCCGCCGGCAATTGCGTAGCGTGCAGCGGCCATCATCGTTGGCCGTATTCCGGCATTTTCACAAAAGGCAAGCAGCAGCGCTTCATCCATCATGTAGAACTCGAGCACACCGGCAAGAAACCCAGGTTCTCCCGCCGCTTCTCGAATCATTTCCGGTCCAATTCCAGAAAAAGCAAGAAACCTGCCGATCTGTTCCGGGTCACGGCTGAGCTGGAGAAGAGCTTCAGTAGCAATTCCTTGTGCTTCTTCAACGGACAATGACTTGCTCTGTATATTTTTCATTGTGTTTTTTTGCCTTTCTGAAACGATTCCGGGTTAGAAGAAATTTAATGCGGACCGGGGAAGGGTTCTACCGCGGACTAAAATGTGCTGCGAAGATAAAATGGGACCGGCAAGAGGCCGGGTAAAGGGCCGGACATATGGCAAAATCCGTGTTGATCGTCGAAGACAACGAGCTGAACATGAAGCTGTTTCATGATCTGCTCGAAGCGCACGGCTATAATACATTGCAAACCCGGACCGGCATCGAAGCCTTGCAGTTGGCCCGTGAGCATCATCCCGATCTGATCCTGATGGATATTCAGCTGCCGGAAGTGTCGGGGCTGGAAGTCACGAAATGGATCAAGGAAGACGAGGATATAGCTTCCATCCCGGTTATCGCCGTGACCGCTTTCGCCATGAAGGGTGATGAGGAGCGTATCCGGCAGGGCGGGTGCGAAGCTTACATATCCAAGCCGATCTCCGTAGCGAAATTCCTGGAAACAGTTCGGGCATATCTCGGCGAAGCGTAACGGGCCACCGCCGGCGGTAGAACTGCGGCGGGTAAAGATTTCTGCAAGGTTTCACGGTTGTTTGGCATGGCTGCGTGCAACCAATTCCTGCGAATCGCAAAACCTCGCGTTCACGCGATCTTCATATTAAGGTTACGGATTTACTAAAACGGCATTGTTTCTGTGCATATTTTGCGGAAAATATTGCAATCAGGCAACATTCAGGTAGTGTGACCGCAGATTAGTGTTTTTCCTGATCGCCTCAATGACGTGGTAAAGAATGCCGTAGCGTCAAAACGGGCAATACAGTTTCCCCTCGGAGTGCTCAGGTCCGCCGCATCTCCTGGGTCCGTGGGGCAGGTCGGCAGGGAACCGGCCGATGAGTGGCCTCCTCGAATGCCGTGTTCCCGCCGACCACTAATCTTTCAACCGAAAATCAAGAAGCAGCACCAGCAGCAATGCTGAAGCTGCGTCGCCGTGCCTCTGCGTCCGCACAGTAATCATTTGTGGAAACAGGTTTCACGACGCTGGCCTGCGCCGACAAAATTTCAAAATCACATTCGACTACGCATGAAAAAACCCGCCGTTTCCGGCGGGTTCT
Source organism: Labrenzia sp. CP4 (assembly GCF_001579905.1). Classification (NCBI taxonomy): domain Bacteria; kingdom Pseudomonadati; phylum Pseudomonadota; class Alphaproteobacteria; order Hyphomicrobiales; family Stappiaceae; genus Labrenzia; species Labrenzia sp. CP4. The sequence goes on along the minus strand of NZ_CP011927.1, from coordinate 3,660,421 downwards.
TTAAAAATCATCAGGAACCAGATCTTACTTGATCTTGGTTTCCTTGAACTCGACGTGCTTCTTGGCAACCGGGTCGTATTTCTTTTTGACCATCTTCTCGGTCATCGTACGGGAGTTCTTCTTGGTGACATAGAAGAAGCCGGTGTCAGCCGTGGAGAGGAGCTTGATCTTGATTGTTGTCGCCTTGGCCATGGCCTTGGATCCTGTTCTCTGTTGTCGGGCAAAGAGTTCTTGCGGCCAGATGGCTGGCGATGAATCTGCCCCAATGTCTGAAATCAGCGCGCAAACTACTCATCGCAGCGCGAAAGTCAAGCACTTGCTATGGTTCAGCCGCCTTTTCGAACCATGTCAGCCATTCTGCCGCAGTGCTGTCAAAGCCTTCGTTATCGTATCAACCGATTGGCCCACGCTCAGGCTGAAACTATCCAGCTGGAAACATGGTTCCGTCCACGGTTCGTATTCATGACTTCGTACCTCAGGCCACCGGGGCAGGGTCAGTCCGTCAATCTCGGTTTCCCTGCTTGCAACGCGCTTGCGGTGTTCGCGCTCATCCGAGCAGACAATCTCGACATTCAGCAGTGTCGCGCCGGTTGATTGAGCGGTCTCCCTCCACAATTGCCTGGATTCGGCAACCGGGTTGACCGTATCTGCAACGACGTTGTGACCAAGTTCCAGGTTTCCGGCAGCGATAGCAGCAAGGGCGAGGTAACCCGCGTCTTCAGCCGGATGAATGTTCAAGACACTGCGTTTGAGGGCAGCTTCAACCGCATCCACACGCAAAAGAAATGCGGGCAGCCGCCCGCTCAGATCCTTTGCTATCGTCGACTTGCCGACGCCGGGTAAACCGGAAAGGGCAATCAGGAAAGGCATAAGCCTGGACACACCTTTGTGTGTTGCAACAGCCGGCAATCCGCCAGGTACAGGTAGCTTCAGAGCTCCTGCTTCACGAAACCGCCCTTGCGAAAGAAATAGTAGGGGACAGGCGTCGTCGGTGAAAGCTCAGGGTCTTTCGCCAGCCTGTCTTCCAGGTCGGTCAGGATCTTGTTGGTGATCATCGGCAGATCCTTCTGCCTCGCCTCTTCGAAAGTCAGCCAGGCACAATCTTCCAGTTCGCCGGACGGGCCGGTTCCATCGGGCAACCTGTCGGCAATGGCGTCGGCCCAGACGGCCAGAAAACGGGTGTCGAAGCGTCGCGGGCGTTGCGGTGGGGTGATGGCCCTCGCAATCATCCGAAGGCCGCTCAGGTCGGGCTGTATGCCGCGCTCGGCAAATGCCTCGAAGCCGGTACCAAGGTGCAGGTGGTTGTTGTGTGCCTGACGGCCGATAAACAGCCCGGCCTCTTCATAGGTTTCCCGAATGGCGGCCAGGGCCAGCGCACGAACGCGCGCGGCAGACTTGGCGTTCTTCAGGTCCTGCGTAAGCTTTGCCTCGACGTCCGGATGATAGGGAAGCACGTCGGTCACACGGGAATCGGAGACATCCACTCTGCCACCAGGGAACACGAATTTTCCCGGCATGAAGGCATGGCGCATGTGACGACGGCCCATCAGAAGCTTCACGGAACCCCGATCGTCGCGGTCCAGAATGAGCAGCGTTGCGGCATCCTTGGGACGGATATACGGATAGTTTCCGGCTTTTTCGTCTTTTGCCAGCTGCTTTTCGAACGAACCGCTCATGTAACCCTTTCGGAAGGCACCGGAATGGGAGGCGTGTCGTCTTCCGCATCCGGGTCAAAACCATGCATGTAGAGCGCCCACTGAAGACCGATCAGCGCGCCTTTGATCGGTCGCAGAAGCGACAGCGACAGGATCAGCGTCAGCGGCACCCAGAGAGACATATGGATCCACAGCGCGGGATGCCACAACACTTCCACGGCCAGAAGGCCGGGAACGATAATGTGGCCGACAATGGTGATTGTGAAATAGGGTGGGGCGTCGTCCGCGCGATGGTGATGGAACTCCTCGCCGCAGACAGAGCAGGCATAGTGCGGCTGAAGGAAGCCGTCGAACACCTTGCCTTTCCCGCAGTTCATGCACCGGTTGCCGGCACCGCGCAGCATGGCCTGAAGAACGTTGCGCCGCGGTTTTTCGGATGCTGTTTCCGGCGTTTCCAGTTTGTCGTGCAGTTCATACCGGACCGTCACGAAGATCTCCTTCGACCCTGTTTCTTCGGTGAGGCCTTGCTGCGTCCGCCCTTCGGCGGCCCGCGCCGCACCTTTGGCGCGGCTTTCCGGATGCGTTTGCCGGCAATGCTGCCGTGGCTCAGCAGCTCGAATGTCAGTGCACCGGCAAAGGGGGCTGCTTCCACCAGCCGGACCTCCACTTGATCGCCAAGTTGGTAGGTCTCGCCGGTTTTGTCACCTATCAGGGCGTGCGACCCTTCGTCATAGCGATAATAATCGAGGCCGATTGTGGAGGCCGGTACGAAGCCGTCGGCACCTGTATCGGACAGGCGAACAAACATGCCGGACTTGACCACCCCTGCAATTCTGCCCTGAAAACTCGCGCCGATCTGGTCGCTCATCCAAAGGGCAATCAGACGGTCGATTGTGTCGCGCTCGGCAAGCATTGCCCGCCGTTCAGCGGCCGAGATTTCAGCGCCGATGGCCTCCAGTTTCGTCTCGATACCTTCCGGCAAGCCATCCTTGCCAAGTCCGAGCGCGGATATCAGCCCACGGTGCACGATCAGATCAGCATACCGGCGGATCGGTGACGTGAAATGCGCGTACCGCCGCAGGTTCAAGCCGAAATGGCCGATGTTCTGCGGGGCGTATTCTGCCTGGGCCTGGCTGCGCAAGACCACCTCGTTGACGAGATTGGCCTGCGGTGTGTCCTTCACCTTGGCAAGTATGCCGTTGAAGGCGGAGGGGCGGAGACCACCGGAGGACGGCAGCTTGATGTTGATCGTCGACAGAAAGTCTTTCAGGCTTTCCAGCTTTTCCGGGGTCGAGGCATCGTGGATCCGGTAGAGCAGAGGCGTTTTCTTCTGCTCCAGCGTTTCGGCGGCTGCCACGTTCGCCTGGATCATGAATTCTTCGATCAGCTTGTGGGCGTCCAGACGCTCCGGAACATAGACATGATCGACAGTTCCATCCGGTTTCAGCTTGATCTTGCGTTCCGGCAGATCGAGTTCCAGCGGTTCGCGCGCCTCGCGTCCCTTCTTCAGCACGGCGTAAGCGGCCCATAGCGGCTTCAGGACGCCGTCGAGCAGGGTTTCGGTCTTCTCGTCTGTCGTACCGTCAATCGCCTTCTGGGCCTGCAGATAGGAGAGTTTTGCCGCCGAACGCATCAGCACCCTGTGAAAGGTGTGCCCGGTCTTGCGTCCGGTCTTGTCGAACACCATTCGCACGCCAAGCGCCGGCTTGTCTTCCTTTTCCCGGAGCGAGCAGAGCTGGTTGGAAATCCGCTCCGGCAGCATCGGGATCACCCGGTCGGGAAAATAGACCGAGTTGCCGCGCAGGTTCGCTTCCCGGTCCATCGGAGAACCGGGGGTGACGTAGTATGCGACATCCGCAATCGCCACATAGCAAATATAGCCGCCTTCGTTGGAAGGGTCCTCGTCCGCTTCGGCGTAGACGGCGTCGTCGTGGTCTTTTGCGTCGGGCGGGTCGATGGTGATCAGCGGCACCTGCCGCCAGTCCTCGCGCTTGCCGAGTTTCTCCACCGGCTTTGCGCTCTCGGCCTGCGCTTCTACAGCTGCCGGAAAGACATGCGGAATGCCATGTGATTGCAGGGCGATCTCCGAAACCGCCTTTTCCGAATTCATCGAGCCGAAGCGCTCAACCACCGACGCGACGGGATGGCCGTAGCGGCCGGAGCGCGTCACCTGAACGCTGACAAGATCTCCGTCCTCTGAGTCCTTGAGGTCACGCGGATCAATGTCGAGTTCCCGCTGCTTGCGGTCAATCGGTTCGAGATAGGGCGGGCGGGTGCCGTCACGCTTCCGCAGAATCCCGAGGATTGCACCCTGACGCTTTTCCAAAACGCGGATGACGCGGGCAACATGTTCTGTTTCGGGGCCGCTCTCAGCTTCGGTCAGGCGCACGAGTGCGCGGTCACCCAGGCCGGGTTGCGTCGCCTTGGTCTTGCCGGTCAGCACCAGAATTTTCGGCGGAGTGCCAGCCTCGTCGTCCCAGTCGACAGGGGTCGCGATCAGCTCACCGTCCCGGTCGCGTGCAATGAGATTGGCCACGAAAACCGGCGGCAGATCGCCAGGACGGATCATGCGCTTGTTGCGCTTTTCCATCAGGCCGTCGTCGGTCAGGTCCTTCAACATCTTTTTCAGATGGATGCGGGCCCCGCCGATAATACCGAAATGACGGGCAATCTCGCGCTTGCCCGCACGCCCCGGGTTATCTGCAACAAACGCGAGAATATCCTCGCGTGATGGCATTTCACCCGGAACCTTGGCGTGTTTTCGATTGGTGTGCTTGCGCGTGTTAATCCGTTTTGCGCTCAACTCGCATCATCCCAGGGCACCTCTTCGGACGACGCATCGACCTTTGCCTTTGCGGATGACTTTGCCGTCGTCTTCTTGGTGGCCGTCTTTTTGGTTGCTGTTTTCTTCGCAGCAGGTTTCTTGGCAGCCGCCTTCTTCTTGGTGCCGCCCTTGGAGGCCTTCGCCGCGATCAGCTCCAGCGCCTGTTCCATCGTCACGGCCTTGGGGTCGGTGTCCTTCGGTAGCGTGGCGTTGATCTTGCCGTGCTTGACGTAAGGCCCGTAGCGCCCGTCATAAACATTGATCGGGCCGCCTTCGGACGGATGCTCGCCAAGCTCCTTCAGCGGCGTTGCCGCTGCACCACCGCGGCCACCACCCTTGGCGCGTTTCTGCGCAAGAGCATCGACTGCACGGTTGATGCCGACGGAGAAGACTTCGTCTGGCGTGGACAGGTTGGCATAAGTGCCTTCATGCAGCACGAACGGCCCGTAGCGACCGATGCCGGCCGAGATCATCTTGCCGTCTTCCGGGTGTGGCCCCACCTCGCGTGGCAGCGACAGAAGCTGCAGCGCCTTTTCCAGATCCATGTCCGGTGCGGACCAGCCACGGGGCAGGGAGGCTCGCTTCGGCTTGGCTTCCTCGCCCAGCTGAACATAGGGGCCGAAGCGGCCGTTGCGCAGGGAAACGTCAAGGCCGGTTTCCGGATCGGTGCCGAGAACCTTCGGGCCGTCATCACCTTCGCCGTCTTCACCGCTCGGCTTGCCGAGCTGCCGTGTAAAGCCGCACTCGGGATAGTTGGAGCAGCCGATGAAAGCGCCCCAGCGGCTGACCTTGAGCGATAGCTGACCTGTGTCGCAGGACGGGCACTTGCGCGGATCGGTGCCATCTTCCTTCGGCGGGAAGATATGCGGCCCGAGCAGTTCGTTCAGCGCGTCGATGACATGGGCAACGCGCAGGTCCTTGATTTCATCGACCGCGCCGGAGAACCCGGTCCAGAAATCACGTAGCACGTCGAGCCAGGAAAGCTCGCCTGCGGAAATCTTGTCGAGCTGTTCTTCCAGGCTCGCTGTGAAGTCGAATTCGACATAGCGCTGGAAGAAGCTTTCCAGGAACGCGGTAACAATGCGGCCCTTGTCCATCGGAACAAGCTGCTTCTTGTCGAGTTCGACATAGTCACGGTCGCGCAGGGTCTGAAGCGTCGAGGCATAGGTGGACGGCCGGCCGATGCCAAGCTCTTCCATCTTCTTGACCAGGCTCGCTTCGGTGTAGCGCGGCGGCGGTGTCGTGAAATGCTGCGAGGCTTCGATGGCTTGTGCGGTCCCGTCGACAGAGGCAGCCGTCAGCGCGGCACCTTCATCGACCGCCGGCAGGCGCTTGGAGTTCTCGTCTTCTTCGTCGTCCCTGCCTTCCTGGTAAAGCGCAAGAAAACCGTCGAAGCGGACGACGGAGCCAGTTGCACGCAGATTGGCACGTTTACCGGAACCGTCGGCGAGAATCTCGATGGTGGTCCGTTCCAGAACGGCCGACTCCATCTGAGAAGCCATGGTCCGTTTCCACACCAGCTCATAAAGCTTGGCCTGGTCCGGGTCCAGGAACCGGGCGACATCCTTCGGGCGACGCGAAAGGTCCGTTGGCCGGATCGCTTCGTGTGCTTCCTGGGCGTTCTTTGCCTTGGAGGTATAGACGCGCGGGCTTGCCGGAACGTAATTGTCACCGAAATCCTTGGCGATTACGGAGCGGGCGGCAGCGATCGCTTCGCCGGCAATCTGAACGCCGTCGGTACGCATGTAGGTGATGAGACCGGAAGTCTCGCCACCGATTGAGATGCCCTCATAAAGCTTCTGCGCCACCTGCATGGTGCGCGATGCGGAAAACCCGAGTTTACGTGAGGCTTCCTGCTGCAGGGTGGAGGTGGTGAACGGTGCCGCCGGATTGCGCTTCGCAGGTTTGGAAGCCACGCTGTCGACCTTGAAGCTGGCACTTTCCAGCATGGTCTTGATCGCGGTGGCTTCCGCTTCGTTGTTGATGTCGAGACGGCCGATTTTCTTGCCGTCGAAACCGGTCACGCCAGCCTGGAACATGTCCCCGGTCGGTGTCTTCATGTTGGCGAAGATCGACCAGTATTCCTGCGGCTTGAAGGTTTCGATTTCCATTTCCCGGTCGCAGATCAGCCGCAATGCGACAGACTGCACGCGCCCGGCGGAACGGGCACCGGGCAGCTTGCGCCACAGAACCGGAGACAGGGTGAAACCGACCAGGTAATCCAGTGCTCGGCGGGCGAGATAGGCATCGACCAGCGGCGTATCCAGCTGGCGCGGATTGTCCATCGCTTCCAGGATCGCCTTCTTGGTGATCGCGTTGAAGACCACGCGCTCGACCTGCTTGTCCTTCAGCACCTTCTTCTTTTGCAGCACTTCCAGAACGTGCCACGAAATTGCTTCCCCTTCGCGGTCGGGGTCAGTCGCGAGAATGAGGCGGTCGGCATCCTTGACCGCATTGGCGATTTCGCTCAGCCGTTTCTGCGCCTTCGCATCCACTTGCCAGCTCATGGCGAAATTGTCGTCCGGCAGCACCGAGCCGTCCTTGGCGGGCAGATCTCGCACATGGCCGTAGGAAGCCAGCACCGTATAGTCGGAACCGAGATATTTGTTGATCGTCTTGGCTTTCGCCGGCGATTCGACAATGACGACGTTCATTCTTACCCAAAATATTTTTGCCGGATACGGAGCCCCCGCCCGGTGGAGAAGGTGATCTGAGTGCTAATTCAGTGGCGCAGACGATCAAGGATCAAGCGCCGCCTGTCAAATGGACCTTTGATCCTTCCGGGTCAAGCGGTTCGGTCCAGATACGGGTTATCCACTGAGATTCAAGGAAAAACGGCCCCTTACATCAAAGCGGAGATTTTGTTGCCGCGGTGTCTTTCGAGGCGCCCGGCAAGTTCGAGTTCCAGCAGCACGACATGAACCGACCTCGCATCACCATCCGCAAAGCGTATCAATTCATCCATGTCCACCGGGGTTGGTCCAAGCGCCGCAAGGACGCGGTCACGCAGCTTTCCGTCCGGTTCGGAGCGGGAAAGAGGGGCGGTTTCGCTCTCTTCGCGGAACTGCCTGCCAAAGGGAAGGGTTGGCGCCAGTCGACCACCAAGGCTTTCCAGCACATCGTCGGTGGTTGAGACAAGTGCCGCACCCTGCCGGATCAAGCCGTTGGCACCTTCCGAACGCGGATCCAGGGGGGAACCCGGTACGGCGAAGATGTCCCTGTTCTGCTCAAGAGCATAACGAGTGGTGTGAAGAGAGCCGGAGGCCTTGGCGGCTTCGATAACGATGACACCCAGAGACAGGCCTGAAATCAGCCGGTTGCGCCGGGGAAAATCCCGGCTGCGGGGTTTCCAGCCAAGAGGCATCTCGCTGATGACGGCGCCTCCTGTGTCGAGAACGGCAGCAAGCAACCTGTCGTGTTCCGGCGGGTAGAGCACATTGATGCCCCCCGCGAACACGGCGATGGTACCTGTTTGTAGTGAGGCTTCATGGGCGGCAGCATCGATCCCGCGGGCGAGGCCGGACACAATTGAAAAGCTTTCCGCTCCAAGCCCCTGTGCAAATCGTGTCGCAAGTTTTCTGCCCGAAAGCGAAGCGTTGCGGGCACCGACGATCGCAATCATCCGCTCCCGGGTCAGTGCGGAGGTGCCGCCCTTTACGGACAGGAGCGGCGGCGGACCGTCGATGTGTCGCAGATGTTGCGGATAGTCGGGTTCATGCAGGCCAATCAACCGGGCCCCGATCCGCTCGTGGGCGTCCAGCTCGGCTTCGGCGTCTTCAAGCGGACAAATCCGGCTTGCCTTGCCGCCGCGCCTTGCAAGATCGGGAAGCAGCTCCAGCGCTCGTTGAGCGGAGCCTGCGTGTTTCAGAAGTTCCGCGAATGTAACGGGACCGACGTTTTCCGATCGTATTAGGCGGAGCCACGCCAGACGCTCCGCCTCGGAGAGGTTGCCGGGAGTTATATTTTCAGGGACGCGGTTCACGCGCTTTCATCGCCGGGCGGAGACGAAGCATTGGCCGCCGGTTTGGATTTCGAGCCGATCTTGCTTTCTTCCCCACGCAGAAGCCGACCAATGTTTTCGTGATGCTTGGCCCATAGCAGCACCGACAGCAAGACGAACATCTGAGCTATCTGGACCTGATGGAAAACGAGATAGAGCACGATCGGGGTCAGCAGGGTAGCCGTCAGTGCGGACAGAGACGAATAACGGAACAGGAAGGCCATGCCGATCCAGATGCCTGCCGCGAGCAGGAACATCGGCCAATAGAGGCCAAGCAGAATGCCGAGGTAGGTTGCAACACCCTTGCCGCCCTTGAACTTCAGCCACACCGGGAAAAGGTGCCCGAGAAACGCCCCAAGGCCGGCGATAAGAGCCATTTCCTGGCCGTAGAAGTGATTGACGATCAGAACGGCAACGGTGCCCTTCAATCCATCCCCCAGCAACGTGGCAGCTGCCAGAGATTTGCGGCCGGTGCGCAGAACGTTGGTGGTGCCGATGTTGCCCGAGCCGATTTGGCGGATGTCTCCAAGCCCGGCCATGCGCGTGAACAGCAGGCCGAAGGGAATCGAACCGAGCAGATAGCCGAAGGCGAGGGCGGCGAGATAGTAGGGCCAGGCAAAGGCCCAGCTGATCGGTTCAGGCACGCGATACTCCAATGACGTGCATAATAAATAGCCATCGCAATGTAACTGCATGGCAGCCCGGATCAAGTCCGGCAACTGAGAAAAGAGTGTCTTTGCAGGGAAATAGCGCGGGGTCTATTCCGAGAGCTTGTATTTTTCCGCTTCCACCAGCAGCGACCCGAACGGAAGGGAAATACTGGCCCGGAGCGGGACGAGATACGGCTTGTCACCAACCGGTGCGAGCCAGACTTCCATGGACTTGTTTGCCGCGAGTTGCTGGATCGACTTGCGCTTCGGCCGGTGGCCGGAAATGGGTTCGTACCGGACACCGCAGACTATGACGTCGCCCTTGAAACGGCCATCGGATGTTCTGGTGGCCTTGCGGGATTTGTACTGCAGGTGAACGTCGTAACGTTCCTTGCCGTCGAAGATGCGCAATGTCCTGTTGCAGCTCTCCTTGGCAAGGCCCTGCGGGGCAGGAAGCACGGCGGCGGTCAGGGGATCGAGAACACTCTTAAGATGCTCTGCGGTTACCTTGACCCGTTCCTTCATCCGATCCTGCGGCGGCTGAACTTCGATAGCGTCGATACTGCCCTTACGCATCCGCATGGTAATGGTTCCGGTCTCGTCTTCACTCTTGAGGTCAAGAGCGTAGCGGGCTGGCTCCAGGTCGAGTTTTTGTGCGGTTCCCGCGACTTCAACTGTGCCTTTGCCGTCAGACACCAGCCGTCCGAAAGCGGCGGTCTGGCCGTTGGCACTGACGGAATAGGACTTGCTGTCGACATCCAGTGACAGGACGCCGGAGCCGATAGGCAGCCCAAGGGCGTAAAGCTTGTACTTAATGTAGAGATCAGCCGCCGAAGCGCTGCCGGTAAACAGCGCGGTTATCAGAAAGGCAAGTGCGATCAGGCGCATCAGCATGTTCCGTTGGAAGTTCCGTTCGCGCCAGATTCAGGGAGAATTGTGGCGCGAACAGGATCAGCGTTGGAACGGAAACAAGGGCTTGTTCAGGTGTGGCTGAAAACCGTTTTCCCACCGACAACCGTGCGCAGCACTCGCCCCGAGAACCGCGCATCCTCGAAGGGAGAATTTTTCGAACGTGACTTGATGGTGCTTTTTTCCAGGACCCAGGGACGCTCGGGATCGAACACGGTCACATCCGCCGGAGCCCCTTTCGAAAGGCGTCCGGTTTCCAGTCCCAGCCGGTCCGCCGGGCGACAGGTCATGGCGCCAAGCAGGGTGACAAGGTCGACCTGCTCGGAATGATAAAGCCGCAAGGCCGCCGCCAGAAGGGTTTCAAGGCCGATGGCGCCGTCTTCTGCTTCCGCCCATGGATGACGTTTGGTTTCCACGTCCTGTGGGTCATGATTGGAGCAGATGATGTCGATTGTGCCGTCGGCAACAGCCGCGATCATCGCTTGCCGGTCGTCTTCATCGCGCAGCGGTGGCGACATTTTGAAGAACGTCCGATAGGCGCCGATGTCGTTTTCATTGTGGGTCAGGTGATTGATCGACACACCGGCGGTGATGTCCAGCCCTTTGGCCTTGCCTGCTCGAACCACGTCTGCGCTGTCGGAGGTGGAAATGAGGTTTGCGTGGTACTTGCCCTTGGACATGGCAACCAGGCGCAGGTCCCGCTCCAGCATGATGATTTCCGCTTCACGCGGCACACCGGAAAGACCTTTCCAACTGGCGTTCAGGCCTGCGTTCATGACCCCGCCGGCGAGGTCCGGGTCTTCCGTATGATGGATGACCAGCGCGTCGAAATCGCGGGCATAGGTCATCATGCGGCGCATGACCTGGGCATTCTTGACCGACTTGTGGCCATTGGTGAAGGCAACGGCTCCCGCTTCCTTCAGCAAGCCGATTTCGGCCATTTCCTCGCCCTTGAGGCCCTTGGTCAAGGCGGCCAGTGGCAACACGTTGACGATGGCCGTGTCACGCGCCCGGCGCAGGATGAAATCGACCAGCGCGGGATCATCAATGACCGGATCCGTATCGGGCATAGTGCAAATTGTCGTCACGCCGCCGCTTGCGGCAGCCTGGGAGGCACTGGCGAGCGTTTCCCGGTGCTCTGCACCCGGTTCTCCGACGGAGACGCAGAAGTCGATCAGGCCGGGACAGGCGATCGCGCCCTTGCAGTCTATGATTTCCGCACCGTAGGGAGAGCCCTGGTTGGCAGCTTCCGGCCCGGCGGCGAGAATGGTGCCGTCCGCGATGATGACGGAACCTGGAGCATCCAGGCCGCGTGCCGGGTCAATCACTCTGGCGTTTGAGAGAACCAGAGGTTTGGGTGTGTCGTAAGCCACGTGTCTTTTCCCCTGGATCAGTTGTTCGGCAGATTGGCGGCAAGGGCTTCAAGCACGGCCATGCGCACGGCAACGCCCATTTCCACCTGTTCGCGAATAAGGCTTTGGGCGCCATCGGCAATCGAGGCATCGATCTCGACACCGCGGTTCATCGGCCCCGGATGCATGACAAGGGCGTCTTCCTTTGCATAGGCGAGCTTTTCCGCGTCCAGTCCGTAGTAGCGGTAATATTCCCTTACAGATGGAATGAAGGCACCGTTCATGCGCTCACGCTGCAGGCGCAGCATCATGACGATGTCGGCACCCGCCAGGCCTTCCTTCATGCTGGTGAAGACCTCGACGCCCATCTTGGCGATGCCGGACGGCAGGAGGGTGGTGGGGGCAACAACACGGACGCGCGCTCCGAGCGCGTTCAAAAGAATGATATTGGACCGGGCAACGCGAGAATGGGCGATGTCACCGCAGATGGCCACGGTCAACCGCGCGATCTTTCCCTTGTGTCGCCGGATGGTAAGGGCGTCGAGCAGGGCCTGTGTCGGGTGTTCATGCGGGCCGTCACCGGCATTGACCACGGAGCAGCCGACCTTGCGCGCCAGAAGATGCACCGCACCGGCCGCATGGTGGCGAACCACCAGAAGGTCGGGGTGCATGGCGTTCAGCGTTGCCGCCGTATCGATCAGCGTCTCGCCCTTTTTCACCGACGACTGGGACACCGCCATGTTCATCACATCCGCCCCGAGCCGTTTTCCGGCCAGTTCAAAAGAACTTTGGGTGCGGGTTGAGTTCTCGAAAAAGAGGTTGATCTGGGTTCGTCCCTGCAAGACCAGCCGTCGTTTGCTGATCTGGCGGGAAACCTCTACGGCTTCTTCCGCCCGGTCCAGAAGGCCCAGAATTTCGTGGGGGTGAAGGCCCTCTATGCCCAGCAAATGACGATGGGGATAAGGGCTGTCTCGATGGGTGTTGCTCGCGGTCATCGAGACCATTCCTATAAGGAGGAACACCCGGTTCGACAAGTCAGGAAATCACATCATGCCCGCTGTCCACATACCTGCTAAATATTTGATCGGCTGGACAAAATATGGCTGCGTGCGTGGAGGTAAACGGGAGAGGGTTCAAAGGCGACACGCGCAGGTGCTGCCAAAGGGTTGAATCTATTGTGTTCCACTCAAGATCACGACCGAATCTCAACGAGAATACTGTCGTAATGGTCGCAAAAAGCCTGCAGGTTTCCATCCGCTTGCAGCTTGCAGTCACCCTGGTTGGGAACAACTGACAAGTTCTTGGAAATTATGGACAATTGCCAGTTTTTGCCAAGCGTTGCACATGGCTCGGTGACTCTGTCGGCCTAAAGCGAATTGATGACGGGCACGATTTTGCGCAACTCGGCGAGCGTTTACTGCCAATGAGCCCCGATCAAGTGACCAGCAGCAGGGCGAGCGGGATCGTCAGGGTCGCTGCCAGGGTCTGAAGCGTGATGATCTCGGCCATCAGCTTCGCGTCGCCGCCCATCTGGCGGGCAAGCAGGTAGGAGTTGCTGGCGCAGGGCACTGAACTGGCAATGATGACGACGATCAATGCGGGCCCCGTTACGCCGAAAAGACTGGCAAAGCCAAAGGCAAGTAACGGCATGAATATCGGCCGCAGAAAGGTGCCGAGGGCGAGTGCCGGTCCCGGTCTGCGGAGTGAGCCAAGGTCCAGCCCGGCTCCGACGCAGATGATGCCGATGGGGAGCGCGGCCCTGGAGAAAATCTCCAGGGTATCGTCGACCACGAAAGGCAGGGAGATGCCACCCGCGTTCATGATGCCGCCTGCGCCGATCGAGAGGATGAAGGGATTGGTGAACAGGTCTTTCAGGATCTTGGCGCCACTTGGTGACGTTCCGCTTGCGTAGTGCGACAGCACCAGGATGCTGGCAACATTGAGCAAGGGGATCATGAACACCATTGCGACCGCAAGCATGGCCAGTCCTGTTTCACCGACCACATTGTCGGCAATCGCGAGCGCGATCATGGCGTTCCAGCGCAAGGTTCCCTGGAAAATGGAGGTAAAACGCGGCGCGGCGATGCCCCAGGCACGCTTGATGGTCGTGCGTGCCAGAAGCAGAAGCAGCGCCATGGACAAGATGGAGGCGAGCAGGGCGCCGCCCATGTTGAGCGTCGGAAAACTGGCGAAATCCGCTTGCGAGATCGTGCGGAACAACACCGCCGGAAACAGGACATAATAGGCAAGCCGTTCGACACCACGCCATTGCTCGCCGGTAATCAGTCCGGTGCGGGCGATCAGGTAGCCGGAGGCAATCACGAGGATGACCGGCATCAGGGCGGCAAGTGTGGTCAGCATGTGTTCGGCTTTCGCGTTCGACGGGCCTTGAAACAAGGACCCGTACCCGGCAGCGGTGGGATCAGCCGTTATCTAAGCCCATAAAGCCGAGTCGGTCCAGAAAGCCCTGCAGGATGTAGGCAGCGGCCATCTTGTCGACCACGTCGGCCCGTTTCGCACGGCTCGTATCGGCTTCCAGCAGGGTGCGCGTCACGGCCGCCGTCGACAGCCGCTCGTCCCAATAGGTGATCGGCAGGTCCGTTTTCTGCGAGAGGTTTCTCACGAAAGCGCGGGTCGCCTGGACACGGGGGCCTTCGGAACCATCCATGTTGAGCGGCAGACCGAGCACCATGCCGCCGACGCCCTGCTTGGCGCAGATAGCCAGGAGTTGTTCCGCATCCAGGGTAAACTTCTTGCGCCGGATCGTTTCCATGGGAGAGGCGATGCCACGTCCGAGATCTGAAAGCGCCAGACCAATGGTCTTGGTGCCAAGATCCAGGCCGATCAGCCGGGTGCGGTCAGGCACGGCGGCCATGAAGTCTTCCAGGGAAAGTGCGGGGTCATTTGCCATTCGGCGGCTTTACCAGCGAGCCATGGAAAACGCCAGTTCGATTTTCACTCAGAACCCGATGGCAACACGAAGTTGCCCTTCCCAAACGTCCAGCCCGTTCTGGCCCAGGCTGAGATAACCTCCCTTTGCATCAAGCGTCACGTTCTCCGCAATCAGGGCAGTCGCCCCACCACGCAGTGTAAAGCTCCAGGCTGATGCGGTGACAAAGTTGAGTTCATCATCGAGGATCTTGCCGTCGTTCGGTCGTAAATATTCGTAAACCGCGCCTGCTTCGACATAGGGCTGGATCAGAAGCCCGTCCTGCAAGGTGAATTGACGGCTGAACTCGGTCGTCAGTTCAATTGTACCCAGAGAGGCGGCATTGCCCGAGATGGGAACGCTTACAGCCCGGTTGAGGATCGTCCCGTTCAGATCGTAACCATCGGAAAACACGCGGTTGAAGGTTACGGTCGCCTTGGGGCGTACCTGGATCTCGCTCAGCGAATACTGGCCGTGAACACTGAAAGTCGCGCCGAGTTCATGAGTATTGTATTCGCCGCTCAAAACCGAGATATCCGACTGGCTGTTTGAAAAGCCATAGCTCAGCGAGCCATCAACCGCCCAGTGCTGAGAAATTCGTGCGGCAACATAGGGGCCGATTTCAAAGCCCTGGGTGTCGATTGTCAGGTTGGAATTGAAGCCGTCGGTGTCGATGGTTTCAAAGGTTACGGAAATACCGCCGACGATATCTTCGGTAAGCTTGCGGTCGGCACCAAATGCCGCGGTTCCGCTGAGTGTCTGAAAGTCCCTGCCGAAACGCCTGTCGTCGCTGTAGACACCGGTTACCGTGCTCCAGGCATTCCAGAGTGTCGGTTCGATCAGATCCCGGCCCGGTGTGATTGGAACTTCATCCTGCGCCTGCAGACGTCCGGCGGCCAGCAGTTGTTCCCGGGTGCAGAACGTCTGTGCATTGTCAGTCTTTGTCTCTTCGGCTGATCGTGGATCGACGCAATAACTGATGACCTGACCATCAGCGCGCCTGACCGGTACAAAGCCGGCCGGAAGGCTCGGTTGATTTGGATTGCGGCTGCCGGGCGGCAGGGTTCCGATTGGTGGTGTGATTGTGCCTGGCCCTCCAGGAGAGCCGGGGAGGCCACCGGATGGAGGAAGCGTGCCGATGGGAGGTGTTACCCCTCCAGGTGCCCCTGGCAAAACGCCCGAAGGCCGCACAATGCCGATTGGCGGTGTGGCTGTTCCGGGACGTCCGGGTGAAAGTCCGGCCGGTGGCAGTGTCCCTATTGGCGGAGTAACGCCGCTTGATGGTGGCGAAATCGGACCTGGCAGTCCGGGCATCACTCCGCTGGGAGGAAGGACCGCGATCGGTGGGACAGGCCGTCCGAAATCCGGAAACAGCCTTCCGATTGGAGGCTTTACCAAGTTTGGCGGCTTGATGTTGTCGGGCAGCTGGAAATCGCGTTTCTGGTTCTGCGTATCGATAAGACAATCGGAACCGCCGTCGACACTGTAAAGCTTGTGCGTGCCACCGTTTCCGTTCGAAACGACCGGAGAAGTTGATAAATGCAGGCCGGTGCTGGAGCGGGACCAGGTGTCGACAGTCTGGTTACCCTGAGCGGCGTCCAGCCGGTAACCTCCTGCGACCGTTCCCGAAATCCAGATCGAACGGCTATCGGACTTGTTGGTTCCCAGAAAAAGCAGGCCGCCATCATTTTTGCAGTTGGCGGCAAGGGCGGATGTCGAAAGGCTGCTGAAGAGCAGAGCTGCCGGGCAGATGACGTCCAGCCAGGCACGTTTCGAACGCAATCGCATCGGTATTGCTCCAAAGTCTCTCGAATCCCCAACGTCATCTTGCGTTGAAGTAGAAGGAGAAACCAGCTCTGGTTGTTGAAATAATCGAGGCGTTGCCATAATTGCACAGGTGCACTGTCAAAAATATCGATAACGAGACCGTGCCCTGCAAGGCAGATTGAACGCATTCAGCTTGTTGCGGACCGGCTGCCGCTGATAGGGTCCCGAATACCTGTCGTCGAATTAGGAGACCGCGATGAAACTGACCTGGTATGGCCATTCCGCCTTCAAGATCGAGATTGAAGGAGCATCCATCCTGTTCGATCCGTTCTTTACCGGAAATCCGTCTTTTCCCGAGAACCTGTCAGTCGATCAGGCGTCAGATGGCGTGACGCATGTCATCCTGACCCATGGTCACAACGATCACATCGGTGACGCCGTCGACATCCTGAAAAAAACCGGCGCGCAGCTGACGTCCAATTTTGAAATCTGCATGTGGGCCAACCGGCAGGGGATCGAGAATATCAGTCCCATGAATTCCGGCGGCAAGGTGAACGTCGGCCCGTTCAGCGTCGCGCTGACGCGCGCCGATCACTCGTCGTCCTTCCAGGCTGGCGGTGAGGCCATCTATCTGGGCAATCCACATGGTGTCATCATCGAAGCTCCTGGAGAAAAGACGCTCTATCACCTGGGAGATACCGACATCTTCTCCGACATGGCCCTGATCGACGAGATCTACCAGCCGAAAATCGGGCTTGTTCCCATCGGAGACCGCTTCACGATGGGTGGCAAGTCGGCAGCGCTCGCCTGCACCCGGTTCTTCAACTTCGATACGATCATTCCCTGCCATTACGGCTCGTTCCCGATCATCGACCAGACGGCGGATACGTTCCTTCAGGCAATGGGCGGCGATCGCGACAAGGTGGCAAAGCCAAAACCCGGTGAACCGATTGACGTCTGACGGGGGCTGCCGAGGGAAGCAATCTTTGCTTGTCTCACTTGGATGTAGAGGTTTAGTCTTTTTTCGAGAAATTTAAGAAGTAGGGGTGGTTTTCTTGTTTTGTGACGCTGGGACCTTTGGTTTCAGCGTCCAGCGGAGGATAATATGCCGACTGTAAAAGACGTTACCTTCGATCTGCTTCGCAAGCTCGGCTTGACAACTATCGTCGGCAATCCCGGGTCCACTGAAGAAACCTTTCTGAAGAATTTTCCGGACGACTTCCGCTACGTGCTTTCATTGCAGGAAGCCAGCGTCGTCGGTATCGCTGACGGCCTGGCGCAGGGACTGCGCAAACCTGTCATTGTGAATGTCCATACAGGAGCAGGCCTCGGTAACGCGATGGGCTGCATCCTGACCGCCTACCAGAACAAGACACCACTCATTCTGACCGCCGGACAGCAGACCCGAGACATGCTGCTGCTCGAGCCTCTTCTTACCAACATCAATGCGACGCTTTTGCCCCAGCCATGGGTGAAGTGGAGTTATGAACCGGCAAGGGCCCAGGACGTGCCGGCCGCTTTCATGCGCGCCTACGCAGCAGCCGTCCAGCAGCCGAGCGGGCCGGTGTTTCTGTCTCTCCCGCTGGACGACTGGGACAAGGAAATGGAGGGACCCGCGGAAGTCCGCTCCGTGTCTCTGCGCTCGGCCGCCGACCCTGCAAGAATCAAAGATTTCGCTGAGCGTATCAACGCAGCAAAAACTCCGGTTCTGGTCTACGGCTCGGACATTGCCCGGTCAGAAGCCTGGGACGAAGGGATCGCGTTCGCAGAAGCGCTGTCTGCCCCGGTTCTGACGGCGCCTTTTGCGGAGCGCACGCCATTTCCCGAAAGTCATCGGCTCCACGCCGGCACATTGCCTTCGGCCATCGGCCCCATCTGCAAGCGGCTCGAGGGGCACGACCTCGTCATCACCGTCGGCGCACCGGTCTTCCGCTACTATCCATATGTCGCGGGAGACTACCTTCCGGCAGGAACAAAGCTGCTACAAATCACCGACGATCCGGACATGGCGGCCAAGGCACCGGTTGGCGACAGCCTCGTCTCGGACAGCAGGCTTTTTCTTCAGGCAATCCTGCCTCAGCTGGATCGACGAGAGGAAAAGCCCAACCCCTACAAAAAGGATCCGGCGCCGGTACCCGACTACTCGGCCCTGCCTCTGACGCCGGATGCAGTCTACAGCTTGATCAGGGAGGCTGCGCCGTCAGGTTTCGTGTTGGTAGAGGAATCTCCATCCAACGTCATCGAGTTGGAGCGGCAAATTCCGATCGACCAGCCGGACACGTTCTACACTTTTGCTTCCGGAGGTCTCGGTTGGGATATGCCGGCTGCTGTCGGTCTCGCGATTGCTGAAGAAACGAGCGGACGCAACAGGCCCGTAATTGCCGTGATCGGCGACGGCTCGTTCCAGTATTCGGTGCAGAGCATCTACACCGGCGTGCAGGAGGAGGCGCATGTGGTCTTCGTTGCCATGCGCAACAGTCAATATGCGATCCTGAAGGAATTCGCGATCCTGGAGGAAACGCCGAACGTTCCGGGTCTTGATCTTCCCGGGCTTGATATCGAGGCACTTGGGCGTGGATACGGCGCAAAGACTGCGAAGGTGAAAACCGCTGACGAATTCAGGGCGTCTCTTTCCGCGGCGCTTGCGCACAGGGGGACGACAGTGATCGAGGTGGAGATATCGCCCAAGCTTAGATCTTTGCTTGGATAAACGTTCAAAGCTGCACTCATCGTGCAATGCAATTTTTACCGGCGAGCGAGGGGATTTCACTTCTCGTAAAGTTCAAGAGTTCCAAGCCGTACGCAAGGTCAGGCGATGCGCTGAAGCATTAGGAGAGGCGACTTGGCTGACCGGCAGCTGGCCTGCCACCAGCCAACACGTTGCTGAAGCCATCAGGCTGCATCCAGGCGGGCGAGGAACTCGTCCAGAGATTTCCTGAGATTGGTCGATTGATCCTGAACGGAGGAAGAAGACCCTCGGAGCTGGTCGGAGGATTGAACAAGCGCCTGAATGGCTTCCTGCATCTGCATCATGTTGCGGGAAACGATGCTGGTATCCGAAGACGTTTCCTGCGCGTTTGCGGCAATCTCGGTTGTTGCCGAGCCCTGCTGTGACACCGCGGCGGAAATCGTTGTCGTATGAGTGTCGACTTCTGTCATGGTCGTTGAAATTTGTTCGATTGCGAGCACAGCCTCTCTGGTTTCCGATTGAATGGCTGCAATCTGCCCGCCGATTTCCTCGGTCGCCTTTGAGGTTTGGGTAGCCAGCTCTTTCACTTCCGCCGCGACCACCGCAAATCCCTTGCCTGCTTCACCGGCCCGCGCCGCTTCGATGGTTGCGTTCAGTGCAAGCAGGTTCGTCTGCTCGGCGATAGCCTGGATAAGAACGACAACTTCGCCAATCTTGTCGGCTGCGTCGGCCAGGTTTGAAATCTTCTCGTTGGTCAAGCTGGCCTGGCCGGTGGCCGAGGCAACCACGGACGCGGTCGCTTCCACCTGTCTGCTGATGTCCGCAATGGAGGCAGTAAGCTCTTCTGCGGCGGCGGCAACCGTATCGACCTTGCCGGATGCATTGTCCGCGGCGTGAGTGGTCGATTGTACGATCGAGCCGGAGTCCTCGGCGGCCTTGGTGGACATATCAACGGCGACCTGCAGCCCCTCTGTGGCATTGTCGAGAGCCGCGAGGACCGCTTCGGTGCTGGCACGGAAATCTTCTGCAAGCCTGTGCATCAGCTTCTTGCGGTCTGCTGCCTGGACCTCGCGCTGCCGGTCGACTTCTTCTGCCAACTGGCGTTGTTCAACCAGAGAGCCCTGGAAGACGTCCAGCGTGTCGCGGAGCTGGCCCAGCTCATCTGCTGCCCGCCAGGTCGGTCGCTCGATTTCAAGCTGGCCGGATGCCAGCAGGTTGGCATTTTCGGAAAGCTGCCGTGCGCGGTGACCGATAGTGCGGCTGAAATAGAACCAGGCTGTTGCCGCAAATAGCGCAAGCACTAGCGTGCCGCCGACCTGAAGTGCATTGGACGTTTCTGCGGCCGAGCGCAGGGATGACAACCCATTATCCATTTCCTGGTGAATGAGCGTTTCGGCGTCATCCGCCAGGGCGATGAAACGTTCGAAGGTTTCGTCAAAGGCAACATCGGCTCCCGAGCCGGCTTTCTCGGTTGAAAGCATGGCCTGGTGTCGAACGTTCGCAAGGTCGATCAGTTCGCCGATCTGGGCGAGAACGTCCTTGCTCTTCTGAAGGTCCGGATGGGCCTCAAGCGCTTTCCGGGCGTTTTCGAAACTGCCCAGAGCTTCAGCGAATTCCTCACCTGCATCACCGCCCAGGATTTCCGCGACCAGCAAATGTCCATGCGCAAGACTGAACCTTGCTTCACCTGCCAGAGCTTGCGCCTTTGCATCATTCGTCAGCGGTGCGGAGATTGCAGCGATCTTCTGTTCCAGATCGTCGTAGATCGCGTCGAACTTCTCGTCAGCCGAACTGCCGACACCCTGATCGCCTGCGAGGGAAGCGTATCGGCCTTGAGCGGAGGCAACAAACTCGTCGACTGCGGCCAGAACTTCCTTGATCTTTTCGCGGACTTCCGGGGAGCGGGAAGGGTAGAAGGTTCCTTCTTCGTTGCTCGCGCCGTTTAATATGGCGTTCGCGTAAAACCGTGTTTCGTCGAGGAGATTCCAGACTTCGTCGATGCTCTCGCCATCGTCACCGGACATGATTTCCTCAAAAAGCAAATGCGCATGCGTCGCGGTGAGCTTGATCTCCATCGCGGCATCCCCAAGCGGCGCCAATTCTGCTCCCAGGTGTTCCCCTTCGCTCGCGACACTTTTCATGAGACTGTAGGAGAAGAACCCCATGGACAGGGAAACCAGAACCAGGGCACCAAATACCAGCGCCAGCTTGCGGGAAATTCCGAATCTCATGAGAGCCTCAACATGTCTGAAGTGAGTTCTCTGATGGTATGGGGCTTGGATTAAATAAGTATTTCGCCAGATGGTAGGAGAAAAGAACATTGATAGTTTTAAGTATATGTTGCAGAGAGCAGTAAAAATATTTGGTGTGTTTATCGTTGGGGTATGACGATGCTTCTGTACACCCGAATGGCTGAATGCGCTTTGGTGTGTGATAAGTTGTTCAAGTCATTGTGAGAATATTGTTGTGCCTTCAATCGTCAGGCACAATGCAAGCACATTATGATGGTAGCCAAGCCGTTGTTTTGGCCCAGCCACCCAAGCAAGTGAATAACCGGGGACTTATCATGAAGCTGTCCAGCTTTGCTTTCATCGCGGTTCTGAGCGGCGCCCTTTGTGCGACGCCCGTCTTGTCGGCGGACAAGTCGATCACGCCTGACGGCAAGCCCGCGCCGTCCAAGCCGCATGCCAAGCCAGGGTCCAAAGCCGCGCAGGACGAAGAAGCTGCCGCCAAAACACCTTATGCGACGGTGCGGGACGTGTTTTCCGGAGATACGACAGTTGCCGGTGAAAAGGTCGCCTTTCCGCAATCGAACCCTTCCATAAAGGCCATCGAGATTACCATGGAGCCGGGCGAGGAGACACAGTGGCACCAGCATCATGCGCCGCTCTTTGCCTACATTCTGGAAGGCGAGATTACCGTCACTTACGAGGAACTTGGCAAGAAGGTCTACCGTGCCGGCGACGGTCTTCTGGAAGCAATGGATGTCACCCACAAAGGGCAGAATACCGGTGAAGGGCCTGCCAAGATCCTGGCTGTTTTCCTGCTCGGTGATGACGGTGTGGCAACGGTTGCCGAAGACAAGCCGGGTGCAAACAAGAACAAGGTCGAATAAGCGCGGGACACCGCGCACCGCCTCTTTGTCCGATACACCCATTGATTGATAAAGCTTGGCCCGATTGTC
This sequence comes from Labrenzia sp. CP4, assembly GCF_001579905.1. Classification (NCBI taxonomy): domain Bacteria; kingdom Pseudomonadati; phylum Pseudomonadota; class Alphaproteobacteria; order Hyphomicrobiales; family Stappiaceae; genus Labrenzia; species Labrenzia sp. CP4. The sequence goes on along the minus strand of NZ_CP011927.1, from coordinate 3,638,462 downwards.
AATACCTTTGGGAATGCGAACTTTATGTAAAATATTGAAAATTCCTTGCCAGATTGGAAAACTTACCTAAGGTAACTGTAGACTGCCTGTCAGATGGGGTGAAAATGCATCTGCAATCTGAGCGCGCAGTCCAAGCAACCATTCAGGTGGGAGTTTTCATGAGCCATTTTCGCATGTTGCCGCGTCTGAGCGCGGTGGTTCTCGGACTTGCGGCAGCTTTTGCCGTAACATCCCAGACAAGTCTGGCGCAGGAAGCGCAGAAGCCGAATATTCTCGCTATTTGGGGGGACGATATCGGCACCTGGAACATCAGCCACAACAACCGTGGCATGATGGGCTACCGCACGCCCAACATCGACCGGATCGCACAGGAAGGCGTTGCCTTTACCGACTATTACGCCCAGCAAAGCTGTACGGCCGGCCGCGCTGCCTTCATCGGGGGCAATGTACCTGTCCGTACAGGCATGACCAAGGTTGGCCTGCCGGGAGCAGAGCAAGGCTGGCAGGAAACCGACGTCACCATGGCGACCGTCCTGAAGGCGCAAGGTTACAAGACCGGCCAGTTCGGCAAGAACCACCAGGGTGACCTGGACGAACATCTGCCGACAAACCACGGTTTCGATGAGTTCTTCGGCAATCTCTATCATCTGAATGCTGAAGAAGAGCCGGAAAACCGGGACTATCCGGGTGATATGGTTCTGGCGAACGGCAAGACCTTCCGTGAACAGTTCGGTCCGCGCGGTGTGCTTCATACCTGGGCCAATGCAGACGGAACGCAGAAGATCGAGGACACTGGTCCACTTACGAAGAAGCGCATGGAAACCGTGGATGAGGAGTCACTCGCCGAAGCCAAGCGTTTTATCCGCGAAGCGGTGGAAGAGGGCGTTCCCTTCTTTGTCTGGTGGAACGGAACCCGCATGCATTTCCGCACACATGTGAAGGAGGAGCACAAAGGGATTGCCGGTCCGAGCGGGGATACCTATCACGACGGCATGGTCGAGCATGACATGCATGTCGGCGAGCTGCTGGACCTGTTGGATGAGCTCGGCATCGCCGATAACACGGTGGTGATGTATTCGACCGACAACGGCCCGCACTTCAACACCTGGCCGGATGCCGGCACGACGCCGTTCCGCAGCGAAAAGAATTCCAACTGGGAAGGTGCTTACCGTGTGCCGACCTTTGTTCGCTGGCCCGGCGTCTTCCAGGAAAACGTGACGCTGAACGGTATCGTTGCCCACGAAGACTGGCTGCCGACCTTCGCCGCGATTGCAGGGGCTTCGGATATCAAGGAACAGCTTCTTGAAGGTGTTGAACTCGGTGGACGGACTTACCGAAACTACATCGACGGTTACGACCTCAACGCCTATCTGAAAGGCGAGACCGGTTCATCGCCGCGTCACGAGTTCTGGTACGTGAATGACGATGGTCAGGTGGTTGCGGCCCGGTACGACGACTGGAAGGTCGTATTCCTGGAAAACCGCGGTCAGGCCTTCGGCGTCTGGCAGGAGCCCTTCACGGAACTGCGTGTGCCCGCCGTCTTCAACCTGCGCCGGGATCCTTTCGAAAAGGCCCAGCACAATGCGAATATCTATTTCGACTGGTTGCTGGACCGTGCGTTCGTGATCGTTCCGATCCAGGCACTGGCCTCAAGGTTCCTGCAGACCATGCAGGACTATCCGCCAAGCCAGACACCTGGATCCTTCAACCTGTCAGCGATCGAGGAAAAGTTGAAAGCCGGCATGAGCGGCAGCAACTGAGTTAAACGCGTCACAACAATAAAAAGCCCGGGGCTTTGCGACGCTCCGGGCTTTTTTTGCGCATTTGCCAATGTGTCGTCCAGAACCGCAGCAATTAGCGGTCGACTGATTTTGGATCTCAGAGACGGCGCAGCAGTTCAGGCGTCGGCCAGGCATCAGCCGGCATGCCAAGCTTCTGCTGCACCTGCTGCACGGCATTTCGGGTGCCGGAGCCGAGGATGCCGTCGATCTTGCCGACGTCATAACCCATGCTGGATAGCTTCGACTGGAGCTGCTTCATCTGGGCGTCGTCCAGGCCAAGGTCCGGATTGCCTTCCGTGTAGACCGGTGCGCCGGCGAGCCTTGTCGCGAAATAGGCGGCAGTGGTCGTGTAGACGAACGACTGGTTCCATTCCAGATAGATGCTGTAGTTCGGATAGGCGAGGAATGCCGGCCCCTTTCGGCCCTGGGGCAGAAGCAGCGAAGCGGGCAGGTTGCCCGAAATCTGACCCCAGCGCGGCTGCACGCCTAGAGCAGCCCACTGGGCACCGGTCTTGGTCTTGTCGAGCCCGCTTTCGGCCCAGTTGAGGTTCTGCGGTACCTTAACCTCCTGCAGCCAGGGCTCTCCGCGGCGCCAGCCCAGATGCTGGATGAAGGCGCCGGCGGTCAGAATGGCATCGGCGGCACTTTCCTTCAGCTTCACGTGCCCGTCACCATCGCCGTCGCGGCCGAACTTGATGATGTCTTCCGGCAGCATCTGAACCATACCGATCTCACCTGCCCAGGCGCCGGTGGTGCTGCGCGGGTCAAGATCACCGTGCTGGACCATCTCGATGGCAGCGATCAGTTGCGGCCGGAACAGTTCCGGGCGGCGGCAATCATGAGCAAGCGTGGCCAGTGCGTTGACGGTGTTGAAATCGCCCTGAACCGCGCCGAAATCCGTTTCAAGCGCCCAGAAAGCGGTAATGACAGGTGCCGGAACGCCATATTCGGATTCGGTACGCTGGAACACGCTCGCGTATTTCTTCATGTTCGCGGCGCCGTTTTTCATCCGGTAGCCGGAGATGACCCGCTTGGAAAAGTCCAGGAAGGTCATCTTGAAGACACCCTGCGCCCGATCGCGCGACAGCACCTTGCGATCGACCTGCGCGCCCGCCAGGGTCTGGTCTGCCGCATTCGCGGAAAGGCCCTTGGCAATCGCTTCCTGTTTCACGCCTGCAAGGAACTGCCGGAAGTCGCCGCCACACTGCTGCGCCTGAGCAGGCGCGGTGGCGAGCCAGAAACCAGCGAGGGCGGTGGCAGCGATTTTCGGGGAGAAGCGGAGTGTCATGAAAAATCCTGTCGTTGGGCGCAAAGGCAGGCCGGAGCCTTTAAAAATCGGCCATAGTTGACTGTGCTTCGCCTGTAACGTCAACCCGTCGACAGGGCGAGCTGAAGGCTCTTCCACCAAGTCTTTGGCAGCAAGCTGCGGTGCTAACGGCAATTGCCGAAATCAGAGCCGACCATAATGCCGCCGTTCGGGGATCTTTTCAGCGGCGCGTTGACGCTGGCTGAAGAACGACAGTCGGAGGAAGACGTTCCGACGCTGGGGGACTGGTAATAGGGGGCGTTCACCCCGGACGTCTGCTGCTGGCACATCTGGTAGGCCATGTCGTAAAGAGCCTGCCAACCGCCGGGCATTGAGCCCATATTGTCCAGGACGCCAAGCGCTGCACCTGCACGGGCGCCACGATAAGCGCCCGATGCCCCGCGCCATTCGCCGCCAACAACCGCTCCGGCCATGCCGCCGGAAACAGCATCTCCGACGACATCGCCGCTGCCCATGCGGGCGTTGGCATAGTCGGTCGCATAGACTGTGCAATCGGTTCCATCCGCCTGAGCTTGCGTGATTGCGGCCGAGAAACCGACGAGAAGGAAAGCGCTGAAGCTGAGGGCTGCCCGGTTTGCCATGGTCCGTCTCCTGTCTGCAGTGCCTGACGTGCACCGAGAATGCGAAACAATCCCGGAGCCAAGACCGTCCGGAAAGTGTTGCGACATCGAGAGCAATCGACACAGGCGCCGCTGATTGCGCCCGTCGATGCAACTGTCCCCGCGGTCAGCAGGGCAAATCTTAGATCGACGGGATATTACGCTTCGACACTTAACAAGGCTCTACCTGGCAAACGCAGGTTTTACTCATGGCTGCTGCTGGGGTTCCAGGAAACTTTCACCTACGTAGCCGGTTTTGCCGTCATACTGAACGCCGCACCACCAGTTGCCACACGTGTTGAAGCGAACCTCGGCTCCAGCCGGGATGACGGCCAGAACCGTCGCATCCTTGTTCTGCGCTTCACGCAGGTTCACCGATGACTTGATTTTTGCCGAAAGAGGAAAGTCCGACGCAGCAGCGCTGGTTTCCGGAGTAGAGGCGGATGCAGTGTCGGTGTCAGGTGCCGTGACGGCCGGAATGTCAGCTCCCAGCGGCGATGCATCCGATACCGGATTTTCGTCGGTCTCCTGCACTGCTGCAGCAGCGCTGGCAACGAGCGTATTGGTGGTGCCGCGTGCCGATTGGCTATTGGTTCTGACGGGGGCGGGCTGAGCTGGAGCAAGTCGCGACTGGATCTTGTCGTCGGCAACCTTGTTGGTGTCATGACCCAGCGGGTTGGAATGGTCTTCAGGTGCAGTGGACGCTATCGACCTTGAGGCGAATACCTCGCGGATACGGTCCTTGGCCGACTTTACCTGCTCTGCGCTTGCGGTCGGTGTTGCGGTCAGATCCGTCCTGCCCTGGTATTCGGGATCTGCGCCGGCAATCAGGCTCTCGATCGTCGGTTCGGTATTGATCTGCTGGGTCTGGACCGTGCGGCTGTCTGCCTCTTTGCCGGCCAGCAGGTCGCTCAGGCTCAAATAGACTGCTCCTGCGCCGACGCCGACAATCACAAGTGTACTGATCAACAGTGTTCTGAAACTCGGACCATGCCGGAAATTGGCTGCCGCTTTGGAAACGGCTGCAGGTGCGGGGACTTGTTCAGGCTGAAGGCCGATATTCCGCGAGCCTCGTACCGGAGTGCGCAACACGCCTGGCATATCGAAGCCGGCTTCGTCCGTTGCACCTGTCAGCGTCGGGCGGCGGGAGGCTGTCGGCTTCAGTTCGTCGGCGGTTGCATGCATCTGAAGGATCTTGGCGGCAAGTGTGCTGGCGTCAGAACCTGTGTCTGCCGCCACTGTGTGAACTTCGGTTTCGCTAAGAGGGGTTTCATCGTCCTTGGACGGATCGTTGGGAACGACGAGCTTCAGCTCGTTCTTTTGAGGTGCATTGTCCGGATCGTGGCCTTCAGGGAAGTCGCAAGTGTTGGCTGGCGCGGTGACGGAATACATGTGGCCCTCCTGGTTTTGCGGTTCGGGCACGCTCGGAGCGGTTGCCATATCTGGGTACCGGAACATTAATCTTCGTTAATGCGTCGGCACGCAGGCCGGATTGCGGCGGCAGTAGGGAATTTTGCATGAAATGTGACGGGTCTGTGGTCTTGCGGGGCCAAATGGATGTGCGTTTGCAAAAGCCTAACCTGTCTCTGACAAACTGCGCGCAAACGGCCTGCCAGTAGAATGAACGGCAGGCATTTCGCCCGGGCAGGGCGAAAGGCGAAGCCAGAAACGACAGGCAAAAAAGATCATGACGCGCTGGATCTCTCACCTCATCTCTCGAACGGTCGGATTGGCGGCGGGCCTTGCTGCTGGAATGGCGCTCACGTGCCACTCGGCGGCCGCGCAGGATGTGCAGGAATTGAAGATCGGCCTGTTGGCGACACTGTCCGGCCCGGCGGCCGTCTACGGTGAACACATGCGCGACGGTTTCATGCTGGCCGTCGAGCAATCCAATGGCGCGCTTGGTGGCTTGCCCACCAATGTGATCGTGGTCGATGACAAGCTGGATCCGGACAACGCGCTGGAGCAGGCAACGAAACTGATCGAGGAAAATGGCGTCGATCTCATCGTCGGCGTCAATTTCTCCAAGGTGATGCTTGCTGTGCACGATCCTATCGTGCGGTCGAAGACCTTGTTTATCGGAACGCATTCCGGGCCTGCGCCGATCGCCGGGCGCAATTGCAGCCGTTATTTCTTCTCCACCGCGTCACAGGACGATCAGGTCCACGAGACGATGGGGCGTTACGCCAGCCTCAAAGGGTACCAGGACGTCGTCACGATCGCTCCGGACTATGAAGCTGCCCGGGATGCCGTTGCCGCGTTCCGCCGCCATTTCAAGGGACAGATCGCCCGCGAACTGTTCCCGAAACTGGGTCAGACCGATTTCTCGGATGAATTCAAGCAGATCGAGGAAATAGAACCGGATGCGATTTTCACCTTTATGCCGGGTGGCATGGGGGTGGAACTGGTGAAACAGTTCCACACTTCCGGGCTGAAGGGTATTGTACCGTTTCTCTCGTCCGACACGGTCAATGCCGTCACGCTACCCTATACGGCGGAGATGGCTGAGGGACTTTACAGCGCATCTCATTGGGCGCCAAACCTTGATAATCCGGCCAACAAGAGGTTCGTGCGGGAGTTCAGCAAGGCCTACAAGTACGAGCCCTCGGTCTACGCTGCCCAAGGGTATGATGCTGCCAAGCTGATCCATTTTGCCCTGGAACTGACCGGGGGCATCAAGGACCAGGAAGCGTTGATCTCGGCTATCAGTGCGGCTCCCTTTGAAAGCGTTCGAGGCGACTTCCGCTTCAATTCCAACCAGTTTCCCATTCAGGATTTCTATATTGTGGAAGGGGTCCGGCGCACCAGCAAGCTCTATGAGATGGAAGCCGTTGCCCGGGTCTTCGACGATGTCGGCGATGCCTATGCCGGTTCGTGCCGTATGTAGTTTTATCCTGCACAGACCAGGTATCGGGATGATCTGAAACGATCGGTCCAGAAATCAGACTTGCTCCTCTTGCATTCTGGACTGCGTAGTCCATATCAGAGGCATGAGAAACGCAGAGGTCCATATTTCCGGCTCGGAAAAACGCACAGCAGGTCCAGGCAGGCCGCGCAGCTTCGATGAAGCGGCGGCGCTTGAGGCGGCCATGCATGTTTTCTGGCAGAAGGGCTTCGAAGCGACGTCTCTGGACGATCTCACCAAGGCAATGGGGCTTAGCCGTTCCAGTTTCTACGCCACTTTCGGCTGCAAGCAGACGCTGTTTCTGCGAGCGCTGGAGCATTATTCGAAAAACGGAATCCGTGGCCTGAAGGAAGTTGCTGAAACCGCTGAAGATGACGCGGTGGACGCGATGATGCAGGCTTTGTCCGATCCGAAAGGGGGCCCAAGGGGCTGCCTTCTGGTCAATTGCATCACCGAACTTGCGCCCCATGACGACAAGGTTGCCGAGATTGGCCGTCGTCACCTGGAAAACATCGAAGACCTCTTTGCCAGGGCGATCGACCCGGATAACCCGGATGCTGTCCGGGATAGGGCGAGCGCCTATTCATCGCTTGCCATTGGAACCCTGGCGCTGCGCAAGGCTGGAGTTCCGGCAGAGCGGATTGCCAGAACCCTGAAGCAGGCACGGACCGTCCTGATGCCATAATCGCCCGGGCGGTGTGGAAGCGTTCATGAAGAACCACGGAGTTGTGCGCATAATATTGGACTGTTTGGTCCAGAAATAGTGAAGCAGACAAACTTCAAAAGGAAAGAAGAACATGTCAGAAGCAAAACTGTTTTCGCCCGCAAAGGCAGGGGCAATCGAACTGAAGAACCGTATCGTGATGGCGCCGTTGACCCGCAACCGGGCCCGGCACGAAGACGATGCACCGCATGATCTGACAGTGAAATATTACGATCAGCGTGCCGGAGCAGGATTGATCATCACCGAGGCCTCGCAGATCTCGCCGCAGGGCAAGGGATATGCATGGACGCCGGGCATCTATTCAGATGCGCAGGTCGCGGGCTGGAAGAAGGTCACCGATGCGGTTCATGCAAAAGGTGGCAAGATTGTCATCCAGCTCTGGCATGTTGGCCGTATTTCGCATCCGGTTCTCCAGCCGGGTGGCGCAGATCCGGTGGCTCCTTCTGCAATTGCTGCCAAGTCCAAGACGTTTGACGGGACGCAATTCGTCGATACGCCGACGCCGCGTGCGCTGGACGCCAGCGAGATCCCGGGCATTGTCGAGGACTATAGAAAAGCCGCCGAAAACGCGAGGAAAGCTGGCTTCGACGGTGTCGAGGTGCATGCTGCCAACGGTTATCTGATTGACCAGTTCCTGCGCGACGGCTCCAACAAGCGTGACGATGCCTACGGCGGATCCATCGAGAACCGGACCCGCTTCCTGAAGGAAGTCATGGATGCCGTTGTTGGTGTGCTGGGTGGTGACCGGGTCGGCATCAGGCTGAGCCCGTTCTCCAGCGCCAACGACATTGCCGACAGCAATCCGCAAGCGACCTTCTCGCACGCGATCAAATTGCTCAACGGCTATGGTCTTGCCTACCTGCATCTGGTTGAAGGCCAGACCGGTGGTCCGCGCGATATCCCGAATGGTGGCGATTTGTCGGCTCTCTACGCACTCTTCGACGGCGCCCATATGGGCAACAACGGTTACGACCGTGCTTCCGCAATTGAGGCAGTGGAAACAGGCGCAGTCGATCTGGTCGCGTTCGGCCGTCCGTTCATTTCCAATCCGGATCTGGTCGAGAGGCTTGAGAAGAATGCTCCGCTGAACGCGCTGGATACCGATACGCTCTATGGCGGCAGCGAAAAAGGCTACACGGATTATCCCACCTTGGCAGAAGCGTCCGTCGCGGCGGAGTAATCCAGAAGGTTTCGGGCCGCCCGACATCCACCCCCTCCGGGGCGGTCTGAAGGATAGCCGGTGCAGGGTTTCGACCCGCACCGGCTTTCTTTTTATGCGTGCAAAGGGGGATTTGCCCTGCTGGCAAGCAGGTGAGCGGCACACCAGCAGCCAAGTCCCAACTCCACTGCGGCAGCAGCGACAAGTGGTGCAGGGGGCATGCCGTCGAGGGCCAGGCTGACAAGCCGGCCTGTGCCATAGCCAAGCAGCAAGGCGGCGGACACCAGCAATCCGATTGTCTCCCACAAACGATAGAAAAGACCCATCGAAGCGGCGAAACACGCCAGCAAGATGAGGACGCCGGGTGAGCGAACTTCGCTCATCATCGCCGCGGAAGGATTGAGGGTTATTCCGTTTGAAGAAAACAGTAGCTCCGGCGCAAAGACGATCAGGGAGCCGATCACCAGAAAGGTCAGGGCGGACAGGGCGAGGGCGGCTTTTTTGCTCAGGGTTTTCATTGGCTGTCTCCGGTTCGTTTGAACTGGAATCCAGGATCTGATAAGTGCGTCAGATGATCTATGATATAAAGAATAAGAAAAATTGCAGATCGTCCAGATTTCTGGGTTGGTGACCAGCGTTCAAGTGGGAGTTCCTGATGTCCTTGCCGAGCCCGGTCTTGCAAGCCGACCAATCCTCGCCCTCGCTGGATTTTGCCCCGCTTGGCGATGTGTTGCATCTTCTGCGGCTCACGGGAACCTTCTACTGCAATCCCGAACTGTCAGCTCCCTGGGCGATTGATGTTCCGGACATGGGTGGACAGATGGTTCTTCTGGTGGTGACCGAGGGGAGTTGTTTGCTGCAGACGGAGCACTGCGAGACGATTTCCTTGACCGCCGGGCAGCTTGTGCTCTTGCCGCATGGCAAACCGGTTGTCATGAGTAGTGATGCCGAAGCTGTCGCGACGCCTCTGTTCGACATTCCTGCCATCCGACACAGCCCCTCCTACGAAACCATGGTATTTGGTGGGGGCGGGGCCGTCACCCGGATGACTTGTGGTGTGTTGAAGCTTGACCACGCGGCTGCCGAACGACTGCAGGAGCTGTTGCCGCCGGTCATACGATTGGACACCTTCGCTCAGCACGCCGGCCCATGGATCTACAGCACGCTGAAATACCTGGCAGAAGAGGCATGCAATCCGCAGCCGGGCGGAGAAACGGTGCTGACACGCCTGACGGATATTCTCGTCGTACAGGCGATCCGGGCGTGGCTGCAGAGCAACGAGGCGCTTGGAACAGGTTGGCTTGCAGCCTTGCGCGATCCAAAGATCGGGCGGGCCCTGCAGGCCTTTCACCGGGCTCCGCAAGAAGGCTGGACCATTGCCCGGTTGGCGGAAAGGGCTGGTATGTCACGTTCCGCGTTTGCCGCGCGCTTCAAGCAACTGACCGGGGAAGGTGCCATGCAGTATGCCCTGCATTGGCGCATGCAATTGGCACGAATGGATCTGAGGGAAGGAAAGCGTACACTGGCGGAGATTGCCATCGGGCTCGGCTACGAGTCCGAAGCAGCATTTGCAAGGGCCTTCAAACGAATTGTCGGGACGTCGCCGGGGGCATATCGAAGGCAATAAACCGGAGTGATTTCAACATCGACCACGGCTGTGACTGGTAACCGTACCGGAGCGTACTCTTTTTTCCCATTCCGGCCTTTCGTTCGGCAAAAAAACCTGTCAAACCCATATCAGAGCTAAATCGGGCGCGGAAACCTGATCCGCTCCGGCAGCACGTCGCGCCGGAGAGACAAAGGCCTGCACACGTAGGGAGAAACGAAAATGCCCCCGTATCGTTCCAGAACATCCACTCACGGCCGCAACATGGCTGGTGCGCGCGGCCTTTGGCGCGCGACCGGCATGAAGGACGACGACTTCGGCAAGCCGATCATCGCCATCGCCAACTCCTTCACACAGTTTGTGCCGGGCCACGTCCATCTGAAGGACCTCGGCCAGCTGGTTGCCCGAGAAGTGGAAAAGGCTGGCGGTGTCGCCAAGGAATTCAACACCATCGCGGTCGATGACGGTATCGCCATGGGTCACGATGGCATGCTCTATTCGCTGCCCTCGCGCGAAGTGATTTCCGATGCGGTTGAATACATGGTCAACGGCCATTGCGCAGATGCGCTGGTCTGTATTTCCAACTGCGACAAGATTACCCCGGGCATGCTGAACGCTGCCATGCGGCTCAACATTCCGGTTGTCTTCGTTTCCGGCGGGCCGATGGAAGCCGGCAAGGTGGTGCTGGAAAATGGCGTTGCCAAGTCTGTCGACCTGATCGACGCGATGATTGCCGCTGCCGACGACCGGATGTCCGATGCAGACGTTCTGACAATGGAACAGAATGCCTGCCCGACATGCGGCTCCTGCTCGGGCATGTTCACGGCGAACTCCATGAACTGCCTGACGGAAGCCCTTGGCCTGGCCTTGCCGGGCAACGGTTCGACGCTGGCAACCCACGCAGATCGCGAACGGCTTTTCGTGGAAGCAGGGCATCTGATCGTCGATCTTGCTAAACGCTACTACGAGCAGGACGACGAAAGCGTGCTGCCGCGGAACATTGCGAACTTCAAGGCGTTCGAGAACGCAATGAGCCTCGATATCTCCATGGGTGGATCCACCAACACGATCCTGCACCTTCTGGCAGCGTCCCATGAAGGTGAAATCGGCTTCACGATCGATGACATCGACCGTCTGTCGAAACAGGTTCCGGTGCTCTGCAAGGTCGCGCCCGCGGTCGAAAACATCCACATGGAAGACGTCCACCGGGCTGGCGGTATCATGGGTATTCTCGGCGAACTGGACCGGGCAGGGTTGCTGCACACGGACCTTCCGACCGTCCATTCCGCAACGATGAAGGAAGCTCTTTCGCGTTGGGATATTCGCCAGACGAATTCCGAGAGCGTACACAATTTCTTCCGGGCAGCGCCGGGCGGGGTGCCGACACAGGTTGCCTTCAGCCAGGAGCGTCGCTGGGACGACCTCGACATCGACCGCAAGGCCGGTGTCATCCGCGAAGCAGAGCACGCCTACAGCAAGGATGGCGGCCTCGCCGTGCTTTACGGCAACATTGCCGAGGATGGCTGTGTGGTGAAGACTGCCGGTGTTGACGAAAGCATCCTGAAGTTTTCCGGTCCGGCTCGGATTTTCGAGAGCCAGGACAGTGCCGTCTCCGCGATCCTGACCAACAAGGTCAAGGAAGGCGACGTGGTGCTGATCCGCTACGAAGGTCCGCGCGGCGGTCCGGGCATGCAGGAAATGCTCTATCCGACCAGCTACCTGAAATCCAAGGGACTCGGCAAAGCCTGCGCGTTGATTACCGATGGCCGTTTCTCGGGTGGTTCTTCGGGCCTGTCCATTGGCCACATTTCGCCGGAAGCTGCCGAAGGCGGCGCTATCGGACTGGTCGAGGAAGGCGATCCTATCGTGATCGATATTCCGAACCGTGTTTTGAAGGTCGATCTGCCGGATTCAGTCTTTGCCGAACGCCGCGCTGCAATGGAAGCAAAGGGCGATCAGGCCTGGAAGCCGGTCGAGATCCGCAAGCGCAAGGTTTCAACGGCACTTCGCGCCTACGCCAAACTGACCACCAGCGCTTCCAAGGGCGCCTTCCGGGTTGTCGACTGACGACGAGCTGAACTGAAATTCGGCATACCGAAACTGCAACGCCCTGCGCCCGATAGGCCGCGGGGCGTTTGTCATTTCAAGGTTATGACAAGGCAAGACAATCGCTTCAGCCTGAAGGCTTGTTGGTGGTTCGGGAAATCAATTCGTCCCAAACCCTTGTCATTTGTATGCTTCCGCCGCACATATCCGGCTTATCTTCCGGTTCAGATCCAAGGCAGTAGATGGATTCTCTTACCCAGTTTGTTCTCGGCGCAGCCGTCTCCACAGCACTCCTTGGCAAAAAACTTGGCCCCAGAAAGGCTGCTCTTATCGGCGGGGGCCTCGGGACGTTGCCGGACCTGGATGTCCTGATCCCCTATGACGATCCAATCGACAGTTTCGTCTACCATCGCGGCTGGACACACTCGGTCTTTGTACATGCATTGGCAGCGCCGTTGTTGGGCGAGGGGCTCATAAGGCTGTTCAAGGGCTTGAGGGACTGCCGCTGGCTGACCTGGCTCACTGTCTTCCTGTGTCTTGCCACCCATGCAGGCATTGATGCAATGACGGTCTACGGCACGCGGCTGTTCTGGCCTTTTTATCCGGATCCCGTCGGCGTCGGGTCGGTGTTTATTATTGATCCGCTCTATACCCTGCCTCTTCTGGCCGTCGTGATCTGGGCTCTGTTCAGGAAAAACTGGACACGACGCTTTCAGGCCTGGATGACGGCTGCGCTGGTGGTTTCGACCGGATATCTTGGCCTGAGCGTCGTCCTTCAGCGTCATGTCGAGCAGAAGGCGCAGGATCTGTTCAGGCAGGAAGGCATTCTTCCGGACAAGGTTTTTGCAATTGCCGCTCCCTTCAACATTCTCGTCTGGAAGGTTATCGGCCTTCAGGAAGACCGCTACGACAATCTGTATTATTCGCTTCTGGACGAGGGTGGGAAACCGGAGATCTATACCCATCCGCGACACCCGGAACTCGTTGCCTGCGTTGAAGATACGCAAGCCTTCCGGAAACTGGACTGGTTCAGCCGTGGCTACTACAGGGCCGAACTGGACGACGGAAAACTCGTCATCTCCGATCTGCGCATGGGCATGACCCCGAACTATGTTTTCCGCTTTGCGATTGCCGAGGCCCAGGACGATGGCTTCCGGGAGATCCCTCCGCGTAGTGCAACGGGAGAGGTGAGGGTGGATCCTCAAGACTGGACGTGGCTGACTGCCCGGCTCAAGGGTGTGGTAGCGGTGCGCCGGGCGGAGGCAGCTGTTGCAGGAACTGGTGAGGCCATTGCCGGGCAGGCATGTGCGCTTGCTGGTGAGACTTCCGGTTAGATACTGCAGGGCCGTTGAAACAGATGCCCCTGCAATCCGCTTGTGTGAGTTGATGTCAAACCGCCTGTTGGCAAGTGGCAGCGGAAATTCTTCAACTTTTACAGATTGTTAGCTGCTTTAATTTTGAGCATGTTTTTTGATGGAATATACCCGGCACGTCGTTGGAGCTGGCGTGGTTGAGGAGGTTTTGGTAAATTATTTCAACTACTTAAATTGAATTTTTTGTTCATTGGAATTTTGGCGGGTTTGCTGAAGAATTGGGCATCCATTTTGCAGTAAAAGACCTGACAAAATTAGCAAGACAGAATTAACCTCTCGGCGAAATCATGCCTGTGTTTTCGAGCAGTGGGGCAAATACATCATGAGCCGGGCGGCATACACTAGATCCGTTCTCTGCGGTGCCGGTATTCTGGTGGCGGGACCGGCAATGGCCGCGCAGACAATGGAGCTGGCGACTTTCCAGAAGAGCCTGGACATGGTCTGGGTGCTGTTTGCAGCCGGGCTGGTTTTGTTGATGCAAGTTGGCTTCATGTTGCTGGAAGCTGGCCTCGTCCGTTCCAAGAACTCGATCAACGTTGCCCAGAAGAACCTTCTCGATCTCGCTGTCTCCGTTCTGATCTTTGCGGTCTTTGGCTTTTCGCTGGCATTCGGCGCCGGCGGAAGCTGGTTTGCGGGATTTGATACGCGGTTGTTCGGTCTGTCCGACCTTGATCCCTGGGGCCTGACCATCTTCGCCTTCCAGGTCATGTTCTGCGGTACGGCGGCAACGATCATTTCCGGTGCGGTGGCTGAACGCATGCGCCTTTCGGCGTACATCTGGTGTTCCGTGCTGACCGCCGGGCTGATCTACCCTGTGTTTGCGCATTGGGCCTGGGGACAGGCGCTGTTTTCAGATGCCACGGCAATGCTTGCCAACATCGGCTTTGTCGATTTCGCGGGGTCAACGGTGGTCCATGGCACGGGCGCATGGATCGCGCTGGCTGCCTGTGTGATCCTGGGGCCGAGATCCGGCCGCTTCGGAGCCGACGGGCGTGCCTATCGCATTCAGGGCCACAGTTCCGTTCTTGCAACGTCTGGTGCGTTGATCCTTTTTGTCGGCTGGCTTGGCTTCAACGGCGGCTCCACACTTGCCGCCTCCTGGCATGTGCCGATGATCCTCGCCAACACCGTTCTTGCCGCTGCGGCTGGCACCGGGGCGGGGTATCTTCTTGGCCGGCAGAAAGACAAGGTCATTCTGCCGGAAAACTCGATCTCGGGGCTATTGGGTGGCTTGGTTGCCGTGACTGCCGGTTGCCATCTTCTGACCCCGGTCGGTGCACTGGTGATCGGCGCTGCCGGTGGTGCCGTTGCCATTTTCGGTGCGGTCCTTCTGGAACGTGTCCTGAAGATTGACGATCCCGTCGGTGCAATCAGCGTACACGGATTTTCAGGCGTTGCCGGTACGCTGGGCCTGGCGCTTCTGGCACCAGCAGACCAGTTGCCGCTGGGAGCTCATCTGCCGCAGTTTCTGGTCCAGTTCACCGGAGCGCTTGCCTGCTTTGTCTGGAGTTTCGGGTCCGGTTGGCTCGTGCTGTCCGTCCTGCACAAGATGCAGCCGATCCGGCTCGACCTTGCAAGTGAGGATCTTGGCCTCAACGAGGCGGAGCACGGCACGCGGCTCGGTATCGGACATGTGGAAGATGCTCTTGATCGCCTGATTGCCGGCAAGGCGGACCTTTCCATGAGGCTGGAAGTTGCCAAGGGCGATGATTCAGAGCGTCTGACGCGTCTGTTCAATGCGCTCATGGATACCGTTCAGAACGAGGAACAGGCTCACAATCGTGCCGCAGATGCCAAGCGCACGCGCGAAGAGGCCGAACGCCTGTCGGCCCTTGCCAACGCCACATTCGATGCAATCGTCATTTCGGTCGACGGACGGATCCTGGACGGAAACAAGACCTTCGAGGATCTCATCGGCTATCCGATCGACGAACTCGAGATGCGCGGCTTGTACGAGTTTGTCGACAATGAACTCGCCGGCACGCTCGAGGAGCATCTGGTCAAGGCGGAAAAGGAACCGAGGGAAGTCACTCTGATCAACCGCTCCGGTGAGCGTGTGCCCGTCGAGATCCGCACCCGTGTCATTTCCTATCGCGGCATTCCGACCCGCGTCTCCGCTCTGGTTGACCTCAGGGAGCGCAAGAAGGCTGAGGCACAGATCCTGCACCTTGCCCAGCACGATCCGTTGACGGACCTGCCCAATCGCGCCGTCTTCAATGCCGAGCTCAAGCAGACCATCGGCAAGTGCAAGCAGCATGGTATGTCGGCAGCCCTTCTGATCATCGATCTGGACCGCTTCAAGGATATCAATGATCTGCACGGTCACCCGGTCGGTGACATCGTCATCCGGGTCACCGCAGAGCGTTTGCGCCACTCGTGCCGCCACGGCGATACGGTTTCACGCCTCGGCGGCGATGAGTTTGCGATCATCCAGAACGGCATCCAATTCGCCAATCAGGCAGAGGATATGGCCATGCGTCTGGTCAAGTCCCTGTCGGAGCCGATCGACTGTGGTCACGGGCTAATTCTGAAACCGGGTGCAAGCATCGGTGTTGCGCTGATGACCGGATACGACGCCGAAGACCAGGTCATCTCCAATGCCGACATCGCGCTTTACAACGCCAAGAACGGCGGACGGCATACCTATTGTGTCTTCCAGCAGGGCATGGGGGATGAAGTTCGCCAGCGCAGGGCCTTGGAAAAGGACATGAATACGGCACTCTCGGCGGGCGAATTCGAGTTGTTTTTCCAGCCGCGCATGTGCCTGGCATCCGCGCGTATCGTCAGCTATGAAGCTCTCATCCGCTGGAACCATCCCGAGCGTGGGCTTGTCAGTCCTGCCGAGTTCATTCCCGTCGCGGAGGCTTCCGGACAGATCGTTCCGATCGGCAAATATGTGTTGGCTGAAGCCTTGAGGATAGCCTCCTCGACAATCACGACTGCCAGCATCAGTATCAACGTCAGCCCGGTTCAGTTCCGCGATCGGGATTTTGTCGATGACGTTCGCAGAGCCATCGAAACGTCAGGTGTTCCGGCTGAGCGGATCGAACTGGAAATCACCGAAAACACCCTGATTGAAGACGACGCCAGAGCATTGGCGGTACTGAGACGCCTGAAGGAAATCGGGGTGAAAATAGCGCTGGACGATTTCGGCGTCGGTTATTCGTCCCTCAGCTACCTGAGCCGCTTTCCCTTCGATTGCATCAAGATCGACCGGTCCTTCGTTTCCGAAGCACAGCGCAATTACGGTTCATTGGCGATCATCGAAACGGTGGTCAGGCTCGGCAAGGCTCTCAAGATGCGCGTCGTCGCCGAAGGCGTAGAAGACACGGAAAAGCTCTGCCTGTTGGCACAGCGCGGATGCCACGAAGCTCAGGGTTATCTGATCGGAATGCCCGCACCAACGTCCAAACTTGTCCGGAGTATCCCGGAAGAAGTGAGTGAGGCGCTCGATCGGCTGAAGTTCGGCGGGCTGCAGGTGTTTGAAGCAGCCAACCAGAAGAACCTGGCCAGCTAGACGCCCGCGTCAGTTCACGTTGGATTCCGACAGTGGCAGAAGCATGGTCCTGTTCAGCAGGGCATCCGGATCGTGTATTTCCGGCACCTGGGTGCAGTCGGGCTGCGGTTCGGTTGTCTCGCCGCGCTTTTCCTTGAGTTCCGCGCAAATGGGAATGGCCGCCTGCCGGGTGCCATTGACAGCCGTCGTCACTATGTCTTGCAGGGTGCCTTCGCCAGCGTGCAACGCGACAGCGAGATGCTTTCCGAACAGCGATATCGTGCGGTCTGCGGAATAATTGGCTGACTGGCCTGGGCCAGAGGAAATGACCAACGCTTCCGGCCTGTTCTTGTTATCGACCGAATGATGTTCAAGAAGGCCAAGGTCGAACGCCTGAGGATTGTTGGTGTCCAGTATCAGAATGACTTCGCCAGCAGGAATGGCGTGGATCAGTGCCGCAAATGCGGAAGCAGACATCCAGGTTCCGTCGCTGATCGCCTGAAGCGTTGTCTCGGGCCTGGCACTTGCCCAGAGCTCCAGCGCATAGTTGGTTTGGTCAGCGTTGCCGGTAGGCTCGACAACACCAAGTGGCAAGTTGGCGTAGATCACCAGCCTGTCTTCAGGTCCCAGCTTGTTGGCAAGCTCGGTTGCCTTGAGTTTGAGTGCCGCAGCACTGGCGCCCTCGTTGACAAGCAAGTGTTGCCGGTCGGGCCCGGCGTCGAGCCTTGGGGCCAGTGAGGACATCACCTTGTCCACGCTGTAACGGCAGATTTCGACCGATTGCGGGTTCCAGGGAGGGCAGGTTCCTAGACCGAGGATGTGGTTCTTCAACGACGCGCCGTCTTCGGCAGCGGAAGATTGACCATAAAAGGGAAACATCACAATGGCTGCCGCCACGAGGCAGCGGCATGCGTCACCCCACGACCGAACCCTGCGTGTCCTTGCCTCTGGTACGCTTACGGCCATCATGTCTCCCTGAAACCTGTTTTGACAGGATTTGGTATTTATACTTTTCAACAGTGAAGGTTGAATAAACCAGACTGCGTATATCTATAGAACTCTGTTGTAATCTGTTAATCAACTTTCTTTTGGCAAAGCAGTCTTCAAATCATGCTGAAACATGCGAAACGAAGATGCAGAACTTATCTTTCGATACTGAAGTTACGTAACGTAAAATTTGATCTCAGGCATTCAGTTGTTTGAGACGCTCGATCACTTGTTGGGTGTCGTCTGTAAGGGTTCCGGTGTCGGCCTTTCCCACCGCGCTGACCATGCGGATCAAGTCTGGCAGAGTGTCGCGACCGCCAAGATTTACAGTACGTTTGATGAGGCGCCGGATCATGTCGTCCGGATTGCTGCTCTGGTTGGCGAGCCATTTGGCGAACTGAAACAGTTCCTCCACTTCACCGGCAGGCATTGCAAACACCGACTGAAGCTGTTCCAGGATCATGTCCTGTTCGGCTCTGGAAATGCCGCCATCGGTTTCGGCGACGAGGACCAGGAGAGCTGCAGCCGAAACACGAGGGTCATCGACACCTTCTGCCGGGTGCTGGTTTGCTCGTGTCCTGAAACCGAAACGCCGCGCGGCTGCCTTGACGTCTTGAGCAGCATCAAGCACCACCCTGGTATTGTCGGCGACCCTGCGTACCCGATAGATCCAAAAAGCGCCGGCGGCTAAAATGCCAAGAGCTGCAAGCAGAATATGCAAGGAAAATCTCCTTCAAAAAAACTGCGTCAGCTTTACCTCAGGTTGCGGGAAAAATCGTGACAAAAATCACGAGGGTGCCGGGAGTTGAAAGAAAAAAAAAGCCGCGCCGGTTCGGCGCGACTGTTTTTCGACGGCTCAATTAGGAATCATTGCCGTCGGTCTTGTCCATGAGCGGCTGGTTGGTTGCCTGATTGCCGTCCAGGTCCATTTTGGTTGAAGCGTGGTTTTCAACACGGCCTTCAACCTGCTGTTCGGCTGTCAACGGTTCGTCGCCGTCAAGATCGCCCACCATTGCTTTGGGGGCATCAACCGGTGCGTCAGCCGCAGCTGCTGCGTTTGCTTCAGGACATGCAACGATTGGCTTGTCGCCGCTTCCGTCGCTGCCGCAAGGGTCTTCCGCCTGTGCGAAGCCGACCATTGCCGTGGAGGCAATGAATGCGCTCATGAGCGGAACGATTGTCTTCTTAAGGGTAAGCATTGGTTTTCTCCTTTGCTTCGTGAGACACCTGCAACTCGCTGAAACCTGACTTGAGGTCCGTGCCGTTGAGGCGGTCGGGGAGAAAATGCAATGACACCCGGTATCGTTCCTGATTTTTCAGTCACGAAATTTTCAGGTGAGGAACATCAAGTTTCAGGAACGAAATGGGCAGGCACTTTTCGCGCGCATGGGTAAACGGTATTGAGAAACAAGACGTTGAATGGAAAAAGTGAAACGGCGCCATCAACGGCGCCGTTTGTGATTTCAACGTTTGGAGAGGGCTGACATTGCCCGGATGCTCGCAAATCAGGAAGCTGCTGCCACCTGTTGGTCTTTTGACGCGACAAGGCGTGTAACCACGTTTTCTATAATCTTGTGGCCGGCATCCTGATCCAGAGACATGATCGATTCCGGATGGAATTGCACCGCCGCGATCGCTTCTTTCTCGTGTTCTATCGCCATCACGATCCCGTCGTCGGTTTCCGCTGTCACGCGGATATCTGCCGGCACCGTTTCCCGTTTGGCGTAAAGCGAGTGGTAGCGGCCGACGACCACAGGGGCGTTGAGGCCTTCAAACAGCAACGAGTTTCCGGAAACGGAAATCGGCGATGGCTTGCCGTGCATCGGTACGTCAAGCTGGCCCAGTTCCGCCCCGAAGTATTCGGAAAGCGCCTGAAGCCCGAGGCAGACACCGAAGATGGGCAAGGCGCGCGCGCGCGCCCGGCCGATGGTGGCGGCACAGTCGAAGTCCTTGGGATTGCCTGGGCCGGGAGACAGGACCACAAGATCCGGATTGACGTCGTGAAAAACGTGGTCTGCCACCGGGGTTCGGTAGGTAACGACATCTGCGCCGGTCTGGCGGAAATAGTTGGCAAGCGTGTGCACGAAACTGTCTTCGTGATCGACCAGCAGGATCTTCATACCTTTGCCGGGTTTCCGGTCCTCGCGCTTCTCCTGCGCGTTGACGGCAAGTCCGGCCTCGCGAACGGCTGCCCGCATGGCTTCCGCCTTCAGTTCGGTTTCGGCTTCCTCCTCTTCCGGAACACTGTCGTACAGCAGGGTTGCGCCGGCACGGATCTGGGCTGTGCCGTCCTTGATGCGCACGGTGCGCAACGTCAGGCCGGTGTTCATGTCTCCATTGAAAAGCACGGCACCAATCGCGCCGCCATACCAGGCGCGTGGCGACTTTTCATGGTCTTCGATAAACTGCATGGCCCAGCGTTTGGGTGCGCCTGTCACGGTCACCGCCCAGGTGTGGGAGAGGAAAGCATCGAGCGCATCCATGTCTTCACGCAGGATGCCTTCTATGTGGTCCACCGTATGGATCAGGCGGGAGTACATTTCGATCTGCCGCCGCCCGATCACCCGAACGGAGCCGGGAACGCAGACGCGGCTCTTGTCGTTGCGGTCGACATCGGAACACATGGTCAGTTCCGCTTCGTCCTTGGCGGAGTTCAGCAGCTTGCGGATTTGGGCTTCGTCTTCAATGGCGTTCTTGCCGCGCCGGATCGTTCCGGAAATCGGGCAGGTTTCCACCCGGCGACCACCAGTGACCCGCACGTACATTTCCGGCGAAGCGCCGACGAGATATTCCTGATTGCCGAGATTGAAGAAGAAAGAATAGGGGGAAGGATTGATCTGGGCGAGGCGCCGCGAAACGGCAGACGGTGGATTGGCGCAGGGCTCGTAGAAGGTCTGGCCGGGCACGGTCTCGAACAGATCGCCCCTTCGGAAGTAGTCCTTGGCCTTCTCGACGAGCTTTGCATATTCGCCGGGTTCATGATCACCGCGGCCAGGGTCGCGGTTCGCCGGCGTATACTGCTGCTTGGCTCCCGTTCGCTCCATGCCCTTGGTGGTACGACCACCGACAACAAAGTCATATTCCAGCACGTAGGCGCGTTTGCCGTGGTGATCGACGATCAGGATCTCATCCGGCAGAAACAGGACGACGTCGCGCTGGTCGTCCGGTCGGTCGAGCTTCTGTTCGATGGGTTCGAACTGAAAGGCAACGTCATAGCCGAAGGCGCCGTAGAGCCCGAGCTGGTCATCGCCACAGGCGAACATGTCCTTCAGGGCACGGATGATCGAAAAGGTAGACGGCTGGCGTGAGCGTTCTTCCTCGTTGAACAACCGGTCGGGCCGCTTGACCGTTAGCTGGATCTTGCCGGTGTCGGCATTGAACGTGTCCACATCGTCATGTTTTTTCAGCACTTCGGCAATTGCCGGCAGCAGCAGGCCGCCGCGGTCGTTCAACGCACGGATCTCGACGTTTCTGTCCGTTGCTTCCATCACCAGGGGCGGGTTCACCAGCGCCATGTCCCAGCGAGTATATCGTCCGGGATATTCATAGGAGGAGGAAAGGACTGCCCCCATTTCGGCATCCAGCCGGTCGATCCATTCCGACGTTCCGGTTTCGTAGTCGGAAGGGCGCGATGTGCGCAGGATGGTGATCCCGCAATCGGTTTCATAGGTCTGGTCTGCCAGCACCGGCATGTCTCTGGTCCCGTTCTGGTGGCTGCCTTTGTGACGGCCTTATAAAGAACCAAGGCCGCCAGCGGTGTCCCGCGGCGGCCTTTGGTTTGATACTCGATCCCTTCAGAGCATGACTGATCGCTGGCCGCCTATTTCGCGCGACGCCACCACCAAGCTGCTTTCAGGTTCATGTTCATGGCAAGAGGGATAGATTATACGCTTCTGGATGGCAATGAAAAAAGACTACCTGACGTTTTACCGGCTTTTCCAGTGCGGCGCGGGGCGCCCATCCTTCAGACCGTGCTTCAGCCATTCGTCCCAGGCTGCATCGATATCATCATAAGTCCCATTCTCCTGTATGGCGTGCAGTCCCTCATCGAGAAGGGCTGCTACTGCGCTTGAGCGCTCGGGTGTCAATTTGGAAAACGATACGAAGAGACCGAACCTCGCGAGTTCGTGGACAGCCTTGGGGGCTGGGGAAATGAGATCCTGACTGTTGCTGATGTGAAAGTCGGCAACCTTTTCGTAAGCGACGGCGTAGTCGGTTCGCCTCTTCGCTACCAGCGCAAGTGTCTGCAGATCGGAATCCACCTCAACCTTCGAGATCCTCTCATCGGCATCAAAGGCGTCGGTGTAGGTGTACCCTCTGACCACGGAGAAGGTCTTGTCCTTCAAGAAATCGGGACGAAATTTCGCCGTGTTGTCGGGATGGCTGTAAACTAGGATCTTTCCGAAAAAGAGCGGTGTCTGGTGAAAAATGAAATTGCGCTTGTTTTCATCCGAGCCGGTGGTGTCGAAGCAGCCAAGCTGTCTGCCCTGCGCAACCTCACGTATGCACCTGTTGTACGGCATGACGTGGAGCGTGACGTCGCAGTGTTTTGCGCTCAAGGCGGCGGTTACTAGATCCACTGCAAATCCGCGTAGCTCTCCCTCATGAAGGCCTGAATAGGGAAAAAAGGCATCTTCCGCTGCAAGAACGATCTCTTCATGCATCGGGCATTGGCCGGATTGTTCCGCCTTCGCGTTATCGATCGGCGACAGCAGCATTGCACTGAATAGAACCAAAGCATGCGGCAGCCTGACTGTAATACATTCAAGCAATGCCATTGCTCGGCACGCCGTCTGGGAAGGCGATGATCCCATTTCGGTGGTCGACCCTTTCAGTGTTGGGAAACCCGTTCACGCCTGGTTGTCGTGAAGGTCCTTCATATTAAGGTTTCGCTCTCGAACTTCAGCTTCCTGAAAGGTCGCATGAAATGTGAGGGGAATGGCTCGGCAGAGACCGAGAATCTCATCGATGGCGAGTATATAGACGACCGACCGTGTTTGTCTTGCAACCTGGATACAAGTTCTGGTCAGGACCGGCTTCTCCACCAAAGCTCACGGAAAACCTTCATTTTCCGCTTGCCTTCTTGACCCTTCCGCCAAGATGCTGTTTTTGCAGTGCAGCGATTTTCAACAAGGTGCCTCCGCACGAACGGAGGCCAAGTGGCTGACAGAAAACTGGCAGTGAGGGGCACATGGAACACTACGATCTGGTTGTGATCGGCAGCGGACCGGCCGGGCGCCGGGCGGCGATTCAGGCGGCAAAATTCGGATACAATGTTCTGGTGGTGGAACGCGGACGGCGGGTCGGCGGCGTTTCGGTGCACACCGGGACCATTCCTTCCAAGACTTTGCGTGAGACCGTGCTCAACCTGACCGGATGGCGCGAACGAGGCTTCTACGGTCGCTCCTACCGGGTGAAGGAAGACCTCACGGCTGCGGACCTTCGTGCGCGGTTGCACATCACCCTCAATCACGAGGTCGAGGTTCTGGAGCACCAGTTTGCCCGAAACAAGGTCGATACGATCCGGGGCGAGGCAAGGTTCATCGAGCCGCACAAGATCGAAGTGGAGGGCGATGCCGGGGAAGTTCATTTCATCACTTCGGACAAGTTCATCATCGCCGTCGGCACCAAGCCCTTCCGCCCCGACTATGTTCCCTTTGATGGAGAATATGTTCTCGATAGCGACGAGATCCTCGAGCTTGGCGAATTGCCCCGGTCGGTCGCTGTCATCGGCGCAGGTGTTATCGGTGTCGAATATGCCTCGATATTTTCCGCGCTCGATGTACACGTGACGCTGATCGAGCCGCGCGAAACGATGCTCGACTTCCTGGACAAGGAGCTCGTTGCCGATTTCACGCATCAGCTCCGAGACCGCGGAATTGCGCTGCGCTTCGGGGCAAAGGTCCAGAAGATCGAAAAACACGGTCCCGCAGAATGTGAAATCACGCTGGAAGGCGGACGTAGTGTCCGGTCCAACGTCATCCTGTTCGCGGCAGGGCGCATGGGCGCGACCCCGAACCTGAACCTGCAAAGCTGTGGCCTGGAAGTGGACCACCGTGGTCGTCTGAAGGTCGATCCGATGACTTTTCAGACCGACGTACCGCATATCTATGCTGCTGGAGATGTCATCGGTTTTCCGAGCCTTGCCTCGACATCCATGGAGCAGGGGCGCATTGCAGCCTGTCAGGCTTTGGGAGAAAAGGCCTACGATCCGCCAGAGTATTTTCCCTATGGCATCTATGCGGTTCCGGAAATCTCAACCGTCGGCATGACCGAGGAGGAGATCAAGGAACGCGGCATTCCCTACGAGTGCGGCGTTGCCCGTTTCCGCGAAACGTCACGCGGCCACATCATGGGTCTCGATACCGGCATGCTGAAGATGATCTTCTCGCTCAAGACCCGCCGGCTTCTTGGATGTCATATTGTGGGCGAGGGCGCGACCGAACTGGTTCACATCGGTCAGGCCGTTCTCAATCTGCGTGGTACGCTGGAGTATTTCGTCGAAAACACCTTCAATTACCCGACGCTGGCCGAGGCCTACAAGATCGCCGCGCTCGATGCCTGGAACCGTATGCCGCCACTGGATCACTGAACCAGCGGTGGCGGCCTTGTCTGACGAGCTCTTCCAGATCAACTGGAATAAGGCGGACGATTCGAACTCAGCAGAGCCAGCAATTCTCCGGCAAGGCTGCCTGAGTGACTTCGCCGCCATCTTCGATCCAGTGTGCAATTCCCTTTTCGACGTTGACCACGTTGGTGAAGCCGGCCTGTCCGGCGAGATATTCTGACAGAGCCTGGCTTCGTTGCCCTGTCTGGCAGATTAACACCACTTCGTCCGAGGGGCCGGAAATCAACTTCTGAAGTTCGCTGCCGAAGGCAGGGTTCACCTGGCCACTGTCATTGAAGAACGTAACCAAGTGGCTGCCCGGAATGACGCCGGTTTGCTTCCACTCGTCAGGACGCCGGATATCAATGACCGTGGTGCCTGAGGCGAGCTTTGCCTTCAGGGTGCCGTTGTCGATATCAGAGAATTTCTTCGCCTTGACCTCAAGCAGTTCGATTTCGAATTTCAATGTTGCATCCGGCGGAATGATCCCACCTGCGCCTTGCGACCCATAAGCCATGTCCGGCGGAATGATCAGCTCGCGCTTGCCGCCGACCTGCATGCCCTCGACGCCTTTTTCCCAACCGGGAATAACGCGCCGCTCTCCCAGCGTGAACGAAAATGGCGTGCCTCGGTCGACGCTGGAGTCGAACTTCGTTCCGTCCATCAGCCAGCCGGTGTAGTGCACCACCACCGTTTCACCGACGTTTGCTTCTTCGCCGGTACCTTTTTCAATATCCCGGATCTGCAGCTCTTCCTGTGCCTGTGCCGGCAGGACGAAAAGCATGATGGCGAGAATGCGCGTAACCCATTTGAGCATGATGTGTTGTCCCGGTGTGTTGTTACGGACAAGAATTGGTCATCTGGGACAGGAAAACAATCCGGGTTTCCATCACAGTGACGGTAAGTCACAAGGCCGGGGTGGCTTGTGGTTTCCAGACCAGAGGCGCCTGGCTAGCGTATGCGCCAGTCAGGTCTTGCCAAGAGGATCGTTGACGGAGCGAATGAGCTTTTCCAGTAGGTCTGACAATTGCTGTTGTTCTTTTTCGCTTAACCCGCTCACCGCCTGCTGCTGTTTTGCAATGTAGTCGGGCATTTGCCCCTTTATCAGGTCCAGTCCCTTTGGGGTCAGGCAAACGGTGAGTGCCCGCCTGTCATCTGGATGCGGGCAGCGTTCAACCAGACCTGCTTTCTCCAGTTTATCGACCCGGGCCGTCATGCCGCCCGAGCTCATCATCGTGGTCCGGTACAATTCCGTCGGTGTCAGCTTGTAGGGTGGTCCGGACCGCACGAGGGTCGCCAGAACATCGAATTCACCCGTCTTCAGTCCGATATCCGCGTAGGCAGGGGCAAGATAGTCGCGACCCATCACCTGAGATGCTTCGTTCAATCGACCAAGCAGAACCATTGGCGACAACTGCTCCGCGATCTCGGGTATTTCCCTTTGCCATTGCCTGCGCGCGCGCTCCGCACGGTCGATTAGCAGGTCTTCCGGATCTCCGAACAGGTGATCCGATGGCTTCTTGGTGTCGCTTGACCGGGTGGTCATGGTCGGAAACTCCAGATCATTTCCAGTCAGATGACGCACTTTTTTACAAGGGAACAAGAGGTTGCGTAACTAGCTGACATATCGACTGTTTTTGTTGTTCCGATACTCGCTGTTTCGGGTGGTTCTGTCAACTGATGTCAAGAATCTTGAAATTAAGTATCTTGAAATCAAGATAAAATGCGTTATCTGTTCTGGCAACGGTGCAGCATCAAGCCAGCGCCAAATTGTGAGGAAGGACAGTCCCATGGTGGACACGACCAGATTAGGAACATCCGCAAGTACGGCTTCCCTGCAGCAACAAGCTTCTCTTTCCGGCGAAAAGCGTGAAAGTCCTTTGGATCAGCCGTTGGTGCTGTTGTTGATTGTCGGTGGTTTTCTCGCCGTATCCACGGTGATTGCCAAGGCCGCCCCCATGACCGGGTGGCATCCTTTGGCCCTGTTGCAGTGGTCCATCCTTGGCGGTGCTGCGGGTTTGTTCGTTATTAGCAGGATTGCAGCCGGAGGAAGTATCGCCGCTAAAGGGGACACAGGTGTCAGCCGGGGCCAGTTTGCCTTCTACCTGCTGGTCAGCGGTCTCCTGTTTATTGCGCCGAACATGATCGCAGTGGTTGCTGCGCCAAAGGTCGGGGCGGGGTTTGTCTCCCTGAGCTACGCTTTTCCGCTGGTTCTGACTTATGGATTTGCTGTTCTGTTGCGCCTGGAGAAGTTTCAGGTTCTGCGTGGGGTTGGCGTTCTGTTCGGTCTGGCTGGTGGCATCTTGCTGGCGGCGTCTGGACGTCAGCTTTCCGTGGATGCCTCCTGGTGGGCAATGTTTGCTCTGTCGATCCCTGTATTCCTGGCTTCCGGTAACATTTTTCGCACGGTGAAGTGGCCAGCAGGCGCGCGGCCGGTCAATCTTGCTCTCGGCATGATGCTGGTCGGGTTTGCAGCACTCGGATTATTTACTGCCATGGCCGGTATCCCCGTTGTGCCCGGCACCTGGTCGCTTGAGGCCACTGGCCTGCTGGCAGCCCAAATAACGATATTCACTTTTCAGTACGGGCTGTATTTCCGCCTGCAGCACACAGCCGGGCCAGTCTATCTCAGCCAGATAGGCTCCGTTGCCGCGGTGATTGGTCTTGGCCTCGGATATCTCGCCTTTGTTGAAGTGCCAAACATGGCGAAACTGGCGGCCGTCGCAGCTGTCGGGGCAGGGATTGTGCTCGTCAGCAAAGGGCGCGGCGCTGGAGCGAAAAAGTCAGGCTAGTCTTGCCATACCCCTAAGAACCGATCCCGCAAGTCGCGGGATCGGTTTGTCGTCTTTGGGTTCCAGGTGATTTCTCACCCCCAGAGCCAGGCTGCTCCCCGCACTCCAGAGCTGTCGCCGTGCATAGCCTTGCGGATCGGTGTCTCGAAGGTATCGGAGAAGATGTAAGGCGTCATCGCGGGGGGAAGGTCGGCATAAAGCTCGTCGATATTCGACATGCCACCACCCAGGACGAATACATCCGGATCGAGCAGATTAGCCGACATTGCAAGCGCACGGGCAAGACGGCTGACATAAGCCTCGTAGACGGCAGTTGCCACCACGTCGCCGGAGCGTTTCAGCGCCATGATCTCATGGCCTTTCAGCAGCGTTCCGGTCCTGTCCTTATAGTCAAGCTGAAAACCCGTTCCCGAACACCAGCGATCGATGGCGCCCTTGTGGCCGATCCAGCTGTCGGGACCCGGATACTCCTCCGGCTTTAGCCAGGGCACGGTGATCGCTCCCCATTCGCCACCGATGCCGTTGGCACCAAGATGGGCTTTCGCGTCGATGGCAATACCCGAACCGCTGCCTGTGCCGATGATAATAGCGTGAACGATATGCGCTCCAGCACCTGCTCCATCGGTCGCTTCGGAAACAGCCAGACAGTTTGCGTCATTCTGGATTCGCACCGGGCGCCCAAGAACCCTCTGCAGGTCCTGGTCCAGGGGCTTGCCGTTCATCCAGGTGGAATTGGCGTTCTTGACCAGGCCTGTCTTGGGGGAAAGCGAACCGGGAATTCCAAGACCGAGCGTTCCCGTCTGTCCGGTTGCCTTTTCGGCCTCCTCGACCAGAAATCGGACTGCTTCCAGACAACCTTCATAGTCGTCCCTGGGTGTGTCGACCCGTTGCCGGAACAGTTCCTCGCCCTCGTTGGAAAGAGCGATGATTTCGATCTTCGTTCCACCCCAGTCAATTCCCAGCCGCATTTTCAGTCCATCCGTCTTGGCAGTTCGAAGGCAGCTGTCTGGCCGTCTTCAAGTTCGCTTGTTTGTTTTCCGTAGGTTTTGAATTTTTTCAAGATTACGGTCATTTCCTCCGCATCCAGTATCACAGGTTCACCAAGGATCAGGGCTGATAGATACTGGTCTGCCAGATCTTCCACGCCTTCCGCGGTCGAAAGCGCCTTCTGCAAGGTTGCTCCACCGGCGATCTGTCCATGATTTGCAAGCAGGCAGGCGTTTCTGTCGCCAAGTGCTGAAATCATTGCCTCGGACAATCCACGGGTGCCGAAGGTGGCGTAACGGGCGCATTCGATGCGGTCGCCACCGGCAAGCGCCACCATATAGTGAAATGCTGGAATGCCGCGCCGGTGACAGGACAGTGCGGTCGCGCGAGGGCTATGGCAATGCACCACCGCGCCGCAATCCGGCTTCGCCAGATAGAAGTCGAGATGCATCCGCCATTCGGAAGACGGTAGTGTCTCGCCGCGGTAGCAGCCGTCCCAGTCCAGCGCGACAATCTTGTCTTCAGTCAGATTTTCGTAAGGCGTTCCCGACGGCGTCACCAAAAAACCGGATTCGGTGCGTGCACTGACATTTCCTGAGGTGCCTTTGGTCAGTCCGAGACGAGGCAAGGCACGGGCTGTCTCGATGATCGCACGGCGCAGGTCAGGTGTGTCACCTGGAAAGGTGGGCATTCGGGGCCTCTTTGGTTCTGGTTCGGGTGCGAGCGTTACGTTTGGCTGCGCGACCGTGGAAGCGGCGCTTACATGACAGGTATCCGGTTGCCTTTTCAAGGTATTGGTTTGATAAATCCCGTGCCCTTGACCACTCGGTTGAGGATCGCGGTGTTAAGGAACTGAATGGCGGGTTTCGCAGACAAGCTCAGGCAAATGCTTGGATCGGCTGCAATGTCGGCAGACCGGACCGGTAGGGGAGCGCAATCCAGGTCGAGGCCGGGGCACCGTTCCAAGGGCCCGCGCTGGGCCGAGCCGGACATGGAAACTCTGTCTGAAGGAGGCGAGCCCAGGAGGCCCGGCCAGCCAACCCGCACGTCCAGATCTCGTAAACGTGCTCAGGTAACGCCGTACTACATCTGGGGAACCCTGGCGTTGCTGGCTGCCGGTTTCGCCGTTGGCGGCCTGTTCCTGCACCTTGCCGGGCAATGGAGTGAGGAAAGCGTTGCAACCGCCCCCTTGATGCCTGATCCGCTTTCTTCCCTGCAGTCTCCGGCCAAGCAGGTGCTGCTGGCTCCGGAACCGGAACTGTCCGCGGAGCTGAAACGCAGCTTCCTGGGCCAGCCGGATCAGCTATGCGACGAATTACGGTCTCTGGGGCTCGGAAATCCCGGCTGGAGCCGGGCACCTTTCAGTGAAGGACGCTGGCAATGTGCATCCGACCTGGTGCCCTTGACCACACCCAGCGTCGACTACGGCTCGACAACTCTTTTCTTTCTGCTGCGCGGCCCATCGGAAAAAAGCATCGATTATCTGCGGCTGAAGCTGGTGGTGGAAGATCCACGCCAGATGCAGATCGGCCTAGATGCGGTCTGGCTGGTGATCGACGCCCTGTCGCTTCGGTATGGCTGGACGGTTCCGGAAGTGTTTCGCGAGGCGGTTTCCGGGTTCAGGCAACTGGAAACGACACACAGGGGCGTGCGGCTGTCGGTTTCGCCGGAAGATCCAAATCTGACGGGTGACCCGCTGGCAAGCCAACGGCTCAACATCATTCTGGACTTTGGCGAGCCGGACCTTATCCGGCCCGCCGACAGGTTTGAAAAAGCACCGCCATTGGAGAGCGGCTGGAGTGTCAGGGCCCCGGACGGTCAGGCAAGGGAATGAACTCTTCCGCATCGCCGGGTACCGTATCGAAACGGCCAAGACGCCAATCTTCCTTGGCCTGCTCGATGCGCTCTTTCGATGAGGACACGAAGTTCCACCAGATATAACGCCGGCCGTCCATCGGTTCGCCGCCAAGCACTACGAAACGGGCCGGCACGGGAGACGTGTTTTCAATCACCAGATGATCACCCGGTTTGAACACCAATAGCTGGGCCGGATCGAAATTCTGGCCGGCGATGGTGATCTGGCCCGAGACCGTATAAAGGCCGCGCTCTTCCCACCCGGCATCCAGCGGGATCTTCGCTCCCGGTTCCAGCGTGATATCGGCATAGAACATGTCGGACGCTGTCTTCACCGGTGCCTTGTGGCCATAAAGCTCGCCCGCGATAAGTTTGACTGAAGCGCCCTTGTCGGCAAATTCCGGCTGTTCTTCTGTGCCGTGGTGCTGGAAGGTCGGGTCGGTCTCTTCCAGGTGTTTGGGCAGGGCCACCCAGCTCTGCAGGCCGAACAGGGGACGTTTTTCCTGCAGGCGTTCCGGCCTCTCACGTTCGGAATGCACGATGCCCTTGCCGGCGCTCATCCAGTTCAGAGCACCGGGGGCAATCGCAATCTCCGTTCCAAGGCTGTCACGATGATACATTTCTCCTTCGAAGAGATAGGTCACCGTCGCCAACCCGATGTGAGGATGCGGGCGCACGTCGATACCGCCGCCGACCAAAAGTTCTGCCGGGCCCATCTGGTCGAAGAAGATGAACGGGCCAACCATCCGCCTCCTGGCAGACGGCAAGGCACGTCTTACCGAAAATCCGCCGAGGTCGGATGTCCGCGGTACGATGATCGTTTCAATCGGGTCACAGCTTGCAGCATTTCCCGGTACGGGATCAGGGCAATTCAACCAGCTCATCTGCCTCTCCATCAAAGAACATTCTGTCTTGCAAACTAGATAGGGCCAGCGAAGCCGAAGTGTCCATTGAACAGTCTGTTTCGGGTTTTCATCCCCTGCACAATCTGTATAACGACCGGCCCTTCCTTGCTTTTGTTTGGTGCGACATGAAACGCGTGATGATCGTTGGCGGCCCGGGCTCGGGCAAAAGCACGCTTGCCGTTGCCCTTGGGCGGAAAACCGGACTGCCGGTCTATCATATGGACAAGATCCACTACCGCTCCGGTTGGAGCGAGCGGACGCGGGAAGAGAAAGACCGGCTGACGCATGAGGTCCATCTGAAGGATGTGTGGATCTTCGAGGGCGGTCATTCAAACACCTATGCGGAACGTATCGAACGTGCCGACACTTTCATCTGGCTCGATGTCCCAGTAATGCGCCGCATATTTCGAGTGCTGAAACGGTCGGTGAAATACAATGGGCAAAGCCGTCCGGATCTGGCCGAGGGCTGCCCGGAGCAGTTCAACTGTCAAACTGTTGAATTCCTGAGGTTCATCTGGCGAACGAGACACTCCGCCAGAGCCAAGCTGGAGCACATCTACCGCGAACCTCCGGACCATCTGAAAGTCTATCGGTTCAACACCCTTGCCGAAATCGACGACTTTCTGGCGCGCCCCTGGCAACAAGGATGAAGGCTCATCCTGTCTCTTGACAGGTGCGCCTGACGGGCGGCACAACAGGGGCTCACCCGGGGTGCCTCCAGAAGAGGCTGAGATACTGCTAGTGCACTTGCGCAGTGCAGGGACCCGACGAACCTGATCCAGGTCATGCTGGCGAAGGGAAGGTGTTCTCGGCCAACTGCGTTCGCCACGGCAATGCTCCAATCCGGCCACCCTTCCAAGCCGAATGTCCGAAATGCGAGACCTTTTCCGGTCCTTGCGGAGATCCGTTGAATGCAAGCGGGCTACCAGACATTCCATGATGTCGAACGACTGACGTCCACCCTGGCAGGAGAGGCGGGATGAAGGTCGGTATCAAAGGGGCTGGAGTAGCCGGTCTGGCACTGGCACATGAACTTGTCTCGCGCGGTGTGCGGGTGGAGCTGCTGGAAAAACACAAGGATCTCACCGCCAGTGCCTCCTGGCTCGCAGGCGGCATGTTGGCGCCATGGTGTGAGCGGGAAAGTGCCGAGGAAGATGTTCTGCGGCTCGGGCAAGCCTCCATTGGCTGGTGGAGCAAGGTCCTGCCGGGACAGGTCTCGCACAATGGCACGCTGGTTGTTGCCGCGCCGCGCGATACCGGCGAGTTAAGTCGCTTTGCTTCTCGAACCAGCGGCTTTGCCTGGCTCGATGCTGACGCGCTGGGCGCACTCGAGCCGGACCTCGCAGGCCGATTTGCAAAGGGGCTCCATTTTGCGGGGGAAGCCCATCTCGATCCGCGGCAGGCCCTCACAGCATTGCAGGCAAAGGTGTCTGAAAGCGGTGCCAAGGTGAGGTCAGAAGCGCAGCACTTCACCGCGGCGACCGATCTTGTCGCCGATTGTACCGGCATGGCCTCGCCGGATCCGCACTTGCGTCCCGTACGCGGTGAAATGCTGATCCTCCACGCGCCAGATGTCTCGCTTTCGCGGCCGGTGCGTTTTCTGCACCCGCGCATCCCTGTCTATGTCGTGCCTCGTGACAACGGTGTCTTCATGGTCGGGGCAACCATGATCGAAAGCGGTGACCAGGGAGCGGTCAGTGTTCGGTCCACCATGGAACTTCTAAATGCCGCCTACAGCCTGCATCCGGGATTTGCCGAGGCAAAGATCATCGAAACCGGGGTGGGCCTCCGCCCGGCATATCCAAACAATCTTCCTCGTCTCACGTTTACCGGCAACGCGTTGTCAATGAACGGATTCTACCGGCACGGCTTCCTGCTTGCTCCGCATTTTGCCATGGAGGCGGCAGACAGGATCGTGCAACACCTTCAGGAGAAGTCCCTTGAAGCTAACCATTAACGGCGAACCTCAGGAAGTTGTCAGCGCGACGCTGGCTGCGCTTCTGGACGAACTGGCCTATGACCATGGGTTTCTTGCAACGGCACGCAACGGCGATCTGGTTTGTGCTGAAGACCGAAGCGATTGCTTCCTTCAAGCTGGCGACCGTATCGAGATCCTGTCACCGATGCAGGGAGGATGACGCTGATGTTTGAAGTTTATGGCGAAAGCGTTGCGTCGCGTTTCCTGCTTGGTACTGCCCAGTACCCATCACCCCAAATTCTGTCGGATGCGGTGAAAGTATCCGGGGCTGAAATTCTGACGGTGTCCCTTCGGCGCGAAACGGCAGGAAGTGGCGGAGGCGGCCGGTTCTGGGACCTGATCCGGGAACTGAACGTCAAGGTGCTGCCCAACACTGCCGGATGTCATTCGGTAAAGGAAGCCGTCACCACCGCTAAAATGGCACGCGACCTATTTGGAACCGACTGGATCAAGCTGGAAGTGATCGGTCATCACGACAGCCTGCAGCCGGATGTCTTTGGCCTCGTGGAAGCCGCACGTATCCTGAGCGATGACGGCTTCAAGGTGTTTCCCTATACGACGGACGATATTGTCGTCGGCGAACGGTTGCTTGACGCGGGGTGTCAGGTGTTGATGCCCTGGTGTGCGCCAATCGGTTCGGCGAAGGGGCCGGTCAATCCGGATGCCCTTCGTGCCTATCGCAGTCACTTCAAGGGCATCCCACTTGTTGTGGATGCCGGTCTTGGCAGACCGTCCCATGCGGCTGCTGTTCTGGAACTCGGTTTCGATGCGGTACTGCTGAATACGGCTGTCGCAAAGGCCGGAGACCCTGTCGCAATGGCCAAGGCCTTTGCAGTTGCAATTAAGGCCGGTCGCCTGGCCTATGAAGCCCAACCCCTGGAACCTCGCGACATGGCGGTTCCTTCTACCCCGGTTCTCGGAATGGCGGTGTTTGAATGAAGCTCGATCCCTTTTACCTCATCGTCGACAGTTCCGACTGGATCGAGCGGCTGGTTCCGCTTGGCGTCAAACTGGTTCAACTGCGCATCAAGGACGCGAGCGACGAAGTCCTGCGCAAGGAAATCGCAGCCTCCAAGAGCGCTTGCGAGAAGCACGGCTGCCAACTTGTCGTGAACGACTATTGGCAGCTCGCGATTGAACTGGACTGCGACTTTGTCCACCTTGGTCAGGAAGACCTTGCTGACGCCGATGTCGCGGCCATTCGCAAGGCGGGTCTGAAACTTGGCGTTTCGACCCATGACGGTGAGGAACTGGAAACCGCTCTTTCTGTAGAGCCCGATTATATCGCGCTGGGGCCTGTCTATCCGACGATCCTGAAAGAAATGAAATGGGCGCCCCAAGGCGTTGAAAAGGTCGGTCGGTGGAAGCGGCAGATCGGCGAATTGCCGCTTGTTGCTATTGGCGGTCTCAATCCGGAGCGTCTGCCGGGTGTGTTCGAGAACGGCGCAGATATCGCAGCTGTTGTCACTGACATCACCCGGAATGCCGACCCGGAAGCGCGCACCAGGGAATGGATAGTGGCGACAGATCCCTGGCGGTAGGTGGAGCGCGTTTCGCCTTCGGCCTGGCTAAACGAATATCGCCTTGTCGCGCGCGACTTGATCGCGCAGAAAATCCTGTGCCGCGGCGACATGGCGGAGAGGGCGCGAACTTTCATGTGTCACCATCCAGTAGGCCCGGTGAAGCTTTATCTCCGGGAGAACGGCGATCAGGTCGGCATTGTCGCGCGCGATAAAATCGTGAAGGATGCCGATACCGGCACCGGACCTGACTGCTTCGGTCTGGCCGAGTGCGGAGGCGATTTCAAATCGCGCGGTCCAGTCTTTCAGGATCTCGGTGCCGTAGTTCAGCGATGGCGAGTAGAGCAGGTCTTCCACGTAGCCAATAAGATCGTGGTCGATCAGATTGCTTGCGGAGGCAGGTGTTCCCCGGCTTTCCAGATAGGTTTTTGACGCATAAAGACCGAGCGAATAGTCGACGAGCTTGCCGGCAACCAGCCTGCCTGTTTCCGGCCTGTCTATTGTCACGGCGATATCAGCTTCACGGCGGGAGAGCGAGAAGGAGCGGGGCACGGGAACGAGCTGCACCGTCAGTCCTGGATGTTTTTCCGTGAGCTTGCCAAGCCGGGGCGCAAGATACGCGACACCGAAACCATCGGGTGCGCCAATGCGAACGGTTCCGGAAATTTCCGGCGTGTTGTTTGTCAGGTCGGCTTCCGCTGCCACCGCCTCGGCTTCGATCCGTTCTGCCCGGTCAAAGAACCGGCTGCCGGCTTCCGTCAGAAGGCAGCCGGATGTTGATCTGTCGAAGAGGCGTGTGCCGATGCTGTCTTCGAGGCTCGTCAGCCTGCGCGCCACCGTGGCGTGATTGAGGCCGAGACGGCGCGCTGCCGCCAGGATTTGTCCTGTTCGAGCGATCGCGAGAAAGATGCGGATGTCGTCCCAGTTCATGTCGATTTGCTTTCCGCGATGACCAGCCACTCCGTTTTTTTTAGCTGATGTCAGATACCAGGCACGATGCCGCCGCGTTCATGGTGGTGAGTTCACGCCTTGCTGCACACCGGCTTTTGGTAGAGTTTCAGCCGGGATGACAACCGAGGGGGATTGGACCTATCGTTTGTCTAAGACGCTTCGTGGCGTTTTATTGCATAACTTTAAAAAACGCACAACGGGTCCGGAAATCTGGCTCTTGTTTGTGGCAAAAATAAAAGTCAAAAAAGACGTCATCTCGGACGCTCGCCCAAAATCCTTTTGGCTGGTGTCAGGACATATTGGGAGAAACGCGACATGCGGAAGATCGGTCATTTTATCGGCGGCAAGCACGTGGAGGGAACCTCCGGCCGCTTTGCAGACGTCTACAACCCGGCAACCGGTGAAGTCGAGGCGCAGGTCGCCCTGGCCAGCCAGGCCGAGATGGACGCGGCAATTGCCAATGCTGCTGCCGCACAGCCTGCCTGGGCTGCCACCAACCCGCAGCGTCGCGCTCGCGTGATGATGAAGTTCGTAGATCTTCTCAACCGCGACATGGACAAGCTGGCAGAAGCTCTTTCCCGCGAACACGGCAAAACGATTCCGGACGCCAAGGGCGACGTTATCCGCGGTCTGGAAGTTGCCGAGTTCTGCATTGGTGCGCCGCATCTCCTGAAGGGTGAATTCACCGAAGGCGCCGGTCCTGGCATCGACATGTACTCCATGCGCCAGCCGCTTGGCGTCGTTGCCGGCATCACGCCGTTCAACTTCCCGGCCATGATCCCGATGTGGAAATTCTGCCCGGCGATCGCTTGTGGCAACGCCTTCATCCTGAAGCCGTCCGAACGCGATCCGTCCGTGCCGATCATGCTTGCTGAACTGATGATCGAAGCCGGCCTGCCGGAAGGTGTTCTGAACGTTGTCAACGGCGACAAGAGCGCGGTCGATGCAATCCTGGACGATGAAACCATCCAGGCTGTCGGCTTCGTCGGTTCCACGCCGATTGCCCAGTATGTTTATGCCCGTGCAACAGCATCCGGCAAACGCGCCCAGTGTTTCGGTGGCGCAAAGAACCACATGATCATCATGCCGGATGCCGACCTCGATCAGGCGGCCGATGCTCTGATCGGTGCCGGTTACGGCGCGGCCGGCGAGCGCTGCATGGCTGTTTCTGTTGCCGTGCCGGTTGGCGAAAGCACCGCAAACGCACTGATCGAGAAGCTTGCGCCGAAGGTGGAAGCGCTGAAGATCGGGCCGTACACGGCCGGCAACGACGTCGACTTCGGTCCGCTGGTGACCAAGGAAGCGCTTGCCCGCGTCAAGGGTCTCGTCGACCAGGGCATCAAGGAAGGTGCGAAGCTGGTTGTCGATGGCCGCGATTTCTCCATGCAGGGCTATGAGAACGGCTTCTTCATGGGTGGCTGCCTGTTCGACAACGTCACCAAGGACATGGACATCTACAAGACCGAAATCTTCGGTCCGGTCCTGTCCGTGGTTCGCGCTGAGAACTACGAAGAAGCTCTCGATCTGCCGCTCAGCCACGAATACGGCAACGGCACTGCGATCTTCACCCGTGACGGCGACACCGCCCGCGACTTCGCGTCCCGTATCAACATCGGCATGGTCGGCATCAACGTGCCGATCCCAGTGCCGCTCGCCTACCACACCTTCGGCGGCTGGAAAAAGTCCGGCTTCGGCGATCTCAACCAGCATGGCCCGGACGGGTTCAAGTTCTACACCCGCACCAAGACCGTGACCTCCCGCTGGCCTTCAGGTCTGAAGGACGGGGCCGAGTTCGTGATCCCGACGATGAAGTAATTCCTCCCGGACCAAGTCCGGTCTGGCGCTCCCGGCTTCGCCTGGAGCGCCTCTTTTTTGCCTTGTAAAATGATAAAAGATGAAATTTATTATTTATTATGAAATGCGCTTGGAGACCTCTCGTGCCTCAGATAATTCCGCCTGTCCTTTTCGGCTTGTTCCTGTTGTCGATGGTCCCGGTTACGATGTTGTGTCCCGGTTCGCCCATGCTTCCTGCACCGTTCCAGTGGACCGGTTTGGCAGTCGTCGCTCTGGGGTTGTTTTTCCTCAAAAAGGGGCATGGCACTTTCCTTTCGCAAGAAACGGAAATCCATACGTTCCGGCAACCAACCCGCTTGGTTACCTCCGGCATCTACGCGCTTTCGCGCAATCCGATGTATCTTGGGTTTTTGTTGATGCTGCTCGGGGTCGCTGTCTGCACCAACGAAGCATTGAACGTCCTTTTCGCAATCGTCTTTTTTCTGGCCGCGCAGTTTTGGTACATCCCGATTGAGGAGCGGAACGCCGAGAAGACGTTTGGCCAGCCTTACCTGGACTACAGAAAAAATGTGAGGCGCTGGCTTTAGAAATGGCAAGACCGAAGGTTGAAAACGCCGAAATCCGGGAGAGCCTGCTGCAGGCTGCGGAAAACCGCTTGCGGCGGCAAGGTTCGCCGCGCTTTTCCGTGACTGATCTGGCGGCCGATTGTCGGATGTCGCAATCGAATGTCTACCGGTTTTTTCCCAACAAGGCGGCTCTCATGGCCGGCTTGGCGGAACGCTGGTTCGCGGACGTGGAAGTTGCGCTTCAGGTGGAAATTTCAGCTGCGGAAAGCTGGCAATCGAAACTGGCAGCTTTTGTCAGGGTACAGCTCGTAATCAAGTCAGAAAGGTTTGACGACGATCCGGACCTGTTCCGGGCCTATCTGACACTGGCTGGAGAGCATCCCGAACCTGTCACCATCCATGTAGGCAGATTACGGAAAGTGTTGGAAGGGATCCTCGGCGCCGAATTTGAAGGACGCGAACTGAAAAGGGCGTGCGAATTGGTTGAAGACGCAACGCAACTGTTCAGGGACC
Organism: Labrenzia sp. CP4; assembly: GCF_001579905.1. Classification (NCBI taxonomy): domain Bacteria; kingdom Pseudomonadati; phylum Pseudomonadota; class Alphaproteobacteria; order Hyphomicrobiales; family Stappiaceae; genus Labrenzia; species Labrenzia sp. CP4. The sequence goes on along the minus strand of NZ_CP011927.1, from coordinate 3,599,992 downwards.
CGTTTCTGATTGGCCGCCTTAGGCCAAGGTGCACGGTAGAACGCGCCGAAGCGGTTCTCGCCGCGGTGCTTTCCGAATTGGAGCATCGTCTCGTGCGATAGCTGTCACCGCGAACCTCCGCTAAAGGCACTGGCTGTTAGACGCAGCAGCTGCCATTTTCGGGCGTTTGTTGGAAACAAGGCCTTCACAAAGCTGTCTTCTGGAGTTTCAGGAGATGATTTCATGAACGAAGATCTCACAAGCGTCCTGAAAACCTCTTGTCAGGATTGTGCATCCGGTGAAAGAAAATAGGCATCTGCTGGCGCAGTACTGCGCCGATACCGGTCGCCCTTGCATGGCATTCCCATTGCCACCGTGGCAATCTGCCTCTTGAATTTGGTCGGACGGGGCGACACTAAACGGCTGATGACAATAAAAAGGGAAAAGATCGGGACGGTGGCTGAGGGTGAGGGGCAGGACAACGGAGCAGCAGCTGCTTTCGGCTGGCCGGACAAAGGAGAAAGCCGCAGCCTGAAACGGGCTGGTCGGCTTCTGGCCGTATCCGATCTGCTGTGGATTGCACAGGCCGGATTGATTTCCTGGGCGCTCGGATCGCTCCCCATGATGTTTTCCGCCGCAGATGACGGCCAGGTTATCGAAGGCGATCTGACAAGCTTGGCCTTCCAGGCTGCCGCCGGCATCGCACTGGTTGCTGTGTTGAGAGTGTTTCTGCAAAACCGAGCCGAAACGGTTGCCCGGCAAACTGCCCGTGCAATCCAGAGCAGGGCACGTGCAGAGCTGCTTTCCGTTGCCGCCAGAACGTCGCCGTCTGCAGAATTCCCATCTTCCGGTGCCTTTGCCGCCCATGTTACCGAACAGGTCGACCTGCTCGGACCGTACTATCGGAATTTCGAACCTCAGAAGGTTCGGCTTCGTCTTGTGCCTCTCGGCATCGTTGCCGCCACTGCCGTGTTCAGTTGGGTCGGCGCGCTGATCCTGGTTGTCTGCGGGCCGCTCATTCCTGTTTTCATGGCGCTGATTGGTATGCGTGCCAAGGCTGCGAGCGAGACGCAACAGGAGGAACTGGTGCGGCTGAGCGGCAGTCTGCTGGACAGGATCAGGGGCCTGGAAACACTGACCTTGTTTGGCGCAATTGAGCGTACCCAGCGGCAAATCGCTGACGCGGGCGAACGGTTCAGAACCGGCACCATGCGCGTCCTGAAGATCGCATTTCTCTCCTCAACCGTTCTGGAACTCTTTTCCGCACTCGGAATAGCCTTCTGCGCGGTCTATGTGGGGTTCTCGCTATTGGGTGAAATCCAGGCTGGAACCTGGGGCGGGCCCCTGACCTTTGCGCAGGGCCTATTCATTCTGCTGCTCGCACCGGAGTTCTTTGCCCCCTTGCGTGCCTACGCGGCAGCCTATCATGACAGGGCAGGCGGACTTGCCGCGCGGAAGAAGCTGGCGACACTTTTTCCGTCGCAGAACACCTACAGAAACCCTAAGCGCGCTGATGGATCAGACGTGCCGGTCGGTTCCATTTCACTTTCAGGCCCGCCCGCCATTCAGTTCAGGTCTGTCGGCATTTCCCATGATGAGCGCTGTGTCTTCAAGGAGTTCAATCTGACGATTGAGCCGGATGAAACGCTTTTGGTCGAAGGGCCGAGCGGCAGCGGCAAGACCACACTGATTGACGGGATACTGGGCTTCCAGGAGTCTGATTCCGGCGAAATTCAGGTGAATGACCTTACTGCAACCGCGATTGCACCGTTGCTGCGTCGAAAGGTTATATGGCTCGGCCAGTCGCCCAGGCTGTTCCACGGCAGTCTCAAGGCCAACCTCCTGAGAGCTGTTGATACATCTGCAGCGGTTACGGAGGACGATCTCTGGCAAGCCCTTCGCCTTGCCGGGGCCGAAGCGCTCGTCCAGCGCCTGCCTCGTGGTCTGGAAACACCTTTGGGAGAAGACGGTTTCGGCCTCTCGGTTGGGGAGATCCGCCGGGTGGCTCTCGCGAGGGCGGCAATGCGCAAGGATGCTGTCCTGCTGCTGGCGGACGAACCAACAGCCTCGCTTGATGAAGAAACGGCAGCAGATGTCATCGAGGGATTGCGGAAACTTTGCGATGGCCGGACCGCCGTGATCGCCACACACGACCCGGCCCTTCGGAAAATCGCCTCGCGGCGGATTGACCTGAAGGCGCTCGGCGTCCTCGCCGAAGGGGAGGTGTTCGTGTGAGGTCTGTCTGGCATATCATTCGCACCCAGCACCGGTACGACAGCTTCCATTTCTGGCTTGGCATTCTTGTGGCGTTGCTGCCTGCGGCCGCCGGGCTTCTTCTGCTCGGCGTTTCCGGCTGGTTCATCACCGCTGCGGCTATTGCAGGTTTGAGTGGCGCGTTCTTGAACATCTTTGCGCCAAGCGCGCTCATTCGCGCCTTTGCAATAGTCCGTACCGCCGGCCGTTACGGAGAAAGGGTCCTGACACATGACGCCACGTTTCGGTTTCTGACCGGGTTCAGAAACCGGCTGTTTGCGGCGATGGCACCTAAGACAAACGACGGTCAGCGATCCGGATTGCTGCTCAATCGTCTGACACTCGACGTTGCCGTCCTCGATACGGTTTATTTGCGCTTGGTTGTTCCTCTGGTGCTGTCGCTGGTTGTTGCTGTCTCGCTGCTTCTGGTCTGGAGCAGCGTATCGCCGCTTTTGTTGCTTACTGGAGCGGTCTTCGTTTTGGCCTGGCTCGGGCTCGCGGTCTGGACCTTTGCACGGTCCGACACCAAAACCGCCCGCCGCTCTGACGCGGCGCTGGATGCCATGCGGCTTCGAGCTGCGGATCTGGCAGCAGGCCGGCGGGATCTTGCGATTTACGGCGGTCTGGAAGCGGCGGCCGACTCGGTCCTTGTCGCCAACACGCGATTGGCGGAAGCCCAGGAAGTTGAGGATCGCCGTACCAGCAAGCTGACAGCGGGTTCCACGCTCCTTGGACAGCTGTTTCTTGCCGTCATGCTTCTTGTCTGTCTGCACGAAGTCGGGAATGGCGCGCTGACGGCTGCTTTCAGCGTCGGTCTGATACTGGTGGTGATGGGGCTTCCGGAAATATTTTCGATGAGCTTGCCTGGCCTTTCCAGACTGCCTCGCGTCGCGTTGGCAGCTGGTCGGATCATACACTTGATGCGTCGCCCCGAAGAGGTCGAGTCTTCGCAGAGTCTTTCCGTACCAGAAACCGGACGCCAAGGCGCCGTGCCTGCGCTCGCTTTCGCGGACGTCAGTTTTGGCTATCCCGGTGCTGACAGACGCGTTCTGGAGGGGCTCTCCTTTCACCTCGATCAGGGCGAAATTCTCGCATTGGCAGGGCGCAGCGGTTGCGGCAAGTCGACAATTGGGGCATTGGCCGCGCGGTTACGAAAGCCAGGGCAGGGGAAGATACTTCTGGGTGGGCTGGAAATCGACCGTATCTGCGAGAAAGAGCTACGCCGCAAGGTTACCGTCATTGGTCAAAAGGCCTATCTCTTCAACGAGACCGTTGCCGAGAACCTGCGTGTTGCAAACCCGGATGCTGGCGACACGGAACTTTGGCGTGCGCTTGAACAGGCGGCGCTTGCTGAACGCATTTCTGAAAATCCGGAAGGCCTGCAGACCATTCTCGGTGAGGGGGGGCTCGGACTGTCCGGTGGAGAGCAGAGGCGTCTTGCCCTGGCGCGTGCCTTTCTGACGCGGCCGGCCCTGTTTGTTCTGGACGAGATGACCGAGGGACTGGACGCCGCAACCGCTGCGGACGTTCTGGACCGGTTTTTGTCCTATCGCGGCGATACGGCCGTCCTGATGATTGCGCACCGTCGACAGGAGTTGGAGCGGGCGGACCGCGTACTGGATCTGACGGCACCATGCGGCAGCGGCATTCGGTCGCCGGAAATAATTCTTTCCGAATTTCAATGAGTTCTCCCGCAGTTTTCCGCATCTTGAGGTTGTCGCGACCTAACTGTCGCATTGACCTTGGGGGGGCGGTGGGCCACGATCAGTCCATAGGAAGACTCGTTTTCCAAGCCGGTTCATTGACGGGATTGGCGGCCGCAATCCGCATTCACTGTGAAGTTGATTGCCGTTGCCGGATCGAGACGAAAACCGGGTTTTCAATCAAGATCGACACAGGCCCGGTCCCCTCCGACAGGGCATTTACCCGTCGATCGTCCTGATGTGCAGACGTGCCTGTTGCGGTTCGATAGAACGTTGGACACGACTGCCGAAATGCTCGGGCCTCTCCGGTCCGTAAAGGGGGAATACGATGGAACTGAACGTCGTTGACCTGTCCCGGCTGCAATTTGCCATGACAGCGCTCTACCACTTCCTGTTTGTGCCTTTGACCATCGGCCTGTCGATCCTGCTGGCCACCATGGAAACAGTCTATGTGATGACCGGCCGAGAGGTCTGGAAGCGCATGGTCAAGTTCTGGGGCACCTTGTTCGGGATCAACTTCGTCCTGGGGGTCGCTACCGGTCTGACGATGGAGTTCCAGTTCGGCATGAACTGGGCCTACTTCAGTCAGTATGTCGGCGATGTCTTTGGTGCGCCTTTGGCGATCGAGGGCCTGATGGCTTTCTTTCTGGAAGCCACATTCGTTGGGCTGTTCTTCTTCGGCTGGGACAGGCTCTCCAAGCGCCAGCATCTGGCTGCCACCTGGGCTGTCGCGATTGGAACAAACCTTTCGGCACTCTGGATCCTGATCGCCAACGGCTGGATGCAACACCCTGTCGGGTCCGCATTCAACCCCGACACCATGCGCATGGAAGTCACCAGTTTCTATGAAGTGCTATTCAATCCGGTGGCGCAGGCGAAGTTCGTGCACACCGTTTCTGCAGGTTACGTCACCGCGTCGATGTTCGTTCTGGGTATCTCTGCCTGGTACATGCTGAAAGGCCGACATATTCCGATCGCCAAACGATCCATGGCCATCGCGTCCGCCTTCGGCTTTGCATCTGCACTTTCGGTTGTCGTTCTCGGGGATGAAAGCGGCTACGAGGCCAACCTGAACCAGAAGATGAAACTGGCGACGATCGAAGCCATGTGGGAGACCGAGCCGGCTCCGGCCTCGTTCAACGTGATTGCCTGGGCGGATATGGAGAAGCGGGAGAACGTCTTTGCCATCGAAGTGCCCTATGTCATGGGCCTGATCGCAACGCGTTCCCTCGATACGATCATTCCCGGCATCAAGGATCTGGTTGAGCGGACAAAGGACCGCATCCGGCAGGGTGCCATAGCCTGGGATGCGCTGCAGAAAATCCGGCAGGATCCGGCAAATGCAAGTGCGGATGTCCGCGAAACCTTCCTGCAGAACGAGAACTCGCTTGGGTACGCCTATCTGCTGCTGCCGTTCACGGACAATCCGATGGAAGCGACCACCGCTCAGGTGGACGCGGCCGCCTGGTCCACCGTGCCGGAAGTCATGCCGATGTTCTATTCCTTCCGGATCATGGTGGCGTGCGGCTTTTTCTTCATCCTGATGACCACGGTGTTCTTCTACTATTCGTCGTCCGGGCGGCTGGACGTTCTGAGAGAAAAGCGTCGTTGGCTGCTGCATGTCGCAGTTTGGTCGATCCCGTTGCCGTGGATCGCCTGCGAAATGGGCTGGTTCGTCGCCGAGTATGGCCGTCAGCCCTGGATCATCGAAAGTATGCTGCCGACCTCTGCCGGTGTCTCGAGCCTTAGCGTGACCGAGGTCCTGCTGACGCTTGCCGGCTTTGTTGCACTCTACAGCACGCTTCTGGTGATCGAGATCACGCTGATGATCAAATACATCAAGATCGGCCCTGAAGACGGCGAGAACCCGGATGCAGTTCCGGCCGCGCCGAAGCAGCCGGTCCCGGCCGCAGCCTCTGTACCAGCGGAGTAATCGAAAATGATCCTCTATGAAATGATCGACTACTCCGTCCTGAAGATGATCTGGTGGCTGCTGCTCGGCGTCCTTCTGATCGGCTTTGCCGTGATGGATGGTTTCGACATGGGTGTGGGCGCGATGCTGCCCTTTGTTGCCGAGACAGATATCGAACGGCGTGTCGTCATCAACACGATCGGCCCGACCTGGGAAGGAAACCAGGTTTGGTTCATCCTGGGGGGCGGGGCGATCTTTGCTGCCTGGCCGCCGCTCTATGCCATCAGCTTCTCGGGGTTCTATCTGGCGATGTTCGTGGTATTGGCCGCGATGATCCTGCGGCCGGTAGCCTTCAAGTATCGGTCCAAGCGGCCGGATCCCTCCTGGCGCAACGCCTGGGACTGGGCACTGTTCACGGGGTCTTTCGTACCGGCGCTTGTCTTCGGTGTTGCCGTCGGCAATGTGTTGCTCGGGGTCCCGTTCTCGCTCGATAACGATCTGCGGATGACATACGAAGGGTCGTTCTTCGCTCTGTTCTCGCCGTTCTCACTGCTGTGCGGGCTGTTGTCGGTGACAATGCTCGTCACGCATGGGTCTGTCTGGCTAGTGATGCGGGCGTCAGGTGATATTGCTGCGCGCGCGCGGCGGTTCGGCACGGTAACGGCAGGCCTCAGCATCGCTCTGTTCGCTCTCGGCGGGTATCTCGTTGCCAGCGGCTATGTGGAAGGTTTCCGCATTACCTCCGAAATCGATCCGAACATGGCGGCCAATCCACTGGCGAAGCAGGCGATCACCGAAGGTGGGGCGTGGATGTACAACTACACAGTCCACCCCATCCTCTGGCTGGCCCCCGGTCTCGGGTTCCTTGGCCTGTTCGGAACGCTCGTGCTTTTGCAGACACGTTTCGAAATGCCGATCTTCCTCTTCTCGAAGCTGGCGATTTTCGGGATCATCTCGACAGTCGGTGTCTCGATGTTCCCGTTCATCCTCCCATCATCGATACAGCCCGAAGCCAGCCTGACGGTTTGGGACGCATCTTCCAGCCACCGGACCTTGTTCAACATGCTGGTGGCGACGCTCATCTTCCTGCCGATCATCCTTGTCTACACCGCTTGGGTGTACAAGGTCCTGTGGGGCAAGGTGGATGAAGAAACCATCGAACGTGACAACCACAGCGCTTACTGAGGAGACTGCAACATGTGGTATTTTGCCTGGGTCCTCGGAATGCCTTTGGCCTGCGCCATGGCGATCCTGAACGCGATGTGGCTGGAGCTGAGGTCGGAGGACGAACGCCGCCGTCTGGAAGGCCGCAAGTAGTTCCGGCTTTTCTGGAAATCGTGTTGGAAAATGAAAAAGCCCCGGATTGCTCCGGGGCTTTTTGCTGGACCAGTTCCTGGTGGATCAGGCGGCCTGCACTTTTGCAGCGCGCAGCTTTTCCAGGATGTTCTGCGGCGAGGAAACGCCGTAAGGATCGCTTTCGCAGTTGTCGGAGAAGCCTTCTTCTTCGAACCACTGCTCGACGATGCCGTCATTGATGACCGCGCCATAGCGCCAGGAGCGCATGCCGAACCCGAGATTGTCCTTGGCGACCAGCATGCCCATCTTGCGGGTGAACTCGCCGGATCCATCCGGAATAACCTTGACGTTCTCGACGCCCTGGGCTTTTGCCCAGGCATTCATCACGAAAGCGTCGTTGACGGAGATGCAGTAGATTTCATCAACGCCTTCAGCCTTGAACTCTTCAAACAGCTTTTCGAAATCCGGAAGCTGATAGGTGGAGCAGGTCGGAGTGAATGCGCCTGGAAGCGAAAACAGAACGACCTTCTTGCCCTTGAAGTAGTCGTCGCTGGTCTTGTCTTCCCAGCGGAACGGGTTCGGACCTTCAATAGATTCATCACGGACGCGGGTGCGGAAGGTAACGAACGGAACTTTTTTGCTGAGCATCGCAAACTCCAGAAATTGAACGGTTGCAAACTGTCCAGAGTGCCGAAATCGTGCCTTGCCCGCGGGAGGAGAACCGGGCAGGGCACAAGCGCCCTGAAAGTGGAGGAGAAGTTCGGCCTAGCCCATTTGCTGCAATGCCGCAATCCATTTTGCTCCGCAATAGACAAGAAGCCTGTGCGAAGCACTCAATCGAGGCGATATGCCGCTGGTCGGCATTTCCAGGGGCACGGTTGGCGGACTTCTGTGGGTGGTCCGCCTTTTCCGGAAAAAGCACTCAAATCATTGTATACACGCTCAATTTCGGTCATTAAGCTGACCACGTCCCGTGTGGTTCGCCTGTGGCGCAATGCGGGGCTGAGGAGGGGGCTCCAGAAGGTCGGGTCTTGACGCCGTGACCAGAGCGAAATGCGACTTCCAGCAGCAAGAGTGATGAATGCGTAGGGTCTTTCGGGCGGTACACATGCTTTGCATGGGGTTTGCCGCGATCGTCTTTTTCGGCCAGCTGGCCATGGTGCTCATGCGCTATCTGCTTGGCTTCGGTTTTCTGGAAATCCAGGACGCGGTCAACTACGCTTTTGCAGCCCTCGTGGCCCTTTCTGTCGCCGTTTCCTTCGATGCAGACAAGCACGTGCGGGTCGATGTATTTCGCCAGAACTGGAGCGAGCGGACAAACCGGCGTATCGACTGGCTTGGAGACCTCCTGCTCGCGCTGCCGGTCTTTGCGATCATGCTCTGGACGGCATTCCCGCTCGTCAAAAGCTCCTGGGCGATATTGGAAGGCTCTCCGGAAACCGGCGGTCTGCCCGGCCTGTTTCTGGTCAAGACCTGTCTGGTGATCCTGCCTGCGCTGGTGGTGATCTACATCCTTCAAAAGCTGTTCGGCGCGATGCGACGGAAATTTTCATGACTGCCGATATCATCTGGCTCATCATTCTGGCCCTTTCCGTATTTGCCTGTATTCTTTCCGGCGTGCCGGTCCTGCTTGCAATCGCCGGCGCACCGACGATTGTCGCGCTGGTCGCCGCCGCCACCGGGCATTTTGACCTCGTGTTCTTCCAGGCTGTTCCCCAGCGCGTTTATGGCGTGATGACAAATCCGCTCCTGTTGGCGGTGCCGCTTTTCGTGCTGATGGGGTTGCTTCTTGAAAAGTCGCGCCAGGCAGAGCGGATGTTGCAGAGCCTGACGGCTGCAATGGGCGGGCAGCAGTCCGCTCTGGCGCTTTCTGTGGTTCTGGTGAGCGCACTCATTGCCGCCTCGACCGGTATCATTGGGGCAACCATCGTCATGCTGGGCACGATCACACTCCCGGCTCTGTTGGCCGCGGGCGTGAACAAGCACATGAGCAGTGGCCTCATTTGCGCCAGCGGCACGCTCGGTCAGATCATTCCGCCGTCGATCGTTCTGATCCTCCTGGGAGATCAAGTATCCAATGCCTACTTCGAAGCGCAGCAGGAAGCCGGCAACTTCGCGCCGGACCCGGTCACGGTGGGGGATCTCTTTGCCGGTGCGCTGATCCCGGGGCTGCTCCTCGTCGCGCTATATGCGGCATACGTCCTGCTGCGACTGCGCCGGGCCTCTCCGAAAGGACAGGAAGCTAAGACCCCGACACCAAAGCCTCGCGTGTCAGGCCGGGAATTATTCCGGGATATCGCGCCCACGCTCGGGTTGATCATCGCCGTGCTCGGCAGCATCCTGATCGGCATTGCAACGCCAACGGAAGCCGCAAGTGTCGGTGTCGCAGGGGCTGTCCTGATCGCGGCTGCAGGAAGCGACGGCAAGGTGGCGCGTGTTGCCATGGCCTGCGCTGCCTTTGCTATTCTGCTGTTGATCCTGCGCAGGCTCGGTCTGTTCGGTCTGGAGTTTGAAGGAGGCCGGATCAGCTGGACGACACTGACGATCGTTTCCGTCGTTATGACGGCCGCTGCCCTTGTCATGCTGGCCATCGCAGCAGCTTCTCTGATCCGGGGAGGAGTACTCGTGCCCGCGCTGAGGGAAACCGTCACCATCACCGGAATGATCTTCGGTATCGTGATTGCTGCCAGCATCCTGTCGCTCGTGTTCCGAGGGTTCAACGGTGATGAACATGTGGCCGAGTTGCTGCACGCCTTGCCGGGCGGCGCTTATGGCATGTTGTTGCTGACAATGCTGGTGATCTTCCTGCTCGGATTCATTCTGGAATTCGTGGAGATCATTTTCATTGTCGTTCCGATTGTCGGGCCGATTATCCTGCAAAGCGACATAAGCCCGGTCTGGTTTGCGGTGCTGATTGCGCTCAACCTGCAAACTTCGTTCTTGACGCCGCCATTCGGGTTTGCGCTTTTCTATTTTCGATCGGTTGCACCGGCGGATATTCGCACCTCTGACATTTATGTTTCGGTGATCCCGTTTGTCGCCATCCAGCTTCTGGCGCTCGGTCTGGTCGCCGCCTTTCCGGCACTGGCAACCCTGTTGCCGGACGTCCTGTTTTGAACATCGAGGGAGACACAAGCATGAAAAGACGTGATTTTCTGAAGGCTGGTGCCGTTGCCGCACCTGCCAGCCTGCTGGCAGCACCGGCAATTGCGCAAGGCAAGATCGAATGGAAGTTGCCGACCTCCTTTCCGGCGAAGGCGCCGGGTGTGGGCACCAACGTAACCGCCTTTGCCGACCGCGTGGCTGCAATGTCCGATGGACAGCTGACTTTCAAGGTCTATTCCAGTGGTGAGCTCGTACCGCCGTTCGGTGTTGAAGATGCCGTGGAGCAGGGTACTGCCGAGATCGGTCATTCGACGCCTTACTATGCCGCGTCCAAGAACACCGCCATGCACTTCTTCTCTGCCGTTCCTTTCGGCATGACCGCGGTCGAAACAACCGCCTGGCTTCGCTATGGCGGCGGACAGGACCTGTGGGACAGCCTTTATGAAGAACGCGGCCTCAAGCCGTTTTATTCCGGCAGTTCGGGCGTACAGGCGGCCGGCTGGTTCAAGAACCCGGTGGAAAGCCTCAACGATCTTGCCGGCCTCAACATGCGCATTGCCGGTCTGGGCGGTGAAGCCATGCGCAAGCTCGGCGTCAACGCTGTCCTGCTGCCGCCTCCGGAAATCTTCCCGGCCTTCCAGTCCGGCGCCATCGATGCGGCCGAGTGGGTTGGTCCCATGCTGGACCAGGCATTCGGCCTGCAGAAGGTCGCCAGCTACTGCTATGTTCCGGCCTTCCACGAGCCGTCAGCCGCGCTGGAAATCGTCGTCAACAAGGAAGCCTACGACAGCCTGCCGGCGAACCTTCAGGCAATCATCGCCTATGCTGCGGAAGCGGCTTCCGTCGAGACCACCGCACAGTTCGATTATTACAACGCGGTTGCCATGAAGAAACTGAAGGAAGACGGCGTTACCTTTGCCAACTTCCCGGATGATGTCCTGGCTGCGCTGAAGACGGCTGTTGCGGAAGTGATGGCGGAAAACGCTGCCGCCAATCCGAAGTTTGCCGAAGTGCAGAAAAGCTATGACGCGTTCCTCGAGCTTGCCAAGGACTACGCGGCACTGGTGAAGGCAACCACTTTCACCCAGCGCATGTAAGCAGAGTTGATCCTGCCGGTGGCATTGGCCACCGGCGGGGCTTCAGGTTTCCAGCTGCCGTTCGCGCAGGACGATGGCGATGCCGCTCGCGATGATGATCGCGGCACCGACATAGGTTGCTATGTCGGGAATTTCCCCCCACAAGAGCCAGCCGAGCAGGGTCGCCCACAAGAGCGCGGTATAATCGAATGGCGCGACAACGGCTGCCGGGGCAAAGCGGAAGGCCTGTGTCATCAGGGTGATGCCGGCCGTGCCGAATAGTGCGATGCCAAGAAACAGCCAGATGTCCTCCGCGCGTGGCTGCACCCAGACGAAGGGCATCGCAAGGGCACTCATGATTGCGCCGGCCCCCACCAGGTAAAGCATCAGGGTCCAGACACTCTCGCGCGGGTCGACAAGGCGGGCGCTGAGCATGAGCGCGGCATAGAAGAAAGCCGTTGCGATTGGGAGGAGCGATGCTGCCTGGAAAGTGCCTGAACCCGGACGGACAACCACCAGAACGCCCAGAAATCCCACGAGCACTGCCGTCCATCGACGCCAGCCTACTTGCTCTCGCAAGACCAGGGCGGAAAGCGCTGTCACAAAAACAGGCATGACAAAAATCAGAGCTGTTGCTTCGGCGAGGCCAAGAAGGCTCAGCCCGGTGAAAAACAGCGTGGCGGCGCAGAGCCACAACACTCCGCGAAGAAGATGGGCTGCCGGGCGGTGCGAGATCAAGGCAGATCTTCCACCCATTTTCAGTGCGATCAGAACCGCAATCGGAAGCGCGATCAAATTGCGCAGAAACAGGATCTGGATGGGGCTGTAATCAGCCGTCAATGTTTTGGCAATGGCGTCGTTGAGGCATAGGCACACGACACCTGCACACATCATTCCGATTCCGGTGGTCACCTGATTGCGACCGCCGGTCATGGCCGTTTCCATTCCCGTGTCTCCCTGGTTTTGGCGCAGTGAAGCATCGCGGCAGGCAGGGCGGCAAGGCACGATTTCACGAAATCAGGCCTGTCCGGACACCAGGAGAAACTGGAATACGGAAATTGCTGATGCCGCTACGTAATTCGTTTCGGGGCGATAGTGTTTTGCGGTAAGATGCAATCATCGATTGTTTTCGACGTTCCCAGGTCCACTGTCCGGAAGCCCCGTCCCATGGCATTGACGTCTCCCTATTTCCGCAACGTGCCGCAGCTCACCGCAGCGTCCACCAACAGCCCTTGGCTCGGCAGCGGGTCAAGCGGTCATGGAGTGCATCTGGTTCAGTTCGGGTTGATTGACCTGGGGTTTCCCATGCCAAAATCCGTTGGTGGAACGGGGCTCAGTCCGGATGGGGTCTACGGCAGTGAAACCGTGCAAAAGGTCAAGGAGTTCCAGCGTTCAACGCATGGCGGAGCCCCGATCAAGGACGACGGCGCCGTCGGACGAAATACCATGGCCAAGCTGGACCGGGCGCTCGCGTCCTTCACTCACAAGGTTCGTGTGCACATCTTTGTCGTGGTGACGCCGGATGCTCCGGTTGCAACTGCGGAAACGACCGCGAAGGAGCTTTACGGACATTACGGTATCAACTTCGAGGTTGCTTCCATCCAGTCGCTGGCATTGACCGCTGCCGAGGAGACGGAGTTTTCGCAGCATGGCCTCTTGTTTGCCCGGATGAAGGAACTTGCTGAGGCGCATACGTCCGTCAGGATCCGTCCGAATGAAATCATGGTGTTCTATATCCGTCGCTTCAATCCCGACACGGATCTGGCCCTGTCCAAGGCCAACCACACGGGTGCCGTTACCCGAATCAAGAAGAACGCGGATGCCAGCACACTTGCCCATGAGGTCGCCCATAATCTGATCGACAGTCCACGGGGTGTGAGCGAGCATGTGGCACACAAGCAGAACATCCTGGCGACGCTGCCCCGGACCACGCCCTTTGTGCTGAGTTTCGAACAGATTCAGCAGATGCGGCGCAACATTCGGCTGTTGCGGGCGTGACGACGGATGATTGAAGGCCAAGGTCATCTGGTCAGCATCGTTAGCGGAGGCTAGCATCCGGCAGTTCAAACTGATCCATCTTTGACAGAGAGACCCGCATGCACGCCTTCCTGCCGTTCAATCTAGACGACATCGTTCCCGAACAAGATGCGCCAGCACCGGAAAAGGTTATTGCGGGCGATCCTAAGTTTACCACCTGGTTGGTTGAAACGACGGACAACGAGACCCTGTTCTCGGGCGTATGGGAAGCAACACCGGGAGCCTGGAAAATCTCTTATGACGAATGGGAGTTCTGTTCGATCCTTACCGGCAGGTCGGTGCTGACCGACAAGGACGGCGTCACCCGGGAAATTGGCCCCGGAGACAGCTTTGTCCTGCAGCCCGGTTTCTCCGGAACCTGGGAAGTCCTTGAAACCACTCGCAAGCTTTTTGTGATCCGCCTGCCGTCTTGACGCAGGCATTCCAGGAGCTGAGCAACGTGACTTTTCAGGATTAGCTGCGAACGCATATGAGCACGTACCCTGACCTTTTGGAGTTCGGTAAGGTCAGGGTAGATTGCAGCGCTATTGTTTGGGGTACCTCAACAGCATCGTGCTGCTCGCAACCTGATGAGGCTTTTGAGGCAGCTGAAGAGAAACCGGGAACGGTGTTACCCGGTTTGCTTTTTTCGGTCAGATTACTTCTGCGACTGAAAACCGGCAGGTTCTGTCAGCAAAAGGATGACGAACACCAGAACGGGTGTCAGCACCACGCTTGCCAGGAAGCAGCCGAACGAACCAAGCCGTGTGTCCCGACCGCGGTAACCGACCAGGACACACAAGAGCAGATAGATGACCAGTGGCGCGACAAACATCAGGCGGCTTCCGACTTCTCTTCCGCGATGTCTTCGCCCTTCTTCACCATCTTCTTGAAATGCTCCTTGTAGGCAGCTGCGTCGAAACTCAGGAAATCTCCACCCGTTTCAAAATGTTGCTGGAACACCTTGCCGACGGCAAAGGTGAAGGCACCAAGCGTAGCGCCTGATCCGACGATACCGAGCGCAGTGCCGAGCACGGGAATGGTCTTCATGAAGCTGGTGGCAATAAAGGTTCCTGCACCGACACCGCCGAGACTTCCCAGAAGCGTGGTTACTGCAGTTCTTGCGCGATTTTCCGAGAATGGCACGTCATAGACGGCTGCCAGCTTGCGGATGAGGTTGAGCTGCGTTCCGATTGCGGCGACAAGATCGAAGATCGGAACTGGAATGAGGCCGGTACCTGTACCGACGATGACATGGTCCCGAATGATCTTTTCGGCTGCCAGCGTGCGTTCTTCCGGGGTCAGCGGAGCACTTTCGGTCTGAGCCTTGCCGTCTGCCAGCTTTTCAGCTGCATCAACAGTGTCCTCAGCTTCTGATTTTGCGGAACTTGTGCGAGTGGACTTCGTTGTCATTTCACAGTTTCCTTCCTTCAGCGTCGCAGCTCCCCGCTGCTTACTCTACGTGAGCGTAGCTTGAGTGCGGTCCGATTTCAATCTTACAATCAGCGCGGTATCAATTGTCAGTTTGCGGCTTTTCCGTGTTTTGATCATTCGAAGCAGGCGCGGTCTCACCTGACGTCGTGCTTTCGCTTGATGTACTGTCGCCGGTCGAATTTTCGTCAGGCCTCAGCTGTGTCTCCTGATCCTGAGATGTATCTGCCTCTGCTGTAGGAGCGTTCGGGAAAAGCTGTGGCAGGTTATCAAAATCAGGCAGTCGGTAGCGCTGCGGATTAACCGGAGCGGGCGCTGGTAAATTCGGCTGGTTTGCAATGTCGCTGCCCAGGATGAGCGGAAGCTGATCTTTCCCGCCACCGACGATCACGATCTTGCTGTTGTTGGACTTGGACAGTTCGACGGTCGCTTCAATTCCGCGCCAGGTCAGCAGTTGCGGCGTCAGGGCATCTGCAACAATCGAGTAGAATGTCTGGTAGCCGATGGCGTCGATCCGCTTGCGTTCCGCTTCCTTGCGGGCCTGCTCCAGCACGTATTCATAGGCGAGGGCGTTCTGTTCCTCGGTCAGCTTACGTGAAATCGCCTGATTGATTTCCTTCGGCAGTTCGATCCGGCGAATGATAACCTGGTCGAAGACGATGAGATCCTGATTGTTGGCTTCAATGGTCTCCATGACTTCCTTTTCGAGGCGCGTCATGTCGACCTGATAAAGCTCATGAGGGTCGTATTTGCCGATCACCGAGCGAACCGCTTCCACGGCGGTCGGGCGGACGAAACGGTCGGCGTATTCCGGCCCGATCGCCCGGTGCAGTTTGCCGGCATTATCCGCCTTCGGGTAATACAGAACCGAAATATCGGATGTGATGCGCAAGCCGTCCGCTGCCAGGCCGTGGACCGTTTCATCCTGTTTCTGGATGCGGACTTCGTACCGGTAGATGCGGTTCCACGGCCATTTGATGTTGATGCCTTCGGGATAAACAAACCTGGTTTCGGTGCCGACGGTGAGGGTTCTGAACAGGACGCCGACTTCACCCGGCCCGATGACGAAGAACGTCAGCGGCCACAAGACAATCGAGACGAAGCCGAGCAGCAGCAGATAGGCGATGGCCTTGTCGGTCCGGCTCATCCTGTGGATCTTGCGCGGCTTCTTTTTCGGCTTACCAACTTCGACGTCGTCTTCCGCAACGCTCATTCAGCGCTCCCAGGAATTGAAACGGCTCCGCAGCTCGTTAAGGTGACCTAGCGGCCAAGAAACGCATAAAAACAAGAACTCTCAATGCTTTCCGAGTAGTCTTGTCTGCGTCAATTGCAGCACAGTTGCAAGAAAACAACTCTGTGGCAAGCGTGTTTCTTGAGCTAGGCAAGAGCCAAAGAATTTGCTTAAGTTGTGTTGTGTAGCGTTGCGTCACTACAACGTATGGTTAATTTCACGGTTTGTGAAACCAAGATCGAAACAGACTATGGGAGTGGTGAGTGTCAGCCAGCACAGGGTCATTCAGTTTCGATCGCAAGGACCTTAGCCGGTTCCTTTTTGACCTTTACGATTATGAGCCAAGGCTCTTGCGCAAGCTGATCTCCGCCAGGCCCTACGTCTGCCCATTCGAAGAGATGGAGCGGCATGTTCCAGCAAATGCAAAGGTTCTGGATGTAGGCTGCGGCAATGGCGCGTTGCTGGCGATTCTGCTGGCATCCGGAAGGATAAGCGAAGCAACCGGCTGCGATGTCCACGAAGGCGCTCTTGCCTCGGCCCGCAAGGCAGCGGGGAGAATGGGGCACTCAGCGGAAGTATCCTTCCTGCAAATTGACAGCTTCGCGGAGCTGCCGGACGACTGCTTCGATGTGGTGACCATGGTCGACGTGCTGCACCATGTTGCCGAACCTGAACGGATGACGGCTGTTGAAGAGGCGATCAAACGAGTCGGTCCCGCAGGAGTGTTCCTTTTCAAGGATATGGTCGAAGCACCTTTCTGGCGCCGCCTGGCCCACAATATCGATGACCTGATTTTTTCCGGTGAATGGGTGAAGCAGGTGAAAACCGCAGAAGTTGAGAAGCAGGTAAGGGCTGCGGGCTTTGAACTGGTCGAGAGTCTCGAAATACCAAGGGTCTTTTACGGCAACACCCTGAGGGTTTTTCGAAAAATTTAGTAAACGTCGAAAAGAGATATGTTGAACGACGAATGTGAATAAAAATTAACTTATCTTCTGCGAAAAATTCGTGAATTGTTTTTTATTGCCGTTAGGTCATGAGAATGAAAAGTGAGTAGGTAGCGAATTTAAACGATCGATTACTTTGCTAAAAACCGGTCTTGGGGGGTGATTTGAGTTCTGGTGTTGCAAATCGTCATATGTTTCTGGCCGGGTATATTCTGGTGCCTGGAAGCCATTTCGCCGGCATGTGGCGCCACCCGTACAGCGAAACGGATTTCTGTGATCCCGATCTCTTCAAGGATACGGCGGTCACATTGGAACGGGGCGGGTTCGACCTCGCATTCATTCCAGAATCGCTCAGCGTGACAACCGGACTGAACGACAACTACGAAACCTTTTTGAAACACGGTGCGGTTGGTGCCATCCGCCATGACCCGAACCTGCTGGTTTCCCTCATGGCCTCGGTAACGCAGTCGCTCGGTTTTACGGTCACGCTATCGACCACCTACATGGAACCTTATCATCTGGCCCGTACGCTCAGTACGCTGGACCATTTCAGCAGGGGCCGGATCTCGTGGAACGTCGTGACCTCCGCTGGTCCGAGCAACGGGCACAATTTCGGTCATTTCCCAAAGCTCATTTCTCCCGAAGCCTATGACAGGGCAGAAGAGATCCTGGAGATCTGCCGCAAGCTCTGGAAGTCCTGGGAACCGGACGCGCTGGTAAGTGACAAGGGGTCCGGGCTTTACGCGGACACCGGCAAGATCCATCCGATTGATCACGAAGGCGAACGCTTCAAGCTCCGAGGTCCCTTGTCACTTCCCGCCGGACCGGACGGTGAACCGATCCTGATGAGTGTCGGCGTTTCTCCGCGGGGTCGCGATTTTTCCGCCAAATGGGTTGATGTCGTTTTCGCCATTCAGGCAGATGCCGAGGGCATGTCGGAACTGCGTGCAGATGTTCGCCGCCGGGCTGCAGAGATGGGGCGCGACCCGGAGAAGATATTCCTGCTGACGGCGGTGCAGCCTGTGATCGGTGAAACCGAAGCCATTGCAAAAGCGCGGGCCGAATATCTGGACGAGCTGATCCATCCGGATGTCGCCATCGCCTTTCTGTCTGGCATGATCGGCGTCGACGCGACAGGGTTCGATCCTGATACGCCAATCGACAAGGTGTTGGAGAGTTCTGGCAAGTCGCCAAACAAGGCGGCTGTCGATGGCGGAGCCGCATTTCCCTGGTTGGAGAGGATCCGGGAAGAGGACAGGGGAAGGCTCTGGACGCTTCGCGACATTGCCATTCGGATGGCACGGAGCACGTCGACGCCGCGTCTTGTCGGAACGCCGGAACAGGTGGCCGATCAGCTTGAGAGCTATTTTACAAGCGGCGCTTGCGACGGCTTCGTGATTACCCCGACCCACTTTCCCGGAAGCTTTGACGAGTTTTCCCGCTCCGTCGTGCCAATTCTCCGCCAGCGAGGGCACGTACGGCCGGCGGGGCACGAACCTTTGACACTCAGGCAGCGCCTCGGGCTGCAAGGCTGACGATATTTCAATTCGGTTTCGGCCGGACAGGCAAAACAGAAACGGCAATTCTTCGACGGAGTTGATCTCAATGACATCCCGCGAAAGTGGTTTCCAGACAGCAAGGGCAAAGGCTGCCTCAGGCAGCATTGCGCGTCCGGATGCCAGCCATTTGCCGTTGGAAGCAACATCGGACAATGAGAACGCTTCTGTTCGCGCACTTTTTGCCAGGCAAGTGAAGTCGGGGCCCCGCGAGACCGCACTGATACTGCCGGATAGGGTTCTGACCTTCGAGGAACTGGACCGGAAGGCGAACCGTGTCGCGTGGTACCTCATCGGCCGGGGTATCGGGCCTGGCAAGATCGTGGCACTCGGCTGTGCTGCCGGGCCGGACCTCGTCGTAAGCCTGCTGGGCGTGATCAAGACCGGAGCGTGCTACATGCCGCTCGATCCGACCTATCCTCGACAGCGTCTGATTGACATGCTTCAAGACGCAGAACCGGATCTGATCCTTGCGGAACAACCGGTCGCCGGCGTCGTTGAGGCGGCTGGTCAGACAACGCGGGCGGTCTTTCTTGGAAACGGTTCGCTGAGCCGGGAAATCGCCAGACAGCCTGATATCGCACCTGTGGGTGGTGATCTTGTTCGCCGGCTGACGGGCGATGATCCTGCCTATCTGGTCTATACGTCCGGTTCCACCGGGCGGCCCAAGGGCGTGCTGGGACGGCAGGCCGCTCTTGCCAACAGGCTGGCCTGGATATCGGAAGCCTTGCCCTTCGCGCCAGGTGAGCGAACGCTGTTCAAGACCTCATTGAACTTCATTGACGGGTCGACCGAGCTGTTGGGCGCCTTGTGCAATGGCTGTGCGGTCGTCCTTGCAACCGGCAATGTTTCCGCTGACCCAAGGCGACTGGCAGAGACGGTGGCGACGTTTGCCGTCACGAGGTTGACCGTTGTGCCGAGCCTGCTGGCAAGTCTTCTCGAGGACGACCGTTTGCCAGACTTGAAGGGCTGCCGGACCTGGGTCACGAGTGGCGAGCCTCTACCATCAAGTCTCTTGCAAAAATTCTGCGAGAAACTGCCAGACGCCCGCTTGTTCAACTTCTACGGTGCGTCAGAAGCTGCGGGGGACAGCCTCTGGGCGCGATGTGATGCTGACGGGAAAATTGCCATCGGCAACCCTATACGGGAAACAGTCGTCTACCTGCTCGACGATCTGCTTCAGCCCGTGTCCAACGGGGAGACCGGTGAACTCTACATAGCCGGCACAGGTCTTGCTCTTGGATATCATCGCCAACCGGACAAGACCGCAGAACGGTTCGTAGCTTCGCCGTTCGGACCCGCTGGTGCCTTGCTTTACAGAACAGGCGACGTTGCGCGGCGAATGCCTGACGGTGGTTACGAATATCTGGGGCGTTCCGATCATCAGGTGAAGATTCGCGGCGTCCGTGTCGAGCCGGGAGAGGTCGCAGCAGCCCTGGACAGATTGCCGGAGGTTGCCCGTTCGGCTGTCGTTGCGAAGCGACGTGACAACACGGACGTCTATCTTGCTGCCTATGTTGTCTGGGAAGTGGGAGCCGACACAAATGTCGCAAGGCTTATGGCCGCCTTGGCAGAAGCTCTCCCTCCAGCCTTTCTGCCGTCGGCGATTATGGCTCTCGATGCGCTTCCGCTCACACCCAATGGCAAGTTGGACAGGGCAGCGTTGCCGGATCCGGTGCCGACGGCTGGGCGGAGCGCAAGCGGAACGCAGAGCGACCTTGAAACCGCAATCTGTGAGGCATTTACAGAGCTGCTCGGCGTCCACTCGGTTTCAGTACAGGATAATTTCTTTCTCCTGGGTGGGCATTCACTGCTGGCCGCTCGTCTTGCATATCGACTGAGAGACCGTTTTGGCGTGCAGATTGCGCCGGGCGAGATTTTTGACGCGCCGACATCGGCTGCGCTTGCCCGTCTGATAGGGGCAGCGAAACCATGTTCCCTGAAACAGAAATCCGTTGCGCGACCCGACAAGGTTCCGCTGTCTTCTGCTCAAAAGCGTCTCTGGTTCCTGCAGCGGCTTCACCCGGAAGATACTTCCTACAATCTGGCCTACCGCTTCCGGCTTTCCGGCGCTGTCGATCCGTCCGTTCTTGGGCAAGCCTGGTCAGACGTTATCGACAGGCACGAGGTCTTGCGGACCGTTTATCCGCAAGACGGGGCCGGAGCGCCGTATCAGGAGATCCGTACGGGTTTCGTATCGGAGGATGTCATACGGATTGTTTCAGTACCGGCAGCTGAAGGCCGGTCAGAACTCTCCCGTCAGTCTTCCAGGCCGTTCGATCTGTGCAAGGACCTGCCGGTAAGAGTGTCGATCGTTACGGACGAAGATTTCAATCCCGAACCGCAATGCATGATGCAGATTGTCGTGCATCATATCGCGATTGACGGTGGCGCCCTGCGCCCATTGCTTGCCGACTTCGAGACGGCCTTTGCGGCGAGAATGAGCGGCAATGAACCTGTCTGGCAAAAGCCGGCAGTCCAATATGCCGACTTCGCAAGTTGGCAGCATACCCGGCTGTCCGAGGCAGCAGAACAGGAACTTGCCGCTCGTCTTGCCGAAGCAAGCGAAGACCTCGCAGGCGCTCCGGATTGCGTTGATCTGCCTTGTGCCGAAGGGCAACGAAAGAATACCTATTGGCAAGGCGACGGAGTAGCCGTCGCGATCCCGCCAGAGCTTCATTGCAAGCTTGAGCGACTGGCAACGGAAACTCGGACCAGCCTGTTCATGGTACTGCAGACTGCGATGGCTGCGACCTTGTCACGGCTCGGCGCTGGGGACGACATCGTCATCGGAACGCCTGTCGATGGCCGCCCGGACAGCTCTTTCGAAGAAACCATAGGCCTCTTCGTCAACATGCTGGCGCTCCGGAGCGATCTTTCCGGCAGACCGACCTTTCGCGCGTTATTGGCCGATACGCGTCAGCGGAACCTTGCCGCCTATTCCCGCCGGGACGTGCCATTCGAGCTCGTGGTCGACAAGGTCGCTCCACGCAGGGACCTGTCCTTTCATCCGGTGTTCCAGACCGTTCTGGCGCTCGATATGGCAGGAGCGACTGTTCTTACCTTGCCAGGGTTGACCTGCGAAGTTGAAGACGTGCCTGTCGAAGCCTCAAAGTTCGATCTTTCCTTCGACCTGACTGCTCATCGCGACGAGGTCGGAGGTGCAGGAGGTATCGACGGGCGGATCGAATTCCGGACAGATCTCCTGGATCGGGAGGTTGCGGGCAATATTTCCCGGCGTTTCATCGATCTACTTCGCGCAGCCGTGGAAAATCCGGACAAACGGATCGACCACCTCATGATTGTCGATCCCGACGAAGCGTCACGCCTTGCCGCCTTGTGCGAAGGCAAGCAGGTCGAAAAAGCTGCGATCGAAATGTCTTTGCCCGAGCGGTTTCGTCTGCTGGCCAGGGAAAAGGGCGAGAAGGTCGCTCTCTCCAGCCAGACCCGCATGCTTTCCTATGCAGAGCTCGATGCATTGTCGGACCGCGTTGCGCAAAACCTCCTCCGCCGGGGCGTTGCACCCGGGGCGCGGGTCGCGGTCCTGATGGACCGTTCCATTGATCTTGTCGTCGCAACGCTCGCGATCGTGAAGGCAGGTGGGGCATATGTTCCCTTGAACAGGAACGATCCTGCCAACAGGCTTCAACAACTCGTTGCCGACACCCGGGCCCACCTCGTGCTGACTGACAGTGAAGACGCGATATCAGTCAGTTTCAATGATGCACCCTGCGTTCCTTTCAGCCACCTGCAAGTGGCGGCGGGAAAGGAGACCTTACCGAATATCACCAATGGACAGATCGCCTGCGTTCTCTTCACCTCCGGCTCCACAGGCAGGCCGAAGGGGATCGCGATCAGCCACCGCAATATTCAGGCCCTCGCGCTCGACGGATGCTGGCCGGAAGGCTCTCATGAGCGGGTCTTGCTGCATTCGCCCTATGCATTTGACGCTTCGACCTATGAAATCTGGACACCGCTCATGTTGGGGCAGGAGCTTTTCGTCGCGCCGCCTGGCATTCTCGATGCTGAAACGATTGCGCGGCTGGTCGAAGAGCACAAGGTATCTGCGGCCTGTATCACGACACGTCTTTTCAACATCATTGCAGGTGAAAAACCCGAAGCATTCAAGCCTTTAAGGTCAGTGCTGATAGGTGGTGAGGCGGCTTCCGCAGAAGCCTTGCGCCGGGCAACGGCAGCTTCGCCTGGTACGCGGTTCGTCAATGGCTATGGCCCGGCAGAGGGCACGACCTTCGTGACCTGGCACGCAATGCACACGCTGGAGAAATCCGCGCACAAGGTTCCCATCGGGTTGCCGCGCGACAATTGTAGCGTCCGAATTCTGGATGACCGCCTGCAACCTGTCGGTATCGGCATGGTGGGCGAGCTTTACCTGGCCGGTGACTGCCTGACGCTTGGCTATCTCGACCGGACCGGTCTGACAGCCGAGCGCTTCGTTTCCGATCCCGCGGGGCCCGCAGGCAGCAGAATGTATCGCACCGGAGATCTGGTGCGCTGGCGCAGTGACGGCTTGCTGACCTTCGTCGGACGTGCCGACCACCAGGTCAAGATCAATGGCTTCCGTATCGAGCCGCAGGAAATCGAAAACGCTATCGGTAGGCAGTCGGACATAGGCCAGTGCACGGTGATCGTGCGTGAAGACAGGCCCGGGGAAAAGAAACTAGTTACCTATGTGGTTGGTACGGGGATAGGAGAACCAGATCTTGCAGGCTTGCGAAAAAGGCTTGCCGAGACACTCCCTGCATTCATGGTGCCAGCCCATTTTGTTCTTCTGGAACAACTTCCTTTCACGACCAATGGCAAGTTGGACATCAAGCGCCTGCCTGCGCCTGAAATTCACGGCGATGGAGCGAAGGTACCTGCGGGGCAAACCGAGACCGATATCTGCGCATTGTTTGCTGATGTTCTTGGTCTGGAAACCGTAGGGCCTGCCGACAACTTCTTCGCACTTGGCGGCGACAGTATTCTCTCCATTCAACTGGTCAGCCGAGCACGGCGAGCAGGGCTGGTGTTTTCGGCAAGAGATGTCTTCAGCAACAAGACCCCTGCAGAGCTGGCAACGGTTGCGCAAAGGCAGCAATTGCCGGAGATCGGAACTGATCTCAAGTCAGGATGGATCAGCGAGGAAGATCTGAGCATTGTCAGCAGCCGCTACGGCGGTTTGCTATCGACGGTGTGGCCGTTGACGGGCCTTCAGTCTGGTTTGCTGTTTCACGCCTTGATGGACGCTGAGACGGGCGAGGACGCCTACAAGGTGCAGACGGTGGTCAGCCTGGATGGCCCGGTGGATGTGCAGCGTCTTGAGGCGAGCCTTCAGGCTCTCGTTGCCCGGCACGCTCCCCTGCGGGCAGTCTTCTGCCACGAAGGCCTGAGCGATCCCGTTCAGGTGGTCCTGTCGAAGGTCGAGCTGCCGTTTGTGCAGGTGGACTTGTCCGAGGACGCAGATCCGGAAGCGGCGCTGGAGCGGTTTCTCTTGGAAGACAGGGAGATCCGTTTCGACCTTGCTCAAGGTCCATTGCTGCGTGTCTGCCTCGTAAAACGTCCGGATGGCGGTGCCTGGCTGGTGTTGACCAATCACCACATTCTTCTCGACGGTTGGTCGTTGCCGGTGCTGATGCGGGAGCTGAAGGAGATTTATGAAGCCGGCGGGGCAGGGGTTCTGCCGCCAGTAACGCCGTTTGACCGGTATCTCGGCTGGCTGCAGCAGCAGGACAAGACGGCTGCGAAAGCGGCCTGGCAAGAAGCACTGTCCGGTCTGGAGGAACCGACCCGGCTGGCGGCCTCTGTCTATGGCCAGTCTGCAAACACGTCCTCCGGCTCCTCGTCTGCTGAAGGCAGTGCGGTGCTGCGCTTTGACGATCTCCTGAGCGAGGACGCAACCCGGTCATTGGAAGGCCTGGCCCGCACGCTGGACATCACCTTGAACACGGTACTCCAGGGCGCCTGGTCGGTCGTGCTTGGCCGCATCTGTGGGCGGGATGATCTGGTCTTCGGCACGACGGTCTCCGGCCGACCTGCCGAGATCACCGGCGTCGAAACCATGGCGGGCCTCTTCATCAACACCGTGCCGGTGCGTGCCAAGCCTGTTCCGGCAACATCCGTCAGCAGCTTCCTGAAGGAGCTGCAGTCCCGTCAGGCCGCACTTCTGCCGCACCAGCATCTGGGGCTGCCGGAGATTCAGGCAGAAGCGGGACTTGGAGACCTGTTCGACACGCTGGTGGTGTTCGAGAACTATCCCTTCAGCGACGAGACCCATGAGGCTTCGCCGGATGGCCTGCGGATCAGCGGTGTCGAGGTGCATGACCAGACCCACTATCCTTTGAGCCTGATGGTCGTTCCGGGCAAACGGCTGCTGCTGCGGCTGGATTGCCGGGAAGAACGGATCGGTGCAGACCTTGGCCGCAGTCTCCTGGGGCAGCTGTGCAATGTACTGGCGCAGATGGTCTCCCGTCCGGAAGCGCCGCTGGGATCTCTCGAGATGCTGCCGGCTTCCGAAAGAAAGGCTGTGCAGGACCGGTGGAACGGAACACGGCACGCCTTGCCGGAAGGGGATCTGACGGAGCTTGTCTCTGCAACGGCTTCCCGGTTTGGAACGCGGGAAGCGGTTATCGGCAGCACGGAGCGGCTGACCTATGCCGAGCTTGAGGTACGGGCAAACCGGCTGGCGCATCTTCTGATCCGGCGCGGCATTGGTGCTGAGGACCGGGTCGCGATTGCCTTGCCGAGACGTCCGGACATGATCGTGGCGCTGCTGGCGGTGCTGAAAACGGGCGCCGCCTATCTGCCGCTGGATCCGGACTATCCGGCAGCCCGCATTGCGATGATGCTGGACGATGCCGCACCGCGTCTTGTGATCTCCGAGACGGCAACGGCAGCCGCCTTGACGGACGGTGCGCCGACATCGGCGCTTCTGCTGCTGGATGCCGAGGCGACCGGTGTCGAGCTGGCTGCAATGTCCGCTTCGGCCCCGACCGATGCCGACCGGAAACAGCCGATTGATCCCGCGCACCCGGCCTACGTCATCTACACGTCCGGCTCGACCGGTAAGCCGAAAGGTGTCGTCGTTACGCGCGAGGGGCTTTCAAATCTCGCCTATGCCCAGATCGAACAGTTTGCGATTTCGGAACAGTCTCGGGTCGCGCAGTTCGCATCCTTTAGTTTTGACGCCGCCTTTTCGGAAATCGCCACGGCACTGGTCTCCGGTGCGGCTCTTGTGATCTGGCCAAGACAGGCATTCACAGATCCCGCAGCCTTGAAGACATTCATGTATGCGCAACAGGTAACGCATATCACGTTGTCGCCGAGCCTCTTGAGCGTGATGTCGACGACAGACCTTCCCGAAGGTTGTGTGCTGGTAACGGCCGGTGAAGCCATCAGTGTGCCGGAAGTTCGCAGATGGTCTGACCGTTGTTGCCTCGTCAATGCTTACGGCCCTACGGAAGTGACCGTGTGCGGTTCCATGAGCTTGCCGCTGACACCTGTTCAGGAAGTCGATATCGCGCCCATCGGGTTGCCGATCTGGAATTCCAGCCTCTACGTACTTGATCAAACGCTGCAGCCCGTCCCGAACGGCGTGGCGGGGGAACTGTACATCGGCGGTGCCGGTCTTGCGCGGGGCTATCAGAACCTTGCGGATCTGACCTCTTCCAGATTTGTCGCCGACCCGTTCGCCGGTGCCGGACGGCGAATGTACCGAACAGGGGATCTCGTCTATCGGGCGGAGGACGGCAACCTCTTTTTCCTGGGCCGCAGTGATGCGCAGGTCAAGGTCAGGGGACGACGTATCGAGCCGGGCGAGATCGAACGTGTGCTTCTGGAACGTAGCGATGTCGCCCAATGTCTCGTGAGCGTCTACAGCGACCGGAAGGGCGCTTCGAGGCTTGTTGCCTATGTGATCGGGCAGGAAAGATCGGATCCAAGTGCAGAAGAGCTGCAGCGCTATTGCGCCGACCGTCTGCCGGATTATATGGTTCCGGCACAGATAGACCTCTTGCCCTACTTGCCAAGGCTTCCGAACGGCAAGATCGACAGGAAGGCCCTGCCGGCACCGAGCCGCCCGCAAAGAGCTGAAGAAACAAGACGGCAGTCTCCCGCAGAACAGGCGGTAGCCGCCGCTTTTGCCGAAACGCTCGGCATTTCACCTCCCGCGCTCGACGACAGCTTCTTCGGTCTCGGCGGCGACAGCATATCGGCAATCCGGCTTGTTGGACTGTTGCGTCGAAAGGGTCTCAAGGCAACACCGAAAGACGTCTTCGATCACAAGACGGTTGCAAAGCTTGCGAGCGTGGCAAGGACGTTTGAAGGACCGGAAGTCAATGAACTGAAGGAATTCGAGCCAGATACCGTTTTGCCGACGCCAATCCTGCGCTGGTTTGCAGAACTGGGTGGTCCCGCCGACGGCTTTTTCCAGTCGACCTGTCTGATGCTTCCGAAAGGGGCAAATGCCGAATTCCTGCAAACAGCTCTGGGGGCAATCGTCCAGCGGCACGGGATGCTGCGGGCTCGAGCGAACAAGACTACGCCGGCGATGAAGATTGCCCCGGTTGCCGAGTTCACTGATGTTTTCCCTGTCAAGCACATCAGCCTGAGTGAGATCGAAAATGAAAACGGGCTGAAAGATCTTCTGGAAGAACAGCATACCGCCGCAGTTGAGGCCTTGTCTCTTTCGCGAGGCAAGGTGTTCAGTGCCATCTGGTTTGACCGTGGCCAGATGGAGCCGGGTCTGCTTCTGCTTGTGGCGCACCACCTGGTGATCGATGGTGTCTCCTGGCGCATCCTGAGCGACGATCTTCGGACAGCTTGGGACGATTGGTTGGCCGACCGCCCGATCAGCCTGGAACCTGAAAGCACTTCTTTCCCAGGGTGGAGCAGGCTGCTGCAAGCCGATGCGGCCTCCGATGCGCGCGTATCTGAAGAGGGGTACTGGAGCGCGCTTCTTTCATCCGGCACTGAGCGCTTTCTGGAAGGTGATCTGGATCGCATGCTGGATACGGTTCAAACGTTGAACTCTCTTGCTAGCCTTCTGAGCGCTGAGGAAACCGAGCAGATCCTGACCCGACTGCCTGCTCTTTACAGCTGCGGACCGCAGGATGTGCTTCTGGCGGCACTTGGCCTTGCCGTTGGGGCTTTCAAAACTTCCAGGTCCGGAAAACCGGGTGGGCCGATCCTGTGCGATGTCGAAGGGCATGGACGCGAAGCGATTGGAGACGTCGACCTCAGCCGAACTGTCGGCTGGTTCACTAGCGTCTTCCCGGCACGGCTGGAGGCCACGAAGGCAGGGAATGGAATTTCCGGTATCTCCGACGCGGACCTGAAGCAGCTCATTATCGAGATCAAGGAGCAAGCCTCCGTACGTCCCGATCATGGCCTTGGTTATGGAATGCTGCGGTATCTCAACAAGGAGACCTCCGCCAAACTTGTGAGTGAAAACAAGGCGCAGATCGCCTTCAACTATCTCGGTCGTTTTCCGGCGGGCGCTGGTGGTGCTTGGAGCGCGGCGCCGTTCTTTGGTGGAATGCGGGGCGGTTTCGATCCGGCAACACCGCTTGCTCACATGCTTTCCATCGATTGTCAGGCGATCGAAGAGGAAAAGGGCTTTTGCCTCCACACCGAGTTCGGGTTTGCCAGCAGACATTTTTCGGAAAAAGAGACCGCTGAATTCAAGACACTCTGGGAAGACGCTCTGATCCGGCTGGCAGCACACGGTGACTGGTCGAAAGCCGGTGGTCAGTCGCCTTCGGATTTCCCGCTGGCTGCTGTTTCGCAGGACGATGTCGACTTGCTTGTTGAACGCTACGGCGGTTTGTTATCGACGGTGTGGCCGTTGACGGGCCTTCAGTCTGGTTTGCTGTTTCACGCCTTGATGGACGCTGAGACGGGCGAGGACGCCTACAAGGTGCAGACGGTGGTCAGCCTGGATGGCCCGGTGGATGTGCAGCGTCTTGAGGCGAGCCTTCAGGCTCTCGTTGCCCGGCACGCTCCCCTGCGGGCAGTCTTCTGCCACGAAGGCCTGAGCGATCCCGTTCAGGTGGTCCTGTCGAAGGTCGAGCTGCCGTTTGTGCAGGTGGACTTGTCCGAGGACGCAGATCCGGAAGCGGCGCTGGAGCGGTTTCTCTTGGAAGACAGGGAGATCCGTTTCGACCTTGCTCAAGGTCCATTGCTGCGTGTCTGCCTCGTAAAACGTCCGGATGGCGGTGCCTGGCTGGTGTTGACCAATCACCACATTCTTCTCGACGGTTGGTCGTTGCCGGTGCTGATGCGGGAGCTGAAGGAGATTTATGAAGCCGGCGGGGCAGGGGTTCTGCCGCCAGTAACGCCGTTTGACCGGTATCTCGGCTGGCTGCAGCAGCAGGACAAGACGGCTGCGAAAGCGGCCTGGCAAGAAGCACTGTCCGGTCTGGAGGAACCGACCCGGCTGGCGGCCTCTGTCTATGGCCAGTCTGCAAACACGTCCTCCGGCTCCTCGTCTGCTGAAGGCAGTGCGGTGCTGCGCTTTGACGATCTCCTGAGCGAGGACGCAACCCGGTCATTGGAAGGCCTGGCCCGCACGCTGGACATCACCTTGAACACGGTACTCCAGGGCGCCTGGTCGGTCGTGCTTGGCCGCATCTGTGGGCGGGATGATCTGGTCTTCGGCACGACGGTCTCCGGCCGACCTGCCGAGATCACCGGCGTCGAAACCATGGCGGGCCTCTTCATCAACACCGTGCCGGTGCGTGCCAAGCCTGTTCCGGCAACATCCGTCAGCAGCTTCCTGAAGGAGCTGCAGTCCCGTCAGGCCGCACTTCTGCCGCACCAGCATCTGGGGCTGCCGGAGATTCAGGCAGAAGCGGGACTTGGAGACCTGTTCGACACGCTGGTGGTGTTCGAGAACTATCCCTTCAGCGACGAGACCCATGAGGCTTCGCCGGATGGCCTGCGGATCAGCGGTGTCGAGGTGCATGACCAGACCCACTATCCTTTGAGCCTGATGGTCGTTCCGGGCAAACGGCTGCTGCTGCGGCTGGATTGCCGGGAAGAACGGATCGGTGCAGACCTTGGCCGCAGTCTCCTGGGGCAGCTGTGCAATGTACTGGCGCAGATGGTCTCCCGTCCGGAAGCGCCGCTGGGATCTCTCGAGATGCTGCCGGCTTCCGAAAGAAAGGCTGTGCAGGACCGGTGGAACGGAACACGGCACGCCTTGCCGGAAGGGGATCTGACGGAGCTTGTCTCTGCAACGGCTTCCCGGTTTGGAACGCGGGAAGCGGTTATCGGCAGCACGGAGCGGCTGACCTATGCCGAGCTTGAGGTACGGGCAAACCGGCTGGCGCATCTTCTGATCCGGCGCGGCATTGGTGCTGAGGACCGGGTCGCGATTGCCTTGCCGAGACGTCCGGACATGATCGTGGCGCTGCTGGCGGTGCTGAAAACGGGCGCCGCCTATCTGCCGCTGGATCCGGACTATCCGGCAGCCCGCATTGCGATGATGCTGGACGATGCCGCGCCGCGTCTTGTGATCTCCGAGACGGCAACGGCAGCCGCCTTGACGGACGGTGCGCCGACATCGGCGCTTCTGCTGCTGGATGCCGAGGCGACCGGTGTCGAGCTGGCTGCAATGTCCGCTTCGGCCCCGACCGATGCCGACCGGAAACAGCCGATTGATCCCGCGCACCCGGCCTACGTCATCTACACGTCCGGCTCGACCGGTAAGCCGAAAGGTGTCGTCGTTACGCGCGAGGGACTCAAGAACCTTCTGTGTTGCCTGAGTACCGAGCTTCGCCTTCTGCCGCAGGACAAGGTGCTCAGTGCGACCACGATCGGGTTCGACATTGCCGGGCTTGAGCTCTACGGCCCGCTGCTGGTTGGTGCAGGCGTAGTGCTGTTCGAGGGCAACCAGCGCGAAGCGGACCGTCTCCATGACTGGATCAAGCAGGAAAAACCAACGGTCATGCAGGCAACGCCATCGCTCTGGCGGTCGCTTCTGGAGGTTGGGCCACTACCGCGTTTGCAGGTTCTTGTGGGCGGTGAGGCTCTGGACGGCGGACTAGCGTCGCAGCTGCAAACCGCAGGGCCGGTGACGAATGTCTATGGCCCGACCGAGACAACGATCTGGTCTGTGAGCGCATCTGTTCGCCCTGAAAGTTCGGGCATTCCGTCTATCGGGCAACCTTTGTGGAACTCGCAGGTCTACGTACTAGATGAGACCCTTCAGCCTGTCGCCGACGGTATTTCCGGCGAACTCTACATTGGCGGGCTTGGACTCGCACGTGGCTATCACGGGCGTTCGGACCTGACGAGCGAACGCTTTGTTGCCGATCCGTTTGCAGCCCATGGAGCGCGTATGTACCGGACCGGGGACACGGTCTATCGCAGAAGCAACGGTGAGCTTGTGTTCCTGGGACGCGGAGACAGCCAGGTCAAGATTCGAGGCCATCGTATCGAGCTTGGCGAGATCGAGGCGACCATCGCATCGATGACGAATATTGCGCAGGCGGTGGTCTTGGACCGGCCGGATGGAGCGCGAGGTTCTTCGCTCGTTGCTTATGTTGTTCCGGAAGAAGGGGCTGAACTTAACACTGAAGAGCTTCGTTCCGTGCTCCAGCGAAACCTGCCTGACTACATGGTGCCTGGCGCTTTAATCGTACTCCCGGAATTGCCGCTGACACCAAATGGAAAGCTGAACCGTCTGGCGCTGCCGGATCCTGTCTGGAAACAGGGAGAAACAAGTCCGGCAACACTCCAGGAAACGTTGTTGTGCAATCTCTTCGCTGAACTGCTGCCCGGCGTAGTACCGGGACCGGAAGACAGTTTCTTTGACATGGGGGGGCATTCGCTGCTCGCCGCACGCCTGAAGGCACTGATGAAGGAACGCATGGGCCTGGACGTCAGCCTTCGAGATATTTTCGAAACACCAACGGTGCGCGGTCTGCTGTCGCTCCGGCAAGGTCGCAAGACCGGTTTGCTGGAGCCGGTGCTGCAGATCCGGCGGGCAGGATGTCAGGCGCCACTATTCTGCGTTCATCCGGGCTTCGGTCTTGGTTGGACGTATGCCGGTCTTGCTTCCGTCCTGCCAGCCGATGTCCCGATCATCGCCCTTCAGGCGCGCGGCTACATCGGCGAGGCCGTTTTGCCTTCAACGCTGAACCAAATGGCGGCCGATTACGTCGCAAGTGTCAACAAGGTGGCCAGCACGGGCCCGGTTCGGTTGCTTGGCTGGTCGTTCGGAGGGCTGGCTGCCTTCGAAATGGCACGTCTTTTGGAAGAAAGCAGCAGAGACGTCGAGTTCCTGATGCTTCTGGACAGTTATCCGATGCACGAAGGAGACCCGTTGCCGGATCTTTCAGATAGTGGAGCGCGCGGTGCGTTCCTTGAAATGATCGGCTTCGATCCGCATGGACGAGTACCCGAAGACATTACCTTTGAGGATGTCCGGAGATTTCTGGAAGACAGTGCCCATCCTCTGGCAGACCTCAGCCCAGTCGACTTCAACAACATGCTGCGGATCGCCCGAAACAACGCGCTGCTCGCACATGGCTATCGGCCCAAGACGTTAAACTGTCCCCTGGTGCATTACGCTTCGAACGATACGAAGCGTATGCTGGGTGTTGAGGCCGATCCCTGGGAAAACCGGACAAGCGGACAATTCGAGGCGCACGCACTCGACTGTACACACCATGAAATGACATCGCAGCAGGCCCTTTGTGAAATCGGTGAGGGGCTGAATGCTTTGATGAACCTTGGCGATCAGCCGTTCAGGCAGGCCGTTGCGGAAGGGAGACTAAAGAATGTCGGTTGATATCCTCAATCCCGTGGAACCGGAACACGCTGTGCAGCGCGCGACGCCCATGACCGGCGCGGAGTTCATCGACAGTCTCCAGGACCAGCGCTGTGTCTATTTCAATGGAGAGCGGGTGACCGACCTGACGGGTCATCCTGCCTTTCGCAACTCGGTACGATCCCTGGCACGGCTTTACGATGCCCTGCACCAGGACCACGACAGCGGCACCAATATCCTGACCGCACCTGCCGATGCCGATCCAACCGGCTACACACACCGATATTTCAAGGTGGCCAGATCGGCAGAGGACCTGCTCGGGCAACAGAAGGCGATCGCGGAATGGGCGAAGCTGAGCTATGGCTGGATGGGGCGCTCACCGGACTACAAGGCAGCCATCGTCAACACGCTGGACGCCAACGCGGCCTATTACGGGCCTTTCGCAGACAACGCGCGTTGCTGGTATCATCTGGCTCAGCAGCGCACCTATTTCATGAATCATGCTGTGGCCAATCCGCCGATTGACCGGGCGAAGCCTTTCAGCGATGCAAAAGACATCCTGGTTCACGTTGTCAAGGAAACAGACGCGGGGCTTTATCTTTCAGGTGCAAAGGTCGTCGCGACTTCGGCAGCACTTACCCACTACAACTTTCTCAGCCATCACGCGGTCTCGGAAACCAACGAACCGCCTACGGCCTTCATGTTCTTTCTCGACATGTCGACGCCGGGTATCAAGCTGATCTGCCGGAATTCCTACGAATATGCGGCGAGCCAATCCTCGACGCCGTTCGACAGCCCGCTGTCTTCCCGCTTCGACGAAAATGACGCCATCCTCGTTCTCGACAACGTTTTCGTGCCCTGGGAGAACGTGCTGGTCTATGGGCCTGCACACAAGCCGATCGACTTCCTGATGGACACGGGCTACCTGCAAGGCACCTGTTTCCACGGATGCACCCGGTTTGCGGTGAAGCTGGACTTTCTCGCCGGTCTACTGACCAGGGCGTTGCACATCACCAGTGGTGACGAGTTTCGCGGAAATCAGGTTCTGCAAGGGGAGGTGATCGCCCTGCGTCACCTGTTCTGGTCGTTGTCGGATGCAATGGCCCGGACACCAGAAGCCTTTGCAGACGGTGCTTTCCTGCCGGGACTATCGGCCGCGCAGGCCTATCGCGCGCTTGCGCCCGATGCCTACGGTCGTGTGAAGGAGATTGTCCAGAAGATCGTCGCGTCCGCGCTGATCTATCTGCCGTCTTCCGCAAAGGATTTCCAGAACCCTGAAATCGACGGTTATCTGGAACGGTACGTGCGCGGCTCCAACGGCGTCGGCTACAAGGACCGTATCAAGCTGATGAAGCTGCTGTGGGACGCCACGGGCTCGGAATTTGCAGGGCGTCACGAGCTTTACGAGCGCAATTATGCCGGCAATCATGAAGAGGTGAAACTGCAGCTTCCTGCAATCGCACGGCGCGACGGTTCAATGGACCAGATGCTGTCGCTTGTTGACCAGTGCCTTGATGATTATGATGAATTCGGCTGGTGCAACACGGCGTGGAAAGACTGACGCGCAAGGTTGGGAGAGACGGCGATGACAAATCCATTCGACGATCCGGACGGCATTTTCCATGTGCTGGTGAATGACGAGGAACAGCATTCTCTCTGGCCCGAATTCGTGCCGATTCCCGATGGCTGGCGGTCGGTATTCGGCCCCGGCAAGCGGCAGGACTGCGTGGACTATGTCAACGCCAACTGGACCGACATCCGCCCGAAAAGCCTTCGGGATGCTGCCCTGAACTGACATATTTCTCAAGCGGTGATGATCCACCTGGAGCGCCTGGTCTTCGATGAATTTCTTTCGTCTTTTGTATCGTGAAGCGGGCGACAGCAAACGCACCTTCCTGCTGCTTTCCCTGGTGCCCGGGCTGGTCATGGGGCTGATTATCGCCGTCATCAACGCGGTGACGAACTATCAGCAGAACACCGGTCTGCAGTGGCAGTATCTCGGTCTCTTCGTGCTTGGCTGCGCGACCGTTCTCTTCACGATGAATCGCGCCCTCAACATGGCAACCGCAATCATCGCCGATTATCTGTGTCGCTTGCGGATCCGGGTGACCGCGCAAGTCCGCAGTCTGAACCTGGCAACCGTCGAAGAAATCGGCCTGACCCGTATCAGGGCAGCAGTTGGTCGTGACCATCAGACAATCGAGGAAACGGCGCCAGCGCTTGTCGGTCTGATCTATTTCGTCATGCAGTTGGTCATGTCGGCGCTCTATATCTGCTATCTCTCGCCGCTGGCCTTTATCGTCACCCTGGCGTTTCTGGCCGGCGCCATCTTCTTCTATCGCAAGAGCTACCGCGATGCGGAGGAACTGATGCGCCAGGCAAGCCTGAGCGAACAGGCCTTTCACAACAGCTTCGAGAATATTCTCAGCGGCTTCAAGGAAGTGAAACTGAACGCGCAGCGCAGCGACGATCTCTTCCACAACTACATCATTCCGCGATCAGAGCAGGTCGAGGATCTACGGGTGGAATCCGGCCGCTCCTTCAACTATGGTCAGTCTGTCAGTGATGTCTTCTTCTACACGCTCATGGGAACGCTGGTCTTTGCGATACCGTTTTATGTGTCGGACCTCTCGATCCCGGGCAAGATTGTCACGGTGATCGTCTTTGCCAGCGGCGCGATCACCTCGATCATCCGCATGTTGCCGGTGGTTTCGCGTGCCAATCTGGCGGTGTCCAATATCGAGGAATTGAGAGAGCTTCTGGAAAAACACAGCGAAGCCTCGGAAGAGCGCAGCGAAGTGCGGCAGGCAAGGCTTTCCAAAGGCATATCCCTGAAGAAGATCGCCTACACCTATCATAGCGAAGATGGCGACCGCCCGTTTTCGATCGGGCCGTGTGACCTGGAAATTGCATCGGGCGAAATGGTCTTCATCGTGGGGGGCAACGGCAGCGGCAAGTCGACTCTCGCGAAGATCCTGACAGGTCTCTATGAGCCGGATGGTGGTCATTTGTCATGGGACGACAAGGTCGTCAAACCTCAAAACATCGACCGGTATCGCAGCCTGTTTTCGGTCATCTTTTCCGATTTCCACCTCTTCGACCGGCTTTATGGTGTGGATTTGACGGACGAACAGAAGCTTTATGACCTGCTGGAAGACATGAAACTGGACGAGAAGGTTCACTACCGGAACAACAGGTTCAGCACGACGAACCTGTCCACCGGCCAGAGAAAGCGGCTCGCCATGGTCGTTGCCCTGCTGGAAGACAGGGATGTCTACCTCTTTGACGAATGGGCCGCCGATCAGGATCCGGAGTATCGGCGCTGGTTCTATACAGATTTCCTGATGAAACTGAAGAAAGAAGGCCGCACAGTCATCGCGATCACGCATGACGACCGGTATTTCGATGTTGCAGACAAGATCGTCTGGATGGAAGAAGGCAGGATCAGCAAGGTGTCCAGTCCGGCTGATGCCACGGTATGAAACCGTCGGCTGAGTTCGTGACGGTAGAGCCTGGCCAGTGTCCAGGTCACTTCTCAACAGGGTGAAACAGTCTGCCCTCCGATTACCATCTCCAGAGTTCCGGGAGTTAACTTGCCAGGCACCAAGGCGATCATTCTGGGGACGGTCGGCTGCAGCTCCGAGGATCTCGAATCTGCACTGGAAATTCTCTCGGAGGATGAACTACAGCGGTTTCATGCGTTTCATTTCGATCAGGACCGGAAGGACTACGCGCTTGCACATGCTTTGCTGCGGAAAACCCTGAGTGATCTGGAACCCGGTACGGCACCGCGCGACTGGGAGTTCGCGCCAATGGCTACGGGAAAGCCGGCAGTCGCCGGACGGTCAGACCTCGACTTCAGCCTGACGCATACACGTGGCCTGGTTGCCTGCGCCGTGACGAGAGAGGGCGTGATCGGCATTGATGCGGAAACGGATCAGCGCACGGTCGAAGTAGACATGTTGATGCGCGACGTTTGTTCACCCGGAGAAAGACAAGAGCTGGCGAAGGTTGAAGGAGCTGACAAAACCTCCAGATTTCTGGATTTCTGGACGCTGAAAGAGGCGTATCTGAAAGCTGTCGGCCTGGGCATTACAGCCGATCTGACCACCGTCAGCTTTACCTTGGCTGACGATCGGGACATCGCAATTTCCGCGCCGCCCGACCTCCGCCGTCCGGCCAGTTCCTTCCAGATCAGCCGGCGTCCAGGGCACTGGCGTGTCGCGCTGGCGGTCTTTGGCGGAATAGACGCTAGGGACGTTGAAATCATCCTTTGTGAAAAGCGGAGCTTTTGAAAAGCCCCGAAATTTGTTATTTCGCGTCTAGTAAAGTCGATCGACATGAGAACAAGCTTGGATAACGCACCTCGCGGCGTGTCCAGCCTGGACGGTGGACGTCCGGAGCCAGTTCCTTGCAGTTGAAGAAAAATGCAACAGTATCAAGAGCATAAGTTTTCCATCGCCCCCATGATGGAGTGGACGGATCGCCATTGCCGCGCGTTTCACCGGCAACTGACGCGGCATGCGCTGCTCTATACGGAGATGGTGACGACTGGAGCGGTGATCCATGGCGACCGGCAGCATCTGCTAGGCTTTTCCGATATTGAGCACCCGGTTGCCTGTCAGTTGGGCGGATCTGATCCGAAGGACATGGCGGAAGCCGCGCGGATCGTTGCCGATTTTGGCTATGACGAGGTCAATATCAACGTGGGTTGCCCGTCCGACCGGGTTCAGTCCGGCCGCTTCGGCGCGTGCCTGATGGAAGAGCCCGCGTTGGTGGCGGCATGTGTCGAGGCCATGAAGGCCGCCGTCGATATTCCCGTAACCGTGAAATGCCGGATCGGTGTCGACGAACAGGACACTGAAGTGGCGCTTGACGCCATGGCGGATGCCGTTTTTGCTGCGGGCGCAGATGCCTTGTGGGTACACGCGCGCAAGGCCTGGCTCAAGGGACTCAGCCCAAAGGAAAACAGGGACATTCCACCGCTCGACTATGAGAGGGTTCTGCGCCTGAAGCAGCGTCTGCCGGACAGGTTCATCGGCCTCAACGGTGGCTTGCAGACGCTGGACCAGGCGGAGCCGTTCCTGGAGACCCTGGATGGCCTGATGTTTGGCCGCGCTGCCTATCACACTCCGCAGATCATGGGAGAGGTCGACCGGCGGCTCTATGGCGCCAGCGGGTCGGACGTCTCGCCATGGGATGCAGTGAAGGCGCATATGGCTTATCTGGAAGAGCAATTGGGCAAGGGCGTAAAGCTGGCACATATGACGCGGCACATGCTGGGCCTGTTCCACGGGCGTCCGGGGGCTAGGTCCTGGCGGCGCATTCTGACAGTGGAGGCGATCAAGCCCGGTGCTGGTCTGGAAGTGGTCGAAAAGGCGCTTGCAGCGGTCAGTCCTGCAGGAGCCGAACTGGCGGCAGCCGAATAGGACTATCGCGCGGTTCCCGATCCGCTCAAGGCGTCATGATCAACTTGTCGCCTTCGATGCGCCAACTGCGCAGATGATCAAGTGCGGTCATGCCGAAAAGGCTGGAATCGAGCGTCCCCTGGCGCCCGACGAAACCGCGGATGTTGCGCAGCGTGTGATCGCCGATGGTGATCGTGTCGATCTTTACCGGCGCGACCAGTGCACGGCCGTTGGCGGTGGAAACCGGTACTGAAAATGTCAGGTCTTGTGGGCGATAGCCGGCACGCAGCGCGTCTTCATAGGTCAGGACAACGGCACTGGCACCTGTATCAAGCAGAAACTCCGCACGGGCACCGTTGATGCGTCCATCCAGTACAAAATGTCCGCCAGCATCGCGGACAATCAGAATGGTGCCGTCGGGCTGGGTCACGGCAAGTCCGGGTGCCAGTGCTCCAAGAACGCGGTAACCCGCCTGGACCAGTTCCGCCTTGTAGACATAGCCTACAACGAGCAGGGCACAGAACCCTCCCCAGAAAACCGTGCCATGCAGGATTTCGCGGGCTTTCGGCTGGCCGAACAGGAAACTGGCCAGAAAAACGAAGGCGAGTGCGGAAAGGGCAACAACCCGGGGGCCAGTGTCATCGAAGTTGACATTCGCCGGGTCGGTCGGGTCACCAAAAAACGCATAGAAAGCGGCAACGGCCATGACCAGCACCAGAATGACAACCATCAGGCCGCGGTAGTTTCTGGGATTGTTCATCCTCGCACTCCGGGTGGAGTGGTCGACTGAGGCCGGTTCGCCAATTCTGCGAGGATCTGGTTGCGCTTGGCCTCACTGTAACTCGCCCAGGACGCGATTTCGTCAAGAGTGCGCAGGCAGCCTGCGCAAAGGCCTGATTTGGCGTCGATCTGGCAGATGTTGATACAAGGTGACTTCATGAAGCGCATATGGCCGCAGATTGTGGCGTTGCCAAGACTGTATTGGGCGGAAAACAGCGAATAATGACCGGATCAATAGCCGCCTGACGCATAGGTGAACGGCGCGGTGATGACCTTGATCGGCAAGGTAACTGCTGCCTGTGCCGTCGTGCCCACAAAGGACCCCAGGTCGTCACCAAGATTGGCGCCACGGTTGTGGTCGGCACTGGACCCGAGTGCGGAGCTGCCGAGTGCCTTGCGCAAGTCAGGCTGCAGCTGTGCAAGCTGTGCAAATTTCGAATGGTTCGTGCTGTCCAGCGATTCAAGCTCGGTCACGTCGATAACGACAGCACCGAGTTCCGCCAGTTCCTGATCGTTGGAAAAAGCCCCGACACGTTCCTTGCCACCTGCAATGGTGCGCGAGATGCGCAGGGCCTTGTCGTCACGCGAAACGATAACGGTAAAGGGCCGAGGCATCGGGCCAATTCGCTTGAGCTGGGTCTTGAAGAGGTCGATATCGATGTCGGGCGCCGCCAGAACGATGTCGTTGACATGCTTTGCGACAAGCCGGCGGTTTTCCGGTCGTGCCTGTACCGCGGTTTCCATCAACAGCCAATTGCCCATTGAGTGGGCAAGAATGGTGATGTTGTCGGCATTGGTCTTGGCAAGTTCCACAAGCGTTTCTTCAAGGGCTCCGCGAGCAATCGCGGCGCTGTTGAGGTCGTAGACGTAATCCTGAAGCTTGCCGCGCGAGGCCCAGGTAAACAGAACCGGGACGCCCTGGAACTGACTGTCGTTGACAATCTGCGCGAACCGGTAAAGCCCTTCCGGAAAGCGCGTGTTGTAGCCGTGAATGAACAGCATTATGTCGCGTTCGCCACGCGGCAAACTTGCAAGCCTGGCGTTGACAGAACGCCGGAAGGCAGCGTTGTCGGCAATGTAGTCGGCCTTGCGCGCAACAAAGTCGGTCTTGGGGTTACCCGGCAGACTTTCGGGCCACTCGATCTGGCCCGGTTTGTGAGAAGGCGGTACCGAAATCGAGGCTTCCGCGTAATTGACCGCGGCTGAACGCTCACCGCTGAAATAGGTGTCGGGGCGGTCGTCCCGCTGGCGCGTGGTGACGATCAGGATATCATTTACCCTGGCACCAACGACCGGGTCTTCGTTGAGCGCGAGCGCTCCGACTTCCGGCCTTCCGGAACAGGCGGACAAGATGGCAAAAACGATCAACAGGGTTGCTGCGCGCAAACCTGTTGCTTCTCGTCTAACTGAATTGCCCGATACTGACATGTGAGCTATTCCCGCCACCAAGGCCTCTATCCGCTACTCACGGCACCATAAGCATCCCTGCAAGAAAGCCAAGACCAGTGAGTTGTTGAACTGCGCCTAAAACATCGCCAGTGGCTCCGCCAATCTTGGCCACTGCAAGCCGACCGGTCGCATGTGCCGCGGCGATGGCGATGACAAGGGCCAGCAGCAAGGCCGGCAGGGAGAGCAGGAAGAACGCAGGCAGCATCACGGGCAACGTCACAAGAAAAGCTTGTTGCACTGTTGACCGGGACGGCTTTCCAAAGCGAGCTCCGAGCCCTTCAGGTCTTGCAGATGGCAGGCATTGCCACTGCCAGACAAGCAGCATCCGGTTGAGGGCTTCTCCCGCAAGAAAAAGCAGCGCCGCATCAGCCGGTCCGAATTTTTGCCAAAGCGCTGCAAGCAGGACGGCGCGCAGGAATACCGAGATCATCAGGGCGAGAGCCCCAAAGGCTCCGATGCGGCTGTCCTTCATGATGTCGAGGCGTCTTTCGCGGGTTGCACCGCCGAAGAAGCCGTCGGCTACGTCGCTCAAGCCATCTTCGTGAAGAGCTCCGGTCGTTGCCGCAAGAACCGCGGTCAGGAGAACCGCAACGGCCAGAAGCGGCAGTTGAGTGAAACCGAGCGCAACACCGACGCCGGCCGCGGGCAGGGCAATGATTGCACCTGCCAGAGGCGCTGCACGGGCGATCCGAACAAAGTCCGGAGGGGACATCGGGTCGTCTTCGGTGTTGACTGCAGGCAGGGGAAGCCGGGAGAAGAATCGTACGCAAGCTGCCGTGTCCGCGGCGAGTGCCTTGCCCCGGTGCAGCCAGACCTGGTGTCGATCCCGGGTTTTTCCGGACCGCGTTTCAACCTGTGAATCAGGCTCTTGGTCGGTTTCAGAGCTCATCAGGCCGGTCCCGTGCTTGAGTTTTTACCGGGCGAAGTTATAGAACAGCGGCTAAGCGAGACCAAGTGGCCACTCGACGGCCGCGAACAACCGGAACCAAAAGAACATGTCCCTCTCCGAGACCGCGCTGCCCTTTGACGATATCCGCAATCTGGTGAAATCCATGCCGGGGCCGGACGAGGATGCGCTCGCGAGGGTGAAGGCCCGGGATGCGGAGTTGACCAAACCTGCCGGTTCGCTCGGAAGGCTTGAGGAAATTGCCGAATGGCTGGCCGCCTGGTCTGGCAAGGCACCGCCTAAGATCACGCGGCCGATGGTCGGCATCTTCGCGACCGCCCATGGGGTTGCGGATGAAGGCGTGTCCGCGTTTCCAAGTGCAGTCAACCGGCAGATGGTCGAGAACTTCGCGGCTGGCGGTGCTGCAATCAACCAGATCTGCCGCGCTTATGACATCGGCCTGAAGGTGTTCGACCTGGCGGTCGACATGCCGACCCCCAGCATCACGCGGGAAGACGCGATGGACGAAGCCAATTGCGCTGCGACCATGGCATATGGCATGGAAGCGCTTGCCGGCGGGATTGACCTGATCTGTCTTGGCGAAATGGGGATCGGCAACACCACAGTCGCTGCTGCGGTTATAAATGCGCTGTTCGGCGGCAAGGCTGAAGACTGGATCGGGCGCGGTACCGGCGTTGACGACGAGGGCCTTGCCCGCAAACGCGATGCTGTCGAAAAAGCGGTTGCTCGACTGAACGGCGAACGCGATCCGCTGGAGATCCTGCGTCGCATCGGTGGCCGCGAGATTGCAGCCATGACAGGCCTCATCATTGCCGCACGCCTGCAGCGCGTTCCGGTGATTGTCGATGGCTTTGTCACGACGGCTGCTGCTGCTGTTGTCTATGCGATGGACCCGGCCGGTCTCGACCACTGCCTCTTCGCCCATGTTTCGGCAGAGCAGGCCCATGCGAAGGTGCTCGAGCACATGGGCAAGGATGCGCTGCTCGATTTTGGCATGCGTCTGGGTGAAGGCTCCGGTGCTGCACTCGCTGCCGGTATTGCCAAGGCCGCCGCCGAAATGCACTCCGGCATGGCCACCTTCGCAGACGCTGGTGTGTCCGAAAAAGACGACTGAAGCTCTTTCAGGAATTGAAGCGGCCTGAAACCGCTGATGCGGATCAGGCCGATCTTGCCTTGCCGGACGGTACGCCGCTGTCCTTGTCGTTCGGGTCCACCCAGATGACATCCGGCGAATAGTTCATGATCCTGGCTCTCGGCAGGGTGACGATCACCTCCGTGCCTTCGCCGGGCCTGGACTTCAGCGAGAACTTGCCGTCGTGCATGTTGATCAGCGCCTGGACGATGGACAGGCCAAGACCGGTCCCAGGTTCTGCCGTCTTGATGGCATGAGACCCCTGACCGAAAGCTTCCAGTACGGTCGGAATTTCGTCTTCCGGAATGCCGGGGCCCGTATCCTTTATCGAGACGTATTGTCCGCCATCTGACGTCGGTCCGACCTTGATCCAGACTTCACCGTTTACCGGTGTGAACTTCACGGCGTTGGACAGGAGGTTGAGCACCACCTGACGCAGGGCTCGCTCGTCCGCCCAAACGCGCGGCAGGTCAGGCTCGTGGGTGTGGTGAAGCGAAATCGTCTTGGCCTTCGCCCGAACCTTCATCATGGTCCCGCATTCCTCGACGATATCGTCCAGGAAGATCGGTTCCTCATGCAATTCGTGCCGACCGGCCTCGATGCGGGACAGGTCGAGAATTTCGTTGATCAGGTTGAGCAGATGTTGTCCCGAGCCGTGAATGTCTTCGGCATAGGACTGGTAGTTCTTGTTGTGCATCTTGCCGAGCACTTCATCCTTCATGATTTCGGAAAACCCGAGGATGGCGTTGAGCGGCGTCCGCAGTTCATGGCTCATCGTGGCCAGGAAGCGGGACTTGGCAAGGTTGGCAGCCTCTGCGCGGCGGCGCGCTTCGTCCGACATCGCGTTTGCAGTTTCCAACTCGGCGATCAGGTGATCCTTGTCGGCCCGGTATTCCAGCATGGTGTTGGCGTTCTTCAGAAGCTGGTTGCCCAGGATCAGGAAGAAACCTTGCGCGCCGATCGCCATGGCGGCGAGCGTATAGTGGATCGGGTTCACCTGCTGCAGGAAGCTGACGGTGACGATCAGTGTCATGGGCAAGGTGCTGGCAAGAAGGCATTTCGGCAGGGTGGCCGACTGCATCGTGTTCATGGCAACCACGATCAGCAGCGTCGCGAAATGAAAGATGACAAATCCGTCGCCGGATTCACTGGTCTGAGGCAGCAGAAAGAAGCTGGCCCAGCTGCAGCCGTAGACGAAGTCACCAAAGGCGAACCTGCGCCGCCAGTAGATGCGGGCTTTCTGGTCGGACGGAGCCTTCTCGTAGGAATGGCTGGTGATCACCATCATGAAGTGGGTGCAAAGCGTCGCCGTAAACCAGGCGCCGATGAAGAGCGGGTTGATCCACAGAACGGAGATCGCGGCAACGATCAGGGCGAGAAGGGGGACCGCGTAGGCAGCGTTGATGCGGGTGTCGGCAAACAGATGCTGCCGTTCCAGATCGAAAGACGTGTACCAGTTTTCAGGCGTACCGAGGCGGCTGCGCACATCGTTGGCCGAGCGCGCCATCTCACGACGGCGCTTGGCGCGCTGTTCGTTGATGGTGACTTTGTCGTCGCCGGTTTCTGACGCAACCGATGCCATTTGCTGCCCAAAGTTTTGATTTTGTTATCGCGCTGCCGCGTGTTTATTCAACCTGACTCACCATTCCTTAAGATCGTCCTCAAGATCGTGGTAAGGGAAGTGTTAACAGGCTGTGCCAAGGTGCAACTCATTGTCAGAAAAGACGAATTCGAAAACACTCGACAGACTTGCCGCTGACGTGCGGTCGTGCCGGATCTGCGTCGAGAACCCTGAAAAGTCGGCGTTACCGCATGAGCCCAGACCAGTTCTGCAAGTGTCTGGAACCGCAAGGCTTTGTGTCTGCGGACAAGCGCCGGGCACACGCGTTCACCAGAGCGGCAGACCGTTCACCGATCCTTCAGGTGACCGGTTGAGAAACTGGATGGGCATCGACGAGGATATTTTCTACGACGCCGGTAAACTGGCCATCGTGCCGATGGGGTTTTGTTTTCCTGGACTGGACGCAAAAGGGGGCGATCTGCCGCCGCGCACCGAATGCCGCAAGGCCTGGCATGACCGCTTGTTTGCCGCCATGCCGCAGATCGAACTGGTGCTGGTTATCGGCCAATATGCCCAAGCCTATCATCTCGGGTCAAACCGGCAGAAATCCCTTACCGAGACAGTGTCGAACTGGCGTCAGCATTTCGCTCGGCAGATGGACGGCAAACCGGCGGTCCTGCCGTTGCCGCATCCTTCCTGGCGCAACAATGCGTGGCTGAGAAAGAACCCGTGGTTTGAAACCGAGCTGCTGCCGGTTCTGAGAGGCGAGGTTCAGCGCCTTACAATGGTGCCCTAATTGCTGGAATTCGAAAATAATTCTCATTTCGGTGAGAATTGACATTTTCATTGAAACTCAGTTACGAGTTTTTATCTTCAATGAAAATGATTTCCCAACATGTTGCGGTCTGCGCGGTCGGGAATCTCTGTTGCTCCTGGCTGGATCTTGAATTCATGATTGATCGTATCGACCGTCGCATCCTGTCCATTCTCCAGGAAGATTGTACCGTTCCGGTGGCTGAAATCGGCCGCAGGGTGGGGCTGTCGACCACGCCGTGCTGGCGGCGCATTCAGAAAATGGAAGAAGACGGGGTCATCACCGGTCGCGTCGCCTTGCTGGACCCGGCAAAGGTCAATGCGAAGGTAACGGCCTTCGTCGCCATTACCACGAGCCAGCACTCCGAAGACTGGCTGAAGAAATTCGCCGATGTCATCCGGGAGTTTCCCGAAGTGGTCGAATTCTACAGGATGGCAGGTCAGGTCGACTATCTGTTGCGTGTCGCCGTGCCGGACATCGAGGCCTATGACGCCTTTTAC
This sequence comes from Labrenzia sp. CP4, assembly GCF_001579905.1. Lineage (NCBI taxonomy): Bacteria > Pseudomonadati > Pseudomonadota > Alphaproteobacteria > Hyphomicrobiales > Stappiaceae > Labrenzia > Labrenzia sp. CP4. The sequence continues at coordinate 3,555,168 of NZ_CP011927.1, read as the reverse complement.
AAGAAGCTGATTTCCCGGATCGACATTTCGGATGTCTCGACCACCTTCGCCATGGAGCAGATCAAGAACACCACGGCCTTGCCGCTCAGCTATGTGGCACCGGAAAAGCCTAAACCCGACCGGGACAAGTGAACTGGCCGGCAACACGATCTGCTCCGGCCAGCGAACCCCTGAGGTTCATTCGGTCTTCTGGTTGGTTCACGTGGACGTTTTGGGCCAATAGGTGCCGATGCTCCAGATGTTTCCTTCAGGATCCTGGCAAATGAATTCTCGGCTGCCGTAGTCCCGGTTCGTCAACCCCTCCAGGATTGTCGCCCCAGCTGCAGTGGCGCGGTCGAACAGTTTGTCGGCATTCTCCACAGCCAGGTAGATTGCCTTGCCGCAAGGGCCGTCCGGATGTCCGATGATCTTTGCAAAAGCGTCGTCTCGGGCCTGACCGATCATGATCATGGCTGAACCGAAGGCCAGCTCTGCATGCACCACAGTGCCGTTGTCGTCCCTGTGTACTTCGTGTTCGACAAACCCGAATGAATCTGCGAGCCACTTGATCATGGCATTGGCATTGCCGAACCGGAAAACGGGATAAATTCTGCTTGCTTCATGAGACATGTCGTACCTCCTTTGATGAAGGAGGTGATAGCTCTTCGCGATTTTGCGGGATTGAAGTTTTGTTACCTACCAGGTGTTGGCAGTGCCATTCAGCAGCCGTGCGCGCCAGGCTTCCGGTGAGTGACCGGAAAACTCGGAAAAGTCCCGAATGAGATGGGCCTGATCGGCGTAACCGCAATCAACCGCCAAGCCGGCCCAATCGATGTTGCAGCGGTTCTGTGCATGTTTGAGCACCTCGCCGAAGCGGATCACCCGGGCAACCGTCTTGGGCCGAAGGCCAATATCCTTCCGAAATTTTTGTGCCAGGTGCTTTCGGGTCCAGCCAATCTCCTTAGCCAACGATGTGACTGAGACCTGGCCTCCGGTTTCAAGTAGCCGTCGCAACACATGATCCGCCGGCGTTCGTTGGACGGTGTCTTGCCGTAGACGTTTGATGACGTAGGCAAGGGCATGATCGAGCCGCGCATTCCAGCTTGTCAGATCCTCGATCCGGCGGACAAATTCAGCCAGTTCCGGTTCCGCGACATCGGCAAACGGCAACATCTGGTCCGTCAGCAGGTCCATTGGGAACCGGAAAAAATGACGGGCACCGACGGGAGTAAAGTTGATCTGCAGGCATTTGGCACGGCCATTTGACTGAATGAAAACCGGAGAACTGCTGAGCCCAGCCAGAAAGGTGGGGCGCTCATTTTCAGCGGTTGGATGCTGACCGAGCGCGATTTCAAACGGATCGCCGAAACTCAGGATGAGCGGAATGGTCAAGGAGGCAGTTTCAACCTGCCTGTTCGTCTGCGGGTTTCGCTCTTCGTAGCCGATGATGTCGGTGAAAAGGCTGCGCAAGTCCGGCGGTGCTGTCCGGCGCCAGAAACCGGCATCAATGCCGGGGGGAGCCGAGAAGGAGGGCGGTGAGGCGTCTTGCGAGGTGGTCATGATCCTTCCTTGTCGGGGCAGGATAGGATCAACTCGGGTCGTGGTCACCCATAATCATTCAGTCTTAACGGGACCCAGCGGATGGCGCGCGCGAAATCTGGCGAATTCCGCATCGGATACGGTTTTCCCGGTAAAGATCTCGATGTAGTGGGGCATGCGCTGAAGCCTGGGGCCAAGCGGCTCGCTCGGCCGATCCTTGACGATGGAGATATAGCCGATCTGCGTCAGATACATGGTGTTGGCTCTCACGTCGGCCGAGGCATGTTCATAGCCAAAACGTTCGAACATCGCCGTAAAAGCCTCGATCCGCACCCGGTCGGCTTCTTCCAGCATGGGCGTCAGGTCCGGATCCGCGTGTGCCCAGTTGCGCATTGCAAATTCCAGCCGGGAATCGAACAGCTCCGGCAGCAGCCACAAATCGAAAAGGTTCAGGATCGCCTCGGTGATTGTCTCCGCGTAATCCTCGGTCCGTTTGACCAGATTGCCGGTGTTTTTCGTTTGCCACTGGGTGATCAAGGCGTCGAGCAGGTCGTTCCGGTCTGAGAAATGGCCATAGAAACTGGTCCGCGACAGACCGAGCCTGTCGGCCAGGGGCATCACCTTGACGGCATCAATGCCATGTTCAATCAGCGCCTGATAGGCAGCTTCGATCCAGATTTCACGCGTGCCGCGCCAACCGGACGTTTTTTCGATCAATAGGTCGCTCATGTGCTTGCGATAACAAAGCACCGGCCTGCCGGCAATCAAAATTGACACCAATGTCGACAAAAGCGACACATATGTCGCTTTTCAGACTTTTCAAAGATGATCGGTGGGAATTAATCTTTGCAAACCTGAGGAAATCCGTGACGCGGTGGAATGCCCGGAGAGGAAAGAGATGTCGAAAGATCCGTTGTTGCAGCCCTATCAGCTGAAACATTTGACGCTGAAAAACCGGATCATGATCACGTCGCACGAGCCTGCCTATCCTGAGGATGGCATGCCGAAGGACCGGTATCGCGCCTATCACGAGGTCCGGGCAAAGGCCGGTGTCGCACTGACCATGACCGCCGGCTCCGCGGCCGTCTCTCGCAACTCGCCGCCCGTCTTCAACAATATCCTTGCCTACAAGGACGAAGTCGTGCCGTGGATCAAGCGGCTAACGGATGCCTGCCACGAACACGATTGTGCGGTGATGATCCAGCTGACCCATCTTGGTCGCCGGACACACTGGAACAAGGGGGACTGGTTACCTGCGGTTTCGTCCAGCCATGAACGTGAAGCAGCGCACCGGGCCTTTCCCAAGCAGGTCGAAGAGTGGGACATCGCCCGCATCATAGCCGACTATGCCGACGCGGCGGAACGCATGAAGGCCGGAGGGATGGATGGCATAGAGCTGCAGGCCTACGGTCACCTGATGGACCAGTTCTGGTCGCCGGTCACCAACACGCTGGATGGGCCGTACGGTGGTTCACTGGAAAACCGGATGCGCTTTTCACTCGAAGTCATCGAGGCGGTTCGGCAGAGGGTTGGTGACGACTTCATTCTGGGCATCCGTTTTACCGCGGACGAGGATCTGGACGGAGGCATCACGGAAGACGAAGGTCTTGAAATTGCCCGCCGCCTGAAGGCTACGGGACAGGTCGACTTCCTCAATGTCATTCGGGGTCACATCGACACCGACCCTGGCCTGACAGACGTGATTCCCGTTCAGGGCATGCGCAACGCCCCGCATCTGGATTTCGCCGGTCGCATCAAGAAGGAAGTCGGCATGCCGACCTTCCATGCAGCCAAGATCCCCGATGTCGCAACAGCGCGCCATGCGATCGCCGAAGGGCTTCTGGACATGGTCGGCATGACGCGCGCGCATATGGCCGACCCGATGGTGGTCAGGAAAATTGCCGAAAAGCGGGAAGGGGATATCCGCCCCTGTGTGGGAGCAACCTATTGCCTCGACCGCATCTATCAGGCTGGCGATGCGCTTTGCATCCACAACCCGGCAACAGGTCGGGAATTGACCATGCCCCACGAGATCCCGCTCGCGGAAACGAAAAAGAAGGTGGTCGTCGTTGGCGCAGGGCCTGCCGGCATGGAAGCGGCGCGCGTTGCAGGTGAACGGGGGCACGATGTGATCGTGTTCGAGGCAGCGCCACATGCCGGTGGTCAGGTCCGGCTGACAGCGCAATCCGAGCGCAGGCGCGAAATGATCTCCATAATCGACTGGCGAATGGACCAGTGCCTGGCGAAAGACGTGAAGTTCCGTTTCAACACTTTTGCAGAAGCTGAAGATATCGCGGGAGAAAACCCGGATGTGGTGATCGTCGCAACAGGAGGCTTGCCGCATACGGAAGTCCTGAGCGAGGGCAATGATCTTGTTGTCTCTGCCTGGGATATCATTGCTGGCGACGTCAAGCCGGGCAAACGTGTTCTCGTCTACGACGATGCCGGTGATCATCCCGCACTTCAGGCGGCCGAGATGATCGCAAAATCAGGCGCTCACGTGGAGATCATGACGCCGGACAGGTCCTTCGCCCCGGATGTCATGGCAATGAACCTGGTGCCTTACATGCGATCGCTGCAGGACAAGGACGTTCGCTTCACGGTCACCTACCGCCTGAAAGCTGCAAAGCGTTCCGGGAACTTGATCACCGCGGTCGTCGGAACAGACTATTCCAACCACACGGAAGAGCGGGAGTTCGACCAAATCGTCGTCAATCACGGTACAATACCGATGGACGAACTCTATTTCGAGCTGAAGCCGATGTCGAAAAACCTTGGTGCTGTTCAGCAGGAAGCGTTGATTTTTGGCCGCTCGCAGCCTCTTGAGGCCAACCCGGATGGCACATTCGCGCTTTTCCGCATTGGGGATGCAGTTGCGGCTCGCAACACCCATGCGGCAATCTATGATGCGTTACGTTTGGTCAAGGACATTTGACGTGATGCTGCACCGCACGCGGAAAATTTGGGCAGCGTCTTACATGGATAAGCAAATGACGCTTTTGCGCTACGGCGGTGGGGTCTGGTGGGCCTAACGTTCCCGGCAAGGACAGGCCGGGAGACTCGGCCAAAGAGGATGTGTCACCATGTTCAGCGATGCGGAAATTCTATCACTTCTGATGGGCCGACGAGCCGGGTATTCTTTGCCCCAGGCCTTCTACACCGATGCCGACGTCTACCAGGCGGACCTGAAGAACATCTGGCAGAAGGAATGGATTTTCGCCATTCCGTCTGCCGAGCTGCCGAAGTCGGGAAATTACGTCACGCTTCAGATCGGCGATTACAACATCATCATCGTGCGTGGAGCCGACGGTGTCATTCGCTCATTCCACAATTCCTGCCGTCACCGCGGCAGCCGCATTTGTGCTGCATCCAAAGGTTCGGCGCCCAAGCTGGTCTGTCCGTACCACCAGTGGACCTACGAACTCGACGGCAAGCTTCTGTGGGCGCGCGAAATGGGGCCGGAGTTCAAGCCGGAAAACCATGGACTGAAGACCGTACACTGCGTGACTGTTTCAGGCATGGTGTTCATCTGCCTTGCTGCCGTTGCTCCCGACACCACGGAACTGGAAAAGCAGGCTGAACGCTATCTCGGCCCGCACGACCTTTCCAACCTCAAGGTTGCCCACCAGTCGACCATCGTCGAGCAGGGCAACTGGAAGCTTGTTCTGGAAAACAACCGCGAGTGCTATCACTGCTCCGGGTCGCATCCGTCGCTATGCCGGACATTCCCGGACGATCCCAACCTCGTGGGTGGTGACGATTCAACCTCTTCCAACGTCGGCAAGGCGCATGTGGAACGCTGCGAAGGCGCAGGGCTTCCGTCCAGATTCCTGATTTCGCCGTCCGAGCAATGGCGTTTCGTGCGTATTCCGTTCCTGGGAGATGCGGTCAGCTACACCATGGATGGCAAGGCGGCCGTTTCCAAGCGTATTGGGTCCGTGCCCTTCGACAACGCGGGGTCTTGCCTGTTCTTCCATTATCCGAACACCTGGAACCACTTCCTGTCCGACCAGGTGCTGACATTCCGCGTTCTGCCGATCAGTCCCATGGAAACCGAGGTGACAACCACCTGGCTGGTGCACAAGGACGCTCAGGAAGGGGTCGACTACGACCTCAAGCGGCTGACGGAAGTCTGGGTCCACACCAACGATGAGGACCGTCAGATCGTTGAGGAGAACCAGATCGGCATCAAGTCGCCGGCCTATGAACCGGGGCCGTATTCTCCGGCTCAGGAAAGCGGCGTCATCCAGTTCGTCGACTGGTACGCCCGAACCCTGGAAAACGGTCTGATGGGCCGTTTCCGTGTCGCGGCGGAGTAGTACGATGATCCCGATGCCCGGACGCGATACGCCGGTCTGGTCCGACAGTGAAGTTCTGGAATGCGTGAGTGTTCTGCCCGAGGCGCCGGGGGTGAAAACCTTCACCTTCCGTCCGCCATCAGGCGCGACTTTCGTCTATCGGGCAGGCCAGTTCATCACGCTCGATCTCCCGGTGCCTGGCGGAAACGTTCAACGCACCTATACGATTTCCTCTTCGCCGGTGACCAACGCCTATATCTCCGTAACGGTAAAGGTCCAGCAGGACAGCGTCGGTACGAAATGGATGCTGGAGAACCTTGTTCCCGGCATGCAGATCAAGGCTTATGGACCGGCTGGGCTGTTCCATCTGCCGCGCAATCCGGACAACAAGTACCTGTTCATTTCAGCCGGTTCCGGCGTTACGCCCATGATGTCGATGGCGACGACGCTTTTCGAGCGCGGTGAGGATCCGGACATTTGTTTCATCCAGTGCGCAACGCGGCCTGTTGATCTGATATTCCGCAAGCGGCTTGAGTACATGGCGAGCCGCGTGAACGGTTTGCAATTGCACTTCGTCGTCACGAAGAGCGATCCTTACGAGGTCTGGACCGGTTATCGCGGGCACTTCAACCAGCTGATGCTGGGCCTCATGTGCAACGACTATCTGGAGCGCGAAGTCTATTGCTGCGGCCCCGAAGGCTTCATGGAATCCGTGCGCGAGATCCTGAACTCGCTCGGTTTCAACATGGAAAACTATTTCCAGGAAAGCTTCCAGGCGCCGGCAGAAACCAAGGCTGAACTGACAGAGTTCGATGACGTCGTACCTCAGGATGACGTGCAGGCCCAGATCGTCTTTGCCAACTCCAAGGTGTCTTCCTGGTGTTCGGAAACCGACACGGTTCTGGCCGTTGCAAAGGATGCAGGGCTCAATATCCCGTCGGGCTGTACGTTCGGTGTGTGTGGCACCTGCAAGGTGAAGAAACTTTCCGGTGAAGTTCACATGGTCCACTCTGGCGGCATCAGCGATGAAGATATCGAGGCAGGTTTCATTCTGGCCTGTTGCTCGAATCCGATCGGTACAGTCGAGGTCGACATCTGAGCCGGAGATAGTCGAGGAAATATTCAAAATTTGCGATGTATCAATGGCGCGGGCATGAAGAGCGGAGTATTCTGGTCTTCATGCTCGGGAGGACGTCGCATGTTTGAAAGTTTCAGGAAACCGTTTCGGATCGCAATTGCTTTTGTGGGCCTCGCAGCTTGCGGCGCCGGAGCCGCCAGCGCCCAGTCAATTCCGGAAGGCGTTACCGCCTACCAGGTTTCAGCGGCCTTTGATGATGTGCGTTTCGATCTTGAAAATGCCATCGTCAATCATGGCCTGGTCATCGATTACGTCTCACACATAGGCGACATGCTGGATCGCACATCACAAGATGTCGGTGGTCAGAAACAGATCTTCGTCAAGGCGCAGGCCATGTTGTTCTGCTCGGCCAATCTCTCGCGCAAGGTGATGGAGGCTGACGCTGCGAACATCGCCTATTGCCCCTATTCGGTATTCGTCTACGAAACTCCGGACCAGCCTGGCACCGTAACGGTCGGATATCGTCACCTCGGTGAAACAGGCTCTGAGGAATCCAAGGCGGCCATCGGCGAAGTGAATGCCTTGCTGGATGCCATCGCCAAGGAAGCGGCAGGTCAGTAAGCGGCAGTCGATAATAGATCGACAGCTACATTTGACTAGATGTCTGCAGCCTTGTTGAGGCGGTTCAGAACCTTCTCGGACGAAAGCTCCCGGACAGCCGCATTACCGACCTTGCGGGCTGTCCGGTTTTCGGATGCTGCCAGGTCTTCGGCAATCGCGAGAGCGGCGCCATGCAGAGGCAAGGAGCGTTTGCCGATCTGGCGGAGGGCCCAGTGCACCGCTTTCCAGACAAAGTTTCGCTCGTCCGTGGCAGCTGCGCGGATCAAGGTAAAGTAGTCCAGAAACTCGGATTCGGGCGCTGTCTTGGCGTGGACGGCACGCCAGGCGATCAGCGCAAAGGCAGCCCGCCGGACGAATTCGCGTTCGTCTGCGGCAAGTGCCGGAACCAGTTCATTTGAACCGGCACGCCGGGCCAGAACATTCATGAGCTGATCGCACAGATCCCAGGAATTGATGTCGTTCAGCCATTGAAGGGCGAGCTCGGGTGCCAGGTGCCTGGGTGGGGTCAGAAGGATTGCCAAGAGCCGCGCTTCGTGAAAGCCGCTGGCCCAGAGTTCCCGTGCAAGGTCCGGGGAAGGGCCTATGGATCTGGCCAACGGACGCAGCACAGAGAGTGGAACGCCGAAGGCCCGATCTGTTTCGATGCCAAACCGCGCCATTCCAGCACGGTTCGGCTCCGTTCCCGCTTCACGCAGATCGTTCAATATGTTTTCAAGCGTGAAGGTCGTGTCCGGAACATGGGGCATATGGGTGCCCGTTTATGACTTGTCGGCGTTTTCCAGGCGGGCAATCAGGCTGGACGTATCCCAACGTTTGCCACCCATGGCCTGAACTTCGGCATAGAACTGATCGACCAGCGCCGTAACAGGCAGGCGGGCACCGGTATCATTTGCGGTCTTCAGGCAGATGCCGAGATCCTTGCGCATCCAGTCGACCGCAAAGCCATAGTCGAACTTGCCGGCATTCATGGTCTCCCACCGGTTTTCCATCTGCCAGGATTGGGCAGCCCCGCCTTTAATTGCGGAGATGACCTTGGCGACGTCGAGATCCGCTTTCTTGGCAAAGTGGATGGCTTCGGAGAGGCCCTGCACCAGGCCGGCAATGCAGATCTGGTTGACCATCTTGGTCAATTGCCCTGCACCGCTTTCTCCCATCAGGCCCGCGAATTTGGCGAAGCATTCGATGACCGGCTTGGCCTTGTCGAAAACATCCTGGTCTCCGCCGCACATTACTGTCAGGACACCGTTTTCGGCACCTGCCTGGCCACCGGAAACCGGGGCATCGATGAAGCCGCAGCCCTTGTCCTTGGCCGCTGCATAAAGTTCACGGGCAACTTCGGCAGACGCGGTGGTGTTGTCGACAAAGATCGCGCCTTCCTTCAATCCATGAAAGGCACCATCTTCGCCGGTCGTGACGGAGCGCAGATCATCGTCGTTTCCGACACAGGCAAAGACGAAGTCGCAACCTTCAGCTGCTTCCTTCGGGGTCTTGGCGAAGTTGCCGTCATATTCGGCAGCCCATTTCTCGGCCTTAGCAGTCGTGCGGTTATAAACCGTGACGTCGTGCCCACCCTTGGTTTTCAGGTATCCGGCCATCGGATATCCCATGACGCCCAGACCGATAAATGCAACCTTTGCCATGACGACGCTCCCTTCGCATGCGAAGGCCCGGAACGAGCCGGGCCTTTAATTGAACTGGTTCATCATGGTTTTAGGCCATTTGCCACGTGCTGTCAGCTTAGATCCAATAGGGCCCGCGCTGCCAGAGCCGCAAATGACGTTCCCGCTTCGCCGACTGGGCGTCCAGGTGCCGCTGGGTGCGCGGATCCGGACGAGTGTTGCTGGAGAACCGGGTTGCTTCCAGGAAGCTACGTGCGTAAATATCAAACATATGCTTACATCCTCTCGCTGCGTTGTGTGAGAGTAATGTGGCTGTTTATGGTTGCTGATGCCAGTCAGGAAGATTTTCAAAATGTAAGGTGAATTTACATATGGATTGGCGATCTCTCCCATCCCTGAACAGTCTGAGAACCTTTACTGCCGTTGCCGAGACCTGCAGTCTCTCGGCCGCGGGAAGAGAATTGAACGTCACTCACGCGGCTGTCAGTCAGCAGGTCAAGGCACTGGAGCAGTTTCTGGGGTTGAAACTGATTGTCCGTGAGGGCAGGGGCATTGCATTGACCCCTGAAGGCAAGCAGCTCTTTGAAGGTCTGAGCGAAGGCTTTGAAATCATCAGGGAGACAGTCGATGAATTGACGCGGGAAGATCTGGTCCGTCCGCTCAACATCACCATGACGCCGTCCTTTGCCATAAGTTGGCTGATGCCGCGGATCAGCGATTTCCGGCACAAGCATCCCGACATCGAACTGATGCTCAATCCGACGGCCGAAGTGGTTGAGCTCAGACCTGGCGGCGTCGACCTGGCGATCCGCTTCGGCAAGGGCAACTGGACAGGGCTTGAATCGGAACTGTTCATCCCAACGAATTTTGCGGTGATCGGTGCCAATTGCCTGATCGGAGACAAGAAGATCGAAAGCCCTGAAGACCTTCTGGAATTTCCCTGGTTGCAGGAATATGGCACCAACGAATTGACCATCTGGCTGGAGCGCCAGGGCGTCGTGCCCAAGGGCAAGCTCAACATCACCCATTTGCCAGGCTATATGGTGCTGGAAGGGTTGCGGCGGGGCGATGGTATTTCAGCCACCGCCAAGACCTTTGTCGAGCCTGAAATCGAGGCGGGTAACCTGAGGGTCCTATTTGAAGACGGCGTTTATCCGGGGACGGGATACCATCTGGTGACCCGCCCCGGTGTCAACCGTCCACCGCTCAAGGCCTTCATGAGCTGGCTCAGGGCCATGCGCGCCGAACAACTCTCCGATTAGCCTGGGCAGACGTCAGATTGCAGTGAGGGCCTGCTCCATGTCCGCAATCAGGTCGTCGCAATGCTCGATGCCGATGGAAAGCCGCAACAGGTTCTCCGGAATGCCGGAGCCTTCGCCCTCGATGGTGAAACGATGCTCGACAAGACTCTCGGTACCGCCGAGGGAGGTTGCTCGTTGGAACAGGTCAAGCGCACCGGTGACATTCAAGGCGGCCGTTTTGTCGCCCTTGACCTGAATGGACATGAGCGAGCCAAAACCGCCGGTCATCTGGCTTTTTGCAAGTTCGTGATGAGGGTGGCTCTTGACGCCGGGATAAAGCACGGCTTCCACTTTCGGGTGTTTTTCGAAGTGTTCCGCGAAAACCTGTGCCGATCTGTTCATGCGCTCCACACGCAATGCAAGTGTCCTGAGGCCCCGGAGCAAAAGCCAGGTTTCGAACGAACCGAGCACGGCGCCGGCCAACTTGCGTTCCTCGGTCAGAAACGCCCAGGCTTCGCTGCCGGCATTGTCTGTTGTGACAACGCCACCAAGAAGGTCTGAATGACCGTTGAGGGCCTTGGTCGCCGAATGCATCACCAGGTCCGCTCCGAGCGACAGAGGCTTGAGGATCAGCGGTGTTGCGGCGGTCGCATCGACGGCAAGCAGGGCGTCCGCCTGTTTGCACTGGTTGGCGATGTTCTTGATGTCGGCGACCTTCAAGAACGGATTGCTGGGCACTTCAAGCCAGACAAGATCCGGGCGCGTGACGGCTATCTCGTCCTGGAAGGACTGAAGGTCGCTTGCATCAGCCTCTACGAGGGCAATGTTGTTGCGTGCACACATCTTGCGCAGGAACAACGTGGTCCCCCAGTAAATGCCGGACTGGGCAAGCAGTGTGCCGCCTGGCTTGACGATGCGGGCGACGGCGGCGACAGCGGCCATGCCGGATGCAAACAGCCGGCTGTCTTCTCCCCCTTCAAGAGCGGCAATCAGTTTTTCGGTCTTCTTGAAAAGCGCATTGTCGTCACGGCTGTAGATATGCCCCGGATTGACCAGCTCATAGGTTTCGTCACGCACGAATGTGGTAGCAGTCTGTATCGGCGGCACGACAGCGCCTGTTGCTGCATCAAAACCGCCGCCGCCATGGGCCAGCAGGCTGTCGAGGTGAAGGCCATGGGCAATGGAGGGCGTTTTCGGCATGGGAGAGCTCCGTGAATGGGTGTCCCTTCGGGTTATCGCCGTCCGCTTGGATAATCAAATGAAAACAATCCATTTGGGAGAGCGGCGCCGACTTGCCTCCAAAGGAATATCGAGAAGACGAACGCGGGACAGGTAACAGAAAAACGGGCCGGAACTTGAAAAGCCCGGCCCAATTATTTCGAACGCTGAAAGTCTGCTCAGCGTATCAGGTGCCGCGTCAGGCGTGCTTCGATTTTGTCCCACAGGCGGCGCAGCATCTCCACCAGGAACAGATAGATCACCGCTGCCCAGATGTAGGCCTGGAAATCATACGATCTCGAGTAGGCCCGTCTGGTTTCTCCAAACAGATCGAACACCGTCACGATTGCCGCAATGGCGGAACCCTTGAGCATGAGTATGATCTCGTTGCCATAGGGCCGCAGGGCAACGATCAGTGCCTGCGGCAGGATGATCTTGAAGAAGGTAATCTGCTTGTTGAGGCCGAGAGCAGCAGCCCCTTCCCACTGACCTCTGGGCACGTTTTGAATGGCACCGCGCAGGATCTCGGCCTGGTACGCGGATGTATTCAGTGAAAACGCGAAGATCACGCAGAACCAGGCCTCCCGGAAAAGACCCCACAGTCCGACCGCTTCCAGCTGTGCCTGGAAGGTGCCTGCGCCATAGTAGACAAGGAAGGTCTGTGCCAGCAGCGGTGTGCCGCGGAAGAAATAGACGAAGCAATAGGCAGGCTTCGATAAAAGCCACCATTTCGACGCTCGTGCAGCTGCGATGGGCACACTCAGCACCGCACCTATCAGCAACGACAGGCCGACGATCTGAAGGGTGACCAGAAAACCGCTGAGGTACTCGGGCCAATACTTCAGCACGAAAGGACTGGCGACGTTTATCGCCAGATAGTAGAGCAGCCAGGCACCGGAGACGATCCAGAGCGCCATGAGCACATGGCCGAGAATTCGCGTCTTGGTCCAGCCCCGGGGCGGTGCGGGCGGCCGTTTCAGGCCTGTGGCGGGGTTTGCGGAGATCATCGTGCCGTATCTCCGCGGTTGCTCCAGCGCTCGATACGCACGAGACCGGTGGATGATATCATTGCCAGGACCAGGTAGATCAGGCAGGCGATGCCAAAGAACATGAAGGGTTCCTTGGTCACCCTTGCGGCGATACCTGACTGGCGCATGACGTCAGACAAGCCGACCACCGAAACGAGTGAGGTGTCCTTGAGAAGGACGAGCCAACTGTTTCCAAGTGCGGGCAGTGCGAGCCGGATCAATTGCGGCAGTACAACCAGTCGAAGGGTTTTGCCTTTCGACAGTCCAAGCGCATATCCGCCTTCGTATTGTCCCTGCGGGATCCCGCGAAAGGCGGAAAGAAACGCTTCGGAAGCGTAGGAAGAAAAGACGAAGGACAGTGCGATGACACCGGCGACAAACGAATTGACTTCAAAATAGAAGTCGAAGCCGGCCATCTTCAGCAAGACCTGTATCGCGATCTGTAGTCCGAAGTAGACCAGGAACAAGGTCAGCAGTTCCGGCAAGCCCCGGAAAAGAGTGGTGTAGATATTGGCCGCCAGGCGCAAGCTGGGTTCCGATGACTTTTTCGCAAGCGCAATCAGAAATCCCAGAAACAATCCGAACGGCAAAGTCACTATTGCCAGGCAGACGGTTACAACCACGCCCCAGGCAATTTCGTCTCCCCAACCCTCTGGTCCGAAGGAGAGTAGCGTCAAAGCTTCATTCATAAGCCGGCGCTTCTTTCTGTTTGTCGTTGTTATTCCGGCCGCCCCTCCGGCCGTACTGCGGGATTTTTCCCTGCAGGTGGTGCAGCGCACTGGGCGCGCTGCACCGGAATGCGATCAACTGGAGGCTAATCAGCCGCCGTAAACGTCGAACGTGAAGTACTTGTCGTTGATTTCCTTGTACTTGCCGTTCGCCAGGATGCCTTCGATGGCCTTGTTGAACATTTCCTTCAACTCGCCGTCGTCCTTGCGGATGGCAATGCCGGCGCCTTCACCGTTGATCACCGGATCCGGCGTCAGGGTGCCCAGCAGTTTGCAGCAGGCACCGTCATCGGTCGCCAGCCAATCGGACAGAACCACAACGTCGTCAATGACGGCATCGACACGGCCGCTGGCAACGTCGAGCTTGTATTCATCCGGCGTCGGATAAAGCTTCAGGTCTGCGGACGGCAGCTTTTCTTCAGCATAGTTGGAGTGGGTGGTGGAGGACTGTGCACCAAGTGCGACACCCTTGAGGTCTTCATCCGACGTACCGGTCAGAGCGGAATCCTTCGGCACGGCAATTGCCGGCGGGGTGTTGTAATACTTGTTGGTGAAGTCGACCTTTTCCTTGCGCTCTTCGGTGATCGACATGGAAGCGATCACGGCGTCGAACTTGCCGGCCTGCAGGGCGGGGATCATGCCGTCCCAATCCTGGGTAACGAATTCGCACTCGACTTTCATTTCTTCGCAGAGCGCCTTGGCAATATCGATGTCGAAACCTATCAGCTGGCCGTCTGCGGTCAGGGAGTTAAACGGAGGATAAGCGCCTTCGGTGCCGATACGCACCTTTGACCAGTCTTTCGCCTCAGCGCCACTCACGGCAGCCAGTACTGCTACTGCGGCCGCAGCCATACGCAATACACGCATATTTTGTTCCCCTAATATCTTCTTCGCGGCGCAAGCGGGTTCGTCCCGCCTTCTTGCCCGAGCGCTCTATTCCATACACTTCGGTTCAAATTTCAAGCATGCCTACGAAAAAAACACAGCGTGATTTCGCCGAATTTTCAATTTTTCCGGCATGTCGTTGGGGAAGCGTCAAGTCATTGTGGAAACCTGACTGTTCCCTGAGGCCTTTTCTTCGTGCTGTAGAAGCATGCCGCCCTGAACCAAATGTCGGCCTAAGGGCAGAAATCAGGCCTTTGAGTCGGCTGTTGTCTCTGCTGCTTCAGCTTCCCGGGAAGCGTCGTGGACATCGAGAACGGATTGCAGGGTAATCACCGGGCGGGAAAGCGCATCCCCTGCATCTGCCCCGCGATAGGGTGTCGGCGAGACAACCGGCTGCTTTGTCAATTCGGCGATCTTTTCTTCGTGAACAGCCCTGTTTCTGGGGGAAAGGTTGTCCAGACCGAGTTCGGTCAGCCCGTGATCTTCAAGATACTTGTGCCGAATTCGCTCTTCTTCAGGCAGTTCACGCCACTCTGCATATTGTTCCGCAAGAATGCTGCGGAATTGCAGAAACCGGCTTTCGGTTTCGCTTGGCTGCTTTTGGAGCGCCTTGGCGGATTGCGGTGACACGGAAGGCGTGGGCGGCAGAGCAGATGTCATCAGATCCTCTTTCTGGCTGCAAGCATTGTCAAATATGCAAGCAAAAATTGTGCCGAGAGGGGATATTAAAAACCCTGATGAATCTCATGAACTTATTGAATTTGAAGCTGGAAGCCGAACTTCTTAGGAAAAGACTACCCGGTGACACATGGTTATTTCTGCCGGGTTTCGGAAAAGGGCCCAGCAATGTCGGACTACGAACTTTTCATCGGAAACAAGAACTACTCCTCCTGGTCTTTCAGGCCGTGGATCGCTCTCAGGCACAAGGATATTCCCTTCCGGGAGACTCTGGTTCCTTTCGATTTCGAGAATGGAAATCCGGAATTCGCGGCATTTTCACCAAGCAGAAAAGTACCGGTTCTCAAGGATGGTACCCTGACGGTGTGGGACAGCCTGGCGATCCTGGAATATGTCGCCGACTGTTTTCCGGATAAAGGCCTGTGGCCAAAGGACAAGGCCAAACGCGCCTGGGCACGGTCAATCTCGGCGGAGATGCATTCCGGTTTTACCGCTCTTCGCAGCGAATGTTCCATGAACATGCAGCGCCCTGTAGCGGCAAAAGCCGTCAGCGAAGCGGTGAAGGTTGAGGTCAACCGCATCGTGACCGTCTGGAAAGAATGCCTGGAATCATCAGGAGGTCCTTTCCTGTTTGGCGATTTCACGATTGCCGACGCCATGTATGCACCCGTCGTCAGCCGTTTCGAGACCTACCAGCTATCAAACGACCCTGTGGTGAGCAAATACAGCGAAGCCATGAAGGCAACCGAGGCCTGGAAAGTCTGGCAAGAGGCTGCACTCAAGGAAACCTGGATCGTCGATACCGAGTGAGGTTCCTGCCAGCCCGGCGCCAGCCGCCGGGCGGCTATCAGGCCGTAACCGCGTCGCTGGCCAACGCAATGTCCTCACGTTGCTGAAAATCACTACTGCCTGAAGCAGGCTTGCCGGCGTACTGGAACGCACCTTCGTCTTCGAAAAAGCTATAAAGGCTGTCGACGAACCGGCGCACTTTCAGCGGAATGAAGCGATTGGAAGGATAGACCGCATGGACCGGGTGCGGCGGGTATTGCCATTGTGGCAGCACCACTTCCAGGTCTCCCGTTCGCAGGTACGGTTCGATAAGCCAGCGATTGGAGAGCGCAATTCCGAGACCGGCGAGTGCCGCACGGCGCAGGGTCGAAGAGTTGTTGACCAGCATTGTCGGCGTGATCTTGATAGACAGCTTTTCACCGATCGGACTGATGAACGGAACCCGGTTCCCGGTCGCAATGTTCTTGTAAAGCAAGTAATCGTGATCGGGCAGCTCGTCGGGATGGACAGGGCGTCCACGTTTATCCAGATAGTCTGGTGATGCCACCAGGCAGCGCTGAGCAAGCCCCAGCCTTCGAACAATCAGCCGGTCGTCCTCGATCTCACCCATGCGGATTGCCACATCGAGCCGTTGCTGGATGACATCGACAAACTGGTCGGACAACGACACATCCAGCAAGATGCCGGGGTGATCCTTCTTGAAGCGGATCAGGAAGTCCGAAAGGATGGTTTCCGCAAAGCCAAGAGGCAGCCCCACCGATAGCGGCCCGGACATCTGGGCCTCTTCACTCTGAACCGAGCGGTCGGCCTCATCGAGGCGCTCCAGAATATCCCTTGCATAGGCATAATAGCGTTCCCCGGCTTCCGTCAGGCTGAGTTGACGCGTGGTCCGGTTCAGCAGTCTGATGCCCAGATCGTCTTCAAGCGCCCGAACCTGCTGGCTGACGGCAGGTTGCGAGATGCCGAGAATCTTTGCAGCTGCTGAGAAACTGCCGAGATTGACAGCCTGCACAAAGCCGGAAAGGGAGGAAAGCTTGTCCATGGCGGCCCCAGTTGGAGAGCGAGTGAGGAGCGACCTCATACATAAGCACGGGTTATGAGTAATATAAGATATTGGCCGCTTTAAAAACAAAGCCAATGAAACACTTTTAGGACTGCCGGACCGATCCAACGGTTCGAGCGTCAAAGTTTTCCATCAGGTCGAGCCGGGAGGCCAATTATGACCACTTCACAGATTTCCGTTTCCAGACGTTCGCTGCTCGGTGCGGCTGCCGGGGCAGGGGCGCTCGCCGCTGCCGGTGGTGTCACCTTTCTTTCCGCACCCGCAGAGGCCGCTGTCGATCAGGCCGGAAAGCCGATGGCAGGCGCACTCCGCTACAAGGTCGGCGATCTTGAAATCACCGCATTGCTCGACGGGTATCTCGATGTCACGCCGGAACTGGTGATCGGCTACGACGCATCAGAAGGGCAGCGCCTGAGGGATGCTGCCATGGTTGAAGGTGAGGCGTTGCGTATTCCCGTCAATGCCTACCTCGTCAACACCGGTGACCGGCTGATCCTTGTCGATGCCGGCACTGCGGATGCTCTGGGCCCGACCATGGGGCGTCTGCCGGATGCCTTGGCAGCCGCAGGTGTATCGCCCGATCAGGTGGACGCGCTATTGATTACCCATATGCATCCGGACCACCTCTTCGGCGTGATCGATGGTGACGGCAACAAGGTGTTCAAGAATGCGGAACTGATCCTCCCGGAGGTGGACAAGGCCTTCTGGTACGATGATGCGGCAATGAACGGCGCTCCCGAGCAGTTCAAACCCTTCTTCCTCGGTGCACGCAAGGCTGCCGATGCCTACAAGGACAGCCAGACCCTGATTTCCGGCGACAAGGAAATCCTGTCCGGCATCCGGCCGATGGCTCTTCCGGGTCACACGCCGGGGCATACCGGCTATCTGTTCGACAGCAACGGCGAAACCCTCGTAATTGCGGGCGATATCGTCCATATGGCCGTCTATCAGTTCAACCGGCCGGACTGGGGTATCGGGTTCGACATTGATCCAGGGCAGGCAGTGTCGACACGCAAGACATTCCTGGACCAGGCCGCCGCCGACAAGTTGTTCTTTGCAGGCGCGCATATTCCGTTTCCCGGTATGGGCCGTGTTGCAAAGGACGGCGAGGGTTATCGCTTCGTCCCGGCTAACTGGCCCTACGCCTACTAACGAAGAACCTCTCGCTGGCCTGGCAACGCTGCCGGGTCAGCGTAGTCCGAAGCCGGAGAAGGGCAGGTAGGACACCAGCTCACCCTTGCGGATCGAGGTCACGTCTTCGGGTATTTCGATAAGACCGTCGGCCTCGCGCAGGCCCGTGATCAGGCCGGAGCCGTCGCGCTGGAATTTATGCGCTGCAAGTGATCCGTCTGGACGAGGCTTCAGATAGGCACGGTAGAACTCTCGGCGGTCCGGCTTTTTCTTGGGAACTTCGAAGGCTGCCGGAACCTGAAAGGCCTGCGGTTCCAGAAAGGCGCCGCCGCCAAGAACGCTGAAGACCGGCCGTGCGTAAAGCAGAAAACAGACCATCGCGGCAACCGGGTTTCCCGGCAGTCCGAGGACAACGCAGGAGCCGATATTTCCGAACATCATCGGGCGGCCAGGCTTGATAGCAAGCTGCCACATGTGGCGTTTTCCGATCTTGTCCAGAACCTTGAGCATGTGATCTTCCTCGCCGCGGCTTGCTCCGCCGGTGGTCAGGATCACGTCATGGCTGGCTGCTGCCGTCGAAAGCACCTCTTCAAGGGCGTCAGCGTCATCTTTCAGAATGCCCAGATCGTCGATCTCGACAGGAAGCGTTGCGCACAGGCTGCGCAGCAGAAAGTGGTTGGAATCGTAAACGTCTCCGAGCGTGATAAGGTCGCCGGGCCGGCGCAGCTCGTCGCCTGTCGACACTAGGGCCACCTTCAGTTTCCGGTAAACGGAAACGTCTGCCTGACCGGTGGACGCGATTGCCGCGATATCTTGCGGGCGCAACCGCTGACCGGGGCTCAGCAGCGTCGTTCCCTCCGCCACGTCTTCCCCCGCCTTACGGCGGTTGGCACCCGTTTTCAGGCCTTGCGGCACGATCACGAAGTCCTGCCCATCCTGCTGGTGCGTTTCACAATCTTCCTGCATGGCGACCGTATCCGCACCGGGTGGCATCACCGCTCCAGTAAAGATCCGGGCTGCAGCCCATGGGCCAAGATCGGCGTTGCTCGCGTGCCCTGCAGCTATCCTCTGTTCCAGACGGAAGAACCCTCCGGCTTCCTCGAAATCGGCGTTGCGGAAGGCGTAACCGTCAACGGCCGAATTGTCGGCGAGTGGTACATTGCGGGGAGCGGTCACCGTACTTGCAAGGATGCGTTCGGCGGCATCCTGCAGGGGCACGGTTTCGGTCTCGGCAATGCAATGCAGCCGCTGTTTCAGGATCTCCAGCGCCTCGTGGTGGCGCAAGCGGTCCTTGTCGTGCAGGAAGCAGTCATCCAGAAGCTGTTTACCGGTCATGTTGTCGGCCTTTTCAGCCCGAGATGAGTCTCGATGAAATTCGCCATGGCGGCGATGTCATCCAGATGAAACACCGGCAATACCTCGTCCGGCAAATCGTGATCGGTTGCGATGGCCAGAATATTCGGATCGGAAACGGCAAGGGGCCCGCGTTCGCTTGCCTCGGTTCTGCGTGCCTCGATCTTCGGATGGGGTTCGCTCTTGTAGCCTTCGATGAGGATCAGGTCGCAGGGGGCAAGCCGCTCCAGAACGTCTTCCAACGGCGGCTCGTCTTCCTCTTTCAGTTCATGCATCAAGGCCCAACGGCATCCGGACACCAGTGCAACTTCCACTGCACCTGCTTCGCGGTGCCGGAAACTGTCCGTTCCCGGCTTGTCGATATCGAAGCCGTGATGAGCATGCTTTACGGTCGAAACCTTCAGGCCCCGCGCGGTGAACTCGGCCACGAGGCTGGCCACGAGTTGTGTCTTGCCGGAATTCTTCCAGCCGGTGATGCCGAATACAGGGGTGGTGGTCATCTGGAATGTAAGCTCAGCGCGTCTCTGACAGTCGAAAGGTCATCAGGTTTGTTGGCATTGAAAAAGGGGTCCAACCCGCTGTCAGGATCCGCATCGAAGGCGACTTCGACACTGTCGTAACAGTCGACAAAGGCCAGCACCTTGCCTGTCTTGCCGGATTGCAGCCAGTCCTCGAGATCCGCTTTCAGGCTGACAGGCCACAGGCCGAAGACAGGGTGGAGCTTGTCCGCAGAAGAGGCGAGGGCAATGACCGGTCTGTCACCGGGGACTGCAGCACAGAACCGGCTGACAAGGCTGGTAGGGAAAAATGGTGTATCACCGGCGACCGAAATCACATGGCTGATATCCGGTCGCTCGTTGTGAGCATAAGTCATGCCGGCCAGGACACCTGCCAGCGGTCCTGCGAAATCACCTACCGGATCAGCGGCAACAGGCAGCTGAAAGCGCGCAAACCGGTCTGGGTTACCATTGGCGTTCAGGACTATATCGTGCAGCTGTGGTTTCAGACGGGCGAGGATCATATCAAGCATCGTCTTGCCGCCAAGATCCATCAGGCTTTTGTCGCCGCCGCCCATTCTGCGGGATTGGCCGCCGGCAAGTACGCAACCAAGCACCTTGCTGCTCTCAAGGGTTTTCTTGTGTCTGGTCATTCTGCCGGGACGCTCCCTTTTCGGCGGGCCGTATCCGGCTCGTCTTCCACGTCGCTCGCGGACATGTCGAACACGATCCTGTCCTGACCGGACAAAGCAACGAACCGCTTGCCGCGTGCGCGGCCGATCAGCGTAAGGCCGGCCTTGCGTGCGAGTTCGACGCCCCACGCGGTAAACCCCGAGCGTGACACGAGGATCGGAATGCCCATCATCACGGTCTTGATGACCATTTCGGAGGTCAGTCTGCCAGTGGTATAGAAGATCTTGTCGTGCGCGGGGATGTTGTTCAGGACCATCCAGCCTGCGATCTTGTCGACCGCATTGTGGCGGCCGACATCTTCCATGTAGACCAGAGCACGGTCTTTCTGGCACAGAACACAGCCATGGATCGCCCCCGCCTCGAGATAGAGGGAAGGCGTTGTGTTGATGGTTTTGGTCAGCGCATAGAGCCAGGAAGTGTTGAGACGGGCGTCCTCAGCGAGTTGAACGGTATCGAAGCCGTCCATGACATCGCCGAAGACAGTGCCCTGGGCGCAGCCGGAGGTGCGCACCTTCTTCTTCAGCTTTTCCTCGAAATTGGTCTCACGCTCGGTGCGAACCACCACAACATCCAGATCGTCGTCATGGTCGATGCCGGTGATGACATCGTCCTCGGCCAGCATGTTCTGGTTTTTCAGATAACCGACGGCGAGAAGGTCCGGATGATCGCCAATGGTCATCATGGTGACCACTTCCTGAGAATTCAGGTAGAGGGTCAGGGGTTTTTCCGTCACGACACGCGTTTCGACCGGCTGTCCGTCCTGATCGATACCGGTTACGGACGTCGAAAGACGCAAATCTTCCGGGTCGGGTTGCAGCACATATGAGCCTGACACAGGCAAACGACTCCATTTGCTTCGATTGTCTCAACACTATGGGACGCGATTGCCGCGGGGCAAGGTGTTACTTTGCCGTTTTGGTTCGCGAAAGTGCCATGAAGGCACCGCCGGCCAGCAGTCCCCAGAATGCACCCGAAACACCCAGGAAACTAACCCCGGAAGCCGTCACCATGAAGGTAATGATGGCGCTGTCCCTGTCAGCGGGAGCTTTTGTGGCCTCGCTGATGGAAAAGGCAAAAGCACCCAGCAGGGCCAATCCCGCAACGGCTTCGATCAGGATAGTCGGCGTGGCCGCAACAAAGGCCATCACCAACCCTGCGAATAGGCCGAACAGGACGTAGACCGCACCTGCGGTCACTGCCGCCCAGTAACGCTTTGCCGGATCCTTGTGCGCATCTTCACCCGCGCACATTGCAGCCGTGATGGCGGCAAGGTTGACCGCATGTCCGCCGAATGGGGCGGACAGCATACTGAAGACGCCGGACAGAGTGAAAAGCGGTCCGCTTTTGGGGCGGTAGCCATAGGCGGACAGCACGGCAACACCCGGGATGTTCTGGGACGCCATCGTCACGATGAAGAGCGGCAGCGCGATACTGATCAATGCTTCCAGAGAAAACGAGGGTGCGATCCAGGCTGGTTCGGTGATCAGCTGGACGTTGCTCAGGTCGATCGGGCCGCTGCTCGAAAGGCCGATCGCGAATGTCATGACCATGGCAAGGGGAACCGCGAAGAGCCTGAAAAAGCGCAGGGCAATCGCCCAGAAGGCAATGATGGCTAGTGCGCTGTAAGGTAGTTCTGCGACAGCTCTCACCGGCGCAAGGCACAGTCCGAACAGGACACCTGCCAGCATCGCGTTGGCAAGTGGTGCCGGAATGGATGCGACCGCCCGCCCGAAAGGCTTGATCAGGCCCGCGAGTACGACAAGCGCGCCACAAACCAGAAAAGCGCCAACGGCTGCCGAAAAGCCTCCTTCGAGCGGGCCGGCTGTCGCAAGGAGCGCGGCACCGGGTGTCGACCACGCGATGCTGACGGGGATCTTCGTGGCGAGGGAGGCAACGATCGCGCAAAGGCCCATGGAAATGGACAGTGCCATCAGGCCGCTGGTTGCTTCGGCTGGGGAAGCGCCGGCTGCTGTCAGCCCTTGAATGACGATAGCGAATGAACTCGCAAAGCCGACAATGGCGGCAAGAAAGCCGGCTGATACCGGCTGAAGGCCGGCGAACCTGCCCGACATGATGCAATCCCCCAGTTAACAAGGGCGCACAATATCGGCATGCCTGGCAATTGGACTAGGACCTTGCGGCCACGGACCGGATAATTTTGCGAAACATGTGATGAGCTGGGGCTCCTCGGCAGAAAACCCGGAGCGGCTCAGATCATCAACATGTCGTTGGTCAGGCGGCCTTCCTGAAGTTCCTGCGCGAAATGTCCGAACGCCCGGTAGGCTTCTTCCCGCGTTACGTCGGCAGGGTGGTCAAGCAGAGGGCGCAGCACGTCGTGCTTGGAAGCGGCCAGTCCATCGGTCAGATCCCGGAAGAACATCAGCGAATTCGGGAACAGCCGGAAATCCGCCGGTTCGTGAATGATGCCCTCGATGGCTTCAAGACGCGGATCGTTCATCACGCAATAGACGGTATCAAGCACCGGGCCGGTCAGGCCTTCCAGAACCTGGATGATGTGCTGATCGACCAGCAGAAGCGCACCGGTTACGCCGGCCTTTCTGTTGATCCGCCGAATACGCAACAACGTCTTGTCGATTTCGTCGGGCAGGGGCAAACGCATGTTGCCCCAGTTGATCTTGCTTCGGTAGCAGGCGCGGTAAAGTTCCATGGCGTATCCATCCTTTTGCCGATGAAACCAGCCTGCGCTTCAATTCCTCACATTTGCTTAAAATTTGAATCAAATACGAAGAAGAGCTTTTCGTGTTACCGAAGCGTCGCCAAGTCCTCCGCAAAAGTGTGCTTTGCGGACCGGTGAACAGAACAAGAAAACTGTGCAAAACAACGTGCGCACATCTTTGTGTGGATAAGGAGGTCAGGCACCGGCTTCGAGCTTGAAATCCAGACTGGCTCTTACGGCAGGCCACTCGTGAGGAAGAATCGAATAAACCGCCGTATCTCTGAGCGCTCCGTTGGGCGAGCGCTGGTGGGATCGCAGAACACCATCCAGTTTGGCACCTAGCCTTTCGATCGCGGCGCGGCTTTGGCGATTCATGAAGTGCGTCCGGAATTCGACCGCGATGCAGTCCAGTTCCTCAAACGCATGTGCCAGCAGCATGCGTTTGCATTCCGTATTGAGGCGAGTGCGCTGCACGGCCTTGCGATACCAGGTCGAACCGATTTCGACGCGCTTGTTGGCCGCATCGATGTTCATATAGGTGGTCATGCCGACGGCCTTGCCGGTTGGCGTCAACACGGCGAACGGAAGCATTAAGCCGGCTTCCTGAAGCGACAGCCGTCTTTCAATTTCCGCCCGAACGGCATCCGGTTTCGGGACGCTGGTGTACCAAAGCTTCCACAGTTCGCCGTCGGCGGCAGCTTCGGCCAGATCGGCGGCGTGGGATAGGCTCAAGGGCGCAAGTGTGCCGGTACTGCCCTTCAGGGTTACGGGGAGAGGCCAGGCCATCATGTGTCTCCAGTCGAATTGGCAGGTCAGAACGGGCGCTCTTCACCGCTCCATTTGAAGAACTTTCCGGTATCGGTAACAGACAGGGAACCGGCAATCTTCAGAACGCCCCGCGCCACATCCACCGGGTCATTGTCTGCCAACTGGCCGCCCATGTCTGTACGCACCCAGCCCGGATCTATCAGTGCGACCGGAATGCCTTCGGATTCCAGATCGGTCGCCAGCCCCTGCATGACCTTGTTCACTGCCGCCTTGGAGGCTCGGTAGGCGAGGGTGTCCGACTTCCGGTATCCCATCCAGGCCATCTGGCTGGAGATGGTAAGGATCCGACCGGATCCCGACCGGCGCAAATGAGGCAGGAAAGCTTGTGAGACCGCCAAAGGTGCAAGGGTGTTGACGGCCAGGGTTTCGGCAAAACCCTCGAAATCCATATCGAGTGCGCTTTGACGTTCCGGAGTGATGATGCCCGCGTTGTTGATCAAAAGGTTCAGCGGGGTGTCGAGGTCGCCGGCGACCGCGCGAACGGCGGCATGGTCTCTCACATCGAAAAACAGCGGATGAAAATCTTTGCCGAGCCGTTCCGCTGTCTCGTCAGCCGACTGCTGCGTGCGGACGGAGCCGTAAACGGTCCAGCCACTGTCCAGTGCGGCACGGGCAAGTTCATAACCGATCCCGCGATTGGCTGCGGTGATGAGGCAGGTTGGCATGTCAAATTCCTGAAGTTGGAATGTCTTGGGAAGGACGCTGTGTAGGGCCGTAACAAATTAACCGGGCCGTCTGGCTGTTCAACGAAAACATTGTCTCCCTTTTAGAAGGGGTAACAATCGCGAGATCCAGCAGCAACCATGGCCAATTCCATGGTTATGAAAGCTTCTGAAGCTTGCGGCTTTCAACTGCGCAGGGCTTGTCTCGGATTTTCACCCCTTCTATGACTCGCGGTCTGAAACCGGAACGCGCCGTGCTTCATTTTGGCAGGTTGCCTGAATGGAGCGGCGAACTAGAGTTCGCACCGGAAATAGCCGGTTGAACACAGTGGCCGGTGTACGAAACAGGACCGAAAGATGACCGACACCATAAAAAGCGCAGTCATGGAACGACTGAGGCAGATCAAGGGACCAGACCTTGAAGGCGATATCGTCTCGTTGGGCCTTGTCTCGGACGTGTTTGTGTCCGATGGCCGTGTTGTTTTTTCCATCACTGTTCCTGCAGAACGCGCACAGGAGCTTGAGCCGCTGCGCCAGGCCGCTGAAAAGGTGGTCAAGGAAGTGGATGGCGTTGAAACCGTGATGGTCGCGCTGACTGCCGAACGGGCGGCAGGCGGCGCTCGCAATGCGGCACCACAATCAGCTCCAAAACCAGCCCCCCAACAGCCTCGACGACCTGCGGAAGAGCAGGCGCCTGCAAAACCGGGCGTGCCGGGCATCAAGCACATTGTCGCGGTTGCGTCCGGCAAGGGCGGTGTTGGCAAATCCACCACCACGGCGAACCTTGCCTTGGCGATGGCCTCCCTCGGAAAGAAGGTCGGCGTCCTGGATGCCGATATCTACGGGCCCTCGGTGCCGCGGCTGTTCAATGTTTCCGGCAGGCCGGAAGCTTTGTCGGGCAGAATGCTCAAGCCAATGGAAGGCTATGGCATCAAGGTGATGTCCATGGGCTTCATGGTGGAAGAGGAAACGCCAATGATCTGGCGTGGACCGATGGTGATTTCCGCGCTTACCCAGATGTTGCGCGAAGTGGCCTGGGGCGAACTTGACGTCCTTGTGGTCGACATGCCTCCGGGAACCGGCGACGCCCAGCTCACCATGGCCCAGCAAGTGCCGCTGGCCGGAGCCGTGATCGTGTCGACACCGCAGGACCTTGCCCTGATCGATGCCCGCAAGGGTCTCAACATGTTCAAGCGTGTCGATGTTCCCGTGCTGGGGATTGTCGAGAACATGAGCTACTTCCTGTGCCCCGATTGCGGTGGTCGCCATGATATCTTCGGCCATGGCGGAGCGCGTGCGGAAGCGGACCGGCTGAACGTTCCGTTCCTGGGCGAAGTTCCCTTGACGATGAAGATCCGTGAAACCTCCGATGCCGGAACACCGGTTGTGGTGTCCGATCCGGAAGGCTCGGTCGCAGGCATCTACAAGGACATTGCTGCCAAGGTACTCGACAGCATTGATCGGGAGAGCGCGGAACCCACACGAGCCGCCCCCAACATCGTCTTCGATTGATATAGGGCAGGAGGGACGATCCCTGAGTAACTCCTGATTAGGCGACGAGACAAGTTTTGGCCACGGCGAGAGCTGTGGCCTTTTTTCGTCCGGGTTTACCTGGGTGCAGGACTGGCGGTGTTGATCGTGGATTTATCCGTGAAATGCAGCAATTTCCACCCGTTGCGAAGGCTCCGGTCAAGCTTGAAAAGTTGAAACAATTTCAAAGCCAATGAGGGGAAACATTAGCTGTTTTCGCCGTCTTTCGATGGTGGGCCTGTAACAATTCAGGTTTTCACGCCCGGATCACGCGGCCAATATATATTCGAACATGAATATATCGCCCGCGAGGGTGAAAACCAAAAGGTTCCTTCCCGGGCATGCTCACCAGCCGAACTCAGACTTCCAGCACCGATGCCAAACCATCCCTGGCGGTGCTTGTAGCGATTTCATCGGTCAGCCCGCTTGCCATGCAGATATACCTGCCGTCCCTGGCAGGAATGATGGTGGTCTTTTCCGCAACCGCGGGCGAGATTCAGCTGTCGATGTCCGCTTATTTCATCGCGGTTGCGGTTTCCCAGTTGTTCTGGGGGCCCTTGTCGGATCAGTTCGGCCGCCGGCCGGTAATCATTCTCGGCATGGCTTTGTTCGTAATCGGCAGCGTGTTCTGTCTGTTTGCGCAAACAATCGAAGCCTTGATCGCGGCCCGGGTTCTTCAGGCAGCCGGTGGCTGTACGGGAATGGTCCTTGGACGTGCGATCCTGCGTGATCTCTACAGCCCCAAGCAGGCGGCAAGCATGATCGGCTATGTCACCATGGGCATGGCGGTGATGCCGACAGTGGCACCAGCAATCGGCGGAATTCTGGATCAATACTATGGCTGGCAGGGCGGGTTTGTGCTGCTGCTGATGTTCGGAGTGGCGGTT
This sequence comes from Labrenzia sp. CP4, assembly GCF_001579905.1. Taxonomy (NCBI): domain Bacteria; kingdom Pseudomonadati; phylum Pseudomonadota; class Alphaproteobacteria; order Hyphomicrobiales; family Stappiaceae; genus Labrenzia; species Labrenzia sp. CP4. The sequence continues at coordinate 3,528,146 of NZ_CP011927.1, read as the reverse complement.
CTGTGGGCAAGCATTGCGCTTCTGCCTGAAACGCACCTGAACCGAAAAGCGGCCGGTGGGCGGCAGATCCTGAAATCCTACGCGACCCTCTGCCGTGAGCCGCTCTACTGGAGCTACAGTCTGACAGCGGCGTCCAACGCGCTTGCCTACTTCGCCTATCTGGGAGGGGCTCCCTTTATTGCCGCCGATCTCCTGTCCCTGAGTGCGCAGGAAATGGGGTTCTACTTCATGTTTGTGGCGCTCGGTTATATCGCTGGAAACTTCATCTCCGGCCGGTTTGCCGAACGAGTTGGCCTGTTTCGGATGATACTGTCCGGCACTCTCATCGGCGTTGTCTGCGTGACGATAATCTCCGGGTTTGCCTATTTCGGAGCGTTGAGCGCACCCAGCCTCTTCCTGCCGATGTTCCTTCTTGGTCTCGGCAATGGTGTCTGCCTGCCAAGTGCATTGTCCGGTGCTGTCAGCGTACGGCCGGAGTTGACGGGAGCTGCTTCCGGCCTGACGGCGTCACTTCAGGTCGCCATGGGCGCGCTGGCCGGATCCATTGTCGCCTCGCTTTATGCCGATGGCCTGCTGGCCTCCTCGCCCTGGGGCATGATCCTGATGATGGGACTGGGCATCGGGTGCAGCCTGATCGCGACCGTCTGCATCAGGTTCTACACCACGCGCGCCGACCTCGTTCCGGCAGAATAGTTTTGCCGGTTTTCAAGGTCGCTGAACTTGCTGTTGCCTGGGTAACTGAAGTTTTGGCGGTTTAACCGCCGGTGACGCTCATGTGCCGGGAAACTGCAGGCTGGTTGCGGTTCCGGTCAATCACGAAATCATGCCCTTTTGGCTTCCGCCCGATGGCCTCGTCGATTGCATCGTTCAGAAGGTCGTTGCCTTCCGAAGCGCGCAGAGGCGCCCGAAGATCCGACATGTCTTCCTGACCAAGGCACATGTATAGCTGGCCGGTGCAGGTGACCCGCACCCGGTTGCAGCTTTCACAGAAGTTATGCGTCATCGGCGTGATGAAGCCGAGACGACCACCGGTTTCCTCGATGGTCACATACCGGGCGGGTCCGCCGGTCTTGTAGGGGATGTCCGTCAATGTGAACTGCTCGCCCAGGCGCGCACGCACGGTCGAGAGCGGCAGATACTGGTCCGTGCGGTCGCCGTCGATCTCGCCAAGAGGCATGGTCTCGATCAAGGTCAGGTCGTGACCGTGCTCATGGCACCACTCAAGCATCGTCACGATCTCATGCTCGTTGACGTCCTTGAGAGCAACCATGTTGATCTTGATCTGGAGGCCTGCGGCAGTCGCAGCGCGGATCCCGTCCATGACCTTGCCAAGGTCGCCCCAGCGGGTGACTGCCTTGAATTTCTGCGGATCGAGCGTATCGATCGACACGTTGATCCGGCGCACGCCGCAATCGTAAAGTTCCTGCGCGTAGCGGGCGAGCTGCGAGCCGTTGGTGGTCAGGGTCAACTCTTCCAGAGCGCCACTGTCCAGATGCCGGCCAAGGCTGCGGATAAGGCTCATGATATTCTTGCGGACCAGCGGCTCACCGCCGGTCAGGCGCAGTTTACGGACGCCTTTTTCGATGAAGGCAGTGCACAGACGGTCGAGCTCTTCAAGGCTGAGCACTTCGCGTTTGGGCAGGAAGGTCATGTCTTCCGCCATGCAATACACGCAACGGAAATCGCAACGATCGGTCACGGAGACGCGAAGGTAGGTGACGGCGCGGCCGAACGGGTCGATCATCGGACCATGTGATTCCGCTGTTCCGATTGCCGCTTGTGCCGGGACCACAATCTTGCCGTCTGTCACGTTTCGCTCTCCCTCGATTTTTATCTTATCCAGATCATATGGCGTCGATGCGGGCAAGATCAATTGAAACCGGACTGCAAATGTCCGGTTTACGGCATCAGGTAAACTTGTGAGTGTACTCTTGTCAAATCAATTGGAAAGATGCCGGAATTCGCTCGCCTGCGCGACCAGGAACATGCATCGAAGCGCCCACTGACGAGTGCTTGGTCCGGTCACAATCCTAGGAGCTCCACTTTACTTGCCGCTCGCCCGGTATTGGAGCCAATAAATCCGGCACGCCGTTGATCCGATTGTGTTTTGCGGCGTATCTGAGCTGTAGCAAGCGGCAGGAGCAGCATGACAACACTTGTTTGGTTTCGACAGGATTTGCGCATCAAGGACAATCCGGCCCTGTTCGAGGCGGCCCGCAAGGGACGTGTCCTTCCGGTCTTCATCCTTGAACCAGCAGAGCAGGCCGGTGAAACGCACCCGCTTGGCGGGGCAAGCCTCTGGTGGCTGCATCACAGCCTGGCGTCCTTGAAGGCGGATCTGCCGGGTCTGATCTTCCTGCGGGGGAGCGCGCGACACCTGATCCCACAGCTTGCAAAGGAAGTCGAGGCCGAGGCCGTCTTCTGGAATCGATGCTACGAACCACATGCGATCGAGCGGGATACCGATCTCAAGAAGGTGCTGAAAGAAGACGGGTTTGAGGTCAAAAGCTTCAAGGCGTCCCTCTTGTTCGAACCCTGGGAACTGGAGACAAAATCCGGCGGCCCCTTCAAGGTGTATTCGCCGTTCTGGAAGGCAGCTCAGCAAAAGACCATCGATGACGCCTTGCCAGCACCGGAGAAGCTGGAATTTGCGGACTACGATGGCGGTGAAACGCTTGAGAGCTTTGATCTCTTGCCCACGAAGCCTAACTGGGCAAAGGGATGGGAGGATTGCTGGCAGCCCGGTGAAGCCGGCGCTGTGGAGCGGCTGGAAGGCTTCTTCGAGGAAGGCTTGAAGGGCTATGGCACATTGCGCAATCGCCCTGATCTTCCGAATGTGTCGCGCTTGTCACCGCATCTCCACTTTGGCGAAATCTCCCCCCGACAGATCTGGCATGCAACGCAGAAGGTAATGGACCGGAAATCGTCGGTTGCCGGTGACGGTATGAAATTCCTGTCCGAGATTGCCTGGCGGGAATTTGCTTACCACTTGCTCTACCATTTCCCGAAATTGCCGTCGGATAACTGGCGTTCAACCTTTGATGCCTATCCCTGGCAGGAGCCGGGGGACGCGTTGGAGAAGTGGCAGAAAGGGCAAACGGGATATCCGATTGTCGACGCCGGCATGCGCGAACTCTGGCAAACCGGATACATGCACAACCGGGTGCGCATGATCGTGGCGAGTTTCCTGATCAAGCATCTGCGTATTCATTGGCACCATGGCGAGGCCTGGTTTCGGGACACGCTGGTGGATGCGGACCTTGCCAACAATTCGGCAAGCTGGCAGTGGGTTGCAGGATCAGGTGCTGATGCTGCTCCCTATTTTCGGGTCTTCAACCCGATTACCCAGGGAGAAAAATTTGATCCGGAAGGTGTGTACATCCGCAAATGGGTTCCAGAGCTGCGCGATCTGGACACGCACTATCTCTTTGCGCCATTTGATGCCCCGGCCGAAACCCTGAAAAAAGCCGGTATCACGCTTGGCGAGACCTATCCGAAACCGCTGGTCGACCATGCCAAGGCACGCAAGGCAGCGCTCGACGGCTATGAATCGGTGAAGCAGGCGGGACAAGACGCCGCTTGACGGTGCCGGTGCTACCGGTATCGTCCGCGCGCAAGTCCCGGCGACATGTGCCGGGTGGAATCAAAGGACCCGGAGATGACCGACCCGACTGCTCCCTGGCCAACGGAACTACGCGTATCCAAAGACAAGAAGAGCCTGACTGTTGCTTTCAACACGGGTGAGCGGCACGAATTGTCTGCTGAATATCTCCGGGTGTGTTCACCTTCGGCGGAAGTGAAGGGCCACAATCCATCCCAGAAGCAGACCGTGCCCGGCAAACGCAACGTCGAGATCATGAAGATCGAACCTGTCGGCAACTATGCTGTCCGTATCCATTTTGACGACATGCATAATTCCGGGATTTTTACCTGGACGTATTTCCTCGAGCTAGGCAGAGATCCGGAAGCACACTGGGGTGTCTACCTGCAGGAACTGGCGGACAAGGGCCTGACACGGGATCGTTGATTGAGAGCAGGCCGGGCTGGCTGAAGCCAGCTGGAATCAGCTATAAAGGGCGTGGCTCGACCCAAGCCATCCCCCTCCATCAGGAGCAGCAGCCGAACTGCAGGGTCGTTTCATACTGGCAACCAGACGATCGTGCGTTCGCATAAGGAGGGACAGCGGCTGATGCACGCGATCTGGAGGTCGCACCATGAAACTCACTGCACCCGTTTTCCGCCTGAAGCGTGAAGCCCGGACACTCGCCCGCAGCAAGTCTATCGCGTTGAGCCGGGCATTGGACGATATTGCTGTTCGCGAAGGTTTCAGAAGCTGGAGCCATCTCGCGTCTGCTGCACGCGACCAAGGCCCGTCGGTCAGGCTTTTGTCAGCGCTTGGACCAGGCGACATGGTCATCCTTGGTGCACGGCCCGGGCACGGCAAAACGGTGCTGGGGCTTGAGTTGCTTGCAGAAGCGGCCAAGGCTGGCAGAACGTCCGTGTTCTTCTCGTCAGAATGTTCTTATCGCGATGTTCGTATGAAGCTTTCCGCCAGCGGATACCGCGATCCGGAAAAATCGGGAACGTTCCGGATTAGGCTTTCCGACAACGTCTGCGCCGAGAAGATTAAAGAGACGCTGGCTGATGCTTTGCCGGGCTCCATTGCCGTCATCGATTATCTTCAAGTCATGGACCAGCATCGCTCGCAGCCACCGCTCGGTGCGCAGATCGAGGAGCTGAGACAATTTGCAAACAAGCGGCGTATCACGCTCGTCTTCCTGTCTCAGGTTCATAGAAGCTTTGATCCCGAGATCCAGTCACTGCCTGGGTTCTCCGATATCCGCACAACTAATTCTGTCGATCTATCGCACTTCGACAAGGGCTGTTTCCTGCACGACGGCGAGATGATGCTGTCCGGACATTGAGTTGCCTTTCCGGTCTTTTAGATCACCGGCCGGTGTCCTGCTGAACGCAGGGCACCGGTTGCTTGAACGTCTTGATACGTTCCGGGCTTTCGCGGGCTTGTGGGTTGTGGATTGTTAAAGTCCGAGTTCACTCAGGCCAGGATGGTCTGCCGGGCGCGGGCCCTGAGGCCAGTGCATCTTGCGATCATTCGCGGAAATGGCGAGATCATTGATGCTGGCAAATCGGCGATGCATCAGGCCATTGGATGCGAACTCCCAATTCTCGTTGCCGTAGGAGCGGTACCATTGTCCGGCCGCATCGTGCCATTCGTAGGCAAAGCGAACCGCAATCCGGTTGCCGGCAAAGGTCCACAGTTCCTTGATCAGGCGGTACTCCTGTTCCCTCTGCCATTTGCTGGTGAGGAATTCCACCACTTGCTCCCGCCCAACCGGAAAGTCCGACCGGTTCCGCCAAATGGTGTCCGGTGTATAGGCTAGCGAGACCTTCTCCGGGTTCCGGCTGTTCCAGCCGTCTTCCGCAGCACGCACCTTCTGGCGGGCGGTCTCAAGGGTAAAAGGCGGCAGCGGGGGGCGCTGTTCTGTCATCGCGCAAGCTCCAGGGTCTGAATTTGAGGAGACGAGGCCAACCCCGCATGAAGGCGGGCGTCCAGCGGCTGGGGGGCCGGGGTCAAGGCTGATGTGATCACAAGTACCCCGGCAACAAGTGCGCCGAAGAGATAGAAGCCGCGCGGATATGCAGGTCTTGGTGAGAACATGGGTTTGCCTCGCAGTGTTAAACAGATAAAAGTGTACCGATCTGTTCAGTTACGAGTTATATATGTGCCGATCTGTACATGATAGCAAGGCACTAACTTCGTGCTTGAGATCATTAAAACGTGAGGAGGTCGTGTTTCGGCTGTTTGGGCAGCACCTATTTTGGGCATCTTGAACGATCGCTGATGTTTGACTATTTACAAGTCAGTACAGAAAGGAAGCTCATGCGACCAAGCAAACGCGATGAACTGGTACGCAAGTCTCTGGCTGTCTTTTACAGAGACGGTTTCCATGCGACCGGCATGGATACGCTTGTTGCTGAAACAGGCATCTCCAAGACGACGATGTTCAAGCATTTCAGAACCAAGGATGATCTGATCCTGGCGGTGTTGAGATACCGGGACGAGACTTTCCGGAACTGGTTCCTGCGCAGGCTGGATGAACGCGATCTTTCGCCAAGGCAAAAGCTGCTCGCAGTTTTTGATATTTTGAAAGAGTGGTTCGAAGAACCCGGTTTCAAGGGATGTATGTTCATCAAGGCATCGGGTGAGTTTCAGGACCCTGTACACCCTGCATATGCCCAGTCCACCGAACACAAGCGCCTGCTTCTGTCGGCACTCAGGAGCCTTGCGGAAAAGGCGGGGGCTCGCGAGCCGGATCTGCTGGCACGTCAGATCCTCCTTCTCAAGGAGGGGGCAATCGTTGCCGCTCAGATGGGGTTCGACCCGGATCCGTCAGGTGCGGCAAAGAACGCGGCAGCGGTACTGATCGATGCCCACATCCCGGAAAATTGATCAAGTCTGGGATCTAGATGTGAGCATCAAAAAAAAGCCGGGCAGGGCCCGGCTTTATTTCTTGATAATTGGTGCCGCAGTTTAGCGCTTCACGATGACCTTCGAACCAACAGTCACGCTGTTGTAGAGGTGGATCACGTCTTCATTTGCCAGACGGATACAGCCGGAAGAGACAGCCGAACCGATGGTCCACGGCTCAGTCGTGCCGTGAATGCGGTAGAGGGTCGAGCCGATGTACATCGCGCGAGCACCCATCGGGTTGTTCGGTCCACCCGGCATGTAAGCCGGAAGGATACGGCCTTTCGCACGTTCACGAGCACGCATCTGTGCAGGCGGGGTCCAGCTCGGCCATTCAGCCTTGCGGGTGATACGGTGCGTGCCGGCCCACTGGAAGCCATCCTTGCCAACGCCGACGCCGTACTTCATGGCCTTGCCACCAGGCAGGACATGGTAAAGACGACGCTCGGAGGTATCGATGACGATCGTGCCTGCAGGGTACGGGCCATCATATTTCACGCGCTTGCGTTTGACCGGGGACGGGCCGCCCGGGTGATATTTCGGAGTGACCCAGGTGTTCGTGCTGTGGTCAAAGTAGCCATATCGCGGAGCTGCCTGAGCGGTCAGCGCAAAAGCGCCCGCCAGAACCGCAACCATTACAAATAAAAGTTTCTTCATTCCGATCCCCCATCAGCATCGGGCTCGTGCCTCAACGATGCGATTCTCAATCAAAGTGACGTTACGAAAATGTCCTTGCCGCACTCTTAATTATTATGTCGCAAAACGGTGTTCGGGAAAATCTCACGTTGATGTGACCACAGACCATGTCCTGCGTCTGTGCTGAAATTGCAACGGATTTTTCGTGAAAAACGCGATGAAGACGCGTTCGCTCGCTGAGATTGTGGAATTTGCCCGCCTTGGCATAAATCGTCAGCTATCTTTGATCCGGATTGGGCGATTCCGCGCCCAATTCCGAATCGTATGACCGCGATCCAAATCGCGCCAAAACGGCGCGTGGTTACTGTTGTTGGTGTGTCGACAGACAAAAAAGAACCCGCGGCAAAAGCCGCGGGTCTGGTGTTTTCAGCTGAAGCCGCGTTCAGCCGAGGTTCAATTCCTTGAAGAAGTCGTTGCCCTTGTCATCAATGACGATAAAGGCCGGGAAATCCTCGACTTCGATTCTCCAGACGGCTTCCATGCCCAGTTCCTCGAACTCGACCACTTCCACCTTTTTGATACAATCCTGCGCAAGGCGAGCGGCCGGACCGCCGATGGAGCCGAGATAAAATCCGCCATGAGCCTGGCAGGCGCGGCGCACCTGAGCGGAACGGTTGCCTTTGGCCAGCATGACCATGGAACCGCCGGCTGCCTGGAACTGATCGACGTAAGCGTCCATGCGTCCTGCGGTTGTCGGACCGAACGAACCTGAAGGCATTCCCTCCGGTGTCTTGGCCGGGCCAGCGTAATAGATCGGATGGTTCTTGAAATAGTCGGGCAGGGGCTCGCCACTTTCCAGCCGGTCACGCAGCTTGGAATGGGCAAGGTCGCGGGCAACGATCAGCGGTCCGGAAAGCGACAATCGGGTCTTGATCGGGTGTTTGGAAAGTTCGCCCAGGATTTCGGACATCGGCCGGGTCAGGTCGACCTTGACCACATTGTCGGACAGGTGGTCGTCGGTGACCTCCGGCAGGTATTTTTCCGGGTGCATCTCGAGCTGTTCCAGGAAAATCCCGTCTTTCGTGATCTTGCCGACGGCCTGCCGGTCCGCGGAACAGGACACGGCGAGGCCGATTGGCAAGGACGCGCCGTGACGCGGCAGGCGGATGACACGCACATCGTGGCAGAAATACTTGCCGCCGAACTGGGCACCGACGCCGGTTGCCTGGGTCAGTTTGTGGATCTCGGCTTCCAGCTCAAGGTCACGGAAGGCATGTCCCAGTTCCGACCCTTGCGTCGGCAGGCCGTCAAGATAGCGGGCCGAAGCCAGTTTTGCTGTCTTGAGGTTCATTTCCGCAGACGTGCCACCAATGACGATCGCAAGGTGATAGGGCGGGCAGGCAGCAGTACCGAGCGTAAGGATCTTTTCCTTGAGAAATTCCACCAGCCGGTCATGGGTCAGCAGGGATGGTGTGCCCTGGAACAGGAAAGTCTTGTTGGCCGAACCGCCACCCTTGGCCATGAACAGGAACTTGTAGGCATCTTCACCTTCGGCATAGAGCTCGATCTGTGCCGGCATGTTGTTGCTCGTGTTCTTTTCCTCGAACATGGAAATCGGCGCAAGCTGGGAATACCGCAGGTTCTTTTTGAAATAAGCGTCCCGGGAACCTTCGCCGAGTGCGGCTTCGTCCGTCCCGTCGGTCCAGACCCGGCGGCCCTTCTTGCCCATGATGATTGCGGTGCCCGTATCCTGGCACATCGGCAGAACACCGTGGGAGGCGATGTTCGCGTTTTTCAGGAGATCAAACGCAACGAATTTGTCGTTCTCGGTCGCTTCCGGATCTTCCAGGATCTTCTTCAGCTGTTCCAGGTGGCCTGGACGCAGGAAATGGTTGATGTCCTTGAAGGCCTCTTCGGCAAGAAGGCGTAGACCTTCAGCTTCGACAACCAGTACCTCTTCGCCGTTGAACTCGGCTGTCTTGACGTGGTCCGACGTCAGTTTCCGATACGGGGTCTTGTCTTCTCCCTGAGGGAAAAGGGCGCTGTGCTGATAAGCTGGAGGTGTGAGCGGAGCGTTCATAGGAGGCTTTCCTGATCTGGCTGCTTCCCGTCACATCGGGAAGCGCTGGAACGTTGAGTGCTGTTCTCATACGGCAAAAAGGCTGCGGACGCCAAGTGCCGCAGCCTGATCAAATGGTCGGAGCCGGAAGTCTTGTTTGCCGAAGGCGATGTCAGCGGATCGCCGTAAGATCCAGGGTGACGGTGACGATATCTCCGACCGTGTCGGTGCCGACCCCGCTGCCAAGCTGATAGTCGAGCCTGTTGACGATGGCCGTCCCCTTTGCTGTGGCGGTGTCGCCCGCGATGTCCAGGGTGAAATCCATCTCGACCGGCTGGGAAATTCCCTTTATGGAGAGCGTGCCCTGTGCCCGGTAGCTGTTGCCTTCGACAAGCTCGACAGTGTCGGACGTGAATTCGGCCGTCGGGAAGTCCCCGGCGTTGAACCAGTCCTTGCCAGGCAGGGTGCCGTCGAACTGGGCATTGCCGGTAGTGGCGCTCATCGGTTTGATTTCAGCACTGATCTTGGCGGTTTCAGGGGCCGCAGGATCAAAATCGATGTCTGCTTCCCACGACGCGAAGACGCCAGTCAGCGTGCCGCCGCCCTGTTTGACTTCAAAGCCGAGCTTGCTCTTGTCCGGATCGACTTTCCAGGTGTCGGCAAACGCCGGTGCGGTGAAGGTCGTCGCCGACAGGACTGCAACGGCATATGTAAAATGCTTCAATGTCATCTGCGGATTTCCAGTTCGTGTTGTCAGCTATCGGCCTTGGCGGGTGCGGTTGAAATCATGCGTTTCAACGTGGCGTCGCGGGCGATGAAGTGGTGTTTCAGCGCTGCTGCGACATGAACGGCAATCAGCGCGATCAACAGATAAGCCCCATATTCATGCAGCAGCTTGAAGAAAGTTTCCGCCTGTTCCTGCGAACCAAGCACACCTGGAACCGGCAGATGTGGCACTGGCCAGGTGTTGAACAGGATGGTCGGAATGCCCCACGGCGAAGCCGACACCATGAACCAGCCGGTCAGTGGCAGGGCAAACAGAAGCGCGTACAGGCCGACATGCCCAAGATGCGCCCCGACCTTTTCCAGCAGGTGCATGTTGTCAGGCAGTTTCGGCGAAGGGTTGAGAAGGCGCCAGACAAGACGGAGCACGGCAAGCGTCAGCACCACAAAGCCGATCGACTTGTGCAACTGATAGAGCTCAAAGGTTGCCTGTTCGGTTGGCGGAAGCTGGTGCATGTAGAGGCCGAGGCCAAGCATGCCGATGACCAAAACTGCCATCGTCCAATGGAACGCGATGGCAATTCTTCCATACCCGGTTGAAGTGTTGCGCAGCATGGCGGCTCCTGGAAAACGGAGGCCGGTCTGTCCGGCCTCCGAGGGTGTTCACTTAGTTGGTCGCGTCGGACTTCAGAGCTTCGGAATGGAAGGTCACGGTAATGTCGTCACCTACATAGGGAACATACATGTCCATTCCATAGTCGGAACGCTTCAGAACTGTGGAAACGGCAAAACCGGCAGCTTCCTTCTTCGCCATCGGGTGCTCACCAAGTGCAGTGACATCAACGGTCAGGGTCACCGGCTTGGTGATGTCCTTGATGGTCAGGTCGCCGGTCACTTCCAGCTGGTTGTCACCGGTCTTTTCGACCTTGGTGCTCTTGAAGGTCGCCTTCGGGAATTTTTCTGCGTCAAAGAAGTCCGCGCTCAGGAAGTGCGCGTTGCGCTCTGCCCAGAACGTGTCGAGGCTGCCGACGTCGATCGTGAATTCGATGGAGGAATTGGCAGGTGTGTCCTTGTCGATCAGCAGCGTGCCTTCCCATTCGCCGAAACGGCCTTCGGTCGTGGAGTAGCCAAGGTGGTTATAGGAGAAAGCCAGGTTGGCGTGGGACTTGTCGAAGTCGTAGGCCACCGGTTCGGCAAGGGCGGTGCCTGCGACGAGGGAAAGGGCAAGCGCAGAAGCTGCGAGACGGATCATGATCAAACCTCATAGATGTTACCAGAAGCGTTCGCTCATGAACGCTGCAGACTGGAACATAGGAAGAAAATTGTGCGGTGCAATTTGACTGACTGTTCGTAAATGCTGAACAATAATTCAGTTGATTTCTTCACCGTTAACTGTGTGGCTTTGGAAAGATTTTCAAGCGTCAGGGGGATAGAAAGTCGACCCTGCGGTATTGGGTGAGAATCGCGATAGAATTCCGAGACTGAAGTGAATTGTCCAGTCATTCAATTAAGGGGTGTTGCTACCGGTAAGCAACTGAAATTGCGAGGGAAGTTGCAGTGTCATCATTTCATCAAGAATTTCAGGCACCTGTTTCATCGACTTCCCTCTAGAGTGGCCGTTTGCCAGCCCTATCCAAGCTCCGGATATCACTCTGGAGACACAGGAGACCTAACCGTGAAACAAGCCGTCGTTGTGTGCCACCGCGGAGCCAGCCTTCAGGCTCCGGAAAACACGATTGCCTCGCTCGAGGGAGCAATTGCGCTTGGCGCCGAAGTTGTCGAGTTGGATGTTCGGCCGTCCAGGGATGGCATCCTCTACGTGATGCACGATGCAACTGTTGACCGGACGACGGATGGAAGTGGCCGAATTTCGGATATGACTTCCGACGAAATTGACCTTCTTGATGCAGGGAACTGGTTCAAGGAGACCTTCAAGGGCGAACGTGTTCCAAGGCTGGACACGTTTCTGGATACCTGCAAGGGCCGTATTGGCACCTATGTTGAGATCAAGGAAGGCGACCCTGCGGAAATTCGCGACATGCTGGCAGTCCGCGGCATGCTGAGTGACGCCTGGACGTTTTCGTTCGATCAGGCAATCCGCGCTGAAGCCCGTGCAAAGGTACCGGACCTGCGGCGCATGGTTCTTTACGCTCACGTTGGTTCGGTCGAGCGCGCCGTTGCCCAGGGTGCGCATATACTGGAATTCCATGAGGATGACCTGGAAGAGAATCTCATAAACGAGGCAAAGCAGGCCGGATTGATTACGCAGATGTTCTACGCCGGGTCTGAACGAGCCGTTTTCGAGAAAGCCGTGCGCTGCGGCGTCGAGCAAATGAACATCGACCAGGTCGAAATTTTCAAGTCCGTGGAAAAAGAGCTTTTGGCAACAGTCTGACGCTCCAGTGTGATGCAAATTGCACTGCGACGGAAATCATTGACTGGCGTGGCCGGGAACTTGCGGGTTCCTGGCCAATTTGTTTTGGATTGATTGAAAAAATATTTTGAGCCTCATACGTCATTTCGATCAGGGATCGCAAGTATCTATGATTGTGATTTTTCTCTAGTAATCCAAAAATACAATCTTAAATAGTTTTAATATTAAAATTTTATCTAATATGGGAAAAAGTTCGAAACGTTAGATGATAGAACAATTTTTACTAAAAGAATGAAATAAAAAGGTTTCCCATTTTAATTCAAGTCTTGTTAACGGGGGCGGAATAGCTTGCCGAGCTTCTGAGGCCGGGCCAAGAGAGGGCTCCCATGTCCAACAAAATAAACGTCAATCGCTCAGGTCAGGCCAGTTGCATGGCAGCAAAAGCTGATGACGTTGGACAGTTCTGGGGTCTCCGGATGCGGTTGGCAGCGTCGCTTCTGCTGGCTGCCCTTATGGCCTTCTGGTTTTCTCAAGAGGCATTGTCGCAAGACGCGGAGACAGGTGGCACGCCGTGGCACTGGTCGGTCGAACGCGTCAGCGGCCGGGTCATGGTGCAAACCCGTGCCGGCGAGACCTTTGCCGTCAAGCGTGGCATGACGGTGCGCAAGGGATGGAAGATCAAGACCGGCGGTGGGCGTGTAGTCATCAATCGGGGTGAAGAAACATTCGTTGTTTCTCCAAATTCTGTTGTGACGCTTGAGCCGAAGGGCGTGCTGATCAAGCGAATGGTCGTCTACCAGGACCGTGGTCAGGTAGATGTGGACGTAAAGCGCCGGTGGTATCGGCATTTCAAAGTAGAAACCCCTTTCCTTGCCGCTGTTGTCAAAGGAACTCAGTTCAGGGTTAAGGTCGGCAACAGGACTGCGTCGGTCAATGTGGGGCGGGGCGTTGTCGGTGTTCATGATTTTGCATCCGGAGACCGTGCCGACGTAGGCGCCGGTCAGGCGGCCGCCACCAACCCTTCGCGCCGCGTCGGTCTATCCGTCAGCGGGAAGAACAAGCCTGCGGTGCGTTCTGGCCCCAAACGGGCTCCTTCATTCGAAACACGCGTCGTGAAGAACGTGCCAGCTACCAAAGCTGAAGCAAGAGCTGCCAATGGCGGCAACCGGGGCAATGCTGGAGATTCCCGCTCGGGGAACAACGGCAATGGCAACTCCGGTGGCAATGGCAACGGCAACTCCGGTGGCAACGGGAATGGCAACTCCGGTGGCAACGGAAACGGTAATTCCGGCGGCAACGGAAACGGTAATTCCGGCGGCAACGGAAACGGTAATTCCGGTGGCAACGGAAACGGCAATTCCGGCGGCAATGGCAACGGCAATTCCGGTGGCAACGGCAACGGCAATTCCGGCGGCAACGGAAACGGCAATTCCGGCGGCAATGGCAACGGCAATTCCGGTGGCAACGGCAACGGCAATTCCGGCGGCAACGGCAATGGCAATTCCGGTGGCAACGGCAATGGCAATTCCGGTGGCAACGGAAATGGCAAGGGTCGGTAACGCCACTCCGTCTGCGAAAAGGTATCGCTCGGGATATTAAGTCTCGCTGCTGCTGAAGACGTTCCAGGAATATGACGACAAGCAATCCGTATTGGCGGATACAAGTCGTGGAGGTCGGGCTGGGTAACTCCGTATTTTACGGAAGATTACCTAGCTCCTTTCTGTTTTGAAGTAGTCGTTTATCGCAACTAGTGACGAGCATAGGCAATATTTTCCGCCTGTCTTCACGTTGGGTTAAACGCTGAAATGCTACACAGGATGTGTAGAACTCAATAAACCTGTCCGTGGGTTCTGCGCACGGCATTGACAGTCAGTCGTAACGTGTTGAAGAGCAAGATGAAAAAAGACGCTATGTATTCAGTCGAGCGGAAAGCAGGATCACTTCTGCGGGTCCTCTTGCTTGCAGCTCTGGTTCTGCTTCCTGCTACTGCGAATGCTTCGGACTGGGTTGTCAAACGTGTGTCCGGCATCGTTTATTTCGTTGCGCCTGGCGTGGAAGCTTTCCGTGTCAAAAAGGGCATGGTGTTTGAAAAAGGCTACACCATCGGAACCAGGGCAGGTGCCCGCGCTCTCATAGGCAGAGGCAGCGAAACCATCGCCGTTGGGCCGAACACCACCTTTGCCATGTCGGCATTTCGCAGCAATGGAGCAAAGACCACACTGCTGCAGAGAAAGGGGACGATCGAGGTCGATGTTGAAAAACGGCAGCAGCCGCATTTCACCGTCGAAACCCCGTTTTTTGCCGCTGTGGTGAAAGGTACGCGATTTGAGGTCAATGTCCAGGGCAAGCAGGCTCGCGTTTCCGTCGAACGAGGCGTTGTCGCTGTGGAAGATTTCGCCTCCGGCGACAGGGTGGACCTGACAGCCGGTCAGGCTGCAGCCAGTGCACCGTCAAACCGGGTTGGCTTGTCTGTGAGCGGTCGTACCAAACCGACCGTAAAACCTGGAGCCAAGCGCGCGCCTGCATTTGAAACACCGGCCGTGAAAAACGTGCCATCAAATGCAGCAGAAGCGAAATCGGCGAACTCGAACGGGAATGCCGGCAAAGGCAACAACAATTCCGGCGGCAATGGCAACGGCAACGGGAAATCCGGTGGCAACGGAAACGGTAATTCCGGTGGCAACGGTAACGGCAATTCCGGAGGCAATGGCAACGGGAATTCCGGTGGTAACGGTAACGGCAATTCCGGTGGTAACGGCAACGGGAATTCCGGTGGCAACGGAAATGGTAATTCCGGAAGCGGTAACAACAATTCCGGCGGCAACGGTAACGGCAATTCCGGTGGCAATGGTAACGGGAATTCCGGCAACGGAAACTCAGGCAATGGCAATTCCGGGAGCGGCAACAACAATGCCGGCGGAAACGGCAAAGGCAATTCCGGAAACGGAAACGGAAAAAAACAAGAACTGACGGTAATCAGGATACCGCAGGTGCAAGGCATTGCCTCTGACACCTGAAGTGCGGACTGAGAAAGTGGGCGGTGGGTGTGCTGATCGGAAGCTCTGAACAGCGGAAACGGATAGCGAGCGCGGTCTTGATCGTGGTCGGCGTGATCGCCGCCGTGGCTGTTCTGCGCACGGTTGCCCTGACCACGGCGTTCGATCGGTTTCTCTGGGAGTTTCGTTTCCATACGATCGAAAGACCGGTCTCCGGCGACATCGTGGTCGTGGATATCGATGCCAGAAGCCTGAATGAACTTGGCGTATGGCCATTGCCGCGCCGTCTTTATGCCGACCTGACAGATCATCTGGCTGAAGCGGGCGCCCGCGACATCGTATTCGACATCGATTTCAGCTCAACTTCCAATCCTGAAGATGACACGCTGTTTGCAGCCGCGATCGAGCGCGCCGGGAACGTCAGCCTTGCCACGTTCCTGCAAGCCGCTTCGGCTGAACAGGATGCCGGGCAAGTCGTCAACCAGCCGATCGAACAGTTTCTGAATGTAGCCTGGCCGGTCGTCGTCATGGTTCCGATGGAAACCGACAGCCGCATCTGGCGAAATCTGTACGGTTTCGAGATCAATGGGAATTCGGAGATCTCTGCCGCGGCTCTCCTGGGCGAGTACACCGGAGACGCAGCCGGAAGTTTCGGCATTGATTACAGCATCTCACTGGAACAGATGGAGCGGGTATCGCTTGTTGATGTCCTGAACAAGTCAGCGGCCCCAGGTCTGTTTCTGGACAAGAAGGTGATCGTCGGTGCAAGTGCGCAGGAGCTTCGAGACCTGTTTCCTGTTCCCGTCTACGATGTCTTGCCGGGAAGTATAATTCAGGCACTCGGGGCCGAAACGCTGTTGCAGAACAGGGCAATGGAAGTCAGGGGTGAGGGGATTGCGGTCCTTTGGGCACTTCTCGTCTTCTTCGCTCTGCTTTTGACGAAAATTGAAGGCTGGGCCCTCAAGATCAGCATTCTTGCGCTCTGCGCGATCATGTTTGAAATTGGTGCCATTGCCATCCAGAAGTCGGCTCCCGTCCTTGTGCCGACCGCAAGCTCGCATCTCATTCTGCTGTTGGCAGCCGCAAGTATCGTCTTGCGGGAACTGGGCTTTCACAAGCTTCTCTCACACATCGCCAACGTCAGACGCCGCAACAGCGAGCGTATGCTCGGACTTGTCTTCGACGACAGCTTTGATGCAATCGTTGTCGTTCAGAATGACGGTCGTGTCTCCGCTGCAAGCCAAATGGCCCGCTCATTGTTCCAAAGCGATGCTCTTGTCGGTAAGCCTGCCAGGAATGTACTGCCGCTGGAGCTGGTTGAAGAAGCTTTGTCAGTTCTTGCAGACCCTGGAAACCGTCAGCCGGTGGCCAAGATCCTGGACATGCGCCTTGACGACGGAAGACGCCGGTTTATCGAATATGTTGTCACGCGCTCTGAACGCACGATCGCGAAATCGAAGAAACTGCGCGATATGGAAACCGAAGCGGTCGCCTGTCTGACATGTCGGGATGTGACCGAAGAAAAGGAATCCGCGGAACGCCTTGCTTATCTCGCACGGTTCGATCCAAGCACCGGGCTTTTCAACCGGAACGGTTTTGAAGAAGAAGTTGCCGCAACGCTTAAGCTGGCTCGCGGCACGGGCCAGGAAGTATGCCTGGTTCAATTCGCGATTGCCAATTTCGATCAGATCGTTGCTTCGCTCGGATTTTCCTACGGTGACCAGCTTCGTGAAACGGTCGCGATGCGTCTGAAAAGCCATCTTTCCGCTCGCACGACATGGGCAGCCATTACAGCAGATGTTTTTGCAGGCGTATTTCGCTGTGAGCCGGATCAGGATCTGGCGCTGATCGAGTCGCTCCAGGAAGTGATCGGCGAGGACTACAAGATCGAAGGCGCCAGAATCTCGGTGCAGCTCAAGTTCGGGTACATCGTTACCAGCGGAGACATGACACCCGAGCATCTTTTGAAGAAATCCGGCAATGCCCTTGCCAAGGTCCGGCGAAACAACCGGTCGCCGGTCCTGCGTTTTCTGCCGGAGATGGACGCAGCGCTGCAGCGCCGGCGCCAACTGGAGACGGAACTCTTCAAGGCAATTGTCCGAGACGAGCTGCACATGGTCTATCAGCCACTTACCAACCTGGCCGACCGGTCGATCTTCGGTGTGGAGGCCTTGCTGCGATGGGACCATCGGGAACTGGGGCCGATCTCGCCCGCCGAGTTCGTCCCGATTGCCGAGGAAAACGGTTATATCGTGGAATTGGGGGCATGGGCATTGAACAGGGGAATGAAGGAAGCGCTGACCTGGTCGAGCCACCTCCGTCTGTCCATCAATGTGTCAGCCATACAGTTCAGTCGCGGCAATCTTGTTGCCACTGTCGGCGAGGCGCTGCAAAGAACGGGCTTTCCTTCGGACCTACTGGATCTGGAAATCACGGAATCCCTGTTTATCGATGAAACGCTCGACCTGAAGTTTGCCATGGAAGAAATGCGGGCGTTCGGCTGCAGCTTCTCACTGGACGACTTCGGGACCGGCTATTCTTCACTCGGCTACCTGCCCAAATATCCGTTCTCGAAGATCAAGCTCGACAAGACATTTGTTCGCCAGTCGATCGCCAGCAAACAGGACATCTCCGTGATCGAGGCAGTGCTGCATATGGCGAAGGGCTATGGAATGTCCGTTATTGTCGAGGGCATCGAAACCGGTGAACAGGCAGAGCGGCTTCGCGAACTGGGCTGCAAGTACGGTCAGGGCTACCTTTTCGGGCGCCCCATGAGTTCCGCCAATCTCCAGTCGACACTGCTCAACGCAGCGTAATGCGTCCCGGCGTTGGGCCGGGACGCAAGGCAATTACATGCCGAGGCCGCCGATGCAGCTGTATTTCACGTTCAGATAATCGTCCAGGCCGTACTTCGAGCCTTCGTTGCCCATGCCGCTGTCCTTGACGCCGCCAAAGGGGGCAACCTCTGTCGTGATGACGCCTTCGTTGACCCCGACAAGACCGTACTGAAGCTGTTCCATGACGCGGAAAGTGCGGCCAAGATCTTTGGTATAGAAGTAGCAGGCGAGGCCGAATTCGGTGTCATTGGCAAGTCGCACCGCTTCTTCTTCAGTGTCGAACCTGAACAGAACGGCAAGCGGACCAAAGGTTTCTTCGCGCGCCACCTTCATATCGGACGTCGCCTTGGTGATCAGTGTCGGCTCGAAAAACGTTCCCGGGCCGTTGGGGCGATGCCCGCCAGTAATCAGTTCACCACCCTTGGACAGCGCATCCTGCACGTGATCGGCGACCTTTTCGACAGCAGCTTCGTTGATCAGCGGGCCTTGGGTCGTTCCGGCTTCAAGACCGTTGCCGACCTTCAGCTGCGCTGCCATCGCGTCCTTCAGCTTCTGGGCAAAAGCGTCGTAGACGCCGGCCTGCACATAGAGCCTGTTGGCACAGACACAGGTCTGCCCGGAGTTGCGAAACTTGCTGGCAATTGCTCCTTCGACGGCCTTGTCGAGGTCGGCATCGTCGAAAACGATAAAAGGCGCGTTGCCCCCGAGCTCCATGGAGATCTTCTTCATGTTGCGGCCAGCATTCCCGGCCAGCAGCTTGCCGACACGGGTTGAACCGGTGAACGTCAGTTTCCGCAGCACGGGGTTCTCGCACATCTCCTCGCCAATCGCCGGAGCGTCACCTGTGATGATGTTGATCACGCCCTTTGGAAGACCGGACTTCTCCGCCATCACCCCGTAGACCAGCGCCGAATAAGGGGTGAATTCTGCAGGCTTCATCACCATTGTGCAGCCGGAGGCCAGGGCTGCGCCAAGCTTGCGGGCAATCATCGAATTCGGAAAATTCCAGGGAGTGATAGAGCCGACGACCCCGACGGGTTCCTTGGTCACCAGAATGCGGCGGTCTGCCCAGGGCGAGGGGATGGTGTCGCCATAAACCCGTTTGCCTTCCTCGGCAAAGAAACGGATGTATTTCACACCAAGCGCAATTTCGCCTTTGGCTTCTGCAAGCGGCTTGCCCATTTCCGTGGTCAGGATGGCGGCCAGGTCGTCCAGGTCGGCCATGATGGCATCGCAGAGAGCGTGCATATGGTTGGCCCGTGCCTCCGCCGTCAGCGCTTTCCAGGCAGGAAGCGCGGCCTCGGCAGCCGCAATCGCCCTTGCGGTTTCAGGACGCCCGCAAAAGGGAACGGTACCGATCGTCTCTCCGGTCGCAGGGTTGGTTACGGCGACGGTCTGTCCGCTGTCCGCATCGCTCCATGCGCCGCCGATAAACACTTTTTCCTTCAAGAGTGCAGCATTCAATGACATGGGTAGTTTCCTGAACCGTGAGAGGGGCAGACGCTGGTGGTCTGACGGATCGCCCGGCAGAGAGTGCATTCTGACGAACGCGAGGAGCGGAGCCAGAAAGGCTGGAGGGTCCAGCTTTCGGGCCTTCGCTCGATTCCGGCCAGGAAATCGTTGACCTAGAGATAGGGGGGAGGCGCGAGGTCTGGCAAGCGCTTTTCCCAGTCAAGCGTACTAGTGCCGGAAAATAGCGGGCAGACAAACAAGCAGTCAGGCCATGGTCTGGCGACCCAAGAGGGGCGGGGATGCGGATGATGCACTTAACGCCTGCGCCGAAGGACGCCAGTCCCCTTGCTTTGCAGAATTTTGAGCCAAGCAAATCAAGCGCTTGAAAACGGCCACCTTTTTATTGGCGGCCGTCACAAGAAGATTGGTTAGTCAGCGAAATGGATCAGCCTTCAAGACGATCCTGTAGCGTGGCAATCTCGTCGGCAAGTGCCTGAGCCTGGCGTTGAACCCTGTCGAGGGCAACACGCATGCTGTCGAGATCGGAGGTCGTGCTGCTTTCCGAAACCGGCGGTGTCCCCCGGCCAACCAGCAGCCACGTCGGGCTTACATTCAAGATACCGGCAAGCAAAACGAGTTTGTTGGAACGCGGCTCGGACCGGTCACTTTCCCAGCTCTGCAGGGTGGATGTCTTGATGCCCAGCCGGCGTGCAAGCTGGGCGGTCGAAAGATTGGAGGCATCGCGCGCCTTGCAGATCCGTTCACCCAGAGTGTAGTCACTGCTGTTCACCGACATGATTGCACCCCCGTCATTCACGGCTGTCTCCGTCACCGAAAAAACGGTTTCCTCCGGATGGGACGGAGTATTTCTCATAAATTGTTTGGTCATGGCGGGCACACTCGCACGAGACACGAGTGCACTGCAACCGTTGGCGGGCAATTTGTCGCAATCGCGGTTTCCAGCGGCGGCTACACGCTTCGCCCCTGTCAGATTTGCCGGGAACGGGAGTAGGCTCAATACTCGCGTTCAAAAAAGATACCGGCCTTAGAAGATCCGTCCGCACCGACTTCACCACGGACCTTCAGGCCGCGGTCCAGGTCAATGTCGACCTTCACCCGGCTGGAACCGGTACCCGTGCCTTGTTCAACGCCGACGTAGATGTTGTCATTGATGTATTTGCCGACAGCGACCGAAGGACCGTTGTCCCCGTCCGTGTTGATGTCGATGGCATCCAGGCCCAGAGACTTCCGGATCGTGGCAAGCGGTCCGTTGTCGCTGCCCCCGGTGAGCGTGGCTATGGCCGCCGCAAGCCGTGCCACCTGTGTGGGCGACAGGTTGCCGACGCTCTTGCCGAACAGAAGCAGTGCCAGAACTTCATCTTGCGGAAGTTCGGGGGACGAGGAGAACGCGATCTGGGGATCGTCTGCCTCGCCGCTCACGGTAACGGTGATGGTGGTGTCGCTCACGACTGTCGTTGCCGCAAAGTCGAGGACAGGCGTCAGTGAGCCCTCGAAAGTGGCGTTGCCGCGAGAGAAGATCAGGCGGCGTGTGAGAATGTCGAGCTGGCCACGCTTCAATCCGAAAGCACCGATTGCCTGCGGCGAGGCCGTTGTGCCGACGATCTTGAGATCGCCCTGTAGTTCCGCATCAAGACCGCGACCGCGAATGAAGATCCGTCCCGGTGCGGACAGGACGATGTCCAGACGCGGCGGGAAGGTCTTTTGCTGGGTCTGTGTTTGGGAGACTTCGCCACCGAGTTCTGCAACCTGTTGCTGGATTGCCTTGGAAGCATTGATATGCCTAACATCAACGGGAGGTATCGCACCAGGCAGATACTCGGGAATTGAGACGTCCGCCTTGTTGATCGATACCTGACCGTTGATAATGGCAGATGCGCTGGTGGAAGCAAGCGGACCGGAAACCTTGAGATCCGCATCCACTTCCGCAGTCACCAGGCCAGGATCGACGTAGCGCCCATTGTCCAGTTTCAGGCTGAGATCCGCCGGAAATCCGTCCTTCATGCCAACAGTGCCTGACGCAGACATGGAGCCGCCCGTCGCAAGGTCACCGGCAATGCCGTTCAGCGACGCTTCGTTCTGGCTGACCGAAGCCGTGCCGCGAATGTTCTGAACAGTGATACCTGTCGACAGGCTGGTGATCTTCAAACCGTTGGGCGTGGCGGTGATCTGGTAAGTGGGGGCAGCTGCCGAACCGCCGACATTGCCGCTCAGGGCGATTGTGCCTTCACCGCGCAAACCTGCCTCGATCATGGGGCGTCTGAGAGCCGCAGTCGGCACGTTGCCATTCAGGGTAAGAGCAATCGGATTGGGTTTCTGCAGCCCGACCGTTCCCGCAGCCGTGAGGTTCAGTCCATTCGGATCGCTGACCTTGGTCGTTTGGTCGATCCGGTTGTTCTTCAATGTGCCTGAGGTCGACAGACTGAGCGCGGCCAGACCGTTGTTTCGCAATTCGTTAGCCGTCAGACCTGTTCCGGAGATCGACCAGGTCGCTTCGGGAGCCGATGAGCTGCCTGTGGCAGACACTTTCCCCGAAAGAGCACCGCCGAGACCAAGTGAGGGTACAAAGGCGTTGGCAAGATTGAGCGGAATGGATGTCAGGTTGGCGTTCAGGTCAAGCGTCTCGCCGGCCTTGCCGGACACCGCAAGCGAGCCATTGCCAAGCTGAAGCTCCAGTGGTTCGATCGTCGCTTCACCTGCCGCATAGGAAATGGTTGTCGGCTGCTTCAACTGGCTGGCGATACCCTGATATCGCATGGCAAGCTCGGACAGGGCGACAACGTAGGAGCCAGCTTCCGGTTCGTTTACCTGCGCTGCAAGCGTCACGCCATCCTTGCCGTTCTTGTCCAGCTTGACGTCTGCCGTGATTGCGGTGCCGCCATTTTGAGGCTGGGCTTGAAGGCTGACCGCATGAACCGGGGTCGCATCTGTCAGGATGTCTGAAAGCTGAATGTCCGCAGTAACGGTTTCCGGCTCGTATGGGGCAGTAAGATTGGCCTTGAGCTTTACGCTGCCGAGACTGACTGCGGGCACGCTGATATCGCTTCCGGTAACGTCGAGTGCGAGTTGCCGCGTTTCCGGATTGGCTGTCACTGTGCCTTGAACACGTCCGGCGATTTCCGTCAGAAGGAGCGGAGAGAGCGAAGCAAGGTCCGGAGCATCGATGTTCAACGTGCCCTTGAGCGTTTCAACAGGCTTGTCGAGGTCTGCCAGAGAAAGTTCACCGGTCACGGTGTTGCCGGCCAGTTTGACGGAAAGCGGGCTGACACTTGCCCCACCGTCCTTGCTGGTAAGCTCAACATCAACGGCAATGGGTTGGCCATTCAGGCTGGCACTGCTGGTAATCTTGGCTGTAGGCGCGGCGGGGTTGGCCGTTGCCTGTGCAGAAAGCTTCAAGTCATCCAGTGGTGTGCCTGCAAGCATGATCTGCTTTGACGAGGCGACCGCCTGCACTTCAAGCGCGTCGATCGGACCTTCCGTGCTCGCTTCGAGTTCCAGCGAACCGGCAAGTTGCGGATCGACCTTTGCGAGATCGGCAAGGCTGGTCGTCAGGCTGGAACTGAGTTCATTCTGCTGGTAACGGGCATTCCCTTTCGCATCCAGCGCCTTGTTCGAAACAGCGAGACTGGTGACGGAAATATCGTCCACGCCTTGAAGATCGACAGAT
This sequence comes from Labrenzia sp. CP4, assembly GCF_001579905.1. Classification (NCBI taxonomy): domain Bacteria; kingdom Pseudomonadati; phylum Pseudomonadota; class Alphaproteobacteria; order Hyphomicrobiales; family Stappiaceae; genus Labrenzia; species Labrenzia sp. CP4. Next base: position 3,504,894 of record NZ_CP011927.1, on the reverse strand, counting down.
ACGTCGATGCGTGTTTCACCTTCAAGAAGCGCGTCGGCCTGAGGAATTGCCGTCCCGACATCCCTGGTGACGAGAGCGCTGGTGATCGTGCCCGACAGTTGGCTTGGATCAAGATCCAGCGAAAATGTTCCGTTCAAAGCACCGGCCAGATCGCGGCCTGCCAGGCCCGACAGACGGGAAAGGTCGGCGAGCGAAAGCCTGCCCGATCCGTTGACAGCGTCGGCTGACAGGTTCGTGTCCGACAGAGCAAGCGAGGCGACTGCGGTTGAAAGGGTCAGATCCTTGATCTCGGCCGATTGGGTTGAGCCGTTCACGGCGCCCGTAGCCTTCAATTCAAGTGAACCGGTCAAAGGCTCTGTTTGCGGCGTAATGCCTTCCAGCCTGTCAATGGCGAGCGACAGCGAGAAGGGTGACGTCAGCGTTCCTTCGGAGAGATCTGCTCCATTTCCGAAGGACGACAGCGTGATGGCTCCAGTCCTGGCTTCCGTTGTCTGCAGCGACTTCAGGTCAATCTTGGTTTGCCAGTCGACCGCGGAGCGTTGTCCGGAAACACGTACCGTTCCGGTCAACGGACCGAAGGCAATGCGCCTCTCGCCAAGGTCGAGCGCAATCAGCGCATCATTCCCGGCACTTACGGCAAGATCCGCCGTGGCGTTGACGGCATCGTTCTCAAGATCGGCCTTTGCTTCCAGAGAAAGTGTTTGTGTTTTCAAGGTCAGGTTGGCCGAAAGAGGGGCGAACTCCGTAGAGAACCTGGCAGCTCCTTTGGCATTTGTCGTTCCGAGCAGAAAGGCTTGTGCCGCGGGAGGTGCAAGCGGCGCGAGATCACCGTCCAGATCGAAGGCCAGATGTCGTTCGGATGCATTTTCCTCGATTTTTGCCGAACCGGTGACGGTGGTCCTGCCATCGAGAGCCACACTCAGGTTGGCTGCCCAGTCGGTCAGGGGACCATCACCTTTGAGCGACAGATCCAGCGCGGGCAGGTCGGGAACTTCAAGAAGCCGTGCTGCAAGGCCCCCACGCGGTTCGGACACTTCAATATCGAAGGCAAGCGTTTCGGCGGCGGGTTCAAACTGTGCCTTGGCCACAAGACCGGCTTCTATGCCGTCGATCCGGTGCAGGTCGAGATCGGCAGTGACAAGTGCCGGGTCGAGCGCGAAAGAGCCTGATCCTGCGGCCGTCAGGGAGACAGGTACACCCAGCAGGGGAGCGCCGAGGTTGATTTCGTCAAGGCCCAGACGTTCGAGAGTGACGTTAAATGGCAGTGACACACCGCCCGAAGAGCTGCTCTCCTCGGTCACTGCCACCTCTTCAGCCGGTGGCTGGACAGGTGTTCTTTCCAGATCTATCCGGGATGCGGTGAGAGAAGAAATATCGAGATTGCCGGCAAGGAGCCGCATGGGATGCCAGTCGGCGGCAACGTTCTCGACGTTCAGCCAGGTTCCTTCCTTGTCGGCCAGGGAGACCTTGCCGACTTCAGCCTTCAGCCCAAAGCTGATGTACAAATCTTCAATCGTGATGGTCTGATTGTCGGACGAGGCAAGCGTGCTGACGACGCTGGACACAAAGGTGCGGCCCGCCGGCACTTGCAGAGCACAAAGGGCGAGGACGGGAACAGCAATCGCAACCGCGATCAGGAATCCGAAGATTCGCAAGGAAAGTTTCAGAAAACGCATCTGCGTTAGAATGCCTGGCTCAAACCTACATAAAGGGCGAAGTCCGGGTCATCCTGTCCCGGATCCAGCGGCACCGCAGCATCGACTCGCAGCGGGCCTATTGGAGTAAAGTAGCGCAGACCAGCGCCAACGCCCACCTTCAGGCTCTCGGAAAAATCAGGAATGCTGTCTTCGTATGCATTACCTGCATCAACAAATCCAACGATTCCAATAGTTTCGGTTACCATGACGCGAACTTCACCGGAAAGCTCGATAATTGAGCGTCCACCGGTAACTTCACCATCCTTGCGTGGACCGACGTTGCGATAGGCGTAGCCACGGATGGACCCGCCACCACCGGCGATGAACCGCCGGCTGGCGGGAACCGATTCCACGGACGGCGCCAGGATCGACCCTGTGGAGACTCGGCCCGCAAGAATGAAACGCTTGGCCTGATCGAGCGCATAGTAACTGGAAACAGTGCCTTTGATGAAACCCATCGCGTTGCTGTTCAGGGTATCGTAAGCGGGCTCTGCAAACAGGGCAGCGAAAATCCCCTTGGACGGATTGAGCTTGTCATCACGGTTGTCGAAGGTCAGGTCCGCCGGCAGTCCAACCAGCAGGTAGTCGCCATCGCCGAAGGCGTCTTCTTCATTGGCGTAAAAGACCTCGGCGCCCGCGCGGCCTTTCAGCTGCTCGGAAAATTCCCTGTTGAGATAGGCTTCATAGGTAATCGACCGGCTCTTGTAGGCGTCGGGATGTTCCTGGCGTGCCTGCAGGCTGGTCGAAAAGCTGGTAAGCGGACCGAAAACGCCTGGCTTTTCAAAGGCGATCCGCGCCGAGTACTCCATGTCGAGGACGCTCTCGTTGCCGATCCTGCCAACGGACCCTTCAACAGAGAGCAATTCGCCCCGACCGAAGAGGTTTCTTCTGCGCCAATAGGATTCGACACCAAAGCCCTCGGTACTGGACCAGGAAGCACCGGCACCGATCACGTGGCGCTTGCGCTCGCTCACCTCGATGGTGACCGGCATGGTGCCGTCTGGGCCTTCGATTTCTCCTTCCACGAGCCGGATGGACGAGAAGATGCCGAGTTCGTTGAGCCGTTTGCGTGCACGGGCCAGGTCTTCAGGCGAATAGACGCCTCCGACCGGAAGCATTGCCTGCTGGACGACGAAATCCGGGTCAGTGACTTCCGTACCCTTGACCGAGACCGGGCCGAAACGTGCCTGATGGCCGGCATCGGCGATCAGCGCCACGGCGAGGGTGTTGGTGCTATGGTCCGCCGTTATCCGGCGTTCCGCGATCCGCGCCTTCGGATACCCGCGATCGCGAAGAACCGCGATCATGCGCTTTTCCGCCGTCAGGATCTTGCCGGAAGCAGCGACCTCGCCTTTCGCGAGGCCCCAGAAGGACGGGTCGGTGGACAGATCGCCGTCCTGGGACGACACGTCGATATTGCTGAAGGTGAAGACCGGCCCCGGATTGACCAGGATCTCAACCTTCACCGGCCGAGCGTCAGGCAAATCACTCTGTTCAAGAGCGGTTTCAAGAGGAATGCCTGCAAGCGTGATATCGACAGTTCCACCGTAGCGGCCATCGGCATAAAGCTGGGCGATCAGCCGTTCGCGATCAGAAAGAGAGCGTGCGAGCAGGCCTGCCTCGCCGGAGGGAGGCTTTTCCTGTTGCTGTACCAGCAGCGAGGCGTCTTTCAATTCCTTGGTGAGATCATCCGCACCATTGGAGATTGTCAGGTCTGCCTCGTAGGGCAGGGGATCGGGAACAGCGTTGGCTTCGTCTTCCGCCGATTCGAAAAACTTCCAGCCGAATATTTCAAAGGAATTTGCGGGAAGGGGAGCAGCAAGAAGAAGGGCACAGGCCAACCCAGCACCAGCCGGGCGCAAGGCAACAAAAGAAACACCGCCAGCCAACCAGGCTGCCAATGAGGAAAATGCGTTGAAACGCTTGCCGGCGAACCTGCCGGACTTGCAAGACGGTAGACCCTTCACTCACTGCCGCCTGTTTAATTGGTCAGCCGAATTGCATCTGATAACAGCGCAATTCAACCATCTGCGTTTGCAGCCCCTACGTTACGCACCTTAAAGGGCCATGGTTAAGCGAATACAAACACGATAGACCATGGCACCGGAACGAGTTCAAGAGAGAAGGTGGCACAAGACTTTAGTGAATGTGCCGCAAGAACGCGCGAAAATATTCTTGCGCGCGCTTTCGTGCCGGCCGGTTATTACTCAAAAAAGCGCTTCTTCCTCCGGAAGGTCAAGCAGACGGCGAGCAGCCGTCAAGGTGTTGACCATCAGCATTGCAATCGTCATTGGACCAACACCGCCGGGAACCGGTGTTATGGCACCTGCAACCTCTGCTGCTTCTGCAAAGTTCACATCGCCAACCAGGCGAGCCTTGCCTTCACCCAGGTCCGGGGCCGGGATTCGGTTGATGCCGACATCGATAACGGTCGCGCCCGGTTTGATCCAATCGCCCTTGATCATCTCCGGCCGACCGACCGCCGCGACGACAATGTCCGCGGAACGCACGACGTCCGGCAGGTCTCTGGTGCGGCTGTGAGCGATCGTGACAGTGCAGCTTTCCTGAAGCAGAAGGCTCGCCATGGGTTTGCCGACGATGTTGGATCGGCCCACCACGACTGCGTTGAGACCCGACAGCGTGTCGCCGAGTGTGCGCTTCAACAGCACCAGGCTACCGGCAGGTGTGCAGGGCACCAGCGCACTGTCCCGTTCTCCGGCAGTCAGCAGTCCAACATTGACAGGATGGAAACCGTCTACGTCCTTTTCCGGGCGGATGAGGCGCAGCACCTTGCTCTCGTCGATATGTCCCGGCAAAGGCAGCTGCACCAGAATTCCGTGAATATCAGGGTCGTTGTTGAGCTGGTCGACAAGTGCCAGCACAGCGTCCTCGCTGGTATCAGCGGCGAGCGTGTGTTTCACGGAGTGAAAACCGCAGGCTTCGGCGGCCTTGTCCTTGTTGCGTACGTAGACCTGGCTGGCAGGATCCTCACCCACCAGGACGACCGCCAGACCGGGGCGTTTGCCGCTGGTTTCCAGCAGTTTGGCTGCCCGGTTGGTGATTTCTTGCCTGACACTTTCCGCGATAGCCTTGCCATCGATGATCTGAGCCTTGGGCATTCGGCCTCCTCATTGGTCGCACGTCTTCTTAAACCGGCGACAAGCTATAGAGCTCTGTATCGAAATGAAAAAGGCCGAATGCGTCTTTTACTGCTCTGGTTTCGCCATGCATGCCTTTTTGACCCCGACGACCCGGTCAAAGTGATTCTGCGAAATCGTGAAGTTCCGAGATGGCGCAAACGATGTGATAGAGCGAACTTGCCGGTGCGGGTTCATCGACAAAGGTTCCGTCTGGAGAGAGCTTGTCTCGCCACAAGCCGGCGGGGACATCTGCAAAATAGACTTTCAGTGCCTGGACGGCTTCCGGAATATCCGCCAGGTAGGCATCCCTTTCCGCGCCTGTTGAAACTTCTGCCAGAGCGACGGCGGCCTTGATCCATTCCGTCTGTCCCCACAGGCGTGCCATGGGGTCTCGGACCGAAAAATCGTCGTTCAAGGCCATGAAGGCGACGCCGCGGCTTTCATCTATGCCGTAGGTCCATGCAATGTCATAGAGGCGCCGCGCAGCAATCAGGGCGCCCGCATCCATTCTCGATTGCCCCCATCTTGTCAGGAGCCACGCCCATTCGAACTGGTGACCGGGCTCCATGACACGGCCCTTGTCACCATCAAACGGGGTCCAGTCGCTGTTGAAGAATTCTCGAAGCCCACCTGAAACCGGGTCGATGAAACGCGTCAGGGCAAGTTCGGCGATCTCATCGGCAAGGTCCGCCCAGGCAGAATCTGAGGAGACTTTTTCCCATGCGAGGCACGCTTCGAACATGTGCATGTGCGGATTGGAGCAAAGCGGTGCTTTCGCGGGAGAGGCTTCTTGAAATCCTGCTTCCGGATGACGATAGGCCGTCATCAGATGGTCCCGCAGCTTCTCGGCGTGTTCGCTTGCTCTGGTTTTACAGGAGGGAAGATCCGCTGCCAGCTTGGCGAAGCCAAAGAGGGAAAAAGACTGATTGTAGAGGTCGAAACTCGTGTCTGTGACTGTGTTATTCATGTCAACACAAGAGGCGTAGTGTCCGTCCGGCATCAGGAAAGTGCTCGTGTACCAGCCATAAAGTTCGGCCGCTAATTCCTCGGCTGGTCCCGTCCACCCGAGCTTCTTGCCTTCCAGAAGGGAATAGATCTGCCTGCTCACGACCCGCGCGCGCCGCGTGACCGGAAGGCCGGCACCAGTTTTGAGGTTGATAACGTCAAGACTGGTTTTTGTTTGCGGGTCGATACCGGCAGTTGACCAGAGCGGCAAGGCCGAATCCCGCAGCCAGATTGTTAATTCTGACGAGAGAATTTTAATGTTTTTAATGTCGTTATGCCGGTTGCTGGCGGTCATAAGATACCCCGAAGACAGATGTTGGAAGCTCTGACGCTGAATTCGATTATCGACGCTCACATGCCGAACAGAAGACGATAAATTGGAAATTTATCAATTCACTAGGAAAAGACGGTGTAGTGTTACAGCAAAGTCACAGCTGGGAGGTTTCTCCCGGGGAAAGCTGCGATGCGTCTTGGACAACCTTGCAAGAGGGTGTTACCAGACTTGGCAGCAATTTGGGTGGATTGGGTACTAATGCGTTTTTTGTCAGTATTGGCGGCTGCCGGAGTTCTGTTTGGATGCTCCGCCCTGCCGGGCGAGGGCCCGGCTGCGATAAATATTTCGTCGCAAGATGTCGAAACCAGCGCGCAGACGGGGGATTACACCGTCGTCGTTGTCGAACCGTCCAACATTGACACAATCAAGAATTACCGCCCACTTGCTTTCGCCAATCAGTTCCACGGAGTTGGAAGTGGCGGGTCTTCAACGCTCCTCGGCGTTGGCGACACGCTGAATGTCACTATCTGGGAAGCGTCGCCAGACGGCCTGTTCAGCAGTGGCGGTGGCGGGTCGAGCAACATTCCGTCCGTTGTTGACGAGAGCGGCTATATCTTCGTGCCGTACGCTGGCCGTATACGTGCAGCAGGCCTCAGCATTGAGGGCTTGCGCCAGTCGGTGCAGCAGAAACTCGTTGGCAAGGCCGTTGAGCCGCAGGTTCTGATTTCTCTCCGAGACAAGCTGAGCTCAACCGCGGTTGTCGTCGGCGATGTCGCCAAGCCGGGCGTTTATCCGCTGCCGCTGCGAAATACTCGCCTGCTTGACCTCGTTGCGCAGGCAGGTGGCGCGCGCGACGCGACCTATGAGACCGTGGTTACGCTGAAGCGCGGCAATCGCGCCGGTACCACGCGTCTGGAAGATCTGATCGACTATCCGGAAAACAACGTTCTGATCGCGCCGAACGACAACATTCTTCTGTCGCATCGCCCGCGTACTTTCTCTGCTTTTGGTGCCCTCAAGGCAAACCAGCTCGTTCCGTTCAGGACGAAAACCGTCACAATGGCCGAGGCGTTGGCTACGGTGGGTGGTTTGCGGGATGACCGCGCGGATGCAAACGGTGTGTTCCTGTTCCGCTTCGAAGATGCTGCGCTTGTGCGAAAGCTCAAGCCTCTTCTCGCGGACAAATTGACGGGCTCGCAGAGCGTTCCACTTGTATATAAACTGAGCCTTCGCGATCCGAAGGGCTTTTTCATGTCGCAGAAATTCGAAATGCGGGACAAGGACATCCTGTTCGTTTCGAACCATCCGACTGCTGAGCTTGGCAAGTTCCTGCAAATCATCGCACCGCTCATCAGCAACTACTCTGTGGTAAGTAACCTCACAGAATAACAGTTGCCGTAAGAAGATTTAACGGCTCAGATAAACATGGTGGGCCGTTAAAGCCGGTAGGTTGGCAGATTGCATGGTTTCAGTCAGTTCAATGGTGGTGCTGTTTCTGCAAGGGCCGCCTGGCGTTTTTGCGCGAACAATTGCCGACAGCCTTGAAAAAGCAGGGGCGTCCACACGGCGTGTGAACCTGTGTGCCGGCGACTGGATCGGTTGGCACGACCGCAGATGTACATCCTATCGTGGTTCCTTGCGAAACTGGCCCAACTGGCTTCGAGCCTACTGTCTCGACCAGAAGATTACCCACATCGTCTATTACGCGGATCGTGTGCCTTATCATGTCGCAGCGGCGGAAGTGGGGGCGGAACTCGGTATAACGTGTCTGACCTTTGAGAACGGCTATCTGCGTCCGGACTGGATAACGCTCGAGCATTGCGGAATGTCCGCGCACTCCCGGTTTCCGGATGATCCGGAACTCATCATGAAAGTAGGTAGCAGCCTTCCGGATATCGACCGGCAGGCACTCTACAAGTATCCGTTCATCAACGAAGCGGTGAACGAGGTAACCTACAATATGTCCAACGTGATCTTCGCGTTGTCATATCCCAGGTATGTCCGTGACAAGCTATATCATCCGCTGATCGACTACCTGAGCAATATTCCGCGATTCTCGCTCGCCAAAAGCCGCAACAGGCATGCCCACCACGTGATTGACGACATTATTGCGACTGGCCTGCCATACTACGTCTTTCCCCTTCAGCTTCAGAGCGACTATCAGCTGCGCTATAACTCCCAGTACGACCATATTGCGGATGCTGCGGAGGAGGTCATCAAGTCGTTTGCAGAAAACGCACCTGCCGCGGCGCGCCTTGTCTTCAAGGTCCACCCTCTGGACAATGGCATGGAGCCTTGGGGGCGAATCCTGCGGACGCTCGCCAAGAAATACCGGGTCAAGAAACGTGTGGTTCTGGTGGATGGTGGCAACCTGAACCGGCTTCTGGAACACGCAGCAGGCTCTTTGACAATCAACAGCACCACCGGTCTGCATGCCCTCAGGGCGAATTGTCCCACGAAGGTTCTTGGTATCGCACTTTATGATATCGCGGGGCTGACCTGCCAGAACCCTCTTGATGATTTCTGGCGCAACCCGACGATGCCGGATCAGGATCTGCTGGATGCGCTTGAGCGGTTGCTTGCAGCGTCCATTCAGGTCAAGGGATGTTTCTACACCAAGGAAGGCAGAGAGGCGGCTGCCGACATGATGGCGGAACGGATGATTGCGGACACGGTTAATTTGCCGCAAGCCTTCTGTGAAATGCCGCCTCGTTTGCAAAAGGCGCAGGCGAGAGGGATCGCGACGACCTTTTCCGAACAACTGGAACGACGTGGCAAAACCGAACGGTGGACACATGTCTGGCGCGGTTGAGCCGTCTCTGGCAACGGAAGCTCGCCCAAACGTCGTAAGACGGGTCTTATTCTTGCAGGGACCGTTATCTCCGCTCTACAAGCAAACGGGTGATTGCCTCAAAGCCCTCGGGTTTGATGTTCACCGGATCAACTTCTGCGCTGGTGACTGGCTACATTGGCACGGAAAGGGCTGTATCAGTTTCAAGGGGCAGCCATCCGAATGGCCGGCCTACATAGAAGACTATCTGCGCAAACACGAGATTACAGATCTCATTCTTCATGGGGATCAGCGCCTTTACCATCGCCTTGCTATCGAAAAAGCAGTCCAGCTAGGCGTTTATGTTGCCGTGACAGAACTCGGGGCGTTGCGGCCCGGCTGGATGACGCTGGAGCGAACCGGTTTGTCCACGCTCAGTCACTTTCCTTCCGACCCGGCTGCGATAAGGCATATAGCCGAGACTGCGGGGGCGGTGGATCTCACCCCGCGGTATCCCTCCAGCTTCTGGCTCCAGACAGCGCCTGACGTGGTTTATAACCTGACGAATGTCTTCCTGAAGCCGCTCTATCCTGCCTATCAGCGGCACACGATCTATTCCCCGGTTGCTGAATATCTGCGCGGAGCAGTCAGGCTGTTGACGGAAAAGCGGAGGAACAGGGCAGCAGAACACCAGCTTGCGGAATTGCAGGAGAAGGCGGTTCGCTATTACGTGCTGCCTTTGCAGCTGGAGGGAGATTTCCAGTTGCGCAGACATTCACCATTTCAGAGTTTTGAAGAGGTTCTGGAGGTCGTTTTCCGCTCCTTGGCCGAAGTGGCAGATGACGACGTTCACCTGGTCCTGAAGAGCCACCCTCTCGATGTCGGCTTCGAAGACTGGCCGGGTGTTGCCAATCAACTTGCAGACCGCTTCGGCTTGCAGCACAGGGTGCATTTTCTCGATGGCGGCGGCCTTGCAAAGCCGTTCGAGCAGGCGCTTGGGGTCGTGACGCTGAATTCCACTGCTGGGCTGGAAGCCTTGCAAGCTGGCGTGCCGGTGAAGACTCTGGTGCCGGCCCACTACGACATTGCCGGCATGACCCACCAGGGTGATCTGGCGAGTTTCTGGAATAAGCCGGATCAGCCGGATCGTGACCTTCTCCTCACTTACGTTCAGGCGCTGGCAGCATCCACGCAGGTACGAGGGTCGATTCACAATTCGGAAGGTGTCGCAGTTGCGGCGAAAAACATTGCCGAAAAGATTGCCAATAGAGACTTGAACGCCTTCGGAGCTTATGTCGATCCTCCTCCCAGGCTCGACAGGGCACGTGCGCTCGGAGTGCCGTTGTGATTGGTTGGTTGAAGGGGCATAAGTCGGCGTTGAAGATTGTCGACCCGGAGCTTCGGCCTTTGGAAGCCCGGCTTCAAGCGGCTCTCGAGGGCGGGATCCTTGAGAGTTCAGATACCAGTCCATATCAGGCAGTTTGGCTGAAAAATGCCAATGCGTTCAGCAGAATGAAGCCTGCCACAGGTAGCCTTCTTCTAGTCCTGGAAGGACCGACACCTGCACAAGCCCGGCGGCTGCCCTCCAGTTTAATTCTTTTGCCAGTGAGCCGCTCTGAGCTGAAAGAACGTTCTTTGATGAGCGTCGCCTTTGACACGCTAATCCGGCAGTTCGTCACACATGGCCGGAACATTGCGTCGGTTTGCGATTTTACGGGCACCTGGCGTGAGCAGTTGCTCTCCAGTTCCGCGGCGGGCGAAACTGCGATTTCTGGAGCCGAAGGTCTTTCGCTTCAGAGGCTTTTGACAGGAGACGAAGTCCGACAAGAGGGAGCGTTGTTCTGGACCGAGCTCAAAAACAAGGCCGCTCTTGAGCAGATAGCCATCGACGATCTGCTGAACTGGATACTGTCTTGCCGGACTGCCTGGTTCTCACCTTATACAGGCGATCTTCTGCACCCCGGTGACGCGCTGGTGGTCCACTCGCTTATGCAGGAGCAGTGGCAGGATAACGCCATGCCCGGCCATTGTTACGGCGCGCAGTATTGGAACCATCCTTCGATCAACGCCACCTTTTCCGGAAAAGGCGGGGCGGTCACGTTTCACGAAACCCAACAGGACGCAGTCTCAGCTGCACGGAGTGACGGCGGGCGGATATATTCCTGGGCGGGGCGCACCGATCCCGCGTTCGAGCAGATCTGCATACAAAACGGGATTCAGTTGTCGCGCATAGAAGACGGTTTCTTGCGCTCCGTCGGTCTTGGTGCAGGCCTTGCAAGAGGGGCTATGCTTGCGGTCGATGACCTCGGCATCTACTACGACCCCTCTCGGCCCAGCCGGCTTGAGGTTCTACTGAAAGAGTACGTGCTTTCACCGGAAGAACGGAACCGGGGCGAAGCTTTGATCGACCTGATCATTCGCGCCAGGGTCTCCAAATACAATTTCGGCAAGACGCGTTCATTTGCCTATCCGGCCAACAAGGAAAAGATCCTTGTACCGGGGCAGGTTGCGGACGATGCGGCAATCAGAAAATCCAGATCTGCGACAATCGATTGCGCCAACACACCGAACGTGAATCTCGATCTGCTTCGCCTCGCCCGTGCCCGTCATCGCGAGGCGTTCCTGGTTTTCAAGCCACACCCCGATGTTGAGACCGGTTTGCGCAAAGGCAAGGTGCCCCGTGAAACCGCGCTGGAATACGCCGATGAAATTGCCGAAGATGCGAATATCATCGACCTCATAGAGGCAGTCGATGGCGTCGAGACTTTTTCTTCGTTATCGGGGTTCGAAGCTTTGCTACGGGGCAAGAAGGTGTGTGTCCATGGAGCGCCCTTTTATGCCGGCTGGGGCCTATGTGAGGATTTGACCCAGATTGAAGGCAGGGGCACAAGCCGCACCTTGCCGGAGCTGGTCTATCTGGCTCTCGTGAAGTATGCCCGCACAATTGACCCGGTTTCCTTGTTGCCATGCTCACCGGAGTTTCTGGTTGCGCGGCTAGCGGAGCAGCGGACAGACAAGCGGCACCTTCTGGTGACCGCGATCAAGCGGCACTCGTCCTGGCTAGGCAGAAAACTTGGAATCTAACCCTCATGGGAGAGGCAAGAATGGCAGGCGAAACACAAAAGGTCATCGTGTTGACCGGTGCCAGTGGCGGCATAGGGCAGGCGCTTGCTCGTGAATACGCTGGTCCTGGTATCTATTTCGCCCTCATTGCCCGGGACGAGGCGCGTCTGGAAGCTCTGCTGAAAGAAATCCGCGAGCTTGGCGCAGACGGTGAAATCACTGCCATCGATATTCGTGATCGCGAAGCACTGCATGGCTACCTCAGTGATCTGGATGCACGGCATCCTGTCGATCTGGTCATTGCAAATGCTGGTGTGACTGCAGGGCTCGGCCCCAACCGCACGCGCGAAACGAATGCCGACAGCGATCGGCAGATCGATGTGAACTATCGAGGCGTGGTCAACACTCTCACGGGCCTCGTCGACAACATGCAAAAACGCCGGCAGGGGCAACTGGTGCTTATCTCGTCTCTGGCCGGAATGCGTGCCTTGCCGGATATGCCGAGCTACAGCGCCACGAAGGCGGCACTCATTGCCTACGGGCATTCCCTTCGCGGTTGGTTGAAGCCCTTCGGCATATCCGTGACGATCATCTGTCCGGGGTTCATCACTTCACCGATGTCAGCGCGCCACAACGGTGCCAAGCCGTTCGAAATGCCGGCTTCAAAAGCAGCCGCATTGATGCGACGGGCAATCGACCGTCGCAAGCCGTTCTATGCGTTTCCGTTTTTGCTGGCCTGGGGTATTCGCCTTCAAAATCTGTTGCCGACGAAGATCGGCGATCTCTTCATGGGCGGTTTTGATGTGACGATTGATCAGGATCCGCGTTATCGAGAGAACTCTGACAGGTAGGCTCTCACTGATCCGGACACGACAGCATTTCCGTGTCCGGTAGTTGCGGGAGGCATGATGCCCAAATCTGTTAGCGCGTAGCCTTGATAAGCCTGTCGACGGCAGTTCCGTCCGCGCGCATGGCGTCGAGTTCGGAAGCTGTTGTCTCTACAGCGCGCCGGATCTGGTCTTCGGTATGTTCGCTCGTAATGAAGAACCGAATGCGCGCTGATTTTTCAGGCACGGCCGGAAAAATGATCGGCAGGGCGTTGATTCCCTTTGCGAGCAAACGATTGGAAAGTGTTGCGGCACTTGCGGAATCGCCGACAATGACCGGAACCACCGCGTAGCCGGCACTGGGGCCAGTGTTCAGTCCGGCTTCCTTCGCGAGCTCCAGAAAGAGTGCTCCGTTCTTCTGAAGCTTTGCGACCCGCTCAGGTTCCTGCTCGAGCAGTTCGGCAGACGCAATGGCAGCGCCTGCGAGCGCGGCGGAAAGCCCAACGGAAAACACGAAACCCGGCGCAGACACTTTGAGGTAGTCGCACAGGACCTTGGATCCGGCGATATAGCCACCGCAGGACGAGAAGGTCTTGGACAGCGTCCCCATCCAGATTTCGACTTCAGTCGGGTCTATCCCGAAATGCTCGGCGATGCCCTTGCCGGTCTTGCCGAGGACACCGATGGAATGTGCTTCGTCGACCATCAACCAGGCGTCATAGGCCTGTTTGAGCTTCACGACACGCTTCAGGTCCGGGAAATCTCCATCCATCGAATAGAGACCTTCCACGACAACAAGCACCTTGTCGAACTTGTGCCGATGATCTGCGAGCATCTTTTCCAGAGCATCAAGATCATCATGAGGGAAGTTCATGCGGGTCGCGCCGGACAGGCGAACACCTTCGGCAATGGAGTTGTGCACGAAGGAATCGGTCAGGACCAGATCACCCTTGTGGACCAAATGGCCGATCGTCGTGACGTTGGTGGCATGACCGGACACCATGACGATTGAAGATTCCACACCGTGGATCCTCGCCAGCGCTGCTTCCAGTTCTGCGTGGAAAGGGCGCTCACCGGCAACAATACGGCTTGCGGAAACGCTCGTGCCGAATTTGTCGACATAGGCCTTTGCGGCCTCGTTGACCTTGGGGTGCCCGTTCAGGCCGAGGTAGTTGTAGGAAGCGAAATTGTCGTAGTTGCTGCCGTTGATGACGCTTGTACCCGCTGCCAGCCCGTCGTGAGGTCGGAAAAACGGGTTTTCGATCCCCATCATGTCTGCCGCAGCTCTGTGCATCTGCAACTGCTTGACCTGCGGCAGCTCCTTGAAGTCATAGACCTTGCGCTTCGGGGCTGCCGCTTGTGGACGCGCCGACGAAGACGTCGCCCGTCCACGCGCAGAACGGCGGTTGGCTTTCAAGCTGTCCATCAGCTTGGCGCGATCATCAGCGCCCATACCAGTCAATCCTTTTATGATGCCGCTTACAGGAAGGAACCAAGTTCGCGGCTCTTGTTCTCAACTTCGGCAGCAATGTCGGAAAGATCTTCCGTTTCCTGACGCTGGTCATCCACGTGCAAGCTGGCGAGCTGCTGCGTTTCATCCGAAATTCCGGAGGCATTTTCTTCGCCCAGAACCCGGTTTGCAACACGGCTGGACAGGTCGATCAACGTCGCGCCGTTTGCGAGAGACATCAATGGAATATCGATCCCGAGCTGACGTTCCGCACTCATGCGCAGTTCAAGAGCCATCAGGGAATCCATGCCGATGTCCGACAGCGGCTTGTGCGGATCGATCTCTTCAGGTGCAATCCGCAGGATCTTGCCGATTTCGGCGGCCAGAAGCTTGGCAACAGTCTGTGCGGCAGTGACCTGATCCATGCCTTCCAGCATGGCTGCAAGGTCGATCGCTCCGTCCGCGCCGGTTTCGTCCTCGTCACCAAGGCCAAGCAGACCGACCAGAGGTGTGCCGACCAGTGCCAGATCCTTGCGTGCCGCTTGCCAGTCGATACGCGCATATCCAAGCGCCGCAAGGCCAACGTCTTCCTGCGAAGGCTGCACCATAAGGGCCATGAGCCCGTCGAGCGCTTCCTTGGCAGTCAGGGCATGGCGTCCGAGCTTGCGGGACAGCATCTCGTTGACATCTTCGTTGCGGGCCAGATACCCGGCGTCGGAGATTGCACCCCAGGCGACAGCAAGGCCCGGCCGGCCTTCGGCCCTGCGTTTGCGTGCAAGACCTTCCAGGTAGCCGTTGGCGGCGACGTAGTTGGCCTGACCAGGGTTACCGACAAGGGTCGTGGCCGACGAATACAGCACGAAATGATCGAGCGGATCGTCGGATGTCAGTTTGTCCAGCAGTTCCGCGCCGCGGACCTTGGGCGCCAGCACTTTTGTCAGGCCGTCATGATCCATGTTGGCGATCAGCACGTCATTCAGCACCATCGCGGTGTGGAACACGCCCTTGATCTGATGTCCTTCAGCCCGGATCTCTGCAAGCGCCTTCTTGACTGCTGCTTCGCTGGTGATGTCGCAGGCATAACCCTTGATCGAAATGCCGCGCTTGGTCAGTTGCGCGAGAACCTCCTGGCCGTCTTCACTTGAAGCGCCCCGGCGGCTGAGAACCGCAAGCGACTTGGCACCGTGATCGGCAAGGCGGTGGAGCAATGCTGCACCGAAGCCGCCAAAGCCACCGGCAACGACGTAAACAGCCTCACCGTCAAACGAGATCTCGCGCTTGGTCGGCACGTTTTCGGGAACTGCGGGCGGGCGGATCACGATCTTGCCGATATGGCCCGCCTGCTGCATCAGTCGGAAGGCGTCGACCACATCTGCGGCTTCGAACAGGCGATGCGGCAAGGGACGTAGCGTGCCCGCTTCGAATAGCTCGACAAGCCTGACGAACAGGTCGACGGCCAGCTTTGGCTGACGGGTCAGAAGCTGGTCGGCATCGATGCCGAAGTAGGTCAGGTTCTGACGGAACGGACGCAGGCCGATCCGGGTGTTGCCGTAGTAGTCGCGTTTGCCCAGTTCCAGGAAGCGGCCGAACGGTTTCAGAACCTCAATGCTGCGTTCCATGGCTTCGCCGAACAGCGAGTTGAGAACCACATCGACGCCTTCGCCGGCAGTTTCTTCCATGACGGCGTCAACGAATGCCAGACTTCTGGAGTCCAGAACGACATCTGCCCCGAGCAGCTTCAGGGTGTTGCGCTTGTCTTCGGACCCTGCAGTCGCAATGATTTTCGCACCACGCCACTTGGCAATCTGCAAGGCGGCCAGGCCGACGCCACCAGCGCCTCCGTGGATCAGGACCGTTTCCCCTTCAGAGAGAGCCGCCAGATGCACAAGGGCATAATAGGCAGTGAGGAAGGTGACTGGGATTGTCGCAGCTTCTTCCGCTGAAACCGTGCTCGGCATCGGCGCACAGCCACTTTCGTCGACCGTGACATGAGATGCAAAGCAGGCCGGGGCGAAGGTGATGACCTTGTCACCCGGTCGGAAGCGGGTCACGTCCGGACCACAGCCCACAACATGACCACAGCACTCCATGCCGAGTGTCGGTCCGGCAAAGCCATCTTCGAGAGCTTCTTCCGGCAACAGGCCAAGTGCCCACATCACATCGCGGAAATTGAGACCGCTGGCTTCAACGGCGATTTCCACATCCTTGCCTTCAAGCGGCTTGCGCTCAACGGCGTGCCAGGAGAGCTGGTCCAGGGAGCCTTGGCGCAGGATATCCAGCCGCATGGCGGGTTTGGCGCCTTCCGGCAACGTGACGCTTGATAGGACGCCACCTTTTACAAGGCGGATACCGGAACGGGTTTTGCTGTCGAGAACGATTTCCCGTTCGCAATTGGCTACCAGGATCTCGTCGGCCACACGTGCAGCAGCTATCCCCGGCTCCAGATCTGGTGAGACGTCGATCAGCTTCAAGTTCGCGTCCGGGTATTCGTTCATGACCACACGGCCAAACGCCCAGATCCCGGCTTGCTCGGGAGCGGCTGGCTTGCCACCGGCTATATCCTGCGCGCCGGCTGGTGCCAGAACAGTGAACTCGCCGCCGTTTGGTCCCAATGCCTTGAGAAGTGTCATCAGGCTGAAGGCACGACTATCAACAGATGCGAGAGCGTCGGCCGGGGCGGCATATGCACCGAGCAGGTGAACGACCCGGCCGTTATGTGCGGCAACAAGCGCGTTGAGCGCTTCGTCGGCCACTTGGGCATCAACTTTGTCGCCAAGCGCAACACTCCAGATGTCGTCGCCGAGCTGTTCGGTAACTTCACCCGGAACAAGAAGGGTGGCTGTGTGCCCTTTTCGGGTCAGGCAAGCCTTCAGACCTTCGGCGAGACGGTGAGACGCGCCCTCGGAGCTGGTCAGGAGAAGATATTTTTTCTTCTCGGCTTCAGCTTCCGGTGCTTCTTCGTCGGTGTCCGATGCTTCCTCAGCGCGATCACCCGCACGCGCGCACAGGAGATCGGCTTCAATCAAAGTGCTCTTCAACGGTACGGTCTGGACCTCGGTCAAACCGGCAGCTTCCAGCGTCTTGGTCCAGTCTGCCTGTTGCCTGGAAATCGGGAACTCGGCAGTTGCGCCTTCGTCCCACCACGACGAGCCGACGCCCATGATTAGGTCGGTGAGCGGATGAGGCAGCGGTTCTGCGCCAAGCACCAGCCCGCCTGGAACGATGGATTTCGTAAAACGCTTCAGCGTGTCGGCATCGATTTCCGCAAGAGACGTATCGAACAGCACGATGTCGAAATGCCGGTCGAAGGTAAAGGATGCTTCGCCTGGTTCAACAAACTCGGTCGCCGAACTGCCCTGCCACAAACGCTCGCCCCTGCCAACTGCGGAGGACGTTGCATCTGTTACGGTCAGCGCCATGTAGGTGGGATCAAGCGCAGCATCGATCGCCGCAGCGAGGCCACCGTTTGCCCCAACCAGAAGGACCCTTAGTGCCTGGTCACTTGGCCAGCTGGAAATCAGGCTTTGCACACCAGACTGCAGGGCTGACGAGAGCGCGCGCTTGCCCGGAGAGGAGGAGCGGTAGGCGTCGAACAGGCTGGAAGAATATTCCTTACCGGAAGCTTCCTGAAGGCCTAACTTCAGGATATCGGACAAACCCGTCCAAAGTCGTGCCAGCAATGCTGCCTCGGCGATATGTTCTCCGCCGCCATCGGTCAGGGCTTGCAGAAGCGCCGCTGCATCTGGATTGCCAGACGGATCCGTGAGTTCAAAACCTTCGTCACTTTCCGTGCACAGCCCGCTCTCGGCCAGCCAGCCGAAAAGACTTGCCGCAAGCGGCAGTGCCGTTTCATGAAGATCGCCGGCCGCGACAAGCGACGCCAGTTCAATTTTCCGATCTGCGAAAAGATCGAAAAGGGTCTTGTGCGCAATCGTGCGACCCAGCGCTTCGATCAGAACACGGCTGTCGTCGAGTTCCTGGTCGTCGGCGCCCAGAAGGTCCAGATTGCCTGCCAATGAAGGCAATCCTTCGAAGGTTTCCTGAAGCGGAGAGATACGGTCCTGCGCAGGAAGAAGCGTCGCAATTTGGCGGTAGACCAGATCGTCAGGACGCGTGTCCTGTCCAAGAGTAACCGCCTTGAACCGGGTCTTGGTCAAGCGGGCGATCGTCAGGCCTTCGGCATCCAGGAACTCGAAGCTTGCTTCGATCGAGCGCGGAGACGCCTTTGTGACTTCGATACGCACGGAAGCCGGCAGGGTTTCCGGTGCCAGAAGACGCAATGTGCCAAGCCGGATCGGCAGGAAGGATGTGTTTTGCGGAACGTCCTCTACACCATCCAGGAGCGCAAACAGGCCATGGAAACCGGCATCCACCAAAGTCGGGCAGAGCGAGAACGAGTAATCCGCGAGGCTCTCGTCCTGCGGCAACAGCGTAACGGTCGCGCTGGTATTCGAGTGCTTGACCACTTTATCGGCACGGCGGAAAGCCGGACCGTAATTCAGGCCAAAGCTCTTGGTGACCGTGTAAAGCGTTTCGTGATCGAGTTCCGACAGAACGCTGTCGCCGGGTTTCACCCATGGGGTTCTGGAAGTCGTCGAAGGCGTCAGGAATGTTCCCCGGGCATTCAAGGACCAGTCGTTGTCGGACAGGCGCGGTCGCGACAGGATCTCGACCACATGATCGTCAGGCGAGATACGGACCTGGGTTTCCCAGACTTCATCGCCTTCGATTACCAACGGACGAAGAATGTCGAAGTCGCGCAATTCGATCTGGTCGCTCCGGCTCCACCGGAGCGCTGCGCGCAGGCTCATCTCGATATAGCCCGCGGCCGGATAGACTATGCTTTCCTCGACCTTGTGATCCTGCAGGAACGGCAGGGAACCGCTGTCGATGTGGTTGAACCACTCCGCAGTATCCTGACGCAGACGGTATCCCAGCAGCGGCCAGGTTTGGCCGAACATGAAATCGACGCGTTCGGGGCTGTTTTCCGGGCGATACTCGGAGTTCTGCCAGGGGTAGGACGGAAGCGGAACGAGATGACCTGGGCGTTCGCCGACAAACCGGATCAGGTCGGTCTGGCCACCATGTGCCACAACGGATGCGGCAATCCTGTCAACCGGATTGCCTGCTGCGGCAGCTGCTTTCTTGGAAGGTTCCTTGAGCGTTTCAAGAACCTTGGCCTTCTTGCCTTTGGCCCTCAGGACGTCGTTTACATAGGTGCCGAGAACAGGCTTGGGACCGATCTCGATCAGGACAGAGAAATCATCTGCTGCCATGTTTTCCATGGCGGCGGCAAACCGGACTGGCTGACGAACGTTGTGCCACCAGTATTCTGCATCAACGCGGACATCGCGTTCATCCGGCGTAACCGTCGAATAGAATGGAAGCGACACGTCTGTGGGCGAAAGACCGTCCAATGCAGCAAGCAGAGGCTTCTCGATCGGGTCAACCAGAGCGCTGTGGAACGGATACGCCAGGTTCAGGCGCCGCATGGCCCACTTTTTCTTGCGGGCAAACTTCGCAAAAGCATCCAGGCTTTCGCTGTCGCCGGAAATTGTAACGCTTCGCGGGCTGTTGTCAGCAGCAAGTTCAAGTCTCGGCAGTCCGCTTTCGGCGATGGCGGCAATTGCCTGATCTGCCGGCAGAAGCAAGGCAGCCATGGACCCGAGGTCCCTGACGACTTCCTGTTCGCTGGAACGGGCACGGATGACGCGGACTGCTTGTTCGAGGTTCAGGGCGCCTGCACACCAGGCTGCGGCAACTTCACCGACCGAATGACCTGCGGTCCCGGCAGCGGTAATGCCGCGCTGGCGCAGTGATTCCACAATGCCGACCTGAATAGCAAACAGAAGCGGCTGCGCGATTTCGGAGCGCTCAAGATCTGCTTCAAGGTCTTCAGCAAAAAGCGTGGTGACGAGTGACCATCCACTCAGACCCATGAAGATCTTGTCGACCTTGTCAAAGGCGGTCCGGAATGGCGTGTCGGCCTGGTAGGCTTCCTGACCCATACCGGCCCACTGAGACCCGTTTCCGGAAAAGACAAACCCGACCTTTGCGTTCGACTTGATGACGCTGCCAGACACGACATCTGCGTTTTCATCGCCGCTCTCTGCGAATGAACGCAGCGCGTCGAGTTTTTCCGCCTTGGTCTTGCCGAGAACAACAAGTCGCTCAGAAAGCAGATCGCGACCGTGGGCACTCGAGGCAATCACATTGCCGGCTGTTTCATCCGCCTCGTTGTCGAGACGTTCGGCGAACTTGCCGGCCAGTTGCTGCAGGGCTTCCTTGGACCGGGCACTGATGACCAGCGGCGCGTCAACCGGTGCTGTCGAAGCTTCGGCGGTTTCAGGATCGGGATCGCCTATGACGGCGTGAGCGTTCGTGCCACCGAAACCGAAGGAATTGACCCCAGCAAGTCTGCGGGTGCCATTGCGCTCCAGGGAAATGGCTTCACCGGCAACCTTGAGGTTCAGCTCGTCAAACGGAATATCCGGGTTCGGATTTCTGAAGTGCAGCGACTGCGGCAGGAGGTCTTCTCGCAGCGCCATTACGGATTTCAGAAGTCCGACCAGACCGGAAACAGGCTCAAGGTGACCGACGTTGGTCTTGACGGACCCGATGGGCAGCGCCTTGTCGCGTTTCTGGCCAATAACCTTGCCAAGCGCATCCGCTTCTGCAGGGTCACCAACGCGCGTACCGGTGCCGTGTGCCTCGACGAAGGCAAGATCCGTCGGGTTGATTTCCAGGCCTTCGTAAATTTCACGTAAGAGGTCTGCTTGCGCATACGGGGACGGAAGCGACAGGCCGACAGTGCGACCGTCGGCGTTGATGCCGGTTGCAAGCAGTTTGCCGTGGCTCTTTGCACCTTCCGGAATGCCAGCACGCGCAGCACGCAGAACGACCACTGCGCCGCCTTCGGAGCGCACGTACCCATCGCCATTGGCGTCGAATGCCTGGCAGAGGCCTGTCGGCGACAGCATTGTGGCGCGGGAGAAGCCGACAAAGGCAAACGGGCTGAGCAGAAGGCTGACGCCGCAGACGATCGCGGTATCGATCTGGCCGGATTCGATCGCGGAAACCGCTTCGTGCAATGCGACGATGGAAGAGGAGCAGGCGGTGTCGACCGTGAAGCTCGGGCCTCTGAGGTCGTAAATGTAGGAAATGCGGTTGGAGACGATCGACAGCGTGTTGCCGGTCATGAACTGCATGTCGGCCATGGCCGGATCGACCAGGAAGCGATGGTGGTAATCGAGAGACGACGCACCTACATAAACGCCGGTGTTCGAGCCGGCCAGGTCACTGGGGCGGATATTGGCGTGTTCCAGAGCTTCCCAGACCAGTTGCAGCAGCAGCCGCTGCTGCGGATCCATCTGCACGGCTTCCCGCGGAGAGACACCAAAAAAAGAGGGGTCAAAACCCCACACATCATCCAGCTGCCCGGCAGCCCAGGTGTAGGTCTTTCCAGACGTGCTTTGGACCGGGTGTCCGAAGCGGGCCAGGGGCCAGCGGTCTTTGGAGACAGACGTAACTGCGCATTCGCCGTTTTTCAGCAATGACCAGAATTCGGCAGAATCGTTGGCGCCGGGAAGGCGGGTAGAATAACCAAGAATATCGATATTTGATGTAAGCGACGCCACAGAACAACCTGTTTTTATTAGTTGGGTACAGTCAAGCTATTGATTTTCATAAGAAAACTTACAGTTTATAAACAGTCATTTCCGCATGCTCCCTCGAGATAAATCGCAGACCGGCGCGACCCAGTCCCAGTGCTGCCATGCGTAAGCTTATCCCATGCCAAACAGCGTTTCCAGCTACCTTGCAAACGCAGGGTTTGGCAACCTTTATCCCATGGAGAAATGCTGGAAAAGGCTAGATACATAAAAAATCGTATTTCTTCTGAGTGTTGTTAAGAAGCGTCGATGCGTTGCAAGAACAGATTTTGAAAATCTCTTGAAAAACAAACGCCCCGCACGAGGGCGGGGCGTTTTTTTGGTATTCGGCTGCGGATCAGACGTTGCTGTCCGGGAAAGACGCCTTGCGTTCGGTCATGAAAGCCAGCAGCGCCTCGTCGATGCCCGGGTCAAGTTCGGGGCCCGTGTAACCCGCCAATTGTTCCTTCCAGCGGGCATTGGCACGTTGTGCGGCATCCAGTTGCCCGTCTGCGAGCCATTGCTCGTAGGAGTTATTGTCGGCGATCGAGGACCTGAAGAACGCGCTCTCGAAATTGCGCTGCGTGTGCGCAGCGCCGAGGAAATGGCCACCGGGGCCGACTTCCTGAAGCGCGTCCATCGCCAGAGTTTCATCAGAGATTTCGATGCCCTTGGCAAGTACATGCATCATGCCGAGCTGGTCGGCATCCATGACGAACTTTTCGTAGGAAGAGCACAATCCGCCTTCCAGCCAGCCGGCTGCGTGAAGGCAGAAATTCACACCTGATTGCAAGGTGGCCAGAATGGTCTGCGCGGATTCCTGCGCAGATTGCGCATCCGGGCTCTTGGATGCGGTGAACGAGCCACCTGAACGGAACGGCAGGTTGAGCCTGCGGGCGAGTTTTGCTGCCCCGTTGAGAAGCAGGGAGCCTTCCGGGCTGCCGAAAGTCGGGGCACCGGATTGCATGGAGATCGAACTGACGAAGGCACCGAAAACGACCGGAGCACCGGGACGAATCAACTGGGTCAGGGCACAGCCGGCCAGAGCCTCTGCCAGCACTTGCGACAACGTACCGGCAACGGTTACCGGGCTCATGGCGCCTGCCAGGATAAACGGCGAAACGATACAAGCCTGATTGTGCTTGGCATAAACCTTGAGAGCACCAAGCATGGTGGCGTCGAAAACCAGAGGCGAATTGGCGTTGATCAGCTGGATCATGACGCAGTTCTGATCGACGAAGTCCTCACCGAAGGTGATCTGCGCCATCTTCACGGAATCTTCGGCGCGTTCCGGTGCGGTGACCGACCCCATGAACGGCTTGTCGGAATATTTGATATGGGAATAGACCATATCGAAGTGCCGCTTGTTGACCGGAAGGTCGACAGGCTCACAGACGGTGCCGCCGGAATGATGCATCCACGGCGACATGTAGGCGAGCTTCACGAAGTTGCGGAAGTCCTCGATCGTGCCGTACCGCCGGCCCTTGTCGAGATCGGTGACGAAAGGGGGGCCGTAGACCGGAGCAAAGACAAGATTGTTGCCGCCGATTTCAACGCTGCGCGCAGGGTTGCGGGCATGCTGGGTAAATTGGGAAGGGGCCGTCTTTACCAGCTCCTGAAGCATGCCCTTTGGAAAGCGGACACGTTCGCCGTCGACTTCCGCACCGGCTTCTTTCCAGATACCGATAACTTCGGGGTCGTCACGGAATTCAAGCCCGATTTCAGCGAGAATGCGGTCGGTATTGGCTTCGATCCGTTCCGCGCCTTCATCGCTCAAAATGTCGAAGTTCGGAATGTTGCGCGAAATGTAGGGAATGGCCAGGCCGGCAGGTCCGGCTTGCCGGCGCTCGCGGCGGGCGCTTCTTCCTCGACGGCCAGATGGGGCGGCGTCTGACATCTTATGCTCCCAAGATGATTTTGGTTGCGCGTAGTCTTTATCAGGAGCCCTGACAACCCGGCTCCATAACCGTCGCACAATACCGTAAAAGCGTCATGGCGCTTTGTTGCTTCATTTTCGCCGGAAAGTCCATTGACTTCGCACAGTGAAAAGTGGTTTCGGAATTGGCGACCAAGCGAAGGTCGAGGTCACCTTGCCGTACAGAAATACCGCCTTTACGCCTAACCGCGCAGGCCAGGGCTTCGCAGAAGATAAATTGCGCACATGGATTTCCCAGCGCGGTCTGCTATTGCAGAAACAGGCCTGAAAACGGGCGAAGACGACACCAACAAGACGAAAGACTGCTGAATGTCCAAGCTGGAAGAGCTCCTTGCCCAGAAGGGGGCGTTGCTTGCCGATGGTGCAACCGGAACCAACCTGTTCGAAATGGGTCTCGTTTCCGGTGACGCTCCGGAATTATGGAACACGGATGAACCGGAAAAGATCACTGCGCTTCACAAGTCGTTTGTCGATGCGGGATCCGATATCATTCTGACCAATACCTTCGGCTGCAATCGTCATCGGTTGAAGTTGCACAAGGCGGAGGGGCGCGTCAGGGAACTCAACATTGCCGCCGTCAAGCTGGCGCGTGATGTGGCCGAAGCTTCCGGACGGACGGTTCTGATCGGAGGGTCCGTCGGACCGACCGGCGAACTTTTCCAACCCCTTGGCGCACTCAGCTATGAAGAGGGGGTTGCAGCCTTCAAGGAGCAGATGGAAGGCCTTGTTGAAGGTGGTGCCGACATTTTGTGGGTCGAAACCATGTCAGCCGTCGAAGAAATGAAGGCTGCTGCTGAAGCAGCGCAGAATTTCGACTTGCCATTGGTCATTACTGCCAGTTTCGATACAGCCGGCAAGACGATGATGGGTCTTTCCCCCAAAGGGCTTGGCGACCTTCAGAGCCAATTTGCCTGCACGCCCGTCGCGATCGGGTCCAATTGCGGTGTCGGTGCGTCGGATCTGCTGGCAGCGATCATGGACATCACCGAAGCCTATCCTGATGCGATAATCGTGGCGAAAGCCAACTGCGGCATCCCTCAGATCAAGGGCGATGAAGTGGTCTACACCGGAACGCCGGAGCTGATGGCAAAATACGCACACATGGCCCTTGATGCAGGTGCGCGGATTGTCGGTGGCTGCTGCGGCACGTCGCCGATCCATCTGGCTGCAATGCGCGCAGCCTTGGATGCCCATCAGGCGGGTGCCCGGCCGATGCTGAACGAGGTGATTGCCGAAATCGGTCCGCTTGTTTCGCCTCCGAACAAGGAAGCTGATGCCGCCCGCGCAGAAAACGACGGTTCGGGCTCCGGCCGACGCAGAGGGCGCAGGCGCAGCTAGATCTTGCGCTCAAGCCACAAGTCAGGGTTTTAAAAAGGCGCCAATAGGCGCCTTTTTTCGTCGAAAGTCCTGCAACAGTGTTGCAGCTGTCACGTAAGCCCTCTAACGCATCCCGATCGTTTTGCGGAAGGTCGGCAAGTCGCGATGCTGCATGAGCAGGAACTGCGCGCCGTCCGATCCGCAAGCTAACGGAACCGCTTCGAGCCTGAAGCCAGAAACGGACACATGTTTTGCGCCCTGTTGGATTTGCACTGATTGCTTTGGCTGCCCTGATCCCTCTTTTCTGGTTCGCCCCGTTGGCTGCATCGCGAGATCCGGTGGCGCTTTTCAGCCAGTATCTTGGAACCGCTGCATTAATCGTGATGGGGATCAACCAATTCCTGGCGACGCGCATACCGGGGCTGGAATTGGTGTTCGGGCCGCTCGACCGGATCTACGTTTTGCACAAATGGCTCGGCATCATCGCGATGGTGGGCCTGGGACTGCACGACATCATCGATGCGGATATGGACGGTTTGCGTGGTGGGCCGCTGGCCGACGCTGCTGAAGACATCGGTGAGGTTAGCCTTTACGGTCTTCTGATCCTGGTGCTGGCATCCGTCATCACCTTCATTCCCTACCACTTGTGGAAGTGGAGCCACCGGCTGATCGGCGTCTTCTTTTTCATGGGAGCATTCCACTACTTCTTCATTGAAAAGCCGTTTGCGAACGCAGACCCGCTCGGGCTTTACGTTTCTGCGTTCTGTGTGCTCGGCCTTGTTTCCTATGTCTGGATGTCTGTTCTGCGGCCGTTGGCACCACGTGGCCACGCCTACAAGGTTGCCTCCGTTCGTCACATCAATGGCCTGACGGAAGTGCTCCTGGAGCCCAGGGGGCGAGGGCTGAAACATGTGGCCGGACAGTTCGCGTTCCTTTCGGTCAAGGGAGGAGGCTTGACGGAGGAACATCCGTTTACACTCAGTGCCGCGCCACGCGATGACAGGTCGCTGCGTTTCACGATAAAGGATCTCGGCGACTACACCAGCCGCCTGTACCGCGAGCTGAAGGTAGGTATGGAGGCTACGGTTTCCGGTCCTTATGGCAATTTCTCGATGCCGTCTGGACGGGATCCTCAGGTCTGGATTGCCGCCGGTGTCGGAATAACTCCCTTCCTTGCGTTTGCGCAGAGCCTGAAACACCGGGAGAGTGGGCCGATAAAGCTCTACTATTGTGTGCGCGAGCGTGGCGACATTCCATATGTGGCTGACCTTCAGCATTTGGCTGAAGAAACCGGCAAGCTTGAGCTGATGATCGTCAATTCGCTTGAAGGCGTCAGGCTGACGCCCGAACGGATTGTCGAAGACCTGAAGGGCGATCTACGCAATGCCCATGTCTTCTTTTGCGGGCCTGCTACCCTTCGCAAGACACTGAAGAGCAGTCTCGTGCTGAAAGGCTTGCGAGCCAGCCGGTTTCACTTCGAGGAGTTTCAGATGCGAACCGGTATTGGTCTGGGCAGACTGGCGGTCTGGCTTTGGGATCGGGGAATTTACGCCATCGAAAAACGCCGCGCCGAAAAGACACAGCCAGCAGAATAGGGCCTCCGACCTGCGAAAGCCCGCTTCGTGCGGGAAGGGCTTATTGCAGCCAGGGAGCTGACGCACTCCAGAAGATGATGTCAACGCCAAGATAGTCGGTGGCAAACTTGATAAATTCGGAACGGGTAAAGGTCTTGCCCGTTTCCGGATTGATGTACTCCAAAGTGGGCTCCTGGATCGCCATCGCAATGATCGGCAGTTTGTCCTGGAACTGGTGAAAGAAGGGGTAGGAATTCTTCATCTGTGCCTTTCGGTGCGGAACGATATCGGGACCGCCCAGACCGATTCCGAGTTCAGCTGCCTTATCGAAGCTGCGCTGCATGTAGCCTTCACTGTTTTCCCACTCGCATGGCCAGAAGTTGACGTATTGAACGACTTGGGACGCCTGGAACGCATTGCGCGCATGGACCATGTTTTCCAATGTCGCGTCGAAATAGGCGTCGCAACTGAAGCCCGTCTCGTCCTTGCGTCTGTCAACGTCGATCGAGCTTTCCGGCAGGTTGAGGCCTTCGATGCGGCCATCGAACTGGTCCGCAAGGGCGGTCAATAGAGCCTGGTAACGGGAGCGAACCGCTTCATTCCATTGCACGGCTACCCAGCCTTCTGGTGTCGGGGTTTCGGCTTCACTGTCGTCCACCTGCCGGGCAAGGCCGCCTGCATAGAGCGGATCTTTCAGCAAATAGTCCGGCACAAAGCGAGCACCTTCCCAAAAGAAGCGGTCCTGAAGTTGGAGAAAAAACGCCTTGTCGTATTTTTGGGCTACGGCGAGGTCCCGCTCGATTGCGGAAAAGTCATAACGACCTTTTTCCGGTTCAAGCATTCGCCAGTTGTAGAGGATCTGAACGCCAGAAATCGCTGGATTGTGCAATAGCTCACGTGTCTCGGAAAACGCACCTGCACTGGTGTAGAGGTAATGTTTCACGTCGGCCACGGCGATACCGGGGAACGTCATTATCGAGGCAGCCACAACAAGCGGCGGCAAGGGGCGAAGGCTGCGAGCGGAAAATACTTTGCACAAGGCTGCAATCAGTCTGATCAATTGAAGACCCTCACTATTCAAAAACGAAAACCTGACAGAGGACTGAAGTGAGGCCCTTGTGTGTCTGGATCCGCTTTTGCCCAAGAAACGAATTGACGTGTACGTAAGATGAAATCAGTTTATGGATTGAAAAAGAAAGTGGTAGGGGAGGCTACATGACACCGGTTATGACTGAGACCGAAATCATGGAAATGCTGGACAAGGAATTTCCGCAAATCCATGCAGGTGGTCGTGTTTATGCGATCGACAGCGTCTCACCCGGGAAAGCGGTCCTGCGCCTTTCCGCCAACGAGCTGCACCTGCGCCCGGGGGGCACAGTCTCCGGTCCTTCCATGATGGCGCTTGCCGACCTGGCCGCTTACGTCGTGATCCTGGCTCATATTGGCCCGGTTGCGCTTGCCGTGACCACAAATCTCAACATCAACTTTCTGCGGAAACCTGAGGCGGGAGATCTTCTCGCCACGTGCCGCCTGTTGAAACTCGGCAAGCGTCTTGCCGTTGTCGATTGCGAAATTGCAGGTGAGGGACAGGAAGAACTCGTGGCTCATGCCACGGCGACCTATTCCGTTCCTCCCCGCTGAAAGTATCCGGACTTGCGGCGTCGATGTCAGGCTGATTGCCTGCCGCGCCTTACGGCATTACGAGTTTCTCCTTCTGGACTGCAGAAATGGAGGTCCGGTTCATTGTGCCGGCCAACTGTTCGAATCTTGTCAGATCGGGAAGCTTTTGGCCATTTTTCCTGATCTGGTTGGGGCGATAGACATTGGCCGATACGGGGAATGCAAGCATCACCGTTGTCCGGATGATCAGCATCTGGCCAGGTTTGGCACCGATTTATGGGTTCTAATTTGCGGTATTATAATACCGTTTTTTTAAGTTATTGAAAAATATGAAGAAATAAGAGAGTTGTCGAAAATATCGTGCTTGACGCTTATTCTGGGTGAGCGTATAAGCGCCTCCGAACGAAATTTCGGTCCGTTCGCTGGCTTGATACAGGCCGCGCGGGCCTTTTCTTTAACCGACCAGTACGGATCAATCTCATGAAGACCTTCTCTGCCAAGCCGGCTGAGGTCGAGAAAAAGTGGATCTTGATCGACGCAGAAGGAATGGTTGTCGGCCGTCTCGCCGCATTCATCGCCAATCACCTGCGTGGCAAGCATCTGCCGACCTTCACGCCTCACATTGACACCGGTGACAACGTCATCGTCATCAATGCCGACAAGGTTGTGTTCACCGGCCGCAAGTACGACAACAAGAAGTACTACTGGCACACCGGCCACCCGGGCGGCATCAAGGAGCGCACAGCACGTGCAATTCTCGAAGGTCGTTTCCCGGAGCGCGTCCTGGAAAAAGCCGTTCAGCGCATGATGCCGGGCGGTCCTCTGTCCAACAAGCAGCTGAAGAACCTCAAGGTCTACGCTGGTCCGACCCACCCGCATGAAGCTCAGTCGCCGGAACTCGTCGACGTCAAGGGCCTCAACGCAAAGAATGATGGCAAGAGGGCTTAACGATGGCTGAGCTGCAATCCCTGGAAGAACTGGGCGGTGCGGTCGAAACCGCTGCCCCCGAAGCTCCGGTCCATGTCCAGAAGCTGGACGCCAATGGCCGTGCATATGCAACCGGCAAGCGTAAAGATGCTATTGCCCGCGTCTGGATCAAGCCGGGCACCGGCAAGATCGTGATCAACAAGAAGGACTACACCGAGTATTTCGCTCGCCCGGTTCTTCAGATGATCCTTCAGCAGCCGATCATGCTGACCGACCGTGCAGGCCAGTACGACGTTATCGCAACGGTTACCGGTGGTGGTCTTTCCGGTCAGGCTGGCGCTGTGCGTCACGGCCTGTCCAAGGCTCTGACCCACTATGAGCCGGAACTGCGTGCGGTTCTGAAGAAGAACGGCTTCCTGACCCGCGACAGCCGCGTTGTTGAACGTAAGAAGTTCGGTAAGCGCAAGGCACGCCGGTCGTTCCAGTTCTCCAAGCGTTAATCGCTGGATCTGGAAGTTACCAGTTCGAAAAACCCGCCGGAGCGATCCGGCGGGTTTTTTGTTGGCATCAATGCCTGCTAGGGCTTTGGCACGTTCGCAGCCACGCATGACGAGGACAATCCGCTGAGTTCGAATGTGAAAGATCAGGCATCTGCAACCCAGGCAAAATTTCTGTCTGGAAGTCTGTTTCGCCATGTGACCGTGATGTCCCTGACCGCGTCTATCGGTCTGATGGCGATCTTTGCTGTCGATTTTGTCGACATGATCTTCATTTCCATGCTGGGCAAGGCGGAACTGGCGGCGGCAGTCGGATATGCCGGTGCGATCCTTTTCTTCACCACCTCGTTCAACATTGGTGTTGCCATTGCCGCCGGTGCGCTGGTGGCCAGGGCACTGGGGGCAGGGGACAAAGAGGAGGCACGGCAACAGGCTTCCAACGCTCTTACGGCGGGGTTCCTTTTCAGCGCGGTCTTTGCACTGGCCGTCTGGGTTTCGCTGGGGCCGCTTGTCACGTTGATCGGCGCAACCGGTCGAACCCATGATCTCGCGGTTCATTACCTGGCAATCATCGTTCCGACGTTGCCTCTCCTGTTGCTCGGCATGGCAGGCGGAGCCGTTCTAAGAGCGCATGGCGATGCCCGGTGGGCGATGATGTCGACCATTGTCGGCGGGCTGGTGAATGCAGTGCTTGATCCGATCTTGATCTTCGGCTTCGACCTGGAACTGACAGGGGCAGCAATAGCCAGCGCAGCGTCCCGCGTCGCCATTGACGTATTCGCGCTGTTACCGATCTTCCGCTACCACGGTGGCCTGAGTTTGCCGCGCCCGAAGGCCCTTTTCAGGGACATGTCGCCAATTGCCGCGATTGCCTGTCCAGCAATTCTCACCCAACTCGCAACACCGGTGGGGCAGGCCTGGGTAACCCGGTCAATGGCCGAATTCGGTGAAGAGGCCGTGGCCGGCATGGCGGTTGTCGCGAGAATGTCGCCTCTGGCCTTTGCAACCATCTTTGCGTTGTCTGGAGCCGTGGGACCCATCGTGGGGCAGAACTATGGGGCGGGACGGTTCGACCGGGTGCGTGACACGTTGCGCGAAGCGCTTCTGTTTACGGCACTTGTGGTCGGCCTGGCCGCGCTGGTTCTATTCATGCTCCGTGAACCGATCGCGCATCTGTTCGAAGCCGAAGGCGTTGCCCTGACCCTGATTTTCCTTTTCTGCGGTCCCTTGGCGCTGGCCTTCTTTTTCAACGGCGCCATCTTTGTTGCGAACGCCTGCTTCAACAATCTGGGTCGGCCGTTCTATTCAACCATGCTCAACTGGGGACGGCACACGGTCGGTACGATTCCCTTCGTCTGGATCGGCGGAGCGCTGTATGGGGCGCCAGGTGTCCTGATCGGTCAGGCAGCCGGAGGCGTCTTGTTCGGTGTCGCTGCCATCCTCATCGTGCGTGGTGTCATTCGCTCCGTCGAGGAGCATCATGAGAAGCCGCGAGAACCGGGGCTCTTTCAGCGTCAGGCGCGTCAGGTCATCCTGTTCTTCTCAAGAAGGTAGCCGGTCAATCACATTCGACCCGGTTTGACCGGAGGCAACTTGTGTGTGACACGCTCACTTCGGCTTCTTCGACCACTGATACGGATCAGCTGCTGGAACTTCGGGCATTCCATGTGTGACGGTGCAGGACAGTCGGCGACGTGACGGATCATGTCGCGAAGTGCTTCCAGCGTGTGGATTTGCCTGTCGAGTTCATCTGCTCTCATGTGAAGGCCGGGCCGTGAGAGGGCGGGGCGGCCGTCGGAGCCGAACATTGACTTGATCTCTTCCAGCGAAAAGCCGCCGGTCTTGCCAAGCGTGATCAGGGCAAGCTGGTCCAGCACCTCCGGTCCGAACAGACGCTTCAGCCCCCGGCGACCCACGGACGTGATCAAACCCTTTTCCTCGTAGTGGCGAATGGCCGATGCAGCGATGCCCGTTTGCTTCGATACTTCGGAAATATCCATTAATTTCATCTATTGACCTCAAGTCGACTTGAATTTGTAGGCTGTGCTCCTGGCTTTCAAAAGGCAAGGAAAATCCATTATGTCTTCTCAACCTCGATCAACAGGTCGACCGCTCTGGCTGGAAACAGCAGCAATCGCGCTGCTGATGACGGCAACTTTGAAAATCATGGCAAATGCGACCATCAGCCCGGCGCTTCCGGCGCTCGAGGCAAGCTTTCCGAATGAACCCGCGGCGGCCTATCTGACCCGCTTTCTGGTCGCGGCGCCGTCGCTGTCCGTTGTTCTGATCGCACCGTTCGCCGGGCTGGCGGCAGACAGGTTCGGAAGAGGTCCGCTGCTGCTGGCTGGCGTTCTTCTTTTTGCCTTTGCCGGCAGCGCTGGAGCCTACCTGCCGGACCTGCAGTCGATCCTGGTGAGCCGTCTTTTGCTGGGTGTTGCGGTCGCCATGACGATGACTGCGCAGGTTGCGCTGGTTGGGGACCTGTTTTCCGGTCAGCGCCGAAGTGCCTTCATGGGATGGCAGACGGCGGCGATCAATTTCAGTGGCTTCCTGTTCATCGGCTTTGCCGGTTGGCTTGCAGGCCTGTCTCCACGTTTGCCGTTCCTGGTCTATATGTTACCTGTTCTGCTGGTGCCGCTGTTGCTGCCGATCCTGCAACAGGAAAGAAACACTCGCCGCGAGAGTGCGGCCAGCACAGCCGCAAATGCAGACCTTGCCCCGCAAAAAGGATGGCTTGTGCCCGCACTGGCTGTTGGCCTGCTGACCATGGTCACCGTCATGTTCTTTTTCCTGATGCCCAGCCAGTTGCCATATTATCTGGATGAAAACGGCATCGATAGCGCTTCTGGAACGGCAATGGGGCTAGGTGCATTGACACTGACCGGAGGCTTGGTTGCGATTGCCTACAAAAGGATCAGCTCCCTTGTCGGCCTGTCTGCGTCTTTCGGCATCGGCTTTGTGTTGATGGGGCTGGGATTCGCCATTCTTTCGATAGACGCTCTCTGGCCGCTCATCCTCGGCGGTGCTGCGCTGGTCGGGGCGGGTTATTCTCTCGTGCAGCCGTCGTTTCTGCTGCTTGCGTTGCAAGTCGCACCGGAAGAACGGCGTGGCAGCGTTTCGGGCATCGTGACGACAGCAATGTTTCTGGGCCAGGTCGTTTCGCCGCTGGTCCTGACCATGCCAATTCAGGACTTCGGTTTTGCCACTGTCTACCGGGGAACGGCGCTGGCGTTGGTCCTGTTTGCCGCTGCGGGGTTCAGCTTGTTGCTGTTTCGCCCGTTCAGGCCAAGGCACGCTGGCTGAAGCGGCCAAAAACCGGGGCATTTAGGTGTGCCCCGGCCAAGGTGTCAGGACTTCAAGGCTTTACCCGCTGCATAGGTTTCAACGACAGCACGATCATCGCCAAGGGTTTGCAGCACGAAAAGTTCTTCCGACAGACTTTCTGCAGTCTCCATCCGCAAGGCCATCGGTTGGGTCGCACGCGCATTCAGGACCACAAGGTCTGCATCTGTGCCCGGCTCGAGGGTGCCGATCCTGTCTTGCAGTGAAAGCGCTTCGGCGTTGCCAAGCGTTATCCAGTGGAAACAGGCGAGCGGGTGGAGGCGCTGGCGCTGGAGCTGCAGAACCTTGTAGCCTTCGTCGAGCGTGCGCAGCATGGAATAGTTTGTGCCACCGCCAACGTCGGTGGCGATGGCCGTGCGAACGCCAGCCTGCTCCAGCCCGGCCTTGTTGAAGAGACCGCTGCCGAGGAACAGGTTTGACGTCGGACAGAAAACGGCAACGGAGCCGGTTTCCCGCATGACACCCAGTTCCCGGTCGTTCATATGGATGCAGTGACCGAGCAAGGTCTTGCGGCCGAGCAGGCCAAACCCTTCGTAAACGCCAAGATAGTCTGCCGCTTCCGGGTAGAGTTCCAGCGTGTAGGCGATTTCGTTGTGGTTTTCGTTGATGTGGGTCTGCAAATGGCAGTCAGGATATTCCCTCAACAATGTTCCGGCAGCTTCAAGCTGCCCGGGTGTCGACGTGATTGCAAAGCGCGGGGTGACGACATAATGCGCCCGTCCGCGTCCATTCCATTTTTTCAGCAAAGCCTTGCTGTCGTCATAGGCGCTTTGAGCGGTGTCGCACAGGTCGGCAGGCGCGTTCCTGTCCATCATTGTCTTTCCACCCAGCATCAACATGCCGCGCCGTTCCGCCTCCTCTAAATAGGCGTCGACCGAGGTGGGGTGGCTGGAACAATAGGCGGAGGCCGTCGTGGTGCCGTGGGCAACAAGCGCGTCAAAAAAGGCCTTGGCGATCCGTTCCCCATGAGCCTTGTCCGCAAACTTCATTTCCGCCGGGAACGTGTAGTCGTTCAGCCAGTCCAGCAGTTGGTCCGCCCAGGACGCAATCACCTGTGCTTGGGGGAAATGGATATGGGTATCGATGAAGCCGGGCAGGATCAGATGTGGCCGATGATCGATGATGGCCGTTCCTTCATCGGCGGTGGCAGCAACGTCCGCAAACTCGCCGCAAGCAGCAATCTTGCCGCCCCGAAGCAGAAGGGCACCGTCTTCGATATAGCTGTAAGCGTCCGTGTCATCCGGCCCTTTGGGGGCGGTGGAGAAAGAAAGCAGCCTGCCGCGCAGGATCTTCGGGGTCATGTCTGCCAAGGCAGGAATTCCTCATGGAGATGGGCCGGCAATTGCCAGTTTGTTCCTCGTTTTAGTCCCGGAGGCGCAAGGCGACAACGGTCCCGTGTCGGTATCCCGTGGATCGCCGCGCAATCCGAAGAAAGACGGGAAATAATCCCGAGGACAAAATCTGTGTGTGAGGCAAGCCGACTTTATTGCCCGGATCCTGTCAGGGAAAATAGCGCTCCACCCAGGGCTGCAAGTGTGGCGAGAATGGCAAGACAGGCATAAAACGTGAAAATGGTGGCCGCACCTTCCGGAGGTGCGGTGTTTTCGTTTCTGGCGTTCCAGGCCGTTGGTGTCGGGTCCTGCGCCGAATTTCTGTCATAGCCAGCCATCCTGACTTCAGGCTAACCGGCAAGAGATAATCTCGCGTAAACGGTTGGGGACTTCAAAACAGCGGCAATGATCGGGAAGGGTGTGCTCAGAAATCTCAGAGACTCAGGAGCCTTCAGTTACCTCGATCGTCACGTGGCCGATGCCATGCCTTGTCTTCAACCGCTCTCGGATTTGCTGCAAAACGGCATCCGGACTGTCTTCCGGTTTCAAGATGGCATGCATGGTGGCATTCACCTTGCCTTCGGCCAGCGACCAGAGATGGATGTGATAAACGTCGGCGAGGCCAGGGACTTCATGCAACAGATCGGTTTTCAGGGTGTCCCTGTCGATGTCTGCCGGTGCGCCTTCCAGCAGGATATGCGCGGACTGGCGCATTACCGCGACCGCAGAACGAACAATCAGCACAGCGACGAAAACCGACAGGATCGGGTCAATCGGGTACCAACCCGTGAAATAGATGACGATAGCGGCCGCGATCGCCGCAACGGAGCCGAGTAGATCGCCGAGCACGTGCAGGATCGCAGAGCGCATGTTGAGCGATCCGTCACCGCCACGCTGCAGAATGAAAAAGGCGCCGATATTCACCAGAAGGCCGATTACGGCAATGATGAACATCGGGCCTGCAAGCACGGTCTCCGGCTCCATGAAGCGCCCGGCAGCTTCCACGCAGATCCAGCCTGTCACCACCAGCAGGAATATGGAATTGGCGAAGGCGATCAGTACCGGTAACCGGTCGCGGCCATAGGTTAGCCGGGCATCTGCAGGTTTCTTGGATTGCTGAAAGGCCCACCAGGCCAAACCCAGCGATGCGGCATCCGTAACCATGTGGACGGCGTCCGCCATCAGCGCGAGAGACCCTGAAAGCCAGCCACCGATCAGCTCCGCAAACATGAAGGCAGCAATCAAAAGACCTGCCCACGCAACAGCGCGCGCGTTCTTGTCCGTCACTTCAGGGGTGTGATCATGGTCGTGCCCTTGACCATGATCATGGTCGTGTGAATAGCCGTGCGCACTGCCGCCGGCATGGTCGTGATGGCCGCTGTCGCTCATGGCTGTGATCCTTCCTTTGCACGGAGAGGTGGGCGCCCCGATCTTTCGACATATCCCCACGGTTGACAAGAAGCGGAACAGGAACAGCACCAAAGAGACGGGGGACAAGTGCTGGTTCAACACTCTGTAGCGGGCCTTGCGGCTCGGGATTGGCGGGACGATCCATCACTGGTAAAACCTGAAAGACCGTCCTCGGGTGTCCGGTAAATGACACACCCGGCAGTCCGTGCCGCTTGATCCGGAGCGGCGCAAAAATCCTGCCACACCAGACTTCAAGGAAATTGTCATGTCAGCAGAATTGCCGCGGGAAACCGACAACGCATTTCTGGGTAAATCGGTCAAGGGCGGTTCGCATGAACCGACCTATGCAGGCGCGCTGTCGTTCATGCGCCGCCGCTATAGCCGCGATCTGACCGGGATTGACCTGGCGGTTTGGGGCATCCCGTTTGATGCCTCTGTTTCCAACCGTCCGGGGGCTCGGTTCGGTCCTCAGGGGGTGCGTCGCGCATCCGCCATTTTTGACGGTGACCCGCAATATCCGTTCGAAATGGACCCTTTCGAGGTTCTTGCCTGCGTGGACTACGGCGACTGTGTTTTCGACTATGGCCGCAACGCTGATATTCCCGGACACATCCAGTCTCAGGCCTCTGATATTCTGGCTTCCGGAGCGCATCTGTTTTCCATCGGTGGCGATCATTTCGTCACCTATCCGCTTCTCAAGGCGCATGTGGCCAAACATGGCCCGCTCGCCCTGGTGCAATTCGATGCCCATCAGGACACCTGGAACGACGAAGGCGACCGGATCGACCACGGCACCTTCACCGGACGCGCCGTGCGAGAAGGCCTTATCGACCCAGACCGTTCAATCCAGATCGGCATCCGTACCCATGCTCCCGAAACTTGCGGGCTGGAAATCATTCATGGCTATGAGATGGACGAATTGGGTATCGGCGGCGTGACCGACAGGATCAAGGCCCGGGTGGGCAATGGCCCGGCCTATATGACATTCGACATCGATTGCCTTGACCCGGCGTTTGCGCCCGGTACCGGCACGCCTGTTTCCGGCGGCCTGTCCTCTCGCGAGGCATTGTCGGTCCTGCGTGGGCTGGGGTCATTGAACTTCGTCGGCGGTGATGTCGTCGAAGTCGCACCGGCGTACGACCATGCCGATATCACCTCGATTGCGGGCGCAAGCGTCGCGCTGACCTACATTGGCCTGCTTGCCGAAAAGCGGAAACAGGCCGGCTGAGGCCAGAATAGGGGCAACATGGAAACGAACCTCAGCTTCCGATTTGTCAAAACGCCGGGCAGCAGGCCGTTGCCGCCCGGTGTCGCCAGGCAGTTCAAGGTGTTTGGCACCGGGCAAAGTCTGGAGGAAGCACCTGCCATGGTGTTCGAACTGGACAAGCCGCACATGAGAGGCGTCACAAGCATCCGCATCGGCCCACAGACTGCCTGGGCACTCGAGTGCAGGTCCAGGTCCGGTACTGGCAGCTGGGAACTGAGGACCGATGCCGACGTCAGCATCGGACAAATCGGGGGACGAGGACCTTTGAAGCAGGGCTGGCAACTGGAAGTGCCTGGAAGCAATGTTCAGTTCAGCCTTGCCAACCCTGACAGTGTTGCCAAACAAACCGTCCGCACGATGCTTGGTGGCGACACGGAAGCTCTGGTGCTGTTGGCAGACGGCAATCCAGTGGGGACGCTGGTCCGCAAACATCGGGATCAGGCAGAAGGCAAGAAAGCCGGTTTGCTGTCAGGTTTGAAGAGATTCGTGACAGGCAGGGATTGGGTGCTCGACATTCACGAGCCGGATTTGCGCAGCAAGATCGCGGGTCAGGAGCAGCAAGTTGCGCTTGCCGCACTTGGTCTGGTGGCCATCGTGAGTCTGGAGTTGAGCACAGCCGACTGAACAGCGATCCGCTTCAGGTAGACATTCAAAGGAAATCAGCCGTGTTTGCTGTGCGCTGCCTTCCCGGGAAGGTTGTCGTTGAGCGGGACAGCAGTCCAGAACCGGTACAGCGGGGTTTTGTCCTTCATGGTCTGGTAAAGCTGGATCAACTTGCCAAAGCTGACGAATTGGGCCGCATACGCAACGGCCAGACCTGTCAGCGACAGGATTGGCGATGACAGGAAGCCGCCGAGCAACGCAATCAGCCCACCCATCCAGAAAACGAGATAAAGCGTTGTAATCCGGGCACTGTCGGTGGCGGGAACGGGGAGGAACAATCTGTTGAGCCAGATCTTTTCTCCAAAGCTCACGCGTTTGGCCCAACTGGAGGCCTTGCCGGTTTCCCCAACAAGCCTGGGGACAGCGATCACGCCTGCCAGTACCGCAAAAGCGAGCAGAAGTGCGCCCCAGACACCAAGCCAGGCTTGCGTCCACAAGGCACCGGTCAACATGCCAGGTGCGAGTATCTTCATGAAAGTTGCCAGGGCAGGCGCTGGCTTGCCGGTCGCTGCTTTGGGCAGAAGAACGGGAGCTCTCAGGCCATTGGCATTTTTCAATGCCGGACGGGCAAGGGGGCTCGGGTGACGTTGCGTGGTTTGCATATGCTGAAGCCGGCCTTTCGGATATCCGGCAATCTTACCCGGCGAAATGGGGACTTGGCAAACAACATTCTGTCGCAAGCAACAGCAAAGATCGTGAAAAATACCTAGGCCAGGGCCAGATATCATTAAGTATTTTAATCGATATCTCCTAGAGATTTTGGTGTAGTTTCAATGCACTTGCCTGGATGGGCTAGTTCGTTCGATGAATAACAAATAGCTAATGAGTAAAAAGGCCTACATTCTGTTCAGTTCATTGTTTTTTAGTTTGAAATCGGCAAAGATGGCCAAATACTTGAGAGTGATAAATTCAATCAATTGGACTGGAGCATGGTCTTACAAACAAGCCAGGACGAAGGGGACGCGGAAAATAGCGAAATAGTCTCGTCCCTGGCCTCCGAGCTGGATCGGCTTAACCACATCACGAAGCTGTCAAGAAGTGACGAACTTCGCCTCAGCGGCGACTGGCTTCATACACTGCTTAACGAGGTTTCCGATTATCTCTATGTGAAGGACCGCAGCTCGCGCTTCGTCATGGCGAACTTGCAGGTCGCGCTTGATGTCGGCCTCGATGATGCTTCGCAATTGATCGGCAAGACCGATCTGGAACTGCATCCGGAGGAGACCGGTTCCAAGTTCCATGCCATCGAACAGGAGATCATGGCGTCGAATATTCCGCGTATCGATTTCGAGGAGCCGTCAATTCTGTCGAACGGCAAGCGGAAGTGGTTCTCTTCGTCCAAGTACCCGGTCACAAACAGCAAGGGTGAAGTGGTCGGCATTGTTGGCCTCTCGCGGGACATCACCGAGCGCAAACGGGCGTTACTCCTGCAGCAGGGGCAGAACAAGGTCCTTCAGGAAATTGCTGCGGGCAGACCCGTGAACGAGGTGTTGACGACACTCGTATTGACCATTGAGGACCAACTCGATGGAGTGATGGGGTCGATCATGCTTGTGGATGACACAGGCGAGCATCTCCTGGCGACTGTCGGTCCCAACCTGCCGCAAGAATACCTGGACATCACCGACGGTATACCTGTGAGCCCGAAAATGGGTTCATGCGGGACCGCTGTGTTCCGGCGCGAGAGTGTCATCGTCGAAGATATCCAGAAGGACCGACTGTGGGAGGATGTACGCGACCTTGTTGCTCCTTTCGAATTGCGGTCCTGCTGGTCGGTGCCGTTTTTCGGCAAGGACAGCAAGGTTCTGGGCACGTTTGGGCTCTACACCAAGTCGACGCGCAGCCCGACGGATCATGAGCTGAAGCTTGCACTGGAAGCTGCCCGGCTTGCGTCCGTAGCAGTCGAGCGTGACCGAGCCGAACGCAAGATCCGCTATCTGGCCAATCATGACGTCCTGACAGGCCTGCCCAATCGGCAGGAGTTCAAGACCAAGCTGGAAGAAAAGGTGTTCGAAAGTGATAGGACCGGCGTGCCTGTTGCCGTCGTTTTTGTCGATCTCGACAATTTCAAGTTCGTCAACGACAGCTTCGGACATGCGATTGGCGACCAGGTGCTGATGATCGTCGCGGAACGGATCATGTCCGTCCACGACGGTGCACATCAGGCCATCCGCTTTGGGGGCGACGAATTTGTCCTGATTGTCGACCGAGACACGGCAGAGAAAGCTGCCCTCTACGAATTCATGGCAAGGCTCCGGGACGAGATCACCAAAACGATCCAGATCGATGACCTGTCGTTCCATGTTACCTGCAGCATTGGTGCTGCCTGTTACCCGCAGGATGCCGACAGTGCGGCACAGCTTTTACGGAATGCCGACAAGGCGATGTTCGAAGCAAAGTCCGCAGGACGTGACAGCTTCAAGGTCTATGAGCAGACCCGTCCGGAACGTTCGGTCAACAAGCTGACACTTCTGGAGGAAATGCGGACCGGCATCGAGAACGGCGAGTTTTTCCTGGAATACCAGCCGCAATACAATCTGGTTAGCGGCCGTATCGTAGGTGCGGAAGCGCTGGTGCGCTGGCAACATCCGGCACTTGGTCGCATGATGCCGGGCGAGTTCATCACTCTGGCGGAAGAAAGCGGCCTGATCGTGCCTCTGGGCAGATGGGTGACGCGCGAAGCCTGCCGGCAGAACAAGGAATGGCAGGAAAGTGGCCTGATGCCGATTACGGTTGGCGTCAATGTTTCCGCCCGCCAGTTCCGTGACGACGGTATGATTTCGGATGTTCGCGATGCACTCGAGGAAACCGGACTTGCCGCGACCTACCTTGAGCTGGAGCTGACCGAAAGCCTGCTGATCAAGAATGCGGATCAGGCCGTTGGACTGATGGACGATTTCCGCCGGCTGGGCGTGAAGCTCGCCATAGATGATTTCGGCACCGGATATTCAAGTCTCGCCGCGCTGAAAAGCTTTCCGCTGACAAGGCTCAAGATCGACCGCAGCTTCATCAGCGATCTGGATTTCGACGAAAGCGACCGGTGTATCGCAAAGGCCATCATTTCCCTCGGGCGGGAACTTGGGCTCTGTGTCGTGGCAGAGGGCGTGGAAACCGCAAAGCAGCAGGCCTTTCTTGCCAGCTGCCGTTGTGAAGTCGTCCAAGGCTATCATTTCGGTCGCCCGATGGCCGCCCGCAAGTTCGGCAAGCTGCTGGCCATGACATTGACGCCTCTGGACGCACATTTCGGTTGAGATATGCGCTTCGGAAACAGCCGTAGTCAGCGCCGGGAGAATGGAGCTCCGGGGATGTGTCCTGGCGCAGTACGTTACACCTTGGTCATCACATAAGAGCCGGGCGCATCCTCAAGGATTTTGACCCGGTTCGCACCCGGTTTGCGGGCCTTGACCTTGGCGTCGTCATGCGAGCGGATCCACTGATCCCAGTAAGGCCACCAGGACCCGGGGTGTTCCTCGGCATTCTTGAGCCAGTTTTCCAGCGTTCCCTTGGCTTCCGCGCCTGTCCAGAACTGGTATTTCTTCTTCGCAGGCGGGTTGACCACACCTGCAATATGCCCGGAACCGGCCAGCACGTAATCGACCGGGCCACCAAAACAGCCTGATCCCAGAAAGACCGATTTCGGCGGTGCAATGTGGTCTTCGCGCGTTGCCAGGTTGAAGATCGGAATGGTCACCTTGGAGAGATCCAGGTGCTCGCCCGCGATTTCCATTTCGCCCTTGGACAGTTTGTTGTCCAGATAACAGTTGCGCAGATAGAACGAATGGTTCGCGGCGGGCATGCGCGTGGAATCCGAGTTCCAGTAGAGCAGGTCAAACGGGAAGGGGTCCTGGCCCTTCAGGTAGTTGTTGACCACATAGGACCAGATCAGATCGTTGGAGCGCAGCATGTTGAAGGCGGACGACATCTTGGAGCCGTCCAGGTAGCCGTGCTCGGCCATCCTCTTTTCAAGGACCGAGATCTGTTCTTCATCGACGAACACCTTCAGGTCACCCGCGAAAGTGAAGTCGACCTGTGTGGTGAAGAAGGTCGCGGTCTTGATGCGGTCGTCGCCGATCTTTGCCATATAGGCAAGCGTGACCGCCAGCAATGTGCCGCCGACGCAGTAACCGATGGAATTGACCTCTTCCTGGCGCGTTGCCCGCTTGATGACGTCGAGCGTATTGAGG
This sequence comes from Labrenzia sp. CP4, assembly GCF_001579905.1. Classification (NCBI taxonomy): domain Bacteria; kingdom Pseudomonadati; phylum Pseudomonadota; class Alphaproteobacteria; order Hyphomicrobiales; family Stappiaceae; genus Labrenzia; species Labrenzia sp. CP4. Next base: position 3,462,951 of record NZ_CP011927.1, on the reverse strand, counting down.
ATGCCTTCCTTCATATAATGCTCGAAGCTCTTTTGAGCCTGCCGTTCGTCCGGGTTGACCCAGGAAATGACAAACACCGTGTGGCCCTGGTCGACCGCCCACTTGATGAAGGATTTTTCCGGATTGAGGTCGAGAATGTAGAACTTGTTGATCCACGGCGGAACGATGAGGAGAGGACGCTTCAGGACCTCGTCGGTAGATGGCGAATACTGGATTACCTGGCAGACATCGTTCTGCGAGATCACCTTGCCTGGCGTGGTGCCGAGGTTCTCGCCGAGCTTGAATTTTGTCGGGTCGGTCTGGCGGATCTTCAGCTCGCCCTTGCCGGTTTTCAGATCCTCGACCAGGTGCCGCATGCCCTTGACCAGGTTTTCGCCGTTGCTTTCCAGTGTCAGACGTAACAGCTCGGGGTTTGTAAGCACGAAATTGGACGGGGAGACGGCATTGGCGATCTGGGTGACGTAGAATTCGGCCTTGTGGCGTGTGTGCTCATCCAGCCCCTGGGCGTCGTGGACCATGTCCTCCGCCCATTTGCTGGTGATCAGGTAGAGCTGCTTGATGAAATCGAAGAACTGGTTTTTTTCCCAGTCAGGATCGGCAAAGCGCTTGTCACGTGCCGGAGTTTCGATCGCCGGTGTAGACGGTTCGCCCATCATCCGTTTCAGCGAGGAATTCCAGAGATCGATATAGCCGCTCCACAAGCGCGACTGGGCTTCGACGGCGCGCTGCGGATCGGACGCCCAGTATTCGCCAACCTGAGCGAGGGTCTTTACGACACCGGTCAGCTCGTCGGTCGAATCGTGGGTGATCTTGCCCTGTTCCCGGGGCTCGATATAAGCCGCCAGTGCCTTGCCTGCCTGCTCGAGCGTCTTTGCAAGATTCTGTGCAAAGGCTTCCGGGTTGTTGATGATATACTGCAACATGGGATGGTCGCGGTCATCAGCCATAGGCAGGGATTTCCTCCGGTTGTCTTGCCCCATTCAGCCCACGAAAGGCCTGTGAGCCCTTGTTGTTCAATCGCGTTATCTTGTTATTTTTTCGCCGATATTTTGAACTATCGGCTATTTATGACACAAGGTAACGTCTCCGTCGATTGGATTTCAATCCACGTTCAGGCCCTCTGGCTAGTGGAAATTTGTGACGATCGGATGGACGAGGAAACAAAGTGGTGGAGGATCTGTTGAGCTGCATGCGGAACGTGCTGGCACTGGGTGGGTGCATGCTTCTCGCCTTTGGATTGTCAGCATGCGCTGTCGGGCCAGGGACACCCTTGCTTGATGCGCTGAAAACCGAGCCCGGGCAGGGGAGAGGCAACGTCCCGGCACCGAAAGGCTATGGTGCAATCGTCAATCCCGGCGAGTCTTCCGGCCTCATCAATCCGAAGGAGAGGCAAGAGACGCAGGCCTATCTGGAAACACTTGCGTCTGAGTGACGCAGGGGACGATGCCCAATACATATGCGGATGATGTGAGGTGGCTAAAGAAGATAAAATATTGATAAATATACGGATTAAATCTTTCCTTTACGACTGGCGGTCTAGGCTGCAAGCCTTGATCGCAAGGCCTTTGTTTTCATGACGCTCGATACACCGACACTGTTTACCTGCATTATGATTGCCGAGTTTGCCGGTAGCGTCATCCTGTTCCTTTTTTACATGTTCTGGCCCGGGCGGAGCGTTGCCTGTTCGAGAAGCCTCGCCCTGTGGTCTGCAGGAATGTTTCTGGCGGCTTGCGGGACGGTTCTCCTTGCATTTCGCGGGACAATTCCGGACCTTTTCAGTATCGTTGCCGCTAATTTCCTGGTCATTCTCGGGACCGGCCTGAGGCGAAGCGGCTTCGCCGTGTTCCTGGGCCGCAGCGGTCATGTCTGGGTGTTCGCAACGATAGCGTTTGCCTGGCTCGTTCTATGCCAGTTTCCCGAATTTCAGGACAACTTCCTCACCCGGGTGAATTATGTTCAGTCGGTGCTCATCCTGAGTGGTCTCTGGGTCGTTTGGATGGCGTTCTTCGAAAATCGGGAGAAACTCTATTCAGCACGTATGCTTGGGATGACAACGCTGGTCGAAACCGCGGGATTCATGTGGTTTACCTTTCACCAGAACATACTGCTGTTCCCGTCCTTCCAGTCGACGTTCACGGAAGGGTTCATGAGCACCTACCTGATCACCGTTCTGTTTTCGATCATCATGACGATCGTCCTGCCGGCTTCCATGGTCATCGAACGATCCTTGCACGGTTTCAGGGAGCAGGCTCTTCAGGACGACCTGACAGCTCTGCCGAACCGACGGGCGTTTCTCAACGATGCGGAGGACTGGATCGCTTCGAACTCCTCCCCAAAGGGCATTTACAGCCTCATCCTGTTTGACATGGACCAGTTCAAATCGGTGAACGAGCGTTTCGGTCAGGCGATGGGAGATGCGCTCCTGCAGCTATTCGCGCGCATCTTGAAGGATACCCTGGTCGAAAACGCCATTTCAGGGCGGGTAGGCGGTGCCGGATTCGCCGTGTTCCTGCCGGAGGGCAACAAGGAACTCGCCCATTTGACCGCCCAGAGGATCTGCAGGCGTTTCGGGCTGGAATGTCAGGAAGCGTCTGGCGGCCGGCTGATGGTGACCGCGAGCGTCGGTCTGGTGAGTGCCAGCGTTTCGACACCGCTGGAGCGTGCGATGGAAGCTGCCGAAGGTGGCCTGCACAGGGCAAAGAAACAGGGCCGCGCACAAATCGTCACGATGGATCTTGCGCCCAATGGCCGGCTTATCAAGGACGCAAAAAGAACCGGTTTTTCCGTGCTTCGGAAAAAGGCGGCCTGATCTCTTCCTTTCTTTGATTGTCGCGACGCGCCCGGCAAAGTGGAATGATGGATCTGGCTCCGGAAGGCGGTCCGCTTACTGCTCACTTGCCGTTCATTCCTCGCCAGATTTTTGCTCCTGCACACCGCGATTTGTAGGACATTTAAGCCGTTAGTGGAGCTCGGGCGGCCGAGGACTACTGCCAAAGCAATCATGTTCTAAAAAACGCTACAAATTTAGTCGGCTAGCGACGCAAAGACGGGTGCGTATTTTTATCCGGACTGCTAAAAGAGCCCCGCTGCGCCGTCGCCGCGCCCGGCAAGGGAGCGCAGCTGATACTGTCAACTCGCAAGGATTCGCGTCATGGAGGAATTCCATAAGATCAAGCGGCTGCCGCCGTATGTGTTCGAACAGGTGAACCGTTTGAAGGCGAAGGCGCGCGCGGCGGGGGCGGACATTATCGATCTTGGCATGGGCAACCCTGACCTGCCGACACCGAAGCACATTGTCGACAAGCTGACCGAAGTCGTGCAGGACCCACGCACGCACCGTTATTCCGCATCCAAGGGCATCGGAGGCCTGCGCAAGGCACAAGCGGCTTATTACGGTCGCCGGTTTGGCGTGAAACTGGATCCCGATACCCAGGTGATCGCGACACTCGGCTCCAAGGAAGGCTTCGCCAACATGGCGCAGGCCATCTCCGCACCCGGGGATGTGATTCTGAGCCCCAATCCCAGCTATCCGATTCACACCTTCGGCTTCTTGATGGCTGGCGCCTCGATCCGCAACATTCCGGCGGAACCGGGCCCGGCGTTCTTCGATGCGCTTGAACGCGCGGTGATCCATTCCGTGCCGAAGCCGATCGCAATCATTCTTTGCTACCCGGCGAACCCGACGTCCTATTGCGCGGATCTCGACTTCTACAAGGACGTGGTCGCATTCGCTCGCAAGCACAACATCTTCATCCTGTCTGACCTGGCTTACTCCGAAATCTATTTCGGTGCGACACCGCCGCCATCGGTTCTGCAGGTGCCGGGTGCCATGGATGTCACCGTCGAATTCACGTCACTTTCGAAGACCTTCTCCATGCCGGGGTGGCGCATGGGCTTTGCTGTCGGCAACGAGCGGCTGATTGCTGCGTTGTCGAGAGTGAAATCCTATCTCGATTACGGCGCCTTCACACCCATTCAGGTTGCGGCAACCGCGGCCCTGAACGGATCGGATGACTGCATCCGTGAAACCCGCGAGATCTACAAGAAGCGCCGCGATGTGGTGGTCGACAGTTTCGGCAGGGCCGGCTGGGATATTCCGGCACCGGAAGCCAGCATGTTCTGCTGGGCACCAATCCCCGAGAAGTTCCGGGCGCTCGGCAGTCTGGAATACTCCAAGCTGCTACTGGAAAAGGCGGAAGTGGCCGTCGCACCAGGTATCGGTTTCGGTGAACACGGAGACGAGTACGTCCGCATCGGACTGGTGGAAAACGAACAAAGACTGCGTCAGGCAGCCAGAAATATCCGCCGCTTCCTTGAAACTGCGGATCAAAAGCTGCACAACGTCATCCCGCTCGGGACCAAAGGTTGATAAGAACTGGACTCATTTCCGTATGGCAGACGCATTGAAGGTAGGCATCGCTGGCCTTGGCACCGTGGGGGGGGCCGTGGTGCAGCTCCTTTCAAAACACGGCGGACAGATTGCAACGAAAACCGGGCGAGCAGTGACCGTGACAGCGGTCAGTGCACGTGATCGGACCCGTGATCGGGGCATCGATGTCTCGGCATTCGAATGGTTCACCGATCCGGTGGAAATGGCCCGGACGGCAGATGTCGATATTTTTGTCGAACTGATCGGCGGCGACAACGGCCCCGCTGAGGAAAGCGTGCGTGCTGCTCTGGCGCGTGGCATTCATGTCGTGACAGCAAACAAGGCGCTGCTTGCGCGCCATGGCGTTGAGCTGGCAGTGCTGGCGGAGGCCAACGACGCCTGCCTCAACTACGAGGCAGCCGTTGCCGGAGGCATTCCGATCGTCAAGACGCTGCGCGAATCCATGGCCAGCAACGACATCAGCCGCATCTACGGTATCCTGAACGGCACCTGCAATTACATCCTGACCCGGATGGAGGCAGAAGGCATCAGTTTTCAGGATTGTCTGTCGGATGCACAGCGTCTCGGCTATGCGGAGGCGGATCCGACCTTCGACATCGAAGGTAACGACACCGCCCACAAGCTTGCCATCCTCACCAGTCTTGCCTTCGGCACGGAAATCTCGAGCGACGACATCTACGTCGAGGGCATCACCTCGATCACGACCGCCGATATTCAGGCTGCGGACGAACTCGGTTTTCGCATCAAGCTACTGGGCGTTGCCCAACGCACTGATACGGGCATCGAGCAACGTGTTCATCCGACCATGGTGCCGAAGTCCTCTGCGATTGCTCGGATCGACGGCGTCCTGAATGCTGTGGCTGTCGACGGTGACTTCGTTGGTGAAATCGTGCTCGTCGGACCGGGTGCCGGCGGCAATGCGACGGCGTCATCCGTCGTGGCCGATCTCGCCGATATTGCCCGGGGCGACGAAACGCCTGTTCTTGGCATGCCCGCTGCAGAGCTTAACAGCTATCAACGTGCCCGCATGCGGCTTCATGAAGGCGGATATTATATCCGCCTGTCCGTATTCGATCGGCCGGGTGCTTTCGCCGAAATCGCCAGATGCATGGGCGATGCCGGCATTTCACTGGAATCGATTGTCCAGAAACGTCATGCAAATAAGGACGTTCCTGTGAAATTTGATGCGGACCTGCCTCAACCTGTCATCCTCATCACGTATGAAACGACTGAAGTGGCAATCAAAGAGGCATTGGACGTGATCATGTCCAAGGGGGTAGTTTCCGAACAGCCTCAGATGATCCGCATTGAAAAACTGAACTGACGAGTGAGTGCCCGCCGAGGCGTCCTGCGGAGGGAGAGACTGGAGATGTTGATGTCCAATACTGATAAACAACCGTCGAGCGGCCTGGACCGTATTCTGACGCTCGAGCTGGCCCGCGTCAGTGAAAGAGCGGCTGTGTCGGCAGCCCGGTTGCGCGGTCACGGCGACGAAATGGCCGCGGACCAGGCGGCAGTGGACGCAATGCGGCGCGAACTGAACCGCCTGCCTATCGACGGTACCGTGGTTATCGGTGAGGGGGAACGCGACGAAGCTCCGATGCTCTACATCGGTGAAAACGTCGGCACGAAGCAGGGACCGAAAGTCGACATCGCTCTCGACCCGCTGGAAGGCACGACCATCTGCGCCAAGAACCTGCCGAACTCCCTGGCGGTTATCGCATTGGCGCCGGCGGGCGATCTTCTGAACGCTCCGGACAGCTATATGGACAAGATTGCCATCGGGCCGGGTTACAAGGCCGGATTGATCGATCTGGACGCACCGATTGCCGAAAATATTGCTGCTGTTGCCAAGGAAAAAGGCGTCAAGGTCAGTGAAGTCACGGCCTGCGTGCTCGACCGTCCGCGCCACGCCCGCCTGATTGAAGAAATCCGGGCGACTGGTGCTGCAATCCGCCTGATCGGAGATGGTGACGTCGCCGGCGTTATTCACACGACCGATCCGGACGAAACCGGCATCGATATCTACGCAGGTATCGGCGGTGCCCCGGAGGGTGTGCTTGCAGCTGCCGCGCTTCGTTGTATCGGTGGCCAGATGCAGTCTCGTCTTGTGATCACGCGCGACGAGCAGGTCGAGCGTGCGCATCGCATGGGCATCGAGGACATCAAGAAGAAGTACACGCTTGAAGAAATGGCCGGGCCGGACGTGCTTTTTGCCGCAACGGGTGTAACCGACGGCAACTTCCTGCAGGGCGTCCGCTTCGGCCGTCATCACATCACCACGCACACCGTTGTCATGCGGTCCTCCACTGGGACGGTGCGCTACATCAAGGCCCAGCACACGGATCTTGAGAAGTTTCATCTGGACTAAGCGCGGCTGAATGCTGGGACAATCCGGGGAAGACGACAGGCGGCTCGTACTTGGGGTCGCCCGTTCCGCAAACGACAACGCCTGGCGCGAGCGCCTGAGTGGCGCTGACCTGCGAACCGCGATGGCGATTTCGCAGGTTCACGGATTGCCGGACGTGCTGGCGCGTGTCATGGCTGCGCGCGGCGTTCAGGCCGACGAGGCAACCGGCTTCCTGGAGCCGTCACTCAAGCTGCTGATGCCCGATCCTTCCGGTCTGGTCGATATGGACGCCGCCGTGGCAAGGGTCGCGGATGCGGTCCAGGCTGGTCGAAAGATTGCGATCTTCGGCGACTATGATGTCGACGGGGCGACATCGTCGGCGATATTCGCCAAATACCTGCAGTGGCTCGGCCTTGACCCTGTGATCCATATTCCGGATCGGGTCATCGAAGGATACGGACCGAACGGTCCGGCCATCGAACATCTTCGCCATGGCGGGGCTGATCTGCTGGTTACGCTCGACTGCGGCAGCACGTCGTTTGAAGCTTTTGAAACTGCCCGGCAACTCGATCTCGACGTCGTGGTCATCGATCACCACCAGGTTGGCGAAACGCTTCCGGCGGTTGAGGCGCTCGTCAATCCCAACCGGCAGGATGATCTGTCGGGGCAGGGGCATTTGGCAGCTGTCGGCGTCACGTTCCTGTTTCTTGTCGGCCTGAACCGCGAGTTGCGGCGTCGCGGGGTTTTCCAGGGCAGGCAGGAGCCGGATCTCATGGCGCTGCTCGATCTGGTGGCGCTTGGTACCGTGTGCGACGTCGTTCCGTTGCAGGGCCTAAACAGGGCCTATGTGACACGTGGCCTTGCGGTGATGCACCAACGCCGCAATTACGGGCTGACTGCGCTTGCGGACACAGCGCGCGTGAGCGGAAAGCCGGCGCCTTATCATCTGGGTTTCTTGATAGGCCCGCGGATCAACGCGGGAGGACGTATTGGCGACGCTGCACTGGGCGCGCGCCTTCTGACGACGGAAGACCCGCACGAAGCACGGGCAATCGCCGAGCGGCTGGACCAGCTCAATACCGAACGTCAGTCCATGGAAGCAGTGATGCTGGAACAGGCCGGCGCAGAAGCCGCAATGGCAATCCAGGCACGTGATCCGGCGGTTCTCCTGACCGGTTCCGACGATTGGCACCCCGGGATTGTTGGACTGATTGCCTCTCGGCTCAAGGAAGCTCACCGCAGGCCTTCCTTTGCGGTCGCCTTTGATGAAACCGGCAAGGGGACAGGTTCAGGGCGCTCCATCCCCGGTGTTGACCTTGGCAAGGCCGTTCGCAGAGCGGTTGACGAAGGTTTGCTCGAAAAGGGTGGTGGGCACGCCATGGCGGCAGGGCTTACGGTTCTGCGGGAGAAGACCGCCGACCTGGAAGCGTTTTTCAACGATGTGCTGAAGGACGACGTCGAGGCGGCAAGTGCGAACCGGGAACTGAAGATTGATGCCGCGCTGACGGCAACGGGCGCAAATCTCGATTTTCTGGAGTTGCTGGAAAAGGCGGGGCCCTATGGTGCCGGTCATGCTGAACCGGTGTTTGCCTTTCCCGCCCACCGGATTTCCTTCGCCGATGTGGTCGGTAAGGGACATGTCCGAGCCTCGATCACTTCTGGTGACGGGACTGCGTTAAAGGCAATCTGCTTCAAGGCGGACGACAAACCGCACGGTCAGATGTTGTTGCAGGGCCGGGGGCAGTCGCTGCATGTGGCAGGTACGCTGTCAATCGACACCTGGCAGGGGACACCCAAGGTGCAACTGCGCATCCTTGATGTCGCGGATCCGCAGAAAACCCGCCTTTGATGCGGCGCAGGTAAACGTGAATTAACCAAACGCTAAGTCTCCGGGCATAAGGTTTGAACCCACGAAGGAATCGTGAGGATCAGGCATGCGTGCTCAGAATGAGCTTTCGCCCTATTTCGAAGAAATAGACAGGCGTACGGACCGGGCCCTGAAAGGGATTCGGGAAGTCAGACGTTCAGCAAAACTCACCGCCCTGCCGCAAGAGCCGAAAGCAGCCCTAGTCGGAACAGGATTTCTGATGGTGCTGGTAGCATTTCTCGGACTGTTCATCGATTGAACCTTCCGGAAATACCGGACGAGCCACGTTCAGGTGAACGAAAGACAGACAAGGGCTTGAAACGCTCTGCGTGCTGCCTTTAAGTCTTGCGTCTTAGTTATCGAGACGTCGGGCACCATGACAGATTATCCCATTGCACTTTGGTCCTTTAACCTGAGCCGCGCTCCAGCTTCGGTGGCAGCTTTTGCTGCACAGATAGAAGAGGGAATGCAGCGCGCCGCGGGAGAGGGCGCAAAGCTCCTGATGCTTCCTGAATATCTTGTGGAATGCTGCCTGGCGTTCAAACACGAAGGTCTGCTGCCTGACCAGGAAATGGCGTTCCTGGCGGACGTGGGCACCGACTTGCTCGCGATACTTGCTCCGCTACCTGCCAAGTATGGTGTGTCGCTGTTGGCTGGATCGATGCCTGTTCAGGCGCCTGCGGGTTTCACCAACACAGCCGTTCTGCTGACAGCCGACGGGCGCGAGATCCGTCAGGACAAATTGTGCCTCACACCGTTTGAGCAGGATCCGGAGATCTGGCATCTGGTGCCTGGAGCTGAACTGAAGACGTTCGAGCTCGACGGATTGAAGATGGCGATCCTGATCTGTCTGGATGTCGAAATGCCGGCGCTCAGCAGCCTGCTGGCGAAGCTGGATCTCGATCTTCTGCTAGTGCCTTCAATGACGGAAAAACTCTCCGGCTATCACCGTGTCTTCGGCTGTGCCAAGGCACGTGCGGTTGAGCTCATGTGCGCGGTCGCCGTTTGCGGTCTTGTCGGCACATCAAAGGGCACAACGCAGAACGACACCAACGTTTCCGGGGCGGCGCTGTATTTGCCGTGTGAAGAGGAATTCGGTTTTACAGGTGTTGCCGCAGAGGTAGCCGCGACCTCCGGAAGCAACGGAGAAGAACCTTTCCTTGTCGTTTCGGTGCCCCTTAGCGAACTTCGAGACCTGAAGTCCGGCAAAGCGGAAGTTTGGCCGGGAGCCTGGACAGCCGATCACGTTTCCGTTTCGGCGGCCTGAAGCGGACTTGTAATATTTGTAATAAAAATGTGCGCGCACCGAGTGCACTTTTCTCTAGACGTCCCTAAGGGAACTCCCTATACACCTGCTGTTCCAGAACAACAGGTGTGGAGATGGGATTCGCTAAGGCACTGACAGCGCGGGATGCATCGTGGCTGCACGGTATTGCAGGTTTGTTTGTCAAACCGCTCCGTCTGCAGATCGCGGCTCTTTGCGTGCGTCCGGGCGAGGCGGAGCCTGAAATTCTCCTGGTCTCGACCCGCGAGACCGGCCGTTTGATCTTGCCGAAAGGCTGGCCTGAAAAGGACAAGCCCGCATTTGAAACGGCGTTGATCGAAGCCTATGAGGAAGCGGGAATTGTCGGCACGGCCGAACCGCGGGCCATTGGCAGCTTCCGGTCCTACAAGGGCCTTGCGGACGGATTGAAGATCCGTACCAAGGTGATTGTCTTCAAGATCCGTTTTGAAAAACAGTTGAAAGACTTTCCTGAACTCGGGCAACGCAAAAGGGTCTGGCTGCCCTTCTCGAAGGCAATCGAGGCCGCCGAAGAGCCGGCGCTGAGACGGTTTTTGCGGCAGCACAAATCGCAAATCTGTTAGACATTTCCTGAGGGATAGCGAGGCGTGTTCGGGTGCTCACCAACAAGGACCTGAAAAAGAAGGCTCTGGACAAGGATCTCGACAAGATCAGCTTTGTCAGTGAGGCGGCGGAGGCTATGGGCCGGCGTCTTGTCGGACCGGGTCTTGCCCTGGTGTTCCTGGTGATCTGCGCCTGCGTTGCCGCATTCCAGGTGTCTTCCAGCGGTTTCTCCAACATGCTCATCCTTGTGGCCGCCAGTGCAATTGGCGGCTACATGGCGCTCAATATCGGCGCCAACGACGTTGCCAACAATGTCGGTCCTGCCGTGGGCGCGCGCGTCGTCAGCCTCACCGGCGCCTTGCTGATTGCGGCCGTTTGCGAAAGCGCGGGCGCATTGCTTGCCGGAGCGGATGTCGTCTCGACCGTTTCCGGTGATATCCTGAGCCCCAGCGATGTCCGAAACAGTTCGGAATTCATGCTGGCAATGCTGACAGCCATGGCTGCCTCAGCTTTGTGGATCAATTTCGCGACTGTGATCGGCGCACCTGTTTCGACCACCCATTCGATCATTGGCGGTGTTGTCGGCGCCGGGATCGCGGCAAGCGGCTTTGCAGCCATCAACTGGACAACCATTTCGACAATTGCTGCTTCCTGGGTTCTGTCTCCGGTGCTCGGCGGTCTTGTCGGGGCCGGGATCATGGCCTTTATCAATTCAAGGGTCGTCTATACGCCGGACCGGCTGAAAGCTGCCAGATATTGGTTGCCGATACTGCTGGGCCTCATGGGGGCGACCTTCACCGGCTACATTCTGCTGAAAACGTCCGATCGGCTCATCTCTGTTCCTGAATGGCTCGCCATCGTGCTGTCGCTCACCGTCGGATTCGTTGTCTGGCGGATCTATTGCCGGGTGATCCACGCCCAAACGCTTACACTGGAAAACAGTGCGCGCGCCTTGCGCAACCTGTTTGCAGTACCGCTCATGGTCGCGGCAGGTTTGCTGTCATTTGCCCATGGTGCCAACGACGTTGCAAACGCCATCGGGCCGCTGGCAGCCATCGTTCTCAGCCAATCGAATGATTTTCCGGATCTCGTATTTTGGTATCTGGGGGCGCTCAATCCCGAAGTACCGATCTGGGTGAGCGCAGTCGGCGCATGCGGGATTTCCGCCGGCCTTCTGCTGTTCGGCAGACGGCTTGTCACTGTTGTCGGCAAGAAGATCACCAAACTTAGTCCCGTACGTGCCTTTTGCATCACCCTGGCAACCGCCGCGACCGTGCTGACGGCTTCTGGTGCGGGGCTGCCGGTATCGTCCACTCATATTGCGGTTGGTGCGCTGTTCGGTGTGGGTTTTTACCGGGAATGGTATCGCAACAAGTATGTTGCGGAAGGCGGGGTCATGAAACCGCGCAAGATGATGAAAAACAGGGAAGAGCGTCGCAGACGCCTTCTGGTGCGTCGATCTAGCCTGATCACCATCATCGCAGCCTGGGTTGTCACAGTTCCCGCCTCAGCCTTGCTGGCCGCCGGCCTATTCACGGTGCTCAAGCTCGTCCTCTCATGAGAATTCCGTTCTGCCCTAACAAGTTCGACGGATAACAAGCAGCACACAGTGCGCATTTTCTGGACAAGCCCGAGTTCCGGCCTTATCTTCCGAGTGTCACCAACATTTCGGAAAGGGCACCATGGCGCAGCTTTATTCAGCAATCGACACCCGGACTTCCTGGTTTCAGAACCTGCTTCTGTTGTTCCGGCGCCCTTCGAGATTGCAGATCGCAGCGTTGTGCCATCGTTTGCGCGACGGGGAGCGGGAAGTCCTGCTTGTGACGACCAAATCCACGCATCGCTGGATCCTTCCCAAAGGCTGGCCGATCATGTCGTTGAAAGCACACCACACCGCAGCGGTAGAGGCTTTCGAAGAGGCAGGCGTTATTGGAAATGCGCAGAAGAAACCCTTTGCCAGTTTTCAGTCACACAAAGGCGGCGAAGGCGGCTTGCAGCTCAGGACGGAAGTTCTTGTGTTCCTTGTCGACGTTGAAAGCACGACAAGCAGTTTTCCCGACAAGGACGAGCGCGACGTCCGGTGGCTTCCGATACAGGAAGCCATGCGGCTTGCCGGCGATCCGGGCCTCGTGAAGGTGCTTCGCAAACTGGAAAATTTACCCAACTAAGAAATTTTGGCCAATGAGGGCCGTTTTGGTTGACCTTTTCGGACGATTGTTTAAGGCAGGCGCCAGATGACGCTTGGCTTGCAAGACTTGCCTTCAAAGGACTTCCCGACTGGAACGCCCATGCCGAATTTGAAAAAGCCGACCCTCGACAAGGATCTAGACAAGCTGAGCTACATGGAAGAGGCCGCCGGGTCTCTTGGACGTGGCTTGATTGCGCCGGGCATCGCGCTGGTCTTTATTGTCTTGTGTGCCCTTGGTGCCGGTGCCTCCATGTCGGGAGCACCGGGAACGGTCATCATCGTCGCTGCGGCAGCCATCGGCGCCTATATGGCACTTAATATCGGTGCTAACGATGTTGCCAACAATGTTGGCCCAGCCGTCGGTTCGCGGGCCATGACGCTGCTGACGGCGCTGATCATAGCGGCCGTCTTTGAAAGCGCAGGGGCCCTGATCGCAGGTGGGGATGTCGTCAGCACCATCTCCAAGGGCATCATTGATCCCGCTTCGGTAGCCGATGCCAATGTCTTCATGGCAGCGATGATGGCGGCTCTGGTGTCGTCAGCACTCTGGATCAACCTTGCCACCTGGATCGGTGCGCCGGTTTCGACAACGCATTCCATCGTTGGCGGCGTCATGGGAGCTGGCATTGCGGCGGCTGGCTTCAGCGCGGTCAATTGGGCGACAATGGGCGGTATCGCAGCAAGTTGGGTCATCTCGCCGTTCCTCGGCGGTCTGGTTGCTGCAGGTTTCCTGGCCTTCATCAAGACTTTCATCATCTATCAGGACGACAAAATCGCCGCTGCCCGCAAATGGGTTCCGGTTCTGATCGGTGTCATGTCGGGAACCTTTGCCAGCTACCTGGCACTCAAGGGCCTGAAGAAGATCGTGCACATCGACATGCCGATGTCATTGTTGCTTGGGGTTGTTGTCGGGCTTGCGGTCTGGGCGATCGTGCGACCGCTGATCAGGCGTCAGTCTGAAGGGCTGGAAAACCGCAACCAGTCTCTCCGTATCCTGTTTTCCGTGCCGCTTGTCTGTTCGGCGGCTCTTCTGTCCTTCGCCCACGGAGCGAACGACGTTGCAAATGCTGTGGGACCACTTGCCGCCATCGTTCACACGGCGGAACTCGGAGACGTCGCAGCCAAGGTGAGCATTCCGCTCTGGGTCATGGCAGTCGGTGCCTTCGGCATTTCATTCGGCCTATTGTTGTTCGGGCCGCGCCTGATCGAAATGGTCGGCCAACAGATTACCAAGCTCAATCCGATGCGGGCCTACTGCGTTTCGCTGTCAGCTGCCATCACGGTGATTGTTGCCTCGGGTTTCGGATTGCCCGTGAGTTCCACGCACATCGCCGTGGGAGCTGTCTTCGGTGTTGGGTTCTTCCGGGAGTGGTATACGGAACGTTCAAAGCGCCGCCTGGATTTCGTGAACCAGAAACAAGGCAATGGCAACGTGGTACGACCTGTCCGCAATCGCGAGGAGCAGGCACGCCGTCACTTGGTACGCCGGGCGCATTTCATGACCATCGTCGCCGCATGGGTCGTCACCGTTCCGGCTGCTGCCGTCCTGTCCGCCGGGCTTTACTTCGTCATGGTCAAGCTGATTGCCTGATAAAGGCGATTTCTAACCGGGTAGATGTCCGGCCGGCTCCAGGGTGAGGTTGGCCCAGACCGGCAAATGGTCGGAAGCAACGCGTGCCGTCTTCGATTTATGGACGCCAGCCTGCCGGACGACAAATTCCGGGCTGGTTATGATCCGGTCCAGGCTGCCGACGGGAAGGGGACTGGGAAAGCTCCGTCCCGGCGTCGTCACCTCATAGCGTTCTTCAAACAGCTTGATGCTGCCTGCCGTGTCTCGCCATTCGTTCAGGTCTCCGATCAGAACTGTCGGCAGATAATCCAGATGCTCGTGCAGCTGATGCATGAGCGAGGTTATCTGCTTTTTTCGAAAGTGACCGATCAGGCTCAGGTGCATGGCTGCCACACGGATTTTTTCACCGGCAACTTCAAGGTCGACAGCAACCGCACCACGTGGTTCCAGCGTCGGCAGATCTAGCCGGCGATGGTCGAGAATACCGATCGAGTTTCGAACAAGAATCGCGTTGCCGTGCCAGCCCAGGCTCTTGTCGCCCGTCGCGAACGGAACGGGGCGGTAATCCGTTTCCTGAAGAATCGTGTCTCTGTCGAGGGTGCTTTCCCGTGGTCCGAAGCGCTTGTCTGCTTCCTGCAAGGCCAGGATGTCGCAGTCCAGTTCCTGGATAACCTTGAGCGTCCGGTCAGGCCGCCTGCGCGCGTCGACGCCTATTGATTTTTGTATGTTGTAAGAACCGATTTTCAGCATGGGCGCAGAGTGAAGGCCTCACGTTAAAAGTTGCAAGGGGAATAGGTTGATTTGGCCGCCTTTGCGACCAATTTAGGCAGCCTTTGTCTGCTCCATGCGCTCCGTCGCCCGTTTGAGTGCAGCAAGGCATTTTGCATCAAGGGCTGTGCCGGCTTCGCTTTCCATGATGCCGAGTGCCTTGGGCACCGGCATCGGTCCACGATAAGGCCGTTCTGCGGTCAATGCGTCGAAAATATCCGCCGTCGTGACAATACGCGTTTCCATCGAAATCCTGCTTGTGGTCAGCCCGTCCGGATATCCGCGGCCGTCCAGTTTTTCATGATGCCCTCTCGCGATCGGCGACAGGTCCTTGAACGTATCGATCCTGGAGAGGATCTCGTCGGAGTAAACGGGATGCATGCGGATTTGTTCCCACTCCAGGTCATCGAGCTTTCCGGGCTTGTCGAGGACTGAGTTGCTGACGCCGAGTTTGCCGATGTCGTGCAGGAGAGCCGCCCGTCTCAGCAACTGCCGGTCACGCATTCCGTAACCCAACTCTTCTGCGATCATGTCGGTGTAAAGCGTTACGCGCTCGCTGTGTCCGGCGGTGTAGGGACTTTTGGAGTCGATCACGAGCGCAAAGCCGTGGGCTATGTCGTCGAGCTGCTCCTCATCTGCAAAACGAATGTTCTGCGCTGGCTCAAGACCGTAGACGATCTTGTCGAGGTTGTCCGACTTCAAGGCGTTCCAGAACTGGGGACTACTTGCGACGGTTGCTGCTGCAGCCACCAAGGCGGGGTCGAACCAGCTGCCGGCCCGTTCCTTCAATTCCTGCAAGGCCCCCTGTACGCCTGCATTGATCTGAAAGACATCCATGACCTGTGCCAGCAAGGCGATCTGGGAAAATACTGGGATGGTGGAGCCCACAATGCCGTGCGGCCGTCCTTTGCCGTCCCAATGTTCATCCAGACTGTAAATTCCGGATACGACAGTTTCCGAGAAATGCATCTGGCGGGCAATGTCGCCGCCGCGTGTGCAGCGTGTTTCGATCATCTCGTTTGCAATGTCGCCGCCATTTTGAAGAATGTTGACGATGGCGCGCACACGTTCTGCAAAGCCGTGCTTCAACCCGGTGTGAGAAAGCACGAAACGCAGGGCCGCAGGCAGGCTGTCGCTGATCGTCTTGAAGTCGTGTTTGAAAGTCAGGTCGTCGGTGAGATAAAGCTCGCAGATCCTCGCTGCATTGCTTGAACAGCCAAGGTCCTTCAAAAGCAGCGTGTAATAGAGATCACTGAGTTGGGCTTCAGTCAGCCCGACTTGTCGTCCGATATGAATGCCGATCCAGCAACAGCGAACGCAGTGGCCACGTGGCTGGCCTTCCGTGATGTCCAAAGCGTGACTGAGTGCGCCGAGCAGCTCCGCCAGCCTGAGTTTTCTGGAAACCTGTTCGGACATAAGAGCGAGCCTCGCGCAACGATGTGTTCCGCGAGGCTCGCAAAGCTTCGTTAAAATCAGGTGTTTTCACTGACCCCGGTCAGGCTGCTTCCAGCTCTGTAGCCGATTGGACAAGCTGACCTGCCACGTAGTCCATGAAGGAAACCCAGGCTTCCACCACAAATGTGTCCGCGCCTGTCCGCCAGATCATCACTGGAGACTTGTGAAACAGGGTCCTTGTCACTGTGCCGACCGGAAAGACCTCAAGCGAGAAATCGATGAAGACCCCGGTGTTGAGCAACCAGGCAGCCTTGTCGCCACTGATGATGATCGCTTCCGAACGGTTGGAGATATCAACCAAGGCGTGAGGATGCGTTGAGAGCTTTTCCTCGATGCCGTCGAACACTGCCCTGAGGTCTTCTTCAGGTGCAAGCAAGGTCCACTCGTCCGGCCCCATCCAGAGCGCTGCCCGCTTGGCGGAAGTGGAGTTCGACAAGGGAGAAAGCGGCAGTGAGGCACCAAATGCCGTGCCGGCTTCCTTTTGCGCAGCTTCACGGCAACGCAGGGAAAGTCGCGTCATGGGCGCAGCTTTCAGGATGGAGACCGACGGTAAGCTCAGAAGCGGTGTTTCACCCGCGTCCGGCGTGATCAGATCGCTTGCCAGAAGTTCAGACATTGATCCGTGCTCCTTCCTTGTCATAGAACACCGTGCTCGTCACCTCGACCGGAATGCTTCCGGTCGGCATCGGCACATAGAGCGTTTTGCCATCCAGTGCGTGGCCGTTCTTCACGATCGCGAGGGCAATCGTACGGTCGAGCGCCGGACTGTAGTAGGACGAGGTGACATGACCTTCCGCAGGCGTGCCGGTGGCGGGGTTCTCGGCAGTCGTGATCTGGGCACCTTCTTCCAGCTTCACTTTCGGGTCCTTCGTCAGCAGGCCCACGAATTGCTTCCGACCGTCTGCAACAAGGTCAGTACGGGCCAGGCCACGCTTGCCGACGAAGTCGAACTTGTTCTTGCCGATCGCCCAGCTCATGCCGGCATCCTGCGGGGTAACGGTACCGTCCGTGTCCTGACCGACGATGATGTAACCCTTCTCTGCGCGCAGCACGTGCATGGATTCCGTTCCGTAAACGGTGCCGTTGTGCTTCTCGATTTCCTTGGCGAGCGTTTCCCACATCATCTTGCCATGACGGCGGGGAACGTTGATTTCGAAGCCGAGTTCACCGGTGAAGGAAATCCGGAAAAGCCTGCAGGGAACGCCGCAGAAGGTCGCTTCCTTGACGCTCATGTGCGGGAAGGCATCGGCGGAAAGATCGACACCTTCAATAAAGGGCGCAATCACCTCCCGAGCCTTCGGTCCCTGAACCGCGGCGACCGCAAACTGTTCGGTGGTCGACGTGATCCAGACATCGAGATCCGGCCATTCTGTTTGCAGGTAGTCTTCCATGGTCGCAAACACACTCGGCGCGCCGCCGGTCGTGGTGGTTACATGGAAACGGTCTTCCGCAAGGCGTCCGATAACACCATCGTCGGTGATGAAACCGGCGTCATTGAGCAGCAGGCCATAGCGGCAGCGGCCGGGCGCCAGCTTCTTCCACGGGTTGGTGTACATCCGCTCCAGGAATTCGGCCGCATCCGGTCCGACAATTTCGATCTTGCCGAGCGTGGAGGCATCGAACAGCCCGACACTTTCGCGGACGGTCTTGCATTCGCGAGCAACCGCCGCATGCATGTCTTCACCGTTCTTCGGGAAGTACCAAGTGCGCTTCCACTGGCCAACGTCCTCATAGACGCCGCCGTTCTCCACCACCCAGTCATGGGAAGGTGTCTTGCGAACCGGGTCGAAGAAGTCGCCACGCGATACACCGGCAAAGAGACCGAACGTCGTTGGAGTGTAGGGCTGGCGGAATGTGGTGAGCCCGACATCCGTTACCGGCTTCTGCAAGGCCCCTGATGCGATCTCCAGGGCGTTCATGTTCGAAAGACGACCCTGGTCGGTGGCCATGCCGGTGGTGGTGTAGCGCTTGATATGCTCGATGGACTGCATGCCTTCGCGCACCGCCAGCTTGACGTCCTTGGCGGTAACGTCGTTCTGATAATCGACGAACGCCTTGACCCGTGAAGCGTTTCGATCGTGGGGCAGGGCGCCGAGGATGCCGCCTGATCCGGCTTCTCCACCCGTTGCCGTGACGTAGGTCAGTTTTGCGGACTTGCCGGTTGCGGCCCTGGCTGCTTCTTCACCGGCCGCATAGCCGTCGTGAAGCGTTGCCTGCAGGCCATAGAGGCCTTTGGAGCCGCCTGCCGAACGTTCCTTCTGAACGGAAATACCGGGAACATAGGCCCCCTTGTCCGCGTCCCAGACGACCTTGCCGCGAGACTGGGAATACAGGCTGACGGTCGGCGTCCAGCCGCCTGACATCAACAGCGCTTCGCACGCAATCTGGCCACCGGAGGCAACCTGTCCCGATGTCATCATCCGGCCGAGCAAGGCGCCTTTGACACGCTTGCGACCGAGAGTTCCTGTTACAACGCATCCTGCCTCGACACGAATGCCCCTGGCTTCAGCGATTGCAACCAGGCTTTCAGGCGGCGTTTCGCGCATGTCCACGATGGCGGCAACGTCGACACCATGGTCTGCAAGGTCGAATGCCGCTTGCCACGCACTGTCGCAGGCCGTCGCCACCAGAACCTTGTTGCCGACTTTGACGCCATAGCGGTTGAGGTAGGTTCTTCCAGCTTCCGCAAGCAGAATGCCTGGTCGGTCGTTTTCCGGAAACACCATCGGACGTTCGATCGCACCGGCTGCAATCACCACTTCCTTGGCGCGCACCTGCCACAGTCGTTCACGCGGCAGTTTGGGATCCGGGTTGGGCAAATGTTCGGTGATGCGCTCTGCCAGCGAAATGAAGTTATGCGCAAAATAACCGAAGGCCGTTGTCCGCGGCAGGAGTGTGACGTTGTCCATCGCGGCAAGCTTTGCGATGGTTTCCGAAACGAACTCCGCAGGATCCTTTCCGTCGATGCTTGCGCTGACTTCAGAAAGCAGTGAACCGCCGAATTCGGCCTGCTCGTCGACCAACATCACCTTGGCACCGGTCTCTGCCGCAGCCAGAGCCGCTGCAAGTCCGGTTGGTCCGGAGCCGACGACAAGAACGTCGCAGTGGGCGTAAATGTTACCGTAGAAGTCGTGATCCGGGTTTTTCGGTGGTTTGCCGAGACCGGCCGCCGAACGGATGATCGGCTCGTAGACCTTGTCCCAGAAGGCATGCGGCCACATGAAGGTCTTGTAGTAGAACCCGGCCGGAAACAACGGCGAAAGCAGATCGTTCACGGCGCCGATGTCAAACCCGAGCGAGGGAAAACGGTTCTGTGAAACGGCTTCAAGGCCCTGATAGAGCTCAACCTGTGTAGCGCGCAGGTTCGGCGTCTGATCGCCGTTGCGGTAAACCCCGACCAGCGCGTTCGGTTCTTCCGAACCGGCAGTCAGAATGCCGCGCGGACGGTGATACTTGAACGAACGACCGACCAGGTGAACACCATTGGCAAGCAGCGCAGAGGCAAGGGTATCGCCCTTGTGGCCTTGCATTTCCTCGCCGTCAAAGGTGAAGGTGAGTTGCTCGGCGCGGTCGATCCGGCCGCCTTTTTCAGTACGGAATGGCTGGCTCATTTGCCGGCCTCCTTGGCAAGCGCTTCAAGATCCGGTTTCGGTTCGCCGGTCTTGTAGATTTTCAGGAATTTGTCGCTGACGGTATCGCGGACAGCGTTGAAGAACCGTCCGCAGCCGTGGATATGGCGCCAGCGCTCGGCGGCTACACCCTTGGTATTGTCGCGCATGTACAGAAACTCCACCCAGTCCTCGTCCGTGGCCTGGCTCGGATCGGCCGGTCGGGCGATATGGGCTTCACCGCGGCAGGCAAATTCCGTTTCTGCACGCTCGACCTGGCAGTAGGGGCAATAAATCAGCAGCATTCTTGTGATCTCCCCTAGTGGGCCACGGCCGCTGCAGCGGCTTCGTCGATGAGGCGGCCGGTCCGGAACCGGTCGATGGTGAAAGGTGCGTTGATCGGGTGCGGCTCATCCTTGGCAATCGTATGCGCGAAGACATGGCCGGATCCGGGTGTCGCCTTGAAGCCGCCTGTGCCCCAGCCACAGTTGACGTAGAGCCCCTGAACCGGGGTTTTCGACAGGATGGGCGAACGGTCAGGCGTCGTGTCGACGATACCACCCCAGTTGCGAAGCATGCGCATGCGCCGGAAATGCGGGAAAAGTTCGCAGATCGCGTCGATTGTGTGGTTGGTGATGTGAATGCCGCCAGCCTGCGAATAGGAAACGAACTGGTCAGTGCCCGCACCGATCACAAGCTCACCCTTGTCGGACTGCGAAATGTAGGCATGGATCGTGTTTGACATGACCACGCACGGGAAGGCAGGTTTCACGGGTTCGGAGACCAGTGCCTGCAGGGGGAAGGATTCCAGCGGCAGCCGGACGCCGGCCATGTCCATGACGACAGACGTGTGACCGGCTGCGACGACACCGACCTTCTTGGCCTTGATGAAACCTTTGACCGTTTCCACACCCTCGACGGCCCCATTCTGGCCGCGGCGAATGCCGGTGACGGCGCAGTTCTGGATAATGTCGACACCCAGGGCATCGGCACCGCGGGCATAGCCCCAGGCGACCGCATCGTGACGGGCGGTGCCGCCGACGCGCTGCAAGGCTGCGCCCATGACCGGATAACGGATGTTCTTTGAAATGTTCAGAGGCGGGCAATATTCCTTTGTCTCTTCCGGCGTCAGCCACTCATTTTGAACGCCTGCCAGACGGTTGGCGTGAATATGGCGTTGTGCCACCTGAACATCGTGAACCGTGTGCGCGAGCATCATCACGCCACGTGCAGAATACATGACGTTGTAGTTCAGTTCCTGGGACAGGTTCTGCCACAAGCCCATTGCGTGATTGTAGAGCCCGGCGCTTTCCTCCCACAGATAGTTGGAGCGCACGATGGTCGTATTGCGACCGGTGTTGCCACCGCCGAGCCAACCTTTTTCGATGACCGCGACGTTGCGGATGCCGTGTTCCTTGGCAAGGTAATAGGCAGTTGCCAGACCGTGCCCGCCGGCGCCGACAATCACGACGTCATATTCGGCCTTGGGTTCCGGAGCGCGCCACTGGCGGCCCCAGTTCTGGTGCGCGGAAAAGGCGTTTTTCGCCAGTTCCAGAAAGGAATATCGCTTCATGAAGCAGCGGCTCCGCACGTTGCCGGCAAGCTAATCGGATAAATCCGCTCGGCCGGCCGTCAGGGTCAATACGCAATTGAACGACGACTTTAGCGACACGGCCGGAGTCTCGTCCATTGGGAGGCATATTCGCGATTGGGGTCGAGGTTGCGTATAAGGTTTCAGTCGCATGCTTGTCTGAATGCGACATGGGTGTCTTACGGCCTGCGATGAATTGTGCCAGACTAACCAAACCCTCGGAGAAACAATGGATTTCAGCGCTTCCTGCAAGGTGTCAGACGGGGTAGATTTCATCGAATAGCGCAATCCCGACAGCGGATGCCGCATCGGTTCTTGCATTTGCAGATATGGACGTTAACTCTCCCCGGGAAACACACATCAGGAGATCCTTCATGGAAGTTCGCGCCGCTGTGGCCGTTGGGGCCGGAAAACCGCTTGAAGTCACCACTGTAAGGCTTGAAGGCCCGCGCGCTTTTGAAGTGCTGGTGGAAATCAAGGCAACCGGCATCTGTCATACCGATGAATTCACCCTGTCGGGTGCGGATCCGGAAGGTCTGTTTCCCGCGATTCTGGGTCACGAAGGGGCAGGTGTCGTTGTCGAGGTTGGCCCGGGTGTGACTACCCTGAAGCCAGGCGACCATGTCATTCCGCTCTACACGCCGGAATGCCGGACCTGCGAATATTGCCTCAATCCGAAAACAAACCTCTGCCAGTCGATCCGCGCGACACAGGGGCAGGGCCTGATGCCGGACGGCTCGTCCCGATTCTCGACCCTCGATGGTGACCCGATCCTGCACTACATGGGCACATCGACGTTCTCCAACTACACGGTCGTACCGGAAATCGCCCTGGCGAAGATCCGTCCGGACGCGCCATTCGACAAGGTCTGCTACATCGGCTGTGGTGTTACGACCGGCATCGGTGCGGTGATCAACACCGCAAAGGTGGAAATCGGTTCGCGTGCGATTGTCTTCGGCCTCGGCGGTATCGGTCTGAACGTTCTCCAGGGTCTGCGTCTTGCCGGTGCCGACCAGATTGTCGGCGTTGACCTGAACCCGGAAAAGAAAGAGATGGCCGAGCGTTTCGGCATGACCGATTTCGTCAATCCGAGTGAAGTAGACGGCGACCTTGTTCCGTATCTTGTGAACCTCACCAAAGGTGGGGCCGACTATACCTTCGATGCGACCGGCAACGTGAATGTCATGCGTACGGCGCTTGAATCAGCCCACAAGGGCTGGGGCGAGAGCATCATCATCGGTGTTGCTCCGGCTGGTGCTGAGATCTCGACTCGTCCGTTCCAGCTTGTGACTGGCCGCGTCTGGAAAGGCACCGCATTTGGTGGTGCGCGTGGCCGCACGGACGTTCCGAAGATCGTTGACTGGTACATGGACGGCAAGATCGAGATCGATCCGATGATCACCCACACGATGCCTCTCGAAGACATCAACAAGGGGTTCGATCTGATGCACTCCGGTGAATCGATCCGCTCGGTGGTGGTTTACTGATCGAACGTCAGGCGTAACTCGCCGACATTTTGCCAAGGCGTCGTCTCTGCGAAAGTGGGGACGCGCATGCTGCGTCTCTCCGGTCTGGCAAGGCAAGGCCGGAGAAGTCCTTTTGGATAGGCGGCTATTCAGAGATTGGAATTGACTGACAATGAAAACCCTTTCCGAAAACAAGTCCTTTGGCGGCACCCAAGGTGTCTATAGCCACATGTCGGAAGCCTGTGGTTGTGAAATGACTTTTGCGGTCTACATTCCGCCGCAGGCCAAGGACGGCCCCGTGCCATGTCTTTGGTATTTGTCGGGTCTGACCTGCACCCATGAAAACGCCATGACCAAAGCCGGGCTGCAGGCCCATGCAGCAGAGTTTGGTATTGCCGTCGTCTTTCCGGACACCAGCCCGCGTGGCGAGGGCGTTGCCAATGATGAGGCTTATGATCTGGGGCAGGGGGCGGGATTCTATGTCAACGCGACAGAGATTCCATGGGCGCCGCATTTCCAGATGGAGACCTACATTGCCAGCGAATTGCGCGATCTGGTGACCGAGAACTTCCCAGTTTCCGTGCATCACGGGATCACCGGGCATTCCATGGGCGGGCACGGCGCGTTGACGCTGGCAATGAAATATCCCGGGCATTATCAGTCATTGTCAGCCTTTGCGCCGATCGCAAACCCCACGGCTTCCGACTGGGGCCGCAAACAGCTTGGGGCCTATCTCGGAGCTGATGATACACTCTGGACAGCGCATGACGCGACGGTTCTGGTCAAGGAAAAGGGCTGGGCCGGTGATGTTCTGATTGATCAGGGTGCAGGCGATCAATTCTACGAACTGCTCAAACCCGCTGCACTCATCGATGCATTGACCGAAACGAAGACGGCTCACACCTACCGCTTGCAGGCAGGCTACGACCATTCCTATTATTTCGTGTCAACGTTCGCGCGCGACCACGTCGCCTGGCATGCCGAGCGACTGAAGGGATAATCTACCACTTTCGGGCTTGGTTCTTTTCGCTCAAGGCTTTCGCGTAGGCGCTTTGGGCGAATTTTCTGGGCAATCTCAATTCGCCTAACATGTACCATTCTTCGATGTGTTCGAGAACGATCGGTTCGAACACATCGTTCATGGCCCGGACTGCGTCATGTAGACCATAGCCGGTGGTTTCTTCAGGTCTTTCCAGAGGCGGCAGAAGGACCATCCTGAAACGGGCCGGTCCCAGTCGCACAAGATATGTCGGGATAATTGTGCCGCCGCAGGAATTGGCGATCTTCACCGCGACGATCGCATTTCCTTTTTTCGGTAATGGTCGACCGAAACTGGGCAGATGGACCTGCTTGTCGCGAACTTCGTCCACGAAAATGGTCATGGAATACTGTCCGTTGTTCATCAGCCGGTGTAGCCGATACGCGCTTCTTTGCCCCGGTGGGAAAAGATACTGGTTTCGCTCCCTGCGGATGGCATGAACAATGCGGTTCTTGAACCGGTTTGGTTCCGGTTGAAATGGACCGATGCTCGGTCCGGCGAGCTCCTCGTGTATTGCCACGAAAAGTGCTTCCCAGGTGCCAAGATGCATGGATGTGAAGATCACTGGTGCGCCTTTGGCCTGCGCCGCTTTCAGATGTTCCAGCCCTTCAACTTCAATACGAGCACTTTTCCATAACTTGTTGACGATGCAGAACTCGGACATCGTCCGGCCGATGTTGTGCCACCATCGTTTCAGTCCCGCTTTCTGGCCCGTGTCGGTGTTCCAGCGGTTGACGGTCAGCGTTTCAAAATTACAGCTGATGCGCTGCGGAAACAGTTTGTCTCGATATGACCAGCGCATTACCGGCACGAGCAAATTGCCGAAAGCCGATGCGAAAGCTGGTGGGCACAGCTTCAGCGAATGATGAAAAAGGGTGTTCAGGACACCGTCCTTGACATGAACGAACCAGTGAAGCCGAGCTGCCTCCCGCTCTGCCTCCTGTTGAGAAAAGAGATCCCGTAGACGAGGAGCGGCGGGCTCTACTGCAAGAGTTTCAGCGAAGGGAATATCTTCCAGCCGCGTCTGTTTGGTCATGAATGGCGCGGGTGCAGCGTCATTGGCAGGTTTTCACCAGGGCGCAAGGTCAACCGCGCTACCGGCTGGACGTCCGTACCGTCTTTCAGCTTCAGTTCGAAATCCTGGGCGAGAATGGCCAAGCTGAGAATTGCTTCTGTCATGCCGAATTGCAGTCCGGCGCAAATGCGCGGGCCGATGCTGAAGGGGACATACCCGTATTTATTGGGTTTTTTCGATTTTGGATTGAGAAAACGGCCGGGATCAAAAACGTCCGGTTTCGACCATAGCACCGGATTGCGATGCATAAGCCATGGCACCACCATGACCAGCGAACCTTTTGGCACTGACTTGCCGCCGATGCTTGTGTCGGCCATTGCCTCTCGCGCAAGGATCGGGACCGGCGGATACAGCCGCAAGGTTTCCTCGATGACAGCCTTGGTGTAGGGCAGGTTGGGAACGTCCTGGAATGTTGGTGACCGGCCGGCAAGGACCGTGTCGAGTTCGGCCTGCAATTTTGCCCTGCTCTTGTCGCATTGGGACAGCAGGAACCAGGCCCAGGCCAGTGTGTTGGCGGTTGTTTCATGGCCGGCCATGAAAATCACGGCAGCTTCGCTGATGATTGCCTCACGGCTCAGTGGTTCGCCGTTCTCGTCTCTCGCTTCCAGCAAACCGCCAATGACGGATGCTTCGCCTTTTTCCTTCTGCGCTTCGTAGTTGGCGATGATCTTGTCGAGCACCGTCATGATGCGCTCGACAGGTTTCTTGATCGCACGACCACGAAAACGTGGCAGCCATTCGGGCAGTCCGAAGAGGGAGAGGATGTCGACCTGGTCGATATGGCGCTGATAATCCGAAAAACCCTGAACGACTTCGGCAGCATGATCCTTGCCCAGCTGGCGCCCAAAAATGGTCCGGCAAATGATCTCTGCTGTCAGGTGTGCCATATCGGCGAGCGCATCGACCTCAGCGCCTTCGCCCTGCGATGCCCAGTCGGCTCGCTGTTCCTCGATGGTTTCGATCATGATCGGCGCGAATCCTTTGACGCGCGAGCCGTGGATGATCGGTGCTACCACCTTGCGGCGTTTCGCCCAGGTGTCGGTATCACTGATAAAAAGACCGTCGCCGAGAAGAGGCTGCAAGGCATGACGCATTTGCGGGCTTTTGCGCTGCAAGACCTCGTGATTGGTCTGGAATGCTTCACGAACCACGTCTGGCCGGTTGCAGATCACCAGTTCACGAGTGAAGATCTTTTTGCTTCTGAGGCGGCTTTGAAAATCATCAACGCCCCAAATAGATAGAAAATTGCGTTTGGCCATGCCGATCAGGCTCCAGACCGGCGGCATCTTTTCATAGCGGAACGGGTAGGGCGGCACGAAGTCTTCAGCCTTGGTGGCTGTCGGTTCGGCCTTTTGGGTGTCGCCTGAAATTTGTGCGGAAACAGTCACTAAAAATAATCCGAATTGGTTCTGGTTTTACCGGAATAACCTGTCAGATGGCTTTTAGTCACTTGGGCCGAACACGTAAAGCACAGAGCGCGAGCATCAGCCATCCGAGGATCACCATCATGCCGCCGATTGGCGCCGACATCGCAAACAGGCGCCTTTCCAGAAAAGCCCGCATCAACAGGTCACCACAGAACAGGGACAGTCCTGCGGCAAGGAATATCAAAACGACGGGAAGGAGCGGCACTCTCCGCAATTGGGCGAGGAGACCGATCCCCAAAAACAAGGGCGCATGAAACAAAAGCATGTGTGCAGCGGTTTCGATCAGGCTTGACGCGCTGGCGTGCGCGGACAATGCCAGACTTACAACGCCGGCTGCACCTGAGACACCGGCCATGGCCATGCCCGTTCTGAGAAGAGGAGCGGTCGGGGTCGCCTGAGGCTGCATGTGGGTCATCCGGTTGTCCTGGAAACGTTTGACCCGCCGGCGCAAGCCGGCAGGCCTGGAGAAGGGGTCGGATTAGGCAGCAAAGCCGCGCTTTTCAAGAAGAGCATCGATCCGTGGCGCACGCCCCCGGAATGCGAGATACGCGGCTTCCGGGTCCTGCCGGCCACCGGCTGAGTAGATGTAGGTCAACAGTTTTCCAGCCGTTTCCGGATCAAATACGTTGCCCTTCTCTTCAAATGCCTCAAACGCGTCCGCATCCATCACTTCCGACCACATGTAGCTGTAATATCCAGCCGCGTAGCCGTCGCCCGAAAAGACATGCTGGAAATGCGGGATACGGTGACGCATCGTGATGGCTTGCGGCATGCCGATCTTGCCGAGTTCTTCCTTTTCGAAGGCTGCAACATCTAGGTCTGCCGGATCTTCCAATTGATGGAGTTCGAGATCGATCAGCGCGGAAGCCGTATACTCTACCGTCGCAAATCCCTGATTGAAATTGGCGGCAGCAAGCAGCTTATCGAGAAGTGCTTCGGGCATCGGTTCGCCGGTCTTGTAGTGAACGGCGTATTTTGAAAGCACTTCGGGTTGAGACAACCAGTGCTCATACAGCTGAGAGGGCAACTCGACGAAGTCACGCGAGACGCTGGTGCCCGAGATCATGGGGTAGGTCACATTCGAAAGAAGACCGTGCAGGCCATGGCCAAACTCGTGGAACAGGGTCCGGGCATCATCGAACGTCAGCAGCGTGGCCTCACCCTTGGCACCTTTGGAGAAATTCATCACATTGACGATGATTGGCGTTACGTCGCCTTCCAGCCTGTGTTGCGACCGGAAAGCACTCATCCAGGCACCGGATCTTTTTGACGACCGTGCGAAATAGTCTCCCAGAAAGAGACCGACGTGATTGCCATCCTTGCCGAGTACTTCAAACACCCGGACATCCGGATGGTAGACCGGCATGTCCTTGAGTTCTTTGAAAGTAAGCCCGAAGAGACGTGTTGCCGTGTCAAAGGCAGCCTGGATGATGTTTTCAAGCTGCAGGTAAGGCTTCAGCTCCGTTTCATCCAGATCGTGTTCGGCCTTGCGGACCTTTTCGGAATAAAAGCGCCAGTCCCATGCCTCGATAGAATGGTTTTCGCCGGCATTGCGCGCCATGTCCGCCAGCTTGGCTTCTTCTTCCCGCGCCTGAGCGACCGCCGGTTCCCAGACCTTCGCAAGCAGGCCTCTGACGTTGTCTGGCGTCTTGGCCATCGTGTCATCGAGCTTGAAGTCCGCAAAGTTCTTGAAACCGAGCATCCGGGCTTTCTCGTCCCGCAGTTTGAGGGTTTCGCTGATGATTGCCCGGTTGTCCGTCTGGCCGCCGTTTTCTCCCCGGGCGGACCATGCCTTGAAGGCTTCTTCACGCAAGCGCCGGTTCGTGGAAAATTGAAGGAAAGGTTCGATCGAGGAACGGGAAAGCGTGATGACGTGCTTTCCGTCAAGCCCTCGTTCGTTTGCAGCTTCGGCAGCCGACGTCAGCAGGAAGTCAGGCAGGCCGGCACGGTCTTCCTCGGTTTCCAGAACAAGCTGATAGTCCGACTCATCCTTGAGTACGTTCTGGGAAAAGCTGGTGCCGAGGGTGGCAAGTCTTTGCGAAATATCAGCCATCCGCGCCTTGCCGGCATCGTCGAGACCTGCACCGGCCCGCTGGAACATTTTCTGATACCGTTCGAGCACGCGCGCGTCTTCAGCATTGAGACCAAGGGAGTCCCTTTGATCCCACAACGCAGCAATCCGGCCGTAAAGCTTGGAATTCAGCAGCATTTCCGAGGAATGTTTGGCAAGCTTCGGTGCAACGTCGCGCTCGATCTTTTGCAGGGCCTCATTGGTATGGGCACCGGTCAGGTTGAAAAACGTCCTTGCAACCTTGGTGAGCGTCTTTCCTGACGTCTCCAGGGCAACAATCGTGTTTTCAAAAGTCGGCGCCACCTCCTGATCGGCGATTCTGTCAGTGTCCGCCTTGGCTTCCGCCATGGCAGCGTCGAATGCTTCCTCGAAATGCTCGGGAGAGATCGTCTCGAAGGGAGGCAGGTCGAACGGCGTGGTCCAGTCGGAAAGAAGCGGATTGACGGTCATTTGTGCCTCGGAAGGTATCTTGAAGGATGTCAGCGACATATGGCGCAGATTGGGATCGGTTCCAAGCACTCTGCGGCTAAATAGCGCCTTGAAGCCGGTCAGGCCGCAGAACGCGATATGGCAACCGGTGTTTCTGTTTGGCGGGTAAGGAAGGCAACGGCAATCGCTTGCCTCATGATGTCTTGTATCGGTCGTTCGATGTCATTGGCATCCCTTGGAGGCCGCTTACCACATCGAAGTCTTTGCACGCTCCGGCCATTCGCGGTCATAGGTTTCACCATCGAAACTTGCCTTGATTTCCTTCATGATTTCACCTGGTGACGGCAAGTCGCCCTTGCCGGTCCTGTTCTCAGTTTCCCAGAGGCCGGCACGCATGATGGCGCGTGCACACTGGAAGTAGACCGAGCCGATCGTGACCACGATCACCGAACGAGGCAAATGCCCCTCTTTCTCGAAGCTGGCAATAAGGTCGTGCTCGACGGACAGTACTGCCTTGCCGTTGATCCTCAGAACGTTGTTCCATCCGGGAATCATGAACATGAGCGAGACACGCGGGTCGCGAACAATATTGCGCAGCGAGTCGATCCTGTTGTTGCCCCGCCGGTCGGGCATCAGCAGCGTCTGGTCATCCTGTATCCTGACAACCATTCCGTCGTCGCCGCGCGGAGAGCAGTCGAGCCCTTCTGGTCCGCAGGTTGCAAGTGTGCAGAAGTTGGAAGCCTCGACAATCCTGCGATACGCAGGGCTCAGATGATCGATTTCCTTGATCAAGGACGCTTCTCCGGCAGTACCGTAGTGTGCGTGAAGGTCCTCAAGGGAAGTGAGGATGCTCATTGAAATGATTCCGGGCGGGTGTACGGGGACGAAGGCGAGAGCCGCAGCTTATCCGCCCGTGTCCGTCTCCGTCAATTTCGCCGCGGACGTCCTTTGAGCTCCGTACGATCTTGCACTTTGGTCTAACGCTTTGAAATTCCGGATTTTTGAACCTTTACGTCAAGGTAACTTCGCGTTGCGGTATGCGTGAGAAGTAAGTAGCTGAAAATCAAAAAGAAACAAAATGACGCAATGCAATAAAAATCGCGAGGAAATTCGAGGATTAGCCGTGATTACTTCGAAAGTATAATGAGTTGGTGTGGGTGAGCGATCCGATAGTCGTATTGCTGTTTTGCAGATGATTTTTTTACAGTCATTGCAGCTTGCAGTTTTGGTGCGGAGGAGCCGGGATCCCGGACGGGGAACAAGCCGGAATTGCTTGCAGCTGTACAGCTATTGCAGGCGTGCCCGAGGT
This sequence comes from Labrenzia sp. CP4, assembly GCF_001579905.1. Classification (NCBI taxonomy): domain Bacteria; kingdom Pseudomonadati; phylum Pseudomonadota; class Alphaproteobacteria; order Hyphomicrobiales; family Stappiaceae; genus Labrenzia; species Labrenzia sp. CP4. The sequence continues at coordinate 3,432,502 of NZ_CP011927.1, read as the reverse complement.
GGGTACGCGACGCCTTTCTGGGAGGAAAGTATGAGCTTAATTCGTAAACCCCTCAATCGTCGTTCCATTTTGCGCGCTGGCGCATTGGGCGGTGCCGCATTGGCAACGCCGACCATTTTCACCAGCCGCGCATGGTCTGCCGGTTATCTCAACGAACCGACAGGCGCTGAAGTCGTTCTGGGCTTCAACGTTCCGCAGACCGGCGCATATGCCGACGAAGGGGCAGACGAACTGCGCGCCTATCAGCTTGCCGTCAAGCACCTGAACGGTGAAGGCGACGGCGGTCTGTTGAACACCTTCTCGTCCAAGGAACTCAAGGGCAACGGCGTCAACGGCAAGAAGGTCGCCTTCGTGACCGGTGACACGCAGACCAAGTCTGATGCAGCCCGTGCATCCGCAAAACGCATGATCGAAAAAGACGGCGCTATCATGATTACCGGTGGTTCGTCCTCCGGTGTGGCGATCGCCGTGCAGTCGCTCTGCCAGGAAGCAGGCGTCATCTTCATGGCGGGTCTGACCCACTCCAACGACACCACCGGCAAGGACAAGCGCAAGAACGGTTTCCGTCACTTCTTCAACACCGAAATGTCCGGCGCTGCGCTGGCTCCGGTTCTGAAGAACAACTACGGCACCGATCGCAAGGCCTATCACCTTACCGCCGACTACACCTGGGGCTGGTCTCAGGAAGAATCCATCAAGAAGTACACCGAAGGCATGGGCTGGGAGACAACAGCTGCTGTTCGTACGCCGCTTGGCGCTGGTGACTTCTCCCAGTACATCACGCCGGTTCTGAACTCCGGTGCTGACGTTCTTGTTCTGAACCACTATGGCAAGGACATGGTGAACTCCCTGACCCAGGCTGTTCAGTTCGGTCTGCGCGACAAGCAGGTCAACGGCAAGGACTTCGTGATCGTGGTTCCGCTGTACTCTCGTCTGATGGCACAGGGTGCCGGTGAAAACGTGAAGGGTATCTTCGGCTCCACCAACTGGCACTGGTCGCTGCAGGACGAAGGCTCCAAGGCTTTCGTCAAGTCCTTCGGTCAGGAATACGGCTTCCCGCCGAGCCAGGCTGCGCATACCTGCTACGTCCAGACCCTGCTTTATGCCGATGCCGCACAGCGGGCTGGCACGTTCGATCCTTGCGCAATCGCCGCAGCTCTCGAAGGCTTCGAGTTCGACGGCATGGGCAATGGTCCGACCCTCTATCGTGCAGATGACCACCAGTGCTTCAAGGACGTCCTGGTCGTGAAGGGTAAAGAAAACCCGAGCTCCCAGTTCGACCTTCTCGAAGTGGTGGAAGTCACTCCGCGTTCGCAGGTCGAATACCCGGCAGACATGCTGGGTGGCGAACTCGGCGCATGCAACAACGGCGCATAAGCTCTTGAACGTCGGCAGCCGCCGGAGGATCTCCGCCGGCGGCTGCTGCTTATCAGGACGCAAGTGACGCAGCAAATAGCGGCAAGACCATGGATGTGATTATTCTTCAACTGCTGAACGGGTTGGACAAGGGCGGAGCTTACGCGCTGATCGCCTTGGGACTGACCCTGATTTTCGGGACCCTTGGGGTCGTCAACTTCGCGCATGGTGCCTTGTTCATGCTTGGTGCGTTCTGCGCGGTGTCGTTCAACAAGCTTCTCAGCCTGGAGATCGTGACGACGGATCCGACCAAGACGACGGCGTGGGGAACTCCCCTCGAAATCCGTACACCCTACATCGAGGCATACCTCGGAGACTTCGGTCACTGGGTGCTCAACTATTCGGTGCCGGTTTCCATCCTGCTTGCCATTCCGGTCATGCTGCTTTTCGGTTTCATCATGGAACGCGGCCTGATCAAGCACTTCTACAACCGGGCGCACGCCGATCAGATCCTCGTCACCTTCGGCCTCGCTATCGTTCTTCAGGAAATCATCAAGTCGATTTTCGGTGCCAACCCGATCCCGCAAACCGCGCCAGATGCCGTACGTGGAGCAGCCGACATCGGAGCTGCCCTCGGCTTGGATCCCGGCGTGATCGTCTATCCGTACTGGCGCATGGTCTACCTTGCCTTCGCAGGCGCCATCATCGCAGCCGTCTTCGCCTTCCTGCAATTCACCACCTTCGGCATGGTTGTCCGGGCCGGCATGGCAGACCGTCATACGGTCGGGCTGCTGGGCATCAACATCGAGCGCCGTTTCACCATCGTTTTCGCGATCGCCGCAGTGGTCGCCGGTCTTGCCGGGGTCATGTACACGCCGATCCTGCCACCCGACTATCACATGGGCATGGACTTCCTCGTGCTCAGCTTCGTCGTGGTCGTTGTTGGCGGCATGGGGTCGCTGCCTGGAGCCGTCGCTGCAGGTTTCCTGCTCGGCATCCTGCAGTCCTTCGCATCGATGAATGAAATCAAGGCCATTCTTCCAGGCATCGACCAGATCATCATCTATCTCGTTGCTGTGGTCATCCTTCTCGTGCGTCCGCGCGGGCTGATGGGCCGCAAGGGCGTCATGGAGAACTAAAAAAATGTCTACAAAAACATCTCCTGCACGCGACTACATCTTCTTCGCGATCTTTGCTGTCGCGGTGCTTACGATGCCGATCTGGCTTGAGCCGATTGGTGCCGGTTATCCCGACCTTCTGCAGAAGTTTGCAATCTTTGGTCTCTTTGCGACCGGTTTCAACATTCTGTTCGGTCTGACTGGATACCTGTCATTCGGCCACGCCGCGTTTCTGGGTGTCGGTTCCTACACCGCAGTCTGGACGTTCAAGCTGCTTGGCATGAACCCGATCCCCGCCGTGATCATGGCAATCATCGCGTCCGGCATCTTCGCGCTTGCCATCGGCTATGTGTCGCTGCGCCGTTCGGGCATCTATTTCTCGATCCTGACGCTCGCTTTCGCTCAGATGTCCTATAACCTGGCCTATTCGGTTCTGACGCCGATCACCAACGGGGAGACCGGCTTGCGTGTTCTGCGCAGCGACCCGCGTCTGTTCGATGGCAACGGCGGTGCGGATGGACCCTTGATCGCAAACCTGTTCGGCATTGAAATGACCGGGTGGGGCGGGTTCTACTTCTGTGCGGTCATCCTTCTGATCGGCTTCTTCGTTGCACAGCGGATCTTCCGGTCGCCTTTCGGCATCATGTTGCGCGCTGTCAAGACCAACCAGAACCGTATGACCTACACCGGCCTCAATCCGCGTCCCTACACACTGGCGGCGTTCGTGATCTCGGGAATGTATGCAGGTCTGGCCGGTGCTTTGATGTGCATCACCGATCCGTTGGCAGGTGCTGAGCGCATGCAATGGACTGCATCGGGAGAGGTCGTTCTCATGACCATTCTCGGCGGCGCAGGCACCTTGCTCGGCCCGATCTTCGGTGCGGCGCTGATCAAGTATTTCGAGAACATCTTCTCTGCCTTCAACGAGCAGACCCTGCATGAGATTTTCGGTTTCCTTCCGGACTTTATCGAAGGCTCGGTCATCTCCGTTGCCGGCCTGTTCGTCGGTGAAGGCTGGCATCTTACGCTCGGTGTTCTCTTCATGCTGATCGTTATCTTCCTGCCTGGTGGCATCATGGAAGGTGTGTCCCGGATCGGTAAGCTGTTCAAGCGGTCGTCCGGCAAGTCCGAACCGAACCGTGCAACTGCCCCTGCAGAGTAAGGAACAAGAATATGGAAATCCTACGTGTAGAGGGCGTCAACAAGTCGTTCGGCGGTCTGAGAGCCCTCAACAATGTCAACTTCTCGGTGGAGCAGGGGACTGTTCACGCGATCATCGGGCCGAACGGAGCGGGTAAGTCGACCTTCCTGAACTGCATGATCGGCCGGTTGATCCCGGATACCGGCACGGTGAAGTTCGGTGATATCTCGCTCACAGGCATGAAGCCCTACGAGATCAACCAGGTCGGCGTTTCTCGGGTGTTCCAGACCCCTGAAATTTTCGCAGAACTCACCCTGCTGGAAAACGTCATCATCCCCACCATGGCAAAGCGCGACGGACAGTTCTCACTGCGTCCGTTCAAGCGGCTCGATAGGGATGCAGAAATCCAGGACAAGGCACTTCACATGCTGGAGGACGTCGGCCTGGCCGAGAAAAAAGACGTTATTTCCGGTTCCCTGTCACGTGGTGACAAGCGCCGGCTCGAGCTGGCCATGTGCCTCTCGCAGGATCCGAAGCTGCTGCTTCTCGATGAACCGACCGCGGGCATGTCCCGCGCCGATACCAACAACACGATCGATCTTCTGAAACGGATTGCCGGACGCGGTATCACCAAGGTGGTCATCGAACATGACATGCATGTCGTGTTCTCGCTTGCCGACAAGGTCACCGTGCTCGCACAGGGAACGATCATCGCGGAAGGCAAGCCTGAAGAGATCAAGGGCGACCCGCGCGTACAGGAAGCTTATCTCGGAGGAGCGCATCTGTGACCCTACTTGACGATCAGTTCAGCGGCCGGTCCGCTCCCGGCGTCCCGCCGCGCAAATCTCAAGGCGGCGCCCCCGCATTTTTCTCTGCGTGGGACCTGCATGCCTATTACGGAGAAAGCTATATCGTTCAGGGCGTCAGTTTTGACATTCGTGAGGGCGAGATCCTGGCACTTCTGGGCCGCAATGGTGCAGGCAAGACATCGACGTTGCGCGCAATCGCCCGGATGGAGGATCCGCAGCTGAAACATGGCGAGGTGTGGCTGGATCACAAGCCGCTTCACACCATGAAGAGCTTTCAGGCAGCCCGCCAGGGCGTCGGCCTCGTTCCGGAAGACAGACGCATCATTCCAGGACTGACGGTTCAGGAGAACCTGGAGCTTTCGCAGATTGCCGAGCCGGTCGGATGGTCGATCGAGCGTATCTACGAGCATTTCCCGAGGTTGGCCGAACGACGGTCGCAGGACGCCATCACCATGTCCGGCGGCGAACAGCAGATGCTGGCTGTTGCACGTATCCTCGCGCGCGACATCAAACTGCTGTTGCTGGACGAGCCCTATGAAGGCCTCGCACCAGTGATCGTTCAGGAGATCGAGCGCATCCTCGAAGGCGTGAAGGATCTCGGCATCACGACCATCATTGTTGAACAGAACGCAATCGCGGCGCTTCACCTTGCTGACAGGGCGGTCATTCTGGACATGGGAGAGGTCGTGTTCGACGGATCGGCACAGGAAGTCCTCGACAATCCGCAGCTGCGTCAGGAATACTTGGCGATCTGACCCTGCGGACATTTCAGAAGCTGAAGGCCGGTGCCAAGCGCCGGCCTTTTTTTGTCTGCCGGCATTGGTTGAAGGCGGCGGCGGCGGCCTATAGTCTGTCCAGACTGTTTTCATTTTTTTATCGGGTTTCTTTGTGACCAGCCTCAAATCGGAATTGCCGAGCCTTATGGGATTTGCGGTCTTTGCCGCCTTCACCTTCGCGGGCGATGCCTTGAAACCGGAAACGATCGGGATTGTCCCGTCGCTGTTGCTACTGGCAGTCATATTCGTCACGGTTATGTGGTGCGCCTTTTCGGTCGTCCGGCACGCGGAATGCCTGGCAACCCTGCTTGGCGAACCCTTCGGTACCTTGATCCTGACCCTGGCGGTCATCGGGATCGAAGTTGCGCTGATTGTTGCGATCATGCTGTCGGGCGACGCCATTCCGACGATGGCACGCAACACGATGTTCTCGGTCGTGATGATTGTCCTGAACGGGCTGGTTGGCCTGTGTCTTTTGGCAGGCGGCCTGCGCCACAAGAACCAGACCTATAATCTGCAAGGCGCGAATGCGTTCCTGTCGGTGCTTGTGCCTCTGGCAATCTTTGCACTCGTGTTGCCGCGCATCACCCATTCGGCTCCGGGCGGAGAACTATCTCCGCTACAGTCAGCGTTCGATGTCGTCATGTGCCTGCTGCTGTATGGCGTGTTTCTGGCGATCCAGACGGTAACGCACAGCGATATCTTTCGTCAGCCCGACGACGACGGCCATGATGAAGGGCATCATGGCGTAGTCGTTCGGTCGATGCCGTTTCACATCATTGGCCTGTTCGGGGCACTTCTTCCGATCATCCTCCTGTCGAAGAAGCTCGCACTCTATGTGGAATTCGGTATCGAAGGGCTGGGAGCACCGCTGGCCTTGAGCGGGTTCATTGTTGCGGCACTTGTGCTGATGCCCGAGGGGCTCAGCGCCCTGCAGGCCGCACGTGATAACAAGCTTCAGCGCGCTGTAAATATCTGCCTTGGATCTGCGGTGGCGACCATTGGTCTGACCGTGCCGGCCGTCCTTCTCGTGAGTTGGGTGACAGGACTCAAGATTGAACTCGGCCTGGAACCTGCCGACATCATCATGCTCGTGCTGACCCTGTTCATAAGCCTGTTGACGTTCGGCAGCAGGGCGACGAACTATCTCCAGGGCGCGGTTCACCTGGCACTGTTCGCCGCCTATGTAATGATGATCTTCGACTTGTCCTGAAAATTACGCTCTCCTGGAGTTTTTCGTCCGAGCAAATGCTTGGACTGCTCCGGGGAATATGATTTGTATCAATAAAGTTAACACTTAACAGATTGGCCCAACATGCTGCTTTTGACCGAAGACCAGACCCGCGATGCGTTGCCATACCCTGATCTGATAGACGCTTTGGCAAAGATGTTCCGGTCTGGCTGCGTGATGCCAACCCGCCACCATCATGACATGGAAATACCCGGTGAGCCCGATGCGACTGTGTTGCTGATGCCGGCCTGGGTGCCGGGCGGATATGCGGGCGTGAAGGTGGTCAATGTGGTTCCGGGCAATTCGGAGCGCAATCTTCCCGCAATTTCTGCGCAATACCTTTTGTCGGATGCACGAACCGGAGAGATGCTCGCGCTAATCGACGGTGGCGAATTGACAGCCAGGCGCACCGCAGCGGCCTCCGCACTTGCGGCCAGCTACCTGGCTCGCTCCGACGCGCGGCATCTGCTGGTACTCGGCACCGGGCGCCTTGCTCCCAATCTGATCGCCGCGCATATGGCCGTTCGTTCCATTGACGAAGTCACCATCTGGGGGCGGTCCAGGGAAAAGACGGAAGAAGTCGTGCGCTCGCTTGCCGACCAGTTTCCGGTGAAACTGAAATCAGCAACAAGTTTGAAGGAAGCGCTTGGGGAAGCGGATATCGTCAGTGCCGCAACACTCTCTTCCGAACCCTTGATCAAGGGGGCCTTGTTGAAGCCGGGAACGCATGTGGATCTTGTGGGGGCCTTCAAGCCCAGCATGCGCGAGAGTGACGACGATCTTGTCAAGCGGGCAGAGATCTTCGTGGACACCCGCGATGGGTGCCTTTCCGAAGGTGGAGATATCGTTCAGCCAATCAAGGCCGGGGTATTGTCGCCAGGCGAAATCAAGGCTGACCTGTATGAGCTTTGTCGGGGTGACCATCCTGGCCGGCAGAGTGAAGAAGCCATCACCATGTTCAAGTCGGTGGGGGCTGCGCTGGAAGACCTTGCCGGCGCCATTCTTGCCTACCAGTCAGTCGAGCATTGATTGGAAACACACAGGGCGCGGGGCGGTTTGCCGCCTCAGCCCAATTCGAACGTCGTGATGCCGTAGAGCTGGTCCAAAGGCAGATCGGGTGCCAGGCCGCGATACATGCGGAAGGTTTCGAATTCCGGTGACAGCTCGTATTTTTCCGCCATCAGCAATGCTGCCGCATTGGGTTCGGGTGTGTCGAGGATAATGGTCTGCCCTTTGACCTGACCGGCAAGTGTGCGGAACAAGGTATCGGCAATTTCCGGCTCATCCGCGAAAAGGGGCCCGATCTTGTAGCCTTCGTGGCACTGGCGGATAACGCCGTAGCCCCTGACATGACCATCTTCGACAAAGGCAAAGCCGCGGCGTGTTTCCAGCATGGGGGCGGCCCAGGTCTTCAGGAATTGCGTGCGTTCAGCCGGAAAGAAGCGCTGGTCATAATCACGTATGCCGGGAAAAAGGCCATGACCAAGTGGTGCAAGGCGCGGGTCCATGGGCGTATCGCACATTGAGATGCCGGCATGCCGGATGTTCCGGTAGACTGATTTGAACCCGTGCTGGGCATAACTCGCAGTCTGCTCATTTACCGCATCCAGACCGATGACCCGAGACCCCAGATATGCCATTGCATGGTCCCAGATCCGGTGGCCGTATCCCATGGTCCGGAATTCGGGCTTGCAGATATAGAGCCCGATGAAGCCGAATGTATCGCCGTAGCGAACTGCCGAAATAACGTTGATCAACTTTCCGTCTATTTCGCCGGCAAAATACCCGTTCGGATCGGCTGTGAAGAATGCTGGGCCGTCTTCAATCCCGGGGTTCCAACCTTCCTCCATCGCCAATTCGAGTGGAATGTGAATCTCACTTTCCTTCAGCTGGCGAATCCTGAACGCGTCTGTCATCTGACCTCCCGAGCATTTGCAGGCTTTTGCAGCAGCGTAGGATGACTCGAAATGAAAAGAAACACTTGCCTGAGGCGGCATTCCCTCGGCTTTGCCTGAACAGCTGACGGTTGCTGATGTCGTCTCCCTTGCGTCGGAACCACAAGTGTGCATCACTTTCCCTAAGGGTATTTGATCGACGGGGGCGCCGGACGCTTTGGAGCCGGAAGTGCCTCCGTGTGAGTTCCATCACAGACAGGCAGCAGCTCTAGCGCGATAGTTACACGCGGATTTAAGCGCTGAGGACGTTATGCAGAATCGGGATTATCGACCTCTTGCCACACGAGTTGGCAAATCTATGACCTCCACCAAGCCTGTGGGCCGGTTGAGGAAAGCTGTCAGGATGGGCCTTCTGAGCCTGCCGGTGGGTGCTGCTCTTGCTTTGCCTTCCGCCCAGGCGATGGCACAGACCGAGGACGGGCGCAGGGTTGCGCTGGTCATCGGCAATCAGGAATACCAGTATGTGACCCCGCTGGAAAATCCCGTTACGGACACGACGGAAATCGCCAGGATCCTTCGGGAGGCCGATTTTGATGTGACGATCGGCACGGACCTCAACAAGAAGGATCTGGAACAGGTCGTACGCCGGTTCCTGCGCGAACTGAATGACGGCGACACGGCGCTGTTCTACTATTCCGGTCATGCGCTTCAGGTTGGCGAATCCAATTTCATTCTTCCTGTCGATGCCAAACTGTCCTCTCAATACGACCTGGAATTCGAAAGCCTCAAGGTGTCCCATCTGCTGGACTACATGAAGGCCGCTTCCAGCCTGCAGATCGTCATGCTTGATGCCTGCCGGGACAACCCGTTCGAAATCGCAAGCCTGTTTTGGGGCGAGGAAGAATATTCGCTCGGAAAGACCAGAGGGCTGCGCCGGATTCCGAACAAGCTCGGCACATTTATCTCCTATGCCACACGTCCTGGTCAGGTTGCCTACGACGGCAAGGGGCCGATGAGCCCGTTCACCTCTTCTGTGGTCGAAAATGCTCTTGATCCGGCGCTCGAGATCAAGGACCTGATGACCAAGGTTCGCGATGACGTGGTTCGCAAGACCGGCGGCCAGCAGATCCCATATGAGGATTCAACGCTCGTCACCAGCTTCTATTTCGTACCGCCCAAACCGGCTCCGATCGTGACTGCCCATCACAGGGTCAGTGTATCTGCATCGGCTGAATCCGTCCCGATCAGCATCCCCGAACCGGTTCAGCCGGAAGGTGGTACGCTGAAGGCGAAGCTCACCTTGCTACCTGAAAAAGGTACCTTGAAGCTGCGGGGAGGCCGGGCCGTTGCTGAGGGGGACGTGATAGATGCGGCAGAGCTTGCCAGTCTCGAGTTCTTTCCGGAAGGCACCCAACCCGGCGACGTGGAACTGATCTCCTACGAGGTAGAGGACCAATGGGGTGGTTCTGCATCCGCGATCGCCTCAATTACGGTCGCACAGGCCGAAACGCCGGTGCAAAACGAGCAGGTGGAGGAAAACCGCACAAAGCGGCTTGAAGCTCTCCTGTCATGGCTGGGCAACACGGCCTCAAAGGGAGCGGTAGAAGCTGATATCGGTACCGGCCCCGTAAACGTCTATCCGGATGCGCCTGTCGAGGATCTGCCGGCAACAAGCGATTGGCTGAAGGTTGTCTCTGTCGATACGGACCTGCAGCTTGCTTCCGACAACCGATTGCTGCAGGCCGGCGACCGTTTTCCTGTTTCTGCGCTCGCGACGTTGACCGTCCGTCCGCAGATCGGCAGTGAAAGCGAAGCGCGGAAATTTGCTCTGGAACTGCCGGCTGTCGAAGGAACGCCCGCCAGAACCATCACGCAGATTGTTCAACCCCGTGTAACGCAGTGCGATCGCCTGGCAACCCAGCCTTTCGATTTGCAGGCGGTTACGGAAGGACGGCTCGCCAACGATCTTGATGCGGCGGCTGTGGATACGGCCTGCGCCGAAGCGATGGCTGCCTACCCGGAGATCGGCCGGTTTGTCTTCCAGCGCGGCCGTGGAGCATTTGCCGCTGGTAACCTGCAACAGGCTGTCGGTTACTTTGAACAGGCCTACCAGATGGGACATGTTCGTGCCGGCCAGGTGCTGGGGCGCATGTATTTCCTGGGCGCCGGGATCGATCGTGACCGCGAGAAGGCTGTTGACCTATACCGCAAGGCTGCGGAGCGGGGAGACGCCTATGCTCTTCATTCGCTTGGTATGGCCGAGATCAAGGGCGAAGGCACGGCCCAGAACGAAAAGGACGGTCTGGACAAACTGCTGCAGTCGGTGGAGGCAGGCCACACGTTCTCGTTCAATGCCATTGGTGGCTTCTACCTGAATGGCCAGCACGTGGAAGAAAACATCGACCGCGCCGTTTATTACTACAATCGCTCGGCATCGCGGAACGACATTTATGGCTACCTGAACATGGGGACACTGTACCGCGATGGTAAAGGTGTGCCGCAGGACTATGAAGCAGCACTTGGCTGGTTCATGAAAGCACATGAAGGCGGGCATCCCGCCGCAGGCACGGCCATCGGACTGCTTTACTACAATGGCCAGGGTGTTGAGAAAAACGCGGAAGAGGCAACTCGCTGGTTCCGTGAAAGTGCCCAGCGCGGAGATCCCTGGGGTGCATTCAACACCGCGTGGATGCTTGGCCAGCAAGATGGCGATGCCGCAGGCCAGGACCGTGTTCGCATGCTTGCCATGGCTGTGGCTGTTGAACCGTCTTCGCAGGCTGCCGAGCAGGCAAAGACCGCTCTCGGCGATGCGCGGAAAAACCTCAAGGCAAAGGTGTTGCAACAGACCCTGACCGATCTCGGTTTCGATCCAGGACCGGTTGACGGGCAGCCGGGACGGAAAACCCGTGAAGCCCTGGCCGACTTCTTTGAAGCCTCTGGACGGGCGCCTTCCGAAGGCGATGAGGCCCTGATTGCACTGGTAAAGCATCAGTGGGAACAGAACCGTCCCAGATATGATCTGTTTTAATCGTTGAGGGAGATATTCAGATGAAATCGTTCTTGTACTTATTGCCAGTCACAGGACTGCTGACGCTGATGGTGGCAGGATGCCAGACACAGCAAAACCCGGCCCCGCAAGGTGTCAGGCAGCCTGCGACCACGAGCCCGACGACCAATAGGGCTTCGAGACCTGCCTATGATCCGATCAACGATCCTAGCGCTCAAGACCGCAACAACGGCAACAGCGGTGGCGGCAATAGCGGTGGTGGAAATAGCGGCGGCGGAAACAGCGGTGGCGGCGGCAACAGCGGCGGCGGAAGTGGTGGCGGTGGTGGCGGCGGCGGCCCAAGTGGCGGCGGCGGCGGTAGCTGGGGCTAACCTCGCACAGAAAAGGTAACACCGATGAATGTTCCATTTGGCCTGGCGTCCGGACGATATTTCTGGGCCAGAGTGTGCAGCCTGTTTCTTATCGCAGTGAGCTTTGGCTCGACAGCGGAAGCCGGACAGTGGCGAGCACTCGTTGTGGGCGTCGACGCCTATCAGCACGTTTCTCCCTTGAAGGGGGCGGTCAATGATGCGCGAGACATCGCCGAAACACTGACAGCTGCCGGTGTTACCGACCTGACCACGCTATACGATGCCGATGCATCGAGGCAGGCAATCCTGTCTTCGTGGCAGGATCTCATTTCCCGCGCGGATGCTGATGATGTTCTTGTTTTGTCCTATGCTGGGCATGGGGCACAGGAGCCCGAGTGGGTAAAGGGTTCGGAAGAAGACGGCATGGACGAAGTCTTCCTTCTGGCTGGTTTCGATATTGCGGCACCGGGTAATGGCGAGAGACTGCGAGACGATGACATCGCCGCAATGCTCCGGGCTGCCGGTGGTCGCAGTGTTCTGGTTCTGGCAGATAGCTGTCACTCGGGCACAATGACCCGATCCGTGGACCCACGTATCACACGTCTGGGGACGCGGCTGGTTGGTTTACCTCCGTTCGAGAACGACGCCCTTCGCTCTCAACCTCTTCCGCCCATGCTGGCCGGAAACGCGCAGCAGACAGGCGACGTTCAGGACCTTCCCAACGTTATATACGTAGGCGCTACAGTCGATGGACAGGTCATCCCGGAGCTTTTGATTGCCGGTGAACCGCGCGGTGCCTTGAGCTGGGCCTTTGCGCGCGGTGTCGAGGGAAGGGCGGATCTGGATCGTGATGGCGGTATCTCCATGGAGGAGCTCAACCTGTTTCTCAAGGAAACCGTACGGGTCGCAACGGAGGGGCGCCAGTCACCCAGCCTGACCATGAGCGGTGACAGCCGCGCCGCTGTCCTGCCGCGTGTCAACGAGCAGATATTCACACATGAAAACGGCGTCTTGACCCTGTCTGCGAGCACCAATGCTGCAACACCGGTATTGCAGCAGCTGGCCGGCAAACAAGAGGGCCGCCTGAAGGTCGTTGAAGATGGGACCGCGGATCTGTTCTGGGATGTGGAAGAAGGCGACGTCCTGACCAAATTTGGCGACGTGGTGCTGCGCGGCAAGGCGACCAACATCGACCGGTTTTCCGATGTTGTGACCAAATGGGGTTTTCTGACCGATCTTTATGCCTTGTCGCGTGAGCGCCAGCCTATTGAAGGAACACTCCAGCCGTCAGTCGGGCATATCCCTGAAGGAGATGCGTTCAAGGTTGGTCTTAAATCGGACCAGTCAGGCAATATGGCCGTGTTCGCGCTGGAAGCAGACGGCACGCTTCGTCTGCTTGCCCCCAACAAGAAAGCGGATCCGCTTGGCAAGGACACCACGGTTCAGGCAGCCAAGCCTTACGTGTTGAACTTGAGGGCTGCCCTGCCGTTCGGTGCGGACCATATCGTTATGGTACGGGCGGCCAAACCGATGCCTCAATTGGTCGGCGTATTGGCTGCACTCGATGGCAAACCTCTGAGCGCCGAGCTGACACCAAAATTACTTGAGTTGATTGGCCAGTATGCAGATGCCGTGGGTATTGCCGGTGTCTACACGGAGCCTGCCGGCTGACACGCGAGGTCTCCTTCTATCTTGTTGCGCTTGAAAAGAATTTTTGTGACCATGGCCACACTCATTTCGCCATCCTCTGGTAATATCGAACCATAGTCAGCGCTGGGCTGCGTCGAAAAGGCCGGGCGTATTTGGAATGACCAGGGAATCAGGAGCCCTTCATGAAACGGATTTTGAAGCATGCCTGTTCAAGGCGAAGTTTGCAGGCCACGAGTGCTATCGCTGGTCTGATGTTTGCGCTGTCCGCCGGATCTGCACTAGCGGATCCGATTGCGCTGGTGCTGGACAAGTCGGAAGGTGTTGATGTGTCCGCGTTTACCGAGCTAATGCCTGGTGACGTAGTCGATCTCGGCGCTACCGGACATGTTGACCTGCTGGACTATTCCGCGTGTCAGGAAGTCAGGATTCAGGCCGGTGTGCTGAAGGTATCTTCCGAGGGATACACCGCAGAAGGTTCTGAACAGAAAGTTCTGAGAGCGGGTAACTGCTTGCAGGCAGACAGCGGAACCGACAGCGAAAAGGCTGACAAAGGTCTGACCGTCACGCTGCGTGGCCTTACACTGGAAAACAAGAAAGCTGCGTCATTGATGTTGCGGTTCGACAACAAGCTGCGCGATCAATACGACACGGTGTTTGTTTCCTTTGGGGGCGGTGAACCCAAGCGCTTCGATATGCTCGACAATATTCTGACCGACATGCCGAACCGTGAGCCGGAAGACGAGGCCGTTGAGGTTGAGCTGTTCCTGCAAGGCAAGGCGCCAGACTATGGTGTCGTCATGCGCACGATCACCATTGACCCGGTCCAGGTTGGACGGAAAACCGCTGTCGTCATCGTGAAATGATATCTGGCGGCCGGTTCGCGGACGCAGCCATTGGACGAAAACAGCTCATCTTGCTCATCGCACTCGTTGCGGTAGGGGCTGGGATCGCCATCGGTTTATCCGCTCAAAAGGCCATCTGGGAAGGGTGGGTGACAGACCGCCTGTTCCAGATCAAGGCCCTCATGGACAGCAAGGAGCAGGCAGGTCCTGCACCTGTTGTCGTGGTCGGCCTTGATCAAAAAGCGCTTAACTCCGACCGGTTGGCACCAATACCGCGGGTTCTGATGACCCCGGTTCTGGCAGAGGCCGGACAAGCCATGTTGAATGCCGGCGCGGTGGCGCTGGGCTATGACTTTGTATTTGCCTATAGTGCGGACGGCTTTGTGGATCCCAGCACCGGCGAAGCCAGATTGAAAGGTTTTGATCTGGCATTTCAGCGGTTCCTCTATCAGAACCGCGGCAAGGTGTTTATTGCTCACACCGAAATAGGCGTACCTCAACGCATGTTTTCCGCTGCAGCCGGTGAGGGCGGTGTCAGGTCGGTTATCGTTTCAACTGACAGCGACGGTGTGGTGCGACGACACGAGCCGCATTCACCTCTCACCGCTTCGCCACATCTGATCGATGCGCTTTTGGGTATCGCAGGTGTCGAGGTCGCCGAAACCTACATTCCGGTGCCATCCGCCCGCCTCGCAACGTCCGTTCCGTATCTTTCGCTTATCGACGTTCTGCAGCTTCTGGAAAGTGAAGAGGGCAGGCAGGAGCTTGCCCGTTTTGCAGAAGGCCGCATCGTACTGTTCGGCGGGCTGTTGCCCTATGAAGACGAGCATCTTTTTTCTGACCGTTTCCTGCCTCATCTGCCAGAACAGCTGGCAGAAACGGGGCCAAGCGGGCGACCGCGGGTACAGCCGCAAACCGCCGGTGTATTTGTACTGGCCGATTTCATCGGCTCGCCTATCGCCGGAAGGATCGTGACCGAGCCTCCCGCTGGTCTCGTCCCCGCATTTGCGGTCATCTTTGCCGTAGTTGGCGCGCTCGCAGGTCTGTCGCTTCCGCTGGTCGTCTTACCTGTTGTGGCTCTCGGCGGAGTGCTTTGCGGACTGGGCCTGAGCCTTGGCAGTACGGAGCTCGGTATGTTTCCTTCGCCAGGCGTTGCTCCGGTTGCCTTCGTCACCGCGACAATCATCGCGGCTGTCGGGAAGGTCGGCATCCTGCAGCGCCGGCAGAGGTCTCTGGTGAGGCTCTTCGGTCACTACCTTGCCCCGGATGTCATCAAGCTGATGGCGAGTTCCGAACAATTGCCGGCGCTTGGTGGGGAAACCCGGCATGTCGTCGTGGCCTTCATCGATATCGTCGGCTTCACCAAGATGTCGGAAAAACTCGCCGATAAGGATGTGGTGCGCGTGGTCAATTCCTGTTTCGACAGGATCGGACAGGTGATCACCGCTCACCAAGGGTATATCGACAAGTATATCGGCGACGCGATCATGGCGGTCTGGAACGCACCCAATACGGTCGAGCATCCCGAAAAATCGGCTGTCGATGCCGCAACAGAAATCATAAATCTGCTAGACAGATTGCGCGAAATCACCGGACAACCGCCGCTGGACCTGCGCATAGCCCTTAATGCCGGACCGGTTCTGGTGGGCGACATCGGTGGTGAACATCGCCGTTCCTTCACCGTCATGGGTACCACCGTCAACACGGCAAGCCGGGTCGAATCCGTTGCCAAGGACCACAAGGTTCGTCTCGCAGTCAGTCAATCGGTCGCCGAGAAACTGCCTTCGTCCTATCCGGTTGCTGAGATCTGGAAGGGACAATTGCGTGGTCTCAGTTCCGACATCACCGTTTACACTCTGGATCTACCTGAAATGTACATGGAGCCGGAAGAAAAACGGACGATCGCGCGGCAGGAACAGGACAGGAGCAAGCTGGTCACGTTTCCGCGCTCCTGACGAAGCGCTTTCAAACACAGCATTTTTTGCATCTTTCCCAATCATCCGGCATGATCGGGATATTGATTTTCGGCAGCCTGAGCAGCTGCGACGCTGCGCTTAAGGTCTCACAATGGTCCAATGGCCTGACAACCAAAATCCGGGTGCTCATCGCCCAGAGTTTGACAGGACCGTGATCCGTCCGTCGCAAAAGGCGCCACAAGCTAGTCCTACCGCTACACCACCACCAAAGCCAGGAGCTGCGCCGGCCAAGGGGGCGGCTCCGAAACGGTCACCCATTGTACTTTATGCTGCAATGGCCATCGGGTTCCTGGTGCTGGGCGGTGCTGCTGGCGGCATTGCCCATCTGATCTCCTCCGGCGCGATATCCCTGTCACCTCCCGAGGAAATCGGGTTACAGGAGATCGCCGAAGCGGTGTCGGACAGCGCCTCTCCGGAAAATGCTCCGCAGCAAGATCCGGGCGAAACCGTCGCCAACGACCAAGCCCTGGAACAGGATGTTGATGACACTGCGTTGACCAACGAAGAGGATCTCGATGTTCCGGCCGATCCGTTTTTCGACATGGCGCTCTCTGCAGTCATTCCGTTGGCGGGCGACCCGGTCCTTTTGAAGGATGGTGCCGCCAATCGGCGGATAGACTTGTCGGAGCGTCCAGTGCCAGCCGCTGCGATCGGGGACGGTGCTGCGTCGGTACCGTCTGTTGCCGCATACGTGCTGGACAGCCAGATGCTGGACGATGACGGCAACCTTGTTATTCGCGCACCGGGTAGTGAGGCGGACTTTCAGTTCGGCAATTTCGGGGGAGGAGATGAAGCCGAGGGCATAGTCGTTGAAGAAGATGCGCAGCCCGCGGACGATGGTTCTCCCGATTTGCCGGTGTTTCTGAAACCGTCAACTGACACGTTGAACCTCTATCTTACCGAGCGTCCCATCGGTCAGGGGCCCAGCCGGGTCGAAGTACGCGAGGAGGTAGCAAAAGCGGCTCCGCTCAAGGATTTCCTGAAAGGCAAAGGGTTCGATGAGGAAGTCATGGATTCACTAGTGGAATTCGTCAAGGAGAACTTTGACAAAAGCGATTTGATCGCAGGCGACAAGATCGCGGTGCGTGGCGTTCGCATGCCGAACAAGGTAGGCCGGATTGGCGATTATTATCGGCCTGTCCAGATTTCGATCTACGGCCGGGAAGGGTATATCGGTACAGCCGCCTATTCGGTCGGAAGAGACGGGGACGGGTATGTAGCCGGCGCCGATCCCTGGTTTGGCAAGACGATTGTGGAACAGAAGATCGCGGGTGAGGAGGCAACTCAACCTGCCAACTCGCATCGCTTGATCGACGGTGTTTATGCCACCGCAGTCCGCAATGCCGTGCCCGCTTCTATCGTGGGCGAGGCAATCGCATATTTGGCGCCCATGACCGACCTGAAGCGATCGATCAAACCAGATGAGAGAGTTACTCTGGTATTCACGGACAGTGCTCGAGACGAGAAGCGTGGCGGTGGCAGGGTGCTCTTTGCCGGTGTTCGGCGTGGGGACGACTGGTCCGTTCGCTGTTACGTGCTGAAAGCGCCCGGTAATCGCGGTTTTGCCTGTGTGAACGAAGGCGGCAAGGTGAGTTTGTCCGGCGCCATGCTTGTCCCGGTCAAAGGTGTTCTGACATCGAAGTTCGGCATGAGATTTCATCCGATCAAGAAAACGGAACGCCTGCATGCCGGTGTCGATTGGGCGGCCCCCACTGGAACCGCGATCCACGCGGCCTTTTCCGGAAAGGTCACCTATCGCGATGTGCGAGGCGGGTATGGCAATTTCATTGAACTCACCCACAAGGACGGAATTACCAGCCGCTACGCGCATATGCATGAATACGCCGATGGCATCCAGCTAGGGTCTGTGGTTCAGGCGGGTGATCTGATTGGTTACGTCGGAACTACGGGGCTTTCCACCGGACCGCACCTTCATTTCGAAATCAGGCACAGGGGAGAGCCGACAGACCCGCTGGCCTTTGAAATGGAGACGGGAGCGGAAGCACCGCAGTCTGTCGGGGGCAAGGATCTGCAGGAATACCGGACGGTGATTGCCGACATTTTGAGCGTGCAGTGAAACAGGACTTGCGGAAGCGCTGAAATACGCCAGACTGTGATCCAGGTCCCAGTATTTGTCGCAGGAACGTTCATTCTGGCAAGAGTGTAACAACGCACGAGGCTGCCATGACCAGACCAGCTGCCCGCCTGGGCGATTTTCATATGTGCCCGATGACACCCGTTCCACCGGGGTTGCCGATTGCGCCACCATGCAAGATCAACGTCCTGATCGGCAAGCGTCCTGCTGCGAGAATGACGGACCTTTGCGTGTGTGTCGGCCCTCCGCCGGCAAATGTCGACCCCATTATCATGGGGTCGCTGACTGT
This sequence comes from Labrenzia sp. CP4, assembly GCF_001579905.1. Lineage (NCBI taxonomy): Bacteria > Pseudomonadati > Pseudomonadota > Alphaproteobacteria > Hyphomicrobiales > Stappiaceae > Labrenzia > Labrenzia sp. CP4. The sequence continues at coordinate 3,413,967 of NZ_CP011927.1, read as the reverse complement.
TCTTATCGGAAGTTTGCCCGCGGCCCGCATTGGTGATCCAACAGCCAAGGGTGGCGCGATCACGACAGGGGAATTTACCGTTCTTATCGGGGGCTGAACCAGGACCAGCGACAATCAGGCAGATTTCCGGGCAGAATCGAAACGCCGGACAGGTGGGAGAACCTGTCCGGCGTTTTTGTTGGTTGATGTCAGCTGGCCGGCTCGATTTCGATACCGGTTTCCGTGGCTTTCAAGGTCACGCCCTTCAGTTCTTCGCCGTTCATTTGCGCCGTGAGGAACGCACGCGACAGCTTCGGCAGAAGGTCGTTGGTCAGGATGTTGTCGATCATGCGGCCACCGCTGTCCGGGTCGCGGCAGAGTGAAACGATATGGCTCACCACGTCGTCGCCATAACTCAGCACGGCATCCCGGTTCTGCTTGACCCGTTTGACGATACGGTTGAGCTGAAGCCGGACGATGAATCCGAGCATGGACGGCGACAGCGGATAGTAGGGGATGGTCACGATACGGCCGAGCAGGGCCGGCGGGAACACGTCGAGCAATGCCGGTCTCAAGGTTTCCGCGAGCTTCTCCGGATCCGGTGCATTCGGGTCGGCTGCCGCAAGATCCGGATCACTGGAAACCGGCGCATCCAGCATGTGACTTGCTGCATTCATGATGATGTCAGTGCCGACATTCGAGGTCAGCAGTATCAACGTGTTGCGGAAGTCGATCTTCCGACCCATTCCGTCTTCCATCCAACCCTTGTCGAAGACCTGGAAGAAGATTTCGTGAACATCCGGATGAGCTTTTTCGACTTCGTCCAGAAGGACGACCGAGTAAGGCTTACGCCGCACGGCTTCGGTCAACCGGCCGCCTTCGCCATAGCCTACATATCCCGGAGGAGCGCCTTTGAGACCGGAAACGGAATGCGCTTCCTGGAATTCGGACATATTGATGGTGATCAGGCTTTCCTCACCACCATAAAGGGTCTCGGCAAGGGCCAGGGCGGTTTCGGTTTTACCAACACCGGAGGGGCCGCACAGCATGAACACGCCGATTGGCTTGTCCGGATTGCCCAACTGGGCGCGGCTGGTCTCGATGCGCTTCGAGATCATTGCCAGGCCATGGGCTTGACCGATCACGCGCTTGTTGAGGCTGTCGGTCAGCGTCAGGATCGTCTGCATTTCGTCCTGCACCATCCGGCCGACCGGAATGCCGGTCCAGTCGGAAATGATGCTGGCAACAGCCTCATCGTCGACATAGGCATAGACCATGCGATCGTCTTCGGGGATTTCGGAAAGCTCCGTGCGCATCGCCTGGAGCGCTTCGCGAATGGCGTCTTCGTTGGTCAGGTCGACGTCAAGTTCAAGCTCGATCTCGTCGATCGGAACTAGAGCGGGCTTGTCGTGCTGCGGATCTTCGATTGCCTCGCTTTCCGGATGAGGCGCAGGATCAACACCGCGAAGCTTTGCAAGAGCGGCATTCAAACGCCGGATTCCGGCTACCAGTTTCCGCTCGCTTTCCCACTGATTGCGGACAGTCTCAATGTCGCTTTCGGTTTCCGTAATCGCGTTGGACAGTGCCTCGAGCTGTTCCTGATGCTCCAGGCCCAGTTCGGCATCGTTGGTCAGGGCCTTTTTCTCTGTCTCCAGAAAACCTTTTCGGGCAACCAGGTCCAGCAACCGGGCTGGCTGTGCTGCTTGCGAGATGTTGACGCGTGCCGAGGCGGTGTCGAGAACGCTGACAGCCTTGTCCGGCAGCTGGCGCGCTGGAATGTAGCGATGTGACAAAGATACCGCCGACCGCACAGCGCTATCGAGGATGCGGACCTGGTGATGATCTTCCATCGGGCCAAGCAGGCCGCGCACCATGGCAAAGCACTTTTCCTCATCCGGTTCGTCAACCTGCACGGGCTGGAAGCGCCGTGTCAGGGCCGGGTCTTTTTCAAAATGCTGGCGGTATTCCGACCACGTCGTGGCCGCGACGGTCCTGAGTGTGCCGCGGGCAAGTGCAGGCTTCAGAAGGTTGGCCGCATCGCCCGTTCCGGCAGCGCCGCCAGCTCCGATCAACGTATGGGCTTCGTCAATGAACAGGATCGTCGGCACGATGGAACCATGGACGGCATCAATGACCGCGCGCAGACGTTTCTCGAATTCGCCTTTCATCGACGCGCCGGCCTGAAGCAAGCCGAGATCCAGCGCACAAAGGCGAGTGCCCAGCAGCGCGGGCGGAACATCACCGGCAACGATTTTCTGTGCAAAGCCTTCGACGATAGCCGTTTTGCCGACGCCGGCTTCGCCGGTCAGGATCGGGTTGTTCTGGCGGCGGCGCATCAGAACGTCGATGACTTGCCGGATTTCTTCGTCGCGGCCGACGATCGGATCGAATTCCTTTGCCCGCGCACGAGCTGTGAAATCTACAGTGAACTGGCTGAGTGCATCTTCCCCGGGGCCGCCTGCCGCGAGCGGCTCTGCGCCCGGTTCGCCTGCTGCGCTACCGGAGGCTGGACTTGAACCGTCGATGGGCCTCGCCCGCACTTCACCGGATGATCCGGCGATGGCATCCAGGTTGTTCGCGATTTCATCGTGCTTGAGCTTGTTGAGAGCCTTGGACAGCTGGAAAAGCTGCGTGCGGGTGCTCTCTTCGCCAAGCATGAAAAGAAGGACATAGGCCGTGCGGATTTTGTAGTCGCCGTATGTCAGCGTGCCAACGAACCAGGCTCCTTCCAGCGCTTCGCGGAAAGGCTTGGACATGGACGGAAGTTCGGTCTGATTGATCTTGAACTCTGCAAGCGCGGCCTGCAGGTCCTTGTCCAGGGTGCCGAGATCGACGTCGAAATGCCGCAGAATATGAAATACATCAGAATTTTCGTTGCGGATCAGATAGTAAAACCAGTGGACCAGCTCGAGATGCCGGTGGCCGGCATCCTTCGTAAGCCTCATGGCCTTGTCCAGGCTGTCGTAGGCAGTTGAGTTGGTCTTGTTGACAACTTTTTCAACCGTAATGTCATTCATAATATCGGTCCTTCAGACTTGAGACCTATTGGTAGACTGTGGTGTGGCGACGCACAGGCCGGAAACGGGTGTCGGTAAGCATTTCTTCTTCTTCGGCCTCCAGGTCAGTATCGTCGTCGAGGCCGGAAGCGGCCGGCTTCAGCCAGCCGATATGTCCAAGCGTTGCGGAGTTGTTGGCATCCATCCGGACAGCGGATGCGCATCTCTTCGGCAGCGCAAGTTCAATTTCATATTCAATTTCCAGACCCAGATAAAAATCGATGAGGTCGAAAAGCTTCTCTGTCCAGGGATTGGGTCTTGCCCGGGTTGGCGGGAGAAACTGCCGATATTCCTCCAGACTGCTCGTGAAAATCCTGATCCGGATCTTGTCACTCACACTATAGACCTTGGACCCAACGATCGTGTCGGCGCCAAGTTGCCCGGCTCCGCCTGGCCCGAAACCACCAAGCTTGAGCTGATCGTCCTTGTCCAGATGCAGCCACGTCCCGACACATTGATCAATCTCTACCCGGACATCGAAAACGCCCGTGATGAGGGCCTTCAAACGAGCGGCGCTCTTTGTCTTGGGGGCCATAAGGCCCGCATAGAGCAGCTTGAGCCGATCATCGATCCTGTCGAGGTCCCGGTAAAACGGGGTGCCGATGCCGATCGCCGACCCGAGATAGGCGAGAAACCGGTCGTCGTCCGGCCGGTCATGTTGAACGATCGGTCTGGCATCGGCCCACGCGCGGTAGAACAACTGCACGAAGCGGTTGTTGAACAGGTCAAGGAATCTCGGAAAACTGTCATCGCCTCTGAGCCCGCGCATGATCGCTTCATCGGTGTAGGCGGAAGGCAGAGCGCCTTGCGGTCCAAGCAAACCAAGGAAGCGTTCCAGCAAGACCAGGCCGCCGTCACCGTCCTTTGTCGCACGCTCAATGGTCGACGTGGCGAATTCGCTGGACGGGTCCTGACCGAAGCGAACGATGTCTTCCATCATGCGCCGGCTTTTGCCGATCCTGGGTGGAGCGGGCTCATCGGCGTTCTTCGGCTTTATTCCGGTTTCGGAAATTCCCGGAGCGGTCTGGCCTTCGAGCATTCTCAGCACCGCCAGCAGATCATGTCCACCTGGATGCTTCTCGATGCGGTCTCCGAGGGCTGCAAGCAACGACGCGTATTGCTGCTGGACCGGCACCTCGATACGCGGGGTTTCCGGAACTGCTTCCTCAGCTGCTGGATCAGACGCAGTCTCTTCGGTCTGCGCTTCAATCACCTCTTCCGTTCCCTCGACAGAGGTTTCCGCTGGAGGATCGATTTGTTGTGCAGGCGTTTCTGATTGGGATCCGGCAGGTGAGGGAGTGGCGTGTTCGGGTGATGTGATCGCGGCAGATTCAATCGCGGGCGACTTGATGGCGAGCGTTTCTGTCTCGTCCTCAGGTGTGTTGTTGTCCTGCGGTTTTACGGTCCAGATATCGTCAGCGTCGGCCTTCTCATCAGACTCGATTGCAGTCTCCGTCTCCTCTTTGGTCGGCCATGCCGGGGCCTTCCGGGAGGATGAAGGCACAACGGTCTTGTCCCGTGCAACACGGGTTTTCGTCAGATCCTTGTCTGCCGGACCGCTCATAGAATTCCTTTCGCGCCGATCCGCGGAGGCCACTTCATGATAACGCCGCGCTCTGTCGTTGCGATCACACACTGCGTGAAGTGATTGATGGAAGCGTATTCAGCGACAAACCGGTCGAGGACAGCCCCCATCAGAAAGGCACTCGCCCCTTCAAAAGCCTTGTCATCGAGCGTGATCGTGATTTCGAGACCTCTGGCGACACCTGTCCCGGACTTCTGTTGCAGGCGGCGCACAACTGGCCTTGTCGAAACCGACCGAACGGACTGGGCCTGCCGGTCTGCTGAACTGTCGGAAAGTGGCGCGAACACGCTCAACACATCGCGGAAAGACCGACCGTCCTGACCTGCCGCATCGTGCACAAGGCCGGTATGATTCAAGGCCAGAATGTTAATGAGCCGCCAGGCAATGGCGCCAGCGTGGCCCTGTTCGCCCAGCCTTTCATTGTAGGAAAGAAGCGGCGGCCTTGGGGACGTCGGGCCGGCAACACAATCTACCTTGAGGCCGATATCCTCCAGTATGCGAAAATCCCCAATCTCGGACTTGTCCGGGTTGGTTCCCACGGGGAGGTCGGCGGCCAGCGACCGGTTGGATGCCAATACCTTCAGTGATAGTTCCGAAAGACGTTTCTTGCCGGTTTGCAGCAGGGCGGCAGCCTGTGCTCCGCTTGAGATAGAGATGAAGGTTTCTGTACCTATGTAGTGGCTCGGCTGCATGCGCCGGATTTCGGAAGACGACTGGCGTCGCGGCAAACGGCGAATGGTATAAAACCACTCGTGACCGGCTTTTTCAGTGTCTGGTGCAACGCTGTAGAGCGGTTCAACCGGTCGTTTCTCGCCTCCTGAAAAGTGGGCGGAAACTTCAGTGACGGCATGCACTTCATAATCCAGAGGCCGTGTCCGGTCCGTGATGACAGCAAACTCGTGCTGCCCTTTCTTGATCGGCACACGGTCAGTCTGCCTTTCGAACAAGTTGACGGCCGGCGCTGAGTGAAGCGCGAAAATCTTGCGTTCAACGTGAGCAGGTAACCGGTTTTCTGCTTCATCGAACACGAAGACCAGATCGAATGCTTTTGCCTTGACCCTATCCAGATAACGGCGCAGGCCCGTCAGACGGAACCCGAGGAAGCTGCGCGGAAAGTTGAAATAGTCGCGCAAGTGATCAAAGCCGGTGAACAGGCGCAAGGCGTTGTGCAAGAGGGAATCTTCTTCATCGAAACCCAGCTGCTCGATGGCATCGACGGGCAGGCGCTGCAGGCTGGCCTGACCGAAAGCATCTTCGGTACGGATGTAGAGCGCGATTGTATGTCCGAAGATCTGTTCATAGACCTTCGCAGCCAGATCCAGAGGTCCGATCAATCGGACGGGAAGTGAATCGATCCGACAGCCGGCCACCTGGTATTCAGGTTTCTTCAAGGTTTCTTCGGTTGAAACCTCGTTTTCCGGATCCTCGGACATGCGGTGTGTGAACGTGATGGACAGACCTGCGCGCGTGCGTCTGTCTTCAGCCATCTCCGCACCGAGACCGGAGACCTGCGCAGCTGAGCTCAGGTACTTTGCAGCTGTCAGCTCCAGGGGTGTCAACGTAATAGGAGAGGTGAGAGTGAACCTGCAGCGAACCTCTCCCTGGCGTTCACGGAAGACGGCCTCCATGGGAGCATGGCGATCGACCTTTATGCCGTTGCGCAAATTCGCGTCGCCATATTTCGGCGTCACGCGGGCAAGTACCAGAGAGGGAATGGGCGCCAGCGCAGTTGGATATAGTTGTTCGAACAGGTTGGAAGTGAATTCGGCGAACTCATGCTTCATTTTCAGCTGCACGCGAGCTGACAGGAAGGCTGTACCTTCAAGCAATCCGGACAACATTGGGTCGGAACGGTCTTCCAGAAGCCCACCCAGGCGTTCTGCTACAGCAGGATAGGCCTCCGCGAATGACGCCCCTTGTTCTCGCAGGTAGGTGAGTTCCTGATTATAGAGGTCGAGAAATTCCCGGTTCATGCAGTTGCCCCGATGATCTTGATACGGCCGAAAGCAGGGTCGACGTCGGCTACGAATTCACTCGCGACCCGGATCGGATCGCAGCGTATTTCTGCCTTGATGAGAAATCTTACCTTGAAGGTATCGCTTTCGACCTTGTCGTCGCGCTCGACCTTGAGCGTGCGCGGGTCCATGCGCGGTTCGAAATGGATGAGGGCCTGTCGGATGTCTTCGGCAAGTCGGTCAATGCGAACGCTGTCAACAATATGGACAGAAAGGTCCGGCAATCCGTAATTGATGATCGAGCTCTCAACTTCCGGAAAATCGGAAAGGTCCTGAGTGGAATTGAGGTTGACCGTGTTCAGGAGCGCCTGCAGGTCTTGCCGGACTTCGGAAAGCAGGGTGTGTTCAGAGACCCCGTAGGATCTGGAAAGCCGCCGACCGGACCTGAGGTTGGCGCCGTTCTGTGCTTCTTTTTGCCTGTCCTGAGCGGCCTTGTAGTCTGGGTCGTCCATTGCACGGAAGGCCCACATCAGCGGGGAGTGCATTTTCACATTTGATTTAGCCATCGGCCAAGCCCACGCTGACTGCTGCCCCGGAAATTCCTAAGTGTGACCGTGGCGGTGCCGCTTCGAAAGTTGAAAGTCTGCATCGCCGGTCCAAACCAAAGAAGGCTGCCGCGCCGAAGCGCGGCAGCCCTGCAGGCCGAAGCCTTATTTCTTTTCGTTTGCTGCAATGTCCCAGGCAAACTCGGGGGCTGCGCCCTTGGAGCCGTCCGGCTTCTGTTCGGTGTAGATGTACTTGTACTCACCGAAGTTCAGCGTGACGCTCTCCGTGATGCGATCGTCGGAGCCACTGCCGCCGGTCGAAACGTTGGTCACGATAATGTCCTTCATTTCGAGCTTGATGTATTCCAGCGGGTTATCACCGGCAGCCTTGCGAACAAAGAGAGTGCCTTTGGTGATATGCTTGCCAGTCGACACGTGCTGCAGAAGCACAGGGGTGGATTTGTCGACGAACTTGGTGATGCTCAGATCCTGGAAGTGTGCCTTGCCGGAGCCGGAGCCCGAACCCATGTGGGTGGTGCCGGACTGGGAAGCGCCCCAGGACCAGGAAAGGACGTCAATCTTGTCCTTATGGGTCTTGTCCTGTGCTTCGCCTTTGATACCTTCAAGTTCCAGATAAAAATCGACGGCCATTTTAATAGATCCTCTTGGTTGTTGAGGGCCAGGTAAATGTTCCTGGCTCAAACTCTGCTATTCCTGACAACTACCTCGGACCTCGCGGTCCAAACCCCTAGGCGCTTGCGCACCTTGTTTGTACCTCCGCCCGGGAAAACCGGGCTGCATCCCGTGGGATGCATGCCGGGGGGCAGGCTGCCGCCCCGCCGGCAATTTGTGAAATCAATTACCGTCTTGCGGAATGCGGGACGCCAGGCTCATGCCGATGTCCATGCCTTCCAGCTGATAGTGCGGACGAAGGAAGAACTGGGCCCGGTAATATCCGGGGTTTTCCTCGTCGGGCACGATAGTGACCTTGGCTTCCCGCAGCGGCTTGCGCGCTTTGGTTTCCTCGGTCGAGTTGTCCGGATCACCATCGACGTAGTCCATGATCCAGTCATTCAGCCAACGCTGCAGCTGCGCCGATTCCTTGGTCGAACCGATCTTGTTGCGCACCATCACTTTCAGGTAGTGGGCGAAACGAGTGGTCGCGAACATGTAGGGCAGGCGGGCAGACAGGTTGTCCGATGCCGTTGCATCCTTGCCGTCCGGTCCGGAGAACTGGCGCGGTTTGAAGACGGACTGAGCTCCAAGGAAGGCTGCCTGGTCCGTATTCTTGCGGTGGATCAGCGGGATCAGGCCCAGACGGGAGATCTCGTGTTCGCGCCGGTCGGAAATCGCGATTTCCGCAGGGCACTTCTGGTCCACACCGCCATCGTCGGTTTCAAAGACGTGGGTCGGCAGGTTTTCCACCAGACCACCGCTTTCGACGCCGCGGATGCGCACAGTCCAACCGAATTCCTTGTAGGCACGGTTGACGTTGGTTGCCATGGCATAAGCCGAGCTCATCCAGGCGTAATTCTCGTGGCTATCTTCGCCGAACTCTTCTTCGAAGGCGAATTCTTCCACTGGGTCGGACTTCGCACCGTAGGGCTGGCGAGCCAGCACGCGGGGCATTGTCAGACCAAGGTAACGGGAGTCCTCGGATTCCCGCAGCGTCCGCCACTGGGCATGGATCTCCGTATCGAAGATCTTGGACAGATCACGCTTGGCCGGCAGTTCCGTCCAGCTGTCCATCTGCATCAGTTGCGGATTGGCCGCTGCCAGGAACGGTGCATGGGCTGCCGAAGCGATCTTTGCCATGCCGCGCAGCACGGTGATGTCCTGCGGGTCGTAGGAGAACTCATAGTCACCCACGAGACAGCCGTAGGGCTGACCACCCAGCTGGCCGAATTCGGCTTCATAGATCTGCTTGAACAGCGGGCTCTGATCCCACTTGGCGCCGCGGTAGCTCTTGAACACGCCTGCAAGTTCTTTCTTGGAGATGTTCAGGAACTGAAGCTTGAGCGAAGCGTCGGTTTCAGACTGGTGCACGAGGTAATCGATCCCGCGCCAGGCACTCTCAAGTGTCTGGAACTCCTCGGCGTGAATGATCTCGTTCACCTGAGCCGTCAGTTTTTCGTCCAGCTTCGCGATCATCTCATCGATCGTGTCGTAGACGTCTTCCTTGATAAGCGCCTGATCGGACAGGGCTTCGGCGAGGAAGGTCGACATGGCGTTGTCAACCAGCTGATTGGCCGTATCGTTTTCGTTCTTGATCCGGAAATTCTGTTTCAGGATCGAGGCGAACTCCTCGGGGCTCTTCTCAACCGCAACTTCGCCGGCTGCTGCGCCACTTGCCTGGGCGCTGGTATCGGTGCTGCTCATTTATGCCTCCTCCGTGCCGTCGCCGTCTGCCTGCTTGTCGGCGGACGATGCCTTGTCGGCTTCGATTTTCTGAGCAAGTGCCTGCATCAGGGCCGGGTCCCGGGTCAGCTCCTCGAGCTGGGAGATCGCCTGGACACGTCCGTCCATCATGGTGCGCAATGCAGCCAGGCTGCGGCGTGCATCGAGCAGCTTCTTGAGTGCCGGAACCTGTTCGGCAACGCGTCCCGGGGTGAAGTCGTCCATGCTCTTGAAACGCAGCTGGACGCTCATTTTGGAGTTTTCTTCGCCGGACAGCTTGTCCTTCACGGTGAAGGAGGTGCCAGGTTCAATTGCTTCCATGCGCTTGGAAAAGTTGTCCATGTCGATGTCGAGGAACTTGCGGTCATCGATATCGGCTTTTTCCACGCCAGGGTTGTCGCCGGAAAGATCGGCCATGATGCCCATGACGAATGGCAGTTCCACCTTCTGTTCCGCGTCAAACGGATCTTCATAGAAAATGTGGACCCGCGGAGGTCTGTTGCGCTTGATAAAGCCTTGCCCGCTGTTCGATGCCATTGTACTTGCCTTTCATTTTCATGACCCAGAAGAAAAAAGGTCAATTTTAGTCAAATACTAGCGCGTAACTCTTGTTTGCTAATTGCTGTACTTAGGTCGGCGCTGCGTTTCGTTGATATCTATGTACTGCGTTTCTGGGGAACGGGAAGTGATCACGGTCACATGATCGATGGTTTATTTTTTTCTCGAAATATTGAGGACCCGTTGGCCATTGGTGTCAAGTAAGAAGCTGAAAACCCTAGGTAACATAGGGGTTGTAATGGCAGTTGAATCAGTCCTCCTCCGGCCTCAGGAAGAGGTTGAGAAGACCGGTGAATGAACCGGAACTCATATTCTGCGCCTCGTCCAGCAAAAGGGGGATCGGGCTGGTGGGTTCATTGGAAGAATAGTAACCCTTGACCGCCGCAATACCCTTCATTGCGTCACTTCGGCTTTCGATCACCATCACTGCGAAATCGTCAATTTCGCCCAGTTCCCGGTCACCACCGTCGTTCAGGTCGATCAGTCGGTCGTTGGAAAGCTGTAACCCGCTCGCACCCAGAATCAGCGCTACGTCGTCGAACCTGCGCGGCATCAGTATTTTCAAGGCATCCAGATAGGACTTTCCGACGAGGCCGCGAGCCTCGCGCACCAGAAACAAAGCCGGATGCGACGGTTCGCGGCTGGCGAAATAGTCTTCGACAGCATCTAGAATCAGTTTTGCCTGGGCGGCATTCTTGATTTCTGATTGAGACGCCTGCGACGTGTCGCCTGCTGCTGCCTCTGCAGCAGCATCTTCAGAGGAAGAGGCCTCCGTCTCTTCAGGGGAGAGGCGTCCGAGCCGCTTGTTCAGTTCGGCATTCATCTCCTTCAGGAGAGTGGACAAGGCCTCATAATTGGGAGGAGCTGCTTTCGCACCGCTCTCCTTGAGCTTTTCGGTGCACAGCTCGGCTATGGTCTGAAGTTCGTCCGGCAGGTCTCCAAGGTCCTTGAGGATCTCGTCGATAGCGTCCTGCTCGAGTTCGCCCGATGTCAGTGCCGCCTCAATCGCACCAAGAGAGATTGTATGCTCATCCGGACGTGCCGTGGCATCGCCGGCTGCAATCTGGATGGCGCGATAGCTGATGGGCCCTGTCCGGCGGGTCTTGAGCAGGGGCGCTGCTTCCAGCGGAAGAACGACCGTGGGCCTGTTGTTGAGAGATTCGAGCGCTCCGATTCGTTCCATGTGGCCGAAGTCGGCATCGCTTGGATGGACGTCGTCCCAATGGTTCTCCAACAGTTTGCGAATGATGCGAATCGAGTTCGCAAACGTATGGACTTGACCGCTCAGCAGGCCGAACTGCGCGAGAATGACAAGCAGTCTCAGGTCTCTGGATTGCTTCAGGAAGCCGTCCATCTGCTTGAAGAGGTCGGTAAAGTCGATCTCGGATCGGTCGAATTCGCTGAACCGCTCCGGCAGCAATTCCTCACACGAATCCAGAAGCGCGGCAAAGGCGGGTTCGGTATCATAGAGGTCCGGCCCGCAGCCAGCACCCGGCGCTACTTCAGTGCCGTAGGTTTCCGGATCGAAATTCATTCGTGCTCCCCAGCCCGGTATGCATTCCGGTGGTATGTCCGGGATCGGTCCCGGTTATTGTTCAGGAGACCCGGACCGGGAAAAGCTCCGGTCCGGCATGTCTGGTGTGTGTATTTTTATTGCTCGAGTACCAGCTTGCTTTCAACGCGGCGGTTTGCCGGATCGTTTACATCAGCAACCTTTGGTCGGGATTCGCCGTAGGCAACAGTTTTCAGGCGGTCCCGGCTGACGCCGAGGTTGACAAGATACTGGGTAACCGCTTGCGCACGGTCTTCGGAAAGACGCTGGTTGTAGTTGGTCGAGCCAATTCCGTCGGTATGGCCTTCGATCACGAATGTGGCTTTGGCCAGATCGGGATCATTGATGCCCTTGGCAAACTCACGAAGGTTGGCCTGTGCGGACGTGCTGAGCTTGGCCGAAGCATATTCGAACGAAACCAGCAGGTTGAAAGCAGCGTCGATGGCGTTGGTTTCCGGATCGACCACAAGGGTCTGTTCCGTTTCACCACCTTCGGTCTTTGCACCGTCCTGGGAGACTGCGACCTGACCGCCTTCATCCGGTTTGGCGTTCGGATTACATTCGTCGCGAGTACCGATACAAAGAGCTCGCGTTCCGCCAGCCGGCTTCAGTGAACGCGTCTTGAGCTGCTTGAAGTGCTTGCTGACTTCATCGGCCGAATAAGTGGCGTCCTGGGCAAAAGCCGGAGCGGTTCCAAGTGCCGGCAAGGCAATGGCGAGAGAAACGGAAGCAGCCAGGAGAGCGCGGCGAAGTCCGGTCCGAGCGGCATTGTTCCGGTCGAGCGAAAATACAGTAGGGGTCACGATTTCAATCCTCCCTTGTGGAGTGTTCAAAAGCGATGTCGCTTTGGGCTTCGAAATGGATCGTGCCATATGGATAAGAATAATAGTGTGGCGAAAGTCACTAAAGTGCGATTTGATGTCAGTATGTCGTTTTATCGGCAATAAGCAAGAGGAGAGCTGTTGGGGTGACGTCGGTGAGCAGGGTTAGTATTTAAAAGCAGCAGGCGGTGTTTTTTAGCCGCACTTGGGGAAGGGGCAAGTGCCTCCTCCTTCACAAAAGGGTTTGAAGTTCAAAGTATTTGCATCAAGTGTGTTCTTGAGCACACTATTTTTGCCGGAAACGCCTTAGTGTCTGAAACGTGGTAGCCGCCAGGCTGCCTTTTTGCAGAAAACCGCGTTATTTCCGAGGAGATCTTTCGTGGCCGTAGGACAACTTAAACAAGCTAACCGAATGGCCGAGCTGACATCGGTCTTTGGCAAGGATGAGCTTTCCGTTGTCACCATCGAGTGCGACGAGGGTCTCAGCGAAGATTTTGAGATCAGGCTTGAGGTTCTGAGTCAGAAAGAGGATCTGGATTTCGACCAGGCCATAGCGACTTCCATGACGGTGAAGGTTGTCACCAACAATGGTGATACGCGGCATTTCGACGGTCTTCTGACAGATGCGAAATGGATAGGCTATCGCGATTCCTATTACATCTACAAATTGACGCTACGCCCCTGGTTCTGGCTGCTAACCAAGAACTCAAATTGTCGAATTTTCAAGGACATGTCCGCGCCTGAAATCATTCAGAACGTCCTGAATGAGCATGACTTCGCCGATTTCCAGATCAAGCTGACTGAATCCTATGATCCGATTCATTACTGCGTCCAGTACAGGGAATCGGATTACGATTTCTGCTGCCGGTTGATGGAAGAATTCGGAATTTCCTATTTCTTTGAGCACAAGGACGGCAAGCACATCATGATTCTGGCGGACGCCAAATCGTCCTACAGCCCGATCGTTGGTGACAGCTCCATTCCCTACATTGCTCTTGGCGGCGACAGTCAAAGGGATAAGGAGCATCTTTACCATTGGATTCCGACGCGCAAGTTTCGGACCGGCAAGTTTGCAGTCAATGATTATGATTTCGAGAAACCGAGTGCGCTGCTGGAAGCAGAGCGTGATGCAGGTACTAAATATCGGGCCGGGTCTCTGGAAAACTATGACTATCCGGGAAGGTACACTGAAAAAGACAAGGGCAGCACCTTCAGCAAGATTCGTATGGAAGCCGAACAGGCTGCGGACAAGCGAATTGAAACAGCCGGCGAAGTGCCGCGGTTCTTTGCAGGAGGGCTGTTCACCTTATTCAACCATCCCCACAAACCGCAGAACGTGGAGCACCTGATCGTGCGTGCAAGCCATCGGATCATCACCGAGGCATATCGCTCCGGTGGTGGTGGGGCCCAGGGAGAAGCCTATACCGGGACATATGACGTTCTGCCTTCCAGTATAACGTTCCGCACACCGGCCATCACCCGCAAACCTCGAATACCCGGCCCGCAAACGGCAAAAGTCGTGGGGCAAGGCGAGATCGATGTGGACGAATACGGTCAGATCCTGGTCGCCTTTCACTGGGACCGCGACAAGACAGCGTCTCGGCGGGTTCGCGTGGCGCAAGTGTGGTCAGGCAAGAACTGGGGTGGCATCTATATCCCTCGTGTCGGCCAGGAAGTGATTGTTCAGTTTCTGGAAGGCGATCCGGATCAACCGATCATCGTCGGCACAGTCTACAATGCGGAAAACATGCCACCTTACTCTTTGCCAGGCGAGAAAAACAAAGCCGGCATCAAGTCGGATTCAACGGTAGGCGGCGGCGGTTACAACGAGTTCGTGCTCGACGACACCAAAGGGAATGAGCTTGTTGGGGTTCATGCCCAAAAAGACATGGAGACCGTTATCGAGAATAACGAAATGCTGCATGTCAAAAACTGCCGCGAGACCCAGATCGACGTTGACCGAACGGAATCGGTTGGCCGAAACACGACTGAAGATATCGGCATGAACTGGAAGGTAACTGCCGGAGCGAAGATCGAGTTTATTTGCGGCGCCAGCAAGATCACCATGACGCCTGCCTCGATCAAGATCGAGTCGGTGAAAATCGATATCGTGGCTTCGGGCATGCTCAACGCCAAGGGTACAATGACCAATGTGACAGGCAGTGCGTTGCTGAAACTCAAGGGCGGCCTTGTACTGATCAATTGATGCTGCGGTTCTTGAACGAATGCGGCCAAGAGAAAAAACGGAGTAGAGCAGATGGGATCACGTATCCGCTTTACAAAGGCTAGACAGGTATTTGAAACTTTTCCGGAGTTGTCGGAAACGGTAAGCGAACCGGCCACGGATATCGCTCCGGACGCCTATGCTCTGGAATTGCAGAAAAGCGAGGCACCGCTGTCGGCGATTGCCTATTTCGCTCATATCCTGCCGAAACGGGAATCGGTCTGGTGGGGCATGAACTGCGTTGCCGGTCTGGATCAGGCCAAGAACGAGGATGACCGGCAGGTTCTTAAACTCAGCGAGACCTGGGTCCGCGAGGGGGATGAAGATGCCCGTGTTGCGGTTCACGCTGCGGCTGAGGCCGCCAAGAAGGACAGCGCGTCCGTCTGGATCGGTCTTGCTGCAGGCTGGTCTGGCGGATCCCTTTCGCCCAGCCCCGAGCACCGGGTGGACATGCCTGACGACCTGACGGCCAAGGCCGTGAATACAGCTGTGTTGATTGCGCTTGGAACACTTGAGCCTGCCAAACGGGATGAGGCCCTGAAATCTTGCCTGTCTGCCGGGCTGTCCTTCGCCGGAGGTGGGATGATGCCCGCGGTGACCGTCGGCGGCCCTTCGTCAGCCTTTTCCTAAGCGCAAAGAGGAAATGTGGGAATGCGCATAACGCTCCAGATTGAAAATGTTGACCGGTTGGAGACCGGCGGTCAGCTGTCCTACAGCTGTGCCGACCGAGGCTTCGACATTGGTCGGCACGAACATCTGGACTGGAGTCTCCCCGATCCCCAGCGGATGATTTCCGGCAAACATTGCGAAGTGCGCTTTGAAAGCGGGAATTTCGTTCTTTACGACTATTCGACAAACGGCACTTTCCTCAATGGCAGCCAGACCCGCATGGACAAGGCACATGTGCTGCGCTCCGGCGATCGGCTGATGATTGGCGATTACATCATCGTCGTATCGCTGGAAGCCGGATCCGGGCAGCCAGCCATGTCCGCAGCACCAGTCGCCGCCGCTGCTCCTCAGCCCTGGGACGCACCGCAAACCTCGTCTTCACCCGGTGGCTCCTCCTGGCCTACGGGGCCTGGTCCGGCGGGCGCGGCACCCGGTCACTATCCAATGGAAAATCAGGGTGGGCCCTGGGCTACACCGGGAGCGGGCATGGAAGGGCGACACGCTCCGCCTTCCTCCAATCCAGGCATAGGCACGCCGGCAGATAATGTTTGGAGCCAGCAAGGACACGGCTGGGGTACGGCGGATCCTTCGCTGTACGATCCGAATGCGCACATCGGCGAACGGGAAGCGCCTCGACCGGCCCAGGCGGACCCGCTGGATCATCTTGCCCAGCAACCGCATCTTCAATCTGCCGGAGCCGCACCCGCAGAGCCGCTTTTTGGATTTCCGGAACCTGTAGCTCAATCTCCGTTTCCGGCGCTGTCTGAAAACCCGGCGCAGGAAAGTGCTGAGCCGCTTTTCCAGATGCCGGATCTTCAACCAGAGGCACCAACCCAGCAACCGGCGGCCGAATCTGCTCCGCCCCCTGCAGGAGAGCCCACAGCATCGCCGTTTCCCGAAGCGCCTGTCTGGAGCACGCCGGAGGCAGAGGAAACACAGTCGGCAACGGTCCAGGAACCTCAGCCTGAACAACCGGCTCCAGTGGAGCAAGCTGCACCTGAGGCCATGCCTGTTGTTGCCCCGCAAGAACCAGCGAAGGCAGACACAGCGGCGGTTGCAAAGGTTGATGTTGAGCCGGCTAATATTCCGGCGGCCAATGTTGATTTCATCAAGGCCTTCGCCGAAGGAGCCGGTATCCCGGCTGCAACGCTGGCCGGCCGTGATCCGGAAGAATTTGCCAGGGAAGTCGGGGCCATATTGCAAGGCATCACCGGCGACTTGATGGGTCTTTTGCAGGCACGCAGTCAGGTGAAAGCCATGACCAGAAACGCCAACCGCACTCTGATCATGCGCAGCGGGAACAATGCCCTGAAGTTTTCGCCGACACCGCAAATGGCATTGCAGACGATGCTGGCTCCAGGAGCGGAAGAAAACGGGTATTTGCCGATTTCAAAGGCCATGCAGGCTGCTTTCAAGGACATCCAGAAACATCATGTCTGGACCTATGCAGCCATGCAGAAGGCTGCAGGAAGATTTGAAGAAAAGCTTTCCCCCAAGGCGATCGAGGCAGAAGGCCAGGTCGCCAAGAGTACATTCGGTAACCAGAAGGCCAAGCTATGGGAACGGATTCAGGAACGCTGGAGTTCCTTGTCCGGTTCGTACGACGATGGCGTGGTTGGGCTTTTCACGCAATACTTTACCGAAGGTTATGAAGAATTGAGCAGTGACGATCCGGAGCAGAGCTCCGGACTGATGAATTAAGACCTTTGCCAGTTTTAAGAGCGCGAAGGCGCTAAAGTGTTAAGGGAGCAGTACCTTTATGTCGTGGTATAGCAAGGTTGCATGGACCGAAGGCTTGTTTCTGCGGCCTCATCATCTCCAGCAGAGCGACCGGTACGCGGAGCACATGCTGGACGAACGGGTCCGTTTTGCCTCTCCCTATCCCTGGGGCTTTTCCGAGCTGGAAATTGATCAGGACGTAGGACAGCAATGCCGGTTCGCGCTTCGCTATGGCCGAGGCATATTCTCCGACGGAACGGTGTTCAACTTCCCGGCCGACGGTACGCCGCCGCCTGCAATCGACGTTCCGGAGGACGCGGCAGGACAAATCGTCTGGCTGGGAATTCCTGAGACGACCGTCAATGCGGTGGAAGTTGCCAATGGCCGCGACGATGCCGCCACGAGATATATTCAGGGCAGGGAGACGATCATCGATTCCACCTCCACCATCCGCCAGGAGGAGGAGATCGATGTTGCGCATCCGCGCCTGCAGTATTCGATTCGCTCGACACCCCATCCCGGTCAGGTCTGCCTGCCGGTCGCCCGTATCACGGAAATCAAGGATCGCATTGTCATAACCGATGGTTCCTTTGCGCCGCCGGTACTTGCCTGTCATGTGCATCCGGTCGTCACCGGCTGGATTGACTCCGTCATTGGCTGGGTGGAGCGCAAACTGAGCGAACTGGCGCGTTACGCCGCCGATACGTCCGCCGGGGGCGGATTGCAGAATTTCGATTATCTGACGTTGCAGCTGCTCAACCGCACTTATCCTTTGCTGATGCACCTGCGCAAATCGGCTTATGTGCATCCGGAGCGGCTGTACATACTGTTCCTGCAGCTGGCGGGGGAGCTTGCAACGTTTGCAACGGAAGAGCGCCGAGCGCGCAACTATCCCGTTTATGACCACGACAAGCTGCATGATATCTTCAAGCCGGTCCTGGCCGACATACAGGCGTTCCTGTCGGCCGGCTACGACCGGCGTGCAATCCGCTTGCCTCTGGAACAACTGGCGCCGAATGCGTTCAAGTCGACCATTGTCGATCGCAACCTGTTCTCGCAGGCGGGCTTTGTCATCGAAGTGGCTGCCCGCAGGCCTTTGACGGAAATTCAGAACGAGTTTCCAAGGCTCTTCAAGGTTGGCCCCTTCGGTCAGATGCGCCAGATCGTCTACTCCAACCTGCCGGGTATTCCGCTGATCCACATGCCGGTACCACCGGCACAGATCCGGGCTCTCACAGACCGTGTCTACTTCCGGCTGGACAAGACGACCCCGCTTTGGCGCGAATTTAGCCAGGACTCGGCGATCGGGCTGCAATTCTCCGGCAACTGGCCGGATCTGCAGCTTGAGTTCTATGCCGTCCGGGAGGGCCGCTGATGTCGGACAATGACGATCCCTTTGGCGTTTCCAAACGCAAGGGAAAGACAATTGTAATGCCCAATCCGGGCGGGCGATGGAGCGAAGGCCAGCCAGGACAACCCGGCCAGCCGCCTCAGCAACCTGCGCCGCCGCCACAACAGGTTCCCGGTCAGGCGCCTCCTGCACACGCAGCTACGCCACCGCCACACAATCCGCCTTCCGGTGGCTCGGATCCGTGGCAAAGCGGGGGAGGCGGCGGAGGACGTGATCCTTACGCTCCAACGCCAGCCGGGTATGAGTATGGCCAGCAGCAGGCACCGGATCTCAGAACCCCGCCAGGCGGTTACCAGGCACCGCAAGGTGCTGCGCCACAGCCGGCGGCCGCACCTGCACAAGGTGCCGGTAAACTGGCGCATATGCCGGACATCAACCAGATCCGCGTTGCCAATCGAAATCCGATTTCCCGTGCGGCTGCCCCGTTGCTTCTGCTTCTGGGCCGTCTTCACCTGACAATGACGGACGCCCAGTTCGACCAGTTGATGCGCGATGTCTACAGCGCCATCAAGACGTTCGAGAAAGAATTGCGGAGCGCCGGAATCACGGACGACCAGATCCGTTCCGCCGCCTATGCGCTCTGTGCGACATCAGACGATATCGTCCAGAACCTGCCGTCTGCCGGACGTCACCAATGGACGCAATATTCCATGCTGACCCAGTTCTTCGGTCAGGCAACCGGCGGTGTCGAGTTCTATCAGCTACTGGAGAAGGCAAAGCAGGATCCCGGTCGTAACTACGGTGTTCTGGAGGTCATGCATTCCTGTCTGTCACTCGGCTTTTACGGCAAGTACCGTGCGATCCAGGGTGGCCAGCAGGGCCTGGAGCGCGAACGACGCGACCTGCATGAAATTCTGCGTCGTGTTCGCCCGCGGCCTGGAGACGATCTCTCTCCCCATTGGCGCGGCCTGGAACTTCTGCAAAAGCGGGCAGGGTTCTCGGTGCCGATCTGGTCGGTCGCGGCCGTTGCAGGTGCATTGCTTCTTGGGGGCTACGTCACCTTGATGCTTCTTCTGTCGAGCGGGAGTGAAGTTGTCGCAGGACGCGCAAGTGCGCTTTACCCGTCGGGCCCGATCGAACTGGCGCGCGAAGGCTATCAACCCAAACCGCCACCCGCGCCACCACCACCAGAAGATGCGGCGATCGATACTGTCTCCGCTCAGCTGGCAGGTATCGATGGCCTGGAAATTTCGCAGGCGGGACCGGCAATCATGTTGCGCATGCGCGCGCAGTTCGACGTCGCAGCAGCCACGCTGCGTCCTGAATTTCAGCTTCTTGTCGAGCAGGTCAGCCAGACCCTCGACCAGGTGGAAGGTGAAATTCTGGTCGTCGGCCATACGGACAGCGACCCGATCCGCAATAATCCGCGGTTCCCGACGAACTGGCACCTGTCCGTTGAAAGGGCAAAGGCAGTTGCCGCCGTCATGGAATCAGTCCTCCAGACACCAGGGCGGGTGCAGGTGGAAGGACGTGGCGCAGACGAGCCGATCGCTCCCAATACAAGCAGGGAAGGCAAGGCGCTCAACAGACGTGTGGAAGTCTTCCTGAAGCCACCGGCCAAAGGGCTGGTGATAAACAACTGATATCCGGGGCAACCGCAGAACAAGGCTGTATCTATGAAATTCTGGCTCGGAATAACGGCAATCGTCATCGGCATACTCGCCCTGATCGGTCTGATCTGGTTTGGCGGGCCGTTCCTGTCGATCGCCGGTGTGAGGCCCTTCGAACCTCTCTGGGTAAGGTTGTCGCTGGTTGCGCTTGTCCTTCTGATCGTTGGCGGCTGGACCGGCTACCGGATCTACAAGCGCGTCAAGGCCAACCGGGCACTCGAGAGTGAGATCCTGCAGCCCAAGGCAAGTGATGCCGACTTGCAGATCATGTCGGAGCGCATGAAGGACGCTCTGAAGACGCTCAAGACGTCCAGTGGAAACGCGCGCACCTATCTTTACGACTTGCCCTGGTACCTGATGATCGGCCCTCCGGGCGCCGGCAAGACCACGGCTTTGATGCATTCCGGTTTGAAGTTTGCCGGTTCGCGCGCAAAGGGAGAGGCCCAGAAGCTGGAGGGCCTCGGCGGAACCCGGTATTGCGACTGGTGGTTTGCTGAAACGGCTGTGCTGATCGATACGGCAGGGCGTTACACAACGCAGGATTCCGACGAGGAGCATGACCGTGAAGCCTGGCACGGGTTCCTCAATATTCTGCGCAAGGCCCGTCCGCGTCAGCCGATCAACGGCGTCATGGTGTCGATCAGTCTTGAAGACCTGATGACGCTGTCTGACGATGAGTTGAAACAGCATTCCGATGCGATCCGCACGCGCTTGATCGAACTTTACAAGACCTTGAAAATCGATTTCCCGGTCTATGTGATCTTCACCAAGGCCGACACGGTTGCGGGCTTCATGGAGTTTTTCGGCTCCTATCCCGAAACCCGTCGCAACCTGGTCTGGGGAGCGACTTTCCAGACCCGCGAAAAAAACCAAGAACATGGTGTCGGAAGCGCCCGCCGAGTTTGATCTGCTGGTGGAGCGTCTCAACGAGGAGATGGCGGATCGTCTTCAGGAAGAACCGGATCCACGCGCCCGGCTGATGCTCTATGGCTTCCCGACACAGGTTGCTGCCCTGAAGGATCGTCTGACCGGTTTCCTGAATGCGATTTTCGAACCGAGCCGGTATTATCCGAATGCTGTTCTGCGCGGTTTCTATTTTACCTCCGGTACCCAAAAAGGCACGGCCATCGACAGGGTCATCGGCTCAATGAGCCAGGCCTTCGGGACAGCCTATCAGGCAGCCGCTCTATCCGGTCAGGGCAAGAGCTACTTCCTGCGTGATCTTCTTTCCAAGGTGATTATCGGAGAAGCCGGCTGGGTAACCCATAACCGGCAGGCCGTCAGAGTTGCGACCGCAACCCGCATTGCGGCTTACGCAGCCATTGCCCTCGTGACCCTGGGCCTCGGCAGCTTGTGGGGGATCAGTTATCTCAACAACAAGGCCTTGATTGACGAAACCGCCAAGGCTGTGGACACGGTGCGCGTAAACGGCGAAACCGTTCTGGCGGAGCGGGTTGTACGCGACGACAATCTGGCGGATACCGCCTACTTCCTGTCGATGTTGCGGGGCTTGCCGGCTGGTTACGACAGCCGCGATACGCCAACGCCTGTCATGGAACAGTTCGGCCTCAGCCAGCGCGACCGTCTGGAAGCTGCTGGCGTAACGTCCTACAGAAGTGGTCTGGAAAGGTTGTTGCGGCCGCGTTTGCTCTTGAGGATCGAAGAGCAGATGACCGAGGTGCTCGACAATCGCACCGGTCCGGGCGGACAGGACGTCGATACGCTCTACAATTTGGCAAAGCTGTACCGCATGGTGGCGGGTGATGCGCCGGAAATCGACAAGGAGCAGATCAAGAATTCGTTCCGTGCCGACTTCCTGCAAAGCTTCCCCGGACCTCAGGGCGAGATCTTGCGCAACGAGCTCAACAACCACGTTGCCGCGATGCTCGATCTCGATTTCGGTGGCAACGTCCTGACCGATCAGCTTGACGGCATTCTGGTTGCAGAGGTCCAGCGAGAGCTCGGACGTGTCAGCCTCGCCGAGCGTGGGTATGCACTTCTCAAGTCTCGTGCCAAGGGTCTTGCCAGCGAAGACTGGATTGCTGAACAACGTGGCGGCTCCGACATGGAGACCGTTTTCGAAACGGAGAATGGCGACACGTTGGACACGGTCGCGGTCGACAAGTTCTTCACCTATCCGGGCTTCCACCTTTCCGTTCTGCCGAACCTTGCCGGCATTCGTGAAGAACTGGAACGGGACAAGTGGGTGTTTGGGGATGTCGGGGAAGCCGATGCCTTTTCCGACCAATATCAGTCGCTTCCCGGCGAGATCCTGGCGCTTTACACCAAGGATTTCATCGAAGCCTGGGAAGAGGCGCTCGGCAACTTGAAATTCAAGTCGATGCGCAACGACAAGCCGCTTTACACGACGCTTCAGGCCGTCTCGGCACCAACATCACCTGTTGTGCAGCTTCTTGAGAGCATTCGGCGCGAAACCCTGCTCACCCAGGATCTGTCGAGTGAAGGCCTTGCCGGAAACCTGACAGGCGGCAATGCGCAAAATGCCGGCACTGACGCTGCACAGAAGATCTTCCAGCGCTACGTGCTGGATTCGTCCGGTGGATTGAAACGTATCGGCCTTGAAGCCGGACTTCAGGCAATCGCGCCTGGAGGTTTGTCCAACGCGCTTGGAACTGCCGCTGGTGGCGGAGGTCCAACCATTATTCCGGGCAAGGCGATCGAAGATCACTTCCGTCCTTACCATGTACTGGTGGAAGGCGAGAACAGCCGCAAGATCGATGCCTTGCTGCTGAACTTCAAGAACATCCTCGACAACCTTCTGATCGTGGCCAACAACCCGCTACAGAGCGAAACGGCAAATTCCAACGTGCAAATTCAGGCGTCTCTGCTGAGAAGCAACGCGACGCGTTTCCCGCCGCCTTTCGATAAACTGATTATTCAGGCTGCGAAGGAATTTGACGAGGAGTTCAAGGAAACCTCGATCACGCAGCTGAACGAGAAGCTGAGCACCCAGGTTGTTGGTGAATGCCGCAGGATCGTCGCCCGGAACTATCCGTTTGAAAACGGTCGCTCCGAAGTGCCGATGACGGAATTTGCCAAACTGTTCGCACCGACGGGAATCATGCAGCGGTTTTTCGATGAAAACCTGAAGCCGCTAGTCGATACCTCGACGCGCCCCTGGAACTGGAAGCCTGAAGTGTCTCAGGCGGACCGTCTGTCGAACGCAACGCTTCGGCAGTTCGAACGTGCAGACCTGATCAAGCAGGCCTTCTTCCCGACAGGAAACGCGTTTCCGTCCGTCGGACTTCAGGTGGTTCCGCGAGCCCTCTCTCAGCAGGCTGACGCGGCCAGCCTGGAAGTGAACGGCAATCTCGTACTAGTGACGCGTGGTCCCGGCTTCAACGCGGAAATCGAACCGTTGCCGGCCAACTTTGATTGGCCCAGCAACACGGCTACCCCGCGCGTTGTACTGGTGATACAGCCGGAAGTGCCTGGCTACAGATCTCGTCGTGAAATCCATGGAGATTGGGCCTTCTATCGCTTCGTTCGCGATAACAGGGTCAGTTCCGGTCAGAACAAGTTCGTCGTGCGCGAAACGCTTGGCGGCAGACAGGTTGCATTCACGGTGACACTGAGAACGAATCCGAACCCGTTCTTCCTGTCTGCAGTCGGCGATTTCAGTTGCCCTACGAGCTTCTAGAATGGGAACCGGTTACTTCGGCAAACTGCCGGCACGAGCGGATTTTGTCATCGGGCAGTGCCCTGCCGGCTTTCTGAAAAGCTGGGAGGCCTTCCTGATGACCGGACTCGCTCAATCCCGTCTGGATCTGGGCGCGGGGTGGGAGGAAGCCTTCATGACAATGCCGGTGTGGCGATTCTGGCTTTTGCACTCTTCAGAGGGTGACGAACCTGTTCAGGCCGTCGCTGGTGCTTTCATGCCGAATGTCGACAAGGTCGGCCGAACCTTTCCATTGACACTTGCCAGCGACATTCGACTGGAAAAGCAGAATGGTCGGCCGGAAGAGACCTGGTATGACCATGCCGAGGCAATCTTGCGCGACACCTTGCAGGAAGATGCCAGCCTGGAAAACTTTCAACAGGCTGTCGCAGGTCTGGAATCGCCACTTGCGGTGGAGGCAAGCGGCAAGAAGGGCAGGGATGCCGAATTACCGACGATGCCAGGAACGGATGTTCTGTCATCTGAATTCTGGTGCCGTGCAGGAGATGTGGGTTTTGAGTTTTCGTGTGCAGGCCTGCCGGACGCAAGCGCCTTTCGATGGCTGCTGCTCCCGGAAACCTACGCCGGTTCGGAAGCTCGACAGGACGTGGCAGGGAATAGTCATGGGCGATTTCATCCGGAGGATCATCGAACATGATCGAACAAATGGAAGCCTCTATGCGTGGCTTTGCGATTGGACTGACCCATGTTGGCCGGGTTCGGCAGCACAATGAGGACACGTTCTACGTTGACGAGGGCAAGGGCGTTTTCGCAGTGATGGACGGTGCGGGAGGAATGCATGACGGTGCGATGGCGTCCAGTCTCGTGCGTGAAGCCCTTGCCAGTATCGCGCAACCGCGCAGCGCGGAAGACCTTCTGGAGCAGTTCGAAAGCAGGTTGATTACCGCAAAGGACCGGATCGAACAGGCCGCAGCCAAGGCGAACGGAGCTGCCATGGGCACGACGATCGCCGCGCTTCTGATTTCCGGATCGAACTTTGCGTGCCTTTGGGCAGGCGACAGCCGTGTCTACCGTCTGCGCAATGGCCGTCTTGAACAATTGACGACAGATCATACCGAGGCGCAGGAACTGGTGGACCAGAACGTGCTGACGCCTGAAGAAGCAAGGACGTTCGCCCGCAGGCATGTCATCACCAGGGCGATCGGATCCGGGATCGAGCTTGAACTTGAACTGGTTTCCGGAAATTTGCGTCAGGGCGATCGGTTTCTTCTGTGTTCGGATGGCTTGACCGGACATCTGGACGATAGTGTGATTGGTACTTTCCTGATGAACGGCGCGCCGAAGCCGACGGCACAATGTCTTATCAATGGAGCGCTCGAAGAGGGCGGCTCGGATAACGTGACTGTCGTGATTGTCGATATCGATGCAATGTCTGCGCGCGAAGGAGTTCGCAACTGATGAACGTTGGTGCCCACCTGCTACCAGCCGGAACCCGGCTCAACAATCTCTATGAGATTGAGGAACATATTGCCGATGGCGGTATCGGGACGGTTTACAAGGCAAGGGACGTGGAAAGCGGGGATCCGGTTGCCGTCAAGGTCCTTCTCGCGACCTTCTCGCGCGACCCGATGATCCTGGATCTGTTCAAGCGGGAAGCAAAGATCCTTCGCAAACTCAAACACGACGCACTGACCCAGTACTACGTGTTCGCGAAGGAGCCTACGCTCGGCATCTATTACCTGGCGATGGAGTTCGTCAGTGGCCCGTCATTGAGCACGCGCCTTGAATCCGGTCCGCTTGAGCCGGAGGCGGTGGCACGGTTGATCAAGCGTCTGGCTGAAGCCCTGCAGGCGGTTCACGACCGGGAAGTGATCCACCGGGATCTTTCGCCGGACAACGTCATTCTCCAGAACGGCGATGTCGCGCAGGCCAAAATCATCGATTTCGGTATTTCGCGGGCAAACACGGGCGGGCCGACCATTATCGGTGATGGCTTTGCAGGCAAGGTCAATTATGTTTCGCCAGAACAGGTCGGCATTTTCGATGCCAAGGTGACTGCGCGCAGCGACATTTATTCGCTTGGCCTGGTCATTGCGGAAGCCCTGACCGGCAAACAGATCGACATGGGCGGCACGCAGGTGCAGATCGTCGACAAACGACGGCAGACGCCTCCCTTGGAAGGTATCGACAATCGTTTCCGTCCGTTGCTGGAGGCCATGTTACAGCCCGACCCGGCAAACCGTCCGGCCAGCATGAAGGAAATTGCGGACTGGACGCTAGGTGCTCCGATGGGGCGGCAGGACCAGGACCGCACGATCATTCGGCCATCTTCTGCGCCACCGCCGGAACAATCCGCACTGGATCAGCCGCCGCCTCAGGCAAACTGGGGCAAGCGCATTCTGGTTGCCTTGTCGCTGCTCGGTTTCGCCGGTGTCGGTGCCGGGGGTGTCTATTTCCTGGTAGGCCAATCCGTGCCCGAGCAGGACCAGAAACCTGTGCTTGTGGCACCGCCACGACCGAATGCGCCGGACGCACCGTCGCAGCAGACGAATGTGACACAACAAACGCAGACGCCAGCGACCCAGCAACCAGCAACGCAGCAACCAGTGTCCCAGCAGCCAACTGAAACGCAAACAACTGCGCTTCAGTCGCCTTCAACACAAACGCCGGGAACGCAGGCGCCGACGACGCCGGACAACACCGTACCGACAATTCCGACCACGCCTCCAGAGGAGACCGTCGACACGAAACCGGAACCGACCGAAACCGTTACCCGGCCACCCGTGACGACCGATCCGCAAGAGACGCCTGAAAACGTGACCCCCGAAGACCGGATCCGGAATTTCGTGAGCAGTTACCAGGCGGGCGATTGCATGTATCTGCAGCCGATAGAGATCGCGAGCCGTTCCGCAGAGATCGAAGGATTTGCTTCCAGGACGCCGCCATTCATCAGTTTCGACAGCGACTTCACCCAGTCTCAGGGGTTTGAAGCGAAGATCCAGGTCAACCTTGTGAGCGATGCGCAATGTCCGGCGATAGCTTTTCTGAGAGGAACACCACAGGGAAACGCCAAGACCGAATTGCGTCTCGACATGCAGCGAACGGTCGTGCCGAACGGCAGCAACATGGCCGGACGCATTTCCGGTTATGAACCATCAACGGGCGGGCTCGGGCTTATATTCGTCAACAGCAAGGGTGAGACGGTCAATCTGTCCCCATATCTGCAGACGGACGACCGGGGCGCCGGTTTCGTTGTGCCGCTGACCTTGAAAACGTCTACTGAAGAAACCGGTCTGATCATTGCAATGGTGGGCCCGGACATAACCAAGACGCTTTCCGAGCGCCGCGAAAAAGATCCGGAAGACTATTTCGAAAAGCTGATGCAGGATGGTCCGGTCTTGCGGGCAACGGCAACCACGGTCAAAGTGGTGCCCTGACCGGGAAGAGGCCTGGCGCAGCGGATATTCTGGCCAACCATGAAACGCTACACCAAACCGATCCATTTGCAGGAGCTGAAACCGCACCGGCGTGCGGACAGCTCCCTTGCATTGATCAACGTGGTGTTCCTGTTGCTGCTGTTTCTACTGGTATCCGGAACGCTGCGGCCGCCCTTGCCTGAAGGGTTCGACTGGGCGGAAACGCAACAGAACGATGGCAGCGGCAAACTGGAAGGCAGTCTTGTGCTGGACAGGGCAGGGACTGTCTGGTTCGACGGTGAAGTGCTGGCTTACGGCGACCTGGGCCCATTTCTTGAAGCCCGGCAATCCGACAGGCCCCACATGGTGGTTCAAGTCGACAAGCGAACCAGAATGGAAGCCGTTTCTGAGCTTGCCGACAGATTGAAAGCTGGCGGTGTGAAACGCCTGACGCTGATGACTGTTGAGGCAGGTGCACCTTGACCGTTGTCGCCTATAACAAGGACCGGCAATGGGATATCCCGGGGTACGTGTGGCCGGCTGTTTTGGGCGTTTCGGTTGCCTTGCATGTTTCGGCGCTGATCTACGGCCTGCCAGCGTTGCCTTGGACGGAAGAAGCCCTCTTGCCACCGGTCGAGACCGAAGTGATCCTGGAAAGTGGTGGTCTGCCATTTGAAGATCTGGCAAGTGTCGAAACTGAAATCGCACAACCGCTCGAACCGGACACTCCCTTGCCCGTCGAGACTTCTGTGCCAGTGGAAACGGTTGTCAATTCCGAGACTGCGGAATTCCTGGAGCCGGTATTGTCTGAGCCGATGGTCACCGAAAGCCCAGTCAATACACTGGTTGAAGCCGTGCCGGTAACGGTTCTGGATCAATCGCTTTCCGACGACACGCCTATCATTGAAGCACAAGAAGTCAGCCCCGTCGAAACAAGCCCGGTCACCGCAACGCCGCCGGAGCAGCTTCAGGTGACTCAGCCTTCTGTTGTTCCGCAAACCGCCTCCACCGTTGTGGCCGCCACGCCTGTACCGGATGCCGTTGTCGCTGTGACGCCCGTCGCGCCAAACGTTATTGCCGGATCTGAAGTCACTCTTTCCGGTGCCGAAGTCCCTGCCACGGTGGAAGTGATGCCTTTGGTCGCGGTTGCAACGGATATCGGTGAGGTTGCCACCGCAGGTGAGACGCAGACAATCGTTTCGGCTGTGCAGGAAAGTCCTGTTCTGGCTCCGCTCGCAGTCGATCAGACACCTGCCGAACCCACTGGCAACGAAGTCGTGTCTGAGGTCTTTGTTCCACAAACGCAGCCTTCCGTTGAAAGCCCGGGCATTGTTGCACCCGATACCAGCGTAACTGTCGATCCGGTGGTTACTGCGGAGGTGGATGCGGTATTGCCAGCGGAACAACAGGTTGCTGCCCTGCAGCCCACGGAAGCGGAAACGCCCGAGCTAGCGCCCAATGCCCCGGTCTCTTCAACGGTCCCCGCAACGCAGCCTCAAGGGGAGTTGACAGAAAACGTGCCGCCCGTCGCGGTTGCTTCCATCGATCCCCTGGCAAAGGTGTCGGACTATGTTGCCGGTTACAAGTTCGGCGAATGCACACATATGTCTGTTCTTGCAGCTGGTGCGGATACCGCGGAAGTTACAGCCTTTGGCGCAGGCATAGCGCCTTTCGCTATCTTCGATCAGCGCTTCAAGGCGGATCAGGGTTTCGAGGCAAAGATCGAAGTCCGACTGGTGACGCGCAGGCAATGCGCCTTGCTGGATGCTCTTGGCGTTTCTGAAGGCATTGAAGCTGCCGGTCTGGTCGAATTGGACCGGACGGTTGTGCGCAGCGGAACGCCTGTTTCCGGAGTGATTCAGCGTGACTTGCCGATTGAGCGGATTGCAAGCGCGGAACAATCGGGACTGGATCTCAGCGGCAGGGGGCCACCTGAACTGTACCTGATCGATGATGCCGGGCAGATCCATGACGGCCGGGAGTTTCTTCTGCCTGCATCGAACAGTCAGACGGCAGGCGGCTGGCGCTTCAAGGTACCGGTGACGATGATTGCCAGCGACAAGAGTGACGAGACAGCGCTCGTGCTCGCAATCTGGAACCGCCCTTCAGAGCGGCAGCCTTCTCGGTTCGGACGGCTTCCTTCCGAACGGTTGGCCGAGATACTGGCAGAGCCTGGGGTCTATTCGCTGACGGCGTTCAAGGTGTCACGCTGAGGGTTGCGATGATGAAGCACCGGCAGTGAAGACGCCGGTGAGGAGAACTTCCAGCGCAGCCCGCTCCTTTTCCAGCCTCGTTTCGAACCAGGTGACGGCAATGGATACTGGCATTGCAACGGCTAGGCCGCAGGCAGTTGTCAGGAGCGCTACCCAGATGCCACCGGCAAGCGTGGCAGGATTGGCGGAGGCACCCGATTCCTGAAGGGTCTGGAACGTTTCGATCATCCCGAGAACCGTGCCGAACAGGCCGAGCAAGGGCGAAATCTGCGTCACCAGGTCAAGTGCCTTCAGCCAACTGGCGAGGCCGAACAGACGGTCGGCAGCCCTGGCAGAAATTTCCTCACGTAGTCGTTCTTCCCTGATGTCGCGCACTTGAGAGGACAGGGGCTGCTGATCCAGCATCTGGATGGCATCCATGGCGCTGCGCACAAGTGCACCCGACAAGGACCTGTCCTTCAAAAGGTTTTGCGCGGCTTTGGTGCGTTCACCACTTCGCCATTGCGTGACAGCCTGACGAACAAGTCCGTGACGGCCAACACGGGCCGTGGAGAATTGAACGGTCTTGGCGAGGATGACTGAAAGCGCTGCAACGGAAATCGCGAGCAGGATGAGCACGACCGGCCCGCCAAGCTCCAGAAGGGAGGAAGATGTCTCGACCATGCGAAAGACGCTCCATCAGACGTTCAAGGGTAGGGTCAATCGCCGAATTCGATGGGTGTACGATTGCTCAGGTCCAGCAGATCCGGGCAATAGACATCGGTAATGCTGGAAGGCACACAATTCATGACGTCGTTGATGTGAAGCCGCGAAAGGCTGTCGCATGCCTTCCCGGCAAGATCGAATTGCAGGATCTTGGTTTTACCGGCGGATATGCGGGAGAACTGAAGACGCAGAAACTGATCCACCAGGCCGTCCTTGTTGAAGGCAACCATTTCCAGGCCGAGCTTGTCCATGGGGCGTTCAAGGCCATTGGTCGCGATGATCGAAAGGCGGCAGCCGCCGTCCGCTGTCGGTTGCAACTGGTTGAGTTCGAGGCTGATTTTACCCGTCACTTGCTGTGCCTGTGCGGGTGCCGCCAAAATGGCAACTGCAATTGCTATAAAAACTCTTTGAACCAGTATCCGCATCTTGTTCCCCCGGTTAATGCGTCAATGAATGTTGGAAAGGGTTGTGAATGCCGGTCTTTGCCGTCCCTAATCGTAAGACAATAGGACCGTCCAATCCTGTTTTCCCTCGGTTTCGACCTGAAAGAAATCTGCTTCGATCAGCCCGCGTTGCCAGCACTGATCGCCATCGAAAAGAACGAATTTTTCCTCGCGAATACAAAGCGTGATATCGCCTCCAAGACGGCTTTCGCCAAAACCGTCTGCTACGTGCAGATAGTAGCGTGCTTTCTCGAGAGGTTCCTGCAGCACCTGGCTGCAGGCGTTGGCAGTGATTGTCCACCAGCCTTCAGTCCGCATGCCTTCGTCGGTTTCATAGCCGATCGCGACGTTCACGAGATCAACGGACCCGTTGCAAACACGCAGGCCTGCGTGAGCAGCAGAAGTCGACAAAAAGCCAGCCAGCGCCACCGCCCCGAATAACGCGATTCCGCGTAACCCGATCCGGCGTCTTTGCCTAACCTTGCCGCTGTCGCGGTCCGTTTTCATGCTCGTGTTTCCAGTTTGCCAACCTGCTAAATACGCTAAGGAATTGCGAACCCGCGGTCAATTTAGGAAAGTCGATTGAGCTGAAGTGGTATTTCGGCGAAACTCGATTTTCGGAATGACCTGATGACCCGGGATGGCCTGAGCCATGATCTCCATCGAAACACCGCTTGCAAGGCGAAAGCGCATTCCGCTGACACCTCTGATCGATGTGATCTTCATCCTGATCATGTTCTTTCTTTTGTCTTCCACATTTGGTGTCTGGAGGCCGCTGGAAGTTGCGCTTGGTGGTGGTGCGCCGGCCGGGGGGGCAGAAGCACAATCGAACGCCAGCGTTCCCGCAGTCCTGATCGTCGTGAAATCTGTTCCCGGTGAAGATCTGTCCGTCGTGACTATTAATGGAAATGAACTGCCACTTGCAGGGTTGGCGCAGGAACTGAACCGGTTGGCAGAAGCTGGTGCCAGGGATGCTGTTCTTTTACCTGGCAAGGGAACCGATTTTCAGCAGGTCGTGCGGATTTTGGACGAAGCCCGAACCTCAAAGCTGACAAGTGTTCGGCTGCATCTCGATTGACAGGAACGCAAGGCGTTCCTGCAATGCAAACGAACCGTTCGTACGCAAAACCCCATCTGTGGCTACAAGAACGGCCCGGTTTTCAAGACCGGGCCGTTCTGGTTTGACATGTGATTACAAGTCGGTTGATCAGCGGCCTATTGCACCGCCGATGATGCCACCCACAACGCCACCGATAAAGGCTGCACCGGCCGGGTTGATGCTACCGCCATTGTTGTTGTTCGCACGGCGAGTGGTGGTGTTGTTGGTACGGCGCGTGGAGGTCGCACTGCGAGAGGCGCTGGCAGCCGCTTGCTGCTTGCGGTTCACTTCAGCCTGGTAAACCGAATACTGCGTTGCCGTTTGTGAGGTCAGCAAGGCGTATTGGGCGGCGGTGAAGTAACCCGTGGCGACGATGCCGTTGGCAGCCTGCCATGCACTCACACCGGCGCGGGTCTTCGGACCGAAGGCTCCATCCGGGCGGCCGACATCCTGACCAGCCAGGTTCAGGCGGGTCTGAACTTCGCGGCGGGCAGTACGGTTCCAGCCGAGTGAAGCTTCGGTTGCCTCAGTACCCGGAACGGCCTTTTGCGGGTCCGGCAGGGTAGCCACAACGCCTGTCGTGCTGGCGGCAGGAGCCGTTGCTGCACCCGGGACAACGGTCGGATTGACCGAAGCAACCTGGCTGCCGGCTTCGAGCCGCTTGATGGAATTGCGCGCAAAGTCCGCGAAGAGGCCTGAAGGGTAGGCATCCAGGTAAGCCTTGTAGTCAGCAACGGTGTTGCTGGACTTGGCGGTTTCCCAGATGAGCTTCTCACGTTCCCATGCAATTGCCGACTGGCTTGGGGAGGTCGTTGATGCATTGTTGACAACCGGCTGCTGCGGAGCGGAGGTCGCGGTGTCGCCAAGGGAGGCAACAGTGGTCGTCGCGGCCGGTGCGGCCTGCTTGTTCAGGAACACTTCGCCGATCAGAGATGCATTCACCCACGGGCGCTGCTTCTTTTCCGTCTCTTCATAGACTTCACCGGTAACGCGAGTCATGACGGTCTGGATGGAAGCGTTCGGCGTGTCGATATGTCTGATCAACGCAGAGGTGAAGGGCGAGTTCGCACCGTCGCCGTCCAGGGCAACATCTCCCGGGCTGGTCGCGAATGCGATCACGGAGCCTTCTCCGCCGGTTTCCTGAATCTTGATTTCAGCAAGACCTGCACCAATGCTGCCGGAGCGGCTCGGTCCCATGCGGCGTGCGAGGGTGCGGGCCAGCGGATTGTCGCGGCAGGCATCCAGGAACACCATCTGAACCTTCACGTCCTTGGACATCTGGCGCATGATGAAATCAACGGTAATG
The DNA here is from genome assembly GCF_001579905.1 of Labrenzia sp. CP4. NCBI lineage: Bacteria > Pseudomonadati > Pseudomonadota > Alphaproteobacteria > Hyphomicrobiales > Stappiaceae > Labrenzia > Labrenzia sp. CP4. The sequence continues at coordinate 3,381,064 of NZ_CP011927.1, read as the reverse complement.
GTTTCGAAGTCGAGCGAGGTTTCATCCTCGATCGTGGCGTCGATAGGTACCAGGTGATTCTGACCGGCGACCTGAAGGCCGTGGCCGGCGTAGAAGAGAATGGCGATATCCGCGCCATATGCCTTTTTCGCAAAATCCATGACGGATCTGCGCATTTCACCATAAGTCTGGTCCTGCCCGGCGACGACTTCGAAGCCGAGGGCCTTGAGTTTGGCGGCCATCTGCTCGGCGTCATTTGCCGGATTAGGAAGTTGTACTGTGTGCTCGTAAGCGCCGTTGCCGAGTACGAGGGCAACGCGCTTAGCCAGTGCCGGAGCCGTCCCTGCGAGAATTATTGCCAGCACGGCGATCATTCGTTTGAACATATCCTGTCCTCTCGTAGATCATGGTTGCCTGTCGGTTGAACCGATCTTTACACGAGGTCTTTGTCCTCTTGAGAGGAACAGGTACCCCGGATGGCACTATGTTTCTGTAATACGCGTCACAGGAACGTCAAATAGAAGAAGCTGTCCCTGCAACCAACTGAATCCGGACCGCAACGGCCCGTTGATGACCCCACTAAAATCAGTTGCAGACTATAGCCAATCCTTTTTTTAAAAACCACTTTTCAACAGACAGTTGCTGCCATTTTTTGAGTTACGTTAACACGAAAGGACGTTAGGGAAGGTGGTAGTGGATTTTTTGCCGGCCTCAACTTGAAAACGGACCGGGTTTTTCGACCTGAAAAAACGCTTTGTGACTTGAATCACCGTGTTCGGGTGACTGTCTGGTAATCTGGTTTCATTGCAAATGCGCGTTTTCGCAGGCCCGGTTGAAGCCTGCACTCAGCGGAGAACACATTATGGCCGGAAGAGCAGATATTCTCAAACATATGAGAGCCAAGCATGTCGGCGTATTTCAGTCCGCAGCCCGGCTCTACAACGTTGCGATTCTGGTACGACGGACAAACACAGCATCCCTTGAGCACGTTGGCGAAACCTACGCCACGCCCAAGCGCCTGGATTGCAAGGCCAAGACTGCGGATTTCGATGTTAAGCCCGTCGGAAGCAAGTGTCCGGACGCGCAGCGCAAGAGCTTTGCGGGCCTGGTAGTCGATCCAAAAATCGTTGGCGAAAAGGCCTTCAAGGCGAGCAAGATGGCAAAGGTGATCGAGGAATGGGGGGAATTTCAAAAACAGTTGCGACCTGAAATGGCAACCTTCGAACAGCAACGGAAACTGACCTACATTCCGCGTGGAGGCGTTTATTTCGTCGAACGCAATCCAGAAGACCCCTATTTCGGCTGTGTGAAGTTCTCGTCCAGTTCGCTTATCACCGCGGCCAAGTGTGTGCACGGAGACTTCGATCTCTACGGCATTGTCGATATGGACGCACCTGACCAGCTGATCCGCGTCAGAGAGGATCGCCTGGGTCAGAAGCACACGCGCTCGCCAAAGTTTTTTGACGTGCAGCATTTCGTCAACAACCGGCTCGGCATTGCCATGGTCTTGCACGGATCGCAGGAAACCTATGCGACGGAGCACAAGGATGACGACCTGGACATATTCTTCCCGAGTGGACGGATAGAGTATGCCGGCCCTGCAGCCGCAGATATCGAAGCATTCTACAAGAAGGAATTTCCGGGGCGGACATTGTTCCGCAAGGACGAACCTGCCTTGGATATAAAAGGCAGTTACGTATCGCCAAGTGCAATTTGACCAGTAGCTTACGCCAATGCCAGATGCCTGCTTCTGAACCGGAAGGGAAGAAGTTGGCACGCCCAACGGGACTCGAACCCGTGTTTCCGCCGTGAAAGGGCGGCGTCCTAGACCGCTAGACGATGGGCGCGCGGTCGACGCGGCTGCGTCGTGGGGAGGCTTATAGGCGGGATTGGAGCAGCCCGCAAGAGCCTTTGCGACAATTTTTTGCAAGCCCGGAATCCCGGGCCTGCGCCTGTTGAAAACTGTCCGGTTTTACCATTCGCCGGTATTGGGCATGGAGGCCCAGGGTTCTTTGATTTCAAGCGCTTCACCCTTTTGAAGCAGCTCGAAGGAGATGTTGTCCGGCGAACGGACGAAGGCCATGCGGCCGTCACGTGGAGGACGGTTGATGGTGACACCCTTGTTCTGCAGGTTCTCGCAGAATTCGTAGATGTTATCGACCTCATAGGCGAGATGACCGAAGTTGCGGCCGCCGGTATAGGTTTCCGGATCCCAGTTGTAGGTCAGCTCGAGAAGTGGCGCAGCGTTTGCCTTTCCGGCTTCGACATCGTCGGATCCGGCGAGGAAGATTAGGGTGAACCGGCCTTTTTCGTTTTCGTAGCGACGGACTTCCGTCATGCCCATCTTGTTGCAATAAAAATCAAGTGAGTCTTCAATGTTGGTCACGCGGACCATCGTGTGCAAATAACGCATGTCCTATCCTTTTCCTCAATCGAGGGATTTTCCAAACGGGCACCGGACCGGCCGATGAAGTGCATTGATACCTTGCCCGAAGCTCAGCGCTTTGTGGCACAGTTCAAGGAAGGTTCCTACCGGCAGATCGTTGCCCTGACCGGGGCGGGGATATCGACGGACTCCGGAATTCCGGATTTCCGTTCACCTGGCGGGATATGGTCCAAACGTCAGCCTGTTCAATACCAGGACTTTGTCGCCGATGAGGATAGCCGCCTGGAAGACTGGGACCGCCGCTTCGAAATGATGGACTATTTCGCAAGAGCTGAGCCGAATGCAGCGCACCAGGCCATGACGAGCTTGGCGCAGGCCGGCAAGCTTCATTGCCTCATCACACAAAATGTCGATGGCCTGCACCAGCGAGCAGGGTTTCCGAATGACAAGCTTGTCGAGATCCATGGCAATTCCACATTCGCAACCTGTCTTTCCTGCGGGGGGCGGGCTGAACTGGAAGCTCAAAAGCCGATTGTTGACGCCGGGCAAAGTCCGAGATGTCCAGATTGCAGCGGACTGTTGAAGGCGGCGGTCATAAGTTTCGGGCAGCAGATGCCGGAAATGGAACTGGAGCGGGCAGCGGAGGCTGCTGCTGCTTGCGATCTGTTTCTGGTGTTGGGCTCGTCACTTGTCGTGCATCCAGCAGCACAACTGCCGGCCATCGCCGTTCGTGGCGGTGCAGACCTGGTGATTCTAAACGGCCAGGAAACGCCGCTCGATTCTTACGCGTCAACAGTCATTCGAACGCCTTTAGCTCAAACATTTGCGAGATTTGGCGAATAACCGGCCTGATTTCCGTAAATGGTCTGTGGTTAGTCCGACAATTTCCCTTCTCGCCAGAAAGCACAATGTTATCCTTTTGTTAGGAATCAGCTGGCTGGTGAGTCGAATTTTGCCTTCAGCTTAATGATGCGGACCAGAGACGGGACAAAAGGCTATGGGGGTTAAAACCGCACGGGAGCCCCGCGCACTCGAAACATTGACGGACGAAGTCGCCGTTGATGTACTCGAGATTGCCGGAACGATTAAGTGGTTCGACGTCGGGAAAGGATATGGCTTCATCGTCCCGGACGACGGCGACGGTGATATCCTTTTGCACGTCACCTGCCTCAGGCGAGACGGGTACCAGACTGCTTATGAAGGCGCGCGGGTTGTTTGCGAAGTACTCGACCGGCCGCGCGGTCTTCAGGCCTTCCGCATCCTGTCGATGGACGAAAGCACTGCGACCCACCCGTCACAGCTGCCACCGTCGCGCACCCATGTTCAGGTTGTCCCCGAAAGCGGTTTCGAAAAAGCGACCGTCAAATGGTTCAACCGCGTCAAGGGTTTCGGGTTTCTGACCCAGGGTGAAGGTTCAGAAGACATCTTCATTCATATGGAGACGCTGCGACGTTTCGGCATCACTGAATTGCGTCCCGGCCAGGATGTGCTGGTGCGCTTCGGCGAAGGCCCGAAAGGCCGCATGGCCGCTGAAATCCGTCCGGTCGGGACAGGCACCCACATACCTGCCTCTCACTGACCCCGCTTTCCGTCATTCTGCACATTGACTTGGCCGGACATGTTCCGGCCTTTTTGTTTGTCGACCTTCAGGCAATCTTCTTTGGCAAACGGGAAGTGTTATTCCGGCCTTGCCTTTGACTGCCAGTTACTCAAACCGGTTCTGCCGGGTCTTTCAGGAAGTTTTCAGAATGCGCCCTTTCTTTCTGTGCCTCTCGCTTTTTGCCGCAACACTCTGGATTTCGCTCGCGGGTTCGCCAGGGCAGGCGCTGGCGCAGGACCCGCAGCTGAACCTGCCGGTGGAAGAACTCGTCATTCGGTCTGGAGACAAGGAACACCAGTTCAAGGCGGAGGTTGCGGCGACGGACCGGCAACGGTCGATGGGATTGATGTTCCGCAAAGAGATGCCGGCGGAGCGCGGCATGCTGTTCCTCTTCGATGGGGAGGGCGACCGTTACTTCTGGATGAAAAATACGCCGCTGCCACTCGACATCATTTTCATTGACGCGAAGGGTGCCATCGTCAGCATCGCCGACAACACCACGCCTTTTTCCGAAGACGTCGTTCCCTCGCTTGGCCCGGCAAAGTACGTGTTCGAAATAAACGCCGGTCTGGCGGAAAAACTCGATATCTCGGCCGGAGACAAGGTCAGCAGCCAGTCCATGGGGCTGGAGTGAACCCGAACTGAACCTATTCCAGCCCGCCCGAAAATTCTAAAAACATGAATTATATGCGTTGACCGATGAGGCGGCCAGACTGGCGACCGACAGGACCAGCAGGACGCCTGTTGGTGCAGACACGGCGGTGATTACCGCGGAAGCAGAAAGCTCCATCACCGCACCGATGCACTGAGCCTTCTTTTTGTCCCCACCTGCAAAGGACACAATAATACCTGTCTTGTTGACGACTGTGGCACTGACAGCAACCATCGCGGCTCCTGGCGATAACCTGGTGGTGACACTTGCTAGATTCGCTGTCTGCTGGAATTGGCTCAAAGCAAAAGATCCTGCGCGAACGGCATTCTTTGTCCGACGGTCGGCAGAGGAGTGTCCAACGGCCATATTGGCTACACCTGCTGCTGTATTCGCGATCGACAGCTTTTTTTGGAAGATTGACGAATCTTCTGCGACAGTGATCAGCAGGTCAAAGGTAGCTTGGTATGCTTGCGGATCCTGAAGTATTTTCTGGGACTCGGATCCACCGAATTCTTTTAATGCCTTTGTGAAGTCATCTTTGGTGATCATCTACTTCTTTTCCTGAAATATATATCAAAAATTGTAATTTTGCTGATGTAAACGTTCTGGTATTTGAATCAATTGATTGGATACTTTTCATTCGGGAGAATGCCGCCAGTAATCGGGTTGGGCAAGCAAATATACTGAAGTTCGGTTTGCACTTTCGAAGACCGTGATGGCACGATGCCTTGGCCGTCGCGTTTACGAGGCTCGTTCGCGGTCATCGGGCACGCCGGTTAGCTTTTGCGTGCAAACTGAGAACAAAGTACGGGACATGTTTGTCAGGTTTTGCCCACAAAACTCGGATATTCTTGGTTTGTTCTAGCTTGACGATGGAGTCTGTGGCCTATAAATCCGAGCGCATCAACTGTTCGGGGTATAGCGCAGCCTGGTAGCGCATCTGGTTTGGGACCAGAGGGTCGCAAGTTCGAATCTTGCTGCCCCGACCATTCATTCTCCTGAAAATCGATGTGATGCGGTGCGCGTGACTTGGGACTTTGCAATGCAAATCCATGCGCTTGCTGTGGTTCCGTGCCTAAAGGCCGGGATAACTAGGGCCAAGCTACGCAGGCGTCTTGTGCAACTTATCGCCGCATAACAGACTGGCCAGACGGGCGTTTCCAATGCCTGTGGGAGTGACGCCGCTTGCGACGGCATGCAGGCTGCGCCGGATGGGGCTGATGATACCGGATCCTGACGACCAAGCGACGCTGGATGTATCGGCGGCGATAGCCGTGCTGCAGTCCAGAATTGAAAAGGCCGGGCTTTCTCTGAAGGAAAGCGCGGATTTTGCGCTTTTCGAAAAGACCGTCCGGAGCACCGAAGACAAATACCTGATGGAAGATTTTTCACCGCGGTTTTTCGACCTGCACGGGACGACCGCGTTCTGGGTAGGGGCCGTCAACAGCCATGGTAACGTCGTGTCTGTGCAAGCTGCAAAGGTGGAAGACCTGAAAGACAGGAGCCTTGCCGAGCACTGGCATCAGCAGCAACGCAGGATCTTTGTCGACCCAAACCCTCAGGTTCGCTTTGGGACAGAGCACGCGCATGACGCCTATTTCATGCGCGGGCGTATCGTCTATCACGGCAATCTCTGGCTGAGACGGGACATCCGGGGGCAGGGCCTTGCCGAGCCCTTGACCCAGTTGGGGTTTCTGCTCTCACTATTGAAGTGGTCGCCGGATTATCTCTATGGCCTGATGGCTGCAAAAAGCGCAGAAAAAGGCTTCGGCATCCGGGTCGGTTACCGCAGGTTCGTGCCACGCGGCACCCATTGGGAGATTGCGCCTGGACATATCAGGCCGGACGACTGGCTGGTCTATGCCACCAGAAGCGATCTACACGGCCTTGTAAAACTTATCCTCAGGACGTCCGCTGAAGATCCTGAATGACACCCAGGTAGGCGCAGAAGCGAAGGTCGGATTGCAACGAAGGTCGCACGGCGACGATCAACCGCTCGAACGCAACTTCATAGAGTTCGCCATTGACCTGAATTTTCGTGTGGGCGTAGCCGTAATAAGGCGTGCCTTCCAAAGCCTTGCGATAACCTTCCGCCGAAGCCTTCTCCAGGTCCGGATCAGGTGTGCGCAGACCGCAGGCGGGTGTCGCCGGGCTTGCCCAGTCTTCACCGAACAAGTGTCGCTGCCCACTTTCCTTGCCGACATAGAAGATCGGAGGGGGAGCGTTGCCGGGCATCTTGTCCGAGCAAAGGCTCAATTGAGGCAGGAACGGTTTCAGGCATTGCTGGATCTGAACCGCATCGGTCGACATGATGCTGTCGTAGAACGCGGCCACAGTCGGGTCGGCAAGCCCTTTTTCAATGGCCTGTGTGCCGAGTTCCGAAAAATGAGTATCAGGGCGTGTTAGCACGGTCCTCTCTCATGTTTTAATTTTGTTCCATCCGGTAAAAATCGACCAGCGACACCGCAAATCTTTCGCCGTTTGCCAATAATCATTTCTATCGGTCGAAGGCTTTCAACAACAGCGACATGACATTCAGGAATTCGTCGCGTTTTTCCGGTGACAGATCGGTGGGGTCGGATACCGAATAGTCCAGCGTCAGGATCATGTCCCACATTTCAGTGAGATTGGCGTCGTCGATCGCCGCTTTCAGTTCGACCGGCGCAATCTTTTCCGGCGCTCTGGTAACCGGCCGAACATGTTCCGGAACATAGCCTTCCAGTCTTTTCAGAAATTCGTAATGCATGTCAAAGCCTTATCGTTTTGATCTTTGGATCGGCCCTTTCAGGCTGTCCGGCCCTGCGATTCTGTATTTTTTGAACCTGCACTGCGTTCCGAAAATCGGCGTCTACCAGACAAGTTCACGTTAGGGTAGTTAATAGCATGAGTTGCGCCTCCATGTCATGTTACGTGAATGTCATAAATCGCCTCTCCACCAACACCGTTAATACATACTTGTGCCGTTAAATGAGTCGTCGCCGAACCGAAGATTGCGGGTTGCGGCCAATATCGGTGTTGACACCGGCGGCAAAGGCGGGAAAAAGCTGCTGTAAGGAATTGCATCTCACATATTCAGACTTGAGGGCACTGTCACATGGTTGCGCGTATCTACCGTCCGGCGAAAACCGCCATGCAGTCAGGCAAGGCGAAAACCCAGAGATGGGTGCTGGATTACGAGCCGGAGGTCGCCAAGTCCGTCGAACCTTTGATGGGCTACACGTCGTCTTCCGACATGAAGCAGCAAATCCGGCTTTATTTCGAGACTTCAGAAGAAGCTGTCGCATATGCGAAGCGCCATGGCATTCCGCATAGGGTTGAGAAAGCCCAGGAACGCAAAGTGCGCGGGTCTGCCTATGCGGACAATTTCAAATTCAGCCGGTCTGCGCCCTGGACCCACTGAACAAGAACGTTCGGCTCTTCTGACCTATTCGGCAAGAGATCGGATTGTCTGTTGAAAGCGCCGATTTCGAATCGACACGAGCCGGGTTTTTGACGCATTAGGGCAGTTGGAGGTGATCCCCGGATCGGGTTGCCTCCGGACGTTTGGACTCGATCCAAGTTTGCATGAACGTCTGGCAGGCCTCATAGATACTGCCTGATAGTCTCATCTGGGAACAGCTTGCGTTCCTGAGAAATTGGCTCCGTAGCTCAGCTGGATAGAGCACTCGCCTTCTAAGCGAATGGTCGCAGGTTCGAATCCTGCCGGAGTCGCCATCTCCCTGATTTTTTTGAATAAGTCCTGAGCTTCGATGCCTCTACCATGCGTGGAAAGGCTTCCTGCCGTGCAGATGTCCTAAACTGGACGTTCAAGTCAGGTACTTGGAAAAAGCCTGCAAAAAACAAAAACCGCCGGCCCCAGCAATATAGGAGCACGGCGGTGTTTCTAGACCGCGATTCGCCTGAAGGTCAGAGCGTCTCGGACTTTCCCGATTCCACCTTCTGGCCAACCATGAGCGGCGTGATCTTTGTTTTGAGGATCATGTCCACGTCCTCGGAACCATCTTCCAGGGACTGAAGGGCCATATCCAGGAAATAGGAACAGAACGTACGGCCGTCCTTGTCCGATTCTTTTTTCGTGTAGCGGATCATGCGCTTGATCGCCTCGATTGCAGGCTCCTGCTCGAGTTCAGTGCGGTCCGATTTGCTAACGGTCTTAGACATTTTACTACCCACCAGTATTTGATTTGCCGATTGCAGCGTCGCTGCTGTGACCATCCGTTTAAAGCATGCTGTTGCAGCGTGAAATGAGCGTGATAAGGTGCTGTTGTGTTTCAGGTTGCGTGATATTCGCGGTTGCGCGAAGGCGACGGCTGAAGCGTGCATTTCAAATACGGGGAATTGATGGCAATCGCGTCCTGCTTTGCATGCCTTGGGCGGCCTTTGCTCCTTGATAGCGACCAGGAACCTGTGGCGGTCAAGACCCGCAAGGCTCTGGCGATCATGGGCTATCTGAGCCGCATGAGCGGTATGGCGTCGCCCCGGGAAGCACTGGCGGATTTGCTTTGGAGCGGGACAGACCGCCACAAGGCAATGCAATCCTTGCGTCAGGCATTGCGCCAGTTGAAGAGCGCCGAAGAAACGGCCGGCATCGATGTAGTGCGCTCAGCGCCAGGTCACATTCAACTCGACCCATCGGCGTTTGCGTCTGATCTCATGGCCATGAATACGCTCCTGGAACGTGGGCAGGCAGCGGATTTCCGCAAGGCGGGGGAACTGTGGCGCGGCGAGTTCCTGACCGGCTACGACGATATCGATTCTGAATTTTCCGAGTGGCTGACGGTCGAGCGTGAACGGGTGCGCTCAGAACTCATCAGCGCCGCCTTCAAGCATCTGAACAGGATATCCACGGAAGACGGGGGTGTGCAGGCAGAGGCCGGGGCGCGTTTTGTCCTGAAGCTCGATCCTGCGTTTGAGGCGGCCCATCGCGTTCTTATTCGTCTCTACATGAATCTGGGTCAGCCCGAGCGCGCCGAACAGCAGCTCAGATCCTGCGAAAGGGAAATGCGGCTCCATCTGGATGCTGAGCCTGATGAGGAGACGCGGAAGCTGATGATCGTATCGGAGGTCGAAGCTTCTCCGGTGCCGGTTGGTAGAAGTGATGGTAATAGCGGCGGAAACCGAGGGTTCCTGCCAAATTACGATGACTTCGTTCCCTTGCCAGAAATTTCCATTGTCTCGTCATCCCTGTTGAAAAAAGGGCTGAACGACGCGATCCATCTGAGAGAGGAAATCGTTTCCGGCCTTTCTTCGTTTCGGTCGTTCGAGCTGTTCGAATCTGAGTATTTCGGCGAAGAAAACGTGCCACGTCCAACCTTGATGGAAGGTCACGAACTTGGCTGTTATCTGCTCAGGTTCCGGCATGACGAGCGATCGGGCAAAGTGGTTGTCCAGTTCGAGGACAGGGGCAACGGTCAGATTGTCTTTAACGAGATAATTGACCTGCAATACTGGGACGGTCTGGTGCCGGCTGCGAGCCAGATTGTGAGCCGCATCCATAACCACGCGACCAGCAGACTAAGAAACCCCGCGAAAACATCCGTTTTCGCCCGTTGGTGTCAGGCCGAAGCCCTGTTGTGGGATTTCACGCCGCAATCCGACGAAAAAGCGATGCGCTTGCTGGATGATCTGGAGCGCACAAATCGTTCGTTCTCGATGACGTATGCTGGCAAGGCGTCAATCATCATGAAGCAGGAATTGCATTTCCCGCTCATGGACAAGACGTTTTCCGGTGAAGAAAACAATCTTCTGAACCTTGCCGAAAAATCGATCAGGCTCGATCCCTGGCAGGCGGTCAATCAGCGCGTTTATGGTTGGGCACTTATTCTGTCCAATATGCCTGACGAGGCGCGAAGAGCATTCCAGAATGCCGGCCGTCTGAGCTCGGCTGATCCGGCCAACCTGATGTCCGTTGCCGAGGGCCTGGCTTTTTCCGGCGACATCAACGAAGCGCGCGTTACGGCCGAAAGAGCTTTTTCTCTCTTCGCGTTTGTGCCCCGCGTTTTCTACGAGTACCTGGCGAATATCTATTTTGCCGCGGAAGATTACGACAGCGCGATAAAACAGATAGAGCGGGGTGCCGGGGTTGGTATCAGTGGCTTGACCACTCGTGTGGCCGCTTTGGTCTGTGCCGGGCGAGAAGAAGAAGCCATGCAAACGCTTGAGCGCTTTGGTGAAAACCGTGCTGCCTTGCTGAAAAACTCTCCCGAGCTTGCGCAGGATCCCAAGAGCTGGAGAAAGAAGATCAATTTCTTCCAGAACGAGAAAGTGCGGAACGATTTCGACAAGGGCGCAGCCTTGGTGCAGCGGTTCCTGTTCGACGGTTCCGGGTCAATTTAGCGCGAACGTCGAAGACAGAGCTTTCAGATACTCCTCGTTGGCACTGTTCAGCTTTTCTTCGTTCAGACGAAAAGGAAGAGCTACGGCGTTCGGATTGTTTTTCTGATCGACGATCTTGAACCGCATGAGCGCCACCGTCTCCTTCGGCAGGCCAATATTGGAAATTGCGGCTACCGGGTCTCGCTCGAGCTCGCGTCGGAAGTTTTCGTCGATCGCTGCCCTGGCGATAAGTTTGCCAAGGTCTTTGACGTTGCTCTGGTAGTAGGGAAATCTGGCCATCGTTACCCCAATCGGAAAGAACGACGGCCTTCCTGCGTGAAGCAAGAAGGCCGGAGACGTATCGTGACGACCTTACCGGCTTACTCCGGGACGTCTTCGTAAAAGCAATTTCCGAGAGCTGCTTTACCGAGTTCTTCGAAATATTTCTCATCGCCAGCAGCAACACGCGCTGCATCGATTTTTGCCGGGATGATGAGGTGGACGAGGTCAGCAGTGTCGGCGAAGATTGCGGCATCGGAGTTGATGCCAACTTCAGCCAGGACTTCAGCCGGGTTGGTAACCAGCCGCTCACGAGCTGTGGCGTTCTGAATGATCGCGCCAAGTTTCGCGCCAATTTCCAGTTCAATCCGGGAAGTTGTGTCAGCGTGCATTATGAGCCTCCGATAGGTTGAGTTGCAATGTGTCCTGCCTGGTGGTGGGATGGTCACCTGGCTTTTTGAAATTAGGTCAAACTTTAGTAAATAGTTATGTATTGAGACTGTTTACTACTGATCGACTGCTTTCGAATTGAATGTAGAACGAGGGAATGAACTCGCTCAATGGCAGTTTTGTTAATCTACGTTGTGTGCAATTGCAGGGTGAGGCGAAGTAAATTGCCATATCAAAACATAAGCAGCCGTCGCGCTTCCTCACTGTTGGCGGCGGTGTCTCTTCTATGATCGTTGAAAGTGGAATTGCGGACGACGTGCTTGCGGACCTGTCGCGTTTGGGCCTGGTATCGGTGGAGCCGGGCGTTGAGGGAGATCGTGTGCGCTTGCTGGAGCCGGACCTTCGTCTTTTCCTGAAGCTGCTTTCGTCATTCTCCCCAAGACTGGTCCCGATGACGCGCCCCGGATGCCCGGTGCATTTCTGCACCGGTTTGCTCAAGTCGCCTGAAGCTGATGCAAAAGAAGTACCAGCTGTGGGGGCACCAATTCCTGCAGGGGGACAGGGGGATATCGCATCAATTGCAGCCATTAGTTGTATTGGAGAGCTTTCCGAAAGGCTAACCCTTTGTAGTATCGGGATTAGTGACAATAGGGTGTTCAATTACGACAAAAAACAACCTCAGGTAGATTTCGGTCGATTGGTTGGATTGAGTGAAGCCCAGGCAAGTGTCGCTCTGGGCAGGCTTCGTCTTGGACGGGATCTTTCACGCGTCAACTCTTCAGACTGGTCATCTCTTTCAGCCAGGCGTGTCCGGTTGCGAAATCTGCAGACTGATGAAGAGTCGCAGTGCCTTAGTTTGGGAATTTTGTTTAACGAAGCCGATGATGTTACCGGCTTACGTTTGCCCTTTGCTTCGAGCGTAGGATGCGCTGTCTGGCATGACCTTGAGGGAGCGCGCGTGCGCGCGCTTCTTGAGCTTGTAGAGCGTGATGCAGTTGCGCAGGCCTGGTACAACCGCCTGGGGATAACTTCTCTACCTGAAGGCTATGTGAGGGAAATGCTCCCTCCTGATCTGGTCCAATATCTCGATGACCAGCCGCGGGAATGGGAGCTCTTGCACGTCGACACGGACCTGCCGGTCCAGGTGGTGATTTGTGTCTCTCATGACGTTTACGGCCGGGGGTGTGCGTTTGGATCATCCGCCGGTTGGGACACCGCACAGGCCTGCACCAGTGCAATTCAGGAAATGTTGCAATCGGAAAACGCGCTGTCTCTTATGGACAAGTCCTATCCCGCCAGTCACGGCACAAAAGAAGCGCTGAGGTCGCTACCCAGGCAGCTGGCGTATGCCAGAGAGCGCGTGATTTTCGAAGATCTGCCTTTGCGGGGTGCGGTTGCCACGCGTCCTGAGGTTCTGGAGAAGACCTCAACTTTTGAAAGCCTGCTTCAGGGCTGTTTCGACCGCGAGATCAGCCTTTGGGAGTTTGATGCGACCCGCCAAGACCTTGCAATTCCCTGCATCAAGCTGTTGTCCCCCGAGCTTTGCAGTTGGGAGCCAAGGTTCGGCAAAAAAAGGTTGTTCGACGGGGTTGTAGAGCGTGGTTTGCGAGACATTCCCGCGTCCGAATCCGAATTTGCAGCCCGACCATTTCCCTTTTGAACGATTGACAGGCTGATGCGCCGGCCTTAATAAAATATGAGCCGTGCATTCATGTTTTGTTTGCGGGGCGTCCGGATGACAACTGGGTCATTCGATCTCTGGAAGAAGCCTTTTGGCGGAGCTTGGCTCCGCCCTTTTTCCAGGTGCCTTGTTATCGGGCGGTCGGTCGGCCGTCCGCATAAGGGCGGGACAGTGTCATCACCCAGAAATTGCGCCATTTGCCATTGTTGCGGTTGGTTCTGGCAATGCCTACCCGTGTCACGTAGGGGTTGAGAAGGTTCTTGTTGTGGCCTTCGGAGCCTTGCCAGCCACGGAAGGCTGCTGCCAGATCAGCATATCCCGCACCCAGGTTTTCCGCGCCTGCGTAATTTGCGTATCCTGCCTTGTCGAGCCGTTGTGACAGACCGAAGGCACTGTGAGCCCAGGTGTCCATACTGTCGCGCTCGGCGATATGGCGTGCCATCTTTTGGGAAACGACATCCAGTTCCGGGTCGTGGCGCAAAGCGGGCAGGCCTTTTTGCTGCCGGTAGGCGTTTATCATCGACAGCATCTGCGCCTTGTCGACCGGCTGGTCCGTCAGCACTGTCTTGTCTTCAAGGTCGCTTTTTCCCGGCAAGGCGCCGCAGGCGCTGAGGGAGGCCGCGAAAAGGCCAAGCAGCAACAGCGCCAGGAGGCGTTTGGGCAGGGCGATTACGGACATCAGGTTTCATCTCCCGGCCAGACGACGCCTTCATCGGCGAAGAAATGGTACGGGCCAGGATACGCTTCCACGTAGGCCATATGTGACACCACTCCGGTTTTCGGCGAATGATAGTGGAGAAAATAGGCTGCGGGTTCGAAGTTGAACATGGCAGGGCCGTCTTCCGTCAGGTCGAGGACGACCTGGTGACCGGTGCTGGGAGCAAGCGTCATCACCTTTCCGGCAAAGCTCGCGATGATCGGACGGTGAAGATGACCGCACAGGAAGCGCGCAACATGCCGGTGTGGCGAAACAACTTCTGCAAGCGCATCGGCATCCACAAGTCCGATGTCGTCCATGTGTCGGATCCCGGAAAGTGCAGGCGGGTGGTGTAGGGCGATCAGCGTTGTCTTGGCGCTTTCGCGCAGCCGGCTGTCGAGCCAGTCAAGCTGTGCCTGACCGAGCCGACCACGCGGATCACCCGGAATATGGGTATCCAGCGCAATCAGGCGGATGTCGCCGATGTCCGCCGTATAGCAGATCTTGTCTTCAAGGCTGCCTGAAAGACCTGGAAAGCTGCCGAGCTCGCGGCGCATGACTTCTGTGCCGTCGTGGTTCCCGGGCACAAGATAGACAGGCATGTCGACGCGCGAGAGGATGGAGCGGGCGAGTGCGTATTCCCTTGGATCGTTTCTGTCGGTTATATCGCCGGTTATAACGAGAGCATCAGGTTTCGGGGTGAGACTCTGCAGCGACTTGATCGCGCGCTCGGCAAGCATATTGGTGTCCGAAACGCGATAGCAGGGCAAACCTCGCGGACGCAAATGCAGGTCCGTCATATGAGCAATCAATGTCATGGAAAACCTTGTGACTCGTCAGGTGGATCATCTGCCCGGACGATAACCGTGCGTTCGAAGAGGGCAAGCACTAGTTTCCCTTTTTGAAAAGCTCATGTAGGAGAAGCGTTCAGAAACGGGCGGGCAGGGGCGACCGCCCAGACGCAGGACACCGGGCGCAGGACACCGGACGCAGGAACTGGACAAAAAAGTTGATGTCGGACACGCGCGACGATCAGAAGCCCGAGGCGGCAGGCAAGGCAGCCGGGAATTCCGAACGCAAGGACAACGTGGACAGCCCGTCGGCTGCCCCGGTTCGGAAGCCGGTCTGGTTGCATATCTTCGGCCACGACATCACTGCACCGTTCCTTCTGTTGCTCCTGTCGCTTGCCTTGTTCGTACCAGGTCAATGGACGGTACCTCCGCTGGACAGGGACGAACCGCGTTTTACCCAGGCAACCAAGCAGATGCTGGAAACGGACGATTACATCGACATTCGTTTTCAAGATCAGGCACGACACAAAAAACCGGTCGGGATCTATTGGCTTCAGGCAGCTGCCGTAAAGCTGACAGGGCAGGGGGCGGACGCGCCGCTTTGGGCTTATCGACTGCCTTCCGTCATAGCCTCGATAATCAGCGTTCTGGCAACCTTCTGGCTTGCACGGGCATTCATGGGGCCTGCCGGTGCGCTGTTGGCGGCAGGTTTCGTGGCGCTGGCGATCATTGTCGGCGTCGAGGCGCGACTGGCAAAAACTGATGCCGCGCTGTTTGCAATGATCATAATAGCGCAAGGTGCCCTGGCACGGGTCTGGTTGAAGGATCCGGACAAGCGACTATGGGGTCTCGGGTTCCTGTTCTGGACTGCACTTGCGGGCAGTGTGCTCATCAAGGGGCCGGTTGGACCCATGGTGATTGGCCTTACGGTTGTTGGCCTCATGGTAATGAAACGGAAAGCTGCATGGTTCAAGGGAACGGCGCCAATCGCGGGTCTGCTGTGGTTCGTGCTGCTCGTCTCGCCATGGTTCGTGGCAATCTGGATCGCGACGGACGGAACGTTCTTCACCGAAGCCATCGGCAAGGATCTCCTTGGCAAGGTCGGGCAGGGGCAGGAAGGTCATGGTGCCCCCCCGCTTACCCATCTCGGGGCGATGTTCGGCATATTCTGGCCTTTGCCTGCATTCTTCGTGATTGCTTTGCCGCTCATCTGGCATGAACGAAAAAGTCCACTGGTGACGTTTGCCGTCGCCTGGTTCGTCCCAAGCTGGATCGTGTTTGAACTGGTTGCAACGAAGCTTCCGCATTACACGATGCCGCTGCTGCCTGCGCTCGCGCTACCTGTTGCTGCTGCGCTGATGGAGGGGGCTGGCGCCACGACGAGAACGTGGCTGCGTTGGGTAGCGGCAGTGTTGCTGGCGGTGCCTGCGTTGGGGTTGGCCGTCGCCGCGTTTGCCGGTCCTTTTGCCCTGGGTGTCTGGCCGTCACCTCCCGGAGCCGTTCTGCTTGCAGTGGGAGCTGTTTTTGCGATTGCAGCAGCATCCCGGGTTCTGCGAGGACCGGCACTCTATGCTTTCCCCGCCATCTGTCTGACAGCGATCTGCGTCAGCATCGGGTTTTGGGGCTTTGTCGGCCCAGCTCTTACGCCGATCTGGGTCAGTCCGCGCCTTGTCGCGGCCATGGACGAAATCCCCGGTTGCGCAGACAAGTCGAACCGTCTGGTCGTGACCACCGGTTTTCACGAACCCAGTTTCATATTCCTGGAAGGCACGACGACAAAGATCGTTTCGGCGCAGGATGCCGCCGCCTTTCTTGCTGCCGATGAAGCCGCGAATCCAGCTACCTGCCGTATCGCGGCAATAGAAAGCCGGGAAGAAGCCGCGTTTTTGGCCGCCGCAAAGGAGATTGGTCTTGTGCCGGAGGCTGTAAAAAGGGTAGACGGCCTCAATATCAACGGCGGGGACGATGTCGATATCGGGCTTTATGAGAAGTCCGTGCCGACGACGGTTTCAGAAGACGGCAATGAGCAACAGCAGTAAATTTGTCTGGCATGTTCTGGCGCGCATGCGCGGGAATTCTCGGCGGGCTGCAATACTGTTTTCCGGTCGCAGGGAACGTGCGCGCCACAACAGGGATCCGCTTCCACCCGGGCAGCGGCCGCAGGATATCCTTGCAGTCCTCTTGTTGACGGTTGGCATTGCAGTCGTTGCGTTCGATGTTCCGACCTACCCGTGGCTGCGCTCCCTCCCGGGCGAATACCGGGCCGCCTTCCGAACCTTTACCGATATCGGCAAGGCCGACTGGATCCTCGTTTCTACCGGTCTATGCTGCCTGTTTCTGCTGGCGCTGGATGCCGGGCGCTACGCATTCCGCCTGCGCATGGCAATCGGCGCAGTGTTCACTTATGCGGCCTTCATCTTTTATTCAGTCGCCGCGACGGGGCTTCTGGCCATTGCATTCAAGTGGTCGCTCGGCCGGGCGCGTCCCAAGCTTTACGAGGAGGTTGGTCCGGTCCGCTTCGACTTTCTGGCCTTCGACGGCACCTTCACCAGTTTCCCCTCTGGTCATTCGACCACTGTCGCTGCACTTGCAACTGCGCTGGCCTTTATTTTCCCGGCCTACCGGTGGCTGATCATTGTTGCGGGCTTCTGGCTTGCGTTCAGCCGCGTCATGGTCGGGGCGCATTACCCCAGCGACGTCATCGCAGGCACGCTATTGGGGATGACGTTCACCTTTTTCACGGTTCGTGCCATGGCCCGGCGGCGGATCGGCTTTCACCTGTCTTCCTCCGGAAAGATTGTACCCAACATGAATGTCCTGTCTGCCAAGGCCTGTGTGCGGGCTGTCTGGCAGGTTCTGCGCGGCCAGCGTGGCGCCGACCGTGTGGAAGCCGAGGCCCCTGCGGCAGACACGACAGAACGGACAAGCGCATGACACAAAGCTATCTGGAAGCTGTTGCGGCCAGCAAGGGCGCGCTCGCCGTCACGGTCGTGGTTCCCGCGAAGGACGAAGCGGAAAACCTGCCCATCCTGCTGGATGAAATCGAGGCAGCATTGCAGGGCAGGCGTTTCGAGGTCATCGTCATCGACGATGGCTCGTCCGACGGCACGGATATCGTGTTGCAGGATTACGCGGCAACCCATGACTGGCTGCGGCCGGTCAGGCACGAGAAGTCTTGTGGCCAGAGCTGCGCGGTGCGCACTGGTCTTTTGAATGCGAGGGGCGACGTCGTCGCGACCATAGACGGCGATGGCGAAAACAACCCCGCCTATATTCCGGCGCTTTTGGACGCTCTCGACGCTGCCGGCCCGGCAGTTGCTCTTGCCGCCGGGCAAAGGCTTGGCCGCAAGGCCAGCCTGGCCAAGCGCTATGCGTCGAAGTTTGCAAACAAGCTGCGCGGCGCGATCCTGCGGGATAACACTCGTGACAGCGGTTGCGGCCTGAAGGCCCTGCGCCGGGAAGTGTTCCTGCAACTGCCGTACTTCGACAGCTGGCACCGGTTCTTGCCCGCACTCGTGATCCGCGAGGGTTACGGTGTCACCCATATCGACGTGCAGGACCGGCAGCGGCGCCATGGAACGTCTAAATACGGGATCTTTGACAGGGCGCTGGTCGGTGTGCTGGATCTGTTCGGAGTGTGGTGGCTGCGCCGCCGCCGTAAAAAAATTCCGGATGTCCGGCCGCTGACCTGATTAATGCCCCAATCCGGGTGGAGAAGCCCGCCGACCTTTCAAAAACACTGACTGGACCTGAGACATGAGTGCTCTATACGAATGGATCCATGCGGTTTTCATCGCGCAATTGGACTTCTGGATCATTCTGGGTTTCTTCGCCCAGGCCATGTTCATGATGCGCTTCGTCATTCAATGGATCGCATCCGAGCGCGTCGGCCGCTCAATCGTGCCGGTCGCTTTCTGGTTCTTTTCCGTTGCGGGTGGGTCGCTGCTGCTGATCTATGCCATTCAACGACAGGATCCGGTCTTCATCGCCGGTCAGGGACTGGGTCTGCTAATCTATTTCCGGAACCTGTGGCTGATCTTCAAGGAAAAGCGGAACGACCCTACGATCTGAGCCGTTCCGCCCTTCGCTCGACAGTCTGTCAGCCGAATGCCTTCGTCAGTGCCTGATCCAGATCGGCAATCAGATCTTCCGGGTCTTCCAGGCCGATGTGGAGGCGAACCGACTGGCGATCCAGGTTTACCGGGGTTGCCGTGCGGCCGCCCTTGAGGCGAACCGGAATGGCAAGGCTTTCAAAACCACCCCACGAATACCCGAGACCATAAAGCGTGAGCGCATCCAGGAAGGCGTAGGCCTGTTCCTGTGTCGTGCTTTCACTGAAGTCGAAGGCGCACAGGCCCGAGGCTCCCGAAAAATCTCGTTTCCAGAGAGCATGACCAGGATCCGATTCAAGGCCTGGATAGCGGATGCGATCGATGTTGGGCTGGTCCTTCAGCCAGCCAAGCACGGCTAGCGTGTTGCGCTGATGCCGTTCAAGGCGCACGGACAGAGTTCTGAGGCCCCGCAGGCCGAGGTAGATGTCATCCGGCGCGACGTGGCACCCCATGGCACCGCAGAACGCATCCAGTTTTTCCCAGGCGCGTTCGCTGGCAGCGACCGTACCGAGCATGGCGTCGGAGTGTCCGACAAGATATTTGGTGCCCGCCTGGATCGACAGATCGACCCCCATGGACAGTGGCTGGCAGTAAATCGGGCTCGCCCAGGTATTGTCCATCAGAACGGTTGCGCCGATGGCACGGGCCTCGGCGGCAATCGCCGGAACATCCTGCATCTCGAATGTGAGGGAGCCGGGTGCTTCGGTGAACACGGCTGTCGTGTTTTCCTGAAACAGTGTCTTGATGTCGGCGCCGATCTTCGGATCGTAGAAGGTCACGGAAACCCCGATGCCTGGCAGAACAGTGTCGGCAAAATGGCGGGTCGGTCCGTAAGCCGTATCGACAATCAGGATGTGGTCACCGGATTTCACGCAGGACAGGATGGCCAATGCAATGGCATTCAAACCCGAATTCGCGATCTTGACCCCGGCTGCCCCTTCGATCTCCTTCATGGCACCTTCAAGGGAGTCCGTGGTCGGGTTGCCCCTGCGGGCGTAGGAATAGGTCTGGGCACCCGTCACCATGGTTTTGGTGTCGGGGTAGAGAACAGTCGAAGCATGCACGACAGGCGGATTGACGAAACCGTGAAATGCAAGCGGGTCGCGCCCTGCATGCGCCAGTTTGGTATCCTGCCTCAACGGCGGCTTGGAATTGGTGGAAGACATGAAGGCTCTTGGGTGTGTGTTTTGCGAGAGGCGGCGCGACATTGAGCTGCCGAGCGCCGAGCGCTCACTTTAGTCATTCGCGTCATGGTCGCAACCGCCATTTCATGTGTTGTGTGCGGGTCTTTGTGTGGAGAATTTTTCGATTAGCGTTAACCTTCACAAGGTCTCCGCTAAATGCATTGAACCCTTTTTAGGCATTGAATGAATTCGATTTAGACATGTTCGCTGT
This sequence comes from Labrenzia sp. CP4, assembly GCF_001579905.1. Lineage (NCBI taxonomy): Bacteria > Pseudomonadati > Pseudomonadota > Alphaproteobacteria > Hyphomicrobiales > Stappiaceae > Labrenzia > Labrenzia sp. CP4. Next base: position 3,360,787 of record NZ_CP011927.1, on the reverse strand, counting down.
TTGTGCATCCAACCTGATGGCAAATGGCGGATAGCTCGAGAAATTTGACGAGATATCTGCAGCAAGTACTTGACCCGAACAGCTAAATGCCATCGTATGGAACCGTTGGGTGGGACGAAAGATATCTGGAGGAAGCAGCCGTCAAGGCTGGCATCCGTCCGGTTACAAGAGACGGAGAAGATGTCTTTCGAACAAACCCGGCATAATAAAAGTATGGGTAACAAATAAAGGCTGCATATCCATGTCCAATAAATTCCTTCCGCTCGTAATCGGCGCTGCTATGGGAGTCGCCGCGACGACGGCTGCTGGTGCAACGACGCTGGAAGACGTCAAGGCAAAGGGCTTCATTCAGTGTGGCGTGAGTCAGGGTCTGCCGGGTTTCTCGAACCCGGATGCTCAGGGGAACTGGACCGGTATCGACGTTGACTACTGCCGCGCTATGGCTGCAGCAGTGTTCGGCGATGCGTCCGCTGTGAAATACACTCCGCTGTCCGCTAAAGAGCGTTTCACCGCGCTTCAGTCCGGCGAAGTTGATGTTCTGTCCCGCAACACCACTTGGACCATGTCCCGCGACACTCAGCTGGGTCTTAACTTTGCTGGTGTGAACTACTATGACGGTCAGGGCTTCATGGTTCGTAAGGACCTGGGCGTGACTTCCGCACTGGAACTGTCCGGCGCTTCGGTCTGCACCAACACCGGTACGACCACTGAGCTTAACGTTGCCGACTACTTCCGCGCCAACAACATGCCGTACGAAATCGTCGCCTTCGAAAAGGCCGACGAAGTTGTGGCTGCATACGACGCCGGTCGTTGCGACGTTTACACCACTGACGCATCCGGCCTGTACGCACAGCGCCTGAAGCTGACCAACCCGGGCGACCACATGGTCCTGCCGGAAATCATCTCCAAGGAGCCTCTGGGTCCGGTTGTCCGTCAGGGCGACGATGAGTGGTTCAACATTGCTAAGTGGACGCTGAACGCGATGCTCAACGCAGAAGAGCTCGGCGTGACCTCTGAAAACGTTGACGAGATGAAGTCTTCCGACAACCCGTCCATTAAGCGTCTTCTGGGCGTTGAGGGCGCATTTGGCGAAGCTATCGGCCTGCCGAACGACTGGGCCTATGCGATCGTCAAAAACGTCGGTAACTACGAAGAGTCCTTCAACGCCAACGTTGGTCCGGACACTCCGCTCGGCATCTCCCGTGGCGTAAACGCTCTGTGGAACGACGGCGGCTTCATGTACGCACCGCCGGTCCGCTAATCCTCTTCTTTGATTGAGGATTGAAGGGGTTCCGGCGGTTGTTCTGCCGGAACCCTCAATAAATTCCACGCAATAAAAACCGGACAACATACCCGGCAACCGCGTGGGGGAACAGACTGCTTCCGTCGATAGGGGAGTGCCGACAAAGTGCGGCCAGGGAAGCAGGTCAGACACGATTGAGGAGAGGCTGCGTGCCGGGCTCTTTCGTGAAAACTTGGGCGAGGTTCTATGTCAGTAATGGAGCAGGACTCGGCGGGGGCGCCGGCGCGTGCTTCGCTGTTGAACGATCCCAAAGCGCGCGGCATCTTTTACCAGCTGCTGCTGGTCGTCGCGCTGGTGACTTTGGGATATGTCATCGTTTCGAACACGATAGCCAACCTGGAGAGGCAGAACATCGCCTCCGGTTGGAGCTTTCTAGAAAATACAGCCGGGTTTGGAACCAACCAGTCACTGGTTTCCTACTCTGAGACATCAAGTTACGGAAGAGCGATCTATGTCGGCTTCCTGAACACTCTGCTTGTGGCGGGCGTAGGTATCTTCTTCGCCACGATCTTTGGGTTCATCATCGGTGTCGCCCGCTTGTCGAACAACTGGGTCATCAGCCGTCTGGCGTATTGCTACGTCGAGCTGGTCCGTAATATACCGCTGCTGCTGCAGATCTTTTTCTGGTACTTCGCGGTTCTGCGATCGATCCCCGGCAAGCGTGAAAAATGGTCGTTGTTTGACACTTTCCACCTGAATATTGGCGGTCTTCGGCTTCCCAAACCCATCATGGGGACCGGATCGGAATGGATTGGCTATGCGTTCCTGATCGGGATAGCAGTAGCGTTCTTCGTGGCACGTTGGGCGCGCAAGCGTCAGGAGGCCACAGGGCAACCGTTCCCGTCGTTCCTGACGGGGGTCGGACTTATTATTGGCCTGCCTTTGCTGACGTACTTTGCAACCGGCATGCCGATCACTCTTGAACATCCGAACTTCGTCGAAACCGGGCCAATCCTGCGTCAGGGGTTCGAACTCAATGTCGGGATCAATATTATTCCTGAATTCCTGGCTCTTACCGCAGCCCTGGCAATCTATACCGCGTCGTTCATCGCTGAGATCGTACGTGCCGGTATTCAGGCAGTGAGCCATGGTCAGACCGAAGCAGCGCATGCTCTTGGTCTGAGGAACGGACCGACGTTGAGACTGGTGGTCATTCCCCAGGCGATGCGCGTGATCATTCCGCCGCTGACGAGTCAGTACCTGAACCTTACCAAGAATTCTTCACTGGCAGTTGCCATTGCCTATCCGGACCTCGTCTCGATGGGTGGAACGGTGCTCAACCAGACCGGCCAGGCGATTGAAATCATCGGTATCTGGATGGTTGTCTATCTGTCGCTCAGCCTCATCACATCGGCCTTCATGAACTGGTACAACCAGCGCATGGCGCTCGTGGAACGGTAAGGAGCGCAAAATGGCTAACACTGATATGTTCCAAATCAGAACCGAGGAGGCGCCGCGACTGCCGGCGCCGATCTCGACCACCGGCGTCATCGGCTGGATGCGTCAGAACCTGTTTTCGTCCATCGGCAACACCGTTCTGACTGTAATCGGCATTCTGATCGCCTACTCACTTATCGCGCCTTTGATCCAGTTCGCATTTATCGATGCTGTCTGGAGCGGCGACAATCGCGAAGCGTGTCTGCCGCAGGATGGCGGCCATAGCGGTGCCTGCTGGGCTTACGTGGAAGCATACTTCCCGCAGTTCATCTATGGCCGGTATCCGACCGAGGAAATCTGGCGGGTGAACATCGTCTATTTCCTGTTCGCGGTTTTGCTCGTGCCGCTGGCAATCCCCAGCGCGCCGTTCAAGAAAATCAACGCAATCCTGTTTCTGGTCGTCTTCCCGATCATCGCATACTTCCTGCTGACCGGCCTGGTCATCGGAGATGCGGTAATCCTGCCGATCGTTGAAACAGCGGTTTGGGGCGGTTTGCTTGTCACGCTTGTCATCGCGGTCACGGGTATTGTGGCCTCGCTACCGCTAGGTATCGCGCTGGCGCTTGGACGTCGATCAAGAATGCCGATCATCAAGCTTGTCTCGGTTATCTTCATCGAGTTCTGGCGCGGTGTTCCGCTGATCACGGTTCTGTTCATGTCGTCGGTGATGCTGCCGTTGTTCTTGCCGGAAGGCGTGACCTTCGACAAGCTGCTGCGCGTGCTGATCGGCGTGACCCTGTTCTCTGCTGCCTATATGGCAGAGGTGGTCCGCGGTGGCCTGCAGGCCATTCCGAAGGGGCAATATGAAGGCGCCATGGCGCTCGGGCTCCGGTTCTGGCCGATGATGTATCTCATCATTTTGCCGCAGGCTCTGAAGCTCGTGATCCCCGGGATCGTCAACACCTTCATCGGATTGTTCAAGGATACGACTCTGGTTCTGATCGTCGGCATGTTCGACCTTCTCGGCCAGATCCAGTCGTCCTTCACGGATCCGACATGGTCGACGCCCAGCACCGGTCACACGGGTTACCTGTTCGCTGCAGTGGTGTTCTGGACCTTCTGCTTCGGCATGTCGCGCTACTCCATCTTCATGGAGAAGAAGCTTCATACAGGACACAAACGCTAGCAAATCGCTTCCGGGGCGCGCGATGAACCGCAGCGCCCCGGCCACAGGACACTCTTGGAGTTAAAAACTATGTCTGAAAACGCTGTACGCGACGAGGAACTCGCAGCCGACCGTTCCAGAATGACCATCTCCGATACGGACGTGGCTATTGAAATCAAGAACATGAACAAGTGGTACGGGGATTTCCACGTTCTGCGCGACATCAACCTGAAGGTCATGCGCGGCGAACGTATCGTTATCTGCGGACCGTCAGGTTCCGGCAAATCCACGATGATCCGTTGTATCAACCGTCTGGAAGAACATCAGGCTGGACAGATCCTTGTTGATGGCATCGAGTTGACGGACGATCTGAAAAAGATCGACGAAATTCGCCGCGAAGTCGGCATGTGCTTCCAGCACTTCAACCTGTTCCCGCATCTGACGATCCTGGAGAACTGCACTCTGGCTCCGATCTGGGTTCGCAAGATGCCCAAGAAGGAAGCCGAAGACATTGCGATGCACTATCTCGAGCGCGTCAAGATCCCCGAGCAGGCCAACAAATATCCAGGGCAGCTGTCCGGTGGCCAGCAGCAGCGCGTTGCTATTGCACGGTCTTTGTGCATGAACCCGAAAATCATGCTGTTCGATGAGCCGACCTCGGCGCTCGATCCGGAAATGATCAAGGAAGTTCTGGATGTGATGGTCGGACTTGCCGAAGAAGGCATGACCATGCTGTGCGTCACTCACGAAATGGGCTTTGCCCGCAAGGTTGCAAACCGCGTTATCTTCATGGATGCGGGGCAGATCGTGGAGCAGAACGAGCCGGAAGAGTTCTTCACCAATCCGCAGCATGAACGTACCAAGCTTTTCCTGAGCCAGATCCTGCACCACTGATCGGCTAAAGACTGCGGATGATGAAACTGCTGCGCAGGTTCCTGATTGGAATTTGCCTTGTTGTCTTCACTGCTGTTGTAGCACTGGGCCTCGGAGCACTCGTTCCGAGGCCTTTGTTCGATTCCAACCCGGTTATGGAAGTTGCGCAAAGTTCAGCAGATAAACGGCGTATTCTGATACTCAACAATCCCATCCATACTGATATCGCCCTCCCAGCCGATCCGGACGTGCTGGAGGCGTTCGGATTCGTATCGGATGGCGGGCTGGAGCTGGATTATCCGGGTGTTTTCTGGATTGCTTTCGGCTGGGGTGGGCGGTCGTTCTATATCGAAACACCAACGTGGGGTGATTTGAAACCGGGTCCGGTAATTGACGCGTTGACCTGGGATGCTTCGGTCATGCATGTCCGTCGTACCGGCGATATTCCGCTTGAACAGGAAAGCGTCCGCGTAGTTGAACTGAGCCAGCTGGAATTTGATGAGCTGGTCAATGATATCAGGACCAGTTTCCAGTCAGATGGCACAGCGCCTCCGACGGCAATTCCCGGCGTGGCGTACGACGCACACGACATTTTCTTTCCGGCAGTTGGCGGCTTCAACGCGATGATGGGCTGCAACACCTGGACGGCCGACATGTTGAGGCGGGCAGGGGTAAAGACCGGCATGTGGACGCCGCTGCCCCTGACGCTTGATTGGTCGCTGGATCTACATAACGGGCGCTGAAGCAGGGTCCGGTACAAGCCGGTCAACAGCAGCCTCTGCCAGTTCCACCAGGATATCGCGAGATTCCCCAGCCCGGGCGCGAACCGAAAGACCGTGCAGCATCAAAGACAAATGCTGGGCGGCGAACTGGACGCTTGCTTCCGGAACCGAGTCTTTCATCTCCGCGTAAATCAGACCGGCGAACCCTCGATCCATTCGCTCAACGACATGCGCCAGCATTGATCTGAAGTCAGGATCATCAGCAGCTTCAGTCGTCAGTGTGGAGATGGCCAGGCAACCATAGGCCGCATCACCAAATGTCGACCTGCCGCAATAAAGATCGATAGCAGCTGTCATGATGGCCTTGAGCCGGGGTTTCAGCCCTGTTTTTGTCTGTCCTGCCGCCTTCAGGTGGGCCTGCATCTGGTCCGCGAACCGTGAAATCACCTTCAGATACATGTCTTTCTTGCTGCCGAATGCGGCGTAGAGGCTGGGTCTGTTCAGGCCTGTTGCTTCTGCTATCTGGTCGAGAGTGGTAGCGGCATAGCCGTGCTGCCAGAACACCAGCATGATGCGGTCGAGCGTGATGTCTTCGTCGAATTTGCGCGGACGGCCGCGTTTGTTTTCGGCTTTCATTTTATACCAATTCGCACATAAATATCGACATGTCTATTTTTATGCGATACGGTACATAAAAATGGAGCAATCAATGGAGACGTTTTGGGAGATGCCGGAAAACACTGCAGACATGGGAACGGTAGCTTGGGGACGAAGGTCTGGTCAGTTCAGCAATGGGCGACTGACAAGAACTGAAAAGCTTAAGGTGCTTACAAATCTTGGCCGTATGGGGATGCTTGAAGCGCTGGATGCTTTCAGAGGAAAACTGGGCCTGATCAACACCTTCGGCGCAGACCTTGAAGGACTGCAGCCACCGGAGACCGCATTGGTCCGGGATGCGTTGGACTTTGCCGACGAAGTCCAGAATTTGGACCTGATGCGGCACAGTTGGCGCACCTATTACTTTGGTCTCTTGTTAGGTGGCTATCGTAAGCTCACTGTCGACAAGGAAATCCTCTTCTGTGCAGCCATATTGCATGACGTAGGCCTGGCGTCAGGCCGGACCAGCGAGCCGCGGGATTGCTGTTTCGTGGTCCATGGCGCGGAACGCTGCCAACACCACCTTGTCGGCCAGGGACATGACCGGGCAAAGGTACATCGGATTGCCGATGCCATCGGACTGCACCTTAACGGGTATGTGTCTGCCAGAAGGTACGGCGCAGAAGCACATCTTATTTCGCGCGGAGCAATGTGTGACGTATTCGGAATGGGGCAGCGCAGGATTGCGCAGAACGTTCGCAAGGACATTTTCGCTCGATACCCGAAAGGGAAATTGAACGATGCTCTGGAAATCTGGCCTGGCCATCATCTTGCCGGAACACGTGCCGACTTTCTGATCAGTCTGGAGCCTTCACGCAAGAAACCGGAGGGGATGAAGGCAAGACCCCAGCCGGGTGAGTGATCCTTGTTTTGGACAACCGGAATACGACCAAAGTATCTCTGCCTGCGTTTTCAGGTTGTGTTTATCGCTCTCATCCGGAAGAATCGAGTGTCGCGTTTTTATTGCCTAAAAAACGGCCAAAAATCAGGGGATTGGTAATTATTCCTATTCCGTTTTCGTTGTGGCTCAACGCGCCATTGTCACTATGTCGTACGTAAAAATACAATTTATGGTTTATTTAGAATTGTCGGGTCACGTAGGGTCAGTTTTTATCAAGGTGACCTGCCATGAGCGATCAGGAATACGACTTCCAAGCCCGTTTGAAATTCGCCCAGATTGACCACTCGACAATCGAAAATCTCAGAAAGCTCTGGCCGGTTATCGAGCCGGTGTTGGACGATGTACTGGCGGGGTTCTACGTTCACATCAACACCCAGCCAAATCTGGCTGCACTCGTCGGCTCGCATCAGCCCCGACTTGTTTCAGCACAAAAGGGCCATTGGAAGAAACTGTTCACGTCAGGCTTCGACCAGAGCTACCAGCAGAGCATCAACCAGATCGGTCATGTGCATTGCCGCATCGGGCTGGAGCCGCGTTGGTACATTGCCGGATATCTTTATGTCCTGCGCCATCTGCATGCTCATCTGACCCGTAAATACAGACGGTCTTTTCAAAACCTTGCCGTCTTGTTGAACGATGTCACGGCGGCCGTCTTCCTTGACATGGACCTTGCCATATCAACCTACGAAGAAGAACTTCTTCTGGAGCGTGCAGCGCAGACGGAACGGTTGAACAAGGCCATCGAAAAGTTCCAGAACAGCGTCAAGCAACCGCTGGCCGATGTGGAGGCCGGTGCTCGCAGCGTTGCGGGTGAAGCCGAGCATTTGACGAGTGTATCGCAGACCGCGAGAAGCCAGGTTGAGAACGCCGGTCATGTTTCAAAAGACTCCAGCGTCAGCGTCCAGACCGTAGCCTCTGCAACGGAAGAGCTCTCCAGTTCCATCCAGGAAATTTCGAAGCAGATCTCCGGTGCATCCCGTATTGCCAGCCAGGCGGCAGGCGGCACAGAACAATCAAGTCTTCAGGTGGCCAGCCTGGCAGGTGCAGCCCAGAAAATTGGGGATGTGATCGGTCTCATTCAGGCGATTGCCGAACAAACCAATTTGCTGGCTCTGAACGCTACGATCGAGGCTGCCCGTGCCGGCGATGCCGGCAAGGGATTTGCGGTGGTCGCAAGCGAAGTGAAAACCCTAGCAGAACAGACTGCAAAGGCCACCGAGGAAATAAGCCAGCAAGTAACCGAAATCCAGAGTTCGACGGACAATGCCGTGGCCTCCATCCAGTCGATTTCCGAAGTGGTCAAGCAACTTGACGAAATGACGTCGTCGATAGCAGCTGCGATTGAAGAGCAGGGTGCTGCAACGCAGGAAATTTCCCACAGCATCCAGACGGTCGCTTCGGGAACGCAGACCCTTGATGAGAACATTGGCGGTGTCGAACAGGCAATCACCGCAACCGATCAGGCGGCCGACAGTCTGTTGGCTGCATCCAGCAGAATGTCTTCAAGCACCAGTTCGATCTCGGATGAGATCCGGGATTTCTTTGAAACCTTACAGACTGGGACCTGATCAAGGCGCTATCTGATCTCTCAAGCTGGGCCGGTGACGACGTCCGTGTCGTCCCGGCTTCCCCATTCCGCCCAGGAACCATCGTAAAGCGCAAGATCCCGAGCACCGAGCACGGTAAGGCCAAGCGTCAGGATTGCCGCTGTGACACCGGAACCGCAAGAGGTCGTGACGGGCTTGTCGAGATCCACTCCAGCATCCTGAAAAGCCTTTGCCAGGTCTTCCTTCTGCAAGAATGTGCCGTCTTCCGCGATGAGCTGGGTGAAGGGCAGGTTGAGCGCGGTCGGCATGTGACCCGACTTCAGTCCGGCACGCGGCTCTGGCGCTTCTCCGGCAAATCGTTCGGCAGACCTTGCATCCAGTATTTGCCGTGAACCATTTGCAATGGTGGAGCGGATCTGGTCGAGGTCGGCAACGGCACCATGGTTCAGACGGGACGAGAAGTGGCTTTGAACTCTGCGGGGCGTATCGTCGTCAAAAGCACGGCCTTCTGCCCGCCACTTCGGAAAACCACCATCCAGAACATAAACTCGTTCGGCGCCCATGCTGCGAAGCGTCCACCAGACGCGTGGCGCGGAATAGAAACCAAAATCATCGTAGACCACCAGTGTCTGACCGTCGCCTATCCCCATCTTCCGCATGGTTGACGAAAACACATGTGGAGCTGGCAGCATGTGAGGCAGATCGCTGGTCTTGTCACAGACCTCGTTGACGTCAAAGAAGACGGCACCCGGAATGTGCGCGTTCGGATAGACAGGCGGAGCATCTGGATGCGTGACCGGCGGCATCCAGGCATTGATGACAATCAGATCAGGCGAGGAGAGATGATCGTCCAGCCATTGGGTCGATACGAGGGGATGGTCGGTCATTACGGCTCCTTAGGTCTCCAGCAAGCCTTTGGACTTGTGCCAGTCTTCGATGGAGAGGTCCGGATAGTTCTGGAAATGAACGTGTCCGGGACCGCTCGGCACATCGATCCAGTCAGGCTTGAACGCCAGCATGATATGGACAATCTCTGGCGGTGTTGGCAAGGGGCTATCGACCGCTCCTGCATGTGGATGCACCAGTTCAGGCCAACGCGGATCCCAAAGCCACAAGTGAGATCCACAAGCCTTGCAGAAATGACGTTCCGCAGGACTGGTCTTTCCATCAATGACAGCGTTGTAGACCGACTTCGTCTCCGCGCCCGATACCTCAAGGCTGCCGGCGTCTCCCATCAGATTGACTGCATAACCGCCGCTGCCACCTGTCTTACGGCAGATGGAACAGTAACAGCGCATGTAGGGGTATGGGGTTCTGCTTTCCACTTCGAAGGAAACAGCTCCACACCGGCAGCCACCTGACAGTTTCATTTCAACTTCCTCCGTTTGCTTGTCAGTCGGTCAGGCGGATCCGGACGCGCCTGTTCTGCTTGCCCTTCTTTTCGATCTTGCCGAGTTCAAGCAGGCCGATTTCAGAGGTTCTCGTTACATGGGTACCGCCGCAAGGCTGCAAGTCCACATCATCGCCGATCCTGACCAGTCTTACCCTGCCAGACCCACGGGGCGGCTTGACGGACATGGTCTTGACCAGACCCGGGTTGGCATCGAGTTCTTCGTCTGTGATCCATTGGGTGGTTACTTCGTGATCACCAGAAGCCAGCGCATTGAGCTTCTCCAGAAGCGCTTCCCGGTCGATTGTTTCTTCCCCCATATCGAAATCAAGCCGTCCTTCGGGATCCCCGATTTGACCACCTGTAACGGGAAAGGGCACGGCCACGGACAATAGATGCAAGGCCGTGTGCATGCGCATCAACCGGTACCGTCTTGCCCAGTCCAAATGGGCGGTCACTTTTGTGCCGGCGGCAGGCAGGTTTTGTCCTTCTGAAGGAACATGGACGATGGTTTTCTTGTCGTCATCATAGACCGTGCTGGCAATGTCGATCTTCGTGCCGTCTTCCAGCTCCAATGTGCCGCTGTCGCCCGGTTGACCGCCACCGGTCGCGTAAAAAACCGTTCTATCAAGCACGATGCCGCCACGCTCGTTGATGCCGGTCACTTCGGCTTCACATGTTCTGAGATAGGCATCGTCGCGAAATAAAGGCGTGGTCATCCGGAACTCCCTGAAACGAATAGCGTCGAATTGACCAACGAACAGCATGCGGTGCAAGGCCCTATTTGCCGGAAACCGGGGTCATGAAAAACAAACGCCCGCAATCCGGCCGGACCGCGGGCGATAACAATGATGTGGACCAAGTTCAGTCGGCGAAATTCAGATCGACAAAACCTTCTGACCAGTTCTGTGCATTTGCCTTGCCTTTTGCATTTGTAAAGATTGGCTTGGCCGGGTTTTCGCGCGTCACCGTGAAACAGGGTTTGCCCCAGCCATCGCCGCTCCAGTCTTCGCAATATTGACCAGTCCCGTTAATTTCGACGGCTTCCCACGGAATGTTCCGGATCTTGTCGCCCTTGACCACGACAACGGCGATGCCGTCGGCGTGGTTGTTCTGCTTGTATTCCGTCACACCGTCGGGAAAGAAACCATGGATGGAGTTTCCCGACATCATGTCGTTGATCTCGCCTGCCGTCAGGTTGGCCGGATCAGCCAGTGCGTAAAAACTGCCCATCAGTGTAACCAGTGACGTCAGTGCAAGAAGTAGTAGCTGAGATTTCAAGTTGCGCATGTTCCCCTCGATTTCGATGCTTGCATTTGCGCTAAACCCTTGGTTTCGTTCCAGGGCACATTTCATCCTGCAGCACGGTCGAAAGAAGACCTGTGAATATCGACGCCAAAATTCCCAATAAGCCGCAACAAGGTGCGGAGAACGTGCGTGTCAACGAGCCGCTCGGAGAAGCCTATTCGGCGTATTGGAACTGGTGGTTGAGGCGTTTTGCGAAGCAGGCTGAGGCACGGTTTCCCGCAATTTACGGGAAATCCGTTTTGCATGGCGCTGAGGCGAGGGATCCACTGTCCCGTATCGGAATGCTCTACGCTTCACGAGGATGCGGAGCGGTTTTCAATCTGGCGCATGCTCTAGGTCGTCCTACTGGTTTCGATGTGATCAGTCATCTCCTGACGAGTGCGCCGAGCATGCCCGATCTGGTGAACAGATGGTCGGGTGTCCTGGCACTGCAGGCGTCCTTTCGGTTTCAGGAGAGTGGCCACGGCAAAGATTTTATTTCTGCCGTACAGCGCAATTCACTGGTCCTGTCTCCCTACAAGATACGCCCCGCAAACCAGAAACCATTCGGACCGGCAATGCTGGCCGGTGTCGCGACCGGAACGCTTGAAAGCGCAGGGATACATATTCAGGACATCTGGGCGGTTAGCCGCGGCACTGCTTCCCGGCCGATTTATCGGTTCGGCAAATTCGTCGAAGGCAACTTGGACTTCGACAGCGATATCCTGATTATTCCTGCAGAAGAAGCTTCCGGGTTCAAATCCGAGATTGGAATGATGTCTTCTGCTTCAAGCCTGTCTTTTCACCACCTGCTGAACAGGCCTCAGGGGCCGGGTACGAACCGACTTCTTGCGCGGGTCGTCGGCAGTCTCGAACTTTCAGTGGGGGAGCATCCTGGCTTGTCGTCAACAGCGTCGGGACTTGGTTTATCGCCGAGAAGTCTTTCCCGGCGGCTATCGGAGGCGGGGTTGGGCTACGCCAGGCTCGCTCGTTTCGTCCGTCTGCGAAAGGCGACGCGTATGATGGCGTCGGGCGACTGCTGTCTCGATGAGATTGCCTACCAGGCGTCCTATTCGGACCGCCACCATATGAGCCGGGACTTTCGCAAGATGGCCCAAGTTACCCCCGCCGGCCTGAGAGAGCTGCTGGCACGCTAGACTGGTTTTGGACGCTCAGTCACCACGGGTCACCGGCAGCCAAAGGAACCGGTTCAGCTGTTTGCCTTGGCCACCAGAAGCTTCAGGGCGAAGGTGCCCATGATGCCCGCAAAAGCCCAGTCGAAGGCACGCATGAATTTCGGCGAGGACTTCAGGAAACGGGCAAACGCACTGGCTCCCAGAACCATCGCCGCGCAGATGGGCATTCCCAGAACGACGAAGTAAAACCCGAGGAACATCAGTTTTCCTGTCGCGTTCGGATCCGCCGCGCTGACAAACTGAGGCAGGAAGGTCACGAAGAACAAGACGATCTTGGGATTGAGGATGTTGATCCCGAGTGCCTGTAGCCAGACCCGGTGAATAGGTTGCTTCTTCACGGAGGCTGCTTCCAGCGCAAGGCTGGACCCGTTCCTGACGGCCTGAACTGCGAGATAAATCAGATAAGCGGCGCCGACGATCTTCAGCACTGTAAATGCAAGTGCCGACGCTGAAAGCAGGGCGGAAACACCGATCGCAGCAAGCACGGTGTGCAGGATCAGACCACAGGTTGCCCCAAACACAGCAGCAAGCCCGGCGCGTCGGCCTTGTGTCAGCGTCTTGCTCATGAACAGCGTCATGTCGGGTCCTGGCGTAACGGTCAACACCAGTGCTGCGGCCGTAAAGGCAAGCAGGGTCGCGTAGTCGGGTATGTAAGCCATGGTTTGCAGATGCCGGAGAAGTTGGTCTGATAGAGGTTTAGATCATTCGCCTCGACGGCACCAGTCCGGAAGGGGGCACTCTTCCATCGGTTTCAGAAAACAGATGCTGGATTTTGCCTTCAAGCTGCACGAGGCGCGCTGCATGGCCGCGCAGTCAGGGACTGAACATGTCTCGAACACTGATCAAAGAATAGGAGACAGCAACCGGGCGCCTTGAGCCAGGACACGAAAAACATAACTGCGGGACTGGAATGCGTCCGGCCAGGTCAGGCGGGAGTTCTGGAAATCGGTCTCCAGCATGCTTTCGACATTGTCGATCATGCGCGGATGGGTGAACCAGAGGGTCAGTTCAAAATTGATCTGGAATGATCTGTTGTCGAAGTTGACCGTGCCGATGGAAACGAGTTCGTCGTCCATCAAAGTAACCTTCTGGTGCAGAAAACCGTCGATATAGCGGTAAACCTTCACCCCGCGCTGTACGAGGGTGTCTTCATAGGCGTGGCTTGCGAGCCATACAGTCCAGTGATCACGTTTTTCCGGCATCAGAACGCGTACGTCCACACCGCGCATTGCTGCCGAGCAAAGCGCTGTCTGGATGTCGAGAGACGGCACCAGATACGGTGTGGTGATCCATAGCCTCTTTCGTGCCCGGGCTGCCGTTTCGACAAAAGCCAGCGCGCATTCCTCCAGCTTGTCTGCAGGCCCTGTCGGCATCACCAGAACGGCTTCGTCACCAGGCATCGGAATTTCGCCAACCTGAGGCAGTTCGATGCGCTCGCCGCTCGCCCAGAGCCAGTCTTCGACAAAGGAGAGTGCGCAAGCAACGGCAGCGGGCCCTTCGACACGGACATGGGTGTCGCGCCAGTGGCCAAACCAGTTGTCCCGGCCGACATACTGGTCCGCAACATTGTGCCCGCCGACAAATGTGACGCGGTAGTCGATCACGACCAGTTTGCGATGATTGCGATAGTTGAGACGCATCGGTCCAAGCAGTCGCAGGAACTTGTGGTTTTCGTTGAAACCGCAAACCTTGACACCGGCGCTCTTCAAGCGGGTCAGATAGTCTTTTGACAGAGAATGGCTGCCGACATCGTCGTAGAGGAAATAGACCGTTATGCCATCCTTGGCACGGGCGATCAGGGCGTCGGCCATGTCACGTCCCAGTTCGTCGTCATGGACGGCGAAGAACTGGAAGAATATGACGTTTCTGGCCTTTGCAATTTCATTCTTGATGGCTGTGAACGTCGCATCACCATCGATGAGAAGGTCTGCCTTGTTGCCGGCCATGAAGGGAACCCCGGCAACGCGGGAAAGAACCGGCCAGTCTCTGGTTTCCTCGTGATCGGTCAGGCCAAGTTCGTCTGCACGCCTTGCCCGTTCTGCCCGGCCAAGGGTCGCTTGAATCTTCTCGTAGTCGGAAAAGGATCGCCAGCCGAACACGAAATAGAGCGGCACCGTGAGATAAGGCAGAAAAAACAGGGACAGCAGCCATGCGACGGACCCCTGGGAAGTTCTTGAATTCATCACTTCGCGAACGGCGCAGATGCCTGCCGTAACGTACATGATCGCGACAAATGCCGCGACCAGTCCGAGATTGTTTGCCATGACATCCAGAACGCCGGCATCTGTGACGGCATCGCGGATCACCGCTTCGGCCGCGTCACCGCCTTGCGCCAATGCTTGATCCGCTGAACTCATGTAATGCCCCCCGGTGTCAATCGATCAGGCGAAGGGTGGCTGGATCGTGACTTTTCGCTCCAGCCACTCCGGAACCGGCAAATTCTTTGATCTGAGGAAGTCCGGATTGTAGAGTTTGGACTGGTAGCGGGTGCCGTGGTCGCACAGGATCGTGACGATCGTCTTGCCTGGTCCAAGCTCGCGTGCGAGGCGCCGGGCGCCGGCCAGGTTGATAGCGGTCGAGCCACCCAGCAGTAGCCCTTCCTTTTCTGCGAGATCGAACACCAGCGGCAGGGCTTCTTCGTCCGGAATTGTGTAGGCGTGATCGATTTTAAGATCGCCGACAATCGCGGTGCTGCGGCCAAGGCCGATGCCTTCGGAAACCGATCCACCTTCGGAGGCGACAGCCTTGCCGGTGGTGAACAGCGATTGCATCGCAGCGCCACGCGGGTCGGCGCAGCCGATGACGACACCCGGCTTGTTCTCCTGAAGATAGGTTGAAACGCCAGCCAGCGTGCCGCCGGAACCGACCGCACAGATGAAACCGTCAACACGGCCACCCGTTTGGGCCATGATTTCAGGACCTGTGGTTACGAAATGAGCCTTGCGGTTATCGAGGTTGTTCCACTGATCGGCAAAGATAACGCCATTAGGTTCAGTCCGTGCCATCTCTTCTGCAAGACGGCGGGCGACGTGCTGGTAGTTGTTGGGGTCGGAAAAAGGCTTGGCCGGAACTTCGACAAGTTCAGCACCACACAGGCGCAACATGTCCTTCTTTTCCTGGCTTTGCGTTTCCGGGATAACGATCACGGTCCGGTAGCCGCGCGCACTGGCTACCAGCGCCAGTCCGATACCGGTGTTTCCGGCTGTGCCTTCGACAATCACACCACCGGGCTTGAGATCACCGCGGGCTTCGGCTTCAAGAATCATCTGCCGGGCAGGGCGGTCCTTGACGGATTGACCGGGGTTCATGAACTCGGCCTTGCCGAGAATTTCGCAACCCGTTTCCTCGGACAGAGCTTTCAGACGGATGAGGGGCGTGTTACCGATCGCATCGACAACAGAAGCGGACACAGACATTTATTCTTTCCCGGCTGATCTGGTCCGGTGGCGCTGACCGGCCAGATGAAATCTGATAAGCCCCGGACGCTAAAGGTCTGAAGGGCCTTGATCAAGGTCGCAATGTAAGGCTTCAAATGGGGAATGCCAGCACCTGAGGCCAATCAGGTTCCTTTTTCCCTCTGGTGTCAAAAACACGCCATCAGTTGTTCCGTGAAATCAGCTCACTGAAATTCTATTTCTAACAATTCTGGTGTAATTGTTGATCCGATTTTTGTTGCCTGTCGTATCGCCGGTAAGGCAACTTGGGATTCTAAAGCCAAATGAGAGCGGTAATGGAAAAAAACGTGACCGGAATGGACGAGTTACTGGCCGGATATGCGGCCGGGACCTTGACCTATCCGGCGCAGGCATTGGTCGGTGCTCATCTCGAAATGAGCGACTGCAACAGGTCATACGTAAGCTCACTTGAAACTCTTGCCGGCTTTGAGCTGGAAGACGCCGAACCGGTCTCCATTTCCAATCGGGACGAATTTCTCGGATCGATATTCAGTGGCGCCGTTGATGACCTGAACGATAACGCGCCTGCCGCCGAACTGTCTGAGAAAGGCGGACCGGCCGTTCCCGAATCGCTGCAGTCGATTATCGGTTCCTCGATGGATCAGCTACCCTGGAAAACGCTCCTTCCAGGCGTCAAGGAATGCAAGTTCGGTGAAATTGACGGCTGCGCAAGCAGTCTCCTTTGGGTGCGGGCAGGTCGAGCAATGCCTTCCCATACGCACCACGGCACTGAGCTTACGCTGGTATTGACGGGCGGGTTCAAGGACGAAGACGGCCACTATGTGGCTGGTGACGTTGCCTTTGCCGATGGCGATGTGGACCACAAGCCTATAGCTGACGAAGGTGAAGACTGCATTTGCTTTGCGGTGACTGCGGGACGCCTGCAGTTGACCGGCCCTGTTGGCCGCTGGTTCGCACCCTTTATCCGCTAAAATTCAATCCGACACCCGGTCTGTTTGCGTAAAGAGGCAAACGAACCGGGAGAATGAATTGCCCAAGACGAATTATGTTGCCCAAGCTGATCACGGTTGCGCCTGGATCACGGGAGCAAGTTCCGGTATCGGCCGGGAGCTTGCACTTGACCTCGCCCGTTCGGGCTGGAAGGTCATTGTAACTGCCCGCTCGGAACAGGATCTGGCGGAGCTGGAGAAGCGATCTAAGACGCTTGCCGGTTCAATTCATGCGCTGCCCGGGGATGTCACGAAGACGGACCTCATGGCCGAACACGTGAAAAAAATTCAGCAGGACTTCGGCGGTTTGAGCCTGCTCGTGGCTAATGCGGGCATTTATCTGCCGCAGGATGGCCTCGATGCCGATGCAGACGCCTTTCGCAAAAGCTTTGATGTGAACCTCATGGGGACGGTTAATGTGCTTCTGCCCGCAATCACAGCCATGAAGGCGGCGGGCAGGGGGCAGATCGCAGTGGTGTCGTCTGTGGCAGGTTATGGCGGTCTGCCGACGTCAGCTGCATACGGTGCCACCAAGGCGGGGTTGATCAACCTTGTTGAATCCTTGAAATTCGATCTGGACCTTGCAGGGATCCGAATTCAGATCATCAGTCCCGGTTTTGTCGATACGCCGGCAACAAAGTCCAATCCGTTTCCGATGCCTTATCTGATGTCTCCGGAAGAGGCTGTCGAGGAAATCAGGAAAGGCCTGTCCCATCCAAGCCGTTTCGAGATTGCATTTCCGCGTAAATTTGTTCGGCAACTGAAGCTCTTGCGCTGGTTGCCGTACAGTGCCTACTTCGCGCTGGTCGCCCGGTCCACGGGTTGGAACAAGAAAAAGGCCGGGTGATCCCGGCCTTTGAAGTGTGTCTTCAAGATCAGTGCCTTGCTCAGGCAGATTTGACGTAGACCATCTGGCGAACATCGATATTGCCGGACCGGAAGCCTGCCTCGCAATAATGCAGGTAGAACTCCCAGAGGCGCTTGAAGCGCTCGTCAAATCCCAGCGGACTGATCCTTGGCCAGGCTTGTCGGAAGCTCTGCCGCCATTCTGCAAGCGTTCTTGCATAGTCCTGCCCGAAGATCTTCTGATCCATAAGGTCCAGGCCCAGGGACTTGCCGATTTCCGCCAGACGGCCGGGCGGCGGCAGCATTCCACCTGGGAAGATATAACGCTGGATGAAGTCTGTGCCTCTGCGATAGTCCTCGAACATCTTGTCCTGGATCGTGATGATCTGCAGGCCCGCCTTGCCACCCGGCTTGAGGCACTTCGACAATTGGCGGAAGTAGGTCGGCCAGTATTTTTCACCGACGGCCTCGAACATTTCGATGGAGGCTATCCTGTCGAACACGCCATTTTCGTCGCGATAGTCCTGGAAGACCACTTCAACCTTGTCGTTGAGGCCGGCCTTGTAGATCCGCTCGCGCGCGTAATCGAATTGTTCCTGCGAGATGGTCAATGCTCGCACGTTGGCACCAACCGATTTTGCGACATATTCCGCAAAACCGCCCCAGCCACACCCGATTTCCAGAACCTTGTGATCGGGAGTAATGCCCGTCTGCCGTACCAGAGAAGCGTATTTCTCGGTTTGGGCCTGTTCCAGATTGTTGGTTTCGTTGCTGTAGATCGCCGAGGAATAGGTCATCGAAGGATCGAGCCATTCCCGGTAAAATGCATTTCCGAGATCATAGTGCGCCGAGATGTTGCGCTTCGACCCGCGTTTGGTGTTGGAGTTCAGCCAGTGGCGTACCGACATCAAAAAACGTGTAATCGGCTTCCCCTGGAGAGCTTCCAGCGTCGATTCCTGGTTTATGCAGAAGACTTCCAGAAATGTGGTCACGTCGGGCGACGACCAGTACCCCGCCATGAAGGCTTCTCCGACACCAACGTCGCCTGCTTGGACGACCATCCGGAAAAACGCCCAGTTATGGATCTTGAGAACACCGTGTGGGCCATCTTCCTGCCCTTTGATATGGAATCTTCGACCGTCTGGAAATTGAACTTCAAGAGACCCGTAGCGGATTTTGAGGGCAAGGCCGGCCGCCATTTTGGCGAGGCGTGGAGTACCCTTCAACTCCGCGCGGAAGTTTTCCTTGGTCAGAACAATCGGCTCACTCATAGCAGAACCTCTTGAAACGTCAGTTGTTTGAAACTGGCAAGACAGAACCTGTCTGCCCAGGCAACCCGTCATTCCCTGCATCTTCTGCGGGTCGAGCGTGAAATGGTACACGCTTGCGCCAGATTTTAAAGGCTTCCCAATGGATGGCGCCGATGACCTTAAACGTCAGCAGCGGCACCTGAAGGCAGGCCTGCAGAATCGAGCCGTTGGACAGGGAGTGTTGTGTTCCGGAAAATGTCGCAGACAAAAGCGGGCCTTCGCAATCCTTTTCCAGAATGCGAACGCGGACGGTTTTTCCCGGCGGCATCATGCGGAAGAAATAGTGTTGTTCCATGCTGACGAAGGGCGACACGTAGAACAGCTTCTTCTGATCCTGGCGTATGCCTGCATCACTGCACTGGCCGGCTTTGACAGGTGCGACGTAGGTGTGGATACCGCCAAACGTGTTGCGTACCTCGTAAACGAGTGCAATCAGTTGGTTCGACCGGTCATAAGCATAATAAACGCTGAGAGGGTTGAAGCCGTACCCAAGCATCCGCGGATATGCGAGCAGCAGGACCCGAGCAGGTGCCTCTAGTCCTTCCTTGGCGAGCAATCGGTCGACATGGAGCCGCAAATCAGACCCGTCCCTTGGGCCATGGTCCTTCTGATGAAACGACAGCAAATTGAACCGGTTGACGGAGAAGAACAGGCTGGACTGCGCAACTTCTTCAAGCCGATCCAGATCGAGCAGCACGGAAAAGACCTTGTAGGAAAACCTGTGCTCACGGGGTTTCATGCGGTGATGCATGACCGAGCCCATGAACAATGATGCCGCCGGATTAGGGGGCGGTCCATTGTCATGCATACAATTGCTCGGCCTTGCCTTCATTCGGCAGCCTCCAGATAGGTATCGCCAGCCATGTCTTTTTCCCATGGCAGCCGGGCACCGAGCGAACGGGCAACATCAAGTCCGGACGAAAGTCCGTCTTCGTGGAAGCCGTGACCGCGCCACGCACCACAATACCATGTGTTGTTCACGCCTTGAATTTCCCCAAGCCGGTTCTTGGCCTGCTGAGCCATGGCATCAAACTGGGGATGATCATAAACATACTTTGCGAAGGTCTTGTCTTCCTGAGGTGGTGCATAGGGGTTCAATGTAACGAAGACCGGTTTGGAGTGATCGAAGTTCTGCAACCGGTTCATCCAGTAGCTGACGGTTACGTCCCGTGTTTCGCCGGCTTCGCGATCGGACATGTAATTCCAGGAAGCCCAGACGTTTTTGCGTTTCGGCATCAGGGCCTGGTCGCGGTGAAGGTAAACCTCGTTTGGACGATACCGGATGGATCCAAGAATATCGCGCTCCTGTGGGGATGGATCACCCAACATGGCAAGGGTCTGGTCCGTGTGGCTGGCAAGGATCACATGATCGAAGACGTCCTGGTGGCCGGATGCGTCGCGCACGATGACCTGACCGTTTTGCCGGAGAACTTCTGTGACCGGCTTGCCAAGCCTGATCTTTCCCTGAAGTGGCGCCAGCAGCTTTTCCACGTAGTTGCGGCTGCCACCGGAAACAGTACGCCACAGCGGCCGATCGAATGAAAGCAGGCGATGATTTTCAAAGAAAGCCACGAAGCTTTCCGCAGGATAGTCCCGCATTTCGTTGATCGGCGTCGACCAGATGGCAGCGCCCATCGCCAGCAGATAGTCGTTTATGAAACCGGAAGAGTAGTGTTCACGCTCCAGGTAGCCACCGAGCGTTTGCCCGCTGAGGCGTCCGGCCTTCAGATCTTCAACGGCTTTGCCATTGAAGCGGAAGATATCCCGCAACATGCGCAGGAACCGCGGTGAGACCAGATTACGCCGTTGTGCGAAGACCGCGTTCAGAGAATGGCCTGACCATTCAAGCTTGCCGTTGTCCGCCGACAAGGCAAAACTCATGTCGCTTATCTCGTTTGCGACCCCCAGATGGTCAAGCAGCGCAGTAAAATTCGGGTAATTGAGCTCGTTGTAGACGATGAAACCGGTGTCCACCGAAATCCGGGCGCCATCATAGTCGATATCCGCCGTGGCGCTGTGACCACCTGGCCGTTCGCGCCGCTCGTAGAGAACAACGTCATGAAGATCATTAAGGGCCCAGGCTGCACTGTTTCCGGAAATTCCGGAGCCGATTACGGCAATCCGCATATCATATCCTTCGGGGCGTCGATGTTACCGCGGGAAACCTGGTTGGACGCCAAGTTTTCCAGTTGATGTGCAGCGGTTACGCCTCGCCTTGAAGGGCGGATCACATAGGGCGATGAATTTTATGGATTATTTTTGACGCAAAACCATTGGCGCGTCTTCAGCCAACGCCATCCGAGGTTTTGCGACATGGGAAGAGCGGAAAAGCTCACACGTGCATCGCCGCTGCCCGGCAAAAGGGCCGGGCAAGCGAATGGCGTGTCGCAAGTCTGCAAGGCAATTGCGCCAAAACAAGCCTCAGGCCTGGATCGTGTCGACAATCCAGTTCCATGCGATTTCGACGCGTGTGCGTGCGGCATCGAAGAAGGCAACGACCTTCTGCCATACCAATTCGCCAAAATCTGCGACCTGCAGCATGGTGCCGCGTTTCTGCGAGGGTTGCTGGCCGGTTTCGATAAGTTCAATTGTGGTCGCATCAACACCTTCATTGACCACACGACGTGTGACCGTAAGGGTGCCTTCATTGACCAGTCTTGATTCATCCTTGCCGGCGACAACCGTATCCTGATCCATGGCGCGAACGACAACGGCCCGGCCATCTGGAAGCAGATGGGTTTCGTTGGTGTTCACTTCACTGTCATAGATAACTTCGCCGAAGGAATCGATCAGTTCTACCCAGATCGTTTTCCGGCCTTCAAGCTCGATTTCGCCCACCCATATCGTGAGCTCACTTTCCAGCGGATCGGCCTGATCCTGTGACGCTGACGCGACTGTGACCGCCAAACGATCCTCAGGCAACGTTATCGTTTCCTGAGGCAGTGGGGCCGCAGCAGCGCTTCCCGCCAAGGCAAGGATGAGGCCAAGCGCAAGAGTTCCTGCTCTGGTATTCCGTTGCATGTACGCCTCCCAAGGCTAATACAACTTAATTTACCGCGCGTGGGGTCTGTAAACGGAGGTCCATTGTAGGACTTTTCAGGTCTTCCGCGCTTTTGCGCCCCGTTCGTGCGGTCACGATTTTGCCATTATCGCACCACAATCTCCCGAATGCGTGTAACAAAGATCACAAATCCGGGCTTTTTCAGTTATATTTCGGTAATAAATGTGGGTTGAACTACGAAGTTCAAGGCCAATCACCAGTTCGTGAACGCAAAGCCATCGTCATAACTAACAATGAACGTAGAGTAAGTTTGTTGACTGTGGTAATTTTGTCGATGTTTTTCGATGATTTTGATCGGTTTCCGCTATCGCCTGTGCACTTGCCTTGAGCTCGAGGTCAGAAAGCCGGTTTGCTCAACGCGGCGAGAGGTGATTACCTGACAGAAGCTCCAATTAAAAAGCTCCACCGGCAAAGGTCCGGCGGAGCTTTATGGGATCGGCACAGTTGATGGGGTACGTGCAAATCTCCCTACAGATCAAATCCTTGCAGCAATCAGGCCGTTTTAGTTTGCCGTTGGATCTGCAGATCGGGGCAGGTCCTGAAGGCTGAGTTTCGATCATCCCATAAATTGATACTGACCGACCATTCACATTCAACCTTGGTAAAAATTACGATTGGTGTGTTTGAGCGCGCGCTGTTGAGCTTAAGATCCCATGTAAGACTATGATTGATTTGAGAAATGCAAATGCAGGCGGATGACCGATTTTAAATTCGGTACTGAAAATAATAGAAATAAAACTTTGCGAGTGCTTGTATTTGCAAGCAAAATGCCAATTATCCGTGCATTCAGGACGCGCTTGGTAAGCAATGCATCCCTTTTAGTCGGCTGGATTCGTCAGTTACTCATGCCGCTCGAAAGAGCGCGCAATACTCAAGAGGACGCCCTACGAGATAGACTTGTAACCGGTTTCCAATCGAAGGCCCGCTGAAAAGGGTAGCTCGGCACAGGGCGGTGTTGGTTTGTGAGCGCCTCAATGTCCTGGTTAACCGCACCATCTGTGAGGGCCATACGGGCGGGATTGGCGATTGGGGCCAGCTCTGGCGACAGGTATCCGGATTTCACGATCAAGAACCTTGCAGTGGATGGTTCAATGGCAAAACGCCGAAAATCCTCCAGTTGATGGAAGGGGCGTCTGTGTTCCGTCAGGATCACCAAATTACCTGCGATCCTGGTCAACACTTCCCGATTATGATCCTGTTCTCTGCCTAGTTTAGACAGCAAGACAGCTTCTGTGCTAACGACCTTGCAAACGCTGCCCAGGGCACCGCCAATTGTGAGGCGGTAAGAAGAGCCGTCTGGCAATGCCCAGAGTTTATCGACCGAAACCGGATCAGCGATCCCTGCAAATACACCTCCAGTCAAGCCTCGTTCCAACCAGGCCGTCAGGACATCGGATCTGTCACCAACACCACCACCTGTCGGATTGTCACCACTGTCGGCAAGGATGAGGGGAGACGAGCTTTCTGTTGCAGCATCGTCCAGGCACAGTTCGAGCGGCTTCGTGGCGACACCAAATTCGAAGTCTTGCCTTGCGGACCAGTACTGCGCAGCAATTTCGGAGGCCGCCTGTTGAATGGCATCCAGGTCTGTTCCCGTCACCACGGCGGCCGCGGTGGCTCTTGCCGTATCAGCCCAGACATATCCCACCATCAGATTGGCATCGGTCACCCCGGATCTCTGATCGAACTCCGGCAACCTTGCATAAAGCGATTTTGCCGGTTCGTCTTCCGTGCTGGTTCGTTCCCCGGGCAGGAGAACCGGCACGGGAGCCCAGGCCACGTACCTCTTGGGACCACCACCTAATTGGTTGACAAGATTTGCCGCGGCACGTCGGTGGGTTTCGGTCACGTCGATATGAGGGGCAGTGCGATAAGCACAGAAGATGTCGATCTGATCGACAATGGTTTGAGTGACATTGCCGTGCAGATCGTAACTGACAGCGATTGGCACTTGCGGCCCGACGAGTTGGCGAACCGCAGAGATCCAGTCCCCTTCCGCATCGCTCAGACCGATCACATGCATGGCGCCATGCATAATCAAGAGAACACCGTCCAATGGCTTCTCGGCTTCAAGTTCGGCAAGAAAGGCAGACTTGAAGCTCGCATAGCAATCCGCAGACACCGGTCCGCCTGGAATGGATCTGGCGTGAAACAATGGACAAAAGGTGACGTCAGGAAATCTGCCGCCGTCGACGCCTGCCTGTGCCAGCAAGTCCTTGCCACGGGTGACCGTGAAGTCTGATGCGGTTTGCTGGACCGGTGAATAGGTGCTGCATTCGGTATGAATGCCGCCAACTGCAATTTTCATCTTCCTGCCTCGTCACGCATTCAAAGCTGGGGGAAGAAGGGGGCCTGTGCTGCAAATCGCAGCCAGGCCTTGCTGGCGGGATCGGTCCAGCCGGCTTCAGCGACCGCATAAAGCCGCGGAAAGACCATATGGTTGAAGATGACGTTGTCGGTCATGTGCTCGCACCAGATGCAGGCCTGCACCCCCTTGAGGCGCGCTTCACTGCCGGTGCTGAGACCGGCAGCTGCTTCGTAGCCGTAACAGTCTTCCGGTGTCGAAACGCCGGCCCAACCCGCACCCGGTTCATGCCAACCGGACGCCTGGACCATATCCATGTAATAGTGCTGTCCTGGGGTGCAGATGACGTCGTAGCCCTGATCG
Source organism: Labrenzia sp. CP4 (assembly GCF_001579905.1). Taxonomy (NCBI): domain Bacteria; kingdom Pseudomonadati; phylum Pseudomonadota; class Alphaproteobacteria; order Hyphomicrobiales; family Stappiaceae; genus Labrenzia; species Labrenzia sp. CP4. The sequence goes on along the minus strand of NZ_CP011927.1, from coordinate 3,336,079 downwards.
ATCAGGTCCTTGGTGACTTCCTGTCTTTGCCAGGCCATCAGAAGCACGCCATCCGGGTCGATGCCACCACCGTGTGAGACTTCGTCCCAACCGGCAAGTTTCCGGTTGAGTTTTCTCAGGATGTCGCGCACGCGGCCCATGAAATAGGCTTGCACTTCCATTGTATCCGCAAGACCCTTTTCCTCCATGAGGCGTTGGGTCTTCGGCGAGGCAAGCCATGAATTGACGTCGACTTCGTCGCCGCCGATATGGATGAAGTCGAACGGAAACAGGCTGGCAACTTCCGCAAAGACCTTTTCGAGAAACTCGTAGGTTTCATCCATCGCCGGGTTCAGTGCGTTGTTCGGATAGCCCTGAATGGAATGGTAGCTCTCCGGGGTCTCCGCCTGATCGGCGAAGCGCGGGTAGGTCTTCAAAACGGCGGTTGAATGCCCCGGAACATCGATTTCCGGCAGGATATCTATGTTCAGGCTGGTGGCATGGGCGACAATCTCGCGAACCTCGTCCTGCGAATAAGCCCCTTCGTAGACTTCAGCGGCAAAGCCAAGCTGGGGCACCTGCTGGCACCCAGGGCCACGCCGCGCGCCGCCCACGGTTAGTTCGGGATAGGCCTTGATTTCAAGTCGCCAGCCTTCATCGTCTGTCAGATGCCATTGGAAGACGTTCATCCGACCCCAAGCGAGAATGTCGAGCAGCCGCATGATGTCTTTGGGGCCACGGAAATGTCGTGACACATCCAGATGCGTTCCACGCCAGGAAAATCTTGGCGCGTCTTCAATCACGCCTTGTGCAGGAAACTTGAATGTACCAGGTGCCTCATAGGTGCCGTAAGCCATCTGGGCGAGTACAGTCAGGCCATAGTCACGGCCAACGGAGCCGCTGTAGCGCAAGGCTGCTTTCGCTTGGGCAAATTCGAGCCGGTAACCGTCAGCTGCAAGGCTATCGTCCTGTCGGAACTCAATCGCGATTTGATGATGCGATTGAGTAAAACGGAAAGGATGTGGCGCTCCTGGAAAGAGCCTTGCTGCGAGCGCGTTGATCTTGGCCGCCGCCGCCTTTTCCTCTGCAGAGCCCTGGGCAACTAGGAAGCTTGTCTTGTCGTCCGCAAAGGCCGTTACTTCCACTTTCTGGGGCCAGGGAACGATATGCAGCGGTTCAGGAAGGTGTCCAGCCGGTATGCTGCGGCGTTCTCCGCTGTCCAGCTCTTCCGGCGCTTCAAGATCATTGCACACCACCTCGATGACGCTGCCACCGGTGCTGACATAGGCGGACTTCGGACCATCAAGCCGGTGTCTTGCCACGTTCGCCAGGCCGGTGATGGCAAAGGTCCAGGTTTCGCCTGGTTCGATCGTTTCGCCAGTGTTTGGCGTGATTTCGTGAAAATTCGCAATCCGGCTGAAACTCGCTGCGTTTTCAAGCTTGGCATTTGCCGTGGCCCGGTTGACCGCCGTGTAGGCCAGCGTGAAATCCTTTAGGGGCCTGGAGCTTGTATTGGTCAGTGCAAACTCCTGACGAGACGCAGCAAGATCCTCCGCAGGGCGGTAGAAACAGTCGAGCACAATCTTGGTCATGACTTAAAATCCGTCGAAATCGGGAGATTGAGTGAAGGTTCGGGCTAGGGCGGGTGACCCGGCAGTGAGCCCACTGTCGACAGGCAGGCAAACACCCGTGATGCAACGCGCCGCCGGACTGATCAGGAATGAGACGGCCGAGGCAATGTCGTTCGGTTCTGGCAGGGATTTGAACGGATACCAGGAAAGGGCCTCGGCAAAGACATCCGGATTGGCCGCCTGCCGTATTTTCCAGGCCTGGGTCTTAACAGTGCCAGGCGCGATGGCATTCGATCTAATGCCATACTTCCCGTATTCGACGGCGATGGACCTTGTTGCATGGATCAAGCCGGCCTTTGCAGCGCTGTAGGCTGGGTGACCGAAGACAGACAGCCCGTTGACAGAGGCAATATTGACCACGTTGCCGACACCGCTTGAAATCAAGGGCTGTTCAAAGGCCTTGAAGCAGTTGAGCGCGGCTTCCAGATTGAGGGCGAGATCTCTGGACAGCGTTTCGGCAGTCATCTGATGCAACGTAAGTGCCGCAGCGGCGCCCGCGTTGTTGATGATTGTATTGACCTGCCCCAGTCTGGCAGCTTCCTTGGCAAGCCGGGCTAGGTCGTCAGCCCTGGTCAGATCGCATTGGATCGCAGCAATATCGGCACCGTGGTTTTCAAGACTTTCCACCGCGCCTTCGAGGGCAATCATGTCGATGTCGACAGCGGCGATGATGTGGGTCGCTGACAGCTGTGCAGCAATGGCCATGCCGATGTCGCCGGCTGCGCCCGTTACCACCGCAACGGGTTTCGGAGTTTGATCAGTCACCGAGGGCTTCCTTGTCGTCCGGATCGCGCGTGTTGCTGAGCTGGTATTTGACGCGTCTGAGGTTCTCTCGCGCCTCGTCGCCCCGCCGCATGGCGACAAGCGTTGCCAAGAGATCTGTCACAAACAGGAAGGCGTAGCGGCTGGTACTTGGCCGCAGGATGTTGTTACCTTCGGGCAGATCGATGGCAATCGTGATATCCGCCAGATCGGCGACGGGCCGCCCCGGGCGGGTGAGGGCGATTACGATTGCCCCGTAGGTCTTCGCTGCCTCCAGCGCACGTGCCATCTGCAGGTTCCGGCCAGAGACAGACGACGCAATGATGACGTCGCCGGTCCTCATGGTGGCTGCCTGCATCAGCTGCATGGCATGATCCGTCACGCTCACCGTACGCAGACCCAAGCGGAAAAACCGGTTCTGCATTTCGTCCGAAATCATCGAGGAGGTCCCGCCCGCGCCGAACGCTGCCAGCAGGTTGGCGGTCGAGATCGCATCTGCAGCTGCCAGCACCGACTCCATGTCCAACGCTTTGCGCGTACTGGTCGCAGCATCCTGAAACTGGGCCAGAAGACTGTCGGCAATATCGCGTGGCGCGTCAGAAGCCGCATTAGCGGTCAGGTACCTGGTTCCGGCGAAGGTGACCTGGGCAACCTGCACCTTGAAAGCGGTGTAACTCTCGCAGCCAAGCCGACGGCAAAAACGGGTAACGGTCGGCGGCGAAACACCTGCACGTTCGGCAACATCCGTAATGCCGGCATTGACGATGAACTCGGCATCGTTGCGCAACAATGCAGCCAGGATCCGTTCCGACTTGGACAGCTCCGGTTCGATCTGTTGCAGAACGGACAGGATATCCCGCATGGGGTCAGGCCGGCTTCTTGTAAGCGACGCAATCAATCTCGACCTTGCAGTCCACCATCATGGTTGACTGGACACAGGCGCGTGCCGGTGGGTGTTCACCGAAATAGCTTTTATAGACGCCGTTAAACGACCAGAAATCGCGCGGATCATCGAGCCAGACACCGACGCGGACAACATGTTCAAGGCCGTACCCGGCCTCTTCCAGGATCGCGATAACATTCTTGATGGTCAGGTGAGTCTGTTCGACAATCCCCGTGCCGACAATCTCACCATCCTTCATCGGTACCTGGCCGGAGACATAAAGCCAGCCATCAGCTTCAACGGCTCGAGCGAAGGGCAGATTCTGGCCGCCGGCACCTGATTTTTCAGCACCATAGCGCTTGATAGACATATTTGGCTCCAAAATGAAAATGATTTACATAGTGGTTTGACATTGGTTTTATTTCACCCTTATATTTTTCAAAAATCAACCGTCAAAATGAAAATGGTTTCCGATATGCAGGCCCTTTCAGACAGCCAGACAAATCCGTTTGCAGGAAAAGACGAAGATCGCTCCGAGATCTGGGACATGCTTGTCATGCGGGACATCAATGCCTTCGTCGCAGCAGACTGGGAGCAGGTGGCCGATGATTTCGACGAACCAGCCTTTTTTGGCGTAGACGGTGGAAAGGTACCTAATCCCGACGACTGGAAACTCGGGTTTCCGGATCTCGGCTCCTACAAGGAACGCTGGTTGAGCCAGGCGGAACTTTTCAAGGCGACGGAATTCGCCGAAGACGCGCGTGCCGCCATTTTCGACGCTACTTGCCTGACCGAGATCGACATCAACGGAAACCGGGCGATCGCGCACAAGAAATTCGACGGCCGCATCCGCAAAGCAGATGGCGGCGAGGATCGCTTGTTGTGGCAGACGCTCTATTTCTGTGTCCGAAAGGAGGGACGCTGGAAGATCTGCGGCTTTGCCGGATATTTGCCCAACCCTCTCGGAGCCGCGTCCTGATCATGACGAAGCCCCGCGCTTTTACGGCAGCTCTTGCAACAGAAACCAACACGTTTTCACCGATCCGGATTGATATCAACGCATTCAGGGCGTCGCTTCTGGCAAGGCCGGGGGAGCATCCGGAAACCCCGACCCTATGTTCTGCCGTCGTCACCGTAGGGCGCCGGTTTGCCTGTGAAAACAACTGGGAACTGGTTGAAGGTACCGCGGCGTGGGCAGATCCGGCCGGATTGGTTTCGCGGCAGACCTTTGAAGGTTTGCGTGACGAAATTCTGGATCAGATCGTGGCAGGTGGACCTTTCGACGTTGTCGTCATTGGCCTGCATGGTGCGATGGTGGCCGACGGGTATGATGATCCGGAAGGGGATCTACTAAGCCGAATTCGATCCGTGGTCGGCCCGGATGTCCCTGTAATTGCAACGTTCGACCCGCATAGTCATCTGACTGCTAAGCGTGTTGCCGCGGCTGATGCGCTTATCGCCTTCAAGGAATTTCCCCACATCGATTTCGTCGATCGGGCCGAGGATGCATGGCGTATTGCGGGGCAAGCGGTTGCAGGCGAAGTCAAACCTGTAATGAGCGTTTACGATCCCAAGATGATTGACGTCTTCCCGACAACATCCGAGCCTATGCGCCGGTTTGTCGATGACATGATCCGCCGGGAGCAGGAAACGCCGGGCCTTTTGTCTCTCTCGGTCATCCATGGCTTCATGGCGGGCGACGTCCCCGAAATGGGGACCAAGTTGCTGGCAGTGACAAACAACGATCCGGGACTTGGGTCCGAAGTTGCCCGTGACCTTGGAGAAGCCCTGTTCAAGCTGCGCGGCAAGGTGAGAAGTGCTGAACTTGCTCCGGCCGAAGCCTACGCCAAGGCATTGTCCTGTGAAGGTGGTCCGGTCACGATCGCTGACATGTGGGACAATCCCGGTGGGGGAACGGCCGGGGATGCGACCGTCCTGCTGGCAGAAGCCATTGCCGGTAATCTCGAGAAAATTGCCTTCGGCTCAATTTGGGACCCGGTAGCAGTCCAGCTCTGTCACGCAGCGGGCGAGGGGGCTCGGATGATGCTGCGGTTCGGAGCGAAATCAGCACCGGAAACCGGTGACCCGATCGACGCCGAAGTTGAAATTCTCCGCAACATCCGGAATGCAGAGCAGTTTTTTGGCCAGAGCATCGTTCCCATCGGTGACGCAAGTCTGATCCGGATTGGCGGAATCGAAGTGATCCTGAATTCGACCCGCGCCCAATGCTTCGACACGAGCCTGTTTTCCAACTTCGGTATCGATCCGACCAAAAGGAAGATCCTGGTAGTCAAGTCGACGAACCATTTTCATCAATCGTTTGTCCGCATCAGTCCGTTGATCCTCTATTGCGCCGCCGGACGTCCCTATCCCAACGACCCGAGGGTAACCCCTTATAAGAAAGCGCCGAGGGATATCTGGCCGATCAACGAGGCAGTCAACGCGAGCGGGCATGAAACCGATACCAGTGCCGGCACTGCCGGCCGCAAGGGAGGCTAAGCGATGAGTGTCGGGCTGTCAGTGCAGGATCTTCTGACCCCTGTCGCCGTGATCGATGAAACGGTCATGGAGACTAACATCAAGGTTGCACAGGAGTATTTCGACCGTATTGGCCGGAACTTCCGGCCTCATATCAAGACACACAAGATCCCGGCGCTGGCCGCATTGCAGCTGGCCTACGGCGCACGCGGTATCAACTGCCAAAAAATAAGCGAAGCGGAAGTGTTCGCCGACGCAGGCTTCACCGATATCCTGATCACCTTCAATATGCTCGGCAAATCGCGGCTCGACAGGTTGAAGTTGTTGAATACCAAGGTGGATCTACAGGTTGTTGCCGACAATGAAGTTGTCGTCGACGGTCTGGCGAGTGCGTTTTCCGGGGATCAACCGCTGAAGGTTCTGGTCGAATGCGATACAGGAGCCGGACGCAACGGCGTGCAAAATCCGGATGCTGCGGTCGCGCTGGCCAAGCGCATCGATGCATCGCCCGGACTGGTATTCCATGGTCTGCTGACCTATCCGAAGGCATCCTCCGAAACGGCGGTTGAAACTTTTTTTTCCGAAACGCTGTCACTTCTGAAACAGGCAGGTCTTGAGTGCCCCGTCGTCTCGCATGGAGGTTCTCCGAGCCTGTTCGACAGTGATCTTGTGCCTAGCGCGACGGAGCACCGGGCCGGAACCTATATCTTCAACGACCGCTCGATGGTGCGTGCCGGTATGTGCGATTTTGACGATTGCGCCATGCATCTGCTGGCCACAGTCGTCTCCCGGCCGACCGAAAACCGGGCGGTTCTGGATGCGGGATCGAAAGCGTTGACATCCGATTTGTTGGGTTTTTCCGACCACGGCCTGCTGATCGATTATCCGGAGGCATCCATTGCCGCGCTCAGCGAGGAGCATGCCGTCGTCGACCTGACGAAGTCCGGCAAAAAACCGCAGATCGGCGAACGGGTCCGGATCATTCCCAACCATACCTGCGTCGTTTCAAACCTGTTCGACCGCCTGGTGTTTCACAGAGACGGCGTGGTGACCCGCATCGAGACGGTCGCCGCCCGTGGGCAAGTCGTCTAGTCCTCCAGACGGCTTGCCCGCCGTTTCTCGAAATTTCAAACGGCCGCCTTTCGGGCGGCCGTTTTTATTTGGGGTATCTGATGCCAAGTGTCAGATATGCATGTCCACAGCATCCAGTTCTTCAAGCGAAAGCTGGCGGTCAAAAGCGTTTCCGTTACCGTCGAACAGGTGGCAATCCACACCCTTCAGTCCCATGGAAACCGGCACACCAACTTTCGCCGGGGCGGATCCGGGCAAGACGCTGCAAAAAGTGGACTTGGCACCGGCAACCGTGCTGTAGGTGACGGTGTGAATGCCGAGATGTTCAACGACGGTCGGAACAATCTCTATGGAGGCATCGGCAGCGCCTAGTGTCAGATGTTCCGGGCGAATGCCAAGGGTAAGGCTCTTTCCTGCAACTTCTTCCGCGGCATCTACCTTGACTGTCAGGTCCTTGCCTGATGGCAAGGTGACGACAACGCCTTCAGGACCGGAACTCTTTCCGGACACCTCGATGAAGTTCATTTTGGGGTTGCCGATAAAGCCGGCAACGAAGGTGTTCTGCGGTTTGTGATAAAGCTCCAGCGGCGAACCGACCTGGGAGATGATACCGTGATCCAGCACCACGATCCGGTCCGCCATGGTCATGGCTTCAACCTGGTCATGGGTGACGTAGATCATGGTCGCGTCAAGTTCCGTGTGCAGCTTGGCAAGTTCAACACGCATTTCCGCTCTTAGTGCCGCATCCAGATTGGACAGGGGTTCGTCGAACAGGAAAACGGAAGGTTCGCGCACGATGGCCCTGCCGATGGCGACGCGCTGTCGTTGCCCGCCGGAGAGCTCGCCCGGTTTGTGCTGCAGTCTTTCCTTCAGTTGAAGAATGCCGGCAGCGGCTTGAACCTTCTCCTCCACCTTGTCCTTGGAAAGGCGTTCGACGCGCAAGGGGAAGGCGATGTTCTCGTAGACAGACATATGCGGATAGAGCGCATACGACTGAAATACCATGGCGATGCCGCGTTTGACCGGCGGCAGATCGTTGACGACCTTGTTCTCGATCGTGATATCGCCGCCCGTGATTTCCTCCAACCCTGCAATCATGCGCAGCAAGGTCGATTTTCCGCATCCGGACGGACCGACAAAAACAATGAATTCGCCATGGTCCACATCAAGATTGACACCCTTGATGACTTCCATATGGCCATAGCTTTTGCGTACGTCGCGCAGCTGCAACTCGCCCATGGTCATTCCTTTTTTGAAGAGGTGACCGGGCCCCCGAAAGTGGGAGAGGGGGCCCGGACAGTGCTCAAGGTGTTACTTGAATTCCTCAAGCTGTTCCGCGGCGATTTCGACGGCTTCAGCCGGATCGACTTCACCAAGGACAACACCCTGAACGGCTTCGTTGATCGAATCCTGAAGGCCGACGTAATCGGTGACGAACGGCTCCGGACCACCGGTCGGGATCGCATCGAGGAAAGCAGACCAGGTCGGGTCCTTCTCAACCAGCGCACGCACTTCCGGCAGATCGCGCAGCGGCGTGAACCCTTCAGCCAATTCGAAGGCCATCTGGTTCTCCGGGTTGGTCAGAAGCTTTGCGAGCGAAAGCGCCTGTTCTTCAACGCCGGACCCCTTGAAAACGGCCAGGGAGTCGGTGATCAGCAAAGTGCCCGGAGTGCCGGACGGACCGACCGGGATCGGTGCGACACCCCAGTTCACGTCGGTCACGCGGGTGCGCTCCCACGGACCGGAGATGAACATGCCGATTTTACCTTCGGAAAACAGCGGACGCAGCTTCGCGCGGTCATAGGCGATCGGGCCCGGCTGCGAGACTTCGGCCATCTTGCCGTAGAAGGCGAGGGCTTCAACGTTATTCGGGGAATTGAAGACGATTTCGCCGTCTTCGTTGATGACCTGACCACCGTTCGTATAAACGTAGTTCATGAACTGGTGCATGGTGTTGTCGAAGGACGCGGCCGCGAGGCCGAAACCGTCAGAGTCGGTCTTTTCCTTGATAGCCTTGGCGAAATCGTACATTTCGTCCCAGGTCTTCGGCGGCGTATCCGGATCCAGGCCTGCGGCCTCGTAGAGATCCTTGTTCCAGTAGAGTGCCTTGGTGGAGAAGGCGCGCGGCAGACCCCACTGCTGACCGTTGGCAGTGATCGTTGCCAGGATCGGGGCCGCGTAGGTGGCCTTTTCTTCTTCTGTCATGTTGACCGGAATGATCAGGTCATTCGCCGCGAGCTGCTTCAGCGTGCGCGAGCCCATGTAGGCAACAGCCGGCGGGTTCCCGGCGGACGCGAGCGTCGTGGATTTTTCCTGGCACTGGCCCCAGGGAACGAACTCGAGCTGGACCTTGTAGCCCGGATTTTCGCCTTCCCAACCCTTGATCAACTCATCCTGCAGCGGAATTCCGGCGCCGGTGTTGTCGCCGCAGTTGATCATGTGAATGACCTTGTCTTCTGCCTGGGAGGCTCCGACGAGAGAGAGCGCGAAGACCCCTCCCAATAGCACTGATTTAAGTGTCATCTGTTTTCCCTTTTCTGGTTGGTTTCTTCTTTTTGTTATTCTTTGACGGCGCCTGCCGTGAGACCGGCGACGATGAAACGTTGCAGGAACACATAGACGAACAGCACAGGGAGGATGCCCACGAGGCTGGCGGCCATGAGTTCGTTCCAGACCACGGTCTGGCGTCCGAAGAACTGGAACAGCCCCACAGGAAGCGGGTTCAGTTCGTTCACGGAGTTGAAGGTCAGCGCATAGATGAATTGCTGCGCGTAAGCGGTGATGAAAGCGGTGATCGTGACTACCACGATGCCCGGCAACGCCACGGGAATGATCACGCGCCAGAGCGTGTAGATCTTGCCGGCGCCATCTACCCAGGCCGCTTCTTCAAGCTCCTTGGGAATCCGGATCAGATAGGAGCGCAGAAGCCAGATACCGGTCGGAATGACGAAGGCCGTTCCTGGCGCAATCATCGCGAAATAGGTGTTCAGCAGCCCGTATTGCTGCATCAGCTTGAACAGCGGAATGATCAGCACCGCACCGGAGAACATGTTCACCGCTATGAAGATGCCGAGCAGCGAGTTTCGCGCTGGAAACTCGAACCGGGCGAAGGCATAGGCAGCCGGGATGATGCAGAACAGGCCAAGGACCGTCACAACTGTGGCGATGAAGAACGAGTTGAGCATGTAGACCCACAACAGCGGCACGTTCTGCCACATGGTGATGTAGGCATCGAAGCTCATCTTGTCGGTGATGAACTTGTAGGGGATCGAGAACAGGCTGCTGAGCGGCCTCAGCGACACCACGAAGGCTTCGACGAAGGGAGCCAGGACGAAGGTCAGAAACACCGCGAGACCGAGATAGATCAGCACGTATTCGTACCAGCGATACTTATGCAGCATTGTGCGGGCTCCTTTTGGCAAGGCGCGACAGCAGCATGAAATAGACCAGCATGAACGAGCCCAGGAACACCACGATCATCACCGTTCTGGCGGCGCCTTCGCCGTATTTGAAGCGGCTGATCGCAGTCTTGTAGGTGTCGATGATCATCGTGGTGGTTGCGCCGCGCGGACCGCCTTCGGTCAGGATCCAGATGATATCGAAGGAGTTGAAGGTGGCGATGGCTGACAGAAGCGCCATCGTCGCGATCGAGGGAATGATCAATGGCAAGGTAATGCGGCGGAACCTGTAGAGCCGAGAGGCCCCGTCCACCCAGGCCGCTTCATAAAGGTCCTTGGAAATGGACTGCATGGCGGCCAGCAGATAAAGCGTCACCATTGGAACACCGATCCACACGTCCGTCACGATGGTCGACATGAAGGCGGAGTTTTTGTAGGCAAGGAATTCGAACGGCCCGCTCAGAATGCCGAGCCGTTGGGCCATTCCGGAAATCATTCCGAACTGACCGTTGTACATCCATCCCCAGATGAAGACGCCAATGGCAATCGGGATCACCCACGGCGGCATGACCAGCACGCGAAACAGGGTGCGACCCGGCACCATCGCGTTGAGAAGCACGGCTCCCAGGGTTCCGATCAGCATTTTCAGCGCTACAGAGAGAGCCATCCAGTAGAAGGTGCGCGCAATCACTTCCGGAAAGCGGCGCGACATGAGCTTCTCGTAGTTTTCCAGCCCTACGTATTCGTAGTTCGGGCTCATGCTCGTGTTGGTGAAGGAAAGCCGGAATGTTTCAAAAAGCGGATAGGCGACGATAGCCAGCATGACGAGGGACGCCGGCACCAGAAGCAGATAAGGAAAATAGTCGGTCTTCTTTCGCGAGTGCGCCATTGTGCCCCCTATGCCACGCCGTAGCTGTCGAATTGCTGCCAGGTTTCGGCAAGGTCGATGACGCTGCGCGTCCGGCGCGCTTCATCCAGTTTGATCGCCGTCAGACCGGCCTCAAGCGCATCCAGAACGCTGACCGGCAGATGTCCGCCGTTGCGAAAGTAATGGTCGAGGTCACGCGCCATGGCTTCATCGGCGCCATAGTGGCCGTGCCGGCTGGCATCAACGACCTGCGGCTTGTCGATCAGGCAGGCGGATGTCAGGGCGTCATGCACCCGGTAGTAATTCCGAATGAAGTCTCCTTCCGCCATGCCCTTGGTCCCCATGACGGCAAAGCGCCGGAATTCGTCCGGTACATACATGTTGGTGTGAAAGCAGAGGTTCGCGCCGTCCTCGTATTCGATCAGCGCTGTCTGGTAGTCGATGATGTCGCCATCACTGTCGAAGTCGGCATTGCCGCCACCCCATCGCGGTGTGAATGGATCGACCCTGCCTTCGATTTTCGGTGTCGGAAAGGTATGGTCCTGATCCGGCCGGTTCTCCGGAACAAAGCTCTTGCGTCCGCCGAAGCTGGATACGAAACGCGGCCGACAACCTGTGACACCCTGGTAGAGATCCAGATCGTGGCAGCACTTTTCCAGCATGAAGCCGCCGGAATTCCGGTCATAGCGGCGCCAGTCGCGCATGAAGAAGGAACCGTGGTAGGGACCGATATGCTCGGACGCCTCAATCGAGACCACTTTGCCGATCTGGCCGGACCTGAGACTTTTCTGAAGTTCGGTGTAGAGCGGCGAATATCGCAGCACCAGTCCGACAAGGACACGTTTCGATCCACCGTGTTCCTTCATCAGGGACAGGAGTTCGAAGGTTTCCTCTTCGCTGACGACAACCGGCTTTTCACAGAAGATGTAGCAAACATCGGATTTGAGCGCGGTTCGCAGATGATCGAGGTGCATGAAATTGGGGGACCCGATCATCAGGAGGTCTAGCTTTTCCTTTCGGATCATCCTGTCGAGATCGGTGTAGGCGGTCAGGCTGTGGCCGCATTTGGCCTCGACATGCTTGAGGCCGGCGGGTGTCGGGTCGACGTAAGCGCAGGGATCAAGGTCTCCTGAAACCTCCTGCAGGCAGTTGCTGACATTGGCAATTCTCGCGCCCAGTCCGACATAGCCGGTCTTCATGCTGCGGCCTCCGTAAATTGGTCCATGGCACGGCGAAGTGCCTGGACGACGTTTCCATCGGTTTCCTTGATGCCTGCCTCGGAAACGAAGCCGAGGCGCGTTTCCAGGTCCTGCGGCTCCGGCAAGGGCTTCACGGAAGAACAGGACGCATGCAGTTCCTGCACGCCGGATCGTTTGAGAATTTGGGAAGCATTGGCGGCGGTGACACCCGATCCTGCCATGATGGAAATCCGCCCTGCAGCGACATTGACCGCCTGCTGAAGCAGTGAAAGGCCGTGTTCCGCTTTGCTGGCCTGTCCAGAGGTCAGCACGCGTTCGAAACCGAGGGTGATCGCGTCTTCAATCGCTTTTTCGTAGTCGCGTGCGGTGTCGATGGCCCGGTGCAAAGTTGCCGGCAGTCTGGTGCCGTTCAGAGATGCGGCCAGAAAGTCTCGATCGAGGTTGTGCTGGCTGTCGACTGCCCCGATCACGATACCCGCAAGACCTGCTTTTTCAGCCGCTTGGATGTCGCGCAGCATCAAGGCCTTTTCCAGGTCCGAGTACTCAAAATTACCGGATCGGGGACGGATCATCGCGTAGACGGGAACCGGTAGTCTGGCCGCGGCCACCATGAACCCCTGGGAAGGGGTCAGGCCGCCTTCGGACAGAGCTGCGCATAATTCAATTCGGTCAGCGCCGTTTTCGGCTGCCGTCCAGGCGCCTTCGAGGGTGTCTACACATACCTCGAGGGGGATCCTGGTCACCGGGCCGCCTCCTTGATGAGCGTACGGGCCACGATGCCGGCACCATGCAGGCCGCCATTGGCGGCAAATTCGCCCTTGATGACGAGTGGCTCGCTATAGTCTGCAAGAACAAGGTCACGTGTCTTTCTATCGATCACGTCGAGAAGAACAAGATCGTTCGAAAGGCCACCACTCACCGGTATGACATCCGGACCAAGGGTGTTGACGAAAGCGGAAAGCGCTCGCGAAAGCAGAGTGGTGAAGGCGTCGAGCGTTTGTGTGGCAGCTGCATCACCGGCATGCCAGGCGGCAGTAATATCCTTGCTTGCCTGATCCAGCCCATGCAGCGACCGGTGGATCTTCTCCATGCCACGGGCCGAGCAGATCGCGTCGATGCATCCTGTCTGGCCGCAGCCGCAGGGGTAGTGCTCAATACCCTTCAACTGGCCACCAGCTGTCGGGTCCATGATGGGGCCGTGACCCCATTCCCCTGCTATGCCGCCATAACCGGTAACAAGCGTGCCATTGACGACAAGCCCGCCACCGACACCAGACCCGAGAATAATACCGAAAACGACCGGCTTGCCTCGACCAGTGCCGTCGACGGCTTCGGCAAGCGCAAAAGCATTTGCGTCATTTGTAATGGCGACAGGACGTTTGAGGGCGGTTTCCAGATCCGATTGCACGGGTCGTTTATGCAGGCAGGGGATGTTGGCCACATCCGCGATGCCGCTGCGGGTATCAACGGCGCCTGCAAGCGAAATCGAGATGGGAGATCCATCCGGCCCGGAGCAGTCGGCAATCGCGTCTACAAACGCCTGCCAGTCAGATCCGGGTGTCGCTACCCGGCCTTTTTCCGCAACGGTTCCATCCGCTTGGAGCTCTCCATGTCGGATGAAGGAGCCGCCAATATCAAAACAGGTGGTCATCGCCTGTTCAAACGCCTCTGGGTTATAATTGTTAACGTCCAGTTATAATACCAATATGCAACCAATCGCATTGGTAGTAAACCAAAAAAAGAAATTGGCATCATTTTTTAAAGGAATTGGGCGGCTGACACCTGTCAAAAACTACGGCTACAGCGCGCAAGCTCAATAGTGTTGTAAGGAGGCTAAGCCTGCTATTTGCGGACGAGATAATGTTCGAAAGCGTGCCCGGTGTCTGTTGGAGGCGCTGGCACGCGTCAAAGGAAGGGGCGCAAGTTTCCACTGTGCTCGTTGAGCGACATTTCGGCGCTTTCCGCGTCGAGGCCTTCTCGAATCATGAGAACCGCAACCTTCACTCTGCCTTGGGCCTGCTGGAGCTTTTCCGCTGCAGTTTCTGCCGTACAGCCCGTCAGATCCTGAAGGATGCGGTACGCGCGTTGGCGCAGTTTTTCATTATCCGCAACCAGGTTGACCATGTGACCACGAACTGCGTGTCCAAGCCTCAATGCCACCAATGTAGAGATCATGTTGAGTGCGGCTTTTTGGGCGCTTGCCGCCCCGAGACGTGTAGAGCCTGCGATGATTTCAGGAGGTGTTTTCAGGAAGATAGGAAAATCCGCCTGACGGAGGAGGGGAGTGTCAGGATTGTTTGCCAATGCAACGGTTTTTGTGCCTGCCGACTGTGCACCTCTGAACGTGCCAAGAGTATAAGGAGTTGATCCACTTGCAGAAACTGCAATGAGGATATCTCCTTCTCCAAGGCCTGATTTTTGAAAGTCAGCGAAGCCGGCTTCATCGTCGTCCTCATATGTGCCGGCAAGGTGAAGCAGGTTTGCAGCCCCCCCGGCATAGAGCATGCGCATGCGCTCAACGGGAAAGCCGAACGTTCCCGGCAATTCTAGGCAATCCGCCAGGGCTGTCAGTCCGGCACTGCCGGCACCGGCATAACCGATTTTTCCACCTGAAACAGTGACTTTCTGAAGTGCTTCGGCGGCTTTTGCGATCTCCGGAATGGCCGTTTCGGTGGCATTCAGCGCATCTTTCTGCCGTTGCAGCAGCAGCGACAGGACGTCTTCATCAGACTTTTTGGACAGGCCAATGGAAATCGGATCGCGGTCTTCGGTCGTCGGCAAATTCATGGTTCAGGAACTCGGAGGCACACCAAGTTTCGTATCGCGGAATTAAGTCTCTCAAGGCAATCACGCTCCGGGAACGTTTCCGTTGGGTGCTCCATCGGTGGTGATGCAGGTTCGGAAATTGTTTTAACACTTGATTTTCGGTTTCGATAGAGTTTAAATTGGTATCTGAAAGGTATTATTTTCATCTCCTAAGGCGCCCCTTTTCATGACAGACTTCATTTCCTTGCTGGAAAATGGTGACTGGTTGGCGAATTCCAGCGGTCCCCGATACCTGCAGCTGCGGCGGCGCATTCAGCAGGCTATTGACGACGGCGTGCTGAAGGAGAATGAGCCGCTTCCGTCTGAACGCGAGATTGCCTCCATTACGGATCTGTCCCGTGTGACGGTGCGCAAGGCGGTTGCCGGACTTGTTGAGGATCAGGTCGTTGTCCAGAAGCGCGGCAGCGGATCCTTCGTTGCGCCTAAGGTGCACAAGGTTGAGCAGCGCCTTTCCAGCCTGACGTCTTTTTCCGAGGATATGGCACGCCGTGGTCTTTCCGCCAGCAGCGAGTGGCTGCGCCGCGGACTGTTTCCAGCTTCGCCCGAAGAAATGTTCACGCTTGGTCTCACGTCCGGTCAGCGCGTTGCCCGCGTCGACAGGATTCGCAAGGCTGACGGCACGCCGATGGCAATCGAGCGTGCCTCCCTTTCCGAGAGCGTCCTGCCTCATCCGGAGCGGGTCACCACGTCTCTTTATGCCATCCTGCGCACGGCCGGCTTGCAGCCTGTCCGCGCTATCCAGCGCATTTCAGCCCGCAATCTTGAGCCAATCGATGCCGACATTCTGGGTGTGCCAGCCGGATCTGCCGGGCTGAAAATAGAACGTGTGTCCTATCTCGCGTCCGGAAATGTCGTCGAATTCACCCGTTCCGTTTACCGCGGCGATGCATATGACTTCATCGCCGAACTTCAGATTTCGGAAGACTAATCCTGATGATTGAAGCAAGTACCATGGCCACGCCGACGCACATGCGCCGGGAAATCGAAGAAATCCCGGACGCTGCGCGCCGTCTGTTGGCCGATGGACACCCGTTGATCCGCGACATTGCAAAGAAGGCAGGCGCGCCGGTGTTCCTGGCAAGCGTCGCTCGGGGTTCTTCTGACCACGCTGCGACGTTTCTCAAGTATGCCTCGGAGATCTACCTTGGTCTTGCCATGGCCTCTCTCGGACCATCCGTTTCCTCGGTTTATGGCGGCAAGGTCAAGCTGGGCCAGGCTCTTGTGATTGCAATTTCCCAATCCGGCGCCAGCCCGGACAGTCTCTCGGTTGTGGAAAGTGCAACCGAGCAGGGGGCTTTCACTGTAGGGTTTACCAACACGTCGGGAAGTGAGCTGGCAAAGCTTTCCAGCGCCGCGATCGATATCTGCGCAGGTCCTGAGCGTAGCGTCGCGGCGACCAAGACCTTCGTCAATTCCGTCTTGGCGGGCCTGCTGCTTTTGGCGGAAATCGGAGCTGACAAGGAATTGCTCGACGCGTTGGCTGCCTTGCCGGAGCATTTTGAAAAAGCAATCGACAAGGACTGGCGCGCGCTTGCCAAGCCGATCGAGCAGCGGGGTTCGCTTTATGTCATTGGACGCGGACCTGGTCTGGCAATCGCAAATGAAGCTGCGCTGAAATTCAAGGAAACCTGCCAGATCCATGCGGAGGCTTATTCCTCCGCCGAGGTAATGCACGGTCCTGTCTCGATCGTCGAAAACGGTTACCCGATCCTGGCACTTGGTGTGCGCGATGCAGCCGAAGAGGGGCTAGCCCAGGCTGCGGATCGCATGGTGGACCAGGGCGGAAGTGTTTTTGCAACGACCGACAAGGTGGAACGGGCGGAAAAGCTGGCGTTCCAGGCAACCGGGCATCCCTTGACAGACGCCTTGGTGCAGATTGTTTCTTTCTACGCCTTCATCGAATGGTTTGCGCGGCAGCGCGGGTTCAATCCGGACGTTCCCAAGCACCTGAAGAAAGTCACCCAGACCGTATGACCTCCACAACCGCCTACCTCTGCAGCCGGGTTTTCGATGGTGAGAAAATCCATGCGAATGCTGCCCTGCTTGTCGAAGATGGCAAGGTGGCTGGCCTTCTTTCGGCCGATAAGGTGCCCGTTGGCGTAGAGACTGTCGATCTTGGTGACGGCATTCTCGCACCGGGATTGATCGATCTGCAGGTCAATGGCGGCGGTGGCTTGATGCTGGGGGATGCGGAAACAGTCGACGATATCGAACGTATTTGCGCCGCCCATGTAAGCCTCGGGACAACAGCCCTGACACCGACTTTGATTACGGACACGCCCGACGTGACGCGCAAAGTCGTTGATCTGGCAATTGCCGCATGGTCGCGGGGCGTGAAGGGGTTTCATGGTCTGCATCTCGAAGGGCCGCATCTGTTTGCGGGGCGCAAGGGGGCCCATGACCCGAATCTGATCCGGCCTCTGAACCGCGAAGATATGGCGCTTTACCTGCGCGCGGCGCGGGAATTGCCAAGCCTTATCATGACTGTGGCACCGGAAACGGTGCCGCCAGAACAGATGCGGGAATTGGCTGACGCGGGAATTCACGTCAGTCTTGGCCACAGCGGAGCAACATACCGGCAGTGCAAGACAGCGGCTGAAGCGGGTGCTTCGATGGTCACCCATCTTTTTAACGCCATGAGCCCGTTGCAACACCGCGAACCCGGCCTTGTGGGCGCCGCGCTCGATCTGGGCGCGCTCAACGTGGGCATCATTGCTGATGGTGTCCATGTCGACCCGGTCGCGATGCGGGTTGCGCTCAAATCAAAGACTGGCCCGGGTAGGATCTTTATCGTTACCGATGCCATGTCCCAGACCGGCACCGATGTGACATCCTTCTTTCTCGGAGGTCGGGAAATCTTTCGCCGCGATGGCACATTGACCCTCGAAGACGGCACGCTTGCCGGCGCCGATATAGATTTGCCGGCGTCCTTGAGGTTTCTCACCGGTACACTCGAGCTTCCGGTTGAAGCTGCTCTTGCAATGGCGACCAGTGATCCTGCGGACGTTCTCGGGCGCCCGCTCGGTCGTTTCGAAGAAGGCTATCCAGCTGACTTCGTACAGCTTGGCAATGCCTATGAGGTCGAGGGCGTATGGATTGCGGGAGAGCAATTCTCGAATACGTAGCCCGGCATATATGCTGGTGGTCTACATACCGCGCCGAACTTGTGGGATTGGCAGCGCGTTCGCCGGTTAGGTCTTGTCGACCTTTTTCAGCGTTGAGCGAACGTTTGGAAGTGTCAGCAGCGTATTCGGTATTTGCAGCAATTCCTTGAAGAAGCGGCTGACCAATGCTCCGCGGCTTGGCGTATAGGGCGATGAAATGAACGATTTCAGACCCCAGCCAATACCGCCGACATTTGGAAGGGCGCGGATAGCGGTTTCGTAACAGCGCCGAACCAGCGCGGAATCACTGTTCTTGAATGAATGCAGCAGGCCGCACCGCTCCATGTCACGCTTGAATTCCTTCGAGATGACCGAAGTTTCGCGTTTCGTGAAAGTCCAATTGATGTTGATGTTCTCGTCTTCCTTGGCAACCACCCGGTGGTACCAATGTGGAGGCAGATAGAGAAGATCACCTTCCTCCAGATCGAATTTGTAGAATCGCTTGTTCCGCAGCAATCGCTCTTCGTCTTTCAGTAGAGAGAAGTTGGTGAACGGGTAGCACGGTAACGGTGTTTCGGGCGAAACCAGTACCCATTCCTTACGGCCCTTCACCTGAACTGTAATGACATTCTCGGCGTTGGTATCGTAGTGGAACTCTGTCCGGTTGTTCCTGCTGTTGATCCAGAATCTCCAGGCAACGGAGTCTTGCATTATCCGATCGGACGCGAGGATCTCCTTCAGGAAATCCGGCATCTCGATATCTTGTTCGAGTACGGGGGAGCGGCTGACGAAAAAGACACCTCTGTCGCGGACCTTTGGCAGTGTATGGAGTACTGCTCGTAATCGGCCGGATTGCCACCTTTCCCGCGCGGGCCAGTTTTTCGCTAGTCCCTTTATCAGCAGGGGCTGTTCCTTGTCGCAGTAGGCTTCAAGAAATTCGGCATAACCTGGTGCTGCGGTTACGGTGGCAATGGTGTGTGTGTTGTCGCCGCTCATAAAAGGTACCACGCATTTGAAGATTTGCGGGTTCGGGGGCGCTGGATTTAGCTGCGATTTTCCATGATGCTCCCTTTGGAAAAATCACGATAGGAGCAACCTGGAGCTTTATCAAGAAGCGCTATTCAACAACGCAGAGCCACTGGAGGCGCGATCTTCGTTATAAACGTAGCCAGGAAATGTTGTTTAGGAAGATGGTGCGGAACGTTACTGCTGCGAAAGACGCGCTCGCATCAAATGGCTGTCTATTTTTGAGGCGGTGCAGATTGCTGCAAGATCGCATGTGAATAAGATCAATCCGGACACTGAACAGTGTTCCAGTCTTCAGAAATGCAGCATTCGGGAGGATTAAGAAGAGGTGGTGATGGCTCCCCAGGCCGGACTCGAACCAGCGACCCAGCGATTAACAGTCGCTTGCTCTACCAACTGAGCTACTGGGGATCACCACGCTCGGGGCCAGCGCGTTGCCGCCCCGTCGATGGAGATGCGTATATCAAAGGCTTGATCCGTTTGCCAAGCCCCCGAGGGCGTTTTTTTCATCAAGCCGTCATTTTTTTTGATCTCAGTGTGGAAAACTCGATATATTTCAGATGGCTAGGCGTTCTGTCGAGCTTGGAAAACCCTACGTTTCGCGACGATTGGAACACCCCGGGCAGGCTAAATCGGCTGTGCCTTTTTCTGACTTTGTCGCAATAAGGCGTCCGTGTTGACTGCCTGGCCGATTTTCAAGGTTAGTCGTCAGCGACTTTCTGCTGCTTGTGTCGGCCTCAAGATACGTTTAGGAAGAAACCGACGGTTCCGGAAAAGGCCTTGCCTGATCCGGATGAAACGGGAATCCGGTGCGGTCTTTTTCAAGTCCAGATCCGGAGCTGCCCCCGCAACTGTGAGCGGTGAGTGGCTGTACGAAAACCACTGGCGTCCTGATGGGGCCGGGAAGGGGTACAGACCGCGCTGAGCCGCAAGCCAGGAGACCGGCCGTCACATTGTCAACCCTATGGCGCTGTCGGGCGGACGGCTGGGAGAAGGAATGACGCATTCAAACGGCGAGAGGACGACGCTGGTCCTCGGCGGTGCCCGCTCCGGAAAAAGCCGGTTCGCGGAAAAGCTTGTCCATGAAACCGGTCTGCAAAAAATCTATGTCGCGACTGGTGCTGCCCACGACGATGAAATGGCCAGCCGGATCGCCGCTCATAAAGATCAACGTGGCCCGTCCTGGCTCACCGTGGAAGAACAGCTCGAACTTGCGGCCGTGCTTGAAAACGAATGCAGGCAAGACCGGGTGGTTCTTGTTGACTGCCTGACCCTGTGGCTGTCGAACCTGCTGTTTGCAGACAAGGACATCCCCGCCGAAACGGCGCGGCTTTGCGCGGTTCTGAAGGATCTTCAGGGGCCGTGCGTTTTCGTTTCCAACGAAGTTGGTATGGGGATCGTGCCGGAGAACCGTCTGTCGAGGTCGTTCCGCGATGTGCAGGGACGACTGAACCAGGATATGGCGCATAGGTGCCAACAGGTCGTCTTCGTTGCTGCGGGCCTGCCGATACTTTTGAAACCCACATCACAACCGGATATCAAATTATGACCACTTCATCCCTGCAGCCGGGCGCAAAAATTCCGGCAACGATCGTCACTGGGTTTCTCGGAGCAGGCAAGACCACGCTGATCCGCAATTTGCTTACCAATGCCAATGGCAAACGCATTGCCCTTATCGTCAACGAGTTTGGGGACATGGGCTTCGACGGATCCCTGGTGAATGGATGCGCTGATCCCGATTGCGCCGCGGAAGAGGTGGTTGAGCTTACCAATGGCTGCATATGTTGCACCGTTGCCGACGATTTCCTGCCGACCATGGAAATGCTGCTCGCGCGGGACAATCCGCCGGAGCATATCGTTATCGAAACCTCCGGCCTGGCTCTGCCGCAGCCGCTCGTTCGGGCCTTCTCCTGGCCGAGCGTCAAGCCGAAGGTAACGGTAGATGGTGTTGTCACGGTGCTGGATGCTGCTGCACTCGCCGAAGGCCGGATCGCACTTGATGAAGATGCACTTGCCGCGCAGCGTGCCGCCGACGAAGCTCTTGATCATGACAGTCCGGTTGAAGAACTCTTCCACGACCAATTGCGTTGCGCAGACCTCGTCGTTCTGAACAAGGCTGATCTCGTCTCTGAAGACGCCTTGAAGCAGGTGCATGAGAAAATCGCCGCCGATGTTCGTCCGGCGGTTCATGTGGTGACATCCGAAAAAGGCACGCTTCCGATTGAAGTTCTGCTCGGCAGGGGCTCTGCTGCCGAAGACGACATGGCTGATCGGCACGAGCATCACCACCATCATGATGACCACGACCACGATCACGATGATGATGATCATGATCATCACCATGACGACCATCATCACGATCATCACCATCACGACGATTTTGAAAGTCACGTGCTGGCAGTCTCGTCTTTCGCCAGCCTGAAAGATGCAGAGGCAAAGGTTCTGGAAGCCATGGCGCAAAAAGGCGTCCTGCGTATCAAGGGGGCTGTAAAAATCGAGGGCAAGGCAGCGCCTGCAATGGTTCAAGCTGTCGGACCGCGTGTCGAAACCTGGTTCGCCGCCGGCGCCGAGAGCAGCGGCAGACTGGTCGTGATCGGTTTGAAAGGCCTCGACCTGACTGCGGTTCGTGGCCTGCTGGGTGAATTGACGGCTGCTGCCTGACACGCTGGATAGAAGCTGGAAATAAAGACCAAGCATGCACATTCTCGCCAGCCAGACGCGCCGGATCGATGACGGTGGGGACGCGGTCGACCTCGGCCAGTCCCCTGCCGACATTCTGTTCCTGTCAGCTGCAGACACCGAACTGGGAAGCTTTGCCGCTGCGCAATCACGGCTTGGAACAGCCCGTGCAGACCTGCGGCTCGCCAATCTCATGGCCCTGTCGCATCCCTATTCGGTCGACCTTTATGCCGAACAGACCGTCCGTGGCTCTCGGCTGATCGTTCTGCGAATTCTGGGTGGAGTGGAGTACTGGCGCTACGGCCTGGAAAGGTTTGAAGAAGAAGTCCGCGCGAATGGCATCGATCTGATCGTCATTCCGGGCGACGACAAGTGGGACGAAGAACTGACGTCTCGTTCCACCCGATCATCAGCGGAAGTGCATCGCTTCTGGCGATACTGTGTGGAAGGCGGCGCGGAGAATTACGCCAATGCCTTGAGATATGCAGCGCACCTGATCGGAAAGGGCGAGGAGCCCGCACATCCGGTGCCCCTTCCTCGCGCGGGTATCTATCTTGCTGGCAAGGCCGCCCCCGATATAGCGCAACTGAAGGCCTCCTGGCGGGATCCTGAAAGACCTGTTGCAGCGATCACGTTCTACCGCGCTCTGGTGCAAGGTGCCCAAACCGCACCACTGGATGCGTTGATCGCTGCTCTCGACAAAGCCGGCGTAAATGCACTGCCGATCTATGTGTCCAGCCTGAAGGAAGCGGAATCCGTCGCCGTTCTGGAAAGCCTGTTCGATGGGGCTCCGCCTGATGTCGTTTTGAACGGTACTGCCTTCGCCGTCTCGAAGGCCGGAGCAGCCCATCAGCCGACACCGCTCGATCGTCCCGGCAAACCTGTGCTGCAGGTCGTCTTTTCGTCTTCCTCCAAAGAGGGCTGGGAAGACAGCGATCAAGGCTTGTCGATACGTGACCTCGCCATGCATGTCGTCTTGCCGGAGATTGACGGCCGGATCTTGACCCGTGCTGTCTCCTTCAAGGAAGAAGGGATCTTCGATGAGGCCACCCAGTCGACGCCGGTTGCCTTTACGCCTGTTCCGGATCGGATCATGTTTACCGCGGCGCTTGCGGCTGCCTGGGGGAAACTCGGCCGGAAACCGGCTGCAGCCAAAAAGTCGGCCCTTGTCCTGGCAAACTATCCGAACCGGGACGGGCGTCTTGCCAACGGCGTAGGGCTCGACACGCCTGCGTCATGCGTTCATTTGCTCAAGGCCATGGCCGCCGCGGGTTATGACGTCGGCAAGGTTCCAGCAAGCTCCGCCGATCTGATGGAAATCCTGACTTCGGGCGTAACCAATGCCCTGGAAGGCCGATCAGGCAAGGACGAATATCAAGCCTTGTCGCTTCAGGACTACGAGCGCTCCTTCGACAGGTTGCCCGACGTTGTTCGGTCAGCAGTTGTTGATCGTTGGGGAGCACCGTCGAACGATCCACATGTAACGGATGGCCATTTCCGCCTGGCCCTGCACCGGTTCGGCAATCAGGTGGTCGGTATTCAGCCGGCGCGTGGCTACAACATCGATCCGAAGGAAACCTACCACGATCCGGCATTGGTGCCGCCGCACCACTATTTTGCCTTCTACATCTGGCTGCGGGAACAATTCGCGGTCGATGCCGTCATTCACCTCGGCAAACACGGCAATCTGGAATGGCTGCCCGGCAAGGCACTGGCCCTGGCAGAAAGCTGTTTCCCGGAAGCCGTTCTGGGGCCAATTCCGAACATCTACCCGTTCATCGTCAATGATCCAGGCGAAGGGGCGCAGGCCAAGCGACGAACCTCGGCCGTCATCGTCGATCACCTGACACCGCCTTTGGCCCGGGCGGAGAGCCATGGCGTCGCCGAAGAGCTGGAGACGCTGCTTGATGAGTATTATCTGGCGAGCGGCGTTGACCCGCGCCGCCTGAAGGCATTGACGCGGGACATCCTGGACACCGCTGCGCGGCATGGTCTGGACAAGGATATCGGTATAACCGAGACCATGGACGAGGAAACTCGCCTTGCGCGCCTCGACGCTCACTTGTGCGACCTGAAGGAACTGCAGATCAGGGACGGGTTGCATATTCTTGGCGAAAGTCCCGAAGGCGATCTTCTGATGGATCTGCTGGTTGCGTTGGCAAGGGTGCCGCGAGGCAACAGGTCGGAACAGCAGAGCCTGCAAAGGGCTATCGCTTCGGACCTCGGTTTTGATGGATTTGATCCACTGGATTGCGATTTCGCTGCCCCCTGGCAGCAGGGTCGACCGGAGCTCCTTACAAATGTTCTGGAGGCTCCCTGGAGATCGCAAGGCGATACGGTTGAACGTATCGAGCTTCTTGCCCGCGAAATCGTTGCGGGTAATCGCGGAGTGCCTGAGGCGTGGCAATCGACCCTTGCTGTTCTGGATGATCTAAACCAGGTTCTGCGACCGGCCGTAACCGGCTCCGGACACGCTGAAACAAGCGCAGTGCTGACGGCATTGGAAGGTGGGTTCGTTGCCCCCGGGCCGTCCGGCGCGCCTTCGCGTGGGCGTCCGGATGTGCTGCCCACCGGCCGGAACTTCTACTCCGTCGATGTACGTGCGGTGCCGACCGAAACCGCATGGCGGCTCGGCTGGCAATCTGCATCTCTCGTTGCAGAACGGTACTTCCAGGAAGAAGGCGAATGGCCGAAATCGCTGGTCCTGACATGTTGGGGCACTGCCAACATGCGAACCGGAGGTGACGACATTGCCCAGGCGCTGGCGCTTATAGGGGCGCGTCCAGTGTGGGAGCAGGGTTCGGGCCGTGTCACCGGGTTCGAAATTCTGAAGCTTTCAGAGCTTGGGCGACCGCGTGTCGACGTTACCTTGCGGGTTTCCGGGTTTTTCCGCGATGCCTTCCCGCATCAAATGGATCTTTTTGACAGCGCCGCCCGTGCGGTCGGTGCGCTTGAAGAACCGGACGAAGCCAATCCGATTGCCGCACGAATGCGATCGGAAAGTGCACGGCTTCAGGCTGAAGGGCTGGACAAGAACGAAGCCGAACGCAGGGCAGGTTTCCGTGTCTTTGGCTCAAAACCGGGTGCCTATGGTGCTGGCTTGCAGGCGCTGATTGACGAGAAGCTTTGGGAGGAACGTTCGGATTTTGCCGATGCCTTTCTGACATGGGGTGGTTACGCCTACGGTGGCGGTGCGGAAGGCTCCGTCGCCAGGCACGATCTCGAAACGAGGCTGAAAACCGTGGACGCAGTCCTGCACAATCAGGACAACCGCGAACACGATCTTCTGGACAGTGACGACTATTATCAGTTCGAGGGCGGACTGGCAGCGACTGTCGAAGCACTGAAAGGCGAAGCACCGACGGTCTACCACAACGACCATTCGCGGCCTGAGCGTCCGGTGGTCCGCACCCTTTCGGAAGAGATCGGCCGCGTGGTGCGCGCTCGTGCGGCAAACCCGAAATGGATCGCAGGTGTCATGCGGCATGGCTACAAGGGCGCGTTCGAGATGGTTGCGACGCTCGACTATCTGTTCGCATTTGCCGCGACCACCCGTGCCGTGGGAGATCACCATTTTGACCAGCTGTATGATGCCTACGTGGATAACCAAGAAGTTCTGGATTTCCTCAAGGACGCCAATCCGGCGGGGCTCACCGAAATGCTGGACCGCTTTCATGAAGCAATTGAACGCGGCCTCTGGACGCCGCGGCGTAATTCGACCCATGCTGCGCTGAATGATTTGAAAACAAGACTGGAAGGGACGGACGCATCGTGACCGCCGACAAGGACAAGCCGGAACTGACCGAAGAAGAACTCAATGCCCGCCATGCCGAGAAGATGCGCAAGAAAAAGGCCGCACGTGACAAGATCATGGCGACCAAGACCATCGAAAAGGGTTTGCTGATCGTCCACACGGGCAAGGGTAAAGGCAAGTCGACAGCCGGTTTCGGGATGGTGTTCCGTTCTCTCGGTCACGGCCACAAGGTGGGCGTGGTGCAATTCGTGAAGGGGCGGATCGAAACCGGTGAGCGCATGGCGCTGGAACGGTTCTCCGACCTCGTCACGATCAAACGGATGGGTGAGGGGTTCACGTGGGAAACGCAGGACCGGCAGCGGGATATCGATGCGGCGAACGAAGCCTGGCAAGCCGCCAAGGACATGATCACATCCGGTGAATATCGCCTGATCCTGTGCGACGAGCTCAACATCGTTCTGCGCTACGATTATCTGGACATCGCCGAAGTGGTCGAATTCCTGAAGAACGAAAAACCGGACGATGTGCATGTCGTCATCACGGGGCGCAATGCCAAGGACGAGCTGATCGACATTGCAGATCTTGTCACCGACATGACCCAGATAAAACACCCCTTCCGGTCTGGTGTGAAACCACAGGAAGGCATCGAGTTTTAAACCCGGGCACTTGGATCACGAAACCCAGAGGTAATCAAAGGGGATCGAGGATGAGCAAGCTATTCGACCACAGTCTTCGCACGGCCTCGCAGGCGCATGTGGAAACGGTCCGGAAATACGAACTTTACCGAACCGTTGTCGAATTTCTGGCTGCATTGACGTTTCTTGTCGGCAGCGTCTTCTTTTTCTACGACAGCCTGATGTACGCAGGAACATGGTTGTTCGTGATCGGATCCGTTCTCTTTGCCGTTCGGCCGACGGTTCGCTTGATGCTGGAACTGCGGCTCGCCAATCTTCCGGTGCCAAGCGAATTTCGGCCATATGGCGCAGCACCATTCGGCAAAGATTGACGTTGCATGGTTGAGACAAAAGCGGTCGGCAAGGTACCGGCGATCATGGTCCAGGGCACAGGCTCGAATGTTGGAAAAAGCCTGATCGTCGCCGGTCTGTGTCGTCTCTTTGCCAACCGTGGCCTGAACGTTCGCCCCTTCAAGCCGCAGAACATGTCAAACAACGCTGCTGTAACAGCCGACGGCGGCGAAATCGGCAGGGCCCAAGCGCTTCAGGCCATGGGCTGCCGCGTTCCGTTGAGTGTTCACATGAACCCCGTTCTGTTGAAGCCCGAAACCGACACCGGTGCTCAGGTAATCGTCCAGGGCAAGCGACACGGCACGATGCGGGCGCGCGAATATGGAAAGCAGAAAGCTCAATTATTACCGAATGTTCTGGAGAGTTTTTCGATAAACGCCTCAGGTGTTGATCTGGTGATTGTCGAGGGGGCAGGAAGCCCTGCGGAAATCAATCTCCGCTCTGGAGACATCGCCAACATGGGATTTGCCGAGGCGGCGGATCTGCCGGTGATCCTGTGTGCGGATATCGATCGCGGCGGGGTTATTGCATCAGTCGTCGGAACTTGTGCTGTGCTGGAAGAAAACGAACGGCAGCGAATCAAGGGCTTCTTCATCAACCGGTTTCGGGGAGACCCGAGCCTGTTCGACGAAGGCTTGCGAGAAATCGAGCAGCGCACCGGTTGGCAAGGTGTCGGTGTAGTCCCGTGGTTTGCGGATGCTGCGAAACTTCCGGCAGAAGATGCGCTCGGTCTGGCGGACGGATTTGGTGACGGGGGGCTCAAGATCGTTGTTCCCGTGATCTCGCGGATCGCGAACTTCGACGACCTGGATCCGCTCCGGCTTGAACCGGGTGTAACGCTTGAGCTTGTTCAACCCGGCACCCCTTTGCCGGGAGACGCCGATGTCGTGCTGTTGCCTGGGTCGAAGTCCACGGTTGGTGACCTTGCCTTTTTCCGCAGACAGGGTTGGGACATAGATCTCAAGGCACACCACCGGCGGGGCGGGCACATCCTGGGCGTCTGCGGTGGATATCAGATGCTGGGCAAGATCATCTCGGATCCGGACGGTATCGAGGGGTCCCCCGGAACGGTCGAAGGCCTGGGATATCTGAATGTCGAGACCATTTTGACGGCAGATAAATCGACGGTTGCCGCACGCGCGACCCATGTTGCCAGCGGAGCCCCTGTCTCCGGCTACGAAATTCATGTTGGCCGAACGTCCGGGCCAGACTGTACCAATCCCATGATGCGCCTTGATGATGGTCGGTCCGATGGTGCGGTCTCAGCGGATGGCCGAGTGTACGGAACCTACATTCACGGCCTGTTCACCGACGATGCCTTCCGGACGGCATACCTGAATGCTTTCAGCGTGCGCTCAGACATCAGTTATGACAAGGACATAGACAGGATTCTGGATGATCTTGCAGGGCATCTGGACAGCGTCCTCGACGTGGAGGCCATCCTGAAGATCGCACGCGGCGCGGCTTAAAACGCCTGACCTAGAAGGCCAGCAATAGCGCCAGACCTGCAATCAGTAACGCTTCGAGTGCGTAGCAGCCAATGAGGATCCTCAAGGCGCGCGAAATATCCTCTGCCCTCGCATCCTTTCGTCCACTCGCATTCAGATACCGGTCATTGACGGTGTACCCCGGATAGATCCGCGGTCCTGCAAGAGCCAGGTTCAATGCGCCTGCCATGGCCGCCTCCGGCCAACCGGCATTTGGCGAGCGGTGCTTGCGGGCGTCGTCCAGAATACAGGCAATGCTCTTGCGAACCGAGCCCCGGGACAAGGGCGCACACAAGGCGATAAACAGCCCAGCCAGGCGCGAGGCGGGCAGGTTGACCAGATCGTCGAAACGGGCAGCCGCCCAGCCGAAGTCGGCATAAACCTCGTTCTTGTGGCCGATCATGCTGTCGGCTGTATTCACCGCCTTGTAGACGATCAATCCGGGCAGGCCGAGCACGGCGAACCAGAAGACGGGCGCCACGATACCGTCGGAATAGTTCTCGGCGCAGGATTCGATGGCTGCCCGCGAGACACCGGCTTCGTCCAGCCGGTTCGGGTCACGCCCGACAATCAAGGAAACCGCCCTGCGGCCACCTTCCAACCCGTCCTTCAACAGGCCATCCCGCACGGCTGCCACGTGACGGTAAAGACTGTTTTGGGCGATAAATACCGCAGCTACGACAGCTTCAAGCACCCTGCCATATGGCAACCACTTCGCAACTGCCTCAATCACGACGCCAGCAAGTCCGGCGCTGACAAGCAGCGCCAGAAGTGTCAGCACGCCGCCGAGCTTGCGTGTCGCCGGTGCGAATTCCGTTTTGTTGAAATGCCGGTCGAACAGGCCAATCAACTTGCCGATCCAGACAACCGGATGCGGCAGACGTTGCCACATCCAGTTGGGGTCACCGATCAGGGCGTCCAGCAACAGCGCGGCGAGAAGCAGCCAGAGAGCGTGGTCGTAAAGCAGCATCCCGGTCCGTCAGACCTCTTTTAGCGCTTCTGCAAGAGCGTCTGTCAGACGTTTGAGATTTTCCGGTCCACCTGGAAGGCCAAAGCGGATCCAGGTTGGTGCGTAGTCGAAGATCCGCGTCCAGATCCTTCTGCGGGCAAGGGCCTCATGCAGGCCTTTTGGATTGCGCAGACCGGCAAGCGCATAGAGAGGGGTGCCGCCGAAGACACTGAGGCCTGCCTCGGAAAGTGCGACTGTCAGGTCCGCCATGTCTTCGATCAACTGCCTGGTTGTCCGATCTTGCCAGGTGCTGTCACGCAGTGCCCTGGCCCCGATTTCCAGTGCCGGTCCGCTGAGGCTCCAGCTGTCCAGCAGGCCGGACATTCTGGAAATGGCGGTTTTTTCGCCTGCAAGAAATCCGATCCGCAGTCCCGCAAGACCGAAGAACTTTCCGAAGGACCGCAAAACGACAACGTTTTCGGTTCCGATGTGCGGCAGCAAGGTCGCGCCCGGTACGACATCGGCAAAGGCTTCGTCCACCACCAGATAACCGCCGCGTGTGCTCAATGTCCGCGCGATTTCGATCAGGCTTTTGACATCTATCAGACGTCCGTCCGGATTGTTCGGATTGACCAGAACCACGATCTTTGCATCAGCGGGCAGGGAGTAGACGCTGGATACTTCGATAGGTGCTCGGCTTTCCCGCGTCCAGGCATCCCTGTGGCTGGTATAGGTGGGCGAGGCGAGAACGACCGGCCCTTCAGGAAGGATGGTCGGTAGAAGCGACAGCAGGACCTGTGTTCCAGGCGCTGCACAGACAGCGAGATTGTCGGGAATGCGATAAGCTTGGCGAGCAGCTGCAATCAGGTGTTCTTCGGCCCCGCGTGCCGGAAGGCTGGTCCAGGTGGACAGCGGCAGGTCGTCAGGCACGGGATAGCTGTATGGATTTATCCCGGTCGATAAATCCAGCCAGTCGTCATGCGTTCCGCCAAAGCGCTCTATCGCAAGGGTCAAATCCCCGCCGTGTTCCATGAAAATGCCTCTTGCAGTTGGCAGGTCGGCCGATCTGCCTTTTGTCACTCATCTAGCCGGTAGAAAGGCCAAAAGTACAGACGGTTCCCGACATGCGTTGCCGCAAGAACGTCCTGCGCATTTGTTCGTCCTGTCCCAAAAGCTGTTATGCGCTGTTGCCTGCCTTTTCAAACATTTATCCGTGTTCGGTACCGCACTTCTATCATTAGGGTGCAAGGGAGGCGGGTACGGCGCAAGGCGACGCAACTTTGGGCGCATTGACAGATCCGTCAAAGTGCAGAAAAAAGAACAAAAGAAGAACAATGTGCACCGAAGGACGCCCTGATGGCAAAGACCAGCCACCATTCACCATTGCAGGACGTGGAACGCGACGCCCTGCTGGCTCAGCTTGCGCTGGCGCGGCAGGCCTTGATCAAGGCGCAGCGCGGCATGCGCCCAAGGTCCGGGCTGTCACGCTCTGCCGCCGCGGTGATAGAGGAGATCGACGAATTTGCCTTTGTGCTGACCGGTTCGACCGAATTTTTTCACACAGACGCTCACGGAACGCCGCCAAGACAACCAGGTTGATCGTGGCGAGGGCCGACCGCACGATTGGATTGATCAAAGCCCTCGTTGTGTCTCGGAAATCAACTGGTCGACAATCCTGTCGAGAATGTCCTGGGGCAGATGACCGTCTTCAGGAATATCACCAGCCAGTTCCAGCTGGCGTTCTGCGGAGGTGCCCCTGGCGGCGATTTCCCTCAAATGGTTCACGTCGGACACGCAGTCAAAATGAACTGCGTCCGGGAGAATGAGTTCAATCAGTTCCTCGATCATGTCCGGAAAGGCTGCCGTTTCGTTGCGGCCGAAATCGATCAGTTGTGCATTTGTGCCGTGTCGTTGTGCCTGCCAGCGGTTTTCCGCCAGGAGAAACCGTGAATATTGCCGCCACCCCTGATTGGCGCGGCGCAACCGATAAAGCATGCGGCACAGGCATCTGAAAGTCGCCGCTATGGCGACGGCGTCGTCAAGCAACGGACAGACATCGGTAATGCGCATTTCCAGTGTCGGAAACCGGTCGGACGGGCGCAGGTCCCACCAGATCTTGGTGGCATCTTCGATGACACCGGCGCGAACGAGAATGTCGACCGTGTGCCGATAGTCGAAGTAACTGTCGAATCCGGGTGGGAGGCCGGTCCGCGGCATTTCGTTGAAAACCGATAAGCGATAGGACTTCAGGCCGGTGTTCCGACCACGCCAGAACGGGGACGAAGTGCTGAGTGCGAGCAGGTGCGGCAGGAAATAGGCGAGCTGATTGAACAGCTCGATGCGCAGTTCTTCGTCTTCGATACCGACATGAACATGCATTCCGCAGATCACCATGCGCTTGACCACGAGCTGCATGGTCCTGGCGATCTCGTTGTAACGTTCCTTGTCTGTGTGCGGCTGGTCCGTCCAGTCGGCGAACGGGTGGGTTGAAGACGCAATCGGCGCCAGGTCGAACACTGCTGCCTCGCGCGCAATGGTCTTGCGGAAATAACCGAGTTCCGTGCGTACTTCCTGCAGACTGGAGCAAACCGGTGTTCCAACCTCGATCTGACATTTCAGAAATTCAGGACTGACCCGTCCTTCGAGGGCCGTTTCGCAGGCCTTGAACAGTTCCGGTGGCGGCGAACTCGCCAACATGCGGGTCGATCTGTCGACGAGGAGATATTCTTCCTCGACGCCAATGCTGAAACTCGGTTCCTTCATGCAGGCAGCTTCCGTGCTGTTGCAGCGTTCGGTCAAGGCAGGATAAATGCGGATGGAGCACCTGAGAAACGATCGACACCCGGATCCTTGCCAAAAACTACCAGATGTTACCCGCGCCAGGCGTATAGGCAGCACCCATCACCGTGTTCGCCTTGACGATGTCGCACTCAAGAATGCCGGAAAATCTGGCGATTGGAGTGCTTGTCTCGGTCATGCTGGCAGAAACCTTGAATTTGCTGCCGGCCGAGATCTCGACAGTGTCCATGCCCTGGATGAGCACGCTTTTCGGCGCACTGATGATGACATCCTGGTTCTGTAGCGAAATCACGCTTTCCAGATCAGCTATTCGGTTTTCCAGGTCATTGATGCGCTGGCGCAAGGCTTCCACAAGAGCCGCGGTATTGTCGCTCGCGGAAACCGCTTGCGGTGTCTTGCGCGGCCGGGGCGGTTCAACGCGTTTCATGGTTGATGTCGTGATCACTCGCGCCGGTTTGCCTGGCGCTGGCGGACTTCCACCTGGTGTTTTCATGGCACATCCCCTTTTTCAAGGCTTCTGGACAGAAGCTAACATGACGCAAGGGAAAGATGTAGCATCGGCTTCGTTCAAGACAACGAACGCCTGAAAACATGCAATGATCTGAAAAAGTGTCTGGAGGCCCCGACCGGAATCGAACCGGTGTACACGGATTTGCAATCCGCTGCGTCACCACTCCGCCACAGGGCCCCTAGGTGGTGTGCCGCGCCTTATCAAACAGTTGCGCGTTTTGGTCAAGCCCTGTTTTCAACGTCGTACACATTTCCACCGTTGCCGATTATCGATCTGAGGAAAGCCATGAGTTGCTGCTTATTTTCCGTAGAATCCGGGTGCCATCGCAGGATCTGCTCGCGCGCATACTTGTCAGGCAGCCTTTGCATCGCTAATGAACGTTTCTCAAGAGGCGCCGGTAATCCGGCATGTCAAAGTGAGGGCCGATATGACGGACTTTAATCAGTCCCGCCGCAAGATGGTGGATAACCAGCTGCGCACCAACGATGTGACCGATCACCGGATCCTGGACGCAATGGAAGTGGTGCCGCGCGAGCGCTTCGTTCCCGCATCCAAACGTGCCGTTGCCTATATCGACGAAGATCTGCCGATTGGAGCAGTTGAAACCGGCCGCATGCTGATGAAGCCGCATATTTTCGGAAAGCTGGTTCAACTGGCGGATATCCGGGAAGGCGATGTCGTTCTGGTCATTGGAGCTGGCACCGGTTACAGCGCTGCAGTCGTTTCCAAACTTGCTGCTTCCGTCGTGGCTCTTGAGGAAAATCCGGACCTTGCCAAGACGGCAACCGAGGTTCTGGTCGATCTCGGCATCGAAAATGCGGTTGTCGTGGAAGGCGCACTGGCAGCAGGCTATTCTTCCGAAGGCCCTTACGACGTCATTTTCGTGGACGGAGCCGTGGAGGTGCTGCCAAAGACTCTGACTGACCAGCTGAAGCCGACAGGACGTCTGGCAGTGATTGAAGGACGCGGTGGTGCTGGCGTCGCCAAACTCTACCAGAAATCGGGTTCTGCGGTGAGCAGCCGATTCGGTTTCAATGCCTCCGTTAGCGTGCTTCCTGGCTTCGACAAGGCTGACGAATTCGTTTTCTGAGCGATCAATTTGGTCCAGACTGACAGAAACCCGCCGAATGATGGCGGGTTTTTGCTTTAAAAGCGGAGAAATGGCTTAACGCAGCGATAACTTGTTGCCATTAAGCCGCACTCGCGGAAATTCGCAATTATCCGCTCTCAAACGGTTGAAGAATAACACCCATCAGTTTACTCAACAGGATCAAGTAGGTTGACCCGGAAGGAGTGTGGGGTGTCTGGTCGTTCAACTCTAAAAGTTTTGACCATTGCTATTGGCCTGTTGGGTGGCGTTTCCGCCACCGCCTTGACCGGTGCCTCCCTGTCTCCCGCTGATGCTGAAACCATCAGAGAATCGCTGGCGCTTGCCTATTCGAACAATCCCACCTTGAACGCGGCGCGTGCGCAGCTTCGTGGTGTGGATGAGAATGTGCCTCAGGCACTGACGGGCTGGCGGCCAACCGTGACAGCATCCGCAGCGGCCGGACGCCTCGCAGCCGGGGCCGACTCGGCGATCGACTATCGCAACAATGCGTCGATCTCGCTGACGATCAGTCAGACCCTGTTCCGCGGCTTCCGGACGATCAATTCCACCCGTCAGGCAGAAGCTGTCGTGCGTGCTCAGCGTGAAAGCCTGATGTCGACGGAGCAGGATACGCTGCTGGATGCGGCAACGTCCTACGTGGATGTGATCAGGGATACGGCTCTGGTATCGCTTCAGCGCAGTGACCTTGCCTTCCTTCAGGAACAGGTAAGAGCCGCACGTGACCGGTTCGACGTAGGTGAGGGTACCCGGACGGACGTCAGCCAGGCAGAAGCCCGCGCTGCCGAAGCCCGCGCCAGCCTCAACACCGCGATGGCCAACCTGAATACAAGCCGCGCCATCTACCGTCAGGTGATCGGCGTTGAGGCACGCAGCCTGTCGGCCGATACGTCGATCAGCCGCTACGTTCCCAAGTCCATTGACGAGGCGATGCAGCTGAGTGAAACACATCAGCCGTTGATCCGTCAGGCGCAACACCTTGTCGATGCCGCCATTTTCAACACCAAGACGATCGAAGGCGAACTTCTGCCGACCGTCACCTTGGATGGCAGCATTTCCAGATCGTGGAACCCGTCTGCAACGACCGACTACAGCGATAATGCGCAGATCTTCGGTAACGTCAGTATTCCGCTCTATCAGGGTGGTGGCGTGTCGTCGCGTGTGCGGCAGGCCAAGGAAGAACTGGGCCAGACCCGTCTGCAGCTGGATGTGGCGCGCGATCAGATTCGCGCCAACGTCATTTCCGCCTGGGGTAACTACCAGGCGGCAGAAGCTTCCATCGTTGCAGCCCAGGCCGCTGTCGAAGCACAGCAGCTGGCTCTGGAAGGCGTTATTGAAGAGCAGCGCGTCGGTCAACGCACCACGCTCGACGTTCTTGACGCTCAGCGCGAACTGGTCATTCAGCAGTCCAATCTCGTAACAGCGCAGCGCAACCGGATTGTCAGCGGATATCAGCTGGTTGCTTCGATTGGCCGGTTGGACGCTGAATCACTTGGCCTCAACGTTGCCCGCTACAATCCGAAGCAGCATTACGAGGCTGTGCGGGACCAGTGGTTTGGTCTGCGCACTCCGGATGGCCGGTAAGAAACTGGTAACTTATATTCTTCACGATGGCGGCTGACGGTCGAAAGATCTTCAGCCGCTTTTGTTATTCGGCTGAACATCCTGACAAATTTACGAAGGATGACGTGAAACGCCTGGCCGAATTCCACCCTTGATCGGTAATTCCCGACTAAAAAGGGGATAAGGCGATGCTTCGGGGCGCGTTCACTTTGCGCGTTTCTTATTGACCCGCATAATTTCGGTTAACGAATCATTTTGATGGAACAGACTGTTCCTGAGCGTAGCCGGTAAGTACGGGGGAAGTCATGGCGCAGGCGAAGAAGGCTGATGAGCCGTCGATGGAGGAAATCCTCGCGTCGATCCGCCGAATCATATCCGATGAGGACTCCCAGGGAGCCGAAGACGGCGAAAGCGGCAGCAGCGAACCCGTAGAGACACCAGTAGAAGAAGAGGCGGCGGACGATATGGGCAATGCCTCCGAAATGTCCCAGGACGATCTCGACAAGCTGTTCGACATGAGCAGCGACGATGATGAAGACGACCTTCCGGTAGAAGATGACGACGCGGATGACATGGCTGCGGCCATGGCTGCGGATGCCGAAGAAGACGAAGGCGAAGACGTTCTGGAGCTGACCGAGGAACTGGCGATTCCTGACGATGATGCGATGGACATTGTCGAAGGAATGGCAGAGGACCTGGACGGCGACGAAGGAGACATTTCCTTCGCGGCTCCACCTGCTCCTGAATTTGACCCCGAACCGGAACCTGTTTTCGACCCTGAGCCTGTGATGGCCGCTCGGCCGGTGCCTGACGATTTGCCGAATGTGGCGGACGATGCCCCTCTGACATCGCAGAACACCGGTGAAGCCGTTCACGCGGCATTCGACAACCTGTCGAACATGTTTGTTGGCTCGCAGGCGCAGACTGTTGAGGAGCTGGTCAAGGAAATGCTGCGGCCGATGCTGAAGGCATGGCTGGACCAGAACCTGCCTGGCATGGTCGAGCAGATGGTTCAAAAGGAAATTCAGCGCGTGACGCGCCGGCGCTAGGCCGGATTTGTCCGAAGATTTCAGTCAGGGGATGTCAGATGGCATCCCCTGAATTCGTTTCTGGCAATCGCTGAGCACATATTCTGCCATTCGCAGCCTTGGCAAGCCTTGCGGATTGAGCCGTTAGCGAACGCATCCCTCAGAAAAGACAGGGTCTGTCGGTCCAAAATGATGGAATTGCCCTTTTCAAGAGGGCGTCCGAGCACCAGTGCAATATCAGCGGCCGCTGTCCGGTCCCTGTTGCGAACGCTTTCATTTCGACAATGGCACCCCGGTTCGTCCAACATTGGCTGGCACAAGGTGTCAGGACCTTCTACCAGCTCAATGGGTTCACCTTCATTCAGGCGCTGAACGATTGTGCTGTAATTTTGGACAAAGGCCGGCGTATAGCCTTTGCCCAGATAGGTCAGCATGCAAAGCAGGTGGTGTGGACGGATTGAAACGGTCATGACCCGCTTATCGCAGCAAACGTCATTCAACCCAAGTTCTGATCGGCAGACCGGTACTTCACCTATCAAAAGCGCTACTGGGCAGCAGGTTTGCCCCGCATAGGCGGTTGACTTGCGGCAGCGCATCCGATTTACACGGTGCTTCACGAAAATCGAAATTCATTCTCCCATTGAGTGACCCTGATGCTGGATAAGACCTACGATGCGGCCAGCGTTGAGCCGCGGATTTACGAAACCTGGGAAAAGGCGGAGGCCTTCAAGGCCGGAGCTGGTGCCAAAGAGGGTGCAGCCTCCTTTTCCATCGTAATTCCGCCACCGAACGTAAACGGTTCGCTGCACATGGGGCACGCTCTCAACAACACGCTTCAGGACATCCTGATCCGCTGGAAGCGCATGCAGGGCTTCGACACCCTTTGGCAGCCGGGCACCGACCATGCGGGGATCGCGCTTCAGATCGCTGTCGAAAGACAGATGGCCGAACGTGACGAGCCGAGCCGCACAGAGATCGGCCGCGAGGCATTCGTACAGCGTGCGTGGCGCTACAAGGGAGAAGTCGGCAGCGCGATTATCGCTCAGCTCAAGCGTCTTGGCGCATCATGCGATTGGTCGCGTGAGCGGTTCACCATGGACGAGGGCCTGTCGGAGGCCGTCCGCAAGGTTTTTGTCGACCTCTACAACGAGGGCCTGATCTACAAGTCCAAGCGGCTCGTCAACTGGGATCCGAAGATGGAGACAGCCATTTCGGATCTCGAGGTCGAGAACATCGAAACCGACGGACACATGTGGCACTTCCGCTACCCGCTTGCCGGTGGCGCGACCTATGAATACGTCGAGAAAGACGAAGAGGGGAACATCACCCTTCGCGAGACCCGTGACTATATTTCGATTGCCACGACGCGGCCGGAAACCATGCTGGGTGACGGTGCCGTCGCCGTTCATCCGGACGATGAGCGTTACAAGCCAATTGTCGGCAAACTCTGCGAAATCCCGGTCGGGCCGAAGGAACATCGCCGTCTGATCCCGATCATCACCGACGAATATCCGGATCCGGATTTCGGCTCGGGGGCGGTCAAGATCACCGGTGCACATGATTTCAACGACTATGGTGTCGCTCAGCGCAACAAGATCCCGATGTACCGCCTGATGGACACCAAGGGTGCGATGCGCGCCGATGGTGCGCCTTATGTCGAAGAGGCCGCCAAGGCCCAGGCGATCATCGATGGCGCAGAGATGACCATTCAAGAAGTCGATCTCATCAACATCGTTCCGGACGATCTGCGTGGACTTGACCGGTTCGAGGCGCGCAAACGCGTTATCGAACAGATCACGGCGGAAGGTCTGGCAGTTACGGCGCCGGCGGATCATCCGGACGTCGCCTGGATGAAGGGGCAGGCCCCTGAATGGAACACGCTTGGCCGGGCCGTCGTTCGTCCGCTGGAGGAAGGCGTGGAAGCGCCGGAGCGGTTGCCGCTGGTCGAATCCAAGAAGATCATGCAGCCGTTCGGAGACCGCTCCAAGGTCGTCATTGAGCCGATGTTGACGGACCAATGGTTTGTCGATGCCAAGACACTGGCGGCTCCCGCCCTGAAAGCCGTTCAGGACGGCACGACCAAACTCATTCCCGGCAACGCCGACAAGGTCTATTTCAACTGGCTCAACGACATTCAGCCCTGGTGTATTTCCCGCCAGCTCTGGTGGGGCCATCAGATCCCTGTCTGGTACGATGAAGATGGCAAGGAATACTGCGCGCATTCCGAGGAAGAGGCCGTTGCAATGGCAGGCGGCAAGGCGCTGACGCGCGACGAGGACGTCCTGGACACGTGGTTCTCCTCTGCGCTCTGGCCGTTTTCGACGCTTGGTTGGCCACACAAGACGCCGGAACTCGAGCGCTACTACAAGACGGATGTGCTCATCACGGGTCTCGACATCATCTTCTTCTGGGTTGCCCGGATGATGATGCAGGGCATTCATTTCATGGACGAAGTGCCGTTCCACACGGTTTACTTCAACTCGATCGTTGTTGACGGCAAGGGCAAGAAAATGTCCAAGTCGACCGGCAACGTGATCGATCCTCTCGATCTGATCGGCCGTTTCGGCGCCGATGCCACCCGGTTTGCGCTTGCGAGCCAGGAGGTTCAGGCCCGCAGAATGCTTCGGATGTCCGACCAGGCAGCCGAAGGCGGTCAGCGCTTTGCCACCAAACTCTGGAACGCTGCC
Organism: Labrenzia sp. CP4; assembly: GCF_001579905.1. NCBI lineage: Bacteria > Pseudomonadati > Pseudomonadota > Alphaproteobacteria > Hyphomicrobiales > Stappiaceae > Labrenzia > Labrenzia sp. CP4. Next base: position 3,297,264 of record NZ_CP011927.1, on the reverse strand, counting down.
CGGTTCGCCGAAATGAACGGCTGTGCCCGGATGGAAGGATTCGACCCGGCAGCAACCAATCACACGCTCAACCGTTGGATCGCAACGGAAGCAAGCCGCTGTATCGCCGAGGTGACCGCGGCACTCGAGGACTTCCGGTTCAACGATGCATCCGGTGCTGCCTATCGGTTCACCTGGAACACGTTCTGCGACTGGTACCTGGAACTCGCAAAGCCGATCTTCAACGGTGATGATGAAGCTGCCAAGGCTGAAACCCGGGCAACGGCAGCATGGGCGTTGGACGAAATCCTGAAGGTTCTGCATCCGATCATGCCGTTCCTGACGGAAGAACTGTGGGAGCGTCTCGGAGACGAAGGCAACGCGCATGATGGCTTGCTGATGCTGACTGCCTGGCCGGAGCCCAAGGTTTCCGATGAGGCTGCGGCTGGTGAGATCAACTGGCTTGTCGATCTGATTTCCGAAATCAGATCGGTTCGCGCGGAAATGAACATTCCGGCAGGTGCGAAGGTCTCCGTGGTCGTCGCAGGGGCCAGTGAACAGACCAAGGCCCGGCTCAAGACCCACGAGTCTGCCATTCTTCGTCTGGCAAGGGCAGAGACCGTTTCCCTGGCTGATGCAGCTCCCTCCGGAGCGGCCCAGATTATTGTTGGCGAAGCCACGGTCTGTCTGCCACTCGCCGGGGTCGTCGACCTTGGTGCAGAAAAGACCCGACTTCAGAAGGAAGCCGGCAAGCTGGAAGGTGAGATCTCGAAGATCGAGAAGAAGCTTTCCAACCCGGCATTCGTTGCAAAGGCCCCCGAAGAGGTTGTTGACGGCGAACGCGAAAAAGTTGCCGAATCCAAGGAAAAGCTGGAGAAGGTCCAGACGGCGCTCGGTCGTCTGGCGGAAATCGGCTAGATCATTTCTCGGCCCGGAACGAGCTTTGTCTTTTCCGGGCCGCAATTCGGTGCTAGCGCCGCATAAAAGAACACACGTATGCTTAGCACCTGAGGAATCGAATTGAAGCTGATGGCGGACCAGTTTGACACGATGAAAGCGGTAAAGCGCCTGGGCGCAGGCCTTGGAATCGCGGCGATGGCGATGGTCATGCCCCTGGTTTCTGCAAACGCTCAAAAGATCGAAAACCCGGTCGCCGTCTTTTCGGGCCTCGACAAGATCACCGGACGTATCATCTCCTTTGACGTTTACATTGGTGAAACCGTCCAGTTCGGTGCGCTGCAAGTCACGCCAAGGGTCTGTCACACGCGCCCTCAGACAGAATCGCCTCTCACGACCGGTTTTGTTCAGGTCGATGAAATCACGCTCAACAACGAAGTTCGGCGGATCTATTCCGGCTGGATGTTTGCAGCCAGCCCGGGCCTCCACGCGGTTGAGCACCCCGTGTACGATATCTGGCTGACCGATTGTAAACTTGCCTCAAGCGTTCCGCCGCCAGAAGATTATGCCGGTCCTCCGATTAAAGGCACCGTTGCAGAGGGCGAAGACCCATTGGCTGGACCTGACGACGGTCTGGATACTGGTCCGGGCGTGCCGCGTCCGAAACCCTTCCAGGGGTAGGCAGAAGTCGGAAAACGGCTTTGGGTCTTATCGCGTAAACCGTTCTGCTCCTCTGGTCGCGAGCCCGGAATAGAGTTCTTGCGACAACGAAAGCCCGCAACCTTCGACCATTCGGCGTGATGTTGTGTTCGTTGCCGCTACCAGTTCATAGACATGTGTCGCTGAAAGTCGTGTCAGTGCTGCGTCCGCCATCAGCGCATTGACGTAAGTGCCGAGTCCTTTACCGCGATGTTCGGGAGCAACGGCAACGAGACCACCCCAGGCATAACTGTGATAGGGGCTGTGATGATTGTGCGGCAGATAGGCGTGGGCACAAGCGGCAAGGCAACCTGCGTCATCCATCAAGCCGACGGAAACAACCGCACCATGATCGCCATTCAGGAACGATCCTGAGAACGGAGCGATTCCAGCCGCTGCCATGAATTCCTGGAACGAACGCGTCAGCCGACCCTCTGCGCCGTCAAGCTCTGAAAATGCGCGAATGCCGCCTGGAAGGGCGGTTGAAAGGGTCGGCCTTGTTGCGTCGCGGATCGCATTTGTGTCGCCCACGAAGACATCCCAGGTGTCCAGCCGGTAGCCGTTTTCTGTCAGAGCGTTTTCCAGGTCGGGCTGACGGGCTTTCTCAAGCAGACGAAACCCGAACACGCCATCTTCTGCCAGTACTTCGAAAATGGAGTCGAACCCCAGGGCATCAGGATCGTCCGTACCGAGCGTGCGTACATTGCAGCAGGCTCCGGGCGTCTTCATGGTCCAGCCGTAACGTTCTTCCGCTCGCTGCTGGAGCTTGATTTGCTGTTCCGTCCCGAAATAGCCGGCCATCGTGTTCACGCCTCCCGGTTCTCAATCTGGGAAATCAAGGCAGGCAAATACCGGTCTGTCCAGTCTGCTAATTGTTACAGGGACTTGGCGGTTGCTCTCAATTGCGTGCAGGGTACCCTGGAGCGCGCAATTCAAAGCCAGTCTTGGAGGTGGTGAACCCGAGGTTCTCGTAGAACCGATGCGCGTCCTTGTTGGCTGAACCCGACAGCAACATCACCTTGAAACATCCGGCCGAAAACGCCTTGTCGGTGGCAGCACGAAGTAGTGCCTTTCCAATTCCGCACCCCCGCCAGTCGGAATGTGTAACGACATTTTCAACAAGGGCGAATGATGCGCAGCCACGCGTCAGATTAGGCACGACAATCAGCATGCAGGTTGCAACCAATGTGTCTGCCAGTTCTCCGACAAGCAAATCGACACCTTGTTGCGTCAGGATCTGGTGAAAAGTTTCGAGGCGAAAATCATCATCAGCGGCAATGTCGTTGGAAATCAGTTGGACATAGAGCGCGCAAAGTCCCTGGAAATCTTCGGACCTTGCCGAGCGGATGACGAGACTGTCTGTTGAGACGGGCATGAGAACCGCAGGCGTTCGGACAAATGAAAAGCCCGCCGGGTGGCGGGCTTCGGTGTCGTGTCAGTCGATGTCGACATAATCGGATGGCGTCAGCCCAAGCCGCCCATCCACATATGTGCCGCAACGCTGCATGAGCTCGTCCATGTCGTTTTCGAAGAAATGGTTGGCTCCCGGAATGGTCTCGTGATCGATCACGATGCCTTTCTGGGTTTTCAGCTTGTCGACCAGCGTCTGCACATCCTTCTGCGGAACGACCTTGTCGTTATCACCATGAATGATCAGGCCGGAGGACGGGCAGGGGGCCAGGAACGAGAAGTCGTGCAGGTTTGCCGGTGGAGCGACCGAGATGAAGCCTTCCACTTCAGGGCGGCGCATCAGCAACTGCATGCCGATCCAGGCACCGAACGAGAAACCGGCAATCCAGCAGGCGCGGGCGTCGGTGTGTACGGTCTGCACCCAGTCGAGAGCCGCCGCTGCATCGGACAGTTCACCCTGGCCATGGTCGAAGGAGCCTTGCGACCGGCCGACGCCGCGGAAGTTGAAACGCAGCACTGCAAATCCGCGCCGGGCGAACATGTAGTACATCTGGTAGACGATCTGGTTGTTCATCGTGCCGCCGAATTGCGGATGCAGATGCAGAACCAGGGCAATGGGCGCGTTGCGTTTTCTGGCGGGATGGAACCGGCCCTCAAGCCGGCCGGCGGGACCGTTGAAGATCACCTCAGGCATGAAACGCTATGTCCTTGTCATTTTGTCGCGCAGAAGAAGATCGCGCGGTAATTTGGGCTCACGATACGTGGTTTCCCGTAAGTCTAAACTTGACTCTTTGTCTCCGAGTTTCTAGAACCCTGTTTAGAATTATTCGAAAGTTCGCACCATCCCTCAGCAGGCAGACGATGCTCGGTTCGACCGGTTGGGGGCAGTTATCGTCATCATGGCGGAAAAATTCAAGGTTTTTCGCACATGTAGCTGATAGTAAAGCGAAATTTCGATTCTTTGCGAAACTCGAGTTCAAGCGTAAGAGGCGCTATGCAGCAGCAGTCAGCCCCGATCTATCTGGACCACAACGCCGGCGCGCCTCTGCGCGAAACCGCGCGTGAGGTCATGATCGAGGTGCTGAATGATGCAGGCAACGCATCCTCCGTTCATGCTCACGGCCGCAAGGCGCGTGGACGCATTGAAACTGCGCGCGAACAGGTTGCCCGTCTTTGCAACGCCAGGAACCGTGCAGTGACATTTGTTTCCGGCGGAACGGAAGCGAACATGACGGCGCTTTCACCGGCCTGGCAGGACCAGGGAGCGCCCGTTTACCTCGACAAGTTGTTCAGGAGCGCTATCGAGCATCCTTCCGTGATGACTGGCGGACGCTTTGCGGTTTCCGATCAGGTGGTCATACCTGTCGACTGCGATGGCCGTGTTGAGCTCGGTGCCCTCGAACTGGCTGTCAAGGACGCCGGGCCAAGCCTCATTTCCGTGATGGCTGCCAACAATGAAACCGGTGTCATCCAGCCTCTTGCCGAAATCGGTGCCATTGCCGAAAGACACGGCCACTTCTTTCACGTCGACGCGGTTCAGGCTGCCGGCCGGATGCCGATCGATCTGGAAAGCTGGAAGGCAGATGTCCTGACGCTGTCTGCTCACAAGTTCGGTGGTCCGCAAGGCATTGGCGCGGTTGTGGTGCGTTCAACGGCCCGTGTACCTGCGCCACTCATGGTTGGCGGTGGACAGGAAAACTGGCGCCGTGGCGGCACCGAGAATGTTTCGGCAATCGCCGGCTTCGGCATTGCCAGCAAAGCCGCTCTTGAAGAATCCGCCGATACGCGCCATCTGAGCGATATGAAGGCGAAGCTCGAAGCCGGGCTGTGCGCGATTTGTCCTTCGACAGTTATTTTTGGCGACAAGGCTGAAAGACTGTCCAACACCTGTTGCTTTGCCGTTCCGGGCATTCCGGCAGAAACCGCGCTGATCGCCTTCGATCTCGACCATATCTCGGTTTCATCCGGTTCAGCCTGTTCTTCCGGCAAGGTGTCCGTGTCTCATGTGCTGACAGCCATGGGCGTTCCGGAAGATCTTGCCCGCTGCGCCTTGCGTATCAGCATGGGGTGGAATACCAGCGGCGCCGATATCGACAGGTTCCTTGAGCTGTGGCCGAAAATCGTCGGCAGGCTCAATCCGCAAGCACGTCATCAGGCGGCTTGACGACAAGATTTAGGCAGCTTCGCTGCCAGACATGGCGCAGGTGACAAGGTCCCTGCAGGAAATAACAAAAGCAGGCACGAGGCCTGTTGAATGGAGGCAAGACATGCCAGCTGTACAGGAAACCATCGATACGGTGAAAGCCATCGATGTCGACCAGTATAAATACGGCTTTGTGACCGATATCGAGTCGGAAAAAGGCGCCAAAGGCCTGTCCGAGGAAACCGTTCGCTTTCTGTCGGCTAAAAAGAACGAGCCGGAGTGGATGACCGAATGGCGCCTTGATGCGCTCCGCCGCTTTCAGCAGATGGAAGAGCCGACCTGGGCGCGCGTTTCCTACCCGAAGATCGATCTCGACGACCTCTATTACTGGGCGTCTCCGAAATCCGTCGAAGGCCCGAAAAGCCTGGACGAAGTCGATCCGGAACTGCTGGCGACCTACGAAAAGCTCGGTATTCCGCTGCGCGAGCAGGAAATCCTGGCCGGTGTCGAGCCGAAGAACCGGGTTGCGGTCGACGCTGTGTTCGATTCCGTTTCCGTCGTGACCACGTTCAAGGAAGAGCTGAAGAAAGCCGGCGTCATCTTCTGCTCCATTTCTGAAGCACTGCGCGAATACCCGGATCTGGTGAAGAAGTATCTTGGCTCCGTCGTTCCGGTGACCGACAACTACTACGCGACGCTGAACTCGGCTGTCTTTTCGGATGGATCCTTTGTCTATGTGCCTGAAGGCGTTCGCTGCCCAATGGAACTGTCGACCTATTTCCGTATCAACGAACAGAACACCGGTCAGTTCGAGCGCACGCTGATCATTGCCGAGAAGGGCGCTTACGTGTCCTACCTGGAAGGCTGTACGGCACCTCAGCGTGACGAGAACCAGCTTCATGCCGCTGTCGTTGAACTGGTGGCCCTGGATGATGCGGAGATCAAATACTCCACCGTTCAGAACTGGTTCCCGGGCGACAAGGACGGCAAGGGTGGCATCTATAATTTCGTCACGAAGCGTGGCGACTGCCGCGGCAAGAATTCCAAGATCTCCTGGACTCAGGTCGAGACCGGATCAGCGATTACCTGGAAATACCCGTCCTGCATCCTGCGCGGGGAGAACTCTCGTGGTGAGTTCTATTCGATCGCGGTTTCCAACGGCTATCAGCAGGTCGACAGCGGCACAAAGATGATCCACCTGGGCAAGAACTCTTCCAGCCGGATCATTTCCAAGGGCATTTCCGCAGGCAAGTCCCAGAACACTTATCGTGGCCTGGTTTCGGCTCACCGGAAAGCCTCGAATGCACGCAACTTCACCCAGTGTGACTCACTGTTGATTGGTCAGGACTGCGGTGCTCACACCGTGCCTTACATCGAGAGCAAGAATGCCTCGGCCCAGTTCGAACACGAGGCGACCACCTCGAAGATCTCGGACGACCAGATGTTCTACTGCCTGCAGCGCGGATTGTCGGAAGAAGAAGCTGTGGCGCTGATCGTCAACGGTTTCGTCAAGGACGTCATCCAGCAGCTGCCGATGGAATTCGCCGTTGAGGCACAGAAGCTGATCTCGATCAGCCTGGAAGGATCCGTGGGCTAGAGGGCCTGCAAAGTTACGAATTGATTTGGGCCTTGAATGCCCGCCGAAATACGAGGAACAATCTCAATGCTTGAGATCAAAAACCTGCATGCCCGCATTGCGGAAGACGAAACAGAGATCCTGCGCGGCATCGATCTGACCATCAATGCAGGCGAAGTACACGCCATCATGGGCCCGAACGGTTCCGGCAAGTCGACGCTGTCCTACATCCTGGCCGGCAAGGACGACTACGAGGTTACCGAAGGCGAGATCCTGTTCAACGGAGAAAACCTTCTTGAGAGGGAGCCGGATGAGCGCGCTGCTGCGGGCCTGTTCCTGGCGTTCCAGTACCCAATCGAGATTCCAGGTGTTGCCACCATGGAATTTCTCAAGACGGCGATGAACGCACAGCGCAAGGCACGCGGTGAGGACACGCTGTCGATCCCGGACTTCATGAAGCGCGTCAAGGAGGCTGCCGGCCACCTGAACGTCTCCATGGACATGCTGAAGCGCCCGCTTAATGTGGGCTTCTCCGGTGGCGAGAAGAAGCGTGCGGAAATTCTGCAGATGTCCTTGCTGGAGCCGAAGCTGTGCGTGCTCGACGAGACCGATTCCGGCCTCGACATCGACGCACTCAGGATCGTTTCTGAAGGTGTGAACAAGCTGCGCGGTCCGGATCGCGCCATGGTGGTGATCACCCACTATCAGCGTCTGCTTGACCACATCGTTCCGGACGTCGTCCACGTTCTGTCCAAGGGCCGCATCGTCAAGACCGGCGACAAGGACCTTGCGCTGGAGCTGGAAAAGAACGGTTACGCCGACTACATCGACACGGCCGCCTGAGGGAGCAAAGCGATATGAACGCCAGCGCACCCATCAAACACACCCAGGCGGAAAGCGACCTGCTGGAGCGTTTCGACAGCGCGAAAGACGGTTTGGCCGGCTCGGTTGCCGTCAAGGCTCTCCGCGAAGCGGCGCTCGGCCAGATTCGGGACCGTGGACTGCCGCATCGCCGGGTAGAGGAATACAAGTATTCCGACCTGCGTGCCTACATGAAGTCGGCTGCCTCCCTTGCGGGTGCAACTGACGCGGCCATTGCCAGCAAGCTGATCGAGACACAGGACGGCTTCGGAGATCTCGACCGGTACCGCATCGTCGTTGCCAATGGGTCCTATCTTGCCGAGCTTTCGGACGTGGAAGCGCTCGCAGGCGAAGGTGTAACCCTGACAAACGTTGCCGATGCTCTTGCCGGCGAAACAGGCACCCAGCTGATTGCGTCGCCAAAGACGGGACCGTCTGACGGTGTCGTTGCCTTGAACACTGCCTTCCTCCAAGGCGGCGTCGTCATGACAGTCGAGGCGGGCGTGGAAGTGTCCAAGCCGGTCGAGCTGGTTCAGGTGGCGACTTCCAAGGGCGCCCAGGCCGTCCGCAACCGCATCGAACTTGGCGAAGGCGCAAAATTGCGTCTTCTGGAAACCTTTGTCGGAGATACCGGCGAAGGCGAACTGAACACGGTGTTCGACTACGATCTCGCAGACAAGGCAGCGCTTGCTGCCACGCGATTGATCGTCGGCAAGACGAACGCCGCGCAGCTGTTCACGACAATCGCTACGCTTGGCGCTGAAACCGAGCTGAAATCGCTTGGGTTCATTGCCGGACCGCAGTTCACGCGCAACCAGCAATTCATCAACTTTACCGGTGAAAATTCGGAAGCGAAGATCTACGGCGTAACCATGGCGGGCGGTAAATCGCTGGCTGATCAGACGCTGATCGTCGATCATGCTGTGCCACACTGCAACAGCCGCGAGTTCTTCAAGACCGTGCTGGACGGCGAGGCCAGGGGGGTCTACCAGGGCCGCATCAACGTCGCCCAGCATGCGCAGAAAACCGATGGCGAGATGATGACCCAGGCTCTGCTCCTTTCCGAGGACGCGGAAATGGCCAACAAGCCGGAACTGGAGATTTTTGCGGACGACGTATTGTGTGCCCATGGTGCGACCAGCGGACAGATAGATGAAGACCTGCTCTTCTACCTTCGTGCCCGTGGCATTCCGGAAGACGAGGCAAAGACCCTTCTGGTACTCGCTTTCCTGTCCGAAGCGATTGAAGAATACGGCGAGGACGATGTGACCGAAGGCCTCGAAGCGCGCGTGCGTGACTGGCTTGCCAATCACTGACATCTGAAGCGAACGGGAATAAGGAGCAGCGCCGCATGACGGTCGCGACCGCAGAAGAAACAACCGGCAACACCGGTTACGACGTCGAAACCATCCGTCGGGATTTTCCGATCCTGTCGCGGGAGGTTTACGGCAAGCCGCTGGTCTATCTGGATAACGGTGCTTCCGCCCAGAAACCCCGGCAGGTGATAGATGCGGTGACCAAGGCTTACTCGGAGGAGTACGCCAACGTTCATCGTGGCCTGCATTTCCTGTCCAATACCGCAACGGACAACTATGAAGCCGCGCGCGAGAAAGTGCGCCGTTTCCTGAATGCCGGATCCGTCGATGAGGTGGTTTTCACCAAGTCCACGACCGAAGCGATCAACCTGGTGTCATATGGCCTCGGGCCCGACTATTTTGCCGATGGCGGTGAGATCGTTCTGTCGATCATGGAGCACCACTCCAACATCGTGCCTTGGCATTTTCACCGTGAACGTCACGGTGCGAAGCTGAAATGGGTCTATGTGCGCGAGGATGGCTCGTTCGATCTTGACGCCTTTGCTGATACCTTGACGGACAAGACAAGACTGGTTGCGCTCACGCACATGTCGAATGTTCTGGGTACGGTCGTTCCGGTGAAGGAAGTTTGCCGGATCGCGCATGAACGGGGCATCCCGGTGCTTGTGGACGGAAGCCAGGCGGCCGTACATCTTCCTGTCGACGTTCAGGACATCGACTGCGACTACTATGTCTTCACGGGACACAAGGTCTATGGGCCGTCGGGCATCGGGGTCCTGTGGGGCAAGCCGGATCGGCTGAAAGCCTTACGTCCCTTCAACGGTGGCGGCGAGATGATCCTCGACGTGACCGAGGACCTTGTTACCTATAATGAACCGCCGCACAGGTTTGAGGCAGGTACGCCACCGATCGTGCAGGCAATCGGTCTTGGCGCGGCTCTCGACTATATGGATGCGATAGGCCGTGAAAACATTGCACGCCACGAAGCTGATCTGAAGGATTATGCCCACCGGAAGCTGCGCGAGATCAACTCGCTGCGGATTTTCGGGGATGCGCCGGACAAGGGTGCAATTGTATCGTTCGAACTGCAGGGCGCCCACGCACACGACGTTGCCACGATCATCGACCGTGCAGGGGTCGCCGTGCGGGCAGGGACCCATTGTGCACAGCCGCTCTTGGCAAGATATGGTGTGACCTCTACATGTCGGGCAAGCTTCGGGCTTTACAACACGCGTGCGGAAGTGGACGCGCTGTATGAAGCCCTGTTGAAGGCTCAGAGCTTTTTCGGGTAAGGACGGACCCCATGGAAAACGCTACCACAATCGATACCGGCGCGGACGGCGAAGAGTTGCAGACGGAAGTCTCGGCCAAGAGCGCCATTCCGGCAAATGAACTCGACCAGCTGACCACCGATATCATCGGTGCTCTGAAGACGGTCTACGATCCGGAAATTCCGTGTGACATCTATGAGCTTGGCCTGATCTACAAGGTCGATATCGAGGATGACAGGTCGATCAACATCGACATGACCCTGACGGCCCCTGGCTGCCCTGTGGCTGGCGAAATGCCGGGCTGGGTGGAAAATGCCGTTTCTGCGGTTGCAGGGGTGGGACCGGTCAACGTCGATATGGTCTTCGACCCTCCCTGGACACCTGATCGCATGTCTGACGAAGCGAAGGTTGCGCTCAACTGGTATTGAGCTTCAAGCCTTTAATCGGATAAGCTGAAACCCCATATCAGGTTTAGCATTCGCTGCACTGAACGAGGATCATATGGCTTCCGCCGCTAAATTCCAGGTGATGACCCTGACTGACGCCGCCGCCGAGCGCGTGAAGGAACTTGTCGAGAACTCCGACAAGAATGCCATCGGCTTGCGTGTCGGTATCAAGAAGGGCGGCTGTGCCGGTATGGAATACACCATGGAAATGGTGGATGCGGCACGGCCAGGTGATGATGCCGTTGAAGACAAGGGGGCGAAACTCTTTGTGGATCCTTCTGCTGTGCTCTTTCTGCTCGGCACGGAAATGGACTTCGAAGTGACCAAGTTCCGTTCAGGCTTCATCTTCAAGAACCCGAATGAAGTGTCCGCCTGTGGCTGTGGGGAATCCGTTTCGCTTCAGGCTGCGGACCTGAATGCCCTGGCACGCTGAACGCGCCTTTTTATCTATTCGATGAGATTTTCATGAGCCTTTTCGAGCGGCTGAAGGCCGACGCCGGCCCGCAATGGTCCGACTACACCCGTCACGAATTTGTTCAGCAGCTTGGCGCGGGAACGCTGCCGTTATCTTGTTTCAAGCACTACCTGGTTCAGGACTATCTGTTTCTCATCCAGTTCGCCCGCGCTTATGCGCTTGGCGTCTACAAAAGCCCGTCAGTCGCCGACATGCGTCAGTCACTGGAGGGGGTAAAGGCGATTCTGGATGATGAACTCGATCTGCATGTCGAGATGTGCCGCAGTTGGGGCATGGAGCGTGACATGATCGAGCAGGCACCAGAAGACACGCCCACAATGGCTTATACGCGCTTTGTGCTCGATGCCGGTATGGCTGGTGATCTCCTGGACCTCCAGGCCGCTCTTGCACCTTGCGTAATTGGTTATGCGGAAATTGGAGCCAGGCTGACCGCGGAAGGCTGCGACACCGATCGCAATCCCTACGCACGCTGGATCCGGGAATACGCCAGTGAAGGCTATCAGGAACTCGCAAAAGGCTTTATCACCTGGCTCGACGGAACTGCAGGCCAGACGTTGACGGAGCACCGCTATCCGCGCGTCCTGTCCATATTTGAGAAGGCCTGCCGCCTGGAAAGTGATTTCTGGCAGATGGGGCTGAATGCAAAAGACTGAGACAGTTTTCTGCTCAGCCCCTGTTTTTCCAATGAATTTAGAAACTTGATACTTGATCAGGGACGATGCCTTGGATCAGGCAACGTCTTCTCGTTGATCCACTCCTGCAAGATCCTTTTCAGTCTTCACTAGGTTTCGACCGGCATCTTTTGCAAGGTAGAGCGCTTCGTCCGCGCGCGAAACGATGGAATGGACCGTATCGATGTTCTCGTAGGTTGCGATGCCGACAGAGATGGTCACACGGCCAAGATTTTCTCCCGTTGAACGTTTCACGAGTTCTTTGGACATCACCGCATTTCGGATGTTCTCGCCAATTTCGGCAGCATCTTCGAGCCCGACATGTGGCAGAATGATCGCAAATTCCTCACCGCCATACCGGCAGGCGATGTCCTGTGCCTTGATGTTCTGTTTAACCGCAAGTGCGACAAGTCGCAGAACCTGGTCGCCAGTCTGGTGGCCATAGGTGTCGTTGAACTTCTTGAAGTGATCGATATCGGTCATCAGCAAGGAGAAGCCACGACCGCTCTCCTTTGATTGATCGATGACACGTTCAATCGAGTTCTCGAAGTGCTTGCGATTGTTGAGTGTTGTCAGTTCGTCCGTGAGGGATTCGTAGCGGATCGCTTCCAGTGACGACTGCAGGTTCTCAATGTGTTTCTTGGACTCAAGCAGCTGGCTCTCAAGCTTGCGGTTGGACGCAACTGCATTCTGGGTCGATTTCACCAGATGTGTGACGTAGTTCTGTAATTTCTCCGGATCGGAGACCGACCTGATCTTTTCGCCTGCCTGCTCGAGCGCGGTGCCATAATCGGACGTGGCGTCGGCACTCAGCTTTAGCGTGTCGACCAGTTCTTCAACTTCCCGGGAAACCTTGGAGCCAACTTCATCCAGGCGATCACCGAGCCGTGTCGGCGACAGGAAGCGACCGTAAAGGGTCAGCATCTCGTCGGTGCTGATCCTGCCGTTGGATTTTATGGATTCATTGACGGCCCTGTTCAGGCCTTGATTGTATCCAGCCGCGTAAGTGTACCAAAGCTCGTAAGAACGAGGGTAGGCTGGCAGCACATTCTTCTTGATGTAACTGATCGCGGACTCTCCATACTGGATAGTCCGCTTATGGTCGTCTTCATCCGCCATCAAGTTTCTCTCACCCATGCCTTGCGAATCCGCCCCACACGGACACAAGAACTAGGTTTTAAACTCGGCTGGAAGGTTTAAGGAGCCGTTAAGCTTAAAGCAAAACCTGGAGAGAATTCGGCGTTACGATGCCTTTTTAGGCCGCGGCTCACGCAGGAGAAACGCAGGAATGTGAACGCCAGCACCGAAGGCAGGTTCCAGTTTATCGTTTCTGGAGCGCTTGCCAGTCTGCCGTTGCGGCAGGTTTGAGACCGGTGTCGGGTTCAGCATTTCCGGGAGTTCCTCCATCTGCTCTTCCACGACTTCGCGTGGCTTGCTCTGCGACCGGCGACGATTGGAAGGCTTGGGTTGTTCTGCAGCCTCGTTGTCGTTGCTCGACCGTGCGTTCCTGGAAGGCTTGCCGGCCTTGCGGCGTGCCTTGCGTTCCTGTGCTGCAGCTTCGAAGTCGATCGCATCGCCCAGCCAGTCGATGTCCTTCTTGATCAATGTCTGAATGGCATCGAGGTATTTCTGGTCTTCACCGGTTACGAGCGTGAACGCGGTGCCCTTGCGTCCGGCGCGGCCCGTCCGGCCGATCCGGTGGACATAGTCTTCGGCATTGCTCGGAACATCGAAGTTGAAGACGTGGCTGACCTCGGGAATATCGAGGCCACGCGCGGCAACGTCACTTGCGACGAGGAGCTTGATCGTTCCCTTCCGGAAATTGTCCAGCATCATCATGCGTGTACGCTGGTCCATGTCGCCATGGAGAGCACCGACGTTGTATTCATGACGCTCCAGAGACCGGTAAAGCGTCGTCACGTCCCGTTTGCGGTTGCAGAACACAATCGCATTCTTGAGGTCTTCAGCACCTTCCAGCAGTTCGCGCAGGGCTGCGCGCTTTTCGTAGTCCTTGGACTCGGCTGCCTTCAGAAACTGAGCGACGTTTTCAGCCGTCGACGAGGTCGGAGCGACTTCGATACGGGCCGGGTTCTGCAGGAACGTTTCGGTCAGACGCTGGATTTCCGGTGGCATCGTCGCCGAGAAGAAAAGAGTCTGACGAGTGAACGGGATCAGTTTGCAGATCCGCTCGATATCCGGAATGAAGCCCATGTCGAGCATACGATCGGCTTCGTCGATGACGAGAATTTCAACGCCCTGCAACAACAGTTTGCCGCGCTCGAAGTGATCAAGCAGACGGCCAGGCGTCGCGATCAGAACATCTGTGCCACGGTCGAGCTTCTTGTCCTGGTCGGAAAAGGAGACGCCGCCGATCAGCAGGGCGACATTGAGTTTATGGTTGGTGCCGTATTTGGCGAAATTCTCTTCAACCTGCGCAGCGAGTTCGCGCGTCGGTTCCAGGATGAGCGTACGCGGCATCCGCGCACGAGCGCGGCCCTTTTCGAGCAGCGTCAGCATGGGCAGTGTGAAACTTGCGGTCTTGCCGGTTCCGGTCTGGGCAATGCCAAGGATGTCGCGGCGCTCAAGCACCTGCGGAATGGCTCCCGACTGGATTGCCGTGGGTTCCTTATAACCTGCTGCTTCAACTGCAGCGAGGACCTTCTCGCTAAGACCGAGAGTATTAAATGCCATGGAGCGCTTTGCCCGAATGTTGTGATTGTTAATCGGCGGCGCCGTGGGAACCGCCGGTGCCAATGTGCGCACACCCTACATTCATGCGCTCAGGTGTCAATGCGCTTGAGAGGTAAAATCTCAAGAAAATCGAGTAATTCCGAGTACGATTTGCCATCTCAGTTAATAGTGCAACCAAGTTGGTTCATGAAATCGGCTGGAAAATCAGTATGCGTTGCCCAAAATGCAGGCGCAAACGAAGGTATGTGTTTCCGAAAGTATCGCTTCAGCCGGTATTCGATACGTAAAATTGCGCAGCGTCAGGCAGAAAGAGCCGCCGGTTTGTAGAACAGGTCGTAGTCTGACTTGTAGCGCCGCCGCAGCTGCTGCACTAGGCTGTCTTCGGTAAAGGACAGCAGCGTGTCCCTGCCGACAAAATTGTCCACGTGATACGCGACAGGAGATTTCGTGCGGAACCTGAGAGAGCTTTCCGAAAGAAAAGTTGCGAATGACTGGTCGAAATCTTCAAGCTGCAAGATCAGATCAGCCGTCAACATACCTTTGTAGGTGAGGGCAGCTGTCTGGCTGCGAAACAGATTGTCTGCTTCCAGGTCCGAAATCGACGCAACGTGTGACACGAACTCCTGAGGTGTCATGTCCTGATTGAACTGGCGCTCTTCATAATAGGCCGGAAGCGGATCGGCACTCAGGATGACTTTCTCATAACAGTAGGCCAACCGATGCATCGGATCCTGGACCCAGGCCGCGACTTTCATTTCGGGATGCCGTCGCTTGAGTTCGCGTGCTGTCAGTAACTCCACATTCCCATGGAAGAGCAGCCGTTCCGTGGCGGCGGTCCGAAGATCAAAGCCGGAAAGGGCCTTGAGCTTGTCGGTACCGGCAAGGCAATGAAGAACCGGGCGCAGAAGTTGAAAAGCAGGTTCTGCGATACGGGCAAAGGCGATCTTGTGCTTGGGAAAAGCCAGGAAGACATGATTTCGCAGTGGGCGAAGCCGTCTGTCCAGTATCGAATACATCCGGTTTAACATGCTACGTTTCCGACCGGTCAAATAGGCAGTGCGGGCAAAAATATACGCCCGCCCAACCTCTTCAAAAAAAGATATAGATCAAAATACCTGCTGTTGTGGCTAAATATCAAGATCCTCAGCGAATTCAGCGTTGTCCTGAATGAACCGGAAGCGCGCTTCCGGCTTGTTGCCCATCAGCCGTTCAACGGTGTCGTTGGTGTCTGTTACAGCTTCTTCTTCGACGACGACCTTCAGCATGGTCCGCTTGGACGGATCCATTGTCGTTTCCTTCAGCTGAGCCGGCAACATTTCACCCAAACCCTTGAAACGGCCGATTTCCACCTTGGATTTACCCTTGAAGACTGTCTCCATCAATTCGTCTTTATGGGCATCGTCGCGTGCATAGAGGGTCTTTCCCCCCTGGCTGAGACGATAGAGTGGTGGCACGGCCAGGAAGAGATGGCCGCCACGGATTAGCTCCGGCATTTCGCGGTAAAAGAAAGTAATCAAAAGTGATGCAATGTGGGCGCCGTCGACGTCAGCATCCGTCATGATGACGATCTTCTCGTACCGCAGGTCACTTTCCCGGTATTGGGAGCGCGTGCCGCAGCCAAGGGCCTGGATGAGATCGGCAAGCTGCTGGTTGGCGACGAGTTTGTCGCGGCCGGCGTTTGCGACGTTCAGGATTTTGCCGCGCAAGGGCAAGACGGCTTGGTTGGAACGGTTGCGCGCCTGTTTGGCCGAGCCACCTGCCGAGTCACCCTCCACGATGAAGAGTTCGGTGCCATCGGACTGGTTTGCCGAGCAGTCGGCAAGTTTGCCCGGAAGGCGCAGCTTGCGGACAGCTGTCTTGCGGGCGACGTCTTTTTCCTGTCGACGGCGCAAGCGCTCATCCGCGCGGTCGATCACCCACTCCAGAAGCTTGTTTGCCTGGTTGGGGGAGGCCGTCAGCCAATGATCAAATGCATCACGCACAGCAGTCTCTGCAATGCGCGTGGCTTCGTTGGTCGCCAGTTTGTCTTTGGTCTGGCCGACGAATTCAGGCTCACGGATGAAGACGGACAGCATTCCGCCGGCTGATGTCATCACATCATCGCCGGTGATGATGGATGCCTTCTTGTTGTTTGTCAGTTCGCCATATGCCTTGAGGCCGCGCAACAGGGCATATCGGAAACCCGCTTCGTGAGTTCCGCCTTCCGGTGTCGGCACGGTGTTGCAGTAGGAACTGACAAAGCCGTCGCCAGCAAACCAGCTCACTGCCCATTCCACGGATCCATGTTTGCCGGCGTTGTCGGTGCGGCCGAAGAACACGTCGTCGACGACACGGCGTTCCTTGGTCAGTCTCTCGTTGAGAAAGTCGCGAAGACCACCGGGGAAGTGAAACACGGCCTCAGCCGGTGTCTCGTCCTTTTCAGACAGCAATTCAGGTGCGCAGTGCCAGCGGATTTCGACACCGCCAAAGAGATAGGCCTTGGACCGTGCCATCTTCAAAAGGCGCGCCGGGACAAATTTGGCGCCTTTGCCGAAGATTTGATCGTCTGGTTTGAAGCTGACCTGGGTCCCGCGTCTGTTCTGGGTGTCGCCAACCAGCTCGAGAGGACCCTGGGCGTGACCGCGGCGGAAGATCTGACGATAGAGCTTGCGGCTGCGTGCGACCTCTACAATCAGTTCCTCTGACAGCGCATTGACCACGGAAATGCCGACACCGTGCAGACCGCCAGAGGTCTCATAGACCTTGCTGTCGAACTTGCCGCCCGCATGCAGCGTCGTCATGATCACTTCGAGTGCGGACTTGTCCTTGAACTTCGGGTGAGGGTCGACAGGAATACCGCGGCCGTTGTCGGTGATCGTCAGATAGCCATCGCTGGAAAGCGACACGTCGATCCACGTCGCATGGCCGGCAACCGCCTCATCCATGGAGTTGTCAATCACTTCGGCAAAGAGGTGATGCAACGCCTTTTCGTCAGTGCCGCCGATATACATGCCTGGCCGGCGCCGAACCGGCTCGAGCCCTTCGAGAACCTCGATGTCGGCCGCTGAATAATCGTCGCTGACCGCGACAGGCGCAACGGGACGCGGCTTTTGCGGAGCTGGGGCGGGCTCGTCTTGTGTCATTGGGGCAGAGACCGCCGCGTTGCCTGCAAACAGATCGTCTTTTGCGCTCATTCCGTATCGCCTGATGGGTCTTGGGTCACAGTTTCTACAAACTCAGCGCTGTTACCTACACCGAATCATGTCTCAGTTTGAAGGACAAAGATAGAACGGCAAAGGTAATTGGCCAAAAGCCCCCGTTTTCAACAGCCCGGGGCCAAAAAACCGATCTGGAAACACATCATCAACCCGCCTGTGTTGAAATAAGGGTCTTGAATGGGAGAGGGGCGGTCACAATATGTGCCAATTCCGCAACAGTTACTGACAGAGTCATTTGCAGGGCCCCGGTTTGCCGCCGTTGCCCCTGTTCGGCCATGTTTGCCCGTCACCCGTTACGCTAATGTCTGGGACGACCAGATCGGGATCAACTCCTGAAGTGGTTCACAGTCCGGACAAAAGTGTCAGGAAATGGTCTTATTTCGGCGTCGTATGGCCCAACTTAAGACGAAATGATCGGCCAATTTAGGCCACTCCGAAACAGTGGGTCCCGCAGGCATATGCTTTTGGGACCAAAGAGACAGCAAATGCGCTTGGCGCGGACAAAAAACAAGAAAGTCCGTCGGGGATCTGTTTCGTTGCCGACGGATAATAGTGTGACTGGGATGCCTAAGAACAGCACAAAGCTTCAACGCATGGGAAGAGCCGGAACCGTGCTCGGTGCGTTGATCCTGATCGGCCTGACAGGGCCCGTGGCCGCCTTTGACGGTCAGCCGGCGCCTGCACGGGCGATCGGTCCGAACGATCTTTCCCCGTCTGAAGCACTGCGGGCCGGTGCCCGCCAATATTATTCCGGCGACAAGGCCGCTGCGCTTGGGTCGCTGCAGTATGCCGCCGAAAACGGTCAGCCCATGGCCGCCTGGAAGCTGGGCGAAATGTATGCCTCCGGCGACGGCGTCAAGGAAGACGACCTCAAGGCGTTCGAATATTACAGTCAGATCGTTCGTGAGCACGGGGAAGATCGCCCCGATGCACCGGATGCTCCCTTTGTCTCAAGCGCCTTCGTTGCGCTCGGTTCCTACTATCTGAACGGCATCGACGGCGCAGTGCCCAAGAATGAATCACGTGCCCGTCAGATCTTCACGCATGCCGCCTCCTATTTCGGCGATGCCGATGCCCAGTATGAACTTGGCCGCATGTACCAGGAAAACAACAGCCGCATGGCCGTTCGTTGGTACAATCTTGCCGCGCTCAAGGGACATGTGGGTGCCCAGGCACGCCTTGGTGAAACGCTCTATGCACTCGGTACGTCGGACAAGAAAAAAGCTCGCGGCCTGATGTGGATGACCGTTGCCCGGGAACAGGCCAAGGGGACGGATACCAGTTGGATTCATTCCATGCACGAGCAGTATTTCGCGGTTTCGCCCGAGCCTGTCAGGCAGATGGCCAGATCAATGGCTGACGGATGGTTGAAGCAAAACCGCCCGGACGTGCTCACCGCACAGCAGTTGCCCGCACAATAACCTCAAGCTCATAGAGACCGATCTGAACACCATGTGGGTGTGATCGTCCGTCTTCAATGGCTCTCGCACTGCCGTGCTAACTCTGCTCCGGTTCGAAGCAGGAGCGTGCCAGGGTTTCAGAAAATCTGCGTTATCTGGCGAGTGATCTTCAACCTGACGAATAAGTTGGTGTTGTGGGACGCCTGGTCGTGAATTTATCGATCGCAGGGCTTTGAATTTGGGTCAGTGGGCAAGGCGCGTTGCTGATCTGCCAGGACGTGTTGTTCAGCACCATTTCACATGTCGCCATTCGCAGCCCGGATGGGCTCTTCAGGCAGATAGATTCACCTACGCCGTATTTCTCGCCCTGGTATCGGCAGGTACACGTGACGTCTTGCGCCCAAGCCGCGCTGCCTGACCCAAGAATCAGACCGAAAATCAGTCCGGAAAACAACCATACGGTGACAGTAAAGACCGACCGACCGGCAATCGAAATCGTTACCGGTATGTCTGTTCCGCATGTCGCCGTCGCGGATGTTGGTCGGCTGAGCGTCATCCCATGATGAGAAAAGCTTACCATGACGTCAGTCGACTGCAAGCCCGGTTTCCGGGCACGCACCGCGCTTCACGCCTCCATCAGCGATGGAGACAGATTTTTGGAGGCAGTTTCAGTCTCAAGCAGCCAGCTTCACCCAGACGGGCACATGATCCGACGGCTTTTCCCAGCCGCGCACATGCTTGTCGATACCGCAGCCTGAGAACCGGTCTGTGGCCTGCGGAGACATCAGGATATGATCGATCCGAATGCCATTGTTCTTTTGCCAGGCACCTGCCTGATAGTCCCAGAACGTGAATGTTTCCGGCGCTTCGCTGCAGGACCGGACTGCTTCGGTCAAGCCGAGGTGGGTGAGGGCACGGAAGCGTTGCCGGCTCTCAGGTTGAAAGAG
Organism: Labrenzia sp. CP4; assembly: GCF_001579905.1. NCBI lineage: Bacteria > Pseudomonadati > Pseudomonadota > Alphaproteobacteria > Hyphomicrobiales > Stappiaceae > Labrenzia > Labrenzia sp. CP4. Next base: position 3,277,285 of record NZ_CP011927.1, on the reverse strand, counting down.
AGCGTCTTCCAGCCAGTTCTGCGGGTTCTTGGCATCTACGGGATCGGGGATGACATTGTAGTCCCCCAGCAGCAGGAATGGCGTTTCTTCTGAAAGCCGCTTTTGAGCGTGCGCAATCAAGCGGTCCATCCACTCGAGCTTGTACGGAAATTTTTCTGTTCCCAGCGGATTGCCATTGGGAAGATAGAGGCAGCCGATTCGAATCTGGCCGCTATCCGTCGACAGAGTGCCTTCAATATAACGGGCCTGTTCGTCCGCATCGTTTCCGGGCAAGCCGCGCTGAATATCAGTCAGCGGCGTCTTGGACAGAAGCGCCACACCGTTGAAACCCTTTTGGCCGTGTGTTTCGACGGCGTAACCGAGGTCTTCAAACGGCTGACGGGGAAAGTTCTCGTCGACGGACTTGATTTCCTGAAGGCAGGCGACATCCGGAGACGCTTCCTTGAGCCACTCAAGGACCGTGTCGATACGTGCCTTGACGCCGTTTATGTTCCAGGTCGCGATTTTCATGAGCGCGGTTGCCTCAATTGTTCGAAACTGCCGGGGCAACCGGCGTCAAAGCGGTATCGCACCAGTGTCAGATCGTGAAACTGGTGCCGCAGCCACATCCGGCGACCGCATTCGGGTTGTTGATCTGAAATGACTGGCCAATCAGATCATCGACGAAATCGATTTCCGATCCGCTCATGTATTGAAGGGAAATGGAATCGATCAGAACCGTTGCCCCCGGCTTTTCGATCACCAGGTCGTCGTCTTCGCGGCTGTCGACCACGTCATATTTGTACTGCAGTCCGGAACAGCCGCCGCCTTCAACGCTGACACGCAGCATGCTGCCACCCGGCTCCTTGGACAAAATCGAAGCAATGCGCTTGGCAGCGCGGTCGCTGACTGTTACGCCAATTTCAAGTGTTTCGGTCATCTTTCACCGACTCGCTTAGTTCCGGCAATGTGCGGGAACGTTAAACCTGATTTGTTCAGATAAGTATGTTTTGAGGCCGCCCGCGTCAATGTGTTGCCCGCGGCCCGAGCAACAGCAAACGCGGACCGGTTCTGTGAAGGATGGCTGGAAACTGATGAAAGCGGATATCGGATTTGGGGGACAATCCCGCGCAATCTACGCGGAAAACCCTCTGGAAAGCCGGGGAAGACTCTTCCCCGAGCCTGAAAGCCCGACGCGGACACCCTTCCAGCGGGATCGGGACAGGATTATTCATTCCTCCGCGTTCCGCAGGCTCAAGCACAAGACGCAGGTTTTCGTCTATCACGAAGGTGACCATTTTCGCACACGGTTGACCCACACCATCGAGGTATCGCAAATCGCGCGCTCGCTGGCACGCGCTTTGCGGCTTGATGAAGATCTGGCGGAATGCCTGGCCTTGTCACATGATCTCGGTCACACGCCGTTTGGGCATGAAGGCGAAGACGTCATGCATGAGTGCATGGCACCCTTCGGCGGTTTCGACCACAACGCGCAATCACTGAGGGTCGTGACCCATCTGGAGCAGCGCTATGCCGAGTTCGACGGTCTGAACCTCGCCTGGGAAACTCTGGAAGGGTTGGTCAAGCACAACGGCCCCCTGATTGATGCCAGCGGTGCGCCGCTCGGAAAGTTCAAGGACAGCCAGTTGCCGTTTGCGATCCGCGACTATGCCAGGAAACAGGACCTCCTGTTGCATACCTGGCCTGGTGCGGAGGCACAGGCCGCTGCCATTGCCGATGATATTGCTTATGACGCGCATGATCTCGATGACGGATTGAGGGCAGGGCTGTTTGCGATCGAAGACATGCGCGATGTGCCGTTCCTTGCCGACATTCTTGCCGAGGTCGATGGCAAATATCCGGGTCTCGAAGAGAGCCGACGTATCCACGAGATCGTCAGGCGATCGATCACGCGCATGGTCGAGGATGTCATTCGCGAAGCGGTGCGCAATCTGAATGACGTTGCTCCGAAAAGCGTCCAGGAGATTCGCATGGCGGGGCGTTGTCTCGTCGGTTTCTCTGCGGACATGACCGCTGCGGAAAAGGAAGTGAAACGGTTCCTGTTCGCCCGGGTCTATCGGCATGAAGATGTTCTTGCAGTTCGAAAGCTGGTTGCCCGGGTTGTGCGGGACCTGTTCACAAGGTTCCTTGCGGAACCGGACCTCATGCCGAAACCATGGAACAGTGGCCTTGGCAACCTGGGTGAAACGGAAATCGCGCGACTGGTTTGCGACTATATCGCCGGAATGACCGACCGATACGCCATCGAAGAGCACCGCAGACTGTTTGACGACACTCCTGATTTGGGGTAGGCGCAGAGGCAACTTTACAGCCCCGTGGCGCCGAAGGCTTTTCCTTCGCAGCGCGCGGGGGCTTTGTGTTTGAAAACCAAAACCAGACCGGTGTTCTATGAATATCTTCGCGGACTTCACGCTGCGCGTCAAAGACGCTCTCCAAGACCTTGATTTAAAAGATGCAAATGGAGAGGCGCCAGATCTTTCGCGAGTCGTCGTGGAAGCACCGCGTGATCCGGCACATGGCGACCTTGCCACCAATGCTGCAATGGTACTTGCAAAACCACTCGGCATGAAGCCGCGCGATCTTGCCGAGCAGCTCGTTGCCAAGCTCAACGCTGACCCGGAAATTACCGAGACGACGATTGCCGGCCCTGGTTTCATCAATCTGCGTGTCGCCCAGGGGGTCTGGCACAAGGTTCTGGGCAGCGTATTGGATCAGGGTATCCGCTTCGGAGCCCAGGAACGTTCTCCTGCTCCGAAGGTCAACGTCGAATATGTTTCCGCGAACCCGACTGGTCCGATGCACGTCGGTCATATCCGTGGAGCGGTCGTGGGTGATGCCTTGGCGAACATTCTGGCATTTGCCGGCAATGACGTGGTCAAGGAATATTACATCAACGATGCAGGCTCGCAGATCGATACGCTGGCTCGTAGCGCCTTCCTGCGCTACCGCGAGGCACTTGGCGAGGACATCGGCGCCATTCCGGCTGGCCTTTATCCGGGAGACTACCTGAAGCCAGTCGGTGAAAAACTGAAAGCGGAGTTCGGTCCGTCGCTGGTAAGCAAGGAAGAAAGCGACTGGCTGCCGCTGGTAAAGGAACGCGCGATTGCCGCCATGCTCGAGTTGATCCGGCAGGACCTGGCAGCGCTCGGTGTGGAACACGAGGTGTTCTATTCCGAAAGAACCTTGCATGATCGCGGCTCGGGCAACGGTTCGAAGATCGATCACATGCTCGAAACTCTCCGGAACAAGGGTCTGATTTACGAAGGCACGCTTCCGCCACCCAAGGGTCAGGTTCCTGATGACTGGGAAGACCGCGAGCAAACACTGTTTCGCGCAAGCGACTTTGGTGACGATACCGACCGGGCGCTCAAGAAGTCCGATGGTTCCTACACGTATTTCGCTGCCGACGTCGCCTATTTCCAGGACAAGTTCGAACGGGGTTTTTCCGAAACGATCTACGTGCTTGGTGCCGATCACGGCGGTTACGCCAAACGCCTTCAGGCAGTCGGGAAGGCGATCTCCGACGGCAAGACGGAAGTTATTGTCCGGTTCTGCCAGCTTGTGAAGCTGATGCGTGACGGCGAACCGGTCAAGATGTCCAAACGCTCCGGCGATTTCATCACACTGCGCGATGTCGTGGATGAAGTCGGGCCGGACCCGGTTCGCTTCATGATGCTGTTCCGCAAGAATGATGCACCGCTGGACTTTGACTTCAAAAAGGTTACGGAACAATCGAAAGACAATCCGGTCTTCTATGTTCAATACGGCCATGCGCGTTGCTGTTCGGTGTTGCGGCAGGCGGCCGATGAACTCAAGGAAGCCGGCTATGCGGTTGATGATCTTGCAGGGGCCGATTTCACCTTGCTGGATGATATCGGCGAGCAGGAGCTTATCGCCAAGATGGCGGAATGGCCGAAAGTGGTCGAAGCAGCTGCAGAAACACATGAGCCGCACAGAATTGCGTTTTATCTACATGAACTCGCTAGTTCTTTGCATGGCCACTGGAATAAAGGCTACGAATTGCCTCATTTACGTTTTATTCAGGCCGGTAACTTGAAATTAACCCTAGCGCGTCTTGCTTTGGTTCGTGCAGTATCTTTGGTGCTCGCTTCAGGTCTAACGATTCTCGGCGTGAATGCTCCTGAAGAAATGCGCTAGTTTTAATGGCCGCTGGGAACGACTAAATGGCTCGCCAGCGACTTGAAGTGGACCGGTTTTCGTAAAGCTCATGTCACAAGACTACGAAACAAAGCGATCAGATTTGCGCGCCTCGCAAAACGAGGCGGGCGGCGAACGGCCGGCCGCGGAGGATCCGCTGGTTGAATTGGCCCGGATTGTCCACAAGAACAAGCAATCGGGGGCAAATGTGAGCAGCGGCCGCGTTGGTAGTACAGATTATTTTGCGGGGCTGGACGATGTGGCAGGCGATGGGCCTGCACAATCCACCCCGGCGCCGTCGCGCATCGAACCTTCGTTTTCAAATCTACGTCCGGTGTCGAATACGCCTGAAGCCCCTGCTGGCGCGGACTTTGCAGAAGAACCTGAAGGAACATACAGCGCCTCCAGGAATGATTTCTACGCGGCGACACCGCCGTCCAGCTTCGAGCAGTCTTTCCAGCTGGAAGAGCCGGTTCAAACAGCCCCAGTGACGCCTTCTTCACACGTTTCTTCGCTTTGGCCGAGCGAGCCGGAGCAGGCCGCAGAACCTGTACAACCAGTCGCTCCCCCGGTTGGCGTGTCACATGCTCCGGTGGATCATGTCGTGCAGTTTCGCACGCCACAGGCTGCCCCAGTGCAGGCTGAGCCAGAGGGCGCAAACGACAAGTCTTATCTTGCACCTTCCGTTGCCATGGATCTCGAACAGAATCTTACGGCAGAACTGGAAGACGAGTTGATCGGCGCCTTGCGTCAGTCCGTTGACGAGACACATCCGGCAAGCGCGCCCGATATGGGATATGCAGACGAGGTGGAAGAGGCTGCTCCTCAAACTCCCTCAATTCCTGTGATGCCAACGGCATCTTCATACTCCCGCGAAAAAACGGATTTTGCCGCCTCTGACAGCTTGACCCGCGCAACCCAGGTGCCGAGCGCGCCGTCCGTGTCTCCCGCCATTGGGACCGCAGCGTCCAGCATTTCGAAGCCAATTGATGCGCCGCGTCCCTCGGACGACTACCGGATTGGTGGCGTGCAACACGATGAACCGGTTGAGGCAGTTGCTGGAGATGAGGAGGTATTCGAAACCTCCAACTACCAGCAGCCTGTAACCGGGCAACGTCCGCAGATTGACGAGAATGACTTCTTTGCTGCGCTGAACCCGGTTCAGTCCGAACCGGCGGCGCAAAAGGTGGAAGCCGCGCCGGAACAGGCAGGAGATCCTGCCGGCATTGACGCCCTTTTTGCCGATCTTGACTTCCCGGCTCCAACGTCTCGGAAGCCTGTTGGTGGCTCGATCGACCCATCGTCGCAGGACACTCCATCAACAGAGCCGGACCTGGACGATATGGCTTGGCCTGCTGCAGCTGCAGCGGTTCCTCAATCGGAAGACGACGAAACGCCGCCACCGCCGGAAGGCTATGACCTTGATGCGGTTGCACGGGCAATGCAGGAAAGCGATCCAAGCCTTACCGGTGCTGGCGTCCTGCCGCCTCACTCGGCAGCCGAACGCAACGCGATACCGCATGCGGGCGAAAAATCCCGGAAAGGCTTGTTCGTTGCAGCTGGAGTGCTTGGCGTTGCTGTCCTGGGCGGCGCAAGCTTTTTTCTGTTCGATAGCGACGCCGTTCCTGTACCCAGTGGTCCGCCACCGGTCATCAGCGGTCTGCAGGAGCCGCTCAAGGTATATCCGGAGCAGAGCCAGGCTTCGGCAAACGATCAGGCCGGCAAGCTTATTTATGATCGGGTCGACGGCACTGGTGTAGCCGGACCAGACAGGCTTATCCCGACAGAATCTCCGCAACCCGCAGAGCTGCCGCCGGCACCTGCAGGCACCAACGGCGACGCCGATCTCGTTCCCGGAACTCCGAAACGGGTGAGGACTGTGGTCGTGAGACCGGACGGAACCATCATTCCTGAAGGTGAAGAACCTGCTGTAGCGACACCGGCGCAGCCTGAACCGGCGGCACCGGCGCAGCCTGATGCGGCTTCCGGCGAAAACGGTTCGCGGGTGGTTTCCACGTCGCCCGTCGTGACCGGTGCGGATGTCGCGCCTGCAGATCCGTCAGCCACTGCACCGGAACCGGCTCAGCCCGATACACCGGCAATCGTAACCGGTGCTGACGTAGCGCCGGAACCGACTGCAAGTGAACCTGCTGCACCGGTGCCGTCAGTTGTGCCTCGCAAGAAGCCGGATGCTCCTGTCCAGGTTGCAAGTGCTCCAGCCGTCGTCTCGACACCGGCGCAGGCGCAGCAGAACGATAGTCCGCTTAACCTGACGCAACAGCCTGCTGCCCCGGCAACAACTGCGCCCGCAGCACCGGCACCTGTTGCCAGCACCTCCGGCGGCAGCATCCCGTCTGGGACCTATATCGTTCAGGTAACGTCTCAACGTTCTGAAGCCGCTGCAAGCGACGCATACTCTGGACTGCAACGGCGGTTCCCCGCTGTATTGGGTAACCGGAACGCGGTGATCGTTGCAGCGACCGTTGAAGACAGGGGTGTGTTCTACAGGGCGCGGATCCCGACCGGGTCGCGCGATGAAGCAATAAGCTTGTGCGAAAGCCTCCAGGCAGCCGGTGGCGACTGTTTCGTTCGCAGACAGCCCTGAGACAGACTACACAATCGAAAAGCGTAAGTGAGACGGTCGGGTATTCCCGGCCGTTTTATTCTGCTGCTGCGACTGGCTCGTTCAATGAGGTGCCGCGCAACTGCGGTCCCATGTGACGGAAGACCTCGGCGATGGCATCCATGGCCTGGCGCACGGCGGGTTCCCGGCGCAAGTCCCGGTGAACGATGATGTGTTCGACGTTCGTGAGTTCCGCAAGCGGCTCAGTCAATCTGACGAGCTCGCGGTTACTGTCGCCCATGAAAACCGGCAAGAGACACAATCCGGCTCCCGATGCGGTCATGTTCATGAGAGTCGTCATGGTATTGGATCGCAGTTTCGGCATCTGTGCCAGCCGGGTTTCCAGCCAGCGCATCTGCGAGGGATACCAGAGGTCGTCTGGAGCAAAGCCAAGCCATGTACAGAGTTTGTAACGGTCCGGTGTTCTGGCGGCAGGGTGTTTTGCGACGTAATCGGCCGAACCGTAAACCGCGTAGGCCAATTCACCGATTTTCCGTGCAATCAACGTGTCGGTTTCCGGAAGGCAATTGCGGATCTGCAGCTCAATACTGCGTGACTGGTGATTGACATGCTGGTGGCTTGATATCAGTTCAAGCTCGACACCGTCGAGCAGGCCCGTCAGCAGTTCAAACCGGTCAGTCAGAACCCGCGCACGGACCTCGTCTACGGCGACACGAACAACCTTCAGTGCCGATCCGGACAGATCGGGCAGGATCCGTGCAGCCGCCTCCGCCTTCTTGCGCATGTCATCTGCAAGTGGGATCAGGCGCAGCCCGGCATCCGTCGGTTTCAGTCCTGTCGGCGTACGGTCGAACAGTCTTGCGCCTATCCGGTCTTCAAAGCTCTTCAGGCGGCGGCTCAGTTGCGGTTGGCTGATGTCCAGTGCCTTTGCCGCCCCGGAGAGAGAGCGCATGCGGGCAGCGGCATCAACCAGTTTCAGATCATCCCAGTTCATGGGTGGGTTATACCAATATACAAGGCGCGGAGCAACGTGATGCGTATACGCATACCCGTTATGGGGTTTTCACGACTGATTTGGCTGCCGGAGCAGTGATAAGACTCTCTTGAAATTACCTGGAACCGTTGAATGTCACAGAACTCCGTCTATCACCGCCCGGATAACACGTTGCTCGCCCTTTTGCTTGCACTTGCCGGCATGGCCGCTTTCACACCGATATTTGCCGCTGGTAAACTGTCTGGAGGTTTGTTGCCGGTTGCTGTGCTGGTATGGCTTCGGTTCATTGGGGGAGCTGCAACGATCGTGAGTGTTGCGGCCGTCAAGCGTGTTCCGGTGTTCACGCGTGTCAGCCCGCTCTGGAAACTGCACCTCATGCGAGCGTTTTGTGGTGTTGGTGGACTTGCCTGCTCCATCTACGCCGCCAGTGTTCTGCCCTTGGCGGACGCAACCGCAATAGGCCTCACAAAAGGTATCATCGCCATCATCTTGGCTGGTTTTATTCTCAAGGAGGTGATCACCGGTCGTCATTGGGTCGCAGGTGTGTTGTGCGCTGCAGGTGCATATCTCGTGGTCCGGTCTGCGGAAAGTGCTGCGGGTTATGACGAGCTTGCGTTGGCTGGCGTCATGTCAGCGCTCATCGGCGCCGTGTTCATGGCCTGTGAAGCCCTGATCATGCGCTATATTGCCCAGCGCGAGGACACCGTCACCATCCTGGCATATGTCAATGTCTTTGCCGCGGTGCTGTTGAGCGGGCCGGTCCTTTGGCTGATCGTCAAAGATGGAATTTCCTGGAGCGATCTGCTGATTTTTGCCTGGATGGGTCCACTGGCAATTGTCGGCCAGTCCATGAATATTTCCGCCTACAGAAGAGCAGGGGCGGCAACACTTGCCCCCGTGTATTACGGCACAGTGGTGATGTCGGCTGTTTTCGGTTTTGCAGTCTGGGGAGAAATTCCCACTCGCGTTGCTGTCTTTGGGGCCGTTCTGATTGTGGCGGGCGGTGCTATTCTGACCCTGCCGAACCCTTTCAGAAAGTTCCGCCAGGCTTCCTGAGATGCCTGGCGCCAAAGGTCAATGACTGAGCTTTTCTGCCAGAAACGGCAGGCTCTCATCCAGCCGGTAATCCACTGACGAGTGATTGTCGCTGAATTCCTGATAGACGTGGTCAACGCTGGCTTCGCTCAGTTTCCTGTGCAGGCGGCGCGCACCATAGACCAGGTTGTATTGATCGACATCGCCGCATTCGATCCAAAGGCCCTTCAAGGATTTCAGAGCATCGATGTGATCACCTACGATGTGCACTGGGTCCCACTTCAGCCAGGCATTCCAGCGTTCTTCAATGAGTTCGCATGTTTCCGGATCGACAGGCAGACGGATGCCGCAAAAGACCTCCGGATCGGGATCCGGATCGTAGGTTGCAGCCATGGCAAAGGTCATCAAGTCATGAAGTGAGTTGCCCGGATATTTCGGACCCTTTTCAAAATCCCGGACGAAGGCTTCGATTGAACCCGCTTTTGAAATTGCCCTCAATGCGCTTGGCATTTCGGGCAGGTAACAAAGTTCAAACGCCATGTCACCGGAATGGCAGGCAGCGGCAGACCAGACGTCTGAGTGTTTCATCGCATGAATGATGGCGCCGTAGCCTCCTGAGGATTTTCCGAAGATACCGCGCTTGCCGGTGCCGCCGCACTTGAAGCGATTTTCAACATCTTCCAGCATTTCGGTTGTCAGCCAGGTTGCCCAGGGCCCCATAGCGTCGCTGTCGATGTACTGGTTCCCGCCAAGACGCGTGAAACAGTCGGGGAAAGCGACTGCAACAGGTGGCATGGCACCGTCATGGATGAGCCTGTCGAGCCGCTCCGGTACGTTCTCACCGAAATTCTTCCAGTTCGTGTGAGCCGGGCCGCCGGCGGTAAATCCGACGATATCCACCAAAAGCGGCAAGCCGCTGCCGTCATGACCATGAGGGGTATAGACGTGGATCTCGCGCGTTGCCGTATCCCCCAGCCGGTTTCGTCCAAGAATTTCAGATCTATGGGAAAAACGGTGCAGGGTGCCGGCAGGAATGTCGAGACGCGCGCGCATGGGGGCTCCAATCAGATCTGGGACGAAGGGCGTCTAGATTGCAAGATAGTGACAAGGGTGCAAGAGGCAGCACTTGCATTTCTTGACGGCTCCCAGCGCTGCGGCTAAGCCGGATCAATGACCAAAGCCTTTGTATCCGGGTGTGCCGGACCGACCCTGACAAGTTCCGAAATCGACTTTTTCCAGCAGGAAGACCCTTGGGGACTGATCCTGTTCGCGCGCAACATCGAAACGCCGGAACAGGTCAGGATACTCACGTCGGCTTTTCGGGAAGCTGTAGGCCGGAGCGATGCACCCGTTCTGGTGGATCAGGAAGGCGGCCGGGTGCAACGGTTGAAGCCACCTCATTGGCCAAAGTATCCGGCACCGAAGGCATATGGTGATCTGTACGACCGGGACGCTACAGCAGGACAAAGAGTTGCCTGGCTTGCCGGGCGGCTGATTGCAGATGATCTCTACCAGGTCGGAATATCTGTCGATTGCCTGCCTTGTCTGGATGTCAGGTTCCCTGAAACTGTCGATGCTATCGGAGACAGGGCGTTTTCACAGGATCCGGAAGTCGTTGCAATACTTGGCAAGGCGATGGCGGAAGGTGCTTTGGCGGGTGGCGTGTTGCCCGTGATCAAACATATTCCGGGCCACGGACGCGCACGTGTCGACAGCCATTTGGAGCTGCCGCGCGTCAATGCGGCCATTTCTTCTTTGGAAAGCGTGGATTTCCGGCCCTTCAAGGCCCTTTCTCACGTGTCATTGGGGATGACAGCCCATATTGTGTACGAGGGGATCGATCCGAATACAGCTGGGACGCAGAGCGCGAAAGTCATTCAGGAAATCATCAGGGGTGAAATCGGCTTCGACGGCTGTCTGATGAGCGACGACATTTCCATGAAGGCGCTCGGTGGCAGTTTTGAGGACCGGTCCGGCAAGATCATCGAGGCAGGGTGTGACATCGTTTTGCACTGCAATGGTGATATGGATGAAATGATTGCAGTCGCGAAGGTGGTGCCCGAGCTTTCGGGTGCAGCCAGGCGGCGATGCGAGACGGCCTTGAGCGGCTTCCAGGTTCCCGATCCGGAATTTGACAGGCTTGCGGCCTTTGATGAGTTTCACACCTTGACCGGCTGGCAGGGCGTTTGACCGGAGCGGCAATGGCGGAATTGGAAAACAGCTCGAAGCGACAGCAGGATGGTTCCTACGATCTTCTCAGTTCTGTCAGCACTCCCGAGGAGCGTGCGAGTTCCGATCCGCAACTTGTTGTCGATGTGGAAGGTTTCGAAGGCCCGCTCGACCTTCTGTTAGGCCTGGCGCGAACGCAAAAGGTAGATCTTGCGCGTATTTCCATTCTCGAACTCGTCGAACAATACTTGGAATTCGTGGCCGAAGCCCGCAGGATGAGGCTGGAGCTGGCCGCGGACTATCTGGTCATGGCTGCATGGCTTGCCTTCCTGAAGTCCAAACTGTTGCTGCCTGAGCAGAAGAATGAGGACGAACCGACAGGTGAGGAACTTGCCGCGGCTCTCGCTTTCCGTTTGCGGCGCCTGGAAGCTATGCGGGAAGTTTCCGAAAAACTCCTGACCCGGAACAGACAGGGGCGGGACGTGTTCCATCGTGGTGAGCCTGAAACCATGTCGGTGCAACACAAGAGTATCTGGGACGCTTCCATCTACGATCTGCTGTCTGCGTATGCCACGCAGCGCCAAAGGCAATCCGTAACCTCCGTCCGTGTGTTGCGCAGGACGGTGTGGTCGCTGCAGGAAGCGCGCGAACTGCTCACCAAACTGGTTGGCCGGGTCGGTGAATGGGCCCCAATGAATGCCTATCTGCGCGATTATCTCTACGACAACAAGGATTGGGCGACGATTGTCGCAAGCACCTTCAGCGCCAGTCTCGAGATGGTGCGCGAAGGTCAGGTCGAAATCCGGCAGGGCGAACCTTTTTCCCCTGTCTATATCCGTGCTGTCATGAAGGAGCCGGATCATGGCGTCTGATTTCGATCTTCTGCAGTTGGAAAACGACGGGAAAACCGCTCCATCAAAGCCTCTGGATCCAGCCGGCCTTCGCATGGTCGAAGCGTTGCTGTTCGCCTCGTCCGAACCGCTGTCGCTTGAAGAGCTGACACTACGTCTGCCTGAAGGCACGGATGTGCTGGCCCTTCTCGAGCAGTTGCAGAACACCTATGCCTCGAGAGGCGTCAATCTGGTCAGGGTCGCGGGGAAATGGTGCTTCCGAACGGCTGAGGATCTCGCCTATCTGATGCACCGGAACGTCGAAGAGCAGCGCAAATTGTCGCGCGCAGCACTCGAGACGCTTGCGATCATCGCCTATCACCAGCCGGTCACACGCGCCGAGATTGAAGAAATTCGAGGCGTTTCCACCTCCAAGGGAACGCTTGATGTTCTGCTTGAAACGACATGGATACGAATGCGAGGACGCCGCAGAACTCCCGGTCGTCCCGTCACTTACGGAACCACCGATCATTTCCTGATCCACTTCGGTCTGGAGAATGTCCGAGACTTGCCGGGACTTGAGGAGCTGAAGGGAGCTGGGCTTCTGGACAGCGCCGTACCGGCCTCGTTCCTTGTGCCGACACCCAATGACGATATCGCATTGACGGAAGATGAGGATCCACTAGAAGACGGGTCTCTGTTTGACGATGATGACGCGGACGAGACCGCCGGATCCTGATGCCCGATCGCAAAAAGCCGACTTCAACCAATGGCAATGGCCATACGCTGAGCTGGGGTGCGCCCGGAACAGCCGGCGCAACAATCGCCGCAGGTCTCGTCTTTGAGAATGTGTCTCACGATTATGATGGCGTGACATCGGTTCAGGACCTGAGCCTGTCCATCGCACCGGGCGAGATCCTTTGTCTGCTTGGTCATTCCGGCTGCGGCAAGACCACATTGATGCGTATTGCCGCAGGCGTTGAGCGTCAGAGCAAGGGCAGGGTGCTGATCAACGGCCGGGAAATTGCCGGCGATGAACTGTTTCAGCCTCCCGAAAAGCGCGGTGTCGGCCTGATGTTCCAGGATTACGCGCTTTTTCCGCATATGAGCATTCTGGCGAATGTAATGTTCGGCCTGACCAACATGCCAAGACGGGAAGCCCAGACCGCCGCCCTGAGTGCTCTCGGCCGCGTCGGTCTGGCGGACTATGCAGCCGACTATCCTCACGCGCTTTCCGGTGGTGAACAGCAGCGTGTTGCGCTGGCCCGTGCACTGGTTCCCCGGCCCGGCATTCTCCTGATGGACGAACCATTCTCGGGTCTCGACAAACGTCTTCGTGACAATGTGCGCGATGAAACGCTCGCGGTTATTCGCGAAACGCGCGCCACCTGCATCATTGTGACCCACGATCCGGAAGAAGCCATGCGCATGGGCGACAAGATCGCACTGATGCGCCAGGGCCGCCTGGTTCAGCACGGCACGGCCGCAGACCTCTACAAGGCGCCCGTCGACCTGTTTGCCGCCAGGTTCTTTTCGGAACTGAACCAGTTGGAAGGTGTTGTGACCCCGGCAGGTGTCGAAACGCCGGTCGGCGTCTTGTCATCGGAGGGTTTGTCGCCGGGGCAGAAGGTTGATGTTTGCGTTCGGCCACAAGGCGTTGTTTTAAACAATGCTGGATTGTGCGGTGTTCCCGGCAGAATTCGTTCGAAACGATTCGTCGGCGAGGTCGATTTGTTGTCTATTGCAATAGACGGGCTCAATCATCCCCTTCAGGCAAGGGTTCGTGCGGGCAGTCCCTGGGAGCGTGGAATGGACGTCGCCGTCACGACTGATCCGAAAGACGTGCTTGTTTTTCCGCGTTCACCTTCCCAAGTCTAAGGGGAGGGCAACTTATCATTCCGTCTAAGTGATCGAAATCAAATAGACTGGCATGTTGCAGGGAGTGGGCCGTTTTTGTAATAAGGGCCTAAGGGCTTTTAAAGCCGATTATCAGGAGTTTGGCGTATGGGCATTAGTATTTGGCAGATCTTGATCATCGCAGTGGTCGTTGTTCTGCTGTTCGGACGTGGCAAGATTTCCGATCTCATGGGTGATGTTGCAAAGGGAATCAAAAGCTTCAAGAAGGGCATGGCCGAAGACGACGTAGCCGACTCTCCGAAGACCATCGACCACAAGAGCAGCGAAACGGCATCGTCCGTGAACGCCGAAGATCAGACCAAAGCGAGCTGATCTCAATCTGCATCGCGTCTCCTTAAGGGACGATACATCTCATGTTCGATATCGGGTGGACCGAACTATTGGTGATCGCCTGTGTGGCGATCATCGTCGTGGGGCCAAAGGATTTGCCGCGCATGCTGCGCACACTTGGCCAGACGATTGGGAAGATGCGAAAGCTTTCGCGTGAGTTCCAGTCGACCTTCAACGACGCGCTGCGTGAGGCCGAACAACAGGCCGATATCGCTGACATGAAGAAGCAGGTCGAATCGGCCGCCAACTTCAATCCGTTGGGTGATTTGAAAAAATCCATCGAAGAAGACGCGACCAAGAAAGCCGACAAGCCAAAAGTGGCAGCCAGCGAACCGGCGTCGCCGCCGGCAGACAGCGCAAATGCGGACAAGGTTTCTCCTACGGAAACAGCCCAGGCTGAAACCGAGGCAAAGCCGAAAACCGCGCCGGTGACGGAAGATGTAAAGGCATGAGCCAGGACGAAATCGACGCCTCGAAGGCGCCACTGATCGAACATCTGATCGAACTGCGCCAACGACTTATGTGGTCGATCGGTGCGATCCTCGTGATGTTCGTTATCTGCTTCTATTTCGCCACGGATATCTACAACATCCTGACTGTGCCTTACCTGCGTGCTGCAGGAGAGGGCCACCCGGTGGAGATGATCTTCACCGCGCCGCAGGAATGGTTTTTCACCCAGTTGAAGCTCGCACTTTTCGGCGCGCTCTTTCTGGCTTTTCCTGTCGTGGCCAGCCAGATCTACATGTTCGTGGCGCCCGGGCTCTACAAGCATGAGCGTGGCGCGTTCCTGCCGTTTCTGGTCGCAACGCCTGTTCTGTTCCTGATCGGCGCCTGTCTCGTCTATTTCCTGGTCATGCCCATGGCCATGGGCTTCTTCCTGTCGCAGGAACAGGCTGCGGCCACCGGTAAGGTTGCCATTCAGCATCTTGCCAAGGTGAGTGAATACCTGGGCCTGATCATGATCCTGATCTTCGCCTTCGGCCTGGTGTTCCAGTTGCCGGTGGTGCTGACCTTGCTCGGCAGGGCTGGCCTGGTGAGCTCCGATACGCTTCGCCAAAAACGCAAATATGCGATTGTTGGTGCCTTTGCTGCTGCTGCAATTTTGACACCACCCGACCCGATCTCGCAGATCGGTCTTGCGCTGCCTACGCTGCTTCTCTACGAAGTCTCCATTCTGTCCGTCAAACTGGTGGAACGCCAGCGTGCCGAAAGGGAGGCTCAACGCGAAGCCGAGGATGCGGCCGCTTGATGCTTTGAACGCTGCGCTTCCCGGATTGACAGACGGAATTGATTGAAACGACCGTCGTTCGGGAAGCGAAGATGTTTGATATTAGATGGATACGGGAAAACGCAGTCGCCTTTGACCAGGCTTTGGCTAAACGGGGTTATGAAGCTTCCGCAGCCAAGCTGATCGCACTGGACGATTCCCGCCGCTCCCATATCACCAGACTTCAGGAAGCCCAGGAACGGCGCAACGCCGCCTCCAAGGAAATCGGCAAGGCCAAGGGTTCGGGCGATGACGCGCGTGCGCAGGAGCTGATTGACGAAGTCGCACAGATCAAGGCTTTCATTCAGTCGGGTGAAGAAGAAGAGCGTAAGCTCATTGCCGATCTGGAAGCGGCCATGGCCGTCATCCCCAATCTTCCGCATGACGATGTTCCTGTGGGCGAGGATGAAGCCGGCAACGTGCTTCTGAAGACGCACGGTGAAAAACCGGTCTTCACGTTCAATGAAGCTCCGAAAGAACACTATGAGCTGGGCGAAGACCTCGGCGGCATGGACTTTGCCGCTGCGGCAAAGCTGTCCGGTTCGCGCTTCGTGATCCTCAAGGGGCAGATAGCCAGGCTGGAACGTGCACTTGGCCAGTTCATGATTGACCTGCACACCCAGGAAAATGGCTACACCGAGGTTTCGCCGCCGCTTCTGGTTCATAGCGATCCGCTCTACGGGACCGGTCAGCTGCCGAAATTCGAGGAAGATCTCTTCAAGACCACCACGGATCACTACCTAATCCCGACGGCCGAAATACCGCTGACCAATCTGGTTGCAGGTGAGATCCTCCCAGAAGATCAACTGCCGCTTCGTGTGACTGCGCTCACCTATTGTTTCCGGTCCGAGGCCGGGTCTGCCGGGCGTGATACGCGTGGAATGCTGCGCCAGCATCAGTTCCAGAAATGCGAACTCGTTTCCGTTACCAAGCCGGAAGACTCGCTCAACGAACTGGAACGCATGTTGGGCTGCGCGGAGAAAGTTCTGCAGAAACTCGGCCTGCATTACCGCGTGATGACCTTGTGCAGCGGCGACATGGGCTTTGGCGCACGCAAGACCTACGACATTGAGGTCTGGCTGCCCGGGCAGGATACCTACCGCGAGATTTCGTCCTGTTCCGTTTGCGGTGACTTTCAGGCGCGCCGCATGAATGCAAGGTTCCGGCCCACCGACTCCAAGCAACCGCTCCACGTGCACACCCTCAACGGATCGGGTATCGCAGTTGGCCGGGCTCTGATTGCCGTTTTGGAAAACTATCAAAATGGCGATGGCACCATCACCGTTCCCGACGTTCTGCGACCTTACATGGGTGGTCTGGAAAAGATCGGCTGAGCGGGACCGGCGAAAACGGCGGCCTGATCGGCATTGCGTGGATCGTGAGCGCTGGCGTTCAGCCGCAGCATACCGCCGGAATTTTGATTGCAATGGACGGCAACCGCGCAAGTTTGCCGTCCATCTTCATTTGGGGCTCTTCGGATCTGAAGTCAGAAGAGCTCGCGGGAAAACGGAGCAAAAATCGAGATGCGTATCCTCATCACCAATGACGACGGAATTCAGTCTCCCGGGCTGACGGTTCTGGAAAACATTGCCAGGACACTTTCCGACGATGTCTGGGTAATCGCTCCTGAAACCGACCAGAGTGGTGTTGCCCATTCCCTGACACTGAGCGACCCGCTGCGCCTTCGTAAGCTCGATGACCGGCACTACGCCTTGAAAGGGACGCCAACCGATTGCGTGATCATGGGCGTGCGCAAGGTGCTTCCCGGTTTGCCGGATCTAGTGCTGTCGGGAATCAACCGGGGCCAGAACCTCGCTGAAGACGTGACCTATTCCGGAACTGTTGCCGGAGCGATGGAAGGTGCCATCCTCGGGATCAGGTCGATCGCCGTTTCCCAGGCTTACAACTGGGATGTGCGTGCCGAGCCGGACTATTCGACCGCTGAGGCCCATGCGCCGGCGCTCTTCCGCAGGCTGATCGATTTCGAACTTCCGCAATATACGTTGTTGAATGTCAACTTTCCGGCCTGTGACGCCAAGGACGTGAAGGGGATCAAGGTTACCGTACAGGGGCACCATGAACAAAGCGGACTGTCCATCGACGAGCGTTCGGACGGGCGTGGTTATCCCTATTACTGGCTGCGTTTTCAGGATCGCGGCAAATCCGTACTTGATAATTCCGATCTGCAGGCAATTGCGGATGGATATGTTTCCGTTTCGCCGCTACGCATAGATCTGACAGCCCACGACCTGGTGACACACTTGGCGGAGGCTTTGGGGTAAACCCTGAGGGGGAACGGTTCATGGCCGGTCTATTGCCCGGCAAGGAAAACAGGACGATGGCGTCCGCTTTGCCGGATGAAGCGGAAGCCCGCGCTGCATTGGTTCTGGCACTGCGACAGCGCGGTGTCGGGGCGAGGGACGTACTGGCTGCAATTGAACGCGTCCCTCGGCGCCTTTTCCTGTCCGCACGCCATCACAGTCTTGCCTATGAAGACGCAATGCTGCCGATCGAATGCGGGCAGATCGTTTCAGCACCTTCAATCGTTGCCTTCACGGTACAAGCGCTAGCAATCGACTCCAGTCACGTGGTTCTGGAGATAGGGACCGGTTCCGGCTATCAGGCAGCCGTTATGTCCCATCTGGCCGCCCAGGTGGAAACGCTCGACAGGTTCGCCACCTTGACGGATCTGGCAACACGACGTTTTGAGGCGCTCAAACTCACGAACGTGAAAGCCCGGCAGGCCGACGGTTTGAGCGAGTTTCGCCAGAAAGGCCCCTACGACAGGATTGTCGTCAACGCGGCAGTGGAAGAAGTGCCAGATCCTTGGCTGCAGCAGCTGAAACCGGGAGGTATCCTGATCGCGCCGGTCGGTCAGGCAAAAAAGGCCCAGCCGTTGATCAAGTTCCAGAAAACCGAGAGTGTTGTGACTGCGGAAACGCTGATGATGGTGCGGACGGTCATGTTGCAGCCGGGAATCGCCAAGAAGCTCTAGAACGGTGTTTCATGCCGGTTCTTGGCCCATGCATTCGTTGAGCTTGCTCGACCACTTGCCTGTTCAAATTTACTATAATCGGCGCGATTGCTGGCTTTCTGGTTTGCTTCAATACTGAGAAATCGTTGTTTTTCAGCGAAAGCGTCAACCGTCTTTAGCCTTTATAAACCTTACTACCGTCTACTCTTAACCATAACAGCCACAGTCAGCGGTTAGAGTTAAGGCGATGATGAAGCGGAAGCGTACCCTCCGCAGGGATCTGATGGGCAAGGTAGCGACAGTGTCGCTGGTTGCTGTTGCTCTCGCGGGATGTTCCAGCGCGGTCGAGCGATTTGGTGAACCACCCTATTATACGGGCAATACACAGAATCAGCGGGATATTCTCAACGGCGGCCAGAAGCAGCCGACATACCAGGATATCGTGAATGGGCCTGGAGGGACCGCCGCAGGGCTTCCACAGAGTTCGTCCCAGCCAGTGACGACGGGGTCCATCCCGAACAGAGCACCATCTGTCCAGTCTGCGCCGTTGCCGGCGCCGGTGACGACGGCTCAGCGTCCTGCACCTGTCCGCGCAGCACCAGTTGCGACACAGCCCGCACCTGAAGCAGTGGCATCGACCGGGAATGTGAGGAGCTGGAAAGGGTGGACATCTGCCGGCGGAACCCGGGTGCAAATGCGTCAGGGTGATTCCATCCATTCGATGGCACGCCGGTATGGTGTTCCGATCCAGGCTATTGTTGCTGTCAATGGCATCGACGACCCGGCAAAGGTACAGCCGGGTCAAAGCGTCATCATCCCGACTTACGTTTACGCTGAACGAAACGGTTCAACGAGCACGACTGAAGGCGAAAGCGGCAAGGTCAAACTGCCGACAGCTGGACGAAGCGATAATGTTGTCACTGGGTCCGTGCCGACGTCTGTCGGGACGATGCCGAGGCCTGATCAGAAGAACGGTCAGCAGCCGACATTTGCTGATATCAGCCAGGGCAAGGTCGACGTTGTCCGCGTCAGCACCTTGCCGAGGCGCAAGCCCGGTGGATCCGATCAAACTCTGACGACAGCTTCCATTTCGTCCGGATCGTCTTCCTCGAGTGTGCCTACACCGCGCCGTCAGCCTGAGGCTTCGTCCGCCGCTTCGCAGCCCGTTGCTGCGGCACCGTCGGGAACGGTAGAGAAAACCAAGCTGCCACAGCCCGCTCTGACGCAGGAAGCCCGGCCCACAGAACCGATCAAGACGCCAACTGTCGTTGCCAAGGTTCAGGAAGACGACAGCGCGGATGCCAAGTTCCGGTGGCCTGTTCGTGGCCGTATCATCTCCGACTTCGGCGCAAAGCCGGGTGGTGGCAAGAACGAGGGTGTGAATCTTGCTGTTCCTGAAGGAACACCTGTTCATGCTGCTGACGACGGTTCCGTGATCTATTCAGGCAACGAACTGAAGGGCTACGGTAACCTGATCCTCGTTCGTCACAATGACGGCTGGGTCTCTGCCTATGCACACAACAGCGAGTTGAAGGTCAAACGGGGCGATACGATCCGCCGCGGTGATGTGGTTGCGCTTGCCGGGGCGACTGGGTCAGTCAACCAGCCGCAGCTCCATTTCGAACTGCGCCAGGGCAACAAGCCCGTCGATCCGCTGAAATACCTGCCGCGACGCTGACGCTGACAATTCTCGTATCCGGTGGGACCTTGCGATCCGCCGGATGAGAAAAGGCAGTCCGTGGCCAAAAACCGTGAACCTTGTCAATCAGCCCGGCCCTTGCGCCGGGCTTTGTCATTTCAGGAAATCGTCTTGCCGAGCCTGCCGGCCAGATCCTGAATGAACTGAAAGGCGACACGGCCCGACCGGCTGCCGCGCGTCGTCGCCCATTCCAGCGCTTTTGCCCGCAATTCGTCGGCTTCGATCTTCAGGTCAAAGTGTGCGGCATACCCGCGCACCATATCCAGGTAGTCGTCCTGGCTGCACTTGTGAAACCCGAGCCAAAGCCCGAACCGGTCCGACAGCGAAACCTTTTCTTCAACAGCTTCTGCGGGGTTTATTGCTGTCGAGCGTTCGTTCTCGATCATGTCCCTTGGCAGAAGGTGACGGCGGTTCGAAGTGGCATAGAAAATGACGTTGTCAGGCCGACCTTCGATCCCGCCCTCAAGAACGGCTTTGAGCGACTTGTACGAGGTGTCGTCATTGTCGAAACTCAGGTCGTCGCAAAAAACGATGAACCTGCAGGAAACGTCCCGGATGAGGTTCATGAGTTTGGGCAGCGACTCGATGTCTTCTCGATGAATTTCAATGAGTTTCAAGCCGGCGGAAGCGTTTTCGACGGCGATCGCTGCATGGGCAGCCTTGACCAGTGAGGATTTGCCCATGCCTCTGGCGCCCCACAGCAATGCGTTGTTTGCAGGTAATCCCTTCGCAAACCGGCGCGTATTGTCGAGAAGAAGATCACGCACATGGGAAACCGCACAAAGCAACGTGATATCGACGCGATTGACCTTTTGAACCGGTAGCAGTTCACCTGGATCAGGCGCCCAGACGAAAGCGTCAGCAACCGAAAAATCCGGGCGGCCGGGACGGGCCGGCACCGCACGTGCGATAAGGTCGATCAGGGAATCGAGTTTTGCATTTAATGCGGTGAGGTCGTTTTCAGCGTTCATTCTTCTTGCAAGCCCTGTCAAAAAGGCCCATGTCAGGCCCTGAATTAAGTGATGGCAGGATTAACACGGTGCGAGAAACACGAAAACGTCAGTTATTCCCATACCGGTACGCTGGAAACTGCTTGCAAAGCTTGAAATGAGGCGCGCCGCAGTTATAGTCCGCGCCACCAGAATGAGAGCGTTTTTGCCGAAGACCCGACAGAGGGGTCGGTGGTCACCAAAAACGCCACTTAGGAGAAGTGAATGTTTATCACACCAGCCTACGCGCAGGCAGCCGGTCCGGCAGGCGCTTCCGGTTTCTTGATCCAGATCCTGCCTTTCGTGGCGATCTTCGCAATCATGTATTTCCTGATCATCCGCCCGCAGCGTCAGCGCATGAAGAAGCATCAGGATATGGTTGCCAACCTTCGCCGTGGTGACACCATCGTGACCACCGGTGGCCTGATCGGCAAGGTTTCCAAAGTCGTAGACGACGGTGAAGTGCAGGTCGAACTTTCCGAGGGCGTCAAGGTTCGTCTCGTACGTTCCATGGTGCAGGAAGTGCGCTCCAAAACCGAACCGGCCAAGGAAAACGCGTAACGCGATCCCCGCCGCTTCGATGATACCGCCGGGCCGGTTCAGATCGGCCTGGCTGCATTTAAGGCTTGACCATGCTCTATTTCGCACGCTGGAAAATCGCGCTGATCGTGCTTGTGGTTGCCGCTGGCATCCTGACCACGCTGCCGAATTTCTTCTCCCAAAAACAACTTGAAAGCTGGCCGGACTTCCTGCCGAAGAACCAGATGGTTCTCGGTCTCGACCTTCAGGGCGGTGCTTATCTGCTTTATGAAATCGACAAGCAGGATTACGTCCAGAAGCGCATGAAGGCGCTGGTCGGCGATATCCGGTCAACCCTGCGCGAAGATCCGCGCATCGGGTATACGGGGCTCGGAGTTCAGGGAGACGCCGCTCAGGTTCGTATTCGCGATCTGACGCGGCTGGCCGATGCGGAAGAGCGTCTGCAACCACTCGTCAACCCGCTGGCCTCCAGTGTTTTTGGCGGTCAGGCGGTCAATGAGTTTGACATGACCGTGACGGAAGACGGTCTCGTTCGATTTTCCTATTCCGAGCGTGGCCTTGAGGATCGCATGACGAATATCGTCCAGCAATCCATCGAGGTCATCCGGCGTCGTGTCGATGAACTGGGGACTACGGAACCCAGCATCCAGCGCCAGGGCGCCGACCGGATTCTGGTCGAAGCGCCGGGTGAAGATGATCCGGAACGCTTGAAAGATCTCGTCGGCCAGACGGCGCAGCTCACTTTCCACATGGTCGATACGTCCATGTCCGGCGAACAGGCGCTTCAGAACCGTCCGCCTGCAGGCACTGTCATCATGACTTCGGTTGATGATCCGCCCATTCCTTATCTTCTCGAGGAAGCGCCGCTCCTGTCGGGCGAAGACCTTGTCGATGCTCAGGTCAGCTTCGATCAGCGCAACAACGAACCGGTTGTGAACTTCCGCTTCAATCAGTCCGGCGCGCGCAAGTTCGCCCAGATCACGCAGCAGAACGTCAACCGTCCGTTCGCAATCGTGCTCGACAATGAAGTCATTTCCGCGCCGGTTATCCGTGAGCCGATCACCGGTGGTTCAGGTCAGATTTCCGGCAGCTTCACGCTGGAGGGCGCCAACGATCTTGCCGTGCTGTTGCGCGCCGGTGCGTTGCCGGCCAAGCTGACCGTCATCGAGGAACGCTCTATCGGCCCAGGCCTCGGCGCTGACTCCATTGAAGCAGGCAAGTTGGCGTCTATCATCGGCGGCGGTCTGGTGATCGTCTTCATGATCCTGGCCTATGGCCGCTTCGGCATCATTGCCGACCTGGCTCTGATGGTGAACATCTTCCTGATCTTCGGTGCTCTCACAATGCTGCAGGCAACACTGACCTTGCCCGGCATTGCAGGTATCGTTTTGACGATCGGTATGGCGGTGGATGCGAACGTGCTGATTTTCGAGCGTATTCGCGAAGAAGCAAGGGCAGGGAGATCTGTCATTTCTGCGGTGGATGCAGGCTTCAGCCGTGCCCTCGGTACGATCCTGGATGCCAACATCACGACCCTGATCGCCGCCGTGATCCTGTTCCAGCTCGGCTCGGGTCCTGTCAAGGGCTTCGCCGTGACATTGGCCATCGGTATCTTCACCACAGTGTTCTCGGCATTCACGTTCAGCCGGTTGCTGGTAGCCCTTTGGCTCCGCCACCGCCGTCCGTCGAAATTGCCGATTTGATCCGGGAGACTTTCAAATGTTGCTGAGAATTGTTCCGGACAACACCAAAATCAAATTCATGTGGCTGCGGAAAGTCAGTTTTCCGCTGTCCATCGTACTGGTGATCGCATCAATCGCCGCCTTCTTCACCGTTGGGCTGAATTACGGCATCGACTTCAAGGGCGGTACCATCATCGAAATCAAGACCGATGGTCCGGCCGATGTCGCCTCGATCCGTTCCGATCTGTCTTCCCTGAACCTTGGGGATGTCCAGGTGCAGGAATTCGGCGGGTCGGACGACATCTTGATCCGTGTTGAAGAACAGCCGGGTGGCGAGCTTGCTCAACAGGCCGTTATCGGCAAGGTGCGAACCATTTTCGAAGGTCAGGAAGTGGATTTCCGCCGTGTCGAAGTTGTGGGCCCGCGTGTTTCGGGTGAGCTGGCTCAGGCAGGGGCAATCGCGGTTGCCGCCTCGTTGCTGGCGATCCTGTTCTACATCTGGTTCCGCTTCGAGTGGCAGTTTGCGGTTGGGGCCATTCTGACAACGGCCAACGACGTGGTCATAACCATTGGCCTGTTCGTCCTGCTGCAGCTTGATTTCTCGTTGTCCAGTATCGCGGCCGTTCTGACCATCATCGGTTACTCACTCAACGATACCGTGGTCGTTTATGACCGTATTCGCGAGAACCTGCGCAAATACAAGAAGCGGCCATTGACGGAAGTGCTCGACATGTCGATCAACGAGACGCTGTCTCGTACGACCATGACGTCTCTCACGACGCTGCTGGCGCTTTTCGCGCTTTACATCTTCGGCGGTGAGGTCATCCAGTCGTTCACCCTGGCAATGATCTTCGGTATCGTGATCGGCACCTATTCGTCGATCTTCCTGGCGGCACCTTTCCTGATCCTTTTCAATCTTCGTGCGGAGGCCATGTCTCCGAAGGACGACGATGGCGAAAAGGATCCAAAGGCGAAAGCGTCGGCTTAGGGACGGTACGATGGAAATCCGCGATGCGCATTTTCCCGGTCGGGCGCCGCTCGAAGCTTATGGCAACGGCGGCTTCCGGTTTGCCGGGATGTCTCATCGCGGATCCTTGTTATGCGTTCCGAGCGGAATCTACGGTTGGGACGTTACCGATGCGTCCGCCTTTACTCCTGAAGCCTTTCAGAAGGTTCTGGAGGAACAGGCGGACATTGAAGTGCTTCTGGTCGGAACCGGCAAGGAACTTCGACCTTTGCCGGCAGAGCTGAAAACCCTGTTTCGGGAGGCGGGCATATTGTCCGACCCGATGTCGACAGGCGCCGCGCTTCGGACCTTCAACGTGCTTCTGTCGGAAGACCGGGCTGTCGCTGCTGCACTGATCGCTGTCGACTGAAGTACCTCAAAGGCTATCGGGCTTTATGACGACCGATTTTGACCATGCTGCCGATGTGGTTCGTCAATTTGACAAGGACCGCTATCTCAGTGCGTTGCTGGCACCAGAAGCCCATCGCAATGGACTGATGGCGCTCTATGCCTACAGCGCCGAGATTTCCCGTATTCGAGAACTGGTGTCGGAACCGCTTCCAGGTGAAGTTCGGCTACAATGGTGGCGAGACCTGCTCGAAGGCACGGAACATGGAGCTGTTGCGTCCAATCCGGTTGCCAACGCTTTGTTGCAGACGATCGACCGATACGAATTGCCGAAAGAAAGCCTTGTGGCGATGGCGGAGGCAAGGGTTTTCGATCTCTACAACGACCAGATGCCAAGTCTCAACGATCTGGAAGGTTACGCTGGTGAAACCGTTTCTGGGTTGATCCAGCTGGCTTGCCTTGTCTTGAATGATGGCAAGGAAGCCGGCACGGCAACGGCCGCAGGGCACGCGGGCGTGGCGTATGCGCTGACCGGTTTGATGCGCGCACTTCCTTGGCATGCGTCGCGGCAGCAGATGTATTTGCCGAAGGACGTCTGTGACCGGCACAATCTTGACGTCCAGACAGTGTTTCGAGGAGAAACGACGGCTGAACTTCGGGCTGTGCTTGCTGAAATGCGCGGCCATGTCCGCCATCACCTCGGCCGTGTGCGTCAGGCGTCAAAGGATGTACCAACCGCCTGTCAGGCAGCCTACCTGCCACTGGTTCTTGTGGAGCCATTCCTGAAAAAACTGGAACGGGAAGACCTGGACCCGTTGAAGCAGGTTGCGGAGATGTCTCAACTCAGGCGGCAATGGATACTCTGGCGAGCGTCCGCGAACGTACTGAAGGCCATCTGATACCGTACGGATTGATTTCCAGACATGCAAAAAGGCGCTTTCCCGCGAGAAAAAGCGCCTGTTTGAAAATCATGAAAATGCATTCGATCCCGCCGCACATGCCTGAACATGGGGCCAATCGGCACCGACTATTCGGCGGCCTGTTTCACAAGGCCCAACTTGGCCTGCCAGCCCGTGAAGTCCGTTTTCGCCCGATTGGTCATCGCAAGCTTCTTTGCACGGGTCTTGTCCTTGCCTTTCAGTCGCTTGCCGTTTTCATCCTTGTTTGGTGCGTCCACTTCGGGGAAGAGGCCGAAATTGACATTCATCGGCTGGAAAGAGCCCGGTTTGCCGGCACCTTCGTCCCGTGTGATGTGTCCGCCGGTTATATGACCGAGCAGCGCGCCCATGGCAGTCGT
This sequence comes from Labrenzia sp. CP4, assembly GCF_001579905.1. Classification (NCBI taxonomy): domain Bacteria; kingdom Pseudomonadati; phylum Pseudomonadota; class Alphaproteobacteria; order Hyphomicrobiales; family Stappiaceae; genus Labrenzia; species Labrenzia sp. CP4. The sequence goes on along the minus strand of NZ_CP011927.1, from coordinate 3,251,466 downwards.
TGCGGGCGGCGGGACGAGCTCTTGACCGCGGGCTTCAAGGACTGCAAACAGTCCGGCGAGGCAGCCGACGCTCGCCGATTCCACATAGCCCTCACAGCCGGTGATCTGACCGGCAAACCGCAGCCGAGGATCGGCTTTGAGCCGTAAGGTTCCATCTAGAACCTTAGGAGAGTTCAGGAAGGTATTGCGGTGAAGGCCGCCAAGGCGGGCAAATTGTGCGTTTTCAAGGCCTGGAATCATGCGGAAAATGTCGGCCTGGGCACCGTATTTCAGCTTTGTCTGGAAACCGACCATGTTGTAGAGCGTGCCGAGTGCATTGTCCTGACGCAGTTGCACAACCGCGTAGGCCTTCACCTCCGGATTATGCGCGTTGGTCAGGCCCATGGGTTTCATCGGGCCATGCCGAAGTGTTTCGCGGCCGCGGGCAGCCATGACTTCAATTGGCAGGCAACCATCAAAGTAGGGCGTGTTTTCTTCCCATTCCTTGAAGTCCGCTGTTTCACCTTCAAGAAGCGCATCGATAAAGGCCTCGTATTGCACCTTGTCCAGCGGGCAGTTGAGATAGTCCTTGCCAGTTCCACCAGGCCCCACCTTGTCATAGCGGGACTGGAACCAGGCCTTGGAAAGATCAACACTTTCGAAATGGACGATCGGTGCAATAGCGTCGAAGAATGCAAGAGCATCTTCCCCGCTTCTTTCCAGGATCGCTGCCGAGAGAGCCGGTGACGTCAGCGGTCCCGTTGCAATGATGACCTTTTCCCATTCAGAGGGGGGCAGACCCGCGACTTCCTCACGCGAGATCGTCACATTCGGATGATTTTGAAGTGCGGTCGTTACAGCGTTGGAGAATCCGTCCCGATCCACGGCAAGTGCACTGCCGGCAGGTACCTGATGAGCATCAGCGCAAGACATGATGAGCGAACCGAGCTGACGCAGTTCATGATGTATCAGGCCAACGGCGTTTTGCTCGGAATCGTCAGAACGAAAAGAGTTCGAGCAGACCAGTTCGGCAAGACCTTCGGTCTGATGAGCATCCGTTTTGCGGACAGGGCGCATTTCGTGGAGGACTACGGGCAATCCGGCTTGTGCGATCTGCCAGGCAGCCTCTGAACCGGCAAGGCCGCCGCCAATGATATGGATGGGGGTCATTTTGTGTCCCTGGGACCTGTTCCGGCCGCCTTTCGTCACCGACTTGCGGCAAGGTGGATCCGGACAATTGCTGTGCCGCCCTGATTACAGGCAAAGTGGGGCGACTGCAATGTGCGCCATATCGATGTGACCGAATGGTCTGAAGTCAGGCGCCGATATGATTGCCGACAAAACAAAAAACGCCCGCCGGTGGGAGGAGGTACCGGCAGGCGCTTTTGGAATTCCACGCATGGAGCGCGGAAGATGCGGTCATCAGGTTGGGAGGAGGATACCTTCTGACCGCGAAGCTTTGTTATTTCGCAGACATGCGCGCGTAGCGGGCGATGTCGGAGCGGGCAATGCCCAGGTCGTCCAGTTCGCGGTTGGACAGGTTGGACAGCTCGTCATAGGTCTGACGGAAGCGTTTCCAGTTATTGAATTTGCGAACAACAGTATCGATCATGGTTTAGGCCTTTCGCTATCTCATGGCCATGGCACCGCGGATCGGCGTCTGGCCCGTTCATCTCTTACAGGCTGGAAGATAGGTGTTTTGTGCAGTGCGAGGTAGAGGGGAAATCGCGAAGCTGATATGCAAAAAATGCAGATTAAAAAAGCCTTAATGGGGTTGAAATGGCAAAACGACCCGCATGCTTCGCATAGCTGTCATGATTTGAGTGTTCGCAGGTGCGAAATGAAAATGCAGTCGGGAGGGTTCCTTTCTACGGATCAGTCCGTCATTTGGTATCGCCTGAAAACTATAGACAGACCTGGTACGCACGAGTGATCTGCGCTGACGGAAGGCAGGCGGCGATAGACGGAGAAGACGGCGGAGTTCACAAGACAGATTGTCGATCTACCAGCCCAATCGAAAACACGGCATCGCAACAAGCCAAGACATCAAATTATCCGAATGCGACCCCGGCCCGGGTAACGACCCAGCTTGTGAATACCTATTTTCTGCTGACTTGCATCGCTTGGGCGTTCTCACAGGGATTGCTTCGCTTGGAGGAATGAGCGAGCTGTCGCCGCAAAAGCAGAGACATCGACCTGGAGACAGTTCAACACATCCAGATATCGCACTTGGCGTTGGAGTGTCAGCATTTTGAGGAATTTCTTGCCTGACCAGACAGGCATGGGAGGAAATCAGGACGCCAGAAAAACGAACGCCCGCCAGCGGGAGGAGGTGCTGGCGGGCGACGTTTCGACGTGACAGGGCTGGGAGGAGGATGCCCTGCGTGTCACACGCCCGTCGGCTGGGAGGAGGATGCCTAGGGACGCGATCTCTTTATTTCATTCAGCCAATCTGACGACGTGCGACAAATTTGATGTCGCTGCGGCAGATGCCGAGGTCGGCAAGCTCACGAGCCGAAAGGCGGGACAATTCGTCAACCGCACGGCGGTAGCTTACCCAGTTGCTGTACTTTTGGCGCACGGTGTCAAACATCTTCTTATTCCTTAATTATCGAAACGCGTGTGCGTTCCGCGCCGTTGTTGTCCAATGATATATTTCACCACTCAAAATAAAAGAAGTGCCATCTCTGCATGCCTGACATGCGTTTGATGCAATGCAGCAAAGCTTGCGCAGACAGAATCCGGATGATTCGTGGAACATGCGGAAATACAAATGAAAAAGGCATGTGTGCGGTGCACACATGCCTGTCGTCACGTAACTGGAGACTGGTTAAGACTTATTCCGCAGCGTCGTGCGCCCGTTGCGGACGTCGCTGCAGCAGTTCCTGCAGGAATTGTCCCGTGTAGCTTTCCGAAACCTCGGCAACGTCTTCAGGGCGTCCGGTTGCAACCACCGTACCGCCACCGTCGCCTCCTTCCGGTCCCAGATCGATAATCCAGTCTGCCGTCTTGATGACTTCGAGATTGTGCTCGATCACCAGAACCGTGTTGCCCTGGTCAACCAGTTCGTGCAGCACTTCCAGCAGTTTTGCGACATCGTGAAAATGCAGGCCTGTCGTGGGTTCGTCCAGAATGTAAAGCGTACGGCCCGTCGAGCGCTTGGAGAGTTCCTTCGCAAGCTTTACGCGCTGCGCTTCACCACCTGAAAGCGTGGTCGCCTGTTGGCCGACCTTGATGTAGCCGAGACCGACACGCGCCAGGGTCTCCATCTTGTCGCGCACGGCAGGAACTGCGGAGAAGAACACGGCGGCTTCATCCACGGTCATGTCGAGCACGTCGGCAATCGACTTGCCCTTGAACTCGACCTCGAGCGTTTCTCGATTGTACCGTTTGCCTTTGCATACGTCGCAAGTGACGTACACATCCGGCAGGAAGTGCATTTCGATCTTTATGACGCCGTCGCCCTGACAGGCTTCGCAGCGGCCTCCCTTGACGTTGAAGGAGAACCGGCCGGGCTGATAGCCTCTGGCCTTTGCTTCAGGCATGCCGGCGAACCATTCACGGATCGGGGTAAAGGCACCGGTGTAGGTCGCCGGGTTGGATCTGGGTGTCCGGCCGATCGGTGACTGATCGATATCGATCACCTTGTCGAGCACTTCCAGACCTTCGATGCGATCGTGCGGGGCAGGGTTGTCCCGCGCGCCATTGAGGCGACGAGCCGCGGCCTTGTAGAGCGTATCGATCAGGAACGTGGACTTGCCGCCACCCGACACACCGGTGACACAGGTAAACGTGCTGAGCGGCACGTCAACGTCAATGTCCTTCAGATTGTTGCCGCGGGCGCCGCGAACGGAGATCTTCCGCTTCTTGTTGATTTTTCTGCGCTCGTCGTTGCGCGAAACCATCATGGATCCAGACAGATACTGCCCCGTCAACGAATTGGGATTGGCCATGATTTCGGAGGGAGTGCCCTTGGCGACGATCTGCCCGCCATGGACACCCGCTCCTGGTCCGACGTCGACAACGTAATCGGCAGTCAGCACCGCGTCTTCGTCATGCTCGACCACGATCACCGTATTGCCGAGATCGCGCAGGTGTTTCAGCGTTTCCAGAAGACGGGCGTTGTCGCGCTGATGAAGGCCGATGGACGGCTCATCCAGTACATAGAGAACTCCTGTCAGCCCCGAGCCTATCTGCGAGGCGAGGCGGATACGCTGGCTTTCGCCGCCTGACAGTGTTCCGGAAGACCGGGACAAGGTGAGATATTCAAGACCAACGTCATTCAGGAACTTCAGCCGCTCGCGAATTTCCTTCAGGATGCGGCCTGCGATTTCGCTCTGTTTGTCGTTCAGTTGCTCCGGCAGGGCTTCAAACCAGAGGCTTGCATCGCGAATGGAATGTTCGGTGATCTGACCGATATGCCTGCCGGCAATCTTGACGGCAAGCGCTTCCGGCTTCAGACGGAACCCGCTGCAAGCCGGGCAGGCATGATCGGATTGAAACCTTGCCAGTTCCTCGCGAACCCAGGTGGATTCCGTCTCGCGCCACCGCCGTTCGATATTGCCGATTACACCTTCAAAGGTCTTCTCTGTCCGGTAGCTGCGGACGCCGTCATCATAGACGAATTCAATCTTCGCATTGCCGGTTCCATGAAGGATTGCCTCGCGCACTTCCGAAGGAAGATCCTTCCAGGGCGTTGCCATGGACACCTTGAAATGACTGCAGAGTGCTTCCAGCGTCTGGGCATAATAAGGTGATGTCGACCCTGTCTTCGCCCACGGCAGGACAGCTCCTTCGCGCAGGGAAAGCGAGTGGTCAGGAACAACCAGGTCTTCTTCAAAAGCGAGTGTCGTTCCAAGGCCGTCACAAGTGGGGCAGGCACCGAAGGGATTGTTGAACGAGAACAGACGCGGCTCGATCTCCGGAATGGTGAAGCCGGATACCGGGCAGGCAAATTTTTCGGAAAAGATCAGCCGTTCCGGGTTGCCGTTCTCATCGGTCTTGTCGGCAAATTCGGCAATTGCAATGCCATCGGCAAGTTTCAGCGCCGTTTCCAGTGAATCGGCAAGCCGACCGGAGATATCGTCACGCACGACGATACGGTCTACGACGACGTCGATATCGTGCTTGAATTTCTTGTCGAGGGCAGGGGCCTCGGAAATCTCATGGAAGGTTCCGTCGATCTTGACGCGCTGGAAACCCTTCTTCATCAGCTCGGCAAGTTCCTTGCGATACTCGCCCTTGCGGCCGCGAACCATCGGCGCGAGCAGGTAGAGGCGGGCACCTTCTTCCAGTTCCAGAATGCGATCGACCATTTGGCTGACGGTCTGGCTTTCGATCGGCAGACCGGTGGCGGGGGAATAGGGAACGCCGACACGCGCAAACAAAAGGCGCATGTAATCGTAGATTTCCGTAACCGTCCCGACCGTGGAGCGCGGATTGCGGGACGTGGTCTTCTGTTCGATGGAGATTGCCGGCGACAGTCCGTCGATCTGGTCGACGTCCGGTTTCTGCATCATTTCCAGGAACTGACGTGCGTAGGCGGACAGGCTTTCCACGTACCGCCGCTGTCCTTCTGCATATATGGTGTCGAAGGCGAGTGACGACTTTCCTGAGCCAGACAGGCCGGTCATGACAATTAACTTGTCGCGGGGCAGGTCCAGGTCGACACCCTTGAGGTTATGCTCCCGTGCGCCACGGATGCTGATGACCCGTGTTGGGTCCGCCTTCCAGGCTTCTTCCGACTGCGATCCCTTGGCTGTCTTCATTGTCGTTCTTCCTGACCGCATGCGTCGCCCAAAGCCGATTGTTGCTCTCGCATACGCTAAGATGGTCCATTGCCGATGATGTCTGTTTGCCCCGATATAGCAGTTTCGGGCGGAGCTTCCAGTGAGGCATTTTCATTATCGTGCCAGAGGCACTTGTCGATGCGATGCCTGATTGAATCGCTTTTACAGAAATGATAAGAACAAAACAAGTACATTAACGATTGCAGCGTCAGGAGCCGAGCAGAAATAGGTGACCGAAACCTCGCAGTTCATGAGATAATGTCCTGACACAAAAATCGGGGCTTGATTGGAACAAAAGTGGAGCAAATTGTAACTTGGCGCAATCAGGGATTGTGTCTGTCGACTTTGCTCGAATTTTAGGCGGATGAACCAGGCGGCAGTTTTTAAGTTGCCTTGTGGAAAATGAGTGAAGCCTGGCGAAAATAGCGGCGAAGCTGTTGGCGTGCCGTTAGGGTTCTGGTTTCTAGCAGCAAAGCTTGCAACGTTGACCGTTTATCGACACGTGCCGGAGAAGCACACGTACATCGTCGGCGGGGTCAACGAAAAACAAACAGGAGTTCAGTATGGCGGGCAGCGTCAACAAAGTAATTTTGGTCGGCAATCTGGGAGCAGACCCGGAAATCCGCCGTACGCAGGATGGCCGCCCGATCGCCAATCTCCGGATTGCGACGTCGGAATCCTGGCGCGACCGCAACACCGGTGAGCGTCGTGAAAAGACGGAGTGGCACCGTGTCGTGATTTTCAACGACGGTCTTTGCAAAGTTGCGGAGCAATATCTGCGCAAGGGATCAAAGGTTTATCTCGAAGGCCAGCTTCAGACCCGCAAATGGCAGGATCAGTCCGGTCAGGACCGGTACTCCACCGAGATCGTGCTGCAGGGCTTCAACTCCAACCTGACCATGCTTGACGGCCGCGGCGAAGGTGGCGGTGCATCCGGCGGTCTTCCCGATTACGGCAATGACTCACAAGGCGGCGGCGGAGGTGGCTTCGGCGGCGGCGGTTCCGGTTCCGGCGGGAATTTCGGTGGTGGCTATGGCGGCGGTTCCAGCAGCGGTGGCGGTTACGGCGGTCCGTCCGGTGGCGGTGGCGGCCCCATGGACGACGAAATTCCGTTCTGATCTTTTTCTGCCCTACCGGGTGCGGTCCCATGCTTTGGGGCCGCGCACCAGGTTATGTTGATCAACCGCCGACGTTCGGGTCGTAAGGCGTGTTCGGGTCATCAATGCCGTCGTAATATTCCTTCGCACTGCCGAGACCGCAGTGATAGACGGCTTCTTCTGCGCGTGTGTCGCCACCCGTAATCGGGGCGCCGTTGTGATGCGCGAATTCATGAATGATGGTGGCCAGCACCATCCACCTGCCCATTTTAAAGGCCCGGTCACCAACCGCGATTTCCCCGGAAGGAACGTGGATTTCCCCATGTAGCGGTGAAATGGTCGGTCCGTAATTCACCCAAATCGAGCTGTCGTTGATCATGTCCGACAAGCTTCGCCCCTTGGGGAGCGTCCGGAAATAGGCATTACATCCCGGGTTGTTCTTGACCATCTTGAAAAGCTTGTTTCTGGCCCATTTCAGCTTTGAATACTGGGAAGAGTTGAAACTTGTGTATTTCCAGATCGGTGACGAATGGTCACCAACATTGAATTGAAACGGCATTTGGCTCTCCGGTAATGTCTCACGTACTCGTGAAGCCGTAGATACCCCTTTGACGAAGAAGGCGGCGTGATGCCAATCACGCCAGGTAGTTTTTCCAAACAGCCGCAGTTCTGCCGTTTCTGGCACCGTGATGGTGGGCAGCTGTACTGTCAGCAACGAGGCAAAATCGTCACAGTCGCCTGATTTCAAACCTGTGTAGGACGGCGCCCCTTAACCATCTGATGAACCCTGTTATAGTATCAAACGGTTTACGGGCGCAGTTTCCGGGAATCGGGTCGCGGGGCCCGGTTGCACGGTAACTGCGTTGCCATATCACGCTCGGATGTAGAACATCCTCGGCGGATATGCCGAACAGCCTTCGTTCCTTGCAGGGAAGCAATAAAACCCTGGTGACTTGGGCAAGGCGTCAGGTTCGAAAAGATTTAAAAAAAGCGGGTTTAGACAATGCGAGCGAATGCAATGGCACTGAGCGAATGTACCAGGAAAAAACCGAAACGTTCTGTCCTGGGGACGTCCCTCAGGGCTGGCTTGATGGCGACGGTGCTTTTTTCCGGTTTTAACCTGGTCTCGGTTGAGCCTGCTTCCGCGCAGGGGTTGTTCCAGCGTCTGTTCAATCCGGAAGCGCATCGCCGGCAGCAGGAGCGTGAGCGCCAGCAGGATCTTAGCAAGAAGGTCGTTACCGCAAAGGTCTCTGCGCCGCGCTACCTCAATTACACGGCCGACAGCTGGAAGAAGGTTTCGCTGGCTGAATTGTCGGAGATCAAGTCCGCCGAGGTGAAGCCTGATGTCCAGCCCGTTGAAACGACGGATGCCCCGAGCACCGAAAGCGATAGCCTGCCACAGGCTCCGGTCGTCCTGACCGCATTCGACACGGCGCGTCCGGCATTGAAAGACATGTCGCTCACCGTCCTTCCGGAAGTGGGTTCTGCAGTCATTTCATTCTATCGTGAGCATCCCGATTTCGTCTGGGTGAAAGACGGTAAGCCGACAGAAAAGGCAATCGCGGTCCGCAGCAGTCTCGCTGAAACAGGCAAATTTGCGCTGAACCCGGAAGACTATGTCGTCGATCTTCCCGTAACTGAAGGTCTTGAAGGTGAGGCACTCGATGCCGCCACGATGCGGTTCGAGATGGAGATGAGTGCAGCCGTTCTGACATATGTTCTGGATTCGAGGCGCGGACGTGTCGATCCGAACCGGATTTCCGAATATCACGATCTTCCGAGGCATGAAGTCGATCTCGTTGCAGCCCTGGAAGGCTTCAAGGCAGCGGCCAATGCCGAAACAGCAGTTGCCAAAGCGCAGCCTCAGAGTGAACATTTCCGCAAGCTGACCGAAGAGTTGGCCCGCTTGCGAGCAGAAGATGAAGACGCCGACCAGATCGTCATCGCGCCCGGCACTTTCCTGAAGGCTGGCAAATCCAGCCCGGAAATGAAGAACATCGTCGCCGCGATCGCCAAGAACGGCTCGGAGGAACTCAAGTCGGCTCATGAAGAGACGCTGACTGCCTATGATGGCGCTGAACTTTATTCTCCGGAACTCGTTGAGCTGGTGAAGGCTTTCCAGAAGGAAGCCAAGCTCACGCCGGATGGTATTATCGGCAAGAACACCATCAACGCGATGGTCGGCGAAACCAACGCGGCGAAGATCGCCAAGGTCGAACTGGCCATGGAGCGCAGCCGCTGGCTTCCCGAAGAGCTCGGCGAACGCAAGGTTTTCATCAACCAGGCTGCCTTCACCGCGACCTATACTGCGCCTGACGAAGCTCCATTGAGCATGCGGGTGGTTGTCGGCAAGAAGTCCAATCAGACCAACTTCTTCTACGACAAGATCGAAATCGTTGAATACAATCCCTATTGGGGCGTGCCGTATTCGATCATTGTCAATGAAATGCTGCCGAAACTGGCCAACGACCCGAGTTATCTCGACCGCGCCGGTTATGAAGTAACGACACCAGGCGGCCGGCAGGTTTCCTCTTCTGCAGTCGACTGGTACGCGGTTGCTTCCAAACAGCAATCGGTCAACGTCCGCCAGTATCCGGGCAGCTCGAACGCGCTTGGCGAAGTCAAGATCCTGTTCCCGAACAGGCATCACATCTACATGCACGATACGCCGTCAAAAAACCTCTTCAACAAGGATATGCGCGCATACAGCCATGGCTGCATCCGTCTGCAGGATCCGAGGGCCATGGCCGCTGCGGTTCTCGGCAAATCCAAGGATTACGTGAGCTCGCGTATTTCGGGCGGTCAGAACCAGCAAGAACAGGTGACCGGCGATATTCCGGTTTATGTGTCCTATTTCACGGCGTGGCCTGAGTTGGACGGGACGGTTGCCTTCTATACCGACGTCTACGACAGGGACATGCATCTGTTGAAGGCCATCGAGAAAACCGAAGCAGAGCGGGAAAAAGTCAGAACGTCCTGATCTGGAATTGCAGAACAACAAAAGCCGCCGAAGGGGTGACCTCCGGCGGCTTTTTTGTTTGCCATCTCGAAGAGGCAATATCAGGAGGCGCCGCCGAGGCAATCCTTCAGAGAGCTTGAGAGCCCCTTCAGAAGTTGCGGATAAAGGTCCGGGCCATTTTCAAGATCGGTGCCCAGCGGGTCAAGCGTACCTGACCGAGCGCTGCTGCCTTCCAGAACAACCGAAACCAGCTTTGCGTCAAATTGCGGTTCCTGAAAAACGCAGCTTACGCCGAGGTCCCTGATCTTGCCCTGGATTTCCTGAATTCGGTCTGCACTCGCCAGAGCTTCCGGAGAAACGGTAACCGATCCACTGGCCTCGATTTCATAGTGATGTTCGAAATGATGATAGGCATCGTGGAAGACGATGAACTTTTTGTCTGCAAACGGAGCCAGTTCAGCGGAAATGTCCTGATCGAGTGACGCGATCCGCTTGGAAAACGCCGCTGCATTCTTTTTATAGATTTCGGCGTTGGCAGGATCCTGTTTCGCTAGGGTATCTGCCATGATTTTTGCGATCTCGATGCCGTTTTCCGGGTTCAGCCAGATATGCGGATCGACAGCCTCATGTGCCGCGTGCTGATGCTCTGCGTCGTGGTCGTGACCCGAGTGGTCATGGGCATCGGCGTGGCTGTCGTCGTCATCATGTTCGTGGCCGGCATGTTCATGTGCGCCCTCTTCGTGATCATGTTCGCCGCCAGCGTGGTCGTGGTCATCTTCTTCTTCTTCTGCATGATCATGCGCATGCTCTTCGCCACTGTGCCCATCGTCGTGATCGTGATCATGGGCGTCGAAGCTGGCACCTTCTCGAATGTCGAGTTGATGAATTCCAGACGCATCGATCAGTTCGACCGTTACAGCATTCTTGGCCATGGTTTCGATTGGCTTCTTCAGCGAGGGAGCCAGTTCTGGCCCAACCCAGAACACCACATCGGCTCCCTGAAGTAGAAATGCCTGCGACGGTTTCAGCGCATAGCCATGAGGAGAGGAGGCGCCGTCGACAAGGACATAGGGCGTCCCGACACCTTCCATAACAGCCGACGCGATGGAATGGATCGGTTTGATGGACGTGACGACACTGGGGGGGGCGTCGGCGTGCGCATTCACTGTCAGGGTCACTAGTGCTGCTGCGGCGGGAGCCGTCAGATAAAGTGACCTGCAGGCGCTGTTCTTGATGGCGGAGAAGGTGAGGGGCATAGGTAGGCCTTCAGGATGATGTAATTTTATAACGTGTAATTTTATAACGTTCAAAAATCGGGTTTTCAAGTCCACTTTCGCCGGAATGTTGTCGAGAGCATCCGTGAACATCTTGGTTTGCAGCCGCCGTACAGATAAGCTTTAGAAAAATGCTGACGGATCAGAAGCTTCATGCACACCGGAACCGAAATACTTGCTGACAGTTTCCTGCGGCCCTTTCCGCCCAAGGCTGCGCAGCTGATCGTGACCATCTACGGCGACATCGTTGAACCGCGTGGCGGTGTGCTGTGGATGGGAGACCTGATCAGCCTTTGCGCCGGCTTCAGCGTTAATGAATCGCTTGTCAGGACAGCGGTGTCCCGTCTGGTTTCAAAAGGTCAGTTGATAGGTGAGCGGGAAGGCAGGCGCAGCTTTTATGCTCTGACACCGGATGCCCGGGAAGAATATCACCTGGCGGCAGACTTGTTCTATGGCCCTGAGGATCCGGATTGTGGCTGGCTGTTGACCCGTTGTACGGAAGCCGCGGATCAGGCCGTTCTGATGCGGTTTGGGTTTGCGTCACTTGAGGGGAATGTCTACATCGGCGCCGACAGACCAGGACGCCCCGTTCTTGGTACCGCGTTTCGCGCGTCGGCTTTGAACCTGAAATCAGGTGAACTGGAAAAAATAGCTGCTTCCTCATTCGGACTGGAGCTGCTGGCTCGGGACTACACAGGCTTTGTCTCGCACTTCAAACCCATGCAGAACCTGATCGCAGATGGTGTTGCACCTGCCTCTGCACTGTTGTTCCGACTGGCATTGGTGCATGCCTATCGCGGCATTCGCCTGCGGGATCCCCGCCTGCCACGCTCGGTCCTGCCGGCAGACTGGGCCGGATACGAAGCGCGTTCGTTGTTCGCCGCGCTCTACGCGGGCCTTTCTCCGGCAGCCGACAGTTACATCGGTCGGAACCTGTTTAATCAGGATGGCCCACTACCGGCCGCACCGGATGCAGTGCAGGAACGTATGCGGTCACTTACCTTAACTGATTGAATTATAGTGTTTTTCGGCAATCACTTGAAGCAGGCGACAAAACATCACAAAAATAATTAATTTCATGCTTTTTCTGTGATGTGTTGTGAGGTATCCTTTTGGAAATTCAACATGACGAAAGGAGGCGTCATGTATGCCCAGATGGTAAAAACCGACTCGACCAAAGTTCTCTCTCTCGCGGAGATGACGGACGAGGAAAGAGCCTTTCAGGAACGCATTGACCGTGGTGAGAAAATCGAACCAACGGACTGGATGCCGGAAGGCTATCGCAAGACCCTGATCCGTCAGATCGGTCAGCATGCTCATTCGGAAATTGTCGGCCAGTTGCCTGAAGGCAATTGGATAACTCGTGCGCCTACACTCGAGCGCAAGGCAATCCTGCTCGCCAAGGTTCAGGATGAGGCAGGCCATGGCCTTTACCTCTACTGTGCGGCTGAAACCCTCGGCGTCAGCCGGGACGAGTTGATCGAGCTGCTCCATGCCGGCAAAATGAAATATTCCTCGATCTTCAATTACCCAACCCTGACGTGGGCCGATATCGGTGCCGTCGGATGGTTGGTGGACGGCGCGGCAATCATGAACCAGGTGCCGTTGCAGCGGACGTCCTTCGGCCCGTACTCGCGGGCGATGATCCGTATCTGCAAGGAAGAAAGCTTCCACCAGCGCCAAGGCTACGACATCATGATGAAGATGGCGAAGGGTTCGGAAGCGCAGCGCCGCATGGCGCAGGATGCCTTGAACAGGTTCTGGTATCCGTCGTTGATGATGTTCGGTCCGTCCGACAAGGACTCTGTCCATTCCGCCCAGTCGATGGCCTGGAAGATCAAGATCAACACCAACGACGAGCTGCGCCAGAAGTTTGTCGATCAGACCGTTCCCCAGGCTGAGTATCTCGGGCTGACAGTGCCTGACGAGAACCTCAGGTGGAACGAGGAAAAGGGCGGTTACGATTTTTCCGAACCGGACTGGAGCGAGTTTTTCGAAGTTCTCAAGGGCAACGGTCCATGCAACCGGGAACGCATGGAAGCCCGGGTGACGGCATGGGAAGATGGTGCCTGGGTGCGTGACGGGTTGATGGCGCATGCTGACAAGCGGGTCGCTGCCAGAACCGCGGCCGAGTAAGCGCCATGACCGAAACTCATCTGGCCGAATTGAATGTGGCTCGGCTCCGTTACGATATCAACGATCCGCGGATTGCCGATTTCGTCAACAATCTGAACCGGGTAAACGCCGCCGCCGAACGCAGCAACGGTTTTGTTTGGCGGTTGAAGGATGAGGCCGGCAACGCGGTTTCCATGACGCGCGAAAGCGACCCGTTGGTCATACCGAACCTTTCGGTATGGACCGACGTCGGGTCTCTGGAAAACTTCGTGTTCAAGACCGTTCACAAACGCATCTACGACCGACGGGCGGAATGGTTTGAAGTGATGGAGCGCATGCATTTTGTCATGTGGCCGGTCGCCGCTGGCCATGTGCCAACGCTCGAAGAAGCTTGGCAGAAGCTCGAATATCTGAACGAGCACGGGTCAACGGATCTTGCTTTCGGCTGGGAGCATGTGAAAGACGCCAATCTGTGGTGGTCGGCACGATGCTCAAGTTCTGCAGCCTGACATTTCGGAGGAAATCATGAAAAAGGAATGGCCCCTCTGGGAGGTCTTTATTCGCGGCCAGCATGGTCTCAATCATCGCCATGTAGGGTCACTGCATGCACCGGATGCTGAAATGGCAATCAAGAATGCGCGCGACGTCTATACGCGCCGCAAGGAAGGCGTTTCGATCTGGGTCGTGCCGTCGGCACAGATCACTGCTTCTGATCCGGGCGCGAAGGATGCCTTGTTCGAGCCGTCCATGGACAAGATCTATCGTCACCCAAGTTTTTACGACATTCCGGATGAAGTCGGAAAAATGTGATGACCAGAAAAGACGAACTAATCGCACGCGATACTCTCTTCGAATGGCTGCTGCGCAGAGGCGATACGGCGCTTGTTCTGGGGCACCGCGTTTCGGAATGGTGCGGGCATTCTCCTGTCCTGGAAGAAGATATCGCACTCGCCAATGTCGCGCTCGATCTAATCGGGCAGGCGCGCATGTGGCTGGGGCTTGCCGGTGAAGTCGAAGGTAAGGGACGCGGCGAAAATGAGCTGGCTTACCTTCGGGACGCCTGGGACTTTCGCAACTTCCTGCTGGCCGAACAGCCAAATGGTGATTTTGGCCAGACGTTGATGAGGCAGTTCCTGATCGATGCCTATCAGGTGCCGTTGCTCGAGGCTCTGAAAAGCTCGAAAGACGAGCGGATCGCTGCCATTGCAGCGAAGGCTGGCAAGGAGGTTGCCTACCATCTCGACCGATCCGCGGACCTCGTGATCCGTCTAGGAGACGGTACTGAAGAGAGCCATCGCCGCATGCAGCAGGCTCTTGAGGCGTTGTGGTCCTACACCGGTGAAATGTTCGCCAGTGATGCCATCGACACCGCGATGGCGGAAGCTGGGCTTGCTCCAGATGCCGCCTCCCTGAAAGCGGAATGGAAAGAAACAGTCGAAGCTGTTCTGGATGAGGCTACGCTTACCCTTCCGGAAAGCGACTTCGCCCATATGGGCGGCTTGACCGGTCGTCATTCGGAACACCTGGGGCACATGCTGGCAGAAATGCAGTTCCTGCAGCGGGCCTATCCCGGCGCGACCTGGTGATCCGATGCCTGTTTCCATGGACACGGTCTGGCAATGGCTTTCCGAGATCCCTGATCCGGAAATCCCGGTTATGTCCCTGACGGACCTGGGCGTCATTCGTGATGTCTCCTGGCAAGACGAAACGCTTGTTGTAACCGTCACGCCGACCTACAGCGGCTGCCCGGCAACTGCGGTGATCAAGCTGGACATCGAAACCAAGTTGCTGGAATGCGGCGTTACCAAGGTGCGTCTTGAGCAGCAGCTCAGTCCGCCTTGGACAACCGATTGGCTGACGCAGGAAGGCCGGGCGAAATTGCGTGCCTACGGCATTGCGCCGCCGGTAGACGGAACCCGCTCGGACGGTTCGGCAGCCGGAAGGGTCGCGCGGCTGACGGGTCAGGGGAGCTTTCAGGTCGCCTGTCCACGCTGTGGTTCGGAAAACACGGAAAAGGTCAGCCAGTTTGGCTCCACGCCCTGCAAGGCGGCTTATCGCTGCCGGTCGTGCCTGGAGCCATTCGATTACTTCAAGTGCCACTGAGAGGGCACTGCAATTAGTCGGGTCGCCAGGGAAAGTGAAAAGCTTCCATAGGCCGTCCTGAGTTTTTTGGCATCCGTTTTTGCCGATATAGGCAGGGTGCAGCAGATCATGTTTCGGGAGGACATGCATGTCGCGGTTTCATGCGCTGACAGTGACTGACGTAACGCCGGATACAAGAGATTCGGTCGTTGTGACCCTTCAGCCGCAGTCGGAGGAACAGGATTTGTTCCGTTTCGAGCAGGGGCAATATCTGACCTTCCGGCGTGACTTCGACGGACACGAGGTGCGCCGTTGCTACTCAATCTGTGCCGGGACCGAAGACGGTGCCCTGAAGGTCGGGATCAAGCGCGTCGACGGAGGTGCTTTTTCCTGCTGGGCGCATGAAAGCATGCGGCCGGGAGACATGGTCGAGGCCATGCCGCCACTCGGCAGCTTCAACGCCCCGATCGAACCGGATCTCGCGCGTTTTTATGTCGGTTTCGCCGGCGGGTCTGGCATCACGCCGATCCTGTCGATCCTGAAGACAGTACTGGCACGCGAGCCGAATTCTCAATTCACACTGGTCTATGCCAACCGGCAGATATCCTCGATCATGTTCCGAGAGGAACTGGAGGATCTGAAAAACCGGTATCTCGGTCGCCTGCAAGTGATCCACATTCTCAAAAGCGATGCGCAGGACACTGAGCTGTTTTCCGGCCGCGTCGATGAGCGGAAGCTGAACGATCTCTTCGATACACTGATCGATCCTCAGGACATTGATATTGCTTTTCTTTGCGGCCCTCACGGAATGATGGAAACCGTTCGTGGCAGCCTGGAAGCGCGCGGTGTCGCGGCGGACAAGATACGGCAGGAACTGTTCAAGTCCGACCAGCCGGGACGCTTGCCGGCACGGCTGCGGCCGGAGGTCATCGATGGTTCAGCGAAGGAGGCCGATCTTCGGTTGACCATCGACGGCACCACGCGGGAAATCCACATGGAACCGGGCGAGACCATTCTGGAAGCAGCGCATCGTCACAACATCGATGCACCATATTCCTGCTGTGCAGGCGTGTGTTCCACATGCCGCGGCAAGGTGCTGGAAGGTGAGGTCGAAATGGCGGCCAATCATGCTCTGGAAGACGACGAAATTCGGGATGGCTACGTTCTGACATGCCAGTCGCGGCCACTGAGCAAACGCCTTGTCGTGACTTACGACGCCTGAGACCATTCCGTTTCAAGAACTGGAATTCGATATGACCGTTCATCCGCAAAAAGTCCGCGTTTTGGAAAGCTATCTCGCTGGCAGCTGGAGGCAAGGCAAGGCCGAGGGAAAGCCGCTGCTTGACGCCGCAACCGGTGCGCCTGTCGCCGCCATTGACGCATCCGGTCTGGATCTTGCCGAGGCACTTGCCTGGGGGCGTGACACCGGTGGCAAGGCCTTGCGCAAGATGACCTACCACGAGCGCGCCTTGATGCTGAAAACCCTGGCGCAGGCGCTGACCGAGCAAAAGGAAATCTTCTACCAGGAGAGTTTCGCGACCGGGGCAACGCGCAAGGACAGCTGGATCGATATTGAAGGCGGCATTGGAACCATGTTCGCCTATTCCTCCAAGGCCCGTCGCGAGATGCCGAACACCCGGGTGTTCGTCGAAGGTGCAGTGGAGCCACTGTCGCGGGACAATAGTTTTTCAGGGCAGCATGTGCTGACACCACTGCGCGGTATTGCCGTTCATATCAACGCCTTCAACTTCCCCTGCTGGGGAATGCTGGAAAAGATCGCCCCCGCCCTGATCGCGGGCGTACCCTGCCTGGTCAAGCCTGCCAGCCAGACTGCTTATCTGACCGAGCTGATGGTTCGCCACATTCTGGCGACCGGCATTCTTCCTGAAGGCTCGCTTCAGCTTCTTTGCGGGTCGGCGGGAGATCTGATCGACCATGTCACGGGACAGGATGTTGTTACCTTCACCGGATCCGCTGCCACCGGGCAAATGCTGCGTCGGAACCCGGCAATCGTGCAGAATTCCGTTCGCTTCTCCATGGAGGCCGACAGCCTCAATGCTGCGGTTCTGGGGACGGATGTCAGCCCTGAAGATCCCGAATTTGACCTCTTCATCAAGGAAGTTGCCCGGGAAATGACCGTGAAGGCAGGGCAGAAGTGCACTGCGATCCGCCGGGTCATCGTGCCGCGTAAATTGTCCGATGCGGTTGCTGATGCGCTCGGCAAGAGGCTTGGGAAGGCCGTGATCGGAGATCCGCGAGACGAAGCGGTTTCGATGGGGCCACTCGCTTCAGCCGGTCAGCGTGAAGAAGTGCTTGCGCGCGTGAGTGATCTGAAGGTGGAAGCCGAGATCGTTTCCGATCTTGCGGGCTCAAGCCCCGCAACCGGCGCGTTCGCAGCTCCCGTACTTTTGCATTGCGCCAACCCGATGAGCGCAGAAGCCGTTCACTCGGTTGAAGCGTTCGGACCGGTTGCGACATTGATGCCCTACGACGAGCTGGAGGAAGCGGTCGAACTCACCCACAAGGGCAAGGGCTCTCTTGTTGCCTCGCTGTTCACAAATGACCCCTTGGTTGCCGAGGAAGCCGTTCTCGGCATGGCGCCTTTCCATGGACGCGTCATGATAGGCAATCGGAAGAGTGCAAAGTCTTCAACCGGACATGGTTCTCCCTTGCCCATGCTTGTGCACGGCGGACCGGGCCGGGCAGGTGGCGGCGAAGAACTTGGCGGCCTGCGCTCGGTCAAACATTACATGCAACGGACGGCGGTCCAGGGAACGCCCGCCTTGCTGGGCGCAGTGACCGGCCGCTGGATTTCCGGTGCACCAGGTCAGGAAGACAGCCGGCACCCGTTCCGCAAGTCATTGGCCGACCTCAAGATCGGCGATCAGCTGAACACCGGGGCACGGGAAGTTTCCCTGGAAGATATCGAACATTTTGCCAAGTTCACCGGCGACACCTTCTATGCGCATATGGATGAAGCCGCCGCGAAACGGAACCCGTTCTTCGAAGGCCGCGTGGCACATGGCTATCTGATTGTTTCCTTCGCCGCCGGTCTGTTCGTCGATCCTGATGAAGGTCCGGTGCTGGCGAATTACGGCGTTGATAATCTGCGTTTCATGACGCCGGTGAACGCAGGTGATGCACTCAAGGTTCAGTTGACCGCCAAGGAGATTTCGCCGCGTATTTCAGCAGACTATGGCGAAGTGCGGTGGGATTGTCTTGTGACCAACCAGAATGATGAAGCTGTTGCCCAGTACGACGTTCTGACATTGGTCGCCAAGGAATGGCCGATGTCTGCGTAAGTCAACCACATATCCAAATGGAAAAGGCCACCTGATCAGGTGGCCTTTTTCTTTGGCGAAAGGTCTGGAAAGGACCGGCTGATTTTGATGTCTTGGAGAAACGTCCTCCGAACGCTTGGCCTGCGTGTTCCCTTATTCCTTGGGCCTGTTGTCGACGACCCGCTTTGCCTTGCCGGCGGAACGTTCCACTTTGCCGGGCTCGGCAACATCGATCCTTGCGGATACGCCGACCACGCTCTTGATGTGATGCGAGAGTTCCTTTGCCGATGCCTGACGTGCGTCACTTGTTGCTGCTGTCGGCAGGGCTTCGACGTGCACCGTCATGACGTCCAGGCGGTCGGACCGGGAAAGCTCTATCTGGAAATGCGGCGACAAGCCTTCGCATTTCAGGATCTGTTCTTCGATCTGGGTCGGGAATACATTGACGCCGCGCAGAATGATCATGTCGTCAGATCGGCCGGTGATCTTTTCCATTCGCCGCATGGACCGGGCCGTACCGGGCAGGAGCCTGGTCAGGTCGCGCGTGCGGTAGCGGACCATTGGCAGGCCTTCCTTGGTAAGCGTGGTGAAGACCAGCTCTCCAATTTCACCGTCCGGCAGAACGTCGCCGGTCACCGGATCAATGATTTCCGGGTAGAAGTGGTCTTCCCAGATGTGGAGACCGTCCTTCGTCTCAACGCATTCGTTGGCAACGCCTGGTCCAAGCACTTCCGACAAGCCGTAGATGTCGACGGCATGCATGTCGAACGCGTCTTCGATTTCCTTGCGCATTGCGTTGGTCCAGGGCTCCGCGCCGAAGATCCCCGTCGCAAGCGACGTTTCCCGAGGATCGATGCCTTGCCGCCGGAATTCATCCAGAATGGACAGGAGATAGGACGGCGTTACCATGATGATGCGCGGTTTGAAGTCCTGGATAAGTGTCACCTGGCGTTCCGTCATGCCACCGGAGACCGGAACGACCGTGCAGCCTAGTTTTTCTGCGCCGTAGTGGGCGCCCAGTCCACCGGTAAAGAGACCGTAGCCATAAGCAACATGGATGATGTCACCCGGTCGGCCGCCAGAGGCTCGAATGGAGCGAGCGACGAGACCGGCCCACATGTCGATGTCGTTGGCTGTGTAGCCTACCACCGTTGGTTTGCCGGTCGTGCCCGAGGAGGCGTGTACGCGTACGATCTTGTCGCGCGGGACAGCGAACAAACCGAACGGATAATTGTCCCGGAGATCGCTCTTGGTCGTAAACGGAAATTTCGACAGGTCCGAGAGGGTCTTCAGGTCGGAAGGGTGTACGCCTTTCTCGTCGAAGCGTTGCTTGAATAGCGGAACGTTTTCATACGAATGGGTGAGGGACCATTGCAGTCTCTTCAGCTGCAGGGCCGACAATTCGTCCCGGCTGGCTGTTTCTATAGGCTCAAGATCTCCCGGTCGCGGAGCCAGATTTTCCATATTTTCCTCCCTTGAGCAGCCCGCCGGGCCGCTCGCCGTCATTCCGGCAAGATTGTACCTTTGGTCGTTCTGGAATTGCCGCGGAATTCGGCAATGACAGTGCCATTCTGGTTGGCCACCGTCACGTCGTAGAGGCCGGATCGGCCGGTACGCGATTTCTCGATGGCCGTAGCCGTCAAGCGGTCTCCGAGATGGGCCGGTGCCAGAAACGTGATGTCGCAATGCTGGGCAACCGTAACCTGGTTGTATGTGTTGCAGGCAAAAGCGAAGGCACTGTCGGCGAGCGTGAAGATATAGCCGCCGTGGCAAATGCCGTGGCCGTTGGTCATGGCTTTCGTAACCGTCATCGCCATCGTCGAATGTCCGGCACGTACATCTTCAAGTTTCATGTCCAGGTGCTGTGTCGCCGTATCCTGCGACCACATGCGGTCGGCGCAGGCGCGCGCAAATTCATCCGGTGTCATTCTGTGCCTCATTCAAGCGCCGGTAAATCGGGCGGACCGCTTTTCAAGGAAAGCGGTGACGCCCTCCCGATAATCATTCGTGCGCCCTGCCTGGCGTTGGCTATCGCGCTCGGCGTCCAGTTGCCGATAGAGCGACTGGTCTGCTGCCGATTGGATCAGTTCCTTGGTAAGCGCAAGGCCGGTGGTTGCCCCCGCCGCCAGCTGCGTTGCCAGCGTTCCGGCCTCCGTCATGAGGTCCGTATCCGGAACTGCCTTCCAGATGAGGCCCCAGGAGGCGGCTGTCTCGGCCCCCAACGGTTCGCCCGTCATGGCGAGTGCCTTCGCACGGGCTTCTCCAATCAGGCGTGGCAGCAACCATGTGCCGCCCGAATCGGGCACCAGGCCGATCTTTGAAAAAGCCTGGATGAAGCGGGCAGACTGGGCGGCGAGGACGATATCGCAGGCAAGCGCTACATTGGCGCCTGCACCTGCGGCAACGCCGTTGACCGCACAAATGACAGGCTTTCTGAGAGCCCTGATTTGCCGAACCAGGGGATTGTAAAGTGTCTCGAGTGTTACGCCGAGATCAGGTGCCTCGCCACCTCCGCGCATGTCGCGATCGGAAAGGTCCTGACCAGCGCTGAAAGCGCGGCCGGCTCCGGTCAGCAGCACAGCCCTGATTGAGCTGTCCTCCGTCGCGGTGGTCAAATGCTTGCGAAGCGCATGATGCATGGCTTCGTTGAAGGCATTGAGCCGGTCCGGTCTGTTGAGTGTTAGAAAAAGACAGCCATCCCGCTGTTCAGCGAGCACAGTATCACGGTCTGTCATGCGCCCCTCCCAAAGCATCACACCTTTTGCATGAAAATCGATAATGTTGTGACATTAATGCACGACGAACCGTTCTGGTCAAAGGCAGAATGCAGTTTTCCGGTACGCCAAATCACTTTGGTCGGTTCGCCACTGGCAACACGTCCGGTTTTCAACTCTTGTGAGAAAAGGCGCTTAAAATATGGTCAGCCCGATTCAGCTGATATTTACTTTAATCGTCAATAGTTAGCCCAGTTTCGGCCAGCGCTAGGGCAACATGTTTATCCGTAAAACCACCGCTGACAATTTTTCGTTGGACATTCCTCTGGAACTCGAGGAAGGCCCGCCGCCAGTCGCGTACCGGCGCGTTCTGCAGGTTTTATCGCTGACTGCGGCGGCTTTTCTGGCGTGGGCAGCGATCGGTCAGGTACGTGAAGTCGCCAGTGCGACAGGGGAAATTGTTCCGGCAGGCAAGGTGCAGACTGTCGGACACCTGGAAGGTGGCATCGTTGCAGAAGTGTTGGTTCAGGAAGGCCAACTGGTTGAAATAGGCACCCCCATCGTTCGGTTGCAGGAAACCGCGGCGTCGAGTGATCTCGAGAAGGTCCAGACTCGCTTGAAGTTTCTGGCGACCGAAGAGCAGCGGCTCGGAAATCCGGGTCTTGGCAGTGCCGCCAATGGTCTGAGACTAGGCGCCGATGCAGGCTTCAGCGAAGCGCAACAGGCTGCCTATGACGCGCAACGCCTGGCACTGGAAAAAGAACAGCAGGCCTTGAAGGCGAGGGTGAGCGAAAAGCAGGCGGAGCTAGCCAGTATTCTGGAACGGATAGCCCTGCAGGAAACCCAGATCGAGATCCAGCAGGAACAGTACAAGATCCAGGAAAACCTCTTCGAACAGGGTTACACATCCAAGAGACGCTTTCTGGAAGCCAAGTCGTCTCTTCAGAATGCCCAGAGCCTTTTGAGCGAACTGAACGGTATGAGCGGCAGCGTTCGAGCACAGTTGACGGAGGCAACTGCCAGCCTGGAACGTTCGATTGCCGTAGCCGAAGAGGAGCAGGCCGTAGAACGCAGCCGGGTTGCGCAGGAGCGCAGCGAGCTGACTTTCGAAGCCGATAAACAGAAAGACCGGTACGACCGACTGTTCGTGCGAGCTCCTGTCAGCGGGCACATCAAGGCGCTTTATCTCAAAGGACCGGGCAGTGTACTGGCGCCTGGCGATGTGGTTGCCGAAGTTGTGCCGAGCGATAGCGATCTTGTTGCCGAGGTTCGTGTTTCACCGCGCGATATCGGCCATGTGGATGTCGGTGACGAAGCAGAAATCGCCGTTACGACCTTCGACCCGAATATCGAAGGTACCTTGAAGGGGGAAGTTTCCGTCATCTCGGCGTCAAGTTTCAGGGACGAATACGGCAACTACTATTTCAAGGCCATGATCCCGCTGAAAACCAACACGATCGGGCATGGTGCGCGCGCTGAAACAATCTCGCCAGGCATGGTCGTTGACGCAAAGATCGTCACAGGTTCCAAGTCAGTGCTCCAGTACATGTTGAAGCCGGTCACCCGCGCTATCGGAGATCCGCTCAGCGAACGTTGAGCCGGGTCATATCGAGATCCCATTTTCCGAATACTGTCTCTGGCAGATAAATGAAAAGCCCCGCCGTTTCCGGCGGGGCTTTTCGTCAGTCACCGCTGTCCGGTGACATCAGCTACCAGCGGATTTCCTCAACATCGTTGAAGTTGACGCGACTGCCGTCTGCAAAGTCGATGTAGCCGTCGGCATCCTGGGAAAGGTCTAGCCTGCCGCCTTCAAGGTCTGTTGTCTCGATCGAGCCGTTGGTGATCGTCACTGTCCAGTCCGTGCCGTATTCGCCGGCGGCTGTGATCCCAGGCCCACCACCCAGATCGATGACGTCGGTCCAACCGGCCCCCATGCCTGCGTTGATGGTATCGCTGCCGTCGCCCAGGCCGTACATGAACAGGTCGGAACCGTCACCACCACTCAGGTTGTCGTTGCCAAGGCCACCGATGATAACATCATCTCCAGAGCCACCGCTGATGTTGTCTTGCCCGTCGCCACCGAAGATAAGGTCGCGGCCGTCACCTGCCGAAATGTTGTCGTTGCCGGTGCCGCCTTCGATCCTGTCGTTGTTTGAACCGCCTTCGATAACGTCATCACCACCAGCGCCGTCCAGATTGTAGGTGTAGTCGTAGCCTGCACCGCTGCCGGTGTTGCTTTCGTCAGTATCGGTGTAGGTGACGTCGTAATCGCCGGTAACGGCAATTGAGAAGGATTCAGAAGCCTCTGATCCATCCGAGGAAGTGGCGGTGATCGTCAGATCGATCGAATTTTCAATCTCGCTGTCGAAGAACGCATGGTCTGCAATCGTGACATTGCCGTCGGAGTCGATTTCGAAACGGTCGTCGCTCAGAGTGTAAGTGACCGCGTCACCGTTTGGATCGTCTGCGAAGGCCGTTATCCCAACTTGCGTGCCGGCACCATCCAGTTCGTGGATCGTGTTGGCGGACGCGTTGGTATCGGTCACATCACTAATTGGGCGATCGATCAGATGTTCCGATTGGATTTCTCCGTCGGCAAACCTGAAGTTCTCGACGTTGGACACCGTATCGATACCGTCAGGAGCGCCGGAGCGAAGATCGGAAATCGTGTAGCTGCCATCTTCGTTCTGGACGATGTTGTAGTCTTCCCAGTTACCGGAATAGATGGCGGTATCCGTTCCAGTGCCACCGTCGAGGCTGTCGTTGCCAGCACCACCGAAAAGAGTATCGTTGCCTTCGCCACCAAGTATGGTGTCGTTGCCTGCTCCTGCCCAGATGACGTCGTTTCCAGTCCCACCGTCAATCGTCATATCGGTGGTATAAGTGTAGGTGTCGCTGGTCATGTCCAGTATGTCGTCACCGGCGCCCAGATTTACGCTTTCGATGCTGTCAATACGTGGCCCGGAAGCTTCTGAGTGCATGCCTGAAAAAGTGTCGTCCAGGAAAATTGCATCGGAGCTTTCGGTGCCCAGCAGCGTGTCTGTACCGTCTCCACCTTGGAAGACGTCCGAGTTCATTGTGCGACCTGCAATGGAAACAGTTTCGCCAGTAACTGTGTTGACCGCCGAATAGCCGGACCAAGTGCCGTCACCGCCCATCTGGAACGTATCATCTCCCTCGCCACCCTGAAGAAGGTCTGCGCCAGCACCACCTGTCAGCGTATCGTTTCCGGCACCACCCTGCAGCTTGTCGCTTCCAGAAGAGCCGGTGATAACGTCGTTGCCTTCTCCGCCGTCTATATTGCCACCATTGCTATGAGCGGTGATTGAATCGTCGCCCGTGCCACCAGTGACAGAAGTTTCAGCAACGCCGGTATCGGTAAAGGTCACACCGCCATTGGCGAGTTGCAGATTCTCTGCAGCATCGGAAACTGTCAGCGTGAAGCTCTTGTTCGAAGAGGACCCGTCTGTCGACGTCGCAGTCACGGTGATGCTGATTTGCGGTTCGCTCTCGTAGTCAAAGCTGGCGCCGGACGCGACGCGTACCGTTCCGTCCGCATCTACTGTAAAACGACTGTCGTTGACAGTATAGGAAACGGTGTCGGACGCGTTTGCGTCATCTGCAAATGCCTTAATGCCAACGGTTGATCCTGCACTTGCACTTTCGTTGACGGTATTGTTGGCAGCGTCCGTATCCGAAACCGCAGAAATATCTTTCGCGACAAGATCGCCTGCAAGAATGTCGCCATCCGCGAAGCGGAAGTTCTCAACTCCGACGACAGTGTCGGTTCCATCCGGCGAGCTGGAGCGTTTGTCGACTACCGTGTAGGTGCCGTTCGCGTTTTCGGTAACGGTATAGTCGGAACGGTTACCGGAATAGATTGCGGTGTCTGTACCGCTTCCGCCGTCGATATAGTCGTTGCCAGCCCCACCTTCGAGCGTGTCGTTTCCAGCGCCGCCGTACAGCTTGTCGCTGCCTGAGCCGCCCTGAAGGGTATCGTCGTCATTTTCGCCGGACAGGCTATCGTTGCCTGCGCCACCGATCAGTGTGTCGTTCCCGCTGCCGCCAAAGATGGTGTCGTTACCTTCGCCGCCATCCAGGTAGTTGTCACCGGTGTTCGGCTGGGTGCCACGCTCATCATCGATGAAATCGTCGCCCGCACCGCCGTAAACGACGTCGTTGCCTTCGCCGAACATGATGGTGTCATTGCCTGCGCCGCCATAGATCGTGTCGTCGCCCGCACCGCTGTATATGGTGCTGCCGTCGTCATGAGCGGTAATCGTGTCGGCACTGTCGTTGCCGGTGATGGATGTTTCGGCGACGCCGGTGTCGGTGAAGGTCGTTTGACCTTCGGCCATCTGATAGGCTTCGGCGACGTCGGCAACCGAAAGAGCAAAGGTTTCCTGTGACGTGGAGCCGTCAGAAGACGTCGCGGTCACCGTCAGGTTGATGGTCGGTTCGCTCTCGTAGTCGAACGTTGCTCCGGCGGCTACCGTTACCAGGCCATCGTCGCCAACGGTGAACCGGTTATCGGACACCGTATAGGTTACCGTGTCGGTCACATCACTGTCCGTTGCCTGAACAGTAATACCGACTGTGGTGCCTTCTGCGGCATTTTCCGCGAAGCCATTGGCCGTCGCATCGATGTCGGTCACCGCGGATACGGCAACTTCATTGACGTCGGAAACGCCGATCGTGAAGGTTTCTTCCGAGGTTGAGCCATCGGTTGAAGTTGCCGTCACGATGATGTCGATCGACCCTTCGGTTTCCGCATCAAAGCTCGCACCTTCCGCTACCCGAACCACGCCGTTTTCGTCCACGGTGAAGCGGCTGTCGTTGACAGCGTAGGAAACCGTATCCGAGACATCGGCATCGCTTGCCGACGCCGTGATACCAACCTGTGTGCCTGCGGTCGCATCTTCTGCGATTGTGTTTGCCGAGATGTCTGCGTCAGTCACGCTGGAAACGTCGTATTCGTCGACATCAGACACCGCTACGGTAAAGGTTTCTGTTGAAGTCGAGCCGTCAGAAGACGTCGCGGTCACGGTAACGTTGATGGCCCCTTCCGTCTCTGCGTCGAAGCTGGCACCATCGGCAACACGAACCACACCGTTTTCATCGATTGTGAAGCGCGAGTCATCAACGGTGTAAGAAACCGTGTCAGAGGCATCTGCATCTGTTGCAAGGGCCGTGATGCCAACCTGAGTGCCGGCAGTTGCTGCTTCCGAAATCGTGTTTTCAGAGGTGTCCGTATCGGTGACGTTTGAAACGGCGCCCTCGTTGACGTCGGAAACGGCAATCGAGAAGGTCTCCTGCGACGTGGAACCGTCAGAGGAGGTGGCAGTCACGACAATGTCGATGGATCCTTCGGTTTCTGCATCGAAGCTGGCGCCATCGGCAACACGGACGACGCCATTCGCATCGACAGTAAAGCGGCTGTCATCGACGGAATAGCTCACAGACGCGGTGATATCCGCGTCACTCGCGTGTGCTGTAATGCCAACCTGTGTCCCGGCAGATGCGTCTTCGGAAATCTTGTTCGCCGCGGCGTCGGTGTCGGAAACGGCTGAGACGTCGTATTCGTTAACGTCGGACACGGCAATCGTGAATGTCTCTTCGGAAGCCGAGCCATCGGAAGACGTGGCGGTTACAACGATGTCGATGGAACCTTCGGTTTCCGCGTCGAAGCTGGCCCCATCCGCAACCCGGACAACGCCGTTTTCGTCCACGACAAAGCGATCGTCATCTACGGTGTAGGACACAGTATCAGACGTGTTTCCATCTTCAGCGAACGCGGTGACGCCGACAGCCGTTCCTGCAGTAGCGTCTTCCGCAACCGTGTTTGTGCTGCTGTCTTTATCTGTAACGGCAGAAATATCCTGCGCGATCAAATCGCCCGAAAGAACATCGCCATCGGCAAACCGGAAGTTTTCAACATTCACGACGGTGTCGGTACCATCGGGAGAACCTGGACGATTGTCCGTAACGGTGAAGATGCCTTCGTTCTCGGTAATGGTGTAGTCAGCGAAATTGCCGCTGTAGACCGCTGTGTCAGTACCCAGCCCACCGTCGATCATATCGTCGCCGGCACCACCCGTCAGCGTGTCGTCCCCCGGGATAACCGCGGCCGCACTGACAAAATCGGAGGTGAACAGGTCTACTGACGTTCCGCCTGGAGGCGTTACCGTTGCATCGAGAACCTCTTCTCCCTGGTTCTCCCAGACCTTGACGACAATGGTGTAGATCTCACCTGGTTCCAGATCAACGTCCGCCCAGCGGGTGGTCGCTGATTGGTGGTAATCATTGTCGAGATAGTCGGTCTGCGTACCGTTCTGGTTGGTGAACGTCAGTCGGTTGCCATATGCATCGAAGATCTCGATAGTGGATCCATCGTCCGAGCGGGTGGAGAAACGATAGGTGCCGCCATCTGTTGCGGTGAAGTTGGACGTCAGAATGACACCAAAATCTTCAGGGTTATCAGTCGACCCGCGTGCACCCTGGACAATTGTGTCCAGGTCGAACGCATCCGTCGTTCCCTCGTCGATCAGCGTGCCTGAGGAGATATCGACAGTCTGGCCGGCATCGCCACTGAAGTTGTGGTCATAAACCTGGTAGTGCCAGGTGCCGGACACAGGTGCATTTTCACCATAGATCGTGTCATTCCCGGCGCCACCTTCGATCGTGTCGTCACCCGCACCACCTGCAAGAGTATCGGCAGCATTGTTTCCGGAAATCGTGTCGTTGCCATCTGCGCCATCGACGTTGCCACCGTCGGCGTGTGCCACAATGGTATCGTCACCGGAGCCGCCGGTGATGCTGGTTTCAGCGACAGAAACATCGGTGAAGGTCTGGCCGCCGTCTTCGAGCTGATAGTCTTCAGCAACGTCGGTTACTGAAACCGAGAATGCATCCGAAGACGTGGAGCCGTCTGAAGACGTCGCGGTCACCGTCAGAGTGATGTTGGGTTCGCTTTCAAAGTCGAAAGAAGCACCATCTGCAACGCGGACTACGCCGTTTTCGTCCACCGTGAACCGGTTATCGTCTACCGAGTAGGATACCGTGTCAGTGATGTCGCTGTCGGTCGCAAGAACCGTGATACCAACCTGCGTTCCGGCAGCGGCATCTTCGGTAATCGAATTTGCCGCTGCGTCCGTATCAGTTACGGGAGTAATGGCACTTTCATTGATATCGGAAACAGCGATTGTGAAGGTCTCTTTAGAGCTCGATCCATCGCTTGAGGTCGCCGTCACGATAATGGCGATAGAACCTTCGGTTTCTGCATCGAAGCTCGCCCCCTCAGCCACACGGACGACACCGTTGTCATCAACAGTGAAGCGCGTATCGTTCACCGAGTATGAGACAGTATCTGTGACGTCCTTGTCTTCGGCAAATGCGGTCACACCAACCTGGGTACCTGCCACAGCATCTTCCGCTACGGTGTTCGCAGAAGTGTCGGCATCGGTAACAGCTGAAATGTCAAACTCATCAACATCAGACACCGCGATGGTGAAGGTCTCTTCCGAGGTCGAACCGTCGGAGGAGGTCGCCGTGACAGTGATATCGATGGACCCTTCGGTTTCGGCATCGAAGCTTGCGCCGTCAGCAACCCGAACCACGCCGTTCTCATCGATAGTGAATCGTGCGTCGTCGACGGAGTAGGAGACAGTGTCGGTGGCGTCTGCATCTGTTGCCAGGGCCGTCACGCCGACCTGGGTGCCTGCGCTTGCATCTTCTGCAATTGTGTTGTCGGAAGAATCCGTGTCGGTGACAGCGGAGACTGCGCTTTCGTTGACGTCTGAAACGGAAATCGTGAAGGTCTCTTCCGAAGTCGAACCGTCAGTCGAAGTCGCCGTGACGATGATATCGATGGAGCCCTCGGTTTCGGCGTCGAAGCTCGCGCCATCTGCAACCCGAACCACACCTTTTTCGTCCACCGTGAAACGGGCATCGTTGACGGTGTAGGAGACCGTGTCGGTGATGTCCTTGTCTTCGGCGAATGCGGTGACACCAACCTGTGTGCCAGCGACAGCATCTTCTGCAATGGAATTGGCAGATGCGTCTGTGTCGGTCACGGCGGTGACGTCATACTCATCAACGTCAGAAACGGAGATCGTGAAGGTCTCTTCCGAAGTTGATCCATCGGTGGAGGTCGCCGTCACGATGATATCGATGGAGCCTTCAGTTTCGGCATCGAAGCTCGCACCATCCGCAACCCGAACCACACCATGGTCGTCAACGGTGAAACGGGTGTCGTTGATCGAATAAGAAACCGTGTCGGTGGCGTCTGCATCAGTTGCCAGAGCGGTCACGCCAACCTGCGTACCAGCGCTCGCATCTTCGGCGATGGTGTTGGCCGAGGAATCCGTGTCGGTGACAGCGGAAACGGCGCTTTCGTTGACGTCGGAAACCGCAATCGTGAAGGTTTCTTCAGAGGTCGAACCGTCGGTCGAGGTCGCCGTCACGATGATGTCGATGGACCCTTCAGTTTCCGCGTCGAAGCTCGCGCCGTCTGCAACCCGAACCACGCCGGTTTTGTCAACGGAGAAACGGGCGTCGTTCACGGAATAGGAGACGGTGTCCGTCACATCTTTGTCTTCGGCAAATGCAGTGACGCCCACCTGCGTACCAGCCGCAGCATCTTCCGCGATGGTGTTGGCGGAAGTGTCTGTGTCGGTCACCGCGGTGATGTCATACTCATCAACGTCTGACGCCGAGATCGTGAAGGTCTCTTCCGAAGTCGATCCATCGGTAGAGGTAGCGGTCACGGTGATGTCGATGGACCCTTCGGTCTCCGCGTCGAAGCTTGCGCCGGCGGCAACCCGAACGACACCGTTCTCATCAACCGTGAAGCGGGCATCATCAACCGAATAAGAAACCGTGTCGGTGATGTCCTTGTCTTCGGCGAATGCAGTGACGCCCACCTGCGTGCCAGCTGCAGCATCTTCTGCAATTGTATTGGCAGATGTATCTGTGTCGGTTACGGCGGTGACATCATATTCATCGACGTCAGACACCGATATCGTAAAGGTCTCTTCCGAGGTCGAACCGTCGGTAGAGGTCGCCGTGACAGTGATGTCAATGGACCCTTCGGTTTCGGCATCGAAGCTAGCACCGTCAGCAACCCGAACCACGCCGTTCTCATCGATAGTGAAACGTGCGTCGTCGACGGAGTAGGAAACAGTGTCTGTGGCATCTGCATCAGTCGCCAGTGCAGTTACGCCAACCTGGGTGCCCGCGCTCGCATCTTCCGCGATGGTGTTGGCCGAAGAATCCGTATCGGTAACAGCGGTGACGTCATACTCATCGACGTCAGATACCGCGATCGTGAATGTCTCTTGCGAGGTCGAACCGTCGGTAGAGGTTGCTGTCACGATGACATCGATGGACCCTTCGGTTTCGGCATCGAAGCTCGCGCCATCCGCAACTCGAACGACGCCATTCTCATCAACCGTGAAACGGGGATCATCGACGGTGTAGGAGACGGTGTCCGTTACGTCTTTGTCTTCGGCGAATGCGGTGACGCCCACCTGCGTACCAGCTGCAGCATCTTCCGCGATGGTGTTGGCGGAAGTGTCTGTGTCCTGAACTGCGGACGTAGCGTATTCGTTTTCGTCTTCGACCTTCAATGTGAAGCTTTGCGTGGACTGCGAGCCGTCGGTGGAGGTGGCGGTCACAGTGAAGGAGACAGTCGCTTCGGTTTCAGCGTCAAACACGGCGTCTTCG
Organism: Labrenzia sp. CP4; assembly: GCF_001579905.1. Classification (NCBI taxonomy): domain Bacteria; kingdom Pseudomonadati; phylum Pseudomonadota; class Alphaproteobacteria; order Hyphomicrobiales; family Stappiaceae; genus Labrenzia; species Labrenzia sp. CP4. The sequence goes on along the minus strand of NZ_CP011927.1, from coordinate 3,220,453 downwards.
GCAATGCTGACCACACCCTGGTCATCGATGACGAAGCGCGGGTCGTCTATGGAGTAGGAGACACTGTCGCTCACGTCCCGGTCGGTCGCCACAACAGTGATGCCAGCCTGACTGCCGCCGTCTACACCTTCGGAAATTGTGTTCGCAACAGCGCCGACCGTGCTGATCGGGCTGACGTCGTATTCGTTCACGTCACGGATATTGATCGTGAAGGTTTCTGTCTGCGTCGCTCCGTCGGATCCGGTGGCAAGCACGATGATCTGGTGACTTCCAGCCGTTTCGGCATCGAGCGAACCTGCTACCGTAACGATGCCCGTCTCGGGATCAATGGAGAACAGACCACCCGCATCGTCCAGGAGGCTGTAGGTTACGCTGGCCCCTTCTGCGGCGGTTGCGCTTGCCCGAATGCCGGTTGCAGATCCGACTGCTGAATTTTCGTCAACGGCGTTTTCAGTTGCATCGATATCGGTGACCGCAGACAAATCGGAAGCGACGATGCCCGCAGCACGGTCGTCGTTGCCGTCATCGAAACCTGCGCCTGACTGCACCTGGCCATTCTGGCTACTGAAGGTGCCGTCGCCCGGGTTGGTTGCGGAGCCATTCGAATAGGTCTGGTTCGATCCATCATCCAGAGCAGAAGCTATGCTTGCGGACGTGCCGCCGCCCAACGGCAAATCGTCGCTGTTCGACCCTGAAAAGTCCTGTGTGCCGGTTGAATTGTCGGAAGATTGCTCAGCGTATGCATTGACTGCATCGCTGTTTTCAAGCGCAGAAAGCTCCGTGCCATCATCCTCAAACCCGATACCTTGCGCGCCGGACGATGGGTCTTCCTGTTCGACGTATCGTTGTTCTTCCTCGTCGCTTCCAAGGTGCAGGTTGGCGTTGACCTGTTCCATGGATTCGCCCATGTCCTGGTCGAGATGATAGTCGTGCGCCTTGTCGAGATGCTCATCTCGATTATCGAGAAGCCCCGAATGCAGGATGCTATCGGAATTCAGGGTCGTCCTGGTTTCCGTAGTGTTACCCTCTGACGAGGTGTTTTCCTGGGTGTCTCGATTCTGAGTGTCGCTTGCCATTTCGGTCGCACGTCCGCACAATTTCCGATAATGCCAATGAACGTCGGCATCCTTAACAAAGCGCAAAATTCCTCTTGGAATCTGAAGTTTAGTTCTAATAAAATTCGGGAAACACGGCGTAGGGTAAACGCTTTTTAAACCCGATCAGCACAGTTTGAGCGAGTAGCTACACGACTCTGGCCCGCATATGCTGAAATCGGTTTTTTCATCTTTCTTTTTGCCTCGTCTGAGGATCCGGCATTCTCCGTCCGGACGCTGGATTTCTTCGCCCGGATTGCCGCGCGACGTTGTAGTTGCTTCCGTGTTCGCAAATATCATGGGGCTGGCGATGCCGCTGGCCATTCTTCAGGTTTATGACCGCGTTCTGCCAAATGCTTCCACCGACACGCTGCTTGTGCTCATCCTCGGGGTGACTGTCGTTCTAATTGCCGATGCTGTCATCAAGGTCTCCCGTACCGCGGTCGTCGGCAGGCTCGGGGCAGGGTTCAATCATCAGGCGCACACCGAACTTTTCCGCCGGGTGCTTGATGCCGAGCCATCCCAGTTTGCCAAAACGCCTGTTTCCGTACAGGTACACCAGCTTCGGGCGTTGCAATCGGTTGCAGATCACTATGGCGACCAGAACCGCCTTCTCGCCATCGACCTGCCTGCGGGGGGGATCTTCCTGGCAGCGCTCATCTTCATCGCAGGGCCGCTGGCGCTGGTGCCGATCACCTTGCTGGGCATCTTCATGCTATTTGCCCTCAACAGAAACAAGGTGCTGCAGCAGGTTGTCGCCGACCGGGCAGATCAGGACGATCGCAAATCCGATTTCATACTGGAGGTACTGTCCGGCGCCAAGACCGTGAAGTCCCAGGCGATGGAAGCGCTGATCATGCGCCGCTTCGAGCGATTGCAGCGGGCAACGGCAGAGCTCAGCTCCAGATATATGCGCTTGTCCGGCCAGGCGAGGGATGCCTCCGCACTTTTTGGAACCCTCACGACGATCTTTGTGGTCATCTGCGGCGCGTTGATGGCCATCTATGGCAATTTCAGCGTCGGCGGTGTCGCTGCCAGCACACTCTTGTCCGGTCAGTTCGTGCAGCCCTTCCTTCGCGCGATCAACCAGCTGACAGACATGCAACGACTGAAGCACGACTACGCTCAGGTCAATTCGCTCTTCAAGCTGCCGGAGGTTGCGAAGCAGGAGCCTTTGACGGTCGATACCGACGGTTCCATTCACCTGATCAACGTGTCAGTCGAACTGGGCGAAAGCCAGCGCCGGGTGTTCGAGGACATCAACCTGACAATCGAAGCCGGACAATTCGTCGGTTTCCGCGGTGCGGACGGCAGCGGCAAGTCCACACTCATGAAATTGCTGACCGGTGAAATGACGCCGACGACCGGCAAGGTCATGATCGGCGGGCAGGATTATGATGGCCTCCACCAACATGCACTACGCAAGACCGTTGCCTATGTCGACAACCAGTCTGCTATCTTCAACGGCACGATCCTTGAAAACATCACGATGTTCGGTGCCGTATCCGACATCGCTCATGCGCGTATGGCAGCAAAGCTGATCGGGCTTGAAAAGGAAATCCATCTCTTGCCGCGCGGTTATGAAACGCAGCTGGGGTCAGACCTGGGCGGGAAGGTTCCTGCAGCTACCTTGCAGCGTATCTGCATTGCAAGGGCATTGGCAGGCGAGCCGAAGATCCTGATCCTGGACGAGGCGAATGCGCAACTGGACCAACAGGCAGAAAAGGCGCTTGTCGATGCGCTGATCCGTCTGAAGGGCTATCTGACGGTTATCATCATCAGCCACCGTCCTTCCATGCTGGCAGTCGCGGATCACCAATACGAACTCAGGGACGGCAGCGTGCATGACCTCGGCACGATGAACGTCACCGGCGCACCTCAGAAAATGGGGATGCCGGCGTGAGCAGACCGCTATTCAACCTCGAGGACGTCCACGCTGCCGACAACGCCGTACACCGCCAGTGGCGCGATCTGTCGGCCGAACTGGCAGCCGATGGGACCGCCACAGGGCGGCTAGGACTTCCTGAAGACGGGGCGGCGCCCGCCGAAAGGTGCCTGATCCCGCTTTTGCGGGAGATGCGCTGGCAGGGCAATGACCGGCTCCTGTTCGAGGCATTGCCGCACTTCGACCGGATTGAAACTTTCCAAGTCTTGCGGACCGTCCTCAGCCGCTTGACAGTCAAGACGACACCTTTTCATGGAAGTGCCGGGGAACTGACCCATGCACAGATGCCGTGTCTGCGTGTAACCAGGGACGACGTTCAGGTTCTCGTTGGAAAAACCGGAACGGGTGAGTTTCGCGCCTATTCCGGTCGCCAGGGAGAGGCAATTTCCGTTCCTGCTGCCGATATTCTGAAAAACGAGATCTATCTCGCTGCCGAAGACACTGAGGAACAGGGGCAGGTTCAAAACAACCGAAGCTGGTTCTCGACCGTTTCCAAACGGTTCCGGACCAGTATCATCTCCATTCTGGCCCTCGGTTTTGTTCTCAACATTCTCGCTCTTGCACCGCCGTTGTTCATTATGGCGATCTACGACAAGGCAATGGGAGCAAAATCGACCGAGGTGCTTCTGACCATGGCGGTCGGCGTTGGAATCATTCTTCTGTGCGAAGTTGCGCTGCGCAGAATGAAGACATGGCTACAATCCTATCTCGGCGGACGGGTTGATGCGATTGTCGGCAACAAGACCTTTGAGCGCATCCTGCATCTTCCATATGCGATGCTGTCCGAAGCGCCGATCGGCACCCAGGTCATGCGGCTGCGCTATTTCGACAGCGTGCGCGACATATTCCAGAGTTCGCTGTTCAACGCGATTGTCGATATTCCCTTCACGCTGATCTTCATTGTCGCGATCTTCCTGATCGGCGGACCGGTTGCGCTGCCGCCGCTCGCACTGCTGACCATCTACACGCTGCTGGCCGTTTATGTCCTGCCCAAGGTCCAACGCGAAGTCGCTGCCGTTGGCGAGCAGAAGTCGAAACTCAACAGTTTCATGATCGAGACCTTTCGCAACCAGCGGGCTCTCAGGAACCTTTCTGTAGAAGATACCTGGCTGGAGCGATTTTCGGCGCTTTCCACCAACTTCAACAAACTCAACATCCATGCACGTCATATCACGCATGTGCTGCAGACACTGTCGCAGACGCTGATGACCATTTGCGGTGTCCTGGTTCTGGGGATCGGGGCAATGCGTGTCATGGAAGGAGAGATGAGCCTGGGCGCCCTGATTGCCACAATGGCCCTCAGCTGGCGGGTTCTGAACCCGATGAACCAGGCATTTCTCAGCATCACGCAGCTCGCGCAAAGCCGCACGGTGATCGAACAGATCAACAACCTCATGAAAGTGCAGCTCGAGCGCGAGCCGGGGCATCTGCCGAAAATCACACGTGACATTCGCGGTGATCTGAAAGTGTCCTCACTCGTCCTCAGGTATCCAGGGGCAACGGAAGCCTCGCTGAAGGGCCTTGAGCTGACGGTGAAGGAAGGCGAAACAGTTGCCATCACGGGCCCGAGCGGCTCGGGCAAGACCGCATTGTTCCAGGCTGTCATCGGCTTGTTTCAGCCCCAGGTGGGGTCCATCCTGTTCGACGGTCTGGATGTGCGCCAGCTGGATACCGCAGAGTGGCGCTCTTCCATTGGCTATGCACCCGACGATCTCGACTTCTTTTACGGCACGGTAAAACAGAACCTGCTGATGTCGGATCCGGGTGCTACCGACGAACGTCTGATCGAGGTCACCGGTAAACTTGGCTTGCTGTCCTACCTGGAGGAGAACTTCAACGGACTTGAAACGCGCCTCAATGGCGAGGTCCTGAAGCAGATCCCGGACAACATGAAGCAGCGCATTGTTTTGGCCCGTGCCTTCGTGAAGGCGGCACCGCTCTATCTGTTCGACAATCCGGGAACGCATCTCGATTTCGAGGGCGACAAGAAATTCATGGCGATGATCGAGGAACTCAAGGGCAAGGCGACCATCCTCATCAACACCCAGCGGCCTAGCCACATGAAAATGGCCAACCGGGTAGTCGTGCTCAGAGGTGGCCAGATTGCGATGATTGGGCCACCGGAACAAGTAGTACCGGCACTCATGGGACAGACTGCAAAAGCCGGGTAGGCAGCTTTCTTACCGAAGATACCAAAAAGCCCGCCGGATTGCTCCGACGGGCTTTTTTATTGGTGGTGCCGCTTCTTAGAAGACGGATTTTACTGCTTTCACAGTTGCATCAACAACCTTGTCGATTTCAGCTTCAGAAATGCACAGGGGAGGGGCGAACCCCAGGATGTCACCCTGCGGCATCGCCCGGCCGATGACGCCTTCCTTCAACAGGGCAGCTGCAACCTGTGGGCCGGTTTTGCTTGCCGGATCGAGATAGGTTCTGCTGGCCTTGTCCGATACAAATTCGATCGCGCAAAGCAGACCGTCGCCGCGGATGTCGCCAACGTTGGCGTGATCTCCGAGCGCATTCTTAAGTGCATTCTTGAAGTAGGCACCTGCGGACCCGGCATTCGCCACCAAGCCGAGACTGTCGATAAGCTTGAGGTTCGCAACACCGGCTGCGGCACCGATCGGGTGTGCGGAATAGGTCCACCCATGGCCGATCGGACCAAATTCGTCGGTACCGTCCTCCAGCACCTTCCAGACCTTGTCGGAAACGATGGAGCCGGACAGGGGAGCATATGCCGATGTCAGGCCTTTTGCGATGGTGATGAAATCCGGCTGAATACCGTAGTGGTCTGAGCCGAACATCGTGCCGAGACGTCCAAAGCCTGAAACAACTTCATCTGCGATCAGCAGAATGTCGTGTTTCTTGAGCACGGCCTGAATGGCCTCCCAGTACCCGCTTGGGGGCGGTACGATCCCGCCCGTACCAAGGGCCGGTTCGCCAATGAAGGCTGCAATGGTGTCAGCGCCTTCGCGTTCGATCAGGGCTTCCAGGTCAGCAACGCAATAGGCAACAAATTCCGCTTCGGACTGGGAAAGGTCTTCCCTGCGGAAATAGTCGGGCGCGACCGTGTGCAGAACCTGTGAAAGCGGCAGGTCGAACTTCTTGTGAAACAACTCGAGGCCCGTCAGAGAACCGGTCATCAGGCCCGAGCCGTGATAGCCGCGCCAGCGCGAGATGATCTTCTTCTTCTCCGGGCGGCCGAGAATGTTGTTGTAGTACCAGACCAGCTTGATGTTGGTTTCGTTCGCATCCGATCCGCCCAATCCGAAATAGACCTTGGACATGTGGTCGGGCGCTCGCTCCATCACCATCTGTGCAAGCGTGATTGAGGCTTCGGTGCCGTGGCCGACGTATGCGTGGTAATAGGCCAGTTCACGAGCCTGCTCCGCAATGGCGTCAGCAATTTCGGAACGGCCATAGCCGACGTTGACGCAATAAAGACCGGCGAATGCGTCCAATAGTTTGGTGCCGTCACGGTCTTCGATATAGACGCCGCTGCCACCGGTGACGATCCGGTTAGGGCTCTCTCCGCGCGCATGTTGGGCGAGGTGGGTCGAGGGATGGAAGAAGTTCTCTCTGTCCCAGGCATCCAGTTGGTCGTTCTTGAGCATATTCAAGTCCTTCTAGTGTTGGTTGGGCCAGGTCAGCTCCAGTCCCGGCAGACGTATTTGATTTCGGTGAAGGCCTCCAGTCCGTAGCGGGCACCTTCGCGGCCAAGGCCAGATTGTTTCACGCCTCCAAAGGGGATCGGATAGCCGGTCACTTTTGTGCGATTGACGGCAACCATGCCGTATTGAAGCGCGCGGCTTGCACGGTAGATGCGGCGCGGGTCCTGCGTGTGGAGATAGGCGATAAGGCCGTATTCGGTGTCGTTTGCCCATGCGATGGCGTCCTCCTCCTTATCGAAGGCTGCCAGGGCTGCCACCGGACCAAATGTTTCTTCCCGGAAAATTGATGCATCAGCGGGAGTGTCCGCCAGAACGGTCGGCTGATAAAACAATGGGCCGGCCGCGTGACGGTGGCCACCGGTGAGGAGACGCGCGCCTCGTGCGAGTGCATCTCGAACATGGTCCTCCTGCTTGGCAACCGCCCGCTCATGCATCAGCGGTCCGATGTCAGGATCTTCAAGCCCAGGTCCAACAGACAAGGCTTCAACACGGTTGGTGAAGGCTTCGCAAAACGCCAGGTAGACCGGTCTTTCAACCAGAATGCGATTTGCCGCGAGGCAATCCTGACCGGATGTTGCGAATTTCGCGGCGATTGCCTGATCGACGGCATGATCAAGATCAGCATCTGCAAACACGAGGAAGGGGGCGTGGCCGCCGAGTTCCAGCACAAGTCGTTTTACAGTCTGAGCACCCTGCGAATAAAGAAGCCGTCCGATACCCGTCGATCCGGTGAACGAAACCGCCCTGACGCGCGGGTCTGACATCCACGGTTTCACGATGTCTTCCGCGTTCCCGGGAAGCACGTTGAAAACACCTGCCGGAAGCCCTGCCTGGTCAGCAAGTTCAGCTAGTGCCAGTGCGGAATACGGCGTTTCCTGTGAAGGGTGCACGACAACGGTACAGCCGGCAGCGAGTGCGGCAGCTGCTTTTCGCGTGATCATCGCGCATGGAAAGTTCCACGGCGTGATCAACGCGGCAACGCCAACAGGTTCCCGCCAGACTTCCATCTCTGCGTCAGGCAAGTGGGAAGTGATGCTCTCGATATTCGGTCGTTTGGCCTCTTCGGCGTAAAACGATACGAAGGAGGCTGCATAATCGATCTCGCCGCGGGATTCCGAAAGTGGTTTCCCCTGCTCACGCGTCATCAGACGAGCCAGATCTTCCCTGTTTTCCAAGATCAAGTCGTGCCAGGCCAACAGAAAGGATGCTCTTTCCTGAGGTAGCAAGGTGGACCAACTCGAAAAGGCGTCATCGGCGGCATCGATAGCTTCGGCGGATTGTGCGCTGGAAAGAGATGTCACTTCTCCGAGAAGACTTCCATCCGCCGGATCGGTTACTTGAAACACGGCACCATCACGTGCCGCTGCCCAACGTCCATCGACATAGGCGAAGTGCTTTACCAGGTGACGGTTGTCGATCAGGTGAAAAAGCGAGCTTTCAAGGGATGTCTCGGCAAGGATTCGGGACTGCATGGCGTTGCTCTCCAAAGTGGTGAGCAGAGCCTAGAATGGCACCCGGGAACGAAACGCCTTTTCTTGACAAGCTTGGCAGCTGTTTCGTTCTTATTCGGAGTTGTCAGCAGTTGTATCTGTTCCAAGCATCCCGGCCAGCAACATATCCAGTGCTGGAGCAGCGCTCTGTTTCACCGGTTTTGTCACCACGTAAGTGAAGTAGCGAACGACGCCAAGGCCGCGGTCCAGCAGGGCATCCATGAACCGCTGATAGCTGTCGATGTCACGCGTGACGGTCTGCATCAGATAATCGAGCCCGCCACCGATCGCCCAGCAGGCAACGACTTCATCGCAATTGCGGATTGCCCGCTCAAAGGCCTGAAAATATTCGGCGCGGTGATGTTCCAGTTCGAGCGTCACGAAAACGGTGACATGAGGCGCGAGATTCTTGAGCGAGAAACGCGCGCCATATCCTTCGATGATACCAGCAGCCTCAAGCCTCTCAAGACGCTTCCAGCATGGGCTCGGGCTAAGATTTATACGCTTTGCGAGATCCGCTTTGGAAATGCGTCCTTCCTCGGCAAGTACCTTCAGGATTTCCAGATCTCGGTTGTCCAGTTTCAGCATCAATGTCTCTTGCCGGTTCAGGAAACGAGCATCGTGCCCGCATTTGCCTTCTTGACCTTGCCAAGAGAAAGCGTGGCAATGGCCGTATCCTGAACGCCGGTGCCGGTCAAATCGCAGACGGTGATATCGGCATCACCAGTCCTGCCTTGCGCCTTGCCTGAAACAATCTCACCGAGTTCACGTACACGGCTCACATCCTGCAAGGTGCGGTTCTCAAGGGCGGAACGCAGCTCTCCGAGTTTTTCGCATTGGCTTATCCGATCGCAGACCAGGACATCGGCCTTAGCCAGGATCTCCGGGGCAAGTTCATTCTTGTCCTCCTGATCAGATCCCATTGCAGTGATATGCAAGCCGGGATGCAGACAATCCGCGCCCAGGATAGCCTCCTTCGCAGGGGTCGTGGTGACGACAAGTTGGCTGTCGGCTACCAGTTGCTGCCGTTCCTCGGTTGCGACCACGTCTATCCCGAGCGCTGCAGACATATCCTTGGCCAGGGCTCTGGCCTTGTCACGGTCTCGTCCCCAGACCAGCGCCCTTTCCGCAGGCCGTACCTTTGCCGCCGCAATCAGCTGCAACCTGGCCTGAACGCCGGTTCCCAAAATGCCGATCGTTGAAACGACTGCAGGCGCAAGGTGGCGTGCCGCAACCGCTCCGGCTGCAGCCGTGCGGATGTCGGTCAGATAACCATTGTCCAGATAGACAGCCTGAACCAGACCGGTTTGCGCTGAAAAAAGCACCATCAACCCGTTGAGACTTGAAAGCCCGAGAGCAGGGTTGTTGAAAAAGCCAGGAGATACCTTGATCGCGAAACCGTCGAGACCTGGCACGTAGGCGGTTTTCACATCAACTTCCGCATTCACCTCCGGCAGGGCCATGGACAACACGGGAGGCATAACGACTGTTCCGGTTGCCAACTTTGCAAATGCTTTTTCAATGCAGTCGATGACTTCAAGATCAAGATGAACAGCCCGGCGCAGATCGGCCTCGTTCACCAACCTGATTTCATGCGCCATAAGGTTTTCCCTCCAACAGATAGTCCCCAAGCATAACGTCCTGACCGGTCATGACTTTTGTGAATTGAACCATGTCGACATTTCGACCCGTAATAATCGTTGCGACCGGACCTTTTGGCGCGGTCAGCTTTCCGGCCAGGATTGCTGCAATGCCAACCACGCAAGCGCCTTCCGCGACATGACTATCCTCGTAGTAAAGAGCCTGCATGGCCCGGTAGATTTCGCCTTCAGTTACCAGAATGATCTCGTCCAGAAGATCCCGGCACATTGCGAAGGAAAGCCGGTTGTCGAGGCCTATGCCGCCTCCAAGCGAATCCGCGAGGCTTGCTACCTCTGGCACTTCCACTGGCCGGCCGGCGTCGATCGATGTTTTCATCGCCGCGCCTCTGTCCATGGTCAGTCCGACAACACGGACCTGTGGGTTAATGGATTTTGCGGCAAGCGCGACACCCGCGGCAAGCCCGCCTCCTGACAGGGGGACCAAAAGGGTGTCGAGGTTTGGAACATCTTCCAGAATCTCAAGTCCGATGGTGCCTTGGCCTGCAATCACGTATGGATCGTCGAACGGTGAGATTTCAAAGACGCCGGTTGCCTGACCCAGCTTACGGCACTCGGCAAGGGCATCGTCCTGGCTGTTGCCGACGATGCGAGTTTCAGACCCAAGGGCTCTGATGCCATCCAGCTTGGTCTGCGGAACTAGGGATGACATGCAGATCACGGCGTTCAAACCAAGTTCCCGTGCCGCATAGGCAACTCCGCGGCCATGATTTCCGGTCGAACAGCATGTGAGCGTCGTGGTGCCTTCGGGCGCATTGCGGGCCGCATTCGTCGCACCGCGCAACTTGAACGCGCCTGTTGGCTGCATCGTCTCCATCTTCAGGAAAAATGGCTGTCCGGTTTGTTCTGTCATGAATCGCGAGGGCAGGAGGGGTGTCCTGACCACTCGCCCGGCGATGGCTCTTCGCGCTTCGAAAATATCCGTAAGCGTCAGTTGCATGGACTGTTTCCGGTATCGCTCGTGGTCATCATGAAGATCCTGCAAGGGGGAACATCCTCATTTGTGTACAAATGACCCATAAAGTGCAAGTGATGATGTTTGAATGTGTTTATTTTCTTGATTTCTGAAATGGCTGAGTTCTTATTTGTGTACAAATAAACGACGAGGCCCAATCATGCCAGGTCACGACCTTCCTTTCAGCAGTGCCGAGTATCAACGCCGTCTCGATCTTGTCCGTACCGACATGTCCAAACGGGGAATAGATGTCCTGTTTCTCGAGGACCCTTCCAATATGGCCTGGACCACTGGCTATGACGGATGGTCTTTCTATGTGCATCAGGGGGTCGTTGTCTTTCTGGACGAAGAACCGATCTGGTGGGGACGCAGGCAAGATGCCAATGGTGCCCGTCGAACTGTCTGGATGGACGACGCACGCGTCGCTTCCTACGCCGATCATTTCATTCAGTCGTCTGAACGCCACCCCATGCAGGACCTTGCCAGGCTGCTGGAATTGAGGGGGTGCGCGAACAAGAAGATTGGCGTTGAACTTGAGAACTACTACTTCTCGGCCAAGGCGTTCCTGACGCTGCAGAGTGAGATGCCGAACGCTGAATTCATCGACGCCACAAGCATGGTCAACTGGTTGAGGGCGGTCAAATCCGACGAAGAACTCGTGTTCATACGCAAGGCAGCCAGGATTTCCGAGAAAATCATGGACGGCGTCTTGGAGCGTGTTGTGCCGGGTATGCGCAAGGCCGACCTTGTTGCAGAGATCTACGCCGACGCCATCCGAGGATTGGATGACGCCTGGGGGGACTACCCGGCTATCGTGCCGCTGCTTCCAAGTGGCGCGGATGCGTCCGCTCCGCACCTGACGTGGGACGGACGTTTCATGCAGGAAGGGGAGGCGACATTTTTCGAACTTTCCGGCTGTTTTCGCCGCTATCATGCCCCGTTGTGCCGCACCGTTTTCCTTGGCAAGCCGGAACAGTACCTGCTTGATGCCGAGAAGGCGTTGGTCGAGGGGCTCGAAGCCGGCCTGGACACCGCAAGGGCCGGCAATACCGCGGGTGACATCGCACGTGCATTGGCGAAACCTCTTGAGGCCGCGGGGATCGAGCGTGGCGCGCGGGCAGGGTACCCGATCGGCATTTCCTATCCACCTGATTGGGGCGAACGCACAATTTCCATTCGCGAAGAAGACAACACCGTTCTGAAGCCCGGCATGACCTTTCACTTCATGCCGGGGCTTTGGATGGATGGGTGGGGACTGGAAATCACCGAGAGCATCCTCATCAAGGAAAACGGGCCTGCAGAATGCCTGTGCAACAGGCCCCGCAGATTGTTCGTGAAGTCCTGAGGTGAATATGCGCTCGGACTTGTTGACCCGGACGATTTCCATACTGGATCGCCTGATCGGTTTTCCGACGGTTTCGGCAGACAGCAATCTTGAATTGATCAGCTTTGCCGCGACCCTGCTTCGTGAAGCTGGTGCTCAAGTGACGGTATCCAAGGATGCGACCGGCAAGAAAGCCAACCTGTTCGCAACAATTGGCCCAAATGTCTCCGGCGGAATTGTCTTGTCAGGGCACACGGACGTCGTCCCGGCAGATCCCGTGGAATGGACCAGCAACCCGTATCAGATGCGTGAAGAACGCGGCTTGCTGTACGGGCGAGGCAGTTGCGACATGAAAGGCTATATCGCTGCGGTCCTCGCGAAATCGCAGGACTATGCGCTACTCGACCTGAAACGTCCGCTGCATGTCGCCTTGACCTATGATGAGGAAGTCGGCTGCTTTGGCGCAAGGCATCTGGTTGAGGAACTGAAGCGCAGTGATATTCGTCCTTCCGTAGCGATTATTGGTGAGCCGACGGAAATGCGGGTCATTGAGGGGCACAAGGGGTGTTACGAATATACGACAGCGTTCCACGGCACCGATGGGCATGCCTCCGAACCGGACAAGGGTGTCAACGCTATCCACGTCGCCGCCGCATTCATCACCAGGATGATGGAGCTGGCAGAAACCATGAAGGACAAGTCAGGTCCGGACAGCGAGCGCTACTCACCGCCATGGACCACACTTCAGGTTGGCCGGATAGACGGCGGCTCTGCACGCAATGTCATTGCTCGGCATTGCGCGGTGGAGTGGGAAATGCGCCCGGTTCGGATGCAGGACGCAATTGAGATAAAGTCTGCCCTCGAAGCCTATTGCCAGGACGTGCTGTTGCCTCAAATGACGTCCGTCTATCCCGATGCTGAGATTGTCACCGAAATTATAGGAGAAGTCGCCGGACTGGCCGTGATGCCGGAAAACGAAGCAAGGGACATCGTTACATCGCTCACTGGCGCAAACCTGTGTGATGTCGTTTCATTTGGCACTGAGGCCGGGTTGTTTCAGGCCCTGGGGCTTTCCGTTGTGGTTTGTGGCCCGGGCTCCATCGCACAGGCGCACAAGCCTGATGAATATCTGGCCGTTGACCAGCTCGAAAAATGTCTCGACATGCTCACGGGACTGGAAAGGACCTTGTTACAGGCCTCATGACCGATCAGGACATAACAGCGACGGCCGACGTTGCAGACCTGTTGAACCAGGCCGCAAGCGCCCAGGAACGGTTTCAGATCATGTATTCCGTTCTGAGAGACCGGATCTGCATGCTTGTCTATCCTCCTGGAATGCAACTGAGTGAAGAGGCATTGGCATCGGAATTCGGTGTCAGTCGCTCGCCATTGCGCAAGGCACTGCAGATACTCGAAGCAGACGGGCTGCTGTTGTCGCAGCAAGGCGTAGGCACACTTGTGACTGAAGTGGATCTGGAAGAACTGGCGCAGGTCTATGAACTCAGGCTTGAGTTGAATGAATTGACCGGCAGGTTGGGCCCGCGGTCTCTCGACTCGGAACTGGAAGCCACATTCAACAGTCTCAAAATTCGGGCGGAGCGATTGAGCTCAACGCCGGATCGTGCGGTTTTTGCCCGACTCAATATCGATTTCTTTCAGGCCTTTTTGCAGCTCACACTGAACATGCCGCTGCGCGAGGTTTCTGAAAAGCTGTTCTACAAGACCTGTCGCATCTGGCTGACTTTGATAGATGAGAAGGACCTGCCAACAGAGGTCGCCATCTTCTGTGGCGAAATCGCGGAAATTTCGAATGCTGTGCGACTTGGAGACTTCCAGGCCGCAGCCTTGATTAGGCGAGCACATCTCTCCATGGGGTTCAACCGACTGAAAACCGCTACACGACAAAGCACCGACCGGATGGCCGGTTAGCCAAGGGCTTCTTGGAACTTCCGGGGTTGGTTGAACGAATAAGACCGCCCCCGGAAGCGATTGTGGTGGGATACAATCAGTTGCTTCCGGGAGCGGCCCGGGCTTTCAAAGAAGATGAACGAACTTCTTTGAACGGTTAATTCTTTCAATGGCCTCAAACAAAAGCGGCGTTTTCACCTCAAATACGCTCGGTGTGCCTAGTTATTCCTAAAAAAATCAGTGTCTCTTTGCCATTTTCGTCAGTTTTCTGACTGTAGAAGTCGTGATCTTGCAATCGGATTCTACGTTTCGCTGAACGTATTTTCCTTTTTCGAGAGAATATTCGAGAAATACACTAAGTTCGTTTGCATGAGCGACAAGCACTCTGTGACCGGAAACCACTGTGTCGGTTACTTCCAGATCCTGACCCCAGGCCCAGCCACCATAAGAAGTGCCACCGCTGGACCTGAGAACGATTTCGAAAAAATTGCCCCCGTCGCTTTCAGGCATTTTGAAAACGAGATCCAGATTGTCTTCGTCGTCTTTCGTCGGCTCTCCCGCACCAAGCCAGACGGAACTGATATTTGCGGAGATCAAATCGCCAAGAGGATAAAATGGAGAACCTTCGTACCAAAGAAATTCCGTAATAACGGATCCTATGTCATTAGCCCTTTCAAATGGTCGTACATTGTCTCCGTACCCCGCATAGGTCCTCCTGAAGGAGATCTTACCAGACATGAATGGTTTCCTTACTATCTGATAATACGTAGTTTTTTGCTATTGGCCGCGAAGTGTGATCACTCTTCGTCCCTTCGGCAAAGCTACATTCCCAATAGCGCCGTCACACAGGCGTGACTCCGTCACGGCAGTGGTGTTCTTCTGTGGGGGGAACTGTGTTAGAAAAAATTACCAGGGGGCAACGTGATGAATAAAAGTAGTTCAGGCACTAATATTCGACTACTTGGCGTTCCGTCAGTGTATTACTCGCGGAATACCCCTTTTCCTGCCAAGGGATACGCGTTGCTTGCAGTATTGTTGCTTGTTCCTGGCAACGAGCTTGCGCGTCAAAAGGCGGCTGCCCTGCTTTGGGAGGATGTCGCTCAAACCAGGGCCATGGCAAACCTCAGGCAACTGCTTGTGAGGGTTCAAAGCAGGCAGCCCGAAGCCGGACCGCTCATTGAAACGACCCAGACCAGAATCAGTCTTGGGCCCGGGGCGCAAAGTTCCGATCTGGCCGCTTTTCTCCAGTCCTGCAAGGCTACCGACCTTGAAGGCATGATGTCCGGGATAGAGCAGTTCACCGGTGAACTGCTCGATGGCATGGAGTTCGAAGGTGAACAGCTGAACCTTTGGCTGCTGACCGAGCGCGCGAGCCTGAGGGAGAAACTGTTTAACAGAGCAGCAGCAGCCCTTGAGGAAACAACACGCTTCGGAGCGGATCGTGGCGGCAACATCGGCAAGATCGCTGATCGGCTTCTGGCTTTCGAACCTGACAGCCCCGAATGCTATCGTATCATTTCAAAAGCTTATGGCAGGTGTGGCGATCAGGATGGCGTCGATCGTATCGACCGGTTGATGAATTCGGTTCTCAATCCTGCCTTGCCTCGTGTGCCTGGCAATACAAGCAGCAAGCCTTCAGGAACAGTCTGGGTCGCACCGACGGGGGTCAAACCGGTTGAGGAGCGTCCGGCACCTCCCAAACCACCGGTTCCGCGCGTTGCCTTTTCGTCGCCCCGCCACATCGATCAACATCCGGATGCGCAGCTTGCCGAGGCATTCGTCGAGGATGTCGCGAACAGTTTCTCCAGATTCAAGACATTTGTCGTGGTCTCGCCGTTCAGTACGATGCGTGACTTTCGCGGCGGCAATTTAAGCAACTGGGAAAAAATTCGGTCCAACTACTCCGTGCAGAGTTTTCTGCTCCCGGGCAGCCAAAAGATTTCCTTTACCGTTATCGATGACGGCACAGGGGAGATCATCTGGTCTGCGGAGTATTCGATGGAGCCGGAGGACCTTCACTATACCTTCCGGCTTCTTGCAAAAACCGTGGCAGCCAATCTCGCCCAGCAGATCGAGCGACAGATGCTCGACTCCGGTCGGTCGATCAATGCCCAGAGCTATCTGCACGTCTTGCGGGGGCAGAACCTCATCAAGACCTGTAATCTGAGCATGATCCGCCGGGCCAGAAAGGAATTCCGGCAAGGTCTCACGTACGACAAGGACCTGTCCATCGCCCGCGCTCGCATAGCGCAGACAATGCAACTGGAATGGTTGCTGCTCGGGGGGACGGATCCGCACCTTCTTCACCGCGCCAAGGCGGAAGCGGACGCAGCCATCGAGATCGATTCGACGGCCGGTATCGGCTACTGGATGGCTGCGGTCATCGCGCTTTACCAACGTGATTACACGACCTCGGAAGCCAAGTTCCAGGAAGCCGAGACCTTGAGCCCCAACTCTTCGGATCTGCTCATACAGCACGCAGATGCGCTTGCGCATTTCGGCAAGCCCAAGGACGCCTGGAAGCGTTTCAAGCACGCGATCGATCTCAATCCACTTGCACCGGACATCTACTGGTGGGCGGGTGCGAGCATCGCCTTCAAGCTGGCCGACTACGCAGAGGCCGTCCGGCTGTGCAAGCAGATGGACGACGAGGAACCTGCATTGCGCGTCCTGACGGCAAGCCTCGCTCTCGACGGGCAAATCGAGAGCGCAAGGCAATATGCGCGGCGTCTCATGGACGTATATCCGGGGATGACCGCACAGGAAATCGTTCGCTTCCAACCAGACA
This sequence comes from Labrenzia sp. CP4, assembly GCF_001579905.1. Lineage (NCBI taxonomy): Bacteria > Pseudomonadati > Pseudomonadota > Alphaproteobacteria > Hyphomicrobiales > Stappiaceae > Labrenzia > Labrenzia sp. CP4. Next base: position 3,203,620 of record NZ_CP011927.1, on the reverse strand, counting down.
AGAATCCAGAGAACAACAAGATCTTTCTGGAAGGGCTGAAACTCGCCGGCTTCGACTAGGTAAACCCATTTACAGGAGAAAATTATGCCTAATTCGTCATTTTACGTGATCGGAAAACGCGGTCATGGAGTTGTATTTTTGCGGATGGATCCGCTGCGCGTATCTCGTGTGTCGCACCAGACAATTCTGGCTTATGAAGCGCAAAATGCCGGTGTCGACGGCTATGCACGCATCGCCGCTGCTGCCCGCGTCCTGTTCGCCGAAAGTGACGGCAATCCGGAAACAAGCCTCAGCCAGGTCGAGTCGGAAGGTATCTACCAGGCAATCAAACAGGGCAGCACGATCTCGGATGTCGATTTTGCCTTCCTCACTGATGTCGATGACAGCGATTGGGATCTCAACAGGCTGAGCTGGGCGCCGATCCAGGATCCGGTTTCCAAGACCGGCTCTGGTTCTGATTCCGGAAATCCCGACACGCTTCAGGATGCCGTGCTTTCGGACGATTGATCCGGAAGGCGGCCTGACTGGCAAAATCGCACCGCTACAGGAGGTATTCGCTGTGCAATCCGATCCTTTCTCTCCGCAATTCCTGCGCAGCTTCGGCATTACCAGATTGGGTGAGATCACCGGGCTGGACACGATCGGGATCCCGGTCTGGTTCGCAACCAGGCCGAATTCCAGGTCTCTTTCCGTTTCCCAGGGAAAAGGTGTGACCGACGATCAGGCGAAGATTTCAGCGATCATGGAAGCCGTGGAATGTGCTGTCGCCGAACAACCGCGACAGCACGTCACGGAGTTCGCGACGATCGAAGACATGGCGCGCCAGCAAAGGAGCGTCATTCCGTTCTTTGATCTAGCAAGGGTCAACCCGCATCAGCTCGATCCGACCCGCCAGCGCGCCTGGGTTCCCGGAACGTCCCTGATTTCCGGCGAGCAACGCTTCGCGCCCTACGAATTGGTCGGGATGGACATGCGTAGCGACATGCCTTGGGACCGTCATGCCTTCCGAATGACATCCCAGGGGTTGGCGGCGCATTTCTCGATCGACAAGGCCATCGAACACGCCCTGCTCGAACTCGTGGAACATGACGCGTCCAGCGTGGTCGATACTTTCGGTTTGTTCGTCAACAATATCCGGGAGGTCACCGACTACAAGGGCGCGAACGCCGATCTAGACGCCATTCTGGAGAAGGTCTCAAAAGCCGGGCTTGATCTTCACATCTACGCCCTTCCAGGACGCGTGAAACTTCCGGTCATTGCCGCTGTCATCTCGCGGCAGGTGAATGGGCCAGCCGGTGTCATTTCGCGTGCTCCTGCCGGAATTGCCTGCCGGACGAACGTTGCCGAGGCGATACTCGCAGCCCTGCTGGAAGCGGTGCAGTCACGTCTGACGGACATCGCCGGTGCGCGCGACGACCTTGCGATGGATCGTTTTCAGCAGTCCAAGGATGGCGTAGCCAGGAAACAGCCACCACTCATTCCTCTTGCCAAACTTGAGGCTGAGTTCCGCCCTGCAAGGCAGTCGTCCATGGGGTGGCAGGATGTCCTGAAGCTGATGCGTGCGGCTGGCATTGAAGATGCCTACATGTTTCCGCTCAAATCGCCGGTCCCGGACGTTCACGTGGTGAGAACGATCGTCACAGGCCTTGACGCGCATTCCGGCAGCTTCTCCGAAATGTCCATGAACTCGATACTGCTGACGACGGAAGTGCTGAGCACTGCATGTTGAAACCCGTCGTTTTTGCAGGACCGAGCGTTCACGGCTTGGCCGGCGATCTTTTTGACGGCCTGGACGTATTCCCACCTGCGGCACGCGGAGACATTCTGCGAGCCGTGGGGCAGGGGCGCCGCGTGATCGGATTGATTGATGGTTACTTCAACTCCACCCCTTCTGTCTGGCACAAGGAAATCCTGTTCGCCCTACAGGAGGGGTGCAGGGTGTACGGCGCGGCCAGCATGGGTGCATTACGGGCTGCAGAGTGCTTCTCATTCGGGATGGTTGGTGTCGGGGCAATTTTTACAGACTATCAAGCGGGAAGTCGTCAATCGGATGCGGATGTTGCTGTTTCGCACGCTCCGGCAGAACTGGGCTATTGCCCGCTGACACTGGCGCTGGTGGATGCGGAGGCGACGCTGTCTGCAGCTTTGAAAGGCGCGTTCATTGCCGAGAGCGCACATGATGCATTGCTGAAAGCTGCAACCGGTCTGCATTTTTCCACGCGAACCTGGGTGCGCGTGCTGAGCGAAACAGGACTTTCCGAAGCTGAAAGCGCTCACTTTCTGAAGTGCCTGCCCGAGTTCGAGCAGAGCTTGAAACGGCAAGACGCTCAAAAGCTCCTGACCAATCTGAAAGAGAACATCGAGATTGAGACGCATGATGGTCAGGACAGTTGGAAAATACAGAACACCCTTTTTCTCAAGTCACTTGAAAAAGAAGTTCTCGGCAGGTGACAGCTAATGAAAATGGAGATTGTAAAAGCCAGAACCACATGGTCAATCGTGCCGGATTGTGGCGGTCTGATTGAAGCGATAGCGATCTCACTACCTCAAAAGGTCTTTGATCCCGGCAATCCTCACGCCGAAAAGATACTCGCCGCGATCGGAAATCTGCTCAAGGCCATGCCTTCGAGCGTTTCAATCCTGGTATTTGCAGATTCATTTAACGAGGCGGCTGCAAGAAGCTGGATCGAAACACAGACCGAGTGTCGGTATGACATGGTCCTGGCAGGCGCTAGGCCGCTTGAAAGTGCAGATATTTGGGCACAGGATTCCATCCTGGTACAAATGCGAGGCAACGACCTGCGGATTGCCGCTCCAGCATGCGACTGGCCCAGGGGCATCTTGCCGGGGTTATTGGCCGAACACCTCTCTGTCGCCTGCCACGATCAGCCACTCTTTTTGCCCGGTGGAGACCAGATCGTTGGTGAGGGCTTTCGTCTCATCGGTCACACAAGCCGGCTGAGATCAGCCTCCAACAAGTATGGCGGTGACAGCACTTTGCTTGCCGCTGATCGGCGCATCGGTGAACTCGATAACAGACCTGTCTGCTATTGGGGATACCGAAGACAAGACTTGTTCGAAAAGCCCACCGTCGATGCTCAAGAAATCAGGGCCGCCAAGAACACTGCAGATTCTAACCTTGAGGGAGACCTGGACTGGCAAACAGCGAATGATCTGCTCGGGGACCTTCCATTTTCCCATTTGCGGCCGGATCTGGTTACGAGCATTGAGCGGTGCGAAAGCCATGTCGACAGATATGTTTCTCCAACAGGTTTGCGCCACAACGGCAAGCACTTGTTATTGCTGGCAGACCCGGTGGCCGTGGCCGCAGAAGCCATCAGCAAGGCAAAACGGGAAAAGAGACTTCTCGATGCGTCGGAACATTGGTTGAGGGACCAGGGTTTCGAAATCATCCGCAATCCAGTTCCCTTTGGGGTCGACGTAAAGAACGCAGTCAGGCCGCGACTCTACAACAACGTTCTTCTGGAAAATGCGGTACGAGAGGGAAATGGCAAACCAATCATGTGGTTGCCATGCTTCGGCGAAGACAGCAGATTCACGGAATTCGATGCGGAGAACGCCAGGATCTGGAAGGATCTCGGCTTCGACCCCAAGCAGGCCTTTGGCTGGGAAAGCCTTGCCCATGCAAATGGCGCACTGCGCTGTGCCAGCAAGGTAATCAGACGGCAAGCAATTTGATCGAACGGAACTAGATGTAAACTGACACGGACAGGTGCGTCTTCAGCATCAGGCTAGTTCTTTCAGAAGAAGAGGTTGGCTGGGGAACCTGGATTCGAACCAGGACTAACGGAGTCAGAGTCCGTGGGTCTACCGTTAACCTATTCCCCAACAATGCTCATAACGCGAGCTGCCAATCGTCGGTACAGGGCGAAATGATTGGTCGCTCTCGATTGGTGTGCCGCATATACATCCATCACATTCACGATTGCAAGACCCGTCGACGACTTTTTTGTGAAATTGCATGCCTGTGGAAAGTCTCGCGAAAGACTGTATGCATTCGTTTCAAGGAAAGCTTTTCCAGCGAGGGGCAACCTGTTACAGTTTTGTCAACGAAAGACGCAGTCCCCAGCAGCGCCCCTTGAAAAACGGCGGCAGCACTGGAGATCTGAAAGGCAAAAACGTGACTCAATCAGGTCAGGAACCGCCCGAGAAAGGGCGTCGTACCCCTGATGTGTCCGGAACCAGCGGGGCTCCCAGGGAGCCCGGGGGAACATCCAGACGACGCCGAAAGCGCAAGTCTGGCAAGCGCCCCAAAGGCAACTCTGCGACACAGGCAAACAGTGTCGTCAACGGAGTGCCTGAAACGGACGGGCGAATTCCGTCCAGTGCTGTGACCGGACCCGTCGATCAAGCACTCGCCGCGCAGGAACAGCCTGCGCGAAAGGGTGAGGGTGCGTCCACTTCCCAGAAACGTCGCAAAAAACGGAAGCGCGGGCGGGCAGCCGTTGGTGAGGGCGTGCAAAACGTCCAGGCAGGCGGACTGAACCAGGATGGTGCGGAACGACAACTTGACACCACGACGAGCCTGAAGGGAAAGAAGGCAGCCCGTAGACGCGGCCGACGGCGCAAACAGTCCGCCAACGGAGCAGAATCAGCACCTGTTGCAAGGACAAACGACGACGACATCGTTGTCAGCCCAAAGACACTCGAAAAGAGTACTGATGCAGCCTCCCACCGTAATCATGAATTGCGCGTGCGTCGGGATGGTGAAAATCGCCCGTCAGCAAGCCGGAAGGGACAGGTCGACGGTTCTCGTAATCCTGCACCATATGATCGGTCTGCGGACAGGAACAACTCACCGCTTTATGCCGCGCTTGATCTTGGGACCAACAATTGCCGTCTTTTGATTGCCAGACCTGAAGATCGCGGATTTCGTGTAGTCGACGCCTATTCCCGAATAGTGCGCCTCGGAGAAGGTGTCGGCTCGAACAGAATGTTGAGCGATGCGGCCATGGAGCGGGCAATCGATGCTCTTGCCCAATGCCATCGGAAACTTGCCGACAGAGGGGTTGCTCGCTCAAGGCTTATCGCGACAGAGGCCTGCCGGGCAGCCGAAAATGGTGCTGACTTCATCGAAAGGGTGAAGGCGGAGACAGGTTTGGCGCTCGAGGTCGTGAACCGCGAGACAGAGGCCCGCCTGGCAGTCGCCGGATGCGCTTCGCTTGTGGATCACGACGCCGATGGCGTGATTCTGTTCGATATCGGCGGAGGGTCCTCGGAGATCGTCTGGTTGGACCTGCGCAACCGTTGTGGCGCGCGGGGCTATGCATTGACCCGCTTCATCCGGTCTTGGATCTCGTTGCCGGTCGGCGTCGTCAACCTTGCAGAGCGGCACGGCGGTGTTCACGTGACACCGGATATCTTCGAAGCCATGATTGAAGATGCCGCCGAACATCTGGCAGCGTTCAATCTTGCTAATAACCTGACCGAAGCTATCGCGTCGGGCAGGGTCCATATGCTCGGAACATCTGGTACGGTCACCACACTGGCCGGTGTCCATCTGGGCCTGAAACGTTATGACAGGCGCAGGGTCGACGGTACCTGGCTGGAAGATGGGGACGTCTCCAGAATGATTGATCAGCTGCGCGACATGCCTTATGAGGCACGCGTGGATAATCCATGCATTGGTGCGGATAGGGCTGATCTTGTTCTGGCAGGTTGTGCCATCCTGGAAGCTATCCGCCGCCGCTGGAGTTGCTCACGTCTGCGCGTCGCGGACAGAGGACTTCGCGAAGGCATTCTTACAGAATTGATGGCGGCCGATGGTGTCTGGTCGCACCGCAAAAACGGCTCTCGGCATAATCGCGGGCGCCAAGGGAACAGAACATGAGTCAGGGCAAAAAGGGAACAGGCGACCGAGGTCTCCACGTCAAGGTGAAGACGTCCGCTGGTCGGCGCGAATCCTCCACGCGTTGGCTGCAGAGGCAATTGAACGATCCTTACGTGCGCCGCGCGAAGATGGACGGTTACAGGTCGCGAGCTGCCTACAAGCTGATAGAGATCGACGACAAGCACAAATTGCTGAAACCCGGTTACCGGGTGGTCGATCTTGGTTGCGCACCGGGTGGCTGGTGTCAGGTTGCGGTGGAAAGGGTGCAGTCTTCCGTGGAAGCGCCCAAGGTGGTCGGGATCGACTATCTGGAAATGGACCACGTGCGAGGAACGACGTTCCTGCAAAAGGATTTTCTGGACGACGATGCTCCAGCCGCCTTGCTGGAAGCGCTCGGTGGCCACAAGCCCGATGTCGTTCTGTCCGACATGGCCGCGCCGACCACCGGCCACAAGCAGACCGACCATTTGCGCACGACGCATCTTTTCGAGATCGCAATCGATTTCGCGAGACGCAACCTCGTTCCGGGAGGCTCGTTCCTGGCGAAGGTTTTTCGGGGCGGGACGGAAAATGCACTGCTTAACGACCTGAAACGCGAATTCAAATCGGTCGCCCATCTAAAACCGCCGGCTAGTCGCAAGGAAAGCCCGGAACTTTATGTGATCGCGAAGGGCTTTCGCGGAAGTGATCTTGATCCGGACTGAACAGTATTCAACTCGACCGGGAAGCCGGTTTGCCTAGAGATACAGGGGGAACGCCCCATAGCGGGCGTCACCCCCTTTTCTTTCTGTCACCTGCGTGTTATTGACCCGCGCCAACTTCTCCGGCACAGCCGAAGCGACTCGAAAGATGCAGGCTTTTGATCAAAGCGTGCGTCTCAGCTATTTTTTTACAAAGGGGAATTGGCAATGGCATCCTTCTATGTCCCTACCACTGGACAGCAAGCCCTGACGTTTGACGATGTCTTGCTGATCCCTGGCCACTCGGAAGTCATGCCGGGTGAAGTTGACCTGCGCACCCGGGTCACACGGGAACTTGAACTCAATATTCCGATAATCTCGTCGGCAATGGACACAGTTACCGAAGGCCGTCTGGCAATCGCCATGGCTCAGGCAGGTGGCATTGGCGTCATTCACCGCAACCTTTCTCTCGACCAGCAGGCCGAAGAGGTCCGGATGGTCAAGAAGTTCGAATCCGGGATGGTGGTCAATCCGCTGGTCATCGGGCCGGACGCGACCCTGCAGGACGCTCTTGACCTGATGAAACGGTATGGCATTTCCGGCGTTCCGGTCGTTCAAAACGGCGGAGCAGGCGGTCAGACCACTGGCAAGCTGGTTGGCATCCTGACAAACAGGGACGTGCGGTTCGCGTCCAATCCCGACCAGAAGATCCATGAACTGATGACGAAGGACGATCTCGTCACTGTCAACGAGAACGTCAGCCAGGATGACGCCAAGCGGCTACTTCATCAGAACCGCATCGAAAAGCTTCTGGTCGTGGATGACAACCGGAACTGCATCGGTCTCATCACCGTCAAGGACATGGAAAAGGCGCAGCTCAATCCGAATGCGTCCAAGGACGATCAGGGCCGGTTACGCGTTGCAGCGGCAACCAGCGTCGGGGAAGAAGGGTTTGCCCGCGCAGAACGTCTGATCGACGCAGGTGTGGACCTTCTTGTGGTCGACACGGCCCATGGCCATTCCCAGAAGGTTCTCGACATGGTCGGCCGGGTAAAAAGCCTTTCCAATTCCGTGCAGGTACTTGCAGGCAACGTGGCAACCAGTGACGCAACCAAGGCTTTGATTGATGCCGGTGCAGATGCGGTAAAAGTCGGCATTGGCCCGGGTTCCATTTGCACCACCCGAATTGTCGCTGGCGTTGGCGTTCCGCAGCTAACGGCCATCATGGATTCAGTGAACGAAGCCGACAAGCAGGGCGTACCTGTGGTCGCCGATGGCGGCATCAAATTTTCCGGCGACTTGGCCAAGGCGATTGCCGCCGGCGCGGCGTCCGTCATGGTCGGCTCTCTTCTGGCAGGCACTGAAGAAAGCCCGGGCGAGGTCTATTTGCACCAGGGACGATCCTACAAATCCTATCGGGGCATGGGGTCCGTCGGCGCCATGGCACGTGGCTCGGCCGATCGCTATTTCCAGGCGGAAGTACGCGACAGTCTCAAGCTTGTACCGGAAGGCATCGAAGGTCAGGTGCCTTACAAAGGTGCGCTTGGCAGCGTTCTGCATCAACTGGCAGGTGGCTTGAGGGCTGCAATGGGCTATGTTGGCGGCCGCAACATTCCTGATTTTCAGGAAAAGGCGCGTTTTGTACGGATCTCTGGTGCAGGCTTGCGGGAAAGCCATGCCCATGATGTGACGATTACACGAGAAAGCCCAAATTACCCGTCCAACGTTTAAACCACTCGGTACCGGGGCGCTTTGCTATAGGCGCCCCGCAAAGGAACAGCATGAAAGATGGCGGACGCCTGGCGGCGGCAATTGAAGTCCTGACTGAAGTGGAAACGCGGCACAGGCCTGTGCAGCTTGCCCTGAAAGACTGGGGTTCCGCACACCGGTTTGCAGGTTCCGGTGACCGGACGGTCATCGGCAATCTTGTGTTTGACGCACTTCGGAACAAGGCTTCGCTTGGTGCAAGAATGAAAGACGGTTCGGCAAGAGCCGTCGTTCTAGCGACCTATTGCCTGGGTTGGGGCAAAGGCCTGCAGGCGTTAAGCGACATTCTTGAGCAGGATCATCATGCTCCGGCTGCATTGTCGGCTGATGAAATCGCTTGCCTCTCGCAGGAGCCTGACAGCACGCCGGCGCCTTTTGAACAGGCAGATATTCCAGAATGGCTTTGGCCGCATTTTGAGACCGTCTTCGGCGAAAACACCATTGAAGAAGGCCAGGCGCTGGCAACACGCGCCCCGGTCGACATGAGAACCAATACGCTCAAATCTGACCGGGACAAGGTTCTCAAGCGGCTGGCTCATACCGGGGCAAAGGCAACACCGCTGTCACCAGTTGGTGCGCGCATCGAGGCCAAGCCTGATCTTGGCCGCATGCCGCATGTTCAGGCTGAGGAAGGCTATCGAAAGGGTTGGTTTGAATTGCAGGACGAGGCCAGCCAACTGGCGGCTCATCTTGCGCAAGCCAAACCTGGTGATCAGGTTTTGGACTTTTGCGCTGGCGGTGGTGGCAAGACACTGGCTCTGGCTGCCACCATGCAGAACAAGGGGCAGCTATATGCCTATGACGCGGACCGGCTCAGGCTTGCTCCGATCCACGAAAGACTGCAGCGGGCCGGTGTTCGAAACATTCAGGTGAAAGATCCTGCAACCTCAAGCCTCGACGATCTTGTCGATCAGATGGACCTGGTTTTCATCGACGCCCCTTGCACGGGGACCGGCGTATGGCGTCGCCGGCCGGACTCCAAGTGGAAGCTGGCGGAAAAGGCCTTGCAGGATCGTATCGAAGACCAGCGCCGTGTACTGGAAAGCGCGAGCAGATACGTCAAGCCGGGGGGACGTCTTGCCTACGCGACCTGTTCCGTCCTGCGTGAGGAAAACCAGGCCCAGGCGGACTGGTTCCTGGAGCAAAATCCGTCGTTCCAGTCTGTTTCCGCGCTGGATATCTGGAAAACAACTCTGCCGGATGCACGGCTCCCGAAATACGTTTCCGACCGTGGCGACATTCTGCTGACGCCCGGGTCTACCCAGACGGACGGTTTCTTCATTGCCCTGTTCCGGCGCGTGCAGTGAGTTCAGACAGTATTTGCCGTCAGGATCTGTCCTGACGGCGCAGCCCGAGAACGTTCGGCAATTGATCGCCGTCAGTTGCGAGTAACTTCTTTGAAGTCACGGGCTCCAGGCTTTCCTGGTGTTGAATTACCTGTTTGGTTTCTTCTTCTTGAGCGATTTTTGCAGCATCGTCGGGATTATCTGACGAAGGTGCTTCCGTTGCTGAAGTCGCAGGGGAGCTCGCTGGGCCTGCTTCCGGTGATTTCCTTTCGGCGACAACCAGGCCTTCGACGAGTTCTCGAATGGCCGGCTCCAGACCGTCGCCTCGAGACATGGCCGTCAGGACGGATCTGGCCTGGTTGGAATACTTGAGTGCGGCGAGGGCGGCTCCAAGTGCATTCAGAGGTTCTTTTGCTGATTTGTCGAGATCGTGCGCGGCCAGGGCGTGTTTCAGAGCTGCGCCATGATCACCAAACTTACGCGCAATACTGCTGAGCCGAACGTGGGTCTGTATTGATCTCGGAGATAGCTTCAACGCGGCAAGCGCGGCTTCACGAGCATCTTCCAGGGCGCCTTTCCCGGCAAGTGCATCGGCCAACAGGTCCAGAGGGAGCGGGTCTGCCGGCGCTCGCTCACTTGCCCGGATCGTCAGTTCGATCACTTCGTCAAAGCGTTTACGCAGCAGCAATGTCTGCGACAGGCCAATGAGCGCAGGACCGTAGTCCGGATCGGCCTTCAGCGCTTTCCGATAAGCCGCGATCGCTGCTGCCTTTTGATCAACACGTGCCTGTGTGTCTGCGAAAAGAGACAAGACAGCTGGCGTATCCGGCAGTAGCTCGACCAGGCGTCGGGCCGGAACGGAAGCTTCTTCGGGTTTGTCTTCTTTCAGCAAAACACTGGCAAGACCATAGAGCGCGTTTCGATTGTCCGGTGCTTGAGAGAGCACATCAGCAAAATTTTGCCGGGCGTTTGCCATGTCACCGAGCAGCAACTGACAGTTACCGAGGCTCGCGCGAGCATTCAGGTGGTCTGGTTCGGCAAACACGATGCGGCGTAACTGCGATTGCGCCTCGTCCAGATACCCGGTCTGGAGCAACGCGGACGCCGTCCTGTAGGCAATTTCCGTGTCGTCCGGCGACAGTTCCTGGGCTTTCAGATAAGACACCAGCGCCCTGTCAAGATTGCCCGCATTTTCAAGGGCTACGGCTTCTTCAAACGCTTTACGGGCAGCTGCGGTCATCTGGGTCGGTTTTCCTAAAAGCACCTGCCAGCAGCTTGTCTCACCGGAGACGAAGCACGGGGGCTTATGGTTAACCTAAGGAGCAGGCGCGCGCCGGTCAAAAGCGAATTTCAGCCGTACACAGCTTGTCCGCCGGAAACATTTGCCCGCCAAAGTTACGACACAAGAAAGCCGCGGAACAGGAGTTATCGGCAAAATCTTGTGCGGGACAGCATCGGCTGTGAAATTCGGGTTCATTTTACTCAAAAGACCGGTTAGAAGCTGGCCATGACCCAGCATCAGCGCCTTCTTATCATCGACTTCGGCTCCCAGGTCACGCAGCTCATCGCGCGGCGCCTGCGCGAGTTAAATGTCTACTGCGAAATCCACCCATATCAGAACGTTACCGACGCCTTTTTGAGCGAGTTTTCGCCCAAGGCGGTAATTTTCTCAGGCGGCCCGGATTCGGTTACACGAGCCGGTTCACCGCGTCCGCCGGAAAGTGTCTACACAATGGGCGTTCCGATCCTGGGGATCTGTTACGGCCAACAGGTGATGATGCAACAGCTGGGCGGACAGGTTGACGGTGGCAAGATTTCCGGCGGTGGCGGCACGGCCGAGTTTGGCAGAGCATTCGTGACACCAGTCGAGAACAAACTGTCGATCCTGGATGGATGGTTTGCCGACGGGAAAGAACAGGTCTGGATGAGCCATGGCGACCATGTCAGCCGGATCGCACCAGGCTTTGAGGTCTTCGGCACATCGCCAAACGCTCCCTACGCGATTACCGCGGACAAGGAGAGAAACTTCTACGCCGTACAGTTTCACCCGGAAGTGCACCACACGCCGAACGGCAAGAAGCTTTATGAGAATTTCGTCCGACTTGCCGGCTTCACCGGTGACTGGACCATGGGAGCCTACAAGGACGACGCCATTGCGCGCATCCGCGAGCAGGTCGGTGACAAGAGGGTCATTTGTGGTCTCTCCGGTGGTGTCGACAGCTCCGTTGCTGCTGTATTGATCCATGAGGCGATCGGGGATCAGCTCACATGTGTCTTCGTGGACCACGGCTTGTTGCGCCTGAACGAGGCGGAAGAAGTGGTGTCCATGTTCAGGGATAACTACAACATTCCCTTGATCCATGCGGATGAGAGCGAACTGTTCCTGGGAGAGCTGGACGGTGTTTCCGACCCGGAAACCAAACGCAAGATCATCGGAAAACTGTTCATCGACGTTTTCCAGAAACATGCGAATGAGATTGAGGGCGCTGAGTTTCTCGCTCAAGGTACGCTCTATCCGGACGTGATTGAGAGCGTCAGCTTCTCCGGAGGTCCGTCGGTCACCATCAAGTCGCATCATAATGTCGGCGGGTTGCCGGAAAAGATGGGACTGAAGCTGGTCGAGCCGCTGCGTGAGCTCTTCAAGGACGAGGTGAGGGCGCTTGGCCGTGAACTCGGCCTTCCCGAGAAGTTCATCGGCCGCCACCCCTTCCCGGGACCTGGACTTGCCATTCGTTGTCCAGGTGAAATCACCCGCGAGAAACTTGAAATTCTTCGAAAGGCTGATGCGGTTTATATCGACCAGATCCGTAAGCACGGTCTCTATGACGATATCTGGCAGGCTTTCGTTGCCATCCTTCCAGTGCGAACGGTCGGTGTCATGGGCGATGGCCGCACATATGACTACGCCTGCGCGTTGAGAGCCGTGACGTCAGTCGACGGCATGACCGCCGACTATTTCCCCTTCACGCATGATTTCCTGGGTGAGACGGCAACCCGTATCATTAATGAGGTACAGGGCATCAACCGCGTAACCTATGACATTACGTCAAAACCACCCGGCACTATTGAGTGGGAATAAGCAAGGCTTTGGATCACTTGGACCCGACGTCGCTTGGCGGGTCTTGACGTGTGCGGACCGAAATATCGCGGGTAACTCTGCGAACGCAGGAATGTGATTGCACGAACGATTGTCGAGCCTGCATGCATTGGCGAAAGGTCCATGTTTGTGCTCGTGCATTTGCTTTTGTTTATAGCGCCTCGATGCTGTGAGCGAACTGCAACTTGCTTCGATTAACTGTATATTTGCAGGCGCTCATATAAACAGTCCTCAAACTGTTGCTCTGTCAGTTGCTTCGCCGAATAAAGATGGGAATGATTGAAGTGAGTAAATTAACTAAAATTATTTCTGGATATGAAAATGACGGCTTCAGTCTCGGCAAAGCAGCTAGAAAAAAGAGAATTAAGTATTTTTGTGAATTGATAGAGAGTAAATTTTCTGAGAAGGGCCGTGTAAAAATACTAGATATTGGCGGGACTGTTCAATATTGGAACATCATCGACAAAGATTTTCTGGATCGCAACAACGTACAAATTACCCTTTTAAATCTCCCGGGATCTCAAGCCTTTGAGGCAGACGGGAGATTTGATTTTTTGACAGGTAATGCCACAGAAGACATCTGGAGTTACCTGGACCCTCAGGACTATGACCTGATCCATTCAAACTCCGTAATCGAGCATGTTGGTGACTGGGCGCAAATGAAGCGGTTTGCGTCAAATATCCGGGATTTCCACGGCGGTTATTTTGTCCAGACACCAAATTTCTGGTTTCCCATTGAGCCGCATTGCATGACGCTCTTTTTCCATTGGCTGCCGAAGCCTTTAAGGGTCTGGCTTGTTGCTCACTTTTCCCTGGGGCATTGGGCAAAAGGGGCCAATACCGATGAGGCCGTCGAAATCGTCGAAAGTGCGCGCCTGCTGAGCAAGTCCATGTTCAAGGCGCTTTTCGATGATGCGCTCGTCAAGCAGGAAAAATTCCTGTTTTTGACCAAGTCCTTCATGGCTGTCAGAGTTGACGGGGAAGGAGTCTCTTCTTGAAAAGAGACTGGATTGCTCAACTTAAAAGATTTGAATACCCGACAGGCTTTCGAAAGATCACGATACGAGCTCTCGAAATTGGTGGCTCAGCGCCTTGTTGAGATTTGAGCGTGAATGAATACACCACGGCATCCGGACCTGACACCAGACTGTGCTTCTTGTGCAGCCCTTTGCTGTGTTGTCTTTGCATTTGACCAATCCGAGTCCTTTGGTATCGACAAGGCAGCAGGCGAGGTTTGCCCGAACCTGGATAGCTGCGGACGTTGTGCCATCTTCGATGACAGGTCGCGTCTCGGATTCAGTGGATGCATTACCTATGATTGTCACGGTGCAGGACAACGTGTGACGCAGGAAGTGTTTCACGGGCACACATGGCGGGAAGATCCCGGACTTACGGAACGGATGGGTGAGGCGCTTTCCATCCTACGGCAAATTCATGAGAAACTGCTGCTCCTGGCAGCGGCTGAAAAACTTCCGCTTGGTATCGGGGAACGACAAGCAATAGTCGAACTGCAGATGCAGCTTGCTCCGCAGTCAGACTGGACGGAATCTCGGCTGAAGGCGTTCCCGCTGATTGAGATTTCACGAAAAGTGTCGGATTTCCTGACAGGCTTGCGTCGACATTTCGAGCGATAGACCTGAGAGCGAAATGTGTGCCCTTATCTTGCGCATTTGATACAGAATGCTGCGGCCGGGTCCACCTGTAGCCGTTTCACGGAAATCTCTTCACCGCACTCCACGCAGTCACCGTATTCGCCAGCTTCCAACCTTGATAAGGCCGCGTCGATTTTCTGGATTGTCGCCCGGCGCTGCCGTTCGGCTGCCTGTGCCATCGCTTGTCCTTGAAGCGCGTCCATACGCGACAATCGACCGACTGATTGTTGATCTAGCTCCACCGTGGCACGGGCTTCCCCGGACAATTCGCTCAATGTTTCAAGTTCGGACTTGAGCGACAAGAGCTTGATCCGAATGTCTTCAACGTTGTGTTCCGCCATCTCCAAGCCTCCAGCGAAAGCATGAAGATGGCAGCCTGAATGTGCAAGAGGAGGTAAGTGTCACCTGTTAAACGGCATCACTTGATACTAAAACCCGGCAAGAACGATCTTCCCAATGGTTTTATTGCTTTCAATCTTCTGATGCGCGACGCGCAGATTACTTGCATTGATGGGTTCAATCACTTCCGTCAACGTGGTCTTGAGCTTGCCTGCATCAACAAGGTCAGCGACGTTGTTCAACAGCTTGCGTTGCTCATCCATATCGGTCGTCTGGTACATGGAACGGGTAAACATCATCTCCCAGTGGATCGATATCGCCTTCAGTTTGAAGGGCCCAATGCTGACGTTGTCGGGATCGTCGATGAGCAGAAAACGGCCCTGTGGCGCGATCAATTCTGCAATATCGTTCACGTGTTGCTCTGTGTGCGTTGTCGAGAAAACATAGCCGGGGGCTTCCAGTCCCAGGGCTTCGATCTGAGGCGCCATCGGTTTTGAATGATCGAGAACATGATGCGCACCAAGCTCACTCACCCAGGAACGGCTCTCCGGTCTTGAAGCAGTTGCGATAATCGTCATGTTCGTCAATTGGCGGGCAAGTTGAACCGCAATGGAACCGACGCCTCCCGAACCGCCAATGATCAGGAGAGTGTTCGAACCAGCTGGAACCGGGTCATTCACCTTCAGCCGGTCGAACAGGGCTTCCCAGGCGGTGATCGCCGTCAAGGGCATGGCTGCTGCCTCGGCAAAACTCAGGCTCGTGGGTTTGCGGCCCACAATGCGTTCATCAATGAGATGGTACTCCGAGTTGGTTCCGTCCCTGGTGATGTCGCCGGCATAATAGACCTCATCGCCCACCTTGTAGCTGGTAACGTCAGGACCCACTTCGGCGACGATCCCGGCCGCGTCGTATCCAAGGACGACTGGCGCGCCGTTTTGCGAAGTTCGGGATTGCCGCACCTTGGTGTCGACTGGGTTGACCGCAACAGCCTTGACCTCAACGAGAAGATCCTTTCCGGAAGGCACCGGCCTTGGTAGGTCGAGATCAGTCAACGACTTCGGGTCATCAATAGGAAGTGGTTCAAAAAATCCGATGGCACGCATACTGTGTTCTCCTGATTTGCGTACCAATCAAATTGATCATAAAATTGTTTGGCGCAAGAATGCACAATTCTAGCCGTAACTGACAAAAAAGAACCTTAGGCACAAAATGGATACCGTTAGGAAATCAGGACCCAAACTGGTCAAGGACGTTTATGGCTGCCATCCGGGCTGTGCTGTCGAAGCAGCGCTCAGTTTGATCGACGGCAAGTGGAAAGGCGTCATTCTGTTCCTGTTGATGGAAAAAGAAGTGATGCGCTTCAACGAGTTCCAGAAAGCGCTTCCGGACATCACACAACGGATCTTGACCGCTCAACTCCGTAGTATGGAAGCTGACGGGTTGATCGTGAGGACCGTCTATCCTGTTGTTCCGCCGAAGGTTGAATATCAACTGACCGACCTTGGCGTGTCGCTGGAGCCGGTGGTGAAGGCCCTTGCACGCTGGGGGAACGAAAACAAGACGCTCTGGCCAAAAGGGTTTAAACGGGACAGCCACCTTCAGCAGGCAGGCTGACGTTTTTCCAGGCAGATGAGTTTCGTTTGTCGCTCGCAAACCATCGAGCCTCCTGACGCATTCGTGACTTTGTCAATCCGCGGCCCGTTGCGAGGATGCTCCCGCGAAATCCAAGGGAGAAATGCGTCATGAACCTAAGATGTTCGACAGCGCTTGCGGTGTTGCTCTTGTCCTCGGTGTTCGGAGCGTTCTCAGCACGGGCAGGTGAGGTCGAGATTGTCTCGGCAACAGCAACCGGATCTGCAGGCACGTGGACCTTCGCAGTAACTCTCAGGCATGACGATACGGGTTGGGATCACTACGCCGACCTTTGGCAGATCTTTACGCCAGACGGAGAATTGTTAGGCGAGAGAGTGCTCCTTCACCCCCATGTCGACGAGCAATCCTTCACGCGATCCCAATCGGGCATCACGATCCCAGAGGGCGTGTCACAGGTCATCATCCGGGCACGAGACACGGTGCACGGTGTTTCGCCACAAGAGTACAAGTTGAACCTGGACCGATAAGCATTGCCTCAGTCAGGTGCGGATAAAGGCCAAAATGCCGTCCGCAACGAATTGTACGGATAGAGCTGCCAACAGCACGCCGAGAAGTCGGGTGATAACCAGCTGTGCGGTTTCTCCCAGGAGCCGTTCAATCTTGTCAGCCAAGAGAAAGGCACCCATGCAACTCAGCAGGATGATCGCGATGACGCCGCCGAGGCCTGCATAGGCGAGGGTATCCGGAGCCTGACTGGACAACAGGATGATCGCGGAGATTGCCGCGGGTCCCGAAATAAGCGGTATCGCCAAAGGAAAGATGGCGAGTTCATTGATCGTTCCATGATGCGCTTCCGATTCCATCGCCTTTTCGGCGGTTTCGGTTTTACGCGCCTGGCGCTTGCCGAAAATCATCTCGATCGCGATCAGGAACAACAGGATGCCTCCGGCGACCCTGAAAGCGGACACGGAGATGCCGAGTACATTCAGCACCGTCTGTCCGGACGCATAAAAAACAAGGAGTATGGCCGCCGCCGTAATGGTTGCCCGAATGGCGACCTTGCGCCTGTCGTGCTTGCTCATTCCAGCCGTGATTGCAAGAAACATCGGGGCCAGGCCGACCGGATCAATGGTGACAAATAGGGTCGCGAAGGCGTTGATGTAGTAGTCGAGCATGGCGATTCCCGGACCGGTTTTTAAGGCGCTTTTGTCGCCTTACTATAGAGCTTTGCGATGTGGTGGCATGTTCTCAAGCCAAATGATTTTTGCCCCCTGTGTATACTCCTCGTAAAGCATTGAAATTAAACCCCTATTACTTAGGCGGAAAAGCGCCGAGAATTTGGAGCGGCGTCTTGAATCGGATATAAAAGAGCAAGCAATAACAATGAAATGAGTGTCTTCCTTGGCTGACCAGGACAACAGCACGCCCACTGACGGTCTTCCGTCCGATATCAAACCGGTCTCCATCGTCGATGAAATGAAGCGCAGCTATCTCGATTACGCGATGAGCGTGATCGTGTCGCGTGCGCTGCCTGACGTCCGCGACGGCCTCAAACCGGTTCACCGGCGCATTCTCTACTCGATGCACGAAAACGGCTACGAGTGGAACAAGCCCTATCGCAAGTCGGCCCGCGTGGTCGGTGACGTCATGGGTAAGTATCACCCGCATGGTGACAGCGCGATTTACGATGCGCTGGTGCGCATGGCGCAGAATTTCTCGCTGCGACTGCCGTTGATTGACGGGCAGGGTAACTTCGGCTCCATCGACGGCGATCCAGCCGCGGCCATGCGCTACACCGAGTGCCGTCTCGAAAAGGTCGCCCACAAACTGCTGGACGATATCGACAAGGAGACGGTCGACTTTCAGGAAAACTACGATAACTCCGAGAGCGAGCCCGTCGTCCTTCCTGCCAAGTTCCCGAACCTCCTCGTCAACGGTGCCGGTGGTATCGCAGTAGGCATGGCAACCAACATTCCGCCGCACAACCTGGGCGAAGTGATCGATGCCGCCATTGCCGTGATGGAAAATCCGGCGATGTCACTCGAAGAACTGATGCAGATCGTTCCAGGCCCGGATTTCCCAACGGGTGGCATGATCCTCGGTCGGTCGGGTATCCGTAGTGCCTATGAAACGGCCCGCGGTTCGATCGTCATGCGGGCGAAAGTCGACGTCGAGGAAGTGCGCAAGGACCGAACGGCACTGATCGTCACGGAAATTCCGTATCAGGTCAACAAATCGACGATGATCGAGAAGATTGCCGAACTGGTGCGCGACAAGCGTATCGAGGGCATCTCGGACATTCGTGACGAGAGCGACCGCTCGGGCATGCGGGTCGTGATCGAGCTGAAGCGCGATGCGGTTCCGGACGTGATCCTGAACCAGCTCTACCGTTTCAGTCAGTTGCAGACATCGTTCGGTGCCAACATCGTTGCTCTGAACGGCGGCAAGCCGGAGCAGATGAACCTCTCCGACATGCTGCGCGCCTTCGTCTCCTTCCGCGAGGAGGTGATCCAGCGACGCACACGCTACCTGCTGAAGAAAGCCCGTGACCGTGCCCACATCTTGGTGGGCCTGGGCATTGCAGTTGCCAACATTGATGAAGTCATCAAGCTCATCCGCAGCGCACCGGACCCGGCAACGGCGAGAGCGCAGCTGATGGAGCGCAACTGGCCGGCAAAGGATGTTGAATCGCTCATTCTTCTGATCGACGATCCGCGCCACATGGTGCAGGACGACGGCACCTACAAACTGTCAGAAGAACAGGCACGAGCCATTCTCGATCTGCGTCTGCAGCGCCTGACGGCGATGGGCCGTGACGAAATCGAGGAAGAACTCAACAAGATTGGTGCGGAAATTTCCGACTATCTCGACATCCTGCGCTCCCGGGCCAGGATCCAGGAGATCGTCCGCAACGAAATGCTTGAGATCAAGGAAGAATTTGCAACTCCGCGCCGAACCGAAATCATCGAAGGCGGGGCAGATTTCGACGAAGAAGACCTGATCCAGCGCGAAGACATGGTCGTGACCGTGTCTCACGGTGGCTACATCAAGCGCGTGCCGCTGGCGACCTACCGTGCACAACGACGCGGAGGCAAGGGCCGGTCCGGCATGGCGACCAAGGACGAGGATTTCGTCACCAGGCTGTTCGTCGCCAATACCCACACACCGGTTCTGTTCTTCTCCTCGCGCGGCATCTGTTACAAGATGAAGGTGTGGCGTCTTCCACTCGGCGGACCGACCTCGCGCGGAAAGGCATTGATCAACCTGCTACCTCTCGAACAGGGCGAACAGATCACCTCGATCCTGCCATTGCCGGAAGACGAGGACAGCTGGGCAAACCTGGATGTGATGTTCGCGACCATTCGTGGCACCATCCGGCGCAACAAACTGTCCGATTTCGTCAACATCAACCGGAACGGCAAGATTGCCATGAAGCTGGAAGACGGTGACGGGATTGTCGGCGTCGACACCTGTTCTGAACATGACGATGTGATGCTGACGACCAACTTCGGTCAGTGTATCCGCTTCCCCGTAACGGATGTTCGTGTGTTCGCTGGTCGTAATTCTGTCGGGGTCCGCGGAATTCGTCTGGCCGAAGAGGATCGCGTGATCTCCATGCAGATCCTGCACCACATCGATGTGACGGCAGAAGAGCGCGCCGCCTACCTAAAGCTTTCCCGTGCAATGCGTGGAGAAGCAGATGAGAACGGTAACGGTGCAGATGAAGAGGGCGTAGTTGCAGGCGATCTGCCTCAGGAACGCTACGCTCAGATGAGTGCAGCCGAGCAGATCATCCTGACCATCTCTGAAAACGGCTACGGCAAGCGGACGTCCTCCTTCGAGTACCGGGTCACCGGCCGAGGCGGCAAAGGCATCACGGCCATGGCTGTCAACAGCCGGAATGGCGGTCTGATCTCGTCTTTCCCTGTCGAAGACAGCCACCAGATCATGCTGGTGACGGATGGTGGACAGTTGATCCGCTGTCCGGTGGACGGTATCCGCATCGCCGGGCGAGCGACCCAGGGCGTGATCGTCTTCAAGACGGCAGCCGATGAAAAAGTCGTTGCGGTCGAAGGGATCTCCGAAGTCGATGAAGACGACGTCCTCGAAGACGCCCTGGAAGGAGAAGCTGAGGGTTCAGCTGAACCGGGTGAGAATGACGCCGGTAACGATTCCGCCGAAGGAGATGAAACGCCTCCAGAAGCCTGATCTCTGATTGGCTAGACCTGAAAACGACAACAGCGGCCAGGGTGGAACCTGAGCCGCTGTTTGCCGTTACGGGGAGGGAGGTTTGAGACGAAGCTCAGTTGGCCACGGGGTAACGGGCCAGAATTGTTTCATTTACGGTGGGTGCCGTTTTTTCGACGGTGACGAAGGACACGTTGCGTACACGGTTCGCACCGGTCAGTGCCGCTGCACAGTCTTCGCTCCAGGCGCCCCAAGCTTGTGTTTCACATGCCTTTGATGCCGGAATTTGCACAGCGCGGTCGGACTTGGTGGAAGCAAGTCCCTGCGTTGCCAGGCTGGTCAGACCTTCTGCCTGAGACGCTTTGCTCGGGTGCATGCTCATCATGCCTGCGGCAATCATCGTCAACAACGCCAGAACGAAAATAGCGGCCATCTTGAATTGTCCGGCCGGATCGATTGCCTTTGACTGAAAGGCAAAAGGACGTACCGCGATAGCCGTTGCGGTCCGGTCGATTGTAGTAGTGCTCCTCATGATGCTGGCTCCTGCTCACGCCAATTGATTTCGATGGAGCCACTTTGACCTAGGTTTGCAAAGAGAGTTGTGACGGTCGTCACACAATGTCAGTTACTGGCAAAAGACGCGTTCATGCCTGCGTTCTACTTGTTAGGCCGATGCAGGCAGAGTAAGGAAGGTGCCATGAATCGTATTGCGCTTTATCCTGGATCCTTCGATCCCGTCACCAATGGCCACATGGATATATTGCGTCAGTCGCTTGCGCTGGCGGACAAGGTGGTGGTTGCCATTGGCATTCACCCCGGCAAGTCTCCCCTGTTTTCCTTCGAGGAACGGGTCGAATTGATCCATGCTTCGGCGCGTTCGGAATTTACTCCGCAGGAAGCTGAACGGATTGATGTCATCGCCTTCGACAATCTGGTCATCGAAACGGCACGCCAGCAAAACGCCGCTTACCTGGTTCGCGGTCTGCGGGACGGGACGGATTTTGACTACGAGATGCAGATGGCGGGCATGAACGGCACGCTGGAACCTGACATTCGTACGGTATTTCTTCCGGCTTCTCCGAACGTGCGCCACATCACGGCCACCTTGGTACGTCAAATCGCGAAGATGGGCGGAGAAATTTCCGCTTTTGTGCCGGAACCGGTTGCCGAACCATTGAGATCGCGCGCGAAACCCGGCGCGTAATTCAAAGCCAAGCTCTAGACCTGAACCTTAGGAGTCTCCAGTGTCGCGCTTTTTTGCAATTTTTGCCGTTCTGGCTTCACTTCTGATCCTGCCTTCGGCCGCCAGTGCCCAAGGCACCGATCCGGAAAACACAATTTATCTCGATTTGAAGGACGGACGCGTCGTCATACAGCTTCGTCCGGACCTTGCTCCGGCTCACGTTGAGCGGATCAAGAAGCTTTCTCGCGAAGGTTTTTACGACGGTATCGTCTTCCATCGCGTCATCGACGGCTTCATGGCCCAGACCGGTGACCCGACGGGCACCGGTACAGGCCGTTCCAGCGAACCTAACCTGAAGGCTGAGTTTTCCAACGCACCGTTCAAGCGTGGCACGCTCGGCATGGCACGTTCCGCTAGCCCGGACAGCGCCAATTCCCAGTTTTTCATCATGTTCGGCGATGGCGACTGGCTGAATGGCCAGTACACCGTATTCGGTGAAGTCGTCGATGGTATGGAATTTGTCGACAACATCACCCGCGGCGAACCGCCGGCAAATCCGGACAAGATCATCAAGATGCAGGTCGCCTCGGACGCACAATAACGTTCACGCGACTACAATTTCGAAAATACCCAAGGAGATACTCGATGGCTGAAATCAAAGACGCCGAAAACACCCTTCTCATGGAAACCAGCCAGGGACCGGTTGTTATCGAACTGAAGCCGGACCTCGCGCCGACACATGTCGCACGTATCAAGGAGCTGGTCCGCGAAGGTTTTTACGACGGCATCGTGTTTCACCGCGTAATCGACGGCTTCATGGCACAGACCGGCTGCCCGCAGGGCACTGGCACTGGTGGTTCCGGCAAGAAATTGAAAGCGGAATTCAGCAATGAGAAGCACGTGCGCGGCACCTGCTCCATGGCTCGCGCAATGGACCCGAACTCCGGTGACAGCCAGTTCTTCATCTGCTTTACCGACGCGCCCTGGCTCGACGGTCAGTACACCGTCTGGGGTGAAGTGATCGAAGGCATGGACAATGTCGACAAGATCAAGCGTGGCGAACCGGTTTCCAATCCGGACAATATCGTCTCCTTGAAAGTGGCGGCCGACGCGGCCTGAACCACCTGAAAGTGGCTTTAACGATGCAGCGCGGATCATTCATCCGCGCTGTTTTGTTTTGGATGTACCGTCAGACGGTTGACCTGCTCCGCCGTCGCCAGTAAGAGCCGCTGACTGAAAGTCCGGTTGCCGCTCTGGATGGAATGGCGCCGCACCCCGAAACCTTCCAGAGATCCGTCAGTAGCAAATCACCATGCGCGTCGACCAATTCGACTTTGTTCTTCCCAACGAGCGGATCGCCTTGCGCCCGGCTCGGCCACGTGATTCCGCTCGCATGCTTGTCGTTAAACCAGGTGCTGAACCTGAACTATCCGACACGGGTGTTCGCGAATTGCCGCTGTTGCTGGAGCCCGGTGATGCGCTGGTCTTCAACGATACCAAGGTCATACCCGCACAGCTTGAAGGAACACGCCTGCGAGGAGACATTACCGCGGGCATCGGGGCGACGCTGCACATGCGCACCGGGCCGGACCGCTGGAAGGCCTTCGTCCGGCCGGCAAAGAAGTTGCAGGTTGGCGATACTGTCCTTTTCGAAGGGTTCGGCACACGGCTAACGGCGGAAGTGACCGAAAAGGGCGACAGCGGTGAAGTACTGCTGACTTTCGACCGGTCCGGACCTGATCTCGACATTGCAATCGCATCCGTTGGACACATACCCTTGCCACCGTATATTGCGCAAAAGCGTGGCGAAGACGACCAGGATCGCAGGGACTATCAGACGATTTTTGCCGAAAAGGACGGTGCCGTTGCCGCACCGACAGCGGGTCTTCATTTTACGCCTGAACTGCTGAAGGCATTGAGCGAGCGCGGTATCGAACAGCACCGCGTAACACTGCATGTCGGAGCCGGCACCTTTCTGCCGGTAAAGGCGGAAGACACTGCAGATCACAAGATGCACGCAGAATGGGGCGAAATCTCCGAAGAGACTGCCGCCGCACTTCTGGCCGTCAAGGCAAGGGGTAACAAGGTTGTCAGCGTCGGCACGACATCCCTGCGGATCCTTGAAAGCTCCGCCCAGGCAAGTGGCGCCATTGCCGCCTTTGCGGGTGAAACCTCGATCTTCATCACGCCCGGCTACCGCTTCAAGGCGATCGACGCGTTGATGACCAACTTCCATCTTCCGCGTTCTACGTTGTTCATGCTGGTGTCGGCTCTTTCGGGTCTGGACACGATGCGGCGTGCCTATGCACACGCTATTTCTCAGGAATACCGTTTTTACAGCTATGGCGACGCTTCCTTGCTTTTCCCGCAGGAAGGCGCTGTCTGAGGACCAATCATGACCGAAAAAACCGGCAAGACCTTCAGCTTCAAGCTGATCACCACGGACGGCGCGGCGCGGCGCGGCGAAATCACGACGCCCCACGGTGTTGTGCGCACACCCGCTTTCATGCCGGTGGGCACTCAGGCAACTGTGAAGGCGATGTACCCGGAGCAGGTGCGGGAAACCGGTGCAGACGTGGTTCTAGGCAATACCTATCACCTGATGCTTCGCCCGACTGCCGAACGGGTCGCGAGACTTGGCGGACTGCACACCTTCATGAACTGGCCTCACACGATCCTGACCGACAGCGGCGGGTTCCAGGTGATGTCGCTGGCTCAGCTGCGGAAGCTGGATGAAGATGGTGTGCGTTTCCAAAGCCACATTGACGGTCAGAAGTACCATCTCACACCGGAACGTTCAGTCGAGATACAGGGTCTCCTCGGGTCAGATATCCAGATGCAGCTGGACGAATGCATCAAGTTGCCGAGCCCCCGTGAAGAAGTCCAAAGAGCTATGGAGCTGTCTCTCAGGTGGGCAGAACGCTCTCGCAAACAGTTCGAAGCCATGGGTGGACCAGGGAAAGGGCAGGGGCTTTACGGTATCGTTCAGGGTGGCGATCAACCCGACCTTCGTATTCGCTCGGCAGAAGAACTCGGTAAAATGCCGTTTGAAGGCTATTCGGTTGGCGGTCTGGCGGTTGGTGAACCTCAGGACGTCATGCTGAGCATGCTCGACATCACGACGCCAGTTATGCCGGTGGCCAAGCCACGTTACCTGATGGGCGTTGGGACACCGGACGATCTTCTGGAAAGCGTGAAGCGCGGCATTGATCAGTTTGATTGCGTGATGCCAACCCGCGCAGGACGTCACGGTCTCGCCTATACGCGCTATGGCAAGGTCAACCTCAAGAATGCCCGTCACCAAGACGACCCACGCCCGCTGGACGAGGCGAGCACCTGTCCCGCGTCTAGCGTCTACAGCAGAGCCTATCTGCACCATCTCGTGCGGGCTGGCGAAGGACTGGCCGGCATGCTGCTCACCTGGAACAACATCGCCTACTATCAGCACCTGATGCAGGGCATGCGCGACGCGATTGACGCCGGATCGTTCGAAGACTTCTACTCAAAGACCAAGGAAGACTGGGCGCGCGGCGATATTGCCGCGCTGTAACCCGGCACACTCAATCCAGGCTCAGGCTGAAACTGGCTAGGCGGAAAATCCGTCTGCTTTCGTCAGATAGCAGCCGGAAATCTTCCAACTGCCGTCATCCTGTTGCTCGAAACTGTAGAGAGCCAGCCAGTTTTGGCCATTTGGGCCGGTTACATAGACTTCCTGCGTTGGCCCGAGCTTTGTCATTTTCGACCGGCCGAAGGTCACGCTTTGAGGCTTGTAAACTGGCTGGTAGCCTTGCCGCACCATTTCCATGAAGAACTCTGGTGTTTGAAACCGCTGTTGCAAGGAACTGGTTGCGAACGAGAAGGCAGCCTGGGCATTACCCGTCGCAAACGCACTCATCTGATTTTTGATGATCTTGTGAAAGGCGCTGCTATCGAGGCCTTCTTCGGCGCGGACAGACCCTGTAGCCAGCAACGCGCTGACGCCGGCCACCGCCACCATCTTCCAGAAACGAGCATGAGCCATGTTCGGTGTCTCCTTTCCTGAAACCCGAATAGTATACGGCTCCAAACCCTTTTCAGATTGCTAAAATACGAGCAAACCCTTGCGGCAATTCCCGGCAGTTTGAACTGTTTTACGGCAGACCTTGAGCTGCGAATTTTCGTGTCGCGTACCGAGGCACAACAAAACCCGGAAATAGTCCTTTAGAATCAAAGGCGCCAGAGCTGGATTCCCTCCGGACAAGTAGAGCGATCCAAAAGCGCCGGTATGTCAGCAACCAGGCCGCGTTGATCTTTCAGAACGTCTTTCAGGACCTGCCAACCGGTTCCATCTTGGAAAAAATGCCGATGCGGGACCGCAAGTACGGCAACATCCGCAGCATCGAGGTCTTCTTCCCGGGTGAGGGTGATTCCATATTCGGCCGCAACCTCATCGGGATGTGCAAGTGGATCACAGACCTGAACACGTGCCCCAAACTTTTCCAGCTCCCTGATGAGATCGACGACCTTGGAATTACGGGTATCAGGCACATTCGCCTTGTAGGTGATGCCGAGAACGACAACTTTCGGGGGCATGGGCATGCCAAGCTTCACGCTTTCCTGGATGATCTTGCCTGCAATAAACGCCGGCATTGCTTCGTTGGTGCCGCGACCCGCCAGAATAACCTGAGGTGTCATGCCGATCTCGTGTGCCTTGTGGGTCAGGTAATAGGGATCGACACCGATGCAGTGCCCACCGACCAGTCCCGGCTGGAACGGCAGGAAGTTCCATTTGGTCGAAGCCCCCTTCAACACGTCCCGGGTATCGATGCCCATCTGGTGGAAAAGCATCGCCAATTCGTTCATGAGAGCGATATTGAGATCGCGTTGTGTGTTCTCAATCACCTTCGCCGCTTCCGCTACGCGGATCGACGGAGCAAGGTGAATGCCGGCCGTGACAACGGCTCCATAGAGCGTGTTGAGCGTTTCGGCTGTTTCCGGGCTGGAACCCGAAACGATTTTTGTGATGTCCGCAAACCCTCGCTCGGTATCGCCAGGATTTATGCGCTCTGGCGAATAACCAACGGCAAAATCCTTGTTGAAGAGCAGCCCCGATTCCTTCTCGAGGACGGGAACAGCGATCTCTTCGGTTGCCCCTGGATACACGGTTGATTCAAAGACAACGATGGCCCCTGGTTTCAGATTGCGACCGACGGTTGCCGCTGCGTTTCTGAAAGGCGAAAGGTCAGGTCGTTTGGCGTGATCGACAGGTGTCGGCACGGCCACGATCAAGACATCCCTATCGCTCAGATCCTTTTCGTTGTTGGAAAATACCAGCGTTTCCTGCTGCAAATCCGCGTCATCGACAGACGACGTGCTATCCTGACCGCTGCGCAACTCGTTCAACCGGTTTTCGTTTATATCGAACCCGAGAACGTCAAAACCCTTCGCAGCGAAGGCCACCGCCACGGGCAGACCGACATAACCCAGACCGATAACCGCGATCTTGGTGGAGTGAATGGAGTTGTCGTGCATGAGGCATCCGGGATTGGAGCAAACGGAAAGGGCCGGGTCTTGCGCAAGACCCGGCCCACTCCTAAAGGCTTCTGGCGAACCTTTTCAAGTCCGCAGTGAAAACGATCGCAGATTATTCGGCGGCCAAGGGTTTGCGAATGATCTCTTCCATGAACGGAACCAGTTCCCGAGCAAGTTTCGGATCGTCCATGCCGAATGCGATATTGGCGCTCAGGAAGCCGGCCTTGTTACCGCAGTCGTAGCTCCGACCTTCGAACTTGAGCGACGCGAAGTGCTGTTCCTTCATCAAGGCCAGCATGCTGTCAGTCAACTGGATCTCGCCACCTGCACCTTTGCCCTGGTTGGACAGAAGATCGAAAATTTCCGGCTGAAGAATGTAGCGACCGGTGATCATCAAATTGGAAGGCGCCGTACCGGGGGCAGGCTTTTCGACCATGTTTGAGATCTTGTGCGCATTTGCACCGAGTTCTCCGTCGAGTTCCACAATGCCGTACTGATCTGTCTGGTCTTCGGGAACTTCTTCCACGGCGATGATGTTGCCACCCGTATTTTGATAGAGGTCTACCATCTGCTTGAGGCAGCTGACCTGGGACTTGATGATCACGTCCGGCAACAGAATGGCAAAGGGCTCGTTACCGATAATATCGCGTGCGCACCAGATAGCGTGGCCGAGGCCAAGCGGCGCCTGTTGACGGGTGAAGGAAGTGGCTCCCGGAACCGGGCGGTGCTTTTCAAGCAGTTCCAGAGCAGCAGTCTTGTTTCTCGCCTTGAGGGT
Source organism: Labrenzia sp. CP4 (assembly GCF_001579905.1). Taxonomy (NCBI): domain Bacteria; kingdom Pseudomonadati; phylum Pseudomonadota; class Alphaproteobacteria; order Hyphomicrobiales; family Stappiaceae; genus Labrenzia; species Labrenzia sp. CP4. The sequence continues at coordinate 3,175,698 of NZ_CP011927.1, read as the reverse complement.
ATCTTCCAGCTCATAGGCCATATCGAAATGGTCTTCGATAACCTGTTTGTTTCGCCCGGTGACGAAAACGATATGTTCGATACCTGCGGCCCGTGCTTCATCCACCACATACTGGATGATCGGACGGTCAACGATCGTCAGCATTTCCTTCGGTACTGCCTTGGTCGCGGGCAGAAACCGAGTGCCAAGACCTGCCACGGGCAGGATCGCTTTGCGAATGGGCTTGTTCATGTCAGGCCTTCCGATGGTCTACAAATACGAACTCAATCTTCTTTTACCCACTAATAGTCTCATGAGCCGTCGAATACACGTTCTAAACTCAGATCGTCCGCGGGCGCGACGTTGCAGTTAGCCCAAGTGGCAATCAGTCGGACCCTCAGGTCTTTGGCCGGTTGCAAGCTTGTGCACTGCAATACTAACGCAATAACTTCGACAAAGTGATCATTTTATGTCGGGCTGAGACTACACACTTTTAAATCGATTTAAGGCTTGTCCGCTTTCCGCCATAGCGATGTTGCGGGCAGGCAAAAAGAACGCTATGGAACTCCGCAAGTTCCAAGATCGGACTTGTTTCCTGAACGAGTTGCCGCGCTCAAGCGGCAACCGCATGGCATAAGGTGGAAAATGACCGAGGCAAACCGCGTAGTTTCCGTTGGCAATGTAACCTTTAGCAATGATGCGCCTTTCAGCCTCATTGCCGGCCCGTGCCAGCTTGAAAGCCGCGAACACGCACTGGAATGCGCAGCCGCGATCAAGGAAATTACGGATCGTCTCGGTATCGGCGTCATTTACAAGACTTCATACGACAAGGCCAACCGGACATCTCTCGCAGGAAAACGGGGTGTTGGCATGGAAGAAGCCATGCCGATCTTTGCCGAAGTGAAGGAAAAATTCGGCATGCCGGTCTTGACCGATGTGCACAGCCCCGAGCAATGCGCACCGGTTGCGGAAGTTGTCGATGTCCTGCAGATCCCGGCATTCCTCTGCCGCCAGACGGACTTGCTTGTGGCTGCCGCGAAGACCGGCCGCGTGGTCAACATCAAGAAAGGTCAGTTCCTGGCGCCCTGGGACATGAAAAATGTTCTGGGGAAGGTGACCGGTTCGGGCAATGCCAATGTCATGTTGACCGAACGCGGCGCCAGCTTCGGCTACAACACGCTTGTTACCGATATGCGCTCGCTGCCGATCATGGCACAGACCGGTGCGCCGGTAATTTTTGATGCAACACATTCCGTGCAGCAACCGGGCGGGCAGGGCGCTTCCACCGGCGGCGACCGGACAATGGTACCCGTTCTTGCGCGCGCAGCAGTGGCCGTGGGTGTTGCAGGTCTCTTCATCGAAACGCACCCTGATCCGGACAACGCGCCGTCCGATGGACCGAACATGGTGCCGCTCGACCAACTCGAAGCGTTGCTGGCCCAGTTGAAGGCACTGGACAACGTCGTCAAGGCACCGGCAGCCGCTGCAGAATAGTCAATTTCAGCCGCACCTCGTGTGCGGCTTTCCTTTGAGGGGCAAGAGCTCCGGAAAAACGCCGGTACTCCGGCTTCCAAACGGCCGGATTTTCTCCGGCAGACCGTCAATTCAGGTGCATGCGACAAGGGAGTTCTTTCCATGACCGCCATTATCGATGTTATCGGCCGTCAGATCTTTGACAGCCGTGGTAACCCGACCGTTGAAGTCGACGTTTTCCTGGAGGATGGTTCCTTCGGCCGGGCTGCCGTTCCGTCCGGAGCTTCCACCGGTGCACACGAAGCTGTCGAACTGCGCGATGGCGGTGACCGCTTCATGGGCAAGGGTGTCCAGAATGCAGTTGATGCCGTAAACGGAGAAATCTTCGAGACCGTTGGCGGTCTGGACGCTGAAGATCAACTTCAGATCGACCAGGCCATGATCGATCTAGACGGTACTCACAACAAGTCGCGTCTTGGCGCCAACTCCATACTGGGCGTATCGCTCGCGGTTGCCCGCGCCGCTGCCCAGGCGTCCGGTCTGCCGCTCTACCGCTATGTCGGCGGCACGTCTGCACGCACGCTTCCGGTTCCCATGATGAACATCATCAATGGCGGCGCGCATGCCGACAATCCGATCGATTTCCAGGAATTCATGATCATGCCGGTCGGCGCCGAGTCCCTTGGCGATGCCGTGCGCATGGGTTCTGAAATTTTCCACACCTTGAAAAAGGCACTGAACGCAGCCGGTCACAACACCAATGTTGGCGATGAGGGCGGCTTTGCTCCTAATCTGGAATCGACAGACGCAGCTATCGGCTTCGTCATGAAGGCGATCGAAACCGCCGGCTACAAGCCAGGCGAAGATGTCTTCCTGGCACTGGACGCGGCATCGACGGAGTTCTTCAAGGACGGCAAATATGTGCTGGAAGGTGAAGGCAAGACGCTGGCTCCTGAGGAGATGGCAAAATATCTTGCCGATCTCGTTTCCCGCTACCCGATCATCTCGATCGAAGACGGTCTGGCAGAAGACGACTGGGACGGCTGGAAAGCGACGACCGACCTTATCGGCAACAAGTGCCAGCTGGTCGGCGACGACCTGTTCGTCACCAATTCCGAGCGTCTGCGCAAGGGTATCGACCTCGGCGTTGCCAACTCGATCCTGATCAAGGTCAACCAGATCGGTACGCTGTCCGAAACGCTGGATGCCGTCGAGACCGCACACAAGGCAGCCTACACTGCTGTGATGTCCCACCGCTCGGGCGAGACCGAGGACAGCACCATTGCAGACCTCGCGGTTGCCACCAACTGCGGCCAGATCAAAACCGGTTCACTCGCACGGTCCGACCGGCTCGCAAAGTACAACCAGCTCATCCGTATCGAGGAAGAACTGGGCGCACAGGCGGTTTATGCAGGCCGTTCCATTCTGCGCGGCTGATCTTTTCAGGTCGTCAAAATCAGAAAAGCCCCGCATTCGTGCGGGGCTTTTTTGTTTCGGCAACTCAAGCTGCTTTTAATTGGAAACTGCCGCTTGTGGATCGGTCCGTGTTTCGTCGGCGTGCAGAAGCGCTGCGGCAATTGTTTCCGGTTTTTCGGCACCAGCCAGAACAAACCTGCCATCGATAATGAAACATGGCACACCTGTAATCCCGGACTTTTGAGCATTGGCAATCTGGGCCTCGACCTTGTCGAGATCGGTTTCGGTTCCCAACAGATGCTCCACCAGATCGGACTGCATCCCCGCTTCCTCGGCAATTCGCACAAGAACCTCGGGGCGTGTCAGATCTTCTCCGTTCAGGAAATAGGCCTTGAACAAAAGCTCCACGACTTCGTCCTGAAGATCGTCGTCACGTGACCAAAGGATCAGTCTGTGGCAATCAAGGGTATTCGGCGACAAGGTGATATCATCAAAAGCAAAGTTGATGCCTTCCTCCTGTCCCGCTGCACGAATTTGTTTGTAGAACGTGTCCGCCCGCTCCAGACCACCGAACTTGTCGCTCAGATACTGTTTTCTGTCCTTGCCAGACTTCGGCAAGGTGGCGTCAAGCTGAAAGGGGTGCCAACGAACCAACACATCAAGCTGCGGAACCGACTTCAACGCCGCTTCAAGGCGTCTTTTTCCAATGAAGCACCAGGGGCACATTACATCGGATACGACATCGACGGTAAGGGCGGATGATAGGGTCATCGGACATCCAGAACGTTGGAGATATTTTTGTCAGGCTAAAGACTCTGACAAATATGCCAACCCCAAATTCGCGGCAGTGTTAAGGCAATAGACAAAAGACGCATACAGACAAGCGTCTGTTCACAGAACAGTGTGTGTGAGGATCGAGCTGATCCGCTTCTGCAGCCTTGTCGTGCCAGCCTCGTTCTTCAAGACGGCAACCGGCCCGAAGTCCTTCACCAGGCAGACAAGATCCTCGTCCCGGCTCGTGGCGTCCGCGATGGATAGCAAGGTCGTGTTGATGTCTTCAAGTTCTTCAGCTGAAGTGACGGCAATGCCGAAATTTTCAGGCTGAAGCCTCATTTCCCAAAGATCGAGACCGCGCGCCGCAAGGCCATTGCTGCAGGCTTCGAGATAGTTCGTATATTCATCCACACCAAGTCCGCCCTGATGGATCTGCTGGCGCAACCACATGTGGCTTTCCGCAAGCACCCGGTCTGCAAGACGGCGCCTCTTGCCAAAGCGGGTGGCGGAGTTTAGTCGGCGGGCGAGGGTTTCCTTGCGGTTTTCTCCGACCAGCACGTCCGAGGCCCCGTTTCGGAACAGTTGAACGAGATCTTCCTCCCGCTCACAGACGGCCAGAACCGGCAACCCTGCGAAACGGGCATCCCTGCGGATCTGCTGCATATAGTCGACGGCATCTTCAAAGGGCGCATCAATGACCACGGCGTCAAATGCACGCTTGGACATGAACTCGACGGCCATGCTGCCGTCGAATGCACCGACAACCTCGACCTTTTCTTCACTGGCGTCCTGCCATTCCAGAAACCGACCACTCAGGCCAACGACAAGCAGGCTGCTGGTTCCTGAATGATGCGGAGCGCTCCCGAAACCCGGAATCCTGCCAAAAATACGTCTGCGAAGTTGGGCTTCCTCTGACCGAAGCAATGCGCGCTGATGAATACATATCAACATCAGCAGGACTTCATCGGGAACGACCTTGTCGATGATTGCAGTCGGTTGCAGACCGGGGGGCAGAATATCGTCGCTGCCGGTGAGGATGTAGAAAGGGACTTCACTTGCCAGGAGTCTGATTTGCGGAAGCAGCCAGGAAAAGAATTCGTCTCTCCGGTCGTCTTCCAGGATGCTGATATCAACCACGATCGCTGCGGGCAGCGCCATGGGCAGCTTGCTGCGACGGTCGAACATGCTGATAAGCGACACGTCTAAATCTTCTGGCGCATCACCATTGCTGCTCCGCCTTGGCCGACGTCCCGCATACCAATACGGGCCGCGCCAGGAAAGCGAGGTTTCAACATCCATTCCTTATCCCCACCTACGCCACGGCAGCAGGCAATCGCTGTGTCCGCATGGTCAGCCTTTCCCGGCTGATGGTTCCATCCTCGTTCCGCGGCAGAGACTGTAAAATCAACACACGATGGGGGATCTTGGCAAGGTCTACGCCTTCGGCATCCAGATACGCGAAAAAGGCACCCGCATCTGGAACGTTCCCGGCCTCGGGTACAAGCGCTGCGTACATCCTGGCTCCGAGGAGAGGATCTTCCACTATGAAGGCAGCAGCTTCCTTGACGCCCGGGTACCCTGCGTAGACAACATCCACCGTTTCAAGGTTGCCGGTGCCAAGGGCATAGTGGCCCGGGATACCGAAACCTGCGATGCCGCCATCCGTCAGTTCAACCTTGATGTTGGTATTCAGAAAACCGGTTCCTTCCCAGCGGACACGCCGCTGGTCACCATTGATTGTTCGCCATCCGACATCGGGAACCATTGGTCCCTTGACCAGAAGCGTTGGAGCTTGCGTATCCACCTCGTCGGTGACCGCAATCTCAAGAAGGGCTGGCCCGCTTTCACACCCGATCGGCCCGCTATGCTTTCCCAGCGCGGTGGCCTTCATCTTCGCCGAGGGACCTCGCGCCTTGGCAACGAGTGCGAATTCGTCAGCGATGTGAAGATCGATCAGACGGCGCCGCGCAACGAAAGTCGTCGGATGCGGGGCCGCGATATTCCAGGCTGCAAGTAGCGTCGTCTTGGTGTTTTCAAGTTTACGGTCGAGAGTCTGTGCCAATGGCCCGGGTGTCATGACGATATCCGCCTGAACCTCGTTGGCATGAGCGGCAAGATTGGCAAGTGAAGTCGGGTGGTGCAGATGCAACGTGCCGCCGGTCAGCAACCAGGGAACCAGTCCTCCGCCCAGACCGGTCAAGCCACTGAGCGAATAGGGGAGGACCATCACGCTGGCATCGCGCACATGAGCTTCCTGCACGATCATATGTGCGACCGATACCCAATGGTTATGGCAGCGGGTAACCGGAACGTTTTCCTCTCCGCTTCGGCTCCAGCAGATGGTCGCTGTGTGGTCAGCCGGATCAGGGCGCTCACTCGGAGTGAACTTCAGATCGTCACCCATTTCGGCAAGCATCGGCCCCAATTCGATCAAACCATCGGGAACGTCCTTGCCAAGGCCGAAAACAAACCGCAACGAGAACAGGTCTGCAGCAACATCGCGTGCGGCAACACCAACCTCGCGTGTCTCTACCCGGTCGGCCGCGACAAATCCCTTGGCGCCTATGGAGTTCAAGGCTTCCAGAACGTTCTTCTGCCGCCAGTGCAATGGCAAGGGAGAAATGATCAAATCTGCTCGCAGCGCTGCCAGGATCGCGATTACGGTATCGACCGTGTTGGGAGCCTGGACACCGACGACATGATCGGATGACAGCCCGACGGTCGTGTAGAAAGCGGCAAGACGATCAATTTCCCGATCGGCTTCGGCATAACTCAACGCTCGGGGAGCACCACCTGTCCAGGCAGCCCTGTCAGGAGCATCAACCAGCGCAAGCCGGTCGGGGTGTTCTGCGGCTGTCTTGCGGAACATTTCATCAAGCGGCACATCGGACCAGGCTCCGCTTTCATGATACTCCGTGGACAGGCTTTCAGGCGTGGCTTTCATTTTGTTTTTCGTCCATTGGTCCGATTATTGCGCCGTGGCCGACCACCAGGTGTCGTACTCGTGGCCGTAAAGCGACTCGTTTTGCGGCGGAACGATCTGCTTCCAGTGCGCCACCCAATCGTCCGCGACATGATAAAGCGGGACTGCGTAGGCTCCCGAAATCAGAACGCGGTCGAATGCACGAACTGCGGCCACGAAGTCATCGCGGCTTCTTGCTCCGACAATCTCGTCGATTATCGCATCGATCGCCGGTTCATGTGCGCCCACAAAGTTGAAGGATCCTTCCGTTTCCGCTGCTTTTGATGACCAGCGTCCATATTGCTCGGCGCCGGGAGACAGCGAGGAGAACCAGGTGTTGAACACCATATCAAACTCGCGTTTCGTCCTGCGGTCTTCGAACTGCGACGGATCTACACTGCGTACGCTTGCGGATACGCCGAGCAACTCAAGAGTACGGATATAGGCAAGAGCCAGCTTTTCTTCGTCCTCATTCTTGGCAAGAATTTCAAACGAAAGCTGATTGCCGTTCTCGGAGTGCAGGAGTTTTCCGTCCTTGAGCCTGTAACCGGCCTTGCCGAAGGCTTCCAGCGCCGCCCGCAGCACTTTTCTGTCACGTCCTGATCCGTCTGCTTCCGCCGGACGCCAGGTGCCGTCCATCACTTCGGGATCGACGGCGTCAGGGAAGGGTGCCAGCAATTCCTTTTCCCGGTCGCTTGCCGGACGGCCGATCGATGAAAGCTCGGAATTGTCCCAGTACCCTGCCGTGCGCGTGTAAAGTCCGTAATAGAGATTGCGGTTCACCCATTCAAAATCGAACAGCATGCGCAAGGCCTTGCGCACGGCCGGGTCGGAGAACTGGTCTTTGCGGGTGTTGAAAGCGATGCCCTGCATGGCGGCGGGAATCCCGAGCGGAATTGCCCGCTTGAGAACATCGCCATTTTTCACTGCCGGAAAATCTAGCCCCGTTGCCCAACGGGCAGGATCCCGGAACTGCAACGCCTGGACCAGGCCCTTCTTGAAGGATTCCTGCAAGGTCGTCTCGTCGCGGAAATATTCCACCCGGATCTCGTCGAAGTTGTCGAAACCGGCTTTGACAGGCAGATCCTTGGCCCAATAGTCCGGGTTCTTCTCATAAACGACGAGCCTGCCTGGCTCGATCGTCTTGAAGGTGTACGGCCCTGTGCCGATGGGCGGGTTCAACGACGATTTGTCGAAATTCTCCGCATCAGTGGCTGCCTTGGAATAAATTGGAGCCAACGCGATCAACAGCGGCAGTTCGCGGTTGTCACCGTTTTCGAATACCAGCTTCAGCCGGTTGGGTGCGGTCACCTGCTTTTCGGTGATAGCCGCATACCAGTTTCGATAGGGCGGGCGCCCCTTGTCGCCGATCACTTCCAGAGAAAAGATGACGTCATCGACTGTGACTGGTGTCCCGTCGGAAAACCTTGCATCCGGATTTAGCTCGAACTCGATCCACTCCCGGCTGTCCGGCATGCGCACACGTTGAGCCAGTAGACCGTAAAGGGAAAAAGGTTCCGCGTAGGAGCGGACCATCAGACTTTCCAGAATGTTGTTGCCGAATTCGCGTTCGCGCATTCCACGTGCCGAGGTCCAGCCACCCTGAACAATGAAGGAATTCAGGCTGTCGAAGGTTCCCTGTACACCAAGTGTGATTGTGCCGCCCTTGGGCGCATCTGGGTTGGCATAGGGAAATGGTTCGTCAGGTCCAAGTGCAGGTGTCCCGTGCATGGCGATGGCATACGTCCAGGGCACGTTTTCATCGTCCGCGCTGGCGGGCAGGCTGATTGCCAAGGCAAGCAGGCATGCAGACGAGGTTGCCAAACCGATCGCCTTGCCGGCATGAAAAAGAAGACCGGAAACTATCGAACTACGCATCACCACCGCCGGAGATTCTGTTGATTCTCAGCGATTACAGTAGCACAGGGTTCCCACGGACGCGCCCGGGACAAGCAACAAACCGCAAGATATTCAGGTTTCAATTCGCTGACAGGGGTGCGTTGCAAATCGGCCACCCTCTCGCCCAAATTAAGTGTCTTACCATGGTTTCACGGTTTGAATGTCGTTACGGGCCTTGCGGTTGGTTCCGGAATGGCTCAGAACAACGCGAAAGTTTCGTACACGCACGATTGAGGACGTATCGATGACGAGTGTTTTGAAAAGAGGATTGTTCGGATGTGCAGTAGGTGCGTTCGTAGCCCTATCTTCTTTTGCAGGTGCACCCGCAATCGCCCAGGAAGAAAAAAGCCCATGGACGAAAGCGTGTAACACCAATCCGAACACGCAGAAGGAAATCTGCTTTATTTCGATTGAATTGCGCACAAATACCGGGCAATTCCTGAGTAACATTGCTATTCAGGAAACTGAGGGCGAAGCCCGCAAGAAACTGCTGGTCGCTGTACCGACCGGCGTTCTGATCCAGCCGGGTGTGCGTATCCAGATCGATGATGGCAAGCCCGTACAGGGCAAGTACAGCATCTGCGCACCCAATGCCTGCTACGCAGAACTGGCGATTGATGACTCGTTCATCAACACCATGAAGCAGGGCGGTGAGGTGATTGTGGCTCCGTATAACCAGCAAGCCAAGGAAATCGTCTTCAAGATGACCCTGATCGGCTTCACCAAGGTTTACGACGGCGAGCCGATGAACATTGCCGAGCTGCAAAAGCGTCAGGAAGAACTGCAGAGCGAATTGCAGAAGCGCGCTGACGAAGCGCGTCAGAAGCTGATCGACGCTCAGAAGCAAAGCCAGTAACAGGCTGCTTTGCCAGAAATGAAGAAGGCCGGAACTGTGAAAGTTCCGGCCTTTTTTTTGTATTTGAAGATCAAGACTGAAAATCGCCGGGAATTGGGACGATTAGTGGATCTCTACGCTGCGCGGCAGATATGAGCCGTCCGTCTGTTCCTCGAAAATCTCTTCAACCTGCGGATGGCGCACCGGTTCACCGGTCATATCCGCTTCCAGGTTCTGTTCGCTGACATAGGCCACATATTCGGTCTCCTCGTTCTCGGCGAGGAGATGATAGAACGGCTGGTCGCGCAAAGGACGCACGTCCTCCGGGATGGCGTTCCACCATTCTTCCGTATTGCTGAAGGTCGGATCGACATCGAAAATAACGCCACGGAAGGGGTAGATCCGGTGCCGGACGACCTGGCCAATTCTGAATTTTGCCGTTCGCATGGTTACTCGTCCGCATACTGCATGCACTGCCGGGATACCGTGTCGGCAGCCGGCGTGCAAGCATTGTAACATTAAACCTTAGACGACGAGCCTTGCGAAAGTCTAAAGGCTATAGACCTCCGCGAGTTCCGCGTCCTTGGATGCAACCAGTTTTGCAAGATCGACGATCACCTTTGCCTGCTTCCAGGTGGCGTCATCCTGCATTTTGCCGTCGATCATCACGGCACCGGTTCCATCCGGCATCGCTTCAAGGATCTTGCGGGCAAAGGCGACTTCGCCCGGATCCGGAGAGAAAACCTTCTTCGCGATATGGATTTGCGTCGGATGCAGGGACCACGCGCCAAGGCAGCCCATCAGGAATGCATTGCGGAACTGGCTTTCGCAGGCCGCCGCGTCGGAAAAATCACCAAAGGGGCCGTAGAAGGGCTTCAGGCCGTAAGACAGGCAGGCATCGACCATCTTTCCGACCGTGTAATGCCAGAGATCCTGCTGATATGCGGTTCTGCCGCCTGTGCCATCAGCATCTGAAAGAACCGCATAGTCGGGATGGCCGCCGCCCACACGTGTTGTTTTCATTCCACGGGAAGCCGCAAGGTCTGCCGGTCCCAGGCTCATGCCGTGCATCCGCGGACTGGCCGCTGCAATCTCTTCGACGTTCTTGACGCCTTCGGCCGTTTCCAGAATGGCGTGGATCATGATCGGCTTGGAAAGACCAGCCCTGGCTTCAAGCTGCGCAAGCAGTTGGTCGAGATAATGAATGTCCCAGGCGCCTTCCACCTTGGGAAGCATCACCACGTCGAGTTTTTCTCCGACCGCAGGAACGATTTCAAGAAGGTCATCAAGAAACCAGGGACTGTTGAGGCAATTTACCCTGGTCCACAGGCCAGTGGTTCCGAAGTCATTTTCCTGCGCCATCTGAATGAAGCCCCTGCGGGCATCGGTCTTGGCATCGGCGGGGATTGCATCTTCAAGGTTGCCGAGGACGACATCGACGTTCTTGATGAGATCCGGCACCTTGGACCGCATCTTTTCAATATGCGGAGGGACGAAATGGATCAAGCGCTCCAGCGAGACGGGAAGCTCGCGATACGGGTCCGGCGCGCCGATTGCGAGCGGCTTGTAGAATGCGCTTGGGGTTTTCATGAAACAGCTGTCCTCCACCAGTTTGAGGAATAGCTATAACGTCAATGCTGCGCTGCAACCATACCCCGAAAGGAGAACAGGCTTAATCGTCTTCCGGGCGAGCCGCTGCTGCACGCCGGGCCTGCTTCTGGGCAGACGTTTTACCTGGAGGTGCCCACTTCTTGTGGATCCACATCCATTGTTCGGGGTGTTCGCGGATCCAACTTTCGAAAATTGCGTGGATCCTTGCTGTTGCGACCTCGATATCCGCCTGCCTGTCATCCGTTACAGGCACTTCGACGGCCTGGGCCACAATCCGGAAATGCACACCTTTCTTGCGTACGACCCGGCCGAGAACAATTGGCACGTTGCAGGACCGGGCGAGCGAAGCCGGGACTGGCGTGGCGTATGCCATCTGGTCGAAAAAGGGCACTTGCACACCGCGCGTTTCCCTGAGATCTCCCATCATCGCGACGATACCGCCGCTTTTCAGGGTCGCCAGGATCTTGCGAGCTGTCTGGTGGCTTTTCGACAAAAGACCGCCTTTGTATAGGTCTTTCCTCAGCGCCTGCAGGGCCTTGTCGGCCTCCGGATTGCGCAGAGCCTGATAGACGCCCGTTATCTCGATACCGCGCCGGACGGCGGGCTGAACACACAATTCCCAGTTTGCACTGTGAAATGAAACGAACAAACAGGCACGCTCGCCGTTCAGAACCTGTCCGGTGATTTCATCCGCAACTGCTTCAAACCGGTAGTCCTGTTTCAGAAGTCGGTCGATGTGGAATGTTTCGGCTGCCACGCGGCCGAGGTTCTCCCACATCCCACGCACAATCAGTTCTCGTTCCGCGCGCCGCATGCCCGGAAAGGCCTTCTTCAAGTGGCGCAGAGCACGCTTGTGTCTGGGATTGAACGGTGCCAGCCGACGCCAGAAGGCGCCCATGACATAGGAGGCAACGTCTACGGGGATCAGGCGGAACAGCCAGATGGCCAACGTCAGCGCAAAGCCTTCCACCCGGTTTTGCACAGCTGTGAGCTTCGGGTGTTTACGATGCTTTTTTTTGCGGGACATTACGACCGAATGCTTTCATGTTGTCCGCCCGTCCTGAAAAGAGGGCACTTCCGACCTTGTCCGACTGATTGGGGCCTTGCGATGCGCCCTCAGACCTGATTGGAATGCGGATCACCGAGGTGACCTCCAAGTCACGCGTCCATATCCAAGCCAGGCGCAAGATGCAAGCGCCTTCAAACCCAACCAACCGCGATACAACGCGTCGTCTTCATCTTTGGTATTTGAATGCAGAACGTCATTTCACTGGCTCTTCCGTTTTTCGGACTGATCCTTCTCGGCTTCGGTGCCGGCAAGATCAAGAACCTGCCCGAGGCAGGCCTGAGCTGGATGAACTTCTTCGTGATCTACCTGGCCCTTCCGGCGCTCTTCTTCCGTCTGTTGTCTGAGACACCGATCGAAGAACTCGCAAATGCGTCCTACATTACCGCCACGACCTTCACGACCTACATCGTGTTCGCGATCTCCTTCTGCATAGGTGTGGTCGCAACACGCGGCAACATCGGCGAATCCACGATCCTGGGCATTGCCGGCGCCTATTCCAACATCGGTTACATGGGGCCGGGGTTGACGCTGGCTGTTCTGGGTGAGCAGGCAACCGTACCGACCGCGCTCATTCTGGCCTTTGACAATGCACTGATGTTCATTCTGGCGCCGCTGATGATGGCATTGGCCGGTACCGAAGAAGAATCGATCCTTGGGACCTTGAAGAAGATTGTGGTCAGGATCTTCACCCATCCGTTCATCCTGGCTACGATTGCCGGCGTCTTCGCCGCCGCGCTGGAGATCAAGCCACCTCAAGCGATAGATACGCTTCTGCGCTATCTCAGCAACGCGGCAGCACCTTGCGCCCTCTTTGCCATGGGCGTAAGCATTGCGCTTCGTCCGATCGGTCGGATACCGCTGGAACTGCCGCTGGTGCTGGGTGTGAAGTTGCTGTTGCACCCGATCCTGATTTTTCTGCTCCTGACATGGCTTGGCGGCTTCGATCCCAACTGGATCGCGACCGCGGTTCTGATGTCCTGCCTGCCGCCGGCGACAAACGTCTTTGTTATAGCGCAGCAATATGGGACGTATGTTCAGCGGGCGTCGAGCTTCGTCCTGATAGGAACGGCCTTGTCGATCGTCACCGTTACCGGTTTCATCTGGGCATTGACGAGCGGTTTCCTTCCAACCGGTGGCTAGAAGATCAAACCAGACATCCCGGTATCAACAAGAGGGCTTGTGGTGAAAGACAATCCGGAAGTCCTTGCGATATTCGAAAGTTACCCGCCGGATATCCGCGAAAGACTGCTGACCATCAGGTCACTGATCACCGAGACGGCAACGCAGCGCGACGATATCGGAGAACTGGAAGAAACCTTGAAATGGGGTCAGGCCAGCTATCTGACGAAGCGCCCGAATACCGGAACGACAATCCGGATAGACCGGGACAATTCCGGGGCAGGGGACGTTGCTCTCTATGTCAATTGTCAATCTTCACTGGTGTCTGACTGGCGCACAATGTTCCCGGAACTCGTCTTTGGCGGCGATAGAAGCGTTCACTTCAGTCAAGGTCGGCCGTTGCCAGAAGATGCACTCCGCCAGATGATCGCCATGGCTCTGACGTATCACAGCGCCAAGCGATCAGCAGCACGGTCACGTGTTTGAAAGCAGCACCAAAAAGCTGTCTATCGATGCAATTGAAACGCGGTTCCCGGTGCAATGCCTTCCCGCATGAGCAGGCGCCGCAACGGACCAATCTTGCCGGCCAGATACATGCCCGCGCTTCGCGCAGCCTGGACCGGCAGAAAGCCTGTCAGCAGTGATCTGTTCAGCATGTCCACCGCGTTTGTCCGTGTCCGGATATCGCTGAACCGTTTCTTCTCATAAGCACTCAAAACGGTCTTGCCACCAAAGTCGGCGTGCGCGCGCACCGCCGATGCCACGACGGAGATGAGGTCCCGGATATCACGCAACGACAGGTTCAGACCCTGCGCGCCAATGGGCGGAAAGACATGCGCGGTCTCGCCCACAAGCGCCAGACGCGGCCGAACCAGGGAAGTGGCAGTCAGTCCTGAAAGCGGAAAACTTTGTGGTTTCGTAGACAGTTTGAAACGACCCAGTATCGAATGTGCCCGCCGTTCGAGTTCCGCTTCCAGGTCCTCCTCCGTCATCGCCAACAGATCTGCAGCACCGTCTGCAGTTTCCACGCAAACAAGTGACGACTGTCTGCCGGGGAGAGGTACCAATGTGAACGGACCAGTCGCAGTATGGAATTCGGTCGAGACCTGCTGGTGTGGAAGCCGGTGCTCAAGGTTCAGAACAACAGCCACCTGCGGATACGACCAGCTTTTAACTTCAATCCCTGCCGCTTCACGCAGTGTTGACCGGCGGCCATCTGCGGCTACGGCCAATTTGGCAAAAATCGTGCGACCCTCGCGGGTGACGAGAGTAGCGTGTTCGTCTCCGAACTCGGCATTCTCAACGGTGTCCGAAATCTCTTCCAGTCCGGATTGCGCAGCACAAAATTTTTCAAGTACCGCGTTAAGTTCACTGTTCAAGATATTGAAACCAAACTCTTCGAGGCCAAGTTCAGAACTGTCGAAGACCACTTCAGGTGCACGAAAAAGCCGCCCCGTGCTGTCGATCATGCGCATCTTCTTCAAGGATGCGGCGTTGCCTTCTATGTCCGACCAGACGCCAATATCGCGCAACAGATCGATGGAACGCTGCCACAGCGCGGTTGTCCGGCCATCCTTTATTTCCATTGAGGGGGCAATCAGGACGCAGGACAGTCCCTGCTGGGCCAGAGCAAGAGCAGCAATTCGCCCGGATGGCCCTCCGCCGACGATTGCAATGTCAAACTGTTCCGGCGCGTGGCTGCTGGACATGGTAAAATTCCATCTGATTTGATCTTGAGATCTAAATTGCTGTTTGCGGGCTCAAAATCAACGGGACGAATACACGCAGGGCATTCAAGGTCGACCATGAGTAAGATCAAATGCCTGCTTCGACTAATCCGCTAAGACGTCTCAAGCCCCCGGACCAACACGCCACCTTAAGGCCGAAATGACGAGTTTGACCCGCACACCTTCCAATCAGGCCGGTTCCACCAAGCCGGAACAAAACATGCGTGGCTGGCCGCTAGTGCTTGTGCTGGTCTCGATACTAGCCGCCGCCGGCTGGGCATATCTGATTGCAATGGTTGCCGACATGGTACCGGTCATGGATATGAGCGAAGCCGGACCCGGCATGGTGATTCTCAACAGTTTCAACCAGTTCGCAGGTTTGCCTGCGGAAGCGCGGGCCGCACTTGCGGTTCTTTGCCTGCCGTCCAGCGCAACATTCGGAATGCCAGGTGCGGACATGACGACGGTTGATCTTGTGAAGATCTTCCTGATGTGGGCAATGATGGCCCTTGCCATGATGTTGCCTACGGCCGTGCCGATGCTTCGGACCTATTACACCGAAATTTCGGCGCAGTTCAGCGGTACGGCAACGCCGGTACTTCTCGTTATCACCGCAATGTTCGGCTATCTGGCGGTCTGGCTTGGCTATGCGGTTGCAGCAACCGCGGCGCAATGGGCTTTGTCCCGGGCAGGCGCCATGACGGATATGATGGCACCTGCAAGCATGGCTCTGACGACATCGGTCCTCTTTGCCGCGGGTTTGTATCAGTTCACTCCCTCCAAGAAAGCCTGTCTCCGGCGCTGCTGGTATCCGCGCTGGGTGTTTGCCGGTAACGATGCGGGGCCGGGAGCGATGTCGGGCTTGCGGGAAGGACTGGTGCAGGGCTGGGTGTGCCTTGGCTGCTGCTGGGCGGTAATGACTGTCATGTTCGCGGTCGGCCTGATGAACATCGTCTGGATCGCGTTGCTCGGCGCGTTGATGGCCATTGAAAAAACGTTCCCGAGCCGCATTCTGCCGCCTGCCATCGGGGCTGTTCTGCTGGTCTGTGCAGGTATCCTCGTTTCCCTCATCCTTTTGGGAAATGCGGCAACCTAAATTCACTGCTATTGGTGCGGGGACTGTTTTTTAGGTTCACACTGTCATACGATTGCAATAAAGGACCGTATCAGCGTCAGTGTGTGATCCATGGGCCAGCGGGTCAATCGTGAACCGCACACATCTCAGAACGCAAATGCACCAGTTTACTGCGTTCAGATCATAAAGTGAGGGAACCCCGTGGCGGATATTACACCAGGTAAAGAGAGGACTGAGCCCGCTCTGTTCCTGATCCATATCCTGACGGCTTCCGGTGCTCCGATCGCTCTTATTGCCCTCTTGGCAGGTGCGCGTGAAAACTGGGCGGAGATGTTCGCCTGGCTTGGACTGGCATTTTTCATCGATGGCATCGATGGCCCGCTGGCGCGCCGTTACAAGATTGCAGAGCGTCTGCCTCGCTGGTCCGGTGCCTCGCTGGATTTCGTGATCGACTACGCCACTTACGTGTTTCTTCCCGCTTTCGCGCTTTCCTGGAGCTTGATGCTGACAAGCCCTTGGAACTGGATTTGTGGCGGGCTCGTGGTCTTTACCGGCGCTCTTTATTTTGCCGACAACGGCATGAAGACACCCGACGGCTCCTTCAAGGGTTTTCCTGCTGGATGGAACATGGTCGTTTTCGGCCTCATGGTTCTGTCGCCATCTCAAAGCTTCACGATCATGTTCGTGCTCTTGTGCTGCGCATTGACGTTCGCACCGGTCCGCTTTGTCCATCCTGTCCGCGTGCGTCGCTGGCGCATGATTACCTTGCCGGTGACACTGCTCTGGATGGGATTGGCCGCCTACGCAATTCTGGATGGTATGGTTTTGAACGGCCCGCTCGCTTGGGCATTCACGGCAGCCAGCTTCTATCTGCTGCTGGTCTCTGCTGTTCAGCAATTGCTCGACAGGGTCGACTGACCTTTCCCTGCATTCAAAATCCAGTTTCGGCACTGGCGCGAAACAAGGCGCCGGTGTTGTGCCGCGCTTTCTTTTGAAGCGCTGACCGGAAGGAAACATCACGAACGCTTGATGCCATTTATGCTTCTGAATGACCTTTTCCGATGGCATTGAAATCATTTATGGTCTTGCCAACTTCAATTGCCGCAAGACCAAATCGGTCTCGGCCCATCACCCCGGGGATAAAGTCATGGTTCAAGCAATCTGCGTACACGAAACCGGTGGACCGGATGTCATGCGCTGGGAACATATCGAAGTCGGTGAGCCCGGCCCAGGTGAGGCGCGCATCCGCCATACGGCAGTCGGCCTCAATTTCATTGATACCTATTTCCGCTCTGGTCTCTATCCAGCCCCTGCCGGCGTGCCGTTCAGCCCCGGCAACGAGGGGGCAGGGGTCGTGCAGACGGTCGGTGAGGGCGTGACACATCTCAACCCCGGCGACCGTGTTGCCTATGTTGGCCCGCTCGGTGCCTACGCGCAGGAAAGAATCGTGCCCGCTGACCGTCTTGTCGTCCTGCCAGACGGGATTGATGACAAGACTGCTGCCGGCATGATGCTGAAGGGCATGACGGCACAGTATCTTCTGCGCCAGACCTATTCCGTTGGCCCGGACACGACACTGCTGTTTCACGCTGCTGCCGGAGGCGTCGGCCTGATTGCCGGTCAATGGGCGGCACATCTCGGCGCCACTGTCATCGGCACGGCCGGTTCGGAAGCAAAAGTCGAACTTGCAAAGGCACATGGCTACCAGCACGTGATCAACTACCGGACTGAAAACTTTGTCGACAGGGTAAAGGATATAACCGGCGGCAAGGGCTGCGACGTTGTTTATGACAGCGTCGGCAAGGACACCTATCCCGGATCGCTCGACTGCCTGAAACCGAGAGGTCTTTGGGTCACTTTCGGTCAGTCCTCCGGGCCGATTGCCGACTTCAACCTGGCGCTCCTTGCCCAGAAAGGCTCTCTGTTCGCAACCCGGCCGACGCTGTTCAGCTACATCGCAAGCCGCGAAGCGCTGGAAGCGACCGCGGGCGAATTGTTTGATGTCGTCCAGAAAGGCATCGTCAAGATCGGCGTCAACCAGGAATACAGGCTTGCCGATGCCGTCCAGGCGCATCAGGACCTTGAAGGGCGCAAGACTACCGGCACCACGGTCCTGATCCCCTAAGAGCAGGAATTTCATGCGGTCCGGACGAGCACAGGATCTTTCTCGAAATCTTTACAGCCCGGCGATGCGCTATTTTCTGGCCGTCGCCGAGGCCGGCTCGATCCGCGCCGCGTCCCGGGAGCTCAACGTGGCATCATCAGCCATAAACCGGCAGGTTCTCTGGCTGGAAGAGGCGCTAGGACTGCAGTTGTTTGACCGTGTCGGCCGGCGCCTGCGTCTGTCGCAAGCCGGAGAGTTGCTGCTGGCACATATCCGGCGCACCTATTCCGATTTCGAAGGTACGGTTGCCGAACTCGACGCCTTGAAGGGACTGCGACGCGGTACGGTTTCGATTGCAAGCGTCGAAAGCGTTGCCGAAAAGCTCCTCCCGGCGGTCATCAGCACGTTTCGCAAGAGCTATCCCGGCATTCACGTGAATGTCTCGATTTCCTCATCCAGAGAAGCCGCCCGAAAGGTGGAGGCGGCTGAAGCGGATGTCGGCTTCACTTTCGACCCGCCGGAGACCTCGGCGCTCACAACCGCCTTTCACCATGATCTCGTGATCGGAGCACTCATGCGTCCGGATCATCCGTTGGCCGGAGCGAAAACACTTGGACTGCAAGACTGCCTGAAATATCCGGTGGCGCTGCCCGCAGAAGGACTGTCACTGCGCACCCGCCTGGACATCGTTCGAAGCCGGATACCCGGCGCTTCGCGCACATATGTGGAAGCCAATTCGCTCAGGCTGATGCGAGCCCTCGCCAGGGAGGAACAGGTAATTGGCTTTCAGACGATGATCGGTTGCGAAGACGACCTTGCCAACGGTTTCCTGATCTTCAAACCTTTGTCCGATACGCCGCTTCAGGCCGACCGACTCTGTGTGGTAACGTCGTCTCTGCGTGCTCTTGCGCTTGCGCCGGGCATGTTTTTCGACCATGCCGTGTTCGCTTTGAGGGACCAACTTACAGCTCTTGATGCCAAATAGGCAACATTGCGGTCTCAAATGAGCGCTTTGGTTCCATGTTTTTTTAAGGCACATTTTTTGTGACAGTTTTGCGGCAATGCGCCGTGCGAGGGAGAAAACTGATGGGGCGTTTGCCTACGCACGATCTGAATACAGCCCTGGTAGGGCCCGAAAGCGGCCTGCTGAGCAGGCTGTGGAGCATGGGTAGGGCACCTGGTCAGTATGCTTCGCACCGGGTACTCCATGACCACCATTTTGCGGCTCGTGATGCAATGCTCCCAATGCATGCGGAGTGTTCAAACTGTTACGCATCAGATGTCTCCGGTCCGGTTTTGGCTAACATGGGGAAGCAGGCCCATGCGTGACACGATCCGTTTCCTCAAGGGTGGTGAAATCGTTGAACTTGCGAATGTCGGTCCAACGGAAACCGTTCTCGATTACTTGCGCCTCCGCCGCCGCGAAACCGGAACGAAGGAAGGCTGCGGCGAGGGTGACTGCGGGGCCTGCACCGTCGCCCTTGGCCGATTGATCGACGGCAAGTTGGTCTATCAACCCGTGAACAGCTGCATCCAGTTGCTCGGCATGATTGATGGCGCTGAACTGGTGACTGTCGAAGACCTCTCCGACGATACGAGGCTCCACCCGGTTCAGGCCGCGATGGTCGAGATGCATGGCTCACAATGCGGGTTCTGTACACCCGGCTTCATCATGACGCTTTTCACGCTTTATCATGACGCAGGGGCGGAAAAATCACGCAAGACCGTAACCGAATGGCTGGCTGGAAACCTTTGTCGGTGCACCGGCTATAGGCCGATTATCGACGCGGCGTTGGACTCTTGTTTTGATGCAGCAGACGATGCTTTTTCCTGGCGTGCTCATGAAACGCGGGAACAGTTGCGACAATTGTCCGACAGCAGCGATGTCTACATCGGAAATAGCGACTGCTTCTTTTCCTCGCCGGCAACGCTTGACGGTTTGGCAGCTCTTTACGGCCAGCACCCCAATGCGACCCTCGTTGCCGGGGCGACAGATGTCGGTCTGTGGATCACGAAGCATCTGCGCGACTTGCCCAAGATGATTTGGCTTGGCCGAATAGAGGGCCTCGACCGTGTGGAAGACAGTCCGTCCGGAGTGCTGATCGGCGCAACGGCTACTTATGCCGCGACCGAAGAAGCCATGACCGGCATTTCATCAAACCTGGGTGAACTCTGGCGCCGGATCGGCTCGAAGCAGGTTCGCGCCTCGGGAACAGTCGGTGGCAACATCGCCAATGGCTCGCCGATCGGCGACACGCCCCCTGCATTGATCGCTCTGGGAACAACTCTGGAACTGCATTCCGCAGAAGGCTCAAGGGCGTTGCCGCTGGAGGAGTTTTTCATCGACTATGGCAAGCAGGATCGCAGACCGGGAGAGTTCGTCACCGGTCTCTTCGTGCCCCGGCTTTCTGCAAATCAGGCTTTCCGTTGCTACAAGATCACCAAGCGCTTCGATCAGGACATCTCATCCGTCATGGGAGCATTCCGCCTGACTGTGGATGGAGAAGGCATGGTTACGGATGCCCGGATCGCCTTTGGCGGCATGGCAGGAACACCGAAACGGGCAACCGGTGCGGAAGCTGCCTTGAAAGGAGCTTCGCTGGACGATCCGTCCACCTGGGGCGCTGCCATGCAGGCATTGCTGTCCGATTACACGCCACTGACAGATATGCGCGCAAGTGCCGAGTACCGAATGGAAACGGCGCGGGCGTTGCTCGCAAAGACCCTTATGGAGGTCAGCGGCACCGCACCGGAAGAACTCCGTGTGCTTGCCAAGCGGGAGGCAGGCCATGACCGCGCAGCTTGACCCCAATGACCTGACAACACCCCTGAAACATGTCCGCAAGGCGTTGCCGCATGACAGCGCGGCTAAACACGTTTCCGGTACGGCGACCTATATCGACGACATGGTCGAACCCGTTGGCACGCTTCACGTGGTGCCCGGCTGGTCCAGGCAGGCTGTCAGGGGCAGGATCCTGGCAATGGATCTTGAAGAGGTCCAGGCTTCACCTGGTGTGGTTGCCGTCCTGACCGCGAAGGATGTCCCAGGAAAGAATGACTGTTCATCCGCCTTTGGCGATGATCCCGTTTTCGCCGAGGATGAAATCCTGTTTTACGGGCAGGTCGCCTTCGCCGTCGTCGGCGAAACAAGAGACCTGGCGCGCAAAGCGGCGTTGAAGGCAAAGATCGATATTGCACCGATCACCCCCATCCTGACGGCTGAAGACGCTGTCGACGCCGACACCACAGTGCTTCCTGATTATCAGTTCCGGCGTGGTTCGCCTGAAACCGGCATGAACGCAGCCGAGGAAATCCTCACTGGCAGCATGAAAATCGGCGGACAGGAGCATTTTTACCTGGAAGGCCAGGTCGCAATGGCCCAGCCACAGGAAGACGGCGGCATGCTGGTGTATTCCTCGACCCAGCACCCGACCGAAATTCAGCACACGGTTGCCAAGGTGCTTGGAGTGCCCGATGCCGCTGTCACGGCTGAGGTTCGCCGCATGGGAGGTGGTTTCGGCGGCAAGGAATCGCAGGCGAACCAATGGGCTGCCCTGGCGTCCGTCGCAGCCAGTCACACGGGCCGAACCTGCAAGATCCGCCTCGACCGCGACGACGACATGATCATGACCGGCAAGCGACACGACTTTAAGGTCAACTGGCAGGTCGGCCACGATAGCGAAGGTCGCATCCGTGCTGTCGACATGGAATTCCTGGCCCGTTGCGGCTACTCGGTCGACCTGTCTCTTGGCGTGAACGACCGGACTCTTTTTCATGCCGATTCGAGCTACTTCTACCCGGATGCACTCATCCGCTCCCGGCGCTTGCGCACGGACACCTGCTCCAACACCGCATTCCGCGGGTTCGGTGGACCGCAAGGCATGCTCGCTGCCGAACGTATGATCGATGCGATCGCGATCAGTCTCGACAAGGACCCGCTCGAAATTCGCAAGCTGAATTTCTATGACGGAGAACGGAACCTGACGCCTTTCGGCATGCCGGTGGAAGAGTTTCAGGTCATGCATGACCTGATCGCCCAATTGGAAGAGAGTTCAGACTATTGGGCACGACGTGATGATGTGCGCTTCTTCAACGAAAACAACGCTGTTCTGAAAAAGGGACTGGCCCTGACACCGGTTAAGTTCGGCATTTCCTTCACGCTGAAACATCTCAACCAGGCCGGTGCGCTCGTTCATCTTTATACCGACGGTTCGATTCACCTGAACCATGGTGGCACCGAGATGGGCCAGGGGCTGTATCAGAAAGTTGCGCAGGTTGTTGCGGAGGAATTCGGTGTCAGCCTGAACAAGGTACGCATCACCGCCACCAACACCTCAAAGGTTCCCAACACGGGCCCAACGGCTGCATCTTCCGGGACAGACCTCAACGCCATGGCCGCCAAGCTGGCGGCGAAGGAAATCAAGAACCGACTGATAACCTTCCTGTGCGAACTGCATCAATGCGGACCGGAAGCAATCTTCTTCGGCGATAACAAGGTGGTTGTCGGTGACCAGAGCTTTGCCCTTTCGGAAGTCGCCAAGCTGGCGCACATGGCACGTATTCAGCTTTCACACGCAGGTTATTACGCAACGCCAGGGATAACGTGGGAGAGAGAAAGCGCTACCGGGCGCCCCTTCTATTACTTTGCCTTTGGCGGCGCATGCGCCGAGGTGACAATCGATACGATGACCGGCGAGATGACCGTCGACCGGGTGGATATTCTTCACGATGTCGGCCATTCGCTGAACCCTGCGATTGACCTGGGGCAGATCGAAGGTGGCTTTGTTCAGGGGATGGGGTGGCTTACCACCGAAGAACTGGTCTGGGACGAAAAGGGGCGCCTTCGTACCCACGCTCCCTCGACCTACAAGATCCCGACAGCATCCGACATTCCAGAGGAATTCAACGTCCGTCTCTATGAAGGCAGCGGCAACCCTCAGGCAACCGTTTACCGGTCCAAGGCCGTTGGCGAACCGCCTGTCATGTTGGCCAATGCAGTGTTTTGCGCGATCAATGATGCCGTCGCGAGCCTTAGCCCGGGAGTTGTTCCCAATCTGGACGCACCGGCAACACCTGAGGCAATCATGAAAGCCGTCCAGGATATGCGCCGGAGGAAGATCTCCTGATGAAGGTCTGGGGGCACATTGCCGACTGTTTGAAGCGAAACGGCGCTTGTGCACTTGTAACCGTTGCTCGTGCCGACGGCTCGACACCACGCGAAGACGGTGCTCGTATGGTGGTAACGGCTGGTGGTGGATTTTATGGCACGATTGGTGGCGGCACGCTTGAGTTCGAAGCCATCCGCCGTGCACACAAAGCTATCCTGGATGGCGTGGCCAGCTTCGAGCTCCACAATGTCTCGCTTGGCCCGGACCTCGGTCAGTGCTGCGGTGGGCGTACGCAAATCGCCATCGAGGTGCTGACAACGTCATCGCTTGAAATGGCTCAGACACTCTCGCTTCGGGAAAACGACGGAACGCAGTTTTCCACCGAGGCCAGTATTGTGAACGGTGTGGTGCAGACACGCGATCTGCTGCCGGACGTTTCAACGAACCGCTTCTTCCTTCAACTTGACCAAAAAACGGGCAAGCAACTGCTGATCGAGCAATTTGGCAGCAAGCGGCGCGAACTTTATCTGTTTGGTGCAGGGCATGTAGGAAAAGCTGTTGTCCTTGCGCTCGCACCTCTGCCTTTCAGCGTGACATGGATCGACAGCAGGGCGGACCAGTTTCCGGCTGCAGTTCCGGGAAATGTCCGGAAAGTTTCAAACCCTGATCTAGCTGTCTGCCTTGAACAAGCCCCTGATGGCGCCTTTGTCCTGGCGATGACCCACTCGCACGCCCTGGATGAAGACATCATGGCACGTGCCTTGCTTCAACAACGCTTTGCCTATTGCGGTGTGATCGGCTCCAAAACCAAGCGGGCGCGCTTCCTGAAACGACTGAAGGCCCGGGGGCTGAATGACACTTTGACGGCAAACATGGTCTGTCCCGTCGGGGTGACTTCAGTCAAATCAAAACAACCCGCTGCAATCGCTGCAGGAATAGCTGTCGATCTGCTGGTTCGGGACGAAGCTGGAAATCATCAACAGGCCGCTGCAGCCGGGGGGCTTGCACAAAAACTAACACTTGGTCAATAAGGCGGCATTCGCTTGGGGGACGGCGTGGCAGAAACAGAAACGATGACAGGGGACGGCGGCACGGCGCGGCAGAGCAGATCCGGAAAGGATACTTTGCTCGATGCCCGGGGCCTGACCAAACGATTTGGCGACATTCTGGCGAACGACAGGGTCGATCTCGTCATAAACAAGGGTGAAATACATGCACTCCTTGGCGAAAATGGCGCAGGCAAATCGACCCTCGTAAAAATGTTCTACGGTTCACTGGAGCCGGATGGCGGTGAAATTCTCTGGCAGGGCCAACGGGTCGACATCGGCAACCCGGCAGCTGCTCGCGAACTCGGCATCGGGATGGTGTTCCAGCATTTTTCGCTGTTCGAAGCCTTGACGGTTGCTGAAAATATCGCGTTGGCATTGCCAAATCCGGGGCGAATGTCTGAACTCGCCAATCGGATCCAATCCGTGTCGCGCGATTATGGCTTGCCCCTGAATCCGGACGACATTGTCGCGGACTTGCCGGTCGGCATCCGCCAGCGTATCGAGATTGTGCGATGCCTGCTTCAGGAACCGCAGCTGATCATCATGGACGAACCGACATCGGTGCTTACGCCCCAGGAAGCGGATCTTCTCTTCCTGACGCTGGAGCGCCTGGCCAAGGAAGGCTGTGCCGTTCTGTACATCAGCCATCGGCTGGAAGAGGTCAAACGCATTTGTCACCACGCGACGATCCTCCGGCATGGCCAGGTGGTGCGCGAATGTGACCCGACCAAGGAAACACCGGCATCTCTGGCCAGCATGATGGTGGGAGCCGACGTTGCCTCCGTAAGCGCCAGCTCTCAAAAGCCGCAGATCGGCGAAACCCGGCTTGCCCTGAAGAACCTGTCCGCAAAAGCCGCAACGCCATTTGCAACAGCGCTGAACAAGGTCTCGCTGGATCTCAGAGCCGGTGAAGTGGTTGCGATCGCCGGCGTTGCAGGCAACGGCCAGGGTGAGCTCTTCGACGCGATCTCCGGTGAAATGCCAGTGGCAGCCGACATGGTCGTTCTGGACGGCAAGCCCTGCGGCAACAGGAACATTACTTGGCGACGCAGGCAGAACGCGGCTTTCGTGCCAGAAGAACGTCTCGGCCACGGCGCCGTACCGGGCATGAAACTATCGCAGAACATCGTTCTGACGCGCCACAGAACCGGCGACAAGCTGGTCAGTGGTTTCTTCGTCTCCAATGCCAATGCAGGCAAGATGGAACAGCGCATCAAGAAGTCCTTCGACGTGCGCATGTCCCATGACGATCCGGAAGCTCGTTCGCTTTCAGGGGGCAATCTTCAGAAATTTGTAGTCGGCCGCGAGCTGGACCGCAAACCTGGTGTGCTGATCGTGAACCAGCCAACGTGGGGTGTCGATGCCGGTGCCGCCGCTCTTATCCGGCAGGCACTCATCGACCTTGCCCGCTCCGGATCGGCGGTGCTGGTGATCAGCCAGGACCTGGATGAAATATTCGAAATCGCCGACCGGATTGCGGTTATTTCCAGAGGCTATCTGTCTGCGGCCGAGCCGACTTCAGACATGAACCGCGAGCGGGTCGGCCTGCTCATGGCAGGCGGCGCGGAAGCGCAAGGGGAGGTTGCCTGATGCGCGTCGAACTCGTGAAAAGAAAAGAGCACAGCCGAAAGATGGCACTGCTGTCGCCGTTGATCGCTGTTGGTCTGACCGCAATCGCAGCCGGACTCATTTTCTCAATATCCGGACATAACCCATTGTTTGGATTGTATAAGTTCTTCATAGAACCTCTGACACAAGAATGGTCTCTCAACGCGACAATCGCCAAGGCAACACCGCTCATCCTGATCGCCTGCGGCTTGTCGGTTTGCTATCTGTCGAACAACTGGAACATCGGTGCTGAAGGCCAGTTCGTCGTCGGCGCGCTGTTCGGCTCTGCTCTGCCCATTCTGATGCCGGACTTCGAAAGTGCTGCCACGCTTCCCTTGATGATGGCTTTCGGCGCTATCGGTGGGGCACTCTGGGCCCTGATCCCGGCACTATTGAAAACCAGGTTCAATACCAACGAAATCCTGACCAGCCTCATGCTGGTCTATGTCGCCAGTCTCCTGCTGGACTACCTGGTTCGCGGACCGTGGCGGGATCCCGGCGGTTACAACTTCCCGGAATCGGCGCTCTTCTCCGACGCCGCCACCTTGTCCACCGTCCCCGGCACGTCACTCAGCTATGCGGCCCCGATCACGTTGATCGTCGCAGTCGTGCTTGCGGTGGTCCTCGGCAAGACCATAAAGGGTTTCGAGATCAGGGTGATGGGCGAAAGTCCTCGCGCAGGCAGCTTTGCCGGTTTTTCTGCAAAGAAACTGACGCTGTTTTCCTTCGCAATTGCCGGTTGTCTTGCAGGCCTTGCCGGCACGATGGAAGTGTCCGGCGCACTCAACCAGCTCCTCCCGACCATCTCTCCCGGCTATGGATTTACAGCCATCATCGTCGCCTTTCTGGGAAGGCTGAATCCCTTCGGTATCATCGTCGCGGGTTTCGTGTTGGCATTGTCCTATATCGGCGGCGAAGCGGTGCAATCGGCGATGGGTGTCTCCAACAAGATTGCCAGTGTCATTCAGGGCCTTCTGCTGTTCTTCGTGCTCGCCTGCGACACACTCATCCTCTATCGCATCAGATTTGTCAGCCGGCGTGGTTCGGCAGGGGAGGTCTCCCATGTTTGAAGCCGTTCTCCTGACTGTTATCACCGCGGCAACACCGCTGTTGATTGCTGCGATCGGCGAACTCGTCGTTGAACGCTCCGGTGTTTTGAACCTTGGTGTCGAAGGCATGATGATCATGGGGGCCGTGGTCGGATTCGCCGTCGCCAATCAGACCGGATCCGGGACGCTCGGCGTCTTTGCGGCAATTGCCGCCGGCATGGCCATGTCGGCACTTTTTGGCTTCCTGGTGCTCGTCCTGGTAACCAATCAGGTGGCAACCGGTCTTGCCCTGACCATTCTCGGCGTCGGCTTCTCCGGCCTGATCGGGGAGGCCTTCATCGGCATTCCGGGTCTTAAACTGCCGGATCTCTACATTCCTGTACTGTCCGACATTCCGTTTTTCGGGCCTGTCTTCTTCCAGCAGGACGCGCTCGTTTATGTGAGTTTCGCATTGGTCATCGCAGTTGCCTATTTCCTGTTCCGGACCCGGCTTGGCCTCGTGCTTCGGTCTGTTGGTGACAACCACGTGTCGGCTCACGCTCTTGGTTATTCCGTTATTCGCATCAGGTTCGCAGCGGTTCTTTTTGGCGGCGCCTGTGCAGGTCTTGCGGGTGCCTACATGTCGCTTGCCTATACGCCTCAGTGGGTTGAAAACATGACTGCAGGCCGAGGCTGGATTGCGTTGGCATTGGTCGTGTTCTCGTCCTGGCTGCCGCTTCGCGTGGTTGTTGGCGCCTATCTGTTTGGTGCAGTCAGCGTCCTGAACCTCCACGCCCAGGCAGTTGAGCTGGACATTCCGTCCCAACTGCTGTCCAGCTTGCCGTACCTTGCGACTATTTTGGTGCTTGTGCTCATTTCGGCAAACCGCAGACTGACGCTCGTCAACACGCCAGCCTGTCTCGGCAAGCCATTCGTTCCAGACCGGTAAGCCTCCCAGCCACCGGTCGGCCCGGCCCCGGTGCGATCGGGGGCTTGGCCTTAGACAAGATCGCAACAGAGAGATCGAAACAGAGGGGAAAGAACCAGATGAAATCTCTTTTGAAAGCAACCGTTGCCGCCGTTGCCTTCGCAGCTGCCGGCTCTGCCGCAAACGCTGCAGACGTCAAAGCCTGCTTTATCTACGTTGGACCAGTTGGTGACTTCGGTTGGTCCTATCAGCACGACCAGGGCCGTCTTGATGCGGAAAAGCATTTCGGCGACAAGCTGGAAACCGCATATCTTGAAAGTGTGCCGGAAGGTCCGGATGCAGAGCGCGCGATCGAGCGTTTCGCCCGTGAAGGCTGCAATGTCATCTTCACCACGTCCTTCGGCTACATGAACCCGACGATCAAGGTCGCCAAGAAGTTTCCGGATGTGAAGTTCGAACACGCGACCGGCTACAAGACTGCCGACAACGTCGCGACCTATAACTCCAAGTTCCACCAGGGCCGTTACATTATCGGTCAGATTGCCGCCAAACAGTCCGAATCCGGCGTCGCAGGTTACATCGCCTCGTTCCCGATCCCGGAAGTGGTGTCCGGCATCAATGCATTTCTGCTCGGTGCTCAGTCCGTCAACCCGGATTTCAAGCTGAAGGTCGTCTGGGTCAATTCCTGGTTCGATCCGGGCAAGGAAGCCGACGCTGCAAAGGCGCTGATCGATCAGGGTTCCGATGTCATTACGCAGCACACCGATTCCACCGCACCGCTTCAGGTCGCACAGGAACGTGGCGCGCATGGCTTCGGTCAGGCATCCGACATGATCCAGTTCGCACCGGAAGCCCAGTACACGGCAATCATCGACGATTGGGGTCCGTACTACATCGAGCGCATCCAGGAAGTCATGGATGGCACCTGGGAGCCCAAGAGCACCTGGGCAGGCCTTGCCGAAGGTCACGTCGTGATGGCGCCTTACACCAATCTCCCGGATGATGTCGTTGCAATGGCCAAGGAAACCGAAGCCAAGATCGCCGGCGGTTGGGAGCCGTTCACTGGCCCGATCACCAAGCAGGACGGCTCGGTTGCCGCTGAAGATGGCGTCGCTCTCGACGATGGAGCCATTCTCGGCATGAACTGGTACGTGCAGGGTATCGACGACAAACTGCCGCAATAATCGCGGTTATCACCTATCCAGGACGGCCCGGAGTCAACGGTTCCGGGCCGTTTTCAATTCCGGTGGCCGATTGTCTGATTGTTGTGCGTAAAGCACCTGCTTCCGATCGCGATCGTTCTGATTGAAGACTTGCGCAGAAATCGCCGCAACGTTGAATCGCAACATCGACACCTCTACAAACGAAACTATAATTTCGTTTCCATCCAGGATGGATCGCCGCAATCCACACGATACGGACCTTTGACGAATGATCCGCAGACGAGAACTGATGCTCGCCGCGGCCGCTGCTGGATCTGGCAGCATGGCTCGCTTGGCCTCTGCCAGCAGCGCCCCAGAGGCAGAAATGACGAAAGACAGCCGCAGCTCTGCCCAGGGGTTCCGTCTGGCTCTTGGTGGCGGAGCCGCAAAAGCATTCGCTCACATTCCCATTCTGGAAGCGATGGATGACCTTGGTGTCAAACCCGTCGAAATTGCCGGGACATCAATGGGGTCGATCCTGGGTGCTTTTTACGCCAGCGGTATGAGCGGTCGAGAGATCCGGCAGTTTGCAGTTGATCTCTTCACCCAGAAAACGCAATTGCTTCAAAAGCTGTTTCTGAAGGATGGCCGAACCTGGTCGTCGCTCTTCAATGTTGTCCGTCCGGCGATTATCGATCCCATCGTTCTTTTCGAAACGGTGTTTCCTGAAGACCTGGCCGAGCAGTTCTCGGATTTGAAACTGCCAATGAAGATCGTTGCGACGGATTTTTACACCCAGTCGCAGGTGGTTCTGGAGGAGGGGCCCCTGCTGCCTGCAATTGCAGCCTCGTCCGCTCTCCCCATGCTTTTGACGCCTGTCAGGATAGACGGCCAGGTTTTGATAGACGGGGGCTTCGTCAACCCGACACCATTCGATGTCTTTCAGGACGATGGCATTCCGACAGTCGCCGTCGATGTCACTGGCAGCAATTTCGAAGAGCGAAAAAGCGGGCTTCCAACCGGCCTGGAAACCTGGATCGGCTCGTTCTCAATCACCCTTCACTCGTTGGTCGCCGCCAAATTGGCCTGCAATCAACCTGATTTGTTGATTGAACCGCCAGTCGGCCGTTTCAAGACCATGGAATTCTTCAAGGTCGCGGACATCGTGAAAGCAGCAGAACCAGCCGGAGAAACCTTCAAGCGTGGCCTGGCCAGCCTCCTGGAAAATCGATAGTCGAACCAATTGGTTCCGGGCGTTAGATCGCAGGATCACGGTGCTCGAATATCTTTTTCAGCGCCTCCGCTCTTTCTGGTGACCAGCCGTCCGGATCGACAACTGCAGCCCATCCGTCGATGTAATCAGGCGCAATGTAGTAGTGCCCGTATCTGGGAACATCCAGCGCAAACATGGAATCCAGCGCAATCTGAAGCATTGTCACCACGGGAAACCAGGACAGTTTTTCTGAAACATCCGGCGCACGCGGTGAGGCCATCCAGCCTGGCGGCCTGAAGCCCGTATCGAACGTGAAGTTCACGATAGGGTCGCTGCCATAATTCAGAAACACCGCACGAATTGGGCCCCAGGGTGCGTAGTTTCCCTCCAGTCCGCCATATTGATCCATCACCCGGACAAGCGAGCCGTTTCCATAGTTCGGACGCCATGCCGGACTGTCAGCCTTGCGCCGGTCCCGGACCTCCGACCAATAGCGCGAGAAGAAAGGAGACCCAGCCCAGAAAGCGCCCTGGATCGGGTCACCCAGCATGTCGAACAGGGGAAGTGTCGCCTGGGAGTTGAAGGCCCCCTGGCTGAGCCCGTGAACATAAAGCTCCGGCCGACTGTCTTTGGGCAGCTGCGTCCAGTGCGCATAGACCGCGTTGAAAAGAGCTCGAGCCTGATCTACCCCGTAGTCTGGATGGGCAAGCAGCGCCAGAAAACTGGTCAGATAGGAATATTGGACAGCCACCGTCGCCACATCACCGCCAAGCATGAAATCGATTGTGTCGTGAGCTCCCGGGTCCATCCAACCGGTGCCGGGTGGTACCACGACCACAAGTACCGATCGGTCGAAACCCCCGACACGGATCAGTTCCTGCAAAGCAAGTTGGGCGCGTTCTTCTGCGGTGTCACCAGACCTTCGTCCAACATAGACCCTGATAGGATCAACAGCATTATCCGGCCAGAATTCGGAAATCTCTGCTGCAGTCGGAGCGGTCGCGACATAGTGACGGCCCCAACGCCCCATCTCCTCCCATTTGACCAGCGACCGGGTACTGCCGGTTTTTTCCGGATCTGCAGGTTTTTCGATATCAGGCTCAAGCAGAAGGTCTGCAGCCAGAAAAGACGTATCGGCCATACGAAACGCATTGCGTACAAGGGCTCCATCGACAAGTGCCCACAGGAACCAGCCAACAAGAACGATGGACAGGACCACGCCAACGCGCCTTGGAAGCATCTTGTCCAGAACAACAGCGACGGCTCTACGCAAGGCACCTGCAACCCGGAAAACCAGCCACAAGCAAAGTGCGATCAACACGCCAACAGTGACGATGAAGAACGGCGCTGCGCTCTCGAGCGGCGGCAAACCAACAGCTTCACGGGTCGCGTTCTGCCAACTGGCAGCTTTCGACAGACTGTAGACCATGATCGCAAGACTGATACCGCAAGCGGCAAGGAGCCAGAGTGTCCACAAACGTCCCTTGGGCTCCGGCAACTCCAGATAACGCCAGACACTCCTTGCCAGAAGGGTCACCTCATAGCCAAACGTCGCTGCCACGGCGGCGAGGGTCGCTTGTACAATTGGTTCCCTCGGCATCATCGACGGCGTCAGTGCGGCACCGAAGAAACTGGCCGCTACTATGAGCCCGGTTGGCGTAAGCCCATCTCGGAGTGTCCTTAAGATCGGCATTTGCACCCGCTCCCAACACGATTTCATGATCCAGCTGCAGGATTTCGTGTTGGAATGAGCGCGTCAAGACAACCTTGGGTAAACAATGGCAACATGACAGCAATCTTGTGCCCATCCCCGTTATCCACCGCAAAACCAAGCATAATTTACGTTGCGTCTTTTGGCATTTAGACGGTCTTAACCGTTGTCGGGTCTAAATTCCTACATCGTGGATTGAAGGGCAGAAAGATCTTTCCGCGATCGGGGTCTACAACCGTTTTTTACTCGCAAGTTTCGTGAAAGTTTGCGGCGCTAACAATCGGGCGTAATCCACCGCTGGTCCAGCGCAGCAGGTAGATGGCCTGCCGCTGATACCGGAAATGGCAAGCCGGGGGGCACCGGTTCGTCTGTGACAGAGACATTGGGCCGGAGAGGACTATCGATAAGCTCCAATTGGGGCGGTGTAATCTGTCATCAGGGCGGTTGAGCCAATGATTTTTGATAAACTGTTGCGAATAGGATTTCCGGCGCTTTGCGCCTCCCTTACGCTTTTGCTCGGTGTAAACGCCTACTCGCTCTATAGCGCGCAAGCCGACTACCTTCACAAGGATCAGTTGGAACGTTCGGTCCTCAACGACACGCTGCGCTTTAACACTACGGCCCTGGAAAAACTGATTGCACGGTACAGTGCCTTGAAAAGCCCGGAAGATGCTGCAGAGGCCGGAAAAACCTACGAAGCACTGCTAAACGCCTTCGAAACGTGGCCCAGCGACGCCTATAGCGAAATTGTGGGGCCGTCGGACTACATCCAGGACAAACTGGTTCACATCGTTCGTACGAGCAACCGGGTGAAACCGTTCCTGGATACGCTCGATGACCAGACCTCCGTGAGCAATGCACTGATCATCCTGCAGGGGATAGGAAGTTCCCTTCAACAAATCAATCAGATGGTGACCCAGGAAGCTGCCAAGCAAATGTCGGCGGCGAGAAAGAGCTTTCATTTCCACCAGATTGTACAAGACGCGCTCGTTGTTGTTTTCCTTCTGGTCAGCCTTGGATGGATCTGGTTCTCCAACAAACGCAGCCAGGTGCTGCAAGGACAGGCAGAGGCAACTCGCGAGCAAACCAGGCTTCTGGAGCACCGGCTGGACCACGACAGTGTTACAGGCCTGGTAAATTCCCGTGTCTTTGCAGAGATCGTGCGTTCTACTCACGATACACTTGCTCCTGATCAGACCTTGAGCATTCTCAACATCGATCTGGAGTCCAGACTGCCGGCCATCAACAAGTTCAGTCTTGTAACGGAGGAAGCTATCCTGGCATCGACTGCGGACCTGTTGCGTCACGCGGTAGATCGGATGGAAGGTGTAAATTGCCTTGCCCGCTCAGGTGGCAAGGGATTTCTCCTCATGACTGTAAGTGATGAAGAGGTTGGGCTGACTGCTTCTGTCGTCGCAAACCGGATCCACGACATCTTCCTGCGCCCGGTCCCAACGGCACTCGGATCCTTCCTGATTTCACCAGCTATCGGCTATGCGGATTCAACTACCGTCGAGCGAGATGCCACCGACATCATTCGCAATGCGGATCTCGCGGTTGGTAATGCCGTCAGCTACAGCCGCCGCCGCGTCGTGACCTACCAACCGGCCATGCGCGCGGAAATGGAACGGCGTACAATCGTCGAAAACGCACTTGCCCGCGCCATAGAGGCGAACGAATGCCTTCCGCACTTCCAGCCACAGTTCAATCTCATGACCGGGCGGATTTTCGGCGTGGAAG
This sequence comes from Labrenzia sp. CP4, assembly GCF_001579905.1. Taxonomy (NCBI): domain Bacteria; kingdom Pseudomonadati; phylum Pseudomonadota; class Alphaproteobacteria; order Hyphomicrobiales; family Stappiaceae; genus Labrenzia; species Labrenzia sp. CP4. Next base: position 3,142,128 of record NZ_CP011927.1, on the reverse strand, counting down.
CTTTGGCACGCTGGTACCATTCCGAACTGGGCTGGATTTCACCCTCGGAATTCATCCCGATCGCTGAACGCAATGGCGACATTGTCTCGCTTGGCTGGAAGATTCTGGAGACATCGTGTTCGGAAGTACAATTGTTGCCATCGGACCTGAGCCTGTCGGTCAACCTTTCTGTAGCGCAAATTCTGAGCGACGACGTCGTTGCAATGCTCGACGAATGCCTCGGTCGGACCGGTCTGCCAGCCTCCAGGCTGAAACTGGAAGTGACCGAAACAACCCTGATGAGCGATCTGCGCCGCATTCAGACGACACTCGTTGAGTTGCGATCACTGGGTATCGACATTTCACTGGATGACTTTGGCGTCGGTTATTCCGCCCTGTCTTACCTGACGGACTTTGATTGGGACGAAATCAAGATCGACAGGTCGTTTGCCACCAAGGCGGTCAAGGACAAGAAAATTCGCGATATTCTCAAGATGGTCCTTGGTATTGCCGAAACCATGGGCTCTCAGGTCTTGATCGAAGGCATCGAAACAGTCGAGCAACGAGATGTACTGGTTGATATCGGCTGCACCATCGGCCAAGGCTACCTGTTCGGCGGTCCGATGGCGATCGACGACATAACGACCCTGTTCTTCTCGGATCATTCCAAAAGCACTTTGGCGGGGCTCTGACACCTCGGTAGGTATCAAGGCCCCGCTTTAACGAGAGAGACCCTCAGGACCTGCGTTCTACAGGCTGTTTCCTCGTGGTCTTTTTCGATTTCCGGACCAGGGAAACGGCCAGAACCAACCCGCTGACAGCCACGACAAGCAGTAGCTGATGAAATGGCGAGCCAAGCAGATGCTCACCTGCGCCTTGCCAACCGGTCAGATGATCGTGCGCACCAGGGTGTGCAAATGCAGGGGTGGATGCCAAGGCAAGAATTGACGTCATCAAAAGCTGTTTCATTCTGAGATATCTCCATGGGCCAGACGAGTGGTGAGGATGTCGATGAGGTCAATGTCTGACCGTTGCGACAGGGATACAAAGGTGAAGGTCATGGTTTCCCGGGCTTGGACCATTGAACCTGGAAAACTCATGTAGACGAGTTCTCGGGAAGCAAAGGCCGGCGAGGCTGTACCGACCTGCCAATTGCTGACGATCTTTGCGTCGACAAGGTGCTGTATGAGACCATCGGCACCGGGGCGGTGAAACGGGACGCCGGCAAGACGCAGGTAACTGGTCTTGTCGTCGGCAGCCCGAAAGCCGTCGATGAAGCTCACCGCAAGTGCCTGCAGTTCTTCGGCCCGGTCCGCATGCGAAGCCCCATGAACATGAGAATGCAGATGGTCCGGGCCCACGTGATTATGTCCCGCGAGACCTCCGTGATCGTGGTCATGTGTGTGGTGGTGGTGGTGGTGGTGATGACCATGTTCATGATCGTGGTGAACATGGTGATCGTGGCCGTGATGATGTCGCGCCATCGCCTTACTCCACGTCCGGACCGGCCGGAATGGACACCGGCTTGTCGATGATGGATTTATGCGAACCCATTTTTCCATGGGAAACCAGGGTCCCGAGAACATCTACAATCACCCGAGTTGCCAGAAGGGCTGTGATGTCGGAGCAATCGTAAGGTGGTGAAACTTCTACGACCTCCAGACCGCAGATGCCTTCCTTCGCGACCAGCGACACCAGCTCAAGTGCCTCTCTCGGCAGAAAGCCACCTGGCTCCGGCCAGCCGGTACCGGGCACGAAGCCGCAGTCGACACTATCGATATCGAACGAGATATAGACTGCATCTGCGTCCTTCCATGCCAGTTCCAGCGCCCGTGCGGCCGTTTCCGCTAATCCCAGTTCCTCAACATCGCGCATGGTGAAGATGTTGGTGTTCCGCTCCCGGGCAACTTCCACCCCTTCTCGCGGCACCTGCCACCCTCCGATACCGATCTGAACCAGATTGACGGCCGGCACGTTGACGAGATCTGTCGCGTGGAACCAGGGCGTCGTATGCATCCGCTCATCCAGATCCTTTTCCTGAATGTCGATATGCCGATCGAAATGCACGATACCAATGCGCTTGGACGTGCACTGGGCAATCCCGCGTACGCAAGGAAAGCCGATTGAATGATCGCCGCCGATCATGATCGGCAAGGCTCCGGACGATGCGACGTGCGAGACCGCCCGCGTAATCTGGTCGAACGTCTTTTCGATATTGGCAGGAATGGTGAAGATGTCACCGACATCGCAAAGCGTCATCTGTTCCCGAAGATCGACACCCATCTCGTAGTTGTAGGGCGTGTAGAGCGCGGATATCTTCCGAACTCCTTGCGGCCCGAACCGTGTGCCAGGTCTGTAAGTGGTCCCCCCATCGAAAGGGATGCCGATGACGGCGGCATCATAAGCCCCGACCTTTGTCACATCCTCGATGTAGGGCGCCTTCAGGAAGGTGTTGATCCCCGCGTAGTGGGGCAGTTCTCCACGGGCAAAGGTCGGGATCGATTTGTCGGTGAGACTAGCCGATCCTGTCAGTCCCATTCGCAGTGCCCAGGCTTTTTCCTTTTCCCACGCGGCAGAGGGCAGGGCACCTTCCTTTTCAGCGGCCTTCCAACCTCGCAATTGCAGTTTGTCGAAGTCAGGATGATGCTGTCTTCGGTTGGGGTCTCGGGTGAATTGACCTGCGGCAAGATGGTGCGTCCTGGGGCCTGAGGCTCGATTGAAACTCATGGGATGGTCCTCATTCCTGATTGTTTGGGGTATGGATGCTTTGGAAAGACGGAGTGGGCTTGTTTGTCTGTGGAGCGCCAATTGCAACTGCGATGGCCTCTGGAGACCGCAAGGAGGCTCCCGTTGGCGATTTGAGTGGCAGATCGTAGGTGATGGTCGCGCCGTAGGCCTGTGGCGCCTGCGGGTCGTGGCGGATCTTGTCGAACACCAGCAGACGCGTGCCGAGCTTGAAGGCCTCGTGAATATCGTGCGTCACCATGAACACCGTCATGGACAACTCTTTCCAGAGCCCCAGAAGCAATTCATGCATGTCGACGCGGATACCCGGGTCTAGTGCGCCGAAAGGCTCGTCGAGCAGCAGGATGCTTGGCTTCTTGATCAAGGCCTGGGCAATCGCGAGACGTTGCTGCATGCCACCGGACAGCTGCGCCGGATATTTGTTTGCCGCCGGTCGCAGCCCGATCCTGTCAAGCAGGTCGTCGGACGACTCAAAAGCCGCCTTGCGGGAAGTGCCAAAAAGCCGCCCGGTCCAGCGCGACGTTTCAAACTCTTGCGCAAGGATGAGGTTTTCAGCCACGGTCAGATGCGAAAACACCGAGTATTTCTGGAAGACGATCCCGCGATCGGGTGTCGGCTCAAGAGGCAAGCGAGTGCCATCCAGGAGGATCTGTCCACGGCTTGGATGTTCCTGGGAAAGCAGCATCCGCAGAAAAGTCGATTTTCCGCAGCCGGATGCTCCAACGATCGTGCAAAAAGACCCGGTCTGGACTTCCAGGTTGACCCGTTCGAGAACAGGCACGCCGTCGTATAATTTTGCCAGGTTCTGGACCGAGAGTTTGGACGCAGTATTCATAGCGCGTCACCTCCCAGATGGTGCCAGCGAAAAGCGCGGCGGGACAACAGCAGCAAGGCTCTGTCGAGCAGGAACGCCAGCAGCGTTATCCAGACGACGTAAGGCAGGATCACATCCATCGCGAGATAGCGACGCACCAGGAAAATCCGGTATCCAAGCCCCGAAGTGGACGCGATGGCCTCGGCTGAAATCAGAAAGATCCAGGCTGGCACGAGAGAGAGCCGCAGGCTGGTGATCAGGTGCGGAAGCACCTGTGGCAACACGAGCCGCGTAACCATTTGCCAGACGCTGGCCCCAAGTGTTTCCGCCTTGATGATCATCTCTCGGGGAATGTCCAGAACCGCCTGGGCCGTGGAACGGATCATCACTGGTGCCGTTCCGATCACGATCAGGGCGACTTTTGCGAGTTCGCCAAGACCGAAGGTGATGAACAGGATCGGCAGGATGGTGATCGGTGGGATCAGCGAGAATGTCGCGAGATAAGGCGCCAGTCCACTGCGGATATGGGGAATGAAGCCGATTGCAATGCCAAGGGAGATCGCCAGAAGGGTCGACACTGCCATCCCCGTCCCGAGACGCCAGAGACTGTCGAAAGTATCCAACCAGAGCAGAAGGTCTCCCGACCTCCGGTCCGGCACTGCCGCCATGCGCCAGAAGGCCTCTCCCATGCTGGTGATGGAGGGGAGGAGTTTGTCCGCCGGATTGTCGAGCCGCCGATAATGGCTGGCGATCGCGTAGGCGACCAATGTCAGCACGAAAGGCAGGAGCCCAAGCGCCAGGGCGGTGACCCGGGAAGGTTTCCGGTTGATGATACGCATGAAACGGTCCGATCGGTCTCAGGCTGCGGTTCCGGCACCAGGGCACCGGAACCGCTGGGTCAGCAAAGGAAGCCTAGAGCGTGCCTTCTGCGGCCATTGCCATGAAACTCGGGTCGAATTTCAGTTTCACGTTTCCGGTATCGCCATAGATCGATCCATCCGGGAAAGAGACGCCGACGAATTCAGGGCTGGGTGCCCCTTCACCCAGAATGCCCTTGTCGAAAAGGAACTCGGCAACGAATTTCATCGTCTCGGGAAGTTCAGCGGACTTGGTGAACGCGACCGCTTCTGCGGGCGTGTAGAACATCTTGGTCGTCGCGAGCTGCGCATCGTAGCCGGCAAGGTCCGTGCCGGAGGCTTCGGCCATGGCGGTGCGTGCCGCGATGCCTTCGTCACTGTCTGACGACATGATCCCCATCAGTTCGTACCAGGCGCCTACAAGAGCCTTGCCGAAGGCGGGATTGTCCGCAAGCGTCTCGGTATTGACCATCATGATATCGATGATTTCGCCTGGAATGCCGGAACTGTCGAACACCTTGGTGGCATTTGCTTCCGCTTCGATTTCAGAAAGGAGCGGGTTCCAGGTGACCACCGCCGTGACATCCGGTGTCTGATAGGCAGCGATCATGTCTGCATCGGATGTGTTGACGACCGTCAGATCCTGTTCACTGAGACCAACCGTGTCGAGTGCCCGTGCGAGCAGGTAGTGGGAGACGGAAAGCTCCACCAGGTTGACGCTTTGTCCCTTGATATCGGCAAGTTCGGACTTGTCCTTCAGGATGATGCCGTCGTTGCCGTTGGAGTAGTCACCGACGATAAGCGCAGTCGTGTCGACACCGCCACCTGCCGGGATCGAAAGGGCATCCATATTGGTCATGGAGCAGCCGTCATATTCTCCTGCGGTGTATTGATTGATGGACTCCACGTAGTCGTTGATCTGAACGATCTCGACGGAGATGTCGTATTTGTCGGCCCATTTCTTCATGAGGCCACTGTCCTGCAGATAACCCCAGGGCATCCAGCCGACATAGATGGACCAGCAGACCTTGAAATCCGTCTTTTCCTTGGCCTTGGCCGAAGTGAGGGAAAGAGGCAGCGTCAGCGCTGCGGCGAGGAGGGAAGCTTTGGCAATCGATTTCAACATCTGTGCGCGTCTCCTGTCTTGGGCCCGGTCATCAGAACCGGACTTACGTCATGAGGTTTTTGCGCACGGCCGGGAGCAGGTTCGCGCGCGCGAAACCTCGTGCAGTTGTCTCCCGGGTTTTTGTCCCGCCGTGTCACCGGTCTATGTCGGCATATGCCTCTCAACCGGCTTGCACCTCTCGGTCCTGCGTCGTCTTGCGACCGGATCCCTAGGCGCGCTGCACATCATAACCAAAGCAAGGGGAATGCCAGAAAGGCGAAGGTGGAAAATTCGTACATTGTTTCAATAATTTAAGAAATAGAATCTGGATTGAGTTGGTCGAAACCAATCAACAGCAATTGGTATTCTGAGCACAATATGAGCAGCATGGTGAAGAATGCACCATGCTCAGACCTTAAGCAGGCTGTGCTGATCTATCGTAAAACAGTCTCAGCCGGTGAAAGAGCAAATCTGAACCAACGGCAGGAAATGCTGTTCGGTGATGCCCAGACAACAGGCGTGCGCCACCAGCAAAAACCCGGTCAAGGCCGAACCGGTGACGAGCGCCAGAACCAGCGATGGATCACGCATCATTTCGCGAATGCCACCCATGGTTTGAACTTCGGTATGTGCCATAACAATTCCTCCGGTTTGAACATCTGCAAGAGCCAGGCAAGCGGCTCTTGCAGTCGGGATTTATTCCGAAGGTTCGTCGATCTTACCCTCGTCACCAGCCACGTCCTGCTTTTTCCTGCCGCCGAAAAGTCCTTTGATCCATCCCTTCTTCTCGTCGCTATCTGAAGGCGAAGCGTCTGCTGTCGCGGTATCGGCTTCCACCTCGTTCGTCGCAGCCGGTGTTCCCGGGGCGACCTGTTCGCCGAAGGCGGTAAAAAACTCACCGGCAAGCCGTTTGGCGGTTGAATCGATCAGTCTGGCACCAAGCTGCGCCAGCTTGCCGCCAACCTTCGCATCAACCTCGTAGTGAAGGATTGTCGTGTCAGGACCGTCTTCTTCCAGATGAACCTTGGCGGCACCTCTGGCAAACCCGGCTACCCCGCTGGAGCCTTCGCCTTCAATGGTGTAACCGTTCGGCGGATCGAGATCGTTGAGCGTCACCTTGCCGCCGAAAGTTGCTTTTACCGGGCCCACCTTGAGACGTACCTTCGCCTCCAGTTCAGTATCGGAATGCTTGATCAGGTCTTCACATCCCGGAATAGAGGCCTTCAGGACTTCCGGATCATTCAATGCCTCCCAAACCTTATGCTTTGGAGCTTCGATCCGCTGGCTGTCGTTCATTTGCATGTGATTGCTTCCCTGGTGGGGTCAAATGTGATGGATGTTGGTCTGGCGGTGTCCGCTGCGGCGGATCATCAAGAGTTCCGCCAGGATAGAGAGTGCAATTTCTTCCGGTGCAATGGCTCCCAGATCGAGGCCTGCGGGCCCCTTGATCCGGTCGAGGGTCTGATCTGCTACGCCTTCCTCACGCAATTTAGCCTTGAGGGCTGCAATCTTCCGGCGACTCCCGACAAACCCGATGTGGCGCGCATCCGTCAGAAGTGCTGCCTTCAGGGCCGCCAGATCGCCACGTCCCTGGGTCGAAACAATGGAGTAGATCTGCCCGTTGCTGCGAATGGGACTGTCAAACCCTTCTGCTCTTTTGCCCGCACCTGAAAAGACGGGCAGGTCTTCTGCAGGTGCGCAGAAGGTCAGGTCAAACCCGATGGACGGCGCCTGGCTCGCAAGGGCCACGGCAACCGGACTGGCGCCGTAGATGACAAGCATGGGCCGCGGCAGAACCGGTTCTATGAAGATATCCATGGTCCCCTGGCTCGGGCACATGTTCCTGGCAAATTGAATGCCTTCGCGCTCTTCACCGGCTTCCACGCCGATCTCGGTCAGCAGGTCCGCCGGTTGAAGGGAGATCAATCGTGTCTGTCCATCTTCAAAAGCGGACTTTGCCGCCTTGATGACTGCCGATCTTGCGCAGCCACCGCCGATCCAGCCGCCGACAATGTCTCCATTCCTGTCGATCACGGCCTTGGCGCCTGCCTTGGCTGCGGTCACCGATATGGTGCGTACAACGGTTGCCAGAACGAAGGGTTCGTTGTCACCCTGCAAACGGTTCATCAGGCGCGGCAGGTCCTGCACGACCTCTGGCGCGGCCTCTTTGCCGGACACGGGAACAGAATGCTTCATCTCGACATCTCCCATCGTTCAAAGTCTCGCAAGATAAGGCTCTAGGCCTTCAAGGCTGGAGAGGTTATGGGCTGGCGCGAAGAAATCGACATGGGGCAGGGCGGCGGCCATGCCTCCGGCTGTCGGTTCATATCCCTGCCAGCCAAGCAGCGGGTTGAGCCAGACAATGCGCCTGCAGCGCCGCCGTAACCTTGCCATCTCATCGCCAAGTGCTTCCGGCGTGCCTGTGTCGTAGCCATCCGACAGGATCAAGACGCAGGTGCGCGAGTGGACGACCCGGGCGGCGTGCCATCTGTTGAAGTCGGCCAGCGCCGCGCCGATCTTCGTGCCGCCACCGATCCCTTGCGCCATCAGCCCCATGCGATCGAGCGCACGGCCGGCGTCCCGCTCCGAAAGGGCTGAGGAGACATGCACAAGACGGGTATGAAAAAGAAACGCTTCTGCTTCGTGGAAGCTATCAAGCAAACCGTGCACGAACCGAGTGAAGACACCCGTGTAGTTGTTCATCGACCCGGACGCATCGAGCAGGATCACCAATCGCAACTGTTTCTCACGTGGGCCTTTACGCACAAGATCTATGGGGATCCCGCCATGTGCAATGGAACGCCGGATGGTTCTGCGAAGATCCAGCTTTCGGCCCTTTCGCTTCTGACGATCCCTGCGGGTCAGTCTTATGCGCATTGCCCGTGCGAGCCGTTCGGCAAGCTCATGTGCCTGTTTAACCGCCTCCGGATCGCTGAGATGTCGAAAATCCACTTTGCAGAGGGTTTCGGCAATGCTCGCACCTTCCCGGCGTCCGGAGGGAGCGTCGTCGGTCGCATCATCCTCTTCGCCGGGAAGGCGTTCGACATCGCCTGCAATTGTCTCCTGACGGTTACCACTTGCGTCTATCAACTCGCGAATGGTCTTCATGCCCTTGCGCGTACTCGTCCCGGCAACCTTCACGCCAGATTTGACACCCTTGTTGATCCAATAGGCATCGAAGATGTCGTCGAAACGCTGCCAGTCGGACAAGCGTCCGCAAAAAAGACTGCGAAAGGCCGCCTTCAAGCTTCCGGGGCGCTGAATCATCCGCGAACACAGCAACCGGCTAGCATCACGGGTCTCGGCCAACCCGACCTTGAAGCCGCTGTCACGCAGTGAGCGGACAAACCCTGCCAGCCGCAGCCTCAGGATCGGCCCGATGTCTGCACTGGTTTCAAGGAAAAGGCCGGACATTGCTCAAGCCACCTTTCCAAGCAACCTGTCGGTAACTTCGCGGCTGACACGGGCATTGTCCTCCCGGGTTTTCAGGACACAAGACAGCGTCTCAAAGACAAGCTCCCGGCTCTCCTGCAGGTTTTTGGCCCCAAGGCCGAGAAGAGCCGCCGCCCAATCTATCGTTTCGGCAACGCCTGGAACCTTCACGAGGTCTTCCTTGCGCAGTTTGTTCATGAGTTCGGCGATCTGTTGGGCGAGAGCAGCATCCAGATCCGGGACACGCGCCAGCAGAATTCGTGTTTCGCGGTCGGGCGAGGGGTAATCGACGAAATGATAAAGGCAACGCCGGCGCAATGCGTCCGACAGTTCGCGTGTACCATTTGAGGTCAGAACCACGCGTGGGATTGTAACTGCCTGAACCGTTCCGAGTTCCGGGATCGACACCTGGAAGTCAGACAGGATCTCAAGCAGGAATGCCTCGAATTCCTCATCTGCCCGGTCGATTTCGTCGATCAACAGAACCGGTGGCACGTCTTTTCGAATGGCCGCAAGAAGGGGGCGTTCCAGAAGATATTTCTCGGAGAAAATCGCTTCCTCTACAGTTTCCGCACTGTCGCCAGACCCTTCCCGCGCCTTGATGGCCAGAAGCTGGCGCTGATAGTTCCACTCGTAGATGGCATCAGAACGGTCGAGGCCCTCATAGCACTGCAGGCGGATGAGATCGGTGTTCTCAAGACGCGCCAGAGCCTTCGCCACTTCCGTCTTGCCGACGCCGGCTTCACCTTCCAGAAGCAGCGGCCGCCCGAGCATTCCGGTCAGGAGAAGTGCCGTCGCAAGACCTTCGTCCGCGATATAACCGGCATCCGCGAGCTGAAGCGCTATCTGATCCTTGGTCTGGGTCATGCTGGTCCGTTCGGTGAGAAGGTCGCATCCATCGTCTTTCAGGTGCTGATCCAGAATCAGTCACGAGAGGACGATCGGAACGTCACCGCAGGCTTTGCCCCGGAGGAGCCAGCCTGCGGTAAGAAGTGCTTTATGCGTGCGCACCCAGGTCCTTGGCCGCCTGCCAGATACGCCAGGCGTCATGCGGCATCTGGATATGGGTCGACCCGAGGAACTTGAAGGCATCGTTTACCGCATTGGAGAAGGCCGGCACACCACCGACATTCGGGCTTTCGCCCACACCCTTTGCCCCGATCGGATGATGCGGGCTGGGGGTGACGGTGAAATCCGTTTCCCAGTGAGGTGTCTCGACAGCTGTCGGCAGGAAGAAGTCCATGAAGGACGCCCCCAGCACGTTGCCCATCTCGTCGTAGCGGATCTCCTGACCCATAGCGATGGCAAAGGCCTCGGTCAAACCGCCGTGGACCTGTCCCTCGATGATCATCGGGTTGATCCGGGTGCCGCAGTCGTCCAGCGCATAGAACCGCCGTGTCCTGGCAACGCCGGTGTCGACATCGATATCCATTACACAGAGATAGGCGCCGAACGGATAGGTCATGTTGGGCGGGTCGTAATAGCTGACCGCTTCTAGACCCGGTTCCATGCCCGGTGGCGGAGCGTGATAGGCAGCCCAGGCAATCTCCTTCATGGACTTACGTGCCTGCGGATTACCTTTCACCTGGAAGCCGTCCACGTCCCATTCCAGATCGTATTCGGAAACTTCCAGCATGTGCGCCGCAATCATCTGCGCCTTATTGCGGATCTTGCGAGACGCAAGCGCAATCGCGGCACCGGCGACAGGTGTGGAGCGTGAACCATAGGTCCCCAGACCGTAGGGCGCGGTATCCGTGTTGCCTTCCTCCACCATGATATCGGCGGCCGGAATACCGATTTCCGTGGCGATGATCTGCGCCCAGGTGGTTTCATGCCCCTGGCCTTGCGATTTGGTGCCCATGCGCGAAATCACCGAGCCGGTCGGGTGCACGCGGATTTCGGCACTGTCGAACATCGCAACACCGAGGATATCGCAATTCTTGGACGGTCCAGCACCGACGATCTCGGTAAAGAACGACACGCCTATGCCCATGATCTCGCGGGTTTCGCCGCGCTTGAAGGCTTCCTGCTTGGCCTTTTGTTCGGCGCGCAGCTCGCGATAGCCGATCGTGTCCATCGCCTTCTGCATGGCGGTGTGATAGTCGCCACTGTCATATTCCCAGCCGAGGGCCGAGTGATAGGGGAACTGCTCCGGCTTGACGAAGTTCTTCATCCGCAAGTCCGCCGGATCCATGTCGAGCTTCTGGGCCAGGATATCCATCGCACGCTCGATGCAATAGGCCGCCTCCGTCACGCGGAACGAACAGCGGTAGGCGACGCCACCCGGTGCCTTGTTGGTATAGACCCCGTCGACAGCCAGATGCGCTGCCGGGAAGTCGTAGGACCCGGTCACGATGTTGAAGAAACCAGCCGGCCATTTCGACGGATCGGCACAGGCATCAAAGCCGCCATGGTCAGCCAGAACATGCACTTTGAGACCAGTGACGGTACCGTCGTTCTTCGCAGCGATTTCCGCGGTCATGTGATAGTCGCGAGCAAAGGACGTTGTCGAAAGGTTCTCCATCCGATCCTCGACCCACTTCACCGGGACTCCGGTGACGATGGAGGCGACAATGGCACAGATGTAACCGGGGTAAGCCCCGACCTTGTTGCCGAAACCGCCGCCGATATCAGGCGCGATCACATGGATCTTCTGCTCCGGAATAGTCGAGAGCAGAGAGGCCACCGTTCGGATGACATGGGGTGCCTGGAACGTTCCCCAGACCGTCAACTCGCCCTTGATCTTGTCCATCGATGCAACGCACTGACAGGTTTCGAGCGGTGAGGGGTGCGTCCGGTGATAGGAGATCAGCTCCTTGATGGTAACATCGGCTTCGGCAAAGGCTCGGTCGGTTTCCTCCTGGTCGCCAACTTCCCAGGTGAAGATGTGGTTGTGGTGTTTGCGCGGCCCGTGCGCGCCTTCCATCTTGCCGTCGAGATCAGGCCGCAGAACCGGAGCGTCCGGATCCATCGACTTGAAAGGATCCGTCAGGACGGGAAGCTCTTCATATTCGACTTCCACCAGCTGAATGGCATCGTCGGCGATATAGCGGTTCTCGGCCACCACGAAGGCGACTTCCTGGTTCTGGTACAGCACCTTGCCATCGGCCAGCACCATCTGCACGTCACCGGCGAGTGTCGGCATCCATGCAAGATTGACGCCTTTCAGGTCTTCCGCTGTCAGGACGGCGATCACCCCAGGCAGTTTTAACGCTTCGGAAGCGTCGATCTTCGTGACCTTGGCGTGGGCATAGGGAGAACGGACGAAATCGCCGAACACCATCCCGGGCAGTTTCACATCATCGACATACTGGCCCTTGCCTTGCGTGAAGCGAATATCTTCCACACGCTTGCGTTTGCAGCCCATGCCTTCCAGGGCGGCTTCGCGCTGTTCCCGTGTCGGGGTCATGTCGTTCATTCTGCAGCCTCCTGAAATTCAGTGCCATTCAGCTTCGCAGCGGCGTACTGGATCGCCTTGACGATGTTCTGATAACCGGTGCAGCGGCAAAGATTGCCCGAAATGCCCATGCGGATTTCTTCTTCCGTGGGGTTCGGGTTTTCCTTCAGCAGCGTGTGTGCACGCAGGATCATTCCCGGGGTGCAGAAGCCGCACTGCAGCCCGTGCATCTGCCGGAAGCCTTCCTGAAGCGCGGACAAGGTACCATCCGCATTGGCCATGCCTTCGATGGTGGTCAGTTCCGCGCCGTCTGCTTGAACGGCAAACATGGTGCAGGACTTCACGGACATGCCGTTCAGCTCAACCGTGCAGGCACCGCAATGAGAGGTCTCGCAACCGATATGCGGCCCGGTGAGGTTGAGGTCCTCTCGCAGGAAATGGATCAGAAGCGTGCGCGGTTCAACAAAACGCTGCACCTTCTTGCCGTTGATGGTCATGGAGACCGGGATCTGTTCAATATCGCTCATAGTCGTTTCCCTCGATCCTGGTTCAGCTGGATGCGCGCGATGCAGCTTTTGCAAGCGCCCGCTGCAACATCACGCCTGCCATCTTGGTGCGATATTCTGCAGGTCCACGTCCGTCCGAAGCGGGCTTGGTGATCGCCTCAGCCGCCGCGACCGCGCGGGCAACGGTTGCCGTATCGAGTGTCGAACCAGCCAGAATTTCTCCGGCTTCCTTCGCAAAAAGCGGTGTATCCGCGACATTGGTGAGGGCAATCGAACAGAAGGACACTCTGCCACCTTCCAACGTCAGGACCACGGCAGCTGCGGCTGTCGCATAGTCGCCAACCTTGCGCTTCAGCTTTTCATAGGCATAGCCATGCCCTGCAGGCGGGACGGGTATACGAACGGCTGTCAGAATTTCTTCAGGCGCAAGGGCCGTGAAATAGGCCGCCTCATAGAAGTCGCGTGCAGGCACTTCACGTTCGCCGTCCGGCCCGGTCAGAACATAGGTCGCATTCAGGCACTGCATTAGCGCCGGCATATCGTTGCCCGGATCGCCATTGGCGACATTTCCGCCAAGGGTGCCGACATATCTTATCTGCGGATCGGCAATGAGAAGCGACGTTTCGCGAATGATCGGCAGTTTTGACGCCAAGAGATCCGAGGCGATCAGCTCATGCTGCGTGGTCATGGCGCGAATGGTGATCGTGCCGCCGTCGTCGGAAATGCCTTTGAGATCGGCAATCCCACCAAGGTCGACCAGATGTTCCGGCGCTGCCATGCGCAACTTCATCATGGGGATCAGGCTATGGCCTCCGGACAGTGGCCGCGCTTCGTCGCCATGGCTGACCAGGATCGCGACAGCTTCCGCCACGGACGTTGGCCGGTGATAGGTGAATGCACCAGGTATCACGTCTTTCTCCTCCCTCTGCCGGCCACCTCAGGGCCGGATGCCGGTCTTCCCGAAAAGCGATTGGTTTCGCCTTTCACCGGCAACGTCGTGTCCGGACGCTGGAAACGGCCGAATTGTTCACGTTTGAGAAGGGTGCGGAACAGTGCGGCGCACACTCAAGAACGCTTGCACAAACAGCCTGTCTGGCTACACGGATGACGTGCTGTCCTGCACGAACTGCGACAGCTCTTCTGACGCATTTCACGGCTTAAATTCAGATGATTTCGAAAAAACAAGGTAATTACAATAGCTTACAATAGGGGTCCAGGCCACAAATACCACCACCATGAAGAGTGTCCGCTTGATGCCCATTTGCACGAACGGCGTATTTTGCGGTCTTGCATGCACTGCAACACCGAAAGTGAACCTAACCGATGATCTGGTTATTGGGCGGCAGCGGGCTGTTCATGACCCGCGTGGCTTTGATGTCTGTTTTGCCCAAGCGCCTTCAATCGCGCTTTCACCCGCCCCCAACGAGACCGGCTGACAGGAACACTCTGCCCCGCCTGGCCGGCAAGGATAAGAACTCCACCGTCACCGGAGCGCTTGTAGCTGACAACGCGGCTGAGATTGACGATGTGACTTCGGTGGACACGGTTGAAAGTGCGCGGATCAAGCTGCTGTTCCGCTTCACTGATGGAAAGAGGGCAGAAGAATTCTCTGCTGCCGTCATACAGACGTGTGTAATGGGCGTCCGCGTGAATGGCATATATATCCAGCACGCCGATCTTGGTCTTCTGGCCATCCCGCTCGATCGGCAGCATTCCCTTGCCAAGTGGCTGACCAGGCCGGACCGCTTGAGCCGCCGCCTGCAATCCGGATGCGGATTTGACGCTGACAGCCATAACGGCTTGCGCTGACTGGCCCTGCTTGTCTTCACTTGCCGCACGCAGCTCTTCCTCTGGCATCTGGTTCCTGACCATGCCGCGATCAGTCTGGTCTTCCTGGGCTGGAACGAGGGCCAGCAGGAACAGGCCCGACACCAGAAATGCTACGCAGGAAACGAGAATAGCCAGCATTCCGGGGCTCAGGGCTGGTGCAAGAGTACCTGAAACCGGTTGCAGCGTTTCATAGGTCAATCCTGCCATGGCCGTGTAATGCATGGCTGAAATCGCAAGCGCCAGAACCGCTGCCGAAATGACAAGAGGAGGGCGGCGGCCGAGGCCAAAAAGAAGCCACATGGCGAGACCGGCTGCGTTGAAGGCAATCAGGAAGCTGGCAAAAACGTAGGCCGGGTCATGCTCCATGCGCAAAGACCCATGCAGGGCATACATGCCGAGATAATGCATGGTGCAAATACCGCTTCCCATAACAAAAGCGGAAAGGCCGAGGCGAATCGGGGTCAGCCGCGCATTGCTCGCTGCGAAAACAGCAATGCCGACAACGAGTACACAGACGAGAAACGACAGCAGTGTCGGCAGAACGAGAAAATCGACGGCGACAGGCAGACGGGCTGCCAGCATTCCGACGAAATGCATGGACCAGATGGCAAGGGCGACGGTCAACGCTGCCCCTGCAAGCAACAGCCGACGTCTCGGGTCAATCGCGCTGCGAACCTGAACGGCAAGGTTCAAGCCCACGAAACTGCCCTGAAAGGCCATCACCAGGGACAGCGCAACAAGCCAGGGCTCGTGCATCACTGACATGCCGGCTATCTCCTCCCAGTAGCCGCCGCCGCAACAAGCGACGGTTCCTCCGGATCAGATGATAGGGGAAAGAGAAATCTGCATCAAATTACGCGTGATACCAATGCATACGTGCACGGGCCGCGGGATCAATTTGAAATGTCCTGAGAAAAAAATGGCGGTGAGGGTGGGATTCGAACCCACGGTACGCTCTCACGCACGGCGGTTTTCAAGACCGCTGCCTTAAACCACTCGGCCACCTCACCATGCCGGCGCCTTGGCGGCCCGGCTGTGCAAACCGTTTCCTTTTTCTCACTCGGAAAGTCAAGCCGGAATCACCAGCATGAAGTTCAGGCGGGCGAAATCGTGTGGATGTGCGGGGAAATCAAGCTCCTTTGGGATGTTCCCGCGCCGCTTGCACACAGGGGCAGGACGGGCAGTGCGGGCGCAGGAACATCGCCAAAGGGTAGGGGCCGCCGGTCCGGTGTCGTGGGCAGGGTTTTGAACCGGCGGCCGAAGCTGGAGGTGGGGTCCAGCATTGCTGTGACAGGGCGGTCATCAGCAATGAGTTCACCCTAGGCTGATTTGACAGGTCTGAATGTGATGTACGTCACAACTGATCCGAATGACGATTTCTTCTCACCTGTGTCCTGTGCGCAACAGCCGGCGGCAGGCAAATTGACGCAGTTTTTAGTCATATATTTCAGACTGTTACAACAAACAGCCTTTGAGAAATGAACCTCGGGTCGTCTGAATCCGGTGGAGAGTTGAATTTGGGCAACGTGGCGGCCTCGACGGGCAGTTTACTTTGAAGTAATAAAACTACGCTTTAACAAGGGCATATGCGGGATGTGCAGCGGGGGCTAGTGCGTCTTGCGGGGACTGATCTGATGATCGGAACAATGCCTTGAAAACCGGTGTGGACCGAACCACACGCCGGAATGATCGCGTGAGCTGCGGGGCCGCCAGCGCGTAAGTGAGTAGGACGGCAGTATGCAAGGGACAGGCGGGAAATCTTGCCGGGTGACAAACCAGGTGGCAGGAACGTCTTCAGGGGAACCAGCTGTGACGCTTGATGGTAAATCGCGTCCTGCACGGAAACTCAGCGCCCAGTTGCGCACGGGATTGATTGTGGCGGCAGCGGTTTCGGCCGTGGCAGCCTGCAGCACCGCGCCGCAGCAGCAGAAATCAAAATTCAGCCCGGAAAAATATGGTGTCAAAGGCAGCCCGAAAATGGTTGCTGAAGGCCAACCCGTGCCGAAGGGTGGCGGACGCTATATCGTCGGCAAGAAATACAAGATTGCCGGCAAGTGGTACTACCCAAAGGAAGATCCGGACTACAAGAAGACCGGTCTGGCTTCCTGGTATGGGCCGACTTTCCACGGTCGCAAGACAGCCAACGGCGAGGTTTTCGACCGTAACTCCCTCACTGCTGCGCACACGACGATGCCGCTGCCGTCCTATGCCCGCGTGACGAACGTGGAAAATGGCCGCTCGATGATCGTTCGCGTCAATGATCGTGGCCCGTTCCACGGCAACCGCGTCATCGACCTGTCTGAACGCGCAGCAACGATGCTTGGCACCAAAAGCGCCGGCATCGGCAAGGTAAAGGTCGAGTACGTCGGTCGTGCACCGTTGCACGGACAGGACGAAGGCTTCCTTATGGCCTCTTACCGTGGCCCAGGTGCGGTCGAACCTGGCGCGACAATGCCGGGCACAATGCTGGCACAGGCCGAACCGCAGCAGGTTGCGCCTCAGCAAATCACACCGCAGGTCACCTTCGGGGCTGTTCCGGCGCCAAGCGCACGTCCTTATCTGACCACCGCATCCACGACCACGGCTTTCCGGGCGAAGCAGACAACCTTGACGGTTGCCTTCGATCCGGCGCAGGCATTCGAAGCCGGCAAGCCGACAATCGAAGTTGCGTCCAACAACCGCTTCGAGCCGGTCGAATCGGCCTATTCCGCTCCGGGTCTTGCGCCCGCGGAAGGAACACTCGGCGTGCTGCGCGTCCCGGCGCCGGGAACGTCCGCAGGTCTCGTGTCAGGCAGTGCAATTTCCTCATTTGCTGCGAACCGCCGAATTTCCGACGCGCATTCGCTGCTTTCAAATGTGGCCGACACGGGCCTTTCGATGCGTGAGCTGGTGGTCAAACTGGAAAACGACGGCTAATCGGCCCGGAACCCGGAGTAGGTCCGGCTTCTTCCACACGCCGCGCCTGTATCTATAAATAGGGCAAGCGGTTCATGGCCTCCGCATATTCTGTATCCGGATTTTTGAGAGCGTCTCGTCGCCTTGTAGGGCGAGGGGCGTTCTCTGCTTTTTTTGTCGTCTCTGCGTTCGCTCTCCCAGGGAATGCAGCCGAAACCATCGTGACGAAAGCTCCGATGGCTTTCCTCTATGAGCCCGGCTCCGGCACAATCCTTTTTGCCAAGGAACCTGACCAGCCGTTCGCTCCTGGCGCTCTAGCCAAGGTCATGACAGCCGCAACGGTTTTCAAGGCAGTGAAAGAAGGCGATCTCTCGCTTGATCAGACTTGCAAGGTCAGCGAACACGCCTGGCGAACCGGCGGCGCTCCCTCGGGTCGTGGTGCCACAATGTTCGCCGCGATCAAATCCGATATCTCGGTTGAAGACTTGCTCAAGGGATTGCTGGTTCACAATGGCAACGATTCCGCGATCGTGCTTGCCGAATGCCTGGACGGGTCCGAAGAAGCGTTTGCTGTGCGCATGAACGAATTCGCGCAATCCATCGGCATGAAGAACAGCCGCTTCGGCAACCCGACTGGCTATCCGGAAGTCCCAAGCCAGACCACTGTCCGTGATCAGGCAAGGCTTGCGGAATACATTCTGGAGAGCCACGCGGATCTTTATCCGATGTTCGCTATCCCGGAATTCACCTGGAACAAGATTTTCCAGCGCAACAAGAACCCCTTGCTCGGTGAAATCCGCAACCTTGACGGCCTCGGCGGCGGCAATGATGCAGAATCAGGATATTCCGGCCTCGGTTCGGTGGACAGGAATGGACGCAGAGTTATTGCCGCGGTTGCGGGTCTTTCGTCGGACAAACACCGCCTTCAGACACTCAAGGAGGTCATCGAAGGCGCCTGGGAGTATTTTTCCGTTCAGACGTTGTTTTCAGCGGGCGATGTTGTTGCAGACGGCCGGGTGTTTGGCGGTGTGACCAGCAGTGTTCCGCTGGTGTCCGAGAAAAGCGTTGACGTGCTGCTGCCGCGAGGTGGCACACTCGATTACAGGATACGCGTTATCTACAACGGACCGCTCCCCGCGCCAGTCAACGCTGGAGAGCAAGTTGGCGAAATCCGGGTCATCGGCAAGGATGGGATCGTCTACCGCTCTCCATTGGTAACCGGTGGCGCTGTTGCGGAAGGCACCATGATCGGCAGGGCTCTGGACGGTCTGCAGGAGCTGCTGTTCGGCTGGATCGGGTAAACGGTGCACAAAGATTGCAATTGCTGCTAAAGCCGGTGACAAAGACCAACAAGAACTAGCGGAGCCGGGATAGGGTGCCAGGACATTTCATTACCTTTGAAGGTGGCGAGGGGGCCGGAAAATCGACCCAGATCGCCCGCCTGAAAACCTATCTTGAAGGTCTGGGGCTATCCGTTGTCGTAACCCGCGAACCAGGCGGCTCGCCAGGGGCTGAGAAGATCCGTGCAATGCTGTTGTCTGGCGGCGCAAAGGATCTCGGTCCTCGCGGCGAAGCAATGCTTTTTGCCGCGGCACGCGCGGACCATGTGGATACCACCATCAAACCGGCGCTGGAGCGAGGCGACTGGGTTCTCTGCGACCGCTACGCCGATTCGACCTGGGTTTATCAGGGCGAGGCGGGCGTCGATCGCGACTATCTGAAACTGCTGGAAACGGCCGCGGTTGCCGGCATCTATCCCGACCTGACGATCCTCATCGACGTTCCGGTAGAAGTCGGGCTTGGACGTGTGGCGGAACGTTCTCGCACGGATGACAGCGGCGGCCCGGACAGGTTCGAAGGTGAAGAGCTCAAGGTCCATCAGCGAAGACGTGAACTTTTCCTTGAACTCGCCAAAAGCGAATCCTACCGATTTGCCGTGATCGACGGTGCCAAGGAGCCTGCCGAGGTCGAAACAGCCATTCGCAATGCCGTGAAGGAAACCTTTGCCGGCGACCTGAATGAAGGCGGCGCATCGGGCGTCACTGCTGAAGGGGCGCACTGATGGCCCGTGCCAATGCACCGATCGGCATTCCTGAAGTTGATGCTCTTCCTGGCTATCCGTTGCCCCATGAGCGGGACATCCTGATCGGACACACCAAAACGGAACAGGCTCTTCTGGACGCCTACAGGTCCGAGCGGCTTCATCATGCCTGGATCCTGGGCGGCCCGAAAGGGATCGGAAAGGCGACGCTTGCCTTTCGTTTCGCTCGTTTCGTGATCGCAAATCCGGACAGGTTCGGACAGCAGGTTGCCGCCGCGCGCGACCTTGCAGTTGCGCCCGACCATCCAGTGTCCCGACAGCTGAAGGCAGGCGGGCATCCGAACATTCTGCATTTGCGTCGACCCTGGGACGAGAAATCCAAACGGTTCAAAGCCGACCTGCCGGTGGATGAGGTGCGCAGAACCGTTTCCTTCTTCGGTACCACAGCATCCGCCAAGGCCTGGCGGATCTGCATTGTCGATGCTGCGGACGACATGAACATCAGCTCCGCCAACGCGCTCCTGAAGATCCTTGAGGAACCACCGCAACGATGCCTGTTCCTGGTGCTGAGCCATGCACCAGGCCGCCTGCTGCCGACAATCCGGTCCAGATGCCGGCGCCTCGATCTGGATCCCTTAAGCGAGCAGGAGGTCGGTCAGGGCCTGCAGGACCTATCTGGCGGATCGGTTGCCTCGGCGGATGACCTTCGTGAACTCGCTCAAACAGCCGACGGCAGCTTGCGATCTGCCATCACTTTGCTTTCGGGAGATGGTCTTGCGATCGCCAAGGGCGTTCGTCAGCTCGCAGACCGGCCGCAACAACTCGATCTGGCCGCTGCGCATGCATTGGCGGACCTGGTGGCCGCACGCGGCCAATCCGACAATTGGGAAAGCTTCCAGCACATCGTTCAGATCTGGCTGCACGATCGTATGCGCCGAGATCTTGGCAAGGGTGTGCGTGACGCACACGGGATCGTCGAGATTTGGGAAAAAATGAACAGGGCGATCCGGGATGCGGACGCGCTCAATCTCGACAAGAAACAGGTCGTGCTGGATTTTTTCTTCGCTTTGCGCGCAGCCTGACCCGTCAAGGCCCGTCTGTCGGCAACACAGATTGGAAATCGTTACGAGCGAGAGTTCGTGACTTGGGCAAGCCCCGATTCTTTTGTTAAAAGGCGGCAGCAACACCTATATGCGCCATACCGATCAAACTCATTTGGATCTTCAATGCTTGTCGACAGCCACTGCCATCTCGATTTCCCGGATTTTGACGGTGAACGTGCCGAACTGATCGCGCGGGCCAAGGCGGCCGGCGTGGAACTGATGGTCAGCATCTGCACCCACATCCGCAAGTTCGACCAGGTTCTGGCAATCGCCGAGGAATATTCGGAAGTCTATTGTTCGGTTGGCACCCATCCGCACAACGCCGGCACGGAGCGCGGCATTCCAGCCGATGAAATCGTGCAATTGGCGAACCACCCCAAGGTGGTCGCCATCGGCGAGGCCGGTCTCGATTACTTCTATGACAAGGCTCCGCGCGATGCACAGGCGGAAGGCCTTCGCATCCACATAGAAGCCGCACGGCGCACCGGCTTGCCGCTGGTCATTCATTCACGCGACGCGGATGACGATATGGCAGCCATCTTGCGCGAAGAAATGGGGAAGGGGGCCTTCCCGGCCCTGCTGCATTGCTTTTCGTCCGGCCGAGACCTTGCACTGACCGGAATAGAGCTTGGCCTTTATGTGTCCTTTTCCGGAATTTTGACTTTCAAGCGCTCGGAAGAGATCCGTGACATTGCCCGTGAATTGCCGGCGGACCGATTATTGGTGGAAACCGACGCCCCATATTTGGCACCGCAGCCTAGGCGCGGCAAACGTAACGAACCAGCCTATACAGCGATGACCGCGGCGGTTCTGGCGGAAACCAGGGGCGTTTCGGAAGAAGAGATTGCGCGGCAGACCACAGAGAATTTCTTCAGGCTCTTCAGCAAGGTGCCTCGTCAGACCCTGCAGACAAAAGCGATTGCTTCATGACCTTGACGCTGACCATTCTAGGATGCGGCTCTTCGGGAGGCGTGCCGCGTGTCGGCAATGATTGGGGCGATTGCGATCCCGGTGAACCGAAGAACCGCCGCAGCCGCTGTGCGCTTCTTGTGGAAAAGCGTGTGGATAACGAGTGCACAACGGTGTTGATAGACAGCGGACCCGACATCAGGTCGCAATTGCTGGCTGCCAACGTCAAGCACCTGGACGCGGTTGTCTATACACATTCGCATGCCGATCATCTGCACGGTATCGACGATTTGCGGGCCTTTTGGGTGCAATCCGGCAAAAGAGTTCCCGTCTATATGGACGAAGCGACAAGCGCGAGGGCACTCACAGCGTTCAGCTACTGCTTTGAAACACCGGCAGGCTCCAACTATCCGCCAATTCTGGAACGCCGTGATCTTCGTCCGGACACACCAGTCACCATTGAGGGAAACGGCGGTCCGATCACCTTCGAACCTTTCGAGGTTGTCCACGGAGAGATCAATGCGCTTGGATTTCGCATTGGTGACACAGCCTACATCCCCGATGTCTCGGACATTCCGGATAACAGCCTCAACCAATTGAAACACCTTGATCTTCTGATCCTGGATTGCTTGCGCCGCAGACCACATCCAAGCCATTTCTGTCTGGCGGATGCGCTGTCCTGGACTTCCAGAATTGCTCCCAAACGCACCATTTTCACCAATCTTCACAATGACTTGGACTACAAAGCCCTGTCAGCGGAACTGCCTGAAACCATAGAACCTGCCTATGATGGTATGCTCCTGTCCGTTGAAGACACAGGCACAGGCAAAGAAAGCGCTCTAACCACCGATGGCTGGTAAGCCACGCTACAAACAACCGACGGAAGATCGGCTGACCAAGTCTGCGCTTCATTACCTGGAACGCTATGCGACATCGGCCGCCAATCTTCGCAACGTTCTTGAACGCAAGGTTTTGAAAGCCTGCATGAGCCTGGAACTCGAGCCCGCCGACTATGCCGACCTGATCGATGCAGTCGTTGAAAAATGCGTTCAGACAGGTCTCGTCAACGACAAGACCTACGCGGAAACCAAGACTGCCGGGCTGCGCCGCCGTGGTGGCTCCACGCGGAAAATCGAAGCTCAGTTGGCTGCCAAAGGCGTTGACAGAGAAACGATACACACGGTGCTGGCACAAGACGAACGCAGCGACGAGGAAGCCGCTCGGATCTTCGCAAGACGCAGACGGCTTGGTCCATACAGAACCACACGAACGCGAGATGACCGGCGCGACAAGGATCTGGCTGCAATGTGCCGGGCGGGCTTTTCCTTTGAAATCGCCCGCAAGGTGATCGACGCGGACGACAGCGATTGATCTATACGACAGCACGACTGAGGCGCGGAATGACGCTCAGCAACACAAACTGACTGGCAACGCCAAACGGATCCATCACTAAGGCATTGGCAAAGCAAGGCAATCACGCCTTGCTATAAATGTTCCATAATATTGATTATGCGAATTAGTGATGTGGATTGGGAGCCCTCCATCGTCCCAGCAACAAATGTCACCTATCGGGCTTTCTCACCACTGCTCCAGCTCTGGACCTTGGCTGTGTCGGCTAGTCGACGTCATTGCAGATAGCTTGCAGAGCTTTGGCTTGCGTTCCATCGGTGTCCGGGCTTGAAAGACCAGACATGCAAACGAGAGATTTCCAAAGCGCCCATGCTCTGGCCCGTTGCCAGGTCTGATCATCTACCTCGCACGCATCCCGGAAAATCTTCCGGCTTTCGGGATCGAAATACGTCCAGGCCATAACGATGTCACAAGCAGGATCACCGATACCACAGGTTCCGAAATCTATGAGAGCTTTGACGACGCTTTTGGTGACGATTATGTTTCCGACCGCTACATCTCCGTGGAACCAAACAGGTCTGGCCGTCCAGGCTGACGTCATGCCGCGCTGCCAGACCTCAAGGCACTGCATTGCGTCCACCTTGCTGCCGAGGATATCCAAACTCTTTTGAACTTCGTCGCCGTAAACGCTGGGATGACAACCCCGATAGAATGAGTGCTTCCCCGCAAGGAGCCCGCTATCTGTAACGATCGCTCTCAAATCACACAGGGTTTTGCCAAGCGAAACCGCGAACGTTTCCGGATTCACACCGTCAGCGCTTTCAAGTGTATCTCCCTCGACCCAACGCCTTATCGACCACGGTAGCGGAAATGTATCGCTTGGCAGGCCGACAGCGACGACACTCGGCACTTCAACGGACAGATGCTCACCCAAGACAGCCAGCGCATGCGCTTCTTTCTTCACTGCTTCGGCATAGGATTCATTTCGTGGCAGACGCACGGAAAGAGCATCACCGAGCCTGAAGGTGGCGTTGTCCCAGCCCTGTTGGGAAACCGGTTCAATTGGTAGATGGTCAAGATGTGGAAACTGCTGGCGTATGAGAAGCGCAACTGTGTTTCGGTCGATTTCCATATTGTCCACGGTTGCTTTTCCAATCAAATCTTACCATTAAATCTAATCAAATCAGCATCTTATGCCAGCCAAATGCCCCCGGAAAAGAAGTCGTTGCCAGGTGAACATGGCCTTTGCGGCGGTTCAAAACCTGCCTCAAACAATGCCTCTCATCTCCGGCAGATCACAGATCCGGATTGGACACCCCTTCCCGCACAAGTTCATAAGCTGCTGTTATTGCGAGGTTATTCCCCGAAAAACACTGCACTTCTTGCAGCTAGTCTGAACCGCACACAGTATCGACGCGCCTGACGCCGGTGCTTATGTCTGTATGATATTGTTCTGATATGTCAGCAAGCGAACGTTACACTTTTCGAGAAGTGACCCCGGCAGATCTACCTCTCTTGGCGGAATGGCAGTCGCGACCGCATGTCCGCAAGTGGTGGGACACGGCCGAGCCCTTTACTACGCAAAAACTCAAAGACACTCGGGTGAAGCGCTGGATTGTTGAGACAACCCAGCGCCCTTTCGCCTACTTGCAGGACTACAGCGTTCACGGCTGGGAAGATCACCATTTTTTCTCGCTACCCAAGGGATCTCGGGGCATTGATCAGTACATCGGCGAAGCAGACATGACAGGTAAAGGGCACGGCCCTGCGTTTATCGCGCAGCACCTGAAGGCACTGTTCAGGGCCGGCATTCCGGTCGTTGCGACCGATCCCCACCCGGAGAACACTCGTGCCATTTCAGCGTATGAGAAGGCAGGCTTTGAAGTGTTTGGTACCTCCCGGGTGACACAATGGGGCTTGATACTCCCCATGAAGGTCAGTTCATCAGGGTAAGGCCCTGTGCTGTTTTTCCGTGCAGCATGGTGTTTCTAGATGCCATCCCTGCCCCCTCTCCTTCGTCCTGGCGAAACGGTGCCATTTGCTAACAAAACTGTCTTATCGTGCGCCCAAACCGGGTCTCAGTGAATTGGACCCGAGTACGCCGCCAGCCAGACTTTGCGTAGCCACAATATCGCGCTATCGCTGATACAGCTTTTGATTTGCATATTCGATTCTATTGGAGACCTTTTTGGCACATCTTTCTCAAAAACTGAGTGTAGCCATCCTGTTTGGCGGGCGATCTGCGGAACACGAAGTCTCGGTCCTTTCCGCCACAAATGTCATGAACGCGCTCGATCCTTCCAAGTATGACGCGGTTCCGGTCTACGTCACCCGTGAAGGACAATGGCTGCTGAGCAATTTTGAGAATGGGCATCTGGCACGGCCGACAACTGGCATTGAAATCTGTCCTGTTCCAGGTGGCCGTGGCCGAGTGATTGCACTGGATGAAAACGGGTTGCCTCGTGACTTTGACAAGCTCGACGCGGTCTTTCCCGTGCTTCATGGCCTCCATGGCGAAGATGGTGCGGTGCAGGGACTAGCTGAAGTGGCCCGGGTTCCGCTCGTTGGATGCGGTATCGCAGGGTCTGCAAATGCACTCGATAAGGATCTTGCAAAACGGCTTCTCATCGAGGCCGGCCTCCCCACGGCCAAATCACTCACAATTCGGCCGGACGATGTGCCGGACTTCGAACGCCTGAAGCGCGAACTTGGTTTGCCCGTATTCATCAAACCTGCCCGCCAGGGTTCCTCGGTCGGTGTCAGCAAGGTTCAGACGGCAGACGACTTTGAGGCCGCCTTGAAAGAAGGGTTCAAGCACGACAACAAGCTTCTTGCCGAGGAGTTCGTTCTTGGCCGCGAAATCGAATTCGCGGTCCTGGAGGAAAGCGACGGCACGCTGTTCGTCTCCAGGCCGGGCGAAATCGTTCCTGCCGAAAGCCATGGCTTTTACACCTATGACGCAAAATATGTCGACGAAGACGGCGCGGCCTTGAAGGTGCCCGCAGATTTGCCGCACGAGGTCGAAGGCCGGATGCAGGATCTGGCGGCAAAAGCGTTCAGAGCCCTGGGATGCGACGGCATGGCTCGTGTCGATTTCTTTGTGACGCAGGAAATGAATTTCCTGCTGAACGAACTAAACACGATCCCCGGCTTTACGAATATCAGCATGTATTCCAAAGCGATGGCTGCAAGCGGCGTCAGCTATCCGGAGATCATCGATCGTCTGATCACCCACGGCATTACCCGGGCAGAACGGGATATCTGAAACTTGACCATCATGCGCTCAATGCAAGAGCATTCTTCACAAACTCCGTGCCGATGTAGTCTCCGTCCCGGCGCACAACGCGGCATGTTCTCTCAGACTTCCCATCGTTGAAATGGAGAGTGAACTGGTTCGGAACATTTCCGGCATTAGCCAAATGAATCCGTGCCCCATTTTCGGAAATATCCCTTACAGAACACTGCACGCACTCATTCTGACCAAACCTGATTTCGGCATGTTGATGCACGCGGGTTCGTTCGCTTTTCCGCCGGTTTTCCATGCCGACGACCCAATTGTCCAGATTGCTGCAGACGGACGCAACATTTTCGGATGCGAGCATCAACTTGCTGCTGATTTCGTCAGTCGCAGCGCATTGCTGTTCTGCTGCAGTTGATGTTCCCTGAACCAATTCCTGCACTTCGGTGATTGACGACTGGATGGCCTTCAGCGCTTCATCTACAGCTCCTGCAACGGTCTGCATCTCCTCGATCTCGGCGAAAATGCGCGTTGTTGCCTGAGATGTCTGGCTCGCGAGATCCTTGACCTCGTTCGCCACAACAGCAAAGCCTCGTCCCGCCTCGCCTGCGCGTGCGGCCTCTATCGTTGCGTTGAGAGACAAAAGGTTGATCTGATCAGCAACTTTCGAAATCAGCTGAACGACATCGTCCATGGAAGCCGCAGCGTTGCGGAGAGTTTCGGTGGATCTTCCGGCTGCTTCGGAGCGGGTTTGCATGTCATCAACCGCCCGCTGCGCCTCGTCCATTCCACGCGACACATCTTGTGCAGAGCCGGTAATTTCCCTGGCAGAAGCAACTGTCTGCTCAACAGTTCCAAGTGTCTCTTCGGCGGCCGCAATGGCTGTCTGTCGTGACTTCATGTTCTGCGTAACGTCGGTGGCAAACTTGGTAATCTTGATGAGCCTACCGGACGCGTCGAAGATCGGATTGTAGGTCGCCTGCAGCCAGATAGGAGCGCCACTCTTGCCGTAACGCTGATAGATGGCCGACGTATGTTTCCCGTCCCCCAGTTCCTTCCAGAATGAGGCATATTCCTTGCTCTGTGCGTAATCGGGTGACACAAACATGCGGTGGTGTTTACCGACCACCTCAGCGGCAGAATACCCGGTCGTACGCAGGAAGTTCTCGTTCGCGTCGAGAATGATCCCTTCCCTGGTGAAGGAAATCATCGCCTGGCTACGGCTGATTGCCGCAATCTGGCCTTCATATTCAGCGTTTCGAAGCTTTTCGGAGGTTACGTCGGTCGCGAATTTCACGACCTTGAACGGGTGACCAGCCGCATCGAGGATCGGGTTGTAGGAGGCCAGGATCCAGATATCCCTACCGTCCTTGTGCCGGCGTCTGAACTCGCCGCTCTGGTAAGCCCCTTCTCCAAGCTTGCGCCAGAAGGCCTTGTATTCTGGCTTGTTCCGATCTACCGGATCCAAAAACAGGCTGTGGTGCTTGCCCTTCACTTCCGAAAGTTCGTAACCGAGCGACTTCAGGAAATTCGAATTCGCATCGAGGATCGTGCCGTCCAGGTCAAATTGAATAACAGCTTGCGATCGGTTGATCGCGTCTATCTGCCCCTGGGCTTCAAGCGCCTTTCGTTTCTTCTCGGTAATATCGGTCGCGATCTTGACGATCTTCCGAACGGTCCCCGACCTGCTGATGACCGGATTGTAGGTTGCCTGGATCCAGACTTCCTGGCCTCCCTTGGCAATCCGGGCAAATTCAGCAGACTGGAACTCTCCCTTCGACAAAGCCTTCCAAAGACGTTCATAATCGGACGACTTTGCATAGTCCGGATCGACGAACATCCTGTGATGTCGTCCCTTTATTTCATCCAACGAATACCCGAAGGTCCTGAGAAAATTCTCATTCGCTTCCAAAATTGTGCCATCGGGTTTGAATTGTATGATCGCTTGAGAACGACTAAACGCATCGACAATTTCTCGGCAGTCACTTTGCGGCAATAACAACGTCATAAGAAATCGCCTTTAGGTAGGTGTTTTCCCGTATCACACTAGCGACATCTTCTTGAATCTTGTTTAACGTGAACTATAGGTAAATATATCTAGGGTTGCTGCGCACATGTACGGCACGGACCTGTAATCGACGCCATGCTCTACGTCCCTTAACCGTCGTAACCACTTGAACGGCCGCGCATTTTCTTGATCTGACCACGTTGTTTCTTGGCGTCGAGACGACGCTTCTTGGATCCGAGGGTCGGTTTCGTGGCCTTGCGGGGTTTCGGCTTTTCCGTAGCCTTTCGAAGCAAGTCCAGCAAACGCTCCAACGCATCTTCCCGATTCCGTTCGCGGGTCCGGAACCGATCCGCCTGCAAGACAATCTCGCCGCCCAGAGTCAGCCGACTGCCTGCAAGCCTCGCCGCTCGCGTCTTGACGTCTTCTGGAAGTGTTTCATTGCCGGCAAGGTCGAACCGAAGTTGAACTGCCGTTGAGACCTTGTTGACGTTCTGCCCGCCAGGCCCGGAGGCGCGAATGAAATCTTCTGTGAGATCATCCTTGAGGATGAACAGGCGTCCAGTCACTGCAATCTTTGAAGCAGCAAAGGGATCGTCCGTCTCGCCGCTCATACCGCCTGATCACTCTCGGCCGGCAACTTCAGGCCGACACCGTTCAAGATAAGCGACGTCACCGCAGCTTCCGTTTCGGCCTGGAAGGCCGCGTCGGAAAGGTCCTTCCCGGTCAACGCCTTGATCTGCACCGAAAAGTCCGCGTAATGCTGGGTGGTTGCCCAAATCGTGAAGATGAGATGGACAGGATCGACACTTCGCATCTTGCCTGCCGCGATCCAGTCTTCGATCACCTGACTTTTTTCGGCCACCAAACGCTTCAGATCCGTTTGCAGGATCGGCAATATCTGTGGCGCACCCTGCATCACTTCGTTGGCAAACAACTTTGAGGCTTCCGGAAACCTGGCAGACATTTCGATCTTCTGGCGAATATAGGCAGCCAGTTCCTGCGCCGGCTCCCCATCCGGATTGAGCGTTTTCAAAGGGGCAAGCCACACCTCCAGAATATGGGCGAGCGTCGCGTTATAGATCGCCTCCTTGGAGGAGAAGTAGTAGAGCAGGTTGGACTTCGACATTCCGGCATCCGCAGCGATCCGCTCAACTGTCGCGCCGGAAAATCCCTTCATGGAAAACTCGCCAAGCGCCGCTTCCAGAATCAGGGACCGGTTCTTTTCCTGGATCCGGCTCAGCCCGCCTGATTTAAAGGATGCCTGCGTCTGCTCGCCCAAATCCGCCATCTACCGTTCCGTCTTCTGCCGCGAAGGGTCGCAACCCTACACCCAAACCACACGGCATTTTTCCGGAAAAAACACCGATTTCACAACTGCCAAGTTCAGCACCGGAAGGAATGACCAGAAATTAGTCATGACGACCGGATTTGCATCTTGACCATTTGGTCAAATCCCTCCTAGGGTAAATTGACCAGATGGTCAGAAGGCTAGTCGATTGATCCGTCCCTCGCAATGGGGATGTCTTGAACAAACGGCAGCCATCGGCCAATTCGGGAATCCCGGCAACCCGGGGCGGCTGAAAGGCCAGACAGAGGATTTAGGCGAACGGGAAAGAGGCAAAAGCCCATCCGGAACGCCAGGGAACAGTGTGGGGAGAGGACCAGCGCAGTCGGCACTGCCGTTGACGCAGTGCGCGTGCTATTCCTTCCATCACAAATCAGCAACAGTCGGCCGCTTCAAGCACGAAGGGTCGCAAGGAGGACGTATGTCAGCATCGAGCCAGGCTGCCACCAACAATCTCGAAGCTTTCTGGATGCCGTTCACGGCCAATCGGCAATTCAAGCAGGCCCCACGCATGTTCGTGTCGGCCAAGGACATGCATTACACCACAGCCGACGGCCGCCAGGTTCTCGACGGCACGGCCGGCCTCTGGTGCTGCAACGCCGGTCACTCCCGTCCCAAGGTCGTTGAAGCGGTCCAGAAGCAGATTGCCGAGCTGGACTATGCACCCGCCTTCCAGATGGGCCATCCCAAGGCATTTGAACTTGCTGCGCGTCTCGCGGCCATGATGCCCTCCCCGCTGGACCATGTCTTTTTCACGAATTCCGGATCGGAAAGCGTGGACACCGCATTGAAGATTGCACTTGCCTACCAGCGCGCGATCGGACAGGGCACTCGCACCCGTTTGATTGGCCGTGAACGTGGCTACCACGGTGTCGGCTTTGGCGGCATATCGGTTGGCGGCATCGTCTCCAACCGCAAGACCTTCGGCACGATGCTGACCGGCGTCGACCACATGCGCCATACGCACGATCCCGAGCGCAATGCATTCTCGCGCGGCATGCCGGAAAACGGCGCTGAATATGCCGAAGAGCTGATCCGTATCATTCAGCTTCATGATCCCTCGACCATCGCAGCTGTCATCGTTGAACCGGTCGCCGGATCGACCGGCGTTCTGATCCCGCCCAAGGGATATCTGGAACGCCTGCGCGAAATCTGCTCTCAGCATGGCATTCTGCTGATTTTCGACGAAGTTATCACCGGTTTCGGTCGTCTGGGGTCACCGTTTGCGACTGACTTCTTCGGTGTAACGCCGGATCTTGTCACAACAGCGAAAGGCCTGACGTCCGGCGTCGTCCCGATGGGGGCGGTGTTCTGTACATCTGACATCTATCATACGTTCATGACCGGCCCGGAACACATGATCGAGCTGTTCCACGGTTATACCTATTCCGCGCATCCGCTCGCCTGCGCAGCCGCTCTTGCAACACTCGACACCTACGATGAAGAAGGCCTGCTGACACGTGCGGCTGACCTTGCTCAATATTGGGAAGACGGCCTGCATTCGCTCAAGGATTGCCCGAATGTCATCGACATTCGCAATCTCGGCCTGATTGGCGCAATCGAACTGACGCCAATTGCAGGAGAACCGACGAAACGGGCGTTCTCGGCGTTCCTGAAAGCCTACGACGACGGCCTGCTGATCCGCACGACTGGCGATATCATCGCCCTGTCCCCGCCGCTGATTATTTCGAAGGAACAGATCGACGAGTTGTTCGGCAAGCTGCGCAGCGTGCTGAACGCGATCGACTGATATCCGGCAAGACCAGAGACAAAGACACGTTTTAGGAGACACAAGCATGGCAGCCCCCGGCGAAAACCTGAGGATCAACGCAGAACGCCTCTGGGACAGTCTGATGGAGATGGCAAAGGTCGGTCCGGGTGTTGCCGGTGGCAACAATCGCCAGACGCTGACCGATGCCGACGCCGAGGGCCGCAAGCTGTTCCAGAAATGGTGCGAGGAAGCCGGCATGACCATGGCGGTCGACACCATGGGCAACATGTTCATGACGCGGCCGGGAACAGATCCGGACGCCCTGCCCGTCTATGTCGGCTCGCACCTCGATACTCAGCCGACCGGCGGCAAGTATGACGGCATTCTCGGCGTGCTCGGCGGACTGGAAGTCATCCGAACCATGAACGATCTCGGCATCAAGACCAAACACCCGATCGTGGTCACCAACTGGACCAACGAGGAAGGCACTCGCTTTGCACCGGCAATGCTTGCGTCTGGCGTCTTCGCAGGTGTGCATACACAGGACTGGGCCTATGACCGGGCCGACCACGAAGGCTTGAAGTTCGGCGACGAATTGAAGCGCATCGGCTGGGTTGGCGATGAAGAAGTCGGTGCACGCAAGACCAAGATGCACGCAATGTTCGAACTCCACATCGAACAGGGTCCGATCCTGGAAGCCGAGGGCAAGGATATTGGTGTCGTGACCCACGGCCAGGGCCTTTCCTGGACGCAAGTGACGGTAACCGGCAAGGACAGCCACACGGGCTCCACGCCGATGCCCATGCGCAAGAACGCCGGCCTCGGCATGGCCCGTATTCTGGAACTGGTCGATGAAATCGCCTGGTCGCATGCTCCACATGCTGTGGGTGCCGCCGGCCACATCGAGGTTTTCCCGAATTCACGCAACGTGATCCCCGGCAAGGCTGTCTTCACGATCGATTTCCGCTCTCCGGATCTCGCCGTCATCAAGGATATGGAAGATCGCCTGAAGACAGGCGCCAAGAAGATCTGCGATGACATGGGACTGGACGTCGATTTTGAAAAAGTCGGCGGTTTCGACCCGGTAGAATTCGACAAGGGATGCGTCGAGGCGGTTCGCAACGCTGCCGAGCGTCTCGGATATTCCCATCAAAACATCATCTCCGGCGCCGGTCACGATGCCTGCTGGATTAACAAGGTCGCGCCGACTGCGATGATCATGTGCCCCTGCGTCGACGGTCTGTCGCACAACGAGGCAGAAGAGATCTCCAAGGATTGGGCGAAAGCGGGTGCTGATGTCTTGTTCCACGCAGTGGTCGAAACAGCGGGGATCGTGGAATAGCACAAACATCGGCCAACCTGTCGCGTCAGCGACCGGATTGAACGAACACCTGGCTGTCCCGGTCCTGAACCGAGGCCCGTTGCAGGGAAATGAGAGGAACATGACTTTTAATGGAAAGGCATTGGCAATGGTCTGCGCCCAGTTTTGGGCCGCAGCACCTGCCTTTGCCTTTTCCGTTGGAGACAGCTGGGACTGGCAACTCACGGAGCCGGTCGATCTCGACAGGAATGTCAGGGTTCTGGATCTGCACCCCGACCTGGTGACGCCGGATGATCTGGCGGCTCTCAGGCAAAAAGGTGTCCGCACCATTTGCTATGTCAGCATCGGAACCCTGGAAAATACCTCCGAGGATTTCAAGGTATTTCCGGATGACTTGCTCGGCAAAACCTACGAAGACTGGCCGGACGAGCGTTTTCTCGATATCCGCCGTCTTGATGTCCTGCTTCCGATCATGAAATCCCGCTTCGAAGCCTGCAAGAACGAGGGTTTCGACGCGATTGAACCTGACAACATGGACGTTCATGACAACGACAGCGGGTTTCCGATCACCGCAGACGACGTTGTTGCCTATGTCGCCAGACTGGCCGCCATTGCCCATTCTCTCGACCTCGGCATCGGGCAGAAGAATGTGCCCGACCTGACTGCCGATCTGATCAACCACATGGACTTCCTGATCGCCGAAAGCTGTTTTCAGGACAAATGGTGCGACGACGTCAACGCCTATGTCCGGGCAGGCAAGCCGATCTTCGATGCAGAATACACGGACCGGCCGATAGACTTTCAAGAAGCCTGCGAAGTCGCAGCGCGGCAGAACATTGCGATGATCCTGAAAGACCGGGATCTGACGTCACCGGTACAAACCTGTCCATGAGGCAGGCTGACGAGGGAAATTTCCGGCGCTTCGCACCGGACGAGTGAACAAACGAGAAGGGGAACACAAATGGCCAGCAAAGTGATCAAGGGCGGTACGGTTGTAACTGCCGATCTTTCCTACGAAGCCGATGTGAAAATCGAAGGTGGCCGCATTGTCGAAATCGGCCCCAACCTGTCCGGTGACGAAACCCTGGATGCGACCGGCTGTTACATCATGCCGGGTGGCATCGATCCGCACACCCACCTCGAAATGCCGTTCATGGGCACATTCTCTTCAGACAATTTCGACAGCGGCACACGCGCAGCGTTGGCCGGTGGCACGACCATGGTCGTTGATTTCGCCCTGCCCTCACCCGGCCAGTCGCTGCTGGAAGCCCTGCAGATGTGGGACAACAAGTCTTCAATGGCCCATTGCGACTATTCCTTCCACATGGCGATCACCTGGTGGGGCGAACAGGTCTTCAACGACATGCAGACCGTCGTCCAGCAGAAGGGCATCAACACGTTCAAGCACTTCATGGCCTACAAGGGCGCCCTGATGGTGAATGACGACGAGATGTTCGCCTCGTTCTCACGCTGCGCTGAGCTTGGCGCCTTGCCGCTCGTGCACGCGGAAAATGGCGATGTCGTCGCCACCTTGCAGCAAAAGCTACTGGCGGAAGGCAACAATGGCCCCGAAGCACATGCCTATTCCCGCCCGCCAGAAGTGGAAGGCGAGGCAACCAACCGCGCCATCATGATCGCGGATATGGCTGGTGTACCGGTCTATATCGTTCACACGTCTTCGGAACAGGCGCATGAGGCCATTCGCCGGGCTCGCCAGAACGGCATCCGTGCCTATGGCGAACCGCTCATCCAGCATCTGACGCTGGATGACAGCGAATACAAGCACGCCGACTGGGACCACGCCGCACGCCGGGTCATGTCGCCTCCGTTCCGCGACAAGAAACACCAGGACAGCCTCTGGGCAGGTCTCGCTTCCGGCTCCTTGCAGGTGGTTGCGACCGACCATTGCGCATTCTCCACCGATCAGAAGCGCACCGGTGTCGGCGATTTCACCAAAATCCCGAACGGCACTGGTGGTCTTGAGGACCGGATGCCGATGTTGTGGACATATGGCGTGAATACAGGTCGCCTGACACCCAATGAATTCGTCGCGGTCACCTCAACCAATATTGCAAAGATCTTGAATATCTATCCGAAAAAAGGAGCAATTCTGGTTGGCGCAGATGCCGATCTTGTCGTCTGGGATCCCGAAAAATCGAAAACCATTTCCGCCTCCAGCCAACAGTCCGCCATCGACTACAACGTCTTCGAAGGCAAGGCCGTCAAAGGGCTGCCGCGCTACACACTCACCCGTGGCCGCGTTGCAGTGGAAGACGGCACCGTCAACCACAGCCAGGGTCATGGCGAATTTGTCGCCCGCAAGCCGTATCAGGCCGTCAACAAGGCGCTAAGCACGTGGAAGGAACTGACGGCACCGCGTAAGGTGGAACGCTCCGGCATTCCCGCCAGCGGCGTCTGATCCAATCCGGCCCCGCCTTTCAAACAGGCGGGGCCTTCAAGAAACGAACACGTCAATCCGGACCCGACTCGTGCCGCGAGGAACTTGATGACTGCACTTGCCAGCGCAAAGGACACCGAAATGGTGGAAAACAAACAAAGCGCCAGCCCGAACCGGGTGATCGATATCGAGAACCTCTCGCTAACATTCGAGACCAACGACGGCCCGGTTCACGCG
Source organism: Labrenzia sp. CP4 (assembly GCF_001579905.1). Lineage (NCBI taxonomy): Bacteria > Pseudomonadati > Pseudomonadota > Alphaproteobacteria > Hyphomicrobiales > Stappiaceae > Labrenzia > Labrenzia sp. CP4. The sequence goes on along the minus strand of NZ_CP011927.1, from coordinate 3,106,907 downwards.
CTTTCAGACATCGATCTGAAGATCGAAGAGGGAGACTTCGTTTCCTTCATCGGTCCGTCGGGTTGCGGCAAGACCACATTGCTCAGGGTTATCGCCGATCTTGAAAAGCCGACCGCGGGGTCCATCACGGTCAATGGTGTCTCTCCGGAACAAGCACGCCTCAATCGGGCCTATGGCTATGTCTTTCAGGCTGCCGCCCTTTATCCCTGGCGCACGATTGCCAAGAACGTGGCATTGCCTCTCGAAATCATGGGGCTTTCAAAGGCCGAGCAGCAAAAGCGGATTTCCCGAAACATGGAGCTGGTGAACCTCACCGGCTTCGAAAAGAAGTATCCCTGGCAGCTTTCAGGCGGCATGCAGCAGCGCGCGTCGATCGCCCGCGCCCTCGCCGTCGAGCCGGATCTGCTCCTGATGGACGAACCCTTCGGTGCGCTCGACGAAATCGTCCGCGACCATCTCAACGAACAATTGCTGCAGCTTTGGGCCAAGACCAACAAGACCGTTGTCTTCGTAACCCACTCGATCCCGGAAGCGGTGTTCCTGTCGACCAAGATCGTCGTGCTGTGCCCGCGCCCGGGCCGTATCTACGACGTGATCGAAAGCGATCTGCCTCGCAACCGCAGTCTTGATATTCGCGAGACACCGGAGTTCCTGAAAATCGCCCATCGGGTGCGCGATGGACTGAAGGCAGGGCACTCCTATGAAGACTAAATCGCATCGACCCGCGACATTTGTTGATGTCGACCCTGCCGTGGAAATCCAGGCCCTTGATGGTCTTGCGACCAGGGTTTGGCAGCGCATTTCTGCGATTGCGGGAAAGGCGCGGATATATGACTGACGCCTCTCTTTCGCAGACCCGTAGCATGAACCCATTTGCCGGCCTGATGTCTGGAACGGTCGGGCCGGTCACTGTCGTCGTCTTGTCGATCATAGCGCTCTGGTATGTCGCTGCAGTTGCACTCAACACCCCATTCCAGAAAGACATGTATGAGCGAGCCGGACAAAGTGATGTCGGGTTCTCTCAACTGGTCACCGATACGCTTTACCAGGAGCGCCCGGTCCTGCCTGCGCCGCACCAGGTGATTGTGGAAATCTGGGACACGACGGTAAACAAGAAGATCACGTCCAAACGGTCGCTGGTCTATCACACGGGCATCACACTCTCTTCGACACTTCTCGGGTTTCTGATCGGCACGACACTCGGCATTCTTCTGGCAATTGGCATCGTTCATTCGCGTGTTCTCGACAAATCGTTGATGCCGTGGGTCATTTCCTCGCAAACCATTCCCATTCTGGCCATCGCGCCGATGATCATCGTCGTTCTCAACGCCGTCGGGATCTCAGGTTTGCTGCCCAAAGCGATGATCTCCACATACCTGTCCTTCTTCCCGGTCACGGTCGGCATGGTGAAGGGACTGAGATCACCTGAAGTCATTCACATGGACCTGATGCACACCTATTCGGCGACGCGCTTCCAGGCTTTCTGGAAACTGCGCCTGCCCTATGCAGTGCCCTACCTTTTCACATCAATGAAAATCGGCATGGCTGCCTCTCTCGTCGGAGCGATCGTCGGTGAACTGCCGACAGGTGCCGTGGCCGGTCTCGGCGCGCGTTTGCTTGCCGGCTCCTACTACGGCCAAACTGTCCAAATCTGGTCGGCACTTCTGATGGCCGCCTTTTTGGCAGGGTCCCTGGTTGCCCTGATAGGCATGATCGAGAAGCGCACGCTGAAACGCATGGGGATGGCCGGATGAGCACCATAACCGCAAAAAAGAACCGCCTCGATATGCCGGCGCTGTTGGCCTGGTTCATCGTAGCCATGGTGATAGTTGGCCTGTTCAGTCCGATCTTCGGACCGGACTACGGCATCATGGATGTTCCGCGTCTGGCTCTTTGCCTGGTCATCCTGGCAGTCGCCGGTGTACGCTACGAACTAGGCTTCATGCGCAACCCGTTTGGAGACGTTGTCCTCGGCATCATTACCGCCATTGCAGCCTGGCTGCTGATCTCAACCTCCTCGCACCACGTCGGGCAGGCCACGCTCGGTTTCTGGGCCCTGGTAGCAGCAACCTGGGCAGCGGCATGGCTCTTCGTTGAACGTCTTGCCACATGGCGCAACCTGTCGCCACTTGCAGCCCGGCTCATCAACCTCGCCATTCCGGCACTCTTTGGCATTACCCTTCTGGTACTGTGGCAAATCGTGGTCACCGGCGCGGGCGTTCCGAAGGTTCTGCTGCCAGCCCCTTCCGAAATATGGGTGCGCCTGACCAATTCCGGACCAACATTGTGGGCTGACTTTCGCCAGACTTTCCTGAAAGCCGTTCTGGCCGGTTACGCCATCGGCTGTGGTTCGGCGTTCATCACTGCCATTCTGGTAGACCGGGTGCCGTTCCTGCGCCGAGGGCTGCTGCCGATCGGCAATCTGGTATCTGCACTGCCGATCATCGGTGTCGCCCCCATCATGGTGATGTGGTTCGGCTTCGACTGGCCGTCCAAGGCAGCGGTCGTAATCATCATGACCTTCTTCCCGATGCTGGTGAACACGGTATCCGGCCTTTCCGCGTCTGATGCCATGCAACGCGACCTGATGCGCACCTACGCCTCCAACTACTGGCAGACGCTTTTCAAGCTGCGCCTGCCGATGGCCATGCCTTTCATCTTCAATGCGCTGAAGATCAATTCGACGCTCGCCCTGATCGGCGCCATTGTCGCTGAATTCTTCGGCACGCCGATTGTCGGCATGGGTTTCCGCATCTCAACGGAGGTCGGTCGCATGAACGTTGATATGGTCTGGGCAGAAATCGCCGTTGCTGCCCTCGCCGGATCGCTGTTCTACGGCCTCGTCGCGCTCCTTGAACGCGCCGTCACCTTCTGGCATCCGTCCGTCAGGGGGTGATTTGCCTCTCCACTTGTCATTCCGGATATGCCAAAAGGCATCATCCGGATGACAAGCAGACAGGATGTTTCCACTCCATGACTCCCAGCCGCGACATTTCCCGCCTTATCGAAATCATGGCAGCGCTCAGAACACCTGTGACCGGTTGTCCCTGGGATCTGGAACAGACGTTCGCGACCATCGCGCCCTATACGCTGGAAGAGGCCTACGAAGTTGCGGACGCCATTGCCAAAAACGATCTGGTGGAACTGCGCGAGGAGCTCGGCGATCTGTTGCTTCAGGTCGTCTACCATGCACGCATGGCTGAAGAAGACGACCACTTCGACTTTGGCGATGTGGTCGAAGCCATCACAAAAAAACTGATCCGCAGGCACCCCCATGTTTTCGGTGACGAAAACGGAGAAAAACCGGAGCTGGTCAAAGGTATCTGGGAACGGATCAAGGCTGAAGAACGAGCGGAAAAGAGGTCCGCCAGGGAAGCGCTCGGCATGGAAGAAGCGCAAAAGGGCTTTCTCGACGACGTCCCGACCGCCTTTCCGGCTCTTCAGGAAGCCGAAAAGCTGCAGCGACGGGCTTCAAGGGTTGGTTTTGACTGGAACGATGCCAGACTGGTTCTGGACAAGATCAGAGAAGAAACCCACGAACTCGACGAAGAACTTGCCAAATCCGTTCCGGACAAAGACCGGATCTCCGACGAACTCGGCGACACGTTGTTCGCGCTTGCAAACCTCGCCCGGCATCTGGACATCGATCCGGAAGAATCTCTCAGGCGCACAAACCGGAAGTTCCGCATGCGTTTTGCAGCCATTGAAGCTCATGCAGTGAAAACGGACACGACACTTGAAGCGATGACGCTGGATGAGATGGAAGCTGCCTGGCAGGCCGCGAAGAACAAATAGTTCCCCCTGCTCGGCTCGTTCCGGCTTTCTATCCGACTAGCTAAAGATAAGCGGCATAAAGCTCGCGAAACGGGCCACGTTGCTTGTCGGAAACGCGCACTTCCGCTGTTACGAAATCTTCGGCATCGGTGCGTTCCAGCACCTCTGCCATCTGATAAAGTTTCGCTAGCAAAGCGCCATCGGCAACGGGGATCTTCACGGTCAGGATGTCGTCGTGCTGCGCCATGAAAGCATCGACACGGGCATAAAGCTGCTCGATCCCTTCGCCGGTCAGCGCGGAAAGGGCAATCGGCCCCTCTTCACCGGCATCTTCCAGCAACTTTTCGCGGTAAGCCGGATCAAGGCAGTCGATCTTGTTCCAGACTTCGATGATCGGCGCGCCTGTCAACGCGTCAACACCAAGATCAGTCAGCGTCTTCTTGACGTCTTCTGCCTGCGCTTCGGTGTCCGGATGCGAAATGTCCCGCACATGCAGAATGAGATCCGCTTCAAGCACCTCTTCCAGCGTCGCCCGGAATGCGGCGACCAGATGGGTCGGAAGATCGGAGATGAATCCGACCGTATCCGACAGGATGACTTCCTTGCCATGCGGCAAGGCTACCTTGCGCAAGGTCGGATCGAGCGTGGCGAACAGAAGATCCTTGGCAAAAACGTCAGATTCGGTCATCCGATTGAAAAGCGTCGATTTACCGGCATTGGTATAACCGACCAGCGCAACAACCGGCTGCGGGATTTTCTTGCGTTTCTTGCGGTGCAGGTCACGCGTCCGGCGAACCTGTTCCAGCTGTTTCTGCAACGCAATGATCCGGTCCTGAATCTGGCGCCGGTCGGACTCGATCTGGGTTTCACCCGGACCGCCCATGAAACCGGCGCCGCCGCGCTGGCGCTCGAGGTGGGTCCAGGAGCGGACGAGACGGCTCTTCTGCCAGGTCAGATGCGCCAGATCGACCTGAAGCCGACCTTCCTTGGTGCGGGCCCTGTCGCCGAAGATCTCAAGGATAAGACCTGTGCGATCGATGACCTTGGTCTTCAGCCGGCGTTCAAGGTTGCGCTGCTGAACCGGGGTGAGCGGATGATCTATGACAACGAGGTCCAGGTCCTCGCTTGCAACGATCCCGGCAAGCTCGGCAACCTTGCCATCGCCAAAAAGGGTTGCAGGCTTGGGATTGTTGACCCGGACAACGCCGGAATGCGCGATATTGAGATTGATGGCAGCACTCAGACCGAGGGCTTCTTCCAGCCGCGCTTCCGGGCTGCGATTGCCGCGAAGTTCTGTCTGCGCGGACTCGCCACGCAACTGCAGAACCGGCTCCAGAATCATCGCACGGAAGGGCTGGGGCAGACGGTCTACCCCAGTATCTTTCAACCTTAGAGATTTCTGGCCAGGTTCCTCGGAACCGTTGGATTTAGAAAAATCGTCTGCGCGAGACTTCGGTTTCAATCAGCTTGCCTTTTCAGCGTTTTCCTCAGCCTGATCGAACAGTTGAACAGGTCCGTTTGGCATAATTGTGGAAATCGCGTGTTTGTAAACCAGCTGGGAATGCCCATCACGACGCAGCAGAACGCAGAAGTTGTCGAACCAGGTAACGACACCCTGCAATTTCACACCGTTGATCAGAAAAATCGTCAGAGGAGTTTTTTGCTTGCGAACGTGATTAAGAAAAGTGTCTTGGAGATTTTGTGCGCGCTCAGCCATCAGTCTTTTTATCCTATTTGCCCCGGATGCGGCCGAGCATCCGGCGTTTCAGCAGCCTACCGTCAAAAGCCGTTCAGTATCAATGACTAATGTTTGACGCACCGCCCGCTTTTCGTATAGCCCACCAGTCAAGACCGTCTGCCTCGGTCTAAAATAGTTTCGTACTTTCGACCCAATAAGGCCAATCGAATCATACCGCCTGCAAATCAGTAGCAGTATGGAACAATTCGCGCAATCGGGTTGCCACCGATCCAGGATGACCGTTTCCGATAATCCTGCCGTCCAAACGTGTCACAGGCATCACGACAGTCGTCGCTGCCGTGACGAAAGCTTCCTTCGCATCGAAAGCTTCCTCAAGGCTAAACGGTCTTTCCTCAAACGTCAGCCCTTCCTTTTGGACGAGATCAAGAACCACGGCGCGTGTGATACCGCGCAGGATCCCGCTCTCGGCCGGCCGGGTGACCAAAACGCCTTCCTTGGTAACGATCCAGGCGTTGGTCGATCCGCCTTCGGTGACATTGCCGTCGGCATCCACATACCAGGCTTCCTTGCCGCCCTGTTCCTTGGCGTTCTGTTTCGCCAGCACGTTCGGCAAAAGCGCAACGGTCTTGATATCAACGCGCGGCCAACGGTTTTCCGGATAACTGAACACCGAGATACCCTGTTCGGCCTGTGCCTTGGCAGCAGTCGGGCTGGACGAACGGGCGGTCACCACGATCGACGGTGCAACATGCGCCGGCGGGAAGAAGTGATCGCGCTTGGAAACACCCCGCGTCACCTGAATATAAACCAGTCCGTTGCGAACAAGATTCCGACGGACGACCTGATGCAGCACGAATTTCACGGCGTTACGAGCCATTGGCCAGTCTATGCGCAGCTCATTCAAGGACCGGCCAAGGCGGTCCAGATGGCGCGGAACGTCGACGATCTTGCCCTGCCAGACTTCACAGACTTCATAAACGCCATCGGCAAACTGATAACCGCGGTCTTCAACATGCACCGCAGCATCGGCATGACGCACATACTGGCCGTTGACATAGGCAATCCGGCTCATGGTTCCTCCAGAACAGGACGGTTCGAAACGAACCGATTGGTATTTTTGAAAGTTTTGACCTTTCGGTCAGACAAAAGCAAGGCCAGAAAGAAGCCACTCAGCCTTAAAAGAAGTCAAGGCTGACGCGGAACATCTGTTCTACCTGGCGCACCCGGTTCGCAACCGCGAAGATCACGATACGGTCTTGCGCTTGAATCTGCAGGTCACCATTAGGCGTAAGCACCTCGCCGCCGCGGAAAACCGCACCAATGCGGATACCGGACGGCAGATCGATAACCCTAAGCGGCTTGCCGACCAGCGGCGACGTATCCAGCGCCTCCGCCTCGACAATTTCCGCAGCCCCGTTCTGAAGCGAATGAACGCCGCGGATACGACCACGTCGGACGTGTTGGAGAATACGAGAGATTGTTACGGCTCGCGGGTTGATAAACGCATCAATCCCCAGCGCATTGGCAAAAGCCGGGTAACTCGGATTGTTCAACAGCGACAAGGAGCGTTTGCAGCCTAGCTTCTTCGCCATGACGGAAGACAGAATGTTGACTTCATCCTCATTGGTAAGAGCCACCATGGTATCGGCATCGCCGGCATCGGCTTCATTCAGGATCGTCTGATCCAGCGCGCTGCCATGCAGGATGACCGATCGCTTCAACTCATCGGCAACAGCCATCGCCCGCTCACGGGAGGCTTCGATAAGCTTGATCTTCGTTCCGGACTGACGCTGTTCAAGTGCCTTGGCGACATAGAGCCCGATGTTGCCACCACCGCAAATCACGACACGGGCTGCTTCCGGTTCCTCGTGTCCGAAAATGCTCAGCGTTCTGCGAACCTGGTCGCGGCGGGCAACCACATAGGCAAGATCACCCGTCAGAATGGAATCACTGCTCTTTGGAACAAACAGCCTGTTATTGCGATAAAGGCCGACGACAACGGCCCCAAGGTCCGGGAAGAGTTCGGTAAGCTGGCGCAAGGGAGTGTCCACCACCGGGCAGTCCTCCTCGCACATGATCCCGACGACAACAACCTGGTCGTCGGCAAACCGGACAGTCTCGACAGCGCCTGGAAGCGCCAGACGGCGCAGTACCATCTCGCCAACTTCGATTTCAGGCGAGATGATCACGTCGATCGGCATGTGATCGCGCGAAAACAGATTGCGCCAGCGCCCCTGCAAATAAGACTGCGCCCGGATACGGGCGACCTTTGTGGGAACGTTGAAGAGCGAATGCGCCACCTGACAGGCCACCATGTTGACCTCGTCATAAAGCGTGACGGCAACAATCATGTCGGCCTCTTCGGCCCCGGCCTGTGCAAGAACGTCCGGATGCGCGCCATGCCCGACAAAGCCACGCACGTCCAGCTGATCGCCAATGGCGTTGATCAGTTGCGGAGAAGAATCGATCACAGACACGTCGTTCTGTTCCGCAGCCAGACGCTCGGCAATGCCGTAGCCCACCTGCCCCGCGCCGCAAATCACGATTTTCATGGAAAGATCCCTTTCCCGCCTTGCCGTTACCTATCGCTTCCCGAAGTGCCTCAGGTCATGCCCAAGGTTTTCAGCTTCCGGTGAAGCGCAGACCGTTCCATACCGACAAATTCGGCAGTCCGCGAGATGTTCCCGTCAAATCTCTTGATTTGAGCCTGAAGATATTCACGCTCGAAGATCTCCCGGGCCTCGCGCAGAGGCACGGACATCAGGTGTTCTCCCGTACCTGACGTGGGCAGGCTCGGCAGAGTTTCTCCGATTTCCGCTGGCAGCAAATCCGCGGTGATGGTGCTGTCCGGATCGCCGCGGCTCAGAATCATCAGGCGTTCGACGTTGTTGCGTAGCTGACGCACGTTGCCCGGCCAGTCATGCGTTTGCAGAACCGCCATGGCGTCATCACCGATAGGCCTTTGCGGAATGCCCGAAGCACCGGAAATCTGGTGCATGAAGTGATGCACCAATACCGGAATATCCTCACGCCGTTCTGCAAGGCCAGGCACACGCAGGGGAACCACGCTCAGACGGTGGTAGAGATCCTGCCGGAACAGTCCCGACGCAATGTGTTCCTCGAGGTTTTTCGATGTCGAGGACAGGATGCGAATGTCGACCTGAACCTTCTGGGTGCCGCCAACACGGGCGAAGCTCTGCTCAACGAGGACCCGCAGGATTTTCCCCTGGGTCTCGGCAGGCATATCGGCGACTTCGTCGAGGTAAAGCGTACCGCCATGCGCTTCTTCCAGCGCACCAATCTTGCGCAGATTGCCGTTTTCATCCTCGATACCGAAGAGCTCTTCTTCCATCCGAGACGGCGTGATGGTTGCAGCGTTCAGCACAACGAACGGGCTTTTGGCTCGCGGCGACATGTCGTGGATCATCCGGGCAGCACGCTCCTTGCCCGCACCGGAAGGACCGACGATCAGGATACGGCTGTTCGTTCCCGCAATCTTCTGGATGGTTTGCCGAAGGTTGTGAGCTGCCGAGGAGTTGCCAATGATTTCGCTGGTTTCGCCGCTGCGCTGCTTCAGATCGCGGATTTCACGTTTCAGGCTGGAAGCTTCCAGGGCGCGCTCGACGATATGAACCAGCCGGTCTGCCTTGAACGGCTTTTCGATGTAATCGTAGGCCCCGCGCTTGATGGCAGAAACCGCTGTTTCAATGTTGCCGTGACCGGAGATGATCACGACCGGCATTTCTGGATCCGTTTCACGGAAGATATCGAGCAGGGCCAGGCCGTCGAGGCGGCTTCCCATCAACCAGATATCCAAAATGACCAGCGAAGGCTTGCGCTCCTTCACTGCGGCCAGGGCGCTGTCTGAATCGTGCGCGGTTCGCGTTCCATAACCGTCATCATCCAGGATGCCGGCAATCATTTCGCGAATATCGGTTTCGTCGTCTACGACAAGAATATCATGCGCCATGGGCAGTCACAGTCTGGTTTTGCAGGTCGGTCTCCGGCTCGATCTCGGCATGTGCTGCCAATGTCAGTCGAACGAGCGTGCCCGTGTCCTCTGGGTTGGTTTTTGGCGCGTCGAGCAATTCGATGCCACCGCCGTGGTCTTCCAGGATCTTGCGGACGATGGCAAGGCCAAGGCCCGTCCCCTTCTCCCGGGTTGTCATATAGGGTTCCAAAAGCCGGCTGCGATTTTCTTCCGGCAGCCCGATGCCATTGTCGATGACATCAATCACGATCCGGCCGCTGCCGTCTTCCAGTTCACCGCGCAAATGCACGGTCACCTTGCCTTTGGGCAAATCGTCTCCGATACGCGCACTCACCGCCTCCGCGGCATTCTTGACCACATTGGTCAGGGCCTGGCCAACCAGGCGCGCGTCAAAGACAGCCGTTACCGGACTGGACGGAACATCCGCGGTAACACTGATTTCCGGATTTGCCACCGATTGCATGAACGCCGCGTCGCGCACCGCCTCGCGCAGATCTCCAGATGTCTTCGTTGGCTTGCGCATACGGGCGAAGGACGAGAACTCGTCCACCATCTGGCCGATATCGCCCACCTGCCGAACAATGGTGTCGATGCATTGATCGAAGACTTGCCGGTCCTCCTCGATGCGTTTGCCGTAGCGGCGACGGATGCGTTCTGCCGAGAGCTGGATCGGTGTCAGCGGATTCTTGATTTCATGCGCGATGCGCCGGGCAACATCCGCCCAAGCCGAATTGCGCTGTGCCGAAACCAGATCTGTAATGTCGTCCAGCGTCACCACAAAACCATGCTCACGCCGTGTAGACTGCTCCCTCGTTATACGCACGTTGATCGTACGCAGGCGTCCGCCCCGCGTGATCTCGATCTGTGATTCCGGAACCCTGTCACTGTCATTCTTCAAGACATCGGAAATGCAGTCGTTCAGCTCCGGCACCACCTCGATCAGAGACTTGTTGAGGATCTGCACTTCATCCAGCTGCAGCAATTCCAGGGCGGAGCGGTTGATCAGCATGATCGAGGCTTCATCGTCAACGCCAATGACGCCGGTGGACACTCCGGACAGAACCGCTTCGTTGAAGCGGCGACGGCGGTCGATCTGTTCGTTTGCCGCCAGAAGCGCATCACGCTGCCCGAGAAGCTGACCGGTCATCTTGTTGAAGGTTTCGCCCAGGTTGGCGAGGTCACCACCGGATTTCTCGGTCGGAACCTTGACGACGAGATTGCCTTTGGACACCTCGTCCGCCGCCGAAATCAACGTTCGGATCGGCGATACAAGCCGATTGGCAAACCCGAAACCTATCCAGATCGCCGACAAGAGCAACACCAGCGCAACACCGAGATAGACCAGAGCAAAGGCCACCTGGACACCAAAGCGGCTATTCTCCATCTGCTGGTATTGCGAAGCACCCGTCTCGGCAAGACGCAGATATTCGACAACACGCGGGTCGATGGCGCGAACGGCATAGAGATAGAAATTGTCATAGGCGGACAATTTCATGACACCGCCGACGAGGTTGGAACTTCCCGGTGCGATCAGGATCGGATCCCCGGATTTTGCCTTGAAGAAACTGTCGGCAGGCGGCAGCGGCACTTCCGCGTTGGGATCTATAACGACGCGGGTGACCACCTCGCCGTTCTCGTTCAGGATAAAGGCCGCGAGGATACCGCGAAGGGAAACCTGCGTGGCAAAGAACTGATCGAAACGGGTCGGCTCGAATTCATAAACCGCCTTCGCCCGGTCGATATCGTTGGTCATGGCGATCAGGTCGCCGCGCAGAACTCTGGCATGTTCCTGAAGATAGGCCTGAGCGACGGTCAGGGCGTTGTCGATGATCTGACGCGTCCGGTCCTCGAACCAGCGATCAAGGCCGCGGTCCAGCGTAATCGCTGCCAGAATGGCCATGAGAACGGCCGGCACAGCAGCAACCACGCTGAACAGGGCCACGACCCGAACGTGCAGGCGAGCAGCAGCCCGTCCACGCCGCCGCGCTTGCCACAACTTCAGGATCTCGAAGGCTATAACACCCACGAGAATTGCCGCGAGCGCACCATTTATGGTCATTGCGACCATGATGACTTCCCGCGTGGGATCGATGGACGTCAACCCCATCAGGATAACGAAGGTGACACCGATGGAAACGAGGGCAAGCAGAATGATCGCAAGACCCACGCGCCGCCAGAATTTGCCTGCGGCGCTGGATTGAGCGGCGGGTTCTTGTACTGCTTCCAGTATCATTCGGTCTCTTTTGATTTCAGCTCGCCAAATGCGGACTGTCTTGCTGTATTTGCGGCAAACTTATCACACAATGTTGCGAAATTGCGACAGACCAGAAGAGGCGCAGAAAATTTGCGGTGGACAGGTAATCACTTTATCGCACACTGCTGAATTCGTTACTCTTTTTACGACACTCACAAAATGAAAGCCCCGTCTGAAATTGAAATTTAATTTCAGATGATCCCATGAAACCAGGCTGATATTGAGGACGAAAATCGCTCCTTAGTGGTTTCCCACACCGTGAATCAGAATATCACTCGTCACGACAACCTGCACCTGGAACAAAAAAGCGGCCAGACCATTCGGCCTGACCGCATCAATTTGCCGCCCCGTCGTGAAAAACTATCGGGTGGACCGCATCACCTGGATGTCGAGATCCCGGATCTTCTTGCGCAATGTGTTTCGGTTGACCCCGAGAAGCTCTGCCGCCTTGATCTGGTTACCGCGCGTCGCCGCCAATGCTGCGCTGATCAAAGGATACTCCACTTCCCTCAGGATGCGGTGATAGAGACCGGGAGGCGGCAAGGCATCGCCGAACGTGTCAAAATAGCCGGATAGATAACGCTCTACCGATCCACCGAGATTGACGGTCTCCTGGGATTCCTCTTCCATCGGCGAGACCGAAGGCTGACTCAACTCCTGCTCCAGCAGGTTTTCGCTGATCACGTCCTGCGGATACAGCGCAGCCAAACGACGAACGAGGTTCTCCAGCTCGCGCACGTTTCCAGGCCAGCGATACCGGCGCAGAAGATTGAGCGCGCCCTGGTCGATCTGCTTTGCCGGCAGCCCCTCTTTTTCAACGAGCGTAAAGAAGTGCCGCACCAGATCCGGAATGTCCTCGACGCGCTCGCGCAACGGCGGCAGGCGGATTGGAACCACATTCAGTCGGAAATAAAGATCTTCGCGGAAGAGGCCCTGGTTGATCAGGTGCCGCAAGTCCTTGTTGGTGGCAGCAATGATCCTGACGTCCGTCTTGATCGGAGTGCGACCACCGACAGTGGTGTATTCGCCCTGCTGCAAGACGCGCAGCAACCTAGTTTGAGCTTCCATCGGCATGTCGCCGATTTCGTCCAGAAACAATGTACCGCCATCGGCCTGTTCAAACCGGCCGGAGCTGCGGTTCTGTGCTCCGGTAAAGGCGCCCTTCTCGTGACCGAACAACTCGGCTTCGATGAGGTCTCGTGGAATGGCCGCCATGTTGATGGCAACAAACGGTCCGTTGCGCCGCTTGCCGTAATCATGAAGCGCCCTTGCGACAAGTTCCTTGCCGGTACCAGATTCGCCGTTGATCATCACCGTCAGGTCGGTCTGCATCAACCGTGCTAGAACCCGGTAAATCTCCTGCATGGCGGGAGACCGCCCCACAAGAGGCATCCCCTCGCCCGCATCATCTAGATCGACAGCCGGCCGCTTCTTCGGCTCTTCCAGTGCGCGCTGAACAATACTGGTCAGCTCTTTCAGGTCGAACGGCTTGGGCAGATATTCATACGCCCCCTTCTCCGAGGCCTTGATGGCCGTCATGAAGGTGTTCTGCGCACTCATGACCAGAACCGGCAACTCCGGCCGCATCTTTTTCATGCGTGGCAGCACGTCGAAGATATTTTCGTCCGGCATGACCACGTCGGTGATCACAAGATCGCCATCGCCGGATGAGACCCATCTCCAGAGGGTTGAGGCGTTGGAAGTCAGCCGCACCGTATAACCTGCCCTGGACAGGGCCTGGTTGAGAACGGTGCGGATGGCTGCGTCGTCGTCTGCAACTAAAATCGTGCCCGTCGGCATGGTTACTCGGTTCCTCTGCTGGTCCGGTCGGACGAAGCTGTGCTGTCACCCGTGAATGCGGGCATCAGAATGCGGAAAACTGTCTTCTGGCGCTGGCTGTCACATTCGATGACACCGCCGTGGTCACCAATGATCTTGGCAACGAGTGCTAGACCAAGGCCTGAGCCATTGGTCTTTGTCGTGATAAACGGCTCAAACAGATGCGGAAGAAGGTCTTCCGGAACGCCCGGTCCATTGTCCTGAACACAGAACTCCAACGGCAGGCTGACCTTTTCGTCGGTACCGGGAACAGACAGCCGAACACCCGGCCGAAACGCCGTCGAAACGCGAATTTCACCATCAGGATCATCGCCAATCGCTTCGCTGGCGTTCTTGATCAGGTTCAGAAAAACCTGAATCAGCTGATCCTTGTTGGCATAAACCGGAGGCAACGACGGATCATAAATCTCCACAATGCGTTTGCCGCGGGCAAAGCCGGAATCCGACAAGCGCTTCACGTGGTCCAGAACCACGTGAATATTGACCGGCTCTCTTTCGATCGGTCGTTCGTCTGAAAAAACTTCCATCCGGTCGACCAGCTTCACGATCCTGTCGGTCTCATCCATGATCAGACGCGTCAACGCCCGGTCTTCGGCTGGCACCGACTGCTCTATAAGCTGGGCCGCGCCGCGAATTCCTGACAGCGGGTTCTTGATCTCATGCGCCAACATGGCGGCAAGACCCGTCACGGTGCGGGCGGCTCCACGGGACGTCAGCTGCCGGTCGATCTTTTCCGCCATGGTGCGTTCCTGGAACATCAGAACCACAGCCCCCGGCCGCTCCGATACCGGCGCAGCGTTGATATCGACCACCTTCGGCGCTCCGATGCGCGGAGAACCGATGTCGACCTTGTATTCGTTGACCGGCGCGCTGCGTTCGCGCACCTGCTCGATCAGGGTCAGCAAGGGGCTCCCGAAAGGAACAAAGTCGCTGATTGGATGGCGACGGAGCACCGATACACTGGACCGCATGAAAATTTCCGCGGCCATGTTGGCAGACTCGATCACGCCGTCCGGTGCAACCAGAAGCACCGGGTGTGGCAAGGCATCCAGTATAGTCGGCCCGTCACTGGCAAGCGCGGCCGTACGGCCTGTCTGAGACATGATGTCCTTCAAGCTGCTGTCCGTTTGTTCGAGGAAGAGAGCCAGTCGCTTGCGAGGCGGATAACCTCCGACGGCTGATTGGAAGTCATAAGGGTTTTGCGGACAGATCCAGGGATGTCGGCCGCGCCATCAGACGTTGTCTCGTCCAGATACCAACCGAGATGCTTGCGCGCGATGCGAACACCCTGCCGCTCACCGTAGTGGTTGAGGATGGCCTCGTAGTGCTCCACCACAAGCTCCGCCAGCTCTGTTCCCGTTGGTGGGTCGAGCTGTTCGCCACTTGCCAGAAAATGTCCGATGTGGCCCGGCAACCAGGGACGTCCATATGCGCCCCTGCCGATCATCACGCCGTCCGCGCCGGAAAGCTCAAGCATACGCAAGGCATCTTCAGCACTCTTGCAATCCCCATTGGCGATCAGGGGAACCGAAATAACGTCCTTGACAGCTGCTATCGCACGCCAATCGGCCTTGCCCTTGTAGAACTGGCATCGGGTGCGCCCGTGAACGGTGATGAGCTGCACCCCGGCTGCTTCCGCACGACGGGCCAGCTCTGGTGCATTCAGGTTCTTGTCATCCCAGCCAAGGCGCATCTTCAAAGTGACGGGTACATCAACCGCTGCTACTGTCGCATCAATCAGCGTCAGGGCATGGTCGAGATCCCGCATCAGTGCGGAACCGGAGTATCCGGATGTCACCTTTTTAGCGGGGCAGCCCATGTTGATATCGATTACATCGGCACCAAGACCAGCGATGACCTTGGCGGCCTCCCCCATCCAGCGAGCTTCACGCCCTGCAAGCTGAACGACATGAAGACCCTTGTCCTGAGCCTCCGCACGCATTTGCGTTTCGGCGTCGCCTTTGACGAAGGATTCGCTCGCAACCATTTCACTGACGACCATGCCGGCGCCGTATCTGGCAGCCAGCCGGCGGAAAGGGAGATCGGTCACGCCGGACATCGGCGCGAGCACGGCCGGGTTTGCGAGTTGATACCGGCCAATCGTGAGTGTTTTCATAGACGGCAACACAGCGTCTCTTTTCTGCTTATTGACTGTGCAGATTCATAATTGCCTATATTGTAGACAAGTTTCGCAATGCAACAAGTCAAAATTTGCGGTCCGAACAGGTTCCTAGGTAAAGACGGTTCAAAGCTGACGGTTTGATGCAGAGCACGAGGAGCCCGTTAATGACAAAAACCGCTGCCGCCCTTGTCGTTGCCGCAGGGCGTGGCACCCGTCTTGCGGGCTCCGACAATGCTTTACCCAAGCAATACAGGCCGTTGGCTGGCCGTCCTGTGCTGAGCCATACACTGGATGCTCTCGGGAATCACCCCCGGATCAACCGTCTCGTAACCGTCATTCACCCTGACGACGTGAACCATTTCTCTGAAGCAGCAAGAGCGGCCTCCACTGAAACAGCGTCCAAGATCGGGCCGGCAGTCTACGGTGGTGCCACCAGGCAGCAATCGGTCCTGGCAGGATTGAAGGCCCTCGCCCTCGAAGGATTTGATTACGTTTTGATCCACGACGCAGCACGGCCGTTCCTCCCATCTTCCGTGATCGACAGATTGCTTGAGCGACTGCAGGTAGAAAACGAAGGCGTACTTGCCGCCCTGCCTGTGGCCGACACGTTAAAAAGAGCCGATCAATCGGGTCGTTCGCTGGAAACCGTTGACAGAGCCGGGCTCTGGGCAGCGCAGACGCCACAGGCCTTTCCCTTGCAGCGCATACTCAAGGCGCATGAAAAGGCGGTAGCTGCGGGAAAACTCGATTTTACTGACGACACCGGCCTTGCGGAATGGGACGGGATGACCATTGTCCTGACGGAGGGCGACCCCGCTGCATTCAAGATCACAACTGCCGCCGACCTCCGTCGTGCAGAACAACAGGCCGAGTTACAACTGATGTCGACTACCCCCGCCTCCCCGTTGCCGCTTTCAGAACTTGCCGATGTCAGAACCGGGATCGGATACGACGTTCACGCCTTTGAAGATGGCGATGCCGTCATTTTGGGCGGAGTAGCCATTCCCCACTCCAGCAAGCTGAAAGGTCACTCAGACGCGGATGTCGTGCTGCACGCTATTACGGACGCAACGCTTGGTGCCATTGGCGATGGCGATATCGGCCAGCATTTCCCTCCAAGCGACCCGCAGTGGAAAGGTGCCTCTTCTGACCAGTTTCAACTGGACGCCATGCGCCGTTTGTCTGAACGCGGAGGAAGACTGGCGCATGTCGACGTCACCATCGTATGTGAGGAACCGAAGATCGGCCCCCACCGCGAGGCAATTCGCTCTTCGATTGCCAGGATTTGCGCCGTGCCTGTTTCGAGGATCTCGGTCAAGGCCACGACATCCGAGCGCCTGGGTTTTACAGGCCGCAAGGAAGGTATCGCGGCCCTGGCCAGTGTGACTGTGCGTCTTCCTTTTCAGGACGAGGACTAGAAATCCATGACCGAGACATCTCCAAACAACCTGGAAGAGCTTGCGCCTCTGTCAATTGCTGTGCTGGACGGGCTCATTGCCGCCAAGAAAATGGTAGCGACGGCAGAATCCTGCACCGGAGGCCTGATTTGCGGAGCACTTACGGAGATCGCGGGATCTTCGGCCGCCGTGGACCGGGGGTTTGTGACCTACTCCAATGAAGCAAAGAACGAAATGCTGGGCGTTCCGAAAGACCTTATCGAAAAGCATGGGGCCGTCAGCAAGGAAGTCGCGATTGCCATGGCAGAAGGAGCGCTCGCCCGATCCAGTGCGGATGTAGCAGTTTCTGTAACGGGTATCGCTGGACCAGGTGGCGGAAGTCCTCAAAAGCCGGTTGGCACTGTCCATATTGCCGTTGCGGCAAAGGATCGCCCGACGGATCATCTCCATTGCTGGTTTGCAGACAACGGCCGGCAATCGATCCGGCTTGCCACCGTCAGAACTGCCCTCACATCGATTTTAAATGCAATTTCCTGAGTAAATGCTCATTAACGCTCATGGGAGTTCGCGCTGGGCTTCCGCTTGGTCATATGTATATTCCAGACAACTTGACCTCAACGTAACTCAAGATCAGAACCTTTATGATTAAACCAGCGACCATTCTGGCTGCATTTTTGTGCGCAGGCTCCACCGCTTTTGCAGGTGCCATACCTCAGCCTGGCGATTTTTACCTGATTTCACGCGATCGCAGCGGACACTTTGTGGGCAGTCACAAGCTGTTCACGGAAAACGCCCGCGGATTGAAAAAGGTCTCTTATTGCCAGCGCAGCTATTTTGTACGCAGCCATTCGGTCGCCTGGACGCAAGTGGAAACCGAACGCGGCAACAAAGTTCAGGTGGAATTCAATTTTGGCCGTGGCTGGCGTCCGATTTGCGGCAATCCCGAGCGACAGGTCAGTCTTGAGGACATCGGCGTCACAATGAGCGCGCACGATCTTCTGGCCGCTCCAGATGAGACTTCGGCCCCACAAAGCAGGCTTTCTGCGATCGGCGCAATGTTCCAGAGCAATAGCGCCGAAGAAGCCCACAGCACGTATCACACACGCTAAAAACCGGTCGCTTCTGGACAGATATTCGATATTTCGTCAACAAAATCAGTGCTTTTAAAGTTTTAATCAAACTCATTTCCCTTACGAAATCACTTTTACAAACACTTGCCGTATGGTCACCGTAAGCAGGAACCAACTCGCGAAATGATTTCGCGGTAAAGGGAACGGGATATGTTAATCCAACGTGCGCTTCTTGCAGGAAGTGCCCTCGCCCTTGCGTGCGCCAATGCGCAGGCCGGCAACAACACGCCGAAACCGGGTGATACCTACATTATTTCGCGCGACGGCAATCAGCTGTTCCGCGGCTCCCACCGCATCTATGACCGGATGGCGGACGGGCTGGTGGAAGTTCAGTATTGTGGCAGATCCTACTTTGTACGCTATGCGACAGTCGCCTGGACGCAGCTTGAAGTGCAGCAGGATTACAAGGTTCGGGTGGAGTTCAATCGGGGCAAGGGCTGGCGGCCGATTTGCGATCATCCTGAAGAACAGGTGACGCTTGAAGACCTCGGCGTACAGGATGATCCGAGACTTGTCGTTCAAAATGACGGGTCGTCGGTAAAGCGGGTAAACCGTTTCGCGGTCATTCGCGAAGCGTTCAAAACAACGGACGGCGACAACGCTGCCAAGTCATATCACGGCAACTAAAAAAGCCGGCACCGGGCTGGTAAGGCTCGGGTAAGCTGGTCAGCTTAGACTTTCAACAGGAACAGGTGACATAAACGCGCAGAAAAAAGGACCCTGACATGAAACGCGCCCTCGCGTTCTTCGCTGCTTTGACGGCCGCTGGCACTACCTTTGCCGGCGTAGCTCACGCTCAGAGCGACTTTTATATCAGGTCCCAGTATTCCAACGGTACGTTCACCGGATTTCATGAAATTCTGACAAAACCGAAAGAGGGCTACTACCAGGCCCAATATTGCGACCGCACTTTCTGGGTATCCTCGAACACCGTTATCTGGACGGAAGAAGAAGCTGCTGCCGGAAGAAACCTCGTGGTCGAAGAGAATGTCGGCTCCAGCCGCACGCCCGTCTGTACCGATTATACATCCTTCGCAACGCTCGAAAGTCTCGGGTTGAAGAAGAAGGAAATCGAGCAAATCCGTCGCCAGGCAGAGCCCCTCGACATGCAATCGAGCCGTATCCGCATCATTCGCGACGCCTTCAAGCAGTTCAAGTAGGCCCAAAAGGCTGCTTAATCAGGTCCCGTAAACCTGGTCCGCGCGAGCTTCGAAGGCGCTTGAAAACTTTCGGAAGGCCTTTTCGAACATAACGCCCATCAGAGAGCCGAGCGTCCGACTGCGGAATTCGTAGGAAATATAGAAACCGACGTTGCAGCTGCCCTCGCCTGCATCCTCGAAAGTCCACTTGTTTTCCAGGTGCTTGAACGGGCCGTCCAGGTACTCAACCAAAATCGTCCTGTCCTGCGGGCGCAGTTCAACGCGGCTGGTGAAGGTTTCCTTGAACAGCTTGTAGGCAACCGTCATGTCGGCCACCAGTACCGTCCGGCCACCATCCAGCTCCTTGCGGCCGCGCACATGAAGATCCTGGCACAACGGCACGAATTCGGGATACCGCTCTACGTCGGCAACAAGTCGGAACATCTCGTCCGCCTTGTGGTTGACTTTGTGGTCGGATGAAAAACTGGGCATACGGTGTCCAGTGTCCTGTTGCTTTGGCGTTAGTGGCCGAGCTTTGCTTTGCGCGCGGCGCGAAGATCCGCGAAATCTTCACCAGCGTGGTGAGACGACCTCGTCAACGGGCTTGCCGACACCTTCAGGAAACCTTTGGCGTAAGCAATACGCTCATAGCCTTTGAACTCTTCCGGCGTCACGAAGGAAACGACCGGATGGTGCTTCTTGGAAGGTTGCAGATACTGGCCGACCGTCAGGAAATCGACATCGGCGGCCCGGAGGTCGTCCATCAGCTGCAGCACTTCGTTGCGCACTTCACCCAACCCGACCATGATCCCGGACTTGGTGAACATTTCCGGATCAAGTTCCTTGACCTTTTGAAGAAGGCGGATCGAATGGAAATAGCGCGCGCCGGGTCGAACGGTCAGATATTTCGACGGCACTGTCTCAAGGTTGTGATTGAAGACATCGGGCTTCGCCGCCACGACAATCTCCAGAGCACCGTCCTTACGCAGGAAATCAGGCGTCAGAACCTCGATCGTGGTCGATGGCGCGGTCTTGCGAATGGCATTGATCACATCTGCGAAATGCTGTGCACCGCCATCGTCCAGATCGTCCCGGTCGACGGAGGTAATCACCACGTGCTCGAGCCCCATTGCGGCAACGGCATCCGCAACACCCTGGGCTTCCTTCGGGTCGACTGGCCCTGGCATGCCCGTACGCACGTTGCAGAAGGCGCAGGCACGCGTACAGGTATCACCAAGGATCATGAAGCTGGCATGCTTCTTCGACCAGCATTCACCGATGTTCGGGCATCCCGCCTCTTCGCAAACCGTAACGAGATTGTTCTCGCGCACGACATTCTGCGTTTCGCGGTAGACCGGCGATGTCGGCGCCTTGACACGGATCCAGTGCGGCTTGCGCTGTATCGGATTGTCCGGACGGTGAGCCTTTTCCGGGTGGCGCGGGCGCGCTTCGGATTGTTGCTGCGGGCGATTGAGCGTGTCGACGATCGTAACCATGGGCCTTAAGTGTCGTTATTCCGGTGAAAGGTCAAGACGGATTAGCGTTGAGCCAGCTATGTGCTTAGCGCAGGACCGGTCAGTTCCTGAAGCCGCTCGCGTGCACGTTCCGACAGCGGTTGAGACTTTCGCGTGCTCTCGCTCATCTGGACGATGACGGTCACCGCCTGCGCAACCGGCTTTCCATTCTGAAAAACCTTCTGGAGCAGCTTGAACGAGCTGCGACCAACGTCAAGCACGGCTGTGCCGATCTCCACTTCGCCCGGCCAGTTGACTTCCGCCAGGAAATCCAGCTCCAGCCGCGCGATCACAAAAGCTGCGCCTTGGTCAGCCAGCGCTTCATTATAGAGCAATTCAACGCGGCCGGTTTCCAGAAAAGTGGCGAACACGGCATTGTTGACGTGCCCCTGCCGGTCCGTATCACCATAACGGAGCTTGTCGCCTGTCCTGAGAACAAAAGCCTCCAGGCTCTCGAATTCGTCCGGATTTGTGCTCACTTGAACATTTTCTTCCAGATGAATAGGAACAGGATAGAGCCCAGAACCGCGATAATCAGACGATCGAGAATACCACCTGTCACATGCAGGTTGAGCAGCGATGCGAGTTCACCGCCAACCAGTGCCCCGACAAGGCCGACAACGAGGCTGCCAAGAAAACCTCCGCGACTGTTCAGCACCCGGTGAGCAACGGCGCCCGCAATGAGGCCGATGATGATTGTGATGATCCACCCCATCGCGGACTCCTATTTCCAGAAAATTCAATTCGTCAGGCGATCAGTCGCGCAAGCAGCACAACGACAATTGCTCCAACAGCCGCCACGACAATTTCATTGACGTAGGCATTGCCCAAATTGACGTTGATACCTGCGAGCTTGAACAGGAAACCACCGACAAATGCGCCAATGAGACCGCTGACGAGGTAACGGATCAGACCACCGCCGCCAACGACGACGCTTGCAAGCCAACCGGCTATAATGCCGATTGCAACCCAGATCAAAATTGCTTTTACATCCATGACTGACGGCTCCTTTCAGCCTTTTCTCAGACGGTTTCACGTTACCCGTTTCAGAAAAAGCGTCCAGCGTTGATGTCCTGGTCAACCTTCAGGCCTGCGCATTTCTTTCACTGCTTGCAGATCCAGAGTACGGCAAATGGAAAGCGGCCCCGGCGCTGTTTTGCGCCGAGACCAAATGGGATCAGGCGTTGAGCACCTTGCCGTAGGCGTCCAGCACAGCTTCCTTCATCATTTCCGACAAGGTCGGATGCGGGAAGATCGTGTGCATCAGCTCTTCTTCGGTAGTCTCGAGGTTCATCGCGACGACAAAGCCCTGGATGAGTTCGGTCACTTCTGCACCGCACATATGCGCACCGAGAAGCTCGCCGGACTTTTTGTCAAAGATAACCTTGATCATGCCGTTGTCTTCGCCAAGCGCGATGGCCTTGCCGTTGGCGTTGAACATGTACCGGCCAACGCGGATGTCGCGGCCCTGTTCCTTCGCCTTTGCTTCGCTCAGCCCGACGGAGGCAACCTGCGGGTTACAGTAGGTGCAGCCCGGAATCTTGCGATGATCCATCCCGTGAACACCAGGCACACCTGCAATCTTCTCGATGCAAATCACGCCTTCATGCTCAGCCTTGTGGGCAAGCATTGGCGGACCGGCGACATCGCCAATGGCATAGAGGCCGGGCACATTGGTGCGCCCATACTCATCAATGACCACACAGCCTCGGTCGGTTTTCACGCCGAGCGCTTCCAGACCGATATTCTCGATGTTGCCCTGAACGCCGACAGCGGAAATCAGGTGATCAGCCTTAATCTGGCTGACCTTGCCATCCTTGGTCTCCACGTGGGCAGTAATCGAATCTGCCGCCTTGTCGACCTTGGTCACCTTTGCTTCGGTTATGATCTTCAGGCCACGCTTCTCCAGAGCCTTGCGCGCGAATTTCGAGATTTCCTCGTCTTCGACCGGCATCACGTTGGCCATCAGCTCGACAACCGTTACATCGACGCCCATGGATCGATAGAAAGACGCGAATTCGATCCCGATCGCACCCGACCCCATAACCACCAGCGACTTTGGCATCTTGGCCGGTTTCATGGCCTCGAAGTAAGTCCAGATAAGCTTGCCGTCCGGTTCAATGCCAGGCAAAGCACGCGGACGCGCACCAGTTGCCACGATGATATGCTTGGCGGTGTAGGTGCCTTCACCCTTCACGCCTTTCGGAACCGGATTTTGCGGCTCGACAACGGGCTTGGAAGATTTTCCGACCTTGACTTCGCCCGGTTTGGTGAGCTTGGCCTCGCCCCAGATCACGTCGATCTTGTTCTTCTTCATGAGGAAACCGACGCCACCGTTCAGCCGAGCGGAAACGCCGCGCGAGCGCGCAACGACATCCTTGACGTCCGCCTTCATGGAGCCTTCCAGCGTCAACCCGAAGCTCTTGGCATGGTTGGCGTGGTCCAGAATTTCTGCAGAACGCAGGAGGGCCTTCGTCGGAATGCAACCCCAGTTGAGGCAAATGCCGCCAAGGTGTTCGCGTTCAACGATCGCAGTCTTGAAGCCCAGCTGGGCAGAACGAATAGCGGTCACGTAACCACCCGGCCCTGAGCCGATAATGATCACGTCGTAATTGGTATCAGCCATGGTGTATTTCCCCGGCGAATGAAGTCATCGATTGAAAACGGCGCGGCGTTGCCGCCGCGCCGGAGATGAGGCTTAAACAAGCATGCTCATCGGGTTTTCGATGTAGCCCTTGAGGGCGGCAAGAAGCTCGGCGCCAAGCGCACCGTCCACGCAGCGGTGGTCGGTCGAAAGCGTCACGCTCATCACCGTGGCAACAGCCAGTTCGCCGTTCTTGACGACAGGGCGTTTTTCGCCGGCGCCGACAGCTAGAATGGTCGCATGCGGCGGATTGACGACGGCCGAGAAGTTCTTCACGCCCATCATGCCCATGTTGGAGACTGCCGTGGTACCGCCCTGGTACTCTTCAGGCTTAAGCTTCCGTTCTTTCGCGCGCTTGCCGTAATCCTTCATCTCGTTGGAAATGACGGAAAGAGGCTTTTCTTCCGCCCGGCGGATGATCGGCGTGATCAGGCCACCCGGGATGGAAACGGCGACACCAACATCGGCATGCTTGTGCATGACCATGTTATCGTCGGTCCACGAGACGTTCGCATCAGGGACATCGCGCAGGGCCAGAGCCAGAGCCTTGATGGTCATGTCGTTGACCGAAAGCTTGTAGGCCGGCTTGCCTTCCTTGTCCTTGGCGGCAGCATCGTTGAGCTGTGCCCGAAGAGCCAGAAGAGCGTCGAGTTCACAGTCCACGGACACATAGAAGTGCGGAATGGTCTGCTTCGACTCGGTGAGACGCTTGGCAATGGTCTTGCGCATGCCGTCATGCGGCACGAGTTCGTAGCTGTCCTTGTCGAACAGTTTCAGAACCTGATCCGCGGACGGGCCGGTTGCCATGGCCGGTGCCGCGGCTGCCTTCGGTGCTTCCGCAGCAGCAGCGGCGGGCGCTGCCTTGCCTGTACCTGCAGCAAGAGCTGCCTCGATGTCGCGCTTTACGATGCGGCCATGCGGACCGGAACCGGAAAGTGCTTTCAGGTCGAGACCGTTGAGCTGAGCCAGACGGCGAGCCAGCGGGGACGAAAAGATGCGGTTTCCGTCAGCGGCTTTGGGAGCCGGAACCGGATCCGTTGCCGCCTTTGCCCCGACCTCGATCGCCGGCGCACTTTCCGGCACAGCCGGAGCCTTGTCGCCTCCCGATGAAGAAGCAGGTGCCGCCGATCCACCGGAGGTGTCGATGGAACTGGCATCTTCACCGTCTTCCAGAAGTACGGCGATCAGTTCGTTGACCTTCACACCTGAGGTTCCCGCAGGCACGACAATCTTGCCGACGGTGCCTTCGTCAACCGCTTCCACTTCCATGGTCGCCTTGTCGGTTTCAATCTCGGCGATTACATCGCCGGCCGAAACCTGATCGCCTTCCTTGACCAGCCATTTGGCCAGGTTGCCCTCCTCCATGGTCGGAGAAAGGGCCGGCATGGTAATATTGATTGGCATGTCCGTCTCCCTGGCCTCAGGCGGTGTAGGTTACGGCTTTGACCGCATCGATGACTTCACCAACGTTCGGCAGAGCCAGCTTTTCCAGGTTTGCAGCGTAAGGCATGGGAACGTCCTTGCCGGTCACGCGCAGGATCGGTGCGTCGAGATAGTCGAACGCCTTTTCCTGAACCTGGTAGGCGATTTCCGATGAAACGGAGCACATCGGGAAGGCTTCTTCGATCGTCACGATCCGGCCTGTCTTGCGGACGGACGCCAGCACTGTGTCGATATCCAGCGGACGAATGGTGCGCAGGTTGATGACCTCGGCCGAGATCCCCATTCCGGCCAGCTCTTCAGCCGCCTTGATGGTGTAGGTCATGCCGATGCCCCAGGAAACCAGCGTAACGTCCGTTCCGCCGCGTTCCACCTTCGCCTTGCCGATCGGCAGAACGAAATCGTCCATGTCCGGGACTTCGAAGGAATGACCGTAGAGGATTTCGTTTTCCAGGAAGATGACCGGGTTCGGGTCGCGAATTGCTGCCTTCAGAAGGCCTTTTGCATCCGCAGCCGAATACGGCTGGACCACCTTAAGGCCCGGCACGTGGGCGTACCAGGAAGCGTAATCCTGCGAATGCTGGGCACCTACACGCGCCGCGGCACCGTTTGGTCCACGGAAGACAATCGGGGCACCCATCTGACCGCCGGACATGTACAACGTCTTGGCGGCGGAGTTGATGATCTGGTCAATCGCCTGCATGGCGAAGTTGAAGGTCATGAACTCGACGATCGGCTTCAGACCGGCCATCGCTGCCCCGACGCCAAGGCCGGCAAAGCCGTGCTCGGTGATCGGCGTATCGATGACACGCTTTGCGGAAAACTCGTCCAGCAGGCCCTGGGTGATCTTGTAGGCGCCCTGATACTCCGCGACTTCCTCACCCATGATAAAGACGTCCGGATCACGGCGCATTTCCTCTGCCATCGCATCACGCAAAGCTTCGCGAACGGTGGAGGACTTCATTGCAGTACCGGCCGGAATTTCCGGATCGTCAGCAGTTTCTGGTGCAGGAGCAGCAGGCGTCGGAGCGGAGGCGACTGCCGGTGCGCTCGAGGCTTCTGCAGCCGCAGGGGCTTCAGGGGCCGCAGCAGCGGCAGGCGCGGAAGCTGCGGCGTCGATGGCACTGGCGTCTTCGCCCTCGGCCAGCAGAACCGCAATCTTCGCGTTCACCTTGACGTTGTCGGTTCCTTCGGCAACCAGGATTTTTCCAAGCGTGCCTTCATCAACCGCTTCCACTTCCATGGTAGCCTTGTCGGTCTCGATTTCGGCGATCACATCGCCTGCAGAGATGGTGTCGCCCTCGGCCTTCAGCCACTTGGCGAGCTTGCCCTCTTCCATAGTCGGCGAAAGCGCCGGCATCAAAATGTCAATCGGCATGTTGTCCCCCGGCCTTAGAGCAGAATGTCGGTGTAGAGTTCAGATACATCCGGTTCCGGATCCGTCTGTGCAAATTCGGCAGCTTCCGCGACCCTGGCCCGCACATCCTTGTCGATGGCCTTGAGGTCGTCTTCGGAAGCCCAACCCTTGTCCATGAGGCGCGCACGCACCTGTTCGATCGGGTCATGTTCGGTCCGCATCTTCTGGACTTCGTCCTTGGAGCGGTATTTCGCCGGATCCGACATGGAGTGGCCGCGGTAGCGGTAGGTGATCATTTCAAGAATGAACGGCCCCTTGCCTTCACGGCACCATTCCAGCGCTTCTGCGGAGGCTGCCTTGACTGCGCGCACATCCATACCGTCGACCTGCTTGCCCGGAATTCCGAAGGAAGCACCGCGCTGGGAAAGATCTGTGGTGGCGGAGGCGCGGGCAACGCTGGTGCCCATGCCGTACTTGTTGTTCTCGATCACGTAAACGACCGGAAGCTTCCACAGCTCGGCCATGTTGAAGCTCTCGTAGACCTGACCCTGGTTGGACGCACCGTCGCCAAAGAAGGCCATCGCAACGTTGCCGTTTTCACGGTATTTGTTCGCGAACCCGAGGCCGGTGCCAAGCGACACCTGCGCACCGACGATGCCATGGCCGCCATAGAAATGCTTCTCCTTGGAGAACATGTGCATGGAGCCGCCCTTGCCTTTCGACAAGCCACCGCGACGACCGGTCAGTTCCGCCATCACGCCTTTCGGATCGAGATCCATTGCCAGCATGTGGCCATGATCCCGGTAACCGGTGATCATCTGATCGCCGTCTTTCTTGGCCATCTGCATACCGACGACGACAGCTTCCTGTCCGATATACAAATGACAAAACCCGCCGATGAGGCCCATACCGTACAGTTGCCCGGCTTTTTCCTCAAAACGTCGGATCAGAAGCATTTCGCGGTAAGCGTGAAGTTCTTCGTCCTTATCGAACTCGGCGATCGCAGGCTGCGCCTTCTTGGCGGAGCTGCGTGTCCGGCTGGTGCTCTTGGAGCTAGCGGAAGTGGTCTTTGATGCTGTGGCCATAACCCTCATCTCGGCGTGACGTTTCCCCTAAGATAGGTAGGAGCAACTTATCCGGTTGGGTCTGTCAATCCAATCCACGCATCTCGCACTGCAACAACAGCATCAAAGCATTGTTAATACTACAGAATTTTATATTTAACCAGATTATTGTTAATGCAGCAAAATCAACTGAAATTCAGTTCATACTGTAACGGTGCCCCGGCCTGAGAACAACCAGCTCGTCAGGATGCACCAGGTTGAGATTGAGCCTTGCGCGCTCATCGAGCATATCAGGATCGAGGCTCTCCGGCCGAAGCAGACTAACCCTTGAGACGAGCTCCTGACGCTGTGCGGTCAAGACAGCCAATTCACCTTCAAGTTCGGAAACCTGACGCTCGATCATTGCTCGGCCAACCATACCGAGCTCACCGCTCATCGCATGGAAGCCAAAATAACCAAGCGCAGCAATGGCGATTGCAGGCGTGATCAATCGACGGAGAAATGACTGTTTTCGCTGACGGGTAGCTGCTCGGGGCACTCTTTGGACCTTAACGCTGATACACTGGCCTCTTGGTTCTCTCACTATGCGGATTTAGGTTTAATAGAGTCTTGAGACAGCCAATCAAATGCACGGTAAATTTGTGTCCGGCGAGAGCAGCCCATGGATCAGTGGACGACCGCACGCGCAGAAATGGTTGAGCAGCAACTGCGCAGGCGCGGTATTAGCGATAAACGGGTTCTGGCCGCCTTGGCCAGTGTGCCGCGCCATATCTTTGTTCCGGACAGCCAGCTAAACCGAGCCTACTGGGATGGGCCCTTGTCCATCGGATATGGCCAGACAATATCCCAGCCCTATGTTGTGGCTCTCACTTGCGAACTGCTTGAAATCGGCGAAAACGCGAAGGTTCTGGAGATCGGGGCAGGTTCTGGTTACGCAGCTGCTGTGCTTGGAAACCTCGCTCACAAAGTCATTTCGGTAGATCGACTTCAGGAGCTCGTCAGCCTTTCCAGGGAAAATCTGAAACAGGCAGGTTGCAGGAACGTCGAGGTTATTTGCGCCGACGGAACACTTGGCTGTCCGCCGGAAGCCCCTTTCGATGCCATCGCAGTTGCGGCGGGAGCGCCGGCTGTTCCCGATTCTCTCAAAAAGCAACTCAAGGTAGGCGGTCGACTGGTGATTCCGGTTGGCAAGTCAAAGCGGCAGCAAGATCTCATCCGGATCGAAAGGCTTTCCGAAACCGAGTTCAAAACAGACAATCTCGGTGCTGTCGCCTACGTACCTCTGGTGGGCGCCGATGGATGGACGGATGCGAGCTGATGTCTGTCGGGTGTCAACCGCCAACATCAGGTATCCCGGCGGCCTCTGCTATTGGTTCAAGCGTTGTTACAGAAAAACTCTGTAAAACAGGAAGTTACTCTGGCTTGGGGCCACCAGCTCGTCCATCGCGAACTCCTCGGCCCTCCGGATAACCACACTTTCAGTGCGATTTTGGGCTGGCCCCTGCTCGGGTCCGCGCCCTCGTTCCACACGTCTGAGCGAGCCGGCGAACTCTGCCTCAGGCGGCTGCCAGGCGCGCCAACTTGGTCAGCACCGTTGCGGTCCCTTTCAAACGTGCGTCGGTTTTATCCCAATCGCGCGTCAGGACCACCTTCTGATCCGGTCGGATCTTCGCAAGGACACCCTGCTCGGCAATGTAGGAAACCAGACCGGCCGGATTGGAGAATTCGCTATTGCGGAACGTGATGACGATCCCTTTCGGCCCGGCATCGACCTTCTCGACATTGGCCTTGCGGCAAAGCCCCTTGATGAAGACGATCTTGAGGAGATGCTGCACTTCTTCCGGCAACGGTCCAAAGCGGTCGATCAGTTCCGCGCCGAAGGAATCGATTTCCTCCGCCTCGGTGACATCGCCCAAACGGCGGTAAAGCTGCAGACGCAGTTGCAGGTCGGCGACGTAGTTTTCCGGGATAAGCACAGGCGTGCCGATGTTGATTTGCGGCGACCACTGCTCGTCGCCAAAATCCGCGCCACCATCCTTGAGCTGGGCAACCGCCTCTTCCAGCATCTGCTGGTACAATTCAAATCCGACTTCCTTGATATGCCCGGACTGCTCCTCACCAAGCAGGTTCCCGGCCCCGCGAATGTCGAGATCGTGGCTTGCCAGCTGGAAGCCTGCACCCAGCGTCTCGAGAGACTGAAGGACTTTCAATCGGCGCTCGGCAGTCGCTGTCAACGTCTTGTTGGCTGGAACCGTAAAGAGCGCGTAGGCGCGGGTCTTGGACCGGCCGACACGACCGCGCAGCTGGTAGAGCTGCGCAAGGCCGAACATATCCGCCCGGTGTACGATCAACGTGTTCGCGGTTGGAATATCCAGCCCGGATTCCACGATCGTTGTCGACAGCAAGACGTTGTACTTGCCCTCATAGAAGGCGTTCATGACGTCTTCCAGTTCCCCCGGAGGCATCTGGCCGTGGGCGACCGCCACTTTCAGTTCAGGCACCTGATTTTCAAGGAACTCGAGGCGCTCTGCAATGTCGGCAAGCCGCGGACAAACATAGAAGCTCTGCCCGCCTCTGTAATGCTCGCGCAGAAGGGCTTCTCGAACCACCAATGGATCGAACGGCGAAACGAACGTGCGCACTGCCAGTCGGTCCACCGGCGGCGTTGCGATCAGCGACAGTTCGCGTACCCCGGTAAGCGCAAGCTGCAAGGTCCGCGGGATCGGTGTCGCCGATAGCGTCAACACGTGAACGTCCGATTTCAGCTCCTTCAGCCGCTCCTTGTGCTTGACCCCGAAATGCTGCTCTTCGTCGATGATAAGCAGGCCGAGATCCCGAAATTCGATGGACTTGCCCAGCAACGCATGGGTGCCGACGACAATATCGACTGATCCGTCCGTGATGCCTTTCTTGGTCAGGCTCAGTTGCTTGGTGGGCACCAGGCGGGATGCATGGGCTACGTTGATCGGCAGACCATGAAAACGCTCGGAGAAGGTCTTGAAGTGCTGACGGGCCAAAAGAGTGGTAGGTACCACCACCGCAACCTGGCGCCCGGACATGGCGGCAATGAAAGCTGCACGAAGTGCCACTTCCGTCTTGCCGAACCCAACGTCGCCGCAAACCAGCCGATCCATCGGCCTCCCTGATGACAGATCGTCGAAAACCGCATCGATCGCCGTAAGCTGATCGTCTGTTTCCTCGTAGGGGAATCGCGTCGCGAACTCGTCGTAGACGCCTTCCGGTGTTTCCACCACCGGCGCAGTCTTGAGAGCGCGTTGAGCTGCTGTCTTGATCAGGCCGTCGGCGATTTCCAGAATGCGCTTCTTGAGCTTGGCCTTGCGTGCCTGCCAGGCACCACCACCGAGCTTGTCGAGCTGGGCTTCCTGGTCTTCCGAGCCATAGCGGGACAGAAGCTCGATGTTTTCGACCGGAAGATAGAGTTTGTCGCCTCCGGCATATTGAAGTTCCAGGCAGTCATGCGGCGCGCCGACTGCTTCGATCGTTTTCAGACCGATGAACCTGCCGATACCGTGGTCCACGTGAACGACGAGATCGCCTTCCGAAAGGCCCGTCGCTTCGGTAATGACGTTGGCGCCCTTGGACTTGCGACGCGACTTGCGAACCAGCCTGTCGCCGAGAATGTCCTGTTCGCCGATGAAGACGACGTCATTGAGCTCAAAGCCATGCTCGATGCCCAGTACACACAGCGCGGTTGTCTTGGCGGGAAGGCCCTCGATGTCCTTCAACGTGTCCGCATTCTTGACCGCTCCAAGACCATGGTCTTCAAGAATCTGGCCGAGTCGGTCGCGCGAACCTTCCGACCAGCAGGCAATCACCGTGCGTTTGCCCTGCTTTTGCAGTTGACGCACGTGAGTAGTCAGCGCGTCAAAAATGTTGATGTCGCCCGCTGCCCTTTCGGCAGCAAAACTC
Organism: Labrenzia sp. CP4; assembly: GCF_001579905.1. Classification (NCBI taxonomy): domain Bacteria; kingdom Pseudomonadati; phylum Pseudomonadota; class Alphaproteobacteria; order Hyphomicrobiales; family Stappiaceae; genus Labrenzia; species Labrenzia sp. CP4. The sequence continues at coordinate 3,075,613 of NZ_CP011927.1, read as the reverse complement.
CGGCCCTGACGCCCACCCAGTTCGACAATCGTCTTGCCGCTGCCTGGCGGCGGCGTAAAGGGATCAAGTGCGGCGCTTGCGCGGTCGGCGACAGCTGCACGCCATTCCTCTTCGGTGACATAGAGACTGGCCGGTTCAACCGGCATGTAAGGCACCGTTCCGGCGCTTGTCCCCATTTCGCGCGCTTCCTGACGTGCGCGGTAGTATTCCGTGACCTGGTCAACGCGTTCGCGGACCGCGTCACTCATGCTGGTGTCCAGAACGACAGGCGTATCGCCGATGTAATCGAACAGGCTTTCCAGTCGGTCGTGGAACAGTGGCAGCCAATGCTCCATGCCTGCGTATCGGCGACCGTCACTGATCGACTGATAGAGCACGTCTTCTCGGCTGGCTGCGCCAAAATTGGCAAGATAGGAACGACGGAAGCGGGAGATGGCTTCCTCGGACAATACGACCTCGCTCATCGGAACCAGGTCAAGGCGTTTCAGCTGTTTGGAGGTTCTCTGTGTTTCCGCGTTGAATGAGCGGATCGATTCAAGGGTATCGCCGAAGAAATCGAGCCGCACCGGCTCCTCCGCTCCAGGCGCGAAGAGATCGACAATACCGCCCCGAACAGCATATTCACCGGTTTCACGAACGGTCGGAGTTCGCGAAAAACCGTTCATCTCCAGCCATGTGGAGATCGCTCCCATGTCGACCCGGTTACCCGGTGCCATGGAGAAGGTCTGGTCGGCCATGAAAGAGCGCTCGGGGACACGCTGAAGTGCCGCGTTAAGCGTTGTCATCAGTACGGTTTTCTTGCCGTCCGTCATGCCACGCGCAAGTTGGCCGAGCGCCAGCAAGCGGCGTGCACTGATCGCAGAATTGGGCGATACGCGGTCGTATGGCAGGCAATCCCAGGCGGGCAACTGCAGGATTTCGACCTCTGGATCGAAGAACTGAAGTGCTTCGCTGACCATGGCCATGCGCGTGGCGTCGCGAGCGACAAATACCAGGGAAAGGCCCTGCGCCCGGGTTTCGGCAAGCAGCCTTGCAAGAGCGTAGCTTTCGGCCCCATCCGGAACGCCGGCAAGCGTCACGTTGGCCTGATCCTTCAGCAGGCTGTCAAACACAGCTGGCGTCCTTGTTGTTATCTGCCGAACCCGGCCGGACCGGCGGCTTCATGATAGGCAATGATGCGGCGGTAAAGCGGACCGTCCCACTCCTGCGGCAAGGGCTTGCGACCTGTCATCCAGGCGTACAGATCCTGGTCATGCGCTGTCAGCAAGTGCTCGAGTTCGAGGAGTTCTTCTTCCGTAAGGCTGTCGATCTTGGCATCCGCGAATCCACCCAACAGCAGATCCATTTCCTTCATGCCTCGATGCCAGCACCGAAACAGTATTTTCTTGCGCCGGGAATCCCGTTCGCCACCATTGGTATCGACGTGTGCGCCGGACATTTCGGACATGAGAGACAAACCTGTGAGAATCTGACCGGCTTTAAGGCAAAGGCAGTATTGTTTTCGCCGATATCGGCCGGACGAGTGATTTCGTGTCGGTTATATAGCGCCAGAGAGCGAGCTTGTCAGCGCCCAGTTCACAGAATGTTCTATTTGTTGCGCGGCGCTCCGCCTTCGTGGCAGAACAGGGGTTCGTGATACCGAATGCCCTGCCGTCTCTCGAAGGTTTACACGCCGAACATGCGCCCGCCGGTCCTCGATCCCCTGTTTGCCCCGGTTTCGACTTTGCCTGGAATCGGACCAAAGATCGAAAAGCTGGTGTCCGGCCTCGTCGGCAGCCAGCCGGACCGTGACGCGACCGTTGCTGATCTGCTTTTTCATATACCTCATAGTCTTATAGACCGGCGGCACCGCCCGGGCATCGCCTATTCGGAAAATGGCGACATCGTCACACTGGATGTCACCATCGGCCGGCACATAGCGCCCCCCCGGCATTCGAAAGCACCTTACCGGATCAACGCCTACGACGAGACAGGCCAGATCACCTTTGTCTTCTTTCACCCGCGCCGTGACTGGCTGGAGAAAACTTTTCCCGAAGGCGAACGAAGAATCGTTTCAGGCAAGGTCGAATGGTTCAACGAGCGCCCTCAGATGGTGCACCCGGACTATTCGCTGAAACCTGAGGAAGCGGAAGAAATGCCGGCGATCGAACCGGTCTATCCGTTAACCGCCGGTTTGAGCTCCAAAACCCTGCAAAAGGCTGTGCGGGCGGCTGTCGACCGTGTGCCTCACCTCCCGGAATGGCTGAATGACGCCCATCTTCACCAGACTGGCTGGCCGAACTTCGCAGAAGCCTTGAAGACCTTGCATGCACCGCATGAACGCAACGACATCGACCCCGCCTCCCCCTTCATGCAGCGGCTCGCCTATGACGAGCTGCTCGCCAGCCAGTTGGCTCTTGCCATGGTGCGGGCACACATGCGTACGCTTGGCGGAATATCGCGAAGCCCCAAAGGGGAACTGCAAAAAGCGGTGATAGCGTCACTGCCGTTTCAATTGACCGGCAGTCAGGCAAAAGCGATCGAAGAAATAAATGAAGACCTCGCCAAACCAGTACGCATGTTGCGACTTCTGCAAGGCGATGTCGGCGCCGGCAAGACCGTTGTTGCGCTTGCCGCCCTGGCACAGGTGATAGAAACCGGTGCGCAAGGGGCCCTGATGGCCCCGACGGAAATTCTCGCCCGCCAGCACTACGCGTCGATGTTGCCATTGTGCGAAAAGGCAGGCATTCGCCTTGCCCTGATGACCGGAAAGGACAGCCAGAAGGAACGTCGCCTTCGACAGGAACAGTTGGACGCAGGTGAGATCGACCTCGTGGTCGGCACCCACGCCCTTTTCCAGGGAACCGTGACCTTTCGCAATCTGGCCATGGTCGTCGTAGACGAACAGCATCGCTTCGGTGTGCATCAACGGCTCGCCCTCTCAGCCAAGGGCAACGGCGTCGATGTTCTGGTCATGACCGCCACCCCTATCCCGAGAACGCTTGTGCTGACCGGCTTTGGCGACATGGACGTGTCGCGCCTGACGGACAAGCCCGCGGGCCGCAAGCCCATCACCACCGTATCAGTGTCCCTGGACCGACTGGACGAGATCATTGGCCGGGTTGGTGCAGCGGTCGCCGACGGACAGAAGGTTTATTGGGTATGTCCACTGGTGGAAGAATCCGAAAAGATCGACCTGGCCGCCGTTGAGGAGCGTCACCGGGTTCTGGAACATGCTCTTCGGCAACGCGTCTCACTGGTCCACGGCCGCATGAACGCCGACGAAAAGGATGCCGCCATGGCAGACTTCAAGTCCGGCGCAACCAAGGTGCTGGTGGCAACAACCGTTATTGAAGTCGGCGTCGATGTGCCCGATGCCACCATAATCGTGATCGAACACGCCGAACGTTTTGGCCTCGCGCAATTGCACCAGCTGCGAGGCCGTGTCGGACGCGGTGACAAGCCTTCGTCCTGCGTCCTTCTTTACAAGGGACCGCTTGGAGAAACGGCTGGCGCACGGCTCAACATCATGCGCCAGACCAACGATGGTTTCCTGATCGCGGAAGAAGACCTGAAGCTTCGCGGCGGTGGTGAAATTCTCGGCACCCGGCAATCCGGCACGCCAGGTTTTCGTATCGCACGTGCCGACGAACATGCCGATCTGATGGAAGTAGCACGCGACGACGCGAGACTTATCCTTGAACTGGATCCGGATCTGAAAACAAAACGCGGCGAAGCTCTGCGCTGTCTTTTGTATCTGTTCGGCCGCGATGCCGCGATCAGGCTCCTCAGGGCCGGCTGACACGATCGAACAGCAGCAAGTCAATACCCAGGCGTCGGCACGACTACACCGGCAGCCATTTGAGCCAATCGCACGTATATCTGCAAGAACGCCTGACGACGTAGGGCAAAGCGAATAATGGATTACATTGCTTGCTAACGCACTCAGGCGTCTTCAGAGCTTCTCACCCGCTCCAGCTGCGCAGGATCGACAATATCGTCTGCGAGAATTTCCGGATATTTCGGATTGACCAGACCAGCCGAGATCACGAGCTTTGCGGCATCTTCGACACTCATGTCCAGTTCGATCACATCTTCCTTCGGAACAAAAAGCAAAAAACCCGATGTCGGGTTCGGCGTGGTCGGCAGGAATACGGAAAGTGTATCGGCCTTGTCCTTGAGCCGGCGCTCCACTTCGCCCTTGGTGTCGGTAGAGATGAACACAATCGCCCAGAGGCCTCTGCGTGGATACTCGATCAGCGCCGCTGTGGTAAAGCTGCTTCCGCGCTGATCAAGCACTGTCTCAAAAATCTGCTTCAAGCCACTGTAAATGTTACGAACGAGCGGCATGCGACCGACGATTTTTTCGCCAACCGAGATAAGACTGCGCCCAAGGAAGTTTGCTGCAAGAAAGCCGACGACCGTGAGGACAAACACTGCAACAATGAGCCCGAAACCGGGTATCGGAAACGGCAGGTAGGTGTCCGGATTGTAGATCTTGGGTACAAACGGCTTGACCCAGCCATCCACCCATTTGATGAAGGTCCAGGTCAACCACAGGGTAATGCCGATCGGGCCGGCGATGACCAGCCCTGTCAGGAAGTAGTTGCGAAGACGTGTTGCCGCACCCGGCCGATGGCCTATCTTGTGCGCGTCTTCTGCTTTATGTTTGTGTCGGCTCATGGGTTAAACCCGAAACTTCCCTGTGTGTGCTCGTCTTTTCAACTGACCCGCAATTAGATAAGCATCTTTATCGCAGTGCGGTATCCTTCGCTTGATTTATTTTTCAGCGATGTATTCAAATTATGCCGGATTTGGAGGCAGTGTTGCGGCGGACCACGTTCAAACTTCTGGGAACCGGATGTGTCGGCCTCGGGATTGTCGGTGCGTTCCTTCCCATTCTGCCGAGCACGATCTTCTTCATCCTTGCCGCTGCCTGTTTTGCCAGATCCTCTCCCGCACTTGAGGCGCGCATCCTCAACCACCCTATCTTCGGCCCGCCAGTGATTGCCTGGCGCGAACACGGCGCGATCCCGCCGAAGGCAAAGATCTTCGCCATTTCCGGAATGACCTTCGGATATTGCGTCTTCTATCTTTCAGCCCATCCTGACCTGTGGCTTGCCATAGGTGTCGGACTGTTCATGATCGGCTGCGCAGCCTACGTCCTGTCTCGTCCATCGGGCCCGGGCAACACCCCTCCCGACGGTTGCAAGGATCCGTCATAGGTCGGCGGCTAAATGTCTGGAATAAGCCGTTTCCCAAGGGAAACAGCGCTTTCCTCCGCATATCCGAGTTGTTCGTAAAACCGCAGAACCTTGTCGTTGTCCTGACGTACCATAAGGTTGATCTTCGGACAGCCCTGCGCAATCAGAAATGCCTCGCAGCGGCTCATCAGCATTTTCCCAAGGCCGACTGTCTGGCATTCGGGATCGACTGAAAGATAGTTGATCGACCCGCGGTGGCCGTCATACCCGGCCATGACGGACCCGATAAGCCAGTCCCCGCGCAGAAGTACGAAGAAGGCTCCGTTTTCGTCGGTCTGCTTGCGGTCGATGTCCTTGTCCGGATCATTCCAGGGGCGCGTCAGGCCACATTTCTCCCAGAGCGCAATGACGTCAGCCCTGTACCGCTCCTCGAAGGGCAAAACCCGATCTTGCGTGCTTGTGCTGTCCATGGACTATTCAACCGTCACGGATTTGGCCAGGTTCCTCGGCTGATCGACATCGGTGCCCATGAAGACAGCCGTGTGGTAGGCAATGAGCTGAACAGGCAACGCGTAGATGATCGGCGCAACGATATCCGACATGTCCGGCAGAATGACGGTATTTTCGGCCGCATTGCCACACTCCGACGCACCGCGCTCGTCTGTGATGAGCACGATCCGTCCGCCGCGCGCGGCCACTTCCTGCATGTTGGAAACGGTTTTCTCGTAAATCGCGTCAAAGGGCGCGATCACGAAAACCGGCATGTTTTCATCAATGAGAGCTATAGGACCGTGCTTGAGTTCCCCGGCAGCGTAGCCTTCTGCGTGGATGTAGGAGAGCTCCTTGAGCTTCAGCGCGCCTTCCAGTGCAAGCGGGAAATTGGTTGCCCGGCCGAGGTAAAGTGCATTGCTTGCCTTCGAGAGCGGATGCGCCAGTTTCTCGATATCGCTTTCACGGGCCAGGGCCTTGAGAGCGAGGCTCGGCACTTCGATCAATTCCGCGACAAGCTCCTGCTCCCGCTCCGGCGTCAGCACGCCGCGCTCCCGTCCGGCCTGCAGGGCAAGACCGGCGAGCACCGCAAGCTGACACGTGAAGGCCTTTGTCGAGGCAACGCCGATTTCAGGTCCGGCAATGGTCTGGAAAACCCTGTCGGCTTCCCGGGCTATCGTGCTTTCCGGCACATTGACGATCGCGCCGATCGTGGCACCATTCGTCTTGCAGTAGCGCAGTGAGGCGAGCGTGTCTGCAGTTTCACCAGACTGGGAAATCACCAGCGCCGTGTCCTTGTCGCTCACCGGTGTTTCGCGATAGCGGAACTCGCTGGCGATATCGATCTCCACGGGAAGACGGGCGTATTTCTCGAACCAGTATTTGGACACCAGACCGGCAAGATACGCTGTCCCGCAGGCCGTAATGATCAGGCGTGACAGGTCCTTGAATTTGAGTTGGTCAGCCCCTTCCACGCGGGCCCGCTTGGTCGTGTAATCGAAATAGCGTGACAGCGTATGGCCCAGCACTTCCGGCTGCTCGTGGATTTCCTTGGCCATGAAGTGCTTGTAGTTGCCCTTGTCCATCAGACTGGAGGTGACAGACGACCTTGCTTCCGGGCGCGTGACAGGCTGGTTCGCCTGATCGAAGATCTCAACACCCGCCCTAGTGATGACAGCCCAATCGCCCTCATCAAGATAGGTAATCCGGTCGGTAAACGGCGACAGGGCGATGGCATCGGACCCGAAGAACATTTCCCCGTCTCCATGCCCGACAGCAAGCGGCGATCCTTTGCGGGCACCGATAAGAAGATCTTCCTCACCGGAAAACAGCATCGCCAATGCAAAAGCACCCTTCAGGCGCGGCAGAACCTGTGCAACAGCATCGCGAGGAGAAAGTCCCTTGGCCATCGCCAGATTCACCAGATGGGCCACGACTTCTGTGTCGGTTTCGGTATCCAGCACGGCGCCGGCAGCGACGATTTCCTCTCGCAGTTCCAGATAGTTTTCGATGATACCATTATGAACGACGGCAACCGAGCCGGCCTGGTGCGGGTGGGCATTGGCAACAGTTGGTGCGCCGTGTGTTGCCCACCGTGTGTGACCGATCCCGGAGATGCCTGTCAGGGGCGACTTTTCGAGAACAGCTTCAAGATTGCGCAGCTTGCCTTCGGCCCTGCGGCGCACGATGGCACCATCCACCAATGTGGCAACGCCAGCAGAATCATAGCCCCGGTATTCCAGCCGCTTCAGCGAATCCACGATCCGCGGCGCCGCATCAACCGTTCCCAACACGCCAACAATGCCACACATGCAAAAAGCCCTTTAAAAATGGATCCAACGGACCGCACTGCTTTAGACGACAGCGCCTGCCAACCAGAAATCAATCCCTGTTTCATTAAATGACAAGGGTCGAGAAATGTATGAAAGTCAGGATTTGGTTTCCTTGGCAGCCTTCAGCCGCTCCCGCAGCTGTTTTGCCTTGCCTTCCTTGACGATCTGCCGAGCGCGGCCAAATGCCATGGAATCCTGGTCCACATCATCGGTGATCACGCTTCCGGCAGCGACAAAAGACCCACTGCCGAGGCTGACCGGTGCCACCAGCGTGGAATTGGAACCGACAAAACTGCCCGCTCCAATCTCTGTCCGGTGTTTCAGGTAGCCGTCGTAATTGCAGGTAATCGTGCCAGCACCAATGTTCGACTTCGAACCGACACTTGCGTCGCCGATGTAGCTGAGATGATTGGCCTTGGCACCGTCTTCGAAGGTCGTGTTTTTGACTTCGACAAAGTTACCGATACGCGTGTCGGCCCCCAGAACCGTGCCTGGCCGCAGACGGGCATAGGGGCCAACAGCGCTGTTCCTGCCAACGGATGCTCCCTCAAGGTGACTGAAGGCGCGGATCCTTGCTCCGCTTGCGACCCTTACCCCCGGGGCGAAGACGACATTCTGCTCTACAACCACATCAGATTCCAGAACGGTATCATGCGAGAAATAAACCGTGTGCGGCGCAAGCAATGTGCAGCCGTTTTCCAAAGCGAAATTACGCATACGAACCTGGAAATCCTCTTCACAGGCAGCCAGCTGAGCACGTGTATTGATGCCTTGCGTTTCGACTTCCGAACCCGAAACCGCAACAACCTTCAAGCCCCTGCTGTTGGCGATTTCAACCGCGTCCGTCAGGTAAAATTCGTTTTTGGCATTGGCATTGCCAATCGCATCCAACAACGAGAGTGCATGCTGCCCCGAGAAACCCATGATGCCGGAGTTGCAGAACGTGATCCTCCGTTCTGCGTCCGAGGCGTCCTTTTCTTCCCGAATGGCAACCAGTTGCCCGTTATCGGTCAACAACCGGCCATAGCCGAATGGTTGTTGGGTTTCGAACCCAAGCACGGCCAGATCTGCGCCATCCGACAAGGCCCGTCGAACTTTGCCTATCGTGTCTGCCGTCACCAGTGGAGTGTCGCCGAACAGGATCAGGACATCGTCCGAAGGCGAGGCCAGCGCAGAACGGGCGGCAAGCGCCGCGTGAGCCGTACCCAGCCTCTCGTGCTGGACATGACAATGCGCTTCCGGTGCAAGGTTTTGAACCAGCTTTTCAAGCTCGCGCATATCTGGGCCGGTTACGACGGAAATTCGGTCAGAGCCAGCCTGTTTCAGGGCCTTTACCACATGCCCGACCAACGGCAGTCCGCCGATCTCATGCATCACCTTTGGCAGGTTGGATTTCATCCGGGTGCCAAGTCCGGCGGCCAGAACAATCGAAAGGCAAGAACGGGAAGTCATCAAAGGTCCACTGTCAATTTTTCGGGCATCACCCACACAAGTCGGCCTCTATATGCCCCGATCCACAGAACATTGAAAGATCTGACTTCCTGAGTGCTTCGGTTTGCTTTTCATTAACCATAATGCACACCTGATGAGGTATCTTCTTTGAGATTCGGTTTCAGGCTCGGAAAGCAGGACTTTTGGCAAAACGGAAGGCACAAAAATCTGTTCGGGACGTTGTCCGGGATACGTTCACGCCTTCGCGTGTCGGCCTGCTTTCCTGGGCATTTGCGGCCGTTTGCATGGGAACTGTCGGCCTTGCTTCCTATCAGTTCAGCAACGCCCACGGCCAGTTCACACCGAAGTTCGATTTCCCGACGGGAATAACTCTGCCCCCAATCGGAAGCGTGGGTTCAACTGCCTCCATCACGTCACCTTCCGGCAGAGGGGTGCCGGTAGAAGTCATGCAGTTGCCGGAAGATAGCGATCACGCCCCCCTTCCCGGCCTGGACCAGAGCCAGATCGCGGTGCTGCAGAAAGAAATCGTCGGGTTGCGTCGACGCCTTAGCGCACTTGCCGAACAAAATCTTGCGTATTCGCGCCGCATCGCTGCACTGGAGAAGGAAGCTGCTTTTTCGAGGCTTTCTGAAGCGGACTATACTGGCAGAGACAGCGGCGAACCAGTGGAACCGAGCCCGGGTATCGTCCGCACCGAGGTGACGGAAAAACTGGAAAAACCACTTCCCGTCCCCGTAGCGTCGCCAAAAGCAAAACGCGAAGCTTCAAAGCTGAACCAGACGACTTCTGCGGCACCAGATCAGGCGGACACCAAGAAACAGGTTTCAACGCCGGCCCTTGATGTTCCCAAGGCGCCCCCCCGGATGGTCAGCATCGATTCCGAAACCGCTCCAGTCGACGCGCCTACCCGAAGTTTCAATCCTGCCGAACCGGTCCGGATAGTCGACCTGCCAAGGGTAGATCTACCCGCACCAGGTGGCGAACCCCAAGCGACAGGTTCAATCCCCTTGGCCGTTGAAGACAATAAACCTTCTACACCGCCCTCGCCGGAGCCGTTCGACGCAACACCTACCCAGACGACAAGTCGACCTGCGGTTATCACGCCCTCCAGTCCCGCCGGACGGCTTCGCGGTGGCGGTGACAGCAAACTGAAGCGAAGCGATTTCGGGGCGATTATCGGTCACTACAGCTCAACTGCTGCAGCAGCAAAAGCCTGGGCCGATTTCAAGAATCAAAATGCGGAACGCATGCGTGACCTTCGCCCCCTCCTGATGGAACGAAATACGCCTCAAGGCGGTATTGCCTTGATGGTCGGACCGTTTGCCAATGCGGCGGACGCTGCCGTTGCGTGTCTTCACCTGTTGGATGTGACTGAGCTCTGTCACCCGGCCCTGTTCGCGGGTGACCCGCTCGTGACTGCGGCGGAATTTCGCGACACGGCGTTTTAAGGCAACCTAATCTCGTTAGATTTCAGTCGGTCGATGCAATGCGCCAAGGCGAAGAACCTTGGCGCTGCGTTTACCCGATGGTCTGCAGCGCGGGGAACGTTTCCAGGAGCCAATAGGACAAGACCGCCATCTGCCCGGTCAGGAACATGACCCCGGTCAATACGAGAACGCCGCCCATGGTCTTTTCGACGACACCCATGTGCTTGCGGAACCGCCGCATGAACTTGAGAAACGGCGAAGCGAAAAGCGCTGCAATCAGGAACGGGATACCGAGGCCGAGTGCATAGGCGCTCAAGAGCAAGGCTCCCTGCCCCACCGTTTCTTTTCCGCCAGCGACAAACAGAATGGCAGCCAGTATTGGGCCGACACAAGGTGTCCAGCCAAATCCGAAGGCAAGGCCGATGACATAGGCGCCAAGCGGACCCGCAGGCTTTTTCTCCACGTGAACACGCGCTTCCTTGTAAAGCAGGCCTATGCGGAACACGCCAAGGAAATGCAGGCCCATAACGATGATCGCGGCGCCGGCGATATAGCTCAGGTAATCGAGATAGGCGCGAATGAACTGGCCAAGAAAACTGGCAGTCGCCCCCAACAAAACGAACACGGTTGAAAAACCAAGCACAAAGAACAGGGCACTCAGAAACACCCGACGCGATGCAGCCGTGCTGTCTTCTGCTTCACCTGATAGTTGCTCCAGCGAAACGCCCGCAAGGAACCCCAGGTAAGGTGGCACCAACGGCAGGACGCAAGGCGAGACAAAAGATAGGACACCGGCAAGCGCGGCGCCTATGATGGTGACTTCCTGGATCATTCGACATTCCGGTTGTTCAGGCAGCCCACCGGCAATCCGGCGAGGCTCGGAGCGACCTTATTAGCCGCTTCCCCGCTTTGACCAAAGACACAAGGTGCTCACCATTTGGAGAGCCGTGAACACCGGTCAGTTTGCCTTGGCCGGTGCGGTTGCGGGCACTAGGCCTTTTTCCTGGAAATAGGTCAATGCGCCAGGATGTAGCGGCGCCGGCATGCCGTAGGCAACCAGGTCATTTTCGGTCAGGCGGCCAAGTGCAGGATGCAGACGCTTGAAGCTGTCGAAATTTTCGAAAACCGCTTCTACGAGTGTTGTCACGATCGGTTCCGGCATGCGCGCAGACGTTACGAAGGTCGCGACAACGCCGAAGGAATCCACTGGCTGCGAAAGACCATAAAGGCCCGCAGGGATGTCGGCCGGCATGTAGTAGGGAACTTCTGTCAAAAGCTCATCAACCGCCTTGCCATCGATACCAATCAGTCGAATATCGCAACGAGCCTGAGTTTCCTCGATCAACGCAGCCGGATGACCTATCAATTCGAAATAGGCATCAATTCTGCCTGAACAAAGCGCTTCAGACAGCTCCGATGTCTTGAGCTCTTCAAGATCTTCCTGATCGCTCTGCGTCCAGCCAAGGCCGCTGATCAGTGCGTTCCAGGAAGCTGCAGACCCCGATCCCTTGCTGCCGATATTTATCTTTGCCTCTTTCAAATCATCGAAGACCCGATAAGAAGATTCGTCTCGAACGACGATTGTTGCGACTTCGGCATGAAGTGAAAATATGGAGCGTAGCTCGTCAAACGGCCTGACCTCTTCAAAGGCAGAGGTCCCGAGAAAAGCGTGATGCTGCCAGTCGGACTGCACATAACCAAAATCGATTTCACCGGAACGAATCTTTTCGATATTGGCAATTGACCCCAGCGTGGTTTCGACTGAGCAACGAACGCCGTGGTCGGCGCGTGTCATGTTGACGATCTTGCAAGTCGCCCCGCCGGACGGATAGTAGACGCCGGTAACGCCGCCGGTGCCAATCGTAATGAAATGCTGTTCATCCGCACGCACGCCAGCGATTGCACCGCTCAAAACCAGCAACCCCACGCCCAGAAGTGCGGTAAGAAGGCTGCATGCGGTATTGGAACCGGACAACTGGCGCGTAAAGCACTGCGTCGCTACGAGGGTCTCCAGAGACTTTGCCAAATGTTCCGCCCTTCTGCCGCCGACAAATATGGCGGTATCCTTCAACAACTCGGCTACACACCGACCACAACAACCCAGCATCAGGCGCTGCAGTGCGACTCCTGCACATCTGGCTGCCGAGGCACCCGCAAGATTACGCAATGTCGAAGGGATAGCAAAGGCGACGCGTCAACACCAGTTCGGGACGATCGGTTCAATGACAAGTTACCGAGCCCATGACCGGACCGATAGCGCAAACAGTTTGAAAAAATTTCTGGTCAGAACAAATTTCGATTGAACAAATGCTACGGACGAGAATATGCCACGGTCCCCAACCCCTTGGACCGGCCATACTCCAGACAGCGTCAGTTGTTTCGCCCTCCCCGGATCACCTCAAAGAGCTTCCCCTTTAGCTCTTCTTCAGCATCACCGTCGCGAAGGCCCTGCCGCCACTGGTCAAGGATGAGACGCAAGCCGAGCGTTTCCCGGCTATGCGGTAGGTCTCCGATAAACGACGCGAAAAACAGGTCGAGCCGTTCCCGGTCGATCAAGCCCTGGTCGATCAATCCGTGAATCAGCGTCATCGTCGCAGCGATGTGCCCTTTCACGAAATCGAACTCGACGGAGCTCGTGTGGGTGTCGATTGTCGTTGTGTGCATGTAACCTCTCATGTGCCTGATAACGTTACCTCACATAGCTTTATTGCGCTACCTGACAGTTTTCGCAGGAGAATGATCGTTATTTTCTTAGAAGCGAAAATTAGCAACTAGAGTTAAAAAGAGTAGAATCTACTGTACTTGATAATACTATCAATCGAAGGACCGTTGTTGCTAATAACATGTGCGAGAATTCACCATTTCCCGAATTTGGTTGTGTGTTTTCAACAGTGACCACTGAACAACGCTGTTTTTTGCTACCCTGTTGAAAAAATCGATTTTGCCTCTTGCATTGTCCTCAAGGTCGGCCTAAACACACGCCACCAACGCGGTGGCGCTGCAACAACGCACTGAACCGCTTCGGAAATTGGTGAGAGCCGATAGCTCAGCTGGTAGAGCAACTGACTTTTAATCAGTAGGTCCAGGGTTCGAACCCCTGTCGGCTCACCAATATTTCCAAAAGCTTAGCCTTAAAAATTTTAAGCTTGTAGTATCGACCGCTTGCGCGTCGCACGGTGGACGAGATCTGTGTTTTCACTATCCAAGTTCGCGATCCCGAGACCTGAGAACTTGCTGGCATTTGACCTAAAAGCAAAGCCGGACAACCCATCTGGATCGCCCGGCCAAACTAACCTTAAGTAAGATTCAAACAACGCAAAACCGTTTGCGTATTGAAAATTTTCTCACATCAGGACGCAACAGGCTCCTGTTCCGTCTGGGTTTTTCCTTTTCCGCCAAACCAAGTTTTGACGGTTTCACGCATGGTCTGCATGTTCACATAAAGAATCGGGATCATGAGAATGCCGATGCAGGTCGCAAACAGCATGCCACCGAACACCGCGAAGCCAATGGCCTTCTGACTGGCCGCACCAGCACTTGATGCGGTCATCAAAGGCACGACACCCAGCAAGAACGACAAGGCCGTCATCATGACCGCCCTGAACCGAAGATGAGCCGCTTCTACTGCTGCATCCTTGATCGACTTGCCATCGGCCCTCTGCTCCATCGCAAACTCCACGATGAGGATGGCATTCTTGGCACCCATCCCGACAAGCATGATCATGCCGATCTGTGTGTAGAGGTTGACATCCCCCCCAGTCGCAAAGACCGCAACAAGCGCCCCGAGGATTGCAAACGACACCGACATCAAGATCGCAATCGGCATCGTCCAACTCTCATACTGAGCGACAAGGAAGAGATACGTGAACAAGATTGACAAAAGCAGGATGAAAAGAACGATCTGCCCCGATCCGAGCTGCTGAAGCGCTGTACCTGTCCACTCGAGAGAATACCCGTCCGGAAGGGCTTCAGCCCCCGCGGCATTGACTTCGTTGATGACCACACCTGTTGAGGCTCCAGGTGCCGGATCAGCCATCACGGCAGCGGCTCGGAACATGTTGTATCGGGTCAGGATCTGCGGACCGAGGACATTCTGTGTCGTCAGAATGCTGCGCATGGGCACCATCGTGCCGTCGCTCGACCGCACATAAAGTGCACCGATATCCTCCACCCGATCGCGGAACTTGCCTTCCGCCTGGATCATCACCTTGTAGACCCGGCCGAAGATGTTGAAGTCGTTGATATAGTACGAGCCCAGATAAGCCTGCAGTGTCGTGAACACATCCGACACATTGATGCCGAGTGTTTTGGCCTTTTCACGATCAAGATCGATAAAGACCTGAGGCACATTGGCCCGGAAAGTCGAGTAGGCGCGCCCAACTTCGGCACTCTGGTTGGCAGAATAAATCATCGAGCCAAGTGCCGATGACAAATCCTGCGGCGAACCTCCACCGGTTTGTTGCAGCATCACCTGAACGCCGCCGGTCGTGCCAAGGCCCGGAATCGGCGGGGGGTTGAAGGCAATGATATTCGCACCGGGAATAGTCGAGAATTCCGCCCAGAACTTTGCAAGGATCGCGTCAATGCGAAGGTCGGGAGCCTGACGGTCTTCCCAGTTCTTCATGGTCGCAATCACCAGCGCCGCATTCGAGGACGTTGCGCCGTTGAGGATTGAGTAGCCGTTGACAATGACGACGTCTTCCACACCCGGCGTTTTGGAGGTCAGGTCAACCACCTGCTTGGTCACGTTCTCCGTCCGTTGCAACGACGCTCCATCGGGAAGCTGAACGTCGACCATCAGGTAGCCCTGGTCTTCCGAAGGCAGAAAGCCCTGAGGCAGTGATCCGCCGAGTGTCACGATCAAGGCGACCGCCCCTGCAACAACGGCAAGCCCAATCACGGCGAAGCGAACAAGGCGGCGAATAATACCGGTATATCCGTTGCGTACCGAGGTGATGCCACGGTCGAACAGCCCCATGATGCCGCGCGGCGGGCCAGAACGGGCTTTCAGGATCAGGCCACAGAGAGCCGGAGACAGCGTCAGCGCGTTGATTGAGGAAATCAACACAGAGACCGAGATGGTGACTGCGAACTGGGAATAGAGACGGCCGGTAATGCCTGGCATGAAGATAGTCGGAACGAACACCGCCAGCAGCACCAGCGTCGTGGCAATCACCGGACTGGTGATCTGTTCCATCGCTTTCGTCGTGGCTTCTTTCGGCGACAAGCCTTCGTCGGCAATGATGCGTTCCACGTTTTCCACGACGACGATGGCATCATCCACAACGATACCAATAGCCAGCACCAGTGCGAACAGCGAAATCGTGTTGAGCGTCATGCCAAGTGCCAGCAGCACGGCAAACGTGCCGATAAGCGACACTGGAATGGCAACAGTTGGAATGATTGTCGCTCGCCAGTTCCCGAGGAAGATGAACACCACCGAGACCACCAGAAGGAAGGTCAGGAAAAGCGTGGTGATGACGTCGTTGAGAGAAGCCTGAACGAAATCCGTAGTGTTGAAGGGAACGCCGTACTGCATGTCCGGCGGAAAATTCTTGGCCAGTTCATCCAGGCGAGCCAGCACGTTTTCCGATACCTGAAGTGCGTTCGCGCCTGGTGCCTGATAGATTGCCAGAACTGTGGAAGGCTTGCCGTTGTATTCGCCGGAGGCGTTGTAAACCTGCGCGCCGAGTTCGACGCGGGCAACATCGCCAATCGTTACGACTGCGCCGTCTGCACCGGTCCGCAGAACGATCTGCTCAAATTCTTCCGGTGAGGCCAGACGGCCCTTTGCCTTGATCGTGTACTGGAACTGCTGTCCGTCCGGAACCGGAGGTGCGCCGATCTGACCGGCAGCCACCTGAATGTTCTGGTCACGTACGGCGGTGATGAAATCCGTCGGCGTCATGCCCAGGCTGGTCAACCTGTCCGGATCAAGCCAGATACGCATGCCGTAGGAAAAGTCGGTCATGACGTCTGCCAGACCAACCCCAGGCACACGGGCAAGTGCATCCTTCAGGTTGATCGAGGCATAGTTTGACAGGAAGACCGGATCGTAACTGCCGTTCGGCGAAAACAGTGTAATGACCAGCAACATGTTCGTGCTGGCTTTCTGCACTGTCACACCGTTGTTGGTCACATCGCTTGGCAGCTGGCTGTTGGCCTGACTGACCCGGTTCTGCGTGTTGACCGTGGCAATGTCCGGGTCTGTTCCGACAGCGAAGGTAACGTTGAGCGAATAGTTGCCGCTGTCGTTACTGGTCGACTGCATGTAGATCATGTCGTCGACGCCGTTGACCTGCCCTTCGATTGGGGCGGCAACAGTTTCTTCCAGCACTTCGGCATTGGCACCGGTATAGGTCGCCGTAACATTTACGACCGGTGGGGTGATATTCGGAAACTGTTCAACCGGAAGCGACAGATACCCAAGCACACCGGCAATAGTGATAACAATGGAAATGACCAGCGCGAATTTCGGCCGGTAGATAAAAAAGCGTGAAAACATTTAGCTTTTCTCCGCCGGCTTGGAAGCAAGTACCGGGTTCACGACAACGCCGGGGCGCACTTTCTGCAACCCTTCGATGATGACCTCGTCACCTTCCTTCAGGCCTTTGGAGACGACGAAATCCGTGCCTTCCTGCTGACCCAGTGTCACGTATCGCTGTTCGACCTTCTTGTCCGACGTGATTGCCAGTGCAAACGCACCTTCCTGGTCCCTTTGAATGGCAGCCTGCGGCACAACCAGCGCCGTTTCCGTTTTCGGCGCTTCGAGAACCACCGTCACATAGGTTCCGGAAATCAGGCGGATGTCCTTGTTGTCGAATTGTCCGCGGAAGGAGATGGTGCCTGTCGCTGTATCGACCTGATTGTCGATGAAAACGATTTTGCCCTTTTCATTATAGTCCTGCCCGTTTGGCAAAACCAGTTTCAGGTCTGGAGACTCATCCGGCTGGATATCGGCAGGGTTTATCCCGTGTGTCTTGACCGCGTTGAGATACTGCGCCTCGCTGACGGAAAAATTGACATAGACAGGAGCAAGGCTGATCAAGCTGGCCAGTGAATTCGTCGTGGGTCCGACGACCTCGCCAACGCTGTAGGTGGTCTTGCCGAGCTGGCCGTCGAAAGGTGCCGAAATATCGGTGTAGCTGAGGTTGAGTTCCGCCTCCTGCAGAGACGATTGCGCTGCCTCCACAGAGGCTTCCGCCTGTTGCTTTTGCGCCAAGGTCGCTTCGTAAGCAGCCTCGGAGAGATGCCCCTTGTCTCGGAGGTCCCTGTCACGCTTCTCGTCGGCAGCCTTCAGTGCAGCGTCTGCCTTTGCGCTTGCAAGATCCGCCTTGGCCTTTGTCAGTGCGGCCTGATACTGCGCTTTTTCAATCGTGAACAACAGGTCGTTTTTCTTGACGACGGAGCCGTCCGGCACAGCTTTCTCTTCCAGGAAACCTTTGACGCGAGCCATGAGATCGACCTGGTCGATTGCAGCGACTTGCCCGACAAAACGTGCGCTTTGACGAATATCCTGGGATGCAATCTTCGCAACGGTCACCGATGGTGGCGGCGCTGCCGGAGCGGCCTTTTGCGAGTCGTCGGAGCATGCGGCCAAGAGTGCCGAGGTTGCAGCAACGAGTGCAAAATTGCGAGGGAAAGAGGCAAAAGGCAAAAAAGTCATTCGGGAACTCCGCAGTCCGACCATCAGGTCAAGGCGCATAATTTGGGGTTCACTATAAAAGGACTGGTTGATTCAACAAGTGAATAGTGCCCTTGCCGTGTGGTCTTGGCGGGAAAAATTCCTTAACGTTTTCAAAGTCACGTATACATTGCCCGACACGGCAATCACGAAACACACCTAATGGTTTGTGCGTCGGCAAATTTTCTGAATGCGATAAAGTGCAGCAAATCCAGCCGGAGAGCCTTGGACGGAACATGTCTCCCGGCTAAGCCTTCTCACAAAGAATGGATTTCATTTACGAGACAACTGGCGACAGGATCAGCGTGAGCCCGTTGAGCTGGCCTGCCGGCACTATCTTGCGCTCATCCAGGCCTTTGCAGCCGATTTCCAGAGCAACAATCTGCGGCAGGGAGCCGGCAATTTGCGCAGCTGCATCAGTGCCGACCAGTGACGCATACGCAGATGGCGTTAGCACGGATATTGTTCCACGAGCAGTCTTGAGCTCCAGACCCAGACTGGTGGCGCGCATTTCGCGTTGGCCCGTGAACCCACCCAGAAACTCGTGATGATCCGAGGGATCGCCGGCAACGAGATAGACTGTCTTTATCGTTGACGCGCCGTTGGCATGATCCTGAAAGGCTTCTTTCCAGAAATTTTCGGGAAATCGATTCCTGCAAGTGAAATAGCCGATCTCCGGTGCAAGTGCATCACTGACAAATGTCAGGTCGAAGGCAACTTGCACCTTGCCGCCATCCGCCAGATTGGCGGTGCGCTCGAAGGAAAACGGCTCGTAGAGTTTCAGTCCAGCCTTGCTGAAATCGTCCCTGTCCTTCGCAGGATCGGAACTGTCCAGCACCAGCATGCTGGCCCCTTCGTGCCGGGACAGAAAATCTCGGTTGAAAGCCCCGAACGAGAAAACCTCTTCAGAAGCCTCGAAAATGAGATCCCGATCGGCAACGCTCAACAGCTCGACGAAAAAACCGTCGAGCTGAACCAAACGGTTGGCCGTTCCCCAGGAATGGCGATTTTCAGGAGTAACCGTGAAACCAAGGTCCGCCCACACCTGGCCCGCGGCCTCCAGATCCCTCACCGCTACAACGACGTGATCGAGCCCGCGCACCATTATCTTGTCCCCTTCCCGCCTTGGCCGATCAGACCAGACGGCCCTGATGGATCGCTGCGCTTATGAAGGATGCAAACAGCGGATGCGGATCGAAAGGACGGGACTTCAGTTCCGGATGGTACTGAACACCGACGAACCAGGGATGATCCGCGATTTCGACCGTTTCCGGCAAAACACCGTCTGGCGATGTCCCGGCGAAAATCAGACCGCATTTCTCGAGTTCATCGCGGTAGCCGATGTTGACTTCATACCGGTGGCGATGACGCTCCGAAATGCTGGTCGTTCCATAGATTTCAGCAATCTTGGAACCGGTCTTGAGCGCAGCAGGATAGGCACCAAGGCGCATTGTACCGCCCAGATCGCCTTCGGCGTCGCGCACTTCCTTGCGGTTGCCCTTCGTCCACTCGGTCATCAGGCCGACAACAGGTTCCTTCGCCGGGCCAAACTCGGTGGAATTGGCTTCGGCGATCCCGGCGAGATTGCGTGCCGCTTCCAGAACCGCCATCTGCATGCCGAAACAAATTCCGAAATACGGGATCTTGCGGGTCCGGGCGAAGTGTGCCGCAGCAATCTTGCCCTCTGCGCCCCTTTCCCCAAAACCACCGGGAACCAGAATTCCGTGAACACCTTCCAGATAAGGGCTCGGGTCTTCCTTCTCGAATGTCTCCGATTCGATCCATTCAAGGTTCACCTTGACCCGGTTGGCGATACCGCCATGGACCAATGCTTCGATCAGCGACTTGTAGGCATCTTTCAGAACGGTGTACTTGCCGACAATCGCGATCTTGACCTCGCCTTCCGGATTGGCAACCGCCTCGGAAATGCCGTTCCAGCGATCGAGCACCGGTGCAGGTGCCCCCTTGATGCCGAATGCAGCCAGAACTTCGTCGTCCAGCCCTTCCTTGTGGTAGGCGACCGGCACGTCGTAGATCGACTTGACGTCGTAGGCCGGAATGACCGCGCTCTCGCGCACGTTACAGAATAGCGACAGCTTCCGTTTTTCCGTTTCCGGAATCGGGCGATCACAACGGATCATCAGGATATCCGGCTGAATACCGATGGACCGCAGTTCCTTTACAGAGTGCTGCGTCGGTTTGGTCTTCATTTCACCGGCGCTCGGGATGTAGGGCATCAGGGTCAGATGCACATAGACGACATCGCCTCGCGGAAGATCGTTGCCAAGCTGGCGGATCGCCTCGAAGAACGGCAGGCCTTCAATATCGCCCACAGTTCCGCCGATCTCGACGAGAACAAAATCGTAGTCCTCGTTGCCGGTCAGAACGAAGTTCTTGATCGCATCAGTCACGTGCGGAATGACCTGGACGGTTCCGCCCAGATAATCGCCGCGCCGTTCCTTGGCGATGATGTCCTGATAGATCCGCCCGGTGGTGATGTTGTCCTGCTGGTTCGCAGGACGGCCGGTGAACCGTTCGTAGTGGCCGAGATCGAGGTCTGTTTCCGCACCATCGTCGGTCACAAAGCATTCGCCATGCTGATACGGGCTCATGGTGCCCGGATCGACGTTCAGGTAGGGATCGAGTTTGCGGAGACGGACCTTGTAACCGCGAGCCTGGAGCAATGCGCCCAGTGCTGCAGAAGCAAGACCTTTTCCAAGCGAGGAGACCACGCCGCCAGTGATGAAAATATATCGCGCCATGGACCAATACCATATCCTTGCCGAGGGCGCCTTGGCCACTCGGGAGTTGCGTTCTCAACACATAAAAATGCCCTGCGAGTTAAGCCGCAGGGCATATGTCGGGTGAATGGGCCAGAAGACCCGTTCGGCCGCCTTACTGGGCGGCCGGGACCTGAGGTCCGGAAGGTTGCTGTTGGTTCAGCTGTTTCAACGAATCGAGAACACCGCCTGAACCGCCTTCGGTCGTGCCGTCCGTCGTGGCAGGCGCTTCCTGGGTTGCCGTTGGAACAGCATCAAGAATCGAACCGGGCCGGTCCTGATTCTTTGCAATAAGGCTGAGCGTCAGCGAAGTAGCGAAGAAAGCGACCGCCAGAACGGCAGTTGCACGCGTCAGGATATTCGCAGTCCCACGACTGGACATCAGACCACCGCCTCCGCCGCCAATGCCAAGCGCGCCGCCTTCGGAACGCTGCAGGAGGACAACAAGCACCAGGGCCAGGACGACCATCAAGTGGATTACGATGACTACGGTTTCCATCGAACGCCATTCTTCATTGAATTCAAGATTGGCGGCCTTCTACACCAGACGCCGCCAGCTTTCCACCCTTCAATTGCGCCTTCGACACAGAAGCTTCAAGGCCGGGCACAATATATTCGGTGTCTTCAGGAATAAGCAGCAAGTATGCCGAGGAAATCTTCAGCCTTGAGACTGGCGCCGCCAACAAGGGCGCCGTCGACATTGGCAACAGACATCAGTTCACGCGCATTGCCCGGTTTCACAGACCCGCCGTAAAGAAGGCGCATGGAAGCTCCTTCCCCGCCGAACCTTGCGGAAAGATTGTCCCGCATTGCCTTGTGCATTTCCTCAACATCACCTGCGGTGGGTGTCAGACCTGTACCGATCGCCCAGACCGGCTCGTAGGCAATCACGCAGTTTTCGGCAGTCGCCCCATCCGGAACCGATCCGTTCAATTGGCGGTCGACAATAGCAAGTGCCTGGCCTGCCTTGCGCTCGGCTTCTGTCTCGCCGACACACACAATCGCCACAAGACCGGCTCTCCAGGCTGCCCGAGCCTTTTCATTGACATCAACATCGCTTTCAGCGTGATCCGTCCGGCGTTCGGAATGACCGACGATGACGGCCTTTGCGCCGGCATCTGCAAGCATTTCAGCAGAAATATCGCCGGTGTGAGCACCAGATACTGCGGTATGGCAATCCTGACCACCTACAGACAGCGCGCCACTGCCAGCCTTTTCCGCAATTGCTGCGATCAGCGTTGCAGGCGCACAAATCATCGCATCGACCGAATCCGCCAGATCGTCACTGATGCCGGCGATCATCTTGTAGACTTCAGCCTGGCTTGCCTTCAGACCGTTCATTTTCCAGTTACCGGCAACCAGCGGCTTGATCGCTGCGCTCATGTTCAGTTTCTCCCGCGGCATGATCCTTGATTTGCCGCCTATAGAGCAGAAGCGCACACGCGTTGCAATCACCCTGAGGACGGGAAAACCCAAATCGCTTCCGAAGTTTGTAAAAGGCCGCCTTGCGGCGGCGGCGCGGCGTCTTTATGATCCGCCCGCTCCGGCCAAGGCCGGTCCTGAATTCAGCCGGTGACGCCGGCTGCCGGAACGAAGAAGAATACGGGAGTCGTCATGCTTGACGCGCTGCGCAAGGGCGCTGGCACCTGGGTTGCCAAACTGTTTATTGCTCTGTTGATCTTTAGCTTCGCCGTGTGGGGCATTAGCGGTTTCTTGACCGGTGTCGGCCAGAACACCGCCGCCAAGGTCGGTGACACGGAAGTCTCCCTGTTCGATTTTGATCGGGCCTACAGGCAGGACCTCGGACGGCTGGCTCAACAGTTCGGCCGGCCGCTGACGCCGGCAGAAGGCGCGACCCTCGGTGTTCCGCAGCAAACCCTGGGCAAGCTTGTGGCCGAAGCGGCCATGAACAACACCGCTCAAAACATGAAACTCGGTGTTTCGGACGAACGCCTGGCGACCATTATCCAGAGTGACCCTGCCTTTCAGGGCCTGGGTGGCAGGTATGACAAGAACCGGCTACAGCAGGTTCTGCAGGCAAACGGATACCGGGAAGACGAATATGTCGTCGAACGCCGCAAGGTTGCAGAGCGAGCGCAGCTTGCAGAAGGCCTCGCCGGCAGCATGAAGGCGCCGATTGCCTATCTGGAAGTTCTTGACGCCTATCAGGGTGAAACGCGAAGCGTTGATTACCTGGTCGTCACACCGGAATTCATCGGAGACATCGAGGATCCGGCCGATGGTGTCCTGACAACCTACTTCGAAGAGAACAAGGATAATTTCCGGGCACCCGAGTTCCGTGAAATCAAATACGTCTCACTCACGCCGACATCTCTCTCTCGTCCGGATGACATTTCCGACGAAGACGCCCGCGCTGAGTTTGAGCGCCGGTCGGAAGATTTCTTCCAGCCCGAACGCCGCAAGATCCGTCAGATGTCCTTCCCGTCTCAACAGGCTGCGGAAGAAACTGCCGAAGAAATCGCGAACGGCAAGACCTTTGACGAACTCATGACTGACCGGAACCTTGCCAACAACGACGTTGCCCTTGGCGTCATGGCAAAGGCCGATTTTCTCGATGAAGCTATCGGCGACGCCGCTTTCAGCCTGGAGGAAGGCGCCACCAGTGGTACGGTGGAAGGCAGGTTCTCGACTGTCATTCTGAATGTCGAAGAAATCCTTCCTGAAAGCACCAAACCCTTCGAAGACGTGAAGGACGAGATCGTCCAGAGCCTCGCAAAGGAACAGGCGGAACGGGAAATTCTGGATCTGCTTAACGAAGTCGAGGATGCCCGGGCCGGCGGTGCTCCGCTGGACGAAATCGGCGAGCGTTTCGCCCTGACTGTAGAAACTCCGTCAGCTTTTGATGCATCCGGAAACGGTGAAGACGGTAAACCCGTAACCTTGCCTGATGCTGAGGGACTTGTAGCAGGTGCGTTCGACAGTGACATCGGCATCGAAAACGATGTCCTTCAGCTCGGTGAGCAAGGCTTTCTCTGGTATGACGTCGCAAAGGTTATTCCGTCGCGCGAACGCACCCTCGACGAAGTTCGCGAAGACGTCATTGCCGCCTGGAAGCAGGATGAACTAGGCAAACGCTTGAGCGACACTGCGGCAGACCTATTGGCCAAGGCAGAGGGCGGCACGCCGTTCATCGCCCTTTCCGCAGAAACCGGGCTGGAAGTGAAATCCGCAACTGACCTGAAGCGTAACACGCCGTCCGGGGATTTCGGCCGCGAAGCTGTTTCGGCAGTATTCGACGGCCCCGTTGGAACAAGCGCGGTCACCGAAACCAACGATGGCAACGGTCGGATCGTGCTTAAAGTGAGCGGTTCCAACGTACCGGACTTCCAGAGCGACGCACCGCAAGTAGCGGCCCTGGGTCAGCAGCTTTCCCAGCAAATTCAGGACACGCTGCTCGGCCAGTTCATCTCCGACCGGGAAACCAAGGCAGGGGTCGAGATAAACAATGCCGGTATCGCCCAGATGATCGGGTTGGACCGGAATTGATCCGTTTGAAAGTGGAATGACGACATGAGCACATTCAAGGACTTCATCGCCAAGGTGTCAGACGGTCACGCCTTGAGCCCTGAAGAAGCCCGCGAAGCCTTTGAGGTGATCCTGTCGGGATCTGCAACACCATCGCAGCTTGGCGGGTTTCTGATGGCCTTGCGTGTGCGCGGCGAAAGCATTGCCGAAGTCACGGGTGCGGTCGCGACCATGCGGTCCAAGATGATCCCCGTGAGAGCCCCGGCCAACGCGATGGATATAGTGGGAACGGGTGGCGACAATTCCGGCAGCTACAATATTTCCACGTGCACGGCCCTGGTCGTCGCCGGCAGCGGCGTTCCGGTTGCCAAACACGGCAACAGGTCATTGTCTTCCAAGTCGGGCGCTGCAGAAGCGCTCGCCGAACTTGGCGTCAACATCGATATCGATGCCAGGAAGATATCCGATTGCATCAACAGGGCGGGTATCGGTTTCATGTTCGCCCCGCTGCACCATGCAGCCATGAAACACGTGGGTCCAACCCGCATGGAGCTCGGCACGCGCACAATCTTCAATCTGCTTGGCCCATTGACCAATCCCGCAGGAGTGAAGCGCCAGATGGTTGGTGTGTTTGCCCGCAAATGGGTCGAACCGCTTGCGGAAGCTCTTCGCGAGCTAGGGTCTGAAAAGGCCTGGGTCGTCCACGGGTCCGACGGAATGGACGAAATTACCACAACCGGTCCAACCGCTATTGCCGAACTCAAGAACGGGACAATCCGTTCGTTTGAAATTTCACCCGAAGATGTCGGCCTTGCCGTTTCCGATCCGAAAGATCTCAAGGGCGGACTTCCCTCGGAAAACGCTAAAGCCCTGCGCGACGTCCTCGCCGGAGCAAAGAACGCCTATCGCGATGTGGTGCTGTTCAATGCGGCTGCCTCCCTGCTGGTTGCAGACAAGGTGGAAACCTTGAAGGATGGTGTCGAGTTGGCAGCGCAATCCATTGACAGCGGATCCGCGGCCGACACCTTGGAAAAGCTTGTCGCAGCATCGAATGGGTAAGACATGGCAGACATTCTTCAAAAGATCGAAGCCTACAAGCGCGAGGAAATCATCGCTGCAAAGGCATCCGTTTCGATCGACGAACTCAAGGCACGCATCAAAGACTTGAGTGCTCCACGCGGGTTTCTCAAGGCGATCGAAGCCAAACACGATAACGGTGAGTACGCTCTCATTGCGGAAATCAAGAAGGCCAGCCCTTCGAAAGGGCTCATTCGGGAAGATTTCAATCCGCCTCTCCTGGCAAAGGCCTACGAAGTAGGCGGCGCAGCCTGTCTTTCGGTCCTGACCGATACGCCCTCTTTTCAGGGAAAGCCTGAATTTCTGGCTGCTGCACGTGACGCTGTTGCCCTTCCTGCGCTGCGCAAGGATTTCCTCTACGATCCTTACCAGGTATATGAAGCCAGAGCCTGGGGCGGCGATTGCATCCTGATCATTCTGGCCGCTGTTGATGACGACACCGCCAAAGCATTGGAAGACACCGCGTTCGAACTCGGAATGGATGTCTTGCTTGAGGTACATGACGCTGATGAGCTGGAGCGTGCGCTCAAGCTGTCGTCTCGTCTGCTCGGTATCAACAACCGCAATCTCAAGACATTCGAGACCAAGCTGGAAACAAGCGAAGAGCTTGCACCGCGCATTCCGGACGACAGAATCATCGTCGGCGAAAGCGGCCTGTTCACCCCAGCCGACCTATCCCGAATGAACAAGGTTGGTATTTCAACGTTCTTGATCGGCGAAAGCCTGATGCGTCAGGAAGACGTCGCCTCGGCTACCAGAACGCTCCTGGCCCGTCCGGCCCTCTCCGAAGCGGTATAGGCGGACATGGCCAACAAGGACGCCATACTGACCCATCTGGATGCGGCAGGGTCTGCCAACATGGTGGACGTATCCGAGAAGTCCGTAACGCATCGGATTGCCGTGGCGCGCGGGACCGTCACCATGCGGACTGAAACCCTGGATCTCATCCGGTCCGGTAACGCCAAGAAAGGCGATGTTATCGGCACGGCACGCATAGCCGGCATCCTGGCCGCCAAGAAGACCCACGAACTGATACCGCTCTGCCATCCACTGATGTTGTCCAAGGTGTCCATCGACATCGATACCGATGATGATCTTCCCGGCCTCATAGTAACAGCGACAACCAAGGTCAGCGGCCAGACAGGTGTCGAGATGGAAGCCTTGACCGCATGCTCGCTGGCCTGCCTGACGATCTACGACATGGCTAAGGCCGTAGACCGGGGCATGGTCATCGGAGATATCCGTCTGGTCGAAAAATCCGGTGGCAAATCCGGCCATTGGACACTCGACAAGGACGGCAGCCTGGGTGGCACCTGATGAGCCTGATGCCTGTCGACGAAGCGCTGACGAAGCTCCTTTCCGGCGTAAAACCTCTTGAAACGGAATATGTTCCGCTCGAGAGCGCCAACGGCAGATATCTGTCCGCCCCCCTTGTTTCCACCCGAACCCAACCGCCTTTCGCAGCGTCTGCGATGGACGGCTACGCCATTCGTCATGAAGATCTTTCCGCTTCCCGAACATCCTTGACCGTTGTCGGCGAAGCACCGGCCGGCCATGGTTTTTCCGGAACGGTCGGCAACGGTGAAACGGTGAGGATCTTTACCGGTGCTCCTGTGCCGGCCGGTACGGACACGATCTTGATCCAGGAAAACGCAGAGCGTGAAGGCGAGCGCATAACCGTTCTGGAGAACCCGGCCAAGGGCGCATTCGTTCGTCCGGCCGGCCTGGACTTTTCCGAAGGTGATGTGCTTCTGCAACCGCCGCTCAAACTTGCCTACCGGCATCTCGCCCTTGCCGCTGCAATGAACCACGCGGTCCTGCCGGTGCACCGCAGACCGAAGGTTGCGATACTCGCAACCGGGGATGAACTCGTTCGCCCAGGAACGGAACCGGGACCGGATCAGATAATCGCCTCGAACCACGCAGGTATCGCCGCACTCGTGGAAGATTGTGGCGGTCAGCCACTCGATCTTGGAATATCACCCGACGAACCGGTGGCACTTGCGAACCACGTTAGGCGTGCGATTACCGAGAAGGCCGACATTCTCGTCACGCTTGGGGGTGCCTCGGTCGGCGACCACGATCTTGTTCAAAGTGTCCTTGGACAGGAAGGCATGGACCTGGCGTTCTGGCGAATTGCAATGCGTCCGGGCAAGCCGTTGATGGCAGGCCGTCTTGGCGGCACCAAGGTTCTTGGTCTGCCCGGAAACCCCGTCTCAAGCCTTATATGTGGTTTGCTGTTTCTGAAGCCACTCATGCAGGCAATGCTCGGTCAGACGCCGGAACAGTCAGGACCTCAACAAGCCATACTCGCCTCTTCCTTGCCTGAGAACGATCGCAGGCAGGACTACGTCAGGGCAACGCTTTCCAGATCGGCAAACGGTGATCTGGTTGTCACGCCGTTTTCCCGGCAAGACAGTTCCATGTTGAACCTGCTCGCCAAATCCGGCGCACTTGTGGTCCGTCCACCTCATGCTCCGGCGCTGGAAGCCGGAGCCGAAGTGCCCATACTGGTACTCTGACGTGACGTGGCAGCTAGCAGTGCGACTGTCTGCGCTCGTGCCCCAATCGAGAAGCTGACTACTCCTCCCTCAGGAAAACAAAACCCGGCCGAGTCTCGGCCGGGTTCTTATTCTTAAATCAGCACGAGGTCGTTTACGCCTTCTGGACGGCGCGCTTTGCCATAACGGTAACCAGGTTCGCACGATAAGCAGCAGACCCGTGAATGTCAGACAGAAGATCGTCCGCGTCGGGCGCTATGCCGGCGACGGCGTCGGCTGAAAAATTACTTGCAAGCGCCGTTTCCATGGCGGACATGCGGAAGACACCACCCTGTCCTGCTCCGGTTACCGCAACCTTGACGGAGCCATCGTTGCCTTTGGCAACGAAGACACCGGCCATGGCATAACGCGATGCCGGGTTCGGGTATTTGGCATAGGCACTGGCGGCAGCACCCGGAAACTTGACGGCGACGACGATTTCATCTTCATCAAGCGCGGTTTCAAACATGCCGGTGAAGAACTCTTCCGCTGCCAGTTCCCGCTTGCTTGTGACAACGGTTGCACCGAGCGCAACCAGCGCAGCAGGATAGTCGGCTGCAGGATCATTGTTGGCAATTGAGCCGCCAATGGTGCCCATATGACGAACCGCCGGGTCACCAATGCCACCGGCGAGTGACGCCAGTCCAGGAAGCTTCTGCTTCACCAGATCCGAAGTCGAGACTTCGAAATGGCTCGTTGCTGCGCCGATGGTCACACCATCGCCGTTTGCGCTGATCCCCTTCATGTCCGCAATCTTGGTGACATCCACCAGATCGCTGGGGGCTGCAAGCCGCTGTTTCATGGTTGGCAGCAAAGTCTGGCCACCACCAAGGAATTTGCCGTCATCGGCATTGGCCATTAGTGAAGCAGCTTCCGCTACCGATCCGGCCTTGTGATACGTCGTTTCATACATGCTGGGTCTCCCCGGATTTCGAACTGTGCAATGGCGGGCGGGTTGCCCCGCCCGAAAATCCCGTTGTGGCGTTATTCGGCCGCCTGCTTCACACCTGCATGGTAAAGCGCCCAGACCTTTTCAGGAGAGGCTGGCATCGACAGGCTGTTGTCCCCGATCGCATCCGTGATCGCATTGATAACTGCCGGCGGAGATCCGATAGCCCCGGCCTCGCCGCAACCTTTCATGCCAAGCGGGTTGCCTGGGCAGGCCGTGACATGCGTCGACAGATTGTAGGACGGCACATCATCGGCACGCGGCATGCAGTAATCCATGTAGGACGCCGTCAGCAGCTGGCCGTTTTCGTCGTAGGACGCATTTTCCAGAAGTGCCTGGCCAATGCCCTGCGTAATACCGCCATGCACCTGACCTTCCACGATCATCGGGTTGATGATGTTGCCGAAGTCGTCAGCCGCGACGAAGTTGACCACTTCCGTCTTGCCCGTATCCGGATCCACCTCGACTTCGCAGACATAAGTACCTGCCGGGAAGGTGAAGTTGGTCGGATCGTAGAAGGCTCCTTCCTTCAGGCCCGGCTCCATGCCTTCTGGCAGGTTGTGCGCCGTGTAGGCAGCGAGAGCCACCTCGGTGAAGGTCAGCTTCTTGTCGGTACCGGCTACTTTCAATTCGCCGCCTTCGATCTGGATGTCTCCTTCGGAGGCTTCCATCAGGTGAGCAGCAATCTTCTTCGCCTTGGCTTCGACCTTGTCGAGCGCCTTGACGATTGCCGACATGCCGACCGCACCGGAGCGCGAGCCGTAGGTTCCCATACCGAACTGAACCTTGTCGGTATCGCCATGAACAATGGACACCGCATTGGTATCCAGGCCAAAACGTTCGCTGATCAGCTGGGCAAAGGTTGTCTCGTGTCCCTGACCATGGCTGTGCGATCCCGTCAGAACCTCGATCGATCCGACAGGGTTTACACGCACTTCGGCAGATTCCCAAAGACCGACACCGGCTCCAAGTGAACCGACCGCAGCGGACGGTGCAATACCGCACGCCTCGATGTAGCAGGACAGACCAATACCGCGCAGCTTGCCGCGGGAAGCTGCTTCCGCCTTGCGGGCGGCAAAGCCGTCGTAATCCGCGGCCTTCAGGGCTGCATCCAGCGTCGCATCATAATCACCTGCGTCGTAGCACATGATCACCGGTGTCTGATGCGGGAACGTGCGGATGAAGTTCTTGCGACGGAACTCTGCCGGCGACAGGCCCACTTCACGGGCTGCCGTTTCCATGATCCGCTCCAGAAGATAGGTCGCCTCCGGCCGGCCTGCGCCCCGATAGGCGTCCACCGGTGTGGTGTTGGTGTAGACCGTCTTCACGTTGGCGTGGATAGCCGGAATGTCGTACTGACCCGAAAGAAGCGTAGCGTAGAGATACGTCGGCACGGAAGACGAGAACAACGACATGTAGGCGCCGAGATTGGCAATCGTCTTGACCCTGAGGCCCAGGATCTTGTTGTCCGCGTCAAGGGCCAGTTCCGCTTCAGAGCGATGGTCCCGGCCATGTGCATCCGTCAGGAAGGCTTCGGTCCGGTCAGACACCCACTTGACCGGACGACCGACACGTTTGGACGCCCACAGGCAGACCATTTCTTCCGGGTAGATGTAGATCTTGGAACCAAAGCCACCGCCGACATCAGGCGCAATCACACGCAGCTTGTTTTCAGGAGCAACGTTGTAGAAGGCCGACAACACCAGGCGAGCCACATGTGGATTCTGCGAAGTGGTGTAAAGCGTATAGTGCTCCTCGGCCGCATCGTAACCTGCAAGAGCTGCGCGCGGCTCCATCGCGTTCGGAACGAGGCGGTTGTTGTGGATCTCCATGCGCGTGACATGAGCAGCCTTTTCGAAGGCCGCGTTTGTGGCTCCTTCGTCGCCAATTTCCCAATCGTAGATCAGGTTGCCTTCGGCTTCCGGGTGAATCTGCGGGGCACCTGCTTCGAGTGCCGCAAGCGGATCGATAACGGCAGGCAATTCCTCATAATCAACCACAACCGCGTCAGCGGCATCACGTGCCTGAGCCTGCGTATCGGCCACAACCACGGCAACGGCCTGCCCGACATGGCGGACAATTTCCGGTTCCAATGCGCGCCAACCGCCCATCTTCATCGGCGAACCATCCTTGGAATGGATCATCCAGCCACAGATCAGGTTGCCGATACCATCACCCACCAGTTGGTCGCCGGTAAGAACCGCATCCACACCCGGCATTGCCAGAGCAGCGCTCGCATCGATCCCCTTGACCTTTGCATGCGCGTGCGGCGAGCGAACGAAAGCAGCATACCCCATGCCCGGCATGGTCATATCGTCGGTGTATTTGCCCTTGCCGGTAATGAAGCGCTTGTCTTCCTTGCGCAAGGCACGGGCGCCAATCCCTTCAACTGCCATTTCTTCTCTCCCGAATATCTGCCGGCTCCGCCAGTACCGGACATCCTCCACTCGCCGGACAATCCGGCTGCTGCCTTCAAGGCAACTGTCTCTCAAGACCTGGCGGTCAATGCGAAGATGCCTGTTCCTCCCGGCACCTCATTCGATTGATCGGTCTTGCTGTCCTGCTGCGCGAACGTGTTCGCGCATCAATTTTGGGAGTTCAGGCCAACGCTGTTATTCGGCGGCCTGAGCCATACCGGCCATTTGATCGGAGGCGGCTTTGATCGCCTTGACGATATTGTGGTAGCCGGTGCAGCGGCAGATATTGCCTTCCAGCTCGTGGCGAATGGTTGCCTCGTCGAGATTTCCGGCGCCATGACGCTTGATCATGTCCACGGCGGTCATGATCATGCCGGGGGTACAAAAGCCGCACTGAAGCCCGTGATGTTCACGGAAAGCTGCCTGTACAGGATGCAGGCTGTCGGCTGTGCCGATCCCCTCAAGTGTTACAACTTCTGTGCCGTCGGCCTGGGCTGCAAGCATGGTGCAGGACTTTACGGCCTTGCCGTCAACATGCACAACGCAGGCACCGCATTGCGAGGTGTCGCAGCCAACGTGCGTACCAGTCAATCCGCGCACGTCCCGGATAAACGATACGAGCAGCGTCCGGTCTTCGACATCAGCCGAAACCGTCTTGCCGTTCAATACCATCGATACTTTCGACATGAATTCCTCTCCCTCATGAAATTCCCTGAACCGGAGCGATCAAACCGGCCCACCTGCATGAAATGACAAGCAAGACCTCTGATGTCCGATCCAGACCAGCGTACGAATAAACAATCGAATTCGATTGCGTGTCACTGACCCAATTTCCCGGCTTGTCACCGTGTTTTGTGCTGGGGCCCTGGCGCGTCCTAAATTGTCAGAGCCCGATCATTTCAAGATTTGTCCTACCCGGTCAACTTGCAAGTGCAAGCACGACAATCACGGCGGCGAGCAACACGAGTCCCCAGACCATGGGGCCGCCGAACACGTTGCGTCCCGCAGCGGCTTCAATATTTTGTTCCGCCTGATGGATCTTTTCCTCGACTGCATGCTCCACATCCTCAATTGCGTGCATGACTTCGCCAGGGGACTCTTCAATCGCGATCCGCTTGGCTTCCTCGGCCACACCGGGATCCAGATCTTCATCGGCACCAGCTGCGGTCGCAGTTTCGTCCTGCCCTGCCGGTGAACCAACCATCTCGGAGAACTTCGTGAAAAAGTCTTCCGCCATTTTCTTGGCGGTAGAATCGATCAGCCGGCTGCCGAGCTGGGCAAGTTTGCCCCCGACCTGCGCCTTGGCTTCGTAGGAAAGTATGGTTTCGTCACCTTCCTCCGTAAGCTTCACATCCGCAGACCCCTTGGCAAACCCGGCGACGCCGCCCTTGCCTTCTCCCGAGATCGTGTAGCTTTCCGGAGGATTGATGTTCTCAAGGGTCACTTCCCCTTTGAACTTGGCTTTGACAGGCCCGATTTTCGATGTGACCGCGGCGGTCATTTCGGTGTCCGAGGTCTTCTCGAGGCTTTCGCAGCCCGGGATGCAGGCCCGCAAGACATCCGGATCGTTCAAGGCTTGCCATACGGTTTCCCGTTTGGCCGGAATCCGGTGGGAGCCGCTCATGTCCATATGTTTTCTCCCCAAGTTGCGCTTTAGCGCATATTTACAAAGGTTCAGTCGACATTCAACGCGATTGACGCGTCCGCCGCAAACACGTTTTCCCGCATGAGAGCGTGTTTCGTACAAATTTTCAATCGCTTATGTGAACAGAATTGCAGAACGCAATCCTTGACAGGCTGTCCGATGTCTTCAATTCAACGTATGACCTAGCTGTCGCAGTATGCGCCAAAAAGGCACTTCTGTCCTGACAGTTCCGGCCAGAATTTGATAAACGGACGGATAAACTGTTTTATCCGAAGGCAACGCCCGGTTCGACAGCCTTCTGGATGAAATCGGACAGGTCATTGGTCGCCAGAGGCTTGGCGTAGAAATATCCCTGCAGGTAATCGCAATGCAGCTCCTGCATGATATTTCTCTGGGCGACAGTCTCGACACCTTCTGCTGTAACGTTCAGATCCAGCGCCTGCGCAACGGCGATGATGGATTTCACGACAGCAAGCGCATCCGCATCCTGATCCATGTTCATGATAAAGCTTCGGTCGATCTTGATACCGTCAACCGGCAGCTTGCGCAGATAACTGAACGAGGAATACCCGGTGCCGAAATCGTCAATAACGACGCGCGCCCCCTTGGCACGCAGCCACGTCAGGAAGGCCAGGGTCACCTGATCGTTGCTGAGGAACAGCCCTTCGGTCACCTCGAATACCAGGCGATCCAGCGGCAGTTCGGCGGCTGTCACAGCATCTTCGATGTCCTTATAGATCCGGTTTGCCTGAACCTGCCTGGGAGACAGGTTCACATTCAACCGAACGTCATCGGAAATCCCGGTCAAGCTGCTGAACTCGGTGAACGACGTCTTGAACATCCATGCGCCGATTTCGGTAATAAGACCACTGGCTTCGGCAGCTTCGATCATCCGAGCGGTATTCAGGAACGTTCCACTGGGGGTACGGAACCGCATCAGGGCCTCGAAGGACGCAAGGCTCTCGTCCCGGGCATGCATGATCGGCTGATAATTCAGCGAAAACTTCGTCTGGTTGGAACTACCGGTAAGCAGCGAAGCAAGCCGCAGGCGCTCAAAGGCAGCCTCCTGCATCAGCGGATGAAAAACCGCGTGGTTGGTCACCCCTTTCTGACGCACATCGTTAAGGGCGATGGAAGCAAAACGCACGAGTTCTTCCGCGCCCTGCGTCTCGGTGCCGGTGGATGCAAACCCCAGCCGCAGTCGAAGGGTAATCTGGTTGTCTTCGAGCGTTATCGGTTGCTGGAAAGCATCTTCGATCCGCGCAACCACATCCTGAATCGTATTCTCTTCACCGCCCTTCAGAAGAATCAGAAATTCGTCCTTTTCCTTCCTGGCAATGGTGAGCGCATCGGGGAAGGTCTGCGACAGGCGGTGGCCTGTCCGTTTCAAGACCGCGCCGGCCTTTTCGTCGCCGATCCCGTCGACAATGACACGGAATCTCTGGATGTCGGAATGAACGACCAGCAACTTGGCGCCGTTGGCGGCGTGACGCTGAAAGGTTTCGATGAAACCGGAGAATGTCGACAGTCCGGTGACGCGATCGACATAAGCAAGGTTGCGAATATGCTCCAACAGGCCGGTCTTCTCGTAGCCAAGCGCGACGTTGGAAACAAACAACTGCACGACTTCCGACCCGACAAGCTCCTCCAGCAACTCCTCGGAAATACCGAGATAAAGCGCACCTGTCATGCCGTTACGGGTGACAAGCGGAAGAGCAAGTCCTTTGGGCGACGCGCATGTTGCCTGTGTCTCGACGCATCTTGCCACGGCATTGCGGATCGCATCGTCACTGATGACGTCCACCGGCAGGTCAATCTTGTCCTCGAAATTTCCCGTTGCCGCGAGCACACGGACGTTGGACTTGTCGAAGGACCCGTAGTCGGGAAGCGTCTCAAGACCACACAACAGGCTGTCGACAGGTTGCCCGACAAGAACCGTGAAATGCTTCAGGACTGCTGCAGCAAATTCACTCAGGGCGTTCTTTTCGACAATAGCTGCAAAATGCTCGTTTAACTGCTTGAGCTTCTTGCGGTTGGTCTCAAGCGACATGACAAGCTTGTAACCGCGCAGACCTGTAACGATGGCGGTAATCAGCTTGGTTCGCGACAATTCGGCTTTTTCGGTGTAGCCGTCGATGTCGAATTTCATGATCACGTCGGTCTGCGGTGCATACCCGGGTTGACCTGTACGCAGAATCAACCTCGTGAAATGATTGCCGAGTTCGGAACGGATCCAGCTCACAAGCCCGAGACCTGCCGTATCGCTTTCCATGACGACATCGACAAGCGCCACCGCGATATCGGGGTGTTTCAACAGGATCTGCCGGGCTTCCTGAGCCGAGAGAGCATGCAAAAGTTCAAACGGACGATTTTCGAAGATGCATCCACCAACGGCGATCTTGGTGACTTCATGTACGTCGGGATCGTCATCGACAATCAGGATTCTCCAGGGCGCCTTCGTGATCTTCTTCACTTCCGGCTCGGAGGGGGCAAGAAAGTCCATCACCATCTCAATGCACCTTCTGTCCGAGAGGCTTCCTGGTATCCTGAGCGGCCATGGCGGGGAATTCGATAATGAATTCGGTTCCCGACCCGACGCTGGAAGACACCGAGATGGTTCCGTTCAGGGCTTCGGTGACCAGCTGGTAACAAATCGCCATCCCTAAACCGGATCCTCCTTTGCCGAACTTCGTCGTGAAGAACGGCTCGAATACTTTTTTCAGATTCTTCTCCGGAATGCCTACACCGAAATCCTGGCATTTGAAGATAATCTTGCGTTCGTTCGAATTGTTTCGGTTCTTGTCCTTCGGGTGAACCACCTGGGAAGACAGCTTGATCAGACCTTCGCTGCGCCCCTCGTATCCGTGCTTGATGGCGTTTTCGACAAAATTCGAGACGAGCTGACTGACCGCGCCAGGATAGCTGTCGATGATTTCGTCCGCATGGAGATCAAGCTCGACCTTGAAAGGCGTTTTCTTGAGCGTCGGCTGCAGTGTTGCAAGAGTTTCACGAATGATGTGGTCGAAATTGAAGGACCGCTTCTTCTCACTCTGCCTGTCGACAGCCACCTGACGAAAGTTCCCGACGAGCTCGCGGGCCCGGCCGAGTGTCTTCTCGATAATATGCGCGGTATCGGAAATACGTTCGACTTCGTTTTCCAGGGCTTCCTTGCTCAGTTTCTGCTCTTCAAGTTCGGTGCGCAAGTAACCGGTTGAATCCTTGATGGTCGTGGCCGCCATCAACGCGTTTCCAAGAGGCGTGTTCAGCTCGTGCGAAACCCCGGCAACCAGCGCGCCAAGCGCGGCCAGATTATCTGCCTGGATAAGCTCTTCCTGCACCAACTTAAGCTGCTCCGTCCGGTGGGCGACCAAGTCCTCGAGATTAGTCTGGTATTCTTGAATTTTCTGCAAATCCAGATGCCGGCGCTGAACCATGGACTGGAGACTGGCGGCGAGAATACCGATTTCGTCCGCACGGCCAGGCATCAGTTCGGCTTTGGGTGGATCTTCGATCAGGCGCGGCGTGGAAAGGTATTCCACGATTGCCGAAAGCGGCTGACCGATCAGACGGCGAAAGACTGTTCTGATCACGATGGCGAGCAACAGCAGATAGACGATGATCGCGGTGACGATGAACCCGACAGTCGAAACGATTTCATAGGAAATCGTGTTGCGGTCGATGAGAATGAACACCTGCCCGATTGCATCCTTGTGCAGGATGGTGCTGGGCGAATTGAGTGTATAACTGAGAGCTTCGGCAGCGCGCGGCCCGGTAACAGGTTCACCGAAATTGCCTGTGTCCGGTGTTTCAACCCAGACTTTCTCGACCACTTCGAGACTTTCCAACCCGCGGATGAGCTGCAGGGTCGCGTCCGCATTGACTGTCCAGATGGCGCGTTCAAACGGGCGTTTGGTTGCCTGAAAGAAGGCCTCGGTCACACGAATGGCGCGTGCGTGAGAGGCGTCCCACGTGATCTTCGTGAGAATGCCGATGAATATGACGCCAAGAACAGCGAAAAGACCGAGCGTATAGAGAATGAATGTCCGGGACAGGCTGGAACGGCCCATCTCCTTGGGAGTATATGGCAACGACGTACTGCCGTTCAGTGTCAAGACGCCCACCTCAAATCACGGTGTCCGTTCCAGCTCATAAAACTCCGGCAGAACGCCGATTTAAATGGCTTCCAGTCAAGGACGAAAACCGAACCGCCTTTGCGGACCGTCTCTTCAATACTTGATTCACAGACACATCTACATTGCCCCTCGCCCCATCAATGCGCCGCGCAGCGGAGATCATGTGATTAGAGCGTCAGTGTGTCGTATATTCTGGGTAGGTTTTCTAAATTTTCCATAAAAATCAATTGTAAATTGAAAGAGCCTTCTTTCCACAGCAAAACAGATAGTCTTGCATCTACAAAAAACCTGAATTCGACGAATTAGAGCGGCATCGCATCATGCAATTGTCTCCGGCAAAACTTTCATACCAGTCCGCTCGATCGTTGCCATTGCAAATTATTGTTCCTTGCAAGGTCTTCATATTCTGAGCTTATTCCGATCAGGCATTGACCACTGACAAAAACGGCTTGTTGGTGGTGGTGCGGGTGTCAACCGGAACCTCTACAGCGTGTGCGGTTGCTGGCGAGGCCTGAACCTGACGCCGGGTGTCTGCAACCTTCTGCTTGGTGGCCGTGGCGTCTTTCAGCATGTAGCCGATGTAGCGCGTCGACTCGATTGCATCGTAGCCAAGCTTTTTCCGCAATTTCTTGCGCAGCTTGGAGATGTGGCTTTCCACGACACATTCATCCACGCCGTCGTTCATGACGCCGTAAACAGCATTGAAGATCTGTGTCTTGGTGACACGCCGTCCCTTGTTCTTGACGAGATATTCAAGAATGCGGCGTTCCCGGCGCGGCAGTTCCATGACGTCCCCACCGACGACTGGATCGCGACCGTCAAAGAAGACTTCGATGGCACCGGTGCCTGCTGAATTGTTCCGGGAAGTGATCCGGCGGCGGAAAGCTCCGACGCGGGCAATGATTTCCCGAACATGAACCGGCTTCTTCAGAACATCGTCCATACCTGCGGAAAATAGGTCGAGCGTGCTCTCAAGGTTGGCGGTATCTTCCAGAGCCACGATCTGGGCTTCCGGACACCGGCTTCGGATCGATGCAACGTAGCCGCATCTTTCTTCACACTCTCCCAGAAGGATGGCGTCAACCGAGCCCAGATCCTGGGCACAGGTGATTTCCAGCCAGTCAAGAAGTTCCGATGGATGAAGTTCCAGGGAGGCATAGCCTTCCCGGTCGAATGCCGAGGCATAGCCTGCGGTCACTATCTCTCTTGAGTCTACGATTATGAACATATCAGCCCCTTGGATTTTACCAATGTAGAATCCGTAATTTTGGAGCTTCACAAGGTCAACGTTTCTTCCCTAACTCGACAACTATTTCAGAATTTATAGTGGGGGAAGTTCTTATATCCACACA
Source organism: Labrenzia sp. CP4 (assembly GCF_001579905.1). NCBI lineage: Bacteria > Pseudomonadati > Pseudomonadota > Alphaproteobacteria > Hyphomicrobiales > Stappiaceae > Labrenzia > Labrenzia sp. CP4. The sequence goes on along the minus strand of NZ_CP011927.1, from coordinate 3,037,167 downwards.
GAAAACTAAATAAAAAATCACGGACATTACCAATAAACTGAGAGAAAAATTTATTAAAATGCCGGGGACCGCGTTTTTCCGCAATCCTTAATAAGATGTAACACTGATATATACAAAAATCGCCGCCAGACAAGGCGGCAATTTCGTATTTATACTAGAGATGTGGAAAATGGTTTACGTATCGGCAGCTAAAGCCTGGGCCAGGTCTGCAAAGGGATCGGACGGTGCCACCTGGTCTGCGCGCTGTCTCAGCGCTTCGTAAATCTTGGGCACAAGTCTGCAGGCCTTTTCCAGTTTTTCGTCGCCCGCAGTCTGGAAACCGCCCATCAGGCGGAGATCCTTTGTATCTTCATAGTAGGATATCAGCCCCTTGATCCGATGGATAAGTTCCTGCTGATCCTGTGTCCAGGCCCGGTCAGCAAGCCGCGAGGTGGATTTCAATACGCTGACCGGCGGATAGTGGCCGGCCTCGGCAATCTGACGATCCAGAACGATGTGCCCATCCAGAAGACCACGAATAGCATCGGAAACCGGATCATTGTGGTCGTCACCGTCAACAAGAACGGAAAAGATCCCTGTGATTGAGCCCTCGCCGCTGCTTCCAGGTCCGGCGCGTTCGATGAGGCGGGCAAGATCAGCAAAGACGCTTGGCGGAAACCCGCGGGCGACAGGAGGTTCCCCAGCCGCCAGAGCCACATCCCGCGCGGCATGGGCAAATCGGGTGGCGGAATCCAGAATGAGCAGCACCTTGTGACCTTGCGCACGAAAGTACTCGGCAACGCTCATAGCCGTCTTGGGGGCAAGCCGGCGCTGCATGGCGCTTTCATCGCCAGTCGAGGCGACAACAACGGAATGCGCCAAGGTCTCGCCCAGGATGTCATCAATGAACTCGCGCACTTCGCGGCCGCGTTCACCAACGAGACCGACCACAACGGTGTCAAAGTCCCCAAACCCGGCCAGCATGCCAAGAAGTGTGGATTTGCCAACGCCGGAACCAGCAAAAACGCCGACACGCTGTCCGACGCACAGTGGTGTGAACAGATCGATCACCCGCACACCGGTTCGAACGCCTTCGGAAATCTTGCTTCGGTTCATCGCCGGTGGCGGTGCGCGGTCAAGAAGAAACGCTTCCACACCATGGGCAAGCGGCCCTGCCCCATCAATCGGTTCACCAAGCGCATTCACGATCCGGCCGCGCCAGCTCATGTCCGGATGAATGGCAAGTCCGCCCATGACCGAAGCAACGCTGCCGATGCCAATGTCGGTCACGCGCTCCAATGGCTTGATTACCACGTCCTTCTGGTCGAGCCGGATGATCTCGCCCTGCCGGATGCCGGCCCGCCCTTCGAACTGCACCAGATCGCCCAGGCAAACCACGCGGGAAAGACCGGAGACGCGAATGGATTCGGAAGAAACCTGGGTCACACGTCCGCTGAGTTTGACGGGCCCGATCTCAGTTTCCAGGGCCGCCAAAGACGCGGAGATTTGATCAAGTGCGTTCAGATACGGAGCGTTCGGCATGGCGTTCCTGAAGAGCTTTCAAGACATCGAGAGGCAGATGGTTGGATTTGTGCGAAGCGAGACGGTCAAGGCCCTGCTGGTCAGGCATTACCGGCCCCGATGGCGTGGCACTATCTTGCATGTCGAGATAGGAAACGGATGAGGCATTACCCGAAGAAGACTTAACGGGTGATGTCATTGTTTCCCCATCCGGCCCGGGAGCCGCACCGGTGCTGTTGATGAGATCGACAAGAGCAGTTGGCGGAGCGTCCTTGCGACCAGCCGATGCCACGGTTTCACCAAGTACGGCTGTGGCAGCAGCCTTATCGGCTTCGGTTGCAGTTGGCTCAACACCAGGCTTGCGCACTGGCACAGGAACATCGCTTGTGGGCGCCGGTTCGCCGACTGGAGCCGCTTCCGCAACTTCGACGGGTTGTGCCGCGGCATTTTCTTGACCGCTGTTCAGGCGATCGCCGACTTCGTTATAGGCGAGCATGGCTCCCAGCCCGACCGGCCCGCCAAGTGCGAAGCCGTAAAGAGCATTGCCGGCCTTGCGGGCGTTGTCGGAAATTTCGTCGTTCGTTACCGATCGATAGAGTTCCGCAATCCCCGGAATATGCTGCAAGGGATTGATCACGTCGATGAAGTCACCGAAGCTGAAGGCAGAGTTTTCAGCCTTGGGCGAAACCCCGGGCCGCGCTGCCTTGACGGGCGAACCATCCATGACAGCATTGAGGTCCATCGGCTTGCCCACTGCCTGCGTTGCATCCACCGCCGTCATGAGGTTGCCCCCAGTTCGCGAATGGCCTTCTCCTGGCTTTCGTTACTGGTATCGATCATCTTCGTCGCGCTCTCAAAGGCGCGTGAGATCATGATCATCTTGGTCATTTCCCGGACGGGATTGATATTCGAGCCTTCGACATATCCCTGGCGAACACCGTTTGTGTCATAGGTCTGCACGGGAATAACCGGCTTGTCGGGAATGACCGCCGAATTTTCAGCACGCGTGAGCTGGGCATCGTCGGGGATCAGGAACAAACCGACCTGGCCGACAATTCCAACTTCGCCCTGGGAAATCTCGCCCGACTGCGTGATCAAGGGTGTCCCGGCATCCGGATCGAGTGCAATCGGTTGCCCACCTGCTCCCAGGATCTGTTGTCCGGTCAAGGTACGCAAGGTTCCGTCATTGCCGATCTGCAAGCGCCCGTCCCGGGTATAGGACAGGTTGCCGTTTACATCGCGAATTGCAAACCAGGCTTCGCCTTCCACTGCGAGATCAAGGGGATTATCGGTCTTGTTCAGACTGCCGTACTGCCGGGAAATGTATTTCTCGCCACCGGTGGAGAAACTGACCTTGTCCTGCGCTGCCTTTGAGACGAGCTCTGCGAACTTGACCTCGTCTGCCCGGTAGCCTGCTGTGTTCATGTTGGCAACGTTTCTGGCAACCGTTTCCAGCCGGTTCGAAAGTGCAACCTGCGCAGATAGCGCAACATAAAGTGCGGATTCCATGGATCAAAAGCCTCCGAGGCGGAAATTCTGGATGCTTGCCAACAGTCCCTCGCCCATCTGGATAACCCCTCGGCCGTTGCCGTAAAGAGCAAGTGTTGGCGACATGTTGCCGGACGGGCCGTTGGAAAGGTCATAGAGAGCCGAGAACCGGTTGAGGATTTTCGCCAGGTAGTCCGCATCTCCGAACTTGCTGAAATCCAGACGTTCTTCCAGATAAGCTGCCTGCTTGTCGATGTCGGTCATCGCAAATTCTTGCGGCAGGCCAAGCGAAGTATAAACAGCCTCGGCAAGTGCGCGGTCGGCCAGAACATCGTACGCGTTGGTGATATCGGGCGCTCGGCGTTCGAAGTAGAGTGCCAGACGAACACCCTGGTTTTGTTCACCCTCGCGCACTTCCAGCGTCTGCCGATGATACTTCTGTACAATCGCGTCCTGCGTTCGGGCAAAAGAAGTCGTCGTTTCGCCATACCGCTTGAAATTGAAGGTTTCAGCAAAATTCTTGTACTTGGTATCGGCCAGCTGATTGGCGAAAGCGCCACGTTCGTCCGTGCCTTCTTCCAGCACTTTCCGAATGAACGCCTTCGCGTAGATCATGTCCTCCAACCCCATGGCAGTCATTGCGTAGTTGAAGATGCGATCATCAGCCAGGAATTCGTCGATGGACTTAATATTGCGGATGTTCTCGCGATAATATTCGGTTTGACGTTCGACCATAGGGTCCGCGGCGACCGTCTTCAGCGAGCGTTCCATATTGGTTCTGACCAGCTGAACCTGGCTCAATGTATTGATCATGGTTCTATCCCCATTGCGGGCCCATGGCGGGCAGGCTTTCGGGGAACACTCACTCGCAAACCTTACGCCAGGCTGACGACCGGAGATGATTTTCAAAAGCCTTTCTCGCGTCAGCTTCAGGCAAGTCTCGGCCGCTAGCGTCCTCCCAATCAGAGTTGCAATCCACACCAGTTGGGAGCTGTTAGGTGACTATTCTTATCGGCCTGATCATAGCAGGCGCGTCCCTTATAGGCGGCTTTGCCGCACTCGGAGGCAAGGTCTCCGTCCTCTGGCAGCCGTGGGAGCTCGTCATTATTCTTGGCGTCGCTATCGGTGCTTTTGTTGTTGCCAATCCAATGAAGGTAATCAGGGGAACCCTGGTTGCCGTGTCGGATGCGCTGCGCAACGCAGTTCCCAACAAGCGGGAATATCTCGACGTTCTGGCACTTCTCTACGGCCTGATGCGTGAGTTGCGCGCCAAAGGCCGCAACCAGGTCGAGCCGCACATTGAAGACCCGAATACTTCTCCGATTTTCCAGAAGTATCCGTCGGTCCTGCGCAATGCCAGCCTGACAACCTTCATCTGCGATTATTTCCGACTGATCATTGTCGGAAATGCCCGCGCTCACGAAATCGAAGCGCTGGTCGACGAAGAACTTCACACGATCCACCGCGACCAGATGAAGCCGTACCATGCCATGAGCAGCATCGCTGATGCATTGCCTGCCATCGGCATCATCGCGGCCGTGCTCGGTGTCATCAAGGCCATGGGCGCCATCGACCAGTCTCCTCAGCTGCTGGGCAGCCTGATTGGCGCGGCACTCGTGGGCACGTTTGTCGGCATCTTCTTCTCCTACTCGCTGTTCGGCCCGATCGCCTCCAAGATCCGCAACGTCCGCGAGTCCCGCCTTCGTACCTACATCGTCGTCAAGCAGACCCTGCTTGCCTTCATGAACGGCGCCGATCCGCAGATCGCCCTGGAGCATGGCCGAAAGACCATCTCCGACTACGACCGTCCAACCATCGACGAAGTTGAAAACGAGACGATGAGTGCCGGTGGCGCTGGTGCCGACAACGTCCAGGACCTGCAGGGAGCCGCCTAAGCCATGATCGAAGCAGCGACCGCAAGCTCCAATGCTTCCAGCTCCGAACGCGCGATGATCGCCGACAGACTGCTGGATGCCGCCGGAATTTCCGTTGACCGCCTGCCGATGCTTCCGGTGGTGTTCGACCGCATGGCCCGCCTGATGGCCGACGCCATGCGCCAGAAGTCCCCCTCACCGTCCTATATCTCGGTGAGCTACGTTGAAAACAACCGCATCGGCGACGTACTCGACGAGTTCGAATCCAATGCTCTGGTGGCCGTGCTTTATTCTCCGGAATGGGACGCCCGTGTACTCGTCGGCTTCGACCGGGACTTCATCTTCACACTGGTGGATGTCCTCTTCGGTGCTGACGGGACCGAGCCTCCAATCGACGACGAGCGCCCCTTCTCGAACATCGAAACGCGGATCGCGCGCACCATGTTCGAGGTAGCCGCCAAGGCACTGGCCGAGAGCTTTGCCCCGATTGCAGAAACAACGCTGAAGATCGAGCGCATCGAAAGCCGCATGGACTTTGCGGTGGTTGGCCGGCGGAACAACCCGGCCGTGGTGGCCCGCCTGCTGCAACAGGCAATCGGGCGCGGCGGCGAAGTGTTTATCGTCATGCCGCACTCGACACTCAACCCGCTGCGGCAGCGCCTTTCCCAGGTTCTGTCCGGCGAGATGTCGAGCCGCGACAAACAGTGGACCCAGCATTTCCACAACGAGATCCAGCGCACCGAAGTCAAGCTGGAAGCCATTCTCGAAGAACGTGAAATGTCGCTCGGCGACCTTGCAAACCTCCGGGTCGGACAGGTCATCGAACTTCAGGCGACAGCCCGCTCTCCGGTCACACTCGCCTGCAACGACCAGCCCGTCTTCACCTGCCAGCTTGGACAGTTGAACGGATCCTACACGTTGCAGATCGATGAGCTCATCCATGAGGAAGAAAAGGATCTGTTCGATGATCTCCGCAATCGTTGATGGCGTTCTCCTGCTCGCGCTGGTCGCGACCACGGTCCGGATGCTTTCCATGCACCGGGAGCTGCGCCGACTGGGCAGCTACCACGATGACTACCAGCGTATCTTCGATCAGACCGCCCTCGCACTCGACGGCATCGAGGTCTCGATCCAGGAGATCAACGTCAAGGGTGCCCAGATCCTCAATGCGCTCGGCAACCGGATGGACGATGCTCGGGAGCTGATCGCGGAAATCGACGGTCTGACCCGTGAGGCAAAGCGCCAGCAGTCCGTGCTGCGCGCGGAGCTGAAGGAGCTCTCCAAGGCGACCGCCGTCCTGCATGACCCGAAACGCTTTGCGCCCGTTCGCGACGACATCGACATCTTCGCCGAAGACACGACAGGCGAGCAGACAGCTGGCGCCGCCGGTTCCGCTCAGTCCGGCGGGCGCAAGGAAACGACCATTCATCGCGGCCAGGTCCATCAACAGGCGCCCACACGCGTCCACCGTATCGACAATTCGCTGCAAAGCCCGTTCCGCACGGTCTCCATGAACCAGAAGGATAAAATGTAATGTCCGAAACAATCATCGATCACATCGACGCTGAAAAAGGCCCGAAAACCCGCCCGGCCGATGCCGCGAGTTTCGCCAAGGTGGAATCGCCGGAAAAGAACCAAAATGGCGATACCATCGGTGACGACCGAAATCTCGACACCATCCTCGGCATTCCCGTGAACATCCAAGTGGTTCTTGGATCTGCGACCATGCTGGTTTCCAACCTCCTGAAACTCGGTCGCGGCGCGGTCATTCCGCTCAATCATCGTGTCGGCGAACCGATCGACATCGTGGTCAACGGCCGTGTCATCGCCCGCGGAGAAGTGGTGGTCGTGGAAGACGACAACTCGCGCTTCGGCGTTTCGTTGACGGAGATCATGAGCGCCCAAGCCGGCGGTATGGACATCTGAGGTCGAATTTCTCCGGCCTCACATTCTCCGGTTTGCCCAAGGCTGTCTTCTTAGGATTGAAGTGACAAAATGATGAATTCCGCCAACGCCGCCGCAGCAACCGCTGCAAACCTGGCCAAGCCGCCTGCTCCGCCTGCCCGCCGCATGAACGGTACACAGCGCGTGGCCGCTCTGCTGCTGTCGCTGGGCAAGACGAGTTCGCAGAAACTGCTCCGGCATTTCGATCAGGAAGAAATCCGGATGATCACCGTCTCCGCAGCTCAGCTCGGCACGGTGGCATCGGAAGAACTTGATCGGCTGGCCGAGGAATTCATCGAGCAGTTCTCTCATGGCACGACGCTTTATGGTTCGGCCAATGAAGTGGAGAAAATGCTGGAAGGTGTCCTGCCGGACGATCAGCTTGCAGACATCATGTCGGACGTGCTCGGCAACTCCAACCGGTCCATCTGGGACCGGTTGACCACGGTTTCCGAAACGGTATTCGCAAACTATCTCCTGAAGGAACACCCGCAAACCGCAGCGCTGATCCTCACAAAAATAAAGCCGAGTGCAGCAGCAAAGGTTCTTGGCCAGATCAATAACCAGACGCGCAACTCTCTTGTCCGGCGCATGCTGTCGATCAAGGCGGTTGTGCCGGAAATCATGCGCGACGTCGAAAAGACCATGCATGAGGATTTCATGCTCAACCTGTCGGGCACCCTGGAAGCCGACTCCCATGCTCGCATGGCGGACATTCTCAACAAGATGGACCGCGAGCACATGGAAGACGCTCTGGAGAACCTGAACGAGGTGAAACCGAAAACCGCAGAACTTCTGAAGGGTCTGCTCTTCACCTTCGACGACATCACCAATCTCAACGCCCGGACCCGCATGGCGATTTTCGATCAGATCCCGACGGACCGGATCGTGCTGGCACTGAAGGGAACCAATGCCCAGTTCCGGGAAGTGATCCTGTCATCGCTGACATCACGCGCACGTCGTATCGCCGAACACGAACTGGCAGCCGGCGAACCGGCCGCTCAGCGCGACGTACTGGATGCCCGCAGTGCGATCACCAACCTCGCGCTGGAAATGGCGTCGCGTGGTGAAATCGAGCTGAATCCGAAGCAGGACGAAGGCGCATTCTTTGCGTGATCGTCTTTGCAAGCGGTTCGACGTGATCTGAGCCTGAACACCGGGTGGCTGGATGTCGGAAGAAGACAAGGATTCAAAAACAGAGGAACCGACCGAGAAAAAGATCAGCGATGCCATAGAAAAGGGCAACACCCCGGTCTCACGGGAAGCCCCCGTTCTGGCAACATTTATCGCGACGCTCTTGATCGGCAGTTTCGTTGTTACATCGGCATCGAGTCAGCTCGTGCAAACGCTGACGCATCTTCTGGACCTTTCGGGAGGAGTGGATCTTGGAAACAGCGCCGACGCATTGTTGCTCTCCCATGCGGTGTCGATCGAGGTCATGGTCTTCCTCGCCCCGATTGTCGCACTGCTTGCCGCGTCCGGTCTTGCGTCCGCTTTTTTGCAGAACACGCCCAGCATCGTTTTTCACCGCATCAAGCCGGATGCCTCCAAGCTCTCGCTGGCGAAGGGCTGGAGCCGCATATTCGGAGCCCAGGGCCTTGTGGAGTTCCTCAAGGCAGTCTTCAAGTTCTCCACGGTCAGCGCCATTGTCTATGGCCAGTTCCGGGCGAATGAAGCGGAACTGATCAACGCCATGTTCACAGATCCAAGCGCACTTCCCGAAGCGATCCTTCAGATATCGATGAAGCTGATCGCCGGCGTCTGCATCGTTACCATTCTTCTGGTTACAGTCGACATTCTCTGGTCCCGCTCGCACTGGCGCAAGAACCTGCGCATGAGCAAGCAGGAGATCAAGGACGAGCACAAGCAGATGGAAGGCGACCCGATCGTCAAGGCCCGGCAACGCTCGCTCGCACGCGACCGGGCACGAAACCGAATGATGTCAGCCGTGCCGCAAGCAACCCTCATTGTTGCCAATCCGACACACTTCGCCGTTGCCTTGCGCTACGACGGGGACCAAAACCCTGCCCCGGTTGTTGTAGCTAAAGGGCAGGATCTGATTGCGCTGAAGATCAGGGAGATCGCCGAGGCGAACAATATTCCCGTGATCGAGGACCGGCAACTTGCACGGTCCCTCTACGCCGCTACAGAAGTTGAAAGGATGATCCCGCCGGAATTCTACAGAGCAGTTGCGGAAATCATTTGCTACGTGTACTCACGCCAGACCAAAACTGCTGTATAATTTAATGTATTTGGAGGTCCGGGGAATGCACGATATGCCTGAAGGCAACGGCACGAAACCGTCGCCACTGGAATGCGACCGGCAGCGCCAGGAAGCAATTGCCTCTGCTCTGACCGAATTTATCGAAGATCTGAAACTGGTCGATGTGGTCGACTTCGTCGCCTACATACGAACAGACCAGCACGGCAATATCGATGAATTGATCAAGACATCGGCCGAGCTCTTCTTCAAGGAAGGCTCCTTGCGCTATTCCATGGCCGCACAGGCAGATGTCGAGTGGGAAACCACCCCGCGCATTTCCCTGGATCTGGAATTCTTCAACAAGGGTGTCTGGATCTATTTTACCGCCGTCCTCGCCTGGCCGGACAATGCAGTCAACGTTTCCTATGTCGAGGTGCCGGACGCCGGTGGCAACAAGGCGAAAGAAACGGAACTGCTGCTTGAGGCCCTGAAGGACGCCCGGTTGCGGTAATTGCGTTTCAGGCTTCCCAAATAATTTCCGGTTTGTCAGGCAGCTCGTCCGCATAGATGCGAACGACGTGGCGGCCTACTATTTCGTCTGATGCATCGGCAACTTACCGAAATTCGCCAACGTTCTTCAATTCTGCCAGCCTAGCACCATATGCTGTTGACCCAGCCGCGCGTTTCGGGTCTTCCGGACCTGGAAACTACCTGCAACTGAAACCAGAGAAACGGCGCGTATGAAGAAAATCCAGATCCCGGAGGATCCCGCCCACATGGTGACCGCAATCGTCGCCTATGCCGGGATCGCCAAACGCCTGCACGTGGAGCTTTCAAATCGGCCGATGGGTACACAAGTGGATCTGGAAGCCATCAAGGCCGACTTGATTGCCGAAGCAAAAAGAGCGGTGCCTCACGGAGATTTCGCCAAAGACGAAATCGGTGTCTACAAGACCATCTTCCAGGCGATCGACACGATTTTCGATACTGATGGCTGACATCGGCATTCACTAAATGCCACGAAACAAACGCCACGAATTTATATTGACCTGCCATCGCTCAAATTCACTCTCCCAGAAGCGTCGACAAGCGCTCCATGATTTCGTGCAGGCTTTTTCCGGCTAGCTGCATTTCCCTCGCCTGCTCACCGTCTTCAACATCGGAATAAAGCAGGATTTCAACTGCGTTTTCCAAAACCTGGATATCATCGGAAGTCAGATCGATTGAGCCACGACTGCTCGATACCGTTATCGTCTTCATGGGCCTATCCTCCAAACCGCACCAGGCAAAGTAGCGCACTCGGCGCTCGGTCTATTGCGTAGGTTTTCCGAATAGTCCTGTTCCATCAAGCTCAAATCAGGCCACGGTGAGGATCAAAAAAAAGCACCCAGCCGAAACTGGGCGCCAATTGCCTGGGAGGCGGCAGAAGAAGTTTTTCAGTACAAGACAAGGATCAGCGGCTAGTGCGTGATCACGTCTTCCTTGTCGAAATAGTTGAATTCCTCCACCAGGACGTCATGCACCACGGGTCGGCCGAGACGAGCGTTGGTGGTTTTCTTGAGACGTTCGGTGAAAGCCTCCAGGTCGTAACGTTCCAGGCTACGGAAATCGAGGGTTTCGTCCGAATAGAGTACCCTGAAGGCTTCATCCACCAGGAAAGGGTGTGGCGGCACAGGCAGGCGGCGCAATGTATCGCCATCCGCTGTGAAGACCATCTTGATCACCACATATCCCTGCAGCGTGCCATCAAACAGGATCGGCACGTTGACCGGGTTCACTGTCTCATAATCCAGCCCTACAAACGCCGGCTCATCGTCGCCGACCCTTTTCTGGGCTGCCAGATACTGCGTGGTGCCGTAACCGGACGCCAGCATGGTGGCAGACATCCAGAGGCCGGCAACGAGAGTCTTGATCATCGAGCCCTCTCCGGAAACGGTGCCTGATACGTGCCGTCGGATTCATAGTCGATCATGGTTCTGGACATCATGCCGACAACTTCCGTCACCGCATTCATATGCAGTTGCAACAGGCCGACATTCTCATCGAGCACTTCCTTGAATTCGGCGATGTCTTCGCGCAACTCCGCGGAATAGAACGCCGGCGGTACGAGTGTCCGAGCCCTCGACAGGTCAAGCAAAGCCTGGCTCTTGCCGTACTCGAAGATCTTCAGGTCCGCTGTCGGGTTTGCACGAAGCGCCCGGGTTTCCTCGCGAACAGCGCCGATTGCTCGGCGAACGGCGACCACCAGCGGCATGGATCGCACCGGATCGGGGGTGAATTCCTGAAGTGCGAGATCGGTCACGGCAACGTCCTGAAAGTCAACATCGTTGGCAGCGTCCATCAGGCTTTAACTCCCTTTTCAAGCGTATCTGAAATCAGGCCGGCGATACCGACACCACCACTGGCGGCAAGCTGGTTTGCGACCTGTTCGGCAAGCATCGATTTCCAGATTTCCCCGGCGGTTCCGGACCCGAAGACCGCTTCGGAGTCATCCGGAAGCATTGTTTCGACGAACTGGCTGAGGATCATCGCCTCGAATTTCTCCGCAGGAGACTTTTGGGACGGTCCTTCGTAATTGGCGGTTCGAAAACTGCCTTCAGTGGCTCCTGCCCGGTTCGTTGCACCGGCATAGGCAAGTGCAAAGCCATCCCCCGAACCACCAGCGGAAATGGACCTGAGACGGTTCGTGGCATCAGCAAGGTTCACCGGATCGGCAGCCTTGGACACATCCAGGATCAGATCTGAAGGAGGCGAAATCGCCATGCTGGGCTCCTCGAAAAACATAAGGTGCAAACAAGGCCCGGCAGGCGACAGGGCAAAGCAAGCAATACACTTGAACCGAACCTTGTTTGCATCCTCAGGAATAGCCTGCGCAGCTTGCGGGAGGCTTGCGTCTTCTTGCTGAACGGCGACGAATATGCCCCGTTCACGCCAAGCAACTTTCACCCGTATCTGCGGTCGAGCAGATCCATCAGGTCCCGTTCTTCTTCAGCACGCTGTTCCTCCCCACGCATCCTGGCGAGACGTTCAGCCATGAGTTTCAGCATCAGCCGCTGGCGATCGTATTCGGAGTTCACCTTTGCGCGCGCTTCGCTGAGCCGTGACATCTCCTCGATGATGCGTCTCAGCCGCTCGGCAGCGTTGGCGATAAACCTGTCTTGCTGTGCCAGGTCGCCATTCGAAAGGGCCAGCAAAATGCGTCTTTCCTTTTCGTTCAGCTGATAGACCTGAGCGTCAAGCTTCTGAAGCAGCCAGGATGAAAACAGGAATATCTGCTTCTGCATCCGGAACAAACGTTCAATATCCTGACTTTTTCTTGCCATGGAACAGGAACCTTTCACGGTCAGGATTGCCTAACCTATCTGGAGCCAAGTGAAGTAGCCGTCGAGGAAGATCATGATGGCCTCCGCGATGACCAGATAAAGAAAGTAGAGACCGCCCGCGATTACGAACGGCATGGAGATGAAGTAGACCGGGATCTGCGGTGTCAGCTTGTTGACGAGGCCGACGGCAAAGTTCACTACGACCGTGTAGACGATGAACGGGCTGCACACCCGCAATGCCAGGATGAAGGTCCGGCCCAATTGCTCGGCAAACTGCTCAAGGCTTGTCACGGCCGCCAGCGGCTGCCCGACCGGGATCGCTTCATAGGAGGCTGCCAGCCCGCGCAGAATTTCCCAATGCTGGTTGGTGATGAACACCATCGCCGTTGCCGTCACCGTGAAAAGGTTTGCGACAGGCGGCAGGGAATCCACGCCATCGATCGGCATGCCCGGCATGTTCGACAGGCCGATTGCCATGGACACCAGCGTCGTCAGCGTCTCCAGGGCCGCCAGAAAGATGCGTCCCAGAAAACCGATGAAGGCTCCGGTCAGCAACTCCGCCCCAATGAAGCCGGCAACAGTGCCGAGCTGCTCATCCGGCAGGGACGCCTGTACGCCTGGCGCCAACAGGGGCGACAAGGCCAACGCCACGGAAAGCGCGATGAACAGGCGAACATGCACCGGCACACGGTTGCTACCGAACCCCGGGATCACCATCAAGCACGCTCCTATCCGGCAGAACAACAGGAAGACTGCCAGAAGCAGCGAGGAGCTGAAGGTGCTGAAAAAGAGGCCGCCGGAAATCACGAGACGCTTCCGAGCGCGGAAACATCCACTCCGCGTGCGATTTCAAGATGCGACAGGACCGGCAAGGTTGGGAACATGCGCTCCACGATCATACGTACGTATGGCCGGGCATCAGGTGCCGCTACCACCGCGAAGCGGCTGCCGTCCTTCATGTGTTTCTTGACGGCGTCGGACATCTGCGTGCCGAATTCCTCCACCAGTTGCGGCTCGATGTCGAACTCGATGACGTCGCCCTTCCCGTCCCGTTTCAGGGCATTGTGGAAGGCTAGATCCCATCGGTTTCCGAGACGCAGCACTTTCAGAGGGCCGCCTTCTGCAAGGTCGCCGCAAATCTGCTGGGCGATGCGCATTCGAACGTGCTCCACCACCTGCTCCGATCTGCGGACGTGTGGAACGATCTCGGCAACGGCTTCCAGGATCAGGTTGAGATTCCGGATCGAAACCCGTTCCGCCAATAGAAGCTTGAGCACCGCTTGCAGTCCGGAGAAAGACGTGTGCGCCGGACAGATATCGTCGAGAAGCTTCTGGTACTCCGGGTCCAGCCTGTCGAACAGCTTGCGCATATCCTTGTAGGACAAGAGCTGAGGCAGGTTGTTGCGGATCACTTCGCTCAGATGCGTGAGGATTACCGTGATGTTCTCGGCCGGCGTCATACCGCGGCGCTTGAGTTCGTCCTTGTACGCAGGCGGCACCCAGTAGGCTGGCATCCCGAATGCAGGCTCACGCGTCTGGTCAGCCGGTACCGGCAGTGCCTCGTCATTGTTCGGAATGACCAGCAGTTCACCCACTTTCAGATGCTGCGAGGCAATGATGGTGCCGTGGATCTTGATCTGGTAGCTCTTCGGATCAAGCGTCAGACTGTCGGTGACCCGAATATCGGGCACGACAAAACCATACTGCTCGGCAAACTTCCGGCGCATCTTGGCAACGCGGCGAGACAGTTCACCGGTTCGCGTCAGCAGCTCGGCGGAAAGCTGCTTGCCAAGCACCAGTTCGACCTCAGCCGACTTGAGCGTTTCCTTGACGGAGTCCTTTTCCTCAAGCTTTGCCTGTTCCTCGGCTGCGCGTATCTTGTCATCCTCGACCTTTTTCGCCGCTGCCAAACGCCTCGGAATGGCATAGCCGATAAAGCCCATCAGAATCGCCAGCAGCAGGAACGGCAACATCGGCAGACCCGGCATCAACGCGAAGATGGCCATCAGGATAGCTGCGACGAACAGGGCACGCGGATAGCCGCCAAGCTGGCCGAGAACAGCCTTGTCGGTCGACCCTCTGGTGCCGCCCTTGGACACCAGCAGACCAGCCGCCAGCGAAACGATCAGCGCCGGGATCTGGGAGACGAGGCCATCGCCTACGGAGAGCTTGGTGAAAACGTCTGCCGCGTTGGAAACCGTCATGTCATAGCGGGTCACGCCAATAACAATGCCGCCAAGGATGTTCACAGCCGTAATGATAAGGCCGGCAATCGCGTCGCCGCGAACGAATTTGGAGGCACCATCCATCGCGCCGAAAAAGGAGCTTTCCTCTTCCAGTTCCTTGCGCCGACGCTGTGCTTCCTTGTCATCGATAAGGCCAGCGGAAAGATCCGCATCAATCGCCATCTGCTTGCCCGGGATCGCGTCCAGAGTGAAGCGTGCGCCAACTTCCGCAATACGGGTTGCGCCCTTGGTGATGACCATGAAGTTGACGATGACCAGGATCGCAAAAACAATTAGACCGATGACAAAGTCACCGCTCATCACGAATTGCGAAAAGCCGTTGATCACATAGCCCGCCGCATTCAGCCCCTCGTGGCCGTTGGCAAGGATCATGCGCGTTGTCGAGATATTGAGCGACAGCCGCAGCATGGTGGCGATCAGCAGGATCGTCGGGAAAGACGAGAAATCGAGCGGACGCTGGATCCAGAGCGAAACCATCAGGATCAAGACCGACAGCGCGATCGACATGGCCAGGCCGATATCGATCAGGAATGTCGGGATTGGCAGAAAAAGAACGGCCAGGATTAGGACGATGCCTATGGCAAAGCCGACGTCGCGGCGGCTGTCCGGCGCATTGCCGGCAGCCGGCGAAAGGGAGGTGTCTGTCATGCCTTCTCTCTGCTGCAGGTCTGATACCTGGCAACCTCGCCCTTGAAGCTTGCGCGAGGCTTTTTTGAAGAAGGATTTCAGGAGGGAAGTTCGGGAAAGGTTGAGCACTCTGACCGACGATGGTCGCTCCAGGCTCTGAAGGGAGCCGCCTTCGCGCTTGAAGCAAGTCGTGGTTCAAGGAGAAATGGATGCAAGAAACGCATCTACCTTGTCATCCCGGCAAAGGCCTGGATCCATTAGCGACATGCGCCAAGGTGAAAGGTTTCGCCGACAACTCAATGCACCTGATCCCGGCTTACAGCTTTCGCTGCAAACCAGGACGACAGATAAGTTCTGGACCAAGACGGCACCTGAAACCATGCAAGAATAGTCCTGCAGACCGTCGCTAGAACCCCGTTTCGATCCGATTGTAGATCAGGGTCGTCAACGAGTAGATCTGGCCGCCGATGAAAGGTCCGGCGACCACGATCATGACCAGGATCGCCACGATCTTCGGAATGAAGGTAAGAGTGATTTCCTGAACCTGGGTCAGGGCCTGCAGCAACGCAATTCCGATACCGACAATCATCGCCGGTACGATCGCGGGGGCAGATCCGACGAGGATCGTCCAGATTGCAGTCCGGACCAGGTCCAGGGCATCAACTTCATTCATGTCATTCCATCCGCTCAGGAAATGGTTACACCCGGTCCAAGCAGAACACCCTGACCGTTGTCGAGCGCGAGCACGGTGCCGTCGGAATAGACTTCAACCTTTTCAACGACACCCGTCGTGCCGTTGGCGTCGGTCACGGTCCGCCCGATAAGATCATCTACCTGACCGAACGAAAGGTTGGTCAGAAGCGTTTCCAGCTTGGCGTTGGTCTGAATAGACTGCTCAACTTGGCTGAAGCTTGCGAGCTGCGCGAGCTGTTCGGACGCGTCCATGGGATTGGTCGGATCCTGGTTCTGCATCTGAGCCATCATCAGATGCAGGAAGGTGTCGTAGTCGACAGTCAGCTGCTTCTGAGCAGATGCAGTCGAGGCAGCACCCTGGGTGGCGCTGACGCCTTCAACACTGGTCATCTAATCACTCCTTAAACAACGGCCAGCCTGGGGCCGTACTGAAAATTTTCTCTTGGCGCCGGCCGGGGCGCGGTCTGCCGGGTCTCCTGCGCGCGCCGGTTCTTTTCGGCCAGCATCAGGCTTGCCTCCAGCGGATAGAGCGCACGCACGACCTTCATTGCCTCGAACCACCGATCCGTTTTTGCCAGCTCCTCAACCTTGTCGAGATGCATCAGCACCTCCTTGTTCGAGAACGCCGACTTCACGGAACCAAGCACGAGATGGAACATGTCCTGAACCGCACCAGCGGCTGCCGGATCGATGATCATGGTCTGGAGAATGAAGTAGAGCTGGCGAAGCGGCGTCGTCGCCTCTTCTGGCTGAAGCACATGGGCTTCCAGCAGGAATACGGCATCATTCAGCAGTTCGATGTTGGTTTTCCGTTCGGCCCGGATCACCGCACCGTTGATGAACAGGCGTTCGCCCGCTTTCAAACCGATTTTCATGAGTTTAACCGTCCAGGCTGTCGCGGATGATGGAATTGATCTGGATGATGTCGGAGAAGTCCTCCTGCTCCCACTGGCGCAAGGATTCGACCTCTTTCAGGACCCAGATGCCGACAGAGATCAGATTGGCTCTCGTTTCGATCGGCAATTCGTTGGCGTCGTCCGCCAGGTGTTCCAGGAAGTAGCTCCACAGGCGCCGTGTGTAGAACAGCGCGTCGACGGCTTCGGGAGACTTGACGCCGCGCTCCTGGGCGACGTTGAGCTTGCCGATCACGATCGACATTGCCTCATGTTCGTTGAGCCGCTGGTCAGAGCAAAGATCGTCCATAACCTCAGCGTAAGACAGATTGTACATGGGCCCTCTCAAGGTTGGGTTTGATACGAAAAATCAGACATTCGGCCACGATCACAGGTAGTTCAGAATGCTCAGACCCTGCATGCGGGCCGTGACCGCATAGGTGGTCTCAAGCTGTGTCAGAGCCGTGTTGAGACGCACCGACGTTTCCTCCAGATTGACGTTTTCAAGGTCGTTGATGCGCCGGTTCAGGATGTCGGTTTGAACCTTCAACCGTTCACTCGCCAGCTTGACCTGCTCCTGCACATTGCCGAGCTTGCCCATCTGGCTGGTGACATCGGCGATACCGGTGCCGAGCTTCTCGATCGCCTTGTTGACCACCACCTTCCAGGTCTCGGGATCAAGGTCCTCGTTACCGAGGTCGGACATCATCGTGTAGGCCGCGGCCAGGTCTCTGAAGGCTTGCTCGTTTGCGCTGACGGAACTGGACACCGTTTCACTCGCCGAAATACGGCTGACCATCACGTTGCTGGACGCTATCGACCAGGACGTGCCCCAGGCCGGGTTCTGGAACATCGTCTCGAAGGCACCGTTCAGATAAGTGGACATTGCCGCAGGTGTGATGCCCGAAACGCCCGGGTTGGATTGCGCCATCCCGAACTCGGTCATGAACGCTGCATCGGCGGCCAATTTGTTCGGAGACGTCGGATCGGAATAATCCGCGAAAGGTTCCTGGTCCGTATTGATGCCGGCAAAGACGAAATTGCCGTTGAGCTGGGTGTTCAGACGGGACGTCAGAAGCTCCAGATTGCCGACGGCATCCGCCTTGACGATGTCCGAACTGCCGTTGTTCTCACGCAGGGCCACAAGGGTCGCCAGAAAGTCCTGCGCATCCGTCAGAATGTCGCCCATTGCCGCCTGGCTGACATCGAGCCGCGACGCGGTAAGCGCGTTGGTATCCATGATGCCATTGAGAAAATGAAACTCGGAACGAAGCGACACGCTTTCGCCGGTCTTGGTCCCAAGATCCAGGCCAACGTCGTATTTACGGCCGGAGGACAGCTCGATGCTGAGCTTCTGCACGAGGCTGGACTGGTTCTGGATCTGCCGGCGAGACGCATCGGCGAGTGTGATCGTGGAGATATAGGTGGTTTTCATAACTGTTACCTCGCCGCGGCCAGAAGGTCTTCCAGCATGCCGTCGACGGCGCTGATGAGCCGTGTCGCCGCTGAGTAGGATCGCTCGATTTCCAGTAGCAGCGTCATTTCTTCGTCGATGTTGACGCCTGTCTTGTTGTTGAGGTTTTCAGCCGTCCGACTGAGAATGACGGTCTGCACCTCGACATTGCTCGTCATGGTCTTTCGGCCGGCTTCCAGCCAGCTGACGGACGAAGCGGCAAAGCCGGACAACGTGTCGGTCGGATCGAGTTCCACGCCGCTGTCGAAAACGGTGTCCTTGTCAAACGCGGAAACCAGTTCCTGCAGACGGTCGGAGAACCCGGCAGCGCCGGACGGGTTGTAGTTGTAATTGGGATCGAACGGATCGGAGATGCCGCCATCGCGCAACCTGTCCAGGTCGCCGCCCTGATCCGGATCGGCGTTGGCATTGACGACGATTTCCGCAGCAAGCCCGGTGATATGGGTGCCGGATGCCGGCACCGCCGGTGCACCAGACCACGTGAACAGGCCAGCCTGATCCGGATTGCCGCCACCGCTTTGATCGCTTTCGGCGAAGGCTTCGATCAGACCACGCGCGATTTCGTCGAGCTGGCTCTGATAGGTCACCGCGACTTCGTCGCGCAGTTCGGCAAGACCTTGCAGCCTGCCGGACTTGATCTCCATGAGAGCGCCCGGTCCCGCCACGGGAACGCCGTCCACCATCACGGAATTACCCGTGGTAGCAGCACCATAAACAATGGTCGGCTCGAAGGTGACCGCTCTGGCCTTGGTTTCAAACAGCGTCACGCCGCTGTCCGTGTAGACCACAATATCGCCATTGCTGCGGTTCAGCGTGGTAATGCCGATTTCCTCGGACAGCTTGAGCAGAACCTGGTCGCGGCTGTCGTGGGCATCGGTGACATCAGCCCCCGATTGCGTTCCCCGCACGATAACCGAGTTGAGATCTTCGAGTTGTTTCAACAGCGTGTTGATCTCACGCACGGAGGTCGCCATGTCCGCATCCGCGTTAGTACGCACATCCTGCACCAGTGCCGTTCCGGACTGGAGCGTCTGCACCATGTCCTTGGAGGCCTGCAGAACGTCCTGCGCCTGGATCGCGTTGCTGGGATCGGAAGCATAGTTTTGAAGCGACAGCTTCAGCGCCCCGAGTTTTGCCGCAGCGGACATGTGGTTCTGGGTATCGCCTGTGGTTTCAGCGAGACGGGTAAGGCCCGCCAAGACCGCTTCCTGGGAGGATCCAGTGGAGGTGGAGGACAGGAGCGACGAATACAGCGCGCTGTCCGTCACCCGGCCGATACCGTCGACCTTGAGGCCGCCGGCCTGACCGGTGTCGGTGTAGGTCTGGCTCAACAGAACGGATTTGCGCGAGTAGCCGGGGTCTTGAGCCCCGGCAATGTTTCGCGAAACCACGGAGGATTCTGTCTGCCTTGCGGCCAGCGCGGACTGGGCGACTTTGAGGGCTACAGACAAACTCATGACAATAACTTTCCGATTGGCGGGTGAGCCGTGTTAGCGGACCAGGTTGACGAGCTGCTCGAGCAGGTCGGAACCGGCCTTGAACACCTGGGAATTGGCCGTGTAGGTGCGCTGGGATTCGATCATTGAGGTGAGCTCGTTGCCGAGATCGACGTTGGAGTCCTCAAGACCACCAACCTTGATGCTGCCAAGGCCGCCCTCGCCCGCGAAACCGACCCGGACATCACCGGAATCGAAGGACGTGCTGTAGACGTTGCCGGACTTGTTGGAGAGCCTGTCCGGGCTCGGTACATCCGCCAGCGGGATCTTGTAGATCGCCCGGCGGTCCCCGTTGGTGTAGATGGCAAACAGAGTGCCGTCGTCGGAGAATTCGACGTTCTTCACCGCACTCGGTGCGTTCCCGTCCGCATCAACGTTGGTGACCGTGAAATCGGCATTCAGGTAGGTCGACTGATCAAGATCCAGGTCGAAGGTGCCACCATTGGGAACCGCGATATTGATTGCGGTCGCACTGGCACCGGTGAGATTGCCTGTGGTGACGTCGAAGGTCAGCGTCTGGGTATTCAATGCCGGAGCAGTATAGGGAAACCCGCCACCGGGTGCGGCATCTGCCGCGTTGTAGATCGAGACTTCCCAATCACTGTCTGCAGCCGTTTCCGTGACCTTGGAGTAATAGACATCCAGTTTCACCTCGTTGCCGAGGTTGTCGTACACGATCATGGACGTCTTGTGGGAATAGCTCGCGGTTGCTGCGTTGGCGGAGGGCAGATCCGCCGCCGGCACAATCGCCGCGTCTTCACTCACGTTCACGCGCAGGAACGCTTCGCTGGTGGGAGTGGCTTCCAACTGGTTCTGGGTGATGTTGATCCGCTCCAGACCACCAAGACCGTTGGCAACGGTTGTTGGCGCGGTGTTGCCCGTGATCGGATAACCCTGGAGATAATAGCCGGCCGTATTCAGGAGATAGCCATCTCCATCCGGAACGAAGTGACCGGCGCGGGTCAGAAAGCTTTCACCTGCCTCGTTGCCGACAACGAAGAAGCCGTTGCCATCCACCGCAAGATCAAGCTTCGACGTGGTGAAGCTGATGTTTCCCTGCTTGGAAACCTGGTACTGGGTGTGTGCCTCGACGCCGCCGGAGTTGAACGAGCCAGCCCCTTGCGAAACAACCAGTGAGGAAAATTCCGACTGGGCGCGCTTATAGCCTGTCGTGCTCGAGTTCATAATGTTTTCGGCAACTGTGCCGAGCTTGCTCGACTGTGCGTTCATGCCGGAAACGCCGGTTCGCATAACTCCGAAAAGGCCCATGACAGGTCTCCTGTGTCCAAATCAACTGGAGACAGTCAAACCGACCTAACTTGCGCGAAGCTGTTGCGAGAAAATAATTATTCTTTCCATTCAGATACTTAATTATGTAAAAATTTATCTATCAAACAAAACGAAAGCACCGGGCAAGCTGTCCGGTGCTTTTCAGAGATCAGGCGCCGCAGAATTGCTTGGACTGCTGTGTCCAGTTTCCAAAACCGGAAGCAACCATGTTGCGGATCACCGTGCAGACATACCGTTTTTGCGCGGGATCATTGTTCGGCCCCGCGTGATAGCGGGCAACAGCCATCGTCCAGGATCCCTGGCGCCGCCTCAGGTCCTTCAGGAACCTTGCCGCATATTGCACATTTGCACGTGGTTCCAGCATCTGATCCACCGAACGGAACTGGTCACCGTGGTAATGATGGTTGATCTGCATGCAGCCGATGTCGATCAGCTTCTTGCCGTGCTGTTGCGCATCAATCACGTCCTGCTTCGCGGCTTGCCGGCTGGGAGGAAACACGGACTTTCCCTCGATATTGAGGGCATAGGGGTACAGCGAATTGCGCCGCCCGGTTTCCGTCAGCCCGACCGCATAAAGCACGCCGAGCGGCACGTTGTACTTTCGCGCTGCCGAGATCATCTCGCGTTCGCAAACGTTCTGGGTCTCGGCAGCCGCAGGCACGCTAACGGCGAGAGCACTAAAGATAGATGCCGTCAGAAAGGCTGATGTCAGAACCTTCCTCATGACCTGTTCCTCTTGTTGTTTCAGAAGCCTGATACGCGTCTTCTCTGGAGTTTTGTCCCGGGCGACCATTCTGTTGTCCGGCACCGTTGCCGGAACTCTGCGGTTGGCCGTCAAACGGGTTACCGCCACCAGCGCCATTCTGGTTCTGGGCCTGAGGGCCTGAAGCGTTGCTTCCTGCCTGGACCTGGATCCGGTCGTCTCCGGCCTGGATCGTGATGGCATCAGCCTTGACCCCGGTCGCCCTGAGCATCTGATCGAGCAGTTGCCGGTCTTGCTTCAGGAGTTCCGCAGTTTGCGCCCTGCTCGTTACAAGCGACACTTCCACTGTATCACCGACCATCCTGAGAGACACTTTCACGGTGCCCAGCTCATGTGGCGTGAGCTGGATATCCAGTGTTTTCAGAACAGGGCCTTCCGCCTTGGCAGTTATGCCACCGTCAAGTGATGCGGAGCTGGAAGCCATATCCTTGACCGCAGCGGCGATCTGGTCACCGACCTGTTGCGCGGGGGAGAGTCGCATATTCGGTGCAAAGTGGGTTTCCTGGCGCAGAACCTTGACGGTGCCCGCCGCTTCGTCCGGCAACATGGACCGGCCAATAGCCCCACGTCCCTCGCCGTCGGAAATTGCCTCCGGTTCGACGCCGAACTGCGCGAAGAGCGAAGAAGTTCCGGTCTGTGCAGGTCCATCGGGATCGCCAACCGGCATGCCGTTGGCCCGCCCTTGCAGGAGCGAAGGCATCGGGGCTGCACCAGACTGGGCCTGCGACGAGGGAACCTGCCCGGGTTTTCCAGCAAGCACCGCATTTAGTGACAATCCCACATGCGCTGCCGAACTCTGCAACATGGTTTCGGCCTTCGGGTCCGTTTGTCCCTCGACCGCACCATCCAGGCCCTCGCCATCCTTCGCCTTGCGTGACAGTGCGTTCTGGGAAGCCTGACGCAGGGCATCGACAAGATTGCTGGTCGAAAACGCCGCCGAACCTGCCGCCTGTTCCTTGCCGGAACCGGTCTTGCCGTTCGCATCACCCGTAGCCCCTTCTGCCTGATCAGATGTTTCAGACCCGGGTTTTCCGGCCGCATCTTCGGCAGCATCGCCTTTTTTCATGTTCTGCATCACGGCCTGGAATGCAGCCGCGGCTTCTTTGGAAGAGGTTTGCCCGCGCTCACCCGTTCCAGCGTCCGTCGACTTGCCGGACTTCGGTGCAGTCGGAACGAATGCCTGAGTGTTAACGCTCATCCTGTTCTCCCAATTGAGCGAGGGACTTTCCCGTCCGGCGCAACAGAACATTCGCAAGTTCCATGTCCGCGCTGACCCAGCTTTGATCTTCAGGAGCGTCCATATTGGTCGCGACGTTGAATTCGCCGATCACGTTGGGCGGCGGCTCCGGAAAATGCCGGACCGAGTTGAGCACGGTGTAGACGCCGTCAAGCATCGCCAGGTCCTGCGCAGTCAGGATCGACTTGTCAATCGACCACAACAGGTCTCGGTTGGCTGTGATGAATTCCGGGTCGAGACGGGTCGCCGCAAGGTATATCTTCAGGATTTCGTTTTCCTTGGTGCCGTCGACGGTTAGCGTCAGCGCTTCTCCCGTTGCCTTTCGCGCGACATTCAGATGGCCTGCCAGCAGGGCGGAACGGGCCAGCCGAAGATAAAGACCGCGCCTGCTGTCGGCATCGAATTCGTGCAGCACGTCATCCAGGAGCGCGAACTTGTCCTCGCTTTTGACAAATCCGAGCGTGTCCAGTGACAGGGCAAATCGCCTGCGGAAATCACCGGCATAGACCGACGTGCGGAACCGGCGAAGATACCGGATGCTGAGAACTCGAAAGCGATCGACGTTGCCGGTCATCCCAGCGACGAATACTTCCCGGCGAAGAGCAGCTTCCTCGACGAGCGTTCCAGGCATCAGTAGGCTGGCGACCTGAAGCAGTTCCATCGCCTTTTCCGGATCCGTGCGGATGTAGGGTGCAGCCTTTACCAGTGCGACATGCCCCCCCAGGCTTGCCGGCAGTTCCAGCGGATCGATCTCCGCCAGAAGAACGATCATGTCCTCTTCCCTGCCTTCGACATAGGCAAGCGACGCTTCCATGAGTTTGCGGTCGACAGCGGGGGCCGGATCGAGGGACAAGAGATACCGCATTACGTCTGGGTGTCCGCCACTCAGAAGATGGATGACGGCCGCCCGGGCGTTGCGCGGTTCCTGCCACGCATCGGCTGGCAACACGACGAAACTTGCGTCCATCTTTGTCAGCAAGGCTCGCTGCGCCTGCATCGCATGGCTGTTACCCTGTGCGATCTGCTCCTGCAAGGACTGCAGCGACCGGATCATTTCAAATGGTTCCGGATCCGAAGTCTGCTTGCCAACTTGCTGCGCCCAGCCTGCCGACACCCAGAAGACGGCCGCCATCAAGCCGAGGAGCAGACCTCTGAAGCAAGGGATCCTGATGGAGAGGCAGCGCATTACCGAGCTCCTTCCAGCAAGTAGATCTCAATCCGCCTGTTGGAGGCAGCAAGAGGATCGGACGGAACTTTCAGATCCTGATCGGCATAGCCTTCGACCCGGTTGAACCTATCCTTGCCGACACCTCCGCGAGTGAGCATGTAGAGAGCCATGTGAGCGCGTGCCGACGACAAGCGCCAGTTGTCATAGGTCTTGCTTTTGAAAGGGCGCGCGTCCGTATGACCCTTGATGACAATCTGTCCCGGAGTTTCGGCAACCACCTTGCCAATCCGTTCAAGCAGTTTGACGAGTTCCGGGCGCGGCTCGGCAGACCCGATGGCGAACATACCGAAGTTCTGGTCGTCGGTAAGGCTGATCAAGGCTCCCTCACCTTCTCTCATCACCGTAATCTGACTGGCGGTTTCCTCAAGAGCTGTCCCTTCAGTCTGGGCAAGGACTTCCGAAAGACGGGCGACCAGTACCTCGGCGCTGCTTTCCGTGAAGTCTTCTTCGTAGGTGCCCTCACCGTCTCCGGTACCAATGACCGTTTCTGTCTGGACTTCAGCGATCACCTCGGTTGAAGACGCCTCAAGCGACTTGCCAAGCACATGAGCAACGACCTGATCCGTCGTATCCCCGTTGTCGGGAAGTGCGCCGTTGCCGACAAATTCAAAGGACGTCGTTCCGGATTGTTCCGCCATGTAGTCCCCGTTGCTAGGCCCATTTCCAGGGGCAGCGTTTCCGTTTTGCCGGGTAATGCCGGTCTCAGGTTGCGTGCCATCTTCAAACGGCGCAGCAAAGGCGAATTCACCGGCCAGAGCCTGGGTAGAAGGCGCGGTACCATCGCCCGGCAAACTTACGTCAGGAGCTGCCTCGGCACTGGCGACACCTCGGCCAGGACGGAACTGCCAGAACATCGGATCAAAGGGATCCCGATAGGCCTGCCCACCCTGAACGCCTTCGTTTTTCTGAAGACCTGTGCCTATACCCTTTGGGTTGTCCTCCCGCACATCGGCGACACGGATTTTCTGCGAAAGGGTGTCGAGTACGGCATAGGGATCCGTGAAAAGGATCGATTCCGAATGGGTCTGGGTAAACTGCCCAGAGGCCGGAGCCCCACCCATCTCCGGTGTCTCGACCACCTCCTCCAGTCTGTGTCCCTTGTCCAGGCCATCACCGAAGTTCTCATCCTGATCGACCGGCGCATCAGACCCACCCAATTTGCCGGTGAAAAGCTTGGTGCCGGCTTCGTTGGTATCGCCGTTGATCTCCGGATCGTTCAGGCCCTTGCGGTTCGGAGCCGTGGAGGCAAGTTTGACCGGGTTGAAATACTGCGCAACGCCGCGACGCACGCTGTCGTCGGTCACATTGATCAGCCACATGACCAGAAAAAAGGCCATCAATGCGGTCATGAAATCCGCGTAGGCAATCTTCCAGACGCCATGTGGCAGCTGATCGTCTTCCCAGCTGTTCTTGCGCCGGACAATTACGATTTCATTCGGGACGCCGTCCAACATCAGTCTGCCTCCCCTTTCAAGGCTTCAAGCTGGCCGAGCCATTGTCCGAGCCGTGTTTCAATGGTTGTCTCGTCAAGCAGAGCCACCAGTTCGACCTGATCAGCATGCTGAACGTCGATCCGGTCTCTCAAGGCCGGCAACTGCTCCAGCACTCGGCTGACCAGAGTTTCCGGTCCGCGCAGCCTGATCATTTTGCCCTCCGTTTCCTCGGTCAGTTGCCGAAGATTGCCGGCAAAGGCATCGACCAGCTGGTCGACGATCTGCTCTGTCAGGAAAGGTTGAAGAAGCTTGGAAAGCGAATAGGAGATCCGCTGCTCCATAACATTGAGGAAGCCTTCGATGGAGGCGCTCACGTTGGCCGATTCACGCATGTCGAACCGGTCACGCTCGTCTTTGAGCTGCCTTGCGTGCTCCTCGCGCTCCTGTTCCAGGATGGCCTGAAAATGAGCCATCGTGCGGTCACTGCCTTCCGCCAGGCCGCGCTCGTATTCGGCCTGAAGCTGTTCTTCCAGGCTGGGTTCGGGCACAGCTTCCTCGCAAGGCTCCAGAACGTCCACGAGAGCGGGGTCGAATGCACCGAAGGACTTGAATCTGGAGGCGGACAGGACGGGAATATGGGAAGCGATTGAGGTGGTCATTAGATGCGCTCCGATTCATAGAGCCACTGGCGCAGGATCGCGGCAGACTGTTCCTCGTTGAACTCCAGCAAGGATTCCAGCTTCCGGAGCGCGGACTTGTTGCGCCGGCTGTTGAGGTCCTGCAGCATGTCGGAATGATCCGGCGGCATCAGGAAGGTCTGATCCCCGTCGACTGCTTCTGCAGTCCCTTCCGCAGTCTCCGGCAGCATTCCGAGTTCGGCCATTTCGACCTGCGGCTTGGCCATTTGCGGCACCAGGGCAGCCACGGCAGGCCGCAGACCGAACCAGATCACCAGCATCGACACGGTCAGGATTGCGAGCGCATTGATGATGTTGCCGGACTGGCGCATCAGATATTCGGTGATGCTGATCGGCGGGATCGGCTCCATGGCCCGGCCGCCGTCAATGAAGTCGACGACAGCAACCTTGACCAGGTCTCCCCGTTCTTTTTCAATCCCCGCAGAAGAAGCAACCAGTGCTTCGATTTCCGTCAGCTGTTCATCCAGTTGAGCCTGGGTCGGTTCGCCGCCAAGAGACTGCGCAAGACGGGACTTATCAACCAGAACCGCAATGGACAGACGGTCGACACGATAGCCATCCTGAGACGTCTCGATGCGTTTGGAGGAGATCTCGTAATTAACGGTTTCCTCGCGCCGCTCGTTTTCTTCGCTGGAACGCTCACCGTTGTCCGCGGACACATCCTCTTCAGGAAGGTTCTGCTCGACCGTTGTCGGTGCCGAGACGCTGGAGTTCTGAGCGTTCTCGTTTTCGCGAATGGTCCGGATTGAGCGCTCGGTCCGCGAGTCCGGATCGAAAATCGTCTCGGCAATCGTCTTGCGGTCCGTGTTCAGCTCCGCGGCGACACTGACCTCGAAGTTGTCCAGGCCAAGATATGGCGTCAGGGTCTTGCGAATGTTTTCCTGGATCCGGCTGCTGACAGCCGTCTCGAGGCTGGCAAGCTGGCCTGCGGAGGCCTTGGTCGGATCCTGGCCGGCCGCCAGGATACCACCGGACGTGTCGAGCACTGTAACCTTGTCGGCTTGCATGCCCGGAACACCGGCAGCAACCAGGTGGCGGATGGCATCGGCGGTTCGTACATCGTCTGGCACATCGGAACGGATGACGACAGATGCCGACGGCGGCTGCTGATCGCGCCTGAAAGATCCTTTCTCTGGCAACACGATATGAACGCGCGCTGCCCGGATCCCCTTCATGAGCTGGATGGTTCGGGCAAGCTCACCTTCAAGCGCTCGCACCCGTGTCACTTCCTGCATGAAGGAGGTCAACCCAAGCGACCCCAACTCGTCGAAGAGCTCGTAGCCGGAGTTGGCTCCACGCGGGAGACCCTTTTCGGCCAGAAGCATGCGCGCCTTGGCTGTCTGCGCATGGCTCACCATGACGGCGGTGCCTTCCGAATTGATGTCGAAAGGAATGCCGGCGTCCCGCAGCGCGGAACCGATGCGAGTGACGTCTTCACCGTCGAGACCCGTATAGAGGACGGTCTGTTCCGGTCGGCTCAAGTAATATGCTCCCGCGCCGACGGTCGCGATTGTAGCGAGCCCGATCAAGGCGAGCGCGACAAGTCTGCGCACTCCCAGTTCCATCAGGTTTGCCCATAGTTTTTCGGCGTGTTCACGGCCCGGCATGCATAACCCCTTCATGCACGTAACGTTCTGTTTGAACCACTATCGGAACTGGACCTTGCGCGAGCCTGTCACCCGGGCCTGAAGACGGAAATTCTGGACACAAAAAAACCGCGCCCCGAAGGGCGCGGTCCTCTTGCCTGGAAATCCGGTCAGATAAACTGGTTGGATTAACGGAACAGGGACAGAATGTTCTGCGAACCCTGGTTGGCGATCGACAGAGCCTGGATACCGAGCTGCTGCTGAGTCTGCAGAGCCTGGAGGCGGGTCGATTCTTTGTTCATGTCAGCATCCACGAGCTGGCCGACACCACGGTCGATCGAGTCGATCAGAGCGGACACGAAGTCCTTCTGCAGATCAACGCGCTTCTTGGTGGAACCGAGCAGGGTTGCGGAGTCTGTGATGAGGCCCAGAGCTTCGTCGACATCCGAGATCATGCCTTCCAGAGTGGTCAGGTCGGCAGCGCTGTCCGTCAGAGCGGAGATGTCGATGGTGTCGACAACGTTACCGTTCGTCAGAGCACGATCGAGGATACCGGTACCACCACCAGTGGTGTCATAGAGCTGGGTAGCGGTGATATCAACCGTGGTCGTCAGAACGGAAACCGCACCACCGACGCGGGTGAAGGAGCTGACGATTTCTTTCGATGTAACGGTGGTCACGTCGGAAGACAGCCAGTTTTCACCGTTGAAAACAGCGGATTCGGCAGTCGACTTAAGCTGGTTCTGCAGTTCGTTGATGTCGGACTGGATCTTGCCGCGGTCGACACCCGGAGTACGGGCAGCAACAAGCTTGGCTTTGATTTCGTTCATGACATCAACAGTGCTGTCCATAGCAGTGTACATGACGTCGACGGTCGCAGCACCCAGACCCAGAGAGTCTTCAACGGCGCTAAGAGCCATGTTGTCAGAACGCATGGTGGTTGCGATGGACCAGTAGGCAGCGTTGTCTTCCGCGCCGGCAACGCGATAACCGGTGGAGATGCGGTTCTGCGTCTCTGCCAGGTTGGCGCTGGTGTTCCGCAGAGTCTGCAGAGCGGTCATTGCGGAAGCGTTCGTCATCAAGCTAGACATGATATGTCCCTTCAATGTGTCAGTGTGTACTGGATTGGATTGGGACATGCCGGGTTTGCACCGGCACAGCAGGAGCAGCGTCATGCTTTTGAACCGTGGGTAGTTTGGGGTTCAACCTGCTGTGAAAATGACCCTAGCGGCTCAATCTTGCGTGAAGCTTACGTCGATACGGGCAATTTGATCTTTTTCGAATTTCTCCAAGGCCTAATCTTGGACCAAAAGATATAGTCGCGCGCGATCTTATCGCCAAAACAAAAAAGCGGAGCCTTTCGGCCCCGCCCTTTTGCGCCCCGACGCCCCCGTCGGTTACAAGAATGATCGCACAAGACTACCGACCAGAAGGTTCCATCCGTCGATCAAAACAAAGAACAACGCCTTGAAAGGCAACGATATGACTGTTGGTGGCAACATCATCATACCCATGGACATGGTGATCGTTGCGACGATCATATCGATCACGAGAAAAGGCAACGCGATCAAAAATCCGATTTCGAAACCCCGGCGCAACTCGGAAATCATGAAAGCCGGGATCAAGACACGCAGTTCAACTTCCTCTGCAGAGGCCGCTTCGTTTTCTGTCACGCGGCCGGCCGCAAGATCATCAAAGAGAACGAGATCTTCTTCGCGCACCTGGCTGAGCATGAAGTCCCGGAAGGGCGTTGTGATCCGCACATAGGCCTCTTCCTCGGAGATCTCGTTGTTCATCAGAGGCTGAACACCCTGCTCCCAGGCTTTGTCGAAAGTTGGAGCCATGACGTAAAAAGTCATGAAGAGGGCCAGCGAAATGAGGATCAGGTTACCCGGTGTTGTTTGAAGACCTATACCGGACCTCAGGAACGAGAAAGCGATCACGAAACGGGTGAAGCTCGTCACCATGATCAGGATGCCCGGAGCCAGAGAAAGCACCGTCAAGAGTGCAATCATCTGGATGATGCGGCCGCTGGCACTGCCCTCTCCTGCAGGTAGCAACGCAGAAAGATCCGGCACCTGGGCAGCCGCAGCCCCCGTCATCGCGACCAGTACAAGGCCGGCAACAAGAAGACGGCTCATTGAATAACCACCGATTCCAGAATGACTTCGTTCACCTGACCTTTGGTGCGTGTCTGAGCGCGCTCGGTGAGATCTTCGCGAAGATGCTGCAAACCGATCCCCCCTTCCAGATGAGAGAGCGTAAGCGTGCGCATGTAGCCTAGAAAATCGTCCTCGACCTTTTTCTTGAGCACACCGACATCACCGTCCGGATCGTCTTCCAGAAGAATTGACGCCTGCAACCTGATCCAGGCGTCTTGCGGCGATGCCAGATTTGTCACGAGCGGTTCAAGCGTCTGCAGGCGTGTCGAAGGCGAAAACGGCAGCGTTTCGGTAAAGCTCTGTTGCTGGCGAAGCCGGCCATGAACTTCCTCTTCCGTATAGTCCGCAACATATTTTGCAAGGCCCGCTCCAGCGCCACCGCCAATCAGCGTCAGGAGCACCAACGCCGCGACGAAACCGGAGCTGCGCTGATTTTCCCGCGCACCCTCAAAAGGAACTTCAATGATATTAGGCATTTGGGTCTTTCCGGTACTTTCAGGAAGGGCTCAGAAGGGCGTCACGATGTCGTAGATCTGCTGCCCCCAGGCCGGTTGCTGAACCTCGGTGATCCTGCCGCGGCCACCATAGGAGACCCGCGCTTCGGCAATCTTGTCGTAAGGAATGGTGTTGTTGGCCTGAATGTCCCGCGGACGTACGATCCCGGCGATTTGCAGGATGCGCATCTCGAAGTTGACGCGCATTTCCTGCGAGCCGGAGATCACCAGGTTGCCATTCGGCAGCCGGTCCGTGACGACGGCGGCAACGGACAGCTGGATTTCTTCCGACCGATCGATAGAGCCGGAACCCGCGGAACCGGAGCCGGAATCAACGCCAAGATTGCCGCTGCCACCATGCCCGATGCCATCCCAGTCGTAATCCATGGTGCCACCCCAACCGATATCGGAAGTGCGGCGGCGATCCGAACTGTTGTCCATGTTCGCGCGGTCATTGATCTGGATGGTTACTGTCAGCACATCACCGACCTTCTTCGCACGCGGGTCTGCAAAGAAATTGTCGCGACCGCTGGCCCACAAGGAGTTGTAGTCCTTGACCGTGCCCTGCCCGAAAGTGCTCAGCGGATAAGCTGCCGGCTGTTGAACGGCAAGGCCGTACCCGACCGGAGACATCTCCGGTGCGCGACCAACGTCTTCCAGCTGCCCGGCACAGCCGGTCAGCATCGCAGCTCCTAGGGAGATCACAAAAGCGCGCATCAGAAACTCCGTTGTATTTCGGGATGGGTCAGGCCCATCATCGATTGGGTTAGCTGGGCAGCACGGGAAGGCTCCATCTCATCGAGAATGCTGCTGGCAACACGGGCCTTCAGTTTCAGGAGAACGCCAACAGCGGCTTCCTCGTCGGTCGTCTGCAGCTGCGCCGCAGCTGCTTCCGGACGCATGCGCCCGATAATGGAGACAACCTGATCCTCGACTTCGTTGAGAAGGTCTTCGCGCCGCTCGACCCATTTTTCGAATTCGCGCTCTTTGCGCTGCAATTCTTCAATCCTGTCCCGGAGACTTGCCTCCAGGCTGATCAGTTTCCAGGTCTGCCACTTGATGCGCGCATCCGAAGCCGCTTCGGCGATGTTCTTGCAATAGAGCTCGCTGTCCTGTGGCGGTACGGGCGCAATCGCGCTTTCGCGTGCCTGCGGCTTCTGACGCGGCGCCTGGGCAATGGCCTGGCCGCCAAATGTGAGCGAAACTGCCGCAAGCACCAGAAGCGTGAATGTGCGGCCGCGGTCCAAATGTCGTGGCATAAGGCCTTCCCTTGTGCAGAACCTCTTTGACCGCACAATCGGAGATCGAGCTTGCGTGAGGCTGTCGCAAAAAAAACGCCGCTTCAAAAAGCGGCGTTTCAGAATTGCTCTCATGAAGGAGACGTCATCCCGCCCTTCAGGGGTTCAGACCACATGAGTGCTGGCTTCCCTGTTGGGTTAGGACCAGGTCTGACTTATTGCACCACGAGTTCCGCCTGCAGCGCGCCGGCTGTCTTGATCGCCTGAAGGATGGCGATGATACCAGTTGGTCGCAGACCGATCCGGTTGAGACCTCGTACCAGCGTGGGCAGGTCCGTTCCACCGACAACAGCCAGTTGACCACCGCTTTCCTGAGCATCGACATATGTTCGTGGCACAACCACTGTCTGGCCATTCAGCGAAAACGGCGACGGCTGCGAAACCTCGGGTGCTTCCGATATACGAACCGTCAGATTGCCATGGGTAATCGCAACGGTCGAAATCTGCACATCCTTGCCTATGACCACAGTCCCTGTTCGCTCATCGATCACGACCTTCGCAATCTGGTCAGGCGTCACCCGAATAGCCTCGATTTCAGCGATGAACCGCGTGACACTGATGTTTTGCGGAGGCGTGAGTACCACGGTGCGATAGTCGCGCTCCTTGGCCACCTTGATGCCGTATCGCTCCCTGGTGAACTGGTTGATCGCATCGGCGATACGCACTGCGGTGCGGAAATCCGGATTGGAAAGTTCGAGAACCAGGTTAGGTATTTGCGAAAATTTAGCCGGCAAATCTCTTTCGATGAGACCACCGTTTGGAACCCGACCGACAGTCGGTATCCCCTGGGTCAGGCTTTCCGCCTGCCCCAGCTCCGAGAAACCTGATACTGCAACGGGGCCCTGCGCAACCGCGTAGATTTGCCCGTCAGCTCCCAGCAAAGGGGTAGCGATGAGAGTACCCCCGGCAAGTGACGTCGCATCGCCAAGCGAGGACACACTTACGTCGATCGTCGATCCCTGACCGATGAAAGACGGCATTTCGGCGGTCACGACAACGGCTGCTACGTTACGCGTCCGCAGCCGCGCATCGCGTACGTTCACCCCCAGACTGTCGAGCATCGATTGCAGCGATTGCTCCGTGAATGGGGAATTGCGCAACGTGTCGCCGGATCCTTTCAGACCGATAACGAGGCCATAGCCGACAAGCTGGTTGTCGCGCACCCCTTGCAGACTGGCGATGTCCTTGATCCGCACCATGGACATTGCCGACACCGGCAAGGCCAACAGTGCAGCCAGAACAAAAACGAGTAACCGGGTCATAAAATCAGTTCTCCACACGTATGGTGCCGTCTTCTTGAACCCGCCCGGAAACAACCAGACCGCTATCGACATTGCGTACGCGTACGAAGTTGCCGGCTCCGCCGTTCTGAAGAGCTTCCACCTGCATGATGATCACCAGCCCCTGCTCACGGAAAACCAGTCGCGCCGGCTCACCACGACGAACAAGGACCGGCTTTTCGACCGAATTGATCGGTACCGGCTGTCCTGGAAGCAACGTACGCCGTGCAACCATGCCAACCAGTTGGCCCCTGTTGGTAGACACCGCGAATTGCTGCGCTGTCCGCGTTGGAAACGACCGTTCGATCAGATCCTGGTGAGTGATTTCGGTTCCAGCCGGTATGGTCTGGCGCGGAACCGGCAGATCTATGCCTCCGGCTGCTTTCGCTGCCCCGGTGCTGAAGATCATGACCAGCACCAGGAAAAGGGATCGGATCGTCATCACCTTCTCCCTGTTAGCGAATGCCGTTGGTGACGGTACCGGCCATCTCGTCGGCGGCTTTCATGACCTTGGAGTTCATTTCATAGCCGCGCTGAGCGCTGATCAAGGCAGTGATTTCCTTTACCGGATCAACGTTGGAGCTTTCCAGATACCCCTGGCGAACCACGCCGAAACCCGGATCACCCGCAACACCGGTAACAGGCGTGCCAGACGCCTCGGTTTCACGGAAAAGGTTGCCACCCACTGGTTCCAGACCGACATCGTTGGCAAAATTGGAAAGCGTCAGCTGTCCAAGTTCACGAGGCGTCATCTCGCCATCGACCTTGGCATAGACCTGACCCGATTCATTGACGACAACTTCAATGGTTTCTTGCGGAATGATGATCGCCGGTTCGACGGCATAGCCGTCAATGGTCACCAGTCTGCCGTCGGCATTCTTGTTGAACGAACCGGCTCGGGTAAACAGTGTTTCGTCATCAGGACCGGTAATTTCGAACCATCCCCGCCCGTCGAGCGCAACATCGAACTGGTTGCCGGTGTTAGTCAGCGAGCCTTGGGCATGGAGTTTGCGGATCCCGGCGGTACGAACGCCCAGACCAAGCTGAGCACCTTCCGGTACAGGATCTTCACCTCCCCGGTTCGGCACGCCCTGCAGGCGCTCGGCCTGATAGAGCAGGTCTGAGAATTCCGCCTGCGAACGTTTGAAGGACGTGGTGTTCATGTTCGCGATGTTGTTGGCGACCACTTCGACATTCGTCTGCTGGGCGCTCATGCCGGTCGCGGCGATAGCAAGGGCTTTCATGGATCTTCTCCTGGTAATTACAATCGCTTATCGAGGCCAAGCCTTCGATCAGATCGACATGCGGCTGATTTCCTGATAAGCGCTCACGACCTTGTCGCGGATGGCAATTGCGGTCTGGAGGGTCGATTCAGCAGCCATTACGGCCTCGACCACCTGCTGTACCGACGCCTGTCCGTCGACACCTGCAATCGATACCGCTTCGCCTTGCTTGATCTTGTCGATCGCATCGGTCGAAACTTTCGCCATCGCATCGGAGAAACTGGATTCGCCCACGGCGCCCGTGCCGCCAAGATCCGGCGTGCTCGCCGTGTACCTGGTGGTGGAGGCTGCTTTCAGGACGCCGTCGGTCGACGATGTCAGCGCGGAGATTTCATTGATCATGATCAGTTCCTCAACAGGTCAATGTTGCGCATGACCATCTCGCGGGCCTGCGTCATGACTTTCAGATTGGCTTCGTATGAACGGTTGGTTTCACGCATATCGGCCAGTTCAAGCAGCGTGTTGACATTCGGCATCTTGACGTAGCCGTTCTCGTCCGCCGCCGGATGGCCGGGGTCGTATTCCACCGCGAACTCGGCTTTGTCCTTGCCGATGTCCTTCACGGACACCAGGTTGGCCTGGACGGCGCGGTTGAATTCACTTTCGAACGTAATGGTCTTGCGCCGATAGGGATCATCGCCGGCGGCTTCACCGGTGGAGCGGGCGTTGGCGAGGTTTTCGGACACAACTCTCAACCGCTCCGACTGCGCTCTGAGACCGGCGCCGGAAATCTGTAAGGTTGCGGAAAGCGGATCAGACATGATTGTTTTCCTTTAGGATTTCACTGTGGAGAGGTACATGCGGTGAAAGGACTTCGCGATACTGGCGTTCAACGAATGATCGCGCGCGACCTCTCCTGCCTTCATGAGTTCCTGTTCCAGACTGACGGAGTTACCGGAATGCGTGACCGTCCAGCTGTCCGCCTTTTCGACATCGGACTTGCGCGCGGCTTCCATGGTCTGACCAAGATGGCCGTCATGGGTTGCGGTCATGGCAAGCTGGGTCTTGCTGATCACGGTTGTGAACGGTTCCAGGTCCTTTGAGCGGAAGCCTGGCGTATTGGCGTTGGCAATGTTTTCGGCAATGGTCGCCTGGCGGACGGACAGCCAGTCATTGCTATTCGAAACGAGTTTGGTCAGGAACACAGGTTCCATAGAAGACCTCCTATCAGCTCAGGTTGCCCCAAGGGATAGTCAGCCAAGCTTGCCCGAAACTGTTCGACCGTGATGATTTGGCAGGGTTCCTTCCCGGACGCCTGCGACGCAAGTTTCACGCAATCTTCGGTGTGCATGCATTACCGGTGCGGGCGCCCCTGCCCTTTCAGTTTTCGGTATTAGGGAGAAGCGTATGATACGTCTGCAGCCGCCGACCTGCGCAAGGAAAGCAGCCAGACCCTCGGTCCAACCATTCATATGTCGCCCCTTCACGATGCACCGTGTCCAGCTCGCGAAGGCCGGGCTCCTGCAGGCTGCAATCGCTGCTTCAGTTGCCTGCCTGGCTCCAGAAGCCTCAGCCCAGACCACGAACTGCGATGCCTACGCAAGAGCCTATGCAGATGCGCATATCAACCCGGATCAATCGGACATGCCGATCGTCGACGGCGCGATGGAAGGAGCCGTTGCAGGTGGCGCCTGGGAAGGCCCAAGTGGAGCACGCAGGGGTGCATTGACGGGTGGTGCACTTGCAGTGCTGGACAACCTTGGCAGTACACCGGCTGGATGGCGCGGTTTGTATGATCTTGCATATCGCCTTTGCCGGAACGCACAATCACCAGTCACACACCGCCCCTCTACGCTGGGAGATCCCAGCTATCGGCCCGCACTCCCCGGTTCCAGCAGACCAGAGCCGTTAAGGCCAGCTGGACCGCTTGCCCCATCAAGACCCAACAACTGAGGTTGTGCCATGTTTTCATTTCTGTCTTCGAAACGGGACTCCATTGCCGCAGCAATTCAGCGTCGCCTGCATCCGCGCCAACGCACAAGATTGCGCCCCGCGAAACTTGCGAGTCTGGACAATGAATTTATTTGCGATTGCACGATCAGGGACATTTCCGATGGAGGTGTCCGTCTCGTGCTGAACGAGGTTACCGACCTGCCGGAAGAGTTCTATGTCTTCGATGCCGTCCCCAAAACCGTTGCCGAAGTGCAGCTGCGCTGGCGCGACGGACTGGCCGCCGGAGTTGTCTATTTAGTTCCACCTGCAAGTATCCGGCACTTCAAGAACACCGGCGTCAGAAAACTTGCACAAAGGCTTTATGCTCTGGATGGCTAGGTCCCGAGTAATTGTCCTACAAATTTCAAAGCAGCGAATTCATTTCCTTGCCTGAATGGTCAATAATTCAAACAGCAGCGACATAAAGAGACTCCAGAAGCGACGTATTAGCTTTGCAAAACGTCGTAGCAACTCATTAAATCTAGTATTTTATAAAATTCGCTTGTAAAACATGCGCAGGACACAACGCCGGTCTCGCCGATCAAGTTCGATTGGAAAGACCCGACTGCCTGAGTCTGTTGAATGGATAATAAAAAGCGTAATTTCTTCGAACTTCCGGACAAGGTCCTTACATCCCTGCCGACGGGGGCAGTCAAAGATACGGTCGAACATCTCGGTAGAAAGATTGCGCGGGGAGAATATCCGACAGGCGCGATCCTTCCGCGTGAGGACGAACTTGTCGACAGCCTCGGTGTTTCGCGAACTGTTGTCCGAGAAGCCATCAAGGTGCTTTGCGGCAAAGGGCTTGTTCGAACGGCACGCAGATATGGGTCTCGGGTCTGCCCCTTTGACGACTGGAACCTTCTCGATCCGGACGTCATTCGCTGGCATGACCCAAGAAGTCCGCAGACTGCGAGAATTTATGCGGAAGCAACCGACCTCAGACTGATTTTCGAGCCGGAGGCCGCCGCTCTGGCAGCCGTCAACGCAAGCCGGGAGCAACGCGACACCATTCTTGCGGCCGCGCGTGCCATCCATCCTCTGGATGGTCAGGAAAGCATGATCGGCGCCGACTACATGTTCCATGCCACGATCCTGCAGGCCAGTGGCAATCAGATGCTTTCCCAGCTCCAGAATCTGATCTACGCGGTCATGCTCTTTTCCTATGCCGCCTCACAACGAACCCCTCCGGAAGAAAAGATTGCACGTCGCAATCACGTAGGCGTTGCTGAAGCGATCGATTCCGGAGACGCAGAACTGGCACGTGGACGCATGAAAGACATGCTGGTGCAAAACAAGGCCATGGCGGACAAGCTGGTCGCTTCGACCCTCCAGGAGTGACCTGGTTGCCTGCAAACCTGTTGGTCTGTCCGGCAAACAGAGAGAGACACCGGTAATTTCCTGACCAGATACCCACTCTCTCTAGCGCACCTATGGAATGGCGCCTGCGTTTCCACATTTGTTGGACAACTGAGAATTTTCCCAGCAGACTAGGGAAAACCAACAATGATGGCCTAACGGCCAACCCGGGAACGCCATGAAATTCTATTCAGAAACTGAATTGTCCTCCGGCACATTTTTGGGCCGTGTCTGGCGACCCGATGTCAGGGGGCCCGCCGTCGTCACGCTGCGCGAAAACCGCGTTTTCGACATCACGTCCGCAGCGGCCCCCACCGTTCGGGATATTTGCGAACTAACGGAACCGGCTGCCTATGTTGCCGCAGCTAAAGGAGAAGATCTTGGCACTCTGGATGAAATCGCGGCAGGTACCTGCAGCGATCTCGCCAACCTGCATTTTCTGGCTCCCTGCGATTTACAGGCAGTGAAGGCATGTGGCGTGACATTCGCAAATTCCATGGTCGAACGCGTGATCGAGGAGAAAGCGGCAGGAGATCCTCAAAAGGCCGAAGCCATACGGGCACGGGTAGGTGCAACCATCGGCGACAGCCTGCGGAACCTGCGAGCCGGATCCGAAGAAGCCGCCAAGGTCAAACAAGCGCTTATCTCCGAGGGCCTTTGGAGCCAATACCTGGAAGTCGGCATCGGCCCGGATGCCGAGGTCTTTTCCAAGGCGCAGGTTCTTTCCTCCGTCGGCACCGGAGCCGACGTCGGACTGCACCCGGTGTCCAGCTGGAACAACCCAGAGCCGGAAGTGGTTCTGACAGTCTCCTCAATGGGTGTGATTGTTGGCGCGACGCTAGGAAACGATGTCAATCTACGTGATGTCGAGGGCCGTTCGGCTCTGCTCTTGTCCAAGGCAAAGGACAACAATGCATCCTGTGCGATCGGACCGATGATCCGACTATTCGACCAGGGATATTCATTGGATGACGTTCGACTGGCAGAGCTGGACCTGACGGTGGAGGGAACGGACGGCTTCATCCTGAAGGGAAGATCTTCGATGAAGGAAATCAGTCGAGATCCTTTGGATCTGGTCCGGCAAACCCTGGGCCGTCATCATCAGTATCCCGACGGGATCATGCTGTTTCTCGGTACCCTCTTCGCACCGACGCAGGACCGGGACGTTGCCGGAGAAGGTTTCACTCACAAACTGGGCGACGTCGTTACAATCGAAAGTCCGGGCCTCGGTCGATTGAGCAACACGGTCCGGCTTTCGACCGAATGTCCGGAATGGACATTCGGCATAAGCTCCCTCATGCGCAATCTCGCGCAAAGGGGTCTCTTGTAGTCGTACGCCGAATTGCCCAGCGCATCACGAAAGCGCTCATCGGGAACCTTTCGGCCGACCTAAAGCGACGGCTGGACCATCTTCGCCGGATCAACAACCCGGTCGAATTCCTCCGCACTGACGAATTCAAGGTCAAGGCACGCCTGCTTCAAGGTCAGATCATGCTCGAACGCATGGTGTGCGGCATGACTGGCCTTGTCATATCCGATCACCGGACTTAGCGCAGTCACCAGCATCAGGGATTGATCCAGAAACTCCCTGATGCGCTTCTCGTTCGGCTCCATGCCTTCCACCAGGAAAAGGGAGAAGTTGGTGCAACCGTCGCCCATGATCTTTACCGACTGGAGGATCGCATTGATCATCAGCGGCTTGTAGACATTCATCTCCAGGTAGCCACTGGCGCCACCTATCCCGACGACGACGTCATTGCCCATCACCTGTGCTGCAACCATCGCCAGTGCCTCGCACTGCGTCGGGTTGACCTTGCCTGGCATGATCGAGGAGCCGGGCTCGTTTGCCGGAATTTTCAGCTCAAAGAAACCGCAGCGGGGCCCGCAGGACAAGAGGCGGATATCGTTTGCGATCTTGAACAAGGACACTGAAAGCGTCTTCAACGCTCCGCTCAACATGACAAGAGCATCATGCGCCCCCTGAACCGCAAACTTGTTCGGAGCCGTATAGAACGGCAAGTCCGTCAGTTCCGCGATCCGGGTGGCAGACAACTCCGCAAAAAGGGAATGAGCGTTGATTCCCGTCCCAACTGCGGTTCCGCCCAGCGCAAGTCCATAGACATCCTTTAGGGCAAAACTGATGCGCTCAATGTCCTGACGCAGCATTTCCGCATAACCGGAAAACTCCTGACCAAGCGTCAGAGGCGTGGCGTCCTGCATATGCGTTCTGCCGATCTTTATGATGTCGTCCCAGGCGTCGGCTTTGTCTTGCAGGCTCTTGTGGAGCATCTGCACGCCGGGCAAAAGGCGATGCGTCACCTGGAGTGCAGCGGCCATGTGCATCGCTGCGGGAAAGCTGTCATTGGACGATTGAGACAGGTTCACGTGATCGTTCGGATGAACCGGATCTTTTGACCCCAACACACCACCGGCAAGGGCAATGGCGCGATTGGAGATCACTTCGTTCACGTTCATGTTGGTTTGTGTTCCGCTGCCGGTCATCCAGACGTGCAACGGAAAATGGTCGTCAAGTTTTCCATCAATAACTTCGTCGGCAGCCTGGACAATCAACCGAGCAAGATCTGCATCCAGCAACCCCAGCTCTTCGTTTGCAAGGGCCGCTGCCTTCTTCAAAACGCCATAAGCGTGGACAAGCTCTATCGGCATCAGGTCGCTACCGATGGAAAAATACTTCAAGGAGCGCTGTGTCTGTGCCCCCCAGTATTTGTCCTCCGGCACGTCTATTTCGCCGATGCTGTCGCTTTCAGTACGCATATGCGCCTCCTCGTGAGTGGCTCAAGGGGCCAGCAAGGTTTCCGTCAGTTCACTATCGGGATCCTTCAAACCGTCTATGACATCGAAATGATGGCGGCCGGGATCCTCCTTGTAGGTGGCCATTGGCCAGGCATCCGCAAGGAGTTTCGATTGCCTTAGAAACTCCGGACGCTCCGCTCCACCGACCCAGGCGACAACCGGACAGTCGACGGCGGGCACCATCAATGCCGCACTTTCGTCCATGGCATCGTCTTCGTTCATCTGGAAGGACTTGTTCATCACCGTGTTTCTGAGCGGGCGAAGGTCGTGCAAACCGCTAATGGAAACAACACGCTCGATTCGATCCAGAACGTCTTTCGGCAACCGGCTGTCTTCGCAAATCATGCGTGTGACCAGATGCCCACCGGCGGAATGCCCGGCAAGACGGATCGGGCCACCGACGCGAGCAGCCGCCTTTGTAATCGCAACAGAGATTTGCCGCGTGATATCTGCGATCCGCGCCTCAGGAGCCAGATCATACGACGGCATGCATACCGTCCAGCCTCTTGCCAGGCAGCCGCTAGAAAAATGCGACCAGGAACTTTTATCGAATCTCAACCAGTAGCCCCCGTGCACGAACACGACGAGCCCCTTGGACTTCCTCTGTGGCCGAAACACATCGAACCGCTGACGATCCCCTTCCCCGTAAACGACATCCAGATCCTTTTCGACCCAGCTTTTCCGGAAGGTTTCCGCTTCCTGCGCCCAGCGCACGATGAAATCGTCAGCGCCCGGAATATAGGCAGCATTTGAATAGGCATCGTCCCAATCAATAATCGTCATCTCACTCATTCGAAATCCTCAGGCAAACGTCGAAACCGATCGGCGGCATACTTGCACGATTTACCTAGAAAGCGGAACGGCCTGAATGCCAATCTCAACTTGTCAAACGGACTGCCATCAACCTAACGTCTGAAAAAACCAGTAGTCGGGAGGCAAACTTAGATGGTGGAGCGCTGTTCCAATCGCGTGGCCAATCTTGCGCATTTTCTGTCCAGGAACGCTGCCCGGTGGCCCTCTGGTCCCGCAGTTGTCGAGGATGGGGTCACCTTGAGCTGGTCGCAAATCGATTCGCGCGTCTCCGCACTTGCCAAGGGTCTCCAATCGGAATTCGGCGTTTCCAAGGGCGACGGCTTGCTGGTCCAGGCCCAGAACTCGCATCAGATGATCGAGATCATGTTGGCCGCATTTCGTCTGGGAGCCATCTGGGTTCCCTGCAATTTCAGACAGGCTCCGGGCGAAACGGCCTATGCTGCGGTAAAAGCGAAGGCGAAGGTTTTCCTGTGTGACGCTGATTTTGGTGCTCAGGCCGATGCAGTGCGAAACGCCCAAGATCAGCTGACAGGATGCATTACAATTGGAGCCAGCGACTTTGGCACAAGCTATGAGGATCTCCTCTCCCGTTACCAGGGACAGGTCCTGCAGAACGAGGCAGTGGACTATAACGATCCCTGTTGGCTGTTCTTCACCTCAGGCTCAACCGGCCGCCCGAAGGCGGTTGTCCTCAGTCACGGGCAGATCGGATTCGTTTGCGTCAACTACATGGCAGACCTGTTGCCCGGGACGACGGAGCGCGATGCGTCGCTGGTCATAGCTCCATTGTCACACGGTGCAGGGTTGCAACTGATTGCCCAGCTATCAGTTGGTTCCACACATGTTCTCCTGCCCGGAGGCGGCTTCAATCCTTCGACTGCATTCGAGTTGATCGAGAAACACAAGGTCAGCAATCTCTTCACCGTTCCCACTATCGTCAAACGCCTGGTGGAAGACCCTGCTGTCGATCAGTACGATCACTCGAGCCTTCGTCACGTCATATATGCGGGGGCTCCCATGTACAGGGAGGACCAGAAGCTGGCTCTCCAGAAATTGGGGCAGGTTCTGGTTCAATACTACGGACTTGGCGAGGTCACCGGAAACATCACCGTGCTGCGGCCACAGGATCATTTTCTGGAGGATGGACCTGAGACACGCAGCGGCACCTGCGGTACGGAGCGCACAGGTATAGAGGTTTCGATTCAGGACGAGGAAGGCAATCATCTGCCCCCCAATGAAACGGGTGAAGTCTGCGTCATCGGTTCGGCAGTCTGTGCTGGCTATCTGGAAGACGAAGACGCCAACCAGAAGTCTTTCCGGAACGGCTGGTTCCGCACCGGAGACATCGGTCACATGGATGAACAGCGCTACCTCTTTCTGACAGGCCGAGCGTCGGACATGTACATTTCTGGTGGCTCCAACGTCTACCCGAAGGAAGTCGAGGAAGTGCTGCTTACACATCCGGATATTTCCGAGGTCGCAATTCTCGGCATTCCGGACAGGCAATGGGGCGAAGTCG
Source organism: Labrenzia sp. CP4 (assembly GCF_001579905.1). Taxonomy (NCBI): domain Bacteria; kingdom Pseudomonadati; phylum Pseudomonadota; class Alphaproteobacteria; order Hyphomicrobiales; family Stappiaceae; genus Labrenzia; species Labrenzia sp. CP4. The sequence goes on along the minus strand of NZ_CP011927.1, from coordinate 2,994,217 downwards.
GCCTAGCCGTTTGTGTGGCTGCCCCGGACAAGTCACCCGACCCTCAGGAACTCAGCGACTATCTGAACGGCAAGATCGCCCGTTACAAGATGCCTGCACGTTATCTCTTCATTCCCGCAATGCCGACAAGTGCCTATGGCAAGATCACCAAGAAACTGGTGCGGGAGCATTTGACCGAGAAAGGCCTGTTGTGAGACGGCCCGCCCCCAGGTCTCTGTCCGACATTCGTCATCCCGGCCCTTCTGCCATCAATCGGCTCCCCCATGCCAGATGTCTGGCGAAACCATTGGAAATCTCCCTGGCAGAGCAAACTCCCTTGCTGGAGGCGCTGGGCCGCTTCGCCACGCACCAAGGACTGAGCTCCGCCGTTCTCGATCTTTCCGGGCTCACGCTCGAAGCGTTCGACTTCGTAATGCCTGCCTGTGCAATCGATGACCGACATGCAGCCTGGTACAGCGACACGCACTCTTCGAAAGGCGCAACGCTGAAGTCCGCAGTTGCCATTCTCGGGATACGAGATGGTGAATGGTTCGCTCATGTACACGCTTATTGGCACGAGGAAGAAGTCGAGCACCTTGGCCACTTACTGCCGCATACGCTGAAGGTTGCGCATCAAGGGGCTATCAAAGGGTACGGCCTGCAAGGCGCAGCGTTCGTGGCATCGCTGGATCCGGAAACCGAATTCACGCTGTTTCGTGTGCAACAGGATGACGAACAGTCACGGACAACCGACTACAATGCGCTTATCACCACACTCGCTCCGTTTGCCGACCTGACGGACAGCATCCAAGAACTCGCAAAAGAGCTGAAAGCACCCTCCTACGAAGTCTATGGACTGGGCAGTCTGGCCGGAGCAGCGTTCCGCGATGCCCAGCCGATGACAGGTCTGATCTCCGAGATACTCCTGTCTGCAAACGCTGGCGCGAAACCGAAGCAAGAGCTTTGCGTCCCAATCCGCGCCGTTGATCTCGAAGGTGGACTGCATCGGGGCATTCTCACCGCTGGTGGCGCGCCGACTTTGATCACCTGTGAACTGCTGATCCTGACCGGATCGAAGGATGACCTAAATCCGATATCGGAGACGGATTGAATACGGCAACTTGTTCGAAGCCAAGAACAGTAAGAGAACATTTACCCTTGCAGAACACAATGAGAACAGGTACCATGTTCTTGATTTGTACCAGATGTTTTCTCGGTCAGGGGACGCCTACATGCTGACGCGCAAGCAGTACGAACTGCTCATGTTCATTCACGAAAGACTGAAAGAAACCGGTGTGCCGCCGTCTTTCGACGAAATGAAGGATGCGCTCGACCTGCGCTCCAAGTCTGGCATTCACCGCCTGATCACCGCGCTTGAAGAACGTGGCTTCATCCGGCGCCTGCCGAACCGGGCCAGAGCCATGGAGGTTGTTCGTCTTCCGGACTCCATCGCACCCGGCCTGGGTGCTCCACGGCCAAGAGGCAGCTTCTCACCTGAAGTCATTGAAGGCTCACTCGGCAAACCTGAGCCGGAAAAAGCTGCACCGGTGCCGGTGTCCAGTGTTACCGAAATCCCCGTCATGGGCCGCATTGCAGCCGGCGTGCCCATCGAGGCCATTCAAACACACAGCCATTCCATCACAGTGCCGCAGGACCTGCTTGGTCGCGGGGAGCACTATGCTCTGGAGGTTCGTGGCGATTCCATGATTGAGGCGGGCATTCTGGACGGTGATACCGTGCTTATCCGCCGGACCGACAGCGCCGACAGTGGCGACATCGTGGTTGCACTTGTGGACGATGAAGAAGCCACCTTGAAGAGGCTGCGCAAGAAAGGCGCTTCCATCGCTCTTGAAGCAGCCAACCCGGCTTATGAAACCAGGATCTTCGGTCCCGGCCGCGTTCGTGTTCAGGGCCGCCTCGTTGCCCTGTTTCGTCAGTATTGACCAGTCACTCCTCTGCGCGCGCTTCGGCCACCGAGGCGCGCTCGGCTAGACGCAGGCTGTCTCTCGTTACCGTACCCTGGTGATGCCAGGGGCGCGGTGGGTCAGGGATGGCAAACTTCAGTTTCTCGATTTTCAGATTTTCGTTTGGCGGATGGCCCGGTGCACTGGCACCGCTCGTAGCATTTGCGGCCTCGCTGAAATCACCGGGCGATAGCCAGATGGAGACGGCACCACGTTCGGTGCGCGTACCGCGATCCAGGACGAGGGCTGCACCGCAGCTCTCCGGGGCGACAAGATCGGTCACGACCAAATCGGCATATCGGCAATCCAGCTGAAACGCTTCAAATGTCTTTGGCTGCGCGATTGCAAGAAAGGATCGCTTGCCATCCAGCCGTTCTGCGTCCTCTGAATCGACGTAGGCCCTGATGACACAACCGTCGTCATCGCAATTTCTTTGAGGTGATTTCATCTTGCGCGACAAGATCGCATCACTCCTCACTCCTTCCGACTGCAGCCAGAGATCACTTGCAAACGATCTCCCCCTTGCTGCGTAGCGCAAAATTCCCGTTTCATCGCGGGCAGCTATTCGAGAGCCGCTTGCAGCAATCTGGATATCCGGAGGCCGGCTGGTGAGAACAATCAATATTCCTGCGACAAGAGGCACTCCTGCGAGCACACGCTTTCTGCCAGGCACCAACAATCCGGCAAACAATGCTGATAGCAACAGCAATGCAGCAACCCCGTCGAGCCTTCCGGAAGTTCCGCTGCCGGCATCAAGGGCTGCGGTAAAGGAGGCGACCTTCAACAGAAGTGAAACTCCGAAAGACATGACAGCCAGAGGGAGAGCCGCAAGGCCGAATGGCATCAGAACGAATGCAAGTACTCCCATCGGCATCACAACAAGTGAAAACACCGGCATTCCCAGCAAGTTGCCGACAAGGCCATAGGGTGCGATGCGGCTGAAGTGATGAGCTCCTATAATGCCGGTCGCCAGCCCTGCGACCAATGCGGTGACGAACAGCCCTGCAGCCCACTTGCCGAGGTAAAGACAAGTCGCCACGCCCCATCCGGACACTCTTTCACCAGATGACAGGGAACGATCTCGCTGCCGCCACAGGTCATATACGGCGACCAGGCAGATCACGGCAGCGAAGGACATCTGGAAGCCGGGAAAAAACAACCTCTCGGGAGCAATCAGCAAGAGTACGAGGCCAGCCAACGCTACGCTTCGCAGGGTCAGGCCGCGTCGCCCCACCAGAATTCCGACAAAGACAATCGCAATCATCAGGAACGATCGTTGCGTCGCAACCGCACCACCGGACAGAAGCAGATAAATAACTGCAGCACCAAGGGCTGAAAGCGCGGCCCATTTGTGCACCGGCCACCTGAGCGTCAGGACCGGCACCAACGAAAAGAGCAGCAAGACCGCGCCATAGGCGCCGCCGGCAAAGAGCGCCATATGCAGTCCGGAAATTGCAAGAATGTGAGCCAGTCCGGCGGCCCGCAAAATCTCTTCCTGCTCTTCGGTAATTCCGCTGCGGTCTCCAACCAGAAGAGCAACGATCAGTGCGGTTTCCGGTCCTTCCGAAAGATTGGCCCTGATGCGTTCCGCAAGGTCTATTCGAAGCTTGGCAACGGCAACGGCCGGGCGAAATTCATTTCCAACGTCCTCAGCCTCGATGACCTCGGGGGACCCGAAACTGAAACCCGTCGCACCTATCTGCTGAAAGAAGGCCCGGAAGGAATAATCGTATCCTCCTGGAAAGACGGGACCTGCAGGGGGAAACAACCGCGCACTGACGCTCACGGTGCGCCCCACGTCAATGTCGCTTCCTGCCGGAACGCGCAAGCGCACCTTAGCAGGGAACTCGCCCTCCTCGACAGGACGCCCATTGACCGAGGATACGGCCAGTACGATCCGGTGACCGGCCGCCCCGCTGTCAATCTCTTCTATGTAGCCAACAAGATCCGCGTTCATCTGCTCGGCAAGGCGCGGCGCCGAAACATATGCCGTGCGAAGACTGGAAGCTGCCAGTCCGGCAAAGAATGTCAGGAAGAGAACGACGGAAACCGCCACCGTGCCGCGCCGCTTCACACGCCAGAGAACCGCGCTTACCAGCACGACCAGAACCCCCAACAGAACCCAGGAAGGTTCTTCAGGCAATGAAACGTAGACACCAATTCCCCCGGCAAACGCGAAGGCACACCACAACAGCCCTTGCGAATCCCAAAGACGATCTGCTGACGCATTGTGAGCGGAATAAGTGTGACCAGCACCCGCGAGCCTTGAACGCCGTTTCTCAAGTACTTCAGGCTTGAGCACGGCAGGTGATAAATCCTCGCGATCAACATCAAGGGTTGCCGTTTGCGACCGGCCGGCAGAAATATCGAGCGGACCGGACCGTGACGTCACTTCAGCTCCTCGTTTTGGTCCAAGAAATGGCCGGAGCCCCTATTTAGCCTCGCCAAAGCCTGTGCTAAGACCGCGCCACCAATCCGGCGCGCTCCGCGCCGTCATACTGACAGAGACTTTCATAAAGCACCATGGCACAGAACATCGTCACGCGCTTCGCCCCGTCCCCGACGGGGTTCCTGCATATCGGCGGCGCCCGCACCGCGCTCTTCAACTGGCTCTTCGCGCGTCATCACGGCGGCAAGATGCTGCTGCGGATCGAAGATACGGATCGGGCTCGCTCCACACAGGAAGCGGTGGACGCATTGATTGACGGCCTGTCCTGGCTTGGGCTCGACTGGGACGGAGACCCGATCTCCCAGTTTTCCCGTGTTGAGCGCCACAAGGAAGTGGTCGAGGAAATGCTGGCCAACGGCACGGCCTATCGCTGTTACTGCACCCCGGAAGAGCTCGACGCCATGCGCGAGAAAGCCCGCGCCGAGGGCAAGCCGCCCCGCTATGACGGGACATGGCGCGAGCGAGACGCGTCCGAAGCCCCGGCCGGCGTTGACCCGGTCATCCGCATCAAGGCCCCTCAGGAAGGCGAGACGGTGGTCGACGATCTCGTTCAGGGTCGCGTCGTGATCCCGAACAAGGACCTTGATGACTTCGTACTGATGCGCTCCGACGGGACGCCGACTTACATGCACGCCGTTGTGGTGGACGATCACGACATGGGCATCACACACATCATCCGCGGCGTCGACCACTTGACGAATGCAGCCCGCCAGACGCTCATTTTCAAGGCTCTGGGATGGGATGTGCCGGCGATGGCGCATATTCCGCTCATTCACGGGCCGGACGGCGCAAAACTTTCCAAACGTCACGGTGCGACCGGCGCCGAAGCCTATCGCGAGATGGGCTATCTGCCGCAGGCCATGCGGAATTATTTGGCACGTCTCGGCTGGAGCCATGGTGACGAGGAAATCATTTCGCTCGAAGACATGATCAAGTGGTTCGGTTTCGACGCTGTCGGCCAGTCGGCTGCGCGTTTCGATTTCAAGAAACTTGAGAACCTCAACGGTCATTACATGCGCGCGACCGATGACGGCGAATTGCTGAACCATTGGAAGGTCTATCTCGCACACGCCGAAGGCGGCGACCAGATTCTCGCCTGGCTTGCGGATGGTGACAACGAGAACACCACGCTTGCTGCACTTCCCGGACTGAAGGAACGGGCCAAGACCCTGGTCGAACTGACGGAAAGCGCCTCCTATCTGTGGCGTCAGCGCCCGCTCGACACCGACGAAAAGGCCCAGAAGATCCTGGACGACGACGCCCGGGCGATCCTGAAGGATCTTCACGATGTTCTTTCCAGCGCTTCTGACTGGAGCGCGGACCCGCTGGAAACTGCTGTAAAGGCCTACGCGGAAGACAAGGAATTGAAACTGGGCAAGGTGGCGCAGCCGCTACGGGCCGCGCTGACGGGCCGAGGCACGTCACCCGGCATTTATGACGTCCTGATCGCTCTTGGCCGGGAAGAATCCCTTGCCAGAATTCAGGATCAGGCAGCCTGAGACAAAGCACTGCCGGATGCATTTTTAGGCAAAAGCCAAGCTTCCGGCAGTCACTCTGGTTGGCGAAATCCGTCTTTGACCAAAGCGTTATATCGGCCAGCTTGCGGCAGTGCAGTAAATGGGCTACGCAAGACGCGAAAAAGTCTCCAGTGCTGGTCCGGCAACCGGAAACGGGACCCATCGCCAGAAGGGTCAAACCAGGACAGCACATCCGTTTAACGTAAAGGGGTTTCTGAATGGCCGACAACAACGCCAAGCTCAATGTCGGTGGTAACGACCACGCATTCGACGTTCTTGACGGATCCATCGGACCGTCGGTTGTGAACATCTCGTCCTTGTACAAGGACACGGGCATGTTCACCTACGACCCGGGCTTCACCTCCACCGCCTCCTGCGAGTCCAAGATCACCTATATTGATGGTGACGAAGGCACCCTGCTCTACCGCGGGTACCCGATCGAGCAGCTCGCGGACCACGGCGACTTCCTGGAGTCCTGCTATCTTCTGCTCTACGGCGAACTGCCGACGAAGACCCAGAAGGACGACTTCGTCAATCGTGTGACCTACCACACAATGATCCACGAACAGATGAACCGGTTCTTCTCCGGCTTCCGTCGCGACGCCCACCCGATGGCAGTCATGGTCGGCACGGTTGGGGCGCTGTCCGCTTTCTATCACGACTCGACCGACATCACTGATCCGCACCAGCGCATGGTTGCCTCCCTGCGCATGATCGCGAAGATGCCGACCATCGCCGCAATGGCTTACAAGTACCACGTTGGTCAGCCATTCGTTTATCCGCGCAACGACCTGAGCTATGCGGCAAACTTCCTGCACATGTGCTTTGCGGTCCCTTGCGAGGAATACAAGGTGAACCCGGTTCTGGCCCGCGCCATGGATCGCATCTTCATTCTTCACGCCGACCATGAGCAGAATGCATCGACCTCCACGGTTCGTCTGGCAGGTTCTTCGGGTGCAAATCCGTTTGCCTGTATCGCAGCCGGTATCGCTTGCCTCTGGGGGCCGGCACACGGCGGTGCCAACGAAGCAGCGCTCAACATGCTGTCGGAAATCGGCTCCGTGGACCGCATTCCGGAATATGTCGCTCGTGCCAAGGACAAGAACGATCCATTCCGTCTGATGGGCTTTGGTCACCGCGTCTACAAGAACTACGACCCGCGTGCGCGCATCATGCAGAAGACCACGCACGAAGTTCTCGGCGAGCTTGGCATCAAGGACGATCCGCTGCTGGACGTTGCCATGGAGCTCGAAAAAATCGCGCTCAACGACGAATATTTCGTCGAGAAGAAGCTGTACCCGAATATCGACTTCTATTCCGGCATCACGCTGCGCGCGCTTGGCTTCCCGACCACGATGTTTACCGTTCTGTTCGCTCTGGCCCGTACCGTCGGCTGGATCGCCCAGTGGAAGGAAATGGTGGAAGATCCGTCCCAGCGCATCGGCCGTCCGCGCCAGCTCTACACTGGTGAGAAACTGCGCGACTACACGCCGATCGACCAGCGCCGCTAAGGCCGCACACCGACAAACGCCTGGAATTTGCAGCAGCATTTCAGCTGAATGCATATCAAAACGGAAGACGCTCGGCTTTATTGCCGGGCGTCTTCTTTATTTTGTGACCCAGCGGAAACAAAACAAATCCAAGAAATATTTTTCCCGTTCAATCGAGGCAAGAAAAAAAGCATTCACCTACCATTACTCAAGAGAATAGAAAATATCGAATATTTTCCGAAAAATAAACTGAAGCAAAAAAAGTTAAAAACACGCACTTAAAACTCGAAATGATATTTCTCTAATTTTCCTCATTTACATATGAGATAAAGAATTAATCGTTATAATTACACCCTAAATTCCCGTAGTAGAGAACTTTCACGAATAATAAGGAATCTTTGCTTACCCTTTCAAACAAATAGCGCGCATTGAACACGCTGGGGTTTCGAGGGGTTAACATGAGTTTCCTGAAGTTCGCTTCTGACTTGAAGTTTGGGGTAAAAGTCGGCGGTAGCTTTGCTGCCGTTGTTGCCCTTACGGGCATTGTAGGTGGTGTTGGCGCATACAGCGTCTTGACCCTCTCGGAGCGTATGGAGGTTGCGAAACAGTCAACTTCCGCCATTGCACAGTTGCAAAACCTGGCAAGCAAGAAGGAAAGCTTCCTGTCCTCACAGGACCTTCAGACAGCTGAGGCGACAATCTCCGACATCGGTGTGTTGAGTGCCGAACTTGAAACGCTCCAGAACCAGCTCAAGGCTGATCCCGAAGCTCAGGTTCCCGTCGCTGAAGCAGCTACTGCTGTAAAGCAATTCCGTGAGGCTTTCGAAGAGGTCGTCGGCCTGACGCAGACACAGACCGCAAAGCAACAGCAACTTGATGGCGCTGTGCAAAATCTTGAGAAGATCTCTTCGGAGATTCTCGGCAAGGCCCTGATGGCACGAGACGGCGTCAGCCAGGACGAGACAAACGCACGCAAGACGCTGGTGCTCGCCAACAAGGTGGGCCAGGCTGCCGCCGGTTTCCAGGAAGAGGCGCTTACCCTTCAAAATCTTTTCAACGCTGCAGCCAACAACGCCAAGCAGCTTTCAGACATCAAGGATCGGGTTGCCCTGCTTGTTCCTTCTGCCAAGCAGATGGCAGCAAACAGTTTTGACGGCGTCGACCCGGGCAAGTTCCAGCAGCTTGCTGCCAAAACGGCCGAACTGGAGCAGACACTCGGCAAACTGACCGAGACGAAGGACTACATCGCGATCTTCGACCTGACAGATGCCGCCAAGGCGGGGTTCGAGCAGCTTGTTTCCGATGTGAAGGAAATCCGGTCACAGGCAAATGTGGCCATCGACAATGTCTATGCACAGGCTGACCAGATCAACCAGCGTTTCTATGTCGTCGACAGCGTCGCGGACACGGTTATGCAGATCGAGGCAGACGCAAACGCAGTAAAGGCCGCCGCGTTCTACTTCATGCTGTCGCCGAGCGACACGTCTCAGCAGACCGTGACGACCGGTATCGAGGGCCTCGACAAACTGGCGTCCCGGCTCGAATCGAGCGCAAAGGACTTCCCAGCGATCGCCGACATCGTCCCGGCTGTGAAGAGCTCTATCGACAGCTTCGCTGCGAGTTTTTCCGAACTGGCTTCAAACCAGCTCCAGCTCGCCGAACAGATCGACACCATGACGGAACTGTCTCAGACAGTGCAAACGCAAATCACCACCATCTCCACCAATCAGAGCACTGCTGCACAAGCCTCCAGCACCAGCGCACTTGGCGTTATCAGCCTCGCCCTTCTGACAGCCATCCTGGCCGGCGTTGGGATGGCTATCGCACTCAACTTCGCGGTAACACGCCCTCTCCGCCGGACCACCGAAACAATGTCCCGCCTGGCGGAAGGTGACACGGATGTCGAGATCGACGGTATCGGGCGCGGTGACGAGATTGGCGACATGAGCCGAACCATGCAGGTCTTCCGCGACAACGCTGTTGAGCGTCTGCGCCTGCAGTCGGAAACAGAGCAAGACCAGCACCTGCGTGCAGAGCGGCAAGCCCGCATTGAGGCGCTGATTTCCGGTTTCCGAGAGAAAGCGACAGAAGTCCTGGGCTCCGTTGCAGAAACGGCACAGACACTTGATGGCACCGCTCAGGATCTCAGCGCTATCGCCAGCCAGAACTCCAGCCTTGCCGATAGCACCTATGGTGTAACCGACGAAGCGACACAGAACGTTCAGACGGTTGCGAGCGCCGCAGAAGAGCTTGCCGCTTCTATTCAGGAAATCTCCCGTCAGGTGAACCAGACCACGCAGGTTGTCGACCGGGCAACCGAAGGCACGCAGGTTACCAACGAAAAGGTTCAAAGCCTTTCGACAGCAGCCACCAAGATCGGCGAAGTCGTCAACCTGATCCAGGCGATTGCAGAGCAGACCAATCTCCTGGCCCTCAATGCAACGATCGAAGCTGCACGCGCCGGCGAGGCCGGCAAGGGTTTTGCAGTCGTTGCCGCCGAAGTAAAGGAACTGGCAACCCAGACGTCCAAGGCCACTGAGGAAATCAGCTCGCAGATCTCCGAAATCCAGAACGCAACCAAGGACGCCGTTGTCGCAATTGAGGCGATCACACAGACTATGGAAGAGGTCAACGAATACACCTCAACCATTGCAGCGGCAGTCGAACAGCAAGGTGCTGCAACGAGCGAAATCTCGGTCAACGTTCAGCGGGCTGCCGAGGGCACAGGTTCCGTAAAGACCAACATGTCGGATCTATCGCAGGCAGTCGCCCAGACCAGTCAGAACGCCAATCTGGTTCTCGGCGCTTCAAGCGAATTGTCGCAGAAAACCGATATTCTGAAGAATGAAGTCGGGCATTTCCTGGACAACGTAGCCAACGCCTGAACGAAGCAACCTAATCCCACGAGACTTGGAAGAACCGGGGGCGAACTGCACCCGGTTTTTGTTTGTCTGGCCTGCACCGATTCATCGGAGCTTCCAATCTCCTCGGCCCGCAAGGTTGAAGAGGCCTACAGATCGTTCCTCAAATCTGCCAGAGACCAGATGCAATGTGGCGCCGACACGAGTGTGCACCTGCAACCTACCCACGTCGTCGATATCTTCTGGCACACCCACATCCTCTTCACGCGAAAATACTTCAAGGACTGCGAAGCGGTCTTCGGACAATATCTGCACCATGAACCAGTTTTGCCCGGCCAGTAACCGTCTCAAATACCCGAGAACTGCTGCCCCTTTCAGGCTGAATCATCTTCTGAAGGAGCGCCAGGGACCTTTTCAGGTGGCCCAAAACCTTCGAAGCTGACATTCATGCAATAACGGCCCAGATTGGCGAAGCTGCCAGCGCGGGCGTACTGGCCGGGATTGAAACGGACCTTCAGGAAAAAACCGAGAGAGCAGCGCGCACTGCTTTGGGACTTTCGGATGGTGTCTCGGCTGTCTTCGGCCACAGTATTATCCAGCTCCTGGAGCAGGTTCTCATCACCCGATCCGAGAACCATCCAGTGGCGACCTTGAACAAGGATTTCTTCCTGTTCGACAAGACCTTGATGAAACTCGGTATCGCACAGGAGAAGTTCCCGACACTGGACGAGCTGATCAGGAAATCTCCTTCGCATCACACTATCCTGCTAAGTGCCCCGAACAATCCAACCACGCAGGATCTTTCACCCTGCGAACTGGAGGACCTGGTGAGTGCCAGAGAAGGACTGGTGCTCCTGGACGAGGCTTACGTGCTTTTCTCAAAAGCCCCAGAACACTGCCTCGCCTTTTTGAAGAAGCATCCCAACCTGGTTCTTTTGCGCGGCCCTCAAAGAGCGGTCTCGCGGGTCTTGGACTTGGCTATATGCTTTGTAGCGAGACGACTGCTGTGGAGTTCCTCCAGTCGCGCGTGAGCAGTATGATAAGTGCCATTCAAGCCGCCATGGCGATACGCTTGTTCGGCAAATACGATGAGCTCCGGCGCATGGCAGCCCGTCTCGCAAGCATGCACGACGACACTGGACGCAGGATCGCGCAAGAGACCCGATGCCAACCGGTTTCTGGCAGTTGTGACTTTCTTCTGATACGCACCGGACGCAGCGATTGCAGCAAAATCGTCCGCACGATGAATGACAGTGGAATACCCGCACTCGCCTATCAACGGCTGCCCGGCTATGAAGACGTGGTGAAACTGTTCCCCGCCGCTTTTGAGCGAGGCGACGACATCGTCAGGATTCTGTCTTCATAGCAGCAAGCACGACATCGGCCGCAGCCCCGCGCTGGCTATGCCCGTCCGGCAATCGCATGACATCATCAAGCCATTGCAGATGCTCGATCTGTTGCTGGCGTTCAGGACCGCTGTTCAGAAGCTCAACGAGATGGTTCGCCAGCACCTTTGGCTGCACTTCCTCATCAAGGAACTCCGGGATGGCTTTTGTTCCCAGGATGATATTTGGCAGGACAAAGGAATCAACGCTCGAGAATTTGAAGACCCGGTTGAGTTCCTTCATCCGTCTGAAAAACCAGTCGACCTTGTAGGCAACGACCATCGGAACGCCTGATAGAGCCAACTCAAGTGAAACAGTGCCGGACGCGGCCAAGGCTGCGTGCGCCTTTCTGAAGGCCGCCCGCTTGGCGTCCAGGCCGGTCACAATCTCGACCGGAACAGGCCAATGGGCCGTATCCTGCCGGATCTTGTCTTCAAGGTGCGCGACTGCCGGCAGAATAACCTTGAGCCCGGGCAACTTTTCTTTGACGATCGCAACGGTCTTAGCGAAGTCGCCTAGCAACCTGTCAATCTCGCTTCGCCGGCTCCCCGGCAGCACAAGCAGGATCTTCTCGTCTGCCTCTACAGGCGTTCTTTCGCCAACCGAGGGGCGCAGTTCGGATGCGATTTCACTCAAGGGATGGCCGACGTAATGGGTGCGCGGGCCACCGAGCTTGCGGTGCACATCAGGTTCAAACGGCAACAAGGCCAGAAGGTCGTCGACGTAGACGCTCATCTTGCGGGCTCGGCCTGGACGCCAGGCCCAGACAGAAGGCGAAACATAACCGACGATGGGTATGTGCGGCGCGCGCTTGCGCACGCGCTTGGCAACGTTATGCGTGAAGTCCGGACTGTCGATAATAACCAGAATATCCGGATTGGCCGCAACCACGGCATCCACGGTCTGGTAGACCCGCCTGATGATCAACGGCAATCTGGCGAGGACTGCCGTCAACCCCATGACGGAAACATCAGACATGTCAAAGAAGCTTTTGAGGCCCAGAGACATCATCCTTTCGCCGCCGACACCGCAGTAACGAACACCCACGCCCAACCGTTCGTTGAGCGCCTTCATCAATTCCGACCCGAGCTGGTCACCAGATTCTTCGCCTGCAACCAGGCAAATCGTGGGCATTTTTCCTGTCATCACGAACGCTCGTCCGATTGTCCCTTTGTGGTGACCCCGAACCTGGTGCCGTGCTCTATACCGATGACAAAAAGGCCGGCATTATCCGCCTTCCTGAGCGTCTCTTCCTTTTCCGCGATCAGTGCGCCGCTCGCCTCAACTGCAATGCCGGCAAGGCCTGCTGCAGCTGCGAGGTCAATAGTCATCGGGCCGACGGTTGGAAGATCCACCCGCAAGTCCTGGTTCGGCTTTGCTGTCTTTACCAAGACACCCGCGCGGCCTTTGCAACGGATCCTGCCAATGCGCTTGAGCTCCGCGCAGCGCTGCAGCATGGCGTCGGTCCCTTCTGCTCCCTCAAGCGCAACAACCCGCCCACCAACAGCAATCGCCGCCTGACCGATATCGAGTTCACCGAGCTTTTCCGTCGCCCGCAAGGCCAGCTCAGCATCCCGCCAGTCTCCCTGGTTCGGCTGAACTTTGCCAAGCACACCACTTGAGGCAAGCAGTTGCGGCGCCACATCCTTGATCCCCACAACGCGATACCCCTCAACTTCAAACAGCCGGATCACCTTGGTCAACAGACTGTCATCACCGCCGGCCAGTGCCCGGATGATCGTCGGCAATCGCTTCAAGGTACCCAAATCGCCAAGTATGGACGTGAAATCAGGGCGCCTGGAGACACCTCCGATCAGAAGCACGTCCCGGCACCCCGTCTTTTTCAGAAATTTGTAAAGCCGGCCGATTTCACCCCAGCCAAGTTCGGTATCGGCTTGCGCCCGCGTGCGTTCATCAGCCTCGCCCTTGATGGCGATAATCCTGAATTCACGTCCGGCGCTGCTGAGCGCTTCAGCGATCTGACAGGGCAGACTGCCATTGCCTGCGATCAGGGCAAGGCGTGGCTTCAGTCCCGTATCTGCCCTGTTCATCAGTCAGTCTTCGCTGCGCGGTGTGCAGAACCGGCGGTCTTCCTTTTCAAGGATGAAGTCGGTAACCGTCTTGACCAGGGGCTGATCGGCACCTTCTGCAGCAACAGCTTCTGCCCGGCTGCGCAGGGTTCCTTCGTTGCTCTCAAACAGCGCGCGATAAGCTGCCCGCAAAGCGTGGATCTGCTCCCGAGGCAAGCCCTTGCGCTTGAGACCCACCAGATTGAGACCGGCAAGACGTGCGCGGTCACCGATCACGGAACCATAGGGAATGACGTCGAATTCGACGCCGGTCATTCCACCGACGATCGCACCTGTTCCAACGCGAGACCATTGCCGGACCGCACTCAAGCCGCCCAGAATGACGAAGTCGTCAAGCTCGACGTGACCTGCAAGCGTGGCGTTGTTCGCCAGAATTGCGTGATTGCCGACCTGACAATCGTGGCCGACATGCGAGCTCATCATGAACAGGCAATTGTCACCGACCCTGGTATAGCCACCGCCACCTTCCGTACCGGGGCTCATGGTGACATGTTCACGGATCTGGTTGTTTGCGCCGATTTCCAGAAAGCTCACTTCACCCGCAAACTTGAGATCTTGCGGCTTGTGACCAATGCTGGCGAAGGGAAAGATATGCGTTTTGGCACCCACACTCGTGTAGCCCGTGACGACGACATGCGATTCCAGGATAACTCCGTCAGCAAGTTTCACGTTCGTGCCAACTGTAGAATAAGGCCCGATTCGAACGCCCTCGCCGATTACGGCCCCGTCTTCGACTATGGCCGTTGGATGTATGTCAGTCATATTTCCTCACGCATCTACCAGCATGGCGCTGACTTCAGCTTCTGCGACCTTGTTGCCATCTACCTTGGCAACGGCGTCGAACTTCCAGATGTTGGAGCGTTGCTTGATCTTCTTGACGTGGAAATGAACCTGATCACCAGGCTCAACAGGCCGGCGGAACTTCGCCTTGTCGATGGTCATGAAATAGACAAGCTGCGGCGGCGCATCGTCACCACGGGCATGAACGCAAAGGGCCCCGGCGGTCTGTGCCATGGCTTCGATCAGAAGAACACCCGGGAAAACGGGCCGCTCCGGAAAATGTCCGGTGAAGTGCGGTTCGTTGATGGTGACGTTCTTGATGCCGATGCAGCTGTTGTCGCCATCCATCTCGATGATCTTGTCAATCAGAAGAAAAGGATACCTGTGCGGCAGCAGCTTCATGATCCGCATGATGTCTGCGCTGGCAAGTGTTTTGTTTTCTGCGTCTTCCATATAATACCCCTTGGCGAATTACCGCCGCAAAGTCCTGTTTGTATTCCGTTTACGATCCGCCGCCACGCTCTGCAAGCTTTCTGACGGCAGCAACTTCACGGAACCACTGTTTGACCGGCTTTGCGGGCGTGCCGCCGTAGCGTCCCCCGGCAGGCAAATCATCGTTGACTACGCTCACCGCGGCCACCTGCGACCCCATGCCGATCGTTACGTGACCACGCACACCGGTTTGTCCGCCAATGGCGACGAAGTCCTCGAGTGTGCAGCTTCCGGAAAGACCAACCTGAGAAACGATCACGCAGTGACGTCCGACCACGACATTGTGGCCAATCTGAACCTGGTTATCGATCTTCGTGCCTTCGCCGATGATGGTATCCCGGTTTGCTCCACGATCGATGGTGGTGTTGGCGCCGATTTCAACGTCATCCTGAATGATCACGCGGCCAACCTGGGGCACCTTGAGATGACCCATCGGCCCCATCGCATAGCCAAAGCCATCCTGACCGCAGCAAACGCCAGGATGCATGTAGACGCGGTTGCCAAGCACTGTGTGCTGAACCGTGCAATTCGAACCGATCACACAGTCCCGGCCAATCTTGACGCCCTGTCCGATGACAGCGTTGGCCCGGATCACAGTGCCCGCACCGATCTCTGCCCCCGCACCGATCACGACACCAGCTTCGACCGTGACATTGTCTTCCAGCGACGCAGCCGGATCGATTACAGCCCGTTCTGAAATGACTGCGGCGCCAGGTTCTACCGGAACCATGGCTGCAGGATAAAGTTTGGCGAGGACCTTCGCCCAGGAGCGATAGGCATCTGAACATACAAGAACAGCAACGCCCTCCGGCACCTTGTCCTTGTGTTTCCGGTTGACAAGGCATGCAGCTGCCGTGGTCCCGTCCAGTTGCTTCAGGTAAGCGGTGTTGTCGAAGAACACCAGAGCACCGGGCGTGGCATCTTCCAATGGCGCTACACCTGTTATTTCCAGGGTAGGTTCGCCGCGAGCGATCTCAGCTTCCGCCCACGTTGCGATGTCTGAAAGAGAGACCGGAGCCGGAGACTTAAAAAATTTTGGCTCGGACATGATGTTATCCTTCTTGCCAGCCAACAAAAACGGCCGCCGAACGTGTCGGCGGCCGTTTTTTATCCTATGTGACCGCAGTTTAGAAGCGGGTACCGCCGCTCAACCGGAAAATCTGCGTTTTGTCGGAGTCGTCTTTGACGATCGGGTAAGCAAAGTCTGCCCGCAGAGGTCCGAATGGAGAGTTCCAGCGGATACCTGCACCAACCGACGCACGAACGTTGAAGTCGTTCGAGTCGATCTGGCCACCGTTGGTTTCCACCAAGTTCACCAGGCTGCTGTCGGCATCCCACAGCGAACCGGCATCGGCAAACACTGCACCACTCAGGCCGAATTCCTTCGGGATGACCGGGAACGGGAACCGGGTTTCGGCAGTTGCCGCGAAGTAGAACCGACCACCGATAGCGTCTTCGGTCGTTGCGTCACGCGGGCCGATACCCTGGTTCTCAAAGCCACGAACGAGAGTACCACCAAGCATGAACTGTTCGGACACACGCAGACGCTCATCACCAAGGGCCATGATGTTACCACCACGCACCGACAGGCTACCGATCAGACCGTAGTCAGCCAGGATTTCCTTGTAGGCGCGAGCCTGAGCTTCGGTCTTGATGTAGAAGCTGTCGCCACCCAGACCAGCAATTTCCTGACCGAAGGAAGCATAGATACCGTCGGAGGGATCCAGGATCCGGTCGAGCGTGTTGTAACGCAGCTCGTAGCCAACCAGAGACGTCAGGTAGGTGCCGAGGGAGTCACAGACCGCCAGGGAAAGGCTTGCGGTGTCACAGTTGTTGATGTTGGTCGAGTTGTTGTCCGGATCGGAGTTCTTCTCCTGGAAGATGTTGTAGAACAGACGGACAGTCAGCTCATCTTCCCGAAGCGGCAGAGTGAAACCGAACCCGCCACCGGTCTTCTTCTGATCGAAGGAACGGTAGTCGTTGGCATCATCCACCTTGCGATAGAGGTCCAGATCAAGGGCAACACGGCGTCCCATGAAGAACGGTTCAACGAAACGGAACTCGTAGGACTGGGTGTCCGTACCGCCGCCAACAGCGAGCTTCACGAACTGGCCACGGCCCAGGAAGTTCTTCTCGGTCAGCGAAATGTCACCAATGACACCGTCAACCGTCGAATAACCGACACCGAAGGAGATTTCACCAGTCGGCTTTTCTTCGACGCGAACGTTCACGACCACGCGATCAGGTGCACTGCCCTGCTGCGTCGTGATGGAAACCTTCTCGAAGAAACCGAGGTTGCGCAGACGGCGTTCCGCCTTGTCGACAAGCGCACGGTTGAACGCATCGCCTTCAGCAATGTCGAACTCGCGGCGAATGACATACTCACGGGTACGGTCGTTGCCGATCACGTTGATCCGCTCGATGTAGGCGCGAGGACCTTCTTCGATGTAGTAGATCAGGGAGATCGTGTTGTTGTCGTAGTCACGAGCACCACGCGGACGGACACGAGCAAAGGCATAACCCTCTTCCGACACACGAAGCGTGATGTCTTCGACAGACTGCTCGACGCGCAGCGAGTTGAAGGTCTGACCACTCTTGGTACGGATCAGGCGGCGAAGATCTTCCGGATCAACGTCGGCAATCGTGGAAACGATCTCGACATCGCCAATCTCGTACTTCTCGCCCTCTTCCACCGTGAAGGTCACGTAGAAGATGTTCTGCTCGCGATCGAGGTCTGCGCTGGTGGAGACGATACGGAAGTCCGCATAGCCCTTCTTGTTGTAGTACTGACGCAGCAACTCCTCGTCCGCAGCCAAACGGTCCGGATCGTAGGTGTCGGTGCTGCGCAGCCAGCTCAGAAGGCCGCTTTCGCGTGTACGGATGACATCTCGCAGGCGGCCGTCGCTGAATGCGGAATTGCCGATGAAGCTGATCCGCTCGACGCCGGTCTTCGCACCCTCGTTGATCTCGAAAACGAGATCGACACGATTCTGACCACGATCGATGATCTGCGGCTCGACGGACGCGCCATAGCGACCGGAGCGACGATAAGCTTCAAGAATATTCTGGACGTCAGCCTGAACCTTGGCACGGGACAGCATCGAGCGCGGCTGTGACCGTACGGCGGTTTCCAGCGCGCTGTCCTTGATCTTCCGGTTACCTTCGAAAGAGACCCTGTTGATGATCGGGTTCTCGGTAACCGTCACAACGACAACGCTGCCACGCGGGGTGATGTCGACCGTTGCAAAAAGGCCGGTTGCGTAGAGCGCCTTCAGTGACTCGTCGACATCGAACGCGCTGTAGGAGCGTCCGGGAACGATGGTCATGTAACTGACAACGGTTTCATCCTCGACACGGGTATTGCCACGCACGTCAATGCTTCTGGCCACCGCCGCCTGTGCCTGTGAAACCAGGGACACCGGCCCGAAAGCTTTCGGCAAAACCGTCCCGATCGAAAATACGGCAACCGCCAACAGTACGGCCCGTGTAAGTCTCTGCAATCGCTGCATTATTGCGCTATGCCTTTGTTTTTAATACCCCTCCCGAGAATCCGCACTCACCCCAGCAGATTCTCGGAACCGACGAGTGTTTTATAGGTTTTTACCGATAACGCAACCGCCCTTCCGGGCGGAAAGCGATTTAGTCTGAAGACGTTGCGTCAATGTCACGGGTGTCATGAATTGGTTCCCACGAGCCGCATGATATCCTTCCATGTGACGAACACCATCAGCATGAGAACAAGTCCCAGACCGATCCGGAAACCAACGTCCTGCACCCTTTCGCTGAGCGGTTTGCCACGCAGGGCTTCTGCAGTGAAGTAAACGAGGTGTCCACCATCGAGAATCGGCACCGGTGCCAGGTTGATCAGACCGATGCTGACAGAAAGTACGGCCGCCAGAGAAATGAGCGGAAGGAACCCGAGATCTGCGACCTGCCCGGAGATCTGTGCCACGCGGATCGGACCACCAAGCTGGTCAGCTGACTGCCGCTGGGAAATGATGCCCCAGATATAGCTGACCGTGCTTTCGATGATGCGCCAGGTTTCCGCAGTTCCTTCAAGAGCCGCTTCGCCAAGCCCGTATTTGATGTGAATGAGATGAGACGGATCGGACACGCCGCGAAGGCTGATATCGCCGGCCACCTGCCTCTCACCGAAAAAGACTTCTTTCTCCTTCGCGTCGGGCGTAACGGTCAAAGTGACGTCTTGCCCGCCCCGTTCGACTTCGAAAACGAGAGGCGTGTTGGCATTCATCAGGACGATCTGACGCATCTCGCCGAAAGTCTGGATAGGCCTGCCGTCAATTTCCTTCACGATATCGCCGGCCAGAAGCCCGTCGCGCTCAGCTGCGCCGCCCGCAAAAACCTGTTCGACGACAGGTTCGAAACCCTGCTTGCCGGAGGTTACGAAGAGGGCGGTAAAGATCACGATTGCGAGAAGGAAGTTGGCGATGGGCCCCGCGGCCACAACGGCCATGCGTTGCCAGACCGGTTTTGCGATGAAAGCCGTTTTCCGGTCCTCTTCGCTCATCTGCGCAATTGCCTCACGGCTTGGTACACTTGCCGCATTTTCGTCGCCGGCGAACTTGACGTAGCCACCAAGCGGAATCCAGCAGAGTTTCCAACGAGTTCCCTTCCGGTCATTAAAACCGAAAAGCTCACGCCCGAAGCCGACGGAAAAAGCATCCACCTTTACGTTGCACCAACGAGCCACAGCGAAATGGCCGAGCTCATGGAAGAAGACGACGATTGTAAGCACAAAAAGAAAGGGAATGATTGTGCCGACTATCAGGGAATAGGCGGAAACGAGAAGGTCCATGAACTATGTCCGATCCTGCGCAGCTAGGATTGTTTTGAAGGATTGTACTAAAAAGAAAATTACGGCGTGTTAATGGTGGGAGACCAAAAATTCAGGGCCTTCAACACCCCGATTACCGCGATCTTATCCATTCACCAGTCTTCTGCCGTGCTTCTGCGTCGATGGCAAGAACATCCTCGACGCCGGCAGCGTCCGTCAGCTTGCCGCCTGCCCCCATCGCATCCAGCACCTCTTCAATGGCAGCCGGAATGTCCATGAAGCCGATCCGGCTCTTCAGAAAAGCGTCCACGGCAACCTCATCTGCAGCGTTAAGCACAGCCGGTGCCATTCCCCCTGCCCGCATGGCTTCCAGTGCAAGACGGAGCGCCGGGAACCGGTCGAGATCCGGTGCTTCAAAAGTGAGTGTGCCGAGTTCGGCCAGATCCAGACGTTTCACCGGAACGTTCATCCGGCGGGGAAAGGCAAGGCAGTGGGCGATCGGCGTGCGCATGTCCGGACTACCGAGTTGAGCCAGCAGGGATCCGTCCTTGTATTGCACAAGTCCGTGAACCGTCGATTGAGGATGGACAAGAACGCCAAGCTGATCGTGGGCAACCGGAAAAAGATGGGACGCTTCGATAACCTCGAAGCCCTTGTTCATCATCGTTGCACTGTCGATCGTAATGCGTGCGCCCATGTCCCAGTTCGGATGCTTGAGCGCCTGCTGTGGTGTTACCCGTGCCATGTCGGCTTTCGAGACACTCCTGAACGGTCCGCCCGACGCCGTCAGAATAACCTTCTCGACCATGTCGGCCTTGTCGGTTTCAAAAACCTGAAAGATGGCATTGTGCTCGCTGTCGACGGGCAGGAGTTCCGCCTCGGTCGCGCGGATCTTGGCCATGAACAGATCACCTGCACAAACCAGGCATTCCTTGTTGGCAAGTGCAATGCGGCGTCCTGGCCGGATCGCGGCCATGGTCGGCTTCAATCCCGCGGACCCTACAATGGCACCGACGACGATATCCGTATCCTGCGTGACCGCTTCCAGAACGGCAGCCTCACCGGCTCCCGTTGCAATGCCGCTGCCGGCAAGCCGCTCCTTGAGCTCCGGATAACAGGTTTCCTCGGCAAGGATAGCGGAACCGGTCTTTAGCGCTTTTGCCATGTCGGCGAGGCCCGCGGCGTTCCGGTTCGCAACCAGCGCGACGACTTCATAGCTGTCCGGATTTCTTTGAATGAGATCCGCCAAGCTCTGGCCGATGGACCCAGTGGCCCCTAGAACGGTTATCCGGGTTTTCGCGCCAGGGTCGCGGGCTGCAAAGGCAGCTGCCATGCCTGTTACTCCAAATTCAAATCAGACCGAGGCCGGCAATAGGGTCTGCAAGGCTGCCGCCAGCAACTAGGCCAATCAGCACGGCGAAAATGGCAGCGGCCACCAGACCGTCGATCCGGTCCATGATGCCGCCATGCCCGGGGATCAGCTTGCTGGAATCCTTGACGTCAAACCGCCGCTTGATGGCAGACTCCAGAAGGTCCCCTGCCTGAGAGACGACCGAGAGCCCGGCCGCCAGCAAAGCCCAAAGCATCAGGTCCTGCGCATTTGCGACAAAAGCAACGCCAGCGCCAAAAACCGTGGCAAGCACCAGCCCGCCGATGGCACCAGACCAGGTCTTTTTAGGTGATACACGTGGCCAGAGCTTGGGCCCACCCAATGCACGGCCGGTAAAATAGGCGAAAATGTCGGTTGCCCAGACAACAAACAGCAGGAAAAACGCGACCAGAAGCCCGTTGCTTCCTTCACGAAGTACAAGCAGCGAGAACAGTGCAAGCCCGCTGTAGAGGATCCCTTCGATGGCCCATCGTCCAGCCTTGGAGAAACCACCAAGCGCATAGGCGATGAAAGCACCAGCAACCATGGCCCCGAGACCAAGGTCAGGATGTCCGGCTACTGTCAGCACCCCAATGGCAAACAGCGTTGCAAATCCGGTGAGTGAACTGGGTGACTTTGCCTGTGTCCCGGTGATCGTGAACCACTCCCACAGGAACAGTCCGGACGCGACCAGCGTCAGCGCAGCAAAGGGCAGATTGCCCAGATAGGTGATCAGAAGAACAAGAGGCCCCAGAACGAGTGCCGAAATGAACCTGAGGCGAAGGTCGGACAGTTTTTTCGGGTTCTGGTGTGGTTCTGCCATTGCTCAAGCCGGAGGTCAGTTGGCCTTGGCGTCAAGGCCGCCGTACCGGCGCTCACGGCTGCAGAAACAGCTCAAAGCCTTGTCGAAGGCCGCCTCATCGAAGTCCGGCCAGTAAAGATCGCAGAAATAGAACTCGGAATAGGCGGCCTGCCACAGCAGGAAATTGGAAAGACGCATTTCTCCGCTGGTGCGGATGATGAGATCGGGATCCGGCAAACCGGAGGTATCCAGCGCCGCCGTGATCGCGTCTTCGGTTATCTCGGCCGGCTGCATCTCTCCAGCCTGAACCTTTGCTGCCAGCTCCTGTGCCGCCCGCACGATTTCCGACCGTGCACCATAATTGAACGCAACGACCAGGTTCAGGCCGGTGTTGTGACGGGTCAGGTCTTCAGCTTCTTTCAGAAGCGCCAAAATCCCGGGTTCCAGATCACTGCGCCCGCCGATGATGCGGATACGCACATTGGCTTCGTGAAGCTCGCTCAGATCGCGCTGGACGAAACGGCGCAGCAGCCCCATCAGGAAAGAAACTTCAGCCTGTGGCCGGTTCCAGTTTTCGGATGAGAAGCTGTAGATCGTGATGGTTTCGATGCCGACACGGCCAGCGTGGCGGATCACCTTGCGCAGTGCGGCAAGCCCCTGTCGATGTCCCTCTGTCCGTGGCAAACCGCGCGCAGTTGCCCATCGCCCGTTGCCATCCATGATGAAGGCAACGTGACGGGGCATTTTCGCACCGGTTTCATCCGCAGCAGGTGCATGCAGGTTGCGGTCCGGGCTGACGCTCATGTGCTCCCCCAACTCACACTCCCCAGGTCGATCAGACCTGGGAAATTTCCTGCTCTTTTTTCTCCAGCATGCCGTCGACCTCAGCAATCATCTGGTCGGTCAGCTTCTGCACTTCATCGGATGCGACACGGCTGTCGTCCTGGGAAATGTCACCGTCTTTTTCGGCCTTCTTGGCAGCGTCCATGCCATCGCGGCGGACGTGACGGATCGCAACTTTTGCCTGTTCGGCGTATTTATGGGCCACCTTGATGAGTTCCTGGCGGCGTTCCTGGTTGAGCTCGGGAATCGGCAGCCGCAGAAGCATGCCGTCTACAACCGGGTTCAAACCAAGGTTGGATTCTCGAATCGCCTTTTCAACGGCCGACACCATGCTCTTGTCCCAGACCTGAACAGCCAGCATGCGAGGTTCGGGAACGGAGACGGTGGCTACCTGGTTGATCGGCATGGACTGGCCATAGGCATCAACAGTAATCGGATCCATCATGGAAGAAGAGGCGCGGCCGGTACGCAGTCCGGCAAATTCCGTTTTCAGAACCGACAAGGCTCCCTGCATGCGGCGCTTCAGATCATCAAGGTCCACACCTTCTACCGACATTTTATCCTCACTGTTGTTTTATGCTTGGCTTAATAGAGTCTCGGCGCGCGCCAACATGGCATAAACGCACCGAAACACAAGAGCTTGAACCGGGATTGGTTCTTAAAACTTTCAGTCACCCACGACAGTGTAGGTGCCGGTTTCCTGAAGCACACTGACGAGGGCGCCGGGTGAGTGAATGGAAAACACAATGACGGGAATGGAATTGTCACGGGCCAGGGCAATGGCCGTCGTGTCCATGACTTTCAGGTTGCGGGTTATGATTTCGTCATAACCAAGGGTGTCATAGCGCTCCGCGTTCGGGTTGACCTTGGGGTCCTCGGAGTAGACGCCATCCACCTGTGTCCCCTTCAGGAAGGCGTCGCACTTCATTTCAGCAGCCCGCAGAGCCGCACCGCTGTCCGTGGTGAAGAACGGGTTGCCGGTGCCCCCTGCAAAGACGATCACATCGCCATCTTCCATGTAGCGGTCAGCGACACGCTGCGAAAAGGTTTCACAGATCGAGGGAACGGATACGGCAGACAGAACACGGGCATTGACCTTCAGGCGGCGCAGGGCATCCGCCAGCGTCAGGCTGTTCATGATGGTGGCCAGCATGCCCATGTGGTCGCCGGTGACGCGGTTGCCACCCTTGGCGGCGACTGCAACACCGCGGAAGATGTTCCCTCCCCCGACGACAACGCCGACCTGAGCTCCAAGAGCCACTGCGTCGGCGATTTCCTTGGCGATCCTTTGTACGATGGCCGGGTCAATTCCAAAAGCCTGCGATCCCATCAGGGCCTCGCCGGAGAGTTTCAGAAGGATCCGTTTCCAGCGCAAGGAATTCGTCATGGGTGCACCCTTTTTGAAATTGTCTTTCTAAAAAAAAAGCGCCGGACTTGCCGGCGCTTTTCCTTGAGCTTACTGCCCGGTGGCTGCTGCCACCTCTGCGGCGAAGTCTTGCTCTTCCTTCTCGATCCCTTCGCCGATTGCGAAGCGGACAAAGCCGGTCAGTTTGACTTCAGCGCCGATTTCTTTAGCGAGCGCCTCGACGGCCTGCTCAACCGTCTGATCCGGGTTGATCACGAAGGCCTGCTTCACGAGGGTAACTTCCTCGTAGAATTTGCGCAAACGGCCTTCCACCATTTTTTCAATGATGTTTTCCGGCTTGCCGGATTCGCGTGCCTGTTCGGAGAAGACAGACTTCTCACGTTCGACAACGGTCGGATCCAGTTCTTCGGTGTTCAGCGACAGCGGGCTTGTTGCAGCAACGTGCATGGCAATCTGACGGCCAAGGCCATTCAGCTTGTCCTTGTCACCAGTGGACTCCAGGGCCACCAGAACGCCGATCTTGCCGAGACCGTCGGAAACAGCACTGTGAACGTAGGTCGCGACAACGCCTTCGTTTACGGCCAGAACCGCAGTGCGGCGCAGGGTCATGTTTTCGCCGATCGTGGCGATCGCATCGGTGATCGCTTCTGCAACCGGCTTGCCGCCAAGGTTTGCAGCGGAAACGGCTTCAACGGAACCATCGGTGCCGACGGCTACCTTGGCCACATTGGAGACCAGCTCCTGGAACCCTTCGTTGCGTGCAACGAAGTCGGTTTCGGAGTTCAGCTCGATCACGGCAGCCTTGTTGCCATCGGCGGCAACGCCGACCAGACCTTCAGCAGCCACACGGCCTGCCTTCTTGGCAGCCTTGGCCAGACCTTTGGTGCGCAGCCAGTCAACAGCTGCTTCCATATCACCGCCTGCTTCAGTCAGGGCGGTCTTGCAGTCCATCATGCCAGCGCCGGATTTCTCGCGGAGCTCTTTTACCATCGCAGCGGTAATGCTCATCGATTGCCTCGTGCATGGGGGTTTCAGATGAGACACGGTTTAGCCCATGGCCTTCCGCGCCTTTATGACGGGGCTGCAACAAAATGCAGCCCGCCTTGCGAATTTCAACAGTATTCTGCCACGGCAGACCGCGGCAGGAGAGGCTTAAGCCTCGGCAGCTGCTGCTTCAGCCGGAGCTTCTTCAGAAGCCTCAGCAAGAACTTCTTCAACCGGAGCTTCTTCGGAAGCGCCGATGTCCATGCCGGAAGCACCCTGTGCACGGGAAATACCGTCGATAGCGGCACGAGCGATCAGGTCGCAGTACAGCGACAGAGCGCGGCCGGCATCGTCGTTACCCGGCACCGGATAGGTGATGCCTTCCGGATTGGAGTTGGAATCGAGGATCGCGGCAACCGGAATACCCAGACGACGGGCTTCCTGGATGGCAATGGCTTCGCGGTTGGTGTCGATCACGAAGATCAGGTCCGGAATACCGCCCATGTCCTTGATACCGCCAAGGTTCCGCTCGAGCTTTTCACGCTCGCGGTCCATGAACAGACGCTCTTTCTTGGTCAGAGCGTTGGCAGCGTCGGAAGACAGGGTTTCTTCCAGCTTGCGCAGGCGCTGGATGGACTGGGAGATGGTCTTCCAGTTCGTCAGCATGCCGCCGAGCCAACGTGCGTTGACATAATACTGAGCGGAGTTGCGCGCTGCAGATGCAACAGATTCCTGTGCCTGGCGCTTGGTACCTACGATCAGAACGCGGCCACCACCGGCAACCGTGTCGGACACGGCCTTGAGTGCCTGGTGCAGAAGCGGAACGGTCTGGGACAGGTCCATGATGTGAACATCGTTGCGTACACCAAAGATGTACTGACCCATGCGCGGGTTCCAACGGTGTTTCTGGTGACCAAAGTGAACGCCAGCTTCCAGCAGCTGACGCATGGTGAAATCGGGCAAAGACATGGCCCTTATCTCCTGAGTTTTTCCGGTTTGACCTCCGCAAGAGGATGTGGACCGGAGAGATTTCCCTTCGGCCACCGGAAGGACCCCGATAAGCTCGGTTTCCGCCCCTTGCGTGTGGAATGCGCGCCTTATAGTTGGGAAGAAATTTTATTTCAAGGCCCAAGGGCCGGTTTTCTTCATCCCACTCGCCGTTTGAAAAGCGAATTTTCCCACTCTGGTGCAAGCTCACGTTTCGATACCTTGATAAGCAGCGACGTGTGTTGACGAACAATCATGGCATTTATACCTATTTTGGACTCGCCACAGCAAGGACACTCCACCGTGACCACCAAAGGCATCAACCACCTGGGCCTCACAGTCCGAGACCTGGATCAGACCACCGCCTTTTTCACCGAGCTGCTCGGCTGGCAACTGCTGGCACGTGATGACAACTACCCGCGAACAACCGTTTCCGACGGTACTGCCCGCCTGACGCTCTGGCAGGCAGACCGCACAAGGCCTGTGACGGGCTTCGACAGGAAAACCAATATCGGCCTCCACCATCTGGCCCTTGAAATCTCAAGCGAAGAAAAGCTGCTGGAAATTGCCGAAAAGGTGAAGGCCTGGCCGGGAGCCGAGATCGAATTTATGCCGGAGCCTCTCGGCGGAGGCCCACGCAAGCACATGATGCTGGCTGAACCCGGTGGTATCCGCATCGAATTTATCTGGCCCGCAGGGCAGTAAAAGCTCGCCGAGAACTACCTCGTTGGCCAGGCCGGAACGCACAAAAGTCCCGGCCCGAACCACTTTGTCAGATCCAGAGATCGTTTTCCTGGGTCCTGTCTCCGCCCGCATGGCCGGTATTGAGAATACCCTTCGGTTCGATCAGCAGCAGCTCGGCTTCAGATTCCGCATAAGGCTTGTGCTCGACGCCCTTCGGCACGACGTACATTTCCCCCTCGCCCAGTACAATGGCTCGATCACGAAAATCGATGCGGATTTCGCCCTTGAGAACGATGAAGGTCTCATCCGTTTCAGGATGATCATGCCAGACGAAGTCTCCTTGAATGCGGGCGATCTTGAACTGGTAATCGTTCATTTCCGCAATGACGCGAGGCGACCACAACCCTTCGAGCCTTGCAAGTTTTTCCGTGAAACGGATCGGATGTTCCATTGCCATGTCCGGCACTCCTGATTGATGAAATGTCCGACCCGGTTTGACATCTCTCCTAAAATCAAAACAGATACAAAAACTCGAAAATGAACAGACACAGTTGAAATGGTTTCGTTCAAATACCAGTCCGTTGCCCAGTCCCTGGCTCAACTGATCGACAATGGCACCTTGAAGCCCGGGGAGAGGTTCCCTTCCCTCCGGCGCACCATGCGCGGGTATTCCGTTAGCCTGTCGACAGCCAACCAGGCCTATGCCCATCTCGAAGACAAAGGCTATATCCGGGCACAGGCAAAGTCCGGCTATTTCGTCACCCGCCCAGCAAGCCACAGGCTCATCGAGCCCAGTATAACAACGCCACCCGAGACCAGCCGCAGTGTCGTGTTTCAGGTTCCTTACCTGGAGATGCTCGAACATGCGTCAAACCCGGCATATGTGCCGCTTGGCTGCGCCATTCCCGCCCCGTCTCTGCTGGCCGCAGAGCCGCTGAACGCCTTGCAGGCACGACTCCTCCGCTCGAAAGGACAGCAACTCAACGCCTATGGGTCTGCTCAGGGGTTACCGGAACTCAGGAGAGAAATCGCAAAGCTTATGTGCCTGCATGGCAGCACAGTTTCCCAGGAAGAAATTGTCATTACGAGTGGCTGCACCGAAGCTCTGGGGCTCGCACTTCAAACGCTCACACAGCCGGGCGATACGATCGCCGTTGAATCGCCCGCCTATTTCGGACTGCTGCAGGTGCTCGAACGCCTGAAACTGAAGGCCTGGGAGTTGCCAACCTCGCGGGACGGCATCGATCCGTCCGCACTCGAGCTGGCTCTGAAATCGGGAACCGTAACTGCCGTTGCCTTGTCGTCCAGCTTCACCAACCCACTCGGCACCATGATGCCGGAGCCTGCGAAACGTTCTGTCCTGAAGCTGCTGGACCGTTACAAGACACCCTTGATCGAAGATGATACCTACGGCGGCCTCGGGTTTGGCGGATGCCGTCCGGCACCGTTTTTCAGTCTGCCGCACGAGACCGAGATCTTCTATTGCAGCTCTTTCTCGAAAACCCTCGCCCCAGGCTACCGAACTGGCTGGATCCGCGCGCCCGGCCGCATTGCCCAAATCACCAAGGCCAAGTTCTCCGCCTCAATCTGCAACCCGTTGGCACCTCAACTGGCTTTGGCTGAATTTCTGTCATCCCGGGACTTCGAGCGCCATGTGTCTCGCATGGCCCGGACAATGGAAACCAATGTCTCGCGCGCGCGCCGGGCCATTGCACAGTCCTTTCCGGCGGGTACCAGGGTCACACATCCGGACGGCGGTTTCGTCTTGTGGATAGAAATGGACAAAAACATCGACACAACAATTCTTTATTACAAATCTTTAAATCAAAATATCTGCTTTGCTCCTGGCAGTCTTTTCACCGCATCAGGCCTTTATGCAAATTGCCTTCGCATCAGTTGCGGCGACGTTTGGTCGGACGCACTTGAATCCGCTATTTACCGCCTGGGGACGCTGGCCTGCGAAGAGCTTGGTAATCAGCAATCAGAAGAAACATTCCGCCTACCCTCAATTTCCCGCACTGACTGAACCCTCGTATGTCAAAAGTTCAGCTTGCATGCGCGGTCAGCTTCTCGTCCGAGACATCCGGCTGGGAAACGGAAGCAACCACTGAGGAAAGATAAGTTCGCCAGGAACTCAGTTCGGTGATTTCAACAGCCCCTTCAACTGCATGTCCTTCACACAAAAATCCCTTCACGTCGGTTCCGTCTTCCAGCTTGACCGTGCCGATGCACAGCGGTGCCGGAATACCCGTCATGAAACTGCCGAAGGTCTCAAGCGGCATTGCCCAGACCTCCACATTGATTGATCCGCCCGAGCCGGCCCCAACCTGCACAAGGCCCGGCCGCTTCGGAGGCCCGCCTGCAAGTGCAAAGAAACGGTATTCCGGTGCTGTCTTGCTGGATTTTACAAAGCGTGCGCCGTGAGAAATCAGCTCCTTGTTTAGCGGCAGTCCCGACATGTGGGCGCCGCAGACCGCAACAGCTATTTCACCGGCAGCGATCTCGCTTGTGGTCAGCGCAGGTTTCTGGCGAGCCCAGGTCGTTGCTCCAAGCGGCCCCGCTTCCACTGTAGCGGCAAGCGCGGCGGCGGCTGCATCCTGACCGCAGCGGGCCAGAACGGTCAGGCTTCCAGGCCGGCCGTCCTGTCGCAAACCTGTTGGCACGGCAATACCGCAAAGATCTAGAAGGTTTACGAAATTCGTGTAGGTGCCAAGGCCCGAATTCGGGCCAATGGGGTCAGCGGTAATTTCTTCTACCGAGACGAATGTCGGTATCGTCGGAACGCAGAGGAAGTCCGTTTCTGCCAAAAGCTCATCACATATCCGGCGCAGGTCCTGCAGCTTGTAAAGTCCACGGAATGCGTCGACAGCGGTCAAAGAAAGACCCGGTTCGATAATTGCGCGCGTCGTCGGATGAAGCGTCTGCGGCGCATCAATCAGACGACTACCGACAGCAGCTGTACGTTCCGCGACCCAGGCCCCCTCGTAGAGCAGGCTGGCGACATCGTAAAACGGCTGAAAATCGATTTCCTGCACAACGGCCCCCTGCGTGCGCAGCGATGCGATCGTTGCCCTGAAATGGTCCGCCTGAGCCATGTCACCGAAGGTTTTCAGTGAAGCATCGTCAGGGACCGCGATCCGTACAGCTCCCTGACTGGCAGACAATTGCTTGACCGGCAGCTGCCTGGAATAGGCATCTGCCGGGTCGTAGCCTGCAGCAGTCTCGAATACGGCCCATGCATCCGCAACGGTCATGGCAAAAATCGAGATCGTATCGAGGGTCCGGCATGCAGGGACCAGACCTGAGCCGGACAGAACGCCCAGGCTTGGTTTGAGCCCCACAATGCCGTTGAGGGCTGCCGGCACACGCCCGGACCCTGCCGTGTCGGTTCCCAGCGAGAAACACGCGAACCCGTGGGCAACAGCAACGGCCGAGCCTGAGGAAGAGCCACCGGGAACGATTTCCGGATCCACCGCGTTCAATGGCACGGGGTATGGCGTTCTCACTCCGACGAGGCCAGTCGCGAATTGATCGAGATTGGTCTTGCCAAGACAAATTGCACCCGCTTGCCGAAGACGTCCAACGACAAAAGCATCGCTATCAGCGAAATACTCGAAATCCGGGCACGCTGCAGTCGTCGGCATGCCAGCCACGTCGATATTGTCCTTGGCCACATAGGGAATTCCCCAAAGAGGCCGGTTATCGGGATTGCCTAGACTACGGGCCTCAGCAAGTGCCGTTTCTCGTGCCTGGTGAATGAAGATTCCCGGGTCGCCGATGGCATCAAGCCGCCTGAAGGCTTCTTCGATCACGGCCTCAACAGACAAGCCTTCGGCGTAGGCCTGCCGGAGCCCGGCGAGCGTGAAGGGAAGTTCGCGGATCATGTCTAGTCCTTCCAAAATATCTTAGGCGGCGGTTTTGCGCGCCGGTGCCTGGGGCGCAGCCGTAAGCAATTCGCGAGTGTACGGGTTCTGGGGCGTATCCATGACCGTCTCGACGGCTCCCGCCTCAACAACTTTGCCGCCCTTCATGACGACGACATGGTCGCACAGCAGACGCACGACATTGAGATCATGGCTAACGAAAAGGTAACTCATGCCAAGCCGGGCCCGTAGGTCTGCAAGCAGGTTCAGGACAACGGCCTGAATGGAAACATCCAGAGCGGCAGTCGGCTCATCAAGGATCAGGAGATCGGGATCCGGGGCGATTGCCCTGGCTATGCCGACGCGCGCCTTCTGCCCCCCTGACAGCTGGTGCGGAAACCGATCAAGAAGATGGCTCGGCAAGCCTGTCAATGCGGCCAGCTCTTCCACCCGTTCGCCCAAGTGGGCGCCTTTCAATCCTGTCAAACGCTTCAATGGTTCGGCTATCGACTGACGAGCGGTATGTCTGGGATTGAGACTGTCCGTCGCATCCTGGAAGACCATCTGGATTTTCTGCCGCAGTGGATGCCGGGAGAAGTTCTCCGACGGGAGCTTGGCAATATCCTCCCCCCTGAAAAGCAGGTGGCCCGACGTCGGATCAAGCAGTCGCACGATCATGGAAGACGTGGTGGATTTTCCGCAGCCGGATTCGCCGACCAGTCCCACGCTTTCGCCTTCGCGAATAGTGAAGCTGATGCCCTTGACGGCGTACACCGGACCGGATTTGCCCTGGTAGGTCTTGGTCAGGTTGACGACTTCCATCATCGGAGAATTGCCGATTGTCCGTGCGGCCAGCGGCGCACGTTGATCTTCCGGCAGCAATGAACGAATGCTGGCTCCGCGCCGCGGCGTCGCGTCCACCAGTTTTCTGGTATAGGCATGTCGAGGGTTTGAAAACAGGTCCGCCGGCCTGCCCTCCTCCACAATGACACCGTCCTTCATCACGACGATGCGGTCGCAATATTCGGACGCCAGGCCGAGATCGTGCGTAATCAGGATCGACGACATTTCGCGCGCCCGAACAAGATCATCGACAAGGTCCATGACGGCCTTTTGGGTGGTGATATCGAGGCCGGTGGTCGGCTCGTCCGCGATGAGAAGCTTGGGGTCACAGGCAAGCGCAATGGCAATCACGACGCGCTGGCACATGCCCCCCGAAAGCTCGAAGGGATAGGCTTCGTAACGCTCAGCAGCCTCGTTGATCTTCACCGCCTCCAGTGCCTCGATTGCCTTTGCTTTCGCATTTTGCCTGGTCGCCCGGCCATGCTGGCGAAGGACGTCCTCAAGCTGGTGCCCAACCTTCCGAATGGGATTGAGTGCGGCACGTGGGTTCTGAAAGATCATCGAGATCTCCCGACCGCGGATTTCACGCATGTCACGCTCCGCCGCCTGCTTGAGATCGATACCGTCATATACCGCTTCACCGGATTTGATCCGGCCACCGGCGTCCAGAATGCGCATCAGGGCATAGGATGTAACGGATTTTCCCGATCCGCTTTCCCCGACGATGCCCAGACGTTCGCCCTTGGCGAGGTCGAAACTGATACCCTTGACGGCCTGAACGTCACCGCGGCGGGTCTTGAAGGCAACTTTGAGATCCTTGATGGTCAGCATGGCAAAGCTCCTCAGGTCCGGCGACGCGGGTCGACGATGTCGCGAAGACCGTCTCCCATCAGGTTGAAGGTAAAGACTGCCAGCATCAGCCAGAGCCCCGGAAACAACGCCAGCCACCACTCGCCGGACACGATGAAATTCGCGCCTTCAGCAACCATGATGCCCCACTCCGGCGTGGGCGGACGAACACCAAGGCCGATAAAGGACAATCCGGCCGCGTTCAAAATGGCCCACCCCAGATTGAGCGAGACCTGCACCATCATCGGCGGCAGGGCATTCGGGAATATGTGAAACGCAAGCACCCCGGTATCCGAATTGCCGGCAAGCTTTGCGGCAAGCGTGAAGCCGGCTTCCCGCCGGATGTTGACCTCCGCACGAACAAGACGGGCGTAGAACGGAATGTTGATGATCGCAGTGGCCAGAATGATGTTGGAAATCGAATTCCCGAGCGCCGCCACAATGCCCATGGCCAGCACGAACAATGGAAAGGCCATGATGGTGTCGAGAAACCGGTTGAGCACTACATCCAGCCAGCCTCCACGGTAACCGGCCACGGCACCGAGGACCGAACCGATGACGAAGGAAAGCGCGACAGCGGACACCGAGATGATCAGATCAAGGCGCGTTGCAACGATCACCCTTGAAAAGACATCGCGGCCAAGATTGTCGGTTCCGAACCAATGAGACCAGCTGGGGGCCTGCAATGCATTTGCCGCATTCGTCTGCAGCGGATCGTAGGGAACCAGTGCAGGCCCGAGCAGTGCTGATCCGATGAAAAAAGCGAACATGGCGAAAGACAGGGCCGTGACCGGATTTTCCCGAAGGACATAGATCGTATGGGCCAGCGCACCGGAGCCGGTCTTCCGCTCCGCGACGGTTGGAGGCAACGTCGTATCACTCATTTCGAAGATGTCCCGAAACGTGGATCAATCAGCGAATAGGACAGATCGATCAAAAGGTTGAGAATGACGAACAGCAATGCCATCGCCAGAACGAACCCCTGAACCGCGGCGTAATCGGAAACCACAAGCGCCTCGACCGCATAGGATCCGATGCCTGGCCAGGCGAAGACCTTCTCGACCAGCACATTCGCCCCAAGCACAAAGGAAAACACCATGCCCAGCGTGGTCACGACCGGAAGCAGGGCGTTGCGGAAAGCGTAGCCGTAGAGGACCATCCCTGGTCCGAGGCCTGCTGCCCGTGCGGTCCTGACATAGTCGGCCGCCAATGCAGACAGCATCGCCGCTCGCGTCATGCGCGCGATCGGGGCAAGGGTGAAGAGGGCTAGCGTCGTTGCTGGCAAGACCAGCTGCTTCAGCGCTCCGAACCAGGTTTCCAAATCTCCGGCAATTGCAGCGTCGATCAGGAAGAACCCGGTTATCCTGGGCGGATCAAGATAGATGAAATCGAGCCTGCCGAGGGGCGACGGAGCGATGCCCAAGAGGTAATAGAAAACGTAGATCAGAACGATGCCGGTGAAGAAGGTCGGCAGAGATACGCCAGCGGTGACAAGGATCCGGCATAGCTGGTCAATCCAGGTTCCCGGCCGTGTCGCTGCCAGAACGCCGAGTGGAACGGCTATCAGGCAGGACAGGATCAGGGCGGAGAGCGTCAATTCGAGCGAGGCCGGCAGTCGGGACGCAAGTTCCGTCGCAACCGGCCGGCCGGTGGAAACCGACTGGCCCAGATCTCCCTGCAGCAGATCTCCTACATAGATCAGGAACTGCTCCGGCAACGGTTTGTCGAGGCCAAGAGACCGTCGAACCTCTTCGATGGATTCAGGCGTTGCCGCAGCTCCGGCAAATTGCACTGCTGGGTCACCGGGCAAGGCACGTGTGAGGATGAAGCTGATCACCACAACGCCAATCAGAACCGGTATCGCCTGCAGAATGCGGTTAAGCGTAGCTGAGCTGCGACGCGCCATGACCTAGCTCTCCACGTTCGTCAGAGAGCGGACATCGAGCTGGCGGTGGAACCAGAACTCGTAACCGTCGGCACTGTTGACCGCGACGTTGAGCGCCGGTTGATAAAGCGGAATCCTCGGCAGGTCTTCCATCGCGACCTCGAACATCCGCTTGATCTTTGGCGCGTACTCCGGATCGTCCTGCGCCATGTGAAGCGTTTCCGAGGTCAGGGTCTCGATTTCCTCGTTTCGATAATTCGAGGAATTGAAAAGGTTGCCTTCCTGATACGCCCAGAAGAAGTAGTAGTCGGGTGTGTCCAGCCAGCCGCCGAAGTTTTCCAGATGTAGCGGCAAGCGCTTTTCCACGAGCACCGCCGTGCGCCAGTTTGCCCCGGGGATCTTCTCGATTTCCGTCTTGATGCCGAGTTTGCCGAGACTTTCCTGGATCAGCAGTGCAGTTGGCTCCATCCAGGATGCAAGGTCTGTGCTGATCGACAGAGGGACTTCGAAGCCATCAGGATAGGCGGATGCCGCAAGCAACTCCTTGGCTTTCTCCATGTCATGGCTATAGGGCGACTTGCGTGGCCAGGAGGTGTCTTCAATGGTCTCGCTACCGCCCCACAACGGTGCGCCGCGGCCGTAAGCTGCAGTATCGAAGATATCCTTGTAGGGAATCGCGTAGGCGATAGCCTTGCGCACATTCGGATCCTGGAAAGGTTCGAAAGTGTAATTCAGGCCAACCACATGCATGGTGTTGGCAATCGGTGTGGAATACACCTTCACCTTTTCAGCGAGCTCAGCAGCATCCTTATCCGGTATGTCGAAGGACACCTGCACATCACCACGTTCGATCAGGGCGCGGCGCGTTGCCGGACTCGGCACTTCTCGAACAATGATTCTGCGAACCTTGGGCAAAGGTCCACCAGCCCATTCGTCAAAGCGTTCGTAAACGATCTGCTGGCCGGAATCCCAACGGGCAACCTTATAGGCCCCGGACCCGGCAGGTGTCGTGTGAAGATACTCAGTCGCCCAGGGATCATCGGCTGTCGCATGTTCCTTCGCGACTTTCGAATTGATGACGAACGGCACAGGAACTGCCAGATCCGGCAAGGATAGCTTTGATGGCTTGTCGAGCTTGACGACAAAGGTTTCCTCATCGACGGCTTCAAACTGATCCGGCCGCACAAGGCCGCCAGCTTTCATCTGCGTGCTCGGGAACCCGCCAACTGACACTGCCCTGTCGAAAGACCATTTTACATCCTCAGCGGTCACCTTGCTGCCGTCCCAGAAAACGGCGTTCGGCTTCAGCTTGAAGGTAATGGTCAAACCGTCGTCGGAAATTGTCCAGCTTTCCGCGAGTTCCGGTTCCAGCTTCGAATAGTCGAAGGAAACGCTGCCATCGTCCAGGGTCTTGCTGCCGAACGTAATCAACCGGTCATAACTGTTGATGGCAACCTGATAGCTGGCCCTGTTGGTACCGGTACGGTGAAGATCCAGACTGTTGATGGTCTGACCGGTCACCGCCACCAGAGTATCGCTTGCGGCGAAGGCAGACAGGGACCGGGAAAACGGGAGGGCGCCGACGACGGCAGCTCCGGCTTTGAGGAATTCGCGTCTGTGTAGGGACATGTTCGGAAACTCCGCTGTGCGATTGGCTTTCCGAAGCTTGCAGGTGTTTTCTGTTTCCGAAAAATGCTATAAATTCACAGATGCGATGAAAAAAATGCAACACTATAAACAAAGCCTATTGAAATGAGACACTTATACACGTTTCAGCTCATTGAGGCTGTCGCCCGAGCGGGCTCCATCAGAAAAGCGGCGGAAGACATGAACCTGACCGCCTCGGCGCTTACGCGCCGGGTGCAAAGGTTCGAGCAGGAGTTTGGCGCACAGCTCTTTGAGCGCCTACCGAAGGGCGTACGTCTCAACCCTGCCGGAGAGCTTCTTCTCCACCACTACCGCGCAAGCCTTTCAGACCTTGCTCGTGTGCAGAGCCAGGTCGCGGATCTTGCAGGAGAACGCAGAGGGCACGTTTCCATCGCCTGCTCCCAGGCCATGGTTCCTTATTTCCTGCCCGAGCAGATCGCCCGGTACCGGTGTGATCATCCGGGCGTCACGTTTTCAGTCAACGTCAGGGACAGAACCCAGGCCGAGCAGGAACTCGTGTCCTATTCCAGCGACCTGGCACTGGTGTTCGAGCCAGTCTATCTGGTGGATTTCGAGGTGCTTCATGTCATCCCGCAGGAGGTTTTTGCGGTCATGGCGAGCGACCACCCACTGGCAAAAAAAGCGGAGGTGCGCCTGCGGGATTGTCTCGATGTACCCCACGTCGCACCGACAACCAAATATGGCGTCAGGCATCTGCTGGACTTTGCTGCCCGGCGTGGCAGTCGCCGCGTATCTCCCGCTGTCGAAACCGAAAGCTTCGACCTGATCCGGCACTACGTTCTTTGTGAGAAACTGATCGGCTTCCAGATCCCTCTGGGGCTCAGAGAGCAGGATGACGGCTCGCTGGTTTTCAAACCGATCTCGAGCAAGGACCTGCCACCCGGGAACCTAATTCTGGGCCAGATGCGCGGGCGAACACTTCCCGTGGCTTCAGCGCGCTTTGCGTTGCAGCTGGCCACTGCGCTCAAGGACTATCACAGCGCCCGCATCGGCAACTGACAGAGCGAGCATTTTCAGGACCATTGAAACCCTGGCGCACCAGCGCTCCCACAGTGAAATCGCACTGTCGGCGCCCTGGATGCTCACGCCACCTGTACGTCCGTTACACCTGGCACTGCCTTGAGTGCGCCCGCAATTTCCGGTGACAGGCGGAACCGGCCGGGGAGTTTGACTTCCACTTCCCGTGCGCCGTTTTCCAGAAGCACAATCACTGTTACGTCGCCTTCCCCCCTCACCTGCAACTGCTTTGCAAGGCTCGGGATTGGACGTTCATCGCGAACAAAGACACGCATGCTTTTCTGCAGGCGGGCTGCAACCTGATCGATCGGATCAACCTGTTCGATTCGAAGGGAGGGCTCGTCGTCGCGCATGTCGGCCCCGACGAGCACGACAACGGAACGTCCAGCCTGCAAGGCATCCCGGAACTGTTCGAGTTTCTCCCGGAAGAGCAACGCCTCATACTGGCCCGTAGCATCGGACAAGCGAACGATACCCATGCGATTGCCGGTCTTGGTCTTGCGTTCCTGCATGGACACAACGGTGCCGGCAAGCCGGCCGTGAGACG
Source organism: Labrenzia sp. CP4 (assembly GCF_001579905.1). NCBI lineage: Bacteria > Pseudomonadati > Pseudomonadota > Alphaproteobacteria > Hyphomicrobiales > Stappiaceae > Labrenzia > Labrenzia sp. CP4. The sequence goes on along the minus strand of NZ_CP011927.1, from coordinate 2,956,708 downwards.
CCCCCTTCTTGACTGCTTCCGAAAACTGGCTCCACGGCTGTGCCCGCATCTTTTCCAGCACGGAGGCGTATTCGTCGATCGGATGCGCTGACAAATAAAACCCGATCGCCGAGTGTTCCCGCTGCAGCTTCTCTTCGTTTGTCCAGCCATGGACATCATCCAGCTGCAAGGGTTCTTCGCTGTCGCTGCCACCAAAAAGCTCATCCTGGCCGAGCGTCTTGTTTTCCTCGGTGCGTTGAGCCAGGCCCATGATCCTGTCGAGGCCTTCAAAAACCCGCGCCCGGTTGGGCTCAAGCTCATCGAATGCACCAGCCGCCACCAGGTTTTCAAGCGTTCGCTTGTTGAGGGCCTTGGGTGAAATCCGACGCGCAAAATCGCCAAGGCTCTTGAAAGGCTTGTCGCCCCGAACCTCAACAATGTGTTCAACAGCCTGCTCGCCGACACCCTTGATCGCGCCCATCGCGTAAAGGATCTTGCCGTCGGCAACGTCAAAATAGACTTGCCCGCGGTTGATTGTCGGCGGCTCGATCTCGATCTTCATGCGCCGACATTCCTGACGGTAGTCGCCCAGTTTTTCCGTATTGCCCAGATCCAGTGTCATGGAAGCGGCCATGAACTCGACCGGGTGGTTCGCCTTGAGCCAGGCCGTATGATAGGAGACCAGTGCATACGCCGCAGCGTGCGACTTGTTGAAGCCGTAGTTGGCGAACTTCGCCACAAGATCGAAGATTGTTCCGGCGTGGCTCTTGTTGATCCCACGTTCCACCGCGCCGTCGACAAAACGCGCCCGCTGGACTTCCATTTCCGCGGCAATCTTCTTACCCATGGCGCGGCGCAGAAGGTCAGCTTCACCGAGAGAGTAGCCGGACAGAACCTGCGCAATCTGCATCACCTGTTCCTGGTAGACGATAATGCCGTTCGTCTCCATCAGGATGGGTTCAAGCAAGGGATGCAGACAGTCCGGGTCCTGTTCGCCGTGCTTCACCGCGTTGTAGACCGGGATGTTCTCCATCGGTCCGGGACGATACAAAGCCACAAGGGCAATGATGTCTTCGAACCGGTCGGGTTTCATGCCTGCAATCGCGCGGCGCATGCCCTGACTTTCCAGCTGGAACACGCCAAACGTTTCGCCGCGCGCCAGCAGCTTGTAGGTTTTCTCGTCGTCGATCGGCAGGGCTGCGACGTCGACGTCGATACCGCGCCGTTCAATCAGCTTCACCGCCGTATCGATAACCGTCAGTGTCTTCAGGCCGAGAAAGTCGAACTTAACAAGTCCGGCATCTTCCACCATCTTCATGTTGAACTGGGCAACCGGCATGTCGGAACGCGGGTCTCGGTAGAGCGGCACCAGCTGTTCCAGAGGCCTGTCACCGATGACAACGCCCGCAGCGTGCGTGGAAGCGTGCCGGTAAAGGCCTTCGAGCTTCTGAGCCATGCCCAGCAGCCGCTCGACGATTTCCTCTTCCTTGGCTGCCTCGCGCAGGCGTGGCTCTTCCTCGATCGCCTGACCAAGCGTTACGGGATTTGCCGGGTTGGCGGGAACAAGTTTGCAGAGCCGGTCGACCTGGCCATAAGGCATTTGCAGCACGCGGCCGACATCGCGCAGCACGGCGCGGGCCTGAAGCGATCCGAAGGTGATGATCTGCGCGACCTGCTGCCGGCCGTATTTTTCCTGAACATAGCGGATCACTTCTTCACGCCGGGTCTGGCAGAAGTCGATATCGAAGTCAGGCATCGAAACGCGTTCAGGATTGAGGAAGCGTTCGAACAGCAGCGAGAACCGCATGGGATCGAGGTCGGTAATGGTCAGGGACCAGGCAACCAGAGACCCCGCACCGGACCCGCGACCCGGGCCGACCGGAATATCCTGCCCTTTTGCCCATTTGATGAAGTCGGCAACGATCAGGAAGTACCCGGGAAATTTCATGCGTTCGATGATGCCGGTCTCGTAGTCGAGACGGTCCCAGTAGTCCTTCTCCTCAAGACCCGGCGCCAGTCCGTGCGCATCAAGGCGCGCCTGCAATCCTTCGCGCGCCTGGCGGATCAACTCTTCCGCTTCTGCCTTCTCCGCTTCTTCCGGATCCGCATCCGCACCGGCAAACCGGGGCAGGATCGGCGCGCGCTTCAACGGGCGGAAGCTGCAGCGCCGGGCAATTTCTACCGTTGAAACAAGCGCCTCTGGCAAATCCGCAAAGAGCGCGCACATTTCCGCGCGGCTTTTGAAGTAGTGCTCCGGTGTCAGGCGTCTGCGGTCATCCTCTATCAGCACCCGGCCTTCAGAAATGCAGATCAGGGCGTCATGAGCTTCATAGTCTTCGCGCTTGGGAAAGAAGGCTTCGTTGGTGGCGACCAGTGGCAGCCCGTATTCGTAGGCCAGATCGAGAAACGCGTCTTCGGTCTTGCGCTCGGCTTCCATGCCATGGCGCTGGATTTCCACGTAGCAACGGCCAGGAAAACGGTGCGCCAGTGTTTCCAACCGGCTTTTTGCGAGGTCCTTGCGTCCGGCAAGGAGCGCAGCCCCGATCGGCCCTCCGACACCACCGGTCAGAATGATAACGCCTTCGGACTTTGATAGAAGATACCCGGAGGAAACGTGTGGCCTCAGACCGGTCTCCGTGTCGAGGAAGGCCCGAGAACTCAGCTCCATCAGATTGCCGTAACCGGCTTCTGTCATGGCGAGAAGAACAACGTCCGAAAGCGCAGGTTCCCCTCTCCGCCCGCTTTCAAGTCCATCGTCGAAAAAGACGGAAAGCTGACACGCCGCAATCGGCTGAATTCCGGATCCCCACGCTTTGGTTGCAAATTCCTGCGCGCCAAACAGATTGTTGGTATCGGCAATCGCCAGCGCCGGCTGGTCATCGGCCTTGGCGAGGTCGAGAAGCTTCTTGATCGGCAACGCACCTTCCAAAAGCGACAACGCGGAATGGACCCGAAGGTGAACATAGCCGGGACCGCTAGCCTCACCGCCGGCATTTTCTGACGAACCGGAAGACAGAGAATTATTGGGATCTGTAGCAGACATGGCGGCTCTCATAACATCTTCCAGAATCAGCGCTCAAGTGAAGCGTGTTCGGAATTGCGTGTCGAGACGCCGAAGGAGTTGTTACCGCTGTTCTTTGTAATCCTGACTTCGCATCACACCGCAGCGGACTGAGTCCAGGAACTCAAAAAACGCACTGACACCATTTGCCGAAACAACGACCGTTCAGCAGAGATTGATCAGCCGACGGACAGAAGCACGTCGCCCCAGACGGCGAGCGTCGTGCAGAAGCAAACCATTGCACCGAAAGCGGCAAAATCACGAGCGATATGGATCATCACATCCTCCAACCGTTGCTAATTGCGTAACTGGATGATGTTCCATTTTTGTTCCTATTGCAAGCCCTTTTTGTTCCCCTTGTCATCAAGCAAATCAAATTTGCTGAAAACTTTGGGTTTTTGCTTTGTTCTTCTGGGCAATCGCGGCTCTGAGGAGCCCGGTCACACGGGTTAGAAGCAATTTTCTGGCTTGGAATATCTTACCGGAAAAACCTAGAGGTCCCTGACCAGGCCTTCGGACAGCGTTATTGCCCTGTCCATCCGGCCCGCCAGTTCCAGGTTGTGAGTTGCGAACAGCGTCGCAACACCGGACGCCCGCACCAATGCCTGCAAGGCGTCGAATACATAGCCTGCAGTGTTGGGGTCCAGATTTCCCGTCGGTTCATCCAGAAGAAGGATACGAGGCGCATTCGCAACCGCACGGGCAACGGCAACGCGCTGCTGCTCCCCACCGGAAAGCTCCGAAGGGCGATGGCTGCCACGCTCACCGAGACGCATGTATTTCAAAAGTTCGTCTGCTCTCTCCGCTGCCATCTTTCGCGGCAAGCCACGGATCATCTGTGGCATCATCACGTTTTCCTGTGCGGTAAACTCCGGCAGCAGGTGATGAAACTGATAGACGAATCCGATGTCGTTACGCCGGATCGCCGTGCGCTCATCATCCGACAGATCCGAACAGTTGACCGGTCCGAGGAAGACATCGCCCTCGTCCGGGCGCTCCAGCAAACCTGCAATATGCAAGAGGGTCGATTTGCCGGTTCCGGAAGGCGCCACAAGGGCAACCATCTCACCGGCCTCGATGCGCAGATCGGCGCCGTTCAGGATATGAAGTTCGCGATTACCCTCGTCGAAACTGCGGGTAATGCCAGACAATTGCAGGGCGGCGGGCGCCAGTCCCGGTGCCTGGTTGGGGTCAACGGCCATGTTCATCTCCCGTCTCCCTATTCATATCTGAGGGCTTCAACGGGATCGAGCCGCGCAGCCCGCCACGCAGGATAGACCGTCGCCAGCAGTGACAACGCAAGCGCCATGACAAGCACTGTTATCGTCTCTCCGGAGTCAATCTCCGCGGGCAGCTGTGACAAAAAGTAGAGCGTCGGATCGAACAGTTCCGTCCTGGTAAGCCAGGAAACGAATTGACGGATGCTCTCGATGTTCAGGCAGACCAAAAGTCCGAGGAAGAAGCCGGCGAAAGTACCCACGAAGCCGATGCTGGCGCCTGTGATCAGGAAGATCCGCATAATCGACCCACGCGTCGCGCCCATGGTCCTCAAAATCGCGATGTCCTTGCCCTTGTCCTTTACCAGCATGATCATTCCGGAAACGATATTGAGCGCCGCCACCAGGACGATCAGCGTTAGGATGATGAACATCACGTTCCGCTCCACCTCAAGGGCTGCAAAGAAGGTGACATTGCGCTGGCGCCAGTCGGTTACGAAAGCCGGCCGATCCGCGGCCTCCTCGATCGTGTCCTTCATGATACCGACCCTGTCGGGGTCAGCTACATAAACTTCGATACCGGTCGCCTTGGTATCCATGTTGAAATAGGCCTGCGCCTCTTCCAGTGGCATGAACAGAAAGGTCGCGTCGTATTCACTCATGCCGATTTCGAAAATGGCGGTGACCGGATAGGCCTTCAACCGCGGCGTAACGCCCATGGGGGTCACACTACCGCGCGGTGAGATAATGGTGACATTGTCACCAAGGGTGATGCCGAGCTGTTGCGCCATGCGCGAACCAATGGCAACCCCCTCGCCCTCATCGAACCCGTCAAGGGTTCCGGCCCGCACATTGTTCGCGATAAGCGGCACACGGCGCAGATCGCTTTCGTAAAGGCCACGAACGAGCGCTCCGAAATTCCCTGCAGGCCCGGAAACCAACGCCTGGCCTTCCACAAAGGGCATGGCACTGACCACATCCGGCACACCCTGCAACCGGGCAGAAACCGCATCATAGTCCGTCAGCGGCTGGTCGATCGGCTGAACCAGCATATGACCGTTGATACCCAGGATCTTGCCGAGAAGCTCCGTCCGGAACCCGTTCATCACCGCCATCACGATGATCAGCGTTGCCACGCCAAGCATGATGCCAGCAAAGGAAAAGCCTGCAATGACGGATATGAAGGTTTCGCGGCGCCTTGATCGCAGGTAGCGCCCTGCAATCATCCATTCAAATGCGGAAAAGGCGCGTGTCGGGGCTGCCGGTTTGCGACCGTCGTCAATGTCCGCCGTATCTACCGCTGTCATTGTCCATCCAGTTCAGCACAGCCCCAAATTCAGCACAGCCCACCTACCGAAATATTTCCGGCAGGCCGGCTGGCCGCAGCAGACGCCGCGACCGAATCCCCACACAGAGGATCACCGGACTTGGTTAGTCCGTCAATGCCGCCGTCAGCTTGTTCAAGGTGGCTTCCGGAGAAAGCATTTCCTTTTCCCCAGTTGCCCGGTCCTTGACTTCCAGCAAGCCGTCTTTCAGTCCACGCGGCCCGGCAACGACCTGGAACGGCAAGCCAATCAGATCCATCGTCGCAAACTTGGCACCGGCCCGGGTGTCCGTATCGTCGTAAAGAACCTCGATGCCGGCAGCTTCAAACTTGGCATAGAGATCTTCACACACCGGATCCGTCAGGTCGTCACCCGGCTTCAGATTGACCAGCCCGACATGGAACGGCGCGACGGATTTCGGCCAGACGATTCCATTTTCATCATGATTGGCTTCGATCAAGGCGCCAAGAAGGCGTGAAACGCCGACACCGTAGGAGCCCATGTGGACCGGCACTTCCGTGCCTTCTGCAGTCGCAACCTTGGCACCCATCGCATCGGAGTACTTGGTACCGAAATAGAAGATATGACCGACTTCGATACCACGCGCCGACACGCGGGTGTCTTCAGCCAGTGCACCGAAGGCGGCTTCGTCGTGCATTTCGTCCGTTGCCGCGTAGGGCGTCGTCCATTCGGTCACGATCGGCGTCAGGTCGGAGGAGAAGTCCGTATCTTCCGCAGGCGTCGGCAGCTCCAACAACGACTTGTCGCAGAAGACTTCGCTTTCGCCGGTGTCGGCAAGAATGATGAACTCGTGGCTCATGTCGCCGCCGATCGGGCCGGTATCGGCTTTCATCGGGATCGCCTTCAGCCCCATGCGCGCGAAGGTGCGCAGGTAGGCGACAAACATCCGGTTATAGGCATGGCGGGCCGATTCCTTGTCCAGATCGAAGGAATAGGCATCCTTCATCAGGAACTCCCGGCCGCGCATGACACCAAAGCGCGGGCGCACCTCGTCACGGAACTTCCACTGGATGTGATAGAGGTTCAGTGGCAGGTCCTTGTAGGATCGCACGTAGCCACGGAAGATGTCGGTGATCATCTCCTCGTTTGTCGGCCCAAACAGCATGTCCCGCTCATGACGGTCGGTGATGCGCAGCATCTCCTTGCCATAGGCATCATACCGGCCACTCTCACGCCACAGATCGGCTGACTGGATCGTCGGCATCAGCAACTGGATCGCGCCTGCCCTTGCCTGTTCTTCTTCTACGATCCGTTCGATCTTGCGCAGGACCTTCAACCCAAGTGGCAACCAGGAATAGATTCCGGCGGACTGCTGACGAATCATGCCGGCACGCAGCATCAGCCGGTGGGACACGATTTCCGCTTCCTTGGGTGTTTCTTTCAGTATGGGCAGAAAGTAACGGGAAAGACGCATGAATGTTCTCTCAATCTTGGGCATCGCCTGTTTTGTGCGCAGTCAAAGCGCAAGCTGCCACCAAATACAAGCCCTTTGCGCAGGCATGCCTGCCTTATACAGAAATGACGGCAAAATAGCGCGCAAATGCAGGCATTTGCTGAAGTTTGCCGCCTAATTTTTTGCCGGCTTCAGAACTAAGGTCTTAGTACCAATTGCCGCCAAGGAAATAGGCAAGCAAAAAAAATAGCCTGTGCACGACAAATAGGTGACAAGGCTGAATCAATCCGCTAGTTTCCATCTTCATAACAAAAAGATGCCTTGGCAGAAATGCCAAGAGGCTCAAGGACATCGCGGTCTGAGTCTTGGGAGGAAGGATCCTCAGGCGCACCTTTTGGTTTGCAGCCGCCCAGCTGTACGGGAATACCGGACAGTAAGGGTACAGGGTCGAATTTAGACGCGGAACTTTACAAAGGCAGAGCTTGGCTCTGCCTTTTTTCTTTGCGGAATAGCGTCAGTTTTCTTGCAACCGAGCGCACTTGTCGTGGGATCCGAACAAATATGCCCCGGGAGGCGCACCCGTCAGTTGGACGGGTGACTGTAGCTGCCGGTTGGCGGGTTGAGGAACGGAATGTCGTCCAGCCCGAATCCCGAGTTGCGCATACCGAGGTATCCGGCAAAAACCACAGTGGTGACGATGGTGGTCAGGATGATTACCCGACGGAATCGCGGCTGCTCGGGAGCGCTTGGCTCGGTTCCTGGTACAACCTCGCCTGCTTCCTCCTGCGTCCGGCGCATGCCGAACGGCAGGATGGCAAACAGAATGATCCACCAGAGCATGAAATAGATGGCCATGCCGAACGCGATGGACATGAATTAAGCCTCTTCCAGTTCAGTCAAGGTACCGAGAAAGTCCTTGGGATGCAGGAACAGCACGGGTTTGCCATGCGCCCCTATCTTCGGTTCACCGTCGCCGAGTACCCGGGCCCCATCTGCCAGCAGCTTGTCGCGCGCGGCAATAATGTCATCGACCTCGTAGCAAACGTGGTGAATGCCACCTGAGGGATTCTTTTCCAGGAACTTTGCAATGGGAGAATTCTCGCCAAGCGGCTCGAGCAGCTCGATCTTGGTGTTCGGCAAGTTGATGAACACCGTGCTGACGCCGTGATCCGGCTGCTCTTCCCTGGCTGAAACCTCTGCACCGAGAGTGTCCCGGTAGACTGCCGTTGCTGCCTCGATATCCGAAACCGCAATGGCGACGTGATTGAGCCGTCCGATCATTTGCAAACCTCCGCTGTCGGCGGCCACTCAGGCCGCCGTGATGACTATAGTTGGGTCACCATCACCTTGCAGAGCGTCTTTTTGCCCCAGACGTTCAGGATCTCGGACCGGGCTGCACGGCGCGCAGCCTCCGCAACCAGATCCTTGTCCTTGCGCCGGTTCTTCGGGATGCTGGTAACAGCGCCCCTGACAGCCTTGATGACGATATCCTCCATCGGATCACCTTCATCATCCGTGTCCGGCAAACCCAACAGGACAACATTGGGGTCGTCCAGCAGCTCCCCGGATCGGTTGACCACCAGCGCGATCACCGCAGCGCCTGCGAACGAAAGCTTGCGCCGTTCCTTGACGCCGGTGACTTCCGGATCGTCCAGGATATCCCCGTCTTTCACCAGGATGCCTGACGGCGCCTCGTCGATGATGCCGGCACGACCCGCACTCAGGCGGATGATGTCCCCGTTCTTGCCGCGCACCACTTCAGGCACCCCGAGGTCCTTTGCGAACGCGGCGTGGGCGGCAAGATGCAACGGTTCCCCGTGGACGGGAAGCACGACTTTCGGCTGGACCAGTTTGTAAAGCTGCTCCAGCTCGCCCCTGCGCGGGTGACCGGACACATGCACAAGGGCGTCACGGTCGGTGATGATGTCGACATCCTTGTCGGCAAGGTTGTTCAGCACCTCACCAACGGCTTTCTCGTTGCCGGGGATCGTGCGCGAAGAAAAGATGACCATATCGCCCTTTGACAGCGCGATGTTGCGATGGTCGCCGGCTGCGATCCTGGCAAGGGCAGCGCGGGCTTCGCCTTGCGATCCCGTGCATAAAAGCACGGTCTTTTCCCGCGGCAGATAGCCATAGGCCTCTTCATCGTGAAACGGCTTCAGTCCATCCAGATAGCCAAGCTCTCCGGCAACCTCGATCACCCGGTGCATCGAGCGGCCGACAATCACCATGTCGCGGTCGTTCGCGGCGGCTGCTTCCGCAATCGCCCGAATGCGGGCGACGTTGGATGCAAAGGTGGTGACCGCAATTCGCTTGCTGGCCTTTGCCATCACCTTTTTCAGCTCGACAGCAACATCTGCCTCGCTGGGGCTGACACCGTCACGAATTGCATTGGTACTGTCACAGACAAGCGCCATCACCCCTTCCCGGCCGAGCTCGGCAAGCCGGTCCAGATCGATGGGAAGGCCGACGCCAGGCGTCCTGTCGATCTTCCAGTCGCCGGTATGCAGCACCATGCCGGCAGGCGTGCGGATCGCCAGCGCGCAGGGCTCCGGAATGGAGTGCGCCATCGCAACAAATTCGACATCAAACGGACCAATCTTGTGGCGCTCGCCCTGCTTCACCACCGTCACCGGAACCTCTTCTGCTCCCGGCTCGCTTTCCGTCTTGGCTGCGAGCAGACCGGCAGTGAAGGCCGTTGCATAGACCGGTACCTTAAGGAAGGGCCACAGATGCAGGATCCCGCCGTAATGGTCTTCATGTGCGTGGGTAATCACCATGCCGGCGATATTGTCGACTTCATCTTCCAGGAACTTGATGTCCGGAACGACTACATCGATGCCCGGAAGCTCCGGTCCGGCGAAACTCACACCACAGTCGACGATCAGCCATGTCCGGTCATCTTCCGGACCATAGCCGTACAAACCGAGGTTCATGCCGATTTCGCCAACCCCGCCCAGGGGCAGAAACACGATGTCGTTGTTGTTGTTGTTTTTCTTGGCCGAAGCCATGGATTGCTCCTTTAAACGTCAGATCGGGCAACGGCCCGGCGCTCAAGCGCCAGGCAAAAACACATCACCCGCATAAATCGTTCGCTCACCGCCACCATCCTGTTTCAGGACCAGGTGGCCGCGCGCGTCCAAATCGGCAAAAGTGCCGGTAATTTCTTCCTGGGCAGTCCGAACCGTTATGGTCTTGCCCAGATGTGCCGCCCGTTTCAGCCAGGCTCGGCGAATTCCTTCAAAGCCGCCCGGTTGCTGCCAGCGAGACAGGTTATCCGCCAGCGTCTCCGCAAGACATTCGAACAACCGTTCAGCTGTTACCTGATAGCCCAGGCTCCTGAGATCCGTCGCCTGATACAAGGACAACGGCGGGTGGGAAACACAATTGACACCGAAACCAAGGACAACTGCCTGCCGGCCATCGTTAAGCGTTTCAGCCTCCAGCAGGATACCGGACAGTTTCGAGCCCTCTACAAGCAGGTCGTTTGGCCATTTCAGGCTTACCAGTTGCAGTGTACCTGCGGCTTTGTCAACGGCTTCCGCCAATGCAACGGCAGCGGCAAGCGGCAATTCGCCGATCCGTTCAGCCGGTTTTGGGTCGATCAGAAGCAGGCTGGCGAACATGTTGCCTATCGGTGAGGACCAGTCACGCCCGCGGCGCCCGCGACCTGTGGTCTGCTCGTCCGCCCTGATCCACAGATGACCAGTGTCCCCTTGCCGTGCCTTGTCGAAACACAGCGAATTCGTGGAGCCGACAGTTTCCAGCTCCACAAAGCGAAAGTCCGGCGCACCTGGCGCCGGACGTTCATGTCCATAACTTGTCATGCGATCGATCAGAACAGCGACTGGGCAGCAGAGCTGGCCGCGCTGACGATCTGTCCCGGTGCCAGCCAGAAGAAGATCACGAATACACTCGACAGGCCCAGAACCACGCGCAGCTCCATCGGCATGGCCTCGAAACCCTCAACAGGTTCGTCGAAGAACATGACCTTGACGATCCGCAGGTAATAATAGGCACCTACAACCGACGCGACCACGCCGATCACGGCCAGCGGGAAGAGACCGGCCTCGACGGCCGCGCTGAACACGTACCACTTGCCGAAGAAACCGACCAGCGGCGGAATACCGGCGAGCGAGAACATCAGCAGACCCAGCAGGATTGCCATCGGCAGGTTTGTCTGGGACAGCCCAGCAAGATCGCCGATCTCCTCGACCATGCCATCCTTGCGGCGCATGGACAGGATGCAGGCGAAGACACCAAGCGTCATGCCCATGTAGGCGATCATGTAGAAAATGACGCCTTCGACACCTGTCTGGGTGCCGGCAGCAAGACCGACCAGCGCGTAGCCCATGTGACCGATGGACGAATAGGCCATCAGTCGTTTCAGGTTGTGCTGACCGATAGCCGCGAAGGCTCCGAGTACCATCGATGCTATCGACACGAACACGATGATCTGCTGCCAGTCGTTGGTAACCGGCTGGAAGGCCTCGATCACGATCCGGACCAGCATGCCCATAGCGGCAACTTTCGGTGCAGCGGCGAGGAATGCGGTAACCGGGGTTGGCGCCCCTTCATAGACATCCGGCGTCCACATGTGGAACGGAACCGCGGAAATCTTGAAGGCAAGACCGGCAAGAATGAAGGTCAGGCCGATCACCAGTCCGATGGAAGCGCCATCGTGGGACAGCGATTCCGCGATACCCTCGAAGGCCACCTGCCCTGTGAAGCCATAAACCAGCGACATGCCATAGAGCAGCATGCCCGACGACAGCGCGCCCAGCACGAAGTACTTCAGGCCGGCTTCGGTCGAGCGCACGCTGTCCCGGTTGATGGCGGCAACGACGTAGAGCGAAAGGCTCTGCAGTTCCAAGCCGAGATAAAGTGCGATCATGTCATTCGCCGACAGCATCAGCATCATGCCGAGCGTCGCAAGAACGATCAGGATCGGATACTCGAAATGGTCGAAGGACTGGCTCTTGGCATAGGCCCAGGACATGGCGATGGCAAAGAACGAACCTGCCAGCACCAGCAGTTTGAGCAAGTAGGCGAAATCGTCCAGAACGAACGAACCGCCGAACGTTTCACCAAAGGCCGGCACGAACAGAAGCACCAGGAAGGTGCCGCCGAGCAGGCCCATTGCTCCACCGAAGACGGCGTAGCTGACGCGCTTGCCGCCAAAGGCGCCGATCATCAGCAGCACCATGGCTCCGAGGGCCAGGATGATCTCCGGCAGTACCGGCTTGAGATCTGGCAATAGGGTCAATTCAGACATAGCTCTGTCTCGTCCTCGAAACCTAGTGGGCCGCCGCGGCAGACGCTGCGTGCTGGACAACGCCAGCCGCGTCGAGCGCCGCGGTGTATTGATTGATGAGATTGTCGACCGCACCCTGGGTCACATCCAGGATGGCCATCGGATAGAAGCCGAAGAAGATCGTCAGGATGATCATGGGGATCAGGATAACCTTTTCCCTGAGGTTCAGGTCGAGGATCGACTTGAGGCTTTCCTTCTCCAGCGCGCCGAAGACGACGCGGCGATAGAGATAGAGCGCGTAGGCAGCGGACAGGATCACACCGGTGGTAGCAAAGAACGCTACCCACGAATTGACCTGGAACGCCCCCATCAGCGTCAGGATTTCCCCAACGAACCCGGAAGTACCAGGCAGGCCGACGTTGGCCATGGTGAAAATCAGGAACGCAACCGCATACTTCGGCATCCGGTTGACCAGACCGCCATAGGCAGCGATCTCGCGGGTATGCATCCGGTCGTAGATAACGCCTACACAAAGGAAAAGCGCACCGGAGACAATGCCGTGGGAAAGCATCTGGAAGATACCACCCTGCACACCCTGCTCCGTCATCGTGAAGATGCCCATGGTCACGTAGCCCATGTGTGCGACCGATGAATAGGCGATCAGCTTCTTAATGTCTTCCTGAGCAAGCGCCACCAGCGACGTGTAGATGATCGCAACCACAGACAATGTGAACACGAAGGGTGCGAACATGTCGGATGCAAGCGGGAACATCGGCAGCGAGAAGCGCAGGAAGCCGTAGCCGCCGAGCTTCAGGAGCACGCCCGCCAGAATGACGGAACCGGCAGTCGGTGCTTCCACGTGTGCGTCCGGCAACCAGGTATGCACCGGCCACATTGGCATCTTCACGGCAAAGCTCGCGAAGAAGGCCAGCCACAGCCATGTTTGCATCCCGCCCGGGAACTGATGCGCCAGCAGCGCTTCAATGTTGGTGGTGCCTGCGTTCCAGTACATCGCCATGATCGCGATCAGCATCAGCACGGAGCCGAGCAGCGTGTACAGGAAGAACTTGTAGGATGCATAGACCCTGCGCGCACCGCCCCACACACCGATGATCAGGAACATCGGAATGAGGCCAGCTTCGAAGAACACGTAGAACACGACCAGATCCAGCGCGCAGAAGACGCCGATCATCAGCGTTTCCAGAACGAGGAAGGCAATCATGTATTCCTTCACCCGCTTCTGAACGCTGTCCCAGGAGGCCAGGATGCAGAACGGCATCAGGAAGGTCGTGAGGATCACGAAGAGGACGGAAATACCGTCAACGCCCATGCGGTAGCTGATGTTGCTTCCAAGCCATTCCCGGTGTTCCACGAACTGGAAGCCGGAATTGGCGTAGTCGAAATTGCCCCAGATGAACAGCGACAGAAGGAAGGTCACCGAGGTGGTCACAAGAGCGACCATCCGGATGTTCTTCTTGCTGCCCTCGTCATTCCCCGGAACCAGGAGAATGAAGAGCACGCCCAGCAGCGGCAAGAACGTCGTGAGTGACAGAATTGGCCAGTCAATCATTAGTGTGCACCCCCGCCGGTGCCTGCACCGGTGAACATCGACCAGGTGATAAGCGCAGCCACACCGATCAGCATCGCAAATGCATAGTGATAGAGATATCCGGTCTGAAGGCGGACGACCCAGGCGGTCACATTCTGAACACGGGAAGCAACACCGTTCGGGCCATACCCGTCGATCACGGTGCCATCGCCCTTCTTCCAGAGGACCCGGCCGAGCCACATGGCAGGACGGATAAAGATGAAGTTATAAAGCTCGTCGAAGTACCACTTGTTGAGCAGGAACTGATAGAGGCCGGAATGGCGCTCCGCCAGCTGCTTCGGCATTTCCGGAGAGCGGATGTAGAACTGGTAGGCAACCAGGAAGCCGAGCACCATCATGACGAACGGTGACACCTTCACCCATCCAGGGACTTCGTGCATGGCATGCAGGATGTGGTTGGTTTCACTGTTGAACAGTGCGCCCTTCCAGAACTCTGCATAACCTTCACCGTAGAACGAACCGTAGAAGACCATGCCCGCCAGCACAGCGCCGATGGACAGGATGAACAGCGGCACGGTCATCACCAGTGGCGATTCATGTACGTGTTTCATCACATCGACAGGTGCACGTGGCTTGCCGTGGAAAGTCATGAACGTCAGGCGCCAGGAATAGAACGACGTCAGCGCAGCAGCGATAACGGTCATCCAGAAGCCGTAGAGGGCCATCGGATTGGCGTGTTCACCCACGGAACCGGCAAAGGCTGCCTCGATGATCGCATCCTTGGAAATGAAGCCGGCGAAACCGATATGGGTGAATGGAATGCCCACACCCGTCAGGGCCAGCGTCCCGATCATCATCGTCCAGTAGGTAATCGGAATATGCTTCCGAAGACCACCCATCTTGCGCATGTCCTGCTCGTCGGAAACGGCGTGGATCACCGAACCGGCGCATAGGAACAGCAGCGCCTTGAAGAAGGCGTGGGTGAACAGGTGGAAGATACCGATCGAATAGGCGCCAACGCCAAGTGCAACGAACATGTACCCGAGCTGCGAACAGGTCGAATAGGCGATCACGCGCTTGATGTCGTTCTGCACCAGACCGACAGTTGCAGCGAAGAAGGCCGTCGTCGCACCAAAGAACACGATGACCGTCAGCGCGGTGTGCGAGAGTTCCATCAGCGGTGACAGACGTGCCACCATGAAGACACCAGCGGTCACCATCGTCGCGGCATGGATAAGCGCGGACACTGGTGTCGGGCCTTCCATGGCGTCCGGCAGCCAGGTGTGCAGCAGAAACTGCGCCGACTTGCCCATGGCCCCCATGAACAGCAGCAGGCAGACAACCGTCATCGCTGCATGCGGATCAAGATGGTAGCCGAGGAAAGTCATCACCTCGCCGTGCTCCTGGATGAAGGACGGCGCGTCGTTGAAGATGGTGGTGAACTCGATGCTCTGGAACAGATAGAAGACGCCGAAGATGCCGAGCGCAAATCCGAAGTCACCAACGCGGTTGACGACGAATGCCTTGATGGCGGCCGCATTTGCGGACGGTTTCTGATACCAGAAGCCGATCAGAAGATAGGAGGCAAGGCCCACACCTTCCCAGCCGAAGAACATCTGCAAAAGGTTGTCTGCCGTCACCAGCGACAGCATCGCGAAGGTGAAAAGCGACAGATAGGCGAAGAAACGCGGCCGATGCGGGTCATGGTGCATGTACCCGATTGAGTAGACATGCACGAGCGCGGACACAGTGGTCACGACGATCAGCATCACAGCGGTCAGCGTGTCGACCCTGATGGACCAGGACACCTTCAGATCACCGGTATCGATCCAGCGGAACAGATCGACGATCTGCATTTCCGAGCCGCCGAGCCAGAACCCGAAGAAAGTGATCCAGGACAGCAGCGCAGCGAGGATCAGGAGACCACTCGTAATATATTCACTGGCCTTGGCGCCGATGGCGCGGCCGAAAAGACCGGCGATCAGGAAGCCGATCAGCGGCAGGAACAGGATTGCGGAATACATCAGCTCCTACCCTTTCATCACGTTGACGTCTTCCACGGCGATGGAGCCGCGGTTCCGGTGGAAGACCACCAGGATCGCAAGGCCGATGGCGGCCTCTGCGGCAGCCACGGTGAGAACCAGCATGGTGAAGATCTGGCCCATCATGTCGCCGAGGAACGACGAAAAGGCGACAAAGTTGATGTTCACCGACAGCAGCAGCAGTTCGATAGACATCAAGATAACAATCACGTTTTTCCTGTTCAGGAAGATCCCGAAGATCCCGATCGTGAACAGGATCGCCGCGACCGACAGATAGTGCGACAGACCGATTTCCATGGGCGCCTCGCCGTGCTCCCCTCGTTTACCCCAACCGGAAACAGCACGGAGGAGCGTGCCGGTTCCCGGACTTTCTCGAAAACGCAACCAGGTTGCGTCAGATACCCTTGCCCGTTTCCACCTTGCGGACCTCAACTGAGGCTTCGCGGTTTCGCGCAACCTGGTCCGGAATGCTTTGACGTTTGACATTCGGCTTGTGGCGCAGGGTCAGGACGATTGCCCCGATCATGGCCACCAGAAGAACCAGGCCAGCGACCTGGAAGAAGTAGATGTACTTGGTGTAGAGCACAGACCCGATCGCCTGGATGTTGCTCACGTCGCTAAGTGCCGGCATCGGCTCTGCGCCATGCCCGAGAACACCCGGTGCAATGATCCAGGCCCCCAGACCCATCAGCAGCTCGACCATCAGGATCACGCCGACCAGCGCGCCGACCGGCAGATACTGCAGGAAGCCCTGCCGCAGTTCGACGAAGTCCACATCAAGCATCATGACGACGAACAGGAACAGCACCGCCACCGCGCCGACATAGACGACCACCAGAAGCAGGGCCAGGTATTCGGCGCCCAACAGAATGAAAAGACCAGCGGAATTCACAAACGCCAGGATCAGGAACAGAACCGACGTCACCGGATTGCGCGACGCGATCACCATGAATGCTGACGCCAGGGTGACGCCGGCAAACAGGTAGAAAAAGAGGGCTTTCAGGATCATTTCGAAGACCTGCCTGTCGTGTGGCCTTGCGGCCGGAAGTGCGGTGCCCGGCCGGATTGCCGGGCTGGAAACCATTGTTGGGTATGCTCCTAACGGTAAGGAGCATCCATTTCAATGTTACGGGCAATTTCGCGTTCCCAACGGTCGCCGTTCGCAAGCAGCTTTTCCTTGTCGTAGTAAAGCTCTTCGCGGGTTTCCGTGGCGAATTCGAAATTGGGGCCTTCGACAATTGCATCCACAGGGCAAGCTTCCTGACAGAAGCCGCAATAGATGCATTTGACCATGTCGATGTCGTAGCGCGTGGTACGGCGCGTGCCGTCGTTGCGCCGCGGTCCGGCCTCGATGGTGATTGCCTGTGCCGGGCAGATGGCTTCGCACAGCTTGCAGGCAATGCAGCGTTCTTCGCCGTTCGGATAACGGCGCAGGGCATGCTCACCCCGGAAACGCGGGCTCACCGGGCCCTTCTCGAACGGATAATTGACCGTTGGTTTCGGCTTGAAGAAGTAACGCATCGCCAGAACGAAGGCCGACACGAACTCCTGCAGAAACAGCGATTTGACGGCTTGACTAAGTCCCATCGCTTTTAGCCTCTCTTTCCTCAACCAGCCAGCTGACTGGCGGCCCAATAACCGATGATCGGGAAACCGAACACCGGAACTCCAAAAACCAGTGCGCCCAGGAGCGCCTTATGTCTGGCCGCGACACCACCGTCGCCGCCAGCTTGTCTGTTCTTCGTCTCCGCCGCCTGAAGCATTCCCTTCAGGATCTTCCAATCGAGCCAGCCGACATAAAGACCGACGGCGGCACCAATTGCACCGGCGAGCGAGATAGTCACGCTGCGCCCGGTGCCCAGCCCATGATCATCAGGACTGCGGCGACCACCACGACCATGGCCAGCGACAGCGGCAGGAAGACTTTCCAGCCCAGGCGCATCAGTTGGTCATAGCGGTAACGCGGAACCATTGCCTTCACCATGGCGAACATGAAGAAGCCAAGGAAACACTTCAGCAGGAACCAGACGATGCCCGGCACCCAGGTGAACGGTGCAAAATCGAACGGCGGCAGCCATCCCCCCATGAAGAAGATGCTCATAAGCGCGCACATCAGGCAGATGGCGACATATTCACCGAGCATGAACATCATGTACGGGGTTGAGCCGTATTCCACCATGAAGCCGGCAACCAGTTCCGATTCCGCTTCCGCAAGATCGAACGGCGGACGGTTGGTTTCAGCCAGAGCAGAGATGAAGAACACCACGAACATCGGGAACAGCGGCAGCCAATACCAGTTCAGGAACGACAGCCACGGCACACCCAGCATGTTGGCAAGGCCGGTTTCCTGTGCCTGCACGATACCAGTCAGGTTCAAGGTGCCGGCACAAAGCAGCACTGTCACGATGACGAAACCGATGGAAACCTCATAGGAGACCATCTGCGCGGCCGAACGCAGCGCTGACAGGAACGGGTATTTGGAGTTGGAAGCCCAACCACCGATAATCACACCGTACACTTCCAGCGACGACACTGCGAAGACGAAGAGCACACCGAGATTGATGTTGGCAATCACCCAGCCGTCGGCAACCGGAATAACGGCCCAGGCCGCCAGCGCCAGAAGCACGGATACCAGCGGAGCCAGCAGGAACAGAACCTTGTTGGATCCAGACGGGATCACCGGTTCTTTCAGAACGAACTTCAATAGATCGGCGAAGCTTTGCAGCAAGCCCCAGGGACCAACCACGTTCGGGCCGCGGCGAATCTGCACGGCAGCCCAGATCTTGCGATCCGCGTAAAGCACGTAGGCGACAATCACCAGAAGCACGACCATCAGCAGAATGCTCTGGAATGCCATCCAAAGGAACGGCCAACCGTAGGTCGTCATGAACTCAGCCATATCGGTCCCCTACCCCTTATTCTGCTGCTTCTGCCGCTCGCGTCTTGGCGAGCGCCGAGCACTCGGCCATCGTCTTGGACGCGCGAGCGATCGGGTTGGTCAGGTAAAAGTCGCGGATCACGTTGGCGAAGCCTGCGCTATCCATCTTGGCCTTGGCGTTGCCAAGCTTGGCGATATCGCCAGCATCACCTGCCTCGATCGCATCGATGCCCGTCATGTGCGGAACAGCTTCGAACAACTTTGAGCGCAATTCGGCAAGAGAGTTGAACTCAAGCGTCTGGCCAAGCACCGCGGACAATGCGCGAAGGATCGCCCAGTCTTCGCGGGCATCTCCCGGAGGGAACGCGGCCCGGTCGGCCATCTGGACGCGACCTTCGGTGTTGACGTAGATCGCGGATTTCTCCGTATAGGCAGCGCCTGGCAGGATAACGTCGGCGCGGTGTGCACCGCGGTCACCATGCGTTCCCTGGTAGACAACGAAAGCGCCTTCCGGAACTTCAACTTCGTCGACACCCAGCAGGAACAGCACGTCAAGTGCACCCGGCTCCAGCATGGACCCTGTGTCCTTGCCGCCCTCGCCCGGTACGAAACCGAGATCGAGAGCACCAACCTGGGACGCTTCGGTGTGCAGGATGTTGAAACCGTTCCAGCCGTCCTTGACGACACCAAGCGCCTTGGCGGCTGCAGCAAGCGTCGCGAGCACTTCAGCCCCATCCGGACGGTTCAGCGCGCCCTGGCCGATGATGAACATCGGGCGTTCGGCCTTTGCCGGAGCGTGGTTCACGAATTCCTTCAGGCTATCCGGACCGGCACCCAGATAAGTTACCGGATAGGTCAGATCGGCATTTTCACCAATCAGGCCAATGGTCACGTCGCCTTGGACCCAACGCTTGCGGATGCGAGCGTTCAGAACCGGAGCTTCCTGACGCGGATTTGTGCCGATCAGCATGATCGCGTCAGCGTCTTCAATGCCCTGGATCGTGCTGTTGAAGAGATAGCTTGCGCGGCCGTTCTTCGGATGCAGCGGAGACCCCGGGAAACGGCTGTCGATGTTGGCAACGCCGAGCTTGTCCATCAGCGCCTTCAGCGCGAACATGTCCTCAACGCCTGCCATCTGTCCAGCCAGAGCACCGATTTTGTCGGCGCTCGCGCCTTTTACCTTTTCGGCGATGATCTGGAACGCTTCACCCCAGGAAACGGGCTGCAGCTTGCCGTCCTTCTTGGCGTAAGGCCGGTCGAGGCGCTGGGTCTTCAGACCGTCCCAGATGTAACGGGACTTGTCGGAAATCCACTCCTCGTTGACCTCTTCGTTGAGCCGCGGCATCACCCGCATGACTTCCTTGCCGCGCGTGTCGACACGGATCGCGGAACCGACCGCGTCCATCACGTCGATGCTTTCGGTCTTGGTCAGTTCCCACGGACGGGCGTGGAATTCGTAAGGCTTGTGGGTCAAGGCACCAACCGGGCAAAGATCTGCCACGTTGCCCTGCATTTCCGACGACAGGGCCGCTTCGAGATAGGTAGTGATTTCCGCATCTTCGCCACGGCCGACCAGACCCATGTCGGTGACACCACACACTTCCGTGGTGAAACGCACACAACGCGTGCAGTGAATGCAGCGGGTCATGATCGTCTTGATCAGCGGACCGATTTCCTTGTTCTCAACGGCGCGCTTGTTCTCGTGGAACCTGGAACCGTCGACGCCATAGGCCATCGCCTGGTCCTGCAGATCACACTCGCCGCCCTGGTCGCAGATCGGGCAATCCAGCGGGTGGTTGATGAGCAGGAACTCCATCACGCCTTCGCGGGCCTTCTTGACCATCTCGGACTTGGTCTCGACCACTGGCGGCTCGCCGTTCGGGCCCGGACGAAGGTCCTTCACGCCCATGGCACAGGAGGCGGTCGGCTTGGGCGGTCCACCCTTCACTTCCACCAGGCACATGCGGCAGTTGCCGGCGATAGACAGCCGGTCGTGGTAACAAAACCGCGGAACCTCGGCGCCCGCCTCTTCACAGGCCTGAAGCAGCGTGTAGTCCGCCGGGACATCCACTTCCTTGCCGTCGATGATGAGCTTCGTCATCCGTTGCTCTCCAAATCCCGTTCCGCTTACTCAGCCGCCACCATGGTCGAAGAAGACTTCGACTTGGCGACATAGTCATCGATGCGTTGCTCGATAACAGGCCGGAAATTCTTGATCAAACCCTGGATCGGCCAGGCGGCCGCGTCCCCGAGTGCACAAATCGTGTGGCCTTCGACCTGCTTGGTCACCTTGAACAGCATGTCGATTTCCTCATAGGAGGACTCGCCCTTGACCATTCGTTCCATCACACGCCACATCCAGCCCGTGCCTTCGCGGCACGGTGTGCACTGGCCGCAGCTTTCGTGCTTGTAGAAGTAGGACAGGCGGGCAATGGCCTTGATGATATCCGTCGACTTGTCCATCACGATCACGGCTGCAGTCCCCAGGCCGGAGCCAAGACCGCGCAGCGTGTCGAAATCCATCGGCGCGTCCTTGATCTGCTCTGCCGTGAGGCACGGAACAGACGAACCGCCCGGAATAACCGCGAGAAGGTTGTCCCAGCCACCGCGAATACCGCCGCAATGCTTGTCGATCATCTCGGCAAACGGAATGCCAAGCTCTTCTTCGAAGGTCGACGGCTTGTTGACGTGGCCGGAAACACAGAAAAGCTTGGTGCCGGTGTTATTCGGACGGCCGAGCGCCGAGAACCACGCAGCACCGCGGCGCAGGATGGTCGGAGCAACCGCGATCGATTCAACGTTGTTCACCGTGGTCGGGCACCCGTAAAGGCCGACGTTTGCCGGGAACGGCGGCTTCAGCCGCGGCTGGCCCTTCTTGCCTTCCAGGCTTTCCAGCAGCGCGGTTTCCTCGCCACAGATGTAAGCGCCGGCACCATGGTGAACATAAATGTCGAAGTCGTAACCGTTCTTGTTGTTCTTGCCGATCAGACCGGCGTCATAAGCCTGATCGATCGCAGCTTGCAAACGCTCGCGCTCGCGGATGAATTCACCGCGAACATAGATGTAGGCAGCAATGGCACCCATCGCATAACCGGCAACAAGGCACCCCTCGACAAGCGTGTGCGGGTCATGGCGCAGGATCTCGCGGTCCTTGCAGGTGCCCGGCTCGGATTCGTCGGCGTTGACGACGAGATATGCCGGGCGGCCATCGGATTCCTTGGGCATGAACGACCATTTCAGGCCGGTCGGGAAACCGGCACCGCCACGGCCACGCAGACCTGAATCCTTCATTTCCTGAATGATCCAGTCGCGCCCCTTGTCGATGAGGCCCTTGGTATTGTCCCACTGTCCGCGCTTCTTCGCGCCTTCCAGGCCCCAGTCGTGGAGACCGTAGATATTGGTGAAGATCCGATCCTGATCCTTCAGCATCTCTTCCCCCTAGTCTTCGCTCTTGGAGGAGGCCACTTCACCGGCTTCCACGCGCTTGGAAAAATCTGTTTCACCGCCGGATGCCAGAACCTTGGCCTGCTCAATCCAGCCATCACGTTCGATACGGCCCTTGAACTTCAGGCGGCTGTCGACCCAGGCAACTTCCTGCGGCCCCCATGAGGCCACCTGATCGAAGTGGAAAAACCCGAGTTCGTTCAGTGTCGCTTCCAGTTTCGGACCGACACCCTTCAGCTTCTTCAGGTCGTCCGGCTTGCCGCCGCGCGCTTCCTTCAGAAGTTCAGGTTCTTTTTCCTGACCGTCGGTGCTTCCACTGGTGTCGGCTGTGCGGGCAACTTCAACTTCGGCACGGTCGTCGGAATCAGGCTTACCCTTGTTCTGACTGCGCGCTGCAGGCGTAGCTGCTTTTTCGGCCTTTGCTTTCTTGGCCGGTTCAGCCTTTGCCTCAGCCTTCTTGGGCGCAGCTGCCGCTGGCGCTTCACTTGCCTTGGTCGACTTGGCTGCATGCGCCGCCTTTACCTTGGCAACAGCATCTTCTGCAGGGGTCGGCACGCCATCATAGTCGTTGCCACCTGCATTGATCGGTGCGCCGGCAAAAGCATGAGACGCCTTTTCCGAACCATCGACAAGGTGGGGAACCGGCAGCTCACCCTTCGTGTTGTCATCGATTTCAGTGAGCGACGTCTGACCGCCTTCGGCCATTGCAAAACGGCGGCCGTTCTGCGGGCCCGGCGTTACTTCCTTGCCGGCGGCGATATCGTCGATCAGCTGGTTGAAGCTGTCTTCCGTGAGGTCTTCATAGGTATCCTTGAAGATCTGCACCATCGGCGCATTTACACAGGCTCCAAGACACTCGACTTCTTCCCAGGAGAACATGCCATCCTCGGAAATCTCGTGCATGTGCTTGGCAATGCGGCTCTTGCAGATCTTGATCAGGTCTTCCGACCCGCGCAACTGACACGGCGTCGTGCCACAAACCTGAATATGGGCCTTCTTGCCGACCGGCTGCAGCTGGAACATGGTGTAGAACGTCGCCACTTCCAGAACGCGGATCTTCGGCATGTCGAGCAGGTCCGCGATATAGCGGATTGCCGGCTCACTCACCCAACCTTCGTTCTGTTCCTGCGCACGCCACAAAAGCGGAATGACCGCGGAGGCCTGACGGCCTGCCGGATAACGGTCGATCAGCTTCTTTGCCCAGTCGAGGTTCTTCTCGGTGAACGCGAAGCTTTCTGGTTGTTCCGCGGCAAGTCGGCGAACTGCCATGGTGTTATCCCCGTTCTGTCAAAATGACCGGAGCCGGACGGGCGGCTGCCAGGGTCGAAAATTGGTTGTGTGCCGTCCGCATCAGCGGTCGACCTCACCGAACACGATGTCCAGAGACCCCAGCACTGCCGAAACGTCGGCAAGCATGTGCCCGCGGCACAGGAAGTCCATGGCCTGAAGGTGGCTGTAGCCAGGCGCCTTGATCTTGCAACGGTACGGCTTGTTGGTACCGTCCGCGACCAGATAGACGCCGAACTCACCCTTGGGTGCTTCAACGGCTGCGTAAACTTCACCAGCCGGGACGTGATAGCCTTCGGTGTAGAGCTTGAAGTGGTGGATGAGCGCTTCCATCGAACGCTTCATTTCACCGCGCTTCGGCGGCACGATCTTGCCGTCGATGGACGAGACCGGACCAGTTTCGACCGTCAGCTTTTCCAGGCACTGCTTCATGATCCGGACTGACTGGCGCATTTCTTCCATGCGGATCAGGTAGCGGTCGTAACAGTCGCCGTTCTTGCCGATCGGAATATCGAAATCAAGTTCGGAATAGCATTCGTAAGGCTGCGACTTGCGCAGATCCCAAGGTGCACCGGATCCACGAACCATCACGCCGGAGAAGCCCCAGGCCCAGGCATCGTCAAGGTCGACAACGCCAATATCCACGTTGCGCTGCTTGAAAATACGGTTGTCGGTCAGGAGACCTTCGATGTCGTCAAGCGTCTGCAGGAACGGATCACAGAAGTCCCAGATGTCGTCGAGCAGGTCACGAGACAGATCTTGGTGAACACCGCCCGGACGAACGTAAGCTGCGTGCATGCGGGCACCGCAAGCACGCTCGTAGAACACCATCAGCTCTTCGCGGGGCTCGAAGCCCCAGAGCGGCGGTGTCAGCGCGCCCACGTCCATGGCCTGCGTCGTCACGTTCAGAAGATGTGACAGCAGACGACCGATTTCCGAATAAAGGACACGGATCAGCTGGCCGCGCTTGGGCACTTCCACACCAAGCATACGTTCGACTGCAAGCGCAAAAGCGTGTTCCTGGTTCATCGGCGCCACGTAGTCGAGGCGGTCGAAGTAAGGCACAGCCTGCAGATAAGTCTTCTGCTCGATCAGCTTTTCGGTGCCACGGTGCAGCAAGCCGATGTGCGGATCCACACGCGTTACCACTTCGCCGTCGAGCTCAAGCACGAGGCGCAGCACGCCGTGCGCCGCCGGGTGCTGCGGACCGAAGTTGATGTTGAAGTTACGAACCTGAGCCTCAGCCATTTTGAGGTTCCTGCATTTTTTGCGTGAAATAGGCGATGACTTCGGGACCGGTCATTCTGCGGGTTTCATTAGCGAAAGCGTAGTTTGCCGGCTGTTCGTCAACGAAAATTTCGGACGTGAATTTGAAAACGGACGGATCGTCAAAGGCTTGCGCGGAAACGCTCACGTGTGAGCCGTCGGCCATGCGCCACATCAGCGAGGAACCGCACTTGCTGCAGAAAACCCGCTCGCCGTAGTCGGATGACTTGTAGACGCCGAGGGCATCGTTGCCTTGAACGTCCAGACTGTCCATCGATCCGCAGCTGACAGCCATATAGGTACCACCAGTCCAGCGGCGGCACATGGCGCAGTGGCAGACTCCCATTTCGCCGTCCACCGGCGTTGCGGCAAACCGCACCTCGCCGCAAAGACACCCACCTGAAAGCCGTTCGCTCATCCCTGCCCCGCCCTTCAGTTGGTCGTTGCCTTCTCGTCACCGGGCAGCACGTAGTCCGTGCCTTCCCAGGGCGAGAGGAAGTCGAAGGAGCGCATTTCCTGGTTCAGGCGTACCGGTTCGTAGACAACGCGTTTCTTCTCGTCGTCATAACGAACTTCGACAAAGCCCGTAACCGGGAAATCCTTGCGCAGCGGATATCCGTCAAAACCATAGTCGGTCAGGATGCGGCGCAGGTCCGGATGGCCGGAGAACAGAATGCCGTACATGTCGTAGGCTTCACGCTCGAACCATTCAGCACCTGGAAACAGCGGGGTCAGCGAAGCAACCGGCGTATTTTCGTCGGTTGCGACCTTCACACGAACGCGCTGGTTCTGAACGGGAGACAGGAAGTGGTAGACAACGTCAAAGCGCTTCTCGCGCGAAGGGTAATCCACACCGCAAATATCCGTCAGATTGACGAACTTGCACGAGCTGTTGTCGCGCAGAAAGCGGATCGCATCGAGAATGTCGGTCGCGTTTACGGTCAGCGTCAGCTCACCGTATTCGACCTTCCAGGACACAAGGGACTCACCCAGACCGAGCTCGATATGCTCAGCGAGTTCCTTCAACGTCTCGTCCATCGTGTTCGACCTCACTCGTAGATCTGCAGCGTTCAACCGGTTCCGATTGAGTGCCGACTGCCGATCGATCCAGTTTGCCGGGTCTTTGTTGCGCCCCGCTGGACGCGACCCGGAGAGTCAGTTGAACGGGCGCCAGGCGCCCACTCCCTCAAAAATCCGCCGCCTCTTCGGCGGCAGATCCTTATCTTTCGATAGTGCCCGTGCGGCGGATCTTCTTTTGAAGCATCAACACGCCGTAGAGCAGCGCCTCGGCTGTCGGAGGACAGCCTGGAACGTAGATATCGACCGGCACCACGCGGTCGCAGCCGCGCACCACAGAATAGGAATAGTGGTAGTAGCCGCCACCATTGGCACAGGACCCCATGGAAATGACGTACCGCGGCTCAGGCATCTGGTCGTAGACCTTGCGCAGCGCAGGCGCCATTTTGTTCGTCAGCGTGCCGGCAACGATCATCACGTCCGACTGGCGCGGTGAAGCGCGCGGCGCGAAGCCGAAACGCTCGGCGTCATAGCGCGGCATCGACATCTGCATCATTTCAACGGCGCAGCAGGCCAGGCCGAAGGTCATCCACATCAGCGAGCCGGTACGGGCCCACTGGATGAGGTTGTCGGTGGAGGTTACGAGAAAGCCCTTGTCGGCCAGTTCGTTATTGACTTCCAGGAAGAATGCGTCATCCGCGCCGACAGGCTTGCCCGTATTCGGGTCGATAATACCCTGCGGCTGCGGTGCGACGAGCGGCTCGGTCGTGGTCAATCCCATTCCAGCGCTCCCTTTTTCCATTCGTAGATGAAGCCGACGGTCAGGACACCGAGGAAGACCATCATGGACCAGAAGCCGTACCAGCCCAGGTCACCGAACACGGTTGCCCAGGGGAACAGGAACGCGACTTCCAGGTCGAAGATGATGAAGAGGATCGAGACCAGATAAAAGCGCACGTCAAATTTCATGCGTGCATCGTCGAAAGCGTTGAAGCCGCACTCATAGGCCGACAGTTTTTCCGGATCCGGATTCTTGTAGGCCAGGATGAAAGGCGAAATCAGCAGCGCAAGGCCGATCACCAGCGCAATGCCGATGAACACGACGATCGGGACATATTCCCGCAAGAGTTCTTCCATGTCTTTCGCGTCCTTGCATATGGAGGCGGATCGGGAGGCGATCCGGTGCCAGGGCTGCGCGCCCCGTTGCCTTCATTATACCGGCAGGTCACGCTGTGCCCGTCGGCGTTATGAAACCAACATGCGAGCGCACGCTTAGCTTACGACTTGGTGCAACGCAAGACCCACATGCGGTCAAACTCTTGCCATGTTTGCACCTGTTTCGCACCTACCCCCGACAAATCCTTAATTTCAGCCAGTTTGCAGGAAGGCAAAAACTTTGCACAACCCTTCAGGAAATATGCCGCACCTGCGTTCGTTTTCCACCCCCCTCGCAGAATCGAAGCAAACGCCAGACAAACACCAAAAGAGCTGAAATTTGAATGGACTGCGTCGCCCCTGCCTTGAACGCATGATAGCCATCTTGGCGACAATGCCAAGGGGTTGCCTGTCTGCGCGGCAAAGCGCTCGCTTTGCGCGAGGCTTGATGTTTTCGATTGAACAGTCTGGGGAAACAAGAGGTACCGTGAGTGGCGCGAGTGACGGGGCTCGAACCCGCGACCTCCGGCGTGACAGGCCGGCACTCTAACCAACTGAGCTACACCCGCACATTCACGGTATATGCGCCAATTCCCGAAAGTACCAAAGCACTTCTATGGGAAGTGGCGCGAGTGACGGGGCTCGAACCCGCGACCTCCGGCGTGACAGGCCGGCACTCTAACCAACTGAGCTACACCCGCTTCGTCAGGCAACGCGTTGTCGCCCTGAAGTGGCGCTGATGTACGGCGGCTGGTTTTGGAAGTCAAGCACCCTATTCCGTCCGAATTGCCGTTTTTTGACAAAGAAGCGCCCAATCGCAGGTTTTCCCCAGAGCCGCCTTGCCGATCAATGTGGATAACTTCCTGTTTCGTAATGGAATTATCCGCGTTGCCACGGACTGTTTTCCGATTGGCTTAGCCTCAAACACATTCGCCAGCTCATAAAAACGACCTGAGCCACGCAGATTCTCGTTCTTCAGCCGTGTTTTATTCAGCCGGCACCAGCCGCGTATCGCGCAACAGGCCTTCTCTGGCAAGAATAGGCACCGCCGCAGCTGCGAACAGCGAATTGATTTCCTTGAGGCTGCGCATGACCTCCAGATGGGCGTTGCTCGATTCCATGCTCTGAAGCGTTTTCGATTTCAGCCGCTCCAGATGCCGGTTATGACTTTCGCGTTCCAGGGTGCGCATCTTGTCCTTTTCTGCAATCAACTCGCGCGCGGATGCGACATCCGCCGAAACGAGCACATTGAGGGCAAGCTCCATGTTCGCCAGAACACGGTCGTGCATCCAGGTGAGCTCCTTCAGCCCCTCCTGCGAAAAGCTGATCTTGTTCTTCTGCAACTCCAAGGCAAGTTCGAGAAGGTTCTTTGCCACAAGATCTCCAGCGCGCTCCAGATTGACCGCGAACCCCACCAGTTCCATGCTGCGCTCAGCCTGTTCGCCGGTCAGCTCCCCACGATTCACCTCTGCGATGTAGAGTTTCACCGAAGAATGGATCGCATTGACCTGCTTATCCAACTGCTGCAAGCGCCTGATTTCCGGCTCACTGCCCTTCTCCAGCATCATGAGAACCGGTCTTGCCATCACCTCGACCAGTTCCCCCATACGCAAGAGTTCGCGCGTTGCACTGGCCAGGGCAAGCCTGGGGTTGCCGACCAGTTGCTTGTCCAGCGCGCTTTGCGGTGTCAGCCGGTCCGCCTCTTCTTGTTCCTCTCTGTCCGGCACCAGGCGTTCAACCAGCCAGGCAACCGGTCTTGTCAGTGGCAGGCAGACGAGAACAAGCAGGAGATTGAAAAGCACATGAACGGCAACGATCTGCTGGGCCGGATCATTGCTGATCGAAGCCAGAGGCAGATCTTGGAATTTTAGCGCCAGCATGACCAGCACAGCACCGGTGGACCTGAAGAGAAAATTGCCAAGCGGCAGAAGCTTGGCCTTGCGATCCATTCCCCGTGTCAGCCAGAGCGCGACGATGCCGGCGCCAATGTTCGCCCCCAGAACGAGTGGAATCGCAGCCTCGTGCGGCAGGCCGGTCTTTTGCACCAGGGCTGCGATCATCAGCACGGCCGCCACGCTGGAATGCACCAGAAACGCCAGAAGCGCCCCAACCGCCATCGCCGTCGGTGTGTCCTGCGCAAGGAAGCCGGCAAACTGCGGCATGAACCGCGCTTCCTTCAACGGCGTCGTCGCTTCGCCGATCATTTGCAGCGCAATCAGGATGAAAGCGATTCCCAGAAGAATGCGTCCGATCTGTTTCGCGGACCGAGCGTCGAGCTTCAGGAACAGCCACGCTCCTCCACCCAGGAGCAACGGCACCAGCCAGCTGAGATCGAATACCAGAAACTGTACGACAAGCGCCGACCCGAGATCAGCGCCCAGCAGAACCGCTAGTCCGGCAGCTGTGGAAATGAAGCCGGATGTCGCAAATCCCGCCGCCAGGATCGCAACCGCCGTCGCACTTTGCAGCAAAATAGCAACCGCAGTTCCAGACAAGGCGCCGGCAACCGGTCCGGAGGACGCTTTGCCGATGGCGCGTCTCAACGTTGGCCCGGCCGCCCTTTCAAAGCCTGTCCGAACCATGCGAACCGCGTAAAGGAGCAGCATGACTGCCCCGAACATCTTGATGAAAACTAGGATTCCCATCTTGCCAAGTAGCTACCTTTAAACGAGTTTTTTATTTAGCCGCAGAAGTTTATCGGACAAAAAGGAAAAAGAAAACTCACCATTCGAAGGCCAAACGAAATCAACCCGCCACCGAGATACCCAGCAACAGCGGCAAAGCAAAATGACTGTAAATGTGCGAATTTCCGAAACAGCGAACTGCCTGGCAATGTGAGAGCGGCAGCAAACAGCAGAAAACACCCCGGTGCGCAGGCACCCTGGTTACAAGTGACGGATTTCATAAGGGGAATGGTGGGCGATGAGAGACTCGAACTCCCGACATCTTCGGTGTAAACGAAGCGCTCTACCAACTGAGCTAATCGCCCTCAACGAGGTGAGACGCCTTTTAGGGGCTCGTTTGCTGCTTGGCAAGAGCAAAATCTCAGATTTCCGTTTCAATGATAAAGCCTGTGGATGACGGCTCCGAAAACCGGCAAACTGACCGCTTCAAAAGCTTGAGAAAGCCGCACCCATGGTGACATCCCGCCGGTTGTTTCTGACTGGAATTCTGGCAGCCCTCACCGGCCTGCCGCTGTCTGCCAGAAAAAGCTCATCACAATCCGTGGCCGGACAGAGAGTGGTTGTTGTCGGTGCCGGCATCGCCGGTCTGGCTGCTGCAAGAACACTTGCAGATGCAGGCTTCTCCGTAACCATGCTTGAGGCTGGTAACCGGATCGGCGGCCGTCTGCATACGGACAGTTCGTTAGGGGCACCTCTCGACCTTGGAGCAAGCTGGATCCATGGAACACGGTCCAACCCCATCACAGCGCTCGCGCAGCGCTTCTCACAGCCGATGTTCGAGTGGGACTACGACAACGAGGAGGTCTTCGACCTGACCGGCAACGGTGGCAGAGCAGTCGAACGTTTCGAGACTTTCGCGAACGCCCTGGAAGATTTTCTGGACGACACTGAAACCTCCCTCACCCGGATATCGGCAGCCAATACCATTGAAAAGATACGCCGGCAACGAGCCCTGTCGAGCCTCACTGACGCTGAACTCGGCTTCATGGCGCATATTCTGCTGGAGCAGGAATTTGCAGCCCCAGTGAGCAACCTTTCGCTTGCAGCCGTTGAAGAAGGCGGTGCCTTTGAGGGACCCGACGCCGTGCTTCCGCAGGGCTATGACAAGATTGCATTGGGGGTGGCGGAGGGATTTACCATCCAGACCGAAACCGTCGTGACCCAAATCGACCATTCCCAAAGGGGCGTTTCGGTAAGAACTGAGAACGGTGTACTGGAGGCCGATTTTGCAATCTGCGCAGTGTCTCTGGGTGTCCTGAAGGCTGGCGACATCGTCTTTTCACCTGGTCTTCCTGACAACAAGCGCAACGCCGTCAATTCCCTGCGCATGGGCGTGCTTGATAAAATCTATCTCTCGTTCCCGGAAGCCTTCTGGGATGAAACTGTCCACAACTTCGGTCGCATATCCGGCAAGCCTGACACTTTTGCCTACTGGCCGAATCTTTCGCCCGTGACCGGAAAACCGATTTTATGTGCGCTGAATGTCGGCGAATTTGCTCAGAACCTTGAGACACTTAGTGAAGAGAATCGCAGACAGGCGGCCTTCGAAGCGCTTCAGACCATGTTCGGCCGCGACATACCGCCGCCTGACGCCAGCATTAGTTCCGCCTGGCAGCAAAACGAACGAACGCGAGGATCCTACTCGTTCCTGCCTGTCGGGGTGGAGCCGCGAGCAAGAAAAGCACTGGCTGCCGACCTCAATGGAAGGGTCTTCTTTGCGGGAGAAGCCACCGCCCAGGACTATCCGGCAACAGTGCACGGCGCCTGGCTTTCCGGCCAGCGCGCCGCACGCGACGTGATCGCAAGTGCCCGCTAAGTCTATTGGAACTTATAGGCGAACTGGAGCATGTCGGTGAGCCCGCGCTGCGGGTTGTCCGCGGCAAGTCCGTTCTGATTGAAGAACTGAACCAGACGGGCAATCCCCTGCTGGTCGTTCGGTCCTCTTGGCGGCGGCTGATCCATGAGCTTGGCGGCAATGATCCAGGACATCGTCCGGCGAAGGCGATTCTGATTGGCACTGAATTCTGGATTGCTGGCTGCTCGCTCGAACAAACCGCCCCACGCCTGATTGACGGCATCTTTGATGGCTTCGATGCGAATGAACCCGGCTTTATTGGGACTACGTGCCTTGTTGAGCAGGTGGTCGATATTGTACCCGGCAAGATCCGACGGCGCGGCCTTGATGCCGTAGACCTGCTCGACAAAGCGTAGCCAGGCTTTCTGATAGGACGAATAACCCGCCCTCACCCATACGCTGGCATTTTCGTCCGCGTTTCCGGGTTTCTGCACGATGGCTACGTTCTTCAGGCTGCTTCTACCGGCTTTTCCGGTCTGGACGTCCTCGTCGAAATCGTCGAGGAACACGAGTCGTCCAAGTGCCTCGGGGTGTTCCACCTGAACCTGCACCAGGGGGTCACGGACCCAGGCATCAAATAGCGCGCGTTGGCGCCGGCGGATCAAGGCTTGCAGTGACATTCCAAATCCTGTCGAGCAATTGGCATCACCTCACGACAAACGCAATATAATGTAGCAATGGCAATTCGCCAGAGCTCAATCAAAAATAGAAAATAGGCAAGGAAAAACCCCGCATCCGTTTCCGGATACGGGGTTGAGCGAAGAAATCGCTCGTGAGCGCTATTAGGCGTTCACGGCGTCCTTCAGGCCTTTACCGGCCTTGAACTTCGGCGTCTTAGAAGCCGGGATCTGGATCGTTTCGCCAGTCCGCGGGTTACGGCCTTCGGTTGCTGCACGTTCGGAAACGGTGAAGTTACCAAAGCCGATGATGCGGACTTCGTCGCCGCTCTTCAGCGTAGAGGTGACAGCTTCGAAAGTTGCGTCAACTGCTTCGCCTGCCTGCGCCTTGGTGAGGCCGGTCTTTTCTGCAACAGCTGCGATCAGATCGTTCTTATTCATAGCAGATACCTTTCTAAGAAACGGCAGAGTGCCGACGATTCCTGTCAGCGCCGTTGCGCGAAATTCGGTTGAATTGAACTGAAACGCAAGTGGTTTTTTCGCAGAAAACAGCCATTTTGACCGATTATTCAAAAGAAAAGCCCCGGTTTTCCCGGGGCTTTCCAATTTGTGCGCTGCAATGTCGCGATTAGTGGGCAAGAACACCGGAGGTATCATCGTCCTTTTCTCGCGCCTTGGTTGCAGCTTCGTGAGCTGACTCATCCCATTCGATGGCCTCCGGCAAGCGAACAAGAGCGTTTTTCAGCACTTCTTCCATGCCCGAAACCGGGATGATCTCAAGCGAGTTCTTGACCGAGTCCGGGATATCCGCCAGATCCTTGGCGTTGTCTTCCGGGATCATAACCAGCTTGATTCCGCCACGAAGGGCAGCAAGCAACTTCTCCTTCAGACCACCGATCGGCAGGATGCGACCACGCAGGGTGATTTCACCGGTCATGGCAACATCCCGGCGAACCGGAATACCGGTCATGGTCGAGATCACTGCCGTAGCCATCGCGATACCGGCGGACGGACCATCCTTCGGGGTAGCCCCTTCCGGAACGTGAACGTGAATGTCCTTCTTTTCGAAGGTCGGCGGTTCAATGCCGTAATCAATCGCACGCGAGCGGACATAAGATGCCGCCGCAGAAATCGATTCCTTCATCACGTCCTTCAGGTTGCCGGTGACGGTCATCTTGCCCTTGCCGGGCATCATCACGCCTTCGATGGTGAGAAGCTCACCGCCGACTTCGGTCCAGGCAAGGCCGGTAACCACACCGACCTGGTCTTCCAGTTCAGCTTCGCCGTAGCGATACCGCGGCACACCAAGGTATTTCTCGACGACCTCGCTGGTCACCGTGATGCTTTCCTTGTCGCTCATCAGGATGTCCTTGACCGCTTTACGGGCCAGGGTTGCCATTTCACGTTCAAGGTTACGCACACCGGCTTCGCGGGTGTAGCGGCGCACGATGAAGTGAAGCGCTTCATCCTCGATGGTGA
The DNA here is from genome assembly GCF_001579905.1 of Labrenzia sp. CP4. Lineage (NCBI taxonomy): Bacteria > Pseudomonadati > Pseudomonadota > Alphaproteobacteria > Hyphomicrobiales > Stappiaceae > Labrenzia > Labrenzia sp. CP4. The sequence goes on along the minus strand of NZ_CP011927.1, from coordinate 2,923,185 downwards.
ACTCACCTTCGCGCAGGCCATGATCCTTCTCAGCTTTCGGGATGAGGTGACGGCGGCAGATTTCCACCTTTTCCTCTTCCGTGTAACCGGCGATGCGGATCACTTCCATACGGTCCATCAGCGGGCCCGGAATGTTCAGCGTGTTCGCCGTGGTCACGAACATCACATCCGAAAGGTCGTATTCGACTTCCAGATAGTGGTCCATGAAGGACGAGTTCTGTTCCGGATCCAGCACTTCCAGCAGAGCCGATGACGGGTCGCCGCGGAAGTCCATGCCCATCTTGTCGATTTCATCGAGCAGGAACAGCGGATTGGACTTCTTGGCCTTCTTCATCGACTGAATGACCTTGCCGGGCATCGAGCCGATGTAAGTACGGCGGTGACCACGGATTTCCGCTTCGTCCCGCACACCGCCGAGCGACATGCGTACGAATTCACGGCCGGTCGCCTTCGCAATCGACTTGCCGAGCGAGGTCTTGCCGACGCCTGGAGGACCAACGAGACACAGGATCGGACCACGCAACTTGTTGGCCCGGCTCTGGACCGCCAGATACTCCACGATCCGTTCCTTGACCTTTTCAAGGCCATAGTGGTCGGTGTCGAGAACCTTTTCGGAGAAGGCCAGGTCGTGCTTGACCTTGGACTTCTTGTTCCACGGAATGCCGATCAGCCAATCCAGATAGTTCCGCACGACGGTCGCTTCCGCGGACATCGGGCTCATCTGTTTCAGCTTCTTGATTTCGGCCGCAGCGCGTTCGCGTGCTTCCTTGGTCAGCTTGGTCTTCTTGATCTTGTCTTCGAGTTCGGCAACCTCGTCGCGGCCGTCCTCGCTGTCGCCAAGTTCCTTCTGAATGGCCTTCATCTGCTCATTCAGATAGTACTCGCGCTGGGTCTTCTCCATCTGCCGCTTGACGCGGGAACGGATACGCTTTTCCACCTGCAGGACGGAGATTTCGCTCTCCATCATGCCCAGGACGCGCTCAAGCCGCTCGGCGACGGAAACGACGCCAAGGATTTCCTGCTTTTCCGGAATCTTGATCGCAAGATGGGAAGCTACCGTGTCGGCGAGCTTGGAATAATCGTCGATCTGGTTGATCGCGCCCAGAACTTCCGGCGAAACCTTCTTGTTCAGTTTCACGTAGTTCTCGAACTCGGACACGACCGAGCGCGCAAGCGCTTCCACTTCGATGTTCTCGCCATCACGCTCCGGCAGAACCGTTGCGGAGGCCTCGAAATAGTCGGCACGGTCGGTGTATTCGCCGATCTGTGCACGGGCACCGCCTTCCACCAGAACCTTGACCGTATTGTCGGGCAGCTTGAGAAGCTGCAGCACGGTCGCGAGCGTGCCGACATTGTAGATCTGGTCAGGCTTGGGATCGTCGTCAGCTGCATTCATCTGTGTTGCCAGAAGAATGTGCTTGTCGGTGGTCATCACCTCTTCGAGCGCCTTGATTGACTTCTCGCGGCCGACAAACAGCGGCACGATCATATGCGGGAAGACAACGATGTCGCGCAGGGGCAAGACGGGGTAGACAGACGTGCTGTCCTGATCTGTGGCGCGAATTTCTGCGTCGCTCATTTTTTTTCCTTTCTCAGCGTGTCCCGGCCCCACTCGGTAAAAGGCAGCCAAAACACTGGAAAACGGCTCCGAACCGGTAGGTCCTGAAGGCCAGATCACGGCACCCCAGATGGGCGCGCCGACAATCCGCATAAGCCGTCCTTAGGTCTATTAGGTGGACACCAGACCTGCCGGTGTCAAGGCAATCGGTTGCTGCCCACAAGTCTTGTCTGTTGACGACTCATTGCACCAGTGGAAAACGGCCCCGAACAAGCGCATGACCGCCCAAAAACAAAATGCCGCTCAAGTTGAGCGGCATTTATTCACGGTTTCTTGAAACAGCCTTCAGTGCCTCAGGCGCTGGTAGCCGACGTTTCTTCCCGGTCTTCGTAAATATAGAGCGGGCGTGCCTCGCCCTTCACGACTTCCGGTGAGATCACGACTTCCTTGACACCCTTCAGGCCCGGCAGCTCGTACATCGTATCGAGCAGGATGGCTTCCAGGATCGAACGCAGGCCGCGTGCACCGGTCTTGCGTTCGATGGCCCGGCGAGCGATCGCCTTGAGGGCTTCCTCGTGGAAGGACAGTTCCACCTGTTCCATTTCGAAAAGACGCTGGTACTGCTTGACCAGAGCGTTCTTCGGCTCCGTCAGGATCGTAACCAGGGCTTCCTCGTCGAGGTCTTCCAGGGTCGCGATAACCGGCAGACGGCCGACGAATTCGGGGATAAGGCCGAATTTGAGCAGATCTTCCGGCTCAAGTACCGAGAAGAGTTCGCCAATCCGGCGATCTTCCGGTGCATGGACCTGCGCTTTGAAACCGATGGACGTCTGCGTGCCACGATCGGAAATGATCTTGTCGAGGCCCGCAAAGGCGCCGCCACAGATGAACAGGATGTTGGTCGTGTCCACTTGCAGGAATTCCTGCTGCGGATGCTTGCGGCCGCCCTGGGGCGGCACGGAAGCAACGGTGCCTTCCATGATCTTCAGAAGTGCCTGCTGAACACCTTCGCCCGAAACGTCGCGGGTGATCGACGGATTGTCGGCCTTGCGGCTGATCTTGTCGACCTCATCGATGTATACGATGCCGCGCTGCGCGCGTTCGACGTTGTAGTCGGCGGACTGCAGCAGCTTCAGGATGATGTTTTCAACGTCCTCACCCACGTAACCGGCTTCGGTCAGCGTGGTGGCATCAGCCATGGTGAAAGGCACGTCCAGAATGCGGGCAAGGGTCTGCGCAAGCAGGGTCTTGCCGCAACCGGTCGGGCCGACCAGAAGGATGTTGGATTTCGCCAGCTCGACATCGTTGTTTTTCGATGCGTGATTGAGGCGCTTGTAATGGTTGTGAACGGCGACCGATAGAACCTTCTTCGCGCTGCCCTGCCCGATGACATAGTCATCCAGAACGTCGCGAATTTCCTGAGGGGTCGGGATCCCGTCCCGTGACTTCACCAGCGAGGATTTGTTCTCCTCGCGAATGATATCCATGCACAGCTCGACACATTCATCGCAAATGAAAACAGTCGGGCCGGCGATCAGCTTGCGAACCTCATGCTGGCTCTTGCCGCAGAAGGAGCAGTAAAGCGTATTCTTGGAATCGCTGCCGCTGGCCTTGGTCATGTAGTCAACCTCGCGTTTACGGGGAGTGTTTCCCCTTATCTCTCCGGTTGCGGCCAAATTATGACTGAACCGGTTCTGAAGCGGCGCACAGTCGCCACCTCACCATGTAATGTCATCATGCTTCGCCATTAAAAATCAATATAGGTTTAAGGCGAAGATGAAAACCCGGCATCACCTGGGGATTTTCCGGCTTTAAGCGTGGAAATTCAATCCATGATTAAAGCCGGGTAAGTCCCTCACTTCTCTTCGTCGCCGCCAAGCGTGTTGCGGTCGGTGATCACCTTGTCGACGATCCCGAATTCCTTAGCTTTGTCAGCGGTCATGAAGTTGTCACGTTCCAGCGCCTCCTCGACCTGGTCGAGGGTGCGTCCGGTGTGCTTCACGTAGATTTCATTCAGCCGGCGCTTCATGGCCAGGATTTCCTGTGCATGAAGCATGATGTCGGCAGCCTGACCGCGGAACCCGCCGGACGGCTGATGCACCATGACCCGCGCGTTCGGCAGGATATAGCGCATGTCTTTCTCGCCTGCGGCAAGAAGAAGCGAGCCCATGGAGGCTGCCTGGCCGATGCAGAGCGTCGACACAGCCGGACGGATGAACTGCATGGTGTCATAGATCGCAAGACCGGAGGTCACGAGACCTCCCGGCGAATTGATGTAGATCGCGATCTCTTTGGTCGGGTTTTCAGCTTCCAGATACAGAAGCTGTGCGCTTACCAGGGTTGCCACGTGATCCTCGACCGGGCCGGTCAGGAAGATGATGCGCTCCTTCAGCAGGCGCGAATAGATATCGAAGGCCCGCTCTCCCCGGTTGGTCTGCTCGACAACCATCGGCACGAGAGTGTTCATGTAGATATCGACAGGATCCTTCATACCTCATCCATATGCTTGAGATGTTGCCCGGAGGGTCTCCGGGCAGGAAACAGGCCATGAAGCGCATCGATTCAGGGCCTGACTCGAAAAAAGCGACACCCCGTATATATGGGATGTCGCCCTCAACGCAAAGTCATGACAGATGCGGCGTGAATGCAAGGTTAAATCTGCGGCCACATCTGGGGATAGACGGGAAAACCAACCGGCCAATCTGGCCGCTTTCGAGAGCCTACCCTCGAAAGCGGATTGACCTTAAGCCTCGTCTTCTTCCTCGGCGACCAGCTTCTCTAGCTCTTCCTTGGTCACCGTCTTGTCGGTCACCTTGGCGAGTTCCAGCATGAAGTCGACGACCTTTTCTTCGTAGATCGGCGCACGCAGGGAAGCCAGAGCCTGCTGGTTGTTCTTGTAGAATTCGAACACCTGCTGTTCCTGGCCCGGGAACTGGCGGACGCGGTCGTAAAGAGCGCGCTGCAGTTCTTCGTCGGTCACCTGGATGTTGTTCTGCTCACCGATTTCGGACAGAACCAGGCCGAGACGAACACGGCGCTCAGCGATCTTGCGGTATTCCGCCTTCGCTTCTTCTTCCGTGGTCTCTTCGTCTTCGAAGGTCTTCTCGTTGCGCTTCATGTCTTCTTCGACCTGGCGCCAGACAACATCGAACTCGGAGTTCAGCAGTTTTTCCGGCAGATCGAACGAATAATGCTCGTCCAGCTTGTCGAGCAGCTGACGCTTCACGCGCTGGCGGGTCATCTGACCGAACTGGCCTTCGATCTGGCCGCGGACGATTTCCTTCAGCTTGTCGAGAGACTCAAGGCCGAGGTTCTTAGCGAACTCGTCGTCGACCTTGGCTTCACCCGGTGCGGCAACTTCCTTGACGACGATGTCGAAGGTGGCAGCCTTGCCGGCCAGATGTGCAGCCGGATATTCTTCCGGGAAGGACACTTCGATGACCTTCTCGTCGCCAGCCTTGACGCCAACAAGCTGCTCTTCGAAGCCCGGGATGAACTGACCGGAACCCAGAACCAGCATGCCGTTCTCGTCGGCACCGCCCTCAAAAGGCTCGCCGTCGATCTTGCCCAGGTAGGACATGGTCACGCGGTCGCCGTCTGCAGCCGCGCCGTCTTTCGCATCGAACGGTGCGTTGTTCTTGGCGATCTGGGAAACTTGCTCGTCGACTTCTTCTTCAGCGATTTCAACGACCGGACGCTCGATTTCGATACCGGCGAAATCAACGATCTCGAAGCTCGGCAGAATGTCGTAGGTCATCTTGAAGGAAAGATCGGCGTCACCAGCCATGATCTTCTCAGCATCTTCTTCCGGCAGATCGATTTCCGGGGTCAGAGCCGGGCGCTCGGAGCGCTCCTCAACAGCCTTCTGGGTGGTTTCCTGGATGGTGTTCGACAGGATCTCGGCCATGGCCTGACGGCCATACATCTTTTTCAGATGGGCGAGCGGAACCTTGCCAGGGCGGAAGCCCTTGATGTTGGCCTTGGATTTCAGGTCGGCCATGTAATCGTCGAGCTTGGCGGCGAGATCACCAGCCGGAATGTCGATTTTCAGCTCACGCTTGAGGCCCTCGGAGAGGGTTTCGGTTACCTGCATGGGTTTTGTCGTCCTCGGTCCCGAGCGGCAATCCGCCCCGGAGGTTTCGTTTTTAAAATCCCGTGTGCCACATCGCCTGCACTCCCCTTTTGCCGGGAGCGTTCAAACGGCCATGCATCGCCTTGAAGAGACTCCAAGACGCACGATGGGAGCGCGATACTGCGTAGGCCCGAAAGTGTCAAGGGGAGAGCGGGGTTTTGCTGGCGTAAATCGCCTAAAATCAGCTCTTTCGACCAAGTGATTTGGTCTCTTCCAGGAGCCGGAAGCCAATTCCGCCAACCTCGCCGGCCTGCAGTAAAGAACCGCTCCCCGTCACTGATGTTGACAGCCTGATGCCAGACCACGCTAAACCAGAGCTTGACCAGAGCTTGACCAGACCGGCCCGCACTGCTGAAGCCACACGGAATGCAAATTTGCGCTGCGCAACAACTCCGCTCAGTCAACAGTGCCCCACCAGGCCTGACGCTTGGTGATCAAAAACCGGCGACCAAATACGAGGGTTCTCGACAAAAAGCACAACGTCGAACGACAAGCGCCGAATGCGCACAGGACGGAATTCACTTTGAAGAATGGTGCGGATGGAGGGACTTGAACCCCCACGCCTTGCGGCACCAGAACCTAAATCTGGCGTGTCTACCAATTTCACCACATCCGCGTCGCAACAAGTGGCAAACCACCCTGCGATTGAAGCGGGGCCTCTATAGCATCGCTGATTTTCCCGTCAAAGGAAAAAGCAGTGCCCTGCCTCACCGTAAATCGGATTTCTCCACAAGTGCGCGAAGCGCGGGTTTCAGGGCACTCTCAAGATCTTCAGCGATCAGCCCCGGCCCGGCCTCGCGGCCTGCTTCGCCATGTAGCCAGACGGCCATTGCGGCCGCCTCGAAGCCTGAAACACCCTGCGCAAGCAGACCAACTACAATTCCGGCAAGCACATCACCAGACCCGGCCGCTGCAAGCCATGGAGGTGCGTTGCAATTGATTGCCATACGCCCATCCGGCGCAGCGACAACACTGTCCGGGCCCTTCAGAATCACGACTGCGCCGGACATTCGTGCTGCCTCCCTGGCACGGGTCAGCTTGTCGCCGGCAAGTTCCGGGAAAAGGCGAGCAAACTCTCCCTCATGCGGCGTCAGAACGACCGGCGCCTTATGCGACCTGATGCTTTCGAAAAACGGAGCGCGATCAACGGCGCAACTCGTCAGACCATCGGCATCGAACACACTTGCCCGGTTACAGTCCAGGATCTCCGCTACCGCCGATCGGGTCTGTTCACCAACACCATAACCCGGACCGATCAGTACCGCGTTGAGACGCTTGTCCGACAAGAGATCGCGAATACCGTTTTCAGAGGCAACCTTCTTCAGCATTACCGCCGTCAGATGGCCTGCATTGACCAGAAGCGCATCCGGCGGTGACGCCAATGTTACGAGCCCCGCCCCCGCCCGCAGCGCAGCGCCAGCCGACAACCGCGCAGCGCCGGTTGCCGTGACCGGACCGCCAAAGACAACCGCATGCCCTTTGGAATATTTGTGACCGGTCGGCGCGACTTGTGGCCAATGGTCAAGCCAGAGGTCCGGCCCATTGATAAAAGTATCGGGCGCGATTTGATCGAGAACGGTTACGTCGATGCCAATCTGCGCAACTGTAACCCGGCCGCAGGCTTGACGACCGGGATAAAGCAAATGCCCAGGCTTTTGCCGAAAGAACGTGACCGTCTCTTGCGCACTGACAGTCTCACCACAGACAACACCGTCTGCGCCTTGAACTCCGGATGGAAGATCTACCGCAAGAACAGGTGCCCCGCACTTGTTGACAGCTTTCACCAAAGCTTCGGCGACACCACCTAAAGCGCGGTCCAGCCCTGCCCCAAAGAGAGCATCCACGATCAGATCGGCGCCATCCAATAAAGCACCTAGATCGCTCGCGATATGATCGCCCTCAACAGAAAGTGCATAAGAAAGCCCCATGCGCCGAAAGGCTTCAAGCGCATCCCCCTTCAGAGCATCGGGCGCTTTGAGCAACCTGACATCAACGCCGTATCCGGCGGCCGCCAGACAACGTGCCGCAATGAAACCGTCACCGCCATTGTTGCCGGGACCGCAAAGAATGACTATCCGACCTGAAGCCGGAACCATTCGCGCCGCAGCACGTGCCACAGCCTGGCCGGCCCGCTCCATGAGTTCGATACCTGGAACACCACCCTCAATGGTCAGTCGATCGGCTTTCGCCATCTCCTGCGGGGTCAGCAAAACATAATTCAGGACCTTGCCATGCTGGCTCATTTTTAGGCAGTCCCTTCCATGTTCAAACGGCGCTTGAGAATGCACTCAGGCAAATCGTGGCCCAGCAGCCGATTCTCAGACCAGAGGCACGGAAATCCGGATGGCGACACCCTTCTCGGTGAACTGCCGATCGATCTTGCCATTCATCTCACCAGCCACCAGCGCTTCCATGAGCCTGCTGCCGAAGCCAAAATTTTTCGGAGCTTCGATCACTTTCCCGGTCTCCTCAAGCCAGTCGAGCTCAAGCTGCTTGCCTTTTTTGGCCGGCGAGACCTTCCAGATAACCTCGAAACGTCCGTCATCAGCAAAGACATCGGAATATTTCATCGCGTTTGTCGCAAGCTCGTGAAACACAAGACCGAGCGCATGGGTGCCGGTCTCGTTCAATTGAACGGCCGGTCCTGCAAGCTTGATGCCCTTTGCCCCCTCACCAAACACCTGCTCCAGTTCCTGCAGAAGCAATGCTTTCAAGTCCGCCTTCGACCACCTGGACCGGGTCAACAGATCCTGCGCATTCGCCATGGCCTGCAGGCGAGAGCTGAACGAATCATTGAATTCCTCCAGGCTTTCGGAGGCACCGGCGGTCTGGCGAGCAATCGCGAGAATGCGGGCAATTGAATTCTTGATCCGGTGCTTCATTTCCTGAAGCATCAGATCCTTTTCCTGGATCGTCTTTTCAGACATTTCCTTCAAGCGCTGATTGGCCTCCCTTGCCCGCAGGCGGGAGCGAATCGAAACCGCGAGCGCAGCGGAGAAAAGCAAAGATATCGACCCGAGCATGAAGGTACGCCAATAAAGAAAGGCGTTGTCCTTTGAAGCAGCTTCGATAACGGAGATTTCCCAAACCCGTCCGCCGACTTCTATCTGCCGCGTCACGAGATTTTCAGCTTCCGCGGCGCGCGCCTCATAGTCTTCAGAGGTGTACAGGTGCTCCGGCTGCTCGTCCGTCACGTCGGTCGTGTTGACAAGAACCGGTACCGGGGTCGGAGAAGTCAGGGCAGCCTTGTGCAGGTCCCCGGCACGGAAAGGCGCATAGACAAAGCCCTGGATGCTTTCTTCGCCGTTCAGTTTTTCTCCGGCAGCTTCCTCTTCACTTGCCAGCGGGAGATACGCCAGGAATCCCGTCTGCTTCTCCTCCGTGATTTCCTGAACCAGCATGACAGGGGCTGATACCTTGACTGTGAAGGTGTCTGCGGACGCCAGCATGGCCTTGCGACGGGTTTCGTCACTGAACATGTCGAAGCCGAGTGCAGCCTTGTTTCGCAGGTCCAGCGGTTCAAGAAGTATGATGGGGGTACGATGCGCCTGGTCCGTCTCGGGCCAGACCTGACGTTCCAGTTCGTAATTCTGCTGCAATGCCAGGCTTGCTTCATCTTCCCTGCCGGTCTGCATCAGCTTGGCAAAGCCGATACCCTGCATGCCGGACAAATGCCCCTTCAGGAACAGGCCAAGGGCAAAGCTCTGGAATTTGGCCCTCGACATGGCTCCGCCATCCGCTTCGAAAAACGAATGCGTCGCAGCAATGAGAGAAAAGTTCTGCTCGGTGCGCCCGCGGATCCGGTCGACAGCCTCTTCTGCGAGTATTTCGAATTCCCGCCGCTCAACCGCTCGCTCCCTGTCCAGAATGACGTAGGTCAGCGACAGGCCGATAGCGGCACTTATCACGAACACAAGAAGGGGAATGTGTCTTTTCATCGCCGCGGGCCTGATCCGGGAAGAAGGTATGGAGAAACCAGAATTAGGAAGTTTTCACGATGCAAGCAACAAAAATCACTTGTAGAACCAACAACAAATTTCAAAATATCATCATAACATTTGTTAATTTCAATATTCATTGAAGTATTTAAAAACAACCATTCCGAGAACGCCCTACAACCGTCGACCAGCCGAATGAGTTACTGCGAGAAGTGAAGAATTTGAACGCAGAATTCAAGCCCGAAGCAAGTCTTCACCCACTTCCCGCCGAACGTTGTACTCAGTCTTCGGAAACACCATGCTGTAATCTATTCCGTCAGGGGAGATGCTCAATTCGGCAGACCCGCTCAGGGATTGCGGCAGCACTGTTTCGAGCAGCAAGGCGGAAAATGCGGTTCTGTCACCATCTGCTTCACCTGCGGCAAGCGCCTTTTTGGTGTCTACCCTGCCCCTCTCTCCTGCATTCCAGTTGAGAACGAGGCACAACCGGCCCTGCCTCATCACCGTTTTGCAGGTGAGCAATATTCCCTGGTCAGCCGAAGCCCAGCCGACGTCCAGTGTTGCGGCGATCAATTCATGCAAGCCCAAGCCGATGTAAAGCGCAGCATTGGGGGTCAGCAAAGGGTTTTCGCCCGTCATGGAGATGGGAATGACCCGCTTTGAATCAAACAGCGTGCGTTGAGCTCGGGCAAGATCGAACAGGCGAACACCGAACCAGTCAGCTTCCGTCACAAGATCCTGTGAATTTGAAAGGGAAAAGATCCGCCCCTGAAACTCGGCAAGAAACTGCTCGAGCGACCCGGCGTAGCGGGCGGACTGGCCTGCCAGGCTCTGGATGACAGCCAAAAGGTTCTTCGATCTGTGACTGACTTCCAGCAGCAAATCCTTGAGTGCCTGCTCTCGTCGGCGGCTTTCCGTAACATCGACAATGGTTGTCAGCACCTGGGTGATGCCTTCAACACCGGCAATCGTTTCGATGTGAATCTCGAAAACGTGGCCACCTTCAGCCATCACCTCGAGCTTTTCCGACCGCCCCGTCTGCAGCACTGTCTTCTTGGCGTCGTCGAGCTGCCTGCCCACGGATTGACCGAAGACCGTTTCGTCCTTCGGGATTTCTCCCTCGGGCACCGACCATATGTGAGGCAGGTTCGCGATATAAAGGTATTGAAGCGCGTCGTCCTGCAAGGTGACGCAGGCACGCGAACGAAGCAATGCGAGAATGAGATATTCTCGAAGCTGCTCATCAGACTGGCTGGCGTTATGCCATGTGAGCCTGCGCACGGATAACCTCACATTAAAATCAAAAGAAGCGAACCCCGATGGCGTTTCGTGGGTCCAGGATATTCGTGACTACCTTCGTAGCATGCCCGCAATCAGGGAAAGCACAAAAACTGCAAGGAACAGCCCGATCAAGATTTGTGCAATCGAAGCCGACATGCCCGCCATTCCAAAAAACCCGAACAAACCCGCGACGAGAGCAATGGCCACCACAGCCAAAGCGTAGAAAAGCATAGCCGTCTCCATATTCCAGTTCTTCTGCAACGCGTAAGGGCGGGGATGGTTCCTCATTCCGGAAATCAGCCAGGAACTGCCCGTACATCGGAGCAACGCACCCGGCAGCGCCGGCAGGAGCTGTCGATTGACTTGAGATTGTGCAAAATCATGCAACCACTGAGCAGGGCAATCTCATCCGATTGCTAAAATTCAGCCTATTTTTTAGGCTCTTTGCTTATTTTGTGATCATATGACAAATGGGATAGGCGACTGACCACCACCCCGCTGATGGAATTTGCCGCTTTTAGTGGCGGATTTCCCAGCGCGGGTAAAATTTACGGGTTGTCATGGCCGTTTGGCACACATCGTGCTTTATAGGTTGCAACGGTCCCTTCCGGGCCCGACCGGGTCGTTTTGTCCCGCAGGATCGGAAAAGGGCACGCCGAAATTATCCGGCCTTAAAAGTGGAGAGAGACACAAGGTGATGAAAAAGATCGAAGCGATCATCAAACCCTTCAAATTGGACGAGGTCAAAGAAGCTCTGCAAGAGGTCGGTCTCCAGGGCATCACCGTTACGGAAGCCAAGGGCTTCGGCCGTCAGAAAGGCCACACGGAACTCTATCGCGGCGCTGAATATGTCGTGGATTTCCTGCCGAAGGTGAAAGTGGAAATTGTACTTGGCGACGACATGGTCGAGAAAGCCGTTGACGCAATCAGATCCGCTGCGCAAACAGGCCGCATTGGCGACGGCAAGATTTTCGTTTCAAATATCGAAGAAGCAGTCCGTATCCGTACCGGTGAATCCGGCATAGACGCTATCTGACCCACCCATTCCGGCATTTGCCGGCAATCCGAATTCCGGTCCCACGCAACGGAGCCAAATTTAAGACACTCTGCCGGGCCGGAACAGTACCCAACCGTTCACATGAAAAACTAAAGGGATGGACATTATGACCACTGCCGCTGAAATCCTTAAGGAGATTCAGGAAAAAGACGTGAAATTCGTCGACCTGCGCTTTACCGATCCTAAGGGTAAAATGCAGCACGTCACCATGGACGTAGTACTCGTTGACGAAGACATGTTCGCTGAAGGCGTCGCTTTCGACGGTTCGTCAATCGCAGGCTGGAAGGCCATCAACGAGTCCGACATGATGCTGATCCTGGATCCGGAATCCGCACACATCGACCCGTTCTTCGCACAGTCCACCATGGCGATCTTCTGCGACATCGTCGACCCGGTCACCGGTGAAGGCTACAACCGCGACCCGCGCATGACCGCGAAGAAGGCAGAAGCCTACGTGAAGTCCGGCGGCTTCGGCGACACCATTTTCGTCGGCCCGGAAGCTGAATTCTTCATGTTCGACGACGTCCGCTTCACTGCCGACCCGTACAACACCGGCTTCCTGCTCGACAGCTCCGAACTACCGTCCAACATGGGTTCCGAGTACGAAACCGGCAACCTGGGCCACCGTCCGCGCACGAAGGGCGGCTACTTCCCGGTTCCGCCGATCGACAGCGCGCAGGACATCCGTTCCGAAATGCTGTCCGTCATGGCCGAAATGGGCGTTCCGACAGAAAAGCATCACCACGAAGTGGCTGCTGCACAGCACGAACTCGGCATGAAGTTCGATCACCTGACCCGTTGCGCCGACAACATGCAGAAGTACAAGTATGTCGTCCACCAGGTCGCACATGCTTACGGCAAGACGTCCACCTTCATGCCGAAGCCGGTATTCGGTGACAACGGCACCGGCATGCACTGCCACCTGTCCATCTGGAACAACGGCGAGCCGACCTTTGCCGGCAACCAATATGCCGACCTTTCGGAAAGCTGCCTGTACTTCATCGGTGGTATCCTGAAGCACGCCAAGGCCCTGAACGCCTTCACCAACCCGTCGACCAACTCCTACAAGCGTCTAGTCCCGGGCTACGAAGCACCGGTTCTGCTGGCCTATTCCTCGCGTAACCGTTCGGCTTCCTGCCGTATTCCGTTCACCGCCTCTCCGAAGGCTAAGCGCGTTGAAGTTCGCTTCCCGGATCCGTCCGCGAACCCGTACCTCTGCTTCTCCGCCCTGCTGATGGCCGGCCTCGACGGGATCAAGAACAAGATCCACCCGGGCGACGCGATGGACAAGAACCTCTACGACCTTCCGGCCGAAGAGCTTGCAGAAATCCCGACCGTTTGCGGCTCCCTGCGCGAAGCACTGGAAGCAGTCGATGCAGACCGTGAGTTCCTGAAAGCCGGCGGCGTGTTCGACGACGACCAGATCGATGCTTACATCGAACTGAAGATGGAAGAAGTCGAGCGTTTCGAAATGACCCCGCACCCGGTCGAATTCGACATGTACTACTCTGTCTGATCCCTTCGGGTTCAAACATGCGGAAAGGCCGGGCATTTGCCCGGCCTTTTTGTTTTCCGAGCATCCCGCTTTCCATGCCTCAGCGCAAAAGTGAGTTGGTTACCACCGACGGTTCCTCAAGCAGCCTTGGCCAGCCTGACAAGCCCCACGAGAAAATCGCGAGCGACCTAGGCGTGCCCGTCAAGCCAATCCGCAAGAGACGGCCGTTTGCTACGCCCCCTCCCACGCATGGCGGGAGACGCGATCATCGCATTGAGTACAGACTCCTGCGTCGTTTCAGCTGCTGCCTGAAACAGGACATCGATCTTGTCTTCCTTGAGAATATCGCGAACGACGAAATCGCCCTCCTCGAAATGGGCAATCTTGCAGGCAGTTGAAAAGGCAAGTGCGATATCGCCGCTTCCATTGCCGTAGTAGGCACCCAGCCGCGCCAAACCCGCCCCGGCTCTGCGGGCAATGCGTTTCAGTTGCCGGCTTTCAAGAGGCACATCAGTCGCCAGAACAACGATGACCGAACCGCGTTCTTCGCTATGGCGCGCCTCCTTGGGATGCGGTCTGCGTCCATCCGGCAGGACAAGGTCTCCGGGGCGGCCGAAATTGGCAAGCACCAGGGCGGCAAGTCTGTGCTGACGGCCTCCAAGCTCAAAGAGGCGGGAGGCCGAACCGATACCCCCTTTGAAGCCGAACGCGCTCATGCCCGTCCCTGCCCCGACACTGCCCTGCTCCACCGTCGAACCTGCAGCCTTCAGAGCCGCTTCCGCATCGGCTTCGCTCAAGGCCATTGCCTGAATATCGCTCAGGTAGCCGTCATTGCACTCCATCACCACCGGATTGATGGTGCCTGTGGACCGGCCTATTTCAGGATTTTCGGCAATTGCCCTGCGGATGAGCGCATTCACACCGGTTCCAACGCCAAAGGTGTTGGTCAGAAGGATCGGCGTTTCCAGTGTCCCGAGTTCATCGACCTGTATCAAACCAGCACTCTTTCCGAAGCCGTTGATCACCTCGACGGCGGCAGGAAGTTTCTCGCGAAAGAGATTGCCCGGGTGCGGCACGATTGCCGTGAAACCGGTTCTGAGGTCGCCCTCGCACATGGTTCTGTGCCCAACCGCAATACCATCGATGTCCGCAAGGGTATTCAGGGGGCCGGGTTCCAGAGTGCCGCATATGAGGCCATGAACGCGAGTGGGAGAGAGCGAGGGAAAGGAAGACATGGAACACCGGACGAATAATTTCACTGTCCCGTGTTGAAAAGGAGGTTCAACCAAATCTCAAGACGAAAAAGCCTCCCGAAGGAGGCCATTCGCTTGTGCTGTGGATGAGATCAGTAACAGACGCGCTGGTATCCGACGACGATATACCGACCATGGTAAGGGCTCCACCGGGTCACGGGCCGGTTCTGGCAACGGACCGGCTGGTAGTAGCGCGGCTGAGCCTGGGAGGCGATGATAGCGCCGGCAGCAAGGCCGATGATGGCACCTGCAGCAATCGCGCCACCATGACGGTTCTTGGCATGAGCTTCGTTCGGGGTAATGGTGACGGCAGCGGTTGCCATGGTGGCGACTGCGACGGCGGCTATTGCAAACTTGCGAAACATGACGGCTCCTTTCAATTGTTGAACAGCGGCTTTCGTTGCGCTGCTAATGAATTGAATGTAGGCGCCGCCTGCTATGTTGGCTGTGACTGTGATCACGCTGCGTCACTTTCGCCAGTGTGTGTGACGGGGCGTGTTGGGAAAACGTTGGGGACCTGGGGTCTCACAAATAAGTAGGAGTTATCCATGTGGGTGATTATGGCCGTATCCATTCAGCTTTTGAGCGGTCCCAATGTCTGGCCGGTCGCCGATGAAGGCACTTTTCAGGATGAAGCGGAATGTCAGGCTGCCTTGAGCGAAGCCGTTCCGCGGACACTCTCGGAAGGCATGCGCCTTGCCTGGGAGGGGGGCGAACTGAAATTCGTCTGCGTGAAGGTGCGCGCCAACGGCCAGGTCGGCAACTAACCAGCGGCAGAGCGCTGCAGCGTCCTGATTTTCCGGCAGGCGCAATTTACAAGTCCTGCGGCACGCGCTAGAGCACGACCGCAGGAATGCCGGCAGGCACACAAGACGGACGGACAGGCGACTATGAGCGAGTTCAAATCGGACTTTCTAAACGTTCTTTCAGAACGCGGTTTCATTCATCAGATCTCGGACCCGAAGGGCCTGGACGAGCTTTGCGCGAAAGAAACCGTAACGGCCTATATTGGTTTCGATTGCACCGCACCGAGCCTTCATGCCGGGTCTCTCGTGCCGATCATGATGCTACACTGGTTCCAGAAGACCGGCCACCGGCCGATTGCCCTCATGGGCGGCGGCACCACGCGCGTCGGTGATCCGTCCGGCAAGGACGAATCCCGCAAGATGCTCACCGAAGAGCTGATCGAGGACAACAAGGCCGGCATCCGCAAGGTCTTCGAGAAACTTCTCACCTTCGGTGACGGTCCGACAGACGCCATCATGCTGGACAATGCGGACTGGCTTCTGAAGCTCAATTACGTTGACTTCCTTCGCGACATCGGCCGGCATTTCTCGGTCAACCAGATGATCCAGCGCGACAGCGTGCGCCTGCGTCTGGAACGCGAACAGCATCTGTCCTTCCTCGAATTCAACTACATGCTCCTGCAGGGCTACGACTATCTGGAAATTTACCGTCGCACCGGTTGCCGGCTACAGATGGGCGGCTCCGACCAGTGGGGCAACATCCTGTCCGGCACCGATCTCGTTCGCCGTCTGGCAGAAGTCGAAGCCTTTGCCCTCACCTCTCCGCTTCTGACCACGTCGTCGGGTGCAAAGATGGGCAAGACTGCCGCCGGCGCTGTGTGGCTCAACGAAGAGCAGCTTTCCGCCTATGACTACTGGCAGTACTGGCGCAACACGGAAGACGCCGATGTGGAGCGTTTCATGAAGCTCTTCACAGTTCTTCCTATGGACGAAATTGCCCGTCTTGCGGCACTGCAAGGCTCGGAGATCAACGAGGCCAAGAAGATACTGGCTACGGAAGCGACTGCCCTGATCCATGGTCGGGAAAACGCTGAAGCTGCTGCCGAGACCGCCCGCAAGGCATTTGAAGAAGGCCAATCCGCCGAAGGCCTGCCAACGGTAGAAATTGCCAAGGCCGAACTGGAAGCCGGTATCGGTGTGCTTTCCGCATTCGTGAACGCAGGCCTGTGCGCCTCGAATGGAGACGTCCGCCGCAACATCAAGGGTGGCGCGGTCAAGATCAACGACAAGGGCGAGCAGGACGACAAGCGCCAGATCACGCTTGCTGATCTGACCGGCGACGGCATCGTCAAACTGTCGCTCGGCAAGAAAAAGCACGTGCTCCTAAAGCCGGTCTGAGCTGAAGCACTCCAGAACTGACAAAAAAGCCGGGCACCGCCCGGCTTTTTTGTTCGGCAATAAGAGAAACAGGAACAAAGGCCTACGGTGGCAGACTGGTGCGCCGGACATCGGCTAGTGCAATTGCTCAGTTCGCCTGAAACTCGAACATCTTGCGGAAAATGCCCGGTGCTATCGCCGAAATCGGGTTGACCGA
Source organism: Labrenzia sp. CP4 (assembly GCF_001579905.1). Lineage (NCBI taxonomy): Bacteria > Pseudomonadati > Pseudomonadota > Alphaproteobacteria > Hyphomicrobiales > Stappiaceae > Labrenzia > Labrenzia sp. CP4. Next base: position 2,906,131 of record NZ_CP011927.1, on the reverse strand, counting down.
GAGCACCGGGTCGGACACCGAACCAGACAAGCGATAGGTCACACCGATCAGGCCTTCTCCGGAATTGCCACCGAGCGCAAAGCCCAGCAGCGGGATCTTGGCGAAAAAATTGTTGAGAGCGTAGATCGGCACGAAGGTACCGGTAAGGTTGAGCGTCTGCTGCGACAGATCCACCGAGCCGCTGACAGTTCCTCCCAGTGCATTGCCCTGGAGAGCTCCGCGACTGATGGTCAGCAATTCGCCTTCCCGTGAGAAATTGATATCCAGCGTTTCGAAACTGGCGGTGTCCGCAGCTTCGTTGGTATTGATCGCACGCCCGTCCGGGATGCGATTAGAGCGGTTCTGCTCGCGAATACGCTGAATGGCCGGATCTTCCGTGATCCGCAGTGAGCGCACGTTGAAATCGCCGACCCAGCTGTTCTCGTCGGCCATCGCCACATTCAGGACCCCGGTTCCACCGCGCATACGCTTGTAGAGGTCAAGGAAACGCAGTGTTGCGCCTGTGTTTGCAAAACGGCCAATTGCCGCCTGCGTGCCGCCCTGGTCCGTCACCGTGAATTCGAAATTCGCACGGCCGTTCACAAGTCCCTTCAAGTCCGCAGAGACCAGTCCCTTGGCACCGGTATCGATCTTGCCCGAGAATTTCTCGATCGCCTGATTATTGAACCCGGTGACACGGTCAATATTGGCGGCAATTCTTGCACCGCCCGAAAAATCACCCGCTCCCTTGCTGCCGCCGGGGCTCCGCATGCTCTTGATCAGGCCGCGCCCGTCAAAGGAAGATCCGGCGAAGATGATGTCGTAGCGTCCGTCCGTCGCCTTCTGGATATCGACTTCGACATTGTCGCCCGGACGCAGCTTGAATGTATTGAACGATGCGCTGACAAGATCGCCGGCCATCGACAGTTGCATCGAACCGGCAACATCGACGCCCTCTGATACCAGCTTGAAGTCCTTCACACGGCGCTGTGTGTCCGTCTCAACCAGCTTGAAAGACGCCGTTGCGGGAACACCCTTGGCTTTTTGCCAGCCGAGCGCCTGCAGCCGGACATCCGTCTGTTTCAGGTCGATGACGAATTCCTGTCCGTCGCTGACCTTTGCAACGCTCAACGTCATGTTGCCTTGGAGAAAGGCGGTCAGATCCACCCCCTTCTCTTTCAGCTGCTTCGCGTTGAGCGCAACAACAACATCCTGTCGTGCCGCAACACCGGATTCGCCCAAGGGCACCACAAGGTCGATATCGGCCTGCAATCCGTCGAGTATCCCCTTGCCGGTAATCGCGACCTGATCCTTGTTGGCCTCCAGCGCAACATCCGACTTGCGCACCGTGTGCCCCATGATCGGATTGCTGTCCGAGAAATTCGTCAGACGGCCTGTCGCCTGCCAGTCGATATCGGCAAGATCGATTTCATTGCCCAAGGGAAACGAAGCAGTGAATTCAAGTTCTCCCGCCCCTTCGACGCCATCATTCTTCAGATCAGCCCGGTCCAGCACGCGGAAAGGCGCACTGTTGACCATCGCACCAAGGTCGCTCGCCGATCCCTCCATGCGGGTCTTCACGCTTGCCATCTTGCCGTCCCGCAAAGGCAGGTTCTGGATCGCGAAGACACCATCCGGCAGGGTAACCTCGCCACCATTTGCGGCCGTCGCCGTTCCGCCTGTCGCGGTCACGGTCAGTGTCTCGTTTTCAATTGTGAGCGTACCGTCGAGGCCATCAATCTGCGGAACGTCCCCAACAGGCGTGACTGCACCATCGGAAAACGTCATGTCCAGGCGCATGTCGTCCCCCGCCCAGCCCGGGTCCGGATCCCGCGGATCAAATGCCGGCGGGCGGAGCGCGCCCGTATAGGAAACGGTCTCGATCAAGCCGCTTTTCAGGCGTTCGATGATCCAGCGGCGCGCCGGCGGCACAAGCGTGATCGGCCAGAGCTGCTTTGCCACTGCAACCGGTATCAACTCCCCATCAGCGGCCAGCGCCAGATAAGGTCCTTCCGGTGTAATCTGCAGCGAGGCGACACCATGCACGACGGCCTTGCCCGAGCGAGCCGTGAAGCGGTCGACGGAGAGCAATTTTTCAAGCGGATCGAAACGCGCACGAATCTGGACGCCGTCCAGCATATGCGGCTCTTCGGGAACATCGGCTGAACCGAACTGCGGATATTCCGAATCCAGATTGATCTGCCACTCGGGACTATCACCAGCAACCGGCGAAACAGACCCCGTGAAGAAGATGCGTGAATTGCCGCGAATGACGTGCGAACTGGTAATTTCAATTGCGTCTTGTCCCGCCTCGAACAACAGGGACAGTGCTGCATCGTCAAAAGCGACCAGTGTCTTGCCAAGCTGGAACCAGCCGTTGCGCACACGCGCAACCGCATTGGCGGAGACGAACTTACCATCGCCTGTCAGTCTGCTCTCGATTTTGGCGGAGGCCGGAAGTCCCAGCCCCTTGCCCTGCACCGATTTCGCGTTTGGCCCCAGCAGTTCGGCAAGGGTGATTCCGTTGACCACGACCCCGATGCTCTTGGCATTCGCACCCGGCGGCGCGTTGCGCGCAAGCTCCAGTCGCCAGGTGGAGATATTGCCGGCAACTCGCGCGAACGCCCGTATCGAACGGTTGTCGTCACGCAGGATGTCCGCGTCAATGCCTCGGTATCGTCTGGGGATGGAACCGGCCAACTCGAAAGAAGCGTCACGGATCTTGACGAAGCTGAGGCCTCGGCGGGCAAACTGATCGTCCACTACATCGCTGACCCTGTCGACGGCTTCCATGAGCGGCCCCATTTCCGGAAACTTCGCCGGCCCGCCAGCCAGGACAATCCGCACATGGGGCCTTGTCAGGATTAGAGACGAAAAATGGAGCTTCCCGGAGAGCAGTGCATCCCGGTTCAGCGGCGCAGTCAGTTCAGGAAGACTGATGCTTACAGGTGACCCACCGGCGATCTCCGCCCTGGCATCCGAAATCAGGATATTGATGCCGTCCGGCGCAGTAAAATCGACACTTGCGCTGCCAATGGAAAGTTCAACCTGCCCTCGGGTGCCTTGATAGGCCAGCAGGCTGCTTAGAAGCGGAATGTGCACCGGCCCGGTTGCAAACAGAATGGCGATCCCGGCTACAAGACCAACCAGAACGGCGGCGACGACGTAGCGCAAGCGCTTGCGTTTTTTCGGCGTCACTTTGGCCGTGTCCTGAGATCCGCCGGTTTTAGGCAAATACGTCAATCCAATCTTTCGCCTGCATGCGTAAGACAGGCGCTTGGGTTCGGGTTCGGAGCAAAGCGCCGGGTTACCTCACTACAGCTCCGGACGAGTCGCTGAGCGATTGATGATACTGCGAAAGCTTTGCTAAAAGCGACCGCAGCCATTGTAGACGCAGCCGGAAACCGGCATTAACGCACAAACTTTGACAGAAGGAAGGCATGATGAGCGAATTGGCCGTCGGGGATGTCGCACCGGATTTCGAACTGGAAGGTGATGGCGGCAACAAGGTGTCGCTGAGCGCCCTCAAAGGAAAACCCGTCGTAGTGTATTTTTATCCCAAGGATGACACGCCGGGCTGCACAAAGGAGGCTATTGCCTTCACTGAACAGTCCGATGCATTTGCCAAACTTGGCGTTACCATTATCGGGCTCTCGCCTGACACAGCCGCCAAACACGACAAGTTCATCGCCAAGCACAATCTGGCGATCAGACTGGGGGCGGACACGGAAAAGGAAGTCGCGGAGGCCTATGGGGTCTGGGTGGAAAAATCCATGTACGGCAAGAAATACATGGGTGTGGAACGCACCACCTTTCTCGTCGGTGCAGACGGCAAGATCGCCGAGATCTGGCGCAAGGTGAAAGTTCCAGGGCACGCGGATGCCGTTCTTGAGGCTGCGCGGGCCCTGTGAGTTCCCCACTGGAAACGGCAACCGGCAGCGCCTGGAAGGTGACCGGAAGGGACAACTTGCCGCACACTCTGGTTGCCGGAGCGCGAGCAATCGTGTGCGCTTCCGATACAGCCGAAAAAGTGCGGCTTGCCTATGCTGTCTCCAGGGCCTGGTTTCAGCGTGAACTCGCTCTCGGATCTCCCTCGAGAGATGGTGCGATGCCGGATCGGCCGGGCCGGCCGGAAAAACCTGTTCTGCTTGCACCGCGAGACATGCCAAAACGCAGCTTGAAGGGCAAGGCGGGCCGCCTTGCCCTGATTCACTCCCTGGCACACATCGAGCTCAATGCAGTGGACCTGACATGGGACCTGATCGGACGCTTCGCGCACGTCACGCTGCCCAGGTCCTACTATGACGACTGGGTGCGAGTCGGGCTTGAGGAAGCCAAGCATTTTGCCATGCTGCAGGAGCGCCTGGCGAAACTGGACGCCACCTACGGAGACCTGCCTGCCCACGACGGTCTCTGGCAGGCTGCGCAGGACACCGGACACGACCTTGCTGCCCGCCTTGCCATCATCCCGTTGGTACTCGAGGCAAGAGGCCTCGACATCACGCCACCGATGATCGAAAAAGCCCGCGAAATCGATGACGAAGACACCGCCAAATGTCTCGACATCATCTATCGGGACGAGAAAAACCATGTCGCCTTTGGCGCAAAATGGTTTCGGTTTCTGTGTGACCGGCAGGGAATCAGGCCTGAGTCGGCATTCCACACCTATGTGCGCCGTCACTTCAGGGGTCCGTTAAAACCTCCCTTCAACGATCGCGCGCGTTCCGAAGCCGGACTAACTCCCGGTTTTTACAAGCCTCTTGCGCCTCTCATCGGATAAATTTCACTGCCGTGAAGACGAATTATTAACCTTACCAAATTCTAATCAGGCTCAGATCTTTTGCAGAATGCAGGCAGTGACTGAGTGACAATGCAACAGCGCCAAGAATCGACGCGGACCTATCAAGCCCCCCGGACAGAGCCACATCATCCGGTTCTGGAAAAGGGCGAGAAGACGACCACGTACAGTGTAAGGCCGGTTCATCTTATTTGCGGTGCAATCGGCTGCGTGACGGCAACCTTGGCGGTTGCAGGCACAATTGGCTACTACGCCCTGCGCAGTGACATGATAGCCGAGGCCAGCGCTGAAAGAACAGAGCTGGTGCTGGAGTATCAGGACCACATCGACCGCCTGCGTACCGAGATTGCAAATCTGACGAGCCGCCAGATGGTCGACAGGGAAACCGTCGAGATCCAGGTAATGGACGTTCTGCGCCGGCAGCAGGACCTCAATCAGCGCCATGCCATCGTGGCCGACCTGGTTGCCAGGGCAGAAAGCGTCGGTATCTACCTCAGCAACGACAAGCCCCTGCCCCCGGAGAAACCTTCGCTCGACGAGCGCAACCTCGCTTCCCTGGATGGTAGCGACAAATCTGCAATCGGCGGCGAAAGCGAGTTGATCGAGGAACCGGTAAAGGCATTGGGATTGCGCGATGGTTCCACAAGATCCTTCGATCCTCTGGCTATTCTGCAGCAGCCGGCAACCGATACCGCAACGCCGGATACCGACGTAAAAAAAAAACTCTGAGAAACAGGCTGCCCTCGACGCGGTAAAGGCCGACATCTCCATGATGGACGAAGAAAGTACGGCGGCCGTCGATGCGATCACGATCGCGACGGAAGGCCGTATTGAGGACATCCTCCGCATCACGCGCTCTATCACGCCCGGCCTCAACGCCACACTGCGTGAAAAGACCTCCCTCGGCGGCCCGTTCCAGCCGATAAACGACGAGAACTTTCCAGACCGTCTGGACCGCGCAAACACAGCCCTGGACACACTGCGACGCGTGAAATTTACCGCACTGCGTCTGCCGATCAAACGGCCGGTCCGGAACGGCTCCGTGTCAAGCACCTACGGCCCTCGGGTTGATCCGTTCCTGGGCCGGCTGGCCATGCACACTGGCATCGACTTCAAGGCCCCTTACGGCGCACGCGTATTCGCAACGGCACCCGGCACAGTGATCAGCGCGGGACGTAACGGTGGCTACGGCAAGATGGTGGAGATCCGTCATGCGAACGGGTTCGTCACCCGCTATGCTCATATGAGCCGCATCCAGGTATCGGAAGGCGACCATGTTCTGGCGGGCGATCTCGTCGGCAATGTCGGCTCCACCGGTCGCTCCACAGGTCCACATCTCCACTACGAGATCCGCCGGCATGACAAGCCCGGCAATCCGGCAGCTTTCCTGGCGGCAGGCGATCGCTTCTCGGCACTCGACCTTTGAAGGGTGAACAAGGCCGAAACAAAAAAACGGGGCCGAATGGCCCCGCTTTCAATTGTATTTTCCACTGTGCCGTTAGTCGATATCGGCGACTTCGACCGGATCTCCACCAAAGACGCGCTGTGCCAGCGCAGCTTCCATGAATTCATCCAGATCGCCATCGAGAACATCGCCCGGAGACGTGCTCTCAACGCCCGTGCGCAGGTCCTTGACCAACTGATAGGGCTGAAGCACGTAAGAGCGGATCTGGTGCCCCCAGCCGATGTCGGTTTTCGAAGCAGCTTCGGCGTTGGCCGCTTCTTCGCGCTTCTTCAACTCCGCTTCATAAAGGCGGGCCTTCAGCATCGACCAGGCCGTTGCCCGGTTCTTGTGCTGTGAGCGCTCGGACTGACACTGCACCACGATACCGGTCGGCTGGTGCGTGATACGCACGGCGGAATCGGTCGTGTTGACGTGCTGACCACCTGCACCGGAGGCGCGGTAGGTATCAATGCGGCAATCACTTTCGTTGATGTCGATCTCGATGGAATCGTCAATCACCGGATAGACCCAGGCACTGGAGAAGCTGGTGTGGCGGCGGGCGTTGCTGTCATAGGGCGAAATCCGCACGAGGCGATGCACGCCCGATTCGGTCTTCAGCCAGCCATAGGCATTCTCGCCCTTGATCAGCAAGGTCGCAGACTTGATGCCCGCTTCTTCACCGTCATGATATTCCAGCACTTCGACCTTGAAGCCTCGCTTTTCCGCCCACCGGCGGTACATGCGAAGCAACATGGACGCCCAGTCCTGGCTCTCGGTACCACCGGCACCGGAGTTGATTTCCAGGTACGTGTCGTTCGCATCGGCCTCACCGGACAGCAGCGAATTGAGCTGCAGCTGGTTGACCTTGCCCTTGAGACCACGAAGCGCTTCCTCGGCATCGGTAATGACGGACTTGTCGTCTTCCATCTCGCCGAGTTCAATCAGTTCGATATTGTCGGAAAGGTCCTGCTCCAGCGACTTGATGCCACCAATGCTGTCATCAAGCTGCTGACGCTCGCGCATCAGCTTCTGGGCCTTGGACGGCTCATTCCAGAGGTTCGGATCTTCGGAAAGGGCGTTCAGCTCTTCAAGTCGGACGACGGCTTGATCCCAGTCAAAGATGCCTCCTCAGCAGGCTTATGGCCTGCTTGATTTCATCGACGATCGCTTCCATTTCGGCGCGCATCGGATACCTCGCTTTTGATGTGAAGCGGCCCGGTCTCCAGCAAGAGGCACCGGGCCGAGAATTGGAGCGGGACATTACCCAAGCAGGACTTCACTGTAAACCGTCGAAAAGGATCTCGCGATGACCTGACAGTCGGCCAGCCCCTGCAAGAACAGACGGGCTAGTAAAGACCGCCTGTACCGACCGTAACGGCCTGTTGCGCTTCCGGAGAAACCGCAGTCGGAACTCCCATGGTGTCCTGGAACCCGATGACGGAGTAACTGTCCGGCGGGGCCATGCCCGGCTTGAAGGCTTCCAGAATCGACCCCGGATCGCCGGCAGCGGTTCTAAGACCGGTACGGCGGTTGATCGGGATCAGCTGAAGACCCTTGGGTACACGGAATTCCACCGGCGGCTTGTCGGCCAGAGCAGTCTTGACGAACTCGGTGAAGATCGGCGCCGCCACCTGACCGCCGGTTGCCCCGCGGCCCATCGGTTTCGGATTGTCGAAGCCCACAAACACGCCCACCGCAAGATCCGGTGTAAAGCCCATGAACCAGGCGTCTTTTTCGTCGTTGGTGGTGCCGGTCTTGCCGGCGACCGGACGACCAACCGCACGAACGGACGTTGCCGTACCGCGCTGAACCACGCCTTCCATCATAGATGTGATCTGATAGGCAGTCATCGGGTCGAGTACCTGCTCGCGGTCGTCGATCAGGGTCGGTTCGTCCTGGCCTTCCCACACATCCTGCGTACAGCCGTCACAGATACGGCTGTCATGCTTGTAGATGGTGCGGCCGTAACGGTCCTGAATACGGTCGATCAGGGTCGGTCGAACTTTCCTGCCGCCATTTGCGATGGTCGCATAAGCGGTGGTCAGCCGCAGCACGGTGGTTTCCCCCGCACCAAGTGACATGGACAGAACCGGAAGCATGTTGTCGTAAATGCCGAAACGCTTCGCATATTCTGCGACCAGCGGCATGCCCATGTCCTGAGCGAGCCGAACAGTCATGACGTTCCGCGAGAGCTCGATACCTGTGCGCAGGGTCGACGGACCGTAGAATTTGCCGCCGTAGTTCTGCGGGCGCCATGTGCCGAGACCCGGGCCCTGGCTGATTTCCAGAGGCGCGTCCATGATCACGGAAGACGGCGTGTAACCGTTGTCGAGAGCGGCTGCGTAAAGGAACGGCTTGAAGGACGATCCTGGCTGCCGGTAGGCCTGCGTTGCACGGTTGAATTCACTCTGCGCAAAGCTGAAACCACCGACAAGTGCAAGGACACGGCCGGTATAGGGATCCATCGCCACCAGAGCACCCGACACCTTCGGGATCTGACGAAGCTCATAGGTTCCAGGCGCAACCGGGCTTTCCTGGACATAAACAACATCGCCAGGCGTCAGCACATCGGAAACGGCGCTCGGTGCCCTGCCCTTGACCCGGGCCCATTTCATGGTGCTCAGGAACATCGGGCCGGTCTTGCGTTCTTCGGAAAGCTGGCCACTGACCTGCCGTTCCGGCTGAACGCCAATCTTGGCCTCTTCACCGCCAGCTTCCAGAACCACCGCGAGTTTCCACTCCGGCAGATCGCTCAGGGCTTCCACCTTGGCCAGATCGATGCCCCAGTCGGCACCAAGGGTGATCTTGTCGACAGGGCCATTCCAGCTGCCACGCTGATGATCGAAGGCAATCAAACCGTCCATCAACGACTTGCGGGCCAGTTTCTGCATTTCGGGGTCAAGCGTCGACCGCACCGAAAGCCCGCCTTCGTAAAGGCGCTTGTCGCCGAAGATGTCAGCCACTTCGCGGCGGACTTCCTCGGTGAAGTACTCGGCAGCAAACAGGCGAGAGCCGGTTTCACGCGGCTTGACGACAATCGGTTTCTGTTTGGCTTCCTCGCCGTCCTGAGCGCTTACGTAACCATCTGCGATCATACGGTCGATCACGTAGTTGCGGCGCGCAATGGCGGCCTCTGTCTTCCTGTAAGGATGATAGTTGCTCGGACCTTTCGGCAGCGCTGCCATATAGGCGATTTCTTCAAGCGACAGTTCGTGAACCGACTTGTCGAAATAGATCAGCGAAGCGGCCGCGACGCCGTAGGCCCCGAAGCCGAAATAGATCTCATTGAGATAGAGCTCGAGAATTTCGTCCTTGGTATAGGCCTGCTCGATGCGCAGGGAAAGGACCGCTTCTTTCACCTTGCGCTCATACGCGGCGGAACGGCGTTCACGCTCTTCGCTCACGAGATCGGACAAGAGGAAGTTCTTTGCGACCTGCTGCGTGATGGTCGAAGCGCCTTCCGGACGACGGCCGGACCCATAGTTCTGGATGAAACGCACCGCCGCACGGGCAATGCCTTCCGGGTCAACACCAATGTGGGTGTAGAAATTCTTGTCTTCGGCTGCGACAAACGCCTGCTTGACGCGATCCGGGATCGCCTGGATCGGCAGGAACATGCGCCTTTGAGTCGCGTATTCGGCCATAAGACTACCGTCAGCGGCATGCACACGCGTCATGACCGGTGGCTCATAGTTCTTCAGGGCGGTATAATCCGGCAGATCCTTCGTCAGGTCCTGCAGGTACATCCAGACCCCGGCGGCAATCAGCAGCGCAAAGATCGCGCCGATTCCGAACAGGTAGCCAAAAAACTTCACCAAAAATTTCATACCGCGGGCTCGTCTTTCCCCGTTCTTAGCGCTTCCAGCTTTTTAACACGGAAACATTTGCTCAGCATCACCGATGCCGACAGTCGCACAAACTTGTCTGCCTTCCTCGTGCACCAATATGGCGATGCTGAGGCAATCGCCAGTGCTAACCTGCCATTTTGAAAGCAATGCAAGGATTTTTACTGTGACGGTGCTGCTTGTTGCCGCGCAAGCCGCGGCCGGAAAAACCCGTGAACAGCCTCGGTCATGGCATTCGCCATGCGTTCACGCCATTCGTCGGAAATCAGAAGCTTCTCGTCATGTTCGTTGGAGAGATAGCCGAGCTCGACCAGCACCGAGGGCACATCATGGGCTTTCAACACCCGAAAACCCGCAGAACGATGCGGATTGTTGATCAGCCGGACAGCGCTTTTCAGCTCGTCCACCAGCGACCTGGCGAAATAGACCGAAAACGACCTCGTTTCGCGTCGCGCAAGATCGATCAGGATATCTGTCACCTCTGTTGGCTCTTCCGTCAGATCCACACCAGCGATGACGTCCGACATGTTTTCCGATTGGGCCAGATCTTCGGCCAGTTGGTCCGACGCCCTGTCTGAAATTGTGTAGACGGTTGCGCCACGCGCCAATTTCTGACCGCGCCGGACAGAATCGGCGTGAATGGAGACGAAGAGATCGGCTTCGAGTTCATGACCGATTTCAACTCGGCGCCCCAGCGGGATGAATGTGTCATCATCCCGGGTAAGTTGAACGTTGTAGAGCCCGCTTTCGTCCAGCTTTTCCTTGAGCAGTTGAGCGAAGTCGAGAACGATCGCTTTTTCGAGAGTTCCGTGGACGCCTGTCGCCCCGGTGTCGATACCGCCATGCCCCGGATCGAGGACGATCAGCGGCTTGTCTCTGTTCTTTGGAGCAGTCAACCGGTCACTTTTCGGTGCGGAATCACTCCCGGCGACGACGCGCTTGGGCCTTGAGGTCTCGACAAAGGTGTCGAATTCGTCGGCTGTCGCGCTGACAAGGTCCACAACAAGCCGCGCAGGCTGGTCATCGACAGCCGGCAGGAAAAATGTCTTGTCGACCTTCACCGGTCCCGTCAGGTCCATCACCACACGGGATCTTCCAACCGCAAAGAGGCCGAAGCGCCAGTCGGTGACAAGCCCTCGCCCGCTCTCGCCAGAATCGGCCGGCAGCGAAAATGTCACTTCGGGAAGGTCAATGATCAGCCGGGCCGGATTGGCAAGGCCGGAGATGGTCGGTGTCACCTGACGGTTCATATCAAGAACGAATCGCGTGCGCGCCTCGTCTCCCGCCACGCGCGCTCCGGTTACCCGGGCCTTTTCCGGTTCGGCAGATGCGGCGCAAGTCAGGCCGGCAAACGCAGCAACGCAGATGCTCAAAACCACTGCGAAAGACGTCGCCAGTCTCAAAACAGTGCCCGGTCCCTGGTCTACTTGCGGTTTCATTCTGTCCTTGAACTCAATTATTTCGGCCATGTCGCTCGAAAACTTCGCGTGTTGAGCCCCCGTCAGCCCTGTCATACGCCATCCGCCACGCAAGGAAAATGCCATATCCAATTCACATTGCTTGCAATGCGCTGCGACGGAACGTAAAAGTACCTTACGGATTTCGGTTTGAAACCGATACCTTTCCAGATAGCTGACATGGGTGTCTATCCACAACGCTATCGCATTCCCAGGCCTTCTAACGACAGAACAGAGGCCGTTCTGCCGCTTAAAGACAAGCCCTGGAAGACAGTGGATCTGGTATCGGCACCTCTTTGAGACCGCCCCGCCTCGCGACGTGTTGCCCTTACAAAACGGCAGTTTCCCCGGCGAGGTTTTCGGCGGCCGTTAGGAGCGGACCCATTCCGGAACCGGATGCAAGCCCATTGGCGAAGCCAGGCTGCATACCGGCAGAAGGTACAACGACTTAACTAAAGGGCCTGCGTTGCCTGAAGGACCCGCGCGATGCACATGGTGATCAACATACAGCAAGGTACCGCTTCAGCGGCTGCTTGCGTTGATCATACGACCGCGCCGGGCGCAGACGCTCTTTCTCATCTTAGCAAAACAAATACGGCAGACATCCTCCTGCTGCGCGATGCGCGTTTCGCACATGCGCCCATGAGTGCTGCCGTGGAGAAGTTCAATAATGGCAAACAAAATGCTGATCGACGCGGGCCACCCGGAAGAGACCCGGGTCGTCGTCGTGCGTGGCAATCGGGTTGAAGAATTCGACTTTGAAGCAGCTAATCGGAAGCAACTGCGCGGTAACATATATCTTGCCAAGGTAACCCGGGTCGAACCGTCCCTGCAGGCCGCATTCGTCGAATATGGCGGAAATCGCCACGGGTTCCTCGCTTTCAGCGAAATTCACCCTGACTACTATCAGATCCCCGTTGCCGACCGGGAAGCACTTCTGGCTGCGGAAGCAGCCGACAGACAGCGTGATGATTCGGACGGTGAAGAAAAACCAAAGCGCCGCCGCCGCTCCCGTGCAGCACGAAACGAAGCTGCTGAAACCGTTGCCAGCGACAAGGTTGAGGCGGATACCGCAGAAGGCGACGAAGAGGCCGTAAAAGCCACGGAAGAGCCTGACGCAGTTTCCGAAGAGACTTCAGCCGACGAAACGGATGGCGAAGCCGTATCCGCGCGCAGCACGGACGAAGACGCCTCCGACGAAGATGACGACGAAGCATCCTCTTCCGAGGAAGAAGCGGACGAAGAAGAAGAGGCTCCGGTTCGCTCGCGTGGCCGTGGGCGCGGTCGTCGCCGCCAGCGCCAGAACGACGATGACGATGATGCCGACAATGATGTCGACGCCGTCGAATCCGTCGGCGCGGAAGATGCGATGGAAGAAGTTCCTGAGCGCATTATCCCGCTGCGCAAGCAGTACAAGATTCAGGAAGTCATCAAGCGTCGCCAGATCATTCTGGTGCAGGTAGTCAAGGAAGAGCGCGGCAACAAGGGCGCCGCACTGACGACTTACCTGTCGCTCGCAGGCCGCTATTCCGTGCTGATGCCGAACACCGCTCGTGGCGGCGGCATTTCGCGCAAAATTACCCAGCCGACTGACCGCAAGCGACTGAAGAAGATCGCCTCCGAACTGGATGTGCCGGAAGGCATGGGCGTGATCCTGCGCACCGCCGGTGCAAGCCGGACGAAGGCCGAGATCAAGCGCGACTTCGAATACCTGATGCGGCTTTGGGAAAACGTTCGCGAGCTGACCTTGAAATCCAGTGCTCCAAGCCTCGTCTATGAGGAAGGCAGTCTGGTCAAGCGATCGATCCGCGACCTCTACAACAAGGACATCAACGAGGTCCTGGTTGCGGGCGAAGAAGGCTACCGCGAGGCCAAGGACTTCATGCGCATGCTCATGCCGAGCCATGCGAAGAACGTCCAACCCTACCGCGACCCCTCGCCGCTGTTTATCCGCTACGGTGTCGAACCGCAGCTCGATGCAATGTTCTCGCCGCAGGTTACGCTGAAGTCCGGTGGTTATATCGTCATCAACCAGACCGAAGCTCTGGTCTCGATCGACGTGAACTCCGGCAAGTCAACCCGCGAACACAATATCGAGGACACCGCGCTCCAGACGAACCTGGAAGCGGCGGAAGAAGTGACCCGACAGCTGCGCCTGCGCGATCTTGCCGGCCTGATCGTCATCGACTTCATCGACATGGAAGAGTCGAAGAACAATCGGTCGGTCGAACGCAAGCTGAAGGATTGTCTGAAGAACGACCGCGCCCGCATTCAGGTTGGCCGGATCTCGCACTTCGGCCTGCTGGAAATGTCGCGTCAGCGCATCCGCACCGGCGTTCTGGAAAGCTCGACCACGCCTTGCCCGCATTGCCAGGGCACCGGCATGATCCGGTCTGTGGAATCCGTTGCCCTGCACGTGCTGCGTTCGGTTGAGGACAACCTTCTGAAAGGCGCGTCCCACAACCTGATCATTCGCACCACTACGCAGGTAGCGCTCTATATCCTCAACCAGAAACGTTCGAACCTGGTCGATCTGGAAACCCGCTTCGCCATCGATGTCGAAGTGCATGCGGACGACATGGTCAATGGCCAGCTCTACGTTCTGGAGCGCGGTGCACCGGTCGATCGCGACCGTGTGCCGATGCCGGTTCCTGCGATTGTCCAGCCGGATACGATCGAGATCATCGACGAAGACACCGAACAGCCGGACATCGAGGAATTCGCTCAGGAAGACGACAATGACGGCCGCCGCCGGCGCCGCCGGCGCAAGCGCCGGAGGGGTGGTTCCGATAACCAGCAGGACGATGGCGAATCGCGTCAGGTCAACGCCGAGGCAGACGATGCCGATGGCGATGACGAGCAGCCGCAGGAAGCCCGTTCCGGTGGTGATGAGGACGGTGACGATGAACCGCGTCGCAAGCGCCGCCGTGGACGCCGTGGTGGTCGCCGCGGCCGTCGCAACGGTGACGATATGCAGGCAGAAGGTGGCGCTGAAAACGACGGCGAGACCAATGACGAAACTCGCGAAGCCGCTTCCTCTGAAGAACAGCAGGACGATCAGACCGGTTCTGAAGCCGTAGCCGTCGCCGAAAGCGGTCAGGAATCAGAAGCTGCGGGTGCCGCATCACAGGATGGTGCCCAGGCCGATGAGGCAAAGGCCGTCGATGGCGACACGGTTTCGGACGCTAGCGGCGAAAGCCCTGCGGAAGAAACTGCGCAGCAGGACGGTGCCGCCGTTCCTGTAGAGGCCGATGCGGCAGATGAGACACCGGTGATGGCTGAAGCTGACACCATCGTGGTCGAAACGCCGACTTCCGAACAGCCGATTGCCAGCGAAGCCGATGCCGATGCCGAAGAAGAAGCACCTGCGCGCAAGGCGCCGGCCGAGCCTGTCGTAACCAGCGAAACATCTGGAGACGACGACAAGGAAGACAAGCCGAAACGCGGCGGCTGGTGGCAGCGTGGCCGGTCGTTCTTCTGAACCGGTGACATCAACCAGCTTTGAATTGGAAAAGGCGGCCAGTGTGCCGCCTTTTTTGTTGTCCGATGCGATCGATGATCAGACTGCTTTGAGAAAACCTCTGAGCTTCTCAAGCGCCAACTTCATATCGTCATGCGCACCTGCAAAGGAAAAGCGCAAGAACTCATGACCGTGCACGGGATCGAAATCGACACCGGGCGTTGCCGCGACACCTGCCTCGTGCAGCATACGCCTCGCGAAATCGAGACTGTCCGAGCTGAACTGGCTTATATCTGCATAGATGTAAAAAGCCCCATCTACCGGCAACAGCTTGTCGAGACCGATTTTCGGCAACCCGTCGAGAAGCAAGGCGCGGTTGGCAGCATACCCTGCCTTGACCGCTTCCAGTTCCTGCACCGAGTTGAGTGCTGCTCCCGCAGCGATCTGGGACAGCTCCGGCGGAGAAATATAGAGGCTCTGGGCAATCCGCTCTGTTGGGCGCACCAGTTGCTCCGGCAACACCAGCCAGCCAATGCGCCAGCCCGTCATGCAATAGTATTTCGAGAAACTGTTGACGATAATGACATTCTGCGATGTTTCCAGCGCTGTCTTCTCTTCACCGTCGTAGCAAAGCCCATGGTAGATCTCATCCGAGATGAACCATATGCCCGCCTCGTCGCAATAGCGGATCAGGTCTTCCAGCGCGTCGGCCGTCATCATCGTTCCGGTCGGATTGGCTGGACTGGCAACCAGGACGCCTTTCACAGGACCTTCTTTTTGAGCCTCTTCCAGATGCGCTGGCGTCAGGCTCCACCGGGTTTCCTCCCCGACTTCGATCTCGACCGCAACGAGACCAAGGGCTTTCAGGATGTTGCGATAGGCCGGATAACCGGGAGCCGTCAGGACAATTCGGTCCCCGGGATCAAACGCGGCAAGGAAGGCGAGATTGAAACCGGCGGATGAGCCCGTGGTTGCCATGATCCGCTCGACAGGCACGTCGACGCCATAGGCCGTTCGATAATGCGCAGCCAATGCCTCGCGCAATGGGCGGATGCCAAGCGCTTCGGTGTAGCCGAGACGACCATGATCCAGAGCTTTTCTCGCCATATCCAACGCAGCCTTGGGCGCCGGGGCCGATGGCTGCCCGACTTCCATATGAATGATCTTGCGCCCCTGCGCTTCCAGACGTGCCGCTTCGGCAAGAACATCCATTGCGATGAAGGGGGCAACGTCACTGCGGCGAGACGGCTGAAAAAGAGGCTGGTTCATGTGTCCTGAAAATCCGGCTGAGAAACTGGCTTCACCCTATCGCGGATTTTTCCATCCGATGCAACGCGTGCGACCAGTTGAAACTTTTGGGCTGTTCCGGCACGACAACGGCCCGGCACCTTACCTTTTTGTCATGCCGGCTTCCTTGACCCGCATCGCACACCTCCATACCTTCGCCACACATCCATGTCCCAGGATAACATCTGAGCAAAGATGAGCCTGGAAAGCGTTCCGGTCCGGATTGGAGTTTTGCACCTGTGCCTGGTTCCGCCATTTTGAAAATCGATTTTCCTCGCAGCCTTGCGCGTAAAGCGGTCGCACTTGCCTGTGCAAGCGCCCTCGCCCTGCCTCTTGTTTCGGTACCAGCGATGGCACAGGGGCGCAGCCTGCCGCTCGTGCGCGATGCAGAAACGGAACATCTTCTGAAGGACTATGCGACGCCGATCTTCAAGGCTGCCGGCATTTCCAATTCAGAACCGGAAATCATTCTGGTCAACGACAAGAGCTTCAACGCTTTCGTTCCCGACAGCCGCAGGATGTTCATCAACATCGGTGTCATCATGGAATCGGAAACACCCGGTGAAGTGATTGGCGTGATTGCCCATGAATCGGGCCACATCGCCGGTCGTCATCTCGTGCGCCTGCGTGCCGCTGCCGCCAATGCCCAGATCATCTCTGTCATCGGCATGATTCTCGGTGCGGGGGCCGCGGCAGCCGGTGCGGCCTCCGGGTCCGGTGAGGTTGCTTCGGGCGGTGGCGCTGTGATCATGGGCTCGGGATCCGTCGGCCAGCGGTCGTTCCTGTCCTATCAGCGCGGCGAAGAAGCCGCAGCCGACCGGGCCGCACTCAAATACCTGAGTGCCACCGGACAAAGTCCGCGCGGCCTGCTGAAGACCTTCGAGCGCATGTCGGAACAGCAGATGTTCACCCGCAAATACGCCGACCCTTATGCCCAGAGCCACCCGATGGCACAGGACCGCTACAACAGTCTGGCGACCGACGCGCAGAAATCGAAATACTTCAACCAGCCGGAAGACTATGTACTGCAATACAGGCACGACATGGTGCGGGCCAAGCTGTTCGCCTTCACCAGCCATCCGTCCGCCACGTTGCGAGCCTATCCGCGCAGCGACAAAAGCCCTCAGGCACAATACGCACGCGCTATTGCCGCAATGAAGAGCCGGGGAAAAGGCGCGGTCAAGGAGATAGACGCCCTGATCCGCACGCAGCCGAACAACCCCTATTATTACGAGCTCAAGGGGCAGGCCCTGATCGAAGGTGGCGATCCCAAAGGCGCGATCGCGCCCTTCCGCAAGGCTCTGTCGTTCAAACCAACCGAACCGCAGTTCCTCACCTGGCTCGGGTATGCGCTGGTTGCTTCGAATGACAAGTCCAATCTGCCGGAGGCAGAACGCATCTTGAAGGAGGCAATCCAGCGGGACCAGAACTCGGGCGTTGCCTACAGTCAGCTGGCCATTGCCCACGGCCGCCAGGACGAGCGTGCGGAAGCTGATTTGGCAACTGCGAAAGGCCTGATGGTA
This sequence comes from Labrenzia sp. CP4, assembly GCF_001579905.1. Taxonomy (NCBI): domain Bacteria; kingdom Pseudomonadati; phylum Pseudomonadota; class Alphaproteobacteria; order Hyphomicrobiales; family Stappiaceae; genus Labrenzia; species Labrenzia sp. CP4. The sequence continues at coordinate 2,888,338 of NZ_CP011927.1, read as the reverse complement.
AGTGGCGATTTCCAGGCTGCGAAACGCTACGCGGCGCGTGCTCAAAAAAGTTTGAAGAGAGGAACGCCGGCATGGCTTCAAGCGGACGACATTGTAGCGTACAACCCACCTAATCTGCCTAACAACGGCCGCTGATATCTCAGACACATATGGGTGCCGTTCGAACGAAAGACGGTTACCTGAGGAGCCTTGAATGACCGACACTTCCCCGAAGATCCAGATCCTGAAGACCGGGTCGCTCTGCCCGCCGATGCTGCTGCGCGTTCTGTCGGCTTGCGCGCTTGCGCTTACCCTGCTGGCTGGCCCGGTTGCCGCTCAGGATCTGAACCGTGGTGAGATTGAAAAAATCGTGCGGGAATACCTGCTTGAGCATCCTGAAGTGATTGCCGAAGCGCTGACCGAACTCGATCGCCGTGAAAAGGAAGCTGCCGAAGTTGCGCGCGTAGAAGCCCTCAACGAAAGCGCCGACGTTCTTTTCAATTCGTCGCGGCAGGTGGTGCTGGGCAATCCGGAAGGGTCTGTCACCCTGGTCGAGTTCTTCGATTATAACTGCGGCTACTGCAAGCGCGCGCACGGCGACATGGTCAAGCTGATCGATGAAAACCCCGACCTCAAAGTCGTCCTGAAGGAATTCCCGGTTCTCGGCCAGGGCTCTGTCGAAGCTGCCCAGGTGGCTGTCGCGGTCAACTCTGTGGCGCCAGAGAAATACGGCGAATTCCATGAAAAACTGCTTCTGAGCCGCGGCCAGGCGAACCGGGCCAGCGCCCTCGCGGCAGCGACGTCCGTCGGCATTTCGGAAGACGATCTCCTGGCGTCCATGAAAACGGACGAAGCCGGCCAGACGATTGAAGAAGTCTACTCCCTGGCCAACCGTCTCGGCTTGACCGGCACTCCGTCCTATGTGGTCGGCAACGACGTGGTCATGGGCGCGGTCGGTTATGAGGAACTGAGCCAGAAGCTCGACGCGCTGCAGAATTGCGGCCAGACCACTTGCTGAACCTGTGAGCCGAAACAGTGTTTCGGCGTTCACTTGCCTGTTGGAAACCCCCATTCCTCATGTCAGTGAGAAATCGGGGGTTTTCCTGTTCCAATTGAATCCCTATAAGAAGCGTGGCTCGCCTCCAGGAAGAGACGGGCCGAAGATCTTTGTCCGCCCAACAACGGCGGAGCAAGAGCGTGGTTGCGGCCCCGGCCTTACGGACCCTGATCGAGTTGCAGGGCTGGATATTTCGGGTCTGACCCCATCCCGGTATGGAGCGGTCGCCCGGCGAGCCGGCCAGCTGCGTGTCTTGCGGACCGAGTATGAGAGCCAAACATGATGCGTAATGATAACAAGAAATTCGACACGGCCCTGATCCGGGACCTCGCCGTTCTCCTGGATGAGACAAATCTCTCGGAAATCGAACTGGAACAGGGTGACACGCGCATTCGCGTGGCCCGTCAGATGACGATCAGCGCACCGGTGAACGTTGCAGCACCTATGGCCGCACCGACAGCACCGGCCGCAGCGGCTTCCCCGGCAGCAGCAGCGCCTGCCGCCGAACCGGCCCACGCCGGCACGACCGTAACCTCGCCAATGGTCGGCACGGCCTATCTCGCCGCCGAACCGGGCGCACCGGCCTTCATTCAGGTTGGCGACAAGGTAGTGGAAGGCCAGACGATCCTGATCATCGAAGCCATGAAAACCATGAACCACATTCCTGCCACCAAGGCGGGCACCGTCAAGCAGATCCTTGTGGACGACGCTCAGCCGGTGGAATTCGGCGAACCGCTTATTATCGTCGAATAAGGAGCCGTTGTGGCCATGTTCTCCAAGATTCTCATTGCCAACCGCGGCGAGATCGCCCTGCGCATCCTGCGCGCTTGTAAAGAGCTCGGCATCTCCACCGTTGCGGTTCACTCCACCGCTGATGCGGATGCGATGCATGTGCGCCTGGCAGACGAAAGCGTCTGCATTGGCCCGCCTGCCGCGCGCGACAGCTACCTGAACATCCCGCAGCTTCTTGCGGCTTGTGAAATCACCGGAGCGGATGCTGTCCACCCGGGTTACGGCTTCCTGTCGGAAAACGCCCGTTTCGCGGAAATCCTTGAAGCACACGGTATCGAATTCATCGGCCCGACCGCTGAACACATTCGCATCATGGGTGACAAGATCCAGGCCAAGCAGACGGCCAAGGAGCTTGGCATCCCGGTTGTTCCTGGCTCCGACGGTGCCGTGACGGCTGGTGACGACGCCCACGCGATCGCCCGCGAGATCGGCTATCCGGTTCTGGTAAAGGCAGCTGCAGGTGGCGGTGGCCGCGGCATGAAGGTTGCCCGCACCGAAGCCGAGCTTGATACTGCCCTGTCCACTGCACGTTCCGAAGCAAAAGCTGCCTTCGGCGACGACGCGCTCTACATGGAAAAATATCTCGGCAAGCCTCGGCATATCGAGATCCAGGTACTGGGCGATGGCAAGGGCAATGCGGTTCACCTCGGTGAACGTGACTGCTCGCTGCAGCGCCGCCACCAGAAGGTGCTCGAAGAAGCTCCCTCCCCGAGCCTCAATGCCAGCCAGCGCAAGGAAATCGGCGAGATCGTCGCTGCTGCCATGCGCAAGCTGAAGTATCGCGGCGTCGGCACGGTGGAATTCCTCTATGAGAACGGCGAGTTCTATTTCATTGAAATGAACACCCGTCTGCAGGTTGAACACCCAGTTACGGAGATGATCACCGGCATCGACCTCGTCAACGAGCAGATCCGCATCGCCGCAGGTGGATCGCTGGATATGACCCAGGACGACATCACGTTCGAAGGTCACGCCATCGAATGCCGCATCAACGCGGAAGATCCGGTCAACTTCACGCCGTCACCAGGCACAATCACCTACTACCACCCGCCGGGCGGTCTGGGTGTTCGCGTCGACAGCGGTGTCTATCAGGGCTACAAGATCCCGCCTTATTATGACAGTCTGATCGGCAAGCTGATCGTTCATGGCCGTAACCGAGTGGAATGCATGATGCGTCTGCGTCGTTGCCTGGACGAATTTGTGGTTGACGAAATCAAGTCGACTATTCCGCTTTTCCGCGATCTGGTGGAAAATCAGGACATAGCGAACGGTCAGTACGACATCCACTGGCTGGAACAATATCTGGCGAAGAAGTCCAGCTGACCGGATCCTGGGACGAGTGCCGGGAGCATCGCGTGTTCCAAGGAATGCGCATGAGGTGCTCCGGCACTCCGGCCGATCAGATTTTGGGTGCTCAAGTCGACACCTGCTGATCTGCTCATCCCGTCTGGTAAGTGAGGCCTCATGGCTGGTTACAAAGACGACATCATCATGGAAATCACACCGCAGGTGCTGTTGAAAGCCTATGCCTGCGGCCTGTTTCCGATGGCAGAATCTGCCGACGACCCCGGCCTCTTCTGGCTGGAGCCAGAGCGTCGCGGCATCCTTCCCCTCAACAACTTTCACCTGCCTCGCCGCCTGCGCCGGACGATTCGCAACGACGTGTTCGAGGTGCGGGTCAGCACGGATTTTCAGGGCGTTATCGATGGCTGTGCCGAGCCCATGCCCGGACGCCAGAAAACCTGGATCAACCGGGAGATCAGGCGCCTCTACGGCGAGCTTTTCGACATGGGCTATTGCCACACCATTGAAGCCTGGCAGGATGGCGAACTTGTCGGAGGGCTTTACGGTGTCAGCCTGAACGGCGCCTTTTTCGGCGAGAGCATGTTCACTTTCCGCACCGACGCTTCCAAGGTATGCCTTGCGCATCTGGTTGCCCGGCTGATCGTCGGCGGCTATTCCCTGCTCGATACTCAGTTCGTAACCGAGCACCTCAGCAAGTTCGGCACCGAGGAAGTTCCTCAAGCTGCCTATAACGAACTGCTCAGCGAAGCTCTGAAGCTGGAAACCGATTTCTACGCCCTGTCACCGCAAGCCAGTGGTGAGGAGGTTTTGGCGGTGCTCGATAGTTGGTACGAGCGTTAGTTTTGCGCTCAGGCGTCACGCGATTTTTGACACTTCTCGTTTCAATGGGCCTCACTGCTTCACCGTTCGCCATCGCAGGGTGCAACCCTGCAATTTTAGCTGCGTCATCGACAACCATCTAGCCCGTACAAGACCTGACAGTCAGGTCCTCTTGGCAGAGTCATGGACGTCCAAGAAGTATGGACGAACAAAAAAGCCCCGCAATTGCGGGGCTATTTCATTCCTGATTTTCGCAATGCGCGGTTATCAGCTGCCCGGGGTCCAGGCTTCATAATCGCCGGTCACATCCGGGCGTTTTTCCGGGGTCAGGATGGAACCGTGCGGCCGGTAAGCGGCCGGAGTGCCCGTCGGATTGGCCTTGTGACCCTGCTGCCAATGTTTGGCGTGATAGGTTTCTTCGGACGGCGGCGTATCAACGCGGTGATGCATCCAGCCGTGCCAGCCCGCGGGAATGGCAGAGGCTTCGGCAAGACCGTTATAGATCACCCAGCGCTTCTTGCCTGCGCGTTCCTTGTAGTACTTGTTACCGAACTCATCCTCACCGACAAACTCACCCTTGCGCCACGTGAAGAAGCGGGTGCCCATTGTCTGGCTGTTCCACCAGGTGAACAATTCTAGCAGCAGAGTTTTCATGGCCCTTTGAAGGTCCCTTGATTGCAAGTCGGAAACATCCGTTGCCCCGCCAACATGACAGGACGGAATTTCGCGGACTATGGCGACAACGGCCGCATCTGTCCAGACTTGGCAGCCAGAAAAGAACGGGATTTTGCGCCTGCGGGCCGATTGCGGCAGTCACGCCCGGTGCACACCGCACCCATGTGGTCACAAACAGACTGCTTCAGTGAAGTTTCAAACCCTTGAAGGGTGCAAAGCCGGCATTGCGGATATGTTTGGCAGCGGCGGAATGCTGTTTGGGAGGCGCTTCCTTCTTCACACCGGCGAAGACCTTTTCCGGCTCTTCTTCCTTGGTGTCGAATGCCGCCTCAACGGCTCCTTCCACTTCCGCACGCTTTTGCGTGGCAACGCGGTGGTGCAGCCGGGCTCCGGCAAGCGACTGCATCTTTTCCGCCTGTTCATCCATGGCCTTTTGAATGCCATAGATATTGTAGAAGCCGGAGTTCTCCAGGATCATCGGCCGGTCGTCTGCAAGAAGCCACTTGAGGCGCTTGAAAAGCGTCGACGGCGAAACCGGCTTGACCAGCACATGGTGCGCACCTGCCCGCAAGGCCTTGTCGACCAGCGGTCGCGTGCCATGTGCCGTAATGAAGAGAATCGGCACATAACAAAGCGGCTCCATGTGGCGATGCCGCACCAGACGCAGGAACTGGTAGCCGGATGTCGGCGCCATGCGCCAGTCCGTGAGAATCACGTTGGGTGGTTCGGCGAGACTTGCCTCGAGCGCTTCGTCGACCGAATCGAACACCCGCACGCGCGCAACCTTGAAGCTGAGCAATATCGACCGGAGAATCGTCTGCATCGGCTTGCTGTCCTCGACGACGACAGCATCGATGTCCTCCATCGCTAGTCCGAATGCGGCGTGATGTTTCATGAATTGCGGACCTTTTTCCCTATCCCGTCATCATGAAACCAGACCCGGCTTAAACCCGGTTGAAATCGATCACCGCCATTTTCTTCAAATTTTCATAAAATGCGGTCTATCGTCATCCACAGGGTCTTGTGCCTTCCTGGCGGGCACTCCTTCGCCGGGAAAGCAAGCGCTAAATCCCTTGCTAAAACGCTGTCCCCGCTCCGTTCCCCATTATCCACACGACCACACAAGATTTTGCGTTTGCCCACAATCCAGGCACTAGCTGTTGTCACTCGGTCCTTGACCTTAAGAATTCGTTTACATTAGTTTCTCATCATTGCGATGTGCGTAGTCGGGTGCCTATCCGGGCGCTCCGGTCATCCAAAACCATCAGTATCCAAGAGTACCGCTCCAGGTCTTTGACCCCAAAGCCGGGAGACGGGTTTTGTTGTGCCGACTTCAAGGCGCATGTCGTGACAAACCTGTTGATGACCACTATATATAGTGGATAGAAACACAAGATACGCTACATACAGGCTCGAAGCCTGTAACTTGCAGGGCGGCATTCGAGAACAGAGGCAGGCGGCCACGCCAGTTCGGATGCAATGCGGTCAAGCCCGGTTCGGGGGAACCGGCTGTAATCTAAAAGGGGACTTGAGAAGATGCGGATCGAGCGGCGCTACACCAAGGAAGGTCAATCGCCTTACGCCAGCGTAGAATTCCGGAACGCTACCAGCGAAATCCGGAATCCTGATGGATCCATCGTGTTCCGTCTGGAGAACATTCAGGTCCCGACCCAGTTTTCACAGGTCGCGTCCGACATTCTGGCTCAGAAGTATTTCCGCAAGGCCGGCGTGCCCGCCAAGCTGAAGGCCGTAGAAGAAAACACCGTTCCGTCCTGGCTGTGGCGCCATGAGGCCGATGAGGCCGCACTGGCAGACCTGCCAGAGGACGAGCGCTACGGCTCTGAAATTGACGGTCGGCAGGTCTTTGATCGTCTAGCTGGAACCTGGACCTACTGGGGCTGGAAGGGCGGTTATTTCGACAAGGAATCCGACGCTCAGGCTTTCTACGACGAACTGCGTTACATGCTGGCGACCCAGAAGGTGGCGCCGAACTCTCCGCAGTGGTTCAACACCGGCCTGCATTGGGCCTACGGCATCGACGGCCCGGGCCAGGGTCACTTCTATGTCGACTTCCAGACCGGCAAGCTCGTCAAGTCCAAGAGCGCCTATGAGCATCCGCAGCCGCATGCCTGCTTCATCCAGTCCGTCGGCGACGACCTGGTGAACGAAGGCGGCATCATGGACCTTTGGGTCCGTGAAGCGCGCCTGTTCAAATACGGCTCCGGCACCGGCTCCAACTTCTCCCACGTGCGTGCAGAAGGCGAGCGCCTGTCCGGTGGTGGAAAGTCCTCCGGCCTGATGAGCTTCCTGAAGATCGGCGACCGGGCAGCCGGCGCGATCAAGTCCGGCGGCACCACCCGCCGCGCGGCCAAGATGGTCGTTGTCGATGTCGACCATCCGGATATCGAGGAATACATCAACTGGAAGGTCAAGGAAGAGCAGAAGGTGGCCGCGCTCGTCACCGGCTCCAAGATCTGCCAGAAGCACCTCGGCGCAATCATGCGCGCCTGCGTCAACTGCGAGGCGGACAACGGCGACTGCTTCGATCCGGCCAAGAACCCGGCGCTGAAGCGTGAAATCCGCGCAGCCAAGAAGATGATGGTGCCGGAAAACTACATCCAGCGCGTCATCCAGTTTGCAAAGCAGGGCTTCACCAAGATCGAATTCCCGACGTTCAACACGGACTGGGATTCCGAAGCCTATCTGACGGTTGCCGGACAGAACTCCAACAACTCGGTGCGTGTGACCGACGGCTTCCTGAACGCCGTTGTTGACGACAGCACCTGGGACCTGACCGCCCGCCGCTCCGGTGACGTTCTGAAGACCGTCAAGGCCAAGGAACTTTGGGAACAGATCGGCTATGCCGCCTGGGCTTCCGCTGATCCGGGCCTGCAGTACCACACCACGATCAACGACTGGCACACCTGCCTTGCCGATGGCGAAATCCGTGCATCCAACCCGTGCTCGGAATACATGTTCCTGGACGACACGGCCTGTAACCTGGCGTCCCTGAACCTGATGCAGTTCCGCCGGGAAGACCGGTCCTTCGACATCGACAACTACGAACATGCCGTCCGCCTGTGGACCATCGTTCTGGAAGTCTCGGTGCTGATGGCTCAGTTCCCGTCCAAGGAAATTGCAGAACTGTCCTACAAGTTCCGGACCCTCGGTCTCGGCTATGCCAACATCGGCGGCCTGCTGATGACCTCCGGCATTCCGTACGACAGCGACGAAGGCCGTGCACTTTGCGGCGCCCTCACCGCGGTCATGACTGGTGTTGCCTATGCCACTTCCGCTGAAATGGCAGGTGAACTCGGCGCCTTCCCTGGCTACAAGAAAAACGCAAGCCACATGCTGCGTGTCATGCGCAACCACCGCCGCGCCGCCTACGGCGAAGCGGACGGCTACGAAGGCCTCAACACGGCTCCGGTTGCTCTTGACCACGTATCCTGCCCGGATCAGGTGATCGTCGAGCGGGCCAAGAAGGCCTGGGATCGTGCCCTTGAGCTTGGCGAGAAGAACGGCTACCGCAACGCCCAGTCCACCGTTATTGCCCCGACCGGAACCATCGGTCTGGTCATGGACTGCGACACCACCGGTATCGAGCCTGACTTTGCGCTGGTGAAGTTCAAGAAGCTGGCCGGCGGCGGCTACTTCAAGATCATCAACCGCGCTGTTCCTGAAGCCTTGCGCAAGCTCGGTTACACCGAAAGCGAGATTGGCGAGATCGAAGCCTACGCCGTTGGCCATGGTTCCATCGATCAGGCACCGGGCGTCAACCCGTCCGCGCTGAAGACCAAGGGTTTCACCGACGAGAGCCTGACCAAGCTGAAAGACGGCATGAAGTCGGCCTTTGACATCAAGTTCGTCTTCAACCGCTGGACCCTCGGCGACGAGCAGATGAAGGCCCTCGGCGTTACCGACGAGCAGCTGGAAGATCCGGAATTCGATCTCCTGACCTTCCTCGGCTACTCCAAGGCTGACATCGAAGCCGCCAACACCCACGTGTGTGGTGCGATGACCCTGGAAGGGGCACCGTTCCTGAAGGAAGAGCATTATCCGGTCTTCGACTGCGCCAACCCGTGCGGCCGTATCGGCAAACGCTTTCTGTCGGTGGAAAGCCACATCCGCATGATGGCAGCGGCCCAGCCGTTCATCTCCGGCGCGATCTCCAAGACGATCAACATGCCGAACGATGCGACGGTGGAGGACTGCAAGGAAGCCTACATGCTGTCCTGGAAACTCGCGCTCAAGGCGAATGCCCTTTACCGCGACGGTTCCAAACTGTCCCAGCCGCTCAACGCCCAGCTACTGGCCGATGAGGACGAAGACGAGGACGAGGCCCTCGAGGCTCTGGCCGCCAAGCCGATGGCTGCAAAGGCCGAAGTGGTTGCCGAACGCATCGTCGAGCGGATCGTCGAACGCGTTGTCCGCGAACAGGAAAAACTGCCGACCCGCCGCAAGGGCTATACCCAGAAGGCAAAGATCGGTGGTCACACCATCTTCCTGCGCACCGGCGAATATGACGATGGCCGCCTTGGCGAAATCTTCCTCGACATGAACAAGGAAGGTTCGGCTCTCCGGGCATTCATCAACAACTTCGCGATCTCGGTTTCGCTTGGTCTGCAATACGGTGTGCCGCTCGAGGAATATGTCGACGCGTTCACCTTCACCAAGTTCGAACCGGCCGGCATGGTCCAGGGCAACGATGCGATCAAGAACGCCACGTCGATCCTCGACTACGTGTTCCGCGAACTGGCAGTATCCTACCTCGGTCGTCACGACCTTGCCCACGTCCCGCCGGAAGCCTTCAGCGGCCCGGTCAGCGCTGGCGCGGTCAAGACCATGGACAAGGGCAGCTCAGGCGGTGTGGTTTCCCACGGCCTCGTCCGCGGCCAGACCGAGCGGTTCCGTCTCGTCGCCGGCAACGAGCCTTCCGGCGAGATCACCGAAGCGGTGAAAGTGGAACTGGGCACAACAATCGCCGCCCAGACCTCCGCCGTCGCAACGGCTTTCGCCCGCGGCTCGGAAGCAGCTGCCGCTGTCGAAGTGACCTCGGCCCCTGCCCCACAGGTGAAAACCGCGGCTCAGCAGATCGCCCAGGCCCGAATGAAGGGTTACGAAGGCGAGAGCTGCTCGGAATGCGGCAACTTCACCATGGTGCGCAACGGCACCTGCCTGAAGTGCGACACCTGCGGCTCCACCAGCGGCTGCAGCTGACGATCAACAGACTTCTGGCCGGCACCGGCCGGAAGTCTGAATTCGATCGCACACAAAGCTTAGCCGGGAGTTCGCCCAGGCTGGTTCCCACTGGCCACAGCGCGGCTCCCGGCGCCCAGACGAAAGAACCCGCCCATCGGAAACGATCGGGCGGGTTTTCTTTTTGTCAGCACCGGTTTCCGCCATTCCATGCCACGGTTCTCGATACCATCGGCATTCGAAGGGCCGCTGACAGACCATGAGCGAGTAGCCAAAGAGAATCCCGCAAAAAGAGCCGGTTTCCAGGGTGACGATCGCAGGTTCGAGTAGTGCTTCCCCATCGTCGCTTTTTGGCAAATTTGCAAAACAGACCACCTGATTGATCAAGATTAATTACCAAGCCCGAAAAATGGGTGCAAAATGAATGCAACTTCTCGCTAACCGGGAGACGGTCGAGAACAATAATTGGCCTGATCGCAGATCCGATGAAAATCTCATCCTGATCATGAAGGAAGGCAAGATTTACAAGAACACGATCAACCAGGATCGGTTCTTGTCGAACGAGCACGCCAGGAGACCAACATGAAGTGCCCCACCAGATATGCGGCCGGCTTTTCACTCGTGGCGTCCATTGCCTTCGGCGCAACTGCCTTGGCGGAAGAGCCGCAGGATTTCTCTTCCAAGCAAATGAAAGGCGTCGAGCAGATTTCCATCGACGTCGACCTCGATGGCGCGGTGGAGCGACTATCCAAGGCCGTGCAGTTTCCGACGATCTCGAACCAGGACCGGGACGACTTCGACACCAAGGCGTTTGAGGACTATCACGCGTTCCTTGTCGAGGCCTATCCGGAGGTACACAAGGTCTTGAAACGAGAAATCCTCGGTGATCCGCGTCCCTACAGCCTGCTTTACACCTGGCAAGGCAAGAACCCGGATCTGGAGCCAGCCCTCTTCTACGCCCATCAGGATGTGGTGCCAGTGCCGGCGGACTCGCGAGATCAGTGGGAACAAGATCCTTTCTCCGGGGCAGTTGCAGACGGATACATCTGGGGACGTGGTGTCCTTGACGACAAGAACCAGATTCACGGCATTCTTGAAGCCGCTGAAATGAAGATCAAGGAAGGCTGGCAGCCGGAACGGACGATTTATTTCGTCTTTGGCCAGGATGAGGAAGTCGGCGGCCCGGAAGGGGCCAGATTTATTGCGGAGACCCTGGAAAAACGCGGCATCAAGCGATTTGCCTTCGTCATGGATGAGTCAGCTCCGCTGGTGCCCGGTCTGTTCCCCGGACTTCCAGACAATACGGCGCTGATCGGCATAGCGCAAAAGGGCTACGTCAGCCTTGAACTGGCGATGCATGGGGTCGGAGGTCATTCATCGCAGCCGCCCGAGGAATCGAATATCGGCATTCTCGCAAAGGCGATCACCAAGCTGGAAGCCGCGCAGTTTCCCTACCGCATTCATCCTGCGCTGCGTCATCAGTATCGTTACCTCGGGCCTGAACTGGATGAAGCCTATCAGCCGCTTTATGCAGCCGTTGCCTTCGGCAAGGACGGCGAAATGACCGATCTCGAAAAGCAGTTTGTCGAGGTCATGGCCGGCGATCAGGTCACCCGGGCCATGATGCATACGACAATCGCCGTCAGCATGTTCAATGCCGGCATCAAGGATAACGTTCTGCCACCTTCAGCGACGGCAGTCGTGAATTTTCGCCCCATGCCCGGCGACACGCCCGAGGTCATCATCCAGCACGTAAAGGATGCCATCGGCGACGACCGCATAACCATTCGGGACATCTCCGCCTCGACACCTGCAACCGCCATGGCTGACCCCGAAGGCCCCGGCTACAAGGCACTGGAAAAGACCATTCGCCAGATCTGGGGCAATGATCTCGTCGTGGCGCCGTTCTTCGTGATCGGCGGCTCGGATTCAAAACACTTCCAGGCCCGGCCGTTCGCTCCGGACGTTTTTACCATCACCGGCATCCAGCTTGAAAACACGAAGGAATTTGAAGGTTTCCATGGCGTCAATGAGCGCATCAGGGTCGATGAATACGGCAAGACCATCGGCTTCTTCTACCAGATGATGGACAATCTGGACGACCTGTGAAATCGGGCCCAGCATTGTTTGGCAGAACTGCAGGGACAACGGTAAAGATAGTACCAAATAAGCCTTTTCGGAAACGCGGGCATCCAGCGGGCGAACACAAGGGGCAAATACCGATCTCAATACCGCCTTTTTGACCGGGGCGTTCGTCTTCGAGCTGAAGGATTGCCTAGCAAAATTGCTTTCGGCAACGCGTCGGGCGACTTGCGTTCAAACGCTTTTTACGACCGAAACCAGAAACAACCAATAGATGTTCCTCGGCCTCTGTAGAAGTTGGTTTGGATAGATCTTTGAAAGCTCTGGCTTCTTTTGGAAATCGACTGCGCAATCCTGAAGTTATCCCTCTGCAAAGACGGATCTGGTTTTGCGCCGCTCGCCTGTCTTGAAAAAGGCCACATGTACATGTGACTTGAGGTCTTCATGGCCTGCTGAACAAGATAAAAATTTGCCCAGTCAGCGCTAGTGTTTCATGCTTAGCGGGATCGTCAGGGTGAGATAGGCCGACGTCCCTTCCAGACGATTTTCCGCAGCGAACTCCCGGTAAACCTTCACGCGTGTCGAGACCGGTGTCTGGCCGAGCTGGAAATTGTAGCCCGCCGTGCCGCCAAATGCGGCAACGCGTCCCTCGAAATCGCCGAGCCTGGCGCCGGATCCGCTGTCGGCTGTAATCTGGTCGTAGTAATAGCCGACCAGCCCCGCCGAGAACTGGGGTGAAAAGGTTTTGGTGAGCGCCCCTTCGAAGTGAAATTCCGTTCCGGTGGTGTAGTTCGTGGCCGGGTTTTCGCCGTTGAAAGTGAAACCGGCAACACCGGAAACCTCCCAGCCGCTTTTGGGATCGAACCAGGTTACGCCACCGTTGATGTCGAGCCCCCAACGGTTGAAGGCAACGTTGGCAATCTCGCCTTTCTGGTAGTCCCCCACCGGCACATTGACGAGGAAACCCGTCGTCCAGTGCCAATTGCCGTTGTGCCAGCCCAGCGAGGCGCCAACCACTGGGTCACCAATCGTGAACACCGTATCGCTGACAGACGCTCCGAGAATTCCGCCGGCATCAAGTGAAGCATCGACGGATTGTCCACCCCAGGGAACCGTCGCCTGCAAGGCAAGGCTGCCCCCAAGTACGCTTGTCGGCACAACCCACAAGCCAGTTGCGAGATCGATATAGGCGGTCGCGTCGACATTGCCGATAACCCTGCCGCCAACAGGCAGGTCACGGCTCGCCCCGGCAGACCCGGAATAGAAATAGACGTCATTTTGAAAGTAGACACCCGGCCCGGGCAGCACCGCTGCAAATGGCCCCTTCGACCCAAGTAGATAGAACCCGACACCGCTCTCAGCCGAGTTCGCCAACTGCGGTGTGCCTGCTAGACACATCAGGCCTAACAGGGACACCTTCAAGGCGAGTGCCTGCCTGCGTGCTTTTCCGGTGCTTGTCTCACTCACGTCCGCCTCTCCTGCCTCAAAAGTCGCTACGGGTATGCTGCTTGACCCCGAGTGTCGAATTCAACTTGCTTGCGCGCTTACCACCCCTGTTACAGATGGTTCTGTGCACGAAGGCAGATTTCCATCCCTTACTCGCCGCCTGCCTGGCCACCGTTTTCAAAACAAGTTGCCAGAAACCCGAAGAAAAAAGAGCAACTTCAATTTGGTGGCGAAGCTCCAGTATGCAATTTTTCCGGGATATTTTCCAGCAGCGAATTGGGCTTCGCTGTGCGCGTTACATCAATGCTCCCTAATCTGTCTGGTCGGTGCAACTTTGGAAGTCATTGCCACTATATCCCGAAATCAGCAGCTCGGCTTCCGGCTGCACATAACCGCCTCATTCGGACACTCAAGTTAACTCACACCCAAAGTTTGCATGCGGAATTTTTGCAATCCATTTGACGTATGGGATCATTAGGCTGTTTGATGGACATAGCATTCGTGAAGGAGCCGTGTGATGTTGAAGTATATTGCGGCAGCGGCACTTGCTGCCTGCCTGGCCCCGGTAGCTGCCACAGCCCAGGAACCAGACAAGCCAAATATTCTCGTCATCTGGGGGGATGACGTCGGGATGTGGAACATCTCGGCATACCACCGAGGCATGATGGCAGGCGAAACGCCGAATATCGACAGGATCGCAAACGAAGGCATGCTCTTCATGGATCATTATGCCCAGGCGTCCTGTACCGCAGGCCGGGCGGCCTTCATCACGGGCCAGTACCCGCTTAGGGTCGGCCTGTCCACCGTCGGTCTCCCAGGTGCGCCGCAAGGACTTTCGACCGAAGATCCGACATTGGCCGAGATGCTCAAACCCCTGGGGTACCGCACCGGACAATTCGGAAAGAACCATCTTGGTGACCGGGACGAACATCTACCCACCAACCACGGGTTCGATGAATTCTTCGGGATCCTCTACCACCTGAACGCCGGGGAATATATCGAGCAAGTGGATTATCCGGCACAGGCTTTCGAAGATGCGAACCTGGCACAGCGAGGCATCATTCACAGCTTTGCAAAAGCAGATGGTGGTCAGGAGATCGAGGATCTCGGGCCCTTCGGCCAGGAAGTTCAGCGCAACCTGGACCAGGACGTGCTTGAAGAAAGCAAGCGCTTCATTACGGAGGCTGTCTCTGCCAACGAGCCGTTCTTCGTCTGGCACAACACCACCCGCATGCACTATCGCACCAACCTGAACGACCATTATGACGGCATCACCGGCACCGGCAATGTTTATGCCGACGGTATGGTGGAACTGGACGACGACGTGGGTGAGCTTCTGAACCTGCTGGACGAACTCGGCGTCGCCGACAATACGATGGTGATGTTCTCCACCGACAACGGTGCGGCGTCCAATTCCTGGCCCGACGGCGGCAACCAGCCTTTCCGGGGGGAAAAGGGCGTGGGCGGTTATGAAGGCGGCTTCAAGGTGCCCATGGCAGTGCGCTGGCCCGGAGTAACGCCGGCAGGAACCACCACCGGCGAACTTATGACCATGGAGGACTGGATCCCGACCATCATGTCTCAACTGGGTCAGCCCGACATCAAGGAACAGCTGCTGGCAGGTGCGGACATTGGCGGCAAGACATTCAAGGTTCATCTGGACGGCTATGACCAGACCCCGTTGCTGACCCAAACCGGGCCTTCCAACCGGATGGAGTTCTTCTATTTCACTGAAACCACTTTCCACGGCCTGCGCTTCGGGGAATGGAAGTTCCTGTTCACCAGCCAAGACCGTTGGTTCAACGGCAACCAATACGAAATGACCTCCCCGTTGATCACGCGCCTCGATCTCGATCCCTTTGAACGGTTCCACGACGCCCGGGGATTTGACGAATGGCAGGAGAACAGGTCCTGGGCCATCGGTCCAGCACTCGGCCTGGTGAACAAGTTTGTTGCCTCCTTCGAGGAATTCCCGCCGCGGATTGCCAGTTTCTCCACGTCTGTTGAGGACATGTCGAAGCGGATTATGAACGCTGCACCGCCACCGCAGTAAGCCTAAGCAAGCGGCGGATCTTCAATTCCACGAATACAGCCTTCCGGACTACAAAGTCCGGAAGGCAAAAACGCGAGGCAACAGGCGCGGCGCGCGAAGAGCACCGGGAGGTCTGACAACCCGAAATGAAAATAGAGATCGCTCAACCTCCTTCCTGCCCGCGCGCAGTACCACGTGTTACCACTCTCGCTGCCAATCAGCTTCGGAAAGCCAGAAGTCCGTCCGACGTATAGGCGTCCCCGGAGGCGGATCGCACTTTGCATGGCCCCACCGATGACATGATGCCTTGCTGCGTGATATTTTCCACTTCTGGAGGAGCCAGATGTCTGAGGTTCTGCTGTTTCACCATGCGCTTGGCTTGACTTCCGGGGTGCTGAAGTTTGCAGACGATCTGCGACAGGCCGGCCACAAAGTGCACACGCCGGATTTGTTCGAGGGTAATACGTTCAACAGCATCGAGAAGGGCCTCGCCTTCATCGAGGAAACCGGCTTTGACGAAATGCGTGAACGCGGTGTCCGTCTGGCAGATGAACTCCCCCACGATCTCGTCTACGCGGGTTTCTCGTTTGGTGTGCTACCGGCGCAGAAGCTAGCTCAAACCCGGCCTGGAGCACGGGCTGCCTTGCTGATCCACTCCTGCCTGCCGATCAGCGGTGACTGGTCTTTTGGGCCCTGGCCTAACGGCGTCCCTGTTCAAATTCACGCAATGGACAATGATCCTTTTTTCGTCGGCGAGGGTGACATCGATGCCGCGCGCGCGATCGTCGAAACGGCAGAGGATGCGGCTCTTTTTCTCTATCCCGGAGAGGAGCACTATTTCGCTGACAGCTCGCTACCATCGTTTGATGCAGAAGCGTCTGCCCTGCTCACCCGGCGGGTCATTGAATTCCTGCAACGCGTCTAAGGAAACCAGGAGGCCAAACTGCTGCGGTTGCTGCTTCTGACACCGGACAGTCTTCTTGACCCGCATGGCGTCCTCAGACCCTTCGTCTGTGAGGCACTGGATGCGATTGGCCAGATGAGAGGTGAAACAGGAGCTCGGCTTGCCTTTGCGCTGGTTGTTCGCTCGTCGAATGACGCAGCTGCAGTCCTGTCCACCTTGAGAGAGTTACGGCTTCCAGCTGGCCCGTCCCAGGTCATTGAGACGAATAAACCCGGCGTTGACGCAACAATCCTGGGAGAATTGCAGGAACGTTTCTCAGTAAATGATCCCGCATCGGAATGTGTTTTGATCGACGCCGGACCCGGCAGCACGGACGCCGCTCTTCCGCCAGGTTTGCCGAAACTTCTTCTGGAAGAGACTGGCGCCGATGGAATGTCTGGCTGGCCTGCAATGCTATTGAAGATTGCCCGGAAAACCGGAAGAAACGCGGCCGAAAATCTGCAACTGGTGCTACCGGTTCTGGCGGCCGCGGAAGGTGTTGTCGACCTCCTGCAAGTTTCGTTCCGCCCGGAGCGGATCGAAGCAGAAGGTCATTGCCTGATATCCGTGGAAGACAGCGCTCTTGGCGCCCTCTCCGGCCTGTTCCTGAACCTTCCCACGTCGTTTGTCATTGAACAGCCCGACAGCCCTCACCCTGTCGCATTCAAAGAGGTTGCTGAAGACACGATCCAGGAGGCAAAGGCCTACATTCAAAGTCTGCGGGCCAATGGCCAGCTTGAGATGGCACCAGGTGAGACAGGTCAAGCTGAAGCAGGAGAGCTTGAAGGCATGGCGTCGCCACTGCTCGGTCAACCGACGCACTATGTCGAAACTGATGAGACCGGCAGACGCATACTTCGGCGAAGGGGCTTCAACTGATCAAGTGCACAGGAAAGCCCTTGCCGTACCTGGAAGAGCGTGACACCGGCAATTGAAACGCTTTCGAAGCAATCGACGCTCCTTCCCCACGTTACTGACCACATGGCTCACGGCACCGATCGTATCGTCGCCCGCCTGGCTGTGGGCCTCTTCTGAAATCTGACCGGCGGCATGCAGGCTGAAGACAAAGCTTTGCGCCTCGACAGCGGATTGCCGTACCGTCTCCACCTCGCCCAGCAGGGCGGCATTCCCGTTTTGCTCACCGATGAGGACGTCTTCCTCGACGTAGCAATAGACGCCTTCCAGATCGCTGGCGACATCTGCGAGCGAGACTTTCTGGCGCCGCCGAACGGCTGCTACCGACTGGTCGCCAAGCTGAACCCGGCTGCCGTAGAACCGTTGATCCGTATCATCTCCGGTGACTTCAAGCAGGCTGCGGCGAGAGGCCTGTGTCAGCACATCACGAACGGAATGAACGGTTTCCGAAGGCGGCCGGCCAGCCAGAACCACGGTGGGAGATGTCAGTTGTTCGGCATTCAACAGCACATTATGGCTCTCGAACCCGTCCCGGATCGCCTGGGCATTGACCCCGGCATTGCGCATTCCGTCCGCAATCAGCATGGCGTTGCCGACAGCCTGGAAAAATCGAGGTTTAAGTGGCGCCGTACGCGCAGCAGCAACCAGCAACTCTCCCGCCGTCCTTGCCGCCGCCAGCAATCCTTTTTCGCTCTCCACACCGCGCGACTGATAGATGTTCGTCAGCGTGTCGTAAAAACAACCGCTGAAGATCATGCCCAGCGAATGTACTTCGTTGATCAGAACGCCCGGGCCACCTGACACCGGCAAGGAGGCCGGCATCACCCATTGATGTGTGTTGAGAGCGCGCCGCGGGACCGCCGCATTGTGATTTGCGTCGACCAGGACGGCAATACCGTGGGACAGATCCTCTGCAGTGGTCTCGACAAAGTTCTTCTGTCTCAACAGCCCTTGATCCACAAGCACCTGGCGGGTCGCCTCGTCCTGAAGCGCGACGAGAATTGCGATGCAGTCTCCAAAGGCTTCGTGAAAAGCACCCTGCTCCGCCTGAAAAGCACCCCAAAGATCCGGGCGGATTGCATCCAGAAAGGCATGGCCCGCCTCGTGTGCGACAACATCGGTACTTGCCCCTGAGCGGTAACTGTCTCCCCCGGCAGCATCCACCTGAAAAAAGGAGAGCGAAAGCCTGTCGTAAAAGGCATTGAGCTGGGGCTGCCCCGGTGTCTTTTGTTTCAGCCGCAGGGTTTTCCCGTTCTGCCACGTGGTCAGCGTGCTCCCGTCGATCAACTCCCAAAGGTCGATGGCTCTGAGAGCGGCCTCGCGGCATTGCCAGAACAGAAAGCCGTCGCTGTCAGTTGGATATGTGTCTTCCGGGACGGAGCCCAGATAGACATACCGGGCCAGTTCATCTGGTCGCTCAGCATGCGCCTCGATGACGGCTGCAGGCGGGTGTCCGGCTCTCGGGTCATTCGGAATGAAATTGATCGGCATGATTTCCTCCTCTGACCGTCAATGGCGTGTCCGGACTGGCTGGCTTGTTGCAGCAAGCGGCTTGGTGTGGCGCAGACTGTGCCTGTTCGGTCCGCAGCCTCCAGGCAGGAGCGACACCCCCAGGACAGTTTCCAGTGCCGGAGGCAGTCGCCAGACCGGCGTAGCAGGCGGTGCAATCCGGTCGGCGAAAAGATAGAGACCTGTCAGCACCATCACGGCAATGTGGCCGGTCTCCACCTGCAAAGGCACAAGCATCCAGGGCCAGCAGGCAAACACACAGGCCGCCCCGGTTCGAAGACCGAACCAGCAACCATCAGCCTGTGCCTCTTGTCCGAAAGCTGCAATCCGGCTGGTGCCGTGGCACTTGTTTCTGGCCCATTGGGCAAGCGGGGACATGCTCCAAACGACAGCGACACCGAGCGCCAACGACAGGTCGAGCCAGGCACCGGCAAGCGCCAGGACAAACGCCAATGGCACAAGCAACAGGCCGGACAAAATCCAGACGCAGAGATAACCGAGCAGAAAGGCAATACTTGCAGCCACCTTTTGGGATGCATGCACCACTCGTCCGACATAAGACAGGTTGGCAGCGACCAACGGCGTCATCATGGCCACGACCATCAGGATCCAGTCCGCAGCTACCGCTTGCAAGATCTGCGAGAATTGAAGGTTCGATGCGGGCAGGAAAACGGATTGCGCAACATTCAGACGCCCGCAAAGAGCCGCGACGTTCGAAGCAGGTTGCGCGAAACCGAGCAGGAGGTAGCTGCCCGCGCTCAAGGCAACCAGCCAGGGCATTGCGCCCCGACCGGTCTGCACGGCAAAGGCCGCCAGCCGGGACATGTCATCTAACCCTGAGACGGTAGATGCTGATCCGGTCGACGGTAATTTCCGACGAGGTTCCCTCTGGCTGAACGAGACTGACTTCAAGCTCCTGGATTGCAGCACCAGCACGCGCCTGCATGGCCGCAACCTTGTCGGTGATTTCCACGGTTGATGACAGGCCGTTGCCTGCGTGCGAACCGTCGGTTGAACTGGCCTTTCCAAGGCCGAAGAACACCAGAGTCTCGTTGACTTCCGCATCCGGTATGCCTGGCGCAACAACACGAACGGAAAGAACACCGCTTGGAGAGTTTCCCCGGACACCTTCAACGTTGAGATAAAGTCGCTCCGCTGCGGCCGGAGCTGCAGCAGCAAGGGCCGCAGCTGGCGCCGCAGCCAGCTTCACGCGTGCCGTTACCGGACTTGCGGTAACCTGCAGCACCTCGTCGTTTGCCCCGACGAGTGTCGAAGTGCCCCGGCCTGTCGGTGTGGTGGCCATTGCAATCCCCACGGTGGGCGTAATGCCCGTTCCATCGATCAGATTATCATAGACCGGCGCAAGAGCCGCGCCCGGAAGCGTGTCTTCCGGCGTGAAAATGGAAATATTTTGCTGTGCGTCCGGCATCGCAAACTGGCGCGGGAACGGCCCGTTGAGCCAGGGCCGGCTGGTTTCCTGGGAGTTGCCTCCCCCGGTCATCCAGGCCGCCCACAAGCGGTCGATGTTGCAATGGTGAACCCAGAAGATCGGATCGAGACCGGCAAAATCCGGATCGTACATCCAGCCGGTCGGACTGGGCGGTACGTTGCCGCCCACCATGACATGCACGAAATTGTGCGGGTCACTTTCGACCGCACCATAGGCATTGCCCTGCTGGTCGAAGCCGCTGATAGGACCGCCATATCCAAGCGTGCCGGGGATTGATGTATAAACGGTCTGCGTGGTTTGCGCGTCGAGCGAAATGTCGACATTGATCCAGGCCTGCGGACCAACTTTCACGGCAGGGCCACGAAACGCGTTGGCCAACGGGTTCGGCGTGTTATCACCCGGAATGGTGCTGTCCAGAAACTCCTGCGGATAGTCTCGCGACGCTGGATCAGACCCGTTGAGATAATTCCAGTATGGCAATGCCCATGTAGTCGGACCGCCCTGGCTGACAATCCAGTCTGCCAGGATTGCCTCGAACGCATGCAGATAGCCCCTGTGCCAGGGCAGGAAAAACCAACCCGCGTGCTGACACTGGTTGAACATCAATCGTTGCTCGTCGGCGTTTGGCGCCGGCGTGGTCGGTGAAATGATGTTCTGATCAATCCAGCCCTGCGGATTGATGCCGTGGATCGCTGCCAGGTAGAGCCAGCTTGTCCGATCACGCAACTGGCGCGTCCGCAGTTCACCAACGGCTCGCGCATACCAAAGCATCGTGTCGGACCATGGCCCGCCGAGCTTGGCAATGTCTTTTCTTATGCCTGCCATTATTTCCTCCCATTGAAAACTCGAGAGAACGGTCATCTGAATTTTGAAAAGCGAAAATTTACTTGCAGCGCCTGCAAATCAAAAGCGCATCAATCTGTTTTTCTAACAGGCAGCTACGTTAGCATGAAATAACGAAGATGTAACGCCTTAGGTTGACGGAATGCGGAAGCAATACCATTACGTGCATTGAAAGTTGCAATATTCCAAGATCCCCCTCTTCCCGGCGTTGGAAGACGAAATCACTTTGACTGGCTAGATAGCCGGCCCACACGGATCAATGACCTCCGCCGGTACCGGCAGGTGCCGGTTTTGGCCACCCCACGAAAGAGAGCGCGGCGACAAAGGCAAGGACCAAATCTGTCAGGATCAAGAAAACAGCCGAAAATGACAGCCGAAAGGCTTCACGAGTGCAAATTGCACCGAAAGCACCTCGCCCCTCCCTACTTCCCGACGATCGCGTGCAAGTGCGCATCCAAAACAATCTAAATCAAATATTTAAGAAAAACTTCCCTAGCGTAATAAATGTATTTCTTTACATATGACTAGATTTAAGGCAAGCTAGAAGCGACAAAAGGAAATATTTTTTCGAGCTCGCAAGTGGACACAGAGCGTTTTCGCCTGTCCATGGCGAAACTCGCGTTGAAAATGCGTGTGAAAATCTATCTACGTGAAACAATCATTGTTAATTACCTCATTATTTCTGAGAAAAATTGGTGACTAAACTTTGTTATTAGACTGTTTTCAGGTTGAGCGATTTTGTCGCTACGAGGAAATTCATGCAGGCGGCCGCTGAATACCGAAAGCCCGTACGGCTATTCGAAAAATGGGAGAATCGGCAGAAAGTAATACTTTTTGCCGACGTAGTTGGATCTGCGCGGCTGTTTACGACCGCCGACAATGCATCCATAGGAGCTTGGCTCTCCTTTGTCGCCTACCTGAAAGATGACCTTCTGCCGGAACACGATGGCAGGCTCGTGAAGTCCTTGGGCGACGGCATTCTGGCTGAAATCGAGCACGCAACAAGCGCAGTCCGGTTTGCAATGCGTCTCACCGCGGAACTGGCAAAGATCAACGAGCAACTCCCTGCCGTGAACCGGTTGCAGGTACGCATCGGTATCGACACCGGCGACGTGCTCACCACCGGCGATGACGACATTTATGGCAACCACGTCAACATTGCCGCCCGTCTCATGTCGCTTGCCCGCCCCGGAGAGATTGTTGCCTCCGCGGAGGTCAGGGATGCATTGGCAAGCGAACTCGACGCGGAATTCGAGGATCTTGGGGATTGCCACCTCAAGAATGTCGCCGAGACGGTGCGGGCCTTCAGGGTTCATCCCGTGGGAACTCACCCGAGCATTTTCCCGTTACAGCAATTCGAAGACCTGTTCCCCACCGTCGCGGTTATTCCCTTCACGCCACGCAGCAGATCAAGAGACAATTACGTGCTCGGTGAAGTGCTCGCAGAGGAATTGATCGTCGCACTGTCCCGGTCCACGGAACTCAATGTTATTTCCCGCCTTTCGACGACAGGTTTTCGCATGCGGAATATCTCCCTTGCCAAGATCTCGGAGACGCTTCAGGCGGATTTTGTCCTGTCCGGAACCTATAGCGGCGATGCGAACCACGTAATTCTGGACGCAGAACTCGCCGACGCGAAAACCGGCCGCGTGATCTGGTCGGATCGCCTGAGCGAAGAGGTTCCTACCCTCCTTAGCGATTCATCCGTCATGTATCAGTTCGCCAAGGACTGCCATGCGGCAATCTTCCGGAGCGAAGTGCAACAGGCACTGTCCTGCCCGATGCAGACACTCGACGCCTATTCGCTTCTGATGAGCGCGATCGGACTGATCTACAGGCTCTCGCGCCACCATTTCGAATACGCCGCCGAACTTCTTGACGAACTGATTCATCGTTCGTCGCGCCAACCCGCAATGGCCCTGGCATGGAAGGCAAAATGGCACGTTCTGGCGGTTCAACAGGGTTGGACGGATTCACCCGAGCGCGAAAAATCCCTTGCCTTGAGCTGCACGCAAACCGCGCTCGACCACGACCCGACAAATGTCACGGCCCTTGTTTCCGAAGGATTTACCCTCACCAATCTCGCGCACAAGCTCGAAGAAGCTGAACAGCGTTACAACATGGCCCTCGAGTACAATCCGAATTACGCCATGGGTCGCCTGCTGCGCGGCACTCTCTTCGCGTTCAAGGGAGCTGGCGAGGAGGCTGTCAAGGACACGGAACTGGCCCTCCGCCTGTCTCCCATCGATCCCTACAGGTACTTTTTCCTGTCGCTTGCGGCATCCGCTTGCGTTACGGCCGAAAAATATGACCGCGCTCTCGAGTTCGCCAACCAGTCGCTTCGCTCCAACCGCGCGCACACCTCGACGCTGCGTGCCAAGGCTGTCGCGGAAATGCGTCTTGGACACACCGAACTGGCAGCTCAGACCATCAGCGAACTGCGCGAGCGTCAGCCGGATCTGACCGTAAGCCGCTGGCTGAAGAATTCGCCAAGTGCGCAGTTTCAGGTTGGGAAGGACTTCGCCGAAACCCTAAGGCAAGCCGGACTGCCGCCCTGAGAATGGAGTGAAACCGGCCAATCAAAAAGGTAGGGAGAGTTAGTCATGACACCAAGGGAAACAGCATATCCGGCAGGCGGCTTCGGGGGCTTTGGAGGATTTGGGGGCTTCGGCGGCTTCGGGGGATTTGGCGGGTTCGGAGGGTTCGGAGGGTTTGGGGGCTTCGGGGGATTTGGCGGTTTTGGCGGGTTCGGCGGCGCCCCTTCCTTCGATTCACCGCTGATCGTGAACGCGCTGATCACCAATCACGATGGCATTGCCGGAACCTGGCAGCCTGTTACGGCGGCCATCCAGGAGAACTGCCCGGAATACGATGCTTTTCTAGGCCGCC
The DNA here is from genome assembly GCF_001579905.1 of Labrenzia sp. CP4. Classification (NCBI taxonomy): domain Bacteria; kingdom Pseudomonadati; phylum Pseudomonadota; class Alphaproteobacteria; order Hyphomicrobiales; family Stappiaceae; genus Labrenzia; species Labrenzia sp. CP4. The sequence goes on along the minus strand of NZ_CP011927.1, from coordinate 2,864,403 downwards.
TCTCTCCGGAAGTCCGGCAGAGCATTTACGCACTTGAACTGGCATCGAGGCTCGGCTTCACTTTCAAGTTTGAGGGAACGTGCTCCGGAACGGCTCAGGTATGGCACCTGAACGTGACCAGCAACCCTGACGGGACCGATACGCCACTCGCGGCTTATGCCATGCTCGCCAGGATGTCTCGCCCAACCATGGCGATCTTCAAGAAGCAGCTCGATCTCGTGGCAAATTATGCAGACCTGCGGCAGGATCGTGCGGCTGAAATTATCGCCCAACTCAGCACACCTGTTGAATTTCTGCGGTCAATCGCATTCATCGCACCGGCTCGAACACCATATACGATCGAGCTTTTGGCAACTGCGCAGGGTCTCGCCAACCTGGTGGAGATGCGGATCAAGTATGCCCTGGCCTGCAAGCGTCCGATAGAATTCTCCCCGCAGATCCAGCCGATGATCCTGACGCCCACGCATGGCACCCTGCCGAGCGGTCATTCGACGGAAGCCTTCACGCTGGCCCGGGTCCTTTGGCTCCTCCTGAGGGATGCCGGTGTCGTGCCTTATGACGACACGATCTGGGGCAAGATGTTCATGCGTCAGGCCTCGCGCATTGCAGTAAACCGCACCGTCGCGGGTGTACATTTTCCGGTCGACAGCGAGGCCGGCGCAATTCTCGGACTTACGCTCGGCGCCTATTTCGCGGGTCGGTGCCAGGGTTCCAATGAAATCAAGGGATGGGCTTTCCACGGCGACCAGTATCCTGACAGCCGGGATTTCGACTGGACGCAGCTCTACGATCCGGCAACCCACACGCAGAAGGACCCGGGAGCCTGGGCCGACGAAACCACAACGTCCCTCACCGGTACGACCATTCAATCCAGGCCGCTGGCCTGGCTGTGGAACCGCGCAAAGCAGGAATGGCTGGACCTGAGGGAACCCTGTGCCGGTGGCAGCAGCGGTGGCGGAACACTCGAGGATGGTGGGGATGGTGCCTCGCCTTTGGAAGACGACAGCTCGTGATCGCATAGCAAAGTCGAACCGGAGGTCAAGTCATGTCGGATACCAACGGAACCCTTGATGAATTTTCAATCGATCCGGTCACGAACTGGCGGCTGGCTGTTGCAGCAAAGTTCGGATCCGGAGAAGAAGACACTTGGTGGGACATCCTCGTCGAGCTCGATGACATCTCACTCGATGATCTGATCGCCAGGGCCAAGGATATCGGCGGTGGCAACGGGCTTGAGGACGCAGTCCTCATCCCGAATTTCTACACCGCGCAACAGCGCGCGGCCAAAGAAGCGATCCTGTATCCCTCACTCTACGCAAAAGACATCTTCTTGCAGGAAACGACGAGGAACGCGGGACAACTCGGTATAAAGCGCATCATCCTTGGGACTGTCGTTCCGGTCGGACAGCTCGACACGAGCGCGCAGATTATGTCCGGCAATCTGCCGGAAATATTTGTCGAGGATGGTTCCGTTGTTACCGCTGTCATCGACAACGGCATCGCGTTCGGCCATGAACTTTTCCGGAAAGCCAACCCAAATGCGTCACGCGTTTCCTTTGCCTGGATCATGGACGCCAGACCGCGGACCGGCACCCTCGTCGTCCCGCAGGGGCACGCCCTTGCCAGGAGCGAAATCGACGGGTTGCTTGCCGCGAACACGGCCAGCGGGCTCCTCGATGAGAATCGATTCTACAGTCAGTGCGGATTGATCGACTACAACTGGCCCGGCCTCAAGCCCGCCGCCATGCGAGTGTCCCACGGCACCCATGTGATGGGACTTGCCGCCGGTTACCAACCCGGCACGAAGGACAACACGCGCCCCATCATCTGCGTGCAGCTGCCAACCGATCTCACCATGGATGTCAGCGGAGCGCAGATCCTGCCAGCTCTGGGACGCGCGATCGACTTCATCAAGATACACGCGGAACGCTACCGGCTCGAGACCGATCACGGCAAGCGGATCCCGCTGGTGGTCAATTTCAGTTTCGGGAATTTTGCAGGACCGCACGATGGTACCGGTCTGATCGAAGCGAAGATCGATCACGAGCTTCACTCGACCACCCAGCGTGAAATCCAGGTGGCTCTTCCTGCCGGGAACGGCAATCTGGCGCGCACCCACGCGGAGGTTACCTTTACGGATGAGGATACGGGTAACGTCAGGCCCGCAAGCCTCGACTGGCGCATTCAACCTGACGACCGCAGCGCGAGCTACGTTGAGATCTGGATGCCGCCGAAGGAGAACCCCGACAACCTTGTGAGAGTGCGCGTTACGCCTCCCGTGGGACCGAGGAGTACGCCGGTTTCAACAGTGCCTGGAGAGACTGCGATCCTCCATTCCGGAGACAACGTGGAATTCGGCCGGATCCTCTACACACCTCCCCACGCGCCAACCTGGCGCGGTTGCATTGTCGTCGGCGTTCACCCGACCTTTCATCACGACGTCACGGATGACTTGGCACCTTCGGGTGTCTGGAAAATCGAAATCGAGAATGTTGCCTTGACCGAAACCGATAGGGTTCAGGTCTGGATCCGGCGCGACGAAACCTTGCCCGGGTTCCCGGCATTGGGACGTCAATCCTATTTCGATAATGACGACTATCAGCGTTTCGACAGCTTTGGTGCCCCCTTGCCGATCGATCCGCCCGGATCCGATTGCCTGGTCAAGCGCAGCGGCACCATAAGCGGCTTTGCCTGCGGCGAGTTTCCCGCCGTTCTTGCTGGATATGTCGAAACCCGCAACGATCTGGCCGGCTATTCTGCCGCCGGTCCGGTAACAACCGCATTCAATGCAACCGGTCCGACGAGAAACGGTCCGGATGCAGCCGCGGTCAGCGACGACACACCGGTCTTGCGAGGCATATTGAGTGCCGGATCACGCTGCGGATCGCTGGTGTCTCTCGACGGAACAAGTGTCGCGACACCTCAGGTTGCCCGATGGATGGCCGACAGGCTTGCACAAGGCCAAACCGCAACGAAGGGTGACGTGAGTGCACAGGCCGCATTTGACGATCATCCGCCACCGTCAAGACCGGCCAATACGCGAATTGGCGGCGGCCGGATGCAACGAAGAATTCGTTTCGGACCGGACAGAAAGGCCTGATCGACACGGCAGCGCTCGTCCGGATGATCCACTATCTTGAAATCAATGACCGCCGCCACCGGCAGGTGCCGGTTTCGGTCGCTCCACGAAATAGAGCGCGGCGACAAGAGCGAGGAACAAGCCTGTCAGGATCAGGAAAATATCCGAGAAGGAAAGCAGGAACGCTTCGCGGGTGACGATGCCAGACAACGTCTTCAAGGCCGCTGTTTCCGCATTCTGACCCAGTTCCGAGAACGCATGTGTCATGTTGGTCAATGTCTCATTGACGACGGGACGCGACCAGTTGACCGTTTCGGAAATACGTTCGTAGTGGAAATCCTGCCGATTGGTCAGCAGCGTGTTGATCACCGCAAGTCCGACGGCACCTCCCAGGTTCCGGGTCAGGTTGAACAGGCCAGATGCGTTCTTGATCATCTGCGGCGGCAACATACCAAGGGCGATATTGTTGATCGGCACCATGCACAGCATCAGCGAGCAGCCACGCAGGATCTGCGGAACCAGCAGCTCCCAGAAATCCCAATCGTGCGTAATACCGGTCACCATGTAAGTGCCGATTGCAAAGCCGGAGAAGCCGATTGCCATCATCACACGCGGATCGAGCACGGACATCAGCCGCCCCGCAATCGGGGCTGTAAGGAACATGGCAAGACCGCTCACGAACATGGTCTCGCCAATCTGCAGCGAGGTGTAGTCGCGAACGCCGCTCAGATAGACCGGATAAAGATATGTCAGGCCGTAGAGCCCCACCCCCATAATGAAGCTGAAAAGACTGCCCATGGCGAAGTTCTTGTCGGCAAAGGCTCTCAGATCGACAATGGGTTCTCGCGCCGTGAACGCCCGCCAGAAGAAGATCGCAGCTCCCAGCACAGTGATTGCGGAAAAGAAAACGATCTCGCCGCTCTGGAACCAGTCTTCGCCCGAGCCTTCTTCAAGAACGAATTCCAGAGAACCGAGGAAGATGGCCATGGCCGCGAAGCCATACCAGTCAAAATGATCGAGCAGAGACAGATCCGGCTCGTCGAAATCGATCAGGGTAACAGCGGCAAGCGTAACGAAGATGCCGGGCACCACGTTGATCAGGAACAGCCAGTGCCAGGAGCCGAATTCGGTGAGATAACCGCCGAGCGTCGGACCGATGGTCGGTGCCAGCGTTGCGACAAGACCGATCACCGGAGAGATGACGTTGAATTTCTCACGCGGGAAAATCAGATAAGCCGTCGCGAAAACCGTCGGGATCATGCCGCCACCGAGAAACCCCTGCAAGGCACGGTAGACGATCATTTCCTCGATCGTGGAGGCAGTGGCGCACATCAGGCTCATCACCGTGAAACCGGCCGCTGACAGCGCGAACATCCAGCGCGTCGACAGCATGCGCGAGAGATATCCGGACAACGGGATCATGATGACTTCCGCTATCAGGTAACTTGTCTGCACCCAGGGAATGTCGTCCTGGGAAGCTCCAAGCCCGGCCTGGATTTCCGACAGGGATGCGGACACGATCTGGATATCCAGAATCGCCATGAACATGCCGAACACCATGCAGAGGAAGGTGAACAGCTTGCGTCCGTCGATGGATGCGCTTTGTGCCGTCTCGCTCATGTGACGTAGCCTTGAACCGGCGGTCATTCAGCCGAAAGAGACGGAATGGCCTGTGGCCGATCATTCGATACTGTTGGAACATCCGCGCAGCTGACGCCGTCGGCGGATTGCTCTTCAAAGGGGCGGCATCCGCAAGATGCGGATACCGGGCTTGTGCGGTTGGAGGCCGCGGGGAGGACTTGATTTGATACGGACCCTTGATCCGCACCTGAAGGTCTAGTGGAGCGCCGACAGGGCGACGTTTTCTTTCTGGCCACCGGTCCTGGTGTCGACTTCGACAACCACCGACATGCCAGCTCGCAGATGTCCGCTTGTTATTTCTTCTTCCGGAACCTTGATCTTCACCGGCACGCGCTGAACCACCTTGGTGAAGTTGCCTGTCGCATTTTCGGCCGGCAGAAGGCTGAAGACGGAACCGGTCGCAGGCGCAATGCTTTCCACGGTTCCCTTGATCGGCTGGTCCGGATAAGCGTCGACGGAGATTTCAACCTCTGCCCCGGGCTGGATACCCTCGAGCTGAGTTTCCTTGAAATTCGCATCGATGTGTGTGTCGGCCAGTGGCACGATCGCGGCAATCCGGCTTCCCGGCTGCAGCAGGGAGCCGACCTGGGCTGCCCTGTTGCCGACGATGCCATCGACCGGTGCCCGAATGATGGTGAAGGCGAGGTCGCGCTCGGCTTTCTCAAGAGCTGTCTTGGCAGCAACCACTGCCTGTTCGGCTTCTTTCTTCTGGCCGTTGAGCACATCGATATTGGCTTTGGCCAGCGTCACTGCTGCCTGCGCATTCTCCAGATCCGCCTGCGCGCCTTTCAGTGAGGCATTGGCAGTATCAAGCGTTGCCTGGCTGGCAAACTTGTTGTCCGCCAGTCTTTTCTGACGATCGTAGTTCGCGGAAGCTTCGTCCTTCTGCGCTTTGGCGGAAGCAACAGACGCTTCAGCCTGCAGCACGGATGCCTTGGCAGCCGTAATCTGGGTCGCGATACGATCGACCGTTGCACGGGCACTGTCGATGGAATCCTTTGCGGACTGGACGGCAAGCTTGTAGTCGCCATCGTCGATCTTCAGCAGCACGTCACCGGCTTTCACGCGTTGATTGTCGCCGACAGCGACAGACGCAACATAACCGGACACCTTGGAAAGGATGACGGTGATATCCGCGGTCACATAGGCGTCGTCCGTGCTGGCAATGAATCTGCCTTCGGTCCACCAATGGTACGCCTCATATCCGCCAAAGCCGAGACCGGCGAGCAGAACCAGCGTGAAGACCCGCTTGGCCTTGCCTTTCTTTTTCGGTGGAGGCGCTTCTGCGGTGGTCGTTGCGGTTGTTACCTGTGTCTGAGACGAAACTGCCACCTGCCCGCCTTTGTCATCGCTTGTGTCTTTTGCGGAAGTTGGTGTTGCCTGTCCGCTTTTCGAGGCTACTGAAGTCTCGTTGTCTTGATCCTGGCGGCTCGCAGCCTGCGGCCCACCACCGATTGCGCCGCTTTCATTGCGGCCTTCTCTGAGTGCCACGATGGTATCCTTTGCCCAAAATTCTTGACCGCCCAGGCATTGACTGAACGGTTCGGTCAATGGCATTTATATGTTCATCCCCTTGGCGAACGCAAGGGTTCCGGCGAAATTTTTGCAACGCACAAGCCCCCCCTGTTCAACAACCTGGTTGATCGAGACGGCAACAAGACACTTTGGGAGGGGGACGCGCGACGCATCACCTGTCCGGGAGTCGGATCCTGTCGAAGATATTTTTTAGGGGGCGTTTTGACTTGCAGACACAGCTGGTCTGACCAGGAAAGATTGAATGGTTCGTCCTGTTGGCCGATAGTGTTGAGATTGACCAACAACCTGCCGAACAGTTGACCTTTGCATTTATGGGAATGCTTTTTGCAGCAAAAACCGTGTGTTTGACAGAATACTAGCGATAAACTACTGAAAGACGGCAGAAATTCGAGATTGCGATGACAACCGAAACACAGGAACTACCGGCGACAGCCGAAGATCCGGCTCAGAAGACCGACAACGCCAAGTGCAGGCAGATTCTTGCCGGAGCACGAAAAGTCTTCCGGGCAAAGGGATTCGATGGCGCCAGTATGGAGGTTATCGCTAAGGAAGCCGGCGTTTCCAAAGGCACGCTCTACGTTTACTTCAGCAGCAAGGAAGCGCTGTTCGAGGCGCTGATCCTGCAAGAACGTTTCAGCCAGGCGGAAATCCTGCGGGAAACCCTCGTCAGCAGGGCTGACGTGAAAAGCGATCTGCACCGTATCGGCCGCAGTTATCTGCAGAAAATGGCGAACCCGGAAAAATTGTCGACCCTCCGCATGGTAGTCGGCGCTGCGGAAAAATTCCCTCAGTTCGGCGTTCTGCTCTACGAAGCCGGTCCATGCCAGGGCCGACGCGACCTTGGCGCCTTCATCCAGGAGCGGATCGACCGCGGCGAGCTGAAGGACTGCGATGTCGAACTGGCTGCAGGCCAGTTTTTCGACTTGTGTGTGGCGGGCGTTCTGAGGCGCATGCTGCTCAATGCCGGCCCAAAGCCGAGCGAAGAAGAAATCGAAACCAACGTTGCTGCAGCGGTGAAGGTGTTTCTGGCGGCCTACGCAGCGTGACAGGCCTGCTGCGCCTTCTCAAAGTTCACATGAATTCGATTTCCGACCTGACCGGGGCGGACAGACGGCCGTAACTTCCTATATTAAGCGGTAAAGCTATTCCCACCGCACACTGTAGGTTCCATGACCGCCCGACCGCCCATTTTCCAGTTCGACAATTCCTACGCACGGGATCTGCCCGGCTTTTATGTGGCCTGGGAAGGCGCGAAGGTGCCAACGCCGCAGCTTGTGGTGTTCAATCGTGAACTTGCAAAAGAACTCGGCCTTGATTCCAACCTTCTGGAAACATCCGAAGGCGCAGAGATCTTTGCCGGGGTCCGTCAGCCGGACGGCGCGTCCCCCCTTGCCCAGGTGTATGCCGGCCACCAGTTTGGCGGCTTCTCGCCACAACTGGGGGATGGCCGCGCGCTTCTTCTCGGAGAGATTATCGACAGCACCGGCAATCGGAAGGACATTCAGCTGAAAGGGTCGGGACCGACCCCCTTCTCCCGTGGTGGAGACGGCAAGGCTGTCGTGGGACCGGTCTTGCGCGAATACATCCTCGGCGAAGCCATGCATGCACTCGGCATTCCGACGACACGAGCATTGGCAGCGGTAACTACCGGAGAAACCATCTACCGGGATGGTCCGAAACCGGGCGCAGTGTTGACCCGTGTCGCCGCAAGCCATTTGCGGGTCGGTACCTTCCAGTATTTTGCGGCACGCGGTGAAACGGAAAAAGTCCGCCAGCTCGCCGACTACGCCATTGCCCGCCACGATCCGGATCTTGCCGGACAACCGGACCGCTATATCCGGCTGTTTCGGGGAGTAGTCGAGCGCCAGGCAGCGCTGGTCGCCAATTGGGTGCTTGTCGGGTTCGTTCACGGTGTCATGAACACCGACAACACGACGATTTCCGGCGAAACAATCGACTATGGCCCTTGCGCCTTCATTGACGCCTATGATCCGGCAGCCGTGTTCAGCTCCATCGACCACGGTGGACGATACGCGTTCGGCCGCCAGCCCGTCATCATGCAATGGAACCTTGCCCGGCTTGCCGAAACCCTGTTGCCCCTGATCCAGCCCGATGATCTGGACAAGGCAGTCGACCTGGCAAGCGCCGAACTCGGCCGCTTTCCTGATATCTACCGCGCAGCCTGGCTGAACGGGATGCGCGCAAAGCTGGGTCTGGTGAAAGAAACCGCGGAAGATCAGGAGCTGTTCGAAACGATGCTGTCGGTCCTGCAGGAACAATCGGTCGACTACACGCTCTTCTTCCGGCACCTGAGCGAGGCCGCTATTGGCGAACCGCAAAAGCTGCGCGAACTTTTTGTCGATCCGACGCAGATAGACGACTGGCTGGAGCGCTGGCGGCAACGCCTTGAAAGCGAAGGCAGAGCGCCGGCAGAAACCAGGGCGGCGATGAACCTTGTCAATCCGCTCTACGTTCCACGGAACCACAAGGTGGAAGCGGCACTCCAGAGTGCGGAAACAGGAGAGTATCTTTTGCTCAACGAGTTACTGGATGTTCTAAAAGCTCCATATGAAGAAAGATCCGGCTTTGAGAGCTATGCCCTTCCTGCCCCGGAGGCTTTTGGTCCCTATCAAACATTCTGTGGAACCTAAGGTTTAACCGCGCTCCCCTCACAGTCGGTTCGATTGCGCCAGGAGCCACCTCGCTCATGAACGCCGCCGCCACAACCCTTGCAGTAATCGGATTGCCATCTGCAGCCGGAACCCTATTCTTACGTAAGGTAAAAAGAATTCCCCGGGGGTGCTGAAATGAAAATTATCCCACTTCTGCTGACGAGCACCTTGCTGCTTTCCGGATCTGCCTTCGCTGAGGAAAACGGCCTTCCCCCACTCACCCCGGACGACCTGCAGTTCTCGCCCGAGAATATGGATACCTCCGTGGATCCGGCCGACGATTTTTATCGCTATGCCTCAGGCAAGTGGCTCGACCGGGTGAACCGGCCAGCGGACAAGGCGCGTTGGGATGTTTTTTCGATCATCGGCGAAAGACTGATCAAGCAGCTTGCGGCTGTTTCCGAAAAGGCAAGCCAAAGCTCCGCGGAAGCGCCCAAGGGTAGCCCGACGCAGCTCGTTGGTGACTTTTACAAGGCCTATATGAATGTCGAGGCGATGGATGCTGCAGGCATCGAACCGATCCAAAGCGACCTGCACTCCATCGAAGCCTTGGAAACCCTGAACGACCTTACCCGGTTCGCGGCTGACCAGGCCGCAATGTCCGGACCTGCCCTGTTTGCGATTTTCGCGCCGAGTGCAGATCCAGCCGACAGCAAGCGCTACGCCATTTTTTCAGCGGGCCCCGGCTTCGGTGTGGAAGACCACCATCTCGAACTCTTGCGCAACAAGGAAGGCGATCCGCGTATTCCCGCCTACCGTGCCTATGTGGCGGAGGTCATGAAGGTCGCCGGTTATCCGGAGGACGATGCCGCTCGCATCGCCGACATCACGCTTCGAATAGAAACAGCGCTTTATGCCGGGATACTGACACCCGAAGAAGGCAACGATCCACGAAACCGCTATAGCAAACTTGGTTATGAGGAGGTCCAGGCCCTGGTGCCGGAATTCGACCTCGATCTCTATCTTGAAACAGTCGGCTTCGAGAAACCCGACGCAGTCTACATGTTTGAACCAAGGGCTTTGCCTGAGCTCTCAAAAGTGCTGAAGGAAACACCGCTTGAAGATCTGAAAGCCTATGCGGCTTATCGGGTTATTGAAAACTACAAGGAATTCCTGACATCCGCCTTCGAAGAACCCGCCAAGGAGTTCAATCTTGTTCTGACCGGTGCACGAACGGACCGTCCTCGCCAGGAACACATGTACGACCTGCTGAAAGAGAACCTCGGCCATCCCGCCAGCCAGCTCTTCGTGGAAACTTACTATTCCGACGAGACCAAGGCCGAAGTCATCAAGATGGTCGAGCGCATTCACGGGAAGTTTCGCGAGCGCGTCGAAACGCGGGATTGGTTGTCGGAAGATACTCGCGCCGAAGCCCTGAAGAAGGTCGACACCTTCTACTACAAGGTCGGCTATCCCGATGAATGGGTCGATTATTCCAAACTCGAGATCGGGGCCGATCCCGTTGCAAACATGCGCAATCTTGGAGCCTTTTCCATGAACCGCATGCTGGAGAAAATTAAGAAACCCGTCGTGCACGAGGAATTCAACACGCAGTCAACGCTGCCGATCGTCATCAATGCCGCCTACACGCCTTCCATCAACGGCTTCGAGGTAAATGCGGCCATCACCCAGCCGCCAGCCTATAGCCACGATATGGACGCTCCCTTGCGCTTCTGCCGGATCGGCGCGGTCATCGGCCACGAAATGACTCACGGTTTCGACAGCGGTGGCCGCCGATACGATGCGGAAGGCAACTTCCGTGACTGGTGGACGGAAGCCGATGCAAAGGCCTTCGACAGGGAAGCCCAGAAACTGATCGACCAGGCCAACGCCTTCGAAGTGCTGCCTGGCCTTAACGCCAACGGCCCCATGAATGTCCGAGAGAACATGGCCGATGTCGGCGGCATCACGCTCGCCTATGAAAGCCTGATGGATTATCTGGCCGAGCACCCTGAGGAAAATGTCGAGATAGATGGCCTGTCGCCGGCCAAGCGCTGTTTCATCGGTTGGGCCCAGTTCTGGACGGCCAAGGCCTCCGACCCGTTCCTGCGCATGCTTGTCGCCGGTGACGGGCATCCTCCTAGCCCTTACCGAGCTTTTGCGGCCCTACAACATGTCGATGCGTTCTACGAGACTTTCGGCATCGAGGAGGGCGACCCGATGTGGTTGCCACCGGAGAAACGGGTAAGAGCCTGGTAAACTTCAGCAGGATAATCTCCAGCCTGGTAGTCAGGGACCTCCCTACCCTGCCAGGCGCTCGACCAGAAAGTTCATTTCCTGCTCCAGCTTTTCTCCCAACAGGCCGACGAACCGTGCTTCCAGGCTGATCGTGACGAGACCGTGTACCGCCGCAAAAGCGGTACGTGTCCGGGCTGCGAGATCTTCTTCCATCATGCTTGGATCGAGTTCGCGCAACGGTGCTGCGATGAAACCGAGAAGCGCGATATTTTCCTGAATATGCCACTCAGGCACCGCCTTGCCTTCAGGCAAGTGATGGCTGAACAATGTCATCCAGAGGTTTCGATTGTCGCGCGCAAACGCCAGATAGGCCAGCGCCAGCACCTTGAGCCGTGCCAAGGGCTCATCCACGGTTTCGACTTTCGATGCCATCAGATCCTTGATGCGGCCGAGCGTTACCGAGTTGACCGCAAGCAACAACGCATCCTGGTCCGCGAAATGCTTGTAGACCGACCCTACCGAGTAACCGGCATCAGCCGCGATCTTTCTGATGTTGACCGCTTCCATGCCCCCTGCTTCCACGGCGGCAATCGCCGCTTCCAGAACGCGACGATGGGTTTCTTCGCTTTTTGCTTTTTGAACTCCGGCCATTAACCGTATCGCACCTCAAAAGTGAACTTTGTTCATTTTTCATCTTGACCTAATCAAAATGATGTGGCTTTGTCAAATAGTGAACAACGTTCACCTTTTGAGAGAGGCACGATGTTTGAGCCATTCATGAACCAACTGAGGGCGCTGTTTCTAACCAGCGCCGAGGAAAGCCGGGACAATCAGTCTCTTGCTCTCCTCTCCATCAACACGCGTACAGCCGCCGCTTCCGTCCGGGCTGCCCAGGTTGCTCTGGCCCGCGCCAAGGCAGAACAGCAGCAGGACCGCAAGCGGCTGTGGCAAATCAATGCATCCCTCGAAGATCTGGAGAACAGGGCTCGCAACGCCCTCCTCAAAGGTCTTGAACCCCTCGCGAAAGAGGCAGCGGAAGCTATCGCACTTCTGGAAGACGAAAAGTCGGCGCTCGAAGAGGCGATCCGATCGTTCGACGGCGATCTTTCAAGCCTCACGGAAACCTTGCATCGCGCCCAGAGCCGTCTGCGCGCCCTCAAGCGCGGTGAACGCACCGTTGAAGTTCGCGACCAGATCCAGAAAGCACAGTCCTTTGGCTCCAGTACCGGCCAGTCGGCGCTCGCCCTTGCAGAAGGACAGCTGGAGGACATCCGCCGACGCCAGGAACGCGACCAATTGGCCGAACAGGAATTCAAGACCTTGTCGGCAGCGGATAACCCGAGTGCGGTTATCGAAAAACTGGGCGATGCCGGTTGCGGCGCGCCTGTCAAAACCAGAGCGGACGATGTGCTCGCCCGCCTGAAGTCCGACATTCCCCTTCTTCTGGAAGAAAGCAGCTAACACGAGGACAAGACCATGCAGGAACCCACAGTCAAACATTCCAACAACTGGACCATTTTTACCGCCGGCAGTTTCGCTGTAGCCGCTATCATGATGGCCCTGGGCATCTGGAACCTTGAAGCAAGCTTCTCCGCGAAAGGCTTCTACGCAATGGCCGCAATCATGCTGGTCCATACAGCGGTCACCCTGACCAAGACCATGCGTGATCGCGAAGAAGCCAACAAGTTCCATAACCGCCTGGAAGACGCAAAGACGGAAAAACTGCTGATGGACATCAGCAAGCCGGAACAAGTCTGATCCAGAAATAAAACCGGGCGGAGTTTCTAACCCTCCGTCCGGGTTTCAAAGATTGAAGGTTATGAAGCAGATTGACAGATAGCTGCTTCGAAGGAGGACCTCATGAGCGCGTCACTGATGACATCCAGACGTTTCGCACCGCTCTTCTGGACGCAGTTTTTCTCTGCATTCAACGACAATTTCCTGAAAAACGCCCTGGTGTTCCTGGTGTTGTTCCAGGTTGGTGGACACGGCGCAGACGGTGGCAACACCGGTGTTCTGATAACGTTGGCCGGGGCTGTCTTCATCGCGCCCTTCCTGTTTCTGTCCGCACTCGGGGGCGAACTCGCAGACAAGTTCGACAAGGCTCGGATTGCCCGGGCAACCAAGCTTGCAGAAATTGCAGGCGCAGGCCTGGCCGTGACAGGCATGGCCTTGTCCTCCCTCCCCATCCTCTTTGCCGCGCTATTCGTGTTTGGTGCCATGTCTGCCTTGTTCAGCCCGGTCAAATACGGGCTGCTCCCGGATCATCTGCCGGCTTCAAACCTGCCGCGCGCCAATGCCTGGATAGAAGCGGGAACTTTTCTGGCAATCCTGGGCGGCACGATTTCCGCCGGCCTTTTGTTCAGCACCGGTGCTCCCACCCTGATCTTTGCCCCAGTTATGATAGCCTTGGCTATCGCATGTTACGGGCTGAGCCGGCAAATTCCCTCCGCATCGGCAGCAGCCCCTCATCTGACGATTGACTGGAACCTTGCGACATCCACATGGTGCGTGGTGAGAGATCTGGCTGCCGATCGTCGTCTCTTCCTGGTAGCCATGATGAATGCCTGGTTCTGGCTCATCGGTGCCATGGTGCTCGCTGTTCTGCCGCTGATGGTCAAGACGTTCCTGGGCGGTGAAGAAATTGCCGTCACCTATTTCCTGACCGTCTTCGCCGTTTCGATCGGCATCGGGTCGGCAATTGCCGCCTGGCTTCTGGCTGGCCGTGTCGTCCTTTTGCCGGCTCCTGTCGGAACGCTTCTGCTGGCGCTCTTTTGCCTGGATGCGGCATTGACCCTGGCAGGCCTGCCAGCAACCGCAACAGCATCTGGCTTGCGCGAGTTCGTCACCCATGAGGGCGTAATCCGCCTCAGTGTCGATATGGCCGGCCTTGCCATTTCCGGTGCGTTGCTGGTTGTTCCCACCTTCACGGCACTCCAGACCTGGGCGAAACCGCAGGTGCGTGCCCGCCGGATAGCAGCGTCCAACGCCCTTGGCGCTGCCCTGATGACGGTTGGCGGACTGTTGCTGGCAGGAGCCCAGAAACTTGGATTTTCCGTTCCCGCAATTTTTCTGGCGCTGGCCGGGCTGAACCTTGTCGCAGCTATCGTGATGCTCAAGATCCTGCCGACCAACCCGATGCGCGATGCGATCTCAATCCTCTATCGCGCCATCTTCCGGATGGAAGTCAAAGGCCTGGAAAATCTGGAAAAAGCCGGCGAAGCCCCGATCCTGGCGCTGAACCACGTTAGTTTGCTGGACGCTGGCCTGGCTCTGACCCTGACCGACAAGAAGCCGTCCTTCGCCATCGACTATGACATTGCCAGGCGCTGGTGGGTAAAACCCTTCCTGCACCTTGCGAATGCCTTGCCGATCAACCCGTCAAAACCCATGGCCACCCGCGCACTGATCAAGGTGGTGAACTCCGGCGAACCGATGGTGATCTTCCCGGAAGGCCGGCTGACTGTCACCGGCAGCCTGATGAAGGTCTACGACGGTGCGGCCATGGTGGCCGACAAGACCGGGGCCATGATCGTCCCGATCCGCATCGACGGCCTCGAAAAAACGCCGTTCTCCTACCTGAACCCAAGCCAGATCCGCAAGCGTCTGTTCCCCAAAGTGAAGGTGACAATCATGGAACCTACCCGCCTGGACCTCGACGACGAACTGAGGGGACGTCAGCGGCGCGCTGCAGCCGGCGCCAAGCTGTACAGCGTCATGTCCGAACTGATGTTTGAAACCAGCCTGACGGAAGACGTGACGATCCTGGAGAAGGTAATCGCCACGGCAGAAGAATACGGCTACGGCAAGCTGGCGGTTGAGGATCCGGTGTCCGGAAAGCTGAATGCAGGCAAACTGCTGACAGGCGTCTCAGTGCTTGGCCGCAAACTGTTGCGGCACACCGGCGGAGAAGAAACCCTCGGCATCATGCTGCCGAATGCCAATGGTGCTGCCGTTACCGTTCTGGCGACCATGTCTGCCGGCAAGGTGCCCGCCATGATCAATTTCACCGCCGGTCAGGAAAACATTCTCGCGGCTTGCCGTGCTGCGGACGTTCGTACGCTGTTGTCTTCCCGCGCCTTCGTCAAGCAGGCTCGCCTGGAGCAACTGGCTTCAAACCTGGAAGACAACGTTCGCATCATCTGGCTGGAAGATCTGCGCTCTGAAATCGGCTTCATGGACAAGATCCGCGGCCTTCTGACCAAAAGCCGCCCCCTGGTACGCAGGCAGGCGGACGACACGGCAGTGATCCTGTTCACCTCCGGATCGGAGGGAACACCGAAAGGCGTTGTGCTGACACACAGGAACATCCTGTCCAATGCCACGCAGGCAGCCGCCAGGATCGATTTCACCCCGAACGACAAGGTGTTCAACGTCCTGCCGATGTTCCATTCCTTCGGCCTGACCGCGGGGACCATCCTGCCGCTGATATCCGGTGTCCCGGTCTATCTCTATCCCTCGCCCCTGCATTACCGGATCGTTCCGGAGCTGATCTACACCTCCAATGCGACGATCCTGTTCGGCACCGACACCTTTCTCAATGGTTATGCCCGTGTGGCCCATGCTTACGACTTCCGCTCCCTGCGCTACTGTTTTGCAGGCGCGGAGCCGGTGAAACCGTCAACCAGGCAGATCTATCAGGAACGCTTCGGCCTGCGTGTTCTGGAAGGATACGGCGTGACCGAGACCGCACCGGTCATCGCGCTCAACACGCCGATGTACAACCGTCCGGGCACGGTCGGCAAACTGATGCCTGGCATGAAGGCACGCCTTGAGCCCGTACCTGGTGTGGAAACCGGCGGCAGACTGCATGTGTCGGGACCGAACGTGATGGTCGGTTATCTGAAGGCCGAAAATCCCGGCGTCGTCGAACCACTTGTCGACGGCTGGCACGATACCGGCGACATTGTCGAGATCGACGACGACGGCTACATCATCATCAAGGGCCGCGCCAAGCGCTTCGCCAAGATTGCAGGCGAGATGGTGTCTCTGTCCGCCGTGGAAGCCCTGGCGGGCCAGATCTGGCCGAAGCATCTGTCCGCAGTTGCCGCCATCAAGGATGCCCGCAAGGGCGAGAAACTGGTGCTTGTGACGGAAAATCCGGATGCGGACCGCGCAGCCTTCGTTGAAGGCGCCAAAGCCCGAGGCGCACAGGACCTCATGATACCGGCAGAAGTCCGTGTGGTATCCAAGGTTCCTGTCCTGGGCTCCGGAAAGCTGGACTTCGCAGCGGTTGCAAAACTGGTCAAAGACGGATCTGAACTGGGCGAAGCCGCCTGACATTCCGCCCCGACCTGACGCAAGCCGGGTCGGGGTGAATACTGATCACCACACCTCTTTATCTTATCTAGAGAGATTTATCAGCATCGCCAACAAGACATCAGAAGAACATTTCCCGATTTAAACCGCCAGTAACGCAAGAATTGCCCTCCCGGCGAAACTAAACCTTAAGACGAATGATACAACCTGTGAACGCATACCCAACGCCAGACATTTCCGGAGCTTACGGATGCGTTTTAAAAAAGGATTTGCCGTAGCCTTATGCTTCGGTTTGCTCGCCTGCTCGGATAACGTTCCATCCGGAGACCCGCAGTCCGGTCTGAAGCGCGACATGCGCGGTTACAAGGCATCACCCGGCGTCCTCGTAGCGGAAGACGGGACACCTCATTGGATCCAGTCCGCGGTGACCGGGTACAAGGAAACGACCTTGGACACCGACCTTCCCGCGAAGGTGGTCATGCAGCAGCCCACTGCGTTCTGCCGCTTCCGCAAACCCAACCTCGGAGAATAAATCGGCAATGTGCATGTCGGCACAGGCAACATGCATGCGCCGATCTATACCTGGTCGAAAACGAAAATTCGGGAACGGGCACAAAAGCTGGCTGAAAACGCCCAAAAACCAGCCGACGACCCCAGAAAGATCCGTGTCGACACGATGGTACTCAGTGCAAAGGACGACAGTTTTCCTGTTGTCGATGTCGTGGTTACGGAAACCGAAAAGCCGGTCTACCTGATCCTGCAAAACGAATTCGGCAAGATCCTATGGAACATACATCTGGCACCTGGCGCCCGCATCTCGCATGTGGTGGCACTCGGTGTCGGCGATATCGCTTTCGCCAATCTTGATCCTGAAGTGCCTGTTGAAATGGCCGGTGCAAGAACCCTTCGTTCCTGCGGTGTTCAGCCCTGGCGAAAGATGCAAGATCACTGGCTTTTCGCAAGAAACGCCAAGGAAAATCCGAGCCTTCATGAAGAGCCAGTTGCCAAGAACAAGGCGGCTTATCGCAAGTACGACAGCTGGTTCAAGAGCGCCTTCGGCATAAGAAGCGAGCAAAATCTCGCGGGCGTGGAACGGTCAACTCATGTGCTCGTTGGGCCACTCCCGGAAAATCTTGATGACCGGATTCCCTTCCGTCCACTGGGGGGATCACTCGTCATCATGACGCCGGTTGAGAACATCGCAGTAGCTGGCAAGTCCGGCTACGAGGACAAGGCGATGGCGCAGATCAGGCCGCTGGTCGACAAGGCTCTCGGACGTGACAGCACCGCCAATTCCAATTCCGGTTCATAAGCAACAGGGAACAGTCTTGATGCGTATCCTTCAAATCGCCTGCGGAGTGATCTTTTTCGCAGTGACGCTCTACTACGGCTACATCATGTTCAGTGTTGCCAACGTCGCGAACACTGTCTTCGGCTTCAAGAACGATCCGCTAAAAGGACAGGCGACAGTCCACAACGCCAGGCATGGCTCAGGCGGTTCCCTGAAAGACGGCTACGTCGCCCTCACGGACTTCAAGAACCTCGATGCCGGACGGGTGGTCAATATCGTCATGCCCGTATCGGTGAAAGAGCTCTTGAAGGAAACAGGGGCTCCTGCTGACATGGACATGATCGAGGTCTTCATCTCCGGTCAGGCCCCCAGAATCGCGGAAGCCGAATGCAAGCTCCTAGTGAAGACAATTGCATCGAATTGCCGGGTAAAGCTGACAAAAGCCAAGCAATTCAAGGATGATCCGAAATTTGCCGAGATCAGGATGCAGCTTGAGTTCGTAGAGAAGCAAGTCCCCGGTGCATTCGAGACAGAGAAGCCTCTCAACTACCAGGAAGTGGACGCCGATCTGGTGGATAGTGCCGGAATCTATGCCGAAGCCTGGCTGAACGAATTCAAGAACCGACGGGCGAAACTCTATACCACTGCAGCCCGCGCCTGCGATCCCTTGCGGCGTCAGCACGGCAATTGTTCGGTGACTGAAATCAACGTTTTGGGACGATGGGAAAAACGCGAGGAATTCGTGGTCATACGCTCGAACGCAACCCTGTCATATCTGTGGCCCGAAAGGACCTGACCAGGGTTGCGTCTTCTGCAATGTGAGCTGCATCAGGCCGGGGCCATCACCTCGGCCTTTGCCTTCGCAACAGCAGCTATCAGCCGGTCCACATCTTCCGTCCGGGTTGACCAGTTCGAGACGCTGATGCGAAACCCCTGTCGTCCTTTCCAGGAGGCCTGACCGAACCAGGCTTCACCGGAAGCCTGAACATGGCCAGCGATGCGGGCACAGGCGTCTTCCGCCCCCGGCAGCGTCGCAAACACCTGGTTGAAATGCACCTCATGTGGCACTTCGAACCCGAGTGCTGCCAGATCCCCTGAAATGCGCCTTGCATGACTGTGAAAACGGCTCAGCATGTCCTCCAGGCCTTGCCGGCCGAGGGAAAGCAGCGCAGCCCAGGTCTCGGCTCCGCGCGCAGACCGGCTGAACTCAGGAGCGCGGTTGGCGGGGTTTGATACGGTCGCCGGCAGATAGGTGGCCCCGATTGCCATCGACGCCTGCATTTCCTGCGGATGGCGGCACAATGCCAAGCCTGAATCATATGGCGTGTTGAGTGTCTTGTGGCTGTCGACCACCCAGCTGTCTGCCTTCTCAAGTCCCTTGAGCGCCGTTGCCGTATCGCTGCAGGCCCTTGCCCACAACCCGAAAGCGCCGTCGACGTGAAGCCAGGCACCAGCGGCATTACACTTGTCGCCGAGTTCATCAAATGGATCGAAGGCTCCGCTGCAAACGTTTCCTGCCTGGCACAAAACGAGCGTGCGATCATCCAGTTCGGGTAGCCTGTCGATCCGCATCCGCCCTTGATCGTCCACTTCCACCCACTCGATCGATTTCGTGGCCAGGCCTGCCATCCGAAGGGATTTCAGCACGGTTGCATGAATTTCGGCGCTGGCGACAATCCGCAAGCCGGGAGCGCCAATCAGGCCCTCTCCTCTTTCGTGGCCCAGGCGCGACAACAGCGTGTCGCGCGCGGTGACCAGTAGCGCCATGTTCGACATGGTCGCACCGGTGGTGAAAGCGCCATCGGTACCTTCAGGCAGCCCCAGAAGCCTAACGATCCAGGACACCGCCGTTTCTTCCATCTTGATCACGGAAGGTCCCGTCAAACCGTCTGCAACCTGATCCCACGCGGAGAGCAAAGCCCGGGCCGCGGAGGCTGCAGGCAACGCGCCGCCAATGACATAACCGAAGTACCGACCTGCCGCCGTCGCAACAGTGCCCTCACCGCCCACGGTCTCGAGCAGATCAAGAATATCGCCAACGTCGGCGCCCTGCTCCGGCAAACCTGGATCGAGTTCGGCAAGACGAGACAAATTCGGCCCGACGCTCCGATCCGGCAATTGTTTCAGATAACGCACGCCGCGCGCCG
Source organism: Labrenzia sp. CP4 (assembly GCF_001579905.1). NCBI lineage: Bacteria > Pseudomonadati > Pseudomonadota > Alphaproteobacteria > Hyphomicrobiales > Stappiaceae > Labrenzia > Labrenzia sp. CP4. The sequence goes on along the minus strand of NZ_CP011927.1, from coordinate 2,844,600 downwards.
CGCCGTTCGAAAAGGCTTCCGCTTGAAGGCCGAGAAGGCTATTTTCCATGTTCGAACCACCAATCTATATCGAAGAGTATCTATATAGATGAATATCAATATAGATGTAGAGTCAAGTTCATTGGCAATGGCGGCACTGGCGAGCCCTGTGCGGCTGCAGATCCTTTTGTGGCTGCTCGACCCTCGAGCCCACTTTCCCCGCCAGCGGGACGGAGACCTCGTGGATGACGGCGTGTGTGTCGGTTTCATCACCGACAAGGTGGGCCTCAGCCAACCGACCGTAAGCTCGCACATGAAAAAGATGTCGGAAGCAGGCCTGGTAACTGGAAAGCGGATCGGCAACTGGATGTTCTACAAACCCGACAGGACAAGGCTTGAAGACCTGGGGTTGAAGCTCACTTGCGCATCGCAAACGGATCCTGAAGCCTCAAATGCTGGCCAACTGGCCAGCGAAACCGTTTCCTGAACAACCGCGGCTTGAGCAAACTCATCCGGGCGGTTCTGCCGCATGTCACGGCTTGCAGCTGCAGGAAATCTCGGACTAGATCAGGAGTAACTCTTGATCGGAATCGATTGATAGTCCTTTGATCAACCCTGAAGTGTCGGGGTGGCTCGTTTCTGAACACCGCTTCGCGAAATTCTTTTGCCTATCAGACAGGAATGCAAACATGTCCACGCCCGCTTATGACGACCAGAATGTCTTTGCCAAAATCCTGCGCGGCGAACTGCCGAGCCACAAGGTTTACGAGGACGACAAAACACTGGTGATCATGGACATCATGCCTCGCGGCGATGGTCATGTTCTGGTGATCCCGAAAGCCCCTTCCCGCAACATTCTGGACATCGCGCCGGAAGATCTCAACGCGGTCATGGCAACAACGCAGACCATGGCCAGGGTGGTGATCAAGGCCTTTGATGCCGACGGCACGACCATCCAACAATTCTCAGAACCTGCCGGTGGCCAGGTGGTGTTCCACACCCACGTCCACGTCATTCCACGTTTCGAGGGCGTGTCGCTGAAACCGCACACCGGTGCGATGGCAGACAATGACGTGCTGGCAGCCCAAGCAGAAAAGATACGAGCCGCACTGGCCTGAGCCAGGCGAGCATCTTCAGCCATTCAGCAAACAACAGACAACGCCCGCCCGGCTTCAAACCGGGCGGGCGTTTTTCTCGATGCTCAATCAGCTATCGAACCACCAGCGGCTGCAGGCACGGGCACCGTCGAGCTCCCAGCTCGATGCCAGTTGCTCACCATGCTGAACATTGCTGCGGCGGGCATAAACGAAGTTGCGGAAGAACGGGATGATCGTGCCGCCGTCGTCATGCGCAAGCAGCGCCATTTCCCGGTACATCTCCGCCCGCCTGGTGTCGTCCAATTCGGCTTTCGCCATCAACAGCAGTTCGTTGAAACGCTCATTCTGCCAATGGCTCTCGTTCCAGGCGGCATCGGACTTGTAGGCCAGAGAATACATCACGTCCGGTGTCGGACGTGCGCCCCAGGCCACCACACAGAACGGTTTCATCAGCCAGACATCCGAGTAATAGCCGTCGTTCGGTTCACGCACGACCTTAATGTCGATGCCTGCCGCCTTGGCATGTTCGGCATAAAGCACGCAAAGATCGACCGCGCCGGAGTAGATGGATTCAGCAGAGGAGATGCTGATGGACAGTCCCTCGGCACCGGCCTTTTTCAGCAGCGATTTCGCCTGGTCCGGATCGTAGTCGTGTTGGGGAATGTCATCCGGCCAATAGGGCATGGCTGGCGAATGGTGGAAATCGTTTGCCTTTGTCGCTGCACCAAAGGCGATCTTCTCGATGATCTCGTCGCGGTTCATCGCGAGCTTGAGTGCGTTGCGAACATCCTTGTTGTCAAACGGAGGCGTGTCGCAGAACATCGGCATCGTGAGCGTCGAGGCAGACGGCACATTGTCGATCTCCAGGTTTGGATTGCGCGCAAGCAGACCCATCGTCTTCAGATCGATGAGCGAAACGGCATCCACGTCGCCAGTAACCAGAGCCGTCTGACGGGCGTTCGGATCGGTCAGGATGATCAGTTCCACGCCGTCGAAATGTGCACCGTCCAGATGCCAGCCGTCATGGCGCGTCAGAGAGAACCTGACACCGAAGTCACCGGTTTCGATCTTGTAGGGACCGGTTCCGTCGCCCGAAGCCCAGTCGATCGAGCCATCGTCGTTCGCCGGACAAATGGCCAGATGGTAATCGGTCATGAGCCACGGCAGATCCGCATTGCCCGAAGACAGTTTGAAAACGATCGTGTTGTCGCCGTCCTTAACTATATCAGCGACGTCAGTCAGCAGAGCCTTGGCCGCGGAGGTTGTGCTGTCGCCGCGGTGGTGGTTCATCGATGCAATGACGTCGTCGGCTGTCATCTTGCGACCGGAGTGGAAGGTAACGTTTTCGTTGAGCTTGAAAGTCCACTCCGTTGCGTCCGCATTCGCCGTCCATTCGGTGGCGATATCCGGCCCAAGAGACCCGTCTGGTTCGATCAGGGTAAGATAGCTGCGGTGAGTATGCGCCAGCACGATCATGGCGATGGTGAGATAGGTGCCCGGATCGTGGGTGTCTGATGTGTTGCCGTCATGAATGCCGACCTTGAAGGTTCCGCCCTGCTTTGGTTGCGCCTTGGCTTTCGTGGTCCAGAGCCCTGTTGCGGCGGAAGCTGCAACACCGGCAGCCATGGAATAATTCAGGAAATCACGGCGGGAAATGCGGCCAGATCTTGCGGCCTCGCCCAGCTTTTCCAGCATTTCCGTATCTTTGTACTTGTCCTTCATCGTCAGATTACCTCCAAGTTTACAGTCACCATCTGGCTTGCGCCCGGTTTCAATCGTTAACTCTAGGTCGGCTGCGTTTTATCCGATCATCCCCCATTCGAAGTTTAGTGCCGCAAAAACGACGTTTCGTTAGATAGTGCGCGGCAAAAGATTGTCCTGTCAGGATTGCGGATAGAAGAGAGGGTAACCGCAGACGGTGCTACGCATCGCTGAGAAGACGCCGCTTGTGACAAGATTTTACGCGACACCCGCCTGAACAGCAGCGTCTTCCTGCTCCCTGGCCATGTTCTGGTCTTCCTGCAGCACCTTGACCACCGACGGCCTTTCGGCGAACCGCTCGATGTAGGCGGTGAATTCTTCGAATTCCGGTACGATGCCGAACATTGTTCCCCACCGCAGCCCCATTCCCCACAGAACGTCGACAGCCGTCATCCGTTCTCCAAGAACGAAAGGTCCCTTTGCCAGCTGGGCACGCATGCTTTCCATGACGGTGTCAAAAGAACCATAGGCGGACATGGAATGCGGCGGTTCTTCACGCTTGAGTGCGCGGTCAATCAGTGCCGGCTCAAAACAGGATGCCATATGCACGAACCATCGCAGGTACGGTCCACGCAGTGGATCATCCAGCGAGGGTGTCAGTCCTTTTTCAGGAAACAGGTCGGCCAGATAGATATAGATCGCGACCTGTTCGGTAATGACTGCCTCGCCAACGCGCAATGCCGGAACTTTGCCAGCCGGGTTGACGGCAAGATATCGGGGTGTCCGGTTTTCACCCAGCTTCAGATTGAGCACATTCAACTTGTAAGGTGCGCCCAGCTCCTCCAGGAGAACACGTACGCCGGTGGCGCGTGTCTGAGGTGCATAAAAGAGTTCGACCTGATCCGCCATGTTCCTCTCCTTGACCGGGTGCAATCGCCGTACTCTTCAACCTAGCCTATCTGGCGGGCAAGTGAACACGGGAAATCGCTTGGTTTCAGGAAGCCATCGTGTCGAGGATCAGCCAACCGGAAACGAGAAAGACTTCTGCAGCAAGTACGCCAACAAACACACGTTGCCGGGCTGCAAAAAACGATGCGAAGCCGAAACCGGCGGCAGCCAGACGCAGCCAGAGCGGTGTTTCTGCCAGCACACCTTGCGGGAACAGGATCAGCTTGGAAATCACTCCGGCCACCAGCGCGGTTGCAACACAGCGCACCCAGATCAGCAGTTCGCCGTCTTCACGCAGCCGGCCACCGGCAAAGACACCCAGCCACCGCCAGACGTCAGTTGCAAACCAGCCGGCGATGATGATCATCACCAGTGGCCACCAGGTTTCGGATACCAATCCACCTGCCGTCGATCCCTCCATCACGACAGCCCCCTGCGCATGATCCTGGTTCCGAGGTAGGCAATCGTGCCGCCCACAAGGCCGGTCCAAAGCAGATCCAGTCCGGGCAGATAGGTGAAGAAGACCGGTCCGAGCAGCAGTCCTGCGACCATGGCCGCCCGGTCGGCATTGAGCCTTGCAGCCCCCCAGAGCGAGCACAGGAAATAGACAGGCGTCAGCAGGAACAAGGCACCTGCCACCATGCCCGGCATGCTTTCAACCAACAGGTAGGAGACACCGGTCATGCAGAAGACGAAGCTGGTCACCGCCGCGCCAAAACCAATGAAGAACGGCAGACGCCCTTCCCTCGGCATGTCCGGCAGGTGCTTCATCGCGAACACCCAGGCAGTCACCGCGACGAAATGAGACGCGATCAGCAATTGCCAGGTCTTTGTCTTGCCCGGCACCTTGACCAGCGGCATCAAGGCCATGGTCATCGGCATCAGGCGGACTGACGCAAGAGCGACGGCAATTCCGGCAGGAAGGATACCCATTCCGGAAGAAATCGCGCCGGTCAGAACCACGATGGAAGGCAGCGCCCAGACGAAACCGGTCATTGCCAGCGTCTCAAAGAGCGTCAGCCCTGTTTCACGGGCAAGCCCCGCATATCCGACAAACGCCGCGGTCAGAATAAACGCTGGAATAGACACCGCTGCCCTTGCTCCACGCGCCATCCAGACCCTGGCATGTTCCGGCGGGTTCTGGGATTCCTGTTCGATATCTGGCTGATCAGGAGCCGTCATCAAGCTGACTCATCTCTGGGCAGTTAGTAAGGTAGCCTTACCTTTTTGGAGATTTTCTGTCCAGAGTGCTTAATTGTGAACCGGTACGCCAGAGAGCCGAACCGGCTAGCCTACTCATCGTTAGTGCCAAAAAGACGCGACCGCCAGTCGACACAACCCATGACTGCATTTGCGCCACAATTGAAGACGATCAGGGTTAGATCATTTTTTGTTTCAGAGTGGCCTGAATGTTGCGCAAACTATTTTTCCTTCCGACATGCCTCTTCGTATTTCTGTTTTCCAACTCCCCGGGCATCGCTGACGTCTCGGACATTTCGTTCAGATGCGGCGGGCCGTTCGACCTCTGCGGCTATGTCGACAGAAAGTCGGGACAAACTCTGATCCCCTTCAAGTTTGAGGATGCACTACCTTTTAGCGAAGGACTGGCCGCAGTTAAGAGAGAAGGCAAATGGGGATATGTCGACAGCCTCGGCTCTATGGTTATCGAACCGCGCTTCGACCTTGCAGGCACTTTTTCATCCGGCCATGCGGAAGTCGTTATCGATAATCACGCAGGCGTCATTGACCGAAACGGAAAAGTCGTCGTCGAGACACAGTTCGCCCGAGCAATTCCGTTTACTGAAGACGTTGTTCTTGTGGCAGAAGGACAACGTCGCCTCGAAGACAGGTTCAGACTTGCCCCTTTAGACGAACTCAGCAGCATCTTCATCAAAAAACGATTGGGTCTGTATCGGATCGATCAGGGTTGGATTTCAAAGAAGCGATACAAAGTTGCCTATTTTGACGAGCTGAGCCGTGGCCTGATTTGGGCGTCTGAAGCTAAGGGTAAAGAGCCGCTCTTCGGCCTTCTGAGAGCTGATGGCTCGTGGCAAGTTACACCGCGGTACACAAGCGCGTATTGGCTCATTGACGACTTTGCAACGGTGCAAGGCATTCCTGATGAGGTCGAGCCAAAGTCACCTCAGACTGTGAAGAGAATGTCAGGTGCCGTTGATAGAAACGGCAAACTCGTCATTCCACTCAAGTTTGAAGGTCTCAGTTACTGGATGGGTGGGTATGGGCTTGCGCGCAAATATGACAACCTTTCACAACTGGGTTTGGTAACCCGACGCGGCGAGCTATTGACCGGCCGTTATTATGAAAATGTTGACCGACCAACCGATGGCCGCTGGCCGCGAGTTCTGGAAAATGGGCTTTGGCGCAGCGTTACGCCTGAAGGAGATCTGGTGCCTGATCAACGCAACGGTCACGTGCACATTTCTTGCCCCAAAGGACTTCAGGTAATCGAACTGAACGGGCTCTTCGCGATCCGCCATCTCAAGCTTGACACCTTGGTGAAGACGAAAGTTAGCGCTATAAACAAGCGGTTTTCTGACGACTTCTGCTTGTCGCCCTATTTGGTCTCAATCGGCGACAACCAGTATAAGTTTGTTACGCAAGACGGTCGAACACTGCCGTCCAAAGGCTGGTATGACAACGTTCTCTACGTCAACGAAGGATTGTCTGCGGTATTCTCCGCTGGAAAATGGGGTGTAATTGACGACGATGGACAATTTTTAGTTCCCCCGCTTTACGACAAGCTCCAAATACACAGACACAACAAAACTTGGTTCGTCGTTCGGTCTCAGACAGGTCCCCAAAAAGACCCGGTTGTCTTAAAGGTCGAGCAGAATGGAAGAGAATTCTGGATCGACACCCAAAACAAAGAAGTCGTAAAGCCCAGAGACCCAACCAAAGAAGAGAGCGAAGCAATCCTGGCCTGTGGCGGTATGCTGAAGCGCTTCGAAGAAAATGGGCTCTGGGGTATGATAGGCCCAAGCGGCAGAGTGATTATCGACCCGGATTATCGAGCGTTGACGTGTTTCAGGCGGGGCGTTGCTTGGGGAGCACTCAAACAGAAAAAACTCTGGTGCCCAATCGGTTCCGATGGTCGGCAGAAGGTTGCCCTTTCTTGCAGGAAATCTGTCGACGTTGTGGGGCGTACTGAAACTCGCCCTGAGGAACTGTCCCAAGATCCGCACGAAAACAGCGTTCTCTGGCTACGTGCATTGTTGGACTACGCTCAGGGAAAACGGCCAGAGCCGCCGGGCGTTCTAGGAATGACCTTCTAACACTCGAATTACCTCACACCGACCGCGTCAGCCCACCATCGATACGTATGTTCTGACCTGTGATATAGGCCGCCTCGTCGCTGGCCAGATAGGCGATCAGGCTTGAGATTTCGTCCGAGCGGCCGTAGCGGCCCATGGGGATTCGCGCCAGGCGATCTTCCTTCTCCGGCAGGCTGTCTATGAAACCGGGCAGGATATTGTTCATGCGCACGTTCTCGGCAGCGAACTTGTCGGCAAACAGCTTGGTGAAGCTGGCCAGCCCTGCCCGAAACACACCGGAAGTCGGAAACATCGGATCCGGCTCGAAGGTGGCGAATGTGGAGATATTGATCACCGTTCCACCACCTTGTGCAGCCATGATCGGGGCGACAAGGCGTGCCGGGCGAATGACATTCATCAGGTAGTAATCCATGCCGAGGTGCCAGTCCTCGTCGGAGATTTCCAGAATATCGCCTTTCGGGCCATGTCCGGACGAATTGACGAGAACATCGATCCGGCCAAGAGCGTCCACCGTCTTGCTGACAAAAGAGGTCAGGTCGTCTGCAACAAGATTGGATCCGGTGAACCCGACCCCGCCCAATTCCTCCGCGAGCGCTTCCCCCTTGCCGGAGGACGACAGAATTGCGACCCGGAACCCATCTGCAGCCAACCGTCTTGCTGCATCGGCTCCCATGCCGGAGCCGCCAGCGGTGATCATCGCAACCTTGTTATCGCTCATGTCCGTTCTCCCGAAAGTGTCTGCTTCATAGCTAGGCAAGCAGCCGGGCGGCGGCAAATGATTTTCCTGAATGGTTTCAATTCCAAACATGAATGAGAACAAGTCCAGTACGCCTGTTGGAGAACAAGCCCCGGAGTGTGTACCAACCCGGCCCGCTTCGCGCATTGCGCGTCGTCTGTGCAGGCGAAAAACAAAAAGGCCCCGAATCTCTTCGGGGCCTTTCCGATCTGATTGTGCAGGGCCTCAGTCGGCCAGCGGCACCTTGGGCACAAGGCTTTTCTTGGCCGGACCGCTCTTGCCTGCAGGCGGCTTCGTATCCTTGGCGGCCGCTGCCTTGGCAGCAGGCTTGCGCCGGCGCTTCGGCTTTGCCTTGGTTTCGGTCTTGGCCTTGGCTTTTGGCGGTGTCGCACGCTCCTCGATGCTTTCCAGAAGCAGACCCTTGCCGTCCTCGGACACGGTGACCTTGACCATTCCGCCTTTCTTCAACTTGCCGAAAAGCACCTCGTCGGCCAGAGGCCGCTTGATGTGCTCCTGGATGATCCGCCCAAGCGGGCGAGCCCCCATCTGGCTGTCATAGCCCTTGTCGGCAAGCCACTTGACGGCATCTTCCGTCAGTTCGAAGGTCACGCCGCGGTCAGCCAGCTGGACTTCCAGCTGCATGACGAACTTCTCGACCACCTTGTAGACGACCTCCATCGGCAGATTGCCGAACGGAATGATCGCATCGAGACGGTTGCGGAACTCCGGCGTGAACAGCTTGTTGATCGCTTCCGCGTCGTCGCCTTCCCGCTTCATGCGGTTGAAGCCAACCGGCATCTTGGCCATGTCCGCGGCACCGGCGTTGGTGGTCATGATCAGGATGACATTGCGGAAATCGACCTGCTTGCCGTTATGGTCGGTCAGCTTGCCATGGTCCATCACCTGCAACAGGATATTGAACAGGTCCGGATGGGCCTTTTCGATCTCGTCCAGCAGCAGCACGCAGTGCGGATGCTGGTCGACACCGTCGGTCAAGAGGCCACCCTGGTCGAAGCCGACATATCCCGGAGGTGCACCGATCAGGCGCGACACGGTGTGCCGCTCCATGTATTCGGACATGTCGAACCGGATCAGTTCAACACCCAGAGAAGATGCCAGCTGCCGAGCGACTTCCGTCTTGCCGACCCCTGTCGGGCCGGAGAACAGATAGCTGCCGATCGGCTTGTCAGGCTCACGCAGACCGGCACGCGCCAGCTTGATGGCAGACGCCAACGTCCCGATAGCTTCATCCTGTCCGTAGACAACCCGCTTCAGATCCTTGCCGAGGTTCTCCAGAATCTCCGCATCATCCTTGGAAACGGACTTCGGCGGGATCCTGGCCATGGTGGCAATCGTGTTCTCGATTTCCTTCACGCCAATGGTCTTGCGGCGGCGGGCTTCGGGAACAAGCATCTGCGAGGCACCGGTTTCATCCAGCACGTCGATCGCCTTGTCCGGCAGCTTGCGGTCGGAAATATATTTGGCCGACAGCTCCACTGCCACCTTGATGGCATCGTTGGTGTAACGAACCTTGTGGAAGTCCTCGAAGTAAGGCTTCAGGCCCTTCAGGATATCGATCGCGTCCGGGATCGACGGCTCGTTGACGTCGATCTTCTGGAAACGGCGAACCAGCGCCCGGTCCTTCTCGAAGAACTGGCGGTATTCCTTGTAGGTGGTCGAACCGATGCAGCGGATCGCTCCGGAAGCAAGCGCAGGTTTCAGGAGGTTGGACGCATCCATCGCCCCGCCAGAGGTTGCACCTGCGCCGATCACCGTATGGATTTCGTCGATGAACATCACCGCACCCGGGTAGTCCTCGATCTCCTTGACCACCTGCTTCAGCCGCTCCTCGAAATCGCCGCGATAGCGGGTACCCGCCAGCAGCGAGCCCATATCGAGCGAGAAGATGGTGGCATCCTTCAGGACATCCGGCACATCGCCATTGACGATGCGGTGCGCCAGCCCTTCCGCAATGGCGGTCTTGCCGACACCCGGGTCGCCGACGAAGAGCGGATTGTTCTTCGACCTGCGGCACAGGATCTGGATCGTGCGCGAAATTTCGCTGTCGCGCCCGATCAGCGGATCAATCTTGCCGTTGGTGGCCTTGGTGTTGAGATTGACACAGTAAGCTTCAAGAGCGTCCGTCTTCTGACTGGACTTCTTCTCGGTTTCAGCTCCGGGCATCACATCTTCTTCATCCGCCCCTTCGACTGGACGGGCCTCGGACATGCCGGGACGCTTGGCAATGCCGTGCGAGATATAATTGACCGCGTCGTAACGGGTCATGTCCTGATCCTGCAGGAAGTAGGCCGCATGGCTTTCGCGCTCGGCAAAGATCGCAACAAGCACGTTGGCACCGGTCACCTCTTCCCGGCCGGACGACTGGACGTGGATAACCGCCCGCTGAATCACGCGCTGGAAGCCCGCGGTAGGCTTGGAGTCCTCGTCACTGTCCGTGACAAGGTTGTCCAGCTCGGTTTCGATATATTCAACCAGATTGCGGCGGATCGTTTCCAGATCCACGTTGCAAGCCCGCATGACCGCAGCCGCGTCCTGGTCGTCCAGCAACGCCAGCAGAAGATGCTCCAGCGTTGCATACTCCTGCTGTCGCTCGTTGGCGAAGGCCAGAGCCTGGTGAAGTGCTTTTTCAAGACTGCGTGAGAAGGAAGGCACGTGCGTTTGTCCTCACTTTTTTTCCATGACGCATTGCAACGGATGCTGATGCTTGCGCGCGAAATCCATCACCTGGGTGACTTTCGTCTCCGCGACCTCGTAGGAATAAATCCCGCATTCCCCGACGCCGTGATGGTGAACATGCAGCATAATGCGGGTCGCCTCTTCGCGGTTTTTTTGGAAGAAGTTCTCCACAACGTGAATGACGAACTCCATCGGAGTGTAGTCATCGTTCAACAGCAGCACTCGATAGAGATTTGGCCGCTTGGTTACTGTTTTGGTACGGGTGACTGTAACCGTTCCGGCGTCGCCACCGTCATTGTCATAATCAGAGCCCGCCGACATTGCCGTTTCTTTTGCCTCTATCACTCCGGCCATCACCAAATTTCGAATCCTGAACACACTGCCCTGCGCAGCTGGTCCAGAGCTTTCCGCAGCACGGACTGCGCCGCGAATACGCATTCTCAGTGGTAATCCTGCCGCGCAAGCCGCGCTCGCGCAATGGTCGATTTCATCAACATAAAGGTCAACAGCGCATTTGTAGTCCCTGCGCTGCCGGTCAAGAGGAATGTAGGTTGCCCGTTAATGATTAAAAGGTGGCAAGAGAACGCATTTCGAAATCCGGCTGCAAATGGCAGGATGAACCTCGGCAAGCCTGTAAATCTGTGCATATACGAAAAAACCCGGCTCGTCGGAGCCGGGTTTGAAACTTCAAGCCGTCCTGCGACGGCTAAAAGGAAAACTTATTTCGCAAGCTTGCCCATCACACCTTCGTAAGGCTTGTAGGCGTCCTTGGACATGTCAGTGACCATTTCACCAATCTTTGTCATCTCGCCAACAAAACCTTCGTAAGCGGTTTTGACGTAGTCGGCCTGCGCTTCAAATGCCTTGTCGAGGGACTTGGAGGAAACGAGCTTCTCAACAGCTGCGGAACCTTCCTCGAAGGACTTTTTCTGATAGTCGGCCATTTCAGCGGCGATGGCCTGGAAACCCTTGCTGACGGAGCCGAAAGACGCCATGGCCATATCCATGTTGTCTTTGCTCATCTTCTGCATTTCATCAAAGTTGTTCATCATTTTTCTGCCCTTTTCCGGCGAACCGGTTTCCAATCCCAAGCATCGGCCTTATGGGGCGGCCCGGCGCGCGTATCGCGTTACCTAACGGGATTTTGTCGTAATGCACTGCACAATAAGTGTCAAGGCGATTTTGCATTGCAAAAACAACCATTACGCGAAATTGACAATCCTTCCATGGCGTAAGCTGTCAGACTTCCCTCTGAAAACAGATACCCCTGATCGAGACCGGCACCAGCAACCGGAAGCAGGAAACAACAGAGCCTCAGCAAGATTTCAGTCAGATTCTTGAATTTGACCAACTTCGGAACAACAGACACCGAAAATAAACGAACGCTTAACCAATAAAACAAATGGGAATAAGATTTAGATCTAAACAATTCTTAGCAAGTACGTAAAATACAACCTTAACCAACAATTAACTCTAACAAAAAACTATTTTTTAAAGTGCTTTTTCGATCATTCATTTACTCATTCGTAACCGTGATTCCATCAAATGACATGGAGAACGACGGGGCCGCGGCTTTGAATCGCAGGGGGTTAAGATCCGAACCGTGCCGCTCCAGATACGAACCACGTGACCCAGAATGGGATAGTAATTGTGTTTGGGATGCGTATTTTTCGCAAAGGACGGGCTCTCGCCCGCACCGCTAAGATCTTGACCCTCGGCCTGGTGCTCCTGGGGGTCCCGGCAACGGCGATGGCCAACCCGAAATATGCGGGGATCGTCGTTGATGCAAAAACCGGCAAGACACTTTACTCCTCCTCGGCTGACGCCTACCGGTACCCGGCATCGCTCACCAAGATTATGACGCTTTATCTTGTGTTCGAGGAACTGGAAGCCGGGCGACTATCGCTGGACTCCAACCTGAGCGTTTCCAGCTACGCTTCAGCACGTCCGCCCTCCAAGCTGGGCCTCAAGCCCGGCGGCACGATCAAAGTCAAGGACGCCATCCTCGCACTTGTTACCAAGTCTGCGAACGACGTCGCATCCGTGATCGCTGAAAACCTGGGTGGCTCTGAAAAGAAATTCGCCGAGCGCATGACCCGTACGGCGCGCCAGATCGGCATGTCGAAAACCACTTTCCGCAACCCGCACGGCCTGCCCGACAGCGGGCAGCGTACGACTGCCCGCGACATGGCGACGCTTGGGCGCGCAATTCAGGAACGGTTCCCGCAGTACTACGGCTACTTCAAAACCCGTGCCTACAAGTACAACGGACGCACCTATGGCAACCACAACAAGCTGCTGGGCCGCGTAAAGGGTGTAGACGGCATCAAGACCGGTTACATCCGGGCTTCCGGCTTCAACCTGGTGACTTCTGTGAACCGGGACGGGCGGCAGATTGTGGCCGTCGTGATGGGTGGCAAGACCGGCGCGTCACGCAACGCGCAGATGACAAAGCTCATCAACTCCTATCTGCCCAAGGCAAGCCGCGGCCCGAAAACGGCCCCGCTGATCGTTCAGAACACGTCTGAACCGACTTTCGTGGCAATTGCGCTGAAGAACCCGCCTCTTCCGAACAGCAAGCCGGGAAGCGAGCCCGTGCCTGCAACGGGTGAGCCGATGGTGCTGGCATTCACCGCACCGTCCAACCCTGGCGCCATTCCGACACCGGCTCCGGCCCCCCTTCCCGTGACTGCGTCCAATGCGCCAGTCATGGCTTCGGCCCAGGCCCCTGCTCCGGTTCCAGGCTTTGGCAACGACGTTCCGCTGCCGCCGAAACTGGTCAAGCAACGCTTTGACAGCACGTTTGCGGTCGCAACAGCTTTGCCGCCGATCCCGCCTTCAAGCCCGGATGAGCCGCTGAACACCAATTCGATTTCCCGGACTGCCCTGATCGAAGCTGCAAGAGCAGAAGTCGTGAAGTCGGACAACAGCCAGCGCGCTGTCGGCTCCGCGCAGTCGGTCAAGACCGTCTCCGTTCAGACGATCGCGGTCAACACGACGCCGGTTGAAACAGTTGCAGCGCCTGAAACCGCAGCTGCCGACAACAGCAGCGACGACGACAGCGTTACGGTTGCAACCAGCGACACCCGCGATGTCGAGCCGGGCTGGCAGGTCCAGATCGCCGCAACAGAATCCGAAGGCCAGGCAATCACGATGCTGAAGAACGCCAAGGCCAAGACCGGATCCGCCCTTCGTGGCCGGGTCCCTTACACCGAACCCGTCGACACCAACGGACAGACCCTCTACCGGGCCCGCTTCGTCGGCTTCGACACCAAAACAGCTGCGTGGAATGCCTGCAAAAGCTTGAAAAAGGCAAAATACGCTTGCTTCGCCATCTACCAGTAACCGCGTAACGGATGCCGTCAATGTCTTCTGAGAAGCGTGTCTTTAGCCTCGTTGATTTTCGCCGCGAGGAAACCGGAGCCTCCCTGGTCGGGATGGACCCGCATCATAAGCCTGCGGTGCGCGGCTCTAATTTCCGCGTCCCCGGCATCGGGCGTAAGCCCCAGGATCTGGTAGGCCTCCTCATCTGTCATGGGGCCAGAGCTCGCCGCTCTTCCCTGCCGCTCTGCTCCATTCGCCTGGAAGTGTTCACGCCAACCGGCAAGCCTGCGGTCGAGATAAGCTTCGACTAGCTTCTGGCTCTGACCGTCCTGGGCCGTTTCCTGCCAAAAGGCTTCCAGGTCCGTTTCGGTCAACTGATCCAGCTCGCGCCCCTGATAGGTGCCTGCCAGCACGATCCCGGTCATGTGACCGGAATCGTGATCGAGTTCCATCTCCACCATAGCGGTCCGCACGCGGGAACGTTGTCCGGAGGTTTTCTGAGGTTTGTAGCCTGACGAGAGCCAGTTCAGCCCGGACATCCCCAGCACCGACAAGCCAAGCCCGAACAACGGGATGGCAAACACGAACCGGCCCGTCAGCGCAAAGACCAGCGCCAACACCATCAGAAACGCTCCTCCGAAGAGGCGCAGTCCTCTGGCCAGATTTGCGGGATTGGCGTTCACGAACTTGTTGCCGAGCGTCAACAGGGCGGTCAGCAGTATCAAGCCGATAATCAAATAAATCATGTGGCGGTTGGTTCCCCGTTCGCCGGCCCGGGACCATCACATTGGGATGCCCCGGCCCTACTCCAGTCACGTGTCGAAAGTTGCCGAGTATGTAAACCTCCGGCACCGGCTACAGCAAGGAAGTGCAAGCCCGGCGCTTTCCGGGCTCTAGCGGGCCGATGGTAGCTGCTGCAGCAGAAGCGTTGCGCCCTTGCCGCCTTGCTTTTCCAGCTGCTGGAGTGCCGTCCGGCCTCCGCTGGCGAAAACGGCAACCGCTTTCAAAAGATCGGCCAGTTGCTGGGCAGACCCGGAATCAAACCGGCAAAAGGCGCCGTTGGTCAGTCTGGCCATCTCGCGAAACGCGCGCTCAGCGACGCCGTCACGCCCCTCCTGAAACAGGAACATCGGCACACCAAGCATGCCCAGCTGACCAGCCTTGTCACACAAGGCGTCCACGTCCTCCTCCATGCAATCGCCGACATAGACCAGCGCCGCAATTTTCTCGGTATCGGCAGCGGACAAGGCAGCCGAGAGTACCTTTCGGATCTGGGTACGCCCACCCTGACAGGAAATCCGGCTCATGGCCTGGGCAAGCTCAGTGCCGCTGGAAAACCAGCGGGACGCCCGGCATTCACCGAAACCGCGAAAATAGACAAGCTTGATGCTGAGGCCTGAAATCTTGCCGGCTTCCTGAAACATCTCCGCCTGGATCTGACAGGCCTGGTCCCAGGTCGGTTGACGGCTCATGGTAGCGTCCAGGGCAAACACCAACCGCCCGCCGCTGCCCGGTTGCGGTGAAATTTCCTTGGCCTTCTGAAGAAAGGCAGCGACATCGGATTCGGCTGAAGGCACGCGGGCGTCCTGCTTGACCATAGGGTCTACCGTGCCTTTGCCGGTCTTGACGTTCACGGCCGCCTCCTTCTGCCAATTGGTGACACTCAACTTGGGTCGGGGCAGCCGTTTTGGCAAGTCTCAAGCCGTCGGATGCGACATAGCGCAGCCGATCATGTTCTTATGCTGTCGCTGAAATCAGGCGTGTCTTTCCGGGCCGAGCCATCTGCAGGTATGCCTCCATGACGAGGACGTTAGGCACCCAGCACAGCCAGGCGATAAGTGGATAGGCGACATCAAAATCGACCCCTGCCGCCATACTGCTCCCCAGATAGACCCGCAATGTTACGGCAGCAAATGTAAGAGCTGCCGAACGCAGCATCCAGGCTCGGTGACGCGGGAATTGCCGCCTCAACGCGAAGGCGAACGCGATGCCGGTCGTCGCCAGCCACAAGACTGCGAGAATCGCAAAGCCTGTTGCAGCGAAGGAGCCTGCAGTCGTGTGAAAGGCCAGCTGAAGTCCCGCAATCCCCGAGATCAGGATCGACACGACGTACCCTCGCCCCAGCCAGCGATGCAGTTTCGGCCTGCTGGCTCGCAGCCTTGTCATGAATTGAAACGGCATCAACGCAAGTGCGATCGGTGCAACACCGATATGGGCGTAAAGCATCAGCGCATTTCCGTCGAGGTTATGCGCCACGAATTCCATTGAAGCAGATACCCCCAGCGCCAAAAACCTCAATGAGGCCACGGCGACCAGAGCGGCGCTCACGGCTGCCGTCCAAAAAGCGACGTTTGCTGTAAACCTAGAAACCATCGACATACCGATCCTCCAACCTAACTTGACAGTGTCAAGATAGAGCGAAACTTGACACTGTCAAGCGAATGGCCGATGAAGACCTCATGACAGTTACTCCTCCTCGTCGCAAAAGAGACGGCAGTCTTCGAAAAGCCCTGGTTGATGCAGGTGTGGCGCTTTTGCGAGAACGTGGTCCGGACAAGCTCTCGTTGCGTGAATGCGCTGCCAAGGCGGGTGTGTCACACGCTGCGCCCGGTTATCACTTCAAGAACATCACAGGTTTGTCGACGGCGATTGCAGGGCGCGGCTTCGCCCTGTTTTGCCAGGCGATGGAACAACGCCTCGATGCGTCTCCTCCTGCAGCAACAGAAAGACTGAGCGCGATCTGTCAGGGGTACCTGGATTTTGCCACCGGCCAACCGGAGCTGTTCCTGTTCATTTTTTCGGGACAGAAGTTCAATGAGGATGACGAGGAATTCGCGGTGCACGCCTCAAGGGCCTACGCCATCCTGCGCGAAACATGCGCACCGCTGATCCCTGAAGGGACCGATCCGGAAGAAATCGAGATACTCGTGTGGTCGCTGGTGCATGGCTATGCCCAGCTTGCCATGACACGAAAGAAGGAGAACCCGGGCCTAGGGCGCGGCTGGCCGGAACTCGGCACACTGGTCACGCATCTTCAGAAAGCCCTGCCGGATCCAGGCTGATATCAGCGGATCAAAGCAGGCAGAGTTCCGTAAGATCCCGCCGCATGTCCTCCGGCATGGCGTGTGCCGCGCCACCAGCCTTCAGGTCCGCCGGCGCGTCCTGCGCCTTCAGATATCGCCAGCCTTGAAACGGCCGCTTGGGCTGGTACTGCGTCAGGATCAGTCTCGGCTCCATCACCAGATCGCAGCGTTTGACGCCCGCCTGATCCGTAAACGGCCTGATGTCGATCAGGTGCTGACGCACCTGGATCTTGCCCTTGATCACCCAATAGAGAGACCCACCGTCCAGAAGCTCGTCCTTGCGGGTTGGCACCATGCGCGTCGTATGGATCGTTTCCGCCGGAAGTCCCGATTTGCGGGCGTTCTCCATACGAAAATCGATCCAGGCCTGAAGAGATTCGACGCTGTCCGCGCCGACGCACAGTTTTACCAGATGCAAGGTCATGCTTCTGACGTATCAGGCTTCCCGCCAAGGTCAAGATTGTGGCGAGAAACGGCGGTGGATTGTCCAATTTCACAGGCAGCTTCAGCTTGCGCCGATGGCAAGAACGGGGTTCTCTTTGCCCATGGAAGTATTTGTAACGGGTGGAACCGGCGAGATCGGTTCTGCCGTGGTAAAGCGGCTGGTTCAGGATGGTGCCAGGGTAATCGGTCTGGCCTGCTCTGACGCGTCCTCGGCAAAGCTGCGTGCGTCCGGTGCAAGCGCCTACCCGGGCGACCTGCGAGCACCGGAAAGCTGGGTATCACGGGCGGCCTCATGCGATGCCGTCATCCATCTTGGTGCAACTTTTTCCGAAGACATGGGCCGTGTTGACCGCCAGAGCATGCTTGCGCTGAAGCAGGCATCAAGGCACCGCAAGCAGCCGCTCAAGATTATTTACACCGGAGGCATCTGGCTCTTTCCCGCAACGGCAGGCGACAGCCTGTTGACCGAGAAAACCCAGTTCGCGCCCCTACCCGCGTTTCGCTTCATGACCGAGACGATCAGGACCCTGTCACACGGAACAGATCTCAATCTGACGGTCATTCATCCGGCCCTCGCCTGCGGCCAGACGACCGGTCCGATTGCCGAGATGACGGCCGCGCTGAAAGAAGGCAGGCCGTTTGAAACCCGCGCGACGTCGCAAACCAAATGGGCGCTTGTTGAAATCAACGACCTTGCCGCGCTTTACGCTCTTGCCCTCAAGAACGCACGGTTCCGGATGTCCCTGATCGCGAGCTGCATTCCCGGCATCTCAGTCGGTCATCTGGCATCTCACATTTCAGCCCGCCACGGACTGCCGCTGGAAATCGTGACAGTTCCGGCCCCTGAGGCAACCGAACCACTTACCGACTGGGCCGCCGGTTTTGCCTTGTCGCAGTCCGTCGACATCAGCCATGCCCAAAGGGCAACTGGCTGGCAACCGGAACATTCGACAATAGAGGACCTCGTGGTGTCCTTGTCAAAATAGACGATAACCTTGAGTTTTGAGCAGCTTAGCGCCCCGATTCCGGTATTGGACAAAGACTTTCTAAAGTTTTGAAGGTGTATGATCCGGACAAAAGCTCAATACAGGGTCCGGGCGTGTTACGTACACTCACATCGTTGCTGGTCTTTCTCGTTTCCGTTTTGCCACTTCAGGCGGAAAGCATCCCCGTTGGCATATTCAAGGTGGTAAACACAGAAGGGTTCGTTCAAAGCAACGGGGAGCGCATCGCGCTGGCAACCGACATGAACGAAGGCACGGCCCTAATCGAAAGGGATGCCACCAACCGTCTTGATGTCGAGATCAACGGCGCCAAACTCACCCTGTTTCCGCTGGAACAAGGCCTGGCCGCGCTGACCTGGGACGCCAATGGAACGTCCCTGCTTCATGGCATCGACATTCAGGCATTGTTCGGGAAAGACAATCCGGAAGATGTTCCGGCCTGGGGCGCGGAACTGGACTGGCCAGGATCCGGCACCGTTCAACTTGTACTGCTGCCTCTGGGTGAAAGAGCCTATACCGCATTCCTCATCAGCCATCCCGGCAACAGGACAGTGGTGCGGCAAATGGAATTCAGGCAGTCCTACGGGCCATCGGACAGACCCGAGATTTCGTTCTCAACCAGTTCTGCCGGAAACTGACACGCCCGAAGTTCGAGCGACGCCTTCTCAGCTCGGAGAATACCGAGCTCGCATAAAATGTCCGCTAAAACGACAAAAGGCGCAGCCTCACGCTGCGCCTTTGTTTTCCTTGCGTCCCGCTGGCTTATTTGGCGGCGGCGACGGCTTGTTGTGCACTTTCAACATCGTTGAACAGAAGTACCATCGTCAATGCGAGGCCCACTGCAGCGACAGTCCAGAGAGTGACGCTCCAACAAGATTTCTGCACGTTTTCGTCCATAAAAACCCTACATATTGTTGTGCGGCGCCGGGTCCCACCGACCTCAAATATGGCGCCATTGAGGCGAGGAGGTAAACGATCCATTACCATTTCGCAAGCGCAAAAAAAGAGCAGCTGATCCCGCATTTTTGCATTCCTCGTTTCGCATCAGAAAATTCAGCCACTTAGTCCTCTCGGTGCTGCCTGTTAGGGACCAGGAAAAAGTCTGGTAAGACAGACCATGGCCGGATTCGGCCACCGGAGAATCAAAAGGGATCAGGATGCACGCGCTCTCGAATATGGACCTGGCAGCAGCCGCCTGGTTTCTGTTTGCCTGGCTCGGTTTCAATTTGCTGATCGATGTCAGTCCGCTGCGTAAAAAGACATTGTCCAGCGCTATGGAAACCTACAGACGCGGCTGGATGCGTGCCATGAGCCTGCGGGAAGTCCGCATCATGGACACGTCTATCATGTCCGGTCTGCAACAAGGCACTGCGTTCTTCGCGTCAACGTCCCTACTGGCGATCGGCGGCGGCTTTGCGCTGCTGGATGCAACGGAACGCATCGTTCAGGTCGCCGGTGACCTGTCCATCCCGGTGGCCGACAGCCGCGCGCTCTGGGAAATCAAGGTGCTCGCCCTGATGCTGATCTTTGCCTATGGATTTTTCAAATTCGGCTGGGCATACCGGCTCTTCAATTATGCCAGCATCGTCATGGGCGCAGTCCCGCAACAAGGTCAGGCACCTGACGAAGTGATCGCGAAAATGGCTGCGCAGGCGGGGGAGCTGGGCGTTCTCGCAGGCCGCCATTTCAATCGCGGCCAGCGAGCGCTGTTCTTTTCGATCGGCTTCCTTGGGTGGTTCGCCGGGCCTTATGTATTTGCCGCAACCACCCTCGCCGTTCTCCTGGTCCTGCTACGTCGTCAGTTCGTTTCCAAGGCCAGAGCCGCCGTGCTCTTGGGGCAATATCCGAACTTGGGATCCGCGGACAAATCCGGCGAATACACCGATACGGGTTCATCAAACCCCTTCACCTGATAGCGGCCAAAAAGGCCCGACCGGCACCCCATGATATCGGCCAGGGCATCCGAGACCAGAAGCTGGCGCTGCAGATCCTTTGCAAGCTCTGCAATACGGGCCGCAAGATTGACCACTGGGCCGACGACCGTGAAGTCCAGCCGCGTTTCACTGCCGACATTGCCGTAGAAGACATCGCCCGCGTGAAGGGCAATTCCAACGCTCAGGTCAGGTGTGACCGAACAGGTTCGGGCCGTGTTGATCGCCTCGATCCGCGTCAGCGTTTCACGTGCTGCCATCAGCGCACGCACCGAGGCGTCCCTGGCTTCCTCTTCGGTTTCATACGGAAAGATCGCCATCACTTCATCGCCAATGAACTTCAGCACCTCGCCACCGTGGGCTTCGACAGCTGCTGTCATCGCTCCGAAATACTTGTTCAGAAACAATACGATCTTGTCCGCCGGAAGTGTGTTGGAAAGACGCGTGAACCCACGGATGTCGGCGAAGCTGACAACCGCCTTGATCCACTCGCCTTCTCCACGCCGCGTGGTGCCGTCCAGAACCTTCGATCCTGCCCGCGGGCCGACATAGGTGTCCAGAACGGTTTCTGCGGTGCGACGCAGTGTTTTTAATTCACACACGAGGGCAAGCGGCTGGATCAGCGATTCAAAAACGCCGATATGCGACCCTGAAAACCCGCCAGGTGTCTTGGTGGCGAAACTCGCAACCTTCACCGAGCCGTCGGAGAACCGCATGGGCAAAGCGATATAGTCGGTATAGCCTTCCTGGCGCAGCTCTGCGGTAATCGGAAATTCGTCGGCGACAGCCGGCTTCTTGCCGATTTCCACTCGAACGGCCTTCTGCGTTTCATGCACGCGCTTGATCGGACTTTTCTGGTACTCGTCCTGCGATTTGTTCTCCGCAGTGTGAAGACGCAATTCCGGTGCCTGGCCGTTGACCCAGATCGAGCTTTCCGCGCGCACGTTCGGATGCACCACCCAGATCCCTGTGGTGACACGATCGACCGGAACTTTTCCGGCGCGCAGACGTTTCGCCATCTCAGTGACGATTTCCAGCGTCCCCTTCAATTGGGGCGCATCGCTGTAGAGCCATTGTACGACGTCTGCCGCAACGATCGGCGCTTCGAGGACCATCAGCCCACGTCCTTTCAAATCCCTGATTGAGCCCAGTATATGGGAACACGCTCCGCACAGTAAAAGAGGTTCGATTTCAAAAGTCGCTGACAGTCGAAAGGGTTTTGCAAATTCATGGACCAGGGAAGAATTCCGTGCTCCTGCCAAGCATCCAGTAGACAGCCAGACCAACCCATTCCCGGTAGGCGATATCAAAGCGCCGCAGGCCTTTTGAAGCACCGTCGAAGCCGAGCGACTTGTCCTGCGGTCCACGCGTACGATAGTCGACCGGATATGCCGTCACCCCGGTCCAACCGGCCTTTTCAAACACTCCCATGGCGCGCGGCATGTGATAGGCCGAAGTGACAAGAAGCCACTGCTGTCCGGGCTGTGGTTGCACAATATCCTTTGCGTAGACTGCGTTTTGCCAGGTGTTCTGGGACTTGTCTTCCAGAATGACGCGATCGGCAGAGATGCCGAAATCTCGAAACAGTCGCGCAGCCCCTTCGGCTTCTGTTGCCTGGTCCGACACGATCATGCCCTGCCCACCGGTGTGGATGATCTTCGCCTCCGGCAGCGCTTTGGCCAGCCGCGCAGTGATGGTGATGCGCTCGGCGGACATTGTCAGGGCGGTGTCGCCCCGCACGCCGGTCACCACCGTGTCCACGGCACCACCCAGAACGATGATCCCGTCATAATTCTCCAAAGTGCCGGGACGCTGAAAACGGTCCTCGAGGGGCACAATCAACCAGTTGGCTGCCGGTGAGAAAGCGCAAACCACCAATCCAAGAAAACCGGCAAAAGTCAGAAACCGTCCACTGCGCCGCCACTTTGACGTAAGGCTGAGCACCAATCCCAAAGCCATCAGAACAACGAGAAAATTGGATGGCAGGATCAGAAATCCGCCGATCTTGGATAGGTAAACATACATCTGAAAAATCCGAATCGTTGCGGGCCCGATGCGTGACAAAGATACGGTGAAACCGACAATATTGAGACTTGAAGCTGAAGTGAGCACACATCCTGACAGCTTTGAGCCAAAATGGTTTTCACGGTCTTGGTCCGGATTTTCCAGTCGTTCTCCCGATCGACAATTTCGACAATATTCGAGAAACAGACGTCCGCCCACGCATTGTCACAAATCTCCAGGTTGCATCATTATTGTCTCTTTATTTCAACGATTTAATTGATTCGAAAGAAAATTCACCCAACGTTAGATTGCAACCCTAGGAGGATCGATCATGAGCCTGCCGATTGAAGTGGACCAGCAGCAGCCGGAAATCACCAAGGCTCAGATCCCTCTGGAGACAACCGACTTCTTCAATCAGATCATTCGAGAGCTTAGCGGAGCACTGCAGGAAATTGTCGGAGTGAACGAGGCGGAGGGGTTCATCGCACTGGTAGCCAACCGCATCGGTGAAAAGATCAATTCCGATTACAAGTCTGCCCTGCATCTTGAACAGATCCCTAGGCCTTTGCTCGCAGACGTCCTGGCTGACCTGAAACGACGGATCGGCGGCCAGTTCAGTGTCGAATATGAAGACGACAAGGTCTTGATCCTCAAGAACGCCCGCTGCCCGTTCGGAGATCGCGTCAAGGACCGCCCGTCCCTCTGCATGATGACGACAAACGTCTTCGGAAGAATTGCTGCAGATTGCCATGGCTACGCCAGGGTCCAGATCGACAGGTCAATTGCCCGCGGTGATACTGACTGTCGTGTTGTCGTCCATCTGGCTCCGACCGTAGAGAACGACGTCAACGGCAAAGAATTCTACAGGGTTCGATAGCCGTGCCCAGGTCCACTGCCATCATATCGGCCCTTGTGCAGACCATGCCCCAGCCTATTCTGCTGCTGGACGATTATGGCCGTGTGGTTCTCGCAAATAAGGCAGCCAAATCTCTTGCCGGAATTGGCGTGGGTGAACAACTTTCGGACAAGGTCAGGGATACAGCGCAGGTGGATGACTACCTGTCGATGTGCAGGTCTTCAACCACTCCCGTTCCGGTGCGCCTGAAACTTCTGTCCGGATATGAAAGCGTTGCCTTTGGCCACAGATTGTCTGTGCCGGGCACCGGAATTGATGGAGCCGTTCTTGTCCGCTTCGACGAGAACATGAACCTTTCCAGCAAGTTTGCCGCGCTCAACGCCGATATTTCGTCGCTCAACAACAAGATCTTGCATTTCGGCCAGGAGCGGACCGAACTTGAAAACCTGGCACTCACGGATCCGCTTACCGGTATCGCCAACCGCCGCGGGTTCGACCAGGAACTGGACAAGGAATACAACCGATCTGCTCGCTATGACCACGACTTCTGCATCTCCCTGATCGACCTGGACCATTTCAAGTCGATCAACGATGCCCATGGCCACCAGCTTGGAGATGAAATCCTCGTTCATTTTGCGCAAAGGTGTCTGGAACATCTTCGCCAGACGGATGTCGTTTGCCGTGTGGGTGGTGAAGAATTCGCGCTGATCCTGCCGGAAACAAATCTGGAGCAAGCAACGATTGTCGTCAGCCGCATGCTTGATCTGTTGAACGCGACACCAATGTTCGCGCGCGGCAAGAGATACGCCTATACCGCAAGCGCGGGCCTGGCGGAAAAAAGGTCAGAAGACACCCCTTCCTCGCTTTATGAACGGGCTGACAGAAATCTTTATTTGGCAAAGGAAACCGGCAGAGCCCGCCTCATCGCCGGGGAGGCCGTCCCCACGGCAGCGGCCATCGAGACCGGAAAATCCGGCGAATGCCGGAAGTCAGGGCGCATCGATTCGCAGCATTTCTGAAATTGATCCGAACTTTGGTTATTGCTGACAGGCTTCGATTTGGTCAGGCTTTTCGCCGATCCGACCACCGCGCGCATTCCTTAGTTGCCTCACTATTTTTAACAATGTGGACGCCGATGCCTCCGCGGGGCCTGACTGACCGCTGATTACGGGTCCTGTAACGCGCCTGTCACATTTTACCGACATCTTCCTGCTCAAACCGTTGAAAACGGCGACTTTGGGGCTGTTTTCACCGCACCAATTCGCCATTAGCGGGCACTGGTGATTTTGACAAAGGGTTTATCCGTGATCGGAGTCACAGGGCTGGCACGCTTTCTGAGTCATCTTGGCGACATCGAAATGAAGGATCAATGAGGGTTAGCCAGATGACACTCTATATGAAACTAGGCGGTCGCACGGCGATCATGCGGGCAATGCCTCGCCTCAAAGCGAGACTGGAACAGGACCCGTGTTTCGACGTGACCAGCTTTCTGCCGGAATTCGAACACTCGGACGATCTGACCGAGTTCCTGATCTTCCTTGCCGGTGGAGCGCCATTTTACGACGGCAAGCCCGTCTGTGAACTGCTGGCGCCGATCTGCACCTGCAACAACATCTACGAACGCTTCGTGGATCACCTTGTCGCAGTCATCTTCGACGGCGCCCCTGCCCCCGGAGACGAAGAGCACCTGCGTGAGCTCATGTCCCGACTTCGGCCGCATGTGCTCAACCCCAAGCCGGTTGCACCGGTAATGGTCTATTCCGTCGAACCCGAACCGATCTGCCTCTGATCGGTTCGGATAGAAAAAACGCCGGCATTTGCCGGCGTTTCTACGTTTGCAGTCAGGTCAGTCGGGATCAACCCAGTTCGTCCACGCTCGTGACGATCTTGCCGACCAGACCGTAGTCGATACCCTCTTCCGGGCTCATCCAGTAGTCGCGATCGGTGTCTTTTTCGATCCGTTCGATCGGCTGGCCTGTCGCCGCCGCGAAGATCTTGTTCAGTCGATCGCGCATCTTGATGATTTCCTTGGCCTGGATCTCGATATCCGTAGCCATGCCGCCGGCACCACCGGACGGTTGATGAAGCAGGAAGCGAGTGTTCGGCGTGCAGAAACGCTTGTCCTTGGGAACCGACACGTAGATCAGCGCACCGGCGCTGGCCACCCAGCCCATGCCGAGGATACGGACCTCGGGTGCAATGAACTTGATGGTGTCGTGAATCATGTCACCGGATTCGACATGACCGCCCGGAGACGAAACAATGACCGTGATCGGGTCGTTGGAAACCTGCGCCAGCGCCAGAAGCCGGGCGCACACGTCGCGGGCCATGTCCTGTGTCACCGGACCGGTGATCAGAACTGTGCGCGCTTCGAACAGATGCTTGTCGACCTGGATCGACGGCTGGCTCTTGGGCTTATCCTCGTCTTCATCGTCGAGGCGTGCAGGCACCGTGGTCGAATAGTTTTTCATGCGCAGGATTAAGCTCCCTTTGCTGTTGGGCCGGCCTGGCCGGCATTTTCGATGGGCTGACGGAATGTTTCGCCGCCCCGCGTTGGTCCATGTGTAAGCGAAGTCAGTTGCACTCGCAAATCATCAGACCCTGATTAGCGTGAAAAGAGTTATCAGATCGGCAACAGGTGACATTGCCCTTTCTCAATCACCCGGTCCTGTCGTCTCGCCGAAGCGCTTTTCCTGTCGCCCGACAAGCAAATACCAAACCAGCATGGCTGCGAAAGGCAGGGACGGCCAGACGAACCACAATGTGGACAAGCCAGAAGTCAGCAGGTTGATCATGAAAAACAGGCCGATCATGAAAACGCAGCTTCGCACCCGCTTTGGCTGAGCCCTCAACCAACGGCGCGCCTGTTCAAACCCGGAGGCGACCGCCTGGGTGTCCCGTTCCCATTCCGGTCTTGGAATTTCGGTCTGGCGTCGCTCTGCAGTTCCGTTCGTCTCCTGCCCGGACCGTTTTTCCTCCGGCGCATTGCGACCGCCAATACGCACGCAATAGGTTTCAACGGGATCGGTAACGTTCTTGACGTGCTGAGGGCCTAGCGGCTCAAAGCCCAGCGCCATCTTGGTCTTGACCTGGTCATAGACCGATTGGGAGAGCATGATCCCGCCCCTCGGTGCGATTTCCTGCAAACGGGCAGCAACATTCACACCGTCGCCGTAGATATCCTCGCCCTCGACCATGATGTCGCCGAGATTGATACCGATGCGAAACTCCATCCTGTTCAGGTCCGGAAGGTCCGCATTGCGAACGGAAAGCTCGTTCTGAATGTCGACGGCGCATTGAACGGCATCCATCACCGAGGCGAACTCGATGATGACAGCATCACCCCATGTGTTGACGATACGTCCATTGTGACGCTCGGTCAGCGCAGACATCACCAACCGATAGGCCTTGAGCCGGTCCAGCGTTCCGTCTTCATCCCGCTCCATGAGCTTGGAATATTGCGCAACGTCTGCGCACATAACTGCCGCCAGACGCCGCTTGACCCGTTGCATGCTCTTACCCCGCTTGCTCCCGCTTAGGAATGGGAAGGCAAACCGGAAATTGCAAGGGAAAATCCACCGAATTCGCCACCCAGCCCGAAGTTCGGCCAACCCGGAAAAGCACTGTCAGATGTCTCCGGCGAGTTTGCGCAGTGCTGCCAGGGCATCATCGGCGCGCTCTTCGGGCACAAAAACATGATCGTGAAAATAGGCTGCGACCACATTTGCCGAAATACCCTCAGCGGCCAATGCAGCCGAGATCGACGCCGTCAGACCCACGGCTTCAAGTGAGGAGTGCACCGTCAGGGTTATCCGGCGAAACCATTCGGCCTCGGCCAAACCCAGTTCGCGCGCACGCTCCACCGGCAGGATGGCTGTCAGGCCTTCCGTTTCCGCAAAAAGCCCGATCGGGTCGTATTCCGCTAGGTCCGTCATGGATTTCGAAGCGAAGGTGCAGAATACATAGGGCTCCGGATCCAGCATCGGACGCATCTGGGAGATCAAGGTGGCAAGGTCGGTTTCACCGGTCATTCGGATAATCCAATCAAAGAAGTTTGCGCATCAGCGGCCGCCGCGGGCTTCTGCGTGCGATTTCGACAAAACCGGCTCTACGGAAGACGTCTGCTATACCCACGAAGCCTTCTCCCCATTGAAGGGGCTTTTCCGATTCCATTGGACAAGCATCCAGTTGATGCGCTCCTTGCGCTTTGGCGTGGTCGATGCCTGCATCGAGCAACACGGACATCAACCCGGTTTTGCGATGTCCGTTTCTGATAAAGAAACAGGTGACGGCATATGTCGCCGCCAGCGCTTGTTCGCTGTCATCCGGCAGCGGCTGGGTGGTTTTTCCAAGCTGAAAACGCAGATACTGCATGCGTGGACCCAGTGCGATCCAGCCCACGGCCAGATCACCGCGATAGGCCAGAAGCCCTGGCACCGGACCCGCGTCCACTTTCTGCTGGAATGCATCGCGCCGTTCATCACGGGTCATCGCTTTCCAGTCTCTGCCCCGCAAGAACGGCCACATGCACCAGCAACCGCCAGACGCCCCCCTCTCCGGTCCGAACAGATCCACCAGATCTGCCCAGCGCTCCGGGGTTGCAAGCTGAATGTGGACGGGATCGTTATGTGTCATATCCACTCCTCCGGATTGCAAAGTTGCACGGAAAGAACGGGGACGGCAATCCCGGTGAAAGTGTCTGTTCCACAAAAGCAAAACGCCGCACAACAGGCGGCGTTTCGGATTTTCCTTCTTCGCTCAAGCCTCGTTGGGCTCTCAAGACAACGGGCTGCGTGAAAGCTCCAATTCAGGCAGCGGCTTCCAGCCCGGCAATGTCGATCTTCCTCATCTTCATCAGGGCAGCACTGACACGGCCAGCCCGTTCCGGATTGCTAGCATGCATCAGCCGAGGCAACGCCTTCGGTACGATCTGCCAGTGAACACCGTAGCGGTCTTTCAACCAGCCGCACTGCCCTTCTTCCCCGCCATCGGCAAGGAGCGCCTGCCAAAGCCTGTCCGTTTCCGCCTGATCTTCCGTCAGTATGGAAATCGAGGTCAGATAACTTGGCTGCATATCCGGGTTGCCGTTCAGTATCATGAAAGGTGAGCCCGCCAGGGTGAACTCGGCAACAAGCACAGGTCCATTCGGATCCGGCCGGAAGACCGAACCCATCACACTATCCGGCAATAGGGACGTATAGTATTTGGCGGCTTCTTCGCCCTTCTCACTGAAGAACAGGCAAGTGCGTACCTTGGCGGAAAACGCAGGAGTTGTTTGCAAGCCCTCAATGGCAATCGACCTAGCAAGCTCATCAAGCTGAGTGGAAGCGGCCTTCCAGCCTTCCTCAAAACCCATTTCCAGGTGCTTTTTCCTGTCTGCTTCCGAAGTGTGGCGAGCCCCCCATGTGAAGCGCGTACCAACACCCGGTACATCTGCCAGCTCCACATACCCGGTCATGAACGCGTTTTCTCGCGGCACATATCCTTCCGAATAGGCATCCGTGAACGTTAGCTTCTCACCGTCGACAACTTCCAGAAACATTCCGACCTTCTCGAACAGCTCCCCTTCCGGACCGGCCATCACTGTATTGAAACGCCCTCCCGGACGGACGTCCATATCGGCCTTCGGTACGAACCAGGGCTTCGGGCAAAACCACTGCTTCAATAATTCAGGATTGGTCCAGCATTGCCAGACCGCCTCACGCGGCGCGGCAATGACGCGGCTGAGTTCCAGTGTCAGACCTTCCTTGCGAATTTCGACTTCACTCATTGCGCTCTCCCGTTTCTAGACCGGCCGAACAACAGTTCGACGTAACGTTTCAGATGATCGATGCTGTCAATTGCTATCGACGGCGCATTGCCTGCCTTTGCCAGCACGAATGCCCCCTGGATCACGACCTGTGTGTGAAGCGCCAGACTTTCCGCACCACCTGGAACTTCAACGCCCCGGGCTTCAGCTGCTTCTGCGATATCGGAAACCAGCGTTGCGGCGTGCCCCGTTATGCTGCGGTTGCAGGCATCGCGGATGGAGGGGTTCGTGTCATAGACTTCCTGGACCATGGTTCCGACCAGACAAGTGAACTCCGGCACATCGCCCTGCACCAGTGCCTTGCGGAAATCGAGATAGCCGAGCACCCGGTCCAACGGATCTTCGGGATCGTGATACGTCGCCTTCTCGAACAGAGCCCCGGTCGTTTCAGACCAATAGTCAGCAGCGGCTACTGCCAGATCGTCCTTCGAACGAAAGTGGTGGAAGAAGGCCCCCTTGGTAACCCCCGCCTCCCGGCACAAATCATCGACGGTGGTGGCCGTGTAGCCCTTCATACGGATCACACGCAGTGCCGAATCCAGCAGCTTGCTCCGCGCATCCGGCCGTTTGGTCTTTTGAGGTTTCTCTGTCATGCGCTATTCATACCGACCAGTTGGTATGCTGTCAATCAACTTGCTTTACGACCGTGCTGCAACTCCCTGTCACCGGCTAGCAAGGATGCGCCAAATGCGCTTGAGCGAGCAGGGTTTCTGAAATTGAGGCATTGAAAAACGAAAGGGTCCCTGCCAACACCTGAATTGAGCGGACGAAGAACGCTTGGTGATCGCAACACGCCGGGATTTAAGCCCACGCCAAGCCTACCAGGGGATCGGCCTGCCGGTTTGATCGAAAAATCCACCGGTGTCTGCAGGCGTAAGACTGGTCAGCACATTGACAAGACGCTCTGCTGCAACAGCCGGTTCCTGTACGTCGAGCCCGGTTTTCGCAAAGTTCTCGGTCAAGGGTGTTTTCACCGTGCCGGGATGAAGCGCAATACAGATAGCAGCGGGATTTTTGCGTGCCAGCTCGATAGACGCCGTACGGACCAGTTGATTGAGCCCAGCCTTCGCGGCCCGGTAAGCAAACCATCCGCCCAGACCGTTGTCGCCGATCGAACCGACCCGGGCCGAAAGCGTCGCAAAGACGCTTCTGCCCTCTTTCGGGAGCAGCGGCAAAAAGTGCTTCATCAGCAGTGCCGGTCCAATGGCGTTGATCGCGTATGAACGGGCAAGGACCTCAGGATCTAGTTCGCGCAGGCTCTTCTCCGGACGGGCACTGCCCAAGGTGAGAGCTCCGGTGGCATCGAACAGCAATCGAACATCCCCCTCCTCCTCCCTAACCCTGTCGGCACAGGCCTGGATCATGCGTTCGTTGAGCAGGTCGAGAGGTGGTGACGACGTTCGATGGAGGGCGATGACCTTGTCATAGCCGCTGCCCGCTTCAAGGTGGTCTCTCATGGCTGAGCCAATTCCGCCGCTGGCCCCAAAGATTACCGCAATTGACGTCATTCGCTGCCTCACTTTCGTCGTGACAGCGATACGCAGAAAAAGCCAGATCGGTTCGGTAGCAGGATTGGTCTCAGGTGCTGCCGAGCGTCGCTTCCCAGGGCCCGTCAACAAATTCGGCTTCGTCATCCCCTGGCCAGGGAGGCATGGAGATACAGATGAACTGCAGAACGCTTTCACCGGTGTTGCGGTACTGGAAAGCTGTTCCAGCCGGGATATCGATTGAGACACCGGCTTCCAGGTCGACAACGCGCTGGCTGGAATCGTCGGACCTCCAGATCTGTCCATGGCCGGAAAGCACATGCCAGAACTCGTGCACGGTCCTGTGCCGTGTTGCGCGGTTGGTCTGGCCGACAGGAACAGTCGAATGAATCATGTTTCCTGTCGGCCCATCCATGATGAAACGGATATCGGCCCCCGCCGGAGATTTCGCGTCGGGCTTTTCGGGAAGCCGGGTCTGTTTCATGCCATACTCCGAATTCGGTGATCAGGCGGTCTTGTTAAAGATCTCACGACCGATCAGCATCCGCCGAATTTCGGAAGTTCCCGCACCAATCTCGTACAGCTTGGCGTCACGCAGCAAACGCCCGGTCGGATATTCGTTGATGTAGCCATTGCCACCAAGCAGCTGTATTGCATCAAGTGCCAGTTTGGTTGCATTTTCGGCAGCGTAGAGGATTGCACCAGCGGCGTCTTCGCGCGTGGTCTCGCCCCGGTCGCACGCCTTGGCAACCGCATAGACATAGGACTTGGTGGCGTTCATGGTCACATACATGTCCGCGACCTTGCCCTGAACAAGCTGGAACGTGCCGATCGGTTGGCCGAACTGCTCGCGCTCGTGGACATAGGGAATGACCACGTCCATGGCTGCCTGCATGATGCCGACGGCCCCTGCAGCCAGAACGGCGCGCTCGTAGTCCAGACCCGACATCAGTACGTTGACGCCCTTGCCAACCTGGCCGAGAACGTTTTCTTCCGGCACTTCGCAATCCTGGAACACCAGTTCACCGGTTTCGGACCCGCGCATGCCGAGCTTGTCGAGTTTCTGCGCGACGGAAAAACCTGGGAAGCTCTTCTCGACCAGAAACGCGGTAATGCCCTTCGGCCCGGCTTCCGGATCGGTCTTGGCATAGATGATCATCGTATCGGCGGACGGACCGTTGGTGATCCACATCTTGGAACCGTTGAGGACGTACCGATCGCCCTTCTTTTCCGCCTTCAGTTTCATGGAAACGACGTCTGAGCCAGCGCCCGGTTCCGACATGGCCAGCGCGCCCAGATGTTCACCGGTCACGAGCTTGTTCAGATAGCGCTTCTTCTGGTCGTCACTTCCCCAGCGGCGAAGCTGGTTGACACACAGGTTTGAATGGGCGCCATAGCTGAGGCCGATGGATGCGGACGCCCGGCTGACCTCTTCCATGGCAATGCAGTGCTCCAGGTAGCCCAGACCCGAACCGCCCCATTCTTCCTCCACTGTGATCCCGTGAAGGCCAAGGTCTCCCATTTCCGGCCAGAGCTCCCGCGGGAACCAGTCCTCGCGGTCGATCTTTTCTGCCAGTGGCGCAATCCGGTCCTGACTGTAGGACCGAACGGTGTCGCGCAGCATGTCGGCGGTTTCGCCGAGATCGAAATTGAAACCCGGAAAATCGTTACGGATCATCTTGATTACCTCCCAGAGTTCTTAAGGCCTGTCGTATCGGACAAAATCGCTCAAAACGCCGATCCGGTCGTAAAGCTGCCGGGCGCGTGTATTGTGATCATGTGTGTGCCAGTAGACTTTGCCGCTGGCAGACGGTTCTTCGGTCGCGGCCCTGTAGACCGCCTCGATCAGCTTGCGGCCGGCTCCGCCGCCACGAAGCTTCTCGCTGACATACAGATCTTCCAGATAGCAGGTGGACGAACTGGCCCAGGTGCTATCGTGAAAAAGGTAATGGACCAGTCCAACCAGCTCATTCTCCTGAACTGCCACGAACGCGCGGTGGCCTGCATCGGAATGCAGTCGCTCAAAGAGGGTTTCCGTCACTCCCGGCGCCAGATCCTGCTCGTAGAATGCAAGATAGGCCTTCCAGAGTTTGAGCCAGCCCGGCTTGTCGGTTCGTTCCAGCGGCCTGATGGTGATATCGGTCATTCTTCAGTCCTTGACGCCGGCAACGCTCATGAGCGTGAACAGCCCCGTTGCGACATGCACCTGTTCGCCGTCATCCAGTCCGTAGACATCCGCCTTGGCTATGGTCAGCGTTCGTCCCGGTTTGACGACCCGGCCACGCGCAAGAAGCACCGGCTGTTTCGCCGGATTGAGCAGGTTGATCTTGTATTCGCTGGTCAACACCCCGAAGCCGGCGGAAAACAGCGTCAGAGCTGCATAGCCTGCCGCACTGTCCGCAATAGAAGACGTCGCACCGGCATGAAAAAAGCCGTGTTGCTGTGTCAGTTCCGGAAGCATCGTCAATTCCAGATCGACCGCGCCGGGCGAGACGTGAACCATCTTCGCCCCCAGATGGGTCATGAATTTCTGCGCGGCAAAACTGGCCCGGACACGGGGTTCCCAGTTTTCGTCGCGAGGCGAAAGATCCATCACTTGTCCTCCGAGGTCGTAACGGCGCCAGACAGTTGGTCCGGGCCTGTTTCAAGCTCGACCATGCGCGCCTTTGCACCGGCCTCGACATCGTCGAGCTCGACCAGGGTCAATTCGATATCGCGCTGTTTTTCGAGAAGTTCTGCCCGGCGGGCGGCGATCCTGTCGAGGAGCAGCCGCAGCTGGCCGGTTTCACCGGGCGCACTGCCGTACATCTCGATCATTTCCTTGATTTCGTTCAGGGAAAATCCGAGACGCTTGCCACGAAGGATCAGTTTGATGCGGGTACGATCACCAGGTGTGTAAAGGCGTTGACGCCCCCGGCGCGTCGGCGACACCAGCCCCTGCGCTTCGTAGAACCGCAGGGTTCGGGTGGTAATGTCGAACTCCTGCGTCAGCTGGGTGATGGTGTAATAACGCTGCATGCCCACTCCTTGTTGGGCGCACAGTTCCGTCTTTTTACGTTAAAGTCAACACGTCAATTTTAAGGCTTATATTTCATACACTTGATCAATCAGGATTTCAGGTTATCCAAGCTCTTCTCTGGATGAAGGACATTCAGATCAACATCGCCGGAAATGCCTTTGATCGTGCCCCGGTCATGGTACTGCCAGAGCGACCAGTCTGACACATAGCCGGGGGAATGCCAGATCGACTGCGTCCAGAGACGGCGGTTCAGGCCCTTGCCTTTCAGATAGTCCAGATAGAAATCCTCCGGCACATAAAGGATGACCTGCTTGCCGCGCCCCTGCTCGACCAGAGCAACGAAATCACTGATTTCCTGCAGCACTTCCTCGGCCGGCGGACGGCGCGCGCAGTTCCCGGTGAATTCCAGATCCACCACCGGTGCCAGCATGTCGCTGTCCTGCGGCAGAACCGACAGGAAGTTTTGCGCCTGCTCGCGGCCGGATTTGCACAAACTGAAGAAATGATAGGCACCACGCGCCAGACCCGCGCCTCCTGCTCCGGCCCAGTTGCGGGCAAAGGCGCGGTCCTTGAAGTCTCCGCCCTCGGTTGCCTTCATGTAGACGAAGGCAATATCGTCCGCCGCCACCTGCGCCCAGTCGATATCACCCTGGTGGTGCGAAATATCGATGCCGCGGATCGTGTATTGGTTCCGGTCAGGCTCCCAGTTCATGAAGAAAAACGCCGCTCCGACAATCGAAATCACCCCGCCGACGGCAACGTAGAACAATGTCCGCAGGACCGCTTGCAAGAAATTCATTGCGCCACCTGTTATGACTTTCAAACGCCGTCACCCTGCCGCAAAACTGTTAAGAATCACGATAGGTAATTCGGCCAGAGCGGGGCTGCCGCCAGCTCCAGGACATTGCCGTCCGGGTCGTTGAAATAAAGGCTGGTGCCACCTGCCGGCCATACGACCTCGCTGACAATTTCCACGCCCATCTCGCCCAGGTAAGCCCGCCAGGGTTCCAGTTGGTCGGACCCAACGCGAAACGCGAAATGACTGTGCCCCGACGTATCGTGCCCGGGAACGACACCTCCCGGCGTCTCAACGTCCTCCCCGGTATGGCCGCGATGAAACACCAGAAGCGTCTGCGCGGGGCCGGCATCATAGGCAAACAGCCTTTCTCCAGCGACCATGCGCCTCAATCCCAGGATTTCGGAATAAAAGGAGTGAGCCGTCTCCATGTCGTCGACATAAACGGCGGTTTCCAGGATGCCATCAAGCTTCGGCCGCATGTTCTTAATTCTCCGCGTGAGACAGGTCGGACCTTCTTAACACCCATCCGCTGGGAATTTCAGGTTACCCGGCAAGGTTTTCTTTCAAATCGCCATCGCCAATTGGAATTCTCGTTGGCGGCTGCATTCCGCACAGAGGTGATCGCCCGTGATTGCGTCAAATCGGGAAGTTCCGTGGGTGCATGACCGGCTTGAATTCCGTAACGGTATATTCCGCAACGCCCGCCGACTTGAACGGGTCCTCGTTGATCGCCAGGTCAACTTCGACACGGTCTGCTGCGCGCGCCAGGATCACACCACCGGTTCGCGGCAGTTTCGGACCGGATGCCAGGAGCAGGCTGGCCTCATACTGATCCCGCAGGTAGGACCTGTGTTCTTCCGCCAGAGCGTCTATTTCCCGCAGATCAGCAGTGTAGTGAAGATCGATAACAAAGAGGCTCACGAAAGCTCCTTTCCACCAACAGAAGCCCAAAAAGAGGTCCGGCTCGACCACAAAAGGTCGAACCGGACAATCTGTGTCAGACGACAGTCAGCTTGACGTCAATGTTGTTCCGGGTGGCGTTTGAATAGGGGCAAACCTGGTGTGCCTTGGCAACGAGGTCTTCAGCTACAGCCTTGTCCAGACCCGGCAGGGACACTTCCAGCGCGACCGCCAGACCGAACCCGCCTTCAGAACGCGGACCGATGCCAACCGTCGAGGTGATGGACGTATCAGCCGGGACTGCAATCTTTTCCTGCCCGCCGACGAATTTCATCGCGCCAATAAAGCAGGCTGCATATCCGGCTGCGAACAGCTCTTCCGGGTTATTGCCTTCGCCGCCTGCGCCGCCGAGTTCTTTCGGCGTCGCCAGCTTGACCTTGAAGGATCCGCTCAACGTTTCCGCCGCACCATCGCGGCCGCCGGTGGCCTTTGCCTTGGTTTCATATTTCACATCAACAGCCATCTGCAGGCTCCTTTTTCTCAAATAACAAGTCATTCAGCCATATATATCTCATACGTTTTAATCGTACACGATATAAATTACCCACATATACACACGCTTCCAATTCGTCAACAGTTGCGACCATATCGCGCGCGATTTATAAGAGGCGAATGAGCGAGACCACAAACCAGATGTCCCTGCTGGACGCGATTGGATTTTCCGCGCCGGAAGCGACTGAAAAACAAAAAAAAGACAAGCCGGCAAAAGCCGAAAAGTCTGAGAAGAAACAGCGCAAGAAGGCCGCTGCCAAGCCTGAGGCGGAAACGGCTTCCGGCGCTGAAAGCAATGACGCACGCGAAGCGGAAGTTGCCGTCGCCGAAACGCCTTCCAGCCAGGAGATAGCTGATACCGGGCAGACGCCTGACGTTTCTGCGGAAACGCAGGCTGGCGAAGATACCGGCACCGAGCAGGCCGCATCTGCATCCGCTGCCAATGACCTTGCCAGCGACCAGGACGACGACAGTCAGAAAATCCATGATGGCAGCTTGCCGCTCGACCGGCACTTGTGTTTTGCGCTGTATTCCGCCAACCACGCGATGCACGGCGTCTACAAGGCGTTGCTCAAGGAAGTCGGGCTCACCTACCCGCAGTTCCTGGCCATGACGGTGCTCTGGGAAACAAACAACGTTCCGGTCGGTGCAATCACGTCCAAGCTGCAGCTCGACACCAACACGCTGACGCCACTGTTAAAGCGGCTTGAGGCCATGGGGCATGTAACGCGCACGCGCAACATCAAGGACGAGCGCCAGGTTATCCTGAAACTGACCCGCAAGGGCCGCGCCTTGCAGAAGAAAACGGAACATTTCAGCACCTGCATCATGTCTTCGACCGGACTGAAACTGGAAGAAGTCATCGACCTTCAGGCAAAGGTCATGACGCTTCGGGACAATTTGCGTAAAGCTGGCCTGGAGTGATACCTGGCATTGATCGGCGGGCAAAATGAGTAGCCATCAAACAGGCTCCGGGAGATTGCTGAACCAGCACAAATCTCGGGGCCTTTTGCTTTGGCAATAATGGGTCTGCGTGACCTTTTGCAGCGCAGCTCAAGTCTTGGTCGACCGGCATCCGCCTCCATGGCGTCGTGTTTGTTGAATTCGACAACAAAACTTTCGACAGGAAGCAGCCATAGCCCAGGCATGGCCTGCCCGCCGAACCTTTGAACCAGGGCTATTCCACTCCGCGTCAGGTGTGTTTGCTTTTAGTGACCCACATTCACGACCTCCGCGGCATCATTTTTCCGTCAGCAATGCTTGCCGCAGTGTTCTCGTCAGGACAGCTTCCGCCTCGCCCTCATCCCAGCCGCAGTCCTGTGTCAACAGACCCCAGGCCTGCACACTGAACGACGCCCAGAGAAATTCTGAAGCCGACTTCGCTGTCCAGACGGATTGCAGCGCACCGTCGCGTTCCAGCGATCCGGTCAACACAAGCAACCATTGCCTCAGCTCCGACATCCGGTCTTCCCACGCCGCCGATGCGTCCGCATCGGTGGTTCGCAGGCGGATAAGATCCGAGGCAACCGGGTAGATTTCCTTCACGAAACCGATCCAGACGGCAACAGTAGCATTCAGCCGTTCATGCGGCTGTGGCCTGTCAAAGGCTGCAAACAGTTTCGCCCGTATGTCGAGACGTTCATCAGCCCGCCGGACGAGCGCCAGAATCAGCCCCCCACGCGAACCAAAGTGATCGTAGACGGACTGCCGGCTGATTTTTGCGGCCTTGGCGATTTCCGCCAGCGACACGTCCGCTCCCCGCTGCGAGATGAGCGTCCAGGCACTATCGAGAATTTCCGCGCGCGTGCGTTGCACCCTAGCTTGACTTGACACGTGTAAACTTTCCTGCAATTTGACACGTGTAAAGTTATGGAGAAGCCTCATGGACGTCAAGCAACAGTCAGCCCAATTCGTAACCTGGTACGGCCCGGGAACCGACGGCACCAGCCCGACGGAAAGCCAATGGACGCAGATCCTCAGCCGGGCGAACGACAAACCCGTAACCCTGATCAATTTCTTCAAGCTGAATGCCGCCGCGAAATATGCGGACGGAACGACGGGCCAGACGGGCCAGGAAGCCTTTGCCAGTTATGCGGCTGCAAGCATGCCGGCCATGGAGCGGGCTGGTGGACGGTTCCTTTATGTCGGACCGTTTCAGGGCATGTTCCTGGGGCAGGACGAGGATTGGGATCTGGTCGCTATCGGCGCCTATCCCGATTTAACCGCGTTGGTCGCACTCTATTCGGACAGCGCCTATCGCGAGGCCTTCCATCACCGCACGGCCGCGTGTCTGCGACAGAAGGTTCTGGTATGCGGTGACTGACCTTTAAACGAGGCCTGCCGATTGGAGGCTAGAACGGCAGGCCGAACCAAAGCGCTGCGATGCCGAGAAAGGCGAAGAAACCGACCACATCTGTTACCGTCGTCACGAAGACGCTCGAGGCGATCGCCGGATCGACGTTCATCTTGTCGAGCGCGATCGGGATCAAAAGGCCGGAGAGACCCGCGAACAGCAGATTGATCACGATCGCACCACCAATCACTACGCCGAGCCCCGGACTGCCAAACCACATCCAGGCAGTCACCCCGATGAGGATGGCCAGGGCAACACCGTTGAACACACTCACCAGAATTTCGCGGTTGAGAACGCGCAAAAGATTGCGTGCACCCAGTTCCTGGGTGGCAATACCACGCACGGCAACGGTCATCGTCTGGGTGCCGGCGTTGCCCCCCATGGAAGCGACGATCGGCATCAGCACCGCCAGCGCCACCATGGCCTCGATCGTGTCCTCGAACAGCGCAATCACCACCGAGGCAAGCACGGCAGTGCCAAGGTTGACGACCAGCCAGGTCAGCCGCGAGCGCGCAATGGTCATCACATTATCGGAAATCTCTTCGTCACCGACACCGGCCAGGGCACGCAGGTCTTCTTCCGCTTCTTCCTGGATGACGTCGACGATGTCATCAACCGTCAGAACACCGACCAGGCGGTCGTTCTCGTCCACAACAGCGGAGGAAACGAGGTTGTAGCGCTCAAACCGGCGGGCGACCTCTTCCTGATCTTCCGTCGCGAGCACCGCCTGGCGAGTCTCCTCCATGATGGAAGTGACCTTCTCGTCCCGCTTGGTGCGCAGGATCTTGTCCAGGTGAACGGATCCGAGCAGTTTGAACGTCGGATCGACCACGTAGATTTCGTAGAAGCTGTCCGGAAGGTCGCGGGCCTCGCGCATGTAGTCGATTGTCTGACCGATGGTCCAGAACGGGGCAACCGCAATGAATTCGGTCTGCATGCGCCGGCCGGCGCTTTCTTCCGGGTAATCCAGAGCCTTTTGCAGCTGGGCCCTGTCCGCATAAGGCAGCTCTTCCAGAATAGCAGCCTGGTCGTCCTCATCGAGGTCTTCCAGAATGTAGACCGCATCATCCGAATCGAGATCGCCCAGACCTTCGGCGATGACTTCCGTCGGCAGGTCTTCCAGAACCTGCAGACGCACTGCCTCATCGATCTCGGTCAGCGCGGTATAGTCGAAGTCCTCGCCCAGAAGCCGGATAAAGGACGCCCGATCCTCCGGATCCAGCGTCTCGAGAAGGTCACCGGTGTCGGCTTCGTGAAGATCGGCGGCAAGGTGTCTCAGGCCATCCTGATCGTTCGCCTCGATTGCCGCTTCAACAGCCGCAATGAATTCGCGATTGAGATGCTCATCCTCGTCGCGCACCGGAATGTCAGGAACGGGAGAGGCGGTGACATCAAGCTCGGATGCTTCACTCATCTGGCGCCTCCCCTCAAAACGCAACGAACTCTTCCGGCGAAAGGCACCGGACACTCCTCACCAGATCTAGCGTTTGCGGCGGCAAAGCGCCACCGGAAAAGCGAAACCGGTCCACAGACTTAACTCGGAAATGCCGCTCTGGTTCAAATGCCTGCCAACTTTCCTTGAAGCCCTTCAGCGCCTCTCGGGGCCGCTGCACCCCTTGTCCGCTGCAACGCTTCGCAAGTGATCGAGATAGTCACGGGTGTCCTGTGGCAGAATGGCCTCGTCATCGGATATGCATCGCTCCGCACGGCGGAACGCGCGGCGCGCTCTCTCGCTGGCAAGACACACTCTGCCCGCAGCCAGCACCTCCTGCTCGACATACCAAAGCTGCTGGCACGTCATCGCGCCAAACCTGCCTGGGTCAACGGCAGGATAAACGGAAAGCGACTGCGCAAATGCCGCGGGCGACACAAATGCAATCGCCAGCCACACGAGAACGAACCTAGTCCGGAGGGCTTTCAGTCGCTCCGCAATGCCCTGTCTCACACCTTCACGCATGGGCGGGAAGCTGCCGATTGGTTGGCGCTGTGTCCGACGTGAGCGCGAGTGCATAGAGCAGCGCAAGCGTGACGCCATAGCGGAACGATGAATAGAGACTGCCAGCCAAGACCATGAGCAGCGTGCTGTTCGGCATTGCGGGAAGGACGTAGGTAAAAAACAGGATTGCCGAGACGGCAGTCAAGGCGACGCAGACCAGATACGCTTTCCAGGCAATCAGCGGACGAAACACCACAAGAAACAGCACGACGATCATCGCAGCACCTTCCGCGCTCGTCACGAGAAGTTTCCAGAGCCCCGGCTCGCTCAAGAGACGCGACAAGAAGCTGCCCCATAAGGCGCCACTCGGCACAGTGACAAGCCAGAAATCCTTTACGGCGTAAATTTCGGGGAAGAGCTGTATCAGCAACAGGCAGATGACGAGCGTCAGAATCATGCCGCGGATCACCCAGCGCCAATCCGGCCTTGCGATATCGGACATGTCATCCCTCCCGTGTTTTCTCAATGACGGACAACAACACGACAAAGCGTCATCAAGAGCCCTTCAGAACCGCTTCTACAGCCAGTGCGGACACTCGCCGCAAAGGCCGCATCACTCGACCTCGCACTCCGGCGGCCGCGTATCCATGGTCCAATCCTGTACAGGCAGGGCACCGAGTGAAGTCTTGAAGTTCTTCCCGTTCAGGACTCCCTTGCCCGTCAGAAGGTTGACGTCACACTGCCCGTTCGCATCCGGATCCAGCGTATCGTAGTAGGAATAGGTGTATCCGGCGACCCGGAAGACGCCGTTACGATAGGCAATGGTCAGGACCTGTTCCCAACGGTTGCGTCCGACAGCCGAATTTTCCGAATAGATTTTCAACGAACCGTGTTCGGTTGCCTCCATCCAGGGCTCCTGGCCATACATGCCGCCACGCCACACAATGTCTTTCGCATGGGCAACCTGTTTCCAGCCCTCTCCTGCGTCCGTAAAGACGTAGAGATCGGCGCCTTCTTCCGTTTCAACGAGGATTGCACGAAAGCGATTGATATCGCCGTCGACGGGAGACGTCACAGCACCGGCAATGGCGCTGGCCGGGACCATTGCCTCCTGCACTTTCTCTTGCTCTTGCGCCTGAAGCGGACCTGCCAGCAAGCTCAGGGTCATCATTGCGGCACAGGACGAAGT
The DNA here is from genome assembly GCF_001579905.1 of Labrenzia sp. CP4. Classification (NCBI taxonomy): domain Bacteria; kingdom Pseudomonadati; phylum Pseudomonadota; class Alphaproteobacteria; order Hyphomicrobiales; family Stappiaceae; genus Labrenzia; species Labrenzia sp. CP4. Next base: position 2,803,459 of record NZ_CP011927.1, on the reverse strand, counting down.
ATTGATGGAACGGAAATTGAACACGTGCGGCTTCCTTCGATTTCGCATGAATGTGCCGGACCGGTTTTTGCCAGTAGCCCGCTGAGGCTGTTCAATGCAGAAAAGCACATCGCAACAAACCCAAAAAGCCGGTATCTGAATTTTCCCAGAGCAATCAGGTATTTTGCAGGCAATGCGGAAAAGCAAAAAGGCCGCCCGGAGGGGCAGCCTTTTGAGGAAGCATCGGTAGAAATGCTTCGAATATGGTGCGCCTCGAAAGACAAACCTTCGAGGAATGTTGCACCGTTTTAGAAGACTGGCATGAGTGCCTAAAGCCCTATGCCAATGAGTTGCGAGGGCCTCGGCCATGAGCAACTCAGCCAATTCCAAAACCCAAACTTTTGGGATTCGCCTGACAGCAGATGAACGTTCGGAACTGCAACGCCGCGCGGGCGCGATGGCTGTTGGGGCGTATATCAAAACTGTCCTGTTTGCCGATGGCGAGAAGAACCGGCATCGCGGTGCCCGTGCTCCTGTCAAAGACCACACGGCTCTGGCTCAGGTTCTCGCCTGCCTTGGATCAAGTGGTCTGGTCGAAAGCCTGGATCGACTGGCGAAGGCCGCCGAAACCGGTGTTCTGCAATGGGATGCTGATGCTCCCGCCGCTGTACGGAAAGCCTGCGAAGAAATTGTGACCATGCGCCTGCTTTTGATGCGGGCTCTTGGTTTTCAGATCGATGAGGCTGAGCTGGCGCAGTCCTTGCGACAGACCTTCGCCCAAGCCGTTGCCTGCGAGGATTGATCCCATGATCCTCAAGGGCTCTCAGCGCAGCGGTGCAAAGAACCTCGCAGATCACCTGATGAATGATCAGGATAACGATCATGTCACGCTTTTCGAGGTGCGTGGCTTTGTGGCGCGTGACCTGCACGGGGCGCTGGCCGAGGCCTATGCAATTTCCAAGGGCACAAAGTGCGAGCAGTTCCTGTTCTCACTCTCCCTCAATCCACCGCAAGAGATCGTCGCCTCCGAGCAGGATTTGAAAGATGCCGCTGACCGTGCCGAACAGGCACTCGGTCTGGACGGCCAACCGCGCGCCATTGTCTTTCACGAAAAGGAAGGCAGACGGCATGCCCATGTGGTGTGGTCGCGGATTGATGCCGCCACCATGACGGCGATCAACCTCCCCCACTTCAAGAACAGGCTGATGAGCCTCGCCCGCGAGCTGTATCTCGATCACGGCTGGGAGATGCCAGACGGCTTACGCCGTGATGGCGGAAAATCGCCCCTCAACTTCACCCTGGCCGAATGGCAGCAGGCCAAACGCCTGAAGCTCGACCCCCGCGAGATCAAACAGAGCTTTCAGGATGCGTGGAACAGGTCGGATAGCGCCAAAGCCTTCAAGCATGCCTTGGAGGATAAAGGCTACTTTCTCGCTCGTGGTGACCGGCGCGGCTTCGTCGCCATCGATATCCACGGCGAAGTCTTTTCCGTCCCGCGTATGCTGGGGATCAAGACCAAAGAGGTGAAAGCCAAGCTTGGTCATCCCTCGGCATTCGACTCCGTCGATCAAACAAAACAGATCATCGCGAACAAACTGACCAATCATATCCAGACCTATATCGGCCAGGTCGATGCCAAGCATGATCAGGACATGGCTCCACTTGCCGAAGAACGGCAACGGATGAAGCAGGCGCATCGCGCCGAACGTCTCTCCCTCAAGTCCAAACAAAGACAACGCGAGCGGGAAGAAACACGCGCGCGCAATGCCCGCATGACGAAAGGGCTACGCGGTCTCTGGGATCGCGTGTCGGGTAATCGTCTCAAGGTTCAACGTCAGAACGAAAAAGAAGCCTGGGACGCCGCCATGCGTGACCAGTGGCAACGGGACGAGCTGGTCAAAGCGCAGATGATCGAGCGTCGCAAACTCCAAGCCGACATTCAAAAGCTTCGTCGCAAGCACATCAAAGATCGCCAAATCCTCACCCGCGATATCGCTCAGGCCATGCGCATGAGCGAGCAGATTGAGCGGATGCAGGACCAGACACGGCAGCAAACCCGAAGCCGGTCTGATCTCAACCTCACCCTCTAACCACCAAGCAATCCTGGAAAGGATCGATTATGACGAAACAAGTTTCCACTCCACCCGCTGGCAACAGCTGGGTTGCTGTCGAGGAGTTCTTCGCCAGCAAAACCGGACTGTTTTTGGGCGGGGCTGTCCTCGGCCTTCTTGGTATGGCAATGGCCGGACAGGCGTCGGTCTTTGACTACTGGCTCTATCTTGAGCCACCACGATACTCACCCAATCTGGCTCTCTATCGCATCGGCTTTGCCGTCGCGCCGGGGCTGTTCGGATTTGTTCTGGGATGGTTTTTCTCACGCAATAACAGCACGGCACGCATGGTGATCACTGGCGTTCTCGTCAGCATGATGGGATACCTGATCGCCTTCGATCATGGCCCTGTGGGCTGGGGAACCGCAACCTTTGTTGCGTTCTTCTCCTTCTTTGCTGGCCTTGGCTACTGGTTCCGCGGTGTGGTCGAGCGGATCACAGAACGTCCAACCACCTTTGGCTCTGCTTGTTGGGCGACAACCCGCGAGATGATGCTGGCAGGCATCGTCACCGCTCAAGGCTTCCGTCTGGGTTTTACGTCCACAAGTGCAAACGGTCTTGAACCGCTCTCCTACGTCGATGACCGGCATATGCTCACCGTTGCGCCGAACCGCTCGGGCAAAGGCACCTGCACGATCATTCCGAACCTGCTCACGCGTGAAAGTTCCGTCGTGGTCATCGATCCCAAAGGAGAAAACTCTATGATCACAGCAGGGCACCGCAAGGAAATGGGGCAAGAGGTTTTTGTCTTTGACCCATGGGGCATCACTGGCCTTGAGACGGCATGCTTCAACCCGCTTGATTGGCTAGAGCCAGGTGACGTCGATATCGGCGAGAACTCTCTCCTGCTGGCTGATGCCATCATCATGATGGAAAGCAAGAGCGAGCCCTTCTTCGACAATTCATCCAAGGCGACACTGGACGGCCTGATCCTCTATGTCGCAACCGATCCTGCGGAAGACGGTCAGCGGAATCTCGGTCGTGTGCGCGACCTGTTGATGCTCGATGGCGACGATCTGCAAGCACTCTTCAAGCGGATGCTCAAATCACCGCATCACAAGGTGCGGGCAACGGGTGCCTCCATGTTGCAAAAAGACCCGAAGCTCCTCTCCAACATCCTTGCCTCAATGCAAGCCCAGACCGCGTTTCTGGATTCGGCACGCGTGCGGGAAAGCCTGTCGCGCTCGGACTTCAGCTTCGCTGATCTGAAGACCAAGCCGATGACCATCTATTTGGTTCTCCCATCTGACCGGCTCGAAGCCTATGGGCGGCTGTTGCGCCTGTTGATCCAACAGGCATTGACGGTCAATGCGCGGAACATCGAGCAGAAGCCCGACAAGTCAGTCCTGTTCATTCTGGACGAGATGCCTGCTCTTGGCCGGCTCTCGATGGTCGAACAGGCCTTCGGGCTCATGGCAGGGTACGGAATCCAGATCCATGGCATCGCCCAGGATCTCAGCCAGGTACGTAGGAATTACGGCGATGGCTGGGAGACCTTCGTCGCCAATGCCGGTGTGCTGCAATATTTCGGGTCAAGAGACAGCTTCACGGCTGAGTATTTCTCGAAGCTGTGTGGTGAGACCACGGTCTGGAATTTCTCGACGGCGATTGCCCGCGCATTCGGCATCACACGTGGCAAAGAAATCTCAGAGTCCGATACCACCACAACCACGGACACGGCCACCGGAACACAGCGCAAGCTCGCCTATCCGGATGAGCTGATGCGCATGCCGTCAGATCGCCAGTTGCTTCTGATCGGGAACATGAACCCGATCATGGCGAACAAGGTGCCGTGGTTTGAAGACCCCGAGCTGAAAGACCGTGGCGTCAATCTCTACGCCAAGGACAACGCCTGAGACCTCGCGAGGGGCACATGCCCCTCGTTCCCCTTTCCAATCCATCTTGGAGATGATCATGCGTCAACGCGATCACCGTGAAATCCTGAACATCGAACTCGACCTTCCCACCTTGTGCCGCGCCGCCCGCCTTGGCGGTCTGCCCATCGCACTTGATGACACCGCCATCCGTGAGACCGACGGGTCAATGGATTTAGTGCGCTTCTTTGCAAGGCGGGGCATCACCAACGCCATCCATGGCCTGTTCGATCTGCGCTATCCGCCCCGCTATCCCGACGATCTGCATGGCAAAGACAATCACACGACCATTGCAGGCCTGTTGAGAGGACCGAACACATGACTGAGCACCCGAAAAAGCCGTTCAACGACGGCGTAGCAAACAAAGCCAAAGAAGGTAGCGAAAAGGCCCAGAAGCTGGATAACATCCACGATAAAGGCGACACGGGCCATGCCCCCAAACCACCGCAATACGCGCTAGGAGGTACGAGCAATACCGCGCCTCGCGGTACAAGTGGAACCAAGGTTGGTCTCACGACACCCGAAAGCCAGAAGTCCATGCCTGACCTGATAAAAGATCATCCCGAGCAGGAAGGCTGGACGCATGGCGGGATCGTCACCATGCGGGGCTATCAGTTCTCGGTGAAGCTCTCGGACTTGCCGTCCGAACGCAATCTGGAGCATGGCAAGATCGAGCGTCTGGTGATGTATAGGGACAAAACGCCTGTTGCCAACTTCGACCGTGGCTGGAATGTCGAGCCTAAAAATGCGCGTGACAAGCAGGCCGTTGAGAAGGTGCGCGAGGTGTTTGATCCGCCTGGACGGGAGTTCAAACCCCTCATCACACAATCGCCCGAGAAGGATCAGGGGCACGAGCGGTAGACGGCTTTAGGAATATGTTCAAATAGCAGGGCGAGCCATCGTCCTGCTATTCTGCCCTATGGATCAATATAATTTCGAAAAATACCTAGACCAACAACCAAAATTAAGCGGAACCGAGTCCGAAGGACGGATGGTCAAAAACGCCTTCGACGTTGAAGAGCGTGTCGTTCTGCCCGCCAGCTATTGGCGTTACGTCGATTGGGTCGCGAATGATCAGGGAGAAGACATGGAAGCATGGATCAAGAAATGCGACATGTACCGTGAAGATAAGACCCTCTCAGAGAACCTGATGGAATGGCTGTATTGGGATATGACGGAGCGTGAAAAAAACAATCACCCGTTGCCTAACTGGCTCAAGATCATTTAAGGCCAATTGGCGCTAGCCTTTCCCAAACAAATCTCCCTGCCTGTTCAGCAGATCGTCAATCGTGATCAGATGGGCAAAATCATTGACCAGATGATTATGCTTGAGACTGATGGCCGTATGCACATCGGAACTGCTGAGGGCATCGACGGAGACTGGATTATCTCTCCGATAGCGATGCAGGCGCAAGGCTGACCGCCGATAGCCGGACAGATCGCTACGCAAGTCCTGCACGGCCTTTGAGCGTAGTGTGCGCAAGGCCATGCTTCGTGCGGGTTCTGCTTTGCTGTCAGCATCGGCGATTTCATCGCGCAGATAGCCTTTGTAGCCTGACGCCTTGGTCATCGCTTTGATGACCTTCGGACGGAGGACGGAACCGCCAAGGAAATAATACCAAGGGTGACCAGTGCCATAATCGCGGTATGAGAGTTGGGATCGCTGTTTCATCGCATCCTCCCTCACGCCAGCCGATAAACATAGTGGTCACCGCAAATGCAGGTCTCGGCATAATCATGACCAAGATCGCGAGCGATAGCCTGATAATCCAGATAGAAGGACAGCCGTTCAGGAATCTCGCCAAACAGCCCTTCATCGACAAACTGATAGGCCAAATCCTCCAGCGTCATATCGCTGTAGAGATCAATCTCGATATCATCGGGATCATCGGCCATGATGTCGAATGACGCCCCGCCTTCACCAACGGCGATGATCACTTTCAGCTTTTGCTCTTCTGTCCATGTCTCCATGGCTTCCATCATGGCAATGATGTTGCACTGGCTCGGCTCGATGGCACGGGCAAGCTTGCTGTCCAGCACAAAGCCGTTGATGAACTGAATCTCGAACTCCTCCACTGGCTGGCCATAGGCATTGACCCTGCCTGTGATGTTCGTAAGCGCCGTCTGCGGCCCACCGGGTTTCATCTTGACGGGGTGAAGTTCCACGGCAGGAGTTCGTCGATCCTGCTTTTCGGATGACCGCCAGCAATGGCTTCGAGGGTGGCCTTGAGATAGGCGAAGGGTTCGACGTTGTTGATTTTCGCGGTCTCGATGAGCGATGCGATGCGGCCCCAGGTGCGGCCGCCCTCGTCATGGCCGGCGAACAATGCATTTTTCCTGTTCAATGCAATTGGCCGGATCAAATTCTCGACACTGTTGCTATCAATCTCGACACGGCCGTCGTGGAGGAAGGTCTGCAAACCGTCCCAGTGACGATGGATGTAGGCAAGCTTCTCGCCGAGACGGGACTTGGCGGAGACCCGGCGGCGTTGCTCTTGCAGCCATTCGCCAAAGGCGGCGACCAGAGGCGCGGTGCGGGCCTGCCGGGCCGAGAGCCGCTGCCCGGGCGCCGTTCCGCGGATATCGGCCTCGACCCTGTAGAAGTCGGCGATCCGGCGCAAGCCTTCGGCGGCGATCTCGGAGCCGTCTCTATCGAACACCTCCTTCAGTTTCCGCCGTGCGTGCGCCCAGCAATGGGCCACGCGGATCGGATCGCCACCCTTGCGGGACGGGCGCGTCAGGCAGTTGTAGCCCTGGTAGCCGTCGAGTTGCAGGACCCCGTCGAAGCCACGAAGGATTTTCTCCGCGTTCTCTCCGCGGCGGTCAGGCGCATAGAAGAAGACCACGCCGGGTGGATCGTCCCCGCCCCAGGCCCGGTCGTCTCGGGCCAAGGCCCATAGATATCCGGTTTTCGTCTTGCCGCGGCCCGGATCCAGCACCGGCGCCGTGGTCTCGTCCATGAACAGCTTGGTCGACACCTTCAGATGCTCGGCCAGCCGGTCGAACACCGGGGCGAGGTGGAACGCGGCGGTGCCGACCCAATCCGCCAGCGTGCTGCGATGGATATCGATGCCCGACCGGGCAAGGATCTGGCTCTGCCGGTGCAAGGGCAAATGGTCTGCGTACTTGGCAACCAGAACATGCGCAATGGCGCCTTCCGTCGGCAGACCGCCTTCGATGAGATGCGCCGGTGCCGGCATCTGGGTGACGCCGTCGGTACAGGCGCGGCAGGCGTATTTGGGGCGGACGGTGACGATCACGCGCAGCTGTGCGGGCACGATGTCGAGCCGCTCCGTGCGATCCTCGCCAATCTTGTGCATCTCACCACAGCCGCAGGGACATTGCAGGTTGTCGGGCTCGATCACACGCTCGATGCGCGGTAGGTCCTTCGGCAGGTTGCCCCGGTTGCGACGGGCCGGACGGCGGGTTTTGCCCTCGGAAGGGATCTGCGTGTCCTGGCTTTCCTCAACCTCGGCGATGGCAGTCTCGAGGTCTTCGAAAGCCAATTGCCGTTCATCTTCGCTGAGTTTCTCCGACCTTTTGCCGTGAACCGCGTGGTTCAACTCCGCGACCAGGTGCTCCAGGCGCCTGTTGATCTCCTTGAGCGCATCCCTTTCGCGCAAGAGCGCGGCGACAGCATCACGCTGGTCGGCGGGGATCGCGGAAAGGTCGATGGCGACAGTGGAAGGCATGGGCCGAGAATAGCCCGAGGCGGCTGCGGATGCCCGCCATTTCCGGCACCTGATTCATTCTGCCGCAGCCGGAGAACGAGCCTCCAATGCCTTCACCTTGCGCCAGTCCAGGCCCGAGAACAGTGCCTCGAACTGAGCATGGTTCAGCGACATCATACCATCCCGAACGGCGGGCCAGGTGAAGGTCGTATCTTCCAGCCGCTTGTAAGCCATGACCAGGCCGGTGCCGTCAAAATACAGGAGCTTCAAGCGGTCGGCTCGCCTGGACCGGAACACAAAAACCGTGCCGGTGAACGGGTCCTTGCGCAAAACGGACTGGACCAGGGCGCTTAGCCCATCATGTCCTTTTCTGAAGTCGACTGGCTTTGTCGCCACCAGGATACGCACCCGGTTCGAGGGGAAAATCATGATCCACGCCCAAGGGCGCACACGATATCGGCAATCCTGTCCGGGCTCACGGAAGCGTCCAGCCGGATTGTGGTTCCGCCGTGAATGATCTCCACCGCGGCCAGCGGCTTCGCATCCTCTTCAATGGACACAGGGGGCGGTTCCAGAACGGCCGGTACAAACTCGGCTCCCGGAAGATCCGGCACCACAAGTTTGCCCTCCCGTGCCAAACGCCGCCATGCCGAGAGATGGTTGGGCTTCATGCCGACACGCCGGGCGACCTCGTTCACTGTCACCCCGGGAAGATAGGTCTCCGCGACAAGCTGCCCCTTCACTTCATTGGGCCAACGGCGCATTCCCGTGTCGCGCGGCAAAATCTCATAACCGCATACGGACTCCATATGGAGCTCTCTATGGACTCCCAAACCCGCCTCCATTCCCAAATCAACAATGGGTATGGATTCCTGCATCACGACGGAAGTGAATAGGTGGGGGACAGCCGCCGCTTACTGATGTTCTCGCGGTAGCTTTGTTGGTTTGTAAAATAGAACCCTGTCGCACTGATATCGTAGGGCTGGGCGTAAAAGGTCACTGTCATTTTGTCCTCCTTTGAAAGTGGGTTGCGCTCCTGCAACCCTGCTTCCGGCCGAGGACGGAGATGGGAGGGGTAAAGGACAATCAATGCCGAGTGGTGCGGGCGCAATGCAATGAGCCACGGTCGGTGTTTATTGTCCTTTCGGGGAGATAAGAGGCAGAGCCTCTTAGGCTTCCCCGATCAACGGGAAAGGGCTGTAAGACAGCTCAATATGCCCTGCGCTAGGGATGGAAGCCGAATGGCCGAGACTGCAGGCTCGGTTCACGACAGCCCAACCCATTTACGCACCTTTCGCAGAAATATTCATTGAATTCCAAAAACTTAAAATAATGACTCATAATACAAAATCTTAAACTCTTCTATGTCGCGCCAAAGAGCTCTTGCCCGCGATTTTTCCAAGCTTCATGGATCTGAACCCGACAAATTAAGTCTTTTTTCTCCGAGGCAAAAAACAGCATCGCAACTTCATTGAGCCCTTTTCTCACAGCTGTACCAAGACACTCAATCAACTGGCGGTCGAGATCCTCTTGTTTGTCGAAAGGGTCCACATCCTCAAGCATGTGCGCAATCAGCCCTACGGCAAAAGAAATACCTCGCGGGACAATCGTGCCCACGAGCTCACGTGCTCGCGGGCATATTTTCTTAGTAGGTGTAGCACTATCGGGCTCCCCTCCAAGAATTGCCTCAATCTCCCGAAGTGACTTTCCTTCAACCCAAGCTATCAGCGCAGCTAAAAGAAGGTCGAGATGTTCTTTTGTTAGTTCGGCATTCTTGGCTTCGCCGCATGCAGATAAGATGCTTCCGCTTATATCTCCGAGAAGCGCTGACCGGGCGTCCTCATGCTCTTGCAGCCATTTGATCATCCATTCCAACCAACCGCTAACATTCGTTGGAAGCGAACCAATATCGGCTATGATCCGGCCCCTTAGATCAACTAGCAATTTTGCAGGCAAACCGCTCTGTGAGGACAGAACCGCAACATTGTGATCTACCTCTTCGACCTCTTCGCTTGTGACGACTTTCCTTAAAGCTTCAATCTTGTCGTCAAACTCTTTTTCTTCTTCTCTTCGTTTTGCTGCAAAAGAGCCCAAGGACTTACGCAGATCAAATAGGTGAGTAGCTTCGCTGGATTCATCCACACTCCGAAGGATCGCCATCCGATTAATTGTGTAATTGACATCGGGATCGGTAGCTTGACCTTGGATTAGGCGATCAAGAACGATTTCAAGAGGATCGGTAACTGTCACACAATGATCATCTTCGGGCAAAATGGCTTGAAGTTTGTCGACTACATCATTTTCCAGCGGCTCTTCTTTCTTAAAGGTGATGATCGGCTCAGGAATAAGGAGCACTAGTCCATTCGCGAGATGCCCCGCGCGCCCAGCTCTAGCCGCCGCATTTAGGATTTCATGGGCTTCGAGATTTTCACGACCACCTTTAACAGGGTCAGCACGCTTGTCTCCGGCCAAAACTGCGAGTTGGGCCGGCAAGTTTAGGCCCTGAGCCAAAGTTGGCGTGGCGACAATTACTTGGGCGCCGTCAGAACGCTTAAACATTCGTTCGGCGATATCACGCTCAAGTCTGAGCATTGCTGAGTTATGTGGTACCGCAGTAGCTGGCCCAGAGAGAAGAGAATGGTCTAAACTGCCAAGTTCTAATTCAAGTGCATCCCAACGCACCTGCTCGATTGGAGTTATTTCGACCTCTTGTGACAGCAAGCTTGATATTTGTTTTGCAACCGAAACCGCGTCCCGCTTAGTGTTGACGAAGACAATAGTCTTGAGACCTTGCTTGGCAGCAGCTGCAGCAAGTTCGACAGCTACGTGATTAGCGTTGGGCGTGAGCTGAAGTCGGCCAAATCTAATATTCCCGGTAAGCGTAACTTGATCTTCAAGTAGTTGTGTTGTGACGCAATGCGCTATCGATTCCTCTTGGGATAGCCAATTGTGCTGAAGCCCCCAGATTGCATAGGGGGTTGCCGTTAGCTGCCTTGCAGCCGGTGCTCGCAAATTCCTCGCCACGCTATTATTTTTCTTGTCTTCTGCGATCTGAACTTCAAGAGCTTGAGTGCTGGCTCTATTGAGTTGGTCGTCTTCATAAATGATTACACCGCGAGCCTGACGACTTGGTTTCCACAGCAGGTCAACGGCTATGGATTTTCGGCCTGTGAGCTCTTGGAGCCATTGTGCCAACTCATCGCCGTTTTTTAGCATGGCGGACAGGAAGAGGAAATCAGCTTCCGGCGCGACGTGGCTGAACCCCAAAACGCACAGCATAGCATCGAGGGCACGGCGTATTTTTCCACTCTCGGGGCTAAGCAGATGGCACTCGTCAAAAACAAGCAAGCCTACATCTTTGAACGCATCCGGCGCAAACGAGAGCATGGCCAAACACCGTTCAGGTGTCATGACCTCGATGTCACGAAAGACAGCAGCATCCTGCATGAGAAGGTCGAAATCGCTTGAAACGACTGATCCAAGCAATTCGCTCGGAAACATTTCTTGCAGGTCTTCGGTTAGCTGATCAACGAGTGCGTGAGTGGGAGCGAGAAAGGCAACTTTCTTGCCCCGAGCAAGGACGCCAGCAATCTTCAGAGAGGAAACGGTCGTCTTCCCAGCACCCGTGGGGAGAACCACAACTGAGGAAACGCCGGTTTGATGGAATTCGTTGGCGATTGCCTCGCGGTGATTAGACCAAACATATGGGAACTTTGCGGCGCGAAACCGGAGCCATCTCTCCCAGACTTCGGCGTTTGAATCGAATGGCGCTGGAGTATTAAGCAGACTAGCCTCAGAGATCGAGTTCGCCACAGCGAGCAAAAGGGACGCGAGATGGTACGGACCGGCGTATAAAATGTTGAGCCCTTGAGGGGCACCGATTGCGATGTCATAATTGGATGAAGAAAGTTCGAGTACGCGTTGGAAGGCTTGCTGAGGTCCAACAAATCGAGTGCCAGTCTGTTCGGGAGCGTCCACCCGAAGCATTTGTGCGGCCAGCATTTCGATACCGGTGGAAAGTGCCTCAAGCAGCGCTGCAAGCGCGCGAATGTCTAAGTCAATGTAATCAATAGGCCGACGCCATCTTGCGGCCCGCTTCAGGATTTGATTTAGCCGTCCCTTTGCAAGATCTTGGATATGCTCTGAGAGAATCGTGGCCTCATAGAGTTGTCCTGCTCGATTTGTCTCGATATTAACCGCAGCCTCATTGGCATCGGCATACTGTTCTGACGCAAGAAATAGGATCGCTGCCGCCACACTAGGATCAAGCCGATCCCGGTCAATGTTGGGTGGTAACTCGTCTCCATCATTCGCAGTAAGTTGCCTTCTGGCGAGGATTTGCTGGGCCGTTCCGGCAACAAACGCAGCTGCAGCGCGTGCCGAACTCTCAGGTTGCAGCGAAACGGCAAGTTCATATGAGTCTGCGATTCGTTCGAGGCTCCAATCGCCCTCTTCGCTACTGGATTCCACTTCAGCACCCCTAAGACGCATTGATGCTAATTCCGCATAATGGGAGGTGAGAATGGCAGGCAGCTCACTGGGATCTAGACCTGGTAGCTCCGGCGCTGACCGCAATAGACTGGCTGTCGCTGCATCAAACATCAACGGCTCCATCGTCGAGAGCATCGATATACGCGACCGCTTGTTCCGCCAACTGATCGAACCAGCCTCTCAGCTCAGGGGGAACGACCAAGCATGCTCCTAATCTCTGGACTTTATCGATACCGCTGATTTCATTGTAACCGGCGAAGAGCGCTTTTCGTCCGTCATCACTGTCGAGTTTGGTTGTTACTGCAAATGCAGCACGGTAACGCCGTTTAGCTCGATCAGTGACCGCCGCAGCAAGCTTAGCTGCCATGCCATCATCAATGCCAGCCTTTCCAAGTAAAGCGGTCGCAGCAGCGATTATCTCCGCGCTTCTCTTATTTTCGTGCCTATCACGGAAAGCTGGAATCACTTTATTTTTGAAAGTCGCAACTGGATCGTCGCTGCACTTGTCTTCAAAGACAGTGGTTCTATCGATTTGTGTTTTATCGCTCGACAACTCCAGCATCAGTCCATCAAGCCCTTGTGAAGTTGCGCTAACATGAGGGTCTTTCATATAAGCAGTTTCTCCATGGGTCTGACGTGCTGCAATCCACGAGATTGCTTCGAAAATAAATCCATCACGCTGCCAGCAAGGATAGCCCGTTCGCGGCGTTTGCTTCTCTTCTTGAACAGTGAGCCTAATTTTGGCCTCAGCTTTGAGTTCGGGAATAGTAAAGGCTGGCTTTGCCGGGATGAGCTCGGAAAGAATATGGCTTGCCTGGGCAGCCTGTCCCATCGCAATAATTGCGATTAAACGTGCAAGTTGGTCGCTATCCTGAACCTGCCATCGTTCTCCGGTACAGTTGTCGTCAATTGGGCAAGACATTGCTGCAAGTGGAAGCGCTGACGCCTGATTATCATTCTCGGCAGCAGCCTCTTGCTCGCTCATCAGCTTCTCGCTTCCCTGAGAGCACGATTGAAGAAGTGCCGTGTTGCTTTGTCTCGGGCTTCCGCATCAGTGAGCACGATATTCTTCATCTCGTTGTCACGCTGGAACATACGGATTGCGCCTTGGAAGAAGGCGTCACGAAACGCGGCATAGACAACATCGGGTGGGTTGTTGCGCAGCATCTCGGTCATGTCCTCATCCATGATATCGCGGTTGACCTGTTCGAAGCGGATCATGTCGGCTTCTGAGAAGTCTGTGCCGTGACGGTCATTGAACGCCTGAACGATCTCGGAAAGCTCTTTCTTTTCATCCTCTGTGTACGGCTTAGCGCCAAACTCGCTAATAGCCTTCAACGCTTCAGTATCGCCAGCACCGAGCGATGCGCTGCCCGCCTCTTTCTTCACGACTTTAAAAGCCTGTAGACGCAGCATGTCGTCGGTGATTTCGATCTCGGGCGGCACTTCACGGTTGGGCAGAAGTCGCGAGAGCCAGTTGCCGTAGGTCGCAAGCTTCTCAAGGCTCGTGTCTTCAAGACGCATGATCTGCGCTATAAAACTGTAGAAACGCCCGTAGCTCTTCAAAAGTTGCCGGAACTCTTCCTGCCGCCCCTCATCGTCATCCGCTTCAAAGCGCGCTACCGCGTGTTTTACGAGACCTTCGAGCTGCGCACGGTCAGCGCCGCTAAGTGGTCCTTTGAAGTATGTCCGCGCGAAGCGTTCGATCTCTTCCTTGTCAAGATAACCAAAGCGATAGAGACGTCCTTCAAGGTCATAGACCATGTTCGGATCAGACATTGCTTCCACGGATGTGACTTCGAAGAAGGGTTTGAACGCAGTCTGAATGTCCTCAATTGTGTTTTGAAAATCGAGGATGAACGTTTTGTCTTTGCCTGCGCGAGTTCGGTTTAATCGAGAGAGTGTCTGAACCGCCTGAAGGCCTGCAAGCTTGCGGTCTACGTACATCGCGCAAAGCTTGGGCTGATCGAAGCCGGTCTGATACTTCTCGGCGACAATCAGGATTTGGTATTTCTCAGGGTAAGGCGTACCGTCCGGTTTGAAGCCGTCGAAGCGGCCCGGCAGTTCTGTCTCGGAGAAATCATTCAAGTCAGCTTCTGTATAGGTTTCTCCATCAAGTTCTAGGTCACCGGAAAAAGCAACAAGCGCTTTTAGATCATCGTATCTTTGTTCCCGGATATACTTCTTCACCCCGAAATAATATCGCAGGGCATGCTCGCGGCTTTGTGTGACAATCATGGCCTTGGCCTGACCATCCAGCATGTCCATGACATGGCGGCGGTAATGCTCGACAATGATCTCGACCTTTTGGCCGATAGCCGTCGCGTGAAGGTTCGCATACCGAGCGACTTTGCGTTGGCCACGCCGCCCGCTCAGCTCGGGATCATCGTCGATAGTTTTCTCAAGTTGATAATAGGCCTTGTAGGTCATGTAGTTCTGGAGCACGTCCAGAATAAAACCCTCTTCGATAGCCTGCCGCATCGAATACAGATGGAACGGATGGGGTAGACCGTTGGGGCCTTTCATCCCGAACCGCTCAAGCGTGACATTGCGAGGGGTAGCCGTGAAGGCGAAGAAGCTTATGTTGGATTGTGGCCCGCGAGCCTTCTGATATTCTGCAATCAAGTCCTCAATGTCGTCACTCGACGAAGCTTCACGCGTAAGCGCATCTGTCATTGACTGCGCAGCCTTGCCAGACTGGCTTGAATGGGCTTCGTCGATGATGACAGCAAAGTTTCGCTTGCTCTGACCCGAGAGAGCCTTGAGGTGATCGGTCGAAAACTTCTGGATGGTCGTGACGATGATCCGCGCACCTTTGGCGATAGCGTCCTTGAGCTGACGGGATGTACCGTCGATCTTCTTCACGACGCCTTGCGTCTGTTCGAACTGCGAGACCGTGCTTTGAAGCTGGCGGTCGAGAACGATGCGATCCGTGACAATGATCGCTGTGTGGAACACCTGGGCGTCATCTACATCGTGCAGATTGATCGCATGGTGAGCGAGCCAGCCAATCGTGTTGGACTTACCGGAACCCGCCGAGTGCTGAACAAGATAGTTCTGCCCTGCGCCGTTCGCACGGGCATGAACCATGATTTTCCTAACCGCGTCGAGCTGCTGAAAGCGCGGGAAGATCATCACTTCGTTCTTGCCGCTCACCTCCAACGTCATGAACTGGCCGATGATGTCGATTAGGACCGAGCGGGAGAAGATGGCCGAACCCCAATCGCCATCGGCATAGAGATAGGCGATGCGGTGTTCTCCCTCCACATCGGGATTGCCTGCGCCACCGTTGCGGCCCCGATTGAACGGAAGAAAACGAGTCTTGCCGTTTTGCAGACGCGTGGTCATCGACACGTTGTCTTCATCGATGGCGAAGTGAACGAGTGCGCCCCGCTTGAACGTCAGCAACGGCTCATTCGCAGGCGAGCGATCAGTGCGATATTGCTTTTCTGCATGCCTGAACGTCGTGCCTGTCAGAAGGTTTTTGGTCTCAATCGTTGCAACGGGCAGCCCGTTTAGGCAAAGTACGACATCAATTCGGTTGCCGTGTTTCTGACTGTAGACGACCTCATCCATAACGCTGAGGATGTTCGCCTCATATTCGGCTATGCGTTTGGGTTCCAAGCCGCTCGCTGGACGGAAAAAGCAGAACACGAACGGAATGCCGGGGACGATCTTTAGGCCCTGACGGAGCACATCCAGCAGACCGCGATCCTTAAGCGCCTTGTCGAGCTGTTTGAACAGAACATCTTCGGCTAAACCCGAATAATGCTGCTCAAGCTTTTCCCATGATTCCGCCTGCGTATCTTTCAGAAACAGAACGACAAGTTCACGGTCCATCGCCAGCGGCTTGTCGAAGTGGATTTCACCTACATAGCCACGGCTTTTCTCGGAACCGATGCGACGAAGATAGCCTTGGGTTGAAACAAGGCATTCGATTAAATGCTCTTGAAGTACGTCTTCTTTATGAACGTTCGATGCAGTATGTTGGATCATTGGGACACCTCCTCCAGCAAGCTGGCCGGGTTCCAAACACACTTTGCAATCTGGCGGTAAAGTTCCCCCCGAGCATCAATGCTCGCCTTCTTAAATTCAGTTATTGGTTCAAATGGTAGTTCGCGTTCGCCGACAAAACGCACAAAGCCGGGATTATGCTTGTAGCAATTGGGATTAAGTGATTTCGCCAAAAGGTTCTGCGAGAAATAGTGCCCCAGCTTGTCTACATAGGGTTTGTCGCCGTAGCTGGCATTAAAAGACTTTGGCAGGAGTAGCAGGCCGCCAATCCGGTTCCGATGTTCGGCAAAATCAGCGGGGTGTTCAAACTCATCCGTATGGCGCTCAAAATGGTCCGCCCAGATATGCTCGACTTCATAAGTAACCCCACCACCTCCGACATATTCTTCGAAGCGTGAAGCCATGCCAGATTCCACTTCGATGTAGTCGATCATTCTGGCGAGTATCCGGTGGAGAACTTTCCGGTTCTGTTGATGCAAATAGAGGCCGATCCCTTGGCGATGGTATTCACTATTCGCGTCAAAGTTCTCTTCTTCGGCCTGCAGCTTCTCGTAAAGCAGCTTAGCAAGCGCTGCTGAATCCAGCCCTCGAATATCGCGCATGACGAGGAACATTGCATACTGCATTGTCGAGTAGGCAATGCTCCGGAAATTCCACAGTCGCCAAGTGAGCAGAATATCGAGAAATTTCGCGGTGATGCGGATTTTGCGGTCAATCTCTGCTGTCGTATCGGTCGGTCTTAGTGGTGCCAGCAGAATCTGATACTGCTGAGTGAAGCCGTTTCTAGCATTGTAGCAAACGTGCTCAAGCCCAGGCGTTGTCTTGGCAGAAGCATTCAACAAGCGAAGATACTGTTTCGAATAGAAATCGAAATCGGTGTTCACGAACCTCAGAAAGTCAGACGGTTTTTCTAAGCCTACCTGACGGCGTGAATCCCTCAGCCAGCGGTGATACTCTGTACCAATCCGGTCGAAATCCTCTTGCTTTGCGCCCTTTTTGCGCTCGCGAATTTTCGTCGCGTATTGGCTGCGAAGCCATGCCTTAAAAAAGTCGGCATCACCTTCCTTGTCCCAATCGACAAGATTGCGAATCCGGGCCTTCCAGCGGCTATTCACATCAACGCGAGCATCCTCATCGATATTCGCCAGCAAGTAACCTTTCAACATGTCAGTCGGGCTAAGAGAAAGGCCCCGATCATTCATTGTCTCGAATATTGTATAGGCATCGTCATCAGAGTAAGCGGTGATCTCGACCAAGTGGACGTTTTCTAGCATCCAATCGATAAAATAGGGCAAGGCCTTGTCGCGCAGTTCTTCGGGGAACGCCGCATCAATGTCCTGATACCGGTCATAGAGATTTTGGACAGACTCCAGCGCGTCAGTGGTGTCGAACGCCTCTCCTTCAAATAATGCTTCCATGCATGGCGACCGCTCAGCAACATCGAGATTGAAGGATTTTTCGCCAAAGCGTTCTGAAAAAATGAGTTCGTCGATCTGAACTTTGTCTTCACGACCACGCTGGAGGTTGTGCAGTAAGATTAGAAATAGGGAAAGGCTCGTTAACCGCTGTTGGCCATCAACAATATAGTTCGCGCTCTCTTTCTTGCTGATGATGATTGAGCCAAGGAAATAGTGGGGATAATCAGCAACTTTCTTTCTTTCGTGCGAATCGTCGTAATCTTCAAGGAATTTTGTGACGAGGTCATTCACAAGCTCAGCGGCTTGTTTTTCACCCCATTTGTACTCTCGCTGATAATAATCAATCGAATATTTAACGCCCTTCAACAGCTCACGAACGGTCTTCGCTTTTCCGAGAATTTCTCTCATGCGCGCACCTCCCGAAGAGCCATATCCTCTTCAATCTGATCTAGTCGGCGGTCGGTGTGGCCAGACTTTCCCCAGGTAGCGACGTCGATCTCGCCAGACACCGCATTTTTTATCAGGGCGGTGCGAAATTCTTTGAGGCGATCAATAGATAATTGATTTTTCTTTTGAAGCTCGTTTATCTGCTTGGTGCGGACTTCAACATAGCGAGATATTTCTCTTTGCTCTTCAAATTCAGGGACGGCAACTCGTATTCTTCCGAAATTGTCTGAATTAAGCCTCATAAAACCTGAGTGACCTGTTCCCAATCCTTTCGAAAGCAATCGAAATGCAGCTTTCATCGGTTCAGTCTTAAACAAGCGAAGAAAGTATCCAGCATGTGCTGAGGCGCCAACATCGAAAATTGAGTAGTCAGGGCTTACGATGCCTTCAAAGTCCGAAAGGCCAAAAAGACCAATTGCCGCTCGCATACGGTTCATGACGATCTGCCCAGGGAACACTTTTTTGTAACCAATCAAATCACTGGGTAGAAGTTCCTTGTCAGAAACATCATTATGAGGAACCAGCCCTTCCTTCATCCTTAAGGAGAGAAGCATTTCTTCGCCATTGGCGCTGTACTGCGTTTTTTCACTGAAAAAATATTTTAGCCGAACAATCTTCCAGTGTTTTGGTCGGGAAACTGTCCATTCTAACTCGCTTGATGGCACAAGCTCTGCACTACCATCAATACCAAGTGTAACGGCGTTTAGAGTTTCATCTGCGAGTTTCTCATCAAGAATTCCAGAAAGGCGCTGCTTCTTTTCAATCATCTGATCGAGGAGGGAAATTTCTCGATCCAAGAAATCGACGACACTTTTTTGGGTATCAAGATCAGGTATCCATACTTTGTTTGACAAGCTTTCCTTTTTAATGTGACGCATGGTGCTTCCGTGTGCATCGTCGTCTGCCCACCTCGGAGCGTGCGCTTTGATCACGTAATATAAGTACTTCTTCAAAGCATTCTTCTTCGGTAAAACCTTGAAGATGTGCTGGTTCAAAATCGCGTCGCCGCGATCCCAAATAAAGGCATCGATGGTAGCAGACCAAGAAAACAATAGATCGCCGTTACAAATGAGATGACCTCTGTTTATCGATCCGTCAAAATAGTTATCGAACTCTCCGCCAGTTAACTGAGCGATTCGTAGTATCGGAAGACCAGCGTCTCCCCAATCTGATGGCTTGAATGCTGCTCCGTTTAGAAATGTGGCCGCATGTTTGATGGGCATCATCATGCCGCGACCTCCTTTAGCAGACCGGCGATCTCAGTTTCGAGTTCTCGTAACTCCGCATCGATTTCCTCAAGCGGGCGCGGCGGTGTATACTGGTAAAAATAGCGATTGAAGTTAATCTCGTACCCGACACGGCCAACCTTCTTGTCGCTTGTGTCTGCGTAGCTCTCATCGACCCAAGCATCGGGCACGAACGGCAAAACCTCACGCCTCACATATTCGCGCCAATCTTCCGTCAGTGGCACAAGCTCATGGTCTCTCAGATCAGTATCTGGCTCTGGCTTGCCGTTCTTGTCGGTACAGATGTCGGCGTATTCGTCACGCTCCGATAGCGCCGCTAAGATTGCTTTCTTGATAGCTGCACCAATCTTTAACCCAGTCGCCTTTAACGCCTTGGACAGTGCTTTCTCGAAGGCATCACGATTGGTGAATAGCTGCTCACCAATTGTCTGAAGTGCGGCCTCGATAGTGGCCCTTTCAGATTCATCCAGACGTGCAAATGGCTTTTGCACTGCCAAACGAGCCAGTCGTTCATCGGACACTTGAAAACCTAATTTCAATGGACGCTCGACGCGAATCTCTCGGTAGCCAAAGTCGGTGGTATCAAAAATCTTGGAAACATCGTCCTGACCACTCTCGCCGTTGAGGAAATCTGCATAGAGGCGGACGATCTCTGCTCGGGCTTCATCAGTAATTTCGCGGCGCTTAGAGCCGAGGGATTTTCTCATAGATTTCCAGAAGCGCTCGCCTGATGCATCGATCAGCTGAACCTTACCCTGACGGTTTTTAGGCTTCCGGTTGGTGAGCAACCAAACATAGGTTTGGATTCCCGTATTGTAGAAAAGGTCTGTCGGCAGAGCGACAATTGCTTCGACCCAATCGTTTTCGAGCATCCAACGGCGGATTTCGCTTTCGCCAGACTGCGCGCCGCCTGTGAAGAGCGGCGAACCGTTCATGACTATGCCGATGCGCGAACCGTCTTCGTCATCGCGCATCTTGGAAATCATGTGCTGAAGGAAGAGAAGTTGCCCGTCCGAGATACGGGGCGTGCCAGCTCCGAAGCGACCTTCCATTCCCATGTTCTCGGCTTCCGCCTTAATCGGGTCCTGATACTTCTTCCAGTCCACGCCATAGGGTGGATTAGATAGCATGTAGTGGAACTTCTTGCCCGCATGCGCATCCTGCGTGAGCGTGTTGCCAAAGGCGATTTGCTCAGGGTCGTGACCTGTAACCAGCATGTCGGATTTGCAGATACCAAAGGATTCGTCGTTCAGCTCTTGCCCAAACAGCTCAACGCGGATCGACGGGTTAAATTCGTTCAGCGCTTCCTCGGTCAGCGCCAGCATGCCGCCCGTTCCACAGGCGGGGTCGTAGACCTGACGGATGATACCTCGCCCCGTTAGCTTCACATCGTCATTGGCAATGAGCAGATCGACGATCAGTCTGATAACTTCACGAGGGGTGAAGTGCTCTCCCGCTGTCTCATTTGATATTTCCGAGAAACGACGGATCAGTTCCTCAAAGAGATACCCCATCTCAAGATTCGAGATTATCTCGGGGTGCAGATCGACTTCGCAAAAACGCTCGAATACGTTCCATAGGATGCCGCCATCTTTTAGGCGCTTAAGCTGATCGGAGAACCGGAACTTATCAAGAAAAATATCGCGGACGTTCGGAGAGAACTTAGTAATGTAGTCGATAAGGTTCTGGTGGAGCTGACCAGGGTCCTGCCCCTTCAGGCTCTCAAAGGTGAAACGCGAAAGATTATAGACCTTCACGTTGCCGCCGACTGCACCAAAAAGGATCATGTCGCGGGTTGCTTCATCGGCATTTTCAGGGAGCGTTTTTTTCTGCCTCAAGAACGGCCAGCTTACTGCTCTCTAAGAGGCAATCAAGGCGACGCAGGACGACGAACGGCAGCACAACCTTGCCGTATTCGGATTGCTTAAAATCACCTCTTAGAATTTCCGCAATTGACCAAACAAAACCGCCTAGACTCTTAATGTCGCTCACGAATTACCTTTCTTCCTTTTTGTCGCGCCTACATCGTTCGCAACAGTATTTTCTTCAATATACAGCCTCATGAAGTCACGAATGACCTGCGCGGCGGGACGGTCTTTCGCCCGACACATCTCGATAAATTTTTCTCGAAGGTCGCGCTCCACTCGGATGCGAAACCCGGCGTCCTTACCCGTCATGACCTAAGTGTATCCAATGTGATCACAAAGGGAAAGAATAAACCCAAGATTGTTGAAGGCAAAGTCATCAACTTAACAATCTAAAGACGGGTTCTTGGTCGTATCCAAACGTGAAAGTTTGGACGTAGGTATAGGGTTTCGAAAAACCTGATCGGCATTAAATCGGCGCACGGTTTGTCAGGGCTCCAAGGGGCAGAAGGCTCATTGGTCGATGGGATGGTTCCAAGGAAGGGCAGGAACGCCCTCCAAGTCGATGGGTGCAGGGAAAGCGAAGTCTCCCGCGAGTGGTCAAACGACGATACGTTTGTATGGCGCTGATTGGCTCAATGCCGGATCAGTGCCACAGGCCGGCGGGGATGCAACGGGGACGCGCAGCGGGTCCCCTTGCCAAGATGTGCTGTGCAACAGCACACATCTTGCATTCCATTTTAAAAGTCAGTGCGGAGCGCCAACCTCCAACAAAGTCTCGACCGACAGCCTCATAGGTGTTGAATCGAAAACTGGTTATTGCCTAACAGAAGGACTAAATTTGCGTTGGAACGAATTGGCACTGTAGGAATAGCTGATGGCATCAGGCCGCAAAACTTCGAATGACGATGCAGAGAAAGCTCTGCTTGAAGCACTAATCGATGAGTTGTCGGACAAGCAACTTTCTTCGCGCGATCTGGACGACGTTATTAATCAGCATCTTCTTGGAGCGCCCCCAGAGCCTGAACACACCTCCCCCGACCAGGAAAATCAAGAGCAAGATAGCCGCCCTTTGATAGCGGACATCATCGCTCGCAGGCGACCAAAACTCATTAAATCGCCGTCAGGAAGGGTCATAAAAAACCCCGATATTAGTGCGTCTTCAAAAATGGGAGATGCTACGCGAACAATCAATCCTTTGAAGCTCAAGGCAAAGGTATTGGCGCTAGCAACTGCAGAGCTTTCCAAAATTAAATCTACAAAACTGTTGCAAGAAATCGGAGAAATATTAGAAGATAAAGACTTGGGAAGGAAATTAGACGCATTAACAAAACAACACATAAGGGAACAGATATCTGAACTGTTCTCTACAGCGTCTAAATCTATATTCACATCAGAAGCTGAGTTCCATGACTTCGTCCGGGAAATAGCTAGCGAATTCCTCGCCCCAATGGGGAGGGCTGAATTGCCTACTGAAGCACCTGCGTTGTGGGCTGACCGAACCACAGGTCGAGAGGTGACACCCGTCGATTTCATCAAGGAATATTACGGCAAGTTTGTCGCTGCCGATCTCCCCCAGCAACATCGACTGCCCCGCCCACTCCTGCGCGAATTAGATATGCCACTCTACAACGCCTACGCAGCATGGATTAAAAGACATCCTGAGGATGACTTGCACCTCCCTACCCGCTCTCAGCTAGTCGATCTCGAGCTATCAAATCTTGATGAGGCTACCCTCAGACGGGCGGGCCGTCTTAAGTCGACCGCATATCGGCGGAAAAATGATTTGTAAATTTTAAGTCTCAAACATTGACAATTTATGTCTCGTTCACTATGTTTATCTTGTCAAACGGATGAACAGAGAGGACTAGTTCATGACTTTGAGCACAGAGCAAGAGAACCGTATCGCCGAGATCGCACGCAAAGGTGGCACTATCCCGACAACTGGGTTGCCATCGAAAACTAAAGAAAAGATCGACGCCATCGTCAACAAAAACAAGTAGTCACGGACGTTCGAGCGAAAATCTCTGACCCGGCGACCTCTGTTGCCGGGCTTTTCGTTTTTAAATCAGTAAAACGAAAGAAAATTACGTCGTTTTTACTTGGGGCTATAGGATTTTTGTCCTAACATACTTGTTCTTGTTTTGTTCTTATTCTTTGAAAGAGACAAAAAAGAGAAGCCCAAGCAACAAAAGGCTCAGGAGGGCCGAGGAGAAAAAGACATTGACCGGCACGTCACACGACTATGAAATCGACAAGGAAGGCATGCCCACCTTGTCTATCGATTGGGAGCTCTATGCAGAACTCCTCAGCGAATCCGACCTTACGGACGAAGAGAAGCGCGAATTCATCGAGACCTTGTGGTCTCTGGTCATAAGCTTCGTTGACCTGGGCTTTGGGATCAGCTCGGAAAGCCGGATCACGAACCTATTGCCCGATGGCGTGCCTGAGATGTTGAACACCCACATAAACGACGAAAGGAGGTCGCCATGAACAAGTACCTACGCAATCAAAATCCCGTCAAACTAGATAAGGCCATTATCTATTGCCGCGTATCTAGCCCTAAACAAGTACGCGAGGGTCATGGCCTTGACTCCCAGGAGCGGCGATGCCGCGAATACGCGTCCTTTCGTGCGTATGAAGTGGTGGACGTTTTTCGAGATGACATGACAGGTGGAGAAGAAAAACGCCCTGGCATGGACAGTCTGATCGCCTTTCTCAGAAAGCATAGAACTAAAGAGCAACACGTCGTGCTGATCGACGATATTTCGAGATTCGCAAGGGGCATGGAAGCACATGTGGACTTGAGAAAAATTCTCCGAGAAGCGGGCGGCAAACTGGAAAGCCCGACGCTGGAGTTTAACGATGATGCAGATTCCATCCTTGTTGAACACCTGCTCGCCTCTGTTGCTCAGCACCAACGCGAGAAGAACGCCGAACAGACATTCAATCGGATGCGCGCGCGCATGATGAACGGTTACTGGGTGTTCCAAGCCCCTGTCGGCTATCGCTACGAGCGCCAAGGTCATCACGGTAAGTTACTGGTGCCCGACCAACCTGTCGCCGGCATATTAAAAGAAGCGCTGGAGGGCTATGCTGCGGGGCGCTTTGATAGCCAGGCGGAAATTCGCCAATTTCTTGAAAGCCAGCCCCTCTACCCAAAAAACAAGCAGGGTAAGGTCGTCCAACAACGCGTGACCGATATTCTCGACCAGCCGCTTTACGCGGGCCACATTACGAAAGCCGATTGGAAGTTGAAATTGATAGAAGGCAAGCATGAACCGATAGTGTCGCTTGAGACCTGGTTCAAGATTCAAGCTCGCCGCAACGGGGCTTTAAAGGCCCCTACACGCAGAGACATTAGCGCGGACTTCCCTCTACGCGGTTTCGTCCTTTGCGCCGACTGTGGCAAGCCTTACACGGCCTGCTGGTCACATGGGATGACGAAGCAGTATCCTTATTATCTTTGCGACACAAAAGGCTGCCCGAGCTACCGCAAGTCGATCAAACGCACTGCCCTCGAAGGAGCGTTTGAAGAGATTGTGCAGAACCTCCAGCCAGGAGAGAAACTCTTCGCTCTGGTACGCGCGATGTTCACCGACGCATGGAAGCAAAGACAAGCTCAAGCAAGCTCGCTTACGGACGGCTTGAAGCGGGAACTCACGAAGCTGGAAAATCAGATTGATGGCTTTCTAAATCGCATCGTCGATGCGTCGAGCCCATCAGTCATCACTGCCTATGAAAAGAAGATCGAATCTTTGGAAACGCAGAAGCTTTTAATCGAAGATAAGCTGCAAAATGGATCACAGCCTCGCTACACCTTCGACGAGCTTATCGAACTCACCTGTGATTTTTTGGCAAGCCCTTGGAATCTATGGCGTTCTGGCCAACTGCACCTGCGTAGACTGGTGCTAAAACTGGCCTTTGCCGAACGCATGATCTACTGCCGTAAAAACGGTTATCGAACTGCAAAATTATCTTTGCCGTTCAAGGTGTTAGACCAGATTCAAAACCATCCGGAAGGGATGGTGCGGTCGAGAAGACTCGAACTTCCACGGGTTTTACCCCACAGCGACCTCAACGCTGCGCGTCTACCAATTCCGCCACGACCGCATATTCGATTGTTCCCGGCGCCTCTCAGCGTCGAGGCGCTCCATGTAGCAAAAGGAATTTGGGGGCGCAAGAGGCCTTTTTGCATTAATTCACAGGCACGCGATTTTTCTTATGCAGAAATGCTTTAGTCCCTCACAGAGGGCCATCGGTGCGCATCGGCCGGATGTCCGGCGGACGCATCAGAACTTCCGTGATCGAGATGCCTATCCGCTCGCCGAGCAAAACCACCTGCCCCTTGGCGACCAGCGTATTGTTGGCATAGATCTTCACATCGTCGTCTTCGGCCACATCAAGGTCGATAACGGCGCCACGCCCCATGCGGAGCAACTGGTGGACAGGCATCTCGTTCTCCCCGAGAACGACGGAAATATCGACTTTGATTTCATCGAAGGTAGTCATCGGACGCCTTGATCCTTAAATAGGGCTACTGACCCGCCAGCGCTTAACCATACCACGGCATGGCAAGCCAGCTCAAAAAACAATGAAGTGTCATCCACATGTCACCCGCCGATAGAGACGCTCTTTCCCTTAGTTTTCTGCCAGTTTCCGGCTCGCGGCCGGTCGAATGGCGGATTTCCGACGAACTGGTCGATTATGAGACCGCTCTTCGGGAAATGGATGAAAGGGTCCAGAGAATCATTGCCGGCGAAGCCGACGAACAGGTCTGGCTGCTGGAGCATCCCCCTCTCTACACCGCCGGCACCAGTGCCAAGGACAGCGATCTTGTCGCTCCCGACCGCTTTCCGGTCTACCGGACAGGGCGCGGTGGACAGCACACCTACCATGGGCCCGGGCAACGCGTAGCCTATGTCATGCTCGATCTGAAGCGGCGTCAGCAGGATGTGCGGGCTTTTGTTTCCGCACTTGAAGCCTGGCTCATCAGCACGCTCTGGCACTATCACATTCGCGGCGAACGCCGGGAAGACCGCGTCGGCGTCTGGGTGCGCCGGCCAGACCGCGGGGCGACGGTCGAGGACAAGATCGCCGCAATCGGCATCCGCCTGCGCAAATGGGTCACGTTCCACG
The DNA here is from genome assembly GCF_001579905.1 of Labrenzia sp. CP4. Lineage (NCBI taxonomy): Bacteria > Pseudomonadati > Pseudomonadota > Alphaproteobacteria > Hyphomicrobiales > Stappiaceae > Labrenzia > Labrenzia sp. CP4. The sequence continues at coordinate 2,777,203 of NZ_CP011927.1, read as the reverse complement.
GCATCAGCTTCAACGTGGAGCCTGAACTGGATCATTTTGACGGCATCGTGCCCTGCGGCATTACCGAACATGGCGTGACCAGTCTCGTGGATCTCGGCCTGCCCGTTACCATGGCCGAAAACGACAGCGTCCTTCGGGCCGAATTTGAAAAGATATTTGGCCCCACGGTTTCCGTGTGAAGCCACTCGCGCGGTGGAGGCTTCAAACAGGCGCATTGAACTCTAGGTAATATCGAGTTCAAACTTGAGTTGTGCCAAAAACCAAAAAGCAACCTCAAGAAATTCCATTGTTATTTTTGCGAGTAACATTCAAAATCGCATGAAGTTTTCATTTTTTTAGTTCAAAGACGGCTTGGAAACCGGTCGGATTTAGTATTCCTTCATTCAGATGAGCGAATACAGACACAAACCTTCTCAACTATGGGAATGAAGTTTGTGACCCAGGCTCTCTCAGTTCGCTCCCGCCGGAGCGTGATCACCAAAATCCTGCTGGCAGCCGCCGGCGTCATTGTTCTGATCTTCGCCGGCTTCGGCCTCTTCAACGACACCCTTCAGCGCAACGCAAAGACGGACGAAGTTCGCGACTACATGACCGGTGTCGGCCAGTCGGAAGTCAATATCGTCACAAACTGGTTCGAAGCGCGCATGCTGCTCATCGAGGCGTTGTCCGAACGCATTGCCAAGCAGCCCGAGGTAACGCCCGAGTTCTTCGACCTCAAGACCCTAACCAGCAATTTCAGCGCGACCTATTTTGGTGTGGAAGCAGACGGCGCCTTCAACATGTGGCCGCCGGCAGATCTACCCGAAGGCTACGATCCGCGCGTGCGCCCCTGGTACAAGGATGCCGTCGCGAAAGGCGGACCCGTGATCACCGCCCCCTATCAGGACGCCTCAACCGGCAATCTCATCGTGACGGCTGCAACACCGGTAAAAACCGGTGGCACCCTTTCCGGTGTGGTCGGTGGTGACTTTGACATCACCACCCTGGCGAACATGCTCGCCTCGTCGAACATGAGCGGCCTCGGATACGTCTTTGTGGCAGACTCCAAGGGCACCATCCTGGTGCACCCGGACAGCAACATGATTTCCAAGCCGCTCAGTGAGCTGTTTCCCAACGAGCCGGTCAAGGTCAGTGCAGAACCGCAATACGCGTCCAGTGTGAATGGCGACCGTATCGTCCAGTTCGTTCCGGTCACCGGTTTGCCGGTCGACTGGCAGATTGGCCTCTCCGTTGATCGAAACGCCGCTTTTGCGAGCCTGACGAGCTTTCGATATTCGGCACTCTTTGCGACTGTGATCGCAACCGTGCTGATGCTTGCCATCCTCGGTACCCTGTTCCAGACACTGCTGGCCCGTCCGCTCGCGTCCGTGACCAGTTCAATGGCCCAGATTGCGGAAGGCGATCTGGAAACCCCGGTCCTGGGCCTGGAGCGGAACGACGAGATCGGCTCTATCGCCAATGCCGTGGAGGTGTTCAAGACCAACGGCAAGGAACAGCGTCGCCTGGAAGCCGAACGCGCTACCGAGCAGGAAGCAAAGCATCGCAGGGCAGCAACCGTCGACCAGTTGCTTGGAGGTTTCAACCAGGAAATCCGCAGCGTTCTGGAAACCGTTTCCAACGCCACAGAAGAACTGGAACGCACTGCCCGCGAGTTGGCTCAAACTTCCGAACAAAGCTCGACCGATGCGGAATCGGCTGCCCGGACCACCGGCGATACTGCCGCCAATGTCCGTTCGGTTGCCGCAGCATCCGAGGAACTGACGTCCTCTATCGCCGAAATCGCCCGGCGTGTCGAAGAGCAGGCCGGCATTTCCGAACGGGCCTCCAGCGCGGCTTCACAGACGGATCAGACCGTACAGAGCCTGGTGGCGACCACCGACCGGATTAGCCAGATCGTCAGTCTGATCAACGACATTGCCGCCCAGACCAACCTTCTGGCGCTGAATGCCACCATTGAGGCGGCCCGCGCCGGTGAAGCCGGCAAAGGCTTTGCGGTTGTTGCATCGGAGGTGAAATCCCTGGCCAACCAGACTGCACAGGCGACAGAGGAAATCGCAACGCAGATCCAGGCGATGCAGACCGTTTCGAACCGCGCTGCTGAAGCCATCCGCGATATCAGCAACGTCATTGCGGAAATGTCCGAGATCTCCAAGGATATCTCTGTGTCGGTCGAACAGCAGAGCCTGGCGACCAACGAGATTTCGCGAAACGTCAACGAAGTCTCTACGGGTACGGACGCCATCTCCGAGACGATTATCCAGGTCTCCAGCGGCGCTCAGTCAACCGGCCGAAACGCTGCGGATGTTCTGTCTACAGCAGAGGCACTGACTAGCGAATCCGCCAACCTCAGCTCGAAAGTCGACCGCTTCTTCGACGACATCCGCGCTGCCTGATCTGGCACAAAGGCAACTGGAAAAGGCGGGCCATTGAGCCCGCCTTTTTTGTTGCCATACCGGCAAACAAAGCTCGCTCAAAAGCTGAGGGTCAGGTGCCGGCCGCACCGCGCCCGGCTATTGAGCGCAGAAACACTTTCAGCTTTTCAGTTCCACCCGGCGACCACCCAAGTTCCCGCAGCCGGTCTGTCGTCATTTCGCCTGGCGCCTGGTCCGATGCTGCCGGCACCTCAAGGTTCAAACCTGCTTCGGCCGCATAAAGTGCCAGAAGGTCCTGGCGGTCGAGCAGAAGATCCGAGACGTTGTAGATCAGAAATGCTTCTTCATTTACCCGTCGCTCTTCCAGAACCAGGGCAACGGCAGCAGCAAGGTCGTCCCCGTGAACTTCCGTTCCCCTGCGCGGGGCAATCGGAATACCGGCTGCAAAATCCCTGAAAAGCCCCGACCATTTGTGGTCTGCCGAGCCTGACCCAGGGCCGTAAACACCGGTCGCGCGCAAAACGATGCCACGCATTCTCTGGCCGCAAAAAACCTTGAGTGCCCTCTCCCCTGCAAGCTTCACGTCGCCATAAAGCGTATCGGGTGCTGGTGCATCCGTTTCCGTAAGCTTTTCGCCTTTTCGGTGATCACCGTAAATAGCCCTGCTGGAGAGGAAAACGACTGTCCGGCAGCCCGCCTTCGCGGCCGCTTCAAAAAGACGTCGGGTACCGTCGACATTCAGCTTCCTGAACCGCTCTGGATCGTCCCCCTCACCGCCCCGGAACTTGCCGGGCTCGTGGACCAGCGCACAATGAACGAGTGCATCGGCTTGCGGGAGTTGAGGATCCGGGTCAGCAAGGTCATAGGTTCGAAAGGCCGCTGCGACGCCTTCAACCGGACGTCTGCCAAGAACCGTGACCGTGCAGCCATCGTCAAGCAGCCGCTTCAGGATGAACCGGCCAACTACCCCGCTTGCCCCCGTCAGAAGAACATGCATCAGGATGCCTGCTTTGCCACCCACTCCAGAGGACCGGGCAGACCGGTCACATCGTCCGGAATGTCGACACCGGTCGCAAAAGCCTGCCAGAGATCGATCAGAGGACGCAACTTGGCGGTCTTTTCATGCCCCTCCTGCCAGGGCTTTTCATACTGGTAATGCAGCACATGGATCTGCTTCCAGTTCCAGAGTTCCGGCAGGTTGAACCAGACATACTGGAGCGTGTTGAAGAGCACCGGCAACCCGTGCCAGTCGGGAAAATAGTCTTCCAGAAACGTCTGGTCCGTGCGCCGCCAGAAGGCCTCCGGCCTGTCCAGACGCGCCAGCATGGCCTCGAACGTGGCCATATTTGGCCGGGCGGTAAAGACACCGCTGTTCAACCGATGAAAATCCTGCAGGCTTTCGTAGACATTGGGCGCTGCGCAGAACTCGGGATAGTCAAATAGCTTGTCGCAGTTCTGCAGCACAATGGCATCAGCATCGATGAAGATGACCCGGTCATATTCCTCGAGTTGCCACAGCCGCAGCTTGACGAAGTTGTCCAGAGGCGTGTGAAAGACCGGCTTGCCGCCCTTTGTGAACGGGGCCGCCTTGTGAATGCGGCCGCGTTCATGGCGCGCGTTGAAGCTTTCGCTCGTTGGCAGGCGCTCACAACGGCCAAGCCGCGGACCGAATTCCGCAAGGGCGGCAAGATCCGCCTCACCGACCCCGGGCGTGTAGAGGACCACGAGGTCGGCTTCGGTTCCCGAATGCCGGAGCGAGCGCAGAAGCGCCGTCGCCCCGAGCACATAGTCCCGGTTCGTCACCAGTGTCACATAGGCAAATGTGCTTCCAGGTGCCCTGTCGAACTGAGGAGCGTCTTGCATTCCCGGCCTCAGGAGACGGACTTCAGACGCGGATGTTCCGGATCCCGCTCGATCTCGTCGGCAATTTCCTTGGTCCAGGCGGACACTGCCGGTACTCGGCTGCGGTCGACGCGGTAAGCGAAGTTCTTCGCGACGTCCACCACCTCGCTCAACAGGCCTTCTTCCAGCGTGATCGGATTGAGGCCCAGTTCCAAGAACTGCTTGTTCTCGACGACCAGATCGTTTTCTGCCGCTTCCTTCCGCGGGTTTGGCAGATAGGCAACCTTCGCGCCGGTAAGGCGGGAGATCAGCTCTGCCAGATCCCGCACCCGGTGGGTCTCGGTCATCTGGTTGAACACCTTGACGCGGTCGCCCTTTTTCGGCGGGTTCTTCAATGCCAGTTCAATGCAGCGAACCGAATCCTGGATATGGATGAAAGCCCGTGTCTGGCCACCGGTGCCATGAACCGTCAGCGGATAGCCGATGGCTGCCTGGATCAGGAACCGGTTCAGAACCGTGCCATAGTCACCGTCATAGTCGAACCGGTTGATCAGCTGTTTGTGGCGAAGGGTCTGTTCGGTATGCGTACCCCAGACGATCCCCTGGTGCAGGTCGGTGACCTTTAGCCCGTCGTTCTTTGCGTAGAACTGGAACAACAGCTGATCCAGGCACTTGGTCATGTGATAGATCGAGCCGGGGTTGGCCGGATAAAGGATTTCCTGAGCCGCTTTGGAGCCGTTCAGGGTCTCGACGTCAACCGACAGATAGCCTTCCGGAATTGCCGCGCCGACACTGGAATAGCCGTAGACGCCCATGGTGCCGAGGTGGACAAGATGCGCATCAAGATCCAGTTCCACCATCGCGTTGAGCAGATGGTGCGTGGCGTTGACGTTGTTGTTGACAGTGTAGTTCTTGTGCTGATCCGATTTCATCGAATAGGGCGCAGCGCGCTGTTCGGCGAAGTGAATGATGGCATCCGGCCGGTTGTCTGCAAGCCAGGCCTTGAACACTTCGTAGTCGCGGGCAATATCGATCAGGTGGAACCGGATTGTATTGCCGGTTTCCTGCTTCCAGATCCGGGTGCGTTCCTGGATCGAATCCATGGGTGTCAGCGATTGCACGCCTAGTTCGGCATCGATCCAGCGACGGCTCAGATTGTCGATGATATGAACTTCATGGCCCTGATCCGACAAATGCAAGGATGTGGGCCAGCCGACAAAACCATCACCGCCAAGTATCGCAATCTTCACTGAAAATCTCCCGGTTTCACGTTTCGGCACCGACCGTGTGGCACCGATTGCTTCATCTGAAAGATCAGATCATTGCGATATTTCCGTGACAACTCAACTTCGAATGTCGCGATTGATATAGAAACGACGATTGGCCACAGCCGGTTAAGCCGTATCGCGCACCTCAAAGGCACCCGAGCAGGGCTCTACCGGCTCAAGGTCCTTGACCAGGTTTACCCTTGCGAGGGACGGCCCATGCCAGAGCACATCCAGCATGTCGACAACGGTATCGGACGGGCCTGAAAACACGGCTTCGACCCCACCGGCGCTGAGATTGCGCACCCAGCCGGCCAGTGCCCTGTCTTCAGCTTCACCCGCACACCAGGCGCGGTACCCAACACCCTGGACCCTGCCCTCAATCAGCACGTGAACGGTCAATGGATCGGCGGTCATTCAGGTCTCCGAAGTTCGCGATGCTGCAAAAGCTTAGTGCAAACCTGCCTGTTCGCAAACGCCTGCTTGTGCTTCAGGCTGTGGACACTTGCGTGTCGCGCTTTTGCTCGTCAAGCATGACCAGCAGCGACGCACCGACAATCACCAGCGCTCCCGGCCAGAATGCACCGCTCGGGGCAAAGCCGAAAGCGAAGAAGCCGACCGCGATATTCAGCGGAAGCTTCAGGTGGTCGAAAGGCTGCACGAAGGCCGCATCGGCCTTCTGATAGGCAAGGGTCAACAGGTAGTTCGCCAGCACCGTCAGGGCGCCGGCACCCACGAGCAGCCACAGCGCCGGACCGGTTGGCACGATACCGCCCTCTCCCAGCGCAAGCAGTGCATTGACCGGTGTCAGGAGCAGCAGCAGGTAGATGGTGATGGAATCAGCATCTTCAGTTGCAGTCAGCTTTTTGGTGACGAGCGAAGTTCCTGCCCAGAATGCAGCTGCCCCGACCGGCAAAAGTGCTGCCAGGCTGAAGCCTTCCGTCCAGGGCTCCAGAATCACCATGCCGCCGGAAAAGCCCGCCAACGTCGCGAGCCACCGGATCAGACCAACCCGTTCCCTGAAGAACAGCTTGGCGCCAATGATAACGAAAAACGGCGAAGTCATCACCAAGGCGATTGCCTGCCAGATCTCGACCCGCGCGAGACCGGCGACCCACAACTGGATCCCGATCACCGCAAGAACACCCCGCGCCAGATGCCATCCGATCTGATGTGTCTTCAAGGCGGAAAAGCCGCGCCGCAGGACGAATGGCAGGCCAACGAGAAGGCCCAGTGCATATTGCCAGAAGGCCGCGGACGTTGACGGCACGCCCAGTTGCATGGTCGAGGCCTGCAGGGCGCCGTTCACGATGGCAAACGAAGCCCCTGCCCCGATCATGGCAAGCGCGGCAAATATGGGCTTCTTCGAATTGTTTGACATGGGCGTCCTATCTGCGATCCGTTCCGTCATCGTTCAGAACAGTCTCAAAAGACACACGCCCACCGGCCATCATCAAATGGCGGCGGTCAAGTTCTCTCTCATCCGGACTTTCGGGCGGCTTCGCTTGACGCCACCTCAACCGTCGGCTCCGGCATCTCACCGGATCTGCTGACCTTCGAACATTTTATCCGAAGCGCTCGCGGGCTCCGGGTTTCCCCGATACCGCCGGTGGGGAATTTCACCCCGCCCCGAGAACTGCTCTCCAAGAGCTTTCAGTATCCCTGAAATAGACAGGATGCAATAGTGGAAGCATGCCGAAAGGCACGTCAACGGCACATCAGGCCACGCAAACCCGATTTCTGCCAGCTTGCTTGGCGCTGTATAGCGCTTCATCAGCCCTGGCGATGGTCTGGCTGATTTTCTCGCCGTCACGAACGGTGGCAGCCCCTATGCTGACCCGCATCGAGATGAGCTGCTGATCGTGCAAGTGGGGCACGGTTTCGACGGCCTTTCGAATGCGCTCGGCGATTTCGAACGCTTCATTGAGGTCGCACCCTTCCAGCAGGCAATAGAACTCCTCACCGCCTGCCCTTGCAAAGATATGCGGCTCTTGAAGTTCACGTTTCAGCAGGCCGACAAGATGATTGAGCGCTGCGTCGCCGCAAGCATGGCCGTATCGATCGTTGATAAGTTTGAAATGGTCGACGTCCAGCACAAGGATGGACAGGCTGGCTGACGTCTTTTGTGCCCGTTCCTTTGCTGCAGCTGCCAGCTCGAAAAACCTGCGACGGTTGTAGGCCTCTGTCAGGGCATCGCGCTCTGCTGCCCACTTGAGCTGCTCTTCCAGACGTTTGCGTTCAGTGATGTCGAGCATGGATCCAGCAAGGCCGTTCACTTCGCCGGAGACCCGGTCACGGGTAACAGCCTTATGGAAGGTCACCGTTCGGCGCTCACCATCAGCATAGCAAACGTCCGCCTCATAGATCTGAACACCCCCCTGCTGCATCAGCTCTTCGTCGGCCGCTTCATAGACCTTTGCCAATTCAGCTGGTGCCACGTCATAAACACTGGCGCCGTTCACCTTGCTGGCCGGCAATCCGATAAACGCTTCAAAAGCCTTGTTGCAGCCGCTGTAAATGCCGGCCCGGTTCTTGAAGAAGATCGGAGAAGGCAGGTTGTCGATTGCTGACTGAAGGTTATCCCTCTCAATGGCGAGATCGCGGCATTTGCGGAATAGCCCACCCTGCCGCGCGATCACGAGTTCCGCGCGTTTAAGGGCAAGCAGCAGAAGGTCCGTGTCGTCGGCGTCGACAACATCATCCACACCGCCTTCCAGCAATGTCAGCTGAGTTTTTGCTGCCAGTTCTCCCGACGAACAAGCGATGATGAGGGTCGTATCCCGTATTCTGTGAAAATCGCAGGTCGGCAATTCCCCCGTCGCCCCGACATCCAGAAGACAGACCTGAAACGGGCAAGAGGATAGCGGCTGGACAGTCACCTGGTGCAGCACGTAACCGGCTGGAAGCGACGGCGGCGGTCTGTTGGCAGGCGAATAATACCCGACGTCAACCGCCTTTTCAGACGGTACCGACGTATTTTGGGTATCCGTTGCATGCATCCGTTCTGCCAAGGCGCACTCCTTTGAGCTTAACCTACGGGAAAATCGATAAATTCGGAGTTAAGAAAGTTTGCCGGCAACAAGAAGCCACTCTCATTGCCACCATGTCGGAATGGACGCCATTAGCGGGTCGCGAAATACGCGGCTATGTCTTGAGGTCTATCTGCTATCAATACCGGATTTTCGGCGGCCAATTCTTCACGGCTACCGTAGCCCCACAAAACGCCAATGCCTGCCACTGCGTTGGCGTTTGCCCCGACAAGGTCATGCTTGCGATCACCAACCATGACCGTCTCCGACGCCTGGATGTTTTCCTCGCTCAGGACATGCGCGATCAGCTCGGCCTTCGCGGACCGCGTACCGTCCAACTCCGCACCGTAGACCTTTCCGAAAAAGTCCATCAGGCCGAAATGCTCAACGATCCGACCTGCGTAACTATGGGGTTTTGAGGTACAGACGTGAAGAAGAAACCCGTCTTTCCTGAGTGTTGTCAGCAGTTCGGGAATACCCTCGATCAGCGAATTCTCGAACAGTCCCGTTACCGTGTAGCGCTCGCGATAAAAGGCTACGGCCTGATCCAGCACAGCCTTGTCTTCCGATCCCAGAAGAACCTTGAAGCTGTCCCAGAGCGGCGGCCCGATGCACCAGCGCAGCTCTTCCACATCAGGTGCCTGCCCACCCATCTTTTCAACCGCATACCCGATTGAACGGGTGATGCCTTCAAAGGGGTCAGTCAGGGTTCCGTCCAGATCGAACAGAATGGTCGAAGTCGTCATGATGCCCCGCAACGTATTGAAAAAGAAAGCGGCCTGGACCGGATGGTCGCAGGCCGCTGAATATCGGCAGTATCCGATGCCTGTCAATCAGGCTGCGTTAGGCGCATCACCCCGGATCAGGAAAACTCCATGATCACGGCGTCAACGGCAAGGCTGTCACCGGGCGTTGCCTTGATGGCGCTCACGACGCAGTCGCGCTCCGCTCTCAGCACGTTTTCCATCTTCATGGCCTCAACGACGGCAAGCTGCTCACCTGCCTTGACTTCCTGTCCTTCGGCCACCGCGATGGACACCACCAGACCAGGCATCGGGCACAGCAGCATCTTCGACGTGTCCGGCGGCAGCTTCTCCGGCATCAGGGCATCCAGCTCGGCAATCCGCGGTGTCATCACTTTCGCGACCACGGAATAGCCCTGCCAGTCGAGGCGGTAGCCACCGCGCAGGGTCCGGACCTGTACAGTCACATCCTTCGTGCCGACTTTTCCGGACCAGAGCGGATCACCTGGCGCCCAGTCAGCTTCCACATTGACAACGGGGCCATCGCCGATCGCGACATCAATTTCGACGGGCGTCCCCGGATACCCGGCAGCAAGCCGGATCGGAACATAGGTCTTGTCGAGCTTGATCACCCAATCTTCGCGGATGGCACCGGAATGGGCCCGCAACCGCCCGGGCAGGTGGTCCAGACGCTCGCGCTGCAACGCCCCCATGGACAGGGCAACGGCTGCAAGAACCGCATAGGCCTCGTCATCGGGAACCGCCGGCTCGAAGCCGTCCGGGTATTCGTCTGCGATGAAACTGGTAGCCAACTCGCCCGACCGCCAGCGCGGATGGTTCATCAGCGCAGTCAGAAACGGCACATTGTGCTGAATACCGTCGACGTAAAACGCATCCAGAGCTGAACTCATCGCATCGATCGCCTCCGCCCGTGTCGGCGCATGGGTGATCAGCTTTGCGATCATCGGGTCGTAGAACATCGAAATTTCCGAGCCCTCGACAACGCCGGTATCGTTACGGACGGTAATCCCGTTGCTGGCTTCTTCCGCCGGCGGCCGGTAACGCACAAGCCGGCCAATGGACGGCAGGAAATTGCGGTAGGGATCTTCCGCATAAATTCGGCTTTCGACCGCCCAGCCGTTCAGCTTGACGTCTTCCTGGGCAAGGTCCAGTTTTTCACCGGCGGCAACGCGGATCATCTGCTCGACGAGATCGATGCCGGTGATCAATTCGGTCACCGGGTGCTCAACCTGCAGACGCGTGTTCATTTCCAGGAAGAAGAAACTCTTGTCCTGCCCGGCGACGAACTCGACCGTGCCGGCGCTGTCGTAGTCGACGGCCTTTGCAAGCGCGACGGCCTGCTCACCCATCTTGCGGCGCGTTTCCTCATCGAGCAGAGGCGACGGCGCCTCTTCGATGACCTTCTGGTTGCGCCGCTGGATCGAGCATTCACGCTCGCCCAGGTAAATCGCATTGCCGTGCTTGTCGCCCAGGACCTGGATTTCAATATGGCGCGGGTTTTCGATGAATTTCTCGATGAAAACCCGATCGTCGCCGAAGGAAGATGCCGCCTCGGATTTCGAGCGGGTGTAGCCATCCCGCACCTCGTCCGCATTCCAGGCGATGCGCATGCCCTTGCCGCCACCACCCGCGGACGCCTTGATCATGACCGGGTAGCCAATGTCCGCTGCAATTTCGACGGCCTGCTCCGGGCTTTCTATGACGCCAAGATAACCCGGCACCGTGCTGACCTTCGCCTCATTGGCGAATTTCTTGGATTCGATCTTGTCGCCCATCGCCATGATGGCGCGCGGGTTCGGGCCGATCCAGACAATGCCTTCCTTCGCCAGCGCTTCGGGAAAGCTGGCGCGTTCGGACAGGAAGCCATAGCCCGGATGCACGGCTTCAGCCCCGGTCTCCTTGCAGGCCGCGATGATCTTGTCGGCGATCAGATAGGATTCCGACGCCGCCGCGGGACCGATGTGAACCGCTTCGTCTGCCATTTCCACATGAAGGGCATCGCGATCGGCATCGGAATAGACCGCAACTGTCTTTATGCCCATGCGGCGGGCCGTCTTGATGACGCGACAGGCAATCTCACCACGGTTGGCGACTAGTATTTTGGAGAACATGAATTTCCACCCAGCTGGACGATTTTCCATTTTGTAGGCTGCGCCACTTTGGCACGCAACTTATCCAAAGGGCGAGACGTGATTTTGCGGATAGTTGCCCAAACACTCAAAAACCGCATGCCGCGACAAGGACCGGCCAAAGGTAGTTCCGCGGAAAAGCGTCTATTTATCCGAATTTTAATAAACTTATTGCAGGAATTACCAAGGCAATGGGGAACAAATAAATGAAACGCATCCTTTCAGCGGCAATCATTGCGAGTGCTTTACTACCAACTTCCGCACTGGCGGAGACCGCAGGCAAGTGGAAGAGCGGCGAAATCAATGGCTTTACACGTTATTGGACCACCAACAACCTTGGCGCGAACTTCGTAGTCTGGTGTCATCCGAAACGCCGGATCAACGGCACCCTGCTTCATATTGATATCGACGGAAAAATGCCGCCACCACGCAGCAGGATCAAATTGATCATGGACCGCGAGATCCTGGAGCTGCCAATCAACGAGCAGGGATACGTGGAAACGGGTTGCGCCGCGTGTTCCGACAGCTTCGGCTATGTCTGGCACCGTTTGCGGTCATCCCATTCCCTTGCGGTGAAATTCCAGGACGACAGCTACGCTGGATTTTCCCTGCGCGGCGCCCAGAAAATCATTCCCGGAAACGTTTGCCCGACCGACTGGCAGAAGCAACACCCCAGGTCCTGAGGCATGGCGGCCTGGCCAAGACCTTGTGGCACGCCAGGCCGCTAGATTGCTTTCTTGATTGAAGGGCTTTTAACAGGGCACCTGTAATTTTCGTCGGTGACAGATTACGGAAACGGCTCGATGCGCACCGCCCTCTTTTCTTTTTTCTACCTGACACTTGCCACGAGCTTGCCGGCAATCGCAGCCGATTACGGCAAGTGGCATACCGACACGGCGTATGGCTACGAGCGCTACTGGACCGAAAGCTCATCAGGAGCACGGTTCACGATCTGGTGCCCGCCCAATCATGCCGTCAGGAACACCCTTATCGGCGTGCGCATCAAGGGTCGCAGGCCGGACCCCGGATCAACTGTCCTGGTCGAACTGGATCACAAGCTTATCAAGTTCAGGGCCGGAAACGACGGTTACATTTACAACGATTGCCCGGCCTGTTCCGACAACATGACCTATTTCTGGCACCGGTTGCGCTCTTCGGTAAAATTCGCGGTGCAACTGGAAGACAGACGCTATTCAGGCTTTTCCTTGAACGGCGTGCGAGAAGCCATGGCGGGGTCTGTCTGCTCAAGCCAGATGGCCCAGAATACGCGGTAAATTCCCGGTAGAGTTCTGACCGATGCGATTTATGTGCTCGCAATCACATTTGCGCGCCACAAGTTGGTGCACACTTCTCCTGTCACCAACTTTCCGGACCGTTCTGTTAGACTAAACCTTCAGAGCGTTCTTTCCGGTGGCAACGGCACGTCAGGAGACTTTCATGCGGAAAATGCTTCTTTGCGCAGCAGCGCTTGCCCTTCCCGGCCTTGTCATGTCGACGGCGGCCGAGGCACGTCCAGACCTTCGCAAGATGACCTGTGCCCAGGCGCAGAACATGGTGCGCCAACACGGTGCCGTGGTCTTCACCACGGGGCAGTACACCTATTCGATGTTTGTTTCGAACCGTAGCTACTGCGACCGTAACCAGGTCCTGTTCACGCAGTTCGGCCAGACGCGGGATACACCACGTTGCCCTGTCGCGTTCGAATGCAAGGAACCGCTGTTCCCGCGCGGTCTTTCGCGTTGGGACTGACCTGACAGACAGCAAACAGGCCGGAAAATCCGGCCTGATACAATCTCGTGTGTCACTGCTGCGGACCAGCGATCGTCTTCCGGAACCGAGCGAATGTATGCAAATCGGCTCTTCTTGCTAGAGCGGAATATTGTCGTGCTTTTTCCACGGCATATCCGCCTGCTTGGACCTGAGCAGGGCCAGAGCCTTGGACACACGCCGGCGAGTGGAATGCGGACGAATGACATCATCTATATAGCCGCGTTCCGCAGCGACGAACGGGTTGGCGAAACGGTCTTCGTAATCCTTCGTCCGCTTGGCGATCTTCTCCTTGTCGCCGAGTTCGGATCTGTAGAGGATTTCGACCGCCCCTTTTGCACCCATCACCGCGATTTCAGCAGACGGCCAGGCGTAGTTGATGTCGCCGCGGATGTGCTTGGAGCTCATCACGTCATAAGCACCGCCGTAGGCCTTGCGGGTGATGACGGTGATCTTCGGCACCGTAGCTTCCGCGTAGGCAAACAGCAGCTTGGCGCCGTGCTTGATCAGGCCGCCATATTCTTGCGACGTGCCGGGCAGGAAGCCTGGAACATCGACGAAGGTCACGATCGGAATGCTGAAACAGTCACAGAAGCGGACAAACCTTGCAGCCTTGCGGCTGGCGTCGGAATCCAGCACGCCGGCCAGAACCATCGGCTGGTTGGCAACGATGCCGACAGTGCGACCCTCGATCCGTCCGAAACCGGTAATGATGTTACCCGCGAAACTGCCCTGAATTTCGAAGAAGTCGCCCTCGTCGACTGTCTTCAGAACAAGTTCCTTCATGTCGTAGGGCTTGTTCGGATTGTCCGGAATGAGCGTGTCGAGGCTGGTGTCGATCCGCTCCGGGTCGTCATAGTTCGTCAGCTCCGGCAGGTCCGCACGATTGTTCATCGGCAGATAGTCGATCAGTCGGCGCATTTCCTGCAGGGCTTCGACGTCGTTGTCGAAGGCACCGTCCGCAATCGAAGACTTGATGGTGTGGATCGACGCGCCGCCCAGTTCCTCGGCCGTCACCGTCTCGTTCGTCACGGTCTTCACCACGTCTGGTCCGGTGACGAACATGTACGACGTGTCACGCACCATGAAGATGAAGTCCGTCATGGCCGGGGAATAGACGTCGCCTCCGGCACAAGGACCCATGATGAGCGAAATCTGCGGAATGACACCGGATGCCAGAACGTTGCGCTGGAACACTTCGCCGTAACCGCCAAGGGCCGCGACACCTTCCTGAATGCGGGCGCCACCTGCGTCGAACAGGCCGATGATCGGTGCCCGGTTCTGCAGGGCCATGTCCTGGAGCTTGGTGATCTTTTCCGCATGCGTTTCGGAAAGAGACCCGCCGAAGACCGTGAAATCCTTGGAGAACACGTAAACGGTCCGACCGTTGACCGTTCCCCAGCCGGTGATCACGCCGTCGCCGGGGATATGCTGCTCTTCCATGCCGAAATCGGTACAGCGGTGCTGTTTGAACATGTCGAACTCTTCAAAGGACCCTTCGTCCAGAAGAATTTCAATACGTTCACGCGCAGTCAGTTTGCCCTTGGCATGCTGCGCATCGATGCGGCGTTGCCCGCCGCCCAGCCGCGCGGTTTCGCGGCGTTGTTCCAATTCGGCCAGAACTTCTTTCATCCGGTCCTCCCAAAACTTGAGCTTGGATCACGCCGTAGCATGATCCCCCGACAGAGCCTAGTCAGCACATGGGCTTATGGGGAAACTACGCCCCATGAACCTTCCCTGCCAAACGCCCACAGAAGCTGGACGAATGTCAGGCAAAAGCCTTTATGGCCACGCTTTGCCCGATCCCAAACCTGCCCTGCCGTTTCCGCGCGCCGGGACAGACCAGGATCACTTCAATACGTGCCCTTTTTCGAAGCACGATTTTCAAACTCGAGAAATCTCATTTCAGGTCCAGGACCCATTCTTAACGGAGTACATTAATGTCAGGAAATTATGTTGTTGATCATCGTGACGGCGTCATCACGCTCGCGCGCCTGCAATATTTCGACGTCAGCCAGGCGAACCTCAAGGAAGATCACAAGAACTGGCTTCGCAGAAACGTCGTACCGCTGCTGAAGGGCAACGGCAGCATCAGTATCGTCGGACTTTCCAGCCGCAGCGGCAAGGCAGCCTTCAACAAGGCCCTGTCGATGAAGCGGGCAAATGCCGTTAAATCATTTCTGGAAGAATGCCTTCTGTCCAGCTTCCCATTCGATCTGGTCGACGGCCTTGGCGAATCCCTGGCTGAAGAAATGGGTCAGGAAGACGGCGTTGAAGACGGACAGTTCCGTGCCGTGATGATTTACGTGCATTCCCTGCCAACGCCGCCCAATCCGAAGGTCATCAAAACCCCGAAAAAGATGAAGCCCAAACCAAAGGCGGCTTCCACATTGTGGGTCGGCATCGGTGAAAGCCATTCAGGCGACCTTGTTGCCGTCGGGCGGTACAACTGGAATGGACGCCTTTACCGGGCCAGCGCCGATGACAACGGCTATGTCGATTACGTTGACCTTATGGCGGACGGCTGGAAAATCGGCGGCGGCCTGGGGGGCAGTGTCGGCGGCATCGTCATCGTGGCGCATGGTGTCAAGACGCCTAGCGAGTTCAACAAGAAGGGCGAATGGTCTGATTGGGACCTCGACCTGGCGATTGCCGGAAAGCTGGGGGACGTGCTCAAAGGCATCAAGGGCATCGGCAAGATCGTCAATACGATGGAGAAATACGAGGAACTGAGCCATGCCGCGATCGAACTCACCAAGAACAAGGGGTTCGTCAAGAAAGGTCTCTACACAATTCCGATGCTTGGCGTCGGTGCAGGCCTCCACGTTTGGACCGGGCGCAAATACGGCGACGTCTCGGTGATCTCGGTCGGCAGGACACTCATGCGCTAGCACCCTGTCTCCGGCCACCCATCCGCACACGCATCGGGCAGCAAATCAGATTTCGATCATGCTGCCCGACCTGCTCATCGACTGTGCATATTGGATTGAACACAGCTTCTGCCTGACTGAACAAGCAGATGTTACCACTCCGGTCTGGCAGGTTTTGACGGGCAGCAGACGCCCCCGATCCGTCCCCTCGTCTTTCCCGGTGAAGCCAGGCAGCAGGGATGCCGTTACGTTCATTTGAACCCGTCATTTTGGCGAAATTTGCACGCGCAAGCGGCGAAAAACACCGCCTTCAAATCCTTTTTCAGTGGTCGAAAAAAATATATTCAACCTGAGGGAACCTCAGGATTTTTCGATGAATTTCAGCTCGTTGCCTAATTTGCAGGCACTGTCGCCGCGACATTGAACTTTGACACCTTTCAGAATTTTGCCATGATTGCCCAAGAACGAAGCATCGGCAAAGGGGAGGCAATGGCGGACGAACGCACTTTCTTCAATGAAATGCTCGACGAGGCCAACAAGCCGCGCCAGCCATACGTCCGGCTCGCCAAATGGCTGGAAGATAAACCAGCCAACTTTCTGACCAAGAAGGGCCGCGACGCTGAAACCATTTTCCGCAGACTTGGCATCACCTTCGCGGTTTATGGAGCGGAAGAAGCTACCGAACGGCTGATCCCGTTTGATCCCATCCCGCGCATCATCTCGGCTCCGGAGTGGCGGCGCCTGTCTGCCGGCATCGACCAGCGTGTGCGGGCTCTGAACGCCTTCTTGCACGACATCTACCATCGCCAGGAAATCCTGCGCGCAGGCAGGATCCCGGCGGAGCTCGTACTGCAGAACGAGGCATTCCTGCCTGAAATGGCCGGGTTCACCCCTGCCCGCAAGGTCTATGCCCACATCATCGGAACCGATCTGGTCCGCGTGTCGGAAAACGAATTCTACGTGCTGGAAGACAACACGCGCACGCCTTCAGGTGTCTCCTACATGATGGAGAACCGGGAGACGATGATGCGTCTCTTCCCCGAGCTCTTTCAGAGTCACCGGGTCGCCGCCGTGGAGCAATATCCCGAGAACCTCCTGCAGACGCTGGAAAGCGTCGCACCGGATCCCTCGAAGTCTTCGCAGACGATCGTTGTCCTGACCCCGGGCATCTATAACTCCGCCTATTTCGAACACGCTTTCCTGGCTGATTCCATGGGCGTGGAACTGGTGGAAGGCCGGGATCTTTTCGTGGATGCCGGACATGTCTACATGCGCACAACGCGCGAACCGAAGCAGGTCGACGTCATCTATCGGCGTATCGACGATGCCTTCCTCGATCCGTTGACCTTCAATCCGGGCAGCATGCTCGGAGTGCCGGGCCTCTTCGATGCCTATCGCGCCGGCAACGTCACCATCTGCAATGCGCCGGGAACGGGTATTGCCGACGACAAGGCGATCTATGCCTATGTCCCGGACATCATCGAGTTCTACACGGGCCAGAAACCGATCCTGAACAACGTTCCGACGTGGAACTGCTCACGGCCGAATGACCTCGCCTATGTTCTGGATAATCTTGAGGACATTGTCGTCAAGGAGGTCCATGGTTCGGGCGGCTACGGCATGCTGATCGGTCCGACCGCATCGAAGCGGGAAATCGCGGAATTCCGGAAAGTCCTGGAAACCAACCCTTCCAACTATATTGCCCAGCCGACCCTGGCGCTGTCGGCCTGCCCGACGCACGTCGCTTCGGGTGTCGCCCCGCGTCACGTCGATCTGCGCCCCTACGTGCTGATCGGTGATCAGGTCCGCATCACGCCAGGTGGCCTGACACGGGTTGCCCTCAAGAAAGGCTCGCTCGTCGTCAACTCCAGCCAGGGTGGCGGCACAAAAGACACCTGGGTACTTGAGGACTGAGAGAACCAGATGCTCGGAAGAACCGCCTCTTCGCTGTTTTGGATGTCGCGCTACCATGAGCGTGCCCAGAATGTTTCCCGTCTCCTTGAGGTCGCCTGTCGTGGCGCCATCATCTCCCATTCGGGTCAGGAGGACGGAACCCACTGGACCTTCGCCCTCGCCTGCTCGGGGTGCGAGACCGGGTACAAGCAGAAATACGAGGAACTGAACGGCCGCAACGTGGCGGCCCACATGATCTTTTCCAAGGAAAACACCTCAAGCGTCCGCAGCTGCCTGGAACTTGCCAGGAACAACGCTCGTGCCGTTCGAACAGGCATCACGGCTGAACTCTGGGAAGCCATCAACACCACATGGATCGAGTTCACTGACGTGAACCCGCAATCCATCACCCAGGAAAAACTGCCGGACTTTCTTGCCTGGGTTAATCAGCGGGCGCACCTGTTCCGGGGCGCGCTGCTGAACACGATCCTGCGCGACGACGGTTATTTCTTCAGCCAGATGGGCAATTTCGTGGAACGGTCGGACAACACGGCCCGCATCCTCGACACCTACTACTGGACCCTGCTGCCGGACAGCGACATCATCGATGACGGCTCTCTGGAGCACTATCAGTGGTCCGCGATCCTGCGTGCCCTGTCCGGGCGGAGAAGCTACCGGTTTGCGTATCCGAATGCCCGACTGAAAGCGTTCAACATTGCCGAGTTTCTGATCCTCAGAACGGAAATGCCCCGGTCCCTTGCCCATTGCTACGACTGGATGGCCGATACCGCGGAAGACCTGGCCCAGTTCTATGGTTCGCGCGAACCAAGCCTGGACATGGCAGCGGACATGGCAAAAGACCTGGCTGAAAAGCAGATGCATGAAATCTATCAGCAGGGACTGCATGATTTCCTCTCGGATTTCATCAACAAAAACAATCTTTTCGCCCATCAGCTTTGCGAAGACTACAATTTCGCCTGACCCTGGAACCCCGCAGAACCGGTGCAGCATGCGACTGACTGTCAGACACACGACCCGATACCGTTACGAGACGCCACTCGCCAACGCCATGCAGCAGTTGCGCCTGACGCCCGAGGATGGCCCGAGCCAGAGAGTTGTCGAATGGTCCATCGAAGCACCCGGCATTGAACGGGCGACGACCTACAAGGACGCCTTCGGCAACCAGGTTCACATGGTTTCGCGCAGCGAGCCGATCGAGGACGTCGAGATCACCGCCAGCGGTATTGTCGAGACGACGGACACCAACGGAATTCTCGGCCACGAACCGGATGCCGGCATCCCACCGCGGATCTACACAAGGGTTACTCCGCTTACGCAATCCAACCAGGCGATCCGCAGATTGGCGGCCAATGCGGAGGGACATGACAAGATTGCCGGTTTCCATGCTCTGATGCATGCCATCCGCGACAAGGTCGACTACAAGGTGGGCGTCACCGAGACGCACGCTCCGGCCACTGCCGTGCTGGCCGCCGGAGAAGGCGTCTGCCAGGATCACGCGCATATTTTCATCGCCGCCGCACGTTCCATCGGCGTTCCGGCAAGGTACGTTTCCGGCTATCTGCTGCTGGAAGACGAACAGGCTTCGGAAGCCCATCATGCCTGGGCCGAAGTGATGATAAACGGTCTTGGCTGGACCGGATTCGACATATCCAACGCAATGTGTCCGACCGATCGCTATATCCGCTTGACGGTGGGCCTGGATTCCCGTTCAGCTGCCCCTATCAGGGGGATCCGTTTTGGCGGGCTTGAGGAAAACCTGCATGTTGAGGTCGATGTGGCCCAGGCCGCGTTCCAGCAACAGCAGTAAGTGTCCTTTCAAACCGCCCGAACAGGCTCACTCCAGCAAAAGATATTAAAGGGCAACCTGCGCCCTGCCTGATGGATGCTTGCCCTTTGGGGGCTCCAGCAACGGGTCTTGGCGCAGTCTGAGGGCTTGGGAATGACCTATTGCGTTGGCTTGAAACTGGATCGCGGGCTGGTGTTCGCCGCGGACACACGCACCAACGCCGGTGTCGACAACATTGCCACCTTCAAGAAACTCCACGTATGGGAAGAGCCAGGCGAGCGGGTGATCACCCTGCTCTCTGCCGGCAACCTTGCCGTCACCCAGGCCGTCGTATCGCTTTTGAGTGAGCACATCACGTCCGCGGAAAGCGACCGGGCGACGCTGATGACCGCAAAAACCATGTTCCAGGTTGCCCGCCTCGTCGGCAGTGCGGTTCGTGAGGTCAAGGCGATCGACGGCGAAGCCCTTGCAACAAGTGCGGAAAACTTCTTCGTCACCTTCATTCTGGGCGGCCAGATCAAGGGTGAGGAACCGCGCATGTTCCAGATCTATGCGGCCGGCAACTTCATCGAGGTTTGTGAAGACACGCCCTATCTGCAGATCGGCGAGCACAAATACGGCAAGCCGATCCTGGACCGGGTCACGCGTGCGGACATGCGCCTCGGTGAAGCGGCCAAGCTGGTGCTGCTGTCCTTTGACAGCACGCTGAGGTCGAACCTGTCTGTCGGCATGCCCATCGACATGTTGCTCTACAACACCGACAGCTTTTCCACCGACCGTCAGGTGCGCATCCAGCAGGACGACCCGTATTTCCAGAAACTGTCCCGGGGCTGGTCAGACAAGCTGCGGCAGGCCTTTGCCGATATTGAGGAATTTGAGGTCTGATCCCGCAGGAAACTGTCAGGCGGACGTCACAATCGATCAGTAGAAGCGGACCGGACCCTTCCGGAAAGTGAGTATCCATGTGCAATTCCAGCGACGTCGCCGAGCTTGATCCAACCGCATGGACCAGGGAGCCGGCTAACGAACCGCTGGAAATCAATGATGCTGCGCTCAGGGCCGTGCGCGAGATGATCAAGTCGGGCCAGCGCACGCAGCTGGTCGAACTGCTCAAGCGCTGGGACCCCGTCGACGTCATGCAATTGTTGACGCGGCTGCGCCTGAAACAAGCCCGCAAATTGTTCCAGTGGTTGCCGGCCAACCCGTCGATCAAGGTCATTGCCGAGCTTCGACCGGAATTCCGTTCGATTCTGATGGAAGAATCCACCCTTGAGCAGTTTCGGGATATTCTCGCCGGTCTCGATCCGGAAGACGCCATCGAAATTCTCAACGAGTTTCCGGACGATGTAGCGGACGAA
This sequence comes from Labrenzia sp. CP4, assembly GCF_001579905.1. Lineage (NCBI taxonomy): Bacteria > Pseudomonadati > Pseudomonadota > Alphaproteobacteria > Hyphomicrobiales > Stappiaceae > Labrenzia > Labrenzia sp. CP4. The sequence goes on along the minus strand of NZ_CP011927.1, from coordinate 2,756,107 downwards.
CTGATCGCCCGCTTGCCGGATGTGGAAGACATCGCAACGCGCGGTTCCTATGCCGACGACACGGCGGGCCGCGTGATGGCCCGCAAGTTCGTCGCCCTTCCCGAAACCTGCACCGCCGGCGAAGCCGTCGCGCAGATGCGCGCGGAAGCCAGCCGCATTCGCAAGGTCTTTACCGTTTATGTGACCGATGCCGACGGCAAGCTGACCGGAACTGTGGAAGTCGGCAAGCTTCTGCTCGCGCCGGCGGACGCCCCCTTATCCAGCTTCATGAACCGCGACGTCATTGCCGTGTCCACGGACACCGACCAGGAAGAAGTGCTGCGGCTCGCCCGAAAACGCGACATGCGCACCGTGCCGGTCGTCAGCGGAGAAGGCCACCTGATCGGCCGGATCACGCCCAAGCAGTTGACACGCATCGCCTCGGACGAAGCCAACGAAGACATGCTGCTGATGAGCGGCGTTTCCTCAGAAGCCAGGTCGGATGACACGGTGCTGCGTATAGTACGCGGCCGCCTCCCCTGGCTGCTCGCCGGTCTGGTGGGGGCCAGCGTTGCTGCAACGGTGGTCGGTTCCTATGAAGACCAGTTGGCGGAAGCCGCCATCCTGGCCGCTTTCATTCCCGTCACCATGTCGATGGCCGGAAACGCGGGCCTGCAGGCCTCCGCTGTGGCGGTACAAGGCATTGCGACCGGAGCCTTGTGGTCCGGCGATATCTTCTACCGCCTGCTGAAGGAACTGGTGGCGGCGCTCTTCAATGGCGCTATCGCCGGCACGATCCTAGGCTGTCTCGTGCTCGTGGCTTCGCTGATCGTGCCGCTGGAAGACCCGCTGCACCTTGCCCTAGCCACATCGCTGTCACTGCTGTGCGTCACCACGCTCGCGGCCATGGTAGGCGCCACCATACCAATCATTCTGGACAAGATCGGCATCGACCCGGCCATGGCCATCGGTGTCTTCATCACCTCGTCCAACGATGTCCTCGGCGTGCTCATTTTCTTTCTGATGGCAACGACGTTCTACTTGGGGTGAAGCCAATACGCTCCACACCATATCGCAGAGAAATTGTTACGCTTCTTGCAGGATCAGAACCGCCGCGTCGAATTCCTTGCGCTTGTAGGCCCGGACGAGAGCAGCTTCCGCGTCTTCGCCCCAGCGCTCGATGTTGAAGTCCTCTTCCACATGAGCGGCCGTCCAGGCGGCATCGGCGTCGAGGTAGTCTTCCAGCAGACCAAGCCCCAGGAGCGCGGAGCCTGTCAGGCTGGTGATCGTATGGAGCGCTGCGAGGCGCATCGGCGTCAGGTCGGAAAGTCGGGCCCGATAGGCGACAAGCAGCGGTTCCGGCTGGGCAGCGTGAATGACACTTTCGATCAGCACGAAACGGCCGCCGAGCAACCCGCCTGCCCAGTCCACGACCGGATCCCACAAGCGCCTTTGGGTGTCGATAAGGCTTTGCGGATCGTCCGCGCGGTAGCACAGCGCATCATTGCCGGCAAACCGGGTGATATCGTCAGCCACTTCGCCAAACCGGATGCTGACTGCATCAAGCGCTGAATTGGAAATCCGGGTCAACGGCATGGTGGCCGGATTGATTTCCTTCTGCTGTGCCTGCCATTCGGCGGCAACCGCTGCAGCAAGCGCCTCACTCGGCAGCAACAAGGCCGCCTTGCCCGGTGTCTTGACGGGCCTTCCGTCCAGATGGATCGCGAAACCGCCGTCCACGGCAACATGGCTTGCTTCCTTGTAGAAACGCTTAGGCAATTCGCGCCGGGAGAGTTCGCGCGCCCGCTGCTCCGGATCCTTGGCCGCATCTTCCTGCAAGGTTTCAAGAAAGTCGCGCATCACATTGTTTCCTTGTCGAAATCCAGAAGTTCACCAAGTGCCAAATCCAGCTCGGCATAGATCTGGATGATCTTGTCTGCACCATCAGCACTCAGCCGGTCATGATCATGATAACCCCAGGCTACGCCCAAGGCATGTGTGCCGGCGGCCTTGGCCATCGCCATGTCAAAACCGGTATCACCGATCATGATGGTTCGTGTCCTGTCCGCTCCGGTCTCCGCCATTGCCCGCAGCACCATGTCCGGATGAGGCTTGGAGGGCGAGGTATCAGCTGTCTGGACGGTCACGAAGCGACCATGCAGATCATGGGTATCCAGCATGTGCGTGACCCCACGCATTGCTTTGCCGGTGGCAATTCCAAGAAGGACATCGTCACGCGCATTCAACCGGATGATAGCCTCGCGAGCACCCGGATAAAGCGGGTCGAGATCCAGCCCTTCCCTCCTGCGGGACCACTTGGCCTGTTTATAGGCGTTGGACATCACCGGGATCTTGTCCTGGTGTTCAGGTCCAACGAGATCCAGAAAAGCCTCGTCCAGCGACCGTCCGACGATTGAGAGCGCCGTTTCCCGGTCAGGCATGGGCAGGCCCACAGCCTCGAAACCGACCTGCAGCCCCTGCAAAATGGTTTTCTGACTGTCCACCAGCGTGCCGTCGACGTCGAAGATGATCAGATACATGGGCATCCTGTGCCAAGCGAACGGAAAGTAGCCCGCATGTGCCGGGTTTTCCCCCGGGGGTCAAGAGCACATTTGACACTGCCCCGGACTGGAAGTTTTACCGACATCTACGTCATTGATTGGTAAATTCAACAATAGGCAAAGACTTCCACAATCTGCGGCAAATTGACGTTCAATCTTTGGATATCGCCATTTTTGAAAAACCGCCCGAAAATTGCCTCTTTAGAGTGATTACCGGTCTCTTGGCCGCTTGCATATTTATCGTAAAGAACTTGGTTACCATGATCGACGATACTGCTGCAGGCGGGTGGGCATGAACGTTTGGGGCAAGATTGTCACCAAAGGATACGAATTTGGAGCGCGGTCGAACAAGACCGGCGTAACAGAGTGGTTTTGTCTGAATGATTCAGAAGAAACAAAAGGTCGGCCTGAAGGGGCAAGCAACATCCCGGAAGACCAGCCGGACTTTTTATACGATCCTCGCGGGGGCAACTTTGGTGATATCCGGCTTGGCCGGAACCGCCACTTATCTTGGAACCTCGATCGCCCAGTCTCAATTTGTCGCTGCCGGCACTGAGCCGCAGGAGAAATTGACGCTTGCGCAGACAACCCCTGCCACAGCTTCTCTTGGTCTGGCCCCGATTGCGCTGACAACGAAAAAACGACAAAGCGCCGAAGCGGAAGCCGCTCTTGCAGCGGAAAAAGCCGCTGAACAGGCAGCAGCAATAGCTGAGAAAGCAGAAGCTGCCCTCAAGGCGGAAGCGGCGGCACTCGAGGCCGAGGCTAAAAAGGCTGCGAAGGTGGCCCTTGCCGCCAAGCTCGCAAGGCTGAAACTCGCCCAGACACTTCTGGCCCATCAAGCTGCTTCAGAAACCACAAGTGTTGCCGCGCTCGATGTACCGGCAGCCGATGACACTGCGCCGAATGTCGAGGTCGCAGCGTTACAAAGCGTCGGCACCACGGCTGAAGCAGAGACAAATGTTGCTGCAAAACCTGAACAGACGGCCGTGAACATTACCATGGCTGCAGGTAATCCGGCCAAACCCGGCGCCATTCTGCCGCCGACCCCGGACATGAAACCCGAACCGCCGCGCCGCAGCGCGCCTGTGGTTGCAGAAAACCGTCCTGAAGGCAGGGAAAAGCCTGAACAAGCTTCTCCCGTTCTGGCCTATGCAACGCCAGGAAATCCCGAAGAAGATGAAAACGGAGTGTTCGGCGGTCTCGGCAAATTGTTCGGCAGCGCCAAGCCCGGACTTCCCGGTGCAGGCAGCAAGATCGCCGTCTATGACATCAGCGCCGCAACCGTTCACATGCCGGACGGCACCAAGCTGGAGGCTCATTCCGGCATTGGACACCGGATGGACAATCCGAAGTTTTCGCACGTGAAGATGCTCGGCCCGACGCCGCCCAACATCTACAACTTGAGAATGCGCGAGCGGCGCTTCCATGGCGTGGAGGCCATTCGCATGCTGCCGCAGGACCGTGCTGCCATGAAAGGCCGTGACGGCATGCTGACCCATACGCGTCTGCTGCGCCGCTCCATCGGGTCCCATGGCTGTGTTGCCTTCAAGGACTACAACAAGTTCCTGAACGCATTCAAACGCGGCCACGTAAAGACCTTGATCGTCGTTCCGTCGATGGAAAAGCTGCCGACCTACATGGCAAAACTTCAGCGGAGCACCGGAGCCTGACCTTGCAGGCAACTGCCGGATTGGATATGCCTTCTAAACATCCCGTTTTCAGTCGAAAGCGGGATGTTTCATCGTTTTGAGGCCGCCAGCACATTCTGGTCTGACGGCCTCAATCAGGCAACTGCCGTTGTAGCATAGCGCCCTGCCCGCCCGGAGCTTTTCTTGACCAAGATCATCCTGTTGCTGCTGTTCATGATTGCCGCGATCCAGGTGATCAAACCGCTTGGCTGGCCTGGTCTCAAGAAACGCTCGGATGCCTGGAAACTGGTGGCGGGAGTTGTGTGCATCACCTTTGCGTCGGTGATCCTGGGTGCACTGTTTCAGGGCGTTTGATTACGTCCACCAGGTTTGCAAACATCCGACAGTGAGCTCCCATCAAATGCTACGATCTGACGACGCTCCAACTCTACATCTGTTTTGCGGCAAGGTTGCTTCCGGCAAGTCGACATTGGCGGATCGCTTTGCCGAGCGTCCCGGCAACATTCTCCTGCGGGAAGACGTCTGGCTATCCGGTCTCTACGCTGACCAGATGTCCAGCCTCGCAGATTTTGTCCGCTGTTCGTCACTCTTGAGAAAAACGATAACGCCGCATGTGGCTGCCCTGCTGGAAAGCGGTCTTTCCGTGGTACTGGACTTTCATGCCAACACGAAAGAAAGCCGGCAATGGATGCGCGCCATTGCCGACAAGGTCGAGTGCAAGCATCAGCTTCATTTTCTCAATGTGCCGGATGAAGTCTGCAAGGAACGGCTTCGCCAGCGCAATGCCGCAGGCAAGCACGAGTTCTCGGTGTCCGAGGCCGAGTTCGACCTGATCTCAAGCCACTTTCAGCCACCGGCGGAAGATGAGAACTTCAATCTGAAGATCTATCCCGCAGCCGGCACCTAGGCTTCTGGCAAAGCAGAGAAGCGCTATCAGCGCTTGTTGAGCGCGTCGTCCGGATCATCCACTTCCGGATCATAGTCCGTTGCATCAAATCCGAGCAGATTCCAGGTCTGCTGCATGTGTGGCGGCAGCGGTGCCGAAACATCGATCGTGCCATGGCCCGACGGATGCGGGATCACGATCCGGCGCGCCAGCAGATGCAGGCGGTTCTGGATACCACCCGGCAGCTCCCAGTTCTCGATATTGAAATACTTGTCGTCACCGATGATCGGATGGCCGATATGAGCCGCATGTGCGCGCAACTGGTGCGTTCGGCCCGTCACCGGCTTCATCGTCACCCAGGAAAGCTTCTGGCCGGACTTTTCGAAGACGGAATAGAGCGACACGGCGTGCTGTGCCTCATCGTCGCCCTGACGCACGATCTGCATGCGTTCTTCGCCGTCATTTCTGGCCAGGAAGGTGGAAATGCGGCCCTGAAACGGCTTCGGAACACCCGCCAGGATTGCCCAGTAGATCTTCTGGGTATTCCGGTGACGGAAGGCCTTTGTCAGTTCCTGCGCGGCCTGACGCGTACGGGCAACCAGAATGATGCCGGAGGTCTCACGGTCAAGACGGTGCACCAGACGCGGCTTGTTGCCCTTGCGGTCGGTATAGGCGTCCAGCATGCCATCCAGATGGCGCTTGAGGCCTGAACCGCCCTGAACAGCAAGACCTGCCGGCTTGTTGAGCACCATTACCTGGCTGTCTTCAAACAGCAGCATGTCCTCAATGGCCTTGCGGTCGTCAGCAATCAGCTTGGTGGATTTCGGCTTGGCATTCTTCTTGTCGTCCGCCGGAAGTTCCACCCCGAGAGGTGGAATACGGATCATCTGCCCCTTGGCGATACGGGTGTTGGTCTCGGCACGCTTGCCGTCGACGCGGACCTGCCCCGTACGCAGCAGTTTCTGCAGATGACCAAATCCAAGGCCCGGGTAATGGGACTTGAACCAACGGTCGAGGCGCATGCCCGCCTCATCAGCGGACACTTGTTTCTGTTCAATCGCGGACATGTTTTTCTCAAATTCGGCATCCGGCCTGCCGCCGTGACGCGCATCCATCATCCCTGCATCAAGGCGGGGGGAAAATTCGTTCCGCAGCGTATAGGCGGAATCGGCCCGAAAGGGAAGGAATTCTTAAGTTGCGACCTGACGCATGATCATCAGTCCGGCAAACACGGCAAGAATGGACAAGGCGACAGAGGCAAGAACATACATGAGAGCCAGATGCGTGTCGCCGCGCTCCCACAGCACTGAGGTGTCGAGCGAAAACGCTGAGAACGTCGTGAAGCCACCGAGGAAGCCGGTCGCCACGAAATAGCGCAATGACTGCAGGTTGCCGGTCTCATGGCGAACCAGCCAACCGATGAAAAGCCCCATGGCCAGTGAGCCGACGACATTGACAGTAAGAGTTCCGACAGGAAAACCCGGCCCAAACAAACGGAGCGTCGCAAGCGACACCAGATGCCGTCCGCCCGCACCCAGACCACCGCCCAGCATCACCAGCAAAAGATGTTTCAAACCATCGCCCCGCTTCTAACTGGTCCCAGCCGTCCCTGAATACGCCGGGTTCAATCCATGCATGGGTGAACCATCACGGAATCTGCCGGGCCAGGGAAAGCCCTATTCGCCGGGAGCCGCCGGCTTTGCAGCCGATTTTTCGCCCATCTGTTCAAACACCTTGACCTGTTCATCGTACTTCGGGTCGATGGTGCCGCAGACACGGTCCCAGAACGAAAAGAAATTGGCGTAATTGTAGCGGAAGCGCGAATGGTGCTGATCGTGGAAAGTCACGCAGACCATCGGCGAAGGCATGCGTGACATCGGCGACGCCCAGAATTCGAAACCGGAATGGCCGATTGTACCGTTGAAATGGTCCCACAGCCGGTGAACGATCAGCACGGGGATCGGGATCGGCAGGAAGATGACCGCCCACAGATAATAGCTCTGCATGACAAAGGCATCGACCAGATCGTCGGAATAGGTGCTCCAGACAGTCGGCGCGACCGAGCGGTGATGCTCGGCATGAAAGCGGTACATCGCCTTCGTATGCATGAACCGGTGGCCCCAGTAGAACCAGGTGTCGAAGGCAAGGATGGAAACGACAAACATCAGGATTGCCGACCACCAGGTCAGCTCCAGCGGCGCGACCAGGGTCCAGCCCTTCATCGAAAGGAAGATGCCGCCGGCAAGACAGCCCGCGGTCACGGTCAACGAATAGACGCTGGCCCGGATTTCCTTCCACATGCGCTTTTCACCACGCCGGTTCTGCTGAATACGCCGCTCCGGGTGCCGGTTCTGTATCTTCACCAGCACCCAGCCGGTCGCAAAATACAGGAACACGTTCACAGCGTAGCACGCTGCGTAAATCGGCAGGAATTCAAGCAATATCGTCAGCGCCTGATCGAGCATATCTCTTCATACATCCATTTGGTCGGTTGGCTGACACATGTGAGTACTGTGCGGGCTTACCCGGTTGCCTTGACTTTCGTTTCTTCCGAATCCGGAATTTCGCCGGTCTCTTCCATGGAACGCACCAGCACATCGTACTTCGGATGCACCGTTCCGCAGATCCGGTCCCAGAACGAGAAGAAGTTACCGTAATTGTAGTGAAACTGCGAATGATGCAGATCATGGAACGTCGTGCAAATCAGCGGCGAAGGGAATCGCGACGACTTGGACGCGAAATATTCAAAGCCCGAATGGCCGACCATGCCTGAAATCTGGTCGAACAACCGCAGGGCAAAAACGCTCAAGGCCGGCACCGGCAGCACGAACCAGACCAGAAAATAGAAAAAATGCTCGATCAGGGTGTCGACCGTGGTCGAGCTGTCGTTGCTCCAGACCGTCGGTGCAATCGAGCGGTGATGAGGCACATGGAACTTGTAGAGCGACGGCCAGTGAAGAATCCGGTGCCCCCAATAGAACCAGGCATCAAACAGGACGAAGCAAACGGCGAACATCAGCGGAAACGACCACCAGCTGAGTTCCAGCGGAGCGAACAGTGTCCAGCCCTGGGTCTGAGCGAAATATCCGGACGACAGCAGGACGGAAGATGTCGCCAACGCCTTCATGGAGGCGCGGATTTCCTCCGCCTGGCGCTTCATGCCGTCACGGTGTTTCTGGATCCGCCGGTCAGGATGACGGGCATTTATCGCGATCATTGTGAACCCGGTCGCGAAATAGACCGCCACCATGGCCGCGTAGGTGAGCACCAGAACGATGAGGTAATCGACAAGAAGCCCCATCATGATTTTTCCTGTTTGCCGGTGCCGGCATAAAGCGCCTCAAACCCTTCCACCCGTTCGTCATAGGTCGGATGGATGGTGCCGCAGAACCGGTCCCAGAAGGAAAAGTAGTTGGCGTAGTTGTAGACGAAATACTGGTGATGCTGGTCGTGGTAGAGCGTGCACAGCAGTGGCCAGGGTTTGCGTGCGCTCGGGCTTGCGAAATGTTCATAGCCGCAATGGCCAATGGCGGCCGACACCTGGTCGAACAACCGATGGCCCAGGAAAACCAGCGGCGGAATTGGCACAACGAATAGCACAAGCGCATAATAGGAATGGGCGAACAGCGTATCCACACTGGAGCCTGCATCATTGGACCACACTGTCGGTGTCACCGTCATGTGGTGCGGCTTGTGGAACCGGTAGAACATCTTGGTGTGCAGGATCCGGTGCCCCCAGTAGAACCAGGTATCGTGCAGGGCCAACGAGATGACGAAGAACAACGGCACAGACCACCAGGACAACGCGACGGGGTCGAACAGCGTCCAGCCACGCAGCTGGGCATAAAGGCCGATGGAAAGGCAGCAGCTCGTGATCGACAGCTGCCCCATGGAAGATTTGATATCGCGCAGGGCATCGTGGGTCGGCTGGCGCTTCTGGATCTTGCGGTCAGGGTGACGCCTGTTCATCACCGTCATGGTCAGGCCGGTCGTGAACAGCACGATCAAGCTGGAAGCGTAAAGCACCAGAAAGAACCCCAGAAACACCTCCGGGCCGGTCCCAAAATGTTCGGCAATAAAAGTCATCAACTCAAATATCCACATGCAATTCCCTAGCCACTTTTGTGCGTAGCGAAAGAGCGGACCTCACGTCAAGGAATGACTTGCCAAATTATGAATATTACCCGGTCAGACGCTTTCCGTCACATGAGCGAAATCGGGATAGATCGACCGGACCAGCTTGTCGACCCGGTCTATTTCCTCTGGAATATCAGAAAGTTTGCCACGTTCTTCTTCCAGAACCGCCAGAAAGATCCGTGCGCGTGCCTGGTTTACCTGGATCTGCGGCAAAGTGCCCTCACCTGCCGCAGACAGAACGATGCTGACCAGCCTGTCGGCAGCGTTGAGACGTCCCCACAGATAATCATGTTCCCGCCAGCCGCGATTGAAGAAGGCACCGAACGTATTCAGGGACTTGCCCTTTAGGTCGAAACCTTCCGTATAAAGGCTTGCGGCGTCGGTCGGGCTGATGCGGTCGACCAGGATTTCCGTCACCTCCGAGAAGTCGTTGCGCTGCAACACGGGAAAGGTGATCAGATCGAAAAAACCGAACCCGATATAGGTTCCCATCAGGGATGTGTGACGGCTCTTGTCGAGTAGATTTCGGGCCGTCTCGGCAAAGAGTTCGTCCTGAAGCCTGTCCAGATCGGCAAGCCCCATCATCTGTGTCAGGGATTTCAGCATTGGCTGGACATGCTCGGCAGCGTCCGGACCACCCGCCTCCGCTGCCCGAACGAACGTTTCGGCGAGTTCCCGGCTGCGGCCACCGAAAAACCGGTCATTCCAGCGCCAACCCAGATGATCGATCTGCTCGTAGAGCAATCCCTTCATCTGATCGAGCGCCTCGAAATTGGGCGGCGGTAAGTCGGAGCCCGGACGATAGTGATAGAAGCCGTTGAGCTTGCGCACCGCAAAGCGAAGCCGGCGTATCCGGTAGTCGACATCCAGCCCGCGCAACAAGGCAACAACATGCGGGTCCGTGCGCCCCAGGATGTCCTTGCTCTCGGCTGTCAGGCGGCTGGTATGACGCGAGTACAGTCCCAGAAGGGCTTCTTCCTGGCCACGTGCACTGTCCAGCCCACTGAGCCGCGCCGTCAGACCAGCCAACCGCTCAGCCAGGGAATGAAGTTTCAGGGACTGATAATTGAGAAAGGCGAACCCTGCCTGCTCGAATGCGGCCACGGTTGCCTGCTTGCGGCATAACGAAAGAATGTCAGGTGTCACCCGGCGCCGCTTTGGCAAAATGCCCGCCACCGCCTTTTCCACCATAGGCCCCGCATCATCGATCAGTTGCGAGAGCCAGCGGCTGCGCCGGTTGTTCTGTTCAAGCTCTTTCAGATCATCGCCGATGGGCTCATTGCGCGGAATATGAGCGAGCGAAGCCAGGATCACGCGGAAGAACCCGGGCAGCTCCGAAACGGTGCTATCCGTTTCGACCGAAACCACTGGTGACGGATCCACATAGATCAGCCGCCGGGCAACTTCGCGCACCGCCGGCCGATCCTGAATAACGTCAATCACCGGCGCAAAGGGCTTGTTCATGACGACGCTGCCATCGACAAAACAATGCTGACCGGCTGTTTCGGACGTCAGGTTCAGTCCTCTTGCAAGAAACGCATCCCGGTTGTGCCACGTCAGGTCGTGATCGACCAGCACCCGCTCCATTTCCGCAACCGTTGCAGGAGGGAACGCCCCTGGAAACGAGGACGTCGCACGAGCCGCAAAGACAATTTCCGGAATGCTGTCGGCATCGAACTGGCTTTCGATATCTCCTGGCATTCTGTGCGCGGCATGGAAACTCAGGATCCGGCGATGATCCCACTCCTCGACATAGTCCGGATCGTCCAGGTGAATGCGTCGCTTGATGCCGTTGTAATCGGTGATCGTCACGAACAGGTCGAGCGTCTGACCACGCGGGATCAGACTGCGGCCGGGCACGGCACCGTCCTCCATCTTCTGGCAGGCATCCAGCATCCAGCTGATGAACCGTTCACCGGAAAATGGCGGTGTGAACCAACGAGCCTGCATGAACAGTCGCAGCTTCTCGCGCGTTTCCGCGCTTTCTATCTGCTTTGTCAGCCGTGTGGAAATCAGCTGATCCAGCACCGGCGAAATGGAAATCTTCAGGTACCGGGACAAACCGGCCTGTGGCCGGGCCAAACGGGTAACATCGGCATTTTCCAGCCACATCTCGCTGTGGCTGTCGAGCGGCAGGTCGTGGGTGATGGCCCGTGCAAGCATGATGCCGTTGACGCCACCTGCAGACGCACCGGCAATTGCGTCAACCACCACCCGGATGTCGGCAACGGAGGACAACAGATCGAGCAGATCCTTGTAGGCGCTTTGAACCGGCGGAAGCTCCTGAACGGGTACTTCCTGGGCAGAACCGTTCGATTTGCGGTCGAGGCGAACGCTCGACGCCCGAACAAGATTGAGGATTTCCCGGCTTACGCCATGCATGTAGATGGCAAGCGAAACGCCGCCATAAAACACCAGCGCCAATCTGAGTTCGATTTCCTTCATGAGGTCACCGTGGGGAACATATTGAAGTCCTAACACGAAAGAATGGCTACTATCTTTATGCGGCGGACCTTTCCATTCGCCAATCAAGACATGGCGGAACTTTGCTCTCGCCCGATCACTTCTGTGCAAACATGGTTTGACGACGAGGCTTGCCGGGAACTTGGCGCTCTGAAGCCTGCTACGATTTTCCCCCGCCTGACCTGTATATTCCGCTAAGATAGTTCATGGATCCGACAGTGATTCTTTAAAGTTCAGCATTATAAAACAGACAATGAGACCAGACCTTTTCGACGCGGAATGAAATGGCCAAGAGTGTAGATACAGCTGCCCAAAGCTCCGATGAAACCGGGCAAGCCGACCAGACGACCTCGCTGCAATCCCTGCAGGAAGAGAACGACTATCTGCGATCCGAGTTGGAAGATCTGCGCCTCCTGTACGAGGCGACCATCGAGCATGGCGAAGCGGTCGAGGACCAGCTGGCGGATCAATCCACCAAGCTCGAGGCACTTTCGCGGCAGCTCGCCAAATACCTTTCGCCTCAGGTCTATCAATCCATTTTCGAAGGCCGACAGGAAGTCAAGATTGCGTCCACACGCAAGAAACTGACGGTTTTCTTCTCCGATATCGCCGACTTCACCGAAACGGCAGACCGGCTTGAATCAGAAGAACTCACGGCAATCCTCAACCAGTATCTGACGGAGATGTCGAATATCGCGCTGCGCTACGGCGCGACCATCGACAAATACGTCGGCGACGCCATCCTGATCTTTTTCGGTGACCCGGAAACACGTGGTGTGACCGAGGACGCGCTTGCCTGCGTACGCATGGCCATCGACATGCAGGACCGGATGAAGGCGCTCCAGGGTGCCTGGCGGGAAGCCGGTATCTCCAAACCGATGAAATGCCGCATGGGGATCCATACGGACTATTGCACCGTGGGCAATTTCGGCAGCGAAGATCGGTTGGACTACACCATCATCGGACGTGGCGTGAACACGGCCTCCCGCCTGGAAAGCCTTGCCACACCGGGCTCTATCCTGATCTCCTTCGAAACCTATTCGCAGGTGAAAGAGCAGATCAAATGCGCTGAAAATGGTGAAGTCAACGTCAAGGGGATTGCCTATCCGGTCTCCACCTACGAGGTAATCGGCCTGAAGGAACCCGTTCCGGTCAAGGATGATCTGGAGGTCGACCTGGTGTCCCGCCAGCTGGACAAGATTTCCGACACGATGGCACCGGAAGACCGGGACAGGCTGATCGCCACACTCAAGAGCGCCCTCGATCGTCTGACATCCACCGAAACCGCCTGATCTTTCAGGCTACTCGGATCAGCCTCGTTCCTTGCGCCGCTTGTCCCAGAACTCCAGACGTTTTCTCAGTTCCCGCTCAAACCCTCTCTGGGGTGGGTCGTAATAGGTCTTGCGGCCCAACTGCTCTGGAAAATAATCCTGACCGGAAAAGCCGTCGGGAGCATCGTGATCGTATTGATAGCCGTCGCCGTACCCTTCCTGCTTCATCAGCTTGGTGGGCGCGTTGAGGATATGCTTGGGCGGCAGTAGAGAGCCGCTGGATTTGGCATCCCGCATCGCCGCCTTGTAGGCCACGTAAGCACCGTTCGATTTCGGCGCCGTTGCAAGATAGATCACCGACTGCGCAAGCGCCAATTCCCCTTCGGGCGACCCTAACATCTGGTAAGCGTCACGGGCTGCGTTGGCTTGCACCAGTGCATTAGGGTCGGCCAGCCCGATGTCCTCAACCGCCATGCGGATAAGACGCCGGGCAAGATAGAGCGGGTCCTCCCCGCCATCCAGCATCCGGCAGAACCAGTAGAGGGCGGCATCGGGATCGGAACCCCGCACGGACTTGTGCAGTGCGGAAATCAGATTGTAATGGCCGTCGGCACTCTTGTCGTAGATCGGCGCCCGCCTCTGGACAATTTCCTGCAGGCGCTCAGCATCGAAGACCCCGTCCTCTCCTGCGGCGCGCCAGACATCCTCGGCCAGGGTCAGAGAAGAGCGGCCGTCGCCATCGGCCATGCGGATCAGCACCCGTCGGGCTTCCTCGTCAAGCGGCAGCTTACGCTCTTCCACCTCCTCTGCCCGCGCCAGCAGTTTTTCGATGGCGTCCGCGGAAAGGGAATGGAACGTCATGACGTGAGAGCGCGACAGCAAGGCCGCGTTAAGCTCAAAGGACGGGTTTTCCGTGGTCGCACCAACCAGCGTGATCGTGCCGTCCTCCATCACCGGAAGGAAGCTGTCCTGCTGCGCCCGGTTGAACCGATGGATCTCGTCTACGAAGAGCAGCGTTGCCCTGCCGCTCATGCGCCGGGCGCGAGCCGTTTCGAACACCTTCTTCAGGTCCGAAACACCGGAAAAGATCGCCGAGATCTGTTCGAACGCAAGGTCCGTTTCATTGGCCAGCAACCGGGCAATGGTTGTCTTGCCGGTACCCGGTGGCCCCCAGAAGATCAACGAACCAAGCGTCCGCGTCTTCAGCATGCGCGACAGCGTGCCTTCCGGCCCGAGCAGGTGATCCTGCCCAACCACATCCGCAAGTTTGGTCGGTCGCATCCGGTCCGCCAGTGGCCGCGGGCCGGACTGGCTTAGTCCGGAAGCTTCGAACAGATCGCTCACACTGTCTCCTAACCGCGCAGGATGAGCTGTGAAACCTTGCCGTCCCGCTCGATATCGAGCTGCCAAACACGCGGTGGCTTCTTGGTGATACCTTCCAGCATTTCGGTGGTCTCGACGGTTTGCCGGTTGATGCCCCGGATGATGTCGCCCGGGCGAAGCCCCACACGGTCCGCGGTGCTGCCGCGCTTCACTTCGGCAATCACGACACCGTCGAAAATCCCTTCCATTCCCAGTTCCTCGGAAACGGCAGGCGAAAGGTTCATGACCGTCGCGCCTTCGAAGGGCGAATAGTCGACAAGTTCACGCGTATCCCGTGGAATGGTTTCGGGAGCCGGCTGCAGTGACACGGTCACATGCTGTTCCGCACCGTCCCTCAGGACAACAAAATCGGTCTGTTCGCCAATCATCTTTGTTGCAAAACGATAGCCGAAGGAATTGGGATCGGTCACTTCCTTGCCGTCAACCGCAATCACCAGATCGCTGACCCGAAGCCCGGCCTCAAAGGCAGGTGACCCATCAAAGACTGCCGTCACAAGCACACCGCGTGGCCGGTCGAGAGACAGTGCTTCAGCGATTTCGGCATTTACCAGCTGCACGGTCGCGCCCAGCCAGGGCCGCTGCACCTTGCCGCCATGATCGGCAGCTTTCGCAACGAAACGCGCCATATGCGCCGGAATGGCAAAGCCGATACCGTTGGAGCCGCCGGAGCGAGAATAGATGGCCGAGTTGATGCCAACCAGCTTGCCGGTCATATCGACAAGCGCACCGCCCGAGTTGCCCGGGTTGATTGCAGCGTCGGTCTGGATGAAGAACTGAAAGTCCGTCACGCCGACCTGCGTGCGAGCCGTGGCCGAGACAATGCCCTGGGTAACCGTCTGGCCGACACCGAACGGGTTACCGATGGCAAGCACGATGTCGCCGACTTCAAGGCTGTCGGAATCCGCAAAGTCGATGCTTTCGAAAGGTCCATCACCCCGGATCTTCAGCACCGCGAGGTCGGTACGTTCGTCCATGAGAACGATATCGGCATCGAATTCACGACGGTCGTTCAGGGCTACACGAACGTCGTCCGCGTCCTTGATCACATGATGGTTGGTGATCACCGTACCATCACTCGAAATGATGACGCCGGATCCAAGGGACGATTCAACCCGCTGCCGTGGCCTGTCGTTCCCGCCGGGCTGGCCGAAGAACCGGCGAAAGAAGGGATCGTCCATGAAGGGCGACACTTGCCGACGCTGGACCACCTTACGGCTGGCATAGACGTTGACCACCGCCGGCGCGACCTTTTTCACGATTGGCGCGAAGGAGAGTTTGATCTGCGCATCGCTTTGCGGAACAAGCCGAAGATCGGCCGGAGACGGCTGCACAGTCTGCGAAAGCGCAGCAGACATACCCATCAGGCCGATCAGGCCCGCTATGACAAGGGAACGCGTAAAGCTGGTCAGAACCAGGCGCATGGCGGGTGCCTCTTTTTCGAATCTTCTCATATCCATCGCGATACATGGCAGATAGGGAGGAAAAGAGGCAAATACAAAAGGGGCCGCCGGATTTCCGGCGGCCCCTTTTTCATCATGCAGGCTTACTTCAGGCCGAACGAACCTGCGCAAGGAAGCTGCGCACTTCGTGATCCAGTTCTTCAGCTTTCGATGCCATGTCCGCTGCTTCTTCGGAGAAGTTCTGTGCAGCCATGTTGGTATCATTCGATAGAGATGAAACGTTGCGGATGTCCTCGGTAACCTTGGAGGTTCCACCGGCGGCCCGCTGAGTGTTCTCTGCAATGCCCTGCGTCGCATAGCTCTGCTCGGTAACGGCTGCTGCAACTTCGCTCACCGACTTTGTAATCTCGTCGATGGTCTTCTGGATGTCGCCGATGGCATCAACCGCATCGTCGGTCGCCCCGCGGATGGCATCGATCTGTTGCTGGATTTCGCCGGTTGCCTTGCCGGTCTGGGACGCAAGATCCTTGACCTCGGAGGCAACCACCGCGAAGCCCTTGCCGGCTTCACCGGCACGTGCGGCTTCGATGGTGGCGTTAAGGGCCAGAAGGTTGGTCTGGTCGGCGATATCGGAAATCAACGTGACGACTTCT
Organism: Labrenzia sp. CP4; assembly: GCF_001579905.1. Taxonomy (NCBI): domain Bacteria; kingdom Pseudomonadati; phylum Pseudomonadota; class Alphaproteobacteria; order Hyphomicrobiales; family Stappiaceae; genus Labrenzia; species Labrenzia sp. CP4. Next base: position 2,739,725 of record NZ_CP011927.1, on the reverse strand, counting down.
CCGATCCGGTTGGCAGCTTCCGCAAGCGAGCGCACCGTATCGTTGGTCGTTTCCGCACGTTTGGTTGCTTCGGCAGCAACGCTGGAAGAGCGTTCGATCAGCGTCGAGATTTCCTGGATCGAACTGGAAAGCTGATCGGAAGCTGCTGCGATCGATTCCACTTCGGCCAGAGTTTCTTCCGACATAGTGGCCGCATTGGCAGATGTTTCGCCTGCCATGTCGGTCATGCTGCGCATCTTGTTGGCCGATTCGCGCAAGGTTGCAGCGGTATGGGCAACCTTGTCCACGACGGTGCCGACGGTCGCTTCGAAGTCGCCGGCAAGGCTTGCCAGCATTTCCTGGCGCTGTTCGGCCTGACGTCTCGCATCATCGGCTTCCTCGGCTGCACGACGCTCGTTTTCTTCAGCCGCGTTCTGGCGGATCTGAAGAACGGCCCGGCCGATGTCGCCGATTTCGTCCTTGCGGTTCGCAGCCTTGATCTCCGCGCCAAGATCACCGGAGGCAATCGCGTTGAGAGCCCCTACAAGCGTGGTGAGAGGACGGGTGATCGACTGGGAGAAGAACAGGGCAATGACGGCTGCAACGGCAATTGTTGCAAGCGACCAGAGGAACATCTGATCGCGCATGCGAATGACGGCAGACAGCGTTTCTTCAACGCTCTTCTCCGCAACGATGGCCCAGTTCTGCCCCTGGAAGGCTAGCGGACGGGCAACGACAAGATCATCAACGCCATCAGCCCCCTGAACGATACCGGCTGAAGCGGTGCCTGCGGCAGCTTCAATCGCCGGTCCGCTGGAAACGCTGGTGCTGAGCGCGGTTGGCGCACCTGCAAGCGGCATGTCGCTGAGCGCGAGGCCGTCCTGGTTGATTACGTAAACCTGACCGGTTTCCCCGAGGTCTTCACGGTTCGCGACAACTTCACTCAGGAAATCGGAATCGATCCGCATGACGGCAACACCGCTGAGGCTGATCGTACCAAACGAATTCATGAACACGGGCGATGCCAGGAACAGAGAGCCCTTGCCTCCGGCAGGGGTATAGGGTGCAAAGACACTGGCAGCAATCTCCCCCTCACCCAGCTCCTTGGCGGCATTATAGACCATCTCCAGGCCGGTCCCTTCGGCAACACTGCCTTCACCAAGCTTGGACAGGAATTCGTCACCCTTGGTGACCGAATAAAGAATGAGACCGGCGTTATCGAGCAGATAAAGATCTGCGAATCCGCCGTTCTTCCAGACATTGTAGAACGCCGGGTGCGCCTCGGTGTGGCGCCAGGCATACATTGTCTTCTGTTCCTTGCCTGTGACCGCTGCACGTTCTTCAGGGCTCTGCGGCGCCTGGAACAGGCCGAGAATTTCGTCCTTTTCCTTGGCAAGGTTCATGGTCGCGTTGCCGAGGTTGCTCAACGGATCCGACACGCTGGACGCAAGGTTCACGATCTGGGATTCAGCTGCGTGCAGGCGCGACTGCAGGAGCGCGTTACGCGCTGTGATGACCATGCCAAGTTCGGCTTCTGCCGCTTGTTGCAATCCGTCGCGACCGGTCATGTAGCCGATGACACCCACCGCCGCACATGCGGCGACTGTAATCACGATCATCAGAGCCGGAATAACAAAAGAAAGTCGAAGAGAAGGCGACCTCTTCTTAGAAGCGGAATTCGTTTTGGCTATCACAGTAAATCTCCCCAGCCTCTCCCACTAGTCCAGGAGGCATGGCTAGAAGCTAGGCAGTTTTCCTTAAATCATTGATAATTGCGGTCTCATTATTCGAAACGAATACGTTTGGGTGCACAGTCACGAAGACAACAAAAAAAGGCGGGCAAATCTGCCCGCCTTTCCCGATTGCCATCGAGGCAATTATTACGCTGCGTTTTCAGCTGCTTCTTCAGCTTCAACGCGAGCACGGTCTTCAGCACCGCGTGCTTCCGGATCACGGTCAACCAGCTCGATGACAGCCATCGGAGCGTTGTCGCCATAGCGGAAGCCGGCTTTCAGCACGCGGGAGTAACCGCCGCTGCGGTCCTTGTAACGCTCACCGAGCGTTTCGAACAGCTTGGCAACCATTGCCGCATCGCGAATCTGCGAAATGGCCTGGCGGCGTGCATGCAGGTCACCGCGCTTGCCCAGGGTGATGAGCTTGTCGATGATCGGCTTCATTTCTTTAGCCTTCGGCAGGGTCGTTACGATCTGTTCGTGCTTGATCAGCGACGCTGCCATGTTCGCGAACATAGCCTTACGGTGGCTAGAGGTCCGGTTGAGCTTGCGGCCGGATTTACCGTGGCGCATGGCCCTCTCCTTTTTCTTTCAGGCAGTCAGTTCTTCTGGTTGAACTCTTGCCCGGTTGATCCTCACAGGACGCGTACGCCCTTAGTACTGATGGTCTTCGTAGCGCTTGGCGAGATCATCGATGTTCTCAGGCGGCCAGTTGGCAACTTCCATGCCGAGATGGAGACCCATCTGGGCGAGAACTTCCTTGATTTCGTTCAGCGACTTGCGGCCGAAATTCGGGGTCCGCAGCATTTCCGCTTCGGTCTTCTGAATGAGATCGCCAATATACACGATATTGTCGTTCTTCAGGCAGTTTGCAGACCGTACAGACAGTTCCAGCTCGTCGACCTTCTTCAGAAGCGCAGGGTTGAAAGCCAGTTCCGGGACGCTGTCCTCGGCGACTTCACGCTGCGGCTCTTCGAAGTTGACGAAGATGGAGAGCTGATCCTGCAGAATGCGTGCAGCGAATGCCACGGCGTCTTCCGGCTTGACGGAACCATCGGTTTCGACAGTCAGGGTCAGCTTGTCATAGTCAAGAACCTGGCCTTCACGGGTGTTTTCCACCTTGTAGGAGACCTTCTTGACCGGAGAGTAGAGGCTGTCGACCGGGATCAGGCCAATCGGCGCATCTTCCGGACGGTTCCGATCGGAAGAATGGTAGCCCTTGCCGGTGTTGACGGTGAATTCCATGCGGATTTCAGCGCCTTCATCCAGCGTGCAGAGCACCAGTTCCGGATTGAGAACCTCGACGTCGCCAACAGTCTGAATATCGCCGGCGGTGACAACACCCGGACCCTGTTTGCGCACGACCATGCGCTTGGGACCCTCGCCTTCCATGCGGATGGCGATTTCCTTGATATTCAGCACGATGTCGGTGACATCTTCCCGGACACCCGGGATCGACGAGAACTCATGCAGAACGCCATCGATCTGAACGGCAGTCACGGCGGCACCCTGCAGAGAAGACAGCAGGATACGGCGCAGCGCGTTGCCAAGGGTCAGACCGTAGCCACGCTCGAGCGGCTCGGCAACGACGGTTGCCAAGAAGCGCGGGTCTTCACCCGGCTTGATCTCGAGTTTGGTCGGCTTGATCAGTTCTTGCCAGTTTTTTTGAATGGTCACGTTTTCGTCCCTTCGGCTATCCCGCCCGGCGGATCAGCGCCAGGCCATTCTTTGCCATTTGGAGAAACAAGTACCTAAAGCTGGGAAGCCTTAGACGCGGCGACGCTTGCGCGGACGGCAGCCGTTGTGCGGAATCGGCGTCACGTCACGGATGGACGTGATCAGGAAACCGGCGGCCTGCAGGGCACGCAGAGCAGATTCACGACCGGAACCCGGACCGCGCACTTCCACTTCCAGGGTGCGCATGCCGTGCTCGGCAGCTTTTTTCGCAGCGTCTTCCGCAGCAACCTGGGCAGCATACGGAGTGGACTTACGGGAACCTTTGAAACCGAGTGCACCGGCGGACGACCAGGAGATCGCGTTGCCCTGTGCGTCGGTGATCGTGATCATGGTGTTGTTGAACGTGGAGTTCACATGCGCGACGCCAGAAGAGATGTTCTTGCGTTCGCGGCGACGCACGCGCGTCGTGTCTTTAGCCATTCTCTTATCCTTGTTTTGATCTCGTCACTGCCGTAATGCCGGCAGCTCCACCACCAATCGAGGCAGGGTAATTATTTCTTCTTACCAGCGATCGGTTTAGCCGGACCCTTGCGGGTACGTGCGTTCGTGTGCGTCCGCTGACCGCGAACCGGCAGGCCGCGACGGTGACGCAGGCCGCGGTAGCAGCCAAGGTCCATCAGACGCTTGATGTTCATCGCGGTCTCACGACGCAGGTCACCTTCAACGAGGTAATCGCGGTCAATGGTTTCGCGGATGGACAGAACTTCTGCGTCGGAAAGCTCGTTCACACGGCGGGCAGCATCGATGTTGTTCTTTTCGATGATTTCCTGCGCGAACTTCGCGCCGATGCCGTGAATGTACTGAAGCGCGATGACAACGCGCTTGTTCGTCGGGATGTTAACGCCAGCAATACGTGCCACGTTCGTCTCCATGATTACGCAGCGAGACCATGGTCTTGCCGCAGGTTGTAATGCCCGCGTCCGGTGGAGTCCGGCCCTTGCGGGTACGAAAATGCCGGGGTAACCCCGGCACAGAGAATGCCGGCCCCACTTACATGGAACCGGCTTAACTGTAAGGTAGAGCGGGTCGTTTAACGGCTCTAAACCTTTTCGTCAAGTCCTTGAAGAACGGAATCTATTGAAGCCGTCACTTCATCAATGGACTGCATGCCGTCAATCACGGAAAGAAGACCTGTCTTCTCGTAATACGGCACAACAACTGCGGTATCGCGGTTGTAGGCTTCAAGGCGTTGCTTGAAGACTTCCGGATCATCGTCCTTGCGCACCGGCTGACCCGCAGCCTGTGCATCAGCAGCGCGCTTGATGATCCGATCGACCAGCTTCGACTGGTCAACACGCAGTTCGATAACGGCGTTCAGCTTGAGGCTGTTTGCTTCCAGCATCTCGTCAAGCGCTTCGGCCTGGGCGAGCGTGCGGGGAAAACCATCAAGAATGAATCCGTTCCTGGCATCTTCTTCGGCGATCCGGTCGCGGATGATACCGACAACGATCTCATCCGACACGAGCCCACCTGCGTCCATGACTTCCTTGGCTTTAACGCCTACCGGGGTCTGGGCGGCCACTGCGGCCCGCAGCATGTCTCCGGTGGAGAGCTGCGGGATCGCGTATTTCGCAACGAGGTGCGCGGCCTGTGTCCCCTTCCCCGCTCCTGGCGGTCCAACCAGAATAAGCCTCATCGACGCCTCCCACTTAATTTCGCTTTTTTCACCAGACCCTCATATTGGTGCGCAAGCAAATGCCCCTGGATCTGTGACACGGTATCCATCGTCACGCTTACGACAATCAACAAAGAGGTGCCACCGAAATAGAACGGAACGCCTGTCGCCGAAATAAGGAATTCGGGTAATAGACAAACGACGGTGATGTAAATTGCACCGACCACCGTAATGCGCGTCAGAACGTAGTCAATATACTGCGCTGTACGCTCGCCGGGACGGATCCCGGGAATGAAACCGCCGTGTTTCTTCAGGTTGTCCGCAGTGTCGCTCGGATTGAAAACGATCGCGGTATAGAAGAAACAGAAGAACACGATCATCGCTGCGTAGAACACCATGAACAACGGCTGGCCGTGACCAAGCGCCGCAGTGATATAAGTCAGCCACTCATTGCCCGAACCCTGACTGAAGCCGCCGATGGTGGCAGGAACCAGCAAGAGGGAAGAAGCGAAGATCGGCGGAATCACACCGGCAGTGTTGAGCTTGAGCGGCAGGAACGAGGTGTTGCCCTCGAACATGCGGTTGCCCATCTGGCGCTTAGGATACTGAATCAGCAGTCTGCGCTGAGCCCGTTCCATGAACACGATCAGTGCGATCACCACGACAGCCAGTATCAGGATGCCGAGAATCAGGATCGTCGACATCGAACCCTGGCGGCCGAGTTCAAGCACGTTGACCAGCGCGACCGGCAGACCGGCGACAATGCCGGCAAAGATGATCAGCGAAATACCGTTACCGATACCGCGCGATGTGATCTGCTCACCGAGCCACATCAGGAACATGGTTCCGCCGACAAGCGTCAGGACAGTTGACGCGCGGAAGAACCAGCCCGGATCGGCGACCACATTGGTCGCTCCTTCCAGACCGACTGCAATACCGTAAGCCTGGAAAGCCGCCAGGATAACAGTGCCGTAGCGCGTGTACTGATTGATGACCTTGCGGCCCTGCTCGCCTTCCTTCTTCATCTGCTCGAGCGTCGGTACGACGGTCGTCATGAGCTGCATGATAATGGAGGCGGAAATATACGGCATAATGCCGAGAGCGAAGATCGCCATGCGCTCGACAGCACCGCCGGCAAACATGTTGAACATGCCGATGATGCCGGACTGGGCCTGATTGAAGGCCTGCGCAAAGGCGTCCGGATTGATGCCGGGCAAGGGAATGTAAGTGCCCAGTCGATAAACCAAAAGCGCCCCCAGTGTGAACCAGATGCGCTTTTTGAGTTCTTCAGCCTTGGCGAAAGCTGAGAAATTGAGATTTGACGCCAGTTGCTCGGCGGCCGATGCCATGCCCTACTCCGGAATGCTTGCCCAAGAAATGGGTGAAGCCCAGGCTGTTAAGCCTGAGCTCCCAGAACGGCAACCTTGCCGCCTGCTTTTTCGATCGCTGCAACAGCGCCCTTGGAGGCACCGGCAACTTCAAAGGTCACTGCAGCGGTGAGTTCACCGTTGGCAACGATGCGCACACCGTCACGGACCCGCTTGACAACGCCTGCTGCCTTCAGCGCTTCGACGGTTACCGTCTCGGACACATTCAGCTTGCCTGCATCAATCGCCTTCTGAACACGGCCAACGGACACAGTGTTGTAGTCCTTGGCAAAAATGTTCGTAAAGCCGCGCTTCGGCAGACGGCGGTGAAGCGGCATCTGACCGCCTTCAAAGCCTTTGATGGCAACGCCGGAACGGGACTTCTGACCTTTGACACCACGGCCACCAGTCTTGCCCTTGCCGGACCCGATGCCGCGAGCCACACGCATGCGGTCTTTTACGGCACCTTCGTTGTCACGAAGTTCATTGAGCTTCATGTTCGTTTCTCCTCACCCCGTTCTTACGCGTTGTCTTCGACGACGCGAACGAGATGCTGGACCTTATTGATCATGCCGCGTACTTCAGGAGTATCCTTCAGCGTGGAACGGCGGTGCATCTTGTTCAGGCCGAGACCGACGAGCGTCGCGCGCTGGTCCTTAGGACGGCGCAGCGGGCTGCCGATCTGTTCGACCGTGACAGTCTTTTCGGTGTTCGCCATGGAACATACCCTCTCTCAGCTGGGGACCGGAGCCGCTAAGGTCAAGCCTCAGCGGCAGCCGAAGCCGCCTCATCGTTGTTGTCACGACGGCGGGACTGCAGCACAGAGACCTTCAGGCCACGGCGGGCAGCGACGGAACGCGGGCTGTCTTCCTTGGTCAGCGCAGCAAAAGTTGCACGCACCATGTTGTAGGGGTTGGAAGTCCCCAGAGACTTGGCCACAACGTCCTGGACGCCGAGCGTTTCGAAAACGGCACGCATCGGGCCGCCAGCGATGATACCGGTACCGGCCGGAGCTGCACGAAGCAGAACCTTGCCAGCGCCGTGACGGCCTTCCACATCGTGGTGGAGGGTCCGGCCTTCGCGAAGCGGTACACGGATCATCGTGCGCTTTGCTGCTTCAGTTGCCTTACGGATGGCTTCCGGCACTTCACGCGCCTTGCCATGACCGAAGCCGACGCGGCCCTTCTGGTCACCAACCACAACGAGTGCTGCGAAGCCGAAACGACGGCCACCCTTGACCACTTTCGCAACGCGGTTGATGTGAACGAGCTTGTCGACGAATTCGCTGTCTCGCTCGTCGCGATCGCGATTTTCTTGTCTCGCCATATTATACGTCTTCCGTTCTTAAGAGCGCCAACGGGCGCTGGTCAGAATTCAAGTCCACCTTCACGGGCTGCATCAGCAAGCGCTTTTACGCGCCCATGATACTGGTACCCGCCACGGTCGAACACGACCTGCTTTACGCCAGCGGCAGCAGCACGCTCGGCGACAAGCTTGCCAACGGCTGCGGCTGCAGCGACGTCGGCGCCCGTTTTCAGGCTGCTCTTGAGATCTGTTTCGATCGTTGAAGCAGAGACAATCGTATGTCCCTTCGCATCGTCGATGATCTGGGCGTAGATCTGCTTCGACGAGCGGAAGACAGAAAGGCGCGGACGACCGTTCGCGGCTTTCTGAATCGAACGGCGCACGCGATCGCGGCGGCGCTCGAAAGCTTGTTTGCTGTTCGCCATGATCTGGGTCCGTTACTTCTTCTTGCCTTCTTTGCGGACGATGAACTCGCCTGCATAACGAACGCCTTTGCCCTTGTAGGGCTCCGGCGGGCGGAATTCACGAATTTCAGCAGCAACCTGACCGACGCGCTGTTTGTCGGTACCGGTGATGTTGATTTCCGTGGGTTTCGGGCACACGATATCGATACCATCCGGGATCGGATAGACAACGTCATGAGAGAAACCGAGCGCCAGCTGAAGGTTCTTGCCCTGGACCTGAGCGCGATAACCGACACCGGTGATGGCGAGGTCTTTCTTGAAGCCCTCGGTTACGCCAGTGATCAGGTTCGCGACCATGGTGCGGCTCATACCCCACATGGAGCGAGCCGGCTTGGAGCTGTTGCACGGATCGATTTTGATCCCATCATCCGTCATTTCGGCCAGAACAAGATCATTGAGCACGAAAGACTTTTCGCCTTTCGGGCCCTTGATCGTAACCGTCTGACCGTCGATCGATGCCGTTACCCCGCTTGGCACGGGGACTGGCTTTTTGCCAATACGAGACATATGACCAACCTTGTCGTTGTTTTAAAAGTGAGGATGCCGCATCAGAAGACGCGGCAAAGAACCTCACCACCTACGTTTTCGTCCCGCGCCTGATGGTCGCTCATGACACCACGCGGAGTCGAAATGATCGACACGCCCAGGCCATTAGAGACATGCGGGATGTTTTTCACCGACGAGTACACGCGGCGGCCCGGCTTGGACACACGTTCGATCGTGCGGATAACCGGTTCACCGTCGAAATACTTCAGTTCGATTTCCAACTCGGACTTACCGCCCTCGTATTCAACCGTGGTGTAGCCACGGATGTACCCCTCTTTTGCGAGCACATCAAGTACATGTGCGCGCAATTTGGAATTTGGTGAACTGACCTTGTTCTTGCGACGCATCTGCGCGTTGCGAATGCGGGTCAGCATATCCCCCAACGGATCAGAAATTGCCATCGGAGTTTCTCCTTACCAGCTCGACTTGACCAGGCCCGGGATCTTACCCAGGGAGCCCAGTTCACGAAGCGCAATACGCGACATCTTCAGCTTGCGGTAAAAACCGCGCGGACGGCCGGACACTTCGCAACGGTTGCGAACGCGGTTCGGCGCGGAATTCCGCGGCAATTTTGCCAGCTTCAGGCGTGCGTTGTACCGCTCTTCCAGGGACAGGCTTTCATCTTTAGCCAGTGCCTTCAGGGCAGCGCGCTTCTCAGCGTATTTCTTTACAAGCTTCTCGCGGCGCTTGTTCTTCTCGATTGCGCTTTTCTTCGCCATCGTCGATCCCTTCCTTGCCCGTTACTTCGTGAACGGGAAGTTGAACGCGCGCAGAAGCTCGCGTGCTTCATCGTCATTCGGCGCCGTGGTGCAGATGATCACGTCCATGCCCCAGATCTGGTCGACCTTGTCGTACTCGATTTCCGGGAACACGATGTGTTCTTTGATGCCCATGGCGTAGTTGCCGCGACCGTCGAAGCTCTTCGGGTTCAGACCACGGAAGTCACGTACGCGCGGCAGCGCGATGGTGATCAGACGGTCCAGGAATTCGAACATCTGCTGGCGGCGCAGGGTAACCTTTGCACCAAGCGGCATGCCTTCGCGAACCTTGAAGGTTGCGATCGACTTTTTCGCCTTGGTGATCACCGGCTTCTGACCGGCAATCAGTGCCAGGTCGTCAGCTGCGATACGCGCCTTCTTGGAATCGCTGACCGCTTCGCCGACACCGACGTTGAGGACAATCTTTTCCAGCTGCGGAACCTGCATGACGTTCTTGTACTGGAACTTCTCCAGAAGCTGCTTGCGCACAACTTCGTCATAATGCGTCTTGAGACGCGGCACGTTAGTGGTCTCAGCCATCGATCAGGTCTCCCGAACGCTTGGCCACACGGACCTTGGTGCCATCGTCCTGCACTTTGAAGCCGACGCGGGTCGCCTTGCCGTCCTTCGGATCGGCCAGTGCAACGTTGGATAGGTGAATCGGGGCTTCCTTGGCCACGATGCCTGCTTCCTGCGTCTGGGTCTGCTTCTGGTGGCGGCGAACCATGTTGATGCCGCGGACCAGGGCCTTGTTGTCAGCCGGCAGCATCTGGATGACTTCGCCGGACTTACCCTTGTCACGGCCGGTCAGCACAACCACCGTGTCGCCTTTTTTAATTTTCGCAGCCATCAGAGCACCTCCGGCGCGAGCGAAATGATTTTCATATGGTTCTTTGCACGGAGTTCACGCGGTACCGGTCCGAAGATACGGGTGCCGATCGGCTCCTTGTTGTTGTTGACCAGCACGGCCGCATTGCGGTCGAACCGGATCACGCTGCCATCGGGACGGCGGATATCCTTTGCCGTGCGCACGACGACAGCCTTCATCACGTCGCCCTTCTTAACGCGGCCCCGCGGAATTGCCTCTTTCACGGAGACGACGATGATGTCGCCTACCTGGGCATATTTACGCTTGGAGCCGCCGAGCACTTTGATGCACATGACACGACGAGCGCCGGAATTATCCGCGACGTCGAGGTTTGTTTGCATCTGAATCATGACTGGCTGCCTTGTTCTTCTGATGGCGCTCGGGTCACGGGCGCCTGATGCTCACTGAATGGAGCGCGGTCACTGAGCGACCACGGTCCAACGCTTGTTTTTAGAGATCGGCGCGCATTCTTCGATCTGAACAATGTCGCCAACCTTGTACTGGTTGGTTTCGTCGTGTGCGCGGTACTTCTTGGTCCGGCGCACAGTCTTCTTCAGCAGCGGGTGCGTGAAGCGACGCTCCACATTCACCGTCACCGTCTTGTCATTGGCGTCGCTGACAACGGTGCCCTGCAGGATACGCTTCGGCATGGCCGTCTCCTTACGCGTTCGCCGACACGCGCTTTTCGCGCATGATCGTCTGGATACGCGCGATATCACGGCGGATCTGCCGGACACGCGCAGTGTTTTCAAGCTGACCCGTAGCCCGCTGGAAGCGCAGGTTGAACTGCTCTTTCTTCAAGCCTTCAAGCTCACTACGGAGCTCGTCGAGGGTCTTAGCCCGTACATCGGTAGCCTTCATGGCTCTAACTCCTCGCCTGCCCTACTCGCCGATACGCTGAACGAAGCGGCACTTGATCGGCAGTTTGGCTGCAGCAAGACGCATGGCTTCACGCGCAATGTCTTCCGGCACACCGTCGATTTCGAACATGATCCGGCCTGGCTTGACACGGCAAGCCCAGTAATCCGGAGAACCCTTACCTTTACCCATGCGGACTTCAGCAGGTTTCGAGGAAACCGGGACGTCCGGGAAGATGCGGATCCAAACACGACCCGCACGCTTCATGTGGCGGGTCATAGCACGGCGGGCCGCTTCGATCTGACGTGCCGTAACACGCTCCGGCTCAATCGCCTTCAGACCGAATGCGCCGAAGTTGAGGTCAGTGCCTCCCTTCGACAAGCCGTGGATGCGGCCCTTGTGCTGCTTGCGGAACTTTGTGCGCTTCGGTTGCAGCATCGTTCTTCTCTCGTCTTTCTTAAGTTACGAGCGGCAGGCAGCTTGAATTAAGCTGCGCGCTCGCGGCCCCGATCCCGGCGTCCGCCGCGATCACCCTGGTTGCCTTCGGAAGCAGCGGTCGCACGGCGCTCAGACGCCATCGGATCGTGTTCCAGAATTTCACCCTTGAAGATCCAGACCTTCACACCGCACACGCCGTAAGCCGTGTGAGCGCTTGCAACACCGTAGTCGATGTCTGCACGCAGCGTGTGAAGCGGGACGCGGCCTTCGCGGTACCATTCGATACGCGCAATTTCCGCACCGCCGAGACGGCCACCGCAGTTGATACGGATGCCCTGTGCACCGAGACGCATGGCGGACTGAACGGCCCGCTTCATGGCGCGACGGAAAGCAACGCGGCGTTCCAGCTGCTGGGCAATCGACTGGGCGACCAGGGTCGCGTCGATTTCCGGCTTGCGCACTTCAACGATGTTGAGATGCACTTCGGAATTGGTGATGTCGGCGATCTTCTTGCGAAGACGCTCGATATCGGCACCCTTTTTACCGATGACCACACCCGGACGACCGGAGTGAATGGACACACGGCACTTCTTGTGCGGGCGTTCGATAACAACCTTGGACACGGCAGCCTGCTTCAGTTCCTTCAGCAGGAGCTCACGGATGCGGAAATCTTCGTGCAGAAGATCGCCGTATTCGTTCTTGTTCGCGTACCAGCGGCTGTCCCAGGTGCGGTTGATCCCGAGGCGCATGCCGATCGGGTTTGTCTTATGTCCCATCAGGCAGTCTCCTCAACTTCGCGCACGACGATGGTCAGGTTCGAGAACGGCTTCTCGATCCGGCCAACACGACCGCGTGCACGTGCCTGGAACCGCTTGATCACAAATGCCTTGCCGACATGTGCTTCAGCAACCACCAGGTTGTCGATGTCCAGGTCATGGTTGTTTTCCGCGTTGGCAATGGCCGACATCAAGGTTTTCTTGACGTCCTGCGCAATGCGCTTGCGGGAGAATGTCAGGTCCGCGATCGCGGAACCGACTTTTTTGCCACGGATCGAAGCCGCAACGAGGTTCAGCTTGCGCGGGGAAACGCGCAGCATGCGGGTCATTGCCCGGGCCTCATTGTCAGCGAGCGTCCGCTCACGCTTCGGCTTGCCCATCGTTACTTCCTCTTCGCCTTCTTGTCGGCGCCGTGTCCATAATAGGTCCGGCTCGGCGAGAACTCACCGAACTTGTGACCGATCATTTCCTCAGACACCAGCACCGGAACGTGCTTTTGACCGTTATAGACGCCGAAGGTCAAACCGACGAACTGCGGCAGGATGGTAGAGCGGCGGCTCCAGGTCTTGATGACCTCGTTCCGGCCGGACTCACGGACCTTGTCCGCTTTCTTCAGCAGATACCCGTCGACAAACGGACCTTTCCAGATCGAACGTGCCACGATCCTTGCCCTTTACTTCTTCGCGTGACGGCTGCGGACGATAAACTTATCAGTCTGCTTATTGCGCCGCGTACGCTTACCTTTGGTCGGTTTACCCCAAGGAGTAACCGGATGACGACCGCCGGAGGTCCTGCCTTCACCACCACCGTGCGGGTGGTCGATCGGGTTCATGGCAACACCGCGAGTATGCGGACGAATGCCAAGCCAGCGGGAACGGCCTGCTTTACCCAGGTTAACGTTGGCGTGGTCCGGGTTGGACACGGCGCCAATGGAAGCCATGCAGGTTCCGAGCACACGGCGCTGCTCGCCAGACATCAGGCGCAGCGTGGTGTAGCCCTGGTCGCGGCCGACGATCTGAACGAACGCACCTGCCGAACGAGCGATCTGGGCGCCTTTGCCCGGCTTCAGCTCGACATTGTGCACGATCGTACCAACCGGAATGCGAGCCAGCGGCGCGGCATTGCCCGGTTTCACGTCGACGGATTCACCGGCGATGACGGTATCGCCAGCAGCCAGGCGCTGCGGCGCCAGGATGTAGCTCAGTTCACCGTCTTCGTAACGGATGAGTGCAATGAATGCGGTCCGGTTCGGATCGTATTCAAGGCGCTCGACCGTTGCCGGAACGTCCCATTTACGGCGCTTGAAGTCGACAAGACGGTAAGACCGCTTGTGACCGCCACCGCGGTTCGGAGACGTCAGGCGGCCGGCGTTGTTGCGGCCACCGGACTTGGACAGGCCTTCGGTCAGGGTCTTGACCGGCTTGCCTTTCCACAGACCAGAGCGATCAACTTGAACCAGCTGACGGCGGCCTGGGGACGTCGGGTTGAATGTCTTAAGTGCCATTTTTCTTAAGTCCCCGTCTTAGAGCCCGGTGGTCACGTCGATTGCGTGACCTTCCTGCAGCGTAACGACGGCCTTCTTGTAGTCGGACTGACGGCCGATGCGACCGCGGAAGCGCTTGACCTTGCCCTTGCGGACCAGGGTGTTCACTGCCGTGACCTTTACACCGAACAGCGCTTCGACTGCGGCCTTGATTTCCGGCTTCGTTGCATCGTTAGCAACTTTGAAGACAACCTTGTTCTCTTCGGAAGCCATCGTCGACTTTTCGGTGATTACCGGGCCGACGATTTTGTCGTAGTGAGGAAGTTTGCTCATTTAAAGCGCTCCTCAAGTGCGGACACCGCAGCCTTCGTCAACACCAGGGTGTTGGCACGCAGGATGTCGTAAACGTTGATGCCCTGAACCGGCAGCACATCCAGATGCGGAATGTTGCGGGACGCCAGAGCGAAGTTTGCATCGACCTCGGCGCCGTCAATGATCAGGGCGCTGGTCAGGCCGAGCTTGGTCAGCTGTGCCTTGAGCGCCTTGGTCTTTGCTTCGGCTGCCTTTGCGTCTTCGACAATAACGATGCTGTCTGTCTTGGCTTTCGCCGACAGGGCATGCTTCAGGCCGAGGGCGCGAACCTTCTTCGGCAGGTCATGGCTGTGATCGCGAACGATCGGGCCGAATGCCTTACCACCACCGCGGAACTGCGGGGCCTTCTTGTTGCCGTGACGTGCACCGCCGGAACCTTTCTGACGGACGAATTTCTTCGTCGTGCCGGAAACTTCCGAACGGCCCAGTGCCTTGTGGGTACCTGCCTGGCGCTTGGCCAGCTGCCAACGCACCACACGGTGGATCAAATCGGTGCGCGGCTCGAGACCGAAGATCTCGTCAGACACCGTGATCGAACCGGCCGCCCCACCTTCGAGGGTCTTGACCTGGAGTTCCATCACTCACTCTCCTTCCCGGCGGCCGCAGTCGCTTCGGTTGCTTTGAAAGCACCCGGAACCGGAACGTTTTCCGGCAGCGCCTTTTTGATCGCGTCGCGGACCAGGATCCAGCCGCCCTTGGCGCCCGGAACAGAGCCCTCGACCATGATCAGGCCACGCTCAACATCAGTGCGCACAACCTTCAGGTTCTGCGTGGTCACGCGGGCATCACCCATGTGACCGGCCATTTTCTTGCCCTTGAACACGCGGCCCGGGTCCTGACACTGACCGGTAGAACCGTGCGAACGGTGCGAGATCGAGTTACCGTGCGACGCACGGCCACCACCGAAGTTGTGACGCTTCATGGCACCGGCAAAACCCTTACCGATAGAAGTGCCGGTCACGTCGACAAACTGGCCTTCGACGTAGTGGTCAGCGGTCAGTTCCGCGCCAACGTCGATCAGGTTTTCCGCGGAAACGCGGAATTCGGCCACGGTCCGCTTCGGCTCAACCTTCGCAACAGCAAAGTGGCCACGCAGTGCCTTCGGCGTATTTTTTACTTTACGGGTACCTGCACCGAGCTGCAGCGCAGTGTAACCATTTTTTTCGTCAGTGCGGTGGGCAACCACCTGGCAATTTTCCAGCCGCAGAACGGTGACCGGAACATGCTCGCCTGCATCGTTATAGATGCGGGTCATGCCCACTTTCTGAGCGATCACTCCAGAACGCATGGATGTGTCCCCTTCGACCCGGCTTAGAGCTTGATCTCGACGTCGACACCAGCGGCGAGGTCGAGCTTCATGAGCGCGTCCACCGTCTGGGGCGTCGGATCAACGATATCGAGAAGGCGCTTATGCGTACGCATCTCGAACTGATCGCGGCTTTTCTTATCGATATGCGGCCCGCGAAGCACCGTGTACTTCTCGATCCGCGTCGGCAGCGGCACGGGACCCCGTACCTGAGCACCGGTCCGCTTGGCCGTATTGACGATCTCCTTGGTGGAGGCGTCGAGAATACGGTGGTCAAACGCCTTCAGGCGGATCCGGATATTCTGACCGTTCATTGTTGTTGTTCCCAATAAGACTGCGGGCCTGCCCGCGTTTCACTTGAAAGTCACCGGCAGGCCCGGCTGTCGATTATTCGATGATGGATGCGACGACGCCAGCGCCGACGGTACGGCCACCTTCGCGGATAGCGAAGCGCAGGCCTTCTTCCATGGCGATCGGCACGATCAGCTCAACCTCGACGGAGACGTTGTCGCCCGGCATCACCATTTCCGTGCCTTCCGGCAGGGACACCACACCGGTCACGTCCGTCGTACGGAAGTAGAACTGCGGGCGGTAGTTGGTGAAGAACGGGGTGTGACGACCACCTTCTTCCTTGGTGAGGATGTAAGCCTCGGCCTTGAACTTCGTGTGCGGGGTAACAGTACCCGGCTTGCAAAGAACCTGGCCACGCTCAACGTCTTCACGTGCAATACCGCGGATCAGCGCGCCGATGTTGTCGCCTGCTTCGCCGCTGTCCAGCAGCTTGCGGAACATTTCAACGCCGGTGACCGTGGTCTTCTGCGTGTCCTTGATGCCGACGATTTCGACTTCTTCGCCAACCTTCACGATACCGCGCTCAACACGACCGGTCACAACCGTACCACGGCCGGAGATCGAGAAGACGTCTTCGATCGGCATCAGGAACGGAAGGTCCTTCGGACGCTCCGGGGTCGGGATGTACGCGTCGACCTGAGCCATCAGCTCACGGATCGCATCGCGGCCGATGGCCGGATCGCGGTTTTCAACGGCTGCCAGTGCAGAACCCTTGACGATCGGAATGTCGTCGCCCGGGAATTCGTAGGAAGACAGCAGTTCGCGGATTTCCATTTCGACGAGCTCGAGAAGCTCTTCGTCGTCGACCTGGTCAACCTTGTTCATGAACACGACCAGAGCCGGAACACCAACCTGGCGAGCCAGGAGGATGTGTTCACGGGTCTGCGGCATCGGGCCGTCAGCGGCAGAACAGACCAGGATCGCGCCGTCCATCTGCGCTGCACCGGTGATCATGTTCTTGACGTAGTCGGCGTGACCAGGGCAGTCGACGTGTGCGTAGTGACGGTTTTCCGTCTCATACTCAACGTGTGCCGTGGAGATGGTGATGCCGCGAGCCTTTTCTTCAGGCGCGCCGTCGATTTCGTCGTAAGCTTTTGCAGTCGCACCGCCGGTTTCAGCCAGCGTCATGGTGATTGCTGCGGTCAGCGTCGTCTTGCCGTGGTCAACGTGGCCAATCGTGCCAATGTTAACGTGCGGCTTGTTGCGCTCAAATTTTTCTTTCGCCATCGGATTACTCCGTTTCTCTAGTTCTTCTTGACGTTAAGAGGATGGGCTCAGGCGTATTTCGCCTGAACCTCTTCGGCGACAGCCTGCGGCACCTGCTCGTAGTGATCGAACACCATCGAGTACTGTGCGCGGCCCTGAGACATGGAACGCAGGTTGTTCACGTAACCAAACATGTTGGCCAGCGGGACCATTGCGGTGATGACAGTAACGACGCCCCGGTTCTCCGTACCTGCGATCTGGCCGCGGCGGGAGTTCAGGTCACCAATCACGTCACCCATGTAGTCTTCCGGTGTGACAACCTCGACCTTCATGATCGGCTCGAGCAGTTTCGGGCCGGCCTTGGCAATACCTTCGCGGAAACCGGCACGGCCGGCGATTTCGAAGGCGAGAACCGAGGAGTCAACGTCGTGGTAGGCACCATCGATCAGGGTTGCCTTGATATCGAGCATCGGGAAGCCTGCCAGCGGACCGGAAGACATGACGCTTTCGATACCTTTGGTAACGCCCGGGATGTATTCCTTCGGAATGGACCCGCCGACGATCTTGCTTTCGAAGACGTAGCCTTCGTTCGGCTCGGCCGGCTCGATGACCAGCTTGACGCGAGCGAACTGACCGGAACCACCAGACTGCTTCTTGTGGGTGTAATCCACTTCAGAAACCTTGGTGATGGTTTCGCGGTAAGCCACCTGCGGCGCACCGATGTTGGCTTCGACCTTGAATTCGCGCTTCATGCGGTCGACGATAATGTCCAGGTGCAGCTCGCCCATGCCGGCGATGATGGTCTGACCGGATTCTTCGTCGGTTTTGACGCGGAAGGACGGATCTTCAGCAGCCAGGCGGTTGAGCGCGAGGCCCATCTTTTCCTGGTCGCCCTTGGTCTTCGGCTCGACAGCGATTTCGATGACCGGCTCCGGAAATTCCATGCGCTCCAGGATCACCGGCTTCAGCGGATCACACAGGGTGTCGCCAGTCGTGGTGTCCTTCAGGCCTGCGATAGCAACGATATCGCCTGCATAGGCTACATCGATGTCTTCGCGGGAGTTGGAGTGCATCTGCATCATCCGGCCGACGCGCTCACGCTTGTCTTTCACGGTGTTCAGCAGGGACACGCCCTTGTTCAGAACGCCGGAATAGATGCGGCAGAACGTCAGGGAACCAACAAACGGGTCGTTGGCGATCTTGAACGCCAGCAGGCCGAGCGGCTCTTCGTCGGAAGACTTGCGAATGATTTCGCTTTCGGTCTTCGGGTCGATACCCTTGATGTCCGGAACTTCAACCGGGCTCGGCAGGTAGTCGACAACTGCGTCGAGAAGCGGCTGAACGCCTTTGTTCTTGAACGCGGAACCGCAGAAGACCGGAACGAATTCGGTGCTGATCGTACCCTTGCGGATAAGCTTCTTGAGCGTCTCGATGGAGGGCTCTTCGCCTTCCAGATAAGCTTCCATGACAGCTTCGTCGACTTCGACAACAGTCTCGATCAGAGCGTCGCGAGCTTCCTGAGCGCGATCTACGAGATCGGCCGGGATGTCGACAACGTCCCAGGCAGCGCCAAGGTTTTCGGACTGCCAGATCAGAGCCTTCATTTCCAGAAGGTCGATACAGCCAGCGAATTCGCTTTCAGCGCCAACCGGAAGCTGCATGACCAGCGGAGTTGCGCCGAGGCGTTCCTTGATCATCTTGACGCAGCGATCGAAATCGGCGCCCAGCTTGTCCATCTTGTTGACGAAGATCATCCGCGGGACATGATACTTGTCGGCCTGGCGCCAAACAGTTTCAGTCTGCGGCTCAACGCCAGCGTTTGCATCCAGAAGGGCGACGGCACCGTCGAGCACGCGCAGGGAACGTTCAACTTCAATGGTGAAGTCAACGTGGCCTGGGGTGTCGATAATGTTCAGACGCTTTTCTTTCCAGAAAGCGGTGGTTGCAGCAGAGGTGATCGTGATGCCACGCTCCTGCTCCTGCTCCATCCAGTCCATGGTGGCTGCGCCGTCATGAACTTCGCCGATCTTGTGGCTCTTACCAGTGTAGAAGAGGATCCGCTCAGTCGTAGTGGTCTTTCCAGCATCGATGTGAGCCATGATGCCGAAGTTGCGGTAGTCCTCGATTTTATGCGTGCGCGCCATTGCGTCAGCCCTTCGAAGTCACAAATTACCAGCGATAGTGCGAGAATGCGCGGTTGGCGTCTGCCATCCGGTGCGTGTCTTCGCGCTTCTTGACTGCGGTACCACGGTTGTTTGCTGCGTCGAGCAGCTCGCCGGAAAGACGGTCAACCATCGTGGTTTCGTTACGATTGCGAGCCGCAGTGATCAGCCAGCGAATTGCCAGCGCCTGACGGCGGTCGGTACGAACCTCGACCGGGACCTGGTAGGTCGCACCACCAACACGGCGGGAGCGAACTTCCACTTGCGGCATAACGTTTTCAAGAGCAGCGTGGAACACTTCGATCGGGTTCTCGCGGGTCTTGTTTTCGACGACGTCGAAAGCACCGTAAACGATGCGCTCGGCAGTCGACTTCTTACCGTCGTACATGATGGAGTTCATGAACTTCGTTACGACGATATCCCCGAACTTCGGATCCGGGTTAATTTCGCGTTTTTCAGCGCGGTGACGACGGGACATCTGATGTGCTCCTTACTTCGGCCGCTTCGCGCCGTACTTCGAACGGCGCTGCTTACGATCCTTGACGCCCTGGGTATCGAGCACACCACGGATGATGTGGTAGCGCACACCCGGCAAGTCCTTTACGCGACCGCCGCGGATCATAACCACCGAGTGCTCCTGAAGGTTGTGACCTTCACCCGGGATGTAGCCAATGACTTCGAAGCCGTTGGTCAGGCGGATTTTGGCCACCTTACGCAGAGCCGAGTTCGGCTTCTTCGGCGTCGTCGTGTAAACGCGGGTGCAAACACCACGCTTCTGGGGGCAGGCCTCCATGGCCGGCACCTTGTTCCGCTTCGGCGGATCTTTCCGCGGCTTGCGGATCAACTGGTTGATGGTCGGCATTCTTTGCCCTTTACCTTGTCCATCCAAAAATTCGTATGCAACTGCAGTCCCCCGCTGACCTTGACCCCTCCTCGGCCTGAGCCGTGAAGACATGCAAAATCGCGCCCGCGCGCTCAATGAAGAGCGGCCGGCGCTGCGAAAAACCAGAGGACCACGAGTTACCCCGCGGTCATGCAATCGACGCGTATTCGCCTATATAACCCGGCAGCGTTTAAGTGGACTGGGTCCTGCGCCTTGGTGGCGCTGGACGGGTTCGCACTTACCGCCTGCCCTTGGGATGCGCGGAAACTACTCATATGCACCCATTGCGTCAAGTGCTTTGTCGAAAAAAACAGCGTTTGTGCGGGTTACAGATCCGCCATCTGAATTTCCGACATGATTTCCGCTACTTACCAGCGCCAAACGATAGTTTTCAGCACCTTTTCGGTAATATTATTGCGCTGGCGGATTCCGCATTCCGGCGGAATTCTGAATCAACTCTAACCGGAATGACTCAAATCAGGTCAGATGGGTGGCGTTTGCCAGGTGATCGGGCAACGCAGGCCCTTGATTCATGGGACCGATTCCAGACGGACCCGCCATAAACGCATTCCGGATTCGCCGGCAATAGCCCCTCACCCGCCGATATGCGCCTGATGCACGGCAGGTATTTGCGGGCGAGTGTTCTTCCAGCCTCCTCAGGCCGTGAAAGTCACGATTGCAACGTTTCCGGCAAGCGCATCCTGGTAGGCACCTTCGTAAACCGGATCATCCGGTTCGCCATCCATCACGCCGATCTGGTCGAGCTCGGCTTCCGCAAACCCCTGAGCAGAGAGCGATTCAAGCGTCTTGCGAACCGCGTCGTCGTCATCCGGCGCTGTCAGCAGCGCGTGAATGGTGATGGCGTCATCCGGCGAAGCGTCTTCGTTTTCCCAGACCCTGCCAATGACGATGTAGACCACCGGGTCCAGTTCAAGTTCATTGTCGTTCATATCATCAGGCCTCTTTTGCCTCATTATACAAGAAAGGCCGCCCGAGGGCGGCCTTTCGACAGTTCGACGGGAAACCGATTACTCGGCTGCACCGGTCATATCTTCCAGAAGGCCTTCCGCTGCACTGTCCGAAGACTGCTGACGTTGAGCTTCCTGGATCAGGTCGTCGCGATGCGTCGCGATCTGACGGATCCGCTTCATCACCCCACCGGTACCGGCCGGGATCAGACGGCCGACGATGACGTTCTCCTTGAGGCCGACCAACGGGTCGGTCTTGCCGTTGACAGCCGCATCGGTAAGGACGCGGGTCGTCTCCTGGAAGGAGGCGGCGGAGAAGAACGAACGCGTCTGCAGCGATGCCTTGGTGATGCCGAGCAGAACCGGCACCCCCTTGGCAGGATCGCGTGCATTGTCGATCGCCCGGCGGTTGGCTTCCTCGAAGTCGATCTTGTCGATCTGTTCGCCGGAGAAGAACTCCGTATCGCCCGGATCGGTGATCTCGACCTTCTGCAGCATCTGGCGGACAATCACTTCAATGTGCTTGTCGTTGATGGTCACGCCCTGCAGGCGGTAGACTTCCTGGATCTCGTTGACGAGGTAAGCCGCAAGAGCCTCCACGCCTTTAACTGCCAGGATGTCGTGTGGAGCCGGGTTGCCGTCGAGGATGTACTCACCCTTTTCAATGGCATCGCCTTCCTGAAGATGGAAGTGCTTGCCTTTCGGGATGAGGTATTCGACGGGCTCGACACCTTCTTCCGCCGGCTCGATGATGACGCGACGCTTGTTCTTGTAATCGCGACCGAAGCGGATCGTACCATCGATTTCGGCGATGATCGCATGATCCTTCGGACGGCGAGCCTCGAACAGTTCCGCAACACGCGGCAGACCACCGGTGATGTCCTTGGTCTTGGCACTTTCCAGCGGAATACGGGCCAGAACGTCACCAGCCTTGACCGAAGCTCCCGGCTGAACGGACAAAACCGCGTCAACGGAAAGCATCAGACGGGCATCGGAGCCACGATCGGTCTTGGAAATGCTGCCTTTTTCGTCCTTGACGACGATAGCCGGCTTGAGATCCTGACCACGCTGCGAAGAACGCCAGTCAATGACGACACGCTTGGTGATGCCGGTCGCTTCGTCGGCCGTTTCCTGAACGGACGCACCATCGACCAGATCCTCGAAGTCCACGATACCATCGACTTCAGCAAGCATCGGACGGGTATACGGATCCCATTCGGCAATCCGCTGACCGCGCTTGACCGCATCGCCTTCATCGACATGCAGCTTGGAACCGTAGGCCACACGATGCACGGCACGCTCGTTGCCGTCGCTGTCGATGACAACGATGGACATGTTGCGAACCATGGCAATCAGGTTGCCGTCGCTGTCGCGATTGACCGAACGGTTCCGGATCTTGATCGTGCCGTCGACGTTGGACTCGATGAACGAGCTGTCGACAACCTGTGCGGTACCACCAATGTGGAAGGTACGCATGGTCAGCTGCGTGCCAGGCTCACCGATCGACTGTGCGGCGATGACGCCGACAGCTTCACCCATGTTCACGGGCGTACCGCGAGCAAGGTCACGACCATAGCAGGTCGCGCAGACGCCGGTTTCGGTTTCACAGGTAAGAACCGAGCGGATCTTGATCTGCTGAACCTTGGCAGCCTCGATGGCATCAACATCCTTCTCGTCGATCAGCGTGCCCTTGGGGACAAGCAGTTCGCCGGTCTGGTTGTTGTAGACATCTTCCGCAGTCGTACGGCCCAGAACGCGCATGCCGAGCGAAGCGATGACGTTACCGGCATCGACGATCGGAGCAACGGTGATGCCGCGTGTTGATCCGCAATCCGGTTCCAGGATGATGGAATCCTGGGCGACGTCCACCAGGCGGCGGGTCAGGTAACCGGAGTTTGCGGTCTTCAGAGCGGTATCGGCCAGACCCTTACGGGCACCGTGGGTGGAGTTGAAGTACTCCAGAACCGACAGGCCTTCCTTGAAGTTCGAGATGATCGGGTTCTCGATGATGGAACCGTCCGGCTTGGCCATCAGGCCGCGCATGCCGGCCAGCTGCTTCATCTGCTGGGGCGAACCACGAGCACCGGAGTGCGACATCATGTAGACCGAGTTCATCGGCTTCTGACGACCGGTTTCCTCATCGATCTGGACCGCCTTGATGCGAGCCATCATCTCGTCAGCAATCTTGTCGGTACATTTCGCCCAGGCGTCGACAACCTTGTTGTACTTTTCGCCCTGGGTGATCAGACCGTCGTTGTACTGCTGCTCGTATTCGGTCGCGAGCGACGAGGTTTCGGCCACCAGCTTGTGCTTGGTGTCCGGAATGACCATGTCGTCCATGCCGAAGGAGATGCCGGCGTTACAGGCGTTCTTGAAACCAAGCTGCATGATCCGGTCACAGAAGATAACCGTCTCCTTCTGACCGCAGGCACGGTAAACCGTGTCGATCATCTTGGAGATGTCCTTCTTGGTCATCAGCTTGTTGCAGACCTCGAACGGCACTTCGTGGTGCTTCGGCAGAAGCTCCGCGATGAGCATGCGGCCCGGAGTGGTCTCGATGATTTCGGAAGTCGGATTGCCTTCCGCATCGATGGACCGATACCGGCCTTTCACCTTGGTGTGCAGCGTGATGACCTTGTTGGCCAGCGCATGATGGATCTCACCAGTGTTGCCGAAGACCATGCCTTCGCCCGGCTCACCTTCTGCCATGATGGACAGATAGTAGAGACCCAGAACGATATCCTGCGAAGGAACGATGATCGGGCCACCGTTTGCCGGATGCAGAATGTTGTTGGTCGACATCATCAGCGTACGCGCTTCGAGCTGGGCTTCCAGAGAAAGCGGTACGTGAACAGCCATCTGGTCACCGTCGAAGTCGGCGTTGAAGGCCGAGCAGACGAGCGGATGCAGCTGGATGGCCTTGCCTTCGATCAGGGTCGGTTCGAAGGCCTGGATACCAAGACGGTGCAGCGTCGGCGCGCGGTTCAGGAGAACCGGGTGCTCACGGATGACTTCGTCGAGGATGTCCCAGACTTCCGGACGTTCCTTTTCAACCAGCTTCTTGGCCTGCTTGACGGTCGAGGAGAAACCCTTGGCGTCGAGGCGCGAATAGATGAACGGCTTGAACAGCTCGAGCGCCATCTTCTTCGGCAGGCCGCACTGGTGCAGCTTCAGTTCCGGACCCACGGTAATAACCGAACGACCGGAATAGTCGACGCGCTTGCCGAGCAGGTTCTGACGGAATCGGCCCTGCTTGCCCTTCAGCATGTCGGACAGCGACTTCAGCGGACGCTTGTTGGCGCCGGTGATGACGCGGCCGCGGCGGCCGTTGTCGAACAGGGCGTCAACGGACTCCTGAAGCATGCGCTTTTCGTTCCGGATGATGATATCCGGAGCACGCAGTTCCATCAGGCGGCGCAGACGGTTGTTACGGTTGATCACGCGGCGGTAGAGATCGTTCAGATCGGACGTCGCGAAACGGCCACCGTCAAGCGGTACCAGCGGGCGCAGATCCGGCGGGATAACCGGAACCACGGTCATGATCATCCACTCCGGGCGGTTGCCCGATTCCATGAATGCTTCGATGACCTTCAGGCGCTTGGCAAGCTTCTTCGGCTTCAGTTCGGTGGTCGCCTCGGCGATTTCCTGACGCAGCTTCTCGCTCTCGCGCTCCAGATCCATGCTCATCAGGATCTCGCGGATCGCCTCGGCACCGATCATGGCGGTGAAGGCATCTTCGCCATACTCGTCCTGAGCGGCGATGAAGTCTTCTTCCGACAGAAGCTGGTGCTGCTTGAGCGGGGTCAGGCCCGGCTCGAGAACAACATAGTTCTCGAAATACAGAACGCGTTCCAGGTCCTTCAGCGTCATGTCGAGCAGAAGGCCGATACGGCTCGGCAGGGACTTCAGGAACCAGATGTGCGCAACAGGCGCAGCCAGTTCGATGTGGCCCATGCGTTCACGGCGAACCCGCGACAGGGTGACTTCAACGCCACACTTTTCGCAGATGACGCCTTTGTATTTCATGCGCTTGTATTTGCCGCAAAGACATTCGTAGTCCTTGATCGGGCCAAAGATACGCGCGCAGAACAGACCGTCGCGCTCAGGCTTGAACGTACGGTAGTTGATGGTCTCCGGCTTTTTGATTTCGCCGAAAGACCAGGACAAGATCTTTTCCGGGCTCGCAAGCGAAATCCGGATATTGTCGAAGGTCTGTGCGGGAGCCTGCTGATTGAACAGGTTCATGACCTCATGATTCATGATCCATCTCCTTCGATGCGCGGTGGGGGAGCGAGCTCTTGCGCCCCTCCCCGCAACCGGCATTCCAAGTCATTTGTGGTCCGTAGGCGGGGTTATTCTGCGGCGTCCGCAGTTTCTTCCTCGCCGATCACGGGGACATCGGTTCGTTGCAGTTCAACGTTGAGACCCAGGGACCGCATTTCCTTCACAAGCACGTTGAAGCTTTCCGGAATGCCTGCCTCGAAGGTGTCGTCGCCACGAACGATGGCCTCATAGACCTTCGTACGGCCGGCAACGTCATCCGACTTGACGGTGAGCATTTCCTGCAGCGTGTAGGCTGCACCGTAAGCTTCAAGCGCCCAGACCTCCATTTCCCCGAAGCGCTGGCCACCGAACTGTGCCTTACCACCGAGCGGCTGCTGGGTGACGAGCGAGTACGGGCCAATGGAACGGGCATGGATCTTGTCGTCGACAAGGTGGTGGAGCTTCAGCATGTAGATGTAGCCCACGGTTACCTTGCGGTCGAACTCTTCACCGGTCCGGCCATCGTACAGAACGGACTGGCCGCTCGGGTCGTAGCCGGCAATGTTGAGCGCCTCGACGACATCGGGTTCACGAGCACCGTCGAAGACCGGCGTCGCGATGCTGACGCCTTTCTTCAGCTGCTCCGCCAGGCGTACGATACCTTCGTCATCGTATTCCTTGACGTTGTCGCCCTTCATGTTGTCGCCGTAGATCTCGACAATCTTGCCGCGCAATTCGCCGATCTCACCTGACTTCCTGTACTCGTCGTACATTTCGCCGATCCGGTTACCCATGCCGCGGCAGGCCCAACCCAGGTGGGTTTCAAGGATCTGACCGACGTTCATGCGCGACGGAACGCCGAGCGGGTTCAGCACGATATCGACATGCGTGCCGTCTTCAAGGAACGGCATGTCTTCGCACGGGTTGATCTTGGAGACGACGCCCTTGTTGCCGTGACGGCCGGCCATCTTGTCGCCCGGCTGAAGCTTGCGCTTCACGGCAACGAAGACCTTGACCATCTTCATGACGCCCGGCGGCAGTTCGTCACCGCGCTGCAGTTTCTCGACCTTGTCGATGAAACGCTGCTCGAGACGCTTGCGGCTGTCGTCATACTGACCACGCAGAGCTTCGATTTCGGACATGAACTTCTCGTCGTCGGTGGCAAACTGCCACCACTGCGAGCGCGGGAAGTCGTTGAGAACGTCCCCGGTCAGTACGGTGTCCTTCTTGGAGCCCTTCGGGCCGGCAATGGCGGTCTTGTCCATCAGCATCTCGGCCAGACGGCCATAGACGTTGCGGTCGAGGATCGCCTGTTCGTCGTCGCGGTCCTTTGCGAGACGCTCGATTTCCTCGCGCTCGATCGCCATTGCGCGTTCGTCTTTTTCAACGCCGTGGCGGTTGAAGACGCGCACTTCGACAACAGTACCGGAAACCCCCGGCGGCAGGCGCAGGGAAGTATCGCGAACGTCGGATGCCTTTTCACCGAAGATGGCGCGCAGAAGCTTTTCTTCCGGCGTCATCGGGCTTTCGCCCTTCGGAGTGATCTTGCCGACCAGGATGTCGCCCGGGTTCAGTTCGGCACCGATGTAGACGATACCGGCTTCGTCGAGGTTCTTCAGCGCTTCTTCCGAAACGTTCGGAATGTCGCGGGTGATTTCTTCCGGCCCAAGCTTGGTGTCACGCGCCATCACTTCGAATTCCTCGAGGTGGATGGAGGTGAACACGTCATCGGAGACGATGCGTTCGGACAGGAGGATGGAATCCTCGAAGTTGTAGCCGTTCCAGGGCATGAACGCGACGAGCACGTTCCGGCCGAGCGCCAGATCACCGAGATCGGTCGACGGACCGTCGGCAATGATGTCGCCCTTGTGGATCCGATCACCGACACGCACCAGCGGACGCTGGTTGATGCAGGTGTTCTGGTTGGACCGCTGGAACTTCTGCAGCCGGTAGATATCGACGCCGGACTTGCCCGGATCGAGGTCTTCGGTCGCACGGATAACGATACGGGTCGCATCCACCTGGTCGACAACGCCAGCGCGGCGGGCACCGATGGCAGCACCGGAATCGCGTGCCACGATCGGCTCCATGCCTGTACCGACGAACGGTGCTTCGGCACGAACCAGCGGAACGGCCTGACGCTGCATGTTCGAGCCCATCAGTGCGCGGTTGGCGTCATCGTTCTCAAGGAACGGAATGAGCGCGGCCGCGACGGACACGAGCTGTTTCGGCGAAACGTCCATGAGGTCGACCTTGTCGGACGGAACCATCATGTTTTCACCGGCGTGACGGCAGGTGATCAGCTCTTCCGTGAACCGGCCCTCGTCGTCGTAGACGGCGTTGGACTGGGCCACGTAGTGCTTGGCTTCTTCCATGGCGGAAAGATAAACGACTTCGTTGGTAACGGCGCCGTCTTTCACTTTCCGGTACGGGCTTTCGATGAAGCCGTACTTGTTCACACGGGCAAAGGTTGCCAGCGAGTTGATCAGACCGATGTTCGGGCCTTCCGGCGTTTCAATCGGGCAGATACGGCCGTAGTGCGTCGGGTGAACGTCGCGGACTTCGAAGCCTGCGCGTTCGCGGGTCAGACCGCCCGGGCCAAGCGCCGACAGGCGGCGTTTGTGGGTGACTTCCGACAGCGGGTTGGTCTGGTCCATGAACTGCGACAGCTGCGAGGAGCCGAAGAATTCACGAACGGCAGCAGCAGCCGGCTTCGCGTTGATCAGGTCCTGAGGCATGACCGTGTCGATTTCGACAGAGCTCATGCGTTCCTTGATCGCGCGTTCCATGCGCAGCAGACCGACGCGGTACTGATTTTCCATCAGCTCGCCGACAGAACGAACACGGCGGTTGCCGAGGTTGTCGATGTCGTCGATTTCGCCCTTGCCATCGCGCAGTTCAAGAAGAACCCGGATGACTTCCAGGATGTCGTCCTTGCGCAGCGTGCGAACGGTGTCGGCACACTCCACGTCGAGACGCATGTTCATCTTCACGCGGCCAACGGCGGACAGGTCATAGCGCTCTTCGTCGAAGAACAGCGACTGGAACATCGCCTCGGCGGTATCAATGGTGGGCGGCTCGCCCGGACGCATCACGCGGTAGATGTCAAACAGAGCATCTTCGCGAGACTCGTTCTTGTCGACCGACAGGGTGTTGCGGATATACGGACCGGTGTTGACATGATCGATGTCGAGCATCGGCAGCTCGTGGTAACCACGATCGACCAGTTCTTCCAGCAGCTTGCCGGAAATCTCGTCGCCTGCTTCAGCGTAGATTTCACCGCTCTTCATGTCGACGATGTCTTCAGCCAGGTACTGGCCATGAAGGTCTTCGTCGGTCACTTTCAGGGCGGTGACGCCTTTTTCCTCAAGCTGCTTGATGGTGCGCTGAGTGATCTTGCGTCCACCCTCGATCACCACTTCGCCGCTGTCGGCGTCGATCAGGTCGTAGGACGCCTTGGTGCCCTTCAGACGATTGCCGTCAAACGGCATGCGCCAGGAGCCGTCCTTCTGACGGGTGTAATCGATACGCTTGTAGAACGTGTTGAGGATTTCCTCACCATCGAGACCAAGCGCCATCAGAAGGGACGTAACCGGGATCTTGCGGCGACGGTCGATGCGCGCATGCACGATGTCCTTGGCGTCGAATTCGATATCGAGCCAGGAACCGCGATACGGGATCACGCGTGCTGCGAACAGCAACTTGCCGGAAGAATGGGTCTTGCCCTTGTCATGGTCGAAGAACACACCCGGAGAACGGTGCATCTGGGAAACGATGACGCGCTCGGTGCCGTTGACGATGAAAGTGCCGTTGTCGGTCATGAACGGCATGTCGCCCATGTAGACATCTTGTTCCTTGATGTCTTTCACGGACTTCGCGCCGGTGTCTTCATCGACATCGAACACGATCAGGCGCAGGGTAACCTTCAGCGGAGCCGCGAAGGTCATGTCGCGCTGGCGGCACTCATCGACGTCGTATTTGGGAGCTTCAAATTCGAAGGAAACAAATTCCAGAAGGGAAGTGCCCGCAAAATCGGAGATCGGAAATACGGACTGGAAGACCGCTTCAAGGCCTTCATTCTTGCGGCCACCGCCCGGCATCTCGTCGACCTGCAGAAACTGGTCGTAGGATGCTTTTTGAACCTCGATGAGATTAGGCATAGCCGCGACATCGCGGATCGATCCGAAATATTTACGGACCTTTTTGCGACCGTTGAACGTTTGGGTCATTGTCGCTCCTCGTATCGGCCGGGTAACGGCTTCCCGAAACGCCCCTTTTCCAATCGGGCGAGCGCCCGGGCGCTTCGGAAAACCGTCCCCCCTGGATCAACCTGCTTCAGGTGCCCTCACCTGAAACCAGACAAGTTGACCGGTCTTAGGGGCCTAGAACATCTTCATCTGCCGTCTTGCGAAAGCAGGATGCCCTAGTGGTACGTTTGCCCCGGAAACGGGAAAATCCCGCCGGGGCTAGGTACGGTCCCGGTTTCCCGGGACCGTTCAAAAGGCCGGTAGGCCTTTATTATTTCAGCTCGACAGATGCGCCAGCTTCTTCGAGCTTCTTCTTCAGCTCTTCTGCTTCGTCTTTGCCAACGCCTTCCTTGACCGGCTTCGGAGCGCCTTCGACGAGCTCCTTAGCTTCTTTCAGGCCAAGACCGGTGATTGCGCGGACTTCCTTGATGACGTTGATTTTCTTGTCGCCGGCAGAAGCCAGGATAACGTCAAATTCGGTCTTTTCTTCAGCAGCAGCTGCATCGCCACCACCAGCAGCAACAGCAGCAACTGCGACCGGAGCAGCAGCAGAAACGCCCCACTTTTCTTCCAGAAGCTTGCTGAGTTCAGCAGCTTCCATAACGGTCAGTGCGGACAGTTCTTCAACGAGCTTTTCAAGATCAGCCATTTTTCAGTACCTTAAGTTCGAACCAGTTTTGGTTACGTGAGACAGTGTGTTTTGGACGCCTTATGCGGCCTCGTCCTTCTTGGCGTAAGCGCCGAAGACGCGGGCAAGCTGCCCGGCCGGAGCGTTGACAACCTGTGCAATCCGGGAAGCCGGGGTCTGGATCATGCCAACCAGTTTCGCACGCAGCTCATCGAGCGACGGCATGGTTGCCAGAGACTTGACCCCATCCGGGTTCAGGTTGGTCGAGCCAAGAGCACCACCAAGGATCGCAAACTTTTCGTTTGCCTTGGCGAAATCGACGGCTGCTTTCGGAGCGGCTACCGGATCGTCGGAATGGACGATAACGGTCGGGCCCTGAAACAGGTCGGAGATGTGCTCAAGGTCGGTGCCTTGAAGGGCGAGTTTGACAAGGCGGTTTTTTGCGACTTTTACAGTGCCGCCGGCTTCGCGCACGGATGCCCGCAGTGCGGTCATCTGAGCTACCGAAAGGCCTGCATAGTGCGCGACGACGACAACACCGGTGTTACCCAGCTCGGCGTTGAGGGCCGACACGAACTCGTGCTTTTCCGCTCTTTCCACTTGCCTTCTCCATTTGGCGGCTGTGACGCCGCCGGTTTACCTTGCCGCCTGGCAGATGGTCCCGAACCCGGTACCGCCTAACCTGGCGACGCTCAGGGTCCTGTCCCCTCACCTTCGCGCTAGAAGCGCTCGGCAAGGTCTGGTTCGAACCAGGTTTTCCACCGGATCGGTGGGAAATTCGGTTCTCACCCATCTATGCAGGCCTTGTTTGGCTTAAGCCGGTTTCCCGGCACCTGCAGTCTCGGACAGGGCAACCCGGCAGCAAGCCGCCGGGTCTATTCGGCCTTTCAGCCGAAATCTCGTATCAATCCGGAAAGACCGGATTATTCGCCAGCAACGGTGGCGAGATCGACCTTTACGCCCGGGCCCATCGTGGAGGACACGGCGATGCGCTTCAGGTAGGTGCCTTTTGCGCCAGTCGGTTTGGCTTTCTGAACGGCGTCCAGCAGAGCCTTGACGTTCTGGGTGATCGCCTCTTCAGAAAAGGACACCTTGCCAACGCCAGCGTGAACGATACCGGCCTTTTCGACGCGGAACTGAACAGCGCCGCCCTTGGCGTCGTTGACGGCGGACTTGACGTCCGGGGTCACGGTACCAACCTTCGGGTTCGGCATCAGGCCGCGCGGGCCGAGAACCTTACCGAGACGACCGACGAGCGGCATCATGTCCGGAGTTGCAATGCAGCGATCGAAGTCGATCTTGCCGCCCTGAACTTCCTGAACCAGCTCTTCTGCACCGACGATATCGGCACCAGCAGCCTTGGCTTCTTCGGCCTTGTCGCCGCGAGCAAACACAGCAACGCGAACAGTCTTGCCGGTGCCGTTCGGCAGGATGCACACGCCACGGACCATCTGGTCTGCGTGACGCGGATCAACGCCGAGATTGATCGCAACTTCAACGGTTTCGTCGAACTTGGTCTTGGAACGGTCCTTCACGAGGCCGATGGCTTCGTTCAGGGAATACAGCTTGTTGCGGTCGATACCTTCACGAGCTGCCTGGATGCGCTTTCCAACCTTCGCCATGATCTTACTCCGTTACCTCGAGGCCCATGGAGCGGGCGGAGCCTTCGACCATCAGCATCGCAGCTTCGATGTCGTTGGCGTTCAGGTCCTTCATCTTGGCTTCGGCGATTTCCTTCACCTGCGCCTTGGTTACAGAACCAACCGTGCCACGGCCCGGGGTCTGGGAGCCCTTCGGCAGCTTGGCAGCTTTCTTCAGGAAGAAGCTGACCGGAGCCGTCTTCACTTCGAACGTGAAGGACTTGTCGGAGTAGTAGGTGATCACGGTCGGGCACGGTGCGCCCTTTTCAGCATCCTGCGTGGCGGCGTTGAAGGCCTTGCAGAATTCCATGATGTTCAGACCACGCTGACCGAGCGCCGGACCAATGGGCGGCGACGGAGTAGCGGAACCTGCCGGCACCTGAAGCTTCAGGAAACCTTCGATTTTTTTCGCCATGTTTCTCTCCAGTCATTAACAGCTGAATGGCTCTTCAGCTGATTGGGAGTTGGTGGTTCGGCCCTGTTGGAACCCGGCGAAGAGTTCCGGAACCTTCCACCCTTTCATCCCGGATGCCGCATCCTTGTGGACACTGCGACCGGGCTCTCAAGCCACCCCTCGGGGCAGCAAACGATCAGAGCTTGTCGACCTGACCGAATTCCAGTTCCACCGGCGTTGCACGGCCGAAGATGGACACGGCC
The DNA here is from genome assembly GCF_001579905.1 of Labrenzia sp. CP4. Classification (NCBI taxonomy): domain Bacteria; kingdom Pseudomonadati; phylum Pseudomonadota; class Alphaproteobacteria; order Hyphomicrobiales; family Stappiaceae; genus Labrenzia; species Labrenzia sp. CP4. Next base: position 2,707,115 of record NZ_CP011927.1, on the reverse strand, counting down.
ACCTTCAAACGCGCACGCTCGTCATCCACTTCCTCGACAAGGCCGGAGAAGGACGCGAACGGACCGTCGGAAACACGCACCTGCTCGCCAACCTCGAAAGTCACGGACGGCTTCGGCCGGTCCACGCCTTCCTGCACCTGGTTGATGATGCGCATTGCTTCTTTTTCCGGGATCGGCATCGGCTTCTGATCCGCGCCCAGGAACCCGGTTACCTTCGGCGTATCCTTGATGAGGTGGAAAGCCTCGTTGGTCATTTCCATCTTCACCAGGACGTAGCCCGGGAAGAACTTGCGCTCTGCATCGACCTTGCGGCCACGGCGCACTTCAACGACCTTTTCCATCGGAACGAGAATCTCTTCGAACAGGTCGGACAGACCCTTCTGCTCGGCCTTTTCGCGGATGGACTCGGCGACCTTCTTCTCGAAATTGGAGTAGGCGTGCACAATGTACCAGCGCTTGGCCATGGATCTCAGTTCCGTTTCTTGTTCTTTGTCTTCAAACCGGACAGTCGCCCGGGCGGCTGACTGAAATTAGCCGCCGACACCCAGAAGATAGCCGATCCCGAAGCCCATCAACTGATCTGCCACGAGAAAAAAGATCGCCGCGATCACAACCATGATGAAAACCATGACAGTGGTCACTGCTGTTTCTTTGCGCGTCGGCCAAGTTACCTTGGACGTTTCCGCGCGTACTTCCTGGATGAATTTAAAGGGATTGGTCTTCGCCATTCCGATTCCGGTCTGTTAAATACGAGTGGGCGCGCGAAAAACTTCGCGCGCCTCACTCGAGGAAACTCTTTAAGCCCTCGAGGCAGATTAATCAAGAGCAAATTGGCAGGGGCAGCAGGGTTCGAACCCGCGACCTACGGTTTTGGAGACCGTCGCTCTACCAGCTGAGCTATACCCCTTCAGAAGTCCGCCTAGGCGAACTTGCTCCTGATACCCTCTGAAGCCGCACATCGCAAGACTTAAGAGGCGGGACTGCCGGGCACAAGGCCCGGCAGCCCGAAATCATCTTATTCGATGATGGATGCGACGACGCCAGCGCCGACGGTACGGCCACCTTCGCGGATAGCGAAGCGCAGGCCTTCTTCCATGGCGATCGGCACGATCAGCTCAACCTCGACGGAGACGTTGTCGCCCGGCATCACCATTTCCGTGCCTTCCGGCAGGGACACCACACCGGTCACGTCCGTCGTACGGAAGTAGAACTGCGGGCGGTAGTTGGTGAAGAACGGGGTGTGACGACCACCTTCTTCCTTGGTGAGGATGTAAGCCTCGGCCTTGAACTTCGTGTGCGGGGTAACAGTACCCGGCTTGCAAAGAACCTGGCCACGCTCAACGTCTTCACGTGCAATACCGCGGATCAGCGCGCCGATGTTGTCGCCTGCTTCGCCGCTATCCAGCAGCTTGCGGAACATTTCAACGCCGGTGACCGTGGTCTTCTGCGTGTCCTTGATGCCGACGATTTCGACTTCTTCGCCAACCTTCACGATGCCGCGCTCAACACGACCGGTCACAACCGTACCACGGCCGGAGATCGAGAAGACGTCTTCGATCGGCATCAGGAACGGAAGGTCCTTCGGACGCTCCGGGGTCGGGATGTACGCGTCGACCTGAGCCATCAGCTCACGGATCGCATCGCGGCCGATGGCCGGATCGCGGTTTTCAACGGCTGCCAGTGCAGAACCCTTGACGATCGGAATGTCGTCGCCCGGGAATTCGTAGGAAGACAGCAGTTCGCGGATTTCCATTTCGACGAGCTCGAGAAGCTCTTCGTCGTCGACCTGGTCAACCTTGTTCATGAACACGACCAGAGCCGGAACACCAACCTGGCGAGCCAGGAGGATGTGTTCGCGGGTCTGCGGCATCGGGCCGTCAGCGGCAGAACAGACCAGGATCGCGCCGTCCATCTGCGCTGCACCGGTGATCATGTTCTTGACGTAGTCGGCGTGACCAGGGCAGTCGACGTGTGCGTAGTGACGGTTTTCCGTCTCGTACTCAACGTGTGCCGTGGAGATGGTGATGCCGCGAGCCTTTTCTTCAGGCGCGCCGTCGATTTCGTCGTAAGCTTTTGCAGTCGCACCGCCGGTTTCAGCCAGCGTCATGGTGATTGCTGCGGTCAGCGTCGTCTTGCCGTGGTCAACGTGGCCAATCGTGCCAATGTTAACGTGCGGCTTGTTGCGCTCAAATTTTTCCTTCGCCATCGGCGTCGCTCTCTGTCCAATACTCGGTTCGGTCGAATTAGGTCGAGGCGGGACGCGTTCCGGCGCCTTGGACAGATCCGCGAGCGACGAATTGCTTCCCGTTGAACTTCTTGTCAGGATTTCCGGGCGAAAGAGCCTTCCGTTCCGGACACTCCGATCAGCACCCATGATGGAGCGGGTGAAGGGAATCGAACCCTCGTCGTCAGCTTGGAAGGCTGCTGCTCTACCATTGAGCTACACCCGCACAACGAGAGAACCAGGAACGATGGTGGAGGAGGTTGGATTCGAACCAACGTAGGCATAGCCAACGGATTTACAGTCCGTCCCCTTTAGCCACTCGGGCACTCCTCCATCTCGTCCTGCTTCACGCCGAAGCGATCAGGATGGCTTACCGAAGAGCCCGCCCGGAAGGGGCGAGCAATCCCGTGGCGCGTGTTATGCAGATAGGGCCCCGCCCTGTCAACGTCGATTTTGCAAAGAATTGAACAAAATCAGCAGGACGCTCGAAACAGACGCTTCGAACGTGAGCTATTGCCAAGGCCGACGGCACCACCAGATTGCCGCAGCACAGCTGTGATGTCACGGTTCCCCTGCGTTTTGCTGAAAATCCGGCATCACGCGACCCCAGCCTGTGGACAACTTTCATCAACGCGCCCGTTCCTTTGACGAGGCCATTTGTGCCAATGCCTGCACCTGCTGCTCTTTTGAAAAACCAGTCGGACACGACTGCACCCTTGAGCAGATTCTCATGTTGTTGTATCTACAACAAATGCCATCTTCTCTCAAAGATATCGATTTCCAGCACATGGGCCGAACCTGCCTCGGTCACGCTGCCCGGCGCACCGCCAATCTTCTTACCCGTCATTATAATAGGCACATGGCAGTTCTCGGCCTTGAACTGACCCAGGCCCAGCTTTTGGCTGCCATAGCCGACGGATCTGCAAGTTCGGCGGCAGAGATCGCCCGTTTCCTCGGCATAGACCGATCCACGCTGGCCCGAAACCTCAAGCCTTTGGAAGTTGCCGGTCTTGTAACCCGGCAAGATGGCAAAGGCCGAAAGGTTCTTCCAGTGCTGACACAACTGGGCGAGGCAAAGGTGATTGAGATCCACCGCACCTGGCTCAAGGCACAAGAAGAGATCAGCACATTGCTTGGCCCGGACGGCGCTGATGCTGTTCGCACCCAGATGTCCACGTTGCGCAAGGCGGTTCACATTCTGGAAAGCCAGGAAAAAGCCGCCGCAGACACCGCCTCCCAATCAGACCCCGACGAGACCACCTTTTCAGGACACTAATCATGAGCGATCCCCATTCCCTGACCGAAAACGGCAAGACCCACACTCTTGGTGCGCTTCCAAAGACAGCCTTTGCCAGCATGACCGGGCTTGATATCTTCGAGCGCATGATGGCAGGCGATTTGCCAGCCCCGCCGATCATGGTGCATTCCAATATAAGGATGAAGGAATTCTCCGAAGGCCGGGCCGTCTTCACCGGCCTGCCGGCACGCGAGTTCCTGAACCCGCTTGGTACGGTCCATGGTGGCTGGATTTCGACGCTGATCGACACGGCGCTGAGCTGCGCGGTACACACCACGCTGCAGCCCGGCGAATTCTACACCACCACATCGCTCAACGTGAACATGGTTCGCCCGCTGCTTGAAACCAGCGGCGAAGTGGTTTGCGAGGGACGGATCGTCCACCGCGGCACCCGCCTGGCGACCTCCGAAGGTGATCTGCGGGACGCGAACGGCAAACTGATCGCCCATGGCACCGTCAGCTGCATGATCCTGAAGCCCTCTTGAGGCAATGGATATGGAACAGTCGTACTGTCTTTCCCTCTTTTCCTGACGTGGAAATCCCGGTAGAGCTGCGCCATGAGTGACGACAAGAAACCTTCGCGCCCAGCCGGCAAGCCGGGCTTTCGCGGCAACAAGAAATTCGCTGGCAAACCTGCGCCGCGCCGTCCGGGTCTTCCCCCGGAAGGCCCGGTACTGCTTTACGGCCTTCACACCGTTGAAGCGGCCTTTGCCAACAAGGACCGCAAGCGGCTGAAGCTGTTCGCAACGGACAATGCCGTTCGCCGCCTCGAAGAACGCGGCGTGACAATCGATGTCCCTGTCGAATCCATGATGCCCCGCGCACTGGACCGGATGGTGACGAAGGATGCTGTCCATCAGGGCATGATTCTGGAAGCCGATCCCCTGCCCGCTTATGGCGCCGAGCATCTGAAAGGTGCTCGGCTCGTGCTGGCACTTGACCAGGTCACGGATCCGCACAATGTCGGCGCAATTCTGCGCTCGGCTGTCGCGCTTGATGCCGATGCGGTGGTAACAACCGAACGCCATGCACCGGAAGAAGGCTCCGTTCTGGCGAAATCCGCTTCCGGTGCACTCGACATGATCAAACATGTCCGGGTGAAAAACATGGCCCGCTTCATCGCCGAGATGAAGGACGAAGGCTTTTCCTGCATTGCCCTCGACAGCGATGGCCCGGCAAGTCTTGAAGAGACACCGTTCAGCGACAGGACAGTTCTGGTACTGGGCTCGGAGGGCAAAGGCGTGCGACAGGGTGTGCGCGAAGCCTGCGGCCTGACAGCCCGCCTCGACATGCCGGGCGCGATTCGCTCGCTCAACGTTTCAAATGCTGCTGTATTGTCACTCTATGTGGCGCGGATGAAAATGGGGCTGTAAGGCCCCTCTCCTTTCATCATCCGTTTCAAAGCGCCTCTCCGCGCGCCGCAGTCACGGAGCTGGTAGCAGTTCTGTTCGCCCGCGCCGCCTCCGACCGGGTCAGGCAAGGCGCCAGCAGCAGACTGATACCGATCATCGGTGCCAGCACCATGAGCGCCGCCCGAATACCGAAGGCATCGGCGAGCGGCCCGATGGTGAGCGGCCCGACCAGAAAGCCAAGCAGAGCCACAAAGGAAAGCACGGCGACATTGGACGCCGCACTTCCTCCTGGCGCTGCGGATGCCGCGGTCACTCCAAGAGGAAACGCGAGCGCTGCTCCCGACCCCAGAACTCCCAGACCGAGAAGTGCAATCGGCGCGTTCGGTGCAAGCCATATCAGGCTCAGACCAATCAGTCCGATGAGCGCAAGCACCTGCCCCAGGCGTCCTGGCGCCGCAACCTGGCGCAAGCGGTCTCCCATGAGCCGGGTCGAAGCCAGACACAGCGAAAAGATCGATATGCCCAGCCCGGCGAGGCCCGGATTGGCGGCAAAGGCATCCCGGAGATAGACCGCAGCCCAATCCGCAACGGCCCCTTCCACCAAGGTCGTTCCGAAAGTGAAAAAACAGACGCCAAGCAAAACCGGATGTGGCAACCGGAAACCGCGCTGCTCGGGTTTGGCCGACTGCCCTTCGGGCGGTAAAGGCAACCGCAGGATTACAGGCAGCACCAGGGCCTGAACCAGGATCGCGATCGCGATGCCGGCCAGAAGGGGCGACAGGGCAAGACCCGCCACAGCCGAGCCAATCAGCGTTCCAGACAGAAGTCCGAAGCTCCAGCAACCATGCGCTCTGCTCATGATCTTGTGGTGGGTGTGCGTCTCGTAATCGTCAGCCAGAACGTTGAGCCCGAGTTCCAGGATGGACATCGATCCGCCGACAAGGGCGAGTGCGGCCATCAAAAGCCACTGGGTTGTCGCCATGAAGGGCAACAGCATGGCGAGAAGAAAGACCGGATAAAACACCAGCGTGATCCACTTGGCGCCGATCCAGCCTGCAATGCGCCCCGCGATCATCAAGGTTGTCAAAGTGCCGACCGGCGCCCCGACGAGCGCAATCGCCAACTCGCTATTGGTCAGTCCGAGCGTGGTCTGGACACCTGGAATATGCGGCAGCCAAGCCCCGAGTGCGATCGGCTGCAGATAGAAAATGAGGCAGATGCGCTGCGCTTCAGTCATTTAAATCGATCCAATTGGCACACATGATTTCGAGCAGAACCACGTGTGGCAGGGCAGATTTTCCACTGAGGGTGAAACGGAACTGATGACAGGACCGAACAGTGTTTGGTCAATCCAGCCTGCCTTCCGGTAAAACCAGGGGAACCCGCGCAGAATGCGACAGGCTGATATTCAGAGTGCGCATTTATGGGTGCAAATCCCGGTTCATGCAAGGTGTTGAGCCCCCTCTTCGCAGAGCCCCTTCAGCGCTTGCGAAAGCTGAATTGTCGGATGCCGCGGTTAGAAAGTCGCCTGTGTCCACCTTGTTCTGTCTCTCAATCGGCGATGCGGGTCAGTGCTTGATGTGCTGCGCGAGCATATTATGCCAAGGCAAGGAAATGATTCCGTTCCAGGGAACTTGCAAGATGGCCGCGCGCTGTCCCGCTGACCGAACTCAATGCCTCTTGATTGCACCGAAAGCACAACTGCTTCCGTCAATTCGCAGGAATGACATTGGAATCGAGATGTCGCGATACAGAATTTCTGCATCGCCGAGCCTCTGCGCACGCGAGACTTTCCACAGAGGCCAACCAATTTTCGAAATTATCAGAGGGGTTTAGCTGGTTTTTCGGAATCAGAATCGAAAAATGCAAATCAGGGCATGGACAAGTGCGCCCAATCTGGTAGAAGCCATCCCCGGCGCCGGTATAGCTCAGCTGGTAGAGCACGTGATTTGTAATCTCGGGGTCGCGGGTTCGAATCCTGCTGCCGGCACCATTTCCCCCATTCAGCTTGAATCTCTATTGTGTCGCTCGCCGCTGGCACTTTGCTATCGCGTGCCTCGGGCGACGCGGACCATATGTTCTCGCCACGCGTTGCAGCCACCCTGGCGCTGCATCAATGAACGCCGCAGCATCTTCTTCATAACCTCCTGGCGCAGATCCAGTTCACTCTGGCTCCAGATCGCGTCGAATGCCGTGCCGACGGCTAGCGGTCTCAACTCGCTGTTTCTGGAAAAGACCCGCTCGCAGGCAAGATCGAATATGGCCTCGCGCTGGTACCCGTCAGCCACGGACCGTGCCGCATAGAGTGCCATTTGCTGGCAATAACGCATCCAGGCGGATGCAAGGGTTTTGGCCGGTGTTTCCAGCCAGCTCGTGTGAGTGTTGCCGCCGTGGTAGAGCTTCCTGTAGAGCGGCCGGTCGAGATAAAGCATTTCTCCCTGGATCGCCTGGCGCATGATCCAGGTACTGTCGGCGAACATGTTGTCGAACCGGTTTCCGGGAACGGTCAGATCACCAAGGTTTGGCGGTGTCCGGTTGACCGCCCGAAAACTGACGCCGGCATAACTCATCCCGAACACCTGCCTGACCCGCGCTTCCAGGTCTCCGCTCACGCTTTTGCTGCGGATGATGTGTTCATCCGGCCTGCCGACGGTCTGAATTGCGGTGCAAGCGCTTCCGGCAGCGGGTGTCTTTTCCAGAAGATCCAAAAGCGTGGCGTAATAGTCCGGCTCAATGGTGTCGTCTTGCGGCAGGATGGCAAAATACGGCGACCTCACCCTTCTGATCAGCCAATTGGCGTTTTCCACCCAGCCGAGTCGTCCTCGCTGATGGTAGATACCCACGTTTGCCATGCGCCGGAACGGTTCGAAGGTTTCCCGTTCGAAACCGCCATCATTGGAAATGACAATACGAAAGTCGCGAAAGCTCTGCTCCTGCACCGACGCAAGCACCCGTTCCAGAAACCCGTTCGGCCGGTAAGCAGGAATACAGATTGTCAGACGAGGCCGTTTCCATGGCCATATTGCAGGAAACTTCATGAGGCGATGACTTGATGAACCCGGCTTGAAGATGCCAGCGCGTCCGCCGCTTCAAGCGCGAACATCGGTGCGGTCGTGTATTTGCCCGGATCAAGGCTGCAATAACCATCGGCCAGGAGGCTGGGGCCTATTCTGCTGCGCTTGTGCAGATCGCTCACGCGATCATCGATATCACTTGCGCCTCTTGCATCGATAACTCCGCCGATCAACGGTGCTTCGTCCGTCTCGGGAAAGCGCAGGAACTCAGCTAACTTCGGATAGTAGGCTGCAAGTGCGGCAACGGAACAGCGCACAATTTCGGACTTTCGGGAAGAAGTGATCTCTGGGTGCGGAAGCAAAAGGTCGCGTGTGCTGGCGAGCATCATCGACGGGTACCAGGACAGATACACCCGGCCTGACCCATACCGTACGACATCCCCGTATCGCCCCAACATGAGCGTAACATTCGCCAGATCTTCAACAACATCCGGCAGCAGCACCGCCATCTTGTAGCGCAGGAACCACGAGGCATCATCAGCAAAGCCGCTGGAATGATCAAGAAAGCGGCGCTGCTCCCAGGCGGCGTTGAGCACCCGGTCGAATGGTCCGTCAGCGCGATGTTCACCAACCACTTGCCATCCGGACCGGCTTGTTTCGAAACGCGTTACCCTGTGATTGGACTGGAACTCGATTCGCGGGTGAGAAAGAACCGCTGCGCGCAGTGAAGCAGCAATGGCTCGCGTGTCGACAGATCGTTCCGGCGTTCCGAAGGCCGCCTCGATCTTGCCAGCTTCAGAGCCATAAGGATGGGAGGTCAGGCGCCGGAAGGCCGGCAGATCCGCTTCGCCGAGGTAGTCTGCATTTGGTGCCGCTAGCCGCTCGCGGAGGATATCCTGCACCAGCACGAAGTGCTGTTCTACCGCACCCGCAGAAAGCTGAGACCCCTCAGGAACGGCATAGTCGAATGGCTGCGTTACGGAAGAAGCGAAAAGGTGTTGCGCCATCCACCGGCACACGATGGACCGAAACTGCAGCGCGCCGTCGATCATGCGCCGTGCGGTCAGACCTGAGCGGTCCCCACCGTAAACGAACCCGAGATGGATCTTGCCTTCGTTGACCAGCGATGCCGCAGTCAGCGGTTCTGCTCCGGCATCGTAAAGCACGATGCGGTTACCGCGATCAGCAAGTTCCAGAGCTGCGATCGAGCCGGCAATGCCAGCCCCCACTATCGCTATGTCCCGGCACGATTTCATCCAAGAACGACCGAAATCATGTTTCCCCACACCTGTTCCGGAACGGGTTCTCTTACCTCAATCGCAGCCAACCGACCAGTGGAACAATCACGTTATCGGTCGTCATTCCACGTCGCCGATGTATTTTGCCTGGTTGATCAGCTCCTGGCATTTTGCTTCGTTGCCTGCGTGCCGTTCCTTGTTCGCTTCCTGGAGCAGTGCGCGCATCTTCTCTGCAACAGTGATGTCGATACCTTCCCTCTCGGAGTGGGTAACGGCATTTTCAACCTTGTCGATGTCCGCCTGACAGTCGGCCAGTGCACAGGTGGTCGCGACCAGCACCAGCCCTGCGGCCAGAAGACTTCCGGCAAGCGGATTGCGATTGCATCTCATGTCATTCTCCCTTTCGGACAGGCTGGTCGTCGATTGCGGCGAGACGCCCTCAATGGCTGCCAGGCATTCACTGCATGCGGTGGTGCAGATCCATCATGATCCAGAGACTGCCGCCGACCATGATGAAAATGAGCACCGCGGCAAAGGCCAGAAAGAACAGGTTCTCGACCGGTGTGGATTTCAGGTCGATGTGTAGAAAAAATACCAGGTGAACAATCACCTGCAGAACCGCGGCAACGGCGATGACGAAATATACGGCACTGCCTGTAAGCAGACCGCCCCAGACCAGGGCGAAGGGAATTGCCGTCAGCACAACTGCAAGCACAAACCCGGTGAGATAGGTAGACAGGCTGCGTTCAGCGGAATGGTTCATATGTGCCCCCTATAGAACGCCCGGCAGATAGACCGCCGAAAAGATCCCGATCCAGACAATATCGAGAAAATGCCAGAACAGCCCGAGCCGCATCAACCGGGAACGAACCGGTGGTGTCAGGCCCTTGACCATGATCTGGCCAATCATAACCACGATCCCGAGTGCCCCGAACGCAACGTGCAGTCCGTGTGTGCCCACCAGCGTGAAGAACGCGGACAGAAAGCCGCTTACTTGCGGACCCGCGCCCTTTTCGATCATGCCGGCAAATTCAGTCAGCTCCATTGCCAGAAACGCGAAGCCGAGCAGCAAGGTCACAAAGAGCCATTGGACCACGCGGCCCTTCTGGTCGTTCATCAACGCGATGCTCGCCATTCCGAAGGTCAGGCTGGAGACCAGCAGCAAGCCGGTTTCAATGGCAGTCCTGCTGAGATCGAAGAGCTCTTTTGACGTCGGTCCCGCTGCGGAGTTTTCCGACAGGACAGCGTAGGTCGCAAACAACAGCGCGAAGATGACCGCGTCGGTCATCAAATAGATCCAGAATCCGAACTCCCTGGAATGAAGGGAGTGCTTCTCTTCCTCTTCAAGGATGGTTGCAGCAGACATCGGCCCCTCCCTCAAACCGTTCCGGACAACGGTGCGCCGGAGGCGGCACCGCGCGGTACAAAATCGCGCATGTCATGCATGTCGGCCGGCGAGATCTGCCCAAGGCGTTCACGCTCGATCCGGGCGACTTCTGCTGCGGGCAACACGAATTCGCTGTTGTCGTCGGACGCCCGGATACCAACACATACGAGAGACAGCACGAAGCTCAGAGCGACGAGCCACCAGATGTACCAGACGAAGGCAAAACCGAGCACAAATGCCAGCGCGCCAAGCACCGGGCCGATCCAGGTGTTTTTCGGCATGACGATGTCTTCGTAATGCTGCGGCGGCTGATAGGCCTCCCCCCGGATCTTCATGTCGTGGAACGCGTCGATATCGGTCACCTCGGGAAGAACCGCGAAGTTATAGGCAGCTGGCGGTGAGGACGTCGCCCATTCCAGGGTACGACCGTTCCACGGGTCCCCCGTGATGTCCCTGGCGGATCCCCATTTCCTGGCCGAAACGTAAAGCTGGATGGCGATGCAGGCGATGCCGCACAGGACGAACAGAGCCCCGATCGCAGCGACGATCAGAAAGGGTTGCCAGGTGGGGTCGGCATAATGCTCCATCCGCCGGCTCATGCCCTTGAAGCCAAGGACGTAGAGCGGCATGAAGGCGAGATAGAAACCGATGATCCAGCACCAGAAGGACCGCATGCCCCATTTGGCGTCCAGCTTGAAACCGAAGGCTTTGGGGAACCAGTAGTTCATGCCGGCGAAATAACCGAAAAGAGCGCCCGGGATCAGCATGTTGTGGAAGTGCGCCACCAGGAAGGTGGAATTGTGCATCAGGTAGTCGGCGGGCGGCAGGGCCAGCAGCACACCGGTCACGCCACCGATGACGAAGGTCACCATGAAGCCGATGGTGTAGACCATGGACGTGTGAAACTCGATCCGGCCCTTGTACATGGTGAACAGCCAGTCGAAGATCTTCACCCCCGTCGGCACCGCGATGATCATCGTCGCGATGCCGAATATGGCATTCACATTGGCAGACGAGCCCATCGTGAAGAAGTGGTGCAGCCAGACTGTGAACGACAGCAGCGCGATACAGGCGGTCGCATAGACCAGTGAAGTGTAACCGAACAGTCGCTTGCGCGAGAATGTCGCCACCACTTCGGAAAAAATACCGAAGGCCGGCAAGATCAGGATGTAGACCTCCGGATGACCCCAGATCCACAGCAGGTTGGCAAACATCATCATGTTGCCGCCGTCACCGTTGGTGAAGAAATGGAAGCCGAGCGTGCGATCGAGTGTCAACTGACCGGCGACCACCGTCAGCGCCGGAAAGGCGAAGGCAATCAGGATGGAAATGCACAGTGTCGTCCAGGTGAACATCGGCATGCGCATGAAAGTCATGCCCGGGCAGCGGTTCTTGACGATGGTCACGATGAAGTTGATGCCTGAGAGCGTACTGCCCACCCCGCTGATGATCAGCGCCCATAGCCAGTAGTCGACCCCCACACCCGGACTGTATTCAGCCCCGGAATATGGAGGATATCCGGTCCAGCCGGCTTGCGAGAACTTGCCGACCACAAGCGATATCAGCACCAGAGCCGCACCGGCTGCCGTCATCCAGAGGCTGACGGAATTCAGGAACGGAAAGGCGACGTCCCGCGCGCCGATCTGTTGCGGCACGATGATGTTGATGAGCCCGGTCAGGAACGGCATGGCCACGAAAAAGATCATGATCGTGCCGTGGGAGGAGAAAATCTGCTCGAAATGCTCCGGCGGAAGGTAACCTTCGCTGTTCAGGGAAACCGCCTGTTGCGCGCGCATCATGAGGGCATCGACAAACCCGCGCACCAGCATCACCAGAGCCAGCACCACATACATGATGCCGATCTTCTTGTGATCGACGCTGGTCAGCCAGTCTGTCCAGAGAACTTTCCATGCGCGCAGCCAGGTGATCAGCAGGAAAACGGCAATGCCGCCGCCAACGGTTACTGCCGCCCCACCCATGGCCACCCAGGAATAGAACGGCAGGGCCTCAATCGTAAGACGTCCCAGCATCAAACAGCCCCCCCCGGCAGATGAGTTCGGCGGCCTTGCTTTCGTAAGGGCCGACAATCGGCGCGTATTTGCGCAGGATGATCGAAAAGAGATCCGTCTCGTAAGACGAATAATGCCGGACTGGATCGGCAACGCTCTGCTTGTGCAGGTCCACATACGTCTTGGCGTCCAGCACGTCAGCGGATCCTGTTGCCTTTTCCTTCCAGGCGGTGAAATCCGCTTCGTTCATGGCATGAGCCTTGAAGTGCTGGTCGGAAAAGCCGTCGCCGGAATACATTGTGTTGCGGCCGTTGAAGGTGCCTGGACCATCTGCGATCAGGTTGAGTTCGGAGCGCATGCCCGCCATGGCGTAGATCTGGCCACCGAGTGCGGGGATCATCAGTGAGTTCATGACTGTGTCGGAGGTGATCTCTATGGTCAGCGGCCTGTCTGCGGGAAAGGCCAGTTCATTCACGCTGGCCGTGCCGAGTTCCGGGTACAAAAACAGCCATTTCCAGTCGAGTGCGACGGCCTGCACCTTGAAAGCCGGCTTGTCGGACGCCAGGGCCTTGTAAGGGTCGAGCCTGTGGGTCGCATCCCAGACAATGGTTCCGATGACAATCACGATCGCAGCTGGAACCAGCCAGACCACGGCTTCAATGCCCCAGGAACCATCCCACTCGGGCGCATAATCCGCGGTGTTGCCATTACGCTTGCGATATCGCCAGGCGAACAGCAGCGTTAGCATGATCGCGGGAATGGCGACGATCATCATGATGCCGAATGCCGTGAACAGCAGATCCCGTTCCGCCAACGCGATAGGCCCTTTCGGGAAGAGCACCGGCGCATCGGAAAGCGCACAACCTTGTAACAACGGGAAAAGGCATACGAGGCCGACCGTCGCGGCAGACCTCAAGGCAATACGGACCCTTAGTCCGGCAATCCGATCAACCATGGCACCCCCGTTGAAAAATGGATAGGGACTGTCTGTTTGCAACACTTGTGGCGGCGCGCCCGCCAGGAACGATATGCTTTACTTTTGAAAAGCCTAGCCGAGCCCGCGCGGCATTGAAAGAGCGAAAGTTGCAGAAGCCGGCAGACACCAGCAAACAGGTTAGCCGGACAAGTCGAGCAACGCTTGCAGCATGAGGTTCGCCCCCTTCTCGATATCCGACCAGTCGCTGTGTTCTTCGGGAGCATGGCTTATGCCGGCCCGGCTGGGAACGAAGATCAGCCCGGAAGGGCAGAAAGACTGCATTGTCTGGGCATCGTGACCGGCTCCGGAAGGCATACGCCGCGCCGGTAATTCGTTGCGTTCGGCAAGGTCGGCGAGCTTGTCGGCAAGCTCGCTATCCAGCGAAACCGGTGACAACCAGCTCCTCTCGGTCTTGTTCAATTTCAGTCGGTGCCGGTTGGCGACAATGTCGGCGCTTTCCAGAAAACGCGATTTCAGCCCCACCATTATCTCTTCCGACGTGTCACGCAGAATCACCGAAAAGACTGCACGACCTGGAATCGTGTGGGGATGGTTCGGCGAAAGTTCGACATGACCAATGGTAAACCGGCTCTGGTCGGTGCCGTGCATCTGGATCAGATCCGGAATTGTCCCGGCAAGCTCGGAAAGCCCGGCAAATGCATCCGCCCGCAGATGCATGGGTGTTGTCCCGGAATGATTGGCGATTCCCGTCAGTTCCAACTCCAGATAACAGACACCGGAAACCTCCTCGGCGATGCCGATAGGAAATTCTTCGGCTTCAAGAACCGGCCCCTGCTCGATATGGAGTTCCAGAAAGGCATTTATCGAACCGGCCGGACGGGCTGCTTTCAGGATGTCCATCGGCTCGAGACCCAGACTGTTCATGGCATCGCGCAGCCGGACCCCGTCGGCATCAATCGCCTGCTCGATCCATGCCGGAGTGATCGCCCCGGCTATGGCCTGTGAGCCGAGCATGCCCCCGAAACGGCCCTCTTCTTCGGAAGTCGCGGCAACTTCGATCGCTGTCCGGGGCGTTATTCCGGCATCCTTCATCGTTCGCACGCATTCCAGCGCAACACAGGCGCCGAGCGCTCCGTCAAAAGCCCCGCCATTGACCACGGTGTCGAGATGCGATCCGGCCATGACGCACGGCCCGTCCTCAGGTCCATACCGGCCAAACAGGTTGAGTGCGCCGTCTCTCCACACCTGCAAATCGTCGGCCTTCATCTGTGCCTCGAACCAATCCCTGCACTCCAGATCGACCCGAGTGAAGCCTGGTCGCGTGTAGCCGCCGGTTTCAGGAACAAAGCCGAAGCGATTCACTCCGTTGAGAAGCGTTTTGAGACGCTCCGGGTCGATACGGATTGCGTGCTGCGGCATCCTTGTTTCCCCCTTATTTATCAGCGCTTAAGCGTTTATCTGGCATCGAGAGTACAACCCTCGAGCGAAAATAAATATGAAATAATTATTGCAGCATTGCAATTAATCATGATTAATTATTCGTCAGAAACAACGAGGGGAATGGTCATGAAAAGATTCCTAGCCGCGGCTTTCGCCTCGGCCTTCCTCGCCTTTGCACCCCAGGTGCAGGCGCAAACTCCGCCCAATGTTCTGGTTGTCGGCCAGATCGCGGAACCCAAGTCACTCGACCCGCACGCCGTCACCGCGGTGAACGATTTCCGCATTCTGGTGAACTTGTATGACGGACTTGTGCGCTACAAGGACGGCACCCTGGAAGTCGAACCGTCCCTTGCCGAAAGCTGGACCATTTCGGAAGACGGCAAGACCTACACGTTCAAGCTGCGTGAAGGCATCAAGTTCCACGACGGTTCCCCCTTCAACGCGGAAGCGGTGAAGTTCAACTTCGACCGTATGCTGAACGAGGAAAACCCTTATCACGATACGGGTCCCTTCCCGCTCGCGTTCTTCTTCTCCACCGTTGAGGACGTGGTCGTCGACAACGAAACCACCGTCACCTTCAACCTCAGTGCCCCTTACGCGCCGTTCCTGTCGAACCTTGCCTATCCGACGGGTCTGATTGTCTCGCCCGAGGCCGTCAAGCAATACGGCAAGGATTTCGGCCGCAATCCGTCCGGTACCGGCGCCTACAAGTTTGCCGAATGGGAAGCCAACGCCAAGGTGGTTGCCGTCAAGAACGAAGACTACTGGGATGGCGCTCCGGACCTGGAAGCGCTGATCTACCGTCCGATCACCGACGCCAACACCCGGATCGCCGAAATGCTCTCCGGTGGACTGGACGTGATGGTTGAAGTCCCGCCGGACAGCCTGCAGCAGTTCAAGGACGATTCAACGTTCAAGGTGCTGGAACAGGCCGGACCTCACGTCTGGTTCCTAATCCTGAACACCCGCGAAGCACCGTTTGACGTCAAGGCTGCACGCCAGGCCGCCAACTACGCCATCAACAAGAAGGCGCTGGTGGAAAACATCCTGCAAGGTACGGCCGACGTCGCAGCAGGGCCGACACCTCCTGCCTTTGCCTGGGCCTACAACGAGAGCCTGGAGCCCTATCCCTACGATCCGGAAAAAGCCAAGGAACTCCTGAAGGAAGCTGAATACGCCGGACAGGAAGTGACTTTCTATGTCACCGAAGGCGGCTCCGGCATGCTCGACCCGGTTGCCATGGGCACGGCCATCCAGGCCGATCTCCAGGCCGTCGGCATGAAGGTCAAGATCGAGACCTATGAATGGAACACCTTCCTCGGCAAGGTGAACCCGGGTCTGCAAGGCAAGGCTTCCATGGCGGAAATGGCCTGGATGACCAATGACCCGGACACGCTTCCGTTCCTGGCCCTGCGCACCGAAGCGATGCCCGAACAGGGTGGGTTCAACTCCGGCTACTATTCCAACGCCAAGGTGGACGAGCTTCTGGAAAATGCCCGCGAGGAAACCAACCAGGAAGAACGTGCAAGGCTCTACAAGGAAATGCAGGAAATCGTCCAGGAGGACGCCCCCTGGGTCTTCGTCGCCAACTGGAAACAGAATGCCGTCACCAAGGCATCGGTTGAAGACTTCAAGCTGCAACCGTCCTTCTTCCTGATGCTTCAGGACGTCAAGAAGCCTCAGTAAGACGACACGTCTCCCGGCGGACCTTGAACGGTTCGCCGGGATTTTCGTATTCGGACCTGCACGCAGCAAGTGCCGAAGGAAACGTAAAGGCGCACCCCGGCGACACAACACTCCCTCATCCTGAGGAAGCGCAAGGCGCTGTCTCGAAGGATGGGCCACTTGCTCCGGAGTGTGCCGCCCATCCTTCGAGACGCGCATAAATGCGCTCCTCAGGATGAGGTTGCGGAGGCGGCAAGGCTTCAGGAAATGGCCGGCCGCACTCAGAAAGAGGGAGAGACCATTGGCTTCCTATATCGCCAAGCGTCTGCTGGCTGCCATCCCGGTCCTTTTCGGGCTGACGATCATCGTGTTCCTGATCATGGCGATGATCCCGGGAGACCCGGCAACTGCCATTCTCGGCTCCTACGCGACACCGGAAAATGTCGCCAAGCTCAACCGCGATCTCGGCCTCGACAAAACCCTGTTCGAGCAATACGTCATCTGGATCGGCAACCTGTTCCAGGGTGATCTCGGCCGCTCCTACACGCTCAATCGTCCGGTGCTGGATGAAGTGATGGAGCGCTTTTCAGCGACCCTCATTCTGGCCGGAACCTCGCTCATCCTGTGCTCGATCTTCGGCCTTCTTGCCGGTATTGTCTCTGCCGTCCGTCAGTATGGTTGGGCGGACAAGATCATCACGCTGCTCGTTCTGATCGGTATCTCGACTCCGTCTTTCTGGCTCGGCCTGCTGCTGATCCTGGTCTTCGCCGTAAATCTGCGCCTGTTTCCGGCGTCCGGCATGTACGCGATCTATGGTGGCGGCGACTTGCCCGACCTGATCCATCACCTCACCCTGCCCGCGCTGACACTTTCGGTGGTCGCGACTGGTGTCATCGCCCGGTTGACACGCACCGCCATGCTGGAAGTGCTGCGTCAGGACTATATCCGCACCGCCCGCGCCAAGGGCCTGTCGGAACGCAAGGTCATCTACAAACACGCATTCAAGTCGGCCCTCGTCGGCGTGGTGCCGGTCATTGGCATCCAGGCCGGCTTCGTCATCGGCGGTGCTGTCTATATCGAGACGGTGTTCCAGTGGCCGGGCATCGGATCCATGCTCGTGACCGCCATTTCCACCCGCGATCTGCTGCTGGTCCAGGGCGGGGTTCTGGTGGTCGCCGCCGCCTATGTTCTCTTCAATCTGCTCGCAGACGTGGTGCAGACCATTCTTGATCCGAGGTTGCGCTGATGAGTGACACGACCATGAGCGCCCCTTCCAAGGAGAAGGCAAAATCCTCACGCCCGGGGACACTTGCGCTGCTGCTCAACAATTCGCTGGCAACCAGCGGCCTTGTCGTTCTGGTGCTGATCTGTCTTGTCGCTCTGGCAGCGCCGATCCTGCCGCTGGCGAACCCGGACGTTACCGCCCCGGCAGACCGACTTCTGCCGGTCCTTACCGAAGGACACCTGCTTGGCACCGATCACTTGGGCAGGGACATCCTTTCGCGGCTGATCTGGGGGACACGCATATCGCTTGCCGTCGGTCTGTCGGCAACAATAATCGCTGCTTTCTTCGGTTCGCTTCTGGGGCTGATCGCCGGATACGCAGGCGGGCGAACGGACACTCTGATCATGCGCGGCATCGATATGGTGATGGCGTTTCCCTACATTTTGTTGGCACTGGCCATTGTCGCCGTGCTCGGCCCTGGGCTGCTCAACGCGCTTTACGCCATCGCGCTCGTCAACATACCGTTCTTTGCCCGCAACATTCGCGGTATCACGCTCGGGCTATCCCGAAGAGAGTTTGTTGACGCGGCACGGCTATCCGGCAAGTCGCCGGTGCAGATCCTGTTTCTGGAAATTCTGCCTAACGTCTTGCCAGTCATCGTCATCACCATGTCGACGACCGTCGGTTGGATGATCCTGGAAACCGCCGGCCTGTCCTTCCTCGGCCTGGGGGCTCAGCCACCACAGGCAGACCTCGGTTCCATGCTGGGTGAGGGCCGCAAGATCCTCTTTACCGCGCCGCATGTCTCCATCATTCCGGGCCTGATGATCTTTGCGCTGGTCATGAGTATCAACCTCTTCGGCGACGGTGTGCGCGATATCCTCGACCCGCGCCTGCGTGCCGGGTCCCTCACCCGGCCGGTCTCACGAACAGCGGTGCATCGCAAGGCAGACGAGATCCCCGCGCCTTCGGAAAAGGGCGGTGTGCTGGACGTCCGTCAGATGCGCACCGAATTCCAGATCGGCAGCTCCGTTTACAAGGCTGTCGGCGGTGTTGATCTGAACCTGAAAGAGGGCGAGTGCCTGGGTGTGGTCGGAGAATCCGGCTCCGGCAAGTCGGTAACAGCCATGTCCATCATGGGCCTTGTGCCGACCCCCCCCGGCCGGATTGCCGGCGGTGCCGCCTATCTCGACGGCGAAGATCTTTTTGCGGCAAGCGACCGGCGTATCCGGGACCTCAGAGGCGGTTCGGTTGCCTATGTCTTCCAGGATCCGCTGTCGACGCTGCATCCGCTCTTCACCGTTGGCGATCAGTTGACGGAAGCGATCACCACCCACCAGCCCATGTCCGGCTCAAAAGCACGGGAGAAAGCCGTTGAACTGCTTTCGCTTGTGCGGATCCCGAATGCGAAGGAACGATTGTCCGCCTACCCGCACGAACTTTCCGGTGGCATGCGCCAAAGGGTCTGCATTGCCATGGCGCTCGCCAACGATGCCAAGGTGCTGATTGCGGACGAGCCGACCACCGCGCTCGACGTCACCGTGCAATCGCAAATCCTGACGCTGATGAACGGCCTGCGCCGCGAACGGAACGCTGCAATCCTTTTCATCACCCACGATTTCGGCGTTGTCTCCGCCCTTTGTGACCGTGTTGCGGTGATGTATGCGGGCCGTATCGTTGAAACAGGAACGACGGAAGAAGTTCTGGCGAACCCGCGTCATCCCTACACCGCCAAGCTGATCGAATGCGTGCCGGTTCTGGGCGAACCGGACCGTCGTCTGGATGCAATCGAGGGCCGCCCACCCGTGGTCAACAACCTGCCGGACGGTTGCGCCTTCGCCGAACGGTGTCCGCACGCACAGGCCTCCTGCAGGACCGGCGAGATCAACCTTGAGATGTCTTCGGAAACCCGCGGTGTGCGCTGCCTCTTTCCGCTGAATTCGGGAGCGACCGCATGAACGAGATAAGCCAGAACTACATGGACAGCGAGGCCCTTCTGACCATTCAGGATGTCGAGCGCATTTTCGGCGGCGGTCGGAAGCTCTTTGGCGGTCATCTTCCCGCCGTGCACGCGGTTCAGGGTCTCAGTCTCGATGTAAAGAAGGGAGAGACCCTGGGTGTTGTCGGAGAGTCCGGCTGCGGCAAGTCCACCCTCGCGCGCCTCGTCGTCGGTCTCGATCTGCCGACTTCCGGCTCGATCACCTTCAACGGTGAGGATCTTGCGGCCCTGGCAAAAAAGGACCGCAATGCTCTCGCCCGCAAGGTTCAATATGTCTTTCAGGATCCGGTTGCCTCGCTCAATCCGCGCAAGACCATCAGGACCATCCTGGAAGCGCCGCTCAAGCACCTGACAAACCTGAATGCTGATGGCCGCGAGAAGCGCCTTGCCGAGCTGCTGCAGGCGGTCAACCTGGCGCCGGAGTTCCTGGAACGCTACCCCCATGAATTCTCCGGCGGCCAGGCGCAGCGGATCGGCATTGCGCGGGCCCTTGCGGCCGGGCCGGAGCTGATCGTGCTTGATGAGCCCGTGTCTGCCCTCGATGTGTCGGTGCAAGCCCAGGTGTTGAACCTGCTGGACAAGCTGAAGGACGACTTCGGCCTCACCTACATCTTCATCAGCCACGATCTTTCGGTGGTGGAAAGTGTCAGCGACCGCGTGGCGGTGATGTACTTCGGCCGGATGGCCGAACTGGGTCCTGCCAGAGAAATCTTCCGCAAGCCGCTACATCCCTATACGGATCTGCTAATGCGCTCCGCGCCCGCCCCCGGGCGGCATGACCTGATGTCGGAAGACGCCTCTGCCGAATTGCCGGATCCCTACAATCCTCCTGAAGGCTGCGCCTTTGCCGCACGCTGTGCGCACCGCACGGATATCTGCGTTGCCGGCAAACCGTCACCAGAAGAGGCCAAAGGCGGCAACAATCACGTTGCGGCTTGCTATCACCCACTCGGGAAGGCATAGGCTCCCCAAAAAACAAGGCAATGCAGATTAACCGGCCATGAGAATTCCCGAAGGAGCGACAGATCCCAAGACACGGAAACGCCTGCGGCGGCCCGACATGGTTGCCCAGCAGATCCGCGAACAGATCGTCGAAGCCGGTCTGCGCCCCGGTGACAGGATCCCCGCCGAATGGCTTCAGCCGGAAACGGTCAGGGTGTCACGTGGTTCACTGCGTGAGGCTTTGAAGGTACTGGAGTTCCAGGGGTTGATTTCAACGCGCAGCGGTCCGGGCGGCGGTGTCTTCGTCGCATCGGTGGAGCCAGGTGAAGCCATCCGCATGCTGGACAATCTGTTCCTGTTCGACCAGCCGACGATTGCCGACATCTACACGCTCCGGAAACAGCTCGAGCCGGAACTTGCCGCCTCGGTTGCCGGAACACTGACAGACGAAGGTTTTCAGGCCTTGCAAGGCTGCATCCGGCTTTACGAGGACGAGCCGAAGACGGCGGAAGAAGAATATTCGCAGCGCCTGGCCGAGCTTGATTTTCACGAAGAACTGGCCCGACACTGCAAGAACCCGATCCTGGCCTTCACATGTTCCTTCCTGCTCAGCCTGCTACGCGACATGACGGTCTGCCGCTCGATCTACAAGGAACCGAACCCTGCCCTGCGCGAAACGGGATTGCACTATCAGGTGAAGTTGCTGCGGGCGATAAAATCAGGTGATGCCGAGCTCTGCCGCATGATCATGCGTGGTCATATGATCGAGGCGGAAAAATACATGAAGGAACGTGCCGCCATGCGCACACGCGGCAGCACAACGGCGCAAGTGATCTCGTCCACGAGCAGCTAGGGAACAAGAGCCGCTCGCCTTTCCACGGTCCGACCTTGCGCTTCCAATGGTCCCAATAACCTGGCCGGAGCTTGCTCGAACGTAAATTTTCCATTCTTCATCCCCCAGACCGGCCGGATGATTTCCGAAACGATCTGATGTCCGCTCATGGCCGGCAGCGCCACGAAGGTGGCCGCTTCGCCGACTTCGACCCTGTGTGCCTTGTTGATCAGCCGCCGTGGTGCAGCCGTTACCATGTCAAAACAGGCTTTCAGGTCTTCCGCTGATCCGAGCTGGTGAACATTGGCATAAAGATTGGCCATGCGCGGCAAGGAGCAGTCGCCATAGGGCGTGAAGGGATTGAGCACGTTGTTTGTTGCGACCGTGCAGCACACGCCGTGTTCATGAAAAACATGTGCCGGCGCGACACCGCGCGGCACCAGGCTTTCGCTGCCACGTCCCATCAGAAACAGATCTGTCGACGGCAGAACGGTAAGCGCGATTTCAGCACTTTTCAGAATTCGCACCGCCTCCAGAAGGTCCTTTCGGGAAAGGGCCGACAGCTTGGTGACATGGCCGATCGCGACCCTTCCCTGCCAGCCGAAGGCGACTGTCTGTCGGGCGATTTCGTCAAGATGACGCCAGGATGGATCGAGATCGAAATCCAGATGGAAATCGAGATCGACATCGTGGCGCTCGGCCATATCGAACAGGCAGGCAATCTGGCCATTCGGATCGCTGTCCGTATAGGGACACCCCCCCAGCAGGTCCGCTCCGGCGGTGAGCGCCTCTTCCAGCAATTCGGCAGTACCCGGGTTGTTGATCAGCCCTTCTTGCGGAAAGACACATATCTGCAGATCCAGCGCCCAGGCGAAATCCTGCTTCAGCCGCTGAATGGCGTGAAACCCCGTCAGGCCGATGCCCGGATCGATCTCCACATGCGTCCGGATGGCGTTGGTGCCCTGGGTAATGGCCTTTTCGAGAACCTTTCGACCACGGTCGTAGACGTCTTCTTCAGAAAACCCTTTCTTTGCCTCCGCAACTGACGAGATCGCTCCTTCCAGCGTGCCTGTCTCGTTCCGACAGCGGTCGAGAATGCAGGCCTTGTCGAGATGAAGATGGCTCTCGACAAATCCCGGCACCAGGAGAACGCCGTTGCCATTCAATTCTTCCACACTCGTGGGCAGGTCGGCTCCTATCGCCGAAATCTTTCCGGCCCTAACAGCAATATCGACAGCCGCATCAGCGCCCTCCAGCAGGACGTTCCGGATTACTAGCCCGCTCATACCCTCGCCTCCATGCGAGTTTCCTGTTCATTGGCGGCGCCGAGATAGGCCGCCGTCAGCCGCGGGTCCGAAGCCAGATCCGCAGCCTTGCCTTCAATCACGATACGGCCTTGCTCCAATACGTAGGCGTAATCTGCAACGGCGAGAGCAAGCGTCGCCATCTGGTCGACAAGCAGAATGGTGATGCCTTCGTCCCGCAACTCACCAAGGATCGCATAAAGCTCCTCAACCATCGCCGGAGCCAATCCAAGCGAAGGTTCGTCCAGGAGCAGGATCTTGGGTTTTGCCATGAGACCGCGGGCAATTGCCATCATCTGCTGCTCACCGCCCGAAAGAAGCCCTGCGCGGCTGTGCAACCTGTCACGCAGGCGCGGAAACCGCTTCAGATGAGCTTCCAGTTCCGAGCTGTTGACATCCGAATGTCTCTTGTAGGCACCCAGTTCGATATTCTCGCGCACTGTCAGTTCCGGAAACACCTGGCGACCTTCGGGAACCAGCACAAGACCACGCCCGACGAGTTCATGCGGCTGCATGGCCTGTGTCTGCTCGTCATTCAGGATTATGCTTCCGGTGACCGGCCTGTGCAGACCCGAAACGGCAGAAAGAAACGTCGATTTTCCTGCACCATTCGCCCCGAGCAGAGCCACCATTTCACCTGGCCGCACCTTGAGTGATACCTCTTTCAACACCGGAGCCGCGCCATATCCTGCAGTCAGCTTCTGTGTCGAAAGAACAGGCGTTTCTTCCGTATGCAGCGGTTTTATGCGCGGGAAGGCCGTGGCGCCACCGGTGCCGAGGTAGGCTGCAATCACTGTTTCGTTTGCCTGGATCTCTGCCGGGGTGCCAAAGGCAATAGGCTTGCCGGCGTCAACTGCCTGGATCCGGTCCGAAATCCCCATGACCAGCTCCATGTCATGTTCGACGAGCACAACTGCAGGCCCCAGGTCGGCAATATCCCGCAGCAGCATGGCGAGCTTGTCCTTGTCGGCACGCATCAGTCCGGCTGCCGGTTCATCCAGAAGAAGGATGTCAGGTTTCAGGGCAAGCGCACGTGCGATCTCCACCAGCCTGCGGTCGACATGCGGCAGATCACCGGCACGCTTGTCGAAGTCCCCTTCATAGCCGCAGTATCGCAACAGTCCTGCCGCCAGCGACAAACGATCTGGCGACTGAATGTCGGACCACGGGTCGCCGAGGGCACCGCGCCCCAGCCCGGAGACGACATTTGCAAGCACCGTCAGATTCTCGAAAAGTTTGGTCGTCTGGTAGGTCCTGGCAATCCCCGATCGGGCAACCGCATGGGCCGGCAGCCCGGCAAGGTCCCGGCTTCCAAGCAGGATCTTGCCCTGCGTTGGACGGTAGAACCCGCCTATCATGTTGAGGACGGTGGTCTTGCCCGCACCGTTCGGACCGATGATGGATGTTACTTCGCCGGGCTCGATCCGGAAGCTGACACCATCGACTGCCCGAACACCGCCGAATGAAATGCCGAGGTCTTCAATTTTCAGTGCACTCGAGGTAAGCCCGCCCTTGAGGAACTGCTCGATGTCTGCGGAAGAAACCGGTGCCACGCTTCGGCTCGACCTCGGAATGTAAGACGCCACCGTGCCAACCAGCCCGCGAGGCGCAATCAGCAGCACGCCCACCAGCAAACCGCCAAAGAACAGCAGCCGGTATTCTGCAAGATCTGAAAGGAACTCCGGCAGCAGGACGGTTACCAGCGCACCGGCGAGTGGCCCCAGCACGGTGCCGGCGCCGCCGATCAGGATCGCG
The DNA here is from genome assembly GCF_001579905.1 of Labrenzia sp. CP4. Lineage (NCBI taxonomy): Bacteria > Pseudomonadati > Pseudomonadota > Alphaproteobacteria > Hyphomicrobiales > Stappiaceae > Labrenzia > Labrenzia sp. CP4. Next base: position 2,682,495 of record NZ_CP011927.1, on the reverse strand, counting down.
AAGAGAAACAGGATCGACTGCGAGAACGGGAAATTGCTCGGCGCGATGAACATCATCAACGGTGCAAACAGACCGCCCGCAAGCCCGGCCATCGCCGCCGCAATGGCAAACGCGGCCGCCTTCACCGCGAAGGGCCGATATCCAAGCGAGGCGGCTGCGGTTTCAGCATCGCGTACGCCCGTCATTGCCATGCCCCAGCCGCTTTCGGCCAATCGGCGAAACAGGTAGAGAGACAATCCGGCAAGCAGGATGGCCAGCACCACCAGTTCCCGCTCGGTGAACACGAAGCCCAGGATCTCCGGCATTGGAAAGCCCATGAGGCCATTCTGACCGCCGGTCAGGGAACGCCATTCCACCGCGCCGTGTTCGACAATGAACGCGAAGGCAATCGTGACCATTGCCAGGAACGGCCCCGCCATACGGACGGCAGGCACCGCCAGCAGAACGCCCGCGATCCCCGCCACGAGCGCGGACAAGGGCAGTGCCAGCCAGAAGCTCAGGCCAGACAGGGTCATCACCGCCACACCATAAGCGCCGATGGCAAAGAAACCCACCTGACCAAGGGAGACCAGACCAGTCAAACCATAAAGAACGTTGAGACCGGTCCCCAGGATGGTCGTGATTGCAACAAGACCGATGACGAACTGCGTGTAGCCACCGCTTGTCACGGCCATCGCACAGGCTGCAACAGTCAGAACGAGCAACGCGCTATCGAGAAGAATTCGCTGGTTCAGAAAGGGCACGGCTCTTCCTCAGACTTTCTTTACGGCGGGACGACCGAAGAGACCATCCGGCTTCAATGTCAGTGCAAGGATGATCAGCGCAAAGACAACGATGTAGGTGGAAGATGAGCCCAGGTAGGCCGTAACCAGGGCTTCCGTCACCCCATAGAGAAAGCCTGCCAGCATCACTCCGGCTGCCGATGTCATGCCGCCCAGTATTGCCACTGCGAAGGCCTTGAGCCCAAAGAGCGTTCCCATGTCCGAATGCACGGAAAACAGCGGCGCGATCAAAAGACCGGCACATCCGGCAAGCATCGCCGAAATCGCAAAGGAACCGGACACCATCATGGTTGTGTTGATCCCCATGAGCCGTGCTGCCTGATTGTTCTGGACGACGGCAAGCAGCGCCCTGCCCTGCAAGGTCTTGCGGAACAGGAAGTGCAACGCCAGAGCAACACCGATGGCGGCAATCGGAATAAGCAGTTGCTGCGGATAGATGCCCGTGCCGGCGAACTGCCAGGTGGTCTGCGCCAAAGGCGAAAACAATGTCCGCGGTTCGTTGCCGAAGCTGAAGAGAACGGCGTTATCGAGAAAGATACCGCCCGCGACGGTCGCCATCAGCCAGGCTTCCGAATTGCGTTCCACGAAGGGACGAACCAGAAGTATTTCAACAAGCACACCAAAAAGGCCACAGCAGGCGATCGCAAGCGGATAGGCGATCAGCCAGTTCAAGCCGAGCCGTTCGGTAAAGACAAAGCCCAGAACCGCGCCCAGCATGACAACGCTGCCCTGCGCGAAATTGACGGTGGAAGAAACGGAATAGGTGATCTGAAAGCCGAGCGCGATCAGCCCGTACATGCTTCCAAGGCCAATGCCGGTGACAAGGGCGGCGATCAAGAGGGTCATGGGTGGGTCCTGGCGGGTGAAACTGGATCAGGGCTAATTCAAAGGAAAGAAACCTCCCGCGGGCCTGCCGCGGGAGGTGACATCATCAATCTTCAATCGGGATGATTTCGCCTTCGACGAACTGCGCGAAGACATAGTCTTCAGGCGCGATCGCATCCTGGTCTTCCGGCGAGAACGGGTCGGTGTAGGTCTTAATCAGGCCTTCGATGTTCTCGATGTCGTACATCGCCTGTCGGATAGCCGGACCATCGGTGGAACCGGCCTTCTCGATGGCAGCAGCCAGCAGAAGCATGGCGTCATAGGCATTGGCGATACCGGTTGCGGGTGTCACATCGGCCATGGTCTTGATTTCGGGAAAGCTTTCCTGGAGCTTCGAGAACATGGCCTCGCCCTTCGCATCGCCCTCCCGGAACAGGTAGGTCTGGATGAAGTGGAGCTTCTCGCCGCTCTTGCCGGCCAGTTCCGTGAACCGTCCGCCTGCCGGGCCCCAGTGCGATGCCATGGCAACATCCCAGCCCATCCGGTCGAGTGATTTCACCACCTGTGCGGTCGGGGCAACGTTTGCCACCACAAACAGGCCATCCGCGCCGTTTTCCTTGAGGCGCGTGAGCTGCGGTACGACATCGACGTCATTGGACTCGAACTTCTCGATACCCGCATGCTCCATGCCGCGCTTCTCGAGCGCTTTCAAAAGCCCCTTCTCGTTGGACTCGCCCCATGGGTTGTTGATGAGGATCATGCCCGGTTTCTTGGAGCCGTATTTGGTGACCAGATACTCGGTGATCGCTTCATCGACATATTCATCAACGGCGGAAACGCGGAAGATGTAGTTCTCTTCAGCACCATTCTTGGTGATGCCGGTGCCTGCAGCCCACGGGCCGACAAAAGGCACGTTTGACTGGTTTGCAAAGGGAACGATTGCAAAGGAGACCGGCGTGTCCAGACCGCCGATCAGAGCCGCAACGCCTTCGCGCTGGACAAGCTCACGTGCGGCGACAAGCCCCTTGCCCGGGTTGCTTTCGTCATCGCGGCTTACAAGTTCAAGCGGTTTGCCAAGGACACCGCCCTTCTCGTTGATCTCATCAATCGCGATGGTCAGGCCACGTGTAATTGCCTGTCCGGACTTGGCGGACTGACCGCTTAGCGCGGCAACAAGGCCGATCTTGATTGTATCGGCGGCGAAGGCCGGCAGGCTGGTGGCCAGGGCGAGGCCGACAGCACCTGACATCAGGACGCGGCGTGTCACCTTCGGAAATTTGCAAGCGGATTTCATGAACGGCTCCTCTGGTTTTCCGGACGACACGTCCGAACGCCACATCAAGAGCAAGTCAGATGCCAGTTTACTGATCTCTATACATTTCAATTACTTATCTAATTTCGGCCTTTACAAACCTTCGATGACATCAGAATTTCGCTTAAATTGCATGCAATCTTTGCATACAAAACTTGCATGCAAAAAACCGGACAGGATTTATGCTCCGGAAGGCCATTTTGAAAAGGACGACCCATGCAGGACGAAAACAAGGACACTCTTCCCGAGGAAGCGCAGATCGTCAGGGAATATCTCGACGCTTCCATGAAACCCGATCCGGATCTCGCTGCGACATACGTTGCCGACGATGTGACGATCACGTTTACGGGCGGACGGGTATTCAACCATCCGTCAGGTCCGACCGGCTTTAACGCGAAGCGGTACAACTGGGTGAAGAAGAAGATGGACCGTTTCGACGTTGCCCGCGGGGCGGACGGTGTTGTCGTCTACTCTGTCGGGACGCTTTACGGTGAATGGCCGGACGGAACCGCCTTCGAAGGCAACCGGTATGTCGACCGGTTCGAAGTGCATGACGGCAAGATCACAAAGATGGATGTCTGGAACGACAGCGCGGAGCGAATTCTCACCCGCATGGGCATTGAAGCCTAGTCGTCTCCTCGAACGGCCCGAACGTAAGGTTCCAGGGCATCAAGATAGATGCCTTGCCCCTTGTTTTCGGGCTTGATCAGCGCCCGGTCAGCCACGGCCCCCAGGTGGTGTCGCATGAGATCCCTGGCCCGATCCTCATCGCCCTTGGAAAGAGCATCAATAATTTCCCGGTGCTCCTGGATCCCGCAATCAGTGGAATGCGGCCGTGAGTAAAGCGCCAGCGTCAACCCGCATCTATAGCCGACGTCTTCCACATAGCGGATCAGAACCGGGCTTTCCGTGAGCTGCGCCATGAGAATGTGGAATTCCGTGGCAAGCCGGATGGAGACAGGCTCAGGTCCCTTTTCAGCGGCGATTTCCTTGTCGAGATGCGCATTCAGCGCATCAAGGTGCTTCTGGGAAAATTCAGCGCTCAGCCGGGACACCACGAGGTCTTCGATCTGGCATCGCAGATCAAACAGATCCCGCGCCTCTTCCAGGCTGGGGGTTGCGACAACGGCTCCCCTGTTCCGCCGCAGTTCGACAAGGCCTTCCGCTGCGAGCCGTTCCAGTGCCTGGCGCACGATCGTCCGGCTCGACCCGAAACGCTCACCCAGCGAATCTTCCGGCAATTTCATGCCCGGTAACAGGGCACGCTCAAGGATGGCACTGCGCAGGGCTGCGCAAATTTGTTCGGAACGATTCATCAGTGCTTCGGATCACCAGCTGATTTGCCGCTCAAACAAATCAAATAGCTGCAGATTTGCCAAGTGTCCGAATGCCTCGATTTTCAGCTCCGGCTATTTCCCCTCGCACAGAGAAGACCTGATGGAATTCAAATCCTTCACCTTGCTCGATCTGACGGCCTGTTGCCCGAAAGACCTGCCCCACTCCGATGAGGACCGGACCTTCCAGTCCGAGCAAATCGACACCGCGTTCAAGTTCGTCCAGCGTTCCCGACCAACGCTTTTCGTCGGTGCGGGATATTCCCGAAACGGCAACGACGGGGGTCGCAGCTGACAAGCCTTCGGCAACAAGCCGGTCTCTGATACGGCCGGCCATGCGCGCTCCCATGTAGAAAACGGTCGTGGTGGCCGGGTCGGTGAGCGCAGGCCAATCTACGGTTTCCGGCAAGTCTCCCTTGCGCGAGTGGCCGGTGACAAACCTGACCGACTGAGCATGGTCGCGGTGCGTCAGGGAAACGCCGAGGCGTGCCGCCATGGCAGAAGCCGCTGTGATGCCGGGAACAACGGTTGCCGGGATGCCTTCGGCAGCAAGACGGTCGAGTTCCTCTCCGCCACGGCCGAAGATCATCGGATCTCCGCATTTGAGCCGCACTACGTGTTTGCCCTGTTGTGCCAGCAAAACCATCATGTCGTTGATGTCTTCCTGGCGGCAACTTTCCCGGCCACCTCTTTTTCCGACCAGCATCCGCCTGGCTTCTCGACGCGCAAGTTCGAGAACCGCGTCATCGACCAGATCATCGAAGAGAATGACATCAGCCGATTGCAGCGCACGCACGGCTTTCAGTGTCAGGTATTCGGCATCGCCCGGCCCTGCACCCACAAGGGTGACTTTGCCTGCGGCAGACGTCCTTGCATCCTCCAGAAGTGCTTCGGCGAGATGGTCTTCCTCTTCAGGCGCCGAACTGCCCGAGAAGGCAAGATCGGAGATCCGCTCCCAGAACCGGCGCCGCTGTGCCCCTGCGTCCAGCAGGGAAAGCGTCTTTTCCCGCAAACGGCTTGCCAGCTGCGCCCATCCTTGCAGACTTTCAGGCATCAGCGTCTCGATCCGCCGTCGGATCGCCTGGCCAAGGATCGGCGCGACCCCATTGGTCGAGATTCCGATCACGACCGGTGACCGGTTGACGATGGACCCAAACTGGAAGTCGCAATAGGCGGGGTTGTCGATCACATTGACCGGAACTCGCATGCGTCGCGCGGCCAAAACAAACGCTGCGGCTTCTTCGTCACTCTCTGCATTGGCAATCGCAAGGGCTGCGCCCTCGAAGTCTTGCTGCGACCAGCAGGACCGGTGATGTATGAAACGCCCCTTGATGCTGCCGGCCACAAGAAGTGCCTCGAAAGCCGGCTCCAGCTCCTGTGCATGAACATGCACGTCTGCCCCGGCAGCAGCCAGCAGCTCCGCCTTCCAGGCGGCAGCTTCCGTGCCACCTGCCAGCAGGACTTTTCTTCCTTCAAGCGGAAAGAACAGCGGCAGGCTGGCAAGAGCCCCCACGCGTGCCGGACGGCTCCGGCGCTTGACCTCAGCTGGCTTGCGCAATGTCGGCATCATCGAGGCTTTCCTTTGCAATTTCATCGAGAAGCGTCTGGATTTCCGAGCGGCAGGAGCCGCAATTTGTGCCGGCTTTCAGTGTTTCACCGATTGCACCGACACTCGTCGCACCGCAGCGTGCGGCTTCGGCAATCTGGTTGCAGCCGATCTGGAAGCAGGAGCACACAAGCGCTCCCGGATCCGGCCTGTCTGCCGGCACGCGTCCGGCAAGAACCCGTGCCCGCTCCTGCGGCGAAACGGGCCCCTCACCCAGCAGCCCGCAAGCCCATTGGCGCGAGACTTCCACCGGGGATGCGGAAAAGAAGAACGCTGCCTGCAGCACATCGTCCCGCCACTCAGCCAAACGTCTCCAGCCAGCGGCACCGTCAGATATATCGGTCGTCTCGTTGCTGGACGAGGTCAACGCAGCTGCGATTTCCGCGAAATCCGCATCGGCTTTCGCCGCGAACTCAAGCCGGTAACCGCCAGGAACAGGAGCAAGGGCCCAATAATCGGCAGCGATCTTCTCCGGTCGCTGGCGCAAGACGGCAAAACCGAACCAGGCCATTTTCGCTTTTGCCACCGCCACAGGCGTGAACTTGGATCCTGGCTGTCCGGAATGGGGGTCTGTCTCAGGCGCCATGACCGCATCGATGCGGGCTTTCGATGCAAGCTGGTCGGTCCAATGCATCGGCACGAAGACTTCTCCCGGGACGACCCGGTCTGTCAGCAGCGCCCGCACCACCACGGCCCCATAAGAGCTTTTGACCGTCACCAGATCTGCCGGGTCGATCCCGAGCTTTTCGGCATCGATCGGGTTGAGTTCGGCAAAAGGTTCGGCAAAATGCGCGGTCAGGCGCGGCGTCTTGCCGGTGCGCGTCATGGTGTGCCACTGATCGCGGATCCGGCCCGTGTTCAGGGAGAACGGATAGCGGCGCTCTGTTTGCCGCGGAGCCTTGAAAACGACAGGCACGAACTGCCCCTTGCCGCTTTCGGTGAAAAATCCTCCGCCAGCAAAGAACCTCGTATCAGCCGGTAGCATCCCCGCCGGTTGCGGCCACTGAAAGGGCTCCAGGGCATCGAAAGCGGCATTGGTCACGTCCCGATAAGCGCCGATATCGAAATCCCGGCTGCCTTCATTCCGATACCCAGAGAGTGCTGCATGCTCACGGAAAATCGCCGCTGGCCCTTCAAAGGAAAAGGCCCCGGCAAAGCCCATGCGCCTTGCGACTTCGCTCAGGTGCCACCAGTCGGGGCGAACCTCACCGGGAAGCTCCAGGAAGGCGCGCTGTCTTGAGATCCGGCGCTCGGAGTTGGTAACCGTACCGTCTTTTTCACCCCATGCGGCTGCAGGCAGCAACACGTTCGCATAGGGAACCGTGTCGGCTGCCCGCGTTACTTCCGAAACGACAACAAAGGGGCATGTTTCAAGGGCTTCTGCCACGCCATCTGCATCCGGCAGACTGTCTACCGGGCTTGTTGCCATGATCCAGAGCGCCTTGATCCGGCCTTCCCGCACGGCCTTGAAAAGCTCAACGGCTTTCAAGCCGGACCTATCAGCCACGACCGGGCTTTGCCAGAAGTCCTGCACGATCCCGCGGTGCTCGGCATTTTCCAAAGCCATGTGGCCGGCGAGCATATTGGCCAGTCCACCGACTTCCCGGCCGCCCATGGCGTTCGGCTGACCCGTGACGGAAAAAGGGCCCATGCCGGGCTTTCCAATCCGTCCAGTTGCCAGATGTGTGTTGACGATGGAATTGACCTTGTCAGTCCCGACGACTGACTGGTTGACACCCTGACTATAGACGGTGACCGTCTTTTCCGTCCGGGCAAACATCTTGTAGAAGAGTGCGATATCCTGACGTGACAGGCCGGTCTTTTCGGCTATCTGGCCGATTTCGCAGGGTCCTGCAGCCTCAACTGCCTTCTCAAGTCCTTGAGTGAAGCGATTGACATAGCTGTCATTCACGACAAACGCTTCCGCCAGAAAGGCGAGCAGCCCGTTAAAGAGGGCAACGTCCGTATCAGGTTTCAATTGCAGGTGCAGATCGGCGATGGCGCAGGTCGCTGTCTTGCGCGGGTCCACTACGACCACCCGCAACGCCGGGTTTGCAGCCTTGGCCGCTTCGAGACGCTGGAACAGGACCGGATGACACCAGGCGAGATTGGAGCCGACCAGCACAACAAGGTCTGCCAGTTCAAGATCTTCATAGGTTCCCGGAACCGTGTCCGAGCCGAATGCCCTCCGGTGCCCGGCAACCGAAGATGCCATGCAAAGGCGGGAATTGGTGTCGATATTCGCCGAACCGATGAACCCTTTCATCAGTTTGTTGGCGACGTAATAGTCTTCGGTCAGGATCTGGCCGGACACATAAAACGCAACGCTATCTGGTCCATGTTCCCGAATGGCATCCTGAAAGTTGCGCGCGACAAGATCGAGCGCGTCATTCCAGTTGGCGCGTTCGCCGTCGATTTCCGGATAGAGCAGTCTGTCATCCAGCGAAAGCGTTTCTCCAAGGGCCGAACCCTTGGAACACAGCCGGCCGAAATTGGATGGGTGCTTGGGGTCACCTGCAACAGTCACCGTCCCGTCCGGGTGCCGGGTCGCGAGGACGCCGCAGCCGACACCGCAATAGGGACAGGTGGTCCGGATTGTTTTTTCTTGTTCGGTCATGCCATCAATCCCGGTTGTTGATTTACCAGGCGTTGTAGCCAAGGTATTTGCCCGACATCTCGATCTTCACCCGGTCTCCCTTGGGGTTCTCAACACGGGTTACCGACATGTCGAAATCGATGGCCGACATGATGCCGTCGCCGAATTTCTCATGGATCAAAGCCTTGATTGTCGGGCCGTAGACACCGACGATCTCATAAAGACGGTAGATGCACGGATCCGTCGGCACGGTCTGCGACCAGATCTTTGTTGGGCTCTCCTGCAGTACCAGCGCCGCTTCCTGCGGCAGACCGAGTGTCTCCGTGATTGCCTTTGCCTTGTCTTCCGGCATGGCGTTCATGCCCATGGCCGCCGAATGGGTCCAGACAGGCGACATGCCGATCGCTTCGGCAATGCCTTCCCATGTGAGCCCCGCCTGGCGCTTCGCCGACAGGATCATGCTGGTAACGTCTTCACGGGTAAGAGCGGTCATGAAAATCTCCTATGAATTGCCGAAGAGTTGAAACAAGAGGATGGCGCAGAGCACCGCGAGAACAGCAGAGACGATCTGCCAGAAGCGGACCGGATCCCGTTCCGCCAGAGGGACAAAACGATCTGAACTGAAGGCCGGGTTCGGGCGACGAAGATCTTCCAGTAAGGCGCTCAGCGCTTCGTAGCGCTTGCCCGGCACAGGATGAACCGAGCGACAAAGCGCACCATCGACCCAGTCCGGAACACGTTCCGTGACAGCTGTCGCACTGCGATAGCGCAGGGCAGCCTGTGCCCGCTCACTCGTTGCCCTGGCAACGGCCGCACCATAGGGCAAACGCCCGGTCAGCATTTCATAGGCGATCACACCGAGCGAAAACTGGTCGCTGTACTCAGTCCCGAGGTAGCCGAGAAACACCTCTGGCGCGGTATATTGGTGGGTGCCGAGGATCTCCCCCTTGTCGAGCGAAGGAGCGGCTTCCATCACGCCGGCGATCCGCACCGACCCGAAATCGATTATTTTTACCGTGCCGGACGTGTCGATCATGATGTTTTCCGGCCGCAGGTCCTGATGGACCATTTCCTTGCGGTGGAAGGCCATCAATCCCCTGGCCACCTGCTCCAGAAGCCCGCGCACGGTCTCAAGGCTGGGGTGAGGATTGTCGATCATCCACTGGCGAAGCGTCTGGCCTTCGACAAATTCCGATGCCAGAAAAAGCGTCTGACGGCCCTGCGGATAGGTGGAAGCCTTCAACACATGCGGCGATGAAATCCGGCGTGCAACCCACTCCTCCAGCGCGAACCGGCGCAGATAGTCTTCCTCTCCGCGCAAATCGAGCGACGGAAACTTGAGCGCCACCGGTTCGCCGGTTTCTTCATTTTCCGCCAGATAGATGTGGCTGCGGCTGGTGGCGTGCAGGCCGCGCATCAAACGGAACCCCTCATGGGTGCCAGGCACCTTCGGCAGCGGCGCCGGTGGCAAGGTGCCTTCCCCGTTCAGGAGATCATCTGCACCGGGTTCCGCGATGTCGATCACCCGCACGATCTGAACGGTCAGATTATCGTTGCTGCCTGCAGCCAGCGCCTTTTCGACAAGTGTCCTGGCTGTCTGATCGAGAGCTTCGCCAGCCAGCAAGGCGTCGGCCATATCCTTAGCCCGCAAGAAACCATGGACACCATCCGTTGTGAGGACAAACAGATCGCCCGGACGAAGATCGAACACGGCATAATCGATATCGACAGATTGCCCGACCCCCAGAGCCCTGCCGAGATAACTCTCCTGTTCGGAAATCCGGACAGTGTGGTCTTCCGTCAGCTGTTCCAGGCTCTGGCCGGAAAGACGCCAGATGCGGCTGTCACCGACATGGAAGAGATGCGCCTTACGCCCCTTCAGCACCAGGGCAGAAAAGGTGCAGACATGGCCCCTGTCGAGATCGTCGACCTGTTTCGTCTGGCTGAAAAGCCAGGAATTGGCGGCAGAGATCACCCGGACGGCAGAGGTCTTCACTGTCCAGGCTTCAGAGGTGCAATAGTAATCGGAGAGAAAGGATTTGACGGCCGTTTCTGCTGCGACATGCGCAACCGGACTGGAGGAAATGCCGTCCGCGACAGCAAGTGCGATGCCCTTGTGCACCAGGGCCGGGCCGTCCGGCACCATGGCGCCATGAAAGTCCTGGTTCAGGGCTTTCCGTCCGGCAGACGAATACTGGCCGGTTTCGACGCTCAAGGTGGTATGGCGGACTTGCATCAGCACGGGAAAAGGCTCCTCGGGAAAAGACGCTCCGCCGCCAGTGACGGCGGAGCTTCACACTTATTCGGCAGGCGCTGCGACCGGCGCCTTTTCGTAGCCTGCCTTGCGGGATGGCGACGTCTTGTAGTGGGTGGCGTAGATCATGCCGCCGACGAAGGTCAGCCCGCCGACCAGATTGCCGACAACAACCGGAATTTCGTTGTAGGCAAAGTAGTCGAACCAGGTGAAATTGCCGCCGAGCATGATGCCCGAGGGGAACAGGAACATGTTCACGATGGAGTGCTCGAAGCCGAGATAGAAGAACACCAGGATCGGCATCCACATCGCCATGATCTTGCCGGAAACAGAGTTCGACATCATCGCGGCCACGACACCGGTCGAAACCATCCAGTTGCACATCACTGCGCGAATGAAGACCGTCAGCAGCCCCGCCCAGCCGGCGGCGGCATAGCCGAGCGTCCGGGTTTCACCGATCTGGCCAATCTTCTGGCCGACGGCGTTCGGCTCCTGGCTGAAACCCATGGTGAAGATGATCGCCATGAACACCGCCGTCGTCAGGGCTCCTGCAAAGTTGCCGGCAAAGACCAGACCCCAGTTCCGGAACACACCGCCCCAGGTGCAGCCCGGACGTTTAGCGATCACGGCCAGCGGCGCCAGCGTGAACACGCCCGTCAGAAGGTCGAAGCCCAGCAGATAGAGCATGCAGAAGCCGACCGGGAACAGGATCGAGGCGACCAGGAAATTGCCGGTATTGACGGCGATGGTCACGGCGAAGGCGGCTGCAAGGGCAAGGATGGCGCCTGCCATATAGGCCCGGATGAGCGTGTCCTTTGTGGACATGAAGATCTTCGCTTCACCGGCGTCGATCATCTTGGTGGCAAATTCCTGTGGCGTTACATATGACATCTGAATTCCTTTCGCGAGAGTGCTCGGCCGGTCAGACGGCTTCGTGGGAATAGGAAAGGTCGATAAGGATCCGGCCGTCCTCCAGCCGGACGGGGAAAGCTGCCGTGCGGCCTTCGTCAGCTCCTTGCGCGGCTCCCGTTTCCAGGGAGATCACCCAGTTGTGCAACGGGCAGGTCACACATCCGTCATGCACAATGCCCTGACTGAGAGGCCCGTTCTTGTGCGGGCACTTGTCTTCCAGCGCAAAGACGTCGTCCTTGGCGGTGCGGAAGATGGCGATGGTCATGTCGCCATTCTTCACGCACCGCGCTCCCTCCCTGGGAATGTCTTCAAGGGTGCCGATATGGACCCAGTTACGGATGTCGGCAGTCATTCGGCAGCCTCCTTCGTCAGAACAGCCATCGGCTTGAATTCATGCTTGTCCTTGCCGGAGACACGCTCCGACCATGGGTCGACCTGGGCGAATTTCTGGGAGAAGACGAAACGGTCGAAATACGCCATGCGCATCGGCTCATCGTCCATAATCTGGCGACGGATCTCATCCAGACCTATGCGTTTCGCCCACTTGTAGATCCGCTCCAGGTAGTGGCCCTGCTCGCGGTACATCTGGGTGAGCGCAGCAACATGCTCGATCGCCTCCTCCTCGGTCTTGACCAGGCCCAGAACTTCCGTGCCCTTGATGTCGAGACCGGCAGCTCCGGCGAAGTGAATCTCGTAACCGCTGTCGACGCAGATGATGCCGATATCCTTGCAAGTTGCTTCCGCGCAGTTTCGCGGGCAGCCGGAAACCGCCATCTTCAACTTCGCCGGGGTCCATGAGCCCCACATGAACTTTTCCAGCTTGATGCCGAGACCGGTGGAATCCTGCGTGCCGAACCGGCACCAGTCCGTTCCGACGCAGGTCTTCACCGTTCTCAGACCCTTGGCGTAGGCCTGCCCGGAAACGAACCCGGCCTTGCCGAGGTCCGCCCAGACTGCCGGCAGGTCTTCCTTCCTGATGCCAAGCATGTCGATGCGCTGGCCACCGGTGCATTTCACCGCCGGAATGTTGAACTTGTCGACCACATCGGCAATCGCCCGCAGTTCCTTGGACGAGGTCATCCCGCCCCACATGCGCGGGACCACCGAATAGGTGCCGTCCTTCTGGATGTTGGCGTGGACACGCTCGTTGATGAAACGGGACTGGTAATCATCCGCATATTCATCCGGCCAGTCGGAGACCAGATAGTAGTTGAGTGCCGGGCGGCACTTGGCACAGCCGCCGGAGGTGGTCCATTCGAGTTGCTGCATCACTGCCGGAATGGATTTCAGCTCCTTGGACTTGATCAGGCGGCGGACCTCGTCATGGCCCAGGTGCGTGCAACCACACATCGGCCTCACGGCCGCCGGGTTATAGGCATCGCCCAAGGTCACCTGCATCAGTTGCTCGACCAGCCCAGTGCAGGTACCGCAGGAGTTCGAGGCCTTTGTGTGGGCCCGAACACCGTCCAGGGTCGTCAGACCCTTCTCCTTGATCGTCGTAACGATCTTGCCCTTGCATACGCCGTTGCAGCCGCAGATTTCCGCATCATCCGGCAAGGCTGCAACGGCCGCCGTAGGGTCCAGCGGGGCCCCTCCCTGGTAAGCCTGGCCAAAGATCAGCGTCTCGCGCATGTCCGAGACGTCGGTACCTTTTTTGAGGAGGTCGAAGAACCACGGACCATCGGAGGTCTCACCGTAAAGGACGGCACCGACGATCTTGTTGTCTTTCAGGACGATGCGTTTATAGACGCCGGCCGACGCATCACGCAGCACGATCTCTTCCCGGTCGTCGCCTTCGGAAAAATCGCCTGCCGAATAGAGATCGACACCTGTCACCTTGAGCTTCGTCGCGGTGACCGAGCCCGTGTATTCGGAAGAAGCGCCAAGCAGATTGTCGGCAATCACACCCGCCATTTCATAAAGCGGCGCGACAAGCCCGTAACACATGCCACGGTGTTCGACGCATTCCCCGAGCGAGAAGATGTCCGCATCGCTGGTGCGCATGTCATCGCCAACCAGCACACCGCGATTGACGTCCAGCCCGACCTCCCTGGCAAGGTCGGCCGACGGGCGGATGCCCACGGCCATGACGATGATCGAGGCTTCGATCTCGGTGCCGTCGTCAAGGCGGATGCCCCTCACCTTGCCTGCATCATCACCCAGGATTTCATGACTGTTTGCCTTTGTGCGCACGTCGATGCCGCGGCGTTTGAATTCGGCTTCGAGCAGGAACCCCGCAGCCGGGTCGAGCTGGCGCTCCATCAGGGTCGGCATCAGGTGCAGAACGGTTACGTCCATGCCCTGCATCTTGAGACCGGCTGCCGCTTCAAGACCCAGGAGCCCACCGCCGATGACGACGGCACGTCCGCCCCGTTTGGCGGCATCCAGCATCTTTTCCACATCGTCCAGATCACGATAGGTCAGAACCCCGTCCAGGTCCTTGCCAGGAAGCGGAATGATGAAGGGGGAAGATCCCGTGGCGATCACCAGCTTGTCGTACTTGGCGGTGACGCCGTTTTCCGAGGTCACCGTTTTGGCGTCCCGGTCGATCTCGGCAACCCGGGCTCCCTTGTGAAGCGTCACGCCATGTTCGGCATACCAGTCGTCGCCATGGGTGATGATGTCCTCGTATGACTTCTCGCCTGACAGTACGGGCGACAGCATCAGCCTGTTGTAGTTGACCCGCGGCTCTGCATTGAAAATGGTGACGTCATAAGCATCCCTGTCTTTTTCGAACAGGTTTTCGAGCATCCGCCCGGGTGCCATGCCGTTGCCGACGATGACAAGTTTCTGTTTTGTCATGGCTTTTCTCCAGACTTTCATTCGGCTGCTTCGGCTGCCGCGGTTTGACGGGCCATCCGTGCGGCCCGCTTTTCCTGAATGGATTTCAACTGGTCTTCGCTCGGGTCCGCGCCGCCCTCATAGGCTTCCAGGAAGTCCAGAAGCTCCTCGCGGTAGGCGTAGTAATCCGGGTGGGCGAGCAGCTCCTTGCGCGACCTCGGCCGTGGCAGGTCCACTTCCATGATGTTGCCGATGCGGGCATTGGGCCCGTTCGACATCATCACCACCCGGTCGGCGAGCAGGATGGCCTCATCGACATCATGCGTGACGCAGACAGCCGTCACCTGGGTGCGTTTCCAGACATCCATCAGGACATCCTGCAGCTCCCACCGGGTCAGGCTGTCGAGCATGCCGAAGGGTTCGTCCAGCAGCAGGAGCTTCGGCGACAAGGCAAAGGCCCGTGCAATGCCGACGCGTTGCTTCATGCCGTTGGAAAGCTCCGAAGCAGCCTTTTGCATGGCGTCCGACAGACCGACCTTGCCGAGGTAGTATTCAATCACGTCCCGCTTTTCGGCCCTGGACGCATCCGGATAGACCTTGTCGACCCCAAGCTCGACATTCTCGTATGCTGTCAGCCACGGCATCAGGCTCGGCGCCTGGAAAACGACGGCACGGTCCGGACCGGCCTGCGTCACATGAGTGCCGTCCAAGACGATGGCACCTTCGGTGATCTTGTTGAGACCGGCCACCATGGACAGGACAGTCGACTTTCCGCATCCGGAATGGCCGATCAGGGTGATGAACTCGCCCTTCTTCATTTTCAGATCGAAACCGTCGACAACCGTCAGCGGCCCCTTCGGCGTCGGGTAGACCTTCTTCAGTTGAGAGAAGTCGAGATAACGGTCCTGAACCGCGGATTCCGATGCTCGCTCATAGGCCGCCGGAAGCTTGTCGGCAGGCTTCGGACGCTGGGTAATCGGAACGATGTCCGGCAGAACGATTTCCCGTTCCAGATCAGCGCCACGCTCGGCACCAGCCTCCATCAGGTATTCGGTGACTTCGGCACGCAGGCGAATGAAGTCGTCATCGTGATTGAGTTCACCGCGATCGCGCGGCCGCTGAAACGGCACCTTGAACTCCGGACCGAGCGTTGCCGGTGTGCCGGGCTTCAGGGGAATGATCCGGTCTGCGAGAAGGATTGCCTCATCGACATCGTTTGTGATGAGAATGATGGTCTTCTTCTCTTCGTCGCAGATCGCGGCGAATTCGTCCTGCAGCTTCGCGCGGGTCAAGGCATCAAGAGCGGACAGCGGCTCATCCAGCAACAGAAGCTCAGGCTGCATGGCGAGTGCCCGTGCCACGGCAACGCGCTGACGCATGCCACCGGAAAGTTCCGACGGCTTGCGGTCCCTGGCATGCCCCAGACCGACCATCTCGATGTACTTGTCGCAGATCGCCTTGCGCTCAGCCGCGCTCTTCTTCTTGAAAACGCTGTCGACGGCCAGCGCCACATTGCCGAACACCGACAACCACGGCATCAGTGAATAGGACTGGAACACGACGCCCCGATCCTGGTGCGGCCCGTCAATTTCCTTGTTCTTGAAGATGATGCCGCCCTTGTCCGGCTCGATGAGACCGGCCAGCAGGGAGATCAGCGTGGTCTTGCCGGTGCCGGAAAACCCGACGATGGCAATGAACTCGCCCTCTTCCACTTTCAAATTGATATCGTCCAGCACATCCGTCCGGGTGGCATTTTCGCCATAGGATTTGGAGACGCCGGAAATTTCCAGAAAGGACATATCCGTCTCCTTAGCGATTGGCCGAGAATGTGAAGGCGCGCTGCAGGGCAAACATCAGCCGGTCGAGCATGAAGCCGATGATGCCGATGGTCAGGACTGCGACCATGATCTTTGCGAGCGACTGGGAAGAACCGTTCTGGAATTCGTCCCAGACGAATTTTCCAAGCCCCGGGTTTTGCGCCAGCATTTCCGCCGCAATAAGCACCATCCAGCCCACACCCAGCGACAGGCGCAGCCCGGTGAAGATCAGCGGCAGAGAGGACGGCAGAACCAGCTTGGTAACGGTCTTCCAGGTCGGCAGCTGCAGAACACGGCCGACATTCATCAGGTCCTTGTCGACCGAGGCCACACCCAGCGCGGTGTTGATCAGGGTCGGCCACATGGAGCAGAGCGTCACGGTGACGGCGGAGATCAGCAGGGATTTAGACAGCCAGTCGACAGGATCGGCATAGGTTGCCGAAACAATCATCGTGACGATCGGCAACCATGCCAGCGGCGACACCGGCTTGAAGATCTGGATCAGCGGATTGATTGCGCCGTTGAAGGAGCGCGACAGACCGGAGGCGATGCCAAGCGGCACGGCAATCAGCGTTGCGATCAGGAAGCCGAGGCCGACGGTTTTCAGCGAGGTGCCGATCTGGTCGATATAGGTCGGCTTGCCGGTATAATCGCGCCACTTGATCTTGTCGGTCTTGCCTTCGGCTTCGTATTTGGCGTTGCGTTGTTCCTGGCGATCGTAGAAGGCAGCGGCCTTGTCCCGCTCGCGCTCATGATCGTCCCAGAGGTTGACCGCCTGGCTCCAGACGGCCGCCGGCCCGGGAACTGCGCCCAGGGATGTCTGCACCTGGGGCGCCAGCGCTCCCCAGAGGACGAGAAAGGCGATGATGCCCAGGAGAGGAATTACGAGAACGCGTTTGAGTTCTCCCAGCTGCTCCTTAGGGCTGTCGCCTGCGGCAATTTTCAGGAGCGGCACGGTCCAGGAAAGGCCGAGCGCATCCAGCCAGCCGGCGGCCTTGTTGATCCGTGTGAAGAGCTTTTCCCGGCGTGCGGCACGGGCAAGGTCCTGACTGCCTGCGGTATCGGCATTGGCCATGTCGTCAATCCTTGTTCGAATTCTGTCGGTTCGTGTCGAATGAGAAAAACGAGCGGCGGGGCTGCAGACCGCCGCTCAAGTTTGGGGAAGATCAGCCGCCCACGACCTGGTTGCCGTCGACCACCTGCTTGCCTTTCAGGCCGATCGGAAGGCTGTCGATGTAGGCGTTCGGCTGCTTGCCGTCGTAGGGAATGCCGTCGATGATGTCCGCCGACGGGGTCGGAGCGCGGTAGCCGTCCGTTTCCCAGGGGAAGTCTTCCTTGGCCACATGCCCTTCCTCGACCAGCATTTCTGCGGCTTTCAGATAGATGTCCGGGCGATAGACCGACCGCGCGACTTCGTCGTACCAGCTGTCGGGTTTGTACTCGGAAATCTGCCCCCAGCGGCGCATCTGGGTCAGGTACCAGACGGCGTCGGAATAGTAGGGATAGGTGGCGAAGTAGCGGTAGAAGACGTTGAAGTCGGGAACGTCTCGCTTGTCGCCCTTCTCATATTCGAAGGTGCCGGTCATGGAGTTGGCAATCACTTCAGCGTCCGCACCGACATACTCCGAGCGGGACAGGATCTCGACGGCTTCCATACGATTGGCATTGTCGTTCTCGTCCAGCCACTTGGCCGCGCGGATCAACGCCTTGGTAAGCGCAAGCGTGGTGTTCGGATATTCTTCGGTAAATTCCTGCGTCAGACCGAAGACCTTCTCCGGATTGTTCTTCCAGATCTCGTAATCGGTGATGACCGGAACACCGATGCCCTTGAAGACTGCCTGCTGGTTCCAGGGTTCGCCGACGCAATAGCCATAGATGGTGCCGGCTTCCAGCGTCGAAGGCATCTGCGGAGGCGGAGTGACCGACAGCAGAGCGTCTGCCTGGATCTGGCCGGAGATATCCGAACTGGAATAGAAGCCCGGGTTGATATCACCGGATGCCAGCCAGTAGCGCAGTTCGTAGTTATGGGTGGAGACGGGGAAGACCATGCCCATGTTGAAGGGCTTGCCTTCGGACTTGAACTTGTCGACGACCGGCTTCAAGGCGGTTGCCTTGATCGGGTGAACCGGCTTGCCGTCGTCCTGCATCTCCAGGTGCGGCTTCATCATCTCGAAGATCTCGTTGGAAACGGTGATGCCGTTGCCGTTGAGGTCCATGGAGAACGGCGTCACGATGTGTGCCTTCGTGCCGAAACCGATGGTGGCCGCCAGCGGTTGTCCGGCCAGCATGTGCGCCCCATCCAGTTCGCCCGTGATGACCCGGTCGAGCAGAACCTTCCAGTTGGCCTGCGGCTCCAGGGTTACGAAAAGGCCTTCTTCCTCGAAATAGCCGAGCTCATAGGCAACCGCGAGCGGAGCCATGTCCGTCAGCTTGATGAAGCCGAAGGTGAGTTCGTCCTTTTCGACATCCAGCATCTCGGCATAGGCGCTGGATGCGGACACAAGTGCCGTGGCTGCCATCAGGGCGCCAAATGCGGTCCGGCGGGTGATATTCAGGGTCTTTTTCATTGTCGCGTCCTGTCCCTCGTTCGTCCTGCGCCCTCTTCAGCCGGGCACAGGAGCAATAAAAAAGCCGCCGACCGAACCGCATGACGGGAGGAATTCCCATGCGGTTCAGATCGGCGGCTTTGCCTGTGCACCCGGCAGTGGGTGCGATATCTGGTAGGCCAGCGTCGGCCTCACCTGCTTAAAAGCACGAACTGTGCCAATTTGGAGAAATTGGCTTTTCTCTTTATTTACAGATACTTACTCTTTGTGAAAATTTTGACCATATGCTCAAGCTGCATATTTGATCATCGAAGCTTGCAGGCAACTGAACGAATTTTGTGCAACGCAACCAGACTGCCCCGGCGCAAGGCGAGCTGTCTCGGACGTCAAAAACGGGCGCCGTCAAACATTTCTATGGTCATGTCTGTCGCTTCTCCGATCAGCTCCAGAGCCTCCAGATAGGCGGTCGGAGAAAAGACCTTTTCAACTTCGCTTTCCGCCTCTCGCGAACGCTCCACCTGCCCCCAGCGAACCATCTGCTCGTAGAACCATTTGCCGTGAACCGGCATTGGCGCCGCCTTGAGCCCACCCGAGAAGGTCAGGAAGTCCGGAACGTTCTTCACCGAGACCGGGCCCAGCCTGATGCGGCCCGATAGCGCTGCAAGGCAGATTTCAGCGGGGCAAGCCAGAAGGTCCGGCCTTGCGAGCATGTCGGCCAGCTCGGCATTGTTCTTCGGATCGGCACACCAGTCGGCGGCTGCCGAAAAGGCACGCATCAGTGCGGCCAGCGTTTCCGGGTTGGCTTCGGCCCATTTGCGCGTCACGCCCAGCACTTTTTCCGGACTGTCCGGCCAGATGGCCTGTTTGTAGGTTGCAATGCGCCCCGTTCCCGCGTCGACCGCAGCCGTGTTCCAGGGCTCGCCAACGCAATATCCATCGAGCTGGCCGGCGGCCAGGGCATCCGCCATGACCTGCGGCGCCAGTACGGTAATCTCGACATCCCGGTCCGGATCAATTCCGGCGGCGGCGAGCCAATAGCGCAATTCATAGGCATGGCCTGAAAACGGGTGCACGACCCCGAAATGAAGCAGCGGCGCATCCGCCTCCTGCTGGTTGGCAATCACCCGCGCGAGCGCCGCACCGGTCGACGTCGGATCGCCTTCCGGATCGGCTCCGACAGCCGACATGTCTGCCCAGAGTGCGTTGGAAACCGTAATTGCGTTGCCACCTAGCCCCAGAAGCATGGGCGCCAGCATGGGCACGGCAAGACTGGTCAGGTTGAGGCTGGATGCAATCGGCATCGGAGCGAGCATATGGGCCACGTCGAAATGACCGACGGAAATCCTGTCTCGAATATTGGCCCAGGATGTTTCGCGGATCAGCTTCAGCGCGATGCCTTCCTGCTCGGCAAAACCGAGTTCGGCAGCCGCCACGACAACGGCACTGTCCAGAAGCGGAATAAATCCGGCAATGACAGGCTTCAAGTTCGTATCCATGATCCTCCAGTCCCCTGGTTGGCCGCTTCTCCCCACTCGGTGTTTTTTGTTGTCATCGCGTCAGTCTCCCAGAAGTCCGCTGGCGATCACCAGGCTCTGCGCCACATCAATGATCTTCCGGCTCTGGTTCATGGCCGTACGGCGCAACAGGTCATAGGCTTCCTGCTCGCTGAGTCCCTTCGACTTCATCAGGATGCCCTTGGCCCGATCGATGGTTTTCCGGTCTGCAAGTTCAGAGCGCATTTCCTCCAGCTCCTCTGTCAGCCTGGAAAACGCGCGAAAGCGGCTGATCGCCATATCAAGGATCGATTTGACCCGCTCCCGCTTGAGCCCGTCGACGATATAGGCCGACACCCCCGCATCGACGGCGGCCTCGATGGAATGGCTGTCCGACTTGTCGACGAACATGGCAATCGGTCGTCGCACCGCACGCGACACCTGAAACATGTGTTCCAACTGGTCGCGATTCGGGTTTTCCAGATCGATGACAATCACATCCGGATTGATGTCGGCGATCTGACGAACCAGTCCTTCCATCTGGTGAACAAGAATGACCTTATCGTGCCCGGCATCGCGCAATCCCTGCTCGATGATCGAGGCACGGATCTTGTTGTCATCTATAACCAGAATGGAAAGCCCGCCGCTCATGCCGCCATTATGCGCAGGGCTATTTTTTATGCAACAAAAATGCTGCGCCGCAACAATGCTGTCCTGTGGAGACGTTCTGAAGTGGTAATGAAGCGCTTGAAACCAGACTTGCGAATGACAGAAACCAAAAGAAGATTTCTCCTCTGGACAGAACCCCATAGCCTTTGAATGATGCACCGGGAAAATTCAGGATGAAGGAAAGCGGGATGGCGGACACGTTTGAACCCAAGGCGCATGTGGCCCACATGGAAAAGATGTTGGGGCTGACGATCGAAGAAGACTGGCGACCTGTTGTGGAAATGCATATCGCCGCGATCGAGAAAGCTGCCGAAGCCGTCCTGGATTTTCCGCTGGAAGACCACGCCGAAGCCGCACCGGTCTTTGTTCCATGAGCCAGGACAACAGCAAACTGAACACGCTCTCTGCGGCTCAGACAGCCACAGCCGTCAACAGCGGCGACATCAGGGCTCTGGAAGTTGCCTACGCATCTCTCGAGGCTGTTGAACGTCTCAATCCGACGGTCAACGCCTTTACCGACGTCCTGGGGGAGCGTGCACTTCTTGAAGCGCGCGCTGTCGATGACGCGATTGCAGAGGGCCGAACACTGCCACTCGCCGGTGTCCCATATGCGGTCAAGAACCTGTATGATGTCGAAGGCCTGACAACGCGCGCCGGCGCGAAGATCAATCGCGAAAACCCGCCTGCTTCTGCCGATGCGACTTTGGTCCGCAAGCTGAAAGACGCTGGCGCAGTTCTGGTCGGCGCGACCCACATGGGCGAATACGCCTATGATTTTACCGGCGAAAGCGCGCACGACGGCATCTGCCGCAATCCTCATGATACGGGTCATATGACCGGGGGGTCTTCCTCCGGATCTGCCGCCGCAACGGCTGCCGGCATGGTGCCGCTGGCAATGGGCTCCGATACCAATGGCTCCATCCGCGTGCCGGCCTCGTTCTGCGGCCTGTTCGGCTTGAAACCGACCTATGGCCGCCTCAGCCGTGCAGGCACATACCCGTTTGTCGGCAGTCTCGATCACCTAGGCCCACTCACACGATCGGCAGAAGATCTTGCCCTGATCTTTGACGTCCTGCAGGGCCACGACCCCGCGGACCCGGCCCAGGCAAACCATCCGGAAATCGAGACCCATAACCGGCTGCAGGAAGATATCGGCCCGCTGCGCATTGCCGTTGCAGGTGGCTATTTCCGCGACAAGGCCCTGCCGGATGCCTTGAATGCAGTGGATCTTGTCGCCAAGGCGCTTGGGGCAAGCCTTGAGATCGACATTCCGGAAGCTGCCCGGGCCCGCGCCGCGGCCTATGTCATCACGGCGGCCGAAGGCTCTACCCTGCATCTCGGCCGCATCCTGGAACGGCCGCAGGACTTTGACCCGGAAACGCGTGACCGCTTCCTGGCGGGAACCATGGTACCGGCAATCTGGGTCCAGCAGGCTCAGCGCTTCCGGAGCTGGTTTCGCGACCTCTTCCGCAAGATATTCGAGAATGTCGATGTTCTTCTGGCCCCGGCGACCCCCTTCCCGGCTCTGCCGTCAGGTACCAAGACCTTCACCATCGGCGGCGAGACCATGTCGGCCCGGCCCAACATCGGCCTGTTTACCCAGCCAATCTCCTTCATCGGCCTTCCCGCGGTGACGGTACCGGTCTGGCTGGAAGGGGCGACATTGCCGATCGGTGTTCAGGTGATCGCCCCTGCCTGGCGCGAGGATCTGGCGCTTCGTGTCGCTTACCACCTGGAACAGACAGGTATCTGCCGCGCTCCCGTCGCCAATTTGACGGCCTGAAGCCCGGTGAAAAGGGAACTGGCCCGCATCACAGGAAATCTCAGCCTGGCGCAGCTGCGAGCGCTGGAGGCTGTGGTACGCACCGGGAGCTTCACAGATGCCGCAAAGGAGATCGGCGTCTCCCAACCCTCCATCTCCAATCACATTCAGGGTCTGGAAAGCCGCTTCAAGACAAAACTGCTGGTAAAGTCCGGATATTCAGTTTCCGCGACGCCGGTTCTGGCCTCTCTATTGCCCCGCATCAGGGCCTTGCTGGCATTGGCAGGTGATCTGGAAACCGAGCTGTCTCACCACCGCGCCCTTGCGGCTGGTGAACTCAGGATCGGCTATTCAACCTATCAGCTCGCCATCCCGATCATCTCGTCCTTCATGGCGAAACACCCAACCATCTCGATCGAGGCCCGCGCCCTTGCAAGCCAGGACATCATCAACCTGATCGAAACAGGCTCTCTCGATATCGGCTTCATTACCGGACGCGAAATTCCGGCAGGTCTCGAAGGCGAACTGATCCTGAAGACACGCATTGTCCTGGCGGTTCCTCCCGATCACCCACTGGCGAAAAAGGAGAGCGCTTCCTGGAAAGACGTCGCCGAGCTCCCCCTCCTCCAACGCGAAGGAAGTTCCGGCACCCGCCGACTGTTCGAAGCCGCTGCCACGCTTGCCGGGACAAGACCCAAGACCGCACTCGCTCTTGGCTCGTGGGGATCAATCGCAACGCTGGTCAGGTCCGGCTCGGGTATCGGTGTCGCGCTGGAAGCGGAAATTACCGAGCGCGACGGTTGTGTCGGCGTCAGGATCGAAGACGCGAACCTCAACGCAAACCACTTTGCAGTCTGGCAAAAAGACATGGGTACGGTGGCAGCCATAGAGGCATTTCGAGCCGGGTTGCCCGCTTCATGACAAATTGAAGTCACCAGTCATTTGATAATTAAAACCTATACATTTTGATCTTTGATAGACCAAAAGACACTTCCGTGATTACTGGCGCCTGACGCTTTCAAAACCACTGCGCCAGAGTCGATTTCGTCGCCCGCGACAAAAGCGTGATACTGACTTCGAACGACTCCAGCACAATTCCAGAGACCGCCTGAATGAAACAGAGATCTTATGACCTTGCGATCGTCGGTGCCGGGATCGTTGGACTTGCGCACGCCCTCGCAGCAGTCAGGCGCGGCAAGAAAGTTGTCGTCATTGATCGCGACAGCCAGGCAAATGGAGCATCGATCCGCAACTTCGGCTTTGTGACCGTAACCGGCCAACAGGCAGGCGACTGCTGGCAGAAAGCATCGCGCAGCCGACAGGTGTGGGCAGAAGTTGCGAAAGCCGCCCGCATACCGCTGCTGCACGAGGGTCTGACCATGACCGCAAGGCTCCCGGAATCGGAATCTGTTATCGACGCGTTTCTGAAGACAGAAATGGGTGCGGAGTGTCGGCGCCTGACACCCGCTGAGGCCGCCCACAAGGTTCCCTGTTTGCGACAGGAGAAAATCACCTGCGCGCTCTATTCACCGCTGGAAGTGCGTGTGGAATCGAAAGATGCCCTGCCCCGGATCGCCGATTGGCTGAAAGAAGCCCATGCAGTCGACTTCCTCTGGCAGACAAGCGTCAATTCTGTCGAGGCGCCGAAGCTTCAGACCTCGCGCGGGACGGTGCACGCGGAGACCGTGATCATCTGCCCCGGCGACGATGGAACGACGCTTTTTGCTGACCGGATCGCCACTTACGAAGTCACGCGCTGTAAACTGCAGATGTTACGCGTCGCCCCTCGCAATCGTATCGACCTTGGCACCGCAGTCATGTCTGACCTCGGCCTTGCGCGATATCTTGGCTATGCCGAACTCCCCGAAGCAGAGCCTTTGAAAGCCCGGCTGGATCGGGAGATGGCTGTTCACCGGGAAAACGGCATTCACCTGATCGTTGTCCAGTCCGAAGACGGCAGTCTCGTTGTCGGCGACAGCCATCATTACAGCTCGACACCCGATCCGTTCATCGACAAGACCGTGAACGACCTGATCCTGGGCGAGATGGAGACGATCCTCGATCTTGGCCCCTATGACATTTCTGAAACCTGGATCGGCACCTACGCCTCTGCCCCGGACCGCTGGCGCTTCACCGATGCGCCGGACGATAGTACCCGCATTGTCGTCGTCACGGCCGGCTGCGGTGCCTCCACCGCCTTCGCCATCGGCGAGGAAACCATTGCCGATCTCTATGCATGAGGAAACAAGATGAGCAAATTCAAAGCCGTGGTCTTCGACTGGGCCGGCACCATGATCGACTTCGGTTCCTTTGCCCCGATGGGTGTCTTCGTAAAGGCCTTCGATACCTTCGGCATTACCGCAACCATCGACCAGGCACGCGGCCCGATGGGCAAACCGAAGTGGGACCACATCCGCTCCATGATGGATGATCCGGACATCTGCGCCCAATGGATCGCCAAATACGGCCAAGCACCAACTGATGCCGATGTGGACAAGGTCTACAAGGTCTTCGTTCCAATGAACGAGGAAGTCGTCGCCGATTTCTCCGATCTCGTTCCAGGTGCTGTCGAGGTTGTCAGATTGCTTCGCGCCAAGGGCATGAAAATCGGCTCGACCACCGGCTATACCCGCTCGATCATGGAACGCGTGCTGCCGAAAGCTGCCGAACAGGGTTATGAACCGGACAATCTCATCTGTGCCGACGACCTGCCGGAAGGCCGTCCCGGTCCGCTCGGCATGTATCAGTGCTTCGTCGATCTGGTGGCCTACCCGCCGAGCGCGGTCATCAAGGTGGACGACACTGAACCGGGCATTGCCGAGGGTGTTGCAGCCGGCTGCCTGACTGTTGGTCTTGCGCTGTCAGGCAACTATGCAGGCAAGACACCGGAGGAACTCGCTGCACTTTCGAAAGATCAGGTTGACGTCCTGCGCCAGCATGCAACGGTAGAGCTGAAAAAAGCCGGCGCCGACTACGTCATTGATACGGTCGCGGATCTGCCAGCCCTGATCGAGAAACTGGAAGCGGAATGACACGTCCGAATATCCTGCTGATCACCGCTGACCAGTGGCGGGGCGATTGTCTCGGCACAGTTGGACACCCTGTTGTCAGGACGCCGAACCTTGATGCCTTCGCCGCAACGGCAACAGTTTTCGAGCAGCATTATGCGGCAACGGCTCCGTGCTCTCCTGCACGGGCCTCGCTCTATACCGGACTTTACCAGATGAACCACCGGGTCGTGTGGAATGGCGCACCACTCGATGATCGGTTCGACAATATCGCCCGTGCTGCCCGCCGGGCCGGATATACGCCAACGTTGTTCGGCTACACCGATACCTCACCCGATCCGCGCCTGCATCACCCGAACGACCCCGTCCTGACTTCCTATGAAGGTGTTCTGCCCGGCTTCTGGGTACGCCAGCCGCTTGCCGAGGACGAAAAGCAGTGGCTTTCCTGGATGGTCTCACGCGGTCACGATCCCGCAGGTTTGCCTACCATCCATCACGTGGAACCCGAAGAAGGTGAAAAAGTCAGCCTCAAGGCAGCCAGGTATTCGAAGGACGAAACCCAGACAGCCTTCATGACGGATGCCTTCCTCACCTGGCTTGGAGAACAGGATGAAGACCGGCCATGGATGGCGCATGTTTCCTTCCTGCGACCGCATCCGCCGATTGCCGCTCCTGCCCCCTATAACACCCTCTACAATCCCGATGACGGGCCGGGTTTCTCCGGGGCACCAACTGCGGCGGAGGAAGCTGCGTTTCACCCCTTCATGGAAGCCCTGCAGGATTATCAGCAGCTGGCCTCCCATCTACCGGGGACCACTGACTTCGTTCGTGATCTGACGGAGCGCGATCTCAGGCGGTTGCGAGCACTTTATTACGGCATGATCACCGAAGTTGACGCACAGCTCGGCCGGATCTTCGAGGCGCTGGAACCACTCGAAAACACGTTGGTTGTTTTCACCTCCGATCATGCGGAGATGATGGGCGATCACTGGATGCTCGGCAAAAGCGGGTTCTACCGCGAGAGCTACCACATCCCCCTCATGATACGGGCACCGGGTGGCGGTGCAGCGAACCGGGTCTCCGCCTTCACGTCCTCGACCGATATCTTCCCGACACTCCTGGATCTGCTGGATATCGAACCCGAGCATGCCCCGGACGGAGCCAGCCTGCTGCCGTACCTCAGCGGACAAACGCCTCTGTCCTGGCGAGATGCTGCTCTCTGGGAGTTCGATTACCGGCAATTTCTGAAAAAATGGCCGGAGAAGTTCCCGGCATCTGCCCATGAAGGATCCTCCACAGCACTTTGCCGCCTCGGGCCGGAATGGCAGTTCGTGCATTTCTCCGGAATGCCCAACATTCTGATGAAGGCCACCTGCACGTCCACCGCGCCGGTCAACGAGGCGGCCAGTCACCCGGACCTGGTGATCGCCAACCTTGATGCCCTTGTGGCAACCCGGATGCGCCACAACGACGAGACCCTGGCCCGCACCCTGGTCTGGGACTACTATCGGGAATAGCGAGGACTTTCGCAGGTCCGCTTAGCGTCACGTTAAGCGTCGAACGACAGAATGAACCCTCCAATGGGACTCTGAAGAATGCGTCAGACTTTGCGGAAAAATCGGCTATTCACCGGGATTGGACGGAGTGTCCTCCGGACCATGGGGCTGGCTCTCGTCGCCCTGTTCTCGCACCAGCATGTGTCCGCGGCCCCGATTGAGCTCAAGGTCATTGACTCGGTCGATCCCCCCTGGCCGTCCATAGGACGGGTAAACGTTGCCGGCTTCAGGTCGACTGCCATGTGTACCGGCACCTTGATCGCACCCGATATCGTGCTCACAGCCGCCCATTGCCTCTACAACAAGACGACCCGCAAGCCCTTTCCGATCGAAGACCTTCTGTTCATGGCCGGTGTTCGGCGGGACGAATACTCCGCCCGCTTGGAACCTGCATGCACCATCACCGCTGCAGGATACGAGCCACGGCAGAAACCCAGGTTGCGGGAGGTACACAAGGATGTCGGGATCATTCTGCTGAAGGAACCCAGCACATTACCGCCCGTTCCGGTGCTTTCGCTGGATGAGGCAACAGTTCTGACCAAGGACACACGGTTTCAATCCGCAGGCTATCGCCGCAGCCGCCGTTTTCTGCCAACCGTCGTGCCCGCGTGCAGGGTCATGGGAACCGCCGAGGACAGCTGGGTAACGGATTGCGCATCGGAAGCCGGCGCATCGGGCGGTCCGCTCCTGGTGGAAACGCCGAACGGGCTCCGTGTTGCCGGCATCATGTCGGCCAAGATCGACGCCGTCCGCTCAGCCATCGTGCCTTTCCTGGAATGGCAGGACCTTTTGGCCAATCCGCGCTGCAGCGGTGACAGTGCTCCGGCAACCCCGCCACTCCGGTCATCGCTTGATACGGACAACTGACGACAATTCAGCCGACGGGCATAATCTGAACCGAAAGACAAATTTTCTCTGCACCAACGCCGGTTGCCCGGTTATGGTGCTATTCCCTGAATTCGGCCCGGAGCAGCTTCGCAACGCGTGCAGCTTTTTGGCCGGCAGACTGCCAGACGCAAAGACCCCTTGGCTCATGTACCAATCTGCGCCTCCTTCCAGTGCTGAACACTTCCGGCCGGTTTCCACCGACAAGCTTGCCTTTGTCGCCAGCGACACGGAGGAAGCACTCAAGGCTCAGGAAGACCTGTCCGCCCGCTACGGCAATGTTCCGGTGGCTGAAGCCGATGTCATCGTGGCTCTCGGCGGTGATGGCCTGATGCTGCAGACCCTTCACAAGCACATGGGCAGCAACAAGCCGATCTACGGCATGAACCGTGGTTCGGTCGGCTTCCTGATGAACGAATACCGGGAAAACGACCTGAAGGACCGGCTAGCGCTGGCCGACATTACGACGATCCGGCCTTTGGAAATGACGGCAACGACCTCTGAAGGCATCCATCACGCCCTTGCCATCAACGAGGTGTCACTCCTGCGCCAGACATCGCAGGCCGCCCGTTTGCGCATCTCAGTCGATGGACGCGTCCGGTTGGAAGAACTTGTGTGCGACGGCATCATTGTCGCGACACCGGCGGGGAGCACTGCCTACAATCTATCTGCGCATGGCCCGATCCTGCCAATCACCGCACAGCTGCTCGCGCTGACCCCCATCAGCGCCTTCCGGCCACGGCGCTGGCGCGGCGCGATCCTGCCAAATGGCGCAAAGGTCGATATCGAGATACTGGATCCCGGCAAACGTCCTGTCAGCGCGTCAGCCGACCACACTGAAATCCGTCACGTCACCCATGTTGCAGTCCGGGAGGCGGCCGAAGCGGAAGGCGTGATCATGTTTGATTCCGATCACGGCTGGGACGAACGCATCCTCACTGAAATGTTCCGCTATTAGTTTCGAAACATCCCGGCGGAAACACCCTGTTAAGTATGATTGCCGATACTGCCAGCCACAGGCTCCGGCCGAATGCCCGAAGGCTTTGCCATCGAGGTGTTCTGAAGTCAGGACCGAGCGAGGATAACGAGGACATTTGCCGTCATGGCCGACACTGCCAAGGACCAGGAATATGAAATCTTGTCCCCGCCTTCGGACCTGCGCAGCAAGGTGCGGGAACTGACACCTCGCGAGGCCAAGAAATTCGATCCGGTCAAGGCGGCTGAAGCAGCACTCGAACGCTTGTCCTCCCATTTCGGAACCTGGATGAACAACGAGAGCGCCACCCTGCTCCACGCCTGGGAAGCTGTTCGCGCACAGGGATTGAACGACGACACCCTCGCCGCCCTGTTTCAGGCTGCACACAATATCAAGGGACAGGCCCTGACACTTGGTTTTCCATTGGTTGGCGAAGTCGCCGCCAGCTTCTGTCACCTGATCGAAACCGTGCCGTCTCCCGACAAGTTGCCCCTGTCCCTCGTCGAACGCTACGTCGAAGCCATTCGCGCAATGGTCGCCGAAGGTGCAAAAGACGAAGCGAACAAGACCGGCGTCGAACTTCTGAAAACCCTGCAAGGCGTGACGGAAGAATATCTGGCACAATTTCCGCCGAAACCTGATGACGTCTGACGGACCAGTAGACCAATTGCCAACAAGGTTTATGCCGCGACGTCAAAGAGTTGATTGACTCAGGTTTCAAGCGCGCATAGCATTCGGCCTATTCATGGAGAATGGCCGTGAAACATTTTTTTTGTTTCTTTTTTCTTTTATTGCTGTCTTTGACTTCCGCACATGCCGAACGAAGGGTAGCTCTCGTAATAGGGAATTCCGGCTACGCGAATGTCGCGGAGCTGAAGAACCCCTACAATGATGCCAAGGGCATGTCGGACAAGCTGACGGACCTCGGGTTCGATGTTGTCACAGGTCTCGACCTGAGCTTGAGGGACATGCGCCAGACCGTGCGCGAGTTCATCAAGAAGCTCGATAACGCAGACCTTGCCCTGTTCTTCTATGCCGGCCATGGCATCCAGGTGAACGGCGAGAATTATCTCGTCCCGGTCGACGCCGAACTCAGCACCCATCTCGACCTTGATTTCGAGGCCCTGCCCGCAAATCTCGTGCTCAATGCCATGGAGCAGAGCACGAAGGTTAACCTTGTCTTTCTGGATGCCTGCCGGAACAACCCGTTTACGGAAAACCTTGCCCGTTCCATGGGGACGCGCTCAAGCGCAGTCGGTCGTGGCCTGGCAAAGATCGGCTCCGGTGTCGGCTCCCTGGTTTCCTTCGCCACCCAGCCGGGCAATGTCGCGCTTGACGGCGATGGCGAGAACAGCCCGTTTACAACTGCCCTGATCAAGCATCTCGGCACGCCCGGTCAAGATATCACCCGCGACCTGGTAATGGTGCGCCGGGACGTTCTGGAAGCCACCAAGGGTCAGCAGGTTCCCTGGGACAATTCCTCGCTGACTGGCGAAGTCATTCTCAAACAGCTTGAGATGGTGCAGCCCGTCGAACCGGAAAAGCCAGCGATCAACCCACAGATCGAACTCACCTATTGGGACTCGATCAAGTCGGGACAGAATGCGGCCTACTTCGAGACCTATCTGTCTCGCTACCCGGAAGGCCAGTTCGCAGACATCGCCCGGATCCGTCTGGACGAGATCAAGGCAAAGGCCGAAAGCGACAAGGCCAAGCAGGCGAAACCGGATGCCACGGCTGAAATCACTTACTGGCAGACGATCCAGAATTCGACCCGGCCGGAAATGTTCGAGAGTTATCTCGGCAGATACCCGAACGGGATCTATGCCGACCTTGCCCAGCTGAAAATCCAGTCTATCAAGAGCCAGGCGGAAGCAGATGCGCGCCGCAAGGCTCAGGCAGAGGCTGAAGCCCAAGCCATCGCTTCGGCAGCAGCGAATGCATCGCCAGAAAGAACGGCGGCCAAGCCTGCAGACGAAATCACCGTTGCCGCCCTGACGCCCGATCAGGCGCCGTCAACAACCTCGACATCCCCGGTATCGTTGCTATCGCCTGAAGAGCTTGCAACGGCTCTCCAGACAGAACTCAACCGGGTTGGCTGTTCGGTTGGCCGTGTTGACGGTGACTGGGGCAACAGAAGCCGGCAGGCACTGAGAACCTATGGCCGCGAAGCCGGGATCGATCTTGCCTCACTTGACCCGGATCCTTCCATTTTGGACCAGCTCAAGAAATCGACCGGACGCGTTTGCCCGCTCACCTGTGGACGGAACCAGGAACTGAAGAACGGTCGCTGTGTCGCAACCAGAAAGCCTGAACCTTCCGGCAACAGCACAAAACCGAGCACACAGACGAAGACTACGGACAGCTGCCCGAAAAACCCGTCTGCCTATGGAAACAAGGTAATTGGAAAATCTCATGGCCTCGGCCGCCAGACCCTTACTCACCCCTGCGGCAGGAAGCTTGCATGCAGAGGTTCTAGGGCCAGCTGGGTAAAGACTTGCACCTGGCTTTAGCCGTTCGGCTGAAGTCTGATTTATGAATGTTTGAAGTTGAATTTTTCTGGTGAGCCCGCGATCTGATTTCCGATCCCGAATCGCCGGATTACCCTTCGGGGGAGCAGCCGGTTTTTTACCCGATTGCTCCCGAGATCAGGTAGCTCTGGAGAATCGATTGTGAAGCAGATCCTCGTATCCCTTTTGCTTCTTGCGTTTGCCGCGACCGCGGCACATGCCGAACGCCGTGTGGCGCTCGTGATCGGTAATTCCGGTTATGAGCACGTCACTCAGCTCACCAATCCGGACAACGACGCCAAAGGCATGGCCGAAAAACTGGCCAGTCTGGATTTCGAGGTCGTGACCGGCACCAACCTGTCGCTTCGTGATATGCGAAAGACCGTTCGGGAGTTCATCGCCAAGCTCGAAGGTGCTGATATAGCCCTGTTCTTCTACGCAGGGCATGGCCTTCAGGTAAGTGGCGAGAACTATCTGGTACCGATTGATGCCGAGCTGAATTCCTACGTCGACCTTGAATTTGAAGCGATGCCGGCGAACCTTGTTCTCAATGCCATGGAGCATTCCACAAAGGTCAATCTGGTGTTTCTGGACGCCTGCCGGAACAATCCGCTTGCTGAAAACCTTGCGCGGTCCATGGGCACCCGTTCCGGTTCTGTTGGCCGGGGCCTTGCCAAGATCGGCTCCGGAGTTGGCTCCCTGATTTCCTTCGCCACCCAGCCTGGTAACGTCGCGCTTGATGGCGACGGCGAGAACAGCCCTTTCACGACTGCCCTTCTAAAACATCTCGGCACGCCCGGACAGGATATCACCCGGGATCTCGTCATGGTTCGCAGGGACGTTCTGGAAGCCACCAAGGGACAGCAGGTTCCCTGGGACAATTCCTCGCTCACTGGCGAAGTGATCCTCAAACAGCTCGAGATGGTGCAGCCTGTCGAACCGGAAAAACCCACGATCAACCCGCAAATCGAGCTGGCCTACTGGGATTCGATCAAGTCCGGCGAATCCATTGCCTATTTTGAAACCTACCTGAGCCGTTACCCCGACGGCCAGTTTGCCGACATCGCCCGGATCCGTATCGACGAAATCAAGGCAAAGGCCGAACGTGACAGTGCCCAGCAGAACAAGCCGGATGCAACGGCTGAGATCACCTACTGGCAAACAATCCAGAATTCGACCCGGCCGGAGATGTTCGAAAGTTACATTACCCGGTATCCAAAAGGGATCTACGCCGACCTTGCGCGGTTGAAGATCGAATCGATCAAACGCCAGGCCGAAGCAGAAGTCCGCCGCAAGGCCCAGGCCTCAGCGGCCGCGCCCAACCCGGTGCCTGAAAGAACCGCTACCAAACGTGACGAGGAAATCACCGTTTCCGCGCTGACACCTGACGAAACACCGGCAGGCGTCATACCTTCGCCAGTCACAACGCTCTCCGCTGAAGAACTGGCCACGGCTCTGCAGACTGAACTCAACCGCGTCGGCTGTTCGGTTGGCAGGGTTGATGGCGATTGGGGCAACAAGAGCCGTCGGGCACTGAGGACCTATGGACGCGAAGCGGGCATCGATCTTGCCTCACTCGACCCAAGTCCCGCTATTTTGGACCAGCTCAAGAAATCAACCGGACGCGTTTGCCCGCTCACCTGTGGACGGAATCAGGAACTGAAGAACGGTCGCTGTGTCGCAACCAGAAAACCTGAACCTTCCGGCAACGGCTCCAAGCCGAGCACCAAGTCCAAGACCGCCGA
Source organism: Labrenzia sp. CP4 (assembly GCF_001579905.1). Taxonomy (NCBI): domain Bacteria; kingdom Pseudomonadati; phylum Pseudomonadota; class Alphaproteobacteria; order Hyphomicrobiales; family Stappiaceae; genus Labrenzia; species Labrenzia sp. CP4. The sequence goes on along the minus strand of NZ_CP011927.1, from coordinate 2,649,126 downwards.
CAGTTGCCCGAAAAACCCGACTATTTACGGCAACAAGATCATCGGCAGAGTGCCCGGTGTCGGACGACAGACGTTGACACACCCGTGCGGCAGGAAGCTCGCTTGCAAAGGTTCGAAGGCCAGCTGGATATTGAGCTGTAACTGGATTTAGCCACTCGGTTAAAGCCAGATTTAAGTACGTTTAAAGTTGAAGTGTGCCGGCGAGCCGCGATCTGAATTATGATCCCGGCCTGCCGGAGTGCCCTTCAGCAGAGTAACCGGAATAGTTTTGCACGGCAGCTCCCGAGAGCTGGTAGGTTTGGAGAACCGCCTGTGAAGCAGATAATCGCATGCCTGTTGCTACTTGTGTTTGCCGCAAGCGCGGCACATGCCGAACGCCGTGTGGCGCTCGTGATCGGTAATTCCGGCTACGCGAATGTCGCGGAGCTGAAGAACCCCTACAATGATGCCAAGGGCATGTCGGACAAGCTGACGGACCTCGGATTCGATGTTGTCACAGGTCTCGATCTGAGTTTGAGGGACATGCGCCAGACCGTGCGCGAGTTCATCAAGCAGCTCGACAACGCTGACCTTGCCCTGTTCTTCTATGCCGGCCATGGCATCCAGGTGAACGGCGAGAATTATCTCGTCCCGGTCGACGCCGAACTCAGCACCCATCTCGACCTTGATTTCGAGGCTCTGCCCGCAAATCTCGTGCTCAATGCCATGGAACAGAGCACGAAGGTCAACCTTGTCTTTCTGGATGCCTGCCGGAACAACCCGTTTACGGAAAACCTCGCCCGTTCCATGGGGACGCGTTCAAGCGCAGTCGGTCGTGGCCTTGCGAAGATCGGCTCCGGTGTCGGCTCCCTGGTTTCCTTCGCCACCCAGCCGGGCAATGTCGCGCTTGACGGTGATGGCGAGAACAGCCCGTTTACAACTGCCCTGATCAAGCATCTCGGCACGCCCGGCCAGGACATCACCCGCGACCTGGTAATGGTGCGCCGGGACGTTCTGGAAGCCACCAAGGGCCAGCAGGTTCCCTGGGACAATTCCTCGCTGACCGGCGAAGTCATTCTCAAACAGCTTGAGATGGTGCAGCCCGACGAACCGGAAAAGCCGGCGATCAACCCACAGATCGAACTCACCTATTGGGACTCGATCAAGTCGGGACAGAATGCGGCCTACTTCGAAACCTATCTGTCTCGCTACCCGGAAGGCCAATTCGCAGACATCGCCCGGATCCGTCTGGACGAGATCAAGGCAAAGGCCGAAAGCGACAAGGCCAAGCAGGCGAAACCGGATGCCACGGCTGAAATCACCTATTGGCAGACGATCCAGAATTCGACCCGGCCGGAAATGTTCGAGAGTTATCTCGGCAGATACCCGAACGGGATCTATGCCGACCTTGCCCAGTTGAAAATCCAGTCTATCAAGAGCCAGGCGGAAGCGGATGCGCGCCGCAAGGCTCAGGCAGAGGCTGAAGCCCAAGCCATCGCTTCGGCAGCAGCGAATGCATCGCCTGAAAGAACGACGGCCAAGCCTGCAGACGAAATCACCGTTGCCGCCTTGACGCCCGATCAGGCGCCGTCAACGACCTCGACATCCCCGGTATCGTTGCTATCGCCTGAAGAGCTTGCAACGGCTCTCCAGACAGAACTCAACCGGGTTGGCTGTTCGGTTGGCCGTGTTGACGGCGACTGGGGCAACAGAAGCCGTCAGGCGCTGAGAACCTATGGACGTGAAGCCGGGATCGATCTTGCCTCGCTCGACCCGGATCCTTCCATTCTGGAACAGCTCAAGAAATCGACCGGACGTGTCTGCCCGCTGACCTGTGGTCGGAACCAAGAATTGAAGAACGGCCGCTGTGTCGCGACCAGAAAGCCTGAACCTTCCGGCAACAGCACAAACCCGAGCACACAAACCAAGACAACTGCCAACTGCCCGAAAAACCCGAGCTCTTATGGCAACAAAGTAATCGGAATGGGACATGGTACGGGACGCCAGACATTGACCCATCCCTGTGGCAGAAAGCTTTCCTCTGTGGGCAACCATTCCAGTTGGGTTCTGACCTGTAACTGGCTTTAAGCACTTGGCTACGGCCTGAATTTTGAACTTTTGAAGTTGAGATGTTCCGGCGTATCCATGTTCAGAATGATGATCATTGCCTGCCGGAGCTCCCTGCAGCAGAGTACCCGGAACAGTTTCCCCCGGCAGCTCCCGAGGGCCGGTAGGTTTGGAGAACCGCCTGTGAAGCAGATACTTGCATGCCTGTTGCTTCTTGTGTTTGCCGCAAGTGCGGCACATGCTGAACCTCGTGTAGCACTCGTGATCGGTAATTCCGGTTATGAACATGTCACACAGCTCACCAATCCCGACAACGACGCCAAAGGCATGGCCGAAAAACTGACCAGTCTGGATTTCGAGGTCGTGACCGGCACCAACCTGTCACTTCGGGATATGCGAAAAACCGTGAGGGAGTTCATCGCCAAACTCGAAGGTGCGGATCTTGCCCTGTTCTTCTACGCTGGCCATGGCCTGCAAGTGAATGGCGAGAACTATCTGGTGCCGATCGACGCCGAGCTGAATTCCTACGTCGACCTTGAATTCGAGGCGATGCCGGCAAATCTCATTCTCAATGCCATGGAGCATTCCACCAAGGTTAATCTGGTGTTTCTGGACGCCTGCCGGAATAATCCGCTTGCTGAAAACCTCGCACGGTCCATGGGCACACGTTCAGGCTCTGTTGGCCGGGGCCTTGCCAAGATCGGCTCCGGGGTTGGTTCCCTGATTTCCTTCGCCACCCAGCCTGGTAACGTCGCGCTTGATGGTGACGGCGAGAACAGCCCGTTTACAACTGCCCTGATCAAGCATCTCGGCACGCCCGGTCAGGACATTACCCGGGATCTCGTCATGGTTCGCCGGGACGTTCTGGAGGCCACCAAGGGTCAGCAGGTTCCCTGGGACAATTCCTCGCTGACTGGTGAGGTGATCCTCAAACAGCTCGAGATGGTGCAGCCTGTCGAACCGGAAAAACCCGCGATCAACCCGCAAATCGAACTGGCCTACTGGGATTCCATCAAATCCGGCGAATCTATCGCCTATTTCGAAACCTACCTGAACCGTTACCCCGACGGCCAGTTTGCCGATATCGCCCGAATTCGAATCAATGAAATCAGAAACCGAAGCGAGGCAGAAGCTGCCCGCAACGCAAAACCCGACACCTCCGCTGAAATCGCTTTCTGGCAATCAATCCAGAATGCCACCCGTCCGGAAATGTATGAAACCTATCTGGAGCAATATCCGGACGGGATCTACGCCAAGCTGGCAAGGCTGAAGATTACGACGCTGCTACAGCAGGCCCAAGCGGAAGCTGCTGCCGCCGCTGCGGCAAAAGCAGCCAATGCTGTCGCAGCCTCTAAAACCGCTCCGTCTGGACCGGAAATAACGGTTGCTGCCCTGCCACAGCAAGAAACCGCATCACCCGCATCCGCATCGGCAGTCACACCTTCAAGCATAAGCCGTTCCCTTTCGCCTGAAGAACTTGCCACTGCAATGCAGACCGAATTGAACCGCCTTGGGTGTTCGGTTGGTCGTGTTGACGGTGACTGGGGCAACCGTAGCCGGCAGGCTTTGAGGACTTTCAGCCGCGAAGCAGGTGTCGATATTGCCTCGCTCGACCCGGACCCTTCAATTCTAGACCGCCTGAAGCAATCGACAGGCCGTGTATGCCCGCTGACATGTGGCCGAAATCAGGAACTGAAGAACGGCAAGTGCATCGCCGTTCGGCAGGAGGCCCCCTCCAAATCGAACGAGAAGTCAAACTCCACTAAGACAGTACAATCAAGTGGTGCTTGCCCCGCCAATCCGACGGCATCTTCCAGAAGGCTGGTTCATTTCAACAACCGGCAGATCACTGCGACCATCACACACCCTTGCGGTCGGCAAGTGACATGCAATCGCAACCTCAAATCAGGCACACAGCCGACTTGTTTCTGGAGGTAAGGTCGAGCTTTTGAAATGGAATCTGACAGCAGCTCAAGCAGCGGCTGTCACCTGAAGGCCGCTGTTCTTCACCAATAGCCGAGCCTCGAGACGTGCAACGTCGATGGCGAAACGGCGCAGGAATGCAGTCACGTCTTCGTCCGCTCCCAGGGCGCCGTCCTGCATTTCGGAAAGCAGTGTTTCCGTTAGCATGCGGGCTTGGTCCAGTGCCAGATCATAGGTGAAGTCGGCGTCCGCCTGCCGGGCAATGTCAATGGCCAGCAGAAAGGCCTGGTGAGCCCGTAGAGGCAAACCGGCCTTGCGGAGCATGGCCTGCAGCGCCGACCGGCGAACCGTCACCAGAAGCTTGCACAGCCTCGGCAACGGCACCTGGCCAAGGTTGGCAAGAGCGGCAGCGAAAAACCGCAAGCGTCCACAGCAGACCGCGCGCAGCAGCAGCCGGGTGGTCAGCTTGCCATTGACACGAAGATGCTCGACGAATTCCGGCAGATCGTCTGCACCGGCTTCGAGAGCCAGCCGCAACACGACCTTGTCTTCCGCATCGCTCAGGAAAGTATGACGCTGGTTTTCTGGAACGCGCTCCAGCACGATCGGATGATCGTCAAGGTTCTGCGCGAGCCGCATCAGCAACTGATAGCGCGTGGTCAGCGGCAGGTCCCGGGTTTTCAGAAGCTGGTCGCAGAGGTCCGGCCGGTCTTCGAATCTTTGCGCGATACGCAGGAGGGAGGACTGCAGGATGCGGGCGCTTCTGTTTTCCAGAAGCTGTCTGCAGGCCTGCTCGCAGCCAACCTCGCAGATGGCGGCGCAGACAGAAGCCGGCAATCCCTCACGAGAGGCGATGGCGCATTGAACTGCGTCGCTGCCTTCGGCAAGAAGGTCGACCAGTTCGACATCCGTCAATATGGGAGAGTGCTTGAGAACCGGCAAAGCCACTTCGTCGACATCACTTGCGAGGCAGCGGACGACGTGACCGGGAGCGTAGGCGCTTCGCGCAAGCAGGCTTGCTATCGCCTTGCGCACGGCGCGGCTGGGGTCGTCGAGAAGAATCGTCAAGGCTGCAGCCATGCTGGTCTGTTCCTGGCTGCCAGGTTCGGCTGCCAAATAACGTTCCGCGAATTCTTCCGCGGCCCGTATATCCAAGGTGCGCTCGTCAACTTCGTTCAGAGGGTGAAAGTCATGTGCGTTCATGGCGGTAAAACAATCTTCCCAAGAGTCGAGTGTGAGTCTGACATCAAAGGCTTAACGATCGGTTCACCATAATTTTGCCAGGTTCTCTGGCGAATGCCCGCCTTTCCCGATGGTGGCGGACATGAGACTTCAGGCTTTCAGCCGGGTCTTTCAACTGCCCATGCTCAAGCCGGTGGCAGCAGGTCCTTTTGTTCCTCTTCTGCCTTCAGACGCAGGAAACGCGTCAGGTCCAGCGGTCCGCCCTGATTCACCAGCGCCAGTTCCTGTGCCTGCACCTGGTTGGAGGCTCCGGACAGGGCGCTGACAAGGGCAGCTTCTTCCACAGCGGCGAAAGCCGACGCAAAGCGCGGGTTGACGCCTGCCTGGTTCGAAGCCGCGTCATTGCGGAACAGAGCCTCGAACGGATTGGCTGTTTCCGTCGCCTGGAAGGCCGACAGAACCCTGTTGCTTGCGTCGAAATCATCACCATCAATGGCTGCTTCGCGAGTGTTTTGCGGCACCGGACGGTCCGGGGTCACAGAGCCGACACTTTCTTCCAGAAAAGCTGCGCTTGCCGTTGTGGTTGCCCCCTGCTCTGCAGTGCGCTCAGGCAGCGGCACATCCATCTTTGCCAATTGAAACAGTTCGCCCTGAGGCAATTGAGGGCCTGTGTTGTCAGCTCTCGCGATCTGGCCCGGGCCTGCGGGTTTCGTCCGCATTGCGAAGGCGGCTGCCGGATCTCCTGCCAGATGATCGAAGGATTTCTGGTTGATCGTCGCAGCGCCGTCCGCAGGCTTTGCATTCGGCAGCGTCGCGACCTGCGTGAGTTCTCCCGATGTCCGCAGGTCCTTGTTGGTGCTGGCCTGCGCAATCATCGTGACGGCATCGTGCTTGGAAACGATAACCTCGTAAACTTCCTGCATCGAGCGGGCCTTGCCGTTCGAATGATAGAAGATCGGTTTGTTGGCGCGTGCCTGGGCGGAAAAAACCTTGTCGGCTCGCATGTCCGGGTTGGCGCCGGCCGCATCAATCAATCTGCTTGCGCCGTTGGCACCAAGAAAATGAGCCATATAGAGCTCGCCGTCGCTCGGTTCGCGCCCGATTCTGCGTTCAAGGTACTGGGAATTCTTCTGCGTGAGCGCCCCTGCCATCATGGACGAGATTTCCGGATCCTTCCGAAGGTCGAGAATCTCCCGCCGCATTTGCGGGTCGCTTACATAGAACTTTCCGCTCTTGGAGCGTTGAATCTGATCGGAGTATTTTTCAAGACCGTGTTTCGGACCAGCTTCCTTCATTGTCTCCAGCCAGGTGGATTCAATGAATTGGAACAACCCGGTGGCGCTGGATGTTCTGGCCTTTGCCGTTGGGTTGAATGACGATTCCCGCGCAGCTGTCTTCACCAGGTAGTCGAATGACGTCCCCGTTGAAGTACTCGCAGACTGAAACGCAAGCTCGATCCTAGACGCGATCGAGGCGGTGTCAGCAACTCGCATGACCCTGTCTCCTCGACGGAACCAAATTATCACTTCGTTAACTTTCAGCGTTAACTTTCACGCCCAAAAGGTTAACAAAACCTTAACAACACACAGGTGGGGATCTAAGCAACTACAGGCGAGTCTTTTTTCTTTTGTGCCTGGTCAGAACTACTTATGTCGAAAGCCGGTTATGTGGACAGACAAGAGGCTACCGGCCATTTCCTTTGGAAAAAACGCACCAGGAAAAACATCGACTACTGCATTCGAATAACGCCGTTTTCCATGAGTCGGCAAGTCACAATAAAAGGGCGCCGACTTTGCCGGCGCCCTTTTCGGTCATAATCGTTCGGATAATCGTTAAACTTTGGGCCGGCCCATCTGGAACACCTCGTTCACCACGGCGTAGTCCATGTAGCCAAGCCGGGATAGCGGCTTGTAGAGCGTAACATCCACCTTGCCGTCGACAATGACGCTTTCATCGATGTGGACACCGACAACCTGACCGAAAACGACGTAGCTGTCGGTGTCGTCTCCTGTCAGCGTCTTCAATCGCAGGGTTTGAAGGTGCTTGCACTCCAGCGCAGTGACGGCCTTTGCAACGCGAGGCGCTTTCACCAGTCTTGAGGCAGCCATCTCCAACCCTGCCAGATCGAACTCGGAGATCTCATGTGCGACGGAGGCGGAGGTCTGGTTCATCTCGTCCTTGAGGCCGAGGTTCGCCATGTTGCAGACGAACTCCCCTGTCGCGTCGATGTTGGAGACGCTGTCCTTGTACCCGGTGGAAGAGAACATCACGATCGGCGGTGTATCGCAGACCGCGTTGAAGAAACTGTAGGGTGCAAGGTTGGCCTTGCCGTCCTTGTCGAGTGTGGAGATCCAGCCAATCGGCCGGGGTGCGACAATAGCCTTGAACGGGTTATGCGGCAGGCCGTGGTCGTTTTTTTCCGTTTCGTAGAACATGGGTCAGTCGGTCTCTGTCCAGGTGGATACAATATCGGCAAGGTCGGGGCGCGGACGCTCGAAAGGTGGTTGTGTCGGGGTTCCGATATGTACGAACCCCGCAAACCGCTCTCCGTCTCGCGCGCCAAGGTAACGGGCTGCATCTTCATCGAAGGCAAACCATTCGGACAGCCACTGCGACGCGAAACCTGAAGCTGCCGCGGCTGTCAGCAGGTTCATGCAGACGGCACCGGCGGAAAGCTCCTGTTCCCAGACCGGAATTTTCGGATGCTCGGCTGCCTGGCTTAGAACACCGATCACCAATGGTGCACGGGTGAAGCGGGTCAGTTCCTTCTGGCGTTGCTCGCCGTCGAGCGGTCCGTTGAGTGCTTCATATCGGTCCGCCAGCCAGGAACCAATCGTGCGTCCCTGTTCCGGCCTGTAAAGAACGAAACGCCAGGGCGCCAGCTTGCCATGGTCTGGCACGCGCGCTGCAATGGTCAGAATGTCGTTGATCTGTTCTTCGTTCGGCCCCGGGGCTGTCATGGTAACAGAGGGGTGGGAGCGCCGCTGTCGCAGAAAGTCCAGAGTTGCCGGCGATCCGGCGCTGTTACTCGGCATGAAAAGATCCTGTCGGCCTGTTGCAATCGTACGATCCACCTAATTCATTGACCGTAATTGTCAACTTTGATCGCGGCGTCTTGAATTTGCCCAATTTCCGGGCGCATTAAGGGACAACGCTGCAGTGCGGTGAATCTCGGGAAAATCGTCCTTGGCCCGTGATCGGTCAGATTGCACCGAGAATTCCAAAAAACGTACTGGAAACAGAAACATAGTCGTTACCCTGCATCCGGTGCACTTGCACCAGGCAAACCGGACCGGATCTCCAAGGTCAGTTTCGGGTGACGAATGCCTCAAAAGACTGGTAAAAGTCTGCGAGTCAAAATGATAACGACGTAGGCATGGTGAATTCAGCCCCCCTCTTCGGCCAATCGGCTTTAAAGCGTGCAGTCAGATGCACTGCATTTTCGATAATGCTGAGCGCCGTCCTTTCGATGGGCCTTGCTCCTGCGACCTTGGCGCAGACATCTGACGTACCGCCGGCCCCTGCGGAAAAACCGGACCCGAACGCACCGTCTGCTGCCCCTGAAGAACCCATCATCAACCTGCTCGACCGCGAGCCGGAACCCCTCTTTTCCGATACGCTTGTCCCCTATGCGCCGGCCAGGGCATCATCCCCCGGTATCAAGGGCGGCTTGCGGCAAGGCGCTCTCTACCTGATGGCAAAGCTGACGCCCGACAGCCCTCCGCTGAACGAAGGGCTCATCTGGCGGATCTATTCGGAAACGACCAATGCCGACGGGCGCCTGCAACTTGTTGCAACGTCGCAAGGTGGTGATGCCGAATTCCGGCTCGACCCGGGCACCTACCTGATTCACACCGCCTACGGCTTCTCCCAGGCAACCAACCGCATCGTCATCGGCAAGGAAGTCCAGTCGAAGATGGTGACGCTCAATGCGGGCGGCATTAAATTCGGTGCGGCACTCAAGGATGGTGAAGACCTCGACGGGCGCGCCGTGGCCTTCGATCTTTATGGCATGGAATTCAATCAGCGCGGCGAACGCAACCTGATCGCCAGCAACGTCAAGCCGGGCTCCATTCTCCGTCTCAGCGCCAACACCTATCATGTTGTCAGCAAATACGGCGATGTGAACGCGGTCGTCCGGGCCGATATTCAGGTGCTGCCGGGCAAGCTCACTGAAGCGACAATCTTCCACAAGGCCGCCGGTATCACGCTCAAACTGGTCAACGAACGTGGCGGCGAAGCAATTGCCAACACGACGTGGTCCGTCCTGAGCCCGGGGGGGGACGTCGTGGTCGAAGCGACAGGTGCCTTCCCTGATTTCGTGCTGGCAGAAGGCGAATATGAAGCCCTCGCCCGCAACAATGGCCGCACCTACCTGCACACATTCCAGGTGGAACCGGGTGAAGACCGGGAAGTTGAAGTGGTCACTTCCATCAGCGAACTGGCCAGCCAGCAGCAGTCCAGCATCAACAACTGACCTGCGCCGTGTTCCCGGCGACTTTAAGATCTGACTGGGTAGCGACGTCTAACGCCGTCGGCCAAGCAAACGCCGGGTCCGTGTGGGCGGCGCCATCTCCATGACCTTGGTCTGCAGGAAATCCATGATCTCCTTCTGATCGCCAAATCCCGAAAGCGTTTCGAACGGGATTGCCCTGCCCGCGCGTGCGGTCATCACAGACCCGAGGATACGGCGGAACTCGCGCACAAGCAGCGCGAGACGAAGGGTCAGCGAGTATTTGCTGACCAGGTGGAACAGCCAGGAATTCTGCCCGTCGAAATAAAGCGGAAGGACGGTTGCTCTCGAAGACCGGATCATTTTTGCCGTGAAAGTCTTCCAAGGCAGTTCTTCCGCACGGCCGAATGGCTTGGCAGCCGTTGCCACGCCACCACCTGGAAAAACGATAATGGTCGTGCCTTCCTGCAGCAGGCGCAGCGCCTCCTTGCGAGTGGCCATATTGGTCTTGAGCGCTTCCTTGGTTTCCTCGAAATCGACCGGCAGCGAAAACGGCCGGACTTCCGGTACCTTCAGCAACTCGTTGTTGATCAGGATCTTGAACGGGCGGCCAAGCTGTTCCGCGAGTGCCAGGATCGCTAGACCATCGCCGATGCCGTAGGGATGATTGGCGATAAGCACCAGTGGACCTTCCGGCAGATCCTTCGGCGGCCATTCGCCATCTGCAACCGAAACGTTGAGGTTGATCAGGCCGAGAAGGTCGTTCCAGATATAGTCGGACGTGCCGACCATTGTTTCCTTCCACACCTCGTAGATGTTGACCAGCTTTCGCCGGCCGGAGAGACCTTCAATGGTGCGGATGGTCCAACGCTTTAGCGGTGGATGCTCAGGATTGGCATAACTGAATTCAGCGTAGTTCACGGCAGTCGTCTTGACCCTGATGAAACGGTGGCAAATCCGGAACCCAATACCAGACACCCTGTTTCATGATTGTGACAGCACATTGCCCTGATGCCAGGGCAATGTGCAAGCTGTCAGAATTTCCCTTAATGCCAGGGAAAACCTTACTTCAGGTCTGGCGGCGTCGCTTCTTCAACGAACGCTGCAATCGCCTCGTCGAGGCCCATCGGGGTCTGGTCCTTGGAACCGAGACGGCGAACGTTCACGGTCCGCTCCTCGGCTTCACGCATGCCGCACACGATGATCACCGGCACCTTGGCCAGCGAGTGTTCGCGGACCTTGTAGTTGATCTTCTCATTGCGGAAATCGGTCTCGACCTTGAGGCCTTTCGCCTTGAGCAGATCCGCCACTTCCTGGCCGTAATCGTCGGCTTCCGAAGTGATCGTTGCCACCACGATCTGCAGCGGCGCAAACCACAGCGGGAAGTGACCGGCGAAATTCTCGATCAGGATACCCAGGAACCGTTCCATGGACCCGCAGATCGCGCGGTGGATCATCACCGGTGTCTTCTTCTCGCCGTCCTTGTCGACGTAGAAGGCACCAAAGCGTTCCGGCAGGTTGAAGTCGACCTGCGTCGTGCCGCACTGCCATTCACGGCCGATGGCATCGCGCAGGGTATACTCGAACTTCGGACCGTAGAAAGCGCCCTCGCCCGGCAGGATGTCGGTCTTCACCCGGCCGCCCGACTGGGCTTCGATCTGCTTCAGCACATCGGACATGATCGCTTCGGCATGATCCCATGCCTCGTCGGTGCCGACGCGCTTTTCCGGACGGGTGGACAGTTTCACCACGATCTCGTCGAAGCCGAAGTCTTCATACACAGACAGGATCAAGTCGTTGATCTTGAGACACTCATCCGCCATCTGCTCTTCAGTACAGAAAACATGGGCATCGTCCTGGGTGAAGCCGCGCACGCGCATCAGACCATGAAGTGCACCAGACGGTTCGTAGCGGTGCACCGCACCGAACTCGGCAAGGCGCATCGGCAGATCGCGGTAGCTCTTCAGCCCGTGCTTGAAGATCTGTACGTGCCCGGGGCAGTTCATCGGCTTCAGCGCGAAGACACGCTCGTCCTCGGCTTCCGGATCGGCACACTGCACGGAGAACATGTTCTCCTTGTACCAGGTCCAGTGACCGGAGGTTTCCCAAAGCGACGTGTGCAGCACCTGCGGTGCGTTCACTTCCTTGTAGGTGTCCTTCAGAACCCGGCGCTTGTAGGCGATCAGGCTCTGGAACATGTCCCAGCCTTTCGGGTGCCAGAAGACAACACCCGGTCCTTCTTCCTGGAAATGGAACAGGTCCATTTCCCGGCCCAGTTTGCGGTGGTCGCGCTTTTCGGCCTCTTCCAGCATGTGAAGGTAGGCTTTGAGCTCCTTCTCGCTGTGCCACGCCGTTGCGTAGATGCGCGTCAGCATTTCGTTGTTGCTGTCGCCGCGCCAGTAGGCGCCGGCCACCTTCATCAGCTTGAAGGCATCGCCGATCTGCCGGGTGGAGACCATATGCGGACCCCGGCACAGGTCCAGCCACTGGCCCTGCTTGTAGATCTTGAGTTCCTGATCTTCCGGAATCGCATCAACGAGCTCGACCTTGTAGTCCTCGCCCTTGGCTGCGAAATAGCGCTTCGCTTCGTCGCGGCTCCACACTTCCTTGGTGAACTGCGCACCGCGGCCGATGATCTCGCGCATCTTCTTTTCGATAACCGGCAGCTCTTCCGGCGTGAATGGCCAGTCGGCGCCCGTGTCCGGGTGAACGCGCTTGAAGTCGTAGTAAAAGCCGTTTTCGATCACCGGACCGATGGTCACCTGGGTACCGGGCCAAAGTTCCTGCACGGCTTCGGCCATGACGTGGGCCGCATCGTGGCGGATCAGTTCAAGGGCGCGCGGGTCGTCGCGGGCGACAATCTCGATCTGGTGATTGCCGCTGATCGGGTCGGTGAGATCTTTCAGTTCCCCGTCGAGAGCCATTGCCACGGCCTTTTTGGCCAGCGACTTGGAAATGCCTTCGGCGACGGCAAGGCCTGTGGTGCCTGGCTCGTACTGGCGCACGGAATTGTCGGGGAAAGTAAGTTCAATCATCGGTTTTCTCCTGCTCACTCCTGCAGACAAGGCAGGTAAGCTGTTCAAAGGAAATGGAACGGGCCGGGCATACGGGATTCAAACTAATCCGGCAACCTTTTCCGAAGCATTTCCCTTGATTTGGCCGGCGGTGTTGCCCTAGCGCGCCTCCAGGCGGCGTACGAACCAGCGGATAAGCTGATCCCAGACAGCGTCCTTTTCCGCCAGATCTTCAACCCCGTGATCGAGGTTTGGATTGTCATTGATCTCGATGACCACCACCCGCTCGCCGATCACTTTCAGATCGACGCCGTAAAGACCATCACCGATAAGCCGCGCCGCCCGAACCGCGATATCGATCACTGCTGGCGGTGTTTCGGCCATGGAAACTGTCTTGAACCCGCCTTCGACGGCCTTCTTGCCGGTCTCGTGCCGCACGATCTGCCAGTGTTTCTTGGCCATCAGATACTGGCAGGCGAACAGCGGTTCTCCGTCCAGCACACCGATGCGCCAGTCGAAGTCCGTCGGGCAGTATTCCTGCGCAAGCAGGATGGCGCTTTCCTGGAAAAGCTCTTTCAGCTTCTCCTTGATGGGTTCAGCGCCCGTCACCCGGAACACGCCACGGCTGAAGGAGCCGTCAGGGATCTTCAGAACGATCGGAGAGCCGAGCTTGGCTTCCAGGTCACCCGCCTCCTTCAGGGAAGACAGGACGATGGTCTTGGGCGTCGCGATGCCATGACTTGCCAGAAGCTCGGTCAGATAGACCTTGTTGGTACAGCGGATCATCGACACCGGATCGTCGATCACCGGCATGCCTTCCTGCACGGCGCGCCGGGCAAAGCGGTAGGTGTGATTGTCGATGTTGGTGGTCTCGCGAATGAACAGCGCATCATACTGCGCCAGCTTGTCGAGATCACCCTTGCCGATCGGCACGACTTCAACCCCGTGGCGCGCCGCCACCTTGGCCATGTGCTTCAGAGAGGCGATGGAGGATGGCGGCAACTCTTCCTTGGGATCGGACAGAACAGCCATGGCGTACTTCATCAGGGCGCGCTGTTTCGGCGCCCGCCAGGGACGTGTCGTATAGCTTTCCACCGCTGCCAGAAATTGCGCGCGCTCTTCCGCCTCAAGGTCATTTACCGCCAGCACGCGGATGCGCTTGATGCTGCGCCATTCGCCCTCTTCCAGCAGTACCTCCAGCACAGGTGCGCGGAACCAGTCGAACAAGAGCCGCGCGAATGGTTCAAGTGCAGGGTCGCCAACCTGGCCGAGATAGATCAGCAGCCGAGAGACCGCACCAGCAGCCTCCGGTGCCATCTTGCGAAGGCAGCGGTTCAGCCGGTCTTCAAGCTCCGGCAAGGCATGCTGATAGAGTTGCTTGCGGGACAGTTCGATCATCGTCTCGACAACCGGCACCACGCGGTGCTGGCGTGCTTCAGCCAGAAGCGACGCGTAATAGCCTGCCCCCTGATAAGCGTAGGAGCGCGACAGGTTGAGAATGGTCGGCTTGGCACCGGTAAACAGTTTCGGGTGCGTCAGATACTCCCGCACGGTCATGACCTTGTGCGGCGTTTCCGTGTTGGAGAGGTCTTTGAGGTTGTCGACCAGAATGACCCAGGAAGACATTGGATCAGGCGTCCTTTCGTATCAGGATTTGGGCACGTACCGCGCTGCGGCCCCAGCGGGCCATGCGGTCGAATTCGGCAAAGGGAATGGGAAGGTTGGCAGCATCTGCCGGACTTTCATGGCCTTTGCGCTCAAGCCACGGGTCATGAATGATGAGGTGGCGATCGTCCGCGTCATGCACAAGCACCCAATGTGGCACTTTCTGACCGAACATGCGGTAGCCGGAAATGAGCACGATCGCGAGCGTACCGGCTGATATCTCGGTCGCCAGTGCAGTTGCTTCCAAGGGGTTTTCCGAACGGGCAACACCAAGCTGCGCGGCTTCCGAGCGGTAGCCTTCCTGTACCAGGGTCAGAACCTTGCGCTTTTCCGGGTTCCGAACCGAATTGAGAAACAGGAGCTCGTCGGGAAACAGCCTGACCTCGACCGAAAGCCCGCGCCGCGCAAGCGCATTGGCCAGGCCGAAGGGACCGCAGCCGCCATGACCGGAGGCGAGATAGATCGTCGTTGCCTCCCGCCAGAGCGTGAGTTCCGTCAAGGGCTCTGCCGGAACCGACCGGTCGAAATGCCGGGCCGCCATCAGTGCACAGGCCGGGCCGCAGGTGAATTCGGTTGTCTGCGAGTAATACGGCGCGTTGCCGGTACCCAGCACCGGACCATGGAGCAGCTTTTCCATGCGCAACGCTGCGCAGCCATCCTCGTAATAGGCCTCTACCCTGCCCAGCATCCGGTAGCCGCTGCGGTGATAGAGTGCGATGGCCGCCTCATTGTCTGCACGCACTTCAAGCCGCAGCACAATGCGATCGCTGTCGAAAGCGGCAACTTCGGACGCTTCCAGCAGCTTTGCACCAAGCCCCTGCCCCCGGCAGGCCGGATCCACAGCAAGCGAATAGAGCCGCGCCAGCGCGGTTGCCTGGCGCAAGAGCAGCAGCGCGTACCCAACCAGTCCGTCTGGACCGGTTGCGACCAAAAGGCGTGCGCGAGGGCTCTCCAGAAATCGCCTGAAGCTTCGCCGGGAAATGCGATCTCCGGCGAAGGCGGCGTTTTCAATGCGAAACAGCTCGGCGAGATCGCCGGGCTCGGCAGTGCGAATGAGAATATCCCCGGTTTCGGCCTGGGGCGAAGCCTTGTCCATGGTGCCTTGAAAGACCCAAAGTCCGGTGCGCCGCACCCGGTCTCCATCCAACATTGGCGACGGCCCTGAGGCAGTTTCGAGACTGCACGGACCGGTCGGCGGCATTTGCGGAATACACCGATTTGCAGGTGCTGTCTTTGAGAATTTTCGTCGCGGCAACACATTTTGCATTCAGGCCTTAACGGCCCGGAAACGCAGGCCTCAAGAGGCCTTCTCAGCCACAGCCAAGGGCGGCGGACGGCGGCGGATCGGCTGGGATTTGACAATCGAGGTGCTGGTTTCCGCCTTGTCCGAAATCCGGTCCAGAATTCCGTCGAGCTGATCGATGGAAGGAATGGCAAGTCGGGCGACGAAACAGTCTTCTCCCGTGACCTTGTCGCACTCGCAAAACTCGGGAATTTCCTGAATGAGTTGCTGCACGATATGCAGCTTTCCAGGCAGCGGTCGAATGCGCACGATCGCCTGCAGACTGTATCCAAGCACCTTCGGATCAATATCCACGGTAAAGCCGCGAATGACGCCGCGTTCCTGCAGACGGCGGATCCGCTCCGAAACACCGGGCGACGACAATCCCACGTGAGCGGCCAAGTCTTTCAACGACATGCGCGCGTCGTCAATCAAGGCTTCAACGATCTTGATATCCGTCTCATCCATCTTCATTTCGAAACACCAATCGGCAGATAAGCTTACATTTCACAAAACAATACCAGTTTCAGCTGATTTATCAAAAGTACTCGCTTCCATCTCCTTGGCAGAATGAAGGCCATCCTGAAACGCTTGGAGGCAAAAATGGACAAGACATTGCGCGGCGCCACCGAAATGACCGCCGCCATGACCATTCTGGGAACGATAGGACTTTTCGTGGTCCTTTCCGGCCAGGGCGCCATCGACGTTGTGTTCTGGCGCTGCGCCTTCGGTGCGTTCGCGCTACTTGTCATCTGTTCTGCCCAGGGCCTACTCCGCCGGCACCTGACCTGGAAGAAACTGGCCGTTGCCGCCATAGGGGGCGTTGCCATCGTGGTGAACTGGGCAATGCTCTTCACTGCCTATTCCGAGGCATCCATCGGCGTGGCAACCGCTGTCTACAATACCCAGCCGTTCATCCTGGTCGGTTTCGGCATTCTGTTTCTTGGAGAACGGATCACCGTCAACAAGCTCGGCTGGCTGGTCATTGCCTTTGCCGGTGTCCTGCTGATCGTCCAGGCAAAACCCGGCGCTGTCGAATATGCCGGTTCAAATTATGCACTCGGTATAGCACTCTCGCTCGGTGCGGCCTTTTTCTGGGCTGTCGCAGCCCTGCTGACCAAGAAGCTGACGGGAACGCCTCCACAGCTGATCGCGCTGGTACAGGTCTGTGTCGGCATCCTGATGCTTGCCCCCTTCGTCAGCTGGAACGCTCTGCCGGAAGGTACAATGGCCTGGGGCTCGCTTGTCACGCTTGGCGCCGTTCACACTGGGTTGATGTACATCCTCATGTATGGCGCTGTGCAGAAGCTGCCGACCTATCTGCAAGGTGCCTTTTCCTTCATTTATCCAGTGGTGGCGATCCTTGTCGATTATGTTGCCTTCGGCCATCAGCTGAAACCGCTGCAGCTTGTCGGAGCGGCTGCGATCATCATTGCCGCGATGGGCATGACCTTCGGCTGGCGACTGCTTCGGCGCAAGGCTACGGCCTCTCCATCATAGGGCCGAAGCTGCCTTCGCCCGGTCTTTTCCTGCCTTCGAAAGCGCGGCATCGCGAAGCTGTTTGGCAACCGCTTCCGCGCCGCCGCGTGTTTCCCGGATCATCGCCAGATCCTCTTCTTCGCTCCGGTCCATCGGGGCAATGGCAAGATCGGAATACGTCCGCCTGTCGGGCGATGCCTTGACCCTCCGGTAGATCCGGTAAACCCGCCAGACGGCAGATAGATAGACCCAATGTTTGGCGACGATTTCGGCAAGATACCGCGGATAGAACACCAGCGGATTTTCAAGCGGCAGCCCGCCGCGTCGGTCTGTGCGGCATTTCAGGCGGAAATAACCGCCCTCAAGCGGATGAACGCCTTCGCATTCGACCATCAGCTTGAACCACATCATCAGGAACAATTTGTTGCCCGGACGCCCCTTGCGATGCGCCGCGGCTCTGCGCAACACCGTTTCGATGTGGCCATCCGAATAGTAGCTTGCCCAGGCCTGCCGGTAAGCCTCCTCCCAATCCTCATCGCTCATTTTCGGGTGATGGCTCACCCGGTGATTGAGATCGTACTTGTTGAGGTCTGGATCCATCCAGATGCCTTTGCTTAACAGCACCTTGTGATCTTCGGATCCCGGAAGCGGCGTCAGATAAAAGAACTCGAGCAGATCGAGCGGAAGCTCCTTTTTGATGATCTCGACATCATGCAGGACCGACTCCTTGGTATCGCCCGGAAAACCGATGATGTAACCGGCATAGGTGGTTGCTCCGTGGGCCCGCCATTTCTGCAGCATCTCCCGGTATTCGGTGATCTTGTTCTGCCGCTTCTTTGCGGCCATGAGATTGTCCGGATTGATGTTTTCCAGCCCGATGAAGACCCGGTTGACCCCTGCCCGCGTCGCTTTCTCGATGAAACCGTCAATCCGGTGACAAAGCGTGTCCACCTGGATGATGAACTTGATGTCGAAACTCTCCTGCTCCCTAAGCTGGATCAAGCGGTCAAACAGCGGCTCCCATTCCCGGTTGCGGGCGAAATTGTCGTCGGTGATGAAAAAAACGGTCGATCCCCTGTGCAACGTTGTCGCGAATGATCTGCTCCAGATCGTCGGCGGAACGAAACCGGCTTTTGCGACCTTGCACGTTGATGATGGTGCAGAAGGAACACTGGAACGGGCAACCGCGGCCAAGATCGAAGCTGGAATGCGATCCGGCCGTGAAGCGAATGTGCCGGGTTGGCAGGATCGGGGTCGGCTCCCCCTCCAGCGACGGCAAGTCCGCCATGAAATTGTAAAGCGGCTTCAGATCGTCAGAAAAGGCATCGCGGAAGACATCGTCCAACCGCCCGTCCTCGGCCTCGCCGGCAAAATAGACGACACCTTCCTTTTGCAACCGAACCATCTCTTCCGGCATTTCATCCAGCATGGATATGCAGCCGGAGACATGAAATCCGCCGATGGCCACCGGCAGACCAAGACCTAGAAACCTGCGCGCAAGGTTGGTCGCCCGGGGAAACTGGTTGGACTGAACCCCGACCAGCGCGATCAGGGCCTTTCCGCCTGCTTTTCGGATATCCCGGGCAATCTTTTCCGGACGAACCCGCTTGTTGGTTTCATCAAAGGTATGAAGATGGATGCGGACATCCTTCCCAAGAACCTGACGGTTGCGGGCCGCTTCTGCGAGCCCGTTCAGGCTGGCGAGCGTGTTGGAAGGAATTGCAGAGCGAAGCCACTGGATCGGATAACCGTCGTCGTCGTAATGGGTCGGCTTGATCATCACGAAATGGAAGTCGCGTCCGCTCATTCTTCCCTCCGCCTTCTAGCATGAGAGGCAAGCGTTGCACCAACCTGACGTTGGGTCAACAACAGATCGGATGAGCGATTAGTCCAGACGATGTTCCGGCGGTATGTGCTTGCCGGTCCAATGACCGTAACGCCAGGGCAAAAACCAGTGCGCATCTGGCGGCAAGGTGTCTGGAACCGGGTCAAAACCGGAGGAGCCCCAGGGATTACACCGAAGAACTCGGGACAAGCCAACCCACCCCCCGGCCCAAAAACCGAAGCGGCGAATGGATTGCTCGGTGTAATCGGAGCAAGTCGGCGCGTAGCGGCAGGTGCGCCCCATGAAGAGCGACAGGGAATGGCGGTAAAGCCAGATAAGCCCTATCGCTGCATATCCGATTGGTGACAATCGGCCATCCGGCTTTCGCGGTTCGTTATGGCAAGAACACATGGGACGCAGAACTGCGGTCACGCGACCGCACTGTCTTCCTTGGCTTTCGCCTCGATCTGGTCGAGCGCATCGACAACGGCATCAAAGGTCAATAGCGTCGAGGCATGGCGCGCCTTGTATTCGCGGACCGGTTCCAGAAACTTCAGGTCTTCGAAGCGGCCTGTGGGGGCCTCGCCGCCTTCCTTCAACATGGCGCGCATGGTCTGTTGCACTTCGCGCAACTCATCTGCGCGCGCGCCGATGATATTTCGAGCCATGATTGACGAAGACGCCTGGCCAAGCGCGCAGGCTTTGACGTCGTGAGCAAAATCCGTGACGACGCCGTCCTTCATGGAAAGGTCGACAATGACGGTGGAGCCACACAATTTGGAATGAGCTTTTGCGCTTGCGTCCGGATGCTCGAGACGGCCGATCCGCGGGATATTTCCGGCGAATTCGAGGATCTTCGCGTTATAAATGTCGTCGAGCATAACTCGCCTCTTCGTGAATGCCTGTGATGCGCGACACATTGATGGCGCACTGCTTTCATATATATACATCAGACGCCACGGCAAATTCGCAAGGGGCAGAGTGGTCGCAGTTGGTCTTTCGCATGACGTTTGCACGCTAGAAACCGGCTCCTCCCGCTCAGAAACTGTGCGTTCGCTTTTTGCCTGGAGTATGATAAGGGTCCGCGGCTTGAAAAGCCCGAACCTTCTGATCTGTGCACCAGCGGGCGCCGTATGACGAGTGACAAGGGTAAAATTGCGAGGATCCCCATGGACGCTGTCCTCAAGCCGGTAGAAAAAACCTTCGAAAGAAAGTCCCCGGATCAGTTGCATCGGCCAAGCCGTGAAGAAGCGGAAGCTGCGGTGCGCACGCTTCTGGCCTGGACCGGCGACGACCCGGACCGCGAAGGTCTGGTGGAAACACCGAAGCGCGTGGTCAAGGCGCTGAGCCAGCTTTACAGTGGCTACTTCGAAGATCCGGCAGAGCATCTTGCAAGGACGTTCGAAGATGTTGGCGGCTACAAGGATATCGTCCTTGTGCGCGGCATCCCGTTCCATTCCCATTGCGAACACCACATGCTGCCTTTCATCGGCGAAGCTCATATCGCCTATTACCCCGCAGAAGGCGTCGTTGGTCTTTCCAAACTGGCACGCGTTGTCGACATCTACGCCAAGCGTCTGCAAACGCAGGAAAACTTGACTGCGCAGATCGCATCGGTCATTGACGACGCTCTGGCCCCGCGTGGCCTGGCCGTGATGCTGGAAGCCGAACACCAGTGCATGACCATGCGCGGTGTCCAGAAACCTGGTGTTTCCACGATCACCACCCAGTTTACCGGCGTATTCCAGGACGATCCCGCCGAACAGGCGAAATTCATGTCTCTGGTACGCGGCAAGGGTCTCTGAGTTTTCAGCCCTTGCGTTATCAATGACGACAAGGGCTTTCCTCCCATGTGCAATACCCACCTGACTGAGCGCGGCGACAAGGCAACGGTCGAAAACGGCGATCTGATGATGCCGAAGTTTGACCGGGACGGCCTGATTGTGGCTGTCGTCACCGATGTGGCGTCAGGCGAAGTGCTCATGGTTGGCTACATGAACGCCGAGGCCCTGAAGCGGACGATCGAGACCGGCGAGGCCTGGTACTGGAGCCGTTCTCGCCAGAGCTTCTGGAAGAAGGGCGAAACCTCCGGCCAGATCCAGACCGTGCACGAAATCCTGACCGATTGCGACCAGGATGCCCTGGTCCTGAAGGTTTCGGTTGCCGGCAATGGCGCAACCTGCCATGTGGGATATCGCTCTTGTTTTTATCGTAAAACCATCAAAGGTGACGATGGGTCTGTGCGTCTGGAGCGCGTGGAAACCGAGAGGGTCTATGATCCCGACGAAGTTTACGGCAAGGGTTGAGCCCGGCAGTAGAGCCACCAGCCTTGAGCGGGGCTTATCCGCAAGCCATTGAAACATATTAACTTTCGAATTCTTGAAACAAAATTTTAAGTAGTATCCCGTATATCTCCACCCTCTCTCTTGTGCCTAAGTTTCCACTAGGCGCGAACAACAAGATCAAAATCCCGTGCCTGATTCCCTATCGACCGCAAGCTGAGGGAGAGGCTATGGCGGACAACACTGTTCCAAGCAAACGGGACGAACGGATTGCGTTCATCCTGTTGGCCGTTTTGCTTGCCCCGGCGCTTTCCGTCGCAATTGTTGGCGGCTACGGCTTTATCATCTGGATGTCACAGCTGGTCCTTGGGCCGCCGACGGGCTGATGCCATGTCACCCGACCCTCATTTTTCGGCCAGCCGCAGAGCATTCCTGAAACTGCCCAGCCAACCGGAGATCCAGAGACTTCGCCCCCCCTGGACGGACGAAGCCCTGGTTGCTGCGCGTTGCACAAGCTGTAACGCCTGCAGCGAAGCTTGCCCCGAATCCATCTTGAGGCCGGACGACACCGGGAAGCCGGAAGTTGTCTTCGACGGCGGCGAATGTACTTTCTGCGGCAAATGCGCAGAAGCCTGCGCACAGGACGTCTTTGACACGAAGCGAACGCCGGCCTGGCCGATGAAGGCTGAATTTCAGCCGGGTTGCCTGCAGGATCATGGCATTGCCTGCCAGGTGTGCCGGGATATCTGCCCCACTTCGGCAATCCGCATAGATCTTACCAAACGCCCCTTTGGCCGGCTTCGCATCGAAACAGATGCCTGCACGGGCTGCGGAGCCTGTCTCCCAGTCTGTCCGCAGGATGCACTGGCCATTGTCCATCCCAAAGAGGATGCCCAGACAGCATGAGCAAAACAGTCCACATAGCCAGTCTTCTCGTTCATGCGCGGACCGAAGCGATATCCGATGTCGAGCGGGATGTTCTTGCACTCGGCGGCGCCGAGATCGCCCATTCCGATGATCAGGGACGCCTGATCGTGACACTGGAAACCGCGAACGAAGCGGAAATCGTACAGGCCCTCACGGATATCCAGCTGCTCACAGGCGTTGTGAGCGCATCCCTTGTTTACCACCAAACAGACGGTGCGCCCGAGGCGGCACCGACCTCCCTTCAAGGAGACACACAATGAGCGGAATTAGCAGACGTGATGTCATCAAGGCGCAGGCTGTGGCGGCCGCCGCCGCGGCAGCGGGACTCCCCGTGCCTGCGGCCGCACAGAACCTTGTTACCCATGCGCATCTGACCGACCTGAAGTGGTCCAAAGCAGCCTGCCGCTTCTGCGGCACCGGCTGCTCCATCATGGTCGCGACCAAGGCAGGACGCGTGGTTGCAACCCACGGCGACGCTGAAGCGGAGGTGAATCGGGGCCTCAACTGCGTCAAGGGCTACTTCCTGTCGAAGATCATGTACGGCAAGGACAGGCTGACGACACCGCTCCTGCGCAAGAAGAACGGCAAGTTCGACAAGGACGGAGACTTCGAACCGGTGTCCTGGGACGAAGCGTTCGACATCATGGCCGAGAAATGGAAGGCGACACTGAAGGCCAAGGGCCCGAAGGCTGTCGGCATGTTCGGCTCGGGCCAATGGACGGTCTGGGAGGGGTATGCGGCTTCCAAGCTGATGAAGGCCGGCTTCCGATCCAACAATATCGACCCCAACGCTCGCCACTGCATGGCGTCTGCGGTCGTCGGGTTCATCCGTGCCTTCGGCATTGACGAGCCCATGGGCTGCTACGACGACTTTGAAAACGCCGACGCCTTTGTGCTCTGGGGCTCCAACATGGCCGAGATGCACCCGATCCTGTGGACCAGGATCGCCGACCGGCGCCTCAGCCATCCCCATGTCAAGGTTGCCGTGCTTTCCACCTTCGAACATCGCA
Organism: Labrenzia sp. CP4; assembly: GCF_001579905.1. NCBI lineage: Bacteria > Pseudomonadati > Pseudomonadota > Alphaproteobacteria > Hyphomicrobiales > Stappiaceae > Labrenzia > Labrenzia sp. CP4. The sequence goes on along the minus strand of NZ_CP011927.1, from coordinate 2,626,038 downwards.
GCTTCGATCTGGCGGACATTCCCGGCGTATTCGTTCCCCAGACGGACCTGATCATCGCCAATTATATTGCGAACCACATCATCCAGTCCGGCGCGGTGAACGAGGAGTTCGTGTCAAACCACGTCAATTTCCGGAAGGGCGCACAGGACATCGGCTATGGCTTGCGACCGGAAAATCCGCTTGAAGCCGCTGCAGCGAATGCCGGCAGCGGCGATTCCGAGCCGATGTCTCTCGAGGAATTCGCCGAATTCGTGAAACCCTACACACTGGATTTCGCCGCGGAGAAGTCCGGCATTTCAAAGGAGCGGCTTCAGCAGATCGCCGAGCTTTACGCAGATCCGGACACCAAGGTGATGTCCCTTTGGACAATGGGTGTCAACCAGCATACCCGCGGTGTGTGGATGAACAACCTCATCTACAACATCCACCTGTTGACCGGTAAAATTGCCCAGCCCGGCAATTCCCCCTTCTCCCTGACCGGCCAGCCGTCTGCCTGCGGCACCGCCCGCGAAGTCGGCACCTTCGCTCACCGTCTGCCTGCCGACCTCGTGGTTTCAAATCCGGAGCACCGGGCAACAGCCGAAAAGATCTGGAAACTGCCGGCAGGAACCGTTCCTGAATGGATTGGTGCACATGCCGTTCTGCAGAACCGGAAACTCAAGGACGGCGAAATCAACTGCTACTGGGTGCAGGTCAACAACAACATGCAGGCCGCCCCGAACATGATGGAAGAAGGCCTGCCCGGATATCGCAATCCGGAAAACTTCATCGTCGTTTCCGATGCCTACCCGACTGTGACGGCGGAAGCCGCCGACCTTGTTCTGCCAACCGCAATGTGGGTTGAAAAGGAAGGTGCGTACGGCAACGCCGAGCGCCGCACCCAGTTCTGGCACCAGCTTGTCGACGCACCGGAAGGGGCAATGTCCGACCTGTGGCAGCTGGTTGAGTTTTCCAAACGTTTCACAACAGACGAAGTCTGGCCGCCCGAGCTTCTGGCCGACAATCCCGATTACGAGGGAAAGACGCTGTACGAAGTTCTGTTCGAAAACGGCAACGTCAACGCCTTCCCCAACAGCGAGCGGGCGGAAGACTACGAAAACCGCGAATCCGACGAGTTCGGCTTTTACATCCAGAAAGGCCTGTTTGAGGAATACGCCCAGTTCGGCCGCGGACACGGCCACGACCTGGCGGATTTCGACACCTACCACCAGGTGCGCGGGCTCCGTTGGCCCGTGGTGGACGGCAAGGAAACCCGCTGGCGCTACAACGGCAAATACGACCCATATGTGAAAGAGGGAGCGGCATTCGACTTTTACGGAAAACCGGACGGCAAGGCGGTCGCCTTCGCCCTGCCTTTTGAACCGCCCGCGGAAAGTCCGGATGAGGAGTATCCCTTCTGGCTGTCCACCGGCCGGGTTCTGGAGCACTGGCACTCCGGATCGATGACGCAGCGCGTGCCTGAACTCTACAAGGCCGTGCCCGATGCCCTCTGCTACATGCATCCGGACGATGCCGAGGCTCTAGGCCTGAGGCGCGGTGCGGAAGTGCGCATCAAATCCAGACGTGGGGAAATTCTCACCCGCGTCGAAACCAGAGGCCGCAACAAACCGCCCAAGGGGCTGATTTTCGTGCCCTGGTTCGATGCCCGCCAGTTGATCAACAAGGTCACGCTGGACGCGACCGATCCGCTGTCGAAGCAGACCGATTTCAAGAAATGCGCCGTGCGCGTAGAAGCAGTGTGAGGTGAGCCATGAAACGCTTTGCAATCGGCCTTGCCTGCGCCGCCCTGTTGGTTGCCGCAGCTGCCGCAGCCGCCCAGGAACACATCGCCACCATGCGCCCCGCAACGCCGTTGGCGGAAAACGGGACGCCTGCCCCCATGCCAAAGCCGGTGAACTCCGACATTCGCCAGGTGCGGAACTATCCCGAGCAGCCACCGCTGATCCCTCACACGATCGAGGGCTATCAGATCGACAAGAACTCCAACAAGTGCCTGAGCTGTCATTCCCGTACAGCCATTGAAGTCAGCCAGGCGCCAATGGTGTCGATCACGCATTTCATGAACCGGGACAACCAGTTCCTGGCGTCCGTCACACCCCGGCGGTACTTCTGCAATCAGTGCCACGTGCCGCAGACCGACGCCCGGCCTCTGGTCGAGAACGACTTTGTCGATGTCGATGAAGTGCTCGAATATGTGAAATCCAAAGAGGGGGCCAAATGATGCTGGCCTTCCTCAAAAGGCTCTGGACCACCATCCGCCGCCCGAGCGTGCACTACAGCCTCGGCTTTCTGACCCTCGGCGGCTTCATCATGGGCATAATTTTCTGGGGTGGTTTCAACACCGCGCTGGAGTTGACCAATACCGAGAAGTTCTGCACGGGCTGTCACGAGATGCGCGACAACGTCTTTGCCGAGCTTAAAACGACAATCCACTACTCCAACCGCTCGGGCGTGAGAGCCACGTGCCCGGATTGTCACGTCCCCCATGAATGGACAGACAAGATCGCCCGCAAGATGCAGGCCTCAAAAGAGGTCTGGGGCAAGATCTTCGGGACGATCAATACGCGGGAAAAGTTTCTGGAACACCGGCTTGAACTGGCCCAGCACGAATGGGCCCGGCTCAAGGCGAACAATTCGCTGGAATGCCGCAACTGCCATTCCGCCGATTCCATGGACATAACCCGTCAGAGCGGAAGGGCCTCGGAGGCGCACCAACGGTTCCTGTTCACGGGTGAAAAGACCTGCATCGATTGCCACAAGGGCATTGCACATCGCTTGCCGGACATGTCTCAGTCGGCATGGCACGGGGAAAAACCCGAGAAAATGCTGAAGGAAGCCACCGCGTTTCTGGCAAAACGGCAAGATTGATAAATCACACGTCGAAACAAAAAGGCTGGCCTACAAGCCAGCCTTTTTCACGTCAGGCCATCGTAATGTAGCTGCGCATCTGCTCGGCTTCGAGTTCAACCTGCGCAATCTTGAACTTCACGACGTCGCCGATGGAGATCACACCGGTCAGCTTTCCGTCCTTCACGACCGGCATATGGCGGAACCTGCCCTGTGTCATGCGAGCCATGACTTCATTGATGTTGTTCTCTTCGGAGCAGGTAACCACGTTTTTGGTCATGACACCGGAAACCGGTGTTTTCAGCGCCGACACGCCCTGCGTACCGACCACGCGAACGATGTCCCGCTCTGACACAATGCCGTCAACGGCACCCTCCTTGTCGGAAACGACCACGGCACCGATCTTGTGTTTTGCCAGGGTTTCACAAATTTCGCTGAGCAACGCGTCGCTGCGCGCTGTGATAATATCGTGGCCTTTCCCACTCAGGATAGCGGCTACGGTCATTCAATCACCTCCCATGGCATCAATCGGTCCGTTTTACCGGACCAGATCAACCGACGCTCAATCGGAAGCGATCAAACGTCAATAGTTGATCGACCTTAATGTAGTCTGCCAGCCGGTCTCCGGAAGGAGATGTTCCAGCTGCTCGACCACTTTCGCACCGACTGGGGCCGGACGTCCATTCGAATCCGACAGGACGACCTCCAGTCGTCAGGTATCATGGCAAAAAAATCAGATCGCGCAAACTGTTGACCTTGCGTCTTGAAGCCACTTTCGCTTCGCGTCAGGAATTACGCCGCTGCGGCACGGGGTCGAACAGCGGGAACAGGGCAAGTCCGGCGACAAATCCACCAATATGAGCTTGCCAGGCAACACTTGCCGGCTGTCCCGCAACGGGACCGCTCATCAGGCCGAAGAACAGGTTGAGCCCGAACCATACCGCAACAAAAACCAGAACCTGTTGATTGCGAAGGCATTCCGCAAACGGCTGCGCCGGCACGAAATAGGCCGTCGGATCGTTGCTGCGGATCGCTCCCAGCGGGCCACCACGCTCGAAAACGAAACGAATGGCCGCAGCCATCTGGCCGGAAATGGCGGCGGATGCGCCGATCATCGGCGCCCCTTCCCCCCAGTGGGTGGCAAGATGAGCCAGCGCCCCGCCAACGGAACAGGCCGCCGAAAACAGCAGAAATCGACCTACGCCAAACCGCCTGGCAACCGCACTGCCGAAAATCGCCATCCAGAGCAGGTTGAAGATGATGTGCATGGCGCCACCATGCAGCAGGCTGTAAGTGACGAAGGCCCAGAGGCTGGAGAGAAGATCAAAAGGCGGCAGACTGCCGAGATAGGCATATTTTACCGGCCAGAATGCAAAAAGTTCGATGATCAGATTGTCCAGGTTCGCCGGAAGGATCATCACACGCAGAACGTGGATCGCAATCAGGATACCGCCAAGCCAGACGATGATCCCGGGCAGATTGAACACGGGCGGACCGGACGGCCGCTGGGGAGGTTGTTCCTTCTGGGCTTTTTCGCGCCGGGCGCGTTCTTCATCAATGCGGTAAACGTTCATGGACCCTCTGCCTTTCCTGTCTTTCTTCTAAGCCAGATCGAAGACAAAACAAGAGTGGTTCGACCGCCAGAACAAGCGAAACCGGGAAATAGTGAATTCGACTTCTCCGGTCACAATCCCCAAAAAGCCTGAAAATACAAAGCGCCGGCCACCTAAAGGTGACCAGCGCTTTGCGATGCCCCCCAAAACCGGTCGCGTCCCCACGACGCCCGTTCAGGACAGTTGTTCACTCCGGCCGGCGCTTGTTTTACCGAGGCAGCTCTTGGCGGCTGTACCTATCGGCCCGCGGCCTGACCTGCAACAACAGGTTCCTCCCACCCGCTGTCTATATGAACTGAGTGTTAAGCTGACAGGCAACCGCCCCCAATACAAGCTTTACCGAAAATTAACCTTAATTTCTGACCGCCTCTCAAGCTTTCGCGCCAACAAGCACTTGGCACGCGCCCTGCTTTGTAAAGGTCAAAAACCAACAGGGAAGCATTTTCGTCCCGTTTTGAAACAAGAACTGTCTTGAGACGAAACACCGGGCGCAAGAATGGCAAAGAGGCGAACCAGATGAAACACGGCGTAACGCAAACTCTTTACAACTACTGGGACAATCTTCGCGGCGCCCGTCCTGCACCGAACCGCAGCGAAGTCGATCCGGGTGAGATCCGCGGCCTTCTTGGTGACACCTTCATTCTGGAAACCAATGGTTCCAGGGATGTGCGCTACCGCCTCGCCGGCACACGTCTGTGTTCTGCACATTGCCGGGAACTCAAGGGCCGCAACTTCCTGCGCGGCTGGAGCGTGAAAGACCGTGAAGCCCTGGAAAGCCTGATCGCCGCCATCACCGAAGATGCAGCCGCGGCCGTGATCGGCATCAACGGCCATACGGAACGCGGACAGATCCTGCAGATGGAAATGCTGCTGGTACCGCTGAATGTTCCAGGTGAAGGCAGGATCCGTGTCCTGGGAAGCTGTACCCCGATGGAAAAACCCTATTGGATCGGCCTGCATCCCATTTTGAGCCAGTCGATCAGCAGCCTGCGCCTGGTCTGGCCGGACGAGCGCCCCTATTTCGTGGATGCCCCTGCTTCCACGCTCAACCCGATCCTGCCGCGCTTCACCGCCGAGGGCATCGCCATGCCGACACCGCCCCTGCCGAGCGGTGCGGAGCGCAAGGTCGGACATCTGACCGTCTATTCCGGCGGTAAAACCTGATCCGCACAACATAGCAAGTCTGGTAACATCCCTGTTCACCTGCGAAATCGGGCCGGCCGAGAATCAGCTGGCCCGAATTCATGTCCGGTACCGGCTGTTTTGCAGCCTATATTCAGCTGAAAAGAAGTCCTTCCTTCCGGATTTTTACTCTCGCGTTATTGTGCTTTCTCGCCAGAGAACGCTCGAATTCCGAACATCACGGCCGTACCCGCATTTTTATCGATCACAAGTCTGGACCTGTGCGCCTTCTGAGCTACACTCTTACACATCGTTAACCCCAGCTACCTAAAGTGCTTTGAAAGACGTCTTTTGAATCGCATCTCAGCCGGGGACAATGCGATTTGCGCACCGTTTTGGATAGAACAGGCATGAGCGCCGGAGTGGCAACAGCAACCGAAGGAAGCAGATCGCTTCAAGTCACTGACCGCCGGCGCCATCAACGGGTCCAGGTCAATATACTGGGCCGCTTCATGCTTGAAGATCGGCGCGAATATCCTTGTCAGGTTATCGACATGTCGCCTGGCGGCATGGCCATGATTACACCGGTCACCGGCAGGGTCGGCGAACGCGTGATTGCCTATCTTGACCACCTGAGCCGCGTCGAAGGCAGGATTTCCCGCCTGATCGATGGTGGCTTTGCGGTTGAACTGCGCAATACGGTCCGCAAACGCGACAAGATCGCCAATGTTTTGACGTGGCTTGCGAACCGGGACGAACTCAATCTTCCCGAAGACCGCCGTCACGACCGCTTCGTGCCCAAAAACCCGATGACGAAGATGATCCTGCCGGACGGTTCGGAACATGTCTGCCGCATCATAGACGTATCCCTGTCCGGCGCGGCCATCGCCACGGACATCGTGCCGGAGATGGGCGACGCCATCACGCTCGGCAAGATGCATGCACGTGTCATTCGCCGCATCGAAGGTGGCATAGCCGTCGAATTTGCTGCCGTTCAAAGCCGCGAATTGCTGGAACATCACATATCGGCACCAGAGGAAAGCTGACTTTAGCTTTCTCATCAATCGCAAGTGCTTAGAACCATTCAGACAGGCCCGGCTTTTTGCCGGGTCTTTTCGTTTCTGCGCAATTTTCCGGGTAGTCGCGTTTCTTTTCTGGTGACCAGATCCAAAAAAATCAAAAAACTTTCATGCCCTTTTCTCACCCTTGAGGACGGGCACAAGGCCCGCTCCAGACCGAAAACCAGGCGATTGAAAACCGATTTCGCACCACTCAAAAAACACCAATTTCTCGCTAATTCAATGACTTCTGGAGGATGCATCAAATTTTACGAAAATTTTCTTCGAACTTGAATTAAAGTAAATTCAAATAACGATAAAAAGAAACTCAAACACTCGTAAAATACAAATACAGTTTTACTTTGGAGATTTTCTCCAAGTAAAAATCATTGAGTCATCGTTGCGTCAGCCTTGGGGAGGGCGTTACGATGAAATTACTTCACAGAACTCTACTCGCATCTGCAATGTTGCTGTCTTGCACCGTCATGGGATCGGTTGCACAGGCAGAACCCGGTCGCTTCATGGACATGCAAATGGTTGTCAAGGCACCCGTCGGCTATGACCAGTTCTGCCGTGACAACGTCTCGGCTTGTCCGAAGGAAACATACAAGCCGGTTGTCGTGAAGCTGGACGAAGCCCGCTGGAACGAACTCATTGCAATCAACAAGGAAGTCAATCGCCGGATTCATCCTATGACCGACCAGGACCTGTTCGGCCAGGAAGAATACTGGACCTATCCGGTAAACGGATATGGTGACTGCGAAGAATACGTTCTTGAAAAGCAGCGGGTCCTGATCGAAGCCGGCTGGCCGAAAAGCGCCCTTCTGATCACTGTTGCAAAAGATACCCAGAACTCGGGTCATGCCGTTCTGACGGTACGTACGGACCATGGCGACATGATCCTCGACAACCAGATCGAGGCGGTGCTGCCCTGGTATTCGACACCCTACCGTTACATCAAGCGTCAGTCCGCCAGCTCGCCCGTGCAGTGGACAGGTATTGCAGACACGCGCGTGACGACTGTCAGTAGCGTGTCCAACTAGGATTGGGATTGGTCCGGCTTCAGCCGGCCTCTAGGACGATCCGGTCGCGTCCCCACCCTCCCCATCCCTACCACGACCGGATCCAGGGAACCGGCCCGCCCCCCGCAGGCCGGTTCCCGCCTTTTCAGGCCCAGCTCATTCGGGATCAGGTCGAAGGGGTCAAGATCAAAGCCGGTCAGAGTTCCCGCAGGCCGGCCTTGAAGCGGCGCCAGTTGCGCACATATCCGTCGGCCGAGTTCGCAATCCCGTTCGCCGCTTCCAACGGCAACGTTTTCACGACCTTTCCTGGCACGCCCACCACAAGAGAATTGTCCGGAATTTCCTTGCCTTCGGCAATAAGGGCATTGGCACCAATGATACAGTTGGAGCCGATGACAGCTCCGTTCAGAATTGTCGCGCCCATCCCAACCAGCGAATTATCCTTGATCGTACAGCCATGCAGGATTGCCTTGTGGCCGATCGTGCAGTTGGCGCCGATGGTCAGCGGGTAACCCATGTCCGTATGAAAGACGCAGCCGTCCTGGACATTGGAGCGCATGCCGACGGTGATCGGCTCGTTGTCGCCACGCAGAACCGCGTTGAACCAGACGCTTGCAGCTTCCTGCAGAATGATATCGCCAATCAGCGTCGCATTCGGTGCGATCCAATATTCCCCGTTTTCCGGAAAAACGGGCGTACGTCCATCAAGAGCAAAGACCGGCATGAGACCTCAGGTGTAACCAATCATGATCAGGGCAACGTTGATCACCATAACACCGGAACACATGCTCCACATGCCGGCAATCGTTGAAGACGCGACTAGCCAGCCCAACGGCCGCTTTTCGATCCTGCGTCCGCGAATGGCATTGCGCATGATGATGAAGGGTCCAGCGAACACGCAGACAAAAACGCCGGCGATAAACGACAGGATGCCCTCTCCGTCAAAGGCGAACTTCGGCGGCTGCTTCGTGATTAGCTGATAAAGGCTGCCCAGCACACCGGACGCAACAAATCCGGCGCATGCGATATATCCAACGATTAGAAGATTGAACAGCACGCCCGTTAACCCCTTGTTAACTCTTTCGCACGGAAAGTGATTAAGAATTCGTAAAGGGTCAAGAGCAAAGACTGTGCCGGAACGGCAAATGAGCGAAATCCCCTCAATTGAGCCACTTCGAGCAGTGTCAACGCCTTCCCCAAGCGGGACACCTGTGCCGTTTCAGGACAACCTGTCCCATATATGTGCACAGCCAATCAAGGGACTGAAGTCGTGATACCTGTCTCCTTGCCAGGCCCGATCAGAACCGATCCCCGCCACTTCACCTGGCTGGCGTTGGCAATGTGTGTATTGGGCACGGCTCATGTTGGCGGGAAGATCTACTCCTGGTCATCCGGCTGGCCGATGGAGGCAGGCATCAGACAGGACCAGCCCGTCCGCTTTGCGGTTGGCACGACCCGCTTTGAGCTTCCCCTGAACCTGATCGCGACGGCTTCGCAGAAACGGCAGGCCCTTGGTTCCGAAGCCGCCTTTGAAACACTTCGCCTGAACCTGCACTGGTCTTCCAGCGCCACGAAAAACAGCGATACGGGATGGGACACCCCTGCGACGATCCAGGTTGACCTTGAGAGCAATCCCGGCCGGGAGAGCCTGCGGGCAAGGCTTGATCCGTTCTACAGGCGTCTGGCACGCGGCGGCGAGATGAAGGGGCCTTCTGGACTGAAGGTGCTGAAATTGTCGGCGCGTGGCGCGCCTGCGACGGATCTCATCGTCTACGATCCAACCGTTCAAAACGGCTTCATCGCACGATGCCGCAAAGACAGCACTTCCGGAAAAGCCGGTTGCCACCGCGCCATCGTGTTCGCCTCGGGTCTGGAGCTGCGCTACAGCTTCGATCAATCGCTTCTGCCGGACTGGCGCCGTCTCGACGGCGACATCGTTGCCAGCATCGAAGGTTACCGGATGCAATGACCTGACTTGAGCGAATGGCGGAGAAATGAAAAAGGCGGCTCACCAGAGGAGCCGCCTTTTCACTTTACGATCGAAAAGTCTGAAACTCAGACTTCGTCCAGATCAATTTCAAGGATTGCCATCTGGAAGTTCCAGCTCAGATCTTCATCCTCATCGTCCCGGAAGATGACACCGATGAATTCATCGCCGATGTAAACTTCAGCAGAGTCGTCCTTGCGCGGGCGGGCCTGCACCTTGATGGTCTTGTTCTCGAACTTCGAACGCAGATAGGCTTCGATCTTTCGGATTTCATCGGGTTTCACGGCGCTCTCCTGTTCTTTGCCTTCAGCATCAATCTGGCGCGGACCCTACAGGAGCCAACGGAAATGCCAAAGCCTTTCCGCAAGCTTTCCCCGTCTTCCTGAAACCGGAATTTCAATTCGTCTGGCCGGCGTCTTCACCGAGCAGCTGATTCATGCTGCGGGCCGGTTCTGCGCACCCTGCCTTGCCGACGATCTTGGCCGGAACCCCGGCAACCGTCGTGTTTGCAGGCACGTCCTGAAGGACCACGGACCCCGAGGCAATGCGCGAGCAATGTCCGATTTCCAGGTTGCCGAGCACCTTGGCTCCCGCCCCCAGCAAGACACCGCGGCGGATCTTCGGATGGCGGTCGCCATCTTCCTTGCCGGTGCCGCCAAGGGTGACGCCCTGCAGGATCGAGACATCGTCCTCGATCACCGCGGTTCCGCCAACCACAATGCCGGTACCGTGGTCGATGAAGATACCGCGCCCTACAGGAACTGCCGGATGGATGTCGATCTGAAAAACTTCCGAGCTGCGGCTTTGCAGATAAAGGGCAAAATCCTTCCGGCCACGGCGCCACAGCCAGTTTGCCAGCCGGTGCGTCTGCAGGCCATGGAAGCCCTTGAAGTAAAGGACCGGCTCCAGGAAACGGAAGCATGCCGGATCGCGGTCGAAGACGGCAACGATGTCGACCCTGAAAATCTTTGCCAGCTCCGGCTCGTCTGCCAGGGCTTCAAGATAGGTTTGCCGGATCAATGATGCGGAAACAATGTCCCGGCCCAGCCGGTCGCCAAGGCGATGAACGACGGCCTCTTCCAGGCTGTCATGGTTCAGAACAGTTTCGTAGACGAAGGACGACAGGGCCGGCTCTGCCGCGACCATCGCTTGTGCTTCATCCCTCAGTTGATGCCAGACCGGATCATGGGTCGGAACTTCTTTCAAACCGGTCTTGCTGATCGGTGCCGACATGGCCTGTCTCCTTTTCAAGCCGTCACGAGTGGTCCTTAAAATAGGACTGTCGTCTGATATTCCCAAATCAAACTTCCTGATATCAGATATGACCGTTTCGAATGAACCCCGATACCTGAAGATTTTCAGCATCTTGCTAACTGAAATCGCAATTTGAGGTTAAATCATGCCAACACAAACGTCCCAATCAGCCCCTTCCGGCAACCCGGTGGTGATCCGCAACGGTCAGATTGCAGAGCTTGTGTTGAATGCGCCCGACAGAAAAAACGCACTGCCTCTTGCCGCATGGCAGGCAATTCCCGGTCTTCTGGCAGAACTCGCACGGGATCCGGATCTGCGCGTCTGCATCGTGCGTGGTGCCGGTGGCAAGAGCTTTTGCGCAGGCGCTGACATATCGGAATTCGAAGCCATCCGCTCGACGCCGGAAGCCGCCAAGAGATACGACGACATAAATGTTGCCGCCTTCAAGGCGCTTAAGGCGCTGCCCGTCCCGGTCATTGCGGCAATTGAAGGCCCCTGCCTTGGCGGCGGCCTGGGCCTTGCGCTCGCCTGCGATCTGCGCATCGCCGCCCGTTCCGCCTTTTTCGCCATTCCTGCAGCTAGGCTCGGTCTTGCCTATCCGCCCGAAGCGCTCGGTGATCTGCTGGAGGCCGTTTCACCTTCCAACGCCAAGAGACTGCTGTTTTCGGCCGAGCGCCTGACGGCCGAAAAGGCGCTGGACATGGGCCTTGTCAATGAAGTGGTCGACGACACGGATCTGAACCAGCACATCAATGCGCTAAGCGAGACACTCTGCGCCAATGCGCCCTTGTCACTGAAGGCAGCCAAGCAAGCCATCAATCGCCTCGCCCAGCCCGGCAGTCAGACGGACGCAACGGCTGACCTTGCCAATGCGCAGGTCTGTATCGACAGTGCCGACTACCGCGAAGGCTGCAGGGCCTTTCTGGAAAAGAGATCGCCGGTGTTCACTGGCGTCTGACAGGATCGCAATCCAAGCCCGAAGCTGAATCAACATCTGAACCACTTCGGCCAGAAAGTTGAAACGACTCCCGTTTTCACTTCACAGCGAATATCCGAACGCGTCGCGACGACTTGTCGGCAATTCTATCTCATGCCATCGCGGCATCGGTTTTGAGTGCGATCAGGAAGTCCTCAACCGCTCCGGCAAAAACGTCATTGCGATCACCGGCAACCATGTGTCCGGCGTCGCGGATATCGGTGAATTTCGAGTGAGGCACCAGCGCCTGGAACTCGCGAACATGGTCCATGGACACCAATTCGGAGTTCTGCCCCCGGATCAGGAGAACAGGCACGGAAAGATTGCCCGCCGCAGCCAGCATGCGCTCTTGCGACTCCACCGCCCTGTCTTCGTCCTGATGATGCTTTGATTTCAGGAAAGCCGGGTCCCAGTGCCAGCGGTAGCGGCCATCTGCATGGAGGCGAAGGTTCTTTGAAAGACCGGACAGGTCCTTGGGCCGCGAGCGGTTGGGCAGATAGCGGGCGATCGCATCAGCGGCCTCCTCCACATCGGCAAAGCCGTCATCGACCCTGTCTCCCATGAAGCCCAGGATCTTGGCGACACCACCCATGTCAATCCGCGGCGTGATGTCCACCAGAACCAGCGCGGAAAGACCGCCCCTGTTTTCCTGTCCCTCCGCCAGCATACCGGCAATGCCGCCAAGCGACGCACCAACGACAACCGGGTTCGCCTTGTGCAAGGCCTCAACCTGACTGGTGACAGCCACGAGATCCCTGGCGAAATCGTCGAATGCATAGTTTCCTGAGGCAACCCAGTCGCTTTCGCCATGTCCGCGCTGATCCAGTGAATAGACCGGGTGCCCGAGATCCGCGATCCTGCGTGCAGCACCGTCCCAGGAATGCCGGGTCTGGCCGCCGCCGTGGAGCATGATCACAGGCAAGTCCCCTACCCCGTAGCGATCTGCCACCAGACCGTTCTTTTCCGCGCCCTGGAATTCAACACGCTTCGGACCCATGCAACCTCCCTCGATACCCGATCAGCACACCACAGCGCGGCTTGCGCCTCCGGTGGCGTCAGGCCTTACGCTTCAATGTTGTTCAGGAACGCCAGAACGCCCTGCTTGTGCACCTTGTCGCCCACCGCAACCATGTGATCTCGGCCAGGGATCTCCAGAACTTCCGCATGCGGAATCAAGGCCGCCAGCTTGTGCGGTGACCCGGCGATATCGTCCTTCGTTCCGACGGCAATCAACACCGGGCGTTCGATGCGCGCGACGTCTTCCTCGCTGATTTTCTGCCGCGAGGAGCGCATACAGGCCGCCAGCGCCCGGCGATCGGACCCTGTCTGCTCCGCAAAGGCCCTGAAGGCACGTCCGGTGCGATCGGAAATGTCCTGGATGCGGTCGGTCTCAAGGGCTGTCGCAATCGGCTCCGGATCTCCGATGCCGGAAATCATGCCGTAGCCCAGACCGCTGAAGATCGCGCGGCGCACCCTGCCCGGGTGGTTGAGGGTCAGGAATGCCGAGATTCTTGCGCCCATCGAGTAGCCCATGACATCGGCACGCTCGATATCAAGATGGTCGAGCAGGCGTTTGGCATCTTCCGCCATCACCGGTGCACCATAAGCTGCCGGGTCGTAGAACTTCTGACTGTCGCCGTGGCCGCGATTGTCGATGGTAATCACGCGCCTGCCGTCGCCGACCAGCAAATCGACCCAACCGGGATACTGCCAGTTCACCTGCTTGTTGGACGCGAACCCGTGGATCAGCAGGATCGGGTCCCCCTCACCTTTATCCTCATAGGCGATCCTAACACCATCGAACTCGAACTGAGGCATCTAAGACATTAACCCTTACGTAAACGGAAAACATAATTTCACGGTAGAGTAAGGGGTTTAGGCAGCGAAGGTAAAGCCCATTTCCGGCTCCAGGTGGAGCCTTGCTCCGGTTGTGGATCGCACATTCCGGGTCTACCCATATATTTTACAAATGGATATGGTCCGGAAAATTTGCTATCGGGGTCCAACCCTTTAGAGACAGAGGAATTTCAACATGGCGGATCATGTCGTCCCGCATTTCCAGAACTCCAGCGGACACGATTCGGTGGCGATCGGCGCACGGGAATTCATGTGCATCGGCGCAAATCCTCCGTTTGATCATCCCCATGTCTTCCTCGACATGGGTAGTGAGAACGAAGTGGTCTGCCCCTATTGCTCGACGCTCTACAAGTTCGACAAGACACTGCAGGCAACCGAATCCTCGCCTTCAGACTGCACCTGGACGCCTGTAGCGGCGTAACTTATTGGTCTGTCCATGAGCACGAATGGTGAGACCGGTCTTCCGATCATTATTGCCGGCGCAGGGATTGGCGGTCTAACGGCCGCCCTTTGCCTGCATGCTCAAGGGCACGAAATTGTCCTCATGGACAGGGCTCGGCAACTTTCGGAAGTTGGCGCCGGCCTTCAGCTCTCTCCCAACGCCTGCTCGGTACTCGATCAGCTTGGCTTGCTGGAAGACCTCACCCCACATGCCTACGCCCCGGATTTCGTGAAAATCTGCTCGGCAAAATCCGGCGAAGAGCTCGCCAGGGTGACGATGGGCACTTTCCTGAAGGAGCGACACGGCTATCCTTTCTGGGAAATCCACCGGGCAGATCTCCAGCGCGTGCTTCTGGAGAAGGTCCAGACCAGTGACGGTATCTCCCTCCGCCTTTCAAGCGAAGTTATCGATCTGGAATCCTCGCCCTACGAGCACCTGACCTGCGTGTTCCAGGACGATGAGATCTCGGGAAATCTTCATTGCAGGGCTCTCATTGGCGCTGATGGGGTCTGGTCCAGGACCAGGCGGCTCATTCCCGGACATGAAGACGCTCATTACAGTGGCCAGGTCGCCTACAGGGCCACGGTTCCGATCGATGCTGTGCCCGAGCGCTGGCGCCGCGATGCCGGCCTCTGGTTCCACAAGAGCGCCCATCTGGTGCATTACCCGGTTCGTGGCGGTCGGGAACTGAACATCGTCGGGCTGGTCGAAGAGGCCTGGGAGGACGAGACCTGGTCTGCAAAGGCCAACAAGGAAACCCTTCTGAAGATTTTCCGGGATTGGCCAACGGAAGTTCGCAATCTCCTGACGATCCCTGACACCTGGTTGAAATGGGCCCTGTGCAGCGTGGACGCTGGAGGCCCCTGGACCCATGGCAATATTGCGCTGATCGGTGATGCTGCCCATGCGATGCTGCCGTTCATGGCGCAGGGAGCGGCAATGTCCATCGAGGACGCGGCAATCCTGGCTGAGCATATGCCACAGGATGTCGAAAACATCCCCGCTGCCTTCAGGGCGTTTGAGCGGCAACGCAAACAACGGGTACAGCACATTCAGGGTATTTCTTTCAGAAATGCCCGCACATTCCACTATGGTGGCGCGATGGCCTTCGCCCGCGACACCGTTTTGCGCCTGTCGAAGCCAACCAGTCTGGCTGCCAGGTTTGACGATATTTATGGCTGGACTCCCGGGCAATAGGCCCGCTTTCGCTTGAGCCCGGCGTCAAGCTGGGATAAAGCCAATCCCCATCCATGTGTCAGGGAGTGTGAAGATGACCGGTCAGAGGGCAGATGACGTTGTAACCGCTGCGTTTCTGGTCATCGGGGATGAGATCCTGTCCGGCCGCACGAAGGACAAGAACATCGGCTTCCTCGCCGACTACCTGACCGCGCTTGGCATTGACCTCAAGGAAGTGCGCATTGTTCCGGACGAAAAGCCGGAAATCATCGGTGCCGTCAATGCGCTGCGGGCGCGCTACGACTACGTGTTTACGTCCGGCGGCATTGGCCCGACACACGACGACATCACGGCCGAAAGCATCGCCGACGCCTTTGGTGTTGCGCTGAACCTTGATCCGCGCGCTGTCGCAATCATGGAACCCCACTACCCGCCGGGACAATTCACTCCGGCTCGCCAGCGGATGGCACGAATCCCCGAAGGCGCGGACCTCATCGAAAACAAGGTTTCGAAGGCACCGGGCTTCCGGATCGAGAACGTCCACGTGATGGCAGGCGTTCCGTCGATCATGCAGGCGATGATGGACGCGCTTGCGCCCTCGCTGAAGACTGGCAAGAAGATGCTGTCGGAAACCGTTGCCGCAGACATGCCTGAAAGCCGCATCGCCGAGCGCCTCGCTGCCATTCAGGACGCGCATCCGCAAACCTTGATTGGCTCTTATCCGAGAGCGACGGACGGCAAGTTCACCACACAAATCGTGATCCGCTCGCGGGACGAGGCGATACTGATGGCCGCGGTCAGGGATGTCGCGGAAGCTGTCGCCGACCTGTCGGGATAATCTGAAGGACTAGAAATGGAAAACCCAGCCCAAGACAAAGCATTCCCCGTTTCCTGGGACATGTTTCACAGAGATTCCCGCGCACTAGCCTGGCGCCTTTCCAGCGAAGGCGAGTGGAAGGCGATCGTCTGCATCACCCGTGGCGGACTGGTACCGGCCGGGATCGTTGCGCGTGAGCTTGGCATCCGCACCATCGAAACCGTCTGCATTGCGTCCTATCACGACTACGACAGTCAAGGCTCGCTCAAGGTCATCAAGCCGATCGATCCGAAGGTCATCGACCTGGAAGACGGTGAAGGCAGCGGTGTTCTGGTGATCGACGATCTGGTCGACACCGGCAAGACCCTGAAAGTGGTTCGTGAAATGCTGCCGAAGGCACACTACGCGACTGTTTACGCAAAGCCGGTCGGCGTGCCCATGGTCGATACCTTCATCACCGAAGTATCGCAGGACACCTGGATCTATTTCCCCTGGGACATGGGCTGGCAGTTCCAGCCGCCGCTTTCGAAAGAAACCGCGGGCTGATCCAGACTTCGCGAACTTTTGAAGGTCCTGCCACGTTTCGGCTGGAACCCTGTTTGTAAATCGACAATCGACCGGTCAGACATGGCGTTTGGCCGGTCTTTTTGCGTCTGCCGTCAAGTCATTCCGGCCAGATCTCTCGGCTCGCCGAAACAAAAATTCGGCAAATCAGAACTTTGTCGCCTGTCATGCGTTTCCTTTCCGAAAACATGGTCGTTACACGCTACGAAAGCCTATTTCGGATAACGGAATGCTCAACAGACGTTTGTTCCTCGCCTCCGCTGCCGCCGCTCTTGTGACCGGCTGCGCATCCAGCCAAAGAACCGGACAACTTGCAGGACCTGGTTACCCAGCCGATGGTCTGGGAAGAGCTGTGCGCATCTCGCCCGAGTACCTTCAGATGTACCGGGCAATGCCGGAAGAGCCCTACCCTATACCGGCCGTGGATCTGACGAAGATCGATCCGGTCTACTACCGCCAACTGGTCACCTATGCCGCTCCCGAACCTGCGGGCACGATCATCGTCGATACGCCCAACCGGTTTCTCTACCTGACCATGGAGGGCGGCCAGGCAATGCGGTATGGCGTCGGGATCGGCCGGGAAGGATTCGCCTGGGGTGGCCGTGCACGCATCGCACGCAAGGCGGCCTGGCCCAAGTGGACGCCGCCGGCTGAAATGATCGACCGTCAGCCAGAACTGGAGAAATACAGGAACGGCATGCCGCCGGGTCTCGACAACCCGCTGGGTGCGCGAGCACTTTATATTTTTGAAGGCAATCGCGACACGCTCTACCGCCTGCACGGCACGTCGGAAACCTTGTCCATTGGCAAGGCCGTGTCGTCCGGCTGCGTGCGCCTGCTCCAACAGGACATTATCGATCTTTATAACCGTGTGCCAAACGGCACGCCGATTGTCGTGCGGCAGGCGTAACAGCTGCCGCACACTTTGGCTTGACTTGACTTGGCTTGGTTTGGCTTGGCTTGGCTTGGCTTGGCTCAGGCGATGATTTCGACCGGCTTGACTGCATCAATGCCGTCCAGCCGGACATCGCAGCCGATTGCAAAGGCTTCCACTCCGGCTCGTCTGGCCTCGGCAAAGGCGGCTGCATAGGCAGGGTCGATGTCGTCCGCAAGGCTCATCCGGCTGCAATCGGGCCGCTGGACCAGAAACACCATTGCCGCGCGGTGCCCCTCGGCCACCATGTCGCCCAGTTCCACAAGATGCTTGGCGCCGCGGGCAGTGACACTGTCCGGAAATTCAGCAAGTCCTGCTTCACGCATCAGGTGGACGTTCTTCACTTCCACATAGGTCTTCGCGCCGTCTGCACCTTCCAGCAGAATGTCGATACGTGAGTTCTTGCCGTATTTCACTTCACGGCGCAGCGTCTGGTAGCCTGTAAGTCCGGCAATACGCCCTGCCTCCAGCGCTTCTTCCACCAGCTTGTTGGGGTGTGCCGTGTTGATGCCGACCAGAGCCCCGTCGGCCTCGATCACTTCCCAGGAATACTTGAGCTTGCGTTTCGGGTTGTCCGAAGCCGACAGCCAGACACGAGATCCCGGCTCCTTCAAGCCGAGCATCGAGCCCGGGTTGGCGCAATGGGCCGTGATCGCACCGCCATTGTCGTCCAGAAGAACATCGGCAAGGAAACGCTTGTAGCGCTTGACCAGACGGCCACTGACAAGGGGCGCGGAAAACTTCATGGCAGATCTCTCTCGTGCAGATCAGGGCCGGACGGCCCCGTTCGTTCAGGTGAGCTTAAAGGTCACTTTGACCAGAAATCCGGATCAAGAAGAACCAGGATTGTGAACAGCTCAAGGCGGCCGACCAGCATGGCAAAGGACAACAGCCACTTGGCGCCATCCGGCAGCGGAGCAAAATGACCTGCCGGGCCGATGACCGGCCCCAGGCCCGGACCGACGTTGCCCACGGATGTTGCCGCGGCGGAGATGGCGGTAACCAGATCCAGGTCGAAGAAGGACAAGGCAACGGTGATGATGCCCACCGACCCCATGTAGACAACAAGGAAGGCCAGAACCGAGAAGGACAGTTCAGGTGTCAGTCTCGTTCCGCCATATTCTTCCGACATGATCCGGTGCGGACGCACCATGCGGCGCAGATGCGCGCGGACGGTACCGAAGAAGACCAGGAAGCGGAAAATCTTGATGCCGCCGGTCGTTGAACCGGTACACCCGCCAACGAACATCAGCAACAACGCGATCCCGACAACCGGCGCACCCCATTGCGAATAGTCGCCCAGCGCATATCCGGTTCCAGTAACGATGGAAACCACGTTGAAGGTGGCCCTCAACAGCGCTTCATCGAAGGGAAAGTGCATGTTGAGGCCGAGATAGACAGTCAGCGTCAAAGCCACGACAGCCAGAAACCCCAGCAACGCCCTCACCTGCGGATCGCGCCAGAGCTGCAGCGGATGACCGCGCAAGGCCTGGACGATCAGCACGAACGGCAAGGCACCGATGATCATGAAAACAATCGCAACCCAACCCGAGGCCGGATTGGTGAAATAGCCGAAGGATTGATCATGGGTGGAAAAACCGCCCGTCGCGATCGTGGTCAGGGCGTGATTGAAGGCATCGAACAGCTCAATCCCCGTAACCAGATAGGCGACGATGCACAGGAATGTCAGGAACAGGTAGGCAAGGCCGATCAACCGGATCAGTTCAACCGACCGGCTGACAATCTTCTCGGACCGGTCGGAGTTCTCGCTCTGGAAAAGCTGCATACCGCCGATCCTCAGGAACGGCAGCAGCACGATGGCCATAACGATGATACCGACGCCGCCCATCCACTGCATCAGCGACCGCCAGACCAGAAGGCCCGGCGGCAGACTGTCGATACCGGTCAGAACGGTGGACCCCGTGGTGGTGAAACCGGAAACCGCCTCGAACACCGCATCCGCGTAGCCGATGCCAAGCCACAAGAACGGCAGCGCGCCGAAGGCCGGCAACGTCGTCCACGCAAGCGTCGTGAGAACGAAGGTCTGCCGCGTATCCAGCCCCTCGCGCAGCGAACCGCCGACGGCAAGAGACAACAGCATGCCGATCATGCCGGTCAGAAGCGCGGAAAAGACAAAGGCCTGCCAATCGGCATTTTTCTGGGCAACGTCCACGATAGCGGGAATGAGCATGGCAGTTGCCAGGCCGACATACAGAAATCCGAGAACATTCAAAACTGGTCTGAGAGAAATCAAGTATCAGTCTTCCCGAAAAACGCTGTGTCGGTCGGCCGATCCGCGAATTGCCGCACCAACCACTCGTCCTAACGCCTTTCTGCCGATTTTCCAATGGCTTTGGCGCGCGTTCCCCGGAAGATGACGGGGATGACCATCCGGGTCTCGGCCAACAAAAGGCATGTCTCACACCGCCAATAGAGCTTGTCCTTCCATTTTGGAACCGCCTGGCGAAGTTGATTGGCGTCTGTGCACGGGCACGTTACGCAGGAACAGCGCGGGAAACTGCCAATTTTTTTAGCCCTGTTCAGGATTTCGTAGCGAATAAGAATTACTTTTACGTGCTAATTGCCAATCCAGCTTCCTATACGTGAAATTGACAAGGATTTGGTGCAATAGAACGGCTCGGACTACATTCGCTTGTATTCAGGATCAGCCTCACCCTGGTGGTGATGGTGCTTTGCAGCATCGGGCTGGTCTCAGGGCTTGCCTATCTCGATTTGTCCAGAAGCACTCAGGAAAATGCCACCATCAGGCTGGACCGGGCCGCACGTGCCGCTGCTTCAATGCTGCATTACGGCACGAATGAAAGCTTCAATCCGGTTTTCGCTGATAGTGGTGAGCCGATCGTCATTCGCGTTTCCGAAGCTTCTGCCAAAGAATTGCTCCAGCCGAGCGAAAAGCTGGACGGCTTGATCGAAACCATAGGCAAGACCAATCAGGGCGCGGCGAATTTGTTCAGCTGGTCGAGCGAGACCAGATCCTTCGACCGCTTCGCCACCACCGTCAGCCACCCCAAGGGTGAGCCCCCGCCGGCTTTTTCCATCAGTGAAGGACACCCCGCATTTGCCAGTCTTTCTGCAGGCCAGCCATATGCGGGCAATGTTCCGGTTCAGGGCAGGTTCCGCCTCGCCTATATGACGCCGATTGTCACTGATAGCGGTAAGCTTGTCGGTGCAATCGCAGTTGATGTCGGCTGGGCAGACGACCTGACATTGGCAGAAAACCGACTGAAGACACGCATGGCCTCTGCAGCCATTGTCATCCTGTTTGCTGTCATCCTCGTGGGTGGATTGTTCCTGCGTTTCGAATTGCGGCCACTGCGCCGCCTGGCAAAGACAGCGGATGAACTGGCCACCGGCACCCAACCAAAACGCATTCCCTTCACAGACCGGCGGGACGAGATCGGTGATCTGGCACATGGTCTGGAGAGGGTCACCGACCTGCAGGACAAACTTCACAAGCTTGCCTATACGGACCCCGTAACAACCGCAGGCAACCGTGCCAGATACTTCTCGGACCTGAGCGAAGCCTTGCAACGGGCAAGGTCCGGCACGTATTCGGCCTCACTGATCCATCTGGATTTCAATGGCTTTGCCAAGGTGAACGACACTTTCGGCCAGCAGGCAGGTAACCGGGTCCTGTTACAGGCCTACGCACGTCTTGCAAATATCTTCGGCCCGAGCGCGCAGATTGCTCGAATTTCGGCAGACGATTTCTGCATTCTCCTGCCCTTTGACAGCAAGGGCGCGATTGCAGAAGACTACGCGGTGCAGGCAATCGACATGCTGTCCGTCCCCTTCCAGCTGGAAGAAGGCGAAATCCGTGTAGAACCAAGCATCGGCATAGCCCTTTTGCCGCAAGATGCAGAGGACGCGGAAACGGCTCACCGTATGGCAGGACTTGCCTTGCGGGCAGCAAAGCGGAACGCAGGCGCACGATACGAATTCTTCTCTCCGCCCCTGAACGACCGCGTCCAGAGTGAAATGCTCACGGAGACGCTGCTGCGGGCCGCACTTCAGACCCGCCAGCTTGTCTTGCATTATCAGCCCCAGGTTTGCCCTGCCGACGGCCGTCTCATTGGCCTGGAAGCCCTGCTCCGTTGGCCACACGAAAAACGTGGCCTCATCCCGCCGGGAGAGTTCATTCCGATTGCGGAAAAGACCGGCCTTGTCCTGGACCTTGGCCAATACGTTCTGGAATCGGCGTGCAAGCAGGCCGCAGAGTGGCTGCAGGCCGGTTTCGAGTTCGGCCAGGTTTCCATCAACGTATCACCGCTTCAATTCCGCCAGTCCAATTTTGCCGACACGGTTCGCCAGACCCTGAACGACTATGGCCTGCCTGCAAGCTATCTGTGTCTTGAAGTGACGGAAAACGTCTTTGTCGACACCAGGGAACAGCTGGTTCTGAACATCCTTTCAGAACTTCAGCAGATTGGTGTCCAGCTTTCCCTGGACGATTTCGGCTCGGGTTACTCTTCCCTGAATTATCTGCACCGGCTGCCATTCCAGGAACTGAAGATCGACCGAGCCTTCATTTCCGGGGCGAATACGCACCCGCAACGCGAACAGCTGTTTGAGGCGATCGTTCGGCTTGGACGCAGCCTGGGCTTGCGTGTGATAGCGGAAGGTGCCGAGACTGCAGGAGAGTTCGCGCTGACAGTGACCCATCACTGCGACGGTCTTCAGGGTTATTATTGCTCCCCGGCCGTACCGGCAAACCTCATTCAATCTCAGCTGCAGAGCTTCAGGGCGACCTTGAAAGCGTCCGGCCTCACAAGCGGTTCCGACCAGTCCTCCAAGAAACGCGCTTGAAGTTCCCCGAAGATTTAACCCGAGAGCTTTCCCGTCATCAGGATGGGTGCCGCATCCAGCTTGTGCGCGTTCATCATTTCGGCAATCTGCTCGATTGAAGAAACGAGGTGCGTCCGGTCCTCGGCATTCAGATCATCGAACTTTCGCACGAACTCTTCATGCAGAAGGCCAGGCAGGTTTGAGGCAACCTCTTTTCCACTTTTCGTCAGCTTGGCATGGACGATTCGCCGGTCCGAGACGGATCTGTACCGCTCGACAAGACCCTTTTCTTCCAGCTTGTCGAGAATGGTTACCACGGTCGCCGAGCTCAGGTCAGCGTTGTCCGAAAGGGCTTTGGTCGTCACCTCACCCAGATCCCGAATCCCTTGCAAAACAACGATTTGCGGGATCGTGAGCCCGGTCAGTCTGGACACTTCTCTGGAGCGCAAGTCAATGGCCCGGACGATCTTCCGGATAGCCTTGACCACTTGCGATGCCTGCATCGCCTGCATTATTACACCTCTATTAATTTGAACTCTAATGATTAGACCTCTATATAGTGCACGTCCAGTTACAAAACGGAGATTTTTTTCAATATGTGCGGCATTTGCGGCGAAGTGGTTTTCAATGGCAGTCAGGCAGACGTTGTCCGGGTCAGCCGGATGGCGGACGCCATGGCGGCGCGCGGCCCCGACGGTATGGGTGTAACGCAGCGCGGCCGGGTCGCCTTTGGCCACAGGCGCCTGAAGATTATTGACCTAAGCGAACGTGGTACGCAGCCAATGACCGACATGGCGCTTGGCCTGTCCCTGGTCTTCAACGGCTGCATCTACAATTATCAGGAGCTGCGATCCGACCTGATTGGCCGCGGCTATTCGTTCTTCTCCACCAGCGACACCGAGGTCATCCTCAAGGCCTGGGCCGAGTGGGGCAAGGATTGCTTTTCCAGGTTCCACGGCATGTTCGCCATCGCCATTCACGAGCACGACAGCGGCCGCATTCACCTTGCCCGCGACAGGTTCGGCATCAAGCCGCTTTACCTGAGCGAAGCGAATGGGCGTCTTGCCTTTGCCTCCTCCCTGCCTGCACTTCTGGCAGGCGGTGGCATCGACAAGTCGATCGACCGGGTGGCGCTGCATCACTACATGAGCTGGCACGCTGTCGTTCCCGCGCCGCGCACGATCCTGAACGGCGTGCGCAAGCTGCCCGCGGCCACGGTGCGGACGCTTGAAGCTGATGGCACCTCTTCCGAGTACACCTATTGGGAACCGCGTTTTGAAAAGACGGCGGAAGACCTTGCCCGCAGCGCCGACGACTGGCGCGATGAAGTCCTGGAAAGCCTGCGCACAGCCGTTCGCCGCCGCATGGTGGCCGACGTACCTGTCGGCGTTCTCCTGTCCGGCGGTGTCGATTCCAGCCTGATCGTCGGTCTGCTGGCCGAGGAAGGCCAGAAGGGTCTTGCGACCTTCTCCATCGGCTTTGAAGAAGCACATGGCGAAAAGGGCGACGAATTCCAGTATTCGGACCTGATTGCCGAACACTACGGAACAAATCACCAGCAGATCTTCATCCCTTCCTCCGAGCTTCAGGAAAACCTGCCCGGAGCGATCAAGGCGATGTCCGAGCCGATGGTCTCCTATGACAATATCGGCTTCTATCTGCTGTCACGTGAGGTTTCCAAGCACATCACCGTGGTCCAGTCCGGCCAGGGTGCCGACGAAGTCTTTGCCGGTTACCACTGGTATCCGAAGCTCAGCGGCTCAAACAGTCCGGTTTCTGATTATGCCACGGCATTCTTCGACCGGACCGAAGCACAGATGACAGAGGCTGTTTCCCCCGCCTACCACTGT
The DNA here is from genome assembly GCF_001579905.1 of Labrenzia sp. CP4. NCBI lineage: Bacteria > Pseudomonadati > Pseudomonadota > Alphaproteobacteria > Hyphomicrobiales > Stappiaceae > Labrenzia > Labrenzia sp. CP4. Next base: position 2,601,713 of record NZ_CP011927.1, on the reverse strand, counting down.
GCCAGGGATGAAAGCCTTGCCTTCGTCGAAGAGCATTTCGCCCGCTCCGGCGCTGCCGATCCGGTCGACAAGGCCCTGCGGCTCGATACCAACGTCATGTTGGTGGATGATCCCGTCAAGCGTGTCGACAACCACTCCATGGCCTGGGGCCTTGAGGCGCGCGTTCCGTTCCTCGATCACGAACTGGTCGAGCTCGCCGGACGCATTCCTGCCGAGTTCAAGCTCGCACAGGAAGGCAAGGGCGTCCTGAAGGAAGCTGCGCGCAAGGTCATTCCGAGTGCCGTCATCGACCGTCCGAAGGGCTATTTCCCGGTGCCCGCCCTGAAATACATCCAGGGTGACTACCTCGACATGGTGCGCGACACGCTTTCCAGTCAGGCCGCCAGGGAACGAGGCCTCTTCAACGAGGTTTACCTGCAGAAACTGTATGCCGACCCGACCAAATACATCACGCCTTTGCGTGGTTCCGAGCTTTGGCAGGTCGCGCTTCTGGAAATGTGGCTGCAGGCACAGGAGGTCTGAACATGGCCGAGAATGAACCTTCGCGACCGAAAGGTGCGTTTGACCACCGCCTGAAGCGCATGCGCCAGCATGGGCTCAAACCGGAATACCGGCTGGACGAGACGGAAGCCCAGAAGAACCGGTTCATCGATTGCGGCTGGGGACGGCTGGTTTTTGCCAACACCTATGGCGAAACCGAGAAACTGGTCGAGGTCCTGCGCAACGAGCGACCGGACAGACGCGACATCGCGTTCTATGTGCGTGATCCGCATGTACTGGTCGGCTCGGCCCCGCAGGAGCTGTTCCTTGACCCCTCGCACACGTTCCGCCTGGATCTCGCGACCTACCGGCCGGCGCGCAATCGTCGCAAGGGCTTCACGGTACGGCGTTTGTCTTCCCGCAGTGATGCGGAGGCGATCAACGAACTTTATCTCACTCGCGGCATGGTGCCGGTGCCGCCGGAGTTCTTCTGGTCGCAACTCGATCCGCGCACCATCACGGTACTCGTGGCGGAAGAAGACGAGACCGGGGTCATCGTCGGCACGGCAATGGGCGTCGATCACAGCCGGGCCACCAATGATGCCGATCTCGGCAGTTCGCTCTGGTGCCTTGCGGTTTCCCCACAGGCCCGGTTTCCGGGCATAGGGGAAGCCCTGGTCCGGCGCATGGCGGAGGTCTTCAAGGGCAAGGGCGCACCGCACATGGACCTGTCGGTGCTTCACGACAACGAACTTGCCATTGGCCTTTACGACAAACTCGGCTTCGAGCGGGTTCCCTATTTCACCATCAAGCGCAAGAACACCATCAACGAGGCCCTGTTCGCCGGCCCTGCCGTTGAAGACAAGCTCAACCCTTACGCCACCATTGTCGTGAACGAGGCACGGCGGCGCGGTATCCAGGCGGAGATCATCGACGCGGAAGGCGGTTTCTTCCGTCTGTCCTATGGTGGCCGCTCGGTCGCCTGCCGGGAGTCCTTGAGCGAATTCACCAGCGCCGTCGCCATGTCCATCTGCGACGACAAGGCCACCACGCGCCGGATCGTCCAAAGGGCCGGTGTAAACGTGCCTGACCAGATCCTGGCAGGATCCGCTGATGAGATCGCCGCGTTTCTGGACCAGCACGGTTCGGTTGTGGTCAAGCCGGCGCGCGGTGAACAGGGCAAGGGCATCGCCATCGGACTGACAACGACCGAAGACGTCATGGCTGCGGTCGAAGTCGCCCGTACCTACTCCAATGATGTTCTGGTGGAGGAATTCGTGACCGGTCAGGATCTGCGGCTTGTCGTGATCGACTACAAGGTAGTGGCGACCGCTCTGCGCAAACCGGCCGAGGTCACCGGAAACGGCAAGGCCACGATTGGAGAACTGATCGAAATACAGTCCCGCCGCCGATCTGCGGCAACAGGCGGGGAATCCAGGATCGAAGTGGACGACGAGGTTCTGCGCTGCCTCACAGCCAACGGCTTTCAGCTGGAAGATATCCTGCCCGAAGGCAAGACCTTGCCGGTCCGCCGTACGGCCAACCTCCATACCGGCGGCACCATTCATGATGTGACTGGCGAAACCCATCACACCCTGATCGAAGCCGCGATCAAGGCAGCGCGCGCAATTGAAATTCCGGTGACAGGCATTGACTTGATGGTCAAAGACCCGCGACAACCGGAGTACCGCTTTATCGAGGCGAACGAGCGGCCGGGGCTCGCCAACCACGAACCTCAGCCAACCGCAGAACGCTTCGTGGACTTCCTGTTTCCCCTGTCGGTGCCTCAACCCGTCAGGACGACCTTGAACCGGGCCGGAACATGACCTTGCTGAATATCGATATTTCCTATTTGAACGATCGACTGAAGGAACTTCTGAAAATCCCAAGCCCGACGGGCTATACGGACGAAATTGTCCGTCACGTTTCCAAGGAACTGGAGGCGCTGGGGGTATTTTACGAAATTACCCGCCGTGGCGGTGTTCGGGCGAGAGTGTCCGGCAAGTCGCGCCGCCCCGCGCGGGCCTTCGTATCGCATCTCGATACGCTTGGGGCTCAGGTAAAATCGTTGAAAGACAACGGTCGGCTGGAACTGGTGTCTATCGGCCACTGGTCCGCCCGCTTCGCGGAAGGAGCCCGCACGACGATCTTTTCCGAAAGCGGCGCCTACACCGGCACCATATTGCCGCTGAAGGCGTCGGGGCACACCTACAACACCGGCGTGGATGAACTTCCGGTCGGCTGGCCCTACGTCGAACTTCGCGTAGACGCCTATTCCAAGTCGGTAGACGACCTGCACCGGCTTGGTATCGACGTCGGCGACTTTGTCTCCATAGACCCGGCGCCGGAGTTCCTGGAAAACGGCTTCATCGTTTCCCGCCACCTGGACAACAAGGCAGGTGTTGCGGTGATGCTGGCAGCGATCAAGGCGCTGGTGGAATCCGACATCGAACCGACGGTCGACGTGTTCTGGCTGTTCACGATTGCAGAGGAAACCGGCCATGGCGCCCAGTCCATCCTGACGCCAGACATCGCGTCGCTGGTTGCCATCGACAATGGCACCACTGCCCCAGGGCAGAATTCGGACGAATTCGGCGTCACGATCGCCATGGCGGACCAGACCGGACCGTTCGACTATCATCTCACCCGCAAGATGGTCCAACTCTGCCGGGACAACGACATCAAGTTCCAGAAGGATGTCTTCCGCTTCTATCGCTCGGATGCGGCAACCGCCATCGAGGCGGGTGCGGACGTGCGCACGGCGCTGATCACATTTGGTGTTGATGCCAGCCACGGCTACGAGCGCATCCACATGCACGCGCTGCGCTCGCTCGCCGAACTGGCGACCGGCTATGCCCTCAGCCCGGTGGAAATCCAGCGGGACGCCCGCGAGTTTGCGGACCTCAAGGGCTTTACCCGTCAGCCGACTGCCGATGCCGACCAGACACTCAATCCGGAGACGGACGAACCGCTGCCGGAACCGGCGGGCGAATAACGCCCGCCGCCGAGACCGGCTCGTTCAGTGGTTGAGTTCCGCGATCATGTGCCAGTGCCACGAGCCGGGCTTCGAGTGCACCTTGTCTTCCAGGTAGCTCAGCTCAAACCGGTCGAACAGCGACACCAGCTCACTCGCATTGCAATAGAAATGCGGGTGATCCTTGTCGTCGTCCCCTTCACGAACCCACGTGTCCGCGGCAATTTCCGTCCCGATCCCGAAGTTCGCGTTGCGCTTTGACAGCATGGTTCCCTGGTAGATCCCGCCAGGTTTCAACACCCGGGCAATCTCCGAAATGGCTGTACGGACGATCGACGGATCACCGTGATAGATCACGTTGAAGGACAGGACATAGTCGAAACTGTCGTCCTCAAAGGGCAGCGACGTCATCGGCGCCAGATGCGTCGCGATCTGCATGCTTTCCAGTACCGCGCTCTTTTTCAGCTCACCCAGCCCGGCTTCGGAGAGATCCATCGCGTGGGTCTCGAACCCGGCGCGGGCAAAGGAAAGCGCATGTCGGCCAACCCCGCAGCCCAGATCCAGGGCCTTCACCGGCCCCTGCTTCTGAAGTCTTTCGATCAGACCGGCAACGTCAGCCTCCGGACGCAGCCAATCCGCTCGGCCTTCTTCTGTCTGCCAGCGCTTGTCCCACGCGAGATGGGCGGTATCGGTTTTTTCCAGAGTGTGCGTGTCGCTCATTGAGACGATCCTTCCAGTATCCGGCTGCGGGCGATTGTGCCAAGCCGCTCAACACAAAGAACCAGCACGAAGATCATCAGGATGATGGTCATCGCGAGCTGGTAGTCGAAAAAGTCCATGGCCACCTTGAGTTCGATGCCGATGCCCCCTGCCCCGACAAGACCGAGCACGACTGAGGAGCGGGTCGCCTTTTCAAGCGCGAACAGCGAGGTGGTGATGAAGGAGGGCATCGCGGCAGGTACCACTGCACAGAAGATCGTGTCGAAACGCCCTGCACCGGCCGCTGTCAGCGCCTCGGTTGGTCCTTTCTCCACATCCTCCATGGCTTCAGCGAAGAAGCGTCCGCAAAAACCGATGGTGTCGACGGCGATCGCAAGCATGCCCGCGAATGGGCCAAGTCCGACCGAAATGACAAAGACCAATGCCCAAACCAGATCCGGCACCGTTCTGAAAAGGGCAACCAGCAAGCGAGCACAGGTATAGACAGCCCGGGATAACATCGACGGCCGCGTCAGGCCTTTCGCGGCCAGGATCGCCAACGGCAGGCTGAGGACGATGCCGATAAGTGTGCCCGCGAGCGCCATCTGAAACGTTTCCAGCAACGCCTTTGACAGTTGCGGCAACCTTTCCAGAGAGGGCGGCCACGCCCTCGACAGGAAGTCGACCAGCGCCGGACCGCCAGAAACCAGCGCGGAAAATGACCAGCCGGCCCCCTGAAATGACCAGACAACGAAGGCCAGCAGCGCGACATAGGCGACAAAATGAAATGCACCCGGGCGTTCGAACCGATCCGGCATGCGGGAGCGTTTCAATGTCACAAGATCAGCCATAATGCTTCCCCAGATCCGCAACACTCAGGTTGCTGCTCTTCTCGTCCAAAACGACTTCCCCTTGCCGAATTGCAAGGACCCGATCGGAGTAGGCGAGCGCCTGTTGCACGTTGTGCGAGGTGAACAGGAGCGTGATCCCCTCCTCCCGGGTGAGTTGGCGGAAGAGGTCCATCACCTCCTGGCCGGCAACCGGGTCAAGGCTGGCAACGGGTTCGTCCGCGACGATCATTCTGGGCTGCTGCATCAAGGCTCTGGCGATCGCAACCCGCTGGGACTGACCACCCGAGAGCTGGTCCGCCCGTTTCAGTGCATGGTCCGCGAGCCCTACCCTTTCGAGGCACGCCATAGCCCGGTCACGCAAGGCCGTTTTGGCGAGAAACTGCGACCAGCCGCGCATGCCACCGGTGCGGCCCAGGTTGCCATGGATTACGTTGGTCAACGCCGAAACACGAGGCACCAGGTTGTGCTTTTGAAAGACAAAGCCGACCTCGGTGCGAACCCGCCTGAGCTGGCGCTGTCGCGCGGAGGAAATGTCTTCACCGAACAACAGAACCGAACCGGCTTCCGGCTCGATCAGACGCAGCGCGCAGCGCAATGCGGTCGATTTTCCAGCACCGTTTGAACCGATCAAGGCAACAGCTTCCTCACGGCCCACGGAGAAGGAAACTTCGCGCAGCACGCTCCGGTCCTTGCCGAAAGTCTTGCAAAGGCCTTCGACCTTCAGGTCACACGGCGTCTCCGTCACGGGCTGTCGGGCTGGGACCGCCGGCGCGATTGCGCCGGCGGACTGGAGCAGAGGCTGCGCCATTATTCGCCGATGAACTTGTCGTATTGCGGGAAACCGGCGGTGGTGTACATGGACCGCACCAGGTCATAGGCACCATCTTCGATCGCCACCAGATCCATGCCCGAATACTTGTCGTTTTCCTCGTGCTGCAGGATCGCGGCGATGATCGATTTCTTGTTGTCGAGGATCGCCTGACGCAGGCTCTGCGCTGTCGCGGGATCGACATGGGCTCCGGCCATGATCATGTCGTTCGGCAGATCGCCGGAACGGGCGATTACCCGGAAAAAGCCGTTCGGGACGCTATCATCCTTGTTGCGGGTGCCAATCCACGAATTGTGATTGATCCCGATGGCGGCAACATCACCCTTCTTCAAGGCTTCATGCGCAATGTTGCGCGAAGTATGCAGCTTCTCGATGTCCTTGACCGGATCGACGCCATAATCGGCCATCAGCTGCATCGGGCACAGCATGTTAGAAGTGGAACCGATATCACCGAAGGCCACCTTCTTGCCCTTGAGATCGGCCGGCCGCGTGAAACCGCTGTCGGCTCGTACGACGACGGCACAGAAGTAATCCGGGCGGCCAAGACCTATAAGCGGACGGGCTTCGGTCAGTTTGTTGATCACGATGTACTCGGCAGGACCGGTTACGACAAAGTCGACGCGTTGGGCGCGCAAGGCTTCAGCCGCTGCGGTCCGGCTGGTAACCGGGAAAAACTCGAAGGTGTGGTCTGTTGCATTTTCAAGGGCGTTCTTGAACGGCCCCCATTCAACCTGCAGCCGCTCCAGGCCCTCCACGTCGGTAACGGCCAGTTTGAACGTGTCGGCCAGGGAAGAAGACAGGGAAACGGCAAGAACGGCAGCCGCGAGTGCGGCGGATTTCAAAAAGCGCATGACAGGAACTCCTCAGACAGCCGAAACAAAGCCGGCAAGGCAACAGGAGCGTAACGACACGCGCGCCGCGGAACGTGACCGTATTATGTAAATTTTACGAAATTTACATCAGAGAAAGATGGATCTACGAAGCAGAAAATTTCTTTAACTTCGAACTTCCAGACAAATCTTGATCTTATTTGTTTTCCGGCAAATTTTCTCAATGCCTCTGTCGTAAAACTTCATAAAAGTATAATCGTATAGACATCTGTTCTCGGCACATGTCTGCTAGTTCGCTCTCCGTTTTTCGGAGGGCCCGATGCTGGTCATTGAGCAATTATCTAAAGTCTTTGGAGACCTGACCGCGGTGGACAGTGTCTCCCTTGCCATTCCCAAGGGACAGATGGTCGGCGTGATCGGCCGGTCCGGTGCCGGCAAGTCCACGTTCCTGCGCATGATCAACCGGCTGGCCGACCCCAGCCGGGGGACGATCCTCAACGAGGGAAAGAACATCACGGCCCTGAAGGGTCGCGATCTGCGCCTTTGGCGCGCGTCCTGCGCCATGATCTTTCAGCAGTTCAATCTCGTCGAGCGCATGGATGTGCTGACCAATGTCATGGTTGGCCGCATCGCCCACACAGGGTTCCTGCGCTCCATGACACGATCCTTCACTGACGAGGATCGCGCCCGCGCTATCGAAGCCCTGGACCGGCTGGACCTTGTGCCCCAGGCGCTGCAACGCGCGGGAACCCTTTCCGGCGGACAGCAGCAGCGCGTCGCCATCGCCAAGGCGCTGGTGCAGAACCCGCGCATCATGCTGGCCGACGAACCGATTGCTTCACTTGATCCGGCCAACGCCAGCCGTGTGATGGACGCCTTGCGCGAAATCAACCGGACGGACGGTCTTACGGTGCTGGTCAACCTGCACACGCTCGACACTGCCCGTGCCTACTGCGACCGGATCATCGCAATGAAGGACGGGCGGGTTCAGTTCGACGGCACGCCGGACGCCCTGACTAGTGAAAGGGTTCGGCAGATTTACGGATCCGACGATCTTTCCGGTGACATCAACGAAGCAGTCACCTCCACCTCCCTTTCGACAACCACTTCCCGGCCGCCGATGAAGGCTGTCGGGGCCTGACCTTCGCGAAGCGGATCATCCGCTCTCGCTCTTGAAGCGGCCTTTGCCGCGCAAATCGCCGGATCTGCCGGCACCAAAGGAGACTTGAGATGAAGGCCATTTTTGCAGCAGCCGTTTCCGCTGCCGTTCTTGCAGCCTCCCCGGCCGTGGCGGACAGCTGGAAGGACCAGTACAAGACAGTCAAGTTCGGCATTCTTTCCGGTGAAAACGAAAAAGACCGGATCGCCCGTTACACGCCTTTCGAAAAGTACCTGGAGAACGAACTCGGCGTTGATGTCGAAATCTTCACCGCCGGATCCTATGACGGCGTGATCCAGGCCATGGCGGCCGACCAGATCGAATTCGCCTTCTTCGGTTCGTCTTCCTATGCCGCTGCCTACACGGAAACCAACGGCGGTGTCGTTCCACTTGTCTCCCGCCTGCAGAAGGACGGTTCCACCGGTTATTTCTCGGTCGTCGCCGTGCGTTGCGACAGCGGCTACAAGACCCTTGAGGACCTGAAAGGCAAGACACTGGCATTTGCCGACCCGGACAGCACGTCCGGTTATGCGGTGCCATACTTCAACCTCAGCAAACAGGGCTACGAGCCGAAAACCTATTTCGGTGCCATTCCCTTCTCCGGGGCCCATGAAACCGGTGTGCTTGGTGTCTACAACAAGCAGTATGACGCTGCCGCTACCTACATCACCAACGAGGAAGACGGCATTCCGCAGCGCATGGTCACCAAAGGCATGATCGAGAAGGACTCGATCTGCACCATCTGGAAATCACCGGAAATCACTTCCGGTCCGCTGGCCGCCCGCAGCAACCTGCCTAAGGGCCTGATCGATGCCATGCGCACCGCAGTCATGGAAATCCCGGAAAAGGATACGCTGGCCTTCATCGAAATGACCGGCGGCGAAGACAGCACCCAGGAAGCGTGGATCGAGGTTGATCACGACCGTTACCAGTGGATCGTCGAAATGCGCGACTGGCTGAAGAAACAGCGCCGCGGCGGCTGACTTTTCAGAGCGAGGGAGGAAACCGGCTGATCCGGGTTCCACCCGACGACCCGACCATCGTCATCTCGGGCGGCACTTCGCGTCTCCCGGGATGACGCCTGGAAAAACTTGTGGCGCAGAACGCTGCGGCGTCAGCGCCTCCTGCCTAAAATCATTGGAACTAGAGGCATGACAGCGCTCTCCCCTGCCATTGACCGGTTCGAAATCGATTATGCTGCCGCCCGCCGGTCAACCCTCCGGGTAAACCTCGTCTCGACCACGGTCTTCGCACTCTGCTTCGTCGCAACAGCGTGGTTAGGCGGTTTCTTCGACATGACCGACGTCACCCTGCCCGATGGCGACCGTTTGTCCATGTGGAAGATCTGGGCAGGTTTGCCGCGGCTTGGAGAGTATCTCTACAAGACCTTGCCGGAGCTTCACCGCGAGACACTCGGGGCGGATCTTGTCGGTTGGTTCTGGCGCTGGAAGGTCTGGCTCTGGCTGCTCCTGGAAACGATCCTGATCGCCTATATGGCTACATTGCTTGGCATCGTCGGTGCGTTTCTCCTCAGTTTCCCAGCGTCACGGAACCTCTCCCCCAACAGACTGGTCCTGAACGTCACCCGCCGGTTCCTGGAAATCATCCGGACGGTTCCGGATCTCGTCTGGGCACTCATTTTCGTATTCTGTTTTGGCGTCGGCCCGCTGGCCGGTGTTCTCGCCATCGGTCTTCATGCCACCGGCGCTCTCGGCAAGCTCTATTCCGAAGCCAACGAAAATGCCGACATGCGCCCGCTCGAAGGCATCAAGGCGTCGGGTGGCACCTGGTTCGACCAGATCCGCTACGGCATCGTGCCCCAGGTTGTCCCGAATATCATCAGCTACACGCTGCTGCGGTTCGAGATCAACGTTCGGTCCTCCTCCATCATCGGCTTCGTCGGCGCAGGTGGCCTGGGCCAGGAGATCCGCGTGGCAATGTCCTTGCAGGAATACACCGATCTTTCGGCCCTGTTCCTGATCGTCTTCCTCACCGTGATCGTCATCGACATGCTGAGCGAAAAGGTGCGTCACCGCATCATCGGCCTGACCGGAAAAGGCATCTGACCATGACCGCACGATCTCCAGATATAGCGCGCGCCAGAACGCTCGTTCCAGGCGCCTTTTCAACGCCGCTCCGGACACGACTGACCCGTCTCGCCGGCTGGTCGGCCTTCCTTCTTTTGACCGGCTGGTGCCTGTGGGATTTCGGCTTTGCGCCTGAAAAACTCCTTCACGGGGCAACCCGCTTTGGCGATGTGCTCGCCTTCATGTTTCCACCCCACATCTGGACAAGCTGGGCGGAATGGCAGGAAGTTCTGAAAGGTCTCGGGGAAACTGTCGCCATGGCATTCATGGGCACGCTTCTGGGAGCCCTGGTTGCGTTTCCACTGGCATTCCTGGGCGCCAAGAACATCCTGCCACTGTCCTGGCTCCGGCTTGGTGTCAGGCGCGGTTTCGACGCTCTGCGGGCGATCGAACAGCTGATCCTCGCACTCGTCTTCATCCGCGCCTTCGGCCTCGGGCCGCTGGCCGGCATTCTGGCCATTGCGGTTTCGGAAGTCGGCACCTTTTCGAAGCTCTTTTCGGAAGCCATAGAGAACACCAGTCAAAAGCCGGTTGAAGGCGTGCGCGCTTCCGGCGGCGGCAGCCTGCAGACAATCCGCTTTGCGGTTCTGCCGCAGGCCCTGCCAGTGATCCTGTCGATCATCCTCTACAATTTTGAATCCAACACCCGCACCGGCACCATCCTGGGCATTGTCGGCGCCGGAGGCATCGGCTTCCTCCTCGCCGATCGCATCCATGCCTACCGCTGGCCGGAAGCCTGGACGATCATTTTCCTGATCATCTTCATGGTCTACCTGATCGACGGTTTCTCCGGTTTCCTGCGGCGGCGGATCATCGGCGGGGAACCGGGGCGAAAGTGATTTTCACCTAGGGGAGAAGCAGCGTTTTTCTCCTCCCGCCGAGTTTCCTTTTTCCGCTGCATGCCTCCCAATCAGCAAGACCTCGGAAAATCCTGATCAGCGCCTCATGCTCACCTCGGAAACGGCATGGATGCCATGGCTCGACCATGGCATCCAGGCCGTGACCTCACCACACGATCAGTCCCCAAAAAGGCAACGCACATCGAACAGTCGAATGATCAGAGCACTCGCTGTCCGTTCCGCCAGGCCTGCTTGATGAAGGGATGCCCGTTGAGGACGCCGACGTGAAGCAGGTCGGCGCGTTTTCCTTCTGCGATCTCGCCTCTGTCTGACAGTCCGGCAACCTCGGCCGGGGTTTTCGAAACCATCTGGATAGCTGCCGGAAGGTCGGCGTGGAACGCATCGTCCAGCCCTACAAGAAACGCACAGTCGAGTAGCGAGCGCGGGACGTAGTCCGAAGCCAGGATGTCGACGAGATCTTCCGCCAACAGTGCGCTGACCGCGATGTTGCCCGACTGGGATCCGCCGCGAATGACGTTGGGCGCACCACCGACGACGTGCATTGCGTGGCTCTTGGCCTTGCGGGCTGCCTCCAGTGTGCAGGGAAATTCCGAAACACTGATGCCCTCGCCGAGGGCTTCGTCGATGTGTTCGAGTTCCGTGTCGTCGTGACTGAGCAGCGGCAGCTTGTGCGCATGCGCCAGCGCGACCACAGCCGGACGAACCTTCGAGCTGATTTCATCGGAGAAGTTCAACAGCTCCTGCGTCTCACGCTCAGCAACGGCACGTGTTTCGCCCGTGTCGGCCATGCGGCGGTGAATATAGGCCTCGACGTCCTTGCTCTGGCGCCGGCCCGGCAGGTGTTCCATCACCGACACCATGCGCACGATGTCTTTGCCGATGTTTTCTTCCGTCAGGCGCGTGGTCTCGCCATCGGTGATCTCGCAGCGCAGATGCACCAGATGCTCCGACTTGAGCATGCCTCCGGACTGAAGCGTTTCCAGGGCGTCGATCATTGGCGCCAGGATTTCGCGGCGCTCCGGGTTCTTGATCGTCGCCCCCACGCAGAGGCTGTCGAACACGGTGGTGATGCCGCTGCCGATGATCTGAGCATCATGGGCCATCGCCGCTCTGAGCGGATCCCAGCGCACGTGTGCACGAGGAAAGACATGCTTTTCGAAATGATCGGTGTGAATGTCGACCAGCCCCGGCAGCAGGTAATCACCCTCGAGATCGAACCCGGCTTGCGGCGCACTGCCCTGGTCCACCGAGACGATCCCGCTTTCGGAAAAGGCAATGTGACCGCTGACGACTTCATCGGCGAGCACCAGCCGGGCGTTTTTCAGAACTATCAGGGCGCTGCCGGAGGGCACGCGATTGTCGGCATAAGTCATGGAAACTCCTTCCGGCGAGCAGGTCGAACGAATTCAAGGATGGCCCGGTAGCGGACCGCAATGAGATATGACACCGCGAGAGCGGGAGTGAACTGGGGCCGGAAGCAAACGCGTTTCCGGTTGATCGACCGATGATCTAGCGCTCTTTCGGGCGCAAATTGTGACAGTCGTTCAACGGATCCGTGACAATCCGGAAAAATCTGCAGATTGCAGGCGAAGGGATGGATTAGCAGGGTCGGACACAAAATCTGCGCTCAACCGGCTGGAAAGGCAAGAGCACAGGGAAGAATGACAGGCCCGAAAGGGAACCTAGAACCAGGCCGCCGCTGAAGCGGGCCAAAGGCCGGTAGCGCAACAAACCATGGTGCGGGCGACGGGACTCGAACCCGTACAGCCTAGGGCCGAGGGATTTTAAGTCCCTTGTGTCTACCAATTCCACCACGCCCGCTTTTCCCTTCCCCTAGCTCTCCTGCCCGAAAAGCGCAAGAAGGCACGGCCGCTTTTCAGCGCACAGGCGGGAAGTTTCCACGTCCGCCTGATTTTGCGGGAACACAAGCTGGAAAATAGGCGCTTTGGGCGGTATGAGAACAGGTAACGGATAATTGGTGCCGAACAGGGCCTAGTGGGCTTAGAATGGCACCGGATAATTGTGAGACACGGTAAACCCCATGGTCAGCTATATCGATGCTTCGGAAGCCCCTTTGAAAAACACAGGTCAGGTACGTTTGTACGGCCCTGAAGATTTTGAAGGCATGATGCGCGCCGGACAGCTGACCGCAGCCTGTCTGGACGAACTGGCCGACATCGTCAAACCGGGCACGACCACCCAGGAAATCGACGACTTCGTCTACCAGTACGGCATGGATCACAACGCCATTCCGGCGACGCTGAACTATCGCGGCTATACCAAGTCCTCCTGTACGTCGATCAACCATGTCGTCTGTCACGGCATTCCCAACGACAAGGCCCTGCGCGAGGGCGACATCGTCAACATCGACGTGACCTTCATTCTGGACGGATGGCACGGCGATTCCAGCCGCATGTATCCGGTCGGCCAGTTGAAACGTGCCGCCGAGCGCCTGATCGATGTGACCTATGAATCGCTGATGCGCGGTATCGAGGCTGCCAAGCCGGGCAACACCACCGGTGATATCGGCGCTGCCATCCAGACCTTTGTCGAGGCTGAACGCTGTTCGGTCGTGCGCGATTTCTGCGGGCACGGACTTGGCCTTCTGTTCCACGACACCCCCAACATCCTGCATTACGGGCGTCCTGGCGAAGGCGTTGAACTGAAGCCGGGCATGATCTTCACCATCGAACCGATGGTCAATCTGGGCCGTCCGCACGTGAAGGTTCTCAGCGACGGCTGGACGGCTGTCACGCGGGACAGATCCCTGTCCGCCCAGTTCGAACATTCCATCGGCATCACGCCTGAAGGCTGCCAGATCTTCACCACGTCCCCCAAAGGCATCCACAAGCCGGGCCTGCAGACGGACTGATTGTTCGGCCTGAAATCCGTTTACCGGCGATGCGCCGTCATCTGACAGCAGCTGACGCAGGAGCTCATGAAAGAGACGACGACCGCCAGTGAAGCACCGGCCTCAACCGGCAGCGACCACAAGGGACACCGCCAGCGGCTGCGGGAACGATTTCGTAAAACGGGCGAGCAAGGTCTCGCCGATTATGAACTCCTGGAATTCCTGTTATTTTCCGCCCTGCCCCGCCAGGATACAAAGCCGATCGCCAAAGCGCTGCTTCAGCGCTTTGGTTCCTTTCCGGCAGCCCTTGCCGCCCCCCGGGAACGGCTCAAGGAAATTCCGGGGCTGTCCGACATCAGCATAGATGCGCTTCAGGCGGTACATGCATCGGTCATCCGCTTTCACAAGGCCGGTCTGGAAAAACGGCAGGTGCTCGACAGCTGGCAGAAGGTCATGGACTACCTGCAGGTTTCCATGGGGCTGGCCCCGGTAGAGCAGTTCAGGATCCTGTTTCTCGACAAGAAAAATGCGCTTATCGCAGATGAGGTTCAGCAGACGGGCACGGTCGATCACACCCCGGTCTATCCGCGCGAAGTGATCCGGCGCGCCCTGGAGCTTTCGGCAACGGCCCTGATCCTTGTCCACAACCACCCGTCGGGCGATCCGACCCCATCACGCGCCGACATACAGATGACCAAGAAAATCGTCGATATTGCCGGCCCACTCGGGATCGAGGTGCATGACCATATCATCGTTGGTCTGCGTACAAACGTCAGCTTCCGCAGCTTACAGCTGATTTGAGCTGTTCGAGCAACGGACAGGCCAAGTCTTGGGGCCTGTACAGCTAAGCTCTTTAAGACTGTTTGCAAAACCGGATCGGGAGTTTTGCGACTTTACCCTTAATTTACTTAGAATTTGCGGCATTCCTTAACCCAGATCGACAATACTCGGGCCAAATAAATCGGGCTCGTATATGTACAATTCGTCTAAAAACTCCGGCGGACAGATAGCAAACGCGATCATTATTCCGATGGTCGTGATCGTCATGATATCCGTTGTCGGTATTTTCGGCCTGTTGCACTGGTCTGCCCGCCTGTCGGACGAAACCGCTGTCGAATCCCAGAACAAGCTCATTTCCGGCGCTTTGCAGCTGACCCAGAATTACATGGTCAAGCAGCAGAACGGCGTCGTAATCTGGGACGAAGCCTATCACCGGGTCAATCAGATCAACCCGGACGAAGGCTGGATCTACAACAACCTGATGCACTGGCTGTTCCAGAACCACGGTTTTTCCAAGTCGATCCTGATCAACCGCGATTACGGCGTGCAATATGTCTACGCGCAGAACCACACCAACAAGTGGATGACGCAGGAGTTGCTTCAGGAACTGAAGCCCGCCGTTGCCAAGGTTCGCGCCCGCTACATCATTTCCTTCCGCCGCACACCATCCGGGCTCTACAGTTTCATTCCGCAAAGCAGCGACGCGCGCCGGTCGATTGCCGAAACCGGCCTCGTCTCCCTGGCGGGCGAACCGTATCTCTTCAGTGCCGCCGCCATCATGCCGCAGATCCAGTCGATCTCCCGGGTCCGTTTCCCGCCGTCAGTGCTGGTAAGTCTGGTACCCTTGCGGGGTGAAAAGCTGACGGAAATCTCGGAAATGTCACGCCTTGACGGGTTTGTTCTCGCCAACAACCAGACCCAGCGCGATGGCGTCGGCAGGTTTCAGCTGAAGTCCCCGCTTGGACAGGATGTCGGCCTGATCGCCTGGCAGACAACCGAGCCCGGCAGCCAGATGATACGCCGGATCAATCCGTTCCTGGCCTTGGCGGCGTTCATGATTGCCGCCGTGGTCATCGCCGTGACCATCTTCACGCGCCAGATGACCAAACGTCTTGCACGCAGCGAAGCCAAGGCAGTCCACTCCTCGCGTCATGACGCCCTGTCCGGCCTGCCGAACCGCGCGCGGTTCCATGCACTTTTGACGGACACGCTGGACGAAAGCGTTGCCAAGGGAACGAATACCGCCGTCGTCTACATCGACCTCGACCATTTCAAGGACATCAACGATACCCTTGGCCATTCCGCCGGTGACAAGGTAATCACTGCGGTCGCCCAGAGACTGCAGCGCGTCATTCCCGAAACCGGGATCGTTGCGCGCATCAGCGGCGACGAATTCGCGATGGTCATCAAGAACTGCGAAGACGATGTCTGGCTGGAATACATCCTCGACCAGGTGCAGGACGAAATCAGCCGTCCGATCATGATCGGGCGCCGTGAACTTCACGCCAGCCTCTCGATGGGCGCAGCCATTGCCCCGCGCGACGGCAACGATCCGGACGAGCTGCTGCGCAAGGCCGATATCGCGCTTTATGATGCCAAGGCAAACGGCCGGAACCGCCGTTCCTTCTTCGAACCGAACATGGAACATCACGTCCAGTCCAAGGACCGGCTGTCCCGCGAACTTCGGCTGGCGCTCAAGAACGACGAACTGACACTTGCCTACCAACCTCAGTCCGACACATCGGCCAAGCGGATCGTCAGCGTCGAAGCGCTGGCTCGCTGGACCAAGGAAGACGGCACCGTCATTTCCCCGGCGCAGTTCATTCCGGTGGCCGAGGAAACCGGCCTGATCAACGAACTGGGCATCTGGGTGCTCAACAAGGCCTGCGCCAAGGCGCACGAATGGCCCGGCATCACCGTTTCGGTCAACGTTTCGCCAAACCAGTTCAAGCATCCGCGGTTCGTCGAAAAGGTGATGGCGATCCTTGCCGCCAACAACCTGCCGCCACAGCGCCTGGAAATTGAAGTCACCGAAAGTGTTTTCGCAGGCCGCAACGATTCGGTGCTGAAGGCCCTGCGCAGGCTGAAGAACCTGGGCGTGAAGGTTGCGCTCGATGACTTCGGCTCAGGTTATTCCAGCCTCAGCTACCTGCGCCGCTTCCCTTTCGACACGCTCAAGATCGACCGGGATTTCGTTTCCGACATGAACGGCAACGCCGAAGCCGAGGCCATCCTGGTATCGATCATCCAGCTCGGCAAAGCGCTTGGCATGACCATTGTTGCAGAAGGCATCGAGACGCTGGAACAGATCCGTTTCCTGCAGGCACACGACTGCAACCGAATGCAGGGCTATTACATTTCCCGGCCGCTGACGGACACCGCCCTGACCGCGTTCCTGGACGAATTTCACCGCGTCGGTACGCCCGGTTACGGTACAGACCTGAGCTATCAGGTACGCGCGGCGGAAGCTTGACGACACTTCGTAAGGGCAAATGCCTGCCCGTCAGCCCTTCGATTTGTTCTGGAACGACCTTTAAACGCTACCAGGCTCAAAGACCCAGCAACGGACGGAGCCTGGCGGCAAACCCGTGAAAGCTCGCAAAGGGAGCCGTCTCGGCCAATGTCAGCCAGTCCTGCTCTACCCCGGCAGCCAGCTTCAGGCCAGCGTGACCGAATTCCGCACGCACCATATCCCTGAACCAGGCAACATGCTGCGCTTTGCGTTGGCGTTGCAAGGCCTCGCCTGACGCGATGTGCGCATGGTGGCGCGTCCAGTGGTCAACCAGATCATCAACACCGCTGAGGGTTTGCGCGGAGACTTCGCACACAGGCACCTTCCACCCTGCAGTGCTGTCGGTATCGCTCAATGACAGGGCGCCCGCGACATCCGAGGCAGCCCGACGGGCAAGCACACCCATATCTGCCTTGGTGACAGCCACGATATCCGGCAGCTCCATGATGCCGGCCTTCATGAACTGCAGACTGTCACCCGATCCGGGCTGGATACACAGAACAACCGTGTCGACAGCCTGCTTCAGGTCCCCTTCCGATTGTCCGATACCAACGGTTTCAACGATCACGCAGTCGCACACGCACCGGAGAACGGCAATTGCCGCAACCGCATGATCGGAGAGGCCCCCGAGGCGATCTCGCGCCGCCATGGAGCGGACGAAGACGCCATCGTCGGATGGATCGGTTTTCAGGCGGGTTCGGTCACCCAGAAGGGCACCACCGGTCACCGCGGAAGACGGATCAATCGCAAGCACAGCCACAGTCTGCCCTGCCGACCGGCACGCCTTGATGAGCGCGTCG
Source organism: Labrenzia sp. CP4 (assembly GCF_001579905.1). Lineage (NCBI taxonomy): Bacteria > Pseudomonadati > Pseudomonadota > Alphaproteobacteria > Hyphomicrobiales > Stappiaceae > Labrenzia > Labrenzia sp. CP4. The sequence continues at coordinate 2,584,001 of NZ_CP011927.1, read as the reverse complement.
GTCAGACTTGATTTGCCGACGCCGGGCGGACCGGTGAGGCCCAACACTTTCGCGGAGGCTTCACCGGCGGCCGAATCCAGAAAAGCCGCGGTTTCGGCGTCCTCCGCATGGCTTTCCAGCCGGCTGAGAACCCGCGCGAGCTGCCTCTTGCCACCCGCGCGCAAGGTGTCCAGCTGGGGGTAAGCATCGCTCACACCGCGCTCCCCTTGGCCTCGACCGGAGTTTTCCGCCCCATTCAGCTTCCGGACTTGAATTTCAAGGCCGCCTGAGCTGCAGCCAGGCGGGCAATCGGCACACGGAACGGCGAGCAGGAGACGTAGTCTAGACCGACGCCTTCGCAGAAGGAGATCGAGGCCGGATCACCGCCATGCTCCCCGCAAATGCCAAGCTTGATGTCGGGACGGGTCGACCGGCCGCGTTCAACGCCGATCTTGATAAGCTCACCCACGCCTTCCTGGTCGAGCGAAACGAACGGATCCTGCTCCAGCAGGCCGCGCGTCTGATACGTCCCCAGGAAGGAAGCCGCATCATCGCGCGAGATACCGAACGTGGTCTGCGTAAGATCGTTGGTACCGAAGGAGAAGAACTCGGCAGACTGTGCGATTTCCGCCGCTTTCAGGGCGGCGCGCGGCAGTTCCACCATGGTGCCGATCTGGTATGTCAGTTCCGCTCCGGTTTCGCTCATCACGGCTTTTGCCATGGCCTCGATGCTCTGGCGTACGAGGTCGAGTTCTCCCTTGAGGCCGACCAGCGGAACCATGATTTCCGGAACCACCGGTGCGCCGGTTATCTTGGCAGCCTCGACAGCCGCCTCGAAGATGGCCCGGGCCTGCATTTCGGCGATTTCCGGATAGGAAACCAGCAGACGGCAGCCGCGATGGCCGAGCATCGGGTTGAATTCTTCCAGTGCCAGCGCCCTGTCGCGAAGCAACTCCGGATCGGCGCCCATGGCTTTTGCGACGTCCGCCAGTTCCTCTTCCGATTTCGGCAGGAATTCGTGCAGTGGCGGATCCAGCAGACGGATCGTTACCGGCAGGCCGTGCATGATTTCGAAGAGATCGGTAAAGTCCTGCCGCTGCATCGGTAAGAGTTTTGCAAGTGCTGTCCGGCGTCCGGCTTCGGTCTCGGCCAGGATCATCTCGCGCACGGCAATGATACGCTCGCCTTCGAAGAACATGTGCTCGGTGCGGCAAAGGCCAATACCTTCAGCGCCGAACTCCCGCGCAACCTTGGCGTCTTGCGGCGTTTCCGCGTTGGTGCGCACGCGCATGCGGCGCACCTTGTCGGCCCAGCCCATCAGTGTGCCGAAATCGCCGGAGAGCGTCGGCTGCAGCATCTCGACCTCACCAACCAGAACCTGTCCGGTGGCTCCATCGATGGTGATGATGTCACCTTCCTTCAACTGCCGTCCGGCAGCATTGATCACACCGTTGCGATAGTCGATCCGCAGCATCCCAGCCCCGGCGACACAGGGCTTGCCCATGCCGCGCGCCACCACGGCCGCGTGGCTTGTCATGCCGCCCCGGCTGGTCAGAATACCCTCGGCCGCATGCATGCCATGGATGTCTTCCGGGCTGGTTTCCACGCGAACAAGAATGACCTTGCGCCCCTCCGCCTTGGCTTTTTCCGCTTCGTCGGAGGAAAAGACGATGGCACCGGATGCAGCGCCGGGAGAGGCCGGCAGGCCGGTTGTGATCACATCGCGCTTTGCTTTCGGATCAATTGTCGGGTGCAGGAGCTGGTCGAGCGCAGCAGGCTCCACGCGGCCAATGGCCTCTTCCTCACCCAACAGCCCTTCGGCTACCATGTCGACCGCGATCTTCAGCGCCGCCTTGGCGGTGCGCTTGCCCGACCGGGTCTGCAGCATCCAAAGCTTGCCCTTCTCGATCGTGAACTCCAGGTCCTGCATGTCCCTGTAATGGGCTTCCAGCTTGGCACAATAGGTCTGGAATTCGGCAAATGCCTCCGGCATCAGCGCTTCCAGCGACGGGCTGGAAGACCCGGCCCCGATGCGGGCCTTCTCGGTAATATCCTGCGGTGTCCGGATGCCGGCAACCACGTCCTCGCCCTGTGCATTGACCAGGAACTCGCCATAAAGGGCGTTTTCGCCAGTGGAAGGGTTCCGGGTAAAGGCGACGCCGGTCGCAGAGCTCTCGCCCATGTTGCCGAACACCATGGCCTGAACGTTGACGGCAGTTCCCCAGGAGGACGGCAGATCGTGCAGGCGGCGATACGTCACGGCACGCGGCACCATCCAGGAACTGAAGACCGCACCGATCGCGCCCCAGAGCTGCTCCTGCGGATCCTGCGGGAACGGCTTTTCCAGTTCTTCTTCCACCAGCGCCTTGAACTTCTCGATGATGCCCAGCCAGGCATCCGCATCGATTTCGGTATCGAGCGTCAGTTCATTGCGTTCCTTGTACTCTTCCAGAATTTCTTCAAACTCATGGTGGTCGAGGCCCAGCACCACGTCGGAATACATCTGGATGAAGCGGCGGTAGCTGTCGTAGGCGAAACGCCTGTCTCCCGCCTCTTGCGCGATCGCTTCCACCGTCTGGTCGTTAAGGCCGAGGTTCAGGACGGTATCCATCATGCCGGGCATGGAAACACGGGCACCGGAGCGTACGGAAACAAGCAGCGGCCGTTCCGGGTCACCAAACTTGCGGTTGGTCGCCTCACCGACCTTGTCCAGCGCTTCGGCAACCTGTGCCGTCAGAGCGTCCGGATAGGATTTGTCATGCTCGTAGTACCAGGTGCAGACTTCCGTGGTGATGGTGAAGCCCGGTGGCACGGGCAGACCCAGGCTGCTCATTTCGGCAAGGTTTGCGCCCTTCCCACCGAGAAGATTACGCATATTCGCTGCACCTTCTGCAGCACCATTGCCGAAACTGTAGACCCACTTGGTCATCTGATACTCTCCTCGCCTAGTTCGGTCTGCGGCGTCTCGCGCGCAGCCAACTCGCATTATCATTCCGGCAGCAATCGGGCCGCACCGGCACCAGATCTTTTTGCACCGCACATTCCTGCTACGGCAACTGCTTGTCTTCAAGCCCTTTTTCAGCGAAACCGGTTATGATTGGTCGTAAGTCTTAGCATTTCCGACGTTGAGCAAAATCAAAAGGATTTAAACCCGCAGAAAGTTATCCCGGGCGCCTTGCCGGTCAGCCTTAAAGACGCCATTGTCAAAGGTAATAAGCAGTAAACCCACCAGATTCAGGGACAGAAGTGCGAACAATGATGACAAATCCGACCGGTGCCGTTTCGACCAGGGATCGCAGCCCTCTCCGCCGGAAACTGCTTGCGCTGGTCAGCGTGCTCGCCCTTCTTCCCGCTACCGCACTTGCCGAAACGAGCACCGAACCGGAAACACTTGGCACACCGTCCGATCTGCCGTTCACGCTGTCCGGCAGCTACCTTTCCGGCCGCCTCGCCGGTTTCCAGAAAGACTACGCCCAGGCAGCGGCGTTTTACGAAGAAACCCTGGCCGCCGACCCGAGCAATACGATGCTGCTCGAACGCACCTTCCTCCTGAAGTTGGCCAATGGCGATGTCGAACAGGCCGTTGTCTACTCCAAGGAGCTGGAAAGCGCCGGTCTGCAGAATTTCCTCGCACAGCTGACGCTCGGTGCTCAGGAGATGCTGGACGGCCGCTATGAAAAGGCCAACGAAGAACTTGAGCGGGGCCGGAACGGCCCGCTCGCGCAGCTTTCCATTGGCATCTCCCGCGCCTGGACGCTTTATGGCAGCGGCAAGATCGACGAAGCCGTCGCGATGATTGACGGACTTGAGGGACCAGACTGGTTCGAAGTGTTCAAGTCCACCCACAAGGCACATCTTCTGTTTGCCGCCGGGCGTAACCAGGAAGCACTGGAAGCCGCCGAGAGCGCCTATGCCATCGACCAGGGTGCCCTGCGCGTCGTGGACGCCTACACCCGCCTTCTGGCCGCCAACGGACGCCAGAAGGAAGCACTTGATGCGCTCGATCAATACGATGCGCAATTCCGCGGTCACCCCAAGCTTGACCAGACCCGAGAGGCTATCAGCAGCGGTGAGATCATTCCGCCGCTCGTTACTGATCCGGCAGCCGGCATGGCGGAAATCCTCTATGGCCTTGGTGCCGTAATCGGCCGCGATGGCGGTGAAGAGCTTTCGACCTCCTATCTGCAGCTTGCGCTCTACCTCGATCCGAAGGCCGAATTTGCAGCCATTGCACTCGGCAGTGTCTTTGAGCGGATGGAGCAGCCGGAACGGGCCATCGAAGCCCTGATGATGGTGCCCGATGACAGCGTGCTGAAGCGCGAAGCCGAAATCCAGGTTGGCATGAACTACAATGCCCTGGAGATGGTGGATGAAGCCCGCAGCCATCTGGAAGAGCTTATCAAACAGGATCCCTCGGATCTTGAAGCCGTGATCGCACTTGGCAACATCCTGCGTGCACACGAAATCTACGAGGACGCCGAGGCAACCTACACCAAGGGCATCGACACCATTTCCGAACTGCAAAGTCAGCATTGGCTGATGCTTTATTTCCGCGGTATCGCCCGGGAAAGACTGGGAAAATGGGAACTTGCCGAAGCCGACTTCCGCAAGGCGCTTGAACTTAACGAGGATCAGCCACTCGTGCTCAACTATCTCGGCTATTCCCTGGTCGACCAGGGCCTGAAGCTGGATGAAGCCCTGGGCATGATCAAGAAAGCCGTCGAACTGCGGCCAACAGACGGATACATCGTCGACAGCCTTGGCTGGGTTTATTTCCGTCTTGGCCGCTACGAAGAAGCGGTGAAGGAACTCGAGCGAGCTATCGAGCTTCGCCCGGCGGATCCGGTCATTAATGATCACCTGGGCGATGCCTACTGGATGGTCGGTCGTCGCAACGAGGCAAGGTTCCAGTGGAACCACGCCCGCGACCTGGGACCGGACGCAGAGGAATTGCCGAAAATTCTGGAAAAGATTGCCGAAGGCCTGAAGGAGGTTCCGGGAACGGATGCCGCCAAAGCCGAGACCGGCAAAAACGGCGGCTAACCGGACACACCCATGGCCCTCGCCTCAAAGTCTTCCCCCCGGGTGGAGCTGGCCCGGGCCAAGGTGAATCTGGCACTGCATATTACAGGTCGGCAGCCGGACGGATATCATCTGCTGGATTCGCTCGTGGTCTTCCCCCAGATCGGCGACAGGCTGGCGATAGAAGCTGCCGGTGAGCTCGACCTGCAAGTCGAAGGCCCGTTTGCGCGAGACCTGACGGGCCCGGTCGACGACAACCTCATCCTGAAGGCCGTGCGTAGCTTCGCCGAAAAGGCCGGTATTGATGTTCCACAGGTTCGTCTGACACTCACCAAACGCCTGCCTGTCGCTTCCGGCATCGGCGGCGGCTCCAGCGATGCAGCAACCACCTTGCGCCTCCTGGAAGACTTCACCGGTATCTATCTTGCCGAGGAAGATCTGCATGCGCTGGCGCTGACGCTTGGGGCGGATGTGCCGGTTTGCCTGTTTCCGGAACCCCAGATCATGCGCGGCATCGGCGGCGACCTGAGTGCCGGTCCGGACCTTCCGCCTTGCGGTATCGTGCTTGTAAACCCGAGGGTCGGCGTATCCACTCCTGAAGTCTTCAAATCCATGGAACAGCGGGACAACGCTCCCATGGATCTCATGCCGGAAAAGTTTGAAACGCTGGCCTCGCTGGTCGCCTATCTGGCAAGCTGCCGCAACGATCTGCAGGACCCGGCCAAGGGTCTGTGTCCTGAAGTCGGTCAGGTTCTGTCCGAGCTGGAATCCGATACCCGCATCGACCTTGCAAGGATGTCCGGCTCCGGTGCGACCTGCTTCGGCCTGTGTGAGTTGAATGCCGCCATGGACGTCGAGCGTGCATTGCGCAGCAGCCATCCCGACTGGTGGATCGCCTCCGGGCCGCTCTCCTGACAAAACGCAGAGTTGGCTTTTTTAAAAAAAAGCCGCCATTTCAAAAATGGCGGCGTTTCAATTTCATCAGAAAAACAAAGACTTGTAAGCGTTAGCTCACACGCGAGATGCAGAAGGCAACAGCATCACCAAGCGCATCGCTGTGCGCACCGGACGGCAACGTGTCCAGGGCAGCAAGAGCCTTGTTGCCGTAGTCCTTCGCCCGCTCGACCGTTTCAGACAAGGCGTCGTATTTCTTCAAAAGCTCGATGGCCTGTTCCAGATCACCATCCTGGATTTCCTCGCCTTCCAGACAACGTCGCCAGAAGTCGCGGTCTGCATCAGTGCCACGGGCAACGGCCAATACCACCGGCAGTGTGATCTTGCCTTCGCGGAAATCGTCGCCGACATCCTTGCCGAGATCTGCGGAAGAGCCACCATAGTCGAGCGCGTCGTCTACTAGCTGGAACGCATAGCCGAGTTCCATACCGTAGGTCCGCGCGGCCCGCTTCATTTCGACTGACTGCCCGGCAATCACGGGGCCGACTTCGGCGGCAGCGGCAAACAGAGCGGCGGTCTTGGCCTCGATCACCCGCAGATAGTCTGCTTCGGTCGTGGCGATGTTCTTTGCAGCGCCAAGCTGCAGCACTTCGCCTTCGGCAATGACTGCGGATGCCGTGGAGAGGATGCGCAGCGCTTCCAGCGAACCGACATCGACCATCATCTTGAAGGCCTGTCCGAGCAGATAGTCGCCGACAAGAACACTTGCCTGGTTTCCCCAGAGCTTGCGCGCTGCAAGCTTGCCCCGACGCATGTCGCTTTCGTCCACGACATCGTCATGCAACAGCGTGGCGGTATGCATGAACTCCACGCTGGCCGCCAGCGTGACATGACCATCGCCCTGGTAGCCGAACATCTCGGCACAGGCCAGCGTCAGCATCGGCCGGAGCCGCTTGCCGCCTGAGGAAATCAGGTGTTTGGCGATTTCCGGGATCAATTCAACATTCGATCCTGCCTTCGACAGGATCAGATCGTTGACCTCGCCCATGCCGCCGGACACCAGATCAACGAGCGACTGAATGCTCGGACGGCGCGGCTGATCGTCTGTATAAGTTGCAACAACGGCCACTAATGGCACTCCCTGAATATTTGTGCGGACAATATGTTGCGAACGCCTTCGGGGCAAGCCGCCAATCCATTGACAAACTGTTGAAATGCCGCAATCAGCTGGTTTTGCTGTAAACGGGTCGGATGAGGCTTTCTGTTCGACCGCAGGACATGGACCGCTAACGCCGGGAATCTTATGGAAGAACTAGTCAGAACAAACGATCCCGTCCTGATTTCCTTTCTGGAATCGATTCTTGAAGATGCCGGCATCAAACATTTTGTCGCAGACGGCAATATGAGCATTCTGGAAGGTTCGCTGGCCATGATACCGCGCCGCATACTTGTCGATTCAGACCAGATCCAGATGGCGCGCAAGCTGGTGCGAGACGCCGGTCTGGAACATGAACTGCGCCCGGAAAGCGGCCGGGCCTGACATGACTTCGCCGACGGACAGCACCGAATGCACATCTCAGGAAACAACCCATGACGCTTTTCTGGGCGGCAAGGTCTATGTGCATCAGCCCAAGCGTGGCCGGCACAGGGCTGGCCTTGACGCGGTTTATCTTGCGGCGGCCCTGCCGGATGGTACCCGGGGACATGTCATCGACCTTGGCGCAGGTGTCGGCACCGCCGGGTTTTGTGCCGCGGCGCGCTTGCCGGATATTCGGGTAACGCTGGTTGATATAGACGAGACCGTGCTCGCCCTCGCCCGTCGCGGCCTTGAAGACCCCGCCAATGGCGCGTTTTCCAGCCGTGTCTCCCTTCTGGAAGCTGATATTACGGCCAAGGGAAGTGCGCGCCACGCAGCCGGTCTTACCCCCGCATTGGCGGACCATGCCATCATGAACCCGCCCTACTATGAGGCGGACCGCTTCCGGGCATCGCCCAACAGTGCTCGTGCCGGCGCGCATATGCTCGATGACCGGGGACTGGAGCCATGGGCGAAAACAGCAACGGATATTGTCAAGGAAGGCGGCAGCCTGACCGTCATCTTTCGGGCAGACGGTCTGCAGGAACTGTTGAGCGTTCTCAAGGGCCGGTTCGGCGCAATTGAAGTCATTCCGCTTCGTCCGAGACCGGAAGCGGCAGCAACACGTGTTCTGCTGCGCGCCATTCGCGCCAGCAAGGCCCCCTTGCGGCTGATGCCGGGGTTCGTATTGCATGAGGGGGACGGATCCGAATTCACCCCTCAGTCAAAAGCCGTCATGCGTGATGGCGAAGGACTTGGCCTCAGCGCGCGCTGATTCCTGTCCCGCCTATCTCAGTGCACCACGATTTCTCCGTCCGCGTAGCGGAAATCAACCGGCGAGATCAGGGTCTGATGCGCAACGCGAACGGAATGGATGCGACCTTCTATCTCCCGTTCCCAGAACACGAGAAACCTGGTCAATTCGGGAAATTTCGGCGCCAGGTCTTCCGTTTGCCACAGGAAACTCTGCAGCAACTTCGGATGATCAGGCAGACGGTAGAGGATTTCCGCCGTCATCAGTCCATAGCCGAGAAGGCGTTTTTCAAAGTCAGAGCTGGTTTTCATGCCAATCCTTTCTTCTGTGCAAAGAAAGATTGTCACGGAAATCTGGTTAACCAAACCCGACTTTTGGATATTTACTGTTTAAAAACAGCAATTTAGCAGCACTCTACAGGCACTGCTAACAACAGGAGCCTTGGGCCGCAAAATGCATCATTTCACTTGGATGGTGGTCAGATACCCCAGAAAGGCGTCGATGTCATCCGGCTCCAGCGCAAATTCCGGCATGTTGTCATGTGCCGTCACGATGCCTTCCGCCAATGGCTCTTCCAGGCTTTCCAGCGGATACCGGCTGGAAAGATCACGAAAGGCGGGCGCACCGGCCTGTGCACTCTGGTCGTCACGGCCGACTGCATGGCAGGTAGCACAATGGATTTCCGCCAGCTCGCGGCCGGTCGCAACGCTCACCGGATCCGTCGGATAAGCTCCGTCAGAAGCCAGGGCAGACGATGCTCCAAACAGGATGACGGCGACACCAAAAAACGGTTTGCTGCGCGACACTCTACTTCCCTCCCTTGAATCAGTTTCGCTTTTATAGAAGGTTCGAAAACAGAAACCCATTAGGGGGAACACGGTGGCCACGAAAAATGTGCCTTCAACACCAATGTTCTCGACGCCAGTATCTCTATATAACCGGGATCACCACCCGTTCACCGGAGGAAACATGAACCAGTTGCCGGCTTCCATTGACGACACTCTCGCCCTGATGGATCAGGCGGGCTACGTGGCCGACCGGTCGCTTGCCACCGTTCTGCATCTGGCCCTGAAGATGAAACGCCCCCTGTTTCTGGAAGGCGAAGCCGGTGTCGGCAAGACAGAAATTGCCAAGGTCCTGTCGTCGACCCTCGGAAGAGACCTGATCCGCCTGCAATGCTATGAAGGCCTCGACGTCGCCTCCGCGGTCTATGAGTGGAACTACCCCGCTCAGATGGTCGAAATCCGTGTCGCGGAAGCAGCCGGCGATACTGACCACTCCGAGCTTTCCAAATCGATATTCGACGAACGCTTCCTGATCAAGCGCCCCGTGCTGCAGGCGCTCGAACCTTCGCTGGCAGGCGCGCCGGTGTTTTTGATCGACGAACTCGACCGGGCGGACGAAGCGTTCGAAGCCTTTCTTCTGGAAGTTCTGGCCGATAACCAGGTGACGATTCCCGAGCTCGGCACCGTGAAGGCAGCAGAGCCGCCCATCGTCATCATCACGACCAACCGCACGCGTGAAATTCACGATGCCCTGAAGCGCCGCTGTCTCTACCACTGGGTCGACTATCCCGATGCCGAGCGCGAGCTGGAGATTGTCCGCCGCAAGGTTCCCGGCGCCGCCCAGCGCCTTGCAAGCGAAGTGGTTGCTTTCGTGCAGAAGCTGCGCGCTGACGAGGATCTTTTCAAGCAACCCGGTGTCGCCGAAACGCTGGACTGGGCGACAGCTCTTTCCGAACTCAACGAAATGGCGCTCGATCCGGACATGGCATCCGACACACTTGGCGTTCTGTTGAAATACCAGGACGACATCGAACGCGTCCGCGGCTCCAAAGTGCGCCAGATGATCGACGACATCCGCAAGGACGCTCCGCACCAGCAATCCATGCCCGCGGTTTGAACAGGTGACAAGAACACAATGGGCCCGTCGCACTCATCCGGGAGGCTGCAATGACGCCCTCTCCTGAGTTGCGATCGCGGATCACGGACAACATCGTCTATTTCGCGCGAACGCTGCGCAAGGCGGGCGTTCCCGTCGGCCCCGCCTCCGTGGTGGATGCGGTTGCAGCCGTGGAAGTCTCCGGCATCGAAAACCGTGAGGACCTCTACTGGACACTGCATGCGGTCTTCGTGCGCAAACGTGAACAGAAGGTGCTGTTCGACGAGGCCTTCCGGATCTACTGGCAAAGCCGTGGATTGATCGAGAAGATGCTGGCGATCCTGTCGCCGGTCGCCCCGCCCAGAGGTGAGCCTGAAAAACCGAAGGCCGGCCAGACACGGGTCTCGCAGGCGTTTCAGGCAGCGCAAGAGCGGGTCGCAGAGGAAACCGTTCCCCAGATCGAAATCGATGCAAAGTTCACCGTCTCCGGCAAGGAATTGCTGCAGACCAAGGACTTCGCGCAGATGACGTCGGATGAAATTACCGAAGCCAAGCTGGCGCTCAGGGCCATGACAATGCCTTTGGACAAGATCAGACTTCGTCGCCTCAAGCCGGCGTCCAGAGGAAAAGTCGATCCACGCCGAACCTTGCGCGCCTCCATGCGGGCCGGTGGTGACATAATTGACCTGAAGTTCCGCAAACCGGCGGAAAAACGGCCGCCGCTTGTCGCCCTTTGCGATATCTCCGGAAGCATGAGCCAGTACTCCAGGCTTCTGCTGCATTTCCTGCATGGTCTGACCGTGGAACGGCGGGATGTACACACATTCCTGTTTGGCACCCGTTTGACGAACGTCACGAGGCAATTGCGCATGAAGGATCCTGACGAGGCCCTGGAAGCTTGCTCGTCAGGTGTCGAGGACTGGTCGGGTGGCACCCGCATCGCCTCTGCGCTGCATGATTTCAACCGGCATTGGTCTCGCCGTGTGCTGTCGGGACAGCCGACCGTACTGCTGATCACCGACGGCTTGGAGCGCGATACAGACGAGGATCTTGAGCGGGAAATGGACCGGCTGCACCGCTCTTGCCGTCGACTGATCTGGCTTAATCCCCTGCTGCGCTTCGAAGGCTTCGAAGCAAAGGCAAAGGGTATCCGCGCCATGCTGCCGAATGTGGACGAATTCCGAGCGGTTCATTCACTCGACGCGGTCGCCGATCTTGTCGCTGCGTTGTCAGGTTCAGGCGGTCGCGAAAGCAGTGCCAATCCGAAGCGTTGGCTGAAACCGTAAACTGGTAGCCCATTGCGCAGACGTGTCCAATTGACATTCAAAAGTCAGGATGACGGCGCCTGACTGGCCTGGTTTGATGCAGGTTGGAAGCAGGTGATTTTCTGCCTCAAAATGACGGCACTAACAAAGAGACCCTGCCAGCTTCGTGTTGGGGCACTAGAAGTTGACAGGGTCATTTGAGAGGTCGTTTGCAGGCCTCGGACCCACCATATATTCAATTTCATGAAACTAAATGCGACATGCTGCCTCTGCGGCAGGGTGTGCGCTGCCGCATGAACTTGGCCTCGAAACCGCGATTAAACTGCGCTACACTTTTGTGGTGTGAAACAACCGTTACTTCTTGAATTTGCTACCGCGTTATGACCAGGAACAATAATCAGGATCTCGACAAAACAGTCTACCATCAAGTGATTGGCTGTTCGCTTCTGCTCGTCATCCTGTTTGGTCTCGGACACAACGTCTATCTTTCTTCCGGCGATCCCTTTTCCGGCCCAAAACCGTCTACTCATCCAATCACAGCACTTGGTTTTCTCATTCTGGCCGGAGCTATCTTCTTTCGCCAGCAATGGGCGCACTCAGTCTGGCTCAGGGGTACCCTGTGCTGCCTGATGATCCTGCTCTCGGGCCTTCGTATTGCCGAGAGCCTGTTTCCGGATCAGATCACGCTATTTGCCGACAGCTGGCTGTCCCATTCGCTGGAATCGGTCAATATGTACGGCCGGTTCTCGATTGAAACGGCTCTGTTCCTGTTTTGCTGCTTCAGTTTCGAGCTTTCCCAGGAACGGCATACGGTCGTCAGGCTGCTTCTGGTGTCTGTTTGCCTGGCCGTATTGTCGTTCGGCTTTGCGGAAACAGTCTACGCATTCTTTCTGTGGGGGAACGAACTGTCGATGATCACGCAATTCGGCATGTGGCTGGTGTCGGTAGACCTCCTGATCCAGATGCGCAATCAGGCTCCTTTCCAGAGCGTGATGCAACCGGGCAGATCAAATTTCCACCGTCAGTTCACCGCGCTTGCTCTTTACCTGCTGCCCATGATCATCGGCACGGTCGTGCTTCATAAAATGCAGATTTCCCCCTCCGAGCAGGCCCCGTTCGAGCTGTTCTTCGCGGGAACAAGCTGCCTGCTACTGGGTGTCGTCCTGATGCTGGGAACCTATCTGGACCGGAAGAAACCCCCGGAAAATGCCTGGTCGGCACCGTCATCCGGACGCAATGGCAAGCGAGACAGGTAAGACTGATCTCCTCGCCAGTTACCGGCTAGCCAACGAATGCACTCGGCTGGTTCAAGGCAATGCCACCACAGGCGTTCGAACCGTTACCCTTTGAAACAGGTCCTCGATGTCGTGATTGGCCATCCGGATGCAGCCATAAGAAACCGCGCGCCCGATGGAGCCCGGCCGGTTGGTGCCGTGAATGGCGTAGTTACCGTTGGACAGCGTCATAGCGGCAACGCCCATCGGGTTGTTGGGCGCGCCACCGCGAATGACCGTCGGCAAATGCGGAAAGTCTCGACGGACTTCGTCCGACGGAGCCCAGTCGGGCTTCACGTATTTAGCCGTTATGAATGCCTGTCCGGTCCAGGATTTTTGCCGTTTGCCGACTGCAACCCTGTAGCGGATCGCCCTGTTGGCGCCGAGCACCAGATAAAGCCGTTTTTCGGAATTCTTTATCACGATAGTTCCGGCGCGAAAGCGGGCATCCGAGAAGCCCACCACTTCGGCGGCATCGGCAGACTTTGGCGGAACACTGATTGCAACAAACATCATCAAAGGAATGAAAACGCGGAACAAGGAGACCAGACGCATTACAAACTCCATGCAGTTGCGCCGAGATTACCTTGCCCCTTCCCTTGAAAGAACCGGGACAGGCCTATTTTCTTACCAAAAGGTTAATCAGCACTCCAACGTGAAGAGACAATTCGGCCAGCCAACTGGTATCTGGGGGTGAGCGAATACCAGTCGAACAATCGCATCTTTGCCTGTGACAGGCGTCACCGCGTCTGACGGAGCCTCATGAGATAGTGCGTCCATGGCTCGAAGAGAGAGCCTGAGTTTAAAACTTGCGGAACATGGCCGCACCAGTTGCATCGTTGATCTTGTTCAAGGACCTGTCGAATGACCCAAACATCTGCCACGACACGCGGCTTCAAACGCCCCTTTCGAAAAACCGTCGCAACCTTCGCCTGTCTTGTCGCACTCGCCGCGGCACCTTTGCCTTCATTCGCCGGATCTTTGACTGGCACCTACCTGCTGTCACCGGCTCAACTGGCCACCGGCTTTTCTGTCCGGGTCCTCGGACGCGGCCCTGTCACGGGTGAATTCAAGACCGTATCCGGCAAGATGACACTGGACCAAAACCGCCCGGAAAAGAGCCAGGTGGTCGTGAAGGTCGACCTGAGAAGTGTTCACACGAACAACGACAAGGTTACAGGTTTTCTGAAGAGTTCGGCCATGTTTGATGTCGCCAACCACCCGGTGGCCACATTCCAGAGCACCCGGGTTCATATTACCGGCCAGAACACGGCAGAAGTCGAGGGTGTCTTGAACCTTCGCGGAAAGCAGAAACGCACCAAGCTTTCGGTGAAGATTACCGACAGCAAGGCCAACGGTCAGGTCGGGTTCGAAGTGTCAGGCGGGTTTTTCCGCAGCCTCTACGGCATGGATGCCGGTTTGCCGATCTACGCCGACAAGGTCAATCTCGAGATCAGAGGCACCGGAAAACGTAGCTGACCTACACCATTTGCCTTGTATTCCTGAGAAGCACGCGTGCCTGCAAGGGCCGCGTGCTCTTGCATTATGGGGCAGATCTAGCGGGCTTCTGGCACACCATTGCGCCACTCATAGACAATGTAGTCCGGCAGATTGCTGTCACCGTTGCCATCGAAGGTTACATCTCCGAGCACCGTGTCGAAGGTTCCTTCCTGAAGAGCAGTCGCCACGCCTTGCAACGCCGTACCACCAGCGACCTCGACAGCCTGTGCCCAGGCCTGAATTGCGGCATAGGTCGTCAATGTGAAACGATCCGCGGAACCTCCCGCCGCTTCCAGATCAGCGACCAGTTCCTGCGCTTCGGGGCGATCCCGGGGGATCTCCGGATAGGTCAGCAAGGTTCCATTCCCCGCCTCACCTGTTACGGACCAATAGTCTTCCGTCATCAGTGCATCACCGGCCACCAGCACCGCGCCCAACCGCTGACGGTCCATCTCCAGCTTTATCAGCCCCGCTTCCGGGTGATAACCGCCCAGGTAAACAACATCGACAGCCTGAAGCTTCAGTTGCGACACGAGGCTGCGGAAATCGTCACCGCCTGCGTCAAACCCCAACGCCATGCTCTCGCTGGTTCCCAGCTCGTTCACGACCGCCTTGACCGCGTCGGCAAGACCTTTGCCGTAGGCTGTCTTGTCATGCAGAATTGCAATTCGTTTGTCGCCGAATTCATTCACCAGCAACTTGCCGGCCACGTCCGCCTGCCGGTCATCCCTCGGGGCAAGACGGAAGATGCCTTCGCCTTGCCGCTCGTCAGTGAATTTCGGCAGGGTCGTTGCCGGTGACATCTGAACGATCCCCGCTCCGGCATAGACTTCAGCGGCTGCAATAGAGCTGCTGAAACAAAGATGGCCGGCAACAAAGACAACGTCTCTGCCGATCAACTGGTTGGCCACGGCCACAGCCTGGTCCGCATCACAACCATCGTCGACGGTTTCCAGCACCAGTGTCTCGCCATTGACCCCGCCGGCCGCATTGAGGTCGGCAACCGCCTTTTCCGCGCCCATACGCATTTCTTCACCGAAAGCAGCAAACTGCCCTTTCATCGGCCCGGCAACAGCGATCCGGATGTCGGCGACAGCAGGTGTCGCAACAACGCTGTAAGCCAGGAGGCCAGCACTGGCCAGAAACTGCTGAAAAGTCATTCGTCTCCCCAAGATCCGGTGATCGCCCCCTACCCCTAGCGCGGCCCGGTCCCCAGCTCAATCCGCACTTGTGGCTTAGGTGGCAAATGCGGAACACCTGCCCCATATGAATTCATGAGCTTTCCGGCCCACGACTTCGGTTGGATGGTTTTACGAGGCCTTCCGACGCGCGTTCATAAGGTGTTGACCTTGAAATATCAGAAAAACCCGTCTGCCCCATGTCGAGCACAGCATGGTCTAGGCATCCTTTCCGTGGCCGCCTAAACTCCCGTCCGCGTCCGACAGACGAATGATTCCCGCTGAGCCGCCCAGGAGCCGACTTGATGTCCCCAACCTCTTCAGAATCCGAAGACCAGGACAGGCTTCCCCTGGAGACCGCCATTTTTCGGGAAGCCATGAGCCGGATTGCTGCAGCCGTCCACGTGGTGACCACTGACGGCCCCGGCGGCCGAATGGGGGCAACCGTTTCGGCTGCCTGCTCAGTCAGTGACGAGCCCGCCAGCATTCTGATCTGCCTGAACAGGAAAACACGCATCCATGGCGCGGTTCTCGAAAACCGCTGCTTCTGCCTCAACACGCTCAGCGACGATCACGAAGAAATTTCCGACACCTTTGCCGGGCGAGACAAGCTGGACATGCCACAACGGTTCGAGAAAGGCGACTGGACAAGTCTGGCCACTGGCTGCCCCGCCCTCGACAGCGCGCGTCTCAGCGTCGATTGCGAAGTCTATTCAGTCACCGAAATGGGGACGCATTCGATCATCGTCGGCACCGTGACCGACCTTCGGATGACCGATCCCGGCAAATCCCTTCTCTATGTCCGCCGCGGCTACAAAAGCCTCGACACCTGACACGCAGCCGATCACACTCCTTATCGTCCACCTTCAATCGAGGACCGTCTGCCCATGGCCGGTTTACGCAACCTGATCACCGATGTCCCGGGCCTCAAGGTCGGCAATGCTTCCGATCTTGAACTGAAATCCGGGGCGACCGTGCTCGTACCGGACGAACCCGCGGTCACCTCGGTGGCCATTCACGGCGGTGCACCTGGCACCCGTGAAATCGCGCTCTTGGAGCCGGAGCAGACCGTCGAGAAGATCGACGCCATCGTGCTGGCTGGTGGGTCCGCCTTTGGTCTGGATGCCGGTGCAGGTGTCCAGGGACGCCTTGCCGAACTGGGTTATGGATTCCAGGTCGGCCCAGTCCGCGTTCCGATCGTACCCACCGCCATCCTGTTCGACCTCCTGAACGGCGGCGACAAGAGCTGGGGACAGGCAGCGCCTTACCGGGATCTCGGCCGGTCTGCACTTGATGCAATCGGCCATGATTTTTCCCTCGGTTCCATCGGTGCCGGCACCGGTGCCACCACCGCAAATCTGAAAGGCGGCCTCGGGTCTGCCTCCCATGTACTGGAAAACGGCATCACGGTCGGCGCCATTGTCGCGGTGAACGCGCTTGGGCGAGCAACTGTGGGGGACAGCGCGCACTTCTGGGCGGCGCCGTTTGAAATCGGCGATGAGTTCGGTGGCCTGGGGATGGCGCATCCGCTGCCGCCGGACAGCATTACGGTCCGCACCAAACTTGACGGCCTCAAGGCCGGTGCCAACACCACGATCGCAGCTGTTGCGACCGATGCCATCCTGACCAAGGGCGAAGCGAAACGCCTCGCGGTCATGGCGCACGACGGTTTGGCGCGGGCTCTCTGGCCCGCCCACACACCGCTTGATGGCGATCTCGTCTTCGCCCTCTCCACGGGCCAACGCCGAATGGAAAACGGACTGGAAGACATGGTTCAGCTCGGTGCGGCAGCCGCTTCGTGCCTGGCACGTGCCATCGCCCGCGGCGTCTATAATGCGTCCCCGGCAACCGACGATCCGGTCCCAACGTGGCGAGAGCGGTTCGGAAGCTAGTCACCAGATCCGACGCGCGCCGACCTGCGTAAACTGGGCAGATTTTCCTGAAGGAGGTTCTGCCCACCATGACCCGCGTTCACCGTTTTCTGCTTCTCGCCATGTTCGCCATAGGTGTCGCTGCTTCTGTTCCGGCCGACGCCAAATCCCTGGTACTGGAAGAATTCTTCCGCGGAAAAACAGTGGGCAAGGGCGTTTTTGAAAGCAAGATCGCCGGTGTCTACCGACCATTCACCGTCACGCTGACAGGAACCTGGAACAGCAAGACCTTTACGCTCCGGCTTCGCGAGGACTTCGTCTACGAAGACGGTGAACGTGATTCCAAGACCTGGTTCTTCCAGAAGGTTGCCGAAGACCGATACATCGGCCAGAGAGCCGACGTGCTGGGTCCGGCAAACGTTCGTACAGATGAAAATGGAGACCTTCGTTTCTCCTACGTCGCGAGCCTTGAGACTGAGAACGGGCCATTGCTGCTTCGTTTTGACGACACGCTGACACAGGTCGACAGAAACACGGTCAGGAACACAGCCAAGGTCATGAAAGCCGGGATTACGGTCGGTACGGTTTCGCTGACATTTAAAAGGTAAAGCTTCCAGGGCTCAGGTACGACTTGGCGCTTGATCGGGAGTGATTTCAAGCCTTTACTCTGCGGATGAAATTGTCCGTGGGGGCTTCATGATACCGATCCGGCACTTCCTGCCACATCTCCTGAACCTGATGTTTTCAATGGCTCTTGTGGTAGCGAGCCTCGCAAGCCAGTCAACCTTGGCAAGCGCGATGGGTACGGGCCTTGCCGAAACGCTTGAGAACAAACTGCTTGAACCGTTCGACGGCGACTTCGACGCCTTGCTCAAGCGTGGCTACATTCGGGTCCTGATCCCGTTTTCAAAGACCGGTTACTTCATCGACAAGGGCGTTCAGCGCGGCAGCTCGGTTGATCTCATGACCGAGCTCGACAAATACCTGGACAAGATCCACGAGAAGAAGGCGAAGGATGCAAAGCTCGTACTTGTTCCGACCCCGAGAGATCACTTGTTTTCAGATCTTGCCGCGGGCAAGGGCGACATCGCGATCGGCAATCTGACCATTACCCGCGAACGGGAAGACCTGGTCGCCTTTTCCTCCCCTTTGCTGAAGGATGTGCACGAAGTACCGGTCACCGCCGCAGGGGTTGCCGACCTTCCCTCACCTGAAGCCTTGTCAGGTCAGACCATTCACGTCCGCGCTTCATCTTCCTATTATCAGAGCCTCAAGGCACTTAACGACAGGCTCGGCCAAAAAGGCGCCAAGCCGGTCGACATTGTGACCGCTGACGAGCACATGGAAGACGAGGATCTTCTGGAAATGGTGGCAGCCGGCGCCATTTCCATGGTGATCGTGGACCAGCACAAGGCCGAGCTCTGGCTGGAAGTTCTGGACGGCCTGAAGATGCATCCCTCGGCAGCCGTGCGCACGGATGGAGAGATTGCCATAGCCGTTCGCAACAATGCGCCGGACCTTCTGAAGGAAGTCGATGCCTTCGCCGCCACCGTGACAAAAGGCACCCTGCTCGGCAACATCATCCTGAAGCGATATCTGAAAGAGGCCGACTACCTCCGGGACATGCGCAGCGCGGACTACAAGAACGACCTCGCCAGTCTCCAAACCATTTTTCAGAAATACGGCGACGAGTATGAGATCGACTGGCTGTTGATCGCCGCGCAAAGCTTTCAGGAATCACGTTTCGACCAGAAAGCGCACAGCCGCGCGGGCGCCGTTGGTCTGATGCAGATCAAGCCGGCTACGGCCAAGGGCGACCCGATCAACATCAGCGGCATTGATGCAGATCCGGACAAGAACGTTCAGGCAGGCGTCAAATATCTTCGGTACCTTGCCAACCAGTATTTTGCCGGTCTTCAGACACGGGATGCCAACCAGACCTTCTTTGCGCTTGCGGCCTACAACGCCGGCCCCAGCCGGTTTGCCAAACTACGCGAAAAAGCCAAGCAACAGGGTTTTGACCCGGACAAGTGGTTTGACAACGTCGAGTGGATCGTGGCTTCCGAAATCGGCCGGGAACCTGTCGATTACGTCGGCAACATCTACCAGTATTACGTCGTTTTCTTCAACGAACAGCAGCGTCGGCAAACGGAAGCCGCCGAAAAGGCGGCAGCCGGAAACTAGGATCTTTCGCGAGCCACATGAGGACGTTCAACGAAGACCGTTTGAACGTCCACCATGACCGATGCAAAACGCTTCAGGCAACCTTGCGACCAAGGGCAGCGGCCCGCGCCAGCATCTTCCGCTTTGCCTCGTCGCTCGAGCCGCGGATCGGCGAGAACATATGGTAGCCTTTGGGCTTGAGACCGCAGAAATCGAGGATCTGCTTCTCGGTCTGCTTTTTGGCACCGGCACCGTAAATCCAGGTGAAGTACCAACCCGGTGTGTCGGAAGTCACCAGAACCTGCGCGGTGCGGCCCTTGAGCAGTTTCTCAGGCAGAGGTTTGCCTTTCACGTATTGAAAGGACATGCCCGGCAGCAGGATCCGGTCGAACAACCCCTTCAACCTGCCCGGAAGACCGCCCCACCACAATGGGTGCGTGAGCACGAAATGTTCACACCACAGGATATCCTGCCACAGTGCTTCGAGGTCAGGCTCCAGAGGCTTCGCATCCTTGAAGGATGACACTCCGAAATCCGCATCGAAGTCCAGATCGGCCAGATGCCTGACCCGCACTTCGTTTCCACGCTTTTGCGCATGATTTGCATATTCCGCCGCGAGGGCGCCGCAAAACGTGTCCTTGGCCGGGTGTCCTTCCAATACCAGTACTCTTGTCATGTCCAACCTTGTGAGCTTGCAGGCGTCAAACGCCAAAATTGACCGTGGTCATTTTTTGACATTCCGCATCACATCCGTCAAGATATTTTTTGACCACGGTCACTTTAACGGAAAATCATGACACGCAAACCACAACAGCGGAGCATTGCCACAAGGGCACGGGTCCTGGCTGCCGCACGCGATCTCAGTCAAAAACACGGATTGGACCTGGTTACCGCGGAAGCGGTTGCGCAGGAGGCAGGTGTCGCAAAGGGGACCGTGTTCTCGCATTTCGGCGATATGGACGGCCTATTGTCCTACGTGCTGCTGGACCGGCTGAATGCCCTGCGTGCGGCGACGTCCGACGAAGCAGCAGAACCCGACCAATTGTCCGACCCTGTCGGACTGCTGACCCGGCGCATGATGGCCCTGATCGACGTCATCACCGACAGCCCGACAATCCTGCGGCTGTTCCTGGACAATATCGGTGTAACCAAACCCAATTGCGCTGCTGAATTTGTCGAAACTCTGGACGCCCTCGATGCGGAACTGGAGCATTTCCTGACGTTCTGGCAACAGGGGGCCAGCCTGAAGCCGGACCTGAGGCAGGATCGGTCACCCAAGGAAATGGTCGATGGCCTGATTGCCTTCATGATCCATGGAGCCATCCTGGTCAAAAGCCATCAACTGACTGACCGGGCGGAACTGGAACACCGGCTCCGCCGCCATGTCGAGGCTTTCCTGATCAGACAATGAGAGCGATCAAATCAGGCTCGAATAGTGTGACTGCATCTTGATCGGCAGGGTTAGCTCAACCCTTCCGGTCTTCCGGCATTTCCCCCGGCCAGAACACGACGTGGTTCTCATAGTCTTCCAGAGCCATGCCGTCTTCGGGGATCGTCCGCCCGCGAACGGAAATGCCCGCCTGATGGACTGTTTCAGGATCTCCCGACACCAGAGGATGCCACCAGTAGAGATCCTTGCCTTCCCGCACCAGCCGATAGGCGCAGGTTGGCGGCAGCCAGGTCAGTGTCCTCACCTCACCCGGTGTGAGCTGAATGCAGTCCGGCACGATGGTTGCTCTGTTGTCGTAATCCTTGCAGCGGCAGCTGGTGCCATCAAGCAACGTGCAGGCAACATCCGTCCAGACGATTTCGCCGGTGTCCCAGTCCTCAAGCTTGTTGAGACAGCAGCGTGCGCAGCCATCGCAAAGCGATTCCCACTGGGACTGCGTCATGTCTTCCAGTGTGCGGGTTTTCCAGAACGGAAGCTCGCGTGAGGTATCGTCCACAATCATGAAGTCTTGTGCGCCTTTCTTGGGCCGGAACAATCGGCGCCTATCATGCTACAGGCTGTCGGGCAACCCGGGCGAAAAAACGGGCTGTTTTTCCTCAATGAAATTGCAAGAACTTTAGGTAAACTGTTCCAATGAAAGGGGCACGCTGGCAACCAGTTTGCACGACCTCGAAAAACGGCTAGCTTGGGCCGATCCTTTTTGATCCGGAGACCTTGTTCGCGTGACGGACAAACCGCAATCAGATGATGTCGAAACCGGCAATCCGCCGGCGCAGAAGCCGCCGAAAAAGCGCAATCGTATTCGCCGCTTTTTCCTGGCGATCGATGCCCTTATCGACACGGCCCTGTGGAAGAGCGGAACAGCTATCCGCCGGATATTCGAAGGCTATGACGCCTTCTTGCGGCGGTTCCGGGCCAAGGGAATCTGGCGCGTTCTAGCCGAGCTTTCGTCTGACGGTCTGACTTACGGCCTTGTCGGTTTCATCGTGGTACTGGCCTTCGCCCAGCCTGCCTTCGAGGCAACGCGCTATGCCGACTGGAAGACCACGGACGATTTCGCGGTGACCTTCCTGGATCGCTTCGGCAAGGAAATCGGCCGGCGCGGCATCGTTCTCAACGACAGCGTACCGCTTGAGGAAATTCCAGACTCCCTGATAAAGGCAACGCTCGCCACCGAAGATCGCCGCTTCTTCAGCCACTTCGGGATTGATTTTTTCGGCACCTTCCGGGCCATGGTCGAGAACGCACGCGCAGGCGGTGTCGTCCAGGGCGGTTCGACGCTCACCCAGCAGCTGGCCAAAAACCTCTTCCTGACCAACGAGCGCAGTCTCAGCCGCAAGATCAAGGAAGCCTATCTGGCGCTGTGGCTGGAAGCGAACCTTTCCAAGCAGGAAATCCTGAAGCTCTATCTCGACCGCGCCTACATGGGCGGCGGCGTCTTCGGGGTGACGGCTGCTTCCGAATTCTATTTCAACAAGAATGTGCGTGAGCTGACGCTTGCCGAAAGTGCCATGCTGGCAGGTCTCTACAAGGCACCGACCAAATACGCACCACACATCAACCTGCCTGCAGCCCGCGCGCGCGCCAACGAAGTCCTGTCCAACATGGTACAGGCCAGTTTCCTGACCGAAGGCCAGGTGATCGGCGCGCGCCGTAATCCGGCCCTGGCTGTCGACAGGTCTCAGGAACAGTTACCGGAATACTTCCTCGACTGGGCGCTTGAAGAGGTCAAGAAACTTGCACGCCGGTATCCGGCACTTGCCCGCGACCGCATTGTGACCGTCCGCACCACACTGGACCCGGCGCTGCAGCGCCAGGCGGATCTGGCCGTGGAAACCGTGCTTCGGGAAAACGGAAATTTGCGCGACGCTCGCGAAGCGGCGATGGTTTCCATGATCCCGGACGGGGCCGTCGTTGCCATGGTCGGTGGCAGTTCCTATGGCGAAAGCCAGTTCAATCGCGCCGTCAACGCGCTGCGCCAGCCAGGATCCTCGTTCAAGCCTTTCGTCTACATGACGGCTTTCATGAACGGCTATACTTCGGACAGCGTGGTCTCCGACCGGCCGGTCTGGATCGGTAACTGGTCGCCCAAGAACTATTCCAGAAGCTACCGGGGCGCCGTCACTCTGAAAACCGCGCTCACCAAGTCCATCAACACCATTCCGGTGATCCTTTCCCTGGATTTCGGCCGGCAAAAAATCATCGATACGGCGTATCGCATGGGCCTGACCCACGAACTGGAAAACTCCGTGTCGCTGCCTATCGGTTCATCTGAAGTCTCCGTCATCGACATGGCATCGGCCTATTCCGTTTTCGCCAATGGCGGAACCAAGGCAGCAGCCTATGCGGTTCTGGAGATCAAGAACAGCGCCGGCAAGGTGCTCTACCGGCGTGAACGCGACGAGCCGCCTGCAGTTCGTGTCCTGCCGGAGGAGAAAGTTCAGGAAATGAACGAGATCCTGGTCAATGTGGTTGAGGCCGGCACGGCCCGCCGGGCGCAGATCGACGGCGTGGTCGCAGCCGGAAAGACCGGAACCACCAACGCCTACCGTGACGCGTGGTTTGTCGGCTACACCGGCAACTTTGCCACGGCCGTCTGGTTCGGCAACGACGATTTTACCTCCACGCGACGTGTCACCGGCGGCAGCCTTCCTGCCATGGCCTGGCAGAAATACAACGCCTTTGCCCACAATGGCATCGAGCTTGCCCGGATGCCCGGTGTCGATCCGGAAAGCTTGCCCCGTCTGGCCCGAACCGCACCGGCAAGGCTGGCTACAGACACCAGCGACACTGCCCAGCCACGGGTCCTGAAACGGCGCACCCAGGATCTCCTCTTGCAGATCGGTCAGGATCTGCGCCTGCTGCTTGAACAAAAGAGCGCCGATGCCGCCCCTGCTCAAGGGTCTGCCAACACCGATGTCGCGGCGGTGCAATGAGCGATACAGGATTCCGGCCCGCACATGGCGAGGCAGACTGGTATGACGAAAGGCTTCCCCGTGCCATCCGCTCGCATCGGGGAAATCCTTTTCGCACGCTCGCCACGGTGACGCTTGTCGTCGTTCTGGCCTCATTGCTCGGCATAAGCTCCGCCTATCTGATCATCGAGCGGGAACAACCGCTCAATGCGGTCACCATCGGCCCGTGGCACGCCTATCCGAAAGCCGGCACCTCCGAAGCCGATCCCTATTCCGTGGCGATCTACACAAGAGGCGCCGTCATTCCCCTGGCATCGGGCGAAGGGCTTGCTCTGGTCGCGCGCGAAGACAGCAACGGCCACCAGCTTGATCCGACATGTGAGTACCGTATCGCAGGCCAGACCCCGTCTGCACGGCTCTGGACCATGACCGCGGTCGATGGCCACGGCCACCTGGTCAAGACGATGTCTGGCCGGGTGAACCTTGCAAGTGACGCCTTGTTGCGAAACGCGGACGGCACTTTCGAGATCGTCGCCGCCACCCGCCCCCACTCCGGCAACTGGCTGCCCCTGGCGAGCGATGCAAGGGCTGCGGACGGTCTGCGCTTCGTGCTCAGGGTCTATGACGCTCCGGTCACGACCGGTGCAGCCCTTGACGGCGTCAGCATGCCCACCATCGACAGGTTGGGCTGCCCATGACCCTTTCTTCACGTTTTTCCCTGTCGGTTGGCCTGCTGGCCACGCTGTGTCTTGCTGCCATCATTCACATCCTGGTGGTGCTGAGCATCCCCCAGAACGTTCTGCACAGTGCCTATGACAACATCGGCAACCACGGACCGGACCGGCAATTCAATCTGCTGCCGGATGTCCACCCCGGCGAGGAAGCCCTGCCCGATCTTGATCCGGCCATGAAACACGCTGCCTGCCGGTTTCAGCTCGCCGACGGGCCGGTTCTCTTCGATGCCAGCATTCCGGTACCCTTCTGGTCCATAGGACTGTTCAACGCGGCTGGAGAGGCCGTCTACAGTCTCAACAACCGCACCGCGGGTGCCGAGCGCCTCTCAATGCTGGTGCTGACTACGGAACAGCTGTCGATCCTGCGGGAGAACCCACCGGAAAACCTGGAAGATCTCATCGTCATTGAAACGGAAGAGCCACTAAGCGGTTTTGCGTTGTTGCGGGCCTATGTGCCCCACCCGACCCGGGCGGACAGCATCGACCGCGCTCTCAGGGCCGCAAGCTGCGGCTCCATTCGCTAAGATACCCAGAAATCGCGAAAAAAACGGTCAGGCCGGGACGCTGTCACGCCCCGACGCTGTAACTGGTCACGATATCGGAGAAACCGCGTTCCGCAGGTGAGAAATGTCGTTGTCAGGCATACTGGTTGCAAGCGTTTGTTGCTGACCGTAGCTGGATCCGTTGCCGACCGGTGCTGCCTCATTGAGCGGTGACAGCGGACCGAGCGCCTCGAACAGGTCTCCCAGAAGATCCTTGTGACGCTTCCACCGACCGATCGATGATCTGAACATCGGCTTCCGCACCTGGAGATTGGAGAACGTCGTCACGGGACTGTCGCCGTTATAGAACTCCAGGCATTGCTCTTCCCAGTCCATGCCTGTGCACGCCAGCAGCGCCTTGCTTTCCTTTTCCTGGTTATGAACCAGGTCTTCATAGGAAAGCGTGTGGATACGAACCGGCAGAACCTTTTCCCAATGTTTCATCAGACCGTCGTAGGCGACGAAATAACTGCCCAGTGACTTCTGTGTCATGGCGTAGTTGTGCGCGGGCGAAAGCGAATGCGACAGGAGCGAAACGCATGTGTCCGCAGGACAGCGAACGCAATGGATGAAAGCCGCTTTCGGAAACAGAAGGCTCATAAGCCAGAGCACTTCGAAATTATGCGGCATCTTGTCGGTGACACGGTCTGCCCGCCGGTCGATTGCACTCAGTTCTGCAAGGTACTGCCGTGCAAACTGCTTGAACTCGCGCGGCCCGAGGCTCTTCAACCGGTTTTCCAGGGCAGCACTTGGCGCCCCCCGCAAACCCAGGTCCTGCTGCAGCAAGCGGAAATACGGAATTTCCGCACCGCTGGCGATGCGCGAGTGCCGGCTCACGATCTGCTCGGCCAGGGTCGTGCCTGAACGCGGCATGCCGAAAATGAACACCGGCCGCTCCGAGGGATCCTCAAATTCCGTCCGTTCGGCGAAAAATGCCTCGTTGAACACGTCTTTCATGAAGGCAATGCGCTCTTCATGGGCTTGCTGATCGAACGACTGGTAACGCAACCGGCGGGCGGAGCGGTAATGCTGCGCAGCGCGCGCGGTGTCTCCCAGGTCGTAGTGGATCTTGCCGGCCGCCCAATGCAGGTGAGCGTGCTCCGGAGCAGGCAGTGCGCTTGCCTGTTTCAACAGGTCATCGATCTTGGCAAGTTCAGCCGGCTCTTCCCTGTAGGTGCGTGCCATCGTCAGGCAGTGAAGGGCCGAGGGCAGTTCCTTGCCCAATGCAATGGCTTTTTCGAACCAGGCGACAGCCTCGTCGATCTGGCCGACAGTGATATCGAGCTGGCCCATGCCGACAAGGGCATAACCATTTTCCGGATCGATCGCTAATGCACGCTGAAAGCTCTGTCGTGCCAGCACCGGCTGACGCTTGAGCGTGTAGAGGTCACCGAGATGGGCATGGAAATCAGCGGCTTTGGGCGCAAGGGCCACGGCTTTTTTTAGCGATTTCAGCGCGCCGGCCAGATCGCCAGCGTTCATGAGGGCCAGACCGAGCAACTGATGCACCTGCGGGTGCTTGCCGGCCTTGCGCTCAGCCTTCCGCAGCATCTCGATAGCAAGCCCCACGTCACCGTTCTGGTAAGCAGCAATGCCCAGCGAAAAATTTGCCTGCGGGTTCTTGGGGTCGAGCTTCAGTATCTCCTCAAACATGCTGAGCGCGATTCCAATGCGTCCGGCATGTTGATGGGAGAGCGCTTCTTTGACGAGAAGCGTGATGTTCGGACTCATTCGACCACCTTCAGGTTCCCGGGAGTGACTACCCTGTAAACTAAACGGTTTAGTTCGACGCCTGAAGAACGGCAAGCCACAAAACCCCTTCAAAGACATCCTTTTGCCGGAAAAACGACGAAAATTAGGCTAAGAGCTTGTGATCACGTCTCTTTTTTCAATGTTCACATTTTTTTGCATTGCAATAAACAAAACTTATACGCGCATGCCTTTAAGGCAAGTCAATCTGACAAAAAGTGAAGCAGAACAAGTAAAACGAGATTTTGACTGTCGTGGTTTGGTAAAAAAATAATACCGAGCGGTATCGTTTAAAAATTTTGAATACGCTTAGCTTACGAAATATATTCTCGTCGGTTTCTTGCAAAAGAACCCGTGCAGAAGTCTTCTCAAAGATGTTTTGTCAGACCTTGAACGACCGCGCCTGCAGCCTCTGGAAAAGCAGTACCGCCTTTACAGCCGAAAATGTATCCGCGCATCAGTAGATCTGACGTGGGCAGAATATAGCACTCAATAAAATGTCAGAATTCGGGTCTGAAATTCGGGAGCGGGCTATTTCACGACCGGCGCGCGTTCAGTTCCCCACCCGGTATAGATCCGGGACCTGCGAACAGGCTTATCGTCCCCATAACGCTTGTCGGGGTCGCAACCGGCTTCGGCAATGCGAACCTGGCCTTCCAGTTCCCGAATGGCGTTATTGACCTTCCAGACGCGATCGCGGGTCGGCGTTTCGATCTCCAGTCCGTCGAGCGCCTTCTTGTAGGCGATGATCCGATACCGCAGCGCCTGACCGACCCATTTGATCATCACCCGGTTTTCCCAGACGCGCGCCTTCGCGCCCTCATAGGTTTCCTCGGACTTCACAGGCTTATTCTGCAGAACTCGCAGCCGCTCGTCGTCAGCGGCCTTCACGCGCAAGGCCACTTCGCAGAAAGGCATCACCAACTCCGCATCGCCGGATGCGTCAGCGGCAATCTTGTCATAGCGGGCATCGGAAGACTGGAATTTGTCTGAGCGCAGATAAATCAGATAAAGATCAGGCGGCACACGCCCCTCAACTTCCGGAAGAACGCGTGTTCGCGACAGCTCAACCATGGTCCCGCCGATCCAGTCCTTGGTCCATGGCGGACGGATCAGCGTCCAGCCGCGGTTGCGCATCAGCTTTTCGTCGTTCGTGTAGTTGAACTTGGAAACCGGATCACCGCGCAGGCGCGCTGCTTCGTCGCCCGCCGCCGGCATCACCCTGTCATGAATGACGGAAGGCCTGGCACGATCAAAATCCCCTGTCGGGCGCGTACAGGCAGCAAGGCTGACGGCAATCAGCACGGCAGCGACGGCAATGGCGCCCTGCCTTGATCTGCGACCGCTCTCCGCGAGGGATACGGTGGCGGATTGTTCCGCTTTGCCTTTGCCCATCGGGCGCTTCTCCAGGCCGCTAAAAAGAAACTTCTCCTGCGCGGCTGGAGAGGCTTGGACCGTCAGTCCTTGTCGGAGCCAGCTGGTCCGGCCGCTTTTCCGATGGTCGCGATTCGTGCGGCAAGATCAAGGTCATGGCGCTCGTACCGGACACCTGGGAAGAGGATAACTTCTCCAAAGGTCTCTCGGCTTGCCATACGGCGCTGATTGGAACGATAGCCCACACGTGCTGCGGGGCGTTGAGCTGATGTAAAGTCCAACAAGGTGCCCATCGTCTCCTCCTTCGGTTCCGATCTCCCCTGACGGCGTATTACCGGCGGGGAACGGTCAAACGGGCGACGCATTACTTCCTGCTCTTCATTAAGAAGCTGTCAGGGTTAACAGCATGCTAACGCTTTTCCTGCAATTTGAACGAAGCAAGTTCCTCCGGTGGTCCGGTCTTTCGTATTTTGTAGACGGGTGTCATGCGCCAAACCCAACATTTCAGTCAGTCTTTGCCGAATTCCGCTTCTCCGGACAAATCCGCGTCCGCAAAGGGCGATGATCGTGGTGTCCTTCTGGCCGCAAGTGAGCTGTTTGCCGGACGCACTCGGCATGATGTTGAAGAAAAACGCATTTTTCTGGAGTTGGCGTCAAACTTCCTGCCTAAAACCTCACTGCCGGACAGGCGCCGGATCGCAAATCTGCTGGCTGCGCATCCGGAAATTCCCGACGACCTCCTGACGCAGCTCGCATCCGACGAAGACGAACTGACGGCCTATCCGGCCCTTCGTTACAGTCCGAGGCTTTCTGTGGATCTCCTTTTGAAGGTTTCGGAGGCCGGTCCGGATTCCCTCCGCAAAGCGGTCGCCAACCGGCCATCCTTGCGCGAATCGGTGATCACGACATTGTGCGAACACGCCGGAGCCCCTGTAATCCGTATCCTTCTCGACCGGGAAGACGTCACCCTGACACAAGCTCATCAGGCAAAACTCAGTTGTCGTAGTGACATCGTTGCCACTCTTGGTTTAGAATTGGCAGGTCAGGACGCATTAAACCCGGATGGACTTATGGGACAATTCCTGCATTTACCAGCTCCGCTCAAATCGAAAGCGATCGCCGCGGCGGAGATGACCAGCCTGGTCAAACAGGCACAAACCCCAGGTTCCGCAACCGACAGACGCACGGACACCGCGCGCCTCAAATTGCGGGACGCACTGGTGAGCGAAGCCCTTTTCCAGCAGCGGTCCCGTTTTGCGGATCTCCTGGGCCAGGGGCTCGGACTGCCACAGACCACTTGCGATCTGCTGATGCATGACGATCAGGCCGAAGGTCTGACCGTTGCATTGAAAGCGCTTGGTATGTCGGCGTCCGAAGTCACGACCGTGATGATCCGCATGCTGGGTGAAAACCTGTCACTGGAAAGACTGCGCGGCCTGCTGCGCCTCCATCGGACGCTCAGCCAGGGCGCTGCCGAGGTGCTGGTCGGCCAGTGGATCCTGCATGACCAGGTCACTCAGCCCGTATCTGCACAGCTTGACTCGCAATATCAGGATGGTTCGCGCCGCGATGCGGCGACAACGGACGGACAGAAGTTTGGTTTCGTTCAAGCCGAAACCACTCGCAAGTCGAACCGTTCCTGAGAATACCCGCTCAAGCACTGTGTTGCGGGAGGGCTGAACGCCCATATTTAAATCTGCACTAAAAGCGGAAGAGGTTTGTGTCGGGCTTCGGCTCATCCTGCACCAATGGCAGGTCAATCCTGCCGTCGCGTGCTTCGATGTCCACAAGCCAATAGTCCGGATCCATTCGCGCTTCGCTTGCCAGCCGCGCGTCTATCGTTTCCCTGTCCGCCCGTTCGAAGACACTTTCGAACAAGCGCCCCTGCGGCAGACTGCTGAACATGGCTTGCGGCGCCGGTCCATAGAAGTCGAAGCTACCGTCAAGACGGTCCACACAGATAAAGACCGCACCGGCTTCGGGAGCCCCTTTCCTGGAAACAGCTGCAAAACCGCCCTCGCCGAATACGCGTCGGACCAGTGCACTGACGAAAAACTCAGATGTAACCCGCATGCTGACCGCCTCTGCCGACCCCGCCGGCACTCCCGAAGATGGAGAAGGAAGGCCCTGCTCTACGACAGTTGCACTCACGCGGCAACTCGCCGTCCGGCAATCTAGCCGGACAGCGACCGGCCACTGACCATTTCCAGGCGCTCGATGACCTTGGTGCCGGGTTCGCCCGTCAACGGCAGGCCCCTGTCAAATTCGAACCGCCGGATGGCAGCGGTGGTATTGGCTCCCATCACGCCGTCCGCCTTCAGCGGACCGTAGCCGAGTTCGGACAACGCCTGTTGAATCTTCATCAACTTCGGATCGGAATCTACACCGGCATCGGCACTGTCGTCGGCACCGGCATCAAGGACTTCAGCGCTGTCTTGTCTAGTCGTACCCGAGAACCCTGGCTTCGGACGAGGCACGGGACCATTCACGGACGTTACGGGGCTTTCTCCCTGCATCAGCACCAGAGCAAGCAGCGCTTCCGTTGCCTCTCCGGTCTCGATCTGTCCGGCGTGACGTTCAAAACCACGGATGGCACGCTCGGTCGCCGGGCCGTTCAGTCCGTCCAGAGGGCCTTCGTACAGGCCGATCTTGCGCAGGGAAATCTGCAGGTCGAGCACAAGGGTGGAGATCTCCTGCACCTGAAGCCCGGGACTTCTGCCATCCGGTTCCGGCAGCTGCATGGTATCCGGTCGATCTCGTGTCGTGAACAGCGGCGCCGGATGCCGGCCAGGCTGCAAGCCGACCGCATTGGCCACGATCAGGCATGCCGTCAGCCCCATCACCACAGTACCACCCGCTGCGACAGGATTGTCGAGCGCCATATGACCGGCCTTCGCCATCAGGGATTCCGACGACTTTGCTTGCTGCGCCTTGGTCTGCTTTGTCGTTTTCTTTGCTCTTGCCATTGCGCCTATGCCGATCTTGCCAATTGCTCGACACGGAGCACCTCGCCGGTCCGGCCGGCGCTCTGCTGCGCTTGCGTCCGAAGCGGCAGGGTCACAGTCACGCTTTCCCCCTGCCCCAGAATGGTCTGAACAGTCAGGCTGCCGCCCATGCGCTCCAAAAGGGCCCTGGAAACGCCCAGTACGGTTGCCGCAGCCTCGACGCTCCAGCAAAGGCTGGACTGGCGGTTCTTCACCGAAAACACATAGTCGGTGTAGCCTTTGCCGAGATCGACACCAACGCTCACCACGGCGCCAGCCTCGGAAGTTTCCACCATATCCACCAGCAGGAAACACAGCGCCTGCCGCAGCAATTTTCTGTCGGCAGCAACCAGCGGACTGTCCTGGCCGGGTTCCATTTCCAGAGCAACACCGCGACGCACGGCCACCCTTGCGACCATGTCCATGCATTGAACGAGACAGGCTTCGACATCAACACCGGTAATCTCCGGTTCGCCGGGAGATCTGTCGGCCGGAACCAGATCCAGAGCCGCAGTGAGCGAGGCCAGACCCCGTTCGCCGGTTTGCCGCAGGGACTGTACCGCCAACTTGAGCACAGGATCGGAGGTATCACGCCCCAGGCGCTCGAGACGTTCGGATTGCGCCAGAATGTCCGACAGCGCCTGCGAAGCTTCAACGCCCGCCGTTTCAAGCATGTCCCGCGAAATACGGTCCGCGCGTGCGCTTCCGTCTGTGGCGGATCCCGCGGCCTTGCCTGCCGACCGCTCGATGGGTTCAAGAGGACGAAGCGTCAGCAGAAGTGCCGCACCGTTTGCAGAAGACGGGCTGTTCTGCCGGCCGGCACGCAGTTGCACTGCCAGACGCCGGTAGTCGGCCTGCCCTGCTTCTCCCGGACGATTTGCGCCAACCCTCAAACGTGCCTCGAAGGTTCTTGTGGCGCCACTCAAACGGGCTTCGGAAAGACAGGTCAGATAAAGCGGCCGGTCTGCAACGTGAAGGCGCGGAAACAGCCAGTCCTCCCCGCTTTCGACCGGCAGGTGCCCGAGCACATCCTTCACCGGGCCACCAATGACCTTGAGGCCACCGTCAGGCCCGAGTTCACAATAGATGTCGGAGACACTCTGACTGATCTGGAGGCGTCTTTCCTCCGTTGCCCTCACAACTTTTTGCGCAAGAGACCGGTCAAGCGCGATGCGTAGCGACAGCATACCGACATAAAGCAGAGCCGCCAGGGTCGCAAACGGCGTCGCCAGCCCTGGAAATCCGGAAGCCGGAAGGACAGGCAGCGGAACAAACATCAGGGCAAGGACCAGGGCACCGCAAAGCCCCGTCACGGCGAGTGCCGTCCGCCGGCTTGCTGCGAGCGCAGCCTCCATCGGCGGCACCAGCAACCAAGCCAGTGCAAAGGACAGCGCACCGCCGGTAACCGCGCAGACGCCGGCAACAAACACCGCGAACAGGGAAGCAGAAAGACCGGCAGCCTTGGACAGCGCCCCTGACTGGGACAGATAAAGTGCCAGAGGCCATTGGCTCAGCATCCAGGCGAGCGCGAGAAGAGTGGCTGCCTGAGGCGGTCCGGCCAGCGCCAGATGCAGTGGCAGTACCACCAGAGCCGCAGCGCCGCTGACGAAACAGCTGAGCAGAAACGAACGATGCAACGGTGCAAGAAAAGGATCGGAAGCAGCTTCGGGATGAATCATTCCATCCACGCGAGCCACCCAATGCCCCCAGATATTTTGCATGTTTTTCAGAAGGTTACGCAATCTACTCTACCACACAACAATCGCGGAAACATCCGCTCGCACCTTTTGTACGGCCATTGTCGGTTGCAGCACTTAAGGAACGATAAAGGATGAATCCAAATTGCGTTTTTTTCCGAAAAACCCATTGGCCTCAATATCTTGACCGGAATTAGCTAAAATTTGAATCAATATTTCAGAAAATACGATTTAAATACCTGATTTATTTTATGAAAATTGGCTTTTCCCGCTCAACCGGGGATTCTCATGTCGCTGGTAATGTGCCCTCATAACAAGCGTGCCAACGGCACAAAGGCACGCAAGACAGAACAGACTATGGGTAGCGATATGTTCTTTCTCTTGAGGACGGCCTTTTGGCTCACCTTGGTGCTCGTCCTGATTCCCCTCGGGTCAGATCAGGAAGACACTTCGACGGAAAACATCGATCCGGTGTCGGCCTTCCTGGCGGCACAGGCAACGATGTCGGACATCGGCGGCTTTTGCGGACGTAATCCGCAGGCCTGCGAAACGGGAGGCGACGCACTGACGGCAATCGGCAGCCGCGCACGCGACGGCGCCCGGATTGTCTATGAGTTTCTCGACACGCAGATTGCCGAGAAATCGGGAAGCGAACAGCTGGTAACCGGCTCGACGCCCGTACAGACTGCTGGCACGACGTCCGCCCAGCCTTCAGGCCAGGAACCTCAGGTTTTCGCCGGCACACCATCCTGGCAGCCGGTCTTTGATAACGTCTCTTCCAAAGAGGCAGTGCTTGGGCCGGTGCCACGGCCCAAACCACGCTCAGGCCAAAAGACCTGAGCACACTGGTCGTTCAAGATCCTACGACCTCCTGGATCTGAAAACGGCCGATTGCGCCCCCGCTGGAGCGCTGCTGCACGACAGCAACGCAAAGACGGCTTCACTTCAGCGGATTGTTCCGCTGCGCCGCAGATGGAAAGCTGCCCATTTCATCTGCGGCGTATCTTTATTCTCCCCCCTCTCTCGCACCTGTCGGCATTTGCACTTTGCCGCTCACGAGTTATATGAAGGCGGACAAGACCTTCAAAGACCGGTGCCATGACCACAACCTTGAGCGAAATCCTTGAGACGTTTGATTTTCTCGACGACTGGGAAGATCGCTACAAATACCTCATCGACCTTGGCAAGGAGATGCCTGATCTCGCCGACGCCGAAAAGACCGATGCAAACAAGGTTCGCGGTTGTGTGTCGCAGGTCTGGCTGATCACCTCCATCGACAAGACGGGCGACGGCACACCTGTGCTCAGTTTCCGGGGCGACAGCGATGCGCTTATCGTGCAAGGGCTCGTGGCCATCGTCACCTCTTTATTCAGTGGCAAGACCGCGCAGGACATTCTTGACACGGACGTCGAAGGTATTTTTGCCAAACTGGGTCTGCAGGAGCACCTGACGCCGCAGCGCTCCAACGGTCTCAAATCGATGGTCGGACGCATCCGCAGCGACGCGCAAGGAGCTCTGGCAGCAGCCTGAGAACCCTTCAATTTGATCACTCTGCTCTTTCGGCAAGTGCTTCAGTTGCGCTCACACCGAGCGCCATCCGCAATCAGCTGAAGATCTCCATCACAAAACAAAAAAAGAGCTGCCCATGGGCAGCTCTTTTGTACTCGACTTAGGCCGAAGGATTTACTTGGAGCGCTTGCGCTGCTGGCCGAGGCCCATCTTCTTGGCCAGTTCCGAACGGGCAGCCGCATAGTTCGGTGCAACCATCGGGTAATCGGCACCCAGGTCCCACTTCTCGCGGTATTCTTCCGGGGTCATGTTGTAGTGCGTGCGCAGGTGGCGCTTCAGCGACTTGAACTTCTTGCCGTCTTCCAGGCAGATGATGTAGTCGGGCATGACCGACTTCTTCACCGGCACGGCAGGCTTCAGCGGCTCCGGCTCCGGCTCGGTGGAAGTGCTGGCAGTTCTCTGCAGCGCGCCGTAAACTTCGTTGATCAGGCCTGGCAGATCTGTTGACGCAACGGTGTTGTTGCTCACATAGGCTGAGACGATGTCTGCCGTAAGATCAATCAGATTCGCATCCACCGGACTGTCAGTCATATTTCACCCGTTCTCTACTGATTTCAAAATTAGCTTTGTGGTTTACCTGCAAAAAATGTCTGCCGAAAGCGGAACTAGAAATTCAGTTACTTGCGGGCCCAGAAATCAAAAACGATTCTACTTTGCAGGCAATCGTCACAGCCTTATATCGCCGCTTTCGTTGAACGACAACCCCGTAATTCAAATAAAAATCGATCAGAAGCAATAAAAATCAAATTGTACAAATATTGGCTATACCTAACGCACCTATTTCGACAATGAACCGATAGTATTGTCAGGAAATCTGTCTTTCAGGACCATTGCTGCACACCATGCCTCAGCTTTTCGGCCGGACAGTTTTTGCAAGGGCATCTTCCTTGGTATCGGCACAGGGACGGTAGCCGGCTGCGTATGCAGCTTTTGCCAACAAATGAGCCGAAATTGGGGCGGTGAGCAGGAAGAATACCACTCCGGCGATTGCCCGTGTGACAACGGCCAGATCGCCAGCATGAACTGCCAGCGCAAGCAACATCACGCCCGACCCCAGAGTACCCGCCTTGGAGGCCGCATGCATTCGCATGTAAACATCTTTCAGACGGATGATGCCGATCGATGCGACCAGTGCGAAGGAAGCACCGACGACCAGCATGATACCGGTGATGATTTCAACGGCAGCATTCATTGTCCCGCCTCCCTGCGCTTAATGCTCTCTTCGACTTCGTCCATGATCGTCTTGTCGCCGGCAAGGCCGCGGTTCAGGACGAAGCGAGCGAAAGCGACGGTTGCCAGGAAGCCGACGAGGCCGAGCGTAATCGCAATGTCGATGTAAAGATAAAAGCCGGTGGAAACGCCGATGGCCGCGATAAAGCCGATCCCCACCGCGACCAGCATGTCCAGGGCGACAACACGGTCCGGAAGGCTCGGTCCCTTGACCGTCCGCACGACGATGATGATGAAGGAAATCGTCAGCAGAGCCAGCGCGATCTTGACGCTGATTTCCAGGAAACCGGAAGAAAAGGTCTCAAACGGTGTCATCTGAACACCTCCAGGATCTTGCGTTCAAAACCGTTCTTGATGTCGTCGATCGTGGCTTGCGGGTCAGGCACGTCGATACAGTGCACATAAAGCGTCTTTCGGTCGTCGGAGACATCAACGGACAATGTGCCCGGCGTCAGGGTGATCAGATTGGCCAGCATCGTGATTTCGAAGTCCCTGTCCACTGTCAGCGGAAACGCGATGATGCCCGGCTGCAACTTGATCTTCGGCTTGAGCACGATGATCGCAACCCGCCAGGCCGACAGCACCAGTTCATAGACGAAGAGCACAGCCAGACCGAAGCCCTTGGAGACCCGCTGGAAATAGGCGGCAGTACCGACCTGTTCCCGGATCAGGTAAAGCGCGCCGAAACTGAGCACGAAACCGAAGGCCAGATTGACTTCGGAGAAGCTGCCCGTGACAGCTCCCCAAGCCAGCATCAGAAGAATGTTGATGAGAAAGAGACTGGTCATCCCTGGCCCCCAAAGACTGAACGCAGGTAGCCGAGCGGTTCAACAATACCGCTTGCCCCTCGCGTTGAAAGCTCCAGCATCCATTCCGGCTGCAGGCCGAAATAGACAACAAGCACAGTCAGAATGCCGAGTGGCAACCAGACTGCGGCTCCAGAAAGTTGCGCGCCGCCCTCGCCCGTCACGGCAACGGCCTGCCCGTCAGTAGTGCCTTCAGGCCCACCGCGCCAGAAGGCGAAGATCCAGACCCGGCCCATCGCCATGGTCGTCAGGAACCCGCTGACAAGAATGGCAGCACCCAGCCAGGTCCGACCGTCTGCGAAGGCCGCATCCACAAGAATGACCTTGGGCCAGAAACCGGAGAATGGTGGCAGACCCGAAACGGCAAAACCAAGTACCAGGAATACGGCTGCGAACACCGCACTCTTTTGATAGAGCCCACCCAGCTGCCTCAGGTCGTAGGAACCGCCCATCATGTTCATGATGCCCGCTGCCATATAAAGCGCCGTCATGACGATGATTGAATGGACCGCGTAGAAAATGGCACCCGAGACTGCCAGCGTCGAACCAACGGCAACACCGGCGAGCATCGACCCGATACCGGCAATGACCACGTAGCCAAGCAGCCGCCGCACTTCACTCTGCGCCAGAGCTCCGATCGCCCCTGTCAGCAAGGTGGCGATGGCAACCAGCGCGATCACATCGGCCATATAGCCGCGGGAGGCCGGCAGGATCAGAACAAAGATGCGGATCAGCGCATAAACGCCGACCTTGGTCAGAAGGCCTGCAAATACCGCCGACACCACCACGTTGGGCGTGTGGTAGGACGCAGGCAGCCAGAAATTGACCGGGAACGCGGCCGCTTTCATGGCAAAGGCGAGGAAATAGAGCGCGGCAACCGTTGCCAGTGTGCCGGAAGCCGGATTTTCCAGGGCGGCAACCTTCATGGCGAGGTCCGCCATGTTGAGCGTGCCGAAAATTCCGTAAAGCAGACCTGTCGCGATCAGGAAAAGGTTCGTGCCGATCAGGTTCAGGACACCGTATTTGACCGCGCCGTCAAGCTGGATCCTGTCGTTGCCGAGGACCAGAAGCCCGTAGGACGAAATCAGCAGAACTTCGAACCAGACATAGAGGTTGAAGATATCCCCGGTCAGGAACGCGCCGCAAACGCCCGTCATCAACAGAAGCAGGAATGGATAAAATCCATATCTGCGTCCTGTGCTGTCAACGGTGGCTGCGCCGAAAACACCCGCACAGAAGGCTACGATTGAGCCGATCAGTGACAGCGTGACACCAAGCGTATCCACTGTGAAGGCAATGCCGAACGGCGGCAGCCAGCTGCCCATCACCATGGTGATGACACCATGATCGAGCACCCGGATCAGCAGGGCAAGGTTTGCCAGCACCAGCAGTGCCAGGAAACCTATGCCGACTTTCGGCTGCAGATCGGTGTTCTTGCGCAGCATCAGGCACAGCGCACCGCCCAGGATTGTGATCAGCGAAGGCGCGACCACCAGCCAGTCACCCGCCGCAACGGGCGTAGTGACCATGGCCTGGGAAAGATCGACGGAAACGGAAGAACCGGCCATGTAGCTTAGTACCCTTGCGGCGGAGTTTGGTCGTGTTCGGGTTCGGCGATGCGCATTTCGTTGACTTCATCGGTGCCAAGTTCCTGGTAGGCCCGGAAGGCCAGCACCAGCAGAAACGCAAAGAACGAGAAGGAAATGACGATAGCCGTCAGCACCAGTGCCTGCGGCAGCGGATTGGCCGTCGCGGTTTCCGGAGCATAGAGATGTTCCGGAATGAGCGGCGGAACCTCGCGCGTCAGGCGCCCGTTGGTGAAGATGAGCATATTCACGGCATTGCCCAGAATGGCGATACCCAGAAGAATGCGCACAAGCTGCTTGGACAGCATCAGGTAGACGGCCACGGTGAAGAACAGGCCAATCAGGATGACAACGCCGGTTTCCATCAGTCGGCCTCCCTTTCTTCAAGCGCCAGTGCAATGGAGCCGATGGCACCCACCACCACCAAGTAAACGCCAATGTCGAAGAACAACGGCGTCGACAAGGCGATCTCCACGCCGAAAACATGCACCTCCAGCCACTGGCTGGTCATGAAGGCCTGCGCCTTGAATATCGACGGGATGCCTGCCACAGCCGCCAGGAACAGTCCGAAACCGGATACCCCCATCGGGTGGAACACGATGGCGCGGCGAACGGAAGCAACACCGCAGGCGATACCAAAAATCGCCAACGCCGATGCGGCAATCAGGCCGCCGATAAATCCACCACCCGGCTCGTTATGGCCGCGCAGCAGCACAAAGATCGAAAACAGGACCATCAGCGCGGACAGATAGGGCGCAATGGTGCGGAAGATGATCGTACGCATCAGTGAGCCTCCCCAGTCTGGGCCGGTGTGGGCGGTGCGACCGTCTTCGGTTTCTCGATCGGTTTTTCAGGCTTCGTCCGCACCCGGATGAGCGCCAGAACACAAAGCCCGGCCAGAACCACCACGGCGATTTCACCCAGCGTATCAAAGCCGCGGAAGTCGACGATGATCACGTTGACGATATTCCGGCCATGGGCAATGGAGCGGCTGAACTGGGCGAAGAAGTCGGACAACCGGCTGTCGAAGGGCTGCTGCGTGATTGCAAGCAGCGTCAGCGTCAGGCCGAGACCGACACCAATCGCCACGATCCCGGTGACAATCGCGGCAAGACCATGCCGGTGGTCACTGGGCGACAGGTTCAGTCTGGTCATGACCAGAGCAAGGATGACGACCGACAGCGTCTCCACCATGAACTGGGTGAAGGAGAGATCCGGCGCGCCGAACATCATGAAGATCAAGGCAACTGCAAAGCCCTGGATGCCGAGAGACACGATGGCTGTCAGGCGGGTGTTGGCGACAAGTACGGCGATCAACCCGAAGAAGGCGATCAGCAGGATGCCCCATTCATAGAAGCGATAGTCGGGCATCTTCGGCATTGCCGGCAGGCTGTCCGTCAGGAAGCCCGGCAACAACACGGCAGCGCCCGTGAAGATGAAGGTCAGCATCATGTAGGTTTGCATCTTGCCGGACTGCAGCAGGCGGGTGATCCGCCAGGACAATCCGACAATACCGGCCACGAACTGGTCGAACCCCTTGTCCGGTCCCCAACCGATCGTTGTCAGGACAGAGCCGATCAGCCCGCGCAGGCGGTCGATCTGAGTGAACAGAGCAATCCCGAGACCGATGGTGACCAGCGACAGCAGCAGCGGTGCGTTGATCGATGTCGGCAACAGGTGAAGTTCGATTTGTGTCGTCTTGCCGAGAAGCGAAGACAGGGTCGGCCCGATGAACAGTTCACCAGTGGTATGCGCAATCAGGGCCAACCCTAGGCCGGTCACAGACAGGAACACCGGACCGGCAAACAGCAGAACAGGTCCCTCGTGCGCATGTTTCGGCGTTTCCACTTTCGGACCGAGGAAGGGTTTGATGGCAACCGCGGCGGCAATCACCAGCATCAAGGCATTGCCGATAACAGCAGTAATGGTGATGGGCAGACCGAGTTCCAGCCAGCCCCAGGTGCCGTAGTAAAGTACTTCCTTGGCAATGAAGCCAATGAAAGGCGGCAGGCCGGCCATGGAAAGCGCCGCAAGACAGGCAGCTGCAAACGTGATCGGCATCGCCGAACGCAAGCCGCCCAGCTTCGTGATGTCACGCGTACCGGCTTCGTGATCGATCGTGCCGGCAACCATGAAGAGCGCGCCCTTGAACAGGGAGTGCGCGAGAAGATAGAGGACAGCGCCTTCGAGCGCCTTTTCCTGGCTGGTCCCGGTCAACATGACAAGAAGCCCGAGCGATGCCACGGTCGTGTAGGCAAGCATCAGCTTCAGATCGGTCTGGCGCACCGCCAGGATCGTGCCCACCAGCAGTGTTATGCCACCGAACAGCGGCAGGACCGTTGTCCAGAGTTCTGTCCCCCCCAGCAGCGGATGCATGCGCATCAACAGATAGACGCCGGCCTTCACCATGGTTGCCGAATGTAGATAGGCGGAAACAGGTGTCGGCGCTTCCATGGCGTTGGGAAGCCAGAAATGGAACGGAAACTGCGCCGACTTGGTGAAGGCGCCGCCCAGAACCAGGAAGAAGATCGGCACGTAAAGCGTGGTATCCTTGATGATGTCCGGCGAGGCCAGCAGCACCGACATCTCGATTTCGCCCGTGGCGGAGATGATCAGGATGAAACCGGCCAGCAGGGCCAGACCGCCGCCGCCCGTGACCACGAGCGCCTGCAGCGCGGCCCGGCGGGACGCGGCGCGCAGGTGATCGAAGCCGATCAGCAGGAAGGACGTTATCGACGTCAGTTCCCAGAAGATAAACAGGGAAATCAGGTTGTTGCCGAGCACGAGGCCGAGCATCGACCCCATGAACATCAACAGGAACGAGAAGAACCGGCCCTGTTGCGGGTGGCCTTTGAGATAGCCGCCGGCATACAGGATGATGAAGGTTCCGATGCCTGAAATCAGCAAGGCGAACAGCGTCGACAATCCATCGACATAGACGGAAAAGTTCACACCATAGCTGGGTGCCCAGGCCTTTGCCGCAACGAAGCTTTCCCCTTTTGACACGGGTTCGACGAACCCTGTGAAATGCAGGAAGATCAAGGCCGGCACGATAGCAAGCAGCCAGGCCGCATTGTGCTTGAACCAGCGGGTCAGAAAAGGCGCAACCACAGCCGCAGCAAAGGGCGCGAGGACGGCATAGAGAGTGGTGTCGTCGATCAAGGCTGGCGTCATGCTGATCTTTCGTCACGGTTTTTAAAGAAACGACGGATACGGGCCTGCTCGAATCAGCCCCGATCCGCCGGATAATAACGGTCCCGATGGGTTATGACATGTCTTAGGCAGTTGAATTTACGTGTTCAAGCGTATGTCTGTCGATTTTCGGTAAATTCACCCGCGTCACATGAGCGCTTTTGTCAGGGGCAGGACTGACAAGTGGGGATCTCACAGATTTATTCTGTGCTGAAAACGTATCATGGCCGAAACTTGAGGTATCCGCGTCCGCAATACACCCTACAACATTCACACTCGGGTCAAACCACCTCCGTCTGCACCCAAGAAAGGCAGCTTGCCACTTGATTTCAAAGCGTGAATACCGTTCAGTTTCAATTCGGGAATACGTTGCCACGGAATTTGAGCGAGGCACAGAAGATGGTGTTGGGTAGCAATAGGGATACGCCTTCGGGAACGGATCTGCTCCGTCCGTCCAACATCGACTTTGAAACGCTCGTCAAACTTGGTAATGAAGCCATTGTTTTGATCGGACTGGACGGCACGCCCGCTTTCATCGCTCCCGCAACCGAGCGCATGTTCGGATGGAGTGCTGACAAACTGGTCGATCACCTGAGCGACCTGGTCTATCTGGCCAGCCCGAACACCGATGCAGATCTTCTGCACCGGATCCTTTCCGGCAGCGGTGATGCCGACGCCCCCCTTCCCCATGCCGATCTTCAGCTCCGTTCCGCCTTCGGCCCGATGGTCTGGGCGGAGGTGACTACGCATCTTCTGGAAGATGCCGCCGGCAAGCCTTACGCATTCGCGGTCTATTTCCGCAGCATTTCCAAACGCAAGGAGCTGGAAAGCCTGCTGGATGCGGCAACCCAGACGGATCCGCTCACCGGACTTCTCAACCGCCGTGCCTTCGAGGATGGCCTGAAACGGGAATGGGCAATCGCCTTGCGTGAAAAGACCCACACCAGTCTGATCAAGGTATCTCTCGACCGTTTCGAAGCTCTGGTGGA
Source organism: Labrenzia sp. CP4 (assembly GCF_001579905.1). Classification (NCBI taxonomy): domain Bacteria; kingdom Pseudomonadati; phylum Pseudomonadota; class Alphaproteobacteria; order Hyphomicrobiales; family Stappiaceae; genus Labrenzia; species Labrenzia sp. CP4. The sequence goes on along the minus strand of NZ_CP011927.1, from coordinate 2,541,827 downwards.
GCGGTTCGGACCGAGCGCTGCCGAGGATTGCCTGACCAGGGTAGCCGATACCCTGAAGGAAACCGCGCGCCGTCCGGCAGATATCGCCGCACGAACGGCAACGGCGGAATTTTCTCTCCTCCTGCCAAGAACTCACGAAATGGGCGCCGAGACTATCAGCGCGTATCTGCACGTAGCCATTCAGGACCTTGGCATTCCCAACCCGGAAAATACCGCCGGCAATGGAGTCATGACGGCCTCCGTCGGTGCGGCTTGCGCGGTCGTTGAACAGACGGGGGTCTCGGAAAGCTCGGAATTTCTCCTCGCCGCTGCCGAAAACTGCGTTTTTCAGGCGAGACAGGAAGGCGGTAACCGGGTGAAGACCTCCTTAAGCCACCTGGCTCGCTAGCCCCGGACCTTTCACGGCGACAATCAAGAGCACCTTCCAATCCATGAACGGATGAAACACGGCCTGGCTCCGCAGGTGACGATTGACAAAACCGTTATCTGCTCCGCCTTGCAGCAACCTGTGCACGCCCCTATTTCTGGGAAAAACATCAAATAAGGAATGCCGAATGAGCGACGAAACCACCCGCCACGAAAAAGCATCTCCCCCCATCAGGAAAACCACCGCCGAATGGATGGAGCAGCTTACACCCGAGCAGTTCTATGTGACCCGCCAATCCGGCACCGAGCGCCCTTTCACCGGTCCCTACTGGGACAACAAGCTCATCGGCCGCTACGATTGCGTGTGCTGTGAAACGCCGCTGTTCATGTCGGATACAAAATTCGATTCCGGCTGCGGCTGGCCGAGCTTTTTCGAGGCGGTCGACCCGGATGCGATCCGGGAACTTGAAGACCAGTCCCATGGCATGATCCGAACCGAAATCCGTTGCAGCAGTTGCGACGCGCATTTGGGTCACGTCTTCCCGGACGGGCCACCGCCGACAGGCTTGCGTTATTGCCTCAATGGCCATGCAATGAATTTCGTTCACGGCGGCCGGCCGCCCGCCAAGTCAGAATAGACCGTTCATCTGCCCGCCTCGGCTACAGCTTCGGGGCGGGCAGATCTAATGCATGCATTGAAACGCCTGTTTCAAGAACAGTTTCCAGTTTTAGATTTCAGTTACACACCCCTGATAATAATAGCATCACAAACTTCAAGAACATCGGGGTGGGACTTGTCTGTACTACGGAGTTTTGCTTGCACCTGCGTGCGCGCGCTGGTTTTCGGCCTCGGCTTGGGACTTGCCGGCCAACCGGTCCTGTCTTCACCAGCTGCCGCAGAAGAACTTGTCGCATTCACCGGATATCTGCCCCCTCTCTCCATCAACGAGCAGGAGAAGGGCATTGCAGTCGAGCTCATGGAGCTCGTTGCAGAAGAGGCCGGCCTGGATATCAAGATCCGCTTCGCCCCCTGGAGGCGCGCGCAGCTGCTGGCTGAAAACACGCCCGGTTCACTTCTCTTTACTGCTGCCTATTCCAGGAACCGCAGTGAGAAATTCCAGTACATCGCCCCCCTGCTTTATACGGAAAGCGCATTCGTAACGCTCGACCAGCCGTTGGATACCTTTGAAAAGGCTATTGAGAGCGGCAAGGTCATCGGGGTGCATCTCGGCAGCCAGCGCAGCCAGATCCTCCAGCGGTTCGGAGTTCGCAACGTTGAGGAAATACCATCAGCCGAACAGATGAGCGTCATGCTCAAGACCGGCAGGATCGATGCCTGGTACACCATGTCTGTTCGGGCCAGCTACATGTTCCGCCAGCAGGGATACGACCCGGGAAGTCTCGTCATCGGCGCCCCGGTTACCCACGGCATCCAGTGGCTGGCGGCCAACAAGGATCTCGACCCGCAGATCAGAGGCCGACTGTCGGCTGCCGTCTCCAGGGTGTGGCGCGATCCGAGATACTGGCAGATCGTCGACCGTTATACCCACTGACGGTTCATCTCCCGATCAAGGGCCGGAAAAACGCCTCAAATCCTTATTCCGCTGCCATGGCGTCCTCGTGGCCGGATTTGGCGGACAGGATCCTGGCGATATTGACCTCGATCCAGTCAGCGAATTCTCGCACTTTCTCTGCAGCCTCCCGGCCGATCGGGGACAGGCTGTAATCGACATGCGGTGGCACCACCAGGTGGGAATACCGGTTGACGAACCCGTCGGCCTCCAAAGTCTGCAGCGTTTGCGCCAGCATCTTTTCACTGACGCCGCCCACGGTGCGGCGAAGTTCTGAAAACCGCTGATCTTTTTCCAGAAGCGCAATCAGCACCAACACGCCCCAACGGCTCGTGAGATGCCGCAGGATTTCGCGTGATGGACAGTTCTGGTTGAGCAGTTCCCCCTGCTGCATCAATTCGGACAAGGGCGCGCCGCTGTTCAGCACGCACTTGGGGGTTATTTCTGCCGTGTCGCTCATCCTGTTTTCCAGTTTTTTGTCCGAGATCCGATAAATCTCAAAACTAACCTTTTTGTACGTACTAACAAAAAGTAAGTGATCCGTCTACATGGGCAGCATCCGATGCATTTTCGAACGATCAACCTTCAAGGAGAAACACAATGATCGCAGTCACGGGTGCCAATGGTCAGCTGGGCCGTCTTGTCCTCAAACATCTTGCCGGCCTCACAGCCGAGCCAGTTCGCGCGCTTGTCCGCTCACCGGAAAAAGCGGGCGATCTTGCCACGGACCAGGTTTCGGTGGTGAAGGCTGATTACGATGATAGCGCCGCCCTGCCGGCTGCGTTGGAAGGTGTTGAGCGTCTTCTGCTGATCTCCGGATCGGAGGTCGGCAAGCGCGCGCCGCAGCACAAGGCCGTCATCGATGCAGCCAAGGCAGCCGGCGTGCGTTTCATCGTCTACACCAGCCTTCTCAACGTTCCGCAGTCCAGCCTCCAGCTGGGTGTGGAACATGCCGAAACGGAACGGATGCTGCGCGAAAGCGGCATTGCCCATGCCGTGCTGCGCAACGGCTGGTACATCGAGAATTTCGGCGGCACTGTAGCGGCTGCCCTTGCCCATGGTGCCGTTGCGGGCGCAAGCGGTGACGGCAAGTTTTCCGCCGCTGGACGCGAAGATTACGCAGAAGCCGCAGCCCGCACCGTTGCCGGCAGCGACCTGAGCACGCGAGCACTGGAACTTGGCGGATCACCTGCGTTCAGTCTTGCCGACCTGGCAGCAGAGCTCTCCAGCCAGTCCGGACGTGAGATACCGTTCAACAACCTGCCAGAAGCAACCTATGCCGGCATCCTGGTCCAGGCAGGTCTGCCGGAAGGCTTTGCAAATGTCCTCGCTGATTCCGACAGAGGCGCGTCTCAAGGCGAGCTCTTCACGACTTCCACGGCCCTGGAGGACCTGATCGGTCATCCGACCCGCTCGTTGAGTGATTTCATCTCCGAAAGCCTGAAAGCGAACGCCTGACGTCCGCTAAACGTCTGCTCCTGCACGAAGGCGGCCCTTTCGCCTTCGTGCAATCATTTGAATTTGTGGTCGGTTGGTTCAAGGATATTTGTTGGTTCCCCATCGGCGAACCTGTTAGGCAGATGGTTCTGCACTTTCCCGGTACCCGATCATGTCCCTTGCCAACGCATCCGATCCATACGTCCAGGACGGGCCTTACGCCTGGTTCCGGTTGGCGATTTCGATTTTGCTGAGCACCCTTGGTGGTGCCGGCATGTGGGCGGTTGTCATCGTTCTGCCCGCCGTCCAGACGGATTTCGGGATCGATCGTGCCGGAGCGTCCCTGCCCTACACCGCGACGATGTTCGGGTTTGCTGCGGGCAACTACCTGCTTGGCCGCGTCGTCGACCGTTACGGCATTGTCATACCCGTCATAGGCTCTGCTCTATCACTCGGTGCCGGCTTCGTTCTGGCCGCCTTTGCGCCGGATGTCTGGAGCTTCTCTCTGGCGCAGGGCCTGCTGATCGGTCTGGGCACCGCGGCCACATTCGGCCCGCTGATCGCCGACATCTCACACTGGTTCCTGAAACGGCGCGGTTTTGCGGTCGCCTGCGCCGCCTGCGGAAACTATCTCGCCGGTGTGCTCTGGCCATCGCTGATCCAGTGGAGCCTTGCGACGTCCGACTGGCGCCACACCTATATCCTCATCGGCGTCATCTGCCTTGTCGCCATGGTGCCGCTGGCCCTTTTGCTGCGCCGGCCGCCTCCGGACACCTCCTTGAGCACCGGCGCGGCCACGGCCCGTTTCGGTCGCCAGGACACCGGCCTGCCGCCTGCCATCCTGCAGGCTCTTCTCGTGGTCGCTGGTCTTGCATGCTGCGTCGCCATGTCGATGCCACAGGTTCACATCGTCGCCTATTGCGTCGATCTGGGTTATGGTGTTGCCCCTGGAGCGGACATGATCGCACTGATGACCGGTGCGGGTGTCATCAGCCGGCTGGCATCCGGATATATTGCCGACAAGATCGGCGGTGTCATGACCCTGCTGATCGGTTCCGTGCTGCAATGCGCCGCGCTGTTCCTGTTCATTCCCTTCAACGGCCTGGCTTCGCTCTACCTCGTGTCCCTCATCTTCGGTCTGTCGCAAGGCGGCATCGTGCCCAGCTATGCCGTGATCGTGCGAGAATACCTGCCGGCCCGCGAAGCTGGACAGCGTGTCGGCCTGGTGATCATGGCGACAATACTCGGCATGGCCCTCGGGGGCTGGCTGTCCGGCTGGATTTACGACCTCACAGGCTCCTACCAGGCCGCGTTCCTGAACGGTATCGCCTGGAACTTCCTCAACATGGCGGTGATGATCTTCATCTTCATGCGCGGCAAGATGAGGCCGACGGGCGCAGCGGCTTGAGACTGTGGTTCCGATGAACGGCCAGAGGACGCCAGTTACTTCAGAACGCTGAAGTTGCTGGTGATCAACCAGATCTGCGACAGCAGGACAACGCTGACGAGACCGATGTGATAAGCGGACTTGCGGATCCTCGTCGCGGCCAGCACCAGCACGATCATCACGATCTGACGCACAAGATACGCGGTTCCAAGATCGTTGAAATAATCGATCCCCTTCAGCCGCGAGTCCACGATGTCGAGCACGAACATCAGGGCAAGCAAGCCGTAGATCCAGGTCTGCCTGGCGTGAAAATAGTCCTTGTAGCTGGCGTATTCGCCCATCTTGTCCGGATAAAGCACGGCGGTAATAAAAAAGTAGAGTGCGGCAAAGGCGATGACGAACAGATAGCTTTCGAACGTCCAGACCTGAATGCGGCCAAGTGCGAATTCGAACCACCAGAAGTGAACGACGGACAAAAGCATGAACAACGACCACCCAAGGTGCACGCTGTAGATCTCTTCGCGTTGGGGATGCTGAACATACCGCGCGAGGCCATTGAGAAGCCGCGCAACACCCAGCCCGATCACCATGCCGATGATGATCCGGATGTGTGTGAATTCCGCAAGATTGGTAGGAAGTTTGTCCATGTGGGTCCGTTTTGGTCTCGATAGAGCAACACTATACAAATGCTGCCTGATGGAAACCGTCGAGATCTGCCACAACGAACCTTGAGCCGCGCTCTGACCAGCGACCGTTCAACCTGGCCCGGTTGAACGGTCGGACGCGGACCATGCGAGGTTCTAGTGTGCCTGACCCGTGCGGGAGCGCAGGAGGAGCACGAAGAAAATGCCGCCAATCAGCCCGGTGACAATGCCGATAGGCATATCCTCGGGGGACAGGAGCGTTCGTGCGATGATGTCCGCCCAGATCAGAAAGATTGCGCCAAGCATCATTGATGCCGGCAGAACCCGGCTATAATTGCCCCCTACCAGGAAGCGGGCAATATGCGGCACCATCAGCCCGACAAAGCCGATGATGCCTGAAAAGGCTACCATCACACCGGTGATCAGAGCTCCCAGCACAAACACCGTGAGACGGAACCGGGCAACCGGAATGCCGAGCGTCGACGCTGTTTCATCGCCGATGGTCATCGCATTGAGATCGGCAGACCGCAGCAGAAAATACGGCGCCACCAGCAGCAGAATGCCAAGCGGAAACGGCAGTTGAGCCCATTGGGCAAGGCCGAGACCGCCCAGCATCCAGAAGACAACCGTATGCGTTGCCCTCGGATCGCCCAGGAAAATCAGGATATTGGCGATCGCCATGATGATGAAGGACACGGCCACACCGGCCAGCACCAGCCGGTCGGCACTGGTTGCAGATGCAAACCGCGTCACCCCGAGCACCAGAAAAGTTGCCGCCAACGCACCGGCGAATGCCATCAGCGGAACGGTCATCAGCCCCAGGAAAAGACCAGTATGCAACAGCGCAAGAATGGCGCCAGCCGCTGCTCCGGACGAAATGCCAAGCAGATGCGGATCGGCCAGGGGATTGCGCGTGACGGATTGCAGGGCGGCGCCGACAACGGCCAGACCTGCGCCGACAAACCCGGCCAGAAGCGCCCGCGGAAACCGGATCTCCCAGACGATAGCCTCCCGGCCCTTGGACCAGTCCACGTCGAAATAGCCGGGCACCACGCCGTTGACGAGGACCTTGAAAACAGTGCTACCCGGGATCGGCACCGCACCTGCACCGATGGCGGCTACAATGGAAATAGCCAGCACCAGCACGCCGGCCAGAAGCAATACGCCATTCCCCCGCAACCGGCGCAGGCCAGCGCTTTTGGCCGTGAGCAGGCTCATGCCGGTCTATCGTTTCTGCCTGCAACGGCAGTTCGAAGCATCTTCTGCAAGGCTCACTCTCCCCAGAACGCTTCGGTGAGCTTTCCGATGGCCTTGAGGTTCCGCGGCCCCGGGGTTGCCTCGACATAGTCCAGCACGACAAAACGGTCGTTCTTGACGGCTGCAATATTAGCCAGAGCGGGATTGTGTTTCATGAAGTCGCGTTTCTGGTCAGCCGTCACTTCGCCGTAGTTGACGATCACGACCATGTCCGGGTCTTTTTCCACCACGGTTTCCCAGTCGACGGTTGCCCAGCTCTTTTCAAAATCGTCCATCACGTTGACGCCGCCGGCTGCCTCGATAAGCGCTGTCGGCATGGCATATCGTCCGGCGGTGAACGGCTTGTCCTCGCCGCTGTCGTAGACAAAGACCCGCAGCGGCTCTTCACCAGCAGGCACCGTTGCCGCGATCCGGTCCAGCTCCAGCTTGTAGGCCGCAACAAGATCGTGGGCTGTGTCTTCGACACCGAAGATCTTTCCGAGGTTGAGGAGGTCGTTATAGAGATCCTGCAGGGACGCCTTCGGCTTGTCGCCGATATGAATGCAGGATTCGGTCAGCTCGTAGACCTTGATGCCGAACGGCTCCAGCGTTTCAGGCGTCACTTCACCGCCCACCTTCATGCCGTAATTCCAGCCGGCGAAGAAGAAATCGGCGTCGGCCCCGATCAGCACTTCCTTGCTCGGATATTTCGACGCGAGTTCCGGAAGTTCGGCAACGCCCTCACGCATTTCCGCGTCCAGCGTCTTCCAGCCTGAAATGCCGGTATATCCAACCATGCGGTCGCGCAGGCCCAGTACCAGCATCATCTCGGTCAGGTTGACGTCATTCGAAACGGCTGCTTTGGGCGGCGTGTCGAAGGTCACTGTGCGGTTGCAGCTTTCCACGGTCGTTTGCGCAATTGCCGGTACAGACAGAAAGGCGAGCACGAGGCTCAGGGCAATCTTTTTCATTTTAAGTCTCCAGAAATTCAAAGATGGAAGGTCAGGTAGCGCTCGCGGCTGGCAGACAGTTGCTCCAGACGGACCTGTACCGAATAGGCTTGCTCAATGTTGCCGGGGGTCAGCACCGTCTCCGGCATTCCCTGGGCAACCAGTCGGCCCTCATGCAACAGCAAGACCTTGTCGCAGACACGGCTTGCCAGGTTGAGGTCGTGCAGGCTGGTGACAATGGTAATGTCCAGATCGGCAATCAGCTCGACGATCTCGAGCTGATGACGGATGTCCAGATGGTTCGTCGGCTCATCCAGCACCAGAAGCCTTGGTTCTTGCGCCAGCGCCCGGGCCACCATCACCCGTTGCCTTTCCCCCCCTGACAATGTGCCGAAGGCTCTTTTTGCATAGGACAGCAGATCCATTTTCCCGAGACAGTCATCGACGATCTCGGCGTCCCGCTTGCCTGCGCCGGCAATACCGGTTGCATGGGGACGCCGACCGAGTGTGACGATCTCGCGCACGGACAAGGCAAAGTCGGTCGGCTGCTCCTGAAGCACGGCGGCGATCGTTTTGGCAGCCTCCCTGGCACTGATGTGCCAGAGGTCCGTGCCATCCAGAAGGATTTCGCCCGTTTTCGGTTTCAGGAAGCGATAGAGCAGCCGCAACAGGGTGGATTTGCCGGCACCATTGGCGCCGGCAATTCCAAGAACCTCACCGGCAGGCAGATCGAAGCTGAGCGGATGCAGAATGGTTTTGCCCTGCCCCGTCTTCCAGCTGACCTCCCGGACAAACAGATCGACCCCCGTCATGAGAACGCCGTCGCGTCTGCTTCCGAAACGATCATCGCTGCCGGAAGCCGGCCTTGCGATGCGCTCCAGCGCTTGCCGTGGCTTTCCTCGGTCACCTCGCATCCATTTTCAATCTGGCGATACCGATTGGCGTAGTCGACAAGGTCATCGATGTCCGTATCGTCCTCAATGTCCCCAAAGAGGTAGATCGCCTTGTCGGTGGCCTTGAATGCCAGCGTGCAAGGTCTCGAACAGCTCTCCATGTCGGCTGTTCCACTGATTTCGAATTCGTCTCCAACAACAGGCACTGCCTGTGCCATTGCACTCTTCAGCTTGCAGATCAGCCCATATCCGGGATGGCAAGTCTGCCCATTGTGACGACAGGTCGTGCAAACAAATATCTTGTGCGGATCATTGCCCATGACGCGCCTCCACGGCTTCTGCCAGTGAACCGACAGGAGGCTGCGGAAAAGCAAAGGCATTGCTTTCCTCGTTGCACTGGGCACGGCCGGATCGGGTACGTTTGGCACAATCATCATGTAATGTTATTACATTACCTATGTTCTTGCTGACAACAGATTTTTGCAGCCCATCCGGAACCATCGCGCGTGCTGCGCGCGTCGCCAGCGGATCAGCCTCGGTCAGGAGGTTGGCAAGTCTTGAGAATTCAGCAGAAAATTTCCGGTTCATATCGCCCTCCGCGATTTCGCGGGGCAGTCAGGAACCGAATGTGCAACTTTGCCGGCAGGTGCCGATTGGCCATGTCACTCACTCCTCCGGGGCACCCCGCCCGGGTTAAGGTTTAAGGTGAAATGGCAGGTCTCCTGACTTGCGGGTCATTGCTTGCCTGATCCTTCCCGGGGTCTCCCCAGTGGCGCTTTCAGGTTTGCTCACCGCTCACAGTTGCGGGGGCAGTCACGGATTTGCAGCCTTTCGGGCTCGTCGCACCGTGTTCCCTTTTAATCCCGGTCCGGAGTTCGGAGTCGGGAACCATCTCTTCCTAAGTGCGCGAACGCCTGAAAAATGTCAAAGACTTTTGCGGGTCGCCGCTCTTGTCTGAAAGCACGACAGGATTGCCTGCAAGCGGAAACGCCCAGCCGCCTCGGCAGGATTGACCCTTGCCTTCAAGGCTCAAAAATCTTACCTCCGATCCATGAAACAGGATGCCCTTCCCCCGCGCGCCGCAGCGCGCCCCCTCACCCTTGAGACCCACGGCATTACCCGCCAGGACGACTTCGCCTGGCTGAGGGCGGACAACTGGCAGGAGGTCATGAAGGACCCGTCCGTGCTGGATGCCGACATCCGCAGCTATCTGGAAGCGGAAAATGCCTATCACGAAGCGCAGATGGCACCGACGAAGGCTCTGCAGGAGAAGCTTTTTGCGGAGATGCGCGGCCGCATCAAGGAAGACGACAGCTCGGTTCCTGCGCCCGACGGGCCCTTCGCTTACGGCCTCAAGTATGAAACCGGCGGCCAGCAACCGGTTTTCTTTCGCACCCCGCGTGACGGTGGCGCGGAAACGGTTCTTCTCCATGGCGACAAGGAAGCCGAAGGAACGGCATATTTCCGGATCGGCGGCGTCAGCCAGTCGACGGATCACAAGCTCATCGCCTGGGCCTATGACGACAAGGGCTCGGAATATTATTCACTGAAGCTGCGCGACGCCCAGTCTGCCAAGGATTTCGACTACGCCATCGAGGACACGGGCGGCGGCGGCGTCTTCTCGGAAGACAGCCGCTATGTCTTCTACGTTCGCCTCGACGCCAACCACCGGCCCTCGAAACTCTTCCGTCACGAAGTCGGTTCCGACCCTGCGAGCGACGTTCTCGTCTACGAGGAAAAGGATGCCGGCTTCTTCATGGGAGTCGGCAAGACCCAGTCCGGCGACACCATCGTCATCGACATTCACGATCACGAGACGTCCGAAGTCTGGATGATCCCGGCCACCGACCCGACCGCCGAACCGGTGCTTGTCGCAGAGCGCGAGACCGGTATCGAGTATTCCATCGACGATCACGGCGACACACTCTACATCCTGACCAACGCAGGCGGCGCCGAGGACTTCATGATCGTCACTGCGCCGAAAGGCAATCCCGGCCGCGAAAACTGGTCCGATCTTGTGCCCCACAAGGCAGGATGCCTGATCCTGTCGCATTGCGTCTACAAGTCCTTCATGACGCGGCTGGAGCGCGAAGACGGCTTGCCGCGCATCGTGATCCGCCGGCTTGCAGACAACATCGAGCACTCCATCGCCTTCGACGAGGAAGCCTATTCGCTCGGCCTTGGCGGCGGCTACGAGTTCGACACGAGCACGATCCGCTTTACCTATTCCTCGATGACAACGCCATCGCAGACCTTCGACTACAATGTCGAGACCCGCGAGCGTGTTCTGCGCAAGGAACAGGAAGTGCCTTCCGGCCATGATGCGGACGACTATGTCACCCGCCGGTTGATGGCTCCCGCAGCCGACGGCGAGACCGTGCCGGTGTCTGTGCTCTACCGCAAGGACACCAAGCTCGACGGTTCCGCACCTCTGCTGCTTTACGGCTATGGTTCCTACGGCATCACCATTCCGGCGAGCTTCAACACCAACTGCCTGTCGCTGGTCGACCGGGGGTTCGTCTACGCCATCGCCCATATTCGCGGCGGCAAGGACAAGGGCTTCCACTGGTACAAGGATGGGCGGCGCGAGAACAAGAAGAATACCTTCACCGACTTCATAGCCGCAGCAGACCATCTTGTTGCGGAAAACTTCACCTCGCACGACCGTATCGTCGCTCAGGGCGGCTCGGCCGGCGGCATGCTGATGGGGGCGATTGCCAATCTGGCACCGGAAAAATTCGGAGGCATCATTGCCGAAGTTCCGTTTGTCGACGTTCTGTCGACCATGCTGGACGACACGCTGCCGCTCACGCCGCCGGAATGGCCGGAATGGGGCAACCCCATCACGGACAAGGCAGCCTACGATTACATCGCGTCCTGCTCGCCCTACGACAACGTCGAGGCAATGGCCTATCCGGCCATCCTGGCGGTAGGCGGATTGACCGATCCGCGCGTAACCTACTGGGAGCCGGCCAAATGGGTTGCCAAGCTGCGGGCAACCGGCACAGGTGACAAGCTGCTGATGCTGAAAACCAACATGGAAGCCGGCCATGGCGGCGCTTCCGGCCGTTTCGACCGGCTGAAGGAAGTCGCCGAAACCCAGGCCTTTGCCCTTTTGGTGACCGACAAGGCCTGACACCTCGTCAGACCCGAAGATTTTCCGGGCGTGCGGAGTAGTTCGCACGCCCGGAACCCTAAATTCCTTTCACACGCCCTTGCGGGTACCGCCCGAGCGAACGTGACTTGATTTTGACCAAGTCTTCGGCTCATGTGAGAGTTGTTGCAAATCAATCAATTGAACGGTCCTGGACCGTACCGATGCTGTTCACTGGAGCCCGTGATGACCTGCTACCGCACACTTCCACACCGCCTTGCTGATGGGCTGAAAAAGGGGTTGCGCCTGGTTCCGGTCATGGCCGCCACGCTGTGCCTTGCCGCATGCCAGTCCTACGACACGACCGGCGGCAATGTGGTGGAAACGCTGCTGTTCTCCCCTACCTTCACCAAGAACCGGCAGGACATTCCCAGCACATACAACACAGCTTATGACTGCCGCACCTTTACCGGCAGCGGCTGGAAAGGCATTGCCGGTGGCAAGGTCTTCAATTTCAGCCAGAAATACATCATTTCCCAGGCCGGTTGCTTCAAGACTCAAGGCGAATGCAACGCATGGCTTGCGGTCATGTCCAGCTACATCGATCAGCCGCGCTACATCCGCTGCAATCCCTACACTGCGTAGGACATCAAGCAGATCTTGCAGGATCACGCTGGACGACAGTCCCCTGAAACACGGGAAGCGCTGCCATGAACGGTTCCATGTAATCAAGCAGGCAGCGCGCCCGGGCATTGAGCAGCCGCCCGGTGGGCCATACCGCAAAGATATCCCGTTGCTGCCCTTGCCAGTCTGCGAGCACAGGTGTGAGGCGGCCTGAAATCAGGTCATCGGAAATCTCGCTCGCAGGCAACAGAGCGAGCCCGTGACCGTCGCCGGCCAGCTGCCGGGCAAGGCTGATGTCATCGACAACCACACGTGCATCGACAGGCACGGTTTCGCGGCAGCCCGTTTCCCGATTTGTCAGTTGCCATTGCGGAAGCGTGGACACCCGCACCACCTTGTGCCGGCCGATCTGGTCCGGACTTTCCGGGGCACCCGCCTGTTCAAGATAAGCAGGCGCCGCAACGAGAACCGTTGCCACCACCCCGAGACGCTTCTGGTAAAGCCGCTCATCGGTCTGGGGTCCGGCTCGGAGGGCAATATCGACCCTGTGTTCCAGCAGATCCTTGTTCTCGTTGCTAAGCGTCAGCGTCAGCTGGATCTCCGGAAAGGTCTTGAGAAATTCCGACCACATGGGTTGCAGGATGCCGATGGAAATATTGGTGGGCGCCGCCACCTTCAACGCTCCCCGAAGACCGTGCAGGTCGGTGCTTAACCCGTCCAATGTCGTCTCAGCGTTTTGAACCAGGTCGGCAAAGGCCTCGAAATACGCTTCACCCGCCACCGTCAGATCGAACTTCCGCGCGGACCGGAAGACCAGCTGCGTGCCTATGGTTTCCTCCAGCTTCGCCAGGCGCCGGGTCACCGTTGCCGCAGGCAATCCGAGATGCGCAGCAGCCTTTGCCAGGCTTCGATTGCGCGCGATATGAACAAACAAGGCGATGTCGTCGAGCATGATTTCATTTTCAAAATTTAAACTCTCATTATTCGATATAGATTGAGGTTAGAGAAATCAATAAGTCTGTCTTCGTCCTTAAACGCAACGGAGACACTCATGGGCAATTACTTCATCAGCGCTGGTATCGAACTGCAACAGGGTGCGGTGCGGACCAGGGCAGAGACGGAACTGCGCCGACTTGTGGCTGAAACCCAACACGAACCCGGCTGCAATTTCTTTGAAATCCGGCAGAACCTGCAGGATCCCGACAAGTTCACCCTGTGGGAGAGCTGGACAGACAAGGACGCCCTGGCCGCCCATTTCGAAATGCCGCACACCAAGGCCTATCTCGCGCAGAACCTGACACAGGTCAGCTACATTGAAGAACTGGGCGAAATCGGCACCAGCGAAGCGATCGAAAGTTAGTCAGTCATGAAGAATCGATTGATCGCGACGTTGCTGATGTCGCTGGGGCTGTCGCTCTTGATGTCGTGCTGGGTCACATTCCTGAACCTCGGCTGGAGCGACAGGTTCTTCTGGCAATGGATGAGCGCCTTTCGCCTGGCATGGCCCGCTGCTGCCGTCATCGCCTTTTTTCTTGGCCCGCCCGTGCAAAGGGCAACGCTGTTCCTTTCAGCCCGCCTGCCGTAATCAGAAAAGGAAAAATAATGCCTCTTGCCCGACAGAATTTCGAGGAACTGGGCCTGCCGGCCGGCCCCTATACCCACGCCGTTCGGCATGGACAGACGGTCTATACATCCGGTTTCACAGCTTTCGGCACACCTGCTCAGGCCGATTCGGCCGGCCCGCAAATCAGGGCGGTGTTCGCTCAGCTGAACACGATCGCCGCCTACTACGGAAGATCACTGAAAGATCTGGTGAAAGTAACCGTGTTCGTCACCAACATGACCGACTTGCCGGAAATCCGGTCAGCCCTTGCAGAACTCTATGAAAATGAGGTTCCTGCTAGCTCGCTGGTCTGTGTTGCCGCACTGTTTCACCCACAGCTGAGGGTCGAAGTTGAAGCGATCATTGCAACCTGATCGATGAACGACTTGCAACCGGATTGAGAAATACGTATTATCCCTTAGTTGAATAGCAATGGACCGGCTCTACAACTTTCTGGAGATACGCGTTCCAATTTCTCGAATAACTGTGCACGGGCAAAACGACCCAATAATAAAAAGCGAAACTTGACCACCTGCTCGCAGGTGGTTTTGTTTGAAAGCGTCAGTTGTTTACCCGTTCAGTTGCTTTCTGAAGAAAACCGTCTCCAGGATCGGCGTATCGTAATAGGCGCCAACTTGCTCAAACCCCGCGGCTTCATAGAGCTTGATGGCACCCGTCATGCTTGGCAGCGTGTCCAGCAGCATCTCCCGGTAGCCGGCGGCAACCGCCGCTGCGATTACAGCCTCCACCAGCGCACCACCAACACCCTTGCCGCGTCCGTCCGGCAGGACGTAAAGCCGCTTCATTTCACACGCACCGTCTTTTCCGAACGCCCGCAGGCCAACACAACCGAGAACCGAGCCCTCCTCATCCTTCGCCAGGAAAAGCGCCCCGGACGGCGGCGCGTATTTCCCCGGCAGACCTGCAAGCTCTTCTTCAAAGCCCTGGTAGGAAAGGTCGATGCCGAGCCAGTCGACATAGGCCCGAAACAGGTGCCGGATCGGGGCCAGGTCGTTTTCGGTTGAAACGGGTACGATCGAAATTTGCTGCAATTGAATCATGGAATGACAAAAGGTCCGCGTGATGTCGTCAGTTGGCTGTCGGCGCAACGGGCGGGATGGCTTTCAGGTAGGCGGCGATCGCTTCACGATCACTGGCAGGAAGCTTGGCCATGTTTTCCTGAACATGCACCATTTCACCACCGACGGAATCATATTCAGGCGTGAAGCCGCTTTCCAGATAATAGGCAATATCGCTTGCACTCCAACTGCCGAAACCACCGTCTACCGGCGTAATGTCCGGAATGCGGCCTTCACCTGTGGGAGCCGGTGCGCCACCGAGCCATTTCGCCAGATCCAGTCCCCCTGCAAAATTTCGAGCCGTGTGGCATTCACCGCAATGGCCGGGCCCTTCCACCAGATACCGCCCGCGGTCCCAAAGGGCAGCGTCGACCTCGTTCCCGCTTGAAGGGGCGGCTATGACAGGTGACGGATCCAGGAAGAGCCGTTTCCAAAGCCCCAACCCCCGACGGATATTGAACGGAAAACCGAGCTCGTGAGGTGGCGTCTTGCCATTGACGGACGGCAGCGTTTTCATGAAGGCAAATAGATTGCCGATGTCTTCGCCAGACATGCGGGCATAGGAAGTATAAGGGAACGCCGGGTAATAGTTTCGCCCGTCCGGTGATGTGCCATGCGTCATGGCATTGGCGAAATCAGCAAGCGACCAGGCTCCGATACCGTCTGCCGTGCTGGACGAAATGTTCGGGGCAACAAACACCCCGAACGGCGTCTCCAGGCGAAGGCCTCCGCCAAGCTTCAGCTTGTCGTCTCCCGCAGCATCCTTGGCCGCATGGCAGGAGGTGCAGCCGCCGGCCCAGAATACAAGTTCCCCTTGCGACGCATCCCCTTCCGCAATGGCGGCAAGCTGGGCTTCGCTCAGCTTCGTCGGCGCGGACAGGAACCAACCCGCACCTGCCGCAACAACGGCAAGAACGACGAGGACGATGACAGCCTTTTTCATGAGGTCTCCCTGGGTCTTCCTGGCACCGAAACGCCAAAACAGCGGCTCTTCAACCCGGACAGGGTGAAAAGCCGCTGATCTGTCTCACAGTCTGGAGCCTGCCTGTTGCAGTCTGTGTGCGGTAGACCCCGGAATGCCGCCGGTCAGTTTTTCTTACGGTAAGTTTCGTGGCACGATTTGCAAGAGCCGAACACGGGACCCATCGCAGCCTTGAAAGCCTCGACATCCGCAGGACCGTCCTTGCCGGATGCTTCGAAGGCTTTTGCAGTCGCGTCCGCAAACTTGGCCAGCTCAGCGGAAAATCCGTCCGGATCTTCCCAAATGGCCGCAGCGGCTCCGGTTTCACCCTGATCGGAACCAGCAGGGAAATAGTCTCCGAATGTCAGGGCTGCTGCATTCATGGTTGCGATGGCAGCCTTACCGGCAGCAGGAGAATAGGCGATCTCCCCTTTCATCAGGCCTCCACCGAGCCCGGCGGCCGCGCCGACCGACGACATGATGGCCTGCCGGGTCGCAATCGGATCGTCAGACGCCTGAGCAATGGAACCGGCAAGGCCAGTCCCGGCCGCAAGACCCAATACAACAGCCGATTTGATCATTCGCATCGTTCTCTCCCTCTCGTGGAAATTGCCTTCGGCAATGAATCACCAGTGCGAGTACAGCCCATGTACCGCTCGGTCGGAAAATCACGGTCGCGTGAAGTGCGCCATGTTCGGTGAACACAGCGTCAACGCTGACGAAACAGCCAAACAAAAAACCCCGGCCTGTTCAGGCCGGGGTTTCGCAAAACGGGATGTATCCCGAATTACTTCGTTGCAGCTTCGTACATTTCCAGCACGTAGTCCCAGTTGACCATGCTGTCGATGAAAGCTTCGAGGTACTTCGGGCGCGCATTGCGATAGTCGATGTAATAGGAGTGTTCCCACACATCGCAGCCGAGAATCGGCGCGGCGCCGTGTACCAGCGGGTTTTCACCGTTCGGGGTCTTCATGATTTCCAGCTTGCCGTCCTTGACTGCGAGCCAGGCCCAGCCGGAGCCGAACTGGCCAACACCTGCGGCGATGAAGTCGGCGCGGAACTTGTCGAAACCACCAAGATCACTGTCGATAGCGGAAGCCAGCGCACCCGGAAGCGAGCTGCCGCCACCGTCTTTCTTCATCCACTTCCAGAAGTGAATGTGGTTGTAGTGCTGACCGGCGTTGTTGAACAGCGGAGCGTTCTTGCCGAAGCTTTCCTTCACGATTTCTTCCAGGGACTTGCCTTCCAGGCCGCTGCCGGCGAGCAGCTCGTTGCCTTTGGTGACATAGGCCTGGTGGTGCTTGTCGTGGTGAAACTCGAGAGTTTCAGCAGACATGTAAGGGGCCAGCGCGTCATATGCATACGGCAGGTCAGGCAATTCGAAAGACATGACAAACTCCTTAAAAGGTCGGTGACCGGCGGCGACATGCCTGCCTCAAGAATGAATGCAGGAACGGCCGCGTCGAGCGGCAAAATAGGATTGCTGGGCCGTCACGGCAAGCGCCGATCCCCAAAATAAAGAAATTTTTTCTTTTTATTTTAGGACGTACGATCTGCCATTGACACTTCCCACGACGGGAACGCGTCCACACGGCTGCAGTTGCGCCGCTCACGGAAATGTGATCAGTAATTTTCGAAAGAAAAGCATCGTTATTTATAACGAAAACACTTTAACAATATAGAATTATATAATAATAATCTTATTTCGATCATTATCTAATGTATATCTAGAATGATATTAAATAGAAATCTTCACTTCTTTTCTCAAGAAAAATTCTCCTCGCTACCACCATCACCTCTCAGGCCAGTCTCTGAAACGGCGTTTCTCTTGGAGAATGCTAAAACAACTGGAGTTGATGATGTAACGACAAGACCTGCGACTACCCGAACAGTTGCTACGGTGGAGCATGGCTCATTGCGACTGTATCCATAAGGCCTGCATGACCCGGGCTCCCGGTTCCAAGGTCCAGTCGGTGCGAACCAATGCCCTGCGAAAGGCAATGCGCACCAATACTCGGCTTGTCGCCCCTGGTGTCCGCACCGGAAACTGATCGCCTTAACCCTACCCTGCACCAACCCTACTTCAACGTGTTCCTGGAAATGACAAAGCAGAGCGATCGTGCAAGATAGCAACGACTGCATGTCAGTTTTCAGCTATCGCCTCACGACCGGAACTCCATGTCACCCATCTCGCGCTCTCCTGCCGCATTGGCTTTCGGCGGTCTGCTCGCCCTTGCTGCCGCGATGGGCATCGGCCGGTTCGTCTATACCCCTATCCTGCCCTTCATGACCGACGGCCTGCAGTTGCCGCCCGATGATGCCGGCCTGATCGCGTCCGCGAATTTTCTCGGATATCTGGCCGGAGCTCTTGCCGGCGCCTCAAGGTCCCTGCCCGGTAATCCCCGGCTGTGGTTTCTCGGTGGGCTTCTTGCCAGCGCCCTGACCAGTGCCGCCATGGCGCTGACCACTTCCCTGTCTCTGTTTCTGTTGATCCGCTTCGCCAGCGGCGTCGCAAGCGCCTTTGCGCTGGTATTTTCAACCAGCCTGATCCTGGAGCGGCTGACGGCAGCCGGTCGCGGCGGCTTGAGCGCCCTCCACTTTGCCGGGGTCGGCTGCGGCATTGCCTTTTCCGCCGTTCTGGTTGCCCTCCTGGCGCATCTGGGGGCAGATTGGCGTGGGCTCTGGCTGGCCAGTGGCGCTGCCACGCTTTGCTTTCTTCTGGTGGCTGCATTTCTGGTGCCGTCCGAGCCGTCTCCCCAGCCGGTCACCGCACCTGCGCAAAACTCCCCCGACGAAACCCCGGCATCTCCGTTTGGCTCTGCCAGTCGCATCCGCCTCATTCTGGCCTACGGTCTGTTCGGTTTCGGCTATGTCATCACCGCGACCTTCGTCAATACGATCGCACGCGCCAATCCGGCGCTTCAATCAACCGAAGCCTTCGTCTGGTTGACAGTTGGGCTGTGCGCGGCACCTTCAATTTACGTCTGGAACAGGATTGCCGCCCGCATGGGCACTCGAAAGGGCTTCGCTCTTGCTTGCGTGCTGGAAGCGGCAGGGGTTGCCTTGACGGCGGTGAGCACAGCGCCTGGGCTTTTCCTCTTCGGAGCAGCGCTCCTCGGGGCAACCTTCATGGGTATCACCGCGCTTGGCTTGATGGAGGCACGGCGCGAAGTCAGCCGGGACGGACCGGCAGCAATCCGTCAGATGCTTGCGGTACTGACGGCAAGCTTTGGCGTCGGGCAGATGGCCGGGCCCTGGGTTGCCGGCCAGATGCACCATCTGACCGGGTCCTTTACTGCTTCATCCCTGGCAGCCGCCGCGGCGCTTGTGGTAGCCGCGGCACTGGTCGTCAGATGAAACTCCCCACTCAGGCGTGGGAAAATTCCCAGTAGAGTTCTCTTGCGCGAGCCGCGATCGGACCCGGCTGCAGGTCGCGGTCCTCGATCCGCTTGACCGGCGTTACCTTGCTGTAGTTCCCGGTCGAGAAGATCTCGTCGGCTTCCAGGAACTCGCCATAGTCCATGGTGCGCTCGAAAACGTCATAGCCAACGGACCGCAGCAGCTGAATGACGCGCTGACGGGTAATGCCGTTCAGGAAGGTGCCGTTGGGAACCGGCGTGTGTACCTTGCCTTCCTTGGCCATGAAGATATTGGCCGATGTCAGTTCAGCGACATTGCCCAGCATGTCGCGAACGACCGCGTTGTCGAAGCCGCGCCCCTTGGCCTCCAGCATCGCTCTCGCATTGTTGGGATAAAGGCAGCCGGCCTTGGCGTTGACAGGCATGCATTCAACAGTCGGACGGCGGAATGGAGACAGCGTGATGCTCATCGCCGCATCCTTGGGTGCCATCGGCGCATCGAACAGGCACAGGCAGAACCGCGTGCTGTCCGGATCGCCCACGATCACCCCGGGTCCGTCACTTTCGACCCAGTACATGGGCTTGACGTAGATCTGCTGGTCACCACCGAATTTGGCGCAGCCTTCCTTGGTGAGCTCGACCATTTCACCAACCTTCATGGTCGGCTTCATGCCCAGCGCCACGGCACTGTCGTTGACGCGTTTGCAGTGGAGATCGATGTCCGGCATCACACCTTCAAAGTAGCGGGCGCCGTCAAAAACGCTGGAACCGAGCCAGGAAGCATGTGTGCGCGGGCCCATGATCGGCGGATTGCCCTCGTGCCAAGTCCCGTCGATCCAGGTCCAGGTGTCACTCCATCCGCTCATGTCTCTTCCCTTTTCTGCGCTGCGGTTGTGCAGTCTGTCCGCCGAAACAACACCGCTCATCCCGGCAGGTCAATAGCTTACCGCGAAATTGAGGAAAGTTGCTGTCATTCTTCGCAAGATACGGTGATATCAGGATAAAAATCACCAAAACACCCACTTGAGCGACATCATTTTTTCAAGTCGAGTTCTGCAATGACAAGATGTGGATCCCCTCACCGACCCCTGGCTTGGAAACAATGCCCCCGCCCGCGGACCATTGACTCTCGTCACACAAAGTTCACTATATGTTCCTGCTACAATTTTGGGAGTTCAGGATGGAACAGCGCATTTCCGTGACGACGCTCGTGGTCGAAGACGTTGCCGAGGCACGCCGCTTCTTCGAAGACGGCCTGGGATGGCAGGTTCATTCCTCCCCAGGCCCCGAAGTGGTCTTTTTCCAGGTTCCCGGCAGTGTATTTGCCCTCTATGGCCGCGCCTCCCTGGAAGAGGAAATCGGACGCTCTGTCACCGACAGCCCCACCGGTGCGGTGACGCTCGCCTGGAACGGCAGGTCGGAAGCCGAGGTGGACACAAGCTTCCTGAAAGCGCTCGCCGCGGGTGCCCGATCGGTCAAGGAACCCCAGAAAGCCTTCTGGGGCGGGTATTCCTCTTACGTGGAAGTCCCCGGCGGTCACCTGCTCGAGATTGCCTATAACCCGTTCTGGCCGGTGGAAGAGGATGGCGCAATCACCCTGCCTCCAGTCCAATAGCAGGGCACAATTGTTGTATAAGTCCTGCCTGCGACCTTTGTCGCAGATAGCTGCGCTTGACGCAGGAGGCCGCAGGCTGTTCTCTTCCGCGGTTTCGTGAAAGGGCTTGGAGGTCTTGAAGATGGCGCATGCAGCTTACGTGTTCGATGCGTATGGAACCTTGTTCGATGTGCATGCCGCCGTCCGCAAACATGCGGAGAAGCTCGGACCGGATGCCCAGAGGCTGTCGTCTCTCTGGCGGGAAAAGCAGCTTGAATATTCCTGGGTGCGTGCCCTCATGGGCAAGTATCTGGACTTCTGGGAACTGACCCAGCAAGGCCTGGACACCGCATTCGCCCTGGTGCCTTCCGCTGACAAGTCGTTGCGCGAAGATCTTCTCAGCGCCTATTGGGAACTTGATTGTTACCCGGAAGTGCCGCAGGTGCTGACCAACCTCAAGGCAACCGGCGCTAAAATCGCGATCCTGTCCAACGGATCTCCGGCCATGCTCGAAGCTGCCGCCAAGGCCGCCGGATTGACGGAACTTTTCGACGAAATCTTTTCCGTCGACGCCCTTCGAACCTTCAAGACCGATCCGCAGGTCTATGAAATGGTCACGACCCATTTCCGGATCTATCCGGAAGAGGTTTCCTTCCAGTCTTCAAACCGTTGGGATATTGCCGGTGCTACCGCATTCGGGTTCCGTACCGTGTGGATGAACCGGATGGGCATGCCTGACGAATATCCGGACCTTTCTCCCAAGGCGGTTCTGGCGGATCTGACAGGGCTCGCCACACTCGGCTGACCTGACACCACTTCCCTTCAGGAAGAGGAGACAGCGTCAGCTTTGTGTTTCTCTATTTTCAAAACAGTTCCGGCCATTTTTTCCAAAAAGGAAAAGATGTTTTGAGCGTCCGGCAAGGTTGCAGGATTCTGTAAGTGTAATATCCTTCCCTTGGTTGGGAGGAAAAGAAGAGCGACAGACTTCCTCGAGGTCATCCCGAACCAGTTACAAAACAACTGCTTAAGAACACAAACAGCTGGTTTGTCTCCGCGAAGAAGAAGGGGCGTTGAAACACTCCCCGCGCGAGCGCTCATTTGCTCCCAGACCTATTTGGGAGGATACCATGAAACAACTTACGACTCGCAGGCAGGCCCTGCGGACGCTCGCAGGTGCCGGCACGGTCGGAGCAGCGACACTCGCTGCGCCGCATATCGCTTCGGCACAAGGCCAGACGACGACCTGGAAAATCCAGACGTCCTGGCCAGGCGGTGCCGGTTTGCAGATCTTCAAGGACTGGTGCGCAACCATTGCCGAAAAGACAGGCGGGGAGCTCGCCTTCCAGCCATTCGGCGCCAACGACGTCGTGGGCGATTTCCAGCTGTTCGACGCCGTCAAGAATGGCGTTCTGGACGCGGTCAACCCGTTCACGATCTATGCGCAGGGCATCATCCCCGCGGCCACCTTCCTGACGAGTTATCCGCTCGGTATGCGCAACCCGCACGAATGGGACGTGTTCTACTATTCCCTTGGCGGTCTTGAGATCGCCCGTGAACTCTACGCCGCACAGAACATGATGTTTGTCGGACCGGTGCATCACGGCCCCAACATCATCCACTCCAAGGTGCCGATCCGCTCCATCGATGACTTCCGCGGCCGCAAGATGCGCCTGCCGGGCGGCATGGTCGCCGAAGTCTTCACAGAGATCGGCGCGGAAACGACGGTGCTTCCGGGATCGGAGATTTTCCCGGCACTTGAAAAAGGCACCATCGACGTCGCCGATTATGTCGGTCCGGCGGTCAACTATGCCCTCGGCTTCAGCCAGGTCACCAAATACATTTCCATGGGCCCTCCGGGCTTCATGTCGCTGTATCAGCCGGTCGACCTGATGGACATCACCGTCGGCATGGATGCCTGGAATGCGCTCAGCCCGCAGATGCAGCAGTTCGTCGAGATGGAAACACACGTCTATTCCGACATGCACCATGCAGCCATCCAGAAGGCAGACCAGGAAGCCTGGGCGAAGTTCGAGGCCGACGGCACCGAAATCACCCGGCTCAGCCAGGACGATGTCGAACTGATGACCGAAGTCGCCGTTCCGATCTGGTTCAACTATGCGAACCGGGACAAGGACAGCGCGCGCCTCTTCAAGATTCAGCTCGACTACATGATGTCCGGTTCACTCGGCTACGTCACGCCGGAGCAGGTCGAAGGCCTCGAACTCGACCTCTGATCCCAGACGACGTCTCGGGAAACGGACCCGCGCGGCCAGCCGCGCGGGTCCTGTTCAACTCAACAGGGGCTTGTTTCCCCTGGGGAAGGGAGAGGCATGCCTCATCTGGACTTTACCCTGCCGCATTGGGCCTATTGGCTGGGGCTGATCATCTTTCCGCTGATCGCCGCTGCCCTTGCCAAGCGGCCGAAGCCGACTGAACGGCGCTACTCGCTGGTGCTCGGCTATTTCATTCTTGTCACCGGCGGCATCCTGGGTCTGCATCGGCTTTACCTGAAAAGCCTGATCGGGCTGGTCTATATCCCGGTGTTCGTGCTGATCCTCTACGCCAACGCGCAAAGCCAGGATGCGCGCGCGGTTGTCTCGGACATGGCCAACGCAGTGCGACAGGCGGAGCGCACGCTCGAGCGCGAAGGCGAAAGGGTGAAGACCGCAGAGGCCGATCTGCCTGCCTTGCGCCAAAAGCTCGCCGAGGCGGAAGCGCAGGCCGAAGAAGGCAGCTTTGCCAAGCGCCGCGCGGAACGGGATGTCCAGCGCGCCGAACAACGTGTCGAACAGGGCAAGACCCGGGTTGCCGAGGCCGAGGCAACTCTGGAGACCGCCCGCCCGGCTGCCGTAACAGCTCGCGAAACCCTCGATTTCTGGGGCAATGTTGCCAAATACGCCTTCTGGCTACTGCTTGCAGGTGTGGCGGTCGACGCACTCCTCCTGCCCCGGCTGGTTTCCAAAGCAAACGAGAACCTGCCACCGGACCCGGAACTCAGCGAGGCGGAAAAGAAGCTCAAGGAGCTGGAAGAAGCCGAGCGCAAGGACGATGCGGATCACGTCTCTTCCGGCTGGACCGGCTGGATTGACCGGCTCTCGCTCTACTGTGGCGAGTTTGTCAGCTACTGGGCGGTGATCGCCGTTCTTGTCTACTACTTCGAGGTCATGAGCCGCTACGTCTTCGGCAGCCCGACCAACTGGGCTCACGAGGCGATGTATCTCATGTTCGGCATGCAGTACCTGGTCGCCGGTTCCTACGCCATGCTGACGGAATCCCACGTACGGGTCGATGTCTTCTATGCGCCGCTGTCGCCGCGCCGCAAGGCAATTGTCGATCTATTGACATCCGTCTTCTTCTTCATCTTCGCCGGCACCCTGCTGGTGACTTCGTGGATCTTCGCGTTCGATGCCATCGCGGTTCCTTCCGGCAACTCGCTGGTTTCTGACTGGGCGCGCGGTGAAATCGGCTTCAGCGATGTCGTTGCAAGCTGGAACCTGGCCCAATGGACCGATCCGAACATCCGCTGGGGCGAAATCAGCTTCAACGAATGGGAAGTGCCGCTCTGGCCAATGAAGTGGGTCATGGTGCTCGGCGGGTTGCTGCTGGTGCTCCAGGGAATTTCCAAATTCGCGCAGGACATCCGCGCAGTGATGGGCAGGGCTTGATCGATGGGACTTGAAATCGGAATCGAGTGGCTGACACTCATCATGTTCGGCTCGCTGCTGGTCCTCTTGATGGCAGGGCTGCCGCTGGCCTTCGTTACGGGAGGGCTCGCCTGTGTGTTCCTGTTCGTCCTGGGTGACGAGCGGGCGCTCAACATCGTGCCGTCGCGCATCTTTCCGCTGATGACCAACTACCAGCTATCGGCAATCCCGCTGTTCATATTCATGGCATCGATGCTGGAACGGGCCGGCATCATCAACGACATGTTCGATGTCATCTACAAGGTGCTTGGCGGCGTGAAGGGTGGCCTGGCGGCTGCCACCATCATCGCCTCCACCGTACTGGCGGCCATGGTGGGTGTCATCGGGGCGGCCGTTGTCACGATGGGCATCATCGCCCTTCCCGCCATGCTGAAGCGAAACTACGATCCGAAGATCGCCATGGGCTCGATCATGGCCGGCGGAACGCTCGGCATCCTGATCCCGCCGTCGATCCTGGCAATCATCTACGCCGTCGTGGCCGAACAGTCCGTTGGTGAGCTCTTCATCGGCGCGGTCATTCCCGGCCTGCTGCTGTCCGGGCTCTACATCCTTTATGTGATCGTCAGCTGCATGATCGACCCCAGTAAAGGCCCGCCGATCCCGGAGGAAGAACGTATTCCGTTCAAGGAAAAGGTCCGGCTGCTGTCGAACATGTCCGCTCCGATCGCGCTGATCGTGATCGTGCTGGGCGTGATCTTCACCGGCGTCGCAACTCCGGTGGAAGCAGCCGGCATCGGCACCTTCGGCGCCATCGTCGTGGCCGCCATCCACCGCAATCTCGACTGGCAGACACTGCGCGAAGCCTCGCTGACCACCTTGAAGGCTTCGGCCATGGTGATCTGGATCATGTTCGGCGCGACCATCTTCGTTGGTCTCTATGTACTGGAAGGCGGTCAGCAGTTCGTGCAAGGCGCGCTGGAAGCCACCGGCCTCGGCCCATGGGGCATTCTGATCATCATGCAGATCGTGCTTGTCGTCCTGGGCATGTTCCTGGACTGGGTCGGCATCCTGCTCCTGTGCGTGCCGATCTTCGTGCCGATCATCAAGGCGCTCGGAGCGGCGTCCTTCGGGCTCGACAGCCCGGACGATCTGGTGCTGTGGTTCGGTGTTCTCTATCTGGTGAACATGCAGATGAGCTTCCTGTCACCACCGTTCGGCTACGCACTCTTTTACCTGCGAGGCGTCGCTCCGGCGGACATTCCGATGACAGACATCTTCAAGTCTGCCCTGCCTTTCCTGGCGCTCCAGGTGCTTGGACTGGCATTGTGCATGCTGTTCCCCGGACTGATCACCTGGTTGCCGGACCTGGTCTACGGATAACAGAGCCCACAAAGACAAAGGGAAACGGCTGCGCTCAGTGGGAAAAGCGCAGCCGTTCCATGCTGCCGGACAAATGGCCCGAAAGGGTTGGCTTGCCAGGAGACAGATCAGAACGAACGGGAGAGCCCGATCATGAGCCGATGGTTACCGGCCGTCCGATCTACCTTCGCACCGCCATATCCGGCCTTCTCGTCCAGGATCCCGGTCATCGAGTAGTCGGCCCTGAGATGCCACGCATCCGTTACCGCAACCTCGACACCCCCGCCGATCACCGGACCAATCGAAACGGAGTTTCTCTCCGTCCCGTTCGCCTTTAGGCTGTGTTCTGTCGCAGCAATACCGAGGCTGAGATAAGGCATCACGTTATTGATCGGCACGCCGACCCGGGCCTTGGCATTGATCGTCCACTTGGATCCTGTCTCGATGGTGCCCAGCGTCGGATGGTTGCCTTTTTCACGGCCGCCGAGATAGGCCGCACCGCCTTCGACACCCAGGACGAAGCGGGAAACTTCCCAGTTGTAACCGCCGAAAAGACCGAACGCTGCGTCGACCCGTGAAAATTCCTTCGATCGCCCCCCTGATTTGACGTCTGTCACGGTCTGCGAAACACCTGCTTCAAAGCCGAGATAAGGCCCTGCCCAGAGCGACTGTGGCGCTTGCGAATAGACAGGAGCGTCAAAAGTCTCCAGATCGGCAGCACTCGCCCCAACGACAAGCACACCAAGAACGGCACACAGAACCAGCGGCTCCAACAGCCAGTGGCTCCGCAGAATACGCCTGATCACACCGGGGCGTTGCCTGGAGCGACCGCGCCCGATGGCCGGCGGCGCACGAAAAACATAATTGGCAAAGGAACTTACCATCAGTGATCTCACTTCATGTATGACAATCTCATCGCCTCACAAATTTAAAAAAATTAATGTAAAACGATAATTTGAAAATTGATTGCAATAATTTTTTTGTCAATAGCAATGTTTTTGAATTTGTGTTTTCCCGACAGATGAACTAGATACGATGCCGCAATGACACGATGCGGAGTAACCGATGAGCGAACTTGAATGGGCGGAACGGGAGAAGCGGCTGACGCGGATCCGGCGTGTATCCGCGTTCATGAAATGGGCCGTCACCATCATCCTGTTGATCCTGCTGGGTCTGGGCGCGGTCGTCACGATCGGTATCGCCCTGCCGAACGAGTTGATGATCGGTGCGCAAGAAACATTTGATGTCGCCGATACCGAACGCATGCTGGGTGACATTCCGCAGGTTCAGCGCATCGGAATATCCATACTGGCAGCCATTGCCTTCAGTCTGCTGCTGGCGGTGGGCTGGAACATCCGCCAGGTCTTCAAGCGGTTTCAGAAGATGGAGTTCTTCTCGCCGAAGACGCTTGCAAACGTGTTTTCCTTCGGCATCTGGCTTATCGTGTTCGCGGTCTTCGACCTGATCAGCGATCCGATCGGCTCGGTCCTCCTGACCTATGACTTTCCCCCGGGCCAGCGCACCGTCGACATCAGTCTGGATGGTGGCGAGATCTTCTTTCTCGTCCTTGGTGCCTTGATGCTGCTGTTCGGCTGGATCCTTCGCGAGGCTGCGCTTATTGCAGACGAGAACCAGCAGTTCATTTGAGGTGGACCATGGAGCGTTGCGAATGCTGAACATCAATGGCGTTGCCTGTCTCCGGCAACTCGGCCTCATGCACGGTGGCACCGAGGTGGGCGGATGTCTTCAGCCTCCGCACCTTCTCTCAGCCTTTGCAAGCAACAAGGCTCCCGGTCATCCACGGCCAGTCGCGTTTGCGCGCCGGAAGCTTTCACAAGAACAAAGGATTGTTGACGCCGTGGCTGATGGCAGTGAAATATCAGGCATGATTCTCGGGACACTCATGCCTTGCTCATCTCTCTCTTGCGTAAGGCCGTCCAGCTCGCAGAAGAAAATCGAAAAATAAGCAAGCGACAGCGCCGGGGGTCCCTTCATGCCCATCATCATTGAACTGGACGTAATGCTCGCCCGCAGGAAGATGCGGTCCAAGGAGCTTGCCGAACGCATTGGCATCACCGAGCAGAATGTTTCGCTGCTCAAGTCCGGAAAAGTGAAGGGTGTCCGTTTCGAGACCCTGGAAAAGATCTGCGACGTGCTCGACTGCCAACCCGGCGACATTCTGATTTACGAGCCCGAAAAAACTCCGGAAGATTAGACAGAAACACGCCGCCAGAACCACAAAAGTGCAGCCAACGCCGCACCGATCCAGATCAGTAGAACCAGGACCGCCGCCATTTTGCTGGCAGGCAGCTTTTCCGATCTCCTGTCAGCTTCCACCCGGCAGTCCTCCATCACCTGCGGTGGAATGAGCTTCACCACCAGGTAGATGCCGAGCGGCACGAGAAGCAGATCATCGAGATATCCGATCACCGGAATGAAATCCGGAATCAGGTCAATAGGTGACAGAGCATAGGCTGCGGTTGCGATGGCCAGGGCCTTCACATACCAGGGAACCCTCGGATCCCTTCCAGCCAGATAAAGGGCGTGGAGATCTCGCTTGATGCGCTTTGCCCAGGTCTTGATGGTGTCCTTCAGCATGTCAGCCTGCGTGAATTGGAGACAGTCCCTGCGACACGGCAGCCCCTGGGCAGTGTCGGCCGGAAGGTCATCGGGCCCAGAACACCTTCCAGTCCTGCGCAAGCTACGCCGCCTAGAACATCCTCCGTAATTTCAACAGGTCCGACGGAGCGAGCGGTCTTTAGCCATGACGCGATCAAATTCCCCCCTTGAAGGCAGGCCGGTGCCTGCAACAAGAGCGCGGCTGCGATCAGGCAAGCTGCTCAATCTGGACAGCACGCACCTGAGCGAATGCACGCTTTACGACCTTGAGAACGGCGACATCGGTATCGTCGTTCAGGACCCGGACCTGCCGGTGCCGGACCGGGTGCTGATCGATGACGACAAGGAACTGACCCGGGTCTTTACGGAAATCCGTTGGCGCATGGGTCCTTACCTCTTCGGCATGTACCTGGAGCCACCGGTCCCGGTGAGCAAGTTCCAGGATACCTGACGACTGCCGACATGGGCCTTATTCAGCTGCTTCAGCGGAGCCATATCCCAATTGCTCGTTGAGTTTGCCGATCAAACCGATGGCCGCTTCCGCAATCACGGTTCCCGGTGGGAAGATCGCCGCTGCCCCGGACTTGTAGAGTTCGTCATAATCCTGCGGAGGCACGACACCGCCAACGACGATCATGATGTCTTCCCGGCCTTCTTCCGCCAGCGCCCGCCTCAGAGCCGGCACCAGTGTCAGATGGCCCGCAGCCAGCGATGACACGCCGACCACGTGAACATCGTTTTCGACCGCCTGGCGGGCAGCTTCTTCCGGGGTCTGGAACAAGGGTCCGATATCAACGTCGAAACCGAGATCGGCAAACGCCGAGGCAATCACCTTCTGACCGCGGTCGTGTCCGTCCTGCCCCATCTTGGCGACCAGGATACGCGGTCGGCGGCCATCGTTGTCTTCAAAGGCTTCCACCAGCTTCTGGACTTTCTCGATGGTTCCGGACATGGCTCCGGCCTCCCGTTTGTAGACACCGGCAATCGACTTGATCTCGGCCTTGTGCCGGTCAAACACTTTCTCCATTGCCAGGGAGATTTCACCCACGGTTGCCTTGGCCCGTGCGGCCTTGACCGAAAGATCCAGCAGATTGCCGTCACCGGATGCGGCACATTCGGTCAACGCTTCCAGGGCGGCCTGGGTCTCGGCCTCGTTGCGCTCTTCACGCAGGCGCTTGAGCTTGTCGATCTGGGCGGCGCGCACCTGGGCGTTGTCGACCTTCAGGACGTCGATCGCCTGTTCGCTTTCCGGCTTGAACTTGTTGACGCCGACTACGGTTTGCGCACCGCTGTCGATGCGCGCCTGTGTCTTGGCGGCTGCTTCCTCGATCCGCAGCTTCGGAATGCCCTTCTCGATGGCCTTCGCCATGCCGCCAAGCTCTTCCACTTCGCGGATGTGCGCCATGGCCTTCTCGGCAAGGTCTGCCGTCAGCTTCTCGACGTAATAGGAACCGCCCCAGGGATCGATCACCTGCGTCGTGCCGCTTTCCTGCTGCAGAAACAACTGCGTGTTGCGGGCGATACGTGCGGAGAAATCGGTCGGCAGAGCCAGCGCCTCGTCCAGCGCATTCGTGTGCAGCGACTGCGTATGCCCCTGCGTTGCCGCCATGGCTTCCACACAGGTTCTAATGACGTTGTTGAAGACGTCCTGTGCCGTCAGTGACCAGCCGGAGGTCTGCGAATGGGTGCGCAGCGACAGGGATTTCGGGTTCTTCGGCTGGAAGTTTTCTTCCATCAGGGTCGCCCAGATCAGGCGCGCGGCACGCAGCTTGGCAACTTCCATGAAGAAGTTCATGCCGATCGCCCAGAAGAAGGACAGCCGCGGTGCGAACTGGTCGATGTCCATGCCGGCGGCGACACCGGCGCGGGCATATTCGATGCCGTCGGCAATCGTATAGGCCAGCTCCAGATCCGCCGTCGCCCCCGCTTCCTGCATGTGGTAGCCGGAAATGGAGATCGAATTGAAGCGCGGCATGTTCTGGGACGTGTATTTGAAGATGTCCGAGATGATCCGCATGGAGTGCTTGGGCGGATAGATATAGGTGTTGCGGACCATGAACTCCTTCAGAATATCGTTCTGAATGGTGCCTGAAAGGTCCTTCTGGGCAACGCCCTGCTCTTCCGCCGCCACGATGTAAAGCGCCAGCACCGGCAACACCGCGCCGTTCATGGTCATGGAGACGCTCATCTTGTCCAGCGGAATGCCGGAAAAGAGCGTACGCATGTCATAGATGGAATCGATCGCCACCCCTGCCAT
The DNA here is from genome assembly GCF_001579905.1 of Labrenzia sp. CP4. NCBI lineage: Bacteria > Pseudomonadati > Pseudomonadota > Alphaproteobacteria > Hyphomicrobiales > Stappiaceae > Labrenzia > Labrenzia sp. CP4. Next base: position 2,511,150 of record NZ_CP011927.1, on the reverse strand, counting down.
GCCGACATCACCCGAAACACGCGGATGGTCGCTGTCGTAGCCGCGGTGCGTGGCAAGGTCGAAGGCCACCGAAAGGCCCTTCTGACCGGCGGCAAGGTTACGCCGGTAAAAGGCGTTTGAATCTTCGGCCGTTGAGAACCCGGCATACTGGCGCACTGTCCAGGGCTGCTGGACATACATCGTCGGGTAAGGACCGCGCAGAAACGGCGGCAGGCCCGGCCAGGTATCCAGATGTTTCAGTCCCTCAAGATCCTGCGCCCCACAAACAGGCGGCACAACGATGTCTTCCGGCGTTTGCCAGCTCTCCTGCGAGCCGGCGTCCGCAGCCTTCACGATTTTCCGGAACGGCTTGTCAGCGAAATTCGGGATCCTGCTCATGATTGGACCTCCAGATCTTTCGGCTGGACCCCTTGTTGGGTCTCCAGCCGGTCAAATGCATCCTTCAACAGTGCAAGCAGATCGCATCCGGCAAAGACAAAAGCGTCCACACCGGCTTTGCGATAGGCATCTTCCCGGTCTCCAGGGCGCCCTGCAAGGTAGAGGTAATTCACCCCTGCCGTTTTCAGGGCTTGAGCTGCCTCTTCCGCCTGCGCCTCGTAAACATCGTCCGTGGAGACGAGACAGGCTAGCATCGCCCCGCTTTGCCGGAAGGCCTCAACGAGATCTTCAAGCGAACCATAGACAGCCGGCCCGACGGGTTTCAACCCGCCCGCCGCAAAGGCGTTTGCCGTCCAGGTGGCTCTCGCCGAGAACTGGGCCAGACTGCCGAGAGACGCCAGGAATACCGCTGGTGTTGTCGACGCGGCCTGCTCGAAGGCTTCTGACCTGATACGAAGCTGCTCGAAGGGCTCCGCTATCCGGGCCGTTTCCAGCTTCGGAAGGGAATAGTCGCGCGGCAGAAGGTCAAGCCGCATGCCCAGCTCGCTCAGGGGCACTCCCTGAAGGGCAAGCTTGCGCAGGGTCGCAAAGCGCTCGCCGTCTCCCGGTTCCGGCAGGTCCTCACGCGGTGCGCTCACGCCTGCGAGATCTTCCTTGCTCGATTTCAGCACCGCGACTGGCTTTTCAGCAAGGTCCGGGAACTCGCTTACGCCGGTGATCGGACGCCTTCTCGTGGCGATGTTCTTGGCAAGACCGGCCCTGGCAGCTCCGATACGATCATGCACGAGGCCCGTGCGCACCGCCTCGAACAGGCCACCGGCCGCCTCGATATCCTGGAAGAGGCTCCAGGCGGCCTCGCAAACTGCATCCGTCCGGTCTTCAATGGCGCCAGAGCCGGCGGCCGGATCGGTCACCTTCGCAAGGTTGCTTTCTTCCAGAAGGATAGACTGCGTATTGCGCGCCAGCCTGCGGGCAAAGCCGTCGGGCAAACCGACAGCCAGCGTATGTGGCAGAACACAGACACTGTCTGCACCACCGACACCGGCTGCAAAGGTTGCCACGGTGTTGCGCAGCAGATTGACCCAGGGATCCCGACGGGTCAGCATTCTGTAGGAAGTCGACATATGCAACGGCAGACCTGCTTGCGGCAGTCCTGCACCGTCCAGTACCGACGCCCAGAGCGAGCGGATCGCGCGGGCCTTGGCAATGGTTCCGATCTGGTCGGCTTCCGCGATCAGGCTGAAGGAAATTCTGTCAGCCCATTGTTCGGGCGCCAGTCTCGTGCCTTCCAGCAAGCGCATGTGAGCTGTGGCGGAAGCCAGAACAAGCGCAAGCTCCTGCGCAGGCGTTGCCCCCGCTTCGTGCCATATGCGGCCATCGGCCTTCATTACCCGTGCCGGGCTGCCAAAATCATGCGCTGCGACCACAAGATCGCGGAAATGCCTGTAGGCGTTTTCCATGTCGGCAAGTGCAACACCATTGACTGCCACCCAGCCATAGGGATCGATCCCGGCCGTCAGGCGAACGCTTGCCGGATCGATCTTGCGTTTTTCGAGCAATGCCAGAATGGAGGCGAAAATCTCGACATTTTCCCGCCCCGCCTCAAAGCGCAGGTCAATCAGATCCAGTTCGACGTCTTTCAGGAGGCGGTCGACACCGGATAGATCGTCTACCCGGATGCCATTGCCGTATGATGCGGCAGCACCGCGGAAAACCAGGTCAAGGCCGCTCGCGCCACCCTGCAGATCTTCAAGAATTTGTGCGTTTGCGGCAGCAGGATCGGGAATGTCGATCCGCTGGACCACGGACCAGTCGCCTGCGGCAGCCCGAAGGGCGCGCGCCGGACTATCTGTCCTGCGCTCATAAAGCGGCGCGATATCCAGTCCATCTTCGGTTTTCCCGTAAAGCTTCTGCCGGGCACTCCCCTTCAGGGCCTTGTCGACGGCAGCCCACCAGGCCTCCGCGTCGGCAGAATAAAAACTTTCAGGTCCAGTAAAGCTGTTCGGCATCGCACGTACTCCCTGGCCCCGTTTTAGTCCCTGGGCCCGAAGCTTGGCAACTCAGCAGAATGGGTAAGGATTTGAAGTTCACAAGGTCTCGGACAGTTGAATCAGGTGAAACCGGGAGCCAGTTCCGACTTGCGATTCGCTCGTAGAATTAATTAGACGCGCAAAATAAAAATTTATCTACAAATTGCGTTTTTCGACTTACACTTACGAAGACGTTAAACACTTCTCAGAAAGACAATTTGGCCTCTTCTAGGCGCCAACTTGTCAATTTTTTGGCGGAATAAGCTAAATTTGCCAGTTTTCCCTATTGGTACGATCATCAATTGTATTGTAGCGTATAGGTGCTGACGCATGGGAAATTCTACCCTCATAAGAAATGCGCGGCGTCCGGATCCGACACTTACCTGAATAGGTTTGGCGGGAACGGGTTTCACCCATCAGCGGATGTTCCGGCTCGCGTACGGACACCCGCAAAGACGCGGCCACCCAAGCCGCAAAGGATGTGCACAATGCTTGATCAAACGGAATTGAAGAGCAAGCTGAGAGCAATCTCGGAAGCAAATGCCGCCCATCATGTTCTCGATATTTTGGAATCGAACCTTCGCCGCATGGGGGCGACGCATATCCTCATTACCGGCCTGCCGATGCCGAACCGCCCGATCGACAACCTCGTACAACGGTTCCGGTGGCCCGATCAACGCAATGACGGAATTGAAAGCACTTCGCTTTCTGCAAATGACAGCGCCTTGATGCTTGGCCTCGGCTCCAACCGGGCTCGCGTCTGGACAATCTCCGCCGGTGACATGGAACATTCCGACCTTCTGGCGTCAGCCGGGGAAGGAAGTCAGGTTCTCGTGATACCAGTGACGGAACTCTATCCTTTCCAGGCATTCGTGTTTGCAAGCGGCCCTGCTCTTCAGGTCAACAAATACGATCTTTCCAATCTGGAAGCACTTGCAGCTGCCGCATTCTCGCGCCTGCGCGAACTTGGCGTGATTTCCGGACAGCGACCGGGCGCATTGTCGACCCGTGAGCGCAAGGTTCTGGAACTGACGGCCTATGGCAAGACAGCCGGCGAAATTGCAGACGTGCTCGACATTTCCCAGCGAACTGTCCACGCTCACCTGCAGAATGCCAGTGTCAAGCTGAACGCTTCCAACAAGACCCACACCGTGGTCGAAGCGCTTCGTTACGGCCAGATCAGCGTGTAACGCTGCTTCTCCAGCCAACAGCTTCCAGAGGCTAACAACAGGCGCACTTCGGTGCGCCTTTTTTGTTCTGGCGCGGATGCAAAACAACATGGGTCAGATGGGACAACGCCAGGCACGCACGCCGGGCAACAACGTCAAAATGCCAATCACCAAAAGGAAAAGGCGCGCTTTCCGCACGCCTTTTTTGTCATTTCATCTTTCAGCTTGCCGACCTCAGTAGGTCATCATCGGCGGCAATTCCTTGGCCTGATCGACCCATTTGGTGACCTGGCTTTCACTCGGCAACTGGCGAACAAGCTTCTTGGCTTCGTTCACTTCCTGCATCTTCTCCGCCAGGTTGGCGGCATTGCGATGCTTCAGTTCCTTCACCGTGTCGACGCCGGCAGCTTCCAGGAGTTCGGAATATTCCTCACCAACGCCGCTGATGCGCATCAGATCCGCCATGTTGGCCCATTTCAAGATCCGCTTGCCGTCGATGCCGGTTTCTTCTTCCAGCGCCTTGCGACCTTTCGGGTCCTTCGCACGCTCCAGATAAGCTTCCGTTGTCTTGATGCCGACTTCACCCAGCTTTGCAGCATAGGTTGGGCCGATACCTTCGATTTCATCGATGGAATAAGACATGCGCTCAGAACTCCCTAATCAACCGGCAACCGAACCTGGGACAGTCAGACGATCTGGCTCAGTCCCGGAATTTGTGAAACCACTTCATTCACAACATCGTCCCCTGCTTTTTCCTTAGCATAGGACACGAGTTCTTTGACAACACTTTGCACGCCATCCATGTCGAGGCCCGCATTTGTCAATTCATTGAGTGCCGCCATGGCGCCCATGCCACCGCCCATCATGCTTCCGAGACCGCTCAAGAACCCGCCGCCGGAACCGGCTTCCGCACGCGCATCGACAAGATCCTTCGCTCCGGGCAAAGCGTCGAAGATGAGCTGCATCTTGTCTTCCGGACCTTCCTTGTTCAAGAAGCCCAGAATGATGCCGATGGCGTTCTTGGCGACATCTTCCTCGATGCCTGCTGCCGCCATGATCCGCTGGATGAGCTCGTCCATGAAAATCTCCTGATCAAATGACTGACGCCCTGTCATCCGGCGCCCGTTTGGCTTCTCTATACAAGTCTCGAGGTGCCCACGTCGATGGGCAATGTCTTTTCTGCTCGACTATGCCGCATGCAGGCCGCACGCTCGTCCAATGCCGCCCGGCAACAGAATGTTTCAATCTGGCAGCGAAAGGCTCTAGGCTGCGGCAAGATGCAGGGATTCGGGGGTAATCGTGACGGTAAAAGACAGTATTTTCATCGGTGCCAGCACCAGGGAAGAAACCCTCACGCTCAAGCTCGCAAACCGCCATGGCTTGATTGCCGGAGCAACAGGCACCGGCAAGACCGTTTCGCTGCAGATCCTTGCCGAAGGCTTTTCCAAGGCCGGTGTTCCCGTGTTCTGCGCCGATATCAAGGGCGACCTGTCCGGACTTGCAACCGCGGGTGTTTCCAAGGACTTTCTTGAAAAACGCGCCAGCGATGTCGGGATCGCCGACGAATACACCTACGAAGCGTTCCCCGCGGTGTTCTGGGACCTGCTCGGCGAGCAAGGCCATCCGATCCGCACCACCGTTTCCGAGATCGGGCCCCTGCTCCTCGCCCGACTGCTGGAACTCAACGATACGCAGGAAGGTGTACTGAACGTCCTGTTCGAGCTGGCCGACGATGAAGGCCTGCTGCTGCTGGATCTGAAAGACCTTAGGGCAATGCTTGCCCACGTGGCAGAACGTGCCTCCGAGCTTTCCACGATCTACGGCAACGTTTCCAAGGCGTCCGTCGGGGCCATTCAGCGCAGGCTTCTGGTGCTGGAGCGTCAGGGCGGAGAACACTTCTTCGGAGAACCGGCCCTCGACATCCGTGACTTCATTCGCACAGCGCCGGACGGCCGGGGCGTCGTCAACATCCTCGCTGCCGACAAGCTCATGTCCGCTCCCCGGCTCTATGGCGTCTTCCTGCTCTGGATGCTGTCTGAACTCTTTGAGGAACTGCCCGAAGTCGGTGATCCGGAAAAGCCGAAGCTGGTGTTCTTCTTCGACGAAGCCCACCTTCTGTTTTCCGATGCTCCCAAGGCACTTATCGAGAAGGTGGAACAGGTAGTCCGGCTGATACGTTCCAAGGGTGTCGGCGTCTATTTTGTTACACAGAACCCGCTGGACGTACCGGAGACCGTTCTTTCCCAGCTTGGCAACCGCATTCAACACGCCCTGCGCGCGTTCACGCCGCGTGACCAGAAGGCTGTCAGAGCAGCTGCGGAAACTTTCCGTCCCAACCCGGATCTCAACACCGAACGGGTCATCACGGAACTCGGTGTCGGCGAAGCACTGGTCTCGACCCTGGAAGGCAAAGGCATTCCGTCCGTTGTTCAGCGCACGCTGATCCGTCCGCCCTGTTCGCGGCTGGGTCCCGTCACTCAGGCCGAACGACGGGCCTTGATCCAGTCCAGCCCCGTCTTTGGCACTTATGAGCGCACCCGCGACCGGACGTCGGCTTACGAAGTCTTGATGGGGCGCGCGCAGGAAGCACAGAGACAGGAACAGCGGCGCCAGGAAAAGGAAGACAGCTACGCCAGGAAACATGGCGAGCCACGGCGCTCGCGGTCCGGTTTTCAGCTGCCCGACTTCGGACGCGATGACAGGCCGCGTCAGGAAAGCCGGGAACGGCGCAGCAACCGCCGTGGCCAGCGCGACACGGCCCTGGAAGCCGGGCTCAAGTCCGCAGCCAGAAGTCTCGGCTCCTCGCTCGGCCGTGCGCTGGTTCGGGGCCTGCTCGGTTCGCTGAAAAGAGGCAACTAGACGAAGCGATGCCGGCAACCGCGACCCAAAATCTGGAGACCGAGCGCAAGGCGCTTGTCATCGGCAAATGGGCCAACCTGTTCATGGCCGTTGCCGGCCTTCTGACGGCATGGGTATCCCGGTCCGACGCCATGCTGGTGGATGGGCTGTATTCGGCGGTCAACTTCATCTCCGCCATTGCGGCCGCTCGTATCGGGGCAAGGGTCGGCCTGCCACCAACTCGCTCCAGACCCTGGGGACACGATTTCGACGAGGTGCTCTATGTCACCTTCCGGAGCCTCATCCTCATTGGCGTGCTGGTCTTCGCAGCCTTTGTCTCCATCTCGAAAATCTGGACCTTCTTTTCCGGAGGCATTGTCCCGGAACTGGTGTTTGGTCCGATCGCGGTCTACGCAGTCGTCATCGTCAGCATCTGCCTTGGCCTTGCATTCAACTTTCACCGTGCCTACCGGAAAACCGGCAAGCGCAGCGCCATCCTGAAGACCGAAGCCCGCGCCGCTCTCATCGACGGCGCGCTCAGCGTCGGCTCGGGAGCAGCCCTTCTGTCACTGCCCTATCTGGAAGATACGGTTCTCGGACCATTTGTCCCGATCGGTGATGCCGTCATCGTTCTGGTGTTGATCCTGGCGATCATCTGGCAGCCGCTTTCGACCTTCCGCACGACGCTGGCAGATCTTGCCGGCGTCAGCGCCCCCAGCAGCACCTATGCCAAGGTCGCCCGGGCTGCCCGGGACCTTGCCCGCGAAACAGGCTATCGCCTGCATCGGGCAGCTGTCCTTCAGGCAGGGCGCATGCACTGGGTGGCCGTCTATCTCGACCCCGAAAAACCCGTTCGTGCCGAAGACATAGACACGTTCCGCGACATTCTCTCCGCCCGGCTGGAAGATGTCATCGGGCCTGCAAGGGTGGAAATTGTCCTCACCGCAAGCGATTACACCAATCCGGTTCAGGAGTGATGAGCCCCCCCATTATCCCCTGAGTAACAGGATAGTTACCCCTTCCCGTTAAGGCTGCAATTGAAACAACGGCAGACGGGGCAACATGCGTTACCGAGAAAACCAGCCACAACCGCAATACAAAGCTGAGTGCTTGCAACAGCGCCTCTTCGGTTCGGCCCTGCAATTGCTTTTCCTGCTGTCCCTGGTTGCTGTTCTCCTGACCGGCGCGCCGATGGCCGGTGCACAGGAGCCCGGCGCAGCCCCCACCAGTACGGAAGAGCGGGCAGGATCACTGGATCAAAATCGGGTGGCCCGCGCCCGGGAGTACCTGCGCGACAACCCGATTTCTCCACCCGACACGTCCAGTCCGCGTGCGACACTGGAAAGCTTCGTCTACATCATGAACGAAGTGAACACGCTCTGGATGTCGGTTCGGGACAGTTATGATGACAGCAACCGGTTGTTCCTGTCGGACAGCGAAGAGGAAAAACTGGTTCTGGTACGTGCGCTTCTTTCAAAAGCCGCGCAGACTTTCGACCTCAGCGGCATTCCCGTGACTTCCCGGGAAAATGCCAGCGTCGAGATTGCACTGCAGCTTCAGGAGATCCTGGACAGGATCCCGGCGCCGCTTTTCGAAGACATTCCCGGCTCGCCTGCAGGCAGCTCGCGAAAGGCCGGCAACGCGGCGGATTTGCCTGACCATTGGACCATTCCCGGCACCAGCATCAACCTGCTGCGCCAGGATGAAGGGGAACTGCGCGGGCAGTACCTGTTTTCCAGGTCCTCCGTTGAGCGCATTCCCGAAGACTATGCAGTTGTACGGGTTCTGCCAATCACCGCGGATCGCGGGGAAGACCTCTTTGAATACTACACCTACACCCCCGGCAACCTGATTGCACCGCTCTGGTATGACGTCATTGAAGCAGGGCCAGACCTGCTTCAGTACCATTTTGCCGACCAGGCGTATTGGCAGTGGCTGGCACTTGGAGGACTTCTCGTCCTCTACGCGGTCGTGTTCGGATACTACGTCCGCTGGCGCAGGTGGCGTGCGGTCTCCGTGAACGAAGGTACCCGCATCGTCCACGCGATCCTCAATCCGGTTGTCGTCATCCTTGCCGCAAGTCTCTTCCGCTATGTTTGCGAAGATCAGATCAACATCACAGGCATGCCTTTGGTGGCAGTCGGAACGTCGACGACAGCCATCATCTGGTCGGCGACCGCCTGGATGGTCTATCAGCTTCTGCAGCTGTTCTACGTCTGGTTTTCCAGCAGTGCCGGGGCTGCAAGAGATGGACTTGACGTCAGCCTTCTGCGCACCGGCTTCCGGGTCTTCTCCCTTGCCATCGCGCTGATCGTGCTCGGGTATGGCGCAACTCAGATCGGCATTCCGATCTACGGTGTCATCGCCGGTCTCGGCGTGGGCGGTCTTGCAATTGCCCTTGCTGCCCAGCCAACAATCGAAAACCTGATCGGTGGTATCATTCTCTATGCTGACCGGATGGTGCGTGTCGGCGAATTCTGCCAGTTCGACGATCTGGCGGGCACCGTGGAATCCATCGGCATCCGTTCAACCCGTATCAGGGCGCTCGACCGAACACTCATTACCGTTGCCAATGCCGATCTCGCTAAACGAAAGATCATCAACTACAGCTACCGCGACCAGTTTCACTTCCGACACAAGCTCAAACTGCGGTATGAGACGAGCCAGGCATCACTGAAGTGCGTTCTGGCAGCGATCCACGACTATCTCCTCGCCCACGAAAAGGTAATCGAAGATCCCCTTCGCGTGCGACTGATCGGCTTTGACGATTACGCTGTCACGGTCGACGTCTATGCCTATGTGCAGGCAGCCACCGTCGCAGCGTTTCAGGAAATCCAGGAAGAGCTGCTCTTCGGCATACGGGAGATCGTCGAGGCCAACGGATCTGAAATCGCCTATCCCTCCTCGACTGTCTATCTGGCGCAAGACAAGGGTCTGCAGGACGAACAGACGGCCGGTGACACAGCACCTGCCACCGGCGAGAAAGAGATCCAGGCCGCCTGATGGATCGGCGGCCGGCGCTTTGCGGGCCGTCTTCTGCTTCCTGAATAAGCAATTGCGCAACGCGCGCCGATATGGCCTGTTAGGGCCTTCTCACATTGCCCGAGTCCATCGGGCCTGCTCCTATCTGTTCAAAAATTCAAGGATCCGTCATGAGTTCCATCGACAAGGTCTTGGCGCGCATCGATGCCAATCTCGACAACAGCCTCGACCGACTGTTCGACCTCCTCAAGATCAAGAGCATTTCCACCGACCCTGCGTTCAAGGCTCCGTGCCGTGAGGCTGCTGAATGGCTGGCAAAAGAACTGAACGACATCGGCATTGAGGCATCGGTACGCAACACGACCGGCCATCCGATGGTTGTCGGTCACCGCAAGTCCGGCAAGCCGGGACCGCATGTCCTGTTCTACGGCCACTACGACGTTCAGCCGGTCGATCCGCTGAACCTGTGGAAGCGCGATCCGTTCGACCCGGCCATCGAGACAAAGCCGGACGGCAGCAAGATCATCGTTGCCCGCGGTTCCGCCGACGACAAGGGCCAGCTGATGACCTTCGTCGAAGCGGCCCGCGCCTATCTCGAAGAAACCGGCGACCTGCCGATCGACGTGACGATCCTGTTCGAAGGTGAGGAAGAGTCTGGCTCTCCGTCGCTTCATCCGTTCCTGGAAGCCAACAAGGACGAACTGTCCTGCGATCTTGCGCTCGTGTGCGACACCGGCATGTGGGACGCTGAAACACCGGCTATTTCCATCATGCTGCGCGGCATGGTCGGCGACGAGATCATCGTCAAGGCGGCCAGCCGCGACCTGCATTCCGGCTCCTATGGTGGCTCGGCTCAAAACCCGAACCACATCGTCGCCTCGATCATTGCCGGCCTGCACGATGAAAACGGCAAGGTGACCCTGCCCGGTTTCTACGACGGCGTCATCGACATGCCGGAAGAAGTCACCAAGATGTGGGACGAGCTCGGTTTCTCGGTCGAGGAATTCCTCGGAGATGTCGGCCTGAAATATCCGCGCGGTGAAAAGGACCGCATGCCGCTTGAACACCTCTGGACCCGCCCGACCGTTGAAGTGAACGGAATGTGGGGCGGTTACCAGGGTGCCGGTTCCAAGACAGTGATCCCCGCCGAAGCACATGCCAAGTTTACCTTCCGCCTTGTCGGCGATCAGGACCCGGACAAGGTCCAGGAAGCTTTCCGCGCCTACGTGCGCTCGAAGATCCCGGCAGACTGCACGGTGGATTTCATTGCCAAGGAAGGCAGCCCTGCCCTCAGGCTCGACTTTGCGATGCCTGCGCTGGAAAAGGGCAAGACAGCCCTCAAGGCGGAATGGGGCAAGGATGCTGCGCTGACCGGCATGGGCGGTTCGATCCCGATCGTGGGTGATTTCAAGCGCATGCTGGGTATGGATTCCCTGATGATCGGCTTTGGTCTGGAAGATGACCAGATCCATTCGCCGAACGAAAAATACAACCTGACCAGCTTCCACAAGGGCATCCGTTCCTGGGCCCGGGTTCTGGACGAGTTGGCCAAAGACTGACCTTGAAGATGACACGCGGGCCCACGGGTCCGCGTGTCATGGATCGAACACGATCAACATGCCTGAGGGCAGAGCCTGCTACCTCAGCGACCGGAGAACAGACATGAAATCCATTTGCGTCTTTTGTGGCTCCAGCTACGGCGCTCTCGAGGCATATGCGGATATTGCGCGCGAAACGGGACGCGTCATCGCCGAACAGGGCTACACGCTTGTCTATGGCGGTGCCAAGGTCGGCCTGATGGGCACCGTTGCCGACGCGGCACTTGAAGCCGGCGGCAAGGTGATCGGTGTGCTGCCGCGATCTCTTCAGGACAAGGAAATCGGCCACGAAGGATTGAGCGAACTGCATCTCGTGGATTCGATGCATGAGCGCAAGGCGATGATGGCAGACTTGTCCGACGCCTTCATAGCCCTTCCGGGCGGCGTTGGCACGCTGGAAGAGATTTTCGAAGTCTGGACCTGGGGCCAGCTCGGTTATCACAAGAAGCCCTGCGGTTTCCTCAATGCCGAAGGCTACTACGATCACCTGATCGCCTTCCTCGATCACCAGACAGAGCAGGGTTTCACCAAACAGGTGATGCGCGACATGGCGCAGATCGCCAGTTCGCCGCTGGATATGATCCGCCAGTTCGAAAACTATACGCCCCCTTCCGCACCCAAATGGATCAACCGGGACGAGACCTGACAGGCACGCTGAAACGCAAGCCTTGATGCCCCTGCGGCAGTTGCCTGCAAGCTTCGGGAACTGTCCACAGGGGGCATCGCTCTCTTTGCAAACAAGACGTTACTTGGTAAATCCCGTATCGCTTCTGCGCACTTCGGCGCAGCCCAATCAGCCCGAGTATCATCATGCGTCTAACTGCTATCGGTTTTGCCTGCCTTTTCGCACTTACGGGAGCGGCCTGCGCACCGACGGCGGATCTGGACGGCACATCCGGGCGCCTGGTGCGGACATCCAACATCACGCTGGTGCAAATCGCTGAAGATCATGTCGGCGGCATTACCGGTGAAACCCAATACGGCCAGAAAGCCATTGAGGCAGCCCTGCCCGGCTTCACCACCGAAGGCATTCAAACCGCCAACGAAAACTCCACCGAGTGGGCACTAGCAGCTTTCAACAGTGACGGCTTTCAGGTGTTGCAGGTGTTCAAGGGTCAGAACGGCAAGGTCCGCACTGTTCACGGTGTGACACACCACCTGCAGGGCCCGAACGGCGAACGGATCGGCATGACCTTTTCCGAAATCGGCTCCTCGCGTGCCGACTGCCGCGTCGGCCAGAACCTGTGGCGAGGCATGGCGATCTGCCATTCCGATGGCCATCCGAACGTGGAACTGGTCTACGCAATCCCGGGCTACGACGGCCCGTTCGACCGCCTTCCGGCTGAAAACGACCTGTTCGATGCACAGCTCCAGCGGATCCTCTGGACACCGAAGAGCTGACGGTTACACGGCCGGCCAGGTTCATTCCGACAGATCACCCCCAATTTCCCCTCATCCTGAGGAAGCGCGAAAGCGCTGTCTCGAAGGATGGGCGGCACACACTTGAGCAAGTGTCCCATCCTTCGAGACGGACCTGATGGTCCTCCTCAGGATGAGGTTGGATGGGAACAATTGACTATCGGATCTTTGAAACGAAGAAATCAGAAGACACCTCAGCCCTCACACGTGCGGCTGCGAGCGCACCATGACTTCGCCCACCTTGCGCCACACGTTGCGCTGCTTCAGCGTCTTTTCAGCCACATCCGCAAGATCCATCAGAACCGGCATGCCGCGATCCTTCAAACCCGGCATGGATTTCAGGTCGCCGCCGGTCCACGGCAGGAACGGATTGCGGCGCATGTGCCAGTGGATTTCCGAACGGACTGTCGGTTTGTCGGACGGCGTGCGGCCGTGAAAGGCAAAGGTATCGGCCACGATCAACGTGTTTTCCGGCACCGCCATCTTCTTGGGCTGCGGCAGGCCAAGGGAGGCAAGCTCATCCGCCTTGATCCGGAAAGACCCGCTGGCATGGTGGGACCTCAGATCCTTGGCTGCGCTCAGGGAGCATTCATACTCCCATTCCAGCCGCTCCTTCGTGAGCTTGTGTGAGCCCGGCACGAAGAAGAAGGGCCCGTCGTCCTCGCCGACGTCCTGCAGGAACAGCCAGGCCTTGGACGTTGCGTGGAACGTATCTGCATGGGCATCGGACTGCGGATCTTTTTTCTTCACCTTCAACGGTTCTACCAGGACCGTCTGAATGAAGTTGAGTGGCTGTCCGCCCTGCGAGGCGGCATATCGGATCATGTTGATCGCGCGCGGATCACGCACCGCCTGAGCCAACGCAGCGTTTTTGCGCAACACCTCCGGCGGCAGCAAGGTCATCCGCGTCACCGCCTGGCCCTGACGCATCTCCCGCGATTCGAACGGCTGGTTGAACACTTCTTCCTTGAGCTGGCGGAAAGTTTCTTCCGGCAGGAAGTTCTTGACCAGGAAATAGCCGTTCTCATCGAAGAAAGCCTGCTGGTCCCGATCAACCAGATGGGCCAGCTTCGCGCGTCTGTGTGCTGCAAGATCGGCCGCAAGCTGCACTCTTTTCTTGTGCAGGCCCCAGGTATTCAGCCTCTCGCTTCCCAGAAGCGGATTCTTGCGCGGAGACTTGTCGGTTCCGGCGAGACCCAGAACCCAGAACGGGGCTTTCAGATAGGACAAGGGTGTCATGCAGCACCAAAAATGAATTTCATCGAAGTGGCGTGTATCTAACACGTTTTTGCCTGCGGGTTTCAATGTTTCCATCCGTTTCGGCGCTGTTTTGCGCCGTCAGAACGCGTCGCGAATGCGTCTTCACCCTTTGGCGGCAGTGACCTTTGCCGAATCCTGCGCTAACACCTTGAGGCATGATGACAACGGCACGAAATCTCGACCCCGCGAAGCTGGCGGACGGTCTGAAAGCCGGACAGCGCGCTGCGCTTGCCCGCGCCATCACGCTTGTGGAATCGCGCAAGCGCGAGCATCGCCGCCTTGCCCAGCATCTGATCCAGGAACTGCTACCCCTCACAGGCAAGGCCCTCAGGGTCGGCATCACCGGCGTGCCAGGTGTCGGCAAGTCCACGACCATCGACACGCTCGGATCCAACCTGACTGCCGCCGGGCACAAGGTCGCCGTTCTGGCGGTCGATCCGTCATCCACCCGTACCGGTGGGTCGATCCTGGGTGACAAGACACGAATGGCCCAGCTCGCAGTGGATCCGAACGCCTTCATCCGCCCTTCGCCTTCCGCCGGCACGCTTGGCGGGGTCGCCGCGAAGACGCGCGAAACCATGCTGTTGTGCGAGGCCGCCGGGTACGACGTGATCCTGGTTGAAACCGTCGGCATCGGGCAATCGGAAACCACTGTTGCCGACATGGTCGACTTCTTTCTGGTCCTGATGCTGCCTGGCGCCGGTGACGAGCTTCAGGGCATAAAGAAGGGCGTTCTTGAGCTCGCCGACATGATCGCCGTCAACAAGGCCGACGGCGACGGCGCTACCCGTGCCCGTACCGCGGCCTCGGACTATCGCGCAGCGCTGCATATTCTTGCTCCCAAGTCACCCACATGGACACCGCCTGTCATCACGGTATCTGGCCTCGCCAACGAAGGGCTGGACCACCTGTGGGAGCAGATTACGGTGTTTCGCGAGCGCATGCAGGCCAGCGGTGAATGGCATCAAAAACGCAGCGGCCAACAAGTCGCCTGGATGTGGGACATGCTTCAACAGCGCATGATGGAAGCCCTGACATCGAACACGCGTACCGCCGACCGTCTCAAATCCCTGGAGGAGGAAGTGCGCGGCGGCAAGACCGCTGTCTCGCTCGCGGTGGACGAATTAGCGACCTTGATGGGGCTTGGCGAATGAACACTTCAGGACGCAAGACCGTTCTGGTGACCGGTTTTTCGCCGTTCCCGGGGGCACCCGTCAATCCGACGGAGCGCCTCATGAGACGGCTCGCCAAACGCATTGGGGCGCATCAGTCAGGTGTCGACTTCGTCTTCCATGTCCTGCCGACAACCTGGGCAGGGCGTGAGGATGTCACAGACCGGCTCCGCACCACCCTTTCGCCAGACGCCATCGTGCACTTCGGCGTCGACGGGACGCGGAGAACGATCAATATTGAAACAAGGGCCGTCAACAAAGCCGTACGCGTGCGTCCGGATGCGTTGGGCAGAGCACCGGTCAGGCCGGAACTGGCAATCTCTCAAGAGCGCGCGCGGAGCTCAACCCTGCCTGCCAGGGCCCTGCGCGATGCTGCGCTTGCCGCAGGTGCGCCCGCACAGCTTTCCACCAACGCCGGAACCTATCTCTGCAATGCCACCTTATGGGATTCCATCGGCTCGGGCATTGCCAGCATCTTCGTTCACGTTCCGGCTTTGCCGAAAGGTCCGCGCGATACGAGACCCGCCTACCCTGTCATCGAGGAAGCCGCGGTCCGTATTCTGCGCGAACTGGCAAGGCGCCTGCGATAGGGGGAAGCTCGGGACACTCTCCTGAAGAACTTTCCCCTCATCCCATCTCCCTCATCCTGAGGAAGGCTGAAAGCCCGTCTCGAAGGATGGACCGCTTGCTCCGGAATGTGTCGTCCATCCTTCGAGACAGCACTTCGTGCTCTCTCAGGATGAGGTGGTATTGGGTTATCTGAAATTCAGTATTTCGCGGCTTAAAAGTCCCCGAGCTTCAATATAGCACTTGCTCCAGCTCCTGCCCCTGCCTCAATGCATACGGCCAAGCAATCTCTCGACCTGGCGGATGCAGTCGGCCGCCATGTCGGCGGACAATCCCGCCCGGCCGAGAACCCGCAAGCCGAAATAGGCTGTCAGTACGCCGCGCGCGGTGCCGCGAGCTTCCGTTCCCTCAAGCCCATCGTCCTGAAGCGCGCGGTAAAAACCGTTTTCCAGACGCCTTGTCATGGCCTGCAGCCTTGCCTCTGCTTCTGCACCCCCCGCCTTGTCGACCAGGGCATTGCACAGAAAGCAGCCAAGCCTGTCGCCATCTTTCTGGGCGAGGTCGGCAATGCGGCCGAACAAGGCAAGTATCCGGTCCCGTCCAGCCCCTTCCGAAGGATCACCAAGAAAAGCGACCGTGTTGCTGACAACCTGATCGTTGTACCTGTCGAGTGCCGCCAGATAGACCGACTGTTTGTCCTGGAACGCCTTGTAGAAAGAACCCTTCGTAATGGCCATGGCATCGAGCAGTTCGGACAGCGAGGCTTCGTCGTAGCCAACGTCCCAGAACAGCTCCATGGCTTTTTCCAATGCCTCATCGGCGTCGAATTCCCGAGGTCTTGCCATGCGATCTCCCGTCAAGCCACTTCACAAAAAACTCAACCGCGTGTCACGCGCTTGTGTTTTGTACCATTCGGTTCCTAACTCTATTTAGGAACCACCGGCAGGGTTGGTCAAGTGCGACCGATTAGGAACCAATCGGTTCCTTTCTCAAGATCGCTTGAACACGTCTTTGCCGGACCAATTCAACCCCTTGGGAGTGTCTCCAGATGTTTGCAAACCTCATTCGCGGCTCAGTTGCCGCCCTGGTCGTCGTCACCGGGCTTGTCTCCAGCGCTTTCGGTGCCGGTTTTGATGTCAACGCCACCATCACCGGCCTGGCCCTGCGCGGTGTCGATCCGGTTTCCTATTTCGTCAATGGCGCTCCGCAGGACGGCGACATTGCCATTACCGAAGTTCACAACGGCGCCACCTACCGTTTCGCCTCTGAAGAGAACCGCGATCTCTTCAAGCAGAACCCGGAAAAATATCTTCCGCAATACGGCGGCTTCTGCGCCTTCGGTGCTGCCATGGGCGTGAAGGTCGATGGTGACCCGGACCTGTGGAAGATCGTCGACAACAAGCTTTACCTGAACCTCGCACCGTCGATCCAGGAACGTTGGAACAAGGACGTACCGGGCTTCATTTCCAAGGCTGACGAAAACTGGGTTGGTCTGGAAAGCGTTGACCCGAGCAGCCTCTAATTGCCTCTGACCGGTCTCTTCTGCCCCTGTAGACCGGTTACCTGACCGGCCAGACCCTGTGTCTGGCCGGTCTCTTTTTTTCCGCCGGTTACAGTGTGCGGTCTCGCAAATGCCAATTCGGCACGGCTCTTGCGATTTCAGCCATAGACACTTGAGGCGCATCCCAATCCGGGACGTCGGAAAGCAATTGGCCGGATCGATGACACGTAATCTTTCAAAACTGAACCGACGCGCGTTTCTTGCCGGGACAGCATTGTGTCTTTCCGGGACAGTCGCCACGGCCCAGATGAAGGTTGCCGACCTGCGCGGTTCTATCGACTCAGAGGATCTTGGTCTTCTGCCCAACGCGGCAGATGACCAGACCGCTCAATTCCAGAATGCCGTCAATCGTGCCGTTGAGCGTGGCCGCGCGCTGTTCCTGCCTGCCGGTACCTATCCGGTCGCCAATCTGCGCCTTCCCTCTGGCACATTGATTGTCGGGGTTCCGGGCAGAACACGGCTCGTCTACCAGGGCGGCGGCGGTCAGTTGATCCGTGCCGAGGATGTTGCCAATGTCGGTCTGACCGGGATTACCTTCGATGGCGCTAATCGATCCATCGGCGATTTCACCGAGGGACTGCTGCATTTCATCAACGTCAAGAACGTCACGCTGGACAATTGCGAGATCACCGGTTCTTCCAAGATGGGACTGTTGCTGGACCGCTGTTCAGGCCGGGTCGAAAATTGCCGGATCTCCGGTGCCGCGGAAGCGGGACTGCGTTCGAACGAGGCCAACGGCCTTGCCATAACCGGCAACACGGTGACCGACTGCGCCAACGGCGGCATCTGGGTGCACCGCTGGCGCGAAGGCGAGGACGGAACCATCGTTTCCGGCAACTGGGTGGAACGTATCGGCGCCCGCTACGGCGGCACCGGCCAGTTCGGCAACGGCATCAATGTATTCCGCGCTCATGGCGTCATGGTTTCCAACAACCGCGTGGCGGATTGCGCCTTCTCCGCAATCCGCTCCAATGCAGGTTCCAACGTCCAGATCATCGGTAATTCCTGCCTGCGCTCCGGAGAAACGGCGATCTATTCCGAGTTCGGTTTCCAGGGAGCGGTCATTGCCAACAATATCGTTGACGGCGGTACGATCGGCATATCCATCGCCAACTTCATGGATGGCGGCCGTATGGCGGTCTGCTCCGGCAACCTGATCCGCAACATCAAGAAGGAAGGCCCCTACCCGCCGGAAGTGGCCGGCTTCGGCATCGGCATCGCCGTTGAAGCGGATACGACATTGACCGGCAATGTGGTGGAGGGCGCACCGAAATTCGGCCTGATGCTCGGCTGGGGTCCCTATATGCGCAACATCGCAGCCTCCCAGAACGTTGTTCGGGACTGCGGCACGGGTATTGCCGTAACCGTGGTTGATGGCGCGGGCGCTGCCGTCATCACCAACAACATCGTTCAAGGTTCGCAACAGGGCGCGATCAACGGTTACCGCTGGCTCGAAAAAGCGACCGGTGAACTGAACAATGTTTCGGAATTCGACAATCTCACCGTTCACGGCAACCAGATAGCCGCCTGACCGACCCGACCGCCCGGCACAA
This sequence comes from Labrenzia sp. CP4, assembly GCF_001579905.1. Lineage (NCBI taxonomy): Bacteria > Pseudomonadati > Pseudomonadota > Alphaproteobacteria > Hyphomicrobiales > Stappiaceae > Labrenzia > Labrenzia sp. CP4. Next base: position 2,492,623 of record NZ_CP011927.1, on the reverse strand, counting down.
ACGCGCTCGTCCTCTGAGACATCCTGTCGACCGCTCTCTCCACAACTCAGGTTAAAACCTTACGAGCGGAAACGGAATGGATGCCATGGTCAAGCCATGGCATGACGAGAGAGATGCGCACGCCGAGGGACAAGATCCAGCCAGCGCAATTCGCATCTCAAACCAAAAGACTGACCACTTCCCAATCCCAGTCATTGCAGGGCTTGACCCTGCAATCCATGCCATGGCTGTGCCTGAAACAAAGGCCGTTCAAGCAGAAACCGAACGGCGTGGATGCTATGGAGTCCGAATGCCTGATGCTTCTCAATGAACTCATCCCGAGAACGCACTTACGCGCGTTCACAGGCCCAAGACGAACCGCTGTCAGAACTGCAAAGCTCTGGAGCAATCAGTCCAGGGCAAAGCGCAGTGAGAGGCACGACAGGCCACCATCGACCTTGCGGGCTTCGTGGGTCGGCAGGACGACGGTCGTGAAACCGGCCGCCTCGATAGCTGCCAATGTCTTCGGGTAGCCTTCCGGCACCATCACGACATCATTCACACGGATGACGTTGGCAGCGTAGTCTTCCCCTTCCGGAACGACCACGATTTCCCGGTCACCGAAAAAGCCGCTGTCTGCCATGACCTTGGTCGCCAGGATGACGCCGTCGCCAAGGGTGGAACAGGCCGTCTTGAAATGCAGCACGCCATCGGGTGTCTCGCAGACTTCGGCCTTGTAGCCCCACTCGCCCAGCAACCCGGCAAAGGCATCGGCACCCTCCCGGTCGGTGCGGGCGGACAGGCCGATCAGGATGACGTCGTCGAGCATCAGGACATCGCCGCCGTCGACATGACCGTTCCCCGGCAGGTCGACAACCTTGCCGAACCGGCTTTCCAGCGCCGCACGGATCTCCGCGCCTTCGCCTTCCCGGCTGGCCGTGCCCGGCCGAAGCTGGATGGCGCCTTCAGGCAGGCAGAAGGCAGGATCCTCAACAAAACAACTGTCCGGGTAAGTTTCAAGCTGCGGCAGAACGTCAACCGTCAAGCCGGCTTCTTGCAAGGCCGAGACATAACGCTCATGTTCTGCCCTGAATTTTTCGCCACTCGGGTTGCCCGTGTCCACCGCACGGATGCCGTCGGCCACGCTGTCGGCGGGCGTGCGCGTGATCGCGTGGGTGAAACGGAAAGACAAATCGGGACGATGTGCCATGAGACAACTCCTGTGACAGAACCAAGCGCTCAACCAGCCATCCGCATGGCCAAATTGCAAGACGTCCCGGCCCTGAAAACATGCATCGACAGGGCCTATGCACCGGTAAAATCAACCTTGCCAGACCTGCCGGACGTCTCCTCCGGCCTGGAGGAAGACATCGGGCAAAATCAGGTCTTCGTTGCCGAAACGGATGGCCGCATTGTCGGCTGCGCAATCCTGGGTCTCCACGGCCAAAGTGCTCATCTCATGAACATAGCCGTCGATCCGGATATCAGGGGCATGGGCATCGGGCGTCTGTTGATCGAAGCCGTAGAGGTCCTCGCCAGTGAGAGCGGAGCCACCGAGATACAACTGGCAACCCATGTCGCCATGCCTGAGAACGTTGCTCTTTACGCGCACCTGGGCTGGAGTGAATTGGAAAGAAACGGCAACAAGGTGCTGATGAAAAAAGATCTTTGAGCCAGATCATAAGCGCTCGTCACACGCCTCTGCCTCAAGAGCCGAAAAAGCGGCATCTGAAACTAAACGGAAAAAGGTGAGAGCCAGGAATGAAGCCTGAGAGTGCGCCGGCTTGTTAAGGCAGCGCTGCTTTCAACTCGGTCAGGAACTCTTCGCGCGGCTTGATGTGTCCGGCCTGGATACCGACCCGGGTCAGGATCGGCGGGTTCACCAGTCCGTCAAGCAGAGCTGCCTCATCATCGTTCAGCTCCAGCATCGCTTCCAGAACGGTTGCCATCATCACTTCGGACGCCCGGGTTGCTCCGTCGTCGCATTTCAGCGCGACACCGAAACCAAGCTCGGGAATGGAAGCACAGAAGACACCTTCGGCTCCGGTCTTGACGAACACTCGGCCACGGAAAGCTTCCATCACCCTGGTGCAAAAACGGCCTGTCCCGGCAACCATGTAGGGTTCGTTGATGCAGGCATCAAACAGCCGTTCGGCAGCCTCTGCCCGAAGCGGCTCCAGCCCTTCACCCGTTCCAAAGGCGGCAAAGGCGCGCGCGAAGCTGCGCAAAGGTGAAGCGTAGGTCGGGATTGAACAGCCGTCTGTTCCGCAGACATCCTCGGACAGAGTATCGCCGGTCATCTGCTCCATCACGTTGCGAACTTCACGCTGCACAGGGTGTTCCGCGTTTACATAGCCGCGTGTCTCGACACCCATAACCTTGGCCAGGCCAAGGAAACCGGCATGTTTGCCTGAGCAGTTGTTGTGCAGGCCGCAGGGCGATTCATCAGCCAGGATAAGTTTGGCTGCATCTTCCATCCGCTGGGGCCACTGCGGGCCGCACTCGAGATTGTCTTCGGCAAGGCCTGCCTTCATCAGCATGACCCGTGCCGAATTGGCGTGAACTTCCTCTCCGTTGTGAGACGCACAGGCAAGTGCCAGTTCGGCATCTGAATAGTCGAGCGCTTCCGCCGCTCCCGATTCAACCAGGGGCAATGCCTGAAGTGCCTTGATGGCGGAGCGCGGAAACACCCGGGCTTCCACATTGCCGATACCGAAAACCAGCTTTCCGGCGCTATCGACGATCGCAATGCTGCCCCGATGCAGGCTTTCGATTACGGTGCCGCGGGTGACGTCGACCAGAGCCGGATTGTCCATGAAGTTTCTCATTTCCAAGGTTTCACACTATCAGGCTAAGCGGATTCGGCCCGGGCCGCAGTCAAAAATGCGGAAAGACGGGCGAGCGCTTCATCGATCACGGCATCCTGCTTGCAGAAGCAGAAGCGAATGTAGCCCTCGGGCGCATCCGATCCATAAAAGGCAGACACGGGAACTGCCGCAACACCGGCGGCCGTGACCAGGGTTTCACACGCCTCGACATCAGTCCGTCCAAGCCCCAGCCCTTCGAACCCGCATGTCAGGAAGTAGGTTGCATTGCAAGGCAGAACGGAAAACCCGAGGGCGGCAAGGCCTGCCGCCATGCGGTCGCGCTTTGCGGCAAGGTCTTGCGACAGGCCATCGTAGTAGCTGTCGTCCTTGCGCAGGCCATAGGCAACAGCCTTTTGCAGATGTGGCGGTGTCGTGAAGGTCACCCACTGGTGCGCCTTGGCAATCGGGTCCATCAGCGCGGCAGGCCCGGTGACATAGCCGACCTTCCACCCGGTGAGCGAGAAGGTCTTGCCCGCAGAGCCGATCCGCACCGTGCGCTCGCGCATGCCGTCCAGCGCCATCAGCGGTGTGTGCCTATGACCGTCAAAGACGAGGTGCTCGTAGACTTCGTCACAGATCGCATAGGCATCATACTGGCGGCAGAGAGAGGCGACCAACGCAAGCTCTTCGTCTGAAAACACCTTGGCCGTCGGGTTCATCGGGTTGTTGATGAGAACTGCCTTGGTCTTGTCGGAGAAGGCTGCCTTGAGAGCTTCAGCATCCAGCGACCAGTTGGGCGGGGTCACCCGGACGCGCACGGGAATGCCGCCGGCCTGCTTCACCAGCGGCAGGTAGCAATCGTAGAGCGGTTCGATCAGCACGACCTCGTCACCCGGCGAGACCAGCGCGAAAATGCAATCCGCCAACGCCTCGGTCGCACCGGAAGTCACCATCACTTCGGTTTGCGGATCGACCTCGAGACCGTAGAAACGGCGATTGGCCTCGGCAACGGCCTGGCGAAGGTCCGGTATTCCCAACATGGGCGGATATTGGTTCGGCCCCTGCAACAACGCATCAGCTGCCGCCTGCCGGATATCCACCGGCCCGTCGACATCTGGAAATCCCTGTCCGAGGTTCACTGCCCCATGCGCCATTGCCAAGCGCGACATGGTCTCGAACACGGTGGTGGCAATGCCGGTGAAGACCGGATTGGTCGGCTTCATGGTTCCTCCCGAGCGTCTTTTCGCCGGTTCTAATCCTACCCGCGTTTGCCGTCGAGCTTTTTCATCTGAACGAGGCCCAGGCGCAGTTCGACCACCACGTGTCACATGAGTGTCGTTGACTCAGTCCATCACCCGCAGTCAGATAGGTTCCGCATCGGAACCTTGGCGGAGGAAACGTGATGCTCGGTGTGACTATTGGAATTGTGGCAATCCTTCTGGGAGCCAGCATCATTCTTCGAAGAGCCGGAGTTCCCGCCGGCGGTCACAGGCTGGTTCAAATTTTTTCGAGCCGGTTCATGGGCATCATTCTGGTGCTGATCGGCGGCTTCATGCTCCTGTCCTCTTCCTTCATCTTGGTGGACGCCAACAGTGTTGGTCACCTGAAGAGGATCTATGCGTTCGAGGAGTTGCCTGAGGGCCGCATCCTTGCCCTGGACGGCGAAAAAGGCCCGCAGGCCCAGATCCTCGGGCCCGGCTTTCATTTCATTCCGCTTGTCCGGGTGCTCTACGATTTCGAGGAATGGGACGTCGTCACCATTCCCGAAGGCTATTATGGCCAGTTGACCGCACTCGACGGCGACGCCATGCCCTCCGGCATGTTCATGGCACCGGCAATTGCAGATGCAGATGTCGGCGACATGCTGAAGGCCGACAGCTTCCTGACAAAGGGCGGTCTGCGCGGACCGCAGGAAACGGTGCTGAAGCCCGGGCAATACCGTCTGAACCGGTATCTCTTCGACATTCGCCTCGATGAGAATACCAACGCGACGATTATCCCCGCCGGGCACGTGGGTGTGGTCAAGTCCAATGTCAGTCAGCCCGGCATCAATTGCATCGAGGAAGAAGTCTCTGCCTCCTCTGTTTCCCGCGAGGCGCTTACCGTTCCCCTGGTACCCAGAGGCTGCGTCGGCATCTGGAAAGACCCGCTCTTCCCAGGGGCCTATTACCTCAACCGGCAGGCCTATGAAGTGACGCTGGTCGATACCCGCGTCCAGACCTGGGAATACAAGGGCGGCTACGTAAAACGCATCATCGATCTCTCGGTCGATCAACAGGGCAATATCCAGCAGAACGAACGCTCCGTGCAGGAACAGATCCCCAGCGACGCTGCCGACCGGGCGGTCTACGTGAAGGTGGAAGGCTGGGACATTCCCCTGGAACTGCGCGCCCTCGTCCAGGTCGACCCTGACAATGCACCCGTGGTCGTCGGCTCCGTCGGCGGACTGGAGGAGATTGAAAACCGCATCCTGACACCGGCCATCCGTTCGATCGTGAGGAACGTCGCCGGTGCCTCGATCCGCGTGCAGGACAAGAATGCCGACGGAACGCCGGTGCAGCCCGCGACCTACACCGTGCGCCCGACCAAGGTTCTGGATCTCATCGAAAACCGCGATGCCCTGGAACAGACCATCGAGCAGCAGATCAAAATCGAAGGCAACAAGGCCGGCGTCGACATTCGCGAGATCCGTCTGGGCGAACCGGCCATCCCGCCGGAACTGCTGGTCTCCCGCCTGCGCGTGCAATTGGCCGATCAGCTATCCACTGCCTACGAACGCGAAACGGATGCGCAGCAAAAACGCATCGAAACGGAACAGGCACGTTCCACGGCGGACGAACAGCCCCGTCTCGTGGAAGCCCAGATAGCCGTGCAGGTGGCCAATCAGCGCGAACAGGAACGCGCTGCCCTTGGCCGCGCCGAGCGCCAGTATCTGGAGGAACTTGCCCGAGGCCAGAGAGCGCAAGTCGACGTTCTCGGCCAGGACCGCGTAGCGCTCCTGCAGGCACTGGAGAAACTGCTGACCTCGCTGGAACGCAAACCGGAGCTGGTCGGCCTCGTCGGCAAGCTTGTTCCCAATACAGTTGTCGGTGGAGACAGCGGCTTTGCCGGTGCGGCCGCCCTTCTCGGAGCAAGCCTGGGCCAGGCCCAGCAACCGGCAGCTAACCGTGCATCCGGCGGGCAGTAGTCCGGAGCAGCGGATTGGCCCGCCTAGCTCGGGCCATCCCCGGTATCCTTGTCCTTCTCACCCAGGACGGCGCGCAAGGCCTCCTCCACCCGAGGCACCAGATCCCGGTGCCGCTCGTGAAGGTAATGATAGAAGGCATATTCCTTGCGGCTGGACGGGAGAGAAAAAGCATCCTCAAGACCGAACCTCTCTATCATCTCCTTCGCCCTCAACTCGCGGACGAAAACCAGATCGAGCCGCTTCTGTTTCAGCATGAGAAACAGCTGCTCCGGTTCTTCAGCCGACCAGACCTCTGCAAACCCGCTGGCCGCCATTTCGCCAAAGACAGCCCCGCGCACATGCCCTGCCCGCAGGGATTTAAGATCCTCCAGTGATTTGTCCTTCAGGTCTGCGCGGTTGGTGTAGCCATAGGCCACAACAGAAAGCAGCGGCACATCCACCCTGACGAGGGTGGGATAACGGTCCCCCACAGAGCCGATCCGGATCACTTCGCCATCGGTTTTGCCGGAGGTGGATTCCACCAGTGCCCGGCTTGGCGTGTTTTCGACAATCTCCAGTTCGATCCCAAGGCTCGAATAGGCTTTTTGCAGATATCCGACCGCCACCGGGGTCAAACCGGGAGCCTCAAACCCGGACAGCACAATTCTCTCGCCCGCGGAAGCGGCAGTAGCCAGAAGGAACCCGGCCAGCAGACAGATGAGCCTCTTCGTGCGCATAGTGTTCCTCGCAGCGTCTCGTCGGCCGTGCAGCCCGCGTAAAACCTTCAGCTCAAGCCGGTCTTGTGCAGAACGTGTCCATCTTTCTCCGGCGTCGTCTCACCGACACCGTCGGTTTCCTCACCCACTGGTACCGCCAGCATTCTTTTCAGAACGGCCTCGATCCTGGGCACCAGATCCGCATGTTTTTCATGCAGATAGTGATAGAATGCGACCTCCTGCAAAGACGGTCGCAACGGGAAGACACCCACCAGCTTGCGGTCGCGGATAATGCGCCGCCCCGTGCTCTCCCCGGCTATGACAAGGTCGATCCGGTCTCGCTGGAGCATCTCGAACAATTGTTCGGGCGTATCTGCGGTCCATACCTCTGCAAACCCATCTGCCAGTTCAGCGGCGAACCGTGCGCCCGCCACATGGCCGACCCGCAAATGCCGGAGCTGCTTGAAGGACTTGCCGCGAAGCTGAGGCTTGTTCGCATAGGCGAAGGTTCGAGCCAGGATAATCGGAACATCGACACGCAACAGGCTGCTGTGATCGGCTTCGATGGTCCTGATCCGCACCAGTTCACCGTCGGTCTTGCCGGAAGCTGAATCCAGCAGTGCCCTGCGAGGGCTGGTGATAACCTTCTGGATGCGGATGCCTAACTCCCCATAGGCCTGACTTAGAATACTCTCGGCAACGGGGGTCAGGTTTGGGGCTTCAAAACCGGACAGCTTGAGAACGTCCTGTGCCCGGGCGCTGGACATCAGAAGAAGAACGCTCAGCATGGCGCAAAACATGAGCCGATGCATTCCGCCCTCCTTAAGCTGCCTGCACGACAATTTCGTTCAAAACAAGCCGTTTGACTGCGGTCACGTCCTCCGCAGTCCCGTATCTAGAGCAATAACCCTACGGGACAATTTGCAGACTTTCCAAGCTGATTGCAATGCGGTTGTACAATCTATTATGAATAACCAATAACGTGCGCTTGCATGTTTCTCCTTCCGCCAGTCAGGAAAAGACTTCAAGGATCAAAGGAGTTGGCAACGCTAGGAGTGCGTGCCGTACTAGTCCTCTGCAATCTTGTCGATGAAGCCTTCGTCGACAAGCTCCTTGATGACACGGTTCAGTTCATCGAGCTTTGCCGCCCAACCCGATTTCTTGGAAACACCGAGATACAGGTCGACCGAGTTTCCCGGATTATACGGCGCCTTTTCAATCTTGTCGGCGAACCCCTGACGTTTGATCAGGTAGTCCACCTGGCAATCCGTACCGATCATGATACCGAAACGCCTCTTCATCAGCATGTCGATCAGGATCTGCTCCTGCGCAACGCCGACCTTGTCCAATGACCTGTCCTTGTCGAACCTTTCGAAGTAGGCCGAATGCAACACGTAGCCGACCTGGTATGGCGCCAGGTCTTCGTAGCTCCGGATCTTATCGGCCTGTCCCTTGATGGTGTAGAAGGCGGTCGTGCATCTGAAATAAGGCGTATCGGTATAGGCGATATATTCTGCCCGGTCCGGACGGAAAGCCAGCCCGGTCATGACGTCGACGCCGCCCCCTTGCATTTCGGTGAGCGCCCGCCCCCAGGGCAGTTTGGCAATCCGGAGTTCGGCTTCTGTGCGCCTGGCAACTTCGTCCATCAGGTCCAGATCCAGCCCGATGAAGGTATCTCCCTCCGAAATCCGGAAGGGCGGCCAGTCATCGGTGGCCATGATCATCTCGTCCGCGCGTGCGGCGCCTGCTGACACCGCAAGCAAAAAGGAAAAAGCAACGCAACAGACACGAGAAATTGACACAACAACAACCCCAAATAATCAGAGAATTAAAGTTGTTACCCAATTTCATCAAATATTATCGCTCGTATTATTGCAATATCGTAAATTGTATCCAGCAAGAACCAATTCTTCTTCCTTAACGGAAAACTCCTGTCATACACGCGCTTTACTGGTTCAACAGGCAACCATCGAACCTTTATCAAGGAAGAACCCCGGTCAACGCATGGCTGCTCCTGCCTGGCCCGCCTTGCTGCGTTGCAAAAAATCGATTAGAAGGTGGCAAATTGATCCAGGTCAAAAGTGGAAATCCGGGCAGGGATTGGCGCTGACCTAAAAAACCACACCAAATATCCGGAGCAGCCCGTGTCAGCACGCGCGGAGGCCGTTGCGCCTGAACAACCGTTGAAAATGGATGCGTCCCGCATCAAAACCGAACTTCTGGCCGGGCTTACAGTTGCCCTGGCGCTCGTTCCCGAAGCCGTGGCCTTTGCCTTTGTTGCCGGCGTCAATCCGCTGGTAGGTCTCTACGCGGCGTTCTTTGTCGGTCTGATTACGGCCTGTATCGGTGGTCGTCCCGGCATGATTTCCGGCGCGACCGGCGCACTGGCCGTGGTGATGGTCTCCCTCGTCAGCCAGCACGGGGTGGAATACCTTTTCGCCACCGTCGTGCTGATGGGCCTGATCCAGATCGTGGTGGGCTTGCTGAAGTGGGGCAAGTTCATCCGCATGGTGCCCCATCCGGTCATGCTTGGTTTCGTCAACGGCCTTGCGATCGTGATCTTCCTTGCACAGCTCGGCCAGTTCAAGGTTCCAGATGGCGCTGGCGGACTGACATGGATGGAAGGCTCCCAGCTGTATCTGATGCTCGGCCTGATCGCCCTCACCATGGCTGTTATCTGGTTCCTGCCCAAGATCACATCGTCTTTCCCTGCGCCGCTTGCAGGCATTCTGGTTGTCTCCGCGCTCGTGCTCGGCTTCAACCTCGACACCCGCTCGGTTGGCGATCTCGCCTCGATCGCCGGCGGCCTGCCGGATTTCCACATTCCCATGGTGCCGCTGACGCTCGACACATTGCAGATCATCCTGCCTTATGCCGTGATCCTGGCAGCCATCGGCCTCATTGAATCCCTGCTGACGTTGAACCTCGTGGCTGACCTGACGGGCACCAAGGGCGGCGCGTCCAAGGAATGCCTTGCACAGGGCACGGCGAACGTCGTGACCGGCTTTTTCGGTGGCATGGGTGGTTGCGCCATGATCGGCCAGTCCATGATCAACGTGAAATCCGGTGCACGCACCCGGATTTCCGGCATTGCCGCAGCTCTTTTCCTGCTGTCCTTCATCGTCATCGCTTCGCCCTTGATCGAACGGATCCCGGTCGCAGCCCTGGTCGGCGTAATGTTCATGGTGGTCATCGGCACCTTCGCGTGGACCAGCCTGAAGATCATGCACAAGATCCCGCCAATCGACGCGCTTGTGATGGTCATTGTCACCTGCGTCACCGTTTATTCGGATCTCGCGGTCGCTGTTGTCGTCGGTGTGATCATCTCCGCGCTTGCTTACGCCTGGAATGCAGCCAGCCGGATCCGTGCCCGCATCGGCACCAGCAAGGAGGGCTGGAAGGTCTATCGCCTGACCGGCCCGCTGTTCTTCGGCTCCACCACAGGCTTTGCCGACCTCTTCGATCCGTTGAACGATCCCGAGGACGTTGTCGTCGACTTCATCGACAGCCGCGTGGTCGATCATTCCGGCCTGGAAGCAATTGACGCCCTCGCCTCGAAATACCTTGCTGCTGGCAAGCGACTGCACCTGCGCCACCTGTCGCCGGACTGCAAGAAGCTGCTGGCCAAGGCTGGCGACCTTGTCGAAGTCTCGGTCCTTGAAGATCCGGATTACGAGATTGCCGTGGACTACGGTCACACGTTCGACCGGGCAGAAAAGACCTCCTGACGCACGCTTTACCAAGCGCAACAAACCAAGACCCGCACGGTTGCCCCGTGCGGGTCTTTTTGTATCTGAAACAGGTTTCAAGCTTCCTGTGCTGTTCCCCGATTGCTACGCGCGGCGTAATTTGAAAGAGATATCGGCTTACGACGACACAACTCACAATCGGGACGTCACGGTGCCAGCACGCAGGAAACTCTTCATCACACCGACCCTTGCTTCCGTCATCGGCAGTTTCGTGCTGGTGACCGCGGCTGCGATCCTCTTCATCCAGGCCGTCACTTCTTCGGAAGTCGTCAGGAGAATGGGCGGTGAGTTGGTCGATATCGGCATGGATGCAGCCGAAACGGCGTTTGTCGAGCAGCTTCATGCCATCACCGAAACTGCCGAATTCACCCGGCTGACCTATGAGCGCAAGGAACTGCCGGTCGATGATCCTGATCTCATCCTGTCTTACCTTTACGGCGCGCTCGCCCCGATGGAGCAGGTCTCCTTTCTGGTTCTGGTAGACGAAAATGGCGAAGGCGTTGATGTCGACAGAGGCGATGCGGACGGCAAGCTGCTGGGCGGCAACGTCAATCTGGCGAAGGATATTCCGATCCTGGCTCCGCTGGCGGAACGCGCGAAAAAGCAGTCTGGTGCTTTCTGGAGCGAGCCGTTCTACATGCCGAACCGCGAGCACACCTATTACGTCTTTGTGCGCCCGCTGCATGATGGCAAGACCTACCGTGGCAGCCTGATGATCGGCATGTCGCTCGACAGAATGTCCGAAATCACCTGGCACGTTTCGACAGACGACATAACCGTCTTTCTCATGAAGGAGGGATCAGACGAAATCGTCGCCCATCCCGACCTTCACAAATCCTTCGATGACCTGACAGCAGAAATGCCTCTTCTGAATGTCGATCGTTTGCCCGATGCCTTTCTGGCTGGCTTCAAGGACATGCCGAGAGTCAAGAATGAGTCCTTCGACATTTCCGAGAAGCTGGCTGTCTATTCCGGCACTGCCCCTGACGGCGCCGAACGGTTCGTGATCCTTGAACAGAAGAACGAAAACCTTTTGGGTCTTCCGGTCAGGATCGGTGTTCACTTTCCTGCCGAGTACCTTTCCCAGCCGCTGAAACAACTGCTGATGGCGCTACTTATTGGTGGCGGACTGCTCGTCCTGTCCCTGCTTGGCGCGGTTTTGCTGGCGAGACGGATTGCAAGACCGGTGCAACGTGCTTCGGTCGCGGCAAGAGAAGTGGCGGATCTGAACCTTTCGACCGTAGCCCCGCTGCCTTCCAGCATCATCCGGGAACTGGACGACCTGTCCAAGGGCTTCAATGCCATGTTAGGCGGCTTGAAAGCCTTCAATCGCTACGTTCCGGGCACACTTGTCAGGAAACTTCTGAGCGAAGGCCGGGCGGATGCCCCGCCGGAAGAAAGGGAGGTTGCAGTGCTGTTCACCGACATCGCCGGCTTCACCTCGGCCTCCGAAGGCATGACGGCAACCGAAACCGCTGCGTTCGTCAATCACCACCTGTCCCTGCTCGGCGCCGAAATCACAAAGGAAGGCGGCACCATCGACAAATACATCGGCGACAGTGTTATGGCATTCTGGGGCGCACCGGAAAGGCTGGAAAATCCGGCAGAACCTGCCGCTCGTGCGGCAATCGGCATGGCCCGTGCCATCCGGGAGGACAACATTGCACGCGTTGCCCGCGGTGAAGCACCTGTTCGTATTCGCATCGGCCTTCACATGGGACCGCTTGTCGTCGGTGACATCGGCGCACCGGAGCGAGTCAACTACACTGTCATCGGCGACACGGTAAACGCCGCTTCCCGGCTGGAGAGCCTCGGCAAGGAGATCGACGGCGACGCCGATGTTGTGATTCTCGTCTCCAGCGAGATCGCCAAGCGTCTCGACAGCAGCATCGAGCAGGAGGCTATCGGACTGCACAAGGTCAAGGGGAAATCGGCAGCGGTCGAGGTCGTTCGGCTGCGTGGCTAGCACCGAGCCGATCATCCGTTGCAATCCTCACGGTTTCATCCGGTCTCCCGCGCTTTGCCTCGCCACGTTATCAGGGTATGGGTATTGCGTCGAAATTCAGTACGCAGGCCAAGCACTTGCCCTTTAACAGGCGCCTTCACATCACGCCGACGCTCACGACGGTCATCGGTGGTTTTGTCTTCATAACCGCTGCGCTTGTCCTGATCGTTCAGGCGGCCACGTCCGAAAAGGTCGTGCGCAACCTGGGCGGCTCGCTGATCAACTCGGGCATGCACTCCCTGGAGCAGGCCTTTTCCGCCCAGATAGAAGCCGTCGAGGAAGCAAGCTCCTTTACCACGGCAGCGCTTTCCACCGGCAGCATCCTGTTGCGCCGTCCTCAGGAAGTCGCCGACTACATGTTCGGTGCGCTATCGGCCATGGAGCATGTCTCCTTTGTCATCGTCGCCGACAGGAACGGCAATTTCATCCAAGTCGACCGGGGCCGTGCAGACGGAATTCTTGTACCCCAATTCGTGCCGAAGACCGACGAAACGCATGCCCTTGCGGGTCTGATCTCGTCTTCAAGGGACAAGACAGCCCCCTTCTGGTCTGGCCCGGCCTTTTATCCTCAGCGCCAGCACACCTATATCGCTCACGTTCAACCGATCCTGTCCGACGGCCCTGACGGCAGTGATTACGAAGGCCTCGTCCTGATGGCCATGTCCATGGAGCGCTTGTCGGAAGTCACAAGCGACATCTCCACCGGCCTGGTTCAGGTGTTCATGATCAACCCGCAGACCTACGGTCTGATTGCTCATCCTGCGTTGTCGGAGGTCTTCAACCTTCTGTCGCCGACAAGTCCGCTGATTGAACTCGAGAACGTTCCGGACACTTTTTTGCAAACCCTCAAATCGACCGAAACAGTCGATGCATCAGGCTACGGGATACGCCAGGGACACGAAATGCGTGCCGGCTATGATGCCCTTGGCAACAAGCGGTTTGTCGTCCTCCAAAGCCCGGACCTCGGCCCGACGGGGTTGCCGATTTCCATCGGCGCCCATTTTCCGGCGGAGGTTCTTGAGCAGCCGCTTGAGCAATTGAGCGATGCGATACTGATCGGCATCGCCCTCCTCGGACTGTCGCTGATCGGCGCCGGCTTTCTTGCCCACCGCATCGGCCAGCCGATCCGCCGGGCAGCGCTTGGGGCAAGGGCCGTCGCGGATCTTGAACTGGACTCTGCCGAGCACCTGCCAGGCAGCTTCGTGCGCGAACTGGACGACCTCGCCAACGGTTTCAATTCCATGGTCAGCGGCCTGACCGCTTTCAGCCGGTACGTACCCAAAACACTGGTCAGGAAACTCCTGCGTGAAGGCCGGGCGTATGCGCCGCCGGAAGAACGAGAAGTCGCGGTTATGTTCACCGACATTGCCGGCTTCACCTCGGCCTCCGAAGGCATGACGGCAACCGAAACCGCTGCCTTCGTCAATCATCACCTGTCCCTGCTCGGCGCCGAAATCACAAAGGAAGGCGGCACCATCGACAAATACATCGGCGACAGTGTCATGGCATTTTGGGGCGCTCCGGAACGGCTGGAAAATCCGGCAGAGCCTGCCGCCCGAGCGGCAATCGGCATGGCCCGAGCCATCCGGGCGGACAACATTGCACGCGTTGCCCGCGGTGAAGCCCCGGTGCGTATTCGCATCGGCCTTCACATGGGACCGCTTGTCGTTGGCGACATCGGCGCACCGGAGCGGGTCAACTACACGGTTATCGGCGACACGGTAAACGCCGCTTCCCGGCTGGAGAGCCTCGGCAAGGAAATCGACGGCAGCTCCGATGTGGTGATCCTCGTTTCCAGCGAGATCGCCAAGCGCCTTGGCAACACCGTTGAGTACCGGTCCATCGGCCAGCATCAGGTAAAAGGCAGAGTTGAGCCCCTGGAGGTGGTGCGGCTGATCGATTGACGCTCACCACGGGAGGAAGCGGTCAGCGTTGCCCAGCACTGGCCGTTCGGCTCAGAGGATCCTGTAGAGTGTCCGGTCACGCCTCAGAACGTGGTGAAACAGTACCGCGCCGATGTGAAGGGCAAACAGTGCCAGCAAAGCCCATGCGCTCCAGGAATGAATGGCCGACAGTGTCCCCGCAATGTCTGGCGACTTGCCGATCGGGCTCCAGACCGGAACCAGGCCGAACCAGCTCAGCGGAAATCCGTGGGCGTTTGTTGCCAGAAACCCGCTGACCGGCATGACGATCAGGAACAGATAGAGGAGGCCGTGAACGACGCTGGCCGCCAGTTGTTCCAGAGCCGGGCCCTCCTCCGCCGGCTTTCGGGCAACAAGCTTGTTGCCGACACGAACCAGCATCAGCCAGAGCACCAGAAAGCCGAAACTTTCGTGCAGCAGGTAGAAATCCAGGGACACATCGCTTTTCACGAACTTGATCACGTAGCCCAGTGGCCATGTCGCCAGAACCAAAGCGGCAATAATCCAGTGCAGGATCCTGGTGGTTCCGGCATGACGGCTTTCCGGTCCAAGAGGATGCGCATCGGTTCGCGAAGTCGTTTCCATGGAGTTCAGCACTGTCATTGTCCTTTTTATGCCTCAACAGCCCGGGTTCGTTTTGCGCCCGGTTCTTTCACGGTCGGCTGCCCGTCAGGTTCGGGTAGATGGCAACCGTTGTCACCAGCGTTTGAACCTGACACGAGCCCTGTCACCGTCTCTTGTTAGCTCATCCCCTTCCCGGCCTCCTGTGACCAGCGACACTGCCTGAACAGCAGGCGCAAACGGTCTAGACATGAACCGGGGGAAACAACGCAAGGCGGCCCGGGTCCGGCAAGATCAGCGACAACGGATCCAGTATAAATCTGTCAGGCATTCCGGATGGCAAGAGCTTCGCAGGTCAGCGAAGACGGAAGAAGCAGAACCGCTCGACCAGCCGCAAAAGGTCTTTCTGCGAGCGGCAGTTGGCCTTGGCCATTGTATTCTTCAGGTGTTTTCTCGCGGTGTCGAGTGAGATGCCGCGTTCAACGCAATGTTGCGACAGATCCTGCCCGGACGCGATCGCGCCAACCACAAGCTCCTCGGAAGGTGTCAGGCGGAACAATCCGGCAAATTGCCTGATCTCCGATGGGTCCGGCCCATGCTGCATGTGGAGCGGAATACACAGGACAGCCAGCATCGAGCCACCACCACCGATCCCTCCGGGAACGGGCAGGAAGCGGACGCCGATCTGATGATCCGTTGTATCGGTGAGCGTAACGGTCTCGCCCGAAGGCACGCTCGAACGGAAGTGAAGGGCATCCAGTGCAAGCGCAAGACGCCGGTTCAAGGCTCTGTCCCGGAAGACAAGACCCCGGCTGCTCATTTTCAGAACCTGTTCTTGCTGCAAGGCTTCGGCCTGATCGTTCGCGAAGACGATCCTGCCCCCTGCGGTCACCAGGATTATCCCTTGCCCGCGTGCCGTCAGGAGATTGCCGAGCGTTTCCGTATTCGCTTTTGCTTCCGCTAGTGTCAGATGGATCCGCAAGGCCTGCCGGGTGTGGCCGAGGATCAGCTGCTGTGCCTCAAGCTGGTCTTTTTCCCAAGGCTCCTCGTCATAGAGAGAAAAGCCAAGCCAGCTCAACCGATCAGGCATGGCGAGCTGGGCGCCAGTTACCTCGTAGAGTTCGAAAGGAAGCAGGTTCTCGTGATAGACGGGGCTGGCCATCCGCTCTTCGTCGGTCCACAGAAGATCTCCGTGCAGAACTCTTCCGACCGGTGCATCCAGGATGCGCGGATACCTGACATCGAGCTCTGCGTAAGTGCCCATGTAATCCTTGTGAAAATCAGGATCCATGCGAACCGTGACGAAGAGGTCGTCCCCCGCATCTGTCAGGTTGTTGGAGAAAAAGTGACAACTCTTTGCCTGGAGGGCGTCAGTCACCTCTTCCATGGCCGGCTTCCAGAGCTCCGCCGTAACCGCGGCCTCATAAAGGCCCCGGATGGCAGCGTTCAGTCTTGCCTGATCGACTTTCACCTTGCCCTCGCCGAATGGTTGCACCCTATGACGTATATTCTGCCAAGATCTATTTCAAGAATGTTATGTAGATCACAAAGTTTTCGCGTTCGGCGACTTTCCGAATTTCAACAAACAACAAAAAAGCCGCCGGAGTTACCCGGCGGCTATATTCAACAAAGGTTGCCCTTTTTCGCTATCGCACCAGAATGTTACGGAACTGCCAGGGATCCTTGGTGTCGATATCTTCCTTGTAGAAGCCAGGCCGCCCCTCCAGAGGTGTCCAGTCCGTATAATAGCCTTTGACCGGCCCAAGATACGGCAGCTGAATTTCGAGGCAGCGCTTGTAGTCCATCTCGTCCGTCTCGACGATGCCCGCTTCCGGGTTCTCCAACGCCCAGACCATCCCGGCCAGAACGGCCGAAGTCACCTGCAGACCGGTCGCGTTCTGATACGGCGCAAGGTCCCGGGCTTCCTCGACAGACAGCTGGGAGCCAAACCAGTAGGCGTTTTTCTTGTGACCGTAGAGCAGGACGCCGAGTTCATCGATGCCGTCCTGCAATTCACTTTCGTCGAGAACGTGCAGCGTCTCCTGAACCTTTCCTGCGGAGCCGAACAGTTCATGCAGCGAGAGCACGGCTACGTTCGCCGGATGATAGGCATAGTGGCATGTCGGGCGGTAGCTGACCTTCTTGCCGTCGCTCACGGAGAAGTAGTCGGCGATGGAGATTGCTTCATTGTGCGTGACAAGGAAGCCATATTGCGCGCCTGGCGTCGGGCACCAGGTCCGCACACGGGTGTTGGCGCCCGGCTGTTCCAGATAGATCGCCGCCTTGCAGCCTTTCTTGTGCTTCTTGGCATTCGCAGGCTTCCAGGTTTCATGCGTGCCCCAGCCGAGTTCCGCAGGCTGGAAACCTTCGGAAAGGAAACCTTCCACCGACCAGGTGTTCCAGAACTCGCCAAATGGTTTCGGTTCCTTGGCTCGCTGAGTGTCACGCTCGGCAATATGGATGCCCTTGACACCCACCTTTTTCATCAGCTTGGCCCAGCCCTTCTGGCTGGACGGTTCCTTGAACTTGACGCCGGTATCGGTCGCGATATCCACCAGCGCCTTCTTCACGAACCACGAGACCATGCCGGGATTGGCGCCGCAGCAGGAAACTGCCGTAGTGCCGCCAGGATGTTTTTTCTTTTCGCGTCGTACGGCCTCTCGCAGCGCATAATTGGTCCGGTCGGCTGCCGTTGCGGTGTCGTCGAAGTAGAACCCCGGCCAGGGTTCGACCACCGTGTCGATATAGAGCACGCCAAGCTTGCGGCAGAATTTCATCAGGTCCAGCGATGAAGTGTCGACAGACAGATTAACGACAAAACCCTGCCCCTCTCCCTCCGTGAGCAAAGGCGTGAGTATGTCCTTGTAGTTTTCAGGCGTCAGGGCGACTTTTTCGAACCGGTATCCCCGGTCGGTCACCAGCTTGGCATCACCATCAACCGGGTCGATGACGGTAAACCGGCTCTTGTCGAATTTGAAATGACGCTCGATCAGCGGCAGCGTTCCCTTGCCGATGGACCCGAGACCGATCATCACAAGCGGGCCGGTGATCGTTCCGTGAACAGCGCCTGCTGATGCTGTAGAACCTGCTTTCGGTTCAGCGGCCTTCGAAGCTGCTGCCTTCGGTGCAGAAGCTTCAGGAGCGGCTGTCTTCGCCTTGGAAGCATTCGCTGCTTCCGGTTTCACCGGAGCCGCTTTTTTGGCAGCCGGCTTGGCAGCAGTCTGGGCCTCAGTCTTGGTCTGCGCTTTTGCAGCAGCAGGTTTCGGTGTCCTGCTTGTCGAAGGTTTTGTGGCCGCCACAGACTTTGCGGGCGCTTTCGCGTCAGCTGCCTTGGTGGCGGAGGCGGACGGTTTGTTGGTTGCGGGTTTCGCAGCAGCAGGCTTTGCAGAGGCCGTTTTGGCCTGAGATTTTGCAGCAGCCGGTTTCGCAGCCGCCGATTTCGCAGCCGCCGGTTTCGCAGCAGCAGGTTTGGCGGGCGCAGCCTTGGCTGCAGCCGGCTTCGCAGACGGTGATTTGGCAGGTGTCGATTTGGCAGGTGTCGATTTGGAGCTTGCCGGCTTTGCCGATGCGGCTCTGGAAGCAGGCGTACGCGATGTGGTCTTGCGCCGTGTTGTTGGCTTTGCGGCAGCTTTTGCCGCCGGCTTCTTCGGCGCACCGTCGTTGGTGTCGTCGGTCATATGCGTAACTCCAATCCTATCCGATATGCCGCCCACATCGCTTCCAGAGGGTCCGGCCCGTTGGGAAATCCTTCAAACAGCAAAGCGCACTTATTGCGCCTTTGTTAGGTGTGGCTGGTTTCTGCAGGAATTTCAAGTCTTCTCGGTGAAAGCCCGTTCAAGGAAAGACAAATGACTGTCTCAAACCCTGTTATTTTTAAACAAACAAGCCTGTGCTTAAAAAACAAGAGACGGCGGCGAAAAACTTCGCCGCCGTCTCCAAGTCTAAAGCTTCAAATTGCTTGCGAAACCGAGAAGACGTCTTCCCGGGCAGCCGACACTGCCATCGGATCCAGTACACCGGATGCCGAAAGCACACCCTCCAGGCCGTCAATGTGCCCTGGAGTGAACTCCAGTGCGAGGAAACGGTGATAGTCCACCGGTCCCGGCATCCCGACCTTGTCGAGAAGGCCCGCAGCAAAACCGAAGCGGGTATAATACGGCTGATCGCCGACCAGGATCACGGATCCATGGCCAAGCACGGCAGCCTGGTTGAGGGCGTGCCGCATCAGGCGGTCTCCGACCTTCAGTCCCCGGCAAGCCGGATCGACGGCAAGGGGTCCGAGCAACAGGCTTTGCGAGCCGTTGCGGTCCGCCACAGACCAGAGCCTTACCGTGCCAACGAGCTTGCCAGATTCGTCGATAGCAGAAAATGCGAAGACCGGAAGCCGGCCTTCACGCAGACGCTCGGAGGTTTTCCTGAAGCGGTCCTCGCCGAAACAAAGGTCAAGCAGACCCTCGCGGGCGCCGGTGTGATCCGGCGCCTCGTCCACAATATCAATCATGGCACTTGCCTCAGATGACGAAGGACGCCAGCGGCGCGAAGCCGTTGAAGCCGACCGTGGAATAGGTCGTGGTGTAGGCACCACAGGCCTCGATCAGCACCTTGTCGCCAATGGACAGGCTCACCGGCAGTTCGTACGGCGTCTTTTCGTAAAGAACGTCGACGCTGTCGCAGGTCGGGCCGGCCAGCACGCAAGGTGCGGTGGTGTCGCCGTCGCGCGGGGTGCGGATCGGATAACGGATCGCCTCGTCCATGGTTTCGGCCAGGCCGTGGAACTTGCCGATATCGAGATAGACCCAGCGCACTTCGTCGTTTGCGGATTTGCGGGAAATCAGCACGACTTCAGCTTCGATCATGCCGGCATTGCCGACCATGCCGCGGCCCGGCTCGATGATGGTGGACGGCAGACGGTTGCCGAAGTGCTTGCACAGCGCCTGGAAGATCGCTTCGCCGTATGTCGAAACGCCCGGGACGTCCTTCAGGTAACGGGTCGGGAAGCCCCCACCCATGTTGACCATTTTCAGTTCGATGCCGCGGAGCGCCATTTCCTGGAAAACGCCTGCTGCCATGGCGAGAGCGAGATCCCACGCCGTGAGGTTGGCTTGCTGGGAGCCGACATGGAAGGAAACGCCATGGGCGACAAGGCCGAGCCGGTGCCCGTGTTCGAGGACGTCGGGCGCCATTTCGGGGTCGCAGCCGAATTTGCGGGAGAGCGGCCACTCGGCGCCGACACCGTCGCACAGGACGCGGCAGAAGATTTTGGAGCCAGGGGCAACGCGGGCGATTTTTTCAACTTCTTCGACGCAGTCGACGGCGAAGAGGCGGACGCCATACTGATAGGCACGCGCAATATCCTTCTCCTTCTTGATCGTGTTGCCGTAGGAAATGCGGTCGGCGGATGCGCCGGTTGCCAGCACCATTTCGATTTCGCCGACGGAGGCGCAATCGAAGGAGGAGCCGAGGCTTTCCAGGAGCGACAGGATTTCAGGTGCCGGGTTGGCTTTCACTGCGTAGTAGACGGAGGTGTCCGGCAGGGACTTGGCAAAAGCTTCAAAGTTGTCGCGCACGATGTCGAGATCGACAACAACGCACGGGCCATCTTCGTCACGTCGGCGGAGGAAATCGCGGATACGGTCGCTCATTGGGGGGCCCCCCTCTTTCTCAATCTCAGCCGCAGGCGCGCTAATCCTTGGCGTGCGCGCTGCGTTCACGTCGCAGGGTGCTGCAATGCGCACCGGGCCTCCCCCGGGATGGAACCGGAGGCCGGGTTGACTGCAGCGACGGTTGGGCTATGCGACTGCCAAGCAGCACAAAGCTTTCCCGCGTCGGGAAATGCCGTTGATTGGATCGGGAGAACCGAACCGCACGTCGGGCAATGATGTAACAAGTGCCTCTTCAGTGACGCCGGAGGTTGGAAACCCCGGCAGAGACCAAAAAAGCCCTCTTACGTCGTTGCTTTAAGCCGTCCGGATCTCAACTGCCCCGCCCCTTGGCGGATTGTCTGGCAGCGGCCCCTTAAGAGATGTCTTGTTGAACATCCCATGGACGACCACGGGCACGTGCGAATTTGGGCAAGGCGTATATGCGCCCGTTCGCCCCCCGATGCAATAGGAAATTTTCAGTTGCAGAAGGTTTTTTTCACGCTGAACCGGACGAGTGGTCTTCAGAGCCGAAAGCCTTGCCCGACCTTAACTATTTGCTAAAAATTGTGACAGTCCCGGCAGGCGTTTCGCGGTGCCTTGCCCGGTCCCCTGGATGCCGACTGGCATTGACTTGCCAGCCCTCGAGGGCCAGACAGCAAATCACCACTTACCGGACCAAACGGACCGCTCGGGAAAGGCCAGCGCATGAAGATCGGAAAGCTAGACCACGTCAATCTTCGCACCACGCGGCTCGACGAACTGATCGCCTGGTATGGCGACATTCTCGGGATGGAACCCGGACCGCGTCCCGATTTTCCCTTTCCAGGTGCCTGGCTCTACGCGGGTAACGATGCAGCCATTCATCTGGTCGGTGTTGAGGGGCCGGAAGCGACCGGATCCGAAGCCAAGCTGAAACTGGAACATTTCGCCTTTAGCGCTTCCGGTCTGGAGGCTTTCGAAGCAAGACTGAACGAACGCGGCGAACGTTATCGCCGCTCCGTTCAGCCCGGCACGGGGACGGTTGCCATCAATGTCTGGGACCCGGACGGCAACCATATCCATGTCGACTTCACCCCGGAAAGCTGAGTACCGGATCGAAACGCCCGGATCCCCCTCAGAAGGCTTCGAAGTGGATCCGCTCCTGCGAAACACCGAGCTGTTCCAGCCCGGACTTCAGATCAGCCAGGAAGGCAGACGGACCGCACAGGAAGTATTGCGTCTGCAGTTTGGGTGACAAGTCCAGCAGCTCTTGTGCCGTTATCCGGCCGACCGCGTCATAATCCCGACCTGAAACGTCCGAAGTCTGTGGGCGGCTATAACGGATCTCGTGCCGAATGTTCGGCCTCCCCGCCGTCAGGCTTTCGACTTCCTGCCGGAAGGGATGATGATCGCCATCCCTGACACTCTGGACGAACCAGACGGGCCGGCTCCCATCCTCACCTGCCAGATGATGCAGCATGCTCAGGAGCGGCGTGATACCGATGCCCGCACTTGCCAGCACCACCGGGTCCTTCTTCTCCGGCAGCGAAAAATCGCCAGCCGGCCTTCCAGCGTCTATGTATCCGCCAACCTGAAGCACGTCATGCAGGAGACGCGAGACAAGTCCGTTCGGCTCGCGCTTCACGGATATTCGATAGCGGCCTTCGGACGGATCGCCGGAAAGCGAATAGCTTCGCTGGATCTTGCCATGGCCGGCAGGAAGGCTGAGTTCGATCGGCAAATGCTGACCGGCCTTGAACGAAGGCAAAGCTCCCTCGTCGCGAGCCTCGAACACAAACGACGTCACGTCGGAACTTTCCCGAATTTTCTCGGCAAGCCGCAATGACCGGATTGCCGATGCATCTTTCTGCCAGCGCAAATGCAAGACCGACGTCAGCTCAACGATTTCGTCGACCTCGAAGGACACGAGTTGACGTGCACCAGGCACTTTCGCCACTTCTTCCGCATCCCAAACGATCGTTGCCCGGCCGGTCACCTGCAACAGGCTGCCGCTTGCAAAATCCAGGAACAACAGCCCTGTTCGCGCATCCGCCAGAATGTTGCCGAGCGTGTTGTAGAACCTGTTGCCCGCATAGTCCGGGAAGATCAGCCGGCGATCATCCAGAACATGCACGAAGCCGCGTTCACCACCCCGGTGAGACACGTCCATGCCGAAGGCCTCGTCATCGCCCTCTCCCCGGTAGCCGGTTGCGATGAAGAACGTATCGGCAGACCTGATCCACACCGTTTGCGCCGCGCTCAGACGCGATCCACGAACAGCTTCTCCCGAGGCAGCTTCCGTGCTCCAGCGCACATCCCGTGCCCGGATATATTGCGGGCAATTTCCGAACGACTGCCCGACAGCAAACCGGAAACCGTCGGACCCTGCTGACGCGACTGTCCCGTTAACGCGGTTGCGCCGCCGGGTCGCAAGCTCGATCCCGATGAACCCGACATCCGCACCTTCGACAAATGCCTCTTCCAGGGCGTCTCCTGCGACAGGACGCGCTGAAATCGTCAACGACGCGGGATCGGGTGAGCGTACAAATCCGGGCCAGCCCTCCAGCACGGTCGCCCAGGGGCGACCGGCAGCATCGCGCGCCGAGGCGATCATGAATGGCTGATCCTCGAAGAAGGCCCGATGCTGATCAGGCATGAAGCCGCGGATGGCACCACGCGCCCAGCGCTCCACGTCCCTGTCGCCAAGTCGTTCTTGCACCTGGCGTTCGCCGTCATGAAACGGAGAAGGGATGACCGTCCGGTTTGCAGTCTCATCGATCTCAGCCATCGTCAAATCCTTTCGGTACCTTCGAGAACGCCAGACGCAGGCCCTTGCTCGCAAGGACCTGCAGCTCCGGTGAAACGTTACGCGGCAAGGCCTGCCTTGGTAGCCGGCATGGCCACAAAGCCCGGCAAATCCTCGATGCGCTTCAAAAGACCGCGGATGCGCGGATAGGGCTCCAGCGAAACGTTGCCTTCCGGCGCATGTGCCGTGTAGCTGTAGATGGCAATGTCAGCGATCGTCGGCCGATCGCCAACGAGCCACTCGCGGCCATCCAGATGGGCTTCCAGGTTATCGAAAGCCACCTTGGCGACAGACTTCGCACGTTCCGGATCAAGCGGCCGTCCGAAGACCGTGATCAACCGCGCCGCACCCGGTCCGCTGGCAAGTTCACCGGCGGCAAAGGCCAGGAAGCGATGGACTTCCGCTTCCAGATACGGATCTGTCGGCAGCCAGTCCGGCGCATATTTGCGGGCCAGGTAGACGAGGATCGCGTTGGAGTCAGAGAGCACGGTCGAACCATCTTCGATGACCGGAACCAGGCCCACCGGATTGAGTTTCAGGAACGGATCGCGTTTATGCTCGCCATTGGCCAGGTCGACCTCGACCAGCTCGTAATTGATGCCGGTGAGGCTGGAAAAGAGTTCCACCCGGTGGCAGTGACCGGAGAGCGGAAAACGGTGGATCTTGATTGCGTTGGACATCGCCAGCTTCCTCTTGCCTTGAAGGATCTTCCTGCGGCCGAAGCGTCTTGGTCCGGTCCGCTGCCTGCAATATGCCTCCTGACTTGAATGGAGATAATCTTCGAATTCATTCAATGATTATGTACAAACAAGGGATAAATAGCTGACGAGAGCAGGATCCGCCGAGGACAATAGTGATGGACAAGATCGAAACCATGCGAGCCTTCATCGCCGTCGCGCAGGAAGGGTCCTTCACAAGCGCGGGGCGACGGCTGGGCCTGTCGACCAAGCTAGTCAGCAAATATGTCCAGCATCTGGAAGGCCAGTTGAAGACCCAGCTTTTCAACCGGACCACGCGCAGTGTGTCCCTGACCGACGTCGGCGCTGCCTATCTGGAACATTGCCGGCCGATCCTGGAGCAGATCGATGATCTGGATTCGCTTGTGCGTGAACGTCAGGGCGCCCTTGCCGGCCAGATCAGGCTGACGGCACCGACAGGCTTCGGCAGCACGAGGCTGAGCGAGGCGCTTGTCCCTTTCCTGCGCAAGCATCCGGATGTCGAGGTGGATATGCGCCTGACCGATCACCGGCTTGCCCTGGTGGAGGAAGGTCTCGACCTGGCGATCCGCATCGGAGCCTTGCGGGATTCCACCCTGATCGCTCGCAAGCTTGCCGGCATGCCGCTGGTTCTTTGTGCCTCACCGGATTATCTGAAGCGGCACGGCAGACCGCAGGACCCAAGAGCCCTTTCAACCCATGTCTGCCTTGTCGATAGCAATCAGACCGAACTCAACACCTGGCGGTTTCATTCCGGGGATGAAGAGCAGGTCATCCGGTTGCATGGTGCCGTCCGCTCCAACTCTCCCGGAGCCCTGGCCCGTATGGCAATGGGAGGTCTCGGCCTCACCATCGCGCCGCTCTATGCCATCGAGGACGCCCTGGCGGACGGACGGCTTGAGCGCGTGCTGCCGGAATACAAGACCGACACGTTCGGCCTCTATGCACTCTACCCGCCCAACCGGCACCTGACCCGCCGTGTGCGTGCACTGCTTGATCATCTGGCCGCAGTGTTCAGCTCCCGCTGGCCGGACTAATGGCAGGCGACCTCACCGGAAAGAAGAGTTCGAAGGTTGCGCCACCGGCACCCGGCAGCAGTCGGATCGCTGCACCATGGGCCTTCAGGAGCGCCTGGACGATGCCAAGCCCCATGCCGGTGCCCCCGCTTTGCCGCCGGGTGGTGAAGAAGAGTTCGAAGACCTGGTCCTGATTGCCTTCGGAAATGCCCTCGCCATCGTCTTGCACCTGAACCGTCAGGCCTTTCTCGTCGGGCACGGCAACAATCGACACCCTGGACGCGGCGTGGCGGCGGGAGTTGTCGATCAGGTTTTCAAAAACGATCCGGGCGTTTTCCGCCGACATAGGCAGATCCGCCTCGCCGGACAGGTCGATTTCCAGCCCTTCGAAGCGTCTCCTGAGCGCGGTGGCAACTTCGCTCAGCCGACAACTCCCGCCGATCTCGACGCTGTCGGCCCGGGCGAGATCACGAAGTCGGTTCAAGAGCTTCGAGGCACGTTCGGTATCGTGCAGGATATTGCCCAGGAACTTCTCCCTGTCCGCTTCGCTCAGCTCTGCCCCTTCGTCCTTCAACAGCTCCGCCGCACCCTGGATAGAGGTCAGCGGCGTCTTCAACTCGTGAGTCACGTGGTTGGCGAAGGTGGAGATATAGTCGTTCCGATCGAACAACTTGCGCGACATGTCCAGCATGCTTTCTGAAAGCGCATGGATCTCGCGGTTGCCGTGAATGGCAAGCGGCACCAATGCCTCCCGCTCGCCATTACCGATCGCCAGAGAACGCCGTGTCAGTGCCTTGATTGGTCCGGTGATGGCGCGCGCGAAAATGAAACCGACGACAAAAGTCGCAGCCAGCACAAAGACCACGACCCAGAAGACGGCCTCGCGCTTAACGAACATTTCCTTGAGAATGTTGCTGGGTGTTCGCGAGGCATAGACAACGCCCGCGACCCGGTCGCTCACGATAATCGGCATCGCGACAAAAACGCGAACGCTGGTTCCCCGGCTGATGGAATAGATCGGCTGCGGATTGTCGACGATGCGCTCGCGCAGCGCACTGGCATAATGTCCCGAAAGCGCTCTTTTGATCTCCTCCACATGGGCAAGCGACAGGCCGATATCCTCACGTCCGGCGATGATTACACCATTGAAATCCAGCACCCGGAATCCGGCCAGGGTCTTCTTCTGAGTTTCCTGCAGGATGCGGTCCACGGCTTGTCCGGCACTCAGGTATTCGAGAAGCGGTGGTTCGGCAGCCGGCCGTGGCGCCCCTCTTCCGGGCAAGACATTTGTGCGCGTGAGATCGAGTTCCGGAAGTTGCGGCGTCCAGCTTCCGCCCGGGTTCCGCAGATAGATGCTGCGACTGCCGGGCACCTCAGTAGCCTTCGCAACCTCCGGCCCCAAAGGCAGGTCGGCGCCACCGATCTCTTCAAGGCGCTGCGCCATTGCCGCGGCAATTGCCGCCGACTGCCCGATCAGCTCCGCTTCTGTCGTCTCGATGAGCTGGTTTTCATAGACGCGAAAGAAGGCGACACCTGCGAGAGGCACCAGCAGCATGATGCCAAGAACACCCGCCACCACGAGCGACAGCGGCGGACGCCATTTGTCTCGGAAGGTGCGCGACAGGATCATCCGCCGTTTCCATTCTCGACCCGGCAGGGCCCAAGCCGGAACCCGACGCCGTGCACGGTCTCGATGGCATCGCCGCATCCAGCGGTTCCAAGCTTGCCGCGGATGTTGCGGATGTGGCTGTCGATGGTGCGATCGGAGACGTGGATATTATCCCGGTAGGCATTCTGGAGGATCTGCTCGCGGGAAAAGACGATCTTCGGCCGGGCCAGCAGGGTAGCCAGGATATCGAACTCGATGGCCGTCAGCGTGACAGGTGTTCCATCGACTGTCACATGGCGCTGCGACCGGTCAAGTTCGACCGCACCGAAACGCAGCGCAGGCAAGTCTTCAACTATTTCGGCAGCCGCGGGGGCGCCATAGCGCTTCAGGATCACGCCGACGCGGGCGATCAGTTCGCGCGGGCTGAAAGGTTTGGTCACATAGTCATCGGCGCCCAGTTCCAGACCGACGATCCTGTCGATCTCGTCATCGCGCGCCGATAGAAACAGGATCGGCACTTCCGACGTGCGGCGCAGATGCCGGCAGACGTCCAGCCCGTCCATTTCCGGCAGGCCGATGTCCAGAACGATCAGGGACGGATTGCATAAAAGCGCCTTGTCGAGCGCTTCCTTCCCGTCAGCGGCAACTTCGAACACATAGGACGCTTTTTGAAGCGCGAAACAGATGACGTCCCGGATATGCGGGTCGTCATCGACAACAAGAATGGTTTGACCTGGCAAATGTCTCTTCCCGAAAAATGGCCCCCGCAGTTGCCTGCGAGAGCGTTACCAATAGCGAAGCACGGATCAGGTTTCCAGCCACCAACCATCCCGGCGCAACGTACGGGGCAAGGCAAGATCCGGCTCGCCAGACGCAGCTTCCTCGTCGCGTGACCGGAACCCCCGAACCCTTTCCCGCAACTTGCGGAAGCTATTTGCCAGTTTAAGCCGGAACCGGGCAGCCACAGCCAGGAGGACCAGCATCACACCCAATATGCCTTCCGGTTCCGGCGCGGAACTGCCGGAAAGGTTCAAGGACGGATAGGCATTGGTCGAAACGCCTGCAACCTGCGGCAAGGGCACGTTTCGGTGAGAGGCGGTCGCCGGTGCGCCGTTCACCACCTTTTCTGAGACGGCGACAAAGGACGTGAACCGGGTCTGAAGCGAATAGGTCAGGCCCAGATCGACGATTTCGTGCTTCAGTTGCGTGTCGGTGTTGCCGCCGATCGTATAGGCACGCTCCTTGTCGAATATCTGCTCGCGCGCCCAGATCAGCGGCAGGGCCCGGCTGGAAACCGCACTGCCATCGACAGAAGACTTCAGGTCGATTTCAAGCGGCAGTCTGGCAGCATGTCCGTTGACCAGACCGTTGATGAAAATCGTGTGATTGCCGCCGGCAGCGTATCGCCCCATCACGCGCACCGAGCCGCCTTCGAACAGATCGGGTATCCTGGCCGGGCTCTGTCCCTCGACCTTGAGACCGTTCCAGTCGATGGTGATGTCTGTCAGGAGCGGTGTCTTCAGGTTCGCGGCAAGGCTTCCCGCCGCTTCGCCCGCGTCTTCTCCCAAAGCCACATAGCGGGCATAGCCCCTGCCCTCCGTGGCCATCGCATCCAGCAGAAACCGGTTGACCGAGTTGCCGACGCCGAAGGCATAGATACGCGCCTTGCCGATACGGCTCGCGACACTCGAGATCACGGTCGCCTCGTCGCCGATATAACCGTCGGTCAGAAAGACAACGATGCGTGTGGTGTTTTCCGGTTGTGCCTGATCAAAGGCGGTGTTTACCGCCTGGTTGATTTCCGTCCCGCCACCGGTCGAAAGGCCAGCCACGAACTTCAAGGCCTGCCGCTTGTTTCGCTCCGTTGCCAGAACGGCATTTCCGGCAAATTGGGAAGTGTTATTGGAAAAGCGGAGGATGCGGAAATAGTCATCAGGGCGCAGAGACCTGATCGCTGCCGTCATGAAGGTCTTGCTCGCTTCGATCGGCTGCCCGCTCATGGACCCGGATGTATCCAGCACGAAGACAAGCTCGCGCTGGCCAATCATGTCTTCAGCCGGCAGTTTCGGCGGCTCGATCAGCAGTGAAAAATAGCCCCCGCCATCGGCTTCGTACCGGGACGAGACACCGGCAGCAACATTGCTCTGTGCGGCAAGCTCGTAACGCAAAACGAAGTCCCGATTGTCGATGGCCCTGCCGGACTTGAAGCGGACTGTCCGCATCTCGCCCTGGCTGGAAACCTCCAGTGCATGGGTATCGCTCGACAGCCGCGAGACAGGCATCGGTGCCTTGAGAGCAAGTTCCAGCGACACCCGCCTCGCATCGATTTCCTTCGGAGCATTCTGCCCGATGACCTCCGGATAGGCCGGAAGCTTGTCGATCTGCCAGCCGGAGACTGTTTCACTGTGGTTGAAGGCAGCAGGTTTCGCAGAGACGGGTTCATCGCTCGCATACTCAGTAGCGCCGTATACTGGACTGTCGTCCTCCGGCACACTTTTGTCCGCGATGTTTTGCGAATGCTTCAGGGCGGGTTGCGCGCCCAGCCCCTCGTAACGCGGCCCCACCACCATCGGCATTACGAGCTCATAGGCGCCGTCGATCTTGGGGACGGTCTGGGCGTATTCCAGTGTCACTTTCACCGGGCGACCGGGCATCAGATGCGCAATATCCTGGGTGAACATGTTGGGCCGGTGCTGCGTCAGAAGGGCAGCGGCCTTGCCTTCCCGTTTCGCTTTCTCGAAGGTTGCCTTGGCATCTTCCTTCTTCTTCATCCGCGCCACGATGGTCTCGCCGTCGAGATCCATCCGCATGGCGTGAACGGCCGCCTTCTGGTTCAGCGGAAACAGGTAGGTCGCATTGAGCGGCAGCTTGGTCGGGTTCAGGAAGGTCTGCGTCAGTTCCACATGGGCAACATCGCCTTCAACCTCGACCCTGTAATCGGCCTTCAGAAGCGGCAGATGGATCTCCTTGCCACCGGCAGTGGCAACCACGGTGCCGGACAGTTCGTCGAGATCTGGCTCGGCTGAAGCCGGCAGCGCTGAAAGCGTGCCAAAGACGATGGCCAGCGAGGCTGCCAAAGTGGCTTTCAGAGTTGGTTTTAGAGAACTGGCAGACGCCAATGGGGACAGGAACGTCATATGCGTTTCTCCTTTTGGGCAGGGAAAATACCGGAAGTGCGGGTGTTGAGATCGAGCGCAGCCCCTGCGGCGGCCTCAAAGGCGGCGCGTTGCGGCTCGTCTAGTGTCCACGGGGTAATTCGCTGAATGCTGGTCCAGGTGGTGCCGGGCCGTTTCAGCCACAGCCAGATCGCCTCGGCGATGTTGTGGGTCGTCTCGCCGGTGCTGGAGGTAAAGGTGACGGCAACGCGCCAGTCTCCTCCGGTTTTCGACCGGGCCCGGTAGAGCGCTGTCGGAACCGGTTCGAAACGGCTGCCGAGAAAGGTCACGTCGAAGCCGAGTCCGCGCAGGCAATCGTCCGGGGTGTGCAAATGGCGCAGCGGCGAAGAGGTGTGCACCAGCGTCAATGCCATCGGCCCGTAGCGCCGCTTCTGGGCGTGACCACCATATTGCAGGAAGTATTGCTCCTCGATCGGCAACAGCGCCTCGTCGACACCGACCTCACCCGCCAGTGTCAAAGGCAATGGCTGCGGCCCGGTCGAAGAAGAAACATCAAGCGCGTGCCGCGGCAGGCTGACGATGAACAAGGCAAGGCTCAGGAACACCAGAGCAGACATCTTCTGCAAGGGCCGCGACATCACCGGCAAGCTGAAGACAGCCTGGGCAGCTCGCCACTCAGCGGGACGTGGCTTGTAAAACGCCAGCACCGGTGCCATCGACAGAAGAAGCGTCAGATAACCGATAATGTCGTGAAGCGGCTGCGCCATGACATCGGCCTCAAGGACACTTTCCGGATAGGCAATGCCGACGGCAAGCAAAGCGATGCGCAGAGAATTGCCGATCAGAGCCAGCCCGAGCGTGATGCCAATCCAGAGCACGGCAGTCAGCAGGTTCGGCCGGTAAAGCGCAGTCAGGATGACCAGAAAGGCCATGGCGAGCATCAGCCCGGATGTGCCCGAGCAAGGCAGGTCCACCAGAACGTCCTTGCCGGCAAGACCGATCCGGATGCCTGAGCACGAGAGGTCCGAAAAGAAGAGGCCGAGACCGCCGCAGGAAAGCTTGGCCGACAGTTCCTGCAGCGGATAGCCGAGCAGCCGTTGCAGAATGCGCTCGACCGGCAGAGTGAACAGAAACAGGACGGACAGCCAGAAGGGGGAAACGGCACGCTGCCTCTCCCCTGTCCGCAAAAGGGTCGCCAGCGCGAAGACATCAATTGCCAGCGCCACCCCGCCGATCACGTTGATCGCCAGAACCTGGCTTGTCAGCCGGATCAGCGCCGCCCCCAACAGGAGCAGCACTGCCATTTGCCGGTGCCCGATCGAGTTCTGCCGAACCGGGCTCGTCATCGACCAGAGCACCAGGGCTGCCACCGCGATCAGATAGAGCGCGCCGGTCGATGGGTAGGACGGGTCAGTCCATGTGCCGACCAGCCAGCGTAGCGGCTCATAGGCAAGGATCAGCGAGGCCAGGAGCAAGGCCAGTGAGGTCGGGGAAGAGGTTGCCAGGCGGGTCATGGCACCTGTTGTGCCAAGCCCGCTTGCAGGCCTTTGTCAGCCTATGTGCAGATTTTGCGCATTTTGCCGGACGACAGGCCGGAAACGCCCGCGCCGGTGGCCTTGCCCCAGGAAACGATGACCGGTCGTTCCAACCCGTCCAGGGGCATGATCCTGCAGGCGATGCCAAATACGGAAGAGACGGTCGCTTCCGTCAGCACCTCCGTTGTCGGCCCGTTGGCGGCGATCCGTCCCTTTTCGAAAAGCACAACGTGATCGGCGTAGCGCATGGCCATGTTGAGATCATGCAGGACAATGACGAAGCTTCGGTTCTCGGAGCGGCTCAGGTGCTTGACGAGGTCCAGCAACTCAAACGCATGGGCAATGTCCAGATGGTTGGTCGGCTCGTCCAGGAAGATCCGGGGCGCATCCTGCGCCAGTGTCATGGCAACCCAGGCACGTTGCAGCTGCCCGCCGGAAAGCTGGGCGAGAGCCCGGGTTTTCAGCTCGGTCATTTCGGTGATTTCAAGTGCACGGTCGCAGGCGGCCCTGTCCGCTGCCGATGGCCCGCCGAACCGGCTTCGATGCGCAAACCGCCCCATCAGCACCAGATCCTCAACCGAAAGATCCGACGGTGCATCGGGCGACTGGGACAACATGGCGACCTGGCGCGCAAGATCCTTCTGCGACCAGTCGCCAAGCGCCCTGCCTGCGATTTCAACATTGCCGGCATCCGGCCGGTGCAGACCGCGCATCACTTTCAGGGCAGTCGATTTGCCGCTGCCGTTCGGTCCGCAAAAGGCAATGATCCTGCCGTCGGGCAGGTCGAGACAGACCTCGTTCAGCGCAAGAGCGCCGTCATATGCGGCACTGACACGATCGAGACTGGCCAGAGTGTCAGGCATGGGATTGCCGTCCTTTTACAAGCAGATAGAGAAACAGCGGCGCACCGACGAGCGCAGTCAACGCGCCTGCGGGCAATTCCAGCGGCGGTGCGATGATCCGGGCCAGCGTATCGGCTGCCAGCACCAGGAAGCTCCCGGTCAGAGCCACGGAAACCAGATAACCGGACCGGAACTGACCGTGGAAGATCCGTGCAACATGCGGCGCGACCAGACCGACAAAACCGATGGCACCGACATGGGCCGTTGCGATGGCCGTCAGGAAAACGGCAACTGCCAGCAGGCAGAACTGGGCCTTGTCGAGCGACAGGCCTGTCACGGCAGCGCTTTGAGGGTCAAGTACGAGTTGCCGAAGTGTGAGCCGTTGCCACAGCAACACCGGGATGATTGCGACAAGTCCGAGACCGACCGCCAGAACGTCCTGCCAGTGGGCTGCACCAACCGAGCCCGTCAGCCAGGTAAGTGCCTGACTTGCCCTGTAGACAGGCCCGAGAATAATCAACAGCGTGACCGCGGCCTTTGCGAGTGCTGCCAGGGCAATCCCGTACAAGATGATTTTCAGCGGCTTGCTGCCTGCCCGATCAAGCGATGCCAATGCGATTACCAGGGCTCCGAAGACTGCCGCCCCGGCGATGGCGGCCAGAGGCTGCCAGTGAATGGAGACTGTCAGATTGTTCGCCTGATCGGAAAACAGCCACAAGAACAGCACGACGCCAACCGCCGCGCCGTCGGTAATGCCCAGAACCGAGGGCGACGCCATGGGATTGCGCACGACCCGCTGCAGCAAGGCACCCGCAAGGGCAAGCGCCGCTCCGGCCAGTATGGCAAGGGCAACACGGGGCAAGCGGAGGGTCCAGACGATTACTTCATCCATGCGGCTGCCTTGCCCGGCCAGCGCCGCGACAACACGTTCCGGCGGCATGAAGCTGGACCCGATGCCCGTTGCTGCCAGTGTCAACGCAAACACGAGCAGCATGACCGGAAGCAGCCTGACAAGAGGAAATGCGCCTGCCATCACGCTGCCAGCCCTTTCCGCCTGTGAAGCAGATGCACCAGCATCGGAACGCCGACAAGCGCAAGAACGGCACTCATCGGCGCCTCACCGGGCGCAACCACAATACGCGCAAGAATATCGGCAAGGACTGCGATCAGGGCACCGGTCAGAAGGGAAAGCACGATCAACTGCCGTGTCGACGGCAGGGCGCCGTCGGTCAGGCGCCGGGCAAGATGCGGCGCAACCAGCCCCAGAAACAGCACCGGCCCCGCCATCGCCACCGCGCCCGCCGCAAGCAGGGCCGCAAGCCCGAGCGCCGTCAATCGGACTGCGCCAACATTGACACCCACGGACCGGGCACTGGCATCGTCGAGGCGCAGCACATCCAGCGGTGTTGCCAGAAGAAGGCTGCCTGCGACCCCGACGGCAAGCAACGGCAACCCGAGTTGCAACAACCCTATCGGCCTGTCGGAAAAACTGCCCGACAGCCAGAACAGCAGTGTCTCAAGAGCGCTTTCGTCGATCAGCAGCAAGGTCTGCGTGAACGACGCCAGCAGGGCGGCGACCGTAAATCCGGCCAGCAATGTGGTTGCCGGATTGCCTGCACCGCCAGTGGACGCTGAAATCGAAAACACCAGGGCCGTTGCCGCCAGCGCGCCCATCACTGCTGCCATGCCGATACCCGCAAGGCTTGCCACGCCGAAGACCGTCACCCCGAAGGTCACGAACAGCGCACCGCCTGCATTGACCCCGAGCAATCCCGGCTCTGCCAGCGGATTGCGCGTAACCGATTGCATCAACAGGCCGGAAAGGCCGAGGGAGGCCCCGCAAACCACGCCGATCGCGGTTCTTGGAAGACGCAACGTCGTCACAATCAGCGCATCTGCGCCCTCGCCCCCCAAGAGCGCGGAAAAGACCGTATGAGGCGAATAGAAGGTCAATCCGGCATGCAGGCTGAAAATGACAGCCGCGCACAGCGCCAGACACAATGCAATCGCCGGCCGCCTCATGCGCCCTCACCCCTCCGATTGACAAATCAACGGCCCGTCCATACACGGGTTTAATACTGGAGGCAAATATTCAACTTTTTGGAGTCATTCTAATGAAGATCTGGTCACGCCTGCTGTGCGCCCTGCCGCTGTGTGCGATGCTGGCATCGGCCCCTGCGATTGCCCGCGATGTCACCGACAGCATGGGCACCGTCACGGTTCCGGACGCCCCGAAACGGATTGTCGTCCTTACCAATGAAGGCACGGAAGCGCTGCTGGCACTGGGAGTGACGCCGGTGGGCGCGGCCAATTCCTGGAATGGCGATCCCTGGTGGGACCATATTTCCGATGCCATGGACGGAGCAGAACCTGTCGGCAAGGAAAGCGCGGTGAACCTGGAGCTGATCGCGGCACTGGAGCCCGACCTGATCCTGGCAAACAAGCAGCGGCACGAGGAAATCTATCCGCAGCTGACTGCAATCGCCCCGACCGTCATGTCCAAGGAGCTTCGTGGTGACTGGAAAATCAACTTCCGCCTCTATGCCGAAGCACTCGGCAAGGAGCAGGAAGCGGATGCAGCCATCGCCGATTACGATGCTTCAGTCGCAGACCTTCGCGAGAAACTTGGTGACCACCTCAACGAGGAAGTTTCCGTGATCCGTTTCGTGCCCGGCCAGATCCGCATCTATCAGCTCGACAGTTTCTCCGGTGTGCTTTTGAAAGACATCGGCTTTCACCGGCCGGCGAACCAGAATGTGGAAGAATTTGCCATCCGCACCGGCAAGGAGAGCATTCCGGATATGGACGGCAACCGGATCTTCTATTTCACCTATGACTCTGGCGATGGCAAAGGCACGTCTCTGGAAGAAGAAGTGCTTGCCGATCCGTTGTGGCAGTCCCTGTCCGCCGTGAAGGCGGGCAAGGTGCATCAGGTCAGCGATGCGATCTGGAACACCGCCGGTGGCATTCTGGCTGCAAAGCTGATGCTTCACGACATTGCCGGCATTTACGGCCTTGACTAGAAAACCGTTCGGCTTCCGCTTGAACGGAAGCCGTTCCCCCACAGGCACCGCCCTGAGATTGCGGATAAGCGGGTTCTCACCGGCACCGACCGGTTGCCTTGCTGTCCGTCATTGAAAACAGAAGGGTAAGCCATGACCACCGACACTTCCTCGCAGCTGCGGCTCGGCCGCATCGCCGCAACACTGGGCGTCAGCGATATTGAACGTTCCCGTACACTCTACCGGGAAATCTTCGGCCTGGAAAAAGTGTTCGAAAACGGCAGTCCGGTTGGCTTCATGATCCTGAAGAAGGACGAGGCCGAATTGCACCTGACACTCCAGAAAGGCTACCGGGCTCCGCCATTCAATCAGGCCCACATCATGGTGTCCGACGCCGACGCCGCCTGCCGGGCCTGCGAGCGCCATGGTTTGCGCATCGTCAAGCGCCTCCAGAACAAGGACTACGGCCTCAGAGCCTTCGTCTTCGCCGATCCGGACGGCAACCGGATCGACGTTGCCGAGGAAATCTGACCTGGCCGACCTGCTATCTGGTTGCCAGCTGGTGGGCGGCGAATTCGCCCATCAGCTTCATGAAGTCTTCCGGCGGCGGAAAGCCTTCATAACGGTGCCTGGCAGGCGTTTCCGCCCAAGGCAACTTGCTGGCAGTCATTGTTTCCATGAAAGGTTCTGTCCAGTGGACGTCGTCGAGCAGGACCGAGCGGACATTGACGATTTCGTCGTACCCGGGAATTCGCGTGAACATCCAGGTCTTGCAGTCCGGGCAGAAGTAATGATCCGCCTCAGGTCCCTGCAATCCTCCTTTGACCGGCGTACCTTCGGTCACCTTGAACGCGGGCGCCGGCATGATCGCCGTCAGGGAATAGGCGCTGGAACTCATTTGCTGGCACCCTCTGCAATGGCAGGCACAGGTGATCAGCGGCGGCGCGGAAACCTCGAAGCTCGTGTGACCACAACGGCATGTCCCCTTGAGTGAAAAAGTCTCTTGCGTCATGTCCGGCTCCATCTGGTTCGGCTGGCCGTTTGGCCATTGGCGACGGCAACTTGCAGAGGTTCGCGTCTCCTTTCAAGTGTCTTCTGGACTGTGGCAATTGCTGACGAGCCTGGCCAGAATATTCACCACAAGGCTGTAATCAGCCTCGGAGATTCCCTGCATCGCCTTTCTCCGCAAGGCGGTTTGGCGTTCCATCGCGCTTCTGTGGACGTCCCTGCCCTTGTCCGTAAGCCGCCAGAAATCTTCCTCGGACCGAAGAAGCCCCCGGTCTGCAAGACTGATCAGAACCTTGTGCAGGTCCCTTACCTCCAGCATGGGATCAAAGGTCTCTCTCAGCCGGCCAAACGGCATTCCTGCTGCACTTTCGGCAAGCGTATTGAGCACCTGCCAGTCGGCTCGCTCAAGCCCCAGCTCAGACTGGATGGCCTCGATCGCCTTGGTAAGACATCTATCGGCAGAGCGGATCCAGTACCCGATCGGGCGCGTGGAACCCTGCGTTTCAAATGGGATCGTCATGACATGCTCCCTCGACTTCGCAAACGCGAAGGGGGCGGCACCTCCGCCGCCACAGTCGGGGGTTCTTGCCGGACGGCGTTTATGCCGCCTGACCGAACAAAGCCTTCACGTGTGAAGGGACCGGGGCTTACCCGGGCGATAGGCCCAACCGGTCACGCCTTTTTCGACAACCTTCAGGTAACCGGACCGCGGCATCCTTGCAATATTGACGACGGGCCAAGAAGCCGGGATGGAACAAAAAAACGTTGGCCGGACTGGTACCCGGTCAAACTTTCTCCAGCAATGGCCGGAGAGAGGGATGAATGTTCGGGCTTTCTTCCCGGATGAACCGCAGCAGGGCCTTCTCGTTTTCATGCAGGATACCGTCGCGGCCAATGCGCTCCACCAGCCAGCTGGCTTCGTCTTCCGTCACCACCTCATTGGCGGCAATCTCCGCAAGCATCTCGTTTCCGCGGGCGGTGAACGGGTCAGGCGTGTCGCCATAGGCGTCACGAATGCCGCCGACATCACCGCTGAACATCTTCTTGAAAAAACCGCCGAGCCCACCTTCAAATCCGCCGGGCTGTTCCAGCCAGTTTTCACGCTCGAGGGCAATCTTGCGGGAGGGTGGCGTGAAACCGGACATCGCCATCATGTAATTGGCGACCGCCTTGGCAAAGAGCTCCGACCAGCCGGGAGCATTTTCCGCCTCTATTGTCGCGTCATTGATATCGAACAGTACCTCGGCTTCAGCCTTCGAGATGGCAACGCCGCGACTGCCGGCACCGGCATAGAGCACCCGGCGCAGCAGCTCCACTTCAGCCTCGGCAATGACGCCGGGCTTGAGGTCCAGGCCCGAGCGTGTCGGCCCTTTCCCCGAAATCACGCTGTCCGCCACAGCCCGCAGTGCAAACTGTTCGAGACTTTCCGGTGCTTCGCGGGCTTTTTCCAGCACATGCAGCACGGCGTCCAGCTCGGTTTTGCCACAGATATGACGATCCGCCATGATCTGGTTGACCAGCCAGGCAGCCTTGTCCTCGGAAACATAGCCCTCTGGTTTTGCCTGGTGCACCAGGATATCGAGGATGGCTTCGGGAAAGAGTTCGTACCAGGTGTCGTGATAGGTGATGTCGGCATTGTTCAGCCGAAAAAGAGCCTCGCCTTCTTCAACGGACACGGCCATGTCGCCGTAAACGTAGCGGCGTACGTTGATGACATCATCCTCACTGAGATGTCCCGCTGCTATTCTGGCAGTCACGAATTCATTCAACGTCGGTTTGGCCATGCTGTCCCCCTTGAAAACCGGAACGACTATTGCCGAAATTTCTTGAAGTTACCCTAAAACCGAACCGACAAAAAAAAGGGAGCCGCGAGGGACGGCTCCCTTATCCGTTTCCCGTGCGCGGGGTGGGGCCGCCGGGGGTGGGAAACGGCTCCGGCCGGTGTGATCGGCCGGAGTTTTTCAGGTGTTCTGCGCCAGATCAGCCGCGGTGGTGTTTACCCCATCCCTGACCTTGGCCCTGACCTTGACCCTGACCACGACCTTCGCCATCACCATGGCCGTGACCTTTCTTCCAGCCGTGGCCCTTGTCCGGACCATGGCCACCTTTCCGGCCACCCTTGAAGTCCGCCTTGGTGATCACGCCGTCGTTGTTGCGGTCGGCGCGCTCCAGCATGCGGTCCTGGTGTTTGCTCTGTTCTTCCGCGGTAATCCCGAGGCTGCCGTCGGCATCGGCACGCTGGAACATGTCGACCACCCGGTTCTCGTTGATCGAAAGCCACAGCGGACCGAAATCCTGAAGCGTGAACGAGCCGTTGCCGTCGGTGTCGGCCAGAGCAAACAATTCACCGCGCCTTGCATCGAATTCCTCGCGGCTCACCTTGCCGTCCGCATCGGTATCGAACATGCCCAGGAACATGCCTCCCGGGCCGCCGTGACCACCACGACCCATGTGGTGTCCACCTTGTCTCATTTGCGGTCCACCGCGCCAGCCGTGCTCACCACGGCCGCCGCGCTCGGCTCGCTCTCCGCGCTCACCCCGCTCTGCTCTTTCGCCACGAGGGCCACGATCATCGTCGTCATCGTCGGCCATAGGGCCACGCGGACCGCGAACACGTTCAACGGTTCCGTTGCCGTCACGATCCAGCATGTTGAACATGCGATTGGCGAGAAAATCCGCTTCTTCCTGGGTTACAGTGCCATCGCCGTCACGGTCGAGGAACTGAAATGCCCTGACCATGCGGTCATTGGAGCGGGTGAGAAATTCGGCCTTGAATTCCTCCAGACTGATCTCGCCGTTGCCATCTGCATCGGCCGATGTGAACTCCTGCGTCCGGACTTCCTCGATTTCAGCCTTGGTGATGACACCGTCTTCATTGACATCGAAACGTTCGAACAGCCGCTCGGCGCGTTCCTTGCCACCGCGCATGCCATGACCCCGGCCGAAGCCGTATCCCGGACCACCGCGCCCATCCATAAGCGCGACACGCTGTCCGTCGGTCTGCTGAATTTGTTGCCCCCCGTCCTGGTTTGCAGTCGCGTTCTGGGCGGAAGCGGACAGGCCGGCCGTCAGCGCGGTACCCGCGACGCTCGCAGCCAGGGCGGCAATTGCAATCTTCTTGAACGGTTTCATTCCAACAACTCCTTGGTTCGTTGATGAGCTGAAGGTAGGCAGCAATTGTCGCAGGAATACCGTCCGAATGGGCCCGAAGTGTCGCCATCTGTCCCGGATGGGCACTGCGACACACTTTGTTACAAGTTCCGGTCGCGCAAGCGCGTTCCGGAGACTATTTTTACCTTAGAAACAGTAGGATCACAGCGCCCGGCCGGTTTGAGACCATTCCCGGCAGGCCAGATTGGAGAGACACTTGAGCGATCCGAGCCCGCATATCCTGGTGGTGGACGATCACCGCGACATCCGCGAAACCCTTGCACGCTACCTCGTCAAGAACGGACTGCGCGCAACCGTGGCGGAAAATGCCGCACAGGCGCGCAAGACTTTAAAGGCAGCGTCCATCGATCTTGTCGTCCTGGATATCATGATGCCGGGCGAGGACGGACTGTCCCTGTGCCGTCATCTGGTGGAAACCGGCTCCATGCCCGTGATCCTGCTGACCGCGATGGCAGACGACACAGACCGGGTGATCGGTCTGGAAATCGGTGCCGACGACTATGTTACTAAGCCCTTCAACCCCCGCGAACTGCTCGCGCGCATTCGCGCGGTTCTGCGCCGTACATCGCTTGTGCCGAAGGAACGCGATCCGATCGAGCACGACAGGCTTCATTTTGACGGCTGGTCGCTGAATGTCTCGCGTCGAGAGCTTCTGGACCCCGAAGGGACTTCGGTGGCCCTTTCCAGCGGTGAATTCCAGTTGCTGTGTGCCTTCCTCAAACGTCCGAAAATGGTGCTGAACCGCGACCAGCTGATGGACCTGACAACCGGCCGGACACCCGCCGTCTTCGACAGGTCCATCGACAACCAGGTCTCCCGTCTGCGCCGAAAGATCGAGATCGATCCGAAAGACCCCAAACTCATCAAGACCGTCTGGGGCGGCGGCTACATGTTCACCGCGGAAGTGAGAGACACGGCCGAATGACGACACGTCCGACGCCCCGCCCGATCCTGTCCCGTCTCTGGCCGAGCCCCCTCGCCTCGCAGCTGATCATTCTGCTGCTCGCAGCCATCGTCGCGGCACAGGCCTTCAGCATCTGGATCTTCCAGGACGAGCGGCGCATCGCGCTCGTGGCGGCGGCCCGTGACAACCTTCTGTCGCGCGCTGTTTCCCTGGCGGAGCTGATGGAAGATACACCTGCAAACCTGCAGGACAGGATCCTTGTGGCCAGCAGCAGCCGGTTCGCAGTGTTCTGGCTTGGCGACAAGCCGCTGGCACCGGCGCCCGGCAACTCGCGTTTCGAAAAACGCCTGCAGGGCTACATGGCCGAAAGGCTGGAACACGGCCAGACTGTGCATCTCAACATTCTTGCCGACGAAAAACGTGGACCGCGTGGCCGCGAGGCAGACGACGATGATCATCCGAAGTGGCGCGACGAGCCGCGGCACGAACGCCCTTCGAAACTGCGCAAGATTATGAACAAGCCGGAAGACCTGTCGCTGTCTATCCAGATGAGTGACGGGCGCTGGCTGAATGTCGCCACCAGCTATCGCCCGCCAGCCGGCGATTTTCTGCCTCTGGTCGTGCAGCTGTCGATTACGGCCTTGCTGATGGTGCTCATTATCGGTTTTGCCGTCCGCCGCGTGACCCGGCCCTTGAAGGAACTGTCCGTGGCTGCCGAGAAGTTCGGTCGCGGCGAACAACAGAAGCCACTGACACCCAGCGGGCC
The DNA here is from genome assembly GCF_001579905.1 of Labrenzia sp. CP4. Taxonomy (NCBI): domain Bacteria; kingdom Pseudomonadati; phylum Pseudomonadota; class Alphaproteobacteria; order Hyphomicrobiales; family Stappiaceae; genus Labrenzia; species Labrenzia sp. CP4. The sequence continues at coordinate 2,451,606 of NZ_CP011927.1, read as the reverse complement.
GAGCGAAGTCCGCTCGCTGACGAACGCCTTCAACGACATGCAGGACCGCCTGACACGGTTTGTCAGGGACCGCACACGGATGCTGGCCGCCATCAGTCACGATCTCAGAACCCCGATCACTTCATTGCGCCTGCGGGCCGAGTTCATCGAGGACGAGGAAAACCGCGACAAGATGATCGAAACCCTGGAAGAAATGGCTGCGATGACGGAAGCCGCGCTGCGTTTCGCCAGGGACGACGCCCAGGCGGAAACAGCGGAAAACGCCGATCTTGGTGCGATCCTGGAGGCACTTGCAGGCGACCAGCAGGACCTTGGCCACAAATGCACCGTTGAAACGGAAGAACGGATCGTGCTTCCGTGCCGTCCGGTGGCCTTGAAACGGGCCCTGAGGAACCTGATAGAGAACGGGATCCGCTACGGAGACGGCGTCTCGGTCCACGCGGCCAGATCCGCCGGCGAAGCCATCATCCGCATCACCGACAAGGGTCCCGGCATTCCCGAGGAAAAGTTGAAGGACGTCTTCGAACCCTTTGTCAGGCTTGAAGAATCCCGCAGCGAAGAAACAGGCGGCATCGGTCTGGGATTGGCGATCACCCGTTCGATCATCCATGCACATGGCGGCCGGATCGAGTTGAAGAACCGTCCGGAAGGTGGTCTTCAGGCCGACGTCAGATTGCCGCTCGGGGCGGGCAAATAGACTGGATCAAATACCGCGTGGCACAAGCGTTCCCGAGATCAGATGCGACAGCACCGAGGGAACGGGCGGGATACGGCTGACAGGAAACAGCACATTGTCGCGCAAAAAGGGCAGCAACCGGCTGTCACTTTGATAGGCCGGCGTGAACATCGCGCTGAACGCCTGATAGACACCTACGTGCCAACGTCTGGCCTTGCCGTAGGCAGGTAGAGCCTGGTCAAGCGGCAGGGTCTCCAAAGACTTTGCCAGGGCGGCAGCGTCCAGCAGAGCCATGTTCGCGCCCTGCCCGAGCTGCGGGCTCGCCCGGTGGGCGGCATCACCGACAAAGGCAATCCTGTCACCCCAGGGCTGGCGCAAGGTGCCATGGCTGTAGCGCGCCATGGTCATTTGCTCCGGATCCGTGATCTGCTCCAGAAAGGGTCCGGCATCGGGCCAGATCGACAGCGCCGTGTCCTTCCAGGCTGCCAGCCCGCCCTTGAGCCAGTCTTCATAAGCGTCGTGGCGAAGTGACCAGAAGAACGCGGCCTTCCGCCGGTCCTGTCCCGGCATGAGGCCGACAGGCAACACACCAATCATGTGGTCTGCACCGCGATACCTCTGGGAAAGATGATCCTCGGGCAGACCGCCGGAAACCCAGTCGACAGTTCCCCAGATCGCACCGAACGACAGTGCGCGTGCTTTCAGCGGCGACAAAACCGAATTTGCACCCGACGCATCGATGATCAGGTCGAAGGCCTCGGAAAAGCTGCCATCGGCGAAACGCAGTTTCCCGTCCTGGTGACCGGTGATCCGGCAATCCGTGTGCCAGTAAAGCGCACGGGTCAGCACCTTTTCATAAAGCGCGGAAAACAGCGCGGCCCGGTGGATACCAAGCCCCGGGACTGCGCCATAGTCCACGTCAAGAACCCGTCTGCCGGTCTGCGACGACCTGCCAAGCACACGCTTGATCGGTGTTGCGTGCTTCAGAACCGCATCTGCGACACCAGCCAGCTCCAGGACTTCAAGCCCGACAGGCTGGATCATCAAGCCCGAACCGATGGGAACCGGTTTGCGGAATTGTTCAAACAGGGAAATCCGGTGGCCCAGACGCTCCAGAAGAATGGCTGTGGCCAGTCCTCCGATCCCGGCCCCGACAATGGCAATGTTCATCGGGCAATCACTTCATGAATGGATGGGTCCTTTTGACCAGAGTCTGCCGGCAAGCACAATATGCTCCGGCACCCCGTGCCGCGGATGAACGCAAGGCATTCGCCGAGAGGAGCCGAGGCAACTGCAACACTGGACGCTCAACGCCGCGCCTGAAGGCCACCGGCGTAAGTGGCCTCATCGACCGGTTCGAGCCACTCCGCCGTCGCACCGTCCTGTTCTTCCTGTATGGCCAGATGGACAAGAGACGTGTTCGGTCCGGCGCCATGCCAATGTTTGACGCCAGGCGGGATCCAGATGACATCACCTGGCAGTATCGACAGTTTCTCCTGCCCCCACAGATGCACAAAACCTGCCCCTTCCAGTATCTGAAGGGTCTGCCCAAGCGGATGGGTATGCCAGTGGGTACGTGCCCCCGGTTCGAACGTCACCCGCAATGCGCGCACGCGGGCCGGCGCGGGCGCCTCGATCACCGGGTCCTGCCAGACCGTTCCAGTGAAATAATCCGGATTTGCACGTCGCGATGGCCTGGAACCGGCCTCGAATACGGTCAGGACACTCATGGACACCTCCTCGCAAGTCTCTGCCACCATGCGCACGGATCGGGCCGCCAAGTTACCTGCCGGCCAAATGCCCTCTTACTTGGCGGCAGATACTGGAGCCGAAACGTCTTGACGCTTCACCGCACGTGGCCAGTTGATCAGAACAACACCGAAAATGGCAAGGCAAATTCCGGCAAAGGTCTCCAGATCCAGCGTCTCCGACAGGAATACGACACCGAGAAAGACACCTACGCCTGAGCGCAGGTAGGCCTGACTGGCCGTTCCCATTGCCCCAAGGGTCGACAGCAGACGGAAATAGATCAGAAATGCCAACGCGGTGCACGCGAGCGAGAGCGTCAGCGCAGCAACGATGCCGGTCGTGTCCGGCGTCAACTGCCAGGGCCGGTCGACGATGAGGCTTGCCGGGACCAGCACAACCGATGCGCAGATGAGCGTTCCCGCAGCCGGCACTATGGGCGGCAAACCCGCAAAGACACGGCCGCGCAGGGCCGCGATGCCATAGAGCGCAGCCCCGAACAGGACGACAAGCTGCGGCACAAGGTTCCTGCCGATATCCTCAAGCGCACCGACACCGACGATCAGCACGATACCGGCAAAGCCGAACAAGGCGCCGGTGAGTTGCCGGGCACCTGGCCTTTCGCCATGGTTCAGCAGCAGGAACGAAAAGGCGAAGACCCAGAGCGGCGAGGTTGAATTCAGAACGCTGGAGACGGCCGTCCCGGCATATTGCTGGCCCCACGCAAGCATCAGCCAGGGTCCTGTGCTGTTCACCAGGGACTGGATGAAGAACTGCTTCCAGTTTTGCCTGTCCAGCGGCATCCGAATGCCCCTTGCAGCCATGATGGCCAGCAGCGCCAGCGCAGCAAGAGACACACGGATGGCAATCAGCGTCGCAGGAGGAAACGATGGCAGCGCCAGGCTGATCCACATGTAGGACGAGCCCCAGAGCAGGGCGAGCACACCCAAAAGCGCCAGTTCGATGGATCTGTTTTGCATGGCTGCCGGCTTAACCGTTCACGTCGCGGCTGTCGGCGGGAGCCTCGTCGCGCTCGTCCATGCCATAGTCGCGCAGCACCTGCGCCACCCGCAACCGGTAGTCCTTGAAATAGCTGTTCCGTCCGGCACGCTGCGCCTTGCGATGCTGCGTGAGCTGCCGCCATTCATTCAGCGCGGCTTCATCGCGAAAGAAGGAGACCGACAGTAATTTCTCCGGATTGGTGAGGCTCTGGAATCGCTCGACGGACAGGAACCCGTCGATCTGTTCGACCAGGGGCTTCATCTCGGCAGCCATGTCGAGATAAGCCTGTTTCTTGTCCGCATGCGGGATCACTTCGAAGATGACGGCAATCATTTGAGTTTCTCTCCCATGCCATGCGGTGCGGAGGCCAGTTTCAGAAACGTGCGGTCTTCCCGCAAGATGAATTTTTCCTTCATGGCAAACGCATAGTTCTCCTGCCCCAACGGGTCCGCGGCAAGCCGCGCCCGGTAGGCTTCATATGCCGCAAGGTTCTCGATGGAATAAACACCGTACGCCAGCGTCGTCGAGCCTTCGTGGGGTGCAAAATAGCCGATCAGATCCGCACCGCAACGCGGGATCGCCTGCCCCCAGTTTCGCGCGTATTGCTCAAAGGCGGCTTTCTTCGTCGGGTCGATGTGATAGCGGATGAAACAGGTAATCACCAAGGTCTCCTTCAAGGCTGTGTCGATTGCGCTTGTGTGCCACGGTCCATGTCTGCAATGCTTCGACGCAGATCGAACCATGGAGGAGATCCGATGAAGGATGGACCGGACATTGCCCGCATCGGCGCCTTGATGGGTGACCCGGCCCGCGCCAACATTCTGAGCGCGCTGTTAAGCGGCAAGGCCCTGACGGCGACGGAACTGGCAACCGAAGCCGGCATCACCGGCCAGACCGCCAGTTCGCACCTGAAGAAACTGATGGAAGGCGGCTTGCTGACCCAGGCCAAGCAGGGCCGGCATCGCTATTTCACGCTCGCGGGCCCGGAAGTTGGAGCCGTGCTGGAAGCCGTGATGGGCCTTGCTGCCCGCAAGGGTCACCTGCGCACCCGCACCGGCCCCAGAGACCCGCAGATGCGGGCCGCCCGTGTGTGCTACGACCATTTGGCCGGCGATATGGCGGTGCGTATTTTCGACAGCCTGCAGAAGCGCGGGTTCCTTGCCGTCTCGACGGATAAAGGCGGCCTCGCCCTGACCGCAGATGGTGAAGGTTTCGTCTCAGGCATCGGCATTGACCTGGGTGCCCTCACAGCAAGCCGTCGCCCGATGTGCCGTGCCTGCCTGGACTGGAGCGAAAGACGCAATCATCTGGCGGGAGGTCTGGGGGCCGCACTTCTGACGCGCTTCACCGAAAGCGGCTTTCTGCGCCGCGAACCGGCGGGACGCATCGTTCATATTTCGCCGAAAGGTGAAGCGGAACTGAAAAAACTGTTTCCGGTGGCCTGAGCAACACCCCCGTCCCTTTCTGCTCATCCACAGATCAACAAAAAACCCGGCCGAAGCCGGGCTTTGTAAGGAAGTGGGCAGACGCCAGGGGCAAACGAGGCGCCCAGTGATCTTGTTCTTGTTTCTTGGGGCCAATTTCGGGGTGGGCCCAGCTCAAAGAGACCGGATGGTCTCCTGAACCTTCGGAAGGGCTTCACGCCAGGAGCGATAAAGCCGCGCCGGCAACCACGCAAGGCGGTCCCGGTTGTAATCCTGGCGATGCTGAACCAGCAAAATTCTAGCGATTTGCACAGTCATGTTTTTTTCTCCTTTGGTGTGCGCAGAACCTTTATCGGCACTCACCTGATAGAACATATGTTAGCGCACTGCGTGCACATTACAAGAGTGCACAATGTGCATATTCTCAAAAATTTGTGTTATTTTCCTTACGTCATTTAATTCATTGGAGAAAATAAATGGCCTCCCGCGTGCGACACGCGAGAGGCCATCTGTTTCCAGTCGGTTCTGGTGATGCGGCCCCTACTCGGCAGCGACCATCCGGGCCGGATCGTAGTTGAGAATCGGAGCCAGCCAGCGTTCCGCGTAGGCCAGATCCCAACCTTTGCGTGCGGCGTAATCCTCCACCTGGTCCTTCTCGATCTTGCCGACACCGAAATAATGGCTGTCGGCATGACCGAAATAGAGCCCGGAAACGGAAGACCCCGGCAACATGGCCCTGCTCTCTGTCAGCTGAATGCCTGTCAGGCGTTCCGCATCGAGCAGCCGGAACAGGGTATCCTTTTCCGTATGGTCCGGCTGGGCCGGGTAGCCCGGTGCCGGACGAATGCCCTGATATTTTTCCGAGATGATATCGTCGATGGACAAGTCTTCGGCGGCGGCGTAGCCCCAAATGTCCTTGCGTACGATCTGGTGCAGCTTCTCGGCAAAGGCTTCCGCCAGCCGGTCTGCCAGGGCCTGGGAGAGGATCTTGTTGTAGTCGTCCGACTCCCTGGTGTAACGCGCCGCCAGCTCGTCCTCGCCATGACCCGAAGTAACGGCAAATCCGCCAATCCAGTCGGCAATGCCGCTGGCCTCGGGCGCAACGAAATCGCTGAGGGCGATATTGGCGCGGCCACCTGCAGTCCGGCTCATCTGCTGGCGCAGCGTGTGGAAGGTCGCCAGCGTTTCGCTCCGGCTTTCATCGGTGAAGACACGCACATCGTCACCAACCGCATTGGCCGGCCACAGGCTTGCAACACCACGTGCCGTCAGCAGCTTCTTTTCAACGATTTCATCGAGCATCCGCCGGGCATCGTCGAAAAGCGCCTTGGCCGCCGGGCCGTAGCGATTGTCGGTCAGTACCGCCGGATAACGGCCCTTGATCTCCCAGGTGGAGAAGAACGGCGTCCAGTCGATGAACGGCACGAGTTCCTCCAGCGGGAAATCGTCATAGACAGTGGTGCCTGGCTTCTTCGGCGCAACCGGCTGTTTGCCCTTAAAGTCGGCCTTGAAGGCATTGTCCCGCGCGGCTTTCAGCGACGTGCGCTGCTGAGAGCCCCTGCCGGCTGCATGCTTTTCGGCAATATCGGCATATTCGGCGCGCACATCGGCATAGTAAGGCGCGCGGCCACCTTCGCTCATCAGCTTGGAGGCAACACCGACAGCCCGGCCCGCATCGGTGACATAGATTGCCTGGCCGCGGGCATAGTTCGGGTGGATCTTCACCGCTGTATGGATCTTGGACGTGGTCGCCCCGCCGATCAGCAGCGGCACATCAAGCCCTTCACGTTCCAGCTCGGCGGCAACGTGGCACATTTCGTCCAGCGACGGTGTGATCAGGCCGGACAGCCCGATCATGTCGACCTTTTCCTGACGCGCGGTATCGAGGATCTTCGCTGCCGGCACCATGACGCCGAGATCGATCACCTCGAAGTTGTTGCACTGGAGCACGACGCCGACAATGTTCTTGCCGATGTCATGCACATCGCCCTTGACCGTCGCCATCAGGATCTTGCCGGCGGAAGAATGACCCGTCTGGCCAAGCTCTTCCTTTTCCTTTTCCATGAACGGCATCAGATAGGCGACCGCCTTCTTCATGACGCGGGCGGATTTGACCACCTGCGGCAGGAACATCTGCCCGGAGCCGAAGAGATCGCCGACGACGTTCATGCCGTCCATCAGCGGGCCTTCGATCACGTGCAGCGGCCGGTCGAAGGCCTGGCGGGCTTCTTCGGTATCTTCTTCCACGTAATCGGCAATGCCGTGAACGAGCGCGTGTTCCAGGCGCTTGGCAACACCCCAGGTGCGCCAGGTGAGATCGGCTTCCCGTTTCTTGCCGCCCTCGCCTTTCCAGCGCTCGGCCGCTTCCAGCATCCGGTCGGTGCTGTCCTTGCGCCGGTTGAGAACGACGTCCTCACACAGCTCGCGCAGCTCGGTTTCCAGATCGTTGTAGACCGCAAGCTGGCCGGCGTTGACGATGCCCATGTCCATGCCGCGCTTGATGGCGTGGTAGAGGAAGACAGAGTGCATTGCCTCGCGCACGGCTTCATTGCCGCGGAATGAGAACGACAGGTTCGACACGCCGCCCGACACATGGGCGTGCGGCAGGTTCTCGCGAATCCAGCCGGTCGCCTCGATGAAATCGACGCCGTAGTTGTTGTGTTCCTCAATGCCAGTTGCAACCGCAAAGATGTTCGGGTCGAAGATGATGTCTTCCGGCGGGAAGCCGACCTTCTCGGTCAGGATCTTGTAGGAGCGCGCACAGATCTCGGTCTTGCGCTCGAAAGTGTCCGCCTGCCCCTTCTCGTCGAAAGCCATGACGACGACGGCAGCACCATAGCGGCGTACTTTCTTCGCCTGCTCGATAAAGGCTTCTTCACCTTCCTTCATCGAGATGGAGTTCACGACACCCTTGCCCTGAATGCATTTGAGACCCGCTTCGATCACGGTCCACTTGGAACTGTCGATCATGATCGGAACCTTGGCGATATCCGGCTCGGCGGCGACCAGGTTCAGGAACGTGACCATGGCTTCCTCGGAATCGAGCAGGCCTTCGTCCATGTTGATGTCGATGATCTGCGCGCCGTTTTCCACCTGTTGGCGGGCAACGTCGAGCGCGGTCGCGTAATCACCTTCCTTGATCAGCTTGCGGAACCTGGCCGAACCAGTGACGTTGGTCCTTTCGCCGACGTTGACGAAGTTGGTCTCTTTCGTCACCACGAAGGGCTCCAGGCCAGACAGGCGCATGTGAACGTCGATTTCCGGAATCTCGCGCGGCTTCTTGTCCGCAACGGCTTCGGCAATCGCCCTGATGTGCGCAGGCGTGGTGCCGCAGCAGCCACCGACAACGTTGACCAGACCGGCCGAGGCGAACTCCTCGATCAGGCCGGCCATATGTTCCGGGCTCTCGTCATATTCGCCAAACTCGTTCGGCAGCCCGGCGTTCGGATAGGCGCAGACAAGCGTGTCGGCAACACGGCCGAGTTCGTCCACATGGGCGCGCATTTCCTTGGCGCCAAGTGCGCAGTTCAGGCCGATGGTCAGCGGGCTCGTGTGGCGGACGGAGTTCCAGAAGGCTTCCGGCGTCTGACCGGAAAGCGTCCGGCCCGAAAGGTCGGTGATCGTGCCGGAGATCATCACCGGCAGGATCTTGCCGGTTTCCTCGAAGACCTCATCAACGGCAAACAGGGCCGCCTTGGCATTCAGCGTATCGAAGATGGTTTCGACCAGGATGATATCGGCACCGCCGGCAATCAGCCCGCGTGTGGCTTCAGCATAGGCAATGCGAAGATCATCAAAGGAAACAGCACGGTAGCCCGGATTGTTCACATCCGGCGAGATCGATGCCGTCCGGTTGGTCGGGCCGAGGGCACCGGCCACGAAGCGCGGCCGTGAAGGATCCTGCGCCATGACCTTGTCGCAGGCTTCGCGCGCGAGTTTCGCGCTTTCAAAGTTCAGCTCATAGGCTAGCTCTTCCATGCCGTAATCGGCCTGGGCAATCGTCGTGGAGGAAAAGGTATTGGTCTCGACGATGTCGGCACCGGCTTCCAGGTAATCGACATGGATCTTCCGGATCGCGTCCGGCTGGGTCAGGCTCAGCAGATCGTTGTTGCCCTTGATGTCGCTCGGCCAGTCCTTGAAGCGGTCACCGCGGTAGGCCGCTTCATCCAGTTTCAGAAGCTGGATTTCCGTGCCCATGGCACCGTCAAGGACGAGAATACGGGTCTTGGCGAGGTCACGGAGGCGCTCGAAGGCGTCTGACTTGATCACGGGGTTTCCTTCCGGAAATTTCTGTTGGTTTGGCCGGCGGAAGCCGGCGTGATTTAACTGTGCAACCGGACAGCGTGTCAGCTGTCCCGGTCGGTATCGTTGTAAGAGGCGTCCCAGAACTTGGTGCGGCTGTGAACGTCGTCTTCGGTCGGGTGCCAGTCTTCGCCGCGTGCCTCATAAACGGCCAGGAGCCCGAGAATTTCGAGGGCCGAATGCCCGCGGAACTCGTGGTCCTTGTCGGTGGCGACGATCAGACGATTGTTGTCCGCGCCCATGTCGACGACATGAAGCTCGAAGCCCTTCTCGCGCAACACCGCATAGGCGGTCGATTCAATGGCATCGGCAGTGCTTAACTTGATCATCTCGCTCCGCTTCCCGCTTGGTTTCCGGCCGTTCCTGTCCTGAATGACAGCAGCGTGTCCCGGCTGCGCCGATACCCCCAACCCTGCCCCACCCAGATAAGGGTAGGAGGCCAAGAGGGGGCATCCGCTCTAAATCCAAAACAACTGGCGCGTTTCTGCGCCCGGCCCGGCCGCCTCGCCTCCCTCAGGCCGCCAGGGTTTCCTTGGTTTCCGGCTGCCCCATGCCAAGCATGTGGCAGATGGCAAAGGTCAGGTCGGCCCGGTTCATGGTGTAGAAATGGAAGTCGTTGATGCCGCGGTCGACCAGGTCCATCACCTGTTCGCAGGCAACCGAAACGCCAACCAGCTTCCGGGTTTCCGGATCGTTGGTCAGGCCGGCAAAACGCCGAGCCAGCCACTGCGGAATGGAGGTGCCGCACTTGGCGGAGAACACCATCGTCTGTTCGAAATTGTGGATCGGCAGAATGCCCGGGATCACCGGAATATTGATGCCGGCGGCCGCAATCCGGTCGAGGTAATCATCGAACAGGTCATTGTCGAAGAAGTACTGGGTAATGATCCGGTCCGCACCGGCGTCGACCTTGCGCTTCAGATTGTCGATCTCTTTCTGCCAATTGCCGCTTTCCGGATGCCTTTCCGGATAGCCGGAGACGGAAATATCGAAATTGGCGATCTTCTTGACGCCTTCAACCAGGTCGGTCGCATAGGCATAGCCCTCCGGATGCGGCACGTAACGCGAGCCGATGCCGTCGAGCGGGTCACCGCGCAGCGCCACCAGATGACGCACGCCCAGATCCCAGTAGTCCTTGACGATCGCATCGATTTCGCTGCGCGCCGCACCGACACAGGTCAGGTGTGCCGCCGGTGCAAGGTCGGTTTCCTTCAGGATCCGCTCGACAGTGCGGTGCGTGCGCTCGCGGGTGGAACCGCCTGCACCATAGGTCACGGAAACAAAGGACGGGCTGAGCGGCGCCAGCCGCTGAACCGTCTGCCACAGCGTCTCCGCCATCTTGTCGGACTTCGGCGGGAAAAATTCGAACGAAGCCGTGATTGGCGAAGGTGCGGCCTGGTGAGACCGGCGGTTGGAACAGGTTGTCATGTTAGGCGACCTCTCGGGACGTGTCTCGGGCAGGCAGGTCGGTGACAATTCGGCGGTCACGCGCAAGCCAAAGGGTTACGGTAAGGTTGGTGTCGTTGCCGTCTCCCGGAACAAGATCGGTGACCTGTTCCAGGTCCAGTTCGAGCGCTTCAAGCCAGCGCTCCATCTGGTCATGGGCAAAGCCCAGGCGACGATGCGCGTGTTTTTCGCGCAGGAACTCCAGCTGATGCGGAGCAAAATCGATGATCAACAGGCGGCCGCCGGGACGCAGCGCGCGAGCAGCTTCGTTGAGCGCCCTTGCCGGTTCCTCAAGGAAGTGCAGCACCTGGTGGATCGCCACGACATCGAAGGACCGTGGCGGCACATTCAGTGCGTAAACATCGCCATGGCGCACCTGGGCGTTTGAAAGCCCGGCCTTGGCGAGGTTCGCGCGGGCAACGGCAAGCATGTCATGCGAGGCATCGACACCAAGTGCCGTCGCATACTGGTCTGCAAACACTTCCAGCAACCGGCCGGTGCCGGTGCCAAGGTCGAGGAACGACTGGAACGGCTTGTCGCCCAGTGCCTTGCGCATCGCCTTCTCGACATCGTCTTCGGAAACATGCAGCGAACGCTCCCGGTCCCAGGTAAGCGCGCGGGCTGCAAAATATGCAGCCGCCTCGTCCGCCTTGGCCTTGCGGATCGCCCGAAACCGTTCCTGGTCGGCCGCCAGCACCGGGTCTTCCAGGGAAATACGGGCAACAAGATCGCGTGCAAGCTGGCCTTCAGGACCATCCGCCAACCGGTAGTAGACCCAGGCCCCTTCCGGGAACCGCTGAATGAGATCCGCTTCTGCAAGCAGCTTCAGATGACGGGAGATGCGCGGCTGGCTCTGTCCGAGGATCGCCGTGGCATCCTTCACCGTCAGCTCGCTTTCCGCCAGAAGCGCAATCAGCCTCAGGCGCGTCGCCTCGCCGACAGCCCTCAGGGCGGCCAGGGTATCGTCAACGGACAGGGTTTGTTCTTCGGTCATGCGCTTCGCCATCAATGTCGATATAAAGATATCTTTATATGAAATCGAAGCGCCATGCAAGAGATCAAAACAAATACGACACTGATTGGTCTGTATTCGTCGAAATTACGCCCGCAGGAGAAAAACGAGAGCCGACCTGCGCACCACCTCGCATCCGCTGAGCGGGGCCATAAGTACAAATGGAACGAGCCACTTCAGGTCAGGTGAGCTGCCTTACGCGGTCTTGAGCTCGGGCAAGGGCAATAGCCCAGCCCTCGCGTGACACGCCGAATTGCACCACCTCCCGCATCTGAGCAATGCGGCAGCGCTGACCTAGAGCGTCTGTGCGGCGTTGATGGAGGAGACAAACCGGCGGGTGCGCTCGCGCTCTGGATGACGGAAGATCGCGTCCGCATCTCCGGTTTCCACCACCTGCCCGGCCTCCAGAAAGACGACATGATTTGCGATCTGCGATGCCAGTCGCAGGTCGTGTGTCGCCATCACCATGGTGGTCCCTTCCCGGGCAAGCTGACCGAGTACGTCGACCACCTCACCGGCCAGTTCCGGATCGAGCGCGGAAGTCGGCTCGTCGCATAAAAGCACCTTGGGCGAAGGTGCAAGAGCACGGGCAATCGCAACACGCTGCTGCTGACCGCCGGAAAGATTGGCCGGCCAGGCGTCGGTCTTGTGCGACATGCCGACCTTTTCGAGCAGATCCAATGCCCGCTGCCGAGCCTTTTCACGGGGCCATTTCTGAACCACCAGCAGGCCTTCCATCACATTCTCGATCACTGTCCTGTGCGGAAAGAGCTGAAAGTTCTGGAACACCATGCCCGTCTCGCAGCGGATCTTCTGAACCGATGCCTGCTGCACCGCCGCACCTGGCTTGAAGGTGATCCTGTGATCGCCGACCTGAACGCTGCCGGAGGTCGGGATCTCCAGAAGATTGATACAGCGCAGCAGCGTGCTCTTGCCGCCACCTGAAGGGCCAACAAGCGCCGTAACGCTGCCCTCGGGAAAACGCAGCGAAATATCATCCAGGATGAGCGCTTCGCCGAACTTCTTCTCGATATTGGAAAGCTCGATCATCTTGAGGTCTCCAGCATGCCGCCATATCGTGCAAACCGGACTTCCAGCCGCTCCTGCAGCCAGGCAAGCACGGAACTCATGGCAAGGTAGATCAGGGCTGCCTCGATGTAGAGGATCAGTGGCTCATATGTGGTGGCAACGATGCGCTGCGCCGACTGGAACAACTCCGGCACCGTGATGGCAGCGGCCAGAGACGTATCCTTGACCAGCGAAATGAAAGTATTCGACAGCGGCGGCACCGCCACGCGTCCGGCTTGCGGCAGGATCGTGCGCATCATCGCCTGGCGCCATGTCATCCCGGTGGAAAACGCGGCTTCCCACTGTCCCTTCGGCACGGAGGAAATGGCAGCCCGGATGATCTCCGACGAATAGGCACCGACATTGAGCGTAAAGCCGATCAGGGCGGCTGGAAACGCATCCAGCAAGATACCGATACTGGGCAGGCCGTAAAAGATCACGAAGAGCTGTACCAGCAGCGGCGTTCCCCGGAAGACCCAGACATAAAAGCGCGCGACCAGCACCAGCGGCAGCGGCGCGAACAGGCGTGTGACAGCCGTGGTCAGACCAAGACTGAGCCCCAGTGCGAAGGACAACAGCGTGAGCGGAATGGTGAATTTGACCCCAGCCCACAGAAGTGTCGGCAGGGAATCGATCATCAACTGAAGCCAGTGAGGCACGATAAAGCTCCAAAAAAACGCGCCCGGCGCGAACGCCCGGCGCTTTTCGTTTAGGTGAGAAGGGCCGGTCTAGATCTGCGTTGACCGGCCTTCATCATGTCAGTTGGACACGTCCTGACCAAAGTACTTGTCGGAAATCGCCTGGTAGGTACCATCCGCCTTGATGTCGGCCAGCGCCGAATTCAGGGCTGCAACCAGTTCCGGATCACCCTTGCGCACCAGAATGCCGGAATAGTCGGCATTTGCTTTCTCGGCGACAACCTTCACCGGCGCATCCGGTTTCTGCTTCTTGAAGTCCAGATAGGACAGGCTGTCGTTGATGGTCGCATCGGCGCGGCGTGTCAGCACCAGCTGGATGGACTGGTCGAACCCGTCGGTGCCGACCAGTTCCGCTCCGGCTTCTTCCGCCAGCTTGCCGAAATTGCTGGTCAAGGACTGAGCCGCCTTTTTGCCGGCGAGGTCTTCGAAGCCATTGATGTCGTCATTGCTGTCGCGAACGATCAGCACTGCCTTGGAGGCGATATAGGGGTCGGAGAAATCGTATTTCTGCTTGCGGGCGTCGGTGATGCCAACCTGATTGATGACCACGTCGTAGCGCTTGACGTCCAGGCCGGCGATCAGTCCGTCCCATTTGCCTTCGATGAACTCGGCCTTGACGCCAAGTTTTTCGGCAACGGCCTCGCCGATTTCGACATCGAAACCGACCAGCTTGCCTTCCCCGTCGTGGAAGGTGAAAGGCGCGTAGGTGCCTTCGGTGCCGATCTTCAGGACACCTGCCGATTTGATCGCATCGAGGTTGTCACCCGCCTGCGAGGGAGAAAGGGTAAGTACCTGCAGCACTGCGGCCGCGGCAATCGCTTTGAACCAGCTCATATCAATTCCTTTCCGGCATGATGAGTGAGTGGCCTTAGTGCCGGAATGTGGAAGCGATTGCAGGAGAAGAAAGAGCAAAAATGCAGAAAGAGGGAGAATATTTTGCTCTCATATCGCGGATCGGCAGCACACGACACAACACCGGTCGCAGGCTCGACCACCCTCTCTGGAAGTATCCTCGCGGCAACTGTCCGCCACTGAAACTCTTCCCGTGGCCGCTCCTACAGATGCCGTCAGTCGCTAAAGCGGCGGAAGGTTCATGGATACGTTCTCCAGGTCAGGCCCCAAATCGGCTTCATGTGAATATTTCCCACAAGAAGACGACGCCATCTCCTTGGGCGAGGAAGCCTCCAGCCCGCATCGTGTAGAAGCTCGATCGGAATAGTCACATGGTTGCGATCTTCGAGCGTGCCCTCCCGAACGGATCAGGTATCCGATTACCAAAGACCGAATTCGGCGGAACTCTTCAGCTTTCGGCAGGCACAGCACCTTGATCCAGCATGTGATCGAAGCGCCCCTCACGCACACAGCCCGGCAGACCTTCGCGCGGGATGATCTCGGTGCCGACAAGCTCTTTCGCGTAGAGCCTTTCGATATCGCTGGTATCGACCGTCTGCCCATGGACGACAGATGCCAGTTTGGTCCGGAAGGCTTCCACGCCGCCCATGGAGGAAAAATGCCAGCCTGCATCGGGCAGGATTTTCACCGGGCGGCTGATGCCCGACAGGTTGTTGTTGCGGATCCTGAGAAGCGGCTGGGTGACGAAACCCGGCACGTAGGGCTTTTTCGTCATCCGGGCCTTTGTCCGGCGCAGTTGCTGCGGCGTGGTCAGGTACTTCTTTTCAATCATCCGCGACCCCAGCAGCCAGGTCTTGCCGGGAACGATCCGGTCGAGATGGTGTTTGTGCAGGCTCTGTTCGAACACCAGCAGCCGCCCCTTGTAGAGCTGCTCGTCCAGCACCTTCTTCAGAACTTCCGCCCGCACGATCTCGTCGACATCCGACAGAAGGATGACGTCGTCCGGCGCACAGGCTTCCAGCCCCCGTGCAATGCAATTGCGCTGATAGTTCTCGCGCTCCCAGTCCGCTTTCCGGCGATTCTTGTAGACGCCGAGCGCCGGTGGCAATTCATCGGGAAACTCGACCTGAAGATCGATGATCTTGTCGGCCCAGGGCGCAAACCGTTCGCGATTTTCCGCAAAGTAGAACGGCTTGGGACCACCGCGTTGCGTCTGGTTCGCTTCCACCAGGACAAACTTGTCGACATGGTTCTCCATCTCCCGAAGACGGATTTCCAGAAGGTCGAATTCGTTATGGAAGACAAAACAGTCGTAGAGCTTCATGCCTGGGCCCGGTTTCCTCGATCAGCGAAGGGTGGCGCATCCCGGCTGCCGGATGGCAGCTCAAGTCATGGCAAGCCTCTTCCTGGTGCCTGCCGGGACCGATATCGGATTTCAGTCAAGAGGTCCACGGACCTGGCGCACAAAAGCGAATAGACCGCCCCTCACCCTGTTGCCGATGCACCTACTTGATCGAAAAGGGCATCCGGACTTTCGCGGAATTGCCGCTGAATTCATCGTTGACGGTGAGTTCCAGTACATAGTCGCCCGCCGGAGCCCCGCTGACATTCAGGGTCAGGTTGGCCATGTATTCGGTATTGGGCACGTGGCTCTTGAAGTCGAACCGGCCGAAGCCCTTTTGCCCTGCCAGCACCTTGCCATCGGGCGACGCGAGGTCGAAGTCGACGGTCAGAAGGGATGTGAACAGGCCATCCTGCTGTTTCCAGTCGAAGCCAACCGGCTCCAGATAGATGCGCAACGGCTCGTCCGCTCCGAAAGCTGCATCCCCCCTGGGTTTATAGATGCCGAAGCCGTCGGCAGGGGCCATCACGAACAAGGCGGTTGGAATGGAAATGGTGGCTTTCGACCAAACGTCGAAAAGAGCCTCGCGCATCAAAGAGATGGCTTCCCCGCCCTTGCCAGCATCAAGCGCGGCCTCCGCTTCAGCCGCCTTGTCCTGCAAAGGTCCCGCAATGGCCTGGCATGACAGGGCAACCGCAAGCGCAGTTCCCAGAAACATTGGTTTCAGCATAGTCTCCCCCTTCACATTTGCGATCCGAGAAGTGAAGCACACCATTATGGCGGTCTCGCCGCAAGTCCAGGATCCGGCGCTGCGACACAGCGGGTGCTAGAGCTGGTCCTCGGCGCTGCCGCCGGTCTCGTCACCAATTCCCTCACCCAGCATTCCAGCCGCGGCAGCACCAGCCGCAGCAGCTTCCCTGGCGCCGGGTGTCACGACCTCCTCATCGCCGTCAGACCCGGCAACACGCACGGTCACCTGGCGATGTGCGAACCTGATGCCGTTCTTTTCGAAGAGGTCGCGAAGCCCCGCATAAACAACCTTGCGAAGCTCGAACTGCTTGCCAGGCTTGGTGGTGAACTTGACACGCGCGATCATGGCACTGTCTTCCATCGACATGATGCCCTGAGATTTCAGCGGCGCCAGGAACATGGGCCCGAAATACTCGTCCTCCAGCAGTTCCTTGCCGAAGTTCTTGATGATCTTGCGCATCTTTTCCACGTCGGTGTCGTAGGTAACGCGGAACGCAAGTTTCATCACCGCCCAGTCTCGCGAGAAATTCTCCACTTTCTGAATTTCGCCAAAGGGAACCGTCGTAAGCGCACCGCGGTGGTGCCGCAACTGCATCGACCGGATCGAAATCTTTTCGACAACGCCCTTGGCGCTGCCGATATCGATGTATTCCCCTTTCCGGAAGGCATCGTCGATCAGATAGAAAGCTCCGGAGAAGATATCCCGGATGAGGGTTTGAGCCCCGAATCCAACTGCCAGACCGACGACACCGGCACCGGCGAACAATGGCGCGATATTTACGCCCAGTTGCGACAGGATCACCATTGTGGCGATCACCACGATCGTGATGAGCAGGAAATTGCGGAAGATCGGCAGCAAGGTGGAAATCCGGCTCTCACCGGTTCCGCCGACTTCCGCCTCTTCGTCTTTCTCGGCAGGCGCTTCCTTGGCAATTTCCCGGTCAATGACGATTTTCACGGCCTCATAGGCCATGTAGCCAAGGAACATGACCAGAAGCACCTCGACGAAGGAACCGATCAGCGAGCCGCTACCGGCAAGCGGCAGTCCCCATTTGGAAGCCAGCATGTCCAGCGAGGTGAACACGACCAGAATAGTGGCGCCCCGGTCGAACAGGTCCCGGAAGGGTGAGCGCCGCGCTTCCCGCTCGGCAGCTTCCGCGCGCGCCTGGGCCAAAGTGCTGGCAACATCCTCTTCGCCGCCCTCGCCTGCTTCGGCACGTTTGATATCCTCGGCAATCTTCTCCTGTGCGGCGGCCGTGTCCAGCCGCGGCAACAGAACCCGGTCGATGAGCAGGATCAGCAGCCCATAGGCAACCGCAGCCATCAGCAGCACTTCCAGCGGCGCACCGACCAGACCGATCGCGTCCGGCAAGTCGAGCAGGATACGCACTGCCGAAATCCCCCAGGCGAGGAAGAAATAGGCAACGGCAACAAAGTGCCAGCCGCTGGCCAGAACTCTTCGCCAGATCGGCGCTTCAGCCCCCTTCTTTCCCCGGATCAGCCGCGCAATCACCCTGCGATAGACAATCGCGATGCCGGACAGGATGACCATCGACAGCGCGGAGGCTGCAATCAATGCCAGCTTGTGAATGTCAGGCGACAGACCCAGTCGCTCCATCCAGAGGCAGAAGGCAACCGCCGCAAGGGAAATGGCGGAGCCGACAAGCAGCGTCCTGTAGAGCCTGGTCGCTTCCTGATTGGAAAGCGCCAGCAACCGGTGGCTCTCCGCGTCGGGTGCCAGCACATTCAGCCAGACAACACGGAGCGCCAGAAAAACCGCCATGGTGCCGACAACCACAAGTGCGGTCTTGTTGGATGCATCAATGCCCGTTCCGACCAGAAGAAATACCCCGGCCGCTACGGCAAAGAAGAGCCCGACACCGACGAACATCAGGATCGCCCGGGCATAAAGATAGATAATCTTGTCAGCCCGTGTCGTCGCGTCCGGCTGGTACCAGGACGCGAATTGCCGCCGGCCCCAACGGTTCACCAGGGAAGAGGCCACAAGGCCGAGAACAACGGCTATCAGAATGTCCACCAGCGTCGACGACATCCAGTTGAGACCCCGTTCGCCCCCCTGGGCGCGCAGGGTCTCCACCATCACATCCTGGATCTCGGGAATTTTCTGCACGATGGATTTGAGGACATCCCGGGCCTCGACGGCATCTTCGGTGAACTCGTCCACGGTCTGAAGAAGGTTTGCGCCTTCGCCGGCGCCGTCGGCCGGCGCCACTACAGAGCCAGCCGCTTCCGGCTGCGCGTTTCCATCTGTCGTCGTTTCAGCGGCCGGAGCC
The DNA here is from genome assembly GCF_001579905.1 of Labrenzia sp. CP4. Lineage (NCBI taxonomy): Bacteria > Pseudomonadati > Pseudomonadota > Alphaproteobacteria > Hyphomicrobiales > Stappiaceae > Labrenzia > Labrenzia sp. CP4. The sequence goes on along the minus strand of NZ_CP011927.1, from coordinate 2,432,994 downwards.
CCGGTACCGGTGTCGGTCTTGGTAGAGCCCTTTCCGGAAAACAGCCCGGGTATTCCCTGTGCCTGCGCCCCTGAGGGCAAACCACCCAGACACAGAAAGAGTGCAAGCAGACCTGACAGAAGAAGGAATGCCTTGCCTGGCCTCTTGCGGCCGCCATCGGCAAGACAGGATCGGCGATTGGTTGGATGTGAAAAGCGCATGTCAGCCCCAGGACGAGTCGCGAAAAGGATCCCCGTCTTTCTTGGCACGGATCTGTGCCATTTGAAAGAAAGCTGGCTTTTCGCAAGGCGCTGAAAAAGAAGAGGCCCGATCCTTTCGAACCGGGCCTTACATGCAGGCAGGAGGCGCCTTGCTTAATTGTGTCAGTGCAGAACGGTGTTGTTCCAATGAGCCATCTTGCGTTTGGCTTCGGCGATCGTCATGCGCTCGAACATGGCCATGGCATCGCTGCGCACATCCGGTGTCAGGCGGTGGCGCCAGGGGCCGATGGCCAGCAGGGAACCCACGGTGATGGAGGAGAACCCGGAAGCCTTGGCAAGGATGACGAACGGCTCCGGATCGGGGCGCACCATCCAGTGGCTGACTTCCTCGACACCGCATCTCACCAGCCAGGCAAAGGTGGCGACCGCTTCCGCGAACCGGTCTTCCGAGGCGAACCGGCGCAGGGCCGCCTCATTGACCATCCCGCGTTTGGCCAGCAGCAGTACCCGGCTGCGCGCTGTTTCGAAGTCGTAACGGCCCAGCCAGTACTGGTTGGACATGCGCTGTGCGGCGATATCGGCCGCTTCCTCTACCCGCTCGGCTTCGTGACCACGGCCGGTTGCATGCAGCTTCCGCCGGACTTCCTCGCTGGCAACCGAGATCAGGCTGGCGATATGCGCTTCGGCAAGATCCGCACGCTCGCTCAAGGAAAGCTGCAGCGTCGCATCGGAGGCAGCATCGCTGATAAGGGCCATGATCGATGCATCCGACAGGCAAGCACCGTCGTTGCTGGCCACCTTGCGCTTGACCTTCAGATCACCGCGACGCACCAGCACATCGGTCAGCTCTTCAGACAGAACTTCGCGCTGTGCGATGGCGAACCGGTGCGCATTGCCGCGTTTTTCGGCGATCTTGATCAGATCGGCCTCCCGCAGCACGGTGGAGCGCAGCAGGATCGGCTCAGCTACCTCGATCTCGTCATCGGCCAGACGGCGGATGGTTTCTTCCGGACCGCGTCTCAGGCTGGACATCTGGTCAGCGACATAACGGCGAACTTCGTCTTCCACCATGTCGACAAGCCGCAAGAGAACGGAGTCATAAATATCCACCTGCTCGTCGGAGCACCGATCGGAGGTCAGGGCAAACAGGGTTGCGACATGCCGGGCCAGTTCGGCCCTCCGGGCGCTGCCAGCTTCACCGGTCAGCTCCGAGAAGTTCACCAGTTCTGTTTTCAACGCTTCAGTCATGTTCCATTACCAATTTTCACAAGTGTGCCGGTTTGGCGTTGGTACAGAAAATGACGATGAGTTTTAAAGAAGGTCGAAACGCGCTTTTCCAGAATGTAATTGTCTTTTTTTAAAACTTGAGAACAATTCTAACTATATCGCATGTATTCATTACATGTCATTGAAATGTAACAATTTTGACCGCGTCGTTCCCCGCTCGAAGTCACTTTTTTATCCCGTTGAAATCCGAATATTTTTTCCGAAAAAAGATTTTCAAGGGCCGTTTCAATAGCCTCCGAAGGTCAGAAATTGCGACTGGTTTAAATACATTCGCTGCGCCGCAAGGTCCCTGGACAGAGGCGTGCCCGTCAGCAGCGCACGAGATAAAGAAATATTTCCCTTTTCTTATTGACCCTTCACCAGGCGCAATCTAAATAAAGAAAGCAATATATTTCTTTATTTGAGCCAGCCATGTCCTCCGTGGTCCGTTTTCCCCGTGTCGCCGCCATACCGCCCTCCCGCACCCGCGGTCTCTATCAACTGGCGGCCCTCCTGCGACGGAAACTCGGCAAGGCCCTTTCCCGCCGATCCAGCCATCAATCCATTCCGGACGATCTTCTTTTCGATGTCCTCAGCGACAACGATTTGAGAGCCCGCGAAGAAAACCGGCGGCGGCCGATCATTAGCGGCCCCTGGCGCTAGCTCGTCCATGGACTTGCCTTCTGCTTCAGGATTGCAGCGCCCTCACCCGGAGCAAAAGACATAAAAAAACCGGCACCCTGCGGCGCCGGTTTTTTGCTGTTCCTGCTCAGCCTTTATTCGGCTGCCGCCAGAAACTCCTTGGTGCCGGTCTTGTTGTCCGAACCGCCGTCGTTGCTTCTGTCGAGCTGCTCCAGAAGCACACGGCGCTTTTCAGTCGCCTTTTCGATGTTGTCATCCTTGATCGGACCAAACCCGCGGATAAGATCCGGAACCCGGGCGAGCTCGACCAACAGGCCGTAGTGTCCTTCCGGCAGCCGCTTCAGGATCTCGGCAATATCGCCCTCATACTGGCTGATGAGCGCGCGCTCGGTCTTGCGTTCCGCCGTCCGGCCGAACGGGTCGTACCATTTGCCGCGCATGCCCTTGAACTTCGCCAGGAAGCTGAACGCGGAGAAGATCCAGGGTCCGAAGGCAATCTTCTGCGGACGGCCGGTCTTTGGATCCTTGCGATGCGCGAGGAACGGCGGCGCCAGATGAACCTTCAGCTTCTTCGGGTCTTCAAAGCGCTGCGCGATCTTCTCCTTGAAGGCAGGATCGCTATAAAGCCGCGCGACTTCATATTCGTCCTTGTAGGCCATCAACTTGAAGAGCATGTCGGACACAGTCTGCGTCAGGCGGAACGGGCCCGGACCATGCGCTTCGTCAGCCTCTTTGACCTTGCCGACCAGATCCAGATAACGCTGTGCGTAGGCCGCATCCTGATAGGCAGTCAGCTCCTGGGCGTTGAAGGCAATCTTCTCATCGACGGTAAAGACACGCTGTTTTGCTTCCGACGGCAGGGCCTTGAGCAGTTTTTCCGGATCTGCAGCCAGCACGCGGCCTGCACGGAACGCCTTGATGTTGTTCTTCACCGACGCGCCGTTGAGCTCCAGCGCGGTTTCAATGGCATAGTCCGAGACCGGCAATGCGCCACTCTGGAAAGCCATACCGACCAGCAGCATGTTGGCATAGATGGCATCGCCCAGAAGCTTCTCGGCAATGTCTGCTGCATTGACAGGCAGATATGTGCCGGAGGCTTTGCGCAGGGTGCTGTCCATCTGCTTTTCATCGAAGGAAAGCGTCTGCTTCAGCACGAATTCCGCAGTCGGGGCCACCTTGGTGTTGGCGACGGTCATCGTGTGACCACGATGAGCGAGCGCGAGCTGATCCGCGTTCGCGGCCACCACCATGTCACTCGCGATCAGAAGGTCGAGGCTGGCTGCCGGAACCCGCGGACCTTCAATCGACCTGTTGCCCGCCGCAAAACGCACGTGAGACGTCACCGGGCCACCCTTCTGGGCAAGGCCGGTCATGTCCAGCGTGGAAGCCTGCTTGCCGTCCACATGGGCCGCCATAGCCAGGATCGCGCTGATCGTGGTCACACCCATGCCGCCGATACCGGCCACAAGCGTGTTCCAGGTGCGGTCAAGCGAAGCAAGCGTCGGCAGCGGCAGGGTTTCCACCAAGGTGTCGATATCGACATCCGCCTTCTTCGGCTTCTTCAGTGCAGCGCCGTTGATCTCGACAAAGGACGGGCAGAACCCCTTGATACAGGAGAAGTCCTTGTTGCAGCTCGACTGGTTGATGACGCGCTTTTCACCGAATGGCGTTGCCAGTGGCTCCACCGACAGGCAGTTGGACTGCACGGAACAGTCTCCGCAGCCTTCACACACCCGGTCATTGATAAAGAGGCGCATGTCCGGATCGGGAAACTGCCCGCGCTTGCGCCGGCGGCGCTTTTCCGCGGCGCAGGTCTGGTCGTAAACGATCACCGACACGCCCTTGAAGGTCTGGAACTCTTCCTGAACGTCCATCAGTTCGTCGCGGTGGTGAATCTTGGTTCCCGGGGCAAGCGGTGTCCAGGAGCCGTAGCTGTCCGGGTTCTCCGAAACCACCGCTATCCGCTCGACGCCTTCGGCTTCAAGCTGACGGGTGATCTGCGGAACGGTCAGCTGGCCGTCCACCTTCTGGCCACCGGTCATGGCAACCGCGTCGTTGTAGAGGATCTTGTAGGTGATCGGGACGTTGGAGGCGAGCGCCTGCCGGATCGCCAGGATGCCGGAATGGAAGTAGGTGCCGTCGCCGACGTTGGCAAAGACGTGGCTGTCGCCGGAGAAAGGCTGCTGCCCGACCCACAAGACACCCTCGCCGCCCATCGCAATCTGGCCTTCCGTTGTCCGCCCGGCCATTTCCGTCATCGCGTGGCAGCCGATGCCCGGCAGCGAGCGGGAGCCTTCCGGTGTCTTGGTCGACGTGGAATGCGGGCAGCCGGAGCAGAAGTAGGGAATACGGGCAGCGCGTTCCGCATGGCCCTGGGCCCACATGGCCTGTTTGGTCATCCGGTTGGCAACCGCGCGCATTTCTTCCGAAACCACATCGCCCGGCAGCCAGGTCATGAGGCCTTCGATCAGCTCGGCAACGGACAGTTCCAGAACGTCGGACAGGAACGGTGTCCCGTCCGGACGGCGTTTGCCCCAGATCTCCGGCCGGCTCATTTCCGGCCAGTGATAGGAGATGTCCTTGATCTGGGATTCCATGAACGCGCGCTTGTGCTCCACCACCAGCAAACGTTCTGTGCCACGGGCGAAATCACGCAGGCCGAGCGGCTCCAGAGGCCAGCTCATTGCCACCTTGTAAACCCCGAGGCCCAGCGCCTTGGCAAAGTCCTCTGTAATGCCCATCAGGTCGAGTGCCTGCAGAAGATCCCGATAGGCCTTGCCGGAAGCAACGATGCCGTATTTGGGATTGGTCCTCGTTCCGAAGGTGACCCGGTCCAGACCGTTCGTCCGCACATAGGCCTGAGCCGCCGGAATACGAAGATCGCGCACCAGACGCTCTGTCTCCAGGCGGTTACCCAGAAGGAGATCGCGGTTCTGGTGATAGTCCTTGCGCGGATCGCCTTCCAGCGGACGCACCATGCGCAGCCTGTTCGGAGAGATATTGATCGTTGCCGATGCATCCATCGTGTCGGCAACGCAGATCAGGGCCGTCCAGAGGCTGGTGAAGCGGGACATTTCCAGGCCGTGCAGGCCGTAGTCGAGAACATCCTGGATATCGGCCGGGTTCAGGACCGGAATTTCTGCATGCTCGAAATAGAACTCGCTCTGCGCCGGCAGGATGGAGGATTTTGCAAGGTGGTCATCACCGGCCAAGGCAAGCACCCCGCCGTTGCGGTCGGTGCCCGAAGCGTTGGCCTGGCGCAGCACATCGCCGGCACGGTCGACGCCCGGCGCCTTGCCGTACCAGATGCCGAAGACACCGTCGTAAGAGGTCGCCCGTCCAACACCGCCCTCGCCGCGCAGCTTCTGGCTGCCCCACACTGCGGTCGCGCCCAGCTCTTCGTTGACGCCCGGCTTGAAGACGACGTCATACCCCTTGAGGTGGCGATGAGCCCGCATCAGCTCTGTATCGTAACCGGCAAGCGGCGATCCCCGGTAGCCGGAAATGAAGCCGCCCGTTTTCAGGCCGGCCAACTGGTCCATGCGCGCCCGATCGAGCGCCAGCCGGACAAGCGCCTGTATGCCTGTCAGATAGACCCGTCCTTCCGTGGCGACGTATTTGTCCTCCAGGGTAACGGTTGGCATGTGCACGTTCATCCGAATTCCTCCTCAACCGACATCTGGGGCAATGTCCCCCGGCGGCAACCTCACATAATAGGTAATATCATCCTTTTCTCAGGCAATTTCTGTGCTATCGTCACGGCCAATCACCCAGAGGCAGAATAAAAATTCCTAAAATATCCAATGACAGATAAATATCTTCTCGACCCGTCGGACATACGTGTTCTGCGTGTACTGCAACGGGATGCGTCGCTCTCCATTGCCGAGGTGGCAAAGGAAGCGGGCATGAGCCAGACGCCTTGCTGGCGCCGGATCAAGCGCCTCAAGGAACAGGGAATCATCCGCCAGATCACTGCCATCATCGACCGCGAATCCGTGGGTCTTGGCTTCGTGGCCTACTCGTTCGTCAAGCTTGCGGTTCCCAGCCGCGAGAACATGGAAACCTTCGACAAGCTGGTCCACCATTGGCCCGAGGTCGTGACGTGCGAGCGCATCACCGGTGCCGTCGACTATCTTATCAAGGTTGTGACGGATGATATCAAAACCTACGACAATTTTCTGCGTTTGAAGCTGCTGGACAATACGCTCGTGTCCGATGTGCAGTCTCGCATCGTCGTCAATACGGTGAAGGATACCGTCGCCCTGCCTTTGCGCGAGAGCTGACATCCGACCTTGATCGGCCACCAGGTTAGACGCTCAGGTGGCGAACCGCAACGCAGACAGCCCCGCCGGGTCCAGGAAAGGCTGCTTGCCCGCAATCATGCTGGCCAGTAGCCGTCCCGTCACCGGCCCGAGCGTGAAACCGTCATGGGCATGGCCGAAGTTGAGCCACAGGCCCGGGATCTTTGCAGACGGACCAACCACGGGCAGCGAATCCGGCAAACATGGCCTGCTTCCCATCCACGGCTGTTCCTGTAACGCCCGTCCAAGCGGAAAAATTTCCTCGGCCCGTCGTTTCGCCAGCTTGACGATCGCCGGATTGGGCGGGGCATCGCGCTCGGCCAGTTCGACGCCAGTGGTCAGGCGAATGCCATTATCCGTCGGTGTCAGGGCGAAGCCGTTTTCGACATCCACAACCGGTCGTGACAGGGACGCCCCGGACAACGGACGATAATGCATGTGGTAGCCACGCTTGACCGCAAGCGGATAGGTTTCTCCAAGACGTGCCAGCAGATCCGCGGACCAGGCGCCGAGGGCAACCACTGCCTGGCGGGAAAACAATGTGCCGCGTTCCCCCTCGATTTGCCAGCCGCCACGCTCCTGCTTCAGCTTCATCGCATCGGCGCGGAAATACCCGCCCCCGTCATGCACGAATCCTCGCCAGAAAGCATCGACCACGGCACCGGGATTGGACACCGAACAACTTTCCGGCCAATGAACGCCCCTCAGCCCCTGCGCCGTCAGGCCCGGCTCCAGCGTTCCGATCTCGCCAGCCGACATTTCCCGATAGGAAACGCCAAACACCCGCGCGTATTGTCGTTCGCTCTCGCTTGCGTGGAAGGCAGTCTCCGAGCGGTAAAGATGCAGCCAGCCGCCCTGGCGGTAAAAGCGGTTGGCATTGGTCGCATGCGCCAGGTCCAGATGCTCCTCGACGGCAAAGGCTCTCAACGGAGCAATCGCCCGCGAATAGGCCTCAACCCCGCGGGCGTTGCCTGCTGCGTGGAACTGGCGCAGCCACGGCAACATCCGCAGTACGGTGGCCATGTCCAGCGAAACGGCACTGGAGCGGCCGAAAAGGATCCCCAGAAGCGTGAGCGGATGCGTCGGCACCGCATGCGGTACGAAGCCGTTGCGCTGGACAATCCCGGCATTGCCGAAGGAAGCTTCCTCGCCCGGGTGCTTGCGGTCGATCAGCGCAACGGACAGGCCCAGCCGCTGCAGATGCAGTGCCGTCGACACGCCGACGATACCGGCGCCGAGCACCATCACGTCGAAGGATTGCGTTTGCCTGGTTTTTGCTGTCATGCCTGTTCCGGACGGTGCCCTAATACTGGCGTCCGAGGTCCGGATCCTTTAAGAGGCGCGGAAGTGCCTGCCACAACTCGCGGTTCAAAGGACAACTTAAGATGATTCGATGGTGTGGTGCAGGCTTGGCATGGATCGGGCGCAACGGAACGGCCGCCCTTGCTGTGAGTATCTTCATCGGCATGGCCTTGCCGGCGCTGTCCGCCTATCTACGGCCCTACCTGACCGTTGCTGTCTTCAGCCTGTTGACCCTGGCTTTTCTGCGGGTCGACACCTTCGCGATCCGCATGCGCCTGCGTCGCCCCACGCTTCTGATTGCCGCCCTCCTGTGGATGATGCTCGGCGCCCCCCTGCTGACGTGGCTGCTGATCGATCTTTCCGGCCTGAAGGCTCTTGGCCCCGATGTGATGTTGGCCCTCTTCATCGCAACCGCCGCTCCCCCAGTGATGGCGGCTCCTGCCTTCATCTATTTGCTCGGCCTTGATGGCACCCTCAGTCTCGCGCTTTCTGTTGCCGCTCTGATCATCACCCCGCTGACGGCCCCCTTCATCGGCGAGTTGATGCTCGGGCCTGCCCTGCCGCTCAGCGTCGGTGGGCTAGCCATCCAGCTCTCCCTGCTGCTTGCAGGCGCCTTTGCGGTCTCGATTGCCTTTCGCAAGCTGGCCGGTGAAGAGCGCCTGGCTCGCTCCTCCCACCACATCAGCGGTCTCAATGTGCTGCTGCTGCTGGTCTTTGCCATAGCTGCCATGGACGGTGTCGCCGCAAGCTTTGCCGCAAAACCACTGTTCACGCTGGGCCTTACCGCCATCACCTTCTGCCTCGCACTGGTACAGATTGCGCTCAGCCTGTTGCTGTTCTCACCGGCGACCCGAGAAGACGCCTATGCAATCGCCCATACCTGTGGCACCAGAAACATGGGACTGATGGTCGCCGCCTTCGGTGGCACCCTGCCGGAATTCACCTGGCTCTGGTTCGCTGTCGGCCAGTTTCCGATCTACATCCTGCCCCTGTTCCTGAAACCGTTTGTACGAGTGTTCTGCCGTCTGAACGTGAAAACTGTGACGTAGCACACCTGACAGGCGAACGTGCTAGGCTTACCACTTGCCAGGTCAAACACTTCGCGTGAGGAAAGTGCCGTGTCCGTTCTGCCATCCACCGTCAAATCCCTGTGCTCATCGGCGGGCCGCAGTCTTCTGTGTGCCGCAACGCTCCTGCTTGCCGGCGCGAGCCTTGTCCCGGCCGCAATGGCTGGAGACACCGCAGAGCTTCAGCTTCTCGGCTTTTCCAGGAACGGCGATTTCTTCGCCTTTGAGCAGTTCGGCGTCCAGGACGGATCCGGCTTCCCCTATTCTGAGATCTTCGTTGTCGACGTGATCGGCGATACCTGGGTGCCGCCGTCCCCCTTCCGCCTGCGCAAGGATGTTGACCCGGGTCCGGGCGATGCAGCCGACAACGCCCTGTCGGAGACCAGGGCGGAGAACCGTCTTGCCGCCCAGCCGCTGCTTCAGGACAAGGCCATTGCCGGTAAAGGCCAGACGGTCGGTTTCAATCCTCGCACGGAATTGACATCCGATCCCCACAAGATGCTGGTTGCCACCCGTACCGCCTTCCTGTCCGGTGACGATCCAATCGACCTCACCCTGTCGGAATACCCCCTGCCGAATGCCCAGTGTCAGAGCTACGGTGCCGAGACCAAGGGGTTCCGCCTGACCATGGTCCACAATGGCGTCACCCGCATCCTCAACGAGGACAACAGCGTGCCTGAAAGCCGCCGTTGCCCGCTGGCTTACCGGATCGAGCGCATCGTCACCCATTTCCCCGATGAAGCCCCGCCCGTCTTTGCCGTGCTAATCCAGATGGACAGCCTCGGCTTCGAAGGACCGGACCGCAGATATCTGGCGATAACGGGACGTCTTTGAGCTTCTAAACCGATTGAGGCCGGCTCGGGTATCTTGCCCAGTCGCATCAGAAGTGCTAGCGCGGCGGCAACATCAGAAAACGGGACGATAACGGCCCGTCTGGCCTGTCCGGGAGTTTGCCATGCCGCGCGACGTCAAGATTGCCCCCTCCATCCTCGCCTCCGATTTTTCCAAACTCGGCCAGGAAGTCCGCGACGTGGTGGAAGCGGGAGCCGACTGGATCCATCTCGACGTCATGGACGGCCACTTCGTGCCGAACATCACCTTCGGCCCGGATGTCATCGCCAAGCTGCGCCCGCACACGGACAAGATCTTCGACACCCACCTGATGATCGCTCCCTGCGATCCCTACCTGGAAGCCTTTGCAAAGGCAGGATCCGACATCATTACGGTTCATGCCGAGGCCGGCCCGCATCTCGACCGGTCTCTGCAGGCAATCCGCAATCTGGGCAAGAAGGCCGGTGTCTCTCTGAACCCGTCGACCCCGGAAAGCGTCATTGAATATGTTCTCGACCGGCTGGATCTCATTCTGGTGATGACGGTCAACCCGGGTTTCGGCGGTCAGAAATTCATCCAGTCGCAGGTCGAAAAGACCCGCCGCATCCGCCAGATGATCGGTGACCGTCCGATCGACCTCCAAATCGACGGTGGCGTCACCCCCGAAACCGCCCCCCTCGTTGCAGCGGCTGGTGCCAATGTGCTGGTGGCAGGGTCCGCAGTCTTCAAGGGCGGCACGGTGGAAAGCTATGCCGGCAATGTCTCCGCGATCCGCAAGGCCGCGGAAGAGGCTTGAAGGCGGCGCTAGCTCTTATCGAGTGCCCGGGTCATACGTCGTGGACTAGGCATCCTAAAGGCAACCGTTTTTATAGAGGAAACGCCACCACAGGCTGAGCAAGCGGCCCATCCTTCGAGACAGGCCTTTGGCCTTCCTCAGGATGGGGTGGAGGGAGGCATCAAGGCTGGGAGGCTGGGAGGCTGGGAGGCTGGGAGGCATCTTGCACCTCAGACTTCCCACACAAACACCCTCATCTTGAGGAGGACCGCCAGGTCCGTCTCGAAAGATGGGCCACACCCCCAACCGGCCCGACCACTATTTGTCCAAGCCATGATATCCAGCATCGATGAAGGTTACTTTCTATATCCTCAGATGTTCGAACGGCAGCTATTACACAGGCGTCACGCGAAAGGATCTCGCGAGCCGAGTTAGTGAACATCAGCAAGGCACGTACGACGGTTACACAGCGCGCTACCGACCGGTTGAACTGGTTTTCAATTGCGAGTTCGAGCAGCTTACAGACGCGATTGCCTGCGAACGCCAGGTAAAAGGATGGCGGCGTAACAAGAAAGAAGCCTTGATCAAAGGTGAGTTCGACCTGCTTCCCGCATTATCGAAACGGGGTGAAACCGCATCAAAAAATTGAGCAAGCGGCCCATCCTTCGAGACAGCGCTTCGCGCTTCCTCAGGATGAGGTGGTGGGAGGCTCTGATGGGCTGAAGCTCTGAAGCTCTGAAGCTCTGAAAGTAATTTCACCTCAGACTTCCCACACAAACACCCTCATCTTGAGGAGGACCGTCAGGTCCGTCTCGAAAGATGGGCTACAGGTACCCGTTTCACCCACGACTTCCGGTCGCGAAGCAATTACTTCCGCAACGCGTCTTTCCGTCGAGACATTCCCTCGGTTAAGCTCTCCCCGTTAAAGACTGGGGGAATCGTCTTGGCGCATATGCAACGCAGTATCGGTCTGCTGAGCCTCACCTTTGTGGCGATCAGCGGAATTCTCGGATCTGGCTGGCTGTTCGCGCCCTTGATGGCTGCGCAAGCTGCCGGGCCGTCATCACTCATCGCCTGGATGATTGGCGGCTTCGCGATGCTGCTTCTTGCCGCGACCTTCGCCGAGATCGCGGCGATCCTGCCGGTTGCAGGCGGCATCGGCCGTGTGCCTCATTTTTCCCACGGGTCGGTCGTCTCCATGACAATGGGCTGGACGGCCTGGGTTGGCTACAACACCACCGCCACCATCGAGGTGGAGGCAGTACTGCGCTACTCCAAGAGCCTTGCCCCCTGGCTTTACGGGTCAGACGGACTTCTCAGCCCTGCCGGTCTGGCGGTTGCCTGCGTCCTGCTGGCGGTCTTCACGGTACTCAATGCCTTTGGCGTCCGCTTCTTTGCCCGTCTCAACACGGCGCTCACCTGGGTCAAGATCCTTGTTCCGGCCGGACTGGCCGCCGTTATCCTCACCTCCGAGTTCCGATACGCCAATTTCAGCGAATACGGTGGCTTTGCCCCCGAGGGGTTGAAGGGCATCCTGTCGGCGATCTCAACCGGCGGCGTGATCTTCGCCCTGATCGGCTTCCGCCACGTGATCGATATGGCCGGGGAAGCCCGCAATCCGAAGGTGAACGTGCCGCTGGCGCTGGTGATCAGCCTGGTCGTCTGCCTACTGATCTACGGCGGCCTGCAGCTCGCCTTCCTGGGCGCCCTTGATCAGTCACAGCTCAAGCAAGGCTGGGCGGCGCTCAGCTTCCCGGGCGAGCTGGGCCCCATGGCGGCCCTTGCGACCGCCGTCGGCGCACTCTGGATCGTCAGCATTCTGGACAGCAGTGCCCGCATCTCCAGCTTTGCCTCGGCGCTTGTGTCCGTCGGCTCGAACGCCCGCCTCGGCCTTGCCATGGCCCAGAACGGTCTCTTTCCGAAGTTCATGGAAACGCTTTCGGCGCGCGGCGTGCCGCTGTTCGCTTTGCTGATCAACTTCGTTGTCTCGGCTCTGTTCTTCTTCATTCTGCCATTCAACGAAGTGCTCGCCCTCAACACGTCATCCATCGTATTGTCTTTCGTCGTCGGCCCTGTCGCCGTGCTGGCCTTCCGCCAGCTGATGGCCGACGCCCCGCGAGCCTTCGTGCTGCCCGCTGCGCCTGTCACCGGGTGTCTTGCCTTCGTCGTCGCCAGCCTGATCATCTACTGGAGCGGCTGGGACACCATGCTGCATCTGGGCGTCTGCCTGCTCATCGGTTTCCTGCTGATGATCTACCGCAACAGCAGAGGCGGCTTCGACAGCCTGGACTGGCGCGAGGCGGCCTGGCTTGCTCCCTATCTTGCAGGTCTTGTGCTCATTTCCTGGCTTGGTTCCTTCGGCGGCGGCGCGGGCTACCTGCCGGTTGGACCGGATATCGCCGTGGTTTCTGCTCTCGCAGTTGCGGTCTACATCCTTGCGGTGCGCCTTCGCCTTCGCCAGGACAAGTTCGATCTCTACATGGCCGAGGAAAAGGCTGACGAGCGGATGGAATACGGCGACGGCGCGTGAGGCCTTTCAGGATCCAGCCTAGCTGAAACGGCGGCCCGGCGCGGGTTTCCCCGCCTGCCCTGGCAGCTTGTCCTTCAAACCGGAGGGATAGAGCTCAAGCCCCTTGGCGGCCAGTTCGTCAAGCGTGATCCAGCGTGCCGTCCCGACCGTGTCATCATTCACCTCGTAAACGATGGTATCGGTCCGGTAGTAGCTGTTGTCGGTAAAATGGGCGTGGCACAGAAAAACGATCTCATGGCCTGCGACGCCATGATGATCGTAAATGTTCTCCATGACGATATACTCGTCCAGCAGAGTGATCCTTGCTCCCAGCTCTTCCAGGAACTCGCGCTGGAGGGTATCGCGCCAGGGCTCGCCAAACTCCACGGTGCCGCCGAGCGGCCGCATGCCGGTGATACGTCCCGTATCGTTCCGCACGTCTGACAGAAGCAGCGCGTCATCCTGCCAGATCAAGGCAAGAGCCTTGACCGCAATCGTGTTAGCCGGCCGCCAGATTGTCATTCGTGTCTCCTCAAAGACAGTCGCATCGCGCTCGTGTGCACCGTAAAATTCACATTCGGGCACTTTGCTGCAAGCAAAAACCGCGTCTCCGCATTGAAGGGGCAGCGCCCCTCTGCTATTCCGCAGCCAGATTTTCCACATACGAGGTCCATTCGCCGATGATCCCGCGCTATTCCCGTCCCGACATGGTTGCCATCTGGTCGCCGGAATCGAAGTTCCGCATCTGGTTCGAGATCGAGGCCCATGCCTGCGACGCACTGGCCGAGCTCGGGGTCATTCCGAAAGAAGCGGCCAAGACCATTTGGGAAAAGGGCGGCAGCGCCACGTTCGACATCGACCGCATCGACGAGATCGAGCGCGAGACCAAACACGACGTCATCGCCTTCCTGACCCATCTGGCGGAAATCGTTGGCCCGGATGCCCGTTTCGTGCACCAGGGCATGACCTCGTCCGATGTGCTCGACACCTGCTTCAACGTCCAGCTGGTCAAGGCAACCGACATGCTGTTGGCCGACATGGACGCCCTGCTTGCCGCGATCAAGCGCCGGGCAATGGAACACAAGGATACCGTCTGCATCGGCCGCTCCCACGGCATCCATGCCGAACCGGTAACCTTTGGCCTGAAGATGGCCGAAGCCTATGCCGAGTTCGACCGCTGCAAGAAGCGCCTGCTGGCAGCTCGTGAGGAAATTGCCACCTGCGCCATTTCCGGTGCGGTCGGCACGTTCGCAAACATCGACCCGGCCGTGGAAGAACACGTCGCCAAGGCCATGGGCCTCCAGGCCGAACCGGTCTCCACCCAGGTGATCCCGCGTGACCGTCACGCGATGTATTTCGCAACCCTCGGCGTGATCGCCTCCTCCATCGAGCGCGTGGCAACGGAAGTCCGCCACCTGCAGCGTACCGAGGTTCTGGAAGCGGAAGAATTCTTCTCCAAGGGCCAGAAGGGCTCGTCGGCAATGCCGCACAAGCGCAACCCCGTCCTGACCGAAAACCTGACCGGTCTTGCCCGTATCGTCCGCGGCTTCTCCATTCCCGCAATGGAAAACGTGGCTCTCTGGCACGAGCGCGACATTTCGCATTCTTCCGTCGAGCGCATGATCGGCCCGGACGCGACCATCACCCTGGATTTCGCTCTGGCCCGCCTGACCGGTGTCATCGACAAGCTGCTGGTTTATCCGGAGCGCATGATCGGCAACATGGACCGTCTCGGTGGCCTCGTGCATTCCCAGCGTATCCTGCTCGCTCTCACCCAGGCTGGTTCGTCGCGCGAGGACGCATACCGTCTGGTCCAGCGCAACGCCATGAAGGTCTGGGACAGCTACCAGGTGGCAGGGGCCGCCTCGGTCGACTTCCTGACCGAACTTCTGAACGACGCGGATGTGCGCAAATATCTGTCCGAAGAAGAAATCCGCGACCGCTTCGACCTCGGCTACCACACCAAGAATGTCGATGTGATCTTCGAACGGGTGTTCGGCGAAGCATAAGTCTTCCGCCATTTGGCGGCGTAAATTTGCTTTCCGTCGTCATCCCGGCCAAGCGAAGCGCGAGCCGGGACCGGGGAGCCACAGAATTTTGTATTCGCACAGGAAGTTTGACCGATAGACCTCGGCTCCCCGATCCCGGATCTCCGCTTCGCTGCGTCCGGGATGACGATCCGAGGTCTGTAGTCGGGCTTCGGGGAGGCATCGGCCTCCCCTTCTCTTTCCGCGGAAGGTAAAGCGATGTCCGGCGAAAAATCCCTTGTTGCCTGGCAGCGCATCGAAGCGCTTTTTATCCTGATTGCTTCATTGGTCCTCTATTTCTGGACAGGGGCACCGTGGCTGACGTTTGTCATCCTCATTCTGGTGCCCGACCTGTCGATGCTGGGCTACTTGGCCAATCCACGCGTTGGCGCCCTGATCTACAATCTCTTTCACACCTACATCGGCCCGGCCCTCCTGATGGGGCTTGGCGTCCTGCTCACGGATTATGATCTGGATCCCTACGCCTTCTGGGATTTTGCTCCGATCGCGATCATCTGGACCGCCCACATTGCGTTCGACCGGGTTCTGGGCTACGGCCTGAAGAGCCCTGAAGGGTTCAAGATCACTCACCTTGGCCGGATCGGCCGTCAGGATAGCTGAATCATGAAAATCGCCGTCGTCTCGGACATTCACGGCAATGTCCTGGCCCTTGAAGCCGTGCTTGCAGACCTGAAACTGGAAGCACCGGACCTGATCGTCAATCTGGGTGACTGCATTTCCGGTCCGCTCTGGCCGGAGGAAACTGCCGCCATCCTGCGTGAGACTGCCTGGCCGACCGTTCGCGGCAACCATGACCGCATCGTCCTGGACGATCCGATCGACAAAATGGGACCGACCGACGTCTTTGCCGCTGAGCGTCTTTCCCGGGCAAGCCGCGACTGGCTGGCAACAAGCCAGCCGACCATACGCCTGACGGACGAGATTTTCCTGTGCCACGGCACCCCGGATAACGACGACCGCTACCTGACTGAAAAGGTGGACGGGCCGAAGGGACACCTGCCGGACGAACAGACCTTGCTGGACGAGTTGAAGGGCGAAACCGCTCCCGTCATCTGCTGCGGTCACACGCACATTCCCAGGGCCATCCGCCTCCAGAAAACCGGGCAGATCCTGCTCAATCCGGGCAGCGTCGGCTTGCCGTCCTACGAAGACGACCATCCGCACCGGCATGTCATGGAAGCCGGCAGTCCGCATGCCCGCTATGCCCTGATGACAAACAATCACGGAGCATGGAACTTTCAGGAAAAGATCCTGACATACGATTGGGACACAGCCTCCGCCGAGGCGGAAAAGAACGGGCGTTCGGGTTGGGCCCGGGCCCTGAAACACGGTTTTTACGGCCCACTTTCCTGAGATCTTCGCGATCACAAATGACGGAGCATGACCATTTCGGGGAACGAAGCCGGGCGCTCCACGTTTTATGTCCATGATTAGCATGGAGTATGTGATGTCGATCTGGAAATCCGTTTTAAGTCACGCCGCCATCGGTGGTCTTGCCGTGAGCCTGGCTTTGCCGGCCTTCGCCGCTCCACTGCCACTGCTCAAGACCGCGCCGGTGCCGGTTCAGACGCATTCGGAAGCGCCGGCGAACGTCCTCAAGGTTGACCACAGAAGAGGTCATAACCCGCATCGCGGCTACAACAATCGTAACGGACGCCACTATTACAACGGGCACCGGGGTTACCGGAAATATCGCCAAGGCTATCGCCAGTATAACGGCTGGTGGTTCCCGCCGGCAGCTTTTGCCTTCGGCTTCGGCGTTGCTCCCGGCCCCCGCTATGCGGCCCCACCACGCTACGCAGCTCCCCCGCGCTACGCCGCCCCGCCTCGCTACGGCCGTGGCTACAGCCCCGCGCACTATCAGTGGTGTGGTCAGCGTTATCGGTCTTACCGCCCTGGCGACAACAGCTTCCAGCCCTATCACGGACCACGCCGTGTATGCGTCTCGCCCTATGGGCCGTGATTTAAGCTGACGGCGACAAACATCGAGCCGGTCCTTTGGGCCGGCTCCTTTCATTTGCCTCAGCCGTCACCTCGAAGGCTTTGAACGCAAACGGCGCTGAGGTCCGAAGGCCGGTAGCTTGCCGGTTCCTTTTTCCAGCCTTCCGAACATCCGGCACATTCCTTGCCGCGATTGACAAGTGCCCGGAAAAACTGCGAGACAGCGGCACATCTTCGACAGCCACGCAAAAGGTGTAGCCCGTGAAAATTTCAGACACCGATATTCTGCTTGTTCCAGGTTACGGTCAGACGCTGCCGGGCCATTGGCTGTTGCGCTGGCGCGACAAGATGCCTACAGCCCGGGTCGTGAAACAGGCAGAGCTGCATCGTCCGAACAAGAAGGAATGGCTGGAAACGCTGGTGAAAGCGGTTGATGCCGCCGAACGGCCCGTTGTGCTTGTCGCACATTCGCTTGGCTGCATCCTGGTTGCCCACGGTGCTCATGCGCTGAAGGACAAGATTGCCGGCGCCTATCTCGTTGCTCCTTCCGACTGGGACCGCGAGGGGCTGGTGGCGGAATTCGATGGCGGGGACTTCAAGCCCATTCCCGAACATCCGTTGCCCTTCCCCGCGCACCTTGTCGCCAGCCGGGACGACCCATATTGCGACTACGCCCGTGCCGAGCATTTCGCCAAGGTCTGGGGCACCACCTTCCAGGACGCCGGAGCCGCCGGTCACATCAACCTGGAAAGCGGCCACGGTCCTTGGCCGGAAGGCATGATGTCCTTTGCCCATTTCATGAAGAAGCTCGGCTGACGGCTGTCAGGTCCGTGCAGAGGAAGCGTCCATCAACGCTCCGAGGCGCGTGGCCACCCAATAGCTCACCGGAATGGCGATCGCGGCGCCTGTCGCCGCACCGCCGACCAGCAGCAGAGCATTGAATGTGCCGACACCGTAGATCGATAACGGAACCAGTGCACCAAGGCCGGCAAGCGTCGGGCCGATGATGATGAACAGGATCATTGCCAGTTTCCACATGAGGATCTCCCATCGGGAAAGCGGCGGTTCTCCGTCCTGAGCTACAGCGGCAACAGTGGTTGATTATGAGACATAATCAACTTTGCCGTTGAAGCTCAGAACCGTCGCGGTTTCGATATCTGAATACTTTCGCAATATCGAAACTATGACATTGACCCAGGTCAAGCTTCCGCAAGAAGAGCAAATCAATATCCGGCTGCGGGTCCTGTGCCCTGCTCCGCCAGCCAGGCCACTTCCTTGAGCGCAGCCCTGGCGGAATGATCAAGAAAGAGCGTATCGACGCCGTGTGACATCAACCGGAACCCCTGATTATAGGCTTCCTCGACCTTGTCGGCGTTGAGGCAGAAAATCCCGGCAAGTTTCCCGGCCGCGAGCGCCTTTTCCGCAATCTCACCGGCAACTTCGCCGGTATGTGCCCCGTTCGGATCGAGCGAAGCGCCTTTCGACAGCGCAAGGGAAAGATCGCTCGGACCGACAAACACGCCATCAAGACTGTCGACGCTCAGGATCTCGTCCAGCGCGTCGATCGCGTCCTGGGTTTCGATCATGGCAAAGGCAAGGGTCTGTGCATTGGCGTTTTCGAGATACTGGTCCCGCGTCTGGCCGCTCAGCATGGCTGCCCGGAACGGCGACCAGCTGCGGTCGCCGATCGGCGGATACTTGACAGCCCGCGCGAAGGTTTCCGCGTCCCGAAGGGAATTGATCATCGGCGCGATGATGCAATCGGCCCCCATGTCGATCAGCCGTCCCGCAAGGGCGTTGTCACCGACGGGAATGCGGGCAATGCGGTGCGCCCCGGCAAGAGCAATGGCTGCCATCGCCTCGCACGCCGATGCAAAATCATACATGCCGTGCTGAAGATCGAGCGTAACCGCCTCGTATCCCGAGCGCGCAAACAACTCCGGAACCATGGGCGCGGACAATTGGGACCAGCCGGTAATAACGGCTTTTCCGGAACGCAACTTGTCGGCAAGAAAGGCATTATCTGACACGGGTCGTCTCCTCCGATAGAGGAGGTATCAAATCCGTCCGCCGACACAACCGCAAGCGCTGTTTTTGCAATTCTGGGAGCTTGGTTGACGCAAAGGGAGATGGGGATTTTCTTCTTCCAGGCCGGAAAAGCCCCAACTTGCCAATCATGATGCCCGTCAAAACAAAAACGCCCACCGTTTCCGGCGGGCGTTTGAAACTGACAATCGAAGAAAGCTTCGATCAGCCTTCTTTCTGCAACTGGTCGACAGCCGTGTGCATCAGTTCGTCCATGGTGCGACGAATCTGATGATCGGACTGCTCGACCTTGTTTGCGTCGAAATCTTCGCGAAGCTTGCGGAAAACGTCTTCCTCGCCCGGCTCTTCGAAATCGGCCCGGACAACTTCCTTGGCGTATTCGTCGGCCTTCTCGCCTTCAAAGCCCAGAAGACCTGCCGCCCACAAACCCAGCAACTTGTTGCGGCGTGCGGTTGCCTTGAACCGCAGCTCCTCGTCATGCGCAAACTTGTTTTCAAACCCCTGCTCGCGCTTGTCGAATGTGCTCATACTCATCGTCTCCTGAACTGCGCTGATGCACTTCCCCCCATATGGGGCTGATTTGGTCTCTTGCATATCCCCGCAAGCCGATCAAATCAACGCAGTACGTACACTCATGCGTCAAAAGCATAACCGCCCTGCGAACTCTCCGGAAACATAAGATTGTACTTTTGCCCGGCTTCGGTTAAGTTCCGCGCCGCAAAACAGGGCCTGCTGCCTTCAAGCATCGGCCGGTTGACGACAAACGTCCCGGTGGATTTTCAGACAAGGTAAGCATGTTCCGTCAAAGGTTTCTCTAAAAGACACGGTATAGCCTATGAACCGCCGCCGGCGCATTTACGAAGGTAAGGGCAAGATCCTTTACGAAGGTCCGGAACCGGGAACCCTGGTTCAGCACTTCAAGGACGACGCGACTGCCTTCAACAACAAGAAACACGAGATTGTTGACGGCAAAGGCGTGCTCAACAACCGGATTTCCGAATATATCTTCAATCATCTGAATGCCATCGGCATCCCGACTCACTTCATTCGCCGCCTCAACATGCGCGAACAGCTGATCCGGGAAGTCGAGATCATTCCGCTGGAAGTGGTCGTGCGCAACGTCGCCGCCGGTTCCATCGCCACCCGTCTGGGCCTGGAAGAAGGCACGCAGCTGCCGCGCTCCATCATCGAGTTCTACTACAAGAACGATGAGCTCAACGACCCGATGGTCGCCGAAGAACACATCACCGCATTTGGCTGGGCCACCCCGCAGGAACTGGACGACATGATGGCGCTTGCCATCCGCGTTAACGATTTCCTGTGCGGCCTGTTCCTGGGCGTCGGCATCCGTCTTGTCGATTTCAAGATCGAATGTGGCCGTCTGTTCGAAGGCGACATGATGCGCATCGTCGTCGCCGACGAGATTTCCCCGGACAGCTGCCGCCTGTGGGACATCGAGACCAACGACAAGATGGACAAGGACCGCTTCCGCCGCGACATGGGCGGCATGCTGGAAGCCTACCAGGAAGTTGCCAAGCGGCTGGGGATCATGATCACCAGCGAACGTCCGGCAGGCTCCGGACCAACCCTGGTCAAGTAAGACGCGCTGCTGATGCAGTATTGACACAGGCCGGCGCAATCGCCGCTAACGGCCCTAACGTCAGTATTGCAACCAAAGGTATTGCAAACTATGACGCCCCCTTGTTCAACGAGGGGGCGTTATGTCTTTTAGATTTTCTTTCATTTTCAAGGCCGTATCGATTGCACTTCTGTGCGGCTTTCTTGCAGCCTGTCAAACCACGGGCCTGAAGCCCGGCAGCATTTCCTCCAGCTTTGCACCCAAGGGTTGGGCCAGCAAGCAAAACGGCAACAAGGCCGTCTATGTTTGTCTGCCATCCACCTGCAAATCGCCTGAAGTTGTCGTTGTGGGTCCGATCGAGGTCAAGGGCGACACGGAAACAGCCATCCGGCAAAACCTGATCTCTGCCGAATTGATGAATGCCGTCGGCAACATTGCGAACGTGGCCTCGAAGGGGCAGGTCCGTCTCAAAACCAATCGCCGTGTCGTCACCAAATCCTATTCCGGCTTCGACATGACTGCCAGGTACCGGACGGACAAAGGCAACGTCTATGTTGCCGCACGCATCATCATTCAAAACGACCGCGGCAGCACCGTTGCCTCCTTTGCGACATCAAGCTCCAGGGCAAAGACAAATCTCGACCGCTTCCTGAAGCAGACAACGATCAAACGCCTACCATAAATCGCAGGTTTTCTGCACACAGGCCTTTCGCAAATGGGGCTCCTCGTGTATGGGGAGCCCCAAAGTCATTCAACTGCAGAATCTGCAGTCTGCTGCGGGGATCCCAATCATGAAAGCACGTGTGATCGTCACCCTGAAAAACGGTGTTCTCGATCCTCAGGGAAAAGCCATCGAAGGCGCGCTCGGCGGCCTCGGCTTCGGCGACGTCGGCTCCGTTCGTCAGGGCAAGGTGTTCGATGTCGAACTGACCGGCACCGACAAGGACGCCGCCAAGGCTGAACTGGAGCAGATGTGCGAAAAGCTGCTCGCCAACACTGTCATCGAGAACTACGCGATCGAGATCTCCTGACCGAAACTTCGACACCGGGGCACCACCGATGGATGACGATACCCGCACGGCCCTGATCTTCATGGCCACCAAAGCGGCGATATTCATCCTGGTGCCCGCAATCGCGGCATTGATAGCCGTACTTGTTCTGCTCTGAACCGACTGGATTGCCCACATGAAAACCGCAGTCATCGTTTTCCCCGGCTCCAACCGCGACCGTGACATGTTCCACGCACTGGAACTGATCACCGGCACCAGGCCGCAGAGCGTCTGGCACACGGAAAGCACCCTGCCGGATGTGGATCTTGTGGTTGTTCCCGGCGGCTTTTCCTACGGCGACTATCTGCGCTCCGGTGCAATTGCAGCCCGCTCCCCGATCCTCAAGGACCTTGTTGCCAAGGCCGAAAGCGGCGTCGCCGTCCTTGGCGTTTGCAACGGCTTCCAGATCCTGACCGAGGCAGGCCTGCTTCCCGGCGCCCTGATGCGCAACGCCGGCCTCACCTTCGTCTGCCGCGAAGTCCTGATGGAAACGGTCAACACCGCGACGAGGTTTTCCTCGAAGTTCGAAAAAGGCCAGGTCTGGCGTTGCCCGGTTGCCCATCACGACGGCAACTACTTCGCCGACGCTGACACGCTGAAGCAGATCGAAGACAACGGCCAGGTCGTTTTCCGCTATGCGGGCGACACCAACCCGAACGGCTCCATCAACAACATTGCCGGCATCATGAATGCCAAAGGCAACGTTCTGGGCATGATGCCGCACCCGGAAAACCTGATCGAGCCGCTCAATGGCGGCCTCGACGGGCGCCTCCTGTTCGAAAGCCTGCTGGAAGCAGCCTGAAACCATCCGGGAGGCGGATATGACGGACCTGACACTCGACAAGGACGCCAGAACCCGCCTCGCCTCCGAGATCAAGCATTATCTCGAAACAGACCTGGACATCGACATCGGCAACATGGATGCCGAATTGCTGATCGATTTCCTGACGCCATCCCTCGGGGCCAGGTTCTACAACCTCGGCCTCAAGGACGCCCAGGCGCTGCTCGCCCGCAAGGTCGACGACATCAACGACGAACTCTACGCCCTGGAAAAACCGGTTCAGGATCGCGGTTGAGCTGCACTGGGCGACGTGGCGTGGTTAGTGCCATCCACATCGACTTCCGCTGCGCCGGGCGACCCTGCCCCAACCTCCTTGTCATCCCCGCGCAGGCGGGGATCCAGTAACCGGCTGCCTAGACCGCTTTGCCCATCCCTTCAACTCTGAAGGCTACTGGATCCCGGTCCTGGCGCTTTGCGCCAAACCGGGATGACAAGCGGGTTGGGAAAGTTGCTGTAGCCTGATCATCGATCAGAGAATGCGGTACCCTCTCGCGCTCCAATCCGCCAGCGCCTCACGAACCAAAGCCGCCCTCACCTTCCTTGTCATCCCCGCGAAGGCGGGGATCCAGTAACCGGCTACCTCGGTCACATCGCATTATCTTGCCAGCTCCCGCGACTACTGGATCCCGGTCTTGGCGCTGCGCACCAAACCGGGATGACAAGCGGGTTGGGAATGTCGCTGTAGCCTGAACATCGATGAATGAATGCGGTCCCCACTCGCGCACCAATCTGCCAGCACCTCACGAACCCGAGCCGCCCTCACCTTCCTTGTCATCCCCACGAAGGCGGGGATCCAGTAACCGGCTGCCTCGGTCACATCGCATTATCCTGCCAGCTCCCGCGATTACTGGATCCCGGTCTTGGTGCTACGCACCAAACCGGGATGACAAGCAGGTTGGTAAAGACGCAGTTGCCTGAACATCGAAGTGTGAATGCGGTACACTCTCGCGCTTCAATCTGCCAGCGCCTCACCAACCAAAACCGCCCTCACCTTCCTTGTCATCCCCGCGTAGGCGGGGATCCAGTAACCGGCTACCTCGGTCACATCGCATTATCTTGCCAGCTCCCGCGACTACTGGATCCCGGTCTTGGCGCTGCGCACCAAACCGGGATGACAAGCGGGTTGGGAATGTCGCTGTAGCCTGACCATCGAAGTGTGAACGCGGTACACTCTCGCGCTTCAATCTGCCAGCACCTCACGAAACCGAGCCGCCCTCCACCTCCCTTGTCATCCCCGCGAAGGCGGGGATCCAGTAATCGGCTGCCTGGACCGCTTTGCCCATTCGTTCAGGCCTGAAAGCTACTGGATCCCGGTCTTGGCGCTTTGCGCCAAACCGGGATGACAAAAACGGGGGCTAGTGAGGTTCAGCGAACAAACGGTTCAGGCCGCCTGGCTGCGCTTTTGTTTGGGGGAATAGCCGAAACGGCGGGAGAAGGCCCTGGAAAAGGCCGCCGGACTTGCGAAGCCGCAGAGGCTCGCGACGGCCTTGACCTGCCTGCCTGTTTCCAGTTCCGAGCGGGCAATATCCAACCGCCAGTTCGAGAGATAACCCATGGGTGTCGTCCCGACGAGTTCCTTGAACGTCACCGCGAACTGGGTGCGCGACATGCCGGCGGTCTCGGCCAGTTTTTCCAGCGTCCAGTGTTCTCCGGGCACCTCGTGGATTGCCACCAGGGCGGCTGCGATCCGCGGGTTTGCAAGACCGTTCAGGAGGCCGGTATCGGCCTTGCCCTCTTCCATGGCATGACGCAGCAGGCGGATCACCACCACTTCGCACAAACGCTGGAAGGCAGCCTGCCCACCGCACCTGGGCATTGTCGCCTCCTCGATCAGCGGCGTCACGACAGCGGTGAGATATGGATCTTCCGACATCGGCACGGAAATGCATTCCGGCAAGGCACTGACCAGCTGCCTGCCGACACCTGATATCGTGATCCGGGCAGCGACAAGCGACGTTTCGTCGGGGGCTGCTTCCATGCCGGCAAGCACGGCAGATCCGTCCCGCTCCGGGCAGAAAACCAGTCTCTGCCCTCTCTCAGGACTGTCATAGACCCTCAGGTTGGCATCGCTTTCGCTCCCGTCCGCTGCCAGTGAAATGTCCACCTGAACGCGGAGCCGGTCGATGAGCGAAGACAGCCGGTCCAGCCTTCCATTAAAGGACGTGCGATATGGGACCGACATTTCCGTACTCCTGAGCATATTTTTTGAATGTTTATAGCGCTTGCGTTCACTACCTTACAGCCATCCGCAGGGAAAAGTGAAGCCTTGCCTAGCCAAATGAGGAAAACATGCTCGTTCCACGCCAACCGGTACCCGGCCTCACGGTCGAAACCCTGAGCTCCGGCACCTTTGATCTGTCCAAGGATAACGCCGACTTTGCAACGCTGGTAGTGTTCTACCGCGGCCTTCATTGTCCGATCTGCGCCACTTACCTTAAGGAACTCGGCCGTCTGACCGCCGACTTCGCGGCCAAGGGCGTAAAGACGATCGCTATTTCGTCGGACGACAAGGACCGTGCGGAAAAGATGGCGGAAAAGGTCGGCCACGCGGATCTGCGCTTTGGCTACGGCCTGCCGCTGAGTGTTGCGAGGGAATGGGGACTTTATGTTTCAACCAGCCGCGGCACCACCTCGATCGGCATCGAGGAGCCTGCGCTGTTTTCCGAGCCTGGTGTCTTTCTTGTCAGACCGGACGGCACGCTCTATTTCGCCTCCGTCCAGACCATGCCTTTCGTGCGTCCGCACTTCCAGGAAATGGTCGGTGCACTCGATTTCGTTCAGAAGAACGACTATCCGGCACGCGGCGAATATACCGGTGCGGTCTGACAGCACCTTGATACGGAATTGAAAACAAGGATGCCGGACACGGGCTGCATCGTGTCCGGCATCAACAAAGACTCGCCAGGGGTAGCAGGTCCTTGTTTGGTGGGATCGCCAAAGATCTCCGCATCAATACCGGCCCTTGCGCCGGCTTTCGGTATCCCAGAAGGGGCGCATTGCCTCGGCAAGCGCAGCTTCCCGGGTCAGTCCGAGGTCCTCAAGGGCCGCGTCTGACAATTCCAGAAGTTCCAGGCGGGTCCGGCGCCTGACAAACCAAACCTTCAGATAGCTGAAAGCCGTTTTGGTAAAACCGCCGGGAATCCGGAGCCGCGATATCGGGCGCCCGGATATTGTTTCGATTGAACTCATTTGAGACATCTCCAGGGTGACAATTGCATCAATTGGGCGCATTGTTGCGCTACAATCATATGAATTGACTCCATTCGGGATGCAATATATTAAATTGTCACCATGACAAATTGGCACCCAGAGATTCCCGAGGGCCAAGGGCCCCTCTACATCCGGCTGGCGGACCGCATCGCCGAGGATATTGCCACTGGCGCGCTTGGTGCCGGTTCCAAACTGCCGCCGCAGCGCGACCTTGCGTATGATCTGGGTGTCACTGTCGGCACCATAGGACGCGCCTACGCCCTGATCCGTCAGCGTGGCCTCGTCAGTGGCGAAGTCGGGCGCGGCACATTCGTGCTCGGCAGCACCTATGAACCGTCACTCGAAGAAGACACCAAACCGGACCTTGACCGGCCGACACAGCAGACCAACGGCTCAGCCGCGCATGACATGGCCGCCTCTTCCTGGACGCAAGGCGCGATGCACATGCCTAAGGATGTCGCCTTTGGCGGCACCAGGGTCATGGTGCCTTCGCCGGAGGCAATCCGCTTCGACAGCACATCCGCACCCGAGATCGGCCAGGCCGGCGTCATTGGACGGCTGACGGCAGACATCACCCGTGATGCGCCGTACGAAATTGCCAGCTACACCCGCTCCGTGCCCGAAAGCTGGCGCCAGGCCGGGCGGATCTGGCTGTCCCGTACCGGCTGGCAGCCGCCGGAAGGCAGCATCGTGCCGACGACAGGCGCCCAGGCGGCAATCATGGCAATCATCGCGGCAACGACCGCGCCTGGCGATCAGGTCGCCTTCGAGGAACTGACCTACAGCTCGATCGCCCGTGGCGCGGCTCTCTCCGGCCGCAGGCCGGTGCAGATCGCGCGGGACGACGAAGGTCCCCTGCCCGAAGATCTCGCAAGGGTCTGCGCGCAGAAACACCCGAAGCTGCTGTTCGTGATGCCGACCATGCATAATCCGACCCTCGGCATGATGGGTGAACAGCGCCGTGCGGACATTGTAACCATCGCCCGCCAGTACAATCTCTGGATCATTGAGGACGAGGTCTACGGTTCCTTGCGCGAAACCTCGCCGCCCCCGCTCGCCGCACTGGCACCGGAGCGTACCTTTCATGTCGGCTCGCTGTCCAAGTCCGTGACGGCAGGCGTACGCGGTGGCTGGGTTTCCAGCCCGCTGTCTCACGCACAGCGGATCTACACCGCCCACAAGATGCTGACCGGCGGCATATCCTTTCTCCTGTCGGAATTGTCATCCCGGCTGGTTCTATCTGGCGCTGCCGACGAATTCCGTCAGAAAATCCTCGCGGAAGTCTCCGCCCGTTTCGAACTGGTGCAGAAATATCTCGGTGCCTACGACATGTTTGCCGCCGCCGACGCGCCGTTTCTCTGGCTGAAGCTTCCCGAACCCTGGCTCTCCGGCACTTTCAAGGCGGCAGCCGCCGCCACCAATGTGCTGATCGACGATGAAGACGAGTTCAAAACCGGCCGATCCGGCAAGGTCTATCACCGCGTTCGTATCGGCATCACCAACCCGATGACCCGGCAGGAAACCGCGAAGGGTCTGCTGATCCTGCAAAATTTGCTGGAGGACAGCGGCGCCTGCTACGACAGTTTCGAATAGCGACCCTTTGAAGGCGGAGAAACATGTCTGAAACCAGCTTGCTCTTCTTGATCCTGCCAGCCTTCGCAGTCGTCTTCGCCCTGTTCTGGTCGCTGATCGTCTTTGTCATTGCCCATACAGGTGGCTGGGCGGGACTGGCAAAAGCCTACCCGGCAACCCGGAAGCCGGAAGGCCGCACCTGGAACTGGCGCACCATCCGCTTCGGTCTCTTCGGCAACTACCGCAACAGCGTGGATGTGACCCTGTCCGATGCAGGGCTCCACATGTACCCGATCTTTGTCTTCAGGATCGGCCACAAGCCGATACTCATCCCCTGGACCGCAGTCTCGGACGCATATCGCCGCGATCTCTGGTTTGCGCCAACGCTGACACTTTCAGTTCCTGTGACGGGAAACGACAATGAAAGACGGGTGTCCTTTTACGGTGCGGAGTTCGTCGAGGCGATCGAGGACTGTCTGAGGCGCAATGGCAACGGCAACGCTCTCCGCAAGTAAGCAAACCGCCGGTTTGCCTGCCTCACATCGCTCGATACCGGAAACACGTTTTCCTTGTTCTGCACCGGCGCTGCTGACAATGTGAACTGACTACCGGGAGGTTGTGATGACAGGGTCTGTGCCTTTGTGGGTGAAACTGGCCGGCGTGGCAGCGGCTGTCTATTGCATCGCAGTCTTCGGAACCGTCTACCGCTACAATCAGTCCATCCTGGAAAGCGCCAGCTTCGCCGAAATCACCGGCGGAGGCTTCATCTACAACTACCGTATCGCCGACATTCGGGCGGGCATTACGGTTGGCCTCGTAAAACCCCTGCCCCTTGGCACCCGGCTCATTGCCGAGTTTGAAAGCCCGCAAGGTGGCAAGATCGAGGTCGAAAAGGCCGTTTCCCACGCCAAGCGCAACTACAGCTTCGAAACACCGTCCCTCAGCGATGTTGAAGCCGAACGCACCTATGCGGCAGTTCTTCATGTCATCGACGCAAAGACGGGCGAGGAAATAGAGCGCCACGAAAAGGGTCTCAAATCCAGTGTCGCGCCGAAGGCGATGCCGGCAAAACCGCTTACCATCGGCCCTGGGTATCACGTCAATCCGGATGTCCGGCCGGCGCCAAAGGGCTAGACCGATAGCCGCCACGGGAAGTCCTTTTGCTATCGCGCGAAAAAAGTGTGCGCGGCACCTCAAGAGCCATTGTGCGGTGCAATCCGGCACACCATCTGCCAGCGACGTGTCCTCGGGATCTCCAAAATGACTGTCTTTGAAATTGCGCTCGGCCTGGTTCTCCTCGTGGCCGGTGGTGACGTGCTTGTGCGCGGTTCTGTCGGCCTTGCAAAGCGCTTCGGCATCTCCGAACTTCTGATCGGCCTGGTCCTTGTGGGCTTCGGCACGTCGACACCGGAACTGATGACGAGCGTGCTGGCGGCACTCAACGGGTCTGCCGGCCTTGCGGTCGGCAACGTCGCCGGCTCGAACATCGCCAATATCCTGCTCATTCTGGGGCTGACGGCCGTCATCTCACCGTTGTTGGTCGACCCCAAAGCGTTGCTGCGCGATGGTCCGGCCAACGCTCTGGCAGCCCTCGCTTTCACGGCCCTTGCATTGTCCGGCTTGATTGGACGGGAAGCGGGCCTGGTCCTGATACTCGCCCTGGCGGTCTATCTTGTTGTCACCTACCGGATGGAAAAAGGCACGCAAACGCCTTCGGCAGAACTGCACAGGGGTGAAATCCAGCTGGTCGCTCCCAAAGCCGGACAGCTGAACCTGCTACTCAATCTGGCGATGGCATTTGGCGGGCTGGTAATGATCCTGGGTGGAGCACACTTTCTGGTGTCCGGGGCGACCAGCCTTGCGCAGGCAGCGGGCATCAGCGACGCGGTTATCGGCGTCACCATCGTCGCGGTCGGCACGTCCCTGCCTGAGCTGGTCACCTCGGTGATCGCAGCTCTCAAGCGTCAGACAGATATTGCTCTTGGCAACATCCTTGGCTCCAACCTCTTCAATATCCTGGGCATTCTGGGCATTACCGCGGTTATCACCCCCCTCCAGGTCCCGCAGGAAATCATGAGCTTCGACATCTGGGTTTTGTTGGGGGCTACAGTGATCCTTCTGGTCTTTGCCATGACGGGGGGCCGTATCTGTCGGCGCGAGGGCGCCATCATGCTCCTGGCCTATGCCGGCTATACAGGTTCCGTCCTCCGCAACGCCCTCGGATGAACCTCCTCAGAAAAGTCGGACCTAGCGCAAAGGGGAGATCTTCTCCTGCCTGCCCAAACCGGCGGAGACTTTACTCCGCCGGCCAGAAGGACAGTTTCAGCGATTGCTTCTGACGGGGACCGCAATCGGGCGGATCGGCGAGCCGGTGGCGCCACGCAGTTTCAGCGGCGAGGTAATGAAGGCAAATTCATGCACCTCGTCCCTTGCCAGGTCTTCCAGCCACAAGAGCTCAATAAACGAGATTCCCTTTTGCGCCAGCAGATAGGAATGAACAGGTGCGAAATTGTCCGGGTTGGTGGACGGGAAACTTTCCAGACCCAGGTTATCCGCGCCCAGCACCATCGCCTTTTGCTCCTCGGCCAGCCACCTTGCGGCATCAAGGCCAAGCCCTGACTGGCTGAACAGCACCAGTTTCGACTTGTCCGGCCAATGCTGCATCTGGCCGGTACGGATGAGCACCACATCACCTTCCTGCAAGCTGGTTCCCTGCGCATCCAGCGCGGTTTTCAGATCATCCACCGTAATGGCGTAGGACGCCGGCAGCACATCCACACCCTTGGCCTTCGCAACGTCGATCAGCACGCCGCGCGCAATGATGGGTGGATACTTGTCCGCACCCGATTTCGCCCACCCGCGCGCGCCCTGCGCCTCGTCGGCGCTAACGTTGTTCCAGATTTTCCCGTGAAGTCCGAAGTGACTGAGCGTGTCGATATGGGTTCCCGTGTGGGTATTCATCGAAATCGCTTCGCTGGAATGCGAAAGGAGCTCCTTGCTGCCATCCCCGCGCGCCGGCGTATCAAGCATCATCATCTGGTAAGTCGGATCTCCAAAGGCGGCACTGCAACAATCTGGCATGCCGACAAAGAGATCCACACCGAGATCATAAATCCTGCCGGCATCGATGCGCTGCAAGATCTCCAACCGGGAGGCATCGCTCATCATGTTGAGCGTGCCGATCTCGTCTTCCGGTCCCCATGGACTTTCACCCACCTGATCGCCTTCCGCGAAAACCGGTGAACCGGCAAGGGTCGCGGCCATGAGTGTGGCGGCAAAAAGCTTTCGGGTCTGATTCATCAAGTCTTGCACCAGTGGAATTCCTTCCTCTCAAAACCCCGTGCATGCAGGAACGACCGGCAAGGCGATTCCGTTCGTGGAGGATTGCTCCTCCACGTTTCAGCAGGACGGATTGCCTGACAGGGTTTTCGGTTTTCAGAACAGGCGCATTCGAACACGCCCGGCATGATTAGGACAATTGCCCTAAAATCCAATTAGGACAATCGTCCAAATCTGTCAAGACCGCACCCAAATGCACTGAAACACCCGCATTGCAGCCATCTCCGCTTTGCCGGTGAGACTTTTACGAACCGTATTTGGCCTTGATTCCGGGCTTGAATTCGAACTTGTGCCGGTTGGAATGCACTGCGCTGTCAGGTGGAAGAACGTCTGCAAGGCCAATCGCGTCGCCCGCGATCAAATTTGTCGAATTTCTTTGCACCGCAAGGCTCCCAAATTGGGGGACAATCTGCTAAACGGCGGCATCATCGTCTGCCCGTGCCGTCGCGGCCCCACCCATTGGCCAGAAACACTGGCCAAAAACAGTGAAACGTCATGATCCCGAACGACATCAAGATCACGCCCGACCTGATTGCTTCCCACGGTCTGAAGCCGGATGAATATGAGCGCATCCTGGAACTGATCGGCCGCGAGCCGACCTTCACCGAGCTGGGCATCTTTTCAGCCATGTGGAACGAGCACTGCTCGTACAAATCCTCCAAGAAATGGCTGAAGACCCTGCCGACGGAAGGTCCGCGCGTGCTTCAGGGCCCGGGTGAAAACGCGGGTGTGGTCGATATCGGCGATGGCCAGGCCGTGGTCTTCAAGATGGAGAGCCACAACCACCCGTCCTACATCGAGCCTTATCAGGGCGCTGCGACCGGTGTCGGCGGCATCCTGCGTGACGTCTTCACCATGGGCGCGCGACCGGTTGCGGCGATGAATGCCCTGCGCTTCGGCGAACCCGATCATCCGCGCACCCGTCACCTCGTTTCCGGCGTCGTTTCCGGTGTTGGCGGCTACGGCAACTCCTTCGGCGTTCCGACAGTCGGCGGCGAAGTCGAGTTCCACGCCCGCTACAACGGCAACTGCCTGGTCAACGCCTTTGCGGCAGGCCTTGCAAAATCGGATGCGATCTTCCTGGCCAAGGCCGAAGGCGTCGGCCTGCCGGTCGTCTATCTCGGCGCCAAGACCGGCCGTGACGGCGTCGGCGGCGCGACCATGGCTTCGGCGGAATTCGACGATACGATCGAAGAAAAGCGCCCCACCGTTCAGGTTGGCGATCCCTTCACCGAAAAATGCCTGCTGGAAGCGTGCCTTGAGCTCATGGAAACCGGCGCGGTCATCGCCATCCAGGACATGGGTGCGGCCGGTCTTACCTGTTCTGCCGTCGAGATGGGCGCCAGCGGCGACCTCGGCATCGAGCTGGACCTCGACAAGGTGCCGGTGCGCGAAGAACAGATGAGCGCCTACGAAATGATGCTTTCGGAAAGCCAGGAGCGCATGCTCATGGTTCTGCGTCCGGAAAAGGAACACGAAGCCGAAGCCATCTTCAAGAAATGGGGCCTCGACTTCGCCATCGTCGGCAAGACCACCGACACGCTGCGCTTCATCGTCAAGCACCAGGGCGAAGTCGTCGCCGATCTGCCGATCAAGGAACTCGGTGACGAAGCTCCCGAATATGACCGTCCCTGGGTCGAGCCGAAAAAGCGCCCCGTTCTGTCCGCGTCCGAAATCGAGGAACCGGCGGACTATGCCGAAGCTCTCAAGACCCTGGTCGGCAACGCCAACGGCTCGTCCCGCCGCTGGGTCTATGAACAATACGACACGCTGATCCAGGGCAATTCGGCCGCGACGCCGGGCGGTGATGCCGGTGTCATCCGCGTGGAAGGCACCCGCAAGGGCCTGTCCTTCTCCGTTGACGTGACACCGCGCTATTGCGAGGCGGACCCGTTTGAAGGCGGCAAGCAGGCCGTTGCCGAAGTGTGGCGCAACCTGACCGCCGTCGGCTCCGAACCGCTGGCTGCAACCGACAACCTGAATTTCGGCAACCCGGAAAAGCCGGAAATCATGGGCCAGTTCGTCGGCTGCATCAAAGGCATCGGCGAAGCCTGCCGGGAACTCGAGTTCCCGATCGTTTCCGGCAACGTGTCACTGTACAACGAGACCCATGGCGAAGCGATCCTGCCGACCCCGGCCATTGGCGGTGTCGGACTGCTTCCGGACGTCACGGTGCGCGCAGGTGCGGCCTTCGTAAACGAAGGTGACGCAATCCTGCTCATCGGTGGCAAGGGCACCCATCTGGGCGCATCCCAGTATCTCGCGGATATTCTGGGTCGTGAGGAAGGCGCTCCGCCGCCGGTCGACCTGGCGGCAGAAAAGCGCCGCGGCACGCTGGTTCGCCAGCTCATCGGTGCGGCTCGTCTGACGGCTGTACACGATATTTCTTCCGGCGGCCTGGGTGTCGCTCTCGC
This sequence comes from Labrenzia sp. CP4, assembly GCF_001579905.1. Lineage (NCBI taxonomy): Bacteria > Pseudomonadati > Pseudomonadota > Alphaproteobacteria > Hyphomicrobiales > Stappiaceae > Labrenzia > Labrenzia sp. CP4. The sequence goes on along the minus strand of NZ_CP011927.1, from coordinate 2,400,062 downwards.
CGAGATGGCGATGTCCAGTGGCATCGGCGCAACGGTCAAGATCGATGGGCCGGCCCATGCCGCGCTCTTCGGTGAAGACCAGGGACGCTACGTCGTCACCGTTTCCCAGGACAAGGTGGAAGCCGTTCTGGAAGACATTCTGGACGGCGGTATCGACGTTCAACAAATCGGCACCACCGGTGGCACGGATTTGACTGTTGAGGGCATTCTCACCATATCCGTTGCAAACTTGAAAAAAGCGCACGAAGATTGGTTCCCGAATTACATGGCAACGGCATAAGCCGTTTGACCTTCAGGAACTTAACAACAGGACGGACGCACGATGCCGATGAACGCAAATGAGATCGAGACCCTGATCAAGGCGGCTTTGCCCGATGCTCAGGTCGAGATCCGGGATTTGGCTGGAGACGGCGATCACTATGCAGCGAATGTTGTCTCGGAATCCTTCCGGGGCAAGAGCCGCGTGCAGCAGCATCAGCTGGTTTACGAGGCACTGAAAGGCAACATGGGCGGCGCTTTGCACGCCCTCGCCCTTCAGACCAAGGCACCGGATTGAGTTGACACATTGCCGCGCAGGCAGCGCGAGCACTTGAATCTGCCGCCGGATCTCGCCAGATAGGCGGCAAAGAGACAAAGGACGGACCCATGAGCATCCAGGACTGGATCAAGAACGAAGTCGACACCAACGACGTTGTGCTTTTCATGAAAGGCACGCCGAACTTCCCGCAGTGCGGTTTTTCCGGTCAGGTCGTACAGATCCTTGACTATGTTGGCGCTCCTTACAAAGGCATCAACGTTCTGGAAGACGACGATCTGCGCCAGGGCATCAAGGAATTCACCAACTGGCCGACTATTCCGCAGCTCTACGTGAAGGGTGAATTCGTCGGCGGCTGTGACATCATCCGCGAAATGTTCCAGAATCAGGAACTGCAGGGCCTTCTCACCGAAAAAGGCATCGAGACCACTCAGCAGACCGCCTGAGCCGGCTGCAGGTTCCGATCGAGGCTTTCAAGGGGCGGTTCTACCGCCCCTTTTTCGTGTCTCAGGGTGCTGCAATGGTAGTAATCCGGAAATGGAGAGCCGGGTTGCGGCATGAAACGACCGGGATCCCTGACCGCAGGTGGCTCTCCGATCCCGGCTCGCGCTTCGCTTGTCCGGGATGACGATGGTGAGGGAGAGAGCCGGGCGACGGTTCAAGATGCGCTTTTTGGTGTGTTGAGTTGCGCCTCACCTTCCCGTCATTCCGGACAAGTGAGGCAACGCCGAACGCCGATCCGGAATCCAGACATTTTTCGCGCCCGAGGCGCGGCCTTCCATTGAAATAAAGAGTTCGCTTTGCTCACGATGACATCTGGTTTCCGGATCGGCGCGCAGCTTCGCCGGACTTGTCCGGAATGACGGGTGCCATAAGGCACTCCGGAACCATTCGCCGGGTAAATCAGAATGATGCCAATCGGGCTCAAACCCCGTCAAAACCACTTGGACTTGCACTTTATCCAATGTTAACCGGAATCGGTTGCGGTCGAATGCAGGCACCATCTCGGCAAAAATTGCCGAATCACCTAAGCTGAACGCAAGGTGAATGCGGATTTCAGGGTGAGTATAGGTGCGTTCCGCCATTCTCCGACCATATCGCAGGGCTCTATCAAACAACGGAGCCGGGAAATGGGACCGGGGACAATGAACAAGATTGCAGTTGCTGCCACCTCCACTTTCGTTCTGGCACTTGTCGGAGCCGGCATCGTCATGTCCGGTGGCGTAAAGACCGACGGCGAACTGCGCCGCGTCGACTGCCAGGCGCTCACCATGTTTACTCCAGCCAAAGCCAAGAGTGCTGAAGAACTTTGCGCCAACTACGGCGGTGTTGCACTGAAGGATGCCGAGCCCAGCAAGGAAGGCCTCGTAATCCTTGTCCGCAACCAGCCGATGGGCGGATTTGACGGAGAACACACCGTCCGCTGAATTCCGGCGCGCTTCAGGCTGAGCGTTCGCTCGCTCAGCACTTGGCAGATGGTGACAGGCATCCCCCAAAACGGGGCCGCATCCCTAATAGATCTGTGAAACAAGAGCGGAAAACGACTTTGTAAGCTGGCCGACTTGAAGAATTCAGGTCTTTTGCTCAGTCATCCCGCGTCGTGACCGCATGCGCTGCCACAGGCCCGGCGACATTGTGCAGGTCGACCGATCCGAGCGGGATCGACGGCAGCCCTGCTTCCAGGGCCACTTCGGCCGTCGCAACGATCTCCTGCCCGATAACCTTGCCGTAATCCCCAAGTCGTGCCGCGATGTTGGCTGCATGGCCAATTACCGTGAAATCAAGCCGCTCCCTTGATCCGACGTTGCCGTAGGTGACCTCACCAAAGGCGATGCCGATGGCACAGTGCATGGAGATGCCCTGTGTGTCCGGGTCTGGCACCTTCAGACGGCGAACGATCTCCTCGGCACTGGCAACTGCTTGCCGGCAGGCCTCTTCCAGGCCGACGCCCGCTGGGAAAATCGCCAGCACTGCATCGCCGATAAATTTCAGGACCTCGCCTTCATGCGCGTTGACGATGTCGGTCGTGACTTCGAAGAAACGGTTGAGTTCACCGACATAGGCTTGCCGGCCAAGCTCCGTTTCGAGCCGAGTGGAATGCCTGAGGTCGCAGAACAGGATCGCCGCGTCGATGACATCGCCGTCCCCACGCCGGATATCGCCGCCCAGAACCCGCGCGCCTGTCCGCTTGCCCAGATAGGTTTCCAGAAGGGATGTCGCGTTCGATGTCAGAGCAAATACCTCGAAAAGCCGGCTGATAAGGGCCGAACATTCGAACACCAGTCCGAGGTTTGCCGTGGTGAAACCGGCAGGATGATCCGAAGCGAGGGTCATCACATTGATCCGCCCGTCGGAAAAAGGCAGCGGCATGGCGACATAGTCGGTTACGCCCTGCTGCCTCAGGTCTTCCATGATCGGGAAATTGAACTCGTCGGGGTTCGAATCGATCTTTTGCCGAATGCCTCCCAAACCGTCGGCCACATGCTGAAGCGGGCTCAGGCGAAAGGCCGGGCTCTCCAGTGTCTCGTAGGACGGAGCAAAGCTCTGCACGGTATCGTCGTCGCGCGTCCACACATAATGACGGCCGGCAATCATCGGGTGCAGTGACCAGATCAGGATGCTGATTCGGCAGACGGCTATCCCGTCCTCCACCAGTTTCCGGCCAAGGGCGGCTGTAAGTTCTTCCGGCGTTTTCGCGGCCCAGGCTTCGCGCAGCAGCCAATCGACCGTAGGCCCTGTAATGTTCCCGACAGGCAACGGATCAATCGGGGCGCCCTGAAAATCGACCCGGCTCGCCACTCCCGGCATAAAGGCCACAAGGCCATCAACAGCCTTACCTTCCGGCAACGCATTGAGATAACTCCAGGCGCCGTTCTCCAGCGTTTCGTTGCCGACCCGGACGTGGCTGTAGCTAGCCGTTCCCTTGAACGGGCAGAAGGTTCTGCGCTCCGGAGCCGGTTCGAGGTCTGCCAGAACGTCGTCGCGCGGGAAATAGATCGCAGGTGCAAGCCGGGTTTCATACATCACCCGCGCCTTTGAAGACCGCGCCAGCAACTGGTCCCCCCGCCAGGCCGTCACTTCGCCGGCAAGCGGCTCCACAAGGATCCCGTAGTCGTTCGAGGTTTGCTGCGCGTGCACGGTCATGAAAAAAGAGATATGGAACACATGGCGAGCTGTCCAGTGCACATGAACGCGCCCCCTCTGCTCACACCTGTGTGGCGCGCCCCAGTCGCCGACACTTGCAAAAAACGCATAGGTGGTACCCGGGGCAGACTCCGTGGCAAGCCACGGTTTGACCTCAATTCGCGATTACGCGCTTGTGAGCAGCCAAGGTATGGAAATTGAGACCCCTGTCGGGTACTGAGATTGAATGCGCAACGTCTTGATCACATTGTTGATCTGCTTTTTTGCCGGGGTCACAACCGCCGCAGCCTACACGCATGTTCCAAAGAGCATTCGCGCTCTGGAACGCTCGATGGCGGTGGAAACGGACCTGGCCGCAAAGACGGTGCAATTTACCGCGCATCATGCCCAATGTTGCCAACCGGACAGCCAGACCGGAAAAACCACCAAACCCTTCGGGTGCGGCCCGGATTGCCTGTCTCATTTCTCCGTTGTGGCGCTGCAATTCCAATCCGCGGTGACCGGGCCGGAAACCACGTCACCTCCCGTCCTGACGGACGCTCTGCCGTCCGCGGAAGATCAACCTCCCATTAAAGGCTGACAATCCAACGGAACACAAAGTTCCGGCTTAGCCAACACTATTGGAAGGTTGAACGACATCTTGCCGGGGCACAATTGACCGGCATGAGAACAGTTCGCCTGAAAGACAGGAAAAAATCATGAGTCTTCAGGAAAACGGTACACAGGCATCCTATGCCGCGCCTGCATTTCGAATTCGGAAACATCTGAACAGGAACAATCTCTTCATGTTCGGCTGCTGCCTGCTGATGGCGGTGGTGACCGGTCTGCTGATCGTTTCTGCACCGACCGGACTGACGGCTGGTGAAGCGTTGCTGCTGGCCGTGCCGATGTTCGGCTGCGTCGCCATGCATGTGATTCTGCATCGTGTCATGGGCAAGCCATGCCATGTGTACGCACGAAAGGAGGCCGACCATGTCTAGGAGACCTTTCGCTTTTGCACTTGCCGGTGGGTTCCTGGCCTTGTCCTCGGTCGCCTGGGCTGCGGAAGACAACACAATCACGGTCTACAAGTCACCCTGGTGCGGTTGTTGCGAGCTGTGGACCGAGGCTGTCGAGGCTGCCGGCTACAAGGTCGCCGTTCACGATATGGAAGACCTGAGCTCCATCAAGGCGCAGGCAGGCATTCCGGACGACATGCAGGCCTGCCACACGGCGGTGACCGGCGGTGACCGGAAATACATCATCGAAGGACACGTGCCGCTGGAAGCGGTTGAAAAAATGCTGTCGGAGCGTCCGGACATTCGCGGCATCGCGGTTCCGGGCATGCCCCAGGGGTCGCTCGGCATGGGCGACGACCCGACGGCGCAATACACGGTTTACACCCTCGGCCAAAATCCGGCCGATCCTCCCGTCCCTTATCTAGAAACAGGCCAGTAGCCTTCAAATGACGAACCTTACAAGAAGATCATTTCTTGCCGGGTCGGCGAGCCTTACAGGGCTCGCCGTCAGCGGCTGTATGACGACCGCTCCCCAGCAGCCACTTGCCCCCTGGCAGGATCCGTCTGTCCTTGCCATGTACCGTGCGATGCCGGAAGAGCAGTTTCCGATCCCTGCTCCGGATTTGAAGAAGGTACCGGAACGCTACTACCGCAAACAGGTCGATTATCAGACCAGCGAGAAGGTCGGTACGCTGGTCGTCGATACCAGCAACTACTACCTCTACCTCGTCCAGGAAAACGGCAAGGCGATGCGCTACGGCGTCGGCCTGGGTCGTGCCGGGTTCGAATGGTCCGGCCGTGCGCGGATCGCCCGCAAGGCCGCCTGGCCCAAATGGACACCGCCGGAAGAGATGATCCAGCGGCAGCCGGAACTGGAAAAATGGAGTTGGCGTAACGGCGGCATGCCCCCGGGCATCGAAAACCCGCTGGGTGCAAGAGCGCTCTACATCTTCCAGGGCAACAAGGATACGCTCTACCGCATCCACGGCACGGGCGAATACTGGACCATCGGTTCTGCGGTTTCCAGTGGCTGTGTCCGCCTGATCAACCAGGACGTCATCGATCTTTACAGCCGGGTTGCTGACGGATCCCAGATCGTCGTTTTGTAAGGTTCAAGACACGCTTGCAGAAAAGGGGCCGGCCAGCCGGTCCCTTCGCCATCTCCAGCCATCAGCAATGGCTGGTGCGTCCGCTGCCTGGTATCAGCCTGTAATGGCTTTCAGTTCCAGAAAGTCTTCCAGGCCGAATTCGCCATATTCGCGGCCATTGCCGGACTGTTTGTAACCGCCGAACGGCACATCCCAGTCCGGGCTGTTGCCGTTGATATAGACGCTGCCCGCACGCAGTTTGCGGGCTACGCGCTTCGCCCGTTCCGGATCGCCGGTCTGGATATAGGCGGCAAGGCCGTAAGGCGTATCGTTGGCAATCGCGACAGCCTCCTCTTCCGTGTCGAACGGGATCATCACCAACACGGGCCCGAAGATCTCGTTACGGGCAATCGACATCTGGTTGGTAACATCGGCAAAGACTGTCGGCTGAACGAAATACCCTGTCTCGAACCCCTTCGGTTTGCCTGGACCTCCGGCAACAAGGCGGGCACCGTCTGCCAGACCGCGCTCGATATGACCCTGGATCTTTTCGTATTGCAGGTCACTGATCACCGGCCCGATGTGATCTCCCTCCTCCGCCGGATCCCCGACCTTGGTTTCCGCTGCAATCTTTCCGGCAAGCGCAATAGCCTCGTCATAGACGCTTCGCTCCACGAGCAGACGGGTCGGTGCATCGCAGGACTGGCCCGTGTTGGAAAAGCAGCCCGACAGCGACGTGCGCAGGGCCGTTTCCAGGTCCGCATCCGCAAAGAGCAGGTTGGCCGACTTGCCGCCGAGCTCCAGAGCAACACGCTTGACGGTCGGTGCAGCATTCTGACTGACCGCGACGCCGGCACGGGTCGAACCGGTAAAGGACATCATGTCGATATCCGGATGCGAGGACATTGCAGATCCGACGCCCGGCCCATCGCCATTTACCAGATTGAAAACACCAGCCGGGCAGCCGGCCTCATCCAGGATCTCGGCGAAGAGAAGCCCGGAGAGAGGCGCAATTTCACTTGGCTTCAGCACCATGGTGCAACCAGCAGCAAGCGCGGGCGCGACCTTTGCCGCAATCTGGTTGATCGGCCAGTTCCAGGGTGTGATCAAGCCACAAACGCCAATCGGCTCGTGCCGCAGCACGCTGCCGCCACGCGGGCTCGGACGTTCGAACACATGATGCTTCAGAGCTTCCAGCGTCGCTTCCAGGTGGCCGGATCCGGCAGGCGTCTGGCTGCCGCGCGCAAAGCTGCGCGGTGCCCCCATTTCAAGCCGGATCGCTTCGTCCATTTCCTCCGACCGGCGATGGTAGATCGCGATGACACGCTCAAGAAGCGCGGCACGTTCCTCGACACTTGTTTCCGACCAGGTTGCAAATGCGGCCTTGGCTGCGGCAACCGCCTTGTCCACATCGGCGGCACTGCCCAGGGAGATCACGGCAACCGGCTTTTCCGTTGCCGGGTTGATCACCTCGAGCGTTTTTGCCTCGACCGGATCGACCCAGGATCCACCGATATAGAACTGCCGCTTTTCAATCATCCGCCTGCTGCTTCCCGTCTGTTCAGTTTCATGTCGTCGCCACTTCTTGGCATAACCTCATATCCGGCTTCTTCCGGCTCCTCGTCAACCATCTCATCCGGAAAACCCGGTGCCCGGATATCAAGACCGGTTGCATCTTCAAGACGTTTGATGATGTTGGGCGACAATTCCCGCGGACCATAGCGGTTGATCCCGTCTGCAAAAATCCGGTTGAGAAGCGGCGACACTTCCAGCGGCACCTGATGATCGTCTGCGATTTTCTGGAACAGGCCGATGTCCTTGGCAACAAGATCCATGGTGAAGGAGATGTCGCGCGAGCCGTTGAGGATGACCTGGCTCTCCGTTTCATGGACGAACGAGTTACCTGAGGAAATCCGGATTGCCTCGTAAGCCGTGCCAAGATCCATTCCGGCTGCCTTGCAGGTGGTCAGCGCTTCGACCAAAGACACCAGATTGGCAGTGGCCAGATAGTTCGTGACGACTTTCAGAACGGATGCCGAGCCGATTTCGCCGGTGTGCAGCACGCGCCGCCCCAGAACGGTCAGGAGCGGCAGCATGCGCTCGAAGGTTTCCCGCGGACACCCGGCAAAGATCGAGATATTTCCGGTAGCAGCCCTGTGGCAGCCGCCCGAAACCGGGCATTCGATCGCCTCCGCTCCTCTGGCGACGACAAGCCCTGCCAGACGGCGCACTTCGCCGGCGTCCGTTGTCGACATTTCCGCCCAGATCCTGCCCGGGCCAATACCTTCCAGAATACCGTCCGGACCTTCCACGACCGCAGCACAGGCTGCCGGACTGGGCAGGCAGGTGATGACGACATCGCAGCTTTCTGCAAGCTCCTTCGGGCTTTCACCGCGTCTGGCTCCCCTGGCCGCAAAGCTTTCCATAAGCAGCGGATTGAGGTCCAGCACCATGACCTCAAGACCGTTGCGCAGCAGGCTGCCAGCCAGTTTGCCGCCGACATTGCCCAATCCGATGAAACCGACCTGCATGAGAAGCGCCTTTCGTGAAACAGGGTTTCATGCCTTCACTTTGCGCCTCGCCTATGAAATAGAGAAATGATATTAATTCAGCTAATTACCAAATTATTTTTATGAATGAAGAGAATGTCGGCACTCCCCAATCTCGTATGGCTGAGAAGCTTCGAAGCCGTCAGCCGGCTGGGCGGCTTCACCGCAGCGGGCGCGGAACTCGGCCTCACCCAGGCCGCTGTCAGCACGCACATCAGCGCACTGGAAAGCCAGCTCGGCCATCAGCTTTTCGAACGCACGACGCGAAAGCTGGAGCTTACCGCCAGCGGCCGGGCATATCTGCCGTCGGTACGCAAGGCCTTGCAGGACCTTGCCGTCTCCACGGACAGCCTCTTCGGCAACCGAACGGCCGGCTCCGTAACCATTCGGGCGCCGATTTCCGAAACTGTTCTCATCATCGCCCCTGCCCTGGCGGAGTTTCAGAAGACCCATCCTGAACTGGACATTCGGCTCTTGTCGGCAATCTGGGCCGACACAGCCCTTGAGACCGGCACCGACATCGAGATCCGCCTCGGCACAGGCAATTGGCCAGGTGCGCATGCAGAACCGCTGGGGCCGGAAAAGATCGTGCCGGTGTGTCATCCAGCGCTGGCCGAAAGATTGAAGGATCCGGCGGATCTGATGGATCTTCCACGCATTCACATTCTCGGCTTCGACGATCACTGGCCACGTTTTTTCGAAGCTCAGTCCCTCACGCAGCCATCCGGACACTCGGGCGTCACTGTCGACACCTCCCTCGCGGCGGTTGAACTGGCGGCTGTCGGCGGCGGTGTCGCCCTGCTGCTGGGCAAGGTTGCAGCCCGGCTGGCGGGAAGCGGACGGCTGACGACCCCTCTGGACCCGGGGCTGCCTTCCATGCGCACCCATTACCTGCTGAACCGGGACAATTCCTCACCGCGAAAACCGGCGGTTCAACGGGTGGAAACCTGGCTGCGAGACCTGTTTGCAGCATAGGCCGGTGGCTATTCCGGTGAGGTCAAGCGCTCACCTGCGCGCTGGAAGTGGGCAAGAGGCTCATATCGATTTCAATAGGTGCACGTCTCCGCGTTCACAGGCACTCACCCCAGCGAAAAACCGATAAGATTTTGAAATACATTTCTTTTTAGAGGTCCAATCGCAGGGCATACTGCATCCCGGTCTTGTCGCTGGTGCGACAAACCGGGATGACAAGCCAAGGACGTGTGACAATGACTGAGCAGGCTGAGCTGCGAGATCATCCCTGTCAGTGCCCCCCTCGTCATGCCATGGCTCGACCATGGCATCCATGCCGATGCAAAACGACACGGCAACGCCTATCGATTTGGAAAGGCCAGGGAATGGATTGCCGGATCAAGTCCGGCAATGACGGGGAGCGTGGGGGATAAGGAATAGGGCTATCTGAACGCCGTTGTTACCGCGGATGCGCCTCAGAAGGTCACTCCGCTGCGAACAGCTTTGCCGTCATCGCCAAGCTTGCGCCACAGGGTTCTTCTGCTTCGCCGCTCACCTCTACCCCGCCCTCGGCAGGGCGCAGGTTGACGAAGTCGTAGAGCGAGCGGTCGAGGAGATGCGACGGCCGGGTGTGGCCGAGGGCGCGGGCCATGACGCCGAGGCGTCCCGGCGTTGCCTTTTCCCAGCCCTGCAGCATGCGTTTGACTTCCTCGCGCTGCAGGCCGTCCTGCGAGCCACAGAGATTGCAGGGAATGATCGGGAACTGCATGCCATTGGCAAAGCGTGCGATGTCGCTTTCAGCAGAATAGGCAAGCGGGCGGAGCACCAAAAGATCACCCTCGTCGTTGATCAGCTTGGGCGGCATGGAGGCCAGACGGCCACCGTGGAAGAGGTTCATGAAGAACGTCTCCAGAATATCTTCCCGGTGATGGCCGAGCACGATGGCCTCGCAGCCCTGCTCCCGTGCGATCCGGTAGAGAATTCCGCGGCGCAGGCGCGAACACAGCGAACAATAGGTGCGGTGCTCGGGGATCTTGTCGGTGACAATGGAATAGGTGTCTTCGCGCACGATGATGTGCTCGATACCGTTGTCCTCGAAGAATTTCGGCAGGATGTCCGCCGGAAAGCCGGGCTGCGCCTGATCGAGATTGCAGGCGATCAGGTCGACCGGCAGCAGCCCCCGCCATTTCAGTTCGACCAGCACCGCCAGCAGCGTGTAACTGTCCTTGCCACCCGACAGGCAGACCAGCCACTTCGGCCGCTTTTCCTGGGAAGCCCCTTCCGGCAGCATCCCGAAGTCGGCAATCGCCTCACGCGCCTGGCGCAAGAGGCGCTTTCTCAGCTTCTTGAACTCGACGCTCGCAGGTGCATTGCGAAGCAACGCGGGTACGTCGATGTCGGTACTGTCGGCAATATCGTTCATTTGAGAAGCTCGGCGGCTTGTTGGGTTCGCTGTCTTTGCGCTGACATAGCGGATCAAGGCTGCCGGGAAAAGGGAAAAGCCGTGCGTATCAGGGGATGGCAGTTCGCTCACTGGAGCTGTTCTTGCCATTTCCCAGCGTATTGCTTCAGCCGAGAGAGACGTTCGCCGCCGCGTCCGCGTGGGCCAGCCTGCTGCCGTTTTTCCGTATCACCCTCCGCTACCAGCAACGCGGCGCCGATACTGGTTCCGGTGAGCGACCCAGCCGATGCTTCAACCGGCCGCCCGGTCGCAGCCTCCAGCATGTCAAGGTAAAGCCCGTTTTGCGCGAACGGCCCCTCCACGACAATTGGACCTTCTGCACCGGTCATCGCCAGGCACTCCGCCGTCACCAGCGCCAGATAGAAAGACAAAGCCGCAAAGCACTCGCCGTCGGTCAGGAGCGTCTCGTCCACGCTCCAGTGATACTCGCTGGCCTGGAAAGGGCCGGAACGTGGGTCGACAGCGGGAAAAAGCATGATCTCGCGAGAAAGCACGGTATCAATCTGTTCTTCCGAACAGCCCTTTTCACGTCCCTTCAGGATCATGTCGAACTCACGCCCCCCCATGAACCTTGCCGAAGGCACAGGATCAGCGAAAGCGTTGACGTTGATCAGCGTGTCGCGGCACGGATCGAGGAGCACCCGACCACCTCCTATCGCCAGCACGATCACCCAGGTGCCGGTGGAGACGACCGAAAACGGAGGCTGTCGCAGGATCAGATGCGGATAAAGCGACGCGTTGGAATCGTGAATGCCGCAGGCGACCGGAATATCCTTCGGCAATCCGGTCCGGGCCACAACCTCCGGCAGGACGGACCCGAGACGATCACCCGCCTTGCGCACGGGAGCCATCTTCTCCTCCAGACCGAGGCGGTTCACTAACGAGGAGAACCGGTTTTCGGACGGGCACCACAGGTCTGTATGACAACCGAGTGAAGTTACCTCGTTGGAAAGAACGCCGGTGAGCTTGTAGGTCCAGTATTGCGGATAGGTCAGAACTGTAGCAACCCGGTCAAGCAGACCCGGGTCCGTTTTCAGTTGCCAATGGAGTTGCGCGCCCAGATTGAGGCCCATGCCAAGCCTGGGTGACCCGGTTTCCGCGAATTCCGGCCGGATCACATCATAGGCGGTCGCCAGGTCGTCCGGGCCGGAGAATTCATAGTCCAGCATTGGCGCGGCAAGGCTTCCTTCCGCGTCCAGAAGAACGGCGCTGGCACCATGCGTCGTCACCGACAGGGCATCGATACCATGGGCCTTGTGCAGCTCCCTCAGCGCGTCGCAGATGAAATCCCAGTGGCCTTCCAGGTCGAAATGCGGATAGGGCGGCCCCGGCAGGACCGTGTTGGGCCGCGTCAGGACGCCAAGTTCCCTGCGCTGGTCCAGATCGACCACGGCGACCTTGGCGTTGGTCTTGCCAATATCGATGACGCCCACATTCCGGATCGCTGCCATCAACGCTCAATCCATGTGAAAGACGGTTGTGAGCGGTGTTGCCGCTGGTTCGTTGTCCGGCTTCGTCGCCATAACATCGGCCATATGTGCCCACCATTTCCGCATCACCGGGTGGTTCGGCAGATCGTCCATCTTGTGACCATCCTGGCGCCAAAGCACGCCGAAGAGGATGTCGGTCTCGGGATCCAGATGAATTGAATAGTCGCTGATGCCCGCGTCTTTCAACAAGGCCACCAGTTCCGGCCAGATTTCGTCATGGCGCTTCCGGTATTCCGATTCCATGCCCGGATTGAGCTTCATCTTGAAGGCATATTTTTCCATGGTTCAGGCCTTCCGTTTTGCGAGAACCCGGTGGGCGATGCGCGGCAAGGCAATGACGGCAATCAGCAGCAGACCGATGAAGATCGACATGACGATGCCCGGTACGTTGAGCAGGCCAAACCCGAAGGTGACCATGCCCATGACGAAGGCAGCGATCACCACACCCGGAATGGAGCCGGAGCCACCGAGAATATTGACGCCGCCCAGCACCACCATTGTCACGATCTCAAGCTCCCAGCCGAAGGCAATCGATGGTCTTGTCGCCCCGAGGCGCGAGGTCAGGCAGATGGCGGCAACACCCGACATAAGGCCCGTGAGCAGGAAAAGTGCGAATTTGACCCGCGGCACGCGAATACCGGAAAAAAGCGCGCCGACAGGGTTGTTGCCGACGACATAGACCGCCCGGCCAAAGTTCGTCTTGTGCAGGATGACGGCAAAGACGATGGCCAGCAGAGCGAACAGGACGAACTCGAAAGAGATCACCCACCAGACGTAGCCCTGACCGAAAAAGGCAAAGTCGGACGGATAGCCGGTGTAGGCCTTGTCGCCGAGCACGATATAGGAAATGCCGCGGAACAGGCTCATGGTGCCGATGGTCACAACGATGGACGGCAGGCCGAAGCCGGTCACCAGGAAGCCGTTGAAAGCACCGCACAACAGCCCTGTGCCGAGGCCGATCATGACCAGAACCGGCGTATCGGCCCCCATCTGGACGGCAAAGCCCATGGCCGTGGACGAAAGTGCAATGATCGAGGCAACCGAAAGGTCGATCTCGCCGGAAATGATCAATAGCCCCATGGCAAAGGCAATCATCGCCTTTTCGGTGAAGTTGAAGGTCGCGTCGGAGAGGTTCCACGGATCAAGGAAATAGGGCGAAGCAAAGCTGTTCAGCGTGAAGACGGCGACGGCGACCACGAGTAGCAGCAGTTCCCAGCTCACCAGAAACCGCTGCAGCGGTGACTTAAGCCTGTCCGGGATCTGGCGCCCCTGCGCGCCGGTGTCTGGGGTGGCGAGGCTCATGCTGCGTGCTCCGCTTTTTTCAGGATCACCCGGCCCTTGGTCCGGTTGGACGTGGCGTTGAAGGCTACGGCGATGATGATTGCGCTGCCGGAAATCGCGAGTTGCCAGAAGGGCGAGATATTGATCACCGGAAGGGCGTTCTTGACGATACCGAGGAACAGCGCACCGAGCAGAGCCCCGCCGACAGACCCGATGCCGCCGGCAATCGAGATCCCGCCGATGACACAGGCCGCAACCACCTCAAGTTCGAAACCGCCGGCGATATCGACATAGGCAACGGCATAGCGGGCAACCCAGAGATAGCCGGTGAGACCGGCAAGCGCGCCGGAAATGACATAGGCCGCACATTGGGTGAGGCCGACATTGATGCCCGTATAGACCGCCGCGTGCGGATTGCCGCCCACGGCAAAGAAAGCCCTGCCGAGCGGCGTGCGCCCGACCAGAACGATGAACCCGATCACGACGGCGATCGCTATCCACGACAGAACCGGCAGACCGAGCACGACCTCACGCGGGAAGGCCTTGAAGGCGTCACTCATCTCATGGGCGTTGATCCACTCCCCGCCGGAAATGACGAAGATGATGCCCCGGTAGATGGTCATGGTGCCAAGGGTGACGACAATGGGCGGAATATCCAGCTTCCAGACAAGCAGTCCGTTTGCAAGCCCCATCAAGGCCCCAAGACAGATCGCCAGGGCCAGGATAACCGGCACCGGCAGACCGGGCATGGCCATGTTGAGCATGGCGACCACCATGCCGGTGAGCGCCAGGTTCGCGGCAACGGACAGATCGATACACCGGGTGAGGATCACCACCATCTGGCCGAGTGCCAGAATGATCAGCGGAGCCGTGTCGTTGAAGACATTTGCCAGGTTCGACGGAGCGACGAAGCCGGGAAAGCGAGTGGCGATGGCCAGCACCAGAACCAGGATGGCTCCGGCGAGAATGGTCTCGCGCGATTTCATCAGCGATCGGATCATGTGCGCACCTCCGTGATACCGGCAGCCGCCCGCACCAGATGTTCGGGCGACAGGTCTGCGCCTTCATATTCGGCGGCGATACGCCCTTCCCGCATCACAATCACCCGGTCGGACATGCCGAGAATTTCCGGAATTTCGGACGACACCATGATGACCGCCAGACCTTCGGCGGCCAGTTCCGCCATGAATTCATGCACCGCGGCCTTGGACCCGATGTCGATGCCCTTGGTCGGCTCGTCCAGGATGATCACCCTCGGCTTGGTCGCAAGCCATTTGGCGATGACAACCTTCTGCTGGTTGCCGCCTGAAAGTTCACCGATATCCTGGTCAAGAGCTGCTGCGCGCAAATCCAGCCGCCGCGTGTAGTCACGGGCCAGCTTGAATTCCTCCGCAAGCCGCAGGAACCCCTTGCGCGAGGTTTCCTTGAGCGACGGCAGCGAGACATTCTGGAAAATGGGCAGGCCCTTGATGGCCCCCTGTTTGCCCCGATCCTCCGGGACATAGACGATGCCCTGCCGGATGGCCTCGTTCGGATCGCGAATGACGGCGATCCTGTCGTCTATCCGGATTGCCCCCTTGGAAGGCCTGGTCACGCCGAACAGCGCCTGCATGAATTCGCTGCGCCCGGCCCCCACGAGGCCGTAAAACCCAAGGATCTCTCCCGCACGAAGCGTGAAACCGATGTCCTCGAATTCCGTCGGGTGGCAATAGCCGACAACCTTCAGCACTTCCTCACCCAGTTGCGGTGCCCGTTTCGGGAAAACCTGGTCGACCGACCGGCCGACCATGAGCTTGACCAGCTCCTGTTCGGAAACAGCCTCGATCTTGCCTTTGCCGACCATCTGGCCGTCCCGGAAAACCGTGTAGCGGTCCGCGATGCGGAAGATCTCGTCAAACTTGTGGCTGATGAAGAGGATCGCCTTGCCTTCGGCCTTCAGGCGTTCCACCAGCTCGTAGGTTTCCTCAATTTCCTTGTGGGAGAGCGAGGCGGTCGGCTCATCCATGATGACGATCTTGGCGTCGATGGAGAGCGCCCGGGCAATCGCCACCAGGTGCTTGTTGGCAATACCGAGATCCTTCAGCGTGACATTCGGATCGATCCTGGCGCCGATCCGGTCGAGCAGCGCTTGTGCCTTGCGCAGCATTTCCTTGCGGTCGATCAGCCCGAAACGGGTTTTCGGCGCATGGCCGATGAAAATGTTTTCCGCCACCGACAAATCATCGAAAAGGACGGTTTCCTGATGGATCGCCGTCACCCCTGCCCGGCCCGCGTCCTGGGCAGTGGGAAAGGAAACCGGTGTGCCGTTGATCGCGATTGCGCCCTCGTCCGGCTGATAGATGCCGGTCAGGATCTTCACGATGGTGGATTTACCCGCGCCGTTTTCCCCCACCAGGGCAGTAACTTCCCCCGGGAACAGCTCCAGCGATACTTCGGAAAGCGCCTTCACGCCCGGGAACGACTTGGAGATACCGCTGAGCGTCAGTACCGGCCCCGCGCCGTCATCCGTTTGCGGATGCGTGTCCGCTATGCCCTGCGTGTTCGCAAGCATGACCATTTCCCGGAGCCTGGAGTTTCGTTGCTGGTTTCAAAGACCCGGTGCGCATGGCACCGGGTCTGACATGTTTCTATCGTCCGGTCCTGGCGACCAGCTTAGAAAATGTCCTTGAAGTCGTCGATGTTGGAGCTGTCATAGACGAACGGGTCCGCCATCGCGCCTTCGTTGCTGTCGTTGAGCGTCAGCGTGCCCATACGGCCCATCGGAATTTCCGCACCCGGCTTTGCTTCCGCGGCGCCGGTGGACAGGTTGTAGGCCAGCATGGTTGCCGAATAGCCGAGATCGATCGGGTTCCAGATCGCGAAGGACTTGGATGCACCGGATGCGATGTGGCCAGCCATTTCTGACGGCAGGCCGAGCCCGGTCACGTTGACCTGTCCTGCTTTTTCGGCGTCGGAGACCGCCTGAGCTGCGGCAACGATGCCCACGGACGTCGGCGCGATGATCGCCTTCAGGTCCGGATAGGTCTGCATCAGGCCCTGGGCTTCACGGTAGGACTTGTCGGCAAGGTCATCACCATAGACGGTGGCGACCACGTTGATGCCCGGATAATTGTCCTTCACCTTGTTCATTTCCTCGATCCAGATGTTCTGGTTCGTGGCGGTTGCGGACGCGGACAGGACGGCGACATCACCGCCATCGGGCAGATGATCGGCGGCCAGCTTGATGATCATGTTGCCGATCAGCGGATTGGACGACGGATTGAGGTGAAGCTGGCGACCTTCCGGCGCAACGCCGCTGTCCCAGGAAATCACGGTAATGCCGCGGTCCATGGCTTTCTTCAGTGCCGGAACCAGGGCGTCCTGATCGTTGGCGGAGATTGCAATGGCATCCACCTTCTGGGCGATCAGCGCGTTGATGACCTCGATCTGACCTTCTGCGGTCGTGTCGGTCGGGCCGGTGTAGATGATCTCGACATCGCCGAGTTCCTTGGCAGCTTCTTCAGCGCCCTTGGCGGCAGCTTCAAAGAAGCCGATGCCGAGCGCCTTGACGACAAGGGCGATGCGTTTTTCCGCGGCACTGGCCGGTGCGGCGATGCAGACGGCGGCGACTGCTGTTGCCGCCAGAAGTGACTTGAGCAATTTCATGGTCTTCCTCCCTAAAGTGCTGCCGGCCCCTCCCAAGGTCCGGACAGTGTGCCGGCTACCCGTTCGAGGTTGCCTTGGTCTGTGCGGCGCTTGTTTCCGCCACGATCAGATGGATGTCGGCCTGTTCCAGCATGTTGGCCGCGCTGTCTGGGATCCTGTTATCGGTGATGACGGTGGAAATCCGCTCGAGCGGGCACAGGATCAGGCTGGAACGTGCGCTGAATTTCGATGAATCCGCCAGAACCACCAGTTCATCCGCCTGGCCGATCAGCTTCTGCTCGGCCTGAATGAGCAACGGATCGGCCTCCATGAGCCCAAGCGGCCCAAGCCCCTGAGCGCCCATGAACATGCGCGTCGCGTAGAAGTTCCGGGTCACGTCATTGTCGAAGGGGCTCAGGATGATGTTCTGTTCGCGATAGATCACCCCGCCCGAGAGCATGATGGTGTTCTTGGAATTCTTGAGGAGATGCTCGGCAATCGGAAACGAGTTGGTGAACACCTGGCAGCGCTTGGTTGCCAGTGGATGCACCATCTGAAAGGTGGTTGTGCCGCCGTTGATGATGATGGCATCGCCATCCTCGCACAGCTCCACCGCCTTTTGCGCGATTGCGCGTTTCTGAGCGATGTTGATCGTTTCGTTGACACTGAACGGACGCCCCGCCAGACCGACGAACTGCGGCGGATGAATGCTCTCCGCCCCTCCCCGCACACGGCGCAGCTTCTTCTGCACATGCAGCTGGGCAATATCACGACGGATGGTTGCTTCAGAGGAATCCGTCAACGCCACCAGTTCCTGTACCGTCACGACCGGACGATCCTGGACTGCGGACAATATGATCCTGTGGCGTTCTTTCTCGTGCATCTGGTCCTCCCATTGATCAAACGTTTCCACCAACACCGGTCAATGTCAATCATAAAAAATCATAAATGATCATTTTGCAGCGCAATATGATTGATATTGATCGTTTTTGATTGACAACCTGATCCGTTCAAGCGAGTTTCTAAACAACGAGACGCAAGCCGTCAGGCTTACCTGGGAGGAAAAGATGTTGAATTCCGCTGCCGGTTCCCGGCTTGCAAACCTGTGGGATGACCAGAAGGCTTCCGGCATGAGCGAAGCGGAGCTGCTGCTCTATCGCTCCAACCTCCTGGGCTCCGACAAGCGCATCACCAACTACGGTGGCGGCAACACCTCCGCCAAGGCGATGGAAAAGGATCCCCTCACCGGCGATCAGGTCGAGGTACTGTGGGTCAAGGGCTCGGGCGGCGATGTCGGCACCATCAAGATGGATGGCTTTGCGACACTCTACATGGACAAGCTGCGGGCACTTAAAGGGCTCTATCGCGGCGTCGAGTTTGAAGACGAGATGGTCGCCTGCCTGCCCCATTGCACCTTCAACCTGAACCCGCGCGCCGCCTCCATCGACACCCCGCTTCATGCCTATGTGCCGAAAAGCCATGTCGACCATATGCATCCGGACGCAATAATTGCCATTGCCGCGGCAAGCGACAGCAAGGCAATCACGCAGGAGATCTTCGGCGCCGACATCGGCTGGCTGCCCTGGAAGCGCCCGGGCTATGAACTGGGCCTGTGGCTGGAAAAATTCTGCCTGGAAAATCCGGATGCCCGCGGGGTCGTTCTGGAAAGCCACGGACTCTTTACCTGGGCTGACGACGCTAGGACCTGCTACGAAACCACCCTGGAGATCATCAACAAGGCGATTGCCTGGTTTGAGGAAAAGACGGCAGGAAAAGATGCCTTTGGCGGCTCGAAACTCCGCGCCCTGGCCCCATCCGACCGGCGTGCCGTTGCCGCCCGCCTGATGCCCGCAATCCGGGGGATGGTTTCCGGCAAGCAGCATATGGTCGGTCATTTCGACGACAGCGACGCTGTCCTGGAATTCGTCTGCGCCAATGACATGGAAGCCCTTGCCGCCCTCGGCACAAGCTGCCCGGATCATTTCCTGCGCACCAAGATCCGCCCGCTCGTGGTCGATTTCGATCCTGCCACCCCGGACATCGAGGCAACGCTTGCCGGGCTCGGTCAGGCAGCGGAAGCTTACCGTGACGACTATGCGGCCTATTATGACCGCTGCAAGCACGACGACAGCCCTGCCCTTCGCGACCCGAACGCCGTTGTCTACCTGGTGCCGGGCGTTGGCATGATCACCTTCGCCAAGGACAAGGCGACCGCCCGAATTTCTGGCGAATTCTACACCAACGCCATCAACGTCATGCGCGGCGCTTCCAGCGTCTCCACTTACCGCGGCCTGCCGGAACAGGAAGCCTTCGACATCGAATACTGGCTTCTGGAGGAAGCCAAGCTGCAGCGCATGCCCAAACCCAAGAGCCTTGCAGGCAAGATCGCGCTGGTCACTGGCGGCGCCGGCGGCATCGGCTCGGCCACTGCTGAACGCTTTCTGCGCGAAGGCGCCTGCGTGGTGCTGGCCGACATCGACGCGGACGCACTCGGGGCCGCCGCCGACAATCTCACCGCACGTTATTCCAGGGACGTCGTGCGCACGGTGACGATGGATGTCACCAGTGAAGACGCAGTGGCAGACAGCTTTGCCAGAGCTGCACTGGAATTCGGCGGTGTCGACATTCTCGTTTCCAACGCCGGCATCGCGTCTTCCGCCCCGATCGAGGACACCACGCTCGACCTGTGGAACCGGAACATGTCGATCCTGTCGACCGGTTATTTCCTGGTGTCCCGTGAGGCCTTCAAGGTCATGAAGACGCAAGGGGTCGGCGGCTCCATCGTTTTCATCGGATCGAAGAACGGCCTCGCCGCGTCTCCCGGCGCCAGCGCCTATTGCACAGCCAAGGCTTCCGAACTGCACCTCGCCCGCTGCCTTGCCCTGGAAGGCGCACCAGAAGGGATCCGCGTCAATGTGGTCAATCCGGACGCTGTCCTGCGCGGGTCCAAGATCTGGTCCGGTGACTGGCTGAAGGAACGCGCGGAAGCCTACGGCAAGGACACGTCGGAGCTGGAGGAACACTACCGCCAGCGCTCGCTGCTGAAACTGTCCGTGCTGCCGGAAGACATCGCCGAGGCAACCTACTTTTTCGCCTCCGAGTTTTCCGCCAAGTCGACCGGGAACATCATCAACGTCGACGCCGGCAACGTTCAGGCGTTCACGCGGTAGCAGTCCTCAAGGTAATCGAACCACATCTTCCCTCATCCTGAGGAGGACCGTCAGGTCCGTCTCGAAGGATGGGCCACACGATCAGAGCTTGCCGCCCATCCTTCGAGACGCGAGCGGGCTCGCTCCTCAGGATGAGGAAGTGGTTTGGGGGAAGTGATCTTGGAACAAACGGATCGAAGAAAATCCGGGAAAGGATCTTCTCATGATGATCGACACATCGCTGGTCGCCGGGGAAAACGAGACCCGCACAGCCGACCTGAAGCGTGACTATGAAACCCTGGGCGAAAGGCTCGACCGGCGCGGCGTCTCCATCGATGCCATCAAGGCGAAGGTCGCCACCTATGGCGTCGCGGTGCCGTCCTGGGGTGTCGGCACCGGCGGCACGCGCTTTGCGCGGTTTCCCGGCAAGGGTGAACCACGCCATATCTTCGACAAGCTGGAAGATTGCAGCGTCATCCAGCAGCTGACCCGCGCAACACCCAACGTTTCGCTGCACATTCCCTGGGACAAGGCAGACCCGGCGGAGCTGAAGGCCAAGGCAAGTTCGCTCGGGCTTGGCTTTGACGCCATGAACTCCAACACCTTTCAGGATCAGGACGGCCAGCCTCTTTCCTACAAGTTCGGCTCGCTCAGCCATACGGATGCCGGCACGCGCAGGCAGGCTGTCGAGCACAATCTGGAATGCATCGAGATCGGCAAGGCCATCGGCTCCAGAGCCCTGACCATCTGGATCGGCGACGGATCGAACTTTCCCGGCCAGGCCAATTTCACACGTCAGTTCGAGCGGTATCTGGACGCCGCAAAAGCCATATATGCGGAACTGCCGGACGACTGGCGGCTGTTCACCGAGCACAAGATGTATGAGCCGGCTTTCTATTCCACCGTGGTGCAGGACTGGGGCACCAACTACATGATCGCGCAGGAACTGGGCGAGAAGGCCTACTGCCTTGTCGATCTCGGCCATCATGCCCCCAACGCCAATATCGAGATGATCGTTGCCCGGCTGATCCAGTTCGGCAAGCTCGGTGGTTTCCACTTCAACGACAGCAAGTATGGCGACGACGATCTGGATACGGGCTCCATCGACCCGTATCGGTTGTTCCTGGTGTTCAACGAACTGGTGGACGCCGAAACGCGGAAGGCGCCCGGCTTCGACCCGGCACATATGCTCGACCAGTCTCACAATGTCACCGACCCCATCGAAAGCCTGATGGTCTCTGCCATGGAGGTGCAGCGTGCCTATGCCCAGGCACTGCTGGTCGACAGGTCTGCCCTGGACGGATTTCAGGACACGAATGACGCCTTGATGGCGACGACCACGTTGAAAACTGCTTTCCGCATCGATGTCGAGCCGATCCTGGCTATGGCAAGACTGGAAAACGGCGGCGCTGTCGACCCTGTTGCGGCCTACCGGAGTGCCGGATACCGGCGGAAGGTCGCGGAGATCCGCCCGGAAGTTTCCGGGGCCGGCGGCGGGATCGTCTGACCCAGGAGTATTGACCAGGAAATACAGGCTGGGAGGGTTTCCCCTTCCCGGTCAGACAGAGGCGCGAATGAGCGAAACCAGGGCCTCGACTTCCGGGTCGAATTCATCCTTGTTCGGGATCAAAAGCCCGTATCGGCTCATGTGCTCTTCCAGTCTGACCGGCAGAATGCGGATCAGGCCGTTTTCCTGATAGTAGTCGGCAACCGATTGCGGCAGAACGGCCAGCATGTCGCTTTTTCCGACCGCCAGCGTCGTCATCAGCATCGACGACGTTTCAAGGCCGTAATGCGGCGCGGGCAGATCCGCATGAGCAAAAGCAAGCTCGATCGACATGCGCATCGGGCTTGGCCTTGGCTGAAGGATCCAGCTGAAATCACCAAGGTCCACCAGACTGAGCTGCTTGCTTGGCACCAGAGGATGCGACGGCGCCGCCACGACAGCGAGCCTCTCCTGCCAGAGCGGTTCGAACCGAATGCCGGTCATGTCGAGATGTTCCACCGGCCGCCCCAGCACGATATCCAGCGCACCTTCGTTGAGCGCGGAAATGAGATTGTCGGAAGTCGACACCATCAAGCTGATCTGTGGGCCGACATTGGTTTCCATCAGGTTCATCAGAAGCTCGGATACCTGCCCCGGCAAGGCTTCCATGATCGCGCCAAGCCGCACCTTGCCATATTCGCCGCGCTGCATCGCCGACAATTGCGCCTTCAGCCGCCCTGTCTCGGAAATGATCTGGCGGGCATGCCGGGCGACCACCACGCCATAGGCCGTTGGTTTCATTCCCCTGGAAAGACGCTCGAACAGCGTGACCCCGAGCGTGTCCTCCACTTCCTTCAAAAGTTTTGTCGCCCCGGGCTGGGAAAGGTTCAGCTCGCGCGCGGATTCGTGCAGATTGGTCGTCACTTCCAGGCTCGCCACAAGGGCAAGCTGTTTGAACCGCAGGCGAGACAGGATCGCCATGTCGAAGGTTCCATGCATATCGATCGATCCGCTCAGTCGTTGGCGTACCCGCTTGGCGGTCTCAATCGATACCGGATTTTTTCCTTTCCAGACAGTCAAATACCCGGCCTCATGTCTATAGGTGGATCAAACGACGGCTGATCGCCCCGGAGTTTTCCTCACTGCCCCCAGCGCAAAACCAGGGGATCGAGCCGGTGCAGAAGCGTCAGTAGCCTCTCGCGCACCGGCTGCGGCAGCGGGTCGATCGGATGCCGGCAGAAATCGGATTTGATGACACCGCCTTCGACCATCGCCGCCTTGCAGGAGCGCCAGCCGCACAAGCGGTTCTCGTGATTGATGACGGGCAGAACCCGCGCATAGGCATCTGCTGCCTCGTCGGTTTGGCCCGCGTGATAGAGCTCGATGACGGGCTTGATCTGGTCGACGATCATCCCCGAGGTCATCGATCCGCGCGCGCCTGCGTCCAGATCCGCCAGCAGCGTGATGCCTTCTTCGCCGTCAAATGGGCCTTCGATGGCAGGGCCGCCTTCAGCAATCAGAGACCGCAACTTGTTGGCAGCCTGCGGGCATTCGATCTTGAAGAGCTTCACCATCTCGATCTCGCGGGCCATCTTCACCAGAAGCGGCACCGGCAAGTCGACGCCGGACAGGGGCGCATCCTGGATCATGATCGGAATGCCGACCTCGCCAACGGCAGCGAATTGATCAAACGTCTGCTGGGCGTTCCCTTTCAAAAGAGCACCGTGATAGGGCGGCATCATCATGACAATGGCTGCGCCAAGCGACTTGGCAAGCTGCGCCCGCTCTACCGCGATCCGTGTCGCGAAATGGCTGATCGTGACGATGACAGGAACGCGGCCGTCGATATGCTCGATGCAAAGCCGTGTCAGCAACTCGCGCTCTGCATCCGACAACAGGAACTGCTCGGAGAAATTCGCCAGGATGCAGATGCCATCCGCACCCTGGTCGATAAGGCAATCCAGCACGCGGCGCATGCCCGGTTCATCAATCGAACCGTCTTCGTGAAAGGGGGTCGGGGCGACAGGCCAGATACCAGAATAAGGGGTCATAGGGCTACGTGCTTTTGTCTTTCAGGATATTGGATGAGCTTCCTGCCCCGGCTTGCGGATAGGAGCAGGAAATCCGAAAGGTCACTCGGTGATGTCGAAGTGCTGGAGATGCTTGTCCGAGATCGTGATACCGAGGCCGGGCAGATCGTCGTCGAGCTGCAGATAGCCGTCCACGGCTTCCGGGTCGCCTTCGAAGATGTAATAGAAGAGCTCGTTGCCGACCTCGACGTCGAACACCGGAAAATACTCGCTGATCGGGCAATTCGTGTTGGCCATGGTCAGATGGTAGTTGTGCATCTGGCCCGCATGGGGAATGACCGGGATCTGGGCAGCTTCGGCGATGGCGTTGATCTTCTGCGCCGCCGTGATGCCGCCAACCCGGTTGGTATCATACTGCAGGATGCTGACGGCCTTGCGGTTGATGAGCTCGGCACAGCCGATCACCGAAAACTCGTGTTCGCCGCCGGAAATCGGCACGATGTTCATAGCATTGAGTTCGGCATACCCTGCAACGTCATCCGCAATCACGGGCTCCTCGAGCCAGCGTGGCTCGTAAGGAGCAAGTTTCGGCAACATGCGCTTGGCATAGTCGAGGTTCCAGCCCATGTAGCATTCCAGCATGAGGTCATTGTCGTAGCCGATGACCTCGCGAACCGCCTCGACCCGCTTCAGGTTTTCCCGCATGCCCGGCATGCCGTCCTTGGGGCCAAAGCCAAAGCGGGACTTGAAGGCCTTGTAGCCGCCCTTCATTGCCTCCTCGGCTTCCTTCTGCATTGCCTCGATCGACCCAGCGTAGAGCTTGGAATAATAAACCGGGATCTTTTCCTTGGTGCGGCCGCCCAGAAGCTTGAAAACCGGCTTGCCGACCAGCTTGCCCATCAGGTCCCAGATCGCGATATCGATGGCCGAGATAGCCGTCATGCCGATCCCCTTGCGCCCCCAGGCGTGGCTGCGCCGGTACATCTTTTCCCAGATGTAGGCATAGTCGAACGGATCTTCGCCGATCACCAGTGGTGCATACCAGTCGTCGATGGCCTTCTTGACGACCGAGGGAGCCAAGGCGGCGTTGCCGATACCGATGGTGCCGTCTTCTGTCTCGACTTCACATGTCAGCCACTGGTGAAAGCGGAAGGACGACATGGCATCGCCCTTCATCCACAGGGCATCGGAAGCGTTGGTGCAGAAGTTGCCCTGCGGCGGGACCGTCGGACCTTTCCAGGTCCAGACGCGCGTGCGTACGGATTTGATTTTCATATGACTGATCCACTCAATTGGAAATTCGGGAAGTCCGGCGCCGCGTTCCCATGGCGCAGGCAATGTTCCAGGCGTTGCGCATCGGGCCGACATTGGCCGTTCCCTTGCCGCGAATGTCGAAGGCGGTTCCATGTGCCGGTGTGGTGATCGGGATTGGCAGACCACCTTGCACCGTCACCCCCTGCCAGAAGCCCAGCAGCTTGATCGCGATCTGCCCCTGATCGTGATAGAGCGTCACGATGGCGTCGAGTTCCTTGGCGACCGCTTTCAGGAAAATGGTGTCGGAGGGATAAGGCCCTTCCACAGGCAGGCCCAGCGCCTTGGCACGTTCGACTGCGGGCGTGATGATCTCGATTTCTTCCGTTCCGAAATTGCCGTTGTCGCCATTGTGCGGATTGAGGCCGCAGACACCGATCCGCGGGCTCTCGAACCCGGCATCCTTCAAGGCTGAATGGATCAGCCGTGCAGCCTCGATGATCTTGTCTTCGGTGATGAGGTCAGCCACATCGCGCAGGGCGATGTGGCTCGTTACCCGGCTGGTCCATAGACCGTCCATCACATTTAGTTCCGAGATGCTGCCATTGTGGCCCAGCCGGTCGGCAAACCAGTGCAGCTCGTCCGACTGGCTCATGCCGGCCGAATGAAGTGATGCCTTGTTGAGCGGGGCAAAGACCAGCGCATCCGCGTTGCCTGCCCGAACCATGTCGACGCCCATGCCAAGCGTTTCCAGGCAATGTGCGCCACCTTCCGCACTCACCTCGGCACGTTTCCAGCCACCTTGCGGAGCCTTGCCAACCTGCAGGAATGCCGGAACCCCGGCCCCTTGCTCAGGCAGCACAGCCGATGAGACGAGCTGATAGTCGAAACGGACACCGGCGATCTCCATGCCTGTTTTCAGCTCTCCCTCGTCTCCAAGGATCAGGATATCCGCCGCCTGGCGGGCTTCCTCCTCGGCGAGAAGCCGGGCGACCAGTTCAGAGCCGATACCCGCCGGATCGCCAAGGGTCAGAACCAAACGCGGTTTGGGCGTCGTCATTGAATAAACTCCGTCAAAGCAAGGGAAACCTGGGGAACGTAAGTCACCAGAAGCAGGATCAGGGCGAGCACGCCGATGAACGGCAGGTTGGCACGGGACGTTTCCCAGATGCCCGCCTTGGCAATCGAGCAGGATGTGATCAGCACCGAGGCGACCGGCGGTGTCTGCTGACCGATGGCAAGGTTGAGTGTCACCATGATGCCGAAATGGATCGGATCGATGCCAACCGCATTCACCAGCGGCATGACCACCGGTACGACCAGGATGATTGCTGCCGCCCCGTGCAGGAACATGCCGAGCACCAGCAAGAGCAGGTTGAGCAAGGCCAGCACGATGAAGGGATTGGTGGTCAGTTCGGTGATCTGCGCGGCCAGTTGCTGCGGCACCTGGGCCTGCGTCAGGAACAGCCCGAGCGCGGCGGATGTTGCCACCAGCAGCATGACCACACCCGTCTGGCTGATACCTTCCAGCATGGTCTTGCGCAGGCGCCGGACATCGAGGTCCCGGTAGATGAACAGGCCGATCACCAACGCCGCCAGTACAGCCAGCCCGGCGCCTTCCGTTGCCGTAACAATACCGGAGAATATGCCGCCCAGGATGATCACCGGCATGGTGAGTGCCCAAAAAGCTTCCCGGAAGGTTCTGGCAACGTGGCGAAGGTCGAAGCCTTCGGCGCGCGGCAGGTTGTAGCGAACCGCCAGAATATAGGTGACGATCATCAGCAGTCCGCCGCCGAGAACGCCCGGAACGATACCGGCCACGAACAGCTTCAGCACCGAAGTTTCGGCAATTGCACCATAAAGGATCATGGGAATGGACGGCGGAATGATGATGGCAAGGGACGCCGAAGACGAAGTGATTGCCGCCGCAAGCGTCCGGGAATAGCCGCGTTTCTTCATTTCCGGGATCAGCACCGTACCGGTGGCGGCCACATCGGCCACGGCTGACCCGGAAATTTCGGCAAAGACCATCGAAACACCGATGTTGACCATGCCCAGCCCGCCCCGGACAAAGCCGATGAGAGCGGTGACAAAGTTGATCAGCCTGACGGAAATGCCTGACGTGTTCATCAGGTTGCCGGCAAGGATGAACAGCGGGATGGCGATCAGCGGAAATGAGGTCGAGCCCGAATAGAGCGCGATAGCCATGTCGTAGAGCCGGTCCGTACCCGAAGTCAGGACGAACCCACCGAGAGCGACAATCCCGATTGCCACGGCAATCGGCACGTTGATCAGGATCAGTCCGATGAGGACGATTGTTGTCAGAAGAAGGATCATCGCGTGCCCTCCCGCGCGTGCATGGCCTGGGCCTCTTCTTCAGCCTCGGCAATTGCGTGTTCGATTTCCGCGTGTTCCCGATCAACCCCGGCGGCAGCGTCGCGCAACGTGCGTGGCAACGTCAGCAGCGTTCCGATGATCATGAGACCTGAGGTGATGGGGATGACCGATTGTACGATGTCGAGCGTCATCCACGGAAGGCTGAGGAGTGAATCCCACTTGGCAACCGCCAGAACCGCATAGCCGTACCAGGCAACAATTGCGAAGAAGGCGATGACGAGCAGCTCCGAAAAGGCCGTCAGAGCCACCGCCAGCCCTCTCGGCATGGCAGTCACCAGGCCGGAAAATGACATGTGATGCCGCATGAAGACAGCGTAGGTCGCGCCGAAGTAGGTCAACCACGCCAGCATCACGCTGGCCAGTTCGTCGTACCAGGACGGCGAAGCCCCCAGATAGCGCATTGTCGTCGAGTAGATGACCGCTCCCGTCAAGGCGAGCAGAAGTGCGATGCAGACAGCCTCGATTGCGCGCAACAAAAGGCGCTCGAACAAAGCAATCATGGCTCCTCCCAGAGAAATTGCCGGCCGGTTGACCCGGCCGGCTGTTTTGTCAGTTGCTTGTTTGATCAGTCGGCAAGGCTCTGCGCCAGCCCCACCAGCTTGTCGCCACCCTCGACCTTTGCAGCAAAGGCTTCGTAGATCGGCGCAGACGCTGCGATGAAAGCGGACTTGTCGGCCTCGTTCACCTCGACCCCGGCGGCACGCACCTTGTCGACCAGCTCCCTGTCCGCGGTCTCGCCTTCATTGAGCGACCAGTCCTGCACCGAAGCTGCAACTTCGGATACGGCCGTCTTGACGTTTTCCGGCAGCTTGCCCCAGGTTCCGGCACCCGTCGTCAGGTAGGTCGGCGAATAGACGTGACCTGTCAGGCTGAGATACTTCTGAACTTCCTGGAAATTGGCGCCGACAATGTTGGTGAGCGGATTTTCCTGCCCGTCCATGGTGCCGGTCTGCAAGGCCACGAATACTTCCGAAAATGCCATCGGAGTCGGGTTGGAGCCCCATTCCTTGAACATCGCGACGCGCCACTCGGAAGACGGTGTACGGATCTTCAGCCCGTCCAGGTCAGCCGGAGTGTTGATCGGGCGGGAGTTGTTCGTGATCTGGCGGAACCCGTTTTCCCAGGTCGAAATCACGTGAAGACCGGCGGCTTCCGCCTTGGGCGCCAGTTCCGTCTTGACCAGATTGGCGTCGATGGCCTTCAGATGCTCGCGGTCCTTGACGAGGAACGGCATGTCGAACAGGGCGAATTCCGGCGCCACGTTGGTCATGATGGACGAAATCAGGGTGAACTGCACGGTGCCGAGACGCAGCTTCTGCATCAGCTCCTTCTCGTCGCCCAGCTGTGCGTCGGCATAGAATTCGACCTTGTCGGCATCGCCGAGACGCGCCTGCAGCTCCTCGGCAAACTTCTGCGCGCTGCGGCCCTGCAAGCTGTTGGAAGCTGCGCCAACGGCAACGATGTAGGTCTCGGCCTGCGCGGGCAGCGCACCGAAAGCAAAGACGGACGCGAGCAGGCCTGCACAAAGGCCCTTGTGTATCTTGTTCATTGATGTCTCCTCCACTTGACGGGACCGACGACCGGCGACGGACGTCAACTCCCACCTAAGGGAACCTAGTGAAAGTCCGTTGCCAAGAATAATGGGAAGACAGGATCGACCGATAACCAAATGGAATTGATCACACCTGTTGCGAAAACCATGAGAGCAAGTACCAGCACCTGCTGCAAGCCCGATAGCGGCGGTTTCCGCCCCTTGTCCCAAGCCTAAATGCAGCGTTCTGTAGCCTGATCAACCGAACTTTGGCACAGTCTGGCACTGCCAGAAATCAACCGGAAGGCCCTTGGCGTGAAAGCCCAGTATGTGGAACTGATCGACGCTGTCGCGACCCTTGGAAGCCTGGCCGCGGCCGCGAAGGTCCTTGGGAAATCTCAGCCCGCAATCACCAAGGCGTTGAAGAAGATCGAGGGCGATCTCGGCGTTGTTCTGTTTCACCGGGTGCCGAGCGGCATCGTGCCGACACTGGAAGGCCAGACCGTCATCGACCGCTGTCGCCGCATCCAAAGCGACCTGAAAAAGCTTTCGGAAGATGTCGCCCAGTCACGCGGGCAATATGTCGGCATGATTTCAGTGGTGGTCTCGCCACTCGCCGCACTGAAGATCATTCCGCCTGTGCTGCGCCGGTTTCAGAACCGGTTTCCGGGCATCGAGCTGATCATTACCGGAGGCCACGCCCCGAAGGCCTTTCACGCGCTGAGGTCGGGCGAAGCGGATTTCGTCATCGGCCCGGCTCCTGACGGACAGCCCAAGGCAGGGCTTCATGTCGAACCGCTGCTGACGACATCGGTGACCTTCCTTGCCGGCCAGCAGTCCTACCTGAAGGACCTTTCAAAACCGCAGGACCTGTTGAACGCACGTTGGGCCGTTATCGGCCCGAGCAGCCGCCGCCCTCTTTTTCAGGACTTCTTCCGCCTGCACGGCCTGCAAGGGCCCGCCCCTGTCATCCGCTCCGATTCGATCCTCAGTATCCTGTCCGTTCTGGAACAGTCCGACATCGTCTGTTCGTTTCCATCGCTCATTGTGGACGAGGTCAGGGAACGGTGGTCCGTGACGGCGCTGCCTGTCGACCTGAGCATGCTGACGGTGGATATTGCCCTGACCTGGACCAAGGAAAGGCTGCTGACGCCTGCGGCCCTCGCCTTTGCAGACATCGTTCGCGAGGAAGGCCGCAATTGCGCTCCCCAGACATGAATGGATATAACCTGAAGTTATATCCATGAGTTCGAGTTAATTGAGGGATATACCTCCGGAGTGCTAGTCTTCCCCCCAAGAAGGCCGCAGAAGCGGCACCTTGGGAGGACATCTGAGTGAATATCCTGTTCGTCATGTACGACCAGCTGCGCTTCGACTATCTGAGCTGCGCGGGACACCCGTATCTGCACACACCGAATTTTGACCGGGTTGCCGCCAGGGGCGTGCGCTTTACCAATGCCTATGTGCAATCCCCCATATGTGGCGCCAGCCGGATGAGCTTCTACACTGGGCGCTATGCGTCCTCCCACGGGGCACAGTGGAATGGCTTCCCGCTCCGGGTCGGCGAACACACGCTGGGGGATCACCTGCGCAAGGCCGGCATGGACTGCTGGCTTATCGGCAAGACGCACATGAAAGTGGATGCGGAAGGCATGACCCGGCTGGGGCTGTCCCCGGACAGCATCATCGGCGCCCGGCAGGCCGAGTGCGGATTTGATGTCTGGGTTCGGGACGACGGGCTCTGGGGCGAAGGGCCGGACGGCTTTTATGACGAAAAACGTTCGCCTTACAACGAATACCTCAAGTCCCGCGGCTATGCGGGAGAGAACCCCTGGGCGGATTTCGCCAACGCCGGTGTCGAAAACGGCGAGAAGGCGTCCGGCTGGATGTTCGACAATGCGGACAAGCCCGCCAATATCCGCGAGGAAGACAGCGAAACACCCTGGTTGACGACCCGCACGATCGAATTCATTGAACAGGCAACTGCACCCTGGTGCGCGCATGTCAGCTATATCAAGCCCCATTGGCCATACATCGTGCCGGCGCCCTACCACGACATGTACGGGCAGAACCACGTTCCCGCCGCGATCCGCGCCGATGTCGAGCGCGACAACGCCCACCCTGTTTACGCGGCCTTCATGGCCAACAAGATTGCGGCCGCCTTCCAGCAGGACGACGTGCGCCGAAAGGTCATCCCCGCCTACATGGGCCTGATCAAGCAATGCGACGACCAGCTCGGCAGGCTCCTGGACTACCTGGAAGAGACCGGCCGGATGGAGGACACGATGATCGTGCTCACCTCCGACCACGGCGATTATCTCGGTGACCACTGGCTCGGCGAAAAGGACCTGTTCCATGAGCCTTCCGTCAAGATCCCGATGATCATCTATGATCCGCGTTCCGAAGCCGATGCCACAAGAGGCACCACCTGCGACGCGCTGGTGGAGGCGATCGACCTTGCCCCGACATTTCTGGAAGCTGCCGGCGGGGTCGAAGCCGGTCACATTCTGGAAGGCCGCAGTCTGAGCCCCTGGCTGCGCGGGGAGACGCCCGACTGGCGAGAGGCGGTCATCAGCGAATACGACTATTCCGTCACCCCCATGTGCGCCTCCCTTGGCGTCAGCACCAGGGATGCCCGTCTCTTCATGGTGTTCGACGGCCGCTACAAGCTGATCCATGCCGAAGGCGGTTTCCGGCCGATGCTGTTCGACCTTGAGAACGACCCGGAAGAATTCCACGACCTGGCCAAGGCCGACGGCCATGAGGCCGAGATCGCCCGCATGTACGACCTACTGGCCCGCTGGGGCCGGCGTATGTCGCAGCGTGTGACGCGGTCGGATGCCGATATCGCCGCCATGCGCGGCAAGTCCGCCCGGCGCG
Source organism: Labrenzia sp. CP4 (assembly GCF_001579905.1). Taxonomy (NCBI): domain Bacteria; kingdom Pseudomonadati; phylum Pseudomonadota; class Alphaproteobacteria; order Hyphomicrobiales; family Stappiaceae; genus Labrenzia; species Labrenzia sp. CP4. The sequence continues at coordinate 2,368,216 of NZ_CP011927.1, read as the reverse complement.
GTATTCTTCCGTTCCTGAAGGATGGATCGGAAGTGCCGGAGGAACTGACCGAGGCCTATCGCGGCCCGGCCCTGCAGGATCATGTTTCGCCCGAAAAGGGAGGACGTTGAGGTGAGCACGGCAACAGGCGACACCCCGGCCATTGCCCGTAGCGACAAGTGGATTGCCGACTGTCTCGCCGTGCTTTTCGTGCTTGTGATCGTTACCTATGCGGCCTCCGGCCCGATCACGGATTTTGTCCGCTGGTTCATCGAAACCACAACACAAGGCTTCGATGAACTGTCGCGCCGCGATCAGCGCGCCCTGTTGCGTGATCATTGGATGGGTGCCGGTTACCGCTCGTTCGAACGATCCTTCCTGCTGCCAACCGGGCTGATCATCGGCCTGCCAATCGTCTTTTCCTTTGCCATCTGTCTGCTGACGCTGCACCGGGGCCGCGCCTGGCGCTGGCTCAACTGGGCGCTGACGCTGCTTGCGCTCGCCGCCTTTGTGTCCTGGATGCTGAAGATCTTCGCGACTGACGGCGGTGCGCTGCCAAGTGCCAGCCCCATCGACTTCGTGATGTTCCCGATCGCCACCGCCATTACGCTCTATCTGACCTGGCGCATGTTCGGCGGCTTCATCGTCGCCTTCTGCCTCTTCTGGGTGGTCTATTTCTTCATTCGCGGCTACCTGCCGGACTGGACCGGCATTCTGGCGGGATCCGACTCCACATTCGGGCAGAGCCTGCGCGCCATGGTGTTGAACTTCTGGGCCCAGACCGGCGGCCAGTTCGGTCAGCCCCTGCAGGTCGTCTCCGGCAGCGTGCTGATCTTCATCGTATTCGGTGCGGTGATGATGGCCTCGGGCGCGGGCGACCTGCTGATGAAGATTGCCAACCGGCTCACCGGCGGGCTTGTCGGCGGTGCCGCTCACGCGGCGGTCGCCTCCTCCGCCCTATTCGGGACGCTTTCCGGCGCCGCGATTTCCAACGTGGTCTCCACCGGCGTGATGACCATTCCCGTCATCAAGAAATCCGGCTTCAAGCCGGCGTTCGCCGGGGCTGTGGAAGCTGCCGCTTCCACGGGCGGTCAGATCATGCCGCCGGTGATGGGGGTGGTCGCCTTCTTCGTCGCCGGACAGATCGGGCTGGAATACCGCTACATCGTTGTGGCCGCCATCCTGCCCGCGATCATGTTCTACTTCGCCACCTTCCTGACGGTCTATTTCGAGGCCCGGCGTCTTGGCATCGGGGCCCTGCCGAAAGAGCAACGGCCGCCGCTGACAGGCAAGGAATGGGTGCAGTGCCTCGTGTTTGTCGTGCCACTGGGTGTGCTTACCTATTTCCTGTTCAGCCAGCCGTCCGTACCCAAGGCAGGGTTCTACGGCTTTGTTGCCGCCATCGTCTCCGCGCTGGTCCTGTTCCGCGAATTCCGGTCCCGCACACGCCTCTGGCAGGCGTTTGTCAACGCGGGTCGCATGGCGGCTACGATCGTCGTCATCGTTACAGCTATCGGACTGATCGTCGGCCTGATCCAGGTGTCCGGTTTTGCCGGTCGCCTTGCGCTGTTGCTGACACAGCTGGCCAGCGGGCCGCTGCCGCTCGTACTGGTGGTCGTTGCCCTCGGCGCCATCGTGCTCGGCATGGGTCTGCCGCCTGGCGCGACCTATTTCATTATCGTGATCGCGCTCTCTTCCGGCATTGATGCGGTTGGTATCCCCGAACTGACGCTGCACCTGTTCGTGGTCTTCTTTGCGGTCATGTCCACGGTTACCCCGCCCGTTGCGCTCGCCGCCTTTGCCGCCGCCCCGATTGCCGGGGCAGACCCGATCCGCACGGGTTTCGAAGCCGCCCGGATCGGCATTGCCGGCTTCCTGATCCCCTTTGTCTTCGTCTATCACCCGGCAGTTCTCTACAAGCTGCAGGTGCTGTTCGCCTGGTTCGGCACCGGCGCGCCGGACAGCAAGGCGATGGTCGATCTCGCGACAGTCTCCTGGGGAGCGTTCTTCTGGATCATCGCCGCTTTTGCGCTCGCCATGTGGTCGATCGCTTCCGCTTTGGCCGGGTTCGACCGGGGTCGCCTGCCGTACTGGGAGCGTATTTTGCGCATTTGCCTCGGCCTGCTGGTTCTGGTGCCGAACGTGACCATTGCCGGTGCAGCCGCGGTTCTGACCCTCGCGGACCTCGCCTTTCACGCAATGCGGCACCGGAGCCCAGCCGCCGCGCCCAATCCATCACAATGAAAAGAGCATTTTTCCACGGGAGGACGGAATGAAACGATTTGCCTTTACAGCCCTTGCGGGCCTGATACTGGCCGGCTCTGCGTCGGCTCAAGATACCACGCTCAAGATGCAGACCATCGAGCCAAGCCTCGGTCAGGCAATCACCATGGCGACCTTCGCCAATATCGTGACGGACAAGCTTGATGATGTTTCCATCGAAGTCGCCGGCGGCGGCGCGGCAACACTGCACCAGATGGAAACCGCTCGCGGCAATCTCGACATGTACATGATCTCGCCGACCATACACATCCTGATGAGCAACGGTGCGGCCATGTACAAGAACGAGCCGGAAGCCCCGGAACTTGCCAAGAATGTACAGGTGCTGATGTGGTTCCCCTACGGCCAGTATCACTTCGCCGTTCGTGGTGACAGCGACATCACCGTTCTGGACGACATCGAAGGTGCAACGGTCTTCCTCGGACCGCAAGGTGGCGGTGCGTACAACGCAGCCAAGGGCTGGATCGAGGCCACCACCGGACTAGTCGCCGGTCAGGACTACGACGCCATCAAGGCAAACTGGGCAACCGGCTTCCAGTCCTTCCTGGACGGCAAGGTGGAAATGTATGTCAACGGCTGCATCGACCCGTGCCAGCAGTTCATCCAGTTCACCGAAACCGAGACAGTCCGCTTCATCGGGCCGGAAGACGATCAGGGTGAAGAAGTCGACAAGTTCCTCGGCAAGTTCCGCCAGCGGGCTGAAATTCCGGCAGGTCTCTACGAGAACCAGGTGAATGACGGTCCGGTCATGTCCAACGACACGGCTGTCGGGATCGGTGTGCGTGCGGACCTTGACGAAGAACTCGTCTACCGGATCACCAAGGCCTTCTGGGAAAACCTTGGCAGCATCACAACCGATGCCCCCTGGGCCAAGGCCTTGTCGCCAGAATATGCCGCGCAGACACTCGGCACGGCCACGTTCCACCCGGGCGCTGCCCGTTACTACAAGGAAATCGGGGTTCAATAACCGGCGTTAGCCCTGACCGACGAAATGCGGCCGGGCAAATCCACCAAGACCGGGGGTCTCCAGCCGTGAGCGCAGACCCCCGGTAAAGTTGCATCTATCGGTTTTCCGCCAAAACGTTGTACCCTTGTCAAAGCCGGCTGGGGGGCAGCGGAAGATACCTGAGACTTTTTACGCGGAAGGTATTGATATGACTGTAACTCTGGATATTCAGCAACCACAGCCGTTTGATCTGGTTGGATCAAGAATACTGATCGCGGGCAATGCGACCGCATTCGAAGGAACCTTGAGCATTCGGGTTTCCGAAGGACATGACGAATATGCCTCCTTCACCCAGGTCGGCTCTCTCGGCCTCAAGCAGTTCCAGGGATATATCGATATCCCGGACACCAACCAGTTTCAGCTCAATCGCCTGTTCCTGACCCTGGCCGACGACACCGGCAACGAAAATGGCCCGTCCGTCGTCATCCCTGTCCTGTTCGGCCCCAGGATCCTGGCGGGATACGGTGGCTGGCAGCCCTACACGGTGAAGTCGGGCGATACCCTGACCAAGATCGCGCAAGACCAGTATGGCACTAGCGACTATCAGCCGATCTTCGATGCCAACCAGCACATCCTGAGCAGTCCAAACGTTATTTTCCCGGGTCAGGTTCTTCGAATACCGCGCAACGACATCTGACGCCCGGCATTCGTTGCAAACAAAGGCCGGCAAAAAGAAAAGGCCCGCCAGAGGCGGGCCTTTCCGTCAAACCGTATTCGGCGCTGATTAGCGCGAATAGAACTCGACCACCAGGTTCGGTTCCATCTGTACCGGGTACGGTACGTCAGAGAAGCCCGGAACGCGGGAGTAGGTCGCGGTCATCTTGTTGTGGTCGACGTCGATATAATCCGGAACATCACGCTCTGCGGACTGGGTTGCTTCCAGAACCAGGGCGAGCTGCTTGGACTTCTCACGAACTTCGATCACGTCACCCGGACGGATCTGGTAGCTCGAGATGTTGACGCGCTTGCCGTTCACCTTCACGTGGCCGTGGTTGATGAACTGACGTGCTGCGAAAACGGTCGGGACGAACTTCGCACGGTAGACGATGGCGTCCAGACGGCGCTCCAGCAGGCCGATCAGGTTTTCGGAAGTGTCACCTTTCATACGGGACGCTTCAGCATAAACCTTGCGGAACTGCTTTTCGGAAATGTTGCCGTAGTAGCCTTTCAGCTTCTGCTTTGCGCGGAGCTGAACACCGAAGTCGGACAGCTTGCCCTTGCGGCGCTGGCCGTGCTGACCCGGGCCGTATTCACGCTTGTTGGCCGGGCTCTTCGGACGACCCCAGATGTTTTCGCCCATCCGGCGGTCAATTTTGTACTTAACGCTATGGCGCTTCGACATCGCGGTTTCCTTTGAATTCGCGTTGTTATTTAAAAGGAAACGCGCCCTCCTTTATCGTCACAACCCGCCTTGCGACGGAAAGGTCAGATCGACAGGGACCCGGCTAGACGGCGCCGGCCGGATGCCCACGGGTGCGTAGATCCGGAAGACATTGCCTGCCGGACCGCGCGGAGATACAGGCAGAGCCTTGAAATGTCAATCCGTGCACCCGGCCCGCTTCGGAAAAGACCCGCCGAACCCGGCCAATTCTGCTTATTTTGTCGGACAAGCAGGCATATTTAACGGTTCAGATGGAATTCATTGCCATAATTTATGACGTAGCGTCCACAAAATGGGGAAAACAATGCATACATTTAGAGATTTTTAATTGCAGCTTTTCACTATGCAATCGCCGTTGCAACCATAGCGAATAATATCAGTGCAACGGACTGTTCCGAGACCCCATCAAACAACGGAAGCTTATCGGCCGGACCTCGGCAATAGGATCTAGAATGTCAGCGAATCGTCAACCAGTTCTTCAGACAGTTCCGGAAGCGCCCGGCTTGCTCTGTCGTACGCCGAAGGACACGCTGGCGAAACTGGATTATGCCCTTCAGCCGGTCGTCGATATCGGCACCGGTGTTGTTTACGGCTATGAGGCCCAGATCCGGAACTGCGATCTTGTCGGTGCGCAATCTCCTGACGAACTGATCGATTTTGCCCACGCCGAAGGATATCTGCCCCAGTTGGAGGCCCATCTTCTGGCAAAGGCGATGAACCGCTTCGGCAGGTTGAAGATCGCCCAGGGCACCAAACTCTATTTCAAGCTGGATGGACGCGACCTCGGCCAAGACAACGATCCGCGCATGCGGCTGGCAGGACTTGTGGCGGAAGCCGGCTTGCAGGTGAACCAGATCTGTCTGGAATTTTCCGAGCGGCATCAGCAGACCTTCACCGACGTTACCCACCACGCCGTCAACGACCTGCGCCAGTTGGGCTTCCTGATCGCGCTTGACGATTTCGGCCGGGGCTCTTCCGAGCTGCGTCTGCTGCACGACATGTCGCCCGACTACGTCAAGATCGACCGTTTCTTCCTGAACGGCATCGATTGCGACGCCAGGCGCAAGCTGTTTGTCACCACGGTGGCCAACCTGGCGCACGTGCTGGGCGCAAGGGTGATTGCCGAAGGTGTTGAAACGGAGAGCGAGTTCAAGGCCTGCCGGGAAGCCGGCTGTGACCTGATCCAGGGCTACTTCGTCGCCAAGCCGTTCCAGGAAGCTTCTTCCGCCAAGCTCTTTTATGACCATGTGCGCGCGCCGGGTGTCGGCCGCAAGCGCCGGGAGGAGCTGGACCGGATCCGCAACGAGCTGATCAAGGTACCGACCATCCAGTCGAACGCTTCCATGAACGACCTGCTCGACATGGTGGTCCATAACCAGGAGGCCAGTGTGGTTCCGGTTGTAGATGCCAACAACGAGCCGCGCGGCCTGATCCACGAACGCGACCTGAAAGCCTATCTTTATGCGGGCGCACCGGACGACGACGATGCCAAGGCGGCCCTCGATTTCCCGCTGCGCTCTTTTGTGCGCGCCTGCCCGATCGCCGACATCGATTCCAATGCGGACATGCTGCTGGTGACCTTTGCCTCCTCGATCAATTCGGATGGCATCATCATCACCGAGAACTTCCGCTATGCCGGTTTCCTGTCAGCCACCTCTCTTCTGAAGATCATTCACGAAAAGCGTCTTCAGGAAGCGCAGGACCAGAACCCGTTGACCCGCCTGCCGGGCAATGGCGCCATTTCCAAGTTCATTGCCGAAAGCGGGCGCAAGGGCACGTACGACCGGCACATGTGTTATTTCGACTTCGATAATTTCAAGCCGTTCAACGACACCTATGGCTATCGCCAGGGCGACCGGGCGATCATTCTGTTCAGCGAACTGCTGCAGCGCCATATTTCGGGGTCAGGCACGTTTTACGGCCATATCGGCGGCGACGATTTCTTCGCCGGTTTCCAGAATGTCGACCAGACAGATGTTGCTGCGCGCATGCTGGCGCTGAAACGTGCATTCCGCCTGGATGTCGAAAGCTTCTATGAGCCCGAACACCGGGAACGCGGCTTCATCGAAGCCCAGGACCGCTTCGGCACGACGCGGCAGTTCCCGCTGCTGCAGTGTTCCATATCGATCCTCAGCCTGCCCAAGGGCCTGACGCTGCATCCCGATACGCTCAACCACGAGATCATGGAACTGAAGCGCGCAGCCAAGCGCTCCGACGACGGCCTGGCCGTCAAATGCCTGGCTGCGTGAGGCCAAGCCACACTTCTACACTTCTCAGGGAACACGTTGCACGTTCTCACCTGACCGGCGGGACACAGCTCTGAGCGCACCTCTCATAGGGGGGCACGTTCGGGATGATGCCTTGTGCTGCTGTGTGGCTCGATCCGGGCGACCGATGGCCAGGGAAAAAGGCCCGTGCGACTACGCTGCCAATCAGTCCAGTACCAGGCCAAACCCGGCCAACAGCCGTGACACCCCCGCATCCTTCGTGCCCGAGGTGAAGACAGCCCGATCTGGCAGATGGCGGGAAGGTTCACTTGCAGCCCCCTCCCCAAGAACTCGGACCAACTGGCGGGCGATGGCTTCCGCCGGATCCAGCCAGTCGACCGGCCAGGGAGCAATCCTGCGGAAACGGTTGGCAAGAAACGGATAGTGGGTGCAGGCCAGCACGACGATATCGGTCCGCTTGCCGTCCTGTTCCAGGAAACAGTCAGAGATTTCCGGCAGAAGGTCTGCGTCGGAAACAGTGTCGCCACGCAGATGTTTTTCGGCCAGTTCCGCCAGCTTGTCCGATCCGACAAGCCGGACATGGCACTGGCTGGCAAAACTCTCGATCAGGCTTCGTGTATAGGTTCTGCGCACCGTGCCCGGCGTTGCCAGAACCGAGATCAGCCCGGAGGAGGTGCGCTCCGCCGCCGGTTTAATTGCCGGAACAGTGCCGACAAAAGGCACATCCGGGTGCGCCTCGCGCAGCGCGTCTCCAGCCAACGTGAAGGCTGTATTGCAGGCAATCACCACCGCCTTGGGGCCGTGTTCGGCAATCAGATCGTCGAAAAGGGATACGATCCGTTCTTTCAATTCCGCTTCCGGCCAGCGGCCGATGGGAAAGGCCGCATCGTCGGCGACATAAAGGAGCGGCTCATAAGGCAGCAGATATCGCGCTTCGCGCAGCACCGTGAGCCCGCCAAGACCTGAATCGAAAAAGAGTACCGGCCCCGAACCCTGCAAGATCTGCCTCTATTCTTCGCTGCCTGAACCTGATCTGTCCTTGCGCGGTCGCGTTTCCCGTTTTTCCAGCGAGGCCACGACACCGCGCAGCGCGCGCACTTCCTGGTCGGTCAACTCCGCCTTCTGGAAGATGTTGCGCAGCGTGCGCACCATATGCGGCCGCCGCTCCGGCGGACGGAAGAAGGTAGCCTTGTCGAGTGCCCCTTCCAGGTGCTCGAAGAAACGTAGCACTTCGTCCTTCTTCGCCGGTGGATGCACTTCTTCCGACAGGATAAAGGGCAATGCACCGGACGTCGCGGTCTTGCGCCATTCATAGGCACACACCAGCACTGCCTGCGCAATGTTCAGCGAGGCAAAATCCGGATCTACAGGCAGCGTGACGATCTCGTCGGCGAGAGCCACTTCCTCGTTGTTGAGACCCCAGCGCTCTCGGCCGAACAGATAACCGGTCGCGGCACCCTGTTCTCCAAGTTCGACGGATTTTTTGGCAGCTTCATCCGGCCCCCGCACAGGCTTGGGCACTTCGCGCGAGCGGGCCGTGGTGGCGAAGACGAATTGCAGATCGGCAATAGCCGCCTCGACACTGTCGAAAACCTGCACCTTGTCGATGACGTGATCCGCCCGGCTTGCCGCAGCTCTTGCCTTCTCACTCGGCCAACCGTCGCGCGGGTTGACGATCCGCAGATCCACCAGACCGAAATTCGCCATCGCCCTTGCCGCCGTGCCGATGTTCTCGCCAAGCTGCGGTTCGCAAAGGATCACCGCCGGCGGCTTGGCCGTCACGGCGCGGGCTTCGTCTCTGATGTGTGCATTTTTGCTCATGAAGCGGGGATTTAGCGGAAGCAACGTCGGATGAAAAGACCGAAAGGCCTGCACCACAGCTGCGGTCGGCCTCATTCCTCCGATAAATGCGATGATTTTTGAGGTCCGTCTGCGTTCCGTGCATCTTGGTCTTGTCAGACGCATCTCCGCCACTGCTCGGAAGGTCTCTCGTTTTCCGAGGGGAAGCCGGTTCGCCGGCACCACAACCTGGCGCTGGAAAGCGTCAAAGCCTGAGATTGAAACATGTGCGTGTGGGTGACCCAACGCTTTCCCAAGGCCGGGAAGTCCAGACATCCTGAAATCACGCGATTACCCCTACGATTAAACAACACTGCAAATATTACCCAGGCACACAAAAATCTTATTGTTAATATTTGAGATAAATTGCAGGAAAGATACAATTTCAACTTTACACACCCTCAATAAGTGCATGGGATACTGCTTTTCACGCTTCAATTAAGGTGTATTTCGTGCAGAAATCAGCAATCCTCTTCCGGACTTATTGTCCAGCGGTTTCAATGCTTTGCGTTGCCGTGCTGTTCAGTGCGGGGCTGCTTGTGACCAAGAACGCCGGTGCGGTGGGACTGCAGGCAGTGGCTGTATTTCCGCCCTGGTTTTCTGAACGACAAAGCTTCACTTCGGTAGCGCTCACCGGAGCTCCCATCGCAGCACCCGGACCTTTCGACTGGATGGTGGTTGCAATTCCGCAATCCGCGCAACAGTCGCAAAGTCTGAAATCTTCCAACGCACTCTTTCTGCTCAATGCCGAATTTGCCCGGTTGTGCGGTATCGACCAGCACAGCCCCAGACTATCGGAGGCACAACCGGTCGAATGAAACCTTCGTTTCTGAATAATTTCTGGGTCGATGTTTCGGCACTGAACGTGCAGCGGCTTCGCCAGGCTGTGAGCTGGATACTCGTCTGGTACTTCTGGCTGGCTGCAGCAATAGCCGTTATCGCATCTTATCTTACCGGCGGCTCAGTGCTTTTTGTTGCCCTTCCTCTGGCCCTGATCGGTGCCGTCACGACGGCAACTGTCATGGCCGACGCGTCGGCCTTGCGCACGCGGCTGATCGTGACCGTCGCGATCAATTCCACATGGATGTTCGGGCTCTACGTCGCCTCCGACATCCACAATGGCGAGTATATGCTTGAAGTGCATATGCTCTATTTCATCAATACGTCGATCATCATTGCCTATGTCTGCTGGCGATCGGTGCTGATGACAACTGTTGCCGCCCTTGTCCATCATTCGGTGCTGACGCTCCTCCACCCGGAACTTGTCTGGCCTTCCTCCAGTTATTCCTGGTGGCATCTGATGAACCACTACATCCTGGGAACGATCAATTGCCTGGGGGGCATCTATATTGCCGCTTCACTCAAGAGATTTCTCGACCACATGGAAAGCGCAAAGCTTGAAGCGCACCATCGCTCTATCCACGACGATCTGACCGGCCTGCTGAACCGCCGCGGACTTCGCCACGCCATCGGAAAGTTGCACCAGGACGACGGCACCCTGCCCGACATGACCCTGTTCCAGATCGACCTGGACGGTTTCAAGAACATCAACGACACAGTCGGCCATGCAGCCGGCGACAAGCTGCTTGTGCTGGTGGGGGAAAGACTGAATGCGATTGCTCCCGTCAACTCTATCATCGCTCGTATTGGCGGCGATGAATTCGTGGTGGCGTCTCCTGCGATCGGCGCAGACCAGCAAAGCGATTTTCTTGAGGGACTGAAAAGCTGGATGCAACGCCCCCATGTCGTCTCGAAAACCAAGCTTCGCGTGGGCGCCTCGGTTGGCGTAACCCATTCCAGCATAAGCGGCGGCAAGCTCGACAGCATGATGGTCGACGCGGACATAGCGCTTTACGAGGCCAAGAAGGCCGGGAAGAACAGGGCCGTGATGTTCAATCCGGGCCTGAAGAAAGATGCGCAGCATCTGATGAAAACCGCCGAAGCGGTCCTCTACGGGTTGGAGAACGACGAGTTCGAGCCTTATTTCCAGACCCAGCATGACACCCGGACAGGTGCTGTTGTCGGGATTGAAGTGCTCGCCCGCTGGAACCATCCCAAGCAGGGCATTCTGGGTCCCGCAGCTTTCCTGGACGCGGTTCAGGAAGCGGGCAAGGCGGCTGCCTTCGACAGCCACATCATGTCGAAAGCAATCGATCTTATCCTGGCCCAGGAACGCACGGGGGTCGTTTTTCCGAAGGTGAGCTTCAACGTCAGCTACCAGAGGCTGGCCGAACCCGGACTTGCCGAATACATCCAGAACCTGCCGAAGGTCCGTGCCGAAATCGCATTCGAGCTGGTCGAGTCGGTCTTCTTCGATACGCTGTCGGACGATGAAGTCGAAACCGTCAACGCCCTGCGCAAGCTCGGCATTCGAATAGAAATCGACGATTTCGGCACCGGCCACGCATCGATTATCGCGCTGACAAAGCTCAAACCCGATCTTCTGAAGATCGACCGGGCCCTGATTTCTCCACTGTCCAGCAATCCGGAGCAGTTCAAGCTGATCAAGACAATCGTCGACATGGCACACGGGCTCGGCATCGAAGCCCTTGCCGAAGGGGTCGAAACGGAAGACACGATCAACAAGCTGCGCATGCTCGGTGTAAACTACGTTCAAGGATATGCCTTCAGCAAACCAATGAACATTGTCGACCTGCAAGGCTTCCTCGTTCGCAAGTCAGCCTGACGCGGGCGGTCCTTTCCTTCAGCTAACGGATATTCCGATCCAGATCGGAAAGCTTCGGCAGATCGTCCATAACTGCCGGCCAACCTCCGCCGGAACGCCGGTCTGCCCGGTTCAAATCAGGCCATGGCCGATGCCGCTCCCTCCACTCCTGATTGCCTTTTCCAGCGGCTTTGCTAGAACACCTGCGGACTTCACACCCTTCGCCTTCCGGAGGGCTTTCAATTGATTGCGTACAATTGTATACGCATGTCGAAATTCATCGGGAGCGGTCCCGCACCACTCCTTTGACCAATGTTCGAACGCTAGGAAATGTGACTGTCATGGCCGACATTATCTACACCAAGGTCGACGAAGCACCGGAACTGGCCAGCGCCTCGTTCCTGCCGATCATCCGCTCCTTCACCAAGGCAGCCGGTTTGACCGTCGGTACCAAGGATATCTCCCTCGCAGGCCGTATCCTGGCGAACTTCCCCGAGTATCTGACGGACGCACAGAAGCAGTCCGACGATCTTGCGGTCCTCGGCGAAATGGTCAAGCAGCCGGACGCCAATGTCATCAAGCTGCCGAACATCTCGGCATCGCAGCCCCAGCTCAACGCCGCCATCAAGGAACTCCAGGCCCAGGGTTACAAGCTGCCTGAGTATCCGTCCGAGCCGAAGACGGACGAGGAAAAGACCGTCAAGGCCAAGTATGACGCGATCAAGGGTTCTGCCGTGAACCCGGTGCTGCGCGAAGGCAACTCCGACCGCCGCGCACCGAAAGCGGTCAAGGAATACGCCAAGAAGAACCCGCACCGCATGGGTGAATGGCTGCCCTCTTCCAAGACCCACGTCGCCACCATGGGTGAAAACGACTTCTTCTCCAACGAAAAGTCGGTGACCGTTTCTGCCGGATCCGCAGGCAAGGCGAAGATCGAATTCGTCGGCAAGGACGGAACTGCAACGGTTCTCAAGGGCGACTTTGCCCTGGACGAAGGCGACGTCGTCGACGGCACCTACATGAGCGCCAAGGCGCTGTTCGCGTTCCTGGAAAAGGAAATCCAGGATGCCAAGGACATGGGTATCCTGTTCTCGCTGCACATGAAGGCAACCATGATGAAGGTCTCCGACCCGATCATCTTCGGTTACTGTGTGCGGGCGTTCCTGAAGGACGTCTTCGACAAGCACGCCGCAACCTTTGCCGAGCTCGGCGTCAATCCGGACCTCGGCATCGGTGATCTGGAAGCCAAGGTCGCCACGCTGCCGGCCGACAAGGCCGCCGAGATCAATTCCGACATCAAGGCCGCTCTCGACAACGGCCCGGCCATGTACATGGTGAACTCCGACAAGGGCATCACCAACCTGCATGTCTCTTCCGACGTCATCATCGACGCCTCCATGCCGGCCCTGATCCGCGCAGGCGGCAAGGGGTGGGGCCCGGACGGCAAGGAAGGCGACGCCAAGTGCGTGATCCCGGACAGCTCCTATGCCGGCGTCTACTCCGCCGTGATCGACTTCTGCCGTGAAAACGGCGCGCTCGATCCGGCAAAGATGGGCACCGTGCCGAACGTCGGACTGATGGCCCAGAAGGCAGAGGAATACGGCTCGCATCCGCAGACCTTCAAGGCTCCGGCTGACGGCACCATCCGCATCGTCGATGCTGCCGGCAACACCCTGATCGAACATGCCGTCGAAGAAGGCGACATCTGGCGCGCATGCCGCACCAAGGACGCCCCGATCCGCGACTGGGTCAAGCTCGGCGTCACCCGCGCTCGCCTGTCCGGCATGCCGGGCGTCTTCTGGCTGGACAAGACCCGCGCTCATGATGCGGAACTGATCAAGAAGGTGGAAGCCTATCTGCCGGAACACGACACTTCCGGTCTCGACCTGCAGATCATGGCTCCGTCCGATGCGGCGAAATATTCCACCGAGCGTATCGCCCGCGGCGAAGACACGATCTCCATCACCGGCAACGTGCTGCGTGACTACCTGACCGACCTATACCCGATCCTGGAAGTCGGCACCTCGGCAAAGATGCTGTCCATCGTTCCGCTGATGAACGGTGGCGGTCTTTTCGAAACCGGCGCAGGCGGCTCCGCTCCCAAGCACGTTCAGCAGCTGATGGAAGAGAACTACCTGCGCTGGGACAGCCTGGGCGAGTTCTGTGCCCTCGGTGCATCGCTGGAACACCTGGCCAACGTCAAGGACAACGACAAGGCACAGGTTCTGGCGGACGCGCTTGACAAGGCCGTCGAGAAACTGCTCGACAACGACAAGTCTCCGTCCCGCAAGGTCGGTGGCCTGGACAACCGCGGCAGCCACTTCTACGTCGCGCTTTACTGGGCACAAGCACTGGCCGCACAGGACAAGGACGCCGAGTTGAAGGCGCATTTCGCACCGATCGCCGAAGCGCTCTCTGCCAAGGAAGATGCGATTGTTGCCGAGCTCAACGGCGTTCAGGGTTCACCCGCCGACACCGGTGGCTACTACCATGCCCCGCAGGAAAAGGTGAACGCCGTCATGCGTCCGAGCGCAACGCTCAACGCCATTATCGGTTGATTTGCAAATACACCCTTGGGTAGAAGTAGGGCGGCTCCGGCCGCCCTCTTTTTTTGCGCCAGGGAGCTTATTTCAAATGGTCCTTCAAAACGAGAACCATCAGCCGGTTGTCCGGAATGGAGCCGGGGAAGAGTTCGCGCTCTTCTCGGCAACAAACGACCCACAATCCGCCAAATGGTGGCCGGACACGAGCTTTCTGGTGCATGCGCTCAGCGATGGCGATTTTTCGACCCTGCGCGGTGCCATACAGCTCATGGACGATGAGCACGAACCAGTCTTTCTGACCGGGCCCGGCAGCGTCACGAACGAACTTTATGCCCGTCTGGAACACCTCGGCTACATGAGGACCACGGAAAAGCCCCTGCCCGAAGAGATGCAGGGGCACCTGATCGAGCGCGGGCTGACCGACTACGGCAAGGAACATATCGCCGACTTTGTAATCGCCCAGCGCATCCAGATGGAAGAGCTGGATGGCAACAGGGAAACGCTGGAAGACTTCTGCACGAAATTCGACAATCTGCGGGAGCATCACACGGGTTTCCCGCTCGAGGCGCTGCACACGTTCCGGATGTTCTTTTCCGATCCACGCTACGATTTCGATCTGGACCAGTCTTCGAACTATCTTTTCCGCCTCTACAAGATGTTCGGCATTGTGGAGATCTCCGACGAAGGTGTCGCACGCGCGAGCCGTTTCGGCTCCATGAATGTGCCGTTTCTCTTCGATCTGCTTCTGAACGAGCGTGGGGCAACAGTCAGACACTAGCCCCGAAAAGCGTTATTGCCTGGGTGCAGGAGATCCCCGGGGCTTATGACGATCGGTTGCCTTAGTTGACCTTCCCGAGCCGCAGATCCGGGTCCGGTTATTTGTTGCGCTTCGTGCGGGGAGACGATTTGAGGCTGGCAACGAAAAAGGGCGGCTCACCGAGCCGCCCGTTTTTACCGACACCGCTTATCCGCGAATGAATGCCAGAACGTCGTTGTTGAACTCCTCGGCCTGCAATTGTGCAAGACCGTGGCCACCGCCAGAATAGATCTTCAAGGTGGCATCGTCGACGATTTCCGCCGCCCGGTGGGCAGAAGCCTTGATGGGCACGATCTGGTCGTCGTCGCCATGCACGATCAGCGTCGGCACCTTGATGGCCTTCAGGTCACCGGTGTAATCGACTTCCGAGAACTCGCGGATACAGTCGTACTGACCCTTGATGCCGCCGGCCATGCCCTGCAGCCAGAAGCTTTCCTGCAGACCCTCGTTGGTGTCGACCCCATCGCGGTTGAAACCATAGAATGGCACCGTCAGGTCCCTGAAGAACTGCGACCGGTTGTAGGCGGTCCCCTGGCGAATACCGTCGAACACGTCCATCGGCGTGCCGTCCGGATTGTCTGCCGTTTTCAGCATCAGCGGCGGCACAGCACCGACGAGAACGACTTTGGCGACCCGGTCATTGCCATGCCGGCCGACATAATGGGCAACCTCGCCACCACCGGTGGAATGACCGATCAGGATCACGTTCTTCAAATCCAGATGCTCGATCAGTTCGGCCAGATCGTCCGCGTAGCGGTCCATGTTGTTGCCGTCCCAGGGCTGGCTGGAGCGGCCGTGGCCGCGGCGGTCATGGGCAATCACCCGAAAACCGTTCTGGCCGAAAAACAGCATTTGCGCGTCCCAGGCATCAGCCGACAGCGGCCAGCCGTGGGAGAAGACGATCGGCTGACCCTGCCCCCAGTCCTTGTAGAAAAGCTCTGCGCCATCGGATGTCGTGAAAGTCGTCATTTTCAGATTCTCCTGTTCAAGCAGTTGTTTTGCGGCACCGAACCTCGGCGCCATCACCAGACCGAGCCCAAGGACACCGCCGCCAATCAGCGCCTGGCGACGGTTGACCTGCGGCCCAACGATCTTGTTTCCCATCGGATGATCTCCATTTAACTCGTGCACGATTTAATCGTGTGCGATGTATATGTATCGGCAAGTTCGCTCTGTCAACGCTTGCCAAGAAAAAAAATGCTGCTTAGGAACGTTTCATGTCAGAACGCACTGAAAACAAAGGCGCCTCGAAGCCCTTGAAGAACGCCGGCCCGGACGCCTTGGGCGGAGATCTCGACGATTTTCTCTGTTTTGCCGTCTATGAGGCCAATCTGGCCTTCAATCACCTTTACCGGTCTTTGCTGGAAGAGCTCGGCCTCACCTATCCGCAGTATCTGGTGATGACCCTGCTTTGGCGCAGAAACGAGAGAACGGTCAAGGATATCGGCGACGCGCTCAGCCTGGAATACAACACGCTGACACCGATGATTAAGCGCCTGGAAGCAATGGAGCTTGTCTCCCGCGTCCGCGATCTGGAAGACCAGCGCGTCGTCAATGTCTGCCTGACAGCCAAGGGTAACGCGCTTCGGGAAAAGGCGGCTGCCGTGCCGCAATGTGTTGCCGAGGCATCCGGTCTTTCGGAACAGGCTTTCGAGGATTTGAAATCCGCCCTCGACACATTGCGGTCCAACCTGAAATCCACGGGAGACCGGACTTGAACAACCTCACAGGCAACATCACCGCCATCCTGTTTGACAAGGACGGCACCCTGCTGGATTTCGACGCGACATGGGCACCGGCCTATCGCGAAACCTCGCTCCATGCAGCCAGAGGCGACCGCGCCCTGGCCGACAGGCTCCTGGAACAGACCGGCATGGATCTGGTGACCGGAAAGTCCGCGGCCGGGTCTCTGCTTGCAGCCGGCAACTCTGCGGAAATCGCGGCTGCCTGGATTGCCTGCGGTGCTGATTTTCAGGAAGGCCCGCTGACCGCAGACCTCGACCGGGTGTTCATCGGCTGCATGCATGATGCTGCGCCCCTTACTGGCATTCCGGAAGCTGTCGAGACCTTGAGCGGAGCCGGGTTCACTTTGGGTGTTGCCAGCAGCGACAGCGAAGCGGCCATAAGGGCCTTTCTCGCCGGCACCGGGCTTGCGCCCCGTTTTGCCTTCGTCACGGGTTACGACACGGGTTTTGGCCCGAAGCCGGAACCGGGCATGGTTCGCGGCTTTGCCGAGGCAACAGGTCTTGCGGTGGACCGGATCGCCGTTGTCGGTGACAACACGCATGATCTGGAAATGGCCCGTTCGGCGGGCGCCGGACTTTGTATCGGTGTCCTGACGGGCACAAGCGCGCGCCACGACCTGGAAACCCTGGCGGATGCCGTTCTGGAGAGCGTTGCCGATCTGCCGGCCTATCTGGCCGCCAACTGATTCACATCAGGCCAGCACCGCCGCGCCTTGCCGTCGCACCTGTCCGGGCGTCTGGTTGAATTGACGCTTGAAGGCCCGGTTGAAGGCGGCTTCCGAGCTGTAGCCGATATTTTCGGCAATATCGATCAGGGGCAGATCCGTCTCCCGAATGTCGCGCCGTGCCCGTTCCATGCGCCAGTGGGTGACATAGGCCAGCGGCGTCATGCCGACGAGGTTCGTAAACCTGTCTGCAAAAACCGTCCGGGACATGCCGGCTTCCCGGGCAAGGCTCTCCACCGTCCAGGGCTTTTCCGGCGCCAGATGGATCTTGGACATGCTGCGCCCAAGCTTCGGGTTGAGCACCGCCGCCAGGCATCCGGCCCTGTCCCCCTCCCTGTCGACGAACGTTCGCACCACCTGGATGAAGATGATCTCCGTCAACCGGTGGATGATCGCCTCGGACCCCGGCTGCCCGGCGCGCACCTCGCTGGCAACAAAACGCATCACTGCTTCCAGCCAGAAGGCGTTCATCGTCTGTGTGTTGGGCAGATGAATGACCGATGGCAAGGCATCGAGCAGCGGATGGACCGAGCCTTCCTCGAATTCGAAATGGCCACAGAACAGTTTGCAGGCCAGTTCCTCGTCCGGACCGCCGTAATAGAGCGCACCTTCCCCCGTATAACCGGATTGCCGCACGACCTCGTCCACTTCGGCGGCGGGACGGCCCGGTTCATCGCTCAGGATATGAGCGGCCCCGTGCGGAATGACGGCCAGGTCACCGGTCGCAAGGCGGATCGGCTTGTCAACACCGTCCACCGCGAGCCAGCAGCCACCACGCATTGCCATGTGAAACCGCGCGACATTGCCGAAAGCCGGCACCCGCACGGCCCAGGGCGGCGAAAAACAGGTATGGAAATAGACGGATCCCCGTAGCTTCAAGGCATCCAGGATCTGGGTCAGGGCGTCATGTTTCATGAAAGGCCGGTTCCGGTTGAAGTCTCATTCCCGCATTTTTGCCTCAACACCGCAAAGCGCAAGGCTCCCGGACGATCGGTCAATTTTCAGGGACTTTCGTGCATGGATAGAACCGAAGTCGACCAACATCTTTGGGCTCGTGGGCAATCCGCCCGCAGGAAACCAACCTGGAGCACCTGAAAGATGTCTGTTCGCTTCGTCACCAAGACCATGCACGCCTATCTCGATTATCCCGTCGCGATCGGCCTTATTGCCCTGCCCGTCTTCCTTGATCTCGGCCAATCCAACCCGATCGCCTTCTGGCTATCCTTCCTGACAGGCTTTGCGGCCCTGGCCCTGACGATCCTGACGGATCACCAGACCGGCATCATCCGCATTCTGCCCTATTCGGTTCATTTGGCGGTCGATTTTGCCGTCGGCATCGTGTTCCTGGCAGCTCCCTTCGCACTCGGCTTCACCGGCCTCGACTTCGCCTATTACCTGATCAACGCCATTGCCGTTCTGACAGTGGTCAGCCTTGCCAAACCGCAGGAAACGGTTGCTCAGGCCGCTTGACAGCCCCCGTCAACGCACAATGACACCGGCCCTCACGCCGGTGTCTTTTTTTGAGCTGCAATCCGGACGATCTGCAAATCCTCGGGAACTTGCGAACATGGAGACGCCTGAGCTTCGGACGCAAGGTAGAGACACCGGAGCAAATCCGGTCTTCAACCTTCAAACCCTTTCAGGAGTAGAACATGTCCTTGATGAAATCCGCCATTGCCGCCACGCTGCTGTCTCTTGCCGCTCTCTCTGCCCCGGCAATGGCCGCGGACGAATACAACACCTCCAGTGGCCTGACGGCCGCCGGCAGCCCGCTCGGTCTTCATGGTGTCGATCCCGTGGCCTTTGTCAGCCTGGGCAACCGGATTGACGGAACCGCGCAATATACGGCCGTCCACGACGGTGTTGCCTATTACTTCGCATCCCAGGAAGCCATGGATGCCTTCACCGCGCATCCGGATCAGTACCTGCCGCAAAACGGCGGCTTCTGCACCTTCGGTGTTTCAGTCGGCAAGAAGTTCGACGGCGATCCGCAGTTCGCGGCTGTTGTAGACGGCAAGCTTTATCTGTTCCTGAACGAGGCCATCTTCCGCGAGTTCCAGAAAGACCAGTCCGGCACGATCGCCAAGGCGGAAGCCAACTGGAAGAAGATCCGCTCCACCGAGGCAACGAAGCTCTGATTGTTCGTTGTCAAGGCGTCGGAACGACAAACAATAAGGGCGGCCCCAGGGCCGCCCTTCGTGACTTGATTTCGGCAAAAGCCCGAAGACTTAAGCCGCGTTGTGCAGCCGATTTTCGAAAGCAAGGTTCCGGGTCAGCGGTGCCAGTGTCTTGGCAGCGGCCAGAACAGCCAGATCAGCCAGCGGCTCGCCCAGGATCACCAGCATGTAGGCAAAGCCGAAGGAACCGACGGAAGCCATGTTCTCGGCACCGAAGCCCTGGCCGTAGAATGCCCAGAAAGCAACCCAGCCAACGATACCGGCCTGGAACGTGGTGGAAAGAGCCAGTGCCTGAACGTAGGAAACGTCAACATAGGCGGTCTTTTCCGGAATGATGCGGTTTGCCAGCATGCTGACAGCCCACAGCGGCACGAGCAGCGTGGTGACGTTGATGCCGTACTGCGGCAGGTCGAAAGGAGCAACCAGCGTCCCCTGGAGCAGAAGGCCTGCAGCAAGGCCGATTGCTGCCGGACCAGCGCCGAACATCAGGAACAGGGTGGAGCCCAGGATAAAGTGCACTTCGGAAACACCGACCGGGTAATGCGGCAGGATTTCGAAGAAGCAGAATACGGCAACCGTTGTGATGACGGAGCGGACGGCAAGGCTGAGAACGCCGCTTTTGCGGATCGTGTCGAGAGCCATTTTGCCCAGAAGGCCGAAGGAAGCAGCCGCGGTACCGTAGCTGAGTACGATTTTGGCACCGTCGACGATGCCCGGTTCGATATGCATGTCATTTCTCCTTTGCGCACCCTCCGTGCGCGAGCAGATGGTGTGAACCGGCCCCGATGGGACCGCTGGATGGCAGGTTTCCTGGCTCGCGAGTCTCTGCGCTGCCCGCCTTCCCGGATCGCTCCAGTGGCTTGAAGGGCTTTGCTCGTCGCATACAGTTGCGGGGGCAGCCACGGTATTGGTCCCTGTTGGGTACGCCTCACCGTGTTCCCATTTCATCCGCCCTTACGCTTGTTCGGGCGAAACCATCGCATCGTCTAGATTTGCAAGGATTGGCGATATTCTGCAAGCGAATTTTCGCCATATTCGGTCTGAATACGACATTGCACCGAAATTTTGCCGCCTGAAGATCCCCTTCCAAATCAACCGGATCAGCATCACCTACAAGCTTCAGATCTCAAAAAACTTCTTCAGGAAATTGCGTCAGCCACCTGAAAAATCTGACCTTTGAAGCATCCAATCAAAGATGAAAATCAAAACCTTTGTTTATTAAACTTTTCTGTATTTAGGGTAATTGTGATTTTTACTTGCAGAAACCCTAACGAAAGATAACTTCACTCGCATACAAAGCACATCATGAGAGTTTGCAATGCCCTTTACCAAATTGGGAACGCTTATCGCTGGTGTCGTCTTTTTCCTTGGCTGCATTCAGCTGGCACTTCTTGCCGGCGTAACTCTTGGTGCAGTCACTGAACCAAGACCGGGTTTTTTCCTTGGCAATTTGACACGCGAACAGGCGCTGGACAGCGGACTATTGAAGATCATGGCCGCCGTGGCATTCGGCGTGATCACCGAGATCAGCCGCTCGGTTGAAAAGAAGTAGACCACAACCAAAGACTTGCCGCAGGCGGTGACCTGTGAAAGTCTTCGGCCATGTTGAAATCGATTCCCCTGACCGCTCTCGCGGTATCTCTCCTTGCTGCCACCGTCACTCCTGGCTGGGCGGCACCTGACAAGCTGTTCGGCGCCATCAACGAACGTCTGTCGTTCATGCAGTCGGTTGCAGCCTGGAAAGCGGATAACGACAAACCTGTCGAGGATCTGCCGAGGGAAAAGGTGGTGCTGGATGCTGCCCGCGAAAAGGCAGTCGAAAACGGCCTGTCGGCTGACAATGTCACCTTGTTTTTCCAGGCGCAGATAGATGCGGCCAAGGACATTCAAACCTGCTGGATCGAACGCTGGGAGAGCGGCGAAGCTCGTCCGCAGAACGTACCCGACCTGATCAAGGATGTCCGTCCGGAGCTGTTGCGCCTCGGCAACGAGATCCTGACGCTACTCGCAGAAAGCCCCGTCGAGGCCTCTGACCAGCAGGCCTTCACGGAGGCGCTGACCGTGGAATGCCTGTCCGACGGATCAAAGAGCGCTCTGTTTGAAGGTCTGGTCGACGTACACGACTAGACACATACGGCCATCAGGACATCCCTCATCGGAGTTCAGGAGGCTGCCTGCCTCCAGGGCTCGGCCACAGTCGCCACTTCTTCTCGCTTCATGACCATTCGCGAGAACTCGCTAAACGGCACCGCCGGGCTCCACAAGTAGCCCTGGCCGAGCGTCCCGCCCCACAGATTGATGTAATCCATCTGCAACTGGGTCTCGACCCCTTCGGAAACTGTGTTGAGATTGAGCTGCCTCGCCAGCATCAGGATCAGCTCGACGATGGTCCGTCGATCCTCACAATTGGCAATGTCCATGATGAAGGACCGGTCGATCTTCAGCGTGTCGAACGGCATGCTCGCGAGACTGTGCAGCGAGGAATAGCCTGTGCCGAAGTCGTCGATTGCAAATTTGACCCCTTCTTTCTTGATCGGAAGGATCTGATCGAGAAGGTTCTGCGAATAGTCGACAAGGCTCGATTCCGTCACTTCCAGTTCCAACTTCTCCGTCGAGAACCCGCTCTCGCCAATGATCCCGAGCATTCTGCCGGTAAATCCCTTCGCCTGCAGCTGCGCCGGCGCAACGTTCACGGCGACAGATACATCGACGTTCTGCCGGTGCAGGGATTTCATGTCGGAGAGCGCGGATGCCAGCACGAATTCTCCGATCGGAACGATCAGACCGCATTCTTCTGCCACGGGAATGAACTTGTAGGGCGGTACGGACCCGAGTTCGGCATCGTTCCAGCGCAGCAGCGCTTCCGACCCGACAATCTTGCCGGACGAAATGTCGACCTTCGGCTGGTAGTGAACGGATAGCGTGCGGTCTCTCAGCGCGCTTTGCAGCCTGTGCCGGATCTGTTCGCGCTCGGTCATCCGTTCGCGAATGATATCGTTGTAGGCGATCGACTGACCCCTGCCGGCACCCTTTGCTTCATACATGGCCATGTTGGCGTTTCGTAGAACTTCCTCGGCCGTTGTACCGTGCTCCGGGTATCTCGCGATCCCCGCGCTGACGGTCAGCGAAAGGGAAAGCCGGCCAATTCTGTAGGCCCCGCCCAGCCGCTCGACCATCGTTCTGGACAACTTGGCAAGCGTCTGCAGATCATCGACGCCGGGTAACAGTACGACGAATTCGTCACCGGAAAACCGGGCAACGCAGGGGGGTTTTGACGTCAGTGGCTTGGCCAGCTCGTCGACCAGGACGGCCAACCGGTTGCCGACCAGCCGCAACAGCTTGTCGCCTACGGCATGTCCGTGCATGTCGTTGATCAGTTTGAAGCGGTCCAGTCCGATGTAAAGAACACTGCCAGTTTCCTTGGGGCGCAGATCGATCAGCGTCATGGCGACATTGTCCAGCTTGGCCCTGTTGGGCAAACCGGTAATGCGATCGGTGTAGGCGAGTTCCTCGATCCGCAGAATATTCTCGCGCAGCTTGACCATCATTCCGCGGAACGCGGTTTGCAGGTCACCCACCTCGCCTGGTGCATCAGTTTCCAGATTGCAGTCGAGGTAACCGGCTGCAGCCTCATTGGCTGCCTGCGTCACGCGGCTGACACCTGCCGTTGCCCGGTACATCAGGGCAGCAATCACCGGAACGAAGGCAAGTAGAAGAACCGCCAGGATCAACACCACCTGAACAATCTTTTCCCTCAGAACGCCCGCAAGCTCGTGCTTCGAAATGCGCACCAGCACGGACCCTACCACTTCCCCGCTGCGGGAAACCGGCAGGATGTATTCGATCATATCGGCGGTTTCCGAATACTGAGCCTTGCCCGACTGCGCGACATTCAGGGCGCCTTCGTTGAACTGCACGGCACTCGAGGGTTCTGCGGAGGTAAAATCGCTGGCGAACTCCTGACCGAAGCGGCTATAGGCCTTGGCTGCGATAATGTATTTGTCACCCGCAATCGCATTCAACAGCCGCTCGACTTCACCATAGTTCTTGTTGGCGATTTCGCGCGCCGCGATATTGGTGACAAACAGCGCCTTGTCGTGAGCAGTCCGAGCAAGGCGTTCCTCGATCTTGTCCGTCTGGGTCAGATAATCGATGCCGATCAGAACCAGCGAAAAAGCCAGCAATCCGAACACGCCATAAAGCGTTGCCCGCACAAAGACGCGCTTGAACAGCGCGTTTCCTCTTGATCGAACGGTTTCGAGCACGAAACAAGCCCTTTCGGTCCATTGCGTTGCCCGGGTCGAAGTGCGACCCGATACCAGCAGTGTTTCGGCACCGGCCTCAACAAATTCTGAACCTGAAAGAGGAAACACGGCCCTATTCTGGAACTATTGAACCTACGAGCATCTATTTCTTTCACACCGGCCAAATTGCTCGTCAAATTTTCCTAGGCACTACTGAATTCACGAGAAACCTTGTGCGCGTAGAATTACCAAGCCGGACCGGCATCTACGGAAGATTTGAATCGATCACACTCTCAACTTGGCCCGATTTCTGTACCGAAAGGTGCGATTTTCAACCAACACCCCAAATCGACGCGCGTCTGAGTAGCTTCCGAACATACTGTTCTCGGCGTTGTTGGTTCGTGGGCAATTTTCGTGGTTTGTTGTCGAGGAAGGGCAACTATAAATAGTTTTCACTTTACCGGGACCGGATTCGGCATATTGGCACGGGCGCAGTGCAGGCGCGGCCCTACGTGGACACCTGGATTGCAGAAGCCCAGTTGCCGCGCGGTGAACCTGGTGCGGCCTTCAATCGCCAGATCGAAGTGCGCCGGTTCGCCCGCCGGTTAGGATCTGACCTGCAGCTCTCGAATGTCCTGCCCCATCTCAGCAGTTTTCTCGCGATTTAGGTCCGGCGCTAGATAGATTGCCGTTGTCCAATTCCACTTTCAAAGGCACTATTTTCGTATCTGGAATATCAATCCTGGGCGGGAGGCCAAGGACATGTCCGGCAATGGGAAACACGATTCCTGGAGTGCAGGTCGCAGTTACGATCACTACATGGGCAGATGGAGCCGATTGATCGCAAGAGAGTTCGTGTCCTGGCTCAACGCGCCTCTTGATGCAGACTGGGCGGACATAGGGTGCGGCACCGGAGCCTTGACCGAAACCATACTCGATATGGCCAAGCCAAAATCGGTTGTCGGTTTCGATCTTTCGGAAGGCTTCGTGATGCATGCGCGGGAAGCGATCACCGACGCGAGAGCCCGCTTTGAAGTCGGGTCTGCACAGGACCTGCCGCTTCCCGACAACTCCGTTGACGTATCAACGTCCGCGCTCGCGCTCAACTTCGTTCCGGACAAGCTGCAGGCGCTGGCCGAGTTGCGTCGCATTACCCGCCCTGGCGGAACAATATCCTTCTATGTCTGGGACTACCCGGGAGGCGGCATGGGCTTCATTGACGCCTTCTGGAAAGCAGCCGCTTCAATCGACCCCGCAGCCGAAGAACTTGATGAGGCGCTTCGGTTTCCCTTTTGCACTCCGGACGGGCTCCGCCAACTTTGCACTGAAGCCCGGTTGCCGGGGGCCAGTGTTCACACCCTTGAAGTCGACACCGTGTTTCCGGGGTTTGAGGAATTCTGGCATCCGTTCACGCTCGGGGCCGGGCCTGCGCCCGGCTATTGCATGAACCTGTCACGGGAAAAACGTGATGAGCTGAAAGCAAAGCTCCAGGGTCAACTCGATACCGGCGGAGAAATCCGCTTGCCCGCACGCGCCTTTGCCGTCCGCTACCAGCAGCCGTGAACACGCAGTTCATCCAGAGCGGAATTTACACGCAAGACCAACGGCAAGCACAGCAAGCGCGAAACACGAACTCGCAGGATAGAGCAACGCTGCAGCCGCAGCATCCCGGTACAGAGCCTCACTACGACCAGCCGCCAGAACCTGGAAGAAGATCTGGCCCTGCACCGCGATACCAAGCGCCATGCCGATCTGCTGAAAGGCCTGGAGAACTCCGGACCCCGCTCCGGCATCCGGTCCGGAAACCCGCGACAACACGAGCTGGAACAATGCTGGAATCATCGTTCCGGTACCAAGTCCGACAATCAGGAATGGCAGCGCCAGCAGGCTTGCCGATAGTCCATCGGAAACAAGCAGGCGCACCGCCACCAGACCGCAGAAGACCGCCAGCATGGCAAGGCTGATCCTTGCCGCCTGATAGCGGGCTCCGAGGCGGCCTGTCATCGCGGATGCAAGGATGACACCAACCGGATGTGGCGCCAGGATGAGCCCGGCTGTCATGGGCGATAGTCCAAGGCCTGCCTGCAGGAAGAGCGCCATCATGAAGAACATGCCTGCAAGACCGGAAAAGAACAGCGCGACAAACGCGACACCCGCAACAAACACGCGGTCCCCTGTCAGAAGCACCGGCAGAAGCTGCGCCTGGCCGAGGCGAGCCTTCTGAACCTGCAACCGGTAGAACAGGACAGCCAGAACTGCGCTTAGCCCCATCAAGGCAAAACACCAGAACGGCCAGCCGAATTGCCTGCCTTCCACAAGCGGAAACACCAGCGCCAGCACTGCGAGGGCAAAAAGAAACGTTCCGGACCAGTCCGGCGTCACCCGGCTTTCGGTTTCAAGGTGCGGCAGAAAGCGAAGAGCGCCGGCCAGCGAGATCAGCCCGACAGGCAGATTGATCAGAAAGATCGGCCGCCAGCCCAACCCGAAGATATCGGCCGCCACAATTGCCCCGCCCACCAGCGGCCCCGCCACGGCCCCAAGTGCGCTGACGGAGCCGAACAGGCCGATGGCCTTGCCTTTTTCCTCTGCCGGAAAGATCACGTGAACAATGGCGAGTACCTGCGGCACCATCATCGCCGCGCAAAGCCCCTGCAGGCCGCGGGCGGTAATCAGGGTGCCTATATCGGGCGCCAGGCCGCATGCCAGGGAACTGGCGGTAAACCCGGCGACACCCCAGCGGAAGACCCGACCCCTGCCGACCACGTCTCCAAATCGGCCGAAAGGCAGCAAACCGGCGGCAAAGGCCAGCACATAGACAACCAGCACCCATTCCAACTGGGTGTCCGTGGCGCCAAGTCCTTGGCGGATGGACGGCAGCGCCAGATTGACCACCGACACATCGAGAATATTCATGAACATGGCAAGGTAGAGCGCCGCGAGCGCCGCCCAGCGATTGCGCCTCTCCCTGGTCGCACCGTCAAACAAAAGAGACATTCAGAACTCCTGGCAAGGCGTGAACTCGATTTTGTTACTTATAAAGTTACATATTCACACACGTCAATCTCATGTGTCTTGAATTGTCACGTAATCGAATCCGGCATAAGGTTTTCCAAACGGAGATTTCCATGCGAACCGACAGCCGATTGCCGCGCGTGCTTCACGTGCTCCTGCATCTGGACCAGACTGAAGACCCGGTGACGTCCGACCAGATCGGGAAGATGCTCAACACCAACCCTTCCCTGGTCCGGCGCACCATGGCGGGGCTGCGGGAAGCGGGTTTCGTCGGGGCCACCAAGGGTCATGGCGGCGGCTGGGTGCTGGCCAAGCGCCTGGACAGCATCTCGCTGGCCGAGGTCTATGCTGCCCTTGGCTCACCGCAGCTTTTTGCCGTCGGTCAATCCGCCGACGCCCCCACCTGCCTTTTGGAACAGGCGGCCAACCGGGCAACTTCAGCCGCGCTGAAGGCGGCACGCGAAACATTTCAGGAGAAGCTTGGGCAGGTCACGGTGGCCGATCTGGTACGGCCGCATGCGCAGGAAATCCGGGAGCATCAGGAAAAACTTTAGGTCCGAATTTTAGCCGCAAACCTTGGGCAATCTTCGGAACACCTGTGAAGACATCCATTAAAGAACCTTCTTCAAGGCATGGTCCGGGGCAAACTGAACAGCCCCCTTGCCTCGCGGCGCAACATTGTATACAAGCGCACACAATAGAAATCAGGTACAACTCGCACCATTCAGATTTCCGTTTCACCTTCCCATTTTCCAGACCCGCGAGGCAATGCGTCCCATGGCAAAGATCAAAGTCGACAATCCGGTCGTCGAGCTCGACGGCGACGAGATGACCCGGATCATCTGGGCCTTTATCAAGGACAAGCTGATCCACCCCTATCTCGACATCGACCTGCTCTACTTCGATCTGTCGATCCAGAAACGCGACGAGACCGACGACCAGATCACGGTCGATGCGGCCAACGCCATCAAGGAACATGGCGTCGGCGTCAAATGCGCCACGATCACACCGGATGAAGCACGGGTTGAGGAATTCGGCCTGAAGCGCATGTACCGTTCGCCCAACGGCACGATCCGCAACATCCTTGGCGGCGTCATCTTCCGTGAGCCGATCATCATGCAGAACGTGCCGCGCCTCGTGCCGGGCTGGACCCAGCCGATCATCGTCGGCCGCCATGCCTTTGGCGACCAGTATCGCGCCACCGACTTCCGCTTCCCCGGCAAGGGCAAGCTGACCATCACCTTCACCGGCGAAGACGGCCAGGTGATCGAACACGAAGTCTATGACGCGCCGTCCGCCGGCGTCGCGATGGCGATGTACAATCTCGACGACTCGATCCGCGATTTTGCCCGCGCTTCGCTGAACTACGCGCTCAACAGGAAGGTGCCCTGTTACCTCTCCACCAAGAACACGATCCTGAAAGCCTATGACGGCCGCTTCAAGGACCTGTTCCAGGAAATCTACGAAGCCGAATTCAAGGACCAGTACGCGGAAGCCGGCATCTGGTACGAACACCGGCTGATCGACGACATGGTCGCCTCCGCTCTGAAATGGTCCGGCGGATACGTCTGGGCCTGCAAGAACTACGACGGTGACGTCCAGTCCGACACGGTTGCCCAGGGGTTCGGCTCGCTCGGCCTGATGACGTCCGTCCTGATGACACCGGACGGCAAGACCGTGGAAGCGGAAGCCGCCCACGGCACGGTCACACGCCACTATCGCCAGCACCAGAAGGGCGAGAGCACGTCGACCAACTCCATCGCCTCGATCTTCGCCTGGACCCGCGGGCTCGCGCACAGGGCCAAGCTCGACAACAACCAGGAGCTTGCCCGTTTCGCCCAGACGCTGGAAAAGGTCTGTATCGACACGGTGGAAGCCGGCCACATGACGAAGGACCTTGCCCTGCTCGTCGGTCCGGATCAGGCCTGGCTCACCACCACCGGCTTCCTGGACAAGATCGACGAGAACCTGGCCAAGGCCATGGCTGCGAACTGAAGAACTGGCTTTCCAGGCTGAGGTAGCGACACCGCGGACATTGTCCGCGGTGTTTTGCCTTTCGGCCCAACAACAACCTGCCGATTGTCCCTCTTCCCGGCCCGCGCTAGACTCACCTGGCCGGTAGCCAGAGGAGAGGACGGTGTTGACGATCCGCGAATTGAAGACGCCTCTGATCGGCCCCCTGGGCCTTGCCTTGCAGGCGGGTGAAGCCGTTGCGATTTCAGGTCGCTCCGGCGCGGGCAAATCCCTGTTTCTCAGAGCAATTGCCGATCTCGATGAAAGCACCGGCCACGTTGCCCTGGATGGCACGGAGCGCGAAGCCATACCGGCTCCTGAATGGCGCCGAAAGGTGGCTTACGTACCTGCCGAAAGCGGCTGGTGGGCGGACCGTGTTCAGGATCATTTTGCCGAAACTTCCGACCTTCCCAACGTGCTGGACCAGGTTGGTCTTGCCGATGCGCTTGCCTGGGAGGTCTCCCGACTTTCCACCGGTGAGCGCCAACGCCTTGCCCTTGTGCGCGCTCTCCAGACAGCACCGCAGGTTCTTCTACTGGATGAACCCACCTCCGCGTTGGACCCGCCCTCCGTTGACCTGGTCGAAACTCTCCTGAAACACCAGCTTGCTGCCAATCGCGCCCTTCTGATCGTCACGCACGACCCCGGCCAGCCCGCACGGCTCGGGGCACGACGGCTTGTCATGGAAAAAGGCCAGCTGAAGGCAGGTGCTGGCCAGGAGGCGCCCGCTTGACCGGTTATCTCGCCCTCACCTATTGGGACCTCGTGGCCGCCTCGGTGTTCCTGCTATTGAACGCGGTTTTTTCGATCGTGCTTGACCTCGGCCTCACCCGCACGCTCATCATTTCAGCCTTGAGAATGAGCGTGCAGCTGATCCTGGTTGGGCTTGTCCTCAAGGCAATCTTCTTTGCCGGATCCCTGTTGTGGACACTGCTGGCTGCTGCAGTGATGCTGGCTTTTGCAGGGCGCGAAATCTGGGCGCGGCAGGACCGTCGCCTGGCTGGCCTCTGGGGCCCGGGGCTGGGCGTCGCCGTCATGCTGGTCGCAGGCACCCTCGTCACGATCTACGCCCTGGCAGGGCTCATCCGCCCCGATCCGGTCTGGATGCCCCAATATGCACTGCCGCTTTTCGGCATGGTGCTCGGCAACACCATGACCGGGGTCAGCCTCGGCCTTGATACGCTTCACACGTCGCTTGCCCGCGGGCGGCGCGATGTGGAAGCCCAGTTGCTGCTGGGGCGCACCCGCTGGGAAGCGACACGCCCCTTCTCCCGTCAGGCATTGCGGTCAGGTTTCACGCCGATCATCAACGCCATGGCGGCAACAGGCGTCGTGTCGCTGCCCGGAATGATGACAGGGCAGATCCTGTCCGGGGTCGATCCGCGTGAAGCAGTCAAATACCAGCTCATGATCATGTTTCTGCTTGGCGGCGCTACCGGCCTCGGTGTCCTTGGCGCTACCTTCGCCAGTGTGTGGCGCCTGACCGACAACCGTGACAGGCTGCGTCTCGACCGTTTGAACGGAGGGTCTCGATGATTGAACTTTATGGCGCGGACTATTCGGTCTATGTGCGCTCGGCCCGAATGGCACTTATCGAAAAGGGGATCGCCTACGAGCTTGTCCCGATCGATGTGTTTGCCCCGGGCGGACCGCCGGAAAGCTATCTTGAGCTGCAGCCTTTCGGCAAGATCCCCACACTGAAGCATGGCGACTTCACCCTGTTCGAAACAGCGGCCATCCTTCGCTACATCGATGAAGCCTTCGACGGGCCTCCGCTTCAGCCAGCCTCTCCGCAACCACGGGCGCGCATGGCTCAGCTTCTCTCCATCCTCGACAATTACGCCTACAAGACCCTCGTCTGGGACATCTTCGTCGAACGGGTGTCAAAGCCCTCTGGCGGCGCCCCCGCGGATGAAGTCAAGATTGCCTCGGCGCTCGGCCGGGCAAGAACGATCGTCAAAACACTGGAAGCGCTTGTGACGGAAGGTCCGTTCCTGATGGGGGATCAGCTCACCCTCGCCGACTGCCATGCCGTCCCGATGCTTGCTCTCTTCGAGCTGTCAGAAGAAGGCCGGCTGCTGCTGCGTTCGGCGCCGAAGCTGTCTTCATGGCTACAGATGTTCAAGGAACGCGACAGTTTCAGAAAAACCGGATTGCCTGGTTGAGCGCGATTACGCGTCAGGCCTATATCTTTTCCGCAGGTCAGATCCACTGCAAACATGTTAGTCTTTTGCCGTTCCACGACGCCCGTTGTTCCATTTATCTTCAGGCAGGCACAACATTGAATCATTTTATGAAGAAGGGGATTTTTTGATGAGGTTTCAAAAGCTTGCAATTGTTTTCTTGAGCAGCCTTTTGCTGATGTGTGCCGGTTTGTCAGCATCGGCACAAACCGTCCACGAGCCTTCCCGCGGCACTGCCGAGCGCAAGGACATACTCGATGCAATGCGTCCGATGATGGAGGCAAGGGTGGGGCCGCCGGTCGAGTTCGTCGTCAACTGGATGCGTTCAGGCCATGGCTGGGCTTTCGTCCAGGTTTCGCCGCAGCGCCCAGGTGGTGGCGCCATTGACCTGTCCCGCACGACTTTCGCCTCGCAGGCGGACTATATGGATGGCCTCGTCACCTTCGCCTTGATGCGTTACCAGTTCAACCGATGGAACCTGGTCGACTTTGTCGTCGGCCCGACAGATGTCTTCTGGCAGGGCGATCCGCTCTACGCCCAGGTGCCGCGCGGCCTGACACCCTACTGAGCGCCTTTCTGACTGGCCTACTTTGCCGGATCCTTCTGCGTTCCGGCAACTTCCTCCATCATGTCATCTTCAGAGTCGGCTTCGTCCTTGGAATCGTCCCCCTGGAAAAGCTCCGGCTCCTGGTCAGTGTTCTCTGAGGATGCAAACACGCCCGACTGCTGAAGTTCCTCTTCCGCCAGCTCGCCCAGCACGCGTTTTCCCGCCGCCACACGGTCGCGCGCTTCATCCATGATCTTCTTGGCCAACCCTTCATCCCTGTCCATCAGGTGTTTGAGGGCTTCCGCTTCCAGCACCAGAAGCTGGCAATCCTTGTAAGCGACCACTTTCGCGGTTCTGGGCGTCTGATTGATCAGTGCCAATTCGCCAAAGAAACTGCCTTCTCCCAGATAGACCGTGTCGTGCTGCAGCCGGATTTCGACTTCTCCGTCGGCGATGAAATACATCTTGTCCGCAACATCGCCCTGCTCGGCAATCGTGCCGCCCTTGCGCACGCGAAGCGACTGCAGCAGCTTCGCAACTTCGGCAATCTCCGTCGCCTTCAGGTCTTCGAACAGGGGTACGCGTGCCACCATCGACCAGGTGACGACAAAATCCCGGCTATGGATTTCCCGGGCAAAGGCCGAAGCAATGATGCCGACCGGCAAGGCTATCAGCCCGTAGCCCATCAGCATGACGATGCCCCCAACCGTCTTGCCGAGATTGGTGACCGGCACGACATCGCCATAGCCGACGGTCGTCACAGTGGTAATCGCCCAATAGATGCCGTGCAGAATGCTGCGGAACTTTTCCGGCTGGTCGTCATGCTCGATCAGATACATCAAGGTGGCAGCCATCAGGATGACACCGCAGATGATCATGCTCGATCCGAGCAGTGCCCTGCGTTCGTTGCCGACAGCGGAAATCAACGAACGCAACGCCGGTGAATACCGGGCCAGCTTCAGGAAGCGCAGCAGCCTCAGGATGACGACCATCGTGACCGCCTGATTGGGCAGGAACACCACGAACAACAGCGGCAGGGCCCCGATCAGATCAATGATCGCATCCGGCTGGATCGCATAACGCAGCCTGGAAAACACCGGCCCGTAACGGCGCAGCGGCGGATGGAGATCGGCCACGTAAAGACGCATGACATATTCGGCCAGAAAGACAAGTCCGCTGCCCAACTGGATCAGACGCAGGTGCGTGCTCAGGATGTCGCGGATTTCCGGCACGGTTTCCAGCACCGCAAGCGCGATGTTGATCAGAATGAGGACGATCAGGAAGTTCCGCAGCACGCGCGCGCCGATGCGGCGTTTGCCCGTGTCCTCAAGCACCTCATAGAGCGCCCGTTTGAATTCGTGGCCGGACACCGAGCCCCCCGTTTCTGATTTTGCTCGCGTTTTCATGAATAGCCGAAAGACAGGCTACGACAAAGCTCTCCACGCGGACAGCCCTCACCATGCCGCACGAAGCTGTGCATAGGGGTGAGCGGAACGTGATTGGGCAATTTTGTCGCAGGCCCCATCTCCATGGATAGCCAACCGAACGGAAGGAGGACACCATGACCATAGACACCGACAAGGTTCGCGCCGCAGAAACCACGCCTCACCACATCGTGCTGAAAATGTTGCTGGTCTCGACGTTCTTCGCAGCCGCCGCCCTGGCAGTGACTGCTTTGCTGAACTGAACCAACCGGCAAGCCACCAGAGGCAGCCCTGACCAGGCCACCTCAAACGAGGCCCCCTCCATCGTCATCCCGGCCAAGCGAAGCGCTAGCCGGGACCGGGGAGCGACAAGCTTTGCATGAATGTTAGAGGCCATGCCGAGAGCAATAGGGCTCCCCGATCCCGGATCTTCGCTTCACTGCGTCCGGGATGACCAAAGAGGTTTGTTTGAACTCGGTAGCGAGGAAGAGACCTGATGCCTTCTGGCGAGCGGGAAAAGCGCCAGTAGGGCCGCCTTCCCCACAAAACAACCAATATCCCCTCCGTCGTCATCCCGGCCAAGCGAAGCGCGAGCCGGGACCGGGGAGCGACAAACCTTGCAGGACCTCAAGAGGCCATGCCGAGAGCAATAGCCCCCCGATCCCGGATCTTCACTTCACTGCGTCCGAAATGACCAAGGAGGGGCTTGCGTAATTTCGCCCCGGGACGTGCCCGAGCATCTTAAACGAACAAGGGCGGCCCTGATGGGACCGCCCTTTTCAATTTTGATTGCCCGAAGGACCGTCAGAGCCCCGTAAGGTGTGCCTCGATTGCGGCAACGGCTGCGTCGGCCTTGGACCCATCCGGTCCACCGGCCTGCGCCATATCAGGCCGACCGCCACCACCGCGGCCGCCGAGCGCTTCCGAACCGATCCGCACCAGATCCACGGCGCTGACCTTGTCGGTCAGATCCTGCGTGACGGCAGTCACGATGGCGGCCTTGTCGTCTTCGGCAACGCTGATCAGAACGACCACGCCGGACCCGAGCTGGGTCTTGGCCTCGTCGGCCATGCCTTTCAGATCCTTCGGGTTGATCCCCTCGACGATACGCGCCATCAGCTTGAACGCGCCGGCGTCCTTCACCGGCGTGCCGCCTTCCGCGCCACCGCCCATGGCGAGCTTCTTCTTGGCATCCGCCAGTTCGCGCTCCAGCTTCTTGCGATCTTCAACCAGCTGGGCCACGCGAGCCGGAACATCTTCGGCGCTGATCTTCAGCAGGCTGGCCAGTTCGCGCATGCGCTTGTCCTGGGCATCCAGATATTCACGGGCTTCTGCGCCGGTCAGCGCTTCGATCCGGCGAACGCCGGCAGCAACCGCACCTTCGGAAACCAGCGTCACCAGACCGATGTCGCCGGTACGCTTCACATGTGTACCGCCGCACAGTTCAAGCGAATAAGGCTTGCCCTGCTTAGGGCCATGGAGAGCGGTCCCCATGGACACGACGCGAACCTCGTCACCATATTTTTCGCCGAACAGAGCCATGGCGCCAGCTTCGATTGCGTCGTCGACCGCCATCAGGCGGGTATCGACGGGCGCGTTCTGCAGCACGATCTCGTTGGCAAAGCCCTCGACCGTTGCCAGCTCCTCATCGCTCACCGGCTTGGGATGCGAGAAGTCGAACCGCAGGCGCTCCGGCGTTACCAGCGAGCCCTTCTGAGCGACGTGATTGCCAAGCACCTCGCGCAAGGCCTCATGCACAAGGTGCGTTGCCGAGTGGTTGGAACGGATCGACTTGCGGCGGGAATGGTCGACCTTCAGTTCCAGGGCAAGGCCCGGAACCAGCTCGCCTTCTTCCACGGCGACCGAATGAACGAAGAGACCTTCGGCCTTCTTCTGCGTATTGGTCACGGCAACCTTGACGCCATTGGCCAGCATCCAGCCGGTGTCGCCCACCTGACCGCCGCTTTCGCCGTAAAACGGCGTCTGGTTGAGAACCACGAAACCGCTTTCACCTGCGGACAGTTTGGCAACTTCCTTGTCGTCAGCAGCAAGACCGGCAACGACGCCTTCGGCCGTCTCGGTCTCATAGCCGAGGAAGTCCGTGGCACCGTGTTTTTCCTTCAGTGCGAACCAGACTGCTTCCGTCGCGGCGCTGCCAGACCCTGACCAGGCCGCACGGGCTTCCGCTTTCTGGCGCTCCATTGCAGCATCGAAGCCATCCGTATCAACGGAAATGTCGCGCGTTCTGAGCGCGTCCTGGGTCAGATCCAGCGGGAAGCCGTAAGTATCGTAGAGCTTGAACGCGGTTTCCCCATCCAGACGCCCCCCAGCCTCAAGGCCTTCGGTTGCGGTGTCGAGCAGGCCGAGGCCACGCTCCAGCGTCTTGCGGAAACGCGTTTCTTCCAGCTTCAGCGTTTCGGTGATCAGATCTTCAGCGCGGCTCAGCTCCGGATAGGCACGGCCCATTTCACGCACCAGCGCCGGAACCAGCTTGTGCATCAGCGGTTCGCTCGCCCCAAGAAGATGGGCGTGGCGCATGCCGCGGCGCATGATCCGGCGCAGTACATAACCGCGCCCTTCGTTGGACGGTAGTACGCCATCGGCAATCAGGAAGCTCGTGGACCGCAGATGGTCGGCAATCACGCGGTGGCTGCCGGTGGCGTCGCCTTCTGCTTCCACACCCGTGGCGTTGACGGACGCCGCAATCAGCGCCTTGAAGAGGTCGATGTCGTAGTTGTTGTGGACGCCCTGCATGACAGCGGCGATACGCTCGATGCCCATGCCGGTGTCGATGGACGGACGCGGCAGGTCGAGACGCTTTTCCGGCGTCTGTTCGTACTGCATGAAGACGAGGTTCCAGATCTCGATGAACCGGTCGCCATCTTCTTCCGCAGAGCCCGGAGGGCCGCCCCAGATGTGGTCGCCATGGTCGTAGAAGATTTCGGAACAGGGGCCGCACGGACCGGTATCGCCCATGGACCAGAAATTGTCCGACGTCGCGATACGGATAATCCGGTCTTCGCTGAGACCTGCGATCTTCTTCCAAAGATCGAACGCCTGATCGTCTTCGGCAAAGACGGTTACCAGCAGCTTGTCCTTCGGCAGGCCGAATTCCTTGTTGACGAGGTTCCAGGCCAGTTCGATCGCCTGGTCCTTGAAATAGTCACCAAAGGAGAAGTTGCCCAGCATCTCGAAGAAGGTGTGGTGGCGTGCGGTGTAACCGACGTTATCGAGGTCGTTGTGCTTGCCTCCGGCGCGAACGCACTTCTGCGCCGTGACCGCACGGGAATAGTCGCGCTTTTCCAGACCGGTGAACACGTTCTTGAACTGGTTCATGCCCGCGTTCGCAAACATCAGGGTCGGATCGTTACGCGGCACCAGCGGCCCGGACTCGACCACTTCGTGGCCGTTTGTCTTGAAATAGTCCAGAAAGGCAGAGCGGATTTCATTTACGCCGGTCATTCGGATCTCGCATCGGTCACAGCCCCGCATATGAGGGCCTGTTGAAAATCTTGAAGGCGCTGGATCTGGGTCGCCGATCCGCGCCGGAACAGCCTTTTAACTTTCACCTCCAACCCTGTCCAGCGGTTGCACGGACCCGACCCAACGGAAAGCTGCCGGGAAACAGGCGATTTCCGGAATGAAGGCTGCCGTCATGCGCCGGCCAACTCCTCCGACAGGATCTGACCTCTTCCAATTTCGCTCCGTTGCGGGTCCCGAAAAGCAAAAGGCCCCCTTCCGGAGTGCGGAAGGAGGCCCTTGGAAGACCGGACAAACGTCCGGAGCTCTTGCAGACGGAGACCGGAAGCTGAGGATCAGTCCTCTGCTTCTTCCGATGCAGCGTCCGGATCGATGATCGCATCGGCGATCAGGCCGGCGTTCTGGCGGATCGCCAGTTCGATTTCATCGGCAATTTCCGGATTATCCTTCAGAAACTGCTTGGCGTTTTCCCGGCCCTGGCCAAGACGCTGGCTGTTGTAGGAGAACCAGGCACCCGACTTTTCAACGATGTTGCCCTTGACGCCAAGGTCGATGAGTTCGCCGGTCTTGGACACGCCTTCACCATAGACGATGTCGAATTCCACCTGACGGAAAGGAGGCGCAAGCTTGTTCTTGACGACTTTCACGCGGGTCTGGTTGCCGACGACTTCGTCCCGGTCCTTGATCGCACCAATACGGCGGATATCCAGGCGGACGGACGCATAGAACTTGAGTGCGTTACCGCCGGTCGTGGTTTCCGGAGAACCGAACATCACGCCGATCTTCATGCGGATCTGGTTGATGAAGATCACCATGCACTTCGACTTGGAAATCGACGCGGTCAGTTTGCGAAGAGCCTGGCTCATCAGACGGGCCTGCATGCCCGGCAGGCTGTCGCCCATCTCGCCTTCGAGTTCTGCCTTCGGCGTTAGTGCCGCAACCGAGTCGATGACCAGAACGTCGATGGCGCCGGACCGCACCAGAGTGTCGGCAATTTCCAGCGCCTGTTCACCGGCGTCCGGCTGGGAGATCAGCAGATTGTCGATATCGACGCCAAGCTTGCGCGCATAGATCGGATCCAGCGCGTGCTCCGCATCGACAAAGGCGCAGATACCACCGGTCTTCTGGGCTTCGGCAACCGCATGCAGGGCAAGTGTGGTTTTACCCGAAGACTCCGGCCCGTAGATCTCGACGATACGGCCGCGCGGCAGACCGCCGATCCCGAGCGCGATATCAAGTCCGAGCGACCCGGTCGAGACGGCTTGCACCTCAACCACTTGGCCCTGACCCATCTTCATGATGGAGCCTTTGCCGAAGGCGCGTTCGATTTGGCTGAGCGCTGCGTCCAGCGCTTTTGTCTTATCCATCTGGCTGCTTTCTACGAGACGAAGTGTACTTTGCGACATGGCTTACGCTCCTTATTCCACGATGGACGCGCCGTTTCAATGAGAGCCTTTGTACACATTTTGTTCTCATTTGACAAGTCGGCAAAACCGATTGGTATTAAAATGAAAATGGCTGTTTGTTTCCAATATGTTCTCACTTATTGATTTTAGAACTTACCTTGCGTAATCTATTGATCGGAACATCCCGTGATTCCGCGATCGTGCAGAATCACCGTCGTTTGCCTGCCACCAGTTGCCGCCCCAGCCTTAATCTGCTAGCCCGCCTCTTCAACGGTTGCCAGTACCGGCGCATCGAACGCTTCTGTTCTGATCCCGGCTTTTCATGAGACAGTCCAGAACGTGACTTCAGACATCTCCTCCCCCGTCATCGCAATCGGTGCGATCCATTACGATACGATCGCCCATGCCAGCGAGCCGATCCGCCCCGAGACCTCCACCCCTTCGAGGCTGAATGCAAAGCCGGGCGGCGTTGCCACGAACATTGCCCGTGCGCTGGTTCGGCTCGGAGTTGGAACACGCCTCGTGGGAGCGGTTGGAGAAGACGGCGCTGCCGACATGCTTTCCCGCCAGCTCAGCCAGGAAGGGCTCGAGCTGCATGTGAAGGCCCGGAATGGTTTCGCAACGGGCCAGTACCTCGCGCTGCATAATCCAGCAGGTGATCTTGCGGCCGCCTGCGTTGACGACCGTGTTCTGTCCGAAGCCCCCGAGGATCTCTTCGACGGTATCGTCATGGATCTCGCAGCAAACGCGACGGACGATACGATCTGGTTTCTGGATGCCAACCTGCCCGCTGCAATGCTGGTCCGGCTGACGGGGCGTGCCTTGCCCGGGCGTCTTGTTGCCAATGCCGTTTCGGATGCCAAGGCAATCCGGTTGCGTGGGGTTCTCGGCAAACTGGATTGCCTGATGCTGAACCGCGGCGAAGCGGTCACGCTTACCGGGCTTTCCCGCAGCACGTCTTCCGAAGACCTGGCGGCGGCCTTGTCGCAGACCGGTCTCAAGAGTTTTGTCCTGACCAGTGCGGCATCTGATGTGCTGGTGCTTGAAAGCGGGAAACTTCACCGGTTCGCACCGCTTCAAACAGATATCGTCGATGTCACCGGAGCAGGCGATGCATTAAGCGCCGGAACGGTCGCGGCGCTCGCCAGAGGCTATGGCCTGACGCAAGCAGTCCCTCTTGGCCTTGCAGCTGCAGCCCTGACCCTGCGCAGCACCGGCGCCCTCGCGGAAGAGCTCTCCTGGGATACCCTCGCCAACTTTTGACCATATGGACAAATTCCAATCTTGGCGCTGCTCCGCCTTGCGCCTATAAGACCCGCAGAATTGACCCGGCCCGAGCAGCCGGACGAAAACAGAAAGGCATACGCCGTGACCACTCCGACAACGCCCTCCGCCATCAGAGATCTGATCGTTTACAGCGATGAAGTGCGCGAGGCACTTGCGAACGGCAAGCCGGTCGTTGCGCTGGAATCGACCATCATCACCCATGGCATGCCTTTTCCGAAGAACGTTGAGACCGCCCGTGAGGTGGAAGCCGACATTCGCGCGGAAGGCGCCGTTCCGGCCACCATCGCGCTGATGGACGGCAAGATCATGGTGGGCCTTTCCGATGAGGATCTCGACCGCCTGGCACAGGCCAAGGACGTGATAAAGTGTTCACGTGCCGACATGACCTTCGCACTTGCCACCGGACGCTACGGCGCGACAACCGTCGCCGCCACGATGATGGCGGCGCATGCGGCGGGCCTGAAGGTTTTTGCCACGGGCGGCATCGGCGGCGTTCACAAGGGCGCGGAAGAAAGCTTCGACATTTCCGCCGACCTCGACGAGCTTGGCCGCACGCCGGTCTGTGTGGTGTCCGCCGGTGCCAAGGCATTGCTCGACATTCCCAAGACCCTGGAAGTTCTGGAAACCAAGGGCGTTCCCGTCATTGCTTTCGGCACGGAAGAACTGCCGGCATTCTGGTCGCGGGCCAGTGGTCTCAAGGCCCCCTACTACCTGAATTCGGCAGCCGAAATCGGTTCGCTCCTGAAGATGCGGTCCCGTTTCCCGGATCATGGCGGTGTCCTGATCGCCAACCCGGTACCGGAAGCCGACCAGATCCCGCGGGATGAAATGACCGGCTACATTGATGCAGCTATTGCGGATGCCACTGCGAAGGGTGTTCGCGGCAAGGACGTGACCCCGTTCGTTCTCGGCGCCATCCTGGAGTTGACCGGCGGCCGCAGCCTCGACACCAATATCGCGCTGGTGCGCAACAATGCCCGCCTGGCCGCGCGTATTGCCGCTGAACTGGTCTGACGGCACATTTTCTCCAGAAACCAACTGGACCCAAAAAATTCGCCTGGCTTTCAATCCGTTTGAAGTGAAAGCCCGGCAGTCTTGTCAGGACGGTTTGTTTTCCACCGGTTGAGGCACTTCCGGCGCCTGACGGCGCTCAAGCGCCGCCGCCAACCGGTCGATATCCTTGAAATGCAGGTCCCGCTGCGGGAACGGTATCTCAATACCCGCCTTGCCAAGCTCGTTGTAGACCGTGAAGTAAAGGTCCGACTTGGTAATCATCACATTGCCGATGTCTTTCAGGAAACATCTCAGTTCGAAATTCAGCGAACTGTCCCCCAGCCCGATGAAAAGAACCTGCGGCGTCGGATAACGCGCGATAGTGCTATGCCCGCGTGCCGCATCGAACAGGATGGATTTCACCTTCTCCAGATCACTGCCATAGGCAACGCCAACCGGCAGGATGAGCCGGCCCGACTTGCTGGTCAGCGTCATGTTCTTGACCGTGCCGGCAATCAACTCCGAATTCGGAATGATGACGTCATGGCGGTCGAAGGTTTCGATGCGCGTTGAACGGACAGAGATCTTGCGGACATATCCGGATTGCCCGGATACTTCTATCCAGTCCCCTTCCTTGATCGGCCGTTCGATGAGCAGGATGATGCCGGAAACGAAGTTGGAAACGATGGTCTGAAGACCAAAACCGATACCGACCGAAAGGGCACCGGCGACGACCGCAAGACTGGACAGGTTCAATCCGGCGGTGGAAATCGCAATCAGCGCCGCCAGCGTTAGCCCGACATAGCCGGTGCCCGTTACAACAGCATTCTGAGCGCCACTGTCCATCCGCGTTTGCGGCAGCACGGTCGCCTTCAGCAGGTTCTGCAGCCAGCGCGTCACGACAACGCCGATGCCGAAAATGGCAACCAGGACGATGAAGGAGTCCAGCGACAGGTGAATGTCGCCCAGCTGTACCCCGTTTGTGAGCAGATACCAGACCTCGACGATATCCGTTCCGCGTGCGCCCCAGGTCATGGCGATCAGGGGCGCGAATATCAGCGTCAGAAAACAGATCAGCCCAAAGGCGACGAGGACGGGAGCGGGCTCGTCTTCCCGCTTGCCGATAGCCGTTTTCACGACAACGAGAATGAGATGGTAAAGCATGAAGCCGAAACCGAGCTCCGCAACCGTCATGATTACCGGCAGGATCGCCACCCGGGCAAGCTGGACATAACCCACCAGCGTCACGCAGACGGCAAGAACGGCGGATGTCTTCATGAGCAGCGACAAGAACAGCAGAAAGCCGGATTCCTGGGGCTTTACTGATGCCTCCTCGGGTTCTTCCGCTGTCTGCTCGCTCTCCACCGCATTGCTTTCAACGGACTTGTTGGATCTGATGACGCTGGCCAGAGACCAAAGCAGTGCCGCCGCCATCGCAATGGGGGGAGCCGAAAGCACCGAAATCGCTGCCGTACCGAAGGCGTTATCGAGTTCGAATGCCTCGACCGCCACTTCAAGGGCCATGAAGACGCCCAGTCCCTGGCAGAGACGCAACCCGAGTTTTGCTTCCCGGTCCCCCAGCTCCAGCAGACGCCAGCGATCCTGCCCGGGGGCAAAGATCGTGTGCCCCAGCCAGTTCGCTATGATCATCACGAGAGCCATCACCGGCACGGCGATCACTGCCGTGCGGACCGAGTTCGGATAGATATCGAGAATGGGAAAAATGGAGACCAGGGCGACTGCACCAATGGTCGGCAGCACGATGAAGCTGGCATTGTAGAGCACCGCCAGCATCAACGCCTTTGCACCAGTGGCCGGCTTTTCGCAATAGAGCTTCAGAACCCGCGAAATCGGATGCTGCAGAACCGTCAGGAACAATATCCCGAAAATAGCCAGACCGAGGGAAAGCGGCACCGTCTCATGCAGTTTCTTCGAGACGCTTGGGCGGGCCAGCTCGTTCTGCACACCGCGTTCGAAACGCTTTATGAATTCCCCTATCTCCTGAAAGCCCGCGGCCCAGGTCGACGGCGCAAGCGGCGAAGGATACCTGTCCAGCAGTGTCGAAAGTTGCCGTGCGCGAAGCTGCCTGTCGACCTGGCGAATGTAGAAGATAGCCTGATTGTTGATTTCGCCGGCTACACGGACCGGTGCATTTGCGGTCGCCAGCGCATTGGTAAGCTCCAGACGTCTTGCGGCAACTTCTTCAGCTTCCTTCTGCCCGTCTGCGGGCGGTGCACCGAGGCTGTTCAGCTGGGCTTGCAGGGCGCTGGCCCGAATGTTCCCGCGGTCGATGACCGCCGCACTGGCGTCCCGAACTTCGACGAGCTGAGACCGGAGCTGATCGAGGGTCTTTGGAGAAACGCTTCTTTCTTCCAGCGCCGTTGCCGCCCGGTTGAACAATTCGGTCGAGCGCGCGATGGGCTCCGGCGGAACCTGCCCGGCCTCCTGTGCAAGCAGCGTTCCGGCCGGCATGCCGCCGGCAAAAGTGATGGATAGGGCCAGAACCAGCAGGATACACTTGAGAAACTTCATGAAGACGCCATCACTTTTGGGACAAGGCCCCGAGTCCGGTTCGCAGGCCGATTGCTTCGCCAGGGAAGCCAGGTGGGCTTCAAGGCATATGCATCCATCCACGGTCCGATTCGAGCAATCAGCTTATTTGCGAATTTCGGCAGATCTTTCACCATGGAAACACATTTGTCGCAAAACGGGCCTAAGGAAAGGCTCTGGCAGGTTTCAAGGCTGCCCGGCTTTGGCCCGAAATCCGTGCCAAGCCGTTGACAGAGCGGCGTAAGCCTGCCCTAACATGCGAAATTATGACGTTAACAGGACGTTGCGGCAAAATACCTGAAAACAAGCCGCGTCCTTCAAGGAGGTCAGACATGACAGACGCGGCAACCCCAGAAAACCCGCAGACTGCAACGGCTCCGGCAGGAAGCTTTTCCCCGCTTCAGTACCTCGACCGTGCGCTGTCGACCCTCCGCGACATCGGCATCACGCCGGAAAGCGAGCAGGACGCACCGATCAACGCCCTTCTGGAACAGATTACCGACCTTTCTCCCGACAAGGTGCTGATCATCACCCGGACCCTGGCCCAGGCTTCCAATTTCAACGAGGTTGTTCGCTCGCAGGTTCAGCAGATGGATATCGGCGAACGCTACGAGCAGATCACCGAGGCATTCAATTCCATCCGTGATGACGCGAAGGCGCTGGTCGATCAGCTGGCCGATGGCAAGATCTCCTTCACCGAAAACCTGTCCAACAAGTGGCGCGACTTCCGCCGCGGGACCATTTCCGATCGTTTCGATGATATCCGGGGTACCTACAAGGACGTTGCAAAGGCAACCAAGGACCAGATCGAGCGGGAACAGACCATTCTGGAAGCCTATCGCGATTTCCGCGGTGCCTTGAAACAGGCGGAAGTCACCGCGCTGGAACTGCTGAATATCGCAACAGGCAAACTGGACGCCGCCAAGGGCGCCCTTGAAGCTGCCTCCGGAGAAGTCGAAGCCTACACCGGTGACGACCCGGCGCAGAAGGCACGCCTTGAACTGGCACGCGACGAGAAGCTGCGTGAAATGCAGGACGAGGAAAAGCGGTATCAGATCGCCAAGGACCTCTCCGACAACCTGACGATCGGCTACAACACGTCAGAGGTCATCATGGCGCGCCTGGTCCAGACGACCAACGCCAAGGAGCGCGTTTACGCCCAGTCGGTCAGTTTCTTCTCCACCAATGAATCCGTTCTCACCGCACTCAACGCCTCGTTCACCGGCCTGCAGGGCCTGCACGAAAGTACCGAGACGCTGAATGCCATGAAGGACGGCATCAACAAGAGCCTGGAAACGCTGGCGGACATCGGCGACGAAGTGCAGAAGAAGGCACTCGAAGCCGGCTATGGACCGACCGTTGCCGCAGCCTCGGTGAAAAAGCTGGTCGACTCCGTCGTCAACTTCCAGGTCCAGTCGCGTGAAATCATCGACGAAATGCGCGAGATGTCGACCAAGAATTCCGAGGAAATCCGCAACGCCGTGGAAGACGGCAAGCGGCGGCTTGCCAAGCTGACCGCCCAGGGCAAGGCCCTTTGATCTGACGATAATCCGGCAGGCCGGACCCTCCGGCCCGCCCTTTTTCAAGAAGACATGCATTCATGGCAAGCAAATCCGACGCCCCGCTTGACGATCTGATGATGGCGATGGACGTGGTCGACACGCTGCGTCATGAAGAAGGTCAGGTGGCCCGCGAGCTGAAGACCGATGAACGCGATGCCGCCATGGTCGAGCGGCTGCGTCAGGTCTATGCGTCCCAGGGCATTGATGTTCCGGACCATATCCTGAAGGCGGGTGTCGAGGACCTGAAGCGCGACCGCTTCGTCTATTCTCCACCTTCCGCCGGTTTCCAGCGCACCCTGGCGATGATCTACATCTCGCGCAGCACCTGGTCAAAATGGCTGGCGGCCGCCGTTGCAGTCGTCATCGTTTGCATTGCGGCCTGGTACTTCATCGTCAAGCTGCCGGCGCAACGCGCGGAAGCGGACCTGCTGGCAAGGCTTCAGGCCCTGCCCGCGACCTATACCGAATTGGTCGGGCGGATCGATTCCCTGACCGAAAATACCGAAATCGAAGCCAACGCCGCACGTCTGGCCACCGACGGCAACCTTGCCCTTTCGGACGGCAACAACGAGGCAGCCTTCAAGGCGGAGGCCGACTTGCGCGATCTTGCCGGACGGC
Organism: Labrenzia sp. CP4; assembly: GCF_001579905.1. Taxonomy (NCBI): domain Bacteria; kingdom Pseudomonadati; phylum Pseudomonadota; class Alphaproteobacteria; order Hyphomicrobiales; family Stappiaceae; genus Labrenzia; species Labrenzia sp. CP4. Next base: position 2,323,512 of record NZ_CP011927.1, on the reverse strand, counting down.
TGCAGGAAGTGTTCGAGGTCCGGATCATTTCCCGCGAAGGCGTGCCGACCGGCGTTTCCCGCATTCCCGAATCCAATCCAGACACCGAGAACTACTACATCGTGGTCGAAGCCGCGGACGCGGACGGCAAGATCCTGGAGCGCAGGATCGTATCGGAGGAAAGCAGCGAGGCCGAACTTGTCGACAAATGGGGCCAGCGCGTTTCGGAAACCATCTACAACGCCGTTCGGCGCGACAAGATGGAAGACGGCATCGTGCAAAAAGGTGTCCTGGGGCAGAAGCGGCGCGGAGAGCTGGATATCAAATGGCGCAGCGGCGTTCAGGACGGAGCAATTACGAAATGGTAGCGGTTAGGATTGCACCGCCTCACCGGGAGGCACCGGCATGCTGACGGGACGCCAGACCCTGGGCACCATCGAGCAGTCGCTTGCCGATTTGCGCCGTGAAGAAGCCGAGCTGAGCAAGCGGATCGAGCGTTCGACTCGTGCTTTGACAGACCTGCAGGAACGCCAGAGTGAAGCCTACCGGGACCTTGCCCGGTTCCGACTGGATACCGACAGTGCCGGAGCACTCAACACACGCCTCGACAGCGCCGCGAGGGAAGCCCGCAAGCTTCTCGACAAGCGCAATGCGGACTACAAGGTCCTGACCGACCAGTTGCGTCAGTGCGAAAGCGACCGCAGCCAGTTGCAGAAGAAGCGCGTCGAGCTCGATAGCGCCCGTGATGCCGCCGAAAACCAGATGGACGAGTTGATGGAGGCTGTCGACGGCCGTCTGGAAGGCGATGCCGGTTATCAGGCACAGCGCGAGAAGACAGAAGCCGCTCTTGCGACTGCGGAGGCAGCCGCCTCCAAGGCGGCTACATCCGAAAAAGACCGAAAGGAAAAAGGCAAGGCCTATGAGGCCGATCCGCTGTTCATGTATCTGTGGCAACGCGGTTTCGGAACACCGGCGTACGCGCACCGCGGTCTTGTGCGCTCGCTCGACCGATGGGTGGCCGGCCTTGTCGGTTTCAACGACGCCCGCGCCAATTTTGCCATGCTGACCAGCATTCCGGACCGGATGGCGCGCCATGCGGAGCGCTGTGCCGAAATCGCACTGGAAGAACAGGACAAGCTCGCGGAGTTCAGCCGCAATGCGATGACCGACGCTGCCGGAACGGATCTTGTCGGCACCATCGAAACCCTGAGCGCGGACATCGACCGTATCGACGGAGAACTCGACAATCTGGACAGGCGGATCGAAACGCTGTCCTCCGCCCTCGCCGAATTTTCCAGCGGGGAAGACACCGACTTCCAGAAGGCGGAAGAGCATCTGTCCGTTTCTCTGCAGGCGGATGACCTCAAGGATTTGTGGCGCGCCGCGCTCGATACCCCCTCGCCCGAAGACGAGAAAATCGTTCAGCGGATCGAGGATCTGAAGGAGCGCATCGACCAGGTCACACGCGAGATCCGTCAGGACAGGGAACTGCAACGCGATATTGGTCGACGCCGCGCGGAACTTGCAGACGTCATCAAGCGTTTCCGTTCCAGCGGCTATGGCAGCTGGGAGTCCACCTTCTCTGACGAGAAGCTGACGACTGTCCTGTTGGGCGAGTTGGTCAAGGGTGCGATTACCGGTGCCGAATACTGGGCTCGCGCGGAGCGTTCGCACAAACACCGCAAACCGAAGGGACGCCAGGTCGCGTTCCCCAACGGTTCGGGTCTTCCCAAGTCCATGGGAGGCTTCGGTGGCGGCTTTGGCGGAAGTTCCGGCAAACGGTCCGGTAGCAGTGGCGGCTTCGGCGGTGGTGGTTTCAAAGGCGGTGGAAGTTTTGGTGGTGGCGGTTTCAAGACAGGCGATACATTCTGACCTTCACCGTTTGAAATCCCTGCCCCCGTGAGGCCACAAGGCTTCGTTAGGAGTGTTATGTCAGTTTACTGGCAGAAGATGGTGGCGGTCACATGCAGTTTTCTTGTGCTTTGTGAAGACGTGTTCTAGACCGGCTCTTAAGTTGACCATTTTAACCTTGGGACTGCCCATGCGACGTATCGTTTTATCCGCTTTTTGCGCTCTTGCTCTTGCCGCCTGCCAGTCCGGGTCCTCTCAGCGCCCCACACAGCCGGATCAGCCAAGGCTGGACGTGCCAGCCGGCGCGCAATCGGTAAATATCGCAGCCGATCCGGCAAGCGTGCGGTCCGCACTGGTCTCCAGTGCCCAGGAACGCGGCACCGTCGTACTGCAGGACCAGCCGAACATGGTGGTTCTGGAACGCCCGATGACCGGCGCGAACCCAGCGCTCGATTCCGAATTCGGCCCGTCCGACAACGGCCAGCGCGTGATCCGCATCCGGGTTCGCTTCACCGGAACGCCTTGCCAGACGCTGGCTGTTCAGGATCTTGCCGTGATCAACAACGTGCGCACGGCACTTGAGCAGAGCTTCGTTCTGCCGGGCAACCCGAACACGATGCAGAGCCTTCAAGGTCTGAAGTCGCGCGCCGAACAGGGTAGCTCCTGTCCGCCGGTTTCCTCCTGACGCATCAACAGTCAGTCTTGAAAATGACGAGGCGTGGCCGGGTTTCCGGCCACGCCTCTTTCATGCCGGCCTACTCCGAAGCGGATCACAGCAGTGGGAGACTTCCCTCACTCCGGACGCATTCACCGGCATGACTGTCGACGCGTCAGGCAGGCACAGCTTCAGCGGCGAACTGCTTCAGGAACTCTTCGCTGGGCGGGATCGGCTTGATCACGTCGATCAGCACTCCGTTCGGATCACACGTGATGAAATGGCGCTGGCCAAAGGCCTCGTCCCGCAGCACCTGCAGAATGGGTAACCTGTTCGCCTGGGCGGCCTCATAAACCGCATCGACATCCTCGACCTCAAAATTGATCAGAAGCCCTCCTGCGCCCCGACCACGACCGGCTTCCGGAATGGTTTCGTGGTTCTGGTCAAGGATCGCGAGATTGACGCTTTCGTCCTCCTCCGACTGCAGGTGCATGTACCAGTCGGCTTCAAACATCGGCTTGAAGCGGAAATGTTCCGAATAGAACCGGGCAGTCTCCGCGACCTTGTCGGTCATGAGGACCGGATAATATTGGGTGCATTTCATCGTTTTTCTCCTGTTCCTCGCCAATTTCGGATGTGGATTGCCTGTTCCATCCGGCTTCCGGCTGTTTCCGAGGCTTTCCAATCGCAATAAAAAGACATACAGTCTGTATGTTTTTTTCAACTAACATACAGGCTGCATGTATGCAAGGCAAAAACTCCGAGAAGTCAGGTGAACGCCGTACACAGGCGGAAAGGCGCGCGGAAACGCGCAAGGCCCTGCTGGATGCGGCAAGGGCGCTGATCGTTGAAAAAGGCTATGCGGAAACCGGAACACCTGAGATCGTCAAGGCGGCAGACGTCACCCGCGGCGCGCTCTATCATCACTTCGCCGACAAGGCTGACCTGATGCGGGCGCTGGTCCACCAGGAATCGGAAGCGATCGCGGCGGAAATCAACAGCCAGACGAACACGGGCCAGACACCGCTCGATGCCTTCATGTCCGGCGCCAGCGCCTATTTCTCGGCCATGTCCGTTGCGGGCCGGGCAAGGATCATGCTGCTGGAAGGACCGACGGTGCTCGGGCTGTCGGAAATGGCGGAGATCGATCGCCAGACCGGTGGTGCCACGCTACTGGAAGGCCTGCGGCATGCAGCCAATCACGGTGCACTGAAAGATATTCCCCTGGAGCCTTTGGCGGACCTGCTCTCTTCCGCGTTCGACCGCGCGGCGCTGGCAATTGCAAATGGCGGTGACAGGAAAGCGTATGAAGCGGCGACCCGCAAGCTATTGGCCGGCATCCTGGCAGACTGGCAATCGGCTCTGATGTCGTGATCCTTCAAGACGGCCTTGCACCAACCTTCTATGGCTGGCGCCAAACCAACCGACCGGGAGACCCAAGTGATTCTGAGATACACCATCCTCTACGTCGAGAATGTCGCCGCCGCTCTCGACTTCTACGAAAAGGCCTTTGGACTGGAACGTCTGTTCCTTCATGAATCCGGAGACTACGGCGAACTCGCAACGGGCGAGACAAAGCTCGCGTTCTCATCCAAAGCACTGATGAACCAGCTCGGAAAGACACCGGGCACCCCCGAACCGAAGTCACCTGTGTTCGAACTGGCGTTCGAGACGGATGACGTTGCAGCCTCGCTTGCCCGTGCAGTCGCCGCCGGTGCAAACAAGTTGCAGGATGCACGCGAGGAACCCTGGGGGCAGATCACATCCTATGTGAGCGATCCTTTCGGCTACCTCGTGGAGATCTGCTCGCCGATCCAGTTGCCCAGTGCTGGTTGAGACAACAGCGACAGGCTATCGGGGTCCCGGCGCAATTGCGCCGGTGACCGTCCGAACCAGCGCTGCAGGTCGCGCGTCATATGGGCCTGATCGCTGAAGCCGCACACAGCGGCGATCTCCACCAGCGGCACTTCCGTCGTCAGCAGTCCTGCAGCCCTGCGCGCTCGCGCGAGCAAGCGCCAGTATTCCGGTGGTGGCAGGCCTTGCTCCCGAAACCGCCTCTGCAGTGTTCTCACCGACACGCCTGCCTGTTTCGATGCCCGCTCGACGGTCGACTGTGGCAACGTCAGGGCAACGATCACGTCATCCAGGTCATTGGTCTCGTCAAGTACGTTGCCGAGGATGTCTTCCACTCGTTCGCAGTCGCGTTCAATGGCCTGAAGAACCTCGTCCTCAACGACGCCACCCGGGCGCAACCGGAACCCCGTGATATGCGTCCCGGCCGCGAGTTCGGCGATGCGCGGCTGGAAATCGAGGTCCGTCAGCAGAACCTTTTCCCGCTTGCCCTGCTCACGCACCACCAGCACATCCCGGCAGCCATCCGGAAAGATCAGCGCATTTTCCGCTGTGTCGATCCGGTGATGCCATTTTTCAAATCTGACGGTGCCACTCATGCCCAACCTTTAGCAGGTGGCGGCAGCGCACGCGAGATTGTTCAACCTGGCGTGAGCAGCTGCAAGTAAACATCGATCGAAAATTCTGATTGAAAACACTACTTTCAATTCCCCTGGTCAAATGTCATGAAACATGGACCTACCCACTACTGACCGGTTCGGAGCCTTTGTGATGATCGAAAAGCTCGAGATGTTTCTTGCCGTGGCCCGGGAAGAACATTTCGGCCGTGCGGCCGAAAGCCTCGGCATCGCCCAGCCGACGCTCTCGACAGGCATCAAGCAGCTTGAGGATCAGCTTGGTGTTCAGCTGTTTTTCAGAGGATCCCGGTTCGGCGGTCTGACACCTGAAGGCCAGCGTGCCCTGGTCTGGGCTCGTCAGATCGTGGGGGATGCCCGCCAGTTGCGCGAGGAGATGCGGTTCTCCCGCGACGGCCTGACGGGACAATTGCGCATAGCCGTCATCCCGACCGCCCTCACATGGGCAGCCAAACTGACGACATGGTTCGGCAACAAGCACCCGAACGTGCGTTTCACCATCTTGTCGCGAAATTCGATGGAAATCCTGTCGATGCTGGAGAATCTCGATATCGATGCCGGCATTTCCTACCTCGACAACGAACCGACCGGCAGGGTCAGCACCGAGCCGCTCTACAATGAAAGCTATATGCTGGTTTGCAATGAAGCTTCGACCTTCGCTGGCAGAAAGTCGGTCAAATGGAAGGAGCTGGCCGAGGAACGGATCTGCCTTCTGACGCCCGACATGCAGAACCGGCGGATCATCAACCGTCATTTCGGTGAAGCCGGAATCATGCCGGAAGCCCGGATCGAGTCCAATTCCACGGTCGTGCTGGTGGCAAATGTGCTGGACGGTGGCTGGATAACCGTCCTGCCAGCGGATCTGGCAGAATTTCTGACAGCCGGAAAACCCTTGAAGACGATCCCTCTTGTCGGCGTTCACACCGGTCACACTGTCGGCCTCGTGGCCCCCTATCGCGAACCGCACACCCCGGTTTTGCGGGCTCTTCTGTCCGAAGCAAGGCGTATTTCCGAGGTCTGACCGGAAGTTAGCCGAAACGGTCAAATGATGTTCGATCATGATTTCCAATCGATCAACGGAAAATCATTATTGATATCAAATCAAACTTAATGGTGTGATACGCCTCGAAATATACGGGAGGACGCGCATGCCGTATGCGACGGGAGAGCCCATGGCCGAACAGATCTCGGCCGTGATGGAAGATTTTATTACCTTGGAAGGTCCACTTCTGCCCATGCTGCACGGCTTGCAGGCGGAATTCGGCTATGTGCCCCAGGCAGCGGTCGAGCTGATTGCAGAGGCGCTCAATCTGTCCAAGGCGGAAGTTCACGGCGTCATCTCCTTCTACCATGATTTCCGCAAGGCCCCCGCCGGGCGCCACGTCGTCAAGATCTGCCGGGCAGAGGCCTGCCAGGCCGTCGGCGGCGAAGCCCTTGGCGAGGCGGTTCTGGCGAAGCTCGGCCTGGACTGGCACGGCACAACCCGCAACGGTGCCGTCACTCTCGAACCTGTCTACTGCCTCGGCCTGTGTGCCTGCGCCCCTGCCGCGATGGTCGACGGCAAGGTCATCGGCCGTGTCACCGAAGATCGCATGACGCGTATCCTCCTGGAGGCCGGAGCATGAAGATCTTCGTTCCCCTCGACAGCGCTGCCAAGGCACTGGGTGCCGATGAAGTTGCCGCAGCAATTCAAATCGAAGCCGGCAACCGTGGTCTCGATGTCACCGTGGTGCGCAATGGCAGCCGTGGCATGGTCTGGCTTGAACCGCTTGTCGAAATCGAAATCGACGGCACCCGCAAGGCCTATGGCGCCGTCACAGCCGAAGACGTTCCCTCTCTTCTGGATGGCACGCTGGAAAGTCTCGGCACGGTGGAAGACATCCCCTTTTTCGCCCGCCAGACCCGGCTGACTTTTGCCCGTTGCGGCCTGATCGATCCGCTCAACCTCGCCGAATACGAAGCCCATGGCGGACTTGTCGGCCTGAAACGCGCTCTTGCTCTCAGTGAAGAAGAGATCGTTGCGGAAGTCACCAACTCCGGCCTGCGCGGCCGTGGTGGCGCAGGGTTTCCCACGGGGATCAAGTGGGACACGGTCCGCAAGGCAGTTTCGGCGCGCAAATACATTGTCTGCAACGCGGACGAAGGTGACAGCGGCACCTTCGCCGACCGCATGCTCATGGAAGGCGATCCCTTCACGCTGATCGAAGGCATGATCATCGCCGGCCTTGCCACAGGCGCCACCAAGGGCTTCGTCTATATTCGCTCCGAGTATCCGGACGCCATCGCAGTCATGGAAGCTGCTGTCAGGATCGGTCTCAAGGCCGGCCTGCTCGGCACGAACGTTCTCGGTTCCGGCAAGGCTTTCGATCTGGAAATCCGCACTGGTGCAGGCGCATACGTGTGCGGTGAGGAAACGTCCCTCCTCAACAGCCTGGAAGGCAAGCGCGGCATCGTGCGGGCCAAGCCGCCGCTGCCGGCGCTTGAAGGCCTTTTCGGCAAGCCGACCGTCGTCAACAACGTGCTCTCGCTGGCAACTGTTCCGGTCATTATGGAAAAAGGCGCGGAGTTCTATGCCAGGTTCGGCCTCGGCCGTTCCAAGGGCACCATGCCGATCCAGATCGCAGGCAATGTACGCTACGGCGGTCTTTTCGAGACCGCTTTCGGCATGCCTCTGGGTGAGCTGATCAACGATATTGCCGGTGGCACCGCCAGTGGCCGGCCGGTCAAGGCTGTCCAGGTTGGTGGCCCCCTCGGGGCATATATGCCCGTCTCCAAGTTCAACACGCCGTTCGGTTATGAAGAATTCGACGGCCAGGGTGGCCTCATCGGACATGCCGGCATTGTCGTCTTCGATGACAGGGTGGACATGCTGAAGATGGCCCGCTTCGCCATGGAATTCTGCGCTGTGGAAAGTTGTGGCAAATGCACACTGTGCCGGATCGGCGCCGTGCGCGGTGTCGAGACAATCGACCGGATCGATGCTGGCGATGCAGGGGCTGTCCACCTCCTGACGGATCTCTGCGACACGATGAAAGACGGCTCGCTTTGTGCCCTTGGTGGGTTCACGCCCTATCCGGTCATGAGCGCCCTTACCCACTTCCCTGAAGATTTTGCCCGCCAGAAGGAGGCCGCCGAATGACGGATCTCGCCAACATCCATGATGATCGCGACATGGGCACTCCGGCAAAGGAAGGCGCTCCGGTCACACTGACCATCGATGGCTTCGAGGTCACTGTGCCGGAAGGCACCTCGGTGATGCGCGCGGCCTCTGAAATCGGTCTTCAGGTTCCCAAGCTTTGCGCAACGGACAGCATCGACGCCTTCGGTTCCTGCCGCCTTTGCGTGGTCGAGATCGAGGGCCGGCGCGGCACACCTGCCTCCTGCACCACACCGGTTGCGCCGGGCATGGTCGTTCACACCCAGTCCTCCAGGGTCAAGCAGATCCGCAAGGGCGTGATGGAGCTCTACATCTCCGACCATCCGTTGGACTGCCTGACTTGCGCTGCCAATGGCGATTGCGAGCTGCAGGACATGGCCGGCATGGTCGGTCTGCGTGATGTCCGTTACGAGCCGGGCCGCAACCACTTCGAACAGCGTACCTCTGTTGGGCCGAACCCGGAGTATATCCCGAAGGACGTTTCCAACCCCTATTTCGCTTATGACCCGGCCAAATGCATCGTCTGCTCGCGTTGTGTTAGGGCCTGCGAAGAGGTTCAGGGCACCTTTGCCCTGACCATCGAGGGCCGTGGTTTTGAAAGCCGTGTTTCGCCGGGGGCGGCGTTCGACGATTTCCTGTCTTCCGACTGCGTGTCCTGTGGCGCCTGCGTGCAGGCCTGCCCAACCGGCACGCTTCAGGAAAAATCCGTCATCGAACTGGGAACGCCGGAACGTTCCGTCGTCACTACTTGCGCCTATTGCGGCGTCGGCTGCTCGTTCAAGGCTGAACTCAACGGCGACGAACTGGTGCGCATGGTGCCTTACAAGCACGGCAAGGCCAATCGCGGCCATTCCTGCGTCAAGGGTCGCTTCGCCTATGGCTATGCGACCCACAAGGACCGGATCCTCAACCCGATGATCCGCGACAGCATCGATCAACCCTGGCAGGAAGTTTCCTGGGACGAGGCCCTCAGCTTCGCCGCCAACCGCCTGCGCGGCCTGCAGGAAAAGCACGGCCGCAAGTCCATCGGTGTGATCACCTCCAGCCGCTGCACCAACGAGGAAACCTTCCTTGTGCAGAAGCTGACCCGGGCGGTCTTCGGCAACAACAACACCGACACCTGTGCCCGTGTCTGCCACTCGCCGACCGGCTACGGCCTTGGCCAGACCTTTGGGACCTCTGCAGGAACGCAGGATTTCGATTCCGTCGAACATACCGACGTCGTCATCGTGATTGGCGCCAACCCGACCGACGGTCACCCGGTCTTTGCCTCCCGCCTGAAGAAGCGCCTGCGTGCCGGTGCCAAGCTGATCGTTATCGACCCGCGCCGCATCAATCTGGTGAAATCGGCTCACATCGAGGCGTCCCACCATCTGCAGCTGCGTCCCGGCACAAACGTTGCCGTGGTAACCGCCCTCGCCCATGTCATCGTCACAGAAGGTCTTTTCAACGAAGACTATATTCGCGAACGTTGCGACTGGGACGAGTTCCTGACCTATGCCGACTTCGTTCGCGATCCGCGCCACAGCCCGGAAACCAGCGAAGGCCTGACCGGCGTTCCGGCGGAAGAGCTGCGCAAGGCGGCCCGCTTGTTCGCGACCGGCGGCAATGGCGCGATCTACTACGGCCTCGGCGTGACGGAACACAGCCAGGGCTCGACCACGGTCATGGGCATCGCCAACCTTGCAATGCTCACGGGCAATGTCGGGCGAAAGGGTGTTGGCGTGAACCCGTTGCGCGGCCAGAACAACGTCCAGGGCTCCTGCGACATGGGCTCCTTCCCGCATGAACTTCCGGGCTACCGCCATGTGAAGAACGAGGACGTCCGCGCGATCTTCCAGGACATCTGGGGCGTTGAGATCGATGCCGAGCCGGGCTTGCGCATCCCCAACATGCTGGATGCCGCTGTCGATGGCAGCTTCAAGGGGCTCTATTGCCAGGGCGAGGACATTCTCCAGTCGGACCCCGACACCAAGCATGTGGCGGCCGGCCTTGCAGCCATGGAATGCGTCATTGTTCACGACCTCTTCCTGAACGAAACCGCCAACTACGCCCATGTCTTCCTGCCCGGTTCCACGTTCCTGGAAAAGGACGGTACCTTTACCAACGCCGAACGCCGCATCAACCGCGTGCGCAAGGTGATGGCGCCGCGCAACGGCTATTCCGACTGGGAGATCACCCAGATGCTCGCCAACGCCATGGGTGCAGGATGGACCTATAGCCATCCGTCCGAAATCATGGCTGAAATCGCTGCAACCACGCCCTCCTTCGCCGGCGTCACCTACGATCTGCTGGAGGAAAAAGGGTCGGTGCAATGGCCCTGCAACGAAGCCTCGCCGGATGGCACGCCGCTCATGCATGTCGATGGTTTCGTGCGTGGCAAGGGCCGGTTCATTGTCACCGAGTATGTGGCGACGGACGAGAAATCCGGACCTCGCTTCCCGCTGCTTCTGACCACCGGCCGTATCCTGTCCCAGTACAATGTCGGTGCCCAGACCCGGCGAACCGACAACGTTATCTGGCACGATCAGGATCTTCTGGAAATCCACCCGCATGACGCGGAAAACCGCGGACTGAAGGAAGGCGACTGGGTGAAGCTGGCATCGCGTTCCGGAGAGACCACCTTGCGGGCCCATCTCACCGACAGGGTCAGTCCCGGCGTTGTCTACACCACCTTCCACCATCCGGACACCCAGGCGAATGTCATCACGACCGACTTCTCCGACTGGGCCACAAATTGTCCGGAATACAAGGTGACGGCGGTTCAGGTCAGCCTGTCCAACGGACCGACCAACTGGCAGGAAGACTATGCCGCCCAGGCAGCTATGTCCCGGCGGATCCTGCCGGCTGCGGAGTAACTGGTGATGGATCGCCCGCTCTCCCGCTCCATGCCGGGCCGTGCCGTCCACGCGGACGGCCAGGTGGCGGTCGCGAGAAGCCTGCCGGAGGAAAGCCCTGTTGCGCTCGTCTTTGATGGCACCACGCAGGCGGTGATGATGGCAACGCCTGGCGATGTTGCCGACTTTGCCGTCGGATTTGCCCTGAGCGAAGGCATCATCAGCTCGATCACCGAAATCGAAGCCTTCGAGGAGGTCTCTCATGACCGCGGCATAGAGGCTCGACTTTGGTTACGCGCAGACCGCTCGAAACGGCTTCTTGCCCGCCGCCGTGCCATGGCCGGTCCGGTTGGTTGCGGCTTGTGTGGCATCGAAAGTCTGGATCAGGCCCTGCGACCTTTGCCGAAGGTCGACGCAACAACAGTCCTGTCCCGCCAGGATGTGGCCAGAGCGACCGATGCGCTCAGCCGGCTGCAGCCGCTTCGGGACCAGACGCGCGCCACCCACGCCGCCGGTTTCCTCCAACCGGGCAAGGGCGTGGTCGTGGCGCGCGAGGACGTTGGCCGCCACAATGCGCTCGATAAGCTGATCGGCGCCCTTGCCCAAGCCGGGACCGACCCCGCAACCGGCGCTTTCGTCCTCACCAGCAGGCTGTCGGTGGAACTGGTGCAGAAATGCGCCTTCGCCGGCTGCCCGGCCCTGATTGCCGCCTCGGCCCCGACGTCGACCGCACTTCGCCTCGCCGACGAGGCCGGCATAACGGTCGCCGCATTTTCAAGGGACGGCGGGTTTGATCTTTACGCGCATCCAGAGCGCGTCTTATCCGGAGTTGCAGATGTCGCCTGAAAAGATGGTCTATATGGCCAACCAGATCGCCACCTTCTTCAAGACCCAGCCAGGCGTTGACCAGGCGGAGAAGGTCGCGAACCATCTTAAGGACTTCTGGGAGCCGCGCATGCGCGACCAGTTGAGAGCCCATGTGGAAGCCGGCGGTGCCGGTCTCGACGCGGTCGTCCTGGAAAGCGTGCGCAGGCTCTGACGGGAGGGTTTCCCTCTTCTTTGCCACGATACTGAAATTCGGAAAATCTGCCGCTGCGAATATGCGGCCCATCCTTCGAGACGGACCTGACGGTCCTCCTCAGGATGAGGTCGAAAGTGAGATTTCGGCCTCGCAACAAATACAACCTCATCCTGAGGAAGCGAGAAGCGCTGTCTCGAAGGATGGTCCACAAACTCCGGCCTCTTTTCAAATAAGACTACCCGCCGGCAGATACCCCGGCCGCTCCGCTGCCCGCAAGCGTCCCATCCCCGCGCCGTTCCCGCCCCCGGTAACGGACAAAGGTCTCCAGCCCGACCAGGGCATTCGTTTCAGACCCCTGAACCGATCTCGCCAGCAGTCCGGCGAGATGCGCTGCCGCCGCGCTGGCGCCGCGAATATCCTCTCGTCCCGCCGCGATCGGGCAAGCGCCATACGCTGCGTGCGGCAGGTCCAGCCGCGATAGGTCATTCGGCCTGCAGCGGGCATCCCCCTGCACTGACAGGACGCCTGTAATTGCCGCCGGATAGGCGTTCCCACCGCGCGCCGGAGCAGAACCGACAATCAGACTACCCGCCTGCTGTAGCCGGGCCACTGCCACCGACATCTCGATGGAAGATCGCACCATGCCGAAGGCACACAGGACAATGTCGGGTGGATCTTCGGCAAGCCAGCTCAAGGCAGCGCAGATGGCGTCAAGCGTGGTCGAAAGCTGCCCCGGAAACACAACAGCGTTGAGAAGCAAAACATCTTCCGCATGAGTGCACACGGTCTGCACCATCGCCTCCGCATGCCCTGAGGCAAGTTCAGCGCCGTCCGGCCTGCAGAACCATTCCTGTCCAGCCAGGCCTGGCCAGTCCCCCGGCAAGGCACCGTCTATCAGCCCGACCCTGATCAAACCCCGACCTCTCTTGCTTGCAGCACCAGCTCACTGTCAAAGATCCCATACCGTTCCGTGTCCCCATGCGTGACGACAAGGCGGGTACGATCACCAAACCGGGTATCGATCCGGGTCATGATCCGTGACACCCGGTCCGCATCAACCTCCGAAAGGCTTTCATCCAGGATCAGCACCTGGAACGGCTGCAACAGGGCGCGGGCAAGGCACAGCCGCTGACGTTCTCCGCCGGAAAGGTCAAGCCCTCCCTCGCCAAGAACCGTTTCAAGTCCCTTGCCAGAAAACCGGTCCTCCAGCTCCACGAATTGCAGAACGGCATGCATGTCTTCCTCGGCTGCCTCAGAAGACCCGAGACAGAGATTGTCCGCCACTGTTCCGGAAAAGACATGCCCCTTTTGTGGCACAAGGGCGACAACCGTGCGGAGATCTTGAAGAGAGAGATGACGTAAGTCCGTACCATCCAGAAGGATCGTTCCGGCCTTCGGGTCGTCATGGCGTTGAAGCAGCGACAGAAGCGACGTCTTGCCGATGCCGGATGGACCGCACAGCCGGACTTTCTGTCCTTTGGGGACGATGAGGCTAACATTCTCAAACAGCGGCACGCCGCCATCCGGTGCATAGGCAACACCTGCCAGCACCAATTCACCACCACCGGCAGTCAGTGGCACAGGTGATAACGGGTCCTGGACATCCGGTACGGCACTCATGATCCGGTCGAGCCGGTCGAGCGCCGCTTTCATGCGCGCCTGTCCGTGCCAGAGGGAAATGAGCGACTGCATCGGCCCGATCAGGAACGCGAGGTAGGCGGTGAAGGCGATCAGAGACCCGAGCGGCATGGTGCCGTCGATCACCGCGAGCCCGCCAATCAGAAAAACCGCACCACGCAGGAGCGCCGTCAGCACCATAGGCACCGCGCGCGTTACTTCGTTCCACATCTGCGCAGACATCAATGCTGCGACAAGGCCCTGTTGCCGTGTTTCGATCCGTTTTGCCGCAGCTCCGGTCGCATTCAAAGCCCGCAGCGCGGAAAGCCCGGTAATCGTCTCCGCAAGCCCGGATGCGAGCACACCGCGCGCTTGCCGTACCTCAGTTGCCTTCGCTTGGGTGACGGGTCGTGCACGGGCGAAAAACAACAGTTCGACCGGTGCCAGTGCCAGTGCAAGAAGAGCCAGCTTGGGCGCCAGCACAAACAACATGACCAGGCCGCCCACCAGTCTCAGAAGGCTGCCACCGCCGTTCACCAGCACGGCAAACGTGAATTGCTGTACTTCCCCGGCATCGCCATCAAGGCGGCTCATGAGTTCGCCGATGGATTGTTTGGCCTGCCAGCGGGGCGACTGGGCAAGGATCCTGTCGACGGCCGAACGGCGCAGGTCCTTCAGCAGCCTTGCCGAAAACCTCAGGTGCAGCAAGGAATTCAGTGCGCCCAGCGCCAGTGCTGCCAGGCCAACCCCAAAAAGGATGGCCACAAAAACCACAAGTGCGTGCTTGTCGCCAGCCATCAGGCCCCGATCGATGACAAGCTTGGTCAAGTAAGGCGGCACAAGCGCCGCACCTGCCGCCACAAGGGACAACAGGAACAGCATTGCCAGCGGCCAGCGGTATGGCGCGACCAGCGGCACCAGCCACGCCGCCTCACGGGTACCGAAGACCCGGTTGAACAACCCACGCAGCAGCGAAGGCCGGGACGACATGGTCCCGGCCCGGTCTGCTCCTCTCAAGGAAACTGCCTGTTTCATCCGTGTTCCTTGTTTGCAACCTCCCCATTGTCGTCCCCGCGAAATCGGGATCCCGGTAATCACCGGCAATGAGATTGGAGCACTTCAGTCGCCATCGGGAATACCGGGTCCCGATTTGCCGCTGACGCAGCAAACCGGGACGACAACCGGGATCCTCGCAGGTTCGGTTCTCTCCTAGCTTCCGGTGCTGATCACCTGCATCGTACCGGCGGCCATGTCGCCGCCCGAAGGCAGGAGGATTTCACCGATACGTTCCAGGGTTTCTGCATCATAGACGCCAATGTCGTCATTGGTGCCGCCGACATAGATCTCCTTGCCGTCGGACGAGATGTTCACACAGTAATAGGTGTGTGGCAGGTCGACCCGCTTGATCAGCTCTTTCTTCTCGACATCATGCTTGGAAAGCTGGGTATAGACACCGTAAAGCTTGCTCTTGTCGTTGGGGTCACGCACGGCGGAGAACATGATCACTTCCAGGCTGGCGAAATCCTGGATATCGCTTTCCCCAGTCGTCAGATCGACCGACTGGTACCCCCAGACGAAATCGGCGATCTCGCTCATCGACTCATCGGTGAATTTGGCGGCCGAATAAAGCAGCATGAACTCGTCTGCCTGTGTACCGATGGGCCAGAAGGCAAGGACGTCCGGCGGAGAATAAGTCGGCCGGTCCCAGGTGGCATTCTTGATCTTGATGGAGATTTCGCCGGTCTTCGGGTCAATCGCATAGATCTCGTGCCCGGCGGCATAGAGCATGCCATCACGCCCGGTTGCCATCACCGTCATGCGGCGGGGACTCGGGAACGTGCGGGCCGGTTTGGCGTCAAGACCGGCTGCTGTCTCATAGACCGCGATTTCCGGTTCAAGAACCTCGTATCGGTCGGCAAGCAGGCGAACCGGATTGCGCACCGTGTAGACCTCCTTGCCATCCTTGGAGACGGCCAGCGAGGCGATCGACTTGCGCCGGATGTCGCTTTCTGACTGATGCGCGGAAAACACTGTCTCGCAGGTGGCAAGGTCAATGCCGAAAACATCCTCCCAGCGATTGCCGAGGATATAGGCGATCTTGTTGTCCGGCGAGACGACGATGACACCGGGGATCAGGTTGAAGTCGAGCTTGCAGTCGGTCTCTATCGTCCGTGCCTTGGCGTCGATCACGTAAAGCCGGTCGGGCTTTGCGGCCGTGACAATCAGATCCTTGGCGAGGGCCGGCAGAGCGGTAAGGCTCAAGGCCAGGGCTGCGCTTGCCGCAGCAATAAGGTTTCGCATCGGGTTTCTCCGAATATCTTGAAGGGCGTCAGCCGGTCAGGTTTCGCTGTCGGACGGGAAAACCGTTCCGAGCGAGCGCCAGTCCTTGCCGGCATTGTCGGCATCGGCGTTCCAGTCCCGATAGGAATTGATGGTGTCCGGCACCTGGGCCGGCCACCAGCAAGGGTCCGAACAGCCATAAAGATCGGCCTCCATCGGTTGGCACAGGGCGGCGACACCGCCGAACGGGTCGACTTCCCAGCCGGGATCGAGGGTCGATGTGCAACCAACCACAACGGTCTGCATGGCCCGCACTTCGTCCATCTTGTCGGTTTCGACCGCAGTGACGACGCGGTCGGCTTTCTGGTTAAGGGGTTTCAAATGTCTCATTTGCCGAATGCCCTCCGAGGCATGATGTGATCCGAAAAGAAAGCCGGAGCGCCGGCGATCAACTCGCCATAGACGCCGATGCCGAAATCCACCCAGTCGCGCATGAGGTCGCAATAGTGGTAGGTCGGCTTCATCGGATCGGAGAAATGGGCGTAACTCTCGTGGTAGCAGCCACCCGCACAGATGTTGCGGATGCGGCAGGTGGAGCAGCCCTTGTCGGTGCGATCCGCCCGGTCTTCGATGAAACGGGCAAGCTTCTGCTTTTCAATTCCGCCGTCGACCGTGCCATAGGTCTCCATGTCGGACCCGGTGAACCGATGGCAGAGATTGAGACCGCCCTCGTGATCAACTGCCAGCATGCCGAGCCCTGCCCCGCAAGGCAGTGCCTTTGACCGGCCTTCGTAAAGGTCGTTCATGAGCTGGTGCATGTTGGAAAAGCCTATGTTGCGGCCAAGAAGCGCTTCATCCCGGTAGTGCCGTCCAAGACGTTTCATCTCGTCGAACACTGTCTGAAGCTCGTCGCCGGTCAGGTTGAACGGCGCGATGGGACCGGAGGTCACCGGCGAGAAGCCGACTTCATGAAAGCCGATTTCGTTTTTCAGGTGATCCCAGATCTCGTAGACGGCAGTCACACCATGGGTCAGCGTCACTCGCCCGCCGACCGGGCGGGAGGTGTAACGCTCCAGCAGCATCCTGGTCTTGGAGGCAACGACGTTGTAGGTGCCCTTGCCGCCGACTGTCTTGCGGTTCTTGTCGTGAAGCGCCTTCGGCCCGTCCATCGAAACGGTCAGACCGAACCGGTGGGCATTGAGCCAGTCGACGATCTCCTCGGTTAGAAGCGTCGCGTTTGTCGTCAGGGTAAAGTCGACGCGCTTGCCGAGAGTGCCGAAGCGGTCTTCCGCATAGGCAACGACTTCCTTGATCAGGGCCAGGTTGCTGAGCGGTTCGCCGCCGAAGAAGACAACATTATAGCTGTCCCGGTCGGGGCTTTCCGCCAGCAATAGTTCGATCGAGCGCTTCGCCGTCTCGAACGCCATGCGCCGGCCCTTGGACGGCGTATCCAGATCCTCTTTGTAGCAATAGGTGCAGGAAAGATTGCAGCCCGTGTTGACGTTGAGAACGATCGTCGTCAGCGGGAAGTTCTGGATGTGGATAGGCGGCCGTTCCGCCCGTGGCGGGCGGCCGTCGGTGATAATGTCGAGATCGAGAAACGAACGGATCCGTTCTGTTACCTCAAGCGGATCGACCCGGCCGCTGAACCGTTCCCGGACATCGGCTTCGGAAACCCTGGTCCGGTCTCTGAAGAGGTCAATCACGTCATTGTCGAGCCGATCGATCTCGAACAGAGATGTCGTCGGCACGTGGAAGAGCAGATGGCGTCCGTCCACTTCGACCCGGTGCGCATTCTGCGGCTGAAAAAAGAGATATCCCATGATTACAAACTCCTGTTTCAGCGGATCGGGGGATCGTTCCAGCGCTGCACCGTGACGATGAGCTGACCTTCGCCGGTCGCTTCGCCGCTGGTTGCCAGCACCTTCAGATTGCCCGCATTGTTGGTGGAGAACGGACGCTCGGTATTCGGACCTGCAACGCCTGGCATGAAGATGCCGAGCGTTTCATCCATCACACCTGCATATTCCGTATCTTTCAGGTGCTCGGCCTCTTCGTTGAAGGGCGCAACCGACCAGGATGCCGGCACGGAGCCGATACGGATATCGTCCTCGGTCCCCGGCTGACCGTCCGGACCATTCCAGTAACCGACCGCATCGAAGCGAGCGGGAACCTTGCCGGCAGACCCGCCACCGCCGCCGACACGGGCAACGGCAAAGGCCGGCTCCACCTTGAGGCTGTCGACATGGCTATAGACCGCCAGCGTCTCATCCGTGGTGGCGTCTCCGGACGCAACCGTGATCAGGCCATCGGTATCCGCCGCGGGAGAGACTTCAATTGCGGATCCATAAGCGTTGGTAGTGCCGCCGGTGGCTTCAAGCGCACCGCTGAGTGCAACATCGCCAAGCCCTGTGCCGACGATCTGGACCGTAGCGCTGCTACCGGCCGGAACCGTGGACGGCACGACGCCGACGATCGCAGGAGTCCCGCCAGCCTTGGCCGCCTTGAAGGAGCCTCCCAGACTATCTTCGGCATGCAGGAACTGGCGGCCGCTCAGGCTGCTGCCATCTTCGGAGATCGCCAGGATCTGCCGGTACTTCGTTCCGCCGATGTCCAGGTTGGCGCGCCATTCGTAGCCGGTATAGACGTTCAGCTTGCCGGAAAGGGTCAGCTCCTCGCCACCGACGGTCATCAGCGTACCGGAAACCGTATAGGGCTGGCTGTCACCGGAAACCTCAAGCGTGCCATAGGCCTCGCCCTTCTCCGGCAGGCTGGTTGCGAACACCCAGCTTCCAGCGGCCTCCGGCTTCTGTGCCTCCAGCCACGTGTTCCAGGCGTCGGACTCGAGCGGATAGCGCTCGGCCAATAGCGGCACCACTTCCTCGCGGGCCAGTTTCAGCCATTCACGATCACGCCCGAGCGCCTGATATTCCAGAGTTGGCCATTGACCGACATGGAAATCGATATGGAGCGCCCATTCCTCCTGGGTGCGCCGCTGAAGCTTGAAACGAGCGGCTGAATGGCAACGGGAGCACATTTCGCCGAGCGGAGCCTCGACCTCTTCCATATGCGCAGGTTCACGTTCCAGAACGTAACGCAGCCCTTCAGTCTCGCTGGGGGCAAGACCTTGCGTGTCCGATAGGTAGTGTACCAGCTCGCTCTGCACGGCAGGCTCTATTTCCATGCCATGGAAGAGCCGCATGCGCACGATGGTCATCAACCAGCCTTCGGGCGTCTTTCGCTGACCGCTGATGCGGCTGAGCGCACCGTTGTCGTCGGCCATGTGACAGCCGCTGCAATTTTCTTCCAGAAGCGTGGCACCGTCCTGCGCCCCCGCCGGAAGAGGCATCAGAAGCATGAGCCCGGCAAGGCCGGCCAGATGCCCCTTTCGCATTCGTTTGATCATGCTGTTTCCCTCGTTTTGGTCTGCTGTTGTTTTGTGCGGCTCAGCGAGCCATGCAGAAGTCCGCGGCTCTTTAGCCAGCCGAAGGCGGCCTTGAGCGCGGGAGACGGTGCGCCTGGCGGTGGCTGCGCCAAGGCGGAAGACGGAAAGAAAGGCTTCAGGTCGCCCACCGGAATGCCCGCGACATAAGCAACGCCGCCGGGATCCTGCGGCGTCACCAGCACTTCGCGCTCGACCAGGCGGTTACTTTCGACGACAACGCGCTTGTGCAGGCTGGTCTCGTACACGGTCGGATGTGACGGTTCGTCATCCGGCCATGAGACCCGTTCCGCCCAGTAAGGATTGCCGGAAAGGCCTGTTTCTAACCGGTAGAAATCGCGCCCTGTTCGCGCCTGACGCCAGAAGGTTTCCACGACGCGGTCCCGGTAGAACCGGGTGGCAAGATGGCTTCCTTTCTCCACGTTCTCGAGAACGGTCAACACGCTCGGCACCGCAGAAAGCGCGGACGACAGGGCCCAGAACAGGCCGTGACCGGACAAGGGATCGATAGCAACCGCGGCATCGCCAACAGGGATGACCGGCAGCTTCAACCGTGGAGCTGCCAGAACAAGACCGGCCGAGCGGGCAATCAATGGATCCTGGAAGACGAGGTCAGAGAACCGGCCAGCAAGTTGGTCCTGGGAAAGGAACCGGGCCATTCGTTCCCGCAAGGCTGCTTGTCCGGCTCCAACGAGATCATCCGCGCCAACGGAAATCTGCAGCCAGCGGCCAAAACCCGGATCTTCCGCCACCCAGAGCCAGCCTTCAGGGGTGGCCTCCACATGGGTACCGGCGGCACCTGCAGCTTGCGTGGCCAGTCCTGCAATTGCCAGGGTCTGTGGTCCCTTGAGGCGCTGGGCGGTAGAAGTCTGCCGTCCGCGTGCGTCGATCAACAGGCGAGCGCGGATCTCCTCACCGGTCGTAAGCTTCAACACGACGCCCTGCTGTTCGTCGGATTCCAGGATCCGGCCAAGGCGTGCCTGCCGGGTCTGTGCGCCTGCCTCAATGGCCGCACGCCTCAAGGCCTCGTCGAAGACATGGCGTCGAACCAGCCGCTCGCCATTGGCCGTTCCGGTGAGGCCAGCCCATGTCACGTGTCGGGGTAAGGGGGCGCTGGCAGCACCCAGCGTGTTGCCAAGTCCCTTGGCAATAAGAAGCTGCGCCACCCGCTCGCCGAGGCCTTCCAGCCTGGGCCGGCAGGTTGCCGGGTCGATCAGGAGCACGCTGAGCCCGGCACAGGCCAGCTCACGCGCTGTGAATGCACCGGCGGGTCCACCGCCGGCCACCGCCACATCGATGCAGGTCACCAAATCTGTTCCCTCGTCCGGACGCCCAAGTTTTCAAGGTGCTGAACCGGATCTCTCTGTACCTGCCATTAGAGAGAGGGCTTTTTCGTACTTCTCGACAATTTCGGCCAATCTTTGCCGGCCTATTGAAATCCCGAACTGGTCAATTGCAACAACTCCGGAACTCTGCTGTAGTTGAAGCTTCCACTTGCCGTTTACTGCGGCAGGTGGGCCAAGCGGGACTTTCGGGAGAGGCGGGGGTCATGCCAACAGGTGCCACGATCATCGCAGGTGCCTTGAGCGGTCTGCAGTCAATGCTGATCGACAAGGGGCTGGAGCCGGCAGCTCTGGGACGCCAGAGCGGCGTGCCTGTCGACGCCTGGCAGGACGCACACTTCGAAATCCCGCTTTATGCGTTTGTCGAGATCTACGAGCACGGCGCCGCCATGCTTGGCCAACCCGGCATCGGCTGGCAATCTGGCCCCAGGCTCAACCTTCACGACCTGGGCGAACTGGGCGAAGCCCTTCTGACTGCGTCCACCGTCGGTTCTGCGTTGCGAACGTTCGAACGCTTCATCAAATTCATCCAGAGCGAGACGGATCTGCAGCTGACCGTCGAAGACGGCGTTGCCACCCTCACCTACCGTATCCTCAATCCGGATATCTGGCCGCGCAGGCAGGATGCGGAATTCACGCTTTCCGTCCTGACAGAGCTCATCCGGCGTGGTGCCGGACCCAACTGGCAACCGGACCTCATCTGCTTCGAACACACGGCGGCGCGCCCGCTGTCGATCTGGGCGGAAACCGCGGGCAGCTTCTGCCTGTTCGACTGTGAAACGAACGCGCTCAGCTTTCCTGAAAAGGTCCTGTCCGCCTCAATGCCGCGCGACAGTGGCGGTGGCCATCGCAACGCCCTTGCCAGCTTGAGCGAGGCACTTGCCAACAAGGCCCGCACCAAGTCTTTGACCGCACGCACACGCACAGCCATCTACGAAGGGCTCGGCGCCGGGACGTCCGACCAGGAAGCCGTTGCCCGGCGCCTCGGCTTGTCGCGCCGCAGTCTGCACAGACATCTGGGTGAGGAAGGCTTGCGCTTCTCCACGCTTCTGGACGATTGCCGATACCGCATAGCCCGCCATGCCCTTGTCGACACCAGCCATTCCCTGGCGCAGATCGCTTTCGAACTGGACTATTCCGACCAGACCGCCTTCGAGCGGGCGTTCAAGCGCAAGACCGGCATGACGCCGAAGCAGTATCGGCAAAGCTACGGCCGAACGCCTGCGCGGTAGCTGACGCCTGAAAGACAGACCAACGACACGTATCTCGCCTCCACGCCACTTACGGCGCCCCTGCAAGTTCGGGATGCGAATAGGCCTGCGGATAAGGCATTGGCCGGAACGGCCCTAGCGGCACGACGTTGTTCCAGGAGCGCCCGAAATACCCCTGCCTGCAATGGACCAGCGAAGAACTGTCGGCAACACCCGGCAAGGCATGCACCCGACACAGCCAGTGCCAGAGATTGGGATAGTCCAGGATCCGCGCGCCGTTCAGCTTCATGCGCACAAAATAGACCGGGTCGTGCCGGTAAAGCGTCGGAAACAGCCTCAGGTCGGCTTCCGTAAAGCTCTCCCCGGTGAGAAACGGTCCACCATTCGCTGCCAGCCGGTCTTCCAGCTCTGCCAGCATGGTGAAGTAACTTTCGTATGCTGCCGCATAGACGCTCTGATCGGAAGAAAAACCGGCCTTGTAGGCACCATTGTTTATGCGTGTGTAGATTGCCTCGTTCAGGGCATCGATCTCCGACTGCAAATCCACATCGTTCGGATAAAGGTCAGGCCTTTTTTCCTGAACTATCGCACTGCCCAGCGCCCCGGCATGCGCGTTGAGCATGCGGATGATCTCGGCGCTTTCGTTGTTGACGATGCGCTGTTGCTTCTTGTCGTGAAGAACCGGGACGGATCGTTCATCAGACCCTTCGGCCCGGTATATCTGTTGCACCAGGCGCAGCCCCTCGCCCGTCGCCGTTTCCTCAGTGCATTCCGGCAATGGCGCACCCGTCAGGCTCGCAATCCGTCCGGGATTGAATTCCCAAAGGTTCTCCCCTGCCGGATCGTCTTTTTCAGTCCGGCCCGGAAAGGCGACATCCATGGAAACACCGGACTGAAGCCCGAGGATGTTTCGGGCAAGGGTTACACGGTGGCACCAGGGGCAATTGAGCGCGACAAAGAGATGATATCTCCCGGGTTCGGCCGGGAAATCCGCATCGCCGATAGCAGACCGAAAGCCGCTGACACCGCGCACGAACTCTCCTTGCGCACGTCGGCCGGCCGCATCAGACTGGTTTTCTTCCTTGGACAAATCGGCATTCGGCTTGGGCATCGTTTTCCTCCGGGGCTGTCAGTCTAGAACCAACAAGCGGCCGGGAGCAAAACCGCACCCGGCCGCTTGTTGCTGTTATCCGCGCAGGCGATGGTGAAGAATGATCGGCACTGCCAATTCCTCTTCATCACTCAGGTGGCGCGCCAGCAGGCTTTCAATCGTCCCGGTTACCGGCTGCAGCTTGCCGGCTTCCTCGCGGGCCTGCGCTTCGTCCAGCTGGACCAGCTTGATGGCGCGATTGGCGGTTCGCGAGAGCTGGAACAGCATCGCGTCCAACGCCTCGTGGTCCTTCTCTAGGATCTCCAGTCCCTTCTCGAAACGCGGGTCGGCCTCACAGAGTTCCGGAAAGTAGCTCTTGTCTTCCCAGGTGTGGTGGCCATGGAGATTGCGTACCAGCAGATCGCCGTAACGAGAGAGCCTTGCAGCAAAATCGTCCGGGTCTCTCAGCTTCTCCAGATAGGCTTCCGTTTCGAGACGAACCAGTTCCGCCAACTGCCGGAACATCACATGTGCCCCCAGCCAGTTGCTGGTTTTCTCCTTGAAACCGGGATGTGCCTCCCAGGTATCGCGCGGATACGCATCCAGCAGAATGCGCATGTCCGCGGGCATTTCCGTGGTGCGAATTTCAATATCTGCGCTCATGACGTTTCCAATCTGATTGTTGGCGGGCCGGATAAGAAGGCACCTGGCGTGAAACGATCCGGCACTTCAGGTCTTGCCACAGATAGGAAGTTGCATTTTTCATAACCAGATATCAAAATCAGAGATCAACGTTCTGATTTGGAGAACACTTGGGACAGATAGAAGACCTGCGCCTGTTCGTTCAGGTGGTTGCCAGTGGCAGCATCTCGAAAGCCGCTGGAGAACTCGGCATTGCCAAGTCGGCCGTCAGCCGTCGCCTGTCCCTCCTGGAAGATCGCTATGGGACCCGTCTTGTCGACCGCTCGCCCGGCCATTGGGACCTGACCGAGCCCGGGCGCGAACTCTTTCAGCGCGCGAGCCGCGTCGTCAGCGATGTCGACGACATCGAGGACGATTTCCAGAGCAGCGGAACAGCCCCTTCCGGGCCCTTGTCGATTTCGATACCCAGAGATTTCGGCCACGGTTTCCTCAATGCGGCTCTGATCGATTTCCAGGCTCGCCACGCGGATATCCAGCTGACCGTGGATTTCGATGACCGGCTGGTCGATCTGGCCAGAGAGAACTACGACTTTGCGATCCGTATCACCGAAACGCGGCCCGAAGATGCCATCGCTCTGAAACTGGGTACCGTGGAGCATTGCCTCTTTGCCAGCCCCGACTACTTGCGCCAGCACCCTGCACCGCAATCGATCGAAGATCTGCAGCAGCACCGGCTTCTTCATTTCGGCTGGGCCAGGCGGACCGTTTGGGAGTTCCAAACGCAAAAAGGAAAGCGCCAGCAACTTGAGTTTCAGCCCGCACTCAATTCCAACAGTGGCGCGTTCCTGCTGGATGCAACCATCCTGGGGCATGGCATCAGCCGGCTGCCGGATTTCATCGTGACGGGCGCACTGGCAGCCGGACAGCTGGTGCCCCTGCTACCGGACATCGCTGTGCTGGCATGGGGCATCTATCTGCTCCACGCCCGCGAACGCCGCCTCAACCGTCGCATGCGCCTGTTTGCGGAGGAGATCCGGGCAGCTTGTCTTTCCGGCCTTGGCAACGAGCCGCAAGTCCCTGCCCCGGACTGAAACCCTTCCGCACTGAACTCGTTGCAACGCGAAGTCTAGATCAGCCACGCCCCACGAACGGCATGCCGGTTGCCATCACCGTCAACGTCAGCACATTGGCATCCAGCGGCAGGCTGGCCATGTAAGTGACGGCATTGGCGACGTGGGCAGGGTCAATGGTCGGCTCGGAAGCGGTTTCGCCATTTGCCTGCAGCACACCACCGCTCATTTTGGCCGTCATGTCACTGGCCGCGTTGCCGATGTCGATCTGGCCACAGGCAATATCGAAGGGACGTCCATCCAGTGCGGCCGATTTCGTCAGGCCGGTAATGGCATGTTTGGTCGAGGTGTAGGGAGCCGAATTCGGTCTTGGCGTCGTGGCCGAAATCGAACCGTTGTTGATGATGCGCCCGCCTCTAGGTTCCTGCGCCTTCATCATCCGGAAGGCCTGCTGGGTGCACAGGAAGGCACCAGTCAGGTTTGCAGCCACGACAGCGCTCCATTCCTCGAAAGAAATATCTTCCAGTGGAACGGACGAATTCGAGATCCCTGCGTTGTTGACCAGGAGATCGAGCCTGCCGAAAGTCTTCGAGATCTCGTCAAAAAGCATCTTCACAGATGCCGGGTCACCGACATCCGCGGCAATCCAAGAGACTTCATTGCCGCTGTTGCGGGAGAGTTCGGTCGCAGTCTTTTCCAGGACATCCTTGCGGCGGCCAGTGATCAGAACCCGCCAGCCAGCGCGGCTCAAACCAGCGGCAACTGCCTTGCCTACCCCCGTGCCGCCACCGGTCACAAGCGCGATCCTTCCTTTCACGTCAAATCCGTCTGCGGTCATGGATTTCTGCCTTCCAGTTCATCTTCGATATGTATGCGGATGATGTCGTCAAAGCTCGTTTCCGCCTGGAACCCAAGCTCCAGCGCACGCCTGGCATCGAAATTCCTCGGCCAGCCCTCAACGATCCGTGCAATAGCCTCATCCGGTTCCCGGCGGATAAGCCTGACAGCCTTTTCCCCCGCGACCCGCCGCAAGGCCTCGATCTGCTCCCCGACAGTGGCGGAAAGCCCCGGCAGCGTGACCGTTCTACGTGGACCGATGCCAGCAGCGTCCATCCGTGCGGCATGAACGAAAAAGCCGACCGCGGCACGTGGGCTGGCAAACCAGTGGCGTACGCTGTCATCCACCGGCAGAACAGCTTCCTGCCCGGCAAGCGGTTCGCGCATGATGTTGGAGAAGAACCCCGAGGCCGCCTTGTTTGGCCTGCCCGGGCGAATGCAGATGGTTGGCAGGCGCAGACCTATGCCGTCGAAAAAGCCCTTGCGGGAATAGTCGGCCAGCAGAAGCTCGGTGATCGCCTTTTGCGTGCCATAACTTGTCAGCGGCGTTGTAAAGAATTCATCGCCGATCTTTTCGGGAAACGGCTGACCAAACACTGCAATCGACGATGCGAAGATCACCTTCGGAAAATACGGCTCGCGAGCGCCTTCGATCCGGATCGCCTCAAACAATTCGCGGCTGCCGTCGAGATTGACCGCATAGCCCTTTTCAAACTCCTGCTCCGCTTCGCCGGAGACGATCGCCGCCAGGTGAAAGATGACATCGGGGCGCGAAGCGACCAGCGTCCGGGCGGCTCCTGCCTTCGAAAGATCCACGGTGACTGCCTCGGCAATACCGGGCAGCGCCGCTGGTGCGGTTGGCGAAACAGCATCGGCCAGCGTCAGCCGGGATACCTCAAACCCAAGAACCTCCGGCTGCGCAGCCAGCTTTTCAACCAGCTTGCGGCCAACCATACCGGCAGCGCCGATGACGAGAACATGCATGGAGGGTCTCCGCGGAACTTGATGGCAGGAACGTTCCTCGGGAGACTTGCGGAGATTGGACGGAAGGGCAAGGCGGATTAAGCGGAAAGGTGTTCTCCCGGCCGAAACACAACCTGAAAGACTTTACATTCGGCCAGTGAGCGGCCCGCAACAAAAGTGATCCCCCTGAGCCGCTTGCGCAAATCAGGGGGACAACGCGGTGGCTCAACCCGCCTTGATGAAGTTTTCCAATTTGCCCAATGTCTGCTGTCCAAGTTCCACAGCGCCAAAGCCCTTGGCTTCCTGGAATTCCGCAGCAGTGCTGAAGACCATGCCGAGCGTGACCTTCGTTGCGCCGTTCTCTTCCTCGAACGAGGCCCAGGCGTCGGCATGCTTCGGGCCATTCTCGCCCCAGAGCAGCGTATAGCTGAGCCGTTCATTTGGCCGAACGTCCGTGTAGAGATGGTGGTTCGGAAAAACCGTACCGTCAGGTGCGATCATGTCGAACACCCACTCGCCGCCTGCGCGCAGATCAATCCGGGTGGTGCGGCAGGAGAAGCCGTCCGGCCCCCACCATTGCGGCAGGGTTTCGGGGTTCATCCAGGCACCCCAGACAACGGTTCGTGGTGCACGGATCACCCGCTGCAAGATCATCGTGCGCTCGGCAGCGCCTGCCAGATTGTCCAGGCCAGCATTGAAGCCGTCCCGATATCCGCCTTCCATATTCGCGGCCAGCGAAGAAAGCTGCACGGTCACGGACAAGCGGCTGCTTTCACCCAGATCTGCGATCGACGCCGTAACCATCGCGACGGACTGAGTTTCTCCTTCGCACGAGATCACCTCGTAATTCACGCTGCGCAGAGGTGGCTGAAGGTCCAGCCAACCGCATTCGCAGCGCATATCCGGCTGACCATCCACCTTGCAGAGCGAAATTTCGCGTCCGCCTACCCTGGTGTCGGCTTCGAGAAATTCCACGGTAACGGCAGGTGACGGTGCCGCCCAGACAGCCCTTGCCGCCGGAGCGGTCCAGGCCTGCCAGAGGGTTTCGGCAGGGGCGGCCATGTCGCGCTCGAAGACAAGCGTCGCAAATCCGTTTCTTCCCTCGCCAGCCGCGTTGGAGGCAGTGTTGTTCAGAACCACGCTCTGCGTCATTCTCCGTTCTCCTTCATCACGTTCATTACAAACGCATCCAACCTGTCGAGGCGAGCCTCCCAGATGGCGCGCTGTTCATCGATCCATGTCCGCACCGGCTCCATGGCCTCCGGAACGATGGCGCAGGTGCGTATGCGTCCGTCCTTGGCGGTGGTGATGAAACCTGCCTCCTCCAGCACGGAAAGGTGCCTCATGACCGTCGGCAACTTCAGCCCGGTCGGCTCCGCAAGGTCCGTCACCCGCGCCGGGCCACTTGCGAGCCTTGTCAACATCGCGCGGCGCGTCGGGTCGGACAGCGCGTGGAACAACAGGGAGAGATCAGGATCATGCTTAGCCATATTGCTAAGTATTTCGAAATTCACATCAGGCGCAAGAAAAACTTCGTCAATTGGCTAAGTTTTAGCCTGAAACAGTCAGCAAGACAGAAACAAAAATCTTTCAAATCATATATTTAGAACCGAACTCTGAAAACTAGCTGCAAGGACGAAACTGGCCATTCTGCCGTCCATCCCCCTGGCTGCAGAAGCCAACGTGCTTCGCACCCCGTCATCCCATCAGCAAAACCCGAGCCGGCATCCACAGCCCCATGGCCGTCATCATCAGGCTTTCGGTCAATGAAACAAAGCCGAGCGGAACGGAAGAACTGCCGCCAACGCAGGCGCATTTCAGCTCCCGTTTCTCCAGATAAACCGCCTTGAATATGCTGATAGCGCCAATCAGACCAATAAAGAAAGAAACCGGCGCCGACAGCCAGACCAATGCACCGGCCGTCATCAGGATACCGGCGAAGGCTTCGGCATAGGGATAGATCCTGGAATAGGGAACCCAGCGCCGCGCCAGCAGGTCGTAGTTGAGAAACATCGTGGAAAAACTCTCCACGTCCTGCAGCTTCTGGATTGCGAGGATTGTCATGGAAAGCGACACGAACCATTCCACGGCCCGCAAGCTGAGCAGCGTTCCATATTGATGCCAGGAGAGGCCAAGCGCCAGAAGCAGGGCCACTGAAAAGATGGCGATCACGGGCCGATAGGTCGTGTCGCTACGCTCTTCCTCTGGCGGATCAAGTTTGAAATAGACGCGCAAAGAGTCATAGCCCCCGATCCGCTGGTTGCCGACGAAGGTTTGTGGGGTCGTCTCGACGCCGTGTTTTTCCATGAAGGCGTCTGTCTCCTCACGGGTGGTGAGGTGATGATCTTGAACCTCGAAGCCCTGCCGTTCCAGAAGGTCCTTCGATTTCAGGCCATAGGGACAGATGTGCCCGGGCATGACCATTCGGTAAAGCCTGGCGGTCTTTTGCTCGTCAGTGCCGTTCATCGGAAAAGCTCCTCAGTCAAACGGGGCCCGACCGGGAAACGACCACTCACTTCGGCATGATATTGATTGCGCGAGCATGCCTGTTCCGCACCGGCCGGCTGTAGTTTTCTGACAGGCAAACGCGGCGAGCCACGGATGGTTGCGAGGATCAGCCTAAAGCTGGATCTATCGCGCTTTCCAGCACGTCATAAACCTGGCCCTCGCCCATCTGGCTGACATTGAACCTCAGGAACCCGGTCATCGTCTGCGAAACACTGAAGACGTTGCCGGGGGCGAGCACGACGTTCCGGCGCAGCGCGGAGCGGGCAATGGCGGCGGCATCCCGGCCGTCCGGCAGACTGCACCAGAGGTAAAAGCCACCCTTGGGGCTGAGCCAGGGCGTTATACCGAGCCGCTCCAGCCTGTCGGCAACCTCACGCCGCTTCTTCGCAAGGCGCACCCGCAAGGCTTCCATGTGCTTGCGGTAACTGCCGTCGCTCAGGACGCCATAGACAAGATCGCTCGCGACAGGTCCTGGGCCACCGAAATTGGTGGCCACTTGCAGGTCAACAAGAGCCTCGATCCAGTCCGTTCGAGCGGCAATGTAACCGCAGCGCACGGACGCAGACAGGGTCTTGGAAAAGCTGCCGATGCGGATGACACGCTCCAGTCCATCGAGAACGGCAAGTCTTGGCAGGGGTTCCGGCGCAAAGCTGCCGAAAATATCGTCTTCTATCACCACCAGGCCGTGGGCTGTCACAAGGTTCAGGACCTTGTGCGCAACCTGGGGCGAGATCGTCGCGCCGGTGGGATTGTGAAGGCCGGAATTGGTGATGTAGAGCTTGGGCTTGTGCCGGGTCAGCGCTTCTTCGAACAGCTCGGTATCCGGTCCGCTGCGCGTGAACGGCACACCGGCAACCTCCACCCTGTGCGCCTTCAACAACGCCTGAAAGTTGAAGTAACACGGGTCATCGACCAGAACCGTGTCCCCCGGCCGCAAAAAGAAGCGGCAAATGAGATCGATGGCCTGTGTTCCCGATGGCGTGAGCAGCACTTGGCCAGGGTTCACCTCAAGGCCTTCTTCCGAGAACTGCCGGGCGAGCAGGTGGCGCAGGTTCAAAGCACCCCGTGTTTCGCCATAGTCGAACAAGTGGCCACCGCCGGTACGCGCCAGCGCTCGCAAGCCACGCTGCATGGCCTCGCTTGGCATCCAGTCCGCCGGCAGCCAGCCGCAGCCGGGTTTCAGAACATCCGGCCCGGCATCAAGCGACTGGCGCGACACCCAGAACGGGTCGATTTCCCGGTCAAGCTGCGGCCCGACGTCGGCGACCGAGAACGGACGGGCAGCATCGGCAACAAAAAAGCCGGAGCCTCGACGGGCATAAATGATGCCCTCTGCCGCCAGCCTGTCGTATGCGGTCACGACTGTTGACGGTGACACCCGCATTTTTGCGGCAAATCCGCGGATAGACGGCAACTTTTCACCAGGTTGCAGCAAACGGCTGGCGATCTTCCGCTTGACGGCTTCCATTACCGTGGCCGTGCGTGTGTCCTGTTCCATTCGTTTGTCCGCTGAAGTGTATGGCAAGTGTATACAGTACAGTTTTGCTAAATTGTATTGCACTGTCTCTGTCCTGACCAGCCCCGCCGGATTATTCCTGCCCCTTCAACGTGTCGTCCTGGACGTTCAGGAAGAGGCTACGTTCGGCAAGCCTCGCTTTTGTCTGCTGGCCTCTCGGCTTCGCAGGAGAGCAGGACGGATGCCGCAGCCTCCCTGACAGGCGTGTGAACCTTGAAAAACAAGACAGCAGAAAGACCAGACATGCAGGCATCGATGGCAGGATGGGGCAGCGGGCTCCTGGGCGTCCTCATTTTCAGCGGCTCCCTGCCGGCAACACGGGTTGCGCTCAGTGGTTTCAACCCGATGTTCCTGACGTCCGCCCGTGCCGTTGTTGCGGCACTCCTTGGCATTGCGTTGCTGCTAGTGCTGCGGCAGGCGTGGCCGGAGCGGCGCGACGTGATCTCGCTGCTGATTGTTGCGGCCGGTGTCGTCGTCGGCTTTCCGCTGCTGACGGCACTTGCCCTGCAACATGTCACTGCGGCCCACTCGATTGTCTTCATTGGCCTTCTGCCCCTGGCAACCGCCCTGTTCGGCATGTTGCGCGGGATGGAGCGTCCAAAGCCCCTGTTCTGGGTTTTCTCCTGTACAGGCAGTGCGGCTGTCGGCGCCTATGCACTGTCTCAAAGTGCGGACCTTTCACTCAAGGGCGACCTCCTGATGCTGGCGGCGGTCATTGTCTGCGGCTTCGGTTATGCAGAAGGTGGGGCCCTCTCCCGCCGTCTTGGCGGCTGGCAGGTCATTTCCTGGGCACTTGCACTTTCGCTTCCCGTCATGGGTACGCTAGCACTGCTGACATGGCCGGACAGTTTGACAAGCATCGAAATGCCTGCCTGGGTCGGGCTCGGCTACGTCTCGATTTTCTCGATGCTTGTGGGCTTCATTTTCTGGTACCGGGGCCTCGCCATCGGCGGCATTGCAGGTATTGGCCAGTTGCAACTGCTGCAGCCCTTTTTCGGGTTGATGCTGGCCAGCCTGCTGCTGCATGAACCGGTGTCTTCAACCATGCTCCTCGTCACCACCCTGGTGGTGGGCTGCGTTGCCGGCGCCAAGCGCTTCGCCTGAAGCCTCTTCTTTCCGGCCCGCCGCACACGTCTTGCCTAACCGGAATTCGCTTCCGCCCCCCTGAGAATTTTGCATTATGGTTCCGTATCGTGAAATTGCCTCCGCCGGGGCGTACCGGCGGATTTCGGCTGAATTGACTTAAAGGAAAAATGACATGGGTTTCTTTGATTTCGTGAAGGATGCGGGCAAGAAGCTGTTCGGCGATGACGAAGCGCCGGAAGCAAGCGCTGGAGCCATCGAAAAGGAAGTTGCCGACCTCGGCCTCGATGGCGACGTCAAGGTTGAAGTCAGCGGCGACACCGTCAAGATCGCAGGCGCAGCCCCTACCCAGGAAGCCCGTGAAAAACTGATCCTTGCTGTCGGCAACGTGCTTGGCATCTCCAAGGTCGAGGAAGAAATCACCGTCGAGAGCAGCGAACCGGAAGCCAAGTTCCACACGGTGGTCAAGGGCGATACGCTCTGGAAGGTTGCCGAGGCGGCCTATGGCAACGGCGCAAAGTACCAGGCGATCTTTGAAGCCAACAAGCCGATGCTGTCCGATCCGGACAAGATCTATCCGGGTCAGGTGCTGCGCATCCCCGCCCTCTAAGTCCGAATTTCCGCAAGCCACGGCTTCCCCGTGGCTTGCCTCCTTTTCCGGGTGTTACCCCTTGCGCTCCATGTCCGCCCGCAGGGCCGGCATCGCTCAGAACCTCTCTCCAGGCATATTTTCCGAGACGCCCGGTCCCATGCCTCCTGGGCAACCTCATAGCTGCGCCCTCGACTTTTCCGCTTTTCAAACGGCAGTACAAACTGCCGGATAGAAATCTGAGTATTTTTTTCAAGTTTTTTACAAACCAGCCTCGACACCACCCGTAGAAATATGATTATAAAGCTCAAGTTTTCTCATTCAGTGGATTTGGGGCGGTTTTCGGATGGTGCGCCGGCTGAGCCACAGGCTTGTCCAATCGGTAATACTGCTGTTCCTGGTGTCCGTTGCCGGCTTCGCCCTGTTGCGCCTGTTGCCGGGGGATTTTGCTGAAGTACTGCTGTTGTCCCAGATGGACGGCACCTTGCCGGATGCGGCTGCGGTCGACAGATTTTCAGCCGAAAACGGCTTTGACGATCCCCTGCCCGTTCAATACCTGCGCTGGCTCGGCAATGTGCTGACAGGGGATCTGGGCACTTCCTTCGTCACCGGAGAAAGCGTTTCCGCCGATATCCTGTTGCGGATACGCCAGTCACTGATCCTGGCACTGCTGTCGATCGGCCTTGCCCTTGTCCTTGCAGTGCCGATCGGCTGTTTTTGTGCCTATCACGCCGGAGGCCTTGCGGATCGTCTTTTGGCGGTGGCAAGCGTTGCCGGCCTGTCCATTCCCAATTTCTGGTACGCGCTGCTGCTGGCGCTTCTGTTCTCGCTTACCCTCGGCTGGCTGCCGAGCTCGGGCCACGGCACGATTGCACATGCGGTGCTGCCGACGCTGGTCATCGCGACCACCATGACCGGCGTGATTGCGCGCTTCGTGCGGGCCAGGCTCTTGGACGAGTTCCACCATGCCTACATCCGCACGGCCAAGGCCAAGGGCCTCAGCCAGACGCGGATCCTGCTGCATCACGCCCTGCCCAACATCCTGCCTTCGCTCCTGACCCTGACCGGGCTGCAATTCGCCCGCGCCTTTGACGGCATGATCATCGTGGAAACGATCTTCGCCTGGCCGGGCATCGGCAGCCTGCTGGTCGCTTCGCTGCTCAACCGTGACTACCCGCTGATACAGATCTGCTTCCTGGTGATCGCCTGCGGCTACATCATCATCAATCTCCTGGTCGATTACCTGGTGACGCTGGCTGACCCGCGCGTTCAGGAGGCGATCTGAATGGCAAGATCCCGACGCCTGTTTCAGACAAGACCTGATGCACAGAGCCGAGAAACGCGTGCAGGACTGCTGGCCCTTCTCATACTTCTGATCGTGCTGGCACCGCTCGCAGCGCCTTACCCGCCGGACCAGATAGACATCCTGAACCGTCTTGCGCCTCCGGGCTGGCAGCATTTTCTGGGCACCGACCAGATGGGCCGCGACGTCTTTTCCCGCCTCCTTTACGCCGGCCGCCTCACAACCGGCGCGGCCCTGCTGGTGGTGCTGGCGTCCGCGCTCACCGGCACGCTGCTCGGCTGCGTCGCCGGCTATCTCGGCGGCTGGCCGGATCAGCTTCTGATGCGCTTTTGCGAGGGACTTTCTGTCCTGCCAGCACTGGCGATTGCCATGATCATCGCCGGTGTCATGGGGCTTGGCCTTGCCGTCGTGCTTCTGGCGCTGACTGCCGTGCACTGGACCGAATATGCCCGGCTGGTGCGCAACATGATCCTGGTGGAAAGGGCCAAACTTTATGTGCAGGCGGCTGAAGCGCTCGGTTCGTCACGCAAACGCATTGTCCATCGCCATCTGCTGCCGAACATTACCGCGCCTCTCCTGACCATGGCCGCCTATTCGCTCTCCTGGGTCATCCTCGCCTTTGCCGGGCTCAGCTTCCTTGGCCTTGGCGTGGAACCTGGAACAGCCGAATGGGGACGGATGATCGCCGATGCGCGCAACCACATGCGCAGCCATCCGCATCTCGTCCTCGCCCCGGGCCTGACGATCACCGCCTTCGTCATGCTGGTGAACCTGCTGGGCGACGGCATCGGCGACCGCATGCGCGCCCGCCACACCAACCTTTTGACCCTTCGAAAAACAATCCTCAAACCAAGGAGCTGATCCTCATGATCTCCCGCAGAACCCTGGGCCGTCTTGCCGTTTCCGTGGCAACGGCCGCCATGCTGAGCCTGCCGCACGTGCCGGCGCAGGCCGAAGGCAGTTCAACACTGACCGCTGCCACAATGTGGGAAGCCCTGCCGCTGTCGATGAAACCGCGCCGCAGCCGGTTCTTCAACGAAAGCGAGATACTGGACACTCTGGTAAAGCTCGATTTCGACATGAAACTTGTGCCCGGTCTTGCCACGTCCTGGGAACGCGTTTCACCCAATGTCTGGCGCTTCCAGCTGCGCGACGGCGTCACCTTCCATGACGGCAGCGCTTTCGACGCGGAAGCCGCAAAGTTCTCGCTGGAGCGGGTGATCGCGTTGCTGCCCTATGCATCCGACCTGCTCAACATCAAGGAAATCCGCGCCGTTTCCGGCCTAGAACTGGAAATCGAGACCAACGAACCTTTCACCGCCCTGCCAAACCAGCTGACCGACGCCATCACCGTCATCTACGGCAAGGCCTCGTTCGACGAGAACGGCGAGTTCGTGAAGCCTGTCGGCACCGGTCCCTGGGTGTTCAAGGAGTACCAGAAGCAGGACCGCACCACCGTTGTACGCAACGATGACTATTGGGGCGAAGTGCCCAAGCTGGAAGAAATCGTCTACCGCTACATCCCGGACCACAATGCCCGCGCGCTGGCGCTGGAAACCGGCGAGGTCGACTTCGTCGTCCACCTGTTGCCTTCCGATGTGGAACGCATGAAGGCCGACGAGAAGTTCGAAGTCTATGCCGAGCCGAGCGCAGGTCTCTATTACGGCGCCTTCAATGCCGGTGAAAACAGCGTGCTGCATGATCCGAAGGTTCGCCAGGCGGTAAACCTGATGGTTGACCGGGAGATCCTGGTCAAAGGCGCGCTCGACGGCATCGGCAAGCCGGCCTGGACTTTCTTTCCGCCGGAATTCCCGTGGGCCGCACCGGAGCTTTCAGCCTATTCCTTCAACCCGGAAAAAGCAGCCGGGCTTCTGACCGAGGCCGGTTACGAGAAAGACGGCACCACCTGGCAGAAGGACGGCGAGCCTTTGAGCCTGCGTATCCTCAGCTATTCCAGCCGCGCCGAAATGGCCACGATCAGCGAGACAATGGCCGCGCTTCTGCAGCAGCAGGGCATTGCCACGAAGCTGGAAATGTACACCTGGGAAGGCATGCTCGATCTCGTCAAGCAGAGCGACTATGACGTTTCCGTCGTCTTCTGGACCCCGGAAATGACCGGTCATCCGGATCTGCACCTGAAGTCGCAGTTCCATTCCAAGGCGGGCCTCAACTACCAGAACTGGGCGAACCCGGAATTCGACGCGCTTGTCGACAAGGGCCGCACGCTGGAAGAAGGTCCGGAAGCTCTGGAAACCTATGCCAAGGCACAGGAAATCCTGCAGACCGACGCGCCGATCATCCCGCTGGTTCACAAGATCTATGTGGCTGCCTCTAGCGAGAACGTCAGCGGCTACAAGGTCCATCCTTCCGGCTTCTTCTACAATTTCAAGGCCGTCAGCAAACAGTAACTGCGCCTGACCTTTGCCCGGACGGTTATCCGTCCGGGCCTTTCCGGGAGACCCGAATGGCATCCTGCCTTTTTCTGAAACCGATCAAGGGCGCCGGCAACGACCTGCCCGATGTTGGCGATTATGTGCCCGACATCGACGTGATCGGCCATTACGACCTCGAAACCGCCGACCTGTCGCGTTACCCCGCGCTCTGCCTGCCCGCCCATCTCGACCAGCGATTTTTCGGCAGCCTGACAGCGAAGATCGAACAGTTTCTGGATGCTGGCGGCACTCTGGTATTCAACGGCCATGTTGCCTGGCCAATGCTGCCCGAATTCCAGCCTTTCGTTCCGCTGAACCGCTTCTCGCTGGAGGACCTGCAAATCCACCGGTTGACCGACCACCCGGTGTTCGAAGGCGTTTCAACCGAGGAATTGACCTATCGACGGGGCGTTGCCGGCTTCTACGCCCGCGGTTTCAATCCGCCGCCGGAAGGCGCTGTTAGCCTCCACGGTGTCGGCCCGGACCACCTGCCCTGCGACTGGGTCTATGAGCGCCCGTCCGGCGGTCGCATCTTCATGCATGCCGGCAATGATCTTTGGATGTACGTCGGCTCCAGCGACACAACGGCGCGCATTGCCCCGCAGCTCTGCGCCTGGGCCAGCGGAAAAGGACCCCAGCAATGACCACGCTCGCAGTGCTCGACGCCGGCACCTACTACCATCATCGCACCATTTACGAGCCACGCTACCGCGACTTTTTCGACGAGGTCATCTACACGCGCGACCTGCCGGAAGCGGATCTCACCGGCGTCGACACCCTGCTTGTCTCATGCCGCACCGATCCTTCGGTGCTGCGCCCCCGGCGCGAACAGATCGCCGACTTTCTGGCAAGCGGCAAGACCGTTGTCGCCATGGGCTCCACCGGCCACCCGGACTGGTTGCCCAATGTGAACTGGACGGACACACCGACCAATTTCTGGTGGTGGAAGGAAGGTGGCGAGATCGGCCTGAAGTTGGCAACGCCCGACCATCCCCTCTTCAACCAGCTCTCCCTGGCCGACGTCACCTGGCACTATCATGGTTATTTCCAGGTGCCGGACGGGGCGCAGTCGCTGGTCGATGTCGGAGATCTCGGCTCGATCTTCTACGAGGACACGGTTTCCACCCCCGGCCGCCTGCTGATCACGTCCCTCGACCCGATGTACCATCACGGCAGCCACTTCATGCCGGCGACAACCCGGTTTCTGGACGGGTTCCTGCCGTATCTGAAAGAGACTACCGCAGAGCTTGCGAAAACGACATAGGCCTCCTGCGCACAGCCCTTTTCGCTCTGGTCCCGATGCGCTTCAAGTGAAGCGGCATTGTCAGAATTCGTCATGATTGTTCAGAATTGGTAGGTGGAACCAGCCAGACAATCCCCGGTATTTTCGAATATGTTGAGCGGCACTCACCTGTGTCGACGAAGTACATCAGGAACATACCGAGGAGTGGCGGCAGAGAAATTGGTTTCCGGCAATACCCAAGTCGCGGCTGGAAAAGACCATTCTCGTCCCCCCCACACGCAGATCCTGCGCTTAGACCGCCTCTCTTTTCCTGAAGATCTGACGATGGCGCGTGTGTCCCACGCCGCTCTGGCCGGCGACGCACTGCCAACTGGCGGTGCGTTCGCTGCCGGCACGGGCTCGTTCGTGGAGCTCTCACCTCTTCACAGGGTACCCCCAGTCCGCGCCGCGCTGCCTCGTCAGCGGATATGGCCGGCCCTATTCTGCCAAACCTTCGCTCTCCAGGGCATCGCGAACGGACTGTCGCGTTGCAACGTCGTTGGAATGTCGTTGCAAGGCTGGCCAGTCCGCAATCGAAAGCTTCTGATCGTCAAGCCAACGGCAAACGGTAAACAGATAGGCGTCGCTCAGCGAAAAGGCTGGGCCCATCAGGTATCTGTGCTGTTGGAGATGTCGCTCAATCACATTCAGCCGCAGCGACAAGTGCGCGCGGCCTGGAGACAGAAATGCCTCCGGCGTCTTCGGGCGAAACAGCGGACTGAAGCTTTTGTGAACCTCGGTTGCAATGTAATTCAGCCATTCCAGGGCTCTCAGGCGCTCCAGTGCGGCGTCCGGCAACAGGCGGGCCTCGGGACGGATCATGTCGATATATTGCAGGATCACGGGGACTTCGGTCAGAAGTTGGCCCTCCTTCAGTTCGAGTGCCGGAACGTACCCTTTGGGATTGATCTGGCGAAAGTCGTCCCCTTCTTCAGTCCGTCGTGATTTGTAATCGACTTTTATCAATCGAAATTCCAGACCGGCCTCACGCAGAGCGATATGCGGTGCCAGCGAGCAGGCTCCCGGCATGAAATAGAGTTTCATTCCGATTGCCCCCCAGCTCCCATGTCAGGAATGCCATCCAGCAGGACCAGCGCAACGTCATAAGCCCGGCCGTTCGCTTCCTCCATCCTGTGTCCCGAGCCATGCAGGTCAGCAGCCAGGAACTGATCGCCGGGTGAAAGCAGCCGTGTGTCTCCATCGCTCGTTTCAATGCGGACCAAGCCACCGAGAACGGTTCCAAGAACAGGTGCAGGCGCGCAATGCCATTCGTCCTTGTACCCGGGGGGGTGATGCATCATGAGAACGCCGGTTGCATCCATGGTTTCGGTGACACTGTAGCCCTTTGGCGAAGGTGGCGTGAAATCACCCTCCGAAAGCGTCCAGAACTCATCCGAAAAATGGGAGCCGCCGTTTGCGCATGCGCAGATTTTGACGAATTTCATTCTCTTGGTTCCTGTTCGAAACGTGTTGCGCCCGTTGCAGCCCGGGTTACCGACATGCCGGGCTTGCACCGGCCCCGGGCGGCTACATCAAGTGGTTGCGTTTGCAGGGACGGACCGTCCGTTGTCGGCATGAACCTTCCGCGCTCCGTGGTCGTCAGAAGGCACGCCACGCGTCGTATCAGCGGCGATCCCGGCGGCAATCCTGTTGGCTGCGATCCCGGCGGCATCAAAGTAACCGGTGAAAATCGGCTTGAACCCGGTGAACCAGAGCCCGGGATTTTCCGGATCACGCTCGCCCATTGGGTAGTTCGGCACCCCATTGGTGTCGAGCACGCCGAGATGTCCCAGCAGCGGCTCCAGCCCCGTGCGATAGCCCGTTGCCGCGATGACAACGTCGGGTGCGCAGCTTGAGCCATCCGTGAGGATGACGTTGTCCCCCTCGAAGCGGTCAACACCGGGAACGACCCGGAACCGCCCGGCCTTCAGGGCGGCCACAAATCCGTCATCGATCGCAAAGGTGACACCGTCCCGCAGAAGCCGGGTCCCGCCTCCTTCTGGATGGGTGGTCAGCCCGTATCGGCGAAGATTGCCAAGAAAAACCCGCTCGGTCAGCCGAAAGGCCGGATCCAGGACCCAGGCCGGAAGGGCCGCGAAGACCCGGGCCAGTCGGTGCAGCGGAAACCCGAAGATGCGCTGTGGTACGACTGCAGGCCCGTATCGGACAGACACGATGACCTCTGCCGGTTGGTGCCGCGCGAGATGGTTGAGCGCGTCCGTACCCGAGTTCCCGGCGCCGACGACCAGAACACGTTTGCCGTCGAAGCGGGACACATCACCGAGGTCGGCCGAGTGCAGAAACTCACCCGAAAACTGGTCGCGCCCCGGCCAGTCCGGAATGTGCGAAATGCTTTCGCGGCCCGTCGCGATTACCAGATTGTCTGCCTGATAGTCACCGGTCGCGGTGGAGACGTGCCACCCGTCTGGCGTACGGGCGACACTGGTTACCTTGCCACTGTATCGGACCTGTTTGTCCAGTCCCGCAACATAGGCTTCAAGAAATTCCACTACGGTGTCACGCTTCAGAAAGACGCCATCGGTCTTGGGCGCCTTCTGGCCGGGCAGGCCGGCAAACTTGCGGTGTATGTTGAGCCGAAGCGCCGGATGCCGCGCCCGCCAGGGTTCAGCAACCCGGTCCCGTGCTTCCAGCACGGTGACCGGCAGGCCACGATCGGAAAGAGAGCGTGCCACGGCAAGACCCGAAAGTCCTGCTCCGATGACAAGCGTGCTGCTGTGTTGTTGGGACTTCATGATCAGTCCTTTCGGTGTCTTCTCAGCAAATGCTGAGGAAATTCAGGGTCACGCAGATGTGCGTATTGTTCGAGGCCCAAATCCTGCAGGAGATGGTCCGAAAGCCGCGAGAGGTCTCCGAAATTCCGGCGAAAGCGTCGTTGTTCGCGCGCTTCTCTGATCCGTTGACAAAGGCTCTGCACGCGACTTGAGACAGTCCTGTGCACCCCGTCGACGAACGGCGATATCATCGTCATGTCATGTGTCCTTGTCGGTGCCCGGTCAGATCCGGGCTGTGAAATACGCGTTGATGGGATCGTGCGGCAGCCGGTGGGTTTCGACCGATGCGAAGCCGGTTTCGGCAAGGTACTCTTCGGCCGTCTCCACTCCCCACATCGCCCCCAACCCCGGACCACCCTGGCCGATGGAGACGGGTGTGCAGTGCATGCTCGAGATCGTGTACAAGAGCGGCGCGAAGGGATTTGCGATGTTCTTTTCAAGATCGCGCGACCCACCGATATCCTGCATCAGGAAGACGCCGCCCGGCCGCATTGACTGCCGTACGAGACGCAGAAACGCCTTGGGATCTGCCTGGTCGTGAACCGCATCGAAGGCGGTCACCAGATCGAACCGGCCCAACTCGTTTGCGGCCGACAGATCACGCGCTTCGAACTGCAGGTTCTTCAAACCCTTGG
The DNA here is from genome assembly GCF_001579905.1 of Labrenzia sp. CP4. Classification (NCBI taxonomy): domain Bacteria; kingdom Pseudomonadati; phylum Pseudomonadota; class Alphaproteobacteria; order Hyphomicrobiales; family Stappiaceae; genus Labrenzia; species Labrenzia sp. CP4. The sequence goes on along the minus strand of NZ_CP011927.1, from coordinate 2,282,891 downwards.
TTCTGGCTTCAGCGGCCGTCTCTGCGAAAGCGTCCTCGCAAAGATCGAAACCGTGAAAGCGACTGTTTGGATAAACGCTCGCCAGCGCCATCATCGCCAGACCTCGTCCGCAGCCGAAATCGGCCACGTCGATGCCGTCCTCCAACCGTTGGATCAGGCCCGGGACCACCGGCAGGATAGCGCTCACAAGGTTGGCGACGACCAACTGCGCACTGTCCTCGGCCATCACCTCGTGAAAGCGATCAAAATGGTGGTAACAAAGGCCCTCTCCACTGCGGAACCGCTCCAGTAGTTCGTTTTCGATGGACGCCGCGATGCTGATGAACTGGGTCGTGACGGCCATGTTGTCCGGGCTGGCGCTACGGGTCAGAAATGCGGCGTGCTCCGGCGGCAACGTGTAGCTTTTCGCCCGCGGGTCATAGTCGACGACACCCGCCGTCACCATCACGCCGAGCCATTCACGCAGGTAGCGTTCGTTGACAGCGGCCTTCTGCGAAAGCACCTGCGAATTGAGGCCGGGGTTGGCCCCAAGCGCATCGAACAGTCCTGCGCGGTGCCCGAGAGAGGTCATGATCGCGAGTGCCGCTTCGTTCAGCGTACCGACAAAGCGTTCGGCGAAGGCTTCGGCTTTCGCTTCGTTGAATGCAAGATTTGGGTTCTGGTAGGTCATCCGATGCTCCTGAGGTGGTAATGTGCAGTACGATCTGCCGCTGTCCTGACCATGGAGATGGACCAAATACGCCAACTGCGTTAGAAGCGAAAAAGAATGAAACGGTGATAATCAGACTAAAGTTGAGGGGTTTTGTGCAATATGAGCTTGAACACGACCGTTATAGGAACACGCTTGACCGGAACGTCCGTGCTGTTCTCGATCCTTGACGTGCTGGCCTCTGTGGGCCGCGATTGGGAAATGTTGCACGGCTTGCCTGCGCAATCGCCGGTGTTTCAGGTCAGCCTCAGAACCCTCGATGGCGCACCTTATTGGGACGTGAACGGGCGCAAGATCACACCTGACGGGATGCTGACCGAAGCGCCGGAACCCGAATTGATTATCGTGTCCGATTTGCACCTCGACCCAAATGGCCACCTGCCGGAAGAGTTTAACCCGGTCGCGGACTGGCTCAGTGAAGCCTACGCACGCGGCGCGATTGTCACCTCCGTCTGCTCTGGCTCGATCCTTCTGGGTGCAGCAGGATTGTTGGACGGTAAGGAAGCGACGACGCATTGGGGCTATGCGGATATGCTTGGACGAAACTTCCCGAAGGTGAAGGTTTGCCGTGAACGCATTCTCGTCGCGGCAGGGGACGGTCACCAGGTGGTCACCGCAGGTGGTGCCTCGGCGTGGGCTGATCTCATGTTGTATCTGATCGGACGGTTCGCCGGAACAGAAGAAGCCCGCAGGATCGCGAAGATCTATTTGATCGATCCACATGACCAGGGCCAACTGACATACGCATCCCTTGCCTCCGGGCGACAACATGATGACCAGCTGATTGCAGAGGCGCAGGTCTGGGCCGCACGAAATTACCACAGATCAAGTCCCGTAACCGCCATGGCGGTAATGGCCCAAATGACCGAGCGAGGGTTTCTGCGTCGCTTCAGGAAGGCGACCGGACAGGCGCCAGCCGACTATGTGCAGACTTTGCGTGTCGAGGAAGCCAAACAGCTGCTGGAGACGACGGCGATGTCGATCGAGGAAATCTCAGCCGAGATCGGATATACCGAACCCTCAAGTTTCCGATCGGCATTCCGAAAGCGCGTCGGGACCTCGGCGTCTGCTTATCGAAAGAAATGGCAAGCGTTGGTTCCGGTTTCATCCTGAGTTTGGTCCCCATCCCTTACGAGCTGGGCCACCAGGTTTGCATCGCCATCTCTGCTGTTCCAGGCAACTGTCGTTCATGCGCTTCGCAGCACGTGGCGAAATAGGCAAAGCAGTCTTTCGCTGCGAAGGACACCAACAGTATGTCTGGCTCGGGAACCGGTCGTCAGGCGGCCTGCGGCAGCAGGCAGGCGGAGGGGTTGGACGGCAGCTATCCATTCGGCTACCGGCTGGAGCTACGCGACGACACCAGATTCCTGATTGCCATCCGGGCTGCCGTCTTGCTGACCGTCAAGGCTAGCCGCTTTGTTTGACAAATCATCAAATATTGACGTTACGGAAGTTATCGAATAAGTTGTAGATATAAGATTTATATCGTTTTTAAATATGGAGTTCGAGATGACGTGGAATATGCACACGTTTTTTGCAGTACTCTTTACCGCGACGATCGCCTTCACGACCATGTCTACGGTTCCGGTTGAAGCCTGCAACCCGAGATATCAGCGCTGTTAGTACAGCTGGTCTGGAGCCTTGTCCGTTTCAAAGGTTCGGCACGTTCAAGGCTTTCTCGAACTGGTGAGGTAAGGCGTGTCGTTCTGGTCGGGAAAGAAAGAGTCGCTCAATCAAAGCCTGGTGGAGATCACCTTCAGAGCGGTGCTCTCCGGCCTTGTGATCGTGTTTTTCGCACAATTCCTGATCGCCAGGGTCGACAACCAAATCGAAGTCGCGTCGAAACGCGATGCGCTGAACACCTTCAGGAACAGCCATTTATCCAAGCTGACCACGCGGTTTTCAGACGCTTTTCTGGCCCTTGATTGTACGCGAAGCGTTAGCACCCTTTCGACGAATACCTGCAAAAGCGATATCGCGACCTTCCTGACGGAGTTGAATACGATTTTCCTGGAACTCAAGGCGATCTACCCGACTTCCGGGTTCCCGAAATTGGTCGAGCTGCAAGACCAGGCAGAACTGATGTACTCAACACCGTCGCAAGTGACCCAGCAGAACATAGACGGCTTCGCAGCCACCTTTGGAGCATCGCTGCACGAGATGGCGCAGAACTTCAGATAAGAAAGGATGCCTGATCATGAAATGTATGTTTCACAGCTTGCTTTTTATCTGCTCAATTTCTGTCGCATGTGCTCAGGACCCGACCGGCGATATCCCCGAAGGAGCACGCTGGGTCGTTGGCGGCACATTCGCGCTGTCCAAAATTGGCGACAACGAGCTCAGAGGCAGCAAGAGTTATTCGGGCGCAGAAAAGGAGGCAAACAGACTTGCGACTTTCCTGCCCGGAATGACGATCATGTTCAATCTTGAAAGAAGCACAGCACCGGGACGATCGGAGTACCTCGAGGGCACCACACACTACGGGATCCCCGTAGCGGTTCTGGCCCGCGATATATCGGCAAACGACTTTGGAAACCGCGACACGACAGATGTGGTCACGCATCAATCCTATACGGGATGCCGGGATCTTGCCTGTACGCTGGAGGCTGAAGTCGGCATTGGCTATTCCTTCAAGATTGAAGAAGAAGACGATGAAAGGCTGGTTCTGTACAACCCGCAATCGGAACTGCGGATCATACACACTCTGGACGCTTTCGATCAGAATGAAGCGCGGGGATATTCCACACGCGTCAAGGACAGAGTGCACCCGCGCCTGAAGGTTCACGACGGATATGCTTCAGAGATTTCAACCGGTTGCGGGCTGACACGCCCGGTTCAACCGCTGATCAAGGTCGCGAAAGATCAATACGATACTCTGCCTCTGACCTGGGACGTCAACAGCCTGAACTGGTCGTTGAAAGCGCTGGAGCTGTTTGATGTCGGCAAGGTCGAGTTGAACGCGGAAGGTACGCACTACGTCGGACGGCTGAATTCCGAGCTCGGGGTCGGTACCGAGTCCGATGAGGGTCCCGTGGCGCTTGACTTCACTGTCTTCGCCTATCGCGATTCCGAATGGACAAATCCGGACTTCTACAAATTTGGCGGGTTGGCGCAGACCGTTACCTGCCGCAAACGCAACCCGATCGCCGGTCAACCACTGCCGCGCTACGTCAAGAACGCCTTTCTCTATTTCGATATTCAGGAAGGCGAGCAACCCCAGGACTTTCCGCTGGACCCTGTCCAGTTGCCTGACCAGTTCAAGGACAACAAGGAACTACAGGACGAATTGCGAACCTATCTGCCCCGCGCCTTTTTCTACAGCGTGAACAACGCAAGGCAGTACAAAGAGCTGTTTGAATACATTGTGGAGGACACAAACATCGCCTTTCCGTCGGCAGTTGCCAACGTGATCGCGCGACTGAACGCCACATGCGGACCTCAGAGCCGTGCTGAATGCGCAGATATCGTGGATCGTGTCGGCGCTTTGAGAAACGACTAGAACATCTTGCTTTTGCTGCGTGCGGGGCAAGGGGACCAAAGCTTAGGTCAGGCCAACGTCGTGCCGGGGCGGCAATATCGGCTTTCATCACGTTCGAAGTTGCCAGTTCCGGGCCCCTTCCAGCCAATTGGCTCGCTTTTTCTCGTCATACCCGTGCCGACCCTGTACCCTACCCTCCATCCTCTAGACGGGATGATCCGGTAACGCCCATCACGGGAGGCGGTCGTGATTCAGCTTGCTTCGGTTTTTGCAAAACCCCTTTTGGGGAAACTTGGTGTCAGTGATGAGGCGAGGGAGCGGTTTGTGGCGTTACAGAAGGCCGTGACAGGGGATACGGGCACGGCCTGGATTCCGCTGTCCCGACCTTCCGCAACACTCGATTTTTCCACGCACCGGCAGATGGCATCCGACATCCACAACACCGGTGCAATCGGCCCGGAAAAGGAACCGGTCACCTGGAAGGAGTTCGTCTGGACGTCGGACCAGACAATCAAGGACTGTGTCCTGCACAAGATCTCCTGGCGGTTCTACGAGAACGGGCTGATTTGCCTGGAGGTTTGTGGCAGCAAGGATGCGGTGGGGCTGGATGGCAGTGACCTGATCGGCCACCGGCTGGAGCTGCGCGACGACACCGGCTTCCTGATCGGCATCTGGGCCGCTGCCTTCCTGATCGTCAAGGACACCGAGCGGCGCAGTTTCCAGACGTCGACCGAGGATGACCACAAGCTGTTGAAACTGCATTTCGGCAAGCTGGCCGAACAGCAGACCGGCATCGCTTTCCGCATCTGATGCTGCCAGAAACTCGACCGGTCTGTCCCGCCAAACGCTTCCTCAGGCGGGGATCAGCGTTTCGGCGATGGCCCTTGCGGTTCTGGAGGCGGCCGGCATGCCGCGCACCTGTGCGGTGGCGATGGCGCCTTCCTTCAAAAGGGCAAGCTGTTCGGCAAGGGCTGCCGGATCTTCAGCGCCAGCCTGACGACACAGAGGCTCAAGGTAATCGACGATCCGCTGTTTGTGCTCGGCCGCCGTCCGGTGGATCGGGTGCTGGTGGTCGCCGAATTCGCTCGCCGCGTTGATGAAGGCGCAGCCGTTGAAGCCGAGCCCCTTGAAGGCACGGCCGTTGAACCAGTCCTCCAGCGCGTCGAACATGGCCAGAAGCCGCTCTCGCGGCCGCGGCGAGGCTTTTTCCATTTCGCCCATCAGCCAGTTGCGGAACTGCTCGTCCCGGCGGTTGAGCGCGGCCAGAATAAGCTCCTCCTTCGAGCGGAAGTGCTTGTAAAGCGTCATCTTGGCCACCCCCGCCTCGGCGAGGATCTTGTCTATTCCGGTCGCATTGAACCCGCGGGTGTAGAACAGCCTGAGCGCTGTATCCACGAGCTCGTCTCGGCGTGATTGCACCATCATCTCCATATACAGACAGGTTTGTCTACTTTACTATCCTGTTCGCCCCCTTCTCGTCCATCCACACAAGAGGTTATCACGGCTTATTGACATATAGACAGACCTGTCTGTATAAATTTCCTCAACGTCACGTTTTCGATCAGGAAGGCGGTAGTCATGTCCGGAAGTCAGATCGCGGATCACATTCTTGCAGACACCGGCGTTTGTTCCGGGAAACGGTCTCACTGGAACTACGTGGCTCTTGCCAGCTGGTCTGTATCCGGTGCGTGCTCTGAACTGGCGCAAGGCCAAGCCCCTGTCTTGGCGCACCGTGCAGCAAGAGGGGGCTGACGATGGCGAGTGTCATTGCCGCCTTTGCGCACACCATGGCCGCTACCGCAGGACTGACCATGACCAGCGACGGCAAGCTGGTCGCAGCAGATGGAACCGTGCGCCATGAGGTGCGCACCGAGGACGGCCGCATACCGGACACAGCCCACTTCGAGCTGCTCGACTGGATACGCAGCTGGTATCCGGATGAAACAGGTCTGGTGTTTGCCTATGCGCAGAAAATCAAACCGGACGATCTCGGCGTTCTGGGCCTTGCCATCAAGACCGCGCCCACTCTTCGCACCACACTGCAATTGATCGAGCGCTACTTCCGGCTGGTGACCGACACCGCGGTATATTGCCTGGAGGAAGACGGGCCACTTGCCGTCTTCTCCATTGCCGGGCAGACTTCCCCTCAGCCGATCCTGCATCTTCGTAACGAGTGCGCCCTTGCAGGCTTTGCTCATAATCTGGTGTCTCAAGTCGGGCCGCGCCTGAAAATTGAGGCTGTCACCTTTCGCCATCCCTGCCGGGGCGATGCAGAGCGCTACGCGGCGTTTTTCGGCTGTCCGGTCCGCTTCGGTGAAGCGCAAGACGCAATTATAATGACCCAGCCAATGCTGGACCTGCCGAACCGGCTTGGAGATCAAGGCGTCTGCACTTTCCTGACCGATCATCTGGAGACGGAAATCGACGCCCTGCCTGCCGGCAGCGCGTTGACGCGCGATCTTCTGAACCGCCTGACGAAAACTCTCAGCAGCGGCGTACCTTCCGCGGCAGCCGTCGCGCGTGATCTCGGCATGAGCGAGCGCACCCTCTATCGCCGCCTGGCGGAAGAAGGGCTGACCTACCGCGACATGCTGCGCGAGGCACAGACGAAGCTGGCTCGGGAGCTGCTGGCAGGCAGCAGCTGTTCCATTGCCGAAATTGCCTTCCTCACAGGCTTCTCCGAACAGAGCACCTTCACCCGTGCGTTCAAGCGCTGGGTAGGCCAGCCACCGGCGCAATTCCGGCAACACAGCGCGACCGTCTGAGAACACACCCGCCCGACGCACTGGCTCACGGCAACGGTCGCGGCCAGATCTGGCAAAACCCGAAACAGTCGCAAATCCCGGATGAGCCCGGCCAAACATGGCCGGGCTCATCCTGTTTTGCTGTCTCTTGGTGGGTCAGAATTGGCTTGGCAGATAGGGCCAAAACAGTGGCAGACCCGGCCGATACCGAGAGGGCACTCCCGGCGTATTCAAAAGTCATCGAACGACGGAGCGGTCATCACCGGGCACTTTCCCGCAGCGCTCCAGGGCTTTTGAGACAAGGAGCGCCACATGATTATCGAACAGATCACGGCCCGCAGTCCGGCCAGGCATGACCATGCACCTTCGACTTTTCCGGCAGCGCTGCCGCATTCGGATAACGTGGCCGACAGCAACGCCTATGGCCGGACGCTTTCCATCGTCGCCCACGACCTGCGCGGTCCTCTTGCCAACCTCTCGCTGTTGATTGAGCACATTGCCCAATGCGCAACCTGGGAAGGTCAGCCCGCCATTGCGGATAACGCCGCAAAGGCCGACCGTATCCTCCAGCACCTGACCGGCAGTCTCAGCGCCCTGGTCAAGCGCGGCAAGGAGGGACGGGATCCGCTCTCCTGTGTGATGCGGCCAGTTGATCTGGCCGAGGTTCTGGCGCTGGCGGTCGCCGTCAACCAACCGCTGGCTCGCCGCCATGCGGTCAGTCTGGAAATTGTGTCCCTATCCCCCTGTCTGATCTGCGGCGATGCAGAGCTGTTGTTCGAAGCCTTCGACAATCTCATCGGCAATGCGGTGCGCCACAGCCCGGACGACGGCACAGTTCTTTGCGCTATCTCCCGGGAAGATGACGGTAATGTCTCCGTACGTGTCAGCGATCAGGGCCAGGGCTTTACCGCTGCCGATCTTGCCCGGGCCTTCCGTCCCTTCACCCAGCTTTCCGCAAAGGCCGCCCGGCCTGGGCCGTCCTCGGGACTTGGCCTCTGGATCGCCCGGCTGATCGCCGAACGCCATGGCGGCAAGATTGCGGCTCAGAACGGAGGCGGAAGCAGCGGTAGAGGCGCGGTTCTGACCGTGCGCCTGCCGACCTTACCGGTAAATGATGCGAAACCGGCTTCAGTCCGCCGGAAGGTTCCAGAGCGTGCCAGCAAGGCACCGGACCACGCAACTATCTGACCTCAGCTTTCTGACCTCAGCTTTCTGGCACCGGCATGCCGGTGCCGCCCCCATGGAACGCGGCCAATTCCGACGCCAACCCGGCCCTGCGCCGGGAACAGGAGAGCCGTGCCTTCAGGCACCCGGTGATCGGCCGCGAACCTGACAGCGCTTCAAGTTGATGCGCTGCCCATCCCAAACCCTGTCCAACACAAGCAATGGAGACTTCATATGGACAACGAACATGACAAGACCTGCGCCTGCTGCGTAACACCGGAAACGGTTGATCACGCCCGCCGCCGCCTGCTTGCCGGGGCAGCCGGTGCGGCAACCGTGGGTGCCGTCGCCATGGCCACCGGTTCCGCCACCGCTGCAACAGAAGAAGCCCGTGCGCTCTATGCCGATCCGGAAAAACCGGGCCTGCCGCAGATCGACATGGAAATCGAAGCCGGCCGCACCGCGCTTGTCGTCACCGATCCGCAGATCGACTTCCTGTCCGAAGACGGCGTCACATGGGGTGTCGTTGGCGAAAGCGTCACCGAGCAAGGCACCGTCGACAACATCGAACGCCTGTTCAAGGCGGCCAAGGCTGCCGCGATGCCGGTGTTCATCTCGCCCCACTACTATTATCCGCACGACCACAAGTGGCAGTTCGAAGGCACCTTGGAAAAGACCATGCATTCCATCGGCATGTTCGATCGCCCGGGCCCGCTCTCCTTGGAGAATTTCGAAGGGTCCGGCGCCGACTGGATGCCGCAGTACAAGAAATACATCGAGGACGGCGAAACCGTCATCTGCTCACCGCACAAGGTCTACAGCCCGGCGCAGAACGATCTGAACCTGCAGCTGCGCAAGCGCGGGATCGACAAGGTGATCCTGGCCGGCATGTCCGCAAACCTGTGCACGCAGGCCCATCTTTATGAGCTTCTGGAACTCGGCTTCGAAGTGGCCGTGGTTCGCGATGCGACCGCAGGCGCCAAGGTGCCCGAAGGCGACGGCTACCTCGCCGCCATCATCAATTTCCGCATGGTCGCCAACGGCGTCTGGTGGACCGACGACGCAGTCGAACGCATCGCCCGTTCCGCCTGACCACCAGCACTCTCCTCAAAACCGACTACCCCAACCCAAGACTGGATCAAACCAATGAAACTCAAATTCGCCCTTCCGGCCCTGGCCGCAGCCCTTGTTCTGTCCACCGCCGCCCTTGCTGCGGACGAATACAACGTTGCCAACGGCCTCACCCTCAACGGCAATCCGCTCGGCATGCACGGCATCGATCCTGTTTCCATGTTCGCAGGCGCGACCCCGGGCCTTGGCGATGCGGTCCACACCTCAAGCCATGATGGTGTCGACTACTACTTCGCCACGGCCGAAACCAAGGAGCAGTTCGACGCTGCTCCGGAAAGCTTCCTGCCGCAGTTCGGCGGCTTTTGCGCCTTCGGCATCTATGTCGGCAAGAAACTCGATGGCGACGTCCGCTTTGCCGATATCGTCGACGGCAAGCTCTACCTCTTCGTCAACGCTGTCATCTTCGACAAGTACCTGGAGCAGAAGGACGAGGTTCTCGCCGGCGCTTACGCCAAGTGGCCGGAGATCCGCGATACAGCCATTGGCGATCTCTGATCACCCATGAAGCCAAACAGGGACGAGCCCCGACCGGGGGGCTCGTCTGCCGTTTTGGTGGTCGACAGCCTTATTGAGCTGTCCAGCCACCGTCGACGGGGATTGTCACGCCCGTCACGTTGTGCGCCACCGGGCTGCACAGCCAAAGCGCCAGCGCACCGATTTCAGACGGGTCGGACGTGCGGTGGGAAGGCTGTTTTTCCGCCAGAAGATCTGCAACGCCCTTGTCGCGATCGCCGCCATGAAGGGCGGCGCGGGCTGCCACCTGCGGCTCGATGATTGCGGTTTCCGTCCAGCCGGGCGCGATACAATTGACCGTCACCCCACCCGAGGCTCTGGAACCACTTGCCGCATATTCAAGCGCGGCCACCTTGCTCATACCGACGACACCGAATTTCGAAGCCACGTAAGGCGCCTTGTTGACCGAGGCGACCAGCCCGTGCACCGAGGCAATGTTGATCACACGGCCAAAACCGCGTTCGGCCATCGCCGGCAGGGCAAGACGCATCGTATGGTAGACGCCTGACAGATTGACGCCGATGATGGCGTCCCATGTGGCAGCATCCGCCTCGGCAAAGCTGACAGTCTTCTGGATACCTGCATTGTTGACCAGGATATCCGGGCCGCCCCAGGCGGCAACGTCCGCCATCATCGTCTCGACAGCCGCCACGTCGCGCATGTCCGCAGAAAAGAACCGGGCGTCCGGTGCCCCGGCAGCCTTGATCTCTGCCACAGCCGCTTGCGCCTCTTCCGGGTTCGCCAGACCGTGGACGGCAACGCGTGCCCCTGCCCCCGCCAGTGCCTTGGCAATCGCCAGGCCGATCCCCTGAACGGACCCTGTGACGAGAGCTGTTTTTCCGGTGAGATCTGTCATGCCGTTTCCTCCGCTTCGAGCTGTTGTCTCAGGTCCGTTTTCAGGATCTTGCCGTAGTTGTTCTTCGGCAGGGCAGCCGGGAAATGATAGTGTTTCGGCCGCTTGAACCGGGCGATCCGGTCCAGACAGAGCTTGTCGAGCTCAGCCTCGCTCACGCTCTGGCCCGGGTGACAGGCAACAAAGGCGACAACGATCTCTCCCCACTCCTGGTCCTGCCGGCCAACGACTGCCACCTCGTGCACAGCCGGGTGTGTCAGCAGCACCTCTTCGACCTCGCGCGGGTAGATATTGGAGCCACCGGAAATGATGACGTCCTTGGACCGATCCTGCAGCGTGACGTAGCCGTCCTCATCCATGCGGCCAACGTCTCCGGTCCACAGCCAGCCGTCACGGATGGTCTGGGCTGTTGCCTCCTCGTTTCGCCAGTAGCCCTTCATCACCGTATCTCCGCGCACGGCAATTTCCCCGACTTCGCCGCGGGGCAGCTCCCGGCCATCACCGTCGACGATCGCAACCCGCACGACGGACTGGGCCGTGCCGACGGAATTCAGCCTCTCGCGCCAACGTGGATGGCTGCGGTCACAAACTTCGGCGCGCGGCAGTGCGGTGATGCCCATCGGGCATTCGCCCTGACCGTAGATCTGCACGAACCGTGCACCCATCACTTCAACCGCTTCCAGAATGTCCGCCTCGTACATAGGCCCGCCGGCATAGACGATGGTCCGCAGTCCCCGGCCAGTGCCCCCCGAAGCCTTGGCGACATCCACCAGACGGCGGACCATGGTGGGCGCGGCAAACATGGAGATGGAGCCGATCACAGGCGCGATCTGCAGGATTTCGGCAGCGTCAAACCCGCCGCTGACCGGTACGACGTGACGCGCCCCTTTCATCACGTGCATGAAATTGTAGAGCCCGGCACCATGGCTCATCGGCGCGGCATAGAGGATCGCATCCTGCGGCTTGACGTCATCGACATCGACAAAGTAGCTCAGCGCCATCGAAGCGAGATTGCCGCAAGTCAGCATTACGCCCTTGGGCCTGCCGGTGGTGCCGGAGGTATAGAAAAGCCAGGCAAGATCTGCAGGATCCAGAGGTTCCGGCGTGGTGTGCGGCGCTGCCTGGCACATGGCGCCGAATTCAGGGCTGTCGAGCGAGACAAGACCCACGCCCTCCGGCAGATGCGGCGCCACCAGCTCGGCGGTCTTTCTGTCGGCGAACACAAATTCTGCACCGGAATTTTCCACCATCCAGGCGGCTTCCTTTTCGTGCAGCTTGGCGTTTATCGGCACGGCTGCGCCGCCACGCCACCAGATGCCGTAAAGCGCTTCCAGATAGCGCGTGGAATTTGCGGCAAACAGTGCGACCCTGTCTCCCTTGCCGATGCCATAGCTGGCAAGCGCGGCGCTTATGGCCCCGGCACTACGAGCAAACTCCAGATAGTTTGCCTTGCGCTCGGTCCCCTGCAGCAGCGCCGGGCTCTGCGGGTTTCTCGCCGCGCTCCGGTATAACCATTCTGCCGGATTCATCCTGTTTTTCTCCCCCCGATACGCCGTTTGGTGCAGTGCGACCGCGTTGGTCCGCCATCCCGCTTTTCTCATCCTGAGGAAGCGCCGAGCGCTGTCTCGCAGGACGGGCGGCATATTGCGGACAAGCAGCCCATCCTTCGAGACGCGAGCAAGGCTCGCTCCTCAGGACAAGAATGACCGACCGGGCATGCCCTCCTCCGGACACACCCTAGCCAGTCTCCTCCCGGCACCTCCCTCGTCCCTTCGGCTCGCTGGTTCTTCCGGACCAGATGTGGTTTCCAGAAAAACGGCCGTGCGGGACAGCTATCTGATACTCTTCAGACCCTTAGAGCGAAAATTCCGTCAAAACACGTAACGGGGAGCCCATGGACGACTTCGCAGCGCTTGCTTTCGACAATGCGCCCGTCGGCCTGGCCTTGACGGAAGAGCGGCAGATCCGGCGCTGCAATGCGCGTCTTGCCGATATGTTCGGCTTTGAACCGGAGGAACTTTCCGGGGCCTCGCTGTCTGTCCTTTATCCCTCTTCGGAAGAGTTTCTCCGCATCGGCAAGATCGGGCTGGAACGGATGAAAGGCAGTGGTCGCTACCGGGATGAACGCATCATGCGTCGCAAATCCGGAGATCTGTTCTGGTGCCGCGTGCGTGGCCAGTCTCTCAACCTTGACGCCCCGTTCGCACGGGCGGTCTGGAGCTTTGCCGACATTTCCGAAGACCGGCCACTGGCTGAAATGAGCCTGCGAGAACGCCAGGTGGCCAAACTGCTGGCCGAAGGAAATACAACCAAGGAAATCGCCCGCCTGCTCGGGCTGTCACCGCGCACGGTCGAGGTCCACCGCGCCCGGCTGATGAAGAAATTCAGCGCCCGCAACAGCCTGGAACTCATCGCCCATATTGCGGGCATTCCGCTTTAGCGCCACTCTTGGGCAACAACTGCCGGGAGAACTGCGATGGACAAATGGGTGCGAGATGCTGTCGCCAGGATTAACGCGGATGCGCATCGGTCCGCCGACACGCATCTGTTCAAGCTGCATGGCCTCAGTTGCGCCGGTGTCGATATCTATCTGAAGGATGAAAGCACCCACCCGACCGGCAGCCTGAAGCACCGTCTCGCCCGGTCGCTGTTTCTATATGCGCTGTGCAACGGCAGGATCCGCGAAGGCACACCGGTGATCGAAGCCTCGTCGGGCAGCACGGCCGTTTCGGAAGCTTATTTCGCGCAAATGATCGGCGTGCCATTCATTGCCGTGGTGCCGCAAAGCACCGCCCACAGCAAGATCGAGCAAATCCGGCTCTACGGCGGTGAACCGCATTTCGTCGGATCAGCGCCCGAGATGCACGGCGCGGCGGTGGACCTTGCCGAACAGCTCGGCGGGCATTTCATGGACCAGTTCACTTATGCGGAGCGGGCAACCGACTGGCGCGGGAACAACAACATTGCCGAAAGCATCTTCAATCAGATGGAATTCGAGCCACATCCTGTGCCGAAGATGCTGGTGATGAGCGCCGGCACGGGTGGCACGTCAGCAACGCTTGGCCGGTTTATCCGCTACCGGGGCTACGACACCGGCCTGACCGTGGTCGATCCGGAAAACTCGGTCTTCTATGATGCCTATCGTACCGGGAACCATGCTCTCACCGAAAACTGCTCAAGCCGGATCGAAGGCATTGGCCGGCCAAAGGTGGAACACTCGTTTCTGCCGGACGTCATCGACGACATGATCAAGGTGCCCGATGCCGCAAGCGTTGCAACGATCCTGTGGCTGGAGAAACTGATCGGCCGCAAGGCGGGCGCTTCCACCGGCACAAATCTCTGGGGCGCGCTGCAAATCGCCGGCCGGATGATCGACAATGGCGAGACAGGCTCGATCGTCACGCTGATGTGTGACAGCGGCCAGCGTTATCTCGATACCTACTACAATCCGGACTGGGTCACGGCGAAGTTCGGCGATATCTCGCCCTACGAAGAGGAACTGGCACGCTGGGTCTAGACAAGGAGCAGGCCTGGGGAAGAAGGCAGGCCATAGGAATGTCGTTCACTTTCACCGCAGCTAGCTCGCCACCCGCATCCTGTAGGCTTCATACGTCAGGACGTTTGCCCCGCTCTTCTTGGCTTCATACATGGCCTGGTCCGCGTGGGTGATCAGCGATTTGGCATCATCTGCATCATCGGGATAGAACGACACCCCGATGCTGATGCTGATGTTGATATCCTTGCCCTTGATTTCCATCGGCCGCGAGACCTCCCGGTAGATGCGGGTGGCACAGGCCAGAACATCCTTCTCTTCCGCGTAATCGCCGATGATCACGGCAAACTCATCCCCACCGATCCGGGTCACGACATCCCCTTCGCGCGTGCAGCGCTTGATGGTGGAGGCAACGGCCTGGAGCAGAGCGTCACCCACCGGATGCCCGTGGCTATCGTTGACCGGCTTGAAGGTATCAAGGTCCAGCATCATCAGCGCAAACTTGCGGTTATCCCGGTCTGCTATGGCAACGTTTTCCGCAAGGCTCTGGCTGAAATGTGCCCGGTTCGAAAGGCCTGTCAGATGGTCGGTCATCGCTAGCCGCCTGACAGCTTCTTCCGTCTTCTTCAGACGGGTAATATCCGAATGGGTGCCGGACATGCGCAAAGGCTCGCCGTCTTTCGTCCATTCGACCACACGTCCCCTGTCGAGAACCCAGACCCACCTGCCCTCCTTGTGGCGCATGCGAATTTCGTTGTCGTAGGCTTCCCTTGCTCCGGAAAACACCTCTGCCAGCTTCTGCTCAGATTTTTCCACATCGTCCGGATGGGTCAGCCGGTACCAGGTCTGTCGGCTGAGCGGCTGCAACTCGGCCAGCGAATAGCCGAGAATTTCAGCCCAGCGTTCGTTGTAGACCACCTCCCCGGTCTGAACGTTGCATTCCCAGGTCCCGACGTTGGTGCCGAAGATGATCTCTCGCAAACGCTGCTCCGAGGATCGCAGCCGCTTGTGCGCGGTGTGTCTTTCAAGCAGCAGAAAACTGACGACGACAAGCGACAGACCAAGCGTACCCACCAGGCCCAGCATCCACTGGTTCCGGGCGTTATAGGCAGAGGAAAGTTCCGCGCTCTTGCTGTCGACCATTTCCTCCAGGCGGTTCTTGTAGTGCCACAGTTCTTGTTCCCGCTGCCGGTCGTCGGAAATATCGTGCACCACGGAAAGCAAAGCCTTCCTGCCGTTGTAGTCCACCGGAGTTGAATGAACTTCCACGCTTCGAACGGAGCCATCTCCCAGCTTGTGGCGGAAGATGAAGAAATTTCGGTGTTCAGCCTTGGCAAGTTGACGTTCGGCTTCAACCTGCTCGGCCGTCAGCTGATTGATGTTCTGAATGGACATGCGGCGCAGCGTATCCCGGTCGAACCCGTAGAAGTCTGCCGCGGCATTGTTGGCATCAAGAATGCTTCCGGTATCCGGATCGATCAGCATCATGGTTGCGCTGTGACGCAGAAAGAACTGATCATAGGACAGGGATGCCTGCTCGGCCTGGGCAGGCGTCGCCAGCCAGGACAAAAAGACAATCATTGCCGTTTTCAGCAGTATTTCCCCAAATTTCGTCAACATTTACCGCCTTTTGCTGCAGTAAAGACTCATCAGATTAAATTTTCGAGAACAAAAAACGTGCAATTGACCGACTTCCGCAACGACACGCGTATTGGTTTACCCAACGGGAAAATCGGTCAAATGTCGCCTCGCCCCATTCCGGTCCCACTCCGCCAGTATTCCGGCTTCAGATTTATGGGAGCTCTCACATGAAGCGGCGTACATTCCTGTTCGGAACCGGACTTCTGGCAGCAGGAGGCGCGTACGCGGCACACACCGTCCCCGCTTATCGGCTGCAAACCGGGTTGCAGCTCGTCAGCAAGGCACTTGCCGGACCGTCCACGCCGCCCACTGAAGCAACGGCAAACAGTTTTGCTTTGCCCAATCCGTGGGCGGGACAGCTGATTGAGGCAGCAGAAAGCCAGATCGGCGTTACGGTGGTCTACGATCCGGCCTATGTCTCGCTCCCGTTTCCAAATGGCGACCTGCCGCGCGAACGCGGTGTATGCACCGATGTGGTCGTCAGAGCTTACCGCGACGCCTTCGGTTACGATCTCCAGTCGGCCGTTAATGCGGACATGAAGTCGGACTTTTCGTCCTATCCAAAGATCTGGGGTCTCAAACGCCCGGACAGGAACATCGACCACCGGCGGGTGCCAAACCTGCAGACCTTCTTCAGACGAAAAGGCGCAGCTCTTCCGGTCACTGCAAACGCCAAAGACTATCAGCCCGGCGACGTCGTTTCCCAGATGCTGCCTGGAAACCTGCCGCACATGGCGATTGTCAGTCACCGTGCCTCCGCAGACAGCGAACGACCAATGGTGGTCCACAACATTGGTGCTGGAACGCAGCTGGAAGACCGGCTGTTCGATTTCGAAATCACCGGCCACTACAGGTTCAAACCCGCCTGAAGATCCAGGGCTGAAGTTTGCCTTTGACGGGGGTCACCCCTCCGTAAGCGTCATCAGAATGTCCGCATACCAGGCGCAATTGAGGCCTAGCGCCTCATCCAGCACGAGATCGCGCGTTCCGACATCGAGGCGGGCGGAGTGAACGCCAAGCAGTTTCCACGGCAGTTCGCTTGCGGTGTCTGCCGTATTGCGCATGACCACCGGAGCCCCACTTGTGCCGCGATGCGTGCGGGCATCGGTCAGGAAATAGCCCATGCCCTGAAACCGAAAGCCGAAGGAGGAAGCCACGACCGCGTGGCGGACGACCGGCATGTGATGGAGCGTGTCATGAAACCCGAGCGGAAAACCGACAACCAGAATGGATGATCCGATCTCGACATGCTCTTGCGGGTCACTCAGGTGTTCCGGCCCGAAGGCCCGATAGACGATATTTTCAGGTAGCGCCGCCCGGTCAATCTCGATCACCGCAACGTCGATATCGCCTGCGGTATCCTCTCCCTGGCGCCAGAGGCTTTTGCCATCCCGGAAAAGCGGGATCGAAAAAGCGATGGAGTCGGCCAGGTTTTCAGGGTCGTTGTGGAGTTCGATTTCGATACGGGAGGGATGATGCCCGCTTGGCTCATCCACCATGACATGCCGGCTGGTAACGAGAAACAGGCGCTCATCACGCGCAAAGAAAAAGCTGCTGGCGTTCGTGAGATAGGTCTGGTCATCAAAGGTGGAAATACGGGGCGAGGTCAGCAGGACAGCGTCGATCATCGTCAATCGGTTCTCCAGAAATAGCGGGAAGCCTTGCACACATGGACAGGCTGCTTGCTCAGCCAGCATAGGGCAGTATCGGGAAAACGACAGAGCTCCGGGTTTTGTTCCCCTCAGGAGACAGTCTCGGTGCCGGAAACCTGCGGTGGCCGGGAAGCGGCCCAGGCCCCCTTGTCGCGCAGATCCAGGATAACCTCGCGCAGCAAAGCGTGCACCGCTTCCAGCGCCCGCGTCACGGGTCGTCCACCCGGCGACATCAGATGAGCCCCGCGCCAGAGCCCCGGCGCGGCAATGCGGCTGATACGAAGGGAACCTGCTGCCACTTCCTCCGTCACCGCGTAAAGCGGCAGGATCGACGGGCCGAACCCGGCCGCCACCAGGCGCTTGATGTTGTTGAAGGAGTCGATTTCCATCGCGATTTCTGGTGCAAAGCCCAGCGCCTGGAACGTCCTGTCAATCAGCACCCGCAAGCCGTGCGCTCCGCTCGGCAGCACCATTGGCACGTTGTCGAGTGCCTCCATGTTCATTTCCTGCGGACGTTCGGCATCGGCGGGCCACAGAACCACAAGCTCTTCTTCAAGCAATAATTCAGACCGGATACGTGCATCCTTGGAACGGCTGTAAAGCACGGCAAGATCGATCTTGCCTTCGCTCAGCCAATCACCAACAAAACCGCTCATGGCCTCGGTAATATTGAGCGTGATCCGCGGAAAGCGCTCACGCGCCGCCAGGATCAACGGCAGAGACACCATGGCACTGATCGTGCCCGGCAGGCCGATCCGCACGATGCCGGACGGATCGGTTTCCAGATTGCGGATATCGTCTTCCGTGCGCGCCAGATCCTCGAGAATTGCCCGCGCCCTTTGCAGCAGCAGGTCTCCCGCCTCCGTGGGCGTGACACCGGAGCGACTGCGCGTCAGCAGCCTGGTGCCAAGCTGCTCCTCCATGTTCTTCAGGTGCAACGACAGGGCCGGCTGCGCCACATGCAGGCTTTCGGCAGCCCGGGTGAGCGAACCCTGCGCGACAATTTCCTGAAAATAACGGAGTTGGCGGATGTCCATGGCAACAAGTTACCATATGAAAATTATATGGTAACTATCCAAAACATATATTTGTTCAATAGCAATTCAGCGGCTTAACTGCGGTCAACGAACACGCAAGACGAAAAGCCCACATGACAAGCCAACCTGATAGCTACCAGGACATTCGCGACGGCATCCGCGCGCTATGTGCCCAGTTTCCCGCCGAATACCACCGCAAGATCGATGAGGCCCGCGCCTATCCGGAAGAATTTGTCGACGCCCTGACACGCGAAGGCTGGATGGCCGCACTTATCCCGGAGGACTACGGCGGATCCGGTCTCGGGCTCACCGAAGCTTCGGTCATCATGGAAGAAATCAACCGTGCAGGCGGCAATTCCGGCGCTTGTCACGGCCAGATGTACAACATGAACACGCTCGTGCGGCATGGCTCGGAAGAACAGCGGCTGAAATATCTGCCGAAGATCGCAAGCGGCGAATTGCGGTTGCAGTCCATGGGCGTGACCGAGCCGACGACGGGCACGGACACCACCAGGATCAAGACCACTGCCGTGAAGAAGGGCGACCGCTACGTCGTCAACGGCCAGAAGGTCTGGATCAGCCGTGTGCAGCATTCCGACCTGATGATCCTCCTGGCGCGCACAACGCCGCTTGCCGACGTGCAGAAGAAATCGGAAGGCCTTTCGATCTTCCTGGTCGATATCAGGCAAGCCATGAAATCAGGCATGGAGGTTCGCCCGATCCTGAACATGGTCAACCACGAGACCAACGAGCTCTTCTTCGACAATCTGGAAATCCCGGAAGAAAATCTCATCGGCGAGGAAGGAAAAGGATTCAAATATATCCTTACCGGCCTCAACGCCGAACGCACACTGATTGCCGCCGAATGTATCGGCGATGGCTACTGGTTCACCGACAAGGTGACTGACTATGTGCGCGAACGGGAAGTCTTCGGTCGCCCCATAGGCCAGAACCAGGGCGTCCAGTTTCCGATCGCTGAAGCCTATATCGAGATCGAGGCCGCCAACCTGATGCGCTACAAGGCCTGTAGCCTGTTTGATGCCGGCGCTCCCTGCGGTGCGGAGGCAAACATGGCCAAATACCTGGCCGCAAAGGCAAGCTGGGAAGCGGCAAATGCCTGCATCCAGTTCCATGGCGGCTTCGGTTTTGCCTGCGAATATGACGTCGAGCGCAAGTTCCGCGAGACGCGGCTCTACCAGGTAGCACCAATCTCCACCAACCTCATCCTTTCTTATGTTGCCGAGCATGTGCTTGGCCTGCCGAGGTCGTTCTGATGGTGTTGCCGCTGGAAGGATTGAACGTCGTCGCCATCGAACAGGCGGTGGCCGCCCCCTACGCCACGTCCCGGCTTGCAGATGCCGGAGCGACAGTCACCAAGGTCGAACGGCCCGAAGGTGATTTTGCCCGGGGGTATGACGACGTTGCCAAGGGTCAGTCGAGTTACTTTGTTTGGCTGAACCGGGGCAAGGACAGCATCACGCTGGATCTTGGTTCCGACACGGGCAAGGAAAAGCTGGCGCAGCTGATCGCAAACGCCGATGTCCTGATCCAGAACCTCAAGCCTGGCGCCTTGGCGCGCCTTGGTTTTGATCCGGACAGGTTGGTGGTGGATTATCCGCGCCTCATTACCTGCTCCATCAGCGGTTTCGGCGAAACCGGGCCGATGGCCGACCGCAAGGCCTATGATTTGCTGATCCAGGCCGAAACCGGTCTTTGTTCGATCACCGGCGGACCGAACGAACCCGCGCGTGTCGGCATTTCCCTTGTCGACATCGCCACCGGGGCAACGGCCTATACCGCCATTCTGGAAGCCCTGATCCAGCGCGGGATCACCGGCAAGGGCACGCAGATCTCGGTCTCCATGTTCGATGTTCTGGCCGACTGGCTGACCGTCCCCCTTCTCAACCACGAAGGCGGCAAGAGCCCCCAGCGGGTCGGCCTCGCCCATCCTTCGATTGCGCCTTATGGCGTCTTCCAGCCCAAGGAAGGTCCGGCAATTCTGATCGCCATTCAAAGCGACCGGGAATGGAGGACCCTTTGCAGCGACTTCATCGAAAAACCCGAACTCGGCGCCGATCCAAGGTTCGCAACAAACGTCGCGCGGGTGAACAATCGCAGGGAAACGGATGCCGCTGTTGGCGAAGCCTTTGCGAAATTTGATGCCGAAACGGCCATCAGGTTGCTGACGGAGGCTAATATCGCATTGGCCTCGGTCAACGATATGGAAGGCCTGTCGACCCATCCGCACCTGAGGCGTATCACCGTCGACAGCCCGAATGGCCCGGTCTCCTTCCCCGCCCCTGCAGCCATCTTTTCGGGCGAACCGCGCAGCTACGGCCCGATCCCGGCCCTCAAGCCCCTGGAGGCGTGATCATGGACCTCGACATCGACCACCTGCGCAGCTGGATAGGGCGCGAAGACAGCGCCTCGGAGATCTTGAGCCCCACACTGGTTCGCCAGTTCAACGCGACCTTTGACCGGACATCAGGTGAAGCTCCAGGTGATGTCGCGCCGCTGCTGATCCATTTCTGTCTTGCTCAGCCGGCCGTTCAGACAGCCGGTTTGGGGCCGGACGGTCATGCAGCCCGTGGCGGCTTCCTGCCGCCCGTGCCCCTGCCCCGGCGCATGTGGGCAGGCGGCGAGTTCACCTTCCAGGGTGACATCCGGATTGGCGAAGAGGTCCGGCGGGTTTCAACCGTCAGGGATGTGGTCCTGAAACAGGGCCGCACCGGGCCACTCTGTTTCGTCACGGTCAATCATGATGTCACTTCTGACGGCCAACCTGTCTTGAGCGAGCGTCAGGACATCGTCTACCGGGAGGCACAGAACGTTGCGGGCATGAAGACGACCCCGGCGCCTGCGACGGCTGGAGACGACGTCATGCAGATCACGCCGTCGGCTGCCTACCTCTTCCGCTATTCGGCCATGACCTTCAACGGGCACCGCATCCACTACGACAAGGACTATGTCCGCGACGTGGAGGGCTATCCAGGGCTTATTGTTCACGGTCCCTTGCAGGCAACATTGCTTTGCCAGTTCGCGGCGGATCTCAAGGAAAGAGCACCGAAAACATTCCGGTTTCGAAGTCTGTCGACCATATTCGACACTGCAGACTTCTCGGTGAACGCGCAAACGGAGGGAGAAACCATGAAGCTCTGGACCGCGCAGCTTGGCGGCCCGGTTGCCATGGAGGCGACGGCGGCATGGTAACGGCAGTCAGGACACCTCTGTTCGTGCCGGCAAATAGGCCCGAACGGTTCCCCAAGGCAGCCGCAACCGAAGCCGACGCGATCATCCTGGATCTGGAAGACGCGGTCCCCGCATCGGAGAAAGAGGCCGCTCGCACCAATCTGACAACCGGCTTCACTGAAAAACCGGTCATCGTGCGCATCAACGCCGTTGGGACTTCGTGGCACCCGGAGGATGTCATGGCTCTTCGCAAGCTGGCACCGGATGCCGTCATGCTGCCGAAGGCGGAGGCTCCCGGAGAGATTGCCACGCTCCACACTGCCCTGGGTGGCTCGGTCCCGGTTATCGCGCTGATTGAAAGTGCCAGGGGACTTGCCAATGCCAGGAGCATTGCAAGCACCGATGGGGTGGTTCGACTGGCTTTCGGGTCCATCGACTATTGCGCCGATCTTGGCTGCTCGCATTTGAAAGACGTGCTCTTGCCCGTTCGCTCCGAACTGGTTCTGGCGTCCCGGCTTGCCGGCATCGCGGCCCCGATCGACGGCGTCACAGCACAGCTCGACAACCCTGCGCAGACATTTGAAGACGCCTGCCATGCACGGGATCTCGGTATGGCCGGCAAACTCTGCATTCACCCAAGACAGCTTGCCGAGATCAAACGCGCCTTCGCCCCGAGCCTCGACGAAATCGAGTGGGCCAGGCGTGTTCTCGCCTCGGGTGATGGCGCAGCCAATGTCGATGGCGCAATGGTCGACGAGCCGGTCCGCATCCGTGCCCGGACAATCCTCGCCTCCGCGCAGGAGGCCGATGCATGAGCCTGCCGCAGATCGTCCTGATCCCGGGGCTCCTGAACGATGCGGATCTCTGGCGGGATCAGATCACCGGTCTCGCTGACATCGCTCGGCCCCGGGTTGCCGACATAACACGCGGTAGTTCGCTGGGGGCTCTGGCGGAAATGGTTCTGGCCACCAGCGAGGACCGCTTTGCGCTCGCCGGGTTTTCGCTCGGCGGTATCGTCGCTCAGGAAATCCTGCGCCGCGCCCCGGAACGCGTGACCCATCTCGCCCTCCTCGACACCACCATGCTGCCTGACACGCCGGAACGCGCCGCAGAGCGCGAACAACTGATTGCCCAGGCGTCGAAACCTGGCCGTTTCCACGGTTTCGGCAGAAAACTCGCCCAGTCCTATCTTGCCCCGGAAAACCGGGACAATGCCGACATGATCAATCGGGTTCGTGCCATGACGCAGCGGCTTGGTCCAGACGTCTTCATTCGCCAGACGCGCATTGCTCGCCCCGACAGCCGCGCGTCGCTCACCGGCATTACCTGCCCGACACTGGTGCTGTGTGGCAATCATGATCAGTTGACGCCGCCGGAGCTTCATCGGTCCATGGCCAGCCTGATCCAGTCAGCGGACCTTGTTGTCCTGGAACACAGTGGCCACCTGACACCGCTGGAAGAGCCGGAAAATGTTACTGATCACCTGAAACGCCTGCTCCAGCGCGACCCTGTCAGGAAGTGACAGCAGGCAATTGAAATTCTAGCGTGCACCGGGTGCTCTATACCTATATCTTTCCCGAAAATTAGTCGGGAAAGTTTTTGAATGCCAACGATTTACCAGCTGAAGTCCCGTTTTCAGGACCTGCTTCGCCCCGTGTGCAGATCGCTTGCCGCAAACGGGGTGACGGCCAATCAGGTAACCCTGGCCGCGCTTGGCCTGTCGATTGGCGAAGGCCTGCTGCTCTGGATCTTTCCCGGCGCTTTCCTGCCCTTGATCCTGTTGCCGCTGGTTCTGTTCATCCGCATGGGCCTCAATGCGATCGACGGCATGCTGGCGCGGGAACACGACCAGAAATCCGACCTTGGCGCGGTGCTCAACGAACTGGGCGATGTGCTGTCAGACGCTGCGCTCTACCTGCCCTTCGCACTCCTGCCTTTTGTCGATGGGCCGATTGTCGTCGGACTGGTCGTACTTGCCATCATCGGCGAAATGACCGGCGTGATCGCAGTCCAGATCGGCGCAAGCCGCCGGTATGACGGCCCATTCGGCAAGAGCGACCGGGCAGCCCTGTTCGGTCTTTGCGGGTTCCTGATGTCCTTTGGCCTGACCGCGCCTCTCCTTTATCAGATCCTTTTCGGTGCCGGGCTGGCGCTGTCCGCAGTCACCATCTTCAACCGCGCCAGGGCGGCAATCAGGGAGAAACAATCCGCATGAACCTCCTGACCATCCATTGGGCCCTGATCGGCATCTGGGCCGTGCTGTGCGTTGCCAGCGCCATCGTCTTCGTGATTTCGAAACGCTCCGCCAAGAACATGAGCGAACTGGTTCAGCGCACCGTCAGCTGGTGGGTGATGGTGGCAATTTTCACCGTCTCCTTCCTGGTCAGCAACACGGTCTCGATCATTGTTTTCGCCCTCATCAGCTTCCTGGCGCTGAAAGAGTATTTCTCGATGATCCCCACCCGCCGGGCTGACAGGCGGGTGCTGTTCTGGGCGTATCTGTCGATCCCCGTGCAGTACTTCTGGGTCTACGACAGCTACTATGGCATGTTCGCGGTGTTCATCCCGGTCTACATGTTCCTGTTCCTGCCCTTCGTCAGCCTGCTGACCCAACAGACCGAGGGCTTCCTGCGCGCTGTCGGCACCCTCAACTGGGGGCTAATGCTATGCGTCTTCTCCATCAGCCACGCGGCTTTCCTCCTGATCCTGCCGGCGACCGAGGCCAACAGCACCGGCGGTCCGGGTCTGCTGCTGTTCCTCCTGTTTCTGACCCAGTTCAACGACGTTGCCCAATACACCTGGGGCAAACTGTTTGGCCGTCACAAGATCATTCCGGGCGTCAGTCCCAACAAGACGTGGGAAGGCTTTCTTGGCGGCGTTGCAACCACTTTCGTTCTGTCCCTTCTGACCGCACCGCTGGTCACGCCCTTTGACATGATCCACGCCGCTGCCGCCGGCCTGCTGATCCCGGTCGCGGGGTTCGTTGGTGATGTCACCGTCTCGGCCCTGAAGCGGGATCTCGGCGTCAAGGACACCGGCAGTCTTATTCCCGGTCATGGTGGCATCCTCGACCGGATCGACAGCCTGACCTACACCGCGCCGCTGTTCTTCCACTTCACCCGCTATTTCTATTACTGAAGGGGGATGTCAGGATGACCGCTCCCACTTTGCGCACGCAGTCGCCTCTTCGTCACCGCAGTCACTCTCTCCTCCATCGTCACCCCGGACGTAGCGGAGCGGAGATCCGGGGCCGGCGAGCCAAAGCGTCGAGACTGTTTTCGTTCAATTTGCAGAGGCCGGCGGCTCCCCGATCCCGGCTCGCGCCATGCTTGGCCGGGATGACGAAAAAGAGCCTTGGCGTTCCTGGAAAGACCAAGGCCGGGAACATTCACTGATGCTCCAGAAGATCTTCTACATATTCGTCAAGATCGCGGTCCTGTTCCTGCTCGGGCTGAACGTGCGTCGCAAGGAACTGCTGCCGGCCAAAGGTCCGGCGATCATCGTTGCCAACCACAACAGCCATCTGGATACGATGGTGCTGATGGCCTTGATGCCCCTGTCGAACCTGAAGGACATAAAGCCGGTTGCGGCGGCAGATTATTTCTTCTCCTCCCCTCTCAAGGCCTGGCTGTCGGAACATGTCCTCGGCATTATCCCGGTGGAGCGTGGCCGGAAAGAGAAGAATGTCGACCCGCTGGAAGGCTGCTACGAGGTTCTGCGTCAGGGCAAGGTTCTGATCCTGTTTCCGGAAGGTTCGCGCGGCGAACCGGAACAGATGACTGATCTCAAGAAAGGCGTATCCTTTCTTGCCGAACGGTTCCCGGAAGCACCGGTCGTGCCCGTCTTCACCCACGGCCTCGGCAAGGCCTTGCCGAAAGGATCATTCCTGCTGGTGCCGTTCTTCTGCGATATTTTCGTCGGGGAACCAATTACTTGGAACGAGGACCGGACTCATTTTATGACCGGATTGAAGGAGCGCTTTAACGCTCTCTCGACGGAAAAGACCTTTGCATCCTGGGAATAGTAAGTTGGCACTTTTCTGCCTGGCTGCGCTCTGGAGCTTTGCCGAGGCAACGCTGTTCTTCATCGCTCCCGACGCGCTTTTGAGCATCATCGCGCTTCGCTCGCTTGGCAAGGCCATGATAGCGGCACTTCTGGCGTCCTTCGCGGCCGCGTTCGGCGGTCTGCTGGTCTGGACCTGCGCACAGCATTTTCCGGAAGAAACACTTCAGGTGCTGCTGCTGGTGCCCGGGATTTCCGGATCAACATTTGAGATGGCCAGGCAGCTGTTGCAGGCAGGCCTGTTCGAGGGGTTGCTCGGTGGAGCCTTCAGCGGCATCCCTTACAAGGTTCTTTCGGCCGAAGCGGGCTACGCATCGATCCCCGCACAATCGCTTTTTCTTGTCTCGCCGGTGGCGCGGCTACCAAGGTTTGTCCTTGTCGCCTTGATTTCCTGGTCAGTGTCCCGGCTTGTCGGCGCCCGTCTCAGCGACAGGAGAAAGCTCGCCCTTTGCCTTGCAGTCTGGCCATTTGTCTATGCCAACTATTTTCTCACCGCGGGCTGGTGAGCGGACACGCGCCCCCTCATCCCACTTGTGACAGCAGCACCCCGCCAAGTGCCGCCGTCAGCAGCACCCAGATCAGCCCCATGTGAAATCGCAGGAGCAACAGGCCACACAGGGCCGCGAGGACCGGCACGCGCCAGTCTAGGCTTGCAAGGTCCGGGATCCAGAGTGTCACGACACCCCACTTTGTCGCCGTGACCTCTTCGAAGAAAACATGCAGCGCGAACCAGACCGACAGATTGAGCACGACGCCGACCACCGCCGCTACGATGGCCGAAAGTGCCGACTTGAGCCTCGGCTGCGCCGAGATCCATTCGATGTAAGGCGCCCCGGCAAAGATCCAGAGAAAACAGGGAGCAAAGGTCGCCCAGAGCGCAACCAGCCCCCCTGCGAGACCAAGCAGAAGCCCACCTTCGTGAAAGGCCGCCAGAAAGCCGACGAACTGGGTCACCAGAATGAGCGGCCCCGGCGTTGTTTCCGCCAGACCCAGCCCGTCCATCATTTCACCGGCGCTCAGCCAGCCGTGAATGGCGACGACGTCCTGGGCCATATAGGCAAGCACCGCATAGGCGCCGCCAAAGGTGACGACAGCGAGCTTTGAAAAGAACCAGCCGATATCCGCCAGCAAGGGCACGTCGCCGGCCAGATCCAGCAGCGCCAGCGGCGCGAGCCAGATGAAGGCCCAGAGAAACACCGTGCGGAGCGTTTTCGCAATTGGCCTGCCAATCGCAACACCAGGCTCACCGTGGCTTTCAGTCTGCGTCGTGCTGAACGCAGCACCGTAAAGCCCGGCGGCCAGAACAATCAGCGGGAACGGCAGGGCCAGAAAGAAAATTCCGACAAAGGCCAGAGCTGCAATGACCCATTGCCGCCTGATGGTGAGTGCCCGTTTGGAGAGGCGCAGCAACGCCTCCAGAACCACGATCAGGACGGCTGCCTTGATGCCCAGAAACAGCTGACTGACCAGCGGCACATTGCCGAAGGTTCCGTAAACCGCGGCAAGTGCGAAAATTGCGAGTGCACCGGGAACGACAAACAGAAGGCCCGCCAGCAAGCCACCGGCAACGCCGCGCAGTTTCCAGCCACAGTACGTCGCCAGTTGCATGGCTTCCGGACCCGGCAGCAACATGCAGAACCCGAGAGCGTTGACGTAGCTTTTTTCCGAAAGCCAGCCGGTCTCATCAACCAGCTTGCGGTGCATCAGCGCGATCTGTGCGGCCGGACCACCGAAAGACAGCAGACCAATGCTGCCAAAGACGGACATCAGCCGCCGCCAGGATGCTTCCTGGTCGAAAGCTGTTCCATCCTTGCCCGGAGCGCCTTCACCAGGTGCATGATGTGCGGTCAACGTGTCAGCCCTTTTCGTCGCAGACAGCCTGTCGTGACCTTCCTCTAACGCATTCGGGATGGAAGGGTAACTGCATTCCTTACCCGAATGCCGTCAGACCTGAACCGGTGCAACACAGTGGCAGGCGGTAGCGACCAGAGCCTGTATGAAGTGCTATCCCTTGACCGGATAGCGGTCAGGCTCCTCGAAGACATCGATCACCTTGGTTCCGGCCTTGATGATCGCACTGTGCTCCGCCCCACTGGGAATATCGTAGATAGCGCCCGGACCCATCATCCTTGTTTCACCAGCGATGGTGAATTCGATCTCGCCGCTCAGGACAGTGCCCCACTGCGCCAGATGCGAATGCGGCGGCAGGACCATGTCCTTCACGAAATCGAAAAAAACGACCAGTCCGGCGTCCGAGCGCACTGCGTAGGATCTGACAACGTCCTCGGGAAAGGGAACATCGAGAGCGGGAAACTTTCGGATGAAATCTGGAAGCTGCATGGACCTCTTGCCTCAAACGGATGGTGTTGAGGCAAGTCTGGACCAGGTCGGCCTATCCGTTCAAGACATCCTTCACAGTCGTCGCAAGCTGCTTCAGCGTGAAAGGCTTGGGCAGGAAGAAGAACTGTTCGCCCGGTGGCAGGTTTTCCTCGAAGGCGTCCTCGGCATAACCGGACACGAAGATGATCTTGAGGTCCGGACGGGTCTTGCGCAGCTCGACCAGAAGCGTCGGCCCGTCCATTTCCGGCATGACCACATCGGAGACCACGAGATCGATCTTGCCGTCTGTCTCTTCCATGACCTCCAGCGCCTCGTTGCCCGAGCCCGCCTCGTAGACGGTGTAGCCGCGCGACGCGAGGGCACGGGCGCCAAAGGCACGCACGGCCTCCTCGTCTTCCACCAGCAGGATCGATGCAGAACCGGTCAGATCCTTGACTTTTTCCGGCTCGACTTCCTTCGGCTCCGGCTTTTTCTTCTCCACGACCTTCGGAATGTGGCGTGGCAGGAACAGACGGAACGTCGTGCCGACATCGACTTCGGAGGTACAGAAAATGAAACCGCCGGTCTGTTTGACGATGCCGTAAACCGTCGACAGGCCAAGGCCCGTTCCCTTGCCGACTTCCTTGGTGGAGAAGAACGGATCGAAGATCTTCTCCATCACGTCGGGCGGAATGCCGTGGCCCGTGTCGTCCACCTCGACAAGGGTGTATTCGCCCGGTGGCATGCCGCGGATGTTGTCGAACTGTGTGCTTTCGGCTTCGTTGACGTTGCGCGTACGGATAGTCAGACGGCCACCGTCGGACATTGCATCGCCCGCGTTTACCGCCAGGTTGACGATCACCTGCTCCAGCTGGTTCAGGTCGGCCATCACCGGCCACAGGTCCCGGCCGTGGATCACCTTCAGTTCCACCTTCTCGCCCAGCAGGCGGTCGAGCAGGATGGAGAGATCTGCCAGAACGTCGTTCAGCTCCAGTTGCTGCGGACGCAGCGTCTGACGACGCGAGAAGGCCAGAAGCTGCCGCACGAGGCCGGCTGCACGGTTGGCGTTCTGCTTGATGTTCATGATGTCCTGGAAGGACGGATCGGTCGGCCTGTGGCTTGCCAGAAGCAGATCCGAGAAGCCGATGATCGCAGTCAGGACGTTGTTGAAGTCATGCGCGACACCCCCGGCCAGCTGGCCGATGGCCTGCATCTTCTGGCTCTGGGCGAACTGGGCTTCCAGGGCTCGCTGCTGGGTGGTTTCAAGCGCGTAGACGATGGCGGCCTCGCCGTCACCCTCACCTTCCTGCACTGCGGAAACGTAGAAGGTTGCGGAACGCGGGTCATTGCCCTCGACCAGGGGAATGTCTATCGGCGCAATCTCGCCGATCCCGTTGGCAGCAGCCTGGAGAGATTTCGCCAGTTCCTGCCGTCCGCTCTCGGCCACATAAGCCTCCAGCTTGGGAGATTCGTCATCCGTGTCGACCGCACCGAACAGCTTCAGGAACGGCGCGTTGGTTCTCAGGACCCGGCCTTCCTTGTCGAGCGAGGCAATGGCGATCGGCGTGTTGTTGA
The DNA here is from genome assembly GCF_001579905.1 of Labrenzia sp. CP4. NCBI lineage: Bacteria > Pseudomonadati > Pseudomonadota > Alphaproteobacteria > Hyphomicrobiales > Stappiaceae > Labrenzia > Labrenzia sp. CP4. Next base: position 2,253,331 of record NZ_CP011927.1, on the reverse strand, counting down.
AGAAACGGGCAAAGCGGACTTCCGCCGCCCGAAGTGCCTCGGAGGCTTCCTCACCGCGAGACCTGTTGAGAACCAGTGTGCGGCTGTCACCCGGCTGGCCGTTTTCACCGAAAGGCACACGGTGGAGCAGTCGCACCGGCAGGCCGCGTCCGTTGCGGGTGACGAAGTCGAGATCAAAGGTTTCGCTCTTGACCTCGCCCGCCTGACCCTTGATCGAGCGGATCAGCTCGGTGCCGTCACCGCGCACGATGCTCGAAAGATCGAGGTCGCCCGCGTCGAACTGGGCAAGATCGTAGCCAAGCCAGTCGGCCAGAGTGGCGTTGAGATAGACGATGCGGCCTTCCGCATCACAGGAGAAGAAACCGGCCGGCGCGTGATCCAGGAAATTGATGACGCGCTGCAGTTCCTGAAACGAGTTTTCCTGTTCGGCCCGGTCGCGGGTGATATCGGCCAGCTGCCAGACCGCCATGGGCTTGCCGCCGCCGCGTTCCTTGGACACCTGCAACGGGCGGATCGACACCCGATACCAGCGCGCCGCGCCGTCGGCCCTGCCGAGCGGGAACGGCATGCGAATCTCTTCTTGCGCCCTGCGGCTGTCGCGCATGGCCTGGGACAGGCGGAAAATGGCGTCGGCGGCATCCGGATCGGAGGAAAACACACGCTCGACCACACGGATGTCGGCAGCGGTTTCAGCGCCGGTCAGATCTGCATAGGCCTTGTTGGCATAAACAAGCCGGCCGTCCAGATCGGTAATGAGCGCTCCGTCTTCAAGGGTGTCGACAAAAGCGGAGGCAAGCGGATTGGCTTCGCCAGGGCGGGCTGACAGGCGCAGAAAGCCTATGGCTCCGGCAAACAGGCAGAAAACGCCGACGACGGCCAGGATACCGAGCAGCGCAAGAATAAACGGCTGCGCCACTTCGCGATCCATGACCGCAAAGGCAGCAGCAGCGCCGACGAGCAGCAGTGCGAGGCCTATGAGAAGGCCTATATTACCGGAACGTTCCGGGCGGCTGATCATCGGCCCGCTCGGCGTCCCGTCCATGTCACTCATCAATCCTGTCTCCCGGGCCCGATTCGGTTCTTGAAGGGGCCGTACATAAGCATTCTGTGCTTAATAGCCGATTTCAACTGATATGCGACCAAGTCCTGTTGAAATTCACCTGTTTGCCGCGGACTTTTTCAGTCCGCTATCCTTGAGAGCAACTTAGTTGGCACGCCAGGATGCGCGCTTGCGCATGCGGAAGACGAAGCCGATGACTTCGGCAACAGCCTTGTAGTGTTCTTCCGGAACTTCCTGGTCGATCTCGACTGTCGCATAAAGTGCGCGGGCCAGAGGCGGATTTTCGACGACCGGAATATCGCTTTCCTTGGCGAGCTCACGAATTTTGAGCGCGACCGCATCGGTACCTTTCGCAAGGCAGAGCGGTGCTCCCATGCCTTCTTCATACTTCAACGCCACAGCATAGTGCGTCGGGTTGGTCACGACCACTGTGGCCTGCGGCACCGCCGCCATCATGCGCTTGCGCGACCGCTCCATGCGCAGCTGGCGGATCTTGCCCTTGACCTGCGGATCACCTTCGGTCTGTTTGTATTCTTCCTTGACCTCGCGCAGGGACATCTTCTGCTTGTTGAACCATTTGTTGCGCTGGTAGATGAAGTCGGCCGCGGCAACCACCGTCATCACAGCCAGCACGGCAGCCAGAAGCTGCAGGATCAGGATTCGTGCCTCCTCCAGGATGATGTTCGTATCGGCGAACACCATAACTTCCGCTTCGTCGCGGTGCGGCCACATCACCGCCACCATGATGGCGCCGACAACGGCGATCTTCACCATTCCCTTGGCAAAGTTCACCAGACTGTCGGCGGAAAACAGCCGCTTGAAACCGGAGGCCGGTGAAACCTTCGAGAATTTCGGCTTGATCGTTTCCGCGGTCAGCAGTGGCTGGTGCTGGACGAGATTGCCCGCCACAGCCATGATCACCAGCGCCAGCAACGGAATGCCGACGATAAGAGCCACCGACTGCCCCGTGTCCCGCCACAGAGCTTTCAGTGCGTAGCCGTCCACCGCAATCTGGTGGGCATGCTCCATGTAGCCCTTCATCAACTCGCCCAGCGACACGGCGGTGCTGGGCGCAAAAATGGCAATCATCAGCGTCGCACCGGCCAGTGTGAACCAGGTGCTGACTTCCTGAGATTTCGGTACGTCCCCCTTGTCATGCGCCTCTTTCAGGCGCTTGTGCGTGGGGTCCTCTGTTTTTTCCGAGTCGTCGGTATCGTCAGCCATAGCGCAGCGCTACCCCACGATGAACTTGCCGAGCGATTCCTGAAAATGATCCAGATAGAACATCATCAGGGTTGCGATCAGCACCATGAGCAGGAACAGCCCGATCGCGATATTCACGGGCATGGCGATAAAGAAGATCTGCATCTGCGGCATCAGCTTGTTGAGCAGGCCGAGGCCGAAATAGAAAACCAGACCGACAACCAGAAAAGGCGCGCTCATGCGCACCGCGATGGAAAACACATGCGCAACGGTTTCCGTCGCGTTCTGTGAAAAGTCGCCGACCGGCGGAGCAAGGCCAGGCGGAAAGATCGTGAAACTGTCGTGGAGCGCCGCGATCACCAGGAAGTGGCTGTCGCTGACGAAGACCAGCGTAATACCGAGAATGGACAGGAAGTTGCCGAACAGCGCCCCCTGCTGGCCCTGGTTGGCGAAATCCGTCCCAAGCGCGAAGGCAAGGCCGGACTGGTTGGCCATGATCATGCCGGCGATCTGCAAGACGGACGTGATCATCTTGGCGCACAGGCCGATGCCGAAGCCGATGGCCAGCTCTCCGAACAGGAGCGCAATCATGCGATAGGTATTGGACGTCAGGTCGGCAGGGTAATACTGCGAACCGACGGGATAGAGAACAATCGTCAACGCCAGGGCAATGGTCAGCCGAAACCGTGTCGGGATCGTGCTTTCGCCCAGAGCCGGCAGCAACATGACCATCGTGCCCATACGTGCGAACATCAGCATGAAGATGGCTGCGATGTTCGGCAGATAATCGAGCTGGATGGTCATGAAGGTCCACGTCCTAACCGGTGGTCAGGATCATTTCGGCAACCCTGCCCATGAAGGCCTCCAAAACCTGGCTCATGAAGGGCAGCGCAATCAGGATCGTCACGAAGATCGCGAGGATCTTGGGAACGAAAACCAGCGTCATTTCCTGGATTTGCGTCAGAGCCTGGAACAAGGCGATGACGACACCCACCAACAGACCGATGACCATGACCGGTCCGGCCACCAGGATCATGGTCCAAACGCCTTCACGGGCGAGATCGAGAACTTCACCAGCGGTCATCAAAGGCCCCCTTGCCGCATCGGATCAGATCGGCATCCGCATGATTTCCTCATAGGCGGAAATCACTCGATCGCGAACGGCGACCATCGTTTCAAGAGCAACTTCCGTTTCGGCGATCGCGGTGACAACGTCGACCACGTCAGCCTTGCCCTCGACAAGGCCCACAGCCTTGTCATCTGCGACACGGCCCTTGTCGACGACACCGCCGACAGCCTCTTCCACCAGCTTGGTAAAATCGAGACCGGCAGCTTCGGGAGCGCCCGCCTTGTCCTCGATCGCACGCGCCTGCTGCTGCAGCTTGGCGGCCATCTGGTAGGCATTATTTGCGATCGACGGAGTAGACATGACTAAGGCTCCCTTCCCGGATTAGGACTGCCGCTCAGGCGCGCAGGATATCGATGGTCCGCTGCAGCATCCGCCGCGTGGAATCGATGACGTTCAGATTGGCTTCATAGGATCGCTGCGCTTCGCGCATGTCCGTCGTTTCGATCAGCGTGTTTACGTTGGGCTGCAGCACGTAACCGTTGGCATCGGCTGCCGGGTGCCCGGGCATGTGCACCGAACGGAAGTCCGTGTTGTCTTCCGCTATCTTACCCAGCTCGACCATATCAGCGCCCATTTCCCTGTCGAAATGGCTCTTGAAGGTCGGGATCTTGCGCCGGTACGGCAGTTCTTCAGGCGTCTTGGCAGTGGAGTTCGCATTCGCGATGTTCTCCGCGATGATGCGCATGCGCCCGTTCTGAGCTCTCAACCCGCTTGCCGAGATGAACAGGGATTTGATCAGGTCCATGTTATCGGTCCTCTAGCTTGTGCTGCCTTGCCTCATACACTCTTGGAAAGCGCGGTCCGGATCAGACCGAGCCCCTTGGTGTAAAGCGTTGTCGCAGCCTGGTAATCCATCTGGTTCTCGGTGATGTGCATCATCTGCTCTTCCAGATTGACGCTGTTACCGCTCGGCGTGACTTCGAAGGTGTCGTCTTCCTCGATCTTGGCCGAACCGGTATTTCCCAGCTTCCCGGGAATGTGCCCGGCCACCGTCGTCGTCGTCGCCAGGTTCAGTGACTGCCGCCCGATGTGATCCTTGAAGGTATATTCCTTCACGTCCCGCGCCATGTATCCGGGCGTATCCGCGTTGGCGATGTTCTGCGCCAGCACGCTCTGTCTCGTCTGGTGCCACTGCATCTTGGATTTCAATGCCTGGAACAGCGGCAGATCCGTTATGGCCATTCCGATTCACCATTCGTTAACCAACCCGGCAATGATTGCCGCTCAAATGGTTAATGAAAAGTTAACAGCCATTTACCTCTTCCGGCCCAAACCCTTCAAAAACCAGTGGAGGAGGCAACTTTCCTTTGCATTTCGCAAAAAGAGAGGCGCCGCCAACAGGCAAAATTTGCCTGCCTCTGTTAACTTTAAGTCCTAGAAAGATTCGAAGCAGATCAGCAAGCGGCTGAACCGGTACCGACGGGGCAAAACATTCCCGCCGCAACGGGGAAAAACAAAAAAGCCGAGAGGTTTGCGAGACAGGAGCCTGCACAGGCTCAACCGCCGGAATTACTGGGGATAAAGGCAAACCTCCCCAATTGAGGCAAAAAACCGGAGTAACCGGCACACGCGATCAAACCGCAAGCGGGGCGGCACGAGGGTAAGATGTATAACTGGATTGAGACCACATTCAACGTGAGCGGGGGCATCACGCAGGCTATTGCAGTCATACTGGCTTTGGCCGTCGTGCTGCTGCTGTTCGGACTGTTTATTTTCATTCTGAAGCGCCTGATGGGAGCAAGTGCTCCGCAAAGCCGCAACCGGCAGCCCCGGATTGCCATCATGGACAGTGCTTCTGTCGACGCTCGCCGCCGGCTGCTGCTCATTCGCCGGGACAACATCGAGCATCTCATCCTGGTCGGCGGCCCGAGCGACGTTGTGGTGGAACAGAATATCGTTCGCAACACCCCGCTGGCCCAGGCCCGGCCCGGGCAACCGTCTCCTTCGAACATGCCGATGCCGGTCAAGGCCGCAGTCGCCCCCGGACCGGAGATCCCGGCCCGGCCTGACGACTTCCTCGAAGAACAGGAAGTCGCAGCACCCGCAGTCCAGGCACGTACGCCAGTTCCGTCTGCCGCACCTCTAGCGCAGCCATCTCCACCGGCGCCACAGCAGGTCGCCCCGGCACCGCAACCTGCCGCTCCGGTGGCACAGCCATCCGCACCGGCCTCACCTTCGTATCAGGCAGCAGCCACCCCGGTTGCCACGCCGGCAGCCCCCAGTGTGAGTTCGGCTGCACAGCAACGCAATTATTCGGAACCCACTCCCTCCCGGCTTACCGCCACGCGTGCGGCCGAGAGTGCCCCGGCAACCGTACACGCCCCGACGCCCCCGGCCCAACAGGCAACGCCACCCAAGACCACCCCCGACAAGCCGGAAAGCGGTGGAGGACTGGGCCGCGCGAGCGATCTGCTACGTGCCGCCACTCAGAACGGCTTCAACCGGGCCGCCACTAAACCAGCCGCTCCCGCGCCTGCTACACCGGAAGTTTCGCCTCCGCGAAGCACCGACGAAGGCAAGGTCGACATTGCTGCTGCCCTGGAAGCTGAGATGCAGGCAAGTGAACCTGCAACAGCACCCGTAAAAGCGCCGGAAGTGCGTCCTGCCGTTCCGGCTCCCTCTGCGCCGCAGGAAAGCAAGACAGCTTCCACATTGAAGTCCCTGGCACGCCCCTTCACGGCCCGTGATCGGCCTTCCTATGGCGGAACGATCTCCCCGCCCGCTTCCGGACCGGCGGCACGGGCCAAAACCGCTCTCTTGAAGCCGGTTGAGCAGGTTCTGCCGGAGCACAAGGTGGAGCCGGTGCTCGTTGCCGCAACCTTGACCGCAGCATCCACAGCTCAACAAGCCCCTGCGCAGGAAGCTCCGGCGGAAGAAAGCATGCCGAAACCGGACCAGCCCGCCGACCTTGGCCAGGCGATGGCGGACACGGCGGACGAAAACGTCCAGATGGCCGATGCACAACACTCTTCAAGCGATGTTTCAGAGCCCGAAGTGACTGAAGCAATCGAACCTGCCGACGTCACGGCGGATGATGAAGCCCGGACAGCGGCTTCCTTGGAAGAGGAAGGCGCCACAGCCGAAACGCAGTCGGTCGCAGAAGCCGCCCCTTCCAGGGAACTCTCGCTGGATATCGGCGATCTCCTGGAAGACGTGCCGGAAGCGTCCACCCCGGCTCAGGACAAGCCCGAAGCGTCTTCCGCAGCGGAAATGCCAGCTGACGAGGCATCTGCCGACGAGGCTGAAGAGGCGCAGGAAGAAACCGCAAGCGCTACTGCAACGGTCGCGCCGTCTGCTGTGGCATCGGTATCAGCCCCTGCCCCGGTAACCAGCGGTCCCGTGACGAGCTCTGCGCCACCGGTCAAGGCGCCTGTCAGGCCTTCCGCCGGTTTGGGCGACAGAAATCCCATCGAGGAAGAAATGGCGAAGATCCTGGACGAACTGGGTGGACAGTCAAACGGATGATGCGCTTGCAATCGCTCCTGCGGCCTGGCGGTCTGATCCGTCTGATGCTTTTGCTGACCGCATTGCTCGCGGTTCTGGCCGGACCGGCTGCTGCGCAGGAAATCTCGGTCGGTTTTGGCGATGATACCACCTTGACGGAACGCGCCGTCCAGATGGTTGTCCTTCTGACCATCCTGTCGCTGGCGCCTTCCATTCTCGTCATGGTGACCAGCTTCACCCGTATCGTGGTGGTGCTGTCGCTCTTGCGGTCTGCCATCGGCCTGCAGACGGCCCCGCCCAACATGGTGATGGTCAGCCTTGCACTGTTCCTGTCGGCCTTCATCATGATGCCTACCTTGCAGGCCTCCTATGATGCCGGCGTTCAACCGCTCATCGACGGGGACATAGAATTCGAGCAGGCCTTCGAGCGTGCCTCCGATCCGTTCCGGACGTTCATGCTGTCCCAGGTCCGCGAAAAGGACCTCGCCCTGTTCGAGGAACTCTCCGGCAGAGAAGAAGCACCGGAAGGCCCGGAAGACCTTTCCATGGCCACGCTCATTCCCGCTTTCATGATCTCCGAACTGCGGCGTGCTTTCGAAATCGGCTTCCTGCTCTACCTGCCGTTTCTCATCATCGACCTCGTGATTGCATCCGTCTTGATGTCCATGGGTATGATGATGTTGCCGCCGGTGGTAATCTCTCTTCCGTTCAAGCTGATCTTCTTCGTACTTGTCGATGGCTGGAACCTGGTGGCGGGCTCGCTGGTCAAGAGCTTCGGCGGCGGCTGAAACACCCGGCCAAGTCGTTAAAAGTAGAAGAAAATTAAGATAGGACTGTAATAGTTACAGCCGTGCGGGCCCGAATTGTGCCCCTTCGTTAATAGCGGCAGGACAGTGTTAAGAGAACAATTAGAACAGCTCGCCCGGATCAAAGAACCAGAGGCGAGATCAAAACTCATCCGCACGCTCGTCGGCGAATATGCGCGGTCGGAAGACCACGAGCCGACGGAGATGGAGCGGGAACTGTTTTCGCGAATTGTTCTCTCGGTTTTCGACCAGCTGGACCGCGCTGCACGCTACGAACTTGTCGTACGCCTTGCAAAAACCGACCGCATCATCCCCGACCTTGCGGACCGGCTCGCCCAGGAAGATTACGAACTGTCGGAACCGGTGATCGAATGCTCGCCGATGATCAGCCAGAACGGTCTCATGCAGATCGCCAAGAACGGCGGCAATGACAAGCGCAAGTCAACGGCAAAGAGACCTGATCTTTCCGAAGAGATGACCGACACGATGATTGCGCGGGCCAGCCGGGATGTGGTCCACGAGCTCCTCCATAATATGGCAGCGCCCTTTTCCGTCCGAGGCACACTCGCCCTGCTGATCTTTGCAAACACGGAAGCAGACGTGCTCGCCGGCATTGCAAGGCGTGCACTGGAAGACGAAGAGTTTCTCCAAACCCAGATGGACATTCTGGAGACCAACTGTCCGCTGATCCCGCCTCCTCTCAAGAAGGCACTGGAAACCGGCGAACTGCAGCGCCTGGCGAAGACCATCGAAGAGCGACACGACGGCAGCATCGACCTCGATGGCATCACCTATTCGCGCCACGAAGCCAGCATCCAGATTGCCAACGGCGAGTTGTCCTTCGATGCAATTCTGCGAACTCTGTTCGAAGAAGGCCGCCTTGATGCGGCCATCTGGCTGATCAGCCGCAAGATCAACCTCGCCGACGAGGTTGTTTCCGACACGCTGAAATCCGATGCGGATGGTGCGATCATGCGCCTGATGCTGCAGACCGGCATCCATGAAAAGACCTATCGCGACTTCCTGAAAGCACGCTGCGAGTGGCTGGACCGAAGCACGCGGTCCATTCCCGAACTCGTCATGCGCTACAAGTCCGAACTCAAGAAACCGCATAAGAACCCTGGTCAGCCGCCGTCACAGTCGCTTCTGAAGGCAGTCACCTGACACGAGTGCGTGGTCAGCACACCGCCCTCGGCAATGTCATGATGCCAGAAGATTTCTGTCCAGAAATGTCAGCAGGTTCTCGTGATGCAGATTTTCTGCAGCACTGGTCGTGATATGGTCCTGGCCTTCGTAGATATGAACCTCCGGCTTCCGGCCATGGGCAAGAAGCCGCGCTTCCAGACGCTTTGTCATGTCCACTGACCAGACCCGGTCGGCCGACCCGTGACTCAGGAAAACCGGTCCGTCATAGCGTTCTATTTCGATCTGTTTCGTAGGAAGAAGGTTCTCGGAAGACCCGCGCCAGGACCATGCCCGCTCACCGGGGTCCCATGGCTGCCAGCCTGGATCTCCAGCGTCGCGGTAAGCCTTGCTGTCGAACGCCCCGCACACAACGTCTGGCGGACTGTGCACAGCCACCGCGTCAGGCAGGCCGTCAAGACCTTCTTCCGCCATCAGGGCTGTCAGCAAAAGGGCATGTTCAGCCCCCCGCGACACGCCGTAGAATGCCGCCTTTTCACCAACGGCCTCAAATGCACGCAGCGCCCGGAAGGCTTCCAGACTTCTGTCCAGTGACACGTTTTCAATGCTGCCGGCATTCCAGGCATTGCCCCCCTTCGAATAGCCGAAAGGAAAGGCCAGATAACCATGTGCTGCCAGGAGAACCGCATTTCGATGGCTCCAGCCTGACCATGCCCCCTCTGAGCCATGAAACACCATGACGGCAGGAAAGGGTCCCTCGCCTGCAGGACCATAGGTCGTGCCCCATTCCGGGATAAGACGCCGGACGATTTTCAAGGACATGAAGGAGTTCCTTTTTCCGGTGTTCCAAAGCCAACGAACAGACACATCCACCGCTGCAAAGCGGAAAGGTGGGGCCATGAGGCCGCATAATCAGGTTCTTTGTGAGAACGTGCAGCGGATCGCGACACGTGTGGAAGGGTGAACGACCGCAACTGAACAGGAGTTGGCACCGGTGCGCAAGTCCCCCTGCAACCGGACAACTTTCACACAGCGTCAGCTTCAGCCGGCGTTTTCTTCGGTGACGGGTGCAGCGGCAGACTGATCCGGGCTGCGATCGGGAGACATGTACTGACGCCGGTATTCTTTCAGGAAGGTTTCCAGTGAATCGACATCGGCAAGCCTGTTGGCGACTTCGAGGAACTCGACACCCTGCGCCTCGATCGGCCGGGTCACGACCTCAAAGGACATTGCCTCGGGGCTGTCGGACATCTTGGACATGTACTTTGTCTGCAGGCGTTCCAGGCTGAGCTGGTCGCCCGCCAGCGAATAGGCGATGGCCGCCCGCAGGATGTCGCGGCGTTCAAGATCATCTAGCGGAATGTTGTCGGACCAGCGCGAGCCATGCATCGCTTCCAGCTGCTCACCCGCATCCCGCCAGCTTTCGGCTGCCCAGAATGTATCTGCCCGCAACCGATCGACATCCGAACCGCGCATGTTGCGAACCAGTTCCAGCGCAAGATCCGGGCGCCCGCTTTCGGTCAGGGCACGGGCTTCAACGATGTTGCGCTGACGCTCCAGGGTCGACGGAAGGCTCGCCTGCCGTGTCCGGTTGAGCACCCGCAGTGCTTCTTCAGCCTTGCGATCCATCAGGTAGATCGCCGCAAGATCCGCTGCAATCTGTGCCCGCGCTGCACCTTTCAAGCGGTTGTCAACCTGATGGCGCAGCAACTCGGTTGCCTGGTCCAGCAAGTCGACTTCCACCAGTCTCTTGGCCAGAAGGCGGACCATCTCGTCTCCCTGACGACCGATCGGCACAAGTTCGCGGAAATCATAAAAGAGTGCCAGCGCCTTCACCGGCTGCATCTCGTCCGCCTTGCCGTCCAGGAACAACGCGTTGAAGAGGCCATTCATCTCTTCCTGCAGCAGCCGCGTGGTATCCGCATCGGGTTCAGCCTGAACGGCCGATTTCATGGCTTCGAACGCTTCGCGGTACTGGCCCTGCTCGGCATAGAGCTGTGCCAGGAACCTCAATGTCTTCAATTCGATTTCATCACCACGCCAGGACGTTGCCAGCCCGGCAAGCTGATCGATGGCCTGCTCCATGTTGAGTTCGCCATCCCGGTAACGGATCCGGAGCGCGCGGTATTCCGCTTCGGCCGCCCGCGGCCGGTCGTCGGACCTGGTCACGAGATCGAACACGGTCAAGGCTTCCTGCGACCGGCCGGAGGCATCGGCAACGCGGCCACGCAGGATATCGTAACGGGCAGCCTGCGTCCGCGTCACTTCGGCGGGTTCGATCTCGGCCAGCACGCTGTTGGCAACACCGAAATCATTGACCTCGACCATGGCCTGTGCGGCGGCGAGCTTGAATTCTGTCTGGATGGCTTCCGGGTAGTTGCCGACCACGGCACGTCCGCGCGGCATGGCAATACGGGCGGACGTCCAGTTACCCAGTTTCACATCAACAATCGTCTGCCAGACAGCAGCATCTGGACTGTTCTTCAGGTCTGGTCGGTTCAGATGCGCATAGGCCGCGTCGGGCCGGTTGGCCAGGGTCTGGGCCGCCCCCATCATCAGGTTAAAGGAACTGTCTTCGGCAAGTGCCGGTTCTTCTTCCAGCGCAAGCTTCATCAGCCCCAGCGCTTCCTGCGCAAACTGATGCGCCAGATAGAACCGCGACAAAGCCATCAAGGGCTTGCGGCGCTTGCCTGTCGGCGACTTCGCCAGCTTGTCCTGCAGCTCCAGCAGGCGGGTGCGGTAAGCCCCCGGACCTTCGGTGCTCAGGGAAACGAACTCGATGAAGTTGCTGTCTTCCGGATCGACGATTGTCTGGCTCGATCCGGATCCGCCTCGCAGATGCTGGCTGGAAAGCGCAAGACCGCCTTCCTTTTCGATGATCACGTCATCTCCAAGGATCTTCATCTTCAAGCCGTCAGACTTCGGCACGACGGCAATGCCCTGCGCGGAACTCAGGGCGTCCAGATCGACAAACGTCTGAGGCTTCAACAGACCGCGTGGCGGACCGAAGCCGGTGACAAGAGATATCGTGTCGCCAACGAACGGGTCGGTAATCTGACGAATGTTCTGCGGATCCTGATAAAGCACTCGCAGCACGGAGCCGCCATCGCCTCGCACAGTCCGTTCCAGTTGCAGCGGAATGGAGGGTTCCAGGATCAGGTCGCCGATAACGAGCGACCAGGCATTGCCGTCAACACCCACCGTCGCCAGTACAGGATCGGTCATGTCCATCCGCAGGATCTGGTAATCGTCGAACTGCTGAACCTCGATAGTTTCCGCCGTTTCGGCCAGCGCCGAGACCATCCCCCGAGTGTCGATCGTGGCATCGGTATCGAAGATCAGCCAGATGCTGTCGTTGCGCCGGAACACCGCGCTGGAAACCGGCTCGGAGAACGGGAACACAACGCGGACCGTGTTCCCGATGCGCCGGGCTTCAGCAGAAACGAAGTTGCGCACTTCCTCAGCGAAGTTTTCCGGCGGCTGCTCCGGTGAGGGACGCCCTTGGTTCAAATCCTGGCCGCCGTTGGCGCGCCAGGTCTCCGGTGCTGATTGCTGCGTGCCGGGAAGCTGGATCCCGGCTGGAACGTCGCCGCTACCAAGCGTCGGCGTGTTCAGGATCTGCACTGGCGTTGCGCCATACGGCGCATTCGGCTGGCTACCCCGGTTGATTGTGTCGACCTGCTGCAGTGTCGGAATGCCGTTGTTTTCGGGCGCGGCTTCCTGCTGCTGGTCGCCGATCTGCTGCGTGGACAAGTCCAGCATCGGCGCTTCCCGGACGATTTCTTCATCCTCCGGCAGCACTTCGTTCAACGGCAAAGCACCGGGCTCAGCCTGGGCAACGGTTACCAGACCAGCGTTGGACGGAGCAACGGCGTCGTTCCCGCTTGTTGCTTCGGCCGCGGGAATGGCCGCTGTCGTCAGCAATTCAGCTGCGCCATCAGCCGAAATCGGCAGGACAGCGGCAGCAAGCTCTGGCGCAGGAAGCGTTTCGACCGCCAGGGCGGTCGGAGTGACGTTAACACCAGCGTCAGCGATCTCGGTCCCGCTCCCTGGCCCTCGCAGCGCTTCTTCCCCAACCAACGGTTTGATGCGCGGGACCATGGCAAGCTGAGTTTCGGCAGGAGCGTTCGCACGACCGGCTTCCGGATCGGGCTCGGCCGACAGTGCGGCGGACTGATCAGAATTTTCAACGGCTGACGGCTGGGGCACTTGCGGTGCCTCGGCCCCCTCATCCGTCTTGCCGCCTCCCAGCGGAACAATCGTATAGGCCGGCGATTCATCGGCCTTGGATTCCTTCAGGACCCCGCCTCCGCTCACCGTGCTCCCGCCGGACGTCGGATTCCCGCGCGGGTTCTTGACCTCACGCGTGTCGCGCAGGCCCGGCGCGGTAATCATGTCCTTGCGGTTTTCGTTGTCCTCGACGGACAGTTCCTTGTTGATCAGCGCATTTGCCGGATCATTCACTTCCATGTTTTCCGGCGTCACGTCGATAACGTAGGTCTGCTCCTCCCGGAACGCCCGAATGTCGACCGACGGCTCGACGCGCATAAGGAATTTCAGCTTGCCCTGGTCCAGGAAGGAGGTCGCGTCGATCACCCCTTGGGGCAGATGCGCGCGCAGGTGGGCAATGTCCAGCTGTGCCGGATGGTTGAACGTCACCTTGATGATGTCGTTTTCGCGCACGAAAGCGGTGTCGAACTTGATAGACCAGTCAAACACCAGACGGGTGAATGTCGGATGCTCCCCCACATGCAGCGTCACCTCCGGCCCTTCCTGAGCCTTGAGTCGCGCCTGTTCGAGGGCGCGAACCTTGCGCATCGCCTCTTCGGCACGCTTTGCAAGATCACGCACGACATCGTCGGGAAGTCCAGGCGGCAAGCCCTGCCAGTCCATCGGCAGGATATCGACAAACAGCTTTTCGCCGGCTTCCAGAGTATTGATCTGGAACTGGTTCTTCAGTGCAAAGCGGATGGCACTTCCGTCCGGATCTCGCCGGGCGATGGTCACGTAGTCGCCCAGGTCCAGTGGAACATCGTCAACGTTGATGTCGATCGGATCTTCAAATGAAATCCGCAGGACCCCGCCTGTGATGACCGCATCATAGATCGGAAGCAGCGTGCGGTCCTTGAACGTCAGGACGATACGGCCATAACCCTCCCCCGGAGAAACGGTCAGATCAACCGGTTCCAGATTGTCGGATTGGGCCAGGGCGGCACCCGTGACGCAGGCCAGAACAAGCCAGAACGAAACCAGCAGGCGCGCGAAAGTTCGCACCCTGTCCGAAAACGCGGGAGTTCCGCCGGTCTGGGATGTCAGGAACGGTCCTGGCAAGATGTTCTGTCCTCGGATGACGCCAACACACTATTGTTAGTCAGGTCTTGTTAACGTGCCCTTACGCGATACGCCGAAATCCGGTCTTTCCGGTCAGTTTGACGGAATTTTCGGCAAGGCCTCCGGCGCTTGCGCCTGTGCCTGCACCGGTTTTGTGTCCGCTGAGGGTAACGGAGAGGCGTTCGCGATTGCCACTGTCATGCGCTCGGCCGCTTCAGGATCCATTTTCCCGAGGATATCTGCCATCTTTCGAGGTTTCATCTGGCGCACCACCTTCAAAAGGACCGGCAGGCTCAAGCGATCGAAGATCCGGGCGGCATCTTTCGGCTTCATGCTTTCGTACATGGTCACGAGGCCGGCAATTTCGTTTTCTTCCTGCTCCTGCTTCTGTCCGACAGCTGCCTCGATGCGCTCTTCGAGCTTCTTCAGTTCATCAACGCGCTTTTGAATGCGCTCTTCGGTGGCCTGCAGAAGCTTTTCACGCAGGTCCAGCTGGCCTTCATGCTCCTGCAGAGACTCGCGCCGTCTGCCAAGACTTTCCAGAACAGCGCGCTCCGCGGCCGAACCACCGATTTCAAGACTGTCCGGCAGGGCCGGCTGGTCGGGCAGCCCTCCCCCCGGCGGCGGTGGTGGCGGCGGACCATCCGCGGCCATTTCAGCCGTTGGGTCAGCCATGTCACCGCCGTCAGCCCCCGGCGTTTCCTGTGCGACTGCGCCATTGATGGGCAGGTTGCCGCTTTGCGGGCCCAGCGCGAAGCCAAGCAGCTTCAGGGCCAGCAGAGCGCTTGCCGAAACACCCAACAAAGGCAGCAGTCTCAAGTTCATGCAGCAGCACCGTTCCGTTTACGGAATTGTTCCAGCCGCGCAGTTGCTTCCGCCGCAGCACTGCGAATATCGGAAGCCCGGCTGCTCCTGCGGCGCTCCGGCTCCACGGCCGGAGCTGCCTGGCCATAGCCTGCAGCCTGTTGCGCGTATTGCTGCGGTTCCGGTTGCGGCTGAGCCGCATAAGGATCGCTCCTCGTCACCGCCTCGCGCTGCGGCGCAGCCGAACGGGCCGCCTCCGCAATCTGCGAAATCCGCGTGAATACTATCTCACCTTCGCCCACTTGTTCGGCAAGAGTGTGAGACATGGTTTCCGCTTGCTTAAGACGGCTGCCAAGTGTCTTGTCAGCCTCTGCCGCGGTCGTCTTCAGACCGAGGATGGCACGCTCGGCAATTTCCGTGGCCGTCATGAGCTCCGAAATGGTCGCACGCAGTACCTCTTCGTCGGCCCGCAAGCGCTGCAGACGGCGGTTCAGCGTGAAGCAGTAGCCGATGGTAATCACCAGAAGAACCGCGACCAGTCCTTCAATGATCATTCCGAGTGGCAAAGTGCTCATTGGTCCCCCATTTCGCTTTGCATGGCGCGCTCGAAGGCGGCCAGCGTCATTTTTGGCTTGCGCAAATTCTTTGCGACACGGATGGCAATGGAATCCTCCACCTTGCCGAGCGTTCCCTCGGTCAGTGGAATGTTGCCGCATTTGATCATCACCGGATCGGTCGGTTCCTTGTCGAAGACAAGCGTCTGGCCGACATCGAGACTGAGCACCCGTCCGAGCGGCAGATAGGTCTCGTAAAGAACCGCATCGACCTCGACTTCCGCGGCATGAATTTCGGTCGCCAAATGGCCTTCCCAGATCGGATCCCGGCCGAATTTTTCCCCCATGAACATCTGCAGAAGCAGATCGCGGATCGGCTCCAGCGTTGCATAGGGCATCATGATTTCGACGGACCCGCCCCGGTCTTCCATGTCGATTCTGAGCTCGACGAGAATGGCGGCGTTTGCGGGCCGGGAAATCGCGGCAAAGCGCGGGTTCGTCTCAAGACGTTCCAAGTTGAAATGGACCGGAGAAAGCGGCGCGAAGGCGTGCTCGGCATCCTGAAGGATCAGCGCCACCATCTGCTGGACCAGACCGGTCTCGATCGTGGTGTAGGGCCGGCCCTCGACGCGCACGGCCGATGTCCCCCGACCTCCACCAAGAAGCACGTCGATAATCGAATAGATCAGGCTGGATTCAACGGTGATCAGACCAAACCCGTCCCATTCCTCGGCCTTGAAGACACCGAGAATGGCCGGCAGCGGGATGGAATTCAGATAGTCGCCGAAACGAACCGAGCTGATGGAATCGAGCGACACTTCCACGTTGTCGGACGTGAAGTTGCGCAAGGACGTGGTCGTCAGACGCACAAGACGGTCGAACACGATTTCGAGCATCGGCAGACGCTCGTAGGATACCATTGCCGAGTTGATCAGCGCGCGGATGCCGCTCTGGTCACCAGCAATCGTGTCCTCGATGTTGAAGCCGAGGAGGTTGTCGATTTCTTCCTGGTTCAGGACACGGTCAGCACCGCGCGTGGCATTTTCAAGGTCCGGTTCGCTGTCGTCGATCATGGCTGCCCACTGGGCCGCCATATCGTCGGAACTGCCGGCGCCCTGCTCCTCTAGAGCAGCACCCCACGCCGCGGCGAGATCTTCGTCGTCGTCGCTGCCGGCACCCTGCTCTGCAAGAGCGGCGCCCCAGGCATCGGCCATGTCCTCTTCGGACAGGTCGTCATCGTCGTCGATATCAGCCATTCACAAAGTCACTGGACAAGGATTTCCTTGAACAGCACCCCTTCAACTTTCGCCGGATAAACCGACAGATTGATCCGTCTGAGCAATTCTTCCTTCAGGCGGAACAAACCGGCAGACCCTTCCAGGTCCGCAGGGCGAAGCTCGCGCAGATAGATCTGAAACGCATCCAGGATGCGCGGCAGATACGGCTGGATCTGATCGATCATCGTACGGTTCTCGACTTCCAGGGCAATCCTGACCTTCAGATAGGTCGTGCGCCCTTCCGTCGCCAAATTCACCGTCATTTCCGGAAGGTCATAGAAGACCACCGGTTTTTGCACTTCCTGCGGCGCTTCCGTCTCTCCGGGAACCGGTGCCGGTGCACTCGATCCCATCAGGAAATAATAGGCCGCCCCACCTGCGGCGAGCAGAACCACCAGACCGATGCCGCCGAACAGGATAAGCTTCTTCTTGCGGCCACCGCCACCAGCTTCAGCTCCATCCTCGCCGTCTTCTCCGGCTGCGGCGTTTTCGTCTGTCATTCCGCACTCCGATCTGCAAGCGCTCGCGCGCGCTTATTTATTACTAAAGAGTTAATGGTTAACGAATGGTTACCGAGCCATTAACGCGAGTCACCGGGCAAAAATTGCCAAGTGGTTAACTTCTGCCGGAATCTCTTGCCGCGTGCACCCGCCCCTTTTGATTTTTACCCAGATTTCCCAAGGATTTAAAAACTGGCACGCCTCGTGCATTAACCTTAACGAGCCAGCGGATCTGGGGAGATCGGCCGGCTTACTCGGGGAGCACGAAGGGAACCGTTCACTATGGAGAACGCTCAACTAGTTGCCTTATCAAGGCAATCGATCCTGCGGAACCATCTGGATGTGATCGCCAACAACATGGCGAACATCAATACGTCCGGGTTCAAGTCGCAGAATCTGCATTTTTCGGAATACGTCATGCCGGTGGCAGACGGCTCGGCTTTTGAGCCGCAGGACCGCGCCATTTCCTATGTCGACATGTTCACGACACGGACCGACTTCACGCATGGCCCGATCAAGATGACGGGTAACGAATTCGACCTGTCCCTCAACAGTGATGGTTTTTTCGCGGTCCAGATGCCGGACGGTACCGAAGCCTATACGCGCAGCGGCGCGTTTCGGCTCGACTCGACCGGCCAGCTGATCTCGGCAGACGGCAGCCCTGTCATGACCGACCAGGGTCCGATCTCCTTCAACGATCAGGATGGCCGCGTCGAGATTGCCCAGGACGGCACGATCTCAACCCGTCTGGGCATTCGCGGCCGCATCAAGGTCGTCGACTTCGAAGACGTTCGGACGATGGAGAAGATCGGCAACACGATGTTCAAGGCTGATAACCCGATACCGGCCCAGGAAGTCCGCATGGTGCAGGGCGCCGTCGAAGGCTCCAACGTCTACGGCATCACGGAAGTCACGCGCCTCATCGAAGTGACGCGCGCTTACGACTCCACTTCCAAGATCGTGAAAGACCTGGATGAGTTGCGCCGGCAGGCGATCTCCACTCTCGGCAAGATTCAGGCCTAAGCGCCTTTAAGGGATCACTACCATGAAAGCACTTCATATCGCCGCAACTGGCATGAAGGCCCAGGAACTGAACGTCGAAGTCATTTCGAACAACGTCGCCAACATGCGCACGACAGGCTTCAAGAAGCAGCGGGCCGACTTTCAGGACCTGCTCTACCAGAACCTGCGTCGCATGGGCACGGAAACATCGGATTCCGGCACCATCGTCCCCACTGGTATCCAGATCGGTTCCGGCGTAAAGATCGCAGCCACCGGCCGCATCATGTCCCAGGGCTCTCTCGAGCAGACCGGCAAGGAACTGGATCTGGCCATCCGCGGCGAAGGCTTTTTCCAGATCGACATGCCGGACGGAACGACGGCCTATACCCGTGACGGTTCCTTCGAGCGCGATGCTAACGGGCAGCTGGTGACCATCGACGGCTATTCCGTCAATCCGGGCATCACCATTCCGCAAACGGTCAAGGACGTCACGATTTCCAACACCGGTGTCGTTCAGGGTGTCGACCAGGGCGGCAATACTGTTCAGCTCGGCCAGATCCAGCTTGCCCGTTTCGTCAACAAGGCTGGTCTCGAAGCCATTGGCGACAACCTCTACCTGGAAACAGACGCCAGCGGCGCACCCGATACCAGCAATCCGGGCGACGAGAGCTACGGCACGGTGCAGCAGTATTTTCTTGAAATGGCCAACGTGGATGCAGTCACGGAAATCGCCGACCTGATTTCCGCACAGCGCGCCTATGAGATGAACTCACAGATCATCCAGGCAGCCGACGAGATGTATTCCACCACCACGAACCTCCGCTAAGACCGAGGCTTGAGACGATGAAGAGACATCTGCTGAAAGTCGGGTTGCTGCTGGCGGGCTTGCTTTCCCTGCCTGCCCTGGCGGACGAAAAACCCGTGCTCCGGTCGCAGGTCATGACCCTGTCGGACATCGTGACGGTAGGCGACTTCTATTCCAATGCCGGGCTGCTGGCATCCAAGCCGCTGTTCCGTTCACCGGATATGGGAACCTCCGGCAATGTGCCCGCGGATGTCGTTGCCGAACGCGCTCGCGCAGCCGGCCTCGAGACGGCAGGCACCGATGGCCTGCGAACCGTCGTCGTCTTTCGCGGGGCAACAAGGCTGAACCGGGACCAGCTTGCCGGCCTTGCCCGCAAGGCTCTGGCAGACCGCAATGCCGGCATTGATCCCGAGCGCCTGGATATCCGCTTGCTGCAAGCGCCCGATCAGGTTCTCGCCGATCCCAAGGTACACGATCCGATCCGCATCGACAGGGTAGAATGGTCCCAGTCGAACGGCCGCTTCACCATCCACGCAGCCGTCGCGGTCGAGTTCGGAACCGAGCCTCTGACCCTGACCGGCGTTGCGACGGAGATGGTCGATGTGCTGGTTCTGGTGCAGCCCGTGCGCCGGGGCGACATTGTTCGTGAAGAAGACCTGAACATCATTCGCGAAGCCCGCACCAAGGTACCGGCAGGTGCCCTCACCGAAATGGAAGACATTGTCGGCAAGCAAGCCCGCACCACCTTGCGTGCGAATTCGCCCCTGTCGCGCAATGACGTCCAGCGCCCGATCCTGATCGAACGCGGTGAGAAGATCACCGTCACCTATGTCATGCCGGGCATGAAGCTGACTTCACGGGCCCAGGCCATGGATACCGGCGCCAAGGGCGACGTGATCGACGTCATGAACCTGCAGTCGCGGCGCATCGTGCCGGCGACGATTACCTCCCGCGGCCAAGTACGCGTTCACGCCGCCAATCCGATTGTTGCAAGCTTGAACAGCGAGAAAAACTAAATGCTGAGCACCTTTCCCAGACACCTGCTGGCAAGCATCGCCCTTTCCGCCCTCGCTGCGGGTTGCGGCACTGCCGACAAACTCGCAAATGTTGGCCAGCAGCCAGCCCTGAACGCCATTCAGGATCCGACCACCACTCCGGGCTACCGGCCGGTGCAGATGCCCATGCCGGAACCGCAGCAGGCTCATTACAATCCGAATTCGCTGTGGCAGTCCGGCAGCCGCGCCTTCTTCAAGGACCAGCGCGCCAGTCAGGTCGGTGACATCCTGACTGTCGTCGTCACCATCGACGACCAGGCCGAGATCGACAACAAGACCGAGCGGAGCCGGTCTGAGTCCAGCGGTGCCGATGTTGGTGGCGCACTCGGAACGGCAATCGACACCATCTTCCTGCCGGCAAGTTCTGCCGCCAGCGACCTTGCCAACGTCAACAGCAACTCCAGCTTCTCCGGCGACGGCAGCGTTGACCGCAACGAAGTCCTGCAGACCACCGTCGCCGCCGTGGTGACCCAGGTTCTGCCGAACGGCAACATGGTAATCGAAGGCCGTCAGGAAGTTCGTGTGAACTTCGAAGTCCGCGAGCTGATCGTCGCCGGTATCGTCAGACCTGAAGACATTACGTCGGATAACCGCATCGCCAGCGAGCAGATCGCCGAAGCGCGGATCGGATATGGTGGCCGCGGCCAGATTACCGATGTCCAGCAGCCACGGGTCGGCAACCAGGTGCTGGATATCCTGCTCCCCTTCTGATCCCAAACCTTTCTCAGTCCCCCGGCCGAATCCGGCGACGCGTTCTAGAAGCGTCGCCGGCCCGGCTGATGACGGGCACGATGTCTCGCTCCCCGAGCATCGTGCCCGTTCTCATTTCCAGGCCGGAAAAGACCGTTTAGGGTGTGGCCCGTTACCTGATTTGTCGCTCATTCCGGAAGACCCCACCGCGTGACCACCACCCTCATCGTTCTCGCCCACCCTGCTCAGACTTCCTTCAATGCTGCCTGGGCGCGCGCAACCGAAGCCGCGTGCCGAGCTGAAGGCGATGAGGTGCTTTGGTCAGACCTCTACCAGCTTGGCTTTGATCCGGCGGAGCGCGCAGCGCACTACGCAGAAGAGATCGTAACTGACCCTTACGACGTTCTGAAAACACAGGAAGCTGCTTCGAAAACCGGGAACCTTCCCACGGTCATTACGGAAGAAGTCGAGAAGCTGCGCCAGGCAGACCGGATCGTGTTTCATTTTCCGGTCTGGTGGTTCGCCCCACCTGCCATCTTGAAAGGCTGGTGCGAGCGCGTGCTGGCCAACGGTGGCCTGCACGACACTTCCAACCGTTTCGATACCGGCCATTTCAGGAACAAGCCCGTACTCTTCTGTGCCACGACCGGCTCCAAGGCGAGCGAAAGTGCCCACAACGGCAAGGAAGGCGACATTCAGATGCTGCTTTGGCCACTCGCCTACACACTGCGCTATCTGGGTTTCGATGTTCTGGTTCCCAGGATCGTCCACGGTGTTCACGGTTATCACAAGGGTGCGGCACGGGAAGACCTGGAAACGCGACTTCAAAACGAGATCGAAGGCCACCGGGAAACGATCGCAAGGTTCGAAACGCTGCCGAAGATCAGCTTCAACGCCGACAGCGAATTCGACCGCGCCGGCACCCTTAGCCCGGGCGCGCCATCTTACAGCCACTTCATCCGGCAAGACCCCTGATTTGCGGCAACCGGAAAAGACGAGACCGGATTTGTCCGCCTCCAATCCTCTTTTTCCTGTATCTGCCGGATGACGCTACCGCTTTTTCGGATAGAATACCGTTCATCCTATATTGGCCCAGCGGGGATTCGATGCGCCTCCTTTCTGCATTCGTCTTTGGTTTTGTTCTTCTGTCCGCACCTTCTGCCTGGAGTGCAAGCTGCGGCAATGGACCGGGTGGTTTTGAAGCCTGGAAACAGTCGTTCATTGCAAATTCCCAAAGCTACGGCCTCAAGAAAAGGGTCGTTGAACCGTCGTTGAAAAACGTGAAGTACAACAAGAAGGTGGTCTCGCTCGACCGGAACCAGAAATCCTTCAAGCTCAGCTTCAACCAGTTCTATGCCAAGCGGGTCAACAACGCGATGATCCGGCGTGGCAAGCAGCTCGGCAAGACCTACGCCCGCATCTTCCGTGGCATCGAAAAGAAATACGGCGTTCCCGCACCTGTACTTCTGGCGATCTGGGGGCTTGAAACCAACTACGGCAGCTTCTCCGGCAACATGCCGGTCCTGCAATCCCTTGCCACGCTGGCCTATGATTGCCGCCGGTCCGATTTCTTCACCGCCGAACTGGTCGCCGCACTCAAGATCGTGCAGGGCCGTGACATGCAGCCGGCCGAAATGAAAGGTGCCTGGGCCGGCGAACTCGGCCAGACCCAGTTTCTCGCCACCAGCTATGTCCGTTATGCGGTCGATTATGATCGCGACGGCCGCAAGGACCTGATCCGCTCCATTCCGGATGTGCTAGCTTCCACCGCAAATTATCTTGCCCAGAAAGGCTGGCGCCGCGGCCAGGGCTGGGGCCCGGGCACTGCCAATTACAACGTTCTCAAGCAATGGAACAAGGCCAGTGTCTACGTGGAAACGATCTCGGTCATGGCTGGCCAGATCAGCGAGTAGACCCAGCTCGACGGTCCATAAACCTGCTTGACAAAACTGACGATCCGGGCAGCAATTTGCGTCATACGGTTGTAATCCTTGCGGATCAAAACCGTGTGCCGCGGAAACATGCCGCCCGGCGGGCACCGGCAGCTATCGGTCCGGCACGCACTGTTCCGCAAGGCTAAGCGACACCAATCGCCGAGCGACCGAACAGGAGCCATTTCATGTCCAGTATCAAAGACTTTTCGATTTCACGGCGCACCCTTTTGATGGGCGCAGCGGCAACTGGCTTCACGGCAGCTCTGCACCCCTATTCGGTTCTGGCCAAGGAAGGTACGGCTCACCTTCGCCTGATGGAGACCACTGACCTCCATGTCCATGTTTTCCCTTACGACTATTACAGCGACAAACCTGTCGACACCGCCGGTCTCGCCCGGACAGCCACACTGATCCGCGATATCCGGAACGAGGCGACAAACTCGGTTCTGGTCGACAATGGCGACTTTCTGCAAGGCAACCCGATGGGGGACTATGTCGCCTATGAACGCGGCATGAGCGAAGGCGACCTGCACCCAGTCATCAAGGGCATGAACGTCCTTGAATTCGACGCGGCAACACTCGGCAACCACGAATTCAACTACGGTCTGGACTTCATGATGAAGGTGCTGGCCGGTGCCAATTTCCCCGTCGTCTGCGCAAATCTTGTCAAGGGCAGCATGCTGGCCGGCAACCCACGAGACGACGCCCTTTTCCTGAAGCCCTATGTGATCGTTGAAAAACAGGTCACCGACGGTGCCGGCAAGTCCTATCCGATCAAGATCGGCTTCATCGGCTTCGTGCCACCGCAGATCATGAACTGGGACCGCCGCCACCTGGAAGGCAACGCCAATGCACGTGACATTATCGAAACCGCCAAGGCCTTCGTCCCGGAAATGCGCGAACAGGGCTGCGACCTGGTAATCGCCCTCTCCCACTCGGGGATTGACGCCAACGATTATTCCGAAGGCATGGAAAACGCCTCCCTGCACCTTGCCGGCGTGGACGGGATCGACGCCGTCTTTACCGGTCACCAGCATCTGGTCTTCCCCGGTCCCCAGTATGAGGGACTGCCGGGTATCGACAGCGAGAAAGGCACGTTGTTCGGCAAGCCTGCCGCGATGGGCGGTTTCTGGGGCTCGCATCTGGGCGTCATCGACCTGATGATCGAGCGCGACGGCGACGGCTGGCGTGTCGCCAATTTCATGACCGAAGCACGCCCGATCTACGAAAAAGAAGGTCGAACCGTGACACCGCTGGTGGAGAGCCAGCAGGATGTACTCGATGCGGTGAAGGAAGATCACGAGGCAACCCTTGCCTATGTCCGCCGCCCCGTCGGCAAGACGTCGGCACCCTTGCATTCCTATTTCGCCCTCGTGGCCGACGACCCGAGCGTCCAGATCGTTTCAAAGGCGCAGATCTGGTACATCGAACAGATGCTGAAGGGTACGGAATGGGAAGGCCTGCCGGTTCTTTCCGCAGCAGCGCCTTTCAAGGCCGGCGGTCGTGGCGGCCCGGACTACTACACCGACGTTCCGGTCGGCGATGTCGCCATCAAGAACGTGGCCGATCTCTACCTGTATCCGAACACCATTCGCGCGGTCGCCATCAAGGGCAGCACGGTGAAGGAATGGCTGGAACGTTCAGCCGGAATTTTCCAGGAAGTCGAGCCGGGCAAGGCCGACCAGACACTGATCAACCCGGAGTTTCCAAGCTATAATTTCGATGTGATCGACGGTGTCACCTACCAGATAGACCTGAGCCAGCCATCGAAATACGACGCGAAAGGCGAAGTCCTCAATCCGGACGCCAGCCGCATCGTGAACCTGGAGTTCAACGGCGCACCCCTCGACCCTGAAGCAACCTTCGTGGTCGCGACCAACAATTACCGTGCAGGTGGCGGCGGCAATTTCCCCGGCATCAGCGACGACGTTGTCGTTTTCATCGGCCCGGACACCAATCGCGACGTCCTGGTGCGCTACATTGTCGAACAGGGCACGATCAACCCGTCGGCAGATGCCAACTGGTCGTTCAAACCGATGCCGGATACCAGCGTCCTGTTCGAAACCGGCCCGGGTGGCACGGAACACGCCGCCTCGGTGGAAGGGGTCAAGATTGAACCGGCAGGTGACGGCGCAGACGGCTTTGCCCGTTACAGGATCACGCTTTGAACGTCAGCACCTATTAACAAGCCCCGTCAGCCAAAATAGCGCCACAAAGAAATACAACCTGAAAGAGTTGTTTTTGTTCATTGTGGATTTTAGGGGCTGAAAATGCGCTATTTTTCTCTCGTTATGCTCGCCAGCATCCACCTGCTGGCGAGTGGCATAGACGCAAACGCTTGTATTACCTTCGCTCAAATGGACTTGAGTCACGTCAAATTTGCCGATGTTGTCGTTATTGGAAAAATCCGAAACTACAAAATCGTTGAAGACCCCAAAGTCAGAGAAATCCAGAAAAAGCGCTGTGAAAACAAAAAAAACCGCGGACGACAGATACTGCAAAATGCGGAGCTTTCTTTCTGACTACGCCCAGTTTCAGATCGAAGTGGACACCGTGCTCAAAGGTGAGCCTGATGAGTCAGTATCCGTGACGTGGGACAATTCGACCTTTGGTGAGCCGATCAGCCTGGGCGAAGAAAACGAGCGTTTTCTGATTGCGCTGAGAGCTGCGAATTCAAACATGCCGCCGTTGCGCGGACCAAGTGCCTTTATCTCCGCGAATCCGAGTCCGGAATTGCTGACGGTCTTGCAGGCGCCTTGCTCCTCCCCATTTATTTTCAAATTCCCCGGCGAAACAGCCTCCAAGGTCAAGGACATTCTGGACGGCAAAGATCCTGGCGACGCCGGAAGTACGAACCCAAGAAGCGGCCTCTATTGACGTTGACAGCATAAAAAAACCTTCCCACGAGGGGAAGGTCTTGAAAGTCGTTACGGATCTGCCGTCTGTGCGGCAAACCGGCCGTTTTCTGGAAATCAGTCGTCGCGATACACTTTTTCCCGACGCTCGTGGGCTTCCTGAGCCTCGATCGACAAAGTCGCGATCGGGCGCGCCTCGAGGCGCCGAAGAGAGATCGGCTCGCCGGTCTCTTCGCAATAGCCATAGCTTCCGTCTGTAATGCGTTCCAAGGCATCATCGATCTTCGAGATCAGTTTCCGCTGACGGTCCCTGGCGCGAAGTTCAATGGACCGATCCGTTTCGGACGACGCACGGTCGGCAAAGTCAGGATGGTTCTGGCTTTCCTCCTGAAGATTGGCGAGGGTTTCCTTGCTTTCCTTCAGGATCTCTTCTTTCCACACAAGCAGCTTGTTCCGAAAGTACTCGCGCTGCCTGTCATTCATGAACGGCTCGTCTTCCGAGGGTCGATATTCAGACTCAATTTCAACCGTCATCGATAGCTCCGGATTACCGTTATGCCGGGCGCAATATATAGGCGGTTCCGCCAGCGGACAACGGTTCATTTGCTAAAAATGGCGTCAAGGAAAGTTTATACCTTTCAAGACGTTGCGTAAATTTTGAACACTAAGCCGACAAATTTTATCGATTTGTGTGCACGCTCAATCCTGGAATCGGCCGAGCTTTGCAAGCTCGACTTTGACCCGCAATTCGATCTCCTCGAGCACCGAATCAACCTCAGGATCACCACTCGACTGGCGTTTGGAAACCTGCCTGGCGAGCAGCTCCAGCCGGTCCTCCGACACGTGTCCGGCAAGCAGATCCGCCCGCACCGACTCCAGTGTGTCCAGCAGATTGTGCCCGTGCTTGGTGGCGCGGGATCGGCGCTCTGCGCGGTCGTCAACCTCCTGCAGGGCCAGCAAGGCATCCATGCCCTGAATGGACGCACCGCCCGCGGTCTGGGAAGACTGTGAAACCTCGCCCCCAAGATCCGGTGCGAACTGGTCGCCGTTTGAAGAAACGCTCTTCTTGGCGCCTCGTCCCTGAACGCCGGAAATGGGTTTATTGCCTGTAATACGCATGATCGATCTTCCAGTCGGACTGACGGCAATTCTGGCGCATGGAGTGGCTCTGCCCGTCAGATTCTGCCGAGAAGGGTAAATGAGTCCTTGGGGGTGAGGCAATATTTGCCGACCAACAGGTACATTTCTTTAACCTCAAGCGACAGTTTTGCGTGGATATGCTCGTGATCATACCAGCAAAGAGCCCGGATTTCCGCCACTTTTATGGAAAGAACCAACGCCTTTGTAAAAAGTGGCACGGCTCTCGCATTGCGCATTTCGAATATATGTATCCCGGCAGCAAAGCCGGAAACACGATGGCGGGCCAGATCAGTAATGCAAAAAATTGGTGAAATGATCTGCGGAGGGTTCAAGCGGCTGGCACTTCTGGGTGCTGCCGCCGCCGTTGCTGCAACAACCTTGCTGGCACCGGTACACGCCGCCTCCCGTATCAAGGATATTGCCGATTTCGAAGGCATTCGCGAAAACCAGCTCATTGGCTACGGCCTCGTGGTCGGCCTGAATGGCACCGGCGACTCGCTCAACAATTCGCCTTTCACGCAGCAGAGCCTGCAGGCCATGCTGGAACGTCTCGGCGTCAACACCCGCAACATCGACCTGAATACCAACACCGTCGCGGCCGTCATGGTGACTGCCAACCTGCCGCCCTTCTCCACACAGGGTACCCGGATCGACGTCAACGTCAGCGCCCTCGGCGATTCAGAATCGCTCCAGGGCGGCACGCTTCTGGTCACACCGCTGGTCGGTGCCGATGGTGAAGTCTACGCTATCGCCCAAGGCTCGATCGCGATCGGCGGCTTTTCGGCACAGGCGGATGCCGCGTCGGTTGTTCGCGGTGTTCCCACCGCCGGACGGATCGCCAACGGCGGCCTTGTTGAACGCGAACTGGAATTCAAGCTGGCTTCGCTGACCACGCTTCGTCTCGCCCTGCGCAATCCGGATCTGACCACCGCGCGGCGCATCGCGCTCTCCGTCAACGAACTGATCGGCATGCCGACAGCCGAACCGCTTGATCCGGCAACCGTACGCATCGACCTGCCGCAGCAATATGATGGCAACATCGTCGATCTTCTCACGGACATCGAGCAGCTGATCGTCGAACCGGATCTGGCAGCCCGCATCGTCATCGACGAGAACTCCGGCATCATCGTCATGGGACAGGACGTGAAGGTTTCCATGGTCGCCGTTGCCCAGGGCAACCTGACCGTGACGATTGCTGAATCTCCGCAGGTCTCACAGCCGCTGCCTTTCGCAAACGGCCAGACCGCCGTGGTGCCGCGTTCCGACGTCACCGTGGATGAGGAAGGTTCCAAACTCGCCATCGTTCCACAAACCGTCACGCTGAAGCAGCTTGTTGATGGTTTGAACGCTCTCGGGATCGGTCCACGCGACATGATCTCGATCCTGCAGGCCATCAAGGCCGCAGGTGCCCTCCAGGCCGATATCGAGGTGCTGTGATGGCCGAGCTTGTTTCACCGACATCCTTTCAACAAAGCCCGCTGGACACGCTGCGCGGCGTTGACCGGACCAACAAGACGCGGGTTCGCGAGGCCGCCGAAGAGTTTGAGGCCGTTTTCCTGAACACCATGCTCCAGAACATGTTCACCGGCCTTGAAAACGGTGGCACCTGGGGCAAAGGCCACGGGGCGGATGCCTGGCAGAGCCTTCTGGTCGACGAATATGCACGCAACATCGCCCAAACAGGCGGCATCGGCCTTGCCGACAGCGTGGAACGTGAACTGCTCGCATTGCAGGAGGGGTCAAGATGACCGCACAACCCAACGCATCCACCTTTCCGTTTTCCCTTGAGCGGCCTACCAGCCAGCAGGAAGCCGAGCAGTTTTGCTCTGCCTTGTCCGGCACCATGGAAGCCCTCCTGTCCGTGATCGAAATGGAAACCGATCTGGTCAGGGCCGGTAAACTCCGGGAAGCCGGCGAGCTGCAGCCCGACAAGGCCCGGCTGATCCACGAATACACCCGCGGCATGATGACAGCGAAGGAACACGCGGTCGCCCTGGGCAATCTTTCCCCGGCATCCACCCAGTCGCTGCGTCGCCAGCACAGCGAATTCCAGCCGGTTCTGCGCATCAACCTGGCGGTGCTTTCAACGGCAAGAGACGTTGCCAATAACATCGTTGCAACCGTCGCGAAGGTCGCCGGTGCCAAGAATGCCAATGCACCGACCACCTACGGACGAAACGGTTCTGCGCCAACCGGACCGCAATCCGCTCGGGGCATCGCTGTCAATCAGTCGCTCTGAGGATAGCTGACAGCTAGCAAGAACCACGCCGGGTATCCTGCAACGATGAAAAGCTCCCCGCCGGGAGCTTTTCGTGTATTTATCCCCCTCGCGAAACCTGCCCAGAGGTTTCCCCAAACGGCAGGACGGGACTGCGAGAGCGAATCAGAAACAGGCGCAACCGGATAGATCGCAATCCTTAAAAGTCTAATCATTCCGTTAACAGACGATTCATTCCCTTACGTTATCTTTCCAGATTGATCGGGTAAAAGTTGTTAGTCACCCGGAGGAAAAGATGTTGGACACGGGATTGGCCCGGCCGCCATCGCCGACATATACGGCGATTACGCCGGTAGCGCGGGCTCCGGAGCGCAATGCTCCTTCAGTTGAGACGGACCTTCCGGTCGAAGAGACCGTAAGACCATCTACCGAGACGCAAAACGCACAGCGCAGTGCGAACAACGAGCGCGACCAGCGTTCGTTCGGCGAACGGTTTTCTTCCACGGTCGAACGCCAGAACATCATCGACCCGGAATACGACGCTCTGGTCTATGTCGCGACCAACACCGAAACCGGTCAGGTCGTCCGGCAGATACCTGCAGAGACATTGCTTCGTCTGCGGGCGTACAACGAGTCGATAGAAACCCGGCAGACCCAGCCCCAGGCAGAACCGGTTCAACGCGTTATCTGATCAGGCGCAGCCATCCACATACCCTGCCCGTTTCCCAGCGGCGCCCGGCTGTGCTGCGCCCTTGGCAGTCCCCTGCCTGCACGACTTTCCTCAATCCTCTCCCGCAGGTTTGCTGCCCTCCTCCAGCGACGCCTTCAGCCTCAAACCCACACGGTCTTTGAACTGATCGCTTGCAGCCTCCTCACGCGCGTTCCCTGAAGCTTGCTCTATGAAGCTTGCCGGCAAACCCCGCGTGCAATCGGCCCGGCGCGTCTTGCCGGCGCATCTGTCTATCGTCCTCGATTTCGGCACCTTCACCTGCCTCGTTCCGCACACGAGTTAACAAATCCGTCAGGTTTCAGACCAGCCGACCGCCTTTAGGGGAAATTTGCGCTGCCCGAGCACCTGGCAAGAGGCATTCCCCAAGCTTTCGCTGGTCCTCGTTAAGATCTTTACTCAGCAAAAATTTATCTTTCAAAACAATATACTCAACTTTTTCTGGCAATGATTTTAGTTGCTCGGCTTAGGGGGCTGTTAAGGTTAATTTACGCTAACCATCTTTGTTTAGAACTTCTTACAAGAAAGCGCCGATAGATGTCCCTCGGACCCAGGAAGGGTCCTCGTATCTTGTACTCCTAGAAAGGACACAAAATGGCCGACATTACTCTGTCGAGCGCGGTTCGCGCGAACCTCAACACCCTTCAGTCCACCGCACAGTTCATGTCGGACGTCCAGAACAAACTGGCGACCGGTAAAAAGGTGAACTCCGCTCTGGACAATCCGAACAGCTTCTTCACGGCTTCCGGCCTGACCTCCCGTGCAAACGACCTGTCCACTCTTCTGGACGACATGGGCCAGTCCACGCAGACCCTGAAGGCAGCTGACCAGGGTATTTCGAGCATCACCAAGCTCGTTGAATCTGCAAAAGCAAAGGCCAACCAGGCCCTGCAGACCCAGAGCCAGTACGAGCGCAAGCAGTTTGCTGCTCAGTACAACGACCTGCTGACGCAGATCGAAGATCTGGCGAAGGACTCCGGTTATAAAGGCAAGAACCTGCTTGCAGGTGAAGGCAACGACCTGAGAACCATCTTCAACGAAGACTCCACTTCGAAGCTCGACATTGAAGCTGTTGACTACACCGACACCGCACTGTCCACCGGTCTGAACCTTTCCGACCTCGCAGAAGGCGAAGGCGCTTCCGCATCCCTGCAGCTGCAGGGCGGCAAGACCGTCATCACCCTGCAGGATTCTGGCGGTTCTGCCCTGAACACTTCCTCCACCCTGTCGGACTCCACTCTGATCTCCACGACCCAGAGCCTGTCCTTCGTCAACGACACTGCCACCAACCCGGCCGTGCTCTCCGGTGGTGTTTCCTCGACGGCTTCCGTTCAGGATCTGGTTGATGGCCTCAACGCCATTGCCGGTGTTCGTGCAGAATTCGACAACGGCACGGGCGAACTGACCATCTACTCCGATGAAGACTTTTACATCGGTGGCAACGGTTCTGCGACCACGAGCTTTGCAGGCACCCTCGTCGACGCGACTGCGTTCTCCTCGACCACGGATGCTCTGATCAACTCCGGTTCCTTCTCTGTTGGCGACACTCTGACGCTGACCGACGGCAACGGCTACGAGCTCGGCTCCTTCGAAGTTGAAGACGACAGCACGGTTGATGATCTGGAAAACTTCATCAACGACTTCAACGGCGTCTCCGCTGACTTCGACACTGGCTCTGGCCGCATCACCATCACTTCGGAAACCGACCTGTCGCTGACCAGTGACAACGACGACTTCGCAAGCTCCGGCTTCACCGCAAACACCACCGGTATCGGCATCTCGGCGATCTCCGACAGTGGCTTTGCGACGGATACGGACATCAACCGTACAGTTGACCGGTTGAACACTGCACTGTCGAACCTGAGAACGCAGGCTTCCTCCTTCGGTACCAACCTCTCCATCGTTGAAAACCGTCAGGACTTCACCAAGAACCTGATCAACACGCTGGAAGAAGGTGCAGGCAAGCTGACGCTGGCCGACACCAACGAAGAAGGTGCAAACCTGCTGGCCCTGCAGACTCGCCAGAGCCTGGCTTCTACCTCGCTGTCCTTCGCAGCACAGGCAGACCAGAACGTTCTGCGTCTCTTCTAAGCCAGACATTTCGGTTAGAACGACATTGGAAAGCGGGCCACGGCCCGCTTTTCTTGTTTCCAGATCCTCAAGCGTGTTTCCCGATCCAACCGCTCACGCCCGCGGAAAACTTTAAGCGCATCTGTATCTGGCCCCACCTTCCAGGCACGCACCCAGCCCGAATCCTCCCCTCTTCCCGAACATCGGTTTCAAAGCCTTGCCTGATTCCAATCGTTAAGATTCTGGCTCAGGTGGATATAAACGCAGCTCGCAGCCTGCGCCCATTCCTTCAAATTGCCATGGCTGCTCGGGCCCTCTCTCGACGCCAGAGCAAACATGCAAGGCCGGCTTCGGCCTCCATGACGCCTCACATTGATTTTTTTGGAGATTGCCTGTCCCGCCAGAACCCGACGAGGACAAAACCCGCTGAACTCCGGGCTTTGCATGCCTGTCGCGGTAACCTGGCACCCTGCCCTCGCAGTAAAGACACTGGCACTTTTTGGAACCCTGCCTCGGCACTTGAAGGCAATCGTCCTGACAGTTCAGACAGGGCGCAAAACGGCGTTAACCTCCTGATAACCCTATTTTTCAAGCGTTTAACCATTGATTAAGGTTAACGCTCGATGATCGGTCCCAACCTGCTCAGGAAGAGCAGTTGAAATTTGACCCAGGAAAGGGATAAGTCGATGCGTGACATTACGCTGTCAGCCGCCGTGCGGCAAAACCTCCTCACACTTCAATCCACTGCAGACCTGATGTCAGGCGTCCAGAACAAGCTGGCAACCGGCATGAAGGTGAACTCCGCGCTGGACAATCCGAACAGCTTCTTCACGGCATCCGGACTGAACTCCCGCGCAGGCGATCTCAGCACCCTGCTGGACGATATGGGCCAGTCCCTGCAGACCATCAAAGCCGCGGACAAAGGCATTCAGACCATCACGGATCTGGTTGAAACCGCGAAGGCGAAAGCCAACCAGGCCCTGCAGACACAGAGCCAGTACGAGCGTAAAACCTACGCAGCACAGTACAACGCCCTGCTGGAACAGATCGAAGACGTTGCCAAGGACAGCTCGTACAAAGGCAAGAACCTGCTTGCAGGTGACGGCAACGACCTGACCACCATCTTCAACGAAGATGCGACCTCCAAGCTGACAATTGAAGCGGTCGACTACACCGACACCGCACTGTCCACCGGTCTGAACCTTTCCGACCTGGCAGAAGGCGAAGGTGCAACCTCTTCCCTGCAGCTGCAGGGCGGCAAGACCGTCATCACCCTGCAGGATGCAGGCGGTTCTGCCCTGAACACTTCCTCCACCCTGTCGGACTCCACTCTGATCTCCACGACCCAGAGCCTGTCCTTCGTCGACGACACTGCCACCAACCCGGCCGTGCTCTCCGGTGGCGTTTCCTCGACGGCTTCCGTTCAGGATCTGGTTGATGGCCTCAACGCCATTGCCGGTGTTCGTGCAGAATTCGACAACGGCACGGGCGAACTGACCATCTACTCCGATGAAGACTTCTACATCGGTGGCAACGGTTCTGCGACCACGAGCTTTGCAGGCACCCTCGTCGACGCAACCGCGTTCTCCTCGACCACGGATGCCTTGGTCGACTCCGGTTCCTTTGCGGTTGGCGATACACTGACGCTGACGGACGGTAACGGCTACGAACTCGGTACTTTCGAAGTTGAAGCAGACAGCACCGTTGATGATCTGGAAAACTTCATCAACGACTTCAACGGCGTCTCGGCGAAGTTCGATGACGGCTCCGGTCGTATCACCATCACGTCGGAAACCGATCTGTCGCTGACCAGTGACAACACGGACTTCAACAGCTCCGGCTTTACCGCGGACACGGATGGCATCGTGATCGAAGCGATCTCCGACAGTGGGTTCGCAACGGATACGAACATCAACCGCGTCATAGACCGGTTGAACACCAGTCTGTCAAACCTGCGGTCCCAGGCTTCCGAATTCGGTACCAACCTCTCGACTGTTGAGATCCGGCAAGACTTCACGAAGACCTTGATCAATACTCTGCAGGAAGGTGCAGGTCTTTTGACCCTGGCCGACACCAACGAGGAAGGTGCAAACCTGCTGGCCCTTCAGACCCGTCAGCAGCTTGCTTCCACCTCTCTGTCCTTCGCCTCCCAGGCGGACCAGACCGTGCTATCCCTCTTCTAATTCAAAGAGAATCAGTCGGACGCACGACTCACAGACAAGCATCAGAAACGGCGGGCCACTGGTCCGCCGTTTTCGTTTACGCCGTGAATTACTGTCTAAACCCGAAATTTTTTATCATTGAGAATCAACATCTTAAAAGAAACCTTTTGGTAACTTTTATTTACGGGACGTTAATACGTGCATCAGTGATTAACTTTCCATTTAGATTTACGGCAAAGGTGCATGCTCGACTTGGATTACCCGCATGTTGCCTTTGGCGAGACCTGAATAGGGAAAGCGGTGAAGTCTGATGCCTGATATTGTTCTCTCCAGTGCTGTCCGGGACAATCTCCTGTCGCTGAAACAGACGGCGGATTTGCAGTCGATCACGCAAACGCGCCTGGCAACGGGCCTGAAGGTCAACACGGCGCTCGACAATCCGAACTCCTATTTCACGGCACAATCCCTGAACGACCGCGCGAGTGATCTGTCCAACCTCTTGGACAACATGGGCCAGGCGGTTCAGACGATCCGGGCAGCGGACAAGGGCATCACGTCGATCACCAAACTGGTGGAATCGGCCAAGGCCATCGCGAACCAGGCCTTGCAGACCTCCAGTGAATACGAACGCAAGCTGTTCACCAGCCAGTACAACGATCTGCTCGAGCAGATCGAGGACATGGCACGGGACTCCAGCTACAAGGGCAAGAACCTTCTTGCCGGTGCCGGCAACGAACTGGAAGTTATCTTCAACGAGGACAGCACCTCGAATCTGACCGTTAATCCGGTAGATTTTACAGACACTTCACTAGATGACGGTCTCAATCTGGATGACCTGGATGCCGGAGGCACCGGTACGTCGTCCTTCAACCTCTTCAGCGGCACCACCTCCATTTCCCTGTCGGGCCTGCAGGCGTCCTCGAATCTGACGGACCTCGCCGACTGGGCAACCGGCAACGTTGTCAGCATCACGGATTCCTCCGGCACCACCAACCTGACGGTCGGTACCGACATCACCACGGTGCAGGACTACGTGGATGCATTGAACGATCTGAACGGCGTGCACGCCACTTTTGACGAAGCCACGGACTCCATCACCATCACGTCCGGTCTCGACAACGCTCTCTATATCTCCAAGGACAACACCGGTGGTGGCGCAGCGACGGACGGTGGCGACACCGGCGGCACAACGACCACGATGACGGTGTCTCCTCTCAGTTCCACGGCAACGCTGGTCTCCTCCGGCGGCTTCCAAGCCGGTGACACGATCACGATCACCGACGGCAACGGCTTCGAGCCGGCCTCTCTTGAGATCGACGAAGAAACCACGGTCAGCGATCTCGTGACCTTCATCAACAACGTAAAGGGCCTGGATGCCACCTTCTCGGGCGGCAGCATCAGCCTTATCGGCGAAGTCTCTTTCGACATTTCCAGCAGCAACAGCGACTTCAACCGAACGACGCTCGGATCGACGACAGGAATCGTGTCACTGACGGCAGCGCCGTCCGAATTCAAATCGGATACGGATATCGATCGAACGCTTCAGGCCATCAACGCGGCGCTCGACGAGCTTCGCAATGCGGCCCGTTCGATGGGTACGGCTCTTTCGACTGTGGAAATCCGGACCGATTTCACCCAAAATCTGATCAACACGCTGGAGGTTGGCGCTGGCCACCTAACTATTGCGGACATGAACGAAGAAGGTGCTAACATGCTTGCGCTGCAAACCCGTCAGCAGCTTTCTTCGACTGCTCTGTCTCTGGCCAACCAGGCAGATCAGAGCGTCTTGAGCCTGTTCGGTTAACACCGGCGGCAGTTATCATTAAGGTATCGGGGGCAAATCGTTAACGATTTCGTTAACGTTTCACAGCGATACTTCTGCGTGGAGGTCACGGAATGGCGCTCAAGGTCGAGCTGAAACCGGGCGAGCGAATTATCATTGGGGAAAGCGTTATCACCAATGACAATCAACGCACTCGCCTCTTTATCGAAGGCCAGGCTCCCATTCTGCGAGAAAAGGATATTCTCACGCCGGCCACTGCGGATACACCAGCCAAACGGGTCTACCTGGCCGTTCAGCTGATGTATCTGTCAACTGACTTGGAGAAGATACAGGAGAGTTACTTCAGCCTCGTCAATGACATAGTGAAAGCCGCGCCGAGTACGATCCCTTTTGTCACCAGGATTAGTAACGCCATACTAACCGGCGCCTTCTATAAAGCACTGAAAGAAGCACGTAAGCTCATCGAGTACGAAGGGACGCTGATCAGTCATGTACAAACAGGCAGCGCAGGCTTACCAGAAAACAAGCCAGGTGGCGATGTCACCGAGGGAGCTGGAAGCGAATCTGCTGATGAAGGCCGCAGCCCGGCTTCAGTTGATCAAGGATGAATGGGCAAATTCCTCGCTTGCGGAAAAAGATGACGCCCTGGTGTACAATCGCAAGCTCTGGACAATTCTCGTGACGTCCGCGACCAGTCCTGAAAGCGAACTGCCTCAGGACATCAAGAACAACATCGCGTCGCTGGGCGTGTTCGTGTTCAAGCAGACCATGACAGTCATGACGACTGACGATGAAAACAAGCTCGATACCCTCATCAGCATCAATCGCTCGATTGCCGAGGGTCTGAGGTCTTGATCCCGGCACGACCGGTTATAGAACAGCCTCGGAAAACACGATAGAAGATCAAGAAAGGCCGCCAGGGTAACCTCGGCGGCCTTTCTCTTGACTGCAACGTTCACCTGCCCTCCTCCAGCGGAAACGGAGGAAGCCTCCACCGGAGATCAGCGGGTCCTCAAGCTGCGGGCAGGATTTGCAGCCATGAGATATTCAGCACCAGCCCCGTGCGAGCCCGGCAATCCATTCAAAGCCACCGCGTTGGCCGGGCCTTGAAAGCCCAGCCTTCCGGAAGCCGGCCCTCACGGGACTACAGATTGCCGGCACTCATTTCCCGGGCGATATGATCGGCCTGACGGATGGCTAGTGCCACGATCGTCAGGGTCGGGTTTTCGGCAGCGCCCGTGGTGAACTGGGACCCATCCGACACGAACAGATTGGCAATGTCGTGGGTTTGCCCCCAGCGGTTGACCACCCCGTCCCGCGGATTTTCCGACATCCGGTTGGTACCCAGATTGTGGGTAGACGGGTAAGGCGGCGTCGGGAAGGTCCGGGTCGCCCCGACGGCGTCGTAAATGGCCATCCCCTGCTTGTAGGCATGATTGCGCATTGCGACGTCGTTGGGATGATCATCGAAATGGACGTTCGCCACCGGCAGGCCAAAGCTGTCCTTCACATCATGATTGAGCGTGACGCGGTTGGTTTCCTGGGGCATGTCCTCACCGACGATCCACATGCCCGCCATGTTCTCGTAACCGTCGAGCGCACTTGTGAATTCCCGGCCCCACGCCCCCGGATCAAGAAACGCCGCCATGAACGGCAGTCCAAGAGCCAGGGTTTCAAGTTCATATCCGCCGACAAAGCCGCGGGACGGGTCGTGACGGGCTTCGTCCTGAATGATCCCCGCCATCGTTGTTCCACGCCACATCTTCACCGGCTGGTCGAAAATGGCATAGACCGAGCCTGTGGTATGGCGCATGTAATTGCGACCGACCTGGCCGGAGCTGTTGGCAAGACCGTCCGGGAACATGGAAGACGCTGAATTCAGCAACAGCCTCGGGCTTTCGAAGGAATTGCCGGCAACGCAGACGACACGGGCTTTCTGAAGCTGCAGATTGCCGTCCTTGTCGAAATATTCGACCCCGGTCACCTTGCCTGCATCGTCGTGCAGGATTCGTGCGACATGGGCCTGGTCGCGAACTTCCAGATTTCCGGTTGCCTCGCCCCGCGGAATATCCGTGTAGGCGGCGGACCACTTCGCTCCCCATTTGCAGCCCTGAAAACAGAAACCGGTCTGCTGGCAGGCAATACGCTCGTCGTAGTCGGCCGAGTTGATGGCCATCCGGCCTGTATGGACTTCCTTGTAGCCGAGCGCCTTGGCGCCTTTTTCGAACACCAGGTAGTTGTTGTTGCCCGGCAGTCCGGCCCGCCCCCCTGTGCGCGTCACGCCCAGTTTTGTTTCGGCAAGCGTGTACCAGGGGTCCATTTCCTCCGCATCCAGCGGCCAATCGAGCAGATTGGCTCCCTGGACGTTGCCGTAGGACGTTTTCGCCTTCCACTCATGTGGCTGGAAGCGGATCGACGCCCCGGCCCAGTGAACGGTGGTCCCCCCGACGGCCTTGACGATCCAGGCCGGCAGGCCGGAAAAGTCCTTTGCAACCCGCCAGTCGCCAGACGTGGTTCTGGGGTCGACCCAGGCAAGCTGCCCGAAGCTTTCCCACTCGTCGTTGACATAATCATCCGGAAGATAGCGTCCGCCCGCCTCCAGAGCCACGACACTTACGCCCTTCTGCGCCAGCTCGTTGGCAAGCACACCGCCACCGGCGCCCGTTCCGATCACGACGACAACCGTGTCGTCATTCAGGTCAAATGGTGCAGCCATGGTTTCCTCCCTAAGGCTCAAAGCCAGTTGATGTCGTTGAAGCCCCGGTCGATGTAGCCGCCCAGTTCGTAGGAAGCTCCCTCGTATCCAAACAGCGGCCAGACTGCTTTCTGATTGTAGAGACCCGTTACCAGTCCGCCCCTGACCCTTTGAAAGAACGGGCTGTCCTCCATGGACCGCAGCAGGTCCGCCCTGTCACGTTCCCAGCCGATCGCAAGATAGGAAGCATGCCCTCTCCCCTGGGCAGCTCCGTTCAGGGCCTCGATACCGGCCTCGATATCCTCGGCGTGGTCGGGCGTGTCATATCCCTTGACGGCAATGACATAGTATTCGTCGCCGACATGGTCGTGCGGGTAGATGTCCCGCGCCATCTGCACCAACGTCGCGAAACTGTCCGGCTTGAGTGCCGTCAGCTCCGTCGCCCAGGCGCCGTCCCTTGCTGCCAGAAATCCGGTCCCGGTGACGAAGGCAGCGCCTGCCGCCGTCGCCCGGGCCAGAAGCTGTCGTCTGGTCAGACCTCTCGGACTGTTTTCGGTTTTCATGCTCTCCTCCCGTTCAATTCACTCGTATCGACCGCCGCGCTGAAGCACCTCGATCTGATAGCCATCGGGATCCGCAACGAAGAAGAAGCGCGCTATGACGTCTCCCGCCGGTGCGAAATCGACCAGTTTTCTTGGATTGAGACCTGCTGCTTCGAAGCGTGCGTGTTCGCTGTCGAGGTCATCGACACTGAACGCCAGATGCCCATAGCCGTCGCCCAGGTCATAGGGCTCTGTCCGCCCCTTGTTGACGGTCAGCTCCAGCTCGAAGCCGGAGTCGCTGTTGCGCAGGTAGATCAGGGTAAAATCGGGAAAATCCAGACGATCCGCTACGGTCAGCCCGAATGCTTTTTCATAAAAGGAAAGAGACCTGTGCTCTTCCAGAACACGGATCATAGAATGTATTGCTTTCGCCACGCGTTACTCCGCTCTGCTTGTATTTGCATGACGGAAGCGTAGCGCGTGGCAACTATCGCTCGGGTAGTATGCTTATACTGCGAGCGGTAAAACTTGCGCTGCAGCGCAAAATGTCATTCAGCGGCAATCGAAGCCGCGTGCTGGTTCGACGAAATCTCGAGGAACTTCAGGCAGGCGCAACGCAACAGCGATGTGAAATTCTTCGGTTCACCGCGCAGTTCGATCACTTCTGAATGCAGCGTCGAGATGAAATGCGGTGTCGTCACCCCTTCCGACGCGGCAATCTGATCCAGAATTGCCCAGAAGGAATTTTCCAGTCGGATGCTCGTGCTCTGTCCGTTGAGCCGCAACCGCCGGGTCTGGCTGGCATAGCGTTCCGGATCCTGTCCGGCAAATACGTGACACATCGGCTCTCCCTCCCATGGTGTCGATCTTTACGCGGTATGCCGCGATTTGTTTTTTGAAAAGGGATAATGAAAAGAACGCGCCGTTGCCAAAGGCCCCGGCGGCAAACCGGTTGGAACTGGACACCAGAAGATATCCGTCGGGAAGAAAGGCAACCAGGAGAGTGTTTCCCCAAAGGGGGAATATTTCAAGGCCTTTCCCGGCCCTGACCGGCAGTCCAGGCAGCCGTGAGCGAAGACCGCCCGGGGAAAAGCCGGAAGTTCCGGGTGATCCTAGAGGTAATCGGACAGGGTCAGATTGAACACGATCGACGAGGCCCTGTAGGAAACCTCGATATTGGTCTGCAATTGCAGGATCTCGGCGGCGACCTGATCCTGGTCGATACCCTCGATATCCGCGATCGTGCCTTCGTAGCTGCTCTTCATTTGCACGTGCCGGTCATCGGTCAGCGACACTGTCCGATGCGTGATGGCAATGTCCGTGGCAATATCGGTGATCCCGGACTGATCGACACCTGGCGGCTGCAAGGTCGTGCGCAGATTGGTCGACAGGGTATTGTAATATTCTTCGTCGATCGTCGAGCCGCCCGAAAAATCCGCGGCAATGAAAGCCGCAAGCGACTGGACCAGTTCCTGCAGGGGTGTTTCATTGGCCCGAACGCCGTAGCTTACCGTGAGATTGCTGTCGATCACCGCGTTCTTGTCCGTGCGCGGATCGTCAGTGGCCGTGTTGCGGCCCGTATACCAGGCGACAGTCGTCGATCCACCACCGATCAGCGCGGTTGCGCTGTCGAAGGGAGGTCCGTCGACCCGCTGCGGCTCTTCCCCGCCGAACGTCCTGAAGAACTCTTCTGCCGCCCATTCGTCCGACACGGCGCGAAGGGTTGTCTGAGCCTGGTGCTCGATCTCCGCTTCCAGGGCATCGCGCAGGTTCTGCGCCGTTTCCTCAAGATCGGCGCCGATCGCGAAGGTTCCGTCTTCAGCCGTGCTGTTAGCTGCCGTCAGCTCGATGGAGATCGTCTCGCTGTGATCAGGCGGCAGGGAGAATTCCACCGTGATGGTCTCGCCAAGTTCCGGCTGCCCGGTGAACTGAACGTCGAAGCTGTCCGGATCAGTGCCCGAAGGCCCGGTGATCGCGACGTTGGTCAGGGTCGAGGCAACCGATGCGATGTCGAAACCGAAATCATGTGCACCATCTTCGGCAATGGTGAAGGTGGAATCCGTCGGCACGGGGCCGGCGTAGTTGGTTGTCAGCGCGGAGGTCGATGTGCGGCCATTGTTGCCCGCACCCAGATTTGCCTGGGAATACTCGCTCATGACTGTTTTCAGCCCGTCCCGGCCGTTCGCCCCTTCCAGAATGGCATCGATCTTGGCAACCGGGTCCTGAACGGCATCCGTGCCGCCAAAGACGTAAAATCCGGCGACTTCCGTGTTCAGAATGTTGAGCGCTTCGTTCAACAGAAGTTTGGCGCGGGACTGGGTCTGCGTCTGCCCGTCGTCCTGCAACACGAAATCGTTGGTA
The DNA here is from genome assembly GCF_001579905.1 of Labrenzia sp. CP4. Classification (NCBI taxonomy): domain Bacteria; kingdom Pseudomonadati; phylum Pseudomonadota; class Alphaproteobacteria; order Hyphomicrobiales; family Stappiaceae; genus Labrenzia; species Labrenzia sp. CP4. Next base: position 2,212,041 of record NZ_CP011927.1, on the reverse strand, counting down.
TCGAGCGCGGATTTCGCGTCCTGCCGGATATCCTCCAGACGCTCCAGCGACATGGTCGAGGTCTGCAGGTGTAAGTTGGCGATAGTGATGGTGTCCTGGTAGCTCTCGATCATGCTGACTTTCTGGGTCAGCTGAATGTCCAGAAGCCGGCGGTCGCCTACTTCGCCGTATGTGGTACCGACCTTGCCTCTGGCGAGCTGGGTTGTCTTGCTTGCCAGCAGATCGTTGAGCTCGCCGAGTTGGCGGGTCAGGTAAGTCCGGGAGGTGGTGATATTCGAAACTGCCATAACGCACCCAACCTTAAACGATGTTCAGGAGCTCTTCGAAGAGATCCTTGATGGTCTGCATGACGCGGGCATTGGCCGCATAGGCGTTTTCCAGCTGAACCATGAAGGCCAGTTCGGCGTCGAGATCGACCGAGTAGCTCTGCTCGTAACGAATGGCGAGGTTCATGGTCAGCGCTTCCTTGGAATCCGCATATGTGGCTGCGTCTTCCGCCTGGTTGCCCTGAAACGCGACGGTCTGGTTGACAAAGCCCAGCAGCGTTCCCTGGAACGGTGTCGACGCGCTGCCGATACCCGAGCCCGGGTCATAGTGTTTCGTGCCGACGCTGAGGGCATCCGACAGGAACTGCGCACGCGCAGGATCGTTGGTCGTATTCGGTGTCGGCGTGGTCTGATAGTTCACCAGTAGCGCGCTATCGGCCAGAAGATCCGGATTAACGCTGATTCCGGAGGCATAGCCGAGCCGCTGGCCACTGCCTTCAAGCGCATCGGTGAAGAGGTCCGTCCCAGCCCTCTGGTCAACGAAGATCGCAAGTCCCAGCCCCTGATCGGAATTCGCCGTCACGGTGACATTCGCACTCAGGCTTTCAACGCTGGTCGGCGCCGTGTTGTCGCCGAGAACCCGAAGGTTGTCCGCCCCGTCATTGCTGACAAGAAGACCGGTGCCGGCAAGTGCTGCGGTGATGTTGGTGATATAGGTTGCCGGAACACCGCTGGAAATGTCGATACCGAAGACCGTGTCGCCCGGATTTGCCGTAGCGGAGTTGTCCAGCGGCAGCAGTGCGGGATCGTCCACGGCCACGAGAGTGACTGTCTGCGGATTGCCGCTGCTGTCGGTGTAATCCAGCGTGATCGTGTTGCCCGGTTGAAGCGCGGACACATCGAGATCGAAACCGCTGTCCAGACCGACGGTCGCAGCTGTGCTTTCAACATTCACATTGGAAAAGGCAAGTGACAGTTCGGCAGCAATCGTGTCGAGCTGCGTCTGCGCCTCGACCAGGATATCATCGCGCAGTTCAGCAGTTGCCTGCATCGAACCTGATTTCGACGACGCGATAAGATCGAACTGGGTGCCGCCTGGTGTTCTCACCATCACCGAGTTGCCTGCCTGGCCCGGCTGCAGCAGATGCGTGGCATCGAAGGTCAGCGTCGATGCCTGGCCGTCGGCGTAAAGCTGGTCGCCGCTGGCGGTGCGGATGGAAATTGAATTGTTGTCGTTCTTGGTGACGTCGATATCGATATAACCGGACAACTGCTCAATCAGCCGGTCGCGCTCGTCTTCCATGTCGGCGGTCGAAACACCGGACTGGGTCGCGTTCTGGATCGCCTCGTCGATGTCTTCGATGCTTGAGAGCAGGCCGTTCACGCTATCTGTCTGGGAAGCCAGTGCGTTGTCCGCTTCCTGGCGCAGGTCCGCGATCTGCTCATAGGATGAGTTGATTTCGCGCGCAAAAGCTTCGGCGGCCGATACCACATCCTTCTGAACGGCATAGTTGCCCGGATCGTTTACCAGGCCGGCAAGTGCAGCTGAAAGATTGCCTGCAAGGGACGACAACGAACTCTTGTCGTCGATCGTGCCGAAGATATCGTCCAGACGATCAGTAAAATCCGCAATCTGCCGGGAGTAGCTGGTGTCGGCGAGAGAGTTGAAATAGTCGGACTGGATCTGCTCGTTGACAATCCGGCGCACTTCCGTCGCATTCATTCCGGCGACGTTGCCGTTGCCGTCGAAATAGACATTCGCCGAAATTATTTTTTTCGAATAGCCGGCCGTATCCGCGTTCGCAATGTTGGACGCGGTGACGTCCAGCTGACGCTGATTGTAGGTGATTCCGAAAACCGCGGTATTCAGGGCACTTGTAAGACCCATGGCGGCTTCTCCTTCCTTATACGCGACCAGGCCAGATGGCCGGCGGGTCAGTGCCCCGCCGGCCTAGGCGGTGTTACCGGACCATATTCAGGGCATCGTCGAGCATTTCGTCTGCTGAGGTGACGATCCTCGAGTTTGCCGAATAGGCCTGCTGGGTGATGATCAGTTTGGAAAACTCGTCCGCGATATCGGCATTGGAGAGTTCCAGCTTCTTGGCCAGGATCTGCCCGCCTCCGGAAAGATCCGCGTCTCCCGATCCGGCCGTTGCCGCAAACGCGGCACCGTCAACGCGCTGCAGGTCCTGCTCGGCCTCGAACGTCGCAAGCGGGATCTGGTAAACCGGACGCTGCTGGTTGTTGGAATAGCTGGCAATGACTCGGCCGGAAGCGTCTACAGCCACTCCGATCAGCTCACCTGCAGGATAGCCATCCGGATCCAGCGACACGGAGCTGGCCCTGCCATCCTTGTCGGAATACTGGGTCAGGGAGCCGTCGGCGAAGGAAAACTCAACGTTCGCAGCCGTCGTGCCGCCGATGGTCAGCGAGGAGATTGTAAAGCCGTCGCCCGTACCGTTCACTGCGGAACCGGCCATGGCACCGGCGGTCAGGGTCGTCATCTCGCCGGTATCGTCGAATTGGACGGTACCAACATCATACCAGGCATCGGTCGCATCGCCACCAGTACCGATATACATCGACCAGGCGTCCTCCACGATGGGCGGGCCAGCATCGTAGTTCGCGGTCTTGGCATAACGGATTTCGACGTTCATCGCCGTACCGTTCTGATTGTAGATCGTTGTGGATCCGCCGGAAATGGAGCTGTTCAGGAAGTCGGTTTCATCTGCAACGGCAACGTTACCGGCACCGACCGAAGCGTTCAGGAGGGCAGTGGTTTCATCCGTGCCATCATAGTCGGTAGTCGCGGGAACCCGTGGCAGGTTGGCCTGGTAGTCCACAGTCGTGGTTGCGGATGCTGCCAGCGGCTGGTTCTCGATCTGGATCACGGCCGGGTTGTCGCCGATCGCATTTCCGGTATTCGGGTCCAGTGGGAAGCCCTGCAGGTAATAGCCGGAACTGTTGATCAGATAACCTTCCTTGTCGCGCTCGAAGTCACCGGCGCGGGTATAGTAGGTCTCATCTGCGAAGGTGGTCGAGCCGTCGACCACGTCGGACGCCTTGGTCACGACGAAATAGCCAGCGCCGTTGATGGCCATGTAGGTATCGACGTCGACCGACGTGATATCACCCTGCACGGTGTTGGTGGCGCGGGAAGTGGCGAAGGTGGTTCCGGAAACCTGCTGGGCCTGCTTGGACCCACCCCCGGAAACCAGATCCGAAAAGGTCGTGTCGAGCCGTTTGTAACCGGTCGTCTGCGAGTTTGCGACGTTACCGGAAATATTCTCCAGAGCCGTAGCCTGCGCAGCCAGTCCGGAGACAGCCGAGTTGATAGCCCCATAAATACCCATTTGCGGTCCTCTTTATAGATCGGGCACTGCGACGCGGGCTTACGCCCATAATCGGCCTTCCTCCGCAAAGGCCGTGCCAGTTTGATGAGGACATAATTTATCTTTTTGTTTCATAGACTTAGGAAATTTTCCTTTTCCAGAAGCGGAAAAAAGAACCCGGCAGGTCACGACCCGACAGGCAAAAACTTCCGCTCTGGCCGGTGGCAGATGTTCAAAATTGCCGTGCGCCGGCACTCCTGCCTTTTACGGGCTTGCACAGCCGCGCGCGGCCTGCCACCTTGCGGCCAACCTAGGAAAAACGGACGGCCAAATGCGCTTTGAAGGAACTGAAAGCTATATTGCCACGGAAGACCTGAGGGTCGCGGTCAACGCCGCAGTCGCCCTGGAGAGGCCGTTGCTGATCAAGGGTGAACCCGGCACCGGCAAGACCGTGCTCGCCGAACAGGTTGCGGTCGCCCTGAAAGCCCCGCTGATCGAATGGCATGTCAAATCCACAACCAAGGCTCAGCAGGGCCTGTATGAATATGACGCCGTTTCGCGCTTGCGCGACAGCCAGCTCGGTGACGAGCGTGTCAAGGACATCAACAACTACATCCGCAAGGGCAAGCTCTGGGAAGCATTCGACGCTGAAGAGCGGCCGGTTCTGATGATTGACGAAGTCGACAAGGCCGATATCGAGTTTCCGAACGATCTTCTCCTGGAACTCGACCGCATGGAGTTCCACGTCTACGAGACCGGTGAAACCGTCCGTGCAAAGCAGCGCCCGGTGGTCATCATCACATCAAACAACGAGAAGGACCTGCCCGACGCCTTCCTGCGCCGGTGCTTCTTCCATTTCATCAAGTTCCCCGATGCCGATACCATGGCGGAAATCGTTGAAGTGCATTTTCCCGGCATCAAGCAACGGCTTCTGTCGGAGGCACTGCGCCTCTTCTATGACGTACGCAACGTCCCCGGACTGAAGAAGAAGCCCTCGACCTCGGAGCTGATCGACTGGATCAAGCTGCTGCTGAACGAAGACATCGATCCTGAAACCCTTCGTCAACAAGATAGCTCCAAACTGATACCGCCGCTGCATGGCGCGCTGTTGAAGAACGAACAGGACGTGCACCTGTTCGAACGCCTGGCATTCATGGCGCGGCGGGAACGGTCCTGAAGATCCGGACCTGCCTCAACGTGAAAGCTGGTCGAGGCTGAGCGCCCGGGCGGCTGACCGGGCAAAACGCGATCTTCGGGTCGGGGTGACAAGGAGACTGACTTGGTGAAACAGGCCACCGCTCTTCTGGTGCTGGCGATGCTCACGCTGCCGATAGCGGCGAGCGGGCCTGTTATCGCACAAGTGCCTCCCGAAAAGGACGCAGGCTGGCAAAGCGATGTCGGCGGATTGCGCCATTTCACCGGCCTGCGCTGCCCCGACATGATCGGCGATTACTACCGCATCAAGGTGATGGAGGGTGATGCCGTCAGCCAGGCGGGATGCATCTACACCGGCCGCGACGGCATTACCGCTGTCCTGCGCAAGCACCTGCAGGGCACCGGCCGCCGCGAAGCGCTGACATTTTCCCGCAATTACAAGGCAGCCGGATTCGAACCGATCAAGCTGACGGGCGCTGCCGCCTCCGGTATCTCGTTCCGGACCCGCAACTGGACGCCGACAAGCCTGTGCGAAACGATGTGGTACTTTTCCGGTGCCACATCGGACTATACATTGTGGCTGTCCTACACGCTGCCGACTCAGGAAGTGGAGATCGGACCGGCAGTAACCGCCTTCACCATGGCGCTTGCCAACCAGAACTGACCGGCAGTCCGGCTTTTGACCCGCCGGCACACTTTCCACTTTCAAGGAACCAGGAAAGACAATGCGGCTCCTTTTGTTCAGACACGCTAAATCAGACTGGGGCGACGCGAACCTGGCCGACATCGACCGGCCTCTGAACAGCCGCGGCAAGACCGCCTCCGTCAAGATGGCCCGCTACATGAAGGAACAGGGCCTGCAGCCCAACCAGATCCTGTGCTCTACTGCACAGAGGACCCGGGAAACCCTGGCCCGACTTCTGCCGACCCTCACACAGGAAACACAGATCCACCTTGTGTCCGACCTCTACCAGCAAAGCGAAGACGACTATGTCGGGCTGATCCGCCGCTATGGTGGCCGGGCCCAGAACCTCATGGTCATTGGCCATAACCCGGCAACCGAGGATACGGCGTTGAGCCTCAGCGGCACAGCATCCAGCGACGCGATTGCCGATATTCAGGAAAAGTTTCCGACTGGCGCTCTTGCCGTGATCGATTTCGACATTGCCGACTGGTCGGAGCTGCAGCCGAAGACCGGCCATCTGGAACGTTTCGTCAAACCACGGGACCTGAAGGAAGACCTCGACTAGAGCATCAGCCGAGTCCCGGATTGTACTTGTTCCCGCCTGCGCCTACATGAACGCGCTGGAGGCCCTTGTGAACCCATTGACGACACTTGCAGAAGAAACCCGGCTGACACTGGCCAATCTTGCCGATGCGGCAACCGATCTGGCAGTGCCGAGCGTCCGGCTGGGCGTGACCGGACTTGCGCGCGCAGGCAAGACCGTCTTTCTGACCGCCCTTGTGCACAACCTCGTTCATGGTGGCCGCCTGCCGCTCTTCAGCGCCGCTTCCGGGCACAGAATGACCGGCGCAAGACTTCAGCCGCAACCTGACGACGCCGTGCCGCGCTTCGACTATGAAGCGCATGTGCGTGCCCTGGTGAGTGAGCGTATCTGGCCGGAATCGACCCGTCAGGTCTCCGAGCTGCGCCTGACCATCGACTATGAGAGCGCCTCCTACTTCCACCGCAAGCTTGGTCCAGGCCGCCTTCATCTCGACCTGATCGATTATCCAGGCGAGTGGTTGCTGGATCTGCCGCTTCTCGGCAAGGACTTTGCCACCTTCTCCGCCGAGGCAATGCGGCGCGCCCGGGCGGAAAACCGGGCGGACATCGCCGCGCCGTTTCTGAAGATCCTGGCCGCTACGGATGCGAACGCGGAGGAAAGCGAACCGGCGGCACAAGAGCTGGCGGCAAAGTTCAAAACCTATCTGGCTGCCTGCAGAGCCGACGCCCACGCCCTGTCCATGCTTCCCCCGGGGCGCTTCCTGATGCCCGGGGATCTCGACGGCTCCCCGGCCCTGACCTTCGCACCGCTGGACATTCCGGCAGACGCAGCCCCGGCCAGGACAGGCACGTTGCGGGCGATGATGGAGCGGCGATACGAGGCCTACAAGACCCACGTTGTGCGTCCGTTCTTCCGCAATCACTTCGCGCGCCTCGACCGCCAGATCGTGCTGGTCGATGTCCTTCATGCCCTGAACGCAGGGCCGCACGCGATTGCCGATCTGGAAACTGCCCTCACCGAAGTTCTCGGAGCTTTCCGGCCGGGCAAACGCAGCTGGCTGTCCTCCATCCTGTCGCGACGGATCGACCGCATCCTGTTCGCGGCGACCAAGGCAGATCACCTGCACAGATCGGATCACGACCGACTGGAGCTGATCCTGAAGAGACTGGTTGCCCGAGCAGAAGAGAAGGCAACATTCAAGGGTGCGGAGGTCGAGGTGCTGGCCATGGCTGCGGTCCGTGCGACGCGTGAGGCGACGGTCAAACATCGCGGCGAAGCTCTGCCTGCGATCCTTGGAACACCGTTGCCGGGCGAACGGCTGAACGGTGACACTTACGACGGAAAAACCGAAATCGCCATGTTTCCCGGTGACTTGCCGGACGACCCTGAATCACTTTTTGGACAAGCTGACTCAGTTTCTGAAGCACTTCGAGCAAGCTTTCAAACCGCTCAGGCAGACCTTCAGTTCCTGAGGTTCCGGCCGCCGGAACTCGACAAGACCGCAGAAGGCCTGACTTTGTCTCTGCCGCATATCCGGCTTGACAGCGCCCTGGAATTCCTGATCGGAGATCGCCTGGCATGACCGGTTCCCAGCCCCCGTCCAATCGCAAACCGACCGCCTTCCGTCTCGATGATTCCAAGGTGCGGATGACCGATGACGAAACAAGGATGCCCTCGGCCGGCGAAGCCCTGGTCACCCAGGCCTTCATTGACGACGAGGAACCTCGCCTTCCCCGCGCCGCCAGCACTCCCAGATCCGGATTTCGGTTCGGCAAGTGGCTGATGATCGGCCTGTCCGGCCTCGTCTCGCTGGCAGTCGGCCTTGCGGTCGACAGCCTGATACGGGATCTCTTTGCCCGGACCGACTGGCTGGGATGGCTGGGTGTGGCTCTTGCCGTTCTGGCGGCACTTGGCCTGCTCGGCCTGGTCATTCGCGAGATCGCGGGCCTCATGCGCCTCGGCCGAATAGACCACCTGCGCGACCGGCTGCAGAGCGCCGCCGAAGCAGATGACGCGAAGGCGGCATCAGTCGGCCTGAAGGAACTGCTCACACTCTACAAGGACCGTCCCGAAACGGCCCAGGGCCGCAAGGCGCTGGCGGGGCATATGCGGGAAGTCATCGACGGCCGGGATCTGGTGAAACTGGCCGAACGCGATCTGCTCAGCCCGCTCGACCTGGAAGCCCGGCGCATCGTGATGAACAGTGCAAAACGCGTTTCCATCGTCACGGCCGTCAGCCCACGGGCACTGGTCGATCTGCTGGCGGTCCTGTTTGAGAACCTGCGCACGATCCGGCGCCTGTCCGCCCTTTACGGCGGGAGACCCGGCACACTCGGCTTCTTGCGCCTCGCAAAACACGTCATGGCACATCTGGCAGTGACCGGCGGCATGGCAGCAGGCGACAGCCTTGCCTCGCAGGTGCTGGGTCACGGTCTGGCGGCTCGACTTTCCGCCCGCCTGGGCGAAGGCGTGGTCAATGGACTGCTCACTGCCCGCATCGGCATTGCAGCAATTGCAGTCTGCAGACCGGCACCGTTCGTGGCCGGCACTGGCCCGACCATCTCGGACTTCATGGGTGAGCTTGTCTCGTTTGCCAAAAAAGAAGACCCGGCTGACAAGTCTTAAAGTTTAGATTTAAAATAATACACGGCATGGTTACGCGCACAACGTAACCAAACCGATTGCTATTTCTACCGATGACACATAAACGTTTCATTCGTTAAGGTTTCTGCGGACGAGCAGTGGCGTCTTCCTCGGAATACAACAATAATAGCCAGGTGAGACGTTAACTTGTGTAGCGACAGGCCGTTGCCAATCCAGACGAAATCCGCCCTTCAGCATCGCCGCCAACTCAAGGCTTTTCTGCTTTGTAGTTGCGCCCTGGTTTTGCTTGGTCCGGAAAAAGGCCTTGCCGGTGACATTACCATCGGCTCAGGCACCACGGTCACCACAACACAGACACTGACGGACGTTGGCGATACCGGCACAGTCGAGAGCGGCGGCACCATCGACGTTACCGATCAGGATGGCCTCGTTCTGGACAACGACGACCAGACAGCAACCAACAACGGCACCATCACAGTCACCAAGACAACCATTGGCACACCTAATTTTGCCGGTATTGGGTCGAACGAAGACGACGCCACCGTTCACAACAACGGGTCCATAACCACTACCGGCAGCCGTGCCTTCGGCATTGCCGGTGACGGGGACGATTTCACGGTCACCAACTCGGGTACCATCACCACAACGGGCAAGGAATCCGATGCAATCTTGTCGCTTGGTGCGGACACGGACATCACCAACTCCGGCACGATTTCCACGACCGGAGAAGCTGCCTATGGCATCAATGCCGAGGGCGACCGTCCGACCGTCTTGAACTCAGGCACGATCACCACGACAGGTGACGACGCCTATGCCATCGACACCGATGAAGACGACGCGAAGATAACCAACACCGGAACGATTACAACGACTGGCGAGGACGCAGACGGCTTCGACAGCGACGGCGACGATGTCATCCTGATCAATACCGGTGTGATGACCATGTCCGGTACGCTGGCAGACGGCATCGACAATGACGGTGACCGCGCCGCGATCACTAACTCGGCCACGATTACTGTTTCTGGGGAAGACGCCAACCCGATCGAATCCAATGGCGACGATGTCACCATTTCCAACAGCGGCACGCTACGTAACACTGGCACGATTTCCGGAGATCATGACGATGTCGGACATGGCATTGCCGTTGACGGCGACAATGTCACGATCACCAATTCCGGCGAGATCTACAGCAGCAACGGTTCCTCGATCTACGTCGATGGTTCTGATGCAACCGTTAGCCTGAACCATGGCACCATACTTCAGGGTGTTCTGACCTTTACCGATCCGACCACCGCAACCCTGAACTACGCGGCCGGGCGAACGGCGATCCTGACCTTCAGCGGCATCCCGGGAACGCTGACGACGGCAGGCCTCACTTCAGCGACCAACGGCAACACGATCACCATCCTCAATCCGGACGATTTCCGGCTGGACACGGTTGCCCAGACCTTCAACACCATGACGCGCGCTGTCACCGGCAGCCTTGAACAGCAGATGGACCTCAATCGACTGGGCAGCACGTCTTTCGTCGCAACCAACGGTCCGGCTCCGGAAGAGCAAAACGCCACCGCTCTTTGGGTTACGCCTCTCGGCGGTGTTCTTTCCAGGCAAGGCAGCGACGGGTTCGACCATACATTCGGCGGCATCACTGCCGGGGCTGAGAAGACATTCGCCGAAGGGCTTGCCGCCGGTGTTGCCGGTGGTTTCACCATCGGCAGGACGACCAGCGACGGCGACATTCACTCGGCCTCCAGCTACAGCATCCACGCCGGTGGCTATCTCAGCCGCTCCTGGCAGGCGACCTTTGCTCAATTCAGCCTTCTCGGCGGCTACCTGAAGAGCGATGAAGACGTCACCGTCCTCAACAACATGGTTGTCGGTGGCCTGCAGGACCTTTCCATCGACTACGACTATGTCTACGTCACGCCCTCCGCGCGTCTCGGCCATGCCTTCGCCCTGAGTGAGGGTACGCTGACACCCAGCGCTCGTGTGCGCTACTCGGGTCTCTGGCAAACGGGCGACGCCGATGAAAGCGCAACCGGCCTTTCGGTTTCCGGCCGGTCGCTGCACGTTCTGGAACTGCGCGCGCAGGCGACCTACGATCATGCCCCCATCGTCCAGAATGGCGGCACGCTCTATCTCAGTGCGAATGCGGGTATCGACGGCATCTTCACGCTAAACGACAGTGTCGACGGCACCCTGCAGGGAGCTGCCTTGAACCTGTCAGTCGACGACGACGATGCGGTGCTCCGCGGTTTTGCGGCAGCCGATGCCGTGTGGCAGGTCAATGACGGCACGAAATTTCTCGCCGGAATAGAAGGCGGTTACGACAGCGCCGATACACTATCCGCATCGGTTCGCCTGGGCGCCAAGATCAGTTTTTGAGGACTTGGGAAAGCCCCCTTCCCTCAAACGCCGTTCCGATGCTGGCCTCCACATCGTCGTGAAACCTGTTAGTCTGTCCCTTGGTCCGGATGGGCCGCGAAGCTTGCGCGAGAAAAACGGTCGTTGGGGTCAGGCAATTCGATGAAAACCGAAGAAACGTCAATTGAAGGCGTGATTGTCCATGACCTGGTTTCGCACATCGATGATCGCGGCAGTTTCACCGAAATCTACCGGGAGACCTGGCTCACCGGTTTCAAGTCGATCCAGTGGAACATCGTCACCTCGAAAGAAGACACATTGCGCGGTGTTCACGTGCACAAGGATCACTACGATTATCTGATGGTCCTGTCCGGAAAGATGCTGCTTGGTCTGCATGACATACGCCGCGACAGCCCAACCATTGGAACATCGCAGTTTCTCGATCTTTCAGCGGAAAACAGACGAGCTGTTTCAATTCCGCCGGGTGTTTGCCACGGATTTTATTTTCCGCAAGCCGCGACGCATCTTTATTCCGTTTCCACCTACTTTGACCCGACGGACGAATTGGGCTGCAAGTTCGATTGTCCGGAACTGAACCTGTCTTGGCCAACGAAGGACCCTGTCCTTTCCGATAGAGACAGAACAGCCGACAACTATTCGCAGATGATTGTTAAATTCTATGCGGACGCCAATGCCTGATTACGCAGTCACCTGCAATTTCACATCGCCGGCTGTTGGACACAGCCATGACTGATATCGGTCTGGTTGGCTTTGGCCGGTGGGGAAAGCTCATCTTTCGCGATCTGCGCAGCTTGGGTGTAAACGTGCATGTGGCGGTGCCCGGTTCGGACAGCCAGAACGCAGCCCGGGAGGTCGGAGCCGCTTCGGTGTGCGATAGCGCTGCCAAGCTTCCTGACTGCGCGGGATATGTCATTGCGCCACCAACAGTGCTTCACGCAGCCTGCATCGACGCACTTGCACCGCGGAACCGGCCGATCTTCTGCGAGAAACCGGTCACCAACGACGCACAGACGGCGCAAAGACTTGCCGATACGCTGCAGGAACGTCTCTTCGTCATGGACAAGTGGCGCTATCATCCCGGCATTCTGAAACTTGCGGAACTGGCAAAATCCGGCGCTCTGGGCCAGATCGAAGCGGTGCGCACCTATCGGCTCGGCTGGGGCAATCCTCACAAGGATGTCGACAGCCTCTGGATCCTGATGCCGCATGATCTTTCGATCGCACTCGAAATCCTGGGAACATTGCCCAAGGCTCATTCGGCGATCGCCCAGATCCCGGGCCTGGGTGGTGAGGACCTGATTGCCCGTCTTCAAAACGATGGGGAACCGCTCACCGTCACCATGGAGATCTCTTCCCTCCATCCGGCCCCAAAACGCTCCGCCGTCGTGATCGGCAGCAAGGCGGTGGCCCAACTGGCCTCATCCTATGACGATCGCATTCTCCTTGCTCCGAGAGATCACGGCCAGAAGCCTCAGCAAATCGAGGTTGGCACGAAAATGCCTCTTCTGGCCGAACTGGAAGCATTCGTCGCGCACCTGGAAGGGGGGGCTGCTCCAAAGTCCTCGGCTGCAGAAGGCGCATTGATCGTCAGGCGCATTGCCGAACTCAGAGCGCTCGCAGGATTGCCGTGACCCATCCGCGCTTCACCGTCCTGCTGCCGGTCAACAGACCTCCCGCGCTTCTGCCTTTCGCCGTCGAAAGTGTTCTGGGCCAGTCCCTGCAAGATTTCGAACTGTTCATCGTTTGTGACGGCGCGCCCCAAGAGACCGTGCAGGAAGCGGAGAAGTTGGCTGGGCGTGACGAGAGGATCCGTGTTTTTTCCTTCCCCAAGGGAGAACGGCACGGCGAAGCTCATCGGGACACGGCTCTCAAGCAGGCAAACGGCAAATTTGTTGCCCAGATCGGCGATGACGACATCTGGTTTCCCGAACATCTGTCGGAACTGGGCCGCCTGCTGCAAACCTGCGACTTCGGTAATCTGCTTCAGGCTGAAATTCTGCCTGACGGGACGTTCAAGGTTCATATCGGACACCTGTCGGACGCGGACACGCGCCGCAAGATGCTGGAGACGCGTTGGAACTTCTTCGGCCCGTCGACGGTTGGCTATTCCCTTGAGGCCTATCGGTCTCTGGATGTCGGCTGGAGCCCGGCACCACCTGACTTCTGGACCGACCTCTTCATGTGGCGGAAGTTCCTGGCACGCCCGGACTTCACCTTTGCAACACGGCCCACGGTTCAATGCATCAAGCCTTCCGCCGTGCACCGTCAGGACATGTCGCTTGCCGAGAGGCAGGGTGAAATGATGGCGCTGATGCAAAGGTTTGCCGATCCGGCGGAAAGGCAGGATTTCCAGACCAGCTGCAATGAAATGCTGATCAAACACCTCAGGTCCGAAAGCCGGCAGCATGCGGACAACGCGGCCCGGCAGACGCAAACGATTTCCGCCCAGCAGGGGAAGATCCGAGAATTGCAGGCCGAACTCGACCTGCAGAAACGCCGTTACGACGCAATCCTCGCCTCGTCTTCCTGGAAGATGACGGCGCCCTTTCGCAAAAGTGGCAAGCTGCTTCGCAAACTCCTGTCGAAGCGTCCTTTTTGACCCCTCGACAGGCAACTGCCGGGAACTTACCTTTCGCACATGTTCATTACCTTCTTCACCGAACTGAAATCGGCCGGCATCCCGGTCTCGCTCCGCGAATATCTGACGCTGATGGAAGCGTTGGATAAGGATCTGGCAGAAAAGAGCGTCGAGGATTTCTACTATCTCGCCCGGCTCACGCTGGTGAAGGACGAGAGCAACCTGGACAAGTTCGACCGCGTCTTCGGCCACGTCTTCAAGGGGCTCGACCTCATGAGCGAGGTTGCCACCACCGAGATACCGGAGGAATGGCTGCGCCGCCTGGCGGAAAAGCATCTCAGTGAAGAGGAAAAGGCCCAGATCGAAGCACTCGGCGGCTTTGAAAAGCTGATGGAGACCCTGCGCGAACGCCTCAAGGAGCAGCAAAAGCGGCACCAGGGCGGCAACAAATGGATCGGGACAGCCGGCACGTCGCCGTTCGGTGCCTATGGCTACAATCCGGAAGGTGTGCGCATCGGCCAGCACGAAAGCCGGCACCGTCGTGCGGTCAAGGTCTGGGACAAGCGCGAATTCAAGGATCTCGACGACACCCAGTTGCTAGGCACCCGCAACATCCAGGTCGCCCTGAAGCGACTGCGCAACTTCGCACGAACGGGTGCTGCTGAAGAACTGGACCTCGATGACACCATCCGCGCAACAGCCCACAAGGGCCTTCTGGACATCAAGATGCGGCCGGAACGCCACAACGCGGTCAATGTGTTGTTGTTCTTCGATATCGGCGGGTCGATGGACGATCATATCCGGGTCTGTGAGGAGCTGTTTTCAGCCGCACGTTCCGAATTCAAGGTGATGGAACACTTCTACTTCCACAATTGCCTTTACGAGTATGTCTGGAAGGAAAACCGCCGCCGCCATACCGAGCGCATGCCGACGATGGACGTGCTGCACAAGTACCCTGCCGACTACAAGATCATCTTTGTCGGCGATGCGTCCATGAGCCCCTACGAGATTGCCTACCCTGGCGGCTCGGTAGAGCACTGGAACGAGGAAGCCGGAGCCGACTGGATGCAGCGGATCACCGGGCTTTACAAGAGCGCGGTCTGGCTGAACCCGGTTCGGCAGGAACACTGGCACTACACGCATTCCATCCAGATGTTGAACGAACTCATGGAAGGCCGCATGTTTCCCATGACCGTCGAAGGTCTGACGGACGCCATGAAGGAACTGGCCAGGTAGATTTTCCGCACAAAAGGCGCAGAAAGGGAACACATGGAACCGACCCCAAAACCCGTTCACCCTTTCGCGCAACCTGTTTCCCACGCAACCACCACCGGCATGTCCGGCGGAGGATTTTACAACGCCAACTCGGCTGCCCAATGGTCTGCCATCGAAAAGATATTGCCACTCGTTGAAGAGGCGATTGCGAGCCTGCCGGTTGAGGGTAGCGGTCCCGTTGGCATTGCCGACTACGGCTGCTCGGAAGGCCGTAATTCTGTTGCCGTCATGAAACACGCCCTCCCGGCATTGCTTGCACGCACCGAACGGCCGATCCAGACCATCCATTCAGACCTTCCCACAAACGACTTTTCTGAACTTTTCCGCAGCCTCAGACCGGATGGCGGCTCGGTCTTCGGGTCTGAGAGGGTTTACTCGGCCGCAATCGGTGGCTCGATGTACGATCAGCTCTACCCGCCGCAGAGCTTGCACCTTGCCACCACCTTCAACGCCATCGGCTTTCTCTCCTGCCGTCCCGTCGACAGGTTGCCCGGCTATATCCTTCCCAACGGCCCAAGTGTGGCACGGGCAAACGGTTATGTTTCCGAAGAAGACCGGCATGCCTTTGCCGAACAGGCGAAGAACGATATCGCCCGTTTCCTCACCGTCCGCGCAAGGGAGCTGGTTCCAGGTGGCAAGCTGCTGGTCCAGGTGTTTGGCTCCAAGGGACCGGCTCGAACCTGTGATGGCCTTTATGATCTTCTGAACGACGCGGTTCTGGACTTCGTCGAGGCCGGAGACATCAGCAGGGACGTCTACGACCGCTATTACCAGCCGGTGTACATGCGAGACCTGCAAGAACTTGCAGGCCCGGTCACCAACGATACATATGGAGCTGCCGGCCTCTATTCACTCGACCGGTCAATGGAGTACGAAATTGCGGTCCCGTTCGTCGACCGCTTCAAGCAGGACGGCGATCTTGACCGCTATGCCCGCGACTATGTCAATTTCTTCCGCGCCTTCACCGAAGCGGTGTTGCGCGCCGCCCTGCCTGAAAGCCCATCACGGAAGGATCTGATCAACCGGATCTTTGCAAGGGCCGAAGACCGCCTGAAGGCTGACACCAGCCTCTACCCCTTCCGTTATGCAGCCGTCGCCATGTTGCTGACGCGCAATGGCTGACGGCTGGGGTTCACGAGCCGATCGACCTTTCAAGGCCCTACAGCATCGAACAACCTGATCGCGGCTTGTCGCTCTAGCTGCGCAGCACCATGACCGAACACGGTGCATGACGGACAATGTGAGCGGCATTCGAGCCGATGAAGTAGGTCGACAGGCCGGGCTTGTGCGATGTCATCAGCACCAGGTCACAATTCGCCTTTTCGGCTTCCTCGATCACTTCATGATACACCGACCCCATACGCACGGTCACATCGACAGTGCCTTCAGGAACGTCCAGATCAGATGCGATCTTGTCGAGGATTTTCGCGGTTTCCTCGAATTCCCGCTTTTGCCAGCCTTCCGGAAGCTGGCTCGCCACGAAGCTTTGAACTTCCGGGCAAACGGCCATCAGGTGGATCTTGGAGCCATAGTCGCGGGCAAACTGCGAGGCTTTGGCAAGCGCCTCCGTGGCAAAGCCGCTTTCGGCCGGGTCAACGGGAACGAGGATTTTCTTGAACATGTCTTGTCTCCCCAAAAAATCAGGTCGACTTTTTGTGCGCCCGGAAGAGATGCACCGCCATGACAAGGATCAATCGGCTTCGACACCGTCAAAGTATCGGCCGGGTGTCACGCCGAAGGCCTTCTTGAAGGTCGAGACGAAGGCACTCGGCCCCTCGTAACCGAGCTTGTGGGAGACGTCGGAAACGCTTCGCCCGGACGCCAGCAACTCCAGAGCCCGGAACAGTTTCACCTGGCGGCACCAGGTTCGGTAGCTGAGCCCCGTCTCCGCTTTAATGCGCCGCTCGAAAGAACGCACGGAAGTCGCACACCGGTCCGCGGCCTCGCTGAGCGAGGGAATATGTGCCGGGCATCGGACGACGCCTTCGCACAGTTCGCGCAGACGGGCGTCCTGCGGCATCGGCAGTTGCAGGGGGGCAACCGGCAGCATCTTCAGCTGATCCAGGATTACCGCGGCGATCCGTGCCGCCGGTCCCTTGTCCGTCTCGGAGCGCGGATAGGACATGAATTCGAGAATGAGTGCCCTGAGCAGGGTCGTCACCTGCATCACCTGCGGTGTTTGCGGCAGATCCCTCGTGTAATCATACTGGACATAAATGTAACGCAGCTCCGTGTCGGTCAGATACCGGGTCTGGTGGCTGACCCTGGGCGGCAACCACACCGCCCGCTCGGGCGGCACGAAATAGGTGCCCATCTCCGTGTCGATGGCAATCGATCCCCTGATCACATGGAAGAGCTGCGCTGCATCATGCGAATGCCAGCCATTGTTCCGGCCCTGCAACTGGGTCCGCGCGTATCCGATAATCGGCGCGGCGACAGCCTCTTTCGGAAACTCGGCAAGTTCGGGATGAATGCTCATGCGCCGGATCGTATACCTTCACCCCGATATTGCACAGAGGGCCAATAGCACCAGAGGACCCGGCAACGCAGCACAATCGCGGCAACTATGCCCAGTTCCTGCCGGAAAGGTGAAAGGCTTTCCCTGCGCCAAGCCATGATTAACAAGGATAATTTCGCCTTATTACCGGATGCCTAGCGCAGCACCAGCCAGAATTTGGCGTGTCGGAAACATCTCATGACAAAACAGCGCTAACACGCAAACCCCAATTGGCGTTAGAAACGGCTCGCAACACTGCCGAACGTTTTCTTTTTCCACGGCCACACAATGTCTTACTTCACCCAGAATGCTCACCCGAACGAGGCGACCGGCTGGCGGTCTCCTGTGGTTCTCCTTATGATCATGGCAGGTGCCATGCAGCTCTCTTTTGCTGCCTGGTGGAACCTGATGAACAACTTCGCCGTCCAGGAGCTGGATTTCACCGGCCGGGAGATCGGCATTCAGCAATCGATCCGGGAGATCCCGGGCTTCCTGAGCTTCCTTGCGGTCTATCTCTTGTTGATGATGCGCGAGCAGACGCTCGCCTATGTGTCGCTGCTGCTCCTGGGCGTCGGCGTTGCCGTCACGGGCTATTTTCCGACCGCGATCGGCTTTTATGTAACGACGCTGATCATGTCGATCGGCTTCCATTACTACGAGACGATGGCGCAGTCGCTGTCGCTGCAATGGCTGCCCAAGGCAACGGCCGCTGCAAGCATGGGCAAGATCCTGGCCGTTGGCGCCTTCGCCCAGTTGATCGCCTATGGTGTCATCTTCCTGGCGTGGAAGATGTTCGAACTGTCCTTCACGGTGGTTTTCGCCATTGCCGGTGGGCTGACACTGGTCGTTCTTGTTTTCCTGATCTTCGCCTATCCGCATTTCCGTGAAGGCGTGCCGCAGCACAAGAAGCTGATCCTGAGAAAACGCTACTGGCTCTATTATGCCCTCACCTTCATGGCTGGTGCGCGGCGGCAGATCTTCACGGTATTCGCCGGCTTCCTGATGGTTGAACGCTTCGGCTATGACGTTCACGAAGTTGCAGGCCTGTTCCTCCTGAACGGCGCCTTCAACATGGTGCTGGCACCCAAGATCGGAAAACTGATTGTTCGCTTCGGCGAGCGAAAGGCGCTGGTTCTGGAGTATGTCGGCCTGGTCCTGGTGTTCATCTGCTATGCCTTCGTCACCAACGCGACACTGGCGGCCAGCCTTTATGTGATCGATCACGCTTTCTTCGCGATCGCCATAGCCATCAAGACCTACTTCCAGAAGATCGCCGATCCTGCCGACATTGCCCCCACCGCCGGTGTCGCCTTCACGATCAACCACATCGCCGCGGTGTTCATCCCGGTGGTATTCGGCTTCATCTGGCTGGTGTCCCCGGCTGCGGTCTTCCTGGCCGGCGCTGCCATGGCCCTGGTCAGCCTTGTGCTGGCAACCCTGATCCCGAGCAATCCGGAAGAAGGCCATGAAGTCGACTTCTGGTACCGCAAGCCTTCTGCCCAACCTGCAGAGTAAACTCTGTACCTGGACAAAACAAAACGCCCGCCGGAGTGATCCGGCGGGCGTTTTGTTTGAAATCCTGTCTGAACTGACCTGATCAGGCCTGCCGCTCAGGCACATGCACCACAAGGCCGTCGAGATCGGAAGTCACCTTGATCTGGCAGGACAGGCGCGAGGTCGGCTTCACGTCGTAGGCAAAGTCGAGCATGTCCTCTTCCATCGGCTCCGGAGATCCGGTCTTGCCGCTCCAGGCATCATCTACGTAAACATGGCAGGTAGCGCAGGCGCAAGCACCGCCGCATTCCGCCTCGATACCCTGGACCATGTTCTTGATGGCGTTTTCCATCACCGTAGAGCCTTCAGCGGCGTCAACGTCGGTCCGGGTTCCATCGGCGGTAACAAATGTGATTTTCGGCATATGTCGCGTCCAAGCCTGAATTTGCGGGTCTTCGAAGCACGACATAAAGATTTACGGCAAAAGGTCAAGGACCGTGCCATTTCCACGCGGCAATCTGCCTCTCCCCGTCCTGGGCGGGGTCTGTCCTTCAACCTTCCAGAAGGTCTCGGATGTAACGGTTTGCCTCATCGACCGCCGCAATCAGGCCTTCGGTGGCCGTATCGGTGCTCGAGCGCATCTTGCCTTCCAGATTTTCGCAAACGATCGCGACCCGCTCCGCGCCGATGGCCCGGGCAGACCCTTTCAGTGTATGCACGAGATCCAGGCGAACGGAATTGTCGGTTTCCTGTTTCAACCGCTCAAGCGTCGAGATGGACTGTGACTTAAACAGATGCAGGACCTGCACTTCTAGATCCCGGTTACCCAGCGTATTGGTTGCCAGCTGCACCAGATCGATCGGTGCCTCCGGACCGGCGCGTCCGGCGACGCGGGCCATGGAAGAAGGGGCCATAAGGGTGCTCCACATTACTCGATACCTGCCTGACGGCACCCCGCCGCAAGCTGTAGAGCCACAACAATGCGCCCCAAGCCCAAACACCCGGTTAAACCGGTTGCTCAAACCGTCCCTTTCGGCCCATGTCCCCAAAAAATTGATTTCATGGTTAATGCGTTTTAACGCAGGTTACGAAACAGGATTAAAAAAGTCCTTGCGTTTCCGCCGATTTCCTGAATCGCTAAAATTTTAATGATCTGATTCGCCGTTAACTTTTTTTGACTTTTTGACTTGCAGAAAGTGCTTCGATGGCGGCGGGCGTGAGCTTGCAGACCAGCCAGTCGGGCTTGATTGGGTTGGAAAACCAAGGCTCTGCCCAACCTGCATCGATACAGGAGCGGATTGTGCGCGCCGGAATTTCCCGGCCGTTGTCATCGAACAGAGGCAGCTTGCCTCCCGCCTGCCCGAGCCCTTTTTGCAACCACCGCTTTTGCGCAGCCGTCAACTTTCCCGCTTTGAGAGTAACTTCCAGAACCGTATTTTCAGCATCTGCCGATGCGTCAACCTGCTTTGAATCCGGCATCCAATCCGCCCCCTAAGTGACTCACGCTATTGCCGTTTCTTGTTCGTTAGGAGAGATTGTGCCATTACAGTTACTGATGCGGCAAGGTGGGGAGTGTACCGTCGAACGGAAAGTTCACGGTCGGTCAGCGGCGGCCCTCTCGCACGAACAGGTTTTGCGGCGTTGCCACAGCTGGGCAACGCTCGCAACGAGGACGCATCCGGTAGATAACTGTAAGGAGCTGCGCCAGCGGCTCTGCACGATTACCGGTGTGTAATGAGTACGGATGTGAGGCGACCCTAAATGGCAAATCCGACAAAGGCGAAAGATCCGGCAGAAGCGGCTCTCTCAGCAGTTGAAGAAGCCCTGAAACTTGATTTCGGCGGCCCGGATACCACAGAAACAACCTCCGCGGCAGAGGCTAGCCCTGCCCAGGCGGAACCGGCACGCCGGTCCCAGGGGGAAACGCGAGGCCAGTCCCAGCGCGAAGAGCAGCATCAGTCAAGACGCCGTGGCCGCGGCGGACGCCCGCCGGCAGCCAACGATGATCGCCGGAACATCGGCAACCTGATCTACTCCTTGCAGCGCCGTCCGTCTTCAGCGCCGTTCTGGGGCGCCCTCGCCCTCAGCGCCCTTTGGGCCGCGCTTGGCAGCAGCCTCTTCATGACAGCGTTCCCCGACAAGGTCGGATCGCTGACCGATCCCCAGACGCTGCTCAGCTCTCCTGAAATGATCCTGGCCGTCGTCGGCATCGTCGTTCCGATCATCTTCTTCTTCGTCATGGCAATGATGATCTGGCGCGCGCAGGAAATGCGCATTGTCGCCCGTGGCATGACCGAAGTGGCCCTGCGTCTTGCCGAACCGGAAGACATGGCCAAGGAAAGCATCCTCAGCGTTGGCCAGGCCATCCGCCGCGAAGTCGCCGCCATGGGCGACGGCATCGAACGCGCGATCGCGCGCGCCAGCGAGCTGGAAGTCCTTGTCCATAACGAAGTGTCTTCGCTGGAACGCTCCTATAATGACAACGAACTGAAGATCCGCGCCCTGATCGACGAACTGATCAGCCAGCGCGAGTCCATCGTCATGAACGCCGAGCGCGTGCGCGAAACCATCGCCGGTGCCCATGAGAGCTTCGCCTCACAGCTCTCCAGCACCTCCGGTGAACTCGGCAGCACCGTGGACCATGCTACCCAGCGCATGATCGATGCGGTCAACAGCCGTGTTGAAGAACTCACATCCACCGTCGACAGCCGCATCGAGTCTCTCGGTGCAACGCTGAACGCCTCCGGCAATGAACTGGTCGACAGCCTCACGGTCCGCGCGGAAGACTATGTTGCCCGCCTCTCGTCTACCGGCAACGATCTGGTCGACAGCCTGGCGGAAACCGGTTCCACCATGTGGGAAACGCTCACGGCACGTGGCAACGAGGTCAACGAACGCTTCGCGGACACCGCGAACACGTTCGTGGAAACCCTGTCCGCTCGCAGCACGACGATCAACGAGACCCTGGCAACTTCCAGCAACTCGGTGATCAACACCTTGAGCGAAAAGGCGGACGAGTTCCGGCTCACCCTGGAAACGACCGGCAACAACGTTGGCGAAGTGATCACGGCGCGCGGCGAGGAAATCAACGCCAACCTGTCGCTCACCTCCGGCCGTCTCATCGACACCATCACCTCGCGCACCGAGGAACTGGTGGCAACCGTCGACAACCGCGTCACCACGCTGGACGAGTCCCTTGCCGAGACCGGCAACCGTGTGGTCGAGAGCATTTCCGAAAAAGGCCAGGCAGTTACCGACACCATCTCGATCCGGGGTGCGGAAATCGTCGAGACCCTGTCCAGCCGGTCTACGGAAGTTGCGGAAATCCTGCGTGGCACCGGCGAGAGCATTGTGGTCGATCTGTCGCTGCGCGGCGGTGAAATCGCCTCCAAGCTCGACGAAACCGCAGGGTCCCTCACCCAGACCATCTCCGTTCGCGGTGGTGAGCTGGCCGAGAAACTCGACAATATCTCCGAACGTATCTACACCGCCATCTCCATCAACGGCAGCGAACTGGACGAACGTCTGGCTGCCCGCAGCAACGAGATGGCCACCATCCTGGAACAGCAGACCATTGGCTTCCGGGAGACCCTGGAAAGCGTCTCCGGCGAATTCTCCGCGAGCCTCGGCGACCAGACCGGAGCACTTACCCAGAAACTGGCGGAAACCGGAACCCAGCTTGCCGAACTCATCGGCAGCCGCGGCGACCGTGTCGCCGGCGACATCAACCAGATCAGCGGCAAGATCGCCGAAACTCTGGAAGTACGTGGCCAGGCGCTGCAGGACGGCCTGTCGAGCCGCCTCACCGAGCTGGAAACCATCGTCACCGATCGCGGCGGCCAGCTGATCGACGCTTTCGACACCAAGACCCTGCTGTTGTCCGAAGCGCTGGATTCACGCCTGTCCACGCTGGACACGACGTTCGCTACCCGTATCGACTCCATGGACGCCTCTCTGGGCGATCGCATCGCGACAATGGATGCATCGCTCGACCAGCGCTATTCGGCAATCGATGCAACCCTGACCGACCGTATCGCGGCCATGGATGCGACCCTCGAGCAGCGTTACACCGCCATCGACACGACCCTGACCGATCGTATCGCCACCATGGATGCGACCCTCGAACAGCGTTACACCGCCATCGACACGACCTTGACCGACCGTATCGCCACCATGGACAGCTCTCTGGAGCATCGCTTCACGACCATGGATGCGGGCCTTGGCGAGCGGATCGGCACCATGGATGCTTCGCTGGAACAGCGCTACGCTCTGATGGACGCCACCCTCACAGATCGCATCAGCACGCTGGACAATTCGCTTGAGCATCGCCTCTCGTCGATGGACAGCTCGCTCAGCGAGCGGATCTCCACGATGGACTCCTCTCTCGGCAGCCACATCAACACCCTGGACCTGACGCTCGATCAGCGGACCGCGGCCTTCGAGGCAACCCTGGAAGCCCGTACGCAGATCCTGTCCGATGCCATCGAGAACCGCACCACCGGCATCAGCGATGCGCTGGAGGAAAAGACCCGCAACATCACCGATGTACTTGCGGACCGTTCCGACGCCATCACGCTGCAGCTTGGTCAGCGCATCGAAGCGGCCGGCAACACCCTTGCCGAACGCGCCGAGGAAATCGGACAGTCCCTGTCGCAGCGCGTTGATACAGCAACGTCTGCAATGGCTGACAAGGCCGAGCTGATCTCCGCCTCCATGACCAGCGGGACCGACCGGATCGACGAGACCCTCGATGCACGTGCCCGCCAGATCTCCGAAACCCTGATTTCCCGCACAAAGGAAATCGCCAAGGCCTTTGTCGACGGTCAGGACGAGATGACCTCTGCCCTCGACAACCGTCTGGCGGAAGCCGGCAGCGTGCTGGGCAAGCAGAGCGAGCAGCTGACGGAATCCCTGTCCGAGCGGATCGCCGAGATCAACGTCTCCCTGGGTGCCAAGGTGTTCGAGGTTGCCGAAACTCTCGACAGCCGCGCCACCCAGCTGGAAACGCTGCTGAACGAGCGTCTGGAAAGCATTTCCGGCACCCTCACCGGCGAGAGCGAGCGTGCCCGTGACATTCTCACGGCCGTTATCTCCGAAGCCGGAGCAACGCTCTCCACCGAAAGCACGCGTCTGCGTGATGTGGTTCAGGAAGCGGTCACCGCCGCTGTCCAGACCCTCTCCGACGAACGCAATCGTACGGTCGAAATCGTCGACAGTGCTCTCAGCCAGGCGACGGAGAAGCTCTCCGGCGAAGGCGATCGCATGCGCCAGATCGTCCTGGGCTCCGTGGGCGAAGCTCGCGGCGTCCTGGTTGGCGAAAGCCAGAAGGCAGCCGATGCGGTTACCTCTGCAATGAGCCAGGCTACCGGCGCAATGTCCGGTGAAAGCGGCAAGATCCGCGAGCTGGTGCTCAGCGCGGTTGGCGATGCCGCCCGCGCCATGGCCGCCGAAAGCGAAAAGGCCCGTACACTCTACGCTGGCACCCTGGCGGAGTTCTCCGGGTCTCTGACCGGCGAAAGCGACAAGGTCCGCAACGAACTGTCCGGCCTGATTGCCGAAATCTCCGGCAACCTGTCCGCCGAAAGCGAGCAGGCCCGCATGACACTGGCGAAAACGCTGGAGGAAATCCGCGGCCAGATGTCGAGCGAAGCCGGCATGGTTCGTGCCCGCGTCAACAGCGCCGTTACCGAAGCAGCAGATCTTCTGGTCGGCCGCGGCAACGAGGTCGCCAACGAACTGCTGGACAAGGCAACCGCGCTCAACGAAGCCTTCGGCGCCCGTTCCGGCGAGCTGGCGAAGATCGTCGGCACCGACGGCAACGAACTCATCAGCGCCATCGAACTGCGTGCCAACGACCTTACCGGACGCCTGTCCGAGGTCCACACGGCGATCCTGGAAGCCATCACGGTCAAGGGCCGCGATGTCACCGATACATTCGCCCATACCGGCCTCGACGCGACCCGCTCGCTGGTGGAAGCCGGCGACCGTATCGTCGCCAGCATCAACGAGCGCAGCGAACAGGCAACCACCCTGCTCACCGACACCAAGCGTCGGCTGGAAGCGGACGTTACCGAGATCCTCAACAAGATCGAGACGTCCAACAGCAACCTGCAGGGCATCGTCGCGACTGCGGGCGAGAACCTCAACGAGGTTGAAGGCAACCTGGCCCGCCGCGCCGGCGAGTTCCGCTCTGCCGTCGACCGGGCGGTTTCGGAAACCAACTCCACCACGGCCCTCATCACCGAACAGGTTGCAAACCTGCGCGATGTGACGGACACCACGCTGGCGGACATCAAGAACCTCACCGGCCGCTTCGGCGACCAGTCGGAGGAACTGACCAAGGCAGCCCGTCACCTTGAAGACACCAACCGCTCCGTCGAGAGCCGTGTCTCCGAGCGCCGGACCGCAATCGAGGACGTTGCGGACACGCTTCTGGCGAAGACCGAAGCCGTCGACACGCTCATGCGCTCCTTCACCAAGACCCTGTCCGAAACGCTGGAAACAGCAGACGACAAGGCACGCGATGCAGCCAACATGCTGTCCGCGGCGGCTGAAGCAGCATCCAAGCAAGTGTCCGAGCAGTTCGAATCCATGCGCCTCACGGCAGGCATGGAAGGCCAGAAGGCCCGCGAAGCTATCCGCTCCGCACAGGACGACATCATCGCCGAGATGACCCGCACCGTTACCGAAGCGTCCGATCGCTTCAACGATGCGGCCGCCCGGATGCGCGATGTTGCCCGCGACGTTCACCGCGAGCTGGAAGCAACCCGCAGCGAACTGAAACAGGGTGTCCTGAACCTGCCGGAAGAAGCGGAAGAATCTTCCGCAGCGCTGCGCAAGGTGGTCAACGAGCAGATCCGCGCTCTGACGGAACTCTCCGAGATTGTCGCCAAGCAGTCCAACGCGCTCGACATCTCCCGGCCGCAGGCTCAGGCAACAGTGGCAAGCGCCGCTCCTGCTCCTGCCCCGCAGCAGCAGGCTCCGGTGAACTATGCGCCGGCAGCCCCTGCCCGTCAGCAGAGCGCTCCGGCAAGCGAACCGCGTCCGGCACCGGTCACCACTCGCCGGCAACAGCCGGCCCCTGCCGAAACCACCAGTTCCGGTGGCAAGGGTTGGGTTGCCGACCTGCTGCGCCGCGCCTCGCGCGACGACGATGCCGGTTCGGACACGGACATGAGCCGCACGCCGCTGCACACGGTTGAAAGCCTCAACTCGCTGTCGGTCGACATTGCCCGCGCCATCGATCACGAAACCTTCGTCGATCTGTGGAACCGCTACCGCAATGGCGAACGCCACGTGTTCACCCGCCGCCTCTACACACTGCAGGGTCAGCAGACCTTCGACGAAATCCGTCAGAAGTACTCTCGCGATCCGGAGTTCCGCACTGCCGTCGAACGGTATGTGGCAGACTTCGAGCAGCTCCTGGCCCAGGTATCGCGCAACGACCGCGACAACATGCTCGGCCAGACGTACCTGACGTCGGACACCGGCAAGGTCTACACCATGCTGGCCCACGCCAGCGGCCGGCTCGACTAAGAGACGGACAGTCAGACACGAAAAAGGCGGCCACTGGCCGCCTTTTTTATTTGCAGGGGCAAAAAACGGCCGCCGACTTCATCGCTGTACGCAAGCAACCCGTTCAAGGCCAATTACCTGCATGAGCTCAAAACGGTATCAAAATCCTCCCAAGCGAAGCAGAGCGTCGGGGGACACCCGCATTTCCGCTTGGATGGGACTGCGGGCATTCCAAAGTAACGCCCGCACCGACCCACCAACGCTCTGCAAACGAGTAGGCCCCGGGTCTCACTTCGTTCGCCCGGGGTGACGCCCTGCCTGGATTGATCCAGGGACGCAAAGCGACCGACGCCGCTTGACTTGAAGATGCAAAACGGTTGTACCGTCAAATGCAATTCACTTCAGAGGTGAAGCTTGACCTATTACGTTTACATCCTGGCAAGCCGGATGAACGGCACGCTCTACATCGGGGTGACAAACGATCTTGCCCGGCGCGTTGAGGAGCATCGCGGTGGGTCAGGCGGCGATTTCACCCGCAAGCACGGCATCGGCAATTTGGTATTTGCAGAAGCGTTCGACGATGTGAGCGAAGCCATCGCCATGGAGAAACGCCTCAAGAAATGGCGCAAATCCTGGAAAGTTCAACTAATCGAGAAGTCCAATCCCGAGTGGCATGATTTAATGGCACCCTAACCCCGGTGTCACCCCGGGCGAGCAGCGCGAGACCCGGGGCCTACTCGTTTGCAGAGCGTATGAGAGCTGGATGAGGCGATGCCTCTTTCAAGTCGGACGCAAGATCCGGCACGCAATGCCGTCTTAGGGCATCGCCCGGCCGCGGGAAGTCGAATGACCACCGCCTCTCAATCACTCACCCCGTCCAATTCGTCCGAGAGGTTTTCCCGGATCCGCCGGGTAACCGCGAGAAACCCCTCGATTTCCGCAGGTGAGAGGCCGCTGAGCATTTTCTGTTCGACGGCTTTCAGCTTGGGAGCAAGATCCTCGAAAGCCGCGCGTCCTTCCTCTGAAAGCTGCAAAAGAAAACTGCGGCCGTCGGCCTCGTTGCTTTCGCGTGTCAGAAACCCACGCTCTTCCATACGTTTCACGGCCCGGCTGACAACCACCTTGTCCATGCTGGAGCGGGCAACGATCTCGCTTGCCTGCAGTCCGCCAGAGGCCGAGCCGAGAATGGCCATGGTACGCCATTCGGCAGGCATCATGCCGTAATCGCGCTGGTAAACCGCTGAAAGAGCCCGTGTGACGTCGGAATAAAAGACACGCACCCGGTAGGGAAAAAATGTTTCCAGCTCGAAGTCGGGCAATGGCGTCTCCGGCGTTTCGCTCGCAATCCCAATGGCTTCTTGGGTCTCGGTCTCCGGATTGGTCAGCTTGGTCATCGGCGCTCAACAGTATTGGTTAGGTCGTCTGCACGATTTTACGATTGACTTGGTTTCATGTGTAACTATTTTGTTGCATATGTAACTATGTTTGGCATCACGTTTCAAGTCCGGGATCATACCGGCAAGAACGGCCTTCATGAAATGAAGGGGAGGAGAAAATCGTGAAACAGTTGAAGTGTCTTTCCATTCTCGCAGGTGTGGCAGCGTCCGCATTGACCGGTTTCATCGCCAGCGCATCCGCCGACGAACTGGTTCTGTCGTCCTGGCTGCCGCCGAAACACCCGCTCGTTACCGACGTGATGGAGCCCTGGGCAGCAGAAGTTGCCAAGGCTACCGATGGCCGCGTAACCGTGCGCATTCTGCCCAAGCCGGTCGGCTCGCCGCCCGAGCATTTCGACCTTGCCGCCGAAGGCATCGTCGACATCACCTACGGCCTGCACTCCTTCACGCGCGACGACCGTTTCCTGCGTTCGCGCATTGGCCAGTTCTCCTTCATCGCAAACACCGCAACCGAAGGCTCCAAGGCCTATTGGGACGTCTATGGCGGTACCCTCGACGCGCAAGGCGAACACAAGGGCACCAAGCTGCTCGGCCTTTGGGTTCACGGCCCCGGCATGTTCCACAACAACCAGCGCAAGATCGAAAAGCCTGAAGATTTTGCCGGTCTGAAGATCCGCACGCCGGGCGGCTATGTTGCGGACCTGTCTCAGGAACTTGACATCATCACCCAGTTCATGGGCCCGGGCGAAGTCTACGAGAAGCTGTCCCGCGGTGTCATCGATGGTGTCACCTTCCCCATGGAAGCGTTGCAGGCCTTCAATCTGACCGACTACACCAAATACTCCATGAGCCTGCCGGGTGGCTTCTACAACACCTCCTGGTTCATGGTCATGAATGAAGATGTCTGGGACGGCCTTTCGGAAGAAGACCAGGCGGCCATCGACAAGATTTCCGGTGAAGCCCTTGCCGAAATGGCCGGCGGCGTCTGGGATGGCGCAGATGCCCGTGCAGCTTCCTACATTGCCGACAAGGACATTGAGGTCTACGACGCACCGGCCCCGGTTCTGGAGGCGGTGAAGGAACTTGCAGCCAAGCATGAAGCCACCTGGGCGGCTGCCGTTGCCGAAACCGGCTTTGACGGCACCGCCGCTCTGGCCGAGTTCCGCGACAAGACCGGCATCAAGCACTAAGCATGTCTGCCGAATCCAACGGCCAGGCCCCTCGCCGGATCGATACGATCCGGCGAGGGGCCGGTTTCCTGCTCGGGCTGGCCTGTTTATGTGTGCTGGCCGCCCTGATCGGGCTAACCTGTGTCGACGTCGTCGCACGCTATGCCTTCAACAGCCCCGTGAACGGTGCCTATGAGCTGACGGAGCTGCTGCTGGCCACGCTGATCTTCCTGGCCCTGCCACTGACGACCGCTGCCGGCGAACATATCGAGGTGGAGCTGCTCGACGGGCTCAAGAGCGCCCTTCTCAAACGGCTCGGCACATTGGTTGCCGCTGTTTGCACGGTCGGTGTCCTGGCCCTGATCGCATTCAAGCTGTTCGAGCATGCCGAGAAGATGGACCGTCGCGGACAGGTGACGGATTCCCTTCAGATCCCGCTCTCGCTGATCGGTTGGCTGGGAGCTGCCTCCTTCGCGCTCTCCGCCATCGCCGCCATAGTCTTCGCGGCCAAGCGGTTCCGCGAAAAAGCTTGATACCAGTGAGTATTGAATATGCTTGAAGCTCTGATCGGTTTCGTTGCGCTCTTCGCGCTCGTGCTTCTGCGCGTGCCCATTGCAATTGCAATGATCATCGTCGGCACTGCCGGGTTCGCGGCCCTGCGCAACTGGAATGCCGCGCTGAACCTGCTCGGAAATGCGGCCTTCGAAACCGGCCTTTCGTTCACCCTTTCGGTGATCCCGTTGTTCATTCTGATGGGCAACCTGCTGACCATTTCCGGTGTCAGCCAGTCGCTATTCTCGACCGCTCACCACATGCTTCACCGCATGCGTGGTGGCCTTGCCATGGCGGCCATTGTCGCCTGCGGCGGCTTTTCGGCAGTTTGCGGCTCGTCTCTGGCAACGGCCGCAACCATGTCCAAGGTGGCCATGCCTTCCATGCGCAAGGCAGGCTATGCCGACAGTCTGGCAACCGGCTCCATCGCTGCCGGTGGCACGCTTGGCATTCTGATCCCGCCTTCCGTCATCCTGATCATCTACGGCCTGCTGACCGAGGCCGACATCGGCAAATTGTTCATTGCCGGCATCATCCCGGGCCTGCTGGGCGTATTGTTCTATCTCGGCGCCATTTACGTCACGGTTCTGCTGAAACCCGAGCTTGCGCCAACCGCGTCCGAAGACATGAAGCTCGAAAAGCGTGACGTCTGGGGTGTTCTGGCAGTTGTCGGGCTATTTGCCGTGATCATGATCGGCATCTACGGCGGCTTCTTCACACCGACAGAAGCAGCCGGCATCGGTGCTGCCGCCGCCTTCGTGATCGCGCTCGTGTCCGGTGGTCTGACGTTTGAAAAGCTCTACACCGCCGCGCTCAACTGTGCGCGTACCACGGCGATGATCTTCGCGATCATCATTGGCGCGGAAGTCTTTTCCAACTTCATCAGCTATGCCGGTGTGCCTGACGCATTGTTGACCTTCGTTCAGTCGCTCGACGTCAACGCCTATGTCGTCATTCTGGTTCTGGTACTGATCTACGTGGTGCTGGGGGCAGTGCTGGAAAGCCTGTCGATGATCCTGCTGACGGTCCCGGTCTTCTTCCCGCTGGTCAGCTCGCTCGATTTTGGTGGCGGTTTGCTGGCAGATCCGGAAATGGTGCTGATCTGGTTCGGCATCATCGTGGTGGTGGTGACCGAAATCAGCCTGATCTCGCCGCCGATCGGCCTCAACGTCTTCGTGCTTCGCTCTGTGCTAACGGACGTGCCGTTGAGGACGATGTTCGCCGGCATTCTGCCGTTCTGGCTGGCCGACATCCTGCGCCTGGCGCTGTTGATTGCTGTTCCGCTGCTGTCACTGGCGCTCATCTGAGGCTTTACCGGCCGGTGCATGGCCAGGAAAACCGAACGCCAAAGAATTGCCGGACGGTAGCCACACCGCCCGGCATACCTTTCATCAGGCCGCCAGCGCCTCTGCGTCGCTGCCGGCAGGAAGGTGGGCGGGACACGACGGATCGGTTACCGCCTGCCAGATGGCTTTGACCACATCTTCCGACCGGGTCGGTTCCTTGTCGGCATCTGCCATGAAGGCCCCCATCACTTCCTCGACAAAGGGCTTGTAGGCCGCAGGCGCCTCCATCGCGTCCGCCATCAACGCTCGTGCATTCGTGCCAAAGCTGGTCGAAGGTGCGCGGCCCGGCAAAACCAGCTGGACGCGGATGCCAAGCGGCGCAAGCTCCAGAGCCAGGCAATCGGTATAGGCATTCACGGCCGCCTTGCTGGCGGTATAGACCGGTAGCAGCGGCAAGGACTTCAGCGTGACACTGGAGGACACGTTGACGATAACGCCCTCGCCCTTCTCCCGCATCTGCGGCAGCACCGCGCGGATCATCTCGAAAGTCCCGAAGGTGTTGGTGTCGAATATCCTGCGCACCACGTCTTCCGACGTTGCCTCGAAGGGCGACAACCAGCCAACACCAGCATTGTTGACCAGCACGTCAACCGGGCCGGCGGCAGCCACGGCCTCGGCAATGCTGGTGTGATCTGTCACGTCCAGCGGCAGTATGCGCAAATGTTCGGAGGCCGGCAGCAAGGTGGCGTCGGGTTTGCGCATGGTCGCAACCACCCGCCAGCCCTCGTTCAGAAAATGCCGCGCCGTTTCCAGCCCGAAGCCGGAGGAACATCCAGTAATCATGATGGTCTTCATGACAAAGTCTCCTGTTGTTGGATGCTCCCCATATCGACACGACGGACAAAACTTTCTATCATGAGAAGTCTCAGTCTTTTTATCGAAAGTCCGAAATGGCAGATCCCCTGTCCGAAGTGATCACACTTCTGCGGCCCAGAGCCCCCTTCTCGAAAATCGGGGAAGCCTCCGGCCCCTTCCGGGTGCGACGGGACGATGTCAACGACGCGTTCTATTGCCTGGTGCTGATGGGGCGGCTCAACCTGGAAGTGGACGGTAGAGCACCGGTGATATTGTCAGCGGGTGATTTTGCACTGCTGCCCGCCGTTGGCGGGCTGACTGTCACCAGTCTCGATCCGCCACCACCTCCAGGCTATTTCAGCCAGCCTGTTTACGGGGAAGATGGTGTTGTGCGCGTCGGCATGCTGGACCCGCGTGAAACCCCGCCCCAGGTTCAGCAGCTGGTTGGCCATTGCAGCTTCGGCAGTCCGGATGCCGAGCTGCTGGTCTCTCTTCTGCCGGAGATGGTGGTTGTGCGCGGCGAAGATCGTCTGGCGTCGCTGGCAGCCCTGGTACGCGACGAGGCACGGGCCGATCGCCCTGCAAGGGATGTGGTGCTGGAAAACCTTCTACAGGTCCTCCTGATCGAGGCTTTCCGTTCAAGCGTCCAGTCCACTGCTTCCACCGGGCTTCTCAGCGGCCTGGCGGATGCTCGGGTGGCCCCTGCCCTGCGTGCCATGCACGGCGCACCGCAACAGGCCTGGTCGATCCGGGCGCTGGCCGGCGAGGCAGGCCTCTCCCGCTCCGCGTTCTTTACCCGTTTCAACCGCATTGTCGGCCTGCCCCCAATGAGTTACCTGCTCAACTGGCGCATGACGCTAGCCAAGCACATGCTGCGCTCAGGTCTCCACAGCATCGGCGAGATTTCCAGCCGGACCGGCTATGGCTCCACCAGCGCCTTCAGCACAGCCTTTACCCGGCACGTAGGCTGCCCGCCCGTCAGATACGGCAAGGCAGGTGCAACGACCTGAACACCGTCTATTGTTCCGAGAAACCCTCCCAGGATGGCTTCACCCGGCGCGTAATCGGCAGAAACTGACCGGCTTCGTAGTAAAGGTTCGGCGATATGTATCGGGCGCTGACCCAACCTGTCTGCCCTTCGAACTGTCCCTGGTACCAGATGCCGACCTTGTCTGCGCGGATCATGCAACCGGTCAAGGAGAGCGTGGCGCCGGCAGGCAACATACCCAGTACCTGCCCACCCACATCAGGGCTGGAGCGGAAATTCACATTGCTTTTCACCCGGCCGGACAGGCCACCGTTTTCACTTGCCCAGCTGTTTTTGGAAACAAGCCTGTTGTCCGAGCACCCAAGGACGTTCCCCATCAGACCCAGCGTTACAGGGTCTGAAACGACTTTCCTGGAAGCACACCAGCCCTGCAAGCCACCGTCGACCTCCTCGTTTCCGGGGCCCTGTTGCAGACAAAGAGGTTTGCCACGCCAGAGTGCAACGGACAGAGCCCCTTCTGGCGTCATCGACAGCTGGCAGGAGAACGTATCGGTATAGAGGGTTGCCGTTCTGCCTTTCAAAGCTTTCAAGTCCGAAAGCGAGAACTCCGAGTTCATGAACTGAAACAGGTCGGCGACCTCGTAGTAGGCCTTGAAGGATCGCCCTGCAACGTTGACGGTGTTGCAGATTTCGTTGGCATCGTAGTCGACACCATCTCCCACATGGACAAGGTTTGCTTCAGCTTCGTTGGAAACGGGAGAAAAGCCGAGGTTCCAGGTGTTAATTCCGCCGCGCAGATAGAAGAAGCTGTCTGCCGTCGAATGCTTCAGGGCTTCCATCATCAGTTCAGGCGGATTGATGTTGAAGCCAATCAGCTTGCTGTATTGTTCGGTCACCTGATAGCCAAAGGCCAGGATCTTGTCGATACGCTCGACCTGCGCGCCCTGATTTCCGGCCAGATATGCCATGTGAAAGCCAAGCTCCGCACCTTTTTCAACGTAGCGGGCATCGCTGGCAAAGGGGTGCACCATGTCCACGGACAGGGAGAATGCCAGAGCACAGGCAGACACACAGCTGGTATTCTTCAGCACGAAGACGCCACCGATGTTCGGATCCTGACTTTCAAGATTGTACCGGATGCTGTCAGCTATCTTGAACCCTTCGAGGAAATCGCCTCCAGGACTGTTGAAAACGAGGTAGCGTATCGACGGGCCACTTATGCTGTCCAGAAAGGCAGACAACTTGCCGGCATCGCCCTTTACGATCGGGCCTGAAAGCTCGATCACATGCGTTGCCATTTCCGGTTCCGCAGGATAAAGCGCAAACTGATCGATCTGCCCAACCTCCCCATCTTCCAAGTTCGGAAGCTGCGCCAGAACGCTGTGCGGTCCTTCAGGGGGATAGATAAGCTTGAGGCTTCTCAGGTGCGGCTCGAGATCCGGCCGCAGCCTGAAGTCGGCTGCATTTGCAAAGGGCATGGAAAACGCCCCCAGCAGAATAATGAAAAGCACGGCACCAGCCTTGCACCAGAGATCACCCGCAACTCTCGTCATGTCTCGTCTCACGTTGAACATTGGCCACCTGACTAGCAGGCAGCCGCCTTGTTCACTGCCCCCAGATAGGGAAGACGGCAACGATTATTTGTTCAGGACGCTGGATTTCAGACTGCATCAAGCAGACAAGCGCACACCGGAGAACGAGGATCATTCTCCGCCGCATGAGAGCCGGAGGCAACATGCGGATAAGGTTTCCCAATTGCGGCTGTTAAGGGTACCCGCCTCAGACGTTCTGCAGCGTCCAGGCAGCCATTTCTGCAAACACCCGGTCGGCTGAAGCGTTCATGGCCTCGACCGCCTTGTCGACGGTCGTGCTACCGGAAGACGTTTCCGCCCGGAAGACCTTGTTGGCAACTGTTCGACCGTTGCGGTCGTTGACGATGCGGGCCGAAATTTCGACGACACCGCGATTGGCACCCGCCACCTGCAGTTCGAAGGCACGGATTTCCGTCTGGAGCTGATAATCGATCAGCAGGCCGTCGCCCGGCAGGCCAACCCCGCGCAGGCGGTTGGTGTTTTGCAGGGTTTCGACCAGTTTCAGCTGCACCACGTTGGGCAGCGTGTCGGCCCAGGCAGAATCCGGGAAGTAGCTGTAGACCGGCCCCTTGTCGACAACCGCGATGTAACTGGTGTCGAGTGCTTTCAGCGCCCGGGGCGCGGAAACGAGAACCTGAACGCGGCTGGACCGGCCCTGAAGGCCACCGACGTCGGCCGCACCGATGCTGTAGTAGGCCGATGGCGCGGAACTGGCGCATCCGGACACAAGCACGCCGAGCCCGAGAGCGGTCAAGACGCCCCGGCGGGTCATGTCAGTGGTTGCCTTCGTCATACGCCCCTGCCTCTGCACATTCAGTCTCACCGGCGCCGCCCGCCGGAATATGTCGGCACATCTTCACCGCCGAAGATCACCCGGTTCGGACTGCGTTCAAAGCTTTCCGCCGCCCGCTGGATCGAGATCAGTGTCCGGTTAACCTGCGCCAGCGCCGCAGCGAAATCCGCAGAGCCCTGGGTCGCAAACTTGGAAAGCCCGCCGGCGATCGAATCTGCCCGGCTTTCAAACGCAACCGCAACCTTGCGGATTGCCTGCGCGGCCAACGTCGCTTCCTTGATCAAGCCTTCACCATCGCCGTCCACCATGGTGGAAACCTTCTCGACCAGGCTTTCGACACGCACCGAGGTGGAATTCAGCGTCGCAGTCATCTGCTTGGCATCGGTGATGATCTGGTCGACGTCAGGTGTCCGCTTCGAAAGATCGTCCGTCATCTGCTGAACGTTGTCTGCAGCCTTGCGGGCACTTTCCAGGATGGCCGGAATGCCGTCTTCCGGATTTGCAAGACCTGCTGTCGCCGTTTCGACGGAACCGACGATATTCGCAACCTTTTCCGGATCCACGGCCTTCATCAGGTCGTTCGCGGTCTGAAGCGTCGTCGCAAAACGTTCGGCAGCCGCCTGAACATCCGTTATCAGCGCCGCGATCCGGTCATCCTGGCCACGAACCGTCGCTGAAACCGCCTCGAAGTTCTGAACGGTGGACTTGGTGGAAGCGATGATCTCGTTGATCTGCGTCTGCTGATTGTTGAAGTTGTCGATGATGCTGGAAACATTGTCGACGGCCTTGCTGACCTTCTCCGGATCGACACTCGCCACAAGCTCGTCGACCTTACCCAGCGATGCATTGAGGCTGTCGGTGAAGGTGCTGACATTGGCAACCACTTCCTCGACCTTCAGCGGATCAATGGCAGCGGCAATTTCCACGCCGCGCGTCATGATGGCATCCACCTTGACCACGACATCACGCCCGCCTTGCACGATATCCTTGATCGCGCCTTCCTGGTTCCGGATGTTTTCCACCACTGCATTGACGTTCTGCATGGTTTCGCTGGTGGAACTGATCAGCTTGTCGATGTCCCCGGTGCGCTTCTGCAGCACCTCGCCAAGGGCTGCGGCCCCTTGCACCACCTTCTGCACATCTTCAGGATCAACCGCGCCAACAATCTTGTGAACGCGATCCAGCCCTTCATTCAGGTTCACCGTGAAGGTCTGCAGTTCCTTGGCCGCGCTCTGGGCATCGGCCATCAGGAGATCGATGTCGCTGCTGGCCTTGCCGAGACTTGCAGAAAACTTGGAAAGGTCATCGACAATGGCGGTGACCTTGTCGGAAGGCACGGCAGCCAGCAGGCGTTCACCTTCCTGCACCAGCGTCTCAAGCCGGCCGGACAGGCTGGAAAACGCATCGGAAGCCTTGCCGATGCTGGCCATGAAATCCTTCACGCCATCGGAATTGGCGGCCAGCGCGGCGGAAAAGGTCTCGGCGTTGTT
Source organism: Labrenzia sp. CP4 (assembly GCF_001579905.1). Taxonomy (NCBI): domain Bacteria; kingdom Pseudomonadati; phylum Pseudomonadota; class Alphaproteobacteria; order Hyphomicrobiales; family Stappiaceae; genus Labrenzia; species Labrenzia sp. CP4. The sequence continues at coordinate 2,175,589 of NZ_CP011927.1, read as the reverse complement.
GACGATCTCGGTGATTGCGGGGCCGTTGTCCTTCAGCAGGTCGTCGACCGTCTTCATGGTCGAATCCGCACGCTTGAGAACATCGCGGGCACCATCCACGATGTCATCGAAGAAGGACCGTTCGGCGTAGATGACCGGAACTTTGTCCTCGTCCTGGTCGTCGGCCATGCTCAGCAGAAGCGGCGATTCAGATGATCCGCCACTGAGGTCGACATAGGCGACGCCTGTCAGGCCGGTGAAATTCAGCGTTGCCTTGGTATCTTCGCGCAAGGGCGTCGAGGGCTTGATGCCAACGGTGGCCACAACCTTGGTCGGATCCCCCGGTGCAAAGTCCAGCGATTTCACATCGCCGACCTTGATGCCGTTGAAAAGCACCTGCCCCCCGACCGGAAGCCCCGTCACAGGTCCGGGATAGACGATTTTCAGTTCAACATTCTGCCTGGATTCCGCGGTGACGGCGAGCCAATACACAAAGCCGAACGCACCGATCAGGATTGCGACCATGAAGGCGCCGATCAGAATATAGTTCGCGCGGGTTTCCATTCAGTCCAACCTATACTCGGCGCAGGGCCCGTTCACCCCTGAAGTAAGATTTAATCCAGGGATCATCATTTTTCATCATATCGTCCATCGTGCCGATGGCCAGAACCCGCTTTTTCCCAAGAACAGCAATCCGATCACAGATAGAATGCAAACTATCAAGATCATGGGTGACCATATAAACGGTCAGTCCGAGGGTCGAACTGAGATTTGCAATAAGCGAATCAAAGGCCGCCGCCCCGATCGGATCGAGTCCGGACGTCGGTTCGTCCAGAAACACCAAATCCGGGTCGAGTGCAAGGGCGCGAGCCAGGCTGGCCCTTTTGATCATTCCCCCTGAAAGTTCCGACGGCAGCTTGTCGGCGGCATCTTGCGGCAGCCCGACCAGTTCCAGTTTCAGGGTCGCCAGTTCGTCCATCAATTGCGGTGAAAGTTTCAGGTGCTCCCGCATCGGCACCTGAATGTTCTGCTTGACCGAAAGCGAGGAAAACAGCGCGCCCTGCTGAAAAAGCACGCCCCAGCGGCGTTCGATTGCCGTGCGTTCCTTTGGGCTCGCGGTCGACAGGTCGTGTCCGAAAACCGAAATCTGCCCGGTTCGCTTGGGAGTCAGGCCCAGGATGGTGCGCATAAGCACGGACTTGCCGGTTCCCGATCCACCGACGAAACCAAGCACCTCGCCCCGGCGCACATCCAGGTCGAGATCCTGCAGAATGATCTTGGAACCGAATCCAACTGTGATGTCGCGCACGGACAGGACATTGTCCGACTTCTCGCCCGTCGCGGCGGTCTCTTTTGCAGGCGTCACGCTTTGGCTTGGCGTCATCGGTCGGTCAAACTCCAATCGCGGCAAAGAATATGGCGAAGAAACCATCCACCACGATGACTAGAAAAATCGCCTTCACCACCGACATGGTGGTGTGACGGCCAAGAGATTCGGAGGAGCCTTCGACTTTCAGCCCTTCCACACAGGCGATCAGGCCGACGATCAGCGCCATGAAGGGCGCCTTCACCAGCCCCACGACCAGCGTATTGATCGTGATTGCCGCCTGCAACTGGGTCAAGAAGGCGGCCGGTGGAATGTCCAGATAGGCCCATGTCACGATGCCGGACCCCAGCAGAGCCGCGAGATCCGAAATGAACGTCAGGATCGGCAGAGCAATCATCAGCGCCAGAATTCGAGGCAAAACGAGGACTTCAGTCACACTGAGGCCGATGACATGCAGTGCGTCGACTTCCTCCTGCATCCGCATCGCCCCAAGTTCTGCCGTGAAGGCGGATCCCGAGCGCCCTGCCACCATGATGGCGGTCAGGATCACGCCGATTTCCCTGAGGACCAGGATGCCTGCAAGGTCGACCACGAAGATGTCGGCACCGAATTGCCTGAGGTAGAAGCCGCCCTGCTGCGAGATGATGGCACCTATGAGAAAACTCATCAGCGCGACGATCGGCACGGCTCCAATGCAGCTCCGGTCGAACTGAACCGCGATCGATATGCTGCGCAGGCGTTTGGGCTGCAGCAGAACTGTCGACAGAACCAGACCGAGCGAGCCGAGAATATGCAGCATCGCCAGGGCGTCGTGATAGACGTCCACCATCTGGCGGCCCGTGGCTTCCAGGAAGCCGGCAATGGAAAATCCGTTCCTGTCAGGCTTGTATCTCGGAGGATGGTGGCTCTCGATTTCCTCGAACAGGGTCTGGCGGACGGGAGAGACACCGGTCAGGCCAACCTTGCGTCCCTCGAATTCCAGTCGGCCGCGCGTGCGGTGGATCAGCCAGGCGCCGCTCGTATCCAGATGCTCGATCTGGGACACATCGATGCAGGTCAGGCTTTTTTTGTCGATCGTGAGGCTGTTCAGCTCTTTTTCTGCGTCGGCGATGGTGCTGACGGTCCAGTCGCCGGAAAGGGCAAGGTATTGATGATCCGGCCCGTCTGCTTCCAGAACCATCTCCGGTGCGATGTTTTTTTCCAAGAATGCCATTCCGGCTGGCTGCCCTCTTGCCGCTGGTTCACCATCCCTCGTATACCTGATGGAGAAGTTCAATACCAACCGTCATTCACCATGAAGTTGGTAAACCCTCCAGCAGCCACTTGAAAGCTTAATCCATGGAAATTGCACGTCCTTACCTGTTGTTTCTCGGTGATGTTCCCGATGCCCTCGCCGCCAAGACCGCGATCGGCATCGTTGATTGGCGCAAGGACTGGTGCCTGGGCCAGGTCCGCATGCCCGGATGCGCCGCCGACACAGGCCTTGCCGACATGTCGATTGCAGAGGGGGCGGAAGCTGGCGCCAAGACGTTCATCATCGGAGCTGTGAACGCCGGTGGGCGCCTGCCGGAGCACTGGGTCGAATCTGTCGTCGAAGCACTCGATGCCGGCATGGATGTCGCTTCCGGCCTCCATGTGCGCCTTGCCAGCGTGCCGGCGATCAAGGAAGCCGCAGAACGGAACGGTCGACAGCTCCACGACGTGCGTCACAGCAGCATGGCTTTTGCCACCGGCAAGGGCACCAAACGCGCAGGCAAACGGATCCTGGCCGTGGGTACCGATTGTTCCGTCGGAAAGAAATACACCGCCCTTGCCATGGACAAGGCAATGAACGACCGGGGCTATTCCAGCACCTTCTGCGCCACCGGCCAGACCGGCGTGTTCATTTCCGGCCGCGGTGTCGCACTTGACGCGGTAATTGCCGACTTCATTTCCGGAGCTGCCGAGTGGATCTCTCCGGAGACCGATCCCGATAACTGGCAGATCATCGAAGGCCAGGGCTCGCTGTTCCATCCGTCCTTCGCCGGCGTCACACTTGGTCTTCTGCACGGCTCCCAGCCGGACGGTTTCATCGTCTGCCATGAACCGACACGCACCAAGATGCGCGGCGTCGAAGCGGCACTTCCGACGATCCAGCAGGTCATCGACATGACCATTGCCTGCGGCAAACTCACCAATCCGGACATCCGCTGCGTCGGTATTGCGGTGAACACCACCGCACTCGATGACGATGAGGCCCTCGCGTACCTGGCAAAGGTCGGTGAAAAGCACGGCCTGCCGGCAACCGATCCGGTCCGCTACGGCATGGAAGCCATCGTTGACAAGGTCTCGGCGGAATTCGGTGCGCCATGAGCCTTGAGGTCAGCATCGAAGCGCAACGCTTCGAAATCGCGGGAGGTTTCAGGATCTCCCGCGAGACCCGAACCCATGCCCAGGTCGTGGTCGTCACCCTGAGTGACGGCAAAGCAACCGGCCATGGCGAAAGCGTGCCCTATCCGCGTTACGGCGAATCGCTCGAAACCGTTCAGACGCAGATTGAGGAAATCGCACCCCTTTTGAAAAACGGCCTCAGCCGGGAACAGCTTCTGGAGGCGATGCCCGCCGGAGCAGCCCGCAATGCCGTCGACTGCGCTCTTTGGGACCTGGAAGCAAAACGATCCGGAACACCGGCAACGGACATTGCCGGTGTCGGTCCGCTGAAGCCGGTCACGACAGCCTTCACCATCAGCGTCGACACGCCGGAAAAGATGGCTGAAAAGACCCGCGCAGCAGCTCACCGCCCGCTTTTGAAAATCAAGCTTGCCGGGCCCGGTGATGACGAGCGGATTGCCGCCGTACGCCTTGCCGCACCTGAAAGCACCCTGATCGTCGATGCCAACGAAGCCTGGGACGAAAGCTGCTTTGAGATCAACATGGCCGCCTGCGAAGCTGCGGGCGTTGCCCTGATCGAACAACCATTGCCGTCAAAGAACGACGGCTTGTTGGCAGGGCTTGAGCGGCGTGTGGTGATCTGCGCGGACGAAAGCCTTCATCCGGGCAAGAGCATCGATGGCCTGCGCGCAAAATATGACGCGGTCAACATCAAGCTCGACAAGGCAGGTGGTCTGACGGCTGCGCTGAAGCTCTGCGATGAAGCGCGCGCCCAGGATCTCAAGGTCATGGTCGGATGCATGCTCGGCACGTCTCTCGCGATGGCGCCTGCGGTCCTGATCGCCCAGAAGGCGGATTTTGTCGACCTCGACGGACCTCTGCTCCTGGCCGAAGACCGCTCACCGGGACTGAAGTTCGAAGGCAGCACGCTCTATCCGCCTCAGCCGGAGCTGTGGGGGTAAGAACTTCAGCGCTGAACAAAAGAAAAGCGCCGGTTCCTTGTCATTGGGCCGGCGTTTTTTGTGGGTATGCATATCTGGACTATCGAAGGGCGCTGAAATCCCTCTTCAGCGGGAGAATACGGAAATTCCCCAAGCTCACTCCGCCGCCATGCGACTTCGCAGCATTGGCGTCATCGCCAGTGTCAACAGCGTGCCGATTGCCGCAACCACAGACATCACGAAGAAGGGCCAGTCCGGATTGATCTCGTAAATGGCGCCGGAAATGCTGAGGCCGATCGCCATCTGGATGCCCACGGAAGTCGCAAGCAGACCCTGCCCCGTTCCCGCCCAACGGCTCGGCACGACCCGTGCAAGGATCGCGACGGCCCCCAGATGGGCCGCGCCGAAAGAAAGGCCGTGCAAAGTCTGCAAGGCAGCCATGGCGGGGAGCGTGTCGGCGAAGGGGAACAGCAGCCAACGCAAGGTTGCCGCCACCCCGGCAGCCAGCAGAAAGATTGGCGGATCAAACCGTTGCGCCAGTTTTCCGGCAACCGTGAACAGGGCGATTTCAGCCGCAACACCCGTCGCCCACAAGAGACCGATCGCAAAGTCAGGCACATCCATTGCCTGCCAGTAGAGCGTCCCGAAGCCGTAAAAGGCTGAATGGCTCGCCTGGTACAATCCAAGTACCATCAACAACGGCCAGAACCAGACACTTTTGAACGGCGTGTCCTTGTGGTCGTCCGAAGTCCCGTCGGCCGCTTCGGAAGGCGTTGCACCACGTTTTTGCCGTGGAAGCGACATGGCAACAGCACCCGTTGCCAGGGACGCAAGGCCGACGGCAACCACGATGAGCCAGGACGTACCTTCCGCAGCCAGCGAACCTCCGAAGATGCTGGCAACCACGAAACCGGCTGAACCCCATAGCCGCATGCGGGCGTAATCCGCTCCCGTATTGCGCTGGACATCCAGCGCATAGGCATCGCTGAGCGGCACCACCGGCGCATTCATGACCATGTAGCCGATCACGGCGATGGAAAGAAACACAAGCCCCAGGGGCAGGAAATAGAGCCCGATGAAGGTCGCAGCCGCCAGCGAATAGATCAGGATCGACAGCCTGCGCTGGCCGGTGCGGTCGGAGAGATTCGACAGAAGCGGACTTGCCGCGATCCGGGCAATCGTGCCTATCCCCAGAACAAATCCGATTTCAGCCGCTGTCAGCCCGCGAAACCCGAGCACGACCGGAATAAACGGCAGAAACAGGCCAACGCCGAAGAAATGGCTGGCGAACAGGGCCGAGACACGGCTGCTGATACTGGAACGGTCAAGCGACATGGGATACCGGGCGAAGTAGCGCCCTAAAAGGATGTTAACGTTTTCCGCCTTACCTTGGGGGCGAAGTTGTCCGTGTTACGGCAATAAACGACCCTTAGGCAAGTTGAGATTCGCGTCCACATGAAAGCGGCAGCAGCACAGGAACAGCCGGAGCTGATCGGCGAAGCCGAATACCAGACTCTCGAACAGACCCTGATGGAGTCCGATCGCGGGCGCAGGTTCCTGAAAGAATTCCTCAATCGCAACAAGACACCGGAAACCACCGAAATTCTGACTGCGATTGGTCGGCTGGAAAAAATGATGACCCGGCAACGCAAGGTGCCGGATCTCGACAAGATCCGTCTCGACATTGCCGACATGCACGAGGCTATCGAGCGTACCAAGGCCGAGATTGCCAACATCAAGGCGGAAGGCGAGGAAAGCAACCGCTTTGTCGACGCCTCTCACGAACTCGATGCCATCGTCACCCAGACCGAAGGCGCGACCCAATCCATTCTGGAAGCTGCAGAGCAGATTCAGGAGAAGGCCTGGGTCCTGCGCGAGAATGGTGCGGACGATGCCGTGTGCGACGACATCGATGCCAAGGCGACCGAAATCTTCATGGCCTGTTCCTTCCAGGATCTGACCGGCCAGCGGACCAACAAGGTTGTTCAGGTACTGCGCTATCTTGAAAGCCGCATCAACCTGATGATCAACATCTGGGGCATCCAGGAGCTGGAAGCCGAAGCAACGGCTGGCCCGGTCGACACTCGTCCGGATGCACATCTCCTGAACGGCCCGCAGCTTGCGGGCGGCGTTTCCCAGAACAACGTCGATGAGCTGATGTCCGTCAGCGACGACGTGTTTGACGCCGCACTGAAGGAAACCGGCGCGGAATCAGCCCCGGCAGAAGCTCCGAAGCATGCCAGCGAAGCTGATGTTGATGCCATCATGGCAAGCGAAGCCGACGTCGATGCCATCATGGCCGGCGGTGACGAGCCGATGGACGCAGCCGCTATCGACGACATGTTCGCCTCCGCTCCTGCCGCCGACGAAGAGGAAGAAGACGACGAGTTCGCCGGTGCCGACCCGGACGCCACTCTGGATGAAGCTGCCATCGAACGCCTGTTCGACAGCGAAGTGGGTGGTGGCACTCATGAAGCGGCAGACGAAGCCGAGGCCGACGCCGAATGGGAGCTGACCGAGGAAGTCAGTGAAGAAGATGGCGAAGATCCGCTGAAACAGCTGTCCGAAGCCGAGCGCCAGGCACTCTTCAACTAAGAATGCATCCGGCAGGAAATTCGAAAAAGGCGCCCGTTACGGCGCCTTTTTTGTTGCCTCTACTATCGATTCTTGCGGATGGACCGCTACGGAATGCCGGGATCGGTGAACTGAAGGTCGGCGATAGTAAGGTCGCGAAAACGGTTGCGCCTCGGCTCTCCGGTCCCGGCTCGCGCTATGCTTGGCCGGGATGACGATGGGGAAGCTGGTTTTCCGGGCAAGCTAAGGTTTGGCGCTCTTTCCGCTTCTCGCACTCCCCCCCTCTCAGTCGGTCATCCCGGACGCAGCGCAGCGGAGATCCGGGATCGGGGAGCCGGGGCGCGCGAGCGGAAAACCCTTTGCCTCCGAGGTCCCGGCGCAAGGCCGGGACAGCAAGGTGGCGATCAGCGGCCGGAATTGATCTTGGCGAAGAACTGTTCCGCCTGCTGGCCGAGCTGGCCGGCCTGGTCTTTCAGCGCCGTCGACATGTCCTGAATGGTGCCGACAGCCCCCTCGACATTCTCGACCGACCCGCGCACAGCGGTAATCTCGTCGGTAAAGGCTTGGGTGCCCTGTGCAGCGATCTGGACGTTGGCCGAGATTTCTGCCGTTGCCGACGCCTGTTGCTCCACCGCGGAGGCAATGCCGGTCGCGATTTCGGACAGGGCGCCGATTATCGAGGTGATGCCTTCGATATCCTGCACAGACTGTCTGGTCGCCTGCTGAATGCTGGCGACCTGTTCGGTGATTTCTTCCGTCGCCTTGGTCGTCTGGCTGGCGAGTTCCTTCACTTCGGCTGCGACAACCGCAAACCCGCGGCCCATTTCCCCGGCACGCGCCGCTTCGATAGTGGCGTTCAGTGCCAGCAGGTTGGTCTGTTCGGCAATTTCAGAGATCAGCCCGATCACTGATCCGACCTGATCCGCGAAGCCGGCAAGTTTCGTTACGGAAGCGTTTGTGCTGCGTGCACCTTCCACGGCCTTCAGCGCCATCTCGCGGGACTGGCCTGCCTGGCGACCGATCTCGGTGATGGAAGCGGACATTTCCTCCGTTGCCGTCGCGCTTGACTGGACACCGCTTGCGGTTTCGGCAGACGTATTGTCCATCTTGACCATCCGCTCTCCGATGGAGCCCGTCTCGCGGCGCAGACTGCCCGAAGACACTTCAAGTTGTTCGGATGCCGCGCCAAGCGTGCCGACAGTACCGCCCAGAACGCCCTGAAATTCCTGGATGGCGGCCTTCAGTTCGGTCTCGCGTCCGACAGCGTCTGCCACCATTTTCTCGTGATAGGTGGAGATCGCGACATCCATGTCCAGCATGACCAGCTTCGTCATCACCTGCATGGCCCGAACGCGCTTGCCCGTCGACATGAAGCGCTTCTTCAGGACCGTCTCCGTCAGTTGCGTGAGGGCGAAGGAATAGCCACCGATGTACCAGCTGGGATCGAGGCCGATCCGCACATGCGTGAGGCCAATCTGCACAGCGCGCTCGTGGTAGGCTTCATCCGGACCAGATGCGAACAGCCCTTCCCAGTGGCTCATCTGTGCCTTCACCAGGCGCGACTGCTGGTTGCCGACAAGCGCCGCCAGATGCGGCACGGTTTTAACGTGTGCGTAGAACCCGTCCAGAACGCTCGGCAAGGCTTCCTTGATTGCCGGCCACACGGACTGAGCCACAGCCCGATCCTCGTCCGTGAAACGGAAAAACTTCAGCCGATCTTTCAAGGTGTTTGTCTGCATGAATGCCTCTTGGATCAGCCGATGGAGGTCCGGTTTGACGGGCCCGTGAGCTGATCGCTCTTTAGTTGCCGGATCTCCGAGCCTCTCAGTGAAGAGGCAGGAGATCCTGATTCAATAAAGCACGTGTCACCTGTTCCCTCGCGAACCCAAGTGGGCTGTTGAAAGGCACAACAAGGCGTTCCGCGCCATGCTCGATGCATCGGTACGCTGGCAATGTTCAGGTGATGAAAGGAGAAGACGCGGCGCCGTTGCCCGGCAATCCACGCTGGAATTCAATTTTCAGCAGCCCTGTTCGCGCCGTCCCGACGAAAAGGCAAACAGGACTGCCTGGTCCGGTCCCCTCCACCCGACTTCGGCAAGTCATGCTTGTGGAACCGCTCTAGCGGGTAGCCCCCTAAAGGCGCGTTAACGGGACAGCGCAGTCTTTAGCATTTGTGGATCGATGTTTCCGCCCGTCAAAACGATACCGACGGTCTTGCCCTTGAAAGGCAGCTTTCCGGCCAAAAGTGCTGCAAGTGCAACGGCTCCGCCGGGCTCAACGACGAGCTTCAGTTCAGTGAACGCAAAGGCGACGGCAGCCAGAGCTTCCTCGTCCGTGACAGTCACGCCTTCGCCCGCTACGCGGCTTAGAATTGAAAAGCCGATATCACCCGGCGAATCGGACAGGAGCGCATCGCAGACAGAGCCGGTCTTTACGGCATTGGAGAGCCGCTCACCGGCGTCAAGCGAGCGCTTGTAGTCGTCGAACAGCTCCGGTTCAGCAGTATGGAAGACCGTACCGGGCGACTTGGCTTCCAGCGCCAGGGCAATGCCGCTGGACAATCCGCCACCGCCGGTACAGGCGAGCACATCGTCCAGATGCAGGCCCAGCGCAGCTGCCTGGGCTGCCATCTCCAGTCCGACTGTACCCTGCCCTGCGATGACACCGACATCGTTGTAGGGGTGGACAAACGTCGCTCCTGACTTGGAGCACAGGTCTCCTGCAATCGCGTCACGGTCTTCGGTCTCACGATCGTAGGTGATCACGGTCGCCCCGTAGCCGCGTGTGCGCTCCAGCTTGATCCTTGGAGCGTCGGACGGCATGACGATGGTTGCGGGCATACCGAGCAGCTGCGCGCTTGCAGCAACGCCCTGCGCGTGGTTTCCGGACGAACAGGCCACAACGCCCCTGGGTCGGTCTGCCGGCGGGATGAGGCTGAGGCGGTTGAACGCCCCGCGAAACTTGAACGAGCCGCTACGTTGCAGGTTTTCCGGTTTCACGACGACAATTGCCCCGGTTACCTCATCCAGCAACGGATGCCTCAGAAGCGGTGTCACCAGCGCCTCGCTTCGGATCCTCTCCGCTGCGGCTTCAACATCCTCTATGGAAACGGTTTTACCGGCCAACTTCGAACCTGCTTCAGACACAGGCAGCGATTGCATATTCGTCATCGGAACTCGCTCTAAACGTCAAACAACTGCTCGGAGGCCTGCCGCAGAAGCGTACAAGGCAATGCCTCGGCCCCTTTCAGGGCCGGGTCTCGATGCAAGTGTTTTCACAGGAAAGCGGGCAGTTCCAGCGGGAACTTGTCTTGGTGTCAATTTCGTTTGCCGCACTGCGCGACGTCATCGCACATCAGGGCAGCCGCCTTATTCGGCGGCTTTTCCCTGCGTCGTACGGGCGTTGTGTATGTCCTGGGCTTCAATGCAATTGTCCAGGAACTGACGTGCGCTGGCCGCCCAGGTGTAATTCATGGCAATCGTGCGGCAATGTTCGCGTGGGATATCCAGCGCGGCTTCAGCCGCTTCGCGCAGATCTTCCGACAAGACACCCGCCCCCGTATCGCTGATGACGTCGAGCGGGCCCATTACCGGGAAAGCGGCAACCGGCACGCCGCAGGCCAGGGCCTCAAGCATAACGTTGCCGAAAGTGTCGGTGAGTGAGGGAAACACGAAGACATCCGCGTCGGAATAATGCCTTGCGAGATCCTCGCCAACCTTGGAACCGGTAAAATGCACCCCCGGGTACTCCCGGCGCAGACTGTCGAGCTGCGGGCCACCACCGACCACCACTTTCGATCCCGGCAGGTCGAGATCCAGAAACGCCTTGATGTTCTTTTCGATTGCGACCCGGCCGACATACATGAACACCGGGCGCGGCAGGTCGGCTGGCAGAACGGACCCCTCGTAAGGCTTGAACTGCTGCTCATCCACACCGCGCGACCAGCGCATCAGATTGGTAAAACCACGGTCACGCAGATCCTGCTCCAGCGACCGTGTTGCGACCATGCAGCCGCAGCCGGAATTGTGAAACCGGCGCAGCCAGCTGTAGGACCAGGTCAGCGGAACCGGCAGCCGGGCTGAAACATATTCGGGAAACCGGGTGTGGTAACTCGTGGTGAACGGACGCCCAGCCTTCTTGGCGACGCTTGCCGCCAGAAGCCCGAGCGGGCCTTCCGTTGCAATGTGCAGATGCTCGCAGCCGTAATCCTCGATCTTCCGACGCACGATGCCGCGATGGGTCAACGACAGGCGAATTTCCGGATAGGTCGGACATGGCAGCGTCGTGAATTCCTGAGGGGTCAGGAATTCCACCCGCACGCCGATTTTCTCGAGTTCTTCGGCCGTGCGCTCAAGCGAGCGAACCACACCGTTTATCTGGGGATGCCAGGCATCCGTCACAATCAGAATGGAACTCATGCGGCGACCGGTGCTTCCTTGGCTTTCGCCGGCACGGCCTCCTCCTGGGTACGGTCCACCCATCGGATCACCTCAAATGTTCCATCGTGGTGCTCGGCAACCGCAGTGCAGCTTTCCACCCAGTCACCCGTGTTGATGTAGTGAATGCCGTTCATATCACGGTCCGCGGCGTGGTGAATATGACCACAAATGACGCCATCGACGCCCTGCCGGCGCGCCTCGTCGGACAGGGCTTCTTCGAAACGTCCAATAAAGCTGACCGCGTTCTTTACCTTCAACTTGGCCCAGGCGGACAATGACCAGTAGGTCAGGCCGAGACGGCGGCGGACCACATTGAGCCAAGTGTTGACGCCGAGCGCGGTCACATAGGCCTTGTCGCCAAAGAAGGCCAGCCACTTGGCATGGCGGATCACCACGTCGAACTGGTCACCATGAATGACCAGGTAGCGTTTGCCGTTGGCAGCTTCGTGAATGATGCTGTCGGTCACTTCGACACCGCCGAAATGCGTACCGAGGAAGCTGCGCAAAAACTCGTCGTGATTTCCCGGAATATAGATGACCCGGGCTCCCTTGCGCCCCTTGCGCAGGATCTTCTGCACCACGTCGTTGTGAAGCTGTGGCCAGTACCAGGACCGCCGCAGACGCCAGCCATCGGCAATGTCGCCGACCAGGTAGATGGTCTCGGCTTCATTGTCCTTCAGAAAGTCCAGCAGCATCTCCGCCTGACAACCGCGCGTGCCAAGATGGACGTCGGAAATAAACAAGGCCCGGTAATGCCGCGATGCCTCAGCGGTAGACATAGCACTTCTCCAAATTCCCTTTGGAGCGCTATAGACGCGATTCAAGTATCACTATTATGACAAACGGCGTGACTTCCCCGGGCCTGTTTGTTTTCCTGCTTAATGATTAACACCGGCACGGATCGGGTATTGGCCTCCCTCACTTCATTCCGTTGCTTCACGAACATCTTGCCGGATGCTGACCGGCTCCATATGTCCCTGACGGCATTTGACAGCATCGGGTTTTGCCAGCAACAAAGCATGTCCAACCTGCATCAAGGAGAACGTTCATGGACCTCGGCCTCAAGGGCAAAAAGGCAATCATCTGTGCGTCAAGCCGCGGCCTCGGCAAGGGCTGCGCCGAAGCACTGGCGGAAGCAGGCTGCGACATCGTCCTGAACGGACGTAACGAAACGGTTCTGGAAGAAACCCGCATGCTGCTGCAGAACCGCTTCGGCGTGAGCGTTGCCGCCATCGCAGCGGATGTTTCCACACGGGAAGGTCAAGAAGCGCTTCTTGCGGCCTGCCCGGACCCGGACATCCTGGTCAACAACAACGGTGGCCCACCCCGGCGCGACTATTCCGAGCTGGACCGTGCGGCGTTGATGGAAGGTGTGGTGCAGAATTTCGTCACCCCCATCGAGCTGATCCAGGCGGTTGTTCCCGGCATGAAGGAGCGCGGTTTCGGCCGCATCGTCAACATCACTTCGCTTTCGGTAAAGATGCCGATCGAAGGGCTCGATCTGTCCAGCGGTGCTCGGGCGGGGCTCACGGCATTCCTGGCCGGCGTCTGCCGCCAGCTTGCCCCCCACGGCGTGACGGTCAACAACCTGCTGCCCGGCAAGATGGACACCGACCGTCTGAAGGGCGGCTTCGAGCGCGCCGCGCAGCAGTCAGGCAAAAGCATCGAGGATGTCCGGGCGGCACAGGCAGCGGAAATCCCGGCAAGACGTTTCGGTTCAGCCGAGGAGTTCGGCCAGACCTGCGCTTTCCTGTGCTCCCGCCACGCCGGTTACATCACAGGCCAGAACATCCTGATGGATGGCGGACTCTATCCGGCGGCGTTCTAAGCGTCCCAAGTCATGAAGAAAGGCCGGAGCATATGCCCCGGCCTTTCCTGAATGGCTGATCTTTCTGATCAGAACTTGTAGCGCAGCGCGGCAGAAATGATGTTGACGCTGCTGTCTACATCCCCCGAATAGGTACCGAATGCCGCGTTGTAGTCCTGGTGACTGGAATCGATGTTGATATCGGTCGATTCCGGAATGATGTGCGTGTAGCCGACATCGAACGCCAGGTGCTCGTTGAAGGTGTAGCTGGCACCAGCCGACAGCCACCAGCGGTTATTGTCCGGCAGACGCGTGGAGCGGATCTTTTCATCAATCGGCGAGATTTCGTAACCGACACCACCGCGGAAGGTCAGCTTTTCGTTGAAGTCGTATTCACCGCCCAGAGAGAAGAACCAGCCGTCGTCATAGTTGAAATGCAGGACGGTGGCCTCTGCGCCGGTTGCATCGTTGATCGCACGTGGCGACTTGAGCCGGCTCCAGTTGGTCCATTCCACCGTTCCAAGAACGCGGATCTTGTCGGTCACTTTCTGTTTTGCGGAAAGGTTGATCATGTCTGGCGTAACGACACCCAGGCCGATCGCCGTTGTGACACCACCGGCGAACAGGTCGCCGTCGAGATCGTGACCGACACCGGAGCGATATCCAAGTCCGATTTCAGTCCCCTCGAACGGTCTCACCGTCAGACCAGCCGTCACACCGAAACCGATGTCATCACCAGTGATCTGGTTCGAACGGGGGAAGCCCGCTCCGGAAGTGGCGTCGGCGGATTTCAGCGACACGTCCAGGTATTGCGCCTGAACACCGATCGCGATCGCGAACATGTCGTTGATCTGAAGCGCAACCGTCGGGTTGACGTTCAACGAGAACACGGAAGACGAACGGGAATAGAACTGGGCCGCCCAATTCTGCTCCGGTTTTGTCGACAGGCCGAAGGGTGCGTTGATACCGACACCGAAGATCAGCTTTTCATTCAGCCGGTAGGCTGCGTACGAAGCGGGAATGAACGCGTCGGAAGCAATGTCGCCACTGCCGATCGAAGACGTACCGAGGAACCCGCCGGACAGCGTGCCGTTGATATCCGAACTTGGAAAGAGCCCCGTATTATGCGCTTCGATGGTGAGACCCTGCTGAGCACCGATAAGCGACGCCGGGTTCCAGTACATCGAAGAGATCGAACCGCCGGACGTACCATACCCGGCAAAAGACATACCCTGAAAGTACGAGCTCTGCTCTCTAAGTGCGAAACCACCTGCGAACGCAGAACTTGCAACCATTGATAGAGCTACAGCTGTAGAAGCAAGTAGAACTGATTTCTTGTTTACCCACGGCATTGAGTTTCCTCCCATCCCCTAGCCACCGGATGCTTGATGACAACCTGAGACAGGGTTTTAGGAGAATGCCGTCCGTTTCAACTGAATATTTACGTCAGTTATGGGGTCGTTTTTTCATGCTGCAATGCGAAATGCGCGGCTTTTCTGGTAGGTATTGCTGCGTAGACATTCAAAACACTTCAAAAACGACAGGTTCAGAGTCTCTTCGTCATCGCACCGACACACTTTCAGACATTTGCCTAAAAAACAGGCACTCGAAATGTCAGTTTCCGATAACGTAATTTAACGGTGAATCGTTGCGGCTTTGCCACAGGTTTCGTGACGGAATGTGGATCTTTTGTAGGACAAGTTCCTTGATATTCCTTGGTAAAAACGCCAATCACCTTTCCTAACGGAAATCGCGTCGGCACACCGTTGCGCGGTAGCCTTTCCTTTCGAAATTGAATTTTTGTCAGGAAGTTTGTCAGCAGGCGACGCGCCACTGTCCGGCCAATTACCGCTTTTCCGGCAAGGCAGGTTGCAAGCTGCGAACCGGTGGGTTGCACCGGCTCGCAGAAAGAGACGGTCCAGGACCGCACTCCATTCCTTGTTTGCAGCCTCAAGCGGCAAGCCTAGCTGTCGCGAGCTTCGAGGAAGCGGCGCATGGCAACGTCACTCCAGGGGGCAAGGCGTGCCCGCGCAGCCATATGACTGTCGTAGATCCTCTGGCTAAGCGCATCCTTGCTCGCGAACTCGGACAGCACGACTGCCGAAGTCTCCCGCAAAGCGTCCAGAACGTCGTCCGGATAAGGACGGACGGTAACGCCGTCCTCTTCCTGCAGGAGCTTCAGTGCGCCTGCATTCTCCCAATCGCTTTCTGCAAGCGAGCGGCCGTTTTCTGCCTTGCAGGCCTCCAGAACGATGGCGCCAAGGTCTTCCGGCAGACCTTCCAGCGCCACCTTGTTGAACAGCGCTTCACCGGTGCCGTTGGGTTCATGGAACCCCGGCGTGTAGTAGGACTTGGCTGCTTTCTGGAACCCCATTGCCCTGTCCGACCAGGGACCCAGGAATTCGGTGGCGTCCAGCACACCGCTGTCCAACGCCTGGAACAACTCTGCAGGCGGCAGGCTGACAGGCGTCGCCCCAAGCCGGTGCATCACTTCACCGCCAAGGCCCGGCATGCGGATCTTCAGCCCCTTGAGATCGTCAAGAGTGTTGATTTCGCGCTTGAACCAGCCACCCATCTGGACGCCGGTGTTGCCGGCCATTACGGGCCTTAGTCCGAACGGGGCATAAAGCTCGTCCCAAAGCGCCTGGCCGCCCCCCTGCTCAATCCAGGTGATATGCTCATGCGGCAGCAAACCGAAGGGGATCGCGGTGAAATAGACCGAAGCTGGGATCTTGCCCTGCCAGAAAAACGAGGCCGTGTGCGCCATCTGCGCCGTCCCCGCCGAGACAGCCTCGAACACGCCCAGAGCCGGCACCAGTTCCCCTGCTGCATAAAGCCGAACGCGCAGGCGACCGCCGGACATCAGCTCGATCCTGTCGGCAATGCGCTGCGCCGTGATCCCGGGCCCCGGCAGGTTCTTTGGCCAGGACGTGACCATCTTCCATTCCAGCGTCGCCTGCTCCTGCGCCACCGCCGGGGCGGCCAACGCGCTTGCACCGGCGGCGGCGGAAGCCCCCAGAAGTCCGCGACGGCTGATCCGTCCGGTTTCTGTCTTTGGCTGATCGGTCATCTCACTTGCTCCAGAACGCGTGGAAATGATGGACTGGCCCGTGACCACTGCCGATGTGAAGCGTGTCGGCAGCGGCGATGGCGGCCTGAATATAGGACTTGGCGGATCTGACGGCCGCTTCCATGCCCTGCCCCTTGGCGAGACCCGAGGCAATCGCGGATGACAGGGTGCAACCGGTGCCATGCGTGTTGTCGGTCTTGATCCGCTCTGACCTGAGCCAGACCGCATTGCCGTTGCGATCCAGAAGCAGGTCGGCGCTATTCGCACCAGACCCGTGCCCGCCCTTGAGCAGAACCGCA
Source organism: Labrenzia sp. CP4 (assembly GCF_001579905.1). Taxonomy (NCBI): domain Bacteria; kingdom Pseudomonadati; phylum Pseudomonadota; class Alphaproteobacteria; order Hyphomicrobiales; family Stappiaceae; genus Labrenzia; species Labrenzia sp. CP4. The sequence continues at coordinate 2,158,783 of NZ_CP011927.1, read as the reverse complement.
TTGGCTCCAAGACCGAGCAGACGTTCTGCCTGCGCCTGCATTTGCGTTTCGTCCGCGGCAACGTTGCCTTGCAACATGCGGGCAGCTTCATGCAGGTTCGGGGTAACAATATCAGTCAGCGGCAGCAGCAAGGCAATCAGCGTGTCGACCGCACTGTCGGCAAGCAACGGGTCACCGGAGGCAGCCACCATCACCGGGTCAAGCACGACCGGACCTGTCTCATGTGCCCGAAGCCCTTCAGCTACCACCTCAATCGTATCGACACGCGACAGCATGCCGATCTTTGTCGCCTTGACGGCAAGGTCCGAGAAGACGGCTGTAATCTGGGCCCGCACGAACTCCGGCGGCACATCATGGATGGCGCTGACGCCAAGCGTATTCTGCGCCGTCAGGGCTGCAATAACACTGGCACCAAAGACGCCGTTTGCGGAAAAGGTCTTGAGATCAGCCTGAATGCCGGCTCCGCCGCCGGAATCCGATCCTGCAATGGTTACCGCAATTGCGGTCATGGGAACCTCCTGGGAGTAGATGCCGAAAAGGCTGCGTCAGCCGGTCTTGAGACGGGCTTCAATGTCGCGGTCAGTCAGGCAATAGAGTGCGTCGAGCAACTCCGGCACCAGACTGCCAGGCCCGCCTGACCGGCTGGCTGCGATTTCGCCGGCAATGTTGAAGACGGACAGTCCGCATGCAGCTGCAAGCGCCCTGTCCTTTTCGATGCTCAGGAACGCCGCCAGAACAGCACCGCCGGCACAGCCGGTGGCCGTCACGCGTGACATCAGTGGATCGCCGTTGCGCAGCAGGAAATCCTCGCCGCGGCTCTCGACCCTGTCTTCCGGGCCAGTGACCGCAAAAACCGTTCCGGCCTCGATCAATGCATCGGCATCCGCCCGCTCCGGCAAGAGAGCAGTGAGTTCTTCCGGATTGAGCCGCACCAGATCCGGCTTCACGCCCAGCAATTCGCGCGCATAGACGCAGCGCACGGGTGACCGGTTGACGAAGACCGGATCGACACAAACCGGACGTCCGGCAGTCCTGGCAGCTTCGATCGCTAGCGGAATGGCCGCACGACGTTCCTCGTCAAGGGTGCCGAGGTTCACCAGCAGCGCATCAGCCCCGCCGGCAAAAGCCGCAACTTCCTCCCGCGCGATGGTCATGGAAGGAACCGCGCCGAGCGCAAGCAGCACATTGGCAGTGAAACTCTGGGCGACCGCATTTGTGATGGCGTGAACGCGCGGCGTTTTCTGCCGCACCCTTTCCAGAAGGGTGAAGACCTGTTCGGCGCACAGGGCTTGCGTGGAAGCAGCAACGGAAAGGCTCATGACGGCTCTCCTGCGACAGAAAGCCCGTTGCCGGTATTCCGGAAAGGACGCGTTGAAGGGAGTGGTGTGTGCATCATGATCTCAAATCCCTCCGCCGGTATCAGCCGGATCAGGTTCAAGGAGTTGGCAGGCCGCCTCTCAGCCCGGTCCAGGATAGCCGGGCACCCCCATGAGATGATTGCACTGCTAACAAGCCGGCCGTGCGATTGCAAGACCCGGCTTGTGCAGAGCGACTACTCGGCAATTGACTGACGGGAGGAGATAGGCGATGTCCTAGTCTGCTTTCGTGAATCTGTTGCCCGGCATGTTTGGCTGACCGAACAGCCCGGCTGATGGTTCAGGTGACACGTTCACCCCCTTCAAACACCAACTGCCCGGAGCGCCCCATGGTACCGTTTTTCGTGATGATCAAATGCCAGTTGGGCAAGACCTACCAGGTCGCCAATGCGATCGCCGATGCGGAAATTGCGTCCGAAGTCTACTCCACCTCCGGCGACTACGATCTTCTGGTGAAATTCTATGTCGACGACGGTTCGGACATTGGCCACTTCGTGAACGAGAAGGTCCACCCGATCGACGGCATTCAGGACACCAAAACCATCATTACCTTCAAGGCCTTCTGAACTCAGACCCGGAAATTTCCATGAAACTCATTAAAATCGCCGCCCTTTGCCTGCCCCTCGCTCTTGCTCCGATCGGATCGACCGCGTCCGCGCAAGGCATGCCGCCGGAGCAGATCAAGCAGATCCTGGACCTGACCAAGGCCAACTGGGTGTCATTCCGCGACTGGCAGGGCCAGGAGCTGATCTATTTCACCCACCTGGAATCCTGGAAGTGCGGCATCGACTATGTCTTCTACGGACTGAACGACGACCCGATTGAGCAGGAATGGCAACTGGAAGCCTGTGACCCGGACAACCAGAATGTCGTTCTGAAGGACAAGCCCTATCTGGAGCTGCCCCTGGGGTCGGCCCAGTCGATCAGCGTGCAGCTGATCTTCAAGGACGGCACCAAGAGCGCTGTCGAGCGGTTCGAATACAAGTCGCAGTAAGGCCGATTTCGGAAACCACCCGCATTCGCCGTCATTCCGGACAAGCGCAGTAAAGCTGCGCGCCGATCCGGGATCCAGCGCATCAGCGTGAGCAAAGCGAACTCTTCTCTCTTTGTATAATGCCGCGCCTAAGGCGCGAAATAAGTCTGGATTCCGGATCTGCGCACAGCATTGCTGCGCTTGTCCGGAATGACGGGGAAGACAGCGTGACCTGCCCTTTGTCTCTTCCTCCCCCCTACGAACGCGAGGGTGATGACGCCCGGCGTGCCTTTGTCCGGTCCAGCCCGAGCTTGTGCTCGCGGTAGATGACGAAAATACCGGCGGCTATCACGATCAGCGCCCCCAGCACCACTGCTGGCAATGGCGTTTCGCTGAACACCACCCAACCGACAATGATCGCCCACAGCATGTTGACATAGTCGAACGGGGCAATGGTGGAGGCATCCGCGAACCGGTAGCTCTGCGTCAACAGGATCTGGCCGACACCGCCCGCAAGGCCGATCAGCAGAAGCAGACCTGCCGTGGGCAGGTCCGGAATGATCCAGGCCTGACCCGGCAGCAGAAAGCCCAACGGCAGCGTGAGCAGCGACAGGACGGACGACATGCCCGCAAACCAGGTAACGATCGTGGACGTGCGCTCCGTCTCGCACAATTTGCGCACAGTGATCATGGCGAGCGCGGCAAAGCCGGCTCCTGTCAGGCCGATCAAGGCCCCGATCATCGAGTTGCTGTCCAACTCCGCGTCACCCAGATGCGGTGACAGCACAACCAGAATGCCGACAAAGCCGACACCGACTGCGCTCCAGCGATAGACCCGCACCTTTTCACCAAGGAGCAGAAACGCCAGCACCACCACGAAGAGTGGCGATGCAAAGCCGATCGCCGTCGCATCCGGCAAGGGCAGCAGAGACAACGCGGTAAAGCCGCAAACCATCGCCGTCAGGCCGACGGACGCCCGGGTAAGATGTCCCAGCGGGTTGGCCGTTCGAAAGGCGAGCCCCAGCTCCCGGCGCATCGCCACCATGATCAGCACCGGAAACAGCCCGAAGAAATTCCGTGCGAACACAAGCTCACCGATCGGCACCGTCTCGGCGGCGATCTTGAGGGCCGTTGCCATGACGAAGAACACCATGGTGGAGGCCACTTTCAGCGATATTCCGATAAGAGGTGCCTGCCGGGTCATCCCGGTGGGCGCCGGAGGTCCGGAGAAACGGGACTTCTGGCTCAAGAACGCCATGACAACTTCCAGGCCCGGCGCTCTTCATGAAGCCACGGGCGGTGCGTCGGACCGCGGAACCGCCGGGACAGAAAACTGGCTTGAACGTCTTGCGCAGACCTGACCTTAAGCTTGCGCCCCCGGTTCAGGAGTGGTGCCGCCGGCAACCGCGAGCTCCCGCTCGGCAATGGAGACCTCAAAGCCTTTCAGACGTTTGTAGATGGACAGGAGCTCGATGATCGTCGTCCAGGAATTCACCAGGAACTGGAAGGACGAGGACACCTGGCTGAAGGCCGTCAGGATTTGCTGCACGATACCAAAGGTGATCTTGCCCACCACAATCGTCGGAATGAGGATGAAATAGGAGAAGATGTTGTCCGACTGAAGGTAAATGCCGCGGGCCAGGTTAAAATAGAGATAGTGGAAGTAGAGCCGGAAATAGTTTTGACGGACAAAACCGAACAGCTCGCGCAAGGTCGCCGGATTGGCGCGATCTTCATGATCTTCCCCGTACACAAGTTCCTTACGGTAGGCTGCCTCAACGCGCTGGTTGTGGAACTCCAGTCCGGGCAGCTTGATTCCGACAAGGCCGAGCAAAACCGTCCCAAACAGCGACCAGATGATTGCCGCGGTGAACAATGGCGCCGGAATTTCGCCTACGATCGGCAGGGACGAGACATGACTTGAAAGCGCAAACAGCACCGGCAAGAAGGCAATCAGTGTCATGATCGAGTCGATGAATGCAACGCCAAGCCCTTCCATGATGGAAGCAAAGCGCATCGTGTCTTCCTGAATACGCTGCGAGGCACCTTCGATGTGGCGCACATTCGACCACTTTTCGACGTAGTAGTCGTTCATCGCCGTGCGCCAGCGGAAGACGTAGTGGCTGACGAAGAAGCGCGTGAAGATATAGAGAATGACCCAGACCGATGTAATCTGCGCGAAGATCAGCATCAGGTTATAGAAATCTGCTGCGGTGACACCGCTTTCCTCTCCATTGAGCGCGTTTTGCAGCGTATCGAAGAACGGTCTGCGCCAGTTGTTGATCGCGACTGACACCTGAACGCTGTAGTAGGTCATGAAAATGATCAGGGACGAGCCCCAGATCGACCAGATCTGCCAGCGGTGGTCGCGAGAGAACATCCACCAGAAACCGCCGAAGAGCAGCGTGCAGATGCCGTAATAGATATAGAACCAAAGAAAATCAGGTGTGACGAAATAGGGCAGCCCGATGGGTGGTTGCTCACCCTGTGGCGGCGTGCCGAAGCCCAGTGTTTCTGTCAGTCCTTCAGCAAACCCGTACCAGGCAAGGATTGCGGCGAGTGACCAGAGGAAGGCAGACAGGAAGAAAAGTTTGGGCTTGGGAAAGAAGGACTGAAACAACGGGAGGATCCTATTTCTTGAAGCGGAAGGATTCGCGCCACGCACCGATGAACCGCAAGATTGCGGCAAGAACCGGATAATTCATACGTTTATTTAAAAGAAACCACAGACACAATCTTGAGAACCGGGCTTCACCGGCGTCAACTTGCTGCCTGAAAGATAAAAGGCGCCTCGAAAGGGCGCCTTTTTCAGTTTCGGTTATTTTCCTGCCTGGATGGCTTCCCACACACGAAGCGGGGTTGCCGGCATGTCGATCAGCTCGTTGACCCCTGCCCCGTCCTTCAGCGCCTTCTGCACGGCATTCATGACCGATGCACAGCCGCCGATGGTTCCGGCTTCACCCGCGCCCTTGATGCCCATGGCATTGGTGGTCGATGGAACGTTGCGGGTCTCGAAATGAATGTCCGGCAGGTCTGCCGCACGGATCATGCGGTAGTCGAGCAGCGAAGCCGTCAGAAGCTGGCCGTCTTCGTCGTAGATCGTCTGCTCGCACAGGGCCTGGCTGAGTGCAGAGGCCGCACCGCCATGCACCTGACCGGCCAGAAGAAGCGGGTTCACCGTGACACCGAAATCATCGACGATCACGTAGTTGACGATGGCAACGTCACCGGTATCCGGATCGATTTCCACCTCGCACACGTGGGTGCCGTTCGGATAGGTCGCCTCGGTCTGATTGACCTCTTCGCGGGCGGTCAGGGTTTCCCCGGCGCCTGCCGCAATCTCGGCTAGTGTCACCTGCTGGTCGGTTCCGACCACACGAACCATGCCACCGTCGAGTTCAAGATCCTCGATCCCGGCCTCAAGCCGATCAGCGGCAAGTTCCTTCACCTTCTTGACCAGCGCAATGCCCGCATCGCGGACAGACGGCAGGCCGATGGGGATGGAGCGCGACCCACCCGTTCCGCCCCCCTTGCGCACCCGGTCGGTGTCGCCCTGGATAACGTCGATGTCCTCGATGGAGATGCCGAACTGTTCCGCAATCACCTGGCTGTAGGCCGTTGCATGGCCCTGGCCGTTGGTCTGTGTACCGATCAGCAACGTCAACGTACCCTTGTCGTTGAGCTCAAGGGTGGCTTCCTCGCTGCCAGGGAAGGCACAGGCCTCGATATAGGAACAGATGCCGATGCCGCGGTACTTGCCGTGCTTCGCACTGTCGTCCTGCCGGGCATTGAAGCCGTCCCAGTCGGCAACTTCCAGCGCCTTTTGCAGATGGCCGGAAAAATCGCCGGTGTCGTACATTCGCCCCGTCTGGGTCGTGTAAGGCAGTTGCTCCGGCTTGATGAAATTGCGCTTGCGGATCTCTACCGATCCGACACCCGTTTCCTCTCCCGCCTTCTCGATCAGGCGCTCGATCAGATAGGCAGCTTCCGGACGGCCCGCGCCGCGGAAGGCATCCGTCGGCACCGTGTGCATGTAGACGCCCTCGACCTTCGCAAAGACGGCCGGAATGTCGTAGAGACCGGAGGTCATCGATGTGCCGACGAAGGGAATGAACGGGCCGAACTGGTGCAGATAGGCACCCATGGCAGCCCTGACGTGCACCTTGAGCCCCAGGATCCGGCAGTCGGAGTCCAGCGCCAGTTCCGCGTGGGAGACATTGTCCCGGCCATGTGCATCCGTCACGAAGTGGTCCATGCGCTCACCTGTCCAGCGCACTGGCCGACCAAGTTCGCGAGCCGCGACCATGCTCAGCGGGTATTCGCGGTAGCAGAACATCTTGGTACCGAAGCCACCACCGACTTCCGGCGTGATCACCTGCAGTTTTTCAGCTTCCAGATCCAGAATGCTGCAGATGATGTCACGCAGACCGTGACCGCCCTGGGTGCCGACCGTCAGCTTGAACCGATCGCTCGCAGCGTCGAATTCGGCAACGCAGCCGCGCAGCTCCATGTAGTTGGCGACGATCCGGTTGTTGACGACGTCGATGGAAACAACCTTGTCAGCCTTTTCGAAGGCTGCGTCGGTCTTGGACTGATCACCCTGACCGTATGTGAAGGCAACATTGGTCCCGAACTCCGGCCAGACCTTCACGGCGTCCGGTGCAAGGGCCTGATCGATCCCGACGACAACGTCCAGCGGGTCGTAGTCGATTTCCAGCATCTCGGCGGCATTCCGGGCTGCGTTGACATCGTCCGCGACGATGAAGGCAATCGCATCGCCCACATAGCGTACTTCGTCGGAGCACAGGACAGGCTGATCGGGCGCCGCGAAATTGGAGCCGTCGATCTGCTTTGGACGCGCCCGGCAAGGCATCGTCCGGCCTTCCAGCTCGGCTCCGGTGAGCACGAGCCTGACACCGTCCATCTCACGGATCTCGTCCACATTTCCAAGGCTGATGCGCGCATGTGCCATGGCGGACCGAACGACGACCCCGTGCAGGCAGCCTTCCGGCATGTAATCGCCCGTATAGATGCCCTTGCCCGTTATGAGCGGCTCATCTTCCTTGCGGCGCAATGGGGCGCCAACACCGAACTTCGGAGTGACCATCTGGTTCATGAATCTGGACCTGCTTTTTTTGGGAAGACTTTCCCTTGGGAAATATCCACGCGCCGGGAGCGCCGGTTTTGTTCAACATAGTGCCCGAAAGCCGACGTGGCCAGAGGTTTGGACAATTCTGCTTCGCACAATTGTTTTTCCGGGCAAGCTGTGGGGGCTGAGACGGCTTGCTCATTCGGTGCCAGTGGCCCATCCATCAACATGAGCCAGCCCCTCCCCAGGAGCATGCGATAGGTGGGTGAGCTGCTGCACACGCGGAGGAACCCTGAAACCAAGCCGTCTCTAGATGATTTCGTCTTCGTCGAACAGCGGATCGGCCTCAAGCTGGGAAGCCAGGCTGTCGAGGGTCGTTTCAGCGTCGTATCGTTCGTTGAACTCGGCGATATGAAACAGCCCGTCCCCTTCGTTGACCACCGGAAGGTTGGTTCTGCCCACGATGAGCCCACCCAGTTCGGCCAGCACGTTCCGTTCCTTCTCGCCGAACGGATCAGAGGTGATGCCAAGCAGCATACCGGGTTCGACAACATCGCCGACCGATTTGAACGGCCGCAACAATCCACCGGCCGGCGAACGGACCCAGTAGCTCGTCTTGCTGAGGATCGAGCGGGCCTTTGGCCGCGTGATGCCTTTGGCTCCCAACATCTTCAAGGACCGCATCACGCGCAAGACGCCGGAAACGCCGGCCCTGATCGCCATTTCGTCAAACCGCAGGCCTTCGCCCGCCTCAAACACCAGGACGTCGGTTCCCTTCAGCTGTGCGGCCTGTCGCAACGACCCATCGCGCACCTTGGAAGTCAGGATGACCGGAGCACCGAAAGCTTTCGCGAGCGACAGCGTGTCTGCCCGTGAAGGCGAAACGCGGATCTGCGGCAGGTTGGTCCGGTGAATGGCCGCCGAATGCAGGTCGATGCCATAATCAGACCGGTTGACGATCTCGCTCATGAAAAGATGCGCCAGCCGCCCGGCCAGCGAGCCGCGCAGGCTACCGGGAAACGAGCGGTTCAGGTCACGCCGGTCAGGCAGATAGCGCGAATGGTTCAGAAAGCCGAACGCATTGACGATCGGGATGACCATCAGCGTACCCTTCAGCTTGTCCAGTTCCTGGATTTCGAGCTGTGGCGCTTTCAGGACACGGCGTGCGATCTCCACACCGATAACCTCGTCACCATGCACAGCCGCACTGACGAACATGACCGGCCCGGGTTTGCTTCCATGCAGGACATGCACGGACATCGTCACGGGCGTGTGGTCCGACAGCACGCTGACCGGCAGATCGATCGTACGCCGGGTTCCCGGTGCGATCTTGTGGTCGCCGATCTCGAAGGCTTTCACTTTTGTGGTCAACCGCGTCCCTTGGTCTTGGTTTTGCCAACCTGGGCATTCTTGGCAATAAAGTCGATGATCTTGCCGGCAACATCAATACCCGTTGCCTTTTCAACGCCCTCCAGCCCGGGCGAGGAGTTGACCTCCATCACCACCGGGCCATGGTTGGACCGCAGCATATCGACACCGCAGACGTTCAGCCCCATGGTCTTTGCCGCGCGAATGGCGGTCGAACGTTCCTCGGGAGAAATCTTGATGGCGGCCGCACTGCCGCCGCGGTGCAGGTTGGACCGGAATTCGCCCTCCGCACCCGTCCGCTTCATGGCCGCAATCACCTTGCCGCCAACCACCAGCGCACGGATGTCGGTGCCGCCGGCTTCCTTGATGAATTCCTGCACCAGGATGTTCACGTTGGCACCGCGAAACGCCTCGATCACCGACTTGGCAGAGCGCTCCGTATCGGCAAGAACCACACCGATGCCCTGCGTGCCCTCCAGCAGCTTGATCACAACCGGCGCACCGCCAGCGGTCGCCAGCACTTCCTCGGTCATCTTCGGATCGTGAGCGAAGGTCGTAACCGGCAGGCCGATCCCGTCGCGGGCAAGCAGCTGCATCGAGCGAAGCTTGTCGCGCGATCGTCCGATGGCAACGGATTCGTTCAGCGGGTAGACGCCCATCATCTCGAACTGGCGCAACACGGCCAGACCGTAAAAAGTGACCGATGCGCCGATCCTCGGAATAACCGCGTCGAAGCCGGTCAGCTTGCTGCCGTTGTAATAGATTTCCGGCCGCCGGGAGGCGATGTTCATGTAACAGCGCAGGGTGTTGATGATTTCCAGTTCGTGACCGCGCTCCTCGGCAGCGTCCTTCAGGCGCTTGTGCGAATAGAGCTCGGGATTCCGTGCCATCATAGCAATTTTCATTGGTTCAAGTCCCTCGGTCTCAGCCTCGTTCCGACCGGTGTTGCGACACCGAATTTTCAGTGATTGTTGTTTGCCACGTAAACGCGTGGCTTAGGGTATGGACCCATAAATGAAGACGAAATGGCATGAAAAATAGCAAAATCGCGCTAGGAAGTGTGCGCAGAGCGGGCTTTCTGCCCGGTCAAGCACGCTGACGACGCGCGGTGAAGCCATTTTCATGTCCTTCGGATTTGATCGGATTGGTCCTCCTCAGCGTTGCGAAAGCTTGAAAATGGGTCACATTTCCTGCGCTTCCGCGCCTTGAGGAAGACCAATCCACCTCAAACCATTTCATCTTCATTTATGGGTCCACACCCTAGTGTTTTGTTGCCAGCGCGGGCTTTCCCGCCAGGAAAGACCGGCCCGCATGCACCAGCACGTTGTGCCGCCTGATCGCCGTCCGGCCGAGGATCATGTCGAACCCCATGTTCGACCTGTCCGCCAGCGACACATCCACATGCCAGTGATGTTTTCCAAGATGAAGTAACGTCCGGATGACAATGCGCCGCTCGGGAACACCGCTGGTGTTCTTGATGTTGCGCTCGTCCAGAACCGGAACCTCCGCCCGGAAATCGCTGTGATGACGCGAGGCAGGCACCCGGAAACGTACCCAGGTCCGACCCTCGCGTTCGAACACTTCCTGTTCTTCGGCATGGAGCGCCGAGGTGCGTGCGCCGGTGTCGATCTTGGCACGCATATCGAAAACGCCCAGTTCGGGAAGGCTCACGATTTCACGCCAGCCGATGATATCGGCAGCGGCCAAGGGACGCCCCTTCTTAGCCATTGTCATTCAAAAAAACCCTGGAGCCCCCTTGCTGGGGCCTTTCCCAAACGACCTTGTTAACCGAGCATTGCATGGCCCGCCGGAGAGCGCAACACAGGTTGCGGTCCGGTCTGGAAACAAGATTTCGGACGCAGCTCATCATCATGATTCACATCGGCGCGCAAGCGAATTTGCGAGCGAGTGCAAAGAACGTCTGGCAGGTGCAACACCCGGATGACGCCCTACCGCTTGTACGGGTTCTTCGGGCGCCGGTCGTCAGACAGGCTGCGCCTCGTTTCGCGCGTCAACTGCTCGATGGCATCGGCAAGATGGACTTCCTGAATGTTGTAGTCGCCCCGCGCCACCCGGATCTTGTGTGCTTCCAGCATGACCTCGCCCATGGCGACGCCTTCCGGCGGTACGAAGCGATAGCTGGCCAGTTCGATCAGCAGCCCGAGCGGGTCACGAAAATAGATGGAATCCATGAAGCCGCGATCCTTCGGACCGCTGTGGGATATGCCGCGTGCATCAAGCCGCTCGGCAATCTGCCGAAAGGTTGCCTGCGATACGGCAAGCGCCAGGTGATGAACGCAACCGATTGTCTGGGGGGCCGGCTCCGGGTCCGGTTTGCGGTCTTCGTTGGTGAAGATCGTGATGAGACGGCCATCGCCGGGATCGAAATACAGATGGCTCTGGTTTTCATCGTCCAGATTGGGCTGCTCGAACACGAAAGGCATTCCCAGCAGCCCTTCCCAGAAATCGATGGAAGTCTGCCTGTCGGCCCCGACAAGAGTGATGTGATGCACGCCCTGCGTCTGGATTTTTTCCATGGAAGTCCTCCCTGTTCGGCGCAGTTTAAATTGCATCCGCTTGCAATGGCAAACAGCCGCCCTCTTTCCTTCTCAGCGAAAAGCGCTAAGCTTGTTTCAACTGCAACAAACAGCCTTATCCGAGTCTTGCCTGTGCTCCGGCCCCAATGCGCCGCCGCATCCGCATACCCTCCGGCAAGGATTCACGATGGACATGCCCACCCAACAGCCGGAGCCTTCCGAGGCAACCGGCAACCGTCTTCGGCGCAAGGTGACCAGCCTGACGGAGAACCTGCCGTCGAACACCATCGGCGCGCTCTGGATCCTTCTGGCCGCCTTTCTGTTCTCGATCATGGTCACCCTGATCAAGCTGCTCGGCAAGGACCTGACGGTGTTCCAGATCCTGGTGATCCGCCAGGGCATCATGCTTGCCATCGTTGCCCCGAAGATCCTCAGCGGATTGCCGACCTCACTGGCAACAAAACGTCCCGGACTTCAGCTGACCCGTATCGTGGTTGCCGCGACCGCCATGCTCTGCGGCTTCACGGCCGTCATCGAACTGCCGTTGGCCGATGCCACGGCAATCAGCTTCTCCAAGACGTTCTTCCTCACGATCTTCGCCATCTGGTTGCTGGGAGAAACGGTCGGTGTGCACCGCTGGGGTGCCACCATCGTCGGCTTTCTTGGGGTTGTTCTGATGCTCCGCCCGCAAGGCGACGGGCTGATCGATCCCTTTGCGCTGCTCGCCATCGCCGGGGCGGCCTGTGCCGGCCTGGTGATGATTGTCGTCCGCCTGCTGACGCGCACCGATCCCCCGGTCACCATCCTGACCTATCAGGCTTTCGGCGTCGGGCTGATCATGATCATCCCCGCCATCCTGACCTGGCAGAGCCCGACCCTGGCACAATGGGGAATTCTTCTTGGGATCGGCATCGTGTCCTGGGCGGCCCAGATGGCGAATATCCAGGCATTCCGCGCCGGCGAAGCCACCGCAATTGCCTCGCTGGACTACACCAGGCTGCTCTATGCCACCGTTTTCGGTGCGCTGGTGTTCCACCAGTGGCCGCGCGTGGAAACACTGGTGGGCGCTGCCGTCATCATCGCCGCGTCGATCTACACGGTCCGCCGCGAGGCCAAACGCGGCCAGAAACTAGCCAGGGCCTCGGACGGACGCGGGTACAATAGCTAGAGCAGCAGGCGATAAGGTTGCCTGCCGGCTCAGGCAAAAAGGTTGCCTGCCGGCTCAGGCAAGCACGTGCCAGAAATCCAGATCGACGCTGGCGGGATCAAACAGGCTCAATAGCGGCGCACAGGCCGCGTTCGACACATAGCCTCCGCAGATCTCCCTGGCAGCGCCTTCCGTTTCCACAAAGCAGATCTCCGAATAGGTATCCTCCCCTGCCCGCGCCATCAGATGCGCCCTGGTTTCCGGCAAGGGGGCAAGATACTCCCTCTCGATCCGTCCGGACGCAGCCATCAGCGCCTCTTCTGAAAAGCGGCCGTCGTCCCTGGGACGAAACGTACCGAATTCGATGGCGGAAAATCCGTTCGGCACCGCTTCGAGGTCTTTCATCAGACGGTTGAGACACAGGCGAATGCTGCCGGGCTCCAGCAGTTCCATGAATGCCCTTGAGCACGCAGCCTGCATATGCGCCTCGGACATGGCTGCGAAACTGGCCTCGTCCCTTGCCAGAATTGCATCGGCATAACCGCCTGTTGCATTGCCTAAGAAGCAGTGAAAGGCGATGCCCGGCTGGTTGCTCAGGAATTCCTTCTGCCACAGGCGGGCGGCCGCTATCAGTTCCGGCGCGCCAACGCCTGGTTTCGCCTCGTAGCGGGCAAACCCCATCACTTTCATCGGTCCCAGTTCTTTTCGCAGCATGAGATGTCCTTCCGTGTTTCTGCTGCCAGCTCTATAGAAGAGGTCAGAGACAGTTTCTGTCAGGGGGATGCGTCTATGGTCGCCAGAAACTGGACCGCAGCGAGCGCCTTGCAGAAACCTGCCGGAGACCGAAGCCCATGCGAACCATCAGGCTGTTTTCCATCCTGGATACCCTGCGCAGCCGCAGAGGCGCCGTTCCGGCCGCCATGCTTGCGGAGCTGCTGGGCGTGACGGAACGCACCATTTATCGGGACATGGCCACGCTTAAGGCGATGGGCGCTCCCATTCGCGGTGAAGGCGGTGTCGGCTACGTTCTTGAACGCGGCTATTTTCTGCCGCCAATGCAGTTCGATCCGGACGAGCTGGATGTCATCCTGCTCGGCATTCGCATGGTCAAGGCACGTGGCGACAAAACCATGAGCGAAACGGCCGAGCGGGTGCTCGGCAAGCTTGGAGCAGTTCTGTCCGAAGGCGAACGCTCGCTGAACCGTCCGTTGCTTGCGGTCGGCAAGGCCTCCTCGGCACAAGGACATGACGCCCTGTCTCCGCTGCGCGATGCCATCCGCAAACGGCGCAAGGTGCAACTCGGCTACAGCGACCTGCAGGACCGCTTCAGTGAACGCCTCACCCGCCCGCTGGGACTGACCGCCTTCGAAAGTGTCTGGGTGCTGACTGCGTGGTGCGAAGTACGGAATGGCTTCCGGAATTTCCGGCTCGATCGCATCACATCATTTGCGATCACCGACACACGGTTTCCGAAGGAGCCGGGCAAGGAATTTCAGGACTATTTGAAGACACTGTGAGGCAATCACGCCACTTCGTTGCAACGGGTTTATGCGACAGCAGTGTGACTGCTTGTCAGGTGGAATCCCGCTCTGCGTGACATGAAAATTGTGCCGGTTTAGACAGAAAGCATTGCGCGGAAGCGCTCGATTGAGAGCGCTCCCAGTGTTTTCAGGAACGGAGCGCTCAGGCGCTCCGGGCTTCCGCCGCTGCCCGCTTCTGGGCTTCTTCCTCGACTAGTTCCTTCTTCGACAATTTGCCGACCATGGTTTTCGGCAACTCGTCACGGAACTCATAGTCTCTTGGCAGTTCGATCGTCGACAAATGGTCCTTCAGGAAGGCCTTCATGTCATCGGCGGTGAGCGAATGGCCTTCCTTCAGCTTGATGAAGGCCTTCGGGCTCTGGCCGCGATAGGCATCCGGCACGGCAATGACGATGGTCTCGTCCACGGCCTTGTGCTGGTAGATCGCTTCCTCGATGACGCGCGGATAGACGTTATATCCAGAGCACAGGATCAGGTCCTTGATCCTGTCGACCAGATAGATGAAGCCGCCATCATCCTGATAACCGACATCACCCGTATGCAGATACCCGTCATGGGTGATGGTCTCGGCGGTCGCGTCCTCGCGCTTCCAGTAGCCCTTCATCACCTGGGGCCCATGCAGCAGCAACTCGCCCTTCTCGCCTGCCGGAACCACGGTTTCGCGGTCCTCGATACTCACGAAGCGGGCACTGGTCCCCGGCACCAGCCTTCCGATGGACCCCGCCCGGCGGCTGTCGTCCAGCGGGTTGACCGCGGCAACTGGCGACGTTTCGGTGAGGCCGTACCCTTCCACCAGAATGCAGCCCGTGATCTTTTCAAAGCTTTCCTTGACCTCCACCGGCAAAGGCGCGCCGCCCGACAAGCAGATCCTGATGCTGGTCAGATCGTAATTCGCTGTCATGGGCGAGTTGTTGATGGCCGTGTAGATCGTCGGCACACCCGGAAAGAGGGTCACTTTCTTGCGCTTGACCGCTTCCAGCAGTGACTTCAGCTCAAAGCGCGGCTGCAGCACCATTTCAGCGCCCAGAATGATTGACAGGTTCTGCCCCACCGTCATTGCGAAGACGTGGAAGAACGGCAGAACGCACAGCATCTTTTCTTCGCCCGGCCGCGCCTTTTCGAAGACGCAGCGCATCTGCTCGATATTGGCCGACAGGTTTCTGTGCGTCAGCATCGCGCCCTTGGGAACGCCGGTGGTGCCCCCGGTATACTGCAGCACCGCGATATCGTTTGCCGGATCGATTGCGACCGGCCTGGGCTTGTCTCCCCTCGTCTGCAGGTCTTCGAAACGAATGTGGGCGTCATCACGGGGAATGTCCGCCAGTTCCTTTCGCTTGAACAGACTGAACAGCACCTTCTTGATCGTCGGCAGGCACCAGGCCATCGGGCAGACGATGATCTTGTCGAGCGCCCGTTCCCTGCGAACCTCCTCGACCTTGTCGTAGATCACCTTCAGATCCATGGTCACCATGATGCGCACATCGGCATCTCGCGCCTGGAACGACAGTTCGCGCTCGACGTAGAGCGGATTGAAGTTGGCGACCGTGGCGCCGATCTTCAGAACCGCGAAATAGAAGATCGTGTAGAAAGGCGTGTTTGGCAGGCACAGGCCGACGTGAACACCCGGGCCGACGCCCATCGCCTGCAATCCGGCAGCCGTCCTGTCGACCAGCGCGCCGAACTCGGCATAAGTCCACACCTTGCCCATGAAATCACAGGCAGGACGGGTCCCGTATTGGGCAACGGTCGTCTCGAGATACTCGTGTACTGGACGGGGCTTGAACGCCGCGTTCCACTCCTCCGCAGTCGTCATTACGTTCTCCAACGCGTTTTATCGCTTCACTGCGCGGACGGGCCTTTATCCTGAAATTTCGTGATCCGGACAAAATCCGTACCGCGAAATGGTCCTCCTCAAGGGCCCGGCCACCAATGAGGCGTCACCTCTTTGGGTCTCTTCTGACATGACGCAACCTTCCGTTCACGTCAACTCGCGACGTAACGACACCTCGTCGTTTTTTTGCGCGTGAAGAACCATCCGCTTAAGATAAGCCAGCTGAGCCGGTTGGCAATAGAGACGTCAAATCAAAAACTTATAGACAACTCCGCAAAACAGGCGGTTTATCTCTTTGGCCAATTCCAGCGAGGTGTGTCAGCGCTATCCACAACCGTCTCGCCAAGTTCCTTGCGCAGATCGTAGCGCATGCAGCCTCTTTCCGACGACAGCACGGACACCAGTTCTTCCGCATGGGAAACGACGATCACCTGCGTCTTTTCCGCGGCCCGTGCAATCAGCCGGGCGAGAGGCTCCAGCAATGCCGGGTGGAGGCTCGTCTCGGGCTCGTTCAGCACCACCAAGGGCGCCGGGCGCGGCGACAGGAGCGCCGCCGTCAACAGGAGATACCGGAGCGTTCCGTCAGACAATTCACTGGCTCGTAGCTCGCGCAACAGCCCCTTCTGTTGCATTAGCAGTTCAAAATAGCCGTCGTTGACCGAAATCCTCACGGATGCTCCGGGGAACGCATCATCGACAGCCTCTTCCAAGGCCCTCTCGTCACCAATTTCCAGGATGGTCTGAAGAGCGGCTGCCAGATCCCCGCCATCCCCGCTCAGCACAGATGTCCGTGTTCCTATCTTGGGAAACCGCGCGGGAGCGTCCCTGTCGGTGCGCAGGTGATCATAAAAACGCCAGGCGCGCATGCGCTCGCGCATGACCAGAAGTTCCAGACCGTCTTTCGGATCGGCGGCATGGGTCATCATGCTGTCGAAGCGGGCAAGGTTCTGGAAAACCGGTATGCGCTGCCCGTGGGCATTGAGAACCCGAACCGTCGGGCCGTTTCTGGCCGCGATCTCGTTCGAGCGGGACAAGGCTTCGCCGGCCCAAAGGACCTCGGCCTTGATTTCCGGATCCATGGAAAACAGCGACCGCCCGGCGTCCGCCGGCAGACCGAGATCTATCGCATAGCCGTAATCCTCATCGGCAAAGCCGAGCTTCAGACTGACCACGCCCTTGCGCACGGTTCCCTGAACCGGCACTTCGCCCTGTTTCATGGCCCGGGAAAAAGCTTCAGGCCCTGCCCAGAGCGTCGAATTGAGGCCACCTTCCGCGGCCAGCGAGGCAATCGCCTGGCCTTGCGAGACTTCGGCCAGCAAACGAATCGACCGGTAAAGGCTCGATTTGCCGCTGCCGTTTGCGCCCGTCACCAGAGTGATGCGGTCGAGCGGCAAGACGATGTCGCGTAGCGAGCGGTATCCGGAAACGGCAAGAGTGAGGATCATCGAAAGACCTGTTTCAGCTCCCCTGATCCACCAGTTCGAACTTGTTGACATCAAAGATGCCGAAATCGGTGATCTTCAGATGCGGAATGACCGGCAACGGCAGGAAGGCGACCTGAAGGAACGGTTCGGCCAGCGTGCAGCCGAGATCCTTGGCGGCGGCGCGCAGGTGCTCCAGCTCCTCCTTCACCGTTTCAAATGGTTCGAGGCTCATCAGTCCCGCCAGCGGCAGAGCAAGTTCGGCTTTCACTCCGCCCTTGTCGGCAACCGCAAATCCGCCCTTCATGGCGATCACCCGGTTGACCGCGTGGGCCATGGCTTCCTCATCCGCGCCGACCACGCAGATGTTGTGGCTGTCATGGCCGACGGACGAAGCAATTGCGCCCTGTTTCATGCCGAAACCATTGACGAAACCGAGCCCGATGTTGCCCGTGCCCTTGTGCCGTTCGACGACAGCGACCTTCAGCACATCCTGGTCAAGATCGGCCAGCGTCTTGCCGCCGGTCACCGGCAGGGTGCGCTTCAGGTGTTCGGTGATGATCCTGCCCGGCACCACACCGATAACGTCGGCCTCGCTGTTGCGCGCCGGTATATCGAACTTTGACGCGGTGACCTCGCCGACATGCACGCTGTCGAGGCCAACCGGCGGGACAATGGTTCTTTTTGCAAAAGCTTCGTCCGTCGCCTGAACACCGCCGCAGATCACTTGCGCCACGCGGCAATCGGCAAAGTCGCTCAACAGCGCAATGTCTGCGCGCTTACCCGGTGCAATCACGCCCCTGTCTTTCAGGCCGAAGGCATTGGCTGCCGACCAGCTTGCGGCCCGATAGGCGTCAAGCGGACGAATGCCCTTGGCGATCAGGCGGCGGATCATGCTGTCGAGATGGCCTTCCTCGGCAATATCCAGCGGATTGCGGTCGTCCGTGCACAACGCGACGAACGCGGAAACATCCGGTGTCAGGATCGGGGCCAGCGCTTCCAGGTCCTTTGAGACGGAGCCTTCGCGCATCAGGATCGTCATGCCCTTGGCGAGCTTTTCCAGCGCCTCCTCGGCGGAGGTAGCCTCATGGTCGGTTCGGATGCCTGCGGCCAGATAGCCGTTGAGGCCGATGCCCTGAAGCAGAGGCGCATGGCCGTCGATATGACCGTCCTGAAAGGCGGCAAGCTTCGCCAGCACCTTGGGATCGCGCGCAAGCACACCTGGAAAATTCATGAATTCAGCAAGGCCGATCACGCTTGGATGATCGCGGAACGGTAGCAGGTCCTCGATCTCCAGACAGGCCCCGGCTGTCTCGAAAGCCGTTGCGGGAACGCAGGACGAGAGATTGACCTTGAGGTCCATCGCCGTTTCCAGAGAACTGTCCAGGAAATAGCGGATCCCTTCGGCACCCAGAACGTTGGCAATCTCATGCGGGTCGCAAATGGCGGTGGTGACACCGTGCGGCAGCACGCAGCGGTCAAACTCGAACGGTGTGACCAGAGACGATTCCACATGAAGATGCGTGTCGATGAAGCCGGGAACGGCGGTCAGTCCCGAACCGTCGATCGTTTCGGCCGCTTCATATTGCCCGTGCGTGCCGACGATCCTGTCACCGACGATCGCAATATCCGTTTCGACCGTAGATCCGTCGACAACGCTGAACAGGCTGACATTCTTTATCACCAGATCGGCAGGACGCTCCCCTGCTCCAGCGGCAATCGCCCGTTCAAGAAACGCTTCGTCATGTGTGGCCGGCATTTTTTGTCTCCGATTCTCGTCCCTCCCCGACAATACGGATGTTGAAAGCTCCGGCAACGATTTCGCGAAGGTGTGTTAGGATGTCCTGCACGAAAGAGCTGAAATACGGATCGCCCGTCAATCCCGTGCGCACCCAGGCTGCGCGGATGTGCCAGACCGGCCCCTGCCGGAAAAATATTACCGAGGCAGGCGAGAATTTTTCGTGTTGTTGCGCAGAGACTTACCGCGCCACAATATCGAAAACGTGCGTTGCAAAACAGATTGCGATTGACAGCCGGGCCACTTGGGCGAATAATTTTATCAAACTTATTTATTCTGATGCCGCCGACGAGAGCAGGCAGTTCCTGGGGAGGAGCAAGACCGGTGGAGGACACGCCAAAAAGCGGCCGTGGTTCGAATTCCGCGCAATTGCGCCGGTACAACGAACGCATCGTACTTCAGATCCTTCGGCGTGCCGGTGAGGCCTCCAAGGCGGAACTCGCCCGGGCGGTACAGCTGACAAACGCGGCCATCGGCGCCATCATCCAGAACCTCATCGAGGAAGGGTTGATCGTGGAAGCCGGCAAGCGTCACGACGGCAGCCGCGGACAACCGGCAACCATTCTCCGGCTTGCCCCGCGCGGCGCCTATTCCTTCGGGGTGCGGCTGGACCGGACCAACATGGAAACCGTGTTGATGGATTTTTCCGGCCAGCTGATTGCCCGCCGGCTTCATGACATGATCCTGCCTGCGCCCGAAGAGGCCATGGAAATCCTCAAGGACGATCTGGAATTCCTGCGCCAGCATCTGAGCAAGGAAGATCAGTCCCGCATCACCGGCATCGGCCTGGCGCAACCGTTCAACCTCGGTGCCTGGCTGCATGAACTGGGCCTGCCCCAGGCCGATTTCATGAAGTGGGAAGACTTCGACCTGACCGACGCCCTGGAAAAGGCTACCGGCCTGCCGGTGTTCAGCGAGAACGACGGCACGGCGGCCGCTGTGGCCGAACTCTTCTACGGGCTGGGCCGGCAGAACGACAATTTCGTCTATCTTTTCCTTGGGCCTGCGATCGGTGGCGGCCTGATCCTGAAGGGCGATGTCGTGCGCGGTGTATCCGGGAACGCCGGCGACGTCGCCATGATCCCCGTTCCGCCAAGCACGCTGACCACCGCACCAAAGGCCCGCAATTCCTGGGACCTGCTGCTGACCCGCGCATCGCTGGTGGCACTCGCCCGGCACATGTCGCCGGAAGATTTTCCAAAGCTCAACCGCTCCGATTTGCAGCACGCGGTTGAAACCGGAGATCCGAAATACACCGAGTGGCTGGAAGACTGCGCCGAAGCTCTCGCACTTGCCCTGCGCTCGGCCTATGCGCTTCTGGATGTTCCGCTGGTCGTCCTCGACGGCGACCTTGGCGGCCCGTTCCCGGAAACGTTCCGGGCCGCCTTGAAGAAGGCCGTGGAAAAGGCCGCGCCTGAGAAACGCCATTCACCCGACATCGAAATCGGCAGCTTTGGCCACGACGCAGGCGCCATCGGCGCAGCCAGCCTGCCGCAATTCTTCAATTTCTCGCCCAGGGCAGCAATCCTGACGGGCGGGAAAGACACCGGACCCGCCGGGGCTGGCAGCTCGGAGGATAGAGCCAGCTTTCCGGCACGGGCAGCACGGTTGGGGTCACATCTGGCCACACCCAACCGTTCAACCTGAATTGGCCAGGGAGGAAAAACGCAAATGATCCGCAAACTACTCGCGACCGGTTCCGTTCTCGCCGCCATGGCTGCCACCCCGGCAGTCGCAGCAGACATCTCCGCCTGCCTGATCACCAAGACGGACACCAACCCGTTCTTCGTGAAAATGAAGGAAGGCGCCACCGCAAAGGCTGAAGAGCTCGGCATCGAACTGAAGTCCTTCGCAGGCAAGATCGACGGCGACCATGAAACCCAGGTGGCAGCGATCGAAACCTGCATTGCTGACGGTGCCAAGGGCATCCTGCTGACCGCATCCGACACGTCGTCCATCGTGCCGGCTGTCCAGCAGGCGCGCGACGCTGGCCTTCTGGTGATTGCACTCGACACGCCGCTCGATCCCATTGATGCAGCCGACGCAACCTTCGCCACCGACAACTTCAAGGCAGGTGAGCTGATCGGCCAGTGGGCCGCGGCCAGCCTGGGCGACGAGGCAGCCAATGCCAAGATCGCCATGCTTGATCTCGGCATCAGCCAGCCAACCGTCGGCGTGCTGCGTGACCAGGGCTTCCTGCAGGGCTTCGGCATCGAGCTTGGCGACCCGAACAAGTGGGGTGACGAAACCGATCCGCGCATCGTCGGCAACGACGTGACCGCAGGTAACGAGGAAGGTGGCCGCAAGGCCATGGAAAACCTGCTTGCCAAGGATCCGATGGTCAACGTGGTCTACACGATCAACGAACCCGCTGCTGCCGGCGCCTATGAAGCACTGAAGGCCATCGGCCGCGAAAACGACGTGCTGATCGTTTCTGTCGACGGCGGTTGCCCGGGTGTTCAGAACGTCAAGGACGGTGTTATCGGCGCCACCTCGCAGCAGTATCCGCTGCTCATGGCATCGCTCGGCATCGAGGCCATCAAGGCCTGGGCCGACAATGGCACCAAGCCGGAGCCGACCGAAGGCAAGGACTTCTTCGATACCGGTGTTGCCCTTGTGACCGACAAGCCGGTTGAAGGCGTCGAATCCATCGACACCGCCAAGGGAACGGATCTCTGCTGGGGCTAAGACACCCCTGGACGAGATCAAAAGGGGCATGGGCGACCTTGCCCCTTTTTTCAAAACCGGCGCAAAGAAGGTTAAACGGGCATGACCTTAGAAAGCAAAACGGCCAAGGGGCCGGCGGACTACGAATCCGCTGCCACCTCCGGACCGCAAGCTGTCGCCTCATTCGATGACGAGCGTCATGGGATCGGGCATAAAATCCAGCACACGCTGCACCAGACCCCATCACTGGTTCCGCTGATCGTCCTGGTACTCTCCCTTGTCGTTTTCGGGCTGCTGCTCGGATCGAAACTGTTCTCCCCCTTCGCACTGACGCTGATCCTGCAGCAGGTCCAGATCGTCGGCATCGTGGCGGCAGCACAGAGCATCGTCATCCTGACCGCCGGCATCGATCTGTCGGTCGGCGCGATCATGGTGCTGTCCTCCGTCGTCATGGGGCAGTTCACCTTCCGCTATGGTTTGCCGGTGGAGGTCTCCATCGTCTGCGGCCTTATTTGCGGTACCTTTTGCGGGTATCTCAACGGCTTCCTTGTCGCCATCGTCAAGCTGCCCCCCTTCATCGTGACGCTCGGCATGTGGCAGATCGTGCTTGCCACCAACTTCCTTTATTCGGCCAATGAGACCATCCGGTCGCAGGAAATCGCCGAAGTGGCACCGCTGCTTCAGTTCTTCGGCAACAAGGTCAATGTCGGCGGCGCAGTCTTCACCTACGGCGTCATCTTCATGGTGCTTCTGGTGCTGGTGCTGGCCTACGCCCTGCGTCAGACAGCCTGGGGCAGGCATGTCTACGCCGTTGGCGACGATCCGGAGGCCGCGCAGCTTTCGGGCGTGCAGGTGAAGAAGGTTCTGATATCGGTCTACATGCTGTCCGGGCTCATCTGCGCCTTCGCCGGCTGGGCGATGATCGGCCGCATCGGCTCGGTCTCCCCGACCACCGGTCAGCTTGCCAACATCGAATCCATCACGGCCGTGGTGATCGGCGGCATCTCGCTCTTCGGCGGACGTGGATCCGTGCTCGGCACCCTGTTCGGGGCGCTCATCGTCGGTGTGTTCACGCTCAGCCTGCGCCTGCTCGGCGCCGATGCGCAGTGGACCTACCTGCTGATCGGCATCCTCATCATCGGCGCGGTCGCGATCGACCAATGGATCAGAAAGGTATCTGTGTGATGGAACCTGTCCTGCAAGCGCGTAAACTGGTCAAGCGCTACGGCCGTGTCGTGGCCATGGACCGAGCCGACTTCGAACTCTATCCCGGCGAGATCCTCGCCGTGATCGGCGACAATGGGGCCGGCAAATCCACCTTGATCAAGGCTCTCAGCGGAGCCGTGCAGCCAGATGGCGGAGAGATCCTGCTCGATGGCAAGCCCGTCCACTTCACCTCCCCCATCGATGCCCGTGAAGCCGGGATCGAGACGGTGTACCAGACCCTGGCCATGTCCCCTGCCCTGTCGATCACCGACAACATGTTCATGGGCCGTGAGTTGAAGAAACCCGGCTTCCGCGGCACCTGGCTGCGCCAGCTGGACCGAAAGAAGATGGAAGAGATCGCCCGCGAAAAGCTGAACGAACTTGGGCTGCTCACCATTCAGAACATCAACCAGGCCGTTGAAACGCTTTCCGGCGGTCAGCGCCAGGGGGTGGCGGTGGCACGGGCGGCTGCTTTCGGCTCCAAGGTCGTGATCATGGACGAGCCGACCGCCGCTCTCGGCGTCAAGGAAAGCCGGCGCGTGCTGGAGCTGATCAAGGATGTCAGGGCCAGGGGCTTGCCCATCGTGCTGATCAGTCACAACATGCCCCATGTCTTCGAGGTTGCCGACCGTATCCACATTCATCGGCTGGGCAGTCGGGCTTGTGTCATCAAACCGTCGGACTTTTCCATGTCCGATGCGGTGGCGATCATGACCGGAGCGATGGATCCGCCGGACAGCATGGCGGCCTAGGCCAGGGAAGACAAACGGGAGGTGCCTTTCATCCGGCGCCTCCTACCCGGGACCTCGTCCCGAAGAGAACCGAAAGGTTCATCCCGAAGGACGGGCGGCAAATTCGGTGCTTGTGGCCTATCCTTCGAGACGGGCCTATGGCCCTCCTCAGGATGAGGTGGTGGTTTGATAAGCCGCTGTAGGGAGGAGAAAGGTCATTCAACGGGTGCCATTGGCAGGCCTCGTTGGAACCAATAAGGGAACGGGAGACACCGGGTTCAGCACCTCTCCCACCCAAATCCTCATCCTGAGGAGAACCGAAAGGTTCGTCTCGAAGGATGGGCGGCAAATTCAGCGTTCGTGGCCCATCCTTCGAGACGGGCCAATGGCCCTCCTCAGGATGAGGTGGTGGTTTGATGAGCCGTTGTGGGGGCAGAGAAGACACATGCAACGAGCGCCATTGGCGCGCCTCGTTGAAACCAATAAGGTGGCGGGAGACACCGGGTTCAGCCCACTCCTACCCACACCCTCATCCTGAGGAGAACCGAAAGGTTCGTCTCGAAGGATGGGCGGCGAGTTCGGCGCCTTGCGGGCCTCCTTCGGATGAGGCGGTGGTCTCAAAGGCCGCTGCCGCGAAATGACACAAAGCCATGAATCCGCCGTCGATGCGGTTCCTGACAAACGACGAAAGACCAGAACGTATATGTTTTTGATTTGCGGCGAAGCACTGTTCGATCTCTTTGGAGAAGCCGGTTCCGGCGACAGTGTTTCTTTCGACGCCCGTATCGGCGGATCCCCCTTCAACGTGGCCATGGGGCTGGCGCGCCTTGAAGAGGACGCCGGGTTTTTCGGCGGCATTTCACGCGATGCCCTTGGCGAACGTCTGGCCCAGAAGTTCCGCAGTGAAGGCGTTTCGGAACGCTATATCCTGAGGACTGATTACCTGACGACGCTCAGCCTCGTCCAGAAGGATGAGCACGGCTCTCCTGCCTATACGTTCTACGGCGAGAACGCGGCTGACCGCATGGTAACCGTCGATGACCTGCCGCAGTTCGACGAACCGCCATTGTTTCTGCACATCGGGTCCTACACGGCACTGGTCGAGCCGGTTTCGGCCGCCTTCAGGGCTCTGATCGAACGCGAGCGAGACCATACGCTGGTCTCCTTCGACCCGAACATACGCCCGACCGTGGTGCCGGACATGGCGCTCTGGCGCCGCAATACGGAAAGCCTTGTTCCGTTGACGGATGTCGTCAAAGTGTCGGACGAAGACCTTGCCCTGATCGCTCCCGGTGAACCCGTCGAAACCATTGCCCGCGCCTGGCTCGGCATGGGGGCTTCGCTGGTCATCGTCACACGGGGCGGCGACGGTGCAACCGCATTTGCCGAAGGCATCGAAGTCAGCCGTCCGGGCATCAAGGTAACCGTTGAAGACACCGTTGGCGCGGGCGACACCTTCCAGGCAGCCCTGCTTGCAGGGCTGAAACATCTAGGTGCAACCAACCGTGATGCGCTTGCAGCCCTTGACGCCGGCCAGCTAAATCGTCTTCTTGACTTCGCTGTCGGGGCAGCTGCCATCACTTGCTCCCGGAGGGGAGCGGATCTGCCGCGCAGGAGCGAATTGGAAAAAGAGTGGTCGGCCCTGAAATGAGGGGCTGACAAGAGAATTAAATCGATTTAAAAGGCAGTCGAAAACGGTCCAGGCCGGAGCGGCCCATCGGACTGGCAGCTGTGAGAAGGGATGTTTTATGGCGGTACGCGTCATTGAAGTTGAAGAATTCGACCTCGTCGTTTTCGGAGCCTCCGGAGACCTCGCCCACCGCAAGCTTCTGCCTGCCCTTTACCACCGCGACGCGGACGGCCAGATGCCGGAAAACGCCCGCATCATCTGCAGTGCCCGCCGGGACTATTCCGACGACGACTATCGCGACTATGCCAAGGCCGCGCTTGAAGAACACGTCAAGGATCTGGACGACGAGCATCTTCAGCAGTTCCTGAAGCGCCTGCGCTACGTCAAGATCGACATCGCCACAGGCGACGGCTTTGAAGATCTGAGAACCATCCTGGACGAACGTCCTGAAGTCATCCGCGCCTTCTATCTTGCAGTCGGTCCGGATCTCTTCGGCACGATCTGCGAGAACCTCGGCCGGATCGGCGTCGTCAACGACCATTCCCGCGTCGTCATGGAAAAGCCCATCGGCAAGGACGGCAAGTCCGCCAGGGCGCTCAACGACACGGTCGGTGCTGTGTTCAACGAACACCAGATCTTCCGTATCGACCACTATCTCGGCAAGGAAACGGTGCAGAACCTGATGGCTCTGCGCTTTGCCAATGCCCTGTTCGAGCCGCTGTGGAACGCGGCCCATATCGACCACGTCCAGATCACCGTGGCCGAGTCGCTCGGCACCGGTGGCCGTGCCGGCTACTACGATACCGCAGGTGCCCTGCGCGACATGGTGCAGAACCACATCCTGCAGCTGCTCTGCCTTGTTGCGATGGAGCCGCCGGAAAGCATGAACGCCGACAGCGTGCGCGACGAGAAGCTGAAGGTTCTGAAAGCTCTTGCCCCGATCGACGAGCAGAGCATCGACAAGCTGACCGTGCGCGGCCAGTACCGCGCAGGGGCTTCGGCCGGAGGTGCGGTTCCCGGTTACCTGGAAGAGCTCGGCAACAACGAAAGCCGGACGGAAACCTTCGTCGCCCTGAAGGCGGAAATCGCCAACTGGCGTTGGGCCGGTGTGCCCTTCTACCTGCGCACCGGCAAGCGTCTGGCGCAGCGCGTATCGGAAATCGTCGTCCAGTTCCGTCCGATCCCGCATTCAATCTTCGACGCGGAAGCCGGGGCGATCACCGCCAACCGCCTCATCATCCGTCTGCAGCCCGATGAAGGCGTCCAGATGCAGATCATGATCAAGGACCCCGGCCCCGGCGGCATGCGCCTGCGTCAGGTTCCGCTCGACATGAGTTTTGCCGAAGCCTTCAAGGTGCGTAACCCGGATGCCTACGAACGCCTGATCATGGACGTGATCCGCGGCAACCAGACCCTGTTCATGCGCCGTGACGAAGTTGACGCCGCCTGGGCCTGGATCGACCCGATCCAGGCAGCATGGGCTGCGTCCAAGGAAACGCCGAAAGGCTACACCGCCGGCACCTGGGGCCCGTCCGCCTCCATCGCTCTGGTCGAGCGTGACGGCCGCACCTGGGCCGAAGACGACAGCAACTGATATCACTCGCGCAAGGCCCGGCCTTGCGCGTTTCCGGCCTCTTAAATCGATTAGAGAGCGGCAAGCTCGCCGCAACGCCCTATGTGCCGGACATAGGACCAGCCAGGCCGCGGCGCGGCTAGCAAAGGATTTGAAGCAATGACCATCCAGGATCGCATTGGCGACGTCACCGAACGGATCGTCAAACGCAGTCACGACAGCCGCTCAAGATATCTTGACCGCATCGGCAAGGCCGCCGACAAGGGCCCGCAGCGTTCGCGCCTGTCCTGTGGCAACCTCGCCCATGGCTTCGCCGCCTGTGGCCTCTCCGACAAGCAGGCCCTTTCCGGCGACGTGGTACCGAACCTCGGCATCATCACCTCCTATAACGACATGCTGTCGGCCCACCAGCCCTACGAGACCTATCCAGCCCTGATCCGCGAAGCCGCACACGAAATCGGCGCGGTTGCCCAGGTTGCCGGTGGCGTTCCGGCCATGTGCGACGGTGTCACCCAGGGGCAGGACGGCATGGAACTGTCGCTGTTTTCCCGCGATGTGATCGCCATGGCTGCTGCCGTCGGCCTGTCGCATCAGATGTTCGATGCAGCGGTCTTTCTCGGCATCTGCGACAAGATCGTTCCCGGTCTTGCCATCGCGGCCCTCTCCTTTGGCCATCTGCCGGCCGTGTTCGTTCCCGCTGGTCCGATGCCGACAGGCATTTCCAACGACGAGAAGGCCAAGATCCGCCAGCTCTATGCCGAAGGCAAAGTCGGCCGTGACGCCCTGCTGGAAAGCGAGTCCCGCGCCTATCATTCGCCAGGCACTTGCACATTCTACGGCACGGCCAACTCCAACCAGATGCTGATGGAGATCATGGGCCTGCATATGCCAGGTGCCTCCTTCGTCAATCCAGGCACGCCCCTGCGCGACGCCCTGACCAGGGAAGCGGCCAAGCGCGCTATCGCGATTTCCGCTCTCGGCAACGAGTTCACCCCCGCCGGTGAAGTCATCAGCGAAAAAGCGATCGTCAACGGCGTTGTCGGCCTGCACGCCACGGGTGGATCCACCAACCACACCATGCATCTGGTGGCTATTGCTGCTGCTGCGGGCATCAGGCTGACCTGGGACGACATCTCCGATCTCTCCGATGTCGTGCCGCTTCTGGCCCGCGTCTATCCGAACGGCAAGGCCGATGTGAACCACTTCCAGGCCGCCGGTGGCCTTGCCTTCCTGATACGCGAACTGCTGGGTGACGGTTACCTGCACCAGGACGTGAAGACCGTCTACGGCACAGACCTCTCCGGTTACACTGTGGAAGCGAAACTCGACGCAGACGGCAACGTGCAACGCGAAGAGGTTCCTGAGACCTCCGGCGACGAAACGGTGCTGGCTCCCGTTGCCAAGGCCTTCCAGCCGACGGGCGGCCTGAAGATGCTCACCGGCAACATGGGCAAGGCCGTCATCAAGATCTCGGCTGTTGCCAAGGAACGCCACATCATCGAGGCACCTGCCCGCGTCTTCCACGACCAGAACGATTTCCTGACCGCCTTCAACAACAAGGAACTGACCGGCGACGTTGCCGCCGTGGTCCGGTTCCAGGGCCCGAAGGCAATCGGCATGCCCGAACTGCACAAGCTGACGCCCTGCCTCGGCATCCTTCAGGACCGCGGCCACAAGGTCGCCCTGATTACCGACGGCCGCATGTCTGGTGCTTCCGGCAAGGTCCCGGCAGCAATTCATGTGACCCCGGAAGCTGCTGCCGGCGGCCCGATCGCCAAAATCCGTGACGGTGACATGATCCGCGTCGATGCGGTGACTGGTAAATTGGAAGTGCTGGTCGACGAAGCCGAATTCAACGCCCGCCCGCTGGCGGAAGCTGACCTGAGCCAGAGCCAGTTCGGCACCGGCCGGGACCTTTTCGCCGCCTTCCGCGGTGCAGTTGGTTCGGCCGATACTGGCGCACATGTGTTTGGTGAGTAAGGATCAGGCCCCGAACGGCCAGGTGAATTCGGCACGATAGATTTTGCGATCCGCTCTGATTGGCTTCGGTGCGGACGCGACAAGAAAGAGATTTTGGAGGCGATATGGCCCAGGACATTGAAAAGATCGAGAAGGTAATGTGCGCGGCACCGGTGATCCCGGTGCTGATCGTGGAGGATCCCAGGAAGGCCGTCCCCATGGCAGAAGCGCTTGTGCGCGGCGGCCTGCCTGCTATCGAGATCACCTTGCGCACGGCCCATGCCCTGGAAGCGATCAACGCGGTCAACGAGCACGTGGAAGGCGCGATTGTGGGTGCCGGCACGGTGCTGGACGGCAAGCAATATGATGCCGCCGTTTCTGCAGGTGCCCGTTTCATCGTCTCTCCTGGCGCAACCGCCAACCTGCTGGACGCCGCCGACCAGCACAGCGTGCCTCTGCTTCCAGGTGCAGCCACCGCATCGGAAGTCATGTTTCTGCTGGAACGCGGCTATGAGCGGCTGAAGTTCTTCCCCGCCGAACAGGCAGGCGGAGCGTCCTACCTCAAGTCTCTCTCCTCCCCGCTGGCGGCGGCCAAATTCTGCCCCACAGGCGGCGTCAGTCTCGACAAGGCTCCGGACTATCTGAAACTGCCGAACGTCCTGTGCGTTGGCGGTTCCTGGATTGCCGACGCAAAGGCGATTGCGGAGGACGACTGGTCCGGCATTGAAACCCACGCAAAGGCGGCAGCCGCCCTCAAAATCTGATCAGCAACCAGCAGATCAGCAATTTCGAACAAAAAGAGCCGGGCGACGGATCGCCCGGCTCTTTTTCATCTGTTCGACGATCAGTGGCGACTTGCCCACTCATCGACTTCGCGCTCTGCTTCGTCGCGCGACTTACCGTAGAGCTCCTGGATCTTGCCGGCAAGCTGGTCGCGATTGCCTTCGATCCGGTCCAGATCGTCGTTGGTCAGCTTGCCCCACTGTTCCTGGGCCTTGCCTTTAACCTGTTTCCAATTGCCTTCGATAATGTCCCAGTTCATTTTCATCACTCCAGTCAGGGTGCAGTCAGCTTCTCGACCGGATGCTCCCGGCCAACTGCTGCAGGTGTTGAGGTTTGAGAAAGTGACAGACGCCTGTTGAAGCCATCTGTCTCGGGATAGGCGTCCGGATATCGGGAAGGATCTCGATAGAACCGGACGCTGTGTCAGGCTGCCCCGGGTGATGACACCCGGAGCAGTCCACTACTCTTACTCAGCGACGTAGTCCGGCTGAGCTTCCAGTTCTTCCTTGGTGGCGCCTACATAGACGCGCAGGTCGGAACCGTCTTCGTTGCGAATGATCTGCAGCTCGTCAAAGGTGACGGCAACTTCACGCTCGCCGATACCCAGGAAGCCGCCAACATCAAGGATGACCTTTTCGATGGTACCGTCCTGGCTCACGATGAGTGAATCGATCTCACCGATGTCTTCATCGTTGGCGTCGTAGATGGTGGCACCTTCAAGATCATCTGCCGTAAGTTCGGCAACAACTGCTTCGGTGTAGCCATCACGCTCGACTTCGGCACGCGGCAGAAGCGCACGACCATCAGCATCGGTCTGGGGCGTCATCGCAGTTTCCGGAGCAGCCGTCACGCCGGCGTCGCTATCCTGGCTCATCGCGGTTTCGGTCGACGTGTCGGTTTCCGTCGTCATTGCCGTATCAGCAGGCTTCTCCATACCTTCGGAAGTCTGTGTGGCAGCCGTTTCCGCTTCGTCAGCATACGGGTTCTCATACGCCGCAGCATTGGTCAGCACGTCCTTATTGGCGTTGACCACCAGGAAGTAGCTATCGGCGTCATCCTGCTCGCGGACAACCTTCAGCTGCTCCATCGGAAGGGCGATGTCTTTCTCGCCAATACCAAGGAAGCCACCAACACCCAGGATAACGGCCTTTACCGAGCCGTCGAAGCCAAGGATCACATCGTTGACTTCACCGATGTCGTCCCAGTCTTTTTCTTCGTCAGCCTGAGCCTGATAGTCTTCGTTGAACCGGTCATAGTTTTCTTCGACCGAGTAGATCCGCATGCCAATCAGATCAGATGCAAGAACATCACTCATGTTTGCAGACTCATTGAATTCATAAGTCTGGAGCGGTTTTACTTCGTTTGCCGCGTAAAGTGACGTTGTCAGCATCAAGGACATCGCGGTAGCGGTGATAATCCGTTTCATAATATTACATCCTCTCACAGTGATTTCCCAAGCCGGCAACATCAGTATTGCTATTGATGAGGCGGTTACTGTGAGAACAACCGAGAGAGAAAGAAGTTCCGGCTTAAAAACTAAATTTTTGAAAAAAGTGACAATTGCCTTTTCGAAGACAGGCGGAAAACTCGCCCAGCACCCAAGGTACGGATGGACGCGCGAAACCACCGCTCGCCGCGTTTCTTTCACGTCCTCGCGGGAAGTTCAGTCAATTGTGGGAAGTTGATTGGGACACACGCCGACCGCAGCATAAGCGGGCCATGTCAGACGCTCTGGGATTCTTCGGTATCCGTTTCTGAGGTGACGTCGGTCTCGTCGTCGTCTCCGTGATCGTCGTCCTGCTCAAGCGTCCGATCCCACAAGAGACGCATGCCGGCGGAGGTGTCATTGCGCCAGGCGAATTCGGCGACGACCGGCCTTTCGAATTTTTTCATCGTCAGCAGAACTTCCTCTGGAAGCGCTGTCAGACCTTTGGCAGTTATGCGGCAACCGTTCTTGCCGGCATCAACGATCGTGCCACTGATTTCCGTAATTCCGTCCAGGTCCGCGATCTTTACCGGAATGCTGACGTTGTTCCGTTTCTCGCGACGCTTGTCCGAAACGGATTTCTCGCTTTTGGCGAAGACCACAGCGGCATCATTGCCCTTCACGGAAGTGACGTGAGCCTTCACCAGTTTGCTTGCATCCTTGGGCCGAACCCCGATGTTCTTGTAAAGCTCGCCGATATCCGGAGAGGTCAACCGGAAGCCCCACTCGCTGACGTTGGATGCAACCGCGTTGATAACCGAGAGATTGTCGAAATCAACCACGAGGACTTCTTCCTCGGCATCAGGTTGATCGAGCAGATGGGTGAGGCCGTGTGATTTGTTTTCGGAATTCATAGATTTAGTTTACCTTGAGCAAACTTTCATTTCACTTAAAATACAGTCAGACAATTCAATTTATCGTTGTTTTCCGCCAACTTCGGAGCTTTTTGCCCTGAACGGCGATTTACCCTGAGCAATTTTTGCAATTGGCGTTCCTTTCAAATGCGCGTTCAAATCATCCTCGCCTCTTCGGCTATCTTTTCTTGAAATGCGCCCAACAGCCTGCCTCAACCACATTCGCAGGAGACTACCATGGCGAAATACATCGGACTCACAATTGCGGCCCTCGCAGGCCTCGGTTTTCTCTCCCATACACAGGCAGAAGAGCTCTGTCAGGGTTTCGGCCCGCAAACTCCACGCGATATCTCGCAGACAGCAGGATTGAACACGTCTTCTGTCTCGATAGCGCCGTCCGCCGACAAGCTGAACCTGTGCAACATCCACACGCACACCAACGCGGAACACAAGGGGCCAGGCTTCACCGTCTTTGCCGGCGATGGAGATCATGGCGGTTACAAGTGCAACGAGACCGCCGACCTGACCGAGGCTGAATTGGCAGAACCCGCAGGGTCAGCTTTCCATGGCGTCAAGCCCGGCGACACGATCGAAGTCCACTGGGTGCATACATCCTGCAACATCACCCCGGGTGAAGGACTGGGCTCTTGCCTGAGCGATGCCTGCGCCAATCCGCAACTTCGTGTCGAGGCCCAGGTTTTCCTTGTCGTGAATGATCCCAAGGCACTGAGCTTTCTCGACTTCGATTATGACGGCAACATCGTGAATGGCCTGCATCAGGCCAAGTCATTGCCGGAAGGCACGGGTACGCCGGTCACCTTCATCGGGTCGACAACAGGGCCCAGCTTCACCCAGTCGACATGCTCCCCGCTTCAGGTGACCTGGAGCGTGCATCCACAATGCGCCAAGCTGGACATAAACTCGCTCAACGCCTGGGCGGAAAAAGGCAATGTCTTCAAGGAAGACCATTCCCACGGTATTCGCCAACTTGTGACAGCCCCAGAATTGCTGGCCCCTATTTCCAATTGATTGGCCTTCAGCCGCCGGAATCCACCTGCCTGTTTCCGGCGGCATTCTCCTTGAATTTCCTCTCCCCCTCGCAGGGCGGGTATGCTAATGGATGCCCCGCGCGCGTCGGCGCGAAAACAAGCTGTTAAATCGATTTAAGAGGATTGTTCATGGCGCTAGAAGCAGCATTTCAGGCTCTCAACCGGCAGGCGGAACAATTGAAGGGTACCTCCCTGCGGCAACTGTTTGCGGCCGCCCCCGACCGGTTCGACACATTCTCCGCCAGGACAGACGACCTGTTGCTCGATTATTCCAAGTCGCGGATCGACGACAAGGCGTTCAACCTGCTGCTCGACCTTGCCCGCGCTGCGGACGTGGAAGGCAAACGTGCGGCCATGTTTGCCGGCGAGAAGATCAACGGCACCGAAAAGCGCGCCGTCCTGCACACTGCGCTTCGCAACCAGTCGGACCAGCCGGTTCTGGTCGACGGTGCGGATGTGATGCCCGATGTACGTGCGGTCCTGGATGCGATGGCGGATTTTGCCGAAGCCGTTCGCTCCGGCGAACTGACATCTTCCACCGGCGACGCCTTTACCGACGTGGTCAACATCGGCATCGGCGGCTCGGACCTCGGGCCGGTCATGACGACAATCGCGCTCAGCCCCTATCATGATGGTCCGGAGCTGCACTATGTTTCGAACGTGGATGGCGCTCACATTGCCGATACGCTGGAAAAACTCGACCCTGCCACGACGCTGATCATCGTCGCTTCGAAAACATTCACCACCATCGAGACCATGACCAACGCGCAGACCGCGCGCAAATGGATTGCCGGCACTCTTGGCGAAGAGGCTGTCGGCGACCACTTCGCAGCCGTTTCCACCGCCCTCGACAAGGTAGCCGCCTTCGGCATCGACGAAAGCCGCGTCTTCGGTTTCTGGGACTGGGTCGGCGGCCGGTATTCCGTCTGGTCGGCCATCGGCCTGCCCCTCATGATCGCCATCGGACCGGACGCCTTCAGTGACTTTCTGTCCGGCGCCCATGCGATGGACACCCATTTCGCTGAAGCACCGCTTGAAAAAAACCTGCCGGTTCTGATGGCGTTGATCGGCGTCTGGAACCGGGACGCGCTTGGCCTTTCCGCCCGCGCCGTCCTGCCCTACGACCAGCGCCTGTCTCGCCTGCCCGCGTACCTGCAGCAGCTCGACATGGAATCAAATGGCAAGCGCGTGAAGCTGGACGGCAGTCCCGTGACCGAGGAAACCGGTCCACTGGTCTGGGGTGAACCAGGCACGAATGGTCAGCACGCGTTCTATCAGCTCCTGCACCAGGGCACGACTGTCATCCCGTGTGAATTCCTGATCGCCGCCAACGGCCATGAAGAAGACCTGAAACATCATCACGACCTTCTGGTCGCGAACTGCCTGGCCCAGTCCGAAGCCCTGATGCTCGGCCGGACGCTTGACGAGGCAAAGGCACTCCTCAGCGCTTCGGGCATGGCTGCGGACGAAGTCGATCGTCTGGCACCCCACAAGGTGTTCCCGGGCGACAGGCCATCCATGACCCTTGTCTATGACCAGCTGACACCTTTCGCACTCGGCCGTCTGATCGCCCTTTACGAGCACAGGGTTTTTGTCGAAGGCGTGATTTGGGGAATCAACTCCTTCGACCAGTGGGGCGTGGAACTGGGCAAGGAACTGGCCACTGCCCTGCTGCCAATGGTCAAGGGTGAAGTCTCTTCAGATTCGAAGGACGCCTCGACAAAAGGTTTGCTTGCCGCACTGAAAAGTTGACGCGGGAACCACACCTTTGTTTACGCGTTAATACGTGAGGCGATCTCGTCATAATTTTGCCCAACCGGCCCTATCTGGTTCACATCGTTGAAGAACTCTTATTGGTATTCACGATGAACACGAGCCGGCTGCGGCAAACAGAGATTGCCCCAACGTGCAAAGCAGCTTAGGCTTGGAATGATTTTATACATTCGACCCGCCGAGGTTGCGGTCCGACAGGGAGACTGATTTCATGAAAAAACTAGTTCTGCTCGCAGCAGTAGGCCTTGCCCTGGCGGGCTGCCAGTCCGATAGCCAGCGCGACCGCGCCCTCGTAGGCGGTGGTCTTGGCGCGGCAACCGGTGCAGCAATCGGCGCTGCGGCAACCGGCGATGTCGGCGGCGCCCTGGTTGGTGGTGCAATTGGTGCGGCCGGTGGTGCTATTGTCGGCAGCGCAACGACTCCGAAGAACTGCGTCGCCTATGACCGCTACGGCAATCCTTACCGGGTCGCTTGCCCGTAATCGGGGGTGATCCTTTTTCGTTTCGGTAATAGACCGTTGGGAAGAAAACTATGAAGAAACTCCTTCTGATTGCCGCTTCGGCCGCATTTCTGGCAGGTTGCCAGTCTGACAGTCAAAGGGATCGCGCGCTTGTTGGCGGCGGTCTTGGTGCGGCAACCGGTGCCGTGATCGGTGCCGCCGCCGGTAACGGCGTAGGCCCGGCCCTCGCCGGTGCGGCAATCGGTGCAGCAGGCGGTGCCATCATCGGCTCTGCAACGACACCCAAGAACTGTGTCGCCTACGACCGGTATGGCAACCCGTACCGCGTCGCCTGCCCCTGATCTCAACTGACCTGAGTCAATCGGGTCTTCACAGGTTTACGAAATGAAAAAGATCCTGCTGGTGGCCCTTGCGGCCATCGCCCTCGCCGGCTGTCAGTCAAGCAGCCAGAGAGACCGCGCGCTTGTCGGCGGTGGCCTTGGTGCCGCGACCGGCGCCATTGTCGGTGCCGCCGCCGGTGCCGGTGCAGCTCCGGTTCTCGCCGGTGCCGCTATCGGTGCTGCGGGTGGCGCTGTTATCGGCGCTGCGACCACGCCGAAAAACTGCGTGGCGCATGACCGGTATGGCAACCCTTACCGAGTCGCCTGCCCGTAAGGCCAGGCTCTCTGTCGTCCTGACCACCGTCAGAGCGGACGAATTTAGCGACAATACCGGGCATGCCCATGGATTCATGGGCATGCCCGTTCTGCTTTCAGGATCTGCCTTGGATAAATCCGCCTTGGTAAGAAACTGTTAACCATAGATCTCCACCCTTGGCAGACACATGTTTTTCGCCAAGGGGTTCTGGATGAGATCCGTCCTTGCAGCCGCAAGTCTCGCCATTGTGCTGACAGGCTGCGCCAACACCGAAAGTCAACGGGACAGGATGCTGATCGGGGCAGGTCTCGGCGCGGCAACGGGCGCCACGATCGGCGCCGTTGCCGGTTCCACGGTGAACGCGACCCTTGCAGGCGCTGCTCTCGGTGCCGTCGGTGGTGGCCTGATCGGTGTCGTCACCACCCCGCGCAACTGCATTGCCACGGATGAACAGGGCACACCTTACAAGGTCCGCTGCCCGTAAACCCTTCGCACAGCAAATAAGGTTTCTTTGCCCCCTGCGAAATCAGGAATGCAATAACCTGCGGAACAGCCGGACATTTTCGACGCAAGTTGCACAGAACAGCAGGTCACGGGCTCACCGCTGTCACGTCAGTCCAAAATCCCATTGTGAAAGCAAAAAGCCGGCCCAACGGACCGGCCTTTCTTATGTATGAAGCGAAGTTCCCTTATCAGGCAGCAGCGCTTTCCTTGGCCTGCTCAAGAGCAACCTTCGGATCGACGTAGGCATAGCCGAGAGCGGTTGCGACCGCCTCACAGGTCACCTGACCGCCGATCACGTTAAGGCCCGGCAGGAAGTGCGGATCATCGAGCAGCGCCTTCTTGGCACCCTTGTCTGCCAGTGCGAGAGCAAACGGCAGGGTGGCGTTGTTCAGCGCGTAGGTGGACGTCTTCGGCACGGCGCCCGGCATGTTGGCGACGCAGTAGTGAACGACTTCATCGATGATGTAGGTCGGCTCGGAATGCGTCGTTGCCTTGGAGGTTTCGAAGCAGCCGCCCTGGTCGATGGCGACATCAACGAGAACCGATCCCGGCTTCATGCGGCTGACCAGCTCGCGCGAAACCAGCTTTGGTGCCGCCGCACCGGCAACCAGCACCGCACCGACGACCATGTCGGCTTCCAGCACATGCTTCTCCAGGGCAGCCTTGGTCGAATAGACGGTTTTCAGTGCCGGACCGAACGTCTGTGAGAGATTGCCCAGAACGGCGGTAGACCGATCGAGAACGGTGACATCGGCTCCGAGGCCAAGCGCCATGGTAATGGCATGCGAGCCGACCACACCGCCACCGATGACAACGACCTTGGCCGGTTCGACGCCGGGAACACCGCCCACGAGCGTACCGGAGCCACCCTGGGCCTTTTCCAGCGCCTTGGCGCCGGCAATCACCGACAGGCGGCCGGCAACCTGGGACATCGGCACCAGAAGCGGCAGACCGCCGCGAGCATCGACAACGGTTTCATAGGCAATGCAGGTCGCACCGGACTTTACCAGGTCCGCGGTCTGCTCCGCGTCTGGCGCCAGGTGCAGATAGGTGAAGAGAATGTGGTCGGGGCGCAGCATGGCGCGTTCGACGGCCTGCGGTTCCTTGACCTTCACGATCATGTTCGCGGCATCGAAGACTTCCTTGGCTGTTGCCAGGATCTTCGCGCCTGCTGCTTCGTAGTCGGCATCGCTGGCGCCGATGCCGACACCGGCATTGGTTTCAACGACAACTTCGTGGCCATGAGCCACCATTTCAAGAACACTGTTCGGGGTCAGACCAACCCGGTACTCGTGGTTTTTGATTTCTTTCGGCACACCAATGCGCATAACTCGACTCCTCTGGAAGCATTATTGATTGCCGACGATTTTACGCCTGTTTTCGTCGAATGTGCTTGCGTTCCCGGGGGCCTCCATTCAAATACGCGCAATTTTATTGTGTCGAATTGATATTTCTTCAAATTATCTGCTATGTATTATCTTGAACTCGGCATTATGTGCGGTGCAGCAAAAATGAAACTCGATCGCCTCGACCAGAAGATCCTGAACGTTCTGCAAAGCGACGGCCGCATCGCCAACGCGGACCTGGCGGAAAAGGTGGGGCTTTCCCCTTCCGCCTGTTTGCGGCGCATGCGCGCGCTGGAAGAAGCCGGCATCATCGAAAAATACGTCGCGCTTCTGGACCAGAAGAAACTCGGCCGACACATGGACGTTTTCGTGGAAATCTCGCTGACCGGCCAGTCCAAGGAAACGCTTGAGAATTTCGAACGCGCCGTGGCCCGGTCCGGCGAAATCATGGAGTGTTTCCTGATGGCGGGTGATGCCGATTACATTCTGCGCCTCTCGGCCCGGGACCCGATCGACTTCGAACGCATCCACCGCGACCACCTTGCCCAGCTTCCAGGCGTTCTCAGAATGAAATCGTCCTTCGCAATCCGGCCGATCGTCAGACGCACAGCGATTCCCCTGAACGGCGAAACATGAGTTCCTTTCAGGGCCGGTCCACAACCAAACCGCCTGCAATTCCGCCACTAAATCCAGCGTCTCGACGCAGCCAGCACTGGCAGGTATAGTCCGCATCCATTCAACTGCCCGGCTTTTCAAGGAACCCGCTCCGGTGACCCATACGATCACCCGTTTCATCGACACGACTTACCAGCTTGCAGAATGTCCGACCTGGGACGACAGATTGAACCGCTTGCTCTGGGCCGACATCCAGGGCCGCTCCATCCAGTCCATGGATTGGGCCAGCCGCGAGATCACCACATGGCAATTCGACAATGAGGTCGGTTCCTTCGGCCTGACGGATGACGATCGCCTGATTGTCAGCGTGTGGGACAAGATCGTTCTGTTCGATCCCGAAAGCGGTGCCAACGAGGTTCTGGCGGAAGTTCAGGCGGATGAGCCGCGCACACGGCTGAACGACGGCAAGGTCGGTCCGGATGGGGCCTTCTGGGTCGGCACCATGGACACCAGCTCACCGCGTGAACCGATTGCCGGTCTTTACCGGGTCGACGGCAGCGGCGACGTTGCCGAGATCCGGGACGAACTGCAATGCTCCAACGGGCTCGCGTGGACGCCGGACGGCACCTACATGTACCACTCCGACACCTCCCCCGGCTGGATCGAATATTACGGCTTCGACCCGGAGACCGGTGCACTTGGCTCCAAGATGCTTTACGCCCAGCAGACCAACGACACCGGACGGCCGGATGGCGCAGCGGTCGACACCGAAGGCAATTACTGGAGCGCAGGGGTTTCAGCTGGCGTTCTCAACTGCTTTGCTCCGGACGGCAACCTGCTTGCCGCCATCAAGCTTCCGGTCGACAAGCCCACCATGCCCTGCTTCTGTGGCCCGGATCTGGACCATTTGATCGTCACCAGCATCAAGCAGCCCGCCGACCCGACTGCGGTCGAACCCGACACATTGTCAGGCGGCCTGTTCCTGGTGGAAGGTCACGGCAAGACCGGTTTGAAGACCTACCGGTTCAGGACAGCAAAAAGCTGATCAAAAGCAACGCATTGCACCATCAAAGGAAAAACATTCCTGAGATCTGGACGGAGCGGCAGCAGGCGCAGGGCGACGTTGCGCAGGTTGCTCCCTGACAGCAATTTGCGGACAGACCATCCCGTTCTCGGATTTCAAGGCCTGCAGAAGCTTGAGGTCTGCTCCTAAGGAATTCACCTGGAGGTGGGTATAGTTCTTGTAGCGCCTCAACGCAGTGCGGCTGTTGTTGCCCCACACCCCGTCTGGTGTACCGGCATTGCACCCGACCCTGTTCAGCTCGGTCTGCACGGCCTTCGCCATCACTGGGTCTTTGATGTCGTCAGCAACATCGTTATTCAATCCATTATTCAAAACAACCAGACCGGTCAAAAGATCTTCCGTCCAGGGGAGCTGGTCGCCGTTGGTTGACGCCTTAACTTCTTCCCGCACTCTCCTGATAATCAGACCGAAGTCCAATCCCGGAGATC
Organism: Labrenzia sp. CP4; assembly: GCF_001579905.1. Classification (NCBI taxonomy): domain Bacteria; kingdom Pseudomonadati; phylum Pseudomonadota; class Alphaproteobacteria; order Hyphomicrobiales; family Stappiaceae; genus Labrenzia; species Labrenzia sp. CP4. Next base: position 2,118,918 of record NZ_CP011927.1, on the reverse strand, counting down.
CGATGTGCTTCAAAAGAGCTTCGGTGAACGGACTGTGCTCACCAGCACCGTCAAGGGCAACATTGCCGGGCTGTGTAGAGTAAGCGATCAGCGATCCCGACCCCATTTCCACTGCAGACAGGCCTTCCATCGACTGCAACGAACGTACGGCACCGTTTTCTGCAACCTGCCATTCGAAAGGATTGTTGCGGCAAGCATCCAACAGAACCAAATTGATCCGGCTCTTGTCCTGCATTGAAGTTAGAAGCTTTTGAACCGCAATCGAGTTTTCTTCAAGCGTGTTGCTATTTTCCAGCTGGACGTCGATTGGAACAAGGTAGTTCCTCTTGTTCACTTGGACTGCATGCCCGGCATAGAAGAAAACTGCGATGTCAGCTCCCTCAATCTTGCGCAAGAACTGCTCGATACCCTCATTGAACCCTTGATAGTCGGCATCAAGTGTTTCAATGACATCGAACTCGAGCCAGCGCAGTTTCTTCGCCATTTCACGAGCATCATTTCCCGAGTTGTAGAGTTCTGCACTTCCTGGGTAGCCGGCGTTACCGACAACCAAGGCAACTCGTTTTCCAAGTTCAGTCTGACCTGTTTGCGCGACCGCCGAAAAATTCAACGCAAGCAACAAAAGCAGTGGCAGAAAAAATCGCATCAACATTCCTCCTATCCTTTGTTGCGTTGCGCGGATATTACCTCGTCGTAACGTCGATATAGGACTTCGAATGGGTCAGTCTCAGATTGACCACCGGAGCTGCAAATACACCGAACGTTTTCCAGACGGTTGGCTTGGATTTGCCTTTGAACTGGTACTTGTCGAAGCATCTCATCGTATAAAAGAAATCTCCGTAACTATAGGAATACGTACCTCTACAAAGCACCTTAAGGCTCGAAGTCACGAGGGAGACCTTGACTCGACGCTCACCTTTCTGAAAATGGCCAAAATCAGGGAGAAACATACCCTGAATCTTGTTCTTGCTACCGTTCACACCATCATACATCTCTATTGAGACAGGCATCGCAAGTCGTGACGTTAGAAGTTTCCTTCCATTTGAAACAACGAAATTTCCATCGACATCAATAAGATAGCATGGGTGACCACCAAAACCTCTTTTTGATCTGGCATTGCACCTGCTAAGCGCTTCTGCTTTTGCGAATTCGACTGAGTTTGCATGAACAAAGGTAGCCCAAGCACCGCTGGCAGAGATTGCAGCTGCCTTGTGGTTTGCTTCACGCAGGTATTGCTTGAAAGCGTGCGGATAGCCTTTGGTGCTTTCGGCGCAACTGTCTCCAGCAAATCCGCAAAAAATCACCACCATGAAAAAAAACAAAAACAAATTATTCGAAGAATTCATCCAACTGCCTTCATAATACTTTATATAGAAACACCATCTCAATCCAAACACCGTAAAGGTATAATAAATAACCTAAAATTAAAAGCACACCACTTCATCATAGTCTGAAATAGGTAAACCTACTAACTTAATGCCTATTTCTTTTCGCATGACTTCAGAGCCTCGATGATCTGCTCCGCTTTCACACCTGGCACCTGGATTTTCGTTTCACCGTAAAGGTGAACGACTGCTCCCTCCCCCTTCACCGATTGCTCGTTGAAAATGCGGACCGACTGGTTTTCGGGAATGAGCACGGCCATGGAACCGTCCTCCATGCTGAGCAGGATGGAAGACGCAATCAATGTGCAAATCATGTTTCAGCCCCACAACTGGTCAGGTAACCGGCTTTCAGCCTGCCCCGGAAAACGGACAGAGAACCGATCTTGGCCCAGTCACCTAGTAGCGGCAACCCCGCACCTTTACGGGCTTCCAGACTGTCTGGGCGGGTTGAACCAGCACCTGGCGGCTGACCGTCTGGTAAACCGCGGGCTTTTGCACCCGGTAGCTCGTGGCAGGCTGAACCAGCACCTTTTCCTTCACGGAGCTGTAAATGGCAGGCTGGCGCACTGCGACACGGGAGGCCGACTGCACGAGAACCTTCTGGCTGACAGTTCGATAGACGGCGGGGTTCTGCACCTTGCACAGGATGTTGCGACCGTTGATGACCCGGTATTCCCAGCCGACGCTGGCGGGTTGAACCAGAACCCGGCTCTGCCGTGTCTGGTAGACGGCAGGCGATGTGCGATAGCTGACCCGCTCCGGCTGCACCAGAACACGCCGGGCCTGATAACTGTAGACGGCCGGCTTCTGCACCACGTAGCTGGATGCCGGCTGGACGAGCACGCGCTCATTCACAGTTTTGTAGACGGCGGGCACGGTGGCCTGTTCATAGCAGGACAGTGCCTTGCCCCCGGCCAGCACGGACGTGCTGACCAACGGACTGACGATCAGCGCGGCAAGCGCGCTCCAGAAGCTGTGACGCATGTACTTTCCCCCAGTCTGGCGCAGGAGATCTCCCGCAACCCTGACTTTAGGGAAGTTCCACAAGGCATTAAAGCGAAAAAGTTAATATCCGTTAAGAAACGGCCCTGACGATCTGCTGTTCGCCCTCTTCGTCATCAGCTTCAGCGCGAGCACTCTTCTCGTAGTCGGTGTCCTCGTTGATGATGTGACGGGCCTCTTCGGGGATCCATTCTCCCCAGCGCGGCTGCAGCTGATGGTCGACGGACACCCGGTCGTCGAAGACGAAACATTCGCCCTTCCAGAGGCTGTCGGCTTCCGGCACCTTCTCCAGATAGTTCAGGATACCGCCTTCCAGGTGATAGACTTCCTCGAAGCCGTTTTTCAGCATCCAGGCCGTCGCCTTTTCACAGCGGATGCCACCGGTGCAGAACATGGCGACCTTCGGCTTTTTCTGAAGCTCGTCTTCGCGGTCCACCCATGCCGGGAATTCCCGGAACGACTGGGTTTTCGGATTGAGCGCCCGCTCGAACGTGCCGAAGGCGAATTCGTAGTCGTTGCGCGTGTCGATGACGACGACATCCGGATCGGAGATCAGCGCATTCCAGTCTTCTGGCTTGACGTATTCGCCGACGATCTCGTTCGGGTCGATACCGTCAACCGCAAGCCGCACAATCTCCTGCTTCAGCCTCACCTTCATGCGCTTGAAGACATGTCGGTGGGTCCAGGCTTCCTTGTGGTTCAGCCCGGCAAGCCGCGGATCCGACCGCAGATGCGCAAGAACCTCTCGCACACCGGCTTCCGGCCCGCATATCGTGCCGTTGATACCCTCTCCTGCAAGCAGCAGGCTCCCGCGCACATCCCGTTCCTCGCAATAGGCCTTGAGCGGACTGCGAATGGCCTCGAAGTCGTCGAGCGGCGTAAACATATAAAGGGCGGCAACGAGAAATTCGTTCATGGGGCTTGTTCTGTTTCTTGAAAGACGCCGGGCCCAAGGGGCAAAAGCACCACCCGGCTATTGGCGCCCTCTATACAGCCTAAGCCCCCCTTCTGAAAAGTCCGCAGTTTCTCGGACCCGGTTCTCTGCAGTCGAGGCCGCCCTGCAGGTTTTGCTTGAGCACAACCGAACATGCGCCAGGGGCCATGCAACGCGGAACTTGCCGATTGAAGTTCCTCGAAAGGAACATCGCCCAAACCCTTCGGAAGAATCGAAGAATAGCGTCAGAGCAACAGAAAGATCGGCAACAATTCGCCTCAACAAAACTCTCTAAAGAGAAAGATGACATCGTCAGAAATACGAATGAATTCATATAGTTAAAAATCAAACCTCATCCGCTTTCATTTAAGGATCATTAAGCACGCAACCGTACCCTAACCCTGAATTGCCAACATGAGCGGGCGCACCAAGGATGACCCAGTACAAGGTCACCCCGACGGGGGTGGAACGGTTCTTTTCCGAACGGGACCTGATCGTCTCGAAAACAGACACGCGCGGGCGCATCACTTACGCCAACAACATCTTTCGGGATATTGCGGGTTTCGATGGCAAGGCTCTGGAGAATGCGCCGCACAGCCTCATCCGTCACCCGGACATGCCACGCTGTGTCTTCAAGCTGCTGTGGGACACGATAGAGGCCGGCGGAGAGATCTTCGCCTATGTGGTCAACATGTCCGCGAACGGCGATCACTACTGGGTGCTGGCCCATGTCACGCCGTCCTATGGCGAGAGCGGCAAGATCATCGGCTACCATTCCAATCGCCGGGTGCCCAACCGCCGCATCGTCGACGACATCATCACCCCGCTTTACGCCCAGTTGCGACAGACAGAACAGCAGGCGGACAACCGCAAGACCGGCATGCAGGCCGGTCACGATCAGCTGGTATCGATCCTTCAATCGAAAGGCGTGAGCTATGATAAGCTCATTCACACTCTTTAACGCCACGATCGCGTCGGGTGTCGCACTGGTGGGCGGCGCGGCGACGGTGGTCTGTGCCCTGCTGGGCCTGACCATGGCTACGGTCTTCTGTGGCGCCATCGTCATGCTGGCCATGCTGTTCGCGCTGACCGCGGTACATCGGACCCGGCGGGGGCTTGGTGCTGCGACGGAGGTCTGCAGCCAGATCGGGTGGGGCAACTTCGAGGTGAGAGCCAAGGATTACACCGAAGCCGGTGAAGTCCGTGAGCTGATGACCTCCATGAACCACATGATCGACCGGACGGACGCCTTCCTGCGTGAAGCTGCGGCCTCGATGACCGCGATCGAGAACAACCGCTACTACCGCCGCATCCAGCCAGGTGGCCTCAATGGCAGCTATCTGCAGAATGCGGAAATCATGAACATGGCCATCGAGACCATCAAGGGCCGGGTCGGCGCTTTCCGCCAGTCGACGGACTCCTTTGAAAGCCAGATCAGCCAGATTGCCCAGAGCCTGATGGCTTCCGCCGAGCAGATGACCGGAACGGCCGAGGAAATGGAAACCTCTGCCGTTTCCAATTCGGAAGTCGTGACCGCCATCGCCGACGCAGCCGACCTGACAGCGGAAAATGTGAATGCGGCGGCATCCGCGGCCGATCACCTGTCCTCGACGGCCAGCGAGATCAGCGGCCAGATCGAACGCTCCATCGAAATCGCCCGTGCTGCCGTCACCCAGGTCACGCAAGGCCAGGACAAGGCAAACAGCCTTCGGACTTCCGCCGAAGCTATCGGCGAGATCATCGACCTGATTTCCTCCATTGCCGACCAGACAAACCTGCTGGCACTCAATGCCACCATCGAGGCGGCCCGCGCCGGTGAAATGGGCAAGGGCTTTGCGGTGGTTGCAGCCGAGGTCAAGGAACTGGCAACGCAGACAGCCAAGGCGACACAGGAGATCACCCAGTCTTTGGAAGAAGTCGACGCGGCCAGCCGCGATACGGCTCAGTCCTTCGACACGATTTCCAAAACCATTACGGAAATCGAATCCATTACCACGATGATTTCCAACGCCTCGGTAAAGCAGGCGGAAGCGACACAGGCCATACAGGAGAACGTGACCAACACCGTGGCCTGCACCAACAAGGTGACCGGAATTGTGGATGGTGTCGCCCAGAATGCGGCAACCACTCACGCGGCCTCCAAGACCGTGCTGAGCTCCGCGGAAAGCATGTCCTCCAACGCCGGGCAGCTAACCGAAGCAGTGGCGGCCTTCTTCAAATCACTGAAGAAAGGCCCGCTCGAGCAGCAGAACAGCGAAGCCGCCTAGGCACACTGGCTGTTAGGCAATCCAACCCGGGCGTTCGTGCCCGGATTGCCTCTTTTGGGGAATTGGGTCAAAGCCTCACACCTCTTATCTTCAGGACAGAGCCCACCCCTCACTGGACGTTCTGGAGGCCCACATGACCATTCTCGGCGACCTGCTGTCGACCATCTTCGAGCGCCGCTATCGCACAGCGGCGCCGGACCGGCGCGACAATCGGCCGATGGAGGATCTGGTCAGCGCACTTGTCGGCACAGCTGGCGACGTGACGGGCCTTGCCGCGGCCAGCACGCTCCTGCAACGGTTTCAGGAAATGGAGGACAGCGACAAGCTGCAGTTCTTCCGCCACCTTGCCCACGACATGAACATCGATCCAGCCGGCGTGCGCACTGCCCTTGATGCCTATGAGGCGAGCCCGAACCGGAAGACATACACGGCCTTCATGGCGGCTGTGGAGCCCAAGCGCCAGGAATTGATCCGGCGGCTGAACCAGATTCCCGGTGCCACCGAACAACTGGTGCGCATGCGCGCCGACCTCCTGCGCCTCGGCGGCGCCGACCCGGAATTGCAGGCGCTCGACCAGGATTTCCGACACCTGTTCATTTCCTGGTTCAACCGGGGCTTTCTGGTGCTGCGGCCGATCAGCTGGGAAAGTCCGGCGCATATCCTTGAAAAGATCATCGCCTATGAGGCCGTGCACGAAATCACCAGCTGGGAAGACCTGCGCAGCCGCCTGGCCCCTGGCGACCGCAGATGCTTCGCCTTTTTCCACCCGTCCATGCCCGACGAACCGCTGATCTTCGTGGAAGTCGCGCTCACCGCAGACATCCCGGGTTCCATCCAGGACCTTCTGGCAGGTGACAGGGAACCCATCACAGCGGCCACGGCCCGTACCGCCGTGTTTTATTCGATTTCCAATTGTCAGGAAGGCCTGGCCCGCATTTCCTTCGGCAATTCGCTGATCAAGCAGGTGGCGGCCGATCTTTCGGCAGAATTGCCGGGATTGAAAACCTTCGTCACCCTGTCGCCGATCCCTGGCCTGACGAAATGGCTGTCGGCGGAAGGCATTGCTTTCCAGGACGCGGACCCGAAACTGCTGCGAACCCTCGCCGCGCATTATCTTCTGTCAGCCCGCCGCGAGGACGGACAACCGGTTGACCCGGTGGCGCGCTTCCATCTGGGCAACGGCGCATTGGTGCATGCCGTCCATGCAGAAGCCGACACCTCCGCAAAGGGCCGTGCCCAATCTGCCGGCGTGATGGTGAATTACCTCTACGATCTCGGCAAGGTGGCCCAGAACCACGACCGCTATGCGGCGGCAGGGGAAATCGCCGCCTCTTCGGACATCAGGTCTCTGGACACGGCCGCAAAGAAACTGGATTTGCGCGAAGCGGAAGCTGCACAACAGGCCTGAAGGCGCACGGGTCGGGAGCCAATCGCAGCTCATGCTGCCGGTGCCCTGCCTGCCGAGCCGGCGCCATTCGTCCACCCTGGCGCGCTAACTGTCCTGATCAGAACGACAGCTGGAACCGGGCTTGGCGCATCACGGGTCAAAGCGATTCCCGCCGCTCCTCTCTAACCGGTGGCTATCGGTCCCGGCGTTTTCCTGACGCTGCCGGAAAGGCGGATTCCGGCTGTCTTGGCCTTGTCTTCGGCTTGAAAACCGTCAACTTGCAGGTGACGTGACAGTGCCCGGGCGACTACTTCTTCGCTTCTTGGGTAACACCTAAGGAAAGTTGAAGAAGAAATCTCGCGTGCAGCAAAATTCTTTGCTAATCTGCGATTGGCGAAACGGGATCCATACCAATCTCGGATTGAAGCGGCCTCTGCACATCAGGGGACGTCTGGAAGATGTACCGGCGCGAAAAGCCGGCCGCTTTCCAGGCGAGCAGACCGTTCAATGGGTTTCTCGACGCCGGAAATTGTCTGAAAGGCAAAACAAAAAATGACATGTAAAGACAAGGCGGCAGGGATGAGCGAAGATCAATACACCAAAGAGCAGCTCGAATTCCTGGAAATATTTGAAATTGCAGCAAGATATGACTGTCTGTTCCTGCTCGATTTCCATTGCTTCGATCTGTTCGACCACGACCAGACCAGCCTGCTGAGCGACGGCGAACGTGCCCAGTTGGCGGCAGCGGCAAGATATGACATCTATGCCGAAGCCATGCAGAAGGGGTTTCTTCCGAAATCCAGTCCCTTTGGAGGCGTCCATGAGCATCAACACTTTTGTTGAGCCGCTACCCTTCTCGCTGATCGAAAACGGATTGGCGGGAGACAAGACGCAGTTTCTGTTCAAGACCTGGCGCGAAAACGAAGGCATCATCGTGCAGGACAGCCGCATGACGCAGCTGAGCCCGTATCTGCTGATGACCTTGCCGACCGCCGAGCCGGGCGATGTGCCTCCGCTGACCTTTGTGGGCAAGCACAGCACCTTCCGCCGGTTCTTTCCACAGGCTCTTGACCCGGAAACACCACGTCCGCCGACCAGCTTCCTGCCCTCAGTCTACCGCCAGGGCGTTGCTGATGCCTACCAGATCGCCATGGAAGGCGAGCCCTGGTTCGATATCCAGCGCACAGGCAACAAGCTGGGCGAAGGTGTGCCGGACATGACGCTGCAGCGTCTCCTCGTGAAATTCCGCACCAGTGCCGGGTTCACGCGGATTTTCTGCCTCATGACTTTGCTTGAAGTCCATTCGCGATCCTATCAATCAGATCGCACACATCGTCAGCTGTGTTCGCAACAAAAATCAGATTGGCATCCAGCGTACCAGGCAGCGGCTCAACCCAGTTCAGTGCATGAAAGTGTGCACGGGTAAAGCCGCAGTCGCGCCAGAAACCGTCCATGAAGTTGAAACCCTGCACCCAGCCGTAATAGAAGCCGGCGCCCCACTCATCCAATGCCTCGATCTGGGCCATCTGGTTGAGCAGGCCGCCGAGCTTCGAACCGCGCCACTCCTTGGCAACTTCCGTTCCGCCCAGATAAACAACGTCGCCGGTAATGCGCCGGCCAACGCGCGGCTGCTTGTCACTCAGCACAACCTTGCCGCCCTCCGCATCCGGGTAGCAGCGGTGAAAATACTTGCGCCAGAAATCGGTCAGCGTCATCGGATAGGCCATTCTGTCGAAACGGGCGCACACCCGCCCGACCATCCGGTCTTCCTCATCCACCAGCGCCAGCCAGAACGCCTGTGAAGGCGTATAGGTGTTGAGACTGGGGGTGAAATGCCCCTCCAGCCGCTTCAGGCCGCTGGCCGCCGCCATGGCCTCGACAACATCGAAATCCGACCCGCGGCGCAGCATCAGCCCCAGGCGTTGAAACTCCCTGTCTATAACGCCCCAGGCACGTTTCAGCTGTGCCTTGTCCAACTCGAAATCCAGTTTATGCATGGATGTCCCGTCTGATGTTGCCCTTCATCCGCATCCTGCAAAGAGCGGCCGCGTCAAACGCGGCAATCGCCTTGTTTGCCAATAGATTAAATAGGCACCGATTTTCCCTGCTTGGCAGCACGTTAAGTTGTCTGCCAAGGCGGTCAAACAAGAAAAAATATCAAGGTTAAAACTTGCGGGTACCGGTTTGAAAGAACGGGAGTTTTCAACCGGAGATTCACTGCCCGCAAGGCAAGCCGGTTTTCCACCGCCGTGCGAATGAAACTCCACGCGGTCGGATTTCCCCTTCACGAAGGGGTCATCCTCCCTCCTGGATTCGCACGGCCAAACACATCCTTTGATCAAGTTGTCACCGTCACCGGTCACAACTACAGTTCAGACGTTACTGTGCAAGGACTTGTTGATTGATATTGAACTTGATTGGAGAACACGATGATGAAGCAACTTTTCTTGCTTGCTGCAATGTGTGCAATTTCAACTGGCTCAATCGCCAAGGATCTTCCGGCATCAGCCAAGCCGATGACAGAAGCCGAACGGATCGAGATCTTGTCCGGCAACAAGATCGAAGGAATTTTCTACGGAAAAAACTGCAAGAAAGCCGGTGACTGGATTGTCGAGTGGAACGACAACGGCAGCAAGATCGCCGTGGTGACCGTGACGGGCAAAAAGCCCGCGAAGAAAACACTGAAATGGGAAGTGAAGGACGGCCAGTTTTGTGAACAGGGCTTCCGGGACGAGACAATGGTCTGCGGCCACGAGAACACCTACTTCAAGGACGGCAACACCTGTTTCACCACCTTGAAGGATTCGAAATTCATCACGAACGAGTTCCCCTGCTGATCGCAGCAACCACGCACTGAATCTCGTGGCCGTCGACCGGCGGCCACGGATCTCGACAAAATGCACAATAAGAAGCACGGCGCGAACTCGCGGCGCCTTGGCATTTGCATAATTTCCAGGAGAAGAAAATGGTGGGTGAGTGGGGGCTCGAACCCCAGACCCGCTGATTAAGAGTCAGCTGCTCTACCAACTGAGCTACACACCCAAAGAGACAGGGCCGCGAGAACCGCGCGGCACGTCGGATGGCGGGTGTATATAGTGCGATCCGATTTGGCGCAACGGTTTTTATGACAATTTTTTATCATGGCCGGTCTGCGGGGAACGCAACCCTGAGAAAATCCGCAGCCGCCGGAAGGAAAGCTCGTTAACGCCGCCCAAAAGGCAACTTTCAGAAACATCTTCGATCTTTTGCGCAATTTTCGAAATTAAGGCTTGACCGGTTTTATCCGCCTGACTAGGGTGCGGCGCATCAAGACCGGGGCAGACGTGACGGGCTTGGGCCAGCTTGTTGAAGTCGCTGTCATATCGGCTTGCCTCAGGTTGGCGGGACAAACCCGGTTTCGGGAGTTCCACAAAGACGTCGAACCGGGCCAGACGGCCTGCAGCATCAAAGGACCGGGACGACATGGCAATGTCGCTCATTCTAGTAGTAGTAGGAAAGCGCGCCTCCGCGGCGGGATAACCCCGTACGGACAGGATGGCGCGCGACCAAGGCTCCCAAAGGGGCCTTTTTTTGTACCCGCCTCCTGACCACGCATTTTCCACCACTGCCCGGATCTTTGACGCCGCATGCGTCAGGCCAGACAGACAGTGTTGTATCAGTCCGCGCCCGATCGGGCAGGATTGACAGAAGAACAAACAGTTATGTGAGCCAAAGCCTGATCCACAGGCGAGAATGCAAGGACGAAACGAATGACACGGGAAATGACCGGCGCCGAAATGGTCATCCAGGCGCTGAAAGACCAGGGAGTTGACACGATCTTCGGCTACCCGGGCGGTGCTGTGCTTCCCATTTACGACGAGATCATTCAGCAGGAAGGTCTGGAGCATATTCTCGTACGGCACGAACAGGGCGCAGGCCATGCCGCCGAAGGCTATGCCCGCTCCACCGGCAAACCGGGTGTTGCCCTGGTCACCTCCGGTCCCGGCGCCACCAACATGGTGACTGCCCTGACCGACGCCATGCTGGATTCCATTCCGCTTGTCTGCATTTCCGGCCAGGTACCCACCCATCTGATCGGCAACGATGCATTTCAGGAGTGCGATACGGTCGGCATCACCCGCCCCTGCACAAAGCACAACTGGCTGGTTCGCGATGTCGACGACCTGCCGCGCATCCTGCATGAAGCCTTCTATGTCGCCACTTCCGGCCGTCCGGGCCCGGTTGTCGTCGACATTCCGAAGGACGTTCAGTTCGCGACCGGCACCTACCAGGGCCCGACGCCGAACCCGGCTGCCGCGCACAAGAGCTACCGTCCGCAGCTGAAGGGCGATGCCTCCAGCATCCGCATGGCCGCCGAATTGATGGCGAACGCCAAGAAGCCGGTTCTCTATACCGGCGGCGGTGTGATCAACTCCGGCCCACAGGCCTGCCAGTTGCTGCGCGAACTGGTCTCGCTGACCGGCTTCCCGATCACCTCCACCCTGATGGGCCTCGGCGCCTATCCGGCGTCCGGCGACAACTGGCTCGGCATGCTGGGCATGCATGGCACCTACGAAGCCAACATGACCATGCACGACTGCGATGTGATGATCTGCATCGGGGCCCGCTTCGACGACCGCATCACCGGCCGGACCGATGCCTTCTCGCCGAACTCCAAGAAGATTCATATCGACATCGATCCGTCCTCCATCAACAAGACGATCAATGTCGACCTGCCGATCATCGGCGATGTCGCCCACGTTCTGGAAGACCTGGTGCGGATCTGGCGGTCCTCTTCGCTGAAATCCGATGCCAAGGCCATGAAGGACTGGTGGACGCAGATCGATCAATGGCGGGCACGCAACTCGCTGGCCTACAAGCCGAACAGCGACGTCATCATGCCGCAATATGCGATCCAGCGGCTCTATGAACTGACCAAGCACCGCAAGACCTTCATTTCCACCGAAGTCGGCCAGCACCAGATGTGGGCGGCCCAGTTCTACGGCTTCGAGGAGCCGAACCACTGGCTCACCTCCGGCGGCCTCGGCACCATGGGCTACGGCCTGCCGGCTGCCATCGGTGCGCAGGTGGCCCACCGCGACGCGCTGTGCGTGGACATTGCCGGCGATGCATCGATCCTGATGAACATCCAGGAAATGTCGACTGCCGTTCAGTTCGGCCTGCCGGTCAAGGTGTTCATCCTCAACAACCAGTACATGGGCATGGTGCGCCAGTGGCAGCAGCTGCTGCACGGCAACCGTCTGTCCCATTCCTACACCGACAGCCTGCCGGACTTCGTCAAGCTGGCCGAGGCCTATGGCGGGGTTGGGTTCCGCGTCGAAAAACCGGGTGATCTGGACGGGGCAATCGAGGAAATGATTGCCGTCGACAAGCCTGTCCTGTTCGACTGCCGCGTTGCCAATCTGACCAACTGTTTCCCGATGATCCCCTCGGGCAAGGCTCACAACGAAATGCTGCTGCCGGACGAAGCCAACGACGAAGCGGTTGCCAACGCCATCAGCGCCGAAGGCAAGTCGCTCGTTTAAGGTGAAATAGGCAAAAGGACTTTAAGAAAATGAACGCACAGAATGTTGATGCGCCTTCCGCCTATTTCCTGGCCGAAGTCAGCAACGAAATCGAAACCCACACCCTATCGCTCCTCGTCGACAACGAGCCGGGTGTCCTCGCCCGCGTGATCGGCCTGTTCTCCGGCCGTGGCTACAACATCGACAGCCTGACCGTGTCGGAAACTGAACACGAGAAACACCTGTCCCGCATCACCATCGTGACCACCGGTACACCGATGATCATCGAGCAGATCCGCCACCAGCTCGACCGGCTGGTGCCGGTGCACCGGGTGACCGACCTGACCGTTCGCGCCAAACGCACCAACCAGGACAAGCCGCTGGAACGTGAGCTCGCCCTGGTGAAGGTGGCAGGCACCGGTGAAAAGCGCCTGGAGGCCCTGCGCCTTGCAGATGCCTTTCGCACCACTGTGATCGACGCGACGACGGAACATTTCGTCTTCGAGATCACCGGCCGGACCTCCAAGATCGAGCAGTTCATCTCCATCATGAAACCGCTTGGTCTGGTCGAAGTTTCCCGCACCGGCGTTGCTGCCGTTCAGCGCGGACCGGAAGGCCTTTAAGAGGTCGCTTTCTGATCGCAAGGCCCGTCGCATCCCGTGCGGCGGGCCTTTTTTGTATTCCTGCGCATGTTGAGGCAGCACACAGCAGGCCAGGCGAACTCCCGCCGCCGTGTTCCTTGGCAGCAGCCGAAGACTTGCCTACATGCAGCGGACACCTCGAAACCGGACAGAGCCTGCCCATGCCCTTCGATCTTAATTTCTATCTTGAGCGAATTGGCCTGGAGACCTGCCCGGCCACCCTGGATGGCTTGCGGGCCCTGCAGGCAGCCCAGATCAGCGCAATCCCGTTCGAAAACGTTCTGCCTTTTCTTGGCAAGGTTCCAGAGCTTGGCCGGGACAGCCTCTGGCAAAAGCTCGTTCAACACCGTTGCGGCGGTTACTGTTTCGAGCTGAACTCTCTGCTGGGTGACGCACTGGCAGCCATCGGCTTTTCCTCCCGGCAGGTGCTTGCCCGGGTGCGCATGGGGGCGGCGGAGGGCGGAGCACGCTCACACCTTGCCCACGTCGTGACATGTGATGGCAGCGAATGGCTGGTCGATGCCGGGTTCGGCGGCCAGGCTCCAGCCGAGCCTGTGCGCATTTCAGAGGAACGCCAGCAGATCCGCGACCAGGTCTACAGGATACGCCTTGAAGCTGTGTCAGGAGAGCACGTACTGGAACGACAGACTGAGGAGGGTTGGTTCGCGCACTACGGATTCGACCGTGTAGACGTCCGCCCTGTCGACATTGAAGCCGCCAATTTCCTGTGCGCCGCCTCGCCCAGGCAGTCCTTTGCGGGCAGCATGAAATTCTACCGGCTGACGGATAGGGGTTTCATCAGCTTTCTGGACGGCCGGGCCCGGTTTGTCGGCGGTGGCAACAAGCGGGAGTGGCTGATTGAAGAAGCGGAAGACCTTGGCCGCTTCATGCGCAACGACCTTGGCCTCGGATATGACGACGACACGGTGCGAGCCATTGCCCTGCGATTGAGGGATCTGCCCCGTCTCGACTGAATTGGGTGCAACAGCACCGCAATACCGAGAGGCCTGCGGGATCTCCACAGGCCTCGCCTTCCCTAAAGCTTGCTCTCGATGTTGATCGTCAGCGTCTTGCGCAAGGGGGCGTCGTCCGGTCCGCTCATCGGCGCGACGTGGTGCCAGGAATTGTAGGTCTTCACGAACAGGACACACTGGTTTTCCTCAAACGGGAATGTCTTCAGCGTATCTACCTCCTCAAGAGGCATCGCCTTGTTGATGTGGTTGAAGACCTTCGTCCGGTCCTTGGGAAGGCACACCGCCGTGCCGCCACCCCATGCGTGATCCCAGGCGCCCGGCTCCATCATGGACAGAACCAGCGTGATCAATTTGTGCGGAGCGTCGGTGTGCGGCAGGATCTGACCGCCGTTTGCCGGCATCATCGAGAACTCGAACCGGGCACTGATCTCGGTCTGGCGACGGAGGCGACTCAGCAGGCTGGCCTTCCGCTGCCCATCCTTCGCAATCACCTTGAGCCGGCGCAGGCCCAGGTCGATATTGTTGGCGGTCAACATATCCAGCACGTTGTCTATGAAGTTCTCGGATTTCACATAATCGTAAAACGCTTTCCAGCCAGGTGTCTCCGAGAGGAACTTGTAGTATTTATCCGGGTTATTGATGTCGGACAGAGAATATTTGTGTCCGAGGTTTGGCATGTATTTGAACAGATCCTTGTCAGGATAGCTCTCGACGAGTGACCGGTACATTTCCGGCGGCAATACATCTGTTACATAGCAAACGGGATATGGCTCGTAATCGAATTGAGGCCCGCTCAATTTCAACATGGATCGGGGTCCCTGCTCTCGCTTGGTGTTGGATTTTATTCAAGCAGCCGGTTGGAGATCCGGCCGTAACGCGCCCCCGCCGCTTATTGGCACAGGCTGTCGTCCGTCAGCAACCGCTTTCACAAACACCGGGGTGACAAAACGCGCGGTGTCGGCTTGCGTTCCATCAAAACGGCGCCCTAGACGCGACGTGAACGAGCGCGTATACGACACGCGCGCTGTTAGCGCCGATCCGGCGCGATTCAAACCAATCAGACCAAAAGGCATTTCGCCATGATTCACGGTCTCTCCCGGCCGAAAAACCAGATCCGCTGGCTGCTGCTGGAAGGCATTTCGCCGACCGCGCGCGCGGTTCTTGAAAAACACGGTTATACAAACGTTGAAGTCCTGTCCGGAGCCCTGGAAAAGGACGCGTTGATCGACAAGCTGCAGGGCGTCCAGATGCTCGGCATCCGCTCCCGCACCCAGGTAAGCGAAGAGGTTCTGGAAGCGGCCAAGAGCCTGGTTGCCGTCGGCTGCTTCTCCGTCGGCACCAACCAGGTCGACCTCAAGGGCGCGCTTACGCGCGGCATCCCGGTGTTCAATGCCCCCTTCTCCAACACGAGATCCGTGGCCGAACTGACCGTTGCCGAAATCGTCATGCTGATGCGCGGCGTCTTCCCGAAATCCACCGCTGCCCACGAAGGCCGCTGGATGAAAAGCGCTGCCGGTTCCCACGAAGTTCGCGGCAAGACACTTGGTATCGTCGGCTACGGCAATATCGGCACCCAATTGTCGAACCTGGCCGAGGCCATGGGCTTGCGGGTGATCTACTTCGATCTCGTCGACAAGCTGCAGCACGGCAACGTGATGCCGTCCGAAAGCCTCGACGGCCTGCTGGCTGAATCCGATGTCGTGTCCCTGCATGTTCCCGATACGCCGGAAACGCGCGACATGTTCGGTGCTGACCAGATTTCGAAGATGAAGAAGGGCGCGTTCCTGATCAACAACGCCCGCGGCAAGGTTGTCGATATCGACGCTCTGGCCGCCGCGCTGAAGTCCGGTCACCTGGCGGGCGCTGCCATCGACGTCTTCCCGGTCGAGCCGAAGTCCAACAAGGACGAATTCCTGTCGCCGCTGCGCGGTCTCGACAACGTCATCCTGACCCCGCACGTGGGTGGTTCGACGGAAGAGGCCCAGGACCGGATCGGCGAGGAAGTCTCCAAGCGACTGGTGGAATACTCCGATGTCGGGTCCACCATCGGCGCCGTCTCGTTCCCGCAGGTTCAACTGCCCAAGGGCACGTCGGCCACGCGTTTCATCCAGGTGCACCACAATGCTCCCGGAGCCATGCGCACGCTGAACGACCTCTTCACCCGGCACAACCTCAACATCTGTGCCCAGTACATGCAGTCCCATCTGGACATCGGCTACGTTGTTCTGGATGTCGACAGCCCGGTGGAAGATCCGGTCAGCATTCTGGAAGAGATACGCACCCTGCCCAACACCATCCGGGCAAGGCTGCTCAACCGGGTCTGATCGTCCCGGCCTTCAGAAACGACAAAAGCCCTGGAACATTTCCAGGGCTTTTTCTTTTTCAAATGCTTTGGCTTACCAGATTGGTCTAATCCACCGTGACCGGGCTGAAGACCCGGTTGCGTCCCTGTTTCTTGGCTTCATAAAGACGAAGGTCCGCCTGCCTGAACAGGGCCTCCATGGTCTCGCCGTCCTGCGGCGCACTGGCCAGACCGATGCTGACCGTTACCTTTTCCGGAAGATAGATCTTGCTGAAGCGCTCGATCGCCTTGCGCAGCCGCTCGGCCATGGAGGTCGCGCCTTCCACCGACAGTTTCTCGCACAGAAGCACGAACTCTTCGCCGCCCACCCTGTAGAGGTGATCGTCGGAACGCAGATTGTCGGCCAGAAGCCGGGCAACCATCTTCAGGATCTCGTCCCCGGCCTGGTGGCCATGCCGGTCGTTCACCTGCTTGAAGTGATCGATGTCGATCACAAGCAGGGACAGGGGCCGGTTTTCCTGCAGGTTCTTGGCAAGGATCTTGGGCGCATTCTGGTCGTACTGGCTGCGGTGTAGCGTGCCGGTCAGGTGATCGCGAATGGAAGCTTCCAGAAGCTTGTGATAGCGCTCCCGGTAGGTCAGCACCTGAAACACGTCCTTGAAGGACCTGTTGGTGAGCCAGCTGCTCTCGTTGTCGAAATACTTCAGGTAGAGGATGAACAGCGCAGTATAGACCAGCGTAGCCACCATCTTGGCCGCCCAGCCGCCGACAAACACATGCCAGGGCGCACCGGAAACATAATGCAGCGCCAGGAAGAACCCGGCCTGGTCGAAAGTCAGCACTGCCGCGCCGCAAATCAGGAAACGCAGGCCCAGGTGCCGCCCGACCCAATTGCCGATCCGCTCATAAAGCACGATGATCGCGATCGCGTCGACAAACAGCAAGATGGTGCCCCAGACCATCAGCAATCCCATTTCATCGATAAAGGCGAAATCCGGATTTCGGCCGTCCGTCACCGAGATGGTATCGTGGTTCCGCAGGATCATCACCAGTGCGACGATCAGGAAGTTACCGATCAACAGGCCGTAGATCGGCTGGCGGACGATCAGCGCATCCTCGCGGATGTAAAGCAGCAGGATCATCAGAAGCTTGCCGGAAAAAAGCACTGTCGACCCGGGAGAGACGATACCGAACGGCAACTCGATGTAAAAGACGCTGGCGAGATATGTTTCCAGGAAATGCATCACACCAAGCGCGCACATGAAGACGCCGATACCGATCACCTGACGAGCCCGCAGAAGGCTCATCATGACGATGAAATAAACGGCTGCCTGGGCCAAGAGGAGGAGCGCGTTGGAGATGGCCATGGATTACCTGGTAGTTTTCTCGATCCGAGACCTCGATGTATGCATTGATTCTCGTTCGGATCGACACCGAAATCGGTTTCAGTCCGGAACAAGCTTAAGAATCGGGCCCCTTGCGGCCAGTCTTAGAGGAAACGGCGGAACCTGAAAACCTAGTCGTAATACTGTACTGCGACCTTGTGCGGGCTCGCCGAACCCTGCGTTGCAACCCTACATGAGAGGCGGAAACCTGTCATTGCCCGCGAAAGCCCCAAGACGATGGAAACCAGACGCAACGTCAAATCGGCCCCGCCTGCCCTTGCACATCTTCCCGACAACCTGATCGTCTTTGATGGCATTTGCGTTCTGTGCTCCGGCTTTGCCCGGTTCGTCGCCAGGCACGACCGGACAGCAGGCTTTCGCTTTGTCGACGCCCACTCGGAAATCGGTCAGGCACTCTACCGGCACCACGGGCTCGACCCGCAGAAGATGGAAACCAACATCGTTATCTGCCGCAGCCGGGCCTACACCAAAATGGCGTCCTTCACCGCAGCCATGAAAAGTCTCGGCTGGCCCTGGAAGGCGCTCACGGTGCTGGATCTTCTGCCGCGCAGGCTCGCGGACTGGACTTATGACAGGATTGCCCAAAACCGCTATCGACTCGGCAGACGAACCTGTCCCCTGCCGTCGGCGGCTCTGAAGGAACGGCTCCTTGACTGAACTTTCCCGAAGGAAGCGGATCGTCGTTCTCGGTGGCTATGGCGTTTTCGGCGGAAAGCTGGCCGAGGCGCTGCTGAGACACGAGCATCTGGAGGTCATCGTCGCAGGCCGCAGCCAGAAAAAAGCTGAAGACTTCTGTCGCCGGCATGGTGGCACTGCCGCCGTTCTGGATCGGACGGCACCTGATTTCGCTGCTGACCTTCTCACCCTTCGTCCTTTCGTCACCGTCGACGCCGCCGGTCCGTTTCAGGCCTACCGGCAATCCACTTACGCTGTTGCGGAAGCAGCGCTTGCCGCCGGCAGCCATTATCTGGATCTGTCGGACGATGCCGGGTTCACCAGCGGTATTACCGCGCTCGACGAGCAGGCACGCTTGCGCGGACTGACCGTGTTTTCAGGCGTTTCCAGCGTACCGGCTCTCTCTTCGGTTGCGGTCGAAGCTCTTCGGCATGAGTTCTCACAGGTCGACCTGATCGAAAGCACCATCCTGCCGGGTAATCGTGCGCCTCGTGGTCTCTCCGTCATCGAAGCGATCCTGACCCAGTCCGGCAAGCCCGTTTCCGTCTACCGCGATGGCAGATGGACAAAGGTCATCGGCTGGTCCGGTCTCTCCCGGCGCCGGATCCGCCCGGAAGGCAGCAGCGGCCTTTCAAAGCGCTGGTCGAGTTTCATCGGCGCGCCGGATCTGACACTCTTTCCCAGGGTCTACAACGCCCGAACAGTGCTGTTCCGGGCGGGACTTGAACTCTCCCTCCTTCATCTGGGCCTCTGGGCTCTCTCCTGGCTGGTGCGTCTTCGCCTTGTCAGGTCGCTGCAAGCTGCCGCTCCACTCCTTCGTACTGTCGCGGGCTGGTTCGAACGGTTCGGGTCCGACCGCGGCGGCATGGAAGTCCGGCTTGCCGGGCTTGGCAAGGACGGCCAGCCTTTGGCCGCCAGCTGGTCTCTGATTGCGGAAGCTGGCGACGGGCCGCATATCCCGGCAGTCCCGGGCGCTATATTGTGCAAGCACCTTGTCGAAGGTGTTGTTCCAGCCGGAGCGCGGCCAAGCCTTGGTGAATTCAAGCTGGCAGACGTCGAGGAGGCCACCGCTCATCTGAACGTCCGCACCTTCGCTGCAAAGCAGGCTGCACCGGTCTTGTTCCAGCAGGCACTCGGCAGCAGCACCTTCAAAGCTTTGCCTGAAGAGATCCGCTCCCTTCACACAGTGTTTGATCGCCGGCAATGGACCGGTGAGGCAATGGTCACGCGCGGCACCTCATGGCTCGGCCAGTTGCTGTGTCGTATCGTCGGCTTTCCGCCCGAAGCAGATGCAACTCCGGTGAAAGTGACAATCGATCGGCAGGGCGACAAGGAAATCTGGCAGCGCAATTTCGGCGGCAAGACTTTCCGCTCCGTGCTCAGCCTGTCAGGTGCACCGGGGTCCGGCGTGGTTCAGGAGCGTTTCGGACCAACAACGTTCAACATTCACCTGAACCTGACAGGCGATGCGCTCGCCTATCCCGTTCGCAGTGGCAAACTTTTTGGCATTCCCTTGCCGCGCTGGTTGTTGCCGATCAGCGAAACAGCCGAGACGGCACCGGATGGCATCTTCCGCTTTGATGTCGAGATCTCCCTGCCTGGCCTCGGGCGGCTCGTGCGATATCAAGGGTGGCTGAAACCCCTCCAAAACAATCTCACGGGAAATCCGACAACGACCAACACTGAAAAACATTGTCTCTAGTGACAATTCCTCGTTTGACTTCAACGGCTTTTGACACAATCTTGCGAACCTGACCCAGTCTCTTAAAGCCAGATCAGAACCGTTTTCACCGGACTATCAATCATGCCTGCCGTTTCGCGCCTTTCCGTCAATGTCAACGCCATCGCCATGTTGCGAAATCGCCGGGATCTGCCCTGGCCGAGCGTGACTGGCCTTGCGGCCATCGCGATGGAAGCCGGCGCCAAGGGCATCACCGTGCATCCTCGTCCGGACGAACGCCATATCCGCAAGACGGACGTGTTCGAGCTGTCCGAGCTGATCGAGGACCGGTTCCCGAACAAGGAACTGTGCCTGGAAGGCTATCCGGCCCCCGATTTCATGAAGCTGGTGGAGGAAGCTCGCCCCGAACAGGTCCTGTTCGTGCCGGACGACCCGCAGCAGTCCACCTCGGACCATGGCTGGGACTTTTCGAAAGACACCGGCGCGCTGGAAACGGCGATTGCCGCCGCCAAGGAGTGGGCGGTCACGGTCTCGCTCTTCTGTGATCCGGACCCGGCGGCTCCCGAACACGCTGCCAGGCTTGGGGCGGAACGTATCGAGATCTACACCGGCCCCTATGGTGCCTGCTACGACGATCCGGCACGCGCCGAAAAGGAACTCGACATGATTGTCGCCACGGCGGAAGCCGCCCAGGCCTGCGGGCTCGGCGTCAATGCCGGGCATGATCTGACCGTCGAAAACATTCCTGCCCTGATGGCGCGTGCCCCCTTCATTCGGGAAATGTCGATCGGCCACGGCTTTACCGCCGATGCGCTGATCCATGGCTTTGCCGAAAGCGTTGCCCGCTTCCGCCGGGCCATGGGCGAGATCTGATGAACGACACTTTGGCAAAGCAGGTCGCGTTTCTTCTGGAAACCGACAAGCTGAAGGAAGTCGTCCGGCTGAACCAGCTCACGGGTGGCGCCCGGCGCGAGACCACGGCCGAGCACTGCTGGCACGTGATCCTGCAGACGCTGACACTTGCTGAGCACGCCCCTGCCGGCACCGACATCAACCACGTCGTCAAGCTGCTTGCCGTTCACGACCTGGTCGAGATCGACGCAGGCGACCACTGGGTCACTGACGACAACCGGGCCGGCATCAAGGATCTGGAACAGGCAGCCGCAAGCCGACTGTTCGCCCTGCTTCCCTCGTCGCAGGGCCTGGATTTCAAGGCTCTTTGGCTGGAGTTCGAAGCCAACGAAACACCGGAGGCCAAATTCGCCAACGCGATGGACGCGCTGCATCCGATGGTGCTGGTCTTTGCATCCGGCCTGGACGATCCGACCCATGAACCCATTTCCGCCGAAGCGTTGAAGCTGACGAAGGAATCCCGTCTGTCTCCCTTCCCAGGTCTTTGGGATTTTGCCCAGGACTTGTTGAACCAGGCCGTACGCGACGGCCAGCTGCTGCCCTGAAACATCCTTCCGGCTGCACCCCGCAGCCTTTTCTCGAGAACCGAAATGCCGATAGATCTTTGGCTCGTCTTTATTGCCGTCTCGCTCCTGCCTGCCGTCAGCCCTGGTCCGGCAGTCATGCTGGCCATTTCCAACACTCTCCGGTTCGGCCGTAACGCGACCCTCGCTTCCGCCGCAGGCAATGCCACGGGACTTGTAATCCTGGGATACGCGGTCGCCCTCGGCTTCGGCGCCCTGATGGCAGCCTCCGCCGTGGCCTTCACGGTGCTGAAGGTCATTGGTGCCGCCTATCTCATATTCATCGGCCTCAAGATCTGGCGCGACAAGTCTGCCTTTCACGTGGAGGACGGGGTCCTGATTGCCCGCAAAAGCCCCAGAAAGCTGTTCCTGGAGGCACTTCTCGTTTCCGTCACCAATCCGAAGGCCATTCTTGTCATTACCGCGCTGTTCCCGCAATTCATGCGCGCCGACGGCATCGATCTCACGGAGATCTCGGTGCTGTCCTTCACCTATGCCGCATTGTGTTTCGCCAACCATGCCGCAATTGCCTACGCAGGTGGCCATATGCGCCGCTTCCTGACGTCTGCAAAGCGCATGCTGTGGGTACGCCGGATCACAGGCACGCTCTTTGTCGGCTTTGGTGCAGCACTGGCCGCTGCCAGCCGGTAAAAGGCGCAAACTGGTCGGTCGTTGGGGGATCACGATACGGGGCGAATCCGATAGGCTCGCCCCCAACCTCCTTCAACCGGACCAGTCCCTTGCCCTTAAGGATCCTTACATTTTGCGGCAGTCTTCGTGCTGCATCGTCCAATCTGGCCCTGCTGAGCGCAGCAGAACGACTGGCGCCCGACGGGCTCGTTCTCAACCGCTATGACCGCATCGGCGATCTGCCGCATTTCGTGCCGGATCTGGATATTACCGACCACCTGCCGGAAATCGTCATCGACCTGCGCGAACAGGTTGCGCGCGCCGACGGGCTGCTGTTCGCCGTGCCGGAATACATGCATGCACTGCCTGGCAGCTTCAAAAACACTCTCGACTGGATGGTTGGCTGTCAGAAGTTTCCCGGCAAGCCGGTCGCCCTTGCCCACGTCACCTCCCGTCACGCCTTTGCCCCGGTTCAACTGGAAGAGATCCTCCGGACCATGTCCGCCGAAATCGTCAGCGAAGCCGGATTTTCGCTTGGCCTCACCAGCAATGCCATCACCCCTGAGATGATCTGTACGGATGCCTCCCTTGCCGCGATCGTCACGCGACACCTGGACCGATATCAAACCTGGCTAAGCCGAGAGCGTGGCTGCCCCCCTTCTGAAATGCAGCCCGCCTAGTCTGCCGGATCGATCACCAGAAGAAGCCGCGGGCCACCTGCCGGGGTTGCGGCCGGAGACCAGTGCAAGAGAGCGGTTCTTTCGCCGCAAGACCATTGCCGGCCGCGAAAAACGGCAACGCCCCCAAGCGGAACCTGACGGATACGGACAGTCTCCTCGGCCACATTTTCCGGAACATATTCCGTTCCCGGCCCGCGATAGGTGCACAACAACCGGGCGCGAACATTGTCCAGGTGGAACTTCGGACACATGACGTCATCCGAAACATCCAGCCGCAATCGTAGGAGACGCACTGTAAGCGTCTTTGCCAGCATCAGGGCAAGTGCCCCGACATCGCTTGCCAGCATGTCCGTCTCCCGACACGCAGGAATTCCATGGCTCTCGCAAGCCGCCCGGACAGCCGCCTCTGCCAGATGCACAGGCACCACCGTGCGCAGGTCCGGCAAGTTGCCTTTCGGCAAGGCATTCATCCACTTCTGAAATTCGGGATCCGGCGTTCGCCGCCAGATAGCGGCGGCAATGCCCGGATCGCGAATGTCGGCGAGGATGTCCGGATCCCGGCCGATAATCACATCCCGTGCGGCAGGCCCGCTCGAAAAGGCGTCCACCTTCGGTTCCAGCGCTTTCATGCTGCGCGGTCCGCATGGCGGAAGGCAGGAAAGGGATCCGGCAGATGCACAAAGGCCGACAGTTCGTCACCCGCGTTTTCGCCGATCAGGCACGCGTCGAGCCGGCTTTTCAGAAGCAGCCAGTCGATGCCCGCACCGATGAATACAATTTCCTGCCGCCGGTCGCCAAACGGCTCCACCCAGAGCGACTTCGCATAGGCCCGGGCGCGTTCGTCATCCGGCCAACGCTCCTGCGGCACCGACGCCCACCAGGTGCCAAGCGGACTGATGCTGGAGAGCGCCCCGGCCAACGAGAACTCGATCACCCACTGCGGCCGGCTGCCAATCCAGAAATGGCCCTTGGCGCGGATCACGCCCGGCAACTGCCCGTTGAGCAGCTCATGGATCTTTTCCGGATCGAACGGCCGCCGTGCCCGGTAGACGTAGGAGGCAACGCCATATTCCTCGGTTTCGGGAATGTGGTCGGCAAAGCCGTAAAGCTCCTTGGCCCACATCGGGTGTTCATGAGCCTTTTCAAAATTGAAGAGCCCCGTGTTCAGGATGTCGGAAGGCGAGACTTCCGAGTAGTCGGTCTCGATGATCTTCGCATCCGCGTTGAGACTGCGGATGATCTTGCGGGCCGCATCAACCTGTCCGGCCGACGCGGCCCCCACCTTGTTGAGAACCACCACATCGGCAAACTCAATCTGGTCCGTCAGGAGATGCACCAGCGTGCGTTCGTCCTCCTCGCCCAGCGTCTCACCCCGATCGCTCAGGAAATCATGGCTGGAGTAATCCTTGAGCAGATTGACCGCATCGACCACCGTCACCATCGTATCGAGCCTTGCCACATCGGCGAGGCTGTCGCCGGCTTCGTCTCGGAATTCGAAGGTCGCTGCCACCGGCAACGGTTCGGATATTCCCGTTGATTCAATTAGCAGGTAGTCGAACCGTCCTTCGCCAGCCAGACGGCGAACCTCGTTCAGCAGATCGTCGCGCAAGGTGCAGCAGATGCAGCCGTTGGACATCTCGACAAGCGTTTCCTCGGTCTTGCTCAGCTCCGCACCGCCAGCCCGTACCAGGTCTGCGTCGATATTCACCTCCGACATGTCATTGACGATTACAGCCACCTTCAACCCGGAACGGTTGTTGAGGATGCGATTGAGCAAGGTGGTTTTTCCCGCTCCAAGGAACCCGGACAGAACGGTTACAGGCAGGCGTCGATCGGACATAAGGCCTCCAGCAAGTTTGATATGTTATGTTATTACATATCAAGTCTGTACTTTATTGCCGGTGACCAAGGCAACCGTTTTTTGAACCAGGGCGATCGAGGCTAACTGGCGGCAGGACAATGGAAGGGAATTCCAGGCAGCAGATCCGGGGTGCTCATCAGTCACCCGGTCTGCGAGGCGGGCGACCTGCCGGCCAAGGAAGCCGAAATATTTCAGAAAGGCAGCGGCGCGTTGTCCGTCACTTCCTTCATGACAAAAAACGTGCGGGTCTGGCGCACACCCGGCAGTGCAATCAGCTTTTCGCCGTGCAGCTTGTTGAAGTCCGCCATGTCCCGTGTACGGATCTTCAGGAAATAATCGAAGTCGCCTGCCACCAGGTGGCAGTCGAGAACAAAGTCCGCCTTGCGAACTACCTCTTCAAACTCTGCAAAACTTTGTGGCGTCGACCGGTCCAGCACCACCCCCACAATCACAAGAGCAGATCTGTCGACCTTTTGCGGATCGATTTGCGCGCGCACGCCCTGAATGAACCCCTCTTCGAACAGCCGCTGCGTCCGCCTGTGACAGGTCGCCGGGCTGACATTTACCAGACCGGCAAGTTCGGCGTTGCTGAGACGGCCATCTTCCTGCAGCAGCTTGAGAATTTTGCGGTCGATCCGGTCGAGCTCACCAGCCATGGAAGAATCTTTCAGTTTTTTGACCTTAATTCGATGATTGAGGAATCAATATACGCTTCCAGTTCTCATTGACAGAAAAAATACATCAAACTTTGAAAGCACCTTTCTGAAATTTTCTGCAAGGCTCAAAGGGTCAACAATCAATCCGGTGTGCTCCATGAACCTCAGCAAGTTTGAACGCTATCCCCTCACCTTCGGCCCAACGCCCATCGAACCTCTACCCCGGCTTTCCGAAGCGCTTGGCGGCAAGGTGGACATTTATGCAAAGCGGGACGACTGCAACTCCGGCCTTGCCTTCGGCGGCAACAAGCTGCGGAAACTGGAATATATCGTACCCGACGCGATCGCTTCCGGCGCGGACACGCTGGTTTCCATCGGCGGTGTCCAGTCCAACCACACCCGCATGGTTGCAGCCACCGCCGCCAAGATCGGCATGAAATGCGTTGTGGTGCAGGAAAAATGGGTACCGCACTACGATGCGGTTTACGACCGGGTCGGCAACATTCTGCTGACGCGTCTCATGGGGGCGGATTCCCGTCTGGTCGACGACGGCTTCGACATCGGCATCCGCCAGAGCTGGGAAGACGCAATGCAGTCCGTTCACGATGCGGGTGGCACGCCTTACGGCATTCCTGCCGGGGCATCCGTCCACAAATACGGTGGCCTTGGTTACGTGCGCTTTGCCGAGGAAGTGAAGCAGCAGGAAGAAGAGCTCGGTTTCACCTTCGACTACATCATCGTCTGCGTGGTCACCGGCTCCACCCAGGCCGGAATGATCGTGGGCTTCGCCGACCAGAACCGGGCGGACCGTGTAATCGGCATCGACGCCTCCGGCACCCTTGACCAGACCCGTGCGCAGGTTCGCCAGATCGTCGACAACACGGCCTCCCTTGTGGAACTTGGCCGCGCGGTCCGGGACGACGAGATCGTGATCAATCCCGACTACGCCTACCCGGCTTATGGTGTTCCCTCTGAAGAGACAAACGACGCCATCCGGCTTGCCGCCAAGACCGAGGCAATGATCACCGACCCGGTCTATGAGGGCAAATCCATGCAAGGCATGATCGACCTGGTCAAGCTTGGCAAGATTCCCGCCGGATCGAAGGTACTCTACGCGCACCTCGGCGGCGCCCCTGCCCTCAATGGCTATAGCTACTATTACAAGGACGGCTGATCATGAGGCGGCGGCCGCTGCCTTATCGCACCGGCCGACTTTTTTTTCTGCGGTCTGACAGGCGGTCAAAGGCCTGTCAGCTTCGCACCTTGCAATCGAAAGACGTGCCCTGAGGCCAGTCCACCATGGCCTCGTCTCCCTTGATCCAGAAAAGAATGCCGAAATCGCCTTCGTAGCGCGCGCCGGATCCGCTCGGACCCTGAACCACGATCTCGGTCGTGTCACCGCGCTCCAACCGTGCAGACGGTGGCTCGGTATCGAAGAAGGTCGCCACGATCTCGTCTGCCGGATTTTCGTTGCAGGTGTAAAAGACCGGGGCCTGTCCCTTGATCAGTTGATAGCGCGCTGTCAGTTCCGCGATCCGGCGTTCATAGGCAGAGCGGACGCAGGAGAGTTCGTCGTCGCTCTTCCAGCATTCGTCGCGCCCTTTCACCCAGCCGCGTTGATAGGCCTTCAGCGTGTTGAGTTCCTCTTCAGCGCCCGCATCCAGCGACTTCACGACGCCGACCGCGCCTTCATAGATATCGGCCAGTTTCTGGTCCAGTGCTCCCAGATCATCATTCGAACAGACCAGCTTTTCGGCCGAACTTTCCGCCTTCGCACAATCGAAGGCCGGACCGGCCGCCCAGGCCGCCGGCACAAAGGCGAACCCGGCAACAACGAGCCCAAGACCAACTGCAAAACCACGCATGAGAATGCCTCCCGAAAGACCTGTAACAACAGATCTAACGGATCTCAGGTTGATGGCAAGATTTGGATCGCCGGAAGATATTCGACCACACGGTCAGACCGGACTTCTGCATCCCCCCGGTTGGAGCGAGCCCAACCGGCGAGAAGTGGGATATTCAAGCAAGAGGCCTCAGGCGGCTTCCGCCCGTTTGAGCTGCTGATGCTCGTCCTCGACAAGTCCGATTTTCCAGTAGCCGGAAATGTAGGTGTCCGCCTTCGGCACTTTCCGTTCGTTGTGAAGATGATCCCGAAGAGCCCGAATGACGGAGCTTTCACCTGCAATGCAGGTCTGGATCGTTCCCGCAGGCCATTCCAGAGATTTCACGAGGTCAACCTGCGCGGTTGAAGGCAATTGAGGGTTATCCTGGACCAGCCATCTGATTTCCACGCCTTCTGGTGCTGCAATCTCGCGCTTGTCGGCTTCTGACGGAACTTCGAACAGTACGAGACCGCTTGCCTCGCGCGGCATAGCCTCCAGCGTCGCCTCGACCACCGGCATTGCCGAAAGGTCTGCGGCCAGCAAATACCAGTCGGCATGAAACTCGGTGATTTTCGGCTGGCTTGGGCCGAGAAAGCCCAGGAAATCTCCTTCTGCCGCCCGCTGCGCCCAGCGCGTTGCAGGCCCTTCGTCGCCGTGAGCAACAAAGTCGATATCGAGTTCCAGCGTATCCCGGCGGAAAGAACGGACAGTATAGGTGCGAACCGGATGGACGCGTTCGGAAGGCCCGTCCGGCGCATAATGCGCTTCAAAGGCCTCGCGGCTTTCGCCGTCGCGCGGCAACAACAACTTACAGTTCGCGCCCTCGTGCCCTTCGGGAAAACCCTGCAACTCCGGGCCGGCAAAGGTGACACGGATAAGATTTGGACTGAGGTAGTGCGTCGACTTGACGGTTAGAAATCTGGGCTGGCGTTTCGCAGGAGTGGCCAAGGAGGACCTCATAAATCTTGAGTTATAATCTCAAGATTTAACATCGACGATAGCCGATTTAAAGATCTGCCTTTCGGAAAAGTGTAACGGCGCCTTGCAGAAACGCCCTGCGCGGTCCCGAGTCAGGTTCGCGTGAGGCTTGGCCTGGATGGCGCGTGCCCGCAACATGTCATTCCCGAAAAAAGCCTGAGCCCGCCGATTGACGGGCTCAGGCCAGGAAAACACTCGGCAGATCAGTCGCGGATGATCGGCTCTTTCAGATCGCCCGGGTTCTTCTCCTTGATGATGTCCCAATTGAGGGTCGCCTTGCGGATATATCCCGGCACATCTTCCTCGAACCGCTCCTGCACCTTCAGGGAGTTGTTCAGGTAAAGCTTGCCGTCGACGATCGACCAGGCTTCCGGCACCACCGGAACCTTGAAACCCATGGCCGCACCGAAGGCACAAAAGCCGCCGTATTGAGGGGCATATTTCGCCGGGTCGGCAACGAACTTGTCACGGTTTTCCGCGGACGAGAACTTCCAGGTCACATCGTCATATTCTGCGGTGAATTCATCGGAGCCGGCAACAGGCTTGCCGTCCGTGAAATAGGCAACCGGATCGGTGCCGCCGATTGCAGCCCCGCCTTTGGTGAAAGTGGTGATCTCATCAGCGGAAGCGGTAAAGGCAGCAGCGGAGAAGAGCGCGGTCAGTCCCAGCAGAACGGATTTGGACGTATAGAGCGGCATGTGCGTCTCCATTGGGGTGTGAATGGCGTGATCAGGTGAAGCCTAACGCTCCACGCGGAAAAAAACATGTCTTCTGACGCAGAATTTGGCCAATCACCCTTGATCACAGAGCCGCTAACGGCGGGCGAGAAAATCGTGATGGCGGCTGGCTTCACAATCCGGGGAGGCCCGGCAGATCCGGGCGTGATACGGGTTGGCGCGGTGCCACCAGCCCCAGCACCAGATAGATGGCCGTTTCTATGTCCCTCGTCTCGATCCTGATATTGCGGATCAGCAGGCGGAAATAGATGAGGCCGAGAAGCAGGTCGATCCGCGCTTCCATGTCAGCTTCGAACGGGGTCGCGATGAAGATCTGCCGCAGGACCAGACGTCTGGCAGCCTCCGCCTCATCGAGTACGCCAGCAAGGTCCGGCCTGCTTCGATAGGGAACCAGTGCCCGAACCGCCGCGCCCAACGCGGTATCCTGCAAGGCGGCAACGGTGTTCGACAGACATTGCCGCAGATCCTCCGCAACACTGCCCCGCTGAGGCGGAGCCGGGTTCACGCTGGCAAGTGCTGCTTCGACAGACGCCGCAATCAGCGCCCCCTTGTCCGCATAGCGCCGGTAGACCGCCTGCTTGCTGGTGCGCGCTCGCGACGCAATGGCGGCAATCGTCGTCTTTTCGTAGCCGTTTTCGGCAAGCTCAATCAGCGAGGCCTCCAGAAGTGCCTTGCTGACCCGGCCCTCCCGCGGCCGGCCGGCAATGCCTTCCTCAGGCATCTCCAGCCTCCGCAACCGCAGCACTTTGAAGATTTGCCTCGTAGTCCTGAAAGCCATTCTCGATGCCGGTCGTCACGTTGACGATCCGCGCATAGGGTTTTGAAAAGATCACCGTATCGCGCAGTTCCTCCCACAAGTGATGATAGGCGCGCATGTCGGAAAACCGGCAGATCGCGAAATCGGAAAACCCGCCTGCCAGGGCATCGGCGTCGAACCATTCGAAGGCAACCTCTGGATGGCGCGCCAGGATTGTGCCGATCTGGCCGGCAATCTCGCCTCTTTCCTGGCGGCTGAGCGCCAGCCAGGCTGGTTCGAAAGCCAGATAGACGATGGCCGCCATCGGCAACGGCCGGATCGTTTCGCAAGACTGGATCACGCGCAAATCCCTATTTCGGTTCCCATTGGTACCGATTTATTCCGATTTCTCCCGCAAGGCAAGCCTGCGCTCTTGCCTTCCCCGCGCGGCCACCGCAAGAAGAGCGCAAGCCATGAGCGGATTTCCGCTTCAGGCACCAGTAACGACGAGGAACACATGTCTGTTGATACCGATACGGTGAAACGCGTTGCCCGGCTGGCGCGCATCAAGGTGAGCGAAGAAGACGCGACCCGCATGACTGGCGAACTGAATGCCATTCTGGGCTTTGTCGAGCAACTGGACGAAGTCGATATTTCCGGCGTCGAGCCGCTGACGTCCGTTGTTGAACAGACCATGAAAAAGCGCGCCGACGGCGTGACCGACGGCAACAAGGCTGCAGACATCACCCTGAACGCACCGGCCTCCGAAGATCATTTCTTCATGGTGCCGAAAGTCGTCGAATAAGCGGACCAACCCGGATGATCGCACCCGTTCCAGCTATTGCCGTCGAAACGCCCTTGTCTGCCGACATGGGCGAGATGATTGCCGAGCTGAACGACCTGCTGCTAACACTTAGCCCGCCCGAGGCCTGCTACCACATGACGGCCGAAGAGATGTCCGGCGAGGCAACGACTGTCTTCGTTGCACGGATTGACGGCAAGGCGGCAGCCTGCGGTGCCCTGCACCGGCACGCCGACGGCATTGCCGAGGTCAAGCGCATGTACACCAGACCGGCCTATCAGGGCTTCGGCCTGGGAGGCAGCATACTGGACCGGATCATTGAGCTGGCAACCCGGGAGGGCATCTCCATGCTCGTTCTGGAAACCGGCGACAAACACCCGGCAGCCTGGCGCATCTATGAACGAGCCGGCTTCAGCCGCTGCGGACCGGTGCTCGATTATCCCGACAGTCCCTATTCCATCTTCTATTCCCGGCCGCTGGCGGCCGCCTGAGAGTTCAAATCCATGACCGATCTGACCAAACTGACCATTGCCGAGGCCCGCGAAGGCCTGAAAAACAAGGACTACACGTCCCTGGAACTGACCGATGCCTTCATCAAGAACATCGAAGTCGCCAATGAAAAGCTGAATGCCTATATCACCGTGACCACCGACAAGGCGCGCGACATGGCAAAGGCATCCGACGCCAGGCTTGCCAAGGGCGAAGGCGGTGCGCTGGAAGGCATCCCGCTTGGCATCAAGGACCTTTTCGCCACCCAGGGCGTACACACCCAGGCCTGCAGCCACATTCTGGACGGCTTCAAACCCGCTTATGAATCCACCGTTACGTCCAACCTGTGGGCCGACGGCGCGGTCATGCTCGGCAAGCTGAACATGGACGAGTTCGCCATGGGGTCCTCCAACGAGACCTCCTATTACGGCCCGGTGATCAACCCGTGGCGGAAGAAGAACTCGAACCAGGACCTCGTACCCGGCGGGTCTTCCGGTGGTTCTGCCGCCGCCGTTGCCGCCCGCATGTGCATGGGCGCTACCGCAACCGACACCGGCGGCTCCATCCGTCAGCCGGCCGCGTTCACCGGCACTGTCGGCATCAAGCCGACTTATGGCCGTTGTTCCCGCTGGGGCGTTGTTGCCTTTGCTTCCTCGCTCGACCAGGCCGGCCCGATTGCTCACACCGTTCGGGACAGCGCGATCATGCTGAAATCCATGGCCTCCGTCGACGCCAAGGACACCACCTCGGTCGATCTGCCTGTGCCGGACTATGAAGCGGCCATCGGCAAATCCGTGAAGGGCCTCAAGATCGGCATTCCGGCGGAATACCGCCTGGACGGCATGCCCGCGGATATCGAAGCACTCTGGCAGAAGGGTATCGACTGGCTGAAGGATGCCGGCGCGGAAATCGTCGACATTGCGATGCCGCACACCAAATACGCCCTGCCGGCCTATTACATCGTAGCACCGGCGGAAGCTTCCTCGAACCTCGCCCGTTACGACGGTGTGCGCTACGGCCTGCGCGTTCCGGGCAAGGACATCGTAGAGATGTACGAGAACACCCGTGCAGCAGGCTTCGGGGAAGAGGTCAAGCGCCGTATCCTGATCGGCACCTATGTGCTGTCCGCCGGTTACTACGATGCCTACTACCTGAAAGCCCAGAAGGTTCGCACACTCATCAAGCGCGACTTCGACCTGGCCTGGGAAAACGGCGTCGACGCAATCCTGACCCCGGCTACCCCGTCCGCCGCCTTCGGTGTTGCCGACCAGGACCTTCATTCCGACCCGGTGAAAATGTACCTCAACGACATTTTCACCGTGACCGTCAACATGGCCGGTCTTCCGGGCATTTCCGTCCCTGCCGGCCTCGACAACAATGGCCTGCCGCTCGGTCTTCAGCTGATCGGCAAACCCTTTGAGGAAAGCACCCTGTTCCAGGTCGGTCAGGTCATCGAAGATGCCGCCGGCTCGTTCTCACCGGAAGCCTGGTGGAGCTGATCCCGTTTGTTGATATGCGCCCCGGACCTTTCATCGGCCCGGGGCTGCACACCTGATTTTCTCCGGTCCGTCGCAGCCTGACCATGAAATCGCCGCTGCCTTGTGCCGGCAGTCCCCTCAAGAGCATGTTCCTGGCGTGAACTGGGTTGGAGCAAACATCCCTCCACCGTCATGCCATGGCTCAACCGTGGCATTTGTGCCGTACCCTTTCATCATTATTCGCTGATGCTTGCGGCTTCTCATACGAACGGCACGGATTTCCGGGTCGAGCCCGGCAATAACGGAGCGTGGATTATGGGTTTCAATCCAAGGCAGAGCGCAGTTCGTTGATTTGACTGCCAGGCCCGTGTGTCCGTCCGCAATTCCGGCATCGACGTCTGGAGCAAGCCGTGGCATGACGGGCTGACAAGGAAAAGAACGCGCGACCAGGATTGCCGGCGACACCATGCATGACATTGAAACCCTCGTTATCGGTGCCGGTGCCGTTGGACTTGCGATTGCACGTGAGCTGGCGCTGACCGGTCGCGAGGTCATGGTGCTGGAACAGCATGACCTGATCGGATCGGAAACCAGCGCCCGCAATTCGGAAGTCATCCACGCGGGCATCTACTATCCCACGGGCAGCCTGAAGGCTCGTTTTTGTGTGGAGGGCAAAGAACGGCTTTACCGGTTTTGTGCCGAGAATGGCGTCGGTTTCGAGCAGATTGGCAAACTGATCGTTGCGTCCAATAACGATCAGTTGGAGCAACTGCAGTCAATCCGTCGCAAAGCGGCGGAAAACGGCGTTTCTGA
Source organism: Labrenzia sp. CP4 (assembly GCF_001579905.1). Taxonomy (NCBI): domain Bacteria; kingdom Pseudomonadati; phylum Pseudomonadota; class Alphaproteobacteria; order Hyphomicrobiales; family Stappiaceae; genus Labrenzia; species Labrenzia sp. CP4. The sequence goes on along the minus strand of NZ_CP011927.1, from coordinate 2,085,542 downwards.
TCTCGTATTCCTGGACCAGGACAGCCTGAACGAAGCCGAACCGGAGCTTGCCTGCACCGGCGCACTGCATTCCCCCTCCACAGGCATCGTCGACAGTCACGGTTTCATGCTGGCTCTCCAGGGAGAGCTCGAGGCAAACGGCGGTCAGGTTGTGCTGAACACGAGAGTTGCGCGCCTCGAGCGCCTGGCTGATGGCGGTTACCGGGTGCATGCGGAAACGGAGGGAACGGAAACCTATGCCCTCACCTGCAAGGAGTTGATCCTTTCCGCAGGCCACGGCGCACCTGCCCTGGCTGCCGGGCTTGAGGGTGCCAACCCACCGGCCGCCTACCTCGCAAAAGGCAGTTATTTCAAGTTTCAGGGCAAGGCCCCTTTTTCCAAGCTCATCTACCCCGTGCCAGAACCCGGCGGGCTCGGTGTTCACCTGACACTCGACCTGCAGCACCAGGCACGCTTCGGTCCGGATGTCGAATGGGTGGAGGTTGCCGACTACAGGGTGGATCCCGCCCGGGGCGACAGGTTCTATGCCGCCATCCGCAGCTACTGGCCCGGCCTGCCGGACGATGCACTCCTGCCCGACTACTCCGGCATCCGGCCCAAGATCGCCGGTCCGGGTGACCCCGCGGCCGATTTCCGAATTGACGGGCCGTCAGATCATGGCCTTGCGGGTCTGGTCACGCTCTACGGAATCGAATCCCCCGGCCTCACATCGGCAATGGCAATCGGAAGTTACGTCGCCCAGCTGGTTACAATCGGTCTCTGAGCGGAACTTTTTTCAAAAAAATATGAAACCAACCGGCTGTTTGGACGTTTGAAAGTCGAACGAACAAGCGTACGATGTTGCATTGCACAGGAATGCCATTTTTTGGACCGGTTTTCTCCATAAAATTGCTGCAGTGCGCGTGCTCATTCAAAAGTGAACCAAAAAGAACACTTTAATTTCAACAAGGTGGCCAATCGTCGTGATCAATCGGCGCACGTTTTTATCGGCAACGGCCCTGGCGGCCGGTGCCTTGGCAGGCGCGGACCTCCGCACTGCACTCGCAGCAGAGAATACCGCACCTGCACAAGCAGGCGGAGCCTTTGCGGCAGGCGAAGAGTTTAACTTTTCCGCGCTCGTCGAGCGCATGAAGGAAAAGGCCGGGAACGCATTTGCGCCCGATGTACCGGCTCTTCCCGAAATCCTCGCCAATCTCGATTATGACCAGCATCGTGCAATCCGGTTCAATCCCGACAAGTCCGTCTGGAAGGACACCGGCAGCAACTATCAACTGCAGGCGTTCCACCCGGGCTGGCTCTACAAGGAGCCGGTGGAACTTTATGAGATCGTCGACGGAAATATCAGCGAACTGCATTTTACCGGCGCGGACTTCGAATATCGCGAGCCGCTGGATCCGGAAAAATTCAAGGACGTGGATCTGCCGGGTATCGCCGGCTTCCGCCTGCACCATCCGCTGAACACTCCGGAGTATTTCGACGAGTTGGTGGTGTTCCTTGGGGCAAGCTATTTTCGTGCGCTCGGCAAGGGCAACGTCTATGGCCTGTCCGCACGCGGACTTGCGATCGATACGGCCATCGCCGGACCGGAAGAGTTTCCGCGTTTCACGAAGTTCTATCTGGAGCGGCCGACGGACGGCGCTGCAGAAATGCGGCTCTATGCCGAACTGGAGAGCGAGCGCGTTGCCGGTGCCTACCAGTTCACGATCAAGCCGGGCATCAACACGGTTGTGGAAGTGGATGCGCACATTTTCCTGCGCGACGATGTCGAACGCCTCGGAATTGCGCCACTGACTTCGATGTATCTGTTCGGCGAGAACGACCGCACCAACTTCGACGACTATCGCCCGGAAGTTCATGACAATGACGGTCTCCTGATCCTGCGCCAGAATGGCCAGCGTCTGTGGCGGCCGGCCCGCAATCCGGAAAAGCTTGCCCTGTCCTTCTTCAACGAGGAGAACCCGGCAGGCTTTGGCCTGCTGCAGCGGGACCGGAATTTCGATCATTACCAGGACACGGAAGCCAAGTATCAGCGCCGCCCGTCGCTGTGGATCGAGCCGATCAACGATTGGGGCAACGGCCAGGTCATGCTGGCGGAAATCCCGGCCGAAAAAGAGATCTACGACAACCTCGTTGCTTGCTGGGTGCCGGAAAACGGCACCAAGGCAGGCTCCGAACATCGCTTTGCCTATCGGATGATCTGGGGCCGGGAACCGGAACCGGGTACCGAGCTGGCACAGGTAATCGCGACCAGCACAGGGCATGGTGGCGCGGCTGCCTCAGATCCAGACCCGAAACTGCGCAAATTCGTCGTGGAATTTGCCGGCGGAAATCTGGGTGACATGGGTGCGGAAGCTCCTCTGACACCGAGACTGACCCTGCAGAACGGCAAGGTGGAGCATCAGTTCGTCCAGCGGCTGGAAAGCGGCAGCTGGCGTGCCGTGCTCGATATCGCACGGGACGACGAGGAAATACCGGTCGAGTTCATTCTCGCCCTGCAACTCGACGGCAACGATGTAACGGAAACCTGGATGTATCAGTGGAGTGGGAACAGATGACATCGCATGTGAGTATCGATCAGACGACCAGTCCGACCCTTTTTGCCGACAGTATGCTGCTTGAAGAAATCCGGACTGTCCTGAAGCGGCCCGACCTTGGCGACGACGTCCTCTTGTCCGTTCTGTCCGGTTCTGCCGCCACTCGCCGTGGCATCGACCATTTTAGCGGCACGCCGCAAGACCGGGCAGCCTTCATCAGGACCTTGCCGGTGCCTGCCCCCCGTCACGGGCTGGAAATGCCCCATCACGACCTCAATCCGCCGCTGGCCGTGCGCTTTGCCCCGCTTGTCGCCCTGTGGCAACGGGCTGTGCAGCCGCTTGCTCCGCAGTTGAAGCGCGTTCCGGTTCCAGCCAAGGACCGCTGACATGAAGAAGGCCAGCTCCGAAGCCTGGTCGACGGCCTTCCGGCGGCTGGCCATGGCAGTGATCGCCCTGTGCCTGACCACGGGTGCTTCGTACATGTTTGCCATTGTTGTCCAGTCGGACGGTTTCGACTGGCTGGACATCGTCCGCATCGCGCTGATGGCGGTAGCAAGCTTCTGGCTGGCCTGGGGCGGATGTATCGCTCTCTTCGGCATCCTGTTTCCGCCTGAGGAAAGGGCAACGGCAGAAGCTCTGCCCGAAGGTCGCACCGCCGTTCTGCTGCCGATCTACAACGAAGCAACCGGTCCGGTGTTCGCCCGCCTGGAAGCCATCATGAAATCGGTTGCCGCCCTGCCCGCGGCGGACCGATTCGATTTCTTTGTCCTGTCCGACACCACCAAGGCGGATGTCGGCGAGGAAGAACAACGTGCCTATGAGCGACTGCTTGTTCGCCAGAACGCCGGTGGCCGCCTGTTCTATCGGCGGCGCGAAAAGAACATCGGCCGCAAGGCAGGCAACATTGCCGACTTCCTGACGACATCAGGCGGTGCCTACGACTACATGCTGGTGCTTGATGCCGACAGTCTCATGGATGGCAAGACCATCCTGGAAATGGTCCGGCGCATGGAGGCCGATCCGCGCCTGGGGCTGCTGCAGTCGCTGCCGCAGATCATCGGGCTCTCGACGCTTTTCGGACGCCTCTTGCAGTTCGCAACCGGTCTCTACGGGCCTTACTTCGCGCGCGGCCTTGCCGCCGTTCAGGGCGAGGAAGGCACATTCTGGGGACACAATGCGCTGATCCGCACCCGCGCGTTTGCAGCTGCCTGCGGCATGGCTCCGCTTACCGGCAAACCGCCCTTTGGTGGTCACATCCTCAGCCATGACACCGTTGAAGCTGCCCTTCTGGCGCGCGACGGCTGGAAGGTACGTCTCGACCCGGACCTGACGGGCTCCTACGAGGAAGCCCCCGCCAACATGGTCGACTACGCCAAGCGTGACCGGCGCTGGTGCCAGGGCAACCTGCAGCACAGCCGCATTCTGGCGGCCCCGCGCTTCCGCTTCTGGAGCCGGATTTCGATCCTGCAAGGCGTCTTTGCCTACCTGGCTTCTCCGATCTGGTGCATCTTCCTGCTGGCAAGCCTTGCCGCCCCGCTGGTTGCTCCGCCCCCGGTCTACTTCGACGGTCATTCGCCATTCCCGGTCTTTCCGCATCCGGAAACGACCACGGCGCTTGCCCTGCTGTTCGGTCTGGTAGCTCTGCTGATCCTGCCCAAGCTGCTGCTCGTTGCCCGGGCGCTCTTTGGCGGCAACTCGGCGGACTTCGGCGGTCCGGTCCGGCTTCTGATCAGCTTTCTCCTTGAAATCCTGCTGACCTCGATCCTTGCACCGATCCACATGATGTTCCACTGCCGCTCGGTGTTTCAGGTGCTGACGGGCGCCGACAGCGGCTGGCCGACAGCCGATCGGGACGACGGTTCGCTGCCGATCACCGCGGCGTTTTCCGCCACCTGGTGGATGAGCATTGCAGGTGCCGGCGCGATCGCCTTCTCGCACACCTATGCGCCGGAGATGTTCTACTGGCTGCTGCCTGTTGCCCTGCCACTGGTTGTCGCTCCGCTCCTGGTCTGGATGACCGCATCGGTGCTGCTGGGCAAGGTCACGAAAAAACTGGGGCTGTTCCAGGTACCGACCGAGGCAGGCCCGGTTGCGGTCGCCGAAGACATGCGTCTGGCGCTTTCGCAAAAAGCGGCTGCCTGACAAGGCGCTGTGTCACCAGCACATGATCAGCCATCCCACGTCATCCTGGCAGCGTTGTGCTCGGCCGGGATGACGAGGGAGAGCTCCTGCACTCATTCCGGAGCATGTCTCAATGCATACGGCCGGTTTCGGCTTCCAGAATGCCGTCCGCATCCAGGCCCGCGATGGGCAGGCGCTTGTCGGTCGGCACATCGCCAGACAGCTGCAAGGCCAGGTACCGGCCGCAGCAAACGCGCAGGAAGCTCGTGAAATTTCCGAGATCATGGCCCGCGTCGATGCTCTCGTGGTGAAGCTTGGTGATCAGTTGCACCACATTCATGCCGTCCCGTCCGGCGATCTCGTCCAGAACCTTCCAGAAGAAGGTTTCCAGCCGCACCGATGTCACCATGCCGTCAATGCGCAGCGACTTTGTCGTGCTTTCCCAAAGCGTGGAATCTGCCTCGATGAAGAGCTTGCACATGATGTTTCCTTCGTGACGGACTGGCGAGCTGAAATCGCGGAGCTGTCTCGGTATATCAACGCCTGTTATTTGAACTCAGCCTAGTCCGCTTCCCGCGTGCGGGAAAGAGGTCAGGTAGCGTGTAAGTGGCGGGCCCGGGACTTGTCTCCCCCCCTTCGGGGCACCACTCTTGCGCTTTCTCGGACCTGGCAAACGGAGTTGATGGTGCGGGCAATTTGTTGGCCCGCACCGTTTGCCTCAGGCAGCCAGGGAACCCTCGGCCGTACCGCTCAGAACCGCATGGAACTGCGACAGCCATGCCGGATGCGCCGGCCATGCAGGGGCGGTAACAAGGTTGCCGTCGGTCACGGCGCCGTCGATTGCGATCTCGGCATAGGTGGCGCCTGCAAGCTCCACTTCCGGACGGCAGGCCGGATAAGCCGAAACGGTGCGGCCCTCGATCACCTTGGCAGCAGTCAGGATCTGCGCGCCGTGACAGATTGCGGCAACGGGCTTGGCCGCGTCCATGAAATGCTTCACGGCATCGATGACAGCTGCATCAAGACGCAGATATTCCGGAGCCCGTCCACCCGGGATTACCAGGGCATCGTAACCGGCAACGTCGACATCGGCGAAGGTCGCGTTCAGCGTGAAGTTATGGCCGCGCTTTTCCGAATAGGTCTGGTCGCCTTCGAAATCGTGGATACAGGTGGCGACCGTCTCACCGGCCTTCTTGCCGGGGCATACCGCATCGACCGTGTAACCCATGGCAAGCAGCGTCTGAAACGGCACCATGGTCTCATAATCTTCGGTGAAATCACCCGTGATCATCAGGATCTTCTTCGCGCTCATGCTCTGTCCTCCAGCTTGGCAAATTGCGATGGAGAAAGGCTAGCAGTCCGCGGGTTTGAACGGGTATTAGGTCGCTACTACAGGTGATATTTCTGCAGTTTTGGCGGTTTATTGCGGGAACATTCGCCCATCCCTCAGTCCGGACAGGTGAGGCGGAGAACGAACGCCGGTCCGAACGCAGACATGTTTTTCGGCAAAGCCGCTCCTGCTCAAGATTGAATGATGATCAATGATCAGGAGCTCTCTGAAGCTCGCGCTGACATCTGATTTCCAGCTCACGCGATGCCGCTATGTGCGTTGCGAAAAAGCCCCGGCTCTGCGCTGCGCTAGTTCGGAGTGACACCAAGAAGGATTGCCATGCTTTGCCCAAATGCATTTCGCCTCCCCGCATTGGAGAGGCGAAGGCAAGTCGGCATCGATGGATCTCAGTCGCGGTAATCCGGCTCGCTCCGGTCAAGATCACGCTTCCAATAGTCGAAATGGGCATAGCCCATGCCGACATAGGGCTCCCATTCGGCAGCCGTCTTGGCGGCCAGGTTGTCCGACATGATGGCCAGCGGCTGACCGGTCCCATAGGCTTTCAAAAGCGTTTCAGCAGCCCGTTCGAAGAAATAGAGATGCTCGAAGGCTTCAGCGACAGTGACGGCGGAAATCGACACCCCGTGATTGCCCATTACAAGAACCGGCTTATCGCCGAGTGTTTCGGCAATCCGCCTGCCCTCCTCCGCCTCGTCAGCCATGCCGCCGAAGCCGAGATCAACCGCAACCTTGCCGAAGAAACGGGCGGTGTTCAGGTCGATCGGTTTCATCGACGGATCCTGCAGCGTCGCCAGCGCGGTCGCATTGGGCGGGTGACAGTGGAACAGCACCCGCGCCTTGGGGTTTTCCCGATGAACCGTGCCGTGAATGCACCAGGCGGATGGGTCCGGGGCATTTTCGCCCGCCATCACGGTGTCATCATTGGCATCGAGCAGCAACAGGTCGCTGGCCCTGATTTCCCCGAAATGTCGCCATTTGGGGTTCATCAGGAATTTAGAACCATCATCGGAAACCGCGGCGCTGAAATGATTGCCGACGGATTCGCTCCAGCCGAATTTTACCGCCAGACGAAAGGCAGCTGCGAGGTCTTCCCGCAAGGCCTGTTCGCTTTGCCGGTTCGGGTCAGCCCCGAAGCGTACATCCGTAACGACACTCATTTGAAACGTCCTTCCCCGGACAGGATCCGGTAAGTGGAGCGCAGCTCGCCCCTGTCGGTATAGCAGCCACGCAGGTGCCGATTGCCGCTGGTTGCCGAATAGGCAGCGCGACCGTGCACAATGCGGTGATTATCGAAGACAATACATTCGCCCGCATTCAGACGGAACCGCATCAGGTATTTGTCGTCCCGCATCATCCGTCCGAAGCGGCAGAAGGCCGGGTAGTAACGGTCGAGTTCATGTTGCGGCATATCGAAGATATCGGCATGGTGCTGGCTGATCGTGACACCCGAAATATTGCCGTGCTCATCCAGCTCGATCACCCGCTGGCGAGACCGCATGTCGAACGTGTCATGCTCGCAGAAATAAGGCACATCCACGGTGATCAGAAGTTCGAAATCTTCCGGATAGGCCTTGCGGAAGTCTTCGGCGACAGCCAGTCCGTCCACAAAGATGCTGTTGCCGCCCTCGACCGAATTGGCCCGGCAATGCAGGAACTGCACGCCCGGCGCAAGATCTTCGTCCGGCAAATCCGTGTGAAGCGGCAGGGCCTTGGCAGTGAAGGCAAGGTTGGTCGGCTTGATGTGGGTTTTTACTTCAAACGTCAGGCCGAAGTAGCTCGGACGCACATAGCCGATCAGGCCGGCCGTGTCGGTGAGCGCTTCATCCGTATCCGGCAAGCCGGTCAAGAGCGCGACACCATCCGTCAGCATCGCCTTGGCCCAGTCGCGCCGACGCGCGGTGTCGTTGGTAACCTCGTCATAGGAAAAACGGGCCATCTTCGGATAGTGGTCAGCGTACCAGGGCACTCTTTGAAGGTTGGCGATATCGGGGCGCTTTTCGCCATTGGAATAGGCATTGAGCAGGGACAGCGGCAGTCGGGAGACGTCGTTTGTGCCCGCCCAGGCGATTTCCAGATCGCCCCCTACGATAGCGGCGGAGGCTGCTTTTGGCGCTTCGTCCAGGGCAAAGATGTCGTTGACGCGTTCGCGGGTTTCCGGGTCGAAGGAACTCGGGCAATTGTCGCGCAGCCAGTAGTAATTGAAATAGGCGGTTTGCCCGTTGCTCAGCGGCACATCGAGGCCTTTTTCCTGCAGCAACACACCTGCATCACCAGTTCCAAGCATCAGTTCCGTCCTTAAGTTTAGCTCATCAGCCTTGCAGACACTTCGCACAAGTCACCGCAAAGCGCTGCGTTCCAGTTACTTTCTGTGAAGTTGCTCTTGCACTGGCGATTTGGAAAGGCGATAAAATCGAAACTTAACTTAAGCATTCACTTAACTTGGACAGACAAATGCTCCGCCTCCCCCCGCTCAGGCTGCTCACCGTCTTCGAGACGGTTCAACGCGCGGGAGGCACCAAGGCGGCGGCGGGCGAATTGAATGTATCCATGTCGGCGATCAGCCAGTCCTTGCGACAGTTGGAAGAACACGTCGGCACCGCCCTGATCGATCGCAGCACAAGGCCGGCCGGCCTCACTGCCGCTGGCGAGATCCTGCTGAAAGCGGTGATCGAAAACCGCGAACGGCTCAGCGAAGCCCTGAACGACATTCAGGCTCTTGCCGATCCCGCCAGCGCCTCTGTCACTGTTGCCTGCACCGTCGGCTTCGCCACCTACTGGCTCATGCCCCGGCTTGAGGCGTTTTATCTGGACCACCCGGAAATCCCGGTGAACGTTCACACCACGCAGCAGGAGGTCCCCCGGCTTGGCCAGGGGACCGATATCGCCATGCGCTATGGGGACGGCCGCTGGGACGACGGCACGGTCGAACAAATGTTCCGCGAGCGGGTTGAGCCCGTGTGCGCCCCTTCCCTTGCCGAGCGTATCCGCGCCGATGGCGGCAGCCTGGGATCAGCCTTTCTGATCCATGTGGACACCAGCGATCGCCGCTGGATTTCCTGGCAGGAGTATCTTGCCCGCACGGGGCAGAAGGCTGCCGGTTCGGCCAAAGGCCTCCGGTTTTCCAACTATGTCCAGGCCACCCAGGCGGCCTTGTCGGGTCACGGGGTCATGCTCGGCTGGCGCTCGATCACCGGTGACCACGTACAAAACGGCCTGCTGGTCCCTGCTGGTCTGCCGCCGCTGCAGCCAAACAACGCCTATCATGCCGTGCTGTCGCACCGCAGCCGGAACCGGGAAACGGCCGCCATTGTCGTTGACTGGTTGAGGGCTGCCGCGCAGCCACAGCTCTAGGGAATGGCTCCTAGCGCTCGTCCCCGAAGTAGCGCACGCGCAGTTGCTCGATCATGTCCGTCTCATGCGCCGTCAGCAATTCCAGCGTCAACGGCCGTGTCCACGGACTGCCGTGCGCAAGGGCAAAGCCGTATTTGTCCGGTTCGAAGATCGGACCGATCACCTCGACATTCGCCCGCGGGTGACTGTGAGCGTAATACTCAAGGACAGGCGCATCGCCCACAACGGCGTCAATCTCATCATTGCGCAGAGCAGCGACAGCTCCTTCGATGTCGTCAAATGACCGGTGCGACCAACCGGATGCTTCTGCAAACTCCTCGGCCACGCTGCCGGCGAAGACGCCGATACTCTTGCCCGGCAAATCGGCAACACTGTTGATCTGGTTGGTGAGTGAAAGGGTTGTCATGACGCTGGTCACCGACGAGGTCACATAGGCCATCACCGCAATGCCGCAGACCAGCCAGAGCGCCTGCCAGATGCGGCCTGGCCAACCAAACAGGTTCTTGCGCGAGGGCGCCTTGCCGGATGTCACCACGGACATGACCGCATAAAAGCTCTCCGACACGCCTTCCGGCCAGCCCCGGGGGAAGTTCTTGTCGAAACGCCGGTCGAACAGCGTCATTAGAGCCGTTGCAAACACGATCACAAGTGCCAACCAGCCATAGGCTCTGAGGTAACCGGATTCCTGCAGGCCCGTTATCACCTCGCTGAAACTCGCTCCCTGACTGTCAGGCACGAGAATGCGCAGGCCCGCATCGAACCAGGGCTGGGTAAAGTCGATCCTGTCGGCGCGCTTGCGGGTGATCGTCAGGTTGGTGACGGCAATACCGATGGATTTGTCCGCCGCTGCATCCACCAGCTCCCGGATGGTCGGGAAGAGCCGATATTCGTAGAGAATTCCGTTTTTCTGCGCCAGTGCTTCCCAAAGGTCCACCGCCATGCCGGTATAGACACCCGGCTCTTCCTCCATGACAAAGGGCGGGCTGATATAGAGGCCGACGCTGACCGGCGAGCCCGGCAGCGGTGGATTGTCGTCCCCCTCCGCCGTCTGCCCCAATGCCGGCAGCGCGAGAAAAATCGACAGGCAGAGCACAAGGGCAGCTGACAGGCATCGACAGAAATTCGAGCAGGCGGTCACGATGGCCTCCGCTTGGCAGAAGGGGAATCACCCAGAAGGTTCCTTAAGGGTAAGCCGCCGCGCCAAAACCATGCAACCTGTGCCCACACAGGCTGTTCATGAATACGGCCGGTGGTAGCAACGGATGAATTGCTCCCTCAACTCACCGCGTGATCACGATCCTCGTGTCGGCACGGCCGACCTTTCGCACAAGATTGAAAAGCTGAGCGGCGTTCCTGGGATGGAGCCGGATGCATCCGTGCGAGGCAGGACGGCCCAGCCGCTTGAGGTCGTTGGTGCCGTGTATGGCGTATCCGCCGAGAAAGAAGACCGAATAGGGCATGGGTGCCCAGTTGTACTTGCGCGAGTGCCAGTTGCGTTCCAGCCGGGTCGGGCGCCAGCTTCCCGTTGGTGTGCGATATCCCTTGCGCGCAGTCGAAACCGGCCATTTGTTTCGCAAACGCCCGTCGACGTACAAATAAAGCCGCTGTTCGGAAAGATCGATCTTTGCGGTTACTCGAGGTGCGGCGCTTGCGCTGGTGGCAGCCAAGACAAGAAAGGCCAGCAACAAAGGTCCGGAAATGAGTTTTTTGATGGTCAACATCTCAAAGACACCCAACAAAAATCAAGACAACAAAATTGAATACGAAAATCTAATCCGCACTTTCTTCGAGACGCAAGCCAAACTTGAAGTAAGCGTAAACGTCTACTCCGATCACGCTTTGAAGCGCACGTTCCAGAGTGCTTGCCCAGATGCGCACGTTCGCCGAACAGGTGCAAAATTACCCTTGACCTGCCCAGCCGCCGGTGCCATAACCTCATCCGAACCGTACCGTACGGTTCCCTACTGACAATCAACGATCCGACCTGAGACATGACAGCGACCGCTTACGATATTGCCACCTCCCGCCCGGATGCAGCGCCCGAATTTTCGCCGCGCCAGCAGGTGGTGTTGCAACATGCGCTGACGCTGCTGGTCGAAGGTGGAGAGAAGGCGCTGACGACGGCAGGCTTAGCCCGCACGGCAAGCTGCTCGAAGGAAAGCCTCTACAAGTGGTTCGGCGATCGTGACGGACTTCTGGCTGCGGTTGTCGCCTTCCAGGCCAGCCAGGTTCAGTTTCCTTCCGAGGCCGGTGCCACTGCCGATGCGGCGACGTTCCGGGCACATGTGACCGCCTTTGTCGAAGCCCTGCTGGGTGTCCTGTTTTCAGAAACCTCGCTGGCGTTGAACCGACTGTCGATCGGCCAGTCCAACACCAATTCGAACCGCCTCGGCCAGCTTCTACTGGTGCGCGGCAAACACATGATTTCCGCCCGCGCGCGCGCCATGCTGGACAGCGGCCGCCGCCACGGCCTTCTGAAATTCGACGAATCCGAAGACGCCTACCAGGTGCTTTACGGCCTTGCCATTCGGGACGTTCATATCCGCCTCCTTCTGGGTGAGACCGCCGGTCCTGCCGAGAAGGACCTGAAATCGCAGGCCGAAGCGGCCGTCGATCGCTTTTACCGTCTGTTCGGGGCCTGATCGCCGCGAACCTTCGGAACCACTGGGAAACACCAGAACCAATCAAGACCGGAAAACCGGCCTTCCAACGACAGAATGCAGACGGGAGAAAGGAACCCATGCGCGTTTATTACGATCGTGATGCTGATCTTAACCTGATCAAGTCCAAAAAAGTCGCCATCATCGGCTACGGCTCGCAGGGCCGCGCCCATGCCATGAACCTCAAGGACAGCGGCTGCACGGAGATCGCCGTTGCCCTGCGCGAGGGCTCCACGACCGCTCTGAAGGCAGAAGCTGACGGCTTCAAGGTCATGAACGTGGCTGACGCTGCTGCCTGGGCCGACCTGATGATGATGGCAACCCCGGACGAACTGCAGGCCGACATCTACAAGGACCACATCGCAGCCAACATCCGTGACGGCGCTGCAATCGCCTTCGCACATGGCCTCAACGTTCACTTCGGCCTGATCGAGGCAAAGTCGACCGTTGACGTTCTGATGGTTGCACCGAAGGGCCCGGGCCACACCGTGCGCGGCGAATACATGAAGGGTGGCGGCGTGCCGTGCCTGATCGCTGTTCACCAGGACGCTTCCGGCAATGCCCATGACCTCGGCCTGTCCTACGCCTGTGGCGTTGGCGGCGGCCGTTCGGGCATCATCGAAACCACCTTCAAGGAAGAGTGCGAAACCGACCTCTTCGGCGAACAGGCTGTTCTGTGCGGCGGTCTCGTCGAACTGATCCGCGCCGGTTTCGAAACCCTGGTTGAAGCCGGTTACGCTCCGGAAATGGCCTACTTCGAGTGCCTGCACGAAGTGAAGCTGATCGTCGACCTGATCTACGAAGGCGGCATCGCCAACATGAACTACTCCATCTCCAACACTGCAGAGTGGGGTGAGTACGTGACTGGTCCGCGCATCGTGACGCCGGAAACCAAGGCGGAAATGAAGCGCGTCCTGACCGACATCCAGACCGGCAAGTTCACGTCCGATTGGATGCAGGAATACCGTGCAGGCGCTGCCAAGTTCAAGGCAACCCGCCGCCTGAACGACGCACACCAGATCGAGGAAGTTGGTGAAAAACTCCGCGGCATGATGCCGTGGATCAAGTCCAACGCGCTCGTCGACAAGACCAAGAACTAACAAGGTTCGCCCCATCGACCCGAAACGAGACCCCGCTGGCAACAGCGGGGTTTCTTTTTGCCGGTTCCTGCAGGTTGTCAAATAGATATCCGGGTGCAGGCGTTATAAATAAGCGGCCCTCGACCACCACCGCCCTGCCGCCCCAAAGATGCCGTATTTCCTCCGCAAATTTCACAGGTATCGTAAACGGGACCAAAGCGTTGAATTCCCTATTTGATAAAAGTTTTTTTATCGCGGCTAACCGGATTGCAAGACCCTATCCCGTAACGTAATCACTATCCTTTGTGAGATTGAGGGACCGGTTCCGGAGACTGCCTTGATGGATCTATCGACACTCTTTTCGGCAAATGTGCTTCTGCTGTCGATTTTTGCCATCTGCTTCCTGGCCATTTCCCTGCAGACCAGTCCGCGTTCTCACTGGTTGAGCTGGGCCGCTGCGAATGCCCTGTTGGCGTCGTCTCTGATCTGCTTTGCGCTCAGCAGCATGCTGCCGCCCCTGGTCGCCTATCTGCTCCCCAACACCCTGTTGCTGCTCGGTTTTGGCTGTCACTGGCACGCGGCACGCCTTCTGGCGGATATGCCGAGCAAGCTCAGCAATGTTGTCGCGCCCGCCTTTGCCTACGGCATCGTCGCAGGCTGCGCGTATTTGCTTTCCAACTACGCCCTTGCGTACATGGCCTCCAACGTGGTGTTCACGCTGCTGTCCGTCGCAACCATTACCGTCTACGCATCAAGGCCGTTCCGGGGTCTGATTTCCAATATCGGCCTCATCCTGGCGTTCTTCTTTCTGGCTGCCGAAGGTGTGCTGCGCACAGTGCACGGACTTGTTTCCGGCGGCCCGCAAGGGCCCGGCATGATCGATGACCTGATTGTCGACATTCACCTGATGTGCGCACTCGTCTTCGTCAGTCTGACCGGCGCTTTCTCCCTTGCGCTGTCGTTCGAGCTCGTGGCGAACCGGAACCGGGAAGCGGCACGGCGCGATCCCCTGACCGGCGCCTTCAACCGCAGGGAGTTTCAGACACGTCTGGAAAGCCTCCTGCAGGAAACGCAGAAGGACGACTTCGGCCTGGTCCACTTCGACCTCGATCACTTCAAGCAGGTGAACGACAGGTTCGGACACGTTGCAGGCGACGAAGCGCTTGTGAAGGTCTGTTCGGAAGTGAAGGCGCATCTGCGCCAGAACGACTGCTTTGCCCGCCTCGGCGGCGAGGAATTCGCGGTGCTTCTGCCGTCCATCTCGCGCGAGAACGCATTCCGGGTTGCCGATCGCCTGCGCGAGCGCATTTCCGACCTGCGGTTCGAATTCGCACCGCAGGACTTCAACCTGACGGCGTCGGCAGGTGTCTATCACGGCGACGGCAGCCAGCTGCCGTCAGCCGAATTGCTCAAGACAGTCGATGAGAGCCTCTACCTGTCCAAACGGACCGGACGCAATCGGGTCTCGGTTGTCGAGAAGGTTTCCGGAGTAATACCAGCCGAACCTTTGCGGGCCGCTCAGGAATAGGCTTCGATCAGCCGCGTCACTTCCTTGTCCCGCGCAGCCTCGCTCGCCCCACCCATGACGACGACGATCAGTCGCTTGCCGCCACGGTTGGCGGTCGCGACCAGATTGTAGCCGGACATGCGGATATAGCCCGTCTTCAGACCATCCACACCGGCAACCTTGCCGACCAGGTTGTTAGTGGCCCGGAAGGTGCGGCCGTTGTAGTCGAACGACTTGGCCCGGTAATAGCTGCCGTATTGTGGGAACCGCCGCTTCAGGGCAAGGCCAAGCACTGCCATGTCACGCGCCGACGACACCTGCGCGGGATCAGGCAGGCCCGTGGCATTGACGAAACGGGTACGCGACAGGCCAAGAGCCCGCGCCTGGGACGTCATCTGCCGGGCGAAGGCCGCCTCGCTTCCGGCCAGGTTTTCGGCAACGGCAATGGCGACGTCATTGGCCGACTTGACCGCAAGCGCCCTTGCCGCCTGCTCGACCGTGATGGTCGATCCTGCCTTGATGCCGATCTTTGCCGGCGGCTGCGATGCTGCCTTGGCCGAAACGCTCAAAGGGGTGGAAAGTGTGTAACGCCCTTGCGAAACTGCATCAAAGAGCAGGTAGAGCGTCATCATCTTGCTTAGCGAAGCGGGATACCGCGCTGCATCCGCATCGACCGCATAAAGCTCTTCGCCGGTCGACGCGTTCAGCACCAGCGCGGAGAACCCGCGCTCGACCGCCGTTTCCGGCGCATAGGCAACGGCAGGAAGAGGCGCCGTCTGAACGGCAGGCGCTGCACTTGTAACGGGCGTCGGGGCTGGCCCCTGCCCCGTCTGACAGGCGGCCAGAAACCCGGCCAGAACGAAGATCGAAGCCTTCTTCAAAAGGACAGACGCACGCATTCCCGCTCTCTTAAACTCGCGTTTCGGCCGGATACCTCAAGCCTTCAGGCGGTATCCGGTCTTGAAAATCCAATGTATGACGGCCAGTGAACCGCCGAGGAAAATCATCGTTGCCAGCAGCGACAGCCAAAGGCTGACGTCCGCCTGACCATAGAAGCTCCAGCGGAACCCGGAAATCAGGTAGACTACCGGGTTGATCAGCGTGATCTTCTGCCAGATATCCGGCAACATGTTGATGGAATAGAAGCTGCCGCCCAGAAAAGCCAGAGGCGTGACAATCAACAGCGGTACAAACTGCAGTTTTTCGAAATTGTCGGCCCAGATGCCGATGATGAAGCCGAGCAGGGCGAATGTAACGGCCGTCAAGAGGAAGAACGCGGCCATCCAGACCGGGTGCTGGATTTCCAGCGGAACGAAGAAACTCGCCGTGATCAGGATGATCAACCCGACCAGGATCGACTTCGTAGCCGCCGCCCCGACATAGGCAACGGTGATTTCCAGGAAGGACACGGGCGCCGACAGCACCTCGAAGATCGTGCCCGTAAACCGCGGGAAATAGATGCCGAAGGAGGCGTTGGAGAGGCTCTGTGTCATTAGGGACAGCATGATCAGCCCGGGCACGATGAAGGCGCCGTAGCTGACACCGTCGACCTCGGAGATCCGAGAGCCGATGGCTGCCCCGAAGACAACGAAATAAAGCACCGTGGAAATCACCGGCGAGATGATGCTCTGCATGATCGTGCGGCGGGTGCGGGCCATTTCGGCCAGGTAGATGACTTTGATCGCTTCGAAATTCATGTGCCCTGCTGCCCCGAAATCAGAATGAGTTCCATTCGGGGCAACGTGCGCCCCGGGATCGAGCCGGATGGAGACCGGCCAATGGTCTTGAAGCCCATGCGGGCATAGAAAGGTTCTGCAAAAGGATCCGCATCGAGACCGATCCTCACCAGACCAAGGCTCCGCGCTCTTTCGTGAAGCACATCGAACAGCGCCCGGCCGACGCGGCGTCCCTGCCAGGCAGGGTCGACAAAACAGGTCTCCAGTTCCCCTGTTTCGCCGTCGTCTTCCATGGACAGCCGGATACAGCCGACCGGCTCACCGCCTGCGTCCTGCGCCAGCCAGAAATCGTGCTCCTCGATCCAGCTGTCGCGAACCTTGAGTTCTTCGGCGCACATGGCCATGAAAACATCGTCATAGCCGTTCGACTGCTTGGAGCGCATGCACAGATCCGTCAGTGCCGTGCAGTCGTCCAGTGTCGCCTTGCGAATGGTGAAACCGGTGTCCATCGCCGCCTCATCCCTGACTGACCAGACCGACGAAGATGTCCTCGAGTGACGACTGATCCGTCTGCAGATCGTGAAAACGCACGCCGGCCTGGGAGAGATCGGTCAGAAGCGATGTGATGCCAGTCCGGTCAGCCTGGGTATCGTAGGTATAGACCAGGCTGCGGCCGTCATCCTCGAGCTTCAGATCGTAGCGGGCAAGACTGCCCGGGATCTCGACGAGCGGCTCCGTCAAGCTGAGCGACAGCAACTTGCGCCCGAGCTTGCGCATGAGCTCTGCCTTTTCTTCCACGAGAATGATCTCACCCTTGTTGATCACCCCGACACGATCGGCCATCTCCTCGGCCTCCTCGATATAGTGGGTGGTCAGGATGATGGTGACGCCCTTCTGCTTCAGCTCCCCAACGATGCGCCACATGTCGTGCCTGAGTTCCACATCCACGCCGGCTGTCGGCTCGTCCAGGAACAGGATCTTCGGCTCATGCGCCAGCGCCTTGGCGACCAGCAGGCGGCGCTTCATGCCCCCGGACAGGGCCATGATGGGGTTGTTGCGCTTTTCCCAGAGCGTCAGGTCCTTGAGGATGCTCTCGATCCGTGCCGGATCGGGTTTCATGCCGAACAGGCCGCGGCTGAAGGCGACCGTATCACCGACCATTTCGAAGGGAGCCGTGGGCATCTCCTGAGGCACCAGACCGATCATCTGCCGGGCAGCGCGGTACTCGTTCAAGGCGTCATGGCCGCACACGTGAATACTGCCGGAGGTCGGCCGCACCAGGCCGCAAATCGTGCTGATCAATGTCGTCTTGCCGGCGCCATTCGGCCCGAGCAACGCAAACACCTCTCCTTGCTGGATATCCAGAGACACGGATTTGAGAGCCTGGAAGCCACCGTCATAGGTTTTTTCCAGGTCGCGTACGGAAAGTATCGGGGCCATCGTTTCAACCGGTTCGGAATTGGGGATTTGACCAGACGGCCAAACTGGCGTGCACACTTGCATGTGGGCGGACCGTCCGCAAGATGCAACCCTTTGGCCGTAAGCCACCGTCCGGTCGGAGCCTATCCGGATGGCGGGATCACTGTTTCGTCTTTCGAAACACTGCGTCTGCAGAGCCAAGACTAGGTTTTGCCCTGCGAGCCGCTATCTTTCCCTCAAAGTCAATCCGCATCAGGAACCAAGTCATGTCCATCCGCCCCGTAACCCACATCGGCAGCACACAATCAACCATGGAAGGCGCCGGCGTCCGGCTGGAGAGAGCTTTCGGATTTCAGGATCCGGAAATGCTGGATCCGTTCCTGCTGCTGGACGATTTCCGCAACGAGCGACCCGAGGACTATCTGAAGGGCTTTCCCTGGCATCCCCATCGCGGCATCGAAACCATTACCTACGTGCTGGCCGGCACCGTTGAACACGGCGACAGCCTGGGCAACAGCGGCAACCTGGGTGCGGGCGACGTCCAGTGGATGACAGCCGGGCGCGGGATCATGCATCAGGAGATGCCAAAGGGCGACGCCAATGGCCGCATGCACGGGTTCCAGCTCTGGGCGAACCTGCCGTCCTCGCTGAAGATGACCGCTCCGCGCTACCAGGATGTCGCGTCGAAAGAGATCCCGGTTGTGACCGATGACGACGGCACTTCCGCACGGATCATCTGTGGCGAGTTCTGGGGCAAGCGCGGCCCGGTCGACGGCATCGCCGCCGATCCGCAGTATCTCGACATCCATGTGCCGGCTGGTCACAAGAAACGCTTCAAGGTCGACACCTACAAGCAGACCTTTGCCTACATTTTCGAAGGCTCCGGCACGTTCGAAGGAGCATCCGACCCGTTCGGGGTTCTGACGGAAAAGGAATTCGGCGGCGAGGAACTTAAGATCCGTGACGAGACCGGCAACCGTTCTCTGGTGATCTTCGGCTCCGGCGACGAGATCGTCGTTCACGCAGGCGAGGAAGGCATCCGTTTCCTTCTGGTCTCCGGCGCACCGATCAAGGAACCCGTAGCCTGGCACGGCCCCATCGTGATGAACACCCGTCAGGAGCTGATCCAAGCGGTAACCGAACTGCAGAACGGCACATTTATCCGGTAGGGCTGAAAAGAACCTGCTGCCTTGTAACTTTCACAAAGTCTGGCTAGGGCTGTCCGGGATACAATCGATCTGGACAGCCCATGCCATTGAAACTCCGCCCGGCCACAGAGGCCGACGCCCCTGCCCTCACCGATATCCTCCATCGCGCCAAGGCCTCCTGGGGCTATCCGGAGGAAAAAATGGCAGAGTTTCGCGACTACTGGCGAATTTCCGAGGCAACCATCCAGTCCCTGACGCTCACCGTTGCAGAGCGGGACGGTCGGCCCATAGCCTTTTCCGGTCTCTCTCCCCAAAGCGAAGATACCCTGCTTGTCGATTTCCTGTTTGTTGCCCCTGAAGCCCAGCGTCAGGGCATTGGCGACCTTCTGCTGAAGCGCGCGGAGGATCATGCCCACCGACAGGGATTGAGCCGGCTTTATCTGGAAAGCGACGCCAACGCGGGCCCCTTTTACGAAAAACGCGGGTTTCGGACGATGGCGACGCGACCAAGTGAGATGTCGCCCGACAAGGAAATCCCACTGATGGAAAAACCGCTGGCACCTGCGGTCTACCGGGTGGAAGCGTTGAACATCGAGGTTTCGGACGAACCCTGGGCTTTTGAAACGAAGCATGCAAACGCCATCGATGCGTATTTCGAGGAAGCCAGGAAGCGCATTCCCATGCTTTGGAATGGCCGAACCATGAAGTTGACCGGGTTCGAGTTCAAGGATGGCACCTTTAACGGCACCTGCGCGGAATGTTCCTTTGCCGCTTTCCTGGCGTGGCGCGACTGGGGTGCGCCCGATGCAAGCTCGTTCAATCTCTTCGGCTCCGCCATCCTGAGGTCCGCCGAGGGCGCATTGCTTTATGGTGTCATGTCCCGAAAGACCGCCACAGCGGGCATGATCTACCCTCCCGGTGGCAATCTCGACCCGACCGACCTGACCGAAGATGGCAAGGTCGACGTTGTCGGGGCGATCTACCGGGAACTTGAAGAGGAAACAGGCCTCAAACGAGACGACGTCAAGCCTGCCGGGCTGCTGGTGACATTCGACGGCTGGCGAATTTCCATCGGCCAGCTGATGGATGTCCCCCGCCTCGCGGAAGAGTTGCGCACGGAGATCCTGCGTTTTTCAGAGGCGTCGGAAGAACAGGAGCTTGCCGATATGCGTATCATTCGCACGCGCGCGGACCTTGAGGACAGCGCCATCGTGCCTTACGCCCGTTCGCTCGGCAAATATCTGCTGCCATGAAGAGCACTCGGCGAGACGGCCGGGAACGGCAATATTTTGTTCACCAAGAATGCGCACTAAGCACTGGCAGGACTTGCCTGAAAATGCAAAAGTCCGCTCACCTTTGAAGCCGGCACCGTGGTTTGCACGGGCCGACCGATGCGGACAGGTTGGTTGTTTTACAACGTTTGAGCCCCTCGCCTGACTTCGTTTGAAGGTCGGCAGGCGGCGAAAGGGAGAAGAGAAGTATGAGCCGCCGCTACGCGATCCTGGATGTCTTCACGAACACGAGCCTTGCCGGGAACCCCCTGGCGGTGGTTCTGGACTCCGAGGGGCTGAGCGACGAGCAGATGCAGAAGATCGCCGGTGAGTTCAATCTTTCCGAAACGGTCTTCGTCTTCCCGCCGGAAAAGCCCGGGCATTCTGCCACCATGCGGATCTTCACACCCAAGATGGAATTGCCGTTCGCCGGCCACCCGACCGTCGGTACGGCCATCCTTCTGGCAACGGAACGCTTCGGCGATATTTCGGGCGAGCAGGATGCCGTTGTTGTTCTGAAGCAGCAGATCGGCACCGTGCGCTGCGCGGTTATCCTGCGCGAGCACGCAGCCGCCTTTGCCGAGTTCGACGTTCCCAGCCTGCCGGAGCCCGCCGGACCGACCCACAACGTCGAGCTGATCGCAGCCGCGCTCAACCTGGAGCCGAGTGACATCGGGTTCGAGAACCATGGCCCCTCCCGCTTCCGCGTAGGCCCTCCCTTCACCTTCGTGCCGGTGCGCGATCTGGATGCCTTGGCGCGCGCCAAACCGGTGCCGGCCATGTGGAACGCGGGCTTCGGCAAGAACGGCAATACGGACGCTTATGTCTATTGCCGCGAAACCCGCTCCCATGACAGCGCTTTCCACGCCCGTCTTTTTGCGCCCGACATGGGCATTCCCGAAGATCCCGCGACAGGTTCTGCCGCGGCGGCATTCGCAGGTGTAGTCGACTATTATGACGACCTTCCCAACGGCACCCACCATATCCGCATCGAACAGGGTTTCGAGATGGGACGGCCATCCCTGATCGACCTGGAAATCGACATCGAGGGCGGCAAGATGCATGCGGTCAGGATCGGCGGTCAGGCGACGCTTGTCGCTCGGGGCGAACTGTTCCTCTAATCAAATCAGACGCTGCCCGGACGGTCAGAAGGCCGCCTGGGCAGGTTCGTTCGCCTTGTCAGCGCGCGGCGGCAGACCGAAATGCCGGGCGTACTCTCGGCTGAACTGGGTCGCGCTTTCGTAACCCACCTGGAACGCCGCGCGCGAGACGGACAGTTTTTTCCGCCTGCAGCAGCCGGCGCGCCTCCATCAGCCGCAACTGCTTTTGAAACTGCAGCGGACTGGTGCCGGTAATATCCTTGAAGTGCGCATGGAAGGCTGACACGCTCATGCCTGCCTCACCAGCAAGATCGTCCACCCGCAAGGACGCTGTAATGTCCCGGCGAATGCCGGCAATGACCTTGGCGATGCGGGCCGCGTGACTGTCCTGCTCTGAAATCTGACGCAGGATCGCGCCATGTTCGGCCGTCAGCAGCCAGTAGTGGATCTCTCGCAGGATCAACGGCAGCAACACCTTGCCGGCCTCCGGCATCTCCGCAAGCTCGAACAGGCGCCGCATGGCATCGACGATTGCCGCATCTGCCCTGCCGCTTGCAACGGCGCGTGCAGCCATAGATGTTTTACCCGGCCGATCCAGCTCCGGAGCAAGTTCGCGGATCAGTGCCATGTCCAGTGGAATGGCGAGCGCGACATAGGGCTCGGCCTGGCTCGCACGCACGACCCGTGCCTGCGCGGGCAGATCCAGCCCGACAATCAGTGACTGCATGGCACCGAACCGGACGGTGTTCGATCCGAGATATGTCTGCTTCTCCCCTTGGAGAACCAGGCAGAAAATCGGTTGGTAGACGATCGGATAGATCAGGGTTGGCCGGCGCTGACGCACCAGCGTCATGCCACCAGCACCAACAGGAAAAGGATCGCCACCCGCGCCATGATCATCAGCAAATGCAACAACTTTCCGGATAAGCTCGTCTGCCTGCATGGTTCCCTCCGTCAAGAACCCAGCGATACGCCCGCCGGTTGGTGATGGCAAGCATGCAGGTTGCCTGATTTGTAGGATCAGGCAAGTCTTCTGGAGAAACCGGCACACAACACGTCTCGCTACGGACTATCTCATGGTCATCGACATCACGCCCCACAACACTGGAGCCAATAACATGACCACCTCCCCCAAGATCGCCCTCATCACCGGCGGCAGCCGCGGCCTTGGCCGCAACACTGTTCTTCATCTTGCCAAGAACGGTATCGACACGGTCCTGACATACAGGACCAGCAAGGAAGAGGCCGCACAGGTCGTTGCCGAAGTGGAAGCGCTGGGTGCCAGGGCTGTTGCCTTGCAGCTAGATACTGCCGACACATCCGGCTTCCCCGCATTCACGGACGCATTGAAAACCGTGCTACAGCAGACTTGGCAGCGTGACAGTTTCGATTTCCTGGTCAACAACGCCGGCACGGGCATTCACAAGCCCTTCGCCGAGACGACTGAGACCGATTTCGACCAGTTGATGAATGTTCACGTGAAGGGAGTCTTTTTCCTGACGCAGCAGTTGCTGCCGCTGATCGCGGATGGCGGACGCATTCTGAACGTATCGTCCGGCCTTGCCCGGTTCTCCCTGCCCGGCTACGCGGCATATGCGACCATGAAAGGCGCGATTGAAGTTCTGACCCGCTATCTGGCCAAGGAATTGGGACCTCGTCACATCGCCGTCAACACGCTGGCGCCTGGTGCCATCGAAACGGATTTCGGTGGCGGTGCCGTGCGTGACAATCCGGAACTCAACAAGGTGGTCGCCTCCATGACAGCCATGGGCCGTGCCGGCCTTCCGGATGACATCGGCGGAGCCATCACCGCGCTTTTGAGCGGCAATACCGGCTGGATGACCGGCCAGCGCATTGAAGTCTCGGGCGGTCAGAACCTCTGACACCCCAAGTCAGCAGTGTGCCGCGGCGGCCGGGTCCCGGCCGCCGCTTGCATTGGCCTATTCGGCAGCTTCCATCAGGCGTGCAGGTGCCGTCATGGCCCAGCTTGGCACTGCTTCCAGCCGCTGATACCAGGCAATGATGTTGGCATGGCCTTCCAACGGCATACGCGACTGCGGGTTCAACGCCAACGCAGACAAGGCACCGACCGCAAAATCGGTTACGGTGACCCTGTCCCCAAGCATGTAGGCCCGCTCCTCCAGGTGGATATCGAAAAACGCGGACGTACCCGCCATTGCCGGCTGCGCGGTACACGTGGGTGGCTGTTTGCCCAAAGTCAGCGGTTCGACGAAATCCCGTTGAAACGCTGCCCGGATCGTCGCATCGTGAGCGCCATTTCCTCGCTTCCGAATGAGGCCCAAACGCTTAAACGCGCATTGCCTTCGGATAGTAAAAAATCGCAATACTTTACCTGCTTGCAGCGAGCCATCACTGCGTCATTTCCTCGTGCTCGAATTAAATAATTTCATCACAGCGCAACCTTTTAAAGCATTGATTTAAAACGAATAAATGATAAAAATATTTATTTTACCTGATGAAGTTAACCAGATGTTTGCCCATTTAATTTGCATTTGATTAAAGGCTCCCGGTGTACCCAAGTTCCGCAGAGGAACTAACGAGAACAAGTTTACTGTCAAAAATTACAGTAACGCGCAAGTAAACAGGGAAACGCCATGAAAACCTTACTGAGCCTCCTGGCCGGGGCGCTGATGATCAGCTCTGCCGTTCAGGCAGCCAACCTTCCGGCACCAACAGGTGATGTCGTCCTCGTTGTGACGGGAAACATCAAGAACACCAACAAAGGCGACAGCGCCGAATTTGATATGGAGATGCTGGAAGGCCTTACAGAAATCTCCAAGACGCTCGAGACTCCCTGGACCGAAGGCACCACCGCCTTTTCCGGCCCTCAGCTGCGCGCAGTGCTGGAGGAAGTTGGCGCACGCGGTTCCAAACTGATCGTCAAGGCTCTCAACGACTACAGTGCAGAAGTGCCGGTAGAAGATGCCGAGAACTTCGACACCATGCTGGCGACTAAAATGAACGGTGACTACATGTCCGTTCGCGACAAGGGCCCCCTGTTCCTGATCTACCCTTTCGACACGAACCCGGAACTCTTCAACGAGAAATACTTTTCCCGTTCGGTCTGGCAAATCCGTGAAGTTGAAGTAGTCGAGTGAAAAATCAGCTCGAAATAGGCGGCAAGGCCGTTGAACAGGCTGCAAGGGCGACGAAATCCGTTTTCGTCGTCCAGATCTTTCTTGTCTGTACGGTCCTTGCCATCTTTTCAATGCTGGTCAAACGTGAAGGCCAGTTGCATGACGCTATCCGTGAAGACGCAATCTGGGCTGTCTATCAGCTCGACCGCGAAACACGTGCCGTCTACGAGCTGGTACAACACGTCAAATATCGTATCGGCGAGGCAGGTGTCGAAGCGGCGCAGGAAGCCGTAGCACCGCGAGATCTCGTAACGCGTTATGACATCCTCTATTCGCGTCTCTCGGTTCTCGCCAACTCCAAATACAACGTCTTCTTCGAGCAAAGTCCGAACTTCAGATCCAGGATCACGACCATTCAGTCCAAGATCCTGGCCATCGAACCTGTCTTCAACGAAATCGCAGCGAAAAAGAATTACACCGACATCGACTTTGCGCCTGTCGAAGAAACGCTCGAAAAAATTCGTAGCGCCACGAACGAATTTCTTGTCCGCACGAACGCGACGATTTCAGAAGCACGCGCCGAAGCCCGCAACGACGTCTTCCATGTGCAGATGCTGGCCTTCCTCTTCATGTTCGCGATTGTCGTCGCCGCACTCTTTCTCGCGCTGCATATGCTTCTGCAAGTTCGCATCGTGAAACAGACGCGGGAAGGCATGAACAAGGCGGCAGCGGAATTCGAGAAAGCCTATGAGGCAGCAGAAGCCGGCAACAAGGCCAAGTCGGAGTTTCTGGCCACGATCGGACACGAAATCCGCACCCCGCTGAACGGCATTCTCGGCATGGCCGAACTTCTGGCACAAAAGCAGCTTCCGGAAGAAGAAACCGGCTACGTCCGCACCATCACGAGTTCCGGCAATGCACTGCTGGAGATGATCAACGAGATCCTCGACTTTGCGAAGATCGAATACGGATCCGTTGAGACCGAACAGATTGTCTTCCGGCTCGACGAACTGGTGCAAGAGGCGGCAGCTGTCGTGGAAGGCAAGGCGCTCGAGCAGAATGACGAGCTCAAGCTAAATATCGACCCGACACTTGAAAAAGCTTTCATCAAGAGCGACCCCACCCGGCTGAAGCGCGTCCTGCTCAATCTGTTGTCCAATGCCGTGAAATTCACCGAAAACGGTTCAATCCACGTCGATGTGGTTGCCGGAAAAGTTGTCGCCGAGACCCTGGAACTGAAGATCAGTGTCAAGGATTCCGGTATCGGCATTGCCGAAGAGGCACAAAAGCAGCTCTTTACCGCATTCCACCAGGTCGATTCCTCGATCAGCCGACGCTTTGGCGGCACAGGCCTCGGCCTTGCCATCTGCAAACAGATCGTCGAGGCGATGGGTGGATCGATAGGTGTGTTCAGTGTTCCTGGTGAAGGCGCGACCTTCAGCTTCACCTTGCCGGTTCAACTGGCACACGCCCCTGCTGCAAATCTCACCGGTTTGGAGAGTGGTTCGACCCCAACTGCATTGATCCCCCGTCTGCGTGTCCTGCTCGTGGAAGACAACGTCATAAACCAGCGCGTCGCAACGAAGTTGCTGGAGAGACTGGGTCAGGAGGTCATCGTTGCCAGCGACGGCAGGGAGGCAATCAAACGTGTGCAGGACGCCACTTTCGATCTCGTGCTGATGGACGTGCAGATGCCTGATCTCGACGGGATCGCGGCAACACGGCTGATACGGAACATCGGCGCTCCATTCGACAAGCTGCCAATCGTTGCAATGACGGCAAATGCTTCCGACCGGCACCGCCAGGACTGCCTGGACGCGGGCATGAATGCCTTCGAGTCCAAGCCCGTCACCTTCCAGAGGCTTGCGACTATCCTGCGTGAATACGGTCCTTCGGACAATTCAGCAGAAGGCACCACCGACCTGCCGGCATCCCCCGGTTCTCCGGAACCGACGGAACCAATGCATGCGGCTCAATCCGACGCCGCGACACCAAACGCCAATGTGGTTCGCCTTGCCGGAGAAGAGAAAGGGGATGCCCGACGAACTGAACTGCGGGAGGAACTTGGCGAGGAGGTCTTCCATTCTCTGGTGAAGGACTTCTTTGAAAACGCCGACACTCTCGTTGCGCAAATCACCGAGGCAGCAAGCTCGGGTGATGCGGAAAGCTACGACCGGCTGCTGCACGCACTGAAAGGTGCGGCGGACAATCTCGGATTTACGACCCTCTCAAAAACTGCGGACGCACTTCGCACCAGCATCGAAACCTCCAACCAGGTGACACTCCTGACGGTGGAGCTGGAAAAAGCAAAAAACAGATACCGGAAGATTGCGATATGACCGACACACCGCTTGCCGACACCGAATTCCGCATCCTTCTGGTCGAAGACGATCCCACCAACCGCATGATCATGGAACGGCTTGTGGAGCGCATCCCCGGATGCCACGCAGTCAGTTTTGCCCATCCCATTGACCTGATCGCGGCGCTCGACATGGTCGAATTCGATGTGGCGATCGTCGACTATCAATTGCCGGGCCTCAACGGCATCGAGCTCATCAAGGAAATTCATCAGCACCCCGCCCATACTGACAAGCCGATGGTGATCGTCACGGCGGACAAGGACCGGGACACGCGCATCGAGGCCCTGACGTCCGGTGCTGTCGATTTTCTGAACAAGCCGCTGGAGATCGTGGAGTTCAAGGCCCGCGTCCGGAACCTCACCAAACTGGCCGAGGCGCAGCGCAAGCTGTCGATGCGGGCGGAATGGCTGAAAGAGGAAGTCGACAGGGCAACGACCGAACTCAGGAAGCGCGGCGAGGAAATCGTTCACCGGCTGATCCTTGCTTCCGAATACAAGGACCTCGACACGGCCATGCATACCCTTCGCATGGCGAACTTCTGCGAGTTGATTGCCGAAGAACTCGGCATGAGCATGGAGTTCCGGCGAGACCTCAAGATGGCTGCACCGATGCACGACATCGGCAAGGTTGGCATTCCGGACAGGATCATGCTGAAACGCGGCCCCCTCACCCCGGAAGAACGCGAGGAAATCAACCGGCACACGGAAATCGGAGCCGGCATCCTCAAGGGCTCCAGCTGCCGGCTGCTGCAGGTCGCGACCCAGATTGCCGCGACACACCACGAACGCTGGGACGGCAGCGGCTACCCCAATGGCCTGCGCGGAGAAGAAATACCTCTTGTCGGCCGAATAGCGGCCGTTGCCGACGTCTTCGACGCGCTGACGACGGAGCGCCCCTACAAGTCCGCGTGGACCAACGAACGGGCCTTCAGCTTTCTGGAAGAAAAATCAGGCAGCGACTTCGACCCGGAGTGCATTGCCGCCTTTCTGAGCAAGAAGAAGGAAGTGGAGGAGATCCAGGCCAGGTTTGCCGACGAGCCCATTCCTCTGGCCAAAAACGGCTGAGGCGGTCAGTCCGCAAGGCCCCCACCAGAGACACCGGCAATCGCCCTGGCTTCGTCGTGATCAACGCCGCGGGAGAGGGCCGGCTTTGGGCAGAATGCCATTGCCTCGTGCCTTTGCAGCGGCTCAGATCTCGTCTGCGCAAGCTATCGCCGATCCCTGAAATGCCAGGCAAAGGGGTCTCCAAATCTGCAAGCTTCGGAAAAGCTGGTTGCATCATGGTTCATCCTGACTTATGAACAGTCCCCATTAACCGTCAGGTCACGCTTTTGCGCCACGCTTGGCGGACCAGTTGAAAAGACGACCAAAGGCCAAGACAGACCCATGATCGCGGTTCGCGACATTTCTGGATCTTCTCGCAACGCGCTGGCTCAGCGCGGCGGCCTCATTCTACTTGGCGATCTCCTCCTTCTTAGATGCCCCTGAGCGTCGGCTGCTTCGCTTGTCTTTAGGCGGAACGGGCACTTAGGGGAGAGTTTTCAAAAAACCGCATCACGACCATCGGATCGCGCCACGCCTTTCCTTACCCGAGCGACCTAAGGCCCGATCCAAGCCAGGGACGAAACAACATGACTGCCACTTCCGAGAAGGACCAGGTCCGGATCTTCGACACCACATTGCGCGACGGCGAACAATCGCCCGGCGCCTCCATGACGTTGGAAGAAAAGCTGCAGATCGCGGAAATTCTCGACGACATGGGTGTCGACATCATCGAAGCCGGTTTCCCGATTGCCTCGAACGGCGATTTTGAAGCCGTCAGCGAAATTGCCAAGCGCTCGAAAAACTCGGTCATTGCCGGTCTGGCCCGCGCCATCCACGCTGATATCGACCGCTGCGGCGAAGCCGTGAAACACGCCGGCAAGGGCCGCATCCACACCTTCGTTTCCACTTCGCCGATCCATCTGAAATTCCAGATGAACAAGACCGAAGAACAGGTGCTGGAAATCATCACCGACACGGTGACACGGTCGCGCAACCTGATCGACGATGTCGAATGGTCCGCAATGGACGCAACGCGCACGCCGATCGAATACCTGTGCCGCTGCGTGGAAGCCGCAATCAAGTGCGGTGCCACCACCATCAACCTGCCGGATACGGTCGGCTACGCCACCCCGGACGAATACAAGTCCATGTTCGAGCAGATCCGTGAGCGCGTGCCGAATGCCGACCAGGCGATCTTCTCGGTCCACTGCCACAACGACCTGGGCCTGGCCGTTGCCAACTCGCTGGCCGGTGTCGCCGGCGGTGCCCGCCAGATCGAATGCACCATTAACGGCCTGGGCGAACGCGCCGGCAATGCTGCCCTGGAAGAGATCGTCATGGCGATCCGTACCCGCAGCGACGTCCTGCCCTACATGACCCAGATCGACCCGAAATTCATGGTTCGCGCTTCCAAGATGGTGGCGGGCGCCTCCGGGTTCGCGGTTCAGTACAACAAGGCCATCGTCGGCAAGAACGCCTTTGCGCACGAGAGCGGCATCCACCAGGACGGCATGCTGAAAAATGCCGAAACCTATGAAATCATGCGCCCGGAAGACGTTGGCGTGAAAGCCACCTCGCTGGTCATGGGCAAGCATTCCGGCCGCCACGCATTCCGCGACAAGCTGAAAGAACTGGGCTTCGAACTGGGCGACAATGCCCTGCAGGATGCCTTCCGCCGTTTCAAGGACCTCGCCGACCGCAAGAAACACGTCTACGACGAGGATATCGAAGCCCTGGTCGAGGACGAAATCAGCATCCTGGGCGAAAGCACCAAGGTGATTGCGCTGACGGTAATTGCCGGTACGGGTGGCCCGCAGAAGGCGATCCTGACCATGGACGTCAACGGCCAGCACGTCACCAAGGAAGCCACGGGCGACGGTCCTGTCGACGCCACGTTCAACGCCATCAAGGCAATCGTGCCGCATGAAGCCAAGCTGTCGCTGTACCAGGTGCATGCGGTGACCGAAGGCACCGACGCACAGGCCGAAGTGTCCGTGCGCCTGGAAGCCGGCGGCCGCATTGCCACGGGCAAGGGAGCGGACACCGACACACTGGTCGCTTCCGCCCGTGCCTATGTTTCGGCCATGAACAAGCTGGCCCTGCGCCAGCAGACCGGCAACCCGGGCGCGCTTGCTGCCGTCTAACGCCGGAACCACCAAAAGTTCCGGATCAAGGTGACTGTATTGTCGCCCGATTTCGGACCTGACACGAAAAGCCTCCTGCACCACCGATTTTCCGGTAAGGTTCAGGAGGCTTTGTTTTGTCGGGGAGGACAAACGGGTGGAAAGCCTTGGCACAGACGGAGAGATGAAGCGCGTGGTGATCGCCGGACGCCCGGGGGCCGGCAAGTCCCGTGCGGCCCGAACCTTGAGCGACCTGACCGGCCTGCCCGTCATTCATCTGGACAGTCATTACTGGCAACCGGGTTGGCAGCGCCCTTCCCCCGAAGTCTGGAGCGCCACCATGAAAGAGCTGATCGCTCGCCCGCGCTGGATCATGGACGGCAATTACGGCAGCACCCTGGACCTTCGCCTGAAAGCGGCTGATACGCTCATCTATCTCGATTTTAAGACGTTTCTCTGTGCGACGAGAGTGCTGAAGCGCTCCATTCTCGGCCGCGGTGGAACCCGCAGCGGCGAATTGCCGGATGGCTGCCTGGAGCGCTTCGACTGGCCGTTTTTCAAGTTCGTTCTGAACTACAGGCGGACGCGGAGGGAACGTGATCTGGAAAGCATCAGGGTGTTCTCCGGAGTGAGCCATGTCTTCATCCGTCCACGCCAGTTGAAGCGTTTTCTCGGCTCACTAAAGAGCGGACAGGTTTCCTGAATTTTGCCGTAGCCTGCCGGCAAAAAGCCCCTGGATCCGCAAAAAGGGCCGCAGAAGCGGCCCCTTTTTAATCCGTGTTGTGACCTCAACCCTGTGAAATCCGTTCGGAAAGCTGGCTGTTGGTCATGGCTTCGCCGTCCAGGTTCCAGGTCCCGTCCACAGTGTGCACCACGTTTGAATAGATGCGGTCCCGTGGCAAACGACCTTCTGCCGCCGCGGCGATGATGTCTGTTGCTTCCTTGAAGAACCCGACCTGAACGTCCCGCGCAGCCAGGGCAAAACTTGGCGTCTTGCATTCCAGCCACGCCCCTTCCACCGGCTCACCGCCGGACAGCGCCCCGTTCTTCGGCAGTGCCTGTATCTGCATGGTCACGTTCGGGGTCATGACCTTGTTGCCGCCAAGCCCGTGCCATTTCAGGAAGGCTTCGGTGATTTTCCTGCCTGCTTTCAAACCGGCATCTTCGCTCATCACGCCTTGAGTGTAATTGAGTGCAAGTGGCATTTCCGTTCCTCTCGATTAAATATAACGTTCGTTATATTTTCTGACGCACCCTATTTATGTAACGATCGTTATGAAGTCAACATAATATATAACGACCGCTCTTTAATTGAGAGAACCGCATGGCAACACAACAACTTCGCAAGGCAGAAACCCAAAAAGCCTTGCTCAGCGCATCAAGCAGGGCCTTCCGAAGCGAAGGATATTCCGGGGTTGGTGTCGACGCGATCGCAAAGGCGGCGGGCGCTACCTCGGGTGCATTCTACGCGCACCTCGGATCAAAGGACGGGGCCTTTCACGCCGCGCTGGAACAGGGACTGGACGAAGTAATCACCACCATTCCTGACTACCGGGAACGTTTCGGCGACAAATGGGTCGAGGCATTTGCACGGTATTATCTCGGCACGGCACATCGGCAGGACCGCGCCTGCGGCTGTGCGATGACCGCGCTATCGCCCGATGTCGCACGGGCCAAGCCTGAGACCCGCAAACTCTATGATGACAAGATGCAGGAAATAGCGTCACTCGTTGCCGAGGGGCTCAAGGAAGGCACCCCGTCTGAACGGCGGAACCGCGCCTGGGTTTTTCTCAGTCTCCTGATTGGAGGACTGACCACGGCACGGGCCATGTCTGATGAGGCCCTTGCCGAAACCGTGACAGCGGCCGCCCTGCCCGCCGCCTTGCAGGCTGCCGGCGTTTGATGGCGCCCAATTACTCAAGCGATCAACCGCCCGTGCCAGGCTCCAGAGATTGAAGATATTGCTGGCGCGTGATCCGGTAAAACCGGCAATGCAATCCGTGCTTTCGTATTTCCCGCCAGAAACGCAGTCCTGCCTTCTGCATCACCCGCTGCGAAGCCTTATGTTCCGCGACTGCATAGGCGAGCATGTGATCGTTCTGTGTTGTGTCGAAGAACCAACCGACAAGAGCCCGCGCGATCTCGCTCGCATAGCCCTTCCCCCAGGCTGACCGCTTCAGGCTGTAGCCGAGTTCATAACCTTCCGGGTTCCTTTCGAACGAGAACCCCGCCCGGCCGATAAAGGCTCCCTCAACCGTCTCCAGTTTCCATTTGGACATCCCGGTGCCCCGGTGATCATCGACGTAATTCGCGAGCCGCCGGCGCACTTCCTCCGGACCCATGATCGCCGGTCCCGGAGACAGATAGCGATTGACCTCCGGGTCTGAATGAAGGTCCTGCAACAATGGGAAGTCATCTTCGGAAAAAGGCAACAGGCGCAGCCTGCCTGTAGTCAGAATGGGTGTGTTCAAATGGGTTACTCTCAAAAAAAGGGACCGTGGCAGACACGGTCCCGACGCATTTCCCGAGGTCCCGTAAGCCCCGAAAATGCCTAAGCACTCATGAGATAGGATTGCATGGACGGGCTCAGGAGCTGAAACACATCCGCCTGCATGCCTTCGATCACTTTGCTCTCGCGGTGATAGAAACCGTTGCCCTTGACCACTTCTCGCATGGTCCGGTTGTCGGTGCGCACGACAGCGACCAGATGGGAAAAATAGGTGTTTTCGAAGAACCAGTCTGACAAGGCGGCACAAAGGCGCTTGGGCAGATCCGGGTCCTGATCCAGCACGTCGAGACGCAGGCAATAGTTCAGACTGATCTCGGAAGTTTCGCTGACAGGCGTAAACCCGGCCCAGCCGAGAAATGCCCCATCGGAAGACACCGCCTTCCACTTGGCAAACCCGAGGTCGTCCTGGTTCTGCTGAGCAGACCGCACCAGTTCTTCCGCATCAACGACAGTGCAATTGGTGGAATATTCTGTACATCGGTTGCCGTAAGGATCGGAGTGAAGATCTTTGACGAGATGAATATCGGTTGGCTTGAAAGGGACGAGCCGCACTGAACCGCATTCGAGTATGATCGTCTGCACCGTGACCTCCCAGTCTAGGATTTCTTCAGGCCTTACAAGCGGCGGCGAATCCCGCCACCGAACGCATGTTAGCCATGTAACCCTGAATTGTGCCATTGCCATGGCAGACAAAAGTATAAGATCAATTTTGACAAAAATATATTCGCAATACCAAAGAGTTACGCTCGCACCACTGCTGCAGCGCACACATCAGAAGTTGACGCTGAGCCGTCAAACCGTTCGGAGAAAGGCCTCCATCTCAATTAGGTTTGAAGGATCAACCCGTTGCCAATCCGACATCTGGTTGCGAAACCAGGTTTCCTGACGCTTTGCGTATTGACGCGTTGCAACAGTCAGCCTGTGGATGGTTTCTGCATAATCGGCTTTTCCAGCAAGATAGGCGCCAAGTTCCGGCACGCCGATTGCCCTCATCGCTGGCAACTTATCCGATAGGCCTTGTTCAAGCAGCGCCCGCACTTCATTGAAGCCTTCTTCGCAAACCATCAACCTGGCCCGTTGCTCGATACGTTCATGCAGCCAGGGCCGCGGCGGTGCCAGAACGATCCGGTGACACGCCTGCGGCTTGAGAAGAGGCGATGACTGGGCGTGCTGTTGCCATGCCTTCAGAGGGCGGCCGGTTGCCAGCAGAACCTCCAGTGCACGGGCAAGACGTTGCGGATCAACCAGCGCCTCGGCAGACTCAGGATCCCCCTCGGCAATCAGGTGCTGCCTCAAGCCTTCCACACCCTGCGTGTCGGCAACGGATCTCGCCCTGGCACGGATCTCTTCCGGAATGCCAGGCATTTCCGCAAAGCCTTCCGTCAGCCCCTTGAAGTAGAGGCCGGTGCCACCGACGAGGATAGGCATCTGGCCGTTTCTCCAGGCATCTTGCAATTCCCGTTCCGCCAGGCGCAGCCAGTCGCCGGTCGAAAAGGCCGTCGATGCAGGCAACACGCCGTATAGCCTGTGAGGCGCTTCAACTTCCTCCACCGAGCTGGGGCGTGCGCTCACCAGTCGCAAGTCTTCGTAAAGCTGCATGGAATCTGCATTCACGATGACACCATTCAGCCTTTTGGCCAGCGTCAACGCCAAAGCGGACTTGCCGCTGGCTGTCGGCCCGGCTATCAGGATGGCGCGCCTGGCAGTTGCGGGCGTGCCGTCATCGTCGTCCAGGGAACCGTCCATGTCTTTTGTTGCCACTTTGGTGTCCACTCCTGCTGCGCCTGCAGTCGACGAGGATCTGGTTCGGCGGGCATCCGATGCACTCGGCGTTACCGGAACCTCGACCCGTCTTTCTGCAGGTGTGGCAGCGGATATCCGCTTTGAGGGTCTGGATGCAAGTACCGCGGACGGTATCTTGCGCGAAGTGATTGGTCGTGCCCCCGTCGACGTCTTTGTGCAGAAGGAAGCCGGCCGCCGCAAGCACCTGCTGATCGCCGACATGGATTCCACCATGATCCGCCAGGAATGCATCGACGAACTGGCGGCTGAACTTGGCCTCAAGGATCGCATATCGGAAATTACCGAGCGGGCGATGCGCGGCGAGATCGATTTTGAACCGGCCCTGCGCGAACGTGTTGGCCTTCTCGCCGGATTGCCGGTGTCTGCCATTGAAACGGTGCTCAGCAAGCGGATCCAGCTGATGCCGGGCGGCCGTACGCTGGTACAGACGATGAAGGCGAACGGCGCCTACTGCGCCCTTGTTTCCGGTGGTTTCACCCATTTCACATCTGCAGTCGCGACGCTGATCGGGTTTGACGAGAACCAGGCCAACACCCTGCTGGAAGTGGACGGAAAACTGTCAGGCAAGGTCGGAGAGCCAATTCTCGGCCGCGAAGCCAAACGCACCCGCCTGGAATATCTCGTCGCGGAGCGTGGCCTGGAATTCGCAGATACGCTTGCGGTCGGAGATGGCGCGAACGACCTCGCCATGATCGAACGCGCTGGAGCCGGTGTCGCTTACAGGGCCAAACCGGCAGTCGCCGCCGCCGCCGACTTCCGCATCGACCACGGCGACCTCACAGCCCTGCTCTACCTGCAAGGCTACGCGGAAAGCGATTTCGTTCTGAGTTAAGGCGCGGGCCTGCGGCAATCCTGATTTGAGCGGTTTAGAATCCTCGCCTCGCGCGGGCGGTCCTTCTTGTCTTTCAAGGAATGAACCTTTCGACGGAGTATGCAGCCCATCCTTCGAGACAGGCCTCCGGCCTTCCTCAGGATGAGGGAGAGTGTGTGGGGATACCGAACACAAAACTCTTCGAAGTGGTTAGGCCACAAACCGTCAATTCGCCCCACGGCACATCCAGCTCGCCAAGGCCACCAGCATCCTCCAAGCCCCCAACTCCGCCCCACTACCAACCTCATCCTGAGGAAGCGTGGGGGCCTGTCTCGAAGGATGGGCCCCTTGCTCCAAAGCATCCCCCTTCCCGTTCCAGACAGACTTTCAGCCGTCTTCAGGAAGAGCGTGCAGGAGATTGAAAGCAGAAAAAAGGGCGCCATTTGGCGCCCTTCTGCATTCAGCTTCCGAAGTCCGGAAGGATTACTCGTCTTCGATCCGCACCGGAACGAAGCGGACATCACCCGTCGGATTGGCCAGCAGAAGCAGGGCTGAGCGGCGGTTGTCCTTTTTCAGCTTGTCGATCTCGGCCATGACGTCTTCCGGCGTCTCGACCGTTTCCTGAGCGACTTCCTTGATGACGTCGCCGGCCATCACGCGCTTTTCCTCCGCAGAGGTGCCTGGCTTCACTTCCGTGACCACAACACCGCTGACGTCTTCATCGATGGAAAACTGCTTGCGCAAGGCGTCGTCCAGAACGGCAAGCGACATGCCGAGCACTTCGCTCTTTTCGACCGGCTTTTCCGCAGGCTCTTCTTCCTCGGTTGCGCTGGCTTCGGTCACCTCGGTTTCAACAAGCTGCTCGAGGATCACGCTGATGGCGACTTCCTCGCCCTTGCGCAGAACCGTGACTTCGACTTCCTTGCCGATTTCGGTTTCCGCCACCATGCGCGGAAGTTCGCGCATCGTGTCGACATCCTTGCCGTCGAACTTGATGATCACGTCACCCGGTTCGATTTTCGCCTTGGCCGCCGGACCATCGTCGGTCACACCGGCAACCAGCGCGCCCATGGCCTTGTCCATTGCCAGGCTGTCGGCAATCTCGTCCGTGACTTCCTGAATGCGAACACCCAGCCAGCCGCGGCGGGTTTCGCCGAACTTGCGCAGCTGATCGATCACGTTCATGGCGGTGTTGGCCGGGATCGCAAATCCGATGCCGATGGAGCCGCCGGACGGCGAGATGATGGCCGTGTTGATGCCGATCACGTTGCCTTCCATGTCGAACAGCGGTCCGCCCGAGTTCCCCCGGTTGATGGAGGCATCCGTCTGGATGAAGTTGTCGTAGGGACCGGAGTTGATGTCGCGGTTTCGTGCCGACACGATACCGACGGTCACGGTGCCGCCCAGACCAAACGGGTTGCCGATCGCCATCACCCAGTCGCCGACGCGAATGGCGTCGCTATCGCCGAAACTGACCGCCTTCAGCGGCGTGGTCGGCTCCACCTGCAGCACTGCGAGATCGGTTTTCTCGTCGGTGCCGAGGAGCGTCGCCTTCAGCTTGGTGCCGTCGTTGAAGTTGGCGGTGATTTCGTCCGCGCCTTCGATAACGTGATTGTTGGTGATAATGATGCCGGCTTCCCCGTCGATGACGAAGCCCGAACCCAGCGACTGAACCCGCCGCGGCTGGTCGTCGTCCCGGTTCTGCCGGTTGAAGAATTCTTCAAAAAACTCCTGGAAGGGCGAACCTTCCGGAACCTGCGGCATCGGCACCGAACGGCGGCCCTGCACGGTTTGAGCGGTGGAAATATTCACCACTGCATCCGCGAGGCCTTCCGCCAGATCCGCGACGGACACAGGTCCTTGTGCGTATGCTGCCTGGATAGGCTGAAAAGCTGCCATTCCACCGATTACGATGCCCGCCGCGACTGCGGCGATCCTGGTCATCCGACGGCGAATACTTAGTGGAGCCATAGGGCTTTCTCCTCATCCCAGCCGGTTGGACTGCAGTCAGAATGCTGACAGTCGATGGGTTTGTTCCGGTCCTTGGTTCAGAATATAGAACGGGCGGGAAGATTTTGCGCCTCCCGCCCGAAAACTTTTCGTTATCCGCGAATGATCCACACAAGAAATACGCCGATAACCGCCACGATCAGGCCAGTTGCCCGCAAGGTCTGGTCCGGTGTCTCCAGCGCGCTGCGCATGATGGACTTCATGCCACCGGGCACAAGCGCGTAGAGAACACCTTCAAGCACCAGGACCAGGCCGAGCGCCGTTACCAGTTCGCTCATTGTGCAGCGAGCGACGGATTCCGGTCGGATACGCCCTGGCTACCGTTTCCATCAGTACCCGGAGCCGGCAAGATACCGGTCGGGTCCTTGAAGAAGCGGAAGAAGCTTGAATCAGGCGACAGCACCAGGCTGGTATCGCCGGACCGCAATCCCGCCTCATAGGCCTGCATGGACCGGTAGAAGGCGAAGAATTCCGGATCGGCACCGAATGCCTCGGCAAAGATCCTGTTTCTTTCAGCATCACCGGTACCACGCATGATTTCCGAGTCACGGCGTGCTTCAGCAACAAGAACGGTCGCGTCGCGATCCGCACGGGACCGGATCCTGCGCGCAGCTTCTTCACCCTGTGCCCGGATTTCCGTGGCTTCCTGCTGACGCTCGGTCTGCATGCGGGCGTAAATTGCCTGCGAGTTGGCGTCCGGCAGATCCGCACGGCGGATCTTCACGTCGATCACCTCGATGCCGAGCTGTTCGGCATTGGCATCGATATCGCGACGAATGTTTTCCATCACGCCGGTACGGTCGTCGCGAACAAGTGCCACGAAGCTGGTGCGGCCGACTTCGGAACGCAGCGAGGACTGCAGGAACGTCGACAGACGCCGGTTGGCGGTCTGGATATTCTGGACACGCTGATAGAACAGCACCGGATTGGAGATCTGGTACCGCGCGAAAGCATCCACGATCAGACGCTTCTTGTCCGAGGTGATCGGCTCAAGCGGCGGCATGTTCAGGTTCAGGATGCGCTTGTCGAAGTAGACGACGTTCTGAACGAACGGGATCTTGAAGTAGAGACCCGGTTCCTTCTTCGGCTGTTCGACGATCTTACCGAACTGCAGGACAAGCGCCTGCTGGGTCGGATTGACGATGAAGACCGAAAGGTAGGCGACGACCGCTGCGATCAGCAGGACGATTGCAAGAATACCACTACGCATGATCAGTTGCCTCCCGCGCGCTGTGCAGGGGCGGTCTGACGCCCGTTAAGGTCATTCAGCGGCAGGTACGGCAACACGCCGGAGCCTGTCGAGTCGCTGTCGATGATGATCTTGTTGTTCGAGCCCAAAACTTTTTCCAGGGTTTCGAGATACAGACGCTCACGGGTCACGTCCGGTGCTTTTCTGTATTCTTCGTAGATCTTGGTGAAACGCTGGGACTGACCGGTTGCCTCGGCAATGGTCTGGTCCTTGTAGGCGTTTGCCGCTTCCAGAACGCGTGCTGCTTCACCGCGCGCTTCCGGGACCACCCGGTTGGCGTAGGCCTTGGCCTCGTTGCTGATGCGCTCTTCGTCGGCACGTGCGGCCTGCACGTCGCGGAAGGCGTCGATAACCTGCGCAGGCGGGTCAACGCGCTGCATCTGGACTTCGCCGATCTCGATACCCGACTGATAGCTGTCGAGTGTCTTCTGCATCAGGCTGGCAACGTCGTTCTGGATGGAAACACGATTTTCCGTCAGGATGGAGTCGATCTTCGATCCGCCGACTACCTCACGCATCGCGCTTTCGGCCACGGCTTTCACGGTCGCTTCCGGATCCTGGATATTGAACAGGAAGTCGGCAATACCCTCGTTGGTATTCCGGATACGCCACAGGACCTTGAAACCGACGTCGACGATGTTTTCGTCGCCGGTCAGCATCAGGCTTTCTTCCTGAACATCGCGTGCGCGCACAACGCCGGAGCTGCTGACGTTTTCTTCGGTGCCAACAGTGGTTTCGCGCTGCAGTTCGACTTTCGGGGTGTAAACTTCACCGATCGGATAAGGCCAGTTGTAGTTCAGGCCAGGAGGGGTCTGATCCTCGACCTTGCCGAGTACCAACTCGACACCGACCTCGCCTTCATCAACAACATAGAAGCCGAAAGCCAGCCAGACGATAAGCGCCACGCCGACCACGATCCCGCCGCCGATGAAACCCAGGCCGCCGCCGCCACCGCCCGGAAGGACGTTGCGCATGCGGTCTTGGGTACGTTTCAGGAGCTCTTCAAGATCGGGTGGGTTTCCGCCTCCACGGTTGGAGCCTCCACCCCACGGGCCGTTGCCGTTACCGCCGCCGCCACCGCCGCTGCCCCAAGGGCCGCCGTTGTTTCCGCCACCTTTCCAGGGGCCACCGCCACCTGACTGATTGCTCCAAGGCATCAAAACTTCCTTCTTTGTCGTCCGGCACGTTATCCCGGACAGGGATTTTCACCCGTTCTGACTCACCGTTGGTTATAGGGAGGTTACCGTATGCTTTCAACGGAAAGCCCCACGTAAAAACCTCCCAAAACCCGCGTGTTCCCGTGCCGCAGGTGGTGGTAAATGGAGAGACTGTCAAGACCGACGGAACATTTGGCCGCACCCCGCCGGAATTTGCCCCGAAAAGACGGGCTCAGTTCACGTTGGCGGAACGGATCATGTCGACATGCAGAATACCGTCCTCAATGTATTCTTCAGACACCGTCGCAAAGCCCAGGGAACCGTAGAAAGCCTCCAGGTAAGCCTGTGCGGAAACGTGGATCTCGCACCCCGGAACCAGGGCCTCCGCCTTGTCGATGCCGGCCTGCATCATGAGACGCCCGAGCCCGCTCCCCCTGCCTGCCTTGGCAAGGACCACCCTGCCGATGCGGGCACGGCCATGCTGCGGTTCTGTGAACAGGCGGATTGCGCCCAGAAGCGCTCCGGCCTCCTCGTCTTTGATGAGGTAATGCAGCGCCGTCTGGTCCTTGCCGTCGATGTCGGCGTAAAAAGACGCCTGCTCCAGAATGAATATATCCTGGCGCAGTTTGAGCACTTGATAGAGGTCGTTGAGGCTTAGCTCATCGAAAGTGGCCCATCTGGCCGTTAGATTGGCGGGTAAACTCATGACAACGGATCCGATAGGTATTCAAGCCTTGCGGCGGTAGGAGACGAAGGTGAAATCTGCGCTGTCGCGTTCGGTGCGCTGGCCCGGCTCGCGACCGACTTCCTGCCACACCGCCGGATCGATGTCCGGAAAGCGGGTGTCTCCCGCCGGCTGCGCGTCCACTTCGGTGATCTCGAGGCGGTCGGCTTTGCCGATCGCCTGGGCGTAAAGCTGCCCCCCGCCGATGCACAAGACCTGGTCGACACCAAGATCCGCTGCAAGTTCCGCTCCCCGTCGCAGCGCCTCTTCAAGGGACGTCGCAGCTTCCGCACCTTCCGGCGCATATTCCGGATCCCTGGAAACAATCACATGCGGACGTCCCGGCAAGGGCTTGCCGCCGAACGACAGAAACGTCTTGCGCCCCATGATCACTGGCTTTCCAAGCGTCAGCCGCTTGAAATACTTCAGATCCGACGGCAACCGCCAGGGCATGTCGTTATCGGACCCGATAATCCCGTTTCGTGCCACCGCGGCAATCAAGACAAGTTCCGGCAAAGCCATCTCCGAATCCGGTTTTCAATTCCTCAAACGCCTCCTAGCATGGAAACGTGAGCCAGGAAAAATCGCAGACATTTTTCTTGCCAGGCTGTCGGATAAGCGCCCCTTGGCACGTCCTTGAAACTGGACCGCCACGACCAGGAGACTTTCGGAATGTCCGACCTGATGGAAACCGTCTTGATCGAACGCACCCGCGCGTTGATCCCGGATGAAAATGTCGAGCAAAAGCGCATGTTCGGCTCCACCTGTTTCATGATCGACGGCAACATGCTGGTCTGCGCCTCCAAACGCGGGCTGATGGCACGTGTGGGAACCGCACAGCAGGAAGAGGCGGTAGCAAGGCCCTTTGCCTCTGTCTGCAAGATGGGTGGCCGACCCATGCCCGGCTTTATCCGGGTCGAGCCGGACGGGATCGAAAGCGACGAAGACCTGAAGAGCTGGATCGATATGGCCAGATCCTATGTCAGCGCACTGCCGCCCAAGGCTGCCAAGGCCAAAAAGCCGAAGGCCGGAAAGACGGCAAAATGACAGGTGTCGGTTTTCAGCCAGAAACCTTCCGCTTTCTGGAAGAGCTTGCCGCCAACAACACCAGGGACTGGTTTGAAGGGCACAAGGCCGACTACCAGCGCTTCGTCAGGGATCCTGCCGACGCGGTTCGCCGTAGGCTTGCCGAAACGCTCTCGCGGCTTTGCGGCCACAACCTCACCTCGAAGCAGTTTCGCATCAACAGGGACCTGCGCTTTTCCAGGGACAAGACACCCTACAACACCCACGTCCGCATGGCCTTCTGGCCGCAGGACACCGCTTTCCAGGGCAAGGACGCGCAACCGCCCAGCTTCTTCCTGTCCGTGGAAGCCGACCATGTGCGCACCGGCGCAGGGTGCATGCGGTTTTCAAAACCGGTGCTCGGATCGTTTCTCCAGACACTCGAGACGGACAACGGCGAGGACATCGGAGATCTGATCGCCCATATGACGGCTGCCGGGTTTGAAATGTCCGCCCCAGATCTTGCCAAGGTTCCTCGCGGCTTTCCCGCGGACCACCCGCGCAGTGGTCTCGCCCGGCACAAGGGCCTCGCCGTTTGGCGAGACGTCAGCGATATCGGGTCGCTTCAGGGGGCAAACGGCCACGAAGCGATTGCAAGGCTCTTTGAACCTGCACTCCCCTTCTGGCGCTGGCTGATGACACTTCACGCGCACCGGACCTGACACATTGGCTGCGGAGAATGCCCAGAACGCAAGACGAAATCACTTGATCCAAAGCGCTTTGGAAACTATGACCATCGCATTCGCGTTTCCACTCCAGATGAGTTTCCATGGCACTTCCCAAAGACCTTGCGCTCCGTTTTCCCGGCGATTTTCTGTTCGGTGTTGCAACCGCGGCCTATCAGATCGAGGGCGCAACCAGCGAAGATGGCCGCAAACCCAGCATCTGGGATGCCTTTTCGAAGATGCCCGGCCGCGTTTACCAGAGGCATTCCGGAGACATGGCTTGCGACCATTATCATCTTTGGGAAAGCGATCTGGATCTGATCAAGTCACTCGGCGTCGACGCCTACCGATTTTCCATCGCCTGGCCGCGCATTCTTCCCGATGGCCGAGGCCCGGTGAACGAGAAGGGTCTCGACTTCTACGACCGGCTGATCGATGGCGTGGTTGCCCGTGGTCTGAAGGTCTATCCGACGCTGTACCACTGGGATCTGCCGCTGACCCTGGCGGGCGACGGCGGCTGGACCGCCCGCAGCACGGCGGAAGCGTTTGCGGACTATGCAGAGATTGTCGTCAAACGGCTCGGCGACCGGATGGACGCACTGGCGACCATCAACGAGCCCTGGTGCATCTGTCATCTCAGCCATCTCTACGGCATCCATGCTCCCGGTGAAAAAAGCATCGAGGCGTTCGCAGCCAGTGTGCACACGCTGAACCTGGCACATGGCCTGGGCGTTCAGGCTGCCCGGGCCGTAAAGCCGGACCTGCCGATGGGCATCGTCATCAACGCCCATTCCGTCTATCCGGTCAGCGACACACCGCAGGACAGGCAAGCGGTAGACCGGGCCTTCCAGTTCAACAACGGCATTTTCTTCGAACCGATGTTCGAGGGCAGTTATCCGGCGGATGTGCTCAGCGCCTTTGGCGACCACATGGACATTCGCGACGGTGACCTTGAAACCATTCACCAGCCTCTCGACTGGTGGGGGCTGAACTACTACACGCCGCTACGCGTGAAAGCAGACACCAATGCCAGCGCGGTCTATCCAATGGCCGAGACGGTTCCCCCAACTCCAGGGCCGGAGCTGACCGATATCGGCTGGGAAGTCTATGAAAAGGGCCTGTCGGATCTCCTGAAGGATCTCGACACCCGTTACACGCTTCCGGACTGCTACATCACTGAAAACGGTGCCTGTTACAATGACGAGCCGCAGGACGGTGTCGTCAACGACCAGCGCCGGATCGACTATCTGGAAAAACATTTCGGTGCCATTGCCGATGCACGCGAGGCAGGCGTTCCGGTGAAGGGCTATTTCCTCTGGAGCCTGATGGACAATTTCGAGTGGGCCGAAGGCT
The DNA here is from genome assembly GCF_001579905.1 of Labrenzia sp. CP4. Classification (NCBI taxonomy): domain Bacteria; kingdom Pseudomonadati; phylum Pseudomonadota; class Alphaproteobacteria; order Hyphomicrobiales; family Stappiaceae; genus Labrenzia; species Labrenzia sp. CP4. Next base: position 2,042,355 of record NZ_CP011927.1, on the reverse strand, counting down.
ACAAGATGCGCTTCGGCATTGTTCACGTGGATTATGGCACCCAGGTCCGTACGCTGAAGAACAGTGCCCTGTGGTACCGGGACTTCTTGGAAGCGCATCGGCAGGGGTAAAAACGCTTCGAGCTTTCGCCCTGCATTGCGGATCAGTGCAACCAGCACGCACGCTTAACTTAACCTAGCCTCCTCTCCCCTCATCCTGAGGAGCGAGCCTGCTCGCGTCTCGAAGGATGGGCGGCATATTCAGCGTGTGGAGCCCATCCTTCGAGACAGCGCTGCGCGCTTCCTCAGGATGAGGATGTATTGGTGTCAGGATCAGGCGTTCAATGGCGAGGCTACGCTTCCCGTAAATTCGCCAGAATGATCTCGCTCCAGACCCGGGTCGGCGGGATCCAGGCCGACCAGTCGTTGTAATTGCCGGAATAGATGACGGCCGCAACATCGGCCTTGGGGCACAGCCAGAGCCGCTGGCCACCATTACCGAAGCCGGCAAACCAGCGTGTCGGGCCGCCAAGAGCCGGAACAGGAACCTGGCCGCAAAACCAGAAATAGCCGTATCCCGGTCCTTCGCTGGTTTCGATGATTGGCTGCAGTGAAGCCCGGATCCAGGCTTCGGGAACAATCTCCCGGCCCTGCCAGATACCGTTGTCAAGAACGAGACGTCCGATCTTGAGCAGATCCGGCGCAGCCAACCTCAGCCCGGATGCCGGCGAATAGGCCCCATCCCGGCCGATAGACCAATCGAATTGCGTTATGCCAAGTGGAGAAAACAGACGTTCCCTTGCATAATCGGCCAGCTTCTGCCCCGTTCCCCGTTGCAGGATTTCGCCCACCAGCGCGGTGGCTCCGCCGCTGTAGATCCATCGGGTGCCGGGGTCTCCCACCAGCGGCCGCTCCAGAATGTAGCGGTACCTGTCCGGGGCCATTTCCATGGCGATTTCGCTGTTTTCCGGATCGGTATAGGGGCGGGTCTCGTCCCACTCCATGCCGAGCGACATGGTCAAGGCGTGCTCCACGGTCCGCTCCATGCGTTTCGGATCCGCGGCAAGGTCGGCATATTCGGGAAAAAGCTCCAGGACCGGCGTATCGAGCGTCGGCACCTCGCCCCGCTCCAGTGCAATGCCATAGAGCAAGCTGACGATGGATTTGGTGATAGAACGCAGGTCGTGAAGGGTCTCGGGGCCGAAGGTTACCTCACCGATCGGACGGCCCCAGTTTTCGTCCTCTCCCTTGCCATAACTTTCCAGAACCGTCTCACCGCCGCGTTCTGCAATCACGACATGAAGATGCGGCAACAGACCTGCCTCGGCACCGGCGCAGAGCTTGCGGCCAAGGGACGTATCGAACCCGCGACGCTCGGCAGCCGCCGCGTGGGGTGAGAGCGAAAGACCGTCGGGTGACTTCATGGAGAGCTCCCTTGCGTGAAACCTGAAGGAAGTGTCGGCAGTTTCATCGCCAAATGCGAGCGTTATTTGAAAGGTTTATTCCCGTGCGAGGAGCTTGACCTTCCACCAACTGGAACCACCATAGTGAAGGGGAGAAGCAACTTGCGTCAGGAAGGTGGGAGAGTGGATCGGCGTTCGTTCTTGAAAGCATCTGTGGCAGGAGGTCTTGCCGCCTTGTCACCAGCCTTTGCTCTGGCAAAAACCGAAGAAGGTTTCTTCGACCTTGCGGCGGTCAAGGGACAGGCCCGACTTTATGGCAAGGACGGCGGCCTCTCGGATCTCTGGCTCTACAACGACCGGCTGCCCGGTCCGCAGATACAGGTCAAGCGCGGCGAACGCGTCAGAGTGCGCTTCACCAACAACCTCGACGAACCCACCTCGGTCCATTGGCACGGCATCCGCATCGACAATGCCATGGATGGTGTTGCCGGCCTCACCCAGCCCCCCGTCGCCCCCGGTGAAAGCTTCGACTACGACTTTGTCGTGCCGGACGCAGGCACCTTCTGGTACCACGCCCACAACATGAGCTGGAACCAGGTGCCGCGCGGCCTCGCGGGCGCACTGATTGTCGAGGACGACGAGCAGTCCTTCGACCCGGATTGCGACATCACGCTGATCCTCAACGATTGGCGTCTGGACGAAAACGGTATCCTGGAAACCGCAAGCTTCGGCGCCATGCACGACTTTGCCCATGCCGGACGTCTGGGCAACTGGCTCACCATCAACGGCGCTTCGATGCCCGACATTGCGTTGAAGAAGGACCGCTGGCACCGGCTGCGCCTGATCAACGCCTCCACGGCGCGTATCCTTGATCTGGCTCCGGCGCGGTTTGGTGCGAAGATAATCGGGCTCGATGGGCAGGCCTTTGACACCGCGCGGGAGATCGAGGGCACTGTGCAACTGGCGCCGGCACAGCGCATGGATCTGGTGCTGCGACCTCAGGAAACCGGCAAGCTGCCATTCGAGATGATGACCGGCAAGCCATTCACCTTCGCCAACTTCGTCGTCTCGGAAACCGAAAGCGAAGACCTGCCACTCGTGCTGCCACCGCCGAACCGGTTGCCTGAACCCGATCTGAGCTCTCCCTGGGAACTGCCATTAGTGATGGCGGGTGGAGCCATGGGCGGCATGCAGTCGATGATGAGACACGGCGTCGAGATGGACATGCGCCAGATGATGTCCGAGGGACTCTTCTGGGCTTTCAACGGTGTGGCCGGTATGGAAGATGATCCGATGTTTTCCGCCAAGCGCGGCGACACGATCGTTCTGGAAAGCCGGAACGACACGGCTTTCCCGCATGCGATCCACCTGCATGGCCATCATTTCCGCGTCATCGAGCGCGATGGCACGAAACTGGAGAACCCCGACTGGCGCGACACCTTCACAAGCCAGCCGCGCGAGACCGTCAAGATCGCCTTTGTTGCGGACAATCCCGGGAAATGGCTGATCCATTGCCACATGCTCGGTCATGCGGCATCGGGCATGATGACCTGGTTCGAAGTGAGCTGAAACAGCCGGTGGCTAGACCGCGATCGGTGCGGCAATGTGCGGGAGCGGATCGTAGCCGGTCAGTTCGAAGTCTTCGAACTTGAACGCAAAGAGATCCGTGACATCCGGATTGATCTTCATTTCCGGCAAGGGCCGCGGCGAACGTGTGAGCTGCTCACGGGCCTGGTCGAAGTGGTTGGCATAAAGATGCGCATCACCGAACGTGTGCACAAAGTCGCCGGGCTTCAGGCCGGTCACCTGGGCCACCATCATGGTCAGCAGCGCATAGGAGGCGATGTTGAAAGGCACGCCCAGGAAGACATCCGCCGACCGCTGGTAAAGCTGGCAGGAAAGCTTGCCGTCAGCCACGTAGAACTGGAACAGCGAATGGCACGGCGGCAGCGCCATCTCGTCGACCAGAGCCGGGTTCCACGCCGAGACGATCAGCCGCCGGCTTTCCGGGTTGGTCCGGATCATCTTCAGCAGATTGGCGATCTGGTCGATGGACCTGCCGTCCGGCGCCGGCCATGACCGCCACTGGTAGCCATAGACCGGCCCGAGATTGCCGTTCTCGTCCGCCCAGTCGTCCCAGATCTTCACCCCGTTTTCTTTCAGATACCGAATGTTGGTATCGCCAGCGAGGAACCACAGCAGCTCGTGAATGATCGACTTCAGGTGCAGCTTCTTTGTCGTGACACAGGGAAAGCCTAGCGAGAGATCGAAGCGCATCTGGTGGCCGAAGATAGAGCGCGTGCCCGTTCCGGTCCTGTCGCCCCGATCAACGCCTTCGTCCAGGATTTTCGACAAGAGATCGAGATATTGCTGCACGGCGGAAGCCTTCGCGGTCAGGAGATCTGGAGTTTGTGGTTAACTTGGCAGATTTTTCCGAAAAGACAGCCCCTCCCCCGCACTTTCCCCAACTTGGCACGTGCTGTGGAAGAATGGCCATGAGCCAAGCCGGCAAACGACATGCTTTGCCAGAAGCCTCTTTCATTTCAGGGCCGAAGACCTTATATCAGGGCTGCTGGTTCGCCAGCTATGGCAATAAATGGTCAGTGCAATAAACCTATCGGACCCGGGGGCGGTACCCGGCGCCTCCACCCAAGCCCATGGGGCTAAGCTATGGAAACTCCATGGGTTTCGGCGGGGGCGAAATAGGATCGACGAGGGCGTAAAGACTGTGCTTTTGCTCGGCATTGTACCACCGTTATCGGGCTTTCTTAATAGTTGCAAATGACAACTATGCTATGGACAACGCTGTCGCAGCGTAACGCTGCGCCGGTAGTCCACTAAGTCCTTTGAGGTAGCACTCACGGGCGGGGTTCGGAGGCACCTGGCAACAGAAGCCTCCACTTGATCTTCCCATGTATTTGCAGCGTCCTACATAGGTTGCATGACCAATGAGCGATGATTGCCGGGTTGCACACATTAATCTGGGTTCACTTGGAAAAGAGCCTTTTCTTTTTGATCTCGGCCCGTCAATGTGCTCCTGATAGTGGACTTTTCCAGCGAGATTCGACGAAAACCGATGTCTGAAGACCTTCTGCGATACGATATTCTGATCCAGGACGCGCTGCGTGGAGCGGTGAAGAAAATACTTGCCGAAGTCGGTCGTACCGGGCTGCCCGGAGACCATCACTTCTACATCGCGTTCGACACCAATGCCCCTGGCGTGCGCATTTCCCAGCGGCTCAAGGAGCGCTATCCGCAGGAAATGACCATCGTGCTGCAGCACCAGTTCTGGGATCTTGCCATCGGCGAACATGCGTTCGAGGTTGGTCTGTCCTTTGGCGGCGTGCCGGAAAAGCTGCTGGTGCCTTTTTCTGCCATCAAGGGTTTCTTCGATCCGTCCGTACAGTTCGCGCTGGAGTTCGATCCCGGCAAGACGGCGGAAGAACTGCCGGAAGAGCTGCTGGAAGCCGTGGAAGAACTCGCCAGGGCCGAGCAGGAACATGCCGACAACGAAGCCAGACAGGACGACGGCGCGGGCGACAAGGAAGCTGCAACGGCAGACACCAAGGCGAAACCTGCCGTGCAAGCTGCCGAAAGCAGTGACGGTGGCGGCGAAGTCGTTTCCCTGGATGCATTCCGCAAGAAGACCTGAGATCGGGAGCCTTTCCCATGAGCGCGGAGATCATCAATCTGCGCATGGTGCGCAAGCAGAAGAACCGTCAGGACAAGGAAAAGACGGCCGAGGACAACCGGCGCAAGTATGGCCGGTCCAAAGCCGAACGTGAGGCGGCCCGTCAGCGGCGGGAAACGCTGGATGCCCACGTCGACGGGCATCTTCTGGAAAAACCTGACGGCCCGGATGCCGAACAATCCGATAAAGCAACAACAGACGCAGACAAAATCGAAGCCGATCCTTCTGGCCCGGGCTCTTCCGACGATCGCAGCTGACCGCCAATGGCTCTGTTAAAGCGCTCCCTCTCCCTTCATGGCCACCGCACCAGCCTGGCGCTGGAACCGGAATTCTGGGACGTCGTCGACGCCTACGCCGACGCCGCGAACAAGTCCCTCGCCGGACTGATTGCCGAAATCGACGACAACCGCGACCCGGAAGACCCGTTGTCTTCGGCAGTCAGGGTCTGGGCCTTGAAACGGGTCCAAATGGAAGCTGGTCTGATTTCGGAGGGATGAACGGCTGACAATCTGATTTCCGGTCCCCTGCTTTTCGCCTGCCCACAGCGCTGCTAGAAGTGCCCGAACTGCCTCTGAGCTTCAGCCCTCTTGCCGCCTCTGCAACATACATCTCCCTCATCCTGAGGAGCGCGCTTGCGCGCGTCTCGAAGGATGGGCCACTTGCTCAAGAGTGTGCCGCCCATCCTTCGAGACAGCGCTGCGCACTTCCTCAGGATGAGGAGAGATTGCTGAAACTTTGAGTGAAAAGGACTGGCGGCTTCTTTTCCGATCGCCGTTCAATGGGCTTCAGGCAACACCTGCCCAATATCGACGAGCGAAGGCCCGTCGTACCAGCCTGTCACTGCGCGCCGGGCAGGACCAGCGGCGAGCCGACGTCGCGTGTCAGAAGGTCTTCAATGGAAACCGGCGGGTCCAGGGGTGGCAGGCTGTTCGAAGGATTGGTGACCGGGGCAGTATCTGGCGCTGCGGTCAGGTCTTCCAGATCCGGCGTCTCCAACACGGCCCGAATGCGCGCTGCAAAGGGAGCCGCGGCAACAGCCGGGGCCGGTGCCGGGGCTGGCGCAGGCACTGGCGGCGGCGCGGCGCGGGTTTCCCTGCGCGGCGCATCGTCGGTCTTTTGCGGAAGGGCTGAATTTTCCTGCTTGTCCGGATCAGGCTGAGGCTGAATGTCTTCTCCGGACTGCTCTTGCTCAAGACGAAGCTGCTCTTCTTCGGCCGCCCGGGCTGCCTGACGTTCCCGGCGGGCTTCGCCTTCCCGCTGGTTTTTCAGTTCCCGCACAAGCCGGTCACGTTCCAGAATTTCCGCCTGTAGCTTCTCGACGCGTTCAACCTCCCGCTCAAAGGCACGCAGGGTGAGATAGGCGGTAAACGGCGCGATGTCGATGCGGCGTTCCGGAGCCTCGACCGCCCCTTCGAACAACAGTCCGACCTGTGGTTCAGCACCGGTGACCGCGTCCTCGCCCGGATCGACTTTCAACGAGAAATCCGCATCGAGATCGTAACTGGCGAGATTGACTTCGGCACTGCCGAAGATCTCCGCCTTTTCGGCATCGACAACAACGTTGCGGGCGCTCAGTCGTCCGCCCACCATTGTCAGCGTGCCGTCAACGCGCTTGAACGGAAGACTTCCCGCCGCCATGTGGCTGACGAAAACGTCACGGATCTTGTTCTCCTGAAGATCCAGTCCCGCATCCACCGCGCGTGTCACCAGCGGGAAGGCCTGCGGATTTAGACCGCGGAAGTCGCCGTTTTCCATCGAGAACGTGCCGCCGCCGTTGAGGCCTGACACGATTGCCGAGATCGAGCGTCCCGCCCCTTCGAATTCCAGATAAAGGTCGAGCGTGCCGGAAGCGACCGCCCTGTTGTCCGGCCGCCAGGACACCTGCCTCAGATCGGCATTGTCCAGTTTCACCCGGCCGGAAGCCGCGGCCTCCGCCTCGGTCCGGCGTATCGAGAGGCTGCCGTCAAGCTGACCACCGGCGAAGGCTCCCTGCAGTCCATCGAGGCGGAACAGGCTGGGAGACAGACGAATTTCGGCACTCGGACCGGTAATGGCGGTGTCCTCGTCCAGCAGCATTCTGTCTGCCTTGAACTGCATGGTCAGGTCGAGGCCATCCAGAAGCGGCGACCCGAACGGGGTTGTCGGCCAGATGCTTGAACCGTCCCCCGCCGAAAACCACTGATCGGGACCAAGGACCAGTTCCGTCATTGTGCGCAGATCGGCCTCGGACACCGTTATCTCACCGGAGAAACGTCTGTTACGTTCGCCCGGTGCCGGTTCAAGGTCGCCTTCCAGACGACCTTCGAACGTCGTCGTTCCGAGCGAGCCTTCGGCCCTGCTGACAGCCATCGAGCTGCCAATCCCTTCGACATCGACCGAAAGCGCTGCAGGGATCGTGCCGCTCATGACCGGCAGGACCCGGCCGGCCATCAACGCCAGTGGGCCAAGGTCCGCTGTCTCTGCGGTCACCGAAACAAGGTATTCCGGCGCCTCATCCTTTTTCAGGGTCAAGGTTCCGTTGGCTTCAACGCTGGATCCGCCGATCTCCGTGGAAAGGTCGGTGGCCAGCCCCGTTGCCGGGATGCCGGAAACATTCAGCGCCAGATGGCCTGTTCCGGCAGCTTCCAGAGGAATGACATCAAACCCGAGCTGCTGCAGAAGCCGGCCGCCATCCGGGCCCTTCAGTTCCACACCGACAGCAACTTCGGCATCGTGCCACTGGTCGACCCGGCCCTTGAGCTCGGCATTGATCGCAGCGTCGGCGCCGCCCGCGCTCCCATCCAGGCGCAGTGTCATGTCCGTTGCTTCGCCAACCGCAGCCGCCTTCAACTCGGCATCGAACTTGGCAGGCACCAGACTTGCGGCTGCGCGCTCCAGCCGTTCAACAAAGACGGTTTCGGGAAACAACCCGCCTGCCAGCGCAACAAGACCGGACAGGTCCCGGGCGTCCAGCGTTCCGGACACAGCTCCCTCGGGCGCCGAAAAGAGATTGCGGATATCGCCGGAGACATCGAGCCGGGCGCCTGCAAGGTCATTTGCAAACAGCCTGTCGATCCTGACACCGCCGTCCGAATATTCTGCCTCCAGCGCCAGACCTTCGCCCTCGACACCGCGTGCCACCACCTGTTTGGCACGAAGGCGCAAGGAAACATCGAGCCCCTTTGGATCTGCCGGTTCCCCCGCTTCGACAGCCTGAGGGTGAAGCAGGGCAGCCAGGTTTTCGATCTGGTCCAGATCGAGCCGGTCTGCTTCCAGAGAGAGCGAGAATTCCGAATTGCCGCTGCGTGGAATGCGGTAAGCCAGGCCGCCGCGGGCTTCGGAACCGGCAATGGTCAGACGCAGATTGTCCAGCGCCGCTCCTTCGGGCACCAGGTTCAAGCGCCCTTCCAAGGAAACCGGTTCGATAGTACCGACGCCGGCTTCCTTCTGCCGCCACCAGCTGAGAAGCGACCCCGGCTGGTCCGAGCTGATAGACACCGCACCGCGATAGGTCAAAGACGGCTCGAGGCCGAGGTCGCCCTGGGTGGCAACCGTCGTGCGGCCCGGCAGGCGTCCGGCAAGGCGTGCGACGCGCCAGCCGCCCAGCATGGTTTCAAGATCCAGGCGAACATTCTGGATGATGCCACCACCGGCCACCAGCGCCGGAACATCCATGGATACAGCACCGTCGATGGACGGCAGCGGCACGACACGCAGGGCAGCAATCAGCCGTGTCGCCGCCTCGTTGATGTCGACGGGTGATTGAGGTCCGCCGCCCAGCAACCTGTCCAGATCGACCTGCTTCGACTTCGCACGGATTTCAAAACGCTTTTCACCGGCATAGATCAGATCCGCATTGCCGGTCATGCTCAGGCGCCGGTCTTCGGGACCATAGCGGAACTCGAATTCGGGAACCGCCACCTCGGCGATATCGGCAGTGAACTGCCCTTCCGCTTGCCAGATATTCGGATCGTTTTCTTCCAGCGCAACAGAGGCGATGGTGAAGCGGCCGTCGAATTCGGGCGCGGCGTCGGCCACCTGAAGCTGACCGTCGAAAGCAAAGTTCACCGGCCTGTTGGTGGGCGTGACTTCGCCTTTGACGCGCAGTCCGGCGTTTTCCTGTGCGCGGCCAGTTGCAAGACTGACCGTATAGGGCGCACCATTCAGCGTGAGACTGCCGGCGCCCCGGAACGGGCCTTCCAGCGAGCGTGCGGACACGACCAGATTTCCGTCATCGATCCGGTTGATTTCGCCGGACCGCGCATCGACGATCGTCAATGCGCCGTCACGGATCGTCACCTTTTCGAAGGACAGGTCATCCGGTGCCAGTTTGGCTATGGCGCCGCTCGACGTCATCGCCGTCAGCCAGTCCAGTCGACCAGCCTCATCAAGTGAAAGTGACAGGTGCGGACGATCGAGCTCCATGTCGAGAACCCGAATCTCGCCCTTCAGCAGCGACGGAAGCTCGATGCGCATGTCGAAGCGCGACACCACCAGCAGCGGATCTTCGGCACCACCGACACGCACGTCGGAAAAACTGATGGAGGGCGCAGGCAGAAGCCGCAGGTCCGCCTCCCCCAGCACAGTCACCCTGTGCCCGAGCGCGCGCTCCGCATAGCTTTCGAAAGTCGACCGATAGACGGTCCAGTCGATAAAGAACGGCCCGACCAGCGCTGCCACCAGCACCAGAATGACTGTTACACCCAACGTGATGTAGACGGAGTTCAGGCCTTGTCTCCTTGTTCTCCAAAGTCACCGGATATCGTACCGGATAGATGTAGCCGATCCCTGCTGCAGTGCAAACACAGGATTTCCGGCGCTGGCCGGATCGCCGCCTTGCGGCGTCCGGCGGAGCAAAACGAGCTTATTGAACTGATTCGATACAATATCATGACTGCGGCAGGATCTTGCCGGGATTCATCAAATTGTCAGGATCGAGCGCCTGTTTGACAGCGCGCATCACGTCAAGCGCCTCGCCATGTTCCTTGGCCATGTATTTCTGCTTGCCCTGGCCGACACCATGTTCGCCGGTGCAGGTGCCGCCCATGGCGATCGCCCTGAGCGCAAGCCGTCCGACAAAGTCTTCCGTCCGTTGCTTTTCTTCCGGATCGTCCAGGTTGACCAGGATCTGAACGTGGAAGTTACCGTCACCCACGTGCCCGACGATCGGCGCCAGGAAACCTTCGTTGCGGATATCCTCGGCCGTGGCGGCAACGCAGTCCGCAAGCCGCGAGATCGGCACGCACACGTCCGTCACCATGATGCTGGCTTCAGGCTTCAGCGACTTGCCCGCCCAATAGGCGTCATGCCGGGCTGCCCAAAGTTTCGTCCGGTCTTCGGCCGCTGTCGCCCATTTGAACGGCCCGCCGCCAAACTCCTCGGCAATCGCCGAAAAAGTTTCCGACTGCTCTTGCACCCCGGCTTCAGAGCCGTGGAACTCAAGGAAAAGCGTCGGAGTTTCAGGCAGATCCAGCTTGGAATAGATGTTGCAGCCGCGCACCTGAACTTCATCCAGAAGCTCGATACGCGCTACAGGCAGACCCATCTGGATGGTGGTGATCACAGCATTACAGGCGGACGCCACATCCGGGAACGGGCAGACGCCACCGGAAATCGCTTCCGGCTGACCGTTCAGGCGCAAGGTCAACTCGGTGATGATGCCGAGCGTGCCTTCCGAGCCGACAAAAAGCCGGGTCAGATCATAACCCGCCGAGGACTTCTTCGCCCGACCACCCGTCTTGATGATCCGTCCGTCCGCGGTCACCACGGTGAGGCCGAGGACTGCGTCTTTCATCGTGCCGTATCGAACGGCGTTGGTGCCCGATGCACGGGTCGCCGCCATGCCGCCGATGCTGGCATCCGCCCCCGGGTCGATCGGAAAGAACAGGCCGGTGTCGCGAATAAAGCTGTTGAGCTGCTTGCGTGTTACCCCGGCCTCGACCCGGCAATCCAGATCCTGCGCGTTGACCTCCAGAATGTTGTTCATGCGGGACAGGTCTATGGAAACGCCGCCGAACGGTGCATTCACATGCCCTTCAAGCGAAGACCCCGTGCCGAATGCGATCACGGGAACCTTGTGAGCCGCGCAAATCTTGACGGCTTCGGCGACTTCCTCGGTCGTCTCCGCAAAGACAACGGCATCGGGCGGCTGATTCTTCAACCAGGTGGTGGTGTGGCCATGCTGTTCCCGCAGAGCCATGGACGTGGAGCAACGGTCCTTGAACAGGCCCGTCAGCATTTCGATGGCAGCGCCGATCGCGCCATTCTTTTCAAGGACTTGCGCTCCGTCGGACGCGGTTGCCAATTCCGGCATTCTCTTTCCTCCTGGGGCCGCGCTTTTGTCTGCGCGGTAAAAAACCGAATATGTTAGTCCCGGCCCGAAAGGTCAAAGCCTAATGGGCATTTCCCGCAAGGTTGGACACAATGGCGCAAGGAGGATTGTGAAGGTGACTTGGGACGCAAAGCCGGTGGAAAGCGAAATCATGACGGTCAGGGACGACTGGATCGATTACAACGGCCATCTGAACATGGCCTATTACAACGTCCTGTTCGATACGGCTGTCGATGAGGTCTTTCACCGTCTCGGCATGGGTCCCGACTATGTGAAGACCCGTGGCGGCTCGTTCTTCACCGCAGAGGTACATGTGTGCTACCTGCGCGAACTCAGCGCCGGCATGAAGGTGATCGCGACGCTTCAGCTTGTCGATTTCGACGCCAAGCGTGCGCATTTCTATCAGGAACTGCGCCACGCCGAGGAAGGCTGGCTGTCGGCGACATCAGAACAACTGAGCCTTCATGTCGACATGAACGCCCGCAAGGTCGCTCCCTGGCCGGAGGACATTGCGGCCAACCTGACGGCCCTGTCGCAAGCTCATGCCAGTCTGCCGCGCCCGGAACGGGCGGGACGCCATATCGAGATCCGCAAGAAGCCCTGAGCAACTGATCGACGCGAAAACAAAAGCCCGTGGAGCAGCAAACCACTCCACGGGCTGACATCCGAACCGATGGCCTCAGCCGTAGTGGTTGGAGACGACGACGCCGGCGATTTCCTTGGAATCGACCACCCCGACCACATCATCCGGACGCGGAATACGGCCATCGCCCGACACGATGATCGCGCAACTGCGGTTGCGGTTGTTCATGCGCGTGATCACCGAATTCATGATGTTGGTTGCCGGTGCAATCACGAAATCGCTTGAGAGGATCGCGCGCAGCGTTTGCCCGGCGAAGCGGTCGGCCTGGTAAGGAATGGTGCCGAGGCGCACAAAACCGGCAATCCGGGGCCCGTCGGACGCGATGATGTGGGATCCGCCATCGGCACTCACGGCGGAAATCGCTTCCTGGACAGGTGTATCGAGCGGCAGAATCACGAAGTTCTTTGCCATCACTTCCTTGATCGGCTGCACCAGATACATGTTGGTGTGCCGGTTGAGCGGAATCGGTTTGCCGCGATGGCGCAGCTTGACCGTGTAGATGTTGTCCTTGATCAGCCAGCGCCGGACACCGACCGCAATCGCGACCGCCAGGACCAGCGGCACGATGACGTTATAGTCCCGGGTCATCTCGAAGATCATCACGATGGCAGTCATCGATGCGCCGGTTGCACCGCCCACAAGCGCTCCCATGCCAACAAGGGCGAATTCCACCGCCGTAAATCCGCTGTCCGGGAACAGATAGGAACACAGGACACCGACCATTCCGCCAAGCGTCGCACCAATAAACAGCGACGGCGAGAAGACACCGCCGGAGGCCCCCGCACCAAGGCTGATTGATGTCGCGATGATTTTCGCAATGAAGAGAACAGCCAGCAGTATGAACGTATAAGGGGTCGAGTTCAGGATATCCTGGATCGTGGCATAGCCAACGCCTGCGGTGTGGTAATGCCCGGTGGTGAGCATCAGGACATAGCTGAGCGTGCCGATGATCAGCATGCCGATGATGTTCTGGGTGTAATCATTGCCCGGGAGCTTGGGGAACAGGTCCTCGCACCAGGCGAGCGTGCGAATGAAAGCCCAGGAGGCAATGCCGGCCAGGACGCCGAGCAGTGCATAGGCGCCCAGCTGGATCGGCGCGATGGCTTCGATAGCCTCTTCCGCGGAAATCGGCACGATAAAGGCCGGGTCGAGACCAAAGGCAATCCGGCCAACGTATGTGGCTGTCGCCGTGGCAACGACCACGGGCAGGAATGTCCGGTTGCTGACCTCGGGCAACAGCATCTCGACAGCAAAGAGCACCCCGCCAAGCGGCGTGTTGAAGGTGGCGGCAATCCCCGCCCCGGCCCCTGCAGAAAGCAGCGTGATCTTTTGCCAGCGCGGCAAATGCAGCGCCCGGGCGATCGTTGAACCGAAGGAGGCGCCGATCTGGATGATCGGCCCCTCGCGGCCGACGGATGCACCGGTTCCGATGGAAATCGCCGAGGCAAAGGATTTCACCAGCGCCACCACGCCGCGAACGTCGCCCTTCTTGTGGTAGACCGCGAACATCACCTCCGGCACGCCGTGCCCCTTGGCCTCCGGAGCGAAGGTCTTCACCAGAAACACCACGATCAAACCGCCGACGACGGGTACGAGAATGACCAGAGCGCCAAGAGGACTGGCATCGGCAAACTGGTTGGCGTCGTAAACGGTCGAAAATTTTCCGTAGTAGAAAAGATTATGAACGACCGAGATCAGATATCGGAAGAAAACCGCGCCAATGGCTGCGACGATCCCGATAAAGAACGCCACAAGACACAACATGGGCACAGAAAATACGCGTTCTTCGCGCGCGTCTGGGGGGCCGTCACCGGACAGTGACGGTGTATCGGACGGTTCAACAACGGACATGGCAGGCCAACACTTCTTGGCTGAGAGGGCTACTTCTGGCGATTTGCCGGAGCCCAAAACAGCCGGTCTAGGCGACCGGGATGGCGACATGGCCTGAAGGCTTCGACCCCCCCTCCTTAAACCTGAACACATGAAAATCAAGGGACAAGCCGGATTTTTTCAATTTTGACGGTGAAGTGACGCGGTTCCTCCGTAAAATGGGGCCGTAATCCAGATTGGCTTTTAATCTCAGTTGAGTCACGCCGACCAAATGCCAGACCGATTGAACTTTCTTTACAGGCTCGCCCCTTCCATTCGTTCCGGCATCGCCGGACTTCTCGCTGGCATCGGGTTCAACTTCAGGGAATTTCTGCGTCAGAAAAGCCATATCGTCTGGCTGCTGGCCCTTCTGATCGGCTCTTTCGTCTCCTGGGCGGCCATTATCTTCCGTGAGATCATCAGCCTGGTGCAGCTGCCCTGGCTTGGCACGGCGACGGAACGTGTCGTCAGCGCCGCCGCGACACTTCCGTGGTACATGATCGTTGCCGGGCCCACCATTGGCGGATTGCTGGTTGGCCTGCTGCTTCAGTACATACAACCGATGCAGAGAACGTTCAGCGTGGCGGACGTGATCGAGGCTCGTGTCAAAGGCGGACGCGGGCTGCCGTTCTGGCCAGGCATATCATCAGCTCTTATCACGGCGTTATCGCTCGGTTCCGGCGCCAGTGCCGGGCGTGAAGGCCCCGTCGTGCACCTGGGAGCAACCATCGGTGCATCCGTCGGGCGCCTGTTTCACCTGCCGGATTCCGCGCATCGCATTCTGCTGGCCTGCGGCGTTGCCAGTGCGGTATCCGCCTCTTTCAACGCGCCTATCGCAGGCGTTCTGTTCGCACACGAGGTCATTCTCGGGCACTATGCGATGTCGGCCATTTCGCCCATCGCGATCGCCGCCGTCACGGGAACCGTTTTCTCCCGGCTCTGGTTCGGCGACGTTGCCGCCTTCGTGATCCCGGGACACCAGATCACCTCCTATTGGGAGTTTCCGGCCTTTGCGCTTCTGGGCCTGATTTCCGCCCTCGTGGCAATCCTGTTCCAGTTTGCATTGATCGGAACGGATTGGGTTGCCCGGAACATTTCGATGCCGGTCTGGCTGCGGCCCGTTATCGGCGGTTTCGCGGTCGGGCTCATTGCTCTGGTCTTTCCCGACGTGCTTGGCGTCGGCTACGAGACCACGGACGCCGCCCTCAAGGACCAGTTGCCCCTTGCGATGCTGTTCGCTCTGCTGTTTGCGAAAACGGCCGCGACCGCGATCACGCTGGCGTCCCGTTTTGGTGGCGGCATCTTTTCTCCATCGCTCTATCTGGGGGCAATGACCGGAGGCGCCTTCGGGCTGATTGCCGCCTCCGTCTTTCCCGAACTGGCTTCAAGCGAGGGGCTTTACGCGATCCTGGGAATGGGGGCCGTTGCAGCAGCAGTTCTCGGCGCGCCCTTTTCAACAACCATGATCGTTTTCGAATTGACCGGCGGCTACACGCTCTCGATCGCCCTGCTGCTGACCGTGTCGATTGCAACGGGCCTGACGCAGGCCGTTCATGGCAAATCCTATTTCCACTGGCTTCTTGGCTTGCGCGGCTATTTCGTGAATGACGGCATCCACCGCTTTCTGGGAGAAACGGTCAAGGTGAAGGATTTCATGGACCCTCCCCCGGCCAATGAGGAGGATTGCATTTTCCGACCCGGTCAGGACGGCAGCTACCTTCATGATACAGACTCGCTTGAAAGCGCACTGAAAAGCTTCGATTCCTGCGGAGAAGCATTGCTTCCCGTCGTCAGCACCAAAGATGCAACCAGGATCGTCGGACAGGCGCGCCACGTAAAGGCGCTCAATCACTTCAACTCGGAGCTGATCAAGGCCAACGAGGAAGAGCACCACTAACGGACACCTGCAGGAATTCCGCCTAGAGGATTGTCCGCAAGGTCAGAATTTGGAAGGTTCCGTCACCAGGATCTTGCCCGCATAGCGATGCGATGCCTTGCCCTTCAGGCGGAATTGCAGATCCTTCTGGGCCATGTAGAACCGGGCCTGGCGCCCCCTGATGCCTGGCAGATCGAACGGGTCAAGCCCCGCCCACGGCAGGAATGGATTTCGGCGCAACGAGCCATAAATGCCCACGCGAACCGACGGTCGCTTGCTGGCGGCACGGGCGTGGAAGCCATGGGTATCGGCAACGACCAGCGTGTTGCCGGGAACCGCAAACCTCACCGGCTCGGGATACTTCAGCCGACCCAGTTCTTCCGGAGCAAGGCGGAAGGAACCGCGAGCATGCAGCGTGTTCTTGTCGCCACAGGCCGACAGGCTCTGTTCACGTTCCCATTCCAGCCGTTCCGGCGTCAGCCGGTGCGATCCGGGAATATACGTGAAAGGTCCCTCGGCATCATCGATGTCATAGAGGAAGAACCACGATTTCGCGGTCTGGTGGAAGGTGTCGGAATGGAACGCCGTTTGCGGGTCGGCCTTCCGCTTGGTGTCCGGATTGGTCATGACGATATGCAGGTAGACCAGTGGATCACCATTGGTCGAACCGACATAACGCAGACCGTTCTGGAACGGCTTGCTCCAGACGAAGGCCTTCAGATGCGGCAAATCTGCAAGCACACTGGGCGGCAGGGGAACGAACCGCGTGACGGCATTGCCCTGGCGCATGTCCCAGGCATCGAAGCGCGTTGTTTCGACTTCCTTACGCAGCGCCGCCAGTTCATCTTCCGGCAGAAGATTGCGGGTGGCGATAAATCCGTCTTTTGCATAAGCTGCGCGATCAGCTTCCGGCAGCAGGTGCTCCAACCTGCGGCGGCGCGAATCCGCCATGGATTCCGCCAGCTTGATGCGCTTGGCGTGCAACCCGGCCTCGTTCAGCCGGCGGCTGCCAATCAGCGGGTTGTCCCGAAACGACTTGGCTCCGGTTGCCAGCTCGGCAGCGTAGAGCGGCATCTTGAGAACATCCGCGGCGCGCATTGAAAAACCTCAGCTCGATAAACAAGAATTCAAAATAGGAAGGCCGGTCGAAACCGGCCTCCAGGATCTTTTAGATCGCTTTTGTCGCCTGTTCCAGCCAGATCCGCTCTTTCGCGCCCACAAGGGGGCCGATCTCGGCACGGACCCTCTCATGATACCGGTTCAACCAGTCGCGCTCGGCCACCGTCAACAGAGCAGGCTCAATCAACCGAAGATCCATGGGCACAAGCGTAATCGTTTCGAAGCCGAGCATCGGGCGTTCCCCACCCGGCAAATCACGCGCAGGCGTGACGACTTCCAGGTTTTCGATCCGGATGCCGTAGTCGCCCGCCGGATAGTAGCCCGGCTCATTCGACAGGATCATGCCCGGTTTCAGCGGCACCGTGCCGGTTTTGGCAATGCGCTGTGGTCCTTCGTGAACGCTAAGGTAGGCACCGACGCCGTGACCGGTGCCATGGTCAAAATCAAGACCGGCCTTCCACAGGTCGATCCGGGCAAGCGTATCGAGCTGCGCACCCGTGGTGCCTTCCGGGAACTTTGCCGTCGAGATCGCAATATGTCCCTTCAGCACCAGCGTGTAGTGCTTTTTCATCTCCGTGCCGACTTCCCCGACCGCAAGTGTGCGGGTGATGTCGGTGGTACCGTCTTCGTACTGGGCCCCCGAATCAATCAGGAACGGTTTGCCGACCGGGATCTTGAGATTGCTGGACCGGCTGACCCTGTAATGGCAAATCGCCCCGTTCGGGCCCGCACCGGAAATCGTGTCGAAGGAAATATCTTTTAGAACACCGGTTTCCCGGCGGAACTGTTCAAGCTTTTCCGCAGCGGTGATCTCATCGAGATCGCCCTTGGGGGCAACTTCGTCAAACCAGCACAGAAAATTGACGAAAGCAGCTGCATCGCGGACATGTGCGGTGCGCGCGCCTTTCAGTTCCGTCTCGTTCTTGATCGCCTTCGGCAGCAGGATCGGGTCTTGCGCTTCCAGCAAGGTTCCACCTGCCTTGGTGATGGCGTCGGCGATGCCGACCCCCGCCAGGCCCGGATCAATCATCACCCTGGCACCAGCCTTGCCGAGACCCTCCAGCCCCGGCTTGAAATCAGCCGGTTCACTGAGGTCCGTCAGATCGGCGAGTGCATCGCGAACGGAATTGGACAACTTGCGGCCATCAATGAACAGGGACGGCTTGCCTTCTGCCGGAACCGTGGCAAAGGAGAGCGGCAACGGCGTATGGTTGACGTCAGACCCACGGATGTTGAACAGCCAGGCAATCGAGTCGGGCTGCGTCAGCACGCAGGCATCCGCCTTCTTGTCTGCGAGGGCCGACTGGATTTCGGCAATCTTGTCCTTTGCACCGCGTCCGGCAAGCTCAACCGGATAGAGAAAAACCTGACCAAGCGGCGGCTCCGGACGGTCCTTCCAGACACTGTCAACCGGGTTGTCGTTCAGCTTGACCAAAGTGGCGCCGGCCGACTCACAAATCTCCTCGAGACGGCGAACCTCTCGCACCGTGTGCAGCATGGCATCGATGCCCAGCTTCTGCCCTGGCTGCAGTCGTTCGGCCAGCCAGTCGGTCACGGGCTCATTGACAAGATGGCGCGCCGGAAAGACCGCCATGTCGACCTGGTCACGCACCTGGATGGTGTATCGGCCATCGACGAAAATTGCAGCTTCTTCCCCCAGAACCCCCGCCATGCCGGCAGATCCCGTAAAGCCTGTCAGCCACTGGAGGCGGCAATCATGCGGCGGAACATATTCGCCCTGATGCGCATCGGCACGCGGCACGAGAAAGCCGTCAAGACCACGGCGGGAGAGTTCGGCTCTGAGAAGCGCCGCATGCGGCGCACCACAGGAAGGATCACTGAGATCGTCAAAGGTCTGGAACATGGCCGCAAGATAATTTCGCGACCCCATCCGATCAAGCTGGATAATTATTCCGCTTGAATTGGTTCAGCAGCATAATCTTCCCTATATTTCGCACTGCAGCAAAATCTTTCGCATATGCGAAGAGCGCAAGGCTGGCATGCGTTTCGAGGCCTACCTGAGGTCCCGGCAAAAGCGCATATATAGGTCACACAAGAAAAAGACGTTCTCCCTAGGGAAGCTCTTAACCTTCAAATGGGATTGATCACGATGACCATGAAAACGACCACTTCGACCCGCGCTGGCGGCAGCTTCATGCGCCGCGCATTCGACCGCATGATTGAAGCCCGCTCCATCCAGGCACGCCGCTATGTCAACGGCTACCTGCTGTCACTGGACGACGCGACCCTGGCCTCCCACGGCTATGACCGCGCCCAGCTCGAGCGCGAAGGCACCTCTACCAGCGCGTTCTAAGGGGCTCAGGACGGTTTAAGTAAAGACCACTGTGCACAAGAAAAGACCCGCCGAAAATTTCGGCGGGTCTTTTTGTATCTGCAGTCAAAATTTGCCAGCACCAGAATAATAGAAACGGCTCTCCCCTTCCCTCATCCTGCGGAGCCTGGCGTCGACAAGCGTCTTGCGGGCGAGGACATGATCATTGCTGCTTCCTGGCAGGTGGCGGACGCAGTCAGGCCTGTTTACGTCCCCGCACAAGAGTAAGCGTCAACCAGCCGTCCTTTTCACCGCGCCTGTCCAGAATGAAACCCTGACAGCCGTAGGCGAACAGGATCCGGGGGCCGTCTTCCACCCTAAGGCCGGACAGCACGAGGGTTGCGGTCGGCGTCATGCGTTCACCGATGGACTTCGCCATCTTCATCAGCGGCCGCGCCAGGATGTTGGCGATCACCAGATCGAACGGACCAAAGAGACGAAAGCGGCGGTCTTCAATTCCGTTGGCGGTAAAGCCACGAACAAGATGCCCCGCACCGTTGAGCCGGGCGTTTTCCAGCGCCGTTTTCGTCGCAACAGGGTCGATATCGGTTGCAAGAACCAACTGGCGGGATTGAAGCGCAGCGGCGATTGCCAGCACGCCTGTTCCCGTTCCAAGATCGAGAATGCTGTCATACGCGCGCATGGACAAAAGCCTGTCGATTTCCTCCAGGCAACCCGCGGTCGTGCCATGGTGGCCGGTTCCGAAGGCAAGCGCTGCTTCGATCTCTATGCCGATAGCCCCACCTGGAACCTTGTCCCTATCGTGGCTGCCGTGAACAACGAAACGACCGGCCTTTACCGGCTTCAGCCCTTCCAGGCTCTTCTCGACCCAATTGATATCCGGCAGTTCTTCTGCTTCCAGCGGCGCGGCAAATGCATCGGCGCCGACACGGTCGCGCACCATCGCAGCCGCCTCTTCCGGCTCCATGTCGAACAGAAGAATTTCAGCCGCCCACAGGCGTCCGTCCGGCGTTGCTTCGTAGATGGTCACCGGATTGCCGTCGTCCTCAAACGCCCGTTCAAGGATCTCGGAGATCCGCTTGGCTTCCAGTTCTTCAGCCGTGATCCGCACCCGGATGGTTTTCATCGCCGCTCGCGCCTGTGGTTATTGGGGTCAAGGCGTGCGGTATAGCGGGAAGCGGCCAGCGATGCCAGCTTGAAACGGTCCCGGGACTGGGCAAACCGGGCCTCTGCCCCATTTCTTTGGGAAATGCGAGGAAACACCCATGACTTGCCCCCGTTCGCGCCTAAACTGGCTGCAAGTGACCGGATGTCTGGTTGCTGCCCTTCTTTGCCTCCAGCTTCTCATCCTACCCGCCTGGGCAACGTCCGAGCAGGATCAACTGTTTGAAGCCTTGAAGAACGCTCCGAATGAAGAGGCGGCCAGCAAGATCGAAGATAGCATCTGGCACACCTGGCTGGATGCCGCCCCCACGCCGGAGATCCGGCAGAAGGTGGACGAAGCCATGCGTAAACGAGGATCCTATGACTTTCAGGGTGCGAAGGATCTGCTCGACACGGTCGTGGAAGAAGCACCGGATTACTCGGAAGGCTGGAACCAGCGTGCCTTCATCCTCTTCCTGCAGGGTAATTACGAAGGCAGCCTTAAAGATATCGAACGCGCCCTTGCTCTGGAACCACGGCACTTTGGCGCCTTGTCCGGCAAGGCAATCATCTTCATGACGCTCGGCAGGGTGCAATTGGGCCAGGAAGTGCTGCGTGAGGCCGTCGGTATACATCCCTACCTGAAGGAACGCGACATGCTGATCGAACCGCAAGGTGTCGATCTCTAGAACACCCCCAAGCTTAAAGTGTCTTAGGCTTTGGGGCCACCCCAAGGATACATCAGGTGCGAGACCAAATTCCCGGTTCTATCGGAGCGTAGACGTCAGAAGCAGTGCACCGGACAAGTTCTTGCAACCAGCCGGTCAGTGCCGTTCGACGAAACTGTCGATGACCTTCTTCACCCCTGCCTTTTCAAAGTCGATGGTCAGCTTGTTTCCCTCGATCGACTTGATGGCGCCATAGCCGAACTTGATGTGGAACACGCGCTCGCCCAGAGAGAATTGCGATGGCGTGTCACTGACGGATTTCGCCACCAGCTCTCCTTCGATGGTCAACGGCCCCTGACGCTTTTGCCGCGCGGACTGATACCCACGGCCACCGCCATCGGAAAATCCGCTGGAGGACTGCTTGGCACGCTGCGCACGTTGCCAGCCCGGCGTGGAGTAGCTGCCCTTGTCGAAGGGATCATGACTGTCGAACCGGGACGGTCCGTAACCGCCACCGCCATAGCCGCCATAGCTGGACGAAGCTTCGGCAATCTCGACATGGTCCGGCGGCAGCTCATCCAGAAACCGTGAGGGAACGGTGGACTGCCAGAGGCCGTGAATGCGCCGGTTGGACGCGAAATAGAGCTTTGCGCGTTTCTTCGCCCGGGTGATGCCGACATAGGCCAGCCGGCGCTCTTCTTCCAGACCGGCGCGACCGGATTCATCCAGCGCGCGCTGGTGGGGAAACAACCCCTCTTCCCAGCCGGGCAGGAAAACCGTGTCGAATTCCAGCCCCTTGGCCGAGTGCAGCGTCATGATGGATACGGCGTCGGTCGCATCCGCGCTGTCCCGGTCCATGACGAGGGAAATGTGCTCCAGGAAACCGGCCATGGATTCAAATTCGTCCATCGACCGGATCAGTTCCTTCAGGTTGTCGAGCCGTCCGGGCGCTTCCGCCGAGCGGTCCTGCCGCCACATCTCGGTGTAGCCGCTCTCATCGAGGATGATTTCCGCCAGTTCGGTGTGTTTCATCTGGTCGAGCTGACGCCGCCAGCGCTCGAAGTTGTCGAGCACGGACTTCAGCGCGTTGCGTGGCTTTGGCTTCAGTTCTTCGGTATCGATAAGCTGGCTTGCCGCCTGCATCAGTGGAATACGCTCTGCCCGGGCAACGCCATGGACCAGTTTCAGCGTCGCATCGCCAAGACCGCGCTTCGGCGTGTTGACAATGCGCTCAAACGCCAGATCGTCCGCGGGTTGCGCGACACAGCGGAAATAGGCCATGGCATCGCGAATTTCCATGCGCTCATAAAAGCGCGGACCGCCGATGACCCTGTAGTTAAGCCCCAGCGTGACAAACCGGTCTTCGAACTCACGCATCTGGAAGGATGCCCGCACCAGAACCGCCATTTCATTGAGCGAATGACCTCGCGACTGAAGCGTCTCAATCTCGTCGCCGATGGTGCGCGCTTCTTCTTCGCTGTCCCAGACAGAGGCCACCGACACCAGGTCGTGGTCGGGTTCCTCGAAATCGGTGAACAGCGTCTTGCCGAGCCGGCCTTCGTTAAAGGCAATCAGGTGGGAAGCGGCAGCCAGGATATGGCTGGTCGAGCGGTAATTGCGCTCCAGGCGAATGACGGTGGCGCCCTTGAAGTCATGTTCGAAGCGCAGGATGTTATCGACTTCCGCGCCGCGCCAGCCGTAGATCGACTGGTCATCATCACCGACACAGCAGACATTCGGGTTGCCCTGGGCCAGCAGGCGCAGCCACAGGTATTGCGCGATGTTGGTGTCCTGATATTCGTCCACCAGCATGTAGCGGAAGCGGCGCTGATATTCCTTGAGGACATCCGGCTGCGTCTTAAACAGCGTGATGACATGCAAAAGCAGATCACCGAAATCGGCCGCGTTCAGGATCGACAGACGCTCCTGATATTCCTCGTAGAGCTTTCGGCCCTTGCCGTTGGCAAACGCCCGCGCCTCGCCTTCCGGGATATCCTTTGGTCCCAGAGCCCGGTTTTTCCAACCATCCAGCATCCCGGCAAAGGCCTTGGCCGTCCAGCGCTTGTCGTCCAGCCCCTCGGCCTGGATGATCTGCTTGATAAGGCGGATCTGATCATCGGTGTCGAGGATCGAGAAGGACGATTTCAAGCCGACAAGTTCGGCATGCTTGCGCAGGATCTTCACACAGATGGAGTGGAACGTGCCGAGCCACGCCATGCCTTCCACATTGCCGCCGACAAAACCGGCAATGCGTTCCTTCATCTCGCGCGAAGCCTTGTTAGTGAACGTGACAGCCAGAATTTCGGACGGCCGCGCCAAGCCGGTTGCCAGGATATGGGCGATGCGTGTTGTCAGCACGCGGGTCTTGCCCGTACCGGCACCAGCCAGCACCAGAACCGGCCCTTCGGTCGTTTCCACCGCCAGCCGCTGCTCCGGGTTCAGCCCCGTCAGATAGTCCGGTGCCCGCCGTGCCGCCATCGCCCTGGCCGCGATCCCTCCTTGCGGCCGCACGGGTGCAGGCGCGGACTCCGCCCGCGTGCCGATAGGCTGGAATGGATCGTCAAAGGAATCGTCGTACCCGTCCGGGTCGGTCATGGTTTACTGGTCCGGTTTCAAGCGCTTGTTTTGAGAACAATATAGCAACATACCTGCGCTGGCGAGGCAGGAATGACCGATTTGGTGGGGACAAGAAGCGGGCTTTTCTTATTTGAACCGGCAACTGCGTGAGGCCGCCTCCTTTGACAAAGCCGCGACAGATTTCAGGAACCCCAGAGGTTTGCGGTTCCAGCGAGCACAGGGGTTGCTGGATCCCGGTCTTGCCGCTGCGCGTCAAACCGGGATGACAACGGGCAAAGGCATGTCTTGAAGCCTCTCTTGTCATCCCCGCGAAGGCGGGGATCCAGTAAACAAGGGAGCCTGTTGCTTGACCAAGCGGCGGGAGAACTGGCAATGCCCAGAAAACGATCGAAGCAACGCAAAAGTATCAAACCAGTTTAGCAAACAGGTCGTCCCAGTTTGGATTCCGTTCTTCGATCAAACGGATCTTCCAGGCACGATTCCAGCGTTTGAGCTGTTTTTCCCGCTTGATCGCCCACTCGATTTCCTCGTGAACTTCGTAATACACCAACCAATGCACGCCATACTTCGCGGTAAACTGGCTTCCGATGCTTTCACGGTGCTGCGAAACCCTGCCCAACAGGTCATTCGTCACCCCGACATAGAGCGTGCCGCCCAGTCCGCTTGCAAGAATGTAGACATAGTATTGCTGATCGAGGTGCAACGTGGAACCTTTGTTGAAATTCTTCCCGGATAAACGTTAGTCCTGCTGATTTGGCAATGCCGATAGCGGTTTCAGGAACCCCAGAGGTTTGTGGTTCCAGCGAGCACAGGGGGTACTGGATCCCGGTCTTGCTGCCACGCGTCAAACCGGGATGACAAGAAGCAAAGCCATGTCCTGAAGCCTCTCTCTTGTCATCCCCGCGCAGGCGGGGATCCAGTAAACGCAGGCACCGGTGGAGCAAAATGCCTCTGCCTCGGTCCTAACCCGGATGACAAAACACGAAGGGAATACCCGCTCAGGCCCCCACCAGATCGAACCAGTCATCCTCGGAGATGACTTCGATCTCCAGCTCCTGTGCCTTTTTCAGCTTTGAACCAGCACCAGGACCGGCCACCACCAGGTCGGTCTTTTTCGACACGGAACCTGCCGTCTTGGCACCAAAGCGTTCGGCCATGGCCTTGGCTTCGTCGCGGGTCATTCGTTCCAGCGAGCCGGTGAAAACCACTGTCTTGCCGGCGACCGGCGAGCCGGAGGCGTTGATCTTTTCAGCGTCCTTGGGTGATACCTCGACCAGAAGTGCGTCGAGTTGGTCGAGATTGTGTTGCTCGGCAAAGAACTCCGCCAGCGCCTCGGCAACGATATGGCCGATGCCGTCGATGTCATTGAGCTCTGTCCAGGCTTCGCCCGCCGTGTCATGCGCCGCCTTCATGGCTGCATAGAACACCGCCCAGGAGCCATAGGCACGTGCCAGAAGCTTGGCGTTGCCCTCGCCCACGTGACGGATGCCAAGGGCGAAGATGAAACGATGAAGGTCAATCTCTCGCCGCGCGTTGATTGCCTCGAAAAGGTTCTTCGCCGAAACGGCCCCCCAGCCTTCCCGGTTGCGCAACTTGGTGAGAGAGCGCTTGTCCCGCTCCTCCAGCGTGAAGATGTCCGCCGGGGCCATCACAAGGCCTTCCTTGTAGAAGGCGTCGACCTGCTTGTCGCCGAAGCCTTCGATGTCGAAGGCATTGCGCGAGACGAAATGCTTGAGCTTTTCCGTTGCCTGGGCCGGGCAAATCAGACCGCCGGTGCAGCGGCGCACGGCATCGCGGCGGCCGGTCTTTTCCTTTTCCTCGCGCACCGCGTGGCTGCCACAGGCGGGGCAGATCGTTGGAAACTCGAAGGCTTCCGCCCCATCGGGTCGTTTGTCCAGATCGATATCGACAATCTGCGGAATGACGTCGCCGGCACGCTGGATCTTCACCGTGTCACCGATGCGAAGATCCTTGCCGCCGCGGATCGACTCTCCGTCCTGGCCAATTCCCTTGATATGGTCTTCGTTGTGAAGGGTCGCGTTTGAAACGACGACACCGCCCACCGTGATCGGCTCCAGCTTGGCAACCGGCGTCAGGGCACCTGTTCGGCCAACCTGGATCTCGATGTCGTTGAGAATGGTGTAGGCCTGTTCGGCCGGGAACTTGTGAGCAATCGCCCACCGGGGAGACCGCGAGACAAAGCCGAGGCGCTCCTGCAGGTCCAGCCGGTCGACCTTGTAGACCACACCATCGATATCATAATCGAGCTGGGCACGGCTTTCCTCGATGCCGTGATAGACTCCGAGAAGCTCTTCCACGGTTTCACAGCGTTTCATCAGCGGATTGACCTGAAAGCCCCAGGCTTCCAGCTGCTTGACCATGCCGAACTGGGTGTCTTCCGGCAGCTCGCTCATCTCGCCCCAGGCATAAGCGAAGAACCGCAGTGGGCGGGAGGCCGTGATTTCGGATTTCAGCTGGCGCAACGAGCCCGCCGCCGCGTTGCGCGGGTTGGCGAAAACCTTGCCGCCATTGGCTGCCATGCGCTCGTTCAGCGCCTGAAAATCCTTGTGCGCCATATAGACTTCGCCGCGCACTTCAACGACGCCCGGCACCGTGCCGGACAGCTTTACCGGAATATCCTTGATTGTCTTCGCGTTCTCGGTGACGTTTTCACCTGTGGTGCCGTCACCTCGCGTTGCGGCGTAAACCAGAGTGCCGTTTTCATACCGAAGAGACAGCGACAGACCGTCGATCTTCGGCTCCGCGGTAACTGCCAGAGCCCCCATCAGCGGATCGAATTTCAGAAACCGGCGCACGCGGCCGACGAAATCCCGGACGTCGTCATCGTTGAAGGCATTGTCCAGCGACAGCATCGGCACCCGGTGAGTAATCTTGCCGAAACCGGACGCCGGGGCCGCCCCTACCTGGGCAGAGGGACCGTCTTCAAGAATGAGGTTGGGAAACCGGGCCTCGATGGCCGCGTTCCGCCGGCGCAGGGCGTCATAGTCCGCATCCGAGATCACCGGGGCATCTTCCTGGTGATAGCGGCGGTCGTGCTCGGCGATTTCCGCCGCCAGCCGTTTCAGCTCGACCTGTGCTTCCTCCTGCGTCAGGGCGTCGATGTCGGTTTGGGCGAAGGAAGTGTCAGTCATGATGTCTTCACGAAATGTGTCAGCGGGACAGGCCGAGTTGATGACCGGATTAAATCGGATACCGGAACCGAATGGCGGGCTCAAGCGTTGATAGCACATCGAACCGGCAAAACTCGATGCTGGTCAATGTTGGAATGAGGAGACACGAATGGCTTATCAGGACCGTGAAACGCATTATGTCGAGAAGACGAACGGCAACAGCGCTGGCTGGTTTATGGCCGGAGCGCTTGTCGTCGCGCTGATCGCAGGCGGCCTGCTCTATGCCAATGGCTTTTTCACGAACGACGAAGAGCTGAGCATCGAGCTGAATGTCCCCAATCTGGGAGAAGGTGAACTGAAGCTGCCTGACATGAAGGAAGCACCGCTCGTCAAGGAGCCGTAAGACCATTTCTCATTTGAAAACTGCACCACAGGGCGGGAGCTTCGGCTAACCCGCCCTCTTTTTGTCCACTGCGACGGATCCTATTTCCTATTCCGCAGCCGTCAGCAGCCTGCGCGCTGCGGCACGGGCTTCTTCCGTGATAACGCTGCCGGCAAGCATCCGGGCGATTTCCTCGCTGCGGTGGTCTTCATCAATACGCTGAACGCGTGTTGCCACCCGGTCCTTCTTGGTCGCTTCCTTGGCGATCAGGAAATGCCCTGCAGCGCGAGCTGCCACCTGCGGGGCGTGGGTAACCGTCAGAACCTGAACGCTGCCGGCAAGTCGTGCCAGACGCAGGCCGATGGCCTCGGCCACGGCACCGCCCACACCTGTGTCGATCTCGTCAAAAACCAGCGTCGGGGCAGAGCCCTTGTCGGCGAGAGACACCTTCAGTGCCAAGAGGAAACGGGAAAGCTCGCCACCGGACGCAACCTTCATCATCGGTCCCGGCTTCGTGCCTGGGTTCGTCTGGACATGGAACTCCAGCAGATCGATCCCCGAACGGCTGCGGCTTTCCGGATTGCTTTCCACTTCGACGATGAATTTTGCCCGCTCCAACTTGAGGTCGGGCAACTCCATTTCAACAGCCTTTTCCAGTGCCTTGGCTGTCTTTCGCCGCTTGTCCGAGAGGCTGGCTGCCTTCTTGTCGTATTCGGCCCGGGCCTTTCCAGCAGCACTCACTAGCGCCGCCAACTTGTCTTCCCCCGCATCGAGATCGGCCAGATCGCCGCTCATGCGGGCACACAGGGCGGACAGTTCGTCAACCGGCACCGAGAACTTGCGGGAGGCAGCACGAAGCGCAAACAGCCGCTCTTCGACAGCTTCCAGTTCGCGTGGATCATATTCGGTCTCGCGCAGCGCGCTTTCCAGTCCGCCGCGGGTTTCTTCCAGAAGATCCATCGCCTCGGCAAGCGTGCGGACGGGCTGGCCAAGAAGATTGGGCACCTGGTCGGCCTTGCGTTCCAGACGCCGCAGCAGGCTGGCCAGTTCCGGGATTGGCGACGCAGTGCCGTTCAAGGTTTCAAAGGCTTCGTTCAGATCACCGGCGATCTTCTCGACCGCCATCATGTCCGTCCGCCGGGTAGCCAGTTGCTCCTCTTCGCCGGTTTCCGGCTTGAGGGCTGACAGTTCATCGACGGCAGCACGCAGGAAATCAGCCTCGTTGCGCGCGGCTTCTATACGTTTCTCGTGATCGGTCACTGCCTTGTCGGCAGCGCGATAGGTGGCAAAGGCCTGTGTCACGGCCTCGGCTTCGGCCGTCAGCCCTCCGAAAACATCAATGAGGGCCCGGTGGCTTTCCGGGTCAACCAGGGCACGGTCATCGTGCTGTCCGTGGATTTCCACCAGGAGCGCACCCGCCTGGCGCAGCAGTCCTGCACTGACGGGCTGATCGTTGACGAAGGCCCGGGTGCGGCCATCGGAGGTCTGGATACGGCGCAGGATGATGTCGCCATCGTCATCGACATCGTTCTCGCGCAGGAACATGCGAACGGGATGATCCGCCGCCACATCAAAGACAGCCGTCACCTGCCCTTGCGCCTCGCCATGACGCACGAGATCGGCATCACCACGCGCGCCGAGTGCCAGCGACAAGGAGTCAAGAAGGATGGATTTGCCCGCACCGGTTTCGCCGGTGAGAACCGACATGCCGGCGGCAAATTCGAGGTCAAGACGGTCGATCAGAACGATGTCACGGATAGACAGCGCGACCAGCATGAAGGGATGCTCCTTAAAGTTCGGCCCACCATATAGGAGGACCGAAGCGTCTTGAAAGAGCCTGTTTGGGCCTTTTCAACCTCATTTGCGAGGCTGAAGCCATTTCGGGATTAAACCAGGCGTCAGATGCTCTTGAAGGCGCGACTGATCCAGCTGCCGCTGTCTTCGGAAGGCTCGTACCCACCCTTGTTGAGCAGCGAATAGGCGTCCTTGTACCACTGGCTGTCCGGGTAGTTGTGCCCGAGCACGGCTGCGGCCGTCTGCGCTTCGTTGACGACACCGAGCGCGTAGTAGGCTTCGGTCAGGCGGAACAGGGCTTCTTCCACGTGCCGCGTGGTCTGGTAATCGACGACAACCGTCTTGAAGCGGTTGATCCCCGCGATGTAGTTGCGCTTCTTCAGGTAGAAGCGACCGACCTGCATTTCCTTGCCACCAAGCTGGTCATGAACGATGCGCAGCTTGCTTTCGGCATCCGGCACATATTCCGATTCCGGGAAGCGCTGGATCAGCTCGTTGAACGCACCAGCTGCCTTCCGGGTCACGGCCTGGTCGCGGGTAATGTCCGGCATCTGGCGGAAATAGGCCTGACCGGCGAGATACAGCATGTAGGCTGAATCCTCGTCCCCCGGATAGAGCGTCACGAACCGCTTCGCCGCAGTTACGGTTTCCGTGTACTTGCCGCGCGAGTAGTTTAGGAACGCCAGGTTCACGAGCGACTTCTTGGAGTATTCAGAATAGGGATAGAGCTTGTCGAGCTCTTCGAATTTCTGGGTCGAATCGCGCAGTTTGCCTTGCGCGCGCAGGGACAGGCCTTCGTTGAACAGAACTTCCGGCGGCGTATCGTTGAGTGCCAGCTCATCGAGATCGTCCTTGCCACCGCATGCGGCAAGCGCAAGCGGTACAGCCAGAACGGCCAATCTCAGGAAGGTTTTCATGTGTTTGGCTCTGTTCACTTCAGAACCAGTATCCATTCCGTTCACGCCTATACTCCCGGACCTTTCCGGCCCCTAAGGCCCATGTCATGCGGCCTTGCAAATTTATCGACAGGAGTGTTTAGCGGAAATCACCGGTCCCCGTCACGTCCTCATCGGCCATCTGACGGTTTTTTTGAGCAATTTTATGGCAACCGGTCCAAATAGGTTCCGAATTCCGCCGAAAAGAAAACGGCCGCTTCATCAAAGCGGCCGATCAAAATTATATCAGGAGACGTCAGGCCCGAAAGCAGCAGCGGCTGCGATACCGCCCTTGTCGACCTGGCCGACCTTGCGGAACGCAGGCGACTCGACGATTTCGAACGCGCTCGGATCTTCAAACAGCTTGACCAGGATCGCGTGGTTCATCTTGTGCCCGCCCTTGTAGGAGCGGTAGAGACCCAGGATCGGCAGACCGGCAAGAGCCAGGTCGCCAACCGCGTCCAGCGCCTTGTGACGTGCGAACTCGTCCGGCCAGCGGGTGCCTTCCGGATTGAGAACCTTGTCCTCGGCAATCGCCACGGAATTTTCCAGCGACGATCCCAAGGCAAAGCCCATCTTCCAAAGCTGCTCGACATCCTTCACGTAGCCGAAGGTGCGCGCACGGGAAAGCTCGTCACGGAACACGTCCGGGGTGATGTCGGAAGAGAACTGCTGGCGACCGATCAGCGGCGTGTCGAAGTCGATGGTGATATCGAACTTGGTGCCGTTGTAGGGGTGCAGCTCGCACCATGCCGTGCCGTTGTCGACGCGAACGGTCTTCTTCACCTTCAGGTACCGGCGTCCCCGGTCCAGGCGTTTCAGGCCGATCTGCTCGATTGCTTCGACAAACGCAACGCTGCTGCCGTCCATGACCGGCATTTCCGGACCGTCGATTTCCACGATCAGGTTGTCGACACCCATGCCGAAAAGAGCAGCCATGAGATGTTCAACGGTCGCGACACCTTCACTGGAAGGATCGCCGAGAACGGTGCAAAGTGCTGTTGCGGATACCTTGTTCCAGAGTGCCGGAACTTCGGTGGAGTTTTCCTGGTCGGTGCGGGTGAACACAATCCCCACACCAGCTTCGGCCGGTACGAGAGTGATCGACGCGGGTTTGCCCGAATGAACGCCAATCCCGGTCAGGGTCACCTGATCGGCTAGCGTCGTCTGTCGGTCAACATATGCGGTCATAAAACCCTGCCCTTCCGGTTTGCGGCGGAAACAAGCCCTCTATTTGCCCTTAAAGGGTTACGGACTTTTAACGATCCCGCGTTGGCTGGGAACATAGTCCCGAACCCCAATTGGGCGAAATAAAGCTTTATTACGATTTGTAACGATTCACAGGCTTTCAAATCACTGAATTAAAACGGGAATTTGTTCCGTTACGGAAACAGCCCGGAGCGTGAACTCCGGGCTGTAACGATCAGGGAAGATGATCGGGTCTCGAATCAGTTGGCCTGGCGGCGAAGAAACGCCGGAATTTCCAATTGTTCGTCTTCTGTTGCAGTTACCGGCTTCGGCGTTGCCCGCCCGGTGTTGTCCAGCTGGCCTGCAGCGCCATGAGCTGCGGGACGTTGCTGGGGCGCACGCGGGGCGGCCTGCTGGGCCGGCTGCATCTGCGGAGCAGGACGGGCAACCGGTGCGGCAGCCATGTCATGTTCCTGATCTTCTTCGTGATGACGGCCAAGGCCGCTTGCAAGGCGACGCAGCAGCCCCATCGGGCGGCGGTCGTCTTCGACGTGCTCTTCATAGCTCGGTGCCGGAGCAGGCTGCTGAGGACGCTGCTGGGCAACGGCCTGCTGAGGCTGGGCTACATTTGCAGTCTGCTGCTTTGCCTGAATTTCACGCTGAGCGATCGGCGGGAAATCCTCCACCCGCGGCATGCGCGGTGCAGGGTTATGCTCGGCGGCAACCGGCGGAATGTAAGGCTGGCTGACCGGCATGTCTTCTGCGACAGGTGCCCGGGCTTCGTCTTCGATGTCGAGCATCTGCGGCTTGGCTGCAAGCGAACCTGCTGCCGGCTGCACCTTCTTGATCTCGACAGCCGGATCGCTTGCGACGGCGACCGGCTGCGGATCCGGAATGGCAAGTTCCCGTTCCAGATTGGCAACGGCCTTGGCAGCGGCATTTTCGGCGTGAGCCTTTTCAGCCAGAGCGGCCGGGCGCTGAGTGTTGATTTCCGGTGTCCGGCTTACCGCCGGAGCTTCGGCCTTTACAGGCTGAGATGCTGTTCCGGGAAACGTGTTGGCCGCAAGGCCTTCCTCCCTGTCAATGCCGGTTGCAACGACGGACACGCGGATGAGACCATCCAGCGTCTCGTCGAAGGTCGCGCCCAGAATGATGTTGGCGTCGGCGTCAACTTCCTCGCGGATGCGGGTAGCCGCTTCATCCACTTCGAACAGCGTCAGGTCGTTGCCGCCCGTAATGGAGATGAGCAGGCCTCTTGCGCCCTTCATCGAGGATTCGTCGAGCAGCGGGTTGGCAATGGCCGCTTCCGCCGCCTGCTGTGCACGCTTTTCGCCACTAGCTTCGCCGGTGCCCATCATGGCCTTGCCCATGCCGCGCATCACGGAGCGAACGTCGGCGAAGTCGAGGTTGATGAGACCTTCCTTCACCATCAGGTCGGTGATGCAGGCAACACCAGAGTAGAGCACCTGGTCGGCCATCGCGAATGCGTCGGCGAAGGTGGTCTGGGCATTGGCAATCCGGAACAGGTTCTGGTTCGGAATGACGATCAGTGTGTCGACACTCCGCTGCAGTTCCTCGATACCGGAATCGGCGATCCGCATACGGCGAGCGCCTTCGAACTGGAACGGTTTGGTCACCACACCTACCGTCAGTATACCCTGCTCGCGTGCCGCCCGTGCGATAACGGGTGCGGCACCGGTGCCGGTTCCACCGCCCATGCCGGCGGTGATGAACACCATGTGCGATCCGGACAGGTGATCGTTGATTTCGTCGATCACTTCCTCGGCAGCTGCGCAGCCGACTTCCGGCTGGGAGCCTGCGCCAAGACCTTCAGTCACGGCCACGCCCATCTGGACGAGCCTGTCTGAATGGTTCATGGCCAGTGCCTGGGCATCCGTGTTGGCAACGACGAAGTCGCAGCCCTGGAGACCTGCAGTGATCATGTTATTGACGGCGTTTCCGCCCGCGCCGCCGACGCCGAAGACCGTAATGCGTGGCTTCAGCTCCTGAATGTCGGGCATCTTCAGGTTGATGGTCATATTATCCTCGCGACCCACTGGCGCCCCCGGTACGGGAGTAGCCTCTTCTTCCCTAATCTCCTCTGCCATTTCTGGCAGCTCAACTTCCTGGATGTCGTCTTCTTGGCTCATGTCGTCAGAAGCTTTCCCTGATCCATTGGCCCACGCGGGCCAGGTAACCAGATTGCCCGCCCCACCCTGATCTCCGGTTCTTGTGTTCGAACTGTTCGATCTGAGCGACCTGCGGATAAATCAAGAGACCGACAGCGGCGGCAAAAGCCGGACCTTTGGCAGCCTCGGGAAGACCGGCGACGCCTAGAGGCCGGCCAAGACGGACGTTGCGCCCCAGGATGTGACGCGCAACTTCTCCAAGACCCGTGAGCTGACTTGCGCCCCCGGTCAGAACGATCTGCTTACCGACACGCCCGGCAAAGCCGGACGCCGTAAGCCGATCCCTCACGAGTTCAAGGATTTCTTCCACGCGCGGCCGGATAACCCGGGTCAACGCCGAGCGTGGGATCTGGTTCGGCAGGTCGCTGTCACTTTCCAGCGGCGGCACCGTGAGCATGTCACGATCGTCCGAGCTGGACGCCAGCGGCGAGCCGTAAAGGGTTTTCAAACGCTCCGCATCCTGCAGACGGGTTGCAAAAGCGCGGGCGATATCGGTGGTGACGTGATTGCCACCAACGGCAATCGCATCCAGGTGCACCATGTGGCCATCGACAAAGACCGACAATGTCGTCGTGCCGCCGCCCATGTCGATGCAGGCGACGCCAAGCTCGGCTTCGTCATCCACGATGGTGGACAGGCCACTGGCAAACGGCGTCGCCACCATGGTTTCCACATGAAGGTGACCGCGGTTGATGCACAGTTCCAGATTGCGCACAGGCGGAACTTCCGCCGTCACGACCTGCATGTCGACGCCCAGCTTGTGGCCCATCATGCCACGCGGATCGCGGATGCCGCGGCTGCCGTCCAGCGAATAGGAGATCGGCAAGGCGTGTGTGACGGCCCGGCCGTCGGTCACCGAGTGGCTGGAGCCGGCGGAAAGCACCCGCTGGATATCGGCTTCAGACACGCTGTCGCCTGCCAGCGGAACGTTGGCGCTGTAGATCTCGCTCTGCAGGCGTCCGCAGCTGATGTTTGCGATCAGCGACTCGACCGTCACGCCGGCCATGCGCTCGGCACTGTCGACTGCCAGACGGATGGCCTGTTCGGCAGCATCCATGTCGACAACGACGCCGGACTTGATCCCGCGCGAGCGCTGATAACCGTACCCCAGCACTTCCACTTTGTGGGAGCGGCTGGAAAGAATTGCCTTTTCTTCCTGCGGCACCAGTTTGGCGATCAGGCAGCAGACCTTCGTGGAGCCCACGTCCAGAACCGACATGATGACGGCACGACGGCTCGGCAGCGGCCGCATCTTCGGCAGGTAGAGGTTGTTGTCGGAGCGGCTCACGTGTCACGCTCCTTTTTGCCTGAGCGGCCCTTGCCGCCCGTCATGACCTTGCGCTGTTCGGCAGCCTCGTCGGAGAGGCGCACGGTCACGCGGTCTGCCAGACGCATGTCGATGGCAACGATATCCCGGGACAGAAGCCCGCTTTCTTCATCCATTTTCACCAGATCTGCCAAGGCGGCGTCGATGTTGTCTTGGGGCAAGCGGATCGAAATCCCGTTCTCAAGCTGCAGGTCCCAGCGGCGATCGCTGATCAGGAACGCCGCGCGCACGCGCGGACGCAGGCCCGGGACCTTCTCCAGCGAGGTGTTGATCTCGGATGCCCGGCGCTGAGCACCGTGGTTCACGACAAGCAGCAGATTGGCATAACGCCCGTCCACCTCGTCGGTGATCACGTCACCTGATTCGTTTACGATCGAGACCATGTCGCCGCGCTGCCACAGCGCATAGGGCACGCGTTCCTCGATGTTGATCTGCAGCGTGCTCGGATAGAGCTTCATCACCGAAGCGCTCTTCACCCAGGCCATCTCGTTAAGACGCTCGCGAGCGCTATTGGCGTCAAACAGGGCGAGCGAGGAACCCTCGTGAATTTCCAGCGCTTCCAGGATCTGGAACTCGTTGATTT
This sequence comes from Labrenzia sp. CP4, assembly GCF_001579905.1. Classification (NCBI taxonomy): domain Bacteria; kingdom Pseudomonadati; phylum Pseudomonadota; class Alphaproteobacteria; order Hyphomicrobiales; family Stappiaceae; genus Labrenzia; species Labrenzia sp. CP4. The sequence goes on along the minus strand of NZ_CP011927.1, from coordinate 2,007,256 downwards.
CACGCTGGCCGGACAGCTTGACGGCCTCGATGCCGAAACCAGCAGCGGACAGGAGACTGTCGGCAACAAGCCGGCCGTGCCCCCCTATGACTATTCCATAACCAATTGTTAAGGTTAAGAAAGTCAGCGCAGCAGCAGATCCCGACCAGCGTGGCAGATCTGCCAGGCGCCCGGCCGAACGCCACACCGGCTGGCGGTGCAAACGCGGCACACCGCGCCCGCGCGGAGCCAGTTCAGCCTCCAGCGGGGTCATAGCGTCCCGGTAATGTTTGCGCCTTATCGACAGCAACTCGCGTCCTCAACCATCCAGCTGACCAGGTCCTTGAAACTCATCCCCTTGTGGGCCGCCATTTCGGGTACAAGAGAAGTCGGCGTCATGCCTGGCTGCGTGTTCACTTCTAGGCAAATCAGCTCTCCGGATCCGTCTTCCTTTTCATCGAATCGGAAGTCGGCGCGGGAAACACCGCGGCAACCCAGAGCCTGATGCGCCTTAACTGCTAGTGTCTCTATGGTTTGGTAAACAATCGGTGAAATTTTTGCAGGAAGAATGTGTTTTGAACCGCCTTGTGCATATTTTGCGTCGTAATCGTAGAAGCCGTGACCTAACGGCACTATGTCGATGACGCCCAGGGCCGTATCATCCATGACGGCACAGGTCAGCTCCCGCCCGCTGATGAACTTTTCGCACATCAGAACGTCAGGGTAAGGCCAGTCCTCCCGCCCCAGTTCCTGTGGCGGAAACTCTTGATCTTCCTTGACAATCAGCACTCCGAAGCTCGATCCCTCGTTGATGGGTTTCAGCACATATGGCGGCTTCATCGGATGCTCGCGGGTGATCTCCCGGCGGTTGACAACAAGGTGTTCCGTGACCGGAATTCCGGCTGCATTCATCACCGCTTTTGCCTTCACCTTGTTCATTGCAAGGCTTGAGGCGAGCACACCGGAATGTGTGTACGGGATGTTAAGAACTTCTAATATTCCCTGAACGCAGCCATCCTCGCCGAAGGGACCGTGAAGAGCGTTAAAGACCACATCGGGCTTCAAATCTTTGAGAACAGCGGAAATATTGCGGTCAACATCGACCTTGGTGACCCGGTAGCCGGCTTCTTCCAGCGCATCGGCGCAGCCCTTGCCGCTGGCGAGGCTTACAGGACGCTCGTTAACCCAGCCCCCCATCAGAACAGCGACATGTTTGCTTGCCATCAGGCAGCCTCCCCTTCCTTGCCCAGAAATGGCTCGATAGCCCCCTCTGAACCGAATTCACCCAGGCGCTTGATCTCCCACTCCAGGCGGATGCCGCTGTGCGCCAACACGCGCGAGCGCACGGTTTCCCCCAGCAGTTCGAGATCATGTCCGGTGGCCGTTCCGGTATTGATCATGAAGTTGCAATGCATTTCGGACATTTGCGCTCCACCGACGGTCAGGCCACGGCATCCGGCCGCGTCGACCTCTTTCCATGCCGATGTACCGGGCGGGTTCTTGAAGGTGGATCCGCCGGTCTTTTCACGGATCGGCTGCGCCCGTTCGCGGTGGGCGACAACGTCGGCCATTTCCTGTCGGATCGAGGCTTCGTCCTGCGGCACGCCTTCAAAGACGGCGGAGGTAAAGATCAGGTCTTTCGAAGCTTCCGAGTGGCGATAGGCATAGCCCATGTCCTCATTCGTCAGAACGTGGCGGTTGCCGTCCCGGTCGACAGCGGTCAGCTCCACCATGCGCTCGCGGGTTTCCGTGCCGTGAGCGCCCGCATTCATGCGCAGCGCACCGCCCAGACCACCAGGAATACCTGTGTAAAACGCAAAACCGCCGAGACCGGCCTTGGCCGCAGCTTCCGCCAGACGCTTGTCCGGCACGGCCGCCCCTGCCTTCAACCTGTTACCGCCGACTTCCTCAATGGAACCGAAGCCCTTTGCACTCAGGCGAATGACAACGCCCTTCAGGCCGCCGTCACGGATCAGCAGGTTGGAACCCAGCCCTACCGGCAGCACCGGAACATCTTTCGGAAGCTTTTTCAGGAAGGCAGCAAGGTCGTCTTCATCCGCCGGCTGGAACATCAACTGCGCGGGACCACCAGTGCGGAACCACGTGACCGCAGACAGTGGCTGGTTGGCCGTCAGCTTGCCGCCGATACCTTCGGCAAGCTCCGGATACTGCTCCAGCAGATCGGGAAACGCCATGTGACGTCCTCCTTAAAGCTCTTCCAGCTGTTTCGGCAGCGCGTACGCCCACTGGGTGATGTTGCCGGCCCCGAGGCAAACCACGAAGTCGCCCGGCTCGGTCAGTTCCTTGACAAGCGCCGGCAGCTCTTCCGGGCCCTCGATCGCCCGAACGTTTCTGTGACCGCGGGTCTTCATGCCCGAGACGAGATCGGTATGTGCCGCTCCCTCGATCGGCTGCTCCCCCGCGGCGTAGACAGGAGCGATAATCACCGCATCCGCATCGTTGAAGCAGTTCGAGAAATCATCGAACAGGCTGTGCAGGCGCGAATAGCGATGCGGCTGCATCACCGCGATTACCTTGCCTTTTGTCGACTCGCGCGCCGCATGGAGCACGGCCTTGATTTCAACAGGGTGGTGGCCGTAATCGTCGAATATCTGAACGCCGCCCACCGTACCGGTGTGCGTGAAGCGCCGCTTGACCCCGCCGAAGGCGGCAATGCCTTTTCTGAGATCGTCCGCCTCGACACCCAGCTGCGAGGCAACCGCGATAGCCGCGGTGGCATTCGAAACGTTGTGAAGGCCCGGCATCGGCAGCGTCAGGTCGTTCAGTTCGATCACCTGCCCGCTGCGGCGGTCACGAAGGGTCACGGAGAAGATCGACTTGCCACCATCCATCGACACATCGGTGTAGCGAACGTCGGCCTGCGGATTGGCGCCATAGGTGACGACACGCCGGTCCTCGATGGTCCCGATCATCGTCTGGACTTCGGGATGGTCGAGACACATGACGGCAAAGCCGTAGAAGGGCACATTTTCAACGAACTGCCGGAAGGCAGCGCGCACGCCGGCGAAGTCGCCGTAGTGATCCAGATGCTCCGGATCGATGTTTGTGACGATGGCGACATCAGCCGGCAGCTTGACGAAGGTGCCGTCGCTCTCGTCTGCCTCGACTACCATCCAGTCACCCTCGCCCATGCGGGCATTGGTGCCATAGGCATTGATGATACCGCCATTGATCACCGTCGGATCCAGACCGCCAGCATCGAGAAGAGCGGCCACCATCGATGTGGTCGTGGTCTTGCCATGTGTCCCGCCAACGGCGATCGCCTGCTTGAAGCGCATCAACTCGGCCAGCATTTCCGCCCGTCGCACCACAGGGATCAGCTTTTCACGGGCCGCGACCAGTTCCGGGTTGTCCTTCTTTATGGCGGAAGACACGACCAGCACCTCGGCATCGCCCAGGTTTTCTGCGGCATGGCCAATGGAAACCTTGATGCCGTTGTCACGCAGGCGCTGAACATTGGCGTTTTCCGCCATGTCCGAGCCTTGCACCGTGTAGCCGAGGGTCTTCAGCACTTCGGCAATCCCGCTCATGCCGATACCGCCGATGCCGACAAAATGAACCGGTCCGATGTCCTGCGGCATCTTCATGGCCGTTCTCCTTGTTTTGCTGCGACCTTCTCGACGAGGTCGGCAAGTCTTTTCACCGCGTCAGGCCTGGCGACGCTGCGCGCCTTTAGCGCTGCTTCGCCCAGCATTTCGGGTGCATTCATGAATCGGGTGATTTCCTGGGCCAGCCGCTCCGGATAGAGGTCGACCTGACGGATCGGCCAGGCCCCACCTGCCTTTTCAAGCACCTTGGCATTGGCAGCCTGGTCCTGATCAATGGCTCCGGGCAACGGTACCAGGATGGAGGGACGGCCAAGAACGCTGAGCTCGCTGACCGACGACGCACCGGACCGGCAGATCACCAGATGCGCCTGGGCAATCCGCTGTGGCATGTCCTGGAAGAATGGCGCGCATTCGGCCTGAACGCCCAGACTGTCGTAAACCGCCTGTACCCGCTCCATGTCCTCCGGACGGCACTGCTGCACGATCCGCAAACGGGCGCGGATGTCGGCAGGCAGTTTTTCAAGCGCCAGCGGCAACAGGTCGGAAAAGAAGCGCGCGCCCTGGGATCCGCCGAAGACCAGCAGGTTGAACGTTCCCCCAGTGAGCGGTGCCGAGTAGGGCAACTCCGCAGCCGCTAGGACGGCGTCCCGAACAGGGTTGCCCGTTTCAGTCAGCTTGGCCTTGAAATCCGCCGGCAGATCTTCGATCGGAACGCTTGTGGCAATGGCGGTCACGCCCTTCGCCAACAGGCGGTTGGCCCGCCCCATGACGCCGTTTGCTTCGTGCAGGATGGAGGGCGTGCCCGTGAGCCGGGCAGCATACATTGGCGGAAACGTCGGATAACCACCAAACCCGGCCACGACATCCGGTTTCAAGGCCTTGATCACCTTGCGTGCCTGCAGCGTTCCAAGAAACAGTTTCACTGCGGTCTTCGCCAGCAGGAAGGGATTGCGCCCCCGGATGGTCTCCGAAGCGATGATGTGAACCTTGCGAGCGGGAAAGGCGCTGCCGTATTTGTCGGCCCGTTCGTCGGTTGCTAGTTCCACGGTCCAGCCGCGCCGGATCAACTCGCTGGCCAGCGCCTGTGCGGGGAAGAGGTGGCCGCCCGTTCCGCCGGCCGTCAGTAAAACAGTTTTGCTCATGAGTGCGGCATGGGGCCTTACATCAGGGAAGAGGGTGAAAGCCGGCTCACCGTGACGACATCACCGCGCGACGGCTGCGGCCGCCTGCGCGTGAGCGCCAGAATGGCACCAGCGGTCATGGCGGACGACAAGAGCGACGACCCGCCGTAGGAAACGAAAGGCAGGGTCATGCCCTTGGACGGAATGAGGTGAAGGTTCACCGCGAGATTGATCGTGGCCTGCAGACCGAACAGCACGGTCAGGCCTGCTGTGGCAAGACGACTGAAGGCATCCTGATCACGGCTGGCGTGACGCAGGCCTCTCAAGACGATGAATGCAAAGACGGAGACAAGCAGCAGACAGGCGATTACGCCGAACTCCTCGCCAACAACGGCGAAGATGAAGTCTGTGTGGCTGTCCGGCAGGATCCGCTTGACGGTGCCCTCCCCCGGACCACGGCCCAGCCACCCACCTGCAAGAAATGAATCCTTGGCCGTATCGATCTGGAAGGTGTCGCCGGAGCTCGGGTCGAGGAACCGGTCCACGCGGTTGGTCACGTGCGGCAGGAAGGCATAGGCGGCAAACAGGCCAACGATCCCGATGACGCCAAGCGCCATGATGATGAGCCAGGAAATCCCGTTCAGAAAGAACAGCCCTGCCCAGACCAGGCCGAGCAGCATGGTCTGACCGAAGTCCGGCTGGGCGATCAGGAGAGCCGCGCAAACCGCAAAGAGTACAAAGGCGAAGAGCACTCCAGGCACCTCGCGCCGGCGGCCGCTTTCCGACAGAAGGAAAGCGATCAGGATCACGAAGGCAGGCTTCAGGAATTCGGACGGCTGTATCGACAAGCCGGCGATATAGATCCAGCGCCGCGCACCCTTGGCCTCAAACCCCAGGAACAGCGTCGCGACCATCATCAGTAGTGACACGATGAACAGGATGAGTGCCGCTCGCCGGACCATGCGCGGCGTCATCAGCGAGCCGGCGAGCATGATCGTCAGGGCCGGGATCAGGAACATGGCCTGTCGCTTGACGAAATAGAAGGTTTCAACGCCGATGCGTTCGGCAACCGGCGGACTGGCTGCAAACGAAAGCACCACACCGCCAACCATCAGCAGGCTGAAGGCGGCAAGCAGATAGTGGTCCACTGTCCAGAGCCATTCCGCAAAGCGGCTGCGATCGGCGCGCGAAACCATATCAGGCGACCTCCTGGGTATTGCCGGAATTGGGCAAGGCACGCACCGCATCTACAAAAGCAGCGCCCCGCAGTTCAAAATTCGGGAATTGGTCGAAGCTCGCACAGGCGGGCGACAAAAGTATGGCGATTTCCGCCGCACCGTCCTCTGCCGCCTCGGCAGCGGCGTCCTGCACTGCCTGGGTCAGCGTTCCGCTGATCTTGAAGGGCACGCGGCCATCCAGCGTCTTGGCGAAATCCTGAGCCGCCTCTCCGATCAGAAAGGTCTTGGCGATCTTCGGGAAATATTCGTCCAGCGAGGAGATACCGCCCGCCTTGGCCCGGCCGCCCGCGATCCAGTAGATCCGATCGAAACTTGCCAATGCTCTGGCCGCAGCGTCAGCGTTGGTAGCCTTGGAATCGTTGATATAGAGAACCCGGCCCTTCTTCTCCACCACTTCCATGCGGTGATGAAGTCCCGGGAAGGTCTTGAGGGCTTCTGCGATCTGCCCTGCCGGAATTTCCAGCGCACGCAGAGCCGCGAAGGCAGCCGCCGCATTCTGGCCGTTGTGGTCACCCCGGAGGCTGTCGATCCCGCCTAACAGCGCAACTTCGATCTGGCTACCGTCATGCGCCTCGATCAGTCGCCCGTGGCGAGCGTAGATACCGTTGGTAAGTTCCTTTTCACCAGCGATCCGGCACACGGGCTTGCGTGCAAGTTCAAGCCTGTCGGCAATTGCTGAGGACAACCGGTCGTCAACTCCCACAACCGCGACCTTGGCACCGGCAACAAGCCGCTCCTTGATAGCGGCGTAGTTTTCCATGGACCCGTGACGATCGAGATGATCCGGTGACAGGTTCATGTGAATGCCGACCGTTGCATCCAGGGTCGGCGCCAGATCGATCTGGTAGGAAGAGCACTCCACCACATAGTGCCGACCGGGTTGCGGAGGATCCAGTTCGAGGACCGGCGTCCCGATGTTACCGCCGAGTTGCACGTCCCGGCCGAGGGCCTTCAGGAGATGCGCGATCAGGGCGGTGGTCGTCGACTTGCCATTGGTACCGGTAATCGCAATCAGCGGCGCGGACGGGCATTGTTTGCGCCGCTCACGGCAGAAAAGCTCGACATCCCCGACAATCTCGACGCCAGCATCACGCGCCAGCTCCACCGACCAGTGCGGCACCGGATGGGTCAGCGGCACACCGGGTGCAAGAACCAGTGCGGCAACGTCCGACCAGTCAAGGTTTCGAAGGTCTTGCGTTGCAAGCCCCTCGCCGGCAGCTTGTGCGACCCGAGCTTCGTTGTCGTCGAAACAGACCACATCCGCACCGCCCGCCTTCAGCGCGCGCGCCGTTGCAAGCCCGGACCCGCCGAGCCCGAACAGGGCAACCTTTCTGCCGTCGAATGTGGTGACCGGGATCATGCGTCTACCTCAGCTTCAAGGTTGCGAGGCCGAGCAGGGCAAGCACGACGGAAATGATCCAGAAGCGGATCACCACCTGGCTTTCGGTCCAGCCCATGATCTCGAAATGATGGTGGATCGGCGCCATTCGGAAGACCCGCTTGCCGGTCAGTTTGAAGGAAAACACCTGCACGATGACCGACACGGCTTCGAGCACGAAGAGGCCTCCAATGATGGCCAGAACAATCTCGTGCTTGGTGGCAACCGCGATCGCGCCGATCATGCCGCCGAGAGCAAGTGATCCGGTGTCACCCATGAAGATGGCGGCCGGAGGAGCGTTGAACCACAGGAAGCCTAGACCCGCGCCGATCACGGCACCACAGATGACGGCAAGTTCACCGGTGCCGGCAACGTGGTGGATCTGGAGATAGCTGGCAAAAACCGCATTACCGGAAAGATAGGCAATCAGGCCGAAGGAAGCGCAGGCGATCATCACCGGTACGATTGCCAGACCATCGAGACCGTCGGTCAGGTTGACCGCGTTCCCCGCGCCAACCATCACGAAGGCCGCGAAGGGAATGAAGAAAAGACCGAGATTGAGCGTCAGATCCTTGATGAAGGGAAAAGTGATCGCTTCCGAGTATTCGGACACATCCAGAAGGGTAACCGCGAAGGCCGCGCCGCCCGCGATCAGGAACTCCAGGCCCAACCGGGCCTTGCCGCCAAATCCCTTGTGCGAGGACTTGGTGACCTTCAGGTAGTCATCATAAAAACCGATGCCGCCGAACCCGAGGGTGACGCCGATGACCACCCAGACGTAAGGGTTGGAAAGATCCGACCAAAGCAATGCCGCGACCAGGGCCCCTGACAGGATCATCAACCCGCCCATGGTGGGCGTGCCTTTCTTGGTCAGGAGATGACTTTCAGGTCCGTCGGCGCGGATCGGCTGCCCATGCCCTTGCCGGATCCGAAGACTGGCGATGATTTTCGGTCCGAACAGGAAAACGAAAAACAGCGCGGTCATGATCGCGCCACCGGTTCGGAAAGTGATGTAACGGAACACGTTCAGCGCTGAAATCTGATCCGCGAATTGCCCCAAGAAATAAAACATCCAATGCCCCTTACGCCGCTGCGGTGTCGTCCGCAGGCGGATATTCTTTTTTCAAGGCCTCGACAAGCGGGCCCATCCGGGTTCCGAGCGATCCCTTGATCATAACAACATCACCGGAACGGACGTCGCCCAAAAGCACGTCTTCCAGATCTTTTGCTTCTTCGCAGTAGTGTCCGCGCAGGTCATGCGGCAGCAGCTTCCAGAGCGCATGCATGTGCGGGCCCGCGCAATAGACCGCGTCGATATCGGCGTCGGTAATCGGCTGGAGCAACTCCGCGTGCAAACGGTCGGCATCGGTCCCCAGTTCGCGCATATCTCCAATGACGGCAATACGGCGACCCGGCCTTGTGACAGGCGCCTCGCCCAGCACGGCAAGTGCTGCCTTCATAGAGGCGGGATTGGCGTTGTAGCTCTCGTCGATCAGGTTGAACTCGCCCTTCTGCATGGGCAGACGGGTCACCTCGCCGCGACCCTTGGGTGCGCGCATGGAATCGAGTGCCAGTCCTGCTTTTGCAAGATCCGCCCCCAGATCCACGACCGCGGTCAAGACTGCCAGGCTATTCTTGACGTGGTGTTTGCCCGACGCCCCGATCTTGTACGTGATTTCCTGGCCCAGAATGCTGGCGTCGACACTCGATCCGGCCGGATAGGAGACTGCCTTCTGGAGATGGCTGTCTGCCGAAGGGTCTTCGCCAAATGTTTGGATTTTGGAAACACCGGCAGCAGCAGCCAGAAACTTCAGCAGGTCGAATTGCAGATTGTCCTTGTTCAGGATCGCAATTCCACCAGGCTCCAGTCCGTCGAAAATTTCGGCCTTTGCCTTGGCTATCTGCTCGACGCTGTCGAAAAATTCCAGGTGTACCGGCTGAACGGTGGTGATGATCACCACGTGCGGGCGCACCATCTTTACCAGCGGCGAGATTTCGCCCGCATGGTTCATGCCGATCTCGAAGACACCGAAATCCGTGTCGGCGGGCATGCGTGCCAATGTCAGCGGTACGCCCCAATGGTTGTTGAAAGAGGCAACCGAGGCATGAACCTTGCCGGATTCTGTCAGTGTCAGGCGCAGCGCTTCCTTCGTGCCGGTCTTTCCGACAGAACCGGTAACCGCGACAATGCGGGCACTACTGCGGGCCCGCGCTGCAACACCGAGATTGCGCATGGCTTCAAGCGGATCGTCCACCACCACGTAGCGGCCATCTTCGGGCAGATTGGACAAACGATCCTCGCCAACCAGCGCCACCGATGCGCCGGCTTCCAGTGCGGCGGCAACATAATCATGCCCGTCCAGACGGTCGCCGGTGATCGCGACGAATGCATCACCCGGCTCCAGCGTCCGGCTGTCTATGGATATACCGGTAATTTCAGCGCCAGCATCACCCTGAAGGCGGCCACCGGCGGCTTCAACAAAGGCATCAAGGGTCCAAAGCGGGTCGCTCATGTGTTTCCTTCAAGACTGATGGCGCGCTTTACGGCTTCGTGATCGGAAAAGGGAATCACTGTGTCGCCAACAATCTGGCCCGTTTCGTGACCTTTTCCGGCCACACACAGGATATCGCCATCCTTTAGGCGGCGAACTCCCTCTGCGATCGCTTCATACCGGTCGCCAATCTCCATTGCATCGGGTGCGCCACCCAACACCGCCTTGCGAATGGTCGCCGGGTCTTCCGAGCGCGGGTTGTCGTCGGTGACGATAACCAGATCGGCCCTGCGAGCCGCGACTTCCCCCATCAGCTCGCGTTTTCCGGGGTCCCTGTCGCCACCGGCGCCGATAATCACGGACAGCTTGCCACGGGCAAATGGCTTCAAGGCCGCAAGGGCGTTATCAAGCGCGTCCGGCTTGTGGGCGTAATCGACAAAAACCAGCCCGCCTGCTGGCGTCTTGCCGGCAAGTTCAAGACGGCCCGGAGCCCCCTTCAGGTTTTCAAGGGCCCGCAAGGCAGTTCCCGTGTCGATGCCAGCGGCAATCGCGAGACCGGCAGCAATGAGTGCGTTGGAAACCTGGAAGCGACCGATCAGGGGCAGCGTCACCTTGTATTCGCCGCGCGCACTCTGGATCGTCAGTTCCTGCCCTGCCCCCATCGGTTTCAGGCCGGTAAGGGTGAGGTTCCGGCCGGTTTCTCCGACCGTGAAGAGCGGCAGTCCTCGCTCCTGCGCGACCGCCATGACCCGGTCAGCATATTTCTCACCCGGATCGCAGACCACTGTGCCGCCTGACGGAAGCAACTCTTTGAACAGGCGAAGCTTTGCATTCAGGTAATGCTCGATCGTCGGATGATAGTCCATGTGATCGCGGCCAAGATTGGTGAAGGCGGCCGCCGTCAGCCGAACACCGTCCAGCCGGTACTGATCGAGACCGTGCGAAGAGGCCTCAAGCGCCGCGTGATTGACACCTTCTTCTTCCAGCTCTGCCAACTGCTTGTGCAAGGCAACCGGGTCCGGCGTTGTCAGGCCGCCGTAGCTTTCTCCATCCGGCTTGATAACGCCCAGTGTACCAAGACTTGCGGCAGGATGGCCTGCAGACTGGAAAATCTGACGGGCGAAATGAGCAACGGATGTCTTGCCTGCAGTTCCGGTGACGGCAACTATTGTGTCGGGTTGAGCTCCGTAGAAACGGGCCGCCATTCTCGCAAAAACCTGACGAGGCTCTGCGGCACTGACAACGGCAACCGTGTTCGGCACCTGTGCACGCACTGCATCTGCGGCCTCTTCAGCACACAGAATGGCAATTGCCCCGGCCGCTGCTGCGTCCGGGGCGAATTTTGTCCCGTCGACGGAAGCCCCCTTGAAGGCGGCAAACAAGAAGCCCGGCTGAACTTTGCGGCTATCAGCCGTCAGCCCCGTAATTTTCCGAGCTTCTGCCGCTTCGGGCAAGGTCAGCCCGGCAGCTAAATACTCAAGATCCATCTCACCCGATCATCCGGTTTGTGCGTCGTCATTAATGAGCTTTTTCGGAAAACCGGATTTCGGCTGCGACCCCGCCGGTTTTCAAAGCTCAGCTCGTCTCCTTAATAGGAAATCTCGATTGGTTCATCCCCTTTGCTGAACCGTGGCATCACACCAAGCATGGGAGCCGAGCGGCGAACGATTGCGCCAACCATTGGCGCGGCGTTCAGACCAGCCGTCGCGCCAATGCCGTCGCGTTCCGGTTTCGGCTCGTCGATAACGACCAGAACCACGTAGCGCGGGTCGTCCATCGGGAAGGCCGACAGGAACGAGTTGCGGCGCTTGTTGTTGACATATCGACCGTTCTCGATCTTCTCCGCAGTGCCAGTCTTGCCACCGACCGTGTAGCCCGGGACATCGGCCCGGCGGCCCGAACCGGAGAGCACGTTCAGCCTGAAGAGATAACGCATCATGCGGCTCGTTTCCGGAGAAACGACTTGTTTGCCAAGCTTTTGCACGTCTTCGGGGCTTCTCGGCAGGAAGGTTGGCGGAAGCAGGACGCCACCATTCACCAGCGCCGCGGCGGCAACGGCGGTCTGCATCGGCGTTACCGAGATACCGTGCCCGAACGAGATGGTCATCGCCGCCAGTTCGTTCCATTTCGGCGGCAGCAGCGGCGCTGCATTTTCCGGCAACTCGGTCTGCAGACGATCAGTCAGGTGCAGGCGCTTCAGGAAGTCCTGCTGGCGCGCAATACCGGTCGCCAGCATCATTTTTGCGGTGCCGATGTTGGATGAATAGATAAAGATTTCAGGCACCGACAGGATGCGGTGTTTCCCGTGGAAATCCGAAATCGTGCGCCCGCCTGCCCTGATCGGACGGGTCGCATCGAAGCTGTCATTGATCGAAACAGCCCCCGAATCCAGTGCCATCGCGGTGGTGAAGGTCTTGAAGACCGATCCCATTTCAAAGACACCACCGGTTGCCCGGTTCAGGCGGTCTTTTTCCAGGGCCTGCGCCCGGTCGTTCGGGTCGTAGTCCGGCAGGGAGGACATGGCGACCACTTCGCCGGTCTTCACATCCAGAACGATACCGGCCGCGGCGATCGCCTTGTAGCGTTCCATCGCCTTCACGAGCTCATCGCGCACGACATGCTGGACGCGCAGATCGACGGACAGCTTCACCGGCTCCATCGTACGGTCCGACGTAAAGCCAAGCGACTGAAGGTCCCTCAACCAGGAGTCATCGATGTATTTTTCGATCCCGGCGAGGCCCTGATTGTCGACGTTGACGGAACCAACGATATGGCCCGCGGTCGGCCCACCCGGATAGAAACGCTGGTTTTCCGAAAGGAAGCCGATACCCGGCAGGCCGAGATTGTGTACTCTTTCGGCCTGCTGCGGGGTCATTTCACGTTTCAGCCAGACGAAGCCGGCGCCACTTTCCAGACGGCGACGCACCAGACCCTCGTTCAGATCCGGCACGATACGGATCAACCCCTCGACCGCCTCGTCCACATCCATGATACGGCGCGGTTCAGCGTAAAGCGAAGCCGTCTTGATGTCGGTAGCAAGGATCTCGCCGTTCCTGTCGATCAGGTCCGGACGGGAGGCGGCAACGGAATCCTGCGCCGAAATCCAGGCATGGGACGGCGCCTCTTCCATTTGCGCCAGCATTACCAGCCGGCCCGCGATCGCAACATAGACGCAGGCAAAGGCAAGCATGGCCACATAGACACGGGATTTGACCGCACTGGCGGAGACGGAGTCCCTTGTCGCCCGCGGATGAGCCCGTCTTACCTGAAGGAAGCTGGCCGGTTCACTAACCATCGTCATGACCGCGCCCTCACTGGATCACAGCAGACGAGCCGGCATAGCCGCCCATCTGACTGCCACCGATTGGCTCCAGCATAACAGGACGCGCCGGAAGATCTTCCGTTGTCACGATCTGCTTCACATCAAGCGGTTCAAGAAGAAGATAATCGTTATAGCGCTCGACAAGGGACTGCAGCCGGTCCGGCTTGTTGAGAAGGCTCCACTCCGCCTTCAGATGACGGATGGAGTCGCGCTCCTCGTCGATCTGCCGCTTCAGATCGGCAACCTTTTCCGCAGACTTCGTCGCTGCGAGCTTCATGTCATAGACCGTCGCCGCGCCGATCACGACCGCCAGTATGAACACGATGTTCAGCGTTCGAACCATATTAGCCCCCTAGCCCATGGAAGGCTGCGAGACGTGGGACACCCGCCTGATGGATGTCCAGCTCTCGCGCCTCAGCTTCGGTCCGCCGCCCGGCCCGAAGCTTCGCGGATCTTGCCCGCGGATTGATGTCCGTTTCAGCGTCGGCAGCTTCCACCGCCTTGCGCGTCAACAATTCGAATGTCGCCGGAGGCACGTCTTCCTCCGGCATATGTCGGGATCCGCCACCGCGGGTCCGGGTCCGATCCTGGAAGAACCGCTTGACGATACGGTCTTCGAGGGAATGGAAACTCACCAGCACAAGGCGTCCGCCCGGCTTCAGAATCCGCTCGGCCGCGCCCAGCGCTTCAGCCGCCTGATGCAACTCGCCGTTCACGTAGATCCGCAGCGCCTGGAAGGTTCGCGTTGCCGGATGGATCTGTGCCTTCTTGGGCGACCGGCCAAGCACCTTTTCGATCAGGTTCGCCAGCTCCAGGGTCCGGGTGAATGGCTTTTCCTTGCGGGCCCTGTCGATGGCGTGCGCAACTGTCGTCGCCCGCTTTTCCTCGCCCAACAGACCGATGACGCGGATCAGACCCTTCACTGGCAGCTCATTGACGACATCCGCAGCCGATGGCCCGGCCTGCTCCATACGCATGTCCAACGGCCCATCGCGCAGGAATGAAAAGCCGCGATCAGCCTCATCAAGCTGCATGGAAGATACGCCGAGATCGAGAACCACACCGTCGACACCATCGAAACCGCAACCGCGGGCATGCGTTTCAAGACCCGCAAATTGACCCGGCACGAGCATCAGCCGGCCTTCGGAAGCTTTCACAAGCTCCTGCCCGCCGGCAATCGCGTCCGGATCCCGGTCGATACCGATCACATGGGCACCACGTTCCAGAATTGCGCGGGAATAACCTCCGGCACCGAAAGTACCGTCGACAATCACCTCGCCGGGCTGCGGTGCAAGCCACTCCAGAACCTCTTTCAGGAGAACCGGCACATGGCGCTCGGGTCCGCCAGCGTCAGGAGCAACGTCTCTGTCGCCGAGCGCCATCATACCGGCTCTCCCTGAGAGGATGCGGAGCTTTGCCCCGACAGCATCGCGAGCGCACGCCGTTGGGCCTCTGCGCGGTACTCGCGAAACTTTTCAGGTTCCCAGATCTGGAACTTGTAATTCATGCCGACGAAGGTGACCTGGTCGGTAATTCCGGTGTGTTCGCGGATCATGTCGGAAATGGTCATGCGGCCATCCCCATCGATCCTCGGGTTTTCGCTGGCGCCGAACAGGGCGATCGCCAGTGCATCATGATCGGGAGAGAGCTTTGCGAAGGCTTCCGAGCGCTTGTTGATTTCAGCAAGCAGATCGTTTCCGCCCGCGTCGACAGCCGCGCAGTGTGAAGAAGCAATGCAATAAAGGCCTTCAAATCCATCTCTCGCCAATACCGTACGGAAGGGCGCCGGGATCGACACGCGACCCTTGGCATCCAGCCGGTTGGTAAAGTGAGAAACAAAGCCGGCCATTCATCCCCTCGAAACGGGTCCCCACCCGTTCAAATCCCAAGTTCACCCGTAAATGAGAGGAAGGCCGGCAACTTGCCCGGACACGCAATTTGCAAAAACGGCACTTTCAGAACCGTTAAATCGATGTCCATGACCCTACTGAGATGGGCCCGCGCTCCCCATTCTGGGTATTTATGGGATACCATGGGAAATCATGGGCGGTCAATGGAATCTCATGGATTCCGGCTCGATTTGATCGCACACGACCCCGTCGAGAGACCTTAAGGCAAACATGCTTAATGAAGCCTTGACACAATTGGAGAATCGGATTCGCAGGAATACGGAGGTTTTCCGCATCGAGGCCCGGAAAACCGGCAATTTCTGCCTATCTGGAAAGACTTGTGGAGAAAGAAAACCGCCTTCGTGGCGAGTGTCTCAACCGAACCTGAGCGCCCGCCCCGTGGCCCCTGGTGTCTCGCCGAACCGCTCCCGGTAGGCAACCGAGAACCGACCCAGGTGCCGGTGGCCGGACCGGTAGGCCACCTCTGCCACGGGCAGATTGTGCCCCTCCGACAACAACAGGTGCCGTGCGTAACTCAACCGGACGTCGTGAAGGTACTGAAGTGGAGTACAGCCGTATTCCTGCCGGAACTGCAATTGAAGGTTCCGGGGCGAGGTTCCTGCGTGGGTACTGATATCCAGAAGACTGATGTCGTCGGCAAAACGCTCGCCGATCAGGCTGACCGCACGCTTCAGGATGGCCGGTGACCTGCCGGTCTCCCGCCGTTCCAGCAGCGGCGACGCGGTGTTCGGCTGAAATTCCAGCAGCGCTCCGACAAGGGCTTCTTCCAGGTGACGTTGTTCCGGACTCCCTTCCCCCTGAAAAACCCGCCCTTCCTCGACTGCGCCCAGAACACCGCGCAAGCGACGGCGCCAGGCAGCACCAGCGCGAGACAGAAGATTGAATGCGGGTTCGAAGCGAACCTGACCAACACTCACACCGGCCATTCTGCTTGCAACTTCCTGCAGGAAACCGGTCTCGATCTGAAGAAGGATCTGCTGGCAGCCGGCATGCCAGCGCATGGCTGTGTGCCGGTCCGGATTGAGAATGGAGGCAACCCTCGGCGTGGACACCATGGAACGACAACCATTGCGGACCTCAGCCGTGCCGGCAATTGGAAGCTGGATCAGGTAGAACTCGGCAAGTTCTCCTGGCTCGATCGCCACATCAGCGCCATACCGCAGGTAGTTGAGAGAAAGATGCTGTCCACGCGCCCGGTTCTGGCAGGCATCAAACCTGTCGGATGCCGAAAAACGTCCCAGGCGATGATTGCAGAAGTGACGGGCAACGATTTCCCTGGCTTCGTCCACATCCGCGGTTTCGAAGCATTTGAAGCGATCGAGCGGCGTTTTGCTTTCTGCCTGAGACAACATTGTGGAAGCATGCCGCTGCTGCGAGGCCCTTTCAAGCGCCACCTTGTGTGCCATGCGTCATTTTACTGCATCCGGCCAAGTAATTTCGCTTTCTGGATAAAGAAATCCATCGAGCCGCGCTTAGCCTTTCACCTGTCGAAAGACCAAAGCGCACCAAATGAGCGATGAGGGGAACAATCATGCAAGATGGCGCAGGCATTACCGCAGCTAACGCGGGACTGGACAATATCAGCTGGAATGTGGTCGGGCACACCTATACGCCGAAACTCCTGAGCGGCAATGCCTTCATCTGGCATGCGCTCATTCCGGCGGAGACCTTTGTCCCACCTCACATACATCCGACCCAGGACGAATGGATCGTGATGCTGGAAGGGGAGCTGGAAGTCGAAATGGGTGGTCAGACCCACAAGGCAAAGGCGGGCGACACGATCCGCATGCCGATGGGTGAAGCCCACGGCATCTTCAACAGGTCCGGCAAGACGGCCACCTGTGTCTTCGGTGTTGCGCCGTCCCGTAAACTCTTCGAACTCTTCGGCGCGCTCGACGGCGTGACAGATCCGGCTGAACTGGTCCGGCTTTCCGCCTTGCACGAGGTCGACTTTCTGCCGCCTCCCGATCAGGCCTGAGCAAACACGGCCAGATCCAGCTTTTGAAGTGACGGGGTGGATTGCCGGCAGATACCACACTGCCGGCGCCCCCTGAGGCGAGAGGACATCGAGAATGACGAAACGCAAGACTGTCGCCGTAATCGGCGGCGGCGTGAGCGGGCTTGCGGCTGCAAAAGCCTTCGACGAACGCGGGCACCGGGTGATGGGCTTCGAGCGAAGCCACGATTTCGGTGGTGTCTGGGAACTGTCGCGGTCCTATCCGGACGTGCAGACCCAGTCGCCCAAGGACCTTTACCGCTTCACCGACCTGCCCATGCCGGACGACTATCCTGAATGGCCCAAGGGGCCTCAGGTACATGCCTATTTGCATGCCTATGCGACAAAACACAAACTCGGCCGCCTGTTCCGGCTGAACACCAATGTCCTTTCCATGGATCGCCGCAAGGATGGCAATCCGGGCTGGACACTGACACTTGAGGCGGCCGGCAGAACCTGGTGCGAAGACTTCGACTTCGTCGCCATCTGCACCGGCCAGTTTTCGGACAAGAACGTCATTTCCCACCCTGGGCAAGAAGCCTTCGAGGCCGCCGGCGGCCAGGTGCTGCACAGCTCGGACTATACCGACAGCAGCATGGCGCGGGGCAAACATGTGATCGTCCTCGGCGGCTCCAAATCCGCGACCGACCTGGTGGTCAACGCCGCCAGAAACGGTGCGAAATCGGTTACGCTGGTTTACAGGGAACCGGTCTGGCGCGTGCCTTATTTTGTAGGTGGCATCAATTTCAAACGCCTGCTCTACATGCGCGCCCAGGAACAGCAGTTCAACGGCTGGGGCCGGACCGGCCTTGCAAAAGCGGTCTCTGTTGCCTTCAAGCCATTGATCTGGGCAAATTTCAGAGGGCTGGAAACCCTGCTCAAGTTTCAGCTCAAGTTGAAGAAATGGGACATGGTTCCGGATATCCCGATCGAAAAGGACGCCTCCTGTTCGTTGCCGATCGTGACACCGGGACTTTTCGAAGGTTTTGAAGCGGGCAGCATCCGCCCGGTGCGGGGAACCTTCGCGCGCTATGAGAATGGCCAGGTCATCCTGTCCACGGGAGAAGCACTGCCCTGTGATCTGGCTGTGCTGGCCGTCGGCTGGAAACTCGGCATTCCATATCTGGCGAAGGAATACCGGGACAAACTGATTGAGCCCGACGGGCAATACAGGGTCTACCGTCTGTCGGTGAACCCGGACCTGCCCGACTTGGGCTTTGTCGGCTTCAACTCCAGTTTTTGCACCGTGCTGTCGGCGGAAATGATTGCCAACTGGCTGGTTCGCTATGCCGACGGGCAACTGGCCCATCAGCCGACGGATAGGGAAATGCGAACCAACATCGACCAGATGCTCCACTGGCGGCGGCAGGAACGGCCGGCTGCCCAGGTCTATGGCGGTCTTTGCTCTGCCCCCTTCCACTTCCGGCACTTCGACGAACTGCTGGCGGATATGGGGGCTGCCAAGCGAAAACGCACGAACCCGTTGGCGGAGCAGTTCTCCTACCCGAACGCAGAAGCTTACGGGACATTTCTTGGCAGCACGCCGCAATATGCAGCGGGCTGAACAGGGAAAGTAAGAGCCAGCCGGCCTGTAAGCCGGGTTCTGTATGGCCCGGCCAGATACGAGACCTGACGCGGACGTGACAGCCATTCATCTGTGACGTCTGTTGCCAGACGCCTATCGCAACCAACCCGGACAACTGGCCTGGAAACCGGCCTGAACCGGATCGCTCCGGTTCGCGCTGTCCCTATTCGGTTTTGCTCCCGGTGGGGTTTACCATGCCGCCGCTGTTGCCAGTTGCGCGGTGGGCTCTTACCCCACCCTTTCACCCTTACCCCGGGAAAATCTCTCGATCTGTCCGGGGCGGTTTGCTTTCTGTGGCACTTTCCCTAAGGTCGCCCTCGCCGGGCGTTACCCGGCACCGTGTTTCCATGGAGCCCGGACTTTCCTCCCCCGCGGCCTTTCGGCACTTGCGGCAGCGGCTGTCCGACCGACTGGCGCATGGGACTTAGGAGGCTTTGCGGGCGAGGTCAAGCGACAGTCGATGCCGTGCTGCGCGAATTCCCGGGATAGCGTCCCGGTCCTGTGTCATTCCGCCAACCTGCCGTCCACTGGCGGTTGCGACTTCGCGCCTCGCCTCACCCGTTCGCACGCTTCACAATCCTCACGCAAGCTAGCTCTTGCAGGGCTATAGGCTGGCAAAACTGTCAAGGTGCCATCGGGCCAGGCACCCAAGAGCCTGCGGCAAAACCCGCCAACCCCGGAACGGAAAAAGAGGAAAGTAATTCTAATTACTGTAAAAAATATCAATATAAGTTTTTACAAGCCTCTCGAAAGATAAAAACTTTTTCCCACCGTTGCCCAAATATTAAGCAATAAGAAACCCATGTGACGGAAGGTAATGGGAACAAACATGGAGCTAAAAATGCGTCAACTGTGCGTCTTCCTGCCAGCGATCATGCTGGCAACTGCAGCCCAGGCTGCGGAAACACCGCCCGATGCGAAAGCGTTGATCCAGCCGGAGATCGTGGAAGCCGTTGCCGAATGGCTTTCCAACCCGATCGTGGCCTTGTCGATCAACGCACAAAACAATTTGCGCGGGTCACTTTCACAGGCAGACATCGACGCACTGGACACCCAATGGCGACAGGAACGCGAAGCAGCGGACAAGCCTCTGATTTCCGCGACCTTGTCCGCCCCCTTGTCGATCTATCTCCTGCGCGTTCAGGCAGGGTCCCTCGGCCTCTATCCAGAAATCTTCGTCATGGACGCGAACGGTCTGAACGTCGGGCAAAGTGCGATTACCAGCGACTACTGGCAGGGAGACGAGGCCAAGTTCCAGAAGACCTTCCCGAACGGCCCTGAAACCGTTTTCATCGACGAACCGGAATGGGACGACGGCAGCAAGATCTGGCGTGCCCAGCTCAACATGACGATCACCGACCCCGAAACCAAGAAAGCCATCGGGGCCGCCACAGTCGAATTCAACCTGACCGAACTGATGCGTCGTCAGGGTACGGGATCTTAAGCGGGAAATACCATGTTCAAAAATCTATCCGTCAGCAAAAAGATCGCCGCAGGGTTCCTGACACTCGCATTGGTCGGCGCAGTGGCCGGTGGCATGAGTGCCTATCAGACGCATTCGGCTCTGGATGAAGTCAAGACAGCAAACAACCTGTCGGATCTCAACGTGGAAACGGCCGAACTCACGGAAAAGATCGCAGCGCAGGCTTTGTCGGTGAAATCCTTCCTGCTAACTGGCAACCGTGATCTTCTCACCCGGTCCCAGGCTCTGAACGATGAAATTCAGACAGGTTTTTCGGAAGTCGGCTCACTTGTCGACGCGAGCCTGCCTGAGTTTCAAAGCCATCTCTCCGAACTGAAATCAAGCTGGGAAACCTGGTACAGCCAGATTGCCGCGCGCCAGATCGAACTGATGCGCACACCGGAGACGGTCGACATGGCGCGTGCGATTGACCTGACACCGGAAAGCTCGGGTCTTTTGACAGCTGTACAGCAGCAAAGCCGACAGCTTGCCCACGCAGTTGATGCGGAACGGCAGAAATCGGTTATTGCCCAGAACACGTCACTGAACACGGTTCAGATCGTCTCGCTTTCCAGCACACTGATCCTCACCGTGCTTGCGATGATCCTCGGCTTCCTCAATCACATCGCGATTTCAGCGCCGCTATCGAGACTGTCCGTCATAACCGACAAGCTGTCGGCCGGAGACACGTCTCAGACGGTTGATATCAGCGACCGTAAGGACGAAATCGGTCTTCTCGGCCGCGCGCTCGGTGTCTTCCGCGAAAACCTGATCCGCACACGCGAACTTGAGCAACAGGCTGAAGCGGAACGCATCAACGCCGAACGCATCAAGCGCGAGGAAATGGAGAAGGTTGCCAGCGACTTCGAAGCAACAGTCCTAAACATCTGCGACGGGATGATTACACGACTGGATGCGCTGACCAGTTCCGCCGGATCACTGTCAACGATTGCCAACAACACCACGGACCAGGCCCTGGCCGTTTCGGCAGCCGCCGAACAGGCAACCACCAACGTGAATACCGTTGCCAGTGCGACAGAGGAACTTTCAGCTTCCATCCGTGCAATCACGGAACAGGTGCGATCATCTTCGGAAATCGCACAGGAAGCGGAACATGAAGTCGGGCGATCCAACGAAGCCGTGGCAACGGTACAGCAGGTGGTTTCGCGCATCGGCGACGTTACGAAGCTGATCACCGATATTGCCGAACAGACCAACCTGCTCGCCCTCAACGCGACCATTGAAGCTGCCCGTGCCGGCGAGGCCGGAAAGGGCTTTGCCGTTGTTGCATCCGAGGTCAAGGCACTCGCGGAACAGACATCCAAGGCGACGGAGGAAATCGACCGGCAGATCACGGAAATGCGCCAGGCCGCGGATGCTTCGACAGAAGCAACCGAGTCTGTTGCCGGTCTCGTCCAGAAGATTTCGGAAAACACGCACGCCATGTCCGGTGCAGCGGAAGAACAGAACCTGGCAACGACCGAAATCGCCAGCAGCGTCTCCGAAGCCGCACAGGGTACCGAAAGCGTTTCGAGATCCATTTCCGAGGTCAGTGGCGCTGCCAGCGAAACGGCAAACCTGAGCTCGGACATGAATGCGGCTGTCGGCGAATTGCATGAACAGTCCAATACACTGCGCCACGCCATGCAGGACTTCCTGGGCAAGGTGCGGGCAGCGTAACCAGCCTTGATCGAGCCCTGTAATGGGTTTCACGGTCTCGGTAAAAATACTGCGTCGCACAAACTTCATTTCTCTTGTGCGACGCCAGCGGCTAACGTCCCCTTAGGATTTCATTCCGGGGGACGTTTTCGTGAAACACGCGATCAAGACGCAGGAAGCTGCGGACCTCATTCCAGACGGAGCCACCCTGCTGGTGGGAGGTTTCATGGGGGTGGGTTCGCCCCACCGGTTGATTGACGCCATCGTGGCGAAAGGCACCAGAAACCTGACGATTGTCGCCAATGACACGGCCATGCCGGGTCGTGGCATCGGCAAGCTCGTCAGCGCAGGTTCGGTTTCAAGGGTGATCGCTTCTCACATCGGCCTCAACCCGGAAACCCAGCAGAAGATGATATCCGGCGAGATTGATGTCGAACTGGTTCCCCAGGGGACCCTGGTCGAACGCATCCGGGCGGCCGGCGTCGGTCTGGGTGGCATCCTGACCCCGACCGGCATCGGCACGCTCGTCGAGGAAGGCAAGCAGAAGATCACCGTCGACGGCAAGGACTATCTTCTGGAAACGCCCATCCATGGCGATTTTGCCCTTCTGGCCGCCTACCGGGCGGACTACGTCGGCAATCTGGAGTATTCCCTCACCGCCCACAATTTCAACCCGATCATGGCACTGGCGGGCAAGACCGTTATCGCGGAACCGCACACGATCGTACCCGTGGGTGTGATTTCGCCAGACAGCGTGAAAACACCCGGCATTCTCGTCGATCATCTTCTGGAAAGGGCCGCCTGATGGACGACAAGGAAATCATCGCCCGCCGCGTGGCACAGGAAATCAAAGCCGGTACGCTGGTCAATCTCGGCATCGGCCTGCCATCACTGGTGGCCAACTACCTGCCGAAGGAAGTGCATGTCTTCTTTCAGGCCGAAAACGGTGTGATCGGCCTGGGTGCCCGCCCGCCCGAAGGGATGGAAGACCCCGACCTCACCGATGCCGGCGGCGGTTTCGTGACCGCCGTTCCGGGAGCTGCCTCCATCGACAGCGCCATGAGCTTCGGCCTGATCCGCGGCGGCCATCTGGACATGACCGTTCTCGGCGGCTTGCAGGTGGACGAACGTGGCTATCTCGCGAACTGGATGATCCCGGGCAAGATGGTTCCGGGCATGGGCGGTGCAATGGATCTTGTGGCCGGCGCCAAACAGGTGATCGTCGCAATGGTTCACACGGCCAAGGGCCACCCCAAGATCCTGAAGGAATGCACACTTCCCCTGACAGCTCGCCGTCGTGTCAGCCTGATCGTGACGGAAATGGCCGTGATCGAACCGACGGACGACGGCCTCGTCCTGCGAGAAACCGGCCCCGGCCTGAGTGTCGATGATGTCATCTCCGCAACAGAAGCCTCGCTGATCGTTCACGGGGACGTCCCGACCATGCGGCTTTGAAGGAAGACTGGTCAATACGCGTGTCCAGTACCAAGCAAACCGGCAAGGGTGTCCACGCCCTCCTCGATCTGCCGTGCATTTGCACCGGCAAAGCCGACAATAAGTCCTGGCCGCCCTCCTTCGCCTAGATAACAATTGCTGAGCGGTGAAACGGCAAAGCCACGGTCCTGCATGGCGACTGCAAGGGCAATATCGTTGACGGGCTCCCGGAACATGACCGTCAACTGCACATTGCCTGTAAGAGGCGCAACTTCGACACGATTGCCCAGCCTCTGCCGTAACGCGCCGGCGAGCATCGTCCCCCGCTCCAGATAGACTGGCCGGATCTGTTTCAGGTGCTTCTGATAGGCCCCGCAATCCATGAAGTATGCGAGTGCAGCCTGGGCCTGAACATTGGCAGAACAGCCGATATTGCGCATGGTTTGGGTGAGCGGGGCCACAAGAACGTCAGGCACGACGCAATAGGCAATCCGGAGCCCGGGGAGCAGGCTCTTCGCGAACGTGCCCATGTAGACCACCTGTCCCTCATCCGCCAGACCGTGCAGCGCAGCCACAGGCCGGCCCTCGAACAGGAACTCGCTGTCATAGTCGTCTTCCAGGATCACCGCGCCGCAGGTGCGCGCAACATCAAGAAGCATCAGACGCCTCGCCAAGGGCATACGTGCCCCAAGGGGATAGTGGTGGGACGGTGTGACATAGATGAGCTTCGGCGGCTGATCCAGATGAGCCATCTTCGACGCGTCCGCACCCTCGCCGTCGGTCGGCAGCGGCCGGATCGTCAGACCTGCCCCGGAAAAGGCCGTCCGCGCACCGAGGTAGCCTGGTTCTTCCAGCCAGACGTCGTCGCCCGGATCAGTGAGCACCTGGCTGAGCATCGTCAGGCTGGCCTGTGTTGAGCTGGTGACAAGAATCCGATGAGGGTCAGCCCGAACCCCGCGTTCGGCCGCAAGGTGCCGGGCGATCTGCCGCTTGAGCACCTCAAGACCGGCAAAATTCTGATAGTGGAGATCCGCGCTGCGCTCGAGCCGGGCAGCCCTGCGCAGTGATCTCGCCCATTCCTCGTAGGGAAACAGATCAAGCGCTGGCGCGCCCGGTTGCAAGCCTCCCTGGCGATAGGCCCACCCCTCGCCGCGCAAGTTGGCACTCAATGTCCTGCCCCGTTGCGACAGCTTCAGCCCGAATGCTTCCACCTTGCGCTGCGCCTGCACACCTTCCAGCACCAGCCCTTCGGTAATGCGGGGAGCAGCGCCGGTGCGCACGGTGATGACGCCTTCGGCTTGCAGAAGGTCATAAGCCGTGTTGACGGTGTTGCGTCCAACGTTGAGCGACGCTGCCAACCGCCGCGTGGATGGCAACTTCGTTCCCGAGCGCAGCAAGCCTGTGCGCACGGCGTCACGAAAGCCGCGATAGATCTGTTCCGCCAATGGCACGTCTGCCGACCGCTCAAGAGACAGGATGCCTTCAGGAAAAACTGGTTCTGTCATTTTCCAAAAACCGGACCTTCTTTGGAGCCAATTTATCGGACAAACAGCACAACACAAGACAAACAGTCAATTGGAGACGAGACCATGTCCACTCTGGAAAAACGCCAGGCAGCGGATCTGCCCCGTTATGCCAAGATCCGCCAGATGAACCGCGGCGGGTACGACAGGACCGTTGCCTACGACATCCTGGATGCGGGCCTTGTCGCCCATTGCGGCTTCATTCACGAAGACCGACCGATGGTGATCCCGATGGCATATGCCCGGATCGACGACCGCATCTATATTCATGGAGCGAGCACCACCCGCATCATCAAGTCAAACGCGGAAGGCGTACCGGCGAGCCTTACCGTGACACTTGTGGATGGTCTGGTGGTCGCGCGCTCGGCTTTTCATCATTCCATGAACTATCGCTGCGCGATCGTGCATGGCACGGCGAGGCTTGTCGAAAGCGAACAGGAACAGATCGAGGCTCTGGCCGCTATCACCGACCATCTTCTGCCTGGCCGCTGGGATGAATGCCGCGAAATGATGCCGAAGGAACACAAGGCAACCGGTGTGCTTGTCATGGATATCGACCATGTCAGCACGAAGGTCCGCACGGGCGGACCTGTGGACGACAAGGAAGATCTTGGGACGGATATATGGGCTGGTGTGGTGCCTGTGGTGACCGCACTCGGCCACCCCCTATCGGCACCTGATGTGCCTGCCGAAACGCCTGTTCCCGCCTCGGTTCCAGCCGCTCGCAGGAAGTTCGCATAAGCTGACAGCCTTCAGCGCACAAAAAGAAAACCCCGCCGGAAATCCCGGCGGGGTTTTCAGTTTGCCCACGGCTGACCGCCCTGCTGCTTTTAGCTGGAGGCCAGGATCTGCTTGACCTTGGAACAGTAGCGCTTGCTGACCGGGTTCATCCGCTTAGCGAAATGGCCGGCATTGTAGCGCAAGATGGTGCCACAAACGTCGCCGCCAGCCTTCTTGTGCGCGCCGGCAAGGTATTTCATGCCCCATTCCAGATTGGTTTCGGGGTCATAGAGCGCCTTGGTCGACCCGCGGTAGCCGATGCCACGTGCGGTTGCCGGCTTGATCTGCATCAGACCGACTTCACCGGCGCTGCCGCGTGCACGCGGATTGAAGTTGCTCTCCACCTGGACCACTGCCTTGGCGATCTTGACCGGCACACCATGTTTGGCGGCGGCCTTACGGATGAGCTTGGCGTATTTGTCGTTGCTGACAACAGCCGTCCGCTTCGGGGACACCTTGCGCGTCAGGCTTGCAGTTCTTGTCTTCTTGGCAGGTTTTTCCTGCGTTTCCTGCTTGCTCGATTCAATGATGTGCAGGATCGGTTTGGAACCAGAGCCGACCGACGGCTTGGCTTCGGCAGGTTCGCTCTTCTTGTCCGGGTCGATGATATGGAGGATCGGCTCCGACCCGGAACCCGTACCTTTAGCCATTGCAGCCGGTGCTGCAAGAGTGGTTGCATAGGCGAAAAGGCACAGCGCCCCAGTAAGTGTCTTGAATGACCGTAACATTCAGTCCAGCCCTTTTGGTTTTCGTTGCGTTGAAATCAGGCGGGAGAAATGCCGGAGCTATTGGACGAAAATGGGCGCTAATACATCACGAATTATTTCAAATTATTACATAAAATTACAGGAATTTAATGCTGTTCTTAGTCATTTTCTGTAGTTTGTGGCCAAAATTAGCAAGCAATTCGGCAATGGATGGGCCATCAGAAGAAATTCTGTGACCACTCGTGGCGCAGAGCCGTCTAAAAATGCTGCGTTGCGGGAACTAATTTTGTTGACTGCGCGTTTATTTCGTTGGCCCGAACTCGTAACCGCACAAAAAAACCAAACCGACCGTTCCTTCAGGCTGACAGGGAAGGCAGCTTGCGCAGCAACGCATGCAACGTTTCGATTGTCGATTGATCGACGACACCGTCAACCTTCTCTGGTCGGAAATGGCGTTGAAACGCGGCAACCACCTGGCGTGTCTTCAAGTCGAAGTCCCCGGTGATGTCCAACTCGTAGCCATAGAGTGCGAGCATTGACTGCACCGCTTCAACAGGCTGGCCGCTATCGCCTTCCTGCATCAGCAGACCCGCCCCGAGTGGAAACGGTTTTACATATAAACCGATGCCGGCTTCTGACAGGCGATCCCATGGGAACAGTTCACCCGGGTCTTCCTTCCGGGCAGGAGCAATATCCGAATGCGCCAGGACCATCCACGGATGGATCCCGTGACGGGCACAGATATCGCCAACAAGCGCGACAACGGCTTCGATCTGTGGCTCCGGAAACGGTTGATAGCCGTGCTCATGCCCCGGATTGACGATCTCGACGCCGATCGATCGGGAATTGATATCGGTCTCGCCTTTCCAGAAGCTACGCCCCGCATGCCAGGCCCTGCGGGATTCCGGCACGCATTGCAGGATGCTGCCATCCTCGTTGACGACATAGTGGGCGGAGACTTCCGAGCGAGGATCACACAGGCGCTGCAAGGCTTCTTCGCCGGTCGGCATGCCGGTGTAATGGAGCACGACCATATCCACAGGGGCTCCCTGCGCCCGCTGTCCGTGGTTGGGAGACGGATGGACCCTGGCCTTCACACCGGTATCAGTCGCAACGCTCATATGCCTCTTTCCGCGCAGATCTTCGCCCAGGCTTCGTTCAGCGCCGCAAGACGATCATTCGCAATCCTGACGAACTCCTCCGGAACGCCTCTTGCGATCAGCCGGTCGGGATGCGTTTCCTGGACCTCGCGGCGGTAATGGGACTTGAGTTCCCCGTCACTTGCCTCCGGCCCCAAACCCAGCACCTCGTAGGGGTTGCCATCATTGCGCACATGTCTGGCGAGTATCCTGGAAAACTCCCGGTCATCGATCCCGAAGACCTCCGCCACTCTGGAAAGGTAGCCTATTTCGCTTTCGTGGACGACGCCGTCAGCTTTCGCAATGTGAAAAAGCCCATCCAGAATGTCGAGCAGCGTCTTGCGGTCGTAAGGGAACAGATCCGCCAGTTTCTTGGCATAGACCTCGAAGCCGGCAATGTCTTCCTGCGCCAGATTGAACAGGCGGGCGACATTGCGTTCTTCGTTGGGCGGTACATCGAAAAGTTCGCGGAAAGCGATAATTTCATCGGTGGTCACCACACCATCGGCCTTGGCCATCTTGGCCGACAGCGCAATCATCGCAACGGTGAAGCCGACACTGTTGGTCCCCTCCGGCCGCGCAAGCACGAGCTGGACCAGGCGGTCGACGATCTGCGCCCCTCCTGTTCCGATCGAACTTACAATAGCGCCGAGGCTACTCCAGACACTCACACTTCAGCTCCCGCTGGGCCGGTGGGAAAAGGCAGGCAGGAAAGCTTGCCGTGAACCGCATGAATCGATGCGTTGCAGACTCTTATCGGCATGGGCCGGATTTGACCAGATCAACGCTCGCCTGTCCCCATTGGTGCTTCAGCTGGTCGCGCCCCTGGACGAGCGAAAACCGAGTTCCCGAGCGCTAATGTTTTGGACCTTCGAATGGACCACTGCAACGCAGCTCCGCAGATTGCGGACAGCCAGGCCTACCCCGCCATTTTCCGCGGGTTTACCATGGGTTTGAGCAACCTTGCGATTCATGATGGTTAAAGGAATTACGCTTAGCCTTTCGCGACTCGTGTTCGCAAGATGGTTCCTCGCCGGATGGCAGTCCCCCTGGGAAGAAGCAACATTGTCATTTTTTTCATTTCCATGTCGCTGGTGCTGACGCTGGCGCTGGGTGTCTACGCGAGCAATCGTCTTCTAACGCACTGGCTGGTCGTCCGGGGTCTTGAGCAAGCTTTCCTGCCGCAGGAAAAGACTTTCAACTCGATCCTGCAGGCATTGGCGAGCCGGATCGAAACCGAACCGGCAGCCGACATGTCCGCATTGCGGCTGACCGAAGAGGCTTCTGCCGACAGCCGGGAGCCGAACGACCTGGTTGGCGAATTGCAACGCAATGCCGGCCAGGCTCCGGACACATCCAAGGTACTGGACGCGGTCGCGATCTTCCCTGCGCCAACCGGATCCAGCCTCCAGCGCCCCTCACCGGTGCAAATTCACTGGCATAGTGAAGGGCGGCTTCGTACCAGCAATACGATCTCACAGGCCAAGGCCGCTCTGAACGGCAACAGCCCGCTCGTTGCCATTCCAGACATGTCGTGGCACGGAACGTTTGGGGCGAATGCACTGATTGCCTACCGTCCCGCAGGAGCCTCCCCGGACTTTCCGGGGCTCTTGCTGTTGGTGACCCAGTCGGGAATCCTGAACGGCCTCACGCCGCTGATCTGGTTGATCAGTGCCGCGATTGGCGGTCTTTGCCTGGCCTCTTTCATGTTTGCTGGCATTCTCCTCTGGTTGCGCTTCTATGACCAGCTCCAGACCAGCAGAGACATTCAGTATCTGGCGCATCACGACACGCTGACAGGTTTGCCGAACCGCGCCGTCTTCAACGCGCGCCTGACCGAAGCGCTGCGCCTTGCACAGGCCAAGGCCTCCAATATCGGTGTCATGCTTATCGACGTCGACAAGTTCAAGGAAATCAACGACACCTATGGTCATGGCATCGGCGACGTTTTTCTTCAGATCGTGGGGGAGCGACTGAAGGCGGTTTTCGGAAACCACCTGGTCGCCCGCCTTTCAGGCGATGAATTTGCTGTCATGCTGACATCCTTGTCCGACCCCGCCCGCATGACCCGACTTGCAACGGACATGATTGCCGCCACTGAAGCTCCCTGCACGATCGACGGCAAGGACATCAGGATTTCGCTGTCCATTGGTCTGGCAAGGGCAACCGACGGCTCCTGGCGCTCCTCTCGTTTGCTTCATTGCGCGGACCTTGCTCTATATCGGGCCAAACACAGTGGGCGTTCCACCTTCTCGTGGTACACACAAAGCCTTGATGCAGAGGCGCAGAAACGCAAGGAAGTGGAAGAAGGACTCGCCAAAGCGCTCAAGTTCAACCAGTTCAAGTTGCTCTATCAGCCGCAATATGCGCTGAAGGACGGAACACTGAAAGGCTATGAGGCCCTGATCCGCTGGGACCATCCCACCAAGGGTATCATCCGGCCGGACGATTTCATCCCGATTGCAGAAGACACGGGCCTCATCGAGGAAATCGGAACATGGGTCCTCAACCACGCCTGCCGCGAAGCAGCGTTATGGCAGGACCGCTCGCGTAAGGTCGCAGTCAATGTTTCTCCCGCTCAGTTCATTGCCGGCGAAACCCAGAAACGCGTTGCCCAGGCGCTTCAGAATTCCCGTCTAGACCCCAAGCGGCTTGAAATTGAAATCACCGAGAGCCTGCTGATTTCGAACACGGACGCCGTCATCGAGACACTTCAGCAGATACGCGACATGGGTGTTTCTATCGCCATGGACGATTTCGGAACCGGCTATTCATCTCTGAGCTACCTGAGCCTGTTTCCCTTCGACAAGATCAAGATCGACAAGGCCTTTATCCAGAACCTCGGCAAGGATGCCAGTACCGACGCCATCGTGACGTCGATCGTGGGCCTCGGCCGCTCGCTGGATGTTACGATTACCGCGGAAGGTGTCGAAACCGAGGAACAGGCCATTCTGCTGAGCGCGGCCGGATGCGATCTCGTCCAGGGTTTCCTGTTTGGCAAGCCTGATACAGTTGCAAAACATGAGGCCGCGTATCCGGTGTTTCCACTCAGCCCAGCCGGTAGACGCTGGTTCCCCCGAATGCAGCAACAAACGACGTCGGCCCAGGTGCCGCCGCGCATTCGCCTTGCCCCCAAACTTGCCAAGAGCGTGAGGCCCGCTGCCCCGCCACCGGCAACTGGTGGGAACAGCGAAGACCCGACGCCGCAGATTGAGCAGGTCCCCTTGCAGACTGCAGGCTGAAAACCGCGATTGCAGGTTTTCAGAGGTTGACCCCGGCCGCGGCATCCTGAGCGGCCGACTGCCGTTCGCGGTCTGCCTTGCGTTCGGAGTAACGATCGACGAGATAGTCCGATCGGCCACGAACCAGCAGCGTGAACTTGACGAGTTCTTCCATGACATCGACCACCCGGTCGTAAAGGGCCGATGGTTTCATCCGGCCATCGTCGTCAAATTCCTGGTAGGCCTTGGGCACCGACGACTGATTGGGGATGGTAACCATCCGCATCCAGCGGCCGAGGACACGCATCTGGTTGACCGCATTGAAAGACTGCGAACCTCCCGAAACCTGCATCAAGGCCAGTGTCTTGCCCTGTGTCGGCCGGATTGCGCCAAAACTCAGCGGGATCCAGTCAATCTGCGACTTGAGTACACCAGTCATTGCGCCATGGCGTTCGGGAGAGCACCAGACCTGTCCTTCGGACCAGGCACATAGATTTCTCAGTTCGGTGACTTTGGGATGATCGGCACCGCTGTCATCGGGAAGCGGCAGACCTGATGGATCGTAGATCCGGGTCTCCGCACCATAAGCCTGCAGCAGTCTTTGTGCTTCGTGCACGAGGAAGCGGCTGTAGGACCGCTCGCGCAGGGAACCATAGAGCAGCAATATCCGCGGTGGATGCGACGGCCCCGTTGGAACCTGCAACTTCTCCCGGTCGATTTCCTGAAAGTCTGCCGCCGTCACGTTCTTCAAGTCTGCATGCGAACTTTTCGGCTCAGGCATCTGGCGCTCCGGACGAAACCACTTCGCCGTCTTCCTTGGTGAAAGACCCGATATCCTTTGGCAACAGGTCCAGCACCTTCTCGGACGGACGGCACAGGTGGACGCCTTTTTCCGACACCACGATCGGCCTGTTGATCAGGATCGGATGTTCCATCATGAAATCGATCAGTTGGTCGTCCGTCCACCTGTCCTCACCGAGACCCAATTCATCATAGGGCGTTCCCTTCTGGCGAAGGATGTCCCGCACCGGAAGACCGGTGCGCTTGATGAGGTCAACGAGTTCTTCGCGGCTCGGCGGTGTTTTCAGATATTCGATAACCTGCGGCTCAACGCCGGATTCACGGATCATTTCCAGCGTGTTGCGGGACGTGCCGCATTTCGGGTTGTGATAAATCGTCATGCTCATGTGAGGTATCGTCCTGTCAAAGTCCCGAAGGTTTCTTAAAATCTGCTGCCGGAAAACAGCAGACAGCGGGATCGTTGCCGCAGCAGTCTTCCATCAGAAAACCCAGAAGGTTCCGCATGCGGTCATAGTCGACCGCATAAAGAATATGCCTGCCCTCCCGGCGGGTCGTCAGCAGCCCGGCCCGTTCCAACGTGGTCAGATGAAACGACATCCTGGTTGGCTGTATGTCCAGTCGCTCGGCAACCGAGCCGGACGGCAACCCATCTGGCCCGACCGTCATCAGCAACCGGAACGCCGCCAGCCGGTCTTCCTGTGCCAGGGCACCCAATGCAGAGACTGCTTCCTGATCTTCCATAATTCGATACTACAAGAAATTTTGGAATATTCAACAAATGAACGCGAACATTCCCCTGTGTGCATATCACATGGCTGCAGCGGCGCGAGCGGCCTGATCGTAGTTGCCGGACACCAGTCGCAATGTAGCGGCAAGTTTGGAGAGTTCGTTTTCGTCGAGGCCCAGCGCCTTCATTGGCTTGACCAGGAGAGCCTCGCGCAGACGCCGGTACTCAAGGCAGGCAGTTTCGCCTGATTTCGTGATTTCGGCGGTCTTTTCCTTGCCCCGACGGCCAGATGAAATGAGGCCAGCCTTTTCAAGCTTCTTCAGCGCATAGGTAACCGTGTGAGTGTCTTCGATGTTCAGCACAAGACAGATGTCTGACAGTGTCTTTGCTCGGCCGCGGTGATTGACCGAATGAAGCACAAGCACATCAAGGGGACCAAGCCCCTGCGACCCGCTGGCCGCCATGCAGCGTACCATCCATCGGTGATAGGCATTGACCATCATGGTCACCGCGAATTCGATCTCCGAAAGCGCAGGCATTGCACCGGAGGCAAGATGCGCTGCAGAGACAACAGGCCCGATGGGGGCATCGCTTCTGGAGTCGGGATTATCCGTCACATCTGATCTCCGGCACAGTTTGGTTTTTCAGCGGGCCTCCGACCGGAACCGGTCGAAGGCCCTTTTCTGATCGTTTCAAAGGTGTGCGTACATCCGCCCCTGTTCGTTCACGGGAAGGAATGCACTAGTTGCTCAACATCGTCTGCGGCAACCAAAGAGCCAAGCCCGGAAAGGCCACAATCAAGACGATTGCCAGGATCATCAACAGGAAGAACGGCAAGGCCATGCGGGCAACCTTGAAGATGTTGTACCCGGTCATGCCTTGCAGCACGAACAGATTGAATCCGACAGGTGGCGTGATCTGGCTCATTTCGACCACCAGCACCAGGTAAATACCGAACCAGATGAGATCGAGGCCGGCCTGCTCCACCATAGGAAGGATAACGGAGGTCGTCAGAACCACCACCGAAATGCCATCCAGAAAACACCCGAGCACCACGAAGAACAGCGTCAGGGCAATCAGGAGCGCGTAGGGTGACAGGTTCAGCGAGCCGATCCAGGCAGCCAACTCACGCGGGATGCCGGTGTACCCCATGGCAACGGTCAGGAATGCTGCGCCGGCCAGAATGAACGCGATCATGCAGGATGTCCGCGTTGCGCCCATCAACGCTTCAGCGAAGCTCTTGCGGTTCAACGTTCCGCTTACCCAGGACAGAAGCAAGGCCAGCATGACACCGATGGCCGCCGCCTCTGTGGGCGAAGCAAGACCCGCATAGATCGAGCCGATCACACCCACGATCAGACCGATCACCGGAAACAGCCTGCGCGTTGCAAGAAGTCGCTCGATGAAGGGAATGACTTCCTCCTTCGCAGGCATCTTGTCCTTGTTCAGCAGTGCCCAGATCGCGACATAGCCCATGAACAGGAGGCAAAGCATTGCGCCTGGCAGAACGCCTGCCATGAACAACCGGGCAATCGACTGCTCGGTCGCAGCGCCATAAACAATCAGGATGATCGATGGCGGAATGAGCAGGCCCAGCGTACCCGATCCTGCCAGTGTGCCGATCGCCATGCGTTCGTCATACCCGCGCTGCTTCAATTCAGGCAGAGACATACGACCGATGGTGGCGGTGGTAGCGGCTGAAGAACCCGACACGGCGGCAAAGATACCGCACCCGAGAATGTTCACATGCAGCAGCCGGCCCGGCAGATTGCGCATCCAGGGCGAAAGACCGGCGAACATGTCCTCCGACAGACGAGATCGGAACAGGATTTCACCCATCCATATGAACATGGGCAGCGCCGTCAGATCCCAGGAGTTCGATGCCCCCCAAACCGTCGTTGCCAGAACGGGACCGGCAGGCGCAGATACAAGAATCATCATTGCAGCAAGCGCGACGGCAAACAGCGCAACGGCTACCCAGATACCGGTTGCAAGCGCCGCCAGCATCCCAATGCCGAGCAGGAGGGCGACAAGGGAGAGATCCATTATTCTTTCCCCTCTATCGGATCGGCCTTCACGACCGATTCAAAACTCGGCGCCTTGCCAGTGAGCGCCATGATCAGGTCGTCCAGCAAAGCGATTGAGAACACCAGCAGTCCGAAAGTCATCACCGACTGCGGAAAGACGAGCGGGATCGGAATGACGCCGTAGGAGGTTTCGTTGAATTTGAAGCTGTCGAGCGCAAGCTGTCCGGCGTTCCATGTAAAGAATGCCGCCAGCGCAAGAGCGACCGCAACCGCCCAAACATTCAGGATACGCGCCCCAGCTTTGGGCACGGACTGCAGCAGGATCGCGACCCTGATGTGATCACCGTTGCGCAGCGTCCCGGATAGGGCAAGAAAGGATGCCCCTACCAGCAGAAAACCTGCAATTTCAGCAAGTGAAGGAACCTGCAGCCCAAGTGGCTCAAGACCAAAGACCGTTCGAGACCAGTCGAATATGCGTCCAAACACCTGAAGAACAACGAGACTGGCAATGACAACGAGACAACACGCAGCCATAGCCGTTGACGCTTGATAAAGCGTATTCAAAGCCTTTCGCATCGGCTTCCCCTACCGGATGTGCAGCTGATATTAAAAAAACGCCGGACTTGTTAGGTCCGGCGCTTATTTAGCTGTTTAGTTTTTATAGGCTTCGAGAACGGCTTGGCCGGTTTCACCGGCTTCCTCTTGCCATTCGGCAGCCATCGTCTCGCCAATTGCTGCGAGATCCTGGATCAGCTCGCTGCTCGGCTGAACGACAGTGATGCCGTTGTCGACCAGAACCTGGGTCTGCGTCTTGGTTTCTACCTTGGAAGCTTCCCAGCCGCGCTTCTCAGCAACATCGGCGGCTTCAAGGACAGCTGCCTTTTCGTCGTCGCTCAGGGCGTCGAAAGCACCCTTGTTGACGAACACCATGTTCTTCGGCAACCAGGCCTGGGTGTCATGATAGTGGCTCAGGAAGTCCCAGGCCTTGGAATTCGCACCGGTGGACGGTGACGTGATCATGGCTTCGACACGACCGGTGGAAAAGGCGGTCGGAATATCGGGCACTTCAACCTGCGTCGGCACGGCGCCAGCCAACTGGGCCAGGCGTTCAGTCGCTGTGTTGTAGGCACGGAATTTCAGACCCTTGAGATCATCACCCTTGGTGATTTCCTTCTTAGCGTAGATACCCTGTGGCGGCCACGGCACGGCATAAAGCAGCTGCAGTCCCTGCTCGCCGAGCTTTTCTTCCAGTGCAGGCTTCGACGCCTGGTAAAGCTTCCAGGCCTGATCATAGGACGGAGCCAGGAAAGGTACGGAATCCACTCCGAAGACCGCGTCTTCGTTGGAAAGGCGGGACACCAGAATTTCGCCGATCGGGGCAAGCCCCTTGCGGACCGAGTTCTTGATTTCCGGATGCTTGAACAGCGATCCCGCAGAGTGGATCTGAATGACCAGCGAGCCGTCAGTCTTTTCCTTCACTTCTTCAGCGAAGGCGGCAATGTTCTGTGTGTGAAAGTTGCTGTCACCATAAGGTGTCGGCATGTCCCACTTGGTTTCAGCGGAAGCAGCGGTGAAACCCGCAAGGCCAAATGCGGCGGCAGCAGCCAGATGGATTCCGGCACGTGTCAGGGAACGAGATTGCAGCATGATTTTCTCCTCTAGGAAGCGGGGATTACCCGTCGGGATGCTGCTCGAGGTGCATTCTTCGAACACCTTGTGGAGCACATCTTCACAAACACTAGACTCAAAAACCGTCAACATCAACAATTTATCGATAAATTGTGATTGTCATCTTCAAAACCAAAGCGTCCTTCCCTCCGCGAAAAGGATTGGCTAGCGTTCCGGCCAGACAACCTGGAAACCTGAATTCGTGCCAAACACCAACCACCCCCTATTGAATGGCAACAGCGCCAACCGCCTGATTTTGGCGCTCATTTTGGTAGTGGCGGCCTTGCTACGCTTTCAGAACCTGGACAGGACGAGCCTTTGGTACGATGAAGCCGTCAGCTGGAGCCAGTCCAAGGGAACCATCGCCGAGCTGTTGACCGCCGTTGCAGCTGACAATTATCCGCCGCTGCATAATATTTTGCTCTGGCTGACGATGCCCTTGGCAGGTGACAGTGAAACAGCATTGCGCTTGCCATCCGTGCTGTTGGGTGTTCTTGCCGTCTGGCTAATCTATCTGACTGGCAAGACGCTGGCCGGAAACACCACTGGCCTGCTTGCTGCCGCTCTCCTGACCGTCTCTCCGTTCCACATCTGGTATTCGACAGAAGCCCGCATGTATGCCCTGCTGGCAACATGCGGGCTCGCCTTTCTGCTCCTGGTTCTGAAAAACCTTGAAAGGCCATCGGCCTGGCGGCTGGTGGCGCTTGGAGTGGCTGGAGCCCTGTTCCTCTACAGTCACATCTACGCCCTTCTGGGCTTCGCATCCGTTGGTGTGGTCTGCGGCATCCTGGCATTGACCGGCATTTTGAAATCCGGCCGCATCAGTCTCACCAATGCGGTTCTTGTCTGCCTTGCAATGGCAGCGAGCGCGCTTGCCTTTTTACCTTGGTTGATCATCCTGGCGATGCGAGCAAGGTCGGTGGCCGAAGAAGGCTTCTGGATTGCTTATCCTGATCCGACGTTTCTCATCAACATCGCTTTCAGCATAGCCGGGTCGCTGCCATTGTTCTGGGTGCTGGCAGGTTTGGCTGTCGCCAGTCTCCTGACCGTCGTTCACATGCCAGGCAGGTACTTCGGCAAACCGCAAAGTGCGGACGCAATCCTCGTTTGCTTTGCCTACACCGTTGGGCCACCGCTTTTGGCCTATCTCTATTCCATAAGCGTGCAACCGATCCTTTTTGATCGATACCTGATCGCGGCATGGCCAGGGCTTGTCCTGCTCGCCTCGGTAACAGCCCAGCGCCTGGCGCCGCAGGTTGCACCGATCGCATTGTTTGCTGCCGCGATATGGTTGAGTTTCCCCGAATTGAAATTCACGCTGCTGGAGAGAATACGCCCCGAATGGCGCTTGATCGCACGGGACTATCTGGAACAGAAAGCCGATGGCGATCATCTCTTGCTGTTCAAGGGATTTGCCGCACCGGCCCTGTCTTATTACCTGCGCGACCCCAACACCTTCACGCCAGTTGATACAATTGCCGAAATAAACAAGGGCACCGCTGATGCCCGATGGCTATTGATCGTCCACACAAGCAGTGAGGAACTAAGCAAAGCGCAAGAAGCCTTTGCCCCCCGGGAAGGCACTCCGGCAGCCAGGCGCTTTGGCTGGGGAGCCAGTGGCCTGACACTTTTGGAGCGAAGCCCTGTCGAATAATCTCACTCGCCTGGATGCAAGTCGCAAAACAACCAGAAACAGACAGCAACAGTCGCAAGTACCCCTGCACCAATTGCAACTTCCAGCAAAAGCCCAAGCAGGGAAACGCCGAGAAGCAGGGCGACAAGCAGGAAGACGCCAACGAACCAGAGGTCTGCTGTCAGTATACTGATTGTGAAGTCGACAGCCTCCGCCAGACGCAGCAGAAACGGATCCCGTTCTTCTGATTTATCGTTTTCCGACATCGCCAGCTTTTAGTTTTCCCTTTTACCACAAGGTCATATGGGGGTACCGCAGGCGATAAAAAGATCAAATAACAACCCATTCAGATTTTTTCATCGACATTTTATCGATAAAATGTCAGCATAAATTCACTTGCTATCAAAACGCTAATTATCGGCATGGAATCGCGTGTTCCTTAAAGCCGGCAGCATCAGAGGGAAGATCATGACAGCCAAGTGGGATTTCTGGATCGACCGTGGCGGCACCTTTACCGACATCGTCGGCAGGTCACCGGACGGCACGCTGCATCCGCACAAGGTACTCTCCGAAAATCCGGAAGCCTATCGCGATGCCGCCATTCAAGGCATCCGGGAATTGCTTGGTGTGGAAAAAGGCGCGACTATTCCCTCGGACAAGATCGCGACCGTAAAGATGGGCACGACCGTTGCCACCAATGCACTTCTGGAGCGCAAGGGTGAGCGAACAGCTCTGTTCATCACGAAAGGCTTTCGGGATGCGCTCGAGATCGGCTACCAGGCGCGACCGCATATTTTTGCCAAGGAAATCATAAAGCCTGAGCTGCTCTATGAGAGCGTCCACGAGATCGTCGAACGTGTCCGCGCCGATGGCGAACTGGAACTCGCTCTGGACGAAGGACAGGCCTGTAGTGCAATGCAGGCCGCATGGGATGACGGCATTCGCTCCATCGCAATCGTGCTGATGCACGCTTACGCCTATCCGGCCCATGAACAACTTCTGAAAAAGATTGCTGAAGACATAGGCTTCCCGCAGATCTCTGTGTCCCATGAAGTGTCACCGCTGATGAAGCTGGTGGGACGCGGCGACACCACTGTGGTCGACGCCTATCTGTCACCCATCCTGCGCCGCTATGTGAACCAGGTACAGGAAGAACTAGGCGAAGGTCCGCGGCTGATGTTCATGCAGTCTTCCGGAGGTCTCACCGCTGCAGACCTCTTCCAGGGCAAGGACGCAATCCTGTCCGGCCCGGCCGGAGGTGTTGTCGGAGCAGTCGAAACCTCACGCATGGCCGGTTTCGAAAAGATCATCGGTTTTGACATGGGCGGCACGTCTACAGACGTCTGTCACTACGACGGCGACTACGAACGCGCATTCGAAACGGAAGTCGCCGGTGTGCGCATGCGCGCTCCGATGATGATGATCCATACGGTTGCAGCTGGCGGCGGTTCGATCCTTCATTATGCCGACGGCCGCTTTCAGGTGGGCCCCGATTCAGCCGGGGCAAATCCGGGTCCGGCCTGTTACCGACGCGGCGGGCCTCTCACCGTTACAGACGCCAACCTGATGACAGGCAAACTGGCACCGGAATTCTTTCCGAAGATCTTTGGCCCGGACCAGGATCAGCCGCTTGACGGCGATGTAGTTCGCAAACGTTTCACGGATCTGGCTGTGCGCATTGGCGATGGACGCACCCCGGAAGATGTTGCAGACGGCTTTTTGAAAATCGCCGTCGAGAACATGGCCAATGCCATCAAGAAGATTTCGGTCCAACGCGGCTACGACGTGACCGAATACGCGTTGACCTGCTTCGGTGGCGCAGGTGGCCAGACCGGCTGCCGCGTTGCCGACAGTCTCGGCATGAAGACCGTCATTCTGCACCCGTTCTCGGGCATCCTGTCGGCATACGGCATGGGACTGGCCGATATCCGCGCAGACCGGCAACAGGCCGTCGTCAAGACACTTACGGACGATTTGATCCCTGAACTGCAGGCTCTTCGTGATCAGCTTGCCAGCCAGACGGAAGCGGAACTCGACAGGCAATCGATCGCTGCCGCCGCGCGCCGCACAACCGCAACCGCACACTTGCGTTACGACGGCACGGACACGCCGCTACCGGTCCCCCTCGGGTCCGTCTCTGAAATGCGGGCAGCCTTTGAGGATGCACACAAGAAACAGTTCGGCTTTGCCTATGAGAAAAAGCCGGTCGTCGTGGAAGCACTGGAAGTCGAAACGGCCGGTGGCGGCGCCGGTCTCACCGAGCCGGATCTGACATTGGCCACAGGGGCGCCCTCCCCGGCAACCTCCACAAGCATTTACTCCGAAGGCACCTGGCACAAGGCCGGTATTTTCAAACGCGAAGTGCTGAAACCGGGCATGAAGGTGACCGGACCTGCGGTGATCATCGAACCGCATGCCACGATCGCGGTTGAAGACGGCTGGCAGGCAGAGATCAATTCAAAGGATCACGTGATCCTGAAGCGTATCGTGCCGTTGAAACGCGCAGAAGCGATTGGAACGCACGCCGACCCCGTCATGCTCGAAGTGTTCAACAACCTGTTCATGTCTATCGCGGAACAGATGGGGGTCACCCTTCAGAACACCGCATACTCGGTCAACATCAAGGAACGTCTTGATTTCTCTTGTGCCGTCTTCGACGCAGACGGTGCTCTGGTTGCCAACGCACCACACATGCCGGTTCATCTGGGATCCATGGACCGTTCGGTGGAAACGGTCATCAAGCTCAACAAGGGCAAGATCAAGCCGGGCGACGTGTTTGCATTGAACGCCCCGTACAACGGTGGCACGCACTTACCGGATATCACAGTTGTGTCGCCGGTCTTCGATGACGAAGGCAAGGAGATCCTTTTCTGGTCGGCGTCCCGTGGCCACCATGCTGATGTCGGCGGCTCTGCCCCAGGCTCCATGACGCCGCGCGCGACCAACGTGGACGAGGAAGGTGTTCTGTTCGACAACTTCAAGATCGTCGACGAAGGACGTTTCTGCGAACAGGAACTGGTTGAGCTTCTGACCAACCATCCCTACCCCGCCCGCAACCCGCATCAGAACGTCGCCGATTTGTCTGCACAGATCGCCGCAAACGAAAAGGGTATCCAGGAACTTCGGAAGATGGTCACCCACTTCGGACTGGACGTGGTCCAGGCCTATATGGGGCACGTCCAG
Source organism: Labrenzia sp. CP4 (assembly GCF_001579905.1). Taxonomy (NCBI): domain Bacteria; kingdom Pseudomonadati; phylum Pseudomonadota; class Alphaproteobacteria; order Hyphomicrobiales; family Stappiaceae; genus Labrenzia; species Labrenzia sp. CP4. Next base: position 1,966,702 of record NZ_CP011927.1, on the reverse strand, counting down.
GACAACGCGGAAGAAAGCGTTCGCCGCGTGATCGAAGCGCTGAAGGACTCCGAATACGAGTATCCGACTGACCAGGGCTCCGTGATCAAGGTCAAGATTACCGTCGACAAATCAAAGCGCGAGGCAACGGTCGACTTTACCGGGACCTCCGGCGTCAAGCCGAACAACTTCAATGCGCCGGAACCTGTGACCCGTGCGGCAATCCTTTATTGCTTCCGGGTGATGGTAGACGGCGACATTCCGATGAACGCCGGCTGTCTCAAACCGATCAACATCATCATTCCGGATGACTGCATGTTGCGGCCTTCCTATCCGGCTGCGGTCGTGGCGGGTAACGTGGAAACGTCCCAGCATGTCACCAATGCCGTCTTCGCAGCTCTTGGTGCCATGGCCAATGCTCAGGGAACGATGAACAACCTGACATTTGGCAACAACACGTATCAGTACTATGAAACCATCTGTTCCGGCTCGCCGGCAGGGCCTGGCTTCAATGGTACGGATGGTGTCCATACCCACATGACCAACTCCCGGCTAACCGACCCAGAAGTATTGGAGTTCCGTTTCCCGGTTCTCCTGGAGGATTTCCATATCCGCAAGGGGTCCGGTGGCAAAGGCAAGTGGTCAGCGGGTGACGGCACCAGGCGAACCTTGCGTTTCCTTGAGAAAATGGACTGTGCGATCCTGGCGTCACACCGTACTGTTCCGCCGAAAGGATTGGACGGTGGCAGCGACGGCGAACTCGGCCGCACCGAAGTTCGGCGGCTGAATGGCGAGATCCAACAACTGGAGGGCTGTGATCAGACGGTTCTCGAGGCAGGAGAAGCGGTCACCGTTATCACGCCCACAGCGGGCGGTTGGGGCCACGCCTGATCCAAATTCCAATAGATCGAAGAAAAAGAACGGCCACCTGATTGGGTGGCCGTTTTTTTTGTTATCTCGCTGCAGATATGCACATCGTCAATTCTACCTATACGAGAATTATTCTTTCTCTCAGGGATAAAGTTTACCGTTTTTTCAATCTGAGTCCGCCTAAACTGACACAACCTCAACTCTGGCGCTGCCTATGGCGCTGAGAAACTCGGGCTTTTGAGAAATGTTTGCATCAAATCCCATTGCAACTTCAGTTGCCGCAAAAATTCTAGCATTGGTTGCCTTCCTCAGTCTTGGCCTGCTTGTTGTGGCCGCAGTTGCCATCATTCAGATGGGAATGATCGGGAAGGAACTTCAGAACATTGCGGAAAAGGATATTCCACTCACGCAAGCAATCAGTCAGGTTGCCAATCATCAACTACAGCAGGCAGCGGTGATTGAACGGATCATGCGCGTATCCGGCCTGACCTCCGGCGAAGATGCTGAATCAACCGCTGCATTGAAATCCACTTTGGCCGCTCTGAACGAGCAGGTTTCCGATGAAATTCTGAAAGCGGAAGCACTCGCCCTTTCGGCACTGGAAAAGTCGGCATCCGATACGCAAAGGGACGAGTTTTCCCAAACGCTCGAACAGCTCAAACGCATCGAGAACGAGTACCAAACCTATTCTGCAGAAATAGCTGGTATCTTGGCGAAGATCGAACAGAACAACCTCTCCGATGCGAGCACCCTTCTCGTTGAGTTGGAAAAGGAACAGACTCGCCTCGACCATGAACTGGTGTCGCTACTCACCGAGATCGAGCGGTTTACGCAAACAGCGGCGTCATCTGCAGAAGAACACGAGAAACAGGCCTTTCAGCAAATCGCGATCACCGCGGCGCTGACTTTAATTTTGTGCCTTGTCGGCTCAGTCCTTTTCGCCAGATATCTGATTTCCCGTCCCTTGCACCAGGTCACCGCAGGCCTTCTGGAACTCGCTAGAGGCAACACGGATGTGGAAGTCAATGTACGCACGAATGACGAAATCGGTCAGGTGGCAAGCGCATTCGAAACCTTCCGTGAAAACACGATCGAGATGAAGCGCCTGCAGGAACAGGCTCGCGAAGAAGAAATGCAGGCAGAAGCGGATCGTCGCGATACAAGATTGCGGTTGGCCGACGAGCTTGAAAGGCTCCTGATGACCAGCTGCGACACAGCGGTTTCTGCATTGAGTGAACTTGCGTCCGGTGCCGACGAATTGGCGCGCAACAGTCATGAGACCATTGAAAGGTCCAACACGGTTGCCGCTGCAGCCGAACAGGCCACAGCATCGGTCCAATCTGTTGCATCCGCGTCTGAGGAACTGGCGAGTTCAATTCACGAAATCAGCCGCCAGATTACACTCGCGAATTCCTCCACCTCTCGTACATCTGAACAGGCCGAAGTTTCCGGAGAGACAGTTGGAAAACTGTCTACATCGGCAGAGGAGATCACGGATGTCCTGAAACTGATCAGCGACATTGCTGCCCAGACCAATCTGCTGGCCTTGAACGCAACTATCGAAGCAGCGAGAGCTGGTGAAGCAGGCAAGGGATTTGCCGTCGTGGCTTCTGAAGTAAAGGCGCTTGCCACGCAAACCGGACAGGCAACCGATCAGATTGGTTCACAGCTGAGCGGTGTCCAGTCCGGGGCGGCAACCTGTTCTGATGCAATTACCACGGTTGTCAAAGCCATGATGGAAATTCGCGAACAGATTTCCGGAATTGCCTCTGCGATTGAAGAGCAAAACGCAGTTACGTCAGAAATAGCCAAAAACGCGCATCAGGTCGCGCAAGGCAGTGCCGACATTACCTTCAATATCTCCGAAGTGAACCAGGCAGCGCAGGTATCCGGCGACAGGGTGCAGGAAGTCGTGGGAGGCATTCAGAACATTTCCTCCCAGATAACGACAATTCGCGACGGGTTAGGCGATTTTCTCGGTCACCTGCGCGCAGCTTGACAACTGCTTGCCACGCTCTCCGAAACACTAGCCAAAACGACTGACCGCTGCCCCGTGTCCGCAACGCGGACACGGGGATCTGGAGCCATCCGGTTTCTAACTCTCGCTCTTGCGGTTAATCCGTGCAGACCAGATTATTCCAAAAGACCGATCTGTCGCTTGCCGGACCAAGGTAAAGCTCGATACAGATCTTGTCGGGAACCTGTCTCTTCAAGATCTTCACATTGTTCATGGGAAATCTCAGCGACCCTTGCTCCACCAGAAGCAGAACGCGGTTGCGCGAGAGACCAAGCCCTTTTGCAAGGACCTTATCCAGACGAACCTGGACGTGATCCGAATTCAGGATTGTCAGCGCCACTTTGCAGGCATCTGCACTATCGCCGGCAACCATTCGTCGTTTCAGGCTGAAATCAGTGCCCCCTTTGCCTCCGCCTCTCCCTTTGGTGTTGCAGGCGAAGGTGCTCGCCACTCCCTCATCGTTCCGTTGCAAGGCTTCGATGAGTTCTGCCGAAAGGCTGCTCACGGCTCGACGTTCAAAAATGGCCCTGTTCCATCTGCTTCCACAGACATCGCAACGATAGATCAGCCAGGCGTCAAGCTGGCTTCCATTTGCGTTCAACCGGAATTTGCCCGTCGAACCAAAAGGTTTCACAAATCCGCATCGTTGGCAGGGACGCTTTATTCTAGGTGTCTGAGAACGGACAACGGACCATTCCATGTTCAAAATAGACGACATTCCGTGGGTCTTCCTCGCACGGGAAGTCCGTCACAGGCAGTCGGGACGGCCGGACAGCGTCAGCTATCGGCACTCAGTCTGGCTGGAAGCTTTTTCGAAATGTATGCAGTGAACCGAAACAGGATCAGATGCGCATGGCCAAGCCACACCGGCCCCGATCCGCCGCCAGGACGAACAAAGTTCTTGACGCATTCGAGCGAATGCATGGCGGGATCGATGACCGGTCAGAGTGTTGGCAAAACAAACGTCCAAATTGAAATAGATGAGCCTCGATAGCGCTTACGAAAATCACAAGCAAGCTCAACTTGGAGTTTCGACGAGACGTCGTTTGAATTGTGTTCAGGTGTTGCGCGCCTGCAAAGCCAGAGCGACCAATGCAGGCCTCAGTTCAGACGGATCTTCCAATGGATCTGCAAACCAGAGACGTTCAACCTTATCTCCAGCCACAAGATCAACGCCTTCGGGATCCAGACAGGCAAGCCGCCAATTGGCCTCTCCGGCCTTCAGCAAATTCTGCGCATAAAGTTTCACCGCATCCCTATGGTCTGCGTTCATATGCGCAACCGCTCCGGCTTCCATTGAAGACCAGTCACCAGGCGAACTAACTTTTGCCAACAAGTCCTCTGTCTCCAATTCAAAAGCCTTGCCAAAGCCTCCATTCAGGCTTGCCCTGGAGAGCTCCAACCTGAAAAAGGAAAAGTCTCCGAAATCGACATAAAGTTCGGCTTTGGGATGACGAGCAAGGTAACGGTTGCGCAACCGCTCATGATCCGAACTTCCTCTCGATATCTTCACTGCCTTGCAGAAAAGAGAAATTCTCGGATGAGCGAGCGGATCACCTTTTCCAGGTTCGCCCAACAACAGCGAACATGAAGGGTTCTCCAGAATCGCCGCCGTGTGACCGGACAATGTACTTGTGAGGATGACAGGTGCACCATCCAAATCGGTCGCCACCGCAACCCGACTGGCAAGTGGATGCCGCGTTTCGGCTTCGAGCACCGCCAAAGCACCAAACCTCGCGGTTCTGATCAACTCCTTGGCCAATCTTCTGGCTTGATCATCGGTCGGCCGGATTACTGATTTCGGTTCTTTTTCCAGGCTCACGGCCCCTCCAAGTTCTGTTTTCTGTCGGCGCAGACAAGTTGCATTCCACGGTTTTCGCCTTCACCCGAATTCTGAACGTCAGATGAACAGACATCTCAGAACCGGTTCAGGGCGCCTATGCGATTGTCTCACCATCAGATACGGCGCCAATCGAGAACAGCGCCTGCCTTTGGAGAAAACCAATGAAGACCATGAGCAAACGTCTTGTTGCCGCCGCCCTCACGGGCGCCCTTCTTTTGCCGACCTTCGCGGCTGCTGAAGCCGGCTCGCGCAACGGTTGGCGTGACCACCGTGGCGGCCACCACCATAACCAGAGACACAATAATCGAAATCATAACCGACACAAAAACAATGATAATCTTGGCGCGGCTGTCGCGGCAGGTGTCATCGGCCTCGCTGCAGGAGCAATTCTGCTGGGTGCGACCCGCCAGCCGAGCTACGCAGGCCCGCCGCCGGTAAATCACTACCCGCCGGCTCCCTATCCCGGCCGCGTCAACACGGCCATCGGTTATCAGCCGTGGAGCCCAGCCTGGTACCAGTACTGCTCTTCGAAATACCGGTCGTTCAACCCGTCGACCGGTACCTATACCACCTACCAGGGTGAACAGCGTTTCTGCCAATAAGCTTGCGCCCGCCTGGTGGTACTGAAGAACTCGTGGCAACAAACGACCGACCGGCCGAACCGGTCACCCGTTTGTTGTCATTATTTTCAGAAGACTCGTGTTCCAAGGGAACTGAACAGCCTCGGTAGGCAAGTGCAACCAGGTTGTTTCGTTCAATCAGCCTGTTTGCATCAATCCGCCATGGTTTCTATTGAAGCGAAACCTTCCGGCGCAGCACCGAAATCGAACGGCGTGTCGACTTCAATGACCTTGTCGGGATAAAAACCATTGAACCTTGTTCGAAGCGACAAGCTGTAGGCACCTATATGGCCAATCTCGATCCAGTCTCCCGTGTCGACTGTCTCCGGCAGCCAGAAAGGCCTGGAAAGAATATCAACGCTGTCGCAGGTTGCGCCGCAGACCTTGAAGGGAACAATCTTGTCGGGCTGACCAGCCCGTGTTTTGCGAGCCGGGTCCGGAATGAAACGAGCCGGCAGCGTGATCTTTCCGGTCCAACTGTCGGAAAGAGACGCCCAGATGCCATCATTGATGTAAAGGCGCCGCCCCTTCTTCAACAGCACTCTGACAATGAGAGAGATCGATCGGGCCACGATCACTCTGCCTGGCTCGGCGACAAGAGGCAGATCATCAAATTGCCAATCAGCGATATCGGCTTTCAACTGCCCCATCAATTCCACGAGCGAGGGCATCTCAGGTGCTTTGCGGCGCGGATCGTGACCATAAACGGCGGGAAACCCTCCCCCGACATCAAGCTCCACAACCGGAACGCCAGCACGTGACCTGATCCAATCGGCTGAAGCCAGCGCTCGCTCATAGGTTTCCGGTTCTTCGATCTGGCTTCCAACGTGAAAACACAATCCGCATTTGAACCCGATACGGTCGATCCGTTGCAGCAACTCAACGGCGTGACCTGGAGCCGCGCCAAACTTCTTCGACAACTCGTAAGCAGCATGCCCCTTGGTGGCGATACGAACGAAGAGCGTGATCGTTCCAGGATCTATATCAAGAGCCCTAACCACTCGCAGGATCTTTGCGACCTCGTCTTCGTGGTCGAGCGAAAGGGTTCGAATACCGTAGGTTTCCAACGCCAACCGTATGTCCGACTGTGCCTTGATAGGATGCATGTAAAGCATCTCAGCCTTCGGCGCTGCCTCTTTCACCGCGGCGAACTCTGCAGGCGATGCGACATCGAAACAACTGATCCCGGCCTTTGCCAGTGCCTCAAGGACAAATGGCTCACCATTCGTCTTGACCGCGTAAGCCGTCTTGCCGGGGAAGAGCGACTGGAATTGCTGTGCGTCATGCCTGAGCACGTCCGGCCGGAAACAATACACAGGCTGATCGGGACGAAGATCCAAGGCGGCGTCAATAGCTGTTTTATAACGTTCCATCAGTCCTTCCGGCGTTAGAAGTCATCGAATAGAAAGGAACAAGCTTGAGACTGATTTGCAAGCCGGGATTGGGTTATTGGCAGATAATGTAATTACAGCTCTTGCCGTGGCATCCGACATCGAGATGGAAATGAGACTTATGATTTGGGTCTGCATCGGGGCCGAGAACGGTGGTGAACCTTTTACAGGCAGCCTTGTGTATGGCGGACAGGAAGTTTCCGCTCTGCGTGTTGCGCGCCCAATCCTTTTCAACTGAAATCTCAGTACCGTCACTTAATCGGAAGGCCACAATATCAATGGCTTTGCCAAGCGCATGTTCGGAGAGCTTTCCATCTGGAAGATTGTTTCGTCGGCGACACTGATAACCAGGGCCTGTGAGAAACTCGGACACTGGTTTCCCGAACTGTGCTTGTGCAATGGGCAAGACATCTTCAATCACCCACGCTGTAAGTGACGTCGCAAAACCGCATGATAGCGTGGCTTTCATCGGGAAGGTAACTTCGGCATCCTCGCCACGTAACCCAGAAAGGTTGACAGGTACGGTGATCCCGCAGTCCTCATCAGCTTGATCCCCTTGCATGGGAGCAAGTTGTTCAAATGTAGCCCCCGGAATATCGCAAGTTGCCGGTGTGGAGGATTCGCCCGCAGAAGCTTTTCTGCCACCGTCGTCAGGTCCTGCCAAAAGCTCTTCCGGAAGAGTAGCTGGTTTGATCGCCGGCACATCAACCCCCTCGATGAATCGCGAACTACCGAGGCCTGGAAGCGGCTTTTCCTGTGGCAATGGAGGATTTGCGTAAACATCTAAAGGCAGCAGGCAACACAACGCGAGAGCAGTACAAATCGACACGACGTTTAAGTGCATTCCCAACTCCGCACATTGTACTTGGCAGCGCCCCTCATGATTGATCAACACTTGTCCTGCGTCTATGGTTGCATGACCCAAAAAGTGGATGGCTCCCCATGACTTTAGAACTCTTTTTCGCCTATGTGATTGCCACACTGATCGTCCTCGCCATCCCAGGTCCGACGATCATGCTTGTTGTCAGCTATGCTTTGACCCAGGGACGCAAGTCTGCGGTTGCCAGCGTATTGGGTGTTGGCTTGGGGGACGCGACAGCAGCAGCTGCGTCGCTGATGGGTCTCGGTGCCATTCTAGCGACGTCTGCAACAGCATTCACCGTGCTCAAATGGGTAGGGGCGATCTACCTGGTCTGGCTTGGTCTGAAAATGTGGAGAAGCCGGCCAACTGCACTTGGGCCGCATCAGGTTGCCGATGTTCCCCCCAGAAAAATATTCTGGCATGCATATGTGGTCACAGCGCTCAATCCAAAAGGCATTGTTTTCTTTATGGCTTTCCTGCCACACTTCATCGCACCTCACGCCCCAGTTGTCCCGCAGCTCGCACTTCTGGGAACGACCTTCGTCGCATTGGGTGTTTTGAATGCAGCTGTTTACGCCTATGCAGCAGCAGCCCTCGGTCAAAAACTGAGAAGTCCTTCCCTGCTTAGACTGGTAAACAAGGTGGGCGGCGCATTCCTGATCTCCGCTGCGGCGATGACAGCAACATTGCAGAGATCTGCGAACTGAAAAAATCAGCGACTTGATGCGAAGGGAATGTTCTTTTTTGACCGTACGGCTTCCGCTTCGGTTTTTTCCTCTTCGGTTTTCAAACCGAAATTAGCACCGGATTGCTTCAAGGTTTCAAGTGATCTGCGGGCACCATCTTCACTAAGCGCTGCATAACGCTGGATGGCAGCATTCAGCTCCAATCCGCCAATGCGCAACCGCCTGGCCCTCATCGTGAGGATATCCTTGTAGGCTTCGGCCGTAACGCCGTTCGCCTTGCAAAGAATTATCAATGGCTTGTCGCTTGCGCTGAACAAGAGCTGGGATACCGCACTGGGCGGCAGATTGCTTACCTTAGCAAGCAACATCCCCAGCTCCGCTGTTCGATCCGAACGGGCGAACAAGATCACGGCATCATCGATTTTGGTCTTCTTGCTCACCACGTCACGGATCAATGCGTTGGATTGTTCACGAGCCTCTTCAAGCTTGTGCGCACGAGCGGCCACTTCGGTAGCGGCACGTTCAGCCAGGAGCTGAACAAGCGTGCTGTCGGCACCGAGTGCACTGACCCTTTCTTTCAACTCTTCTGTCAAGAAAGGCAGCAAGGCATGAGCAGCTGCGTCCGGCAAGTCGGTGCGGTTGATCAAGGCAGCCTGGATTGCTTCACTCGATCGGGCTTTTTCCACCAATTTCAGGAAGGATGCATCAGCAAACTCTGCACCCTGGTTTTCAGCGACTTTACTTAAAACCGCCGTATCCCCCCGATCCACCAATACAGTGGTAACTGCCTTGTCGACGGTTTCACGCCCGGCAATTGCCCCCAGATGCTCCATCGACGCAGAACATGCGATCTCAACCAGGTCTTCTGAGGTGAGCGCAGGTGAGTTTTCCAGAACCGGGCCGGCAACCGGAAATTCATCCTGTGCCAGCTTCACCATCAGTTCACGAGGAGCATCTTTCTCCTTGCAAACTCGTTTGGACAGAATGATCCTGGTTTCTTCCTCCAGCTGCCCGAGAACTTTGAGAACAATGTCGCCAAATAGCAGGCTGATCTGCTCGTCACGGTCGTCACCGGAGTTCACGAACAGGTCCGTCAGCATGCTGACCAGGCTTTTGCGCCCTCCAGCACTTGTGTCCCTCGCCAGATCAGCAAGTTTTGCAAGATTGATCATCGACACTCCGGCGCGACAGTCGCGTAAGCCTCGACATTATCAGCAGGCCCTTAACATTAAGCTACCGTTGATTGCCGCATAACCTGGAGAAACGGCCAGCAGCAGGAAAGCCTCCCCACAAATAATTCGACGCGCCAAATAATTAAATGCAACCCTCGATCGCACCACCAGGACAAATTAGTTCTGTTCTTTCGCAAAAGGCAGTGAACGTTTCCAATCAAGGCTTTACTTAATGCTTCCTCAACAAACACAACCCTGGAATGCAATTCTCCGCTGCGCTGCAGCATCTTTTTTGCTTCGCTTCGGCATTATGCTGACTTAGTATCACCCCGTCAGAAAGAGGTAATCGGGAGCGGACATATGACCCTTGTACGGAACCTGAACATGATTGCCTTCCTAGCAGCCTTTGCGTTTTTGGCTGCAATTGTAGTTGGTGCAATCTGAACCAAACGGCAAGAAATCAAAGAAAACGAGCTGCGCCGAGCAGACAGCAGGACAATTCAACAAACAATTTTAGATTCCCGGCGTAGTCGGCTGCACCAGAAGGTGCAGCCGCCGAAGACACTGTGCTGATTCCAGAATTGATCGCTCGTACGGGTGTCGAGGGTGAGAAATAGCACCCGAACGTACTGGAGACTGGGCAATTGCCGCAGCTGCCCAGACACAACCAAAAATTTCACTTCACAGGAAGCCTGTTGCATTCCGCAATTTCAAACACTGGTATATCAGGTCTGAACACAGGTTCCGCTCATGCGGCCAACTCTATCGTTTGAGCCAGTGCTGCGTCACGGTTTTCCGGTTCGATCATCAATTGATCTGCCGCGATCATTGTCACATCGGAGATGCCGATAAAGCCAAGAATATGCTTCAGGTAATTTCCGGCAAAGTCGATCTCTGATCCTATTTTGGTTCCACCAGAGGCAATGATGACGTACGCCTTTTTACCCTGAAGCAGACCGACAGGTCCGTTCTCAGTGTACTGAAACGTCTCTCTTGCTCGCGCGATCATATCAACCCAGGCTTTTAGCGTAGCCGGAATAGAAAAGTTGTAAACAGGCGTCCCAATTACGATGGTGTCTGCCTCCTTCAATTCTCCAACAAGCGTGTCGGACAGAGCAAGCACCATTTTTTGTTCTGCACTCCGTGCAGCAGGATCTGTAAAAGTCGCGCCAATCCACTCTTCGCTCAGGAACGGTACCCCTTGGGAAACATCGCGAGTAAGGACTTTTGCATCTGGTGATTTTGCCAGCAAACGTGTCACGAAGGTCTGCCCGAGGTCACGCGTCACTGAACCGGCGGTACGTGCTGAGGCATTGACATGCAGAATTGATTTCAACGGTGAGGACATCTTGATCTCCAAAGTTTCAAAACCGGCATCGGCGTTTGTTCGTTAATTGGAGATAGTTTTGATATTTTCGAATAACTAGCATTAAAATGGTGAACAGTATGTCAAGTTAACGAACAATGCCTTTTTGAGAATTCAAGCCCCCCATCTAATTCCCGACAGAAGCTTGTAGAGGCCAGCCAGCGCCAACGCCCCCACAACGGTATTGATCACCTTGCCTTTGACGCTGGACGTTCCTTTTCGCAGATCACGCAGAAAGTGCATGTCCTTCTGCGCTTCGATTGTGTTCTCGATGTCAACACCGAGCGCCTTGAGCACTTCTTGAGCAGCCTCCCGGCCGCCTTCTTTGCCACCTTCGCGGGCAATTTCCCGCATCTGATCTTCGTTCACTGCACGCCCCCTGCGTAACCCTGTTTGATTTCGTCGTACCACCGGCTGCACCGCATCACGCGGGCATTGGCACGGCCAAGCGCCTGGTCTGTCCGGATCAGGGCAACGTCCAGCGGCTCCCCGATCCGAACGCCGGACGCTTCTTTCCGTCTGCAGTCCTCCGGATAGCCCGGCAACTCTTTCGAGGCTTCCACCTGCGCCGAGAGTGCGGCGGCCCGTCGCAACCGCTCGTCATTGGTTGCGCAAGCGCTCAAAAAGATCAGGCTGCAAAGTGCAGCCATCCCCAACGGTCGAAACATAGTGTTCCAACTCCTGTGTTGCGGCTTCCGCTTCCGCGTTGGCCTGATCGATAAGGGAGAGGAAACGCCGGTTTGCCCGTTCCGTGACAACCTTCCGGCGTTTCAGCTCATCAAGCTGCACCCGGGCTGCGGTCAATTCCGCGTCGGCCACATACTCGACAACGGCCCGGCGAACCGCGCTCGACTTGTCGACCTTGTGCCAAACAAAAAAGCCGCCCAGAACGGCGGCAATGGCAAGGGCAGCACATGCGGTGCGGCTTTAGAGTATCCAGGCGATCACCGGCATTACCTCAGCCCTTCCAGGCAAAGCGCATGCTCGGCGGCGCGGCGGGTCACAAGTCCCCGGATCGTCCGGCCGCCTGCCTTGTTGAACCACTTGGCTGCATTGCAAGCCCCACGCACGTCCCCAGCATCAAGACGCTTGCGCGCTGTCGACCGGCAAAAGCCCCCGACCCCAATGTTGTAGGTGAGGCTGACAAACGCGACATAGGACTTTGCGGGAATGGCATCCGGCCGCTTGAGGCACTTTCTCATTCCGGCTTCATGCCGCTGCAACGAGGCCAACAGCATTGCGTCACACTCGGCCTTTGTGTGCTTGTCCCCAAGCTTCACCCCGAGCGTTTCGCCGTAACAGACGGTTGGAACGCCGACAACATCCCGGTATGCCGTCAGGCGCAGACCTTCCCAGGCACCGACCAGCGAAATCGCAGCCGCGCCAATGCCGCCGACAAGGCGGATTTTACGTCCCATCGTTCATGTCCCTTTGTGCGAGAAGCCGAGCCACGAACGCGGCCGACACCGTGAGCGCCGACAGGGCAGAGAGTAAGCCCGGCGCAATGAAGTCACCCAGAAAGGGCAACGCCACTTCCGCACCAGAGAGCAGCGCAGCAAGCAGCATAAGGCGCACGCTCCAAGCCCTTTGCAGGACCGCGCGCCAATCTGAAACCAATTTCATTGGACTGCCTTTCAGGCATAAAAAAACCGCCTCAAAGGCGGTGCGAGTTTCGGTCGGTTTGGTCGAGTTTATTCAGACGCAGGCGGAACCCATTCTGGAATGATACCTCCGGCATTTCGCCAAGCCTGAGCAGCCTGGATTACTTTGATGTTCCACCCGAAGTTCTCGCCTGGCCGCAAGCCGGTTTCAAGTGTTTCCGTATTCCCATTTGCGTGTTGCACATCATAGGAGCACGCACCGAAAATCTTGGACATGTCGCTGACTGTGTGGTCAGTTTCGTAGCTTGGAAAGAAGCCATGGAAATTGGTGATGATAGTTGTCTTGACGTTGATTTCGGTCATGCTTTTTCCTTACGCAACACGCTGATAGATGGCGACGGCACCAGCCTGGCCTCTGCATCGCCACGTGCCCGACAGGCCCGAAGATCTGTTACCGTCCGAACTGTCAGCGTAGCCCGTGGATGCTGTGTGCAAGTAGCAGGCTCGTGAAGCGTTTCTGTTGATCCCGGCGGGAGCAGATGCCCAAATGATGTGCCCAATTGGAAAGTTCGTTTCGTTTACACTTGAGCCATCATAGACCAATCCAACCTTGTGAATGCCGCCGTCATTCTCTTCAGCAACAAGTGCGTTCGCACTGTCGTCCCATCCCAAAAGACGATCCGCTCCACCGCTGTTCGCATCTTTGAAAACGATCCAGGCGTCGCCGCTATTGTCCGTGTTCACGTAAACGTAGCCGGTGGCGTAGACGTGACCGTTGACTGTCAGACTACCGCTGATCGTGCCTCCGATATCGGACCGCAACAACTGGCCCGACGTCAGACCGCCGACGGTCCCGGCGTCGTAGCTGGTTGAACCTTGCGGCCCTTCTGGCCCCGTTGCACCAATCGGCCCGACGTCACCCTTTGCCGCCAGCAGGCCCCAATCATCCGGCGATACACTCGGGTTCTGACCGATATTCACCCGCGACGAGATATACGAAGATCCATTGTAGGTGACCGTTTCGTCAGAATTGTAAGTGTCGCCCGAAGTCCAGACCCCACGATAGCTCAACCCGGGGTCGCCCTGCGGGCCTTGAGGACCTTCCGCGCCCGTCGGCCCCTGCGCGCCGGTATCGCCTTTCGAGCCCTGGATGCCTTCCGGGCCTTGCACACCCTGCGGCCCTTCCGGACCCTGAATGCCCTGCAAGCCCTGCAGGCCGCGTTCTCCTTTGGCGGTGACAATGTCCCACTCGGCCGCAGCATCTTCCGGGGTAATGCCGGTATGAGCCGCCACGCAGATGAAGTAAGACCCGTCATGGCTGACCGTATCCCGCTCAACGTAAGCGGTTGCCACGTTCCGCGGTGGTTCAGCCCGACAGGACCGGCAGGGCCTTGAATGCCCTGTGGCCCTTGCAAGCCCTGCGGTCCGCGCCCGAAGTTCACGCCCGTCGACCAGGCACCGACCGCGTTGGAGAGCTTCCAATAAACAATCCCGGCCTCCGTATCGAGAAAGGACGTGTCTTTGGGTTCAGCGTCATAGGCCGCACGGTCGGCCGTCAGGCCGGTGTAATCCGGGTCAAATGACTTGCCAATCGGCCCTTCTGGGCCCTGCGGGCCTTGCGGTCCAATCGGACCTTGTGAGCCAGTCGGACCGGATGGCCCTTCGGGACCGCGCGGGCCTTCCGGACCTTGATAGCCGGTTGGGCCTCGCGGACCTTCATAGCCGAGCGGGCCGCGTTCCCCCTGTGGTCCCTGCGGACCGGCAGGGCCTTGCGGACCAGCCGGACCCGTGGGGCCTTGGTTGCCGACCGGGCCTTTCGGCCCTTGCGCGCCTGGAAGAGACGCGATTTCAAGAACCTGCTGCAGCGTCGGCAAGTCCTGATTGTCGGCCGCATCAAGCGCGTTGATCATCCGCCGGCCTTTCAGGTCAAAGCCGCCGTTGACCTCGATCAGCGCCCGGGTGGCGACCGACTGCATGTTGATCGCCGTCCGGTCCATGGCGCGTTCCATGACCGCCGGGTCAATCTCTCCGCCTGCCAGGCTGTAAGGCTGATCGTATTTGCTCACCAGCAGAACCGTCAGCGTTTCCCCTGCCTGCAAGGCGCTGGCGTCAAAGAGCACGGTACCGGTGCCGAAGTTGCCGCCGGTAAAGTGCCAGTTGCCCGGGCTTTGCTGATACTGCCAAACGGTAATCACGCCGGTTGCAGTCCGGTGCGATACCTGCAGGTTGTTTTGGTCGACAAACTGGAATGGCAAGTCGACACGATCCGTCACGCCGTCGCCCGTGATCTGGGCGCGGCCTTCCGTCAAGGCTGCTACTGTCATGGAGTTCCCTGGTAAAATTTGAGATCAGAAATTGAGCCACGGTCACATTGGCGGCTCGAAAAGGCTCTCGCCGGATTGAACCTGTTGCGTTTATCCGCCAGATCCTTCTGGAATTCTTGTAACTGCAGGTGTCAGCAACTCTCTCAAGGTCTGGCTGCCGAGGTCTTTCCTTTCCCAATCAGGAAACTGCCGGTCAAAAGCCGCTTCCAGACTATGCCCTGAACGAGGGTCATTGCCTTTCGCCAGCGTCTCCGCGGCTTCCTCCGGACTCAGCCCATAGCCTTTTGTCAAAAGGGTCCACTTTTCAAACCTGTCGACAAGATTGCGTTCTCTTTTTGCCAACACCGCCGACTGCGGTGCCAACGCCAGTACCTTTGCGAGGTTTTCGTATGCTCGTAAAATGACCTCGGGTTCGTTGCTCCGAGTTCCCTTGCTCAAGGCGGCGGCATAACTCTCCGGAACAACGCCCTTCGTTTCCACAATCTTGAGTGCAAGTGTGTCCCGGTCGATTTCGCCATTTTCCAGAAAGGTGAACGCCCGGTCCGCGTTCTTCTGGCGCTGCGGTCCCCGATCCCCTTCTTCAGAAGACAAGAGCCAGCTCGCAGCTTCAATGTTCGCGATATGCTCCTTTTTTGCGACTTCAAGCTGGCCGATCAGTCGTGTTTTCTGCCTTGGGTCGAGCAAACTGTTTGCTTCGATCTCGGATTTGTCGAACTGGCCAAAACTCGCCTCGATGCGGCGTTCGATCTTGCCGGCTTCCCCAGCAGCAATCGCCGCTCTGCTTTTAACGGCATTTACCTGCATTCGGCCCAGTGTTGCACCAGGCAGCAGTTTCAGCCGCGCTGCCAGAACCTGGCTTTCGTCCGCAACCGCCTCCGGCCCGTCGGGGCCATTGACGGTCTTACCCACCTGTTCGAGGTCATTTCCTAAACCTTCCGGTCCTGCAAACTCTCGCCTTGCAAGTTCGTCGCCGATTGCTGGTAGCAGTTCTTCAAGTGGTCTTGTCTCAGCCCACGCCTCTGCCAGTGTCTCGCTTATTTTCGCATAGGCTGCCTTTTTGCCTTCGGCCGGCAAGGGAGCAGCCGACAGCAACGTTCTTGCCTGTTCGAATGCTTCTTCGAGTCCATCCGGGTTCTCGCGCACCTCTGATGCCAGCCGGATGCCTTCTTCTTCCAAACCCTGCTGGAAATAGCGTTCGTTTTCCCCCGCCTCAATTGCAGCAAAGCCGTTGATATAGCGGTCGCGCTGCGCCTCCACGTGGCGGTTGAACGCATCTCTTGAACCTGCAGGCAGTTCCTTGAGAGCCTGTTCTCTAGACTTTTCAAGATGAGCCATCATGGCCTCGGTGAAGCCGAAGCCGCCTGGTTGCGCTTGCCGCTGTTCCTCCGCAGCCCTTTCCTTCAACCTGGCGTCAAATTCCCGTTGAGCCACTTGAACTTGAAAGTCCTCAATTCGCCTTCGTCTTTGAGCAGCGGTCTCGGCAAGATCACCGAAAGCCCCTGCCGAACGGCGGATTTGTTGTCCCAGTCCTGCCGCAGCTTCTCCAACCTCGGTGTCAGCGACAACTTGCGGACTGCCAACGCCCGGAAGGCTGTCGGCACCATTGAATTTCTGCAATCTCGCCATTGTCAGAACCGTTTTGTCTCTAGAATTTGAAAGCACCGTTGTAGGCGGCATTGCCAAGCGTCGTGAAAGCCTGGGTAACACCACCCAGCATGGCACCGGTGGCGTTGATACGCCCCGCGCGGCGGCTCGAATGTGCCCGCTCCCGGGCCGTTTTCGCCTCGAAGGTCAGATTGTCCCGCTTGCCTTCCGCGCCATACCGAATTGCCTCGATGCTTTGTGCCGCTTCAAAGGCATTGTCGTCCGCGACGTCATTCAGCGAACCGGTTTGCGATAGCCCGCGTTCGGCTCCGGCAGCCCGGTTGAAGCCGAGTGCCCTTTCGTATTTGTCCAGGGTTCGTTTTCGCTCAAAAGAAGCCTGGGTCTGGTTGACCGCCTTCTGGCGGTCGGCCAGTTCTGCACGGCGCTCTTCCGCCTTTGCCTGGGCATCTGCCTGCTGGCGCGCGCCCTGCGCTTGCACGGCGCCGCCGGCCAGCGATCCCGCAACGGAGACCGCAGCCAATATTGCTGGGTGACACATGAATTAAGGCTCCGCGTCTCGGCCGAAATTGACGGCCAGGATGGTGCAGGGTTTGCCGCCGCTGGCTGCCAGCGTAAGCTGCCCCCCGTCTTCCCATCGCGTTTCGATTGGCTGGTCGAGCACGCCAGTGCGCAAGGGCGCCGGCTCTCCGGCGGTGTCACCCGCACGGTAGTAGATCAGCTCGTCCAGAAAGGTTTCGTCTGACCCGGCCTTCAGGGTTCCGGTGTTCAGAACCGCGATGCTGCAATTGTCCACGCGCATCTTGCGGCCCATGGCCGAACCATCCTGCGCATTAACGGGAAACGGCAAGGTCTTCGCCCTCGCCGAAACATTCAGCCCAACCAGGATCTTTTCCGCTGTCTGGCCATTCGGCAGGCTCGCTTCTCCGGCGGTCACAGTTGCCGGATAGTCGGTTCCATCGGCATAAAGGATCACTTCTTCGCCTTCCAGATGCTGAAGTCCCGAGACCGAGTTTGCCGGCAGGCCTTCGTAGCGCGCGCCACAATCGAGATGCCATGCATCCTCGATCAATCCACCTGGAAACGGCCGCTGTATGATTTCGATGTACCGCCTTGTCTGTCCTTCGATGGTCCGTTTCACGATCATCCAGACGGTGTCCGCTCCAGCGCCCGAAAGGTCCGCCATACATTCCACCACACCACCGAAATCGTGGCGCTGCATGCCATAGACCTGCTGCTGGCGTTCATAGGTGAAACCGATCCCACGGCCTTTCTGGTCCCACTGCCAGATGACGCTATCGGGATATTGCTGGTAGCAGGCCCCGGAAATACCGCTTTGAAACAGATGCGACTGCACCTCGCTCACCGCCTGAGACACCCGGCCATCTGAGCCGAAGTCATAAGCCATTTCGCGCATGTCGGTTCCATATGGGCCGTAGTAGATCAGCACCGATCCCACCTTGATCGGGCTGACATCATTGGCTCCGAAATTCGTCTCAGGCTTCTGGTCGACATTCTCCGGCCCGTAAGGGTCCTGATCGGTCGCCTTGCCGACGGCACGCACCGCCCGCGTCGTGCCGACAATCAGGTCGTTATCGTCGACCAGCCACTGGATGCGGTTCACCTGTCCGGAAAGAATGCCCGCGGTCACCGCGTCGGATGCCTTCAGGACATGGGACACGGAAAAATTGGTGAAGTCCTCCGTCTGGCTTTCCCAGATCTTCTGCGGTTCCTCGCTGGTCCCGGCAAAGGCGAGCCTGTTCTTGTGCCAGCCGATCGTTTCCGGCCACCCCGTCGTGCCGGACCACGCCCCCAACCGCCAGATGCTTTGTGCCTTGGTGTCCGGCAGCGCCTGGCCGAAAAGCTGCACCTTGACAGAGGTTGCCGACTGGCGGCTGTGGATCCGGAACCAGCGCCAGAACCCGTCCGACCCGCGAAACCGGATATGCCGCCCCACGTCAGACGCCTGAAAGCCGGCACCGCCATTGATGCCACCTGTCCCTGAAGCCGTCAGCGTGAACGGGCTCTGATCGCCACCTGCCTGGTGAAACACCAGTTGCCCGATTGCGGAATTGTCCGAAGCAGATCCGCCTCCTTGCGTGAAGCTCAGCCGGTAATGGGTAAAGGCGGTTTCGTTGTGAAAATCATATTCCCGCCATTCGTTGGAGGCCCAGGTATCCTGACCGTCCTGCGTATCCAGAATTGTCCAGTCGGAGCCATTGTTCGACGCCTCGATGTTCCACTGCCAGGGCATGTCGTCGTTCTGGCTGTTGTCGTTTGGCGCCTGCAGCATGTAGGCATCGATCACGACGCTGCTGGGAAACTGATATTGCACCCAACCCGTTGCGCCGGATGAAAGCACCGTTTTGCCCTCCGACCGGCTGAACACCTGCCACGCCGAAGCGCTGCCGTTGGAGGCCGACACCACCCCGCTCGGGGCTGTGTTCGATGTCATTTTCGGAACAGCATTGCCCGTGCCGGCCGGTTTCAGGTTCGTCGGCGAGATATTGACATCCAGATAGGGCCCGTCCCTGAACGACATCGGTTCGATCGCCCAGGAAAGTTCCGACAACCGCTTGAGCGCCTGCGGGGCAACGCCGCCACCAGCGATGAACAGCGTGTCGGTCGACTGTACGAATTTCAGCCGTGGCAAAACCTCGGAGGAATAGGGTGTCGCAACCTCCACGGTGCCGACCCGCCCCTCGCTGGTGAATATTCGAAACATGTGGTCGCCGAACTCAAGCATGTAATATTGACCGTTTCCGAACTCGAACGGGATCAACCAGCCTTGCCGACTGCTGTCCTTGAGTTCCGCAATGAATTTGGTGCCGCCGCGCCGGCGCAGGCCGCCGCGTTTCAGTGTCAGAAAATTCCGGCATTCGGCCAGGGAGGACCGGAACAGCTCCAGGTCCGAACGGTAGATCAGCTCCGGGTCGAGTTCGCCCCGGCTGAATGTGGCTTGAAGGTGATAGCTCATCTGTTTGCAATGATATCCAGGTCAATCATGGGCAGCGGCGTGCCCTGCAGGGCGTCGGATGTTCCGGCCTGGTCGAAGGCTTCCCGCGCCGCCTGGCGCAAGGCTTCCGCACGGCTGTTCTTTCCGGTGATCGAATGGGCGCAGCCCGCCGCCAGAAACAGGGCGAACCCGTTCACGAACAGCGGAGCGAATTCGGCCTCCCGCACCACCCGGCGCACATGGCGGAGCGGAAACGGCGGCGGATGATCCGACATGATGCGCTGACCCACCACTTCGAAGGGAATTATCCCACCTCCCGGCGATCCGCCAACACTCTGCTGTGGAATGCGAAGCGTGTCGGCCGGCAGCTTGTACTGGTAGGCCCAGCGAAACGGCGGTTTTTCGGTTTCCGCAGGCAGGTTCACCAGCTCGATGGCAAAGTCCCAGTCGTGCATGGCCAAATAGGCATCCCGGTGCGCTGCATAATGGTTCCTGAACCAGCGCGACGCCACGGAGGAAAAATCGAAGTCGCGGATGGGCGCTTCCTTCAGATGCGCAAGCGCAAGGTTCGCCATCTCAACGGCTGTGTTGACGGTTCCCGACATGAAATAGTTTCCTTGAAAGGGTCAGGCGGCGGCAAGGTCGCCGGCTTTGGCCTCATAGGCAGCAAGCGCCTGAACAGCCTCGTATTTGTTGGCGGCTTTTACGCCGGCATAATCCGCGGCCATGGCCTGCTGGGTCTTCCAGTGCTCCTTGCGCCAGCCTTTGGGCAGCGGCTTTTCGGCCTGTGGCTGCCTTGCTGCCCTTTGCTTGCGGTTCCAGTCCGCGGCCAGCGCATCCGCCAGGTGTTCCTGCCGCTTTTCGGCCTCGGTTTTGGGTGGGGCGCACCGGGCCAGAAAATCGGCTTCGTGTTGTTCTTCCAGGCGCTGGAGATGCCGCAAGCGGCGCATGATGATCTCGTCCATGTCTGGCCTCTTTTTCGAGAAAATGAAAAAGGGCGGCAAACGCCGCCCGAAGAAGTTTGGCAGGCCCTGACCTGGTCAGGCCCATGAGGGGTCGAACCGACCAAACAAAAAGCCCGCAGGAAAGGCTACGGGCAGAAACGTCGATCGGTCCAAAAACGTAGGGGTGGATGTCTGCGGTCGCTCGCCTCCAGACTGCCCGCTGGGTACGCTGTCAGATGTTCACCTTCAGGCAGGCCAGCTTCACGTTCTTGCGGTTGTATTTCCGGTCCCAGTTGGCCGCGTTGCGCAGTTCGGCCAGGCTCGCTCCCTGGGATTTGGCAAGAGAAGACGCCGTGAAATCCATTCCGGCCGGATGGATCAGCTCGAAACGGCGGGTGGTCAGATAGTCGGCACCGCCGCCGTCGCCAATTTCCGGATCACGAGTGATTTCGGTGCCTTCGTTGCCGTAGATCGTCGAGCGGCTCGGCACTTCGTCGATATGCATGAAAGCGCCCGGTGCAAACAGGAAGCAGGAGTATTCGTCCGAATTGGCCCCGGCCGTCACCGGCATCATTTCCGAATGCACCACCATCATCCCGGCATAATAAGGCACCTCGAACGGCGCTTCGGACGGTTTCTTGAACTCGATCTTTTCGTCGTCCAGAAGCGTGCCGTAAACGAAGCTGTGCATGGCGATCACGCGCAGGTCGTCCAGGTTTTCACCCATGGTCAGGCGCGCACGGTTGATCGCCTGATAGCTGATGCGGTTGGCAGCCGTCGGCGAACCGACATCGGAATAGATGGAATAGACCATGTCGCCGCTGTCATTGGCGACATTGTCGGCGATCACGCCTTCAGCCGTCGCAATGATGCGCTCTTCCTTGCGGCGTCCCCAGTAAGCGCTGATCCGCTCCGCCACCCGGTTCATGGCGCTGTCGCCCCGGCCCGTTGCGGCATAGCTTGCCACCGTCTTGGCACCGTATTTCTTGGCCAGGCGGTGCTTGTAGGCCTTCATGTCGCTGGCGGTGATCTTGCTGACACCGATCTTGTTATCACTGTCATCGATCACCGTCGGCTCGGCATCATCGAGGTCTTCCCAGTACGGCACTTCAATCTGGTTGCCACCGGCCTTGAAGCGCTTGCCGATTTCCGGTGCCGGACCGGCCAGAATGCCGGATTTTTCCAGCATGATCAGCTTGGCCGGCTTGTTCTCCGCCATATAGGGGGTGAACACACGCGGGACGACGATGTCTGAAATTTGAGATGTCATTGAATTTCCTTTGATTTTGACAATTTTCCGGCTCTAACGGACTGCTGTCGATGGCGCACGTTTCCTCGCCATGGCCGCAGGCAATTTGCCAAAAAGTCGCCCCTTCCAATTTTGAAGTAGCTGAAGCAACGTTCCGGTTGAAAAAAGAAATACGCAGTTTTGGAGGACTTCCGTTTCCTCGATTAACGGGGCAGAAATCGCTCAAAGCGGGTAAGATCGCTCAGCCGAGGTGGCAATATCGCGATGACAGTCACAGGCCTGCGTTGCTTTGACGGCAAAGCGCACAAAGGACTTCGCAAGTGAGCAAGGATCTGGCGTCTGATGGATCCGATTTGTGAGGTAATGCATCGGACCACGTAAATTTGAGGGGTCGTTCAGTTAAACGACAACACCCTTGAACCCGAACAACTCCGGGTTTCGTCCAGCAGAAAGGATAAGCTGCTTCGCCTTCGTCGGCTGATGGTCCAAAAGGAAGGCCTGCTGTTTGAGGTCGGGTTTTCTCACGTCGAATGGATTTGCATTCTTCAGATTATCAGGCTGGAGCATAGAGCGAGCTCTACTCGGTTTGGCGCTCGGAATGGGACCGTTCTCAAAAGCCTCACCGCTCTTCGGTTCGCTCAAGGATGGCGGCGGAATATCACTTTCGCCACGCAACGCGGGCTGACTATCCCTCGAACGGTTGTCATCCGCTGCCAAATGAGGTCTCGGCATCGGAAACGGAGCAGAAACATGGTTTCGTAATCTGTTGCCATGCGCCGACTGACCATCCAATTCAGGATCTGACTGCGCCGATCCTGCAGGTAAGACATCTTTGTTGCCGATCAGATCTTCGGTAAAGCCTGGGACTGGTTTTTCAAATTGATGCCTTGTTGAATTCAGCAATTCCTGTGGCGAAATCCCGAAAGACTTCAGGACCGTCCCCGCCACGCTGTTGCTATTTTGGTTGTCGATTCTGTAATCAAGGTTTTGAGCATTGATCCGATCAATAGCCCTGCGAGCTCTTATCCTGTATGCCTCGATTTCAGCCGGCGTCCCCGCGATAATTGTTGTCTGGTTGTCGACGAGATGCCCCATCCTTGAAAAATTATCCAAGTGACCTTTGATCGTATCGCTTCCGTCCCAGGGTTTTCCTATTGGAATTATATTATTTTGCCTGTCATGTGAAAGTCCGTTGACTTCCCAGATCTGCTTGCCGGTTTCATCATGAGCTGTGATGACAATATGTGAGGCAACACCAAACAGCTTGTACTCACCGATACGTATCGTTTGCTGTCCGTGATTATCCATTACTTGGCCCTTATCTAAATGTTGTCAGACCAACCGCCCTTTTCGCAATACCATTTCGGTGCGGAAATCAACGAACTTTCCGAGCCCTCCCGACTGAGGCAAAGCTCACCTTTTCGGGATTTTTTTTTGCGTATAAATATACGGGGGAGGCGGTGGAAAACCGAGAAATGCGGCGGTTCTTTTGTCGGCATATTCTTGCTTCACGACATAAGTCATATCTTGAGTTTTGTCGCAAATTCTCACTATTCGAAAATATTCGTTGTATACGCGAGAAATCCTCTCCTGATCCGCGCCAGCAAGACCGGTTTTCATTTCTTTCTCAAGCCGTTCGAAAATCGGTCCGGGATCACAGGCCGAAACCACCGTTTTCCCGTTTGCACCTGATAAATTTCTCTCTTCATCTGACGCGCAGGCAACGAGAAACAGGCCCAACAAAATGCCCGATAGTCTTGATAGTTTCACAATCGAACTCTCCGATTTTGATCTTTTGATACCGGCATATTGTTCATGATATGCTCCAAAAAAAACCTTTAATTGCATCCGGTTAGAGAACCAGGCCTTCGCACCGGAGACTGAAAAGATCGCCAGATTTTTCTGCCGGGGTGTCTGACCTGCTCCACAGACGGATTGCTGGCATCAGTTGGCACGATTGCTCATGGCACAGCACGACTTTGCAGGCAGGTGTCAGCTTGTGCAGGTTTATGGAAATGCGCAGTAAACCGACACCTGCCAGCGAGTTTCATCTCTCTTCGAGCGCTGTGGAAAGTGGTAGGCTCGCAGGCCGCAGGAAGACCAAAGACTGCATCTCCAGGCACTGAAGTTGATCGGTGGAGCCGGGTTCGGCGCCGGAATAAACAACCATGGTGTTTTCCTGTGTGCCGTCGTCAGTTCCTGCAAACTCAAAAACCGATGTGCAAGGCGTCTCTAGAATCTTGTCCCGATAGGAAAACTCGAAATCGTCGAACACTGACATTGGCGGGCCGAACTCAACGAGAGTGCCCCGACCATCCTTGACCCTCATCAAATCAAAAATGGATAACCCGAGCGATTGAAAGAATTCTCCTTGTGGCGCAAGAATTTCAGTCAATTCCGTACTCTTCTCGCCACTGCCACCTTCCGAACCCGGTCTCTTGTCCAGATCGAGATTGAGCACGGTAATCGTATTGGAAAGCTGGTAATCCAACGCATCCACCGGAGTGCTGTAATACTCGTTCCGTCCATAGGGCAGATGCGAGATGCCATGGCCTGGAATATCCGGAAACTGCTCCGCATTCTGTTCGATTTCCTCGGGCGAAAAGCCCAGATAGACCACACGGACATCCTCCGCGACCTGCACCTTGAACATTGCGGGATCGAGGCTTGAATTGACATAGCCCTCTATTTCAGACCGAAGAACTTCAGGTTGCTGTTCCCACGGGATGACAGCACCGTCCGCGGCCAGGCAAACCGACGGCAGAGCAATAACCCCCGACACTTTCAGAATTGCCCCAAAGCCCTTGATAAAGCGAAAGGTGTTCAATTTCATTCCGGATCCCTTTATATATCAGCGCTCTCGAAGAAAGGCATCGAGACGCTGAACAATCAGAATATGTTCATTATTTGTTCCTGATCAACCCTTAATTGAAATTGGCACGAAAACCTCTTCCGAAACCGGCGGACACGATCATCTGGGGTACCCGCAAAGGGTTGTTTTCCAGAAGATTCGATTGTTGCCTGTGGGCCGGATTACCGATCTTGACAGATTTGCCATATGCAGTCTCAAGTGATGCTTGTGTTGCCGCAAGGCGCGCCTGGGGATCAGGCAACCCAAGGTTTTTAGCTGCGATATAGACATTGCGAGTGAATTCGTTGACGAGATTTTTCATTAAGTTTATCGCCTTAAATATACTAGTAGTTCTTCCTGCGAACGAATTAAAAGCGCAGGAAAATTTCTGCACAGAAGAATGGATACCTTACGATTTCACGATGATCGACGACCTACTCTTGATAAAACACGCTTATCACAGCGCGAGATGCCAAAAATTAGAGGGAAAAACCTTTGTCTGCCGCGAGAAATGGCCTGGCTCTGACGATGTCAGTGTTTATCAGGTACACGCAGAAGTACTGGAAACCGGCGACCTAGCCTTCTGGTCTACAGATATTGATCCATCCAGCGAACCGTGGATCATTCCCAGGTGCGAGGAACTCACCAACTAACAGGGTTTCGCTCCCCACTGGCTTTCTTCGCGTGTACCGACATTCGGGTTAAGCACATGATCTGCCAGATCAACAATCGAAAACCGGAACCAAACGCGATTTGCACTCATCCCCGCCGCGGCAACTTGAAAAGACTGCTTGTTACAGCCCGAACAACCGTGGATCCCGCCCCGCCGCGACGATCATCTGCCGTGCCCGCAAGGGGCTGTTTTCCAGAAGATCCGACTGCTGCCTGAGGTCCGGATTGCCGGTCTCGAAGGGATTGCCCCCCTCCCCACCCGCGCCGAAACCGTTCAGGCCGTCTTCCGAAAAGGCGCTGTCGTGGATGAAGGCGAGCAGCTTCACCGCCACGGGGTCTGTCACCTGCTGCAAACCGTCGCTGCCTGCCGTGGTCAAGGCGCCTTTTTCCGCAAACCATCCTGTCAGGTCCACCCCGGCCGTCTTCAGGGTGCTCAGCGCCCGGTCGGCCTTGGCAATGGCGTTCTGATAGCCGTCGCTGTCCGGTTCGCCATATTCCCTGACCAGGGACAGGTGCGCTGCCTCGGCCGCCTGGCCCTGTTTCTGCGCGGCGTCAAAAGCCGCTTCCTCATGGGCGGAAAACTGCTCTGCCATCTTGCCCACCCACCGGTCGTGCAGCTTTTGCGCTGCCTCCGGGTGAAGCCCCGCCTCCTTGAACCAGTCTCCGGCTTCCTGCGCAAAGGCCTGGTCGTAGGGAAAGTTTTCCGGCAGCGCCTCGGGCATCTTGAAGCGATAGCCGTCCTTCGGTGTCCAGCGGCTGGAAACATCGGCATAAAAGGCCGCCTGCTCCTCGCTGCCGGCCTCCTCGCCCGGAACCTGAAGCGCCCCGGACAGTCTGTCTTCCAGCGAGCGATAGCCTTCCAGAATGCCGGCGGTATCGCGCCAGCCATAGCTGGCGGCCATGTCCCGGTCGGCATCGCTCAGGCCGTCGATGAAACCTCCCCCCTCCGAAGGGTGATGCCCCATACCATCGTGTCCAGAACCGTCGTGCCCGCCGGCCTCCGGTCCTGCTGCCGGCTCAATCGCGTCGTACATCGTCAATATTCCTCGTCAGTTTCGAACTCGGGCAGCATTTCCAGCCGGGCGGCTTCCTGCAGCGCGGCGTGCTCTTCCGGCGGAATGCGGATCATCGACAGGATGCGGGCATAAAGTGCCTTGCGTCCGTCCAGATAACCGCCGGCCCTCGGCTCCAGGTTCACCGGCGGCGCCTGGTAGATGCCGCATTCGGCGGCCAGGTCCGCCAGCACGATTTCGCCGTCCGGGCACAAAAAAACGGACCGATAGGCCCGTTCCAGCACTCCAGCCCGCTCCCGGCGCCGCCGGGCGGCTCGTTTGAGGCTACGCCAGACCATCCAGCCCTCCTTCGCCGCCCAGGGCCTGCAGAAGCGGCGCCCCGTCGCGGGCGATCCGCGCCATGCTTTCGCCTGTCGCAAGCTGCTGCTGTTGCTGCTGCTCGGCCGCCCGTTCCTGCCGAAGCGCCTCCACCTCTTCCGGCCGCCGCCTCAGCTTGGCGGGCAGCCCCAACGCGCGGCGGGTCAGGTCGTATTCGGCTTCCCGGTCGTGCAGATCCAGAATGGAAGGATCGGCCCCCGCTGCGATGCCGAGATACTCCTGGAAGCCCATGATCGCCTCGAAATGCCTGGCCTCGCGCATCTGGTCGATGGGCGCCGTCGGCGTCAGGGTCACATCGCCCTCCAGCACGCTTTGCGGCGGGGCAAGGGGCGAACCGGGGGCAAAAGCGCCCCTTCGTCCCAGAATGCCGATCTCCCGTTCGAACAAGGCCTCGTTTCCGGCCATGATGTTGGTGGAGAACGGCCCGATCATGTCGGCCATTTCCTTGCGGCGGATATTGGCTTCCGTTGCCGTGCGGCCATTGCCTTCCAGCAGCGTCTGCCACAGGTCGCCATAAAGCCCCACCCGCAGCTTTTCGCGGATGGTCTCGATCTGCGCATCCGCCGCGCCCGGGTTCACCGTGTCGATCATCGGCCGGAACAGCGGCCGGCCCTGCTCGTCGATCAGCCCGGGGTTGATCCGGCCGGGGTTGAGGTCAAGCTGGCGCTCCTGCGCATGGGTGGCGATCGGCGGGCGCACCGCCTGCGAACTGGCAATCAGCCCGTCGCGCGCCAGGCTCTGCAGGCTCTTGATGTCGCTCATCAGCTTTGCCTGCGGCGGCGAGCCATAGGGCGACAGCCCGTCCCGGTCCCACCGGCTGATCACCAGCGGATATTCGAAGAAGCCGCCCCGCCGGCAGATATGCCCGCTGTCTTCCTCGAAGTGGATGCTCTCGAACCGGGATTTCCTGGTGTCGGTTGCCTGGGCGTGGCCGCCTTCGCGCACAAAGCAGGCATGTACGAAAGTGTAGTCAGTGTTCTTGCGCTTCGCGTCGGCCGCGTCTTCCTTCACCTTGGGCGACACCTTGCCGGCATATTCCTTCACCGCCTGCCACGCCTTCAGCGTGCGCACCCGAAAGAACCCGCAATCGTTGCCCTGGGCATCGATGACCAGGTAAATCTCGTAAAGTGGCACATAGCGGTAGTGAACCGGTGTGCGGATATCGGCCAGGCTGTCCTCGTTTTCGACCGGAAACAGTACACCCGTCCCCAGTTTCACGGTGGACAGCAGGCGCGAGCGGTTGGCCAGCGCAAAGCCGGATCGCCCCGAATACCGCACACGGAACAGGTGATCGCGCACCAGTTCGAAAAACTCCTCGTCCGCCTGGCTGGGCGCTGGCGCAAACGGATCGCCGAAACCGACCCCATGCCAGGGAAAGCCTTCGGGCATGGTCAGCGAGCCGATGCCGGAGGCAAGCCTGTCCAGCAGCCAGACAGCGGTCGGGTCGTACAGCTTGCGCGACCGGTCCCGGGCGGCAGACCCGCGCAGGGCGCTCATGCCATCCCGGGCACTCACGCCGCCGGGCCGGTTGAAGGCCCGCTCCATGTCCGGCGCCGTATAGGTGACATAGTCCTGCCAGTCCGCCTCCACCCATTGGCGTTCCGCCCGGGCCGATTGCAGCTCGGTTTTCAGATCGTCGACAACTCCCATCACGCACGCCCCAAAAGTGTGACACCGGGCCGCGAGGCACTGCCGTAATCGGCAACGCCCAGCGGGCCGGTCAGGTTGGTGGCCCGGGTGTTATAGGCGGCGGCCCGGCGCCGGCGCCCGTTTTCCTGCAGGTTGCGCGCCTGCCGCTGCGGGTCGGGTTCGCGCGGCGGCGGCGGTGTCGGTTCCGGGTCCGGCTGCTTGGAGCCTCCCCCACCAAACATGCACATGGGTGGTCCCTTTCTCTCAATGTCTTGAAAACGTGTAATCAGCGCCGCCTGCCGGCACGGCGGCAGCGCCTCAAGGCCGGTCCGCGCAGGCGGCCGGAAAAAAATCGAACGGACGTATCCGGCAGCGCCAAAGCGTTCCTGCCGGCCAAGCCGCAATTTTCCAAAGTACCGGTATGAGGTCTGTTTTAGCCCTGTTTTGACGAAGCGTCCAGCAAGGCCAGATGTCTGAACCTGTTGTTCAGACACGCATTTCCGGAAAGCTCTTGCCACTCAAAGGCTTTTGAAGCTTCCCGGTTGTGCGCCCGAGGCGGTGTTTTTTCACCGCGCCCCGGTGGAAGCTCCCTCCAGCGGCGCAGCTTTACCGGGCGGTGCGGCAGCCAGCGCCGCCGGAACGTTTCCAGCCGGTGCGGCAGGGGCCTGCCGCGTGGCCCGCCTGCTGTTGTTTGGGATGTGCGCCTGCCACGCCCTATCCCGAACCCGGCCGACATTTGCCTGAAAGTCTTCCGTCAGCAAATGGCGCTGTCCGGTCTCGTCGTCATAGGTCAATGTCATGCGCGGGCCGTAGCCGTCCTCGTCCGCCGGGGCCTGCTGCCTGTCCCGGCCGGTCTTGTCATTTGGCATCAGATGCCATTTCGCGGCGCGCACACCCTGTGCTTTCAGCAGGTCCTCAACGTCCTTGCGCACGTAACCATGGCCGTCTTTTTCAAGATCCGGATAGGCTGTCTCGACCGGATATTTCAATACGGTCCCTTCCGCCTCCGGCGCGAAGGCCGAAAGACCCCACATCTGCTTGAACCGGTAAATCGCATAGTCCCGAGCAGCCTCCTTGTGGCCACCCAGTTCGACATAGCTTTGCCTGAACAGCCTTTCGTAATCCGCAAGCGCTTCCGCCTCTTCCGCGGCAGTTCTGCCGATCTGCCGATATCGGTCATAGGAACTTTTCCGGGCCAGATCAGCAGATGCAGCCAAACCGGCTGAGGCGTCAGCAACATCGGCCGCCGTTGTGGCACTCACGCCGTCCAGCTTGCCGGTGCCCACTTCGGCCCCAACTCCGCCGGCTCCAGACACGCTGCCCTCAGACACGCCGTTTTGGCGCGCCTCCTCAAAACCAGGGGCCAGAATGGCGGCAGAGCCTGGCAGAACCGGCTTCTCGCCCAATGGCACTTGCCCGCCATCCATCAGGATGGTTTCAGAAGAAAGACTGCCGTCCTCCAGCCGCGGTGCCGTAAGCGGCGCATCTGTCGCCGCCACCGGGGTCGCCGCCATCGGGGCCGCCGACAACAGTTGCCTGACCTGTCCCCGGCGCAGCTCTGCGTCTCTCGTCAGGGTGTCAGTCAATTCTTCGCGTGTTGCGCCGCGGTTTGCGGCCTGCTCCACGGCTCCGCCGGCCTCAAGCGCGTTCTGTATCCCCTGCAGCGCCTGCAAGGCCTCGTCCTCATCCTCGCTGCCGGCAAACGCCCAGTCGATTGCGCTGCCAACCGCGCCTGTCAGCGCGTCCCGGCCATAAACGTAGGCCCCAAATGCCTCCGAACCTTCCACGGTTGTCGCAATTTCCGCCATTTTCCGGATCACCAGATTGTCCGGATAGGCTTCGCCATAAAGCTGGGTCAAGGCGATAATGTCGTCCAGATTGCCCAGGACCTCCCAGGCCTTTTTCAACGGCCCGACAGGCGTCAACGAAACGGCCAGGTCGAGGCCCGCCTCCGCCGCCATGGACTTCAGATCGTCCTCTGTAAACTCCAGCCCCAGCTCTCTTGCCGCCTGCGCAAACGGTATGTTCCGCTCGTCCGCACGTGCCTGAACTATTGAAAAGACCGGAACGGTTGCAAGACCATGAACGAAAACCGGCGCGCCTCTACGCGCAAGCTTCATGAACCGCCGACCAATGGTGGCCTCGTCCCACAGCGTGCCGGTGGCCTTGCTGCTGATCCCCGAGTTTTGACCAAGTTGTGCTCCGGACAAGTCATCAACCGGCATTCCGGAAGAAAGCATCGGAACTGGCCTTGCAGCCTCGTCCGGTAGCACGCTCATGCGGCCACCAAGCTGTCCCGTTACTTCGGGCAGCGGTGCCCCTTTGGGCTTTGCGCGCATCGCACGTTGCCGCAACACCTCTTCATAGGTCTCTGGGAAAAAAAATTGCCCCTGGTCGCGGCCCTTCACCTCGCCAAACCTCGTGTCTTTAAACCTGTAAATGTTCTCGTATTGTTCTCTCGACAAATTCAAAGACGGATCCACAACCAATTCTGAAGCCAATTTTTTGGTGGATGTATAACGGAACGGGACATCCACAATCTTCGCATGTTTTTTGGTGACTGGATCGTAGATATTCTTGTTCTTGTTTTCGAAAAAGTCCTTTTCTCTGGAAATGATCTCATAGTCGAAATCAGGATGTTTCTTCATCCGCTTGCGGATCGACATATCCCAGGTTTCAAATCCTCCCTTTTTGGTCAACCTTTTCCGGTTGGGGTCATAATCGTTTTTTTCCTCATCTAATACGTCGTCAATTTCAACGATTCTGACGTCAGGAGTGTAACCCGGAGGCGGGTTCCTCTGGTCTCGAATCCAATCTCGGAAAAGCGTGCCGTTCTTTGTTTCAAAAAACCCTGCGCGCCTCAACTCCAGCTCAAAATCATTGCTGTAAAAAAAAAGATCGCCCCGTTTTGCGGTGGCGATCAATCCTTCCAGCCCGAAGTTTTTCATGATCGGGCTGATTTCATTGGCATCTATTGCAACAATCTTCTCCATCACGCCTCCTCCCCCGGAAAGGAGATATAGCGCACATAGTTTTCCTTGATGAAGTCTCGAGCCTGTTCAGTTCTGAGTGATGTCAGCCTGCCCTCCTCCAAATCGATGGCCAGCCATGTCGCAACGATCATGTCCCTTTTGTCAAAGCGAACCGGAGCTTTCATCAGGTACCACCGTTCAAATGCGATAAAGGTGTCATGAGCCTCGAGCGGGTTCAGCTCTACAAACTCATCATCGTGAACTTCCAGATCATGCTTTTCGGCATAGGCCGCAAACCAGATTTTCTTCCGTAAAGCCTCGTGCAGCTCTTCATCCCCGCGGATCAGTTCAACCATCTGCACGACGTTCTCATATGGAACTTTGATGCCACCGTAGCGCTTGTTGCCGGCAAAGAAGGCCCTGCCTTCTTCCGTTTTCTCAAATGCGGCCAGCTCTTCCCGCCAGCCGGTAATGTCGTCAAAATCAGCCATGGGTCCTGTTTCCAAACTCGTCTCAAATGTTCACTAATTGTTCCGGAGCTCTTTCAACCCCGTTTTGCGGTGGCGATCAATCCTTCCAGCCCGAAGTTTTTCATGATCGGGCTGATTTCACTGGCATCTATCGCAACAATCTTCTCCATCAAGCCTCCTCTCCCGGAAAGGAGACATAAAGCGTATAATTTTCCTTGATGAAGTTTCGAGCCTGCTCAGTTCTGAGTGATGTCAGCCTGCCTTCCTCAAGGTCGATGGCCAGCCTTGTTGCAACAAAAATGCGGTTATTGTCTACTTGAATCCGGGATTTCATCAGGTACCAACGTCCGAAGAAAATAATGGTATCGTAAGCATCGATAGGATGGAGTTCCTGGTATTCCTCGTCATAGGCCTCAAGGTCATGTTCCTCGACGTATTGAGCAAACCAGAGTGTCTTCTTCAATGCCGCATGAAGTTCCTCGTCGGCATGGATGAGCTCCACTACCTGAACCAGGTTTTCATAAGGAACTTTGCGGCAGCGGTAGCGCTTGTTGCCGGCAAAGAAGGCCTTGCCTTCTTCCGTTTTCTCAAATGCGGCCAGCTCTTCCCGCCAGCCGGTAATGTCGTCAAAATCCGCCATGGGTCCTGTGTCCAAACTCATCTCAAATGTTCACTAATTGTTCCAAAGCTCTTTCAGCCCCGTTTTGCGGTGGCGATCAATCCTTCCAGCCCGAAGTTTTTCATGATCGGGCTGATTTCATTGGCATCTATCGCAACAATCTTCTCCATCAAACCTCCTCGCCCGGAAAGGAGATATAGCGCGTATAATTTTCCTTGATGAAGTCTCGGGCCTGTTCAGTTCTGAGTGATGTCAGCCTGCCCTCCTCCAAATCGATGGCCAGCCATGTCGCAACGATCATGTCCCTTTTGTCAAAGCGAACCGGAGCTTTCATCAGGTACCATTTCCTGAAATCGATAATGGTGTCATGAGCCTCGAGCGGGTTCAGCTCTACAAACTCATCATCGTGAACCTCCAGATCATGCTTTTCGGCATAGGCCGCAAACCAGATTTTCTTCCGTAAAGCCTCGTGCAGCTCTTCATCACCACGGATCAGTTCAACCATCTGCACGACATTCTCATATGGAACTTTGCGGCCGCGGTAGCGCTTGTTGCCGGCAAAGAAGGCCCTGCCTTCTTCCGTTTTCTCAAATGCGGCCAGCTCTTCCCGCCAGCCGGTAATGTCGTTAAAATCCGCCATGGGTCCTGTTTCCAAACTCGTCTCAAATGTTCATCAATTGTTCCCAAGCTCTTTCAGCCCCGTTTTGCGGTGGCGATCAATCCTTCCAGCCCGAAGTTTTTCATGATCGGGCTGATTTCATTGGCATCTATCGCAACAATCTTCTCCATCAAGCCTCCTCTCCCGGAAAGGAGACATAAAGCGCATAATTTTCCTTGATGAAGTCTCGGGCCTGTTCCGTTCTGAGTGATGTCAGCCTGCCCTCCTCCAAATCGATGGCCAGCCATGTCACAGCTAACATATGGCTTTTATCAAAGCGAACCGGAGCTTTCATCAGGTACCACCGTTCAAATGCGATAATGATGTCATGAGCCTCGAGCGGGTTCAGCTCTACAAACTCATCATCGTGAACTTCAAGATCATGCTTTTCGGCATAGGCCGCAAACCAGATTTTCTTCCGTAAAGCCTCGTGCAGCTCTTCATCCCCGCGGATCAGTTCAACCATCTGCACGACGTTCTCATATGGAACTTTGCGGCCGCGGTAGCGCTTGTTGCCGGCAAAGAAGGCCCTGCCTTCTTCCGTTTTCTCAAATGCGGCCAGCTCTTCCCGCCAGCCAGTAATGTCGTCAAAATCCGCCATGGGTCCTATGTCCAAATCCATACCAAATGTTCATCAATTGTTCCGAAACACTCTTGCACACGACAGAAGCACTGCGTCTGCTTACGTCCGGAAAAATAACCTTCTCTTTCATTTCGCCCCCTTGTCTGCAAAGGCGATATCCGTCGAATGCTCTCTTTCAGCGTAAGCCCGGGTCTCCGGAGCCGCCAGGGATGGAAGCTCTCCGGTCGCAACCCTGTAGGCTAAGCGCCGGCCGGGATCGAGGTTACCGTCATAGGGGATCTGCGTTTTCATCGCATACCAGCGTTCGAAGTCGTACACGGTTTCGTTGTCCGCCCACGGGCAAAGCTCATCGAACCCCTCATCATCCCGTCCGAAATCCGGATTGGCAGTCAGATAATCGCGCCAAGCACCTGATTTCTTCAGCGCCTCAAGAACTTCCGGATGCCTGAGGAATAACTCTGCGAAATGGAGGATTGTTTCATATGGCAATTTGGGTGCCCGGGGTCTTGTTGGGCTCCACGAACTGTATCTGTCGAAAAAGGCCCGGCCCTCTTCCGTCGCTTCATAGGCCGCCAGCTCTTCCCGCCAGCCGGTAATGTCTTCAAAATCAGCCATGGGTCTCGCTTCCAAATCCCTCTCAAACGTTCACTAATTGTTCCAAAGCTGTTTCAGCCCGTTTTGCGGTGGCGATCAATCCTTCCAGCCCGAAGTTTTTCATGATCGGGCTGATTTCACTGGCATCTATCGCAACAACCTTCTCCATCACGTCTCCTCCCCCGGAAAGGAGACGAACGGAGAATATTTTTTCTTCGTGAAATCCATCGCTTCCTCTGTTCGGAGATCGGTCACATTCCCGGCCTCGACGTCATCCGCCAAATTTGCAGCAATCAGTAGGTTGCTTTTGTCTGCGTGAATCCGGGATTTCATCAGGTACCAACGTCCGAAGAAAATAATGGTATCGTAAGCGTCAATAGGATGAAGCTCCTGATACTGCTCGTCATAGGCCTCAAGGTCATGTTCCTCGACGTATTGAGCAAACCAGAGTGTCTTCTTCAAAGCCTCGTGCAGCTCTTCATCACCACGGATCAGTTCAACCATCTGCACGACGTTCTCATATGGAACTTTGCGGCCACCGTAGCGCTTGTTGCCGGCAAAGAAGGCCCTGCCTTCTTCCGTCTTCTCAAATGCGGCCAGCTCTTCCCGCCAGCCGGTAATATCTTCAAAATCCGCCATGGGTCCTGCGTCCAAATCCCCTAAAAAATGTTCATTCTTTGTTCCTGAGAGGATTGTGGTTGATCCAGTGAATTTTTGCAACCTGCCGCTGGAGCTTTCCTGAAGGCTTCCCTTGCCGCGGCCCTGGCTATCGTTTCTCTTCGACCGATGCTGCTGGTAATTCCCCCGCCTGACCGGCCAAAGCAGGCAGGGTCAGGCAGGCAGGGGCTCTTGCTGCGGCTCAGCTCATGAATTACCGGTTGCCAGCTCAAAACCTTCGTCGATCCAGCCGGTAACGCCACCTGCCATGATCTTCACCGGGCGGCCCAGTTCCGCAAGCCGCAACGCCCCCCGTGCGGCACCGTTGCAATGCGGGCCGGCGCAATAGGTCACGAACAGCGTCTCCTCCGGCCACCTGGCCATCTTGGAACGGATGATCTTGCCGTGGGGAAGGTTGATCGCGCCGGGCACATGGCCTTTTTCGAACAGCGCCGGACTGCGCACATCCAGCAACACAAAGCCAGGCTCGCCCTGAAGGGCGTCGTGCACATCCCAGCAATCGGCCTCGAAGGTAAATTCAGCGGCAAAATGTTCCCTGGCGAGATCGCTCGGTGCGGCCGGAACAGCGGTGACATTGTTGGTCATGAAGGTCTCCTTTCCCGCTGTTTGTCGCCGTATGAACGCCGATTGGCAATTGGCGCGATTGACTATATACGTAAATATCATGACAAAAGATCCAGTCCCTCAAACCGCGGCCCCCTCAGCTCTGGAAGGGCCGCTTGTTGTCGCCCTGCTGTACGATGGGCTCTGCACGTTCGAGTTCGGTATCGTCGCCGAGATATTCGGTCTGGCCCGCCCCGAATTCGGCACCGACTGGTACCGCTTCGCCAGTTGCCCGGTCGAGGAAGGCCCCTTACGCGCCCATGGCGGTTTGACACTCGTGCCAGACCAAGGCCCGGAACGCATAGCCGAGGCGGACATCATCGTCGTACCCGGTTGGAAAGGGGCGGATTGCCCGGTTCCCCAAGCGCTTGCCGACCGGCTTTGCGAGGCCCACAGCCGGGGCGCGCGGCTCGTGTCCATCTGTTCCGGTGCGTTCGTACTAGCAGCCACCGGTCTGCTCGACGGTCGCTCCGCCACCACCCATTGGCGCTACGCGGAAAAGCTGCGCGAGCGGCACCCCGCCGTCACCGTCGACGAGGCCTCGCTCTATCGTCAGGAAAACCGGATCTACACGTCTGCGGGCAGCGCCGCCGGCATCGATCTGATGATCGAAATCATTCGCCAGGATTACGGAGCCGACAAGGCCAACTCCGTTGCGCGCCGCCTCGTCGTTCCCGCACACCGCACCGGTGACCAGGCTCAGTTCCTGGAGCGCCCGGTTGCTCATCGCGAGGGCAGCGAAATCGCACCGGTTCTGGAGCGGGTCAGGCAGGCGCTGCAGACAGCCTGGACCATTGAATCCATGGCGGCCCACTGCCGCCTCAGCCCGCGCACCTTCCAGCGCCGCTTCACCGAAGCAACGGGTCTGACACCGGGCGAGTGGCTGGTTCAGGAACGGCTGGAGGCCGCCAAGGAGATCCTCAGCCGGGGCGACGACGACATGGAAACAATCGCGGCCCGCGTCGGCTTCGGCAGCGCCCACGCGCTCCGCCACCACTTCCGCAAGAAACTCGGCCTGCGTCCGACCGACTACCGCATCCGCTTCGCTGCCCGCACTGTCTAAATGTGGTATGAAATCTAGACTGTCTGCAGATACTTCTGCAGCTTCTCGCGCTGCGGATAATCGGCCAGAAAGTTGTCCGAGTTCACCTGAAACATGCCGTCCACGGTCACTACCGTGCCGCCCGGTTTGAAATGCGCCGCGCAGAAAAACGGCAAGCCGGGCTTCTTCAGGTCCCACTGCAGAAAACCGCCGCCCATCGGATATTGATCGCGCGGGGCCATATGCTCGTCATGCCGGATCGTGGGCATGACCTTCACCAGACGCTTCGGCCCGGTCACGGTTGCAAGGCTCAGGGCGCGGGTCTGCAGATCGCGGTATCCCGCAGCGCCGCGGTCCGCCAGAATGCCGTCATGCACGGTTGCGCGCCGCCTGTCCGCCTCCTGCGTTTCCTCCGGCAGGCCATACCGCCCGCCTGATCGCAAGGTCGTGCCCTGAAACTCGAACACTTCCGGCAGCGGCAAGTGCTTGAGGACCAGCAGCTTGAACCCCTGGTCCAGGCGGCCCTTGTGATAACCGATGTTTTCCTCGGTCCTGCGATAGTCGGACAGAACGATGGCATTCAGTTGAGAGATATTGCCCGCAAAATGTTTCGTCATCTGCCCGACAGGCAGATCGTCCTTGGATGAAGACAAGGCTGAGCCTCCAGATAAAAACGTCAAAATAGCAATGGCCGGACGCTACCAGCCTTCCCGGTTTCGAACAACGCTCATGGCCGCTTGTCCCCCCTTACCCAGGCGTAGACAAAAAAGTCCTCGCCGTCCCGGCCATAGGCTCTCAGCCGCCCTTCGCGCGTTGCGCCCAGCGCCTCGATCCAGCCATGGGCAATGTCATGATTTTCCAGCGTAATCACCTGCAGCCGCCGGCAATCCCGTTCCACAATCTGCCGGATATCCAGCAAGTGCCGTGTGATTGCCGGCACACATCGGCGGAATCGATCCGTGCCGAAGGCCCAGGCCTGCCAGTGGTCCGGATCGAAGGCGGACGCCCGGCTGAAGCCATAGGCCGCCGCCGGCTGGCCGTCGTACCAGAGCGACCACACCATGCCCGGCACGGCCGTCTGCAACGCGCAGGCCGCCAGCGCGCGCGTGTCCCATTCCTTCCACAGACAGGCGATCTCGCGCAGGTCCTGATCGCGCATGTTGGCCGCGATGAAGCTGGCGTCCCGCAGGCAAAGGTCGCGGATCAAAAACCGTCCAGCGGGTCGCCCAGTGGCGCCATCCGGCTTTCGGCCCCGGGTTTCAGAACCTTCTTCAGCTCCGCTTTCTGCTTCCATCCCAATGCCTCGACAATCGCATCCGCCTCGTCCGGGGAAGAGCCCAGCCGTTCCTTGATCTCTTCCTTGCTCTCAATCAGGATTTTTCCGTTTCGCATCTTCCAGCGATGCGCGGTCAACTGCGCCTTCACCGTCGCCGACCGCCGGATTGCCAGCCCAAGTCCACTCTTGGGGTGCAAGGCCTCGCGCAATCGCCAGTAAAGTTCGGCGCGTAAATTGTAGAACGGGATCCTGCTGTCCTTCGCACTCTCGCCCGACTGGGCGGAGAAGACGCATTTTTCCGCCGGAATGTTGTTTTCCCGCTTCAGGAATCCAAGCGTGTCCCCGCCCCAGCCGCCCGTGCAGTCCACCACGATCATCGCATTGTCGCGCCGCTCGCGGATGATCAGCGAACCGACATCGGCGCCGTCTTTCGTGTCGGTGCCCTTGCGCACGATGTTGGTTTCAAAGCGCCGGCCATGCAGCGGCTGCAGCACCGTCCGGTCCTTGCCGCCCTGGGCAACATCCACCGCCAGCACTGTCATCGGTTCGTCCCGATCGATGCCCTGGTCGTATCGCTCGAAGGCAAGGTCCACCCAGTCGGACGGGATCACCTGCCACTCGTGGTCCTGCCGGGCCGCCAGAAAGTCTCCGGTCTTCAGCGCCGTGCGCATCGGCTCGGGCATCTGGTCGAGCTGGGCATCGTAGTCCGTTCCCAGAAAGCGGTTGTCCTGCCGCCGTGCGGGAATGAAGGTCCGGCTCTTTGGGGTGCGGACTTCGCCTTCGATCTCCACCGGCTCCGGCCCGTCCACCCACACCGTGCGAATGGCATCGCCGTCGTCAATGAACACCGCCCACAGGATCTCGCCCGGCTGCACCTTGCCGTAAAGCGGATGCAGCGGATCGAGCCAGGGCGCGAACCAGTCGCTCAGGTAGTCCCCCTGCCCGCCCAGCGGCGGATTGGTGGCGATCAAACCGCGGCAACGCTGGCCCTTCCGTGTCGTGCGCAGCCAGCCGAGCACGAAGATGATCTTGCGCGGGTCCATCTGCGCGCCCTCGTCGAAGGCCTTCAGGTCATGGTCGCGCCCCTGCCAGTCCTCTTCCGCCCCCGGCAGCCCCAGGTGGCCAAATTCGATCAGCCGCTCGTCGGGCCCGGTCCACCTTGGCGGATTGCCGGAAATCTTGCCCATGCCCGCCTGGCGCATCAGCGTGTTCATGCGTTCGCTCAAGCCCTTCAGGGACTTGAGCGACTGGCGGAAGATCGCCGCCTTGTGGTGGGCAAACAGCGCCAGCCCGGCAATCAGGTCCGTCTTGCCGCCGCCCGCCGCGCCGCCGTAAAGCGTCAGATCGGCTTTTGAGAAATAGCCTTCCGTCTGCGGTCCGGCCTGAGGCCGCCAGACGGAAAACTGGTCCAGCACCCCCGCCTCATCCAGTTGTTTCTGCAAGGCAACCCGCTCGTCCGCAGGCATCCGGTCGATGTGGTCAATCAGCGTTTCGAGGGCCGTCGCCATCCTTCGGCATATCCTTTCCGGTCAGCAATGCCATCACGCCCAGAGCGATTTCCTCCGAGCTGCGCGGTTTCAATGTCTCGAGTGTCTGGCTGTCTTCCGGCCCGGCCCAGGTCGGCCAGGCATCTGGCTCCGTCCGCTCCCGCCAGCCGGAGCGGTTCTTCATGGCAAAGGTCCAGGCACTGGCGTTGAATTTCGCCAGTTCTCCCCTGGCGCCGTCCTTGCCGATCCGCTCCCATTCCAGAAGGCCGCGCCGCGCTGCCTCTTCCAGCTTTGCGGGCGGAAAGTCCTCGGGAAATTGTTCAGCGTAATAGCGGATCGTCCTTCGGTCGGCGTCCGGGAAACTGTCGATCGAATATCCGGCGGCAATATGCGCGCAAAACTCCGCGCACACCTTCCGGCGCGCTCTGGCTGTCGGCCACTTCAGCGCGCTGCCGCCCCCTTCTGGCAAAGTCATGGGTCGCACTTTCCTGCAAGTCGTCTGGAGGTCAGTTCAAGACACGGTCCGCAGCTTCCCCATCGCCGGTCCTTGGCCCCGGCGCTCGAAGCACCAGATGCAAAAGCCTGCGCCTTGCTGAAATTGTCTTTGGTTTTGGGAAGAAGCGTAAAACCGGTACCAGGCCTCTTGGGCACACTGATCCACGGTAAAATAAGGAAGCCCCTTTTTGCCCGGTTTTGTCGAAGCTGTCCACGTCGTCCTAATGTCTGAAGCCACTGTTTAGACCGCATTTTTCAAAAGCACCCTTGCAAACAGGAACTTGGTGACTGCCTCCGTTGTGCGCATCGGATCATTTTTTTCGGCTCTTGCCGCCCCACCCGCAACTGCCTTCACTCGCTTGTCTTTTCGATTGCTCAGACATCGTTTTTCTCTCGCCGCCCCCCTCAACCTGCTTTCAATCTCTCCCGATTTTTCAATGCACCGCTTGACTCGTGTCTCAAAATCTAATTAGTTCGGTGACAGAACGAACTAATGGAGCGTAGCCTTGGCAGACCCCTCGAACATCTCCAGACGCATGTCCTTGAGTGCCATCGTCCAGGCGATTGCCAGCTACAGCCCGATCTCCCGGGCGAGCGTCTCCAAGATCACCGGCCTGTCGAAACAGACGGTTTCGGAAATCGTCGGCAATCTGGAAGAAGAAGGCTGGGTGCGCACGGTTGGACAGACCGAAGGCCATATCGGCCGCCGTGCCGTGGTTTATGAAATCGTGCCGGATGCGGCATCCGTTGCCAGCGTCGATCTCGGCGGCACCAAGATCCGTGTTGCCATCTGCAACCTGACCGGGGCCGTCGTCTCGGAGCTGGTGGAGCCGACCGACAGGCAGGGCGGCATTGCCGTCGTCAATCAGGTCGCGGACCTCATCCGCCGGGCAGCGACCGAAGCCAGCCCCTCGCTCAAGCTGCCTCGTGTCGCCGTCATTGGCGTACCAGGCGCTCCAGACCCGGCTACCGGCCACATCCGCATGGCCCCGAACATCCCCGGCATCGGCGACATCGACGCCCCTGGTCTTTGGCGCGAGATCCTCGGCATCGAGGTCTTTATCGAAAACGACGTCAACCTTGCTGCCCTGGGAGAACACTGGCTCACCAAACGCGGCGACAAGGACGACCTGATCTACGTCTCCATCGGAACCGGTATCGGTGCGGGCATCGTCATCGGCGGCCAGCTCCACCGGGGCATGAACGGCGCCGCCGGCGAAATCGGCTACCTGCCTTTCGGTGCCGATCCGTTCGAGCCGGAAAGCCTGGAAGTCGGCGCGCTGGAACGCGTCGCCGCCACCCACGCCATCACCGATCTCTATCAAAGCAAGACCGGCCGGACGCTCGATGTGCCGGACATTTTCGACGCAGCCAACACCGGCGACACTGCCGCCACTGAAACACTGGAAGAAATCGCACGCCAGGTCGCCCGCGTCATGGCGGCGCTGGCAGCGGTCATGGACCCGTCCTGCATCGTCATCGGCGGCTCCATTGGCACGCGGGACGAGCTCTTCGGCAATGTCCGCAAATTCATTTCCAGATGCTTCCCCCGCCCGGTGCTCATCGAGAAGTCGACCCTCGGCAATCACGCAGCCCTTGCCGGCGGTGCCTCCGTCGCCCTCTCCCGCCTGCACCTGTCGCTTTTCACCGAAGGCCTCAAGGGCGTTGAAATCGCCGTTCCGCCGCCGTCCATCGAAACCTTCAAGAAGGGAGCGGCCTGATGGTTTCCTCAAACCTGCATGAAAAGCTGCTGGCCACGCAGGACCGGGACGCCGACATCGACCTGCTTCGCGGCGCCCTGTCGATTGACAGCGTCACCGGCAACGAAACCGGCTTTGCCACCTTCCTGAAATCGCAAATGGAAACGCTCGGTCTTGAAACCGGCTCCGGCGAATTCCTGCCCGGCCGCCTCAACGTCTGGGGTCAGCACCAGCCGGTCACCGGTGACGATGCCCCCCGCCTCCTCTTCGTCGGCCACACCGACACCGTGCATGTGCGCGGCTGGCAGGAAGCCTGGCAGGGCAAGCCGCAGGAAAGTCCCTTCGGCGGCGCCTTGATAGACGGTGAGATCTGGGGCCGCGGCGCCTGCGATCTCAAGGGCGGCATCTGCGCCGCACTTGGCGGCCTCAGGCTCTTGCGGAAGGCAGGCTACCGTCCCGCCGGCGGCCTCTCCTTCGCTTTCATCGGCGATGAGGAAAGCGGCGAACCGGGCACCGGCGTCAGCGCCGGCGCTCACGATCTCGTCAAAAGGGTCGAGGACGGCACCATCGCAAAGCCGGATTTCGCGGTCTATGTCGAACCGACCAGGCTGGATGTCTATACGGCCCAGATCGGTTTCTTCATTGCCGACATCACCATAACCGGCAAATCCGCCTATTTCGGCACGCCGGAGCTCGGCGTAGATGCCCTGAAGGCAACCCACGCAATTCTGGGCAACCTCTGGCAACATGAGGCGGAACTGGCAGCAGGACCGAAGCACGATCTGGTCGGCGCTTCCTCCATCCTCGTCACGCATATCAATGGCGGCGGCTATATTGCCGTTCCGGGCGAGTGCAAGCTCTCCCTGATCCGCAAGCTCCGCCCCGGCGAGAACCTGGATGAAGCGGTCGCCGCCTTTGAAGCGGTCGTCCGTTCGGCGCCGGTCGCGGACGGCATCGGCATCGGGATTGCGTACCCCGCCGGCCGTGATCACCGCTTCGGCGGCTCACCTGTCGAGATTTCCCGCGAAACCCCCGCCGCCCTGCAGCTGTCCCGCTGCGTCGAGGTTGCCACGAATGGCCAGAACCTTTCCGGCGGCGCCATCGGCGGTGCGCCTTACTGGTCGGAATCTCCCTTTCTTGTCAACGAGATCGGTTGTCCCGCGGTCTACTGCGCACCTGGGGACATCAGCGTCGCACACACATTCGAAGAGCGCATCGAGGTGGAAAGCTATCTGGCAGCCGTCAGGGCTTTCGCGCTGTTCGTGGCCGACTATTGCGGCCTGGAAGAAGAAGCAGACTGAACCAAACATAACAGAGGGTTAGAAATGAAACTGCTAGTCAAACATCTGGCGACATCCGCCCTTCTCGGGCTGATGTCCGTCTCCGCCATGGCCCAGACAGTCGGTCCCAAGGGCGAAGCGGCAACGCTTTCCGCCGAAGTGACGGTTCCCGACGATGCCGTCGCCGCCATCAAGGACGCAAAATACAAGGCCGCCCTGCTCTGGCACGACCAGTCCGATTTCGTGAACGCGGTCTCAGCCGGTGCAACGGACGAGTTCAAGCGCCTGGGCATTGAGGTTGTCGCAACCACCAGCGCCGGCTTTGACGCCGCCAAGCAGCGCAGCGACGTTGAAACAGCCATGGCCAAGGAACCCAACATCATCCTGTCGCTACCGCTCGACCCGGTCACATCCGCCGCCGCCTTCAAGGAAGCCCGCGATGCCGGTGTTTCCCTGGTGTTCCTGTCCAACCTGCCCGCCGATTATGAGCACCCGCGCGATTATGCGGCCATCGTGACCGACGATCTCTACCAGATGGGCAAACAGGCTGCCGACGCGCTCGCCGGCGCCATGGGCGGCAAGGGCACTGTCGGCTGGATTTTCCACGACGCCGACTATTACGTGACCAACCAGCGTGACAACGCCTTCAAGTCAACCATCGAAAACGACTATCCGGACATCAAGATCGTTGCGGAACAAGGCATCAGCGACCCGGCTCGCGCCGAGGAAATCGCCAACGCCATGCTGCTCAAGAACCCGGATCTCGGCGGCATCTATGTGACCTGGGCCGGCCCGGCCGAAGGTGTGCTCGCAGCCCTGCGTGCCAACGGCAACAAGGACACCAAGATCGTCACGCTCGATCTGTCCGAGCCGGTAGCTCTCGACATGGTCCGCGGCGGCAACGTCGCAGCCATTGTTGCGGACGAAGCCTATGAACTCGGCCGCGCCATGGCAGCTGCCGCAGCCCTGCGCCTCGTCGACAAGGACGTTCCGCCCTTCATCGCGGCACCGGCCATCACCGTGACTGCAGACAACGTTGCCGAGGGCTGGAAGAAGTCCCTCAACATCGCCCCGCCGGCAAGCGTTACCTCCGCGAATTGACCCGGCATCCCGGCAGGCTGCCCCATCACAGCCTGCCGGCCAACAGGTCCTCACAACAATTCTAAAAACCCGCACGGACCTCCGAGAAGCAACACCGTCTTTCCGACGGTTAATACCGAACCTTACGGAGAAGTCGCATGTTCAAGTTACAGACACTCCTGGCGTCGACACTGCTGGTCGGCATGACCGCCTTGGCCTCGGCTGCTGACCGCCCGCAAACGGTTGGCCCGAAGGGCGAAGCCCCGACCCCGGTCGCAACGCTCGAACTGACCGATGCCGAAGTCGCGAAAGTGGCCGAAGGCAACTACACGGCCGCCTTTGCCTGGCACGAGCTCTACGACTGGTCCAACGCGGTCGCGCGCGGCGCCAAGGACGAGTTCGAACGGCTCGGCATCAAGGTCGTTGCCGAGACCGACGCCGGCTTTGACTCTGCCCGCCAGAAGTCCGACGTCGAGACGATCATGGCCAACCAGCCGTCGATCATCGTATCCCTGCCAATCGACCCGACTACAGCACAGACCGTCTATGGCATTGCCCGCGATGCCGGCGTGAAGCTTGTCTTCGTCGACAACGCCGTCGACGGCTTCACCCATGGCAAGGACTATGTCACCGTCGTCTCCGCCGACCTGGTGCAGATCGGCGAAAAGGCCGCCCGGGCACTCGCTGCGTCCATGGGCGAGACGGGTACGGTCGGCTACATGTTCCACGATGCGGATTTCCCGGTCACCAACCAGCGTGACCAGGCGTTCAAATGGACCATCGAAAACGAGTTTCCGAACATGGAAATCGCCATCGAGTCCGGCATGACCGATCCCGCAAACGCCGAAGACATCGCCCGGGCGATGTTGTCACGGAACCCGGATCTCGGCGGCATCTATACGCCGTGGGCAGAACCAGCCCTTGGTGTCCTCTCGGTTCTGCGCCAGCAGGGCAACGACGCCACCAGGGTGGTCACCATCGACCTCAACGAGCCGGTTGCCCTCGACATGCTGAAGGGTGGCAACACCGCGGCGATCATCGCGGACGAAGCCTACAGCATCGGCGTCTACGCCG
This sequence comes from Labrenzia sp. CP4, assembly GCF_001579905.1. Lineage (NCBI taxonomy): Bacteria > Pseudomonadati > Pseudomonadota > Alphaproteobacteria > Hyphomicrobiales > Stappiaceae > Labrenzia > Labrenzia sp. CP4. The sequence continues at coordinate 1,922,066 of NZ_CP011927.1, read as the reverse complement.
CCCGGTCCGCTGCGGCCAGCCTTCTCGGCAAGTCCGTCGATCCGTTTCTGGTGGTCGACGCCATCACGGTTGGCACGGATAATGTCACCGAAGGCTGGAACAAGTCCATGAAGATGGATCCGCCCGAAAGCGTTGCCGAAGCAGCCAAGTAAATCCCTTTCCGTGCAGGCCGCGCCTTGCGGCCTGCCGTCACCTACCTCTTCGAACTTGAGGCAATCCATGACCCAGGCGGTTTCGAGACTAAGACAACTCGATTACAAGCAAGGCGTGATCTATTTCGGGTTTCTCGGAATCTTTCTTTTCTTTGCTCTCACCCTTCACGACGTCGGCTTCCTGTCGCCCCGCAACCTGACCAACATCGTTCTGCAGACCGCACCGGCAACGATCATGGCCATCGGTCTGGTCTTCGCGCTGTCCGCCGGGGAAATCGACCTCAGCTTCGGCTCAGTCGTTGCTGTCTCGGCTCTCGCCGCAGCGCTTGCCCTGCAAAGCTATCCGATGGTCGTCGGCATCATCGCCGGCATCGGCGCCGGTGCCTTGATCGGCGCCATGAACGGCGTCCTTGTCGCCTATCTGCGCCTGCCGTCCTTCCTGGTGACGCTGGCCACCATGGGCCTCTTCGCCGGTATCGCCCGCTCCATGACGGACCTGCGCTCGATCCCGGTCCTCAACGACACCTTCGCAGGCATCTTCGGCTCCGGCAGCCTGTTCTCCCTCCCCTCGCTGGTCATCTGGACCATCGCAGCCGTCGTCATCGGCCACATCGTCTATCGCAACACCCGCTTTGGCGCCCATGTGGTGGCAACGGGCGACAATCCCCGGGCCGCCCAGGTTTCCGGCATCAAGGTTCCGCGCATCCGCCTCAGCGTGCTGACGCTGTGCGGCGCCATGGCCGGGCTTGCCGGCCTGCTCTACGCCGGCCGCCTTCAGGCTGCCAAATACACGCTCGGCGAAAGCGACCTGATGACGGTGATCGCAGCCGTCATCGTCGGGGGCACCGCCCTCAACGGCGGCAAGGGCTCCGTCATTGGCGCCCTGCTCGGCTCTCTGCTCATGGGCATGCTCAACAACGGACTGATCCTGATGGGGCTCGATGTCTCCGACCAGATGATCGTCCGCGGTCTCATCATTCTCGTCGCTGTCGCCGTCTCCCTGCGCGACACCAGCCGGTAACCTGGAGGACCACGATGTTTCTCGACGTTCTCATGCGCCGCAATCCGGCCTTCATCGAAGCGGCCATGGCGCTGCATCAGGCCGGCAAGATCCCTGCCAATGCCTATGTTCTCGATCTGGACGCGGTCGAACGAAACGCTCGCCTTTTCAAGGGCGAGGCCGACAAGCACGGCCTGAAAACCTTCGCCATGACCAAACAGGTCGGACGCCATTCCGGTTTCTGCCAGGCGGTCATGCGCGGCGGCATCGAAAGATCCGTTGCTGTCGACATGGCCTGCGCTCTCGCCTGCGACCGTGCCGGCCTCAAGACCGGGCATCTCGGCCACCTGGTCCAGGTTCCGAGGCAGGAAGCAGCTTTTGCCGCTGCGAAACTGCAACCGGATTACTGGACGGTCTTCTCGTCCGAGAAAGCACAGGAAGCTGCCGCTGCCGCCGAGGCCGCCGGCAGGACACAGAACCTGCTCGCCCGGATCCAGACCGAAGGCGACACGTTCTATCGCGGTCACGAAGGCGGCTTCGACGCGGAAGACATCGTCTCCGTAGCAGCCGAACTCGATGCCCTGGAAGGTGGAGCCTTTGCCGGCATCACGACCTTCCCCGCGCTGCTTTTCGATCTGGAAACGCGCAAGGTCAAGCCGACGCCGAACCTGTCGACCCTCGCCCGCGCCGCCGAAGCACTGGCAGCTGCAGGTCGCGGCCGTATCGAGATCAACGCTCCTGGCACCACGTCCTCCGCAGTGCTCGGCGCCCTTGCCGAAGCCGGTGCCACCCAGTGCGAACCGGGCAACGGTCTCCACGGCACGACACCTCTTCATGCTGTGGAAGACCTGCCGGAAGATCCTGCCGTGCTCTATCTCTCGGAAGTCTCTCACCACCACGGTGGCAAGGCCTACTGCTTCGGTGGTGGCCTGTACATCGATCCGGTCTTCCCGAAGTACCCGGTCAAGGCCCTCGTCTCCTCGGAGCCGACTTCCCGCCAGTCTGATCTGCTTGAGGTCGAAATACCCGACTATTCCGCCATCGACTATTACGCGATGATCGACGCCACCTCGCCCAAACCCGTGCGCGCCGGTGACACGGTGGTCTTCGGCTTCCGCGGTCAGGCCTTCGTCACACGGGCGCTTGTCGTCGGCATTTCCGGCGTCAGCACAGGCACGCCTGCCGTCACCACAATCGAAAATGGCTTCGGAGATGCCGTCTCCTGGCCGGGAGCGTTCCAGCAATGACCGCCGACAATCCCGTTCTGTCCCTGAAGAACATCCACAAGGCGTTCGGTGGCGTGGTCGCCATCGAGAACTTCTCACTCGACCTTCACGCGGGAGAGATCGTTGCTCTTGTCGGCGACAACGGCGCCGGCAAGTCGACTCTGGTCAAGATCATCTCCGGCGTCCATAAGCCAACCTCGGGTGACATCCTGCTGGACGGCACGCCGGCATCTTTCTCAGACGCCAGCTCGGCCCGCAGTCTCGGCATCGAGGTCGTCTACCAGGACCTCGCCCTTGCCGACCAGCAGCCGGTCTACATGAACATGTTCCTCGGCCGCGAACTGACCAAGCCGCCCTTCGGGCTGCTCGACAAGAAGCGCATGCGCCGGGAATGCCAGGAGCTGGTCGACGAACTCGATGTCCGCATCCCCTCCGCCGGCTCTGTCATTCGAGACCTCAGTGGCGGCCAGCGGCAGGGCATTGCCATCGCGCGAGCCACCCACTGGGCCAGCAAGCTGGTTCTGCTGGACGAACCGACGGCCGCCCTCGGCGTCGCGGAAACGGCCAAGGTCGAACAGCTGGTCGCATCGCTGAAGGAAAAGAACCTCGCCATCCTGATCATCAGCCACAGTCTGGATCAGGTCTTCCGCCTCTCCGACCGCATCTGCGTCCTGCGCCGTGGTCAGCAGATCGGCGTTCGCAAGACCAGCGAGACAGACAAGAACGAAATCGTCTCCATGATCACCGGCGTTTCCGGCCAGGCAGCCTGAACCTTCAACCAGAACAGACCAGCCTCCGGCAACTGCCGGAGGCTGGTCTGTTCTCATCAGAACGGAATGGTGACGTTAAGCGTTGCACCATACGAGCGGAAGTCGGACGTCCCGATCCCGTCGTAAAAGCCCTCCCCGGAAATCTGGATGTTACGGCCAGGCACCAGCAGACCCGCGCCAGCTTCCACACGTGCCCGCAGATCTTCATCGGAAGAGGCAAGCGTCGCATCCGTCGGGGTATCGTCCTGCAACTTGTTGAAGTCGTAGATCCCGGAGAGCGACAGGAACGGCGAGAACAGCAGCTCGTTCAACTGCAGGTCCCAGGAGACCTTTGGTCCGAACTCGAGCCGCCCCAGATCGAAATCCTGCGACGGGATCAGCCGCCCCAATGTGTCCGTGTAGCTTTCCTGTTCTTCGTAGTAATAGGTGATGCGGGCAAATGGACTGACCCTGGTCGTTTCACTGAGCTTGAAGTCGCCAGTCAAACCGCCCTGCAACAGAAACCGCTGGGTTCTGAAATCATCTTCGAAAAGTCCAAGCGCGTTCACGGTGTTGTAGGACTGGCCATACGTCGCCAGACCATCCAGGTAGAAATTCTGATGAACCCGGAGAACAGCATAAGGGCCAGCCATCCAGCCGACGCCGTCGGCGGAGGTATCGGCGGCACCGTTTCTTTCCTCGGTCAGGTCGAGCTGCCCCAACAAGCCCAGGACGGCCCGGTCCTTGTAGCGATAGTCGACCCCGGCAAAAAACAGCCCGGTCTTGCTGTTGCTGCTGTTGTTGTCGGTAATTGCATACGTTCCCTGGGCCCAGAAGTCCCATCCCGACTGCCACTCGGCACTGCCCTCGCCGCCTGAAGATGCATCTCCGTTGGTGCCGCTCAGGATCGCGAGGGTATCATCCTGCATCACCTGCGGACCAACGGCCGTGTAACTCATCGTGCCGGAGGAGGTGAAATTGTCAAAGACCGCGTACCGTTCCGGCTCGGCATTCGCCGCGCGAACGCCGCTCCCGGCTCCTGCCATTGCCGCATTGTTTCCAGTGCCACCACCTTGTTGAAGAGAATTGGCAAAGGCGCGCAGGGAGAACTGGAAGTTTCCGGACTGCGAGGTGGGCGTAACGTCGAAATTGAACCCGTTGCGGCCACGCTGCCGCCCAAAGGGGCCGCTGGTCAGGCGCGAGACGATATCAGGCTGTCCGGACACGATCGCATTGGCCCGGCTTGTCACGAAGGAGGCAATCACTTCCTTCGTTTTCTGGATATCGGCCGATGCATCCCGGTCATTGGTGAGAGAGAAGCTGACGCTGCTCAGCCCCGTGGCACTCGCCGTCACCGAATATGGCGTGAGAGCACCACCGCCGTTATAGGACGAGGCAACCGCGTTTGCGGTCATGACGGAACTGGTCGCCGTTCCGTCCGCAGCCGTGGTCACCGTTTCCGTGTTGGTTCCCGTGCTCGCAAATGTCAGTGACGCGCCACCGGCCGGTGCAGTGAATGTTACACTGACACCTGCAGCAGCGTTGTTGTTGACATCTGTCGCTCTCGCGACGAGAACTGCCTCGAACCGGGTTCCGACTTCGGAACTTTGCCCGGATCCCGACACGACCGACAGCGCCGCCGCCGCCCCGCTTGCCGTCCCGCTCACCGATACGTTGAAGGGGTTTTCGTCCGCATCGTCATTGGCGAAGTTGAAGTCGAACCCAAACGCTCCAGGCGCTGTTGGCGTATAGGCCACAGCCAGCGTCGCCGTTCCACCACCGCTGCTTACGGTGTTGGAACTCAATGTGAAGCTGTTGACTGTGACGTTGCTTGTGCCGGTAACATTCGCACCAACCGTTGGAGTTGTGAGGTTGAGCACGGCCGACCCGGTGTTCGTGATCGTGTAAGTGATGGTCGATGTTGTTCCCGGCATGACAATTCCGGGAACGGTGTCTGTCCCCCCGTCCGATACAGCATTGCCTGTCGACGATGAAACCTCGATTTCCGGACTGCCAATCGCAGTACCGCTCACCAGGATGTCATACGTGGGTTCGTCGGCGTCATCGCTGAGAATATCGAGTTCGAACGAAAAATTGCCAATTGCAGTAGGCGTGTAGAGAACAGTGAAGGTGGTCGATGCACCACCCGCGAGCGTTGTGAGCCCCGGCGCGGAGATTGAATCGACCGAAACATTGCCTGCCGAGGCACTGGTTGGCGTTCCGGTCAGGGTGAGCGTCGCGGTACCCGTGTTTTCGATCGTGTAGACCAGTGTTTGCTGGTCTCCCACGTTTACTGTTCCCTGAGCATCCGTTCCGTTATCCGCAATAGAGTTTCCTGCGGGACGCTGCACGTCGATTTCAGGAGTAGCAACCGTCAGAGTGCTTGAAGACGTTCCGGAGTTTCCAAGGCTGGAGGTCAGATCTCCAGTTGTGTTCGCGAAGGAACCATCTGTGGAGCCGGTAACGTCCGCGCTCAAGGAACAGCTGCCCCCGGGCGCAACGGTGCCTCCCGTGTAGGAAATCACACCAGAACCTGTCGTCGCCGTTATCGTTCCCCCGGTACAGGTCGTTGAGGCGTTTGCAGGCGAGGCAACCGTCAATCCTGCGGGGAGATTGTCGGTGAAATCCAGCGAGGTCGCGGCGACCGCGTTGGCGGAGTTGTTGATGACGAAGGAAACCGTCGAGGTTCCACCTGACAGAATGGTCGCTGGAGCAAAGGACTGCGTGAAACTCGGCGTGGACGTTCCCGTGCCCTGTACCCTGAATGTGTAGGTTCCCTCGTCGGCATCGTTGGAGTCAATCGTGATCGTCGACGTTTGGGTTCCAAGCGCATTGGGATCAAAAGTGACCGTGAAGGTCACCGACCCCATGGCGGCGATCGAACCGCTCGTCGTGCCGGACACCGCAAATTGCGTATTGTCCGAGGATGTCACGCTCGTCAGCGTCAGCGTGTCCGTACCCGTGTTCTGGATCGTGAAGACATTCGCATTGGTTCCGCTGGACACTGAAACACTACCGAAGTCGGTGTCGTCCGCAGCCGACGGCGTCGTATCACCACTGGCGATAGTAGTGCCGTTCCCCTGGACGTTGATCTCCGGTGCCACACCCGTGCCTTGAACAGTAAAGGTGTATGTTCCTTCGTCGGGATCGTTAGATTCAATCGTGATTGTCGACGTCTGCGTTCCCAAGGCATTGGGATCAAAAGTGACCGTGAACGTTGCAGACCCCAAGGCGGCGATCGAGCCGCTGGTCGTGCCGGATAATGCGAATTGCGTGTTGTCGGAAGATGTCACGCTCGTCAGCGTCAGTGCATCTGTTCCGGTGTTCTGGATCGTGAACGTATTTGCGTTGGATCCGCTCGCAACCGAAACGTTGCCGAAGTCGGTATCATCCGCTGCGGACGGCGTCGTATCGCCACTGACGATACTTGTCCCGTTTCCCTGAACGTTGATCTCTGGTGCGATACCAGTCCCCTGTACCGTGAACGTGTAAGTCCCTTCATCGATGTCATCGGAAACGATGGTGATCGTCGCAGTCTGGTTGCCACCGGCGTTGGGATCAAAAGTGACGGTAAAGGTCGAAGACCCCAAAGATGCGATCGAACCGCTTGTCGTACCGGAAATGGCGAACTGCGAGTTGTCCGACGACGTTACACTTGTAAGCGTCAGCGTGTCGGTTCCTGTGTTCTCGATGGTGAACGTATTCGCCACAGATCCGCTCGAAACCGCAACACTCCCGAAGTCGGTATCATCCGCCGCACTCGGAGACGTATCCCCGTTGGCAATACTGACACCGTTTCCCTGGACGTCGATCTCGGGTGCAATGCCTGTTCCTTGAACCCTAAATGTATAGGGACTCTCGTCCGCGTCGCTCGAAACGATCGTAATCGTTGACGTTTGCAAGCCCGTCGCGGACGGATCGAAGGTGACCGTGAAGGTTACAGATCCCAAAGACGGTATCGAACCGGCCGTTGTCCCCGACACAGCGAATTGTGCATTATCAGAGGACGTCACACTGGTCAGTGAGAGCGTTCCATTACCCGTGTTCTGGATTGTGAAGGTATTCGGATTTGTACCGCTCGAAACAGAGACGCTGCCGAATTCGGTATCATCTGCCGCCGAAGGGGTCGTGTCCCCACTGGCAATGCTTACCCCGTTGCCCTGAACGTTGATCTCAGGAGAGGCAACCGTCAGCGTGGCAGATGACGTCCCGGAATTTCCCAGCGATGATGTCAGATCACCTGTGGTGTTGACGTAACTTCCGTCACTTGCAGACGTCACATCGGCACTGACGGTACAAGTCGCACCCGCCGCAGCGGTTCCGCCAGTGTAACTGATTACACCCGATCCGCTGGTCGCCGTAAGTGTGCCACCGGTACACGTCGTGGCAGCGTTCGACGGAGAGGCGACGGTCACTCCCGAAGGCAAGTTGTCGCTGAAATCGAGAGATGTCGCGTCCACACCGTTCGCAGAGTTGTTGATGGTGAATGTGACGGTTGAGGTGCCGTTTGCCACGATCGTACTGGGGGCGAATGACTGGGTGAATGTTGGAGGCGTCGTCGGTGGAGTAACTTCGCCGCTGGAACCGGCATCAAGATAGGTGAAATTAATGCCTGTAGCACCGTAGGATCCGGTGATTGTGCATGTCGTGGTACAATCGATCGTCTGAATACCAGGCGACGTTACGTTGATGATATCCGTTCCATTGGTAACGGAATACGAGAGTATATTCCCCGGGTCGTTTGGACCGTTGTTGATATCGAAATTGGTGAGACTGCTTCCAGAACCCTGATCCTGGATCAATATCCAGTCGTCATTCAGTGTTGTTGGACCGATACCACTCTCCAGCGTGCATTCATCCAGCGTTAGGTTCAGCACGAGAGGATCAAACGGGTCGGAATTGCTTGGACAGTCTGTGTAGGCCGCGTTCGCGTCGTCAGGCACGGCTCCCAGAAAAAGCATCAGAAACGCCAGCTGCACAAAGCGCAACAAGACGCCTGCGCGCGCGGCTTTGCTGAGCCTGGCTCCCCATACGTCACAAATCATCAAATCACCACAGAGCGAACCACGGTCGCTGCACCCCAAAAAGAAAGAGCCAAGGCTCGAAGGCCCGGTTTTTGTTAGCTGTCAAACACAACTATAACGTGATTTTTATCAAAACAATCTTTGGTTTAAATTCTACTACGCTCAAACTTAAATAGAATTCAAGCGCAAATCCGATCACATTTTTGACTGACCACATCTGCGTCAGGAAAAAGGATTCAATTCTGACAAATTCTAACTATGGTTGAAAGATTTGGTCTGAATTGGTTTTCATCCTCTTTAAGGCGAATAATTCCCTTAAAAATTGCAGAATTTGGCAATCTTCAACACTATTTCCAGTAATGAACACTCAACAAATCAGGAACTGATTTCGGAATTTTCTAATTGCATTTTGAAATATATGTATGTGAAGGTTGCAATGTAATTTGAGTCCAATTTCTCTTTCATACAACCTGTGATTCGCAAGAGCAGGAAATCCAGACAACATCTGCAAGACCGAAACTTCCTTCGGAAGCAACGGGAGGAAACATGTCAGAACCATTTCTCGCCGAAATACGGATTGTCGGCTTCAATTTCGCGCCACGCGGCTGGGCTTTTACCGACGGACAGATTTTGCCGATCAATCAGAACCAGTCGCTCTATTCGCTGCTGGGCACGACCTATGGCGGAGATGGGCGGACGACATTCGCCCTGCCCGACCTGCGCAGCCGGACGCCGATCCACGAGGGCGCCGGATATCAGCTCGGCCAGAAGGGGGGAGCGGAAACCGTCACACTTACGGCAGCTGAAATCCCGGAACATTCCCACCCGGTGAAAGCGGTCTCCACCGCAGGAAACAGCAGAACGCCCAACATGGCCCTGTTTGGATCCGAAATCGCACCGGACAAGGCCTATCGGCCTTACGAAGTCGGCACGATGACGCAGATGAGATCAGGGACCGTGACCAACGCAGGTGGCGGGCAGGCGCACAACAACATGCAGCCCTACCTGACGCTCAATTTCTGCATCGCCCTTCAAGGCCTGTTTCCGTCCCGCAACTAATCTCCGAAAGGACATAGAATGTCTGAACCTTTCGTCGGTGAAATCCGCATGTTTGCGGGTAATTTCGCACCGCGCGGCTGGGCCTACTGCGACGGTCAGCTGCTGGCAGTTTCCCAAAACGATGCCCTGTTTTCACTCCTTGGAACCATCTACGGCGGAGATGGCCGAACCACATTCGGTCTGCCGGACATGCGCGGACGAATTCCGCTGCACGCGGGCACCGGCCCCGGCCTCAGCCCGCGGCGGCTCGGCTCCAAAAGCGGGTCGGAAAACGAAACGCTCACGGTTAACCAACTTGCCAGTCACTCGCACGGCTTCAATGCCAACACCGGCCTGGCCGACCAGACGTCGCCGGCGATGCATGTTCCGGCAGCCGGTGCAGGCGTGAGCTTCTACGCCGATGCCAGTCAGGACATTTCCATGGCGCAAGACATGATTTCAAACTCTGGCGGCTCCCGGTCGCACACCAACCTGATGCCGACAATATGCGTGCATTTCATCATCGCGCTCTACGGCGTTTACCCCAGCAGGCATTAGGAGGCGAACCATGTCGGAACCCTTTATCGCTGAAATCCGAATTTTCGCAGGCAATTTCGCCCCTCGAAGCTGGGCTTTTTGTGACGGCCAGCTCCTTCCCATCTCCCAGAACACGGCGTTGTTCTCGCTTATTGGAACGACCTACGGCGGGGATGGACGCAACACCATGGGTCTGCCGGATCTGCAGGGCCGTGCCCCGATGCATCCAGGCAGAGGCCCTGGCCTCACATCCCGCAGACTGGGGGAAAAGGTTGGTGTTACGACCGTCACCCTGACGGAAGCGCAGATCCCCTCACATTCTCATACGGCACGAGCAACCAGTGGCAGCGGCGGCGTTCCCGGCCCCTCGTCATCGACGTCCTTTTCCAGCTCCGGCCTGGATTCGCTTTACCACACGGACACTCAGACGAACCAGGTCGACATGGCCATGGAAACGCTGTCCGCCACCGGCGGTAGCCAGTCACACGACAATGTTCAGCCGTATCTGACGCTGAACTTCATTATTGCGCTCCAGGGGCTTTACCCCTCCCGCGGCTAACCAATGCAGGACGTTGCCGGACAGGCCAGGCCGCCGGCTTCAGATCAGCAAGAGGAAACGCATCATGTCAGTCGAAGAAGCAGTTCCCGAGGAATTTGAAGGGAACGTGACGGCCGATCCGGTCTATTTCCGGATTTTCTTTGCCGCAGTCACACCGAACGGAGCACTTGAGTACAAGGATCAGACGTCCGAGAACGGCGCTTTCAGTGCCTCCTTTACCCAACTTACCAATGCAAGCTTTGCCACGGAACGGCTCAACGCATCCGTGACCCAGGAAGGCTACGTTGCCCTGCTTGCGCAAGACAGCGGGTCCGGAAACCTGGCCTATATCCGGGAAAACCGGGACGAAAACGCACCACAGCGTTTTGCTGACCCGCTTGATCTCGGCAAACCGGCCGGCGTTCCAGGTTTCAATGATACGTTGCTGATCAACGGCGTCACCGGTCGGCAGAACATTTTCGTCACAAGTTCGGCGCCGGACAACGCCATCTGGTGGCGCTTCCAGAACAACAACACCGTACAGATGGAAACCATCACGGTAGTGCCACCGGGCACGACGACACCAATTGAAGTTACGGTGCCGGTCGAAATTCCACCGAGCCAGCCCTGGGCGGACTGGCAACAAATGGCCGGGGCACTGCGGAGCCTCGCTGCAACCCAGAATGCCGATGGCCGCATCATTCTCACCGGCATCAATTCGGACAGCGTGCCTTATCTGAACTTCCAGTCCACCGACAGGCCGCTTCTGCCGGAGGGCTGGGAAGGTTGGCAAGATATCAGTGGCGGCCTGACCGGCTTCGAACAGCTTGTCCTTTGCATCGACGGCAATGCGCTCGTTCACATCTTTGCCCGCATCGGAAACAAGATTTACATGAAAGCTCAGGACGAAGTCAGTTCACTCGACTTCTCCGACTGGGCACTGTTTGCAACGTTTGATGCGCCTGTCGGCAGCATGGCCGCTTCCAACTCCTCCAACGGAGGAATTTATCTGGTTGCGCTGACTGTCTCAGGATCCGACAGTCCGGTCTACGCAAGCTACCAGACCAGTTCCGTGGAAACCTCCTGGACGGCTCCACGGGTCATTGCCCATGCGGATGGCGGCAGCACGCTCAAACTTCAGCCGAACGCCAATACGCTCCTGAGCCTTTTCGCCCTCGATCCGGCGTCAAACACGGCTTCCTACCTGCCTCAGATATCGCTTGATCACTGGTCGGCAACCTGGACTTCCCTGGGCGGACCGCTTTCCGTAAGCGCGCTGACCCGGGACGTCACGCCGAACACCGAATGACGACCGCGCTTGCGATCGATCTGCCGATGCCGCAGACAGACATGTCCCTGGCCCCGCGCGCACGCGCGGCGGCCCGGGGCATCACCTACCGGGCCTTGCATTCGGGCGATCTTCCGTTCCTGGCAAGCCTATACCGTTCGACGCGCGAGGCAGAGCTTGCGCGCACTCCATGGACGGAAGCCGATAAGCAGGCCTTTATCGCGATGCAATTCGAGGCCCAGCACAGACATTATCAGGAGCATTATCCTGATGCCCTCTGGCTGGTGATAGAACGAGACGCCAGACCTGTTGGCAGGCTTTATCTGGAACGCTGGACCCGCGAACACCGGATTATCGACATCGCCTTGATACCCGAAGTACAAGGACAAGGCCTTGGCAGCGCCGTTTTGCAGGACCTGATGGAAGAGGCGCGAGACGCTGGAAAAGCGCTTTCCATTCATGTCGAAAAGGAAAATCCTGCCATGCGACTCTATCACCGCCTCGGCTTCGAAAAGCGGGAAAACAAGGGCGTCTATGACCTCATGGAACACCCCTGCCGAACCTGAAGCAGCGAGCCCGGCCACCAGACTGCGGCGGCCACCAGCCTGTCAGACAGTATGCGATCAGGTGAACACGGCTTCATACTGAATGCCGGCTTCCTTCTGCGCAACCGGAACCAGAAACACGTCCTGCTCGCCGAAATCCGGCCGATAGAGCCTGTAGATGGATTGCTCCAGCAATGGCTCCTGCGGACCTTGCCACAACGTGGAAAAAGCCCCTCCCTGCCGCTCGCCGGAGCCCATCAATTTGACCTCCACGAGGGACAACTGGATATCAGCCGGAACCGACCTGACCTCGAACACCTGATCCAGCAGCTTTTCAAAGTCGTGAAGGGTCAGTGTTTTCAAGTCGGTCATCAATTTCTCCAAACCATCTATCCAAATGTCCCGGCGTCGACGCGGGGACGAGCAATTAAAAAGTTGTAGTTCAAACTTCCAACAACCGTAAAGGGGCGATTGCAAAACCTGTTGCATACCTTTTGAGAACAAGGGCGAAGCCCGTCATTCAAGCCGTGCATTCCTCCTGCATTGGCGCAACGCAGGAGGAATGACTTCTTCTTTCAAAAGCCAATTCCCGGATCAGCAAGGCACCAGCCCGCCTCCGGTCCGACGTCGTAGCGTTCAGTGATCGACGGGGCTTTCCTCACCAAGCCTTTTCGCCAGCCGGCGCAGAACAGCCTTGTTCCGACTGGTAACCGTTGAGCGTTTCCAGCCGTATTTTTCGCAGATCCGGGAAAACTTGCCGCCGCCCGCCTTGCACATCACTTCGAACTGCAGGGCGCGGCGCGCATCCGGGTCCTCGATCAGGGAGAACCAGGTGATCGCCTCTTCAGCCCGGCTGATCGCCCGGGGCGGGTAGGTGCGACGACGCCGGGCGATCTTGCCCTGGCATTCGGGCCAGCTTGCCAGAACCGCCCGCGGTCCGTCACCCTTTCCGGTTACCGCAATCACTTCGACAGCCTCCGTCAACCGGGCCAGGATCTGGTCAGGTACGCTTGTTTCCATATCGTCTCTCTTGAAACTGTAGTGGGCACAGAACCGCGCGGCCGCTCAAACGGCCCCGCGGCAGCAAAGATGCAGGCCTGAGGCGGTTATTTGCCCTGGCCCTCACGCTCTTTCTGGTAGCCCTCTTCCCACAAACCGAAATAATCGGCCTTCGGCGGATAAGGATTGTCCTCACGGGACTTGCCTTCCCGGCACGCGGTCGCTCCGCGTTCGAAGGCAAAAATCTGTGCCTTCGTCAGGTAACCGTTCATGTTCAAAACCCCCTCTCTCAAAATACCGGTGAAAGATCCGTCCGGCGCCGCCTCCCCCCGAGCGCGGCAAGCCAAGCGTGCAACCCCTGAGCGACTCAATACAGCCGAAGATTGACGGCCGCAGTGTAATCAACCGACACCAACTGACAATAGTGCTCATGCAGCGATCCCCTCCCGACCCGTTTCCAGGAGTTTGTCAAGTTCGTAGGAGAGCAGAACGGCGAGCGTAAGGGTCGGAGCGGACGGGTTTATATGCCTTGCACTGCCAAGCAACGCCTCCAGATCGATCCTGTCGAACTGGTCCAGAAAACCTCGCCGTTCCACCCAGTCCGGCTTGTTCAAGACAAGCCAGGAAACCGCAGTAAAGCATGGCGCTGACCAGTTCCCCCGGTTCTCCGCGGTGTTGATCAGACCGAAGACGAGGCGCAGATGTTCCGCCCCGTGTTTCGTCAGCAGGGTCTGGCAAGTTCTGCGGGCCTTCGACTGGTGCCGCCCATGCACCCGTCTGGTGTGGCTGATGAAATGAACGCCATACTCGGCAGCGATCCTGTCGACCAGTCCTCCCGAAGCCATCAGACCCGACCTTTCTTTTCCGCCGCGATACCTTGCACCGCTGCAAAAGCCGCCTCTGCCTTTTCCCTGGCCGCACGCGGCAAATGTTCGCTATTTGTTCTTTTTGCGAAGGACGCTTGCCTCATGTGCTGTCTGCTCCCGACAACACCCGGATTGCCCTTCGGGCTGGAACTGCCGCGCACTTCCCTGCCTTGCTTCAGGTTCCGCAACTCCAGAGTCAGCAACCTGTTGCGCGCCTTTTCCAGCGCGAACTCGTCTTCCAGCCGGGCACTCGGTCGTTCAGCCCTGATCCTCAGATGCGCAACCTTTGCCTGCGCTTCCTCAATTTCGTCCTTCAGGTCCCTCATCGGCCGGTCTCCTCTGCCATTTGTCGAAGGATTGTCTGAGCTTCCATCGTCACTCCCACGCATTCACTTGATGACTCAAATTTCGTACGCTTATTGCGTACGCATGTCAACTGGACTCCGTACGTTTTTACTGCTAACACGTATGCATCTTACGTGACCTGGTGACCGAATTATGGATATGGACGAACAATCTGCAGTCTCCCGCCAGCTTGTGGATCTGAAGGACCGCAGCGGCCTGTCGATCCGCGCCATCGCACGGGCCATGGGCTATCAGAATGCCTCTTCCATCCAGCGCTACTTCAGCGCCGACTACCTGAAACCTGCACTGCCGTCGGATTTCGTGGCGAAGCTTCTTCCTGTCCTCCTGGGCAAGGGCGAGCAACCGATCACCCGGGAAGACATTCTTGCGCTCGCCCCCGACTCCATCACCGATCTGGATGCCTCCAGCGCACCTTCAAGAGCGGCCACACCTCTGGAGATCAAGGGCCAGGTGGCTGCCGGCCTCTGGATGGAGTCCGGATTGTTCGAGACGGATGCCACCAAGAAAACCAGTTTCGCGGGAGACCTTCGCTTTCCGAGCGAAAGCCAATATCTGTTGCAAATCAACGGTGAAAGCCTCAACCGTATTGCCTGGAATGGCGATTTGATCCTGTGCGTCGACTATCTGGAAGCCGGCATCGAGATCAAGTCGGGAGACCTTGCCGTCGTGGAGCGGACCAGAGACGGCGGCCATACCATCGAACGCACCGCCAAGCGGATCATTCGCCGGAACGGCCAGATAGAACTGCAACCGGAATCCAATGATCCGCGCTTTCAGGAGCCGGTCATCTTCAACGAGCACGATGAAGAGGCAACTGAAGTCCGCATCATAGCCAAGGTATTGAGCGTCATCCGGCAGGTCGTCTAGCGCCGCCACCCCCGCCTCCACTTCTTCTCAGGCCGAAACTCGGCCCGCCTTCGCGCATTTCGCGCAACCGGTCTACTGCGACCGATCACGTCTTGACGCGGCACCAACGCTTCAGGGCGGTCATACGCTTTTGTCATATAGCCGATTAACGAAGATTTGACATGTACGCAATTTGCGTATACGCTTTCAACGTATTTTAGATGGAGGCTTTTTTGGCTTTGAATCTCGACATGTCGTTCTATTCAGTGATTTGCGAACTCGGAAACTGCTTCTATACGCCGGAAACCGATCTGGCAGACATGAGCCTGCACAGGATCATCGAGGATCTTCAGGCCGGGCAACTCGAGAAGGTTCGGGCGGTTCTGGAATTCAATCCCGCAGAAGGCTGGTGCAACGACATCACCAGCACGGTCCTGTCCGCCGCCTTCCCCGAGATCGGGGAAGACGATGAGGAAACCGCGGAAAACTGGTCAGACTATCTAACCGAACGTCTGACCGCCCGGCTTGCCGGTGTCACCGCCAGGGTCGCGGCCTGACGCAGAAAGACAAGGCGAAGCGCCTGCCGGTGGTCAGACGGCAGCAAGCAGGTGCCGCGCCCTGGAGAGCCGGCTTTTCACCGTTCCGACGGCCACACCCGTCTGCTTGGCAATTTGCCCGGTGGACAGGCCCGAAAACACCCGCAATTCGAGAGCATCCCTGTCTTCCGGCCGAAGTCCGGCGATGCCCCTGGCAACGTCTTCCAGCTCCAGATGCTTTTCCTGAGCGGGCGCTGCCTGGGTTTCCTGAAGCCAGTCCTCGATGGGCAGGTGGTCACCGCGCCGGGCAAGCCATTTGCGTTCGTCGCGATAGGCATTGCGGGCAATCGTGAACAGCCAGCGGCGCAGTTGCGTACCGCAGTGGAAGCTGGCGTGATGCCGCAGCGCCTTTTCCAGCGACGTCTGCATCAGATCATCACCGGCTTCAGGGTTTCGCGTAAGTGAGCGGGCGTATCTGCGCAAATGCGGGATTTCGCTCTGAAGGTCTCTGGTGAAGTCGTCCTTGGTGCAGGCCATCGTGACATTCCTGTTCTGCTGTTTCTGGACGAGATGTAAGACGTGACGGTGTTGGCAGAAGCGGGCTCAAGACCTTGTCATCGCGGTTTGAAAAACAGATGCAAAACGGCCTCTCCAGCTCCCGCGCCTTTCACGGGTCGGTGACCCGGGCACCGCTTGCCGAATGACCATTATGAACGCGTGCGTGGTGTGAAAACACGCGCAACACAAGGCCTGGTCTCTCTCACAGGGCCTCATGTTTTTGTGTTGATGTTATTACCGCCACCGCCGCAACCGATCAGCATTCGCGTCGTTGTTCCCGGCATGAACAGCCTGCGGGGCAAACAGCACTCTGCAGTCATTCATGAGTTTAAACAGGCACAAGGAGCAAGATCATGCGTACCTCTAACAAAATTCTGTCGACCCTGCTGACCGCAGCCTTTGTATCCGGCGCGCTGGCCGGCAACGCCTTCGCCATCGACCCGGACGACACCCGCGGCGATCTCAATGGCGACAAGCCTGTTTCCGTCCGCATCCAGCAGGCCGTCAACGCAAAGGCTCTGGCTGAAGCGCGCAGTGGCAATCTGCTGATCCTGCCGGTTGTCGGCAGTTACAATGGCGAAGAACGGCTGACGATTGCCCAGCAGCAGGTCGCCGATGCAAGGGCACATGGTGCCAGGGCGAAGAAGCCGCTGCATATCCTGCCTTTCCAGGGCGACTGGAACGGTACCGCAAAAGCCGGTTTCCCGCACAAGTAAGGTCTTTTCAAACCTTCCAAGAAAGGGCCGCGCGTTTAGCGCGGCCTTTCTCGTTTATCAGCCGGGACTATCTGCTTCGCCGGTGCTCGCGTGGCGACCGGCCGAATTCCTGCCGGTAGGCTCGGGTCATTGCACTCGCGTTGCGATAGCCGCAACGCTCTGCAATTTCCGCAATCCCCAGCATGGTCAATTCCACAAGCCGGCGCGCCTCGCGCAGGCGGATCGCCTTGTAGACCCCCAGTGGCGTCATCGACATTTCCCGCTGGAACCGGTGCTCAAGGGTACGCTGGTCCACCTTCAGCTGCCGGGCAAGATCTTCAATCGGCATCGGTGCCTCGATGGTTCGCCGCATCAGCGCAGTCGCGCTGCGCACCAGGGCATCCGCCGACAAACGCTTGTACGGATCGTGCATGTCCAGCTTGTCGCCATACATGAACAGGGCTGCCACCTCGAGCGCGAACATCGGGCTGTGATGCCGCTTGATCAGCTCCAGTGCCAGTTCGAAAGTTGTCGACGCCCCGCCGCAGGTACAGATGTTGCCATCAAGCACAAAACGGTCCTCCACTGCATCGACATCCGGAAATCTTTCGGCAAATCTCGTCAGTTCATCCCAGTGGATCGTTGCCTTGCGTCCCTCCAGCAATCCGGCGGCCGCCAACAGCCATGCGCCGGTATCCATGCCGACCAACGTGCCGAACCGTTGCCTTGCGGCCTTCAAGGCGCGCACGGTTGACTGCCCTGCAAAGGCCTCGAAACCGTAACTCGGCATGATGAAAAGATAATCGCCACCAGGCTTTGCCTCCGACCAGGCAGACGTCGCCACCGGCAGACCGCTGGATGACGTGACGGTCCCTCCGGCAAGGCTCACGTGCTGCCAGGAATAGAGCTGCTTTCGGGCAATCGTGTTTGCTGCCCGGAACGGCTCGATCGCATTCGCCAGGCAGTGGTTCGAAAAGCTTTCGAACAACAGCACGCAGATTTTTCGAACCGAATTCGATTTTTGTGAAATCGGCATGATTTCAAACCAAAATTGCACAATGGAGCAAGCCCGTTTGTCTCACTCTCGTCGGCCTGAGGCAAGAGGAGATTCCGATGCATTTTGGGCTGAGCGAAGAACAGGAGATGATCGTCTCCACGGTCCGGTCCTTCGTTGAAAACGAGATTTACCCGCATGAAGAACTGGTCGAGAAGACGGGCCAGGTGCCCGCCGAACTCGGCGAGGAGATCAAGCGCAAATGTATCGATCTCGGCTTCTACGCCTGTAACTTCCCGGAAGAAGTGGGCGGCGCGGGCCTCAGCCATCTTGATTTCACCCTGGTGGAACGGGAACTGGGGCGCGGATCGATGGCGCTGAACCACTTTTTCGGCCGTCCCCAGAACATCCTGATGGCCTGCAAGGGCGAGCAGATCGAGCGCTACCTTCTGCCGGCCGTGCGCGGCGAGAAGATGGATGCGCTGGCCATGACCGAACCCGACGCCGGCTCGGATGTGCGTGGCATGAAATGCCAGGCAGTGCGCGACGGCGGCGACTGGGTGGTCTCCGGCTCCAAGCATTTCATCTCCGGCGCCGAACACGCGGATTTCTTCATCGTGTTTGTTGCGACTGGCGTGGACGAAACACCAAAAGGCCCCAAGAAGCGCATCACCTGTTTTCTGGTCGACCGGGGCACACCCGGCTTCGAGGTGCGTGACGGCTATCGCTCCGTCAGCCACCGGGGCTACAAGAACTGTATTCTTTACTTCGACAATTGCCGCCTGCCGGACAGCCAGGTGCTCGGCGAAGTCGACGGTGGTTTCGAGGTGATGAACGAATGGCTTTATGCCACCCGTCTGACGGTTGCCACCATGAGCGTTGGCCGCGCCCGCCGCTGTTTCGACTATGCGGTGAACTATGCCGCCGAGCGCAAGCAGTTCGGCCAGGCGATCGCCAAGTTCCAGGGCGTCAGCTTCCAGGTCGCCGACATGATCACCGAGATCGATGCTGCCGACTGGCTGACGCTTGCCGGAGCCTGGCGTCTCGACCAGGGTTTGCCCGCCAACCGCGAGATTGCGAGTGCCAAGGTTTACGCGACCGAAATGCTGGCGCGCGTCACCGACACGACGCTGCAGATCTTCGGCGGCATGGGTCTGATGGACGACTTCCCCATCGAACGTTTCTGGCGCGACGCCCGCGTGGAACGGATCTGGGATGGCACCAGCGAGATTCAGCGCCACATCATCAGCCGCGACATCTTCCGCCCGCTCGGAGCCTGATCCATGCGCTCACTCGAACGCCTGCTCCGGCCACGCACGGTCGCTGTTATCGGTGGCGGTTCCTGGTGCCGGAACGTGCTCCGGGAATGCCGCAAGGCCGGTTTTGAGGGCGATCTCTGGCCGATCCACCCGAGCCGTGAAGAGATCGACGGCTGCAGGGCCTATGCCACCGTGGAAGATCTTCCCGCCGCCCCCGACGCGGTCTTTATCGGCGTCAACCGGCACGTGACGGTCGAGATTGTCCGCTCGCTTTCACGCCTCGGTGCCGGTGGTGCCATCTGCTTTGCCTCCGGTTTCAGCGAAGCAATCCGGGAGCTTGCCGACGGCGCGGATCTTCAGGCCGCCCTGATCGAGGCGGCAGGCGAGATGCCGATCCTCGGTCCCAACTGCTATGGCTTTCTCAATGCGCTCGACGGCGCGGCCCTGTGGCCGGATCAGCATGGCCTGACCCCGGTCGACCGCGGAGTTGCGATCATCGCGCAATCGTCCAACATCGCGCTGAACCTGACCATGCAGACACGCGGCCTGCCGATTGCCTATCTGATGACCGCCGGCAACCAGGCCCAGACGGGCCTGTCCGCCATTGGCAGCGCCCTCCTGGACGATGACCGAGTCACCGCCATCGGTCTGCACATCGAAGGGCTTGACGATCTTGCTGCCTTTGAGGCTTTCGCACGCAAGGCGCACGCACTCGGCAAACCGGTTGTGGCCGTCAAGGTCGGCAGATCCGAGGCCGCCCAGGCCGCAACAGTCTCCCATACGGCCGCCCTTGCCGGTAGCACGGCTGGTTCCGACGCGCTCTTCAACCGGCTTGGCATTGCCCGGGTCGGCAGCCTGACAGCCCTTCTGGAAACCCTGAAGCTGGTCCACGTCGCAGGTCCTTTGCCGAGCACCAACATCGTGTCCATGTCCTGCTCGGGCGGTGAAGCCAGCCTGATTGCCGACACCGCCGTCGGCCGTCAGATCACTTTCCCGCCGCTCGTTCCCGCGCAAAGAACCGCGCTGTCAGAGGCCCTCGGCCCCAAGGTCGCTCTCGCCAATCCACTCGACTACCACACCTACATCTGGGGTGACGGCGAGGCCATGACGCGGTGCTACACTGCCATGATGCAGGCGGACATCGCCCTCGGCATCGTCATTCTCGATATTCCGAGAATGGATCGCTGTGACCCGGAAGACTGGTTGAAGGTAATCGAGCCGGTGGAAGCGGCGATGAAAGCTTCCGGCAAACCGATGGCGATCCTGAGTTCGCTCCCCGAAACCATGCCGGAAACCTTTGCAGCCGATCTGATGAAGCGTGGTCTCCTGCCTCTCTGCGGGCTGGACGATGCACTGACGGCCATTGAGGCGGCTGCCTTTCTGGCAAGACCACTTTCGCCGGAACCGATCCGGGTTCCTCAACCTGTCGCTGATCCCCGCCTTCTTTCCGAGCACGAGGCAAAAGCCTTGCTGCAAAAGCATGGCCTCAAGGTTCCCGCGAGCGCTTTTGCAGAAGGTCCGGAAGCGGCAGCCCGGGCTGCCGAAGATATCGGATACCCGGTGGTGCTGAAGGGCACCGGCATTGCCCACAAGACCGAAGCCGGAGCAGTCGCCCTCAATCTGCAATCGGCTTGCGAGGTCCACTCCGCCGCAAGCGGGATGCCGGCCTCGTCGTTTCTGGTGGAAGAGATGATCACCGCCAGCCTTGGCGAACTGCTGGTCGGCATTGTGCGGGATCCGGCGCACGGCTACGTCCTGACGCTCGCAGCAGGCGGCATCCTGACCGAACTTCTGGAAGACAGCACCTCGCTGATCGTTCCAGCAGGCGGGGACGAGATCACGAAGGCCCTTGAAAATCTGAAGATCGGCCGTGTCCTGACCGGATATCGCGGCAAGCCGCCTTGCGATCTGGGAGCGATTGTTGAAGCTGTGCATGCAGTGCAGGCCTTTGTTCTGTCGGCACCGGTCGAAGAAGTAGAAATCAACCCGTTGCTCTGCGGTGCGGACTTTGCCGTCGCCGCCGATGCACTGGTAAGAATGGGAGGGAACTGATGGAAAACCCCATCAAGACCGAAAGACGCGGCCACATACTGGCTGTCACGCTCGACCGGCCAAAGGCCAATGCCATTGACCTGATGACCAGCCGGATCATGGGAGACGTCTTCACCGACTTCCGGGACGATCCGGACCTGCGCGTTGCCATCGTGACCGGTGCCGGGGAAAAATTCTTCTGCCCCGGCTGGGACCTGAAGGCGGCCGCCGGAGGCGATGCCGTCGACGGAGATTACGGCAAGGGTGGCTTCGGCGGCCTGCAGGAACTGCGCGGCCTGAACAAACCGGTCATAGCTGCCGTCAACGGCATCTGCTGTGGCGGCGGGCTCGAGCTTGCCCTGTCTGCCGATATTATCCTGGCGGCGGAGCACGCCTCCTTCGCCCTGCCGGAAATTCGCTCAGGCACCGTGGCCGATGCCGCCAGCATCAAGCTGCCGAAGCGCATTCCCTATCACATCGCCATGGAAATGCTGCTGACCGGCCGCTGGATCGAAGCAGAGGAAGCCGCTCGCTGGGGCCTGATCAACCACATCTATCCTGGAAAGGACCTGATGGCGGAAGCCTGGAAACTGGCCGAGCTGCTCGCTTCCGGTCCCCCGCTTGTCTATGCGGCGCTGAAGGAAATCGTGCGCGAGGCAGAAGACATGAAATTCCAGGACGCGCTCAACCGCATCACCGGAAGCCAGTTCGAAACGGTCGAAAAGCTCTATCGCTCTGAAGACCAGAAGGAAGGCGCCCGCGCCTTTGCCGAAAAACGAGACCCGGTCTGGAAGGGCCGCTAGATCATCCTGCTTCGGCATGAACGCCAACAAGATGACCTGACACGCTAAAAACAATCAGTTTCCGGCAGTTCAATCATTCGGTTGAACTGTCGCTGATCCAGGAGAACCAAATGCCATTGACCATGAACCGCGAAGTCTTCATCACCTGCGCCGTCACCGGGTCGGGCGGTACCCAGGACAAGTCTCCACATGTGCCGCGCAGCCCGAAGCAGATCGCCGACAGCGCCATCGACGCCGCCAAGGCGGGGGCCGCCGTCGTCCATTGCCATGTGCGCGATCCGGAAACCGGCACCCCATCCCGCCGGCTTGACCTCTACCGGGAAGTCACGGATCTCATCCGCGCCGCCGATGTGGATGTGGTCCTGAACCTCACCGCTGGCATGGGCGGCGACATCGTGTTCGGGTCTACAGAAAGCCCGTTGCCGCTGGTTGAAAAGGGAACCGACATGGTCGGCGCAACGGAGCGCATGGCCCATATTCGCGAGTGCCTTCCGGAAATCTGCACACTCGACTGCGGCACCATGAATTTCGCCGAAGCCGACTATGTCATGACCAACACCCCCGGCATGCTGCGTGCCATGGGGGCCATGATGACCGAACTTGGCGTGAAGCCGGAAATCGAAGCCTTCGACACCGGCCACCTCTGGTTTGCCAAGCAGCTTGTCAAGGAAGGCACGCTTGCCTCTCCGGCATTGGTGCAGCTCTGCATGGGTGTGCCCTGGGGCGCGCCGAACGACCTCAACACCTTCATGGCCATGGTCAACGCCATTCCGGATGACTGGGCCTGGTCGGCCTTCAGTCTCGGCCGCGATCAGATGCCCTATGTGGCGGCCTCCATCCTGGCCGGTGGCAACGTTCGTGTTGGCCTCGAGGACAACATCTTCCTCGAAAAAGGCGTGCTTGCCACCAATGCACAGCTGGTCGAGAAGGCCGTTGGTGTTGTCGAAGGCATGGGCGCCAAGATCATCGGCCCGCAGGCCGTTCGTGAAAAGCTTGGCCTGACCAAACGTGCGCCGGTGAGCGCCTGACATGAGCCGCAGGATCCTCGTCACGGCCGGTGCGTCCGGGATCGGCCGCGCCATTGCGGAACGCTTCCTGGCAGACGGAGACGAAGTCGCGATCTGTGATGCGGATCCTGTAGCCGTTTCCGCATTCTCGGAAGCAAATGGCAACGCAATCGCTGCTGTTGCCGATGTCACCAGCGAAGCGGAAATGTCCGCGTTCCTGAACGACCTAGAACACCGCTGGAAAGGCATCGACGTGGTTTGCGCCAATGCCGGCACCGGCGGTCCCGCAGGGGCGATCGAGACGCTGGACTACGCGGAATGGCAACGCTGCGTCGCGACCAATCTCCACGGAGCCTTCCTGACCTGCCGCTGGGCGGCCAGAGTGCTGAAAGCTCAGGGGCACGGTCTGATCACGCTCACCTCGTCGACCGCCGGACTTTACGGCTACCCGTTCCGCTCGCCCTACGCCTCCGCCAAATGGGCGGTTGTCGGCCTCACCAAGACGCTCGCAATGGAGCTCGGCCCCCACGGCATTCGCGTCAACGCGGTTTGCCCGGGCGCGGTGGAAGGGGAGCGGATGGATCGGGTCGTCGCGATGGAAGCCAGGGCGCGCGGCGAGACCGAAGAGGCCATTCGAGAGAGCTACGTCAAGGGTGTTTCACTCAAGACCTGGGTCACTGCCCAGGATGTAGCAAACACCATTCACTTTCTGGCGTCCGAAGCAGGCGCCCGCATTTCAGGACAGATCCTGGCCATCGACGGCCACACGGAGACACTTGCACCATGACCCAAAAAGCATGCATCGTCGGCGGCGGCGTGATCGGTGGCGGCTGGGCCGCCCGTTTCCTTTTGAACGGTTGGGACGTTGCCGTCTTCGACCCCGACCCGGAAGCCGAACGCAAGATCGGCGAAGTCATCGACAATGCGCGCCGCAGCCTGCCCGCGCTCTATGACAAGCGCCTGCCGGACGAAGGCAAACTGTCGTTCCATTCAGATCTTGCCGAGGCAGCCGCTGGTGCTGACTGGGTGCAGGAAAGCGTTCCCGAACGCCTCGACCTCAAGCACAAGGTCCTGGGCAGCCTGACGGAGCTCGCGCCCAAGACCGCCGTCATCGGCTCGTCGACATCCGGCTTCAAGCCGTCCGAACTGACCAGCGAAGGCGCGCGCGCCGTCGTCGCCCACCCGTTCAACCCGGTCTATCTGCTTCCGCTGGTGGAACTTGTCGGTGATGCGGCCGAAACCGCTCGCGCAGCCGAGGTCCTGCGCAGCATCGGCATGTTCCCGCTTCATGTCCGCAAGGAGATCGACGCCCACATTGCCGACCGGTTCCTGGAAGCTGTCTGGCGCGAGGCGCTCTGGCTGGTGAAGGACGGCATTGCCACGACCGAAGAAATTGACGAGGCAATCCGCATGGGCTTCGGTCTGCGCTGGGCACAGATGGGCCTTTTTGAGACCTATCGTATCGCCGGCGGGGAAGCCGGCATGAAGCACTTCATGGCCCAGTTCGGTCCATGCCTCTCCTGGCCCTGGACCAAATTGATGGACGTGCCGGAGTTCACCGACGAGCTGGTCGACCTGATCGCCGGTCAGTCCGATGCCCAGTCCGGCCATCGCTCCATTCGCGAGCTGGAACGCCTGCGCGACGACAATCTCGTCGGCATGATGCGAGCGCTAAAGAAAAGCGGCAGCGGTGCAGGCGGCGTTCTCAACACCCATGAACGGGCTTTGGCGGCACCGGCGGAGGCTGAACTGCCGATCACGGGAGACCGCCAGATCCCGCAGAGCTGGACCGACTACAACGGCCACATGAACGAGGCGCACTACCTGGAAGCAGGTGCTGCCGCAACCGACCGGTTCATGGAGCTAATCGGTGCGGATGCCGACTATATCGCATCCGGCAAGAGCTACTTCACCGTTGAAAATCACCTGCGCTACCTGGACGAGCTTCTGGCGGGCGAACGCCTGACGGTCACGACCCAGGTGCTCCAGGGGGAAGGCAAGAAGATGCAGCTGTTCCACTTCCTGAAAAACGCTGATGGCAAACTTGCCGCGACCATGGAGACCCTTCTGCTCCATGTCGATCTCAACACCCGTGCCAGTTCCCTGCCGGGAGCGGAAGTCGGCGAGAAGCTCAAGGCCTTCGCCGATGCCCACAAGGCCCTGCCTTTTCCGGAAGGTGCCGGCCGCTTCGTCGGACAGAAGGCAGTCTGATCAGACACCGTCCGCGGTCAACTGAACCGCGGACGGGCCTGTTTTGTTGGTCGGTCCTACTGGGCGGTCTTATTGGGCCGGCTGAACCATGAACCCGGCCACGATACCTTCGGCGTCGGAATAGACACCCGGCCGCGCGAACAGATCGCATCTTCCAGACCCGGCAGACCAGTTGAACCCGAGGCAGGTGCGTTCCGTGCAGAGCGTCTCGCACTGGCCGGCCGATCCCGCCTGCAGGCTTTCATCCGGCTGTCCGGGAAAGCCCTTGTTCTGTTTGGTGAACGTCTGGACAGGCACGCTCAGATTGGGTTTGAGAGACCCGGCGGCAGCCCGCTGCACATAGGTGTCGGCCTTGGAAAGAAGATAGAGCCTGCCATTGCTGTCACCGACGGACTTTTGAATGCAGATCCGGTTCCATCGGTCATGGGTCACGGCATCGCAGCCGCTTCTGGCGCTACAGGACGAGATACAGTCCTCCGCGCTCATGTTGCGGAGCACGCCATCCGGCAGATCTCCGCCGTAAAGATCATAGCCGCTCAGGCGAACGAAACCGCCCTCGCCTGACGCAGCAGGCGCAGACGCGGGTGCACTTGCATTCTGTCCGGCAACGTTTCTTTCTGCCTGCTGGTCAAGCTTCAGGGAAGCCGGCAGCAGATACCAGTAAGGCGCGGAAAATTCCTCGGCCTCCCCGTCACCGAAATCGTCACCAACGGAATACTGCTCGAAACGGACGCTGAGCGGGCTGTAATCGGTATCCCAGAACCGTTTCCAGTCGTCGGATATCCGGACCGAACAGCCAAGCGCCGAAAATTTGCTCGGAGTATCATAATTGAAGACCTTGCCGACCAGGTCCTCTCCTTGCCTTGTCAGCACCACATTCCGGTCTCCATCCGGATCGCCGATCAGGATTTCGTCGTAGTATTGTGAACTGGTCGTATATCCCGGCCGACCATCCATCAGATTGGCCGCATAGGCGTTGTCGCAGATATTTGCGATTTCACGTTCCGTAATCGAGGCTGGCGGTGTCAGTCCGGTGACGGTGATATTGGCCAGCACCGCATCGCCGATGCTCTCTATGTGGAACATGTTTTCGGGGCGCGTGCCGAGGATCCGCTGATAGAGGAAATCCGTCATGGCCTCGACGTCGTGCTCTTCGCTCAGCTTGATATCGAAAAAGGACTCGGCGGCCTTCAGTGCAATCGCAAAGGCAGTCTGGACTTCGCTGGCAGGGTAACTGTTCTCGTTGGGCAGGTTGAGGCTGGGCGAATGGAAACCGAGCTTGCCCCCTGGACGCAGAGAGCGCATCTGAAAACGGATCACGGCTGTCCCGATCCGCATGCTGCCACCAAGGAAAGCCAGCGAGCAGGCGGATTCGCACCGTTCTCCCGAACGCACCATGGTTGCGATATCCTGGTCCCAGATCGTGTCGAACAGCCGCTTTCCTTCGGCAAAGCTGCCCCCGGGGCTATCGAGGCACAGCGTGATGCCTTGCGAGTTGATCGGCAGAACCTTGAGCTTTTCCGCATCCCCCGAGACGATCTGACCCCGCAAATGATAGTCGCAACCTTCCGCGTTCGACGGAAACACGTCGGCCGCTTTCGCCACCGTTGCGGCAAGACAGAACAGGATAAACACCAGGCATCTCGAAATCATGGGCACTCCTTCTCCAGGCAGTCCGTTTTAATAGTTTTGGCAGGGCTGATCGGGCACCCGAAAAAACCGGGGCCTCAGGTCGACCGGTACGGCCGGTCCGGGAATGAAATCGTCATCTCGAAATCGTTTTTCAAAACAGGCGACGAAGCAGCAATAGACCAAATATCGAAGCGTGTCTTCAACCCGCCGGTTGCGGTGACCGGCCCGCTTTCAGGTGCCTCACCAGAAGTGCGATTGGGGTATCGACCCCATACTGACACCCCGCTCGTTCTGGCACCTTTCTCTCATCGAAAGATCGATACCCCCTCCGAAAGGAGATTATTCAAGAGAAAGGAATTGACCAATGAAAGCCCTCGCCAAAACCGCAACAGCCGCCACCGTTCTTGCCATTGCAGGCGTTGCCTCCCTCGGTGCCGTGACCCCGGCCGCCGCCCTGTTCGACATCTGCAAGAAGGTCAACATCACGGTGAAGAACAACACCGGCCAGCCGATCCAGCTTTACGATCTCGATTACCGTGACCTCGGTTCCAACCGCTGGCGCTCGGAAAACATTTCCAACCGCGTCATCGCCCACGGTGGCACCTACAAGGTCACCCGGAACCTGGAAGGCGTGAACAACGCCAGCACCTTTGTCCGGGTCCAGTTCCGCAAGCTGAAGTCCAACGGCCGCTGGAACCTGCTGAAAACCTGGTACGCGGACTCCAGCACCTCGGTCTGCCGCAAGGGCGCAAGCTACCGCATCGTGTTCCGGTAACACCCGGCAAACACACCAAGGCCGCGCCGCAAGGGCGCGGCTCTTGCCCGGCACATTACCCAACCTTTCCCCATCACCCCGACACCCGGACCTTTCCTCCGGGCGACGAAAAGGATTTGTCTCATGTTTGGCAAACACATGCCCAGAACCTTGCTGATCAGCTCCGCTTCGCTGATGACAATCGCCTTCGCCGGCATCGCCTCGCAAACCATCGATTGGCAGGAGCTCGGGAAAAAGCTCACAAGCCCGGCGGAAGAAGCCAGCCGGATGAACATTGCAGGTGAGCGAGACGATGATGCCTCGGTTTCGACAACCCAGCGCAGGAAACAGGAGGAAAGCCACTCCGTCATCGCGGACATCTCCCGTCCGGCCGTAGCCCCCCAGCCCGCCCCGGCCCCGGCCCCGGCTTTTCAGGACAGACTAATGATTGGCTCGGAGGCAGCCACTGGCGGCCTGATGTCGCTTTCCTCCGGCAGTGGCGGCTCTGCCCCGAGAAAGGTGGCTCAGTCCGAACCACCGGCAATGCCAGCCGTTCAGCCTGCAGACCGGGAGCGATTTGCATCCGCAAAAGTCAATCCGCTGAAACGCACGAGGGCGGAACCGGTATCGACCTTCTCCGTCGATGTCGACACCGCTTCTTATTCCTATGTCCGCAGCACGCTGTCCGGCGGCCGATTGCCGAACCCGGATGCCGTGCGCGTGGAAGAAATGGTCAACTACTTCGATTACAGTTACCCCGTGCCCGAAAAGGGCGGTCACCCCTTCTCCACCAATGTTTCCGTGGTCGACACCCCGTGGAACGAACACACAAGGCTGATGCAGGTCGGCATCCAGGGCTACAAGGTGCCGCTCGATGACCTTCCCCCGCAGAACCTCGTGTTCCTGATCGACACGTCCGGCTCCATGGCAGACGCCAACAAGTTGCCGCTGTTGCAGCAATCCTTCCGCCTGCTGTTGTCCACGCTGCGCGACGAGGACGAAGTGGCGATCGTCACATACGCCGGCAGCTCCGGTGTTCTGCTCGAGCCGACCAAGGTTACCGACAAGAGCCGGATCCTGGAAAAGATCAACGCGTTGACCTCCGGTGGCTCAACAGCAGGTCATGAAGGTCTGAAAGGAGCCTACGCCCTGGCCGAAACAATGACCGGCGACGGCGAGCAGACCAGGATCATCCTGGCCACCGACGGCGACTTCAACGTCGGCCTGTCCGATCCGGACAGCCTGAAACGCTATGTCACTGAACAGCGGGAAAACGGCACGGCGCTTTCCGTGCTCGGCTTCGGCCGCGGCAACTACAACGATGAACTGATGCAGACCCTTGCGCAGAACGGACAGGGCGTTGCCGCCTACATCGACACGCTGTCCGAAGCCCGCAAGGTACTGGTGGATCAGGTGGTCAGCTCCATCTCAATGATCGCCCAGGACGTCAAGATCCAGGTCGAGTTCAACCCGGAGACTGTCGCCGAATACCGCCTGATCGGTTATGAGACCCGGGCGCTCAGAACAGAAGATTTCAGGAACGACAAGGTAGATGCCGGCGACATCGGCGCGGGCCACAACGTCACGGCCCTTTATGAAATCACCCCTGTCGGCTCGCCGGCGGAAAAGATCTCGGACCTGCGCTACGGCCCCAAGGAGAAGATCGAGCCCGTTCGCGCTTCCTATTCGGGTGAACTCGCCTTCGTGAAGCTGCGCTACAAGCTGCCCGGAGACAAGGAAAGTACCCTGATCGAGACACCGGTCATGGCAGATACAAGCGGTATTCCGATGTCGGAAACCCTCTTTGCCGCGTCAGTTGCCGCCTTCGGGCAGAAGCTGAAAGGCACCGATCACCTGGGAGATTGGGATTTCAAGGCGATTGAAAAACTCGCCAGTGAAAACAAGGGCGCTGATCGCTTCGGCTACCGGTCTGAATTCCTGACCCTCGTCCGTCTCGCGGACGTCGCCGAGCGCTAGGCTCCCCCACCACCCGCACAGAAACCGGCAGGCCCGCCTGCCGGTTTCTATTTTGAATTCTCCGCTCAATTGCCCATCGCATCATGCGCCGTCACTTCATGCACCATCCCTCCATTCGTCATCCCTCCCATGATCACCCCTCCATTCGTCATCCCGGACGCAGCGCAGCGAAGATCCGGGACCGGGGAGCCGAGGGCCAGCGAAATAGGCACCCGAAAAACAAAAGAAGCCTGTGCCTCCCCGGTCCCGGGTCTCGCGCTGCTCGCCCGGGATGACGAATGGAGAAGTTCCCCGAATATCACCCGGGCGAGTAACACAAGACCCGGGATACACTCATTCCCAGAGCCCTGCGGACGACTGACAAATTCGAGAATAAATCCGGTGGCTGCGCGTTTGCTCTGTCGGGCCGGTTATCGGTCCCGCAACCAGTCCAGGGACACTTGCGTCCCATCTGCCTCGACCAGATCAAGACGGCTGGAGAGGATCAGCGACAGGGCGCCCAGGTCGTTGGTCTTCCAGAGATAGATCGTATGGCGCGTCGGCTCGAAGCGGGCACAGGCCGTCGCGCCGACATCGGCAACATAGCGCGGCGGACCATCTCGCCGGATATCAAAGCCCTTGGCACCACTGGCGTCGTCCGGATTGGTCAGGCAGACCGTCACCAGCCGCGCGGAAATCGCATCATCGGCATCTGCGGCTTCCTCCAGTGGCGCAGGTTCCTGCGCACGCCTTGCGGCGGACTTTTTTATGGCAGAGTTCAAGCCTTGAGTGTCCGCACCAGTGGCTTCCCGTTTTTGCGAATTTTGTTTCGGCGCTGCAGCCGGCGCAACCCGTTCCCTCTGGGGGGCAGTCCGGTCGATGGCCCGATCTAACTCCGGACTCATGCGGTCCGTCCAGGATGCGGCATCGGAGGGTGCAGGTGCATGCGCCGGCGGTCGTGGCCGTGGCTGCGCTGGCGGTGGAGGGGCAATCTCGGCGGCAGCCCCCTCGCTGTCCATCAGCCGGTGCTCGGGCGCATGCATCTCGGCAGGTTCTACCGGTTCCGGAGCAGCTGAAGGGGCGGCCTCCAGCGTAACCGGCGGTGCAGGCACCTCACCTTTCTGAAACCGGATCAGGTCGTTGCTGCCGCTTTCCAGGAATGTCGGCTCCGGCAAGCTGCTGGCCAGAACCGCGACAGTTGCGCAAGACATCAGCAAGCCTCCGATGAAAAGGCTTTTGGCAGATCTGCGCTGATGCTGATTTCTGACCGGCATGGGGCTCGTCGATATGTCTTTCAATTGGCGGGCTCAAGGTAACGGGTATTCACCCATCCGGACACCGCGCCCGAACGGATTTCACACCAGCTTCCCTCACAGCTTTCGGAAAGTTCCACATTACAGGTTCCCGCCGCAAGAGCGCCGGTAACGGCATGCCGTGTTCCGGGGCCCTGCCGTACATTCAGAACATCGTCCTGCGCAATGCTGACGCACATCAACCGGCCGTCAGCGGCACCGGAAGACCGGAACATGGCAGGTGGTGCTGCGGATGCGGTGCATGTCCCGCCGATATTCACACCACGCGCGCACAAGGGTTTGACCTTCATCTCCAGAAGCTCCCATTCGCCCGTCGCCGTGTGAATAACAGTGCCCCTGTAATGCTCACCGGAAAGGCTGTCATCAAGATATCCCGTCATGACGATATCGACACTGTAGCCGTTGTCGGCCTTGCGCACCTTCAGGTCGAGCGCTGCATTGCCTTCGTCACTCTCCGGATGGCCTTGCAAAAACGGCATCAGCACATCCATGAAATTGGCGGCGACCGCTGTGCCGGGAGCAACACGGATCTCGCGAAAACCATCATCCTGCGCCTGGACCGAGCCCGTGATTAGCATGCTGGCAACGGGTATCGCGGCAAGCGAGGTGGCTGAAAGTCTGAAACAGGGGCGCATGGCACAATCCTTTTACGGGTCACTTGCAGCAGTAACGCATGGCGGCTGACTGCCGGCCATGGGGCCGATCCCCCATTCCGGCCAGAACATGCATTCTCCGGTCAAAGTTCCCGCGATGGATCAATCATGCCTTCCTTCAGCGCCTTGGCCATCAGCTGCGGCACCGAATGCACGTTCAGCTTCTGCATCAGGCTGGTGCGGTGCTTGTCGACGGTCTTGACGCTGATGCCAAGTCCTTCGGCAATTTCCTTATTGGACCGCCCGGCGAGGATCAGGTTCAGCGTCTGCCGCTCCCGGTCAGTCAGAACCGGCGGCGCAGGTGTCTCTTCCAGGATCTTCAGAAACACGTCCGAAATATGCCGCTGTCCGCGCAGGATACCCGGCAGTTTCTGGTAGAACTCGGCATTGTCCGACGCCTTCGAGAACAGGCCATCGACCCCGGCCTCGATGAGATCCGATATCAGCCCGACAGCGGAAATGCCTGTCAGCACGACCACCCTCGTTTCCTTCGACCAGCGCCTTGCCTCGATCAGCACTTCCACGCCGCCTGCCATCGGCATGGAGACATCCAGCAACAGGAGGTCTGGCCGCTGCTTGCGCACTTCGGCTATCGCGCTGAGGCCGTCGCCGGCTTCCGCCAGCACGTTGATCCCCTCCGGTTCGATCAGGCCCGGTTTTTCCAGAGCGTCGCGCAAGCCCGAGCGAACGATTGCGTGATCGTCAGCAATGATGGCACTATATCTTTGATCTTCCACGGCTCTCGATCCAGCAGCTGCAGTCCTTCTATCTGACATGCCTTTGGGGAAATGACCAGAATTCTGCACCTGTGGGCCCTTCTGTTTTTCAGCCTTCTCGTGACCGGCATCGCCCGGGCAGAAACTGTGCGCCTCGAGCCCGGCCAGGGGATTGGCGACCTGAAGCCGCATCTGGTCTATGAGAGCGATCCGTCAGCGTCTCTTGCCGACATTCTGAACCGGTTCCGCTCCGGCAAATTCTCCCCTACCCTCAAGGCCTCTCTTCTGGAAACCAACTATGCGCCGGAAGCCTGGGCCGCTGTCGAGATCGTCAACGCAACACTGAACGATGGCCGTGCGCCGGATCCTTTCGTGCTGACAATCGACCTGCCGCTGGTCAGCGAACTGGATGCCTATGTCATCCGCGAAAGCGGCTTTACCGAAAGCCTGATCAGCTATTCGATTTTCGAACCCTTCGCACCGGAAGACCATTCGGTCACGAGGTTGCGCACGCCCGTCTTCGACATCGCGCCGCAAGAGCGGGTCACCCTCCTGGTCAATTTCAAGTTCGGGCCTTTCCAGTCCTTCAAGATGGCGCTGGAAACACCGGTGGAGCTTGAAGCCTCAGCCTTTGCGTCCGGCATCACCCATACGGCGTTCTACGCCTTCACGATCTCCTGCCTGATTTTCTTCTTCGGCTTTCATCTGGCCATGAAAAACTGGATCGGCATGCTCTACGCCGTCCAGTTCGGGCTCGGGCTTGCTTTCATCGCTTATATTGACGGCCTCTGGTTCCGGTTCTTCTTTCCCGACAGACCTGAACTCCAGTCTCCGACAGGCTTCTTCCTGCTGTTCTCCCTATCCGGCCTCGGCTTCGTGATTTCCGGCCGCTCTGTCGCCACCGCGGGCCGCGAGACAAGACTTTCCATCGGCCTGACAGCCCTTTCCGCTCTATCGATCGCCGGTTTCGGGTTGTCTTTCTTTTCGCCCGGCACCTATGTCGCGTTTTTCGGCTATCTGCTGCTGGCGCTGATGTTCATTTCCGTTTTCATGGCAGGCCGCAGCTGGCGACGCAGCGAAGGCGCGGCACATGTCAGCTCGGAACTGGTTTCAGCCTTTGGCACCGTGCTGGTCGTTGGGCTGATTGCCTTGATGGTCGTTGGCCTCGAGACTGAAATCCTGCCAGTTGCGAGCACGGTCAAGGGTATTTTCTCCTGCCTGCTGATTGCCACCATGACCGGTTTGACCGCCCATATCGTTGCCTTGCGCCACAAACACGCAAATGCCGTTCAGGCCGAAATCGCTGCCCTTGAAGCGGAAGCAAAGCGCAGTCGGGAGCTGCTCGTGGCCGAGCGCAATTACACGCGTGCCCGCGATCTGGCCAGCCTGCGTCAGCGGCAATTGGCGACTGCTTCCCATGATCTGAAACAGCCGATCACTTCACTGAGGCTCAGCTTCGACCATCTTGCCGACCATATGGAACCGCCGGTTCGCCAACGTCTTGCAGAGGCATTCGACTACATGGAGGCCCTGTCGAATTCCTACCTGGCGGAAACGGCACCGCGGAACGATGGCACAGAGACAGCCGAAAACTCAGATCCAACCGGCGAAGAAGACCACGCCCAGAACGACATCACCATCACCCTCGCAGAACCGGTGGAAATCGAGAGCTACGAACTTTCGCTTGTTCTCGACACGGTCCAGCAGATGTTTGGCGAGGAAGCGATCTCAAAAGGCCTGAAGCTGCGACGGGTTACATCAACCCGCAAGACAGCTGTACCGCCCATGGTCCTGATGCGCATCGCCAGCAATCTGGTCTCCAACGCGGTCAAATACACCGAAAAAGGCAAGGTCCTGATTGGCGTCCGTAACCGTGGACAGGCCCTGGAGCTTTGTGTGCTCGATACGGGACCAGGCCTGACCGAGACCGAACAGCGAACCTTCCTGAAAGCTTACGAAAAAGGCAGCACGTCCAGCGGACATGGTCTCGGTCTTTCGGTCTGTCACGACCTTGCGCATGAACACGGCCTTGCGTTCACCTGCCAGTCTGCAAAAGGCAGGGGAACGCAATTCAGGCTGTCCTTGCCGGCCTCAAGCTGAGCAAAGCCAGCAGGGTCTCACGTCAGGCGGTCGCCCCGCGCGTGCCTGTTTCGTGGATTTCGATCAGGCTTGGTCCGGACAGGTCTGAAAACCGCTGAAGAGCGGCCCCGAGCTCCGACACGTCATCAAGACGCACGGACGGCAAACCATAGGCTTCGGCGATCTTGCCAAAATCGGGTGCTGATGGCGTGACGCCTTCCGGCTCAATCCCGCAATCCAGCATGTAGGTGCGGATTTCGCCATAACCGTCGTTATTCCAGACCAGGAAAATCACCCTGGCTCCGCAATCCCTGGCAGAGCCGATTTCGGCAAGCGAGAACTGCAGCCCGCCATCACCCACAAGGCAGATCACAGGCGTTTCAGGCTCGCCGATGCTGGCACCTATCGCGGCCGGAGGGCCATATCCAAGTGCGCCGAAACCTGTTGCCGCGTTGAACCAGCCGTGCGGCCGGCCTGCTTCAAAGGACAAGTTGCCGGAATAGATGGCCTGCGTGCTGTCGCCGACGATGATGCAGCCGGGCAACGTCTCGCGGATCGTCTCCAGAACGCCGATTTCCGCCTGCATCTTGGGGCTCAACCAGGTTGAAACCGCCTCTCGGCAAGTCTTGGCCCGTGCAGCACCGTCTGCCTCCGTACTGGGACCTTCAAGCAGCGGCAGAAGGTCGTCCAGCAACTGGTCGACACTGGAGAGGACCGGCAGCGCAGCCTCGGGACCCCGGGCAAGCTGGTCTGCATCGATGTCCACCCGCACCAGATCGGCAAGCTCCGGAAAGCCGCCATCGGCATACATGTCGTAATCCGTCTGTCCCATCTGCGTGCCGAGCGCAATCACCAGATCGGAGGCTGCAAGCAGGTCGCGGACGGCGGCAAGGCTCGGGCTGGCAGGAACGGAGAGTGGATGTCCCGCAAACATGCCCCGCGCGTTGACCGTCGTGATCAGCGGCGCATCAATTCGCTCCGCCAGCAAACGGATCTTGTCTGCGGCAGCAACGGAACCGCCGCCGCACAGGATCGCCGGGCGCTGGGCCTTGCGGCATTTCTCGGCAAGCTCCAGCACCTGTGCCTGAGCCGCCCGCGGGCCGCGGGCCTTTGAGGGGCGCAGGTCGCCAACGGCAATCTTTTCAACCATCACATCGGTTGGAATTTCGATATGGACCGGCCCCGGACGCCGCGACTGCAGGATCGCGAAGGCACGGTCCATGACAGCCGGAAGGTCCGAGGGCTCCAGCAACGTGTGTGTCATCAGCGCAAGCGGTGCCATCATGGCGCGCTGGTCCGGCAGCTCGTGCAGCTTGCCCCTGCCATGGCCAAGGCTTGCACGTGCATTGACCCCCGAGATCACCAGCATCGGCACGGAATCCTGATAGGCCTGCGCCATCGCGGTGATCGTATTGGTCAGGCCCGGGCCGGTGATCACCAGTGCGACACCGGGTTTCCCGGTTACGCGGGCGTATCCGTCCGCCATGAACCCGGCACCCTGCTCGTGGCGCGGGGTGATGTGGCGTATTTCGGACGCAGCCAGCCCCCGATAAAGCTCGACCGTGTGCACGCCGGGAATGCCGAAGACGGCTTCCACGCCATTGGCCTCAAGAATATCGATCAGGGCCTCACCGACCGTTTTGGTCACTACGCCCATTTACGGTTCTCCTCGTCCTTGCCGAGACTGTCCGCAAAGGCCGCGATGCGGTCTGTTGCTTCGGAAAGCGTTTCATCGGCCACCGTCAACGACAACCGGATGAAATTTGTCGCCTGATCGCCGAAGGAGGCCCCAGGCATGACCGCGACCTGCTTTTCCTCCAGCAGCCTTTCGGCAAAGGTGGCACCATCCAGTCCCGTTGCACTGACATCCACCAGCAGGAACATGCCGGCTTCCGGCATCATGGGCTTCAGGGCACCGTGTCCGGACAGATGCCCGATGATGAGCTTCGCCCGACGCAGATAACTCTCCCGCATGCGCTCGGCGGTGTCGAAATCCCCGGCAATCGCCATGGCTGTCATGTCCGCGATAAACGGCTGTCCGCCGAAAAGCATGGTTTCGGACACCGCCAGCAACCGCGTGCAGAATTCTTCCGGACCGATTGCCCAGCCGGACCGGAAGCCGGGGGCAGCGTGAGACTTGGAGATAGAGGACACCACGATGGTCCGGTCCGCCAGCGCCGGCTGGTCGAAGGGGGAAGCGAAACTTCCCTCAAAGATCAGCTTTTCATACACCTCGTCGCAGACGATCCAGAGGTCGTGCTTGATGCAGACCTCACCGATGGCGGCAATTTCCTCAGCCGTCAGCGTTGCCCCGGTCGGATTGTGCGGCGTATTGAGCAGGAGCACCCGGCTGTCCGGAGTGACTGCCTTTTCAAGATCTTCCGCCTGAAGGTGGAAACCTTTTTCAGGGCGGAGCGGCACCGGCACCATGTGCGCACCGGTCGCGGCAATAACGCCTTCGTAGGTGGCATAGAGCGGATCACCTGCCAGAACGGCGTCGCCGGCCTCCACAAGGCCCAGCATCACCGCAAAAAGGGCAGTCTGTGTACCCGGGAAACACAGGACGTTCTGCTCGTTCACGTCAGGCCGGCGCTTGCGATATTTTTCCGTCAATGCAGCAACGATACCCGGCTCGCCCCGGCCGTTGGAATAACGGATACGGCCGGCCCTCATCGCCCGGTTGGCTTCCTCGAACAAGGCTTCGTCGGGCAGTATGTCCGGCTCGCCGATCGTCAGCTCGATAACGGGAACGCCCGCAGCCGCCATTTCGCGCGCCTTGATGTGGACAGTCCATTTTCCCGAACCCAGGTGGGCAAGGCGGTCGGTGATCGACGCATAACGCATAGTCGGTCTCTCAGTTTGAGTGTGGTTTGGCGGCAAGGCTTATTCCGCCAAGCAATGCCTCGACGGACCGGATGGCAACGCCCGGAAGGGGCGTTTCGGAAAAGAGGTGACCCACCAGCGTGCCTTCGATCCACAGACCGTCGATCACGCCGTTGATCGCAATTGCCAGCTCCCGGCACCGCTTTGCATCGGGTGGCTCACCCGATTCGGCCAGCACCTCGGCGACAAGGGTTTCCAGCACGGACCGAAACGCGAGATAGCTCTCAAGGTGGATTTCGGCAAAGGCCGGATCGACGCGCACATGACTGATGAAAGCAGCCCAGAGCGACAACGTCCGTGGGTTGGCAACCGGCGGCGTCAGGTTGGCCACGATGAAATCGTGCAGGCGTGCCCTGGGGCTCTGCTGATCACCATCGGCAGCTGCCGCCACAGTGGATGTCATTCCGGTCATGACTTCCCGATAGGCATCCTGCAGCATCTGGTCCTTGCTGGAAAAATAATGGCGGATCAGGCCGGGCGTGACACCGGCGCGTGCCGCGATTTCACGAACGGTTGCACCGCGCAGACCAAATTCGGAAATGCAATCCAGCGTCGCCCGGATAAGATCCTGACGCCGCTCGGCCTCACTTGCGCGATGGAACGGACGACGGCTCATGACAGGCTCCGGACCGGCAGAAACCCGCGCACCGCCGGGTTCGCAGGCGAAGTCAGGCACCATGCTGCAGCCATCGCTTTCGCCTCCCGCGCCATTCTTGTGTCCTCCGCCATGATCTCCGGTCGCCTGACGCACCGGCATCGATTTTTTCGTTATTATACGGTTGAATAATTACGAGACAAGTGCAAAGCTGACAACACTTACCGGGCGGAGAGCTGACGCCGCACCGGCAAAAAAGACGAGGTCAGCGGGGAACAGAAACAACAGTGCACCGGCTCAGGCCGGGCAATGGCGGTAGGATGGAACCAGCGGCGCCAGCCATCGAGGTATGCGACCTCTTTAAACGTTTCGGAGCTCTTGAGGTGCTAAAGGGTGTCTCGCTCACGGCCCGGCAGGGCGACGTGATTGCGATCATAGGCGGATCGGGCTCCGGCAAATCAACCTTTCTGCGCTGCATCAACATGCTTGAGATGCCCAGCGCCGGGTCGGTCACCATCCATGGTGAGACAATCGACCTGAAAAACGACGGCCACCATGGCCTGCGCCCTGCCAACCGCAGGCAGATCGAGCGCATTCGCAGCCAGCTTGCGATGGTTTTCCAGAGCTTCAATCTGTGGCAGCACATGACAGTGCTTCAAAATGTGATTGAAGTGCCTATCCACGTTCTGGGCATGAAACGCGACGAGGCCGTCGGCATCGCCGAAACCTTGCTGCGCCGTGTCGGACTGCACGAGAAGCAGGATGCCTATCCGGCCTTCCTGTCCGGTGGTCAGCAGCAGCGTGCAGCCATCGCCCGCGCCCTTGCCGTCCAGCCGCTCGCCATGTTGTTCGACGAGCCGACATCCGCTCTCGATCCGGAACTGGTCGGAGAGGTCCTGAGCGTCATCGGCGATCTGGCCCGTGAACAGCGGACAATGATCCTGGTTACCCACGAGATGAAATTCGCACGGGAAGTCGCCAGTCACGTCATCTTTCTGCACAACGGCATCATTGAGGAACAGGGCCCGCCGGACCAGGTGTTCGGTGACCCGAAATCGGAGCGGCTGAAGAAATTCATCAGCTCGATCAACTAGACCCTCCCGCAGACGTTTCGCGGGGAGGTCCTGCCGGAAGGTCCGGCATGAGAAGTCTAAAAAACAGGGGAACAGCATGAAACATATTCTGAAGACAGCATTCGCAGCCGCCGCACTGGCCACCACCGCGTTCACCGGTGCCATGGCTGAGGAAGTAAAGGTCGGCGTCGCAGCCGAGCCCTACCCGCCGTTCACCTCTCCCGATTCCAGCGGCAAGTGGATCGGTTGGGAAATCGAATTCATGGACGCGATCTGCGCGGAAGCCAAACTCGACTGCGTCGTCACGCCAGTTGCCTGGGACGGCATCATCCCGGCCCTGACATCCGGCAAGATCGACATGATCATCGGCTCCATGTCCATCACCGAAGAGCGCCTGAAGACCATCGATTTCTCCGACAAGTACTACAACACTCCGACCGGCATCATCGGTGCCAAGGGTGACGATTTCGACGCGACTCCGGAAGGCCTGTCCGGCAAGATCATCGGCGTTCAGGTTTCGACCATTCATGCCGACTATGCCGAAAAGTATTTCGGCGAAGGCGCTGCCGAGATCAAGCAATACCAGACCCAGGATGAAGCCAACCAGGATCTCGCCGCAGGCCGCCTCGACGCCGTCCAGGCGGACGCCATCGCGCTCGACGCCTTCCTGAAGTCCGATGCGGGCGCCTGCTGCGAACTGAAGGGCAACGTCCAGGACGATCCGGCGATCCTCGGTGCCGGCGTTGGCGTCGGCCTGCGCAAGGGCGACACGGAACTGAAGGACAAGGTCAACGCCGCGATCAAGGCGATCCGCGAGAACGGGACCTATGAAACGTTCTCCAAGAACTGGTTCGACTTCGACATCTACGGCGGCTAAGCGGCCGGATCACCCTTAGGAAACCGTCCCGCGCCCTCGGGCGCGGGCGGACACTTTCAAAGCAAGGTTGACCGCTGCCGATGGCTGCCCCTTCCGGATTTCTCAATCTCGATCTGCTCGCCCTGTCGCCACCGGGCTGGGGCGGAGTTCTACTCGCCGGCTTCGCAGCCTCGCTGCAGCTCGCCGTCGGCGGTTTTGGCCTGGGTCTGCTGATCGGTATCGGCGGCGCCTTCGGAAAGCTTTACGGCGGCCCGATCCTGCGCGACCTGCTTGAGGTCTACACCACCGTCATCCGAGCCGTTCCCGAGCTTGTCCTCATCCTGTTGCTTTATTACGCCGGAACAGACGCGGTGAATTCGCTGCTGATGCTGGTCGGTCTGCCAAGGGTCGACATCAGCGGCCTAGCCGCCGGCATCTTCGTCATCGGCGTCGTCCAGGGCGCTTACTCGACCGAAGTCCTGCGTGGTGCCATCAAGGCAGTACCGCCCGGACAGATAGAGGCAGCCCGTGCCTACGGCATGTCGCCCTTCAAGACACTGCGCCGCATCACATTGCCGGCCATGCTGCCCTATGCCATTCCGGGTCTTTCAAATCTCTGGCTCATCGCCACCAAGGATACTGCCCTTCTGGCCGTGGTCGGCTTCTCGGAACTGACGCTTGTGACCCGCCAGGCAGCCGGCAGCACCAAGGCCTACATGCTGTTCTATTGCGCCGCAGGCGTGATGTATCTCACGCTGACGCTGGTCTCGAACCGCGTCATCGCCCATATCGAAAAACGCGCAAGGCGCGGCATTGCGGGGCCTGTGTGAGATGAGCGAAACCAAGATCACAATGCCCGCCTATGTTCCGCCGCCGCCACGCCGACTGCTGGAACCGCACAGGATCTTCCTGCTTGCCGTCTTCGCAGGCATCGTCTTCTGCGCGATCTGGTTCCTGCGGTGGGACTGGTTGCCGAAATACCAATGGAAGCTGCTCCACGGCATCTGGGAAACACTGTTTCTGCTGTTTTCGACGGCTGCCGTCGGCTTTCTCCTTGCCATAGGCCTGGGCCTTGTCCAGGTCACCGGACCAAGACCGCTCGCCTGGCTGGCCCGTGGTTTCTGCACATTGATCCGCGGCACACCGCTGCTTCTGCAACTCTGGTTGCTCTACTATGGCCTCGGCTCGGTGTTCGCGCAGTATCCGGAAATCCGGCAGTCGATGTTCTGGCCCTATCTGCGCCAGGCCTGGCCGTATGGCTTCACGGCCTTGATGCTGTCATTTGCCGCCTATGAGGGGGAAGTGATGCGCGGAGCGTTTGCGGGTGTGCCAAGGGGCGAACTGGAAGCCGCGCGTGCCTTTGGCATGGGCCGCTTCACCATGTTCCGCCGCATCTGGCTACCGCGCGCCATCTACCGTGCCTTGCCAACTTTGAGCGGCGAAACCGTGCTGCAGCTGAAATCGACACCGCTTGTCGCGACCATTACGGTGGTCGATGTCTATGCGATCATTTCAAGAGTTCGGCAGGATACATATCTCACATATGAGCCTCTGCTGCTGCTTGCACTGATCTATATGTGTCTCACCGGGATTCTGGTATTGCTGTTCCGCTTCCTGGAAAACCGTATCCCCAGCCGTGGTGCGTAAATGACCGTTCAGTCGTCCAACTTCCTTCCCGAAATCGTCGCCACAAGGCGCCATCTGCATACGATCCCCGAGATCGGCCTGTCGGAATTCAAGACCTCGGACTACGTCGCCAGTGAACTGGCTGCTATGGGCTACGAGGTTACGCGTGGCCTGGCAAAAACCGGCATTGTCGCAACCCTGCGCAATGGCACGTCTTCGAAAAGCATCGGCATTCGTGCGGATTTCGACGCCCTGCCGATCCTGGAGGAAACCGGGGCGGACTATGCCAGCACCCATCCCGGTGTCATGCACGCCTGCGGCCATGACGGCCACACGGCCATGCTGCTCGGCGCCGCGAAAATCCTCTCGGAACGCAAGCAGTTCGACGGAACGGTGCACCTGATCTTCCAGCCAGCGGAAGAAAACTTCGGCGGCGCAAGGCTGATGATGGACGACGGGCTGTTCGAGCGGTTCCCGTGCGATGCCGTATTCGGCCTTCACAATGACCCGAGCATGCCCTTCGGACAATTTGCCTTCCGGGACGGCCCGATGATGGCAGCTGCCGACGAGTGCAAGATTACCGTTGTCGGCCACGGAGGCCATGGCGCAGAACCGCAGGCAGCATCCGACCCGATCGTATGCGGCGCCAGCATCATCATGGCGCTACAGACTATCGCCGCGCGCAACATCCACCCGCTGCAGTCCGCCGTGATCACGGTCGGTGCCTTCAACAGCGGTATCGCCAGCAACGTGATCCCCGAGCGGGCGGAAATGAGCCTGACGGTTCGAGCTTTGGAACCGGATGTGCGCGACGAGCTGGAACGGCGTATCCGCATGATCGCCGAAGGACAGGCAGCCAGCTACGGCATGCGGGCCGAGGTCGATTATGAGCGCGGTTATCCGCCGATGATCAACCACACGGCCGAGACCGGCTACCTGCGTGACCTTGCCAGGCGCTTTGCCGGCGAGGAAAAAGTCACAGACCTCACCCGTCCCTTCATGGGCAGCGAGGACTTTGCCTATTTCCTGGAAGAACGGCCTGGCTGTTACTTCATGCTCGGCACTGCCAGAACCGATCGCGACCCGCCCCTGCATCACCCCAAGTACGACTTCAATGACGACATCCTGCCTATCGGCACGAGTTTTTGGGTGGAGCTGGCGGAAGATTTCCTGTCGAGCAAGTAACGCACGGGAACTCACCACAATTTGAACCAGCCTGCAAACGGAGCGTCTGGTGAAATTTCACCGGCCATACGCCTTCATATTGCAACTGGACGACGTTTCCCGAAATAGTGGGCAGGCCACCTGGCCTGCCCTATCCTGTTGTTTTGCGGCAGGAAACCCCTTCTCGGCCGGAGCATTTCGCTTCACCCGCGAAATTCAATCGCACACACGTCGGGTCACCACCGCTTCAAAGCTCTCACAGCAGACCATTGGAAGGGAAGCCCGATCGCCGGGCAGGCGGTGGCGCGAATTTTTGCTTCACTAAACCTCTGCACTTGATAGGATGTAGTGTGGCGCCGACAATGCAAATTTTATCAATTATCTGATGAAAGTGTCATAGAACGCTAAGTCAGTTTTAAAAATTCGGTGAAGTATGGCAGAGATTACCAAGCGTAAAATGCTCGGTTTCCTATCATTTATTGCGTCAATTTTGGTGGCCTGGCTAACAGGCGCGACAAGTTCGGCCAAGGCCAGCACCCAGGTCCTGAACGATCCTGTCAAGAATACGTCCTGGCAGCTTTCGAACGCACAGCAGATTTTTTCAAGGAGCACGATGCTGCCCTTTGATGAGTCATTTGACCCGTCAGCCGCAGGCAGCAAGCTGGAAAATCCAAACGGCAAGCCGATCACCATCGCCGCTTACGAAAGCGAATCCCCAAGCGTCAAGGCAGGCTCCGGCAAGGAAGCGGTCAGACCGTTTTTCTTCATTCCGAAAGGCGATGGAGAACCGACAACCGTGGCCCGGGAACGAGCCATTCTCGAGCGGTTCCTGAACAACCGTGTTCGGGTCAACAACGCCTGTGAACGCTGCAAGCAGAAGGTATTGCGCGGTATCGAACC
This sequence comes from Labrenzia sp. CP4, assembly GCF_001579905.1. NCBI lineage: Bacteria > Pseudomonadati > Pseudomonadota > Alphaproteobacteria > Hyphomicrobiales > Stappiaceae > Labrenzia > Labrenzia sp. CP4. The sequence continues at coordinate 1,878,598 of NZ_CP011927.1, read as the reverse complement.
CGTTCGATGCATTACCGAAGTCCTGCAGGATCTGGAAAATCGGCTGGCGCGCGAAGCGGAAAACGGAAGCGCCGTTGCACAGTCTGCCCTGCCGATTGTTCGCGAAATGGTCGTCAAAGTCGAGCAGGCCGAAAGTGGCGAAGCAGCTCTTGAAGCGGTTCGCGAAGGCATCAGCAAGGTTCAGCGCATTCAGATCGTCCGGTCCCAGGACACTGTCATCACGAACCTGCAGCAGCAACAGCGAGCTGTCCTGACCGAGACCATCGCGGCGGTCGAAGTCAATCTGGCGTCCATGATTTCAATTTGAGCGGAATGCGGTTCCAAACCATGAAATTGCATTTGGTCCGGCAACTTCTCGAGAAGGTCCTGCTTCTGTCAGGTCTGATACTCGTTGTCTCGGTTTCCTTACCTGAAACCTCACGAGCCCAGCAGCTTGTACCCGACACGCGTATGGCGCTGATCGTCGGCAATTCCAACTACAATGGCGAGAAACTCCCCAATGCACGCAATGATGCGGAGAGTATCGCTGCAACCCTGCAGACCCTTCGCTTCGACGTCACCTTGATCCTGGATGCAACGCAGGAGGACTTCTTGAAGAAGGCCGAAGAGTTCTCCCAGGCAACCATTCGGCGCAACGCGAACGTCGTGCTGGTCTATTACGCCGGGCATGGCGTGCAACTGGCGGGCAAGAACTATCTCATTCCGGTTGATTCACGGATCAGTGACATCGATACGCTTGTCAGCGACAGCATCCATTTCGATGAGCTTCTCAAGCTTGTCGGGCGCAGCAGCGCCTTCAAGATGGTCTTCCTGGACGCCTGCCAGAACAACCCGTTTCAGGATCGCATCAAGAGCCTGGAAGTGGGCCTGGCACCACCGCCGGATGTCAGCGGATTTCTGATCGGCTACGCCACACAACCGGGCAAGGTTGCCTATGATGGCGCGGGTGACAACAGTCCCTACGCGACGGCGCTCCTGTCCTACATGCACTCCTCCGGCCGGGAGGTCCTGTCCGTGCTGGCGGACGTGAACCAGAACGTACGCAAGGAAACCGGTGGCGCCCAGGTGCCTTACGTGCAGTTCTCGGTCAAACCCGATTTCTATTTCAAGCCAGGCCCGGAGTCGGACGGCGACCTTGAAGCGGGCCTGTGGAAGCTGTCGGTGCAGCAGGAAGATCCAAGGCTGATCCAGCTGTACCTGCAGCGCTATCCGGAAGGCAGGTTTGTTGATGAAGCGCAAACGATCCTCGAAAGAGCGCTGAAGGACACGAACGGCGTCCTGCCGACGCCATCGGTCGGCCTCGCAAGTCTGGAAGAGGAAATCTGGTCCAACGCCCTTGCCTCCCGTAACCGGGCCCTGCTGCAATATTACATCGAGCGATTTCCGGACGGGCAGTATCTGGAGCAGGCCAAAACGCTTGTTACCCAGATGATGCCCGACAATCCGAACAATCTGACGCAATCCGAACTGTGCAGGCGGTTCGCCACACACCCGAACGATTCAACCGTCATCTACCGGGGCGTCTCTCTCAACCTTCTGGCAAAGAACTCCGGGGCGGCCATTCATTCCTGCGAGCAGGCCGTCAAGGACTATCAGGATGTGCCGCACTACAAGGCCCTGCTTGCGCGGGCGCGGGCAGCCGCCGGCGATACCAAGATTGCCGTCGATCTCTATCAGCAGGCAGCAGCTGCAGGCGACACAAGGGCGCTCGTCAGCCTTGGCCTCCTCTACGAACTCGGCCAGGGGCTGCCCAAGGACCTGTTGAAAGCCCGCGAATTGTTCGAACGCGCCTATGCCAACGGCAGCGCCGACGGGGCCATCAATCTTGCAGTTTCCCTCTATAACGGCACAGGTGGCGCGCGCGACGTTCCGCGTGCAATTACCCTTCTGGAATATGCCTCATCGGAAGGCGCCGCCAGAGCGACCTACAATCTGGGCGTCTTTGCCAAGGAAGGCATTTACAAGACCCCCGAAGACGCAGTGGCCTATTTCGAACTGGCCGCGCAGCAGGGATACGCGGAAGGCGCCCTTGCCGCCGCGGCGATTTACGACGAAGGATTCCACACCGACAAATCACCACAAAAGGCATCGGAACTGTTGTTGTCCGCATTGACGGTGGACAGCGGCGAAACACTTGCGAAGATTTCCTCCGACGCCCGCAGCTGGTCGCGCGATACCATCCTTGAGATCCAGACCAGATTGCAGTCTGCCGGATACTACGAGGGCACGCTGGATGGTGTTCCGGGCCCTCTGTTCAACCGCGGACTGGAGTCCTGGCGGCTCTATGGTGGCTCCCCATCGTGATTTCCGGCAAGATCGATTGATGGATTTCCTGGGGGGCCGACCGGCACATGGAATTTGACGTCCTTTACCTGGCCGACCTGCGCTTTCCCGGCGGGACGTCCACATCGCTCAAATATGATCTTCGCGCCTGCAAGCAAGCCGGGCTGAGAGCCGGTATCATACCGCTGTGTTCCCCCTTTTTTTCCCGAAACCGGACCTTGAACGCATCCGTGCTCGCCGAGATCAGGGCTACCGGCACCGTCATTGTTCCGCAGAACGAAAGACCGCGGTCCAGGGTCGCGCTTTTGTATCACCCGACCTTGCTGGACAAACGGGTGCAATGCCGCACCCGTTTCGATGCGGATGCCTGCTACCTTGTCGTGCACCAGACGATACGAAACCGGGACGGACAACGTGCCTTTCCGGCAGATCACTGGTCGACGCTCATCTCCGACTGGTATGGCCACTCGCTCAAACTCCTGCCGGTGAGCGAGATCGTGCGCGAAGACCTTGTGATGAACGGCCTGTCCCATGCCGTTGACCAGGGCAACTGGGCCAATCTGATCGATCTGGCCGACTATCCGGAGAAACAATCCCGGGAACCGAAATCCCCTCTGGTCATCGGCCGCCACAGTCGCCCCAGCGCCGACAAATGGCCGTCTCTATCGGTTGCCACGACCTGCTATCCGCAATCCACAGACTTTGCCTTCCGCATGATGGGCGTGCCGCAGAGCTTCGTGGACCAGTTCGAGGACCTGCCGTCCAACTGGCAGGTTCTGCCGTTCTCGAAGGGACCGATTTCCGGATTTCTTCAAGGGCTCGACATCTACAGCTATTTCCATTCCAAAGCGCTGATCGAGGCGTTCGGATATTGTGTGCTCGAAGCCCTTGCCACCGGACTGCCCTGCGTCGTTCCGCGCTATATGGAAACCAGTTTTTCCGATGCCTGCCTTTATGCCGAGCCGGACGAAGCACCACTGGTCTATGAGCAGCTTCGAACGGATCCTAAGCTCTATGAAACAACCTCCCGAAAGGCACGCACATTTGTGGAGGAGCGGTTTGGCCTGGACCAGTTCACCGCGAAATTCAAAAAAATTGCCGACCCCTCCGTCGCCACCCTGCCCGCCCCGAAAACACGCAGACCTGCCCCTGCCCCGTTCGTGCTCACGATCACTTCCAACGGCGTCGGCCTCGGGCATCTCTCCCGGCAGCTTGCCATCGCCAGGGCGATCGGCCCGCGTGCGAATGTCGTTTTCTTCTCGCTTTCAGAAGCAATCGAATTTGCAAGATCCATGGGATACCTCGCCGAATTCCGGCCTTTCCGGCAGAGACTGGACTTGGATTTCAAAGCCTGGAACAGCTATTTCTTTCAGGAAATGCGCGAGGCGCTCAGCCACTACCAGCCTTGCCTCACACTGTTTGACGGCAACTTGCCGTACGCAGGTTTCGTGGACGCGGTTGAAAGCTACGGCCGCGCCACCAGCGTCTGGATCCGGCGCGGACTCTGGCGCACGCCCCAGCCCAACAGCATCTCCCGGGAAGGCTTTTTCGACGCGATCATCGAACCCGGGGAACTCTGCGCGCCTCTGGACGAAGGCTATTCACGCCCCAACCCCAACAGCGTCACCCTGGTCGACCCGGTGTTGATGACGCCAAGAGATCAGCTCTTTGACAGAACCACCGCAAGACGGGCGCTGAACCTGCCGGACGACGCGATCCTTTGTCTCGTGCAACTTGGCTCGGAAGCAAATTTCGACATGTCCCTTCCCCGGGCACGTCTGCTGGAGTTTCTGGACAGGCATCCGCAGGTGATCGCGGTCGACGTCAGGTCCCCGCTTCATTTCGAGGAGCACGCGGATTTCCATGAGCGCCTAGTGATGCGGAAGGTCTATCCGCTCGGGCAGTATCTGAAAGCCTTCGACTTTGCCGTCTGCGCGGCCGGATACAATACCTTTCACGAAAACATTGCCGCCGCGCTGCCGTCGATCTTCATTCCGAACAGCAACCCGATCATGGATGTGCAAGAAGCCCGCGCGGAATATGGCGCGCGCGCAGGGTGGAACCTCACCTCACCTGCCGAGGATCCATACGCAATCGGAGACCATCTTGTGCAGATGCTCGATCCCGATTTCCGCCAATCGCTGGCTCGGTCGTGCCTCAGAAAGTCCGGCTGGTGGAACGGTGCGCAGCAGACTGCACATCTGTTGCAGGCGGTCGCTCAGCTTCCCGCAAATCCCCTGGAGGAGCGTTGAACCGTGTCTTTCAAACGCAGCCTTCGCAAGATCGGACTACGGGTTGCCCTCGGCAGCATCCGGAAACTTGAAACCAACACCAAGCACAGCGCAGCCCTTTTGTCGGAACACCGCAGACAAGGAACAGTCGCGCTTGTCTGGGCGCTCGATGAGGCAGGCGATCACCTGTCCAGCGCGCTGAAAGACCAGTTGGAGAAGCTCGCGGAGTTCGAAACGATCGTCGTCGTGTGCCCGCCCAGGTACTTCTCCGCACTCAGAAGCAGAGGCCTCTTTTTCGAAACCCTGCCGATGTCTTCGGATCTTCCCCGATGTGGTGCCTCGGCCAACTGTGACCTCTATCTCGAACGCCGGATAGCCCGCATCCGGGAGAGCTGGTCGCCGGATTTCGAGTTCACCATCGGTACGTCGCCGGAAGGCTATGTTCAATCGCTGCCGAGCGGGGATCAGACATAACCATCCGCTGAAAAGACGGCGGGCTCGGCAAAGGCATAATCGAGCAAGGAAGCTTGATGAAGAGCGTCCCGCATATGCTCGCCGTTGCCAATCGACCGGAAAGGATCGGCCTCCCGTTCCTGCTTGAAATCCGGGATCAGGCTGAAATCGAAGGCGGACAGCTCGCAGATGCCTTCATACTTCCGCTGCAGGCTGTAAAAGGCGGTCCGGGCCAGTTGGTTGAGATCAGCGCCATAGGAAAGATGGCGAACGTCCAGCCCCGCAGTCAGCGCCCTTTCCGACAGGAACTGAAACCAGTCGTCAGTGGAACGGGCGTCTTCCAGGAACCCTTCCATCGTTATTTCCGGTTTCAGGGACGTGGTATCGACCCACTTCCAGGCCCCGAGCCGCCGCGCCTTTACGAGAGAGACATATCTGGCAAACCTCTGCCTTGTGAGAAAGGTGCAGGAGCAGTCAAACCGGAACAAAATGTCTTCGATCGGCCTGCCGGCCAATTGCTTCGGCAGGATCGAATAGCACAGATAGTCATGCCCAAGGCGGTCGCAAACCCTGGCGAGGGCACTCAGCATGAAGACCGGATCGTCCCTGAAAAAGTTGGCCAGCGCTCTCGCCTTGTCCAGGTCGACTTCAATGCCGCTTTCTTCTTCCAGCATTGCGATGAAGTCCGGCGTCTGGGCTTCAAGACCAAACGGGAACGACGGGTTGAACAGCTCGCCAAGAACGACAGCCTTTTCAAGTCCGTTCCGCATCATGGTCTGGTGCAGATGCGTGCCGCTTCTTCCCGATGAAAGCAGGATGATATGATGCACCATGGACTTCAGCCTTGCCGAACCTGATCAGGCGTTGCGCCTGAGAACGCCGGCCCGGAAACGTCCCTGTTCCGTGGGGCAAATTCCAGATCAGCCAATTCGACGTCCTGCGCGTTCAGAACCGGGTCTTCGAGGATCAACTGCAACGCTTCATGATCAGAATGGCGAGGGTCCGCAACGTCGACCGCAGGACCTCCACCTTCCTCCCGAACCTGTTGATCGCGAACCCGTTGGAACAAAACACCTGTTGCCCCGACCCCGCGCGCAAGACGGACAAAGTCCGGCATCTCTGTGTAGTTTTCCTGCCGGACGACAAACTCCATTTGGAAGATGTCTAGCGCTTTCAGCCTGCGCAAATGGCCGAGAAATGACAGATTGGGCATGAGCTGAAGCAACTGCCTGCCTGGCCGCAGTTCATTATAGGTTTCCGGTGTCGCAGCATCGACGGACACATGAACGCCGCCGACATGCCCCCAAAGATCGAGCCGGTTCCAGACAGCTTCCGTCAGCAGCAGGCCATTGGTGTGGAGGTCCAGCGCCTTTCTCGGCTCTATCTCCGCGCAATAGGTCTTCAGAAAGTTCAGGAAATGCCTGCTTGCAAAAGGTTCGCCTTCACGGCCGATGGTTATTCGGTCGGCTTTGGACAGAAAGCGCGCGTACGGTTCGTTGAAAATCCAGTCGAGCCGGTCGGCATCGTATTTTTTCAGTTGAACCGGTTTTGTCCCTCGCGAAGGACAGGCCGTGTTGCTGCTCAAGTCGTGACCGAGGCCGGCGCACGCTGGAGGCTTGTCCAGCCGGGTCCTGCCAGTCTTGATGATCTCCCGATAGTAAGCCACCGCAGGAGACGGGTCTTTTTCCGACAGGATCTCCTCGCGCGCCGGAAGATCGCGCCCTGTGATACGCGGGCATTTCAAATGGCAGCAATGCGAGAAGTCACCCGCAAGGATCGACCGTCGTATGTCCTGGGCCTTGGGCGAGTTCCAGGCGGTTTCAGGATCGTCAGACAGACTGCCGATTGCAGCCGGTTGCCAGGTTGCGGGACAGAAGTGAATGTCCTGGTTCGGCTGGGTTTCGATCCGCTCGAACGGATTGGAACAGAAGCGCTGGCTCAGCCAGGTGTCGTCAGGCCTATCCATGCAGTTTGCCCGGAAAGGTCTTGAACGCGCTCCCGCGTGCGAACGGTGCTTTCATTGACAATTCAGACAGCATCCGCCTTCTCAACCTCCTTGAAGGCGACGGCAACCCGGTCCTTGTCTATCCCCTTGAACGCAAGATACCTGTCCGAAAGCTGAAGCTTCTCCACCTTCTGCAACCGCTGCCGGTCGTCTCCGGCATAGTCGTGACGCATCACTGCGCCGGGCTGATACAGGAACTGCTTCGCATCCGTCTCGCCCAGCATCCGGCAACAAAGATCCATGCCTTCGTGCCCTGCCAGAAGCGGATCAAATCCGCCGTATTTTTCGAAGGCTGACGCCTGCCAGGCGGAAAACCCCTCCGTTGTCGGCGGTGCCGGTTTCAGACTGTCACCGAGATTGTAGTGGTTGCCCGTCAATCCGGCACCGGACTTCGGCGCAATGCGTCCGCGCACAGCCATGGCCCCGCGCTCGATACAGGTGCCGGCAAGCAGATCAAGATCTGCCGCGTCCGTCGATGCATCATCGTCCAGAAACAGAAGGCAGCACCCCCGCGCGACATAGGCACCGACGTTTCGCGCCGCCGAACAGCCGATATTTTCCGGCAAGCCGAATATCCGCGCCTTGTCCGCATACGGGCTTGATGCCCCCTCGGCGGCTCCTGGCCCATTGCCGACGAAAATCAATTCAACGTCCGGACGGCGGATGAACTCTTCGATACCTCGGCCAATCTCGCAGGCCTCAAGGCCGCTCCGATGGGAAACGACAATCACCGAAACCTTCGTGCCATATATGTTTTGAAGGTTTTCCGTCAGGACGAAGCGATGAATATTCGCGTAAGTCTCCTGCAGGCAGGCGGAAACGGCTTGCTGCGCCTTTGCAAATTCGCCGTTCTCGAAATGCCCCGTTGCCTGCGTGTAGGAAGCCAAACTCACGTTCCCGTTCATGCCCGATCATGAAGCCCGTCGAGTGTGTACACATCCGTTCATCGTTGCAGCACGTGGCTGACTTGATCGACGATGTGGCCCACGTGGGGCTCCCTCAGGCCGTCCGAATAAAGCTAAGCGCCTAACATGGCCTCGTCCAGCATCGCGGGGCATCTTTCGTTCCCGTCAGCCATTTCTGACGGGATCGACAAGACCGCATAAACCCATGCCTGCCTCCTTGGAACCTTGCCCTGAGTTTCGCAGCAAAAGTGTGGTCCTGCAGGCGCTCACCGAAGGAGCCGGTGTAGTCGGCAGTGATTTTGAGGTTGTCAGTCACGCTGAAATTCAGCCCCGCATCGACAAGCGCCACATCCTGGTCCAGCGCCGCGCCGGTGATCGTGAACGGCGAGCTGCCGGTCCTCCCCAATGTCGCAACAGCGCCAGGCAGACGCCGGCGATTGAGCAATTCCGGCACTGCACGTCAACAGAAGAAGACCAGCTTTCTTTGGCCCGCAAATCGAATAAGAGAAAAGAAAAATGGTGGGCCCGGAGGGCCTAGCCAAACTGAAGAAAATCAATAGCTTAGCAGAAGGTGGGACAAAACACCTACCTGAAGGATTTCAATGGCTTACAATGGCCGTTGTCCCACCTTTTTGCTGCTTTGCCTCACTCGAAATTGCTTTCCAGGCAGGTCTCTGGAGGCACGCATGAGCGAGCGCCGTCCATTCCGGGAAGTGAAGCTTCAGTGGCTGAGACTGCTGAGCTGTGATGCCAATATCAACGACAATGCCAAGTGCGTCGCACTATATATCGTGACCGCACATGTGAACGGCCACACCGAGAAGGCGTGGCCGTCCTACAAGACCATTGCCGAAGCAACCGGCAAGAGTATCAAGTCCATCCAACGCGCCATCCGAGATCTGGAAATCGGTGAATGGCTTTGCGTTCAACGCGGGAATGGCGTCGGGCACAATACGGAGTATTGCCCTACCGACGCCTCGATCTTAAAGGCCTGCGAGCTTCGAGAAAAGACGGACAAATCTGTCCCCCTTACATCTTCCGAAGGCAGACAAATCTGTCCCGGAAGGCGGTCAGATGTGTCTGGCGAAGGTGGTCAAATCTGTCCACCAAACTTAGAGAAAGAAAAAAATAAAAAACCTAACGCGCGCGAGCCGCACGCGAAGGCCGTCATACGCCGCTCCATTCCCGTCGTCGTCCTGCCAACGGCTCAGACCCGGCAGGTCGATGAGTGGAACGCCTGGCTCGCCGAAAAGACCCTGCCGGACCTGGCGCGGTTCAAACTCGCAACCAGCGTCAACGGATCATCCGGATATCAACTTCCAGGCAGATGGCCACCGGAAGATGGCTCAGACAAGGAGCAGGATTGCCTTTCCTATTTTCTGAACAGACTGCCGGCAATCGCGCACCAATCGGTTTCACACTCAGCGTACCTCGACGCGGCATGACTTTGGCAGATCCAACAAGCGCAAGGCGCCATTTCGTTGGGGCACAAAACCTCGCAAGGGTCGCAAGTTTCTGCAACTTGGCGCAGGCAGGCGGGAACTCGAATTGCTCAGCCATCTTCTTTTTGGTGAATTGTTGAAAAATGCACTTAAAAGTAGCAGTTCGTTTTCATAAGTCCGGAATACTCATGTTAAAAATCATCACAAGGATTGCAGCTATTGAACTAGTCCGTTCCGTCGCTCTGATCGCCGCAGCAGCCTCGGCATTCTGCCTGGTTATGCTCTCTTTCAACATACTGTCGTTGCCGTACTCGATCTTAGTTGGCGACATCCCTCTTCAGGACTGGCAGGTTTTTGTCCTGGCGCTTGGACTAGCGCTTCTGCCGGCAGTCTTTGTTGCCAAAGTACCGTCAGTCGGTGCAGGCGCTTTCGATATCACCTTCGCTACAAGGCGCCCTTCTCAAAGGGAAATGGACCTGATCAGCAAAGTTGAGGCAGTCCTGCAGGAAAGATCGTCTGTCTCCGAGATCAAATTTCCCAGGATCGTTTGGCGAGTACAGGATTGCGGTGAACTCAATGCCTTTGCCTACGCCCATAATCGGATCTGCTTTACGAAGGGGCTGCTGCTGAAATACGGAGACACACCATCTGGCATCGAGCGCCTTGCCGGAATAGCCGCTCACGAAATTGGACACCTGTGTAATTGGGATACCCGGATCCTGATGTTCCTCCATTATCTCAATCTGCCGGTCAACCTTGGTATTGGTTTGGCAAACGGCACGCTCAACCGAATTCCTTTCATCGGGTTCCTCTTCACCGCCATCACGGCGATTTTGCGCATTCCGGCCAACGCTGCCCAAATGCTCAACAGCTCGGTATCCAGGCTAACCGAATACGAAGCCGACCGCTTTGCGGCCCGGCTTATGGATGGCGTTGGGATTTCTGAGATCCTGGATGACTTCTCGGAATTGGGCGAAAGAAAGAACGACACATTCAGTACGTGGCTAATGCGTTCCCACCCTCCGGCGGAACTTCGCCATGAAGAGGTCTCAAAACGGGTGTCCTGAAGATGCGCAACCAGTCAGCTCTCACGTGACGCGGCTACAGCCCGAAGGACCAAAGCCCCATCAGGCTCATGTCTGGATGAGCATGGTGGAGAGCGATGGAAAGCGGCTGAGTAGGATCAAAACCACCGCGACCGCCAGCAGGAATGGCCAGAGTGCGCGCAGGATACGACCCGGTGAGGTGCCACTCATCGTCGATGCAATATATAGGCCCACACCAACAGGAGGCGTCAGCAGCCCGAGGACGAGGTTCAGGCAGATCACGACACCGAACTGGTAAGGGCTGATCTCATAGTTGTTCATCGCAATGGGCAGCAGGATCGGGGTAATCAGAATAACCGCGGCGATGCCGTCGATCACCATGCCAACGCCTAGCAGGACCACGTTGACGATCAATAGGAACACAAACGGATCGGCAGTGAGCGAAGTAATAAGGCTGGCAAGTTTCTGCGGCAGTGCTTCGTAGATAATCACCCAACCGAACACGTTGGCGGCGGCGATCATGAAAATGATCATCGAGGCACTGACCGCGGTACGCCTGAACATTGCAAAGAGAGTGGACGGCTTCAATTCGCGGTAGACGAGCCAGCCGACCAAAAACGCAATGAGTGAGGCAATGGCCGCGGATTCCGTAGGTGTCGCAATGCCGAAAAGAATGCCGCCAATAATCGCAAGCGGAATGAAGGCTGCCGGCAGACAAAAGAGCAGAGCGGATACGGCCTCGCGGCCCGTGTACCAGGCTCCTCTTGGAAAGCCACGCAGGAAACCGACTGCCGCGATAACCAACGCGAAGGAAACCGCCAGCATCAGTCCCGGCACGACACCTGCCAGAAACATGTCGCCGATGGGGATCTGTGCCAGAACGCCGAAGATTACGAACATCATCGACGGCGGAATGACGGGGGCAAGCAGACCGCCTGCCGCCGTGGTGGCTGCGGCAAAACCCTTGTCGTAGCCCTCTTTTTCCATTTCCGGCGTCATGGCGCGCGCCATCACCGCGATCTGTGCAGTGGCCGAACCGATGATCGCTGCCATGAACATGTTGGCCAGCAGGTTGATATAGGCAAGCCCACCGCGAAAACCGCCGACAAAGATCCGGGCTGCATTGATCAGGCGCCGCGTCATACCGCCTTCGTTCATCATTTCGCCGGTTAGCATGAAAAGCGGGATGGCGAGAAGCCCGTAGTTCTCAATTCCTGAGAACATCTTCTGAGCGAAGCTGTCGTAAAGAATGGTGTTACCGGATTCCCAGATGTACCAGATCGCCGTCAGCGCAAGGACCAGGGCGACCGGAACCGCGAGTAGCAGATTGACGATGAAGATGAGCGGCGTCATTGCGCAGGTTCCGTTACAGCTCCAGGGCGGGAGAACAAATTGGCCAGGCCGTGGAGTGTCGCGCCGAAGGCAAACAGCCACATCACGCTCCAGACCCACACCTTGCCAATACCAAGGGTGGTCGTCGGTTCTGCATAGATGAAATTGAAGGTTTTTGCCTGAAAGGCCAGCACATCAAACCCTTGCTGCCCCAGCATATAAAGGCCGAACCAGCGCCAGCAGAACCAGAGCATGAAAAGCGCGAACACCAGAACGATGACATCGACAAGGATTGCCACGACCCGCCTGGCTCCGGCCGGTAAAGCGTCGGTCAGAACGGTGATGGCAACGGAATGGCCGAAATGGATCGCAGCCGAAGCGCCCAGGAAGGTCATCCATGCCATCGCGTAGATCGCCAGCTCATCGACCCAGTACAGGGCCGAGCCGAGGCTGCGGGTAACAACATTGAGAAGGATGAGCAGCGTCACGGAAACGGCCAGACATGCAGCAAGGGCAATTTCAATCCGCGCCCAGACCGACGAGATACGCATCAACATGAAGCCCTCCAATAAGAAACCGCGGCACGGGATCTCGCGCGCCACGGTTTCCTGTTCGAACAGGTCAGTTCGCCGTTTCCGCAGAAACGGTACGCAGGTCATTCAGTGCAGAGGATTTTTCGACCCAGATTGCATTCCACTGGTCCACCGCATCGCCGAAAAACTCCGGACCAACCTTGGTGTAGGTCTTGCCGGTACCAGCGATCTGGTCCAGCCACCCTTGTTCCTTGCCGATGTAACTGTCGATGGTGCTGTCCACGTGCTGCGACATGAGCTGCCCGATCAGCGCCCGGTCATCTTCCGGCAGACCTGCCCAGACCTTGGCCGAAACAAGACCGACCATCGGGAACATCATGTGATCCGATTGCACGATTGTGTCGGCATTCTCGTAGTATTTCAGGACCCAGATCAGTTCCGCGTCCATATCGATCGCGTCCACCTGACCATTGGCGAGCGCATCATAGACCGAAGGCAGCGGCATGGGCGTCGGCGCCGAGCCCAAGGCATTGTAGAAATCGAGTATCGGTTCGAACGGTGTGATCCGGAGTTTTAGCCCAGCAAGATCGGCCGCGGAGGTCACTTTGCCCCGACTGACAATCTGGCGCAGACCGGCCATGCCGTAACCGGTCCCGACCACGCCAACGGTGGCGGGAAGCTGGTCAAGCAGACTCCTTGCCGTATCCGATCGCAGGATGCGCCCGGCATGAGCCACGTCGTTTGCCAGATAAGGCGCATAGAATGCCCCTAGGTCCGGCGCGCGATTGGAGACTTCGGCCACGGTCATAAAGGCCATGTCGAGAGCACCGGTCTGCAACTGCTGCAGCATCTCCGCCTCGTTTCCAAGCTGACGGGCTGGAAAGACCGTCAGACTGTGGGTTCCGCCGCTTTTCTCCGCCAGTTCCGCGCCGAAGGCTTCAGCGGCCTTGGTCCAGATATGCGGCGGCGGTGTTATCAGGCCGATGCGGAAGTCTTTTGCAGTGGCGGGCATAACAAAGGCCGACGCAATCGCGGCACCTGCAAGCATCTTGGCGATAAGTTTCATGTTTTCCTCCCTTTACACTGAGAACGCTCAGAGCTGCACCCAGCCCTCGGGCGGTTCCTTACCCGGATGCACCGTTCCGCAGTTCGGGCACGTGCGTGCTTCCTCGGACGCATAAAAACTCTCGTAAACCGGAGGCAGGTCTCTCACGATCGATTCCAGCTGCATCTCTGCGCGATGCACGCGCGTTCCGCAGTCGAAGCAATACCATTCGATGGCGTCGAGCTCTCCGGTTTGGCGTTTGGGCTCGACCACGAGGCCAATCGAGCCTTCCTGTGGCCTTTGCGGTGAATGGCGAACGTGCGGTGGCAACAGGAAGATCTCGCCTTCGCGGATCGGCACATCGTAGAATTCCTTGCCATCGTAGATCTTCAGCACCATGTCGCCTTCGAGCTGATAGAAGAACTCTTCCACTGGATCGTCGTGATAGTCAGTGCGCTTGTTGGGTCCGCCGACGACGGTCACCATCAGGTCTGCATTTTCCCAGATCTGCTGGTTTCCAACTGGCGGTTTCAGCAGATGGCGATGCTCGTCGATCCATTGCTTGAAGTTGAATGCACTCAATCTGGACATAGCCACCTCTTGAATAAACCTCACCTCGGCATGGCTCAGCCTAGGTGACATTGAAGCAAAGAAACATTTGTTTCCGGGAAATTGGATATCCGGATTCGTGATACCCGGACGCCCTGAACCTGACCGACTTTCCGGCCGCTGGCCGCATCACAGATGCAGGCCACAATCCTCAAACGCGGCGCAGACCGAGGCCTTCTCTGTCTCCGTCAGTTCCAGCATGGGATGGCGGACCCGGCCGCCGACCTGGCCGAGAAGCTCTTGCCAGTATTTGCCGTGCGCAGTTGGTTTGCCACCTGGCTTCGTCTTGCGGATTGCCTCGCGCACCGGCGCCAGGCTGTCGCGCACCCGCCGGGCCGCGTCGAATTTTCCGGCAAAGGCTAGTTCGGTGTATTCGTGCATCCGGCGATCGTTCCGGGTCTGGATCTGGTAGGGGGGAGACGAGCAGAGGTAAAGTTGCCATCCCAGCTCCTCGATATTGTCGAGCCAGTCTTCTTCAGCGGATGTCGAAACCAGTATCCTGTCGCCGACCATCCGGGTCAGTCGTGCATACATCTCACGCGGGACGGAATATTTAATTGCCATGATATTGGGCAGTTCGGCGATCCGCGCGCAGGTTTCCGGCTCCATCAGGTAGCCGCTGTCAGGGTGGCTCCACATGGCGATGCCGATATCGAGCCTGTCGCACAGATACTTGTAGTAATTGTACAGAACCTCGTCCCGGTCGTGGCAGAAGCTGAGCATCGGCGCGTGAACCACAACGTAATCGGCACCGCAAGCTTCGGCATGACGTCCAAGCTCCAGCACAGTGCCGACGTTCTGGTCGGAGATCGACATGATTGTTCCGGCCTTGCCGGCACATTCGTCCACCGCAACGCACATGTTGTGCTTGCGCTCTTCCAGCGACATCGACCAGAACTCGCCTTGCTTGCCGGCGATGAAAAGGCCCCTGATGCCCAGGTCGTCGATCCAGTGGCGGATGTTGCGGCGCAGCCCGGCCTCATCGAATGCCAGGTCTTTGTCGAAAGGATTCAAAGCAGCCGCCCAGATGCCGCGCATCGTCTCGCGGGCATGTGCCTTTGCTTCGTGTTTTGCATAGTCCACTGGGTGTGCTCCCGTTAATCTTCGGCCGTATAAAGGCCCGGGACAAAACGGAAGCGCCAACAGATTGCACGGATATGGCTATCAAAAAATTGTATATCAAACCTCCCTGAAATTCGGATAACTAAGCCCGCATGAAGGGAACCATGAAAATCGGGATCATTGGCGAAGGCGCTATCGCGCGCTACGTCTGCACCAGTCTGAATGCGACCCATGCGGTACTTGTCAGGTCCGAACTGCCTGTCGGCAAGGACAACGACGGCCTCTTGCGTGTCCTGCACGTGAACGAATTGCCCGGTGATGTCGATGTGATGATCGATTGCGCGGGTCACGCGGCCCTGGCAGAACACGGACCGGCCATTCTCGAGCGGGGCATCGACCTCGTCACGGTTTCCCTTGGAGCGCTGGCCGACACCGATCTTTACAGCCGATTGAATTCGGCGGCCGAGCGGGGCGGTGCCCGGCTTCGTCTGGCAAGTGGATCGATAGGAGCTCTCGACTGCCTGCGGGCTGCGCAGGTTGGCGGGCTGTCAGAGGTTACCTATACAGGCCGAAAACCTCCACAGAGTTGGAAGGGTTCGCCGGCAGAAGACCGGCTGGACCTGGACACGCTCGACCAGGCAGCTACACATTTCGAGGGCAGCGCACGGCAGGCAGCAACCCTTTACCCGAAGAACGCCAATGTCGCCGCCGCCGTGGCGCTGGCCGGGGCAGGTTTTGAAGCGACGAAAGTTCGGCTGATCGCCGATCCCGGCATAGCGGCAAACATCCACGAGGTTAAGGCCTCTGGTGCATTCGGCAGTTTCACGTTCCACATTGAGGGACGTGCGCTCCCGGACAATCCGCGCAGCTCCGCCCTTGCTGCAATGAGCGTCGTTGCCGCCATCGAGCGCCAACAATCCGCTATCGTGATATGAGGTATCGCATTTGGTTACCCGGCATACCCGCATCGTCGACCGTGCGCTGACCCGCCTGAAACTGCGTCAGCTCAGGCTTCTGATCGCTGTCGGCCAGCAGGGTAGCATCCAGAATGCCGCGCAGGATCTCGGCATTTCGCAACCTGCCGCCACAAAGATGATCCAGGATCTGGAACTCGACTTCGAGGTCAAGCTGTTCGAACGCACCAATCGCGGTGTGGTGCCTACGGTCTTCGGCGCGACTCTGATCCGCCACGGCAAGCTGATCTTTGCGCAGGTGTCGAACGCCGCGCAGGAACTGGACGACCTGAACGAGGGCAACAGCGGCCGGGTTGTTGTGGGCACGTTGCTTGCCGCGTCCCCGGCCCTGCTGCCTGCGGCGATCGAGACACTTCTGAAAGACCGTCCGAAGGTTGCGATCAAGATCGTGGAAGGCACCAACGAGGTCCTGATGCCGGCTCTTTTGTCCGGCGAGATCGATATGGTTGTCGGGCGTCTTCCCAGCCGGCGGCACCGTGCAAAAATCGTCCAGGAGAAGTTTTTCGATGAACGCGTTCTGGCAATTGTTGGCCCCCAACACCCGCTGACGAAGGCACGGTCGGTGACATTCGAACAGCTCACGCCTTTCGGCTGGATCCTGCCGCCGGTCGAAACAACGCTTCGCCGCCAGACCGACCAGTATTTCGTCAAGCAGGACCAATTTGTGCCGTCGGTCGCCATCGAGTCCGTTTCCTATCTGGCCAATCGCTCGCTACTGCGCAGCCATGACTTCGTCGGGCTGATGCCTGCGCATGTCGCCTCGCTCGATATTGAACGCGGGCTCCTCGCGCAGGTCGACTGGACCGTACCCTTCGGGGCGGGACCCGTGGGTGTGTCGCACCGCGGCGAGCAGAGCCTGTCACCCGCTGGGGCCGCATTCCTGACCGCGCTGCGGCAAGCCGCAGCGCAGATGAGATATGGTCAGACCCTAATCTGATATCAGGCAAACGGATATCAGTATCAGTTCAATTCACTTGAGAGCCGGAGCTGGCGCGTGACACGTTGACCGCAACACACTGATTGCGAGGACAACATGAGCATCTACCCGGACCTGCGCCTTTATATCGGCGGAGAGTGGCGGAAAACGCGTGACGATCTGGCGGTTGTAAACCCGGCGACCGAAGAGGAAATCGGTCGTCTTCCGCATGCGCGCATTTCCGATCTCGACGATGCGCTTGAAGCGGCGGAAACCGGGTTCCGAGTCTGGTGCCGCACGGCCCCGCGTGAGCGTGCCGACATCATTTTGAAAGCTTCGGCCCTGTTGCGCGAACGACAGGAAGAGATCGCCCGGGCCATCACCGCCGAACACGGCAAACCGCTGGCTCAGGCGCGTCTGGAGGTCATTCGGGGCTGTGAGTTCTTCGAATGGGACGCCGGAGAAGCCGTCCGTAGCTACGGCCGTGTCATCCCTTCGGCGCCCGGCGTGCGTTACCTGGTGCATCACCAGCCGATCGGCGTGACGCTCGGGCTGGCTCCCTGGAACTTTCCCATGAGCCAACCAGCGCGCAAGGTGGCCGGCGCGCTCGCTGCCGGCTGTTCGATCATCCTAAAGGCAGCCGAGGAAACCCCGGCCGGCGCCCTCCATATTGCCCGCGCCTTTCACGACGCAGGACTGCCCAAGGGCGTGCTGAACCTGGTCTTCGGGACACCTGCCGAGATTTCCGGTCACCTCATCCGGCAAGAAGTGGTGCGGCTTGTTGCCTTTACCGGTTCCACTACCGTTGGGCGGCATCTGTCCGGGTTGGCCGCACAAAACGACACGCGCGCGTTAATGGAATTGGGCGGTCATGCACCGGTCATCGTCTGCGAGGATACGGATGTTGAAAGAGCCGCAATCAGTGGCGCGATCCGCAAGTACCGCAACGCCGGGCAGGTCTGCACCTCCCCAACGCGGTTCTTTGTGCATGAAAGCATTTTCGCGCCCTTCCTGGAAACCTTCAGTGGGCGCGCTGCGGCGACCAAGGTCGGCAACGGCATGGCTCCGGACAATGAAATGGGACCCCTGGCCAACGAACGCCGGGTACCCGCGCTCATGGACCTGATCGAAGACGCCTGCGCCAAGGGCGCCGAACTTTGCGTGGGCGGCTCGCCTATTAAAGGTGCCGGCTACTTCCTGAAGCCGACGGTGCTTGCCAATGTGCCCGACGATGCCCGGGTCATGCAGGAAGAGCCCTTTGGTCCCCTGGCGGTGATCAACCCTGTCGGCTCTCTCGACGAAGCGATCGCCCGGGCAAACTCGGTACCTTACGGTCTTGCCGCTTACGGCTTCACCAACCGGGCCGACTATATCGATCGGATGACGGATGAGGTGGAAGCTGGCAACCTGTCGATCAACACACTGGAGGCCTCCCTTCCGGAAACCCCTTTCGGCGGCGTGAAGTCCAGCGGAAGCGGCCGCGAAGGCGGCACCGAGGGACTGGAGAACTACATGATCGTCAAAACCGTGTCTCACAGCATGTCGATCGTTTGACGGTAAGTTCTACCGGCACCGAATGTTGCCTCTTTTTGGCTTCGAATATTGATGCCATGTCTTTGAAGAACTGGCCCGATGCTGCGTAGACTCGATCTAACGCAGCATCGGGCCAGCAGTGATTTAGCTTTCAGGTCCTTTGAATCGCCAGTTCTCGTCTCCGGTCTCGACGACTTCACAGTGATGGGTGAGCCAGTCGGGAAGAGCAGTCGTCATCTTTGCAGCCCCTTTTTTAGACATTCGCAGGATTTCGGACTGGTTTGCAAAGTGCCGTTAGATAGGGGACGAGCGTAGGTCTATTGAGGGCGGGGAGCGGTAGTTCTCTGCGGGGTGAACGAAGCCGTGATGTAGATTACAAAAGCTGACATCCGATAGATGTGGCAATACTCGACATTTTGAGGGGTATGAAGTTCCAGAATGTCCACTATTCCAGCACAACTCCATCGCGCTGGTTTTTGCGACGGCCCAACGAAATCAGTTGCTGAATTGCAGCGGATACCTCAGCGACCCTGCAGCCGAGCTTCTCTGCAACCTCGTAATGAACACCTGTCTGCCAAGGTTGATGCGGCAAGAGCATATCCACTTGATCCAAAAACTCGCTCGACAACGAGACCGCGAGCTTTTGCTTTCCTTGCGTGTTAGATGGACTGCGACGTCCGATAACTTCGGGGTTTGAGATGGCTTGAAGCGTCGCAAACTCGTCACAGATGTCACGCATATGCGTGCTACTGGGTTTGCTAGGCCCGCTAGACTTACTTTCACAGAAGTTCCAACAATACAGGAGTTCTTCCCGAAACCTTTCATCGAGCGTGATATTCGCGAGCTGTGCTGCAGAGAACGCGAACGTTCCAAATCGTTTCGCAACTGCTAAAAGCGATATCAGGCCGCGCCACGTTCGTAAGAAACGCTCACCCCTAGGAGACGAGGATTTTCTTGCCTCATTCAGTACCGCCTCGGCCTCCTTGTGTATCGAAACTAGAACTGGCCAGACCTCTATCGGAAAAGCGCTGGAGAACACGGCACTGTAATTGTTGTCGGAACGCATGAACCTTGAACGGAGGCGTGAAGCTGAAAATGGGTTCTTCATGATGAGCGCAGTGACCGCTCCTGCCACGTACATTGGATTGACGATCCGTTCCGCAGCCCTTCCAACGTTCAGGTAGTAGTTCTTGCGTCTTTCGTAGTACCAGCCCGCACGCTCTAGAACGTCTTCGATGTCTCGCTGAATTTTGTCAGTAGCTCGAAGCGCACTTTGTTCAACAGTGCTCTGATTGTTGGATGCTACAATAATTTGATCCCTTAGCTCGGTATCCTCAGAAACTACCACCTTAATAAAAATGCTCTTGTCCGCTGAGACTTCCGACCCGCTCGAGAAGTGATTAAAAATTGTTTCTGAGGTTTGAAGGCCGTTGATAATTTGAATGTCCTGCATCACCATCGACTTTCCCGTGATCGTGGCCTTGGTAGCAAGAATAGTAACTCCGTTGTTGAGCCACCAGAAGTCGGGTCCTTGGTTGTTGGTAAGCGTGTTTGTTATGTCGAGGTTGACTTTGTTTTCACCTAAATAATCGCGGACATTTGAATCCAGCAAATACCTGCGTAGATTTCCGTTTTCATCAGTAATGAAGTTGAAGTAGTCTTTTAGCTTGCAGAGAATTATGTGGCCATCGACATCGCCTGACACCTGACCTGAGAAAGGGATTTCGAGAGTGAATGTTTTGGTCTGGCGAAAGAGCTCAACCAGCTCCGGCGCTCCCATAAAATCAAAATCGCATTTTGCTTCGCTAAACAGTTCAAGAAGTATCCGCTCAATCTGATCTGCTCTGGCACTTACACTTTCTCCAAGTTGATCAGTGTTTCCGCGTGATGCGTATACTACTCTGAACGAAAGCACCGGCCTTTGAATGGCCAACTTCCGATAGGATTTCGAAAACAGCCTTCTAAACTCGAGGATTTTTTTGTTGTAGCTGCCAGCAAGCTGTTCTTCCGAAAGGCTTAAGTCAAATAATTCTTGTAGAGTGGCGACAATAGTATTGAGAGTAGCTTCCTTGAAAGTATTGTGGTGCTTACAATTGATCAAGAACACTTCCATCCGAGCGCCAGATTTAGGTAGAGAACCTTCGTCACCGCCGCACAAGTGGCCATTGATGAAAAGATAGCATCCGTCGATCCCGCCGTCGTCTCTACCATCAGTGTGACCGCTCTTTAGCTCGTCTCCGCTAAGGTCGTAACTCTTTAAGATTTGTTCTAGACAGAACAATTCAAATCGCTCGCCAATATCCAAATTAACAGAGCCTTCAATCGGATACTGTTCAATTATCCCATTCAAAAGGTATTCGTCGTTACGCGGCACCGCTTTGCCCCTATGTTATCGAGACTTGTTTCACTAATTGCGCTGATCGAGCCTGCATGTCGACAAGTGTGCCCAGGTAAGCTCGGTTCTTGCGGTGTTCTCTTTGGATACACAAGCGTCGGCCACTCTTCATTACACCACCCAAGTTCCTTCAATCTGGTTATGCGCGCAAGTCGCCTAGCCTGAGCGCCGTGACTGAAGGGGCATGAGCTGTCGCAAATAACCAGCGAATGACTGCAAAGTGGGCTGCAACCGCAGCATCGAAACAGATTGTCGAAAGTCCGCAAAGGGCCGAAAGTTACCACAGAAATTGTCCTAACGAATTTCGGACTAAGGACGCAAAATTCCAAAACCCGACCGTCGGCTCTCGGCTCCAAACCAGTCTTGTCGCCATACGAAAAATGGTACAGCAGAGTGCGGGAAAGTTAGCGAGCGCCCCCTTAAAAATCCTCATTTCTCCGACGTCTTCAAAATGGTGTACTCTTATATTTTTTGATAAATCTCGAATAATATTGACCTGAATGTTTCGTTTTTACTGATTGGCGCAAAATTAAACGCTTCTCCTGAAACCTCTTTGCACAACCAGAAAATTAGAAAATTCTCGATATCTCTTGTCAAAACTCATTCAATTCAATGACTTGTTTGGATGAGTGACTACAAGTTCGTACAATACCCAACGTATTTTGATATGTGGCGACAACTTCGGATATTCTTTAGGACAACTACTGAGCTGCTCGTGATCCGTCGAGTAGCAGAAACCTGGGAGGAATTGCACGAGGGTTTTGCGCTCTACGGCGTTGAACTTCGCCGGCGTGGGGCTGGGTTCGTGTTCCGCGACATCGGCACCGGCACCATGGAAAAAGCCAGCGCCGTTGATCGGCTGTTTTCGAAAAAGAACCTTGAAGACAAGTACGGCCCTTATCGCAAACAGGACCGGCTCGTTGATCCGACAAAATCCAGATCCAAATACCGCCGCCGTCCGCTCGATCCGCGCCTCGAACGACATCCCGCCTGGAAACGCATGACCGGAGGTCACACCGGCAAGCGGGTGTCCTGGCGCCGGTTTCTGGAGCAACAGGCCGGTGTCGATGCCGAGGCCCGCGAAGCGCTCGAGCTACAGAAATCATACTTCCAGATCATCAGCGGAAAGACCCCGCAAAAGATCCGCACACGTCAGATTAGGCCCCGGAAATCGAAAGGGATGTCCCGATAAACTTATGGCGCTTCAATTTGAGCTGAACTTCCGATTGATCGAAGCAGTTTTCCTAGCCGGGTGCAGTCACATAGAAATTTTATCACCGGAGCTGCAGCAGTTACGCGCCTTGATTTCGCTGTTCAAAGTCTGAAACAAAAATAGCGGTTCACTCCACGTTGTATGTGGTTCTCAACCAATCCGCCGGTTAAGCTTACCTGCATCCGCGCAGATCTGCGGATACTCATTTGGCGGAACGGGAGCCTAGTGACTATGAAGTGTCTTCTCGCGGTTCTGACAAGTCTTCTTCTGTCCTTCATGGCGTTACCGTCTGCCGAGGCTGCACAGAAGGTGGCACTGATCATCGGCAACTCGCACTACTTAAATGTTAGTCCTCTCGACAATCCGGTCCGCGATGCTGATTTGGCGGGCCGAACGTTCTCAGCCCTCGGTTTCGAGAGTCAGGTAGTTCTGGATGCCGACACGGAGAGTCTGCGACATGCCCTTCGAAATTTCCAAACAGCTTCGAAAGGGGCGGAAGTCGCGGCCATCTTCTTTGCGGGCCACGGGGTACAGGCGGGCAACGTAAACTACCTGCTGGCAACAGACACGGGCGCCGAAAACAAGGCAACTTTCGAGAACACTGCCGTACGAATGGAAGAATTTTTGGCCGCTTATGCGCAGAGCGCAAAGGTCAAGCTGCTCATTGTCGATGCTTGTCGCGACAACCCGTTTGCTTCCACTCGTTCGCTCGAAAAGATCTTTGATCCCAGCGCGAAGGGGTTGTCCCGGGTCAACCATCAGCTTCAGGATCTGATGGTGATCTACTCTGCTCAGCCGAACCACCGGGCATATGACGGCGAGGGCAATAACAGCCCGTTTATGGAAGCTTTCTCTTCTGTTTTGACAGCCAAAGAAAACGTGCAGTTGAGCGATGCACTTATCGACATTACCAATTTTGTGCGCACCAAAACGGCGAACAAGCAGCTGCCCTATACCGAAGGCACGCTGTCCGTTCACGTGCAACTTACCCTGGAGCAACCTCTGGAAAGGGCCTCGGAAGAGGATGTGTGCCCGGCAACAGGAAAGGTGATCGCTCTAGAACTTGTCGATGACTATCTGGAGTTCGACACTGGGCCAGAAAGCCTGATCATCAACGATGCGGGTAAGCCGGTATTGGAAGTCTGCCTTCGCGAAGGGGCAATCCTGGTTCACGGAAGTTACAACGAGATCTTCCCTGCCGCGGACCTCCGCAACTCGGAAAACGAGGGCTCCGGCTATTACTTCAAGACACAGGACGGCAAAGACGCCCACCTGTGGTTTTACGCCGATCCGGACGACCCAAATGCCGCGGCTCAGGTCGGGGTGTATGTAGGTGACCAGGAGGTCACCTGGATCACTACCGGCTGGGTGTTCTGATCAGTTACTCGCAATAGATGGCGACGCGGGGACGTACGCCCTAGCTCATATCGACCTGGTCGGATATCGAAAGACACCCGGCCAGGTCATTTTGTTGCAATGAATGCACGGAACCATCGACCGCTATTAATGTCTTAGCAATATGTAAATATTAACAACTAACCCTACGGAAATGAACTGACTGACAGTTGAGATATCCAAGTGCTCACGCGCTCCTTGAATTATCAATAAGCCATTATTAAAAATAACAAATCTGACATTTCTATCATTTTGAGATTTTAATCCTGGAATTGCAACGCGTTTAATATTCAAAAATGATTTAGATAAAATGTTTTACATATTATATTAATAATAAATAGAAATATAAATATTTCGACCATCATTCACATTTAGAAATAAAATTTGTAATTTTGACAAATTTATACTTTCGAAAAGTTACGGTAATATTTCTGAGCACCTTTGATAAGGTGCACTAGAACTGCAGCGTGCTCTTAAGATATTCGCCTGACAATCGAGCACGTTGCTTTTTCATTCTGAAACAGTTTCTGAACAATACCCCACAAAAAATAGTTTGTGGGGTACCAAAGATGGTACACTTACCCCACAGAAAA
The DNA here is from genome assembly GCF_001579905.1 of Labrenzia sp. CP4. Classification (NCBI taxonomy): domain Bacteria; kingdom Pseudomonadati; phylum Pseudomonadota; class Alphaproteobacteria; order Hyphomicrobiales; family Stappiaceae; genus Labrenzia; species Labrenzia sp. CP4. The sequence continues at coordinate 1,854,633 of NZ_CP011927.1, read as the reverse complement.
AATTATGTGGGGTAAATATGTCCGTGAGCTATCATAGCGCAATCGGTATTGCAGCTTGGACTGACCTGCGACGATCTTTGATTGACCGTGCTGTTTCGGACCTCCGAGGAGTGCCTCGATGCAAAACGGTCGGCACAAAAACCTATTGGTATGATCACTACCGACTTGGGAACAAAACGGTCGATCGTTACATCGGAGAAGACACCTCCGAGCTGCGCAACCGATTGAATCGGCAAACTGAAATCGCAGATGCCGCCAAGCAGGCAGATCTCGAGCGAGCCAGGTTGATGCGTGTGCTGCGGGCCGAAGGGTATCTGTTCGCGGATGTAGGCTCCGGTCAGGTTGTCTCGGCAATGGCGAAAGCCGGTGTCTTTCGGCTGGGAGGTACGATCGTCGGCACGCATGCCTTTCGCTGTTATGAAGGAGAGCTTGGCGTCCGGATTGGTTTCGATCAATCGGCAACAACAGACGATATCGACATCGCGAGTTTTGAGCGCTTGTCCCTGGCTCTCGCTGATACAGTCGAACCGCCATTGCAAGAGGTCTTTTCCGAACTCCACTTCGATCCGTTGCCAACGCTTGAGAGCGGCAAGACCTGGCGTTGGCGGCAGTCAAATCGCCAGACGTTGGTGGAATTTCTGACGCCTTCATTTGAAGAAGACGAAGGCATCCGCGATCTTCCAGCCCTTGGGGTCAACGCTCAAAGTCTGCATTTTCTCAATTACCTGATTGCCGACCCAATTCGAGTACCCTTTCTGTATAGATCCGGAGTGTTGGTGCAAATTCCGAAGCCAGAACGCTTTGCAGTTCACAAGCTGATTGTCGCTGACCGAAGACAAGGCGGACCGGACGCACTCAAAGCACACAAGGACCGCGCACAGGCGGCATTCCTGATTGAAGCCTTGAGCGAAAACAGACCCTACGATCTGGTAGAAGCGTACCAGCTGGCGATTGAGTCCGGTTCAGCGTGGCGAACGAGGATCTTAGCGAGTTTGCAACGAATGCCGACCACAGCCAAATTGCTTCAGTCAATTCAATGAGTCGTACACTTGCAGGTTCGATCCCGGAACGCCGGTAATCACGTGGCCGAAGGCAGTTGTGCCAACGAACGAATTGCCGACGTTTCTTTGACGGATTTGGCACGGCACCTCCTTGTGCAGGTAGGATCAGAAGACCCGAGCATCAGATCGATGGCGTATGGTGGAGCTTCAGTTGTTTGCCGGATCCGTTTCGGCCTCGAACGCCAGAATACCAACCCGTGCACAGGCCCAGGCTGTCGGTATCAAGATCAACGCATTGAGGATGGCAAAAGGGACCAACGAAAGCCTGAAATACCCAGCCAACGCCCATAGAATTAGGAACGCGAAGGTGAGGAGTAGCGTGTCTACCAGAACGACTGCAGACACAAAGCCAAACATAGTGCCAAAGGTGATCAACCGTTTCGGTTGCTCACCTTCATTGTCTTCAATTTGAGAGGACATGATTACCATCCAGGAGATATCTGAAATCTAGCGAGAAGGATTTCCTACTTCGCTAAAGTTCAGCATTCGAACAGTCACTGACCGTCTGAGCTTTCAGATAATTCGCTCCAGGCCACGCTTCCATTAGACTAAAAAAATAGTTTCAGCATCATCTGCGGTCAAACATTTGACTTTATTTGGGAGAGCAAGTTTTTCTCTGTTTATTTGTTTTTTACGAAAGTAGATTAGCGCCCAGTGCAGAGGTTTTTCTCAATTAGCCACTTGCAAAGCCGTATTATCCGTCCCACGTCCTTTCAGCGCGATTTGAGCGCACCCTGCACGACTATCCAGCCCTTTTCCGTGCTCGGTGTCAGTTATTGGCGCTGGTGGAACTAAAATCATGAACCTGTTGCTGACGGAAGTGATGGGTGAACCGATATGGATGTGGGGAACATTCCTTGCACTCATGCTTGGGCTGCTCGTTTTCGATTTGGGCGTTCTACACCGCCGTCCACATGAGATTGGTCTTAGAGAAAGCCTGCTTCTTTCCGCGTTGTACATCAGCTTGGGACTGCTGTTCAGCCTTTGGATCTGGCAGATGCTCGGCGCTCACGCCGCGATGCTCTACCTGACAGGCTATGTCGTCGAAAAGAGCCTGTCATTGGACAATGTGTTCGTCATTGCCCTTATCTTCAGCTACTTCTCGATACCAAGAGCTTATCAGCACAAGGTCCTGATCTGGGGGATTGTGGGGGTAATTGTCTTGCGCGGTGTGATGATTGGCGCAGGTACGGTAATCGTCTCCCACTTCGAGTGGGTTTTGTACGTCTTCGCAGTGTTTCTCATATTCACTGGCGTCAAGATGCTCTTGAATGGCGATCATCAATTTGAAGTCGCCGACAACCCAGTTCTCCGGTTGTTACGTAGATGGTTGCCACTTTCGTCCGATCTCCACGGACACCGGTTTTTCATCCGCTCCGGATCGAGACTTCTTGCAACACCATTGCTGTTGACGCTCTTCATGGTCGAAACCGCCGACCTCATTTTCGCAATTGACTCTATTCCGGCGATTTTCTCGATTACGACTGATCCTTACATTGTCTACACGTCCAACATTTTCGCAGTCCTTGGGCTTCGAGCGCTGTATTTCGTACTTGTGGTTCTCATCGCTCGGTTCACCTATCTAAAATATGCGCTATCGCTGGTTCTGGTGTTCATCGGCAGCAAGATTTTCCTCGCTGATTTATTCCCTCTGGAGAAATTTCCACCAGCTTTGTCGCTGGTGATCACGGTGCTGCTAATCACCGGTGGGATTTTGCTTTCGTTGTTTTCACAGCGACCACCGGAATGTTCTCCAATGAGCGCTACAAATCCGCGCCCCACGAGACCGAGCAAGTAAGCCCCAAAGGTATCCGCCTGGCTGCGCCAGTCATTGACTTTTTTGAAGGGGCTCCGCCCCCGACCGGTCAAGGATGAACCGCAAAGCGGCCGGAAAAGCGGCTTCCCCATGCTCCGCGGCTGCGCCTTGTGCGCACGGGGATACCCCTCCTCTTTCCGGTCCCTGACCGTCCTCCCCCGTTTCCGGCGACGCGGAAAATGAAACGAGCCATATCGGCGAAGTTTCGGGAAACAGGAGCAGACCCAATGACCAAGACCAAAGCCACCACCAACGAAATCAAAGTCGCTTTCAAAAAGCTCGCGCTCGACCCGAAGAACGTCCGTAAGAAAGCAGATCAGAACGGCATTCAATCACTTGCAGCCAACATTGCGGTCAATGGCGTGTTGCAGAACCTGATTGTCCGCCCGGATGTGAAACGGGGCCACTATTTGGTGACCGGTGGGGGCCGCCGCTTTCGAGCCGTGGAATATCTGATCAAGGAAGGTGTACTGACGATTGACTATGAACTCTCCTGCCAGGTCAGAACCGAGGAGGAAGCAACCGAACTCAGCCTTGCCGAGAATGTCATGCGCGAAGCCATGGACCCGGCAGACCAGTTCCGCGCCTTCAAAGTTTTTGCCGATGAGGGAACGGCGGTGGAAGAAATCGCAAAGCGCTTTGGCACTACCGCGTTGATCGTCACCAAGCGCCTGAAACTCGCCCGTGTCTCTCCGGTTCTGTTTGAGCTTTTCGAGAAAGGTGAAATGGAACTGTCCCAGCTTCAAGCGTTCACCGTCAGTGACGATCACGAGGCACAGGAACAGGTCTGGAACTCACTGCCACGGCATTACCGCAACGGTTATGACATTCGCCGGGCTTTGACCGATGGCAAGATCCCCGCATCCGATAAGAGGATCCAATTCATCGGTGGTCTGGACGCTGTGCGCAACGCAGGTGGCATCGTGATCTGCGATCTCTTTTCGAAGCGTGACGGCGGTTATGTCGAAGACGTTGCTGTGGTCGAAAAACTGGTGAGCGAAAAGATCGAATTGGTGACTCAGGAAATCGCTGCCGAGGGCTGGAAATGGGTTCGGTACCATGCTGAGCTTGATTACACTGCTATGCAGGCATTTGGGCGGGAGTATCCGAAGCAGCCGCAGTTTTCCGACGAAGATCAGACAGAGCTTGGGCGCTTGCAGGCAGAAAGTGACGACGCGGCCACTCGCTACAACGAAACAGGCAACGAGGAAGACCGGGTGGCCTTCGAGGTTGCTGACGAGGCAATTGAGAACCTGCAGGCAAAATACGTGGCTGAGTTTTCCGGTGACCAAAAAGCGACTTGCGGCACCATCATTTCAATTGGCTATCATGGCGACCTGCGCGTTGAGCGCGGGCTGATCGACCCGGCAGATGCAAAGGCTAAGCCGGCCGCCAGCGACGAGGCTGAAGAGAAAGAATTGGATACCGCGTCCCATTCCAAGGCATTGATTGCCGAATTGACAGCCCGCAAGACCTCCGTGCTGCGCATGGAGTTGGCAAAGAACCCTGATGTTGCACTCGCCGTTGCAGTTCATTCCATGGCGATCAAGACGCTCTATAACCACAGCGCGGCCCGGGACAACGGCACGATTGAAATCAGCCTCGACAGCGCGTGCCTGGAAAGCCAGATCAAGGACGCCGGACGGTGCAAGGTTCTGGATGCGATTGAGCGCCAGCGTGAAAGCTGGAAATCGGTTCTGCCTCTTGATCCGGCTGAACTCTGGAACTGGTGTCTGAACGTCTCGCAAATGACCCTGCTGGAGTTGCAGGCCTTCTGTGTCGCCCAGACCATCAATGCAATTGAGTATGGCGAGGGTTACAACAAAACTGGCGTCGATCACGGCAACCAGATCGGATTGGCCCTTGGCACAGATGTCACCGAGCACTTCCATCCAACTGCCGAAAACTACTTCTCCCGAGTGAAGCTCGAAATCATTCACCAAAGCCTTGTTGAGGCTTGCGGAGAGGAAACAGCGGCTCCTGTTCGCAAGATGAAGAAGAAGGAAGCCGCAGCCTATGCCTACGACAAGGTAGCAGGGACCGGCTGGGTGCCAAGTCTGATGACATTCTCTTACGGCACTCCTGTGCCTGAGGAAATTATCGAAGCGGCAGCGTAACGCTGCCCGGTGCGGCCAGCCCTGTGATAATCCCCGTGTGGCTGGCCGCTTCCATCAGGAAACAGTCCCGCAAATTTCATTCTTGTTTTCTGGGAGAATGGACCGGCCCTGACGGGCCGGGCAGATTATCAGCTGAGGGGCGTTGCCCCGGTGGGGAGCGGTCCAGGTCTTCCAAAAAACAGGATCGTGCCGGTAAACCGTCCCGATCGCGTTCCTCTCCCGAACCTGACCCGCTCCCCTATCGAATAATGTCCGGCTATCCACCGGTCACATCTCTTTTAAGGGGCTCCGCCCCCGGCCGATCAAGGATGAACCGCTAGGCGGCCTTGAGCCGGGTTTCCCCACGCTCCGCGGCTTCGCCTTGTGCGCGCGGGTGATGCCCCTCCCCGCTTCCGGTCCTTGACCCGCCCCCCCCGTTTCCGGCGACGCGGAAAATGAAACGAGCCAAACGGCCAAGTTCAAGGAAACGGAGCAACCTCATGAGCCAAGACAACTACACCGCAACCTATAGCCCGGAAGACAACAAGCTACGTCTTTACGCAGATCGCAGGCTAGACGCCGAAACATACGCAAACGTCAAAGAGATGGGGTTCAAGTGGGCACCGAAACAGGAGTTGTTTGTTGCTCCCAAATGGACCCCGGCACGCGAAGACTTCCTAATAGAACTGGCTGATGACATCGAACCGGAGATGACCACGCTGGCGGAGCGGGCCGAGGCAAAGGCCGAACGCCTCGACGCCCTTGCTGATAAACGGGACCGTGAATCAAACGCCTTCATGCGGGCCGCCGACGATCTTTCCCAGGCATTCTACATGGGCCAACCAATTCTTGTCGGGCATCACTCCGAACGCAAGGCACGGAAAACCCAGGAACGCATGCACAATGCCATGGACAAGTCGGTTAGGGCTGCAAAATCGGTTCAGTACTGGCAATGGAAAGCTGCGGGCGTTGAACGTTTCGCCAACATGAAAAACAACCTACGTGTCCGTGCCAACCGCATCAAAACCCTGCTGGCCGAATTGCGCGACCATCAGCGCGCGCTTAATCACGCCGCCCTTTGCGTGAAGGTTTGGGAGAAAGCCACAAGCGACGAAACAATCGCCAAACTCTCCGGCATGCGTCTCAAAACTGGTGATCTCTGTTACTGGGACCATCAACGCGCCTTCCGTGATGGCTCCATGACTGCTCAGGACCTGCGGGAAACGTCGATGCGCAATGCTCAAAAGATCCTGGATAGCGAGACTCGTCGCCGCTGGATCGATCACATCTTGAACCGGCTGGCATACGAACGTGATTTGCTGGGACCGGTTGAGCGATACGAAGGAGAGATAACGTCCGTAATTCTGCAAGGTTTTGCCCGCGAGCACGGCGCGCACAAGCCGAATGCCGAGGTCAACGAGACCGGCTTCAAACTAACGAGCTCGGCACCCTTGCCGCTGCATATTGCCAATGCGGAATCGCTCGACCTTAGCGCGGACGATTGGCGCGACCTGATGCAAGCAGTCGGTTATGTCGTTCCGAATAAGAAACCGACACTTCCGCCTATCCTCAATTTCAGGGCCGGGAACCGGGAAATCGTCGCGGCGACAGGCAATATCTACGGTCGGAAGGACGCCTTCCGCCAGATCGAACTCACCAAAGACCAATATTCCAAGATCTGGCAGGACCTGCGAGGCACCCGAACCAGCGCGTGCGGTTTGTTCCGGTTCAAGATCTGTAAGGATCCGACCAGCACAGAAGCCTATTACATGCGCCCTTGGGTGGCAGTGTTCCTGACAGACTCAAAGGAACATCCGGCACCGGATGGCTTCAAGGATCGATCCGACAGCGTTTGACAAAAGGACTGCCGAGGGGGCCTACCCCCTCGGCTTTGACCAGACGCCAATTCTCCAACAGGCTTGCAATGAAAAAATCCGTCTATTCGCGACCGAACAAACCCTTCTTTGTCTCCGTTCAGCACCGATCCAGCCGCGATATTCCCAAGGCTCTGGACCACAAAAAACCTCTTGTCATCGACAAAGCGAGCGAGTGCCACGTGACACCCTGCAGCGTTGCCCACCGCATGGTCGAATACCTGGGACCGCCAGGGGATTTCTGTACCCTGGAACCGAGTGCAGGCACTGGCGCGCTGGTATGGACACTGCTGGCAAACGGATACCCTTCTGAGAAAATTTGCGCTATCGAGCGCCACCACAAGCTTGCCGCCCACGTGGAAACGCTTGGTGTCCCGGTCATTCAAACCTGTTTTCTGACCTATGCCGAGGAGGTCAAAGGCAGGGCTGAGTTTCAGAGAATTGTCATGAACCCGCCATTTTCGAAGGTTCTTAGACATATCGAGGCCGCCATGTCGCTCCTCGGGCAGAACGGCGACAGCTTGCCAGCTACGCTTGTCGCCTTGGTTCCGGTCACATTCGATCATGATGAAGCTGAAACGCTTGAAACTTTACCGGAAGATACGTTCTCGACGTGTCGGGTGCGGACCAAAGTTATCCGTTTCATTCAAGATGTTGACGAAGGCAACAGACGTGAACGCAACAGGTGATGTATTTTGGCAGCCATAGTGCCAATCTGCAGCACTGAACTTTCAACTGTAACGCGATGCTTAAAAAGTTGAAACGGGGCCAGGAACGGATTGTCGGCTTACGTGGCGCGTACGGGGTCTAACTGACATTCGTTGATCCAGCCTTCGTTGGCAATTTCGGCCCACTGCTGCCGTTCGTCAGTTAAGCAGAAGTTGCACTGCGGCTTCGCATAGCAGCCATTCGCTGCGGCTGCGTTGTCTGCCTCGCTGCCAAGGCCCACTAAGCGGACAAAGTTGCCATTGGCCGAAGGTCAGCTATGAACTGCTTTATCCAACGGGCCTACAGCCTTAAACACACACTTCATCAACTGTCCATAGTCCATCAAGTTCAAAATATATGAATTAGATGATTGCAATGCATTTGCTCCAGAAGTGAAGGTAGATGTAGTCACCAAGGTAGCGCCATTGCACAAATCCTTGGTCACGGTTCCAAGCAAACTTCTCACAATTTCCACTCCAACTGGTCTATCAGGACCAAACCTTTTGCACTCGAAAATCTGAGCCTGTGTCCCTAACACTCCCTTCGCTCGTACAAATACATCAAAGCCACCATCTGATGAAGACGCCGTAAGTTCGCAGTCACAGCCAAGTTCTGAGAAGACAGAATAGACAAGTTTCTCGAAGTTTCTTGAAGACATTTTGAACAGAGACGTCGGATCTAAAGCAGCGCTTTCCAATATTTTTTTCTGAGCCGACCTGCATAATTCTGCTGACTTCTCGTCATTTACAAGTGCTGCAATCGAGTACTGGTCAACACAAGCATCCAGCGTCTCGTATGCGTCAGAAACATCAGTATTTGATAGGCTTTCCAAAGTCTCATTATTAACTTCACCGAAGTTACCGACAAGCTCACTGGGGTCAAAATCGTCGGGTAAGTTCTGTGCGCAAATTTCGCTTAGGGCTTCGTGTCTCAATTGAGACGTGGTCTTATCGGTCGCTTCAAAAAAATCTCCACGTGCCGTCAAATGCACCTCGTTCTCTATGTTGAAAAATGCAGCCAAGAATTTCATAAACGCCTGCGGAAAAGTAAACGAATTCTCGTTGAGAAGAACCTCCGCAGGCAGGCGAGATAGCAAACGCTGAAGCCGCGAATTATTCAGCCCGGTTTCTTCCATGAGTTTCGCCAAGAGGTCGTGATTAACTACGTCCTTGCGTAAGAATCTCACGGAAAAATTGCGGAAGCTCGGATGAACCACCAAAGGTTTATTATCAATCACTCGTCGAAAAGCGTCGGGAACCGGAAGGGTATTTTTCTCTCCGAGTTTCTCCAGATGATTACCCTGAAATCTACGGGTCATGCCCACCACCCACTCGCTACCTTAACCGGACTTTAGCCGCACTTGATCTAACTAGCAAAATGGGCTCCATGCAGCCGTTGTCCGCTTCACCAGGAATGGACATATCATAGCTTGCTCGAATGTCGCGAGTGTTGCGTTGGGTAGGAGTGGTTCGGAGGAACCGCTATGTCTACTTTCAACCTGCCGATGGTGGTGCCCGCCAAGAAGGCATGGAACCACGGTCGCATTATCGGTCAGAAAAGGCCACTGCTCCCAAAACATGTCTGGGCGATCCGCGTTCGCCTCGAACTGGCCGGCGCCGTCCGTGATCTGGCGCTTTTCAATATGGCAGTCGATAGCAAACTGCGCGGCTGCGATCTGGTCCGACTGAAAATCGCGGACGTCTTCTCGGCTGGCGCAGTCAAGGAACGAACCTCGATTTTGCAGAGCAAGACAAAATCGCCGGTGCGGTTCGAAATCACCGATGGCACCCGAAAGGCCCTCATGGAGTGGATCAGCAATCCGGTGATGACCGGTCACGAGTACCTCTGGCCTGGCCGTTTCCATGACCGCCCGCATATATCGACGCGGCAATACGCTCGTCTCTTGAAGGACTGGGTGCGCTCGATCGGCTTGGAACCGAGCGCGTATGGCACGCATTCCCTGAGACGGACGAAGGTCGCCCAAATCTATAAAAAGACCGGCAACCTGCGAGCGGTTCAGCTTCTTCTCGGCCACACGAAGATGGACAGCACCGTCCGATACCTCGGCGTAGAACTCGAAGACTCGCTAACGATCTCTGAAGGCGTAGAGATCTGACGAAAGGGCCGGTGGTAGCACCGGCCCGTTGCGGTCATTCAACACCAATTGGTCCAAGGGCAGCTTCGGCCCCCATTCGGGTTTACAATGACTCGCGCTCAGATTCGAAAACCGGATTTTCGTTGCGTGGAGAACAAAAGAGCGAAATGCGCCGCCAATTCAGCCATCGCACGCGTTCGCCCGCTACGTCGAAGCGGCCGACTGTTGAATGGATCCAGATCCATATTTTCTCTCGGCTGAGGTCTGCGACCGCCCAGATGGTCTGACATAGGTCGGATAATCACCCAGGCGACTGAACTTGACGCAGGCGTCAGCCGGCCGTCGTGGACAAGGTGCTTCCGTTTGCGCACACGGCGGACGCCCTGGCCTGTGTCGAGACCGGACTAGCTGAGGACTAGGTTGCGGTCATTCTCAATAGGCAGCAGCACGACCATGCGTCATGACAACTTCAGGCCTGACGTGCCTTTCGATTTGCGTAGCGCCGGTCACGTTCAGCTTTACGAGCTGCGTCGTCCTGCAGGACCCGCTCGATACGGGTTTTGTCAGCCAGCTCGCGCGCATCGATTTCAGCTCTGGCTGCGGCAGCAACGGCGGCATCTCTTGCTGCTGCTTCAGCGGCAACGCGATTTTGTTCTTCAAGTTTCGCCTGCTCGCGCTCGGCTCGGCGCTGTTCACGAGCTTCGGCGATCATACGCCGCTCCGCCTGTTTGGCTTCGCGGGTCGGTTCGGCAGCCTCCTTGGCGGCACGAAAGGCCTCAACAAGGGCTGCCTTGGCGTCCTTCGCAGCGCCGCGGCGGTCGGTGTGTTCGCTATTTGTAATTCTTTTCAAATCTCAATTCCATTTGACGGGATACGTATAGCGGCTTCAGGACTTTCGTGCCCGTTTCGAAGCCGGCTTGGTTCCTGAGGCCAGACTGTCTCGCAATTCCTTGGCGAGCCGGGCCTCCCGCAATCTCTGAGTCTTTTCGTTGCGGGCAATTACGATCGAGTTCAGGTCTTCAATCGCACGTTGGCGTTCGAAGAGTTGCGACTGGGCTTTACCAAAAGCGGATTCGGCGTGCTGGCGAAGTTTGCTGTAGTTCTCGGACATGGCTTTCCTCGTAGAGGCCGCTCACCAGTGAGCAGTTACGAAAAAGGCCAGGCAACTTGCCTGGCCTTGCTTGGTCTCATGCTTTCGACAGTGCCAGTACATCCGTGGTCAAGGGAAAGCAGATTCCGGATCTATCAGGCGGCCTGCAGATTGCAGGCAGACATCTTGCCCGACTTGGTGTCGCGCTCCATGTCGTAGCCGATTTTCTGGCCTTCAACGATTTCGTGCATGCCAGCACGCTCGACAGCGGTGATATGGACGAATGCGTCCGGGCCGCCGTTGTCAGGCTGGATAAAGCCGAAGCCTTTGGTAGAATTGAACCATTTTACTGTGCCAGTGGTCATGATGAACCCTTTCATAGCATAGAGAGAGGAACCGGCAAGCAAAGGGCTCGCAGGTGGTGATAACGATGCTTTAAAGGGAGGGTTCGTTAAGAACGCGGTGCCAATCGCGTTGTAACCAAAGCTCGGCAAGAAAATATCGATGCCGCATTTCTATGGGTTTTAAATGAGAATGTCAACTACTGGTTTTGGTCTTCTAACGCTGAAAATATGGACTGTTTCACTACGAAAAGCAAAAGTGAGCCATACGGCGCAATAAAACCACATGATAATTGTCGCGTTATTTTATCATGTTTTTTTGAAAATAAAGAGGGAAAGAGATTTATTGAATTTATGCTTGCGGACACTTTGCCCCTGAGTGGCACCGTGTTGCACGGATTCAACAATATCAGCATCAAGCAATGTCCAGTTGTACTCGCGAAAATTCACGAGCGACCGCTGCCCTCCTCAGAGCTGTCTGCTAACAACGCGGAGTGGATCGGCTGCCTGCGATTGAACTCGCTCCAGTCGCGCGATCCGATGAAAGGCTGGCGCCCGCGCACGCTCTTCAACCTGTACCCGTGCGACCACACTAGTGTGGCGATTGGCGCAGCTTTCGAGGAAATGGACGAGGGCGAACCAGACATCACTACCACGCGCAAAGTGGAGCTGGCCGAGTCTTTCCGGTTCATGGTCCCATTTTACCCCTGAGAAGACGCACATCCGAACTGACATGCGTCGGTGTGCAGGCGAAGCGGACGCGGGAATTCTAACTCTGTTCGCCATCCCGTCTCTGTAAGCAAAGAGCTTCAGCTTGCTCAAGCACGAAAAATTTAGCGGTATTTTGCAGGCCAGCATCTTTCCTCGATCACGCCAAAGTCACTTTTTCTTGTTACCTGCGACAGTTGCCGAAACACCCCTGGTCAGGGCTGGTGTCGCTGGTTGTGGCGTTTCTGTTTTCGTTTGCACCTTCTTAGGTTTCCTTATTTCGCGATTTCCGCGTTTTTGCCCTTTGGCCATATAATCTTCTCCTGTTGAGTGAGCCGAGTTTGTTCGAACCATTCGATGGGTATGGCTCTTTCCCACTGAAATTGGCGGAATGTTGTAGTGCGAGATTTCCGGTTGCGTCTGACGACCTGTGCCGGATCCCGGGCAAAGGGACGCCTACTTGATATCGGCTTTCGTGAGCACGACCGTGGCCCTGCGTCTGCGCGAATAAGTCTTGCTGGTATGCCGCTCGATTGCAGCTCGCAGGCCATCGAATGCTGCCAGATAGTGTATCTCTTCGGAAAGCCGCTCTTTTGTCATCGCCTGGAGAATAGCGACCTCAACAAAAACCGAGATTTCGAATACACCATCGTATCCTGTGAAGCGTATGGATTGCTTCCCTGGATCGTAACTTCGGCTATGATTGGGAAATGTCAATGCCATTGGTGCAGCTCCTCCGATGACTGTGGCGTGTGAACTATCCAGGTCGCAAATGCTCCGTGTTTTGTGGGCAAGGTGTGGGTCTTCACGATGAATGGAGACGTCATGGCGCGCAGCAATGCACTGTAGTTGAGCCTGAAGGTTATCTCGGAACCCACGGTCGCCCCATGCTTTCCGGTGTCCAGTATCAGATGGTCGCCGCTTGCCCCAAGAACCTTAATTTCCGGCGCAGCAGTCAAACCACAAGAGTCGATGTCCTGACGACCCAAGGCCAGTATAGTCCGCAACGCTTTTCCGTCACGTTCATCGGCCGGCGGTGTGCCGAATGCCGACTGAACGATCTCTCCACAGAGCGTGAATTGCTTTGTCTTAGCCTCGATGACTTCCGCAACCAGAGAAATGGCATTTGTATAGAGGCCTTCGATCGGCTTTCGATTGAGAGGGGCCAAGCCAAGCAGGATTGATTCTCCGAGGCGACCCGAAAGCCCTGTTGGTGGGATTGAATGAAATCCAGCCTGCTCCTGGCACGAAAATCTCAACCCACCCATAGGCCCGAACCGGGAGTGCCGTTGTTTTCCAGTGCCATGGCAATTCTTTCCTGAGAATTGCATACGCGCCAGCTGACCGGGACGAAATGCTCTCGTTCTGTAAGGTGGATTATCAGAAGTTCGTATCGCCCGCCTGACCCCGAGAAACGCTTTCTCCCTAGTTATTTGATCAATTTCAGCCAAGATAAGCCGCAGGGCTTCGTTGTTATTCCGGTTCGTCCAACATGATCTGCATGCCTTCATTTTCCGCTGCCTGGATCGCAAAAGTCTCCCTTCGGCTATTTCGCGATTTGTGACGAAAAAAGTCCCTGAGTGTCGGGCCTTCCTTCACATAGAAAGCAACGGTATCCACTGCGGCATGATTGTGAAGTTGGAGATCCTCTGCGGACGCCGAACCAGGTTTGTTTTCTGACATGATGTGCTCTCCCGATCATGACTTGTCGAGTTCGAGTGCATCCAGGCAGGCTTTCGCCAAATCTCGGTCTGAGCTGTCCGAACCAGGAACTATCGCCCACCCAGTTTCCATGAGTGCATTCCAGCGCTGGTACGCAGCGGTTTCACGGATCTTTTCCAGCTTTGCTACACGTTCTGCGTCGGTGTGGGATAGGTCGATGCAAACCGGTACCAGCGCTGCAATCACTTCGTCTCGTGACTGCGTGTTCGCCATTTTTGTTGCATTTCCACCCGTTACCCAACCACCCCAGGAAAATCCTACCGCGCTCACTGCGACGGCTCCGATCAATACGCCAAGCGTTACAGGTTTCAGCCATTCGGGAGTATTCATTTCAGGTCCTCCTGCGGAGAAACGTCCGCTTCGCTTCGTTAATTGTCTTGAAATGCAAGTTGATCCAGACTGAGTACGGCTGCCAAATCTTCGCCGGAGATTTCACGCATCTCGGTCTTGCCCCGTCTCATGACGATCAGATAAGTTGCCGTCTTTCTGTAGGCCAGAAAGCTCACTCCTTGCAGTTCCTCCTCCTCGACCAGCACCTCGTAGGCGCCGGCTGGTAGAATTTCTGAACGGCCCTTTAGTGTGAAAGGATGGCAGAAAGTCACCGTCGACCTTGTCGATCGCATGTTCATCTTGGTTGCTGCCGATCTGTTTGATAACTGCATTGCAAAATCGAAATCGTAGTCTTTTCAGGGGGGATGTACCCTTAGACCCGATCTTGCTGATAACTTTACACGGCGCTTCGATGACGCGCGCTGATCCAAGTTAGCCTGAAACCTTTTATGCCTTCGTGTCCGCTAGCTGTTAGCGCTGCTTTTTTCGGCAATTTTTGCTTGCCGGTCTGTTATGCGCGTGAACCAACTGTTTGCAGTCAGGTTCCCGTCGGTTTGGCAGATCTCGATTTTCAGCCGAAAGCTGGGCTAAAGGGGAGATTTAGCAAAATCACAAGCAACGCGCGACAGATTGGAAGAGATCAAGTAGCTGCCGGTTTTGTTTTATCTCGTAGCTATTTTAACAATGGACCTTCGTGGTCGAGATATGCCTCGTCGAACTCTGCTATTTCGACGAGACGAAGCCGATTATCGAACGTCACGTGACCGTTTCTAAATGTGAGCAATCTATCTTCGCGCAATTGTCGTAGGACACGATTGACATGGATTGCGCTTAGTCCCAGTGCGTCGGCAAGATGATACTGCGTCAAAGGTCAGTCGAAACCTGCCCTGCTCCCCATGCCGACCAGAGCCAATCTGGCGCCGAGTTCAAGCAGAAAATGCGCAAGGCGTGCGCCTGCGTCGCGACGACCGATATTCACCAGATGCTCAACCACCATTGCCTCGTCTCGCGACGCAGCCCACAGGATAGCGTTTGCCAGGCGAGGCGTTTGCGAGAATGCTTGAAACAAATCGCCTGCCAGAACCTCGACAGCCTGGATGTTGGTTACCGGTTCAAAGCTATGGTCGGAAGTGCGCAAGAGCACACTGCGCAAGCCTAGAAAATCACCTGGGATCTGGAAGTCTATGATCTGGCGCGTCCCATCCTGCTGAATCTTATAGGAGCAGACCCAACCCTCTGAAAGAATGTAGGCTGCCTGTTCCGATTGCCCTTGCTGCACGAGGTCTCGCCCCGCTGCAAAAGACCGGCGGCGTTTATGCAATTGTTCCAAAACCTCGAGCTCAACCGGTGACAACGTGACGTATCCGGCCAACTTGCGGGTAAAGGGACTATCTTGGATGTCGTTCAAGTGGCACCTACCGGACCGGTAGTGATTTCTTGCAATGGTCTGTGCTGAGACTGCTTTCGATCAGTCCAGCTTAGGGCACTTCCTGCGACAATGGTAATTTCATGAGGCCTCAAGCCTATTTTGGAATTCAATTCCGACAAAGGAAAACTGCAATGTCTGACCACGCAGACTATTCGGGAATGGCCGCTCTTTCGATCTGCGAAGCACTTCTGCTTGCCTTGAGCGATCATAAACTTCTCCCCGAACACGAGATTGTAGGCGTCCTGCATGATGCCGCAGCCGCTCACGAGAATGCCCTGGGTACAGAAGCCGAAAGAAAAGCGCACCAGGCGGTTGTGAGCTTGATAAGGCGTATCATCGCCGGAGGAAACTCGGTTCGGAGCGTCTAGCAGAGGGCAAACTTTGTGGGACCTTCCATGCTTGTCGTCAACGAATGTCACCCTCTATGTAGCACTTTTTGAATTTAGAGAATGCAATTGCATTGTTATGCATTGAGCTTGAATTACCAAAATTTAGAAGGTTTTATATGAAATAAAAATCAACATCGTTATGTTATGTCAGTATTTTTCTTAAAAAATGCAATACTTAATATTGAAAATCCATAATGTAATTCAATTTCATTCAAAATAAAATTAGCAAATACAAAAAATATTCCTATATAATACAGCAGCGGCAGCAATTTTTAGGGCATTGCCGACCGAAGCCATCATACTTCGCCCCAACATCGAGGGCAGAATGACGTTCAACAGATCTACTTTCCAAAAACGCTTGGGACCCGACGTCGCCACGACGTGTTTGGCATTTTTGAGCTTTGCGATGATCATTTACGTGTCGGTGGAGGGTTATTTTTAATGAACCATGATTGCCCTGGGTGCTGGCTTTGCGGTCAGAAGACTATTCGTCGGCAACTTTCAGCTTGTGCTTCCTATATATTTGCAGGTCTTGTGATGTAGATTAGGCGATGCCGAGGAGAGGAACAGGCTGTCTCACTAAGCGTAAGATCTGCTTTTCTTGATCAGCTGTGTCCTAGTCGGAATTCCTTGGATCATAGGGCTCGATACTCGTCTTGACCTCAACATCCATTCCATAAAAGACCGCTCCGGGACGCGGGTCGTATGTTCCGCTGATAGGGATTGCCTGTCGAGGTGTCCGGGTAACGGCAACCCGGATGAGGTTTGGGCTGCCGATGATGCGATTGGTGGGATCGAACTCGACCCAGCCTTCGCTAGGCAGATATACCTCCGCCCATGCATGGGTTGCCCCGCCGCCAGAGTGCACGTGTCCGTCATCCAGGACATCGTTTAGATAACCCGTGACAAAGCGGGCTGCGAAGCCAGAACGGCGCGCCGCTTCCATAAATAGGAAAGCAAAATCGCGGCAACTGCCGGTTCCTTTCTTCAGAGTTGTTCCTGCACTCTGCGTGCCGCTACGTTCCCGTCGAACATAAGTCACATTGTGGTTGACCGTTTCTGACAACAAACGCAAAAAGTCGAGGACCTCATCCGGACCGGAACCGATTTCAGCCGCCAGCCACGCATCTAGTACCGGACACTCTTCCGGGTTCTCAAGCGATATGAACGGCGCGAGGTCTATAAGATCTTCCGTTGGGTACGTGAATGGATAGGCGCTTCTACTTCGCCCCGGAGAGGCAACGAAATCATCGTGGGAAAACCGCCGGATCAGCAATTCACTGCGGAATTCAAGTCTGCTAGAGGCCTCGGAAAACTCCGCGGTAGCGACCGAATTGCCAAACGTGTCGAAGTGCCAACTCAGCTTGGGTGCGGGAGAAATTGCAATTGCAGACGAGAGCAGTCGCAAATCATGGCCGTCTCTGGGGCGCAGCAAAAGCCTGTGAACACCAAACTTTACCGGCCGGCTATAGCGATATCGTGTAGTGTGAAGGATGCGAATAGCGGTTGTCATCTAAACCTTGTCGCCACCGCATGCCGTTGTTGGTTGTTCCTGGCTCGGAAAGCGCTGCAGCCTGGACCTTATTTCACTCGCGCACAAGGAAGAACGACATGCTCATCCGAATAGGGTTTGAGATTACCGTCACGTGCCCGGCGCCTGTACCAATGCTTTTGGCCTTGAGTGTTCATAGCGATTTTGCCAGCAGAATGATCGGCTCCGATCGCGTACGGAACATCGACATTCCCGATATCCGGGAATACACCGACGGCTATGGCAATCGCATTACCCGCCTGACCGCGCCTGCAGGAATCTCCACATTCTGGTCCGACTGCATCGTCGAAGTGGACGGTCAGCCGGATGAAGTTCAACTTGCCGCATCGCAAATCGCCCTGCAGGACCTGCCCAACGAAACATTGACCTACCTTTTCGCAAGCCGTTACTGCGACTCAGACCTGATGGGGGATTTTGCCTGGAAGAAATTCGGGCGGACGAAGGAGGGATGGTCGAGGGTTCAGGCGATCTGTGATTTCGTTCACAGCCATGTTTCCTTTGGCTACGAATATGGCCGGCCGGATAAAACAGCCGCGAACGTATTGAAAGAAAAAACCGGCGTTTGCCGGGATTTTGCCCAACTGGCGATAAGCCTGTGCCGGGCAATGGGAATTCCGGCTCGCTATGTCAGTGGTTATCTGGGGGACATAGGCGTCGCCGACACGGGCTTCGATGATTTCTGCGCGTGGTTCGAAGTTTATCTGGACGGCAAATGGTACACATTCGATGCTCGCTACAATGTGCCAAGAGCCGGACGAGTTCTGATGGTCAGGGGGCACGATGCGGCAGACGTCGCAATGATAACGTCTTTCGGTGCCTATGAGCTTACCGGCTTTCGTGTCTGGAGCCTGGAGCTGGCCGACAATGAGGACGAGGCCGCTTTGCTGCAATCCCTTGAAACCAGGCCTCATCCCCGGCAACGTGGATTGGGAAGTCAGCCGGGATTGACCGCATGGCAGATCGACACCTGACTTCTTCGGTAATCAGCGTGTCAACATTGACGACCAAAACAGGTGGGCGTTCCTGTCAAAACGGAATCTGTGGCGGACGCACTCGACAGACGTCTCCCCTGGATGGAACCTTCTGGAGGCTCGATCAAGGACCATGTTGCTCCACGCCGATGCGTACAGGACAGTTTTCAAGACTGGCTGGTGGGCGTGATTCCGCAATAAGGTCGACACAAGAAGAATATGGCAAGTGGTCGTTGCATCGGATAAATCGTCGGTCATTTTCATTGCAGACGCAGCATTCGAGCAGTGCAAATTTTTGTTGGGTATACGAATATAGAGAATCCGATCAACCATATTGGCGCCACCCAAAGACGGGTACATTTCGCCTGACGGTAATAAATAAATGTCTGGGCTCTTTCTGAAGTGGCTAAGACATTTCAAGCTCAAACCATCGCTGGTTTTGAAAATAAAACCCTAGAGCCTGCAGACGATCCCATTGGCTCACCATGCTCGCATATCTTCCGGACGGCCAATATTGGCCTAAGGAGTATGGAATGCTGGTCGAATGGTTGGAGTCAAGAAGCCTCTCAGGCAACGCCAGATCTGGGCGATCCGCTTTTTCCTCGATCGGGAAGGACGGACGCGCAACCGGGTGCTGTTCGATCTTACAATCGACAGCAAACTGCGAGGTTTCGATCTAGTAACGTTGAAGATCGGAACGGCGGTCGGTGGAGCTGCGATCCGTATAAGCACAGTGGTGGTTCGAAAGAAGACGGGCCGCCCCAGTTCGAGATATCTGCTGACGTCAGAGCAAGCCTGTTAGCATGGCTCGATCAGTCTGCGGCGGGAGGACTATGGCACCCATTCGCTGAGCAGGACAAAGGCAGCACTGCCGCCACCCAGAAATGCGCCTCCATCCCAATCTTTCGAGGACAGGCGCTATGAATCTGGAAGCCGCAGTTAATCAGATACCGTGCGAACCGCAGCTATCCCACTATTTTGGCCTCTTAACCGACAGTCTCCTGTCGGCCCGGAACTACCGTTCAACACCTATTGGTTCAATGGCTGCTTGGCGTCCCATTCCAGTCGTTCGGACTGAAATGTCGCGGCCTGGAAGCCGACAAAATCCGCAAACTTTGGATCGACGTGGGTGCGCCCCAAAAACGACCCTTAGATCAATTTCGCGATATTCTTAAAGTCGCCGTTAGGTCATGCGCCTTGTGAGCTGTCGACATTGGCCGAACTCAGCGATGCATTGGTTAACTACTCAGGACGCCCGACCGTGCTAGAATATCCTGCCGGAAGTATTCAGGGCAACAATCGAGCCGCTGCAGTTGGCCAGCCGTAAACCGGGGTGGTTTTCGTCGATCTCTACTTAAACGCGCGGTCAAAAGTTTGCATCACCACCGCCGATACGGTTCAGAGACCCTCAACCGAATATCTGGCTGCGGATTAGCCGTAAATGTGACGACACGCTAACCTACATCAGCATGCATCGCCACCACTGCTGCTATGTTGTCACACAGCTTCAATGATGGGCGACGCCGTTAAACCCGGCACCAAACAGCTGCTGACAAGTCACTTTTGCCTGTCTGGCAATCCTGATCGGGCCTACCGCCTGTCGCGCACTCCAGCCACACCCAGGAGGTCCCATGGACCATTCATCACATAAGCCCCTTCAGGCCGGCGAGATCATTGCCGCTAATGTCAAGGGCGCCGATATCTTCGGACCCGATGACAAAGTGATCGGTAATGTCTCCGAAATGCTCGGCACCGGACAGTACGCAAGGGCAGTCATTGAAGTTGGCGGCTTTTTCGGGATCGGAGTCAAGCAAGTTGCCCTTGATGTGTCACGCATCGCCTTCATGCGCGATGGAAACGGAAAAATCCTTGCTTACACCAAGATGACCAAGGTCGAATTGAAAAACTTGCCGGAGCATCGAGGCGGAGCTGTCAAAGGCCAAAGCAACTGATCGGAACACTATCCGGAGCGCGGATACACGCCGGAAAATGGCCTTCCGACGCGAGAACAGGAGAAAGAAATGGCAAAGGGCAAAAGCCGCCGCGGTAGAGAAGACAGAAAACCAAAGCAGAAAAAGACCAAGCCTGTCCCGTCACCCTCGTTCAGCAAGGGTTTGAGCATCGAGACATCGCCGAAGGCCAAAAAAGCCTGAACCGGATTTGTGGCAGGGCGATTGCCGATCCAAGCGGAAATTAAACACTGCTCCCAATACTGCCCGCGTGAATTGGCGATAGGTTGTGAACCGGCTCTGATGGTGCCCGCAGATATCCTGTGGCGTCGCCTCACATTCAGCACCTGCATACCGCCGCTTGATATTCGGCCGAATTTGGCATCGGAGGTTCCTGATGATCGTCGGGTGTCGCGGTTGGTTGCCACTTCGACGGGCAAACAAAGTACCTTGGAACGATATCAATCCTGTACGTGCGGAGTTGTTGTTTGGGGTCTAACGTCTGGAGCAGCATGCGACCAGTCTGGCAGCACAACAATACGTCACCCGTAAGCCACCGCGTGTGTTGCCATTGCAGCGCCGACCGGAAGAAAATGCAATTGCCTTCCCGGTCACGCGCGAGGCCTGCAATCTTGATTTCCAGCCGGTCACACGATCGTACCTGCTGCTCGGTGGTTTCTCGTTAGCTATCATCAGGTCGTGGCGCAAATTGGCGAAAGCGGAACCGATCTGCCGGCCAGTTACTAACGAACGCTGCCAAAGCTCGCAGATGGCGCGTTTCGGGGTACGCCCATGGGGCTTCGGTCTGGTTTTGGCCTTTATTGCAATACAGACAACCGCCTGGATGCACCGGGCGGCGATTGAGTGGATCCTCGGCATTACCCGTGAGGGCAATCGCCTGCGCGTGGCACCCAATATCCCAGAGGACTGGTCAGGCTTTTCGGCACGTCTGAAAGTAGCGGATACATTGTGCGAATTTGTGTGGCCCATACTGAAGATGCTATGGCGCGGCTTGACGGGCAGGCGATCGCCACCGCCGGGCCGGAGGCCTTCATGCCGCTCGATGGTGTACCGCACGATCTGGTGCTTGGCCTCAGTCATGTCGAGCCAAAGACGCCTGCCGTGTGACAGAGCCGGGTTATAAGGCGGCTGCGGAAAGAGAACGCCCCCTCCTCTCTGGCTCACGTCGTGTCGACATCAGTTTGCCGGCTGAGCACTGTGAGCGTGCGCCCTTCTTGCTTCAAAAATATCAGAGAGCCCCTGATGACAACGCTGAGCACATATCACGCAACGGTATACCGTTATCTGCAACCGGTCTTACTTGGACCTCACCGGATGATGTTGCGGCCGCGTGAAGCGCGCGACCTGCGGCTCATTTCGCATGAATTGATGGTGTCGCCAGAGGCAGAAATCACCTGGGCCCATGATGTCGCGGGCAATGCTGTCGCGACTGCCCGGTTCAGCGCGCCGACGGATCAATTGCTCGTCGAAAGTCGCGCAACTGTTGAACTCACCGCGTCGGCCTGGCCGGTATTCACAATTGCTACCGAGGCCATCAATTACCCATTTTTCTATTCCGATGACGACGTGATCGACCTAGGAGCGCTTTCAACACCTCAATATCCTGACCTTGACGGCCAACTATCCAGATGGGCCGAGGGTTTCGTCCTTGGACGTCCGACCGATACATTGTCACTCCTGAGGGACATCGCGGCCGGCGTCTCGACCAGCATTGCCTATCTAAGCCGCGAGATGGAGGGAACGCAGACGCCTCTGGACACACTATCGCGCGGATCAGGGGCATGTCGCGACATCGCAGTCCTGTTCGCGGAGGCTGTGCGAAGCCTTGGTTTCGGAGCGCGCGTCGTCTCCGGCTATCTGTTTGATCCTAATAAGCGCCTTGTGGGGCATGAAGGTAAGGGTTCCACCCATGCCTGAACGGAAGTCTTTCTACCAGGTGCAGGATGGGTCGCTTTCGATCCCACGAACCAAAGCGTTGGATCCAAAAATCTTGTCCCCGTTGCCGTCGCTCGCGGAATTCATCAGGTCGTCCCGGTTGCTGGCAGTTTTACGGGACCCGCGAACGCTCTTGGAGAAATGTCAGTCGAAGTGCATCACACAGTGATTGATGATTGAAGTTGGAATACCGACCGGGAATTCAATGGACGCCACGGTATAGGGAAACGTCTAACGGAGCACGGCACATATCGCGACAAGGGCCGGCTCAACCCATGACACGCCAAATCCGCTCCGGTCCCTAGCTGTTCCTGTTGATGCTTGTGCGTGGCTCGTCCGGGTTCAGCGTCCGGTCGAACACGGCGCTGGCACTTGCCAACGTCAGTCTTGCGGTCACGCCGCTCTCACTTGATGAATAATCGATCGAGCTACCGATTTGAGCAGACAACGCCTTTACCAGTCGTGTTCCCAATCCTACGTCGGTCTTGCCGGTGCCGGCACTCCCAAGACCTGGTCCGTTGTCGCTGACCGTAATCAGGATCGATCCGCTGAAATCTTTTCGACAGGCAATCCCGATCCGCCTGACAGAACCGGCGCGATGACCATACTTGAGAGCATTGGTGACGATCTCGGTAAAGATCTGCGCAACGGGGAGCACATGGTCGAATTGCAAGGCACAGTCAGGCGCGTAGGTTTCGGTGAAATTGACGTCGTCCGCAATGCCCGACCAGAGGGTTGTGCAAATCTGGCCCAGAAGATCCCCCAACTGAACTTCGTCTTCGGAACCGCTGCCGGCAAGTATCCGGTGCAGGTCCGACACGGCCTGGATATGTGCACTGATCGCGTTCAACAACAACGCAACTTCCATGGCATCCAATGGACCTTCCTGTCTCGTGAGACCGATCCCCTTGAGGCGTACGTAACTGGACAGCAAGGCCAGGTGATTGGCGATCCGGTGGTCGGCCTCGAGGGAGCCGGTGGAGCGGGCTTTGTTTCTGAAATTTCGCATTTTGGGACTCGTTGGTTCCTTTCTTTCACAGGACCGGGCGCAATTGCAGAACCCTTGCCGGGACGCGTCCACCGAACCCTGCGCACTGCTCTTCAACCAGTGAATGTGCGTCTTTCACCGACCTTACGCTCTCAGGTATTCAAACGGCACTGATACAGATCAGGCCAGTGGGCTCAAAGACACGCAGGGAGCCCGCACAGCTATTGATGAATCGCTTCCGATGCGCGACTTCACTGAACCCAATCCTGTTGTCTGCCACTCGCCAGCGGCTGCGTGGATACCAGTCATTCATTGAACGGTCAGGATGACGGCATGTGGTTTCCATCAACGTCGCAATGCAGAGTGCTGTCACTGTAGCTTCAGTCAGCGTAGACAGCAGTTCTGCTGCAAGTGGTTATCACGCGACGCTATTCCGTCAGATACCGCACCGTTGGCTTTCTTGAGAAATAACCGAATTCCCTGAGCTGCATAGTCAACCGTATGCGCGACCGTGCCGACTATTCAGACTTCCCCGGTTGTTCCGCTTCGGCGGAGGTCAGGCCGCGTCACCAGCCACAAGAGCGCAAGCAAACCAATTACTGCTGAGACTGCGGATCCCATAAGAATTCCGAGCTTTGCGGCTCCTAGTAGATCCGGATCAAAAGCCAGGTTCGCGATAAACAGCGACATGGTGAAGCCGATGCCCGCAAGAAAGGCTCCGGCTGTCAAGAATGGCCATGACAAATGAGGGGGCCTGGTTGCCAGGCCCAGACGGACGGCTCCCCAGCTGAACGCGAGAACACCGAGTGGCTTGCCAAACACAAGTCCGGCAACAATGGCGATGGAAACCTTCTGACTGACGTCGCTCAATTCGATCGTTACGCCCGCATTCGCGAAAGCGAAAAGCGGCATCACGACAAACCCCACCCAAGGATGCAGCGTCAATCCGAGCCGCTCGACCGGGGAAAGAGACTCTGAAACCGCCCGCCCGGCCTCGCGAAGATCACGGCGGTCCGGGGTGTCACCGCTCCAGTGCTCTCCTCCCGGATAGGCAAGCACCCGTCCGAGGATTGCACGCAGACGTGTATCGCTCACCCAGACTTGTGTCGGTGTCATCAAACCGAGAACAACCCCGGCAATCGTCGCATGGATACCCGATGCGTCGAAGCACAACCAGATGGCGCCGCCAATCAAAAAATATACCGGAACGCTCCTTACTCCGAGCCGTGCAAATCCCGCGACCAACCCAAGGCCGAGAATTGCAAGCCCAGTGACGGCCCAGTTCAACGGCACACCGTAAAAGACAGCCACCACCAATATTGCGCCCACATCGTCGAAAATCGCCAGCGACAACAAGAACAACCGAAGTATGGTGGGAATTCGCTGTCCGAAGAGCGCAAGACACCCGATCGCCAACGCCGTGTCTGTCGCCATGACTGTTCCCCAACCATGCGTCCCGGACTGTCCTGCGATTAAAACCAAATAGATTGCGACTGGAACGACCATCCCGCCGAGAGCTGCTGCTAGGGGCAGAGCCGCTTGTCTCGGTTTCCTCAATTCGCCCAGGACAAGTTCCCGCTTGAGTTCGAGAGATATCACGAAGAAAAAGAATGTCATCAACCCGTCGTTGATCCAGTGCCGCAACGAGCGGGTGAAGTCCAACGGCCCGAAATTCAGACCAACCGGTGTCTCCCAGAATGCAAGGAAGGTCGATGCCCAGTTTGAATTGGCCAGCAAAAGAGCCACCAACACAGCCACGAGCAACAGTCCGCCAGCCGCGGACTCGATCTTGAGAAACCTCGCGACGGGTATAGTGAACCTGTCGGCAATTTCGTGTGGCAGATTTGTATTGTTCTGGACAGTCATGGCAAATGTGGCACCGATTTACTGCGGAGTGGATTGAACCCTGATTGAGGGAATAGAACCAAAATTGCTTTCCACAAGGATCAATCGGACTGTGGCCGCCGAACCGAGTTTCCTCCCGCAATGATCCGTTTGATCAGGTCCGCGACCCCCCGGTGCATTTCCATGTCGGTTTGGGGACCGATTGCATTTTCGTGTGTTGTGGCGGCGTCGCGCAATACCCCCACGATCTCGTGCTCGGGAAGAATTTTATGGTCGTTCAATGCGAGCAAAAGCGCTTCGCAGATCGAGAGCGCCGCCAGTCCGGAATATTCGTTCTGATCAGGCATCTTGGCTACCCCTTTCAAGAATTAGAGCCCAAAGTCGGGTGCCAGTCCGATAAACTTCACCATACTGACAGAAAATCAGTATGCTGGACTGATCGAAAGCAGTGTTGGCCCAGACATTTCGGATAATGGATTGTTGCTTGGGAGAAACGCCTTTGAAACCTATCGAGAAAAGTCCGCTTGCCCGCAAGCTTTCAAGCTTCGTGGCCTTGTCCACGAACGAACTTGAAGTATTGCATCATCTGCACCGGCGCCGCCGCTCATTCGTTGCAGGGCGTGATCTCGTTCAACAGGGACAGTCGGAACAGGCCGCCTATATTCTTTCCGAAGGTTGGGTTTGCTCCTACAAGCTCCAGCCGGACGGTTCACGGCAGATCATCGATTTCCAAATCCCGGGGGATTTCCTGGGATTGCGAAGTGTTTTATTGCGCACCTCGGACCACAGCTTCGAACCTGTCACCGATATTCAAGCAGCTGAAGTTCCGTCCGATGATCTGCTTGCAGCCTTCGCACAAACTACCCGCCTGGCGACTGCCATTCTGTGGGCCGCGTCCCGGGACGAGGCGATGGTCGTCGAACATCTCGTAAACCTGGGCCGCCGCGATGCCGACGTCCGTATGGCCCATTTTCTGCTCGAACTTGGTTCCAGGCTGGCGCTGGTCGGCATGGGTAGCCAAACCGGCTATGACTGTCCGCTGACACAGTATCACCTCGCCGATGCACTTGGATTGAGCGCCGTGCACGTCAACCGCGTTTTGCGGCAACTGCGTGAAAATGGGTTAGTCACGTTTCGAAACGGCAAGGTGATATTCGACGATCGTGACCGCCTGGTCAAAATTGCAGAGTTCGATCCCGAATATCTCGACCAGACCGGGCCATTGCTGACATAGGCCCCACGCTCGCGCCTACGCGATTTTCAGACAACTTCGTTTCTTCGAAATGCGACCGGAAAGAATAAGAAGTTACAAGCGCCGGCGCGCTTGTCCACATTCTACTTATGCTTGAGGGTCGCAAGATAGAAGCTGTTCGCGAGACAGTATGTTCGTAGGTCATGATCTTGACTGCAACGGAACGAAATAACACCGAGGACTAACCTCGATCAGGATGCGCACCCAGGGCAGCATGTAAGATCAGCAGAACGGTCGGAGTCTCGATCAATTCCTGGGTAGTCGTTTCAAAGCTTCGACAAAGACAGAAAATAGCGAAGCAGCGTTTCCCTTGCACAAGGGGACCTGCGATGGCCGGCTCTTCAAGAGAAAACATCTCGGGACAGTCTTTCTAGTGAACCCGGCTTTGAAAATGCCGGCTACCGGTATCCGTCTGCATGCCAAAGCGTGTGATCGCGGGCTTTGAACGATCCATGCGCATTTTGCGAGGGAGTAATTTGGCTATGGAAACACAATCAAAGAGAGATTGCCCCAAGCCAGATTCCACAGATCTGGAGAGGAGGGTTCTAGCGCATGAGAGAATTCTGCAATCTCTCATCGCATACATGTCCCATTCGGAGCCGCGGTTTGTCGAGCATCTCAAGACACGCTTTGTCGACACCATGTTGATGGCACGCCGGGAACAGGACTACAGAGACGTTGACGACTATACTGAAGAATTCATACGGGCGGTAATGAACCTTGAGGAATCATGCGCAGTTACAACATCGAACGTTTCAAAATCTAAAACGGTTGCCAAGCGACCGGTGATAAAACGGGTGCTTGCTACCATGGACATGCTTCCGCCGGAGGGGAAACCGGACCGCGTCCAGGTCAGAGAAAAAAATGGAATATGGGAGGTAACGGTAGATGGCGCCTTCTTAGGCAACTATCATCAATTTGAACACGCCAAGACAGCCGCGGCGCTGGCCAGGTATTCACTCAAATGAAACAGGGCCGTCCATCGCTTGTCCGTTTGGGGCATTTAGATCGGAAAAGAAAAGCAGATCTCCGGATCAGTCTGGGATGCCGTCTTGAGTTCGAGTTTCCGAAATCCACTCCGCTAATTGCAATGCTTAATGTCGATAGCGCACGATATCGTGACCTCGAGCGACTGGATTATTTGACGACGTCTCCGTGCGTACCGATCGAGAGCTATCGGGATTCCTTCGGGAATTGGTGTTCCAGGATGACGACATCTCCGGGCACCTTCACATTGGCGACGCATGGCATCTTCCTGGACAGCG
Source organism: Labrenzia sp. CP4 (assembly GCF_001579905.1). NCBI lineage: Bacteria > Pseudomonadati > Pseudomonadota > Alphaproteobacteria > Hyphomicrobiales > Stappiaceae > Labrenzia > Labrenzia sp. CP4. The sequence goes on along the minus strand of NZ_CP011927.1, from coordinate 1,827,196 downwards.
GCAATAAGGATCCGGTTTTTTCTGATGCCTATCAGCATGCCGTGGAAGACCTCCCGTCCGATACGTTTGTGTTTCTTTTAGGAAGCCGGTATTGCGACACGGATCTCTTGTCGGAAGAAGCTTGGCGGCTGTTTGGAAATTCAAAGACTGGCTGGGCCAGGGTACAGGCCATTTGTGACTACGTGCACCAACATGTGGTCTTCAGCTATGAGCATGCGAGAGCGACCCGCACAGCGACCCAGACACTAGCTGAAGGACGAGGTGTCTGCCGTGACTTCGCCCACCTTGCGATCAGTTTCTGCCGCTGTGTGAACATCCCGGCCCGCTATTGCACGGGATATCTGAGTGATATCGGCGAGCCGGAACCGCATCCTCCAGGTGACTTCGCAGCCTGGATGGAAGTCTTCCTGGCCAATCGATGGTGGGTCTTCGATCCGCGCAACAATCAACGCCGCATCGCACGATTTCTGATTGGTCGCGGGCGGGATGCAGCCGATGTTCCCCTGACACAGACCTTTGGCGAAAATATTTTAAGAAAATTCGAAGTTTGGACTAAGATTTCTGATTGAGACTAACTTCGATCAGTACACGATCGTTAGGGTTTATCTATAGTTGTTTAAACATTCTAGCTTCAAAGAAAATTCTTGACCGAAGATAACTTCGGAGACTTGCTTGCAAGACAACCAACAGACGCGGCGGACATAACCATGAACACCCGCTCTACCAGGTCGACAGTGAAGTTCTTCCATCCGTTCACTTTGAAAGGGCAATCGGAAGTACTGCCTGCCGGAGATTATGAAATTCTTGTCGAAGAAGAACTTCTTCGGGACATGAATTTCCTCGGATACCGAAAGACGGCAACGTATCTGATCGTTGCCGACAAGGGCAAGACTGTGATGCGGGAAATCTCCGGAAAGGACTTGGAAGCGGTGCTCAACCGAGACCGGGCCGCCAACGATGACGGACTAAACAACGAGGCGGCGCTTTGTCCGCCGGAGAACTTGTAATGAATACACCCGAATGGCTAAAACCTGTCGCGCTCGGCGTTGTGATCGGCGCGGCTGCCGCTAGCACGCTCGGGTTTTCGTGGGGCGGCTGGGTGACTGGCGGAAGTGCGGCGAAGATGGCGAATGCGCTTTCACATGACAAAGTGATTGCGGCGCTTGTCCCGGTTTGCGTCGACTTGTCACGCACCGACACGGAGCGCGCGGCAAAGCTGGCGAAATTCGCGAAACTTCAGCATACCAGCGCAGAAACGCCCTGATGGGAACTGGATGGGCGACGATACCTGGATCCGACACCGCGGATCGGGATTTGGCCCAAGCCTGCCTTGCGGCACTTGAGCCTGACTTATCTTGACGAAAACTCGTTCAAATGCCTGCAACCGGGGTAGTAATCATGCCTGATGAGACACTTCCTTATCTCGAGTCAGAATTAGCGGACACTGTTGCGTACTACGTGAAACAAGACTTGAGACATCAGGGCTTCTTCCGCCGAAAGATGCGAAATCGATGGGAGAGTACATTCTCTATCCATACGGCGGAAAACCAAGGCATGCCGGTTGGTACGCACAAGACCAGTTGAAAGCAGCCCCTCGTGAGGTATCTCTGCGGACGGCCTGTATTCACAACCGGACCATTTTGCAATCTGGCCTGATAACCAGATGCGGAATATCCCTCAAACTCAAGCTGGGAAGGCCTCCGCCCAAGCTCATGGCTCTTCCGGAGAGGAATAGCTATGAACTCTGATAACACTGGTCCTCCCAACTCAGGGCCGTGGGGAACAGGTCCAGAAGACCGATCAGCGGACATAGATGCCTTTCTGCGACAGGGGCGGCGGCAATTTGGCGGAATGTTACCGCAAGGCCCACCATCGTTGCGCGGACTGCTCATCGCTGGCGCGATTGCCGTCACCGCATTAGGGATCTGGTCTTCCTACTACACTGTGCCCAGTGATTCCGTCGCGGTGATTCAGCGTTTCGGCAAGTTTGTTGCTGAAGTGCCACCTGGACTGCATTTCAAGTTACCGATGGGCATCGACACCGCCACGATCGTACCGGTAAAGCGCCAACTGAAACAGGAATTCGGTTTCACCACACCAGGTGGCAACGATCCCTACCAGAGCCCGACCGACGGACGCCGTGAAACCGAAATGGTGACCGGTGATCTGAACGCCGCCCTTGTCGAATGGGTCGTTCAGTACCGTATCTCCGATCCGGTCAAATTTCTGTTCGAGGTGCGCGAACCGGCCGCCACGCTTCGCTACGTCTCGGAATCCGTAATGCGTGAGGTCGTCGGTGACCGCACTGTCGACGAGGTCATCACGATTGGCCGGCAGGAAATCGAAAGTGAAGCGCTGCTAAAGATGCAAGCCCTGGCCACAAAATACGCCATGGGTATCAGCATCGATCAGGTGCAGCTCAAGAATATCAACCCACCTGAACCCGTTCAGGCCTCGTTCAACGAGGTCAATCAGGCCCAACAGGAAAAGGAGCGCCTGATCAACGAAGCCCGCCGGGAATACAACAAGATCATCCCGCTAGCCGAAGGCGAAAAGGACCAGCGTATCCGCGAAGCCGACGGCTATCGGCTGAAACGGATCAACGAGGCCGAAGGTGACACCGCCCGCTTCACCGCGCTCCTGACGGAATATCTGAAAGCACCGGATGTGACCCGGCGGCGGATCTACATCGAAACCCTTCAGGATGTGATGCCCGGTATAGGGTCGAAAATCATCGTTGACGGATCAACCGGCAGCATCCTGCCGCTACTCAATCTCGATCGCCAAAGGGAAATCAAGCCATGAAAGTCGTATGGGGCATTCTTTCGGGGATTGCCGCAGTTGCGGTTGTGTCCGCTTCCACCGCCGTCTACACGATCAGCGAAGTCGAACAGGCGATCATCACCCAGTTCGGTAAGCCCGTTGGCGCGCCGGTCACGACATCGGGTCTCAAATTGAAACTGCCATTCATCCAGGAGGTCAACAGGATCGACCGTCGGGTTCTGGAGTGGGACGGCAATCCCTCGGATATGCCGACAAAAGACAAGCTGTATATTTCCGTCGACCTGTTTGCCCGTTGGAAGATCACGGATCCCTTGCAGTACTTTCTTCGTCTGCGTGACGAGCGAAGCGCTCAATCGCGGCTCGACGACATCCTTGGCAGCGAAACACGTAACGCGGTTGCCAAGCACGAGCTGATCGAGATCATCCGGACGACAAGAGGGCGCACCCCCTTAAGGGATTCTCTCCTCACAGATGAGGAACTGGCACAGGACATCGGATCCCTAGTCCCCATTCAAAAGGGCCGGGCACTTGTGGAGCAGGAAATTTTCCAAGCTGCCGCCGAGAAGGTCCGCGTTTTCGGCATTGCACTGCTCGACATCCGGTTCAAGCGCATCAACTACAACGAAAGCGTCCGCCCTAAGATCTACGACCGGATGGTCTCGGAGCGGCGGCAAATCGCCGAACGCTTCCTGTCCGAAGGCAATGGCGAGGCCGCACGTATTCGTGGCAATCGTGTGCGAGATCTGAACAAGATTCAGTCCGAGGCCTATCGTGAGGTGGAGGAAATCCGCGGAGTGGCCGATGCCGCCGCTGCCGAAATTTACGCCCGGGCTTACAACACCACCGCGCAAGCCGTGGAATTCTACGAGTTCACGCGCACCATGCAGGCCTACAAGGACATGATCTCCACTGGAACGACCCTTGTCTTGTCGACAGACAGCGATCTCTTCAAGTTCCTTGAAGGGATGCACTCCAGTGCATCAAACTCGGGCGACCATCCGCCAGACCTCAACGTCGAATTCTTGAATCAGGCGACCACACGCATTCGATGAACCGATCGCAACTGAATACTAGCTGCTGCACTAGACCCAACGATACGCAAAATCCTGACCAACGGGAACTGCAATTCGCTGCTGAAAACAGATACTGAACATTCGCACGCCAGCTCATCTATCAGTCACCGTTAAACCGCAATCACAGTGTTATATGCATCTGCAGAGGCTGCCCCAAACCAAAGACTTTAGCCGCTGGCATAAACCCGGTTTCAGCCTACCATCCAAATCCTACGTGTTTGAATTTATAAAGCGGACAGTGCCAGTTTCACCAGTCGTGTGCACGGCTGCCGCGTGCTTGTTTGTGAACGGATACGATCCCTCCTGAGGGTGGCGCCATTTGAGAGAACGATTAAATGCGGAACGAAATCAGAAACCGGCGCACCCGTTCACAAAGGCGAGACTCCCATCCTGTTCCCCGTAAATTCGTTCTGCGGAGATATCAAAAAGCCTCTCAGGACGAAGAAACGCTCATCACAGTGCCTGGTGTCGCACCATATGGCAGTTGCTGGCCGGTACCTGACGGTGCACCTCCCGCAGCAAGCCCGAAACTGGTGCGAACCCGTTTGCCGGATCCCTTTGATTTCATGGTTCGGGCGCATGCAGTCTGGGACGATGAGGGCGGTGCCCCCAGACAAGACTCAATGCATAGTGAGTATGGAAAACGGATCGAAGCAGATGGCTCTTGGACGATCTATCATGTCTTTAGTGGCGTTCCTGCAACGATCGGTGGAGACTTGATGCGGGGAATGAATTCGAATGACGCTCTGGATCAAATGACAAAAACGAACTTAGACAATTCCAGGCGGCGGGCGGTTCCCACAGGCACATTGAAAGGTCGGTTCCTGGCTGCCTGGTGGGTCAGATTATGCAAACACTTCTAATTTGCCGTATTTATTTGCAAGTGAGATCAAGCCCTTTTTCACCACTCCGTCATGGCAGAGACCGCAAATTTCGTGAATTGATTATAGTTGCGTTTCGAGTTGAAACTTGATTGTGACTTCTAATTCTTCCGCAAGCGCGAGCGAAGACTGAAGAACTTTCGTTTCGTTCAAGGCATTAGATCCTTGTTCAGTGATGGCAATAGGCAATTCAACCTTTCCCAACGCCGTGTTTACTCGGACATAATACAGAAGTTGGCCGCCGGGCCTTACTTCAACTTTTGTCAACTTGATTTCCGACATTGTCAGTCTCCTGTGTAGACATTCACGCACCGCTAAAACTGGCTGGGCCCTGGGCTTTCTGCCTTGCAGTGCGCAAACCCTTATCTAAGGTCAGACGTTTTCGTGATTAGTAGCGCGTTGTCCTGGGTTGTTTCGGAAATTCCCACGGGTTCGAGCTCGTCCCGGATGACCATACATTCGTGCAACTCCAGATCATTGCGGGTCCGGTATTGCGGTATGTCACCGGTGCGGGGCATCAACGCGGTAATGTGGAAGGATCCGCCTCGACTCGTGGAAACCATTGGCGGGTCGTTCCTCATTCTGACAAATTGTCCGACCGCGAAACGATGTTCTGAAAAAGTTGGTGGCTTTCGGGTGCGCCAAGTTTGAAGGTGAAATTCGTTGATCATGACCCTTCTCCTTCTCTGGCTCGATCTTCTTCATCTCGGAAAAGCTATCATTCGACACTTGTCCATGTTGTTAAGCGGTCAGGGCCACAGAACCATGAGCAGCGAGAGACACTGGGCCAAGCATTCGATGAAAGCTTGAGATTGTTGCATGAATCGCGTCGATCGAAACTGATGCATGTTGGTCAGCGCGGAAAAAGCTGAAATCTCTTTGTTACGGTCCCCTGAGCTAGCGTGAAAGGGTAAGCGTGACCATCGGCGAGAAGGACTGGGTCGGGGTATCAAAATGTGTATTCGCTACTGCGTTGACGATTAACAGTTCCGAAACTCCGTAGTACGGGCTGTCAGCGACAAATGTTCATGTTTCGTTTGAGTTTCGCGTATCGACGGAAACAGCTCTTGCTCTACCCCCGCCTGATCGGCGCTAGGCGAATGGCAAGTTTCGTCAATCGACAGCCAAAACCAGACTGCCTCCTCTCGGCCAGGAGTTGCCGATCAACACCTATTGGTTTAATGGCGGCTTCGCGGCCCCATATCGGACACCCGGATCCCTCAAACAAACTGCCAGAACCGGACGCTAGTTATTTGCGAGCCTGTGCCTTTGCTTGCCATCTCACAACAAATCGATAGAGCCCCTTCGCTTGGTGAGTTCACCCATGTCGCCTGTAACGTCCTTAGGGAAGCACAACTGCCATGGCAGCGCTGATCGTGACGAAGGAGAGAACCGTCATTGCGAACATCGCCAGGGCGGCTTCCCGTTCCTCGCCGAAACGCTGTGCGAGGATCGGGTAGATGCCCATAGCCGGCATTGATGCCATCAGGATGGCGGCGGCTGCCAGACCTTCATTGCCGGCGCCAAGCCCGAGAGTGGACAGCGCCACCAGACTTGCCCCGACAGCTATCGGGTGCAGAAGGAGTTTCCCTGCAACGACGGGGATGACCGATCCATCTAGACTGGTCAGGGGCAGCGATGCGAGTGTGCCGCCGATCACGACAAGCGACAAGGCAGCGCTCGCATTTGCGACAACGTCAATAGGTAGCGCGATGAGTTGTGGCACGGGTAGGGCAAAGAGGGAAACACACATGCCGAGCGCCAAAGCGATCAAAATGGGATTGCGCGCCAGTTTCCAAGCTATTCCGGTAATCATTCGGCGACCATCGGCGGAGCTTTCGACGGAGCGTTCGGCCATGATCAGTACGAGTGGTATCATGACCAGGTTCTCGACGATCATGTTCATTGCCAAGGCCGTCGACGCAAACTCGGGCAATGCCATCAACAAGACCGGATAACCGACGAACCCACTGTTGGAGCAGCTCATTCCCATCGCCCGGAAAGTACTTGCCGTCGCCCCGGAACCGGAAACTTGCCGCGACCAGATATATCCAAGGACGAAAACGGCAAGCGAGCCAATGAGCACTGCCGCTAGGTAGCCGAAGTTTGCGATCTCCGCGACAGGCCTGGAGGAAACGGCCCTGAAGATCAGGGCAGGCAAAGCGAATGTGACGACAAATCTTCCAAAAGGTGCCATCTCGGCTGATGAAAACACGCCGTACCGGACGGATAGAAATCCCAGGCCGATAAGTACAAAAATAACTCCCGTGATTGAAAAAATGTCCAGCATGCTGACCTTCTTGGGGGGGCGGTGACCGTGTGGTTCAACTTCGGCCCCTCCGTCGGGGCTGTTGGAGATAGCCTGTCGGGATCAGTTCCGGGTTTCGCTCGCGACTGCAAGCAGGCTCTGCGTTGCTGCCATGATGCTCCGAAGCTTCTGGACAGGGTCCTGGATCGGCACATCGTCAGACATCGGCACCTCTAGTGCCAGCGGAATGTCTTCAGGCAAGGCCTTCAGAAAGCGGACGAGATCGATGTCGCCGAGCCCGGGCGGCAGCCTTTTTTCTCTGGCAGTGACCAACAATTCTTCGGTCGAATAGGAGGGCTTTACGGGTGCATCGCAAAGATGGGCAAAGGTAAGGCGCTCAGTGGGCAGGCTTTCCAAGAGTGTGTAATCCGCTCCGGATCTGTCGAAATGAAGACTGTCGACCAGTATGCCTACCTGTGTAGAGGCCATTTGCGCCACCTTCCAGCAGGTCGCCAGGTCGGGAACACAGGTCCAGGGAAAAAACTCAAGCACGGTGCCAAGTCCGCGTTCGCCTGCAGCCTCAGAAAACGCATCCAGTGTTTCGGCCAGCCGGTTCAGGTCCTGATCGTAGGGAGCGGTAATCACATGGCCTGCACCAAGTTCAGCCCCCACATCGAGAAAGCGGAGCAGGGCCTCGATGCGGGTATCGGGCGTGATCTTGACGAACTCGATGTCAGAGACTTTCAGACCGGTGTCCCTCAGGATGGTCCTGGTCTCGCGCAAGTCCTGCGGCTGGTCCATGAGGGGATAGCCGGGCGTGTCGTCGGTTACGCGGATGAGGCGCAAGCCAACCCCTTCGAAACCGCTTTTCGCGGCTGCGTCGACAAAGGCGGGGGGAGCCAGATCGATTGCTGTGAGGTGGGCAACGGTGAGCTTATGAGGCATGCAAGGCCTCGTATTTCGCTGCAACGTGCCGCCCGGCAACAAATCCAAACGTCAGCGCCGGTCCGAGATTGATCCCACCAGCAGGGTAAAACCCGCCAAAGACGCTCACGCTATCGGTGCCGACCGCGTAAAGGCCGTCAATCACGCTTCGGTCCTCTCGCAATACACGAGCATGTTCGTCCGTCGCCAAACCTGCGAAAGTTCCGAAACTGCCAGGCACCACTTTGACGGCATAAAAGGGTGCTTTCGCGATCGGCGCCACGCAAGGGTTCGGACGCTGTTCCGGATCTCCCTGCAGGCGCATGTAGGGTGTCGTTCCGCGGTGAAACTGCGGGTCCATTCCCCTTCCCGCGCCTGCGTTCCATGCCTTCACCGTGTCGGCAAGCCCCTCAGCGTTGATCCCGCAAGCACGCGCGAGTTCTTCGATGTTTTGTCCGGTCTTCAGGTATCCCCGCCTGATCCAGTGCCGGTAAGGCACCGGCGCGGGGCGGACGACACCAAGCCCGAAACGCCGCAAGAAGCGATGATCGCAGATCAGCCATGAAACAGCTGCTGCCTCGCCCGGAATCGAACGCAGCAAGGCTTCGACATAATCATGGTAGCCAAGCCCCTCGTTGCAAAAGCGTCGGCCATCTGCAAGAACGCCGATCAGTCCTGGCTTGCCCCGATCGATGATATGCGGAAACTGACCTTCATCGCCATCGGACCAGGGGACGGCCGAAACGGGACAGAAGGCAGCCGGGCGCGCGGTCGTTGTATCGACGCGCGCTCCGATATCCTCCGCGAGCCGCAGTCCGTCTCCCGTTGCACTGGGAACTGCCAGCGTTTTGTGGTCCCGATCCCGGGGAAATGTTTCTTGGCGGCGAGCAGCATCATGAGGGTATCCACCACAGGCCAAAACGACACCCGAACGCGCGTGCAGGACTTTCCCATCCGATAACTGTACACCCGTGACCCGATTGTTTTCGACAATCAAAGAAGCAACGTTGACCTTCGTTTGAACATCGACAGAAAGATCCAGGGCGGATCGCAGAAGGCGTGCGGCGAGCGCATTCCCGTTTCGAAGGTTCATGCCACATCCGTGAACGGCAAGATCCAAGAAATGACGAAGTGTTCGCCGGCCTACATGGACAAATGATCTTACGGATCTCGTCACAGTCATGAACGCCCGCAAATCCGGTCCTGACTGGATTGTCATGCCGAAGAAGGTGGTCTCTTTCGGCGGCCTTCGCAGAAGTGAAATCTTCTTGCCGAGTTTCCGCCCGTCAAACGGTTTCGCAATGACCGAACGACCACCGGTTCCTGCGCCGGGCAGATGACCGTAAGTGTCCGGAATGGCCAATCCCGGCTCAAATTGCAGTGCTGTTCTCTTCTCGAAAAAAGCGACCATCTCCGGAGCAGCCATAAGGAACGATTTCACCCGCTTCTCATCGAAATGATTGCCCATGAGTGACTTCAGATAGGCAAACGGAGCATCTTCCGGTTCGATCTTGCCTGCCCGAATAACAACCGGATTGCGCGGCGCCCAGATCCACCCCCCGGACCAGGCTGTTGTCCCCCCGATCACATCGGCTTTTTCAAGAAGAGCGACGCGCAAACCATAAGAAGCTGCGGTGACGGCACAAGCCATTCCTGCAGCCCCTGAACCGATCACGATCAAGTCAGGGTCGGAGCTTTCCCGAGGAATACCTGCGTGGGTCATATTTCTTCTCGCCTGCGATGAGACGAAGAAAAAATCAAATAACTCCTGTTAACGTCAATTACCGATATTACTCCGTAGATAACATCATGTTAGATTTGGCCTCGAGAGGGGAGATGTGACATGAGGGAAATTACTCTCAGGCAGATCGAAGTCATCCGGGCGGTCATGCTGCGTGGAACGATAAATGGCGCCGCGGAGCACCTTGGCGTGTCTGCGCCCGGCATAAGCCGTCTAATCAAGCACACGGAAGAGTCTCTGGGGATCCGGTTGTTCGAGCGCCAGGCTGGTCTGTTCGTCCCTTCTCTCGAGGCTGGTGCCGTCTTTGATCAAATCGGCCAGGTCTACAGGGGGGTGGAAAATCTCCAGTCCGCGCTGGAGTCGCTCCAGAAAGGCGTCGACGTGCGGCTGTCCTTCGCCTCAGCCCCCTCGGTAGCGCAATTCATCGCTGCCCGAGCCATACGCACCATGCGCAAGCGATATCCGGATCTATTCATCGACCTCAACATCCTCAAGATCGAGGAAACACTCGACTACCTTCTGCTTGACCGCGGTGAATTCGTCATCATGAGCTCACCTGCACGCAATCCGGGCGTCGAAAGCGAAGAGATCGCACGTGGGCGGATCGTAGCTATCCTGCCTGAGGGGCATCCTCTTTCCGACAGGGACCGGATATCGGTCCACGATATCAAGGACGAACCGCTCATTGGCGTGGATCCGAGCGACCCCTACGGTGCAATTGTTGCCAAACCCTTTGTCGATGCGGGTATTCAGCTCAAACACAGTATGCGTGGACGTTTTGCGCAGACCGTAGTGAGCCTGGTTCGGCATGGGCTTGGCGTTGCGCTGATTGACGAGTTTTCCGTCGCCGAGGTCTACATGCCTGGACTGATCCGCAAGCCGCTCGTCGAAGACATCAGCGTCACCATCTACGTCGTTCGAAAGAAGGGTCGAGTGCTGTCCAATTTCGCCGAATTCGGGATAAAGCAGTTTCGCAAGGAGTTGGCGGAGGCGCATCTGCACTGGAATGACCGCACCGTTCAAAAATAACATTATGTTATTCTATTCGAGAATTTGATATTTGACGTTAGTCTATATCTCCCGCAAGGTAAGTTCAGCAAACGGCAATTGAAACCGAACCGTTTGAAAGTCTCACCTTGGGAGGAGCCTAATGAGAAAGCTTGTTATCAGCGCGGTTTCTGCGCTTGTTTTTGCGACGACATCCACCTTTGCTGCCGATTTTCCGTCGAAGGAAATCCAAGGGGTTATCCAGTGGGGCGCCGGCGGATCGACGGACACCGTCATGCGCTCTGTTACGCCGCACGCCGAGGAGGCGCTCGGCGGTACCGTTGTCATGCAGAACATGACCGGTGGCGTCGGTGCCATTGCCCTGAACTACGTCGCAGGTCAGGCGGCTGATGGCTACACCCTGCTCATGGGTGCCGAAAACCCGCTGCTCTACAAAGTGATGGGTCTCGGTGACAAGGACTATTCGGATTTCGTTCCGATCAACTTGCTGGCGCGCGGAACACCAATTCTTGTTGCCAACAAGGACGCGCCCTTCGACGATTATGCCGGGATGATGGCCTACATCAAGGAAAACCCGGGCGAATTGCGAGTTGGGGCGACCGGTCCCGGCGGTCTGCCATCCGTTGTGACGGCCATGATGAATACGGTCGAGGGCAAGCTGGACGTGATTTCCGTCCCCTATGACGGTGACGGACCGGCACTGACAGCCCTTCAGGGTGGTGCGATCGACGTTATGCCCGCGGTGCTTGGCGCCGCCATTGAAGGCATTCGCGCCGGCAACATGAAGCCGCTTGCGATCTTCGATGTCGCCCAGAATGAAAAATTGCCGGAAGTGCCGATCGTGACTTCCTTTAACGCAGGCTACGAAACCTACCTGCCCTGGGGACCGTTCTTCGGCGTTTTCGTTGCTAACGGTACGCCGGACGATGTGGTTGCAAAGCTTTCCGCGGCATATGCAGAGGGCGCAAAGAACCCGGAATTCGTTGAGCTGATGGATAATCGCGGCTTCAAGATGATGGGGATCTCCGGCGCGGAAGCCGAGGAGTTTCTCGCAAAGTGGCAGCAGGGTACGACCTGGCTTCTTCAGGATGCAGGTCTGACCAAGGCTTCCCCGGAAGAGTTTGGCATCAAGCGCCCCGGTCAATAAGGCCTGACGGCGGTTGAACTGACCGTCCCAAGACAGTCGGCGCCGCACTTCAGATGAGAAGCGCGGCGCCTTTTCTTTTCCGCAGGGCTCTAGGGAGGATGCCATGCAACATATCGACCCGGAACATCACGATGGTACATCCGACGCGACACCAGGCGGCTATGAGGTCTGCCGTCGACCCGGCGAACTGGCGTTCGGCGCAGTGATGTTGCTTGCCAGTCTCACCTTGTTGTGGAGCGCCTACGGAATATCTGGTTTCGAGGCCTTGTCCTCTCCCGGCACTGTTCCCATGGCAACAACTTTCGTCATGGTCGTCGCCGCATTGATTGTGGTTCTCAAGACAGCAAGACTGCCCGTCGAGCCTCACGAAAGCCTCTCCAAAGACATCTTGCCGGGTGTTGTGGTGATTTTCGCCGGGTTGCTCGTTGCCTACGGCCTGCTCTTGAAGCCTCTGGGCTTCATCCCAACGTCAGCCCTCTTCCTTATCGCAGCGATAAAGATCCTTTCGAGGAGAAGCTGGGGTTGGACGCTTCTGGTTTCCATCGGAAGCCTCGTCATGATCTGGCTGGTCTTCCGGATTGTCTTTACCGTTCTGATGCCGGCCGGGATCGTCCCGGAAGCCGAGTTCATCCAGATCTTTCGAAATCTTTTCAATGGTGGAGGTGCGTGATGCAAGCTCTGATGGACTTTCTGACCGTCTTCACGCAGCCCGAACTGTTGCTTCTTGTCGGCCTCGGCACCTTCGCGGGTGTCTATGTCGGCGCAATTCCGGGCCTGTCCGTTACTATGGCGGTCTCCATCCTGATTTCGTTCACCTTCTCCTGGGATGTCTATCCGGCGATATCTTTGATGATCGGCATCTATATGGGTGGAGTTTACGGGGGATCGCGCACGGCAATCCTTCTGAACATTCCGGGAGCACCGTCAGCAATCGCAACGGCACTGGACGGTTATCCCATGGCCCAACGTGGAGAAGCCGGGACAGCAATCGGCGTTACAACGGTCATGTCGTTTATCGGCGGTTTCGTCGGCATCGCGGTTCTCGCGCTCGGAGCTCCCCTGGTTTCCGACTTTGCGCTCAAATTCCAGCCGCGGGATTACATGCTTCTGGCTGTCCTCGGAATCCTGCTGGTCGGTTCCTTGTCTCAAGGAAGTCTCGTCAAGGGCATTTTCGCAGGCGCTCTTGGCATCGCAATTGGTGCCGTCGGACGTGATCCGCTGACCTTCACGGAGCGCTTCACCTTCGATTTTGGTCTGCTGGAAGGCGGCATATCCTTCATCGCGGTGATGATCGGCATGTTTGGTGTCTCCGAAGCCCTGCTGCAACTGCACCACGTTGACAAGGATTCCGTGCGTCAGAAAATTAGCCGGATCGTTCCTTCCCTCAGTACCGTCAAAAAACATCTGCCGCTGTCGCTACAGACTTCCGCAATCGGGGTTGTCATCGGCGCCCTGCCTGGAACAGGTGGTGATATCGCTGCGCTTATGGCCTACGACCATGCCAAGCGGGTTACCAAGAATCCCGATCATCCGTTTGGTGAAGGCGCCATGGAAGGTCTTGTTGCACCAGAGACTGCGAACAATGCCGCCGTCGGCGGAGCCTTCATCCCCATGATGACGCTTGGTATCCCCGGGGATGCAGTGACCGCGATCATGATCGGCGCGTTGTTCATCCACGGCCTCAACCCGGGTCCCATGCTGATGATCGATAAGCCAGACATGTTCTGGTTCATCGTCGGAGCACTCGTGACGGCAAACTTCTTCATGCTGCTTTTCGGGCTAACCGGCATCAGGCTTTTCACGAAGATCGTGGAAATGCCCCGTTCGGTGCTGATCCCGCTAATCATGCTCTTGTCGATCGTAGGCGCCTATGCAGTCAACAACTCGATCACGGACGTCTACTGGATGCTCGGCTTCGGTCTGTTCGGCTATTTCATGCGCCATTACGGTTACCCGCTCGGTCCGGTCATCCTCGGTGTGATCCTGTCGCGACTGCTGGATGACAACTGGCGCCGGGCCATCATCTCGGAACGCGAAGACCTCTGGCGCTTCTTTGAAGGCGTGCTGACAAGCCCGCTCTCGCTCGTCCTCTTCGTCTCCGTGATCCTCATTTTCGTTTCGCAGACGCCACTGTGGGCGAGAGGGAAGGCTCTTCTCTTCGCTCCGAAAGCAAAGGATGCCCGGCAATGACAAGCAAACCGGATACACCTGATCGGCTGAAGCTCGGTTTGATCGGAGACAACATTGTCCGCTCCAAATCTCCGTTGCTTCATCGTCTTGCCGGCGAACAGAACGGTGTCGAAGTAACCTATGACCGGCTTGTGCCAATCGATCTCGGCCTTGAGTTCGAAGAGGTGTTCGACCGATGCACACACGAAAATTATCGCGGTATCAACGTCACCTATCCTTACAAGGAGCGTGCCGCATCACTCGTAAGGATCGATAATCCGCTTGTCAGGGCCATTGGCGCGGTCAACACGGTGATCTTTGAAGGAGAAATGCCCCACGGCCACAATACGGACTATTCCGGCTTCATGGAGGCCTACGGGCAGATGCGCGGACCAAAGGCGACCGGTTCAGTCCTGATGATAGGAACCGGTGGAGTCGGGCGGGCGGTCGCCTTCGCTCTGGTGGCGCTTGGGGCGCTGGAATTGCGGCTGGTCGATCGCGACCCTGCGAAGGCCGAAGCCCTAGCGGAGGCGTTGGAAGCCGTCGCACCCGATATGAACGTTTCGATCTGGGTCGATCCAAGCAAAGCCGCCGCAGGTGCCAAAGGCCTCATCAACTGCACGCCTGTCGGAATGGTCGGTCACGATGGAACGCCCCTGCAGCGAGAGTTCATGCAAGGCGCCGAGTGGGCTTTCGATGCGGTTTATACGCCAACGGAAACGCAATTCCTGACTGATGCGGCAACTGCGGGATTGTCGATCATTTCCGGCTGGGAGCTGTTCTTCTACCAGGGCGTTCATGCGTGGAAGCACTTCTCAAATCTTCCGGTGGATGAAGCCGCGCTCCGGCGCGGCTTGCTTGACATCGGAGAGGCCGCATGAAAACCGCGATTGCCACCGTTTCCATTTCCGGAGACCTCAAAGAGAAACTCGCAGCCATCGCCGCCGCCGGCTTCGACGGTGTCGAGATCTTCGAGAATGATTTCCTGGCCTATGATGCCAGTCCGCGCGAAGTCGGCCGGATGGTGCGCGATCACGGACTGGAAATCTCCCTGTTTCAGCCGTTCCGCGATTTCGAGGGAATGCCGGAACCGCAGCGCAAGCGGGCCTTCGACCGTGCAGAACGCAAATTCGACCTTATGCAGGAACTGGGAACAGACCTGGTCCTCATTTGTTCGAACGTATCGCCGATTTCGCTTGGTGGCATAGATCGGGCTGCGGATGATTTCCGGGTGCTAGGAGAACGGGCCGCTAGGCGGGGCATTCGCATCGGCTATGAGGCTCTTGCCTGGGGCAGGCATGTCAGCGACCACCGGGATGCCTGGGAGATTGTTCGCCGCGCCGATCATCCGAATGTCGGCCTGATCCTGGACAGTTTTCATACGCTCGCAAGAAAGGTCGATCCGGAGACAATACGAAGGATCCCGGGAGACAAGATTTTCTTCGTCCAGCTGGCGGATGCGCCGCGTTTCGATATGGACCTGCTCTACTGGAGCCGGCACTTCAGGAATATGCCGGGCGAAGGAGAGCTTGACGTCACCGGTTTCATGCGAGCCGTTTCGGCGACAGGTTATGATGGGGTCCTGTCGCTCGAGATCTTCAACGACCAGTTCAGAAGCGGTTCGGCGAGATCGATCTCGGTAGACGGGCACAGGTCCCTTGTCTTCCTGATGGATCAGGTAAAAAGGATCGAACCTGAAGTCAGGATTGAAGTTCCTGAAATGCCCGACCGTATCGCCGTGGACGGGATCGAGTTCATCGAATTCGCGGCCAATGCAACAGAGGCGAAAGCTCTTGGCAGCGTGTTGCATACGCTCGGGTTCAGACGCGCCGGGCGCCATATTTCGAAGAAGGTCGAGTTATGGCGCCAGGGCGCCATCAATATCGTCATCAACACCGAGCAGGAGGGGTTCGCACATTCCTCATATCTCATGCATGGCACGAATGTCTGCGACATCGGCCTAAAGGTTGAAGACGCCCAGGCCACCGTCGAGCGTGCCCGGGCCCTGGGAGCGGAGCCGTTCGAACAACCTGTCGGGCCGGGAGAACTGAACATCCCCGCAATCCGGGGCCTCGGCGGCGGCGTCATGCATTTCATTGACCGCAAGAGCGAACTCGCCAAGGTCTGGGAGATTGAGTTTCGCGCGGATGTAGACGAACTCAGCCCTGAAGATGCAGGCCTGACGCGGATCGACCATGTCGCCGAAACCATGGCGTATGACGAGATGCTGACCTGGTTGCTCTTCTACACGTCGATCTTCAAGACCGGCAAAACGCCAATGGTCGATGTGATAGATCCCGCGGGTCTGGTGCGCAGTCAGGCGGTAGAAAACCAGGAAGGAACCTTCCGCATCACGCTCAACGGTGCTGAAAACTACAAGACCCTGGCTGGCCACTTCCTGATGGAGAATTTCGGATCTGCAGTTCAGCATCTTGCTTTCGAGAGCAGCGACATTTTCGCTTCAGCGGCAACGCTCTTCAGAAACGGCTTCAAACCTCTGACCATTTCACCGAATTATTACGACGATCTCGATGCCAGGTTCGGATTGGAGGAAGACTTTCTCGAGGCTCTGATAACCTACGGCATTCTTTACGATCGGGATGACAGGGGCGGAGAATATTTCCAGCTCTACAGCCCGTTTTTTGGTGAAGGCTTTTTCTTCGAGATCGTCGAAAGGCGTGGAGACTACAGGGGTTACGGCGCCGCCAATGCCCAGTTCCGCATCGCCGCCCAGAAACGTCACATCCGGGCAAAGGGAATGCCGAAGCGATAAGCTCCCGTTGAAGGGAAACCGGTCGCCGCTTAGCGTTCTGGCTTGTCATTAGGAAACCTCGGTTTCTTCTCCGGATTCAAACGACTATTTAATGTCGTGACTCGCAGTATCGATCACTGGAAGCAGACCGTCCGCAACCGGCCCCATTTTGATCGTTCGTTTCGGCCGCAGCGAACGACCGCTTCCCGCCCATACGGACTTTTATGAGTCACACAATGAACGGCAGATCTAAAGATCATGCCGAAGGTTTGTGATTGCGCGCATGTTGCCGGTCGCAAGATCAAACAATGCACGATCTCTCAGGCATCCCTCCCGATCGAGAAAGAAGCGGATTGCCCAGATCTGGCGTTGTTTCAACGGCTTGTGACGCCGTCCTTTCGACCGGCATTCCAAGCTGAGCGCCCCATTGCATGCGGATCAAATTGTGCAGTACCCATCTCCATTCTCCCTTAACCACCGTTGGTCATCTGGAGAACACTTGAGTTCAACGTGGGGACCGATAGCGAAATCCCTGCGATCGCGCCCGGTGCAGTGAAGCCTGTCTTTCTGCATCTTCAAACTTAACCGATGCTCAACATTATTTTTCTTTCACACCAGTGATTTAGCCTTGCAGGCAGGAAACACGCGACCGTCAAAGAGCTTTCTCGCGGTTCGCATGACGCCGGCTCCGGTGACGCCACCGGAGGCATTCTGTTCGATCAGCACTTCCGCGGCACCGCTCGGATGCTCAACCTTGAAAACGCCGTCGTTCGGCAGCCTGGCACAGTCTGCGGCCGGGCCGGTTGCAAGCGTGCAGGCAGTGGCTGCCGTCACGGCACCAAAAACGCCGATGGAGGCATGGCATCGATGCGGAATGAGGCTGCGGGTCGAGATCGTCCCTCCCCCCATCGGAGGTGAGACCAAAGTCATTTTCGGCACGGATTTATCGGTGACATCGTCGAGGTTCATCAAGGGTCCGGCCTTCAGGCGGATTGCCTCGATGCGGGCCTTCAGCGCCTCGTTGCCGTCGATATCCTCACGGCTTTCAGTTCCCGTCAGGCCGAAATCGGAGGCGCGGAGGATTACGCAAGGCATGCCGTTGTCGATCAGCGTGACTTCGACCCCATCGATAGTGTCGGTCTCGTTTCCTGTCGGCAGCAGAGCGCCGCACAGGGCGCCGGCAATGTTCTGGAAAAACATTGGTACCGGCGCGTGATGGCCGGGGACACCGGCAATCGACGTTGACCCTGCATAGCTGACGCGGCCGCCAGGCGTTGTCACTCGGGCAACCGCCGTCTCGCCAGAATTCACCATATGGATACGGACCGGCGTTTCACCGTCTTCCGCCTTTACCAAGCCGCGTTCGATCGCGAAGGGGGCAACGGCTGCCAGGATGTTACCGCACGCTTGCGCATCGGTGACGACTGCCCGGTCCACGAAAACCTGTAGAAACAGATAGTCGATATCCGCATCATCGCGTGTCGGCGCACTGACAATGGCCGCCTTCGAGGTCAGCGGATCGGCACCGCCTATGCCGTCGATCTGGACCGGGTCGGGCGAGCCCATGATACGAAGCAGAAGTGCATCGCGTTCCTGAGGGTCGGAGGGCAGGTCGGACGCCAGAAAAAAGGCCCCCTTCGAAGTGCCACCACGCATCCAGAGACAGGGAATGCCGTCGATTTCGAAAGCTTCAGACATATTTCAGGCCCTTCTCCGCAAGCCGGGGACGCATGTCATAGATATCTAGCCCAAGTTCCCCTGCCGCAAGCCGCTTTCGCTTGGCTTCTTCGGCTGCAAGACGCTTTTCGGCGGCGGCGAGAACGATTTCCGAGTCCTCTCGGCGCACAACACAGACGCCGTCCTCATCGGCGACGATGACATCGCCGGCATCGATCGCCTGTCCGGCACAAACGATGGGCACGTTCACTGAACCTAGAGTTTCCTTGACCGTTCCTTGCGCCGAGATCGACTTCGACCAGACGGGAAAGCCCATCTCCGCCAGATCGGCTACATCGCGTACGCCGGCATCGATCACCAGCCCTCGGCAGCCCCGTGCCATGGCCGAGGTTGCCAGGAGATCACCGAAATAGCCGTTATCGCAAGGACTGGTTGGAGCCAGCACCAGGATGTCACCCTCGCTCAGCTGTTCGATGGCGACGTGCAGCATCCAGTTGTCGCCCGGAGGCGCGGAAATGGTAACGGCAGAGCCTGCAATTCGGGCACCCCGGTAAATGGGGCGCATGTAACTGGCAAGACACCCGATGCGTCCCTGGGCCTCGTGCACGGTCGCAACGCCTGCCGCACCGAGAGCCTTGATCACCGCGCCATCGGCACGTTGGATATTGGTTCGGACGATACCCATGACGAAATCCTATTTCCTGGTCGGCGGTGTGCCGTGGGTGTGGAAGGTTTCGATGGTCTTCAGACCCCAAGCCTGTCCTTTTTTACGGTCCGCCTCTGTCCAGCAGACCGGTTCCCAGTCGGGTGCGAGGATCAGCCGAGCGCCAGCATTGGCAAGCTCGACCCGATTGCCGGCCGGTTCCCAGACATAGAGGAAGAAGGTGCCCTGGATCGCATGTTTGTGCGGCCCGGTTTCGATATGAACGCCGTTCTGAAGGAAGATATCGGCGGCCCGCAGAATGTCTTCACGCTGGTCGGTCGCATATGTAACGTGATGCAGCCGCCCGGCACCGCCGCCATGTTCTTCCGTGCAAGCAAGGTCGTAAGTCTTGTTGTTGACCGTGAACCAGCAGCCGCCGATCCGGCCATTGTCGAGCTGGATATATTCCGTCACCCGGCTGCCAAGGCAGGTTTCCATGAACTGGCGGAACTCGCTGACGTCTTCGGACAGCAGGTTGAGGTGATCAAGTCGTCGCGGCGCTGCGCCGGTAAAGGCGGAGGCAGTGTTCTTGAGTGCCGCCTTCTCTGTATCCTGTTGTGGCTTGAACCATTTGGTTTCGTAGTAGATTTCGAACACGTGGCCAAACGGGTCCTCGAAGCGGAAAGCGCGGCCATGGCCAAGATCACCGGGCACCCAGCCGTGCACCTTGTAGCCAGAGCCCTCGATAGCACGGACACGCCGGTTGAGCGCCTCCGGTGAGGCAGCACGATAAGCCACGTGACCGATGCCCGTGGTCGTGTGACGCGTCAGCTTCAGCGAATGGAATTCGTAGTCGTCCCAGGCCCTCAAGTAAGCGGATGTCTCGTCCTCACCGGAAAGCGTCAGGCCGTAGACATCGGTGAAGAAGGCTAGGCTTTCCTCATAGCGGTCGGTGTACATCTCGAGATGGCCCAGATGGGCGACATCATTGCAATGATCCGGCATTGGAGACCTCAGAGTTCGTCTACGGTGCGCGGAAAGATCGACTGAAAGCCTTCCGCATATTTGCAGTCCCGGCCACCTGACTGGCCGCCGGAATTGCGTTTGAAATGGTTGGCTCGGTTGATCGCGACGCGGGTGTAATAGTCCCAGAGATGTTCCTGGCCAGCCATGCTTTCGATGGCCGCACGCTTCTTTTCCCAGACGGATGTGATGTCCAGGAACGTGTCCGGCTTCCAGCCCATCTGCTCCGTCTGGTGCGGTTCAAAGAGGTAAAGCTGCGGCGCACCGAGCACTTTTTCACCCGGGTTGTGGCCCCAGGCCTGTGCGATCATCCGGCATTCAAGTGCGACCTGGGTCGCGTACATGTGATCGGTGTTGTAGGGGTCATATTGCGAGTGGCTCAGCATGAAGCTCGGTTGAACCTTGCGGATAACATCGACAACGCAGGCCTTGTCTTCCCGTGTCAGTTCGAGCGGGTAGTCACCTAGATCAAGGCAAACGAGATCATGCACGCCGAGTTTTTCGGCTGCGGTTTCCGCCTCCTTGCGGCGCACGTCCTTGACGCGGTCGAGTGTCATTCCTTCCTGCTTCCAGAGCTTTGCGCTTTCCCCGCGCTCACCGAATGACAGGCAGAGCACGGTGACGTCGTAGCCGAGCTCGCCATGCAGCGCGATGGCGCCGCCACAACGCCAGACGAAGTCAGCTGCATGGGCGCTGATGACAAGTGCAGTCTTGGAAGCTGGCATATCCGGTTTCCCTGTAATTGTTACTTGGCCGGATATTCCCGTCTCTTCCCGCAGAAGGCCAATTCAAAGGGACGCAACGCCTCATAAGTTTTGGCTATAAGGTCTTCCGTCAAAGCTTCTCTGCTGGCAGTCTATGAGGCAGGATCGTTGCGCTTGCACAGTGCGTAACAAAGATACCCGCGAGACACCGACAGGAGAAAACGTTGGAATTCAATCTCCGTCATCTGCGCGTTTTTCTGTCCGCATCGCGCAACTCATCCATCACGAAGGCCGCGGAGGAATGCCGCCTGTCACAACCGGCGGTAACTCAGGCCATCAACAAGCTGGAGGACTTGCTGGAAACGGCACTCTTCCAGCGATCGGCTCATGGCGTGTTCGTCTCCCAGGTCGGCAAGGTGTTCGGACGCCGGGTTGAACGAGCGCTTGGCCTCATCGACGCCAGTTTTCTGGCGACTGCTCCCCGTTTGCAGGTAACTGCCACCGCAGCCCAGCTCCGGGCCTTCGTCGCCGTTTGCGATTGCGCCAACTTTACCCTTGCCGCGCGGCGGCTTGGCATTGCCCAGCCGACTGTGCACCGGGCTGTAAGTCAGCTTGAGAAGGAGGCTCTGAAACCGCTTCTGGAGCGCACATCGAGCGGAATCGTGCCGAGCCGTTCAGGACAGAGCCTCGCCCGCGCGGCCGATCTGATGTTCGCTGAGCTCGCCCAGGCCGCGATGGAAATGTCGGAACTGAAGGGTCGGGAAAGCGGGCGTATAGTCATCGGCGCCATGCCCTTGTCACGTGCTTATATCCTGCCATCGGTGGTAGCCGCCTTCCGAAAGGACTGGCCGCGGATCGAGCTGCAAGTCCTGGACGGGCCCTATGATGAGCTGATCCGGGAATTGCGGCGCGGTGCTGTCGATTTTCTCGTCGGCGCCCTGCGCAATCCGCTGCCGATCGAAGACGTCGAACAAAGCGCGCTCTTCAATGACAGTCTGACGGTGATGGCTCGCAAGGATCATCCGCTGGCCGGCAGAAGGGGCCTTATCGTTGACGACCTAAGGTCCTGGCCCTGGGTCGTTGCCGCCCGAGGCACGCCGACCCGCGGCCACTTCGATCGCCTGTTCAAGGAGAATGGCGGCCAGTTGCCGGAAAGTGTCGTGGAAAGTGGCTCGATGATCTTTGCCAGGGAGTTGCTGGCGTTGAGCGATCATCTTGCCTGTGTCTCCAGCCTCCAGGCAGGCCGGGAAATCGCGGCGGGCCGCATCGTCGCCTTGCCGTTCCAGCTGCCGGACACTTCCCGTCCCATCGGCATCACCACTCGCACAGGCTGGGAGCCGACGGCCAGCCAGAAAGCGCTCCTGGCGCTCCTGCATCGCTACGACCACTGAAAACAAAAGTGAAATTCTATCGATGCTAGCTGCATAATCTTTCGACTATAGCAAAAACTGATGGCGGCGGGACTGCTTTCAAATGGTGCACAGACCTCTCCGGTGAGAAGGAAAGAGCGATCAGGAACCCCTTGCGGTTCCGGAAACGCTCAACGGGAGGATCCGTCCATGAAAATATCCAAGGCACTTACCGGGGCTGCGCTGGCACTCGGCCTTTTTGCAAACGCCTCCCAGGCGAACGAGCTGAAATTCGCCAATTTCATGCCGCCGGCCAACCCCTACCAGGCAGGCGCCTTCGAGCCCTTTGCCGAGAAGCTGGCTGCCGCCACCAACAACGAGATCACCGTTCACATCTATGCTGGTGGTGAACTCGGTCCGGGTCCGGTTGAGCAATTCTCCCGCGCCGTGGACGGTGTAGCGGATTTTGCGGTCGGCCTGCCTGGCTATACCGCCTCCCAGTTCCCGGTGACGCTGCTGACCGAACTTCCCGGCGTCATCGACGAAGAGACCGGCACGGAAGTCATCTGGAAGAACATCGCTCTCTTCAAGCCCGAATTCAAACGCGCCGTTCTCGTCAGCCTCTGGTCCAATGCCGACAACGTGCTCTACACCCGCGAAAAGCCGGTGCGCACACCAGACGATGTCAAGGGTCTGAAGATCCGTGTGCCTTCACGCAACGCGGGTCTGCTGGTCGAGGCCTGGGGTGCAACGCCTGTCTCGATGCCGGTTCCGGAGATCTACAATGCGCTGCAGACGGGGGTTATCGATGGAGCACTCATTGACGGGACCGGCACCAAGGCCTTCAAGCTTGGGGAAGTCTCCAAGTATCTCACTGTTGGCTTCGATACGACCATTTCCCCCTTCTTCATCGTCATGAACCGCGACAGTTTCGCCTCCCTGAACGATGAACAGAAGGCGGCTGTCGAGGAGATCGGCAAGGAGATTTCCGTGACCGCGAACGCGGTACAGCTGGCCGCGGCTCACAAGGGCATCGACGCCTTTGCCGAGATGGATGGCAAGCAGGTCATTCGCCTGTCCGACGAAGAGGCTGCTGCCTTCAACGCGCTCGCCGACGAGGCTCGT
Source organism: Labrenzia sp. CP4 (assembly GCF_001579905.1). NCBI lineage: Bacteria > Pseudomonadati > Pseudomonadota > Alphaproteobacteria > Hyphomicrobiales > Stappiaceae > Labrenzia > Labrenzia sp. CP4. The sequence goes on along the minus strand of NZ_CP011927.1, from coordinate 1,803,948 downwards.
GCCAAGGCTATCGAAGAAGCCACCGCCAGCGGTATTGCCGCCGGTGATGTCGTCTCCGCACTGCAGGCGCAGTAACGGCAATGTCTCCCATTTCCAAAAAGGCCTGGCCGGCACTTGTCGACCGGGCCACTCTGGCCCTCGCTGCGCTCGCCGGTCTGTTCCTGCTCTTCCTGGTCGGTCTTGTCTTCGTGGCAGTATTGCTGCGCTACGTGGCTCAGAGCCCGATCCTCGGCATCAACGAGATCGTGCAACTGGTTGCAGTCGCCATCGTCATGCTGGCGCTACCCTGGTGCACGGATCGCAACGGGCATGTGCGTGCGGATGTCTTCGACAGTGCCATCGGACGTGCAGGCCGTTTCTCCGGCGACCTCTTCTCAAGATGTGTCAGCACCTTCGTGCTCTCCGTACTGGTCTACCGCTCCTGGCTGAAACTGCTTGATGCGCGCGAGTTCGAGGATGTCACCAACATGCTCTCCCTGCCGATCTGGCCCTTCTACGGGATGATGGTCGCAGGCATGGGCCTCTGTGTTTTCGTGATGGTTCTCCAGATCGTCGTCATTCTGATGACGGGTGAGGAAATGAAATGACGGATCTGACGCTTGGTGTCCTGGCCTTCGTCGCCCTTTTCGGCCTGATGATCTTCCGCACGCCGGTTGCGTTTGCCATGCTGATTGTCGGCTATTTCGGGATGGCCCTTCAGGGAGGGTTTCGCACCGCCGGTGCCGTTCTGGTCACAGAGACCTACTCCTCGGTCACCAACTATTCGCTGATAGTTGTGCCGATGTTCGTCCTCCTCGGCAATGTCGCTTCCGCGGCTGGCTTCAGTCGCGGGCTTTACGATGCCGCCTATGCCTGGGTCGGACGGTTCCGTGGCGGGCTCGCGTCTGCCTCCGTGCTCGGCTGCGCAGCCTTTTCCGCAGTTAGCGGCTCGTCGGTGGCGACCGCCGTCACGATCGGTAAAGTCGCCCTGCCGGAAATGCGCCGCCTTGGCTATGCAGACGGTCTCTCCACCGGTTCGATTGCTGCCGGTGGCACGCTCGGTTTCCTCATACCGCCCTCTACAGGCTTCGTGCTCTATGCCATCCTGACGGAGGAATCGATCGGCCGCCTCTTCATGGCTGGCATTCTGCCGGGCCTCCTGATGACCGCTCTATTCATGGCGGCCGTCTGGCTGACTGTGCTGAGAAAGCCGGAGGCAGGCCGCCCAGGCGATCCGATGGCCTTTTCCGACCGCTTGCGCATTCTCAGTGCCGCGCTGCCGCTCATCGCTGTCATGGTGCTCTCCATTGGTGGAATCTATGCCGGGGTTTTCACCCCCGTAGAAGCCTCAGCCATCGGCGCCGGGCTCGTAATCCTGATCGCCCTTGCCACAGGGGCGCTCACGCTCAAGACATTCACAGGCGCAGTCCTGGAAACCGTACAGACCTCGGCGATGCTCTACATGATCGTCATCGGCGCCAATGTGCTCAATCCACTGCTCGCCGTCACCAAATTGCCGGTCGCCTTCTCCGATCTCCTGACCGTGCTCGGCTTTGGTCCCTATGGAACGCTGTTTCTGATCCTGATGTGCTACGTGGTGCTCGGCATGTTCCTGGACGGCCTTGCCATGCTGGTGATCACGCTGCCGATCTTCTTTCCCATCGTGCTGCAGCAGGGCTTCGATCCGATCTGGTTCGGCGTTGTCGCAGTGATCGTCATAGAGATGGGCATGATCACGCCGCCAGTGGGCCTCAACGTCTTCGTCATCCGCAGTGTTGCCCGGGATGTGCCCATGGCAACGATCTTCAAGGGCGTTGCTCCCTTTCTGCTGGCGATGATCCTCTGCCTGTTGCTGATCGTTTGCTTTCCGCAGATTGCATTGCTTTTGCCAAACAGCATGTTCGGATAACCGACCCGCACATCGGCAGGGAAAACAGCAAGTTAACTCGGAGCATAACGGGAAAAGACTTCTACTTCTTGCAAGAAGCAACCGAGCATCAACTTGAAGGCGCCCGCAACCAGATGGCATTTTGCTGCATGCGAACGACCAAAGAGGGAAGGCAAAGGCGACATTTGGCGACGGCAGGTCATCGCGAAACAAGAATTGCCCGGAAGTCGTTGACGTTCGTCAGGGTTGGGCCTGAAATAACCTGGTCGCCTAGCGCTGCAAAGAAGGAATGGCTGTCATTCTGGTCGAGTGCTGCGTGCATTGACACTCCCAGTGTCCGGGCACGGGCTGGCGTTGTTTCGTCGATCATCGCACCGGCGACCTCCGCTGCACCGTCGACACCGTCCGTATCGCAGGCAATGGCCGAGATGCCCTTCGCGCCTTCCAACGCGCAGGCGAGTGCGAGGCAGAATTCGGCGTTCGGTCCTCCGGTTCCTCGGCCGCGCCTAGAGACCGTGCATTCGCCTCCCGAAAGCAGCAAGGACGTCTCGCCCGGCGCAAGGACGGCAAGTTCTTCGAGTGCCGTCTTCGCGTGATCGGCTGCGACATCACGCGCCTCGCCTTCGATCGCATCTCCGAGCACCCTGACCCGAATGCCCAGCCGGGCCGCATGTTGCCTTGCGGCGTCGAGCGACATGGCAGGTGCGGCGATCATGACATTTTCCACCCGCGACAATTCGGGCACAGCCCAAGGCCACGTGCCCGCAGGACTGGCAAGAACGGCATGCATCGACGCGGTGAGCCCGATCGACCAGTGCGCGGCAATCTTCCTTGCGTCTTCCGGTGACGTTTCATCGGCAACCGTCGGGCCGGAGGCGACCATTGCTGGATCGTCTCCCGGAACATCGGAGATGATCAGCGACAGCATGCGGGCAGGCCAGGCTGCAGCAGCAAGACGACCTCCCTTGGCACGGGAAAGGTGCTTGCGCAGGGTATTCATCTGCGAGATCGGCGCACCCGAAGCGAGCAACGAACGGGTCAGCTCCTGCTCTTCTTCGAGGGTAATATCGCCAGCCGGACACGTCAGAAGGGCGGAGCCTCCGCCCGAGATCAGAGCCAGGACGAAATCATCCTCTTCGCAAGTATCGAGAAGCTGAAGCAGACGCCGCGTTCCGGCTCGCCCGCGACGGTCCGGGACCGGGTGCGAGGCGCAAACGACTTCAATCCCCTCCAGCTCCCGGGTGTATCCGTCGCGGGTCAGGATCAGGCCTTCACAAGCCCCCCAGACCGCCTCGACAGCCTCGCCCATCCTGGCGGAAGCCTTGCCGGCACCAATGACGACGACGCGCCCTTTCGGGCGCGGCGGCAACACGGAAGGTACGACGCGCATCGGGTCCGCAGCGGCGACAGCAACATCGAATAGTTCCTTCAGGACGGCGCGGTGCCGGCGGCCTTGGGAACGTGTAGCCACCCCCCTGTCAGGAAAGTGCATCGGCGACCGCCTTGCCGCAGGTTATCGTATCCGCCGTCCCGCCCAGATCGCGGGTTCTGAGCACTTGTTCGGCCAAAACCCGTTCGATTGCAGCAACAATGTCAGACGCGGCTTCGCTATGGCCCAGGTGGTCCAGCATCATGGCACCGGCCCAGATCTGCCCGATCGGGTTTGCAATTCCCTTGCCCGCGATATCGGGAGCCGAGCCGTGGACAGGCTCGAACAGCGAGGGGAATGTCCGCTCCGGATTGATGTTCCCGGACGGAGCGATGCCGATGGTTCCGGTACATGCCGGGCCAAGATCGGAGAGGATGTCGCCGAACAGGTTGGAGGCAACCACCACGTCGAACCTGTCAGGGTTCAGCACGAAATGCGCCGTTAGGATATCGATGTGATACTTGTCGACACCGACATCCGGAAAGGCCTTGGCCATCTCCACAACCCGCTCGTCCCAATAGGGCATGGTGATCGAGATGCCGTTTGACTTGGTGGCCGAGGTCAGACTCTTGCGCGGACGCTTCGCGGCCAGTTCAAAAGCGTATTTCAGGACCCGATCCACACCGATCCGGCTCATGACAGTCTCCTGCAGGACCACCTCGCGCGGGGTATCGGCAAACATCTTGCCACCGATCGAGGAATATTCGCCTTCGGTATTCTCGCGCACGATCCACATGTCAATGTCGCCGGGCGCACGCCCCGCCAACGGGCAAGGCACTCCGGGCATAAGGCGGGCGGGACGCAGGCTGATATATTGGTCGAACTGGCGGCGGAACTGGATCAGTGATCCCCAAAGCGATACGTGGTCTGGAACGGTTTCGGGCCACCCCACCGCACCGAAAAACAAGGCGTCGTGGGTTTCGATCCTGGATTTCCAGTCGTCGGGCATCATCTGCCCATGCTTCGCGTAATAGTCACAGGACGCGAAGTCGAATTCGTCGAAATCAATGCCGATGCCGTGCCGTTTGGCGGCGGCTTCGAGAACGCGGAGCCCCTCCGGAACGACCTCCTTTCCGATGCCATCCCCAGGAATAACTGCGATTTTCAAATGATTGTTCATGGCGCTTCCTAGTCGTTGCGGCCGCGGATTGCAGCGATGACTGCGTCGGTGACCATGCGCGTGGTGGCCTTACCGCCAAGATCGGGCGTGTGCAGCGATGGATCGGCGGTGACGTTTTCAACCGCTTGCATCAGCCGTTCGGCTGCCGGCTTTTCGTTGAGGTGCTCCAGCATCATCGCGGCCGTCCAGAAAGTCGCCACCGGGTTGGCGACGCCTTTGCCGGTGATGTCGAAGGCACTGCCGTGGATCGGCTCGAACATCGATGGCGTGTCCCGTTCGGGGTTCAGATTCGCTGTGGGCGCGACTCCGATCGAACCGGAAAGAGCGGCGGCAAGATCGGAAAGAATATCTGCGTGCAAGTTGGTCGCGACGATCGTATCCAGCGAGGACGGGTTCATCACCATGCGTACGGTCATGGCGTCCACCAGCATCTTGTCCCAGGTTACGTCGGGAAATTCTCGTGCGATTTCGGCGGCGATCTCGTCCCAGAGCACCATGCCATGCCGTTGCGCGTTGGATTTCGTCACTACGGTCAGCAGCTTGCGTGGGCGGCTTTGCGCCAGTCGGAAGGCAAAGCGCATGATACGCTCAATACCGGCGCGGGTGAAAATCGAGACATCCGTTGCCACTTCCAGCGGCAGGCCCGGGTGGGACCGACCACCCTGTCCTGCATACTCCCCTTCCGAGTTCTCACGAACAATAACCCAGTCGAGCTCTCCGCCGTTCACATGACGAAGGGGCGACCGAATGCCGGGCAGGACCCGGGTTGGGCGGACATTTGCGTACTGATCGAGCGGCTGGCAGATCGACAGGCGCAGTCCCCAGAGGGTCAGGTGATCGGACACATCGGGTGCGCCGACCGCACCGAAGAGGATCGCATCGAAGGCCCGCAACCGATTGGCGCCGTCCTTGGGCATGAATTCGCCCGTGCGTTTGTAGCGATCTGTCGACCAGTCAAAGCTCTCGACCTCGAATTCGAAGCTGCCGTCTCGGCCGGCCAGCGCATCCAGCACCTCCAGGCAAGCATCGACGACTTCCACACCTATCCCGTCGCCGCCGATGGCGGCGATCTTGTGCGTTCTCTTGCTCATGATTTACTCCAGTTCAGAAAAGCAGTCCGGCGGGCATGCGCAAAAGCAACACATTCGCCATAAGCCACCAGAAGCCCGTACAGATCGCTATGCCGGCGACAGACCAGATCAGCCAGACACGAACCGCCGGACGGTCGTAATCCGCGATCGCCATGATCAGTCCGAAAGCAACGAGGCTGGTGGCAAGGAAGCCGATCTCAGGCATAGCAATGACCCACGCCATCATTACCGCGCCGAGTGCCGTCCTGCGGCGGGTGCCGCTGTCAAAGGCCGGGTTTGTACTTGCTGGGCCTGCCGGACGGCGGATGTGCTGGACGATCAGCATTGCGGAAAAGACCATCAGGGCGACGGATATGGTTTTCGGAAACACCGAGCCCAATGGCGACATGCTACCGGCCGCGGTGTAGGTCCACACGCCGAGCGCGATGAGGAGGGCGGCGATGACCATTGATGGCAGGTTGCGGGTCTTTCCTTCGGGCTCGATCCCAGCGCCGGCGTCCTCCACCACCGCACCGGCTACCTCGAGCTGGCGACGGCGTTTCGCCTTCCATTCCGACCAGATCGGGAAAAGGAGCGTCAGAAGCGCGACGCAGATGATACCGATGCTGATCGGACGCCCGAAGAACATTTCGGGAATACGGCCGGATGCATTGCCGATGAGCCAAGTCTGCACGAAGCCCTGTTCAGCGATCGAGCCGAGTACCAGACCGAGCACGATCGGCGAAGGCTGAAAGCCATAGCGGTTCAGGATCCAGGCGAGGATCCCGAGCGCGACCATGAGCTGAGAGTCCTCCACGTTGGAATGGATCGCAAAGGAGCCGATGATCGTCAGGAGAGCGACGGTCGGAGCAAGGACGGACTTGGGCACCTTGATGATGGAATTGTAGGCGTAGCGTCCGATCAGAAGCCCCACCGGCAGCATCAGCACCGTGGCTATCAGCAGTCCCCAGATGAAGGTGTAGACCACTGGTGCGTCGGTGGTGAACAGTGTCGGGCCTATCTTGATCCCCTGGACCAGGAGAGCGCCCAGGATGATCGCATCCGGCGGTGTTCCCGGTATCCCGAGGACCAGTGTCGGGATAAAGCCACCTCCGACGGTCGCGTTGTTGGCGGCCTCCGTCGCGATGACACCTTCGGGGTTACCCTTGCCGAAGCTTTCAGGCTCGCCCGACGAACGGCGGGCTTCGGAATAGGATACAAGACCTGCAATGGAACCGCCTGCACCCGGCAGAATGCCAATGACGGTACCGATGATGGAGGATCGCAGGATATTGAACTTACTCGCGATCGCCTTGCGCGTGCCTTCCATTAGCCTGAGGCCGCCGGTGGCAGAGGGTTTCAGGTGCGGGTCCGCGGTCGCGACGAGATCGAGGATCACCGGCACGCAATAAAGGCCGATGATTGCAGAAGTCAGATCGATCCCCGACAAGAAGCGCTGCATCCCCATGGTGTAGCGAACGTCTCCGCCGACAACGGCAACGCCGACCATCGACAGGAACAGGCCGATACAGGCGCCGATCAGTCCCTTTATCGTATTGCCGACAGACAGGGCCGCAATGAGGGTCAGTCCGAAGACTGCCAGCCAGAAATATTCCGTGGGGCCGAAGGCAAGCGCGACTTTGGCGAGCGGCGGTGCCAGCATCAGGAGTGCAAGCGCTCCGATGATGCCGCCGGAAACCGATGCGATGGTTGCCAGCGAAATTGCAAGCCCGCCATCGCCACGCTTGGCCATGGGGAAGCCATCGAACGTCGTCGCGATCGCCGAAGGTGTTCCGGGCGTATTCACAAGGATTGCGGCAAAGGCGCCGCCGTAAATGGCGCCCGTGTAGATCGCGCCGAGGGCAATCAGGCCCGCGGCGGGATCCATGGTGAATGTGAAGGGGACAAGCACGGCCACCGCCATGGTCGCCGAGAGTCCGGGCAGTGCGCCAATCACCGTTCCGAGGACCACGCCGACAAGCGCGAGCATCAGGTTGAACGGCGTCAGGGCGTCCAGAAGGTAGCCGAGAATGTCCATCTTCGCATGCCGTTACTGAATGATACCCAGCGCTTTCGCGCCCTCGGTATATTCCTCGACCCGTTTGGCGACGAAGTCATCCATCTTGTCATAGCCAATGTCGGTCAGAACGAAGCCGCCGTCTTCCATCTTCTTGACGAAATCCGGCTGCGAATTGATCTTCGACACGATGTCGGAAATGCTCTGGCGCAGATCCTCGGGGGTCGAGGCCGGAACCGCAACGCCGCGGTAGGCACCGCCGACGATGTCATAGCCAAGTTCCTTGAAAGTTGGCACGTCTGGGAAGGCGGGCAAACGTTCTTCCGCCGCGACCGCAAGCATCCTGAGCGCATCCCCCTGGCTGATGCCGGAAGTCGCATAGTTGAAACCTGCCATCGTCGAGCCGCCAAGGACCGCGGTGATTGAAGGGCCTGTTCCGGAGAAAGGAACATATGTCGTCACCACGTCAGCCTGACTGTTGAAGCGGATCGCAGCGAGATTGTTCGACGAATTAGAACCCGATCCTGCGAAGGTGACGAGGCCCGGATTGGCCTTGGCGTATTCGATCAGTTCGCCAAGCGTGTTGAATTGGCTTTCCGCGCGCACGAAGATTGCGTCCGGCGTATAGTGGAAATAGTGCACTGGCGTCAGGTCCTCAGTGGCATATCCCACCGAACCGGCAAGCGGCTGAAGCACGGTATGCGGCATGTTGATGCCCATGATTGTGTAGCCGTCGCCCGGTAGCGAATTCAGCTGGGACCAGGCCTGCGCACCGCCCGCGCCGGGCTGATACTGGATGACGACCTGCTGACCGGTTACGTTCTCCCATTCGGACTGCTGGAACCGGGCAGAAATGTCGGATTCCCCACCTGCATTGAACGGAATAATGTAGGTCATCGGCTTGTTCGGGAAATCTGCCGGCGACTGAGCGGCAGCGGAGCCCGCGGCCCCCAGCAACGCTACAAGAATGGTTGCGACTGTTTTCTTCATGGTTTCCTCCTCTTGGAATGCCGCGCGCGGCACACCGAAAATTGAAGCAGCACGCCGCATAGGCCATGGCCTGCGGACACGATCTGCTTACTACCCTGCGGAAAGGTTAGTTACGCCCAGGGTCCGGTCACTCCTCACAGACCGGCAAAAAGAGCCTAGACTGCTGCTCTGGAATAATTAAATTCAGATTTTGCACTTCATTATTGCGCAGAGGTAATCAATGAATGAGGGCGATCTGGGATTTTTCGTGCTTCTCGCAAGGCATGAAAGCTTCGTTGAGACAGCGCGGGAAATCGGGGTGACGGCATCAGCTGTTAGCCGGAGGCTTGCCCGACTTGAGGAGAGACTGGGTGTTCGCCTCATGAACCGCACGACACGCAGGGTCAGTCTTACAGGCGAAGGTGAAGCGTATTTCAGGAAGGCGGTTCGCCTGCTGGGCGAGATAGAGGAACTGGAAAACAGCCTCCGCGTGGGACGGGAGCGTCCCAGTGGTCTGCTGCGCATCAACGCCACCTTCGGGTTCAGCCGGGCCTACATAGCGCCGACCGTCGCGGAATTCTCGGACCGGTATCCCGACGTCGACGTGCAGCTGGTGGTGACCGATGCGCCGATGAATATCATCGAGCAGGGCTTCGATCTGAACATCCGCTTCGGCAATCCGCCGACAAGCAACCTGATCCAGCGTCTTCTGCAGAGGAACCGGCGTTTCATGTGTGCCTCCACCTCATACCTGCAAACCCATGGGGAACCGAAGGTATTGAAGGACCTGAAGGATCATGAATGCATCGTGCTGAGGCAGGAGCACGACATTTACGACATCTGGAGGTTCGACGACCTGGGTGGAGAAACCGTTTCGGCGCGCGTCAACGGTAGACTGAGTTCGAACGACGGCGAGATTGCGCGCGAGTGGATGTTGGCAGGCCATGGCATCATGCTCCGGTCCGAGTGGGATATTGCAAGCCATGTGCGGGAGGGACGCCTTCGGGTCGTCCTGCCGGACTATTTCCAGACAGCGAATATCTCGGCCATCTATCCGGAGCGCCACAACCTTACCGCAAAGGTCCGTCTCTTCGTTGACGCTCTTGCCGAGCGGATACAGAAAGCAAATGCAGCCGAACCGTTCCAGATCTCCGGTCACCATCTTAATCGCGGGCGATAGGCATCGCGTTGAATGCGGCAACCTGCTACTAATGCAGAAGTCGCATGGATCACAAGGACGGTCAGCCTATGGACCTGGCGCTGCTTGAGGACTTTCTCGAACTGGCGCGCGAAATGAATTTTTCACGCGCGGCCGAAAATCGGAACCTCACCCAACCTGCATTCAGCCGCCGCATCCGCACACTGGAGAGCGCCATCCAGACCCCCCTTGTTGTTCGCACCACGCGGCAGGTTGCCCTGACGCCGGCAGGCAAGGCGTTCCAGTCCCGGGCGGAAGTCATCGTCAGACTGCTTTCCGACGCTCGGCTGGAAGCTCTCGAAGCGGCGGGACAGGCGAAACGTTTCCTCAATCTCGCTGCCACCCATGCCCTGTCCTACACATTCGTACCCCGCTGGCTGATGCAGGTGGCGGGACCTGGCGAAGTCGGCACGCTCAACATGGTTTCGGACACGCATCGCCAATGCACCCGGCTGATGGAAAGCGGCGATGTCAATTTCTTCATCTGTCACAGAGGCCCTGTCGGCCCTTCAGTTCTGCCGGAAAGGCAATTCACCTACCATACGATCGGAAGAGACAGTCTCGTCCCGCTTTGTGCTCCAGATTCCGGAGGACACCCAATCTGGAACCTCGAAGCCGGTCTGCCGGACATCCCGTTCATATCCTATGCTGCCGCCTCAGGGCTGCACACCATCCTGGAATCCTACTGGGCAGTTTACGGACGCCCGCCCTTTCATGTTGCCATGAGCTCCGTTCTGGCCTCGGCCAATCTTGAAATGGCAAAAGAAGGTCAGGGCGTCGCCTTCCTTCCGCTTTCGCTGGCAGAGCCTGAACTCTCCCGTGGAAGTCTGGTGCGGTGCGCAAGGAAAGACAGTGACATCCTGGTTGAGGTCGTTATCTACCGCCCTCGTTCGCGCCTGTCTGCGCACAGCGAAGTATTCTGGCAGAAAACGGTGAGTGCCGGCGTTATGTGATTTATGCAATTTTTGCATAATTATACCCGGAAACGGCATTGGCCGGTTGAACCGGTCTTCGTCTAATTTTCCAGTCGACACCAACGCATGCAGCAAAACAGGAAAACACCAATGCGGATCGTCGACATCTGTGAGGTCACGAAACCGATCTCCTCACCAATTCGGAACGCCTATATAGATTTCAGCAAAATGACAGCAAGTCTTGTGGCCGTTGTGACCGATGTCGTCCGGGACGGACACCGGGTCGTGGGCTACGGCTTCAACTCCAACGGCCGTTACGGACAAGGTGGTCTCATCCGTGAGCGTTTTCGCGGCCGCGTGCTTGAAGCCGAACCAGCGTCGCTTTTGAACGATGAAGGAACGAACCTGGACGCCCACCGGATCTGGGCTGCGATGATGCAGAACGAAAAGCCTGGTGGACACGGAGAGCGCTCGGTCGCCGTCGGCACGATCGACATGGCTGTTTGGGACGCGATCGCGAAGATCGAAAGCAAGCCGCTGTTCCGCCTGCTCGCCGAGCGAAAGGGTGTAGAGGCCGATCCGCGCGTATTCGTCTATGCCGCCGGCGGATATTACTACCCCGGCAAGGATGACAGTGCCCTGCGCAAGGAGATGCGCGGTTATCTCGACCGCGGCTACAACGTGGTCAAAATGAAGATCGGCGGGGCTACGCTGGCGGAAGACCAGCGCCGGATCGAAGCGGTGCTCGCTGAAATTGACGGCGAGGCCCAGCTCGCCGTGGACGCAAACGGGCGGTTTGACCTTGAAACCGCCATCGCCTACGCAAAGATGCTGAGGCAATATCCGTTGTTCTGGTACGAGGAAATCGGCGACCCTCTCGACTATCAGCTACAGGCCGCGATGGCGGAATTCTATCCTGGCCCCATGGCAACGGGAGAAAATCTGTTCTCGCACCAGGATGCCCGCAATCTGATCCGCTATGGCGGGATGCGGCCGGATCGGGACTGGCTTCAGTTCGACTGCGCCCTTTCCTACGGTCTTGTGGAGTATCTGCGCACCCTTGATGTACTTGATGAGCTTGGCTGGTCACCGTCGCGCTGTATTCCCCACGGCGGACACCAGATGTCGCTCAACATCGCGGCGGGGCTGGGGCTTGGAGGCAATGAAAGTTACCCGGATCTGTTCCAGCCCTATGGAGGCTTTCCGGATGGCGTTGCGGTTTCAGATGGCCATATCGTGATCCCCGAACTCCCAGGTATCGGATTTGAAGGCAAATCGGACCTGATAAAGGTGATGCACGACCTGGCACGTTAAATTTTCTCAACTGCACACTGGCGCGGTCTTCAGACTTGGTTTGACATTGCCACAATCTCTAAGCATGGCAATCGGTTACTACCGCGCATTGTTAACAACGCATACCTTGGGGAGAGTCATGAAAAATGTCCGCTCTGTATACTAAGAGCAACAGACCATAATGTCCGGAATGGGGGCGCTGATCTGATTTGCAGCTCTTCACACTTACAGTCGGAATTGCAGACTCTCCAACTATTCAAGAGCTCAACGAAATTTCCAGGTTGGTTGGTTGAAATCGTTCCACCTGGGCGCAGCTACGAAGTCGCGTGAACTTTTGAAGGTGCTCAATTTAAAATAGTATGGCAACCTAAGTGCGTTGAATGTGACGGTTCCGTCAGGAGGCCAGAAATGTTGAACCAATTCGTTCGCCAAACCATGCAAGGTGGTATTGTTGCGCTGAGTGTGAGCGCATCGAGCGTGGCATTTGCCCAAGACATGCCCCGTGATGGATCTGTTCTTCCGTTGCCACCTGCGCCATTCGAAGGGACGATCACGGAGACGTTCGAAGGTTCGACGCAGGATTATCCGCAACCCGTCACACCTCCTGAAGGTGCTCCCAACGTTCTAGTGGTTCTCATCGATGATCTCGGTTTCGGACAACCAGGCACGTTCGGTGGCCCGATCCCAACCCCTGCAATGGATGCTTTGGCAGATGAGGGACTCCGCTACACACGGTTTCATACTACTGCCATCTGCTCCCCCACACGCGCGGCGCTGCTGACTGGACGCAATCATCACCAGAGTGGCTTCGGTACGATCACGGAGCTGTCCACCGGATATCCGGGATACAACAGCATATGGCCACGCTCATCCGGTACGATTGCGGAGATCCTCAAGGATCAAGGCTACTCCACTGCAGCCTTCGGTAAATGGCACAACACACCAGATTGGGAGACTTCCCCAATAGGGCCGTTTGATCGCTGGCCCACTGGTCTGGGTTTCGAATACTGGTACGGTTTTCAAGGTGGAGAAACTAGCCAGTGGGAGCCTCAACTTTTTCGCAACACCACGCCCGTCGAGCCCGCAACGCGCCCCGAAGACGGTTACAATCTCAACGTCGATTTGGTCGACGATGCGATCGCCTGGCTGGACCGCCAAAATTCGATCGCACCAGACAAGCCCTTCTTTCTTTATTTCGCGCCAGGAGCCGTCCACGCCCCCCTGCATGTCAGCAAAGACTGGATCGAAAAGTTTTCGGGTAAGTTCGATCAGGGATGGGACGCGGTACGCGAACAGACCCTGTCTAAACAAAAAGACATGGGACTCGTCCCCGCGAACACGGAGCTGACACCGAGACCGGATGAAATCGCTGCATGGGACTCGCTTGACGCGGATGCCCAAACTATTTTCAGCAGGCACCAGGAAGTGTTCGCCGGCTTTCTTGCCCAAACGGACCATGAGATAGGCAGGTTGATCGAGAAAGTTCGATCAACACCTGAGGGCGACAACACGCTGATCATCCTCGTGGCAGGCGACAACGGGCCGAGCGCAGAAGGCAGTGTCACTGGTACTCTCAACAATATGATGACCCAGAATGGCATACCGGACACGGTAGATGCGCAGTTGCCGGAGATCGACGAAATCGGCGGCCCGCTGCACGAAAACCATTACCCCGTTGGCTGGGCGTGGGCAGGGTCTTCCCCGTTTCAGTGGATGAAGCGCGTGCCCTCCCATTTCGGTGGAACCCGGAACGGCATGATCGTTAGCTGGCCCAGTCGAATTTCAGACAGTGGAGGAATCCGGACGCAGTTTCATCATGTCGTAGACATCGCCCCGACCATCTTGGAGGCCGTCGGCGTTCCGGAGCCCAAGGTCGTGAACGGAACAGAGCAGACACCCATGGCGGGTGTCAGTATGGATTACAGCTTCGCCGATGCTGCGGCACCCGGCACCCGACAGACCCAGTATTTCGAAACCGGCGGCCATAGAGCGCTCTATCATGACGGCTGGGTCGCCGCCTCGTTCCATGGCGCTCCATGGGTACTCACAGGCTCGGTGGGGTTCGAAGACAGCGTCTGGGAACTCTACAACATCGAGGAAGACTTTTCGCAAGCGCATGATCTAGCCGCCGAGAACCCTGAAAAGCTGGCCGAACTTCAGGCACTCTTCGACGAGGAGGCGCAAAAATTCGATGTCTACCCTCTGGACGACCGCTTTGCCGAGCGTGCGACAAACCCTGAGCGGCCTTCTGTCACGAAGGGCCGAACAGTGTTCACATACACCTCCGGCACAGTCCGCGTGCCTGAGGGTAGCGCTGCTCCAGCCTACCAGCGTTCTCATACGATCACTGCAGACATCGAAGTGTCTCAAGAAGGCGCTAGTGGCGTGCTAATTGCCAACGGCGGCTCCTCTGCGGGCTATACGCTCTACCTCGACGGTGGCGTTCCGGTCTACGAGTTCAACTTTTTCGGCAAAGAACGATACCGTGTCGCCGGAGAAACGCCACTCGAACCTGGCACTCACAGCGTGAAGATGGTCTACGAACAGGCACCGTTTAACCCGGGGCAGGAAGTCACAGGCGGGACCGCAACCCTACTTGTTGATGGAAATGAGGCCGCGACTGGAGAGGTAACGATGGTAGTTCCCGCGCGATACTCGGCAACGGAAACCTTGGACATAGGCATGGATCTTGGATCAACGGTTTCTCGTGCCTACGAAAAAGAAGCCCCTTTCCCGTTCAGCGGCACCATCAATAAGGTGACCGTAGAACTTCAATAACTTGATGGTGGTCGGTGATCGCATGCGCTTCAACATAGCGAGTGACGAACCTTAGCAAATGTGGGTGATTTCACTTTAGAGCGACTTTCCTACATCCCGTCTACCTGTCTTTAGTGTGAAAAATAAAGTTCGCTACGCCTGCATTGCAGAAGCAGACAAGCTCTCCAGAAGTCCTGTCGCGAACTTGACATCAAATACAAGCGGCCATTTTCCCTATAGCTTCAACTGTCTCAAAAAATTTCTCAATGAAAAGACTCTGTCATTTTGCCTGCGTATTTTTCGCATGTGTGTGTGTCTGGAGCTTCGAATGGCTCTAGATTTGACAACCCGTCGGTTGCAGTTAACCCAAGTTCGCTCCGAGGACTGGGAAGAGTATTATCCGATCATATCTGCTCCAGAGACATCGGCACACTCCGACTTACCTCGCGCGCCAACCGAAAAACGTGCAAGAGGATTTGTGGACTGGATGGTTCGCTTATCTCAGCAAAGCAAGGGTTTCGCCTGGATGGTACGTGACGTCGAGACCCGAGAACTCCTTGGCTGCATTCGCTTGAACTCAATCGACAAACGGGCGTCAGTAGCAGTCATCGGCTACGAGTTCGGCAAGCCTTTTTGGGGGAATGGATACGCTACAGAAACGCTGATCGTAGTCACCAAACATTGCCACCAGGTAATGAACCTCTACCGGCTGGAAGCTTGGACGTTGGCTGGAAATTTAGCCTCAGGCCGCGTTCTAACCAATGCAGGATTTAGATACGAGGGAACTCAAAGGCGGAAAATGATCATAGGGCGCCAGCGCTTCGACATGCGGCTATTCGGGCGATTGGCAGATGATTGACGCAACAATTTCTCTGACACAGGCATTTTGCGTAGAAACGAACGTGTAGCCCGAGTTTGAGCGACCCAAGCCGTCAGTCACCCTCGACGACAATCTCTCTGTGCAACTTGGCAGACCCCAACAGACTATCAGTTGGTGCAGCTGAGCGGTCTAGCGCCTCGAAAAATGTTGAGTGATCGTCCGGAGCCAGTACTGTCCTTTCATGAGCTGCAATGACATCTTGCGCGCGCAAGAATGCCGCAGTGGTCACGAAGGTGCTGAGACCCATTCCCGAAAGTTCTGCCGCCTTCATAATAGTCACCTTTATGAATGGTTTTGTGCGGATATACAGCCTGGCATCGCTCTTCTCTTGCAGAGAAGTTGCAAGATCCGTTGCTTCCGTCATCTCCGTCTCCTTTTCGCGCATCGAGTGAATGGGATTTTCCAGAAAACCGCATGTCAAACGGCTGGACACTTCAAGATCTGGATTGCAGTTCGCAAAAGCACTGGATCAACAAGTTGCAAAGTTAGTTTGACGATCCGTCCGCTGTGTCCAACGGAGTGTTGGCCCTAAAGGTCAGTTCTGAGGCATCGACAAACTTCCATGCCCTTTCTCCAGATTTTCGCGATTTCCTGAACGAGGCGGCTCTCCAGGTTCCGAGCAGCCTTTCGAGACCATCAATCAGAACCAGCTGACAGAACGCATAAATCGTCAAACCACCGAGACCAATCCAACAAACCACAGTCGGCTCCAAAACCCCGTGGAACAAAAGAAAAGCTGCAAAAAGAGGCAGGACGAGCGCGCATAAGGATATGACCTTGCTTCTGACCACATTCCGTTTCCAGAATTGAAGAATTTCTTCTTCGCTTAGGATCCTTCGCTTCTTTCTGTAGAAAGCGAGCCCACCAAACAAACCGTCGCTGCTATCGTTTTCGGAATTCTCAGAGAACTTCTGATTGAGTTTTGTTAGAAGTGCTTCAGAAATCACTTCTGCCTTTTCATTTTTCATAGAGATCTCACAAGACCGTATTAAATATTCGCCTCAGCTCTTTATCGCCGAAGTCTCTTCCTGAAATTACCTCTTCATATACAAATCGAATTAATTTGGCTTTCCTCTCTAGTGGCGGCTCCAAATCATTCATTTGCGCAAATTTTTCCACAGCAAGAACAGCGGCTTCGACAAGCTCACCATTCATCTCACTTTTTATCTGTCCCTCACCCAGCAAGAGCCATGCTGGCGACACATCGTATTCCTCGCAAATCCTGCAGACCAAGCCGACGGGAACCGGCGAAGCCCCGCGTTCGTAGTTCTTGTAGGAGCTCTGGGAAACACCGAGTTTTTCCGCGAACGGGATTTGCGAATATCCGGCACTTTCTCGAACAACCGCTAATCGTTTGCCAATTTCAGACACTTCAGGGTTGACCTCGGTACAGATTTTTGTACTAAGTAGGAAATGATAGCTTCCTACGTTGCTAAAGCTAAGTTTTTCATACCAGTGGAGAAAATTCGATACAATGGCTCTGGGATTGGAATCAATTAAAGAACTGGCAAACCGGACAGGTTGGCCAATAAGCCGTATTCGCAAGCTCGTTGAAAATCGCGAACTGCGACACGTAAGGATTGGTGGTGGAATTTTCATTCCAGATGGCGCAATCGAGGAATTCATCAAGAATAATACGATACCGCCAATCGGCGAAACGGCGGCCCACACTTCTTCTAGAGCTTGAGGGCATTGGTGGCTGCAATGACCCTTTCGCAGAAACACACAAGGTCTATAAAGCTGGCTGTCAGCAGATCTACCGCCGCCGACATGCTGGACATTTCACCAACAACTTTCGACACGTGGGTCGGTCGCGGCTGGATGCCAAGAGGGTATAAGATTGGTGGACTAAGAAGGTGGTTTGTCGATGACCTCCGATCGAGCCTTCATGACCTGACCGAAGCGACGGCAACTGCAGAAGATGAAGACGCCGAAAACCCGTTCGACTATGCCGTCGGCTAGTCGAAAAAAGATACCCTTTAAATATTGTTCAGCAGATGTGGATCGGCACGGCAACGTCCGGTTTTATCTGCGTCGGCCAGGCTTGCCCAAATACCGTATGCAGTCCGCATTCCTCGACGCGAAGGGCAATATCACAGAGGTATTCGTCGCCGAGTATCATCGGGTTATGGCAGGCAACGTCAACCAACCAGCAGCCAAGAAGGCTGATGACTGGGATCCAGGTTCAATTGGCTGGCTATTTGCCCAGTATCAGCGATCCAAGGCGTTTCAACAGCAGGATCAGACCACTCAACGAGATAAGTACAGCGTCTTGGGGCGCTATTGCGCGGCAGTCGGCCACCTGCCGTTCCAGAAGCTAAGAAAGTCCGATGTGGAAGCCAGCCAAATGAAACGCCGTGAAACACCCGCGGCAGCGGACAAACTCGTAAAATATCTGAAAGCTCTATTTAATTGGGCGATGAATGACGTTGATCTCATGGCGCGGTTTCCGTTGCCACGAAATCCAGCTGAAGGAATTTCGAAGATCAACCGCTCAGACGGATTTCATACCTGGTCCGCAAGCGAAATAGCGACGTTCCGGGAACATTACCCTATCGGCACCACAGCCCGTTTGGCGTTCGAGCTACTCTATAACCTGGGAATTCGCAGGTCAGATTTGGTTCAGCTCGGTCCGGACAACCTTGATGGCGACACAATCAAGCTGGTACCGCAGAAAGGAAGCAAGAATGAATTGCTTGTCTTGCCAATCACAAGGGCCCTCATGGACGCGCTCCGCGACGTCCCAGAAGGCCATGATACCTTTCTGACGACAGAGTACGGCAAACCGTTCAGCTCGAACGGCTTTGGCAACAAGATGCGGGACTGGTGCAACGCGGCGGGGCTTAAACAGTGTTCTTCTCATGGTCTACGAAAGTCGGCTGCGACCGTGCTGGCAGAAGCTGGCGCTACGGAATACCAGCTAATGGCCGTCTTCGGCTGGACCGATTCAAAGACTGCTCGGATCTACACCAAAAAGGCTGAACAAGTACGTCTCGCCAAGTCAGCGTTCGAGCACCTTGAAATATCAACGAAACCGAAAAATGTCCCACTTTCCTCCACCATCAAATCCAGTGGGACAAAAAGAGGAAAAAATGCAGGAAAATCAACACCCCGAAAGTGGAGTGGTGGGCCCGGAGGGACTCGAACCCCCAACCAATCCGTTATGAGCGGACGGCTCTAACCAATTGAGCTACAGGCCCACGGCAGGGCGAAGCCTTTGCAAGTCCCTGCGTCTGGTTCCCTATACCATGGCCAATCTCCGGGGCAAGTGCTTTGCAACGGCAGGGTGAAAAAGGTTGGGAAACTGGCGCGGTGGAAGCGTTTCTCAAGAGGTCTGGATCGCCTTGATGGAAAAAGCGGTTCCGTTCGCCTGCGCCATCGGGTCTAAATGAGACAGCCGGGCCTTTGACGAGTCGCCCGGGGAACAGACCTGCCAAACTCGCCCGCCGGAGCCACCATGCGATCACCGCTTCTCACCGCCACGCTGAGTGTCCTGCTTGTGTGCATGATCGGCTGGCTGCTGGTGGTCGGGCGGTCCCTCATCCTGCCGTTCGTGATCGCCCTGATCGTCTGGTACATGATCAACTCGCTGGCACATGTCTTTGCGCATATTCCGCTTGGCCGCTGGCGCCTGCCCCGTTTGGTGTCGTTTTCACTGGCGTTGCTGACGATCTTCTTTGCCAGCACCGTGGTGCTCGACATCGTGACCGTCAATCTCACCCAGCTTGCACTGGACGCACCAACCTATCAGCGGCGGCTGGAAGAACTCTTCACCCAGGCATCCACCCAACTGCACCTTAATGACCCGATCGAGTTGAAGGACCTTCTGCCCGATTCCATCGTGCCGCGCATGGTGACCGCGGGGGCGAGCCTGGTGACGACGCTGGCCGGGTCGGCCAGTCTTGTGTTCATCTATGTCCTGTTCCTGGTGCTCGAGCAGTCGACATTCGACCGCAAGTTCGAACGCCTGTTTCCTTCGCCCGAGCGGGCGGAAGCCGCGTTTGCCATGCGGGCCGAGATCAACCGCTCGATCATGCATTATTTCTCGATCAAGACCGCCGTCTCCGTTGCCACGGGCGTTTTGACCAGCCTTGTTCTGATCGCCATCGGCCTGCCTTACGCGGCCTTGTTCGGCTTCATCGCCTTTCTGCTCAACTACATTCCAACCATCGGTTCGCTGATCGGCGTGATCTTTCCCAGCCTCCTGGCGGTGGTCTATTACGACACGTTGGGTCCCTTCATCGCGATTGCGACGGGCCTCGGCCTCATCCAGTTCACCATCGGCAATCTGGTCGAACCGCGCCTGATGGGATCCAACCTCAATCTGTCAGGCCTCGTCATCATGTTGTCGCTGGCCTTCTGGGGGGCGATCTGGGGTGTTGTCGGCATGGTTCTGTGCGTCCCGCTGACGGTGATGATCGTGATCGTCTGCGCCCGTTTCGAAGGTTCCAGGCCGATTGCGATTCTGTTGTCGCAGACCGGTGAGGTCGGCGGCCTGTCGGGCAAGACCGGCACCACGGGTTAGGCCTCCGGGGAAGAATTTCAAACGACCTTCGAGGACATCTGCCGGGTTTTGCCGATGAACGGCAGATGAACACAACCGTCATTACGCCGCCGCAATCACAAGCGAGTGTCCGGCCATCGAACAAACTGTTTCCATCAAGGATAAGTTCATATGAATGCCCCTCTTTTCCCCTCCGTCTCCCTGCTGCGCAAGGCTGTTCTGGCCGCTGGCCTCAGTGCCGCGCTCGTGAGTGCCGCACCGGCTGTCGCGCAGGATTCCCCGGCACCGGCCGGCACGATCACCATGCAGGGCCGCGGTGCAGTTTCCGTTGCCCCCGACATGGCCGTCATTTCCGCAAGCGTCGTCACCACCGGCAAATCCACTGCCGATGTTCTGGCTGAAAACAGCGCCGCAATCGCCAAGGTCATTGAAGCGGTGAAAGCAAACGGCATCGAAGCCAAGGACATCCAGACCAAGGGGTTCGGCATCTACCCGCGCTACGATCACTCCAAGAACTCCAGCAGCCAGCCGGATATTGCCGGTTATGAGGTTCGCAACGGCGTTGAGGTCAAGATCCGCGATCTGGCCAAGCTTGGCGGGCTGTTGACGCTTGTCGTCGAAAGCGGTGCAAACTCGGTCGATTCCATCCGCTTTGAAGTCAGCAATGCCGACGAGATACTGGATGAAGCCCGCAAGAAGGCCGTCGAGGACGCTCGGCACAAGGCAGGCATCTTTGCTGCCGCTGCCGGTGTCGATCTCGGCGCCATTGCCGACATCACGGAAACCGGCACCGAAATGCCGCGCCCGTACATGATGCGCGCCGAGGGCATGATGATGGCCAAGTCCACCGATGTGCCGATCGAGGCGGGCGAGGAAACCATCAGCGCGAATGTCACCATCCGCTGGACGCTGAAGTAAACACGCACCGGAAACAAGAAAACCGGGGCCTGGTTTCCAGGCCCCGGTTTTCTTTTGTCCAAAACTTCGTTCACCGGTCAGCGGGCTGCCGGGTTCCCTCAAAGGTTCCGGTGCCAAACCTGCATCGGCTTGTCGGTTTCTTCGTTCTCGCCGACATCGCGCCAGGGAAACGTCACGACGACACCCTCCAGCTTTTCGTAACCGCGCTTGCACCAGAACGGATCGAGCGGGGCGTAGTCTACCGGCTTCAGCGGGTGCGTGTCTGGGCGGATCACCGCACAGAAGGCTGCTTCACCGAAACCGAGCCGCCTGGCGTGTGCTTCGCGCTCGTCAAAAAAGCGATGGCCGATGCCCTGGCCGCGGTAGGCAGGATCCAGAACGGATTCGGCCATGTAGAAGACGTTTTCCGGATCCAGTCCCTGCTTGAGGAAAGGGGTCTTGAAAGCCTCCAGTTCGGCACCGAGCGGCTCACCTGTCGCCGCGCCAACCAGCCGGCTGCCGTCATATGCACCGACAATCACCGCGCCCTCCGTCCGGGCATAGCGTTGCAGGTATCCGGCCTCATACTCCAGAGACCCCTCATAGAGATATGGCCAGCTGCGGAAGACGGATATCCTCAGGCGCGCAAGATCGTTCAGCACAGCGGTCAACTCCTCGCCCGTCAGCGTTCTGATCTCAGCTGGCATGATGCCTCCCGTCCTTCAAAAACCGCCTGACCACTGGGCACAGGTCCGTTTGTTCCAATTGTCGCAAAACCGCCTGGACCTGTTACCAAATAGTACAAATCCTCGATACCTCTGCCTGCACTGGCATGGCACTAATATTTGGCATTTCTTTTCTTTGCGAGGAGCCAAAGCGCGCCATGTCCACGACACAGCCAGCGTCCTACAGTCCGATCCATATCATTCTGCACTGGGCGATCGCCGCCCTGATCCTGTTTCAGCTGATCTTCGGCGAAAGCATGGGCGATCTCAAACACGTGCTGCGCGACGGCGGCGTGCCGGATGCGGCAACCGCCTTTCTGGCCAATGCCCACATCTGGGTTGGCATTGCCGTTCTGGCCTTGACTGTCATTCGTCTTCTGGTGCGGGCAAAATTCGGCGTCCCTGCCCCGCTCCCCACTTCAAGAGTCCAGGAACTGGCCGCCAGGGGTGTCCACGGCCTGCTCTATCTGCTCATGTTGCTGGCACCGATCACCGGACTTCTGGCCTGGTACGGCGGCATCCACACTGCGGAAGAAATCCACGAATTGAGCAAGCCGTTCTTCATCGTGCTGATCGCACTGCATGTGCTGGGAGCGCTCTACCATCATATCGCCCTGAAGGATGGCATCATGATGCGGATGGTATCTTCCCGGCACTAGCCGAAACAGAAAAGGCTCCGGCAATCTCGCAAGCCGGAGCCTTCTTTTTTACGCCAGATGACTTAATCGCGTGCTTCCAGCCACACGCGCGCAGCGTCCATGTCGTTGCCGGTAAAGCCTTCCGCCAGTTTCTGCCCCACGACGGCACCAAACTTGTAGCCATGTCCGGAACAGGCCGAGACGACAGTGGTTTTGCCTTCGCTCATTGCGAAGAAATGCTCGTCTGAGGTGAAGGTGTAGGCACAGGTGACGACGTCATCGACGCGGTATTCCTTGATCCGGCCGAACGGCGGAGAGAAATAGTCGCGCAGGGTCTCGCCTTCGCCTGCAACCGGTATCCGATCCTGGTTCGGCGGAGCCTTGTACTTGTGAATACCCGCCCCGAACTTGAGGCCGGTTCCGGCGACCGGAGGCAGGATGTAACCGTCGATCGGCCCGCCCGGATCCAGAATCGCCGGCGATCGTTCCCAGGCCTCGCGCAGATCTTCAGGCGGCGTCAGATAGACGACCGCGGTCCGGTAAGTCGTCAGGCTGATGTCCAGCTTCGGGAAGAGCCCCAGCGTCCAGGCACCGGCCGTCACGATCACATGCTCTCCGGAGACCGTGCTGCCATCGGCAAGGCTCACCGTGCCCGCGGATGTGTCGACGGCAGTCACCTGTGCGTTTTCGCGCACCTCAGCTCCCTTGGCGATCAGCCAGTCGCGCACCCCGGCTGCAATTTTCTGGCACAGCAGAACGCCGCCCTCGTCGCTGACTGCGCCATAACGGATCGTCGACGGATCAACGAAGGGAAACCGTTTCGCCGTTTCTTCCGGTGTCAGGTCCTCGAACGGATAACCGCCCTCGACCAGACCGTCCCGATAGACCTCGCCGCCATCGCCCGGTTCCTGCGACAACAGCATGAATCCCGTTTCGGCGAGGTGCTTCTCACCCAGGTCGTCCCACATCTCGTCCCATGCCGCGTAGGCATCGCCGATGCGGCGCTGATAGCCGCCCTGGCCGCCATAGGCCCGGCGGATGATACGGTGCTGGTCACCGGATGCCGAAAGCGGGTTGGGGATTGGTCCCTGTTCAAGAAGCGTGACGGGCACACCTCGTTTTGTCAGGGCCCAAGCGGTGGAAAGTCCGGAAATACCGGCTCCAACAATCACAACTGTCATGAATTCTGTCCTGCGGAATGGAGGGCCAGATTATCTGCCTGTCCGGCGAGCGCAAGAGACGTTCTGACGCAAACCGCGCATGACGGTTATGTATTTTCGGTTGCCGTAAAGAGAGAAGCCGCTACGCTCCGTTCCGATAGGCTCAGGCCGATCGTGATCAGGGTGCGGGAGGACAAGCCGTGCTGGAAAATAACATGTCGGAAGAACAGCCTCTGGCCAGCCGCCGCCTCGCCGAGTTCCCGGATTGGGGCTATCTTTTGCGGGAATTCTACGAGGCCTACCGGTTCCTCTCGTCCGGTGGCAGCGACAAGATCCGGGCACATCAGCGCGCGGTGCGCGAGGCAATCGGGCGGGTGCTGAAATCCGATCCGGAAATGCGCTTCGATGCCCCGGCCCACAAACCCGTGACGGCACATCTCCGGCGTGCCCTTGACGAGGGCAAGCAGGAGCGAACCGCTCCGCTGGTGCGTGCCATCGAAAGTGTCCGGGACCATCTCATCTGGCAGTATGGCTACGAGAAAGTGCCGCGCGGCCTCGACAAGACGTATGCCTACGCGGAAATCTGCGGACCGAACGGACCGGTTCTGACGACGGACGTCATTCTGGGCCTGGTCCTGTTCGCACCGGGCTGTACATATCCGGCCCACGCGCACAGCGGCATATCGGAAAGCTACATCTGCGTTTCAGGAGCGGTTTCGGAAAATCACCAGGGGGTCTATGCCCCCGGTTCGATGATCTTCAACCCGCCGGAGCATATGCACCGGATCACCGTGTCCAAACTGGAGCCGGCACTTCTGGCCTGGGCCTGGATAGGCCCGCCGGAACGCCTCGCCAACCAGAAGATGGTCTTCAGCCGCAAGAAGGGGTGAGAGACCTCCTCCCCTGGCGACGTCAGACGATATCCCGTCGGATCGTGATCTCCGCCTTTTCCAGCCCGTCCGGCGAAAGCCAGACGGGCTCTGCAATCAGTTTTTCGCAGAAGATCCCCAGTTCGGGAAATGTCAGCCCCATGGAATGGGCCAGCGCGACCCGGTCACCCGGCTTCGGGTTGAGCCCGCAGCAGATCTCCCGTGTGCCCATCTTCAGGTGATGGGCAATGTCCCACTCCAGCACCATACCCTGATGCCGTGTCACCACCCAGCAGTGCATGTCGTCGCAGCAGCCGTTCTTTTCTTGCGGGAAAAAGTATCCGGTCACGTAACCGGCTTCGAAGCCGGCGGCACGCAGGCTGGCGATCAGGTAGGTGTTGATGTCGACGCAGGACCCTTCCGTCAGCCCGCACGACAGATAGGGCACTTCTTCACACCCCTCGTTGAAACGAACCTGAGGATGGGCATACCGGAACTTTTCGGCCGCCGCGTTGACGAGCGCCTGAATGGCAGCGTGACCGTCGGGCTGACTGTCGGCAACGTTGATCGCATCATAGACGAGATCTTGAGCCGCCCGGGTAAAACGGTTGCGCAGTGGCGCAAACACTGCATCAGGATAGCCCGGCCCGTCGTCGCGGTATTCGTAATTCACCACAACGTCTGCCCCGGGTTCCACCGACACCACGGCCACCATCTGGCCGGTGGTGATTTCTCCGGCCAGGCCCAGCTTTCCGCCCCTGATCTCGAAACTGACCGGCATCTGGTGTGGCGTCGGCAAGCCGACAGGCACCAGCAGCTTGTGGCGAACCTCATTCGCTCTGACCGTGACAGAAACGTTCGTGCGCATTGTCACTCCCTCAAAAAATCAGCTGAAAAACAAGACCGGACAGCACCGCACCCGCAAATCCCAGACCGATGTAAGCGGCAAAGACCTGCGGCCTGACCAGTGACCAGACGGCAGCCATTGCCGGGATCGAGCTGACAGCGCCCGCAATCATGAACGCCATCGCGGCCCCCGCGCTCATGCCCTGGTCCATCAGACCTGCCAGAAGTGGCGGTGCCACGTAGCTGTTGAGATAGGCAGGCATGCCGATCAATGCGGACAGAAGAATTGCCCCCAGTCCGTCGCCGCCAACAGCCCGCGCAATCAGGTCTGCGGGGACATAGGTGACGAGAGCTGCTTCGAGTACATACGCCAGTGCCAACCACTTGATCAGAAACAGTGCATTGGCTTTCAGTTCGATCCGGAACTTGTCGGTGCGCTCAGTCTCTTTCCAGATTTGCCAGACAGGCCGCCCTGTCTTCGCAGAAGCGCCACAGCCGCAGCCACCGGTCGCCGCCCCGATTTTCACCGGATTGGCCAGAAAGCCGCTACGCAGCGCAAGTGCGACGGAAAAACCGCCGAAAAGACCCAGCGCCACCGCAAAGACCGCCTTGCCGACGGCAAAGGGCCATCCCAGTGCACCGGCAGTGATCAGCAGTGTTGGCGGGTCAATCAATGGAGAGGACAGCCAGAACGCCATGATGGCTGACAACGGCGCACCAACCGCCAGAAGACCGGCAATGAACGGGATGACTTCGCAGGAACAGAAAGGTGCGAGACCACCAAACAGGGCTGCGAGAAAGATCGCCTGTGTCTCGCGTCCCTCGAACGCACGTCCGACAAACGCCTCTGCGCCGGCCGCCTTGAGCCAGGCGATCAAAACAACGGCAAAAGCAATATACGGCAATGTTCCCGCAAAGGCGGAGAGCGCGAAGGTTACAAAAGCGACGAAGTGCGGCTGGTCCAGCAACAGCACCAGCAACGGACCGCCGACGACAATCGTCCAGGTCGACAGAAGGTATTTCGAAATGGCGAGAGACTTCAGGGACCATTTCGAAGCAGGCGTGCTGCAGCAGGCGGTCTTCGGAGCGCAACAGCTTGCGCCGCTGCCGCTTGGCTGAAGGTTGTTCATCGCATCAGACATCGACGGTCTCCTTTTGCGGGGTTGGGCACTCACAACCCTTTTCGTCCACGCAGCACTCTTTCAGGATGTAACCGGCAAGGTTTTCCAGATGGCCATAGGCTGCCCGGTTGATGACCGAGCGGCCGTCCTTTTCCTGGGACACCAGGCCTGCCGAGGCGAGAAACTTCAGATGATGCGCAAGCGTTGACGCAGGCATGCCCGTGCGGGTCTGAATATCGCCGACCGTCAAACCACCCTGCCCGGCTTTCACCAGGGTCAACACCACCTGCAGCCGGGCTTCCGAGCCCAGTGCCGCAAACCCTTGCGCTGCAATTTCCAGATCCATCTGCGCCTCATTTAATATAACTATATTTCTAGTTATATAGTTTCTTTTGCGCTGTCAATTGCCGCCACAGGCTGTGCGGCCTCCGGATCAGGGCACGAAACTAGAAGGTGGGTACGGAAGGGCCTTGCTGGCGCTCGCGCATCAGGCAGCGACGAAACGCATTACCGTTTCGCAGACATCGCCCTTGAGGGAAACCTGACCGGATGCCGACTGCAATTCCGGACCGAACAGCATGGAGAAGGTCGTTGCGTTGGAGACGTTGAAAAAGCTCATGGCCGAGATCAGCCAATGGATCCTCAAGGGCGTCAGGCCATCGCGGAAGACGCCTTCGGCTACCCCTTTTGCATAAATGCCGGCAATCTGGGATATCGCCGCTTCGTTCAGGCTTTTGATCTCGTCCGACTGCTCGAGATAGCGGCCATGATGAATGTTTTCGATCATGACCAGACGGATGAACGCCGGGCTTTCGCGATGATGATCGAAAGTGAAAGCCACAAGCCTCGACAGTGCATCCCTTGGCGGCAAATGGTTCAGCTCCAGCTGTTCTTCGCCTTTGCGCACCTTCTTGTAGGCCGCTTCCAGAGCCTTGAGGTAGAGGCTCTCCTTGTCGCCGAAATAATAATAGATCATGCGCTTGGACGAGCGCGTCTTGGCCGCGATTTCATCCATGCGCGCACCGGAAAGACCGTTCGCGGAGAACTCCTCCAGGGCGACGGCCAGGATATTCGCGCGCACTCCCTCCGGGTCCTGCTTCCAGCGACCCCGCGAAGAATTTTTTTCCGGCAGCTCAGACTCATTGATCGACATGCCTTTTTCTAAACCAGCCCGGAACGGGTTACCAGCCCAAATTAACTGGGCGGTACATTTCGCTTGACTGAATTAACTGGTTAGTACATTTTGAACCTCAGGAGACGCGGTCTCCAGGCACACAGACCCCGAAAACGGGGCTGCCAAATGAGGTTTCTGGGAGGAACCTGGGTGGAAGCAGCAAGCAACATCGTACTGGCCGGACTGATCGGAAGGGGTATTGCCCGTTCCAGGACGCCGGAAATGCACATGGCCGAAGCAGCAGCCCAGAGCCTGCGCGGCGTCTATCGCATTATCGATGTCGATACGCTTCCCGAGGACGAACAGAACCTGAAAGCTATTGTGCACGCGGCCGAAGTGACCGGTTTCAACGGTCTCAACGTGACCTACCCGTTCAAGATGGAAGTGATCCCGCTGCTGGACCAGCTATCGCCCAACGCGGCGGCTGTCGGCTCGGTCAACACCATCGTGTTCCGGGATGGAAAGCGCATTGGCCACAACACCGACCTATGGGGATTTGCCGAGAGTTTTCGCCAGAACATGATCGGCGTGTCCCTGAAGACGGTGCTTCTCATCGGCGCTGGTGGAGCCGGCGTTGCAGTTGCCCACGCGCTGGCGGATTGCGGTGTCCAGCACCTGAAGATCTTCGACGTCGACACCGTGCGCGTGGAGCAACTTGCCCGGCAGGTTCGCTCAAATCGTCAGGGACTGACCGTGGAACCGGTCACGACCCTTGATGCTGCAAGCTGCGCCAACCTGTCCGGCATCGTCAACGCAAGCCCGGTCGGCATGGCCAAGACACCTGGAACACCGTTCCCGCTCGCACGGCTCAAGCCCGACATGTGGGTTGCGGACATCGTCTATTTCCCGCTCGAAACCGAACTTCTGGCTGGCGCGAGACGGCTCGGCTGCAGGGTGCTGCCCGGGTCAGGCATGGCGGTGTTCCAGGCTGTACGGGCCTTTGAACTCTTTACCGGTCGGCGTGCCGATCCGGTCCGGATGAAGGCGGCGTTCGACGCCTTCGATGAAATGCCGCGGGAGACCGCGGACGCTTAACCCCTTCCGGTTTCACATCATCACGAAAGCGGAAATGGTCATTTTGAAAATGTTACGCAAACGGGAGGAAGTCATGCGTTTCAAATTCTCATCCCTGGCAGCTACTGCCCTTCTCACAGTTGGCCTCGCCGCGGCGGCCCAGGCTCAGACAATCCGTCTGGCCCATGTCGACCCGGACGAATGGACCGCCTCCAAGAAAGGTGCTGCCGCTCATATCTTCAAGAACATCGTTGAAGGTGAAACCGATCTGACGGTGGAACTGTTTCCGGCCGGTGCGCTGGGCAACGAAGACGAGCTGGTCGCCCAGGCCCAGGACAACCTGACCCAGGTCGTGCTGGTGTCCGGTGCCATGTCCAAGGCTTGCCCGGCCGCGTCCGTTCTGGACATCCCCTACACCTTCTCTTCCGCAACCATTGCCTGGGACGTGCTCGATGGTGACTTCGGTGATGCGCTTGCCGAACACTGCCTTGCACAGACCGGCCTGCGCACACTGGCTTATGGCGAAACCGGCTTCCGGAACTTCACCAACGGCACTCGCGAGATCCGGACGCCTGCGGACATGGAAGGCCTGAAGTTCCGTGTGCAGCCGATCCCGCTTTACGTCGAAATGGTGAAAGGTCTCGGCGGCGAGCCGACCCCGATCGCCTGGACCGAACTGCCCAACGCGCTTTCCACCGGTGTCGTTGACGGCCAGGAAAACCCGGTCGGCGTGATCTACAACAACGGTCTGCACAAGCTGCAGAAATACATGACCCTTGACGGCCACGTCTATGCCGCCGACTTCATCCTGATCTCCGACGAATTCTACCAGTCGCTCACTCCGGCCCAGCAGGCCGTGGTTGCCCGTGCGGCGCGCATTGCCGGCAACATGGGCCGTTCCATCCAGCAGTGGAGCACGGCTGAAGGCGTCAACAAGGTTCAGGCAGAAGGCATGCAGGTCTATTCTCCGACCGCTGACGAAATCGCAGCCTTTGCCGAAAAGGCACAGCCGGCGGTTGTCGAATATCTGCGCGGCGAACTGGGTGAGGATGCGGTCTGGATCGACCGCCTGCAGGAATCCGTTGCTGCTGCGAGCCAGTAATCCGGTCAAGACCCCGGGCGGTTTGCCGCCCGGGGTTCTGGAATGTTGGAAAAGATCAGCTTTTGGTTGTTCAATCAAAGTCAGTTGAATAGCCAAAAGCTGAACAAGCAGGACCTGGAACATGAAAACGGTCAACGAATTTGCCCGGCGCCTCTTTGCGCTCGGAGCCGGCCTGTCGATGGCCCTCGTCTTTGCCATCATCTTCGTCAATTCGCTCCGCCGCTACACGGTCGGCCAGTCGGTATCCTGGGGCGAGGAACTGCCGATCTATCTGACTATCTACGGTGTCATGTTCGGTCTCGCGCTTGCCTATCTGCAGGACAGACATATCCGCTTCACGGTGCTGACCGATTTTCTCTCCGTCTCCGTTCGTGAAAAACTCTTCGCGGCCGTCGACCTGGTCAGTTTCGCAACCGGTGTTGCCCTCGCCTTCTCCGGACATGCCTTCGCCGTTCGCCGAGGCAACCTTGACGCTTCGGGCCTGAAATCAGCCGGCAACTGGCTTGCGGAAACCACAGGCATCGACTCGCTGGTCTGGGTCGCCAAGGTCGGCACCTGGCAGTATGCGATCGCCATCGGCGGCGCATTGCTGGCCGTGGCCGCCGCTCTCAAGTTCTTTGAACGCATCTCGGCCATCAAGGCGGTGCAGGCATGATCTACGCAATCCTTCTCATCGGGCTCGCGACCGGCGTTCCAATCGCTCTTGCCATCATTGCAGCCTTGCTGGTGTTCATGGGCTATGGCGAAGCGCCCTATTCCCTGCGCGTGGTCGCAACGGAAATGTTCAAAGGCATGAACTCCTTCCCCCTGCTTGCCATTCCGCTGTTCGTGCTGGCAGGCGAAGTCATGAACGAAAGCGGCATCACCAGCCGCATCATTGCCTTCGCCAATGTGCTGGTCGGCCGGCTGCGCGCCGGACTGGCGCTCGTCAACATCTGGGCATCGGTGATCTTCGCCGGTCTTTCCGGGTCCGCGGTTGCCGACACATCCGCCATCGGCCGGGTCTTCATTCCCGAGATGGAAAAACACGGCTATTCCCGCCCCTTTGCGGCAGCGTTGACGGCTGCCTCCTCCGTGATAGGGCCCATCATCCCGCCATCCATCCCGGTGATCATCTACGCGCTGATCGTCTCCGGCGTTTCGGTGCCGGCTCTGTTCCTTGCCGGCATCATTCCCGGCATTCTGCTGGCGATTTTCCTCTCCGTCTTCGTAATGCTGACCGTGAAGGTCGATCACGGCGATCAGGCAATAGGGCTGACCGCGGAACCGGCCAGCAAGGCCATTCTCGGCGGGATACTGCCATTGCTGATGCCGGTGTTCGTGGTCGGCTCCATCCTGCTTGGCGTCGTCACACCGACAGAGGCGGCAAGTTTCGCCGTCGCCTATGCGCTTTTCCTCGGCATCTTCGTCTATCGAAACATCAAGCTGTCTTCCCTGCCACGACTTTTCTCCGAAGCCATGCGCGACAGCGCGGTCATCCTGATCATCATTGCCGCGGTCTCTGCCGCCAACTGGTTGCTGACCTACAACCGCGTTCCGAACATGCTGACCGACTGGGTGCTGTTGAATGTCGACAGCAAGACCACGTTCCTGATTGCCACCATTCTCCTGTTCCTGTTCGTCGGACTGTTTCTGGAAGGCATCGCCGCCATGCTGGTGCTGGTGCCCATCTTGCATCCGATTGCGGTCGGCATGGGCGTGGACCCGGTCCACTTCGGCATCCTTGTCATCTTCAACCTGATGATCGGCCTGATCACCCCGCCACTCGGCCTATGTCTGTTCGTCGCCGAAGGCATCGCCCAGGTCGGCATGGCCCGGCTGACCATGGCCATACTGCCGTTCTTCTTCGTTGAAGTGCTGGTGCTGCTCCTCCTCACATTTGTACCGGAAACGGTCATCTGGCTGCCCCGCATTATGGGCTACTGAACCCACGGAAGGTCCCCATGAAAACCGCCATCGCCACAGTCTCTATCGCAGGCGACCTAGCCGAAAAGCTCAGCGCAATCGCGGCTGCAGGCTTCGATGGCGTCGAGATCTTCGAAAACGACTTCCTGGCGTTTGACCGCAGTCCGAAGGACGTCGGCCAGATGGTCCGCGACCATGGCCTGGAGATCTCGCTGTTTCAGCCCTTCCGCGACTTTGAAGGCATGCCCGAGCCACAGCGCAGCCGAACCTTCGCTCGCGCCGAACGCAAATTCGACCTCATGCAGGAAATGGGCGCGGATCTTGTGCTGATCTGCTCCAACGTCTCTCCCATCGCGCTTGGTGGCATCGATCGTGCCGCCGATGATCTTGCAGAGCTGGGTGACCTTGCCGCCAGGAGCGGTATCCGCATCGGCTACGAGGCCCTCGCCTGGGGCCGTTTCGTCAACGATCACCGCGATGCCTGGGAAATCGTGCGCAGAGCCGACCACCCCAACGTGGGCCTCATCCTGGATTCCTTCCACACCCTGTCGCGCAAGATCGACCCAGATTCGATCCGGGCCATTCCCGGCGACAAGATCTTCTTCGTCCAGCTGGCCGACGCGCCGAACTTCAACATGGACCTGCTCTACTGGAGCCGCCATTTCCGCAACATGCCCGGCGAAGGCGATCTGGACGTGACCGGCTTCATGCGGGCCGTTGCGGCAACAGGTTATGACGGCGTGCTGTCGCTGGAGATCTTCAACGATCAGTTCCGTGGCGGTTCGCCGAAATCCATCGCCGTCGATGGCTACCGCTCCCTGCTCTACCTGATGGACCAGGTCCGGCGAACCGAACCCGGCATCCGGATCCCCGTTCCCGAAATGCCCGACAGGGTACCGGTTGCAGGTATCGAGTTCGTTGAATTTGCGGCCGACCGCAAGGAAGCAACCGACCTGTCGGCCATGCTGACGACGCTCGGCTTCCACAAGGCCGGCAAGCACGTCTCCAAGGAGGTCGAACTCTGGCGGCAAGGCGGCATCAACATCGTCATCAACACCGACCCGCGCGGCTTCGCCCATGCGTCCTACATCTCGCATGGCACCAATGTCTGTGACATCGGCCTTAAGGTTGCAGACGCTTCGGCAACCGTTGTCCGTGCAGAGACCCTGGGAGCCAAAACCTTCGAACAGCCGGTCGGGCCTGGCGAATTGAAGATCCCTGCGATCCGCGCTCTTGGCGGCAGCGTCATTCATTTCGTCGACGACAGCAAGGATCTGTCACGGGTGTGGGAAATCGAGTTCGAACAGGTTGATCAGGACGGGGCGACAGGTGATGCCGGCCTGATCCGCATCGACCACCTGGCCGAGACGATGAACTATGACGAGATGCTCACCTGGCTTCTGTTTTACCGGTCGATCTTCGACACGGAGAAGACTGCCATGGTGGATGTCATCGACCCGGCGGGCCTCGTCCGCAGCCAGGCCATCGAAAACGATGACGGCAGCCTGCGGATCACGCTGAACGGGGCGGAGAACCGAAGGACCCTAGCCGGGCATTTCATCTCGGAAGGTTTCGGATCGGGTGTGCAGCATATTGCCTTCGAAACCGCCGACATCTTCAAGACGGTGAAGGCACTGCAAGCCAACGGTTTCACCCCGCTGGTGATATCGCCGAACTACTACGACGATCTGGATGCCCGTTTCGGGCTGGAAGAAGACTTCCTCAACGACCTGAAAAACTCGGGCATTCTCTATGACCGGGACGAGAACGGCGAATATTTCCAGCTGTACAGCCCGACCTACGGCGAAGGCTTCTTCTTCGAGATCGTCGAACGCCGCGGCGGCTACAAGGGCTATGGCGCCGCCAACGCCCAGTTCCGCATCGCCGCCCAGAAACGCCATTTCCGCGCTAAGGGCATGCCGGCAAGGTAGGCTGGCCCGCAAAGAACGCGGGGCCGATTGGGGTTATGTTCAATCGAACTCCGCAGCCCCACACATGCAACCTCATCCTGAGGAAGCGCTTCAGCGCTGTCTCGAAGGATGGGCTGCTCGCTCGGAATGTGCCGCCCATCCTTCGAGACGCCGCATTGCGGCTCCTCAGGATGAGGTTTTGGGTTGGTTAGAGCATACGCCCCCCCTACCGCCCGGTTTTCCGTCGCCAGGCTTCGTACTTCTGCACGTTCTCTTCCTTGGTCGGCGGATAGAGACCGATGATCGGCGTTCCGGCCTTCACTTCTTCCAGCACGAAATCCTCAAAGCTCTCCATGCCGGTGCATTCGTCGGCAAGCTCGTCGGCCAGATGTGCAGGGATCACCATGACGCCATCCTTGTCGCCGACCAGAACGTCCCCGGGGAAGACCGGAGCATCGCCGCAGGATATCGGGACGTTGATGTCCAGCGCCTCATGCAGGGTCAGGTTGGTCGGAGCTGACGGCTTGGCGTAATAGGCGGGCATGTCGAGTGCGCCGATACCTTCCGCGTCCCGGAAACCACCGTCGGAGACAACACCGGCAGCACCGCGTAGCGCCAGCCGGGTGATCAGGATGGAACCGGCCGTTGCCGCGCGCGCATCCTTGCGCGCATCCATCACCAGAACGTGGCCTGGCGGGCAGGTTTCCATCGCAACCCGCTGCGGATGGTCCGGATTGCGAAAAACCGTGATCGGATTGCGGTCTTCCCGAGCCGGGATGTAGCGCAGCGTGAAAGCCTGACCGACCATGTTTTCGTCTTTCGGAGCTACCGGCACCACACCCTGAATGAACTGGTTGCGCAGGCCGCGCTTGTAGAGCGCCGTCGCGACGGAAGCCGTCGAGACCTTTTTCAGTTTCGCGCGAGTGTCGTCGGAAAGTGTGTAGTCGCTCATGATGTCCTCAGTAGATATCGGGTTCGCCGGCGGTGCGGCCGAAGTCGGATTGCAGGAAGTCGAAGTCGCAGCCCTTGTCGGCCTGGGTGACGTGTCGCTGGAAGAGATAACCGTAGCCGCGCTCAAACCGTGGCACGGGGGCCTGCCAGGCGGCCCTGCGGGCCTCCAGTTCCGCCTCCCCCACCAGCATGTCGAGGCGGCGGTTGGCGAGATCCAGCCGGACGATGTCACCGGTCTTCAGCAGCGCCAGCGGTCCGCCGACGTAGCTTTCCGGCGCGACATGCAGCACGCAGGCACCATAGGAGGTGCCGGACATGCGCGCATCGGAGATCCGCAGCATGTCGCGATGGCCCTGCTTGATCAGCGCCTTGGGGATCGGCAGCATGCCCCATTCGGGAAATCCCGGCCCGCCCTGGGGCCCGGCATTGCGGAGCACCAGGACGTGGTCCGGCGTGACCTCCAGGGTCTCGTCATCGATGGCCGCCTTCATTTCAGGGTAGCTGTCGAAGACCAGGGCCGGCCCTTCGTGGAAATGGAACTTCGGATCGCAGGCCGCCGGCTTTATCACGGCACCGTCAGGGCAGAGGTTCCCGCGCAGAACGGCGAGCGAACCTTCCTGATACACCGGGTTGGAGAGAGGTCGGATGACATCGTCGTTATAGACGACCGCGCCTTCCAGATTGTCACCGAGCGTCTTGCCGGTGATGGTCAGCGCAGTGAGATCCAGCCGGTCCTCGATCTGTTTCATCAGCGCGCGCAGGCCGCCCGCATAGAAGAAATCCTCCATCAGGTAGTCCCTGCCGGAAGGTCGCACATTGGCGATCAGCGGTGTCACCCGGCCAAGGGCGTCCAGATCGTCGAGCGACAGCTCCACACCGGCCCGGCGCGCCATTGCGATAAGGTGGACGACCGCATTGGTGGAACAGCCGGTGGCCATCGCCACGACTGCGGCGTTCCGGCAGGCGGCATCCGTGATGATCCGATCCGGTGTCAGGTCTTCCCAGATCATCTCAACGATGCGCCGGCCGCAATCGGCTCCCATGCGTTGATGGCCCGCATCAACCGCCGGAATGGAAGATGCGCCCGGAAGGGTCAGCCCCATTGCATCGGCAATGGCCGTCATGGTCGAAGCCGTCCCCATGGTCATGCAGGTGCCGGCCGAGCGGGCGATACCACCCTGGATCCCGAGCCATTCATCGTCGGAAATGTTGCCGGCCCGGCGCTCGTCCCAGTATTTCCAGGCATCGGACCCCGACCCCAGGATCTTGCCGGCGTAGTTGCCACGCAACATCGGGCCTGCCGGCAGATAGACCATCGGAACACCTGCCGAGATCGCCCCCATGACAAGACCGGGTGTGGTCTTGTCACAGCCCCCCATCAGCACCACGCCGTCCAGCGGGTGAGAACGGATCATCTCCTCCGTTTCCATGGCCAGCATGTTGCGGTAGAGCATCGAGGTCGGCTTGGTGAAGCTTTCGTCGACCGAGAGCGACGGCATCTCGACGGGAAAGCCTCCCGCCTGGAAGACGCCGCGCTTCACGTCCTGCACCCGCTCCTTGAAGTGGGAATGACAGGTGTTCAGCTCCGACCAGGTGTTGAGCACGCCAATGACCGGCTTGTCACGGAAGTCCTCTTCCGAGTAGCCGAGCTGCATCATCCGCGAGCGATGACCGAAGCTGCGCAGATCGTCAGGAGCGAACCAGCGCGCGGATCGTAAGTCTTTTGGGGCTTTGTGCGTCATGATTTTATCCGGTGAAGGCAAAGGTCAGCCAGATGACGATGAGGGTGAAGACGAGGCCGGCAACTTCCGGCCAGTTGCCGAAGCGGTCGTCGCGGCGTTCTTCGTCCGCGAATTCTCCCGGTGCGATATCCTCATCCTGGCGGGTGAGATCCTTGTCGGTGATTTTCATCTCATCCTCCTCAGTCCAGCAGGTTCGGCAGCCACAGGGCCAGATCGGGGAAGAACAGCACCAGGAACAGGCCGACAGCTTGCAGGGCGATGAACGGCAGCACGGCGGCGAAGATTTCCTGCAGCTGGATATCTTTTGGCGCCACGGATTTCAGGAAGAAACAGGCTGGCCCGAAAGGTGGCGACAGGTAGTAGATCTGTATGTTCATGGCAAAGAGCACCCCGAACCAGACCGGATCAAAGCCGAGATCCACCACCACCGGTGCAAAGATCGGTACGGTGATGAAGATGATCGCGATCCATTCCAGGAACGTGCCGAGCACCATGACGATCAGCATCATGACGACGATGACCAGGATCGGTGCGATATCAAGGGATGTCAGCAGGCCGCGCAGGAATTCGCCGCCGCCGATCCGGTTGTAGATGCCGATCAGCGAGACGGCCCCCAGCACCAGCCAGATGATGGACCCAACCGTCAGAACCGTCTGGCGCATGGCATCACGTGCCATCTTCCACGAAAGCTCATTGCGGACGGCGGCAACCACGAGAGCACCCACGGCTCCGACAGCCGCGGCCTCCGTGACGGTGGCGATACCGGAATAAATGACCCCGAGCACGGCACCGATCAGAAGCCCTGGCAGAACAACCCCTTTCAGGAACTTGACGCGCTGGAACAGCGGCAAACCGGTTTCGGGAATGTCGTAGATCGGTGCCAGTGCCGGATTGAAGCGCACCCGGATCAGGATGTAGATGATGAACAGGCTGGCGAGGATCAGCCCCGGCACGGCGGAGGCGGCGAAGAGCTTGGTGATCGAAACCTGAGCCGCAAGACCGTAGACGATCAGAACGACCGAGGGCGGGATCAGCGTTGCCAAGGCGCCGGCAGCGCAGATGATGCCGATGGACAGCTTGCGGTCATACCCGAGCCGCAGCATCTGCGGCAGCGCGATCAGGCCGAGCATGACGATCTCGCCGCCCATGATGCCGGACATTGCCGCCAGCACCACCGCGACGACACAGGTCTGCACCGCGACCGAACCGCGGAAGCGCCCGCCCAGGATCGCCATGCTGTCGAACAGTGACTGTGCGATCCCCGATCGCTCGAGGACGTTGGCCATGAAGACAAAGAAGGGAACGGCGATCAGCTCGTACTTGTGCAGGACCTCGCCGACATTAGCAGCAACGATGAAGAAACCGGCACGTTCGCCGAAATAGAGGATCGCCGTTGCCAAGGACACCGTCAGTGTGGTGATGCCGAGCGGAACGCCCAGCGCCATCAGCGCCAGCAGCGCGACGACGATCAGAAGGGTAATGAGTTCAATGCCCACCGGCGATCTCCCCTTCGGTGCGCTGGCACCAGCGAATGATGTTGGCGGCAAGCTGGAGGATGTAGAGAACGCAACCAGCAACAAGCAGGATCTTGAGATAGGTCGGCTGGATCGAGTTCAGCGCGGTTCCCGAGTGCTCGGTGCGCTTCAGAACTTTCAGCATCGGATCCCACAGGGCCATGGTCAGGACAATTACCGCGCCAGCCGCGATCACCATCTGCAACAGGCGCATAGCGCGCCAGACCCGGGGACTGACCAGCGTTTCGATCATGGTGATGGAAATATGGCGGTGCCGCTGGGTGACATAACCAACGGCAAGCACCCAGGCCGAAGCACAGAGCGTCATGGCAAGTTCCGTCGACCAGACAGTCGGGCTGTCGAACCCGTACCGCATCACCACCTCGAGCGCGGAAACCGCGATACAGGCGAAAAACAGCACGGAACAGCCATGACCGATGAACACACTGACACTGTCCATGACATCGGCATAACGCGCGAATAGGCGTTTCATCATCTCTCCCTGAATGCAGACCTGAAGCGGACAGGTGAATCCGGCCGGGCACAAGGCCAGGTCATCGAGACTGTGCGCGCACAGGAGCTTTGGCAAGAAAGCTGCGTGCCCTCACCTTGCAAGGTGGAAAGCAAGGGCACGCGTCACTGGCCGGGTCCTAGTTCTTGAAGAGACCGATTTCGGTCATGTAGGAGAGGTTCGCGTCAAGCGCTTCCTTGGCAAGGTCCGACTTCTGGGCGTAGTTCTCCCATTCCTTCCGGGCGATCTCGCGCAGTTGGTCGCGATCTTCCTGGGCCCAGTTGATCACTTCGATCTTCTCGCCAGCCCCATCCCGTGCGGCCAGTTCCTGGTCCTTCTTGTCGACTTCAGCTGCCATTGCGAACATGGCTTCGTACCACCAGTCGCGCAGGGCTTTCTGGTCTTCCGGGCTCAAAGCATCCCACTTCGCCTTGTTGATGGTGAACTGCATCGACGGCATGGAGTGAATGCCGGGATAAAGCGGGTAAGGGGCAACGTCATGCAGACCGGTCGCGTCGTTGTTGACGTAGGCCGAGGCGTCTGCTGCATCGACAATGCCCTTTTCCAGAGCACCATAGACTTCAGAGAAAGGAATGGATACCGGCGACGCGCCGGCAGCCTGGAAGACCGCGGCGGCAAGCCCTTCCGGAGAGCGGATCTTCTTGCCTTCCAGATCTTCGAACGTGCGGATCGGTACGCGGGCCGGTAATGCTTCGCGAGAATAAGGCCCGCAGGCAACGACCTGCACTTCTCCCCCGGTCACGGCATCAGCTGCTTTCTGCATCACGGCTTCGCCGCCGCCATCCTTGCAGAAACCGATCATCTGCTGCGGCGTGTCGTAGCCGGAGATGAGGTCGCCCATGATGGCGTAGGCCGGCTCGCGGCCTGCAAAGTAGTTCACGGAGGTGAAGTCGCCATCCAAAACGCCGGCTGCGACAGCATCAGGCGTTTCTCTTGCCGGCACCACGGATCCGTTCGGCGTCAGCTGGATCTCGACCCGGCCATCGGTCATTTCCTTGATTTTCGGAAGCCAGGTTTCCGTCAGATACTGGGTCGAAAAGTCCCCTGCATTGAAAGAGGTCTGAATGCTGAAGGTCTCTGCCTGCGCCATTGTTGCGATGACGGAGACCGAAGCTGCCAGGGCAGCGGCGGTGAATTTCATGGTGTCCTCCACTCGATTGCGCGGGGAGCTCCTCCTCCCGCTATCTGATGCATTAATATATTAGTGCATTTCTTGCAAGTCTGTTCTATCTTCTCCCGAGAAGAATCGTGCGTTTGAATGAGAGGATCAGCGATGACGGTTGAACTGGCTCGGTTGCTGGATGACCCGAACAAGGCGGCAGACGCCGGCAGCGGTGAAAGGATCCGGCGGATCTCCGTCAGCCAGCAGATACAGGAATCGCTGCGCGCGCGGATCATCTCGCTGGACCTCAAGCCCGGGCTCAGCCTGTCGCGGACGGATCTGGCTACCCATTACGGCGTCAGCCAGACCCCTGTGCGCGATGCGATGATGAAGCTGGAAGAAGAAGGGTTGCTGACCATCTACCCGCAATCCAAGACCGAAGTCTCCAAGATCGACGTCGACCATGCCCGCGAAACCCAGTTCCTGCGCCTGTCGCTGGAACTGGAGGTGACACGCACCCTGGCCAGACAGGAAGACAAATCCTCCATCGCCCCTGCCCGTCAGATCCTCAAGCTTCAGGAAACGGCACATGCCGAGGGCGATCTTGGCCTCTTTGCCACCTTCGACAAACGCTTTCACCTGTCGCTGTTCAAGGCGGTCGGGCTTGCCAGCCTGTGTCAGCTCGTAGCGTCGCGCTCCGGCCATATCGACCGGCTGCGCAATCTCAACCTACCTGACCCCGGTAAACCCGCCAGCATCCTGCGATATCACGGGCTCATCCTGGCTGGTATCGAGGCAAGTGATGAAACGGCTACGGAAACCGCTGTCCGCGAACATCTGTCAGGCACGTTGCAGCAGGTCGATCAGATCGTCGCCCGCAATCCTGCGTTCTTCTAGGCCGTAGCCCAGCAAGGCAAGAGATCGAGTGAAAGCCCAGTGCCCCAGCAAGACTGGAGGAGCCAGGCTTTCATGGGGACGGGGCTGATCGTCAGGTAGTCCGATCAAGCATCGCCGATGCAACCAGTGCCCGCGCCGCCTCTCCTGCAGCTTCCGCATAAGCAGGATCGCGGTGAACCAGGATGGTCGAAAACGCACCATCCAGGAGCAGCACGATATGGCGGGCCAGGTGCGGAGCTCCGCCGACACCAGCAGCCTCAAATTCTTCCGCCATCCATGCCTCGAATTTCTTCTTGTGACCGGCACCAACCTTCATCGCCGGATGCCCGGGCATATTGGCAAGTTCCGCCGCTGTTCGCAGGAAACCGCAGCCTTTCCATTTCGGGTGCCTTGCAGCAACCGCTATCTGGCGGAAGATTGCCTCCACCTTGTCCGGCAGATCACCTTCGGCTTCCCCAAACCACTTCCGGAACTGATTGAGGTTGGGCTGATCTCGAGACGCCAGATAAGCTTCGATCAGGTCGTCCTTGCTCTTGAAATGGTAATAAACCGTCTTCTTGGTGATACCTGCCTTCTCCGCGATCGTGTCGAGACTGACGGCACGGATTCCCTCCGCATAGAAGAGCTTGTTGGCAGCGGTCAGGATCCGCTCTCTGGCTGTTTCGGCAGGTTTGATCATCGATGAAGTATACTCACCAGTGAATATACTTCAATGCGCGCCGTCGCTAGCGTCTTCCTATCGACTTTCAACCAAGGACAAAGCCCATGACTGCCCCTGTTCTTCTGGACCGCCACGGCCCCATTGCGCTGCTTACCCTCAACAGGCCCGAGAAGCTGAACGCGCTCAACTACGCTACCAACGACCTCATCCTGGCTCATCTGAACGAACTGGAAGCGGACGACGGCACTCGTGCTGTCGTCATCACCGGCTCAGGCAGGCGCGCCTTTTCGGCAGGTGGAGACATTCACGAGTTTTCGCGCACCATCGCGGAGGGCATCGACGCCGCGGTACGCGAATTTTGCCAGCGGGGCCAGCGCATGACTGCGCGCCTGGAAAACTTTCCCAAGCCGGTCATCGCCGCTGTCAATGGTCTGGCCTACGGCGGCGGTTGCGAGATCACCGAAGCGGTTCATCTCGCCGTCGCCTGCGAAAGCGCACTCTTTGCAAAACCGGAAATCAATATCGGCATCCCGCCGACCTTCGGCGGCACGCAGCGTCTGCCGCGCCTTGCAGGCCGGAAACGAGCCCTGGAACTGCTTCTCACCGGTGACAGCTTTTCCGCGCACAGAGCTCATGAGCTTGGACTCGTCAACCAGGTTGTCACTGACGGCAGCGAACTGGAGGCGGCCTTTGCCCTCGCAGAGCGCATCCTGCGTCACTCGCCGCTGGCTGCTTCCAGG
Source organism: Labrenzia sp. CP4 (assembly GCF_001579905.1). Lineage (NCBI taxonomy): Bacteria > Pseudomonadati > Pseudomonadota > Alphaproteobacteria > Hyphomicrobiales > Stappiaceae > Labrenzia > Labrenzia sp. CP4. The sequence goes on along the minus strand of NZ_CP011927.1, from coordinate 1,762,430 downwards.
ATCCTGACTGCCGTCACGCGCGGGCTCAACAGTACCATTTCCGAAGGCCTGCGGATCGAACAGGAGCAGTTTGCACGCATGGCAGCCACACGGGACGTTCACGAGGGCCTCACCGGATGGATCGAGCGGCGCATGCCGGACTATCAGGGCGCATGAAGGCAGCCAGAAAACAGGGGCAGCACGCCTGGAGTGTGCTGCCAACGAATGTGTCAGAAAAGTTTTACAAAAAAAGATTTATTTAATTACAAAGGCTTAACCAGAACTTTTCGGTTCATTCCCGATTTTTCCGAGACCGGCTGTTGTAATGAAACCGGTGTTTGTTAAGGTCCCGGCACCCAATGAGTGAAAGGCGCACACCGCTTCACCAGCGGATGTACAGGGCTTCCAACAGCCTACCTTCCGCACCTGCAGCACCCATTCGCTGCCTTGTGCGCCTTCCTGAAAAGTCCGGCACTCGACCCTTCGCGCAAAGGGTCGGCTAAATTCCGCCCAGTGCACCTATGCACCTCCCGCCGGGCTTGCAACAGAACCATTCCGACGCTCGCTGCCCGACCTCCGGGCGGTGCATGAGCGCGTGCACGCTGCGGCCTGTTCCGTGCGGCATCGCGCGCCTTAAAAAGGAGACGCTATCCATGCAGGCTCAACAGCTGTCCGCCAATGCCGAATTGCAACTGGACGAGCAGGCTTATGGCCGGGATCCGATCGCAGACCGGGAAACGGATCTCTACCGCGGCGAATACATCATGTCGTTCGTGGAAAAGTGGGACGAGTTGATCGACTGGGACGCGCGCGCCGACAGCGAGGGACAGTTCTTCATGGACGTGCTGCGCGCCCGCGGCAAGGAAACCGTGCTCGATGTCGCAACCGGAACCGGCTTCCACTCCGTGCGGCTGACCCGCGCAGGCTTTAACGTGACTTCGGCCGACGGCTCCGCTGCCATGCTGGCAAAGGCGTTCCAGAACGGCCAGAAACGCGGCATGATCCTGAAGACGGTGCAGGCTGACTGGCGTTGGCTGAACCGGGACATTCAGGGCAAATACGACGCCATCATCTGCCTCGGCAATTCCTTCACCCACTTGCACGACGAACTGGACCGCCGCCGGGCGCTTGCCGAATTCTATGCCGCGCTCAAACACGACGGCATCCTGATCATCGATCAGCGCAACTACGATGCGATGCTAGATCAGGGCTATTCCAACAAGCACAAATACTATTATGCCGGAAAGAAGGTGAAGGCCGAACCGGTGCATATGGACGAAGGCCTCGCCCGCTTCAAATACAGCTTTCCCGATGGGGCCGAGTACACGCTCAACATGTGCCCCATCCGCAAGAACTACATGCGCCGTCTCCTGTCGGAGGCAGGCTTCGAGCGGGTCCGCACCTATGGTGACTTCCAGGAGACCTTTGCGGAAAACGATCCGGATTTCTTCATTCACATTGCCGAAAAATCCAGCCTGCACCTGGTTCGCTGGGGTGGCGCGCGCCCTGAAGACGGCAAAACGGATATCCGCGAAGTTGCCGAAAGCTACTACGACAGTGACGACGCCGACACGTTCTACAGCCTTGTCTGGGGCGGCCAGGACCTTCACATCGGCCTTTACGACGACACCAGCAACATTCGCGAAGCGTCGGACCTCACCATCGACGAGATGGCCGGCATGCTGCCCAATCTGGGTGCGGACGCCAAGGTTCTCGACATCGGCTCCGGTTATGGCGGCGCGATGCGCAAGCTGGTCAAGGCCAGTGGCTGCAGCGCGGTCTGCCTGAACATTTCCGATGTCCAGAACGACACCAACCGGCACCGCAACATCCAGCAGGGTTTCAAGGACAGGATCCGCGTCGAGCACGGCGTCTTCGAGGATATTCCGGAACAGCCGGAAAGCTTCGACATTGTCTGGAGCCAGGATGCGATCCTGCACTCCGATCAGCGCCACAAGGTGCTGCAGGAAGTCCACCGGGTGCTGAAGCCGGGCGGCTATTTCATCTTCACCGATCCGATGCAGGCCGATGATGCCGACCCGAAAGCTCTCCAGCCGGTTTATGACCGCCTGCAGCTCAACAGCCTCGGGTCGATGCGCTTCTACCGCGAGACGGCAGAAGCACTGGGCTTTGAAACCGTCGCACAGCGGGACATGACGCAGCAGCTGCGCAATCACTATTTCCGGGTACGCGAGGAGCTTCTCGCCAACTACGACAAGCTGCGCAACGAAGGCGCTTCCGCCGACTATCTCGACAAGATGGCGCTTGGGCTCATGAACTGGGTTGATGCCGCGGACGCCGGCCAGCTGGCCTGGGGCATCCAGCTGTTCCGCAAGCCTGTCTGATCCCCTTCCTTCCCGATCTCCCTGCCCGGGCGCCATACACCGCCCCGGGCAGGACTATCCTTTCCAAAACGACAAGGAGCGCGCAATGACGCAAAGATCCTGGCTATTCACCAGTGAATCCGTTTCCGAGGGACACCCGGACAAGGTCTGCGACCGGATATCCGACACCATTCTGGACGCTTTCCTGGAACAGGACCCTGACGCCCGCGTTGCCTGTGAAACGCTGACCACCACCAATCACGTCACCATCGCGGGAGAAGTTCGTGGCCCCGACCAGGTCCTCGATACGGTCGAGAGCCTGGTGCGTGAAGCCGTCCGCGACATCGGCTATGAACAGGAAGGTTTCCACTGGCAGACGCTGGAAGTGGTCAACCGCCTGCACCGTCAGTCGGCCGACATCGCCATGGGCGTCGATGAAGGCGACAAGGGCGAGGAAGGGGCCGGCGACCAGGGCATCATGTTCGGCTATGCCTGCAACGAGACCGAGGAGCTGATGCCCGCACCGATCCTGTTGTCGCACAAGATCCTACGCACCATGGCCGAAGCCCGGAAATCCGGGCGCGAACCACGCCTTGGCCCGGACTCCAAGAGCCAGGTGACGCTCCGCTATGAAAACGGCCGTCCGACCGGCATCGATGCCGTGGTCGTTTCCACTCAGCACGGCGAAAATGTCAGCCAGGAAGAAGTGCGCGAAGCGGTGTTGCCGTTCATCCTGCATGCCTTGCCCGTCGGCTGGACTGTTCCCGACAACCGGATCTACATCAACCCGACTGGCCGCTTCGTGATTGGCGGACCTGATGGGGATGCCGGCCTCACGGGTCGCAAGATCATCGTCGACACCTACGGCGGTGCAGCTCCCCATGGTGGCGGCGCCTTCTCCGGCAAGGACCCGACCAAGGTCGACCGGTCGGCTGCCTATGCCTCACGCTATCTCGCCAAGAACGTGGTCGCCGCCGGCCTTGCCGACAAATGCCTGATCCAGCTCGCCTATGCCATCGGCATGCCGGAGCCGGTCGCCGTTTATGTCGACACGCAGGGAACCGGCAAGGTGGATGAAGTGGCTCTCGGCAAGACCTTGCGCGAAATGGTGCGTCTGACACCGAGGGGAATTCGCGAGCGTCTCGGACTTTCGAAGCCGATCTACGCGCGCACTGCTGCTTACGGCCACTTCGGCCGCGCACCGGAAGAAGACGGCGGTTTCGGCTGGGAGAGAACCGATCTCGCCGACGAACTTGCACGGCACTTCGGCGCTCGTGCGGATGCGGCAGAGTAAGAAAACAGCGAAGCCCCGGCACGGCATCCGCCGCGCCGGGGCTTTCGGTTTACCGGATCAGAACTTTTCGACACTCGGCCGCAGTTCCAACTCGGATGTCCAGGCGCTTTTGTCCTGACGCGAGATCTCCAGATACGTCCGTGCGATTGCATCCGGATGAAGGGTCTTGTCCGGGTCGTCATAAGGCGCACCACGATCCGGATTGTAGATCACCCCGTCGATGACGAAATGAACCACGTGGATGTTTTGCGGCGACAATTCCCGGGCAAGTGACTGGCACAAGCCACGCAAGGCGAACTTGCCCATGGCAAAGGGCGCTGATTGCGGGAAGCCCTTGATGCCGGCGGAAGCACCGGTGAACAGCATCACGCCCTTCCCCTTTGGCACCATCCGCTTTGCCGCTTCATGTGCGACGGCCAGCGCACCGTAGGCGGTCACATCCAGTGCGGCATGCACATCCTCAAGATCGAGTTCGGCAACCGGTCCGCGGACGCGGCCACTGGCGTTGTAGACGACAAGGTCCGGCGTTGCCCCCGCCTCGTCCAGGTCCTGGAACAGGCGCGCCACACTGGCCGCGTCGGCAGCATTGCAGGCATGGGCTTTTGCTCCGGTTTCAGCGCAAAGCCCTTCCAGCTTTCCAGGAGATCTGGCAGCCAGTGACACCCTGTAGCCTTCCTTGGCAAACGTCCGTGCCAGAGACGCGCTGAGGCCCGGCCCGGCACCGACGATCAGGGCATTGCCGCTCACGATGCGGCTCCCAGATAGACCGGCTTCAATCCGCTCACCAGTTGCGCCTGGATCGGGGCGGTTGCCTCGTTGATGGCGGTGACACCCATATCCTGCCCGACCTGGGTGCGGATCGGCCGCGATCCATCCATTGCGATCAGCTCAAGGATCTTGGTTGCGACGTTGCCCGCATCGGTGATGGCTTCACCCTGATCGAACATACCCTGGAACATACCAAGCAACCTGTCGCGCCCCTTGGAATAATCGCCATATTGCCCAACCCGCACCGCATCACCCGGAGCCGGGGCGGAGGTCACCAGGTCAGTGCCATGGCCACTCGGCTCAACCAGCACGGACTCGACCCCGAACGGCTCCAGCTCGTAATGCAGCGACTCGCAGTAAGCTTCCATCGCCCACTTGCTGGCGCAGTAAAGGCCGAAGAATGGCATGCCGAACCGGCCTGCAACCGAACTGAGACTGATCACGAGACCGGACTTCCGCGCCCGCATCGCGGGAAGCACCGCCCGCGTCAGATGCATGACACCATAAACATTGACGTCGAACAGATCCTTTGCCTGCTCCATGGTGAAGCCTTCCGTCAGACCAACAGGCATGACGCCTGCGTTATTGACCAGAACGTCGATCGGCTGCTCTGCCTCGATTGCCGCGACGGTCCGTTCGACACCTTTCTCGTCAGCAACATCCAGGTCGACCGGAACAAGCTTGCCCGGAAGACCTTCCGCAAAAAGCTTGAGCGCCTTGGCCGCTTCCGCGTTTCTGCCATCCAGATCCCGCATGCCCGCATAAACGATATGGCCTTCCTGTACGAGTTTCTGGGCGGTCAGAAACCCGATACCCCGGCTTGCACCGGTAATCAGGATTGTCTTTTGAGTGGTCATTTTCATTTCCCTTCTTTCTTGAAGATTGTGCGCATGAACAGCGCCAGGGGTTCGTCGCTGCGGCTTGCCTTCATTCTTGTCAGCGCACCGCTCCACGAATTCATCAACCAGTCGGCAGCCTGTGCCGGGGAGAGATGAGACAGTCCGATCCGGGAGAGATCCGTCTCCCGCAGGCAGATTTCCAGTTCACCGGTCAGCGCCTGCCAATGACGGTCCAGTTCCGCCTGAAAGACCGGTTTCTGGTCGGCCAGCTCCGTCGACAGGTTGCACATCAGGCATCCCTGGGCGTAGCCACGGTCCTTCATCCCTTCCCGGGCACCGGAGAAAAATGCTTCCAGCCGTTCCACCGGCGAGCGTTTGCGGTCCGAAAGGCAGGCCTTTGCAAAAGCGAGCTGATCCCGGTGGTAGTGACGCGCCACTTCGAGACCGAAGTCTTCCTTGGTGTCGAAGTAGTGGTAGAAGGACCCCTTCGGCACACCACTTTCCCGTAACACGTCATTGATCCCGATCCCGTCGAAGCTGTTTTCCCGGATAAGCGTCATACCGACATCCAGAAGACGGGTCTTCGCGGTCTCGTAGGCAGCTTCGTTGCGTATTCTGGCCAAGGGGTTTCCTTTCGTCAGGGACTTCTGACACCACTAATCCGGCTGATGCAGCGCCTCGTCAGCGGTGTTCGTTGAATTAGAAATAGACCGGTCTAATTATTATCGTCAATAAAACGAACTTCACGGTTGCGTGTGCGCAACAATCAACGAGGAGATCGCCATTCTCAGAAACAAAAAAGCTCCCCGCGGATGAGCACGGAGAGCTGATTGATCAAATGAATTTTGCCTGTCCGGCTCTGCTCGCGCACAAGCAGGGTTTTGGCTCAGGCCTCTTCCGGCACTTTTTCACCCGCACCTTCCGTCACCTGGTCGATCCAGTCCTGAAGGTTGTAATAGGTGGTGATGCGGGCGATTTGGCCATTGCGGATCTCGAAAAAGCTGCCCGCCGGCAGCTTGTAGGTCTGGCCGTTCGCGGGCGGCAATCCGCTATCGGTGCCGATATAGCTGCCATGGACGATGAACTCGGCAGCAGCCCGTGTCCCGTCTTCACTGACGAACAGCACGATGTCGCTGAGGCGTTCCTTGTAGCAGCGCGTCATGTGAACGTTGAAGGACCAGAACTTGTCCTTGCCGACACGGCGCTCACCCTGGTTGACGTCATGGATCAGGTCGTCGGCAACCAGGCTTTCCATTTTCTTGGTATCGCCTGCATTGAAGGCGGCAAAATAGGTGTCGATCAGAAACCGGGACTGTTTGTTGGCCATAGGTCCTCGCAGGGGCGGAAACACAATCTGGCCGGGAGTTTGCCTTCGCCGTCTTCCCGGCGCAAGAGGTCGAGGAGATTGCGGTTTACGGTTCTTCACCGAAACCGCTTCAAACCAACCAAAGTCCCCGCCTAGGGCGACAGCCGTCACTCTGGGCAAAAGTGATAAAAATGCAACATACTGTATCACATTAGCAACAAACATCGCTTCTCTTGAAATTGCCGGTTGCATTGGCGCCCGCTCTCGAAGTATTAACTCGTCACCGGTCACCATACTGGCACAGACATCAACGGTTCGGCCATTTTTCGCCACCCGCATGATCAGGCCCTGCCCACTCATGTACGGATGCTGTTCTGGAGGATCGGACAATCGCGCATGAAGTTTAACGGTTGAACGCCGGGAGTGTACCCCGGAAGCAACAGGTTCGACTCCTGTGATGTGCTCCATGGATAGCTCAGTGGTAGAGCATCGGACCTTTAATCCGACTGTCGCGAGTTCAACTCTCGCTCCAAAAACACGGCCTCCAACGCCGAACTGGCTTGTCACGCCAGCAGCTATGCAAGCTGTTCCATTGGGGACCCGGAGAGGTCTTGCGAACGCGGACTGGCCCTTTTGCCTTCGGGTGAAAGTGCCCTGACCGCCGACGCCAGGTCGCTTCGCCCGGCCTTTGGCAAAGGCTCTGCCGCCGCTTTGCCGGAACCGCCTGTTTTCGAACGGGTTGGAACCCGCATTGCCGCTGCTACGCCCTCTGGCCAAGGGCCCGCCGGGAGACCTCGTGCTCTCTTCGGGTCTCATCGTTTCACCCCGGACGCCTCATGACGAGCGACCGGTTTCCTCAACCTCCAACCATCTTCAACACCGGAAAGGACAACCACGTGCCTTAGTGCATTGGAAGGATTATCGAAATGACGACTTTTCTCGACAAGATCCGCGGGCGGACCCGCGTAGTGATTTCTGAAACGGAACGGGCTCTCCACATCTGCAAGGGAGAGCTCAAGGGCATTCTCGGACCCGGTGAACACAGCCTCGAAAATGGCCGTGGCACCCTGGTGATCGAGCGCCAGTCGATGGCAATGCCTCAGTTCCGGTCGGCCTACGAGAAGGCGCTCTTCGATAAGCTTCCGCAAGTTGCCGAAGAGCACTTGACCGTTATCCGGACCGGACCGGGTGAAGTGGCGATTGTGGAACGGGACAACCGTATCCACACTGTGCTTGGCCCGGATGAGCGGCTTGTCCTGTGGACGGATGCCGGCCCGTGGACCTTCGAGGTCATCGACACGGCTGCCGACCCGGCCCTCACGCAGAAGCTCATGCGCCGGCTCGGGGATGCCCGTCAGACGCAGCAGTTCGTGATCGTGCCGGTGACCGACGGTAGCGTCGCCCTCCTCTTCATGGATGGCGTGCTCACCAAGGTGCTTGAAGCCGGGGTGCATGCCTTCTGGAAGGCAGGCCGAACCGTGACGCAGAAGGTCATCGACCTCAAGCGTCAGGCTCTCGACGTCACCGGTCAGGAAGTCTTGACCCTCGACCGCGTTACCATCCGGATCAACCTCTCCGCGGATTACCGTGTGGTTGACCCGGTGAAGGCCGCAACCGAGGTGAAGGACTTCACCGACACGCTCTACCGGGCTTTGCAGCTTGTGTTCCGCAAGCAGCTCGGCGCGCTCAAGCTCGACCAGATCCTTGAAAAGAAGGGGGAGGTCAACGCGGAAGCAGCCGCCAAGATCAAGGCCGACATGGCTGAAATCGGTGTCGAGGTCTCCGACATCGTCCTCAAGGACGTGATCCTTCCGGGCGAAATGCGCGAGATCCTCAACAAGGTGGTGGCAGCCGAAAAGGAAGCCGAAGCCAACGTGATCCGGCGCCGTGAAGAAACGAACGCAACCCGTTCGCTTCTCAACACGGCCAAGGTCATGGCCGAAAACCCGGTCATGCTTCGACTCAAGGAGCTCGAAGCGCTTGAAGCCATCGCCGGCAAGGTCGACCGGCTCACGGTCCACAACGGAACCGGAGGCCTCATGAACGACCTCGTCCGGCTTCGGGACGACAACGCAGCATGAGCCAGAACGGCGCGAGGCAACCTGCGCCGTTTCTGTTTCAGCAAGGCCCTTGCAGACCATGGCTGCCCAGGTCCTGTCACCTGGCCACCTCAATTGAGGGTGCGCTCGCCCGCTTTCGCAGGGGCCGCAGAATTTGAAAACAGTATACATTTAAAGAAAAAGACAATGAAAACAGACACAAAGATCTCAAAACGCCTGTCTTTCTGGCTAAGACACAAACCGGAAGACGCCGGTTTGATGCTGTCAGACAGCGGTTGGGCTGACGTAGCTGATGTCCTTGGTACCTTCAGAGCCCTCGGCCTTGATTGCAAAAGGGATCAGCTGGAAAGAATCGTCGCGACCAACGACAAGAAACGCTTCGAGTTCTCCGAAGACGGCAAACACATTCGCGCACATCAGGGTCATTCGATTGACATTGAACTGGGCCTCACAGCTTTACAGCCTCCGGAGTTCCTGTTCCACGGAACGGCAACACGCTTTCTGCCGCCTATTCTGGCCGAAGGCCTGAAACCTATGGCGCGGCACCATGTGCATCTGTCACCGGATCGCGACACCGCGCACAAGGTCGGAAGCCGTCACGGCAAACCTGCAATTCTTCAGGTCGCGGCCAGCGCAATGCAGGCCGTGGGGCACACGTTTTACAGAACGGAGAACGGCGTTTGGCTGACGGATGCCGTTCCCGCACATTTCCTGTCACTGACAGAAACCCATCCATAATAGGTCTCTTCGCGAATTCGGCATCCCTGGTTACATCGTCCGGGCCGGCATGAACCAAGGGCCTTCGAGGGCTAAACCCTCACGCATACCGGCGCTAAAATAAAAAAATAAATTTCTTTCTTTATTTCCGAAGCTCAATATATAAAGAAAATACTTTCTTTATCGAGGTTGTCATGTCCATCAGCTCGCCAGCGCTCCCGCCCGTCAGCCCGTCACTCTTTTCACCGGAACGCGCGGCCGGCACACTGGCGCTGGTACTCGGGGTCGGATCTCACGCCATAAACGGCTTTGTTACCACCGCTGTCCTGCCGGACATCATCCGCGATCTTGGCGGACAGGACCGTGCGTTCTGGGTATTTTCCTCCTTTGAAATGATGGCAATCCTGGCGGGCTGCCTCACTGGCGCAGCAAAGGTCCGTTTCGGTGCCCGCAGTCCCTTCCTGCTGGCGTCGCTCCTGCTTGCGGGCGGATCGGTGCTCGCGGGTCTCTCGACATCTCTGGAAGGGCTGATTGCCGGACGCGCCCTGCAGGGTTTCGGCGAAGGCATGATCATCGCGCTGTGCTATTCGCTGATCCCGGATCTCTTCCCCAGTAACATCGCCCCGCGTGTCTTTGCCTTGCTGGCAGGGGTCTGGGCCGTTGCAGCGGGTATCGGGCCGGTTTCGGCCGGCTTGCTGTCCGAACTCTGGTCGTGGCGCGCCGCCTTTCTGATCAACATACCCTTCGTGCTGCTGCTGTTCGTCCTAATGAACACGGCCTTGCCTGCGCACGCAGTGCGTCCGGCCACGGCAAGCGACCCCACGGCCAGAAGATTGCCGGTCCGTTTGCTGGTTCGCCTTGCCCTGCTGGCAGCAAGCATCTTTCTCCTGACCGTGATAGGCGAGCTGCATGCGCCCCTGCCGCTTGCCCTGACGATTGCAGCCGGTCTGGCAACCGCAGCGCTGCTGCTGACCTTTGACGCCGCAAGCCCGCATCGCCTTTTCCCGCGCGATGCCTTCCGGGCGCAGACCCTGATCGGCCTCGGCACCTGGATCGTGTTCCTCATTTCCGCTGCCGCTGCGGTGCGGGCGGTTTTCGTGACGACGGTCGGCCAGGTCTACTGGGGTCTCAGCGTGACGCAGGCAAGTTATGTTGCCGCCGGGCTCGCCTTCTCCTGGTCGATCTTCGCCGTCATCTCTTCCCGTGCACCGTCGCGGCAGCGCGAGCTGACCTATCTGACGACCGGTCCGTTCCTGATCGCCGGCGGCTTGACCCTCACTGCTCTTGCCATCACGACCGCGTCGCTGCCTTTGTTTGCGCTCGCTGCCGTGGTTGCCGGTGCCGGCCACGGGCTGTGCAACCAGATCCTGATGCGTTCGCTGATGTACACCGCCGAGGGAGAAGACCAGAACCTGGTCTCCAGCATCCTGCCGACCATTTCCTCTGCCGGTATTGCCATCGGCGGCGGCCTTACCGGACTGATCGCAATTGTCACCGGTCTTGTTGCACCGGGATCGGAAGAACTGCTCACCCGGGAGGCCGTCGCGCGGTCCGGCGCCTCCGTCTTCTACGTCAATGCGGGCCTGACATTGGTTCCAGCCCTGGCGATGCTGGTGCTACGTCACAGATTGACTGCACGGGAAAGCGCCATCGCAAACGAATAGCCGCCCTCCTCACCCAAGGCCGGCACCGCGCGTCTCGATCCGGTAGACCCACGTCACCACCGCCCCCAGCAGCGAGGTAACCACGAGGCCAGCCAGCAGCACGTCCGTTCCCAGGTCCTTGAGCAGAATCGGAAACAGGAAGGCAGTCAGAACGGCGCCGATCTTGGCGAAGGACGCCGCAAGGCCCGCCCCCGTGCCGCGATAGGCGACAGGAAACACCTCGCCGGCAATCAGGTAGGTCTGCGCATTCGGTCCCATGTTGGTCATGAAGTTGAACAGCATGAAGCCTGCAAAGATCAGGGGGACGTCCCATCCAGACCCTGCATGGTTGCCTGAAGCCGCAATCGCCAGACCAACGGCGCAGCCGATGAAACCGATCACCTGAAGGCGGACACGGCCGATCCGGTCAGTGAACATCACGGCAAAGACAATGCCGACAATCAGCAGGACGTCGATCAGGGCGGCGCCTTTCGCCGCAAGCAGATCATTGTAGACCAGATCAGAGAGCGACTGTGCGTGCTCGCGCTTGTTGCCAATTGAACTGGCCAGGATGACCGGCGTGAAAATGCCGATGCCATATGTCCCGAGATCCTGCAGGAACCAGGGAACCGACGCAAAGATCGTCGCCTTGCGCAGTTTCCGGTCTGTCAGGAACCGGCTCCACTTGACTTTGTGCGCATGCGGCGAAGCGGCTGTTTCGGCCTTCAGCGAAATCTCGCTTGGATATCTCGGGCGCCGGTTCAGCAATCTCAGCAGTGCGGTTTCCGCTTCTGCTACCCGTCCCCTCACGATCAACCAGTTGGAGCTTTCCGGAACAAAGAAGCGGCCGGCCAGGATCAGAAGAGCAGGCGGAACGGCCGTCAGATACATCCAGCGCCAGGCTTCGGGGTCCGGAAACCAGGTGAGCGTCAGAAAGGCAAGCCCTGTACCCGACAATGCGCCGACCGCCTGAAAACTGAAGGCTCCCAGAACCATCCTTCCACGTGCCCGCGCCGGAATGTTCTCCGAGATCACCATATGTGCCGTCGGATAGTCACAGCCGAGCGCCAGGCCGACACCGAAGAGCGCTATAAGGGTAATCGCAAGGTTCGGCGCTATCGAAAGCACCAGCAGAAAGGCGATGAAGAGCGCCATCTCGACGATGAACATCGCCCGTCGTCCGAACCGGTCCGCAAGCCCGCCCAGTGCTGTCGCCCCGATCAGAATGCCGAACAGGATCGCCGAACTGACAAGTCCGTGCTCCACCGCTGTCAATTTGAATTCCCGCCCGATCAGCGGGAGGGCGATGCCGGTCATGAAGACAACCATGCCTTCAAAGAACTTGCCGGCGCAGGCCAGCCACCAGATACGCCACTGCATGCCGGTCAGGATGGAACTGTCGACATCCGTACCATCGCGCCAGATCGGTGTCTCCTCGATATAGGCCTGCGGACTATCGAGGCTTGCAACTGATGCGGTGGAGAAGGTCTGCCGGACGTCGCTCATGAAATCCCTCCGTTTGCCAATCGGGAAAGCAGGAGAAGGATAGACTGACGGTTATGAAATTCTGGTGATTGTCGTTACGTAAACTTTCATTCCAAGAAAACTGCCGCCTCAACTCGGGTGACCTTTGCCTGTTCTGCAGCAACGAAGGTCTTCTTCATGCCCGATCCGTCTCCTGGTCGCGATAAGCAGTATTGACAGTGTGAAACAACTTTCCGATGATCCGGCAGTTTTTATTAAGACCGGTTCATTTATGGGTTTTCCTGCCGCTCGTCTCACCGACCTGCATACCTGCCCCATGTGCATGGGGGTTCCCGCGCCAATCGTATGGAAAGGCGCCTATACCGTGCTTACCGGCAAGCTGCCGCAGGCACGTGTTGGCGACATGTGCGTTTGCGTCGGCCCGCCGCCTCCAGCTGGTGGTGACCCCATCATTACGGGTGCGTGGACGGTTCTGGTCGAAGGCAGCCCTGCTGCGCGAATGACCGATCTGACCGCAAAGGCCGGAACAATCATAACCGGCCTGCCAACGGTTCTGATCGGAACGCAAGGCGGTGGTGGTGGAGGCGGTGGCGGAGGAGCAGGCGGCGCAGCGCCTCCGGCAAAAAGTCCGCACAAGTTCTCCGCCAGCGCGGAGAAAGGGGGCGAGAAGCCGTACAAGGAAAGATACAAGAAAAAATACAACTCGAAAGGCGTTGAGAATCCGGACAAAGAACAGCGTTCGCTGAAGGATCAGCTTAAGGACGACGCCGAGATCAGCGCCGAATACGAGTATGAGCTGTTCAGCAAGGAAAAGACCTTCTGGGAATCGGAAGGCGGTCATTTCAAGACCGAGGCGAGCGCGGAGGCAAAGCTCGGCATATCCGGCGATATCAACGGGGATTTTGCCGCTGGAGCTTATGCAAATGCGAAGGTCGCCGCCATCACCGGAAAGGCCGAAGGCAAGACGCTTAACGGGCTTGTCGGTGGCAAGGTGGAAGGCGAAGCCTTGTCCGCTTCAGCCGAAGGGGGTGTCGGCTTCCGAAAATCCGAAGATTTTGCGGGAGTGGAAGGCAAAATCGGAGGTGAACTCGTTCTGGTACAGGCCAGCGCCGAAGGCACCATTAACATCAGTCCCAAAACGCTGTACGACAACACCCTTGGCCCGTTTTTGAGCTGGGTGAGCGGAGATCCGGCGAAACGAACGCTCGACAGTGCCTATGACCACGGCCTTCGAATCGGAGGTCGCGGAGAAGCCGGTGTCGGGGCTGCAGCCGGGGCCAGCGCGCAGGCAGGAAAAATCGGTGGCGCCTATGGCGTGACTGCGGAAGCCAAGGCAGGGGCTGGTCCGATGGCGGGCTTCAAGGTCTTTGTCGGAGTTTATTAGACAGGTGGTTTTGCACTCGAGACCGCCGGCAAGAACACCCAAGGGTGATGATCGGAATGACCACTGAGGACTATGTCGCCGCCGAACTGACCGCAATCAGCCCGGCCCCGTTTGCGTTCCAACTTCTGCTTCCCGGAAGCTGGGAGGTGAAGCAGGTCAACGAGCAGCCCCTAACGGTGGACAGCCCCACCATCATTGCGGTTTTCGAACCTCCCCAGGCGACGAATATCTCCGTTCAGGTGATCGGCATTCTCCTCAACAACGAGATCTCGGCCGCACACTGGCTCGAATACTACTGCTCCCTGTCGTCCTGGCATGTCGACACCCTGCAACCGATCGATGCTCGCCGCGCACGCGCAAGCTGCTTCGTCAGGGCCGAAGGCCACGAACTGCGCGGCCTCGTCACCGTCACGGTGAATGGCAATACGCTGATCCTGATCCAGGCCTTTGTTCCTTCCAGCGAGTTTGCTGCCCTTTCGGACGTCGTCAACATGGCCGTCAGGTCCTTCCGCACCGAGCAGGTCAGGCAGCCGAACGTGATCGAGGACTGGAGCAACTTTTCCCCGTTCCAGGACATCGGTTTCTTCTTCCCGGCGTCCTGGCATGTCAACCAGCCGCAATCCGGTCTGGCCGATCGCATGGCCATCGACTTTGCCCGCACGGGCTCCAACGGCGAGATCCTCGGGTTCGCCAGACTGAAGGCGATCAGCGCACAGCAGCCGGTAGACCTAGTTCAGGAACTGAGCAAGACCAGACGGGAGTTCGAAGGTTCCGACATCATTTTCGACGCGGGTGCGACGTCGAAAGCGGTGACGCTCGACCCGCCATTTATCGAAGCCACCGAAGTGACTGTCGGTGCCCGCACGAGTGAAAGCGATGAGCCGCTGGAATTCACCGCGCTGGCGATGAAGACCCCGTCGCACGTGATCATCAGTTCCATACTCGGCCTCTCTCGCAAGACCTCGTTCTACAATTGGGCGGTGAACATGCGTGCGCACGAAATCGCCAACGCGTCGCTGCAATTCAAGAGTCAGTCCTGAGGTCAGTCAAACTGGCGGGATCAGAACCCCGTCAGTCCCCGTTCCAGCCACTGACTTTGCGGGATCTCCTTGCCGATCTTGAAGGAGAACCGCTCCACACGCGTCACGCCGCTGTCCGTCTCGCAGCGGAAAGCCACGTCGAACCAGCGGCCAAGACTGCGGAAAGCGGCGATACGCGGCTGCAGAACGTTGCCGCCACGAGGCCGGAAAGACGGCAGCAGTTCCGGCGGCAAGGAACTGACGGAAGCAATCTGCTCTCTCAACTCGGTCATGCACAAAAGGTTCAGCCGCTGGCCCTCGGTCATGCCGCGCATGGCCGTGCGTGCCTGCGGATCATCCAGAATATCGCGGGAATAAAGTTCCCGAGCTGCAATCATTCCGGCTGGAGGTCCTTCCGAGCCGCCTGATGCCCTCCCTCCTCCTGCCTGGTCGCGTTGAGGCGAAGCCACCGGTTTCGGTGGTTTGGGAGCGGGCGTCTTGTTTGTTGCGATCGGTCCGACAATTCCGAAGTCTTCGGCGGGCTGCTCTCCGGTTTCAGCCGTGTCCGTTTCCGCGCCGGTTCCAACGGTCTCCTCTGGCAGGGCCTCCGGCTGTTCGGGTGTTTCGGCAACGTCTGAGGCCTCCTCAAGAGCTGCGCTATCATCAGCGGCGTCTTCAGCGGCGGTATCCTGCGCTTCTTCCGAAGCATCCTCCTGCGGCGCTTCGGTTTCGGCAGCCTCGGTCTCCTGACCTTCGCCCTCACCTTCGCCTTCGCCGGCGTCCGTTTCGCCCGCCTGGGCCTCATCCGTCTGCGCGTCGGTTTCCGCCTGCTGCTCACTCTCCGAGGACGCGCTTTCCGCGGATGCCGGCGGCGTTTCCTCTTCCCCTTGCAGCCCCGTGTCTTCTTCGCCGAACTCGGTCACTTCCTGCAGAACGGACGGCTCTG
The DNA here is from genome assembly GCF_001579905.1 of Labrenzia sp. CP4. Taxonomy (NCBI): domain Bacteria; kingdom Pseudomonadati; phylum Pseudomonadota; class Alphaproteobacteria; order Hyphomicrobiales; family Stappiaceae; genus Labrenzia; species Labrenzia sp. CP4. The sequence goes on along the minus strand of NZ_CP011927.1, from coordinate 1,746,666 downwards.
GCGGTTGTTCGGGCGTCTCGGCAAGGTCTTCGCGAGCGGACGCTGGCGGTGGTGGAGGTGGCGGCGGGGCTTCCTCGGCCTGCTCCTGTTCCGGCGGCTCGGGTTGTTCGGGTGTTTCCACCTCTTCCTGCTCCGGCTGCTCCGGTTCAGGTTGCTCAAGTTCCACAGGTGGCGTCTCTTCCTCCTGCGGCGGCGGGGGCAATAGCTCGACTTCAACCACGTCCTGCAAGGGCTGGGTCGTATAGCCGGATACGCCTTCCAGCAGCATCAAGGCCACAAGCGCGTGCAGCACGGCGGAGACCACAAGCCCCCACAGGAAAAGCCGCCGGTCCGCAGGCTCGATCCCGACCATGTTCCGGTCCATGTCGGCGGTGATGGCCAATAGAGCGCCCTTAAAGCAAAGTTGCCGGTTGATTTCAGGTTCGAAGTTTCAAAAAAACCCGGCGTCTCCGCCGGGTTCTTTGATGTTTCAAGCTCTTCCCGGCAGCTTAGCTGTCCAGGAACGAACGCAGCTTGCGAGACCGGCTCGGGTGCTTCAGCTTGCGCAGCGCCTTCGCTTCGATCTGGCGGATACGTTCACGGGTAACCGAGAACTGCTGCCCGACTTCTTCCAGAGTGTGGTCGGTGTTCATGCCGATACCGAAACGCATGCGCAGCACGCGTTCCTCACGCGGAGTGAGCGAGGCGAGCACGCGGGTCGTCGTTTCGCGCAGGTTCGACTGGATGGCCGCATCAATGGGCAGAACCGCGTTCTTGTCCTCGATGAAGTCGCCCAGATGCGAATCTTCCTCATCACCAATCGGTGTTTCGAGCGAGATCGGTTCCTTGGCGATCTTCAGAACCTTGCGAACCTTCTCCAGCGGCATCTGCAGCTTTTCAGCCAGCTCTTCCGGGGTCGGCTCGCGTCCGATTTCATGCAGCATCTGGCGCGACGTACGCACGATCTTGTTGATCGTTTCGATCATGTGCACCGGAATACGGATGGTACGGGCCTGGTCGGCGATCGAACGGGTGATCGCCTGCCGGATCCACCATGTCGCATAGGTGGAGAACTTGTAGCCGCGCCGGTATTCGAACTTGTCCACCGCCTTCATCAGGCCGATGTTGCCTTCCTGGATCAGATCCAGGAACTGCAGGCCGCGGTTGGTGTATTTCTTCGCGATGGAGATCACGAGACGCAGGTTCGCCTCGACCATTTCCTTCTTCGCGATACGTGCCTCGCGCTCGCCCTTCTGCACCATTGCAACGATGCGGCGGAATTCGGTGATTTCGAGCCCGGTTTCGGTGGCCAGCGTCTGGATGTCCTGACGCAGCTCGCGAACGGTTTCCTTTTCCTTCGCGATGAAGTTTTTCCAGCCACGTGTGGAAAGATTGGCAACCTTGCGCAGCCAGTTCGGGTCGAGCTCGGCACCCTGATACTGCTTCAGGAAGTCCGTGCGGTCGACATTGTAGCTGTCGGCCAGACGCAGCAGACGGCCTTCATAGCCCATCAGGCGCTTGTTGATGTCATAGAGCTGGGCAACCAGGGCGTCGATACGGTTCTGGTTGAGCGAAAGGCTCTTCACATCAACGATGATGTCTTCTTTCAGCTTCTTGTAGCGGCGCTCCTGGCTTGGCGACAGGGTCTTGTTGGCCAGCTTGTTTTCCACCAGCTGATCCTGCAGGCGGCGAAGCTTCTTGTAGTTGTCGGCGATGTTGTCGAAGGTTTCCAGGACGCCCGGCTTCAGCTCGGCTTCCATCGCGGACAGGGAAACGTTGGATTCGAACTCGTCGTCGTCATCCTCGCCGTCACCGTCTTCGCTTTCGTTTTCGGTGTCTTCAGACGCACCGCCGGAGTTTTCCGAATTGCCTTCGCCCGGCGCCACATCGTCATTGGCAACGGCCGGGCCGGCCTTGGCATCAGGGCCGGCATAGGTTGCTTCCAGATCGATAATGTCACGCAGAAGAACCTGGGCTTCGTTCAACTCGTCACGCCAGATGATGATGGCCTGGAAGGTCAGCGGGCTTTCGCAAAGACCCGCAATCATCGCCTCGCGGCCAGCCTCGATGCGCTTGGCAATCGCGATTTCGCCTTCACGCGACAGGAGCTCGACCGAGCCCATCTCGCGCAGATACATGCGCACGGGATCGTCGGTGCGGTCGGCGGGCTCTTTCGTGGTGCTCTTGGCAAGTGCCGTCGTGCTTGCGGCAACCAGATCGCCGCCATCGACTTCTTCCGGGCCTTCTTCGGCTTCGTCGGAATCGATCACGTTGATGCCCATGTCGGAAAGCATGGACATGGTGTCTTCGATCTTTTCCGAAGACACCTGCTCCGAGGGCAGAACCTCGTTCAGTTCATCATAGGTGACATAGCCGCGTTTCTTGGCGGCTTTGATCATCTTTTTGACAGCGGCATCCGACAGGTCCAGCAGAGGGCCGTCAGGGCCGTCCGTGCTCTGCTCCTGTGTGTCGTCTGCTTGTGTCGCTTTGGCTACCATATCGTGCTCCAGTTCGCGGCCGGTCCGGCCACGCCGCGCCCTTTGTTTGGCTTCAACCCAATTCACCCCCAGCGCGCCAGCATGTGGTGCGGCGGCGTCTGAAAGAATCACTGCGGTTAGGTTTGTAAGCCGTGTCCCTTAAGTCCCAATTAACCGTACACTTTTCGACATTGGCATATTTCAGCATCGACGCAGCACACGGCCTTTTCTGTCGGCATCCGGAAACGGATGCGTAAAAGGTGTTCGTTCGGGTTGCAGCTATATTAAGACTTTTGCCGCGAGCAGGCTTGAAAGCTCCGGCGCTTGAGGGCTGCAAAGGTTCTATTTAGCTCGGCTCACGCGATTCGCAAGTGTGATTCGTCACCGGTCAATTGGAAAATGCCATTTTTGTGCTCCTGCGCACACCAAAGAGGGCATTTTCAGGCCCAATGCCGGTTCGTCGCCAGAAAACGGGTCGCAGCTCCAAAAGTTCCCTTTTCCGCAACTGAAGGTCCACACATCCTCGTTTAAGCTACCGGCAAGCCATTCCGTCAATGAGCTGCCACGGCCACAGGAGGTGCCGTGCGGATCTTTTTGGCACGCTCGGCAAGGTCGGCTTCATCGCGCGCACATTCCTCTCGCCTCCGGCTGAGGTCCTGCGTCAAGGCCTGGATGCGCATCCAGGAATTCTCATCAAGCTGCTCGTCCGCGGTAGCAAGCTCGGAGGAGAGTTCGTCTTCCAGCGCATTGAGTTCCAGGACATCGAGAAAGTGCAGATAGGCCGCTTCGATGAAATCCTCCGGCGGGTTGGATTTCAGAAGCGGGAAGCGATGGATCAGCGCGGAAAACTCCGCGCCACGTTGCTGCTGCATGCCGATGGTTTCGAGCATCATTTCACCCATGATATCCCGAAGCGGTTCCTCGAATGCGCTGGTCAGGTCGGAAATGGGCGTCGCTTCCAGGTCGTCGACGATCCGGCACAGAATGTCCCGCAATTGCCTGTGGAGGTCATTAGCAAAAGGCAACCTGGAAAACCGCTCGAAGTTCCTGTCGAGCAGATGCGGGAAGCGCATGCTCAAACCGAGCACCAGTCGTTCGGTGCCGAAATCGTGGCTGGCAGCAACCCGTTCGCGTGCCGTGCCGAGCGGAGACGCCGCGTCGGCGGAGCCACCGCCCTTGCCGCCCTTGCCTCCCTGCCGGGACTGGCGTGCCTGCTCGAAGAACAGGTTCGACAGCTTGAACTTGAGATCGAGCTGATACCGTCGACGCACCCGCTCGTCGCGAATGGTGGCAATCAGATCATCGAACCGCTTTTCCAGTGCCGCCTTGCGTTCAGGCGTATCGAGTCGTGAAACGGAAATCTCCCGCTCCCAGACCACATCGAACAGGGACTGTGCCCGCTCGACTTCGTCATGAAAGCCTGCCACCCCGCGCTGCTTGATGAGGTCATCGGGGTCCATGCCGTCAGGCAGGAAGCAGAACTGGAACGAATAGCCGCTCTTAAGCACCGGAAAGATCCGGTCGATGGCGCGATGTGCTGCCGAAACACCTGCCGCGTCGCCGTCAAAGCAGATCACCGGTTCGGGAGCGAATTTCCAGAGCCGCACCACCTGGTCTTCGGTAAAGGCCGTGCCTAAGGACGCGACCACATGGTGGATGCCCGCCTGCCAGAGGGCGATCGCATCGAGATAGCCCTCCACCACCACTGCCTCGCCGCTTTTGAAGGCGGGTTCGCGTGCGCGATGGGCGTTGAATAGCATGACACCCTTGTGAAAAAGAGGTGTTTCCGGCGAGTTCAGATATTTCGGCTGTCCGTCCGGAGACAGGGTTCGCCCGCCAAAGGCGACCACCCGGCCGCGGTCGTCCTGGATCGGGATCATCAAACGTCCGCGGAACCGGTCGTAGGACGGGCGCCCGTCTTCCGGCTTGATGATGAGCCCTGCCTCGATGATTGCAGCTTCCGGGATCTCGCGCGCTGCTAGATATCCCTTCAGCGCATCGCGGCTTTCAGGCGCAAACCCGAACCGGAATTCGCGCAGCGTATCGGGCGTCAGGCCGCGTTTTTGCGTATAGGCACGGGCGGTGTCGCCACGTGGGCCCGCGAACTCGGCCTGAAAGAACTGCGCCGCCATTTCGCAGATATCAGCAAGCCCGGCCCGCTTCTTCTCGCGCCGGGCCGCCTGGGGATCGGGCGCAGGCAGACCGACGCCGGACTGTTCGGCAAGGCGTTCGACAGCCTCCGGAAAGCTCAGCCCTTCGGTTTCACACAGGAACGTAAAATGATCACCGGACGCACCACAGCCAAAACATTTGTAGCGGTTACGGCGATCGTCGACGTGAAAACTTGGGCTCTTTTCCTGATGAAACGGGCAGCACGCCCAATAGTCGCCCTTGCCCGGCTGCGTCTTGCGCCTGTCCCAGGTCACACGCCGCCCAACGACATCCGACAAGGTCAGACGGGCACGAATTTCATCGAGTAGGCGCGGTTCGAAACGCATGGAACAGTGTACGGGTCCGGATTACAGAAAACGGCATCCTGCCATCGGCACATTCGGGCGCCGCCGGTCAGTCCGCCAAAATAGAATGTCTTGAAGGTCGTTTCCAGTGGTGCCGGGCCTCATGCCCGGCTTCTGGAAGATTTTTGCATCAGCCTCACCGGCTGCAACAGCGGCTCAGTCCTGCTTACCAGTCCCGGTGCTGCCCTGTTCACCACCGTCAGCGCGCAACATGTCCTTCACCAGGCAGGACGCCTGCACGAAGTCCATTTTCCCGGGATAACGGCTCTTCAGTTCGTTCATGCAGCGGCCGATGTCACGCAGACCATGCGCGTCGATATCCTTGACCGTCTCTTCGCAGATCTTCTGCATTTCCTCGTCACTGAGCTGAACGGGCAGAAATTCACGGATGATTTCCTGCTCTTCGCGCTCCTGCTCGGCCAGGTCGAGCTGTCCGCTGCTTTCGAACTCTTCCGCGGAAGTTTCCCGCTGACGGATCATTTTTTGAAGGATCTCAATCACTTCGGTTTCGTTGACGCCGTCCTTGCCGTTTTCACGGGCAGCAGCCTCACGGTCCTTCACAGCGGTCTGCACCAGACGCAACGTGGCGCACCTGCGCTTGTCGCCTTCGTCCTGTGCCGCTTTCAGGGCAGCGTTGATTCTTTCGCGCATCACATCGCGCATGGTTCACCCCACCCCTGCCGCGCTGAGGCCCGGCGCTCAGGGGCGCCATTCCATTTTCTCAGCCAAGCCATTGAATTTTAAAGATCTTTTTTCAGAGGATCAATATTGACGATCCAAGCCGCTTCCCATAGAGTCCCGCGCTTAATGCAGGCGGCCTTTTGCGGGCTTTCCAGCCCGCCGCAGACGCCCTTCCTGCAGCGCATGATGTCACCAACAAGATCTGGAAACAAGACATGACGACTGCAGACGCATGGTCCGAGACCCCGGCGACCGCCTTGCTTGTGCTCTCCGACGGCAGTGTAATCGAGGGACAGGGCCTCGGCGCAACCGGCCAAGCCGTTGGTGAGATTTGCTTTAATACGGCAATGACCGGTTACCAGGAGATCCTGACCGACCCATCCTATTCCGGTCAGATCATCACCTTCACATTTCCGCATATTGGCAATGTCGGCACCAACGATGAAGACATCGAGACGGTCAACATGGCCGCAGACAGCGGCATCCGCGGCGTTGTGCTGGCAGCCGCCATCACCGATCCGGCCAACTACAGGGCGGCAAAACATCTCGATGCGTGGCTGAAGAGCCGCAACCTGATCGGCATCAGCGGCATCGACACCCGCGCGCTGACCGCGCTGATCCGTGAAAAAGGCGTGCCCAACGGCGTGATCGCGCATTTGCCGGACGGCAAATTCGATGTCGATGCCTTGAAAACGGCTGCCAGAAACTGGCCCGGCCTGGTGGGTATGGACCTTGCCAAGGACGCTTCCACCACCCAGTCGCACCAGTGGCACCAGACGACCTGGAAATGGGACGAGGGCTACGGCGAGGCAAAGGCCGGCAAGTTCAAGGTCGTTGCCATCGACTACGGCATCAAGCGCAACATCCTGCGCCTTCTGGCTGACGCCGGCTGCGAGGTCACGGTTCTCCCCGCGACCGCGACGGCGGATGACGTCCTGGCGCAAGCGCCCGATGGGGTGTTCCTGTCAAACGGGCCCGGTGATCCGGCCGCAACGGGCGACTACGCGGTGCCGATGATCAGAAAGATTGTCGATGCTGGCGTTCCCACGTTCGGTATCTGCCTTGGCCACCAGATGCTCGCTCTGGCGCTTGGCGGCAAGACCCTCAAGATGCACCAGGGACACCATGGCGCCAATCATCCGGTATTCGACCATACCACCGGCAAGGTTGAAATCACGTCGATGAACCATGGTTTCGCGGTGGATGCGGACAGTCTGCCGGACAACGTTCAGCAGACCCATGTGTCCCTGTTCGACGGATCCAACTGTGGGTTGGCGATGAAGGACAAACCCGTGTTTTCCGTCCAGTATCACCCGGAAGCATCCCCCGGCCCGCGTGATAGCCACTACCTGTTCAAGCGGTTCACCGACCTGATGGAAAGCGCGAAATCGGCAGCCTGACCTACTCAGGCCCCGGGAAATGTAGACAAGCGTTCGGCCGACGAACCAGCCGGCCAACGCCACTCCGCCACCGGAATGCAGCATTGTCTCAAATAAAAAACCCCGGCGTGCAGTGCACGCCGGGGTTTTTTGATAACTGATGCCGGAAGCTTTATCCGATCAGTTCGTCAAATGCCGTCAGGATCTGACCGACTTCTGCGATCTGCTCGTCAAGCATCTGCTTCTGCTCCACCAAGATTTCCTGTTGCGCAAGGCAGATTTCCTGAAGTTCCTTGAACTGGTCTTCCCGTTTGCCGTTGCCTTCCACCAGCTTGATCACCCGGCGGATTTCGGCAAGCGTGAGGCCGATCTTCTTGGCCTGCAGGATTACCCGCATCCGCGAAACGTCACGAGGACCGTAGAAACGGCGTGCGCCCTTGCGAACCGGATTGAGAAGACCCTTTTCTTCGTAGAAACGAAGCGTCCTGAGGGTTACGTCGAACCGCTCGGACATTTCCGAGATCGCGAGAGCGCGATCGTCAAGCATCACTTCTTGTCCTGGCCCGGCAATATCCGGCACCACGACCATCTTGGTTGCTACATTGTTCATACTTTTAAGCCCGATCTTGTCTTTTTTGTTCCAAGTCTGGCTGGGTCTTGCTGCGCTCCCGACTCGCCGGTCCCACCTCCGGTTCATCAGGTCCCACTAGCACCGCAATTACAGCCCCCGCAGCTTGAAGCGCAATGCTCTTCGCTTCAGAAGCTCCCAACGCCAAACTCATAGGAGACTAAGCAGTAGTCTAATACACCGGATCGACAGTTAAAATCTACGCCAAATTTAGGAATATTGCCCAGTTTTTACGGAAGTTTCAGTTATGCGAAAACTAAAACTAAAAACCTACGAGAAAGGACACGCAACTACGAATGTTTATTCAGGGGCACTTTAGCCAAAACACGAACAAATATTAATTATCGATAATCTGAATATAAGAACTAGACTTTTCTTGAATATATAAATCCACAATAAATTTTCTTTACCTCACGGCAACGACCAAGGGAAAATTACTTAGTTCGCTTACTCCTAACCCTGAGGATTATTACAATTAGTGAATTTCCCTTAGATACTATGTAGGCAAAAAAGTTCACGAATCGTGATCCGCGAGACGAAAAAGAACGCTACATACGCAACAATACCCGCTATGCGCGAATATCAATTCAGCCTTACTCCTCATGAAAAGATAAGGAAAAATCTAAGCTTATCACTTATTTGACCAACCGTTACGGCACCGAACAAGTATATCAATTTTTTGTCCACACGGTCAATTTTACCATCAAATTCAACCACCTCCATCGACGCAAAAGAGCACATTGTGCACTTCTCGATTGACAAGCGATGAGCAAGGTTATTTTTTGTCAGAAGTACCGGACGAGCGAACCCGCAAGGGGATGCCCGCAACCAAGGTATTCTGGAATAAGACGAAATGGCCGATTCAAAATCCAAAGACACCATGCCCGGCATGACCCCGCAGCAGTTCCGCCATTGGCGGCGAGCACTCGGGCTCAAGCAGAAGGATGCGGCAGACCGTCTGGGCCTGAAGAAGCGCATGATCCAGTATTACGAAAAGGGAAATCGCGACGGGCGACCCGTTGAAATTCCCAAATCCATCCGCCTTGCCTGCTATGCATTGTCGGAAGGGATCGGCGACTTTGACGGCCAGACAACGATCCCGTTACCCGCCGAAATTGCCAAGCCGGAATAAAGTCGTGATTTTAGCTCGCAAAAGGTCGACTTTCACGCCCTGGCGGGGTTCCCTCCTGCGCAGCTTTTCCCTATAAGACGCGCTCAGCCAACATAGTCATACCCTCATGTCCGAGCCAGACCGAATAGCGAGCCCGCTGTCCGGAAAGGCCGCTGCGAGCTGCGAGCCGAGATGCCAAAACGCACAGATATCTCTTCCATCCTGATTATTGGTGCCGGTCCGATTGTCATCGGTCAGGCATGTGAATTCGATTATTCGGGCACCCAGGCCTGCAAGGCGCTGCGCGAGGAAGGGTATCGCATCATCCTGGTCAACTCGAACCCGGCGACGATCATGACCGACCCGGACCTGGCTGACGCGACCTACATCGAGCCGATCACTCCCGAGCTGGTGGCCAAGATCATCGAGAAGGAACGCCCGGACGCGCTTCTGCCGACGATGGGTGGCCAGACCGCGCTGAACTGCGCACTCGATCTGGAACAGATGGGTGTTCTGGAAAAATACGGCGTGGAAATGATCGGCGCCCGCGCCGATGTCATCGAAAAGGCTGAAGACCGCGAAAAGTTCCGGGCTGCGATGGACGTCATCGGTCTGGAAAACCCGCGCGCGGCCATTGCCTCCTCCCCGGCAATTCACGACGAGAACGGCCGGATCGTCGGTTACGACCGCAATGCCGGCTATCTTGAAGCCATGCGCGCCATCGACGAGATCGGCCTGCCGGCGATCATCCGTCCCGCCTTCACCCTGGGTGGCACCGGCGGCGGCGTTGCCTATAACCGGGAAGAATTCGAAACCATCGTCCGCTCCGGCATCGACGCGTCTCCGGTCGGTCAGGTCCTGATCGACGAGAGCCTGCTCGGCTGGAAGGAATATGAAATGGAAGTTGTCCGCGACACGGCGGACAACTGCATCATCATCTGCTCCATCGAGAACGTCGATCCGATGGGCGTGCATACCGGTGATTCCATCACTGTCGCGCCGGCCCTGACGCTGACCGACAAGGAATACCAGATCATGCGCGACGCCTCGATTGCGGTGCTGCGCGAGATCGGCGTCGAAACCGGTGGATCGAACGTGCAGTTCGCGGTCAATCCGGACAATGGCCGCCTGGTCGTCATCGAAATGAACCCGCGCGTGTCGCGGTCTTCCGCCCTGGCCTCCAAGGCAACCGGCTTCCCGATCGCCAAGATCGCGGCCAAGCTTGCTGTCGGCTACACGCTGGACGAACTGGAGAACGACATCACCGGCGGCGCGACCCCGGCATCGTTCGAACCGACCATCGATTACGTGGTCACCAAGATCCCGCGTTTCGCCTTCGAAAAATTTCCGGGCTCCGAAGCAACCCTGACCACTGCCATGAAGTCGGTCGGCGAAGTGATGGCCATTGGCCGGACCTTCAACGAAAGCCTGCAGAAGGCGTTGCGTGGTCTGGAAACGGGCCTGAACGGCTTTGATGAAACCGAAATCCCGGGCCTTGATCAGGGCGACGACCGCAACGCCCTGCGCGCTGCCGTCTCGACACCGACACCGACCCGGCTTCTCAACGTCGCCCAGGCCATGCGCCTTGGCATGACGGTCGAGGAAATCTACGAGGCCAGCGGCATCAACCCCTGGTTCCTGGAACAGATCGAAGCCATCCTGGAAATGGAAGCGAAGGTCCGCAAGCTCGGCCTGCCGAAAGATGCAGCGAACTTGCGCAAACTGAAGGCCATGGGCTTTTCCGACGCGCGCCTAGCAAGCCTTGCCGATCTCGATGCGTCGGACGTTGCCAAGCTCCGCAAGCAGCTGGACGTGCACCCGGTCTACAAGCGCATCGATACCTGCGCTGCCGAGTTCGCATCCCCGACAGCCTATATGTATTCCACCTACGAGGCTCCCTTCATGGGGCAGCCCGCGTGCGAGGCGAACCCGTCCGACCGAAAGAAGGTGGTCATTCTGGGTGGCGGCCCGAACCGGATCGGTCAGGGTATCGAGTTCGACTATTGCTGCTGTCATGCCGCCTTCGCGCTGGAAGACGCGGGCTACGAGACCATCATGGTCAACTGCAACCCGGAAACCGTCTCTACCGATTACGACACGTCCGACCGCCTCTACTTCGAGCCGCTGACCGCTGAAGACGTGCTGGAGATCATGCGCAAGGAGCAGGAGAACGGCACGCTGCACGGCGTCATCGTCCAGTTCGGTGGCCAGACCCCGCTCAAGCTGGCGCAGGCGCTGGTGAAGGCGGACGTGCCGATCCTCGGCACGTCACCGGACATGATCGATCTTGCCGAAGACCGTGACCGGTTCCAGAAGCTTCTGATCAAGCTCGACATGAAGCAGCCGGAAAACGGCATCGCCTATTCCGTCGAACAGGGTCGCCTCATCGCCGGTCAGCTCGGCCTGCCTCTGGTGGTTCGCCCGTCCTATGTCCTGGGTGGCCGTGCCATGCAGATCATTCGCGACGAGGAAGCCCTCAACTCCTATCTGCTCGGCACCCTGCCGGAGCTGGTCCCGGCGGAAGTGCGGGCAAAGTACCCGAACGACAAGACTGGCCAGATCAACACTGTGCTGGGCACCAACCCGCTGCTGTTCGACCGCTATCTCGACGGCGCGATCGAGGTGGATGTCGATGCCCTTTGCGACGGCAAGGACGTGTTCGTCTGCGGCATCATGGAGCACATCGAGGAAGCCGGCATCCATTCCGGCGACAGCGCCTGCTCCCTGCCGCCGTTCTCGCTCGGCGAAGAGATGCTTGAAGAACTCAAGCGCCAGACCACGGCATTGGCTCTGGCACTGGAAGTCGGCGGCCTGATGAACGTGCAATACGCCATCAAGAACGGCGAGATCTTCGTTCTGGAAGTCAACCCGCGCGCATCGCGCACCGTGCCCTTCGTCGCCAAGACGATCGGTGCGCCGGTCGCCAAGATCGCCAGCCGCATCATGGCGGGAGAAAGCCTGGCTTCCTTCGGCCTCAGCGAGAAGAAACTCGACCATATCGCGGTCAAGGAAGCTGTCTTCCCGTTCGCCCGCTTCCCCGGCGTCGACACGATCCTCGGACCGGAAATGCGCTCGACTGGCGAAGTCATGGGCCTCGACACTGCCTTCGGCAAGGCCTTTGCCAAGTCCCAGATCGGCTGCGGCACAGGGGTTCCGGACAAGGGCACCGTCTTCGTTTCCATGCGCGACGAAGACAAGGCCGGCGTGCTTGACGCCGTCCGCAGCCTGGAAGCCGGCGGCTTCACGATCATCGCCACCGGCGGCACCCAGAAGTTCCTCGAGGACAAGGGGATTGCGGTGAAGAAGATCAACAAGGTTCTTGAAGGCCGCCCTCATATCGTTGATGCTATCAAGAACGGTGAGGTCCAGCTCGTCTTCAACACGACCGAAGGCGCACAGGCCATCTCCGACAGCCGGTCGATGCGCCGGGCGGCTCTTCTGAACAAGGTACCGTATTACACGACCCTTGCAGGATCAGTGGCTGCTGCGAAAGGCATTGCCGCCCATAAAGCTGGGAGCCTTGAAGTAAGACCTTTACAATCCTACTTCGGCTAAGGCTATTATACTCGTGACCGGCCGGGAAAGCGCGCCTTTCCCGGCTTGGTTTGTTTTTGTCAAAGCGCGGTCCTCGAGATTAGGGGGACCCAATAAGCTGAAGGTCTGAGACCAATGGAAAAAGTTCCGATGACCTCCGCCGGGTACAAGATGCTCCAGGATGAGCTGAAGGAACGTACCGCGGTAGAGCGCCCGCGCATCGTCGAGGCGATTGCTGAAGCACGCGCGCATGGCGACCTGTCGGAAAATGCGGAATACCATGCGGCTAAAGAAGCCCAGAGCCTGAACGAAGGCCGTATTTCGGAACTGGAAGACAAGCTGTCCCGCGCTGAAATCATTGATGTGTCCAAGCTGTCCGGCGACATTGTCAAATTCGGCGCGACCGTCACCCTCATCGACGAGGACACCGAAGAAGAAAAGAAATACATGATCGTTGGCGACGTCGAATCCGACGTGAAGCAGAACAAGGTCTCTATTTCTTCTCCGATCGCCCGCGCCCTGATTGGCAAGTCCATCGGCGACAGTGTCGAAGTTGCTGCCCCTGGCGGTGCCCGGTCTTACGAGATCGTGGACGTACGCTTCGTCTGACCCCAGCCTTTCAGTGTTGAGCCTTCCCGGTCTGGCCTCTCTTTGCAGGGACCGTCCCCGGTCTTAGCAGGCCTGAAAATTGCCCCTGGCCGTTTCAATGTCCGGGTTCCCTTTGAACCCGGACCTGCCTGGCACAGCTCCCCGGCAACGTACGCGCGTTCTGCGACTGTCCTTAAGTCGCAGCAAAAGCAGAGCTTTCCCTTTGACGTCCACGACACAGCCGTTAAGCTGACAACCGGAAAGTGTCGGAGGATTTGCAATGGTCTTTAACGCGATTGCTGTATGGTTGTTGATCGCGTCGGTGCCGTTATGGATATACCGCTGGTTTCTGTTTTCCAGGCTCACGGCACGCGAACGCCTGATGTTCAAGCGCCTCGTCGCGCAACGCCACGAAAGCTCCTTCGTGTTCGCCGTGCGGATGGCTGGTTACCTGATCGCTCTGGCTGTTGCCGTCTTCTTCGTCGTCTTCGGTCTGCAATATCTGAAGTATGGCAACTTTGGCATAACGACCTACAGCGACACGATACGCAGCAGGTTCTATTCCGGCATTGAGCCTGTCGACCAGGCGCTCGACAGCTACCACTATGACCAGATGCTGCCCGTTGCGGCACTGACGACCATCCTGCTGGTGACCGTCGCCTTTACACTGGTCACCGCCGCTCTCAGGGACATCTCCCTGATCCGGCGTCTCCAGAAAAAAGTGAAAAAACTGGCTTCGTGAGTTTGTTGGCGCCCTTGCCTGCCGGATCGGCAGGCAGCGCCTCACGCGTGCTGCAAGATATTCACCAGGCGGCCAAAAGGGTCGCGCACATAAAAGCGCCTGACGCCCCAGGGCTCATCTGCCGGGCCGTATTCGATGCCGAGGCCTTTTGCCTGCACTTTTTCCAGCACTTCTTCAAGGTTATCGACTTCGACCGAAAAATCGGGCACGGGCGTTCCCGCACCGCCTTCCGCCGCAATGCTGACCTGGGCCATCGCCCCCCGTTCGCCTGCAAAGGTGACGATCCAGCCGTGATCCATCGCCAGGTCCATGCCCAGCACGTCGCCGTAGAAGCTTTGCGCCTTGCCGGTATCCGGCGATGCGATGTTGGCAACGACACGTTTCACAGCCATGGCGTCTTGTTCCTTCTTGCAGCCGGTTCGGACTTCAATCGATTGGAACGACAGGCTCATCCTTTGTGCGGCGGATTGTCAACGCCGTACGAACGCTGTCGACGTTGGGCGCAGCGGTCAATTCGCGAATGATGAAATTCTGGAAGGTCTGCAGATCCGGCGAAACGCATTTCAGCAGGAAGTCGACCTCACCCGAAAGCATGTAGCTTTCGCGCACCAGCGGCCAGTTCTGAACCGTCTGTTCGAAGGCAATCAGATCCGCCTCGGTCTGGCTGTGCAGCCCGACCATTGCAAACGCTGTCACGTCGTAACCGAGCTGCTTTTCATCAAGCAGGGTCCGGTAGCCCAGAATGAGCCCGGCTTCCTCCAGCGCGCGCACCCGGCGCAGGCAGGGAGGAGCGGATATGCCGACCCGACGGGCCAATTCCACATTGGTCATCCGTCCGTCATCCTGCAATTCCTTCAGGATCTGCCAATCAATGGCATCGAGCCGCGCTTTCAAACCTGTCTCCTTCGCGCTTCGCATGACGCGCCATGCTGTGGGCATTCGGGTCTTTCGCAAGACTGTCGCCTTGCCCGATACCGGAATCCCAAGCTAACCTCTATTTGTGTGCCGAGTTATGATTTTTTGCGCGTTTGTGCAAGACTATAACAAAATTGCGCACGATTTCGAAAGATTACGATAGGGGAACTTCTCCAAAACATGCCTTTTTCGCCGGAGAAAGCCCCTTCTTCCCTCTGGATCCTCACCGATGGAAAGGCGGGCGACGTTGCCCAGTGCCGCGGTGTTGCCGAAGCCCTCGGCGCACCTGTTGAAGAACGCCACATAGCGCCGCGTGCACCCTTTACCTGGTTGATGCCCTTCGGTCCGATCGATCTGCGCGAGCGGGAGACCCGCCCCGGCAGCCCGATTGCCCCGCCCTACCCTGATATCGCCATCGCGTCCGGCCGCCGGGCGGTCCCGTATCTGCGCCGGGTCAAGCGCCTCTCGGGAGGCAAGACCTTTACCGTGTTCCTGAAAGACCCGCGCATAGGATCAGACGCAGCGGATCTCATCTGGGTACCCGAGCATGACAAGCTGCGCGGACGGAACGTCCTTGTAACACCGACGTCCCCACACAAGTTCTCCGCCGCAACACTGGCCGAACTCCGCAGCCGGCAGGTTGCCGAGATAGATGGTCTTCCACGGCCCCGTGTTGCGGTTCTTGTCGGCGGGGACAGCCGGCACCACAGGTTTTCCGAAGACGACCAGAACCGCCTTTTGAGCGGCCTGCGAGAGCTTGCACATGAGGCACATGTCCATTTCATGATCACAGCCTCCCGCCGCACGCCGGCCGGATTGGCCTATGGTCTTGCAGGATTGGCCAAATCGGGAAATCACCTCTACTGGACAGGCGACGACCCCAACCCTTACGGCCTCTATCTCGCCAAGGCAGACGCCATCATCGCCACTGCCGATTCCACGAACATGATCGGTGAGGCCACAGCCACCGGCAAGCCGGTCCATGTATTCGAGCCGAGCGGCGGTCACGACAAGATCACCCGGTTTTTGGGGACTTTGCGACGCATGGGTGTCATTCACCCCTTTCCAGGTCCGCTGAAAACCACTACCTACGAGCCGATAGATGCCACGCCGGTGATCGCTCAACGCATCTTGAGCGATTTTTCGGCCGCACGGCAAACCCGGAACAACGCCCCGATGGGCCAACCTGGCAACGCAAACGCCGGGACATGAAAACAGGATAAAGGTGCGCCCATGAGCACGGAACACAGCAAACTTCTGATCATCGGCTCCGGCCCGGCCGGCTACACGGCTGCCATATATGCTGCCCGCGCCATGATCGAGCCGACGCTGGTGGCCGGTATTCAGCCGGGCGGCCAGCTGACCATTACCACCGATGTCGAGAACTACCCCGGCTTCGCGGATCCCATCATGGGGCCGTGGCTGATGGAACAGATGCAGAAGCAGGCCGAAAACGTCGGCACCAAGATCCTTTACGACACTATCGTGAAGGCTGACCTGTCCCAGCGCCCGTTCCGCCTGGAAGCCGACAGCGGCACGGTGTTCACGGCGGACGCCCTGGTGATCGCCACCGGCGCGCAGGCCCGCTGGCTTGGCCTGTCTTCGGAGCAGGATTACATGGGCGCCGGCGTTTCCGCCTGTGCGACCTGTGACGGCTTCTTCTACCGCAACAAGGAAGTTGTGGTTGTCGGCGGCGGCAACACCGCCGTGGAAGAAGCGCTGTATCTCGCCAATCTCGCCTCCAAGGTGACGCTGGTTCATCGCCGTGACAGCCTGCGGGCGGAAAAGATCCTGCAGGACCGCCTGTTCCAGCACCCGAAGATCGACGTCATC
Source organism: Labrenzia sp. CP4 (assembly GCF_001579905.1). Classification (NCBI taxonomy): domain Bacteria; kingdom Pseudomonadati; phylum Pseudomonadota; class Alphaproteobacteria; order Hyphomicrobiales; family Stappiaceae; genus Labrenzia; species Labrenzia sp. CP4. The sequence continues at coordinate 1,730,283 of NZ_CP011927.1, read as the reverse complement.
TGGGACCACCAGGTCGACGAGATCCTCGGCGGCGGCATGCCGAAAGCAGTTACCGGCGTACGGTTGAAAAACACCGCGACCGGCGAATTCCAGGAAATTTCCACGGACGGTGTCTTCATCGCCATCGGCCACGCACCGTCGGTCGAACTCTTCAAGGATCAGCTCTCGCTGAAGTCCAACGGCTACCTGGAAACTGCCCCGGATTCGACCAGGACATCCATCCCGGGCGTCTTTGCGGCCGGTGATGTCACCGACGACATTTATCGGCAGGCAGTAACCGCTGCCGGCATGGGCTGCATGGCAGCCCTTGAAGCCGAGAAGTTTCTGGCCGAACATGAAGTGACGTCGACAAAGCAGGCCGCCGAATAGGCTGCCTGACTGTCCTGCGGAGGGGCACGCATGGATTGGGACAAATTGCGCATTTTTCATGCGGCCGCACAGGCTGGCAGTTTCACGCATGCAGGTGACACCCTGCATATGAGCCAGTCGGCTGTCAGCCGGCAGGTCAGTGCGCTAGAGCACGATCTGGGCGTTCCGCTGTTTCACCGGCACGCCCGCGGCCTCTTGCTGACCGAACAGGGCGAACTGCTCTACCGGACTGCCAACGACGTTCTGATGAAGCTGGAAGCGGTTCAGTCGAGCCTGACGGACAGCAAGGAAAAGCCATCCGGAGCCCTGCGTGTGACAACCACGGTGGGCCTTGGTTCCACCTGGCTCACCTCACGGATCAGAAGCTTCATCGATCTCTATCCTGATGTCGACCTGCACCTGATCTTCGACGACGACGAACTGGACCTTGGCATGCGCGAAGCGGATGTGGCCATCCGCTTGCGCCAGCCAACCCAGCCGGACCTGATCCAGCGCAAACTGTTTACAGTGCATTTCCATGTCTATGCGGCACCGGAATACCTCCAACGGTTCGGAACACCTGTGTCGATCGACGACCTCGACAAGCACCGGCTGATCACCTTTGGCGAACAGGCTCCGGCCTACCTCCGCTCGATGAACTGGCTGGAAACAGCCGGGCGCGTCGCGACAAGCCCGCGCAGGTCCGTCCTGAAGGCCAACAACATCGTGGCCATCAAGCGTGCCGTTCAATCCGGCGTGGGCATTGCCATTCTGCCGGACTACATCATCGACAAGTCGTCGAACCTGGCGCCTGTCATGACCGATCAGGACGACAAGGTACCCTCCTTCGACACCTATTTTGTCTACCCTTCGGAACTGAAGAACACCGCGCGTGTTACCGCGTTCCGCGAGTTCCTGCTGGCAAATGCAGAAGGCTGGGTTTTCTAACCCCGCCCTCCTGTCGTCTATCTGCCCGAATGCGATTGGCTCAACCAGCCCCGGCTTGACCGGGACGCAACCCTGCTTGCCTGCACGGGCGGCCATACAGAGGCTTTTGCAAATACTCTCCCCCTAAAAACGTCTCGGAACTCGGCCTGCGCCGCGGCAACCGAGCGGCCCGATTGTCCCCATTCCCCTGGGAAAGCATAGGACTGGACAGACTCAGGTTTCATTCGCCAAATCAGCTCAACATTTAGGCATCAAAATTACTGCACACGGGGAGAGCATTTGCATTTATTTCGGTGAAACAATCGATTTTTTCACTCGAAATTAAAAATTTTTTTGAAGCCACCGGCAAAAACCGACTAATTCAATCTGTTGTAATTAAAGGGGTTTTGGTCAAATTTTTGACCATTCAGTCAAGCCCTGCGTAAAATGCATAGCAGATCTGCGCCCCTGCCTCTTGTTTACGCAGCTTGTGCACTGCATATAAGCATCACTGTTGGTCAGACGGACATCACGTCCTCCTCCCAGTGATGTTCCGACCAGCTGTTCCCCTCTGGAAGGTGATTCCACTGTTTTCAGTGAATCAAAATAAACTGCCGGGTCTTTTAAGACCCGGCTCTTTTTTTGCCCAGACCATGCTGCGACGCAGCATGACGTAATGTCACTTCACCTCACATGAACAGGCGTTCGTTGCCCAGGTCCTTGTAGAGGCCGGCCACCTGCTCCTCATAGCCGTTGTAGAGAAGCGTGTTGCGGCGCTCGTCCGTTCCAAGCAGCCGCTCGGAAGACTGCGGCCAGCGGCGATGCGGCACGGACGGGTTCACGTTCGCCCAGAAGCCATATTCAGAAGACTGGATCTCCTCCCAGAAGCTGACCGGACGCTCGTCGGTGAAGGAGATCTTCACGATCGACTTGATCGACTTGAAGCCGTATTTCCACGGGACAACCAGCCGGATCGGTGCACCATATTGCTTGGCAAGCGGCTTGCCGTAAACGCCGGTAGCGATGAAGGCGAGTTCATTGGTCGCTTCTTCCAGCGTCAGGCCCTCGACATAGGGCCAAGGATACCAGCTCTGCTTCTGCCCGCTGGCAACCGACGGATCGAGGAAGGTTTCAAATCGCAGGTATTTTGCGCCGGACTGCGGCCCGGCCAGCTTCACCAGCTCGGCAAGCGCGAATCCCGACCAGGGCACGGCCATCGACCACGCTTCGACGCATCGATGCCGGTAGAGCCGCTCTTCCAAAGGCATCTTGGCCAGAAGGTCATCGATGCCGATCTCTTGCGGATTGTCGATCATGCCATCCAGCACGACGGTCCAGGGGCGGATCTTGAGTTCCTGTGCCGCCGGCCAGATCTGCTTGTGCGTGCCGAACTCGTAAAAATTGTTGTATTTCGCCGTGAACTCTTCCGGGGTCACGTCCCTGTCGAGCGTAAAGGTCTCATTGCGCTTGACCGGATAAAGGCCCGCGCTCGGGTCTTCTTCCGCAAAGGCCGGGCGAATTCCAAGGCCCGTACCCAACAGCGCACCAGCCCCGGCAAGGCCGGCAAGGATCTGCCGGCGGTTCATGAAAACGGCCTCCGGTGTTGCTTCCCGTTCCGGAAGCTCCCAGCTGCGTTTCTTCAGTATATTCATTGTCAGTCTCCCGTTTGTTCCGAAGGAAACCGGAATCGGCTTTCAATGGCAAATAACGCCCTGGTGACTGAGCGCAACAACAAGGTGATCAACAGTACAGCGCTTTAATAAGGCGAACACAACAGAGGGGCCAACCGGCCCCTCTGTCATCGCTTTCAGTGCTCAACCGTTCACGCGGCCTGTCTGCCGGACCTCTGCAGGGCAATATCCGCCGCCTTGCCGGAAAGTTCCGCCATATGGTCGAACTCGGCGGTGTAGCTTGCAACCCCGGCGGTCGCCGAACGCAGTTCGATGATCAGGTCACCGATTTCCGCCTCCGGCATCAACGCCTGCACCTCATCCCAGCCATTCCACTCGGGACGGGCGTCGAAGCCAAGCAATTGTCCGCGTCGTGCCGAGACGATCGCATTCACCCGCGCGGTCGCATCACTCGGGCAGGCAATCACCACCTTGTGGATCGGCTCCAGAAGCACCGGCTTGCACTCAGGCAGACCTTCCCGGATTGCAAGTATGCCGGCCATCTTGAAGGCCTGGTCGGAACTGTCCACAGAGTGATAGGAGCCGTCCGTCAGACAGACGGACACATCCACCACCGGGAAACCGAGCGGGCCTTGCCCCAACGCATCCAACACGCCGTCACGCACGGACGGGATATATTGTTTCGGCACGACACCCCCGGTAATCGTGTCTGAAAACTGGACGCCCTCGCCGCGCGGCAGCGGAGATATCTCGACCACCACATCGCCGAACTGACCATGCCCGCCGGACTGTTTCTTGTGACGGCCACGAACCTTGGTGCCTGACCGGATCGTCTCGGCATAAGGCACGTGCGGTGTATTGGCGGCGATATCCAGACCGTATTTTCCGGCAAGCCGTTCCTGGGCAACACGCAAATGCATTTCGCCCTGCCCTGCAAGCAACGTTTCGGCCGTTGTCTGGTTTTGCGAGACGATCAGCGAGCGGTCCTCTTCAACCAGTTTCGCCAGTGCCGCGGAAAGACGGACCTCGTCCTTGCGCTGTTTGGCGGAAATCGCCGTCGCCAGAACAGGATTGCGCCGTTCAAGCACCTGAAGGCTTTCGATCTTTCCGTTTTCGAAACTCAGGAGGTCGCCCGTCTGGACATCATCGAGCCTCCCGAGCCCAACCAGATCGCCCTTGCCGGCCGTTGCGATCTTGTTCGCCTGCTGGCCGAAGACAGAAAACAGTCCGGACACCTTGATTTCGGTGTCGCCATTGAGGAACAGGGTATCGCCGTCGGAGACCACGCCTTCCAGAACGCGGGCGATCGACTGCTTGCCGCCGTGCTGGGTGTGCAGCGTCTTGACGACCTGCAGCATCGCGCGCGACGTCGTGCCAAGCACCCGGCGCGACAGCAGGTCTACACCAGGAACCTCGTGGCGCAAGGCCTTGAGCAGCCGGCTGACACCGTTGCCGTGTTCTGCGGAGCCGAAGAAAACCGGGCAGATGAGACCGTCCTGCATTTCGTTCACCAGATCGGCGAACACCTGATCGCGATTGGGGGCGATATCCTCGAGCAACGCCTCCATCAGGTCGTCGTCGTGATCGGCCAGGTGTTCCAGCATGGTGAAACGGGCTTCGTGCTCACGTGCGAGGTCCGCATCGGACATGTCGATCTGCGTGCTTTCCTCCTTCTCGTGATAGACATGCGCCCGCTCCAGCGCGAGATCGATGAACCCCGTCGCCAGGCCGTCTTCCCAGATCGGGATCTGTCGCAGCACCAGCGGCACCGCAGATGCCGGTTGCAGCAGGCTCAGGACATCGCGCACCCGCCGCGTGCTCTTGTCGATCTTGTTTAAAAACAAAACCCGCGGAATGGCGCGGGCTTCAAGGGCTTTCAGGATCAGCTGCAGGGCTGGAACCTTGCGCTCGTCGTCCTCCGCCACCACAACAGCCAGATCCACCCCGGAAAGCGCCCCGTCCATTTCGCTCAGGAACTCCACGGATCCAGGGCAGTCGACGAACACGAAGCGATCTCCCAGGAATTCCGCGTCCGCAATGTTCAGTTCCACACTCATGCCGTGGGCACGCGCTTCCGGCGAAGCGTCGCCCACCGTATTTCCGTTCGCGACGGATCCTTGCCGGGCCACCTTGTCCGTTCGCGCCAGCAAGGCTTCCAGAAGACTGGTCTTGCCGCTGCCGAACGGACCCACTAGGGCGATACAGCGCGGAGCGCTGCCCGCAGCAGATCCTTTTCCGTTTGAAGTGATTGCCATGCTGAGCCTCCCGTTAGTTCGAGGATACCTCGTAACAACGCGGCAGGGCCGGCTGGGGGACGCGGCCTGCCGCGTCTCGCCCGGATGGGATCGAAGGCCTTTTGCCCGGTACTCAACAGCACCAAGCCCCAAACTGCGGCCGATCGACCAGGGGCGGTCAGCCATCGTCGCGCCGATATCGGCGGCAACGCAAGGGAATCTTACGCGGCAGCGCAGCAATTTGCCCTGGTCTCGGCTCAGTCTCCAGGCCGATGACAGCTCGCCAAAAGTGCACAAAAATCCAAAACACCGCCGATCCCAGAGGCTTATAAAGGCTCTCCCGACCGAGATCTCCAGACCGGCAAGCGGTGGAGAAAATTTGAGCTGAAGACTGAAAAAAGTCCCGCCTTCAGACCTTCCCAACCATGTGCCATTGCCCTGCCGGAATTGGCAGATAGTGAAATTGACGCGCGGAGGCCTATGTAACCAACTTGAACCGGCCTCGGGCAAAAGGAGCACGCGTGACCAAAACCCTGATACTCTGTTCAGCCCTGTTTGCTGCCACGTCGGCAATACCCGCGCATGCGCAATCGACCCAGCTGCGCAGTCCTCCCATGATGACCTCGCCGCGGCTGCCTTCTGCCGGTCAGCAGCTGAACCAGAACCTCAACCGCCAACAGTCCGGTTTCTCCACCCGGCAGCAGATTGACGGTGCGGAGCGTTTGAACCGCACCGAGCAGATCAACCGGCAGAACACCCGGCCGGACAAGGAAGAAACTCCTTGTGCCGGCGCGAACGAAAGCTGCCGCGACTAAAGCGGAGAAACAGGACAGTGACAGCCGCTGAGGCTTAGTTGATCAGTTCCAGCGTCATCTTGCTGACACCCAGTGTCAGGTTCGTGCCTGTCTGGCTTTCCAGGCTGAAAGGGTTGAGCGCGATGGATCGGTCGAAACCACCCAACAGCGCGTTCGCCTTGATGCCCGCACCAACACTTGCCCCGGCGGTCAGCCCGCCGTAGGTGCCTGCCAAAAGGCCCGGCTTCCGGTTTGCGGAAGGTGCCAGCACGCCCCAGACCAGCGTGGCCTGTTTGGTCTTGCCGATATCCAGCCCGTAGTCGCGGACGGTCCCCTTGTAGTTTTCCACCGCTCCGCCGTCGACCGGTGAAAAGCTGCATCCGAGTGTTGCTGAAGAGCCAACAATGAAACTGTGCTCGCCTTCCACCAGGCAGCTCAGTTTGCCGATTTCAACCTTTGGGCTGTCTTCGGAGGCAAGGGCCGGCATGGCAAACACAATGGCCATGGCGGCAAGAACCGGTTTCAAAATACGCATGTAGAGAACTCCCGTTCGGCTGCGAATATCCGCTTTTAGCAAAGGCGCGGATCACGCCCCTGATATGACGCGCCAAGACGTCAAAATCGCGGCAATGGCAAAAGGTTCAGGTGTAACCGTCGGTAGTGTCGGCACTGCCCGCCAGAGCAGGGGCAAGCACACCACCGTTCGACGACCTGTCCGACACACGGGCAAGCAGAAACCGGCGACCGGCAATCAGAAGGGTCAAGGTGACGATCACCGGAAGAAGGCTGTTTTCCGGCGCCTGGAACGCCCAGACCGTTCCAGCCAGTGATACGGCAAGCATCAGAAACGATAGTCGGTACTGCGTCGATCTGGGCAAGTTTGGGACACCGGCAAATCCACCGCGTGAGAACAGGGTCAAGACCCCGCCGGTAAGCGTCACGGTCAACAAAACGGCACTGTACGAATAGCCTGTCAGGAATGATGCCAGAGTGCCGTCGCCAAACCGATACAGGCCGACCAGAAGCGGTGTCACCAGCAGGATATGCAGATTTATACCGAGCAATACGGGGTGCATGGGCGCCTTGACCAGCACAAAGCCGGCAAGAACGAAAACCGCAAGACCGCAACCACTCCAGCCTGCAAGCTCCAGATCACCCGTCTGTCGCCAGAGCACAATGAAGACAATCGACGGCAGGCTTTCGAACAGATCAAGAAGCAGTTGTTTCTGATGTGAATTTGCCATCGCTCGACCTCCACCTGACGGGGAAAGGCTAGAGCGTTCGAACTGTGCTGTAAACCGCGCATTCCTCAACCAGAAAACGCAACCTACAACAGGAAAGGGCGGCCGTCGGCCGCCCTTTCGCAAATCTTTCGATGTCCGAAAAGCTTATTTCAGGTTCCCGCAGAAACGCTGGATGCGCGTGCAGGCTTCTTCCAGAGCTTCGGTCGAGGTCGCATAGGAAATGCGGAAGTTCGGACCAAGCCCGAAAGCCGAACCGTGAACGACGGCGACACCTTCAGCTTCCAGAAGCTCGGAGACGAAGTCCTCGTCGCTCTCGATCACCTTGCCGGACGGGGCCGTCTTGCCGATTGTGCCGGCGCAGGACGGGAACACGTAGAACGCGCCTTCCGGCACCGGGCACGAAATGCCGTTGGCCTGGTTCAGCATGGAGACAACCAGGTCCCGGCGTCCCTTGAAGACTTCGTTGTTCTTCGGGATGAAGTCCTGGGTGCCGTTCAGCGCCTCGACCGCCGCCCACTGGGCGATGGAGCAAGGGTTGGAGGTCGACTGCGACTGCACCTTGGCCATGGCCTTGATCAGGTCTGCCGGGCCGCCGGCATAACCGATACGCCAGCCGGTCATTGCATAGGCTTTCGACACGCCGTTGACGGTCAGCGTGCGCTCGTAAAGAGCAGGCTCCACCTGAGCGGGCGTGGTGAACTTGAAGTCGTCATAGACGAGATGCTCATACATGTCGTCGGTCATGACCCAGACATGGGGGTGCTTCATCAGCACATCGCAGAGCGCTTTCAGTTCAGCTTCCGTGTAGGCCGCACCGGACGGGTTGGACGGAGAGTTGAAGATCAGCCACTTGGTGCGCGATGTGATCGCCGCATCGAGTGCTTCCGGGGTAATCTTGAAGGTCGACTTGTCCGCTTCCACGATCACCGGTTCACCGCCTGCGAGCAGCACCATGTCCGGATAGCTTACCCAGTAAGGGGTCGGAATGATGACTTCATCACCCGGGTTCAGCGTTGCAATCAGCGCGTTGTAAAGCACCTGCTTGCCGCCGGTACCTACGGTGATCTGGCTGGTTTCGTAAGTAAGCCCGTTTTCCCGCTTGAACTTTTCGACGATGGCCGCCTTCAGCTCCGGAATACCATCGACAGCGGTGTACTTGGTCTTGCCGTCGGTGATGGCCTTGATGGCGGCTGTCTTGATGTTTTCCGGGGTATCGAAATCCGGCTCGCCAGCTCCGAGACCGATTACATCGCGGCCTGCGGCTTTAAGCTCGCGTGCCTTGTTGGTGACGGCGATGGTCGCAGAAGGTTTAACACGCGCCAATGCGTCAGCAAGAAAGCCCATAATGTCCTCCAGGGGGAAACGGGATTAACAGCGCGCGGACCCTAGATCCGTGCGCTGCGGAAAACAAGACCAAATCCGGAGAAGAACGGGAGTTTTCAGGCCGTTTGCGCCAGTTTGCCGGCGTATCTTTCAATCACCCCGGCATCGAGCGGTCCGCCATGGCCGAGATAGAAGCGTTTTGCCCCCTTGGACAGCAGAAATTTCAGCGAACGGGCGACCTGAAGCGGGTCTTCTTCAAAGGGCGGCGGCTTGGGCCGCCCCTTCAGCGCGATTCCCCCCAGAAGAATGCCGGACGCCGCCAGATCCCCCGCGAGGACGGCACCATCGTCAAGCAGTACCGACAGCGATCCGGGCGTGTGGCCTGGCGTCGACATGATGACACCTTGCACGCCATAGGCTGTCAGATCCAGTGTCTGGTCCCCTGACAGAAGAATGTCCGGCTCCACCTTCGCAAACGGCCGTTCGATCGCGCCTGAAAGCTTGAACAGCCGACCGAAGAGCCCCGAAGGCTTCAGGAGGGGAGCCTGGCCCCGGCAATAGGGTAAATCACCTTCATGCAGCACGATTGGCGCGCCCGACAGTTTCTGAAGACGCTTGGCGCTGCCCGCATGGTCGATATGGCCGTGGGTCACCACGATCAGCTTCAGATCGGCAAGGCAAAGCCCGACCTTCGCCAGCCCCTTCTCGATCTTGGTCTCGCTGCCCGGCAGCCCGGTGTCCACAAGCACGGCACCACCGGCAAAGGTCAGCAGAAACGCGTTGACCATGCCGAATGGCAGGATCGGGATAGTGTGGATCTGGATCTCGGACATGTTTGCCGCCGTTCTCCTCCTGGTGATAGGTTGGCTCTTCACCTAGGCGGACGCGGAAATACGTTCAATTAGGCACCTTTTGGTAACCCGGACGGGCCATTGGCCCCGGCGAACCGGTGGAGACGGACATGAGCGAACCGATCGCATCCCTCTGGCGCCTGCCTGGCACGCAGGACTGTCCTGTTGCCGACACGCTGAAAAGCATTGGCGGCAAACACACCCCAAAGGTTCTGCATTGCCTGACCGCTAGGGATCATCATTTTCTGGAACTACAGCGGACACTGAAACCGATCAGCCGCAAGGTGCTGACCCAGGAACTGCGCCACCTGGAAGAGATTGGACTGGTCGCTCGTACCGAACTGGACGACGCCCACCGCCGCGTCCGCTATGCCCTCACACCGAAAGGCCGGAGCCTGACCGAAATCCTGGGACAGGTCTACCTTTGGGCCGTGGAACACCACGGCAGTGACGCGGCATCAGCGGCGTAAAAGTACCGTTTCAGTCGCTCTCAGTGGCGGGCGCGATTAGCTTCTCGTTTCAAGGATCAGCTTCGGATCGTCCTTGTCCTCATCGATGATCGTGCACTTGAAGCGCTTTTTCTTGGTCTGGCCATTGAGCACCGTCACCGGCACCGACAGGGGAACTTCCGAGGCGTCTTTGGCAGAGGTCAACAGGGACGCATAATTGCTCGGGTGAAGCAGCATCTCGGTGATCGGGCGGCTGTCGAGGACGTCCGATGTCAGATGGTAGGTCTTCATCGCTGCGTTGTTCGCCGCAATGATGATCTTTGACTTGATGTTGACCACCAGGATCGGCGCGCTGCACGCTTCGAAGACCCTGGCAAAGTCGACGTCACCGCCGGCATGGCCGGCCGAAAACAGCACCCCGCCCACCGTGCCGCCGACACGGAAATACATGGCGTCGTATTTCAGTTCGACGCTGTCGTTGGACGCCAGCAGAAACTTGCCACGCCCGGTCGCACTGGCCCGGCGCGTCAATGCCGCAAGCGTCAAGGAGACGATCGTTCGCCCGACGCGGTTCTGGATATGGGCAATGTTGCGCCCCAGGATCAGGCGAGCATCCTCGATCTGGAAGCTCTTGAGGAAACCGTCGCTGGCAAAGCGCACGTAGCCGAAATTGTCGACCAGCAGCACAACGCGGGTGGAGGACGCGACGAAATGCTGGAGGATCGGTGCCAGTCCCAGTATGACCCGGCCCGGATTATTGTCATTCTCACCGATGGAGGGGAAGCAGATCGCAAGGATCTTGCCGTCCGGCAACTCGTAACGATAGGCAACGATCGGAATGCCCGGGATACGGTGGTCCGGCCCGCCGCCGACGTCGAACGGCCCGGCCTGGCCTTCCCGGATCGCACCCTGGACCAGCCGGAGAATGGTCTTCCGATCCTCTGGCGACAGGTGGCGCAGTGCCTCGTTGGAGGGCGCCTCCTGCAGATCCCGCACTTCGCTATTGAAACTCTGGGAACCGACCTCGTGCCAGAGAATGGTTTTCTTGCTGATATCGGCAATGAAAAACTGGATACCCGCCAGCGACAAGGCCGGCGGCTCCCCGGCCTTCTGGACCGATGGTTCTGTCGACGTTACTGGGTCTGTCGGCTTGCCCACCGTGGCGCTCTGCGCAGCGTTTATCGTCATTCCATGCCTGGTCTGTTTGTATCGGATGTCCCGGCGAGCAAGCATGCTTCCGAAATGCAAACAAACACTAAAATCGCATCGTAAAATATCTGGGTTATGTCAGTTTTTACAGTAATTAAACAATGCAATACGTTTTTATGAGAAGTTGTATTGTCAATTTTACGAAAGCTTAATTGGCCAGATCCAGACCCCGGAACCACAACCTTCCACCTTCGCACATCAAGACTGCCGGAATGGAAAACAGAACCGTCGCCCCCCTGAATGCAGCGCCATTCGGAACACGGACACTACCTATTGTGCCGCCTTGCCAAGGCGGCAGCAAATAGATCGAATTTGCCGCAAAATAGTCACGAAAACACACGGCGCATGTCTAAATCGCGTCCGCGTGCCGGCGCAATTTCAAACGAGATTGAACTCATCCCAGCGGATGGAGGAGCCAATGGCCCACGCAACGACCGTACAGGCGACCATCAAGTCGCAGAACGTAAGCTTCCCACCGGTTTTGCTGTTCATAGTGGCAGCAGGCCTGTTGATGTTGATGTCCGCACTGGAGCCGTCACTGGTGCTGCCGATGGTCGCTTTCCTGACCATGGCTGCCGTTACCCGTCTGCTGGCCCGCCGACTGTTTCAGGACCTGACCGGCGTTCAAGCGCAGGCAGACTGACAGAAACCGAAGTACAACCGCTCGAACCTGACTGATCTTCACCATGGCACGCGTAGATAACCAGAAAACCAGAAAGTCCGTCCCCTCCAAAAGCGACCTGCATGAAGCCCGGCCGCTGTTGCAGGCAATCTTTCTGGGCATGCTGCTGGCAACCGCTTTGGTCGCAGCAGCGGCGATGGCAAACCCGGCCAACACGAACGGTGTCCCGAAGACCGAGCCCGTCGCGCACTCAGCAACCGGCCAGGCACCGGCAAACGCCGGTCGGCCGGCAAGCGCCATGTTCTGACAGCTTGACATACAAGGAGCCGCCGCGGCGGCTCCGTCTGTTTCAGGAAGTCAAGATCAGCGCCTGGAGCCCGACCTTTCAAAAGCCGAGACCCGGCCTCATGCTTGGCACATGAGTGCCGGGCCTCAGTGCCCGGTCCGCCCCCGGATAACGATTCCTGCCCAACGATGGTTCCCTTTGAACCTTCATCCGAGACAGCCCCGCAGTGCGTACGTGTACGTGCACGCGCCCGCAGCCTCACCGTCCTCAGGTGACCCGCTGGTTGCGTCCGCTGTTGATCACGGTCAAGGACAGGAATTTGTTCGTTCGCCAAGTAAAGCAAGATCACATGTCATCTGCAAGACCGCACGCGGTTCAAGGCTGGCATCGATCGGAAATTAACCAGAGTCACATGGCGCGACCTTGAATACCGGGGATAACCGCAGTCCAGGTCTTTGCGAGTGCGTTCGGAAACTTCCGGCAAGCCATGTGGAACAAATTCCGCTACGGGGCATTTGCCCTCAAGTGGTAGTATTACGCCGACGCAACCGGCGCCAGTGAGGGATTTCACATCATGACCATTGCCAACGGCGAAAAGTGGATCGATAAAGAAACGAAGGGTTTGTCGGAGGCAGCAATGGACATCGACCTCACACTTTCAGCAGACACGATCCGCCTGCTCGCCCAGAAGGCGCGGGCAGTTGCATCGTCTCTTCAGGATACGTTCGAGGACGGCCATGAAGGCGACGTCGAATTCGACGCCGATGCCCTGGAGCAAAGTCACGGTCACGATGGCCTTGCGGAGGAGGAAAACGATGACCTCTCCGACGAGGAACTGCGGGAGCTGATCGAGGATCTCAACGTGGATGAAGCTGCCGAACTGGTGGCCATCTCCTGGATTGGCCGCGGTGACTTCGAGGCTGAAGACTTCCAGCAAGCGGTCGACGAGGCACGCGAGCGCGCCGTCGGTTCGACAGCAACCTATCTTCTCGGCATGCCGCTCCTGGCCGACCACCTGGAAGCCGGTCTCGACGCGCTTGACCTCTGACGACCGACACAGCGCTGTTTTAGCCCGGGCTTCAAGACGTTCGGCGGGTCAAGCCGACTAGGTCATTTTTGCCGGGTCTTCCACATCAGGTCGTTTTCCTTGGGAAAACCGGTTAGCAATTGATTTACTATCTTTTCGCTGCCGGACATTTGGCCCACTCTTGCCCCACTTCGTGGTGGGACAAGGGAGTTGAGGGCATGCTGCAAGACCCGGCGAACCAAGACGTGTTTACCGTCCATCGTCCGTCTCCATGGCCATATGTCGGCGCAATGCTCGCTGCGTCGGCCCTGATCACGACACTGGTCGTGGCGTTCAGCAGCTAATCCATACCGGCACTACCGCTCGAAACCGGTACCGGTCATCGTTCAGAGAGTTCCTTAATGCGTTCAACGCGTCTGGCCGTGCTTGATCTTGCCCGCGGCCTCGCTGTTGTCGCCATGGCGATCTACCATTTCTCCTGGGACCTTTCCTGGTTTGCCTATGTCGACTGGCCCGTTGCCCAGGGCACAGGTTGGCGCATGTTCGCCGCCTCGATCGCCGGCAGTTTCCTGCTTCTGGCCGGCGTCAGTCTGGATTTCGCCCACCACCTGGGCATCCGTTGGCATGCCTTCTGGCGGCGCTTTGCCGTGATCGTCGCAGCCGCAGCTGCCGTGTCGCTGGTCACCTATTTCACTTTCGGCGATACTTTTGTCCGCTTCGGCATTCTCCATTCCATTGCCTTGTCCAGCGTGATCGCCCTTCCCTTCACGCGCCTTCCGTTCGTCTTTGCCGGGCTTGCTGCGGCGTTCGTTTTCACTTTGCCCATCTGGGCAGCTTCGTCCGCCCTCGACGGCCAGCTCTGGCTGTGGACAGGGCTCGGCACACCGGATTTTGCCAGTGTGGATTATGTGCCGCTGGTGCCCTGGGCCGGAGTGACGTTGGCGGGCGTCGCCATCTCGAAGATTTTCCGAAAGATCAATCTGTGGCAGACGCTGTCCAGGTTGACATTCGCCAACCGTCCCGGCCGGCTGACGCGGTTCTTCGGCCGCCATTCCCTGCCAGTCTATCTGCTGCATCAGCCCTTGCTGTTCGGCCTTGTGTGGACGGCAACTCAGATCGGCCCGGAGATGGACCGCTCCGCCAATGCCTTCGTGCGCAATTGCACGGTTTCCTGCCAGGGTACGACCGCCACGACAGAAATCTGCGAAGCCGCTTGCGGCTGTACGCTTGAATATCTGAAATCGGACGGCATCTGGGACCAGCTTCTGGCCGAGCCCGAAAACCAGTCTCTGCGCAACCGGATGTCGAACAGATACAGTCAGTGCCTGGCTGATCCAAAGTGGCCGGATCCGCTCAACTGATCCCGACTTTCAAGCCTTCGGTGCTGTTTCCGGGCGCTCAGGAAAGACGGGCCAGTTGCCGGAGCGCCCGCCCCCGCCGCTGCCGTGCAAAGGGAAGGAACACATCCTCGTCTCGCCCCGCCGCCACCTGCTCCAGCGCCCAGAGGGCCGACACGGCGTCGCATTTGGCTTTCATAACGCCGAGACAATCGGCCTCGGGCACCGCAGCGCCCGTTGCTGCATAGGCTTTCAGGAACACCTTTTCCTCATCCGCACTCATCTCGTGCTCCAGAACGGCGTAGGCAAGATCCCAGGCGGGATCCGACATGCCTGAGAATTCCCAGTCAATCAGCCAGAGCTGGTCGGATGACATGAGGCAGTTGCCGGGGGATGGATCGCCATGGCTCGGAACAAGCATCCGGCCAGCACCACCAGCGGTGCCGGCACGGATCGGCTGCAACACTATTTCCAGCCCGGTCATTTCCTCCCGGCACCGAACTGCGTCCCGAAGACCTTGCCACTGCGCCTGAAGCACGCTGTCCGGATCGAGCAGCCCTTCGAAGGTCACACCGGACCCATGCAATTGCCCCAATGCCTCGCCGAGTGCACGGGCCAGGCTGTACGACGACTGCTCCGAAAGATCGGCAGGGCTGCCGGTGACCTCGACGGCGCGGGTCACCAGAATGCCGGCCTCCGCATCACAAAATACCGGTGGCACGGCAATTCCAGTCGCAGCGGCGAGCATCAGGTTTCTTGCCTCTGCCTTCCTGTCGATGTTGCCTGCCGATTCCAGACGGGGAAGCCGCAGGAAGAACGTGCCCTTCTCAGCCTCCAGCCTGAACACGCGGTTTGTCAGCCCAGGCTGGGGCCGGGCTGACAGGGGAGAGCCACAAACACGATGCAGGTCCTGATGCCGTTCAAAGGCCTCCAGGATGTACGGCAAAATGGTGTCTGGCGCGTCAGAGGAAAGCTGTGGCACAAGCAGGAACAATCGAGCGAAACAGAGGAGCTGGCCGGACGCCATGACGAACGTCCAATCGCCCCATATCATCATCACCTACTGCCGCCAATGCAATTGGCTGTTGCGCTCCGCATGGATGGCGCAGGAAATCCTGTCCACCTTCTCGGAAGAAGCCGGCGCTGTCACTCTTGTTCCGGGCACCGGAGGCATTTTCACAATCGTCTGCGACGGTCAACTTGTCTGGGACCGCAAGACAGATGGAGGCTTTCCGGAGGCCAAGGTGCTGAAACAGCGGCTTCGTGACCTGCTTTGGCCGGAGAAGGACCTCGGCCACAGCGACCGCCAGGACAGGAAAGACTAGGCCGGACGCGCTCAAGTGAATTGACTTCTTGAAGTCGCGAATATGTATACTGTGGCATCCGAAGCGCCGCTTTCGGCAAGCAATTTCGAGACAGGACGCATGAACCGGAGCCTTCATGCACATCAGGTTATCACTGTTATTTTTGGCACTACTATCGCTTGCCGGAGCAAGCACCAGTTCTGCAGTGGAAACCAGCGAACCTGAAATCGTCATCTATACCGAGGACTACAAACCACTCTATTTCCCTGGTGAAGACGGGAAAGTCTCGGGAACTGTCACCCAACTTGTACAAGATCTCGCCGATGACGCCGGCATAACGGTCGAGATGCACATGCGGCCGTTCAAACGCGGGCTGAATGCGGTGGAGAGCAACGCCAACCATTGTTTCATGGCCCTGTGGCGCACTCAGGAACGCGAACCGAACTTCACCTGGGTCGGACCTTTGGAAATCGACGGATACGGCCTTTTTGCCTTGAAGGGCAGTTCCATAGAACTTTCGACAGTCGAAGACAGTTTCGGCTATTCGACAGGAGCCGTCGGCGGCTGGACCAGCACCAATGAACTTCAGGACGCCGGCCATCCCCATCTTGTGCTGGTGGACGAAGATGGGCTCAATGCGAACATGCTGCGGTCAGGTCACACCAAGCTCTGGCTGGGTGGCCTGATTTCGGCTCCCTATGTCGCGGAACAGGAAGGGGTGGAGATCGAGAAACTGCTGACCCTGCAGACCGTCGAACTTGCCCTGGCCTGCAACTCACATATCGACCAGTCCGTTACCGACCGCCTGCAGTCTGCCTTGAACGCGCGTCTTCAGAAAACGCCACAAAACAACCCCAAGCGATTGACGCAATAGACAATTTATCTCTGCTGCAGAGCAACCACCTCGAAAAGTTGCATAACTTCAGAAAACTACTTTCCAAAGTCTTACCTGCACAACAAGCACACAAAAGACCGCCCATAATTAATGCAAGTCTCTTTTGGGTCTTCTTAAAACTTTCAATTCAAAATGCTTTCGGCAAGACAACGTCCGGAGCTCAAGAATGAAGTTCGTGAACCTTCCTTTCAGGAAGACTGCAGCCGAGCCCTCAGCAACAAGGCATGAGCGGGCCGGACAACCGGCACGGCAGCGCCCCTTTTTCGACTGGCCGATCAAGACCCAGCTGCAGATCGGCTTCGGCGCCATGCTATTGTGCGCCATCGGGGTCGGTGCGGGGGGCTTGTTCGCAAGCTCGGAGGTCAAGAACTCGGTAACGGTGGCGAAGACCGCCAACGAACTACTGGGAAGCGTCCCCCGGTTGCTGTCCCACGCCCAGACATTCAGTCGCGATGGCAGCAGCCAGACGGCGGAAGCGGTTGCTGCAGACATTGGCTTGATTTCGCAGGAAAGTCTCGCCCTGTCTGAAAGCCAACCCCAGGCGGCAACGCAGTTCGCGAGCATCGTCGGCGATCTGGAGACCGGCTTTGCGACGCTGCGCGACACACGGCAAAGCCGTGACACAGCGGCTGCGAACCTCGACACCCTCACCTCCGAACTGGTTGCAACCACCAACAAGGCCTTCGAGGAATACAAGGCCCTTGCCGCTTACAGATCCGCCCTTGCCATCACCAACGAAGGCAAGATGACCAACCTGTCCAACGTCAGCCCCCGGCTCAGCAACATGCGCATCACCACTGTGGTGCTGGCGCAGGAAGCCGAAACCTTTGCGGCAACACCAGACAAGACCCTGGCAAAGAAACTGGCGGACCGGGTGGATGCCCTCGACAAGGACGCGAAGGCGGTTCGCCGCACGGTGAAGACAGACACGATCAAGGACAGCGTCAAGGACCTCACCAAAAGCTCCAAGTCCTTTGAAAAGCTTCTGAAAGCGCACCTGAAGTCCCCGGAAGAGGGCGCCTGGAAAAACAAACTGGAACCGGCCATCCTTGAACTGATCACCCTTGCCGACACGATCATCAAGGCCGCCGAAGCACCGATTGACGACCTGACGAAGGAACTGCGGGACTTCGACAAGGCGAGCGCCGATATCGCGCTTCTGTCGAACTACACTCAGAGTGTGGCGCGTAGCGTGCTCGGCATCCGCAGCGCCTATTCAGACTATCTGAACACATCCTCGCAAAACGCCGCTGATACATTCCAGCTCTATCTGGGCGATGCCCGGACGGAACTTGGCAATCTGGACACGGTGCGAACCTCAGCCGGTAAGAACACGTCTGACAAGGCTCTGAATGATCTTCTCAATGGTCCACTCAAGGCGCTTGTTACCGCCGGTGGCGATGCCTTGCCGAAACTGGAAGCCACCTTTGCCGAAGTCGTCACTTCGACAGCGGCACTGCGCGCAAGCGAACAATCCTTTGCCGCCGCCGCCTCCTCCCTGACGGAACAAGCAGAAATCATCAGCGCCAATTCCGGTGCGACCGCGCTGGCAAGCGCCGTCGGCGCTCAAACGCAGATCACCATTACGCTTGCCCTTGCACTGCTTCTGGGCATCGCTTTCGTCGTATTGCTCTCCACTGCCATCATCCGCCCGATCCGGGGCCTGACCGATGCGATGCTCAAACTGAGGGACGGCGACACGGCTCTCGATCTTCCGGCTGCAAACCGCAAGGATGAAATCGGTCACATGGCTCAGGCCGTCGCAACCTTCCGTGACCGGGAAATCGAACGGATGCGGCTGGAAGAAGAAACCCTTGCAAGCCAGGAAGGTGTCCGCCAGCGCCAGGCCACCGTCGATGCGCTTGTGGCCTCGTTCCGTCAGGATATCGAGCAGGCACTCGCCACGGTGACCGGCAACATGCATCAGCTCGACAACACGGCCGAGCAGCTTTCCGAGATTGCCCGCACGACGACGGGCAAGTCCGAAGACGTCAGCACCGCCTCCAGCCAGGCCAGCCAGAACGTCCAGACCATCGCTGCCGCCACGGAGGAACTCAGCGCTTCCGTTCAGGAGGTCGGCCGGCAGGTCAACGACACCCTCGTGCGCGTTGAGGAAGTTGCAGGGGCAACCCGCACTTCCAACGACCAGATCAAGGGCCTGTCGGCGGCTGCCGAACGCATCGGTGCCGTTGTCCAGCTCATCCAGGAAATTGCCGAGCAGACCAACTTGCTCGCGCTCAATGCGACCATCGAAGCCGCACGCGCCGGCGAAGCCGGGCGGGGGTTTGCCGTGGTTGCCTCGGAAGTCAAGTCACTGGCCGGTCAGACGGCCAAGGCAACAGAGGAAATCTCCAGCCAGGTGTCCGAAATCCAGCAGGCCACCAACGGCGCCGTCGACGCGATCAGCGCGATCATGGAAATGATGGAGTCCGTCAACGAGACCGCAGCCGCCATGGCAAGCTCCGTCGAACAGCAGGCCGGGGCCACCGCGGAAATCTCCACCGGCGTCTCCCAGGCTGCAGGCCAGACCGCAAGCGTATCGGAAAATATCGGCGATCTCTCCCGAGGCTCCAGCGAAACCAGTCTGTCGGCCCGTGAAGTGGAAGAAATCACCGGTGCAGCCACCCGGCAACTTGCCGAAGTCACCACACGGATCGACCGGTTCCTGCAGGATGTCGCCGCAGCCTGAGTTGGGGGCTCAGCAGAAGTTGGATACCGGCGTCACCTGCATCCAATCGCCTTGCACCTGACTGTCTTTAGTCATCCCGGACGCAGCGCAGCGAAGATCCGGGATGACCACGGCGGGTTTTATCTTGGCGGCAACGCTGTGTGCCTAGATCCCCTTACGCTGCATCCTGCGCCTCAAACACCTCCCGGGCCGCGTTGAGGCCGTTGATTGCTGCCGGCAGGCCGCCATAGACGGCCATCTGCCAGATCGCCTCAACGACTTCCTTCCGGTCCGCACCGGCGGCAAGCGTGTGTTCAATGTTGATCTTGAGTTGCGGAGCCGTCTGCCCGCCAAGCACGGTCAGGGCCGCGATCGTGCACAACTGGCGAGTTTTCAGGTCGAGGCCCTCCCGGGCATAGTGCCGACCGTAAGCCCATTCGATCAGGCTTTCGGAAAATCCGGGCAGAAGATCGTCGTAACGATCGCTGAGAATGGCTTCCAGGTCGGGGTTAAGTTTCTGCGTCAGCGCGCGGCCGCGCTCCAGGGCGGTGCTCATGTTTCGGAGCTTCCTTGCTTGGCGGCGCGCCGTGTTCGGTCCGGGCGCAGCTTTCGAAGGCCGGATCAACGGTCTCACCCGCTTCCATCCTTCTGTAGAGATCAATCTTATCGTCCAGGACGTCCAGCATCTCGGTGAGCCGGGCAATATCGCCGACAACCTTTCCCCTGTGCGCTTCCAGCAGCTTCCGGCGCTCCGTCAACGAAGCTTCGCCCTTTGTACGCAGGTCCGCGTAACGCAGCCGGTCCTTGATGCCCATACCGGTCGATTTCAGCCGGTCCAGGAAGTCGATCCACCTGAGGATCGTTGCATCGTAGACCCGCCGCCCACCACCGTCCCGCAAGGGACGCGGCAGGAGGCCGATCTTTTCGTAGTAGCGCAGGGTGTCGGTCGAAAGTCCCGATTTCTCGGCCAGGTCGCCAATCCGCATGTCAGTCTCCGAACGGAACGATTTCTCTCAGGTACCGGTTGGAGTGCACTCCAGGTCAAGCGTCTTTTTCAACTAAATCAAATCTGGCGACACGGAGCTGCATATCTGACAAGGGTTAATCTCCTTCCGGTTCGGCCGTTTTCGAGGCATCCAGACCTGAAGACGGCAAGACCCACCTCGCGACGTCGTGAACTTGGGGTGAGCGTCAATCAATTGACTGATCGGTCAGTTGGAAATATCAATCCCGCATGACCACGACACGCGACATTCTCATCGACACCGCCACCGAGCTCTTTCTGGGACGCAACTTCGGTGCCGTCGGCACCACGGAACTCTGCAAGAGCGCCGGGGTGAACAAGGGAACGCTGTACCACTACTTCCCTTCGAAGTCGGATCTTCTGGCTGCAGCGATCGAGCGATATGCAACGTCTTTCGGACAAGCTTTCCGCGACATTGCCGACAGTGACGCAGCACCGGAAGAAAAGCTCCGCCAGCTCTTCGACGTTCCCGCCAGGGCAAACCGGGACTGGAAAGTCCGGCACGGCTTTGCACAAGGATGCCTTGTCGGAAACATGAGCCTGGAACTCGGGGCCGTGGATATCCCTGTACGCGAGGCCATCAAACACGCACTGACGACGTGGAAAGCCCCGGTGCGCGATATCCTGCACCAGCTCATCGAGACCGGTTCACTCGCCAGGATCGATTGCGACAAGGGAGCAGATGTCGTCATCGGCCTCATTCAGGGTGGGCTTCTGCTGGCCAAGGCACAGAACGACCCATCGCACATCACCCTTCTTGCCCCCGGCGCCCTCTCTCATCTGAACAGCCTTAAACCCTAACCGCCGCCAGTTGCGGCAAACACCGGACGTCCGAGCACGCTTAAACACCACTTGACTGGTCGGTCAGTTGATACACGAAAGGAAACGACAAATGCCAAACATGCTTCAAATCGAACCCAGCCAGGCAACAGGAACCACAAAGGAGGCTTTTGATGAGGCCAAGCGGCAATTCGGCGGCGTCATCAACCTCTTCAAGGTCACGGGCAATGCCCCCAATGTGCTGAAGGGCTTCCTTGCGCTCAATGCCGGCGTCAACGACGGTATAGAACTGACGGGCAAGGAGATCGAACAGGTAGCCATGCTCGTTTCCGCACTCAATCGCTGCGACTATTGTGTCAACGTTCACATGAAAGTGGGCCAGATGCACGGCGGCAGCGAAACCGAGATGCTGGCCGCAATGGAAGGCCGCGCGGAGGATGCGCGGACGCAGGCCCTGCTCGACTACGTAAATGAAGTCGTCCGCAACCGCGGTCAGGTGACCGCTCCAACGCTTGATGCAGTCCGGCAGGCCGGTTTTTCCGACAAGGCCCTTCTGGAAACCATCGGGATCATCGGGATCTACACCCTGATCCAGTATGTGCGGCACGTGGCAGACCCGGAGCATGATTTCCCGCAGGTTACCCAATACGACGCTCAGCAGATGGGCGCCTGAACAAACGGCCCGGTCGCGTCAGCCCGATGACGCGACCAAACCCGACCAATGAACAGCCGCCACTTCACGATTGCCCAAACTTGAACGGGAGGAAGACGATGATCGACGTTCACCGAAAAAAAAGCCCTGCCGGTCCATCCAGACCTGGTCCGACAGCTTGCAGGTGGTTTTGACCAGATCGGTGCATGGCATCCGGCCGTTGCGGACTGCAAGACGAGCGAAACACCTTCCGGAACGGTGCGCCACCTGACACTGCCGGACGGCGCGATACTCCAGGAAGCTCGGACCGACGACGGAACGGTTCCCGGAACCTACAGCTACCGCATCTTCTCTGGCCCCCTTCCCGTGCGCGACTACACTTCGACTTTCCGGATCCTTGCGACCGGCAACGGCTGCGAAGTGGAATGGTCGGGAAGGTTCGATGCTGAAGGCGCTTCAGAAGAGGAGGCACGTTCCGCGGTTGCCGGCATTTATGAAACGGGACTTCAGGCACTGGCGGCGATGGTTGCCAAACAGTCCGGCAAGACCCTGCCACGCCGCAAGCCCTCCCCCTTGCCACAAGTGACCACGGTTCCGGAGATCCGTGCCGACGAAGCGCTGCGCGCTGTCTACGAAGACACCAAGGCCGTGCTGCAAGTGCCATGGATGGGCGTGGTGACGATGGCCTTTGCACAATATCCGAACTTCTACGCCGCCTTGTGGGGCGGACTGCGAGACCTTGCCGGAAGCAGGGAATTCGTTGCAGCCTGCGCGGAGCTGAGATCATGTGCAGAGCAGGAAGTTGCCGCCTTTTCGGTTCCGGAAATTACAAGGGATTTGCGCAAACGCGGGTATGCGGATCAGGAACTCGAGCGGATACGAGCGGATAAGAGACGAGATCGAGGTCTTCTCCCACGGCAACATGCCCTATCTCCTGATCGCGACAGCTGCCCGGCTTCTGATCGAGAACCATGACCTTCGCGAAAGCAGCACCATTTCACCCTACGACAGCGAACACGGGCCGCGGCGACTGGGGGCACCGGTGCTCATGGAAATGCACCACGTCGACAGCCAGACACGAGATGTCTACGACGACATCATGCGCACGCTCGGCCTGCCGTTCGTGAACACCGACTATCGTGCCCTTGCCCGCTGGCCGAGCTACTTTCGCCTCGCGTGGAATGCACTGCGTCCTCAGATCGAAACCACCGACTATGGCAAGGCCTGCGAACGCGTTCACGACTGCGCGGTCAACCTTGCCCGGACGCTGCCCAACCCTGGCGGACTGACACCGAAAATCCTGCAAGCGGCGATTGCCCGGGACACCAACGCGCAGCCGGTTGGCGATGTGGTGCGGCTGTTTCAATGGTTGCTGCCGGGCCTGATCGTCAACGTCGAGGCCTTTCGCCAACAATTGATTTCGGAAAAGTCCAATTGAAAAAAAGCGGCCGGCGGGACTTGCCCGGCCGGCCGTTGGAAAGGCCCCAAACAGGAGCGCTTTGAAGGTCGATCCGGCGAGGCGGTTTCCACCGCCTTCGCCTTAACGGCTGCAGGTGCCGTCTTGGTTCTGTTAAGCGAACCACCAGCGTTCGACGGCGCGGAAACCGTCCAGGGTCCAGTTGGCGGCAACCTTTTCCGGATGCTGGACCTTTTCGTTGTGCGCCATGACATAGCTGGCGAACATCGGAATAATCACACCACCGTCGGTGCGCACCAGGTTCTGCATTTCGCGGTACATATCGGCACGCTTGGTTTCATCAAGCTCGGAACGTGCCGTCTTCAGCAACTGGTTGAAGCGCTCGTTCTCCCAGTAGGTATCGTTCCAGGGAGCGCCTGACGCATAGGCTACGGAGAACATCCAGTCTTCCGTCGGACGTCCGCCCCAGTAGACCGCGCAGAAGGGCTTTTTCATCCACACATCGGACCAGTAACCGTCATTCGGCTCGCGCGTCGGCTTGATGTTGATGCCGGCCTTGCTCGCGCTGTTTGAATAAAGCACGGCCGCATCGACGGCACCACCGAAGGCCGCATCAGCCGCTGAAAGGCTGACGTCAAGGGAATCGAGACCGGCCTGTTTCAGGTAGTATTTCGACTTGTCGGGATCGTAGGTAGTCTGTTCCAGGTCGCCCGCGAAGAAGCGGTTTGACGGGCTGATCGGATGATCGTTCCCAACAGCCCCGTAGCCGAACAGGATCTTGTCGACCAGTTCCTGGCGATCGACAGCATATTTCAGCGCCATACGTACATTGTTGTCGCTAAAGGGCGCCGTGCGCGTGTCCATCGCAAACGTGTAGTGCTGCGTGCCTGTGGTCGACAGGATCGTGACGTTCGGCGAGCGCTTGAACAGGCCGACAGTCTTCAGGTCCACCTGATCGATGACATCGACATTGCCGGTCAGGAGTGCTGACTGACGCGCTGCAGGGTCAACGATGGTCAGCAGCTTGACATCGTCGAAATGCGCCCGGTCGGTCTTCCAGTAGTTCTCGTTCCTGGTCAGCTCGGCAATGACACCCGGCTGATAGTTGGTCACCTTGTAGGGACCGCAACCGTCGCTGCTGGTCGGATCGATCTTGCCGTCGGAGGATTTCATGATCGGCAAGTGATAGTCGCTGACCACGAACGGGAAGTCGGCATTGCCCGCTTCCAGCGTGAACACGACACTGTCGCCGTCGACGCTGATGTCCTTGATGGGGTCGACGAAAGGCTTCGCCGCCGAGGTGCTGTTTTCGCCGCGGTGATAGTTGATCGAGGCCACCACGTCTTCCGGCTTGACCGTGCCGCCGCTGTGATACTCGATTCCCGGGCGGATCTTGAAGGTCCAGACCGTGGCATCGGGAGACGGCTCCCAGCTTTCCGCCACTTCGCCCACCAGGGTACCATCTGCGGTGATCTCGATGAGGTAGCCATGACGGGATGTGGCGAACACCTGCACGAAGACATTGTCCCAGGTGCCGGGGTCATAGTTTTCACTGGTGTTGCCTGCGGCGATGCCAACCCTGAACGTGCCGCCCTTCTTGGGTTGCGCGGCTGCCGGACCGATCGCGAACTGACCGGCAACAGCCGCTCCGCCGATCGCTGCCGTACCTTGCAGGATGCTGCGCCGGGAGACCCCGGACTGCAGGATGTGCTTGTTAAGATTTCCCATTTTCATGTCCCCTCTTTTTGATGTCCTCATTATGGAAATGACGCCGCGTGAACGTGTCCGCGCGAAAGAAATCTGCCCTGAACGTCCTTGATCCGGACAGAATTGCCAGCCACCAAGACGCCTGTTTTTCATACTATGCCGTTTTTGATTGATCGCTCAATTAAAAAAAAGCTAACACTTGCGGCAAGGTCCTCACTCGCGGCGGAGAAGCAGCATGGGAAAGCGCAAGAACATCCTGATCCTGATGGTCGACCAGTTGAACGGAACCTTGTTTCCGGACGGCCCGGCGGAGTTTCTGCACGCACCGAACCTGAAGAAACTTGCCGCCCGTTCGATTCGCTACGAGAACACCTACACTGCTTCGCCGCTGTGTGCGCCCGCACGCGCAAGCTTCATGTCCGGCCAGCTGCCACGCCGTACGGGCGTCTACGACAATGCCGCCGAATTCGCCTCCGACATCCCGACCTATGCCCATCATCTGCGCCGCGCCGGTTACACCACCTGCCTGTCCGGCAAGATGCATTTCGTCGGTCCGGATCAGATGCACGGCTTTGAGGAACGGCTGACCACCGACATCTATCCGGCCGATTTCGGCTGGACGCCGGACTACCGCAAGCCGGGCGAGCGTATCGACTGGTGGTACCACAACATGGGGTCAGTCACGGGCGCCGGCATTGCCGAGATTTCCAACCAGATGGAATATGACGATGATGTCGCCTTCCAGGCCGTGCGCAAGATCCACGACTACGGCCGCGGCAAATACGACCGCCCGTTCTGCCTGACGGTCAGCTTCACCCACCCGCACGACCCTTATGTCGCCCGCCAGAAGTACTGGGATCTCTACGAGGACTGCGAGCACCTGCTGCCGCAGGTTCCGGCGATGGACTACGACGACCACGACCCGCATGCAAAGCGCATCTTCGATGCCAACGACTGGCGCAACTTCAACATCACCGAAGAAGACATCCGCCGCTCGCGACAGGCCTATTTCGCCAACATCACCTATCTGGACGACAAGATCGGCGAAATCCTGCACGCGCTCGACGCGATGGACCTGACCGAGGACACCACCATCCTCTTCGTTTCAGATCATGGCGACATGCTGGGCGAGCGCGGCCTGTGGTTCAAGATGAACTTCTTCGAAGGCTCGGCCCGCGTGCCCCTGATGGTTGCCGATGCGGATCTCGCGCCGAAGCACATTTCCGATCCGGTCAGCACGCTCGACGTTCTGCCGACCGTCTGCGACCTAGCCGGCATCGACATGAGCGAGATCATGCCCTGGACGGACGGCACCAGCCTTGTGCCTCTGGCGAAAGGCGAGCCCCGTACCGCACCGGTGCTGATGGAATATGCTGCAGAGGCTTCCTACGCTCCGCTGGTCGGCATCCGCGAGGGCGACTGGAAATACATCCACTGCGAACTCGACCCGCCGCTGCTCTTCAACGTGACGGACGACCCGTACGAACTGACCAACCTCGCCGCCGACCCGGCACATGCCGCAACCGCCGTGCGTTTTGCTGAAATTGCCGGAAAGCAATGGGACATGGCCGCTTTCGACGCCGAAGTGCGCCAGTCCCAGGCCCGCCGCTGGATCGTCTACGAAGCCCTGCGCAACGGCGCCTATTTCCCCTGGGACTACCAGCCCCTGCAAAAAGCCTCCGAACGCTACATGCGCAACCACATGGACCTGAACATCGTGGAAGAAAGCCAGAGGTATCCGCGGGGAGAGTAAGGGCTGGCCGCGTTTTCAATGATCTGTGAAAAGTCACCCTCCACTGAGAACAAAGCATGAAAATTTTATTTACCCGCGGGACACACAATGACAGGATGTCAAAATGATTCCCAGAGCATGAGCCCGCCATGACTGAATTTGCTGAACTCGTCGCGAAAACCGGACTGACACTTTCGGAGATAGCCCACGAACTTGGGGTATGCGAACGAACGGTTCGAAGGTACGTAGAAGGTGAGACCAGACCGAAAGCACGCGATCTTCAGGTTGTAAAAGGCCTCTCGCTTGCTTCGGACTCAATTGCGACAAACTCACATGAGCCAGCTTTTCGTTTCATCGACCTTTTCGCCGGAATTGGCGGGCTTAGATTGGGTTTCGAAGCAATTGGTGGAAAGTGCGTTTTCACTAGCGAATGGGACAAATACAGTCAAAAGACATATCGCGCCAATTTCCCCGAAGATGATCATGAGATTTCCGGCGACATAACCAAAATTGCAGCTTCAGACGTTCCGGCTCATGATGTGTTGTTGGCTGGCTTCCCTTGCCAGCCATTCTCCATTGCAGGTGTATCGAAGAAAAATGCGCTCGGAAGAGCGCACGGATTCAACTGCGATACTCAGGGCACCCTGTTTTTTGACGTGCAACGAATAATTGCACACCATAGACCAAAAGCATTTCTTCTCGAAAATGTGAAAAACTTGATTAGCCACGACAAGGGGCGCACATTCGAGGTAATACGAACCGTCTTGGAGGAAGAACTTTGCTATCAAGTTGACTGGAGAGTTATTGATGCAAAGCCATGGCTGCCTCAGCACAGAGAACGCATCTTCATCGCCGGTTTCAGGGAAGACTGCGGCTTTTCATTCAAGAATTTTGAAATACCAAGCACAGACAAGAAACCAGTTTTGGGCGACATCTTACACCCAGAAAACGGCGAAGAAGGTCCTGACAAACATTACACAGATGGTAACATTGGCAGTGTATCTCAAAAGTATACTTTAACTGATAAACTTTGGGAGTATTTACAAAATTACGCTGAAAAACACAAAGCAAAAGGAAATGGTTTCGGTTTCGGCTTAGTAGACAAACGAGATATTGCCAGAACACTTTCCGCAAGATACTATAAAGATGGCTCGGAAATATTGATCAAAAGAGAAAGTGGCAATCCAAGACGGCTAACTCCGCGCGAGTGCGCACGTTTAATGGGATTTGAAGGACCGCGAAGTCAGGACTTCAAAATTCCAGTTTCGGATACTCAGGCTTACCGACAGTTTGGAAACTCGGTTTGTGTACCAGTCGTAAAGGCGGTTGCTGAATACATGGCCCCTTTTGTTACCAATGCTGGAAATGAAAAATCTGATAAGGCGGCTTAATGTGGCCGACATTGTCGACAAGGCAACACGCTCCCGGATGATGTCGGGAATCAAAGGCAAGAATACTAAACCGGAATTGACCATTCGCCATTTTCTTCACAAGGCAGGCTACAGATATCGGTTACATGTGAAAGAATTACCCGGCAAACCGGATTTAGTCTTTCCAAAACATAAAGCTGTTTTGTTCATAAACGGCTGTTTTTGGCACGGGCACAACTGTCACCTCTTCAAAATACCAAGCACAAGAAAAGACTTCTGGCAGGAAAAAATTTTGCGCAACGCTTCTCGAGATAGGGAAGTATTTCAAAAATTGAAAGATTTAGACTGGCGTGTCGGCGTAATCTGGGAATGCTCGCTGAAAGGTCGAGATCGCCTCAAGCTGGCAGATATTCTAACCAAGATATCTCTTTGGCTTAATTCCGATGATTATTTCTTAGAAGTTCGAGGCCAATGTTAGCATCCCCTATTGAATACTTGACAGATATTTTAAAGAATACGAATGAGCCTCTCTTTTGCAAGGTCTTGTCTCGTAATGACCATGTGTGGGCGGACCGAAAAAGCAACGAAAAGGGAAAAGGAAAACAAGGCGGTTTCTATGTGCCTTCAGAGATTCGCACTTCCGGCTTCTTTCCAGACCAATCAGCTCAACTCTCTCGACCGCACATTTTTGACACCGGAGTGTGGACAGTTTGGCCGCAAGCTGCCGATCCGACACCCAAAGAATCAAACTTTGTTCATTATTCAAACAAAGGCCCTGAAGCTCACTTCACAAGACTCCCAAAAGAAGTTTTTTCCGCACTTGGACCATCTTCTCTTTTGGTTGTTTCACAACCTAAAAACCGTAGAGCTACAAAAGCCTGCTGGACGGCTATCGTAATTCCTTCAGGAACATCTGATTACGATGATGCATTTGAATTACTTGGCCTCCAACCTGGCTTCCTCTATGGGCTCGTTAGCCCTCCCAAAACTCAACCAGACGAGGAACTTGCGGAATTAATCCTCAAAGCGCTTATCGACCAGCAACTCCCGCAATTCATTCAATCTTCATTGCTCACTTCAGGCAAAGATTTCGCGTTAGAAACACAATCGGCGTATCTTAAAGAGAGAGGTTTAGATTCCTTTGATGTCTACGGCTCTCTGAGCAACCCAGGAGACGAGATTCTGGGTCTCTGCGACGCTCAGTACGAGAAATACAAGCACTTTGAACTCCGCCTTAGATCCGCTCAACTTGTTCAAATACTAGATCAAGCTCGACCAACCCTTAGAAACCAAAGAGATACGGTACATGCAATCGTTTCAAGTTTTCCTGAAATTCTCGAATTATTTAAAAGTTTAAGAGGGGCCCGAGCCTCACGTATGGGAAGAGCATTCGAATTGCACATTGAACGTGTGTTTCAAGATTCAAGAATCCCTTACGCCGCTCAAGCAAAAATTGGCAACCGAAAGCCTGATTTCCTTTTTCCATCTCTTGAGGCTTACAAAAAGGATCCTAGATCTACGTTTATACTAACAGCAAAATCAACGCTCCGAGAAAGATGGCAACAGATCTTAAATGAAGGCACTGGCCTTCCGATTTTTCTAGCTACTTTGGATCGAAGTATTACCGATCAGACTATTAGCGATATGGAAGTTTCCGGGATAACAATTGTCGCCCCGGAACAGTTTATGAGGCGCGGATCCAAGGGCACCCCGTCTGGGGTATACAAAGGAAAATCTGCCGTTATTTCGTTTCGCAAGTTCTTTGACGAAATTATTCCTTCAGCCCAAAAAGTTTGATTTGGACTAAGACCGAGACGACCGTAGCTCATCACCAATCCATCACGTGCCTAAAGTGCACAGGTCTTAAATTCAATGAAGAATGCCACAGATTTGTAGCGGAGTAGTGAGGGCCTCAGCTTGCTCCCTAAATATAAAAGCTGTTCTTCTCTTCCCTGTAAGGGGGAAACCTGAGCAAGACTACCTTTCAAGAGATGTTCCCGGTCGACAGGGACAGATTCGTGCAGGAAACTGCTTTGAATTGCCTGTTTACGGAGGTCCCGATGCGATTGCCGGCCTGTCTTGCTGTGTTCTTGTGCGTGCTTTTCGCCCTTCCCGCCACCGCCCTTGCCCAGACCTACAACGTCGAAGCCGGGCCGATCTGGAACAATGGTGACGCGCAGGCGAAATGTCCGCGTGTCTGCGGCGGGCTGGCAGCGCGCTGGAATGGGCAGTGGCATACGACGGTACAGGGGCAGATGTCGGTCTGTGCGTGTGAGAAGGCCAGCCCGGGACGTGAAATCCAGGCCGGGCCGATCTGGAACAACGCCGATGCGCAGGGCAAATGCCCCGGCATCTGCTTTGGCAACGGTCTCAGCTGGAGCGGCCAGTGGCGTACCACCGTGCAGGGACGCATGTCCGTTTGCGACTGCCGCTAGCCCGCCCGTGGGGTGGGCGGACGCGACCGGGTGTCACTTCGTGCAGCCGTTGACATCGGCTGCGCAGTAGAACCCATCCGATGAATTGCCGCAGCAATAAAGGAAACCGGGCGAGTCGCAGTAATACTCCGATGAACCGCAACGGCCGGCAACCTGCATCAACGGGCCCTTGTCAGACGATGACCCCGGCAGTTCCACGGCGCCGGAAAGGCGCGGCGACATGTTGGGCATCGGCGGCACTTCAAGCCCGCCATCCAGACTTGCAAGAACAACTTTCGCTGCTGTCAGATCCGGCTGATGGGTCAGGTCCAGCGGATCGGCTCCTGCCGGGGTAACCGCGTAAAACATGCCGGTCAGCAGCGTGATTTCAACAATAGTTCTCAGTCTCATCTTTCGCCTCCTCCGCGCAAGATGCAGCTTGTCTGCTTGTGATCTGATGGAGCCGATTATAGCACGAGACCGAAACCCCGAATATTCAGCAAACTACGCAGCACGCAAAAGATTTACAAAGAGAAACAACAGCCTCACGTGGGCACATCACCCTTTGAAGGTGTATTTTCCGGCGCGTGTGCCTGGGCTTCCAACGCGCCCAAACGTGGCGAAAATCCTGCCGAAAAGGCGCTCAAAGCCCTGCCGGAAACCTGGCCAGACAATATTTTTTGCACCCCTGATTTCGAACAAATTTCCGCCGCAATCCAAGCGCTGAATCCACGTCAGCAGGGTCAAGCGCGTCCCGCGTAAGCCACTCACCAGGCAGTGCTTTTGGACTTCCCAAGGCATGAGATGGATAGAGAACCCAAGCCGTCATGACATTGGCAACAAGCCGTCATGGCCGCGAAACCACTGCACCTTCAAACATCTCTGTCCTTGAAAGGATATCTGCAATGGCCATTCGCGGCTTTGTCCTTGGTGCTGCCTTCCTTGCTGCCGGCCTGGCGCCCGCAGCTGCCGACAGCGTGACCGCTTCCGTAGAGACCTGGAACCCGGCAACTCGTACGCTTGTTCTGAGCGACAAGACACAGTTCCAGACAATTTCCAGCTCCGTCGCTGTGCCGGACACCCTGGCTGCGGGAAAGACTGTCACCATTCACTACAATGGCTCGGAAAACGGCGTCGACTCGATCCTCTCCATAGAGGTTCAGCCCTAAGCCAGCGTCATGCCACTGCGCCACGAAACTGCCTCGGCCTGACGGAGGCTGACGGTGCGCCGCCTTCATTTTCCAGGATCCGCGAAGCCCCCGAGACCGGATCCTGACGCCCCTTTTGCACAAGGAGACGTGAATGCCAAAATGGCTCATCGCGATTGCGACGGCGCCGTTGTTGCTGACTTTGCCCCCGCACGGCCTTCGGTCCGCGCTCGCAGATGAAATCGCAGGTACGATCCTGTCCATCGATCCCTTCGAAGGCCTGTTTTCCCTAGAAGACGGGTCCAGGTTTCTTCTGACCGATACGCTCAGTTCGCAAGATCTGATGATCGGATCGGAAGTCCTGATCACCTTCACGACAACAGTGTCCGGCGACCGCCTGGTGACCGCACTCCAGGTCGTGAACTGAACTGCCCGGCATCTCGCCCTGTCATTCTCACTATCCGGACAGGGCGAACGCCAGCCCGATACTGGCCAAGGCCCCATCAAACGGCCAATGTCCAACTTTTCCATCGGCCCGCACCACCTGCCCTTCGCGGGCCGATTTTTTTCTGATCATCATCCACCGACCACTGCCTGTCGGCGGACTTCCTGACACCCTTATGTCAGGAGACTGACAGGAAGTGGCAAAAAGCGGAACAAACCCGCAACCACCCCCTTTCCTCACGCGCGCAACCGGACCATATTGCGGCCATGAGCAAGCGCCCGACCAAATCCTCCTCCGACGACACGACCTCTGCTGACGGCTTCGGCGAAGCGCCCCAGAAGTCACTTTCGGGAACGCCCCTGTCCGGATCGATCAGTGATTGGGCAGCGGAAATATCGCAGGAAGCAGACAAGCCGGAGCCCAGGAAGGCAGCCCCCCGGAGCGCTGGTGAGGGAAAAGAGGATCGGACCGACGGTGCAGCGTCACGGAAGTCAGGCCGCAAGGCCGGTGCCACCGTGAGTGCGAAAAGGGAAAAGCCAACCAAGTCGTCACGCGGCACCTCCATCGGCAAGGCAGACAGCGCCCGCGAACGCGCGGCAGGCGGCCTCAACCCGGTGGCCGGTCTCGACATGTCGCTGGAAGAGGCCGAAAACCTCGAAAAGCAGCTCAAGCAGCACCAGAAAGACAACAAGAAGAAGAACAAGGAAAGCAAGTACGGTGAGCTGACCGGCAACCAGGGTGCCACGGCGACCGTCGAAGCGCTGTCCGCGTTGATCGAAAGCGGTAACCCCCTGCACAAGAACGGCGAGCTCTGGGTGCCGCATCGGCCGGAGCGCCCGGAAAAGTCCGAAGGCGGCGTGCCGATCGTTCTGAAATCCGCCTATGAGCCCAAGGGCGACCAGCCGACCGCCATTGCCGACCTGGTGGAAGGCATGGAAAACGGCGACCAGACGCAGGTTCTGCTCGGTGTCACCGGCTCGGGCAAGACCTACACCATGGCGCAGGTGATTTCCCGTACCCAGCGTCCGGCGTTGATCCTGGCACCCAACAAGACGCTGGCGGCCCAGCTCTACGGCGAATTCAAGTCGTTCTTCCCGGACAACGCGGTCGAGTATTTCGTTTCCTACTACGACTACTACCAGCCGGAAGCCTATGTGCCGCGCACGGACACCTATATCGAGAAGGAAAGCTCGATCAACGAGCAGATCGACCGGATGCGCCACTCCGCAACCCGCTCGCTGCTGGAGCGCGACGACGTCATCATCGTCGCCTCGGTGTCCTGTATCTACGGTATCGGCTCGGTCGAAACCTACACCGCCATGACCTTTGCCATCGAGGTTGGCGAGCGTATGGACCAGCGCCAGCTGATCGCCGATCTTGTGGCTCTTCAATACAAGCGCAACGATGCCGCTTTCCAGCGCGGCACCTTCCGGGTGCGCGGCGACACCATCGAGCTGTTCCCGGCCCACTACGAGGACACGGCGTGGCGCATTTCCATGTTCGGTGACGAGATCGAGTCGATCACCGAGTTCGATCCGCTCACGGGACAGAAGTCGGGCGAGCTGAAAAGCGTCAAGATCTACGCCAACTCGCACTATGTCACGCCCAAGCCGACGCTCAACCAGGCAATCAAGTCGATCAAGGACGAACTCAAGCACCGGCTTGAGGAGCTGAACCAGCACGGCCGCCTGCTGGAGGCTCAGCGGCTGGAACAGCGCACCATGTTCGATCTGGAAATGCTGGAAGCCACCGGCTCCTGCGCCGGCATCGAGAATTATTCCCGCTATCTCACCGGCCGCAAGCCGGGCGAGCCCCCCCCCACCCTGTTCGAATATCTGCCGGACAACGCCATCGTCTTCGCCGACGAGAGCCACGTCACGATCCCGCAGATCGGTGCCATGTACCGGGGCGACTTCCGCCGCAAGGCGACGCTCGCCGAATACGGCTTCCGCCTGCCGTCGTGCATGGACAACCGTCCGCTGCGCTTCGAGGAGTGGAACGCCATGCGGCCGCAGTCCATCGCGGTGTCGGCAACTCCCGGTTCCTGGGAGATGGACCAGTCCGGCGGTGTCTTTGCCGAGCAGGTCATCCGCCCGACTGGGCTGATCGATCCACCGGTGGAAATCCGCCCGGCTACCAGCCAGGTGGATGACCTTCTGGGCGAAGTGCGCGAAGTGGCCCAGAAAGGCTACCGCACGCTGGTGACCACGCTTACCAAGCGCATGGCCGAGGATCTGACGGAATATCTGCATGAAAACGGCGTACGCGTGCGTTACATGCACTCCGACATCGACACGCTGGAACGCATCGAGATCCTGCGCGACCTGCGCCTCGGCGCCTTCGACGTGCTGGTCGGCATCAACCTGCTGCGCGAAGGCCTCGACATTCCCGAATGCGCGCTGGTCGCGATCCTGGATGCGGACAAGGAAGGTTTCCTGCGCTCCGAAACATCGCTGATCCAGACCATCGGCCGCGCGGCGCGTAACGTCGACGGCAAGGTCATCCTCTACGCCGACAACATGACCGGTTCCATGGAACGGGCGATCGCCGAAACCAACCGGCGCCGCGAAAAGCAGCTCGCCTACAACGAGGAAAACGGCATCACCCCGGAAAGCGTCCGCCGCTCCATCGGCGACATTCTGGAAAGCGTCTACGAGCAGGACCACGTCACCATCGATGCCGGCTTCGCAGAGGAAGGCAACCTCGTCGGCCACAACCTCAAGGCCCATATCGAGGATCTGGAAAAGCAGATGCGCGATGCCGCCGCCGATCTCGACTTCGAGACGGCAGCCCGCCTGCGCGACGAGATCAAGCGCCTGCAGGCAACCGAACTCGCCGTCGCCGACGACGCCATGGCCCGCCAGTCCGACGTCGACGGCAAGACCGGCGGCTACAAGGGCGACCGCAAGTTCGGCGCCGGCGGCACCAAGGAAGGCGCGAGCGGCAAAAAGAAACAGACCGCCCGCGACAAGGCCCAGGCCGCCAAGGACCGAAACGCCTTGCCCGCCCCCAGCGCCAAGGTGCGCAAGAACACCCTCGACGAAATGACCGTCGGCCGCACGGAAGTCCCCCTCGGCTCGTCAGACCCGGTCAAACCGCTGGTGCGGGCAAAGATCGGCGCGGGATCCTACGAAGACCCCGCAGAGGAGAAGCGCAACCGCGGACGACCGAAGAAGAGTGGGCGTCCGGGACGGTAAAGAGATCCCCCCGCTGGAGGGTATTCAAAGGCTCGACGGACCGGGATGACGAGGCTTGGATTGATCGCATCGACCTGCTTTGTCGTCATCCCACTCCCTGACGGAGCCCAACACAGAAGCTTCGATTGTCGAACAGACACGGCATAGATTGCAGGGTCGAGCCCTGCAATGACGGTGGAAGCCTGAAGCTGCGAGGCGACCAAAGCCTTTCGTCAACTCCGTCATTCCGGACAAGCGCAGAGAAGCTGCGCGACGTTCCGGAACCCAGCGCATCAGCGCGAGCGGAGCTCGCACCTTAGTCCCCTCTCCATGGGAAATGAGCGCGCCTGTGGCGCAGATTATGTCTGGATCCCGGATCTGCGTTCGGCGTTGCCTCACTTGTCCGGGAGGACGGGTGGGTGGAGCTAGGGACAGGTGTCTTTGACGATAAGCTCGGCGGCGAGACCAGTCCTACGACGCTAACGCCTCCTGTTCGTGATGCCTTGGCGAACTGGCAAACCTCTCCTCCCCAACGTCATTCCGGACAAGTGCAGCGAAGCTGCGCGCCGATCCGGAACCCAGCGCATCAGCGCGAGCGCAGCTCGCTCCTTAGTCACCTTCTCCATGGGAAATGAGTGCGCCTCTGGCGCAGATTATGTCTGGATCCCGGATCTGCGTTCGGCGTTGCCGCACTTGTCCGGGATGACCGGTGGGTGGGGCTGAGTCTGCGGGTATCCAGGAAATCCAAGGGGGCTGCGTGGCGCTTTACAAAAGCGCCGACGACGATAGGTCCAGCTCGTCAGACCTTACGAAACCAGCAGATCTCTCCTCCCCACAGTCATTCCGGACAAGCGCAGCGAAGCTGCGCGACGATCCGGAACCCAGCGCATCAGCGCGAGCGAAGCTCGCACCTCAGTCACCTTATCCATAGGAAATCAGCACGCCTGCGGCGCAGATTATGTCTGGGTCCCGGATCTGCGTTCGGCGTTGCCGAACTTGTCCGGGAGGACGGGTGGGTGGGGTTGAGGCTGCGGGTATCCAGGAAAACCGAGCGGTCTGCGTAGCGCTTTACAAGAGCGCCGACGACGATAGGTCCAGCCATTCCGGATTACTGCGTTCGATGAGGTCAATCTTCCAGCTGCGCCGCCATTTCTTCAGCTGTTTTTCCCGAAGGATTGCCTCATCCATCCGTTCAAACCGTTCTGCATGAACGAGCCTGGTAACCCCGTAGGTCTTGGAGAAGCCGTCGATCAGGCCGTTCTGGTGCTCGTAGAGGCGGCGCGGGAGGTTGGAAGTCACGCCGATATAGAGCGTGCCGTTGCGGTTCGAGGCGAGAATGTAGACGGCAGCGGGCATGGTGCGACTATTCCGTGCATCGGCTGGCCTTGCAAGAAACAAGTTCATGCCTTTGGCATGAAATATGTCTGGGTTCCGGATCGGCGCGTAGCTGCGCTACGCTTGTCCGGAATGACGGGTGGGGATGAGAGCCCCCCCTGTTTCCTTAGGCCTCTGGAGCCCTAAGGCTGAGGCGGTCGGCGGGCTGGCTTTACCAACGGATCTATCGTCAGGGTTACCATTCCCAGGCCACACGCACCGTCATTCCGGACAAGTGCAGCAAGGCTGCACGCTGATCCGGAAACCAGCGCGTCAGCGCGAGCATAGCTCGCTCATCTTCTTACGAGATCTGAGCCGTTCAGATGCCCTTGAACAGCACGCCGGCGGCCAGCACGGCCCAGGAACCGATCAGCAGGTGGACGGTGGAAACGCCGACGCTGGGGATGGCGACGCCCAGCATGGGGAGTACCGCGACAACGAAAAGGGCCAGAGAAATCAGGAAAACGATAATGGAAGGGGGTGTCAGTCGCATGAAGACCTTCGAAAATGGTTCTGTCGTTCGGGCCGCTCGCCTATGGAGGATCGGCCAGGAGGATCGTATCAATCCCGGACCACCCGGAGAATGCCGGCGCGGACCGATCTGTGCGGCCACATGAGCCGGGTCGTCAGAAATTGTCAATGTCAGTTATGGCAAGGATGATGCCTTCCCACATCTGACGAGGTCTTCCTGTCCCGGGCCCGGTTCGTGGCAGGAAACGCGGCGCCAATAAACTTGGCGCCGCGCCGCTATCCTGTTACCTGCGCGCGCTCAAAAGCGGCGTGATGTTGCGGATCGTCACGCGGCGGTTGCGCTCTTCAGCGCCTTGCGTATCGACCTTCAGATAGTCCTCGCCATAGCCCTGAACGACCATGTTCTCCGGCGACACGCCATAAATGTCCGCCAGAATACGGGCGACGGTTTCAGCACGGCGGTCTGAAAGGGCAAGGTTGGAAACAGCGGAGCCGACAGCATCCGTGTGACCTTCGATCAACAGCACCGTCGTCGGGTCCTGATCGATCAGGGCCTGGGATGCGCGGGCGATGTCCTCAAGTTGCGGAACCTGGCTCTGGCGCACCACGGCGCTGCCGGTGTCGAAGGTGATCGTGTCGAGATCCACCCGGCGCACCTTGTCGCGCAGGCGTTCGTTTTCACGAATGTCGCGCAGGGAATAGGCCTGTTCCACCTGTTCCACCGGCGGCGCAGTGAAGGTCTGGTAGATCTCGTCATAGTTCGCCCGGCCCGCCGGAACGATGTAACGATCGCGCGGGATGCCAACTTCCAGCGGCGGCAGTTCGCGGTCGTAGTTACGGCGACGGTGGTTGTATTCGCGATTGTCGATCAGCACATATTCGCGGCCATCCGGCAGAAGGCGTGAGCGGTAAAGCACATAGCCGCCCTCGTCGCGGATGGTGATGATCTTCACGCCGTTGGTGCGGGTGACGGTTTCGCGCGTGCGGCCGCCACGCAGGCGTTCGGCGTGGAATTCGTCATCACCATAGCGCAACAGGCTGCTTTCGTCCTTGCGCACGAAATATTCGCCGTCCCGCTCGACGATGATACGGTCACCCTGATCCTCGACCACCTTGCCGCCAAGGGCCGGGATCAGCATACCGACGCCGACACCAACAGCCGCGGCACCAAGCAGTTCCAGCCTGCGGTCGCGGGCTTCATCACGGCGGCGTTCTTCCTTCGCCTTGATCTCGGCGCGCTGCGCTTCCGTGACGTCGTCCGAGACGACGGCCGCCGGTTCCTCCGCCGGTGCGGCCGCCTGAGCCGCGATCGGCTCACCCGGCTCTTCGGTCACGGTTTCATCTGCCGCGGTGGCTTCGACCGGGGCGACAGCAGGTGCGATCTCTTCAGAAGCCTGCGGCTGTTCCGCTGTTTTCTGATCGGCACCAGCTTCATCGGTAGCGGTTTCTTCCACTGCCTGCTCTGCTGGGGCGGTTTCCTCGGCACTCTTCTCGGTGCTCTCCTGCGCAGTGGGTTCCTCGGCCGCAGGCGCTTCAGTCGAAACGGCATCCGCCGGCTGTTCTTCCGCCTGCGGTTCAGCGCTTTCCACGGCATCAGCCGGTTGCTCTTCCACCGGTTGTTCGGATGCCGGCTCGGCCGCGGTCTCTTCCGCGGGCGCAGCTTCTTCGGCAGGCGCTTCCGGTTTGGCCTCCGGCGCGGTCGTTTCTTCTGTGGTCAGGGGTTTTTCCACCGGTGCGGTTTCTTCAACCGGAGCGGCGGGTTTCTCGGCGGGAGCTGCCTCTTCCACGGGGGCTGTCGGTTTCGCCTCAGGCTGCGCATCTTCCGTCGCGACGGGCTCAGTAGCGGCAGGCGCCGGCTCTTCCGCCTGGGTTTCCTGAGCAGCTTCGGGGGCAGTTTCTTCCACCGCACCTTCTTCAGGTGCCGGCTCGGCAGGGGCTTCTTCAGCCGGAGCTTCCGCGGCAGGAGCTTCCGTAGCAGGTGCTTCTGCGGCGGGGGCTTCTTCGGCAGGCGCGTCAGTGGCTGGCGCTTCTTCCGCAGGTGCGGCTTCCTGGTTCTTGCAGGCTTCCTGATCCGGATTGGCCGCACAATCGACGGTCGTCTCCTGAGCACGTGGCAGGCCCGGCTGCAGTGGCAGGCCGATCGCCAGGACAAGCGCCATGGCCGTTGAATTTCGAAGCAATCTCGACGTCATTCTTTTCATCCTCTCGCCCCCCCAACGAACTTTCCCGAACCGATCACGGCCTGGAACACTCGAAGGAAAACAAGTGACCGGAGCTTTTGTTCCAACGTCATTTTCGCGGATGCGGTTGTGCCCTCGCGTCACCTCGACTTTCCGTACATCCGTCTTTCGCCCGATTGACTTGCGGTCGCACAGGGTCATGGTGGGGTGGGGCCGGCGACCAGCCGGCATTGTCAGAGGGGGCTGACATGACAAAACAAATACTTGCATTTTCATCGCTCGCGCTGGTCCTTGCCGGGCCGGCGGCAGCCGAATTCGCGAGAACCGAATTCGGCGACTGGTCGCTACGTTGCAACGAGAAGACCTACTGCATTGCCGAAACCGAAGGCACCGGTTCCAATGACGAAGCGTTCAGGCTTAAGGTGGAACGCAGCGCCAAGGCAGACGCGCAGGTCTTTGTAACCCTAAGGCCGAAAACGCCACTCGAAACCGGCATGCGCGCCCGGATCGAAATCGAAGGCGACGAGGACAATGTCGGTTTCTTCGGCAAGGCTGCAAAGGTCTACACCGGCAATGAGATGACCTTCGGCGGTGACGCCGACCGGGACCTGATCGAAAACCTGCGCCTCGGCCAGGACGCTTCGATCCAGATCGAATTTGGCGGTAGCGCGGGCACGATCACCTACGAAGTCTCCCTCGTCGGCATCACCCATGCACTCCTGAAAATGGATGAAGTGCAGGGCCGCATCGGCCGGCAGGACGCCATTGTGGCCTGGGGAGGTTTGCCTTCTGCCAAAGCCACCGGCATTGCCGCAGCCGCCGCTTCATCCCCGTCACCGGCACAGCCTGCTCCCGCCCCGTCTCCGGCACCAGCCGAAACGGTTGCCGAGGCACCCGTCGACGATCTGCCGCCACCGATCATGCCATCTCAGGAGACCAGCAACAGCGGCGTCAACCGCGGCGGGATTGGTCAGGTCTATACGGTCAGCGAGCTTCCGGACGAGATCCAGATGATGGGCTACCGCACGCTGGGTTGTCAGCTTGCGGAAACGGTGCCCGCCTTCGGCGCGCAATACTACGCGGAAGGCGACGTGGAGACCTGGGTCGTTCCCTGTCAGATGGCCGACCTTAACGTGCCTTACTACATGGCGATGCATGTTCCCTTCGATCCGTCGCTGGACGAGTGGAAGGAGTTCGAGACACCCCCCGGCTTCAACCAGCCCAACCATGCCTTGGTCAACAATCTGTTCTACGACCCGGGCAGCGGCCAGGTGACGGGCACCACCTACCATTCGCCCAACTACGACTGCGGCACCTTCGAGCGCCACGAGATCGAAGCGGAAAGCGGCAACTACACCCTGATGGAATATCTCGAAAAGACCGACTGCGACGGCATCACCGGCCCGCCCGAGGGCTGGCCCCTGAGCTGGACGATCGACGAGATGGGGGATTAGAGCTTTCGCGGGAGGGGCTGAATGGAACCTTCACCCCGGAGCACCACCATTATTCCAGACAAGCGAGGTGCAAGCCGAGAGCCGATCTGGAATGGCGGTCGATTGATGCTTTGGGCGGACCTATTGCTTCTCCGGAAACAGCCCATGAAAGACTGCACACTGGACCATCAGGACGCCGTTCATGGTCTGGGCATTCATGTCGACGACGATTTCCGCATAGGCCGAGTGCGATCCCATGATGGTTTCAAGCTGGAGCTTGCATTCTTCAATGTCGCCGTCTGTCTCGATCGCCAGATCGGTTGTTTCCCCACTGCCGATGTCGAGCTTCAGGGACAGGACAAGCGGGTCTTCATCGACATGGTTTCCTTCAGCAACAGCCAGAATATCGCTGCCTGCAATCCTGTAGGTGTGAAAGACCTGATAGGCAGTGGCAGGGAGGTACGAAAAGAAAAAGAGAGCAAGACCCAACAGGAATGTCTTTTGGAAAATACGCATATCTGTCTCCGCGGAAACTTTCAGAAATCCCTGGCATTTCGGCGGATACGGCTAGTGACGTCAACTGCAATCAGTGAAGATTGAGACAACCCGGCCCGGATTTAACGGGGGACCGCCGGCAGAACGAAAAGCAGGACAATGGCAATCGCGAAAGCCGCCAGCGCCAGAAAATAGAGCCGCGCGATGCGTCGGCGTCCGGGTTCAGCTTCGTCACCAAACCCGCCAGACGTGAACATCCGTTTCCACATGCCAACGCCCTTCAGCGGCGAAAACGCAGCCTCCTCCAGAAGGTTGAGACGCTTGATGAACAGAAGAGCGCTCACATAGCCGGCAATCATCAGGAGAAATGCCAGCGTCATGAAGGTCATGAAGATCAGATAAGCGGGTGTCATGCCCTCTCTCCTTCCCACTTCGAAACGGCCCGCAAACAGTCTTTGCGGCATGTGCGGCCCGTTGCAACCCGCCACACTTGTTAACCATAGGTGCAAATCCGTTAAAATGCCGGGGATATCTGTCTTTTGAGGGTAACACTTCACACTGTATTCTGCGGTCAGCTTGCCCTGAGTCGTTGAAACCGCCAGCGCTTATGGGTTAATAAAGAGTTAAAGTTTTGCGTATCTTTCGCCGGGCGGCGCCGGCGGGAAAGTCAGGAGACAGGAATGGGCATTTTCTCGAAATCCTCGCGCCCCGGCGGTGACCAGGAGCAGCGGGTCGAGACCGTGAAAGAGGCAAGCGAAATTCAGGAAACCGCGCAGGCTCCTGAAAAGAGCAATATCGAGCATCTTTCCCCGTTCGCCCTGAAAATGCAGGAAAAGATGAACCATCTGGACGGGCTCAAGTCCCGCATCGGCGGTCTGAACCAGACCTTCGAACAGATGGCTGCGTTTGCTGCGGAAAGCCAGACGTCGATCCGCCTGATGGCCGAATACCTTGAAGGCTCCCGGACAACTGTGGAAACCGAGGTCCGGCTGAAATCCGAAAACGCCAAGATCTCCACCGACCTGCTTGACGCCGAACACAAGGTCCGGACGCTCACAACCCAGCTGGAAGATGCCCAGGCCGAAGTCCATTCCCTGCGCAAGCGTGCAACCGAGACCCGCACGGCGCTGGAAACCGCCCGTAACGACATCGTCTCCATTCGCGACAACAACAAGAAGGTCAACGAGGAATACCGGCTGCAGAGCGCCAAGCTCGTGGAAGCCAATTCCCAGGTGTCTGATCTCTCCGGCAAGCTCAACGACCTCAAGGCCAAGTTCGAGACGCTGGAAAAACATGCCGAGAGCCTCGGTTCCGATCTGGAAGCGGTTCGTCACCGCGAAAAGGAACTGCAGCAGAACTTGTCCGAAAGCGCCAAGCTGCTGGAAGATGAAATCCGCAAGAACAACCAGGTCACTAGCGAGCTGGAAGCGGTCAAGCGCGAAGTCGGTGAATTCCGCAACGACAACATCGACCTCAAGTCTCATCTGGATGTTGCAAATCAGGAACTGGCCTACGCGAAAAGCCGGCTTGAGGAAGAACAGCGCAAGCACGACAACGAGGTCTATGCGCTGAACGCGGAAATCGAAAACCTCTCGTCCCAGCGCCGTATCGGCGCCCAGTCTCTGCAGGAGATGGCGCGCGAGAACTCCACGCTGAAGGAACGCAGCCGCGATCTTCTCAAGCGCATGCAGGAAATCGAACATCTGCTCGACAGTGCGCAGAAGAACCACGAAAAAGACCGCAACGAGCTGATGGCGACCACCGCCAAGCTGCGTGAACTGAACCTGCGCTACAACTCGGCCCTGACGGACCTGAACCACCAGCGCAACCAGAACCAGAAATACGCCGACAATCTGGAAGACCTGATCGAAGAGAACAAGCGTCTGCAGCGTTACAAGATCCAGGTCGACACTGCTAACGAGCAGATCGTCCAGCTGAAGTCGGTCATCGTGAACTATCAGATGGCAATGGAAGGCCGCGGTCCGGCCGAAGAACTCGGACTGACCGAAGGCTACGATCCGGCTGCCGAGCTTGGCATTACCGAGCCGCTTTCGAACGAATTCGAGCCGATCGACATTGACGGCGACGGATCCGACGACGACGGTCCGGACGACAACACCCCGAACGGCGGCGACGACAAGATCGTCAAGCTGCGCGACTGACGCAGCCCTCTGTCCGGCATTTGTCATCCGGCCACAGATACCACGAGCAGATCAGGCCCCGGCTATCCAAGTCCGGGGCCTCGTTTTTCAAAGACCGTTTTCCTGCCGCGTTTCCGGCAGAATGTCCGGGCGCACCGGGCGTATTTCAGCGACATCCCTGTACAATGACGATTTGATGAGCAAGGTATTCGCCGCCGTTTTGTTGATCCTGCTGTCGCCGGTTCTGGCCGGCATCGCCCTTCTCGTCTGGCTTGGTGATCGGAAGGCGCCGTTTTTCATCGCCCGGCGAACCGGTCTGGGCGGTGGTACCTTTGCGATGGTGAAATTCCGGACCATGCGCCCCGGCACGAGCGACGCAAGCGCGATAACCGAGGTGCGGGACGACCGTATCACCCCCATCGGCAGTTTCCTGCGGAACACCAAGCTCGACGAACTGCCGCAGCTGTTCAACATCCTATCGGGGGAGATGGCCTTCTTCGGGCCGAGACCGGAAGACCCTGGCATTGTCGCCCGCTACTATGACGATGAGATGCGAAGATCGCTGTTGTTCCTGCCCGGCCTGATCAGCCCGGGCACCCTGTGGGCCCTGACCAATTTGAACCGGATCGAAGGCGCGAACGACGCCGAAGATGTCTATGCACGCGAAATCCTGCCCGAACGGCTCGCGCGCGATACCGCTTATTTCGAACAGGCCGGTTTCATGTCCCATACGCAGCTTGCAATGAAGACCCTGGCCACTCTGCTGCACCGGGCGGTCTCGGCTGAAAATCGGGAGTAACTGATCGCTTCAGCCAAGTTCAACTTTGAGGAACTCGCAGATCCGGGCTGCATCACCCGTGCTCAGGTCCATGTGCACCGGTAGACGCACCAGCCGGCCCCACGTGTGTTCCGCTCCAAGGCAGCTTCCCGCCAGAGTCCGCCCGGCAAAGCTGGAAAGATGCAGCGGCTTGTAGTGGGACTGCAAACCAAGCCCCATTCGGGCAGCCCCCTGCAATATCCGGTATGTCGTTTCCCGGTCCTTTGCGAGAAAGGCAAAGGAATAGCCATTTGCCTTTGTACCCTTGCCTGGCCGCAGGATCTCGATCGGCAGTTCCCGCAGGGACTTTTCGTAGTACGCCCAGATCGCGCGGCTTTTCAGGAGGATCTCTCTTGAATGCACCAGCTGGCTGTAAAGCAAGGCAGCATTCA
The DNA here is from genome assembly GCF_001579905.1 of Labrenzia sp. CP4. NCBI lineage: Bacteria > Pseudomonadati > Pseudomonadota > Alphaproteobacteria > Hyphomicrobiales > Stappiaceae > Labrenzia > Labrenzia sp. CP4. Next base: position 1,685,966 of record NZ_CP011927.1, on the reverse strand, counting down.
GGTCCGGCATTTCGAAGCTCGAAGAAACCGAGGTCCATTCATAGTGGTTGACTTCGCCCCTTGCGAAGGCGGGAAAGTTCGTGCCCCGCGCCAACAGCTCTTCAACACGCTCGCGCAGGTGGGAATTGTCGCTGTTCAATACCAGCGCGCCGCCGTGCCCGGCGCTGATGATCTTGGTTTCATGGAAGGAATAGGCGGCAAACAGACCGCACGTCCCAACGGCCCGGCCATCCTGCTTGGCGCCGAAGGCCTGGGCCGCATCTTCCAGAATGACGACCCCGTGCCGATCGCACAGATCCTTGATTGCCGCCATTGGAGCTGCCGCGCCGCCATAATGCACAACGACGACAGCTCTGGTCCGGCTTGTCAGCCGTGCCTCCAGTGTTTCCGGCGTTACCATCATCGTTGCCGGATCAATGTCGGCCAGCACGATCCGCGCTCCCTTGCGGGCAAAGGCCGTCGCTGTTGCGCAGAAGGTGTACGAAGGAACGATGACCTCGTCTTCCGGCCCCAGATCCAGCGCAAGGGCCGAAATTTCAAGTGCGGACGTGCAGGAATTGGTCAGGAACACACGGTCATGGCCAACATGCTGGCTCACCAGCGCCTTCGCCTTCCGGCTATAACTCCCGCCGGAGCGCAGATGTTTGCTGCTGAGCGCCGATGCCACCGCATCGTAAGTTGCGGGTGGAATATGCGGCGCATGAAAGCGGATCGGCGGAAGCGCAGCTTCTGTCGGCAGGCTCAGCATCAGAACCTTTCTTCGTCGGCAAAGCGACGGACACGGGCCCGCATTTCGCGGTAAATCGCGCGCAGCTCCTGATCGACTGAGCTCTTCTGTCGGTACCCGAGAGACCGCAGGCGGCTGTCGTCGATCCGGTAAGCCGCATCGTTGGTTACACGATCCCGAATGAAATGAAGACCGGTGGAAACGCCGGTTATTTCGCAAACCCGCCGCGCCACCTCAAGCACAGACAAGTCCTCTTCCCCGGAAACGTTGAAGATCTCGAGCGCCTGTTCGTCCTGTGTGTTGAGCACCAGACCGATAGCGGCGGCGAGATCGCTGACGGGCAGAAAACTGCGTTCCTGGGCCCCTGTGCCTTCAATCGTCAGCTTCTGGCCCTTCAGTGCCTGCATGACGAAACGCGGAAACAGCTTTTCCGGGTTCTGTCCGGTGCCAACAGCATTGGTCGGTCTCAGGATCGTTGACCTGAGGCCATTTTGCGCAGCCATCATGACGGCTTCCTCAGCCATGGCCTTGGATGTCGCGTAGGGTGTCGTCGGCCGCATCGGAGCGGTTTCGCGAGCCTCCTCCATTGCAGGACCGTAGACTTCGTCCGTGCTGACATGAATGAAATGCTTCACGCCGGCGTCCTGTGCGCCTTTCAGAAGGGCTTCAGTGCCGGTCACATTGACGTCAAAGAAGAGTTCCGGGTCGGCGAACGACCGCGGCACATGGGTTTCTGCCGCCAGATGGATCACGGCGTCGCATTCATACAGCGCAGCAGCCACATCGATCGGCGAGCGGATGTCTCCGCGAATGACGGGAAGATCTCCCGCTTCACCGATGGGTGCCAGGCGGCGAAAATCAGCCGCGTAGGAGACCCGGTCCAGGATCACCGTCTCGGCGACATTCGCCATCCTTGCAACACGTCTGAAAACCTTGGACCCGATAAAACCCAGGCCACCGGTTACAACGATCTTGCGAAAGGAAATGTTCTGTTTCGGAGCAACTGTCTTTGCACAATGTTCCATATTGGCACAAATCCTGATATATGCAGCGTTTGATTGCATATTCAGCAGATTTCGTGCCAGTCACCTCCGGCATGAGGGTGTGCAAGGGTGAAACGCAGTCTGAGCAGCACAGCGTCCCGGGCCGGCATTTGGCGAGAACAAGTTACGACCCGGCAGTCTCCCCAAGACAAATAGCTCTTTTTTGTCAATTACCTGACACAAGAAGATCGTTTCTGCCGGCAGAGCGCGCGGCTAAGCCTGCATGGACGATGACAATTGACGAAGGAATTTAGCCGACCGTAGTTTCACTCAGGCTCAACGGTGAACTGCAGCGGATAGCCAAGCTGAACCGCAGCATCGATAGCGCGCGTAGCCTTGGTTTCGGCGACGTCTCGCGGATAGACGGAGACAACACAGATCCCCTTCTGGTGCGCTGTCATCATCACGACCTCAGCCTGGGACTCATCCAGACGGAACTCCGCCTTCAGGATCAGGACGACAAATTCCCGCGGCGTATAGTCGTCGTTCAGCAGCATCACCTTGTAGAGCTTTGGCCGCTGCACCTTCGTCTTTTGCTTCAGTTTCGGTTTGAAATCGATCTCACTCATGACAATCGTCCAAGCTGACGCCTAAGGTTCCGCACGATGCGGTCTCACCTGAGAAATGGAAATTGTGCCGGAGAATTTCACCGGCTGCATGCTGCCAGACCCGATCCGCTCCCGATGCCGTCATCTTGAGTGACGCAGCGTCCGCAGCAGGCCCATGCTTTCCCTTACTATACTGCATCGCGAAATCGAAGAAAACATGACAGCTGGAAATCTTGCCACTGTTTCGAGAAAAAACAGCAGGCGAGACATGATGAGACCGTATCGCACATAGAGCCGTGGTTTTGACGCCAGACAGCCGCGAGATGAAAAGCAGGCCGTTTCCTCTGTGGCGGTTTTCCGAAAGAAGGTTGCTTTCACTAATCCGGCAACGCGGTTCCCCCGTAGATCCTTTCAGGCTGGGTACACGACAAGATCTGCGGAGGGTTGTTCGATGTTTCCTGATTTGAAGACACAAGGGTTCCGGTGGCGCAGGTTCGCTTTCGCGCTCGCCCTGGCATTCGCTGTTGCAGCACCTGCCGGCGCGGCCTTCGCCGACCTGGGTTCAGCGGCCAGGCTGCTTCCGTCTGCCGAACTGGTTGGCAAGGGCCGGATGACCTTCCTCGGCTTCAAGGTGTTTGACGCGGAACTCTATGCCCCGCAAGGCACCTATAGCCCGTCCGCCCCTTTTGCCTTGAAGCTCACCTATCTGCGCACCTTCAAGGGCAAGCAGATCGCTGAAAGCTCGGTCAAGGAAATCCGCCGGCAGGGCGGCGTCTCGGATGCTCAGCTTGCCAAGTGGCAAACCCAGATGGAAGCCCTGTTTCCAAATGTCTCCCCCGGACAATCGATTACGGGTGTACGCACCAGCAGCGGCAAGGCCGAGTTCTATCTCGGCAACCAGAAGCTCGGCACGATCTCCGACTCGGCATTCACGAAGAAGTTCTTCGCTATCTGGCTGGGCAACAACACGCGTGATCCTCAGTTGCGTGCGCAACTGGTCGGGTCCGGTTCGTGACGACACGATTGTCGGACGACGCTGCGGCTCTGCCAAAAAAATCCGGTGATACAGGAAGCGTGACGCTTTCCGGCCTTGCGACCTATGGGGTCATGGCGTTTCCCCTGGCATTTGCCGGTTTGCCGATCTACCTGCACGCTCCGGATTTTTATGCCGTTACATTGCAGCAACCCGTGGCGACGCTCGGCGCCATTCTTCTTGCCCTGCGCCTGTTCGACGCCATCCAGGATCCTTTCATTGGCAGCCTCAGCGACCGGTTTCACCAGTGGCGCGGGACTGTTCTGGCACTTGGCGCAATCCTGCTTGGCGTGGGCTTCTGGATGCTGTTTCATCCCTGGAAGGAGGCACCGCTTGTCTGGTTTGCTGCCTCCGTGCTCATCTGCACCACAGGATATTCGGTCGTCACCATCAACTACCAGACACTGGGCGGTCTCTGGAAAACCAGTGCCTCCGACAGGACTCCGGTAACGGCGGCACGGGAAGGGTTCGGTCTTGCCGGTCTCCTCATTGCGTCGGTCCTGCCCGCCGCACTGGCAACACGGACCGGCATCGAAACGGCATTTCTCTATGTGACGCTTGGCTATCTGCCACTTTTGGCGATCTCCTTGTGGCTGCTGTTACGATGGATGCGGTCGGCACCCCTTGAAAACCCGCAAACAGCTGGTCCGGTAATGGGCTGGTGGACCCTGTTGCGGAGCCGCTGGAGGCGTCTGTTTTTCGGACTGCTGTTTGTCAATATTTTAGCAAGCGCGATCCCCGCCGTCCTGGTGCTGTTCTTCATCCGCGACAGACTGGGGGCCGAGAGCTACACAGGGCTGTTTCTGCTGGTCTACTTCCTGTCAGGCGTCATCTCGATGCCACTCTGGACCCGGCTTGCCCGACATTTCGGCAAGGTGCGGGCGTGGCAAATGTCACTGGCCGGCGCCATCTTCACGTTCTGCTGGGCCGCTCTTCTGGGAGAGGGAGATCTGACAGCCTATGCGTTTGTCTGTGCCCTGTCCGGCCTTGCGCTAGGCGCCGACCTTGCCTTGCCACCCGCCATATTGGCCGACCATATCGACACGGACCGGCGCCAGGGGGAGGCTTCGCGCCTTTTTGCGATTATGGCGTTCTTGTCCAAGTCCGGACTCGCCCTTGCCACCGGCCTCACGCTGCCTTTGTTGGGCCTGTTCGGGTATCAGCCGGGAACTGCCCTCACAGCACAACTCGGCTTTCTGCTCAGCCTCACTTATGCGGGCGTTCCCTGCCTCATCAAACTGTGCGCGCTCTTGTGCCTGATCGCGTTTGAAAAGGACCTGACACAGGAAAAACCTGCTGGGTAACCCGTCCCGGCATCTCGATACGCCGCTTGCAACCCTGATGACAAGACCGCTGCCCTGCCTCAACTGCGTGCGGCAAGATGCGAACGCAGGGAAGCCGAGCCATCGTCTTTATCGTCGACAGGCTCACACTTCGAAGCTGCCGTCTTGCGTGATGGTTGAGACTGTTTGCGCGCCTCGTTTTGCACGGGGCCGCCGTGCTGGATCAGGCGATCGACCTGCGATGGACGCCCCAGCAGAAAGCCCTGGCCTTCGTCGCAGCCTTCCTGTTGCAGGATCTCCATCTGCTCTTCAGTCTCAATGCCCTCAGCCAGCACCGGAATGTCCAGGCTCTTTCCGAGAGCCAGAACGGCGCGCACGATCGCCTTGGACTGGCGGTCCTGTTCCATTTCGCCAACAAACGCCCTGTCGAGCTTGATCTTGTCGAAGGGAAAGGTCCGCAGGGTTTCAAGCGAAGAATAGCCTGTGCCGAAGTCATCCAGCGCAAGACCGACGCCCAGATCCTTGATCTGGCGCATGATGTGCAGCGAACGGGCCTTGTCTTTCACAAGGGCGGTTTCCGTAAGCTCCAGTTCCAGGCGGTGCGGTGAAAGTCCGGTCGTCACCAGGGCTTCATGCACCAGCCGTGGCAGGTTGGTGTCCATGAACTGTACGGCGGAAACGTTCACGGCAACCCGGTAAGCCGGTTCCCATCGCGATGCGTCCTCGCAGGCCTTGTTGAGTACCCACGCTCCTAGGGAAGCGATCAACCCGTTTTCCTCGGCAACGGGAATGAACTCGGACGGTGAAATCGGGCCGATTACCGGATGGGTCCAGCGAAGCAGGGCCTCATACCCGCGGATGCCCTGGCTGGAATTCAGCGACATCTGCACCTGATAATGGATCTCGAGCTCGCCCCGCTCCAGCGCGCGTCTCAAATCTTCTGCCAGTTGCCGCCTGTTTCGAACCGTTGCACCGATGTTGGCATCGTAAAAACAGATCGTTTCGAGAAACCCATGCTTGGCGTGATACATGGCAAGGTCGGCATTGTTGACCAGTTCGTCCGGCGTCTGGGCATCGTCAGGCCAGATCGCGGCCCCGAGGCTCGCGCCAACGATGCCGTCCATGGCACCTATTTCGATCGGACGGCTGAAAACGCTCTCTATCCGTTTCGCAAAAGACAGGATTTCATCCCTGTCGCTGAAAGGCTTGATGGCTGCGAATTCGTCGCCTCCGAGGCGGGCGATGAATTCATCATCGCGCAGGATCTGCTCCATGCGCCGGGCCAGGATGCGCAGAACCTCGTCACCGGCAGCGTGGCCAAAGGTGTCGTTGATTTCCTTGAAGCGGTTCAGATCGATCCCGATCACCGCCAGTTTCTTGCCGGGGTTCAAATAGCCATCGAGATTTCCGGCAAGCTGTCTCTGGAAGCTCGTGCGGTTCGGCAAGCCCGTGAGTGCGTCATGCGCGGCAACATGGTGCAGTTGCCGCCTGGATATCGCTCGCACGTTGTTGTCGATCAGGAAGCTCGTCAGCCCGGTGCCGACAACCAGCAGGGCAACAACGGCAATCGCCAACGCAAGGGCAAGGGCAGCACCGCTATCGACCTCCGTGAAATTCTGCGACATCGGGATGATCCGCAACGCGGTCATGCCGGTGAAATGCAGGCTTACGATCCCGGTCACCATCAGGGCAACGGCAACCCAATACCGACGAGAGCCCAGGTAGGTGCGCCAGATCAAGGTGATCGCGGCAGCGGACAGGACAACAGACAAAAGGACGGACGCGACGATGTAGCCGAAGTCCCACTCGACGAGTCCTGTGATCCGGTAGGCGAACATCCCGGTGTAATGCATCGCCGCAAACGAAATTCCGACGAGAGCCCCACCCATGCCGGTCAGGATCTTTCCGCTACCGAGGCCGCTGACCACGAAACTGACAAACAGCCCGACAATCGCGATCACCAGCGAAATGAGTGTCAGAGCCGGATCAAACGAGACCGGAGCGGTCGGCTCGTACGCCAGCATTGCAACGAAGTGCGTGGTCCATACACCGCCACCACCGGCAACGGCGGCCAGAAATTGCCACCCGAGACGCTGCGTGCCTTGCGCACGCACACAACGCCGCAACAGCCGCAGGGTGACGGCCGATCCAAACAGACAAACGAGAGCTGCGAGCCCCACAAGCGCGATGTTGTGCTGATAGAAGATGCAGCCAAGCACATTGAACATGGTCGGGAATGATCCGTATAAATGCGTAGGTAATCGGGTAGGTAGCACCTAAAAGTTACGGTTGAATTGACTAATTCCCGAGAAACAGATCGACCTTCCGGCCCCTCCCGAGGCCGAGCCTCACCGCGATGCAGTCGACGTCAGCTCTTGCGGAAAAAGGCTTGCCTTGAAAGGAGCCGTCGTGTGACCCTGCGTGAGATTGCCGCAACAGTTTCCGACGTCATGACCGTACGCCCACCTCAACTGACCAGACCTGCCGACAAGGATCCGCTCTCGGCAGCGCTCGAGAACGAGATTCTCAACGAGAAGGCATCCACGCTTTCGCGGCTTACCAAAAAGCTGGAGACGGCCCTGGCCGATCTGAAATCGGCGGAAGACGGTTCCGAAACAGATAGCGAAACCCTGCAAAACCAGCTTGCCGAAGCCGGTGAAGCGCTCTGGCATGTCACCATCCAGCGCGAGTTATGCGGCTTGCGTCAGCACCGGGCCTTCTACGACTTCCTGGACGTTCCAAAGGCTGTCCGCCTGCGCATGGGGCCTGCCGCGGCCTTTCGTTCGGCACCCGGCTCCTGACAATCCACCGGGCTGTGACCGGCATCACTTCTTTGTTGATGTCCCTGCCCTAGAGACAGGAACCGGTTGCATCTTCGCGGCTGCGGTGGTTTTTTCTGGGGGCTTTTTGCAAGATGAGTTATTTACAGTCGCATCCAGCGAGCTATGTGAACCAACTGGAGCTCGCCGGCACGACCGCATTTGGTCGGCGAGAAACACAAGATAAAGCCAGGCGCAGAAAAATTATGGTGTGCAGGAAGACCCGTCATCTCGGCCGAATTTCCAGACTGGTGACTGGATGTCTGGTTTTTGGCCTGCTCCTGACTCCTTTGGCGCTGCCTCTCGCGACAAGTACGACCGTGCAAGCCCAATCCGTGCGGGTGGTGCCGGAAGGCAACCGGTTCAAGAGCCAGCCGAAGATCCCCTTCGCCTCTTCGCGCCGTACCGCCGCCTCCAAATCATCCTATGATGCCAAGTTCGACAAGGTTCTGGCCGTATTGAAGCGTGACCGCCGCCTGATGGGGTCCATCAAGCGCGTCTCCGCCCGCTACGGCATCGACCCGATCCACATCATCGGCGCCATCGTCGGCGAACACACCTACAACTACGACACGCTCGACAGCGCCCAGTCCTACTACGTCAAGGCTCTCGCCTATGCCGGCATCCGCTTCGACTTCGAGCTGAACGGAGTGCACGTCGACAAGTTCGTCGAACGCCCGGAGTTCGAACGCTGCCGCAAGGACCATGTTCAGAAAAGCTCGGACCGCCGTTGGTCCTGTTACGAGAACGTCTGGAACGGCAAGTTTCGCGGCCGTTCGGTTGACGGCGTCCGTTACCCGAAAAAGAACTTCAACGAAGCGTTCTTCCAGCCGCTCTATTCCGGCCAGAGCTTCGGCCTTGGCCAGCTGAGCCCGCTCACGGTCCTCAAGATGACCGACCGGGTTGCCAAGCAAAGCAACTTCCGCAAGCTGACGGCAGCCGATTCAGAGGCGGTCTACAAGGCCACCATGGACCCGAACATCTCGCTGCACTACATGGCCGCGATCATCCAGGACTCCATTGCCGCCTATAAGTCCGTCGGCAAGGTGGATATTTCGAAAAACCCTGGCCTGACCGCGACGCTCTACAATCTCGGCGATCCCTGGGGCCGGGCTGCGAAATACCGCCGCAGCGGCCAAAGCTGGCCGCAGGAAAACTACTACGGCTGGCTGGTCAATGATCGCATCGACGATCTGAGAGCCCTGCTCTGACAGGTAAAGTCATTAGCCGTCGCCCTACCGGCGCAGCAGGACCTCAGGCAGTAGCAGATTTCTAGTCTTCCGGTCCGCCGAGGGCAGCCCTCAGCGGATCAAGGCATCACCGCACCTCAGGTCAGGAACGGATTGGTCTCACGCTCATGGCCAATCGTCGAGGCCTGGCCATGACCAGGAAGAAAGGCGACATCGTCACCAAGCGGCAGCAGCTTTTCGCGGATCGACTTGATCAGGGTCGCATGATCGCCGCCCGGCAGATCCGTGCGACCGATGGAGCCGGCAAACAGAACATCGCCGGAAATCGCGAAACGCAGTTCCTTGTCGAAGAACACCAGGTGGCCGGGTGAATGGCCCGGGCAATGCAGAACATCGAACATCCGCCCGGCGATTTCCACCTGGTCGCCTTCAACCATCCAGCGATCCGGCATCACGGGCTTGACGCCTTCCACGCCGAATTGCACCGCCTGGTCGGCCACCCTGTCGATCAGCATCTGATCGGCTTCGTGTGGCCCCTCTACCGGCACCTTCAGCGCTTCGGCCAGGTCGGCCGCACCGCCAACGTGATCGATATGACCGTGCGTGAGAACGATCTTTTCGACATTCACGCCCTGCTTGTTCACCGCTGCCAGGATCTTGTCGACATCACCGCCCGGATCAACCACCGTTCCGCGCATGGATGAAGGGTCCCAGATGAGCGAACAGTTCTGCTGAAACGGCGTAACGGCAATCACCATCACCTGGATTGGCGGCATGCCGTCTTCCGGATTTTCATCCCCACCGGAGTTCGTCGTGTCCTGCGCCATGGTAGCCTCCTTCAACAGCGGCCTCGCACGGCCCATTGTAACAAATACGGGACAACACCATCCGGTGTCGTGTTTCTGGTCAATCGCGGCTTCACCTGGCCGCGTGCATTTCGTACAAGATGTATGGACCTGTTGGAAGACGCCAAGCACATTCGGATAGCCGGAGCTGATGACGCCACGACTGTTGACATTGCTGATGACTGTTGCCGCAGCGCTTTTGGGCGCTTCGAGCACAATGGCGCAGCCTGGCCGGACGACGCCCAGCTTCGAAAGCTGGACGGTCGATTGCGGCAATACCGGCGTGTGCTTTGCCTCCTCGTTCACCCGCAGCCAGTCGGTCTGGGTCGATGTGCGCATCGTCCGCGACTGGCAGGCGGAGGCCCAGCCTCTTGTCCGTGTAACCACCAACACCGAGCTGCCCAAGGACGGCACCTTGAAGTTCGAGGTCGACGGTGCTCCGATCGAGGCGCTGCCGATCGAACAGCTGCGCGAGATGCAGCCGGCTGTCAATCCGCCAGCCGGTTTCCGTCCGCTCGGTGGAGAAGGCTTCTGGTATCCGACAGGCCCGGCAACAACGACGCTGCTTGACGCCATGCGCAAGGGCAAGGAACTCACCATCAGCGTACCTGCGACCACCGGAACCGACCCGGTCGCGGTGCCCGTCCCCCTCCTCGGCCTCAAATCCAGTCTTTTGTGGCTCGACAATCGCCAGGACCGCACCGGCACCGTTGCAGCCATCGTCTCTCCCGGCACCGATCCTGCCAGGGACGCCCCGCACGCCATTCCGCTGATGAGCGCCGACCAGCTCCCGCCGGAAGTGGCTGCCGTCTGGTCTGCCAACCGCCTGTGCTCTGAAATCGACCCGACCATCTTCGCCAGCCTGAATGCCGTTCGCGTGCCGCTTGCCGACAGCGCCGCGCTCTACATCATCCCCTGCGGGGCTCCGACGGCCTACAACAGCCCTTATGTAGCTGTCCTTTCCGGCAAGGACGGCGCGGCCCGTCAGGTGCATGTCGCCCGCATGTCGGAAAAGGGTCCGGTCGCAACGGATCTCATCTACAACGCAAGATGGATTCCGGCCGATCAACAGCTCGTAAGTTACTTCAAGGGTTCAGGAGTTGGCGAATGCGGCCTGTGGAACCGATGGGTGTGGAACGGCACCGGCCTGGTGCTGCTGGAAGAAGCGGCCAGGAAAACATGTGACGGTACGGAACCTGACTTGTCCAATTGGTCAAGTACCTGGCCTCCGAAAAACGCTTCCAATTAGCGCCTGCACCAAGGATTTTCTTGCGATTTTCCCTGTCCCGCCCTTATGATGATAACGCAGCGGCTGGAGAGGGATGTGGCAAGATTGTTTCAACCCGATCCCAGAATGTTGATCAGACGCACGGAGTGCGCCTGAGTGTGGTGACTCGACTGTGAAGGCGGGTGAGGTTGGTCGTTATGTGCCGAAAGGGCGCAACAATTAAGGTGATTCGGTAATGCACGATGGTGATTCGGACCGGCGGTCGCGTGGTCGGCGCGGCGGCAAGCGCGAGTTTGGCGGTCCGCAAGACTTCGGCAGTGATTTTGGCGGAAGCGAGTTCGGTGGAGACTTCTATGGCGGCGGCCGGGATGGCGGCTACCGCGGCGGACGCGACAATGATTTTGGTGGCGGCTACGGCCGCGACGACAATAAAGAAGGCGGCTATGGCGGCGGCCGGGGCGGTTACGGTGGCGGTGGTGGCCGTGGTGGCTACGGCGGCGGCGGCGACCGCGAAGGCGGCGGCGGTTACGGCGGCGGCGGTGGCCGTGGTGGCTACGGCGGCGGCGGACGTGAAGGCGGCGGTTATGGCGGCGGCGGACGCGAAGGCGGCGGTTATGGCGGCGGTGGTCGCGATGGCGGCGGTTATGGCGGCGGCGGTGGCCGTGGCGGATACGGTGGCGGCGGTGGCCGTGAAGGCGGTTACGGCGGTGGCGGACGCGGCGGATATGGCGGCGGCCCGCGCGAAGGCGGCGAAGGCGACGGCTTCCGTCAGCAGCGCCCGCGGCGTGACATGCCCCCGGTCGAGCGTGGCCCGCGTCAGTCTGGCACCGTAAAGTTCTTCAAGAACGACAAGGGTTTTGGCTTCATCACTCCGGACGAAGGCGATGCGGATGTGTTCGTGCACATTTCCGCGGTCGAGCGGTCCGGTTTTGCCGGCCTGGACAGCGGACAGCGGGTGTCCTTCGAGACCGAACCGGATCGTCGTGGCAAGGGCCCCAAAGCGGTCAACCTGCAGGCGCTTGAAGAAGGCGACGCACCGCAGGAAGACGATGGCGGACCTGCCGAAGAATAAGCTCCCCTAGCCCCTGCCACACAGAGGCTTGAGAGCATGAAGCAAGTGGGCGCAGCCTTGCTGCGCCCACATTCTTTTTACCAACAATGCCGGCACCGCCTCCCCCGACCTGACTTGGAGCCGTGCCGGTTTCCCTTGATCCCCTGCAGTAGCTGCAATCAACGGATCCAGCGGACATCTTTCCACTTCCTGCCGAAGCCCCTATAAGGCGGGTCCGAAATCCACCGTGGTGCCCCATGCTTGCCGTTTCATCCGATACCCTGACCATCCGACCGTTCCTGCCGGGCGACCTCGGCGCGTTGCTGCCGCTGAACAATGCTGCTGTTCCGGCCGTCAACGAACTGACAGCCGAAGAATTGCTCGATTTGGTCAATTCCGCCCTTGTCTGTCTTGTTGCAGTCGTGGACGACACGCCTGCCGGTTTCCTGCTGTGCCTGGGCGACGGCGCCGGCTATGACAGCCGCAATTATCAATGGCTGAGCCAACGCGTTTCAAATTTTGCCTACACCGACCGGATCTGCGTCGACGAAAGCCTTCGGGGCAAGAGGATCGGCGACGCCCTTTACGGCGCGCTGTTTGAACGTTTTGCCGGCAGTGGTCGTGTTTTCGTCTGCGAAGTCAACGAACGCCCCGCCAACCCGGGCTCGATACGGTTCCACAGCCGTCTCGGTTTCTCGGAAATCGGCAAGGCAGACCATGGCGACAAGGCAGTCATCTTCTTCAAGCGCGATGCTGAACCTGCCACCGGGAACCAGTCCGAATGAACTACCGCCATGCCTATCATGCGGGAAACATCGGCGACGTCCTGAAGCACGTCGTACTGGCCCGCCTGATCGCCTATTTCCAGCGCAAGGACAAAGCCTTCCGCATCCTCGACACCCACGCGGGCATCGGTCTTTACGATCTCAATTCGCAGGAGATGCAGAAGACAGGTGAATGGCAACTGGGCATCGGCAAGGTGCTTGAGGCCGATATTCCGCCTCAGATAGCCGAATTGCTTGCTCCCTGGCTGACGGCAGTGCGCGCGCTCAACGACGGCGACGCGCTGAAGGTTTATCCGGGCTCGCCCATGGTCGCACGGCAGTTGATGCGCAAGCAGGACCGCCTGACGCTGACGGAACTGCACCCGGCGGATTTCAAGACGCTCGCGGAGCGGTTCGCGGGAGACCATCAGGTCAAGACCATCCACCTGGACGGCTGGCTTGCCATGGGAAGCTTTCTGCCCCCCAAGGAGAAACGCGGTCTTGTGCTGATCGACCCCGCCTTCGAGGTGACGGACGAATTCTCCCGCATGACCGACGCCGTGGTGAAGGCCTACAGGAAATGGCCAGGCGGCACCTATGCACTCTGGTATCCGATGAAGGATGTCAGAGCGATCCGGCGCATGCATGGCGACTTCGACGAAGCTGGCCTGCGCGACGTACTGAGCCTCGACCTCAACGTCGGCAAGAGCGGCCCGGACACCAGAATGCTCGGTTCGGGCATGACACTGATCAACGCCCCTTTCACGCTTGCGGAGGAAATGCGCCTGGTTCTGCCCTGGTTGTGCGACGTCCTGCACCAGGGACCCGGCACCAGCTGGAACGTAACGCAGCTGATCGGCGAATAAAGCCCCTACAGTGACACTTTTACCGGGATCGAACCTTGACCTTCCGACCCGGCTCCCCCATCGTCTCCTACACAGTTTGATTTCCGGAGTTTATGCCGTGAGTATTGCCCGATCCGTCTGCTTGACCCTGTCAGCCTTGGCCTTTTGCGCAAGCTTGGCTGCACCGGCTGCCGCGAATGACGACCGTGTCTACTTCTCGTTTGGCAGTGACAAGCGCTTGCCGGATTGCACGGCCGCATCCGTTCAAAGTGCCGTCGCAGGCACCGTCGCCCGGGCTCGCAAGGACTATTACGGCGGCCGCACGATCCTGAGCATCGACGGCATCAGTGAAGTCAACAACAGCGGCAATGACGTCAGCCCGATCGAGCGCCGCTACTGCAAGGGCACGGCCAGCCTGTCGGACGGCACCATTCAGTCCGTCCACTACATGGTGGAAGAGCACGCCGGTTTCGTCGGGCTCAGCTGGAATGTGGAGGCCTGCCTCGCTCCTCTGGACAAGTGGCGGGTCTACGGCGACCATTGCAGCACGGCGCGCCCGCACTAAGGCCACGGCTTCCCCAAGAAGGTTGATCCATGGCGCTGCTCGGCCATATCGGAAGACTGTCCGTCTGCCTTCTGGCGGGACTTCTGAGCCTGCCAGCCTCTGCTGATCAGTCCGGAAAATTCGATTTCTATGTCCTCGCCCTGTCCTGGTCGCCGACCTACTGCAAGCAACAGGGCGCGGATGCCAATCCACATCAATGTGATGTCTCCAAGCCCTTTCGCTTCGTCGTGCATGGCCTGTGGCCCCAATACGAGCGTGGCTTCCCGGAAAGCTGCCCCGGCGCGCCGAAGCGCATCGACCGGCAAATCGCCGTTTCGATGGAAGACATCATGCCGAGCCACAATCTCGTCTTCCACGAATGGCGCAAGCACGGCACATGCTCCGGCCTGACGCCGGAAGACTACTTCGACCTCACCCGCGAGGCTTTCGACAAGATCACGATCCCCGGGGCCTTCCGCACACTCGACAAGCGCGGCAAGGCCGCACCCGATACCGTTGAGAAAGCCTTCCGGCTTGCCAATCCGGGCCTCAAGGAGGACGGGCTTGCCGTCACCTGCGACCGGGGCGAACTTGAGGAAGTCCGCATCTGCCTCACGCGGGATCTGGAATTCCGTGCCTGCCGCGAGGTCGACAGATCCGGCTGCCGCGCCGGCAGCCTGTCCGTGCCGCCACCCGGCGCACGCTAACCGTCTTAGACACCCCAACCGCCTTCTTCTTTCAGGAGTTCGGACCCATGATGAAACTTCGCTCGTCTCCCCCTTCGCCTTTCGGCCGCAAGGTGAAGCTCGCCCTGTCCATTCTCGGCCTCAAGGGCAAGGTCGAGATCGAAGACGCCAATACCGCCGACCCCTCTGACAGCCTCCGCAGCCAGAACCCGCTTGGCAAGATCCCGGCGCTGGTCCTGGAAAACGGCGACGTTCTCTACGACAGCTCCGTCATTCTGGAATACCTCGACTTCCTGGCAGGCGGCGGCAAGCTGTTTCCGGAGGGCGAAGCCCGGTTTCCGGTCCTGCGGGACCAGACACTGGCGGACGGCATCATGGATGCGGCCATCCTTCGGGTCTACGAGAAGCGCTTCAAGGAACCGAAGTACCGTGATCCGGCGTGGGACGCCTATCAGGCAGCCAAGATGGACCGTGGCCTGAAGCACTTTGAAGACAACACGCCACCTGTCCCGGCAACCGCTGCAGACGTCAATGCCGGCTCCCTGACGCTCGCCTGCGCCCTCGGCTACCTGGATATCCGTTTTGCCGGCGAATGGCGGCAGACCCATCCGAAACTTGTGGCCTGGCTGGACGCCTTTGAAGCAGCCGTCCCCGCCTTCACCGACACCAAGGTGCCGCCTGCGCCCGTTCCGGACAACGCCCCGGCCCTGCTGCAGTAATCGCCTGCCTGCAGCAACATGCAATCAGCCGGCCCTGGTGACGCAGGGCTGGCTTTTTTGTTCGGCGGGAGGTTCTGTGCCCCCCGCCTCGCAAGCACGCCAATTAACGGACCAGCGACTTGATGGTACAGTTCTGAAACCAGCGGGAAGAACATAAAGGCATGTGTCTTGGTCGACATGATCTACATACCGATTTCACCGGCTGAACTCCTCGACAAGATCACCATCCTTGAAATCAAGGCCGACCGCATATCCGCTCCGGAGAAACTGGAACACGTCCGCTTCGAATTGGCTTCGCTCAGCGAGATTTACGACCGGCACATGCCTGATACGGGCCAGGTCCACACCTGGAAGGCCCGGCTGAAAAGCCTCAATGAAAGTCTGTGGAGTTTCGAAGACGACATCCGCAACTGCGACCGATCGCAGGATTGCAAGGACCGCTTCGTGGATCTGGCACGACGCATATACCAGACGAATGACAAACGCGCGGCACTGAAGCAGGAGATCAATACGGAACTCGGGTCTCGTATTGTCGAGATAAAATCATACGCCGCTGTCAGCAGTCTGCAGAAACTCCCCTTGTCCGTTCAAGACGAACACGAAGTTTGAAAACTGGTAGAAATTCGCCAATGGATCTCTCGGCTCCCGCCGCGTCCAACCGTTCGGCAGCAACTGATAGACGTCGTATTCTGGAAGCATTTCCGCGAAGTCGTTCAGCGTCCTGCTGCGAAACATCTGGTGCCAGTTGAACTCCATCTGGATGAACCGCGGCCTGATTTCGGAAAACACCCTGGCAGCCCCTTCGAACACTTCGGTCTCAAAGCCTTCCGTGTCGATCTTGATAAGATCTACCGCTGTAATTCCGGCTACCCTGCAATAGGTATCAAGCGACGTCACCCGCGCCTTCACCGTTTGCTCGTTTGTGACATAACTCACCTTCTTCACCTCCTGCGAGAAGGAGGCAAGAACAGGGTTCGTTGCATCGAAATGCAGTATCCCCTCGCCGTCGAAGTTACCAACCCCGACGTTTTCGCAAACGATCCTGTCGCCGTACGCCTGCGTGTTTCGCACCAGCTCTCCATGCGTTGAGATCAGCGGTTCAAAGGCAATGACGTCGGCGGACGTGTAGTTCAACAGATCAAGACGGTATCGGCCGACATTCGCACCGATGTCGAAACAGAGCCTCGGTGCAGTGGCGGCCAGGATCTCTTTCACGAAGAAGGTCTCGCCGCTCTCCAGATTGTTGTAGCCCCGCGCCGACAAGGCGGCATTCAGCAGATAGTCATTCAGCTGGGCCAGATCCGGACTGTGCCGGTTGGCGATGTACCACTCCAGGAATGCCTCGGTCAGGCTGGATGCGGATGTCTGGTCTTTCATTCGCGCCGTCACCTTTCGCCCTCTCCAGTGCGTGCTCCTTGCGCCCCCTTACAGCGGGATCATCAAAGACTTTGAATTTGGGCAGCACCCTGAACTAACCTAAGGTAACTTTCGCATGGACTTGAACCATTCAATTCAAAGCAATTTCAAATCAGCCAGGACCTCACTGCCTCATGACCATGCCGGAATTCTACAGCGAGTATTCCCCGCAAGCCCTGACAGACCTTCGGGAAACGCTTGTCGGTCAGCTGAAACATGTTTTCGGACCGAGCCGGGGCGGCTTGCGGCACGAGATCTGGGCCGTGGAAAAGGCCCTGGGCATGCACCAGCAGTATTTCAGCCAATCCGGCCAGGACAAGTTCCTGAACGACGAGATTCTGAAACACCGTACAGGCGGCGTTTTCCTGGAACTTGGCGGATATGACGGGCTCACTGGTTCAAACAGCCTTTTCTTCGAAAAGGAACTTGGCTGGACCGGGCTTTTGATTGAGCCGTCGCCGGCAAACTTCGCAAAGGCGACGTCCGTTCGCGGCTGCAGCTGCCTCAACGCTGCGGTCGGCTCGCCGACACCTTTCGCGGAATTCCTGGAAATCCGAGCCGGCTACACCCAAAGCGGCGGTCTGCTTGCAAACATCGCTCCGGACCTTCTGGAGAGGATCCGGCAGCATCCCGAGCACGACGAGCGCATTGCAAAGATACCGGTCCGCTCGATCAGGGAGATACTGGCAGACGCGGGAATTGAGCATATCGATTATGTGTCTCTCGACGTTGAAGGCGGCGAGATGGCTGTCCTGGAAGAGTTTCCCTTCGAGACCATCCCGGTCGAAGTGTGGACCATCGAGAACATTACCGACAGTCCCGAGATCCCTACCTTCATGGCTGGAAAGGGATACGAGGTGATCGAGTTTATCGGCATAGACGAAGTCTACAGAGCAACGTGAACGGGACAGCGCAGCAGACCAAATGACCAGAGACCCCGGCCCCCTGAAGGCAGATGACTTGTACGAAATGGCGCTGCGAAGCTTCGGCCGGGAGCAATGTGCCACGGCAATTGCCTATGCCGATGCCTGCCTGAAGCTCGCTCCGGGTCATGTGGACGCCTGGCTGTTGCAGGCGGAGGTTCATCTTCTGGAGGAGCGGGATACGGCTGCACTTGCCTGTCTTACCCGGGCTGCTGCCATCACGCCGCCAAGCATCGTCGCCCTGCACCGCCTTGCTGCGCACTATCTGCGCCTCGGACGCCCGGAAAATGCCTTGGCCGTGGCAGAACAGTTGAAAAACCTGCAGCCGGACGATCCTGAGATAGACTATGTCCTGGCTGTCGCCCGCTCCAGATCAGGCAGGCATGGCGAGGCATTCAACATCTTTCAGAGGCTCTTGCACGACGATCCGGACGACGCCGGTTCAGCTATCGAAGCCTCCTGGCTGGCTCTGGGGCAAAGGGACTATCGGCGTGGCTGGCCGCTTTGGGAGCATCGTTTCGGCGCCGGCATCACTCCGGCCGCCGTTCACCACCTGCCCTTCTGGGACGGATCTCCGCCAGCGGAGAGGAAAATCCTGGTTCTGCCCGAGGGTGGGCACGGCGACATCATCTGGGCGGCGCGGTTTCTGCCAGGCTTGAAGGCTGCCGGCGCAAGCGTCCATTTTCTGTGTCCCCCCGCCCTGTCGCACCTCCTGCAGAACCTTCAAGGTGTCGACATCTGGGTCGAGAATGCTGAAGAGCTCCCTGGGTATGGCTGCGAGTTTCAGATCTCGCTTCTGTCACTGCCTTATCTGCTTGGTGTCGATGATCCGTCCCGTTACCCACCTCCGCGCCTGAAGTGCGATCCGGCGTTTGCAGAAAGGCGGGACGCCTTGCTTGCAAGGGCGAGAGCACCGCTTCGTGTCGGTATCCTCTGGTCGGGAAACGTGGACTACGGTGGCAACGCGGACCGGGCAGCGCAGCTCTCGGATTTTCTGCCGCTTGCCGAACTACCCTTCGTTCAACTCTACAGCCTGCAGAAAGGGCCGCCCCATCGCCAGCTTATCGAAGGCGGGTTGGGTGACCTTGTCATCGATTGCGACGATTTCGATTTTGCCGAAACCGCCGCCATGATCCAGTCGCTGGACGTCATCGTGATGACCGATAGTGCGGTGGGACATATTGCCGGGGCGATCGGCACACCGGTCTGGCTGCTGCTCGACACTTTTCCCCACTGGTATCACTGCTTTGAGGGAGACCGTTCGGACTGGTATCCGGACATGCGTTTTTTCCGGCAACAGCATCCGCGAGACTGGAGCAATGTCGTCAGGAACGTAGGCGAAGCTCTGAAAGGAGTTGCGGAAAGCAGAGGCATTTTGTAACTTTGTGTCAGTTTAGCACTTAAATCTTTTATAGTATTTGGTTCTTGAGGGATAAGCTTTGGTTGACCGAAAGAAACCGGGGATCGATCAAGATCTCGTAAAACTGGGCGCAGGCAGAAGACCCTCAGCCGACAGCTCCATGGGCAGTCGGCCCGGACAGATGCATTCCGAAACCCTAACCGCCGGTCCGGCTGGATACGCTCCCTTCTCCAAACGGCCGGCGATGAACACGATCTATGCAGGACATCCGGGCGCGCGGCGACCGGTGATGGACACCATCTATGCAGGTCATCCAGGCTATCGCCGACCGGTGATGGATACCATCTACGCTGGACATCCCGGCCATCGCCGACCTGCGATGGATACCATCTATGCCGGCCATCCCGGTTTCCGGCGGGCAGCTATGGAGACCGTCTATAGCGGTGGCGCAGGCTACCGCCGACCGGGAATGAACACCATCCACCCGGGGCATCCCGGCTCACGGCGCGCAGTAATGAACACCGTCTACGGGGGGCGCGCGGGGTCACGGGTTCCAAACGCAAATACCGTCTTCTCACCGGGCTACGGCGTGTCTCAGATTCAGACGCGGCAAGTCACGGATCCCTTTACCCGCCAGCCCGTGACCGTTTCCTACAATACCGTCACCGGCCTTTATCTCGACAAGAGCCTCAATCGCTGGCTCCCAGCTCCGCCCTGGATCAGTGCACAATTCCGGCGATAACAAGGGTGGTGCTCCCGTGCTGAGTTTCAACGTTACCGTCGATGCAAGCGGCGGAAACACTGAAGGCAGCAGGCCGGCAACGGTCGGCTGGCTGCTGGCGGGCGACGAATCCCAACTGGTCTACAAGCCACCGCAAAGGCTGAAACAGCCCTCAGCCCCGCGCCAGCGAACCCATGCCAAATCCGTGACAGCCTGCCCTGCGGTCCTGGGGCTCGAAAGCCGGCTTTTCGAAGTACTTTGCCCCTGCGACCTTTCCCTTCAGATGGCCGAAACCGACTTCGGTGAACCCGTGGTCGTGAACGCCGACGGGCCAATGTCCTCGGTTCGAGACGATGTCTTCGCTCACCTGATCATCCTTCATCCGCGCGAAGAATGGCGCTCGCCCGACCGCCCCATCCTGCAGATGCGCCTGCCGTATATCTTCGTTGCGGACGAGCCCACCTACATGTCGCAGCTGCCACCGTTTCAGCATGTCGGGAAATCTTCGCTTCCCGGCCTGATGATACCGGGAAGGTTCCCGATCAACGTCTGGCCGAGAACGCTGACATGGGCGTTCGAATGGCACGATATCTCCGCTCCCCTCATCCTGCGCCGCGGAGACCCGCTGTTTTATGTTCTTTTTGAAGTCTACCCCCAGTCCCGCGCCATCCAGCTGGTGGAAGCGGAACACACTCCGGAGCTGCAAGCCTATTTGCAGCAGATCAATGGCGTCGTCGGCTACGTGAACCAGACCTTTTCACTGTTCAAGGAAGCAGAAGAGCTGCGACCGGCGCAACTCGTAACTCCAAAGAAAGCACCATAGGAAACCGGTGAAACTCTGCCGAGGTCCTGACGCCTGACCCGAGACACCCGGCATCCATGCCCCGGCATCACCTTCAGAGAGGCAACAGGAAATGGCGAATGAGGCCGACGGAGCAACACCGCTCATCATCATGATTGCCATGCCGACCCGCGGCCAGGTCGAACTGCCGACGGTTCGCTCTCTCATCGCGTTGACGCAGGAGTTTCAGCACCACGGACTGCCGTTTGCGTTCGAAACCTATGGTGCTGCAAACCTCGTCATCAACCGCAATCACCTTATGAGCAAATTCCTCGCCCACAAGCAGTTCAGCCACATGCTGATGCTCGACTCCGACATGGAGTTCACGCCTGAGGCCGTGTGGCGTCTGGTCGCCTTCGGCGGCGATTTCGTCAGCGCGTCCTACCCGCAGAAATATTACAACTGGGATCTGCTCCGGCAGCTGATTGAAACGGAAACCGCCTTGCCGGAAGCCGAGCGAAGCCCGATGGAACAGCTCGTTTCCCGCAGCATGACCTACAATCACCAGCTTCGCGACTATGACAACACCGACTGGCACCCCGAGCACCGGGATGGTTTCATCTCCATTCCCGCTGGCGGTCAGGGCCTGACGCTGCTGAGCCGGAAGGTGCCGGAAACGATGGTGGAACGCGGTGTCGTCACCAACTACCCCGACATGTCGCTGATCCCCGCCCATGCCGACATGGAGTATTACGACTTCTTCGGCCACCTTCCGACGCCAAGCGGTCGGTTGTTCCTGCATGAGGACCAGAGCTTCAGCCTGCGTTGGGTACGCGGTTGCGGCGGCACCATCTGGCTGGACTACCAGACCGAAATCCGCCATGCGGGGCTTCATACGTTCGACGGCAGGTATTCCGACAAGCTGCAGGACGATTTTCCCTCGCTTGAGGTTTGACGGCAGGTGATGCGTTCAGCATGGAAGCAAGGGTCTCATTGCGCATGAGCGCCTGATGGCATCTTCCGTTCAAAACGCAAAAGGCCGCGCCACAAGGCACGGCCCTTCTTGCAACAGATTTTTTGCAGCGTCAGGCGACTTTCTTGCCCGACATGGCATGAACGTCCGCTGCGCCCAGGCGCTGACCGCCAATGGCCCAGTCACCCTGCTCGACTTCCATGATGCGGACCCAGGTGACCGGGCGCATGGCTTCGCCTTCCACGGCGACCATGGCTTCGGTCACCTTTTCGATCAGCTGGTGCTTCTGTTCGGGGGTGAAAACGTTCTTGATGACATCGATCGTAACCAGCGGCATTTCATATCTCCTAGTTCAAGTAACAGTGTTTCCAAGCAACATCGGACGTTCCCGATGAACAAGAGATACGCCTTACCCAGCGGCAATGCTTGACGGGGACATGAATATAACTGACCTTTTCATGAAGACTTTCGGGGAAAGGGGAACGTGTGCCGCAAGCCGACGCCCTGGTGTTCACCTTTGACGGATTTGAACTGGACGGCGCGCGTTTCGAATTGCGCCGTGATGGCGAACGCGTGGCGATCGAGCCGCAGGTCCTCTCCCTTCTCTTGCTGCTGGTCGAAAACCGCGACCGGATGGTCAGCAAGGACGAATTGATAGAGCATGTCTGGGATGGACGGATCGTCTCTGAAACGGCAGTGGCAGCGCGGATCAAGGCTGCACGCAAGGCTGTGGGGGACAACGGCAGCACACAGAAAGTCATCCGGACGATCCATGGCAAGGGGTTCCGGTTTGTCGCGGAAACCGAAGTTTCCAGTGTCCAGGCAAAGGCACCCCCGGCACGTTCGGGCCTGATCACCGAGGAACAGGCCGCCCCGGCAATTGAGGAAGCGCTGAAGACCGCGCGCGACGGGCGGCCCTCCATCGCCGTCCTGCCCTTCCAGTATTTTGGCGAACCGGGCCAGCACGAAATCGTGGCCGATGCGCTGCCTGCCGACATCATTGCGGATCTGTCGCGCCTGCACTGGCTGTTCGTTATCGCACGTGGATCGAGCTTCCGCTTTCGCGGACCCGATGTGGACCCGTTGTCCGCCGGTCGCCAACTCGGCGTTCGCTATGGGCTCACCGGCACGGTCGAACTTGCGGGTGAAAGCGTCACGATCGGCGTTTCGCTGATCGACATAACCAGCAGCGGCACGATCTGGGCGGAACACTATCGTGGCAGCCTGTCCGAATTGCAGCAGCTCAGACCGGAAATCGAAAGCCATGTCGTTGCCAGTCTGGCGGTTCAGATCCCGCAAAACGAAGTGCGCATCGCACGCAGACGCGCTCCGGGAGAACTGGATGCATGGGCCTGTTTTCACCTGGGGCTGGATCACATGTACCGGTTCAACCGGCAGGACAACGCCCGTGCGTCAGAACTGTTCACACGATCCCTGAAACGCGATCCCTATTTCTCCGGCGCCATGGGCGGGCTGTCCTTCACGCATTTTCAATCAGCCTTCATGCGCTTTGCGGAAGATCCCGAAGCCGAGGTCGAAAAGGCTCGCGCGCTGGCGCAGCAGGCGGTGGAGACCGACAGGCTCGATCCTTTTGCACACTTCAATGCCGGGCGGTGTTCCTGGCTCGATGGCCAGCTGGAAGATTCAATCGCCTGGTTTGACCGGGCAACCAGCCTCAGCCCCAGTTTCGCGCAGGGCGTCTATACACGCGGGCTGGTGAGCGTGATGGCAGGTCAGGCAGCGCAGGCCGATGCAGATCTTGCTCTGGCGCTGGACCTCAGCCCGCTCGACCCGCTTGCCTATGGCATGGTGTCGGCACGTGCGCTGGTGCAATTGCAACTGGGCGACAGGCACAGGGCGGCAGAGCTTGCCGTGAAAGCAGCCCAGATGCCTGGTGCGCACAAGCATATCTCGCTGATCGCGGCGTTGACATCACACCTGGTCGGCAAGAACGCAGAAGCCCGGCAATGGCTGGCCCGGGCGAGACAGGCAGATCCGGAAATCAGTTCGGAAGTCTTCTTCGCGTCCTTCCCGTTTGCCGAAAACGGCGCTCGCGAAACGATAGAGAAAGGCCTGCGTGAACTCGGGGTGTGAAAAGGCTTCGCGACCCCATGACTTCCGGAAGCCGATACGTCATCAACACAGGACTTGCCTGCCCCCCGATGTCTGCTTGAATCCGCAGTCCGAATTCAACAGCAAATGCCGTCGACGAGCGTGAATTACCAGATTTTGCTCTGCACTTCTGCGTTCAAACTAAGTCTCTGCGAGTTGATTATCTGCACTTGCAAGGTTCCAGATGTAACGCTTCCAGCGGCCTGGACGCGACCAAAAGCACCCTCCCCAAATTTCAATCGATTAGTCTTCAAACTGCTTATGGACATTACGTTTCCACAAGAGCTAAAGACCGTGCGCAGGACAAAGACTTGCCACTCAGCGCGCTGGAAAGACCATAAGGGAGTTTTGTGTATGGCGGCCATGGATAACCACTTCGACAACTGGAAGGAACAACAGTCCGCTGCCGAGCAGATGATCCCGCTGGTTGGGCATCTCTACCGTGACTACGGCATCAACATCCGGATTTTCGGCCGGCGTCTTCTGAACAACTCCGCCATCGAGATCCTCAAGGCACACCGCTATGCCCTGCAGATCACCGGGCAGGAACTGGACGTTACCAAGAGCCTCGAAATCGTCAAGGCAATGCTGGAGATGGACCTGGCCGCCTCGCGCGTCGACCTCGGCAAGCTGTGCCACGGCTACATGGAAGAAGGCGGTGACGTTAAGAGCTTCCTCGAGAAACAGCTGGCCAGCATCAACACCGGCAAGACATCCATCCTGCAGGAACCGCAGGATGTCGTTCTCTATGGCTTCGGGCGTATTGGACGCCTTCTTGCCCGCATGCTGATCGAACGCGTCGGTGCTGGCAACAAGATGCGCCTGCGCGCGATTGTCGTGCGCGGCGGCAAGGCCGGCGACCTGAAGAAACGCTCCAGCCTGCTGCGACGGGACTCCGTCCACGGCGCTTTCAGCGGATCCATCACCGTTGACGAAGAGCAGAATGCGATCATCGCCAACGGCAACTACATCCAGGTGATCTACGCCAACTCTCCTGCCGAGGTCGATTACACCAAATACGGCATCCGCAATGCGCTGGTGGTCGACAACACCGGCATCTGGCGCGACGAGGATGGTCTTGGCCAGCACCTGAAATGCCCGGGCGCAGCGAAGGTGATCCTGACCGCGCCGGGCAAGGGCAGCATCAAGAACATCGTCTATGGCGTGAACCATGGCGACATCTCGGCGGACGACAGGATCCTGAGCGCGGCCTCCTGCACCACCAACGCCATCACGCCGGTGCTGAAGGTGATCAACGACGAGTTCGGGATCGAGAACGGCCACGTGGAAACCATCCACGCCTTCACCAACGACCAGAACCTGATCGACAACTACCACAGCGGGGATCGTCGTGGCCGGTCCGCGCCCCTGAACATGGTGTTGACGAGCACGGGCGCTGCCAGCGCGGTCGCAAAGTGCCTGCCGGAAATGAAGGGCAAGCTGACCGGCAACGCGGTGCGGGTGCCGATCCCCAACGTCTCGATGGCCATCCTCAACCTGAACCTCAAGCGCGAGACGACGGCCGAGGAAATGAACAATTACCTGCGCGGGATTTCGGTGCAGTCGCCGATGCAGGACCAGATCGACTACACGGCCTCGACCGAACTGGTTTCCTCCGATCTCGTCGGCTCCACCCATGCCGGTGTGGTCGACAGCCAGGCAACCATCGTCGACGGCGACCGGCTGGTCCTTTACGTCTGGTATGACAACGAGGCGGGCTACAGCACACAGGTGATCCGCCTGATGCAGGAAGTCGCGGGCATGAAGTACCCGTCCGTCCCCGCATAACCCTGCCGTTACCGAACAGGAGGGGCCCAAGCCATGTCTTGGCCCCTTCCATGGGCTTTTGCTGTGAAGCTGCGCGAAGCGCTTTTACCCCATCAATGCTCAGGAAGAGGTGCCATTTCCTGGTTTGATGATCACTGCCGGCTGTTGCAGAGCGCCGGACCGAAAACCGAACAAGTCAGCCAACGGCGTGCCTTGAAATCGGTTGCTCAACAGTTTGGGCTAGGTGGTAAAAGCAGACACTCAAAAAAGGCGTAGAAATTTCAAAACGCCTGGAGAAGAGAGCTTGCCTGAAGGGGCCAACCGGCCGTTTCAGATGCCGTCTTCTTGAAAACCTGTCTGCGGGCAATTCAACGGCTTGATGGGTATACCCTGGCAAGCAAGCCAAAACACATCAATGCCAGTCGAATTGCACCGCAGGAGAGGTGACCCTTATGGCGTCTTGTTCACGCCGAGGGTTTCTGGTTGTCAGTTCCGGTCGAGGTTAGGCCTCAACGAGATTTCTGGCGGGAAGATTTCTTGATCTTCACTGTCTGCGTATCGGAATTGCTTTCGTGACCGATCTTGCCAAGTTCGTCGACAAGATTGTCGATGCAATCCTGAAGCGCCTGACCTTCAAGTCCCCAGCAGCTCTGGCCAGCGGAAGCAGGCGTTGCCTGGATCAGGAACGTGGACATGACAGCAGCCAGTGCGAAAGAAGTGGTTTTCATCATGGTAGTTCTCCATTTGGTTTTGGCGTCGGCGACCTTGCCGACACACCAAAGATGGGAACCTTTCTTTTCAGCCTCGTTTCACCGGGTGTTTCAATTGTATCCGGGCGCTCGCCCCACAGAAATATCCGACACATTGTTTCAAATGCGAGGTCTGAACGGGCATTGAGCTGGGCGACAAAACTCCAGACAAGCCCTGTGTAAACGACTGAAGAAAAACATCTTTTGAAAAAACTTGGAAAGCCGGATCACGCGCCGGAGAAAGCGTTTTCCCATGTCCGCCCGGTATCAAAAAGCCCGCCCCTGCACACACCAAAGGTACAATTGTTACCGTTCTCGAAGAGACAGCGCGGATCTGGGGCTGGATTGATGCGCCAAAAAGCCGGGATGCTGACCAACAGGACGCAAATTCCGGCTTCGACGAACTGGAATTTGCGTCAGGTATCGCAGCTGACGAGGTCTCCCGGGTTGCCGGGAGGAGCACTTAATCGAAGACGTAGCCCAACCCTCGGACCGTTCTGATGGTCTCGGGTTTTGTGGGATTGAGTTCTATCTTGCGGCGCAGCCTTGAAATACGCAGATCGATCGAACGATCGAAAGGTTCCCAGCCCTTGTCGTGTGCCTGTTCCAGCAACTGGTCGCGGTTGAGAACGCGTCCACGGTTCTCGACGAACACCCTGAGCAGCTGATACTCCATGGACGTAATCGCAATTTCCTGACCGTCGCCACCGATCAGCCTCGCCCCGTCCAGATCCAGACGGCAGGTACCAAAGGGAACTGTCCCCGCTTGCCGATCCTTCTGCTGCGCACTTGTCTCGTCAAAACTTCTGCGCCTCAGTGCGGCTTTGATCCGGGCCTCCAGTTCGCGCAGGTCGACAGGTTTGCCGACATAATCGTCGGCTCCCATTTCCAGCCCCACGACGCGGTCGATCACATCACTTGCTGCGGTCAGCATGATCACCGGCACGGTCGAGGTGGTTCGAAGGTCACGCAACGCGGTCAGACCATCCGTACCAGGCATGTTCACGTCCAGAATGATCAGCGCCGGTTCCAGGCTCTCCAGAAGCCTTTTCATGTCGTTGGCGTTCGGCGCTTCAACAACGTCATAGCCGCGCTCGGCGAGATACTCGGCAACCATTTCGCGAAGATGAGGTTCGTCGTCACAGACCAAAATTTGCTTCGCACCCGGAGCCCCGCTCATGATGTGTTTTTCCTGCTGTCCAGTTGATTTAACAAACAAGCCAGATCCTTCTTGGAAATGGGCTTTTCAATGTAGGGGCGCTCGCTTTCCATCAGAAATGTCTGAACGGACTTCCCCATGGCATCGCCCGTCATGAAGGCGATACGATCCTTGTAACCGGGCGATAACCCGATCAGGCTGTTGTAAAATGCGGCACCGTCCATGCCCGGCATCTTGTAG
Source organism: Labrenzia sp. CP4 (assembly GCF_001579905.1). Classification (NCBI taxonomy): domain Bacteria; kingdom Pseudomonadati; phylum Pseudomonadota; class Alphaproteobacteria; order Hyphomicrobiales; family Stappiaceae; genus Labrenzia; species Labrenzia sp. CP4. The sequence goes on along the minus strand of NZ_CP011927.1, from coordinate 1,658,440 downwards.
TCGCTGATAATCAGATCGACGGATGTGTGTGACAGGCGCGCAAGAGCCTTGCGTGCGCTGGTTTCCTGTATTGCCTGGCATCCGAGATCTGCCAGCAGGTCACAAACGAGCTCGCTGACAGCGACATCGTCATCAACGACCAACACCCGTTTGCGATGATGCGTTCCGCCTGGCTGGGCCTGCGAGGTGTCAGTTGAAGCCTCAGTTTCCATTGCGGGCAGCCGCACGAAGAAACTCGTCCCCTTGCCAACGGATGAACTGACTTCGAGAGTGCCTTCATGGGTGTCGACAACCCGGTGACAGAATGCCAGGCCGACGCCCGTCCCCTCACCTACGTCTTTTGTCGTGAAAAACGGCTCGAAGATGCGGTCCCTGATTTCCTTCGTCATCCCCGGACCATTGTCCCGGACTTCGAGGACTGCCTGGCCGTCTCTTCCGTCGTGGAACGTCCGCAACACAAGCACCGCTTCCTCACCAAGCGGCGAAAGGGCGTGTTCCGCATTGATAATGAGGTTCGTAACGACCTGGACCAGCTGGTCCGTATCGCCGAGGATTGACGGAAGATCCTCATCAAACTCCGTCTCAATCCTGGCTCCGTTGGAGCGCAGCCCGTAGCCGGCAAGATCAAGGGCAACCGAGGCGATTTCGTTCAGCGTACACGGTTCCAGATTTGCCGGTCGCTGGCGCGCCATGGACAGGAAAGCCCTGACGATCCGCGCGCTTCTGTCGGCAGCCTCCGCGATGCGGTCGATGCGCTTTTCCAGAACCGGGTCCTTGAGCTTTCCCTGAAGCATCTGGGCGTAACCGGTAACGATGGAAAGGGGATTGTTGAGTTCGTGCGCGACACCGGCAAGCAGCTCACCCAGGGCGGACAGTTTTTCGTTCTGGTGGGCAATGTCACGCTGTTTCTGCAATTCCTCCTGCATGGCCAGAAGGTCCGAAATGTCCCTTGTGGAGGACACGATGACATTCTCGCCCTTGTAGTCGGTCACGCGGGCGGCGGTGATGCCTTCCATGATTGAGCCGTCGGCCCTGCGGAACTGAACCCGGTAATCATCAAGTGTTCCCGTCGGCAAGAGCGCTTCCAGATACCGCTCCCGATCCTCCGGCTTCAAGAAGAAATTGAGGGTCGTGTCGATATCGCCGAACCGCTCTCGTGAAGCAGGCGGGCAGTAGATGATTTTTCCATCTTCGATGCGGGAGACGAGAAAGTTTGCTGGGCAGGCCTCGACGATCTTGTGCAGAAGCAGATCCGCCTCGCGCTGCTCTTCCTCGGCACGTCGCTGCTCGGTCACGTCGATAAAGGAGACGAGATACCCGTCCAGTTCGGTTCTGTGGGCTGACGCCAGCAGAATACGTCCACCGGCAAGATGGATGGCCTGCTTCTTCTGGTAGGATTTCACCAGAAGCGTCAGCTCGCACATATAGGACGTCTTGTCTTCGCCCTCGGGAACAAGAACGACGCCGTTGTCGATCAACCGGCCCAGGATGGTGAGAATGTTCTCCCCGGCAACGGGCGGTGCCAGTTCACTGAAGTACATTTCGTACCAGAGCCGGTTTCCGAGCACGAAATTGAGGCTCTTGTCGAAGAGCACCAACCCCTCATCAAGAGATTGAATGGCATCATTCAGGGTGGCCAGGCTTCTGGCCTCGGTTTCTTTCAAGGCGGTGATGTCGGTGACCACGACAACGCGGCTGTTGTGTTCGGAGATGGCTCGCTCGACACGGTAGTGCCGGCCATCCCAGAAGCGAACCTCCATGGGTTCCAGCGTCTCGCGCTGCTGCTTCACCGCAGCGGTGAATAGCTCAGCCGCGCGGTCGCCTACTTCCTGACCGGCAACCATCGATATCTGTGGTGCCAGCAAGTCGATCCGCTCAATATCCGACAGCTTTAGAATTTCGGCCGCGGTCAGGTGAAAGGGCGCTGCAAACGCATCATTGCAATGCGTGAACTGCCCGTCCGGCCCTTCAAAGGCGATACCCACCGGCAACCGTTCAACCGCGGTCGTAAAGCGCCGCTCCGCCCTGACGCGATCCGTGACGTCTTCAATCGTGAGCAGCCGTCCTTTCAGATTTGTCTCGTAGGCGCTGCCGACCAGTTCCCTGTTCTGATTGTTGGGTATCGGATACCCCTTGATGGCAAGGCGTATAAGCCGATCCAGCTCATCGAGCATTTCGGCGGGGTTCATGCCCCCCGGAAGCGGGATCAGGCCGCATGCTATGGCCTCGGCGTGAATGTCGCGCATCGCACGGCCGGGGACGAAAAGCCTGCCGTCCGGGTCGCCTATCTCCCGAAACTTCTTGTTGGCAAACACCAGCCGGTCATCATCATCGACGAGCGCGATACCAACGTCGACGGCATCAACCGCGCCATAAAGGATCTCTCTTGCACGCGCCTCTGCAGTCCGCTGTTCCGTGATGTCGCGAACCTTCACGACAATGCTGCCGTCTTTCAGATGCTTGAGATAGATCTTGTGCTGGCTGCCGTCGGCAACCTTGATCTCGATCTTCAGTTTTCCCCTGGCTGCCAGGGTTTCCAGGACACCAGACAAACCGCCTTCAGGGCTGCGAACGAATGAAATGTGCCCACTGCGGACAGCACTGCCGACGATGTCGTCGAGCCGCGCGCCGGGAACAAGCAGATCCTTGTGCGGACCAAGCATCTCCGCATAGCGTTTGTTTGCGAAAACAAGCCTTCTGTCACTGTCGTAGAGCACGAAGCCATCGCTCAACGCCTCGACAGCTTCTTCCATGAGCAGCTGGATCCGGTTTCTATCGGCTTCACTTTCAGAAGCACTCGCTCCGTCTTGAAGCAACATTGGATCTCACTTTGTATCAACGCCTCGGCAAGGGCGGCAGGCCGGACCTCATTTCTACGTAAGCTTCTTTTCAGTTTGGCCTTGCCGTTTGTATCAATTGTATCATGTCGCAAGCGTCAAAGGCCCGCAAACCGGGATGGAACATTGCCCGTTGTCCGGCCTGGCTGACCCATTTGGAACTTTCAGCCCCCTTCCTTGAGGCCTGAAGGCGGCTGGAGCCGGCAACCTGAAACCATGGGCTTTCGATATCAAGGCTGTCGATATCTGGTCGGGAGAAACGCAGGCTGGGGATGAATGGGGCGAAGCGGCAACGTGATGCGGGTGCCGATTACCCATGTCGCCATGGCTGATCCCTCCACCACGGCTGAACAAAGACGACATTGATCAGACGCTTCAGTTTGCCGAACCAGGCGCGAGTGCAGAAAATCTGTACCGCGTTGTGCAATCTGATCCTGTCTATCGAGCGGTTTTCGCTTCTCAAGCCATTACGTCTATGGCCGCTTGGCGGAAGGCCGCTACCTGCTCTTCAGTTGCTGCCCTGTTTGTCACAAGCCTGCTGATCTCTCCGGTCTCCAAGGCCTGAACCCTGCTGGTTTTTCCAAGCTTGCTCTGGTCGGCCAGAATAACCGTCTGCTGCGCCTGTGCCGCCATGGCTTTGGAGATTTCGGCTTCCTGCAGGTCGTAGAAGAACGCACCTTTGACCGGATGCACCCCAACCGGAGCCGAAAAGCACAGGTCGACACGGAAACGGCGGATTTCAGACAGGGTGAGTTCGCCGACCGTCGAAGGGACGTCGGCCGCCATCCGCCCACCGAGCAGCAGCACATCCTTGCCAGCCCCTTGCAGCGTGGTGGCAATATCAATCGAGTTGGTGATCACCGACAGATCCGACAGCTTGGCCAGTTCACGGGCAAACAGGGCTGTAGTGGTGCCCGCGTCCACAAGGATCGTCTGTCCGGGCTGGATCAGTCCGGCAGCCTTGCGGGCAATCTCCGACTTTGCCCGGATCTGCGTCGTCATCCGTTGGCGGAAGGGCTCCTCGGAACGCGGCTCGGGCAAGACCGCGCCGCCATGGACGCGGCTAACCTGTCCAGACTCTTCCAGGTCCAGCAAATCGCGGCGCACCGTCTCGCGAGAGACGTTCAGCATCTGCGCAAGATCGTTGGCGCTCACCTGCTGGCTCGCACTCAGCATGGACAGAATGAGCCGGTGACGTTCTTTCGCCCACATCAGGTCCGCACCTTGCTCCGGTTGCCTCGTCCCATCAGCACCAGTGTTCCCTTCATGCTCAAAAGCGCAATACACACGACTGCCATCACACAGGTGGAAAAGGCTGCCGCCTGCGAAGTCAGACCGGCATCGTCCAGCCGCATGATGGTGACAGCCGCCACGCTCAGGTCAGGCGTGGTGAGGAAGACGACTGCCGACAGGGTTACCATGGACCGCATGAACAGGAAAAAGAACACCGAAACGAGCATTGGGGCAATGAACGGCGCGATGATATCGACGGCCGTCCTTGCGATTCCAGCTCCAAGACTGTCTGCAGCTTCCTCGAGCGCCCGGGGCAACTGGCGAAAACCGGTCATCACCGTCAGAAAACCCTGCGTGTGGTAGTGATAGAAGTTGATGATCGCGATGAGGGCCGCCGTCCCATAGAGAAGGTAGAGCGGCGTCGCGGTTGAATTGAAAGTCAGGATATAGGCAAGCCCCAGGACCATCCCGGGCACTGCGGCCGGCATTGCGGCCAGCATCTGGATGGGCTGGGCCACGCTGCGCGGAAGGCGGCGCAGCCCAAGGCACAGGAGGAAGACGGCAAGCGTGCCTCCCGACGCCGCCATGAGCGATATCACGATGGTCATCCAGAGCGAGGAATACCCCCCGGCCAATGTGATGTCGTAGTGCTTGAACGACAGCGCCATGTTGTAAGGCCACAGGGTGACAAAGCTTGCGTAGACGACAATACCGATAACCGCGACGATGCCGGTGCAGACCAGAAGCGACAGGAACGCCATGACCGGGTCGCGCACGGGTGCGAAGGAGGGCCGATACGGCACCTGGCCAGCCATCTGTCCGACCTGTTGCCGCTTCATTGCCTGACGCTCGATCGCATAGGAAACCACCGTCGGCAACAACAGCATGATGCCGACGACAGCTCCCATGTTGAAATTCCGCTGGCCAACCACTTGGGAGTAGATTTCGGTCGCCAGAACCGAGTAGTCCCCGCCGATCACCGCCGCGTTGCCGAAATCGGTGATCGTGATTGTGAAGCAGACGAAAGCCGCGTTGAGGATCCCGAAGCGCGCCGCGGGCAAGGTCAGGTCACGAAACTGGCGTGATGGCGAAGCGCCCATGACTTCCGCAGCTTCGTAAACGCGTGCGTCCAGCAGGACCAGCGCCGCACCGATAATCATCACCGCCTGCGGCAAGGCATAAAGAGTGTTGGCGATCAACAGCCCCCAGAAGCCGTAGATTTCAATCTCGATACCCAGGGCACGGCTGATGACGCCGTTGCGTCCCAGAAGGAAGATCAGCCCGAGCGCCTGCACGAGCGAGGGGGCGAGCAGCGGCAGGACGATCACGCCGCGGATCAGCCACTTGCCCCGGAAAGCGCAGCGATAGAGCGCATGCGCGATGATGAAACCAAGGAAGACGCTGAGAACTGTGGTGGCAGCCCCCATGATCAGGGAATGTTCGGTCGCGCGCCAGAACCCCGTCGAACCCAGAACCCTCGTGTAGTTGGCAAACCCGTAACCATCGTCAACCGTCAGGGAACGCAGGAACACGATCACCATCGGGTAGAGAAAGAAGAGGACGAGCCCAATCAGCGGCAGCCCAACGCAAACAAGTGTCAGCAGCCGGTCCGCATCCAGTTGTCTGCGCGCTGGCGTGGTCATCGTTTCCACACCGCTCATGCGGCGGTCTCGGCAGGCTGCTGGGCCAAGTCGTCAGCCACCCAGGTGCAGGCTTCCGGTGGAATGCTCAGGTTCACGCGTTCGCCCTCGTGACAGGAATTATACCCGTGGGTCTCGACGACCAGCGGGCCGATTGCGCTGTCGACCTCAAGCCGTCTGAGATTGCCAAGGAAACTGATGCTGCGCACCGTGGCGTTGCCGTCCCGCGCCGGGGTCAGACTGATCTGTTCAGGGCGAATGCAGGCAACATGCTCCGTCCCCGCTCCCCCCGGCCACTTTGCCATCAGATCCGGGTATTCACGCCGGATCGGGGCGGCAGAAACGAGATTGCTGATCCCCATGAAGTCCGCCACAAAGCGCGTCGCCGGTCGATGGTAGAGGTCTTCCGGCGTGCCGGCCTGCACCACGACACCATGGTTCATGCAGATGATCTTGTCCGCCAGCGCCAGCGCCTCTTCCTGGTCATGTGTCACCATCAAGGTTGGAATGCCGAGCGAACGCTGAACATGGCGGATTTCGTCTCGCAGTTCGGCCCGGACCTTCGCGTCGAGCGCCGAAAGCGGTTCGTCCAGCAGCAAGACGCGCGGGTCGACGGCGATTGCCCGTGCCAACGCGATCCTCTGCTGCTGTCCGCCGGACAGCTGACCGGGAAACTTGCCGGCGACTTGCGGCAGTTTCACCAGCTCCAGAAGTTCCGCCACACGCCGTGAAATCTCCGACCGCGGGGTGCCACGGATCTTCTGCCCGTAACCGATGTTTTCGGCCACTGTCATGTTGGGAAAGAGCGAGTAGGACTGGAAGACGATCCCGAAGCCCCGCTTGCGTGCGGGAAGGTTCGAAAGCGCAGTCCCCTCCAGAAGGATTTCGCCGCTGTTCAGCTCCGTCAGGCCGGCGATCAGCCGAAGGAGTGTCGTCTTGCCACAGCCGGAGGGACCCAGCAGGCAAACGAATTCCCGTCGATCGATCTCGATCGAGACATTGTCGAGCGCTTTGAAGGCCCCGAAGGTCTTGGTGGCGTTACGGACGGTCAAGTACACGGCGGATCGGTCTCCTGTCAAAGGTGCGCGGGCCTCCAGTGAAGCCCCGCGCGCTTCTGGCGGCAGCCGGAGCTGCCGCGGGCACGATCAGCGGCCCAGCTTTTCTTTCCAGGTTTCCTTCACGGCCGTCTGGTTCTTGGCCGCGGTGACGAAATCGATTTTCGCCAGGACGGTCGAAATATCAGCCGGCAGGCCCGCTTTTTCAGCTGCTTGCGAAGCATCGACACCCGGAACCGTGATCAGCGCCTTGTACTGCTGGTAGAGACCGATTGCCTCGTCAGACATCGTCCAGTCGAGGAAGGCTTTTGCCGCATCCTTGTTGTCGGAGCTTTCCATCAGGCCGGATGCTTCCAGTTCATATCCAACGCCTTCCTCTGGGAAGACCATTGCCAGCGGATAACCTTCCTCGATGGACTGCATCGCGGTGAAAGCCAGTGAAATGCCGACAGTGTATTCGCCGACGCGTGCGGACTTGCAGGGTTTGGAACCGGATGAAGTATATTGTGCCATGTTCGGATCGACGGCTTCGAGCTGTGCCCAGCCGGCCTCGTCACCCATGGTTTGCAGAACCGCATTGACGTGCAGGTATCCGGTCCCGGAAGAATTCGGGTCCGGCATCAGGATCTCGCCCTTGAAGTCCGGGTTCTCCAGATCCTTCCAGCTCTTGGGCATCGGCAGGCCCTTTTCCTCAAGCCGTGCCGTGTTCACGCAAAACGCGCCCATGTAGCCGATCGGAGCAAACCATTTGCCGTCTTCACCACGGAAGGAGGCAGGCAGAACATCGACGCCCTTGGCTGCGTAGGGTTCCAGCATCTCCAGGATCTGGGGATCCATCATGGCGCTGACGGCCCAGCCCCAGATCACGTCGGCCTGCGGGTTGCCCGCTTCTGCCAGAAGACGCGCGCCCAGCTTGCCCGTGGACAGGCGCAGCACATTGATCTCGGTATCGGGCATCGCCTTCTGGGCGGCCTCGATATAGGCCGCGATCTCTTCTTCCTCAAGCGCAGTGTAGACGGTGATTTCGTCGGCAGAGGCTGTTGCCGTCATGCCGACGGCAAACAGCGAAGCCAAGGTGAATTTCGTCCAGGTCTTCATTGTCGTCTCTCCTTGTTGATCCACGTGTTCGTGTGCCAGTGCCTGCCCCGGATCGGATCCTCCCGAGACCCTTTGTTATTGCCGCGTCCTCTGTTCGCGGTTCTGGGGATATTTGTGTAGTCTTGCATTTTTGTGGATTTTGTCTAGAGTTAATTTGCCGGCTGACCATCGTTGCCAGCTTCCCCGCAGACAAGGAAAACCCATGCAAAGCTCCACGACGCCGCCCGAAACGGAGATGCTGGCGCGTTTTGCCGACGGGCTCGCCAACGTGGCCGACGCCATGGCGATGACCTACTTCCGCAAGCCATTGGACGTGGAACAAAAGGCCGACCTTTCCCCGGTCACGCAGGCTGACCGCGCCATCGAGGCCGCGATGCGTGAAAGCATCCTCAAAGAGTTCCCGGCCCATGGCATTCTTGGCGAAGAGCACGAGGACGCACGTCTGGATGCCCAATACCTCTGGGTGCTCGACCCGATTGACGGGACGAAGAGTTTTGTTTCCGGGATGCCGACCTTCGGCACGCTCATTGCCTGCCTTTTCAACGGGACACCTGAACTCGGCATCATCTCGATACCGCCGACCGGCGAACGCTGGACGGGGCGGCGTGGTGAACCGTCAACATTCAATGGTGAACCTTGCCGCACCAGTGGCCGGCACCGACTGGCCGACGCGATCCTTTACACGACCACACCCGACACGTTCGACACCGAGGGACGCGCGCAGTTCGAGGCACTCTCAAGCAAGGTCGCCATGCGCCGCTTCGGGGGCGACTGCTACGGATACGGACTGCTGGCTTCAGGCCACATTGATCTGGTGTTCGAAATGAATCTGCATCCCTACGATTACATGGCCCTCATTCCGGTTATCGAGGGTGCGGGAGGCGTGATCACCGACTGGAAAGGTGAAAGGCTGGGCCTGCACTCCGAAGGTCAGGTTCTCGCCGCGGCCAACGCCACACTGCACGCAGAAGCCCTGGCGGCCTTGTCCTGACCCGCCTTCGACAGTGCCCTGGGCTGTCGCCCCCGCGCCGTCCCAATTCAGATCCTGTGCCCGTGCCGGCGTCGTCAGCCCGGGAGACATGACGAGGCTGCCTGTCAACGCAGTTGCCAGAAACAGGGCATTCCGACGCTGGAGGGATGGTGCACGGCCACGTGCAAAGTTCGGCAACCAGGGCGCGGAAAACGACTGCATTGTGGCATCAAGCATCCACTCGGCAAGGCGGGGTCAGGGAAGGGCCATCAGTGGGTCGGCCATGATCGTGCCGGCGGCAAGCGCCGCGCCTTCAGCATTCAGATGCGCATCCGGCGCGTAAAGGCCCAGCGGCGAGGGATAGTCGCGAAAGGTCGGGGTCAGGTCGATCATGCCCAGGCCTGCGCTCTCGGCTGCGCGCGCCACGTTCTCGCGTAGCGGAGCGCTGAGAAAGCCATGCGGAAACACCCCACCGAACTGGTCGAGAGCGGGGATATAGACCACCACCACCCGCCCCTGCCAGCCATCTGCGATCTGCTTCATGCGATGCAGGATCTGCTCGAAAACCGGGTTGTCGCTGGCCGCCTTGGGGTAGTGCAGCCCCAGGATGCTGGCGGTTTCCTGAAGGGCAAGGAAATTGCGCAAATAGGCCCGGCGGCTCAGATATTCCTCCAAAGTGGCAGCAGTGCCCTGCCACCAGCCGGCAATGATCCGGGACGCGTCCGCGCGCCGCGCCGCGTCCAACTCGATCGGGCCGAAATCGGCCTCCGGCGCCAGGGCCTCGTGCAGCCACGGCTGTTCTGTTTCAACGGACAGGTTTTCCCAGTCGTTCCCCTCGAAAAAGGCCAGAACGGTGATGCGGGGGCGAAAATGCGGGCCATAGCGGCCAAGGACTGCCAGTTCATACAAGGGGCCTGCACCCCGACTGGCAGTGTTCAGGATCGAAGCCCCGCCCGCACGCATCTGGTCGACGAAATGCTGCCCATCGTCGAGGCAAATCCCCTCGGCAAAGGAATCGCCGAGGATCATCAGATCGACCGGCGCGGCGGTTTCCGGTAGCGGATTGCGAAACCCGTAGCTGTCGATCCGTGTCGTGACCGGCACGCCCATACGGCTGCACAGCAGCATCTCGGCTCCGGGCGTCCCGGCCAGCACCGCCTCGGCCAGAGTTTCGGTCCCCAACTTGGCATTCAGAGCCTTGATCGTATAGGCCGGAGGCATGGCGCCGCCATAGCGCTCCAGATCGGTTCCGCCATCGACGATCCCGGCCAGCCCCATCCGCTGCGGCAGGTTATGCCAGCGCATGTACCCCTCGAACATGAACATCCCGGCCAGGATCGAGCAGGCTGTAATCCCCATCGTCAGCGCGTTGTCAGGCGACAGAAGCCAGGCGCAGCCAACCAGCAGCGCGGCAATCGCCAGCGGCCCCAGTACATAACGCAGCAGCCTGGGCAGGTCTGAGGCGAAATCGTCAAAATGCACCAGCGCAAAGATCGCGGTCAGCAGGAAGTAACCCGCCGGGATCAGGCACAAGATGGTAGCGATCCGGCGATGGCGGCCGAAGATGTGCAAGGGCTCCTCCGGTCAGTCCAGTTCGTACATGTTTTCGTAATTCTCGTGCAGTGAGGCGTCCTGCGCCTCTTTCTCCAGCAGGCAGTTGCCGGCGACCAGCATCTCGATCCCGGTGCCCATGAAGCAGCGGAAGGCGTCGGTCGGAGTGCAGACGATCGGTTCTCCGCGCACGTTGAACGAGGTATTGACCAGCAGCGGGCAGCCGGTCAGGTCGTGAAAGGCAGAGATCAGCGCGTGATACTTCGGGTTGGTGTCGCGATGCACGGTCTGCACGCGGGCCGAATAATCGACATGGGTCACGGCGGGGATGTCCGAGCGGCGGATGTTCAGCTTGTCGATGCCGAAAAGAGCCTGCTCCTCGGACGTCATCTGGCGCCGAATACGTTCGGCAACATCGGCGACCAGCAGCATATAAGGGCTGTCCCCGTCCAGATCGAACCACTCGCTGACATGCTCGCGCAGGACAGAAGGCGCGAAGGGCCGGAAGCTCTCGCGGTATTTCACCTTGAGATTCAGCAACTTCTGCATGGAGCCCGAGCGCGGGTCGCCAAGGATAGACCGGTTGCCAAGGGCGCGCGGCCCGAATTCCATCCGTCCCTGAAACCAGCCTACGGCCTTGCCATCCGCCAGCGCCTGTGCGCTGCGGGCCAGGATCTCACCCTCGTCCAGCCGGGTAAAGCTGGCCCCCGCCGCTGTCAGATCCGCCGCGATCCGGTCGTCGTCGAAGGCTGGACCCAGATAGGCACCCCGCATGGCATCGCCGGGCTGCGCCTGTCGGGGCTGGCCCAGTTCCATATGCCAAGCGGCCTGCGCTGCCCCGAGCGCGCCCCCGGCATCGCCCGCCGCCGGCTGCACCCAGATGTCGCGAAAAGCGCCGTCACGCAGGATCTTGCCATTGGCCACGCAGTTCAGCGCCACCCCGCCGGCAAGGCACAGCGAGGGAATACCGTATTCCTGCGCCAGCGCGCGGGTCATGCGCAGCAGGATCTCCTCGGTCACGGCCTGGACCGAGGCAGCGATATCCATGTGGAACTGTGTCAGCGGTTCCGTCTCGGGCTGGCGCACGGGGTGGCCGAACAGGTCCTCCATGGCCTTGCTGGTCATGGTCAGACCCGCCGCATAGTTGAAATAACGCTGATCCAGCCGGAACGAGCCGTCCGGCTTTACGTCGACGATCCGATCCAGCATCAGGTCGCGAAATCGCGGCTGCCCATAGGGGGCCAGCCCCATCACCTTGTATTCGCCGGAATTCACCTTGAAGCCGGTGTAATAGGTGAAGGCGGAATAGAGCAGTCCCAGCGAATGCGGGAAATGCAGTTCGCGCTGAATTTCCAGATCCTTGCCGCGTCCGATCGCGACCGTGGTCGTCGCCCATTCCCCCACCCCGTCGATGGTCAGCACCACCGCCTCTTCGAAGGGGGACGAGTAGAAGGCACTGGCGGCATGGCTGATGTGATGTTCGGCGAACAGCAGCTTGTCCACGGAGAAGCCCGGGTCGAAAAGGCTCAGTTCTCGCTTCAGCAGGTCCTTCAGGAACAGCTTCTCGCGCAGCCAGACCGGCATCGCCATCCGAAACGAATTGAAACCGCGCGGCGCATAGGCCAGATAGGACTCAAGCAAGCGCTCGAACTTCAGGAAGGGCTTGTCGTAGAACGCGACGTGATCGACGCTGGCAAGGTCCAGCCCGCCCTCGTCCAGCACATAGGCGATGGCATGGGCGGGAAAGCCCGCATCGTGCTTGCGCCGGGTAAAGCGCTCCTCCTGCGCGGCGGCCACGATCCGGCCATCGACCAGCAGTGCAGCGGCGCTGTCGTGATACAGCGCCGAGATCCCCAGGATCGCGGTCACTGGTCTAGAACAGCGCATAGATGAAGGGGGCGACCGCCGAGCCCTGGCTGAGCACGATCAGCGCTCCGAAAATCGCCAGTACAATGAAAACTGGCAAAAGCCAGAATTTCCGCCTATCACGCAGAAAACCCCACAATTCGGCGATCATCGACATAGAGGCAATTCCTTGCTTTGTCTGGGAACCGTGCCGGTATTTTTGTCCTAATATTGCAGTTTCATGGACTTCGGCTGGTCGGTTCTGGGAATCCAATAAGATTTTTCATTCGGATCCACTTTCCTTGAAAGCGGATCCTTCCCGCTGGCTCGCATCGCAAGACCGATGGGAATGAAGATTAAAAGAAAGACAACCGCCATCGCCACCGGCGCCATCACGGCACCAAGCAGCAGACCCAGTTTGAACCACAACCTGTTGGGTAGGCGCAGGCTCTGCGGCGCAAACATGGCAAGGGCAATAAAAACAGCCGCAAGGGATAGCAAAATCCATCGCGGCGCGGCGCCACCAGTGACCGGCCACAGCCCGATCAGCAAAAAAACCACGGCGAAGACCAGCCCGAAATTCCGTTCGGAGCCCATCCTGACCGAGGTATTGAACTGATGATCACTCATTTGGAACCACACAGGTAAACAACCTGTACTATATATATCAAAATCGACGGGGTTAGTCCCCAGTTAATATTCGCGTAAAAATTAAGCACATGATGCGGTTTTGCACAAATCGAAAGAGGGATCCACTGCGTAAACCCGGATTGATAACCTGGGAGGCATGAGCCATAGGGCGCAAACGAAGTACAAAGCCGCGAACCGGGCTGCTTGCAAGGAGGCGTTGAAGCAACGTAGGCCGGGGGCTTTGTGGGTTGGTCCCCAGACGCTGTGGATGTTGCCGCCGACCAGTTTCCTGTTCTGATTGTCGGGCATCAGATACCCCTTGATTGCAAGGTGTATGGACCGATCCAGCTTATCGAGCACTTCGGCAGGTTTCATGCCCTTGGCAACGGGATCAGGCCGTATGTCATGGCCTCGGCATGCTCCCGCAAACCGGCATGTGACATTGGCCGCACTCTGACCCTTCTGATCCAGTTAGGACGTTCCCTCCCCCGCCGTTTGGGCATGGGATCGAACGATGATCAGACCGGTTGCGGATTGCGTTCCGGGAATGCGCGTTGGTGCCAATACGGATAGGGAACGGGAGTGGTGCTGGCTTCGTCAAGCAGACGCATATGTTCGGCATCCAGCTCCCAGCCGGTGGCCTCCATGTTGTTGCGCAACTGAGCTTCGCTGCTAACGCCGATGATGAGGCTTGCCACGGTCGGCCGCTGCAGAAGCCAGTTCAGTGCGACCTGGGCTTCGCTTTTGCCCGTGTCACGAGCCACCTCCCCCAACGCTGCAAGTACGCGCTCCAGAAGGGTCTCGTCGCAAAGAGGCGGTGCATAGTCCGGGGTTGCGTCCTTGTGCCGGCCTGCTGAAGCGTGCTTCCCGCCACCCTTCAGGCGCCCCCACCCAAGCGGGCTCCACACCAGTGCTGAAACGCCCTGGTCCAGGCCCAGTGGCATCAATTCGAATTCGTAATCGCGGCCGATGAGCGAATAATACACCTGGTGCGCCACCAGCGGCTGCCAACCGTTGTATCGTGCCGCAGCCTGAGACTTCATCAACTGCCAGCCGGCATAGTTCGAGACACCCAGGTGCCGAACCTTCCCTGCTTTCACCAGGTCATCTAGCACCTCCATGGTCTCTTCGACCGGTGTCATTGCGTCAAACGCATGGAGCTGGAACAGGTCAATATAGTCGGTGCGCAGACGGCTCAGCATTCCCTCGACAGCACTCAGCAGGTGGCCGCGTGAACTGCCCACGTCATGTTCGCCCGCCCCGGTCCGCAGACCCGCCTTCGTGGAGATGATCACCTTGTCCCGGCGCCCGTTGATTGCCTGCCCGAGCACCATCTCTGCATTTCCGCCGGCATAGACGTCCGCGGTATCGAACATGTTCAGCCCCTCGTCGAGACAGATGTCGACAAGACGCCGGGCTGCACCCGCATCATTGCCAGACCATGGCCCGGACGTGAAACTCGCCGTCCCCAAGCTGAGAACGGGCACAGACAGGGCACGATCGCCCAGCCAACGACGGTCCAATGCGTGTCTCCTTCCACGATTGATTGAACTGACCTTGATCAGATACTTTTCTGGTAAGACGTCGGGATTGGATCAGGTGTTCCGATCCGGTTTCAGGCTTTGCTCCAGTCCATCACTGCCCCCTCCCCCTGCGGTCACGCCTGTCCACCCGAAAGCGGTGCCCTGCCCCGAAGCTTGAGCAGGCGCCTGCCGCTGGTGATCGCCTGACCGAAATCCTTCTGCACCGCCAGCAGAGCCGGCACCAGAAGGATGACAAGGAACAGCCCGACGCCCAGCCCGTAGGCCAGCGTGATGACTGTCGGCAGCAGAAACTGGGCCTGGCGACTGGTCTCGAACAGCAGCGGCGCCAGGCCGAACACTGTCGTTGCAGTCGTCAGCACGACCGCCCTCAACCGGTCGCAAACACCGTTGACCACTGCCTGCCGGAAGGGGTGATCCTTGGCGTATTCGTCGATAGTGGTCACCAGCACGATGCTGTCGTTGATGATGATGCCCGCCATGCCGATGAAACCGACCACGGAGAACATCGACAGCGGAATGCCGTGCAGGTAGTGGCCCCAGATCATGCCGACGCAGCCGAAGGGAATGATGATCATGATCATCAGCGGCCGGGTCCAGGATTCGAAGATCCAGCACAGCACCAGGTAGATGCCGGCCAGACACATGGCAAAGCCGATCAGTGCATCGGAGAGGAACGAGCGTTCCTGCTCCGCCAGCCCGCTCATCTCGCTTTCGACGTCATAGTCGGCGGCAAGCTGTGGCAGAAGCTCGTTCTGCAGCATGTCGGTCACTCGGGCAGCGGCTGCCGGATTGTCCTCCGATACATCCCCGAAGACCCGCAGCGTGCGCAGCCCGTCGCTGCGGCGGACCGAGGCAAAGCCGTAAGTGCTTTCGATGCTCACAATCTCGCTCAGGGAAACATAGGTGCCTGCATTGGTGCGCACCCGCGTTGAATAGAGAAACGCGGCATCCGTTTCCTCATCCGGCAACAGCACTTTCACCGTCGCCGTTCGCCTGCCGATCGGAAACTCGGCAACCTCGATGCCCTCCAGCCTGTTGCGCAGAATGCGGGCGATTTCCTCCGTGGTGAAGCCAAGGGCTTTGCCGCGTGGTGTCAGCGTCAGGTTCAGCTCCGGCTTGTCATAGGCCAGCGTATCCTCCAGCGCGCTGACGCCTTCCATAGGCGCCAGAGTCTGCTTCAGGCTTTCGGCAGCGGCTTTCAGGTTTTCCGTGGAGTTGCCGTAGAGCTTGATGTCGATCGCGTCGCCCCCCGGGCCTGAGCGCTCGCCGCGCAGGGCCAGCGTTTCCAGAAGCGGCGGATTTATGATCTCCTCGCGCCAGTCGCCGATGAACTGAAAGGCCGAATAGGGCCGAAGGTCGG
Organism: Labrenzia sp. CP4; assembly: GCF_001579905.1. Taxonomy (NCBI): domain Bacteria; kingdom Pseudomonadati; phylum Pseudomonadota; class Alphaproteobacteria; order Hyphomicrobiales; family Stappiaceae; genus Labrenzia; species Labrenzia sp. CP4. The sequence continues at coordinate 1,642,677 of NZ_CP011927.1, read as the reverse complement.
GGTCGAGCAGTTCTATGGAAATCCCGCCAAGCTGGTCGGCGTCCTTGGTATCTGCCCCCATGAGGCCGCGCCCTGCCGTCGCGCCGACGGTGGAGAGCGCGAAGACCACTGGTTCGGCACCATATTGCTCGCCGTACCGCTGGTTGACCACGTCAAGCGCGCGTTCCATCTCCGCAATCATCGCCTTGGTGTCATCGCGTTTTGCCCCGGGCATCATGGCAATGCTGGCGGAAACCACCGCCTGTTCCGGCGCATTGAAGAACCGCCAGCGAACCGACTTGTCGAAAACCAAGGTGAGCGACAGCGCCAGGACCATCAGCGCAAAGCCGATGGCCGGATACCGCACGGCGAGAACCCAGCCGACGAACCGGCGAAACAGCTTTTCCCGGAACCAGACGAAGCCCCGGTTGAACAGGCGGTTGGGCAGGTCGAACCAGTGTTTCTTCTTGCTGGCCTTCAGCGCGTGGTTCATGTGGGCCGGCAGGATGAGAAAGGATTCCACCAGGCTGGCAATCAGCACCACCGACACCGTGAAGGGAATATCGGCCACAAGACTGCCGAAGCGCCCACCGATGGCAACCAGCCCGACAAAGGCAATCAACGTGGTTATGGAGGCGCAGAAGACCGGTGCCGTCATGCGCCTTGCCGCAAGGCTGGCGGCTTCCGCTGGCGAATAGCCGCGCCTGTGCAGGAAGTCGGCATGCTCGCCGACCACGATGGCGTCATCCACGACGATGCCGAGACAGATGATCAGCGCGAACACGGAGATCATGTTCAGCGTGATCCCGAAGACATACATCAGGCCGACCGTGGCGGCCATCGCCACCGGAATTCCGGCGGCCACCCAGAAGGCCGTTCTGGCTGAAAGAAACAGGAACAGGAACAACAGCACCAGGGCCAGCCCGAAGACGCCGTTTTCAACCAGGATGTCCAGCCGGTCGATGATCGCCTGCGAGCGGGTGTTGGTCAGCTGAACGACAACACCCTCTGGAAGGGTGTGCTGGAAGTCCGCCGTGATCCGCTCCACTGCCCGCTGGATCTCGATGGTGTCTCCCTGGGCGCTGCGGCTGACCCGCAGAACCACCGCCGGCATGCCCTTGTGATAATAGGCCCGGCCGCTTTCCACCCCTTCTGTGACAATGTCGGCAACGGACCGCAGCTCAAGCTTTTCCCCTTGGGAGGGCGCTTTCAGAACGATCTCTCCCAGCTCCTGCTCGCTGCGCCGCGTCTGGCCGGTACGCAGCCGGGCGGAACTGCCGGCGACATCGCCCGCGGGCGTCGTTTCCATCTCCGCCGAAACCACGTCAGCGATTTCGGCAAGCGTCAGACCATGCCGCACCAGCATGTTCTCGCCGACATTTACCCGGATGATCGGGTCTTCCAGCCCTCGAATGGTGACCCGCGTGACGCCCTGGCGGAAAAAGACGGTCTGGAGATCTTCGGCAAAGCGGGCAAGCTGGTCGATATCGACCGGCCCATACATGACGACATCGGTCACCCGGTCGGAATAGACGCTGCGGGTGACCACCGGTTCGTCGATGCCTTCGGGAAGACTGGAGCGGGCCTGATCGACGGCGGCCTTCACCTCGTCGGTTGCCTGGCCCATGTCCCAGCCGTCCTCGAACTCCAGTTCGATGCTGGCCCGGCCCTCGCGCGCAACGGATGTGGCTTCGTCGACACCGTTGATGGCAAGCAGTTGCGGTCCCAGGATTTCGACAACGGCCCGGTCGAGATCCTCAGGCCCGGCGCCAGACCAATTGACGACGACGTCCACTTCCTCGCGGACAAAATCGGGAAAGAACTGCGTCCGGATCTGCGTCGAGGCCGCGAACCCACTGATCAGCATCATGGCCAGTAGCAGGTTCGCCGCTGTACGGTGCCGGACCATGTAGTCCAGCAGCGAGGCAAATTGCGATCCGCCAGGAGAACGCATGTGGGGACACTCCAATCAGAATATCAGGTCGGATGTGACGGGGTTTACAGCGGTGTTCAGCCGCTGTTGCCGCCGCCATGCTCCAGCCGTTCGATCAGCTCTTTCGGCACCATCGGCTTGTTCAGAAGGGCAAGCAGCCTGGCCTTGCGGTTTTCCGGCATGTCGGACCTGTTCAACTGATCGATCAGTGCCGCCCGTCGTTCAGGTTCCAGCGCCACCAGATCGCCGGAGAGACGCGCTTCGCCCACCTCCAGCGCCTGCGCCGTCGCTGGTTCGTCAGGTTGCGGGTCATCCTGCCCCCCGGTGTTGCGCCGGGGAGTAACCTTCAGACCGGTGCCAAGCTGCGGCAAGCGCTCACGTACGTAATCAGCGCCAAAGGGGACATTGGCCACGATGACTTCATTGCCCATCCGGCGCAGGATCGTCGCCTTGATTTCCTCGATCCGATCCCCTTCGCCAACGATCAGCATGCGGCCGTCTTCCGTGAGCGCCGCCGAAGGCACCTTCGCGACACGGGTCAGCTCCGGTTCAAACACATTCACCTTCACGAAGTCGCCCGGCCGCAGCACCGTCCCCGGCTCCAGATCCAGCGTCGCAAACAGCGTCCGCCCCGCTTCGCCTTCAGAGACAACGGCCGCGGCCCTGTCAATGGTACCTGGAACCTCGATCGACCGGCCTCCCAGCTGCAGGACAGCAGTGACGGGTGCCTTCACCAGACTTCCGCTGGTATCCAGCAGCCGGGAAAATTCGTCGGTCGACAGCGAGAAACGGACTTCCAGCGCCGCCGGATCGATCAACAGGGCCAGCGTCTCCGAAGAGCTGACGCGGCGCCCCAGCGTGGCGTTGACCTCAGAAAGGTAGCCGGTGAAGGGGGCCGTCAGAGTGACTTCCTCCAGGGTACGCCTGGCATCGTCCAGAGCGAGCCGGGCTCGCTTGACCGTCAGATCCATCCGCTCGATGCGCTTGCGTGCAGTGATGACCGATTGCAGGCGATTGCTGAGCGATTGTTCAAGGGAGGCGACGGCCAGTTCTTCGGTCTCGACCTGTACGGCCGTGGAATACCCCTTGTCCCTCAGCTGCTGCTGGCGCTCCAGCGCCTGCTTGCGCAAGTCCAGCTGGCGCCGGGCTGCTTCCAGTTCCTGCTCGGCACCGACAATGGCTTCCGCGGCTTCCGCCTTCTGAGCCTCGGCATCGGCAAGGGCCGCTTCCGCGTCCAGCACCTGGAATTCCGCATTGGCCGGATCGATCCTCAGCAGCAGTTCGCCTTTCGCGACGGCGGCACCGTCGCGAAACTTGGAGGCAACCTCGACAAGCCTGCCTTCCGAGCTGGCCCTGAGTTCCAGCGTCCGCCAGCTTTCCACCTGGCCGTAGGCAGTCGTGACAGGCGCGACGGTTTGCGATGTCAGCTCGGCGACATTGACCGAATAGCTGCGTTCGCGAGCAGGACGTCGCTGCGCGGTCTCTTCTGCCGTCATGGCAGTATACAGACGGTAGCCGCCAAAACCGGCAAACCCGATCATGATCGCCATCAATGCCAGACCGACAAGTCCGCGCATCAGAAACCGCATTCGCCTCTCCACCTGAAGGGCCGGACTAGCGGGGTGTAAGGAAGCCACCCGGGCACCGGCACTTAACGTCAGGTCCCTTAAGTAACACGGTACTGGGGCGAAATTCTGAAAAGCTTGTAACGACTTGTATCGTCTTGTATACGCCGGCCGCCTGTTCGCCCGTCAGCCGCTTCTCTTTGCCGCGGCCGGCCGAAGACACCCGGAAAGCAGACATGAAAAAACCCGGCACCTTGCGGTACCGGGTTTTCCGTATCGGCCGGGAGGCTGGCTTAGAACTTGTAGCCAATACCCATGCGAACCTGCGAATTGTTGAAATCCGAGCTCACGCCGGTTCCGTTCAGGTTGAAATCCTGTTCGCCGAAATCCTGGTAGACGTATTCCAGCTTGGCGCTGATGTTGTTGGTGATGGCTGCTTCGCCACCTGCGCCAAGGGTCCAGCCCAGGGCGGTCTTGCTGTCCGTGTCGCCGTTGCCGGAAACTTCCAGGTCGGCAATCGCCAGACCGCCGGCACCATAGACCATGTAACGGTCGAAGGCGTAACCGACACGGCCACGGAAGTTGGAGTTCCAGTCAGACTTGGACCGGAGGGTCAGGCCACCGTTGGACTTGGACTTTTCCAGGTCGGTCAGGCTGAAGTCGGCTTCCGCGCCGACCACGATGTTCGGCGTCACCTGGAAATTGTAACCGGTGTAAAGACCGCCGGCGATGCCGTTCGCATCCACTCCAAGCCCGGTGTTGTTGCCGGCCTTGTTGTCGAACTGGCCGAAAGCCCATCCGAGATTGCCACCGACATAAAGGCCGGTCCAGTCGATGCTCTGTTGCGGAGCCGGAACCGCCTCATAGGCCGGTGCCGGCGATTGCGGCAAATCCGCAGCCAGTACAGGCGCCGATGCGACCGTCGCGGCTGTCAGGGCCATGCCAGCAAGTGCAAGACGTTTCATTTGAGTACTCCAGATCCACTTTATCCATTAGTGCGTTGGCCGGAAATTGCCGGCCAGTTGCGAGTTGGACGGGTATAAAGCCGCGTCCTCACTCTCCCCCAATGACAAGATATGGAGATCGTTTGTGGCGGATCAGGATTGAGAATGGGGAGTTTTGATGACAAATGGAGGCAACATTCTGACAGGATGAAAGACCCGTAAAGACAATTGCAATTTGCATTCAGGAACCCCATTTGGCCGGTAGAAAGATCCTTGTCCGCGGCTTTCCCCTCACCGATCTATTGCGTATAAGGCGCCAAGTTGAACATTGGCGCTGCCACATTGAAGCCGCCTTCGAAGATTGAAACTGACCCGAACCGGAAATTCGTAAATGCTCTTTGACTACATCAGCCTTGCAGGCGGACTTGTTGTTCTGATTATCGCAGGCGATGTCTTGGTCAGGGGTTCGGTCGGTATTGCTCAGCGTCTGGGCATTCCCAATCTGGTCATCGGTCTGACCATCGTCGCCTTCGGCACCTCCGCTCCCGAACTGGTCATTTCCCTGAAAGCCGCGCTGGAAGGCGCCGGCGGCATCGCCATCGGCAATGTGGTCGGTTCCAACATCGCCAACGTGCTTCTGGTCCTGGGCATGCCCGCGCTGATTGCGGCGACCCCGTGTGGTGAAACCGGCGCGACGCGCAACGCGCTGTTCATGGTCGCAGTCACCATTGTTTTCATGGCGCTCTGTTTCTTCACGCCCATCGGCCTGACCGCCGGCCTCGTTCTCCTGGCACTGCTCGGTGTCTTCCTTGCAGCCTCCACCATGATGGCGCAGAAGCACAGGAAAGAGCAGAAAGCCATCGCTGCGGCATCCGCGGGCGCCGCCGCTGCCGATATCCCGATGGAAGACGATGATGGCCTGGACGAGGTTGAGGATGTTCCCGATTCCGTCTGGATCGCGCTTGCCTATATTCTTCTCGGCCTGGTCGGCCTGCCGCTCGGTGCGCATTTCACCATCAGCGGAGCAACGTCGATCGCAACCTCCTGGGGCGTCAGCGAAGCCGTCATCGGCCTGACGGTCATCGCCCTCGGCACCTCCTTGCCGGAACTTGCCACCACGGTCATGGCCGCCATCCGCCAGCATGGTGCCGTCGCCATTGGCAACGTCATCGGCTCCAACGTCTTCAATCTGCTCGCCATCATCGGCATCACCGCCGTCATCGTGCCCATCGACGTGCCGCAGGAAGTCCTGAAGCTGGATATCTGGGTAATGCTGGCCTGCGCGATCCTGCTGACAATCCTGGCTGGAATGCGCATCTGTCTCGGCCGTATATCCGGCGCAGTCATGACGGCGGCCTATTGTGCCTATATCGCCACCGTCTATGTGCTGGGTCACACCTCCTGAAGACTCTTTTGGCCGCCGGTTGGCAGCAGAGCACCGCTTCGCCGCACCCGCCTCTTTCCCTATTGCCTTGCGCGGCTTAAATGTCTGGCATGCAGGACGATACTGATTCTGAAAAAAGCGCCGTATCCGCGCCGGAGACCGGCAATGCCCCCGCACGCAAGGGCGTCGAGGTCATTGCCGACGAGGTCAAGCGCCTGCCCAACGGGCCGGGCGTCTACCGGATGCTGGACGAAAACGGCGAGGTTCTCTACGTCGGCAAGGCCCGCAGTCTCAAGAAACGGGTCACCAGCTACACGCGCCTGCAGGGCCAGTCCAACCGGATCATGCGCATGATCCTGGCGACGGCGTCGATGGAATTCGTCGTCACCCAGACAGAGCCGGAAGCCCTGCTGCTGGAAGCCAACCTGATCAAGCGTCTTCGGCCACGGTTCAACGTGCTGCTGCGCGACGACAAGTCCTTTCCCTATATCCTGGTGACCGGTGACCATGAATCCCCCGCGATCGTCAAGCATCGCGGTGCCCGCAAGCGCAAGGGCGAGTACTTCGGACCCTTTGCCTCGGCAGGCGCGGTCGACCGCACCATCAATGCGCTTCAGAAAGCCTTTCTGATCCGGACCTGCTCGGACAGCTATTACGAAAACCGCTCCCGGCCCTGCCTGCAGTATCAGATCAAGCGTTGTGCAGGCCCCTGCACCGGGGAAATCGATCCGGCGGATTATGCCGGCCTGGTGTCGGAGGCCAAGGCCTTCCTCTCCGGCCGCAGCCAGTTGATCAAGACCCAGCTTGCAAAGCAGATGGAAGCCGCATCCGCCGATCTGGAGTTCGAGCGCGCCGCCATCTACCGCGACCGCCTGTCGGCATTGTCGCACATTCAGGCGCATCAGGGCATCAATCCGCAGTCGGTCGAGGAAGCCGACGTTTTCGCCATCCACCAGGAAGGCGGCCAGACCTGCGTGCAGGTGTTCTTTTTCCGCACTGGACAGAACTGGGGCAACCGAGCCTACTTCCCCAAGGCCGACAAGTCCTTCGAGGAAGCCGATATTCTGGAAAGCTTCCTGGCGCAGTTCTATGACGACAAGCCCGCTCCACGTCAGATCCTGCTCTCCCACGAATTGAGCGAACAGGACCTTCTCGCGCAGGCGCTCTCAGAACGCACAGGCCGAAAGGTCGACGTCGCCTGCCCCAAACGCGGGGAAAAGAAGGAGCTGGTCGACCACGCACTGACCAATGCACGCGAGGCGCTCGGCCGCAGACTTGCGGAAACCTCCAGCCAGGCCTGTTTGCTGAAAGGCGTTGCGGAAGCTTTCGACCTGCCCCAACCGCCGCGCCGGATCGAGGTCTACGACAACTCCCACATCATGGGCACCAATGCGGTGGGCGGCATGATCGTTGCCGGCCTGGAAGGCTTCGCCAAGGGCCAGTACCGCAAGTTCAACATCAAGTCGGAAGATCTCGTCCCCGGCGATGACTACGGCATGATGCGCGAAGTGCTGACGCGGCGCTTCTCCCGTTTGTTGAAGGAACACGCCCGCGAAGACAGCAAACCGGAGGTGGTCGACCCAGCCCTCCAGGATACCGATGAGGGCGAACTGGAAACGGCGCCTGCCGATACCGGCGTACCGGCCTGGCCGGAACTGGTGCTCATCGACGGCGGCCAGGGCCAGCTGACCGCGGCCCGCGAGACGCTGGAAAGCCTCGGCATCACCGATGTCCCGCTCGTCGGCATCGCCAAGGGACCCGACCGGGATGCCGGACGGGAGAAATTCTTCATCCCCGGCCGGCAGTCCTTCATGCTGCCCGAGCGCGACCCCGTCCTCTATTTCGTCCAGCGCCTGCGCGACGAAGCGCACCGCTTCGCCATCGGCAGCCACCGGGCCCGCCGCAAGAAGGACATCACCAGGAACCCGCTGGATGAGATCGCGGGTGTTGGCCCGACGCGGAAGAAGGCCCTGCTGCGCCACTTCGGCACGGCCAAGGCCGTCTCCAAGGCAGGGGTCGACGATCTGGCCGCCGTGCCCGGCATTTCCGAGGCGATTGCCAAACTGGTCTATGACCATTTTCATGAATAGGACGTCCGGCCGGCGGGTCCTCCCGGCCAATGATTTTGCCAAAGCCAAGGAATTCTGAGAGTGTCAAACCCGTTGGAAGCCGCGCTTCGGTGCATCGACGCAAAGGATTACGGCATGGCGCTGGAGATCCTGACCGATCTCAATGCAGCCAATCCGCGCGATCCGCAGGTCAATCACTGGCTTGGTGTCATCTATCTGACCCACGGTCACGCATCCCGGGCAATCGAACATCTACAAGCTGCCGCGAAGGTCGCGAAGAAGGAAGCCGTCATCTTCGCTACACTTGCGGATGCCCTCACCCTCGACAACCGTTTCGAGGAGGCCCTGCCTTATGCGCGCAAGGCAGTCGCCCTTGACGCCAAGTCCGAATTCGCCCACCGCACCCTGGGCGAGATCTACGCAAGGCTGCGGCGGCCCGTCATGGCCGAACATGCCTTTCAAAACGCGCTTGCCATCAACGAGGCTTCGGCGATCGCGCATCTGGCGCTCTCGCGGCTGAAAGTCTCGCTCGGCAAGATGGACGAGGCCGAAACCCATTTCCGGCGCGCACTGGAACTGGCTCCCGAGGAACCCTCGGTTCTCATCAGTGCAAGGGACCTCTCCGACCTTTCACTGAAGAAAGAGGCGCTGGAAAAGATCGAGACCCTGCTGAACGATGTGGACCGGCCGATGGCGAAGGTCGAGCGGGCAAGGCTTGCCTTCACAGCCGGCAAGATCTGCGACGACACCGGCGACACACCCAAGGCCTTTCACTATCTCGGGCAGCATCGAAACGACCTTTACGGCCACTATGATGCCGACCGGCAGGAACGCCATTTCGAAACCTGCCGGGAAGTCTTCTCGAAACAGTTTTTCGAAGACCGCAAGGATTTTGCCCTCACCAGCGACAGACCCGTCTTTGTCTTCGGCATGCCGCGATCAGGCACCTCGCTGGTCGAGGCCATCCTGTCCGCTCATCCCAAGGCGACCGCCGCAGGTGAATTGAGTTTCTTTGACGAACAGGTTGATGGCCTGACGGAAGGCCACACCGGTGACAACGCCTTCTTCGACGCCGCCCTGGCCCTCGACCGCAAGAGCGCCCAGCGCATCGGCCGCAAGTACCTGACCCTGCTCGACGGTTTCAGCAAGAAAAGTGCCCGCGTGATCGACAAGATGCCGCAGAATTTCGAGCACCTCTGGCTGATTACCCTCCTGTTCCCAAATGCACATTTCTGCCATGTCAGCCGCAACCCGGCCGACACCTGCGTCTCCATCTACATGACGCCCCTGCCCGGCAAGCACGGTTACTGTGAAAGCCAGCAATCGCTCGCCCATTATTATGGCCAGTACAGAAAGCTGATGGCGCACTGGAGCACGGTGTTGCCGGTTGAGATCCGCAATCAGTCCTACGAGACCCTTGTCAGCGATCCGGATACGGAGCGCCCCGCACTGATTAGTCACGCCGGGTTGGCATGGGACGAGGCTTGCCGCCATCACGAAAGCAATGAGGCGCAGGTCTTCACCTTCTCCATGGCCCAGGTCAGGCAACCCATACATACTGGGGCCGTGAACCGTTTCGAAAAGTACCGGGATCACATTGGCCCGCTGCTCGAAGGACTTGCAGAGATCGAAACCTGACACCGGAGGGTTGCATCTTCAGGCTGGTTTATCACAAGCTGTAGCGACAAACCGGCACCCGGCGCGTCTTTCGCGCCTCTTTTGGAAACGGGTGTGTTCGCGAGACCAGCCGCTTGTGCGGTGCAGACCACCGGACAAAGATGCACCCAGATCCGACCGAACAAGCTTTTGCTCTTCTTCAAGCTGGACAATTCGACCGCGCTCAGGCGCTTCTGGAGGCAGTGCTCCAGAACGATCAGCGCAATGCCCGCGCACGGTATGGCCTGGGCATCGCCTGCCTTTCCTTCGGCCGGACCGCGCAGGCGATCCCGCATCTGGAAGAGGCCGCAAAAGGCGCGAAAAAGGAAGCAGTGGTTCACACCACACTCGCAAGTGCGCTCAACATCGAGAGGCGCAGTGAAGACGCACTGCCTCATGCGCGCAAGGGGGCGTCGCTCGCACCGGGGTCTGAATACGCGCAACGCGTCCTTGGTGAAGTCTACGCCGATCTCCGGCGCTCCGGACTTGCCCGGCAGGCCTTCGAGCAGGCTCTGAAGGCCGATCCGCAGTCGCCACGTGCTCATCTGGGCCTCTTCGAACTGGAAATGACACTCGGCAATCGGGAGATTGCTGAAAACCATATTCGCATCGCTTTCACAGAGGCCCCTTCCGACCCCGCAATCCTGACCGCGGCTGCCAAGGTTCAGGACGAAACTCTCAAGGCGAGTGTCCTTGACGGAATTGAACGGCATCTTGCGAACCTGCCACAAGGCGCCGCAACCGCCGAAGTCACCCGTCTTGCGTTTGCCGCAGGCAAGATCTGCGACGCCGCAGGCGACACCGGCAAGGCATTTTCCTTTTTCGACGGATACCGGACGGGCCTTTACCCCGCCCACGATCCGGGCGTGCAGAAAGCCTTCGCGGAAACCTGCAAGGCCATCTTTAACCGGGAGTTTTTCGAACAACGGAAGGACTGGGCGCTTTCAAGTGACAGGCCGGTTTTCGTTTTCGGCATGCCTCGCTCCGGCACGACCCTGGTCGAGCGGATCATCGGCCGGCACCCCGCTGCACGGGCCGCAGGGGAGCTTCAGTTCATCCCCGATCGGATTCATGATCTGGCGTCCGGCCGGATACACGACCCGCGCCTCTTTGAGGCAGCCCGTCAGATGACACGGCAGGAGGCTCAGCGCATCGGCCGCCGCTATCTCTCCCATCTGGAGGATATCGACAAGAGAGCACACCGTGTAATCGACAAGATGCCTCACAATTTCGAAAACCTCTGGCTTCTCGCCCTTCTTTTTCCCAACGCCAGTTTCGTGCATGTGACGCGGACCGCGGAAGACACCTGTCTTTCGATCTACATGACGCCGCTACCGCCGCATCATTCCTACAATGAGAGCCAGGCTTCACTCGGTCGCTATTTCAATCTCTACCGTGATCTGATGGCCCACTGGTCAGAAGTTCTGCCGGTTGCCTTGAGGCATCAGTCCTATGAAAGCCTTGTCAGCGACAATGAGACGGAAAGTCAGGCCCTGCTCGCCCATACCGGCCTGGACTGGGACGACGATTGTCTGAAGCCCCCTGATGAGACCACCCAGATCTTCACCTTCAGCCGAGAGCAGGCACGCCGACCTGTCTATGGCTCGTCCGTCGGGCGCTGGAAGGCTTATCAAGCGCATATTCAGCCGCTGCTGGCAGCGCTCGAGGCAAAGGCGAACTGACTTTGCGGCAAAACAGGTCGCACCTTCCGCACAGTCCGTGCTAAGCACAGCCGCCTTCTCATGAAATCGGACCCAGGCTGCCATGTTTCGAAAGCCCCAGGCTAAACCGCGTTCCCTGATCCATAGCGTATTATCCCTGATCGGCTGGTGCGGCAGCCTTGGTGCCATTGCAGTCAGTGTGCTCGGCCTGCTTGCCTTTCTGGCACCGGACGTCTGGCTTGCGGACAACATGAGCTTCTTCCTGCGACAGTTTCTGGCCGCAGGCCTGGCTGGGTGTCTTGGCGGCGCGGCCGGTTTCCTCGTTCGCCACCGGCTTCGTCTGCTGTACCGGTTGACCTGGTTCGTGGCCGTGATCGCCTTTCTCAGCCTGGCCGGGTTCACCGGAGCTCGCACGCTTGCCAACACCAAGCCCCTTGGTCCCGCCGCGCCGGGAGACCGTCCGCTCAAGATCGTCTCCATCAACCTTGAACACCTGTTTCTGGGGGACAAGGTCTTGCAGGCCTTTTTGGAAAAGGAACAGCCTGATGTCGTGGTGTTTCAGGAAGTGCTGTGGTGGCTTCAGGAACGCCGCTGGCAACGTTTAGGGCTGCCGGCCGGCGGTGCCGGCAAGAACGGATTTCCCGAATACCTGAAGGTCGGAGACCTGGGCGGCCTGGCGGTCTATTCCCGCTTTCCGCTGACGTCGGAAGAAACCCGTGTCATCTCTGGCGATGTCCCTCCCGGGGCCAATGTCTATTACGATGGCGACAGGGAACTGCTGTCGCTCTCCGTCGACACCGGCTCGGCTCCGCTGCATCTCCTGGTCATTCATCCGGACAGCCCACGTTCGAAGATCCGCTGGGAGAACAAGCGCCGCTATTTCGACGAGGCCGATAACGTCATCGATACCTTGAAGGCCGACAACGGCAGCAACATTGTGGCGATCGGCGACTGGAACAGTTCACCCTGGTCTGCCCGGTTCCAGCAGACACTGACACGAAACGGGCTGAAGACGGCCTATCCGGACGGATGGCCACAGACGACGCGCTTCTTCTTCGACTACAGCCTGCACTGGATCCTCGGTGCGCCTGTCGACCAGTTCGCTGTCTCCGGGGACATCCAGATCGTCAACGTTTCGCTTGGCCCCGATATCGGTTCCGATCATTTGCCGCTGATCGTGGAGATCGCCCAGACGCCGACCAACTGACTTCGGCGACCTGCGCCCGGCACCTGAAAATTGCGACATTGCCTGTGACTTCAACCGGAAAGTGTTTGAGGCTCCGGGTGGTTTCCTGAAAACTGCCCGCAACTTCAAGACCGATTCCCAAAGTTCCGCATGGCCAAGCTCTATTTCAACTACTCCTCGATGAACGCCGGCAAGTCGACCGTGCTGTTGCAGGCCGCCTATAACTACGAGGAGCGCGGGATGAACACGCTGCTCCTGATCGCCGCGTTCGACGACCGGGGCGGAAAGGGCCGGATCGCATCGCGTATCGGGTTGGGAGCGGATGCCGATGTCTTCAACTCGGCTGACAACGTCTTTGATCACATACTGCGCGCCGACGAAGCGAAGAAGGTCGACGCGGTCTTCGTCGATGAAGCCCAGTTTCTGACGGAAGACCAGGTCTGGCAGCTCGCCCGGGTGGCCGACACGCTGCGCATTCCGGTGATGTGCTTCGGCCTCAGAACGGATTTCCAGGGAAAGCTCTTCCCCGGCAGCGCCGCCTTGCTGGCGCTTGCGGATAATCTGAAGGAAATCAAGACCATCTGCTGGTGCGGACGCAAGGCAACCATGGTTGCCCGGTTGGATGCGGACGGCAAGATCGTCGAGGAAGGCGACCAGGTCGTTATTGGTGGCAATGACAAGTATGTCTCGCTCTGCCGCCGTCACTGGAGCGAGCGGAAGCTGGGCTGATCGCCACTTTCCGTTCGGAACCTTTCAGCACCGCACCTCGGACTGGTCGCAGTGCCCTCACTTTGTGATGGACAAAGCCCCCCAGAGCAGGATTATCGGTTTTTCTGACGAGAAGCCCCGCCGCAGCCCAATTCGTTGAAGGTGCTACCGCGCGCACTCTGGTCAGCGATCCGAAGACTTTTGGGGTATGCATATGATCAAGGAATTTCGCGACTTTATCGCCAAGGGCAACGTCATGGACCTTGCCGTCGGCATCATCATCGGCGCAGCATTCACCGCCATCGTCACCAGCCTGGTCAATGACCTGATCAACCCGATTATCGGGCTCATCATCGGCGGCATCGACTTCACCTCCATGTATGTCGTTCTGTCCGGGGAGGTTCCTGCCGGCACCGGTCTTGCCGCCGCTCGTGAGAGCGGGGCCGCCGTTTTCGCCTATGGCGCCTTTCTGACGTCCTGCATAAACTTCATGATCATCGCGTTTGTCGTCTTCATGCTTGTGAAGTCGGTCAACCGGATCAAGTCCATGGCTGAAAAGCCGGACGACGTCGAGCCTGAGGTCAAGACTGGCCCGTCGGAAATCGACGTCCTGATCGAAATCCGCGACGAGCTTAAGTCAGCCAAGGCCTCTTCCTGATTTAACCCTCGCGGGACACTTTACCGCGATTACTCTTCCTCGCCCCGGTACTGCCGGGGCGAACGGCCAAAAGCCTTGCGAAACAGTGTCGAGAAATGCTGCAGATTGTTGTACCCGCAGCGCATCGCGATTTCACTGATCGACATCGCTGCAAATCTCGGGTCATGCAGCGCCGCTGCAACGACCTCCAGCCGTTTCTGCCGGATTTCGCCTGCGATCGAAGACCCTTCGCACTGGAAGATCGCGTTGAGACGCCGTACCGACAGTCCGGCGGCCGACGCCACCTGGTTCCGGTCCAGCTCCGGATCGTGAATGCGGCGCGCAATGCAGCGGCGTGCCCTGAGCAGGATCTGACGATCGAACGACGAAAGCGCCAGCTCGCTCTTGCGGCTGCCCGCCAGTCCGGTCGCCACAAGGTCCAGAAGTGTTTCCTGAAGCGTTGAGGCAAACACTGGAGAGCCGCTGTTCAGGTGGGCTGAAAACGCCAGGATGCTCTCCCGCACAAGACGGCCGATGTCGCTTTGCCCGTCGATCCAGGTTCCGCCGAGCGTCTCGGCAAATGGCAATCGGGAGAGCAGACTTGCCTTCGAGAACTGCAGGACCGTTTGCGAGAAGGGTTCCGTCAGATCCAGACAATAGGGCTGGGTGCTGTCATAGACCACCATGTCGCCGGGACGCAGCACCGATGTCTTTCCGAATTGGGTCAGACGCGAGGAGTTTGCGGTCTGCAGGCTGACGAGGAAATCGGCTTCCGACGCCGACCGAATGTCGCTCGGACGCCGCACCACCCTGTGGGCTGTCCCGGACACTCTGGAAACGGACAGGGCCGAATGGCGCTCGATATCCAGACTGCCGACGAAACCGGGGCCCTCGCCTGCTTCACAGCCCAGCTGGACATAAGAGTCACAAACCGCTTCCCGCCAATAGGCGAAGCGATCGCGCGGGGCGATGTCCACTGTGCTGTATGAGGCCTGGCCGCTCATATCCGTTTCCGTGTTCGACGGGTCGATTTTCGGCAGTCTGCCCAAAAACGCAAGTTTTTTGGCTCAGGGGCAAAAGTAATCTCTTCGTCACTCCGGCAGGCTGGGAGGCCTAGGAGGACATCACATGACCAAGCAATTCAAAGTCGCAGCCGTCCAGGCTGCCCCCTGTTTTCTCGATCTTGATGCCGGCATCGACAAGGCCGTGCGCCTGATCGAGGAAGCTGCGTCAGCCGGTGCCAGACTGGTCGCCTTCAGCGAAACCTGGCTGCCCGGTTATCCAAACTACATCTGGCTCGGCCCCGTCGCCTGGCAGATGCAGTTTGCCGGACGCTATTTCGAAAATTCCATCGTCGCCGGTTCGGACCATGAAAAGCGCCTGGCCGACGCCTGCCGGAAAAACAACATCCAGCTTTCCATGGGCTGCTCGGAACGTGACGGCGGCTCGCTTTACATAGCCCAATGGCATTTCGACGAGACCGGCACGGTCGTGAACCGCCGGCGCAAGCTGAAACCCACCCACGTGGAACGCACGGTCTATGGCGAAGGCGACGGCTCTGATCTTGCCGTGGTCGAAACCTCCCTCGGCCGCATTGGCCAGTTGGCCTGCTGGGAACACCTGCAACCGCTGTCGAAATACGCCATGTATGCCCAGAACGAGCAGATCCATTGTGCCGCCTGGCCCAATCTCCACCTCTACAAGGGCACGGCCTACGCCCTTGGCCACGAAGTCAATAACGCGGCGTCGATGATCTACGCGGTTGAAGGCGGTTGTTTCGTGCTTGCACCCTGCTCGCTGGTCACCAGGGACATCCAGGACGAGCTCTGCCAGGGCGATCCGGAAAAGGAAGCGCTATGCCCGCTCGGCGGCGGCTATACCCGCATCTACGCCCCGGACGGACAGGAAATCGGCACTCAGATCGCTCAGGACGAAGAAGGCCTCGTCTTTGCGGACATCGACCTCGGCATGATTGCCTTCGCCAAGGCAGCTGCCGATCCGGCGGGTCATTATGCCAAGCGGGACGCCACCAGACTGTTGCTCAACCGGAAGAAACAGCGCCCCGTTGTCGCCTTCGACGATGCTCCCGGCTGGGAAGATGCAAGCGAGCTTGCCACAGTGCGGCAGAGCCCAATGGAAGAGGCTGCCGAATAGACCAAACGAGCCGGTGCGCGGTACCTGCGCACCGGTCCGGGATTCCCCTGGTCTACCGTACGCTGAGCCAATCCGTCGGCGACGACCTCGCCGGCACACTTGGACAAACCCGCGGAACCGAAATTTGCGCCTTGTCCAGGCGTGGCCGGCAAGGTCAATATCGGCGCATGAGAGACGAAGACAGCAGTCCCCGGTTCCGCATCCGCCTCGTGTTCGGCCCGGACGAAATGATGGGCCCCGGCAAGGCCGAGTTGCTGGAACGCATTCAGCGCACCGGATCGATAGCGGCCGCGGGCCGTGAGATGGGCATGAGCTACAAGCGGGCCTGGCAACTAGTGGAAACACTCAATGCCATGTTCCGCTCCCCCCTCGTGGAACGCAGCCGCGGCGGTGCAAAAGGCGGTGGGGCGCAGATTACCGAGACCGGCCTCGCCGTTCTCGAGGAGTATCGCGCGATTGAACTGAAGGCGCGTGCCGCCGGAGACCCGCACATCGAAAAACTGAAAACCCTGCTGAGCGATATTCCCGACGGAATATAACGCTTGCCTTTTGGCAGCTTCGCCTGCGATATTCCCAAAGAAACATATCGCAATTTTGAGGAACCAGCTGCATGTCCAATTCCAGTCTCTTCGCCTGCTTGCGCTCTCTGGCTGGTGCGGCCTTTCTTGCAGGCCTTGCGGCTCAGACAACCACTGCGGCAGCAGGGGAAGTCACTGTTTTTGCCGCAGCAAGCCTGGCGGACGCCCTGGAAGAGATCGAACAGCGTTTCGAAGCAGCCACCGGACACGATCTGGTGATATCACTTGCGGGCTCTTCGGCGCTGGCGCGGCAGATCCAGCAGGGAGCACCGGCGGACATCTTCATCTCGGCGAATCCGGACTGGATGAATGTTCTGGAAAAGGACGGGCTGCTGGAGGCCGGCACCCGGTTCGACCTGTTGAACAATTCCCTCGTCCTGATTGCACATGGCCGTGAAGCAAAGCCACTCGATATTTCGGCCGATCTGAACCTCCCCGAAATTCTGGGCGACAACCGTCTTGCCATGGCTTTGGTCGATGCGGTGCCTGCAGGCATCTACGGCAAGGCAGCCCTGCAAAGCCTCGGGCTGTGGGACGATGCGGAACCAAAGGTAGCGCAGTCGGACAATGTCCGTTCCGCGCTTGCGCTGGTGGCAACGGGCGAAGCGCCCTACGGCATTGTCTATGCCACGGACGCCGTAGCAGAGGACAATGTGACTGTCGTTGGAACCTTTCCGGCAGAAAGCCATCCGCCAATTGTGTATCCGGTGGCGGATCTGGCAAATCGGGCCTCACCCGCGGAAGAAGAGTTTCTAGCTTATCTCCAGGGCCCCGACGCGCGCGAAGCCTTCGAACGTCAGGGTTTCGTCGTACTCGATCGCTAGGTCTTCAAGCCGGTCAACGCAGGAACGTCACGCCGCCGAACACGTAAGCAGGCCGGACGAGATGCCTCTGCGCCATCACCTTGCGCTGAAGAATGCAAATTCCCGCAAGCTTCTCCGGCCTCTCCCCTTGAAGCCCTTCCCCGCCCCTCGTAAAAGGGGGCAAATGAAACGGATTGAGGCCTCAGATGCTCGGCAAGATGTTCAAATCCCTTTTCGGCTCTTCCGGAGACGGCAACAAAGGCGCCTCTAAGGCAACGACGGTGGACTATGACGGTTACCTGATCGTCGCTCAGCCCCAGCTGTCGAACGGCCAATGGCAGGTCAGCGGCCGGATTGAAAAGCAGGTTGGCGAGACAACCAAGGTGCATACCTTCATTCGTGCAGACACGCTGCCGGACGAGGAAGCTGCGGCCAACGAGATGATCCGCAAGGCCAAATTGATGATTGACCAGGTCGGCGATAGCATATTCGATTGAGCAAGGACCGGATCTTCACCGGAAATGAATAGTCAGGGCGCTGCCGGGAACCCGTATCCCGGGCCGAGAGCGCCGGGTTCAGCCCGAAATCCGAAAGCCGACATGAAACGAAATATTGTCCTGAGCCTGCCCAATCTCCTCACCTATGGGCGCATATTGGCGGTTCCTGCGGTTGCGGTCTGTTTTTTATTTCGAAGGCAACACAGCTCGCTGGGTTGCGCTTGCGCTGTTCGTTCTGGCAGCGATCACCGATTTCTTCGATGGCTACCTGGCGCGGGCCTGGCAACAGCAGTCCGCGCTCGGGCGCATGCTCGACCCGATTGCCGACAAGCTGCTGGTGTCCGTCAGCCTGCTGATGCTGGCCGGTGACGGAACCATCTACGGCTGGACCATGATCGCGGCAATCATCATCCTGTGCCGGGAAATCCTGGTCTCGGGACTGCGCGAATTTCTGGCCGAACTGCAGGTCAGCGTTCCCGTTACCAAGCTTGCCAAGTGGAAGACCACCGTCCAGTTGATCGCTGTCGCCTTTCTGCTTGCTGGCCCGGCGGGCGACACCGTGTTCGCCTATACGACGCAAACAGGCCTCGTGGCACTTTGGCTCGCCGCCCTGCTTACCCTATATACGGGGTACGATTATTTCCGGGCCGGCATCGGCCATCTGATAACGGAATAGGTGCCTTCATTCCGGCCCTGACCGCACACCACCTGGAGGTTTCATGAACATCCGCTATTTCGCCTGGGTCCGTGAACGGGTCGGCGTCGAAGAGGAAACCATCGAGGTTCCGGCATCGGTTGCGACAGTTGCTGATCTGATCTCCCATCTGAAGACACTCGACGACAATCACGCCGCCGCGTTCGAGGAAGAAGACGCCATTCGCGTCGCACTTGACCAGATGCATGTGGAAACCGACGCTGTGCTTGGCGATGCCCGGGAAGTTGCTTTCTTTCCGCCCATGACAGGCGGCTGAACGATGTCCGCGACCCCGCTTGTCCGCGTCCAGGCAGAAGACTTCGACCTGCAGGCCGAAAGCCTTCGTCTTACAGAAGGACGCAAGGACGTAGGTGCGCTGGTTACCTTCACAGGTCTGTGCCGGGATGAAGCCGGAACCCTGGCGGCACTGGAACTGGAACACTACCCCGGCATGGCCGAAGCCGAATTGACCCGGATTGCCGGCGAAGCGGCAGAGCGCTGGCCGCTGACGGGCCTTACCGTGATCCACCGCTTCGGCAAGATCGCACCAGGACATAACATCGTTCTGGTGATCGCTGCCTCTTCCCACCGCCGGGCCGCGTTCGAGGCTGCCGACTTCCTGATGGACTACCTGAAAACCCGCGCCCCCTTCTGGAAGAAGGAACACCCTGCGGAAGGCGGCACCGGAGCCTGGGTGGAAGCGAAAACCGAAGACGACACGGACGCCGCACGCTGGACCTGAGCTGCACAAGCGAATAGTCTGCTATTGATTCAAGGCCGCTCTGCCGCTTCTTTCCCATTCTCAAGCTTTGCGGCTGCCCCGGCAGCCCACACATTTGAATTGGTCCGACCCCGTGAAACACGACAGTGAACCCTCCGGCACAGCCGCCGCAACGCCGGCGGCAGAAAAGGGTGCTTCAGGCTCTTCTTCCGAAGTTCTGCGCGAGCCAGGCATTCCCTTTGCCGAGTTTGTTGCCATCATCGCCATGATCATGGCGCTGAATGCCATGGCCATCGACGTCATGCTGCCGGCCCTGCCCGCGATTGGCGATGCACTCAACATCATTGAGGAGAACAACCGCCAGCTTGTGCTCCTGTCCTATCTGGTGGGTTTTGGCGGGGCGCAGCTCTTCTTCGGCCCGGTAACAGATGCGCTGGGGCGGCGCGGCATCCTGGTCGGCGGCCTCGCGCTTTACAGCCTTGCCAGTATCGGCGCCATCTTCGCGATGGATCTCGACACGCTTTTGATCGCGCGCGTCCTTCAGGGCATCGGCTGTGCGGCTGCCCGCGTCACGGCGCTTTCCGTCGTGCGCGATTGCTACACCGGCAGGCGCATGGGCAAGGTCATGTCACTGGTGATGATGGTCTTCATGGCCGTTCCCGTGGTCGCGCCCTCCATCGGCCAGGCAGTTCTCCTGATTGCCGGCTGGCACTGGATCTTCGCGCTTCTGCTCATTTACGGCGTCGCGATGATGATCTGGTCCGCCCTCAGGATGCCGGAAACCCTGGCGGTCGAAAACCGCCGCCCGATGGAAGTCTCCACCATCGTCAGCGCCTATATGACGGCTCTGACCACCCGCGTGAGCCTTGGCTACACCGTCGGCACCGCATTCATTTTCGGCGGCCTGTTCTCGTTCCTGGCCATGTCGCAGCAGATCTTTGTCGACATTTTCGGCCTTGGGACGCTGTTCCCGATCGTCTTCGCTGCCATTGCCATCACCATGGCCGGTGCGTCCTTCACCAACGCGCAGCTGGTGGAAGCCATCGGCATGCGGCGGCTCTCCCATGGGGCCGCGGTCGTCTACACCGCGCTCGGATTTATCGTGTGGATTCTGGCGTTTCTAGGTTTGGAGAACTTCTGGGCGTTCATGATACTGGCAACGCTGATCATGACCAGCTTCGGCTTCCTGGGTGCTAATTTCAATGCCATGGCCATGGAACCGCTCGGCGCCATCGCCGGAACCGCTTCCTCCGTCATCGGCACCATTTCGACGCTTGGCGGCGCGATCCTGGGGTACATCATGGGGCAGCTTTTCGATGGCACGACCCAGCCCCTTGGCCTCGCCTACACAGTCTATGGACTTTGTGCCATCGGCTGCATTCTCTACGCCGAGCGTGGCCGCATGTTCCACGCCATGCACGACAAGCAGTCCCAGGGCTGAGAATGAGATGTTGATGTCGGCGCCTCACGCGCCGACATCAATCGCGATTTTTCCGATGAAGGCTTTTTCCAGGAACTTTTCCTGCGCGGCACGCAGCTCGCGCAAGGGATAGGTTTCAGCGACCACCGGCCGGATCTCGCCCGCTTCGATGTAGGTCACCAGATCCTGAAACACGTTGTCCGGCTGATAGGTGCTTCCAAGAAGCGTAAGGTCACGCAGGTAAAGCGTCCGAAGATCCAGTTCCACAATCGGCCCGGCTATCGCACCCGATGTGACGTAGCGCCCTCTGTTGCAAAGCGCATCGATCAGCTTGCCCCAGGAAGCGCCGCCAACAAGATCCAGCACGACGTCAAAGGACTGTTGGAGCGGAACCGCGTCCCGATCCAGTGTTTCGTCGGCTCCAAGAAGCCGCAAGTCGGCTGCTTTTTCCCCGCTGGTAACCGCCGTGACATGCGCTCCCCGGCGCTTGGCAAGCTGGATCGCCGCAGAGCCGACCCCGCCGGACGCTCCTGTGATCAGCACACGCTCAGCCTTGACGCCAGCACGTTGCATCATTCCTTCAGCCGTGGAAAAGGCGCAGGGAAACGAAGCCAGTTCGACGTCACTCAGACGGGAGTTTATCGCAAGCGCATCGTGAGATCTTGCCGTTGCGTATTGTGCAAATCCACCGTTTGTCTCTGACCCGAAGGTCCAGATTGCAGGTTCCTGGCCATCTGCTTTGACAGTTTGGAGCGCCCGCACCAGAACCCGTTCGCCGATCCGGCTCGCCGGGACGCCTTCGCCAACCGCAACGATTTCACCACAACAATCGGCACCCTGAATATGCGGGAAGGACAAAGGCTTGCCGGACCAACTGCCATCCGCTCCGGTGTCGGCCAAATATCCGTCAGCCGCGCCGGAGGCGGTGTCGCCACGCACGGCCTTGGAATACCACCCCGTTCGGGTGTTCACATCGGTATTGTTGACCGAAGACGCACCGACACGGATCAGAACCTCGTTCTTCCCGGCCACGGGAACCGGCAGGTCCGTCCGCCAGACCAACTTCTCAAGTCCGCCGTGCCCCATCAGCACGACACCGCTCATCTTTTCGGGGATCGCCATACGCTTTCCTTTGGTAGAATGATCGTTCTACTTGTCACATGTAGAACGATCATTCTACATAGTCAAGCATGACCGACACCATGACCAGGATCGCTTCGGGACTTGAGCGGGCATTTGCCGAAAACGGCTTTGCCTCACCAAGCGTGGGAGATTTGAGAGATGCGGCGGGCGTAAGCCTTCGCACGCTGTACAAATACGTGCCGTCGCGGGAAGACATGGTCTACGCGGCCCTGGAGCATCGGCACCGGCGCTACCTGAAACTGGTGTTTGGCGACTTGCCGGCCGATCCGGAACAAGCTCTTGGAGAAATCCTCGACCGGGTCGCCAGCTGGATGGAAACCGAAACCACTAGGGGCTGCCTGTTCCATGCCGCTGTGGCATCTGCTCCCCATGACGAGAAGCTGTTTGATCTCCTGAAGGAACACAAGACACAGGTGGCCGGCCTCGCCGCCAGCGCAACAGGACTTGCGGGCTGTGAAATCGAACTCTCGCTTCTTCTGGAAGGTCTGACGCAGACCTGGCCGCTTCATGGCGACCGGTCGGTGGAACGCGCCAAGTTACTCGGCAAGCTCCTTTTGACTGCGCATTCCGACATCACCGCAAAATAAAAGGCGGGCCAATGCCCGCCTCTCTGGGTCCTCGCCGTGCGGCTGTTCTGTCAGCCTGCTGCGGCCTGCAGGGCCGGAGTTTGCGGACGCACAGCAGCATCATAGTCCTGCATCAGGGTCTTGATGATATCGCCGACCTGATAGGTATTTCCGGCAATCTCGGAAACCGGCGTCACTTCAGCGGCCGTTCCGGTAACGAAGCACTGTTCGAATTCCGGCAGCTCTTCCGGCATGATCACACGCTCGACAACCTCGATACCGCGGTCGCGTGCCAGTCCGATCACCGTCTGGCGGGTAATGCCGTTCAGGAAGCAGTCGGGCGTCGGCGTATGGATCTTGCCGTCCTTGACGAAGAACACGTTGGCGCCGGTCGCCTCGGCCACCTGACCGCGCCAGTCCAGCATCAGCGCATCGGTGTAGCCCTTGGCTTCCGCGGCATGCTTGGAGATGGTGCAGATCATGTAGAGACCGGCGGCCTTCGCCTTGAACGGTGCCGTTGCAGGCGCCGGACGGCGATATTCGGCCATATCCAGGCGAATGCCCTTCAGGCGCTCTTCCGGCTTGAAATAGCTCGGCCATTCCCAGGTGGCGATCGCCAGGTGAATGGTGTTGTGCTGAGCCGAAATACCCATCATCTCGCTGCCGCGCCAGGCGACGGGACGGATATAGGCATCGGTCAGGTTCATGCGCGCCAGGGTTTCTTCCTTGGCAGCGTTGATCTGTTCAGCAGTGTACGGGATCTCGAAACCGAGCATGCGCGCCGATGCAAGCAGGCGCTCCGTATGCTCTTCGGACTTGAAGATCCGGCCGCCATAAGCACGCTCACCTTCGAACACGCTGCTGCCGTAGTGAAGCCCGTGGCTGAGAACATGCAGTTTGGCTTCCGACCAAGGCACGAAAGTGCCGTCGTACCAGATATCACCACTGAGCTGATCAAAAGGCGTTCCAGCCATTTTTCATCTCCCGCTCGCTCTATGAGCGTTGTTTTGTTTTCTCTTTAACAGAGGCAAATGACGCCAAAGACTTGCGCCTTTTTTACCGCTGTATTTTTTGCACAGCACGCCAACTATCGGTATCCTGATGGCCGCGGCGACGATGATAGGATTCGTTTATCATCTGATGCGTGAAAATGCATCAAAAAGACCGATCATTTCGTTCGCGACCGGATAGAAGTAACAATCGACCAGAATTAAGTCAATATGACTGACGTAAATTTCAAACCGGACCAACCGCCCCTCAGACGGGATACGGACGAGGTTCGGCCCAGACAGCCCGAAGGGAACGATACGGATGGCGCCAACGCGCTGTCCTACGACCTTATCGAGCTTCTTTTTTTCGCATATCGCGACTTCACCGGTGACCCGGATGACGTACTGGCCAAGTACGAGTTCGGCCGCGCACACCACCGTGTTCTGCATTTTGTGGATCGCAATCCGGGGATCATGGTCACTGACCTTCTCGGCATTCTCCGGATCACGAAGCAGAGCCTTGGCCGGGTGCTCAAGCAACTGGTGGACGCGGGCATCATCGAGCAGCGCGAAGGCCATCACGACAGGCGGCAGAGACTGCTCTATACCACCGAACGCGGACACGCCCTTGCTGTGGACCTTACCAGCCTGCAGCAAAAGCGCCTTGAACGCGCCCTAATTGGATTGCCAGATGGCAGCGACGAAATTATCCGCAGGTTTCTGCTCCGAATGATCGACCCCGAAGCGCGGCCTCAGATCCTGCAGCTGATACGCAGTCTCTACGATCTGAAGGATTGACCGGCAGAGGTCACAAAAGGACGACAAAGCCGACATGAATGCCCAGGTGCCTGACGACAACGCCAACCACATTCTCCTGGTCGACGACGACAAGCGCATCAGGGACCTTCTGTCCAGGTTGCTCAAGGAGAACGGCTATCGTGTGACCGCCGCCGCCCATGCGGCCGAAGCCCGCACGTGCCTGTCCGGGCTGGAGTTCGACCTGATCATCCTCGATGTCATGATGCCGGGTGAGACCGGTCTGGAACTTGCTGTTTCCCTGCGCCAGGACTCTTCCGTCCCGATCCTGATGCTCACCGCGCGCTCCGAGGCCCCGGACCGGATCGCCGGACTGGAAGCCGGTGTTGATGATTACCTTTCCAAGCCGTTCGAACCGCGGGAACTGATGCTGCGCATTGCCGCGATCCTGCGCCGTGGCAACCAGCAGCCGGTTATTGTCAGCGAAGAGATCCGCTTCGGCCCGTTTTCGTTCAATTCTTCCCGGGGTGAACTCAAGAATGGCGAGGCCATGGTGCGCCTGACCGACAGGGAAAAGCAGATCCTGTCAATTTTCGCCGAGCAACCGGGCGCGACCGTTCCTCGCCACAAGATCGTCGGTGATGATAGCGGCCTGGGCGAACGGACGGTCGACGTCCAGATCAACCGGCTGCGCCGCAAGATCGAAACGGATCCGGGAAACCCGATCTACCTGCAGACGGTGCGCGGCATCGGATACAGGCTCGCGTGCGACTGAGCCGGAAACAAATGGCGAGACTCGACAGCTTCTTCCGGCTCGTTCCCCTGACGGTTCCCCTGAAACCGCTGATGGCGGTCTATCGTCAGGTCGCCAGGCTCATGTACCGGGTCATGCCGAAGGGCCTGTTCACCCGAACCTTCCTGATTATTGTCGCCCCCATCGTGATCCTGCAGTCGGTGCTCGTCTTCGTGTTCATGGAGCGGCACTACCAGCTTGTTTCGCGCAGGATGTCGGAAGCCGTGGTGCGCGAAATTGCGGCCGTGGTCTATGTTCTGGAGAACTATCCGCAGGATCCGGACTACGCCAACATCGAGGAACTCGCCTCGCGGGCACTCGGCATGTCCATGACGGTGACACCGCTTGAGCCCTTGCCCCCTCCGACGCCCAAACCTTTCTTCGACGTCATCGACCAGGAACTGAGCCAGGCGATCGGGCAGCGCATCGGCAAACCGTTTTGGATCGATACGGTCGGCCGGTCCCGCTTCGTCGAAATCCGCATCCAGTTGAAGGATTCCATCCTGCGTGTCTTCACAAGGCGCAGCCAGACCTACGCCTCCAATTCGCACATCTTCCTGGTCTGGATGTTCTCCACGTCGCTGGTTCTGGTGATCATCGCCCTGTTGTTCCTGCGCAATCAGATCCGCCCGATCGTGCGCCTTGCCAATGCGGCAGAGGCCTTCGGCAGGGGGCGGCCGGTGGAGAACTTTCGGGCCAGCGGCGCACGCGAAGTTCGCCAGGCGAGCCTTGCCTTCATCGACATGCGACGACGTATTGAGCGGCAGATCGAGCAGCGCACCACCATGCTTGCAGGTGTCAGCCACGATCTCAGGACCATTCTGACGCGTCTCAGGCTGCAGCTCGCGTTCCTCGGCGGCTCGCCGGAAAGCGAGGCGATGCGCAAGGATGTCGACGAGATGAGCCACATGCTCGAGGATTATCTGGCCTTTGCCAGCGGCGATGGCGACGAGGACATCCAGAAGACCGACCTGTCGCTGCTTCTGGAGGAACTGGAAGAAGAAGCGGAGATCTCGGGCCACGATGTAAGGACCCGGTTCGAAGGCGACCCGGAAGTCGAGATCCGGCGCCTGTCGATGAAGCGCTGCCTCTCCAACCTGGTCACCAACGGCTGCAAGTACGGCAACCGGGTGGAAGTACTCGGCCGGGTCGACAGAGGCTGGATCACCATCACCGTCGACGACGACGGCCCGGGCATTCCCGAAGACCAGCGCGAGATTGCCTTCAGGGCCTTCCACCGGTTGGATCTTGCTCGTAACATGGATGAAACCGGCAGCGGTCTCGGCCTTGCCATCGCCCGTGACATTGCCCGTGCCCATGGCGGCGATCTCTATCTCGAAGACAGTCCAATGGGCGGCTTGCGGGCACGGCTGCGTATCCCGGCATAGGAAAACTTTACTTTCCAGGCAGGAATTCGCCGCCATACTGGCCGTGAGACTTGCCTTTTCAGCCACCAGTTTGTTTCATTTGAAAGTCTTTCAAGGTGATTGAACACAATCGCCACCCAATTTCCGGTTGACTGGGCAAACATCAATTTTCTACCAAATGGCTTGCTGGTTCTTGCCCCCGTTTTCCACCAGCCGAGCGCATTCCGATGAGACGGGGATTTGAGGAATGCACCATGCCTGAAATTCTCCTGAAAAATGCTGATACCGTCCTCACGATGTATGACGACCGCCGGGAACTGTCGGCCGTCGACATTCGTCTGCGTGATGGCGTGATTGCGGAAATCGGCAAAGATCTGGAGACCTCCGGCGAAACGCTGTCCGCTCGTGGCTGCGTCGTGACACCCGGCCTTGTGAACACGCACCATCATCTCTACCAGAGCTTGACCAGAGCCGTTCCCGGTGGCCAGGACGCCCTGCTTTTCGGCTGGCTGCAGACCCTTTACCCGATCTGGTCCCGCTTCGGCCCGGAGGAAATGTTCGTTTCCGCGCAGACCGGACTTGCCGAACTGGCACTCTCCGGATGCACGCTCAGCTCCGATCATCTCTACCTCTATCCCAACGGGTCGCGGCTTGATGACACCATCGCCGCCGCAAGAGAGATCGGCCTTCGCTTTCACCCGACCCGCGGCGCCATGAGTATTGGCGAAAGCGACGGCGGCCTTCCGCCCGACAGTCTTGTTGAACGGGAAGCCAGCATTCTGGAAGATTCCATTCGCGTCGTAGACGCCTTTCACGACCCGTCAGAAGGCGCGATGGTTCGTGTCGGCCTTGCGCCTTGCTCACCCTTCTCGGTCAGCCGGGACCTGATGCGCGATGCGGCTCTGTTGGCTCGCGACAAGAAGGTTATGCTTCATACCCATCTTGCGGAAAACGATGAGGACATTTCCTACTCGCAGGAAAAATTCGGCTGCCGACCGGGTCAATACGCCGAGGATCTCGGCTGGACCGGGCCGGATGTCTGGCACGCCCATTGCGTCAAGCTGGATGATCGGGAAATCCGGTTGTTCGCCGGCAGCGGCACAGGCGTTGCCCATTGCCCCTGCTCCAACTGCCGGCTTGGCAGCGGCATTGCCCCTGTTCGCGCAATGCGCGACAACCGGGTGAAGGTTGGCCTTGGTGTTGACGGTTCGGCCAGCAACGATGCCGGCAACCTGGTCCTGGAAGCGCGCCAGTCGATGCTGCTGCAACGGGTGGCCAACGGTGCGGATGCCATGTCTGCTCGCGAAGCCCTGGAAATCGCGACGCGTGGCGGAGCCGATGTGCTCAACCGACCGGACTGCGGCCGGCTCGCCCTCGGCAAACGTGCAGATATCGCACTGTGGGATGTTTCCGGCATAGAAAGCGCGGGCAGCTGGGATCCGGCGGCCCTGCTGCTCGCCGGCCCGACACGCGTCAAACACCTGTTCGTGGAGGGCCGTCAGGTCGTCAACGACGGTCAGATCACCACGATCGACCTGCCGAGGGTGATCGAACGCCAGAACCGGCTTGCGCGAAATCTGCAACTCTGAAACGAGCTTGCCCCTGGAGACGGGGGTCAGGTGCGCAGGATCAGTAAAGCCGACCGCCGATCGGAACGTCCTTGGTCGGCGACAAAAGCACCACTTCGCCATCAGCATCCGGAACGCCGAGCGTCAGCACTTCGGACATGACGGGGCCAATCTGGCGCGGCGGGAAGTTGACCACCGCCATCACCAGCTTTCCGACCAGGGTTTCCGGCGTGTAGTGTTTGGTGATCTGTGCAGAGGTTTTCTTGATGCCGATTTCCGGACCGAAATCGATCTGCATCTTGTAGGCAGGCTTGCGTGCTTCGGGAAATTCCTCGGCCTTGATAACGCGGCCGACACGCACATCCACTTTCAGGAAATCGTCAAAACTGATCTGATCGCTCACGAAAACATTCCTTTTGTTCCGCGAGCGACCATGGACGGTCAGATGACTGTTCGCAAGGCCCGGGCAGCGCTCAGGCGCCTGCCGGGGCCTCTCCGCCGAGGTCTGTGTCTTCCCGGCCACTTTCCGCCCTGTCACCGCGGCGGCCAGAGCGTTCAGATGCCTTGCGGAAGAACGACCGGATGCCTTTTGCGACGCCGTCCAGCTTGTTCAGCCGCTTCATGAAGGACGTGCCCTTGTCCAGTTCCTTGTCGAGGCGCGCCATGGTGCGCGGCATGCCTTCGTCTTCCTCGTCCAGCCAAACGCCGATGACACGGGCAAAGGCAACGGAGAGACCCTGGGCAACGACGGTTGCCTTGACCCCGGAAACATCGATCCCGGCAGCGATCAGCATCCATTTCTGCGAGCGCACTTCAAGGGCGTTGAAGTCAAGCGCAAGGGCGGGATCCTTTCGCGCCGCCTTGTGGAGCGCACGCACGGCTTCCTTGTGTTCGGCCATGGCGTCTATGCGGCTCATCAGGATGTCGAACAGGCGATCGCGCGGGGGTTGGTCGCCCATATCCTCGTCGCGTTCGTCCAGAACAGCGGTGTCGATCTGTTCCAGGAAGGCGGCAACCAGCTTCAGCTTGGAGGCATAGGCGCTGCGCATTTCGGAAAGCTTGACCTTGGCCGTCTCGGCGATCAACGGCAGCGAGACGTCTTCATAAGGATGTTCCGACAACAGATCGAGAAAGGTCTTCAGGATCTTCTGCTTGGTCTTCGCGGTCGCCATTGCTGGCCCTCCTGTGTGTTTTCTGCCCTCAACATAGGATCGCAGATGCTTTCAGAAAAGGGCGGCCCGCTGCCGCAGGCTGTCGGAACGCCCCTCCAGGAACGCGGTTCTCAGGCAAATGCAGGCACCGAACAGGAACCAAACCGACTGGCACGGCGTTTCCTGAACTGACGGGCCTGAGACCGTTTACGGAGCGTCCGGAAGGACTCCCGGTCACCTTTCTCATGGCCTGTTCCGCCCGAGCGATCGGTTCCCCCACGCGAAGCCCCGTTGAAACGGAGCATCGCGCCGATCGTCTCCGGGTGGCTTTGACAGACCTTTGCCGAGCCCCGCCCCGGGCCAAGCGCATCTTGTGAAAGGACGCCCCATGAAAACGCTTGCCGATGCTTTCGAGCATACGCTTCAGGACATCTACTACGCCGAAAAAACCATGACCAAGACCATGCCGAAACTGCAGGAAGCTGCAAACGGAAAGAAACTGAAGGATGCGATCGGTGAGCATCTGGAAGAAACGAAATCCCAGGTCAAGGTTCTGGAACAGGTCTTCAAGTCGCTCGGAAAGAAGCCGGAAGGCGAGAAGTGCGATGCCATTGAAGGCCTTATCAAGGAAACCGACGGCATCATCAGCGAGGCGAGCGGCGCGGCCAAGAACGCAGCATTGCTGGCCGCCTGCCAGGCGGTCGAGCATTATGAGATCGCCCGCTACGGGACACTGCGCGAATGGGCCAAGGTCCTCGGCCACGAGGAGGCCCACGACTTGCTGACCGGCATTCTCGACCAGGAAAAGGCGGCAAACAGCAAGCTGACCAATCTTGCCGTTTCGACCATCAACGCGCAGTAACCGCGCCATGCGGCTCAAAGGCCCTTCGGCTTTCGGGCCAGGTAACCAAAAGGCCGCCGGAGTTCCGGCGGCCTTTTGTCTGATTAAACCCGTGTTGCCGGGATGACCTCAGCCGGCCAGCTCCCGCGCGCGTTTGACGGCGGCGGCAACCGCCTCGCTCATAACCGGCTGCAATCCTTCGGCGTGCATCAGCACGTCAAGCGCAGCAGCCGTCGTGCCGTTCGGGCTGGTAACGTTCTGGCGCAGGATGGAGGGATGTTCACCGGACTGGTGCATCAGCTCCCCTGCCCCGCACACCGTGGCAACGGCCAGCTCATGAGCTATCTCTTCGGGAAGCCCGGCCTGCTTGCCCGCTTCGCTCAAGGCTTCTGCAAGGAAGAAAACATAGGCTGGGCCCGAACCACTGACACCGGTCACCAGATCGATCTGGTCTTCGCTGTCGAGCCAGACCACCTTTCCGACCGCCGACAGAAGCTTGGTGACATCTTCGCGGGAAGAAGCGGAAACTGCCTCAGTCGGATACACCGCCGTGATGCCGCGTTTGACCATGGCCGGTGTGTTCGGCATGCAGCGGCAGATCGGCACCTTGCCGAAGTATTCCTCGAATTTGGCAACCGGAGTACCAGCCGCAATCGACAGCACGAGCGTGTCTGCAGCAACGGCAGACTTCAGCCCGGGCAGGACCTGGTCCATGAGCTGTGGCTTGATCGCCACCAGCACGATGCCAGCCGTAAGGTCATCCGGGACCGAAGTCACATGGCGGATGCCGTGTTTCTTGAGGAGGGCGTCCATCTCTTCGGAAAGACGCGGGTCGCTGACCACGATGGCGGCGGGATCGATCCCTTCCGCCATCCAGCCTGATAACATTGCCCCGCCCATCTTGCCGGCTCCGACAAGAAGGAAAGGCCGTTCCTTTGAAAAGCTCATGCTTCTCCTGCGGTTTCAAACAAGGCCGTATTCAACGCCTCGGCTGCCGAATGACCGGCCCAGACGACGAATTGAAAGGCTTGATAGAAACGTTCGCAGTTTTCAAGGGCATTTGTCAGCATTCCCTCGATCTGTGCCGAGGAGGCCTCCGCACCGCCCGCAAGAAGCAGCGACTGCCGGAACATCACCACGTTCTCCTTGTTCCAGAGATCGAAGTGGCCCATCCAGAGCTGTTCATTGACCAGTGCGAGCAGACGGACAACTTCCGTCTTGCGCAATTCGGTGACCTTGAGGTCAAAAGCGCAGGCAAGATGAAGGGCTTCGACTTCCTCCATCCACGAGAAGGAGACGTGGTAATCACACCAGCTCCCCTCCAGGGATATGGTGATCTCGTCTTCGTCCGACCTTTCGAACGTCCAGTCGTTCAAGGCGGCGAACGTCTCGATGGTGTCAACGGGATTACCAGGTCGCTCGAGTTCAAGCTCGATGAGGCTCATGTGCCTACTCCCCTTCTGAGCCGGGGGCCTTGAACCCGATCACGATAACCGGGCGGGCCGCCGGGAAAAGTCCCATGCCGGAGGAGCAAAACGCGTCCTGTTACGGCCCTTTTAGAAGGGAACCGGTTCCGTCTTGCTCCGACGAATCCCTGTTATCTTTCAGTATAGGAGCAGGATTGACTTAAGCGATACATACCAATTGAGCGAAAAAAGCCGAAACTTGTGGACGACTCAGCGGTATTTTTCATCACACTGCCCAAAATCAACGCAAACCCGCCATGTTCACGCGTCGTAATTCTGTCATCAACTATTAACAGAAAACGCTCACATCGACGTCAACAAATCGGGTTAAGCGTCTCCAGCAGCGCCGGATTCCGGATTTTCGAGTTTGGCGATCCGCGATTCGAGCTCGTCGATCCGGTCCAGAGCGCGCACTGCCATCTCTTTGACCGCTTCGTGCTCTTCGCGCGAAACCACGTCCATGTCGGACAGGAAACGCTCGGCCTGCGCACGGAAGGCGGTCTCCACCTCGCGGCGGGCACCCTGGGCAACACCGGCGGCGTCGGTCATCAGCTTGGCAAAATCATCGAGAAGACGGTTCGGGCCTTGGGTCATCGGACCCTCCTTGATCGGAAAAACATGCGATGGGAGAGAGGTATGAGGGAATGGCGGGAACTTCAAGGACCAATTCCGCCGCAGCCGAATTCACTATCAACAGGAGCAATCTCCCGAACCCTCTTGCGGGCAGCGCCCCACCGGCCTGACAAACCCGTGTCGGCTTGACGAGGCGGACAAGATCGCGCAAGCGTTCAGCCCGAAACCCGCCCGCGCACCATCGGAAGGTTCTGCCGTGCCGCCTGTTCTGGTTATGCCCTTTCCCGCAATCGATCCTGTACTCGTCGAATTCGGGCCCTTTGCCCTGCGCTGGTACGCGCTTGCCTATATCGTCGGCATTCTGCTGGCCTGGCGCTACATGCGTCTGCTGGTGGCCAACGACCGGCTGTGGGGTGGCATTGCCCGTCCCACACAGCTCGAGATCGACGACTTCGTGCTGTGGGGAACGCTCGGTATCATCATCGGCGGCCGCCTCGGCTACGTGCTGTTCTACAATCCGGGCTATTATATCGCCCACCCGGCTGAAGCGCTCGAGATCTGGACCGGTGGCATGTCCTTCCACGGCGGCTTTGCCGGCACCGTCATCGCGATGATCCTGTTTGCCTGGAAACGCGGCCTGTCGATCTGGACCCTGTTCGACCTTGCCGGTTGTGCGGCTCCCATCGGCCTGTTCTTCGGCCGTATCGCCAATTTCATCAATTCCGAGCTCTGGGGCAGGCCGACGGATGTACCCTGGGCCGTGGTTTTTCCGAACGGCGGACCGGATCCCCGTCATCCAAGCCAGCTCTATGAAGCCGCGCTCGAAGGCATCGTGCTGTTTCTGGTTCTGATGGTGCTCAGCCGGCGCTTCAAGCTTTTGCAAAAGCCCGGCTTTCTTGCCGGTGCCTTTGCCTTCGGCTACGGCATCGCCCGGTCGATAGCAGAACTCTACAGGGTTCCGGATGCCCATATCGGCTATCTGAGCGGCTTTCTCACCATGGGCATACTGCTGTCCGTACCGATGATCCTGGCGGGTCTCGCAACCATGATCTGGGCCGCCCGGTGCCGGACCGGAGCAACCGCGGCGTGACGGGACTGAAAGACAGGATCAAGGCACGGATCGAAACCGAGGGCCCGCTTTCGGTCGCACAATACATGTCCGTTTGCCTCGGGGACCCGGACGCCGGCTACTACATGACGCGCGAACCGTTCGGCACCGCGGGCGATTTCGTCACAGCACCCGAAGTCAGCCAGATGTTCGGCGAACTCGTCGGGGCAGCCTGCCTGTCCGCCTGGCAGGCACTTGGAGAGCCCGCGGAATTTCAGCTGGTCGAACTTGGGCCTGGTCGCGGCACACTGATGTCCGACCTCTTGCGGATGGCAGCCCTGCGTCCTGCCTTTGTGAAGGCGGCTCGTCTGAACCTGGTTGAGACCAGCCAGCGACTGAGGGACATGCAGTCAGCGACGCTGGCGCGCGGTCCGTTGAAACCGCAGTTTCGCGACCGGTTCCAGGACGTTCCGGACGGCCCGCTGATCCTGGTTGCCAACGAGTTTTTCGACGCCCTGCCGATCCATCAGTTCGTCAAGACCGAACACGGCTGGCAGGAACGCCAGATCGGGCTTTCGCAGCACGGAGAGCTGATCTTCGGTGTTGGCACCGCCCGTCTGCCCGATGACGCTGTGCCCGCTGGCCTTTCCACTGCACCGGACGGCACGATCTTCGAAACCCAGCCCGCAGCCAATGCGATCGCCGAAGAAATCGGCCGGCGGATTGCAGATAGCGGCGGTGCAGCACTCGTCATTGACTACGGGTATCTGAAGACTGCTGCCGGCGACACGCTGCAAGCACTTTACAGGCACGCCTATGACGACGTCCTGGCTCAGCCGGGAGAAGCGGATCTGACCGCCCACGTGAATTTCGAGGCATTGGCGGCGGCCGCAGTGCGGGCAGGTGCCCGCGCTCTTGCGCCGCTGACCCAGGGCGAATTCCTGCTTCGCACTGGTCTTCTGGAACGGGCCGGTGCCCTTGGTGCAGGTAAAACCCACAGCGAACAGGAGGCGATCCGCGACGCCGTCGAACGGCTGGCCGCGCCTGACCAGATGGGGGATCTTTTCAAGGTGCTCGCTGTGACGAATTCCGGAAATTCGTTTCCCCCGTTTGACAGCCCGTCCTGAACACCCCAAGGATCAGTCGCTGGCGTGGCGAATCCCCTCCCCCTCAGGAGCCCTGAATGAAAATTGAAGCAGACGTATTGAAGCTGGATGGCATCCGGCACGGCTTCTTCACCCGCCAGGGCGGCGTTTCCGGCGGCATCTACACCAGCCTCAATATCGGTCTCGGTTCGGACGATGAGCGCAGCAGCGTTCTTGAAAACCGCGACCGGGTTGCCGGCCAGCTCGGCATTGGTGCCGATCGCCTGGTGTCCCCCTATCAGATCCACTCCGCCGACGTGATCACTGTCAGCGCACCGTTCGCACAGGATGCTGACCGCAAGGCCGATGCCCTGGTCACCGCCACACCGGGCCTTGCCATCGGCATCGCGACGGCCGATTGCGGCCCGCTTCTGTTTGCGGATACCAAGGCGGGTGTCATCGGCGCTGCCCATTCAGGCTGGAAAGGCGCCGTTACCGGCATCTTGCAGAATACGGTTGCCGCCATGGAAGCTCTCGGCGCGACCAGAACCAACATCACGGCGGTGCTGGGTCCGACGATTTCGCAGGGCGCCTATGAGGTCGGCCCCGAATTCAAGGAACGTTTCCTTCAGGAGCACCCG
Organism: Labrenzia sp. CP4; assembly: GCF_001579905.1. Taxonomy (NCBI): domain Bacteria; kingdom Pseudomonadati; phylum Pseudomonadota; class Alphaproteobacteria; order Hyphomicrobiales; family Stappiaceae; genus Labrenzia; species Labrenzia sp. CP4. The sequence goes on along the minus strand of NZ_CP011927.1, from coordinate 1,608,101 downwards.
GACAACACCCGCTACTTCAAGCCTTCTGAACGGGCAGAGCACTTCATGTTCGACCTGCCCGCCTTCATTACGGACAAGCTTCAGGCTCTTGGACTGGGGGCTGTTGCCGACCTGGCACTGTGCACCTATGCCGATGAAGACCGCTTCTTCTCCTACCGCCGGACGACCCATCGCAAGGAACCGGACTACGGCCGCCAGATCAGCGCGATTGCACTTTTGTGAGGACCACCCATGGCACTTCATTTTTCCGATGCCGAGTTTGAAAGCCGCTTTGACAAGCTGAAAGCCGCCATGGAGGCGCAGAAGCTGGATGCCATGCTGCTCTTCGCCCAGGAGAGCATGTACTGGCTGACCGGCTACGACACCTTCGGTTTCTGCTTCTTCCAGTGCCTCGTGGTGACAAAGGAAGGACGCCGGGTGCTTCTCACCCGATCTGCCGACGAACGCCAGGCCAAGCACACCTCGAACATCGAGGACATCCGCATCTGGATCGACCGCGGCTCCGCCAGCCCGGTGCTGCAGCTGAAGGAACTGCTGTTCGACATGGACCTGCTCGGCTGCAAGCTGGGCGTTGAATACGACACACAGGGCATGACCGGCAAAATAGCGCTGAAGCTGAACGAGGAACTTACAAGTTTCGCCGATGTCAGCGATGCCTCGCCCCTGATCCCCGAACTTCGTGCGGTGAAAAGCGCCGAGGAAATCGTTTATGTGCGCAAGGCCGCGGAGCTGGCGGACAAAGCCTTTTATGCAGCAATGGATGAAATCCACCCCGGAGCCGACGAGGGCCGCATACTGGCTGCGATGCAGGGAGCCATTTTTGAAGGTGGCGGCGATTACCCCGGCAACGAGTTCATCATCGGCTCCGACCGCGACGCTCTCCTGTGCCGTTACAAGGCAGGTCGCCGGAACCTGTCCGAACAGGACCAGCTGACACTGGAATGGGCAGGCGCCTACCGCCACTACCATGCCGCACTGATGCGCACGGTGGTGATCGGCACGCCGACGGACCGGCATCTGGAGATGTACACCGCCGCACGTGAAGCACTGGCCGCCGTTGAAACACAGCTCGTTCCCGGCAAGACATTCGGCGATGTTTTCGACGCTCATGCGGAACGGGTGGACGCTCATGGCCTGATGCCACACCGGCTGAACGCCTGCGGTTATTCGCTTGGTGCCAGGTTCACGCCAAGCTGGATGGACATGCCGATGGCGTACCGGGCCAATCCGGCCGAGGTAAAGCCCGACATGGTCATCTTCATGCATATGATCCTGATGGATTCCAACTCCGGAACCGCCATGACGCTCGGCCAGACCTATCTGACCACGACCGGAACGCCAGAGTGCTTGTCCAAGCTGCCTCTCGACCTGCCGGTCAAGTCAGGCTAAACCAGTTTCAACCTTGCGGCCCGGTTCGCGTTTCGCGTTTCCGGCAGGGCCGCTGCCACGACGATATCGACCGCGAGAGCCAAGCGTCTCCATGACAGACAAGACCACCCAACAATCCATTTCTTCCCGGCGCCTGTTGGCGGTTCTACTGCTTGGAGCAGGGCTTGCAGCCTGTCAGGCTGCTCCACAGCCCCCTACTCCGATCTCGACCACTGTCACCGCGCCGACGATCGCCGGTCAGGTCGACCCGGAAGAAGGCATCACCTTCGCGTTCGAACCGTTTACCGGTGCACCGGGCAACATTGCCGACGAGCTGTCCGAAATGATCGGCTCCGAAGCCCGCAAACAGGGCATCACGCTGGTACGCCGCATCGGCGCGGCCGCCACCTACCGGGTCAATGGCTATCTGTCGGCCACCGGGCAGCCTTCCAACGGCACGGTCTTCTACGTTTTCGACATCGTCGACAGCTCTGGTCGCCGCGTGAAGCGAATCTCCGGAACGGAAGATACCGGCGGAGCCTCGGGCGACCCATGGCAGGCTGTCAGCTCCGGCACGCTGTCGCGCATTGCCAATCGCTCGATGGTGGAAATCAAGGCCTGGCTCAACCGATAATTAATTGCTTTGCCGGGTAATTCCGGCGTGGCGTCACAAAAAATAAAAAAAAGCAGGCGTCAGGCACGAACGCCTGTTGTGGTCCGGTTGCTTGGTTGTTACAACGCCGCCGCCTGCCGAGGGTTTCCGAGCGAGGCTCCCGGCACCCGGCACATGACTTAAGACCTAGGCCTTTCCGCGTGTTTGCAAGGCACAACCTGTCTGCAAAACCGCCGTCGCACCAGAAGGACTTGCGGCTCATGAAGATCGTCGCGGGCAATTCCAACCGAGCCCTGGCTGAGGAAATATCCAAATACCTGGATGCCCCTCTCGCCAAATGCCAGGTCCGGCGGTTTGCCGACCAGGAAATCTTCGTAGAAATCCAGGAAAACGTACGCGGCGAAGATGTATTCGTCGTCCAGCCGACCAGCTACCCGGCAAACGACCACCTTATGGAGCTGCTCATCATCATCGATGCGCTCCGCCGGTCCTCTGCCCGCCGCATCACCGCGGTCATTCCGTATTTCGGCTACGCCCGGCAGGATCGCCGCGCCTCCGGCCGAACTCCGATCTCGGCAAAGCTGGTGGCCAATCTCATTACCGAAGCCGGTGCCGACCGCATTCTAACCCTGGATCTCCACGCCGGTCAGATCCAGGGTTTTTTCGATATCCCGACAGACAACCTGTTCGCAGCTCCCGTCATGACACGCGACATCAAGGAACGCTACGCGACCGACAATGTCATGGTCGTGTCTCCGGATGTCGGCGGCGTGGTGCGCGCCCGCGCACTTGCCAAGCGCATCGAAGCTCCGCTCTCCATCGTCGACAAGCGTCGCGACAAGCCTGGGGAATCGGAAGTCATGAACATCATCGGTGACGTCAAGGGCTATGACTGCATCCTGGTCGACGACATCGTCGACAGTGGCGGCACGCTCTGCAACGCTGCCGAAGCCCTGTTGTCCAAGGGCGCACAGTCGGTAACGGCCTATATCACTCACGGCGTTCTGTCCGGTGGTGCCGTTGCCCGCGTGACCTCTTCCAAGCTGAAGGAGCTGGTTATCACCAACTCCATCGAACCGACTGCCGCCATCACGGCTGCAGCCAACATCCGTGCAATCTCGATTGCCCCGCTGATCGGCGAAGCAATCAACCGCACGGCACTGGAAAAGTCGGTGTCCAGCCTCTTCAGCTGATCGCCGAAACGTCGACTGCTCAAGACGCCCGGCCCGTGCCGGGCGTTTTTGCGTTCAGGCCATATCTTTTTGCGAAAGTTGCCTTTTCCAAGATTGCCGTATTGCCCGCTGCCGTAAAATTGGGCCCAGGCCCGACCCGGCGGGAGGGAATCGGAGCTGGAAGCCGGCCCCCACAGGGTTTGCAGCCGGGCCCCCGTATTCGCCCCTTCAGGCCACATTCACGCCAACACCGGACGGGTAGTTTCCACCCCTCACAACCAGTCCGCGCCAAGCCTCACAAATTTTCCCAATTGTTCAAAAAATTTGCCGCCGAAGCTCCTGCCCAGCTTGTGAGCACGCATATTTTGTGGTCATCTAAGTTTGCACAAGGTCTTTTCCAGGGGATTTCAGATGCTCACTTCCAAACCATTTTCCAGGGCCCGCAGGGCCATGTTGACAGCCGCTCTGGCTGTCACAGTATCGGCAGGACTGTCCATTCCTTCCGCCAATGCCGCCGACCCGGTCAAGGTCGCAGCGATCTACACCGTTCCGGTCGAACAGCAGTGGGTCAGCCGCATCGACAAGGCGCTGAAAGCCGCCCAGGAACGCGGCGAAATCACCTACACCTTCTCCGAAAACGTTGCCAACACCGACTATGAGCGCGTCATGCGCGAATACGCCGAACAGGGCATGGATCTGGTGGTTGGCGAAGCATTCGCCGTCGAGCGCGCCGCTCGCAAGGTGGCTGCGGAATATCCGGACACGGCTTTCCTGATGGGGTCGTCCTTCGGACCGGCTCAGCCGAACTTTGCCGTCTTCGACAACTGGATCCACGAGCCGAGCTATCTCTCCGGCATGATCGCCGGCGCCACCACCAAGTCGAATGTCATCGGCATGGTCGGCGGCTACGCCATTCCCGAAGTGAACCGCCTGATGAACGCCTTCATGGAAGGCGCAACCTCCGTGAACCCGGACGTGAAGTTCCTCGTGACCTTCATCAACTCCTGGTACGACCCGCCCAAGGCCAAGGAAGCTGCCTTCGCGATGATCGACAAGGGTGCGGACATTCTCTACGCAGAGCGCTTCGGCGTTTCCGATGCGGCCAAGGACAAGGGCATTCTGGCGATCGGCAACGTGATCGACACGGCAAGCGACTATCCGGGCACCATCCTGTCCTCCGCGCTGTGGCACATGGAACCGACCATCGACAAGGCGATCGGCCTTGTTGCCAGCGACACCTTTGAACCTGCCGATTTCGGCCCCTACAGCTTCATGTCCTACGGCGGCGGCAGCTTCGTTGTGGACGAAAGCCTTGCTCCTGCCGACGCAGTTTCCGCGGCAAAGGCCAAGGAGCAGGAAATCCTCGACGGCCTGTTCCGCGTCAATGTGAACGACAGCGAACCGAAATCCACCATGTAGGCTTTCGCCTGCCACGTCCGGCGGTCACAATGACCGCCGGCGATTCCCGGCCGCGGGGTTCAAGCGCGGCATTCATTCTTTTCCCGGGGGGATCATATGGCAGGTCCGGCACAGGACGCTGGTGTCGTGCTGCGATTGGACGGCATCACCAAGCGCTTCGGCGCTCTGACGGCCAATGGCGACGTATCGCTCGATTTGAAACAGGGCGAGATCCTTGCCCTTCTCGGCGAGAACGGCGCTGGCAAGACCACCTTGATGAACATCCTTTTCGGGCACTACGTGGCCGACGAAGGCCGGGTCATGGTTTCGCCGGACGGCTCCGGCTTGAGCGAACTGGAACCAGGCTCGCCGCATGCCGCTCTCCAGGCAGGCATAGGCATGGTGCACCAGCACTTCACCCTTGCCGAAAACCTGAGCGCGCTCGACAACATCCTTCTGGGCACGGAACGGCTTGCCGCGCTTTCGTCTTCCCGGGCGCCTGCCCGCCGCAAACTGGAAGAGCTGATGGCTCGCTCCGGCCTGACGGTTTCCCTCGACGCCCGTATTTCCCAGCTTTCCGTCGGCGAAAAACAGCGGGTGGAAATCCTGAAGGCGCTCTACCGCGATGCCCGCGTGCTGGTTCTGGACGAACCGACCGCTGTGCTGACGCCCCAGGAATCCGACACTCTGTTCGCGATCTTGAAAAAGCTGGCCGACGACGGGCTCGGCATCATCTTCATCTCGCACAAGCTGGCGGAAGTCCTTGCCTCTTCGCACCGGGTCGCCGTGCTGCGCGGTGGCCGCAAGGTGGCCGACCTGCCGACAGCCGAATGCGACCGGCGCAAGCTGGCCGAGTTGATGGTCGGCCATGCCATTGTCGAGACAATGCGGTCCCCTGGCACACCGGGCGCACCGCTTTTCGTCTTGAACAAGGCCTCCGCCGGACATGGCCGCGATGCCTTGCACGCGGTCGACCTCACACTGAAATCCGGTGAAATCCTTGGCATTGCAGGGGTTTCGGGCAACGGCCAGACGACGCTTGCACGGGTCATTTCCGGTCTGGAACTGCTCACCCATGGATCCATGACGCTGGAAGGCACGGTGATCGGCCACGCAAGTGCCCGAACCATGATCGACAACGGCCTTGCCCGCATTCCCGAAGACCGTCACCACGACGGCATTGTCGGAGCGATGAGCGTTTCGGAAAACCTTGCCATCGAAGCCATCCGCAAACCGGAAAACCAGCGCCTCGGTCTGCTGCGGTTTTCCGCCATGCGGGAGCGGGCGCGCAACCTGATCAAGGCTTACGATATCCGCTGCCAGAGCGAGGACAGCCCGGCGCGGCTGCTGTCGGGTGGCAATATCCAGAAGATCGTACTGGCCAGAACCCTCGAAACTGTTCCAAAGGTGGTGCTGGCCGCCCAACCCTCGCGCGGGCTGGATGTCGGCGCCACGTCCGATGTTCACAAGCGCCTGCTGGCGGCTCGCGACCGCGGGGCCGGTGTCATCCTGATCTCGGAGGATCTCGACGAACTCATGCGCCTTTCCGACAGGATCGCCGTGATCCACCGCGGACATCTGTCCGAAGCCGAACCCAGCGAGACGCTGGACCGCGGCTCTCTCGGCCTCAGGATGGCCGGACACAATGCGGAGGACGCAGCATGATCCGCTTCGAACCGCGTGGCCCCTCCTCCGTTTCCCGTATGCTGGGTGTATCGATTGCCGCGGCTGTTGCCGCCCTGGTGCTTGCCGCCATCCCCATGGCCTTTGCCGGCTTGTCGGTGTTCGAGGCCTACAGCCTCATGGCCAAGGGCGCCTTCGGCTCACTCTTTGCCTTCACCGAAATGCTGACAAGGGCGACACCGCTGATCCTCACCGGCCTGGCGGCAGCCGTCGCCTTCCGGGCCAAGCTCTGGAACATCGGCGCCGAAGGCCAGCTTTATGCCGGCGCCCTTGCGGCGGTTGCCGTCGGCACCGGCGTCATTTCCGCACCACCCTACCTTCTCATTCCCATGGTGATCGTTGCCGGCGCGCTCGCCGGCGGGCTGGTCATGCTTGGTCCAACCCTTTTGAAAACACGACTTGGCGTCGATGAAGTCGTCACCACCTTGCTGCTGAACTTCATCATCCTGCTTTTCGTGCAGATGATGCTGGAAGGCCCGATGAAGGACCCCATGGGCATGGGCTGGCCACAGTCGGAACCCATTCTCGATGAAGCGGCCCTACCCAAGCTGATGGATCGGATGCGCATTCACTGGGGTCTTGTCATCGCCCTCGTTTCATCGCTCGGCGTCTATTTCCTCTTGAAACGCACCGTCTGGGGTTTCGAAATCCGCGCGGTCGGCGAGAATGCGGCCGCCGCCCGCCACGCCGGCATTCCGGTCACCGCAACCTTCATCCGCGTCGGTCTTCTGTCCGGCGCGCTGGCAGGGCTCGCCGGCGTTGGGGAAGTTGCCGGTCTGAAAGGCTATCTGACCGCTGACCTTTCGCCCGGTTTCGGCTATTCCGGTATCGTTGTCGCCATGCTTGCCGGGCTTTCCCCGGCCGGTGTCGTTCTGGCGGCTCTTTTCATCGCCAGCATCTTTGTAGGGGCCGATTCCATGTCCCGTGCCACTGGTGTCTCCAACTATCTGGCAGACCTGATCGTCGCCATGGCGCTGTTGTGCGTCCTCGTCTCCGGTCTGTTCCTGCGCTTCAAGATCCGCTTTGTCGGCAGCCAGGCAAACCCGGAGGCGGCAGAATGACCGAGATCCTCGACATTCTCATCTCCGCCAACTTCTGGGCGGCCGCGCTCCGCATCGCGACCCCGCTGATCTTCGGCGTCATCGGAGCGCTTGTTTGCGAACGTGCCGGCGTCCTCAACCTCGGCATCGAAGGCATTTTCACCGCCGGTGCCATGGCCGGCTGGATGGCGGTCTGGCTCGGCGCAGGCCTGTGGGGCGGCGTTCTGGTCGCGGCGATGGCCGGTGCCTTCTTCGGACTGATCCACGCCATTCTGACCGTGCCTCTCGGGCTCTCTCAGCACGTCTCGGGCATTGGCGTGACGCTGTTTGCCACTTCGCTCAGTTATTTCATCTACCGGACGGCCCTGCCGGATGTCTCGTCACCGCCCCGGATCGAGGCTTTCAAGCCGCTCGACATTCCGGGCCTGAGTGACCTGCCGTTCCTCGGGCCAGCCCTGTTCCAGCAGACGCCCCTGACCTTCCTCGCCCTGCTGTTGGTCGCGGTCACGGCCTATGTGCTCTACCGAACCCCGCTCGGCCTGGCCATTCAGGCGGTCGGCGACAATCCGGCTGCCGTGGAATCGCAAGGCCTCTCGGTCTATGCGATCCGCATCGGTACGGTGGTTGCGGGCTCCGCGATCATGGCGCTTGGCGGCGCGTTCCTGACCATGTCGGCCTTCGACGCGTTTTTCTTCGGCATGGTCAACGGCCGTGGCTGGATCTGCATCGCCCTGACGGTGTTCGCCTCCTGGCGACCCGGCAAGGCCCTGATCGGCGCTCTGCTCTTCGGGGCTTTTGATGCCTTCCAGGTGCGTCTTCAGACCGAGGTCGGCAGTTTCATTCCCGGCCAGGTGTTCCTGATGATGCCGTATCTGCTTTCCATCGCCGCGCTGATTGTCGTTGCCCGCCGGGCAGACTATCCAAGGGCCCTTCTTGTGCCCTACTTCCGTGGTCAACGCTGAGACAGTCCCATGAGTTTCGATCTCCTCGTCAAGAACGCCAACCTGCCCGACGGCCGCCACGGCATCGACATTGCCTGCCGGAACGGCCGTATCGAGGCTGTGGAAGCCGGGATCACGGCGGACGCCGGCCAGGTGATCGATGCTGGCGAACACCTCGTGTCGCCACCGTTTGTTGACAGCCACTTCCACATGGATGCGACGCTGTCGCTCGGCCTGCCGCGCATGAACCGCAGCGGCACGCTGCTGGAAGGCATCGCGCTTTGGGGAGAACTGAAGGAGATCCTGACCGTCGATGCCGTTGTCGAGCGCGCCCTGAGATATTGCGATCTGGCCGTCTCGCAGGGGCTGCTGGCGATCCGCACCCATGTGGATGTGTGCGACGACAGGCTGACGGGCGTCAAAGGCCTGCTGGAAGTGCGAGAGAAGGTGAAGGACTACATCGACCTGCAACTGGTCGCCTTCCCCCAGGACGGGCTCTACCGCTCTGCCACCGCCGAGAAGAACCTTCTGACGGCACTCGACATGGGCGTCGACATCGTCGGCGGCATTCCGCATTTCGAGCGCACCATGGACGACGGTGCCCGGTCGGTCGCGCGGCTGTGCGAAATCGCGGCCGAACGCGGGCTGATGGTCGACATGCACTGCGACGAGACCGACGATCCGATGTCGCGCCATATCGAGACGCTCGCCTATCAGACCCAGCGCCTCGGGCTGCAGGGCCGCGTTGCCGGATCGCATCTGACGTCCATGCATTCCATGGACAATTACTACGTCTCCAAGCTGTTGCCGCTGATCGCCGAAGCGGAAGTGCATGCCATTGCGAACCCGCTGATCAACATCACGTTGCAGGGTCGCCACGACACGTATCCCAAGCGCCGCGGCCAGACCCGTGTTCCGGAGATGCGGTCCTACGGCATCAATGTCGCCTTCGGCCACGACTGCGTGATGGACCCCTGGTACTCGATGGGCTCCGGCGACATGCTGGAGGTCGCCTCCATGGGACTACACGTTGCCCAGATGACCAGCCGCGACGCCATCCGCTACTGCTACGACTGCGTCACCGCGCATCCGGCCAAGGCGATGAACCTGGACGGGTACGGTCTGGACAAAGGCTGCAAGGCGGACTTCGTGCTGCTGCAGGCCCGCGACACGATCGAGGCCATTCGCCTGAAGGCAACGCGTCTTGCGGTCGTCAAGTCCGGCAAGGTGATCGCAACAACCCCGGCCCGGCAGGCTCAGCTTACCCTCCCCGGACGTCCGGCCCAGGTCGACCCGGCCTCCTACGCTCCGCACGAGGGCTGACCGTTTTTCCAAGTTCGACCCCTGCCCCTCAGAGCCCCCTCCCCCCGTCATGCTATGGCTCGACCATGGCATCCATGCCGTTTCCTTGCCCCAGTCACGGCCTAGGGACCCGGCCCGGTCGCGGCATGGATTGCCGGGGCAAGCCCGGCAATGACGCGGTGAGTGGTTTGTGCTGATGCGGCTCAGTTCCCGGTCAATTTTCCCGGCAGGCTGAGATCGCCGGAGGCAACGTCGAAGACGTCGACGACGCACAGCAGTGGGGCGTGGACGTTCTGGTTCACCCGCAGGGCCGACGTGACGCCGTCATACGACAGGGTCTCAACAGTGCTTTCATCGGCAAAGGCCACGTTGAGGGTAATTTCCTCTGCCTCCATCACGGGTGAAAATCCAGGGCTGTCGATGTAGATCGGCAGGCCCGGCCAGGTGGCCGGCATCTTCGGGTTGGTACCATCGGGAATATCCTGCACGGAGAGTGCGCCGGCACCGCAGGCCTCGTTCGGTGTCAGCACCACCCAGTGCGAGTGCCATTTCGCACCGTCGTTCAGAAGGTCGCCGTCGCCGTCTTCATCAAAAAGCGGTGTGTCGTCGAAATCCGGATGGCTGGTGGCCACCAGCGCAAGGATGCCGTTTCCCCCTTCAAACCCGACCGTTTCCGGTTTCAGTGACGTTGGCCAGACATAGGACTGCACCGGCGCCCCTGCGAGCGCACCGTTTGCCTCCGGCACGCTCGCACCGGCCGTTCCCTTCAGTGTCATGTGGAAGGTTACGACACGCCCCTTGCGGTGCACATGGGCGGCAAGGATGTCGTAATTCGGGTCGATCTCCGGGTTTTCCGGCGACAGGATTGCTCCCGTCTGGTGGAGCGCATGACTGCCGCCTGCAAATGCCACAGTCGGCAGGGCAATTGCCGACACTCCGGCAATCAGAACGGCTAGGGAAATGGATTTGTACATCGGCTTTCTCCTTGATTGAGGACGCAGCCTTATTAGCAGCGAGTCGAAACTATTGCAAGTTTAATTTCGACTCGCTACATAGAGAGCATGTTTGCTCCAACCGACACACAGACCATTCGCGACCTGATCGACCGGTTGACGCGTCTTGCCGCTGCCGAGGAGTGGAACGGGCCTTTGAACCCGTCACAATTTGCTGCGCTCAACTATCTTGCCCGGGCAAACCGCTTTTCACGCGCGCCCTCGCACGTCGCCGATTTTCTGGCAACGACACGCGGCACGGCTTCGCAAACCCTCAAGGCACTTTCCCGCAAGGAGCTGATCGCCGAAACGCGTTCGGACGAAGACAAGCGCAGCATTCGTTATGACGTCACCCGGGCAGGCCGGGACCTGTTGCAGGACCCTTCGTCTCTGGAGAATGTCATCGACGCCTTGCCGCCGAACGTCGCCGCGTCTCTGGCCTCGTCCCTGAAAGCACTTGTCCTGACGATGCTGCATCAGCGCGGTGGCCGCTCGTTCGGTCTCTGCAGCACCTGCCGCCATCACGAGGCAAGGGAAACGGGGGGCTATTGCAAGCTGCTCAACGTGCCGCTCTCGCCTGTCGATGCCGCACAGCTCTGTCACGAACACACACCAGCCGAAAGCCATCAGCCATGACCGCCAATGCCCGCATCGTCTCCCTCTTCACCGGAGAACCAGAACACCGTTGGGAGGGCAAGGAGCCGTCAGCCATCCGCAAGACCCGCGCAGATGGTATCCTCCAGGTCAGCTCCACCGGCATCACCACCGACCGTCAGGCGGATCTTTCCGTACATGGCGGACCGGAAAAGGCACTGCATATCTATCCTTCGGAGCATTATGCCCACTGGCGGGACGCCTTTCCGGAAATGGCGGAAATCTATCAGCCCGGCGGTTTCGGCGAGAACATCGCTTCAGAAGGCTTTACCGAGGAAGACCTGTGCATTGGCGACATCCTGTCGGCGGGCACGGTCCGCATGCAGATTTCCCAGGGCCGGCAGCCCTGCTGGAAGCTGAACATGCATACAGACAACCCCACGCAGGCAGCCCATTTCCAGAAGACAGGTCGAACCGGCTGGTATTTCCGGGTGCTGCAGGAAGGGTCGTTTCAGGCAGGCGACGAGTTGACCGTCGTTGAACGCCCCTGCCCGGACTGGAACCTGCGCGAGGTCATCCACGCCCGGTTCAACCCTCGGCTGGATCCGGCGGTGGCAAAGGCCCTGTCAGAACTTGAAGAGCTGGCTGAACCCTGGCGTGTCTCCTTCGCCAAAAAAGCCGATCCGGCCTTTCAGGAAGACACATCGAAAAGGCTCAACGGATAGGTCAGGCACCTTTGGGCGGCAGTGTCAAAGCATTGGCGATGGCAAGATCCAGCCAATTTTGGAGAACTTCGTCGGTGCAATCGTCTTCACCGACGAAGAACATGCCACTCAACATGCGCCCGCCCTGAACGATCGGTTCAGCACCCGGCAGTGCCAGCCCGGCAGCATGGCTGGACTTGCCCAGACGGAAGATGAAACGCCGTTCGCCCTCCCTGGTGCGGTCGGCACCCGCGATCATGTGGCCGTGCAGCAGAAAGCACATCGCGCCCATCATCCTTTTTTCGCTGATGCCTGCCCTGTTTCCAAGCGCCTCGCGCAAGCGGTCGTTGAGGTCTTCATCGATGGCCATGGGGTCGATTCTTTCAGACAGGGAAGGTCAGGAAAACGGTTTCGGACAGCGGGAGACATACCCGCACAGAGGATCGCAGCCTCTTTCGGACGAGCAATTCGGTCAACCGGAAGGTTCAGCAAATCTGTGTTACAGACCGGTTTGCAGGTGACCAGCTTGAAATTTCCGCAGTTCCCTGCGACAAACGAGCGACTGCGGACTTGCACTTTCCTTGCGCTTTGGGTATATCCGCGCTCGCGCCTGCACCCCTGGAGGAGGCGCTTCTGGACCGATCCCGGACAACATGAGTCTTCTGACACGGTGGTTCGCCGGTCCGTTACCTATACACTCGAAGGAGTTTTGCCATGGCTGCCAGCTATGAGCTGAAGGCGTCGGCACGGGACCGGGTGGGCAAGGGGGCCGCACGGGCACTGCGTCGCGAAGGCCTTCTCCCTGCCGTGATCTACGGCGACAAGAAACAGGCACTGCCGATCACCATTCCGGTGAAAGAAACCACCATTACCCTGCACAAGGGTGGTTTCCTTACACACATCGGTATCATCGATGTGGACGGCGAAAAGCATCAGGTTATTGCCAAGGATTTCCAGCTGCACCCGGTACGCGACGACGTCATGCACGTCGACTTCCTGCGCGTTGCCAAGGGCTCCACGCTGACGGTTGAAGTTCCGGTTCACTTCCTGAACGAAGAAACCTGCCCGGGCATCAAGAAGGGCGGCGTCCTGAACATTGTTCGCCACACCGTCGAAATGAACGTTCCGGCCGACAACATTCCAGAAGCTCTCGAAATCGACTTGGCCAAGGCACAGCCGGGCGACAGCCTGCACATTTCCGCAGTGAAGCTGCCGGAAGGCTGCCAGCCGACCATCACCGATCGCGATTTCACCATCGCCACGATCGCTGCTCCGGCCGGTATGAAAGAGACCGACGACGAAGCTGAAGCAGAAGAAGGTGAAGGCGAAGCTGAATAAGCTGCAGCCTTGCTTTAAAAATTGGGAGGCGGTCTCCGCCTCCCTTCCCCTTGCGGGAAAACTTGCAGAGCAGCCGCCATCGGCTGCTTTTTTGTTTCAGGATTAGCCAGCCGGTCTGCATTGCGCTAAATGCAGCACGCTCTACCTTGAAAGGCACACCATGAAATTGATCGTCGGCCTGGGCAATCCGGGCGCCAAATACGAAGGCAATCGGCACAATATCGGTTTCATGGCCGTCGATGAGATCCATCGCCGCCACTCCGGCTTCCAGCCCTGGAAAGCCCGTTTTCAAGGTCAGGTTTCCGAAGGCCGCCTCGGCTCGGAAAAGGTCCTGCTGCTGAAACCCAGCACCTACATGAACGAATCCGGCCGCTCTGTCGGCGAAGCCATGCGGTTCTACAAGATCGAGCCGGCAGACATTGTCGTCATCTACGACGAACTCGACCTGCCGCCCGCGAAATTCCGCATGAAGATCGGCGGCGGCCACGGAGGCCACAACGGTCTGAGATCAATCACGGCGCATATCGGCGAAAGCTACCGCCGGCTGCGCCTCGGCATCGGTCATCCGGGCGACAAGAAGCTGGTGTCCAACTACGTGCTGGGTGATTTCGCAAAGGCCGATCGGGACTGGCTCGAGCCGCTCCTGATGGAAGTCGCCGATCAGGCTGCATTGCTGGCCGAAGGCAAGGACAGCCAGTTTGCCAACAAGTTGACCCTGACCCTGGAGCCGGAAAAGGCACAGCGCAAGGGCAAGAGCCAGGAGGGCAAGGCAAAGGACGGCACAACCGGAGCCGCCAAGGCCATTGCTCCCGGACAGGGCACCCCCGCACCAGCCAAACCCAAGGGCCAGAGCCATATCCGCCAGGCCCGGCAAGGCAAGTCAGTCAACTTACCCAAGTCAGGGCCCATGGCTGACATGCTGAAGAAGCTGCTCGGCGGCGGCGACTGAGGCCGGTCCCTCCATGAACACCAGCGCAACCAGGCTGCCTGCCATTGGCGGTCAGGACAGCGGCTGAACGTTGATGATCTCCACACGCCTGTTGCGGCCGCTGGCCGGATCGCCCGGATCGACAGGACGGCTTTCGCCGTACCCCACCGGTACGAGCCGTTCACGGGGGATCGTATAGAACGCAGCCAGAAACTCCGCGACCATGAAGGCCCTTCGTTTCGACAGGTCCAGATTATAGGCCGACGTGCCGCGCAGGTCCGTGTGCCCGGCGATCTGGAAACGCATGTTCCTGAGCCGTGGATCCTGCAAAGCCTGTCCGAGTGCCTGCAACGTCAGAATGCCGTCGTTGGTCAGTGAGGCGGAATCAAACTCGAAATTGACCGTCAGATTGATGCGCGGCAGCTCCACTTCCGGCGGCAACTGACCTTCGATGCTGATCCCGCGAAACGGATGCGGTTCCTGCTTTCGCATGGACCGGGATTTCGGCGCGCCGGCGTCAGGCAACAACGCGTTGATGATCTGATCCGGCGTGACCGACTGGGCGGAAACGCCGGCTGGCAGCATCAAGGGGACCAGCAGCGCCAGAACGGGTGCCAATGCCAGGCGGGCGGTCGCAAATTCGATAAGAAAGCGCATGTCGAAACCTTTGAGTGTCACTCTTCCCGGATCGTCAAATGAAGGACGGCAGCAGAAATCTCACGTGGCAGGCTCATTTCGTCCGGCCGGTCCGCCATCCCTGCCCGCAATGCCGTCAGGAAATATCTGTCGTCCGCGGTACCGGCGCCGCCCTCAGCGCTCACAGGCATGGAGAATTGCCCGGATCCGCCGTTTTCCAGTTCTTCCAGTTGGATGACGGGGCTATGAGCTGCAATCACGATAATGGCTTCCGATCCGGCAGGTGGCTGCACGGTGAACTTCTGACGCCCCTGCCGGCCATCGCCATAGACGAAACGGTCGCCGAATTGCACCTGTTGGCGCACCGGACCGCGACGCGGCAAGAGGTTCACCACAGTGCCGTCGGCCTGCAGATAGACGATGTAGAGAAACGAGGCGAAATCCGGCGCAGTCACCTCGAAGGCCAGCGAATCTCCGTAGCGTAGATCCGCGCTGCCTCCCAGGAGCCGAATGCGCGGGCGCGAAGGTTCCGCCAGTGGCCGGGCTAGGGTCTTCAGGGCTTCACACACGGGCCAAGGCCTGACATCGATTTTCTGAAGCTGTTCGGGTGGAAACTCCGCTTCCAGTTTCCGGAGCGCTTCCTGAGTGCTCACGAAACCTGCGAGTAGCGGCATGCCGTCCGGCGTATCTTCGCTCACGTAAAGGCTGCTGCAGCTATCCCCTGCAAAGGCCACCTCATTGTCCCGGTCGGTTCTGGTCAGCCCAGGCACCGGCCGCGGCGGCACGATGGACGTGCGCATGATCGATGCGTTGTGCATGTCGGCCTTCGTTGCCTCGTAGCTGATCCAGCCATACCCGTCTCCGGACCAGTATGGCCCCCAGGAGTTCTGGACGAGGAATGCCTGACGCCTTTCATCGTACCCGACGAACACCATCTGGTGGCCTCCGGCGGCCCCGCTGTGACGCCCGAGCGATCCCTGGTAGATCTCTCCCGATTTCAGATATTGCAGCGTCACCCCATCCGGCGTCTGGGAGGACGGCACCACGCCGACCATCAGGAACCCGGTGGCCACGGGGTTCCCCGCCGCCAGCTGCTGCTTGATCGCATCGAGATCCCGGTCCGTCGCGTTGCGGCGCTGGCGACCCTTGTCGAACACGAACAGGAAGTCTCGAATGCGGAACCTGTCGGGGGCCATCGTTGCGGTTTCCACCCGTTCCGAACACATGGCGGCGTCCGGAATGTCGTCCTGGTTGGGAGAGCCGTTGCCCTTGAAATAGGCCATCGCCAGAAGCGCATGACTTCCGGCGGTTTCACAGGCCTCCTGCCGGTTGCGGATCTGCGAATGGAGAAACGCCGGACTTGGCGTGAAGGTGCGGTTGCCGGGTTCCACGTTGTTTTCAAGCGCAGCGTAATAGCCGCGCATGGCATACCCGATGGCATAGGAAACACAGCTGCCGTATGTCTGCAGCAGGGGTGGTGGCATCATTGGCGACAGGTCGATCGCGTCAGGGATATAGGCCCGTGTGACATTTACCTGTCCGACGCCTTCCAGCAGCGCAGGATCGATCGGCGCATCGCCCAGAAGGCCAGTCAGATCACGCGGATTGAAGCTTTGAGCCGATGCCGGACTTGCCGAGAAGACAGTGGCACAAGTGGTGACGGCAGCCAGGGTGGCAAACAGACTGCCGGAAAATGCACACAGAAACCCGTGTTTCTTGCGACTGAAAATCATCGCGTCCCAATTCCCAAAACAATCGCCCAAAACACCCACACGACTATAACCGATAAACAACCGGAGGGAAGCTTTCAGCCGGATCACATTGCCGAACGCCTTTCCTTTTGCCGCTTCATCCTGACATGCTCTTGACAAACACCCGCCCGCAGTCCGCCAAAGCCTTGACCTCTTGACCCGGCTCGGGCATTTAGCGCTGCAAAGTCTCAAGACCAACCGAAAGCGAACTCCCATGGGTTTCCAGTGCGGCATTGTCGGACTGCCGAATGTCGGCAAGTCCACGCTCTTCAACGCGCTCACCAAGACGGCAGCTGCACAGGCTGCCAACTATCCGTTCTGCACCATCGAGCCGAATACGGGCGAAGTTGCCGTTCCGGATCCGCGCCTCTACGCGATCCGTCAAGTTGCAGGGTCCAAGGAAGTCATTCCGACACGCATCACCTTTGTCGACATCGCCGGCCTCGTGCGCGGCGCTTCCAAGGGCGAAGGCCTCGGCAACCAGTTCCTGGCCAACATTCGCGAAGTCGACGCCATCGCACACGTGCTGCGCTGTTTTGAAGACGACGACATCACCCATGTGGAAGGCACCGTCGACCCGATCGCCGATGCCGAAACGGTCGAGACCGAACTCATGGTCGCCGACATGGAAAGCCTTGAGCGCCGCATTGCGCCGCTGAAGAAAAAGGCCTCCGGCGGCGACAAGGAAGCCAAGGCTGTGCTGCCCGTCATGGAAGCCGCCCTGGCCCTGCTGCAGGACGGCAAGCCGGCACGCGTTCTGGAAGTCTCCGGTCCGGATGAAGAGAAGATCCTGAAGGGTCTGAACCTCCTGACTGCAAAGCCGGTTCTCTACGTCTGCAACGTCGACGAGGCATCCGCAGGCGAAGGCAATGCCCTCTCCGCCAAGGTCGCCGAAAAGGCGAAGGCGGAAGGCGCTGCCGCCGTCGTGATTTCCGCTGCCATCGAGGCGGAAATCTCCCAGCTCGACAAGGAAGAACAGGAAGAGTTCCTGGAGACCATCGGGCTTGAAGAGCCGGGCCTCGACCGGCTGATCCGCGCGGGCTACGGCCTGCTGGGCCTGATCACCTATTTCACGGCAGGCCCGAAGGAAACCCGCGCTTGGACCATCACCGAAGGTACCAAGGCCCCGGGCGCAGCGGGCGTCATCCATACGGATTTCGAACGCGGCTTCATCCGCGCGCAGACCATTGCCTACGACGATTACGTCGGCCTCGGCGGCGAAACCGCAGCCAAGGAAGCGGGCAAGGCACGCGACGAAGGCAAGGAATATGTCGTCAAGGACGGCGACGTCCTGCTCTTCAAATTCAACACCTGACGAAATCCCGCGCAGGCAGCCAGGCGCCGCCTGCGCGTTTCCCGTCCACTTCCACCTCCCGGTCAGCCGCCTTCCTCAGAACGCACGGAAACGGAAGATAAAGACATCCCCTCTAGGGTTACCCGGACAAACGGGAATTCGACCTGCAGGAGGGGCCAATATGGCGGGACGAAGCGACACCAGGATCCGCAAGATCATTGCGGGAACTGTGGGGAACACGCTGGAATGGTACGATTTCGCCGTCTACGGCTATCTTGCCCCCATCCTTGCGCAACAGTTTTTCCCGAGTGACGATCCGACCGTCAGCCTGATCAGCACCTTCGGTGTCTTTGCGGCAGGCTTCCTCATGCGTCCCATCGGCAGTCTGCTGCTCGGCCATATTGCCGACAAGACCGGTCGCAGCCGGGCCCTTCTGTTGTCCGTCGCCCTGATGGCCATTCCGACGACGCTGATCGCCTTCTTGCCGACCTACGATCAGATTGGCATTGCCGCACCCGTGCTGCTGACGCTGCTGCGGTTGCTGCAGGGACTTTCCGTCGGCGGCGAATACACCGGCTCGACCGTCTATCTTTACGAGATCGCCCCGCCCAAGCGTCGGTGTTTCACGGTTTCCTGGGCCCTGGTCGGGGCAACATTCGGCATTCTGCTCGGTTCCGGCGTGGCGGCACTGGCAACCGGCCTCCTGCCGGCGGACGATCTGGGAAGTTGGGGATGGCGCATTCCCTTCGCCTTCGGTCTGCTGGTCGGCCTGACCGGTTTCATGATCCGAAGCGGCACCAAGGCAGAAGAAAGGGATCAACCGCCCTCCTCGCACGATCCTGTCAGTGCTCCGGTTGGCGAGGTCCTGCGCAACCACCGGCCCGCCCTGCTGCGGACGATAGCGTGCAACATCCTCAACGGCGTCGGCTTCTATCTGACGTTCGTCTATCTCACGTCCTACCTGGTCGACTACGTCAAGTTCACGGAAAGTCGGGCCCTGACGATCAACACCAGCGTGATGGTCGTCTTCATGCTGCTGTTGCCTATTGTCGGCTATCTCGCCGACAGGATCGACCGAAGAACCATACTGCTGTTCGGATCGGGCGGTGTTGCCCTC
Organism: Labrenzia sp. CP4; assembly: GCF_001579905.1. Classification (NCBI taxonomy): domain Bacteria; kingdom Pseudomonadati; phylum Pseudomonadota; class Alphaproteobacteria; order Hyphomicrobiales; family Stappiaceae; genus Labrenzia; species Labrenzia sp. CP4. The sequence continues at coordinate 1,589,230 of NZ_CP011927.1, read as the reverse complement.
TTCGCCCTGCCGATGTTCTGGCTGGTGCATCATCCGGATCCGGTCATGGTCATTCTGGGCCAGCTCGGCATGGCCGTTATTCTCACCGCCTTCTTTGCCCCGCTCATGGCCGCCATGGTCGGCCAGTTCCCTGTGTCCGTGCGCGTGACCGGCTATTCCATCGGCTACAACATCCCGCTGGCGCTCTTTGGCGGCACGGCACCGCTGTTTGCCACCTATCTGATCGACAAGACCCACCTGCAGCTCGCGCCGGCGTTCTACATGATCGCTGCCGGCCTGCTGGCCTTCGTGGTCATCTGGTTCATGCCTTCGGAAGACGGCAGTATCAGCCAGGACGAAGAAGCGGAGCCGGCTCCAACCTAGTCCAGGGCAATAGGACCACCTGCATTCCGGCCTGAACGCCTCTGGTGTGCCCAACAAATCGCACGGCAAAGGCTGGCTCCACCGGGGCGAACATAACTCCCGCTCGACAGGATGCTGCCGAACCCGGTACAAGCAGGCTTTCGTCAATTCTCGAAAGTGTCTGCGATGTCGACCGTCATTCCGGCTCCCTTCCCCACGATCCTGCCCGTCAGCGAAAGCCAGAAGGGTTTTCCAGTCCGGCGGGTCTATTGCGTCGGTCGAAACTATGCCGCTCATGCCGTGGAGATGGGCCACGATCCGAACAGGGAAGCGCCGTTCTTCTTCCAGAAGAACCCGGACAACCTCGATCCTTCCGGCGAGTTTCCCTATCCGCCCCTGTCCAGCGACGTGCATCACGAGGTTGAACTCGCGGTCGTTCTGAAGTCCGGCAAGCGCAGCATCCCGGCAGCCAGTGCACTTGAACATGTTTACGGCTACGCCGTTGCCCTCGACATGACCCGCCGCGACCTGCAGGCGGAGGCCAAGAAGGCGGGGCGCCCGTGGGAAGCCGCCAAGGCTTTTGAACGCTCTGCCCCTATCGGCCGGATCATGCCGGCGGCAGACAGCGGCTTCCTCGACCAGGGCCGGATTGCTCTCAGCGTGAACGGAGAGCTTCGCCAGGAAGGCGACCTCAACCAGTTGATCTGGAAAATACCGGAAATCATCGCCAAGCTGTCCGAGCTGTTCCAGCTTGGTGCGGGCGACGTCATCCTGACCGGAACCCCCGCTGGTGTCGGTTCCGTCCAGTGCGGCGATCTCATGCTGGCGACCATCGACGGCTTGCCGGAGCTGACCGTCAGGGTCATTTGACAGGCCCGGGTGGGCGTGAGCGCGCTCGCGTTGAGATCCCCGGTATTGCCGCATTGCAAGGGCCCGGAAAGCAGCCGCTTTCCGGGCCTGGTCTTATTGGCCTTCTCTCGCCCTTGAAAGCTGCGGAACCTTTTGGTGGCAATCCGTGTTTAGAAGTCGTGGTCCCGGTTTCTCCGACAACGGTGCTGTCCAGCTCCGTTCCGCCGGAAATGCAAAGGAAGACGGACCAAGTCCTTTAAGTGGTCTTGAGATTGCGGGTCGGCCATGTTCAGGTCGAACCCGGATTTTGAAGTCTTTGCCGGAGCCTGTTCGTGACCTTTGACCAGATTGCCCTGTTCGTCCTCTTCGGCACTGTCTTCGCACTGCTGGTCTGGGGCCGTATCCGCTTCGATCTCATTGCCTTTGGCGCGTTGATCCTGGGTGCGTTCCTGGGTCTCGTCCCTTCCGAGGAAATCTTCTCCGGCTTCGGCCATTCCGCCGTCATGATCATTGCCCTCGTGCTGATCGTCTCGCGCGGGCTGATGAACTCAGGTGCCGTGGAACTGATTGCGGGCGTGGTGATTTCCGCTTCCAGAGGCCTGTCGCGGCATATCGGTCTGATGGCCATCGTCGGCGCCAGCCTGTCGGCAATCATCAATAACGTCGCTGCGCTGGCATTGCTCATGCCGCTCGATATGGAGGCGGCCAAGAAGGCGGAACGTTCGCCCGGCCTCTCCCTGATGCCCCTGTCTTTCGCAACCATCCTCGGCGGCATGATCACCCTGATCGGAACACCGCCAAACATCGTCATCGCGCAGTATCGTTCGGATGCCTTTGGCGCGCCCTTTTCCATGTTCGATTTTGCCCCTGTCGGCCTCGTGGTCGCAGTGACAGGCATTGCCTTTGTTGCCCTGTTCGGCTGGCGCCTGCTGCCCCGCCATTTCCGGGACAAGCCGAAACAGGAGGGCTTTGCCGAAAGCCTTTATGCGGCCGAACTGAAGGTCGGGGAAATCTCGGAAGAAAAGCCGCTTACCGTCGGCGATCTTTACCCGGTTGCCGACGAGAAGGATGTCGCCATCATCGGCCTCATCCGCAATGGCCGGCGGGTACGCGGGTTTGCCCGCCGCGAGGCGATCAAGTCCGGAGATTACCTGTTCGTGGAAGGCGACCCCAAGGCTATCGAGGCCTTCATGGGCGCGGCCAAGCTGGAATTCGCCGGCTCAGAACAACACAAGGGCGGCCTGAACAACGACGCCCTGTCACTGATCGAGGCAATCGCGCCGGACAATGCCAGGATCATCGGCCGGTCGAGTTTCGACATGCGCCTCCTTTACGGCCACAGCGTTACCTTGCTCGGCATTTCCAGGCAGGGTCGCCGCGTTCAGAAACGCGTTCGCCACGAAGAGATACGCCCGGGTGATGTGCTTCTTCTGCTGGGCACCCCGGAGCGGCTGGAAAGCGCCTGTGCCTGGCTTGGTGTCCTGCCTCTGGAAGGACGCAAGACGGGCGTCATGCAGCGCAACAAGGCCTGGCTGGCCATCGCAGGCTTTACCGTTGCGATTGCAGCAGCCGTTGCCGGCCTTGCCTATCTCCCGGTGGCCCTGGCTGCCTGTGTGATTTTTTATGCCGCCGCCGGCCTGATCAGCGGATCAGAGGTTTATCAGTCCGTGGAGTGGAAGGTGATCGTGCTGCTCGGCTCGTTGATCCCCCTTGGACAAGCATTTGAGGAAGCAGGCAACGCACAGCTGATCGCCGACGGTATTCTCGCCCTCACCTCGACGGCTCCGGCCTGGGTCACCCTCGCCATCCTGATGGTGGTGACGATGACCCTTTCCGACTTCCTGAACAACGTTGCCACCTGCCTGATCGCAGCGCCTATCTCGGTCCAGATCGCCAATTCCCTGCAGGTGAACTCCGACCCGTTCCTGATGGCGGTGGCGGTTGCTTCGTCCTGTGCGTTCCTGACGCCGATCGGCCACAAGAACAACACCATCATCATGGGCCCGGGCGGCTACCGCTTTGGCGACTACTGGCGTATGGGCCTGCCGCTCGAGATCCTCGTCCTGGTCGTCAGCATCCCGGCCATCCTGCTGTTCTGGCCGCTCTGAAACAGAGCTCAGGCAGCAGGCTTCAGAGGCAGGCAGATGTCGGTCAGAAGGTCCGCCGGCGCCGTGTCGCGCGGGTTGTTGAGATAGACTTCCAGACAGGGCGCATCGTCCGGTTCACGGCCAGACTGCGTCAGCCACTCGCCGTAAAGCCACTCGTAGGCCCATTTCATGTCGGCGTAGGGTCCCTTGTAACGCAGCACCGCGTAGTCACCGGCACGCGTTTCCCGCTTTTCGAGCGGAGCATCGACCGGGAAGCTATCGTTTATGACCGCTCCGGCAGCCGACTGCAGATCATCTTCGGCAACATGGGTCGGGTCGGAATAATAGAGCGCCTTCATCGCACCGATCCGGCCGACCAGCTGACGGCTCACCAGAATGCCGAAAAGTGTCTCAAACGCCTTGCCGATTTCCATGTACGCGCCTCGGTGAGGCAGCACGGCCAGGGTTTCGGACGGAAGGGTTTTGACGGAAACGTCATGCATTGGAGCTGGTCCTTTCTGTTTGGGAAGTGGTGCACCGCCGTTGGCCGGCTGAACCCGGCGCGAGGAAACGGAGGAGCGGTAGGCGGTGGGGGTCTGGCCGTAAGCCTGTTTGAAGCTGCGTGAAAAAGCTTCCAGGCTGCCGTAACCGGCCCGTTTTGCGACGACGGGCAAGGCCAGGTCCGTATAGGCAAGGTCTCCCGCGGCACGATGAAGGCGCAGACGCTTGACCGTCGCGAAGATGGATTCGCCATAGGTCGACTGCCAGACCCTGTGCCAGTGTGAGGGAGAAAGGGCCGCCACCTCGGCAAGCGTCGCCAGATCAGGATCCTCGTCGAGGTTGGCGTAGATATATTCGATCACCCTTGTGAAACGGCGGACATAGCCGTTGTCTCGCGGTGAGAGTGTGAGCTTTTCGTGATTGGTCATGGACTTGGCCCCGTTCGATTGATGGGACCCTAGCACCATGCTTTTTGATAAATCTTGCTGACTTCCACCCTCTCACGCCGGCACATTCCGGAAGAACAAGGTCTTTCTTCCAGAAAGACAAAACAGGCACTGGCTTCCGGCGTCGGAATGGCCATGATGTACGCAACTCAAAAACAGGGGAGTTGAACCATGACCACCCAGAAACGCATTCTGTTCACCGGCGGTTCCGGCAAGGCCGGACGGCACGTCGTTCCCTATCTGCTGGCGCAGGGACATCGCGTCGTCAACGTCGACCTGAAACCGCTTGATCATCCAGGTGTCGACAACCTCATCGCCGACATCACCTCATCGGGTGAAATGTTCAACGTCATGACCAGCTACGCCAATTTCGATGAACTGGAACCGGGCAACGGGGTGCCAACTTTCGATGCGGTGGTCCATTTTGCCGCTGTGCCGCGCATTCTCATTCATCCGGACAACAGAACCTTCGAAGTCAATACGATCGGCACATACAACGTCATTGAAGCCGCCGTGAAGCTCGGCATCCGCAAGATCGTGCTCGCCTCTTCGGAAACCACCTACGGCGTCTGTTTCGCCGATGGCGTGGTCGACCCGAAGGTGCTGCCCGTCGAAGAAGATTATGACGTCGACCCGATGGACAGTTACGGGCTTTCCAAGGTGGTCAACGAACAGACCGCCCGCGCCTTCCAGCGCCGGTCCGGCTTCGATATCTATGCGCTGCGGATCGGCAATGTCATCGAGCCGCACGAATACGACCGGTTCCCGGATTTCTTTGCCAATCCTGCGCAACGCCGCAGAAACATCTTCTGCTATATCGATGCGCGCGACCTCGGTCAGATCGTCGACCGCTGCCTCGAAAAGGACGGGCTCGGCTACCAGGTCTTCAACGCCGGCAACGACACGAATTCCGTCGATATTCCGAATGCGGAAATCCTCAAGCGCTTCTTCCCCGACGTGCCGCTGAGCCGGGAACTCGGCGAGCACGAGGCCCTGTTTTCGAACCGCAAGATCCGCGAGGTTCTGGGCTTCCAAGAAGAGCACAACTGGCGCAAATACGTGACCGTATAACCGGCGATCCAGGCAAGAACGAAGGCTGGCGGATTTAGTTTTACTTCCGATACGGCTGGGACTAGCTTCTGAACGCAACACTGTCGGGCAGCAAGGCTGCCCACCTGGGAAACGTGCCATGAAGCTACTGAAATCTGCCACTCTCGGCCTTGCCCTCCTGGCGTCTGCGACTGCAGCCGTCGCACAGGGAACCGGCTCGCAAGGGTACTTCCAGATCTACAACAACACCGAAGACAACGTCGTCGTCGGCTTCTACACCAATGACGGCGACGGCTGGTCGGACAACTGGCTGTCCGGACCGCTTTCGCCGGGTGAAAGCGCGAAAGCCGAGTTCGCCGCCGACACCGGCAATTGCGCGCAGACCTTCCAGGTCGGCTGGCTGGCCGACGACGATACCGAAGTTCTCGACGATCCGATCGACATCGATATCTGCGAAGCCAGCAACGTCTACATGGATGATAACGAGATCTATTACGACTGATCTTTTCTTCCAATCTCAAGGCGGGAACGCGGACCATCGCGTTTCCGCGGACTGCCAACACCACCGGAATTCATGACCGATCTCCTTTATTTTGAAGACTTCGAACCTGGTCAGGTCTTCGAGCTGGGCTCCCTCACCGTCAGCAGGGACGAAATCATCGATTTCGCTGCCGAGTTCGATCCGCAGCCTTTCCACCTCGACGAAGAGGCCGGCAAGGCATCCATCCTCGGCGGGCTTGCCGCCTCCGGCTGGCATACAGGTTCGATGGTGATGCGCCTGCTTGCCGAAAATTTCCTGACCAGGACAAGCGGCCGTGGTTCGCCGGGTATCACCAAGCTGCAGTGGAAGCGTCCCGTTCATCCAGGTGACTGCCTAACGGCCCGGGTCGAAATACTCGACACGAGAGACTTGCGGTCGAAACCGGACCTTGGCCTCGTCAACATTCGCGTGACGGCCAAGAACCAGAAGGGCATCGAAGTGCTCGTCTGGGAAAACCCGAACCTGTTCGCAAGACGGGAGGTCGCCCGGTGAGTGCCTTTTTCGAAGATATTGAAGTGGGTGACACGCTTGACCTTGGCGAACACACCTTCACCCGGGAAGACATCGTGCGTTTTGCGGAAAAATACGATCCGCAGGCTTTTCACCTCAGCGAGGAGGCCGCCGCGCAGACCCATTTCGGTCGCCTGTGCGCTTCCGGTTGGCACACGGCAGCGGTATTCATGAAGCTCTGGGTCGCCAGGCACAAGGCTCTTCAGGAAGAAGCGCTGGCGGCAGGGCAAACACCAGCCAATATCGGCCCCTCGCCCGGGTTCGAGGATCTCAAGTGGATCAGGCCGGTCTTTGTTGGTGACACGCTGCGCTACCGGCGTGTGGTCACCGGCAAGACCGAAAGCCGGACCCGCCCGGACTGGGGTCTCGTTCATTCCGACATGCAGGCCTTCAATCAGGACGGCACGTTGGTGTTCTCCTTCAAGGGCACGGTGTTCGTCGAACGCCGCAAGGTCTAACCGGACAATCAGTCGGCCCTGTTAAAACGCAAAAGCGTGCTGCGTCCTCAAGACGGCAGCACGCTTTGCGGTTGGAAATCCTGACTTGCCATGCCTCGCATGCGAGCTGTGCCTCAGCGGCAGACGTCCAGGATCCACAAGAAGGCCATCGGCACCATGGTCAGCGCCGGCAGGATGATCGCCGGGTATCCGAAGGCACAGATCGACACCGCCCAGATCATCGCGAGATTGGCGATGAACCAGTATTTGGCATCTTCCGCGCCATAAAGCGCTTCCTTGAGAAACAGGTTCAAGATGGGCACGGCCAGAAGCAGCCGTAGCACCAGGACTTCCTTGGGGGCAGATGAAGCAGACATCTCTTCTCCGGATCTTAGGGAAAACACGTAGAGTTTGTCCCTAATCCGTTTGCCTGTTCCAGGCACTGCGGCAAACGGACATCATGCCCATTTGCCGCAGTTTGCCGCGTAATGCTATTCCGGCTTGCGGCCGTGCACCAGCATCGTCATGCCCGGGATCATCACTTCAACTGCGATATCGGTGAAGCCGGCGGCTTCCATCAGGCTGGCAACGTAGGAACTCGTGATCGAACGGGCTTCCGGGTTGAAGGCGGTGTGCTGAAGCTGCCAGAGCGCCGCCAGCTTCGGCCCGTCGCGGTTTTCGTCGACCATGAAGTCATGCACCATGAAGTCACCGCCCGGTGTCAGAACCTCGAAGGCCTTGCGCACAAGCCCGGGAATGGCCGTGCCCGGGACGCCGGAAAAGAGATAGGACATCAGCACTGCGTCCGCGCTGTCCGGCCATGTGTCCTTCAGGGCATTGCCCGGCGCATATCGGATGCGGTCCTGCAGGCCTTCTTCGGCAATGAACTCTTCGCCTACCTTGGCGACATTCGGAAAATCCAGAACGGTTGATCGCAGTCCCGGATACGCCTTGCAAAGCGAAATCGAGAAGGCCCCGGTGCCACCGCCAACGTCCAGCAACTGCTTGGCAGCGGACAGATCCACAAGCTTGGCAAGTCCCCGCCCGGGCCCAAGCGAGCCTGCATGCTGGGACCGGGAATAAAGCCGTGCTTCTTCCGGGTCGCTGAACCACGTCTCGTAGGAAGCAACCTGGTCGTCCTCCAGACTGTCCGTCAGGGCGTCGTTAAGCTGCGTCATGAAGGGGTACATCTGCTTGTCGATCTGAAACCGCAGATAGTCGCCGAAATCATACTTCCGTCCTTTCACCAGAAACGCCTCCGCTGCGGGCGAATTGGTGAAGCCTGCTCCCTCCCGGCGCACCAGCCCGAGGCTCGTAAGCGCGGTCAACAGTGTTGTGGCGCGATCAAGATCAAGCTCGCTTTCTTCAGCAACTTGCTGTGGCGTCAAGGTCTTTTCGGAAAGCAGTGAAAACAAATCTACATGAAGTGCAGAAAAAAGAGCCTTGGAGCCCATAAATCCGAAAGCAATATCTGAAATTTCCTCAGCCGTTTCCAAGGACCTGGCGACGGGCATAAATTATCCTCCTCAGGAATTCTGAGCACAAATGTGCGGAATTTTTCCGTTCAGGAAAAATGAACTTGGGAATGAGCAAGTATAACTATTGTGCGCCGCAATGCAAATTCCGCTCCCCATCCGGCAAGAGCTGACGCGGGAGCCGGTTTTTGTCCTTGAACTTTGGCAGACCCCGGTCTTCGATTAAGCTGAGGCTGATGCTGTCAGGCATCGAAAGCGTTCTCAAACGCCCGGTAATTTGCCTTTCTGCAGATTACCGCCCGCAAGAAACCGAACAGGACCGACCGAGTGCCTTTTCTCGACTTTCCCGCACAGCTTCCGGAAAACCGGACACCACGTGCTGTGATCTTCAGTGCCGGACATGGCAGCACTTACCCGGGAAAGGTCAGCAGCGGGTACACCGGAGCTGCCGATGCCATTCGCGCAGCCAGTCAGGAAGATGCCGGTCTCGTCGGCCATTGGGACTTCGATCTCGGTGGACCGCTATTCGAGGATCAGCCGGTGTGCTGCACCGACATCGGCAATATCGACACCCGGCTGCACGACAACGCAGGCAACCGGGCACGGATCGAGGCACAAACCCGCTCGATCCTGGCACTGCCAGCCGTTCCGATCCTGCTTGGCGGTGATGATTCCCTACCGATCCCCTTCCTCGCCGCCTTCGCTGATCAGGGACCCCTGTGGGTGCTGCAGATAGATGCCCATATCGACTGGCGCGATGAGGTCGACGGCGAGCGCTACGGCTATTCCAGCCCGATGCGCCGCATCAGCGAGATGCCGCATGTTGCGGGCCTCGTTCAGGTTGGCCTGCGTGCCGTTGGCAGCGCCGGCAAAACCGAAATCGAGGCTGCACAAACCTATGGCAGCCGCTTTGTCACAGCGCGCGAGGTCCACGCAGAAGGTATCTCGGCCGCGTTGAAGCATATTCCGCAAGGCGCGCGCTGCGTCGTCACGCTGGACTGTGACGGCCTCGACCCGGCCATCATGCCCGGCGTTGCCGCGCGCACGCCCGGCGGGCTCACCTACACGCAGGTGATCGATCTGATTGCGGGGCTAGGCAGACGCGCAAGGATCGTTGGGTTTGACCTGGTCGAATTCTACCCGCCAAACGATATCGACGGCCTCAGTGCGCTGACCGCCTCAAGACTTTTGGTCAACGCCGTCGGTGCGATCGTCCGGCAATAACAGGATGCTCGGACACGTGTTCGGGCTGGCAAGACCGATGCAGAAAAGGTGGGAAAGAAAGGGGATGTCGCCAGCACCTCAAAGGCTGCGGGCAAACAGGACTTCGTCGCGGATTTCGATACCGTAGTCGCCACGCAGCGGGATTTCCGGCTTCTTCTCGCGCTCGGCGTCGATGACACCTTGCGCGATCCGCTCCAGACGGAAACCGCGCCGTTGATAGAAGCGGAAGGCGTCGAGGTTGTCGTTGGACGTACGGACGGTCAGCCGGTTGATGCCGGACGCCTTTGCTTCATCGACCACCGCGTTCAGCAGCAGTGTTCCGGTGCCACCCCAGCGGCTGAGCGAGTCCAGCGTGAGGATTTCCCATTCGCTTTCCCGCTTGATCAGCGTGACGAGCCCCACAAGATCGTCACCTGCATAGGCAACATAACCCGGCAGGCTCGACGCATCGACGATCTCGCCGTCCAATAGCATTTCGGGGCCTGCCCATCGGTCTGCCAGAAGCTGGAACACAGCTTCCTTGTCTTCCTCGTTGATCCGTCGGATGATCACGCTCATGGTCTGCCCTGCCTCCAGATCAGCGGCCCTTCAATCGTCGCCAATTGAACAAGCATTTGCCGATCGCTTCCATAATTTGCGAGCATCCTTTCTGCGGTCGTCTGGCCGCAGGATGCCCTATCGGTGAATGACGCGGGATGCCAGAGGCGTGCGCGCCTGCCAACGCGCTCGCTCCAGCTCCGGGTCGATATGCTCTTCTTCCGGATAACCGACGCATAGATAAGCCACGAGGCGCCAACCGGCGTCAACCTGCAGCGCCTCTGTCACCGCGTCCGGATCAAGGATCGACACCCAGCCAACCCCGACACCTTCGGCACGAGCCGCCAGCCAGAATGTGTGGATCATGCTGACCGTGGAATAGGCCAGCGTTTCCGGCATGGTCAGCCGGCCTAGTCCGTGGCCCTGTTCCGGGTCGTCGTCGCAGAAAATCGCCAGATGCACGGGGGCTTCCTTCAGCCCCGCCAGCTTGAGCTGGCGATAGGCGAGCGCCTTGTCGTCACTGTAGGTCCTGGCGGCTTCTTCATTTTCCGCTTCGAAGCTCGCGATGATCCGACCACGCGCCTCGGCGCTGTCGACAACAACAATTCGCCAGGGTTGACTGTTGCCAACAGAGGGGGCGAGGTCTGCCAGTTGCAGAAGATGGTCGAGAGCGCCTGCCGGCAAGGGTTCCTGCTTGAAACGGCGCACGTCCCGTCGCCATTTCAGAAGGGTCTCGAAATCCTTCTGAAATTTCGCTGAAAAGTCCGGTATCACGTCTCTGCCCTCGGCTCCTCCCGCCATGACAGACCTAGTGACCCGGAAATTCCACGAGGGTGCGCACTGGAACGTTCATCGCTTCCAGTTTCTTGCGCCCGCCGAGATCTGGCAGATCGACGATAAAGCACGCCGACTCGATGTTGGCGCCCATGGACCGCAACAATTTGCAGGCAGCCTCTGCCGTTCCACCGGTAGCAATCAGGTCGTCAACCAGGATGACACGGTCACCCGGCTTGATCGCATCCTTGTGCATTTCCATCTCATCCAGACCATATTCCAGGGAATAGGCGATCCGGACGGTTTCGTGCGGGAGCTTGCCCTTCTTCCTGATCGGCACGAAGCCGGCGGACAGCTGGTGCGCGACCGCGCCCCCGAGAATGAAACCGCGCGCCTCGATGCCCGCAATCTGATCGACCTTGGAGCCGGCCCAGGGCTGTACCAGGGCATCGACCGCCCGGCGGAAGGCACGGGCATCGCCGAGCAGCGTCGTGATATCCCGGAACAGGATGCCCTCTTTCGGATAGTCCTTGATCGTGCGGATTGCACTGACAAGCTCATCCTGAATGGTCTGTGCGGTCATCGGGATATCTCTCTGTTAAAATAGTTCCAGGCATCTGCCCCGGCCGGTGGTTATAACAAGTTTGACCTGCCGGTCGAAGCAATTTCGCTTTGTCTCAAGGGGTTATGCCGGCCACACTTTCGGCCGGCAATCCGGTCAGGTCCGGTTCAGGATTCGTCCTGCGACAGCGTCGAGCTTCGCCACCAGCGCCGGGTCGCGTTTGTCCGGCGCGGTCATCATGGCAAACTCCAGCGCAGTATCGGACCCGGCCGGGCAGGACTGATGTTCGCGCGGCAGATCCCTAGCGACACGGCCAACAAGCCTCTGGGCGTTTTCCGCATTCTCGTGAAGAACCTTGATGATGGCCTGAATATCGACTTCGCCGTGGTCCGGGTGCCAGCTGTCATAGTCGGTGACCATCGCGATGGTGGCGTAGGAAATCTCCGCCTCGCGGGCAAGCTTTGCTTCCGGCATGTTGGTCATGCCAATGACGTCGCAGCCCCAGGACCGGTAGAGCTGGCTTTCCGCTAGAGAAGAGAACTGCGGACCTTCCATGGCCAGATAGGTGCCGCCCTTGGCATAGGCGAGGCCTTCCGCTTTCGCGGCTGCCGCCACTGCATCGACCAGCTTCGGGCTGACCGGTGTCGCCATGGACACATGCGCGACACAGCCGGTACCGAAGAAACTCTTCTCCCGCGCAAACGTCCTGTCGATGAACTGGTCCACCAGCACGAAGGTGCCCGGAGCATGTTCTTCCTTGAGCGATCCGCAGGCAGAGACAGACAGAAGATCGGTGACACCGCAGCGCTTCATCACGTCGATGTTGGCGCGGTAGTTTATGGTTGTCGGCGAATAGACGTGTCCGCGCCCATGGCGAGGCAGGAAAACCACCTTGAGACCATCAATGGTGCCGATACGCACTTCATCGGACGGGGTGCCCCACGGGCTGTTGACGGCGATCCATTCGGAGTTTTCCAGACCCGGAAGGTCGTAGATTCCAGACCCGCCGATAATGCCCAATACTGCGTCTGCCATAACCACTCCAAACAGATTCAAAATCAATTCCTGCGGGACACAGGCCCGCATCAGCGATGGTTTATTTCAATTGATCCGCGATGGCGTCAAGCCCGGCCTTCGCGCATTTCGCCTCATTCTCGCCGCCACCGCCTCCGGCAACGCCAATCGCTCCGAGAAGCATTCCGGTCGCCGAGACGATGGGCAGCCCCCCAGCCAGAGGCAACGCCCCTGGAATAGCTGCAAGACTGGCCTCTCCACCCGGTCCGGCGAGCGAACCAAGATCCGAACTGGGAAGGTTGAATGAAGCAGCGGTCCAGGCCTTGCGACGGGCGGTTTCGGCAACATGCGCACCGCCCATGTTGCTGCGCAGTGTCACTTGCTCGACGCCGAAACGGTCCACCACGGAAGCTCCAGCCTGAAAACCTGCCTCGTTGCAGACCTCGACGGCTCGCAGCGCAGCGCGCATGGCAAGATGCATGTCCAGGACCTCGACCATGTGGGTTGCGGCCGATTGCGAATTTGCGGGGACAGGAAGCAGGAGAATTGCCAGAAACATCAATGCGCGGTGCATTGCATTACCCCTCAAAGAAAAAGCCGCCGGAAGGTCCGGCGGCTTTCATCATGCACTTAGGCGTCAATCAATCAATGCTCAACGTTGCGCCACAGTTTCTTCTTCGTGAAGTAGAGCATACCAGCGAAGACGATCAGGAAGATCATGACCCGGAAGCCGATCTTCTTGCGCTCTTCCAGATGCGGCTCGGCGGCCCACATCATGAATGCAGCGACGTCATGCGCATACTGGTCGACCGTCATCGGTGTGCCGTCGGTGTATTCGACCAGCTCGTCGGACAACGGTGAGGCCATGCCGATCGGACCACCTGTCAGATGCTCGTGCGCACAAGCTTCAGCGGTAACGGAACCACCCAGGAATGCCGGGTTGTAGTTGCCGGTGAAGTCCTCACCCAGACATGCCGGGTTTTCTTCCGGATAGCTGGTGAGAAGCGCGTAGATGTAATCCGGGCCCTGCTCCTGATACTGGGTGAAGGCGTCGAAGACGAACCACGGGAAACCGCGGTGCGCCGCACGGGCCTTTGCCAGCAGCGAGAAGTCCGGCGGGTAAGCGCCGCCGTTGGAAGCGCGGGCAGCCTGCTCGTTCGGGAACGGAGACGGGAACTTGTCCGCCAGGATACCCGGACGCTCATACATGTCGCCGTCGTCGTTCGGACCGTCGATGACGGTGTACTCGGACGCGATCTGCTTGGCCTGATCTTCGGTGAAGCTCGGGCCACCGTCTTCAGCAAGGTTACGGAAAGAAACCTGCTTCAGGCCGTGGCACGAAGCACAGACTTCCCGGTAGACCTTGAAGCCACGCTGCAGCTGGCCACGGTCGTAGAAACCGAACGGACCCGAGAAGGACCACTGCTCCCGCTCGATGTGCGGGGCGTTGCCTGCTGCGAAGACCGGGGTCGCGATGGCGACAGCCGCCACCGCAGCGAAGGAACGAACCATTTTGATCATGGTGCTCATTGTCTCAATTAACTCCTGATCCGGGCCGCGTTACTTCGTTTCCGGTGCTGAAGTCGCACCAGCCGGTTTGCCGGCTCCGCCCTTCAGAACCGCTTCGGAAATCGAGGCCGGCAAGGGCCGCGGTTTTTCCAGGAACCCGAGCATCGGCAGGATGATCAGGAAGTGGGCGAAGTAATAGGCGGTGCAGACCCGGGCGAGCAGAACGTAGGTGCCTTCGGCCGGCATGGCGCCGAGATAGCCAAGCGCAACGGCGTTGGCAGCGAAGATCCAGAAGAACTGCTTGAACAGCGGGCGGTAGGTGCCGGAGCGAACCTTGGACGTGTCCAGCCAGGGCAGAACGAACAGAACTGCAATGGCACCGAACATGGCGACAACACCGCCGAGCTTGTCCGGAATGGCGCGCAGGATCGCGTAGAACGGCAGAAAGTACCATTCCGGAACGATGTGCGCCGGGGTCACGAGCGGGTTTGCTTCGATGTAGTTGTCCGGGTGACCCATGTAGTTGGGCACGTAGAAGACGAACCATGCGAACAGGATCATGAACACGATGATCGCGAACAGATCCTTGATCGTGTAGTACGGGTGGAACGGAACCGTGTCCTGCTTGGTCTTCGGCTGAACGCCTGTCGGGTTGTTGTTACCCGTGGTGTGGAACGCCCACACGTGCAGGATAACGACACCGAAGATCATGAACGGCAGCAGATAGTGCAGCGAGAAGAAGCGGTTCAGGGTCGGGTTGTCGACCGCAAAACCACCCCAAAGCCAGGTGCGGATTTCTTCGCCGACCAGCGGAATGGCCGAGAACAGGTTGGTGATAACCGTTGCGCCCCAGAAGGACATCTGGCCCCACGGCAGCACGTAACCCATGAAGGCGGTGCCCATCATGATCAGGAAGATGATCACGCCGAGGATCCAGGAGATCTCGCGCGGCGCCTTGTAGGAACCGTAATAAAGACCACGGAAGATGTGGATGTACACGGCGATGAAGAACATCGACGCGCCGTTTGCATGCAGGTAACGCAGCATCCAGCCGAAGTTCACGTCGCGCATGATGTGCTCGACGCTGTTGAAGGCTGCATCGGTGCTTGGCGTGTAGTGCATCACCAGCACGATGCCGGTGATGATCTGCGCGATCAGCACGAAGAACAGGATGCCACCGAAGGTCCACCAGTAGTTCAGGTTCTTCGGCGTCGGGAAATCAACAAAAGAGCCGCGAACGAGCGAGATGACCGGCAGGCGGCTTTCCAGCCACTTTGCCGGAGCGCTCTGCGGTACATAGTTTGAATGTCCAGCCATGGCTGTCTCCTAAAAATCTATGCCGTTAGCCGATCTTGATCGTCGAGTCGCTGACGAACTCGAGCGGCGGAATCAGCAAATTCTCGGGAGCCGGGCCCTTACGGATACGGCCGGCGGTGTCGTAGTGAGACCCATGGCACGGGCAGAACCAGCCGCCGAAGTCGCCGGAGCTGCCGATCGGCACGCAGCCGAGGTGGGTACAGATACCGACCTGGACGAGCCATTTCTCGTTGCCTTCGACGCCACGGTTGGCGTCAGACGCTTCCGCGTCCGCCGGCAGGTTAGAATTTCGTGCAAGCGGGTCGGGAAGATCAGCCAGGGGAACAGCCTTGGCTTCTTCCACTTCCGTTTCGGTACGGTTGCGGATGAATACCGGCTTACCGCGCCATTTGACTGTAATCGACTGCCCCTCTTCCACGGCAGAGATATCCACCTCGATGGAAGCCAGAGCCAATGCGGAGGCATCCGGGTTCATCTGATCGATGAACGGCCATGCCAGCGCGCCAGCGCCAACGACGCCCATGGCGCCGGTCGCAATATAGAGGAAATCGCGGCGGGTCGGTTCCGCCTGATCCGTATGTGCCAAGGTCGCGTCCTCTCGAAACCTGTTCAACCTGTACCGAAAGCCCGCATCACGTCCGGGACCCCTTCTTTGCCCAAGAAGGGAACGGAACCATGCCGGGCTCATCGGGGGCCGGATACGGGCTATTCCGCACCGGCCAAGCGGCTTGTCTTTTTGCACCCTTCGAAACGCTTGTCCAGTTCAACAAACGCCTCGAAACGCATATGTCGCAGGCAAAACAACCGCCGCGCCGCTTTTCTGCCCTTTTTTGGGGAATGAGTGCAAGAGCGGAATCCGATTGAATCCCGCTCTTGCCATTGGTCTTTGGATTTAGGCGGCCTGAACCGAGGACAGAAAGCCCCCCGACTGGTGCTCCCAGAGCTGTGCGTAAAGTCCGCCCCGCTCCAGAAGCTCCTGATGGGACCCCTCCTCGATGATTCGACCCTTGTCCATCACGATCAGCCGATCCATGGCCGCGATCGTGGACAGACGGTGGGCAATCGCAATCACCGTCTTGCCCTGCATCAGATCGAACAGGCTCTCCTGAATGGCCAGCTCCACTTCACTGTCGAGAGCGGATGTCGCCTCGTCGAGAGCCAGGATCGGCGCATCCTTCAGCAGGGTTCGGGCAATGGCCACCCGCTGGCGCTGGCCACCGGACAGCTTGACGCCCCGCTCGCCGACATGGGCATCGAGACCCTTGCGGCCCTCCATGTCCTCCAGCTCGTCGACGAAGGACAGTGCATGTGCTTTTTCAAGCGCTGCCAGCACCTCTTCCCGCGTCGCATCCGGACGGCCATAGGCCACGTTGTCGAAGATCGACCGATGCAGCAGCGATGTATCCTGCGTCACCACGCCAACCTCGGCTCGGATGTCGTCCTGACGGACATTGGCGATGTCCTGGCCATCGATCAGGATTCGGCCGCCCTCCAGGTCGTAGAAGCGCAGGATCAGGTTGACCAGCGTCGACTTGCCTGCACCGGACCGACCGATCAGACCGATCTTCTCACCCGGATGGATCGTCAGGCTGAGGTCCTCGATCACGCCGGCTTCCTTGCCATAATGGAACCGGATGCGATCGAAACGGATCTCGCCCTGCCCGACCTCGAGCGCCTTGGCGTTCTTGACGTCCATCACCTCGCGTTCCCGCGAAATGGTGGAGATGCCATCCTGCACGGTGCCGATGTTCTCGAACAATCCTGCAAGCTCCCAAAGAATCCAGTGGGACATCCCCTGAAGACGCAGCACGAAGGCAACCGCAATGGTGACTTCGCCGATGGTCACAGTGCCGGCCTGCCACAGAATGATCGAAAGACCACCGATGGAGGTCAGCAGTAGCATATTGATGAACACCAGGACGATATTCAGTCCTGTCACCAGCCGCATCTGCAGAAAGACCGTCTTCAGGAAGCCAAGCATGGACGTGCGCGCATAGGCTTCTTCGCGCTCCGCATGGGAGAACAGCTTCACCGTGGTGATGTTGGTATAGGCATCAACCACGTGACCGGTCATCAGGGAGCGTGCATCAGCCTGCTCCTTCGACACGTCCCGCAACTTCGGAATGAAGAAGCGGATCGTGAGCAGATAAGCAGAGATCCACACCAGAAACGGCAGACTGAGCCAGATATTGGCTCCCGCGACCACGATCACGGCCGCGGTGAAGTAGACTGCGACATAGACCATGATATCGGCCATGCGCGAGACGACCTCACGCACGCCAAGCGCTGTCTGCATCAGTTTCGTCGCGATCCGGCCCGCGAAATCGTTCTGATAGAACGACACGCTCTGGCGCAGCAGGTATCGATGCACCCGCCAGCGGATGGACATGGGATAGTTGCCCATCAGTCCCTGGTGAAACAGCAGCTGCCAGATAACCTCCAGCAGCGGACGCAGCACCAGCAGGATCACCAGCATGAAGAGGAGCGTGCGCCAGTTCTGACTGACGAATGTATCCGGATCGGATTTTTCCAGCCAGGTGACCAGGTCACCCAGGAACGTGAAGATATAGACTTCCACGATCGCGACCAGCGTGCCGAGAAGCGACACACCGGCCAGGATCGGCCAGACAGGTTTGGTGTAGTACCAACAGAAGGCCCAGAAGCCCTTCGGGGGCACTTCGAGAACAGTCTTCTCGAAGGGGTCCACGAGTTTTTCGAAACGCTCGAACATGATTACCTCTCGGCCCCGCTCAACCGTAACACATTGAGATGCACCAGGGCATCGTCAGTGCGCACAGGTTTTCTATGCGGGCGAATTATGCGGCCAGTCGCGAACAGCAGCAGACTGGCGATGAAACTTGTAAAGGCGAGAGCCACGATGAAGGTGCCCCAGAAAAGCGCGCCGAGTTCATCGGCAAACTGCGTCACCGGAATATGACGGCCGGCGATTTCCAGAGCCTCGATCCGGCTCAGATTGAAGACGATGACCGGAATGAAGAACACGACGGCGATCGCAAAAGTGGTTCCCAGAAAAACGCCGGCGGCGACAGCGGCACGCATCGCACGGCGAGGAAAAGCCTGTCGTGGCTCTTCTGGTAAAGACACTTCAATATCCGGACGGCCTGTCGCTGGGGACAGGTCCGGCGTGAAATGGAATGACATCGGATCATCTCCGAAATGGGATCGTAAACGTGGTGACGGCAGACATGCGCGGCAACGCATGCAGCTCAATGGGAACGGCTTCAGCCGGTCACCGCAAAAGTCAGGAATTTGAAGAAGGTCTGTGGCTTCCTAGCGGAAGCGGACAGTGATACCTGGGCAAGCCTGGAGAGCGGCATATGGGTGGATCATGCAACGATCTGTCATTTAGTGCCCTCCTGGTTGCGCAGCCGGGCGGCTGCTGGGGAAACAAAGCCAACCACCATGAGTTGACTGGGGATGTTGGTACCTGCTTTCGGAGAACTTGAAAAGCAAAAATGCGTCAATTTGCAGCACGAAATATCGATCTGTTGCCCATCGGCCACAGACCCGCAAACCTCTCCCAACGGCAAAGTGGTTAGGACTGATACTCCAGCAGCTCGAACTCGCGCATGTGAATTTCCGCTTCATGCGGCGATAGCGGATCCGCAATGACCTTGCCCTGCACCGTCGTGCAGCCGAATTGCTTGAGCAGATCGACCTGCTTTGTCGTATCGACCCCCGCCGCAGAAATCTTCAGCCCCAGATTGCCGGCAAGCCGGGTGACCGACTGAACCAGCTGCCGTTTTTCCTTGCTGTCCTCAAGCCCTGCAATAAGCATCGGACACAGCTTCAATTGATCTGCGTTCAGATAGATAAGCTGACCGGCACCGCCATGTCCTCCGCCGAACTTGTCCAGGGCAACCCTGCAGCCGATTTCCCTCAGAAGGTCGACGGATCCGGCGAGGCCGTCCGGTTCGTCGAAACGGATGATTTTTTCGTCCAGCTCGACCACGATGTCGTCGGTCTTGAAACCAGCCTCACAGGCAGCCTGACGAAGTTGTTCAACGAAGCCTTTTTCCTTCAGACTGGCTCCACTCAGGTTCACCGACAGGAAGAACGCCGTATTCGAGAGCTCTCGAAGTCGCCGGACCTGGGAAAGCCCCTCCAGCAGCGCGAAACGCTCGATCTGGGCGATTCTCTTGACGTCTTCGTGCGTCGACAGAAGGCTGACCGGGTCCACGAGCCCTTCGGAAGGATGCAGCCAGCAGGCCGTAACTTCGTATCCGATGATCCGTCGGCTCTCCAGGTCGTACTGCGGTATCATCATCAAAGACAGACCGCCGTTTTCAAGATCCTCGTCCAGCTGTGCATGGATCATGCGCCGGTGGCGATGCGCCGCTCCGAGCGCATCCGTGTACCAGGAGATCTGGCTACGGCCCGAGCGCTTGGCGGCATAAAGAGCAATATCGGCGCAATTAATCAGCTCCGACGCACTCGCAGTCGCCGTTTCCGCCAACACTAGCCCGACACTGCCGGCAACCCGCAACTCGTGACGGTCCACTCTCACAGGCTTGGCCAGTCCCTCAAGGATCCGGTTGCCCAGATCTTCCATTTCGCCTGGGCCGGACGGGTTGGCGACCACCGCGACGAATTCATCCCCGCCGATACGTGCAACCAACCCCTTGTTGCCCAGCACACGGCTCATCACCATGGCCACATGGCGCAACACGGTATCGCCTGCTCCGTGTCCATGGCTGTCGTTGATGTCCTTGAAGTGGTCCAGATCAAAATGGATGATTCCGATCTGCTCATTGCCGGCCGTACCCTCTGCAACGCGCTCCTTCAGGTAGGCATTCAGCTTGGCCCGGTTGGCAACGCCGGTCAGGTCGTCATGCTCCGCCTGATGTTTCAAACGGATGCGCGCATTCTCCAGCTCCTTCACATGCTCGACCTGGCTGGTTACATCCCGGCAAATCAGAATGATCTTGGTTTCTTCCAGCGTCTTTCCCTCGACCACAGCAAAGGTCAGCTGGTTCCAGAACAATTCGCCGTTCTTGCGCCGGTTGAGGATCAGCTCTTCGGTTCCCGACCGGAACTTCGTCAGGTCGTAGCGGAAGTTTTCGATCTCGTCCGGGGGGAGCTGGTTTTCCGGCGGCAAGATGAATTCCTGAGGCCGCCGGCCGCGAATTTCCTCAGCGCTGAAACCGGTGATGCGGGAATAGGCCGGGTTCGTCCATTCGATGTGCCCGTCGATGTCCTGCATGACCAGTCCTTCATGGGCATGCTCCACGACAAGCTGAAGGATTGCGGCATCGTTGCCAAATCTGGAAACGTTGGAAGGAGCCGAGCCGTCCCGCTGCTTTCGGCCGCATAAATAGCATACGGCCATGAGAACCAGAGCGGTTCCCAATGCGAGCAGGAGATGTTGACCCGGCACATTCGCTAAGAATTCTGCCATATTCCGTCTTCAGCCAAGATATTAGTTACGCTTACTCTACGGGAGCAAAACTGAACCAATCTCTAAACTGCAAGTGATTTTATTGGGTTACTGTCATTTATACCAATACACAAGACGTTCCGCGGATGCCTCTCAGGCAGCCCGCACGCTTTGCAGAAATTGCCGAACCTGTTCTTGCAGGCTGTTTGACAATTGCCCGAGTTCGGCAGCAGCACCGTTCATTTCATCGGTAGCCGTCCGGCTGGTCTCCATAACGTCGCTCAAGGTATCGACGTTTTCGGCCACTTGATCGGAACTGGTCCGCGCCGTCAGTGCATTGCTGCTGATCTCATGGGTGGCCGTTGTCTGTTCCTCGACCGCTTCGCGGATTTTTCCGGAAATCTCGCTGACGCGGCCAATGGTTTCCGCGATCGAACGGATGGCGGTTTCGGAAAGCTCCGCGACTTCCTGCACCGCTGTCACCTGCGCGGAGATGTCTTCGGTCGCCCTGGTCGTCTGCTCGGCAAGGGCCTTGACCTCATTCGCAACGACGGCAAATCCCCGCCCGGCTTCGCCAGCCCTTGCGGCCTCGATGGTCGCATTCAGCGCGAGCAGGTTGGTCTGGCTTGCGATCTGGCTTATCAACTCGACGATTTCGCCGATGGCACGGCCGGTTTCCGCAAGCCGACCGACAATCTCGTCGGTTTTCCGGGCTTCCGCCACCGCGGTGCTGGCAATGTCCGTTGCCTGATCGACGTCCTCACGCACACGGCTCAGCGAACCGGACAGCCGGTCTGCCGAACTCGTCACGAAAGCGACGGAACTGCTGGCTTCCGATGTTGCCTGATGTACTTCCTGAACCGCCTGCATGGACGAGTTCACCGCCCTGTTCAGATCCGCCGAATTGCCTTCAACGCTTTTGGCAGCCGTCGACAAGGCAGAAACCACACCGATGACGGACTTCTCGAAATCATCGGCAACATCCTGCATCAGCGCCTTGCGCTCTTCGCTGAGGGCTTCCTGGTGGGCAAGTTCCTGTCTTGCCTGTTCCTTCGCACGTTCGGCAAGATTAGCGCGGAAAGCCGTCACGGACCGGGCGATGGCGCCGATCTCGTCGCTTCGCTGGGCGCCGTCGATCTGGATGTCGAGATTGCCTTCGGACAGCATATCGAGGCCAGTCTGCAACCGGTTCAT
Organism: Labrenzia sp. CP4; assembly: GCF_001579905.1. Taxonomy (NCBI): domain Bacteria; kingdom Pseudomonadati; phylum Pseudomonadota; class Alphaproteobacteria; order Hyphomicrobiales; family Stappiaceae; genus Labrenzia; species Labrenzia sp. CP4. Next base: position 1,567,463 of record NZ_CP011927.1, on the reverse strand, counting down.
CGGCCGGGCGAGCCCCACGGCCAGAATGACGGCAAATGCCAGAAAGGCCAGACCGACCGGCAGCACGACCAGACCGATGGTGATCATCTGATCCAGGATAAGCCCGTCGATCTTGCCGGCAACATTGCCTGTCAGAAAGTCCTGCGCACCGGCGGGGGTGCCGATCTTTTCCATGAAGGCCTGGCGGAAGGTATAGAAAGCAAATGCGGTACCGGCCATCATGATGGCGGCAGCCGTCAGAACCATGGCGACGAACCGGCCCTTGATTGAAAGCGTCACGTGGAAACCCCGACAGTAATTTTTCAGCCCCGCTTACGGCCGCTGTTGATCAGCGCCGTTATCGCAAGATGAAACACTACCGCTCTGCACGTAAAAATTCAGTAACGGCCAGTCCTCGGAGAACTACGTAGTCTTGATATTTTTGACGAGACTGTTGTGCCCTGCGTTTCGCGTCTAGCGGATCAGGACATCAGCCGGGTGATCGTGAAGCCCGCACCGGCCGAAACCGCGGACAGGACCGTCCCCCAGGCAACGTCGACGAGAACAACGGAAACCGGCCACTCCCTGAGCGTTGCGTAGTTGGTGACGTCGTATGTGCCGTAGGTGAAAAACCCGAACAGCGCTCCGAAAACAATGGCGGTCACAAGGCTGTCTGCCTTGAGCGCGGGCGCAACCGCGAAGATCACTATGCCGACGACATACACCAGATAGAAAACACTCGCGGCGGCGATGTTGGGCTTTTCCATCATCAGATGGCCGATACGGTCAAGGTAGAACCGGGTGGATACCTGCGTTAGCCAGACGTAGTCCACGGCAAGAAAAACGAGCACTGTTGCGATGTATGCCGTGACGTATTTCAAGATCGGCCCCCTGGTTTTGCACTGCCTTGTTTCGTCGGTTCTACGCCTCGGAAAGAGCACTGGATCAGCAGGAATTGAGCTGAGCTTCTGCGACGAACTTCAACTCAGGCGAATTCGCTTTCCGGTTCCAGAAATCCGCCGGATTGGCGGTGCCAGAGCTGCGCGTAAAGGCCGTCTGCATCTTCCAGGAGTGTCTCGTGTGTCCCCTGCTGAACGATCCGGCCCCTGTTCATGACAATCAGTCGGTCCATGGCGGCGATGGTCGACAGGCGGTGCGCGATCGCGATCACGGTCTTGCCTGTCATCAATCCTTGCAGGTTCTCCTGGATGGCGGCCTCGACTTCCGAATCGAGTGCCGAGGTCGCTTCGTCCAGAACGAGGATCGGGGCGTCTTTCAGGAGCACGCGCGCGATTGCAATGCGCTGACGCTGCCCGCCGGACAGTTTGACACCACGCTCGCCGACAAAGGCGTCGAACCCCTTGCGGCCGCGCCTGTCTTCCAGCCTCTGGATGAAACCGGACGCGTGGGCCTTGCGCGTCGCCTCCAGCAACTCTTCTTCACTGGCCGACGTACGGCCATAGAGGATGTTCTCGCGGATCGAACGATGCAGCAAGGACGGATCCTGGGTCACCATGCCAATCGACCGGCGCAGCGATTCCTGTTTCACATCGCGCACGTCCTGTCCGTCGATGAGAACACGCCCCGCCTCCACGTCGAAGAACCGAAGCAGCAGGCTTGTCAGCGTGGTTTTGCCCGCCCCCGACGGGCCGACGATACCGACGCGCTCACCCGGCTGGATCGTCAGGTCGAGATGATCGATGACACCGCCCGCCTTGCCGTAGTGGAACCGAATTTTATCGAACCGCACTTCCCCCTCAGTCACTTTCAGCTCCGGCGCCGCCGGTTTGTCTGTCAGGGTCACTGGCTTGACGATGGTCTCCATGCTGTCCTGCAGCGATCCGAAGTGGCGGAACAGGCCGTTGAGCTGGTTGAACAGCCGGTTCAAAAGGATATTCAGCCGCAGGATCAGGCTGAGCGTGAAGGCCACATGACCGGCGCTGATGCCGCCGTCCTGCCAGATGGACAGTGCCAGGCCCGCAATCGAAACGATCATCACTCCGTTGACCAGCGTCATGATCATGCGAATTGTGGTCAAAAGCCTGGTGAAGACGCGTATCTTGGCAATCATCGTCTCAACCGAGGCCCGCGCTCCCCGGCTTTCTTCCTCCGATGATCCGAACAGCTTGACCGACTGGATATTGGTGTAGGTATCCACCAGACGTCCGGTCACGCCCGAATAGGCATTTGCCGAATCCTTTGCCGCAGCACGAACCCGTGGCACGAAGATAATGGCGGTTGCGGTGAAACAAAGCAGCCAGATGGCCACGAGTGCGCCCAGCCACAGGTCCAGATCCGCGACCAGCACGAGCGTCGTGATGGCATAAACGACAATGAACCAGACCACCTGCAAAAGGTTGGTCATGAAATCGCCCGCCGACATGCCCGACTGCATCACCTTCTGCGACAGGCGCCCGGCGAGATCGTCCTGAAAATAGGAAAGGCTCTGCTTCATCACCCGCTGATGGCACTGCCAGCGCACCAGATTGAAGAACCCGGGCACGATCGCCTGTTCTTCCACCAGCGCCATCAGCGAATTGGTGAGCGTGCGTACGACCAGCACCACGAAGGCCATGGTCATGAGTGTCCAGAAATGATCGGAGAAGAATGTCGCCCGATTGCCTTCTTCCAGAAGATCCACGATGCGGCCAAGAAAATTGAAGATCGCCACTTCAACAAAGGCGGTCGCACCGCCGATGGCGAGCATGGCGATGAACGGCCAGCGCACCTGCGTGACGAAATACATCAGGAAGGCAAACCCGCCATGGGGCATGTCGGATTTGGACGGCTCCCGGAAAGGATCTATCCAGGATTCAAAAGCGCGAAAGAGCGGGGACACGTGGCGTCTCCATGGAGGCTGGAGCGATTCTTCACGTCATCCTACGCGCCAGGCGCGAAATTGGCCCAATGAAAATATGTAACGATTTGCCCCAAACCCGCAGCTCCCGGCCTTTTACCGGGCATTGAAACCAGTCTTCCTGTGACAAATGTTATGCCTGCTGCTATTGAGCCGGTCTCCCGAAACCAATGCGGATACCCATGCCAGACATTGCCCTTTACCAACCGGACATCCCGCAAAATACCGGCACGATCCTGCGTCTTGCCGCCTGCATGGGCGTCACTGTGCACTTGATCGAACCTGCGGGATTTCCGATCTCCGACAGCGCACTCAAGCGGGCCGGCATGGATTACCTGGAAAGGGCCGCGATGGTCCGCCACATCTCGTTTACCGCATTCGATGACTGGCGACGTTCGAACAAGCGCAGGCTGATCCTGCTGACGACAAAATCGGAAGTGTCCTACGCGGATTTCGCGTTTCAGCCAGACGATATATTGATGATGGGCCGGGAAAGTTCGGGCGTGCCGGAGGACGTCCACACGCTTGCCGATGCCCGGCTGACGATCCCCATGGCCGACGGCATGCGCTCGCTCAACGTCGCCGTCTCAACAGGCATGGTGCTGGGTGAAGCCTTGCGGCAATCAGGCACATTTCCTAAAAGCCCAGGGTACACTCAAAGATAGCAATCACATGCATGCCCGCCGGCCCGGCAGGCCTCAACCAGTCCAGGCAGTCACATGAACGCACCCACACCTGAAAACCGCGGCGGTCCCATCCCGGACGGCATCGAGGACAAGAAGGCAACCGCACCGGCTTGGTTCAAGGAGTTGCGAGACCGTATCTGCAAGGCTTTTGAAGACCTGGAGGACGAGATCGGCGATCTCGCCGGTCCGCTGGCCGACCAGCCCGCCGGGCGCTTCGAACGCACGCCCTGGGAGCGCACCGACAGCACCGGGGCAAAGGGCGGCGGCGGCGTCATGTCCATGATGCATGGCCGCGTTTTCGAGAAGGTCGGCGTCCATATTTCCACCGTACACGGTGAATTCTCGCCCGAATTTCGCGGTCAGATCCCCGGCGCCAACGAGGATCCGCGCTTCTGGGCCTCCGGCATCAGCCTGATCGCTCACCCGCAGAACCCGCATGTCCCCGCCGTTCACATGAACACCCGCATGGTGGTCACCACCCGTCAGTGGTTCGGTGGCGGCGCAGATCTGACGCCGGTGCTGGACGCACGGCGAACGCAGGAAGACCCCGATACCGTTGCCTTTCACGAAGCCATGCGCGCTGCCTGCAACGCACACGATGTTGCCGACTATGATGCCTACAAGGCCTGGTGTGACGACTATTTCTTCCTGAAGCATCGCAACGAAGCGCGCGGCATCGGCGGCATCTTCTACGATTACCTCAACAGCGGAACCTGGGAAGACGATTTTGCCTTCACCAGGGATGTCGGCCTGGCCTTCTTGAACATCTATCCGGAACTCGTCCGCCGCAATTTCCAGAAGCCGTGGAGCGACATGGAGCGCGAGGAACAGCTGGTCCGCAGGGGCCGCTACGTGGAATACAATCTGCTTTACGACCGCGGGACGATTTTCGGACTGAAGACCGGCGGCAACGTTGCCTCGATCCTCTCGTCCATGCCCCCCGTTGTAAAATGGCCCTAGCTCAGATGGCCGAGGTGCCTTTCACCTTCTGAGGCTGCCGGCTGACTTCACCGAAATCCCGATCGAGGACCATCTGGGCGAATTGCTTCAGCATGATCTGGTCGAGTTTCTTGCCCATCTCCAGCATGACGCCAATGGCAGCGCGAACCGGCATGCCGTCCTTGTAGGACCGGGTCTCGGTAAGCGCTGTGAATATGTCGCAAATGGTCATCAGGCGGACTTTTGGCGAGATCCTGTCTCCCTTCAGCCCATCGGGATAACCTGATCCATCCAGAAACTCGTGATGCTGGATGGCCATCTTCTTGATGTCGACCGACACTTCGAGCCGCGGTTTCAGAATCTCGCGACCGAACATCGGATGTTTGTCGATAATGGCGCGCTCGGCGTCCGTCAGCTTGTTGGCCTTGTCCAGGATGGTCAGCGGGATGCGCATCTTGCCGATGTCATGCAGCAGACCGCCGGCTATCACTTCCTGGCAATCCGCCTTGCTCCAGCCGAGATGCGTCGCAAAAGCCCCGGCGAGACCGGCCACCATCAGGGAATGACAATAGGTTCCGCTGTGGTGAGATTGCACGGCTTCCAGCCAGGGTGAAAGTCCGTCAAGTGACAGCGACGACAGGATCTCTGCCGCCCCCTCGTTCATCAGGCTGATCTGGATGTTGGATCCTTCCGTTGCAGACAGCGCGATGCTTTCCAGGAAGGAGTTGCCTTTCCTGTAGGCCTCAAGTGTCTTCGCCGGAAGTCCCTTTGGAACGTTGGCAAGCGGGTCGTCGGGAATGATTGCCTTGAGTTTGCGCACCAGAATTGCCAGTGGCGTGTCACGCTCCATGATGTCGGTCTTGCCGAGCGCTGCCGCCTGGATCACTTCACGCCGGTTCTTCTTGGACACCAGGCAGATCACCGGGATTTCCGCAATGCTGGCCCAGGATTTCTTGAGCGCGGTCAGCCCCGCATCAGTCGCGTCCAGCAACTCCACAACAGCGACACGGCCATCGCCGACCGTCTTCGCAGACACCTTGGACATGTCGATCAGGCGCGCGGGAAAGAAGAACGGAAGTTTTCTGACCGGAGAATCGAGTGGAAGCGGGCCGTCTGAGATCAGGACAATTTCCATTCATCGCCTCATTGTATTCCGCACACGCCTTCTCACGACAAGTTAACCGGAAAACCCGCCCAACAGGAAATCACCATCACGATGTGACGCAATCTCAATAAGATTTCATTAAGTCGCAGCGCCTGCCCGCGTCAGCAAATCCTGTTTGGAGAGCGAGAAACCGCTGTCGCGCCATTCGGCCTCCAGAGCCTTGAGGCTATCTCCCAACGCGCGCCCGGGTGAGTGCCCGGCTGCAATCAGATCTGCGCCTTTGACCGGGAATTCAGGCACGGCAACCTCCCGCAACCGCTCCAGCAGCCCGCCAAAGATCTCCGTTGGATCTGATCCTTGCGCACGCAACCCCGCCCAGCGCCCCAAAAGGCCGTCGACCGCGCCCTGACGGCCGAACTGATACACCAAGTGCTCGGCTTCGGGCAGACCATCAGCCTGGCGAAGACATTTCATCGCCGCCCAGGCGGTCCGCATCCGGTCCCTTTCGGCATTCGACAGCCGAAGCCGGTCGCAAACGCGCTCCACGTCCTCGCGCACGAAACCGGCAAGCACCACCAGCCCGAGCTCCGGATCGGTCACATCACTTGCGGTGGCTTCCAGGCTGCGCAGTGCCAGGTAATCGTCGATGCGGGCAAGGCCGCCCGTCGCGATTTCCCAAAGGCCGCAATCGTTCATCATTGTCAGTGCGGATCCTGCCAGAGGCGCACGCAGCAGCCGCCGCATCTCGTGGCCGATACGTTCTGCGGACAGATGCCGCAAGCCGTCCCGCTGGCGCAGGCACGCCCCGAGCCCGTCCGCATCCATCTCTCCGGCCCCGTAGGCCGCGTAGATCCGGAAGAAACGGAGGATGCGCAGATAGTCTTCCTGTATGCGCTTGTCCGGCTCACCGATGAAACGCACACGCCGGTTCAGACAATCGTCCAGTCCACCAAGCGGATCGTGCAATCGGCCATCGCAGTCGACATAGAGCGCGTTGAGGGTGAAGTCGCGACGTTCCGCGTCGCGCGTCCAGTTCTTGCCGAAAACGACACGGGCCTGACGGCCGAAGGTTTCCACGTCCTCCCGCAGCGTCGTGACCTCGTAAGGATAACCGTTGCTGACCACCGTCACCGTACCGTGGTCAATGCCCGTTCCAACCGGCTTCAAGCCCGCGGCCAGCGTGCGTTCCATCACCGTTTGGGGCGAGGCAGTCGTCGCGATATCGACGTCTGGAACAGGGTGACCGAGTAACGTGTTGCGAACGGCTCCACCGACAACGCGGGCTTCGTCGCCGTCTTGCTCGATCGCCGCAAACACCGCCTGAATACCCGGTGTTTTCAGCCAGTCCGCCTGTTGCAGGATCTGATCGGCAGTCGTTGTCATCGCTTTATTCGTACCGGCCCGGAACAAATACCCCATCGCGCATTTCCGATGGCCGCCAATTGGCCCCATCCGGTGCGTGATCGAAGGATGCCATGCCGACCAGGCCGGTAATGACCAGAACGAGGCCCACCAGCGTGAGCCACGCCATCGGCTTGGCAGACCAGCGGCCAGGCTCGGTGTTGCGCTTGCTCAGCCACAGCCAGAGTCCGTAGGTGATGAAAGGAAGAAGGAAAAGTAACAGATGCAGTATGAACACACGAACCATCAGCGGTAGACCGTTTCGTACAAGGAGCGGATAATGCCCGCGGTGACGCCCCAGATATAACGTTCTCCGAAGGGCATTGCGTAGAAGTAGCGGCGTTTTCCCTGCCACTCGCGGCTGAGTTTCTGATGGTTCGCGGGATCCATCAAAAAGCCCAATGGCACTTCGAAGACGCTCTCGACTTCGCCGGGATTGGGCCGGAAGGCAGCGCCGTCTTGAATGGTGCCAACCACCGGGATAACCCGGTATCCCGAACCGGTGAGATAGGGCGCAAGATTGCCGATCAACTCGACGCGCTCCGGAGCAAGGCCGATTTCCTCGTCCGCCTCCCGTAGCGCTGCTTCAACAGGTCCATTGTCAGTCGGATCGATCTTGCCTCCGGGAAGGGCAACCTGTCCGGCATGGGATTTCAGGTGACCGGTTCGCTGCGTCAACACCACATTTGGCCCGTCGCTACGTTCCACGATACCGATGAGAACTGCCGCATCGCGCGGTGGACCGTCCCACTTTGCATAGGGACCAAGGTCCGGATTGAGAATGTGGTCACCGGTCTCGCGTTCGATATCGCGAAGCGCCGCATCATCCAGCCGCGTCCTGAACAGGGAAGTCCAGTGCGCGGAATCCGCAGGTGGTTTTGTCAGGAATGCAGTCATGCAATCGGGGTTTCCGGTCGTACGAAACAGTTCATTCGGTCAGTCCTGAACGCTCAGGAAGGCGGGATCTACCGAAAAGAACCGGCCACCGCTCCAGACCCCCATCCGGGTGCCGTCATCTGTTTCCTGCTCTTCCATAAGATCCGCCAGTTGATACATCAGCGCTCTGGTGAACAAGGCCTCCAGGCGCCCTCTGACGTGAACATAGGGTTTCAAACCGTCGCTGTCCGGTTCTTTTTCAAATCGAAGAGGATGGTCCGCACCAACGGCGACCAGATCACCGAGATTTGTCCGCAGCGTGAGCTGCTGCTCTTCCGCCTCGCCTTCCACCGCCATCTCGACGGCCAAAAGCGGGGCATCCTCCACAGTGATCCCGATCTTCTCGACTGGCGTGACCAGATAATGCCGGCCGTCCTCGTCCTTGCGCAGCACAGAGGCAAACAGCTTCACCAGAGGCATGCGGCCAATCGGCGAACCGAGATAATACCACGTGCCATCACGGGCAATGCGGATGTCCAGATCCCCGCAAAACGGCGGATTCCACTTCTCGACCGGAGGTGGTCCCTTGCCGCCCGTGTCCGCCCGGCTCATCAGTGCCTTTAAACCTTCGGGCAGTGCCCCGTCCGTTTTTGCGGTTGCCTCCGCCATGGATGTTTCGCCCTTGTCGTCTTCATCAAGGTACCGGAATTTTTGACAATTCCGCTACCGCCCGGATCTTCTTCGCCTGCTCCCGGCTTCCCGCAGGCCCGACCTTTTCCCCAAAGTGAGGAAAGATTCTTGGACCTTTCCACTGTATGGCGCACAATTGCGCCTTATCTACTGATTTATATGGTGTCAGACTGCTTGAGTCGCAGCAACAAAGGTCAGGGGTGTTGTTAGCCCCAGGGCCGGACAGGCAGTCGAAACGCAGATTGCGGGAAAGGTGATCCATGAGCGTTATTTCTCCCTCCAGCCCAAGCGAAGAAGATCTCGCCGCCGTCGCCGAACAAGCCGAACGCGCCGTCAACCGGATCAGCGATGCCAAGGTCGATATCGCCCGGATCATCTTCGGTCAGGAAAATGTGGTGGAGCAGTCGCTCGTCACCATATTGGCTGGCGGCCACGGCCTTCTTGTGGGTGTGCCCGGCCTTGCCAAGACCAAGCTGGTGGAAACGCTCGGCACCGTTCTGGGCCTCGACGCCCGGCGCATCCAGTTCACGCCAGACCTGATGCCGTCCGACATTCTCGGTGCCGAAGTAATGGAACAGGGTGCCGACGGCAGCCGCTCGTTCCGCTTTATTCCCGGTCCAGTTTTCTCTCAGTTGCTGATGGCTGACGAAATCAACCGTGCCAGCCCCCGCACCCAGTCGGCGCTTCTGCAGGCCATGCAGGAGTATCATGTGACCGTCGCCGGGCACCCGCACGACCTGCCGCGCCCCTTCCACGTGCTTGCCACGCAGAACCCGCTCGAACAGGAAGGCACCTACCCGCTGCCGGAAGCCCAGCTCGACCGGTTCCTGATGCAGATCGACGTGCATTACCCGGATCTTGAAGCCGAACGCCGGATCTTGCTGGAAACCACCGGTGCCGATCAGGCCAAGGCCCAGGTAGCCATGCGCGCGGAAGAACTGATGGAATACCAGCAGCTCGTTCGTCGCATGCCGGTAGGCGAATCCGTTGTTGAAGCAATCCTGAAGCTTGTGCGCTCCGCACGCCCGGACAACAGCTCCGCACCTTCCGATCTCACCAACCTGATCGCCTGGGGTCCGGGACCGCGTGCCAGCCAGGCACTGATGCTGACTGTCAGGGCCCGCGCGCTTGTCGACGGGCGTCTCGCACCTTCCGTCGATGACGTCTTGGCTCTTGCCGAACCGGTTCTTCAGCATCGCATGGCGCTGACGTTTGCGGCCAGAGCCGACGGTCACACCGTTCGCGACGTCATTCGACGGGTCAAGGAACTGATCGCCTGATCCCCTCCCCTTAACCAGCCAGGAAGCCGACCGCATGGATTCGAGCAGTACGCAGGGCAGCAACCAGACAGGCATTGATGCCGATACCTGGCCGAACGTCATCGGCGAGGCCCGGTCGGTCGCCGATGCCCTGCCGGATCTGCTGGTCGAGGCAAGCCATGTTGCCAGTTCCATCATCGCCGGCTGGCATGGCCGTCGGCGTGCGGGCCCGGGGGAAAGCTTCTGGCAGTTCCGCCCGTTTAACATGGGTGAACCGGCAAAGCGCATCGACTGGCGCCGTTCCGCACGCGATGATCATCTTTATGTTCGCGAACGCGAATGGGAGGCCGCGCACACGGTCTGGCTCTGGGCAGATCTTTCGCCCTCCATGGTCTTCCGCTCCCGCCTTGCAGGTGTCGCCAAGCGCGACCGCGCCATTGTGCTGATGCTTGCACTTGCCGACATGCTGGCTGAAACAGGCGAACGGATCGGACTGCCTGGCCTGACCAGAGCCTTTTCCGACCGGCGCGCCGCTGAACGCCTCGCCGATGCACTCACCCATCTTTCCAAGCCGATCGCCTATCCGGACACCACTGCCGTGCAACGGTTTGCCGATGTGGTTCTGGTGTCCGATTTTCTGGACCCGATCGAGGACGTCGCGGCATGGGTTGCCCGTGTTGCCAGCACTGGTGCGCGTGGTCACCTGGTTCAGGTCCTCGATCCGATCGAGGAAACCTTCCCGTTTGACGGCAGGGTCGAATTCACCGATCCGGAAAAGGGGTTTCGGCTGACCGCCGGACGCGCGGAAAAATGGCGCGAGGATTACCGCAACCGCCTGGAAGCCCACCGTGCGGAAATTCGTGACATCGCAAGGCGTGCCGGCTGGACATATGTCCTGCACCACACCGATCGTCCGGCATCCGAACCTTTGCTTGTGCTTCACAGTGCCCTGTCCGGTGCGCTGGACGTACTGCCAAAAGGAGGCATCTGACCCGTGTTCGCAGGATTGCCTCTGACATTCACCGCCCCCTGGATCCTGACCGCGCTGGCATTGCTGCCGGTTATCTGGTGGCTGTTGCGCCTGACACCGCCGCGCCCACGCGAAATCCGGTTTCCGCCGACCCGGCTGCTGATCGGCATCGATCAGCATGAGGAAACACCGCAGCGCAGCCCCTGGTGGCTGACACTACTCCGCCTGCTGATGGCAGCCATCCTCATCATCGCCCTGGCCGGACCGATCTGGCGCTCCAGCGAACCGCTCGAAACCGGCGAAGGTGTCCTTTGGGTCCTGGTTGACAACGGCTGGACGTCCGCAAAGGGATGGACCGCGCAGGTCAATGCCGCCGAGCAGATCCTGAGCGAAGCAGAACAGAGCGGTCAGCCAATCCTGTTTGCAGCCTCCGCCGAAGGCCCCGGCCAGAGTTTCACACCGGAGGCAGCAACAACGGCCCTGGAAAAACTGCGCGCACTTGAACCGCGTCCCTATCCGCCGCAGCGCGCCGAACTCAGCATCGGCCTGCGCAAGGCAGCCCAGGAGACACCGCCCGGTGCCGTGATCTGGCTGTCGGACAACACCAGCACCAAAGGTTCGTTTCTAACCGATCTCGCACAGATTTCCGGCACGGCTCCGATAACGGTCCTGACAGGTCTGGACACGCCCATGGGATTGAAGGACCTCAACAACGACGCCGACGCCCTGTCGTTGACCGTTGTGCGCCACCCGGACCAGAGACTGGGGTCCGCAACACTTCAGGCTCTAGATCTGAAGGGCCTTGTCCTTGGCGAAGTGCGAGCAAATTTTGACGCTGGCGCGACCGAAACACAGGCGCGCTTCGAACTGCCAAGCGAATTGCGCAACGACATTGCTCGGGTCGAAGTCACCGGTGAGGCCGCCGCGGGTGCCGTCCAACTGGTGGATGACAGCTGGCGCCGACGCACGGTTGGACTGATTTCAGGCCAGTCGGGCGATCTGGATCAGCCGCTGCTGTCGCCCCTTTATTATCTGGAGCGCGCCCTTGCGCCCTTCTCGGACATACGTCGCCCGCGCGATGCGGATATTGCCGACGCTGTACCTTCGCTGATCGAGCAGGGCATTTCCGTGCTGGTTCTCGCCGACGTTGGCCGGTTGCCTGAATCGACGACCGAGACGCTTCGCGACTGGATTGAAAACGGCGGCACGCTTGTCCGCTTCGCCGGCCCTCGGACCGCGGGTGGCAGTGACGATCTCATTCCCGTGCGTTTGCGCGCAGGTGACCGGTCCCTTGGTGGTTCACTCAGCTGGAAACAGCCACAACATCTGGCAGACTTTCCGGAAGGATCGCCCTTCGCGGGCTTGCGGGTCCCGCAGGAAGTTACTGTGACCCGGCAGGTACTGGCCGAGCCGACATCGGATCTGCCTGAACGCACCTGGGCCATGCTCGAAGACGGCACTCCCCTTGTGACGGCGGCTCCCATCGGCGCGGGGTCGATGGTGCTGTTCCACGTCACGGCGGATTCCTCCTGGTCGAACCTGCCGCTGTCTGGCGTCTTCCTGAACATGCTGCGGCGGATCCTGTCGGTCTCGAACGTGGCCGCCGCCTCTGAAACCGCCGAAGATGGCACGCCGGCAACGAGCGTGTTGCCGCCCTTGCGCCTGCTGGACGGTTATGGCCGTTTCGGCCCGCCGCCGGTAGAAGTCACGCCTGTGAACGCGTCCGTTTTCCGGGATGCGGAAGCTAGCCGCAGAACACCTCCCGGTCTTTACGGCACGGAAGACGGCTTCCGTGCGCTCAATCTGATGCAGCGGGACGATGAGCTCCTGCCGCTCGACCTCTCGGCGCTGGGCGACCGAACCGTGCAAACTGCCTACCCGACCTCCGATCCCTTTGATCTGAGAGCCCTGTTCTTCACGCTGGCTTTCCTGCTGATGATCCTCGATACGATTGCCGTCTTCCTGCTGGCCGGTGGCCTGAGCCGCCTCGGCTTGCGCAGCCGCACCGCCGCCACGGCTCTTGTTCTGGCTTTCGGCGCAGGCCTCCTGGCCCCTGCCGGTATTGATCAAGCCAGGGCGCAATCAAGCACGGATGATCTTCTGGCCTTGGAATCGACCCTGGAAACCCGCCTGGCCTACGTGCTGACGGGCAATCCGGAGATCGACGATGCCAGCTCTGCAGGCCTTTCGGGACTGACTCAATTCCTGTCGGAACGCACTGCGCTTGAACCTGGGGCACCGATTGCCATCGACATCGAACGCGACGAACTTGCGTTCTATTCCCTGCTCTACTGGCCAATCGATGCGGCTGCCGACAAACCGAACGATCAGACAATTGCCCGCATAGACACTTTCATGCGCAACGGCGGAACGATCCTGTTCGACACGCGCGATCACATCAATGCCTCGGCCAACGGTTTCGCCTCGACGCCGGCAACGCTGAAGCTGCGTGAAATCCTGGAAGACTTGGACGTTCCTCCGCTTGAGCCGGTGCCGCCCGATCACGTTTTGACGAAGGCTTTCTACCTGCTGGATTCGTTCCCGGGACGGTATGCGACCAGCCCGCTCTGGGTGGAAAGCCTTGAGGAAGTTGCCGCCAGGGGCGACCGGCCGGTGCGGGCGGGTGACGGCGTGTCACCGATCCTCATTACCGGCAACGATTTTGCCGCTGCCTGGGCAATCACCGAGGCAGGTGAGTTCATGTATCCGACGGTGCCCAACAATCCCATGCAGCGGGACTACGCGTTCCGTTCCGGGGTCAACATCGTCATGTACAGCCTGACCGGCAACTACAAGGCCGATCAGGTGCACATTCCCGCTCTGCTTGAGCGTTTGGGACAATAGGAGACTAGATGGTCTGGTCACTCGCCTTCGATCCCCTCGTTCCGCTCTGGGCCCTTGTGGCAGGCGGCGTTATCGCTGTTCTTCTCACCGCCTTTTCCGGCTTTCTGAATTTGCGTGGCTGGTTGCTGCGCACCCTGACAATGGCCTTGCTGTTGCTGGCGCTGGCCAACCCTGCTGTTGAGCGGGAAGACAGGGAACCGCTCTCAAGCGTCGTTGCACTTGTCGTCGACAAGAGCCAGAGCCAACGCCTCTCCGATCGCCAGTCGACAACCGATGAGGCCGTTGAAGAACTGACCCGCCGCATCGGTGCCCTTGATGGCTTTGACCTGCGCGTTCTGGAAGCGCGAAACTCCGGTTCGGGCGATGGCACCGAGGCCTTCCAGACCCTGGCAAACGGCCTTGCAGACGTTCCGCCGGATCGGGTTGGTGGTGCGATCATCGTGACCGACGGCCAGATCCACGACATCCCCGGCAACGCAGGCGCCCTGGGGTTCGACGCCCCGGTTCATGGCCTTATCACCGGCACGGTTGATGAACGGGACCGACGCATCGTACTCGACAAGGCCCCACGGTTCGGCCTGGTTGATTCAGAGCAGATGGTCAGCCTGACTGTCGTTGACCAGGGCCGAGGCACGGGACCTGGCGACCAGGTGCGCCTGACCGTCAAACGCGATGGCGATGTCGTCACCGAACGCACGGCCCGGACAGGCGAGAAGATCGACATTCCGGTTGAGATCGCCCATGGCGGCAACAATATCTTCGAATTCGACGCCGAGCCGCTGACCGACGAACTCACGACGCTCAACAACAGGGCCGTTGTGACCATCGACGGCATCCGCGAGAATCTGCGTGTGTTGCTTGTTTCCGGGTCACCGCATGCCGGTGAACGCACCTGGCGCAACCTTCTGAAGTCCGATGCCTCGGTGGATCTGGTTCACTTCACCATCTTGCGCCCGCCGGAAAAACAGGACGGAACGCCGATCAACCAGCTGTCGCTGATCGCTTTCCCGACCCGGGAACTCTTCTCGGTGAAGATTGACGAATTCGACCTGATCATCTTCGACCGCTACGTGCGCCGCGGCGTTCTGCCGATGCTGTATTTCGACAATATCGCCCGCTATGTGCGCGATGGCGGTGCAATGCTGCTGGCCGGCGGTCCTGATTACGCCGAAGGTGGCAGCCTTTACCGCACGCCACTGGCGCCGATTCTTCCGGCCCGTCCGACCGGCACTATTCTCGAACAACCCTACCACGCCACCCTCGCCGACCTCGGCAAGCGCCACCCGGTCACCCGTGGGCTGCCCGGATCCGAACAGGACCCGCCCGCATGGAGCCGCTGGTTCCGCGTGGTCGACACTGAACTCGACGCCGGCCAGACGCTGATGTCCGGACCGAGCGACACGCCGCTGCTGGTTCTCAACCGCGAAGGCGAAGGCCGAGTGGCCATGCTGCTGTCCGATCACGTCTGGCTCTGGGCACGTGGTTATGAAGGCGGTGGTCCGCATGTTCCGCTGCTGCGCCGTCTGGCCCACTGGCTGATGAAGGAACCGGATCTGGAAGAAGAAGCGCTGAATGTATCCATGCGCGGACCGGAACTGGTCATCGAACGCCAGACCCTGGGCGAGACCGTCGGGGAAGTCACGGTCGTCTCGCCGACAGGCGACCGGTCGCAGATCGTTCTGACCGAACAGGAACCGGGCCTGTGGCGTGGCGGCATGCCTGCCGGTGAAACCGGGTTGTTCTCGGTCACCGAAGGCGACATGAGCGCGCTGATCCACGTTGGGCCCCAGAACCCGCGTGAATATACCGACGTTCTGTCCACCACCGAGCCATTGGCCCCGCTCAGCGAAGCGACGGGTGGAGCGTCTGAGCGCTTGCGGGATGTCGGCGGAGACCTGACCGTCCCACGCATTGTTTCAATGCGTCCGTCAGCGAGCTACGCCGGCAATGGCTGGCTGGGGCTGAAGGCCACTGAGGCGAGCGTCCTCAACGGCATCGACCGCTATCCGCTGATGATCGGACTGCTTGGTCTTGCCCTCTTGCTGGGTGCCCTGTCCCTGACCTGGTATCGCGAAGGACGGTAGCTTTCGTGCGACCGCCCTTGTGGCGGTCGGCAATCCGCTTGAGCTAAGTACGAACCGATCTGTTGTGTTTGGGGCCCATCCTTCGAGACGGCCTGAAGGCCTCCTCAGGATGAGGAAGAGAATATTGATAGGCCGGTAGCTTCCCCTCAACCTCATCCTGAGGAAGGCCGAAGGCCTGTCTCGAAGGATGGGCCACACCCACAGTTAACCCGCCCCGCGTCACGCAGAAACAACCTCAGGAAGCGACCGCAGCAGAGGCTCCGCCGTGCACCATTCCGCTCGGAATGTCGCCGTCATTCAACAGCGCGACGAGGAGCCGCGCCGGGTCGACGGGCCCGGGCAGCGTAATGCGTCCGAACGGAACCTGCTGAAAGCCGAAGGGGCTGTAGTAAGGCGCATCACCAACCAGCAGCACGACCTTGTCTCCGGCCGCAGCCGCCGCTTCCATCGCCGTACGCATAAGCGCCTTGCCGAGACCCCGGTTCTTGAAGTCGGGAGATACGGTCAACGGACCGAGCAGCAGGGCATCGGTGTCGCCAATCCTGATCGGTGTCAGTCTGATTGACCCCGCCACCTGCTCACCCGCAAGGCCGACGAAAGAGACATCCGGACGGTGCGGCACGCCTTCGCGGATCCGGAAAGCGGTTCGCGCGAACCGGCCTGGGCCGAAAGCTTCGGCCTGCAGATCGTCAATTGCGGAGGTGTCGGTCGCGTCTTCGGGCCGGATGACCCATGTGGTCTGTTTCATTTGGCTGGTTCCAGCAAGCATGCAGTCTTTGGAGAAATGCGCGCCTGCCAGTGCCTGGATAAAACGTAAGGAAGATCCAGGATCAGGTCAGCCGCGACGGTGCGGACGAGAGTTATCTCGTCGGCTGGTTCGTCGTCGAAGCGTAAGACCTGCGGTCATCTATCCCAGTCTCGTTGCGATATCAGCGTGTTCGAAAGCCGATATTTCCAGAAAGAGGAGAAGCGGTTACCACGCAATGGCTGCTTCGGTCCAGCCTTTTTTGTCCGTTCTCACCAGTCCGCTGATTGTTCACCGAGCCGGAACAGAGCATTCAATTGATTGATTTTCCGCCTGTGTGCACAACCTAACCAGACGAAGCACAACAAGGGAGCGCATCATGGGACTGCTGGTCGACGGCGTCTGGAAAGACAAATGGTACGACACGAAATCCACCGGTGGACGCTTCGTCCGCAAGGACGCGGCATTTCGGAACTGGATCACGGCGGACGGGTCTGCCGGCCCCACGGGCAACGGCGGCTTCAAGGCTGAAGCGGATCGCTATCATCTGTTCGTTTCCTATGCCTGCCCCTGGGCGCATCGCACGCTGGTATTCCGAAAGCTCAAGAAACTGGAAGACCTGATTTCCGTCTCCGCCGTACAACCGCTCATGCTGGAGAACGGCTGGGAGTTTCCGGAGATCGATCCGCTGACCGGCGCGAAATATGCCTGGCACGTCTACACCAAGGCCGACCCGCACTACAGCGGCCGTGCGACCGTGCCGATCCTCTGGGACAAGCACCAGAACACGATCGTGAGCAACGAGTCCTCCGAGATCATCCGGATGTTCAATTCGGCGTTCAACGACCTGACCGGCTCACACCTTGATTTCTATCCGACTGCCTTGCGCACCGAAATCGACAGTATCAACGAGCGCGTCTATCACGCAGTCAACAACGGTGTTTACAAGTCCGGTTTCGCAACCACACAGGAAGCCTATGAAGAAGCCGTCACGGAACTGTTCAAGGCACTGGACGAGCTGGAAGATCGCCTGTCCCGTCAGCGCTATCTGGTCGGAGACCAGCTGACGGAAGCTGACTGGCGACTGTTCACGACGCTGGTACGCTTTGACGCGGTCTATGTCGGGCATTTCAAATGCAATATCCGCAGGATCGACGACTATCCGAACCTGTCGAACTACCTGCGGGAGCTTTATCAGGTCCCGGGTGTTGCAGACACTGTCGAAATGACAACGATCAAGCAGCACTACTACGGCTCACATGAGAGTGTGAATCCAACCAGGATCGTCCCAGTCGGGCCAGCGCTGGATTTCACTCGCCCTCACGACCGCGAGCGATTCAAGGCTGCTGCCTGATCATGTAGGAAACTTCCAGGTGAGCCGGTTACGGCTTACCTCGGAAGACGCCATGACCGACCTGGGGGTGGCAAGCCTCACCACTTGCCGCTTTCCGGTTCGCGGCCGGAGCGAAACTCGTCAAGCCGCCGGGCTGTGGACCGCGTAAGCCCCTCCGGCAAAGCCTCCAACTCAAAGAATGCCGCTTCCTCGATTTCCGCATTGGGCTGAAGAAAGGTGTCGGCCTGTCTCCACTCGGGCATGTGATACAGGCCGACATGATCCCGGCCTGTCGCTTCTTGGTTCAGGAAGATATTGAGAAGCTGCGGGCGGCTGACCGAGACGACACCTGCTTCTTCCAGAACCTCCCGGCAGGCAGCCTCTTCCATCGTCTCGCCCTTGTCCACGCCCCCACCCGGCAGGTACCAGCCCGTGACATAACTGTGCCGCACCAGAAGGACCCGGCTGTGCCGGTCTTCAACGATCACGCGCACCCCAAGCGTGAACGGGTTTCGGACAAGTCCAATTCCCTGGATCAGGCGTGTGGTCACCGACTTCGGCAAGACTGATAATATCTTCAACATTTTCAGGACGTTACCGGATCCAGAGGGGAAATAAAACTTTTTTAACCCATGCAATCCCCGCAGGGCTGACCCGTGAGAATAACGCTCCTCCTTTGTGCACCGCATGCATATATATCGGGCAAGTTGATGAATTCGAGGGCAGCCCTTCTGACCGCCCGAACCTGAAGGAAAAATAAAATGTTGAACGCTCTGTTTGGAAAACGCCGCCGCAACCGCAACAATTACCAGTGGAAGCCGGCTATCGACCTGACCAACCCGCGCATCGTCGCAACCCTGACCACTTTCCCGACCAACTAAGGTCGGTCGAAGGAACCTGTACGGAGAAGACCCATGTTCGGATTCGTGAATGTTGTTGGCGCGACGCTGCGCGAAACCACGCGCTCCGCAGACAATAACACCGAGAAAGCGCCGAAAGCCGCAAAGGCAGTCAAACCGGTCAAGTAACCGGTTTCCCGGCAGTTCCTGAACTCACTTGAAAGCGCCGCGTCATTTCCCCTTGACGCGGCGCTTTTCGTTTTGAAGATGCGCGACCATGTCCACATTCACGCTCGCCCATCTTTCCGACCCTCATCTCGGCCCACTTCCGGACCCCAAGCTGCTGCAGCTCTTTTCCAAGCGGATCCTTGGTTACCTCAACTGGCGCCGCAACCGGTCGAGGATCATGGGCGGCAGTTATCTCGAACAACTCGTCGATGACATGCAGGCGCAGGCGCCCGACCATATTGCCGTCACCGGCGACCTGGTGAATATCGCCCTGCCCCTGGAAATTTCCGGTGCGCGAACCTGGCTTGAAGATATCGGCCCGCCGGAGGATGTCTCCGTCGTTCCGGGCAATCACGACGCCTATGTGCCTGGAGCCGTGCGCAGGGCTCGTGCGGCATGGTGGCCGTACATGCGCGGCGATGGCGCAGGCAATGTGCCGTCAAACGGCACCAACTCGGAAGCAACCTTTCCCTATGTTCGCAAGCGGGACGGCATCGCCCTTGTCGGCGTGACGACCGGTCGTGCCAGCGGCCCCTGGTTCGCAACGGGCCGTGTCGGCAGCAAGCAGAGCAAGCGTCTGCGGGCAATTCTCGACGACCTTGGCCGGGACGGTTTCTTCCGCGTGGTGATGCTGCATCACCCGCCGTTCCCCCATGCCACCCGTTGGCACAAGCGCCTGTCGGACGCCTCCAGGGTGCGCGCCGTCGTCAAGAGAGCCGGTGCCGAGCTGATCCTGCACGGCCACACCCATGTCGACAGTTTCGAGCATATCGAGGGACCGGACGGGCTCGTCCCGGTGGTTGGTGTGCCATCTGCCACAAGCGCGCCTGGCGGCAAGAAACCGGCGGCGCGCTACAACCTGTTCCGGATCGAAAAGACAAACGAGGGCTGGTCCTGCCAAATGGAAGAGCATGGCTTTGCCGCGCCAGACGAGCCGGTGAAACTGCTCGCGGAACGAGAAGTCGCCATTCCGGGTGGCAGGCCCTGAGGCCCTTCCTGCAGGCCTGACGAGTTGCCCAGAAAGGCACTCACAGGTTTGCGGTAAGCAGGACCGACACTGGAGAGTGCTGGACGTCTTTCACAAAAGCCGCCTTAGAGCGGATTGGCGAACCAGGCAAAGACGATGAGGCCGATGACGCCCGCCGCAAGACCGATCCCGAAGGCACCTGCGACCGCCATCCAGGGTGTACGGCTTTCCTTGACGCGCACGACCTTGCTGTCGAGCGCGACCTGCCGCAGCCGGTTGTTGAGCCAGTCGCCTTCCAGCGCCTTTTCCCGCTCCAGCACGCGTTCGGCAATATATTCGGTCAGGCAGTCAGCCATGTCGTCGATGTTGGCCGTTTCCAGAATGACCACCCGGCCGAGGCGCGTGTCCTTCAGGAACCGATAGGTGCGCCTGTCGCCGCCAACGGCCACATGGCTGGTCGCATCGATCCAGAGCCGTGGCGTGGAACCGGAGATGATCTGAAGGGAAAACTGGTCGTCGTCTTCCGGGATCTCCCTGAAAACGTCCTTGAGTTCGTCTGCAAGCATGTCCAGCCGGGCACGCTCGGTCTCCTGGAGTTCAACAACCACGTCCGATCGTTCGACTTCGCCAAGCTGAACCTTCCGGATCGCATCGCGCAAGGACCGCATGCGCGTATGTGGGACAACGTTATCCTGCATTTCAGACATGGGGTACACGTGACTCCGTTGTACTGCCGTTGGTGAATCAAGTCTTAACTGACTCTATCCCGAGTGAAACAGCCGCATGGCCTCCACCTGCGAGCTATCCACTGGCAATGATCCAAACATGGTTAACGGAGATTAAGGTATTTTTGACAGTCACGCCAGTAACGCGCGACTGGCCTGAAGCCTGTTCATGGGTTATGCAAAAAACATATTGCGATTGCGGAGTTTCGCTCATGAACGTGGACGGCAAGAAATATCGCACGATCTGGCTGGCGGAAGATGGCGGCTCGGTCGAGATCATCGATCAGACAAGATTTCCGCACACGTTCGAGACCATCCGACTGCATACAATGGAAGACGCTGCCCATGCGATCCGGTTCATGCAGGTGCGCGGCGCGCCTCTGATTGGAGCAACAGCCGCCTACGGCGTCGCGCTGGCCATGCGGACTGACGCTTCAGACGACAATCTCCATGCTGCCTGCTCGTCCCTGCTGGAAACCCGGCCGACAGCGGTCAACTTGCAATGGGCCCTCGACAAGGCGCGTCGGACACTGGTCCGGCTGGCACCTGAAATCCGCGAGGAAGCAGCGTTCAAGCTGGCCAATGACATCTGCGACGAGGACATTGCCATCAACATGGCCATCGGCATGCACGGGATGGAGCTGATTGCCGCGATCTCGCGGCTGAAACGCGCCGGTGAGCCGGTCAACATCCTCACCCATTGCAATGCCGGCTGGCTGGCCACCGTCGACTGGGGCACCGCGACAGCACCAATCTACATGTCCCATGACGGCGGCATTCCCGTTCATGTCTGGGTCGACGAAACCCGACCGCGCAATCAGGGGGCTTTTCTGACCGCCTGGGAGCTCGGTCAGCATGGTGTGCCGCACACGGTGATTGTCGACAATGCCGGCGGACACCTGATGCAGCATGGCGAGGTCGATATCGTCATCACCGGAACAGACCGCACCACGGCCACTGGTGATGTCTGCAACAAGATCGGCACCTATCTGAAGGCACTGGCTGCAAAGGACAACAGCGTGCCCTTCTATGTCGCGCTGCCGTCACCAACCATCGACTTTTCCCTGTCGGACGGCATCCGGCAGATCCCGATCGAGGAACGCGGCGGCGAAGAGGTCAGCCGCATCACCGGCCGCACCAGCGCCGGCGAGATCGAGACTGTAGACATCGTGGCAGACGGATCTCCTGTCGGGAATCCGGCCTTCGACGTTACCCCTGCCCGTCTCGTGACCGGCCTCATCACCGAGCGCGGCGTTCTGGAAGCAAACCGCAAGGCCATCGCAGATGCCTTTCCGGAGCGGGTTCGGGCAACTGCCTAGACGGGTGTGCTTGCGAGCAGGCAGCCCCATTGCTTCGAGACCCCGCTGAGGCGCGTCCTCACTCGATGACAGGCACATGCGGGGCGCGCTTGCGGCCGAGAAGTCCTTGCAGACGCGGGTCTTCGGCAACTTCGATAGCGCGCTTGTAGGGTTTGAAACCGCAGGCCTGGTAAAAGATCAGCGCTTGCGGGCTGTCGCCGGTGCAGGTGTGCACCCAGAGCCGTTTCGTTTCCGGGCGTGACCAGACGATGTCCAGCGCCTGGGCCATCAGCCAGCGGCCAAGTCCGCCACCGATCGCGCCGGGGACCAGACCGAAATAGGAAAGTTCAGGCTCTTCCGGGTTGGCAAAATCCAGCTCCAGCGTACCGACCGGCTTGCCATCGATGATCGGCAGGTAGTTCTCGCGGGCAGGCTCGGCGAGCAACTGCTCCAGCGTCTTGTCGTCATGAACCAGCCGGCCGAACCAGATCCAGTCTTCACCGACCTCCCGGAAAAGCTTGCGATAGCTGTCGAGATCCGGCGTCTGCCACCGCTGCAATGTCACGTCGCTGCGTGATGGCGCAAGAGGCTGTTCAGGTGCCTGAAGCATTTCCAGGAACGTGACCACGAAGGCAACCTTGCCCTCCGGAATATCCGTGTAGCCATCGAGGTTAAGCGCTTGCGTCGACATGAAAACTCCAGAATCTCGCGTGTTTTTCCGGGCTTAACAGCTGGAACGTTTGTCGCCAAGCCGCCCTGTGCACATTGCGCTGATTTAAGGGCTTGTTAACCATCTTCTCACACAGTCTGTTCAGATCTCCAGGAAGGAGCTGCCATGGCAAAGGTCGGAAACTACGTCCAGCGGGACTACCACAAAACTTTCAGCACGAAGCGGCAGTCAACTTGGTCTGACTACAACAAGGCCTGGAACGGGCGCCGTCAGGCGTCGTCGCAGAAAATGCAGCAGCTTCGGAACCTGGCATCCACCTTCGCGACCATCAATACGCAGGCAGCTCAGACAAACACGCTGTTTGTCATGCAGAACCAAGGCCGGCTGGGTGGTTATGCGAACCAGACCGCCGCGATGGCCCGCATCAACGTGCTCGTCTAGATTTTCCCGGATAAACCACTGAGCAAAGGCCCGGGAAAATGATATTTTCTCGAAAAAAGTTACGTAGCGTTTTGTGCAGAAATGCGCGTTAAGAGCTTGTTCATTCCTTCGGGAGCTATGCTGTTTCAGTCTTTTGAAAAGGCAATCGCATGGCTAAGGTCGGCAACTACTTCCAACGAGATTATTCCAAACGTTTCAGCTCCAGTCGCAAGGTGTCCCTGGCCGACTACAACAAGGCCTGGACAAAGCGGCGCCAGACAGCCGCAAAGCGTATCGACCAGCTGAACAACCTCGCTTACGTGATGCAATCGATCAACACGCAGGCCTCTCAGGCCAATTCGCTGTTTGTCCTGCAGAACCAGGGCCGGCTGGGCACATACGCCAGTCAGACCGCTGCCATGGCCAGGATTAACGTGGTCGTCTAGCACACCGGGCATGACATCAGCGGGCGTTCAACAGAGTCTTGTTGAACGCACTGATGATTGCCCCGCCTCAGATCGAACCGATTGTCTTGAGCTTGATCCGCGGGTGAACTTCCGCCTGGCTCATGATCGTCGTATGGGCACGGAAACGCTCGACGATGGAGCGAACGAACGGCCTGGTCTGCGGCGATGTCAGTAACACGGGGACCTCGCCCTGCTGCGCAGCCTGCTCAAACGCATCGCGGACCCTGCCGACGAATTCCTGCAGCTTGCTGGGTTGCATTGCTAGCTGGCGATCGTCCCCCTCGCCGATGATGGACTCCAGGAAAGCCTGCTCCCATTGCGGCGACAGCGCGATCAGCGGCAGATAGCCGCCGGGCGCCAGATTGGCGGCGCAGATCTGCCTGCCAAGACGGGTGCGCACGTGCTCGGCAATGGTGTCCGTGTTGCGGGTCATGCCGGTTGCTTCGGACACGCCTTCCAGAATGGTTCCGAGGTCGCGAACCGAAATCCGCTCGCCCAGGAGGGTTTGCAGCACACGCTGGACACCGGACACGGTGATCTGCGACGGGATCAGGTCCTCGACCAGCTTGGCCTGCTCGCCCTTCAGCTCCTTGAGCAGCTTCTGCACGTCGCCATAGGTCAGGAGTTCGCTGATGTTGGCCTTGATCGTCTCGGTCAGATGTGTGGACAGAACGGTTGCCGGATCCACCACGGTGTAGCCACGCAGGGAAGCATCCTCGCGGTACTGGGCCTCCACCCAGGTTGCCGGCAAGCCGAACGTCGGTTCCGTGGTGTGCGTGCCCGGCAGCTTGACCTGCCCACCGGCCGGATCCATGACCATGAAGTGGTTCGGGTAAAGCACGCCGCGGCCGGCTTCGACTTCCTTCACCTTGATGACGTAATCGTTCGCGCCAAGCTGAATGTTGTCGAGGATGCGCACCGGCGGCATGATCACGCCCATGTCGCCCGCGATCTGGCGGCGCAATGCCTTGATCTGCTCGGTCAGAACATCGTTGTCGCCCGTTGCCTTGCCATTGATCAGCGGCAACAGGGCATAGCCGAGCTCGATCCGCAGTTCGTCCATCTTCAGGGCGTCGGTAATCGGCGGCTCTGGCGGCGGCTTCGGCGCAGCTTCCACGGCCTTGACCATCTCGGCCTTTGCCGCGGCCTTCTTCTTCTTCGACCCGACGGAAAAGGCCAGGTAACCGGCAAGACCTGCAAGACCGAAGAACGGGACCATGGGCATCCCCGGAAGCAGCGCCAGGATCACCATAACCGCGGCCGACATGCCGAGTGCCTTCGGATAGCCGGTGAACTGGCTGGTCAGCGCCTTGTCGGCAGCGCCATGCACACCTGCCTTGGAAACAAGAAGGCCGGCCGCCGTGGAAACGATCAGCGCCGGGATCTGGGAGACAAGGCCATCGCCGATGGTCAGCAGCGTGTAGTTGTTGGCGGCCTCGGTAAAGGTCAGCTCCATCTGTGCAACACCGATGAAGATGCCGCCGAGAATGTTGATGAAGGTGATCAGAAGGCCGGCAATGGCGTCGCCGCGCACGAATTTGGACGCACCGTCCATGGCCCCGAAGAAGGCGCTTTCGTCCTCGAGCGCCTTGCGGCGAGACTTGGCTTCGGCTTCGTCGATGAGGCCTGCGGACAGATCCGCATCGATCGCCATCTGCTTGCCCGGCATGGCATCCAGGGTAAAGCGTGCCGCGACTTCCGCGATACGGCCGGAACCCTTGGTGATGACGACGAAGTTCACGATCACCAGGATCGCGAAGACGATGATCCCGATGACGAAGTTCCCGCCCATGACGAGATTGCCGAAGGACTGAATGACGTTGCCCGCCGCCGCAGTGCCTTCATGCCCGTTTGCCAGGATAAGCCGGGTGGAGGAAATATTGAGCCCCAGCCGCAGCATGGTCGCAATCAGCAGCACTGTCGGGAAGGACGAGAATTCCAGCGGCCGCTGGATGAACAGGCCCGTCATGAGGATCATGACGGAAAAGATGATGGAGACCGCCAGGAACGTGTCCAGCATCACCGGTGGCATCGGCAGGATCAGGAGCGTCAGGATGACGAGAATGCCGGTCGCCAGACCGACGTCACCCCGGCGAAGGGTGTCAAACACCTCCTGAAGGAAGGGGAAAGCGGCTAGGCCGGTAGCCGCGGCGGGCGCAGCCGTCTGCTGCTCCGCTGAGGGGCCTTCCGGTCTGCGCTGTTCGCCTGCCGCCGTGTCCGACATTTGTGGTCTGGTTTCCTGTAACCGCCGCCCGGGTCAATCAACGGACGGGGCCTTTGTTATGGTTCCTGCCGGTGCGCTCAGGCCCGGGCTTCGCCCGGTCCCGGAACGCTTATTCCTTCATCGGTATATTGATTCAGCTTGTTGCGCAGCGTCCGGATTGAAATACCCAGAATTTTTGCAGCATGTGTCCGGTTGCCCAGGCAATGATCCAGCGTGTCGAGAATGAGATCACGCTCGACATCGGCAACCGTGCGTCCGACGAAGGATCGCGTCACGGCTTCGGCCGTCTGCGCCGCACGCTCCGCAGCGCCCTTGGAGACGCTCAGCGGCGAGCCGTCCGGCATGCGGATCGCCTCGACGCCGATTTCACCACCCGAAGCCAGCAGCACCGCGCGGTGCATGGTGTTTTCCAGTTCGCGCACGTTACCCGGCCACGGATTGGACATCAGCGCCTGACGGGCCTCGACGGACAGTGGCCGAACCGGCACACCATTGGCTTCCGAGTAGTGCTTAATGAAGAACAGGGCGAGTTCCATGATGTCCGCCGGCCGCTCGCGAAGAGCCGGCAGCTTCAGGTTCACCACATTGAGGCGGAACAGAAGATCTTCGCGGAAATGGCCCTGACGCACGCTTTCGGCAAGATCCCGGTTGGACGTTGCCAGGATGCGGATATTGACAGGAACCGGGCGCGTGCCGCCGACGCGGTCGATCACACGCTCCTGGATGGCGCGCAGGAGCTTGGCCTGCAGGCGAACGTCCATTTCCGAAATTTCATCAAGCAGCAGCGTGCCGCCATCGGCTTCCTCGAACTTGCCGATCCGACGGGCGACCGCGCCGGTGAAGGCGCCCTTCTCGTGGCCGAAGAGTTCGGATTCCAGAAGATGTTCGGGAATGGCCGCGCAGTTGATCGAGATAAACGGCTTCGAGGCCCGGTTCGAGCATTTGTGCACATGGCGGGCAATGACTTCCTTACCCGTGCCGGATTCACCGGTGATCAGCACCGAGGCATCAGATGGCGCGACCTGTTCGGCAAGCTTGACCACCGATGCCATGGCATCGTCCCGGTAGATCAGGTCGCCGCGTTCCTGGGCAACAGCCGCCAGAACGGCTGCGATCAGCTCCGGATCGGGCGGCAGCGGGATATATTCCTTCGCGCCTGCCCGAATGGCAGACACCGCCGCCTGTGCATCCGTTTCCACGCCGCAGGCCACCACCGGCACATGCACGCGTTCGTTCTGGAGTTTCTGGATCAGCCCGGCAATGTCGAGATGAACCTCGACCATCAGGAGGTCCGCTCCGCGCCCGGACCGAAGCACCCTAAGGGCACCTTCGATATCGTCCGCATGGGTGACCTGGGCCCCGCCCTGCATCGCGATCTTGGAAGCCGTCGTCAGCTGACCGCCGAGCGTTCCGACAATTAACAGCCGCATCCGTTACTTTCCCTATCGATCCGTCTTGATGATTTCAGTCATGGTCACGCCGAGCTTGTCTTCCACCAGGACGACTTCGCCGCGGGCGACCAGCCGGTCGTTCACATAGATATCGATGGCTTCCCCCACCTTCCGGTCGAGTTCCAGAACCGTTCCGGATGCCAGTTTCAACAGGTCCGAGACATGCATTCTGGAGTGCCCCAGAACGGCGGAAATGCGCACGGGAACATCGAACACGGCCTCAAGGTCAGCCGCGGACTGCGGTACATGCATTTCGCCATCGTCGAGCCGGCGCTGCGGCGCCTCGAGCTCGTCGAGCGGGATATTGTGATCTTGCTCGTCGCTCATGCGTCAGTTTCCTTTTCCGCCGACGTGTCGGAGGTTTTGCCTCGTCTTTCCGCACTGCGCCCTCGCAGGTAGGAACGAATGCTGGCATCGATTTCGGCTTCGATCGCCTTGCGGTCGCGTCTGATACCGCCGTCGGCCCACTCGATATGGCAGTCGCCGCGGCCGATTTCCGGCTCGCCGAGGATGACCAGCCGCCCTTCGAAGCCCTTTTCGTGAATGATCGGATCCACCTGGGCCTTCAGCGCCTCGACATCCTTCTCGGCGATACGGATGACGAGATGCGGCGCCTTGCGCAGCGGTCCCAGGCATTCTGACACCAAAGCCACCGTCTCGGCCAGCGGCTGGCGTGCGATCAGATGGGCACACAGACGCCTGGCCACAAGAAAAGCGAGACTGATGGCATCTTTCTCGCGTTCCGCCACCTGCCCGTCCAGGGTCTCCAGCACCCGCGAAACCGCCCCGGCCAGATGATTGACTTCCGCCGTCAGCAAGGTCTCCTGCTTGGTCTGCAGGTCCTGAAGCGCCTTCACCCGGCCTTCCTCGAAAGCCTGGGCCCTTGCCTTCTTCAGCAATTCCTCATGCTGGGCGACCGGAATCATCGGTATCTCCGGCTCGACGGGAGCGACCTCTTCCGGCTCTTCAGGCTCGGAAAAGTCGACGTTGAACAGAAATTTCGATGGGTTGGTCATGCGTCCCATTCTGCTGTAAGTGCCTGCCGTTTGCCGCATCAGTAGATAATTTCATCCTCGCCCTTGGACTTGGAGATCATGATCTCGCCCTTGGCTGCCAGGTCCTTGGCCTTGTTCACCATGCCGGTCTGCGCTTCGTCCACGTCACGCAACCGCACGGGTCCGAGCGCATCCATGTCGTCCTGCAGAAGCTTTGCGGCGCGCGACGACATGTTGCCGAAGAAGAATTCCCTTGCCGTATCCGTGGACCCCTTGAGTGCAATGGCCAGGGCGTCCTTTTCGACGTGCCTGAGCAGTGTCTGTGCACTGGCTGCGTCCAGCTTCAACAGATCGTCGAAGGTGAACATCAGGGTCTTGATGCGGTCGGCAGCTTCGCGGTTGTCCTCTTCCAGGGCTGCCAGGAAGCGGGCTTCGGTCTGCCGATCGAAATTGTTGAAGATCTCCGCCATCATCTCGTGGCTGTCGCGCCGCGAGGTGTTGGTGAGGTTCGACATGAATTCCACGCGCAGCGTCTGCTCCACCTTCTCCAGAACTTCCTTCTGGACGGCATCCATGCGCAGCATGCGGCTGACCACTTCCAGCGCCAGTTCCTCCGGCAGAATGCCCAGCACCCGTGCCGCGTGGTCGGAATTGATCTTCGACAGCACCACAGCGACCGTCTGCGGATATTCGTTCTTCAGATAGTTGGCGAGAACGTTCTCCTGCACATTGGAGAGCTTCTCCCACATGTTACGCCCGGCCGGACCGCGGATTTCCTCCATGATGATGGAGACCTTCTCGCCCGGCAGAAAGCTGGCCAGCAGCCGCTCGGTCGCATCGACGTTCCCTGTCAGTGATCCCTTGGAACTGACGCGGCGCACGAAATCCTTGAACAGGTTCTCCAGCATGTTCGGCGTGACCGGACCGAGGTTGGCCATCGCGGCCGAAACCTGGCGCACCTCGATCTCGTCAAGCTTTGCCCAGATCGGCGCGCCATGGGACTCGCCAAGCGCGAGAAGCAGAACGGCTGCCCGTTCCGCTCCCTTCAGCTCGCGCTCTTCTTCGTCCGCGCTGACCTGCAGCTGTTTCTGGAGTTGATCGCTCACCGTCAGGCCGCCTGTTCATCCAGCCAACCGCGAACGATGGTCACCGCTTCGGTCGGATGGTCCTTGATCATGTCGCCTACCTTGGCAATCGAGCTTGCCTGCATGGCCCCTTCCTGCTTGGCCTGTTCCAGCCATTCGATCACGAATTCGTCTTCAGCCGATTCTTCCTGTGGCACTTCCGTCTCCACCACCAGTGTCCCATCCGGACCGATCATCAGCTCCTGCGGTTGCTTTTCTTCCGGTGTCACGATGCGGCGTAGCAGCGGGCGAACCACGAAGAGCAGCAGCATCACGGCAATCAGGAACAGAACACCCAGCTCGGCAAAACGAATGATGTCGTTGCGGGTGAAATCGAACAGGCTGTCACTTTCAGCCAGCAGGTCGTCCTGCGGCGGCAGGGCGAACTGCAGGTTCACGACTTCCACAACGTCGCCCCGCTCGGCATCGAAACCGACTGCGGAGCGTACCAGAACAGCGATCCGGTCCAGGGTTTCCTGGGCGCGCGGTGTATAGGTGCTGCCGCCATTGCCATCCGGCTGGTAGGTGCCGTCAACCAGCACCGCAACGGACAGACGCTTGATCTTACCAGCTTCGACAACTTCGGTCCGGGTCGAGTGGGAAATCTCGTAGTTGACGATTTCCTCGGTAATGGACGACGTGTCGCGCTCTGCCTGCCCCTGACCAGCATCGGCGTTCGGAAGCTGGTTGGCAACAGTAACCTGCCCGTTCCGGGACACGGCGGAAGAAGCTTCTTCCTTGGACTGGGTCGAACGCACCACCTGCCCGTCCGGATCGAAGGTCTCGGTGGTTTCCGTCAGGCGATTATAGTCGACTTCCGCGTTGACGCGAACCCGTGCCCGTCCAGGGCCGACGACGGAGTTCAGAATTTCCTCGATCTGGTTGCGCAGCCGGCCTTCGACCTCGACAGTCCGCTCCTGCAGCGAATTCGTCATCAGGCCGTCTTCGTCGTTGCCCGCGCCGGAAGCCAGCAGACGGCCGCTTTCGTCGACAATCGAGACGCGGTCGGGCTCAAGTCCGTCAACCGCGGTGGCAACCAGATGCTGGACCGCGCGGATTTCGCCCGGGCCGAGAGCACCACGAACGTTCAGCACGATGGACGCGGACGGCGGACGGCGGTCTCTCTGGAACAGCTGACGCTCCGGGATAACCAGGTGAACGCGGGCGGCGCGGATGCGGTCGAGGGAGCCGATCGTGCGTGACAGCTCGCCTTCCATGGCGCGCAGGTGATTGATGTTCTGAACGAAGCTGGTGGCGCCGAGAGTGTCTGAACGGTCGAAGATCTCGTAGCCGATAGAGCCGCCGGTCGGCAGGCCCTCAGCGGCAAGCTGCATGCGCAGGCGGGCGACCTGCTCGTTCGGAACAAGAATCGAGGCACCCTGACGGGCGATCTCGAATTGCACGCCCTGGCTTTCCAGCTGGGAAACGATCGATGCGGAATCCTCAAGGGTCAACTCATTGTAGAGTGTCGTCATCTGGGGTGCCGTCACCCGAAAGATGATGAAGGCGAAGACGCCGACGAGGATGGCGGCAACTGCCCCCATTGCAGCAATGCGTGCCGCCCCCAAGGTTCTGATGAATTCTACAAGTCCGTTCACGAATGCCCGCCCGCATTTGAAACATGCCCCTGCCGTTATTATTGGAGTCGGCTGGGCACGCCACACCTTCGATGGGCAAAATTTGCCGCCCAGGTGGTTAACAAGTGGTTAACAAAACCTTTCCAATAGGGGCGGATCGGCGGGTTTCCGCCATTTCGATCAATGCAAACTGCAACTGAGGTGGGGAAAAACTGCCTACCTCATTAATTTTTGGATAAGTTCCGTACGGACAGCAAGACAAATAAAAAAGGCCGGCAGTGCCGACCTTTTGATTGCGCCCCACCGGCGCATTGCAGAAACCGTGTTCCGGGTCAATTTCGATATTGCTGGACCCGGGTCGCTCGAAGCCCGGCAAGACCGTGCTTTTCAATCGAGCTTTGCCAGGAGAGAAACTCCTCAACTGTCAGAGTGTATCTCTGGCACGCTTCTTCAAGGGACAACAAGCCACCGCGAACTGCGGCGACCACCTCTGCCTTGCGGCGGATGACCCACCGCTTTGTCGAAGTCGGAGGCAGGTCCGCAATGGTAAGCGGGCTCCCGTCCGGTCCGATGACATATTTTACACGCGAACGAATGTGTTCGGTCATTGTACTCTCACACTAACCATGACCAAGGCTGATTTGAGACTACAAGATGACGCTTAACAAACGCCTAAAGCAAAATTGTGTTTTTATTAACTATAAAATCTAAATTTAGTGAATGATATTTAGGATTTCGCAAAGATAAAGGGTCCAATTCTAAATAGTATTATATGAAATCGTTAACCATATTTACCTGACCGTGCAATTTGCAAGGCAATTCGATTAACCTGAAAATTGCACCCCTCCTCCGGCCACACTTCATTCTTGTTTTTTGTGCCGGCAAATGTCCCGCGGATTACCCTCAGCCCGTTGAAACATCTAGAAAACGCGAAAAACCGCCCCGGAGGCATCCGGAGCGGTTTTCAAAAAATTTGTTTGTGTGGCTGATCAGGACGGCCGGGCGACCGATACCACGGAACTGACCGGAAACTCCTGGCTGCCAACCTTCAGCACCGCTTCGCCGCTCGACCAGTCCACGCTGTCGACGATGCCCGATACGGTCGTCTTGACGGTTTCCGGCCGGCTGGAGGCGTCCTTCACATTAAAGGAGATGGTGTAGAGCCCGTTCACGGCCTGCTGGCCGGAATCAGTCTGCCCGTTCCAGTAGAAGGTGCCGTCGCCTGCTGCCAGCTCGATGTCACCGCTATAGACGATGGACCCGCTGGTGTTGCGGATCTCGAAGGTGCCAGTCGCATCTTCCGCCACATTATAGCTCCAGCTGGCCTGACTGCCCGACAGGGTCGTCGTGGAAGCATCAGCAGTCACTTCATTGCCGATATAGCTGACGTAACTCATGCTCTGGTTGCTCGTCAGCGAGGCAATGATTTCTTCAAGGTTCTGGTTCTGCTTGATGGCCTGCTCGACGCTCGAATACTGAACCAGCTGATTGGTGTATTCGGCCGAGTCCAGCGGATCCAGCGGATCCTGGTTCTGGATCTGCGTCGTCAGGATGCTCAGGAACAGTTCGTAATCGGCGATGAGGCCGGCCTGGCTGGTTGCCGAGCCGGTCTGCGACGATGCAGAGGAAGTTGGAGAAACGGTTGTCATTTTTTCACTCCTGAGGCAGCAACTCGCCCCGTTACACTTTCATGTCCAGGCCGCCGCGCTGTTCCGCGATGGTCATTCTGACAATGTCTTCAAGCATCGGATCGGCTTCCGCGGAAACCGTGCCTCCGCCACCATTCGAGGCCGGCTGCTGTCCATCCCCTCCCTGTTCGGAGCCGAACTGCTGGCCGCCGTCCTGTCTCAGGGAGAATTGCAGGTTGTCTGAATCCGGGTTGAGCCCTGCCGCTTCCAGCGCGCGCTCCAGGCCGCGCTGATCACGCAGGAACATGTCCAGCGTCTCCGGCCGGTCGACACGCAGATGGGCCTGGACCTTGCCGTCGTGAGAAACCTTCATCTCAACCTCGACCCGGCCGAGCTCCGGCGGGTCGAAACGCATCTGGAAACGGGTCTGACCATCCTTCAGATTGCGCGCAATCTCTGCGGCCACCTGGGTAGCCACCTGGCCGGACTGGCTCTGGCTGGGCGCCTGCAGGCTCTCGGTCCGCATAGCCCCTGCCAGATCGCCGCCGCGTACCGTTGCCGCACCGAACTCGCCGGAAATGCTGGTGTGCTGCAACTCAGCAGGCATATCGGCTTCGTCAGCCGCAATATTCGACAGCGCCGCAGCAGCGACAGGACCAGCCAGGGCCGCTCCGCGCGGCTCAGGTCCCGTTTGCTCCGCGCCCTTGGCAGCAGGTCCGGCAGCAGCATCTTGCGTATTGCCTGCCCCCTGCGGACCGGTAGCCTCACCCGTGACCGGCTTGACGAGACCCGTACCTTCCTCGGCAACAGGCTCACCAGCCAGCAACTGTTCGGACGACACCGGCTGCGGCGTTGCCTGAACCGGCTGCTGAACAGGAACGGCACCCGCATTCACGGCGGCAGCAACCTGCGTGGTGGCCGCACTCATCGCGGTTCCTGCCTGTGCGCTCGCCTCACCCGTTTGCGTGTTCGCCGTTACCGGCTGGGCTGACGTCTCGCCATCCACCACGAGTGCGGCAGGCACTGCAGGAACCTGCGTGCTTTCAGATGCCGCTGCAGCCTTGGCGACAGCCGAGACAGACGCAGCAACAGTTCCGGCAGGCGTTGCCGCGGCAACCTGGAGACCAGGCGCTTCACCAGCCCCTTGCCCCGGCGCCTGACCGCCAACCACCGCGCCGGCCGGCACACTTGCCTGGACAGGCAACGTCACGGCCGGCTGCTGGCCGGCTGGCTGAGCAGCGGGCGTTACCGACGCCCGGAATTCTTTCGGCAGCTCACTCTGCCAGCGGCGCTCTGTCGTGACAGGCGCTGGCCGGGTAACTGCCACCTGCGCCTCCGCCGCTTTAGCAGGTACTGTCTGTCCGGCTGCTTCAGGCTGCGCGGCACCTGCCTCAACACCGTTCAACGCGCCGGCAAAGTTCGGTGCCGTAGCCGGCGCAGAACCTCCGGAACCGGCACCGGCTCCGGCATCTGCCGCGGGAACAGGCGCCGCCCCGTTCGCGGCACCAGCTGAAGGCACCGCTGGAACGTTGCCTGCAAGACCTGCGCTTCCCGAAAGAGCTGCACCGGACACGCCCGCATCGGCAGTGGCAGGCGTGGCAGCCGCGCCTTCGCCAGCAGGAGCCGGAACAACAGGTGCAACAGAAGCGACCGGCGCAAATTCCGCAGCCAGGGCAACGTCGGCGGTTTGCGCTGCCTCATCACCTTCAGAGGGCAGCAGACCCTGATCCGTATCACCGGGTTGCCCCGCGTTGAGCGGCGGAGTGCCGGCCACGATATCGCCGGAAAGAAGAGGATCGGTAACCGGGACCGTCGGATCCACCGCAATGGTGGGCGCAAGTTCGCCTGTCACCACGGAGGTCTGGATCTGCGCGGCAACCACCCCCGGCTTCACCGGCTCGGCCGCCCGGCCGACCTTGGCGGAAACCACGGCACTGACCTGACCCTTGTCTGGCCCTGCGCCCTTCGCGGCGCCCTGCCCCGAGATCGAGCTCAGCTCGTCGGCAAATCCGTTTGCCTTGCCCCCAACAGAGGAAGCAGCCGCACCTGCAGAAGCCTGCCCGCCAGCAAGTGCGCTGCCCGCACCCGCTGCCAGCGCCCCGGCAGAAACATCCGTTGTCAGTCCAAATGGCAGCACGCTTGCCCCCAGATCCCGGCCCGCACCGGCGGGCATATTTCGTCACCGGAATAGAAAGCAAACATCGGGCCAAACGTTAAACCCTGTAAAACCTCTTGATTTTACTCATTTTTTTCAAAGACGACGCGAAACTCCCTCGGGTTTTGGGCGGCAAGCTTTGCCGGTCCGGCAAAGCGTGCCTGCCATGCGGGGGAAGCAATTGGCAGCCGCTCTCCTTATCTGTATAGTGCCGCCAACTTTGAATAGGGCCCTTGATCGCCGCCCGCCCGGCAGGGCGTGGAAGGCTCGGGACGGACAACCGCCCCGCCTGCGCGATCGGCCAAAAACTTCTGGAAGTACACTGGATGCGAAACAGTCTGGATCTGCCCGGCCGCCCGGAAGACACTCGTGTTGTCGTCGCCATGTCCGGCGGGGTCGACAGCTCGGTCGTGGCCGCCCTGATGAAGGCCGAAGGCTACGACGTCATCGGCGTCACCCTGCAGCTTTATGATCACGGCGCCGCCGTCAGCAAGGCAAAGTCCTGCTGCGCGGGCGTCGACATTCATGATGCCCGCCGTGCGGCCGAAACCATCGGCATTCCCCATTACGTGCTGGATTATGAAAGCCGGTTCAAGGAACAGGTCATGGACCGTTTCGCCGACAGCTACATCGCCGGCGAAACCCCGATCCCCTGCGTCTCCTGCAACCAGACGGTCAAGTTCACCGATCTCCTGAAGACCGCGAAGGATCTTGGCGCCGATGCACTGGCAACCGGCCACTATGTCCGCTCCGCCCAGCAGGGCAACAAGCGCGCGCTTTTCCGCCCGGCCGATCTTGACCGCGACCAGAGCTATTTCCTGTTCGCCACCACGCAGGACCAGCTCGATTTCATCCGCTTTCCGCTTGGCGGCATGCCCAAGTCGAAAGTGCGTGAGCTTGCAGCCGAATTCGGCCTGACCGTCGCCAACAAGCCGGACAGCCAGGACATCTGCTTCGTGCCCAACGGCGATTATGCCGAGGTCATCCGCAAGCTGCGCCCCAATGCGGCCGAACCGGGCCAGATCGTCCATATGGACGGCCGTGTGCTGGGTGAGCATGACGGCATCATCCACTACACCATCGGCCAGCGCCGCGGCCTTGGCGTTGCCACGGGCGATCCGCTCTATGTGGTGCGCCTCGACCCGGACGAGCGCCGTGTCGTCGTCGGCCCGCGTGAGGCACTGGCGACCCGCACCATCCTGCTGCGCGAAATGAACTGGATCGGCGATCAGCCGCTGGACGAAGGCGACGAGATCGAGCTCTTCGCCAAGGTCCGCTCCACCCGCCCGCCGGCACCGGCAACCTTGCGCATCCTGAACGGCAAGGCGTTCGTGGATCTTGCCAACGGCGAAACCGGCGTTGCCCCGGGCCAGGCCTGCGTCTTCTTTGATACGGATGACGAAACAGCCCGTGTTCTGGGCGGTGGCTGGATCCACAAGACCGAACGCACGGGCGACTGGGCGATCGATTTTCCACAGGTCAAAGCCCCGGTTTCCGCGGCCTGAGGCCAGACAAAAAACTTTGCGGCCGGACGCCAATTCAACGCTTGACGCCCGCCCGCCGCCTCACTATAAGCACCCACGTCGCGCGGGCCACCCAGGCCCGGATCGCACGGGATGGCGGAGTAGCTCAGCCGGTTAGAGCAGCGGAATCATAATCCGCGTGTCGGGGGTTCGAGTCCCTCCTCCGCTACCAACATCTTGCAACGAGATCTCCGTACCGTAGTCGCAACATGATCGCAGGCTAACTCTGCTTGCGGCCAGCAAGAGCACAAAAGCAATTTCTCACCTACTTGTAGCCAAAGCTCGCAGCCAATGGCTTGGTTTCAACGCCCGCCAAATTGATCACACCCCATTTTTTCACCAGGGGCCACAAACGTCTTAGGTGGGACTGTCAGGAAACAGGCTGCTCGTGACGGATGATCCGAGCGAAACAGTCATTCATCTGTCTCGGCGGCGCAGGCGATTTCGGCCCATAGCGGTCATTGCCATGCTCATCGACAATCGTCCGTTTATTGTCTTTCGAACTTGCCAGATGAAATTCGCTCTTGGTTAAAAGCCCGACGACGAAGAATGAAACATATGCAATTATCAGGAAGATGATTTTGACGCCGTAAGGCTGCTTCATCGTCAATCTGGAAGACTGCAAAATGGCAGGCAATCTATACCTCTACCCTCAGCAACCATGTACGTTTTTCCGTCGATTTCCACCCCAAGGAAAGATGCTGCATTCCACCAATAACCGGCACCACCACCTTCTCTGGCGGCATCGCATTGTTTTCCCAGATACAGAACTGTACCGTCCGTAAGCGTAACCGATGCTCCGTGCTCATTGCATTTAACGATTTCCTCGGCTTGCGCCGAGGTTGCGACGACAAGGGCTGCCAACAAAATGATTTTTCGCATATCAAGTTTCCAAATGAATAATCTCGAACACCCATAGGTATCTTGACCATCTGTGTTCAACAACGGTGACATTAAAGCCAATCATGTGATGCAGGCTACATAAAGTAAGCTCATCCGCAAGCTAAGATTTTTTAAAGTGCTGATGCAAGCCTTAAGAGGAACAGATATTATTGCTTCCGCTGCCGGAACATTCGGCAACATCGACTTTAGTTTTCAGAAAATGACTTTCTTGGAGAAGACATGAAAATTTCAAAAACTCTGATCTCATTTTTATTGTTTTTTGTTGGTTTTCAGTTTCCGGCTGTTTCGCAGACGGTAAGTCCCATTGCTCCCGTTCCGGGTGATCCGCTGATCGATTATCAGATAGACAACTGTGAAGGCACAAGAGGCTTTGGCTGGCTCAGATATGAGCCCGCCGGATTACTGCGCCTTAGCGATCTCTGTTTGAATGAAGAAACCGGAACAGCCATTGCTGCCGAGACCTTGTATGACCTCGAGTTGACGGCGAAGAGCAGAAACGGCCGTAAGTTTGAAGACCTCGCCTCTGGTGCAAATGAGTATCAAAGGGATCGTATTGAGATCACTGGAGATCAAAATGCGCCGAATTGCACTCAAGACAACGTTGAAAGTTTCCAGTTCTGGGCAAACGGCTCTTCGGTGAAACTGGTGCCGGGCCAACGAACTGCCTGGATTAATGGGTACACCATTCCTGTAACAAGTCCGGCCCCGATGAAGCCGAAGGCTCAACTCTTGCTCGGGATCCGGAACATAACCCAAGCGGACACCGGTTCGAACACTTTCCCCAATGGGCTCATCACAAACGGTTTTGGAGACATTTACGGTGACGCGTCTTTCACCGGCGCCGATGGCTCAGTATCCCTAATCGAAGGCGCTGGATACAACTACGGAGAAGCTCGGGGCGAACTGTCTGTCAAGTTTTCAGGCAATGGTGAGTTCACGATTAGCGGTTCCTTCACTGCCAAGAACCAGCGACTTAAGGGCCATGAAGCCAACGAAATGATCCAAATCTACGGCGATATTGTTCATTTTCGCGGACATGTTCTGGGATCCGGCGGCGAGCAACTTCTTGGGCACGGCATCGTACGAGGTGAGCTTCTGGATGCCAGCGGAAGAACTCATAGCTACCGGTCAACCGCTTACATTATCAGCTGCATGTCTTTTGAGTGATTTCACAGGAGAAGTTTAATGCGAATATTTCTGTTTATTTTTTTTCTGGTTCTTCCAGCATCCGTCCAGGCCGACGGGTTGGGCTTCATGACACCCTCGAAAAATATTTACTGTAACGGAGGAGTAACTGGCGGCGGTCATTTGTACTGCACGATTATCAATCGCAGCGGCCCCACACCTCTTCCGAAGCCCGCTTCATGCAATGGATACTGGGGACACGAGTTCTACATAGAGGCATTCGGCCAAGTGAAATTGCTTTGTAGCCAACGACCTGAAACCGTGGACTACACAGACATCGCTCACTACGGAGTGGCAGGGGAATTCGGAAGCGTGAACTGCCGCTCGGAAAAAACCGGGTTTACATGCACCAATGCTGACGGCCACGGGTTCTTTTTGTCCCGCCGGAAACAACTCGTATTTTGATTGAAAGATATTTTGGGGGAGGATTTGAATGTGATGAAAACCTTGTACGCTCTCTCTCTGTTGTATGTAGCGTCTGTTCCCGTTAGCAGCGCCCAAGCCGGGCAAGTTGAATCCGCATGGGAAGTGTTCACTCAAAAATGTCAGCAGTTTCTCGATAATCCCAATGGGTTTTTAGATCGGTCGGACAGAAATATTCCAAATTGGAAATGGATTATCCGCAAGGAACCAAACACCGGTTTCTTTGAGTATTTCTCAGTTCCTCCCGGAGAGAAAATGCAATTTTCAGCGATAAGGCATGCAGGCGTAGAGAATGATTTTCTGCACTGCTCACTCTCGGTAGTTTCAGAAAGGCCGGGGTTAGCCGAAACGATCTCCAGACATCTTTCAACTCTTCCTGATGTTCAGCAAGTTGGCGGCGTTATCGACTTTCCGAATGAATTAGGAATGTCAAACGATCTAAAACGATATTATTCAACATCGATCCGAACTTCCCTCGTCGGTGTTTTTGATAGTCAGAATGTCTCCACCCAGGTTCGTGTCGATGATCTCGGCGGTTACTATTTTGAGGTTTATGCAGTTCGCCCCTCCGAATGAGGCAGAAGGAGTTGTTGATTTGAAGTGTTTGGTAACTCCAGGCTTCTCGCTCTGCTCCTCATGGACCACTTAATGAAAGCCTAGATCTAGATCATCTTTTTTGCAGTGCACGACTGCGTCATCACCGATGCTACCATTTGTTCATCGCGCAGCGAACACCAGCTCCCCGCCCACAATAGACCTACGCTCGTCGGCACCTGACAGCAGCTCAGCAATTCAGGCTGAAACACTGCCTCTATGGAGACCGCCCCACTCATCCAATTGGACTCTGAAAATTGTCAAATTGGATATGTTGGCCAGACCAATTCCTTTCTAGCGTTCACGCAACAGCCGACTGTTCTCCTGATGCTTCTGGATCCTTCAGGCAGCGCCCCCTTTTTAATGGACCGAACATGCAAGTGCTTGACCGCGTTGAACTCTACCTTGTGAAAACACCCCTGCCCGCGCCGCATGCGCCCTCGTGGATCCCTGGAACGATCCGGACCCATGTCTCCATGTGCATCGTCCGGTTCATCACCGATGACGGTGTTGAAGGATGGAGCGGGTTTCCGGCTGCGGGGCGTGAGCGCGCCGGGTTGGGCGACCTCTTGGCGGGTCTCTTTCTCGGCCAGGATGCAGGCGATATTGATAAGCTTTCCGAGCGCATCCAGATCATGGCGGCGGGCGGCAATTTCAACTGGTGGCTTGAGCCTGCCTTCTGGGACATCAAGGCCAGGAGTGCGGGCCTGCCGCTCTACAAGCTGCTTGGCGGAACGGATGACCGCATCAGGCTTTATGCCTCTTCCGGCGAGCTTCGGGACACGGGCGCGCGGCGCGAGGAAGCCGAAGCCCGGCTTGCCGAAGGGTTCGACACGATGAAAATTCGTGTCCATGACTTCGATGAGGCCGTAGATATCGACCATATTTCCGATATCGCCCGCCACATGCAGGGACGGATGAGGATCTCGGTCGACTGCAATCAGGCCTTCCGCCTGACGCAGAACGGCGATGCACCGCTCTGGTCGCTGGACAGGGCCAAACGCTTTGTCGATGCCGCTGCGGATGTCGGCCTTGCCTGGGTGGAAGAACCGCTGTTTGGCGAATGGCACGAGGAAATCGCCAGACTGACCACCTATTCGCGCGTACCTGTCGCCGGTGGCGAACTTCATGTCATGGGCTACAGGGAACTCGCCCGGATGATGAAGATGGGCTGCTACAATATCTTCCAGCCCGATGCCATGTGGGCCGGCGGGATTACACAGTGCCTCAAGGTTGCCGCGCTCTGCAGGCAAGAAGGCATCAGGTTCACGCCGCATTGCTGGTCGAACGGCTTCGGCTTCATCGCAAATGCGCATGTCTTTGCCGCCAGCGGCTTTGCCGGTGAGGAGCTGTTTGAATATCCGATCTCACCACCGGGCTGGACACCGGAAGGCCGCGACCAGATCTTCACACAGCCGTTCCTGCACGAAAACGGCTGGTTTGCCATGCCGCAGACACCTGGCCTCGGCTTCGAGATCAATCAGGAAACCCTCGAGAAATACGGGCAGTGTTTCTTCAAGGCCAGCCGCAACTCCACGCACTGGATGCCTGAAGCGCTGCCTGCTCCTTAAAGGTCTCACCCACGTCTGGCGCGCGCCGTTCACGCGATCTTCGCCCCAATTGCACAGGACAGGTTTCAGCCACCTCGGTGAGGGAAACCTCCTGCGCGGAAGCATCAATCCGAACCGTACGTCTTTGCATGTCATGTCCTGAGGCGCACAGGAAAAGAAGCACCGCGCGGCAGGTGCCGGAGCGCGCCTGTCAATCTGCACAATGGACCGGCGTGCAGGCATGAAGTAACAATTCTGGGTAGAGTTTGCCGATAACCCCGGTCCTTGCCTCAGTCACCAACGTCGATCCTTGACGCCAGGCGAGAACGGGGCCCTTGGCAACCTGTGTCTGTCATGCGGGGAACGATGCGAAGCTGGGCCTGCCTTCTCTGTCTTGCAACGCTGCTTCTGGCAGCCTGTTCGACGTTGAACACGGACTATCCGCGCGTCGAGACGAGTGCCTTTACGGCCTATCGCAGCACCTCTCTGGGCCGCCTGTTCCGGGCCGCGGAAAAAAGCCATCCGGGCAAATCAGGTGTCTCGCTCGTCACGACAGGGCGCAACGCCTTTGCCATCCGCGTGGCCATGACGGAGCTCGCCGAGCACAGCCTCGACCTGCAATACTACATCTGGGACGCGGACCACAGCGGGCGCATCCTCGCGCAGGCCCTTTTGCGCAGCGCGGATCGCGGCGTGCGCGTGCGTCTCCTCATCGACGATATCAACGTCAACGGACGCGATGAAATCCTCGCCAGTCTGGACGCCCATCCAAATATCGAGATCCGGTTGTTCAACCCCTTCGCGAGCCGGTCCTCGCGGGTCTTCAACCTGATCGGTGACTTCGATCGCCTGAACCACCGCATGCACAACAAGCTGATGATCGCCGACAATGCAGTTGCGCTTCTCGGCGGGCGCAATATCGGCGACCACTATTTCGACGTCTCCGAGGAATCCAACTATCGCGACCTGGACATTGCAGCGGTCGGCCCGGTGGTGCGGGATGCCTCGAGCGTCTTCGATTAT
The DNA here is from genome assembly GCF_001579905.1 of Labrenzia sp. CP4. Taxonomy (NCBI): domain Bacteria; kingdom Pseudomonadati; phylum Pseudomonadota; class Alphaproteobacteria; order Hyphomicrobiales; family Stappiaceae; genus Labrenzia; species Labrenzia sp. CP4. The sequence continues at coordinate 1,525,726 of NZ_CP011927.1, read as the reverse complement.
TTCTGGAACAGGGACTGGTCGGTGCCTGTCGCCGCCAGCGTCAACCGAACCTTTGGCGAAACCGACCTGGAAATGGCCCGGGTGAAACTGGAAGAGACCATCGATACCGAAGGATATCCCTATCCTTTCCGCCAGAGGGTCACTGCCGTCCGCCAGTCGATGTCGTCGCTCACAAGGCAACTGGTCTGGGCACCGGCCTTTGTCGTCTGGGACGATCCGGCCGATTTCATCGCGGGAAAAAGCGGCGGCAAGATCCTCAAGGCACTTGTCGGCAAGGTGGACAGGCTCAAACGCGAACTCCTGATGGAAAACGCCTATTTCGTTCCGACGCAGGCGGGCGCAGACAAGCTGAAGCAGCTCACGGCGCGCGGCGTGAAGGTCCGCGTTCTCACCAACTCGCTCGGTTCAAACGATGTGGTTGCGGTTCACGCCGGCTATTCGAAATACCGCGCGGAACTTCTGGAAGCCGGCATAGAGCTGCATGAGGTCAGGGCCGATTCCGCCAGGGTTCAGCAAACGCTCTTTTCGACAGACTCCAAGGCCGGGCTGCACACCAAGGCCGCAGTCTTCGACGGAGCCTCGATTTTCGTCGGCAGTTTCAATCTGGATCCACGATCAGCCAACCTCAATACGGAGATCGGCCTCTACGTGGAAAGCCCCGAACTTGCCCGCAGGCTGACAGTGTTCCTGAATGAAGGCGTTTCGCTGAAAAACAGCTACCGGCTCGAACTGGACGACAACGGCAGGATCCTCTGGAAGAGCGAAGAAGATGGCAAGATCGTCACCTTCACCTCGGACCCGGGATCGACACTGGGCCAGCGCTTCACCTCCGGCATCATCGCAACGCTTCCCGTCGAAGGTCAGTTGTAGGTGGGTGGAAAGGGGTAGCAGGCTCCTCTCTGCCAACCGCCCCCGCCCCCACCGTTCCGATACACTCTGGAAACGGCGCAGGCGCTTCGCACTTCAAGCGATCTCGAACCCGGCACACAGCGCGGTGTTGGCGACATGGCTGCGCATTGCGGTTCGGGCGGCTTCCGCGTCGCCCTTGCGCAGTTCGGCAACGATGACCCGGTGCTCAGCCAGCGAGGCCCGCATGCGCAGCGGATCCGTGATCGGGATCGGCTGGCGCTGGGTCTCCGTCAGAAGTTTCCGGACCTGATCGTAAAGACCCGCAATCATGCGGTTCCTGCACCGCCGGGCAATCAGGTCGTGAAACTCCAGATCGGCATCCACGTTGCTGAGAAAGTCGCGATTGGACCAGGCCTGCTCCATCAGGTCGGTCAGTTGCGAGAGCCGGTCGAGATCGTCCTCCGACAATCGCCCCGCTGCATGAGCCGCAATCTCGCCTTCAAGAACAAGCCGGGTCTCGAACACTTCCTGCAGGGAATGTTCCTCGGCGAACTTCCAGTCCGACATGGTCTTGCCCGAACCGGTGCCGACGACAAATGTCCCCCTGCCCGCTTCCGTCTTGATCAGGCCGATGGTTTCCAGGGTCAGCAGGGCTTCGCGCAATGAGGCCCTGCTGACACCGAACTCTTCCGACATTTCCCGCTGCGAAGGGATCTTCTCCCCGCTCTTGAGCGCTCCGCTGAGGATCATCTCCTGAAGCTTGCGGGCGATGCTCTGCGGAACCGGCGTACGTGTAATCATTGTGTCTTTCATGGTTCGTACGGCGCGTGTGCCGTTCTGCCTTCTTTTAGCCCGCCGAAACGCGATCAGCATCATTTTAACGCTTGCATCCCGTTTGATCGATCTGTTTACTGGTCTAACTGGTCAGACCAGTCATACCAGTTAGACCAAGAATAATCACCAGGGGAATAAAATGTCTCTTCACTCCTTCATCAAAACGGCTGCGACCGTAGGCTTGCTCACGTTTTCCTCCATGACCACCGCCATGGCCGCAGACCTGACAGTCGGCGCCAACATCGGCAACGTTCCGTGGGAATTCCAGGATGAGTCGGGCAAGACCGTCGGTTTTGAAATCGATCTTGCAACCGAGGTCGCAAACAGGCTCGGCAAATCGATCGAGTTTGAAAACATCCCGTTCAACGGGCTGTTTTCCGCGGTCCAGTCGGGCCGGATCGACATGGCGGTTTCCTCGATCACCATCACCAAGAAACGTCTGGAATCGGTCACATTCGCCCAGCCTTACTATGACAGCGACCAGTCCCTCACCGTTGCCGCCGACAGTGGCCTGAAATCGGTTGCCGACATGAAAGGCAAGGTCATCGGCGTCGACACGGGCTCTACCGGCGACATCTGGGCCACCGAAAATCAGGAGAAATACGGCTTTGGTGAAATCCGCCGCTACGAAGGCCTGGCCCCGGCCATGCTCGACCTGACGGCGGGCCGCATCGACGGCTACATTAGCGACATCCCGGCGCTGCTTTATTACACCAAGAACAAGCCGAACCTTGCGGTCGTCGAACGCATCACTACCGGCGAACAGTACTCCATGATGTTTGCCAAGGACGCGGAACTGGCAAGCCAGGTGAACGACGTCCTGTCCGAACTGAAGAAGGAAGGCGTCGTGGCTGACCTGCACGAGAAATGGTTCGGCTCTCGCGCCGAAGAAACCACCTCGACAGTCACCATCCTCGACATGCCCAAGCTGTAAGCAAAGCACGCGCGGGCCGCCTTCGGGAGGGCCCGCGCCTTCCCTGATTCCAGCCATTCTTCCGGACTTTTCATGGACCTCTTCGAAACGTTCTTCAACGTTCCGGTCTTCATCCGAACGTTTCCGCTCCTCATGAGCGGCCTTGTCGTAACCTTGCAAATCGGGGCAACCAGTATCGTTGCCGGCCTCGTTCTCGGGCTTTGCCTTTCCCTTGTGCGCATGTACGGCTCACCCTGGATACGTGTACCGGCCGCCATCTATATCGACATCTTCCGGTCAATCCCGCTGCTCGTACTCCTGATCGTCGTCTACTACGCCCTTCCATTCGTCGGCATCAGACTGTCACCATTCCTGTCCGCCACGCTCGCGCTGACGCTCGTGTCCGGCGCCTATACCGCAGAAATCTTTCGGGCGGGCATTCAGGCGATTCCCGTCGGACAGTTTGAAGCCTCGCGCGCACTTGGCCTGTCCTACAAGGACATGATGGTCGACGTCGTGCTGCCGCAGGCCATCAAGATCGTTATCCCGCCACTGACGAACAACTGCATCAACGTGATGAAGGACACCGCATTGGCCTCCGTCGTTGCCATGCCGGACCTTCTCAAGCAGGCGACCCAGGCCCAGGCCCTTGCCGCCAACCCCACGCCCCTGATCGGCGCCGCCATCATCTATCTCGCGTTCCTGTGGCCTTTGGTTGCCCTGGTCTCGCGCTTTGAAAACCGGCTCGGGCGGAGGAGTGCGTGATGCGAAACATCATCGAAATCGAGAACGTTACCAAGCACTACGGCGCCTTTGCCGCGCTCAGCGACATAGACCTGGCGATCGGCGAAGGCGAGGTTGTCTGTGTCATCGGCCCGTCCGGGTCCGGCAAATCCACGCTGATCCGGTGCATCAACCTTCTGGAGAGCTATTCCGACAAGGGCAGCATTCGGGTCGACGGCATTCCGGTGCAGCCCGGACCGACACTGGGCCAGGTCCGCGCCGAGGTTGGCATGGTGTTCCAGTCGTTCAATCTTTTCCCGCACATGACTGTCCTGAAGAACGTGATGCTGGCCCCGATGCGCGTGCGCAGGACACCGGCTGCGGAGGCTGCCACGAAGGCCCGCGAACTGTTGGCCCGCGTCGGCATTGCCGAACAGGCAGACAAGTTTCCCGGCCAACTGTCCGGCGGTCAGCAGCAACGTGTTGCCATTGCCCGCGCACTGGCAATGGAACCCAAGGTGCTCCTGTTCGATGAACCGACCTCGGCGCTCGATCCGGAAATGGTGGGCGAAGTTCTCGACGTCATGCGCCAGCTTGCCGGAACCGGCGTGACCATGGTCGTGGTCACCCATGAAATGGGCTTTGCCCGCCAGGTGGCCGACAGGGTGATCTTCATGGATGGCGGCCGGATCGTGGAAACCGGAACGCCGGCGCAGATTTTCGACACCCCGAAAGAACAAAGAACCCGCAATTTTCTAAGCGCGGTCCTCAACCACTGAAATTTACTGCCTTTGCTGGAGCCAACCATGCCAAACAATGCACAACTGGACATCGCCTGGGTCCGGGATCAATTTCCGGGACTGAAATCGGACTGGGTCTTTTTCGACAATGCCGGCGGATCGCAGATCCTCAACCAGGCAGTCGAGCGGATCAAACAATTCCTGCTCGAAAAAAACGTTCAGATCGGCGGTAGCTACGAAGTTTCGAAGGCCGCCGCGGCAGCCCTCCTGGAAGCGCGCAAGGCCGGTCAGCTTCTGGTCAACGCCTCCCGTCCCGAAGAGATCGTCTTCGGCCATTCCACCACCGTGCTGATGCAGAACCTTGTCGAATCCATGCGCCGCCAGTTGGCCCCGGGGGACGAGGTGATCGTGACCAACGCTGACCATGAATCCAATATCGGCCCCTGGCTGCGGCTCGAGGAATTCGGCATCAAGGTGATCTTCTGGCAGCTCGACAAGGACAGCCTGACCCTGCACCTGGATGATCTCGGCAAACTGATGAACGAACGCACCAGGCTCGTTGCGGTCCACCACGTTTCCAACATCCTGGGTGAAGTTAATCCCGTTCGCGAAATCGCCGATTATGTGCATCACAGAGGTGCCAGACTGTGCGTCGACGCGGTCGCCTATGCGCCGCACCGGGCGATCGACGTGCAGGAACTGAACGTCGATTACTACATCTTCAGCCTGTACAAGACCTTCGGTCCGCACATCGCGATGATGTACGGCAAATACGACCACCTTCTGGAGCTGGACACGCTCTACCACTATTTTTACGGCAAGGACAAAGTCCCGGGAAAACTGGAAGCAGGCAATCCGAATTATGAACTTGCCTATTCGCTGACAGCCATCACAGCCTATCTGCAGGAACTCGGGAAACGATGCGGAGCCCCTGCCTCGTCAGAGCCGCGCGCCCTGATCGAGACCGCCTTTTCTGCCATCGCGGCGCAAGAGATTGCCTTGACCCAGCGCTTTCTCGACTGGGCCAAGCAACACCCGGACATCACGATTGTCGGGCGTGATACGGTTGGAAACGGCAACAGGATCGCAACCATCAGCTTCACGGCAAAAGGCTGGGCTCCGGAGGCACTGTGCCGGAAGATCGACGAATACCATGTTGCGATCCGCCATGGTGATTTCCATTCCCGGCGCCTGATCGAAGGCCTCGGGCTGGCCCAAGCCGGAGGCGTCGTGCGCCTGTCCATGGTCCATTACAACACGCTAGAAGAAGTCGATCGCCTGACCAACGCCCTGGATGAAACCCTCGGTCAAAAAGCGTCCGGAACAGCACCTGTAAAAGCATCGGCATGACGGCGCCCTCCTTCGACACAGTGGTGCGCGGTGGCACCATCGTCACCGCTGCCGATGTCTATCAGGCAGACATCGGCATTACGGATGGCAAGATCGTGGCAATCGGGCGTGATCTGCAGGAAGCAGCCACGACCATCGACGCGACCGGCTTGCTCGTGATGCCGGGCGGCATTGACAGTCACGTCCATATCGCGCAGCCGTCAGGTGAAGGCATTGTCATGGCGGACGATTTCGAAAGCGGAACAAGGTCGGCGCTTCTTGGCGGGAACACGACGGTAATGCCTTTCTGCCTTCAGCAGAAAGGCGACACCCTGCGCGAGGCGTTGAAGGGATATCATGCCCTCGCAGAGGGCAACTGTTTCACCGACATCAGTTTTCACATGATCGTCTCCGACCCGACGCCCCATGTGCTTGGCCAGGAAATGCCGGCACTTGCGGAAGAAGGCTATACGTCGATCAAGGTGTTCATGACCTACGAAGGCCTGCGCCTGCGCGACGACGAGATCCTGGCAACGCTGGACGCGGCCAAACGCTCCAGACAGGTCGTGCTGGTTCATTGCGAAAACGAAGATGCCATCCGCTATCTGATCGGACGGCGTGAAGCAGATGGCGACACCGCCCCGTACCACCACGCCACGTCTCGTCCGATCGCGGCAGAGCGAGAGGCAACACATCGTGCCCTGTCGCTGGCCGAAATCGTCGATACCCCGATCGTCATCGTCCATGTTTCGAACCGCGAAGCGATGGAGGAAATCTCGCGTGCAAGGCTGAGAGGCCAGAAGATCGCCGGTGAAACCTGCCCGCAATACCTCGTTCTGACGGCAGACGATCTGGATCTTGAGGATTTCGAGGGTGCGAAGTTCGTCTGCTCGCCTCCTCCCAGAGACAAGGAAAGCCAGGACGCCTGCTGGTCCGGTCTGGAAAACGGCGTGTTCGACCTTTACTCTTCCGACCACTGCCCGTTCCGGTTTGACGACCCCGGCGGCAAGAAGACCGAGAAGGGAATGCAGTCCTTCAGATGGATCCCGAACGGCATTCCGGGCGTTGCGACCAGACTGCCGATATTGTTCTCCGAAGGCGTCAAGACCGGCCGGATCGACCTCAACCGCTTCGTTGCGCTGACGTCCACCAATCACGCCAAGCTGTATGGTCTCTATCCGCAGAAAGGCACCATCGCGGTCGGTTCGGATGCCGATCTGACCCTGTGGGATCCGGAACTCAGGAAAACCATCACCAACGACGACCTCGGCCATGGCGCCGACTACACGCCTTACGAAGGCATGGAGGTGACCGGATGGCCCGTGAAGGTTCTTCTGCGCGGCGACCTGGTGATGGAAAAAGGTGTGCCCGTTCTTGGCAAGGGCCGGGGCAGATATCTTCCCCGTAAACGGAGCAATCTGATCAACGGCGAAACCAGCCTGTAAGTCCTGCCCGGCATCATCCGGCGTGTCGCTGTTGGCGGCTGATGATGCCGGGCCAAAACCCGGAAAAAGAAACGCAGACCATTTCAACCGGGAAGGGATCTGGATTGACACCGACGGTCAGGTCGGCGAGGATTTTCAGATGATCCGAATGTCTGCTTTAGCCTCCCGGCTAAAAAGGCGGCTCCTGCCTGTCGACAGGCCGCCTGATCAGTTAGTGGGTGATCCGGACGCCCCGTATATTTTCCGCTGGCGCTTGTGGCCGAAGAACCCGCTCATCAACGCTTATTTACACAATGTCGTACGAGCTGACGACGAGGCAGCCCTGCACGACCACCCCTGGCCGAGCGTGTCGATCATGCTGGCCGGCACGATCGATGAGACTTTCGCTGCCCGTAAAGGCGAGAAGGTGCGCAAACTGCGTGCCGGAGATGTCGTACTCCGTAAATCCCGCTTCGCGCACCGTTTGTCTCCCGTTCTCACCGAACCGGCCTGGACCCTCTTCATCACGGGGCCGCGCGTGAGGGAATGGGGCTTTCATTGTGCCCAGGGCTGGCGTGACTGGAAGACATTCGTCGAGGCCAGAAAAGGTGGCAAATACAACGGCTGCGACGATCCATAGGATTATTCGGAAGGCGTCTCGTCCAGAATGACATCGCTTCCGGCGCAACCGGCTGCCCGCTGCAGGATCAGCTCATGAATGCATTGGGCAACATGTGCGGGCGGAAGCCCGGCGCCCCCGGGCTGAAGCTGCAATTGTCCCGGTATGACAGTGTGCAGGGCAATACCCAGCCCCTCCACCTCTGGCCGCAGGGCCTGGCCGAACGCGATCATTCCCGCCTTGGCTGCGCTGTAGACAACGGCTTCACTAACGGGCCGAAGACCGGCGGTAGACGCGATCTGCACGACGACGGCGTTGTTTGAAAGCTTCAACGCCGGAATGGCGGCGTGGGTAAGAAGGATGGCGGACTGAAGACTGGTTTCCAGCACGCGCAGCAGCAGCTCCGGTGAAGACGGAGCGAAGGGCTGGAACCCATATGCCGCCGCACCATGGATCAGGACGTCGAGCCCGCCCATTGCAGTTGCCGCCTGCCGGACAACAGTTTCGGTTGTGGTTTTTGAAGAGAGATTTGCTTCAATGATGTGGGCGGATCCGCCCCTGGCGTGTATCTCATCCGACAATTGCCGAAGAGACTCCGCACTGCGCCCGACCAGGGCAAACTCGAATTCCGGGCTGGCAAGGCGTTCGATCAACGCTCGCCCAACCCGACCACTTGCGCCTGTCAGCAAAATTCGTGACATGCGTTTATCGGTACTGATTCAACCGGGAAGCCAAAACGGCAGACCCGGTATCAGCGACCTGTGGTTTTATCCTCGTCGCAGCCAAATCCGACCACACGACCTGCTTCTTGCCCCGTCAACTGGCGCGGCGTGGAGCCGGCAAGTGCAACGGTTTCCGACGGATCGACAAACTCGATGTCGGCTTCAACTTCGGTATTGCGCTCGATATTTGCTTTCGCTTCAGACATATCTAGTGCTCCTTGTTTGCAATTTGCAGTTTCAATCCTGCACTCATACCTACTAGATTGTCCAGAGCGATCTCGCGATGTGGTGAATTTTCTAAAAGCGACTTCAGCTACCGGACGGCGATAGTCTGATAAATTGCAACCGGAAACGATCAACAGGAAGACTGCGTGTCGAAGGCAACTGACGGGCTCGAATTTCAACGGAAGCGGCACGTTTTGGCGTGGATGCCGATATCGCGGGTCTCTGCATGACATCGAGACCGGTGCAATTGGCCGTGATCAGCATAGCCGGCTACGGGTTGGCTCTCCTGACGAACCTGCTTCTGTCCAACATGCTCGGGACCGAGCTCTTCGGAGACTATCAGGTTGCATTCGCCCTCTTGTCCCTGCTGGCCTCCCTGTCACTGTCCGGAACGGATATGGTGGCTTCGCGCTACCTGCCCACCATGCGCAAAACGGTGAACCTCGAGGGTATTCGGGCTTACTGTGCCTGGAACCGCAGCCGGATACGCTTCGGCTTTTCAATCATCCTAGCAGTCTATGCAGTGTTTCTGGCAATCGCACTTGCCACACACCTGGCCGATTACAAGCGCTTCGAAGAGTACCATCTGGCTTTTCACAGTATCTGGATTGCCCCGATTGCCGCACTTTCGCTTCTGACCGACCGATATCTCGTCGCCAGCGGGTACCCGCGAACCGGGAGCATCCTGGGCTCGCTGGCCCTTCATCTCGTGCTGCTTTTCTGTGTCGCCGCGGCAGTGTACGGGCTGCGGCTGTCGGTCTCGAGCAGCAGCGTCATGATCGGTATCCTCGTGGTATCGTTTGTGTTCCTGGGACTCCTGCATGCCGTCATCTTTCGGACCGTTGAGCCCGAGATATACGGTGCATGGTGGACACCGGCGCGGGGTGCATCCCCCGAACACCACAGGGCCTGGTCACGGACCAGCAATCGAATGCTGATCATGCGGGTCAATTCACTGATGTTGTGGCACCTCGACCTGTTCATCGTCGAAATCGCCTCGCCGAACGAAGCCGCCACGAGTTTATATGCGGCAGTCCTGCTGGTGGTGCGCATCATGCAGCTTATCCCGACCACCATATCCTTCATGATCCGCCCGTTGTGCGGTGCTGCCGCGGACGACCGGTCGCAATGTCCCAAATTGCAAAAGGCAATCAACGAGTCGAATGCCGTCGTCCTGGGGATCTGCTCACTGCTCCTGGTCGGGATGCTAATCGGCGGACATTTCATACTGAATGCCTTTGGCCCGGGGTTCTCCGAAGCAACGACTGCACTCGCGATGGTTGCTGCTGGAGCCTTCATTGAAGCCTTGACGCGGCAGTCCCTCGTGATCCTGCAGACCATGGGTCACGAACAGGTCGCGACCCGCATCTCGACGGTCAGTCTCGTTATCGTGCTCGGGGGCGGGTTCATCGCCACCTATCTCTTTTCATACAACGGCATGGCCGCCGTGACCGGTTTGGTCTTGGCGGGCAAGGGTTTGATATCCTATGCTTTTGCTCGAAGGCGGCTTCCGGAGATCCGTCCCCTGAGCGTCATTTGAAACAACGCGGAGGTGTGATGATGAAGACAGACAATCCATATCAACACTTGATCGAGGCCCTTACCCCACCTTCTGGCGAAATAGATTCATTCATCGAATTGGGCAGCATTCTGCGGTCACTCGATCCGCAACGCATAAACGGCCTGTTGCTGGATCTGCTGCACGTTGTGCGCGAACGCGGCAGCTTGCCGGCACAGCGGGAAGGCAACGTCTACCTGTGCCGGACCGATCAGTTCAGCCTGATGCTGCGCTTCAGTGGACAAGGTGGCCGGCAACCGGTCTACACCGCCAATGAATTTGATGCCTTCGTGTTGAACCTGTCACCAAATGACGTGCACATACCGCGGCTGGAGTGCGGGCTGGATCGCAACAACCTTCATCAACGCCCGCCCAGCCTCAAGCGCCGGGACAGCGACCTCGTGCTGAAGGCGCATGACGTCTATGACGCCCCGGCGTTCGGCGACATCATCGACATTGCCGCCGCCACGCCGATTGCGCCGTTGTTGATCGTGCATTCCCCACCCCGGGCCCACAGCACCTGGACTTTCGACCGCGACACACTGGAGCCACTGCAGCAGGTCAGTACCGATCTGCATGCCTCACGCATGCAGATGGTTCTCCAACTGCTTCAGGCCATGCAACAGATCGACGGACTTGAAGAACCACTGGCCAAAATGGTGCATTCGAACATGGCGGGTTTTGCACGCTGGGATGCCTTGAAGCTGCTTCATCGCTGTGCGCCACAGCAGGCTCTTACCGCTTTGCACCAAATGGCGCACAGCGACCGCGATGCGTCGCTTCGCGAAGCGGCGCGAGCAACCCTTGCAAGAACAATGGACGGGGATGCGGCATGACCGAGACATATTTTCCCGAAGGGAAAGAAATCCTGACACTTGATCAGTTCGTTGAAAGGCTTGAGGCATCGGGCATTGTTCCGGATCTTCGCGCCTCCCGCTACACTCCGGAAGCAATGTCGCGCGTTGCCGAATGGATGGCTGCATTGGCACGCGATCCCGATGTGCTGCGCGGTCTGCTTGTCGATGGTCTGGCGGATTTTCTGAACTACCAGGTCGACAACGATTTCAAACCGTCAACCTTGATGCTGCACAAGGGCGACGGGTATTCCCTGCGTGCCGTCCTGTGGATGCCGCCAAGCCCTCAACATCCCCCCGAAATCTTTTCCTATTACGAAACCCATGATCACAGCTTCGATTTCTTCACGGTCGGCGCTTTCGGTCCCGGGTACCGCACCCAGTTGTACGACTACGAATACGAGAACGTGCGCGGCGTCCCGGGGGAACTTGTTCCCTTGAGGTTTCAGGAGGAAACTGGGCTGCCGCCAGGCAAGGTGATGTACTATTACGGCAGCCGCGATATTCACACGCAGCTTCCGGCGCCCTCGATCTCCGCGTCGATCAACCTGCTCCTGCCCAAGACCTATCCGGCACACCGCCGGCAATACGAGATGACCCTGGAAGAAACGCCGGAAGGTGTCTTCGGCAAACTCATTGCCGGGAATGTCGATCGCCAGGCGCAGGAGCGCGCGTTGTTCGAAACAGCAGCGGCTATGGGCGATACCGATCTTCATGAGGCCTTGCGCGACATTGCAAGACATCATGACACGCCGCAGGTGCGGGCACTGGCCTGGCAATCCCTGTTGCCCAACAGCAAGCATCTCGCCGAGGATGTAGGCCTGGTTCGCGACGATGGAGATCCCCATGTTCGCGCCGCCCTTTCGCAGTGGGTGTAGAGCGCTGAGATTTACCAGCCTGGCAAAGTGGTGCCTGCGCCGCTTTGCCAGCGATCATCCGAAGGCGTGAAGATTGGAAAGGATCAACTCCCTTTGGATCAGGTCGGAAAGTGTGGTAATCGCCAGCTAAACAATATCGGGAATGCACCATTGAGCGAACTGACCGTAGCGGAAGCAACGAACCGCGTTTATGAATCCCTGCAGGCCGACAACGAAGATATCGACCTGCATATCGCTGCTCTCAAGGAAGCGTTGAAACGCGAGGGCCAGAAGGAAGCCGTTTTTGATCCGGCAAAGCTCGTCCAGAACAACCGGTCCGGACGCAAGCTTTTGCAGGCCTACTTTCGCCAGCGCGGTGTGAAGGTCACCTTCGCGGCTTCCTGACACGAAGCTGCCATTGGCCTTCCTGCCTCACTGAACCCTGTATCGATGCTCCGGACGTCCGACCGGGTAATCTCCACTGGAGCTGCCGCCTTGGTTTTCACCTGAAGGCGGCGGCGCCCTGCGAAGTCTCCAGACAGGTTTCCACTTCACTCGAAAACAGTACTGCTCTGTTCCTGCTTTCTCAGGTGGGCTTTTTCTGCATGTCGAGCACCGCTCGTAAACATGTACCGTTTCGCAACCAGGGAAATTGCGAACACAAAGATCAGCAGCGGCACCACAATGACCATGAGGGAGCCTAGCCCATTCGCAAGTTCGCCTTGCGAAAGAAGAAACCATACGAACACCCCGGTAATAGCTACCGAAATGGCCAGTTCAACAAGCGTCATCTGAAAAGCGGCCCGCCAGGCGAAACCGCTGTCGGGGATGATTTCGTACTTTTTGTAAAAGTGTCGCCCTGCGTCGCTTGAAGCGCCCAACACGGCACCGATCTGGTTCACCGAACCGCTCACGCTGATGCCGGTTAGCGTTTCCAGAATGACACTGAAAATAGCCAGGGCGATCAACAGCCCTGTGTACACCAACGCAAATCTTACCAATCCAACAGTTTTCTGCACAATAGCCCCCAGGACTTGAAAACACTTTTTTTGATAGCACCGGGACAGGCAAAACATGCCCCATGCGGCCCCGCCCCGGCATTCCATAGTGGAGAATTCCAGCGACGGCCGTCCGGCTTATAGAAGCTAAATCTTAAGTTGCAATTTCCAGAACCACTTGCATTGACGACAAAATCGCCAGGTAACACTTCAAAACGCCACGAAAATATGTTCATTTTGCCTCGATCTTGAAGCCTTATTTCAGCCCAACAAATACTGATGAATGCATGACATCGAACAACAATAATCGTTTGATATTCTGGGCTGAATTTCCTTTCCATTTTCTCCGTCGAAGCCAAAAGAGGTTTGGATGACTGTACTCATTACCGGCGGTGCCGGTTATATCGGCTCGCATTGCTGCGTGGCTTTTCTTCAGGCCGGGCACGACATCGTTGTGGTGGACAACATGTCCAACGCGAGCCAGGTCAGTCTCGAGCGGGTAGCAGCCATCACCGGTGCGAAGGTATCTCTGGAAACAGCCGATATCCGGGATCAGTCGCGGATGGAGGAAATCCTCAAGCAGTACCGCTGTACGGCGGTGGTGCATTTTGCCGGCCTGAAAGCGGTTGGTGAATCCACCAAGATCCCCCTCGCCTATTACGACAACAACGTCGTGGGAACTCATCGCCTGCTGTCGGCGATGGCCAATTGCGGCGTGAAGCAAATGATCTTCTCGTCCTCGGCGACCGTTTACGGCGACCCGCAATTCCTGCCCCTGACCGAAGATCACCCGACGAGCGCGGTCAATCCTTACGGCCGCACCAAGCTGATGATCGAGGAAATGCTGCGCGATGTCGCTGCGAGCGACCCCTCCTGGCGCTTCGGCATCCTGCGCTATTTCAACCCGGTCGGCGCGCATGAAAGCGGGCTGGTGGGCGAAGATCCGCAAGGCATCCCGAACAATCTCATGCCGTTCATCACCCAGGTCGCGGACGGCCGCCGGGAGGAGCTTTCAGTATTCGGCAACGACTACGACACGCCGGACGGAACCGGCATCCGCGACTACATCCATGTCATCGATCTGGTCGAAGGCCATCTGAGGGCACATGAAGTGCTCGGATCAGGCTCCGCCCCGTCCAATTGTTTTGCGGTCAACCTTGGCACCGGCATCGGCTACAGTGTGCTGGAGATGGTCAAGGCATTCGAGCGGGCCTCCAACAGACAGATCCGCTACTCCATCGCTCCCCGCCGGGAAGGCGATGTGGCGCAGTGTTTCGCGAACACGGAATTTGCGGAAAAACTGCTCAACTGGAAGGCCGAGCGCGGCCTTGAAGACATGTGCCGCGACACCTGGAACTGGGTCTGCAAGAACCCGCGCGGCTACGAAACCGTCGCCTGACCAGGTCTGACGCCTGACATGTTTGAGCCGGCAAGCGGTCTTGCCGGCTCAATTCATTGGCAGATGCCACTCGTTTCTAGGCTGAAGTGTTCTGAAACACTCTCACGGTGCGGATACTGGTTGCAGCACCGGCAACGTCGCCATCGTTCTTGCCGGCAAAGGGCGCGACCGCATTGCTGAGAAGTAACAGCGCTGGCGTGTGAGCAAAATCGTTGGGTGCGTCAAAGACCTCCATGTCGTCGACGTAGAAACGAAATCCCTGCCGGGTCCAGAGCATCCCATAGCGGTGAAAGGTGTCGTCCAGCCGAATATGCGCCCGGTAACTTGCGGCAAGCACCTTCTTTTCCGGGCGCCACCGGCGGGCTGAGACCTGAACGATATTCGGATATTTGACTTCGGCCACATCCAGTTCGAAATGTGTGTCGCCCTCCGTCTCGCGATCGGATTTCAGCCAGAAGGCATTGTTGACACCGGCCTCGCGCGCGATGCGCATCTCGCACTCGAAATAGCCGTAAGTCTGGCGGAAGGTCCGGGTCCGAACGTAGCCTCCCGTGAAAGGCCGTTTCGGATCGGCCTGATGGCCGAGCTTGAGGTCGAGTTCGCCTTCCCGCATCACTACGTTTTTCGGGTAGCGCATGGTCGGATGACCGTCCCCTCCGATGCGCATGCGGTCCCAGGTTTGCTGAAACCGGTGGAAGTCGTCGAAATCATCCTGGAAGGTCAGCTGCCAGTCGCCGTCCATCCGCTGCAGAGGGGCAGGCAGGTCGTTCGAGGTCAGAGCCAGCAAGCTGCGGGGCGACGCAAGAAGCGCCGCACCCGCCATGCCACCGGCTGCCGCGGCGGTCAGAAACCGGCGACGGCTCAACACAGGTCCGGGTCGTGTCATGATCCCGCGAACCGGTCAGCTCGCCAGTTTCGCGCCGGCGTCCGGCGATGTCTTCTCGCGAAGCTTCAGCTCCAGGTTCCACGCGCGGCTGCGCAAGGTCTCGATCTCACCGGTCATGAAATCGACCTCGCCCCGGAACCAGTCGGTTACTTCCTCGGTCGTCTGGTCGATCTTCACAAGGTTCGGCTTGACCAGAGGCTGCTCAGGCGGCGAGGCCACCGGTTTTGCGAGCACATGGTTGAGGCCGTTCTCGGTGAGGAAGCGATGGTACTCGGCATAATTCAGCCGGTAGACATGCTGAACCTTTGAGAAGTCGGCGCTCTCGAAGATCTTTTCCAGGTTGATCGGCATGTAGTCTTCGATCTCGACGGAAGGGATCGCGAACAGCGTCGACAATTCGCGAATGCGGGAATCGTAGGTGAAGAACACGGCGGGAATGCCCTGGTGCAGGCCGATGACGTTGCCGTGGAGGCGGAAGCCGACCAGAACATCGACATTGTCCCGCGCATCTGCCGCCCATTCATCAACGTCGAAGAATGCCTGCATCCGCTCGCTCATCAGCGCCTCGACATCCTTGTCGCCCTCCAGATTGTACTTTCCGAGGATCGAACGGATGTGCTTCTGCTTGGCTTCGCCGGTCTCGAAAATTGCCAGCGTTTCCTCGCGCTCACCCTGGGAATAGAGACGATTGGCCGGCCGCTTGGCCACAGCCTCGATGAGCGCCCGTTGCATGCGGTTGGTCTTGGTGGCGTTGGACGCATAGTCGGCGGAAAGATACTTGTTCAGCGTCAGGCCGACACGAGCGTTGGCCGGATCCAGCGGCTTGATCTCGATGGACGGCCTCAGATTGCGGTAGAAGCTCGGGCAGCCGATGATCCGGATGTTCTTGATGCCGATGTCGTTGAAGACCTCGGCGCTGTAGACACCGCGTACGCCGATCGTTTCGCATTTGTCGGCGATGATCTTCCAGGCCTCGATGCTGCCTTTCGGCATTTCCAGCTTCTTGTATTTCGCCGCCTGGGCGCCGACACCCACCGGGACGATCGGTCCCTTGAGCTTCTTCAGGAGCGGAATGACATTGCCGATATCGACCGTCTCCGTGAGGTAGTTGGATCCGCGAATGACGGTTGCGTCATAATCGTCGGTCGGCCAGAGTTTCTCGTCGGCCGCATGGGCGAACTGCACGTTGGTGATCTGGTCGTACGCAAGTGCCTTCAACATCGCGTCATAGACGAGAACGTCACCCGTGTTGATCCCGCCGCGTGCAAAGGTCGACAGGGGATCATCGATTTTCAGGAATGCCGACTTGTTGCCCGGCTTGACGGCAGCGCCGCCGTTGAGAACGAAGAGCTTCTTCATGTGAACTGCACCTTTCAAAAATGTGGGCTCGGGCCCTTCGATTACCGGACGGACGTCTGACGTCCGCGTTGCTGCCAGAGCGTTGCTCCGTCAGCGGCACTCCCCCGGACGGTCGTTTCGGATGAACTGGAAATCTGCGCCACCGGCGCCTTGGTTCGGCGGATGCTTTGCAGGCGATCCGGGAACCAGTTGTGCAATTGCCGCAGGAACGGCTGCAGGCTCTTTTCCCAACTGCGCTCTGCACTGCGCTGCGACGCGTTGGTCGAAAGGGTTCGAAGCAGCCTTTCCGACTTTGCCAGTGTTTCGAGCGCGGTGATCAGATCATGGGTCACCACGCCATCGTCAGAAGAGCGCAGCAACAGGCCATCAACCTTGTTCTCGATCAGCTCGCTTACGGCCCCCACATCGGTGGCGACAGGCACACAGCCAAGGCGTTGTGCCTCGATAATCGTGAGCGGCGCACCTTCCCATCTGGACGGCAACACGAAGGCATCGGCCCAGGCCAGCAATCGGCTGAGCCTGCGACTGTCATAGATCGGCGGATCGACCCGGATACCGAGTTCGGCAAACCGCTCCTTCCAGGAACCGCCTGCCCCGGCGTCCATGACGTCGGAACCGACGATGCGCCAGTCGATGTCGACACCCTTGCGCTTCAGGGCACGAGCCGCAGCAAAGATCCGCTCGATGCCTTTCTGCCTGTCCAGCCTGCCCAGGAACACGGCCCGCAGGCGGCCATCGCGGTCTTGCTGACGGTTGTCCGACAGCCGTTTGGCCTCTTCCGGTGCCATCGGGTAACCGGCGGCATTCGGAATATGAAGCAGCTTGGCAACAGGCACGCCCATGCCGTGCAGCCACTCGGCCATGTCCCGCGAACAGGTCAGCACACTGTCGTAGATGTGCTCATAGGCAAGCGTCAGGTAGGGATGGCCTGCCGGACGGCCGAGTTCGGAACTGTCCAGCACATGCACGTAGTTGACGACCTTGACCCCGCGCCGGCGAAGTTCGCCGAAAATGGCATTGGCCGGGGCAAGCTGGTTGTTGATCACCACATCAAGGCCGGACAGGAACCCGAGAACCTGTTCGGCCCGCGCGTTTTCGTCATGCCCCATCAGCAACTCGTGGCCGGAGAACATGTTGGGACCACCCCACAGAGGATAGTCGTCGGCCAGAAAGTTGATGGTGTCGAACACCCCGTCGTTGTCGGAAATATGGTTGTAGACCGGCTTTCCGAACACATAGAGGTGGACTTCGCACCCGGCTTTTTTCAGAACCCGGGCAGCCGCGTAGGCAACCTTCTCGACACCGCCGAACGTGGCGATCGGCAACAACAGACCGACCCTGAGGGGCGCGCCCTCACGGCCAAGACGCGGCATGATCGGGGCTGCTCCCGCACTGTGCCGCAGCAGCTCGAAATACTTGCTGCGGTTCGGGAAGTAGGCGGAACGCCAGATCCAGCGTTCACCGGGCCCGTGGCGATAGCCGGACTCGCGCAGGGCCCCCAGCGTGGCCAGAAGGCTGTTGGTGGCAGACAGGGCGGTGCCCTGAATGTCTTCCGCCGAGAACGGTCCACGCACAACGACTTCGGCTATCTTCGGTGCCGGATTGGCACCTCTCAATGTCCGGATCCAGTCGTCGGACTTGTCCTCAACACATTGCTTCATGATGTCGAGCGAGCACATCCAGCCAAGCGGCTTCTTGGCAAGTTCCTTGCCTTCGCCCAGCTCGTTCACCTCGATCGCCAGCCGGTCCTTGTCGCTTTCGAACCGAAGCGCGACAAAATGATGGGACGCCGACAGGCGCTCGGTCAGCCACAAGACGTTGTGCAGCAGACCGCAGCTTTTCAGCGCGTCCCTGTGTGCCGGCGACATCCACAGCCAGAACGGAGGCACACCGTAGGTTTCCGGTTCGGCCTGCGCTGCCCAGAAGGTCTTCACGAATTCCTCGATGCTGCGCTTCTTGTGCGCAACGACAGGATCGGTGAAGAGATCGACCAGGTAGGTATCTGCTCCGAATGCGACAAACCGTGGTGCTTCCTCATGCTCCCACCCAAGCAGCGTCTCGGTGGAGAACAGCTTCTTGTGCTTGTCCTTGATGTATCCAAGGATGCTGTCACGGGTTCGGTTGGAATCGCGCAACATGCTTTCGGCACGCTGGCGGTACTCGAAGCCGAAGAAGGGATAGTTCGCTCCCTTGAAGCCGTGAGAAATCGCCTGCAGCCAGAAATCCCAATCCTCGAAGCCGGACTTCATGCTCTCGTCGAAACGAACCCCGGCGTCGAGGAGGGATCTGGAGACCAGGCTGCCGGCCTCGCAGATATTGTCGAAGGTCACATGCAGAAGGCGCGAATATTCCGCCGTATAGTTGCCGTTCCACTCGATCCCGAACTTGTCGATATTGGGATAGACCCAATCCACACCGTCACTGGATTTCATGAAGTCGAGAAGAACGCGGATCGCCGAGGGCGTGATCCGGTTGTCGGCATCCAGGAAATAGACCGCTTCCAGATCGGAGAAGCTGCGCAGGGCAAAGTCGATGCCGTAGTTGCGTGCAGAACTCAGACCGCCGTTGGCCTTCCGCAGGTAATAGACATTGTCGTAGGCGAGCGCATAGGCCCGGCCCGTTTGCCCCGTTTCGGGAAAGGGACAACCATCGTCAACGATCACGACCGCGATGTTGAACGGCGCCTGCTGGGCCAATGCCGCGTCGATGGCCTCGGTCAGAAGGACCGAGTGCTTGTAGACCGGAATGACGATGGCGACCGTGGCCGAGGCCGTGCCGGAACCGCCGAACTGTGCGTAACGCACATTCGGCAAGCCCGGTCTTGATCCAGTGTGCTGGAGCATGCCGGCCTACCCGCTCACGACAGCGCGGAAGTTGGCGAATTTCGCCCAGGCAAAATCGTTACCGGTCGTTTCGTTCATCCGGGTGGCAAAATAGACATTCTGCCAGACCCCGATCCGTTCACCTGCAAAGGCGCTCAGATGTGCCGTCTCGCCGTAGCTGACGGTTTTCCAGCCGGAAAAGGCCTCGCCGACCGACTGTTCACGCTCTCCCTTGAAGAGCGCCTTGGCCGCGCCAAGGTCCTTGGCAACCACAATGGCGAAATCGATATCGGCGGCGCGGCTGTTGTCGATGAACGCCTTTGCAGACATGCGGATCACCTGCGGCGGACAAGCTGCCGGAAGTTGCCCGATGGTCATGCCTTCCGCAGGCGGGTGACAGCCGATGGCGCGTTCCGTCGGCAACGGCATGATCGCTTCGAAATCGAAGGACACCTCATCGGAGTTGGCAAGGCTTGCGTGCTCCAGGATGCCCGGGGCGATCGGCATGTCACGGAAGCCTTCGTCCAGGTTCACCTGTTGCGACTGCGCCGGAATGTAGTTGGCGTGCGGCGGCATGGAAACGCCCGGAATGCCACCCCACACCTGAAGGGCGAGACTGTTCTTGAGGACCGACAAGCCGTTGGCGGCATCGCGCACATGGAACATTTCGACCGGCTGCAGACCACCGACGGACAGAAGCGGTACCTCGTCCTCGGTCTCTTCAACCTGCATGCGGAACTCCAGCGTTCTGCGCAGGCCCGCAGTCGAGCGCGACAGGCCGAAGATGTTCCAGCCCGTGGACAGATCGCCACTGGAGAAATGCCAGGTATCGACGATCCTCTGGTCCTCCAGCGTCATCAACTGGGCACGCAGCTTGATGTCGGGACGGCTGCCGGTCTGTTCGACATGCACCGCCACTCCGCTGACACCGGAGCTGGGCACCGGCAGGATCTGGCTGACACCATCGACGGAGGCACTTGCCAGCACATTCGGATTGAGCGGGTTTTCGGCCGGTTCGTTGCTGAACAGGAGATCCAGCGGCTGCAGACCATGCCGGTTGAGGAACGCTTCAAGTGCGGCAAACCGGTTCTGCAGGTCGTCGTTCAGGCTGCGAAGTGTCTTCAGCTCCTTGCTGGACAGAACCAGGCGCCGTGCACCCGATTTCACATGATCGGCAACCAGCCCGACCATCGAGGAGACAGCCTCCACTTCACCGCCACGACCCCAACCGATAACCGGTGGCAACTGAACCACACCGCGTTGCTGCATCCATTTGTGCAGTTCGTCCTTTGCATCCATTGCAGCCGGATCCACGATCACGGCCAGTGGCAGAAGCGGCGCTTCCGACACCTGGTACCGGCCGGCACTCTCGTCGGAAAACAGGGCGTAGTCGTCCTCGACACCCTCAAACCAGACCGTCTTGACCGCCTCGAGCAACGGCCCGGGAATGTCCTGCCTTGATACGCCCACGACGATCAAGGTCAGCTCCTTCAGCAGCAGCATCTCACGCGTAGCGTTGTGAACGGGAAACGTGTCTTGTGTAGCCACGACTGTCATGCAAGCCCCCATCTGAACTGTGAAGCGTCCCCCTGCCGGAGATCCGCTTGCTCAACTAATATACATGCACAAGATTTATGTTTGTTTGTGACAATAATGCGGCGCAACATAGAATTATGTAAATATATTTATCTACTTATTGCTTTTCACAAAATATAGATGAATTTCTATCGCAATATTACTCAAATAATACGAATAAAATACTTCAAAATTCGAAATGATATTCTTTTCAAGCTACATGAGAGCCACCACCTTCCGCTGCTGCGCCGGCGCGCGCTCCCGCATGACATGCGGCACATTGTTTTCGCTCAGGAAGTCACCCATGGCGTAATAGGTGGCCTCATAGGCCCGGTTGAACCGGTCAAAGAGGCCCTGATCCCAATAGTCGCTCAGGCGGAACACCTTCTCGCTGAAGACGTCGAAGCTCGGGATTCGGAACGTCTCCGCAAATTCGCGCGTGCGGCTGTCGTAGGTGAAATAAAGCGCCGGGACGCCATTGGCCAAAGCCATCAGGTTGCCATGGAGGCGATACCCGAGCACCAGGTCGCAGGCTTTGACGCAGGCATCATAGTCCGCGACAACGTCGGAATAGAACATGGAGTTGCGGTAGAGGCACTCGATGTCGTCGTCCAGATACCACTCGCCAACCCAGGCATTCTCCCGAAGCGAGGAAATCGCCTGGTCCTTTTGCGCAGGCGTTCCAAGTACCAGCTTCTTTTCCTCCAGCTCGCCTTGCGCCATCAGAACGGTATCGAAGCGGGCCGCAACCGACTTGATCAGGTCGCGATGGAACGTGAGATACTGCCGGATATCCCTGGCGTATGCCGGCGACACTTCGCGCCGCACGGTCAGGCCGACTTTCCGGATGCGGTCGATCTCGGGCAGCGTGATCCTCAGACCGGGGTCGTTGTGGCGAAATGCCGTCGGGCAACCGATGATCCGCGTGTTGGAAATTCCGATGTCTTCCAGCACCTCGGCGGTGTAGGCACCGCGAACGCCGACAGATGTCGTCGAACCTGCGATCAGGCGCAGGACATTCTTCGTGGCATCCGACAGCACAAGCTTGCCGTCGACCGGCGCCTGGGCACCAATCCCGAAAGCCAGAACCGGAAGCCCGAGCCGGCGCAGCACCTGCTCCGCCATTTCCCAGTCCATCTCGCCGTGAATGTAGTTGGACCCGCGCAACACGACATAGTCGAATTCATCCCGCAACCGGTCAACTTCCGCCGGGTTGAATTCGCGGATCGTCAGGGTTTCGAGCCTGTCGTACTTCAGCAGTTTCAGCGAGGAATCGAAAACGAAGGCATCGCCGATATTGTGATAGTGGTTCAGGTTGCGCTGAATGTCCTGATGGCTGTACCAGCGGACATTGTTGTGATCGTAGACTTCGCCGGACGGTATCATCACCAGAACGCGTGTCATTCCATATTCCTTTGTCTTCTCAGGCGCTTTGCTTGAGGGCACCGGGACGAGACGCGAGGCCGCCATCTAGAACCTCGCGATAAAGGGTCACGTGCTCGCCGGCACTTTCGAGATGCGTTTTGGGTGGTCTGATGCCCGTCCGCAGACGCTGCCACAGACCCGGATCGCGCAAGGCCTCGGCCATGCGGTCCGCCAGGTCTTCCGGGCTTGCCGGCCGGGCATGCAGTCCATCGACCTTGTCGCGAACCTTTTCGGCCATGCCACCGATGCCGCTGCAGATAACCGGACGCCCATGGAAGAACGCTTCCTGAATGATCACAGGTGAGTTCTCCCACCATACGGACGGCATCATCACCCAGTCCGTTTGCCGGATCAGCGACGGCATATCCTTGTTCTGGTAGCTGCCGGCGAAGCGCACGCGTGATCCTGCCGCTTCCAGAAGCTCTGAAATTCGACTGCGAAACGCTTCGGGCTGACGTTCAAGATTGCCGCCATGAATGGTCAGCGTGGCATCTTCCCCCCAGATGCTTTCGGGAACTCGCTGGACTGCATCCAGAAGTACATCCACCCCCTTGTAGGGCGTCATCTGGCCGAAGAACGCGAAACGGTTCCGCCGGCCACCGGCTGCCACGGAACGCTGCGCCGCCTGTTCGCTCACGTTCAGGCCGTTTTCGATAACGGACATCTTGTCCGCCGGCAGCCCCCAGGCGACATAGCGGTCCGCCAGGAAACGGCTGGGCGAGATGTAGCCATCGGCTAGCCCGAGCATGGACTTGATGAACTGCCGCCGGCGCAGGAAACTGGCTGGCGAAATCTCCGGAAAGCAACCGTTGCAGGCAATCGGCGTGGCCGCCTCGCAGAGTTTATGGCCACCTGCTTTGACCATTTGCCCATGATGATGGCAGATGGACAGGAACTCGTGGAAAGTCACCAGAATGGTGGCGTCCGGCAAGGCGTCGCGCACCGTGTAGAGTGTCTCTAGCCCGAAGCCGATGAAATGATGGAAATGCACCACGTCCGGACGCAGGGTGCGCACAAACCGCCGCAGGTCCCTGTGCAGGTCTCCGGTGTTGCGGTTGGATACCAGGAACGGGTCGTAGTCGTCAGCGTGAAAAAGCAGCTCGTCATCGGCGTCATCGACCCCCATCAGCGCGGACTGGCCGTGCCGCGGATAGCCGTCACCAACCCGCGCCAGGAAGAACGATTGTGTTCCCGGCAGGGCCTTCAGGCCCTGGTGCAGATTGTAGGAAGCCACTTCCGCGCCGCCGAGTGACAGTGTCGGATGGCCGTGAGAAATGACGAGCACGCGCAGAGCCGCGGCCTTGGAAGGTGTTCTTTCCTCGTGAGCAGCCGTCATCGGATATCCTCTGCCAGGTCAGCAAGAAACGGAGACCAGGTTCGCTCGAAACTGCGGCGATCGAGTTCGGAAACCAGTTTTTTCCAGGACCGCTCTCCCGGGCGACCGTCCTCGGCGTGGATCATCTCCACCCGAGGTACCCAGAGCGAACCGATGCCTGACAGTTTCAGCCGCAGGGCGGCATCGAGCCCTTTCTCGTCCGTGCCTAGATATTTCCTTGAAAAGCCCCCCGCTTCCGCCAGGGCCGATCTCGGCAGCACACAGCAATCGAACGGTGCCGCGGCAACAGGGCTGACATCCGCGCCATGAAGTGTCCGGCGCGGGTAACCGAGATAATGTTGCTTCAACAGATAGCGGCCATCTTCCGGCTCGATCCAGGCACCGCCCCATCTGATGGTTTCGTCTTCATAGAGCAGCGTGGGCGCCGCAATACAGGTAGCATCCTGTGCCTGAAACGCCGCAAGCAGCGGCTCCAGCCAGCCCGGGCCGCGCGGCAACACGCCGGAAGACAGACAAACAATCGTCTCCGCAGGTGAGGCCTCGACGCCCGCCTGAAGCGCATCGAGCGCGTCCTCGACGTGGTCCGCCAGCACCAGGCGGACGGCGAGACCGTAGAAACCGGCAAGTTGCCTGAAGTCTTCAACCTGCTCCAGCGCGTCACCCTGCGAGGCAACCAGGACCACCGGCGCGCTCCGCAGCAGCGGATCAAGCGCACACAGCGACAGCAGGACACGTGATTTCTCGAAATTTCCGTCGAGACCGATCACAACGGCGAAAGCGGCGTTTTCATCCACTGCCCCGAAGTCGATCGTCTCCACGACGGCTGGTTCGGGCGCATCATTGGCCTGCAAAACCGGCAGAAGATGGCGCTCCAGAAAGTCAGGACGAAATGCCGTTGCCGGATCCAGCCCGGAAAGAAGTCGCCTTAGCGCGGAACGCGGCGAAGCCCTGCCAAGCGCCAGCGGAGCAAAGGCGGACCTGCCATCTTTCAGCACGATCTCCAGATACGTACCCTCGGTGCCGGACATTTCCTCGGCAGGTACATGAACAAGGAACCCGTGCCGTTGCAGTGCATCCGGCCCGTTCAGAAAGGGTGACAATGTTTCGAAAGCGCTCGTCACGTCGGGCCGCAGCTGTGTCGTCCAGCGCGTATCGAGGCGACAACTCATGCAGCCCGAACGCAGGAAGACCGTTTCGACACGGTCTTCCGGATCAAGCAGCCAGCCCGACAACAGGACGCCGGCTCGATCCAGTGAAGCGCTGAAATCGATACCGACACGAACCGGGACGTCGAGCTCGCTAACCGTTTCCCGGCCATCGAACCGCCGGCCCGCCAGCTCCAGCCGGGCCCTGCCGTCACCCGCGGGGGAGAGCTTCGGCAGAAGGGCCCGTATGTGGGAGGGAAGAGCCCGGGCCGGCGGCATCGTCCTGTGTTCATGAACCTCGACCACGCTCCATCCGGCGCGGCCACGGAAGAAAACCTTGCGAAGTTGCGCGGTATCAAGACCGCCCTCAACCTCGAGCAAACCGGCAAAACCATGTGCCTTGCCACCGGTGTCCTTGCGCTCGAAAAGACTTCCGGCCAGCTGACCGAGTTTCAATGCGCCGTCGAAAACAAACACCCGGCTGGTTCCCACCGGCATGCCCTTGGCCCACCCCTGGAGGTAGATATCTCCGGCGTCGAAGACACCCAGAACCTCGATGAAACCGTCGCGTCCCGCGACAGCATCGACAAGTCTGGCGGCCGTTTGCATTGCCTGAGGTGTGGTTCCCGCGCCAAGCAATGCCTGGACCAGGCCGTCAACGATGTCCGGCACCGATTGAGGTGACAGCTCACCGACACTGTTGAGGAAGCTCTTGAGATCTTCTGCCTGATGCCTGACGCCATAGGGGTAGGCATGCCCCTGGCTGCGGATCGTCACCCGCTCAGGCAGGGTGGCAGAACCTGGCACCGGAGACAGGATAGCGATGAACGGACGCTTTTTTCCCGAAAGGCCGTTTCCGGCTGGCAGGACCGTCACCGTGCAGGGTACGACCATCTTCGGGTCTTCGTTGAGGATAGCCGGCACCCCGCCGGCAAAGGCTTCCCCCACCCCGGCGATCAACAGCGTTTCGCGGTCGAGGTTGACGTAAAGAACCGAATGACCGTCGAGTGGAACCTGCGCCCCTGCGCTCCCCTGCGCCTTCAGCGCGGGTGCCTGCCGCTCCGCTCTCGCGGGCAGCTTCTTCACGCCTTCCAGGGTGAGGACAGGCTCCATCGTTACTTACCTCCAGAGACCGCCTGCGGCGGCAAACAGCATGCCCCCGACAAACCCGAGAAGGATCGCCAGCAGCAGGATATGAACCTTGAGGTTGTTGCGGCTCTTTTCTCCAAGAACCTTCAACCGGTCATCGAACCCCTTCAGCGTCGTATCGAAACGCAGCAGGAAGACTTCCAGTTCCTTGACCTTCTGGGAGAGGTCGCCCTGGCCGTTTTTCAGAAGGGACATGGCTTCGCCAAGTTCGCCCTCATTCGATGCCAGCGCATCGATCCGCTGCACCGTCTCGCGCAAGACCGCCGTTGCATCACGCTGGCCAACAGCGCTTTGGCGCTGCGCCACGATCAGCCGGTCGACTTTCTCCATCACCACTGCCAGAGGCATGGCGACGGCAGCTTCCGCGGCGCGTTCTTCTGCGCTCGGGCGCGGCAACTTCAGTTGCGCTTCCCCCTTGGGGGTTTCCGCCACAACAGTCAGACCGCCAGGTGCTGCGGCAACGGCCTGGGGCAACTCGATGTCGAACGCATAATGGCCGTCGCCGATGCCGTTGCGCTTCAAGTCGATGCGCTGGGTTTCGGCAACCTTGCTGAGAACTCGCTCACCGTCGTGGAAGACGTGGATGGTCATGCGGTCGCTCGGGCTCGACGCATCCCAGGCCCAGCCAAGCAGCCGGCCGTTTTCGAATGCATCGACACGCCCCTGAAGCCGTGCGGAAACGGCTTGTTCCTTGGCCTCCGCAACAGCTTGCGGCGGCTTGGCGTCCGATCCGGGTTTTACCTGTTCAAGAGGGGTTACACTCATTCCGTTTTCCTCAGGCAGCAGGTTCACGCGCCGCGGTTTGCCGGTCGGCAAACAGGCGCAGATATTGTTCGGCAACAGCGCTGACGGACGGCGGCTTGCGGATGTTGGCTGCAAGTTTCCGGTACTGCGCGGCATCTCCGGCAGCTGTCGCCATCGCGATTGCCAGGCCGACCGGATCGTTCTTGCGCACATGCAGGCCATCGACGCCGTCCCTGACGGCCTCGGCCATGCCGCCGACACCGCTGGTGATCACCGGCCGTCCTTGCTGCTGTGCTTCTGCAATGACCAGCGGCGCATTTTCCCACCACAGCGAAGGCACCACGACCCAGTCCACGGGCTCCATGAGACCGGCCACATCATCAGGTTTGTAAGCCCCCAGGCGCTGCACTCTGGGTGCGGTTTCCTCGAACAGCTTTTCGATGCGTTTGACGAATTCCTGGTTCTGGAAGGGAGCGCCGCCATGGACCCGCAGCTCGAATTCCATGTCCTTTTCCACCAACAGCTTTGCCGCCTGCAGCAGAACCTCGACACCCTTCCAGGGGGTCAGGTTTCCGAAATAGCCGAATACGGTTTTGGGCGTGTCGTCAGCCGACCGGCTCTTGGCTGGTGCCGCGTCCGGCCTGCCATTTCGAATGATCCTGATTTTCTCCGGCGGCAGGCCCCAGCGCACATAAACGTCACGCAGAAACGCGCTTGGAGATACGAACTCGTCGACGGCCTCCAGATGCGTCTTGATGAACCGCTCGCGCAGACGCATGTCGTTCGGCTTTGCTTCGGGCAGGCACTTGCACAGTCCTCCCGACCCAAGCGCGGCACAGGCTTCGTCCGGGCTTTTCATCAGGACGCCATCGTTGGCGCAGATCGCGTAATAGTCGTGCAGCGTCATAACGATGCGCACGTCGGGCAGCACCCGGCGGATAAGAACCGGCAGTTCGACACCGAACAGCAGCAGATGGTGGATATGGACCACATCCGGCCGGAAGCTTTCCAGCAATGTCCGCATGTCCGGTACAAAGGCTTGCAGATCGATCTGGCTCATGTTGAAACGGTCGAAATGACCGGCCCACATCAGCAACTCGTCACCGCTGTCGCTGATCGCCTGAAAGCTGGTACCCGGATGCGGCTCGCGGTGCAGGTGGTTCGTCGCACCGACAAACAGCGACTGGTGCCCGGCCTTGCGATAGGCCCTTGCCAGGTCAAGCGCGACGGTTTCCGTCCCGCCGGGGTGAAGATCCGGATGATTATGCGCGAAGACAAGGATCCGCATCAGGACACCCCCCGCGACGTTTTCACGGCAACGAAAAAGTCCTGGTAATGCGGAGCCCCGTTGCCGCCGCGCCAGTGCCCGAACCGCTTCAGGGCGATTTCGAATCCCGCCGTCTCCAATGCCCTGTCGAGGAAACCATCATCGAAGGCAACCGCTGCGAGCGGCGCTTGCGGGTTGCCGTACCAGGCAGGCCCTTCGCCGTCGCGTCGGAACACGACACGTGGGATCAAGCCTTCGCCGCGGTCCGGCGCAATCACGAATGCCGACAGAAACAACCTGCCTCCCAGCTCCATGAGGCGCGAGATTTCGCGGAAATAAGGCAGGATCTCTTCCGACGGCAGATGGGTGACCACCGATGTCATGATGGCAAAATCGAACGAGCCGTTGGCGAACGGCAGGGCAATCTCCGTGCCGCGGATATAGCCGTCGGGATTGTAGAGAGCGTTGGCGATATCCAGATGCATGAACCGGAAATTGGGATAGACCGACCCGATGTTGCGCGTGCACCATTGAATGCCTGCCGATGCCGGATCGATACCCACATACCGGGCGGTGTCAGGATCCAGATACTGGGTCAGGGGCACTGCCATCCGGCCAATGCCGCAACCGACATCAAGCACCCGCTCATGCGCACGCAAGCCCCCAAGGTCGATAAAGTGACCCAGAAACTCCGTGCCGATGGCAAGATAATCACCATCTCCGACGAAGTTGTCCTCGCTCGGGGGAACCGGCAGGAACCTGTTACGGCCGATGTAACCTTGCAGGTCTGCAATCCGCTCACTGCCGAGTGGGGATGTGACCAGACTGGTGGCATCCTTGATGAGAACCGGCGAATTCATGCACTCAGCCCTTTTTCACGCCGCTCCGCAGCTTCCATCAGGGCAACAATGTCGTCCTGCCAGCGGGACTGGTGGAGCCAGCGATTGTATTGAGAGGCGACACCGCGCGTGTAGTCTTCGTTCTTGCGAATGGAAACACGCTCGAAGTGGTAGAGTTCGACGTCGCCCAGATAGTAGATCTTGCGGTTCAACTTGCGGAGTTTCAGGCACAGGTCGCTGTCTTCGTAGTCACCGACGATGAAGTCCGTCGTGAACCCTCCCACCGTCTCGAAATCGGCTTTCGACAGAACGAGGCAAGCACCGGTTACCCCCGGCACCTCGCGGGAGGTGCTGGCTTCCGGAAACTGACGCGGGAAACCCTTGTAGTAGTGATGGTTGAACCATCGGCCCTTGTCGTCCTGGATAAACTTCAACCCGGCATGCTGAATGGCGTTGTCTGCATAGAGCAGCTTGCCGCCTACAGCCGCGACTTGCTCGTCCATCATCAGGCTGGCACACAGCTGTTCGAGCCAGCCGGCCTCGACCGGCACGACATCGGAATTGATCATCGCCAGATAGCGACCGCGCGCCGCTTCCGCACCTGCATTGCAGGCAAGTGCATAGCCGCCGTTGCGTTCCATCACGACGAGCCGAACGGGAAGGCCATAAAGAAGATGGAACCCGGCAAGCAAGTCCTCCACATGGGTTACCTGCTCGGGGGAGTCGAGCACGAAAATCACCTCGGCGTTCTCCGCCAGCCAGCTGTCGGCGGAAAACGCTGCAAGCTGCGCCTTGATGAACTCGAACACCTTGTAAAGCGGGATCA
This sequence comes from Labrenzia sp. CP4, assembly GCF_001579905.1. Taxonomy (NCBI): domain Bacteria; kingdom Pseudomonadati; phylum Pseudomonadota; class Alphaproteobacteria; order Hyphomicrobiales; family Stappiaceae; genus Labrenzia; species Labrenzia sp. CP4. The sequence goes on along the minus strand of NZ_CP011927.1, from coordinate 1,496,309 downwards.
CGATCGACACGGTCGGATCGGCAAGCGGTTTGCCGAACAGAACTTCGGACGGTTCACCGACTGATTGCCGGAAACGCGACTGGATATCGGACAAGACATTCGACAGACAGGTCGCCAGAACCTCGTCGCTCGCATGGCGAGGTGTCACGACGGAAAGCGCCTTCGCCCTCGTGTCGGGGATGTCACCTGACTGCGGTGGCGGCACCAGCAGTTCCCGCTCACCCGATGCCAAACGGACTTCGAACCGGGGCTGCAGATTGTGTTGAAGCGCCCTGCCGACCGGCGCAAACGCGACAAAGCGCTTTATCGCGTAACCGCCCTGGGTTTCCGGCAGAACGCCATCGAACGTGTGTAGCTCAAGCGCAACCGGACCGGCGCCTCCGGCAAGAATATCGAGCCCCTGATAGACGCGGGCGGGATCGCGCAGCCAGCCACCGACCAGGACACCGGCTTCGCAGGCGACAGCGGTTTCCACCGCACAGAAGGAGCCGGTCTCTGACAGCGAGCCATGCCGGCGCGCCGGCAAGGGATCGCCCACCTGCAGGTCCCGTATGGCTGCACGCGCCTCATCGGATTTGGCGCCGACGTCCGACACCAGGTAGTCCCGCACTTCCGGCAGCTTACGCGAATTGGTGGCCCACCACGCACCGACAGTGCGCTTCACGTTGTCGGTAGCCAGTTTCCGGATCGCCAGACCCCAGCTTCCGGACAGCACCAGAAAGCCGTTGGCAGGCGGCTGCGGCATGTCGACCGCACCGAGGAACAATCTGCTCTTGCCGCCATTGTACGGCGTGTTGCACGTTCCGCTGTCCAGCCGCAGAACACCCGTATCACCGATCACGACCGCTGTTTTGATGTCGGTGCTGTCGCTGTTGATGAGGGTTTCCAGCAACCGGACGGACCCGATGCTCGCGACGGCATCCACAACCGGCGGCGCATCGTTGACGGAGCGCAGCAGCTCTCTTGCAAAATTGACGAAACTGCGGGAACGCCCCAGCCGGAACATGCCGGACCAGGCGCTCAGGAAAGTCGTGACGAAAACGGCGAAGGCGGCCTGACTGAGGCCGTTGGTAATGGCAAAGGCATCGGCGGCAGGACCAGGCTTTGCGGCGTCGACAGCAAGCGTCGCCTCGGACCCGACCGCGCCGGCGCTCAACTTCAGACTGAGCCTGGTTTTTTCCTTCAGCGAAACAGCCCATACGACACGCGACCGGCCATCAAGCCGGTTCAGCCGGACACTCGCAATGGAGCCGAAGGACTGACCGCCCTGCTCCACAAGCCGGGGCGCAGCATTTACCTGATGCGCCGGATCCCAGACAAGAAGAAGAACCTCCGGCGTAAGTTGGAAGTAATGCGGGGACTCAAAGTCCGCCTCGGCGTATTTGCCCAGGGTCTCGAGCATCTTTGTCCATCACTGTTCTAAGGCCTGAGTTGCGGACGGCCACAGGCCAAAGGCCGGTACCCGGGCACACGGACGACCGCGTGCCCGGGTGCGGGATCATCAGGAAACGACGATGTAGCCGTCAGGATTGTCCTGAAGATCGTCGGCATCGACGTTGTTGAGCGTGACGGTATCGCCGTTGCCGAGATCGATGACCGTGTTGTTGCCGACCTGGGTCGCCCGTGCGGCGACATCGGCAGCAGAGGAAACGCCGGTATCGTTGATGTTGCTCGAGATCTGCACCAGATCCCCGACCTGGAAGTCCATGACGATGTCGTTGCCGCCACCGCCGGAGAACACGAAGACATCGTGGTCGCCACCACCGAACATCAGATCGTTGCCGGCACCGCCGTCAATGATGTCGGTTCCTTCGCCACCGAAAATGATGTCGCCGCCGGCACCGCCTTCGATGTAGTCGGAGCCCGCTCCGCCGAAGATGGTATCGCTGCCTTCACCACCAAGAATGACGTCTTCGCCACCTTGCCCGAAAATCTTGTCGGCACCCTCTCCGCCGACGATCAGATCTCCACCTCGGCCACCGAAGAGGAAGTCGTCCCCTTCATTGCCGAGCAGAACATCCGATGAGCCCAATCCGAATATGAAATCCTGAGCATTTGTACCTTGCAGGAAATCCTGAAAAGCACTGCCTTCAATCGTGGCCATGTAGCTAACTCCTGAAGTTCGCCTCGTTACATTTGACGCCCCGCGAACCGCGGCACACCGCACTGCACAAACCCCGTATTTTTGCAGCGCGAGAAGTACAATACACAATTACTAATCTCTTCAAAGGGACGAATAGTGAAAAAAATAAGGCAATATTTTGAAGGAGATAAACTAATTCTACTTTTCATTTAATAGTAGTTCGAAAATACAATTCCTTTACGTTTATTTTATTTCGAAATTCAAAATAAAATCAATGAAACCACATGATCCCCCATAGATTGAAATCCAATTTCTGCGATTTTTCAGATGCTTGAAACCGCCCGCACTTCATGCCGAAACAGCACTCAACCGCCTCGCCGGGAAAATGAACGACATGGTAGTTTTGCAACGCACTAATCGCGTTAAAGGTGCAATTTTCGCACTGCACCAGGAAAATGCCCCCCACGCTCGGACTGGACCGGGGCTTCGAAAAAGCAACGGGCGGTCAACGCCGCCCGTCGTTAAAAAAATTTGTTGGAGCACAAAAAAAAGCGCCTCAGTCTTCCCGGAAAGCTCGATCAAGGCTTTGCGTGATCGGCTCGAGCAGATAGTCCATTGCCTTGCGAGCACGCCGGATAATCAGGACTTCCGCCGGCATGCCCGGGTAAAGCGTCAAGGCAGGCTTGCCGTCCAGCTCTTCGGAACGAACCTGTGCGCGCACGATGTAGAAGGCCGCTTGTGTCTGGGGATCGACGGTCTGGTCGGCAGCGACATAGGTCACCTCCCCTCCTAGCGGGCTGGTGTTCTGCCGGTCATAGGCGGTCAGCCGGATACGCGCCTCCGAGCCGACACGAACGGTATCGATGTCGTTCAGGTTCATTCGAACCTCGACAAGCATCTTCTCGTCTCGCGGAACGATATCCATGATCGCCTTGCCAGGCTCGACCACCCCTCCCGGTGTCCGCATCTCGATACTGGAGACAATACCGGCCTGAGGGGAATGGACCACCAGCCGGTCGAGGACATCCTGCGACGAGATGATCTGTTCGTTGGTGAGGTTCAGTTCAAGCTGAGCCTCGAGGATCTTTCCGGCAATGTCGCTTTGCCATTCCTGTTCGGCCTGCAACAGGGCAACTTCCGCACCCTGGCGCGCCTTTTCCGCACGCGCCTTCTGGGCCTCCAGCTCACCGCCGTCGCCAATCATCTCGCTCAGTTCCAGCTGAACTTCGCTAAGCATGGCTTTTGACGTGAACCCTTTCTTCTCCAGACCACTGAGGGCGTCGACACGCTCTTCAAGCAGCTTTCGCCGGTGCCCGGTGGCTTCGATCTGGGCCTGATTGGCCTCGATCTGCGCCACATACTGCTCCATCTCCTTCTGCTGAAAGGCGATCTTGCCCTCGTAGACCTGACGGCGTTTTTCGAACACCCCCTGTTCGGCCGCCACCACTTCGGCGATCAGGGGCTCGCTGCTGTTCTTGAGCTCTTCCGGAAATACGATTTCTTCCGACAGGTCCCGCTCGGCCCTGAGACGGGCCAGTCTCGCCAGCAAACTGGTCCGTTTGCCATGGAGCTGCGCCAGCTCGGCACGTGCCCGCGTGTCGTCCAGCTCCACCAACGGCTGGCCGGCATCCACGAAATCCCCTTCCTGCACGAGCAACCGGCGCAGGATTCCACCTTCCAGATGACTGATGGTCTTGCGCTTGCTGTCGACAATCACCTTGCCGGTGGCAACCGCCGCACTATCGAGATCGGCGGTAAATCCCCAAAGCAGAAATCCGCCAAAGCCGATCGATACGGCCAGAGCTGCCGCCAAAAGCGGTTTGCGCAAGCTTGGCGGGCGCGCATCATCCGCCTTGAGGGCGGCCATCCAATAAGCCTGGCCCGTTCCGGTCGCCGCCTCGGACGAAGGTGTGGCAACCGGCGGCTTTGCCTGCTCGGGACGCTCGCTCATGCCACTTCTCCACTCGTCGGCAGGGCACGGCGTGCGGCAGGTGCCGGCAGGCGCCTGGAAATACTGCTGACGACATCCGTCCGGTCACCGAACTGGCCGATCCGGCCATCTTCCAGCACCAGGATCTTGTCGGCCGCCTCCATGATCGCCGGTCTGTGCGCGATGACGATGACGATGGCGTTGTCTTCCTTTGCCTGCGAAATAGCACGCAGAAGGGCAACCTCCCCTTCCGTATCCAGGTTGGCATTGGGTTCGTCGAGCACGAGCAGGCGCGGCCGTCCGAACAGCGCACGCGCCAGGGCGACACGCTGCTTTTGTCCGCCAGACAGGGTGTAACGGTTGTCACCCACGGGCGTGTCGTAGCCAAGTGGCATCCGGCCGATCATCTCGTGAACGCCGGCGGCACGTGCCGCATCGATCACCATCTGAGGATCGGCATCATACATGCGCGAGATGTTGTCCCGAACCGTTCCATCCAGAAGAGACACCGACTGCGGCAGATACCCGACCATCGCGCCAAAGGACGCCCGCTCCCAGAGATAGGCGTTGTGTCCATCAAGAAAGACGCCGCCCGTCGTGGGCTGAAGAACACCTACAAGCAGACGGGCCAGGGTCGACTTTCCGGCTGCCGACGGGCCGACAATGCCAAGAACGTCACCGGGTTCGAGCGTGAACGAAATGCCCTTGATAACAGGCACAGGTGCGTTGGGCGGCGCATAGACCAGCTTGTCGATCTTGAGCGATCCCTGGCTGGGCGGGGTCGGCACGGTCTGGCGAAGCGAAGAGTGGTTCTCCAGAACCTCGCGCACCCGGCCCCAGGCGGTTGAAGCGAACACCCACTGGCGCCAGTTTTCCGTGAGATTGTCGAAAGGGGTCAGCAGGCGCCCCATCAGGATACTTGCGGCGATCATCGTGCCGGCAGTCACCTCTCCCTTGATGACAAGATCCGCGCCAAGCGCCAGAACCGCGATCTGCATGCCAAACCGGAGGCTTCGCGTCAGCGCGTGGATTGCCTTGCCGCGCCGGCTTCCCATTGCCATCAGTTCCGTGGCATGGAGCTGCCCCTTGCGCCAACGGCGCGTCAGGGCAGGCATCAACCCCATTGCCTCGATCGTCTCTGCGTGGCGAAGCGTGGAGGCGATCGTCGCGACATTCTGCAAGTTGGCGGTGTTCGCTTCCTTCAACAGCGAGCGTGTCGTCATATCGGAGAGAAGGTTGAGCCCGATCAGCGTAATCGCTGAAACAACAGCCAGTAGCCCGTAAAGCGGATGCAGGGCAAACAGCACAATCAGGAACAGCGGCACCCACATGGCTTCCAGCGGTGCGCTGATGGCGTTGCTGGTTATGAAGGTGCGAAGATCGTTCAGGTCCCGCAGCACTTCGGAGGCCATACCGCCCCCCTTCTCCAGCGAGGATTTCACCCCCGCCTCGATTGCCGTCAGGTTGAGACGCCGAACCAGTTCGCTCCCCATCACCTGGAAAATCTGGCTGCGGATAAATTCGAGAATCGCAAAAAGCATCAGCCCGCCACAGGCGATGATCAGCAACATTGTCAGGGTATCGAGGCTCTGACTGTTCAAAACCCGGTCATGAACCTGCAGCATGAACAGCGGCACGATCATCTGCAGCAGCGTGATGAACCCGCTCAGAAGCGCCGCTGCGGCGAGACCGGTTGCAAAGGTGACACGAGCCTCTCTTATGAGACGGAACGGATCGATTGCGTCCGGTGTTGTCTTTTCAACCATTCAAGATTCTCCGAAGCCTCAACCGATAGGTGTGTTCGCACGTGCGAAAAAAAGAGCGATTGCCCAGAAAACGACACATCTTTTCCATAGGAATGACGAAAGCATATAGACTAACTTGGGGTATCTAGTGCCTTTAATTATGGCAATCGATTGGCAAAGAGAAGAAATGCAAAAACAAAACTAATAAATGCATCAATGTGCATAGACAGGGAGCAGAATAGCGATGAAATTATTTCGAATTTAGTTCGAATGTAGGTGGGAGTTTGGGGCAAATGCACAAAGTCTTAGAAGACGCAACAAGGGACATGAATGGGCGCGTTTCGCGGACTGAACCTATGGTTGAAGAATCCGTCAATCATTCAGCATACGGGGAAAGAGAAAGGATCGCGGCTCCAGCGTCGCAAGCGAACCATTTCGAACTCGTAAGAGTCATCGAACGAATGTATCGGCGCTACCTTGACCGCCTCCGCGTCGATCTGATCCGAATAGGCGCGGACGACATCTCTCCCGCCCATGCCATGTTGCTTTTCACCATCGGTGACGACGACCTGTCCGTGCGGGATCTGATGGACCGCGGTCACTATCTCGGATCGAATGCGTCCTACAGCCTCAAGCAACTTGTCCAATCCGGCTACGTCGACCGAACGGCTTCGGCACGGGACCGGCGCTCAGCCCGTATCCGTCTGACCGACAAGGGAAAGATGCTTTGCAGAGCCGTGAAGGCAGCCGACGAGGTCAATCAGGACCAGATCGTGCGATCCGAACAGGACCTGAAGGCTCTCGAAGAAACATTCGCACTGCTGCGCAAGCTTGAAGTCCTTTGGGCAACGGACCTTCAACAATCCCCCTTGCGTCTGGACGGCACCCGTTTCTGATCGAAGGTTTGGCACATGCATATCGTGTTCGTGCACCGGCATGGGCCCGGGCAGTTCGTTCATCTTGCCCGGCGTCTGATCGCCGATGGCTGGACTGCCACGCTCATATGCGAATCCCTGGACCGGCCGGTGCCGGGCCTGCGTGTGCTGCGCTATGCCGGTGACACCCGGCAGGCGGCCAGCGCAGGTGGACGGCCTTCCGTGCCTTACATCGAGGCGGGCCGCAAGGTTGCCGATATCCTGCACAAGCTGGACCTGAACGGCCACAAGCCCGACATTGTTATGGGACATATCGGTTGGGGCGGCATGATGTTCGTCAAGGATGCCCTGCCGGATGTACCTGCCATCGGTTTCTGCGAATATTACTTCCAGCCGCAGGGCGGAGACGTCGGGTTTGCACCTTCCGACGAGATGTCGCTGCAGCAGCGCCAGACCATGAGGCTCCGCAACGCCATCCAGCTGTCCACTCTGGATCAGCTCGATGCCGGCATCAGCCCGACGGCCTGGCAGAAGAGCCGCTATCCCGCAGAATACCGGTCAAAGATCCTCGTGCAGCATGAAGGCATCGACACGACCCGGGCTCGCCCCGACGCGATGGCCGGATTTCGCCTGCCGGACGGCAGACACCTGACCGCGGGCGATCCGGTGGTCACCTTCGCGGCACGTGACCTGGAACCCTACCGCGGGTTTCCCCAATTCATGCAGGCGGCAGCACTGGTCGCCCGCGAAAATCCGGAAGCCAGGTTCGTTGTTGCCGGTGGCGACGGCGTCAGCTACGGACGCGCACCCTCTCGCGGCGACACATGGCGCAACCGGCTTCTTCAGGAAACCGGCCTTCCACCTGACCGGATCCACTTTCTGGGCCAGATCCCGCACAAGGATCTCCTGAGCCTGTTTCAGGTCTCTGCAGCCCATGTCTACCTGACTTACCCGTTCGTCCTGTCCTGGTCATTTCTCGAAGCCATGGCCTGCGAGGCACCTGTCATCGCGTCCAAAACCGCTCCGGTTCAGGAAGTCGTTCGAGACGGGGTCAACGGCAGGCTCGTCGATTTCTGGGATACGAAGGCAATCGCTGCCGAAGTTTGTTCGGCGTTGCAGTCTCCGGCAGACCGGCAGGTCATGCGCCGGGCAGCGCGCCGGACCGTTGTCGCCAGATACGAATTGTCAGCCTGCGTCCTGCGCCTGCAGGCGCTCTTGAGCAAGCTGCCGAACCGTTCGGCGCAACGGCAGCCCCGCCTTGGACCAGTCGCCGGAAGGCGCAACGTGGTGACGGAGTGGAACCGGGTATGAAGGGAATTGTTCTTGCCGGCGGCGCCGGGTCCCGCCTGTTTCCCATGACGCTGGCAAGCTCGAAGCAGCTTTTGCCCGTCTACGACAAACCAATGATCTACTACCCGCTGACCACGCTGATGCTCGCCGGCATTCGAGACATTCTGATCATCTGCACACCGCGGGACTTGAGCGCGTTCCAGCGCGTCCTCGGCAAGGGAAACCGCTGGGGCCTTAACCTGTCCTACGCTGTCCAGAAACACCCTGCAGGCATCGCCCAGGCATTCCTGATCGCGGAAGACTTTCTGGGCGGGGAACCGTCGGCCCTCATTCTGGGTGACAACATTTTCCACGGCACCGGCCTGTCGGAAAAAATGCTGGCGGCCCGGCGAAACGAGACCGGCGCAACCATATTCGCCTATCAGGTTCATGATCCCGAACGATACGGCGTTGTCGGCTTCGACAGCGCAGGCAGGGCTGCCTCAATCGTTGAAAAACCGGTTGCTCCGCAATCAGACTGGGCGGTGACCGGCCTCTATTTCTACGATGCCAGGGTTGTCGACATCGCCCGGACCCTCACCCCATCCGCACGCGGCGAACTTGAAATCACCGACATCAACAGGGCCTATCTGGAAAGCGGTGACCTCAGCGTCCAGATGCTGGGCCGGGGCTATGCCTGGCTGGATGCGGGAACGCCGGAATCGCTGCTGGAAGCGGCTTGTTTCATCCAGACTCTGGAATCCCGCCAACGCCTGAAGATTGCCTGTCCTGAAGAGGTCGCATTCTACCAGGGCTGGATCTCAAGAGGTGATCTCGAAGCGCTGGCGAGCGAGATTTCAGGCACGACCTACGGCCGTTACCTGAACTGGGTCGCCAGGGAAGCCGCAAAAGCGCAATTTGAACCGGCAAGCGCCCTGGCCTCCTGAGAAGCGTCAGAATCGCGCCGTGATCGAGGCCTGCAGATTGAGATCCCCGGCTTCCGTTTCTCCTGCGTCCTGCAGGGCAACGCCCGTGATCAGGTTTGCCGTCAGATTGTCTCCAAGAGCATAGTCGAAGCCAGCGCCAACACCGGACAGCGTCGCATTGTCGTCTGTGGCGTGATCGATCCCGAACCCGATATCGGCAAACAGATAGGCCGACAGACTGTCGTTTGTCAGTGATTGTGGCCAGCTTTCAGGCAGATTGCCGGCAAGCGGCGAGAAGGACGGCAGACGCAATTCGTTCCGCCAGATGACACCGCTGTCGACGCTGGCATCATCGTAGTTATACCCGCGCACCGCATATCGCCCACCAAGCGAGATCCGCTCCGTATCCGGCAGCACCTGCCCGGCGAGCGTACCCGAGACGGCGCTCACCCAGAAGAACCTGTTCGGAAGAGACGTTGTCCGGCTGATGTCTGCGGCAAGATACGCATAGTCGACCGACTGGACACGCCCATTGGTAAAGGTCTGCCAGGTGGTTGCCGCATTTCCCTGGAGAACACCTCCCGGATTGGCTTTCACCCTGACATCCAGCGCCGTGCGGCCAAACCGGTCATCGAACGAATTGCTCCAGCCAAGCACCATCTGGAACAGATCCGCGGCACCGTCGGCAACCGCGACGCCATTGAAGAAGGTTGTCCGCTCCAGACGTTTCAGCTCAACGCCCGTGTAGATATCCCCCCAATAGCGCCCCGGCAGGAGATTCGAGACAGCAGACCTGTAGATGATCGGCAATTCATAGGTGGTGTTTTCAAAGTCGAAAAAACGGTTCGGCGTCTCGCGTGACGCAACCATTGCCGGGGCGATTTCAAGACTTTGCCGGGCCCAAGTCGGAATGGTGAGCCTGCCTGCGTGGGACACATAGGAGGGGTAGTCGCCTTCACGCGGAATGACAATTCCCGGATCGCTCCAGATGTCGTCGCTGGCCGTCATCTGGTAGGAAAGCCAGGGGCTGCCCGGAAAGGGAAGACGCGCATTGCCACCCAGAAAATACCGGTCACGTCCTGTGTCCTGCGATCCGGAATTGGACCACCCCGCAAACACCTGCCAGGGCCTGCCTTCATCGATCGTGACTTCGAGGTCGCTGAGCGCAGCATCCTCGCCCGGGCGAAAGACCCCACCCGCCCGCCTGTAGGGGGAGCGGTTCAACCAGCCGAAATCCTCTTCCAGTGCGCGCGCATCTATGCGCCCACCGGGGTTGATCCGCAGCCTTGCGCGGATCTCTTCGGCGTCGCGCTCGTCGAGCCCCTGCACCGTCACGTTGCCCGACTTGAACTCGATTACCCTGACCTGCAGCACCCCGCCGGTTATTTCCTGCGGTGGCAGGGTCACGGATACGAACGGATAGCCGGCATCCTTGTAAACGCGGGCTATGGCAGCCTGAATCTCCCCAGCAAGGGCGAGGGAAAGCGGCTTGCCGAGATACTCCGACAGCACGGCATCCAGTGCGGCCTGATCGAAAGCAGCTGCCGGACCGCCGATACCTTTCGGAGCTCGGCCTGCCACATCGTCGGACTGACCGATCAGATAAACGCCGGCCAGGTCAACCCCGAGCGGTGACCTGTCGGTGGCGCCGAAGTCCTGGGGGGCGACGTCCAGCGAGACCGGCTCTCCGGGTTCAGCAGCCGGAAGGTTTCTCTCAAGAGCCTGCTGGGCGAATGAACCTTCGGAAACGAGCGCAAGACCGGCCACCAGGGCTGCAGTTATCGTATGTCTTGTCATGCCGGACTACTCTGCCGCCGCACTGAGCCAGCGTCCGAACGAGCGGTTGCAGGGGTGAACGGCACCTTCGCCGCCGACCACTCCCGGCTCGCAGGCAGAGGGGTTGTCTTCAAGTGCCTCGTCGGTATCCGGGGTCTGCAGCCGGTTGCGCTCCAGCACCTGCTGGCGGGGATCGGTGGAAGACTGCCCATTGCCGGAAGAACCGGACGTTTCGGAGGGGCTCGTGATCGTCAACGTGCCATCGACGCTCACAATGTCGTAGCCGAACTGATGCGAATAGAAACTGTTGCCTATGGCATAACTTCCGGCCGCGGTTGCCGTGACGGCGGCACCGCCATCGAAACTTCCGAGGAGGCTCGCTCCGGCCGAGGACAAGGCATAGGTGAACCCGCCGGAATAGACCGTACCGTCATATGCTTTCGACTTGTCGTCACCCGTTACCGTGATCGCGGTCAGGAACCCTCGCAGGAGTGGGGTCGTCTGCCCCTCGTAGATGCGCCAGGTGTTCGCCGTGCCGCCCTGGTCGTCAATTCCAAAACCTGCCGCTACAAACGTGTCGAGCTGCTGCATGGCACTGCTGGTCACACCGGTGACATTGGTCACCGAACCGCCAAGCTGATCGCCGACTGCATTGTTCAGTCCGGTAGTCTGTGTGTCCCAGACGCTGTTGGTGAGCGTGATCGTACCAGCGTCCATAGTGCCGACCAGGCGGCCGCCGTTCACGCTTGCGGAGACGGCACCGGTTGCATACGAACGGGTCACGGACGACCCGTCAAGCATCCGCCCGACAAGGCCGCCGATCTCGTTGCTGCCAGAGACGTCCCCGGTGGCGTAGCTGTCGGAAATGCTGCTGGCCGTTACGCCGACGAGCCCGCCGGCCATGCTGCCGGTGTGGATCACGTCGCCAGTCGCAAAGGACCGTGTGATTGGCGCTCCGACGGAGTAGGCAACCAGCCCACCGAGACGCGTCGCGACGTTGTCGGAACTTTGCACGGTCCCGGTCGCATAAGAGAGATCGACCGAGCCCGAATCAATGGAGCCGATGAGACCGCCTGCGCCATATGGTGTGGTGGTACCACCCGTGTTATCGGCAAGGAGCGTGACAGTTCCGCTGGCATGAGATCTGGAAACGTCGACATTTGACACCCGGCCCATCAGTCCACCGATGTCATAACGGCCACTGACGTTGCCGGAAGCGGACGAACGGGTAACCTGCGATGCATCAGAAGTCTGGCCGTCACCGATAAGGCCACCGGCAGCATAGGCCGTGGTGGTGACATCCGCCGAGGAATGTGTGTCGGTAACGGAATACTCCGACGCCATTCGTCCGGCAACGCCGCCGACATTACCTGCACCTGTCACCGTGCCGCCAACCGAAACATCCGATACCGAGACCTTGCCACCAACGGCGTTGCCGATCAGCCCGCCAACACCGACCCCTCCCGCGATGTTGACGTTCGTCAGCTTGAGATCATGAATGGAGACATCCTGACCATCGGCTCTAACGACGCCAAACAACCCGATCGAACTGAAGTTACTTGTCGAGGTCAGGCCGTCGATCGTATAGCCGCCACCGTCGAAATTGCCGCGTAGGCTTGTCGACGCAAAGCCGGAACCACCGTTCCAGGCCGCTGTTCCCGAAGCGTCGATATTCCGGGTCAGCACATAGTTTACCGGCGTGGTGCCGGAACCTGACTGTATGCCCTGAAGACTGTAGACATCGAAGATCTGGTACGGGTTGGCTTGCGATCCATCACCACCAAGCGCACGTACAAAATGACCGCCCTGGATATCGAAATCCCGGGCATAAAAATCCGGCAAACTGCTGCCGACCTGCAGCCAGGCGGTATCGGACTGGAAATCGTCGACATGGATATCACCCGTCGCCGTTGAAGTGACATTCGTTGCGCTGCTCGTCTGGTCCACACGCAGCTTGCCGTTCGGCGCGGTGACGGAGCCGTTGATCTTGATGGAGGCGTTGCTGGCGTCGGCGTAGAGAGAAAGCTGGTTGCTGTTAGACCACGCGACATCGCCGTTCACTGTCAGGTCACCGTCATGGGCCCACAGGATGGCGTTGCTGTCGCCGACCGAAAATGTGCCATTCGTTGCAACAGTCAGGTTGCCACCGGCGTAAAGATTGTTGTCGAGATTGAAGTTGGACGTCGCATTCAAATTGAAGTCGAGACTGTTGCCATTCTGGTCGGTTCGCACAACCGCCGACGTGTTGAACAGGAAGTCGAGATCGGTGTCGCTGAACGCGCCGATGGTCGTGTCCAGAGCGGTGACCACGTCCGTCGTGGCCGCTGCACCGGTATTGACGTTGAAGGCCTTGCTCCAGATATCGGCTCCGGAGACGCCGGTCGACGTAACTGTGTCGGCGAAAGTCGCCGCTTTGGTGCTTTCACCGTCCAGATAAGACAGGACCCCTGCGGAATTGAGCGATCCGGCCGTAGTCAGGATGTAATAGTACCCGTTTGCCCCGCTCACAGCGCTGCCGACAAGATTGCCGCCGGAAAGTGCGCTGACATTTGCTCCGGTTTGGGCCGTCGTGCCCGCATCACTGTAGACGATACCTGAGACCGCCTCGGGTGTGGCGGCATACTCCCACTTGAAATAAGGGAAAAGTCCGCTGCCAGTGCCCCAGATGCTGCTGTCCAGGGTAAAGCCACCCAGGGTCAGCGATCCCTGCATCTGGGAAGTGGTCAGACCGCTCGTGTTGGTCACGGTGGGGGTATAGGAATTCGTGTAACCGATCACCTCGGTTTGTCCGGTGGTTTCAGTATCCCAGGCTGTGTCGGTTATTGAAACGCTTGAGTCGGAGACTTCAGCGACCAATGCGGCTGCATATCCTTCAGCCTCTACAAGACCCGTAACAAAGGAGTTTTCAATGACCGTGTTCCTGTCGGCCGTACCGATGAGCCCTCCAGCCGCGGCGCCGTTTGTACCGAGCACCTGACCGGCAAAATACGAATTCGAGATCGTAAGATCTTCCGCGTACCCAACCAGTCCACCAGCCTCCCGAAAGCTCCCTGACGAGGTGACTGTCGCCGTCGAATAGGAATTTTCGATCCTGTTGTCGTTGTCGTCTGTGGTGCCGACAAGACCACCGACCTGCCCTCCGGTTATCGATCCTGTCGAGCTGGAATTCGAGATTATCAGCCCTTCACCCATAATCGCGACGAGGCCGCCGGTAGCGCTGCCCCCATCCGTCGTCGTGACGGAAACATCGGCATGAACATTGGTCATGGTCGACTGGTCGATGTTGCCGAAATACCTGGCCACGACGCCTGCGCCCCAGGAATTCGCCTGAACGGTTCCACTGACAGTCACATTCGACATGTTGTGACCGTGATAGTTCCCACCGCCTGTGTCGCCGACCAGAATTGCCGTCTGGTTGTCACCGGTAACAGACGCGTTCGTGAGTGTAAGGTCCTTTATCTCCAGGTCACGTCCGGAAGTGAAATAGTTGTCTTGCCAATAGCTTATGAGTGCGACATTACCTTCGGAAGGCCGGTTGATATAGAGGCCGTCTATCGTATGTCCCTTGCCATCCAGGCTTCCGGAAAAGGAAACAGGGTCAAAGCCAGCACCGTTATTCCACGATGATGTCATCGACGCGTCGATATCGTTCGCAAGCTCATAGTAAAGGCTGATATCGCCGGACCCGCCACCACGCCTGTCACTGGTCGTGATCCCTTGCAGGCCATAAACGTCAAATAGCGCATAAGGGTTGGAAAAAGTGCCATCGCCACCCTGCGCCCGGATGAAAGTCCCGAAGCCAACACTCAGTGCGTTCGTGGCAAAGTCTGGCAGGCCCGCGCCGACCTGATCCCAGACACCCCTGGTGAGAGCGAAATTGTCGACATCGACCGCGCCGGCTGCTCCCGTCGAGATTGTGCCGACGGCAGCCGTGCCACTGTTGCCGTAAGCCAGCAGGGTCAGCCCACCGTTCTGACCGTCGATGGCCGCATTGATCGCGATGTCGTTATAGGCGTTGAGCGTCAGCGTATTTGTGCTCGTCCAGGTGATGCCGGAATTGATGGTGATGTTGCCGTCGCCGGCACTCTGGTTGCCCGGACCACTTGCAGACGAGTTGGTGGTCTGCAGACTCACGTTGTTGCTGGCGAGGTTGGAAGAGATCGTTGCAGCCGCCGCCGCATCGACTGTCAGGTCAACCGGGTCGATCAGCCAGAGACCGGTCTGACCGCCTTCAGACGAGGTATCGACCGTGATGCCGGCAAAATCGATCGTGTTTCGGGCAGACGTTTCGACAAAACCGCCTTCACCGCCCACGCCCCCCCTGGCGCTCAACGTTCCGGAAACACTTGCCGTGTCCTCGGCAAACACCACGATTTCACCACCCTTGACGCCGCTTTCTTCCGCCGAGGCGTCGAGCGTACCGGTGATCGCGATTTCTCCGCCCGTCACCGTGATGGCGCCACCCTCGGTCGCCGGCTTTGCACCCGGCACCGGAACGTTCTCCGCCAGTCTGCGCGACTTGAGCTTGCCACTGACCTGGACCTTGCCCGTATTGCCCGCCGTCAGGAATATCCGGCCACCGGAAGTGCTGACACCGGTTGCCTTGACGACACCATCCATGTTTCCAGCCAGCGCAAAGACATTGCCGCCATTCGCGCGGATTTCCGCATTGGCCGCCGCGATGGTTCCGGAATTGAGCGCTTCGGTATCGGCTCCACCAAGCTTGACCGACAACAGGCCGTCTGCATCGGCGACGTCTTTCATCAGGACTTCGTAGCCAGCGGCAAGGGCTGCGGTGCCGTTGGGCGCTTCAATCGTGCCACTGTTTTCAACGCGGCGCGCAATCAGTGCAATGTCACCCTGCGCTGACCGGATAGTGCCCGCATTTACGACTTCGGCACCGCTCGTGCCGGAAAAGGTCAGGCCGCCGCCATTCAGAAAATCGCTGTCGGTAACGTCCTGCGTCGAAGCGACAAAGGAACCACCTGTCGACACAAGCCCGCCACTGCCAACGGCAACTCCGGCAGGATTGACGAGAAACACGCTGCCCGTCGCGCTGAGGCTGCCGTCGATACGGCTCGGCACATTGCCCGTGACCCGATTGAGCGTGGCACCGGCGCCGTTGTCGAAATGAACCTGATTGCCGGACCCGATGGAAAAGCTGCCCCAGTTCACGATACCGGCATCGCTTGATTGCTTCACATCAACCCGTGAATCACCTTGCGTAATGGTTCCGTTGCCATGCGTGAAATTGCCCCCTTGCGGCAGGGTATCGCCTGAAAAGGCTGCGGTGGGGACAAGGGCTGTCGTCAGCAGTAGAAATGCGGCAAGGGAGGCTGTCCGGTTTGAGCCGGATGGAATGGCAGGCTCAACCGTTGCGCTTGAAACGCCGGTGCTTCGGGTCCTGGACGCCATTTGTATCATTACTCCCGCTGTTGCGTCGTCTTGTGCCCACGACGGTCAACATTGGTGTAAATACAGATGGCGAGAGATCGAATTCCACCTACCAATACTAATCAATTCTGACAGATTCTGACGAGACTTGCTTCCTTTGGGTGACACCTGCCTGAAATCGAAGCTGCCGCAATCAAGGCCTCGAAACTGTTACTTGAACAGGCAGGCCGCTTCCGTCATCACAAGCGCATGCTCGATCTCAAGACCATGTTGCTGCTGGAATTCGCGACAACCGCTTTCATGTCCGTTGCCTGGCTTCTCGTCTGGTTCGTCTGGCGTCAGATCTATGAGCTGAAGGTCATTGCGGCCGGTTTCTTCGCCATTGCGATTGGATTGTTTCTCTATTTGCAGCGCGGTCCGGACCCATCGCTCATTCGCGTCGTGACGGACAACATGGTGCTCAAATTTGGCCTGGTCCTGTGGGCCGACGGCCTGGCGCGCTTCCTCGGACAACCCCGGTTTGTCGGTACCAGCGCGTTCTGTCTCGCGGCACAGCTCCTGTTCTGGATCTTCGCCGTTGTCTATGACCCGACAGACCTCGGCCTGCGCATTCATGCCTCCACTGCCTTCACAGTGGTGATGATGGCACTGATGATCCGGACGCTTTACCGCGACCGCTCCCAACCTCCTTTCCTGCGCTGGATCATGATCTTCCTGCTTGGGGAATATTCCGCCGCAAGTCTGCTGCAGAGCGCACTTGTCTATATTCAGCCATCGACGGTTGCCAATCCGGTGATGACCAACATCAACACATGGTACTTCTTCCAGGGACACATCTTCATTGTCGGCTTTTTCTTCTGTCTGATCTTCATGGTGGGCATGCGCCTGTCCATGGATTTGCGCGACCGAAACGCTGCGCTTGCGCGCGAAGTAACGTTGAGACGGCGTCTGGAGGGAGAACTGTCCGCCAGTCTGGAAGGGGAGAAGGCCGCCCGTCAGGACCAGCGCCAGTTGATGCGCATGGTCAGCCATGAGTTTCGCACCCCCCTGGCAGCAATCCGCTACGCTAGCGACATGCTCACCCTGATGCTGGAACGACCGCAGCAGGCTGTCGCCCAACGTCTGAAAAGCATCGACGAGGCCGTTTCCCGCATGACGATGCTGATCGATCGTTTTCTTGCAAGCGAGCGGCAGGATGAAGGTGTGCTCAAGATCGAGCAGGTGGATTTCTCGGCCCTTTATGAGGACGTTCAGCGGCACTTCGACCATGCCGGCCTTGGCGAACGCCTCAGACTTCATCCCGTTGCGCCGATGCCGGCATACCGGGGAGATACCGAGATGCTCCGCACGGTGGTCGTCAATCTGGTCGACAATGCGCTCAAATACTCACCAAAGGACGCCGAGGTCGAGATCACGATAGGGGCCCAGAACGGTGATATCGTTCTCGAAGTGAAGGACCGCGGGATCGGCATTCCGGATCGGGACCTGGCGCAGATAGGCAACCGCTTCTACAGGGCCTCGAACACTGGCGGAACCGGAGGCAGCGGGCTCGGCCTTCATTCCTGCCGGCAGCTCGTCGGCTATCACCAGGGACATCTGGATTTGAGTGCAAGACAAGGCGGCGGCACGCTCGCCAGGGTTTTCCTGCCGCTTCCCGGATTTGCGCGAGCGGACTCTGAGACCATGCAGGAGGAGGAACCGGCATGAACAGGATTTTGATCGTGGAGGACGAAAGTGCTCTTCGCGCCGACCTGTTGGATTATATGCGTCTCAACGGCTTTCAGGTCAGCGGCGCGGGCGGCGCGGCCGAAATGTGGACCGCGCTGGATGACGCCGAACGACCGGATGTCGTGATCCTGGATGTCTCGCTGCCGGACGGAAACGGCTTCGACCTTGCAGGCGACCTGAGGGCGAAAATCAATTGCGGCATCATCATGCTGACCGCACACGGCGACAGCGAAAGCCGGGTCCGAGGGTTCGACAGCGGCGCGGACATCTATCTCGTCAAGCACACCAGCCTCAGGGAAATACTGGCTGCGGTGCAGAGCCTCATACGCAGACTGTCCGGTGCCTCATCAGAAGGCAACAGCACGGCAGAATGGGTGCTGGACAATGTCTCCTGGAAGCTTCTGCCGCCGGACGGCGACGCAATAAAGTTGACCGCAACCGAAAGGATCTTTCTGGAAGCCCTGGTCTCCAATTCCGGCGCTCCTTGCGCCCGGGACGATCTCTCCCGGCTTCTTTCCAATCGCCAGACCCAATTCGACAACCGGCATCTGGATGCCGTCGTCAGTCGCCTCAGGCGCAAGATCCAGGATCAGACCGGAGTGGAATCACCCATCAAGTCTGTCTATGGCGTCGGATATTCCTTCAGTGCCGCCTGCAAGATGGACAGCTAGCCCGGTTTGTCTCGCTCAGGCTGCCGAATACGCGGCGGAACCCGAAGGGTCTGGCACCATCGCCGTGCATATTTCCGTCGACGTTCGGAATTCTGATATAAGGTGCCTCCAAATGAGGCAATCCGGGATGTCAGGCGCAATC
The DNA here is from genome assembly GCF_001579905.1 of Labrenzia sp. CP4. Classification (NCBI taxonomy): domain Bacteria; kingdom Pseudomonadati; phylum Pseudomonadota; class Alphaproteobacteria; order Hyphomicrobiales; family Stappiaceae; genus Labrenzia; species Labrenzia sp. CP4. The sequence goes on along the minus strand of NZ_CP011927.1, from coordinate 1,477,770 downwards.
AGTTTTCAGAAAATATCCGTCGTTCTGGCCGTCATTGCGATGTCCTGCCTGGCGACACTCCTGCTGTTGACTGCCGCAAACGCGCGAGATCTTCGTGTCCTGACGTCCTTTCCGGACTATTTCACGAAGCCCTTCGTCGATGCGTTTTCGAAGAAGTATCCGGCGATCAACGTTACTGTCCTGAACAAGAACACGGTCGCCTCGGTCGAGGAAATCCTGCTGGATAATCCGCGCGGCTTCGACCTGTTCTGGTCGTCGTCACCCGAGGCCTTTTCCCTTCTTGAGAAATTCGGCCGCCTGCGGGAACGCTCACAGGACAGCAGCCAGACCTTTGTCGATTTCGCCTATTCCGGTGTCGGCTGGTGCTGGATGGAAGACTTTGAAGGCAGGCCGCCCACAAGCTGGAACGATCTGCTGGACGCACGCTTTCAGGACAGGCTGGCCATGTCCCACCCTGCCCGGTCAGGGTCCACGCACATGCTGCTGGAAGTCATCCTTCAGGACCGCGGCTGGGATCGGGGCTGGCAGTATATCTTCGGCCTGTCCCAGAACCTCAAGACCATCACCGCCCGCAGTTTCAGTGTCATAGAGGGGCTCAAGCGCGGCCGCTTCGATGTCGGCTTGTCGATCGATTTTCTGGCGCTGACGGAAGCCGACGACGGCGTCCGCTTTCAATATGGTCAACCGGTCATGATGGCCCCTGCCCGGATTTCCATTCTCAACCATGGCTCCGCCCCTGAGGAGGCGGGTCTGTTCATCGATTTCATGTTGAGCAAACCCGCGCAGGAACTGCTGACACAGCCCGACATCCGCAGGATCCCGGTGGACACCACTGTTCGCGAACAATCCTTGAACCAGTTCCCCAGGGAAGTGCAGGCTGCGCTGAAATTCAGCTGGTCCACCTATGACCCCAATCTTGCCGAAACACGGTATCAGGCCGTCAACGACCTGTTCGACATCTTCATCACCAGAAATCTGGTTCAACGCAGAAACCTGTTGAGGCGCCTGGAAACGTTGAGCCGTCAGGCGCCTCCCGAACTCGTTCCTTCGCTGATCAAGATTAAGAAGAAGCTCAACCAGCTTCCCGTGTCCGAGCTCGATGCCGTGCGCTCGGAACGCTACCGGGACGCACAGGAGGAAGGCGCGAACTCGCTTGTCGGAACAGGCGAGGAATGGAGCCTTGCCACCTGGCGCGTTGCCGCCAGGGAGCAACTGGCGGAAGTCGATGCCATGCTGACCGGGCTCGAGGCAAGCATCCGGAATGGTCTGGCTGTCAATGACTGAGACGGCAAACCGCGGGCGCGGCACGATATGGTTTCGATTGCTGCTGTCCATCCTCACGATCGCCGCGATCACCTGGATCATCCTGGCCATCGGCGTGGTCTTCTTCACTCAGGCACGCAGCGATTTTGGCGAGATCACCGAAAAGAGCATTCCGGAAATCGCCCTGGCCTCCGAGCTTTCCGAATATGCGACACGCCTTGCCGTCATCGCGACCGAGATTGCCGCGCAGACCCGGGAACGCGAACCGGAAGCCATGCGCGAGGATGTGGAAGCCGCAAGCCAGGGCATTTCGGGCCTTCTGGAAACAAACATCCTGAGCGACACGAAAAACACCGCGAAGATAATCGAGGCGAAGGAAACCTTGAGCGACAAGCTCGGGTCCTTCCTGCAGGTCTCCCGGGATCTGCAGGCAATCAACAGATCGCTGGAACACTACCAGGTGGAACTGCGCTGGCTGCAGATCGATATCCAGACCGAAGTCGCTGCCCGCATTCAGGACCTGTCCTTCAACATCGACAGCCTGTCGTCAGAAATGGTCCGCTCGCAGTCGCGCACCGACCGGGTCGCGGCTGCCGCGATCATCCGGCAGGAAACCCTTCTTCGCGAACAGATGCAGACAATCGGGTCAAGCACGGCGACGGCGATTACCTTCCTGCTGCAGGCGCTTTATGTCGACACGGCGGAAAAACTCGCACAGCTCGAAGATCTGAATTTCGACGCGCTTGAAAACCTCCAGGGCATGCTGGCGGAGGTCCCGCAAAAGGCCGACACCGAGACGCTGGTGTCCTCGCTGGAGCGGCTGCAGGCCTTCGCCTATGACGAAACGGGGGTCTTTGCAGGATCGCGTGACCGGATCGAGCTGCAGCAACAGGCACTTGGCGACCTCAGCACCGCACAGGCCGCCGTCGCAGATCTTCAGGCAGCCCTGGTCGAGTTGGGCAGGGAACGCCGTCTTGCCGCCCTCACCTTCACCAATCAGGCAGCCGAACGGCTGCGCATTGCCTCTCTGCTGCTGGCCGTCGCAACTGTCATCTGCGGCGTCATCTGCGCCGGCATTCTGCTGTTTTATGTCCGCAACCAGATCGTTGCCCGATTGCACCGGCTGGCAGAAGCCCTGATCGAGATCGCTCAGGGCAATCTCTCCACGCCGATCCCCACACGCGGCAACGACGAAATTGCCCGCATGGGGGCAGCGACGGAGATCTTCAGATCCTCCGTAGTCGAACTGAACAGAACCCACGAAAACCTGCAAAAGGAAATCGTGGAGCGCAAACGCGCCTTCGACCAGTTGAAGCAGACCCAGCGCGAACTAGTTCAGGCCGGCAAGCTAGCGGCTCTCGGCCAGATGTCTGCGGGCATCAGTCACGAACTGAACCAGCCGCTCGCGGCCATGAAACATCACCTGCATAACCTTCGACTACTGCTTGCCAAGGGCAAGAGCGAAGCGGTCGAAGCCAAGGTCGACGTCGTTGAAAACCTTGCCGAGCGGATGTCGCGCGTCATCAAGCACCTGAACGGCATAGCCCGCCGTTCGGACTACGCGGTCAAGGACCTGATGCTGGAACAGGCCCTGGAACCTGTCGTTTCGCTGTTCGAGCGGCGCCTGGAGGAAAGCAACGTCGCGCTCAATGTCTCCGACTCTGCCGGCAAGCTAACCCTCCGCGCGGATCCCGTGTTGCTGGAACAGGTCCTGATCAACGTCATCGGCAACTCGGTCGACGCCATCGACATGAAAGCGGCAGGCGGTGGTGAAATCCGCATCGAGGCAGAACAAACTGCCGGTGACGCGACCATCCTGATCGCCGACAACGGCATCGGCCTTCAGGGGCAATCGGCAACGCAACTGACCGACCCGTTCGTGACCACCAAGGAAGTCGGCAAGGGTCTCGGTCTTGGATTGACCATCTCCTTCAACATCATGCAGGACATGGACGGGCATCTGGAACTTGCGGAAAACGACCGGGGTGGCGTAACCGTTCAGCTGAGGCTGCCATGCGCGGCACAGAACAAGGTGGGGCAGCTTGAGCACTCGGTTTGAAACGGGCGAAATCGTTCTGGTCGACGATGATGCGGATCTGCTGGAAGCAATGCAGGAAACGCTCGAGCTCGCCGGGTTCAGCGTGCGTTGCTACGCCAACGCCAATGTGATTGCCGAACAGATCCAGCCAAACTGGAACGGCATCGTCATCAGCGATATTCGCATGCCCGGCAGAACCGGCATGGAGTTTCTGCGCCTGATCCAGGAAAATGCCCCCCAGGTCCCCTTCATCGTAATTACGGCACACGGCGACGTGAAGACCGCGATCCAGGCGATGAAGCACAACGCCTATGACTTCATCGAGAAATCCACCGAACCGCAACACCTGATCGACACGGCCCGCCGGGCACTTGAAAAGCGCAGGCTGCAACTCGAAAACCTGGCGCTGCGGCGCAAGGTTCAGCGCATCCGCGATCCTCAGGGTGAGTTAATCGGCAGTTCGCAGGTCATGGCTGACCTGCGGTCGACGATTTCGCGCATCGGCCCGCTGAATGTCGATGTGCTTCTGCACGGGGAAACCGGCACCGGCAAGGACCTGACCGCACGCTGTCTGCATCAACTGTCCCCGCGCGCGCCGGGGCCGCTTGTGACGATCAACTGCGGTGCCGTCACGGAGATGGACATTGACCGCGAACTGTTCGGCTTCGAAACCGAAAACGGCTCCTTCCCGGGGCGGATCGAACGGGCGCAGGGCGGAACACTCTATCTGGATGAACTTGATTCCATGCCCAATGCGCTGCAGACGCGGTTTCTGCGTGTACTGGAAGAGCGCAAGATCACAAGGCTGGGCGGCAGCGATGCCGTCCCGGTCGACATCCGCGTCATCGCCGGCGTGAAGACCAACCCAGCTGCCCTCGTAAACGATGGCCGCCTCCGGGGCGATCTCTATCACCGGATGAATGTGGCGACCCTGTCCCTCCCGCCGGTGCGTGAACGCGGCGGGGATGTCATCGAACTGATGGAACACCTTCTGGATCAGGCCTCGGAAAATCACGGCCTGCCGCTTCCGAAACTGTCGCAGCGCCAGAAAAAGCAGTTCCTCACCTACGACTGGCCCGGCAATGTTCGCGAAATTCGCAACATCGCTGCACGGCTTGTCATCGGCCTGGAGGCTGACCTGCAGATAAGCAGCGGCCAGCCCATTGAGGTCTCCAATGGCTATGAGGCGGCCATGACCGCCTTCGAAACCGAGCTCTTGCAGAACGCTCTGCTTCAGACCGGTGGCCGCAAGGCAGAAGCCGCCGAACTGCTCGGCATCCCGCGCAAAAGACTTTACCTGCGCCTGAAAAGCTGCGGCCTTGCGGAGGAAGACGGGTCATGATCGACACGTTGAACGTGTCAGTTTTGACCCAAAAATATCAATAATTTCAATAATTTGACTCGAAAATTTCGCCAGTGATAGCGTTTCCTCGCTGAACGAACAAGGGGCTGGATCACCCCCTTGCGTCAGAATGGAGGAGACATAATCCAATGAGGAAATTACTGGGCCTGACGGCACTGGGACTGCTGGTGTCTGCCGGCGTGGCGAATGCTGCCGACAAGGTGGTCGTCGTGACATCCTTTCCGAAGGAACTGACTGATGCATTCGAAGCCGCCTTTGCTGCATCCAACCTGGACTACGAGCTGGAGATCCTGAGCAAGGGAACATCCGCAGCCGTCAAATACATTCAGGAAACCGCCGGAAACAACACGTCCGACCTGATGTGGGCGTCCGCCCCGGATGCGTTCGAAGTGCTGAAGGGCAACGACCTGCTTGCCAAGGTCGAAATCAACGCCGAAGGCATTCCGGAAAAGATCGGCACGTACCCGATCAATGATCCCGACGGCTTCTATTACGGTTTTGCCGCATCCGGTTACGGCATCATGTGGAACACCCGCTACCTGCAGGCCAACGAGCTGGCACCGGCAAAGGAATGGGAAGACCTGGCCAAGCCGGAATATTTCGGTCATGTCGGCATGTCCGCACCGTCCCGCTCCGGCACCACGCACCTGACGGTCGAAACGCTTCTGCAGGGCGCTGGCTGGGAAAAGGGCTGGGCCGACTGGAAGTGGATTTCCGGTAACATGAACACGGTCACCGAGCGCAGCTTCGGTGTGCCGGATGGCGTCAACTCGGGCAACTTCGGCCTCGGCGTCGTTATCGACTTCTTCGGCTTTTCGTCCCGCGCGTCCGGCTTCCCGGTCGACTTCGCCTATCCGTCGGTCACTGCCGTTGTACCTGCCAACATCGGTGTCGTGAAAAACGCTCCGAACCCGGAAGGTGCAAAGGCGTTCATCGAGTTCGTGCTGTCGCCGGAAGGCCAGCAGGTCCTGTTCGATCCGGCCATCATGCGTCTGCCGGTCAACCCGGCCGCTTACGCGACCGCACCGGACGGCATTCCGAACCCGTTCGAAGGCGATGATGTGAAGGCATCGGTCAACTTCGACGCCGACCGCTCGGAAAAGCGCTACAACGTCGTCAATTCCCTGTTCGACGTCATGGTCACCTACCGTCTGACCGAGCTGCGTGAAGCCGTCAGGGCCGTGCAGCTTGCCGAGATTGCGCTTGCCGACAAGGACAATGCGGAAGCCAAGGCACTGATCGCCGAAGCACGCGCACTCATCGACGCTACCCCCATCACCGAGGAAGAAAGTCTCGACCCCTCCTTCGCCGCCGTCTTCCAGCAGAAACGCAAGAAGGAAAGCGACGTCATCGAGGGCCGCCAGGCGGAAGTCGAGCAGCAGTGGGATGCCTTCGTGGTCGAGAACTACGCAAAGGCCAAGGCTCTGGCGGAAAAAGCCGCCAGCCTCTGACGGAAAACCAAAAACAACATCACGTCGAACTTGCCGCACCACCCGGAACAGGGAAGGTGCGGCCTCTTCCCCGGAGTTCATAGGCGATGACTACGAGCAATGCAGCGACTGCGCCTGCAAGGCAGTGGCGCATATTTCCCGAGCTGTCCGGCACCGCAATTGCGGGCGTCGCGATCGCCATCTTCCTGCTGGCGTTTCTCATCCTTCCCGTCTTGAAGGTGACCTATGTCGCTTTTCAGGATCCCCACACAGGAGCCCTGACGCTCCAGAATTTCGGCGACTTCTTCCGCTCGTCGCTGTTCCGCAGTTCCTTCGTGAACTCCTTCTACGTCTCGGCGATGTCCGTGGTCGTGGCAACGGTTATCGCCCTGCCGCTGGCCTATATCACCACCCGTTTCAACTTCGGCGGAAGCGCGCTGATCCAGAGCATCGGCGTCATCCCGCTGATCATGCCGCCCTTCGTCGGCGCCATCGCGATGCAGCTCCTGTTCGGCCGCAACGGCACGGTCAACCTTCTGCTGTCGCAATACCTTGGCTTCAAGATCCCGTTCATGGAAGGTCTGAACGGCGTCATCTTCGTCCAGTCCCTGCACTATTTCCCGTTCATCCTGATCAACCTGTCGGCGTCGCTCCGCAACATCGACAAGGCAATGGAAGAATCGGCGCAGAACCTCGGCTGCACGGGCCTTCGCCTGTTCCGCCGGATCGTGTTCCCGCTCGCCATGCCCGGTTACATTGCCGGCGCCGCGCTGGTGTTCATCAAGGTCTTTGACGATCTCGGCACCCCGTTGCTGCTCAACGTCAACAACATGCTGGCCCCCCAGGCCTATCTGCGCATTTCCTCTGTCGGCATCAGCGATCCGATGGGCTACGTCATTTCCTTCATCCTGGTGGCCTTCTCGGTCTTTTCGCTGTGGGCGTCCTTCCTGTTCATGCGGGGCAAGGATTATGCCACGGTTCAAAAGGGTGGTGGCGGCCTTGCGCGGCGCGACCTGTCGCGCGGCGAGAAGATCGTTGCCTATGGCGTCGTCGTCTTCATCCTGCTTCTGGTCCTGTCGCCGCATTTCGGCCTGACTCTGCTTGCGTTCGGCACGATCTGGTCGTTCAGCCCACTGCCGGACGGCTACACGCTGGCCAACTTCGCCACCGTGTTCGAACAGTCCCTGCAATATGTGGTCAACACACTGATCTACGCAGGCCTTGCCGCCGGCTTCGACATCATCCTGGGAACGGCAATCGCCTACATCGTGCTGCGAACCGGCATCAAGGGCCGCAAGATGCTCGACTACATGGCGACCGCCGCGCTTGCCGTACCCGGCGTCGTGCTCGGCATCGGCTACCTGCGCCTGTTCCACAGCTTCGAGGTGCCGGTCATCGGCAAGCCGCTGGCGTCCTGGTGGGTCATCATCGTGATCGCCCTGACCGTGCGCCGCCTGCCCTATGCGCTCAGGGCCTGCATGGCCGCGCTTCAGCAGGTCAGCCTCTCGCTTGAGGAAGCAGCGGAAAACCTCGGCGCCTCCAAGGGCCGCTCCATCCGCAGGATCGTCGTTCCGCTGATGGCCGGGGGGATCCTCGCCGGCTTCGTCACCAGCTTTGCCACTGCCGCAGTCGAATTGTCGGCAACCATCATGCTGGTCTCCACCAGCGACGACGCTCCGCTCTCCTACGGGATCTACCTCTACATGCAAAGTCCGTCCGGCCGGGGTGCCGGCGCGGCACTCGGCATCCTCGCCGTCGTGATCGTCGGCCTGGGGACGTACCTGTCGAACCGCATGATCGAGAAGGACCGGGCCCGCAAGGCCGAAGTCCGCGCATCCCACTGAGCGTTCAATTTCGAGGAAACACTTCCAATGACCAGAAAAGCAGTCGAAATACGGATCGAGGACCTGCATCTCTCCTTCGGCACCACCGAAGTCCTGCGCGGCGTCAACATGACAATCGAACCGGGTGAATTCTACGCCTTCCTTGGCCCGTCGGGCTCCGGCAAGTCCACCCTCCTGCGTGCCATTGCAGGCTTCGGCCCGACGCCCAGAGGACGCATTCTCATCGGAGGCCGCGACATTGCCAAGCTTCCACCCTGGAAACGCAATGTCGGCATGGTGTTCCAGTCCTATGCCCTTTGGCCTCACATGTCGGTTCGTGCCAACGTCGCCTTCGGCCTTGAGGAGCGGAAAGTCGCGCGCAAGGACATCGGCACCCGTGTGGAATCGGCGCTGGAACTCGTCGGGCTCCTGCATCTCGCCGACCGCATGCCTTCCCAGCTTTCCGGCGGCCAGCAGCAGCGCGTGGCTCTTGCCCGCACCGTCGTCGTCGAGCCGGATGTCCTGTTGCTCGACGAGCCGCTGTCGAACCTTGACGCCAGCCTGCGCATCCAGATGCGCCGGGAACTTTTGTCCCTTCAGAGGAAGCTGGGCCTGACGACCATCTTCGTCACCCACGACCAGGAAGAGGCCAACACCACCGCCGACCGGATGGCCGTGCTCGACGGCGGTGTCATCCAGCAGATGGGCACGCCGCAGGAACTCTACGACACGCCGGCAAATCTGTTTGTGGCAAAATTCCTGGGAACCGCAAACATCATCGACGGCACACTTCAGCGTGGCGACGGCGGAAATACCTTCAAGATTGCCTCCGGCGAAGTGCTTCATCTCGGTGCAGGCAGCCCCGACGGTTCTTCGCTCGTGCTGCGGCCGCAGAACATCGAAATCGTCACCGACCAGAACCACCCGGACCTGATTACGGGCAAGGTCAAGCACCGGGAATTTCTCGGCAGCCAGACGCGCTACCTGGTGGAAGCAGCAGGCAGTGAGCTGATCATCGATCAGAAACATGTGGGCGGTGTCGACTGGTACGAACCCGGCATGGAAGTGAAGATGAGCGTCAACACCCGGAACGCCGTGTTGCTCTGACGTTTTTCGGCATCAGGCCAGCACGGGATCGTGCCGGCCTCCTGCCTGGTGCTGGTGTCTTCACGCCTTTCAGATCCGGTGCCCGGTCCAACCTCCTCTCACCCTTCTCCCTGCTGGCGGCCGCCACTGCCGGCTGGGAGGAGCTGAAAGCCCAAGGTTCGGGCGTCGGGGCCCGTGAGCGTCAGTTCACGGGCCATCTTTCGCAGAAACACTTGCCAAAATGACGCTAGGTCAAGTTTTTGACATCGAAGTCGCGATACAGATCCCGCACCGCGAAGAAAATCGGAACGCCTTTCAAGCAATTCAGCAGATCAAGGCAAGCTCCGATGCTCGGTGATATTAGTCAACTTTGGCTAGGCACTTGCCTCACCGATAAAACTGACCTGGTCATAAATAGTTTGGTAACAACTACCACCTAGCTTTCCCGGATTACTCCTGTGGCGGCATGGAGTTCAGTGAACCACTGAAACTCGATTCATGGGGGAAACATGAGAGCCGCCGGCAATCTTCCGATATCGATGAAACTCGCCATCTGCATGGCTGTTTCCGTTCTGCTTACAATGTCCGTTTCCGTTGTCGGCTATGTCGCGACGCGCCAGATGGGCGGGGCAATACAAACCTCCCAGACAACGGGCTCTGCCCTGATGTCCATGGCCCGGCTGAACCGCCTGAAAGCGCGTTACGTCGAATCCGGCGATCCGGATGACGTCTCCGTGGTGAAGGACAGCATGACCGACATCTCCGCGACGCTGTCCGTTCTGCAAGCCGGTGGAGAAGACGTTGCCTCGGCGACCGGCAACATTGCGGCATTCTCGACTGCTTTCGACACCCTGGTTGCCTCCGAGGAAGAAATCGAACGCAAACGCCAGCAGATGACGACGTCCCTGGAAAACCTGATGGCGATCGGCCACAGCGTTGCCCAGGCGGCAGCGAAACGCGAACAGAAACTGGTCGATGAGCTGCAATCGTTGAGAACAAGCGGGGAAGCAGCCAGCGAACTCGCGCAGGCAGCAACACTTGCCAGCGCCCATTCCATGCAACTCAATCTGGATCTGGAGACCCTGTTTCGACAACCGGACGCGGCTCACATGAAGGCCGTCAGCAAGTCCTTCGGCAAGTACTATCTCCTGATCCGAAAGCTGACGTCCTCCGCAACCGTGGCGGAAAACCTGCAGCCCGCACGTGACCTTGCCGAAGGCGCCAACACCATGCGCACCCTGCTCTCCGCCGTCCAGAAGGATCCCTCCCAGGCGCTGTCCAGGAGAGACGCCCTGACCAAGGGCTTTGACAGCCTTGCCGGACTGACCGATGCCGTGCGCAATGACCTTGGCCGCGCCTTCAAGACGGCCCACGGCGACATGCTGGCGATCGAGGGACTTGCCCGATCCGCTGTTGCCGAAGCCAAGGCCGGCGACGACTTTGCTGCCGAAGCCCGGGTGTTGTCAGATGCGTTCTGGCAGTTCCAGGTGAACCGGTCGGATCTTACCCGCAAGGCGGTGCTCGACAGTATCGCGGTCCTGCAGATGCAACAGGAACAGGTGTTGTCCACCATGCTGACGGGAGCCGATGCGGTTGCAGCGCGCACCGCAATCGAAACCCTGGGCAGCGCCTTTGCGAAACTGTCTTCGGCCATGGCAGATTTCCGGGTTGCGCTTGCTGCTGCCGACACTGCCGAGACAAAGTTTGCCGAAGGCATTTCCGCGCTCAACGCAAGGCTGGAAACCAGTGCCGCCAGTACGGAAGCAAGGTCGACACTCATCCTGTTGGCGGTGTCCGCGATCGGGCTGGTGTTCGGCATTGCGGCGGCAGTTGCACTCTGGTTCACCGTAGCCCGCCCGGTGTCCGTTCTGACAGCTGCGACCCGTCGTCTGGCTGACGGCGAAGTCGATGTCACGATCGACGGTGCGGTCACGCGCGACGAGGTTGGTCAGCTCCGTCAGGCACTCCTGATTTTCCGTGACAGCCTGCTGGAAAACCGCCGCCTCGGCGAAGAACGGATGCAAAGCCAGTTGGCCAGTGAGGAGCGCCAACAGCATATAGACAGGCTGGTGGCCGGGTTCCGCAATGACATTCAGGACGTCCTGAAGAGCCTGTCCGAAAATGCCGGACAAATGCAGGACACTGCCCAGTCCATGACGGTGATTGCCGAAACGGCATCTTCCCTCACCGGCAACGCCACCGGTTCCTCGAACGAAGCCTCCGGCAACGTTCAGGCCGTCGCGGCTGCCACCGACGAGATGGCTGCCTCGATTGCCGAGATCGCCCGGCAGGTGGAAACGTCAAGCCAGATCGTCAGCAACGCCGCGGACAACGCCAACCGGACCAGCAGCAAGATCACCGGTCTGGCGGAAACCGCACAAAGCATCGAAGGCGTTGTTTCCCTGATCTCCGAGATCGCCGAACAAACCAACTTGCTGGCGCTCAACGCCACCATCGAGGCGGCTCGTGCCGGGGAAGCCGGCAAGGGCTTTGCCGTTGTGGCGGCAGAGGTCAAGTCGCTGGCAACCCAGACCGCAAGAGCGACAAACGAAATCGCCTCGCAGATTGCGGCCATGCAGGCGTCCGCATCGGAAACGGTTACGGCCATCGGCGAGATCGTCGCGATCATGCAGGACGTCTCGGAGTGCACCAGCGCGATTGCTGCTCCCGTTGAGCAGCAGGGCTACGCAACAAACGAAATCGCGCGGAATGCCGCCCTCGCCTCCAATCGAACCATGGCGGTCGTCGAAGACATGTCCAGCGTTTCGGATGCGATCGGCGACACCCGGAAATCCGCAAGCGATGTTCTGAATGCCTCCGACAACCTGAACCAGCAGACAGCACGCATTCGGTCGACCGTGACGACATTCCTCAACGAAGTGGCGGCAGCCTGAGATCAAACGCCTGCCGGGCGGGAGAACCGACTGCTGCCCGCCCAGTTCCCCCCCCGTAAAACCCGTTCGACCCGAACGGACCGCCAACATGACACTTAAAAAGACAATCCGATGACCCATCCGAAAATCATCTTCATGCGCCACGGCGAAACAGAATGGAACCTGATCGGCCGTGCGCAAGGCCGGCTGGATTCTCCCCTGACCGCAAAGGGACGCGAGCAGGCGACCCTCTTGGGAAAGATCCTCGCCCGCGAACTGGTATCAGCCGAAGGTTACGACCAGATGGTCAGCCCCTTGGGCCGAACCCTGGAAACCTCGCAGCACCTGCAGCAGAACTTCGACTTTTCGCCGGTTGAAACCGACCTGCTCGTCGAAATCGATGTCGGCGGTCTGAGCGGCCTGACAAGGCCCGAGATGTTCGAGAAGTATCCCGAGCACATGAACGGCAAGCCCGGCAACACCTGGTATTTTGGTGCGCCGGGTGGCGAGACACTGCAGCAGATGCGTGAGCGCGCCGGAGCCTGGCTTGCAGGCCTGACGGGACCGACAATCGCAGTGGCCCATGGCCAGATCGGCAAGGTTATTCGAGGTATCGTTCTTGGCCTCGATGACACCGGGATTCTCAGCCTCAAGGAACCGCAGGGCGTGGTTCATGTGCTTGAAAACGGACAGGAAACGATCTGGAGCTGAAGACTGCGGGCGTGCCCCCGTTCTGCACGCCCAGCACCTTCCCCTGCCACAAATACAAGACCAAAACCGGAAGACCGGACGAACCCGTCACTTTGGCAATGGTCTTCCTCCATTGACGCTGTGGACAGGAAACCGGTGCTGCAGCTATACAAAGGAGAGTATTCAGCAAGAACTCCTTTATTTCATTCACTTAGCGGGGGCTACAAGTGAACTATTTGCTGCCAGCACATATTATTCGTTTGGGCGTCATTTTAACGGCCATCGTATTTCTTCAAATAATTTCCAGTACAGGATCCGCCTTTGCGGGTAAGCGTGTCGCACTCATCATCGGCAATTCGAATTACGAACATATTCAATCTCTGAAAAACCCTGAAAACGACGCCCTTCTCATGGCAAAAACCTTGGGCGATGCCGGTTTTGAAGTGAGGCAACTCATCGACGGCAACTACAGGGATATGAAGCGGGAACTTCTCGAGTTTGGTCGCACCTTGCGGGATTCGTCGATCGAAGCAGGCCTGATCTACTACGCCGGGCACGGTGTGCAGGTACGCGGGGAGAATTATCTCATCCCGGTGAACGCCCTTCTGGCGGATGAGGACGAGGTCGATCTTGAGGGCATCAACGTCAACGACTTCCTCAAGGTGATGAACTCGTCCAGCAGTCCGGTGAACATCGTCGTACTGGATGCCTGTCGTAACAATCCCTTCAAAGGCTCTTTCCGCTCGGCCACCCGTGGCCTTGCCCCCATCGATGCACCCATGGGCACCCTGATCGCCTATGCGACGTCACCCGGGCAGGTCGCGATGGACGGTTCCGCCGGAAATTCCCCCTACACGGCCGCCCTCAGCCGCGCCATCGAAACCAGTCCCGGCGAGCCGATTGAATCCGTCTTCAAGCAGGCCCGGCGCGATGTTCTGGCCGAAACCGCCGACCGGCAAGTGCCTTGGGAAGTCAGCTCGATCACCGGTGATTTCTACTTTTATGAAGACGGTCCGCTGCCAGACGATACCGCCGGAGAAGCCGGCAGCCAGGGCAGCCTCGACGTCGCCTACTGGACCGCCATTCGCGACAATCCTTCCGTCTCCGAACTGCGCGCCTATCTCGCCCAGTTTCCAAATGGCCTTTTCGCAGGTGTCGCCGCCAACCGTCTGAAGGACCTCGAAGACAAGCCACAGGTCCAGGCAAGTCTTGCACCGAGCGAAGCCGAGCAACCGATAAACGAAGCTCCAGTTCCGTCCGATCCGAAGGAACTGACGAGGGCCGTCCAGGTGGAACTCAACAGGCTTGGCTGCGACGCAGGTTCGCCAGACGGTGTCTGGGGCCCGAAGAGTGGCCGCGCTCTCGACACGTTGAGGAACGAAGCCAAGCTTCAGCTTGCGTCCTTGTCTCCCAACGCGGCTGTCCTGAAGAAACTCCGGCAGCTCGACGGCAGGATATGTCCGCTGACCTGTTCCGCCCGCTACGTATTGAAGAACAACGAGTGTGTTCTGAAAACCTGCCCGGCCGGACAACTGCTCTCTTCAGCAGGGCAATGTTACACGAAGTCGAAACCCAGTCCCCAGTCCTCCTCATCCGGAGGCAACTGCTTCACGTTCAACGGCCAGCAATATTGTGACTGACCTGGCAGAGCGGCACACGTGCTCGAGTTTCAGATGATCGGGGCAAGATGGGGTTGATAAAAACTCTGGCAGCCAGCCTGCTTCTTGCGGCCGGCTTTGCAGGAAACGCAGGCGCGGACGACATGTCCGGCAAGACCATAACGATCGACATCACCATGCCGATCTGCGGTTTTGCCGACGGCACACAGTCCTGCGTCTGGGAACACAGTGCGTGGTTCTATCTCGCCGCCATCTTCTTCGCCGGGAACGATGACCTGTTCTATTCCTTTTCGTTTCACTCGAACTTCGAAACGGAAGGTGTCCGGATACCAACCGGCACGGGATCAGGTGAGAGGGTCAATAAAACCAAATCCGGCGACCCGATCGTCCATTTCGTGGAAGTTGAGCGGCTCTCGGCAAACCGTCTTCATGCTATCCACACCATGGAAATGGTTGAAGACGGATACATCCGGAAAAACGCATTCACGCTGGAAATGAACGGCAAGGAGTGCCGGATCCTGAAGTTCAGGCAGGAGCACTTCTCCAACACCCAGCTCAAGTACGCCTATGGAAAGCCGACCTCGCTGATTTGCAAGGTTCAGGACGGTCCGCAAACCGATGTCTATGGAAAGTGACGGCATGGACAGCGCACCGGCAAACCCGCAACCACAGCTCGAGACAAATCGATCAACATCGAATTTCAAGATCCTCCGGACGGAGGACATTTTCCCGGAAGGAGACTTATTGTGAAGAAGATTTTGTTCCTGGCATTGACGACCTCAATGCTGGGTATGGCCGGTTGCCAGTCGACGGCGCCGGAAGGCGCGTCCCCGGCCCAGAGCTCCAAATCAGCTCCCGCGACCTTCGATCTCGGCAGCAAGAAGATTTTCCTGAGCTCGAATATCAAGATCGAGCAGAAGGACTATTATTCCAACACCAACAAGGGTTCGTTCACCGAAACCAACAACCGCACAGGCACCACGGCCGTTCTGATCCGCCAGAACGGCGACAATCTGCTGGTCGCCGATCCGGACAACCAGGCGGGAACCGTGTTTGTGAACGGTAAAAGCGTCAAAACCTCCGGCAGCATCTCCGGCAAGGGCAGGACCAACTGCGTCAAGCTGGAAATCGAGGAAGGCTACAAGCGGAATATCTGTTCGCGCTACACCTACAGCAACGGCACCGTCGAAATTTCCGAAGAGGAAAAGGACCCAGCCGAGGACCGCACCACAAAGCGGACCTACAAATTCGCCTATGACGGCAACAGCTGCCGCTTCATCAGTTTCTCGGAGTTCTCGAACGCCAAGAACGGCTATTGTGACGGCCCCTGCCTTGGCTACTACGGCGGCAAGACCAAGTGGCGCTACACGCTCAACAGCACATCGACTTCAGGCAACTGCAGCATTCGCTGATTGGACCTGACGCGTTGCCCCGGGCCGCCGCTTTCCGGCTTGCGTTTCCCGGGGCACTCATCCTCACCTGACGGATATTATGGCCGGAGCGCAACGCAGCCAATGCCTATCATTTGCCGCCACTCCCTTCCGGCGTGGCGCGCTTGCCGGATACTTCACCACGCACCCGAAACCCTGACATTTCCCTGATATTTCGCGACAGTTATCGTGCCGTGCCGCGTTATCGAAACACGACCAGCCTGTCGCAATCACAAGCCAGCTTTTCCTGACGATTTGAACCACCGTGTCGTGGCGCTTATGCCGCCATGACGCAATTACGCTATTTTGCCTGTCGATCAGTCGCGATACTGCCGCCACGAAACGGAAATCCGGTGCAGTCGCACGGACCGGACGCAGGCGGACTGCGCTCCGGTCGATGAAAAAGGAATGAGACATGTCAGCATTTCCTGACAAGGCACAGATCGTCATCGTCGGTCTCGGCGGTATCGTCGGCGCGTCGATCGCACATCACCTCATCGAACGCGGCTGGACAGACATTGTCGGCATCGACAAGTCCGGCATTCCGACCGACATCGGTTCGACGGCCCATGCGTCCGACTTCTGCTACACCACCAGCCACGACTACCTGTCCGTCTGGACCACCCAGTACTCCATCGACTTCTTCGACAAGATGGGTCACTACGCCCGCGTCGGCGGTCTGGAAGTCGCGCGCACCGGCGACGACACCTGGATGGAGGAAATCAAGCGTAAGGTGACCTCGGGCAAGGCCTTCGGCACCAATGTGCGCCTCGTGACCCCGGCCGAGATCAAGGAAAAGTTTCCGCTGATCGAAGAGGACATGGTCCAGGGCGGCATGTGGGACCCGGATGCAGGTCTCGTCATCCCGCGCTCGCAGACGGTAGCAGGCAAGCTCGTTGATGAAGGCGAGAAGACCGGCAAGCTGAAAGCCTTTGCCAATACCCCGGCCCAGTCCCTTATCGTCGAGGACGGCCACATCAAGGGCGTCAAGACCCACCGCGGCACGATAATGGCTGACCATGTCATCGTCTGCGCCGGTCTGTGGGGCCGCCTGATTGCCGAGATGGTTGGCGAAGACCTGCCGGTAATGCCGGTCGACCATCCGCTGACTTTCTTCGGCCCGTACAACGAATTCGAAGGCACCGGCAAGGACATCGGCTATCCGCTGCTGCGCGACCAGGGCAACTCCGCCTACATGCGCGACACGGGCGATCCCAAGACGGCCGAAGGCGGCCAGATCGAATGGGGATATTACGAGCCGACCCATCCGCGCATGTGCCACCCGCGCGATCTCCTTGAGAAGGATCAGGCCCGCCTGTCCCCCTCCCAGCGCGATCTGGAAATGGAACAGGTCATGGAGCCGCTCGAGCGCGCCATGGAGCTGACCCCGATCCTGGGTGAGATCGGCTACAACGAAGGCCATTCCTTCAACGGCCTCTTGCAGGTTTCCGCGGCCGGTGGCCCCTCCTGCGGTGAAAGCCAGAAGGTCCGCGGCCTGTGGTACTGCGTTGCGATCTGGGTCAAGGACGGGCCTGGCTACGGCAAGCTGCTGGCTGACTGGATCACCGATGGCCGGACTGAAATCGACCATGCGTCCATCGACTATTCGCGCTTCTATTCCCACCAGCTGACCGAGAAATACATCGAGGACCGCTGCTACGAAGCTGCGCAAAAGATCTATTTCCCGGCGATCCACCCGCGTGAGCCTTACCTGACGAGCCGCAGCGTCAAGCGGTCCCCGTTCTACGACCGCGAGGTTGAACTCGGCGGCCACTTCATGGAACTGGGCGGCTGGGAACGCGCGCATGGGTATGCCGCCAACGAGCATCTGCTGGAAAAATACGGCGACCGGGTTCCGGTTCGTGAAAACGAATGGGACAACCGCCATTTCTGGCGCGTCTCCAACGCCGAGCAGCTCGAACTCAGCGAGAACTGCGGCATCATCAATCTGTCGCACTTCTACATGTTCGACGTCGAAGGCCCGGACCACGTGGAACTGCTGGAGTGGCTGTGTGCCGCGAAGATCGGCGGCGATGCCAACATCGGCAAGGGTATCTACACCCACTTCCTCGATGACGAAGGCAACGTGCGTGCCGACCTCACGGTCTTCCGCATGGCAGACCGCTGCCGCATCGTCGACGGTGCAGACGCCGGCCCGCGCGACTATCACTATGTGAAGCGCATCGCCGAGGACAAAGGCTTCGACGTCACGGTGACCGACGTCAGCGAGCAGTACACCACCATCGGAATCTGGGGCCCGAACGCCCGTGAGAACCTGAAGAAAGTGGTTGCCGATCCGGCAGCACTCGATCCGGAAAACTTCCCGTTTGCGGGCATCCGCCAGATCGAAATCGCCGGCAAGTCCGTCATGGCCCTGCGCCTGTCCTATGTCGGTGAACAGGGCTGGGAACTGCACATGAAGTACGAAGACGGCCTGGCCGTCTGGGACGCTCTGCGGTCCACGGGTGTCATCGCGGTCGGCGTCGAAACCTACGCCAACTCGCGCCGCATGGAAAAATCCCTGCGCCTGCAGAACGCCGATCTTCTGACCCAGTACAACCTCCTGGAGGCTGATCTGGCCCGTCCGAAGGTCAAGGAAGCGGATTTCCGCGGCAAGGCAAAACACGTCGAGTACCGGGAGCGCGACAAGCAGCCGGCCATGCTCTGCACGCTGGTGATGCTTGAAAACACAGATGCAAGCGGTGTCAAACGTTACCCGGTCGGCGCAATGCCGGTGCAGGATCCGGACACGGGCAAGACGCTGGTCGACAGCCTGGGCCGTATTTCCTACACGACCTCGGTCGCCTATGGCCCGACCATCGGCAAGAACATCGCTCTTGCATACTTGCCGCAGGAGTATTGCCAGGTCGGCCGCAAGCTGAATGTCGAGTATTTCTCGGAAACCTACCCGGTCGAGGTCGCCGGTGTCGGCTACCAGCCGCTCTACGATCCGGAAAACCAGAAACCACGGTCCTGATGACCAAGGCCCGTGACAGGCAACGACGTGCCACGGGCTGACCTCAGATCACAAGAACAAGCTAAAGCCCCATCTCACGACCCCAAAAAGCGCCGCTTGCCGGCGCTTTTTCCTTTCTTCGCACCCACGGCGGCCTTAACCGCCCCGCATGACAATCCCTTCTTCGACCCATCTGTCGAAAACGCCAAGCGCAGCATCCGCAAACGCCTTGTCGTTGATATGCGCCGAAACCTCGGTCGTCTCGATACGGCCCGGGAAGACTGTCCTGACTTCGTCGATGAAGGCCGCCAGCCCCTCCGGATCGTGGGCTTCCTCGCCCTCCTTGTCCCAGGCCTCGATACCGCCAAGCGGCAACAGGAAATGGGTCGGCCCCTTGGCCACCTCCAGCCGGTCGGCGAGTGCATTCGCCCACTGACGGCGCTCCTGCGGGTTGAAGACGGAGCTCTTGATCAGACGATTGTGCTCGTGAAACGGCCTGTCGGCATATTGCGCCGGGATTTCCTGCCAGCCGGCAAAATCCACCAGATCAAGCGCGCCCGGCGCCACGATCTGCGGCGTGCCCAGCCTGCCTGCATTCTGCAGCCGGTCCGGCCCGCTGCTGACCAGCGACCCTGCCAGGAGATTGCCGAATTCCTGCAGGCAGAAATCCATGACGCAGCAGAAGGCCCCCTCCCGTGCCAGGCTTTCGAAGGCCATGCCGCCCATGCCGGTGGAATGGAAGACAGCGACTTCGTACCCCCGGTCTTCGAGTGCCGGTTTCAGAAGCTTCATATAGGACAGGCAACTGGAGCCAAGCGATGTCATGCCGACCAGCGGCTTTGAGCGATCCGGCATCTGCGCGGCCCTGGCGGCACCCAGCACGGCGCCCGCGGCCTGCGCCAGCGACGACTTGCAGATTTCGTTGAGGCCATAAAGGCCACCGGCCCACAGGATCATCTGGATATCGGGCGCCAGCCGTTCCGGCGGGATCAGAGTCGAGAAGCTGACCGTGGACACGATGAATTTCGGTACGCCCATCGGCAGCGCCTGGGCACAATCGAGTGCCAGGTCCGTCCCCATGGTTCCGCCAAGCGCGATCATGCCGTCGATACGGCCTTGCGCATAAAGGTCGGCGACAAGCTTTGCCGCACCCTGCGCCATCACCTGAAAAGCCTTGTTCTCGTCGCCTTGCGCAATCACGTCCTCAATGGACATGCCGCCTGCCTTGGCGACCTCATGCTTGGAAATGCCGGTCGGCATCGCAGGATCACCCAGCACGCTGACATCCATCGTCAGCACCTCGCCGCCCTGATCGCGTATGGTCTGCTCTATGAATTCCAGTTCGGCATTCTTGGTGTCGTAGGTCCCGATGGACAGGATTGTCTTGGTCATGGATATCCTCAGAGCTGGATCCAGGCTGTCTTCAGGTCGACATACTTGTCGAGCGCGTGCAGCGACTTGTCGTGGCCGTTGCCGGACTGCTTCATCCCCCCGAGCGGGACGGTCATGTCCGAGCCGCCATAGGTGTTCACATGGATGACACCGGAGCGGACGCCGGAAATCATCCGGTGCGCCCGGCCGAGATCGGACGTCCAGATACCGGCGGCGAGACCATATTCGGTGCCGTTGGCGATCCGGATGGCCTCTTCCTCGTCCTTGAAGGCGGTTACGGCCAGTACGGGCCCGAACACTTCCTTCCGGGCAATCGTATCGCCCGGCTTGACCCCGCTCATGACGGTCGGAGCCATGTAGTAGCCGCCGGTCTCGGTCAGGATCCGCTCACCCCCGGTGCGGCGCTCGGCACCTTCGGCTTCCGCGGTCTCCACGAATTTCAGGTCGGCTTCCAGCTGGGTCAGCGAGTGAACCGCGCCGATCTGGCTGGAAAGATCCAGCGGATCACCCACCTTGAAAGCTTCCGCTTCCCGGCAGATCGCGGCAACGAAATCGTCGTGAATGTCCTCCTGCACCAGGAGGCGCGAACCGGCGACACAGACCTGGCCGGAATTGCGGAAGATCCCCGCCGCCGACACCTTGGCAGCTTTCGCCAGATCAGCCGCATCATTGAAGACGATGTTGGGGGATTTGCCGCCCAGCTCCAGATAACAGCGCTTCAGGTTGGATCTGGCGGAATATTCAAGAAGCCGCCGCCCTGTCGCACCGGAACCGGTGAAGACCAGGATGTCGACGTCCATGGACAGGGCCAGGGCTTCGCCGACCACGGCGCCGGGGCCGGTCACGACGTTGAAGACACCGTCCGGAACTCCTGCCTCCGACGCCAGTTCGGCGATCCTGAGCAGGCTGAGCGAGGCTGATTCCGCCGGTTTCAGCACGATGGAGTTCCCCATGGCGAGCGCCGGAGCAATCTTCCAGGCGCCGATCATCAGCGGGAAGTTCCAGGGAACGATGGCCCCCACGACACCGACCGGCGCCCGGTGGACAAGCCCCAGCACATTGTCTGCCGTCGGCGCGATCTCGCCATAGATCTTGTCGAGTGCTTCGGCGTAGTACCGGAAGGTCCCGGCCGCCGACAAAGCCTCGGCCTTGAAGGCCATGTTGATCTCGGTGCCGTTGTCGCGCACGCCGAGAACCGCAAGCTCAAGCGCTTTCGCCTCGATCAGATCCGCCAGCTTCAACAATACCTTCTTGCGGTGGGCCGGGGCGGCTTTCGACCAGCGGCCATCCTCGAACGCCCTGCGCGCGCCTTCAACCGCAACTCCCACATCGGCAGCCGTTCCGCTTGCGATCCTTGTCAGCGGTTTTCCGTCGATGGGGGAAAGCACCTCCAGCGTCGCCCCCTCTCGGGACGCGGCAAAGGCGCCGTTTACAAAATGCCCCTGCTCGGCAACGGGCTGGTTGCGCAAAACGTCGATTGCGGCCTGGTCAAGCATCTTGGTTCCTACCCTTGCTGGGTTGAGGTTTCGGAAGTTTCCTCTTCCCGATCCCGTCGCGCCTTTTGCTCGCGAATGACCGTACGTACGTGCAGGACGAGAATGAGAATGATCGCTGTGAAGAGGATTGCGGCGATCGGCCTGTCGATGAAATCGAGCGGGGAATTCACCCGCGCCATGGCGCTGCGAAGCTTCACCTCCATGATCCCGCCAAGCACCATGCCGAGGATGATCGGCACAATGGGCAGGTTGAGACGCTTCAGCACCAGGCCGAAGACGCCGAAGCCGGCGGCAATCGCGCAGTCGGTCACCGAGTTGCGCAGCGAGAACACGCCGACAAAGGAGAGCGTCATGATCATCACGCCCAGGAAACGCGTCGGGATCTGAATGATCTTGAGCAGCAGCCCCGTGGAGGACAGGAGGAAGATCAGGACGATGATATTCAGGAGGATCAGCGCCAGATAGAGCGCGACCACAAAGTCGAGTTGCCCCTGGAACAGCTGAGGCCCCGGGATGACGTTATGAACATAGAATACCGACAGCATCATTGCCGTCAGCGCTTCTCCCGGAATGCCGAGAGCAAGCAAAGGGATCATCGCCGCACCGGGAACCGCATTGTTGGCAGCTTCCGAAGCGATCAGCCCTTCCGGTGATCCCTTGCCGAAAAGGTCCGGGTCCTTCGAGGATTTCTGCGCATAGGTGTAGGACAGGAACTGGGCAGTGAATTCACCCACGCCGGGGATCATGCCCATGAGAACACCGAAGCCGGAAGAAACGGTCGCCACCCGTTTGAACGCGAACAGCTCCTTGAGCCCGGCAAAGAGGTTGCCCTCGACCTTGGCCGATCCGGGTTGATGTTCCTTGTCGACCAGCAGCAGCAACGCTTGCGAGATCGCAAAGAGACCGAGCACCACCACGATAAGATCGACACCGGAGGTGAGCCAGCTCTGGTCGAAGGTGAAGCGCTTGGTGTATTTGGCAGGCTCCAGGCCGATGGTGCTCAGGAAGATGCCGAAACAGGCCAGCATGCCGGCGGCAAAAACCTGTCCGCGGTGCGCAACCACAACCAGGATGATGCCCATCAACGCGGCAAGGAAGATCTCGCGGCTGCCGAAATGCGGTGCGATCATCGCCAGAACCGGCGAGAGGACGATCAGGCACAGGATCGAGAACATGCCGCCGAAGAAAGAAGCCGAATAGGCAAGCGACAGCGCCCGATGCCCTTGCCCCTTCTTGGTCATGGGGTAGCCGTCATAGGTGGTCAGCGCATTGACCGCCGTACCCGGTGTGTTGATCAGCACCGCCGGAATGGCGCCGCCATACATGGATGAGCCATAGACGCCGAGCAGCAGCGTCAAGCCGACGATAGGCTCGAAGGAAAAGGTTGCCGGCAGCAGGATTGCGATGGCGACGGCAGCTCCGACACCAGGAATTGCGCCGATGATGACACCACCGATGGAGCCGATCACCAGGGCCGCAAGAACGTCCCATTGGGCAAGCATGGACAGGCTGGAGAGGATCAGTTCCATTCTCGCCTCACAGATAGGTCAGGGCAAAGGCGCGGATGCCGTCAGGCAGCGCCTCGTAGATGTGGCCGGCGGGAACCTTGACCTGCAAAAACGCGCGGAAGATCACCACCACAGAAATGCTGAAGGCAACCGCGGCACCCAGGTTGAGAGGCGTTGCCTCGCCAATCCGGACACACAGAAACAAGGTGAAGGCGAGTGTCGCCGGCAGGTAGCCGATTTGCGGCACCAGGAGCACGTAGATCAGGAAATAGGCCACGAACTCGAACGACTTCAGCCAGAAGCCGACCTCGCGCCATCGACCCGGAATGCGCTTGGAGCAAAGCGAGCCTATGAAATGCAGGCTGGCGAACAGCACCATGCCGCCGATAGCGACTGTGGGCCAGAACCTTGGCTGTGCAAACCACTTGGTCCGCTTGGCCCAGACCGTCTCACCCGGGATCTGCGACAGAAGAAATAGGGAAAATGCCAGGAACAGGATTGCAAACACGATGTCGCCGGGCCGGCGATAGCGTTTGAACAGTTCCTGCAGCGTCTTGATGCGCGCCAAGCCGAACCCTCCTTGGAACCCGAAAGCAACCGGCCGGCGCGAGATGCGCCGGCCGAAATAGTCGCCTTATTGTTCGATCAGCTCGGAGATCTTCTGAAGCGCCGCCGCATCAGCCTCGATCTGCTGTTCGGACTGAACCGGGTCCTGCCAGTAGATCAGGACGCCGGTCTGGCCGATCAGCTCGAGCGCCTGCGGCGACTTGAGCGCAGCTTGCGCAGCTTCGGAAATCTTGATCCGCGCATCTTCGGGAACGTCCTTGTGAACGAACAGCCCGTTCCACAGCGCAACCGACAGATCCGGGTTGATTTCCTGCATGGTCTGCACGTTCGGCGTCAGGGACGTCCGTTCCTTGCCGATGCTGGCCAGGATCTTGACCTCGCCGAGGCATGGCTGGATCTGCTGCAGTGTCGTGTTGATGACGTCGACATCGCCGGAGGCCAGCGTGTTGCAGTTCAACTCGTCAAAAGCCGCTTCGCTGGCAAAGTCGAAGCCGGAGGTCTTGGCGGCAGCGAAGGTGATCTGGGTGGGCGGCAGGAACGAACCGAAATGGCCGAGAGCGATCTCGTTTTCCTTGGCGTAGTCAGCCAGCTCCGCCCACGTGGCGTAGGGCGCGTCTGCACCTGCGGCAATCACGAACGGATAGGTCATGAAAATGCCGATCGGCTCGAACGGGTTCGGCGAAAGTTCGGGAATTCCGATCTGCGGACCACCAATCGGCACGTCGGTAACGAAAGAGCCGACCGTATAACCGTCGGCAGGCGCCGTTGCGACTTCCACTGCACCAGGGAACGGACCACCGCCGCCACCCGGCTTGTTCACGACCGCTGCCGGCACGCCGTACATTTCCTGGAACTTGTCCGCGATCAGCCGGGTCAGCACGTCTTCCAGGTCTCCCGGAGGCCACGGAACGATGAACGATACAGGCTTTTCCGGATATTCAGCCAGAGCGGCCGTTGCCGACATCAATGTCGCGGCCGTCAGGGCGATCACTTGCTTCTTCATTTCAACAGTCCCTTTTCTGGTCAGGTGACAGCCGGACTTTGCGCCGGTCTTGGTCATTTTTTATTTGCTTTGTTAATTATTGTGATCTTAAATAACAAGATGTCAACCTTCAATCGAAGCGCTGACGCTTTTGTTTACCTCGCAAAACGGTTCAAATAACAAACCATCGGTTTAAAAATATATTGTTTCAAATGAAACTACATGTCAACATCGTCCCGTCGAATGCCGGAGCTTCAATCCGGCGCCTGCGGGAAAGGAACTGCTGAAGCATGGGCACGATCACAAAAGCGCTGAGCCTGCTGAACCACTTTTCCGCCAGCCGTTCGGAAATCGGTCTGACCGAGTTCCGCAACCTGTCGGGCCAGGACAAGGCAACGGTTCACCGGCATCTGACCGAACTGACAGCCAACGGTTTTCTGGAGCAGAACCCGGGCACCAAGGGCTATCGCCTGGGCCCCGCCATCCTGCGCCTTGCGGCAGTCCGCGAACGCCTGTTCCCGGCAAGAAGGCTTGTCGCTCCACTGGTGGAACAGTTGGCTGGAGAACTCGGGGAACTGGTTCATGTCTCCTTGCGGGAAGGCAATCACCTGTCACCGCTCTATCATCATGACGCACTCGTTCACGGCACGCGGGTCTATTTCGACGAAGCTGAACTGCTGCCACTGCACGCAACCGCCTCCGGTCTCGCCATGCTGGCCTATGGCCCGATTGACCTGCTGCCAAAGCTTCTGAAGACGAAGCTCAAACCCTCCACCGGCTACACGATCACCGATACCGAGCTTTTGAAACAGACAGTCGAACAGGTTCGAAACGACGGCATTGCCTTTATCGACCAGGGCTTTGAAGAGCACGTCTCTTCCTTTGCCTCGCCGATCTTCGGCGACTTGCCAGAAGCAGTCGGCACCATAGCCGTTGCCGCCCCCACCGTTCGCATGACCGATGAGCTGAAAGCAAAAATCCGAATTTCCCTGCCGATCGCGGCGACGGAAGTCACTGAAAAACTCGGCGGCGTTGTCCCGGTCGATTTGAGAAGGATCTGGCGCGATGCCGCATGACACGAAGGCTCTGGTGCTCGATTTCGGCGGAGTTGTCACTCGCACGATGTTCGAGACCCACGACCTGACCGAACAGGCTCTCGGGCTCGCCCCCGGCACCCTGACCTGGCGCGGCCCGTTTGATCCGGCAACCGACAGTCTTTGGCAGGCAATGCAGCGGGACGAGATTTCCGAACGCGACTACTGGCACCGGCGCACGCAGGAAATTGCCGAATTGACCGGCAACGACTGGACGGAAATGGCCCAGTTCGTGAAGGCTGCGCGCGGCGCTGATCCCGATGCCGTCATGCGGCCGGAAGCCCTGGCCGCAATCGACATTGCCCGGCAGGCAGGCTGCAAGCTTGCGGTCCTGTCCAACGAGCTGGACCTATTCTATGGTGCGGACTTCAGGAAAAAGCTCGCTTTTCTGGATGATTTCGACGTCATCGTCGATGCCACCTACACCAGGATCCTGAAGCCGGATCCGCGTGCATATCAGCTGTGCCTGGACGAACTCGGCCTGCCCGCATCCGCCTGCGTCTTTGTCGACGATCAGCTGCGCAACATTCGCGGCGCGGAGACGGCCGGTCTGCAGACGGTTCACTTCGACGTTCTTTCCCCCCGATCTTCCTATGACCAGGCACTTTCGTTGCTCGGCCTGCCAAGTTTACTCCAAGGAGACATGACATGAAGGATTCCAACTTCCTGAAGGAAAACAACGCCCGCCATGTCTGGCATCCGATGGCTCATCCGGCCGACAGCCAGACCAATCTGCCGACGATCCTGACAGGTGGCCGCGATGTTTTCATCACCGACGTCGACGGGCACGAAGTTCTTGATGCCGTCGGCGGGCTGTGGAACGTCAACCTCGGCTACTCCTGCGAGCCGGTGAAACAGGCAATCTCCGACCAGCTGAACGCCCTGCCCTACTACTCGATCTTTCGCGGCACATCGAACGACAAGGTGATCGAGCTTTCCTACGAACTGGCCGATTTCTTCGCCCCGGACGGGCTGACGCGGGCCTTCTTCACCTCCGGCGGCTCGGATTCGGTCGAAGTCGCCCTCAAGCTCGCCCGCCAGTATCACCGCATTCGCGGCGAAGCCGGCCGCACCAAGTTTCTCAGCCTGAAGAAAGGCTATCATGGCACCCATTTCGGCGGCGCCAGCGTCAACGGCAACGGCAAGTTCCGCAACGCTTACGAGCCTCTGCTGCCGGGCTGCTTCCACATTCCGGCTCCCTACACCTACCGCAACCCGTTCAACGAGAGCGATCCGGCGAAACTTGCCCAGCTCTGCGCAGCCGCCTTCGAAGACGAGATCGCCTTCCAGGGAGCCGGCACCATTGCCGCCTTCATCATGGAGCCCGTCCTCGGCGCCGGTGGTGTCATGCCTCCCCATCCGAGCTTCATGCCGATGGTGCGCGAAATCTGTAACCGCAACGGCATTCTCCTGATCTCCGACGAGGTCATCACCGCCTTCGGTCGCACCGGCAGCGAGAGCGGCGCACGTCACTGGGGCGTACAGCCGGACTTCATGTGCACGGCAAAAGCCATCACAAACGGCTATTTCCCGTTCGGCGCGGTGATGATCGCCGGGCATGTGGCCGAAGTCTTTGAAAAGGACACCAGCGGCATCGCGTCCATCGATACCGGCTACACCTATTCCGGTCACCCTGTCGGCGCCGCAGCCGCTCTGGCTGCCCTCGCAGAGATCCGACGTTTGAAGGTCCATGAAAACGCCGCCGCACGCGGCAAGGAACTTCTTGGTGGCCTGAAAGGGCTCCAGGAACGTTTCGAGGTGATCGGCGACGTGCGCGGCGAAGGACTGATGTGCGCCATCGAACTCGTCTCCGATCGCGCCAGCAAAAAACCTTCGGCAAAGGATGTCCCGCTGAAGCTGCAGCAGGCCGCCTATGAGGACGGCGTCATGATCCGGGTTTCCGGAAACAATGCCATCTTCTCGCCGCCGCTGATCGTGACATCGGACAACGTGACGAAAATCCTGTCGGCGGTCGAGACCGGACTGAAAGCCGTTTCCGGCTAATCCCTCGGAAGCATCTCCGTAACGCGCAAGCCTCAACGGCCGGCACCACCACGTTGCCCTGAAGCCCTCTCAAGACCTCGAGGGCTTCGGATCCTCTACAGGCCACTTGCTATCAGAAAACCAGCTCTCGGCGCGCAAACAGCCAACGGGATTTGCGCGCCCAGGCTCTTCTGTTCGCCGCACCAGCAAGCCGCCGCCCCTATTTCAGGTCGAATTTCTCTAATACTTTCAACCACTGCGCGACATATCTGGTCGCCGCGTATCAAGTTTCGAAAAATTCGATCACAAATCCGGGAAGGCAAAACGCCCAATTCCTGAGCCTGAACTCAAATTAGCCAAGTCCGCCTAATTTGTCGGCAATCTGAATAGTTAAATCAAACAAGACAAAATTTTATCTCAAACAGATTTCACCGGGCATTTCGCGAAATCGCCTCGGGACATTTCGTCGCAAACAGTAGAAATCGAAAAAACACGATAAATGCTGCAGCGCAGCAATACACGCGTGCACACCACCTCCACTTGCATTTATCAAATTCAACGAAAACCATCTCGTGATTACAACTCGATGATCTTAATGTATTCATCGATATATCTCATTTAATACTGAAGCATATTCTACAATTTTCTTAGAGTTATAAATTAACCAAGACTACAGTTGCTTTAAAATTGATGCAATTGCACTAGAGCAACGGCATGAAGTTTCCGGTATAAAAGGTTTAATAATTTATTAACCTCCTAAGAAA
The DNA here is from genome assembly GCF_001579905.1 of Labrenzia sp. CP4. Taxonomy (NCBI): domain Bacteria; kingdom Pseudomonadati; phylum Pseudomonadota; class Alphaproteobacteria; order Hyphomicrobiales; family Stappiaceae; genus Labrenzia; species Labrenzia sp. CP4. The sequence goes on along the minus strand of NZ_CP011927.1, from coordinate 1,449,413 downwards.
CCAATCGATCGATTTAGATAAATCCAATTTTTGAAAATGAACCGAGCCAGAACTTAGATCATCGCCACGAATAAAATCCATTTCTACCTGGGAGCAAAAAATGTATTTTGCAGGAAGGGACTTTAACGAAAGTGTTTTATACGGTGGCCAGACAAAAGAACGCCGCAACCGAAGCAATTTAGACTTTCCGTATGCACTGGCCAAACGCTTTGAATTTCTTCTTTTCAGCATCTTTGTTCTGGATGCAAGAAGGAAGAAGATCGAGATTTGCTATACAATTGATGACAATCGTCAAGCCTGGGAAGCTGAACATCTTCTTGGGAACGAAATAGACACGTTCTCCCAAGTAAAAGCCAACTCCTGCACCCCCGTTACACACGACACCGAGATCCTGCATTGCACCGCAACAACACCCGATGGTTTGTCGCGCGATACAACCCTTGAAACCAACCGTGCGGCTGTTCTCATGGTCGAATTGGGAATGGGTTTGCAGCTCTATCTTGCCGCCCACGTTCCAGTCGGCTTTTCAGACAGTCTTTTCCAAGGTGTTGTTGCTTATGCGGATGACATCTTCGGCGGCTTCGAGGCCTATGCCGAGGATCTCGTTTACGGGCGAAACCGCACCGAACTGACAAGCGCGCAATACTGGATCAAACACATCAAGTCGCCAGCGCTTGTGTTCTTCGGCAACGGCTCAGTCCTTGTCAAAAACCCGGCGATGGAAAAGGTCCTGCAGAAAGGCGGCGAGCTTCGCCTCATCGACGGCAGGATCCAGGCACCGTTGAGCCTGGCACCGTTCTTTGCCCGCCACTCTCGCGACTTGCCCGTCGATGCCCCGGCAAACACCGGATCAACTCGGCAGGACCAGGCACGGGTCATGAGCATTGCCGGTGGCCCCCGCTACTTCGTGGAGGCCATCCCGTCCCAGGTGTCCGACGAGGAAACCCGGGATCCCGTCAGATCCTATTTCCGCAAGAAGGTCCTGATCACCGCGGACACCGCCTCCAACGAGGTAAGCGCCGAGACGATCAAAGCCGCCACCGGGGTCACGCATCAGCAGGCGCGCATCATCAAGAAAATAATAGACGGCAAAACCGTAAGACAAGCCGCCGAGGAAATCGGGATCAGCTACAACACCGCAAGAAATCACCTTGCGATGGCACAGCAAAGAACCGCAACAAGCTCACAAATAGAGCTCGTCAACTCGGTGACGAAAGCAATTCAAATAGCACCAGACCAATAACGTACAAAGTACAGGAACTTAGGCTATGCTGAACTTACTTTTATACGTATTCGCGACGATAGCGACCATCGCTACATTTTTCATCGTCACGCTGCCGCTTTCGGTTGAAGTTCAACTCTTTCTCGGCCTCTTCGTTCTGGTTGCCATGCAATTCACGAAGGTCTTGCCGGGCACTCTGGGACGCGTCACGTTTCTGACGCTCGGAGGGTTGCTGGTCGGTCGTTACGTTTACTGGCGCGTGACACAGACGGTTCCGCCGATCGAGAACTTTTACGATTTCGTTCCCGGCGTCCTGCTGCTTGTTGCAGAGCTCTTCTGCATCTTGATGTTCTTCCTGTCGGCGCTCATCGTCTCCGACCGCTATGAGCGTCCCCGCAAGGTGCAGAACTCCGACGCCGATGCTCCGACCGTCGACGTGTTCATTCCCAGCTACAACGAGGATCCGGGCCTCGTCGCCTGCACCATCGCCGCCGCCAAGAACATGGACTATCCGAAGGACAAGTTCCGTGTGTTCCTTCTGGACGATGGCGCAACGCTTCAGAAGCTGAATTCCACGGACCAGAAGGCCGCCCTTGCCGCCTATGAGCGCAGCCAGGAATTCAAGCGGATCTGCGAAGATCTCGGTGCGACCTATCTTGCTCGTGAGCGAAACGAGCATGCCAAGGCCGGAAACCTCAACTACGGCCTGTCGCGGTCGGAAGGTGATCTCGTGGTGGTCTTCGACGCCGATCACGCACCGTCACGGGAGTTCCTGCGCGAAACCGTCGCCTACTTCAAGGACCCCGAACTGTTCCTGGTTCAGACACCGCACTTCTTCCTCAATCCGGATCCGATCGAGCGCAATCTGCGCACCTACAACATCATGCCCTCGGAGAACGACATGTTCTACGGCATGATCCAGAAGGGTCTCGACAAATGGGACGCCACCTTCTTCTGCGGCTCCGGTGCTGTCCTGCGGCGTGCTGCCCTCAATGAAGTCGGCGGTTTCTCGGGCGTCTCGATCACGGAAGACTGTGAAACCGCTCTCGAGCTGCATTCGCGCGGCTGGAAGAGCGCCTATGTCGACCGCCCGATGATCGCCGGCCTGCAGCCTGACACCCTCGCCTCGTTCATCGGCCAGCGGTCCCGCTGGTGCCGGGGCATGCTGCAGATCCTGATGCTCAAGAACCCGATGTTCAAGCCTGGCCTGAGCTTCATGCAGCGCGTCGCCTACATGTCCAGCGCCATGTTCTGGCTGTTCCCGTTCCCGCGGCTGGTGTTCCTGCTGGCGCCGCTGATGTTCATCCTCTTCAACATGAAGATCTACATCGCCTCGCCGCAGGAATTCCTGGCCTACACGATGACCTACATCCTTGCGGTGGTGACGATCCAGTCCGGCCTCTATGGCAAGCTCAGGTGGCCCTGGATCTCCGAACTCTACGAGTACATCCAGTCAATCTACCTGTTCCCGGCGATCTTCTCCGTGCTGATGAACCCCCGTGCGCCGAAGTTCAACGTCACGACCAAGGGTGAAACACTCGAAGAAGAACAGCTGTCGGTCATCGCATGGCCCTACATCATCGTCTTCGCGGTCATGCTCCTCACGACCGGCGTGCTGGCCTGGCGCCTGCAGAACGACACCGGCCAGACTGCCCTGCTTGGTGTTGTCGGCATCTGGCATGTCTTCAACCTGATCATTGCCGGTGCAGCCCTTGGCGCCATCCTGGAACGGAAGGAAGTCAGAACCGCACCGCGTATCCGGGTCCATCGCAAGGCGACGCTCCGTCTTCGCGACGAAACCATCCCCGTCAATCTGGTGGAATCCAATACCAACGGTCTGCTCATTCAGCTTGAAAGAGCACCAGCATGGGGGAACGTGCTCGGCGACAAAGGCCACCTGACATTCCATCCCCGTCAATCTCTGGACCGGTCAGCCGATGCAACGCCGGAACCTGACGCTGCGCTTGCCGAAACAGGCATCAACATTCGTGTCGCCTCCCAGCGGGCCGGCTCGAAGGGAATTCTGATCGGCGCCGCCTATCTCGATACCGTCGCAACGCGAGCGATCGTTTCCAGCGACGTGATGTTTGCCGACCTGACAATACCGAGAGCCCTGCACAACAGGAAGCTGACGGGATCCTCGGTGATCGCGGGCATGATGCGCCTGACCAGATGGGCGCTTTACTACGGCATTCGCGTCCCGATCCTCGGCCTCATGACAGCCCTGCGGTCCGGCCTGAAACGCAAGCCGGCACCTGTCGAGCAGGACCTGCCTGAATCCGTCCTCGCACCTGCAGAATGAGGATTGAAGCAATGAAAACTCTGTATCACCTCAAAGCCGCAACCTGCCTCAAGGCAGCGCTTGTCGCCTCAACCTTGATTGCTCTGCCTGTTTCGGCAGTTGCCCAGCAGCTCGACGTATCGGTGCTCGACACCAAGACCGAAGAACGCAGCACAATCCGCCGCCTGACGGCAACCGCCGACCAGCTCCGGATGGAAGGCGAACAGGCCGAAATCCGGCTGGCCGTCTACGCTCCCCGGGACGAGGTCCTTCTCTATCGCAAGCTGCAGGTGGACTACCTGACCGCGGTCTCGACCGCCCCGGAACATTCCAGCATGAGCATCATGGTCAACGGTCAGCCCGTTGGCGACATTGAACTCAACGCAGGCGCTCAAAGCTCGATGCGCAGCTTCGATCTCCCTCCCGGACTGATGGTCGAGGGGTTCAACGAAATCCGGTTCATCGCGAAACACAAGCACCGCGTGGACTGCACGATCCCCGCCACATATGAACTGTGGACGGTGCTGAACCCGGCAAACACGGGTATCGTGTTCGATCCGGGCCCGGACAACTCACCGAAGGTGTCGGCCAGCCTTGAACTGCTGCGCGCGGTCCCGAACGACAAGAGCGGCGCCACCAACATGCGCCTGCTGCAACTGGGTACGGCGAGCGCCGGAAATCTGGACCGGGCCCTGGCAGTTGCACAGACTGTCGCCGCTTTCGGAAAATATCATTACCCGGACATCCAGATCAGGAACGAGCCTGGCAACGATGCCGGCCTGGATATCATTGTCGGCACTCGGGCCGAGCTTTCGCACGCAGGCTTTGCCGTTGGCGACACCGGCTCGGAAATCCCTGGCCTTGCTATCGTCCACCGGCCGGATACGGGCCGGGTTTCCTTGTTTCTCGCGGCAGAGAACCGCCCGGCTTTGGACAAGTCCATCGAGGCCTTCAAACAGGCCCTGCAGGCCAAGCCGATGCTGGGAAGCCGCCGGGGTATTGCCGCATTCGAAAACAAGTTCGGTTACGAGATCGAACCCGGCGAAACGGTTTCCCTGGCAAAGATCGGCGTCAGCAGCAAACGCTTTGACGGCCGGCTTCTCCGGCAGGACTTCTCGATCCGCCTGCCGGACGACTACTTCGTCGGAGACTATGGCAAGGCCAAACTCAGCCTGAACATCGATGCGCTGGCAAACCTGTCCAATGCCAACCGGCTGCAGGTCTTCGCCAATGGTGCCGCACTTGCGTCTGCGGAACTGACGCGTGACGGCATTTCTTCCCGCAATCCACTCGATATCCCGCTTGGCGGCTTCTCGCCCGGCTTCAACGACCTGCGCATCGAAGTGTCTTCCCTGACAGAAGATGATGCCACCTGCGATGTCGCGACCGGCCTCAATGGCGACCGGCTGTCGCTTGATGCGGACACATCGACGATCGAGTTCGATGCACTTGCCAGAATGCGCGTGACACCGAGCCTGTCTCCTTCCGACCTTCTGCCGAAAAATCCTGCAGAAAACCGGCCAACCACCATTCAGGTGCTTGCCGACGACCCGAAAAGCCTGGAGGCCGCTGCACAGCTTGCCGTGGCAACGGCAGCAATCACACAGCAGGTCCGGCCGATCGCCATCACGACGGCCTCCGCCTCGGTCGGCAATCAGCCAGGCCTGATTGTTGCCCCGGTCAATCGCCTGTCGGGCATGGCCAAGGAAGCCTATCTGGACACGCTCGACCCGGAAAGAACGCAAGGCTCGCGCAGTCAGGTGGGCCGCTTTTTCGGGCTGAAGTCTGTTGACGAAAACGACACCAGCCTGATGGCAAGCATCCAGCGATACGCCGGATCCGCCTGGCGCAGCGTCGGCTTCAAGCTCAATTCCGAAGTTCCGTCCGACCGCAGCTTCGCGCTGCAGGGCAACAGCATCCTGATCGCACAGCGCACCAAGACGCTGACATCCAAGGAAAGCTGGGTTGCCTTCATGGGAGCCCCGGTCAAGCAGGACACCTGGACCGTCGTGACCGGACTGACGAGTGACGACATCAAGGCCAGCACGGAAACGATGCTGCGCGAAGGCAGGCTTGCCTGGCTCACCGGCGACACATCGCTCTATAACGCGACCACCAACCGGTTTGCGTCCGAACGCCTGTCCGATCCGAACTACTTTGCCTCGCTGGCAAACCCGTCCGAGTTCAGGAACAGCCGGCTCGTCGTGGCAGGATTGGTCTCGCACAACATGCTCGACTTCGTCGTGTTCATGCTGGCGTTCTGCCTGATCCTCGGCTTCAGCTACTACGTCTCCCTCAAACGGTCCGGACGCTGACATGCTGAGGCTTTGCATGACAACCGGCATGGCACTTTTCCTGTCGCTTGCTCCCGCTCACGCCGAACCGGTGTTCGGCGCCAGCGCGCGCAGCAAGGAAGCCGTGTCGCTCTGGCTGGGGTCGGCGTGGCGGGACTATACGAGCCGCCACATGACCCCGGAAGGAGCCGTCATCGACGATGCCAATGAAGGCATCAGTCACAGCGAAGGCCAGGGTTACGGCATGGTTCTGGCCGTCGCGGTGGATGACCGCGAGACCTTCAAGCTGATCCGCGACTACACCTATGAGAACCTGCAGGTGCGCAAGGATCACCTGTTTGCCTGGAAGGTGCTGCACACGCCGGAAGGTCCCAATGTCGCCGACACCAACAACGCGACGGACGGGGACCTGCTGATCGCCTGGGCGTTGATCGAGGCCTACAAGAACTGGGGAGACCCTGAAGACCTTGCCTCGGCAAAGGTCGTTCTGGCGGATATCGCCGCAACGCTCCTTCAGCAAACCGCCCTCGGACCGGTTCTTGTTCCCGGCAGTGACGGGTTCGTCTCCGGCGATCATCAAACCGTCACGGTCAACCCCTCCTACTGGGTCTATCCGGCCCTCGAAACCATCGCAGAGTTCGATACGTCCGCGAACTGGGGCGAAGTTGCGGTTGTCGGAGAGGACGTCCTGGACCTTTCCCAGAGGGCTCCAAGCTACCTGCCACCGGATTGGGTCGATATCGGCGGCCTCAAGCTGGTTCCTTCCGATAAGTTCACACCTGAATTCGGCTACAATGCCATCCGGGTTCCGCTCTATCTCGCGCTGTCCAGAAATGCCCTGCGCGTGAAAAAGGCGGCGGATTTTTCAACGCTACGCGGCTTTGCCGATCCCCGCGGCCCATCGGTTACGCAGATCGTCACGGGCGAGCCGAAGAGTGTCATGGGTGGCATCGGTTTTCGCGCAATTGCCGCCCTGACCAGATGCATGGACAAGGCCGAGCCATTCCCGTCCGAACTGCTGCAGATCGGCACCGACGACTATTACTCCACAACACTTCAGATCTTCACGATTCTCGCAATTGCAGAGAGGTATCCGCAATGTCTTTCACCAGAATGGTAATTGCCTCCTTCGCGCTGGCGTTTGCGACCAACGGTTCCCTGGCGCAGTCCGCTCCGTGGGAAGCCGCGCCGCAACAACAACTGCCCGGCGGCTCTCCGTTTGTCCTGCAGGCACCTGAAACCGGTGTTTTGCCGGTCCAGCAGGCCAATGTTTCGCCTTTCGCGCTTTCGGTCACCCAGCCAGGGGCCGCACAGTCCGCGGCCCCGGCGGCCCCCGCGGCTGCCAAGGTCGATGAAACGGCCCTGCGCTACTACGCACAAAACGGTGAGATCGGCCGTGTGTCTGCCGAAATCAAGCGGCTGAAGTCTCTTCATCCGGACTGGCAACCGCCGGAAAACATCTACGACCGCAACCGGATCGAGGTGAACGAACAGCCGCTCTGGGATCTCTTCGCCACCGGCCGGACCCAGGAGCTCTACGCCAAGATCCGGGAATACATAAATCTCTACCCGGGCTATGAGCCTTCAGCCGAATTGCGCCGACAGATCATCAATGCCGAAGCGCGAAAGACCCTCATCCAGGCGTCCGAACTGGGCAACGCCCAGGAGGTCATCAAGATCGCGGTGAAGAACTCCGATCTTCTGACCTGCCAGGAAATCGACATTATCTGGCGGACAGCCAGGGCTCTCAACGAGACCGGTCAGGACGTCAAGGCGCTCGAAGCCTACAAGTACATCCTTGCCAACTGCGCCAATGAGGAAGAACGCAAGGCCACCGTGCAAAAGGCTGCCGAAGTGCTGCCGCGCAACGCGGTGGAGCAGCTTGTCGCCTACGGCAGAACCGGATTGGACGGCCGCTCGGAATTCAACGAAATCTACCTGGACCTGTTGCGTGGTGAAGTTGGCGAGGGCGCCACCGATCCCGCCATGCTGGTCGACAAATCGGATCTGGACGCACTCGCCAATTCGGCTGCAAAACTCCAGAACCCGAACGATGCCGAACTTCTTGGCTGGTATTACTATTCCCGCGAAGAGTTCAAGACCGCCACCAAATGGTTCCAGACAGCCTACAAGCTTCGCCCCTCGCCAAAGGCCATCGAAGGCATGGTCGTCTCCATGAAGGAAGATGGCGAATACGAGGAAGCCGAGGAACTTGCCTACAAGAACCGGCGCAAGGATCCGCTCATCCTCAAGGCATATCTTGAAGTCGTTTCGATCCAGCTTCTGGAAGGCTACGGCACCGAGATGGATTTCAAGCGCCTGTCGAGATTTGCGAACGTCGTCCAGGATGCGCAATCGCCGATTGCCGCCCAGGTGTTCGGCTGGCACTTCTACAACATGCTTGAACTCGATGAAGCTGAAATCTGGTTTGCCAAGTCGATGGAGTTCCAGCCGAACGAATCCGCGGCCGTCGGCCAGATCGTGGTTGCTCAGCGCAAAAAGCAGAAAGCCCGCGAACGACAGTTGATCGCGCAATGGTCAACCAAATTCCCGGCGATCAAGACCCTCGGCGGCGCACAGCTTGCGTCCGCTTCCGAAGAACGCAGCCGCTCCTCTGGCGGATCGCGCTCCTCCGGGTCTTCCTACCTGCGCTCTGCCGAACAGGAGATCAGCACCGGAGATTATGCAGGCGCTCTGCCGTACCTTGAAAGAAACGCAATGAGCGGGCGCGAAAGCCGCAAGGCAAAACTGCTTCGGGCCTGGGCGCTGTATCACACGGGCCGGTCGAAAGAGGCGCACAAGCTCTTCGCGGAAGCCGACAAGGCGGGATCCACGACCGAAACCCGCCAGGGCAAGTGGTTCTCTGAAAAGAAGATGTACCGCTACAACTAAAACAACTGGTCTCTTCCCGCACGAGACCAGAAGCCCGGGCTCTTTTCCAGCTACGCAAGCTGAAGGGAGCCCGGGCCGTTTCCGGCCCATAGCCAGCATCCGGTGCCAAGCCTTCAGCGCGAAAACCGGCCGCTATCCGAAATCCGGCCCAGCCCCAGGCTCAGTCCCAAGCCTCTTACAGCTTCTGGAAATCCTCCAGAATGTCGAGCAGCTGTGTCAGTTTCTCCTTGCCGATGACCTCTTCTATGCGCGCCGCGATTGCCTTGGCGTCATCGAGCTTATCCTCAATGATTGCCTGTCCGGCCGGCGTAATCGCCACCGTTTGCTTGCGCCGGTCCTTCTCGTCCGCCTGACGGGTTACCAACCCCTTTTCCAGAAGTGTCTGAACGATCCGGGTCTGACTGGGCAACAGAAGGCAGGCGCGGTCGGCCAGGGTCGAGGCATCCTGTGGACCGAATTCTTCCAGCACCCGCAGGATGCGCCACTGCTGTTCGGTGATGCCGCAGTCGGAGAGCATCTCGCGGATCGGGCCCATGACCTTCTCGCGCGCCCGGATCAGCGCAATCGGGATGGAGCGTCTTGTGGACGGCAGCGCCGGGCCGTCAGCGGGTTCAGTGTCGTCGATCATGCAAGGTCCATAGCGAATTGGCAGATTATTAGACACAAAAAGTTTGACAGTTTCGATCTCATATATTTAACATAGCAAATATTGCACTGTTAAGGAAATCCCATGCCGCACATATCGCTGGAATATTCCGCCAACCTGGAACAGCGGGCCGACATAAAGGCCCTGTGCGAGCATCTGCGTGCGCAAGCCGCGACCATCGATGCCCTTCCCATGCCCGGTCTGCGGGTGCGGGCCATACGATGCGACCACTATGCAATCGCCGACGGCAACCCGAAACATGCCTTCATCGACATTTCCGTACGCCTTCGCGCCGGACGGCCGGACGACGTCAAGCGCGACGCAGCGGAGCGTCTGTTCAAGGCCGCAAAGGCTTTCCTGGAACCGGTCCTGGCCACCAGTTCGCTCGCGTTATCGCTTGAGATGCGCGACATCGACCCGGACCTTTCGCCCAAGACGGGCACCATTCGCGACCATTTGGGGACTGTCTGACCCATGTCTGACCTTCAGAACAACATCGAAAAACTTGAGACCTACCTCGCAAGGTTCCGGGAGACCGGCGTGCTGAACCAGATCGGCGGCAAGGCCTGCCCCGCAGCCTCCGGCGCGACATTCGAAACCACCTCCCCGGTGGACGACAGCCTGATCTGCAAGGTTGCCAGGGGGGATGCTGCCGATATCGACGCTGCAGCCAGGGCCGCCAAGGAGGCCTTTCCGGCATGGCGCGATTTGGCCGCGACGGAGCGCAAGAAAATCCTTCACAAGATTGCCGACGGCATTGTCGCCCGCGCCGAAGAAATCGCCTTTTGCGAATGCTGGGATACCGGTCAGGCCCTGCGTTTCATGTCGAAGGCCGCCCTGCGCGGCGCCGAGAACTTCCGCTTCTTCGCTGACAAGACGCCAGGTGCCCGCGACGGTCAGGCCCTGCCATCACCGACCCTCATGAACGTCACGACCCGTCTTCCGATCGGACCGGTCGGCGTGATCACGCCCTGGAACACGCCTTTCATGCTGTCGACCTGGAAGATCGCGCCGGCGCTCGCTGCAGGCTGCACCGTGGTCCACAAGCCGGCGGAATTTTCTCCAGTCACTGCACGCATCCTGATGGAAATTGCAGAAGAAGCCGGCCTGCCGAAAGGTGTCTGGAACCTTGTCAACGGCCTCGGCGAAGAAGCCGGCAAGGCCCTGACAGAACATCCTGACATCAAGGCCATCGCCTTCGTCGGCGAGAGCCGCACCGGGTCCATGATCATGCGACAGGGGGCGGAAACCCTGAAACGGGTGCATTTCGAGCTCGGCGGCAAGAACCCCGTGATCGTTTTCGACGATGCCGATCTCGACCGGGCGCTGGATGCGGCAATCTTTATGATCTATTCGCTCAACGGAGAGCGCTGCACCTCGTCCTCGCGCCTTCTGGTGCAGGACACGATTGCCGAGGAATTCGAGGCAAGGCTCATCGATCGGGTGAACAACATCAAGGTCGGTCATCCCCTCGACCCAAAGACCGAAATCGGCCCGCTGATCCACAAGACCCATTTCGACAAGGTGACCGGCTACTTCGAAATCGCCCGCCAGGACGGTGCAACGATTGCCGCTGGCGGCAGCCGCGTCGGGACGGAAGGCTGCTTCGTGCGCCCAACCCTCTTCACCGGCGCGAATAACGCCATGAAGATCGCCCAGGAAGAAATCTTCGGCCCGGTCCTGACCTCCATCCGCTTCGGGTCGGAAGAAGAAGCACTTCGGATCGCCAATGACATTCCCTACGGCCTGACCGGCTACGTCTGGACCAACGACCTGACGCGGGCGCTGAGGTTCACCAACGCTCTGGAAGCGGGCATGATCTGGGTGAACTCGGAAAACGTCCGCCACCTGCCCACCCCCTTCGGCGGCGTCAAGGCCAGCGGCATCGGCCGCGACGGCGGCGACTGGTCGTTCGAATTCTACATGGAACAGAAACACATCGGCTTTGCGACCGGCCAGCACGCCATCCCGCGCCTTGGTGCGTGAGGAATGTGAACGACATAAGATCGCAGTAACGGGAGGAGACTATGGGAGAAATCGTTCTCGCGGCCAAGGTCACGCATGTGCCGACCATGCTGATGTCGGAACAGCCCGGACCTGTGGAGGGCAAGCGTCAGCCGGCTATCAACGGTCATTACGAAATCGCGCGCCGGGCAAAAGCGCTCGGCGCGACGACGGCGATCGTCTGCGACACGCATTGGGTGATCAACGCAGGCTTTCACATCAATGCCAACAAGCGGTTCGAAGGCCTGTTCACCTCGAACGAATTTCCGCATTTCATCCAGAACCTGCCTTACGCCTACGAGGGCAACCCGGAGATGGGCGACGCCATCGCAAGAGAGGCAACCGAGCGCGGCGCTTTCACGCTCGCCCATCATCTCGATAGCCTGGAACTTGAATACGGCACGCTGGTGCCGATGCGGTTCATGAGCCGGGAACACGACATGAAGGTCGTCTCGGTCGCCGCCTGGTGCACGGTGCACGGCCATGACGAGAGCCGTATCGTCGGCGAAGCGATCCGGGCGGCAGTCGAAGCCAGTGACGAGAAGGTGCTGCTGCTTGCCTCGGGCTCCCTGTCTCACAAGATCTGGGCCAACAAGGACTACGCCGCCAACAACGGCACTTTCACCATCTCGTCCGAGTTCAACCGGCAGGTCGATCTGCATGTCCTCGACATGTGGCAAAGGGGCGATCATGCCACCTTCCTGAAGATGCTGCCGGAATATGCCGACCATTGCTGCGGCGAAGGCTCCATGCACGACACCGCCATGCTCTACGGCGCGCTCGGCTGGGACAGCTACACCGCCGAATGCGAGGTCGTGACCGACTATTTCCCCAGTTCCGGTACCGGACAGACCAACGTCATCTTCCCGGTCCAATAGGTTTATCGCAGGAGCCTTCCATGCCCATTCCGGCCCCCAATCTCTATCCGCCCTTCAACATCATCCGGCTCAGCCATGTGGAACTGGGCGTCACGGATCTGGCCAAGAGCCGGGCCTTCTATGTCGACACGCTCGGGCTTCAGGTCACGGACGAAGCCGAAGAGGCGATCTATCTGCGCGCCATGGAAGAACGCGGCCACCATTGCCTTGTCCTGCGCAAATCGGCAGATGCCGCTGCCCGTGATCTCGGCTTCAAGGTGTTCGACGAGGAAAACCTCGACAAGGCCGCGCACTTCTTCAAGGGCAAGGGGTTGCCGGTCGACTGGGTCGAGCGGCCCTATCAGTCGCGCACATTCCGGACCCGCGATCCGCACGGCATTCCGCTGGAGTTCTACGCCAAGATGGACCGCCTGCCGCCGATCCATCAGAAATACGCACTCTACAAGGGCGTAAAGCCGCTCCGCATCGACCACTTCAACTGCTTCTCGCCGGACGTCGATGCTTCCGTTGCCTTCTACAACGAGCTTGGCTTCCGGGTGACCGAATACACGGAAGACGAGGCAACCGGCCGTCTGTGGGCCGCCTGGACCCACCGCAAGGGCGGCGTCCACGACATTGCCTTCACCAACGGCAAGGGCCCGCGCCTCCACCACACCGCGTTCTGGGTGCCGACACCGCTCAATATCATCGACCTGCTCGACCTGATGGCAACCACTGGCTGGGTATCCAATATCGAGCGCGGCCCGGGCCGACACGGCATTTCCAACGCCTTCTTTCTCTACATTCGAGACCCGGACGGCCACCGGATCGAGATCTACTGTTCGGATTACCAGACGGTCGATCCGGATCTGGAACCGATCAGGTGGGACCTGAAGGATCCGCAGCGGCAGACCCTTTGGGGCGCGCCGGCTCCGAAGAGCTGGTTCGAGGAAGGATCCCTGTTCGAAGGAACCGAAGTTCAGGCTCCCAGCCTTGCCGCACAACCGATTGTTGCGCCATAGGTGAAACAGACAATGGTTGGAAGAATGCGATGAACTGGACTGACTTTGCCGGCTGGGGCCGGAGAGTGGCCGACTGGGCCGCAGACTATCACCAGACCCTGCGGCAGCGGCCTGTCCGCGCCCAGGTGAAGCCGGGTGAAATCCTCAACGCCCTCCCCGAGGCACCTCCCGAACTTGCCGAGGAGATGGAGAAGATCTTCGCGGACTTCGAGAAGATCGTTCTGCCGGGCATGACCCATTGGCAGCACCCGCGCTTCTTTGCCTATTTCCCCGCCAATGCGTCTCCACCGTCAATGCTGGCGGAATATCTCGTTACCGCCATGGCGGCGCAGTGCATGCTATGGCAGACCTCTCCGGCGGCAACCGAGATGGAAACCAGGATGATGGACTGGCTGCGCCAGGCCGTCGGTCTGCCCGGGTCCTTTACCGGAGTGATCCAGGACAGCGCCTCCACCGCAACTCTGGCCGCCGTCCTGACCATGCGCGAGCGCGCCCTTTCGTGGGATGGCAACAAGGCCGGCCTCAGCGGGCAACCGCGCCTGCGGGTCTATTCCTCCAATGAGGTCCACACCTCCATCGACAGGGCAATCTGGATCTCCGGCATCGGCCAGGACAATCTGGTGCGTATCCCTGTTCTGGGCCCACGCCGCTCCATGGATCCGGACGCGCTGCGCGCCGCCATCGAAGCCGATCTTGCGGCCGGTTTCCGGCCAGCCGGCATCATCGCCTGCACCGGTGGCACCGGCGTTGGCGCGTCGGATGATGTTGGAGCGGTCGTCACGGTCGCGAAAGACTTCGGCCTCTATGTGCATCTTGATGCGGCCTGGGCAGGCGCGGCGATGATCGTCCCCGAGTACCGCGAGCTCTGGGAAGGCGTCGACGGCGTCGATTCCATGGTCTTCAACCCGCACAAATGGCTTGGAGCCCAGTTCGATTGTTCCGCCCATTTCGTTCGCGACCCGGAAGACCTTGTGCGTACTTTGGCGATCCGGCCGGAATATCTGAAGACCCACGGCCACGACGGGATCGTCAACTATTCCGAATGGTCCGTTCCGCTTGGCCGCCGTTTCCGGGCCTTGAAACTCTGGTTCCTGATGCGCTCCTACGGTTTGGAAGGCCTGCGAGGGCGCCTGCGCAACCATGTCGACTGGTCAACCGCTCTTGCCGAGCATTTGCGCGCAGAACCGGATTTTGAAATCACCTCCGAGCCCGTCCTTTCCCTGTTCAGCTTTCGCTTTGCCCCTGAAGGTGCAAGGGACCTCGACACGCTCAACCAGCGCCTCGTCGATACCATCAACGACGATGGCCGGATCTACCTGACCCAGACCCTGCTGGATGGTGCCAAGGTGGTCCGCTTCCAGGTCGGGCAGTTCGACTGCACACAGGAAGACGTCGCCTTTGCCTTCGACGTCATTATCGAAATTGCCAGAAACATGGAGACCGCATGACCCGGCTCGCAACCTACAGCGCCGACGGACAGGAATTTTACGGAGCCGTCACTGATACCGGCATGATTGCCCTGTCGCCGGACTTTCCGCAGTGGCCGACGCTTTACGACGCCATTCGCGCCGGCGGTCTGCAGGACCTTGTCACTGCCGCAAAGGAGAAACCGGTTACGCATTCCGAGTTCACTTATGAAATGGTGCTGCCGAACGCGCCGCGGATCCTGTGTGTTGGCGTCAACTTTCCCGACCGCAATGCGGAGTACAAGGACGGCAGCACCCAACCGAAATACATGTCCTTGTTCCCCCGCTTTGCCAGCGGGTTCACCGGCCACGACCGTCCGCTGATCCGGCCGCCCGAAAACCACACACTCGATTACGAGGGCGAAGTGGCCATCGTCATCGGCAAGACCGGCCGACGCATCAAGGCGGAAGATGCCTATGACCATATCTGCGCCCTGACCCTGTGCAACGAAGGCACCATCCGCGACTGGGTTCGGCACGCGAAATTCAACGTCACCCAGGGCAAGAACTGGGACCACTCCGGTTCTATCGGCCCCTGGCTCGTGCCTTTCGAAAAGGCGGAGCAACTGGATGAGGCCCGCATTCAGACCCGCGTCAACGGAGAGCTGCGCCAGGACGATTACCTGAAACGCATGACATTCCCGATCCGTGAGGAAATCGCCTACATCTCGACTTTCATGACACTTCAGCCCGGCGACATCATCGTCACCGGCACGCCGACAGGTGCCGGCGCCCGGTTCGACCCTCCCCGCTATCTGAAACCCGGTGACGTGGTCGAGATCGAGGTCGATGGCATCGGCATCTTGCGGAACGGGGTGGAGGATGAAAAATGAGCCTGAGCGAAGCAGACATCTCCAAAGCCGCAAATGATCTCCTGAACGCGGAAAAGACGCTCGAGCAGATCGGTCTTCTCACCCTGCGCCATCCGAACCTCGACATGGACGGGGCCTATGCAATCCAGAAAGAACTTGCCAGGGCGAAGCTTGCCGAAGGCCGCAAGATCATCGGCTGGAAGATCGGTCTGACGTCGAAAGCCATGCAGGACGCGCTCAAGATCGACATTCCGGACAGCGGTGTCCTCTTCGACGACATGCTGTTTGAAATCGGAGCCACGGTCCCCAGGGGCCGGTTCATCCAGCCGCGCATCGAAGCGGAAATTGCCTTTGTCATGAAGGCCTCTCTCGGTGGCGCCAACGTCACGCGCCAGGATGTACTTGCGGCGACGGATCACGTGTGTCCGAGCCTGGAGATTCTCGATACGCGCATCCGGCGCGTTGATCCGGAGACGGGACAGGCTCGCAAGATCTTCGACACCATTGCCGATAACGCCGCCAATGCCGGCCTGGTTCTGGGCAACGAAAAGCATGATCCCGGAGCAATCGACCTCCGTTGGGCCGGCGCCATCGTCACCAGAAACGGTGAAGTGGAGGAGACCGGTCTTGGTGCGGGCGTCCTCAACGATCCGGTCGAGAGCGTCGTTTGGCTGGCGCGGCGCATGGCCGATTACGGACAGACAATCGAAGCCGGACAGATTATTCTGTCCGGATCCTTCATCCGGCCGGTCGAATGCCCGTCCGGTTCGAAGGTCCACGCCGACTTCGGCCCGTTCGGGTCTGTTTCCTGCTCCTTCGCCTAATAGGGAAAACCATGCCAGCGCCTCAAAACGCCTTCAAAGCCGCCTTGAATTCCGGTCAGCCGCAGATGGGCTGCTGGGTCGGGCTTGCCGATGCCTACTCGGCGGAGATTACCGCGAGTGCCGGCTTCGACTGGCTGCTGATCGATTGCGAACACGCGCCCAACGACCTCAGATCCATGACGGCGCAGCTGAAAGTGGTCGAGGCCTCCACCAGCAAGCCGGTCGTGCGGGTACCCATCGGCGAGACCTGGATGATCAAGCAGTTCCTGGATGCCGGTGCGCAATCGCTGCTGGTCCCGATGGTGGAAAGCAAGGCGCAGGCAGAAGAGCTCGTCAGTGCAGTACGTTATCCGCCGGTCGGTGTGCGCGGCGTTGGATCCGCGCTTGCCCGCGCGTCCGGCTTTTCCGCCATTCCCGACTATCTGACGACTGCCTACGGTGAGATCTGCCTGCTGGTTCAGGTGGAAAACCGCGCCGGCCTGGCAGACCTCGACGGCATCCTGTCGGTCGACGGCGTTGATGGCGTCTTCATCGGGCCATCGGATCTGGCCGCCGATATGGGCCACCTCGGTGACCCGATGCATCCTGAAGTCGTTGCCGCGATCCTCGACGCCATGAAACGCATCAAGGCTGCCGGCAAGGCACCGGGTATCCTGACCACCAATCTGGATTTCGCCCGCACCTGTCTGGAGCTCGGCGCAACCTTCGTCGCCACCTCGATCGACGTCACCCTCTATGCCGCGGCCATCCGCGGTGCAGCCCGGCAGGCAAAAGAGCTTCTTGGATCGGTCGAAGGGTGACACTTGCGGGCACTGCCTCCCCGTCGGGTCCCGTCCATATGCAAAGCGAGGCGGGGCCGGAAAACTGGTAACTCCGGAACAAGGTGCCCATCCTTCGAGACGGGCCAGTTGGCCCTCCTCAGGATGAGGCTAGGGCTGTGGATCGAAATGTCCTTGGTCGGCTGGATAACAGACAGTCTGCCTGCCCAGTATCCAGATCACCACGCCAGACAGATCACGCTATCGGACTGACCAACCCGGAAAGCTGCTTTACCCAAACGGCCCCACCCACCCCCCTCATCCTGAGGAAGCGCGAAGCGCTGTCTCGAAGGATGGGCCGCGTGAACGAAAAAGAGCCGCCAGTCCATCTGAGGGGACCTGGCGGCTCTTCAAACATGAGGCCGTAGTGGATGGTGCCGAAAACCTAGCCCAGCACAACCACCTTGGCGCCGACATTGACGCGGTTGTAGAGATCGATGATGTCCTGATGCCACATGCGGATACAGCCGCTGGAAGCATTGGTTCCGATGCTGGAGGGCTGGTTGGTGCTGTGGATGCGGTAGAGCGTATCCTTGTTGCCCTGCCACAGATAAAGCCCGCGCGCGCCGATCGGATTGCTCGGACCGCCGTCCTGCCCGTCGCGATATTTTTCCAGTTTCGGATCCCGTTCGATCATCTCGTCCGGCGGAAACCATTTCGGCCACTCGCGCTTGAAGCGGATTTCCGCCTCACCGTTCCAGGCGAAGCCGGCGCGACCGACACCGATGCCATAGCGGATGGCACGACCACCGGGCTGGATCAGGTAGAGATACTTGCTGCCGGGATCGACAACGATTGTGCCGGAGGGATATTTGCTCGGATAGAACACCACCTGGCGCAGATATTTCGGGTCGAACTTCTGATACTGGATCGCCGGTATCGAAAACCCGCCATCGGTTCTGGCGGCATAGGCCGTCGCGTAATCCGGTGTCCCGTCGGCCAGCGGGGTCAATCCCGCCTGCACGGTTGAACTCTGCTGGCTCTGGCAGGCTGCCAGCAGCAGGGGTATTGCAGCAACAAATGTGCGTCGGCTCATCGTGGAAGCCATATTCGCGTCCTTTCAGCGGCGTGCTCGAACCGTCAAACTTGCAATAATACGGTTCTGACCGGATCAGAAAATTCTAAAGACACATCACGCGATCCAGGAGTGAAAGCAACATATTTATGGTAAACAGTTGATTAAAATTGGGGCTTTTCTGCCGTTAGGTTACACAAACAATCAGGCGCTCAACCTGTTGCGGCAGGCAATCAGGTCCATTCTTGTGACAGGCACCAGCGCTCCACGGCTGCCGATCACGTGCGCGGCAAGGGCACAGCCCGCACGAACAGCCTCACGCGTTCTTGCCCGTTCCATGTATTCGACCAGGAACGCCGCATTGAAACTGTCGCCTGCTGCCGTCGTGTCGACGACCGTGCTTGCCGGTTCCGGCTGATACTGAAAACTGTCACCATCGGCCCCGCGCACAAGGATCGGCCCCGCCCCGTTCTTGACCACGGCCAGCCTCGCCCCATTGGCGAGATAGCGCGCCGCGGTCGCCGCTTCGTCGGTATCCTTGAAATGGCTGGCTTCATCTTCAAACGACGGCAGCACGATGCCGGCGACACTGGCCACCTTCATCGTCCAGCGGCACATTTCGTCACTGGCCGGCCACAGGCGCGGCCGCAGGTTCGGGTCGAAGACGATTTCCGCGCCACGCCCGGCAGCTGCCTGCAGGGCGGCTAGCAGCCGGTCCCGGGCTGCTTCGGCAAGAATGGCCACTGTGATACCGGAAAAATAGAGCAGGTCCCCTTCCCCGGCTGTCTCCAGTGCTGTGAGATCGTCGGCAAGATGCCGGGCCGCGGACTGCGAGCGCCAGTACTGAAAGCTTCGTTCGCCTTCGCTGAGGAAGATCATGTACATGCCCGGCGCAGCACCTGGCACCCTGGCCATCAAGGGCCTGATTCCTGCAGCTTCGATGAAATCCGTCAGTTGTCCGGAAAGTGCGTCATCGCCGACAGCACTCAGGTACCCGACATCCAGCTTTTCGGTGTCCGTCAGCTGGCGCGCGTACCAGGCCGTGTTGAACGTATCGCCGGCAAAGCCGACGGCGTAGGTTCCTGACGGTGTCGGTGAAAACTCGACCATGCATTCGCCGATGGCGAGAAACCGCATCGGCATACTCATTCCTCGAAATGGTCCAGGTTCTCGGCGCGGATACGGCCGAGAATGGTGGCAATCCGGCCCAGGTGTTCGGTCAGCATGGATTCGGCCAGTTTGCCGTCCCGCCTGCGAATGGCCGACATGATACGGAAATGGTCGTCCAGTGCGACTTGCGCCCCGGACGCCAGCGACAGGAACCGCACCCGGTCCATATGCGCTTTCTGCTCGCGGATCAGCGCCCAGACATAGTCGTGGCCCGAGATTTCACAGATCCTCCGGTGAAACGTGTCGTCAAGCGTGTGAAACAACTGGCGTTCATTCGCATCCACCGCCGCCTGTTGCTGTGCAAGCAGCTCGTCCAGATCGTCGATCTGTGCGTCCGTGATCACTTCGATGGCGGCCCGCATGCAGGCAACTTCCAGCGCCGTCCGCACGAACTTGGCCTTCAGCACCGCTACTTCCGAGATCTTGGAGATAACCGTTGCCCGTTGAGGCCGGATCAAAAGGAACCCGAGCTGCGACAGCCGGTAGAAGGCATCGCGCACGGGTTGGCGAGACACGCCGAAGGCCTTGGCCACTTCCGCTTCCGACATGCGCGTGCCCGGCGCCAGATCCAGTGACAGGATCTGCTGGTGCAATTCCTCGAACACCGTATCTGCCACGGTCGGGATCTTGATCGGCTCGAGCACCTTCAGGGCGCTACTTTCTGACATCAGCGTTGTCTCCGTTGACTCGTCTACTCAACTAGCATATCAGTTTACTAGTAGCAACATCAGCCTGCCCAAAGGCGCCACGGGAGAAACGAATGTCACTGGAAAGAGCGGATGCACCGGATATTTCGGAACAGGGCCTTGACCCGCACCGCCTGTTTCCCGCCGATGCGACCTCGCGCAAGATC
The DNA here is from genome assembly GCF_001579905.1 of Labrenzia sp. CP4. Lineage (NCBI taxonomy): Bacteria > Pseudomonadati > Pseudomonadota > Alphaproteobacteria > Hyphomicrobiales > Stappiaceae > Labrenzia > Labrenzia sp. CP4. The sequence continues at coordinate 1,429,237 of NZ_CP011927.1, read as the reverse complement.
GCGACGGAGCTTTATGCCACCGTCAAGGATCTGCCGATCGTCAGCCCGCACGGGCACACGGATCCGCGCTGGTATGCCGAAAACGAAGCTTTCCCCGATCCGGCGCAACTGTTCATCGTTCCCGATCACTACGTCTTCCGCATGCTGTTCTCGCAAGGGATCGACCTCAGCCAACTGGGTGTACCGCGCATCGACGGCGGCTTGAGCGAGACCGACAGCCGCAAGATCTGGCGAACCTTTGCCGAGAACTTCCATCTTTTCCGGGCCACACCTTCACGCATGTGGCTGGAGCATTCCTTCCAGGAAGTCTTCGGCTGGACCAAACGGATCTCCGCCAAAACCGCGGATGAAGCTTACGACCACATTGCCGATTGCCTGAGCCGCCCGGAATTCCGGCCGCGTGCGCTGTTCGAGCGCTTCAACATCGAGGTGATCGCAACCACGGAATCACCGCTGGACGACCTGAAATGGCACCGACAGATCCGGGACAGCGGCTGGAAAGGGCGGGTCGTCACGGCTTATCGCCCCGATGCGGTTGTCGACCCGGAGTTCGAGGGATTTGGCGCCAACGTCGAAAAATTCGGCGAGCTCGCCGGTGAAGACACCACAAGCTGGCAGGGTTACCTCAATGCCCACCGGGTGCGCCGGGCCTATTTCAAGTCCTTCGGCGCAACGTCGTCCGATCATGGTCACGCCACCGCACGCACCGAGAACCTGCCGGCTGCGGATGCTGAAGCCCTGTTCCAGAAGGCCCTGAAGGGCAATTGCTCACCAGCGGAAGCCGACGCATTCCGCGGCCATATGCTGACGGAAATGGCACGAATGAGCCTCGAGGACGGGCTGGTTCTGCAGATTCATCCGGGCAGCTTCCGCAATCATTCGTCCGGCATCATGGCAGCTCATGGCCGGGACAAGGGTTTCGATATCCCAACCCAGACCAGCTACGTCAAGGCGCTCAAGCCGCTGCTGGACGCGGTCGGTCTGGAAAAGGACCTTTCGATCATTCTCTTCACGCTGGACGAAACGGCCTATTCTCGTGAATTGGCCCCGCTTGCCGGCGTCTATCCGACGCTCAAGCTCGGTCCGGCCTGGTGGTTCTACGACAGCCCGGAAGGCATGCGCCGCTACCGGGAACTGACCACGGAAACCGCGGGTTTCTACAACACAGTCGGTTTCAACGACGACACCCGCGCCTTCTGCTCGATTCCGGCCCGCCACGATGTGGCCCGCCGTGTCGATTGCGCTTACCTCGCATCGCTCGTGACATCCGGGAGGCTGGACGAGGACGAGGCATATGAGGTCGCTCACGACCTCACTTACAGGCTTGCCAAGCAGGCCTATCGGCTCTGATGAGCCAATTTCGGGAGGAGACTATGAAAGTATTGAAGACCCTTGCGGCATCGCTTCTGGCCACCGCCGCGCTCACATCCGTATCGCTTGCATGCGAAGTGACACTGAAATCGTCCGACACCCATCCGGACGGCTATCCGACGGTGGAGGCCGTCAAGCAGATGGGCAAGCTGCTGGAAGAGCGCACTGACGGCCGCATCTGTGTCGAAGTGTTCCATTCCGCGCAGCTTGGCGAGGAAAAGGACACCATCGAACAGACCAAGTTCGGCGTCATCGACCTGAACCGCGTCTCCATGGGCCCGTTCAACAACCTGGTCGAGGAAACCAAGGTTGTCTCGCTGCCTTACATCTTCAAGGGCGTCGATCACATGCACACAGTGATGGACGGTCCGATTGGTGACGAGATCCTGGCGGCGTTCGAACCGCACGGCTATGTCGGCCTTGCCTTTTACGACGGCGGCTCGCGCAGCTTCTACAACAAGGTCAAACCGATCAAATCGATTGAAGATCTTGAAGGCATGAAGGTTCGCGTCATGCAGTCCGACATCTTCGTCGACATGATGTCGGCGCTCGGTGCCAACGCGACGCCGATGCCCTATGGCGAAGTCTATTCGTCCATCCAGACCGGCGTTATCGACGGTGCGGAAAACAACTGGCCGTCCTACGAATCTTCCGGTCACTTCGAAGTTGCCGGCTACTACACTCTGGACGAACACCTGATCGTGCCGGAAGTGCTGGTGATGTCGAAGAAGTCCTGGGACAATCTGTCTCCGGAAGACCAGGCAGCCGTCCGCCAGGCTGCAAAGGACTCGGTCCCCTTCATGCGCGAACAGTGGCAGGCCCGCGAAAAGGCGTCTGAAGAAAAAGTCCGCGCTGCCGGTGTCGAAGTCGTCACGGAAATCGACAAGGAGCCGTTCATGGCAGCCATGGACAGCGTCTACGAAAAGCACGTGACCTCCGAAAATCTGAAGGATCTCGTCGCCCGCATCCGCGCGACCGACTGATCTTCGCAAGCCCGCAGCCGGCAAAGCTGTTTCGCGGTCCATCGACCGCGGAACGGCCCGGCTGGCTGCTGGCCGTTTTTCAGGATCCGCCTTGACCCGGTTCCCTGCTTCAGGATCTCGACGTGCAGCCTCATCTCAAGTTCACCGCGCAGATGTTGCGCCATGTCTCCACGGCAGCGCTCTGGCTTGCCGGAGGCGGCCTCATACTCATGACCGTGTTCATCACGGCGCAGGTCTTCATGCGCTACGTCATGAACGACAGCCTCGTCTGGTCGGAACCTGCTTCCGTCATCCTGATGGGCTGGTTCATCTTCCTGGGCGCCGCCGTCGGCATCCGTGAAGGTTACCATCTCAGTTTTGACGTCCTGCTCTACTTTCTGCCGCAGGGAGCCAAACTGGTGCTTTACAGCATCTCCGATGCCGTGGTCGCCGCCTTTGGCGCGGGCATGGCCTGGTACGGCGCGGAACTGGCGCTGTCGGCCTGGGACGTAAAACTGCCGTCGCTCGGCGTTTCAGGCGCGGTTGATTTCCTGCCGCTCGTTGGCGGAGGTTGCCTGGTTTTTCTCTTTTCCATCGAACGCCTGATGCGTCGCGCAGCCGGTCTGCCGACCGCACGCTTCGGCGAAGATCCCATCGAAGAGGCTGCTTGATATGGAACCCGTTATCCTCTTCGGCACATTCACGGTTCTGCTCCTGATCGGCACACCCGTTGCCTTCTGCCTGGGCGCAGCGTCGCTCGCCACCGTGCTCTACATGGGTCTGCCGCCCGTCGTCGTCTTCCAGCGTCTGAACTCGGGTGTCTCCGTTTTCGCGCTGATGGCGATCCCCTTTTTCATTTTTGCCGGCGAACTGATGGTGCGCGGCGACATTGCCCGAAGGCTGGTGGCGCTCGCCGGGGCCGTGGTCGGGCATATGCGCGGCGGTCTCGGTCAGGTAAACATTACCGCCTCCGTACTCTTCGGCGGCATCTCTGGCTCCGCCGCGGCGGATGCAACCGCCATCGGCGGCCTGATGATCCCGCAGATGAAGGAAAAGGGCTATTCGGTCGAATACGGTGTCAATGTCACCGTGGTCTCCTCGATCATTGCGCTGATGCTGCCGCCCTCGCACAACATGATCATCTATTCGATCTCGGCTGGCGGACGTCTTTCCATCGCCGACCTGTTCACCGCGGGCATCCTGCCGGGCCTCTTGCTGGCAGTTTCCCTGATGGTCACTGCCTGGTTCGTTGCCCGCCGCGCCGGTTATCCGACGGAACGTTTTCCCGGCCTGTCGGCTCTTGGTGCGATGTTCATCAACGCCATTCCAGGCCTGCTGTTGATCGGCATCATCTTCGGCGGCGTGCGCTCCGGTGTGTTCACCGCTTCCGAAAGCTCCTGCATCGCGGCCGTCTACGCGCTGCTGGTGACCACGCTTGCCTACCGCACCATGCACTGGCCGGAATTCGTCGCCGCGACGAAAGCCGCGGTGCGCACCACCGCCATGGTTCTGCTGGTTATCGGCTGTGCGGCTTCCTTCGGCTGGCTGCTGGCCTTCCTGCGCATCCCCGCGGAACTGGTGGCATTCATGAAGGGCATTTCCGAGAACCCGCTGATCATCCTGCTGATGATCAACATCGTGCTGCTCTTCCTCGGCACCTTCATGGACATGTCGCCGCTGATCGTCATCACCACGCCGATCTTCCTGCCGGTTGCCACCGCTTTCGGGGTCGACCCGGTCCATTTCGGTGTCATCCTGGTGCTCAACCTCGGGATCGGCCTATGCACGCCGCCGGTCGGCACAGTGCTCTTTGTCGGCTGCGCCGTTGGCCGGATATCGGTCTGGGATGCGATCAGGACGATCTGGCCCTTCTATGGTGCCGCCATCTTCACATTGCTCCTGGTGACCTACATCCCGTCCCTGTCGCTGTGGCTGCCATCCCTGTTCCATTGAGGCAAAACCAATGTTCGTGAAAACCTTTCCCGAAGTGACCGCCGACCCGGGCATCCGCCGGCAGGTGCTGTCCGACAGTCCCGACCTGATGGTCGTCGCCTTCCGCTTCCAGCAGGAAGGCGCGGAAGGCAAGCTGCACAATCATCCACACGTACAGTCGACCTATGTCGAAAGCGGCCGTTTCCGCTTCACCATCGACGGCGAGACCTTCGACGTCAGTCCCGGCGACAGCTTCGTCATCCCCTCCAACGCCCTGCACGGGTGCGTGTGCCTGGAACCGGGGACACTGGTCGATACCTTCACGCCGCGCCGCGACGACTTTCTTTGAACACCGCCTGCACCCAAGGACTTTGCCATGCTGACCGTTGAAACCCGCTACGCCATCGACCCGGACACCGCCAAGACCCTCGACACCACGGGTCTTCGCAAACATTTCCACGCCGCCGGCCTTTTCCAGGATGGCAAGATCAACCTGATCTACACCCATTACGACCGGCTGATCCTGGGCGGCGCTGTCCCCGGAACTGGCGAACTCGTTCTGGATGAAGTGAAGGAAGCCGGCACCCCGTCCCTTCTCGATCGCCGCGAACTCGGCATTCTCAATATCGGGGAGGCCGGCACTGTAAAGGCGGGTGGCGAGACCTATCAGGTCGGCAAGGGAGATGTGCTCTACATCGGCATGGGCTCCGGACCCGTCACCTTCTCCGGCCCGGGCCGCTTCTACATCCTGTCAGCGCCCGCGCACCGGGCCTGCCCAAGCAGGCTGATCACCGTCAAGGACGCGCGCCGGGTGGAACTCGGCTCTGCGGAAACCTCCAACGAGCGCGTCATCCTGCAATTTCTGCATCCGGAAGTCGCCGAAAGCTGCCAGTTGCTTATGGGCTACACCCAGTTTGCGCCCGGCTCGGTCTGGAACACCATGCCGGCCCATGTCCATGACCGGCGCATGGAAGCCTATCTCTATTTCGAACTTGGCCCGGACCAGCGTGTGTTCCACTTCATGGGCAAGCCGGACGAGACCCGGCACCTGGTGATGGCCAACGAGGACGCCGTGGTCTCTCCGCCCTGGTCTATCCATTGCGGCGCCGGCACGGGGGCCTACACGTTCTGCTGGGCCATGGCCGGCGATAATGTCGACTTCACCGACATGGACATGGTCGCGATGGGAGACCTGCGATGAGCCCGTTTTCCCTGGAAGGCAAACGCGCCCTGGTGACAGGCGCCAACACCGGCATCGGCCAGGCCATTGCCATCGCCATGAGCAAGGCAGGCGCCGAAGTTCTGTGCGCGGCCCGGCGCGACTGCGACGAAACGCTGGCCCAGATAACCAGGGGTCGCCATGTGCACCTCGATCTGTCCGACCCGATGGCTGCGATGCCACTGTTCGAGGCGGAACAGATCGACATCCTGGTCAACAATGCGGGCATCATCCGCCGCGGCACGGCGGACAGCTTCAGCGAAGCCGACTGGGACGACGTGATGGACGTCAACCTGAAGTCCGTCTTCTTCACCTGCCAGGCTTTCGGCAACGCTGCCTTCAACGCCGGCCGGACCGGGGCAATCGTCAACATTGCCTCGCTGCTGTCCTTCCAGGGCGGTATCAAGGTCGCGTCCTACACCGCGGCCAAACACGGTGTTGCCGGCATCACCAAGCTGCTGGCGAACGAATGGGCGGCGCGGGGCATCAATGTCAACGCCATTGCACCGGGTTACATCGCCACCAACAACACCGAAGCCCTGCGTGACGACCCGGAGCGCAGCCGGCAGATCCTGGAACGCATTCCGGCCGGCCGCTGGGGTGAAGCCAGCGACATTGGAGAAGCCGCGGTCTTTCTCGCTTCACCGGCTGCAAAATACATTCACGGTGCTGTCCTCAATGTGGATGGAGGCTGGCTTGCACGCTGACTTGCCGCGCCTTTCCAGAACAACACCGGCGGCAAAAGCCGGCATCGTTCATCTGGGGCTCGGAGCATTTTTCCGGGCCTTTGGAGCGATCTACATAGAAGAAGCCACGAAGGCTGCAGGCGGCACCGGACAGAACAACTGGGGCATCATCGGCGTCAGCCTGCAAAGCCCACGCATGCATGACCAGCTGGCTCCGCAGGACTTTGTCTACACAGCGCAGGAACTTGGCCCGGAAGGCGAAACCCTTCGCCAGGTAGAGATCATCCGGGATGTGCTGGTCGCACGGGAAAACCCGGAAGCCGTGCTGGCCGCGATGGCGGATCCCGACGTCAGGATTGTCACCCTGACCGTGACGGAAAAGGGTTATTGCCACGATCCGGCAACCGGCAGACTGAATGCCGATCACCCGGACATCACACACGACCTGAAAGCCGCGCTGCCTGTCTCCGCTCCGGGTTACCTTGTGCGGGCGCTTGCAAGACGGAAGGCCGCCGGCTTGCCGCCCTTTACCGTGCTCACCTGTGACAACCTGCCGGACAATGGCCGCCTGGTCCGCCGGATTGTCCTGGATCTTGCCGGGAGGCTCGATCCGGAACTGGCCGCGTGGATCGAAACCGAAGGCCGTTTCCCGTCAACCATGGTCGACCGGATCGTGCCTGCCACAAAACCAGAGGATATCGACGCCCTGGCCCGCAAGACCGGCCGCTACGATGCAGCCCCTGTGCTGCATGAGCCGTTCCGCCAGTGGGTGGTGGAAGATGATTTCGTCCCGGCTTACGGCGCGGATGCGAGGCCGGACCTCGGTGCCGTAGGTGTCGAGCTTGTTGAGAGCGTCACCGCGTTCGAGCACATGAAGTTGCGTATGCTCAACGGCACGCATTCCTCGCTGGCTTACCTCGGCTATCTCGCGGGGCACGAGACGATCGCCGAAACCGTTGCAGATCCGCTGTTTGCCGGGTTCGTGAAAAACCTGTGGCGCCAGGAAATCATTCCGTCCTTCGAGGCTCCGCCGGGTGTTGATCTGGAAGCCTACGCGGATGCGCTTTTCGAACGCTATGCAAATCCCGGCATCCGGCACCGCACCTGGCAGATCGCCATGGACGGCAGCCAGAAACTGCCTCAGCGCATTCTCGGCACCGTGCGCGACAACCTGACGAACGGTCGAAACTGCCCTGGCCTTTGCCTCGCGATTGCCGCCTGGATGATCTATGTCGGCGGCACCGATCTTGAAGGCAAGCCGATTGACGTGCGCGATCCGCTGAGCGATCGCCTCAAGTCTCTTGTCGGAGAAAGCGATGGCGACGCCGGCAAGGTGGCAGCGCTTCTGGGTGTCACCGAAGTCTTCGAACCCGACCTCGCCGCTGCCATTCTGGCGCCCGTCACCGCCGCCTATGCTGCCTTGAAGGCTGACGGTGTCGGCAAATCAATCGGAACCCTGTCATGATCGAAGGTTGGCGCTGGTATGGCGGCTATGACCGCATCTCGCTTTCTGAAATCGCCCAGACCGGTGCTGTCAGCATCGTCACGGCACTGCACGAAATTCCCTACGGCCAGATCTGGCCTCGCGAAACAATCGCGAACACCAGGACCCGGCTCCACGCTGCCGGTTTCGACTGGACCGTGGTGGAAAGCCTGCCGGTTCACGAAGCCATCAAGCGCGGGGAAGGCGATCTTTCGGAACTCTTCGCCAACTACCGGCAATCGATGGCAAACCTGGCCGCTGAAGGCATAAAGGTCATCTGCTACAACTTCATGCCGTTGCTCGACTGGACCCGGACGGACCTGGCCGCGCCCGTGGCACGTGGCGGTACCTGCCTGCGGTTTTCCGCTGCCAGGATGGCGGCCTTCGAAATCTACATGGTCAAGCGACCCAAGGCGGAAGACGATTATTGCGAACAGGTTCTGGTCGAGGCAAAACGCTGGTTTGATGCCGCAAAACAGCCGGACCTCGACCGCTTGACCCAGGCCATCATGGCGGGTCTGCCCGGGGCCTATGATCGTTACGACCCGAACGGCCTGCGTGAGGCACTGGTGCCCTATCAGGGACTCGACCGGGCGGCTCTCAGACAAAACCACAAGCGCTTCCTGGAGGAAGTGGTCCCGGCGGCCGAAGAGCTTGGCCTGAAACTGGCGGTACATCCGGATGACCCGCCCCGGGATCTGCTCGGTCTTCCGCGGATCGTCTCGGATGCGGACGACATCGACTGGATCCTGTCGGCGGTGGACAGCCCGTCCAATGGCCTGACGCTGTGCTCGGGCTCACTTGGCGCCAACCCGAAGAACGATGTCCCTGCAATCGCGGAACGCTTTGCCGGCAAGATCCATTTCGCCCATCTGCGCAATGTCGCGAAAGATCCGGATGGTTCGTTCGAGGAAGCAGCGCATCTTGGCGGCGACACCGACATGCCTGCATTGCTCGGCGTTCTTCTTGGCGAAGAAGCCGGACGGCGACACGAGGGCCGTAAAGATGACGAAATCGTCTTCCGGCCAGATCATGGCCACGAGCTGCTGAGCGACGCCGACCGCGGTGCGCATCCGGGCTATCCCCTGATCGGGCGAATGCGCGGACTGGCGGAACTGCGCGGCGTTATCGCAGGTTTGACGGCTCGCCGCGCTGTCCAGGCCTAGCCGTTACACAGGACATGCCCTCGGACTTCGTCTTCGGGCACGCCCAGCTCCTTCAGAAGAGACGGATCGATAACGGTTTCGGAGCGGTTCAGCAGATCCTTGTTGGCCCGCCCGATGGCCTTGCGCGTGTTCGGGCCGAGCGACCCGTCCGGAGTACCCACGTCGATGCCGCTGTTGTTGAGACCGGCCTGCACCAGCCGCACAAGACCGGCATCATATTCATCGACCTGACCGCAGAACTCCCGGGGCACCTCGGCAAAGGCGAGGCTTGCCGGGATGCGTTTGAAGGATGTCTCGAACGTTCCCATGTTTTCGGCGAACAGCTCGACAAAATAGAGCAGCGCAACCCGGTGATTGTACTCCTTCAGCGCCAGACCAACCTCGGTATTGTCGATCCCTGCGGCAATGTTCATCAAGGCCGACGCATCCCGGTCTCGAAACCCCGAAAGCTTGCCGTTGGCTTCCAGTTCGAACAGCGCCACTTGCCCGAAGTCACCGAGCAGACATTTCGAACTGCCATCGCAGACGTAGGACCGCCAGCTGTCGCCATCCGGGCCCTTCACCCCCAGGCAGACAAAATTCTGCCCGGTGACATAGGTCAGGAAAGTGCGTTCGTTCGATTGCAGATTGGCCAGCAGGTCCTGCGACACGGTGTTGAAGCGTCCTTGATACAGGCTGGAACAATAGGACAGCATCTGGCTGCGGCTGAGATTTGACAGATCCTGCGGACGTCCAACGACGAAGATCCCTTCAGCAGCCATTTCCGCCAGCGACAAGTGATACATGGACCCGGGCTTCGTGCCGTACATGTTGCGCATGAAGCCGATGCCGATACCTGTGCTGAGGAAATAGTCCGTAACCTCGTTGACGCCCCGATTGATCAGCTGAACGACCTGCCCGACCTGCTCCGCGCTGTAGTTGCCCTCAGGAAGCTGGATATAAGGCTGATGAATGCCGAGACGGGCGGTTTCATGAGCAAAACGGCGAGGAAAGAAGAACCCCTCGTATCGCGTGTAGCCCGCCAGAAAGACCAGGGAACAGGCGGACTCGCAGACGGCATTTTCCGGCAGCAGCGTGATGAAGTTCTGCTCCGCGATGTATTTGCCGATTTCCAGCGCCTCGCGCAGGTTGCCGCCCGGGCTGTTGAGGGAAATCACGTTGTTATAGGGGCAGTAGCCGGGTCTCAGGCAGTCCGAAAAGCCGGTGCGTTCCACAAGAGCCTTCAGGTGATCGAGGTCCCCCTTCTGGATCTGTCCCTCGATGGAAATGACCTTGCCCGTCTTTAGCCCACCCCAGGCCGGCACGATATGCAGTGTCTCATAGGTATGTGCGCCATCGCCCGCGATGCCGTTTTCGAAATAAGGCAATGATCCGTCCTTGACGGCGCTCTTCGATGTGAAGCCGTCTTCAACGCCCTTGGCGTGACCGACGGCTTCTGCGCTCACCGTCCCAAGGTCCAGAAGCTGGTAACCGGCAGCTGCTGCAGGATTGCTGTCGAGAAGACGCATTTCCGCAGCATGGGCCGCCGAAAAGGCAGGAAAACATACAACCACCGACGCAAGCGTCTGTATTACGCTTCGGGCAAAGCCTTTTCCCGCCACCGCCGCTACAGCGTTTCGCAACATGATCAGCCCCTCATTCAATCCAGTTGTCTGCAATTTGATTTTGTAAGGCCGCAAATGTGGCAGGGATGATGGGACAGCGTCAAATACCCAACTGACGCAGTGGCCACTTTCATTTTTTGCCAACCGTATGGTAGAAGCGGATCAATCCGAGAAACGACCACGTAACGGTTCGGGATATTGCCATGAAGCCTTTTGCATTTCTTTTGATTTTTATTTCCCTGGCTCTGCCTGCCGCGGCGCAAAGCACTATCACGCTTGAGGATTTCGATCTTGGCGGCGACACCAAACCCGCAACTTCCGCCTCGCGTGACGCCAGTGCCCCGGCGGAGACCGACATGGAAAAATGCCTGCTTGATCAGGCCGCCTGCAGCAACTCGGAATTCAAGTCAAACACCGCCCTCTCGATGGACGATGTAGTGAATCTCAAGCTTGTCGATCGAGAAGGTGCTGCCTCCACCCCGCCACCAGTCGGCGGCTCTTCGGAAACCGCGTCATCGGCACCACTGCCGACGATCGACATGGAAATCCTGTTCGACTACAACTCGGCGTCGCTGCGTCCGGACCAGGCCGCGAAGATTACCGAACTCTCGCGCATTCTGAGCCAGGACAAGTTCAAGAACTATCGCTTCCTGCTGCTTGGCCACACGGATGCAAAGGGCAGCGCACAGTACAATCTTGCCCTCTCGCAACAGCGCGCCCAGACGGTCGCAGGTTTCGTTGCAGCCTGGGGCGGGCTTTCAGAGCAGCGTGTTCTGGCAAGCGGAATGGGCGCCTCCAGACTGAAGGACCAGAGCGATCCCTACGGCGAACAGAACCGCCGCGTCCAGCTGGTCCTGCTGCCGGTCAACTGATCCTCACAAGAGGACCTGCCTACACAGTCGCCTCCCCGACGTCCTCCCGGCCAATCGAAGCGCGGGCTGGACTCGGGGATGCACAGGCCTTTCGGTCTCAGAGCGCGGGCGCATCTTCGTTGAAAGCGACCCGCCTCTTCTCCTGCGTCAGTTGATCTTGAACTCGGCAAAATGATAGGCAACCCGTTCCGGGTCGGACCCGATGGTCCCGGACATCTCGTTTTGCGCGAGCTGTCCGTTGATCCGCCTGAGCACTTCCTTCTTCTGCTGATCGGAAAGAGCGGGTCCCATTGAGCAGAAGAAGCCGATACGGTTCGCCCCCTTCTCGTCCGCTTCTTCCACGACAAGGCCATAGCGCGAGCCGGGCGAGATTTCGTACCGGATCTTGCCGCCGCCGAGTTCAACCGTCTTGAAGTACGAAGTCGGGATCGGCGTCACCCGGTTTGACGGCGTTATATTAAAGAAATCCGGTGCGCACTGCTGCGGCACATCCGCCAGAACCGAGACTTCCTCGCCGGCACTGACCGAACCGGGATAGACCGCCAGCAAGGTCTGCTGATCATCTGTCTCCGGAGCGGCTGCGTTGGTGCGCTTGAAATAGAATTCCGTCTGCATCTGAGACAGCTGCTGCGGCCGCTGCTCGCCGTCGGTTTCGGCCATCACGTCACGCGTCACCCGCTTCATCAAGACGGAGACTTCCGCATCCGGTGTGGCGACATGGCGGGCTAGCGCCTTGGCGAAAGGCGAGTTCTGTCCGGCACCATCCTTTGCAACGGAATTCGGCAGGGTGGCGAAAGTGACCAGCATGTCGCCAACCGTGCGGATAGGGGCAAGCCCGCGGGTGATCCCGGCGGACCGCCCGTCGGAGGAGGACTGCGACAACAGATGTTCGGCAAAGGGGTTGTTGCGGCAGGCATCAAGGAACAGGAGACTGATCGGCACCTCTTCCATCACCTCCATGAACGAACGCAGACTGACCGTTTCCCGTTCGATCGAGGTCGCAGATTTCAGTTGCGCATCCACGGGGATCAGAAAATTCTCACCATCCTTCTGAATGCCATGGCCGGCGAAATAGAGCACCGCCACATCCAGGTCCGGAGCACGATCGGCAAGATCGTCCAGGACCTTGCCAAGACCGTCCTCATCAAGGTCGAAATGAACCGAAACTTCGAATCCGACCGCTTCCAGCGACTTGGCGACAAGATCCGCATCCCGTCCCGGGTTTCCGAGCCGGCCGATCTTCTCGTAGGACGAATTACCGATAACAAGCGCAAAGCGGTTTTCCTCTGCCTGCGCCAGACCTGCGGCCATCAGAAAAAGACAGCAGAACCCCGTCAGAAGCCTGACACATCTCGACATTTGACCGCCCGGCACGACTGCAACCTCATCCTTAGAAATCATCAATTTGAAATACCTCATGACGCTCTGACAATTGACTCAAGCGACCCTGCGTGATGTTGTCTTGCGAACAGATTGAAACGCAATAAGGAACGGAGAAGCAACCGGGATTTTACACCGGTGCGTCAGTTGCAACGTCTGCGAGCCTGGAAACAACCGCCCCTCAACCTTTCGCTGCAAACACCCGCCAGACCGACCTATTTTATAATTTATCATGCAAGAGTTGGAGAGACTTTCCAGCATGCCGCTTATCCGAACTGTTTTACCTGCCCGCCTTATGCATCTGGCGGGCCTTGCCGTCTCCGCCGTCATCGCCCTGCCCCTCCTGAACACTGACGCTTCAGCACAACTCGTTTCATGCGAGAGCATTCAGAAGGACTGGCTTGCGATGCCGCTGAGCGCCGGTCACGAAGACCGCGTCAGGATCTACGACCAGGCCTTCAATGACAGCGATTGCGACGGCATGGTGGTGGAAGGCTTCGGCAAGGAAATCATCGATGCCCGGCTCGACGTCATCGCGCCGTTTCAGGATCTTGAAGGCTATACCGGCAACCTTGAAACCCTGAAACAGGACCTGGCCGACCTTCAGGAATTCGGCAGCCACTGGCGTATTTCCTATCTGCTCGGAGAAATTCTGCGCAAGCAGCAGCAAACCCTGCCCGCGTTCCGCGCCTATCAGGAAGCCCTTGGCCTGGTGGATGACACCGAGCTGACCCCTGCAGAACCGGCACATGCCATGATCGCCCGGCTGCGCGACCGCCTGGATGAGCTGGCGGTGGTCGTTGCCCAGATTTCAGAGGAACCGGGAGACATCAAGATCCCGGTCACCCGCAGCGGACAGTCGATCTCGCAATACAGCTTTTCCACGCGCGGCTACAAACGCAAGAAGACCCTGGTTCCGATCCAGTTCGTCTACGATCAGGATGTCATGACCAAAGCCGGCCGGACCAGCTTTGAAGACGTGCAGGAGGCCCTGGAAAAGCAGGGGTCCCCGGACATCCAGGTCGTCGGCCATACCGATCCGGTCGGCTCTGATGCCTACAACATGCAACTGTCCATGAAGCGTGCCGAGGCCGTACGTAGCGCCTTGCTGGCAGCGGGATACTCCGGCTCCATCGAGGTGCTTGGCATGGGTGAAAGCCAGCCGTTCCAGTTCGACGATCCATCCCTCTACACCGAGGACGTGCGCAACCAGGCGCACCGGCGCGTTGAATTCGTCCAGAAATAGGCGGCCCGCATGACCAGATCCATTCTGCCGGCTTCCGCGGCTTTCCTGAAAAAGCGGGTGCCGGGATTTGCCCCTGCCCTCATGCTTGCAGCAGGCCTTGCCGCGCCGCTTCCCGCATTTGCCGGCAATCTCTACGGCCTCGTCATCGGCATTGACGACTATCAGCACATCACCGACCTCAAGGGCGCTGTCAATGACGCGAGAGATGTTGCCGGAACACTGGAAAAGCTGGAGGCCAGCAAGGTCATCCTGCTGACCGATGCCGACGCCACACGGGACAACGTCTTTGCCTCGTGGCGGGAGCTGACGGAACTTGCCGGCCCGGGGGATACGCTGGTGTTTCATTATGCCGGTCACGGTGCCCGGCAGGAAGCGATCCTTCCCGGGCACGAAGAACTCGACAACATGTTCCTGCTGGCGGGCTTCGACGAAATCGGCCCGGGTGTCAACGAGCGCATCATCGACAACGAGGTCGGCCATCTGCTGGCCGAAGAAGAGGAAGCAACCGTCGTCTTCGTCGCCGACAGCTGTTTTGCAGGCGATATGGCCCGGGCAGCCGATTTCCGCGCCGAAGTAAATGTGCGCGTTGCCGATGTTCGGGTCGACAAATCCTCGGACCGGATCGCCGACCGGGTCAGGCAACTTGGCGAAGTTGAGGAAGATGCACTTCAAAATGTCATCTGGCTTTATGCCCAGGACCGCAACAAGGTCACCCAGGAAGTGCGGATCGGCGAAGAGCTGCGCGGTGCGCTCTCCTATGCCTTTTCCCGCGCTCTTGAGGGTGAAGCGGACGGTGACAGCAACAGCGTTTTGAACACGGCCGAGCTGAAGCGTTACGTCAACAGCTCGGTCAAGCGCCATACCGAACGGCGGCAACGGCCGGAGGTCAATGCCGGATCCAGAGACCTGGAAATCCTGCTGCATGATGCTGCCGGTACGCCTGCCCCGAGCGCCGGACTACCGGAACTGACGCTCTACACCACCCCCGGCGAGACAATTCCCGCCCTGTCAGGCATCCGCAAGGTCGACAGCAAGGCAGAGGCCGATCTGATTTACGACGGTGACGGCTCTTCACTGGTCTACAAGACCGGCGACGTGATCGCCTCGTTTCCCGCCCCGCCTTCCGCCGAGGCCCTGCAGGCAACCGTCGACAAATGGCGTTTCCTTGCCTTCCTGATCGGCTTTGCCGAAACTGAAGGTCCGGAACTGGATCTCTCCGACGGCAGCCGGACCTATGTCGAAGGTGAGCAGGTGACATTCTCGATCCGCTCGTCCGGCAACGAAAATGTGGTCCTGTTCAACCTCGCTTCAAACGGGGCAGTTCAACTGGTCGGCCCCGTTCGCAGAGGCAAGCGCGGTCTGGCTGCAGGCAAGCTCCGGCCTGGCCGTACTGACAGCTTCCGATCCGCGGTGATCCCGCCTTTCGGCGCCGACCATCTCATCGCCATCACCACACCGTCCCCCATGCCCGATCTCGTGGATGCGGTTCAGGACGCTCAACAAAACAATGATCTCGCCGCCCTGGCGAAGGAAATCGGCCACACGCTCGACGGCCAGTCCTTCGGCCTGGACTGGGTCGGGCTTTATACGCGCGCAAAGGGAGACCTTCAGTGAAAACCGGATACCTCAAGGCCTTCGCGGCAACCATGTGCCTGTGCCTGTCCGCCGGCACGGTTCATGCCGCGCAAAAGGCATTGCTGATCGGCGCCGGCGTCTACCCCTATCTGGAACCGGACGCGCAGCTTTCAGGCCCTGCGAACGACGTGCGCCAGATGGCGGATTTCCTCAAGGGCGACTGGGGCTTTGCATCCTCCGATGTCCGCATCCTGGTGGAAGAAGGCGCAGCCAAGAACAACATTCTGGGCTCCATCACCGGTTGGCTCGCCAGTGAAACGCGGCCGGGTGACCGCGTCATCATTTATTATTCCGGTCACGGCTCCCAGGTTCCCGATCGCAATGGCGACGAAGAGGACGGCCTCGATGAAACCTTCGTCCCGACCGATTACGGCCGCAGGGGTGCAAGGGCCGAGGATATGCTCACCGACGACGAGATCGCTTCGGCGCTGTCCACGCTGAAGGGCCGCGAAGTGATCCTGATCGCCGATTCCTGTCATTCAGGTACGGTCAACCGCGATGTCGTGCCGGATCTTGTTTCCAAGGGTCTTGATGCGAAAGCGCGTTACCTGCCGTTCTCGGGCGTTTCCAGGTCCCTGCCGGTGGTGCGTGACGAAGAGCCTCTGGCACGCGAAACCAACGTGCATCTGACCCTGTCCGCTGCCTTGCCTCACCAGCTCGCCTGGGAAACCAACGGCTCGGGCATCTTTACCCTGAACCTGATCCGGGGCCTGCGCACGCGCGAGGCCGACCTCAACGGCAATGGCCGTGTCACCACCGCGGAACTTCTGAACTATCTGCGTCCGCGGACCGAGCAATGGTGCCAGCGCGTGGAGGATTGCCGTGATCTTCAGTTCACGCCGAACATGTCACCGCGCAACGAAGCCTTCATTCTGCAACCGGCATCGGCCGAAGGCCCTGTCCAGACGGTAACCGGAAATACCGCCGACGATGTTTCCGACGTGCTTCCGGAGCAATCCTCGCAGGAAATCAAGGTCTCCATCCTGCCCGGCTCCGTACACCAGATCGGTGACGAGGTGCAATTCCAGCTCACCAGCGGGGTCGATGGCTACCTGACCCTTTTCGACCTGACCGTCGAAGACGATCTGGTGCTGCTGTTCCCGACCGATGAGGATCGCTCCGCCGGCAAGACCGGTCGCATCCGTGCCAACTCCGCGCTCACGGTTCCCGACCCGTCCTACGGCTTCAGCTTCGAGGCAGAGGCACCGGCGGGCAAGGGCAAGCTGCTGGCGATCGTGACCGAGGATCCGGTTGATCTGGAAAACCTTCTTGCAGCCAACGGTGAATTCGAGCCGATCGGTGACAAGATCGATTTCATGAAGGAACTTTCCGGCCGCCTCAACAAGGTCTGGACCGCGGACAACGCCAATCGCAGCGCCCGTTGGGCGGCCGGTTATCAGGATTATGAAATCCGGCAGTAATCCCTTGCAGGCTGGCTCAAGCAGGCCTCCAAGTTCACTTTCACGCGTCGCAAACGGGCACTTTCCCGGACCTCGTTTGGCAAAAATCATCGAGGCGGCCGGCGCCCGCTTCACTCAGCAGTCGACGGTACCCATGTTGCTCAAATCCATCGTTTTCTGTCTTTCGCTGGTTTTCTCGGTTTCGCAGCTTTCTGCCGCCGAGATTACACAGCGGCCCGATCTCGCACCGCGATTGGCACAATTGAAGCCGTTGTATCCGGGCAAAGGGTCTGCCGGCAGCGTGGTCAATGAACTGCAGGGAACGATATTCCTGATTTCCGGCGTCATCGAAAAAGGCGATCTGGAAAAGCTGAAGGCTGCTCTCGACGGCACCTGGGGCAAATTCATCGTCTTCGACAGCCCCGGCGGCAGCTTTCTGGAAGGCATCCGCATCGGCCAGTATCTGCAATACAACGTCGGCTCACAGGACCCGGATCTCAACGGTGTCTTCGTTCTCAACGGTAACGAGTGCCTGTCCGCCTGCGCACTCGCCTTCACCCTGGCAGCGACCCCGCGCAACGCTGTTTATGGCGGCGATATCCGCTTTCTGGAAGCTGGCGCGGCACTCGGGTACCACATGGCGTTCCTGCCGGAGGAGAAGGCCAACCAGCTTGTTGCGGTCAAGGAAGCCATGAACCTGGCCTATGAAGTGACGCAGACCTACGTCAAGCTGATCAAGGGCGGCATTGCCCCGTCCATTCTGCTGCAAGAGGCCCTGTCCCACCGTACTGCCGACAGCTTCTTTTATCTGGCTGGCGGCATTCGGTCCTATGCGATGGGCCTGACGCCGGTTTCTGCCGGCACGATTGCCGACCCGATCAACAAGAGTGCCCTTTACATGGACACGGTTGGCGCCATGTGCACCCAGCTTTTCCAGGCCGACAATTCAATCAGGAAATCTGAAGTCGAATATGAATTCGGCGCAATTGACGGATCTGGTCCGAACCCGCAGGAAACCAAGCTGGAAGATCTGATCCAGCAGCTGGGGTCACGCCGTATCGCCGCAAGCCACAATGGCGTTGCTTATTGCACGGTCGAACTTTCCGAAGACGGCACCGTCGGCATGCGCATCACCTCCGGTTCGCTACCCTGTGCGAAGGGCGGGTATGACGCCCCCACATGGTGCGCAATGCCGAGGCCTTTCGACGATATCCTGCCGAAAGTGACCAACGCGCTGCTTGCCGACGCAGCCAGTTGCCACGGCGGCAGGCTGACGACCGAATACGCCTACTGGACGAGCGATGTCATCGACTACGACATCGGCGAGGAAACACCGACCGCTCTGACGGACTGGAATTCGTGGGAGCGCACCATCGCGCGGGACGTCAACGTTCGCCAGAACCCTTCTCTCGACGCGGAAGCCGTTGGCCGGGTGCAGATCGGCGACAAGGTCAAGATTTCCGATTGCCGTATCGTCTCGGGGCCGCAAGGTGTCTGGTATCAACTGTCCACCGGCGGCTGGATCAGTGCCCGCTTCGTTTCCGAATTCGACCAGTTCACCCGTCCGGCAACAGAAGAAACCATGATAGGCCGATAAGGGCCTTGAACCCGTCAGCTCCCGGCTGGCAAGGCCTCTTCCTGTTGTGTCTTCAGGCCGCGGTTTTCACCTGTTCTGCTGCAGAAGACCCACCGACCGTCTGCTGCCGGGCGTCATAGTTTGTCAGCAGGCGATCAGCAACACCGGCAGACAGCCAGATGGCGGTCAGGGTGATCCACGCCGTCAGCGCGAAGATGGAAGCTCCCGTGATACCGGCCCCGACGGCACAGCCGCCGGCAAGCATGCCGCCGAACCCCATGAGCGTTGCTCCGGTGAGGTAGCGCGCCATCGACTTGCCGCCTTCGAACCCCTGCAAGGCGAGTTCCCGCGTCACGAAAGCTGCCAGGAACGACCCCAGAAAGACGCCAGGCACCAAGCCGACATCGAAGTCAAGCAGATCGCCCGGTGGTGACAGAACCAGCATCAGGGCATCGGCGGACGGTCCGGTGAAGGTTACGCCTTCCACCTGAACGGGATCGAAAGCCTGCCGGGCCATGGCGGATGTGAACCACCAGGCCAGGGGAATTGCCAGCCCCGCGCCCGCTGCCGCCACCAGCTGCCAGACCTTCACCCTCGACCGCCACGCAAAGACAAGCCCCGCCACCAGCCAGAGCGCCGTGAAACCAAGCGTCACGGATGTGCTCAGTCCCAGCATCTCGGTCAGATTGTTGCCGCCGATATCCCCTGTCGTCCAAAGACCTGCAAACCATTCGCGCACCGATTTCAACAGGCCGCGCAAGCTCGCCTGGGCGACGACGGCAAAGACAAGCCCGGACAATAACGCCCGCAGATTGCCGGTGGCCGAAAGCACCAGCAGACGGCTTGCGCATCCGCGCGCCAGCACCATGCCGGTGCCGAACATCAACCCGCCCAGCAAAGCTCCGGAGAGGCTTTGCGGCGACGCCAGCTGGCGGGCTTCGTTTGCCTGAACCTCGCCCAGGTGGATCAACACTTGCGTGCACAGCACCGCTGCGGAAAAGGTCAGGAGCCAGACCGGCAACCGGTCCTTCGGCGCACCGCGAGAGAATTCCAGGCTGGCAGCGCGCAGGCAAAAGCGGCTTTGCTGGGCAAAGGCGCCAAAAAGGACGCCGACAACCAGCCCGCCGATTGCCAGCAACCAGGGCTCGGAAATTTCGTCCAGAAGAAATGTCAGATCCATGGGCCCCTCCCGGGCACACTGCGTCCTCGATTGCCACCAGCTTGGTGCCCTTTCGCTTCAACGGGCATTGACCTCTCTCAATGAAACATAGATAAATTCAAAAGTTTGAATATGTGGAGGATGCCATGTCCGGGCAATTTCGGAAAGATCTGACGAGACGCAACGTTCTTGCCGGAGGCCTCGCGCTTGCGACCGCGGGTTTTGCCAGCCGGATAACGCCTGCCTTCGCAACCGCGAACCTGACCCTCGGCACACACGACATCACCGTCTTTTCCGACGGTCATCTGACCCTGCCGATGAACTTCATTTTGCCAGAGCAAAGCGAAGAAGAGATCGCGGCGCTGCTGAAACCCCATGGCCTTGCCACGGACGCTCTGACGCCGGATTGCAACATCACATTGCTCCGCACCGGCGACCGCACAGTCCTCTTCGACGTCGGATCAGGCGCCAATTTCCAGTCGACGGCAGGTGAGTTGCCGGGCCACCTGGCGGAAGCCGGTATCGATCCGTCGGACATCACCGACATTGTCTTCACCCACGCCCACCCGGACCATCTTTGGGGCATCCTGGACGATTTCGACGATCCGCTTTACCCGGAAGCCCAGGTTTGGGTCCCTCAGGCCGAATGGGACTACTGGCGCGCCGACGATACGCTGGCCAAGACGCCGGAGGAGCGCAAGAGTTTCGTGGTCGGGGCACAGGCGCGTTTCGACGTGATCGAAGACCGGGTGAACATGATCAAGCCGGGCCAGGAAGTGCTTCCAGGCGTTGAGGCGGTCGACACGGCGGGCCACACTCCGGGGCACATGTCCTACATGCTGCACGGCGGATCCGAGAGCCTGCTGGTGGTGGGCGACGCGATTTCCAACACGGTGATTTCGTTCGAAAAACCCGGCTGGGCTTCCGGCTCCGATCAGGACCGCGATATGGGCATTGCCACCCGCAAGGCACTGCTCGACCGCCTGGCGCAAGATGGCTCCCGCGTCATCGGGTACCACTTCCCCCACCCCGGTGGAGGGCACGTGGAACGCACCGGCGATGCCTACAGTTTCGTCGCAGCCTGAACTGCCGGATGAAAAGTGCCGGGGTTCACTCCGCCGCCGAGTGATGGGCACTACCCTGGTTGCGCTGGAAGGCGGCAAGGACGTTGCCTTCCACAAGCCAGGCAAGCCCGACCCGCGCACCGAGTGCCATGGATACCATCACGATGGGCGCAGAAATCGCCAGCGTGGAAAAGCCGGTAATGCCCTGCCCCACCGTGCAGCCCATGGAAAACACGCCGCCGACACCCATCAGGGTGCCACCCAGAAGATGGCGGCCGAGTTCGCGTGCATCGTCGCACGCTTCCCAGCGGATATCCCGTTTCCACATGGCCGCGACCACGGCGCCGACCAGCGTGCCGGCAATCAGACCTACGCCATAGTCCGGCAGGGTCCCCGTGTAGGTGATCAGCTGCATGATGGTGTCACCGACCGGTACCACGAAGGATCCGGCCTCGATCTGGATCGGATCGAAGGAGCGCCCCGCGAGAAAGGTCGTCGCCCACCAGCCGAAGGCGATCACGCTGCCGATGACAACACCGGTTCCGATCTTGCTCCATTGCCGGCGATAGGACGCCGATTTGAAGATCCAGAACAGACCGGCCGAAGCGAGCACGATGGCAACCACACCCTGCAGCTTCATGCCCACCAGGGTCGAGACAATGTCGCCCATGGACTGGCTGCCGCTTGCGGTGAAGGAAACGGCAAGATCATCGACGATCGGCACCCGCACGATGCCGACGATGCCCCTTTGGGCTGCCAGTGCCGACAGGCCGATGACCGTCAGCACCACGAGCGCCCGGAGGCTGCCGCCACCCAGACGCAGAACCGCGCCGAAACCGCAGGTGCCGACAAGCGCCATGCCGATGCCGAACATGAAGCCGCCGAGAATAGCGCCCGTCCAGGCAAATTCCGGTGACAGGTAAAAGGAGGCAGCCGTGTCGGCCATGCCGAAGGCGACGAGCAGCTGTGTGCCGATCAGTGCGGATACGGAAGCAAGCACCCATGTCCTGAGCGCGCTGCTGTCGCCCGCATACCAGTGCCGTTCCAGGGCCGACAGCGTACAGAAATGGTTTGACCTGGCAACGAACCCCAGCACGCACCCCGCGAGCACACCGAGAAGCGGTGTCAGCACCGCCGGATCGAAATTGACCATGCGCGTCCTACCCTCCGCCGGTTATTCCGGCCGCGTTTCCCGTACTCGCTCTTTCGGCGATTTTTCAAACCGTAGCAGGCAGCGAAATTTGCAGCAATCGAACTCGTTGCTGCATCGCACGCCCGTATGTTGCGCTACCTGCGTTTATTTTTCAGGTGCACGCACGTCCTTGCAGAACAGCTCATAAAGGCTCGAAATGATCGAACTTACCTCATCGTTCATGAGGCTGTAGTAGATCATGCGCCCGTCGCGACGCGACTGCACAAGGCCTTCCAGGCGAAGCCGTGCAAGCTGCTGGGAAACCGCGGCCTGCGGCATTGTCAGGATCTCTTCCAGCTCGGAAACCGACTTTTCGCCTTCAGACAGCAGACACAGAATGACAAGGCGCACTTCGTGCGAAAGGGCCTTGAGCAGATCGCTCGCCTTCCGCGCCTGCTCCATCAGCAGGTCGAGGTCCTTCGCATCCAGGTTCTTGTCAAAGGCCGGCAGTATCATCCGGAACCCACACCCTTTTCAGCATTGCCATTGCAGCGCACAAAACCGCTTTTCAGATTCATGCCTCAACTTCAGTACCGGATCAACAGCATCACTTGCTCGTGTCCGGAAGCTTTCCCAACATATCGGTCAGTAGCGGCCAGAAGAAGTGCTCTCCCGGATAGCCGCGCAGACGGTCGATTTCAACGCCGTCGGCCACCAGAATGAAGGTTGGAGTCATCCGCTCTTTCGGTATGCCGGCCAGGTCCTGCGGCCAGGCGTCGGTAATATCGACGCGGCGCAACGGTGCTTGCCGGCCTTCCGACGTCTTCGGATAGGCGATGCCGATTTCCTCGTTCCAGCGCTTGCACCAGACACACCCCGGCTGTTCCAGCATGACCAGCTCGGCACTCCAGGCAGGCAACGCCTGAAACAGGCCGGAAACCAACACTCCGGCAAGGATCATCGCACGTGTCGCGACGGACATTTTGCAGTCTCCACATTTCTTCCATTGCAATATATAGGAACTTTTGAATATTTTAAAGCAACCGAAGATCGAGTTTCTCTGGGAGGAAATGAATGCTCGATGTTTCTCTGGGCGCTGCCTTTCTGGCAGGTCTGCTTTCATTCATTTCGCCTTGTGTCTTGCCGATTGTGCCGCCCTACCTGTGTTACCTGGCCGGTGTCAGCGTCGATGAACTGAAGGGCGATACGGCCACGGCCGAAACGGGTCGCCGGGTGATTCTGGCGGCGATCGCCTTCGTGCTCGGCTTTTCGATCGTCTTTGTCGCTCTCGGTGCAACGGCCAGCGTCATCGGCCAGTCGATCGCCCGCTACTACGATATCCTGTCTTATGTTGCAGGCGCGATCATCATCGTCATGGGCCTGCATTTTCTTGGTGTCTTTCGCGTCGGGCTCCTGTTCCGCGAAGCCCGCATTCATGTCGAACGCAAGCCCGCGGGTCTGGTTGGAGCCTTCGTCATGGGCCTGGCTTTCGCGTTCGGCTGGACACCGTGCGTCGGCCCGGTTCTGGCGGCAATCCTGTTCGTTGCCGGATCGTCGGACACCACCTGGCACGGCGCCGGACTGCTTGCGGTCTATGCACTTGGCATCGGTCTGCCTTTCATCCTGGCGGCAGCATTTGCCAGCCGGTTCCTGAAGGTGGCCGGACGTTTCCGCAAACACATGGGCACGGTGGAAAAGATCATGGGCGGCCTCCTGGTGCTCACCGGCCTGTTGTTCATCACCGGGCAAATGTCGGCAATCGCCTTCTGGCTGCTCGAAACATTCCCGGTTTTCTCACAAATCGGCTGACCGGCCATTTCCGGTCCAGGGAGGACAATGACATGCGTATCTGGAAACAATTGGTGCTGGCAGTCGAGCTCTTGGCGGCCCTGACCACAACGGCGCTCGCCGCAACGCTCGGTGATGATGGCCTGCACAAGCAGCCCTGGTTCACCGTAACCTTCCGCGACATCGGCGAAGACATTGAAACCGCGGCAGGAGAAGGCAAGCGCCTGGCAATCATCTTTGAACAACGCGGCTGCATATATTGCCGCCAGATGCACGAAAAGATCCTCTCCGACCCGGAAGTGACCGACTACATCAAAGAGAACTTCATGGTCGTGCAATACAACATGTTTGGCGACGAGGAAGTGATCGACCTGGACGGCGAAGAACTGACCGAAAAGACCGCCGCGCGCAAATGGGGTTATGTCTTCACACCCACAATCGTGTTCCTGCCGGACGAGGTTCCGAGCGAGGGAACCGTGTCGGAAGTGGCCGTTGCAACGATGCCGGGCGCCTTCGGCAAGTGGACTTTCCTGAACATGTTTCGCTGGGTTCAGGAAAAAGGCTACGAAGGCGACGAGCATTTTCAGAAGTATCATGCCCGCATAATCAACGAATTGCGCGAAAAAGGCCGCCTCGACGCGGAATAGGAAGAGCGGATAAAACAGGTTTATGCCGGATACGGCAAAAGGCCTATTGCATAACATATGCAAAAAATCATATCTTTTAATATGAGGAGGACAGGCAGGCTGGGGAATCGGACCTGCCGAAGGAACGCAAACGGCACGACAGCCGGCCGTTCCGCACTGAGGAGGAAAGCCGACACAATGTTCAAGGGCGCGACACATTTCAGCCTGCCGGCGGCCTTTGCCGGCCTAGCCGTCCTGGCCGCTTCCGCAGCGGCCGCCGGAACGGTTGCTCCGGACAGCGTTCCCATCGTCGATATGGAACTGTCCGAATCCCTGACGGGCGTTCAGGGAGACCAGCAGGCCGGACGCGAAGCCTTCGCCGATCGCAAGAAGGGCAACTGCCTGGCTTGCCATGCCAATGCCGATCTCAACGACCAGCTGTTCCACGGTGAAGTCGGCCCCGTCCTCGACGGTGCCGCCGACCGCTGGAGCGAGGCGCAACTGCGCGCCATCGTGGTCAACAGCAAGGACGTCTTCGGTGAACAGACCATCATGCCCGGTTTCTACACCCTGAAGGTGGGCATCAACGTCGACGAGGAATTCGCCGGCAAAACCATCCTGTCAGCGCAAGAGGTAGAGGACGTCGTCGCCTATCTCATGACGCTGAAAGAGAATTGATCTCGGGTTTCAAGGAGCAAGAGATGAGCTTTACAAGACGCCAGGTGTTTGGTCTCACGATCGGAGCCGCTGCATTCGTGGCCGCCGGATCGCGGGTTTCCTTCGCCGCAACCGACCAGACCGAAGAGGCCATCAAGGCCTTCACCGGCGGAGCAGATCCCAAGGAGGGAACAGTTTCCCTTGACACGCCGGAAATTGCCGAGAACGGCAACACGGTGCCGGTCGGCGTATCCGTCGACAGCCCGATGACGGCAGACAGCTTCGTTGAATCTGTCCTGATCCTGGCCGACGGCAACCCCAACCCGGCTGTTGCCACGTTCCACTTCACTGCCATGAGCGGTGTTGCCGAAGCCAAGACCCGCATCCGGCTCGCCAAGACGCAGAACGTCATCGCGGTCGCCAAGATGAACGACGGCTCCACCTTCATCGACCGCAAGGAAGTGAAAGTCACCATCGGCGGCTGCGGCGGCTAATCCGCAACAGCGCAAGCGGCTTGTCCGCAGGACCGGCACCGGCCTTTAGCCGAAACGCCGCCCGGCAAGCAGATCAGGGATACGAAGGAACCAAATCATGGCAGATCCGAAACCGCGCGTGAAAGTGCCCAAGAAGGCAGCTGCGGGCGAAGTCATCACCATCAAGACGCTTATCAGCCACCCGATGGAATCCGGTCAGCGCAAGGACAAGGAGGGCAACCTCGTTCCGCGCCAGATCATCAACAAGTTCACCTGCGAGTTCAACGGACAGGTGGTGTTTTCCTGTGACATGGACCCGGCCGTCTCGGCGAACCCCTACATGGAGTTCAGCGCCAAGGTGAATGAAACCGGCACGTTCAAGTTCACCTGGGTCGATGACGACGGCAGCGTCTACGAATCCGAGAACAAGATCACTGTTGAATAGGCGGCGGCCCTGCATCTGCGGCTGTGACGTCCGCACGGACTGAAAAGCCCAGGACAGGGTGCATCGAGAGTGTCGGGACATCGTATCTGCAGTCGGTTGAAGGCAGGATGTTCCAGGGATCGCTCAAATCGGGAGGAGACGATTTGGCCAATAGAACGAAACGCATAGCCACCATGTTCGCAGTAACGATGGTTGGCACAAGCGCAAGCCTGGCCGGGGGGCCGGTTGACGAAAAGCTCGTTATCGACGGGGAAGTGGAGATCATGACCCGCGTACCGGCGCCGGAAGGGCACCCGTTCGACGAACTGATCTCGGGCTGGCACTACCGCACGGAAGAAACGCGTGATCTGGAGGCCGACAGCTTCCAGAACCCGGGTATGCTCTATGTGGAGCGCGGCGAGGAAATCTGGAACACCGTGGACGGTGCTGCTGGCAAGTCCTGCGCCTCCTGCCACGAGGATTCCGAGGAGTTCCTCAAGGGTCTCGGCGCCAGCTATCCCAAGTGGAATGAGGACGCCGGCAAGCCGTTCAACATCGAGCTTCAGATCAACCAGTGCCGTGAACAGAACATGCAGGCAGAGCCTTACAAGTTCGACGCGGCCGATCAGAAGGCTCTGACGACCTACATCAAGCACCAGTCGCTTGGCATGCCAATGAAAGTCGATCTGAGCGAAGGCGAAATGCAGACCTGGTGGGACAAGGGCAAGGAGCTCTACTACACCCGCACGGGTCAGCTGAACCTGTCCTGTGCCACCTGCCACGAGAACTACAACGGCAACTACATCCGGGCTGACCACCTCAGCCAGGGCAGCGTCAACGGGTTCCCGACCTATCGCCTGAAGCAGGCGGACCTTGTCTCCCTGCACAACCGCTTCCGCGGATGTATCCGCGATACGCGGGCAGCCTTCCCGGCCGCCTTCTCCGATGAGCTGATGGCTCTGGAGGTCTATGTGACCTGGCGTGGCTCGGGGCTCGGCATCGAAACCCCGGCGGTTCGCCAGTAGGCTGACCGTTTAAACTCCGGCGCGGTCGCAGCCACCGCGCCGGTTTCTTTCCTGTCGCCGGCGAATTCCCGCCCGGCCACCAGGCGGAAACAGAGGGCTGAAAACATCAATGTCCCGAACGTGGGATAACCGGGGTGCACGGCGTCGTCGTGCCTCAACGGGAAAACTGTGCAACCGGCCGGGCATCGGCCGTTGGTTTGGAGTAACTGAGGATGTTCTCAAGACGTGAGTTCCTGATGGCGGCAACCGCGACAAGTGCCTTGCTCGGATCGGGCATGGCAGGATCGTGGTCGCGGCTGATGGCCCAGCAAGCCCTGACGGAAGACCAGCTCCTGGGGATGGACCCGAAAGGCAAGCTCACGCTGGTGCATATCACAGACATCCACGCCCAGCTGAAGCCGATCTACTTTCGCGAACCGTCCATCAACCTGGGCATCGGCGACGTCAACGGCAAACCTCCACATGTGACCGGTGCCGATTTCCTGAAGCTCTACAACATCGAGGCCGGGTCGCCGGATGCCTATGCGCTGACCTCGGAAGACTTCGTCTCCCTTGCCAGGAGCTACGGCAAGATGGGCGGCATGGACCGGGTCGCGACCGTAATCAAGCGCATTCGTGCCGAACGCGGTGCCGACAACGTTCTCCTGCTGGATGGCGGCGACACCTGGCAGGGCAGCTACACATCCAACGTCACCCAGGGCGAAGACATGATCACGATCATGAACTCGCTCGAGCCCGACGCCATGACCGGGCACTGGGAATTCACCTACGGCACCGACCGGGTTCAGGAAGTCATCGACAGTCTGCCCTTCGCCTTCCTCGGCTCCAACATCTACGACAACGAATGGGACGAGCCCGCCTTCGAAGCCTGGAAGATGTTCGAACGTGGCGGGTCCAAGGTCGCCGTCATCGGTCAGGCTTTCCCGTATACGCCGATTGCCAACCCGCGCTGGATGATCCCCGGCTGGTCCTTCGGCATCCGCGAGGAAGACATTGCCAAACATGTGACCGAAGCTCGCGACGAGGGCGCTGAAATTGTTGTGCTGCTGTCGCACAACGGCTTTGACGTCGACAGGAAGCTCGCCTCGCGCGTTGACGGTATCGACGTCATCCTGACGGGCCACACGCACGACGCCCTGCCGGAACCGGTCATCGTCAACAACACGCTGGTGATCGCCTCCGGCTCCAACGGCAAGTTTGTCTCCCGGGTCGATCTTGACGTTCAGGACGGCAAGCTGGCCGGGTATGCCTATCGCCTGATCCCGATCTTCTCGGACGTCATCACGCCAGATGCGGACATGGCTGCGCTCATCGATGAGGTTCGCGCGCCTTACGAAGCCGACCTCGCCCGCGTTCTCGGCAAGACCGAGAACCTTCTCTACCGGCGCGGCAACTTCAACGGCACCTTCGACGATCTGATCTGCCAGGCACTTCTGACCGAACGCGACGCCGAAATTGCCCTCTCACCCGGCTTCCGCTGGGGGACATCGCTTCTGCCGGGCCAGGACATCACCTTCGAGGATGTCCATAACGCCTGCGCCATGACCTATCCGGCCGCTTACCGTTCATCGATGACGGGCCAGATGCTGAAGGACATTCTGGAGGATGTCGGCGACAACCTCTTCAACAAGGACCCCTACTACCAGCAGGGTGGTGACATGGTCCGCGTTGGCGGCATGGGCTACACCATCGACCCCGGCAAGGAAATCGGCGAGCGCATCTCGGGCATGACCCTGCTCGCCACCGGAGAAGCCATCGACCCCGCCAGGGAATATGTCGTTGCCGGCTGGGCCTCGGTCAACGAGGGCACGGAAGGCCCGCCCATCTCCGAAGTCGTTGAAGCCTATCTCACAAGCAATCCCGTGGTCAGCCTGCCGGACAACCAGTCCGTCAAGCTGGCAGGATGACGCCTTTTCTTCAGAGATCCTGAGGACACGATCATGACTGACAAAACCAACTCCAAGACGCCGAGTCTTTCCAGGCGTTCCCTCTTGAAAGCAGGCTTCGCCGCAGGCGCCGTTGCAGGCACGGCAGGTGCCGCGCGCGCGGCCGGCGATCCATTGATCACCGAGATACAGGACTGGAACCGATACCTCGGTGACGGTGTGCAGGCGCGCCCTTATGGCACGCCGTCGGAATACGAGGCCCATGTGGTCCGCCGCGACGTGGAGTGGCTAACGGCCTCCACCGAGAGTTCGGTGAACTTCACACCGCTGCACGAGCTGGACGGCATCATCACGCCCAATGGCCTGTGTTTCGAGCGCCACCACGGCGGCATTGCCGACATCAATCCTGCAGATCATCGGTTGATGATCAACGGTCTGGTCGACAGCCCCCTCGTCTTCACCATGGAAGACCTGAAGCGCTTCCCGCGTGAGAACCGGGTCTACTTCCTGGAATGTGCCGCCAACTCCGGCATGGAGTGGCGTGGCTCCCAGCTCAACGGCTGTCAGTACACCCACGGCATGGTTCACTGCGTGATGTACACCGGCGTGCCGCTGAAACTGATCCTGGAAGAGGCAGGCCTGAAGACCAATGCCAAATGGGTGATGCCGGAAGGCGCCGATGCCTCGGCCATGACCCGGTCCATCCCGATGGAAAAGGCCCTCGACGACTGCCTGGTCGCCTTCAAGATGAACGGTGAGGCTCTGCGTCCCGAACAGGGTTATCCGCTGCGCCTGGTCGTGCCCGGCTGGGAAGGCAACATGTGGGTGAAATGGCTGCGCCGGATCGAAGTCGGCGACGAACCCTGGCACCAGCGCGAGGAAACGTCCAAATACACGGACCTTCTGGAGAACGGCAAGGCCCGCCGCTTCACCTGGGTGATGGATCCCAAGTCTGTCATCACGTCACCGAGCCCGCAGGCCCCGATCACCCACGGCAAGGGACCGATGGTCATCTCCGGTGTCGCCTGGTCCGGCAACGGACGGATCAAGCAGGTGGATGTGTCGCTTGATGGCGGCCGGAACTGGAAAACCGCCCGCCTCGACGGCCCGAGCCTGTCGAAAGCCATGCACCGCTTCTACCTGGACATCGACTGGGACGGCTCGGACATGCTGATCCAGTCCCGCGCGATGGACGAGCACGGCTTCTTCCAGCCGACCAAGAACGAGCTGCGTGCCGCCCGCGGCGAAAACTCGATCTACCACAACAACGGCATCCAGACCTGGTATGTCAAAGCAGACGGAATGGTGGAAAATGTCGAAGTTTCTTAAAGCCCTCAGCCTTGGAACCCTGGTCGCCACCCTGCCCCTGCTTGCCGCGACAGCCCATGCGGGGGATGCCGAAAAAGGTGAGAAGGTCTTCAAGAAATGCGCTGCCTGCCACGCGGTCGGGGAAGGCGCAAAGAACAAGGTCGGTCCGGAACTGAACGAGATTTTCGGCCGTACCGCAGGATCGCTTGAGGACTACAAGTATTCCAAGGCGATGATCGAGGCCGGTGGTGGCGGGCTCGTCTGGGACGAGGCAACACTGACGACCTATCTGACCAAGCCCAAGGACATGGTCAAAGGCACCAAGATGGCCTTTGCCGGTCTGAAGAAGCAGGAAGACCTGGACAACGTGATTGCCTATCTGGCCACCTTCTCCAGTGCTGCTGCTCCCGCCGACCAGCAGGGCGCCGCAGAACCTGCGGCCACTGAAACGGAAACGGCCAGCGCCGACACGGCAGCGGAGGCTCCAGCCATACCAGTGTCCGAAGTCCGTGAAGGCGGCATCTTCGGTCTTGGCCGCGTGGCGACGGACGACGAGGTCGCCGCCTGGGACATCGACGTACGCCCCGACGGCAGCGGCTTGCCGGAAGGCTCCGGTACGGTGGCCGATGGGGAAGTGCTGTTCACGGACAACTGCGCCGTCTGTCACGGCGATTTTGGCGAAGGCGTCGGCCGCTGGCCGGTTCTGGCCGGTGGCCAGGACACCCTGACCGAGGAACGCCCGGAAAAGACCATCGGCTCCTACTGGCCGTATCTGTCCACGGTCTACGACTATGTCCGCCGCGCCATGCCCTACGGCAACGCCCGTTCCCTGTCGGATGACGACGTTTACGCGCTGACGGCCTATCTCCTTTACCTGAACGACATCGTCGAGGACGAGGACTTCGAATTGTCGAAAGACAACTTCCTGGAGATCCGTCTTCCCAACGAGAAAAACTTCATCGCTGACGATCGCGCCGAAGAGCCGCATTATGCAGCCAAGGCCGAACCCTGCATGAGCGACTGCAAGGACAGCGCGGTCGAGATCACCATGCGCGCCCGTATTCTCGACGTGACCCCGGGATCTGTCGACGACGACGAGGCCTCCGGCATGGGAGGCGTCGACTGACATCGTTTTGCGGCAACGGCCCGTGAAAGAAAGGCCGCCCGCGCAAGGCCGCCGCAGGATATCCTGCGGCGTTAGGAGGAGGAAACGATGGGAATGTTTTCACGACTGGCAGTGGCAACTTCGGCCCTGCTGATGCTTGGCTCTGCCGTATTGGCAGGCGACGGCATTCACAAACTTGCCCTGCAGATCAGCGACAATGATCCGCAGAAGATGAACACCGTCTTGAACGTCGCGTCCAATGTGGCGCGCCACTACTCTGAAATCGGCGAGGAGGCCGATATCAAGATTGTTGCCTTCAATGCGGGCCTGCACATGTTCCGGGCGGATACGTCTCCCGTTTCGGACCGCATGAAATCCTTCGTGGAAAGCATGCCGAATGTCGCCTTCGAGGCCTGCGACAACACCCGCCAGGCCATGGCCAGGAAGGAAGGCAAGGACATCGAGTTTCTGGAAGGTGTCGAAGTCGTTCCCGCTGGTGCCGTCACTCTGATGGAGCTGGACGAAGACGGCTACACCATCCTGCGGCCCTAGACAGTCACAAGACCCGCCGTGCGGACAGTTGCAAGGTCCGTACGGCTTCATCCCTTTCGGCATGTAGCCCGCCGGAACGCCCGGCTTTTGCGTTTCCGCAATCAATTGTCAGCCGTTGTAGGTCTTTCTTTTGCACGAAGCATTCGCGTCCGGCATCGGACGGACTTGCTTTCCCCTGTCCTTCTGCCTCAAATGGGAACCAGCAGCAGTTCTAGGCGTTTTGATGGATTGCCAATGGAGATGCCATTTGAATGACCGAAACAGTCCCGTTTCAAACAAATTGCCAAACCTGCCCCCTGAGACGGAAATCCGTTTTCCGCTCGCTGGAAGACAAGGAACTGGACTTCATTTCGGATTTCAAGACCGGTGAACTGACGGTCGAAGCCGGAGCAACCATTGTTCAGGAAGAAAACAAGAGCCCGCATCTTTACACCATTCTGGATGGCTGGGCCTTTCGGCACAAGGCCCTGGCGGACGGCCGAAGGCAGGTATTGAACTTTGCCCTTCCGGGCGATCTTGTCGGCCTTCAGCTTGCCGTCCTGAACGAGATGCAGCACACGGTTACCGCCCTTACCGACACTACCTTGTGCGTCTTTCAGCGCGACAGGGTCTGGTCGATCTTCAAGGACTACCCGAGCCTGGCCTTTTCAATGACCTGGATCGCAGCGCGTGAGGAACAGATCCTGGACGGGCACATAATCAGCCTCGGTCAACGTTCTGCCTTGGAACGGCTCGCCTATCTCATCCTGCATCTTTACGACCGCGCAGAGACCATCGGCTATGCGAGCAATCAGGCGCTGGATGCACCGTTTTCCCAAAGTCACCTGTCAGATGCGCTTGGCATCACACCGGTTCACACCAGCCGTACGCTCCGCAAGCTTCAGGAAAAGAGGCTGATCAGCTGGGCGAAGGATCGGATCCGGATCCTGGACAGGGATGCTCTGGAAAAACTCGCCTCATACGAGAGCATGGCCGATGAGTGCCGCCCGCTCATCTGAGCGGCGGCCGACATCTTCACGTTTGCTTGAAAGGCATCTTCCAGCGAAAACGAGCGCGTCAGATCAGGGCGCCGATCTGGGCTTTTGTGTAGGGCTTGCTCAGGACCACCTGCCCCTCGAACGCCGTGGGCAGCGGGTCGAGATCGCTGTAACCGCTGGCGAAGATGAACTTCGTCCCCTTTTCCAGCAGCTGGCTGGCGAAAGCCAGGCTGGTATCGTCGCCGATCTTCACATCCAGAATGGCAAAGCTGAACAGCTGAGCTGCCAGTGTTTCCGCCGCTTCCGCAAGATTTGCGAGCGTCTGTACCGGCGAGAACCCGAGCTCTTCCAGCATCATCTGCGTATCGAGAGCGATGATCGGGTTGTCTTCGACAACCAAGGCAGGGCCGCGCGGCACTGGCGCGGTGATGTGGGTTTCCGTTGTCACGAGGGTTCTCATCGTCAGACTGTTGACCATCTGCACGATGACACGAAATCAAATGCCCCGCATTAACATAAGTTATCGGGTCGATTGATTTTCCACTTTGATGTCAGCCTCTTCTGTTGTCGCAAACAAACGTGAAACCTTTTCTTAACTCGGGAGTTTACTAGGCGGAGGTAGACACCATGTTCACGCATCGCAAACGAATTCCGACCAACGCCCCTACGGCAATCGCCATTGCCGCCCTTCTGGCTTCCAGCCTGATTGTGGCAGAACCCCTTTTCACCAATGAAGCGGGTGCGGAAACCGCTCACAACAGCAACACGCCCGCACCGGTAGAAGTTGAACAGAAGGCCGCTCCCAAAGGCGACCTGAAGGTTGAGCTTGCCGACGTGCATGGCCGCCCGATGCGCTGCGTCTCCGGCACGCGCGTAACCACCTGTACCGGCTGGCCGATCTCCCACGGCATGCTGGCATTCAATTCCGAGTAAAGAGTTCATGACGCACAATCGTTGAAAAGCCGCCTTTCCCAGGCGGCTTTTATTTTGCCTTGATCCGTGGCGAACGACACACGACCCCGCTGGAAGGGCCCCACCCGGCAAGCATTTTGGCAACTGACAAATTGTCCGTATCACCTGATGGAACCTGGAACAGGTGCCACCCTCACCCACGGCGTCGGACAATTGCAGCCTGGGTGCCACCTTCCATCCGCTCCTGAAAGAAGAAACTCGCGACAACGTTGAACCCGCGGGCATTGGAACGCCGGCACGGGTGGCCTTTGTCATGTCCGCGGGTTCGCAGGATTGCAATTGTCAGTGAGATGCGCCGGCCTCGGGCTCAGGTTCGGAACGCCCGGGCTCTTCGGACTGAGCTGTGTTGTTGATGATCTCCAGCACACTGACGACAACCAGCAGCAACGGCACGGCTATGAATCCGCCGATCGGTCCCCACAGCCAGATCCAGAAGGCAATTGCCAGGAAAACCGCAAAGGGGTTCAGCGTCATCGTCCGGCCGAGAACGGTTGGTGTGACGAACTGCGCTTCGATCAGGTTGAGAACCAGATAGGCCAGCGGCGGCGTCAGGATCTCCACAGGAGTGTACCCCGTCGCAAGTCCGATACCGCTCATCACCAGGACCATGATCGCCGGCCCCAGATAGACGACGTAGTTCAAGACGCCGGCCAGCATTCCCCACAACAGCGGCGAGGGAACATCGAGCAGCCACATGGTCAGCGCCACGGCCACGCCGAGCCCCGCGTTGATGACGCTGATGGAGATGAGATAGGTGGAAAGGCGCGCTTCGATCGTCCGAAACGCGGTCACGATGCAGCGCCTGCCTTCACTGTCGGGAGACAACTGGAGCGCAGCCCTGCGCAGATGCGGGCGTGTCAGCAGAAAGAAATAGAGACTTGCCAGGAACAGGACCACCTGGGCCATGAAGGCCGGTGCGAAATAGAAAACGCTTTCTACCGCGGAATTGTCGTCGACACTCACCTGCATGCCGCCCTTCTGGCCCATGGCACTGCGAAGGTCTTCCTGCAGGCTCGCGACAGACGAAAAGAACCCCTGCCAACTGACCAGCTGCGCCTGCAGCCGTGACCAGATGAGCGGAAGCCTGTCGAGCCAGTCCGACAGCGGTACGACGAAAGCCGCCCCGGCGGTCAGGATCAGCGCGATAAAGACGAGCACCATCCCCCCTGCCGAGAGCCAGCTCGGCACGCCCAGGCGAGACAATCTTTCCATGGGAAGTCCGAAGATCGTGCCGACAACCACCGACAGGAAAACCGGTGCGAAAAACACTTGGGCAAGATCTAGGGAAGCAATCACCACGATGCCACACAGGATGGCTGCCGAGTAGCGGACAACCGGGTCCGATCTGACAGCCTCGCCCACTGTTACGGGGGGAACAAGTCCTGTTACTGCGGGTCGGTCTGGCTGCGCTGTCATCACTGTTTGCTCCGGTGGCCGGCAAGAAGGCGCGGCAATGGGTTAGCCGCGCTCTTCGTCACCTCGTGCCTGCGCTGCCAGAAAGGCCAGACCGCCCAAAGCGGCGGTGATCATCAGGCCTTTTGATTTTGTGAGCTGTGGCAGAACGGAAATGGCAGCGGCCAGGCCCAGTCGCTGCGCGGCCTGACTATGCGCCTTGCGTCTTCGGTCCTTGTGCTTCAAGAAGCTGAGCACCGCCACGAAGACCAGTCCCGTCACGGCCATGAAGACGGCAATCAGCAAAGCCGCCATCGCAGGGCCGAACACCGGCGCCAGAAAGGCGCCGGCTGCCACCACGCCGGCCACATAGGCTGTCGCGAAACAGACTGCCGCAATGCCGCCCAACACGGCATTGCGCTTGGCACGATGAACCATGCCATTGAAGTCTCGCGAAACAGCCCCGAAGGCCAGCGGTAGGGCGCGCAGGAGCATCAGCGGCGCACCAGCGCTGCGATCAGGAAGCCGACACCGGCGGCTATGCCGATCGACTGCAGCGGGCGACGGCGCACTTCAGCAACGAAGGCGCGTTCGTAATTCTGCAGTTCAGCAGACAGATCGCTCAGGGCGTCCTGGGACAATTTGGTCAGATCCTGCCCTGCTTCGGCGGCCTTGGTCTTGTATTCATCCGTCTTGCCCGCGCCGTACTTCTTCAAGGAGCCGGCGAGAGAGGCAATATCGCCGCGAATGCGTTCGATGTTTTCCTCGATCTCACGAGCGCTAACGGTGTCATTGGCAGGATTGGCGGTCGATGCCGTGGCAGTCTTCGCAGTTGCCATCTTGTCGCTCCTGTTTTCAATCGCGTGAGGCCCTGATGACGGGCGACACGCATCGCGTGAATGGGATCAAGCCCGGAATTCGGACACTTCGACACCGCGCTGAACCAAATTGCGCGGTCTGGCTTGTAAACGGCCTTGCGCTCATTTGGTTCCAGACAACAAAGCATGAATTGTTGCAGCGGCGTCTTCACGGCTGCCCGTCAGCCGCGCAAGGCCTCGATCAGATCGGATTTGTTCATTGAGGACCTGCCGCTGATGTCGAGCTCCTGTGCCCGTTCATAAAGCGCATCCCTGGTCCAGGTTTCATAAGGTGCGGCCTTGCCACCCTTGCGCGACGGCGCTTGGTGGTCGCTTGCCTGCGCATTGGCAATTCTCGCCGACTTTTCCTTGCCGTAGCCCTTGTCGCGCAGGGCGTCGTAGGTGTCTTCCTTCTTGATGCTGGAGCTGGTTTTGGAAGCCATGCCGTGTCCTTTCATTTGCTGTTCCGCTGTTTTCGAAAACAACCTCAAATGAAAAACGCCGTCTCGCGCAGGATCGTTCCAATATCTTTTCGATGAAAGGACTGGATAGAGAACTTTATAACGACGTGATAAAAATGAACTATGCCGCCCGGAAGTTCAGACCTATAAAAATTACAAATGCTATTCTTGAAATAATTTCAGATCACATTTTCCATACTGTCAAAAATCGAAATATTTTCAAAAACATGGAACTGAGGACGAGCTGAAGACTTTTCCTATCGAACGTCCGGGCCACGCTCTTGTCAGCAGAACACCCGGACACATCGATCGCCAATCGAAAGCACGAAAGGAAGAACTATGTCGACGTCTCAGGTTCTGAACATCGAAACTCCGAAGGTCGACCCGATCAAGACGGGTGTTTCTGCCGAGGTGCGCGAACAACTGGCGAAGCATCTCTCGGTCATTCTGGCCGAAACCTACATGCTCACGGTGAAATCGCACCTTTATCACTGGAACGTCGTTGGACCGCTGTTCAAGTCGATCCATGACCTCACCGAAGAGCACTATGAAAATCTCTTTGCCGCGACAGACGACCTTGCCGAGCGCATTCGTGCCCTTGGACACCGGGCGCCGGTGAATGTCGACGAAGGCAAATTGAACCTGACCGTCAGCCTGCCGGCCGGCGGCATGCCCAATGCCTTCGAAATGATCGAGGATCTGGTTCGCAGTCATGAAATGATCGCTGCCGAAATGCGCGACATGGCAGCCTACGCCGGCGACAATAGCGACCCGGTGACGGAGGATCTTCTGACCCAGCGCATCACGTTCCACGACAAGGCAGCCTGGATGCTGAGGGCCGTCATTACCGAATGACCGTTCCTCACCCGCATCCCGGGTAACTTGCAAGACGACAAAGGTCCGTCTGCCGCAAGACGGCAGGCGGCCTTTGGCGTATGCACCAACTCAGTTTCAACCGTGTGATACCATGATCAGCGTATCGAAACGATTTGCCGGGTTCCGGACGCCTGCAAGCGTCCTGGAAGACCGGCACCTGTCGAATGAGCAAAAGCGGACAGCCTTGCTGGCCTGGCGGGCCAGCCTGCGCAAGGCACCTCGGGCAATCTCTCGGGACGGCCGGTCTCCAGCCGAACTGATCGAAGAAATCGACGAGGCCCTGAAGGCGCTTCGCCGCGAAAAGACTTCGCTCGGCAAAGGGTGATAAAGCTTCGTCGTCGCAGGACATAAAGCACCTCTCCCGGCCCTGCCTGCAGTAAACGGCATGGGCGCCTAAGAAGTTGTCTTCCTGACAGGAAACTCGATGACGCAACTCACGCCTTCGGGAGCGAAGTCGATGTTGACGTCGCCGTCGAGCGCCGGCCCCACCAAACGTTCCAGCAGCATTCGCCCGAAACCGTTGCGCCTTGGCGGCACAACTTCCGGACCGCCACGTTCCTTCCAGACCAGCCTGATCCTTCCGTCTACGGTCGTCCACGACACCGACAGTTTCCCCCCGAGCACTGACAAGGCGCCATATTTGGCGGCATTGGTCGTCAGCTCATGCAGTGCAAGACCAAGGTTCTGGGCGGCATCCGCCGTAATCGAATGCGGATCGCCCTCAATCTCGATCTGGGGACTCCCCGGGTCGATCGATTGCGCCAGATGCGCCAGCACGAGTTCTTTCAGGTCAGCGCCGTACCAGGACTGCGACACCAGAAGATCATGACTGGCCGCCATCGCCTGGAGCCGTGCGGCAAAACTTTCGACAAAATCCTCGGTGTTGTCCGAACGCGCCGCTGTCTGGCGTGCCATGGCCTGAATGACTGCAAGCAGGTTCTTGGAGCGATGCGTCAGTTCCCGCATGACGAGATGCATCTGGCGTTCGTTTTCCCGCTTGTGGGTCAGGTCGATGGAGATGCCGATCAGGCCGGTGGTCCGACCTTCCTTGTCGCGCGAAGGCTCCATGCGCATGTTGTAGCTGCGATTGACCCCGTTCATGTCCATGTCGAATTCGATGACGGCGCTTTCGCCTGTCTCGAGGACCTTCTTCTTAACCGGAATGAGTTTCAGCTGATCTTCTTCCGGAAACAGCTCATCATCGCTTTTGCCGATGAAGAAATCCGGTTTGAAACCGGGCGACGGATTGACGACATGAATATATTTCAGGTCCAGGTCCTGTTCGAACACAGTTGTAAGCGAGCCGTCGAGCGCCTTTTCGAAACGCCGGTTCGCCTCCGCGAGCTGACTTGCCAGCGAGGCGAGACGGATCTCATAGAGGTTCTTCTCGGTCATATCGATGGCCGTACACAGCACACCGTCTATGTTGCCGCTGCTGTCACGTGTCGGATGGACGATCAGGTCCAGCGAAATAGTTCCCGTTTCTTCACTGTCGAGCGCGAAGAAGGTAGATGCCGTCTCGCCGGTTTCCAGCACCTGGCGCTTGACCGGCTCCAGTTCCGCCGCGGTCTCTTCCGGCAGCAGATCCTGATCTGTACACCCGATGACGTCATCGGCTTCCTTGCCGAACCGCGGATTGTGGATCCACGTGTAGCGCAGATCTTTGTCCTGGGTGAAAACGGAGATGTTGGATCCGGTCAACGCGGTCTCGAACCGCTCGTTGATCCGCCTTATCTCCCGCCGCGATCTGCCGACCTTGTCGGAAAGCTGGAGATTTTCAGCCTTCAGAACATCATTGGCCCGCTCCAGATCCTTGAGCGAGGGAATGGCCAGCAGCATCGGCCGGACCCGCCAGACAACCACTGCAGTTGCCACAGAGACAAGGGCTGTTACCAGCTTGATCAGACCCTGTGCACCGTAGATCGGCCACCAAAGCGTTACCAGGGCTGTCAGATGGGTCAGCGCACACGCCAGAATGAAGGCGATGAACAGGTAACCGATCTTGCGGGAATTACCTTGAATGTCCGGACGCTTGCGCAGAAACGCGAAGATCATCACGGGAATGGCAATATAGGCCAGCGCAATCAGGGCATCGGAGATCGCATGAATCACCACGAGATCCGGACGCCAGAGCAGGCAGTATCCATGCGGCATGAAGGAGGCCGCACCAAACAGATAGGACACGATTTCAGACATTTCGAATTTGCTCCGTCATCCGGGCATGTAAACTTTCGCGGCCGTCCCGCATCGGAAAAGCCGCTCCCGCGCCGGTGCGCCAGCAAACATTCGAAACTGGAAGCAACCGCAATTCATTCGGAACCTTTGACCTCAGGAACCGTTTTCCAGATGTCAGAAAGACAAGGAGAAAACGACCGATGAATTGGGACCGGATTGAAGGAAACTGGAAAGAATTCAAAGGCAAGGCCATCACCCAGTGGGGCAGGCTGACCGACGATGATGTGGATCGTGTTGCCGGCAAACGGACCGAACTTGCAGGTCTGATCCAGCAGAAATACGGCAAGACCCGTGAAGAAGCCGAGCGGGAAATCGATACCTGGATCTCGCGGCACTGATGGAAGAAGGCGGGCAGTGCCCGCCTCTTCCTCCCGCTACGGGATCTGTCGTTATCGCGCACTGAAGGGCAGAC
Source organism: Labrenzia sp. CP4 (assembly GCF_001579905.1). Lineage (NCBI taxonomy): Bacteria > Pseudomonadati > Pseudomonadota > Alphaproteobacteria > Hyphomicrobiales > Stappiaceae > Labrenzia > Labrenzia sp. CP4. Next base: position 1,389,324 of record NZ_CP011927.1, on the reverse strand, counting down.
GCCGAAAACGGCATCTTGCTTCGCTCTCGAAGAACGAAAGCAGTGGAACACGCCCCCCGTGCTCATCGCGCAGCGCTGCCCTCAGGCAGCGGCCACCTCTTCCGCCCCTTTGAAGAACAGCGCCTGGCTGATCCCCGCCTTCACCGTATTCGGATTGAACGGCTTGGTGATAAGGAACGTCGGCTCCGGCCGTTCGCCTGTCAGAAGACGCTCGGGGAACGACGTAATGAAGATAACCGGAACGGACATTTCAGCAAGGATATCCTTGACCGCATCGATGCCGGACGATCCGTCGGCAAGCTGGATATCGGCAAGCACAAGACCCGGGGCCTGCGCCTTGGCCGCTGCGATGGCATCGCTCGCTGTCCGGGCAACGCTGGTAACGCCATGGCCGAGAGACTCCACGATCTGGATGAGATCCATGGAAATAAGCGGTTCGTCCTCGATGATCAGCACATCCGTCTTGGTCTGCCTGTCAATTTCCGCGATCGCATCCTGGACGAGCTGGGTCACTTCATTTTCGCTACGCTCGATGATGAGGGCGGTTTCGGGAAGCGAAAACCCTTCCAGTGTGGACAGCAACAGGGTTTGCCGGCTTTCGGCCGCCATGGTCGCCAGCCGCTGCTGAGCAGTCTGCTCGAAGATGGAAACCGTCCCGTCATTCGCGATGGGCGGAACGACGCTCGCGTTCCAAAGGACATGGAAAAGCCGGTACAGACCGATTTTCACGCCATGAGATGTATCGATAATGGTCTGATCTGCCACCAGCGCCTGCAGGCAGGCCCTGACATAGGCATCGCCACTTTTCTGACTTCCCGCCAGTGCTCTTGCATATCTACGCAGATACGGCAGGAGCGGCGCGATTTCTTCCGAAAGGCTCACGGACATAAATTAGTTCCTCAATAGTTGCCGTCTGAAAGCGGTCGACGGGCCCGCATCAAGCGCACCCATAAGTCGGAAATGCATTCGGCAAAAAAAAGTTCCATACTCGAGGAACTTTTTTTTTGGCGCCGCGTTTACGTCGCAAATCAGCCTATCTTCGAAGACGCAAATATCGGGAATCTGCCATGGCAAGCAAGCTTAACCCAAGTCGGCCCAACGCCGGATTTGGTGTAATAACACCGGCCGCCGGAGCCAAGTCCAAAGAAGACTGGATCGGCAACCAGCTCAAGAAGGTTTACGACGAGGCCCTATCGGAAGACATACCGGATGACATGATGGACCTGCTGTCCGCCTTGGACGACAGAGGCTCTGACGAGGAGGCCGCCGAATGAACGTCGCAAAGTTCAAGCAGGATCTGGTCGACGCCATACCGCGATTGCGCGCCTTTGCCAGATCGATCAGTGGTGACCGCGACCGTGCGGACGATCTGGTCCAGGAAACTCTGGCAAAGGCGATCGCCAACAAAGACAAGTTCACCGAAGGTACCAACCTCACCGCCTGGCTGATTACCATTCTCCGTAACCAGTATTATTCCGTTGGCCGGAAGATGCAGCGCGAGGTCGCCGACCCTGACGGTGAACACGCAGCCAGCCTGGAAAGCAAACCGCAACAGGCAGGCCATCTGGAACTGAAGGATTTCCTGAGCGCCCTTCAGGTTCTTCCGGACGACCAGCGTGAAGCCCTTATCCTGATCGGTGCCAGCGGCTTTTCCTATGAAGAAGCAGCCGACATCCTCGGCGTGAAGGTCGGCACGGTCAAAAGCCGCGTCTCCCGTGCACGCCTTCGTCTGGATGACCTCATGAACGGGACCGAGAAATTTGAACGGTCCGAAATCGCCGCCGCCGAATCCGCCTCCCTGATCAGGGACGCTCTGTCCGTCTGATCATTCTCATCTACACCGGAACCTTTCCGCTTCTGCGTCAGTTACAGGCCGGCGCACTGCATCCGGTGTGATCGGGCAAGTCGGTTGGTGCACGACAGCTAACAATGACCGGCAGGGTTCCATCGACGATGGAACCCTGCCGGTTTGAGGGGGAACGGGAATGGATCTGGCCTATCGGGAAAACGCCCGCGAACAAGCCCTCGTCCGTCTGGCCAAGGGCTTTCTGTTCATCCCCGTCTGCATAACACTTCTGGGGGCTGTCCTCGCATTCGCAGCCTTCCTGATCGATGATCTGCAACTCCTGACCGGTGTCTTCGACTTTTTCGGCTACAGCTCCATCAGCATCGATGGTGCCCGCTCGGTCCTGTCGACCATTGCCGGCGCGATGATGTCGGTCATCAGCCTTGTGTATTCGCTGACGCTGGTCGTATTCACACTCGCCGCAGGCAATATTTCGGCCCGCCTGCTGGAAACCTTCGCCAGCAACAGAACCACCCAGATTACCATCGGCCTTCTGGGCGCGACCTTCCTTTATTCCATGCTTGTCCTTTTCGGTGTCGATGACACCAAGGATCTCCGGTTTTCCGTCATCCTCTCGATAATCCTCGCCTCCAGCAGCTTTTTCTGGCTGGTCTATTTCGTCAACGACGTTGCCGGCCGTATCCGGGTCGACGCCGAAATCGGCCGCATTCATGCAGCGTTGCGATCCTCGATCGACGAGCTTCTGGCGCACGAACCGCGTGAAAAGCCGAATGACCGCGAGGAGATACCCGACCTGCCGGTCTGCACCTTCAAAGCCGCGCGCAGCGGCTACATCACCTTCATCGACAGCGAACGGCTGATAGACATCGCGAAGTCTCTCGACGGTTTCATCGAAGTGTCCGTCATTCCCGGAACCTACGTCATCGAAGGCATGCCGATCGCAAAGGTGCGCACGGAGGCCCAAGACCCTGATCTGAAACCCTTGAACGGTACCTTCAAGATCGAAAAGGCCCGAGCTCCAGAAGGGGATATCCAGTTTTCGGTGCACCTGATGGTGGAGATCGCGCTGCGTGCGCTCTCGCCTGGGGTCAACGACAGCTACACCGCGATCAGCGCGATCGATCACCTGTCGGCCTCCGCCGCGCGGATCCTGCAGCGCGGCGCTCCCAGCTCGCTCATTACCGATGACGACGAGACCCCTCGCCTGTGGTTGACGATCCTGGAAGTGCACGATCTCCTGGACACGGCGATCAGTCCGCTCAGGCAGGCGTCAAGAGGCAACATCCTGGTACTCGACCACCTCATTTGCGCTTTGGAAAAGGCGTCCCTGGTCTGCCGCAAGGAGCACCTGCACCTTGTCTCGAGGCAGCTGTTCAATATAGCCCAGGATGCCGTTTTCTCGATCGAGAGCAGACCGGACAGACACCAAATCGCCCGCCGGCTCTGGACTGCCCGCAATACGCTGCGCATTCAGGCCGAAGCCCGCTAGCCACCGGATACCGGCAAGGCGACTGAATCACCTATGTCATTGAACGAGGAAAGCGTTGTCTTGTCAGGCGTTTGACGTCGCCTGAATGCCTGTTGGGGAAGGCACAAAAAAGGGCGCCGAAGCGCCCGTTTTGTTCTCGTGTCAGACCCTGCGGCCTCTGATGGCATGTGCGACTGCCGAAATCAGGAACAGCGCAATGGCGACAAAGAAGATCAGTTTGGCAATAGAAACCGCAGTACCGGCAATACCGCCAAAACCAAGTACGGCTGCAACAATAGCAACCACCAAGAACAACAATGCCCAGGAAAGCATAGCAACCTCCGATATTTGAGATACGGAGATGAAACGCCTCGTTTTCGAAATCGTTCCAAATATTTTTGAAAATTATCTCGGAAACTTCAAGACCACCGCAGGGAACCTTCTTCGCGCCCGGCCGTTTCCGTCACAGTCACCAGCATCGGAGATCTGTCATGGAATATGGAATTGTCGGCCTGTTGATCCTCATCCTGGACGTCTACGCGATCATTCAGGTCCTCGGAAGCGGCTCCTCCACCGGGGCAAAGTTGCTTTGGGTTCTCGGGATCCTGATTTTCCCGGTCGTCGGCTTCATTGTCTGGCTGCTGGCCGGTCCGAAAAGCGCAGGCAAACTCGCCTGATTTTTCGCGTCACGGCTCAACGCCCCCCAGGCGCAGCCGTGACGCCTTCTCCCGGAACTTCCCGAAAGTTCAACCATTTACCTACTGCACTTTCAACTTTTCAGAACACGAAAGGGAGATGCTGAAATGCTTCGCCATCTACTCGCCACCACCGCAATCGTAGCTGCCATTTCAACGGCGGCTGTTGCCGGTGAGACCTCTGCGATGAAAGACGGCGGTCAGGCCGGTGCAAGTGATGACACCGGCGTATACGAATTCGAACTCCACACCCTTGCACCGGATACGACCACCGGCATTCTCGCCACCAACATGGTCGGCAAGCCTGTGGTGACCAGCAGAAATGCCGAAGGGGAAGAAATCGGCGACATCAACGACGTGGTCTTCGGCCGCGATGGCTCCGTGCATGCGGTGATTGTCGGTGTCGGCGGTTTCCTCGGCATCGGCGAAAAGGAAGTCGCCCTCGATTTCGCCCGCCTCAACTTCGTGGCCGGTGAGGACAAGCGACTCATCGTCGTCAGTGACGTCTCGCGCCAGGAACTGGAAGCGGCAACCGCCTATGAGCGCCCGGATTACATCCCCTACTGGATGACGACGGAAGGTGCGCGTGAGCAAATGGACAAGGTCACCGAAAACGCCAGGTCCACCTATGAGACCGTGCGCAAGGAGGCCATCGACCCCGCAAGGCAGCAGCTGGATGAAGCCATGTCCACCGGCTGGACTGAAGAAAAGACCGAGGTCGATGCAGCCAGCGTATCCACGGACGAGCTGATCGATTCAACGGTCTACACCAACCAGGACACAAACATCGGTGAAGTCGCCGAGGTCCTGATCGGCAAGGACGGCAAGGCCCAGGCAGTTGTCATCGATGTCGGCGGTTTCCTTGGCTTCAACGCAAAGCCGGTTGCCGTTGCCTTCAACAGCCTGAAGATGTTCGAAACGGAAAACGGCGACCTTCTGGTCACCGCCCCTTTCACCAAGGAACAGCTTGAAAATGCGCAGACCTATGAGCCTGCCACCTACAAGGCCAATCCGGATGCGGTTCTGCTGAAAGGCTGAACGGCTGTCTGAAAGACACCAAGGAAACGGGTCGCTTCGGCGGCCCGTTTTTTTGCGTAACCAGAGGTCGTGGCTCTCCCTGCGAGGAGGAGCTGGCTTCATGGCGCATGGGTTGTCTTCAAGGCAGAAAGACACGGGAAAACTGGCTCGCATTGGCGCTGTTTTCGTTCCGTGAACGGATCATCGGCCCGCCCTGATCCGCGCTCCCCCCGTTGTCCGTCACGAGGAGGCCTCCCGGTTTCGGGGCGAACTCATGGACAAGGTCGTCACGAGAAGCTCTCAGGCAAGCCAGTAAACGACAATGGCGACCGCTGCCAAGGCCACCATCAGCCCCACCAGCGTCACGACGCCATCGCGCACCAGCAACCCGAGGCTCAGGAGAAGTATTGCCGAGCCGGGCAAGGCGACAGCAAAGGGCAGCAGGGTGGCGGGATAGACAAGAAGAGACAGAAAGATGCAAAACGCCGCGACGATCCGGCTCGCGGTTTCGCCGGCGAACATGGCCAGGCGTTGCCCGAGGTAACGGTCGGCGCGTTCGGCATAGGGGGTGAGCTTGTCGATGATCGACTTCACCTTCTGCTTGGGAAAACCGCGATTGCGCACGAAAGACGGTAACCAGATCGAGGTTCTGCCAAGCACAAGCTGTCCCGCCACCAGAAGCGTCAATGTTGTGAGAACAATCGGCACACCTGGTATGGCCCCGATGGGAGATATCATCACAAGGGCCGGCAGAAACAGAAGGGGGCCCGCCGCACGGCTGCCAGAAGCATTCAACAGCGAGCCGACATCGGCGCGGCCTTCCTTTTCAATTTCGTCTTCCCAGTTTGTAAGAACTTCCTTGATTGTCTCCGACTGACCTGTCGCCATCCAGGTATCCCTCCAGTTCTCATTGTCGTCGGACGTGCCGCACTCTTTTCAGCCAAATCTGCGTCCGGAAATGCAAAAAGGGCCGGCAAAGCCGACCCTTCTTGACGTTATGTCACTGTGTTCACTTGATCGCTTCCAGTGACATCCGACTGACACCAACCGTGATGTTCGTGCCCGTCTGGCTTTCCACACTGAGCGGATTCAGCGCAATCGACTTGTCGAAGCCGCCAATAAGGGCATTGGCCTTGATACCCGCACCAAGGCTCGCACCTGCGGTCACGCCGGCATATTCACCTTCAAGAGCGCCCACCTCCAGGTCGGCAGTCGGTGCAACGACGCCCCATATCAGCGTGGCCGAGTCGGTGGTCCCGATATCAAGCCCGTACTCGCTTACGGTCGCCGTGTAGTAGCTGGCAGGGCCGCCACCCACCCGGTCGAAGGTGCAGTTCATGACGGCCTTGGAACCGACGATGAAATTGGTTTCCTGCTCGACAACGCATGTCAGTTTGCCAACTTCAACGCCAGCAGGCTTGTCCTGGGCCATCACAGGGGTCGCAAGAAGCGTGGCTCCCGTCAGGGTCAGGGCGAGTTTGGTAAACCGTGTCATCAATGTCTCCTTCGTGTATGTGGCCTCCGGATTGCTCCGGTCCGCCTTCATCACGGTGGAAACGTCTGCCCGGTCTGTCAGTTCCAAAATAATTCTGCTCTTGTCCCCTCAGCGCATGGCCATCGGCAGATAAAGCGCAATCTGCGGCAGGGCGATCAGCGCCGCGACCATGGCCAGCATCGCCAACACATAGGGAATGGCTCCCAGCATCACCTCGGCAATGGATCCGCCGCGCCGCGCACTCTGGACGACGAAGAGATTGAGCCCCACCGGCGGTGTGATCAGCGCCATCTCGATCAGCACGATCATCAGGATGCCGAACCAGACCGGATCATAGCCCAGGCTGATGACGATCGGCACAACGATGGGAATGGTGATGACCATCAGCGACAGGGTCTCGATGAAGAAACCAAGCACGATATACATCGCGACGATCACCAGCAGCGTCTGCAGGGGACCGAAGCCGAGCCCCTCCAGAAAGCCGCGCAATTCCTGCGACAGGCCGGCGGCCGAAAGCGTAAAGTTGAGAAACGACGCCCCGATAACCACCAGCATGATCATCGCCGTGACCCGCACGGTACCGATCAGCGCTTCGCCGATCATGCGTGTGTTGAGCCCACCGAAAAGCGCGGCAATTGCCAGCGCTCCGGCAACCCCGACAGAGGCGGCTTCGGTTGGTGTCGCCCAGCCCTTGTAGATCGAGCCGATGATGGCACTGAACAGAAGAATGATCGGCAGTAGATCCGCGAGCCCGAGTGCCATTTCCCGCAAGGGGAACGTCCGCCGTGCCCCGCCGAGCTTCGGATTGACCAGGCAAACAAGCGCGGTCACTGCCAGAAAGGCCATCGCCAGCAGGATGCCGGGCAGAAGCCCTGCCAGAAAAAGCTGCGGGATCGAGGTCTGTGTCAGAAAACCGTAGACGATCAGGTTGATCGACGGCGGGATCATGATGCCGAGCGTACCCCCGGCGGCGATCGCACCGGAAAAGAGCTTCTGGTCATAGCCCAGCCGATCAGCCTGCGGCATGGCCACCGTCGCCACCGTGGCAGCCGTTGCCACAGACGAACCGGACGTGGCCGAGAACATGGTGGCGGTTGCCACATTGGCATGCACCAGCCCGCCTGGCAGCCAGGAGACCCAGCGGTCGAGCGCCGAGTAGGTGCGTGCGGCAATGCCGGTGCGCACCAGGATCTCGCCCAGCAGCACAAAGAACGGAATGGCGATCAGCGCCGCATTTTCCGACGTCGACCAGACCATCGACCCGAGGCCGCGTGTCAACGGAAAGGCACTGAAGAACTGGTCGATGCCGAACCCCAGCAGGAACAGCACGATGCCGACGGGAATGGAAAGGCTGAGGAGCCCAAAAAGGCCTACGGAAACGAAGGAAAGCATCAGGCTGTCTCCCCTTCCGGAAAGGCACCGATCGCCTGCTCGGATTTTGCAAATTCACCGCGCAGGACCAGCAGCACACCGGCGACAAAGGTCAGCCATGCGGTGACCGCGAACCACACCCACCCGGCAAACCAGGGCAATTGCACCAGCGCGAGCGGAGTTTCCAGGGGTGTGTTCGCCCTTGAGGAATTGCGCAGTGTCGTCTCCACCACCGGCCAGCACTTCAGCGCGACGATCGAGACGGTCGAGGACAGGGCAAAGATCGACAGAAGATCCAGCACCGCCCGCCATTTTGGCAGACCGACCGAACGGCGCAGGAAATCGATCCGGATATGCGAAAGTTCGCTCAATCCGAAAGCCATGCCCCAGGCCGTTCCGATGGCCATCACGTAGCCGGAGATTTCGTCGGTGCCGCCGAAGGAGGCACCGACACGGCGGAGACAGATATCAATCAGAACAAGACCTGCACAGGTGAGGAACACAACGCCGACCGAAATCGCTATCGCCCGGTTGATCCTCGACAGGATTGACAGGAGTTTCTCCGCCACCTCGATGTCTCCCGGGCTTAGTTGGTCTTGATCTGCACACCGACGACGGTGCCGACGCTGTCGTTCCAGCGCGCAGCCCAGTCACCGCCGGCCCGCTCTGCCCATTCCGGCAGAACATCCGTTTCCAGGATCTGGCGTGCGCGCTCGATGTCACCGTCGCTGGCTTCGACAAGAACCATGTCCCGCACGTCGCCCGAGGCGCATTCACCCTTGCCTGTCAGGCAGGCGATGTCATTCGCAAGCGCACCTTCTGCCGATGCCCAGGCGGGGGCTTCGAACTTCTCGGCAATTTCCTTTTCGATCAAAGCCCGGGTCTCGCCGGACAGAGCGTTCCACTTGTCGAGATTGATCGCCGTCACCACCGGGTCCCAGCCGCCAAGGGGAATCGGCAGAAGATGCGTGCTGACTTCCCACCAACCGGCGCTATAGCCCGAGCCTGCCCCGGTCACCGCACAATCGACGACGCCCTTCTGCAGCGCGCCCGGCACCTCTGAAAAGGCAACCGTAATGCCTTCTGCGCCAAGCGCTTCCAGGAACTTGGCCGTCATGCGGCCGGATGCGCGGATCTTCTTGCCCTTCAGGTCGTCCAGCGAACCCACTTCGGCGTTGCAGAACACCACCTGCGGCGGATAGGGCGCAATCGCAAGCACCTTGGAATTGAAGCGTTTTTCGAAGATCTCCTCGACCATCGGCCGGGCAGCATCGACCGCGGCATGAGCCTTGTCGGCAGACATGGCCACCAGCGGCACATCGAGGCCTTCCAGTTCCGGTGCATCGGCAACTGCATAATCTCCCACCGTCATGCCGACGTCGAAAACACCCTGGCCAAGCAGGCGGAACACTTCGCCAACGCCGAGGTTCATCTGGTTGTGAGTGGTGACGGTTGTGTTGATGGTGCCGCCGGATGCCTCAGGCAAGGCGGTCTGCCAGAACGGCGCTTCATAGTCCTGATGCAGCGGCAGGCTGGACCAGCTGCCGACGACAGACAGATCTTCCGCGGCGGCGGCCGAGGACATGGCGGCACTGGCCATGAGGAAAGTCAGAATCTTTTTCATGTGTCCACTCCGTGAAGGTTCGAGCTTACAGCTTCTTTTTTGTTATGATTGGTATTTCAGCGTCATCCGGGATGTCCGTGATCAGCATGTGTCCCGGTTTATGGGTAATCAGCAGCGGCAGGGCAGCGTTCTGGATGATGGCTTGCGGCGTCACTCCGCAAGCCCAGAAGACGGGCGTGAAACCGGCCTCCACCGGCACCGCATCGCCCCAGTCCGGATTGCCGAGATCGGAAATACCGATGGCCGCTGGATCGCCAATATGGACCGGTGATCCGTGCGCCAGCGGAAAGCGCGCCGAAATGGCAACCGCGTCCCGCACCCGCTCATCCGGGATCATCCGCATGGAAACCACCATTGCACCGCGGAACGGCCCGGCCGGTGTCGTTTCCATGTTCGAGCGGTACATCGGCACGGTGACATTGTTTGAAATGTGCCAGAGGTCGATCCCCGCCTCGATCAGCGCATGTTCGAAAGTGAAGGAACAGCCGAGCGCAAAGGCCACGAGATCGTCTGACCACAAGGCGCTTATGTCCGTCACCGAGCCTTCCAGCCGGCCATCGCGATAGATGTTGTAGGCGGGGACGTCGGTACGAATATCGAGGTAGTGTCCCAGGGTGAACAGGAGGGGATTTCCCGTGTCCGAAGCACCGATCAACGGACAGGGTTTCGGATTGCGCTGGCAGAAGCGCATGAAATCCAGCGCAAAGGCTTCCGGAATGATCGCCAGGTTTGCCTGAAGCAGGTTCTTGCCCAGCCCCGCCGTATGCGAGCGATAGCTGCCGGACCTTATCTGCGCCCGAAGCGTCTCGATGTTTTCCTGTCGAAGGGTTTCATAAGATTGCAGCACCGGGGCTCTCCTCCATTGGAGAAAGGCTCCCGCATTGCAGTTATAAACTCAAATTGAATGATTTTAGCAGATCTTATAAATGATTTTTATATCCAGAGTAAGCGACCGCAACCTCCAGCGCCTTCTTCGCAGCAGCCGCGACGATGTGGCTGCGCGGGTCACCGAGATAGCTCGCCGAAAACCTCAGGGCATCCGGTACCCATCCCGGATTGAACTCGACGATGCTTCCTCCCTCGACATAGGGCCGTGCCAGCGCCCTCGGCAGTGCCGCGACCCCGAGCCCTGCTTCCACCAGCCTGAAACAGGCAGACAGAGACGACGACGGGAACATCTGCACGTCCGGTGCAACCCGTTCGAACAACAGCGTTTTCAGCTCGCGGTAAGGCCGCGTATGCCGGGCGTAGGTAATCACGGGTTTTTCCCGCAAAAGCGCCTCGGCATGCGCGCCCTCGGCCGGACTGTCCGCCGCCACGTACCAGCCGAGGTCGAAACCGGGCAGCTCGATATTGTCGACCGAATACTCCGAAATCGGCCCCAGCAACAGGGCCAGATCGATTTCCCGGTCGAGCAGGCCAGCCCGCAGGTTCACAGAAATATCGACATTGATTTCCACGATCAGATTGGGAAAGTCGGCCCGCAGCGCGGCAACCAGATCCGGCAGCCAGCACTGTGCGATGGTTTCGGATGCACCGATGCGCAGATGCCGATCGATGCCCTCACGGGAGACCACCGTCTCCTCGACCTTGTCCGACAGCCGCTCGAACTGCTCGGCAAATGTCTGAAGCAGCTCGCCGCGCTTGGTCAGCTTCAGCCTGCCGGGAGAGCGTTCAAACAGCTCGGTCCCCAGGGCTTCCTCAAGCCTCTTGATCCGCGTTGTCACCGCCGGCTGCGTCAGGTTCAAACTTCCCGCGGCCTTGTTGACGCCGCCATGACGGACAACGGCCAGAAAGGCCCTCAGCTGATCGAGATTGAGCGGATGCATGAAACGTCCCGGCGTGATCGGTTTGGGCTACTTTGCGCGAAGCTGCGGACATTGAAAAGGTTTCGGGAACAGACCGGCGTGCAAAAGCAGAACGAGAGAGAACCTCATCCCCGGCCTTTTTCGCGAGATATTGCTGCCCAAGGGGGTCGTGTCCGTTGCCCCTTGAGGAACAGAATTTCGCTACTGTGCAGGCTCAGGCGCTCCGCGCCAGTTCCGGCCTTTCAAGCACTTTCCCTGCAAGCCGCCTGATCCGCTCAGGGTCCGGATGGAGGTCAGCCTTCTCCGCCATGCGTGCCCACAGGACCTTCAACAGCGTCTTGCTCGTCAGTTGCATGAAATCATGGGCAAGGGCTGTCGGGTCCTCGCTCTGCAACACCCGATCCCTCACCCGGCACCAGTTGGCGACAACCTCGCCCAGTTGCGGGTAAATCTTGTCGTTCCGCAGACATTCGGCCCGCAGGAATTTCTCGAATGCCTCGCTTTCCTTGCCCGGCAACAGACGCGTGACCAGTGCTCTTTCATGAATGGCGTTGGCACCTTCATAAATCGCGGTAATCCGCACATCCCGGTAGCACTGTTCCAGGACGTATTCCTTCAGATAGCCGTACCCGCCGAGCACCTGCATGCCAAGCTCCGTTGCCTGCATGCCGGCTTGCGTGCAGTAAGCCTTGGCGATCGGTGTCAGGAATTCCGCTAGCGCCCCGTTCTCGCCTGTTTCGACCGTGACGAGCGCAAGGTGCGCGATTGCTCGTCCGCCAAGGGCAAGGGCATCGATCTCGTCCAGCATGCGACGTACGTCGGCATGACCATCCAGCGTCACCGGCTTGCCCGCGGCATCCCGGCCCTGCTTGCGTTCCGCCGCATAGGTGCTGGCGATATCCGCAGCGCGGGCGGCATGGGCAACACCCTGCAAGGCCACATCCACGCGGGCATGGTTCATCATCGTGAACATCGCCTTCAGGCCTTCGCCTTCCCGGCCAACCAGTTCGGCGACGGCGCCGTCGAAAGCAAGCTGGCAGGTGGGCGAAGCATGCAGACCCATCTTTTCCTCGATGCGTGTCACGGTCACCGCGTTGCGGCTGCCGTCCGCGCGGGTGCACGGGCACAGAAACAGCGACAGGCCCTTCACGCCATCGTCTGACGTGCGGGCCAGCACCAGATGATGGATCTTCTCGCTCATGTCCTGATCGCCGCCGGAGATGAAGATCTTCTCGCCGCTGATTGACCAGCCATCACCAGCCTGCACCGCCCGGCAACGGATGCGGGAAAGATCGGACCCCGCGTCCGGTTCGGTCAGGCACATGGTGGCAAGGGCCTCGCCGGAGGCAAATTGCGGGATCACGCGCGCCTGCTGATCTTCCGTGCCAAAGGCCAGCAGGGTGCGGGCGGCACCCGCGGCAAGGCTCGTCACCATCTGCAGACTGTGGTTGGCGCCGGTGAAGATTTCCGAGGTGATCGCAAGTACGCCGGCATCAAGCCCCTGTCCGCCAAGCTGTTCCGGGATCGTCAATCCCGGCCAGCCCTGCTCCGCATAAGCGGCATAGGCTTCGCGGAACCCGTCCGGCATGCGCACCCGCCCCTCCACCAGCCGGCAACCCTGGCTGTCGCCCGGTTCGTTCAACGGGGCCAACTGCTCTTCTGCAAAGGCAGCAAAATGACCGCCGATCTCGGCGGCAAGATCCGCATCGAAGTCCGGCAGATCGGCTGCCCCGGCAACATGGGTCAGGCAGAACAGGATATCGTCAAGCGGTGCGGTGAAGGGTTTCATCGGTTACGGGCTTTCAAAGGAACGGCGATACAGCAGTTGCTGCAAATTCCCCCTCATCCTGAGGAGGGCGCCAGCCCGTCTCGAAGGATGGGCGGCAAACTCCAGCGCAAGCGGCCCATCCTTCGAGACGGACCCGAAGGTCCTCCTCAGGATGAGGAGATCGGTTATCGAGGACTTTGTTTCGGAATGTTTCGAGAGCCCGGACATCACAACTTCACTCCTGCCCTCACCACACCCGAAACAAGGACACAAGCACGGCGGAGGCAAGTCGCCGGCCGGTGCCGACGAAGAGAGTATTGTTGACCCAGTCGTAACGCGGGTCTCCGGTCTCCAGCCGCGCCGCCGTGCGGAAGTAATAGAGCGTCGGGTCGATATCCTCGCCGCGGGCAAGTGCTTGCAGGACGTCCGGCGGACCATGGCGAACACCCTTGTTGATGATCTCGATCACCGCGCCGTCGTCTGTCTCGAAGGCGTAGCGGGTGTCGATGTCGGCCGAACCGTCCGCCAGGATCGTCTGCCAGTCAGCGCCCATGTCCAGCACCGTTCCGGACACCTGACCTGTCACCCGGCCACCGACAATCGGGATGATCCGCCGCGCACCCGCCCTGCCCTGGCCTAGTTCCCGGACAGGGCCAAGTTCGACCTCAAGGTCGCAGAAATGGGAGAGCTGCGGAGTGATCATGCCAGCCCCAGCAGCCTTGCCGCATTGCCCTTGATGATGTCCGGCCGCAGCTCGTCCTTGATGGCGATCTTCTCGAAATCCGCCAACCAGCGCTCCGGCGTGATCATCGGCCAGTCGGAGCCGAACAGCACCTTCTTCTTCAGGATCGAATTGCAGTATTTCACCAGGATTTCCGGGAAATACTTCGGCGACCAACCTGAGAGGTCGATATAGACATTCGGCTTGTGCTGGGCGACCGCCAGGGCTTCCTCCTGCCAGGGAAAGGAAGGATGCGCGAGGATGATCTTCATGTCGGGAAAATCGACCGCGACATCGTCCATATACATCGGGTTGGAGTATTTCAGCCGCATGCCGTTGCCACCGCGCATGCCGCTGCCGACGCCCGTCTGGCCGGTGTGGAAGAGCGCGATGGAGCCTTCTTCCGCAATGGCTTCGTAAAGTTCGTAGGCCATGCGGTCGTTGGGGTAAAAACCCTGCATCGTCGGGTGGAACTTGAAACCCTTGATGCCGAAATCCCTCATCAGGCGCCGCGCCTCGCGCGCACCCATCTTGCCCTTGTGCGGATCGATGGAGGCGAAGGGGATCAGCACATCGTCGTTTTCGGCGGCAAGTTCCGCCACTTCCTCATTCTTGTAGCGGCGGTAGCCGGTCTCGCGCTCGGCATCGACCGGAAAGATTACCGCCGCAATGTTCTGTTCCCGGTAATGGGCTGCCGTTTCCGGTACGGTCGGCGGATGGCTCCAGGGCGCGCGGAAGTATTTCGCCATCGTCGCCTGCAAGTCGTCATAGCCATCGTCGGAATGACAGCCGCAAGGCTCTTCGGCGTGAGTGTGGATGTCGATGGCGCGAACCTTGGTGATATCGACCATTTCAAGCGCTCCTCAATCAGAGTGTGACCACAGCAGGGTCATCGTCGGTGTAAAGCCGTTCCAGCAGGGCCTCGCGGCGCGCCAGAACCTTTCGGATGTTCAGATTGCCCTTGGCGGTCATCTCGCCTTCGGGCATGGAAGCGGGCTGAGACAGCACGATGGCGCGGGACACCAGTGTCGAGCTGCCGCTGATCTCGCGGGCGCGCGCCGAAAGCCGGCGGTGGATTTCGCCCTGCAGCAGCTTGCAGCGGAAAGCACCGTCATCATCGTTGAGGTCAAAGCCTTCCCGGGTCAGCTCCGCGACATTCGGGAAGATCATCACCCCGATCTGGTTCCGATCGGCGCCGGTGATGATCAGGTCTGCGGCAAGCGGTGCGAGACGGGACAGCATGTCCAGCTTCAGCTGCGCCGCCCGCACCCAGGTGCCGGACTGCAGCTTGAAGTCTTCCGATATCCGGCCGTCAAAGCGCATGCCCTTGTTTGCGTCCGCCGGATCAAGAAACAGCATCGCATCCCCGGTGATGAAGAACCCTTCTTCATCGAAGGCCGCGGCGGTCTTTTCAGGATCGTTGAGATAGCCGGGCATCACGTTGGGGCCCTTCACGCGGACTTCGCAGCGCATGTCCGCATCGGGTAGAAGCTTGACGGTGACGCCGCTCACCGGAACACCGACAATGCCGGAGTGGGGTGCAGGTTCCTGCTGCATCAGGGCCGAGGGCGCTGTTTCGGTCAGTCCCCAGGAAGACGTCATCAAGGGCACCTCTCCCTTGACCTCCATCGCCATGCGCTCAAATCCGGACCAGACCTCCTGCGGCAGGGAGGCCCCTGCATAGAAGATCAGGTCCAGATCCTCGAAGAAGCGCTGACGCAGATCCGCGTCCGCTTCCAGAGCTTTCAGCAGCATGCCGAAGCCAAGCGGCACGTTGAACACCAGCGTACCGGTCTTCAACGACAGGTTCTCCACCGTCCGTTCGAACAGGCCCTTCACCGGCTTGCCGTCGTCAATGTAGAGACTTCCACCGTTGGCCAGCATCATGTTGAAATTATGCGAGCCGCCGAAGACGTGGTTCCAGGGCAGCCAGTCGACGATCACCGGCGGACGCTTACGCAGGAACGGCATGGAGTCGGCAAGTTGGGCCTGATTCACGCACATCATCCGGTGGGTGGTCAGAACGCCCTTCGGGCTGGAGGTCGAGCCGGAGGTCATCAGGATCTTGCCGACCGTATCCGGCGTGACCGCCGCGAAAGCACTGTCGACGTCGACGCTGCCGTCTCCCTTCAGAAGGTCGGCGAAGGCGGTAACGTTCCGGCTTCCCGGTCGGCTGGCGACAATCTCGACCGACGCAAGATCTTCAAGGTTCAACGCTTCGCCGTATTGGTCGGCATCGACCACATAGGCCATTTTCGGCTTGATGAGGTTGATCGCCTCGCGCAGGCGGCCATGGGCACCGTGAATGAGCGAATACTGCTCGGCCACCGGCACCACCGGCACTCCGACATACTGGGCAGCAAGCGCAAGAATGCCGTGATCGACGCCGTTGCCGGACATGATCAGGATCGGCGTATTTGCCCCCATGCCCCTTGCCAGGAGCGCGGCACCGATCGCCCGAACCTTTTCCAGGATGCCCGCATAGCTTTCCTCGCGCCAGCCGGCACCGCTGCGTTCGGCCAGAAACACCCTGTCCGGAGCTTCCCCCGCCCATTGGTGCAGCCAGTCTCCCGTCCGCTCGACCACTGGGCTCAGCGGATAGGTGGACCGCAGCAGAATACTGCCATCCGGACGGTCTTCCCGCTCGACCGAGTGGCGCAGAAATTCCGTGGTGCGCTTCATGATCGTCTCCTCCCGAAACTTCATGTCAGTCTTCCCGTTGGCGGTTGCTTTCAATCATCTGCATCACCTTGGTGGCGACACTCAACGCGTCCTTGCTGATACCGTTGAGCAGCATCTTCTCGTGCTCCATGACCGCGGCGATTGCCTTTTCACACAGCCGGCGACCGGCCAGTGTCGCCTTCAACGCATAGGCCCTGCGGTCACTCGGCAACCGGTCCCGGACGATCAGGTCACGCCGCTCCAGTTCGTCGACAATCACGACCAGGTTGGGCCGTTCGATATCCATGGCCTCGGCCAGTTGGGACTGTCGCAGGCCCGGGTTGTCGACGATCAGCACAAGGGCGGTATAGGTCAGCATGCGCAGGTCGAACGGCTTCAGGGTGCGGCTCAGGTCCGACTGAATGACGTTGAACGTCCGCTTCATCTGATAGCCGTAGAGCGCGCGCAGAGTCCTGTCGCTGACGTTGACAATTCCGGTCTCGGTCTCCGGTTCCATCGCGGTTTTCCTCATGAGATCACCTGAAGGTCGGATTGCGCTTTTCCAGGAAGGCGGCAAGGCCTTCCAGCGCGTCCGGACTGGTCTGTGTAATCGCGGCGCACAGGCTCTCGGTAAAGAGACCGTCCGTCTTTGACATGTCCGCAATGCGCGCCAGCGCCTGGATCATGATGTAGTTGGACAGCGGCGCGTTGGAAGCGATCCGGCCTGCCAGGTCCTGTGCCTTGGCCAGTGCCTCTCCCTCGCCGACGGTGTAATGAGCAAGGCCCAGAGCCAGGCCTTCATCCGCGTTGTACTTGCGGCCGGTCAGCATCATCTCGGTCATCCGGTCCGCGCCCAGAATGCGGCCCACGCGCACGGAAGCGCCACCACCGACGAAGATGCCCCTGCGGCCTTCCGGCAGCTGGAAGAACGCAGAGGTTTCGGCAACACGCACGTGGGTGGCACTGGCCAGTTCCAGACCGCCGCCGATGACGGCGCCGAACATGGCGGATACCACCGGCAATCCGCCGAACTGGATCCGGTCCATCACCTGGTGCCAGCCGCGCGAATGGCGCATGGTTCCTTCCGCGTCGCGCGCCACATGCTCGGACAGATCAAGGCCGGAGCAGAAATGCCCGGCCGTGCCGGTGATGACCACCGCCTTCACCTCGGCGGGCGGAGACAGGAAAAAGCCGTCAATGGCCCCAAGCAGCTCGTCGCACATGGCATTGCGCTTGTCCGGACGGTTCATGGTCAGGGTCGCGACGCTGTCGGAAATCTCAATTTTCAGGATCGGTTCTGTCATCGGTGTCTCCTCAGCGCGGCGGCAGACGCACGGCGCCATCCAAGCGGATGGTCGTACCGTTCAGGAACGGGTTGGTCACGATGTGCCCGGCAAGCAGGGCGAATTCCTCCGGCTCGCCAAGACGTGGCGGGAACGGAATGTTGGCCGTGATCTTGGCTGAGACCTCTTCCGGCAGGCCTTCCATCATCGGCGTTCTGAACAGGCCAGGCGCAATGGCCATCACGCGGATGCCGTGCTGGGCAAACTCCCGCGCTGCCGGCAGGCACATGGCGGCAATGCCGCCCTTGGATGCCGAATAGGCAGCCTGGCCCAGCTGGCCGTCCTCGAAGGCGACCGATGCCGTATTGACGATCACGCCACGCTCGCCGTTTTCCAGCGGCTCCACGTCCATGAGGCGTCTTGCGGCATGGCTCATGACATTGAACGTGCCGAAGAGATTGACCTTCAGCGTCTTTTCAAACGTATCGAAGGAGAGCTTGCCTTCCCTACCGACGATGCGCGCGGCAAAGCCGAAGCCGGCGCAATTGACGACAACGCGCGGCGTTTCACCGAGCAACCCGATCGCTTCGTCCAGTGCAGTCCCTACGGCTGCCTCGTCGCTGACGTCGGCCTGAACGGCGAAGCCGCCGATTTCTTCCGCCACAGTGCGGGCCCGGTCGATATCAAAATCAAGGATCGCAACTTTCGCGCCCTGGCTCGCAAAATGACGGGCCGTCGCGGCCCCGAGGCCACTGCCGCCACCTGTCACGAAAGCCGCTTGTCCGGATATCAGCATGGCACAGCCTCTGAATTGGTTTTAGTCATCATTGTTATATCTCATACCTATTTTGATACGCCGAAAGGGCGCACTCCTTCCGGCTGGGTTAGCCAGCCAGAAGGAACAGGGTGATTGACGGAAAGAGGACCAACAGGATCACGCGGACTATGTCGGACGTCACGAACCAGAGAACCGCCTTGTAGGTCTCCTTCATCGGCGTCGACCGATCCATCGCGTTGATGATGAAAAGGTTCATGCCGACGGGCGGTGTTATCAGCCCCACCTCGACAACGATCAGCACCAGGATACCGAACCAGATGGCAACGTGTTCCGGGCTCATGCCGAAGTCGAGCACGCTGATCACCGGAAAGAAGATCGGGATGGTCAGAAGGATCATCGACAGGCTGTCCATCAGACAGCCGAAGACCAGGTAGAACAGCAGGATCAGTGTCAGTACGACAAGCGGACTGAAGCCCTGGCCAACGACCCAGCCGGAGAGTTCCTGCGGCAACTGACTGAGTGCCAGGAAGCTGTTGTAGAAGCCGGCACCGAGCACGATGAAGAAAATCATCGCCGTGCTCATGGCCGTCTGGATCATGCTGTCGACAAAGACCTTCCAGGTCAGGTTACCGGAAATGAGCGCGATGATGCCCGTTCCGGCCGCACCGACGGCAGCGCCCTCGGTCGGGGTGAACCAGCCCAGATAGATGCCGCCGACCACGAGACCGAAGACCAGCAGCACAGGCCAGACATCCATCAGCGCACGCATGCGCTCCGCATAAGGCACCGGCTCACGCGTTCCGGCGGAGCCGGGGTTGAGGCGGACATAGATCGAGATGGTGATCATGTAGCCGATGGCCGCCAGGATGCCCGGAATGAAGGCAGCCAGGAACAGCTTGGCGATGTTCTGTTCGGTCAGGATGGCATAGATCACCAGGATGACCGACGGCGGAATGAGAATGCCGAGCGTGCCGCCGGCGGCCAGCGTTGCCGTCGAAAAGCCGCCGGAATAGCCGTAGCGGCGCAGTTCCGGCAGGGCGACACGGCTCATGGTGGCGGCGGTTGCCAGTGACGATCCGCAGATGGCGCCAAAGCCCGCGCAGGCCCCGACCGCAGCCATGGCAACACCGCCCTTGCGGTGGCCGAGCCAGCTTTCGGCGGCCTTGAAGAGAGACGACGACATGCCGGAGTGGGTCGCGAACTGCCCCATCAGCAGGAACATCGGAATGATCGTCAGCGAGTAGCTGGAGAAGGTGGAATAGGTCTCCGACTTCAGCTTGGCGAGAATGATGTTGGAACTGCCGGTCGCAAGATAGAGACCACCCAGACCGCAAATCATCATGGCAAGGCCGATCGGCGCCCGCAGGAAGATAAGCAGCAGAAGAACGGGAAACGACAGATAGCCGAGTTCAAGCAGGCTCAATGGACCCCTCCCTCGGCATCGGGCGTGAAACGCCGGCCGGTGATCAGTTCAAGCACCTTGGCGACGGCGCAGTAGAGCGCGACGACGGAGGCAACAGCGGCGGCGGCAAAGCTGAGCGCGAAGGCCCACCAGATCGGAAACTGCAGCAGGAAGGTGGTTTCGTTGTAGCGGATCTTGTCTTCCATGCCGACAAACAGCCGCCAGGTGATCAGGAAGATCAGCAAGCTGAGGAGAACCTCCCACACGACTTCCAGCCACCGGTTCATCCAGCGCGGAAAACTGCCGGCGAAAACGTCCACGGTGGCGTGCCCCCGCTTAAGCTGACAGATGGGCAGAAAGGCGAAAATGGTGAAGCTGATCCCCGCCTCGACCAGCTCGAAATCGCCGGAAACCGGACCGACACCGGTCGCGATCAGCGCGTTGGCGGCGCTTTCGGACAGCGAGGTCATGAATTCAGAATGACCGAATGTGTTCAGCCCGCGGCCAAGCACGCTGACACAGGTCAGCCCGATCAGCGCTGTCAGAACCAGACCGCCAAGGATCGCCATGAAGCGCGCGAGACGCTCCACCAGAGTGAGCAGCATTTTACGTGTATCCTGTCGAAGGATGCCCTCCGGAACACCTGGTTCCGGAGGGCTGCTTCATGACGGTCAGTTGGCCATCAGCGCTTCGGCACGGGCCTGCAGCGCCTTGCCGTCGATGCCCTTGGCATCCATTTCGGCGTACCACTCGTCGATGGTGCCCTGAGCGGCGGCTTCCCACTCGGCAGCCTGCTCGTCCGTCAGCGTGATGATGTTGTTGCCCATCTCCACGGCTGCGGCCCGCGGGCCGGCATCATCGGCCTGCATCTGCTTGCCGGCGAAGGCAGAGAATTCCTCACCGGAGTTTGCGTCGATGATGGCCTTCAGGTCGTCCGGCAGGCTGTCGTACTTGTCCTTGTTCATCCCGAAGATGAAGGACGTGGTGTAGAGCGCCTTGCCCGGAAACTCGGTATGGTTCTTGACCAGCTCGTTCACCTTCAGCGCGCCGACGACTTCCCACGGAATAACCGTCGCATCGACAACACCCTTGCTGAGAGCTTCCGGAATGGCCGGAACCGGCATGCCGATCGGCGTTGCACCCAGATTGGAGAACAGCTTGTTGGTGACACGGGTCGGTGCACGCAGCTTGACGCCGTTCAGGTCGGACAGCGCGACGATCGGCTTGCTGGAGTGGATGACACCAGGACCATGAACCCAGAGGGCCAGCGGCTTGAAGCGCGCGAAGTCCTCATCCATCATCGTTTCTTCGGCAAGCTTCCAGTAGGCGCGGGACATGGTCTCCGCATCCGTCATCGTGAACGGAAGCTCGAACACTTCTGCGCGCGGGAAGCGGCCCGGGGTATAACCGGCAACGGTCCAGACGATATCAACGACACCATCGACGACCTGATCGATCAGCTCCGGCGGCTTGCCGCCCAGCTGCATGGCCGGATAACGCTCGATCTTGATGCGTCCACCGGATTCCGCTTCGATCTTGTCGGCCCAGGGGTCGAGAACGTTCTTGGGTACATTGGCCTGAGCCGGCAGGAACTGGTGCAGGCGCAGCGTGACTTCCTGCG
Source organism: Labrenzia sp. CP4 (assembly GCF_001579905.1). Classification (NCBI taxonomy): domain Bacteria; kingdom Pseudomonadati; phylum Pseudomonadota; class Alphaproteobacteria; order Hyphomicrobiales; family Stappiaceae; genus Labrenzia; species Labrenzia sp. CP4. Next base: position 1,367,805 of record NZ_CP011927.1, on the reverse strand, counting down.
CAAGTGTGGACGACATGCTCCCGCCAAGTGCGATTGCGGAGACAGTCGCAGCCACAGCCAGTTTGGCAAACTGCTTATGCAAGTTGATCATGGTTTCCTCCCTGTTCGATCAACTTCAAAACCTGACCGGATTCCTCCCTCCGATCAGATGATGATCTATAATAGTTATATTACATAACTTTTTTCAAGCTCTATTTGGCGACCTGGTTCACTCCCTTCGCCCTGAGCTTTGCATGCAGGCGACCAATCGGAAAGTTATACATTCTGGTCAGCCGCAAAAGCATCACAAGATCCCGTAAAATTTGCCGGAGTTTGTGATGGATCAATCCCGAAGGCAAGGGTTTCCGTGAGAAGAATGGACAGAAAACGTCTTTATCATCAACCCTGCCACTTCCTGCAAAGGAAGACCCGCCAGCCGGCATGACGACAGGCACCTTACCTAACGCAAGGGCATCAAGGCGGTAGCATCAAGCCAACGGGAATTTGTGGAAAGCCTGCCGGAGATCGCAATGTCCCGGGACTTGCGGGTTATCCGAACGCCGGAACACCATTGGCGTGGACACGCGACCAGGGGCTGGCTCAATGGAATGGAAAATCAGGGAAAGCACCGGCAGGCCGTGGGCTCGAAGCCCGGCCTGCCGGTCAGGTGCCGGCCTACGCGGACTTGGAGTTAAGGGCCGGTGAGAGGGTCAGTTGCTCGAACAGCCGGGCGACGGCCTCCGCGCCCGGATCGTTGTGACCGGAGAGGTTCGCCTCCGAGACATAGGATGCCCTGCCCGCGCGCGCCCGCGTGATCCGCGACGTGGCGTCCGCGCCCTGACGGGCTTCGGCAGCAGCCGCCTCGACACCGTTTTCCAGAGCGTTGAGCGCCGGCAGCAGAGCATCGATCATGGTGCGGTCACCCGGCTGGGCGCCGCCCACCTGCATGATCCGGTCAAGACCCGCTTTCAGCGCTCCAATGGCCCCACGGCCGCTGGAGGACGCATCGCCGGCAGCGGCAAAGAAGATCGCCAGCAGGACACCGGAAGACCCGCCCATCGTCTGGCTGAGTTCCAGACCGATAGCGCGATAAAGCTGGGTGAGATCCGCCAGCGGCAACCGGTCGAGCGCCTTCACCAGCGCCCGGGCGGCGGTGGCAAGCGTGCTGCCGGTATCGCCGTCGCCCGACTTGGCATCAAGCGCATTGAGATCGTCCTCGGCCGCGATCAGGATGTCGCAGCAGCGTTCGATGAACTTCCGCGTCTCCGGGTTCTTGGACGGCAGCGGCTGGATCGGCGTCAGACCGTCCGGCAGCGGCAGCACCGACACAGCGCCAAGCGCCAGACAACCGGGCCACGCCCAGGGTGCGACCGGCGCCTGCAGCAGGGCTTCTTCCGTCTTGCCGACCGGCAGCAGCGACACGGAGAACCCGTGCATGTCGAGCGAGGTCATCATGGCGGCCGGGCCGATGACCCAGCGGATCTGGCTGCCGATGCGCGAGGCCGTGAGCTCTTCCAGAAGCACCGACATTTCAAGAGGTGTCGTGCTGCCCAGATTGTTCACGATCGCCACATGAGGTCCGGGTGCGAGGTTCGGTGCAAGCCGGTCCACCACCATCGCCATGGCGGCACGGGCATTCGAATAGTCAACCTGCTCGATCCCCGCCTCGCCATGAATGCCAAGCCCGAGTTCCGCCTTGCCATGGGCAATCCGGTCTTCCTTGGGCGAACCAGGCACCGTGCAGGTGTCCAGCGACATGCCGATCGAGATCGCACCGCCGATGGTTTTCTTCGCCGCCTCGGTAATGGTTTCCAGATCCGCGCCCTGATCGGCAAGCGCTCCGGCGATCTTGTGCACGAACAGCGTACCGGCGACACCGCGTGCCTGCGGCAGGTCTGGCAGGGCAACGTCGTCATCGACGATCACCATGTTGACCTTCAGTCCGAAGGAGCGAGCCCGCTCGGCCGCAAGACCGAAGTTCAGCCGGTCGCCGGTGTAGTTCTTGACGATCAGCAGGCAGCCGGCCTTGCCGGTGACGGCCAGAATGCCCGCCAGCACGGCATCCACGGAGGGCGAGGCAAACACCTCGCCGCAGACGGCCGCCGTCAGCATGCCCTGGCCGACGAAACCTGCATGGCTCGGCTCATGCCCAGAGCCGCCGCCGGAGACCAGCGCCACCTTGGATTTGTCCCAGTCGGTGCGCACCACCACCTTGATATGCGGATAGCCGTCGAGACGGGCGAGCCGCCCGCCGGCCGTGCGCAGCATGCCGTCAATCGCTTCGGTGACGAGCGTTTCCTTGGTATTGATGAATTGCTTCATGTCCCGTCTCCTCAGGAAATGCGAGCGCCGCTGGCGTCGAAGAAAAGCGGATTTCTTGGTTGAATGGCGAGAGTGTCGCCCGGTTCCAGGGCGGTGTGGCTGTCTGACAGCGTTACGACGGAATGTCCATCCAGAGATAGATGCAGCCGGGTCTGATCACCCAGATGTTCGACCCGGCGAACTTCCGAGACCTTGCCCTCGCCTTGCGCGATATGCTCCGGGCGCAGGCCGATGGTCTTGGCACCGCTCGGCGCACCGGCAAAAAGATCGGCCGGCAGCACGTTGATGCGTGGCTGGCCGAGACGCCCGGCGACATAGAGATTGACCGGGTTCTCGTAGATCTCGCGCGGCGACCCGAATTGCACCAGGCGGCCATGATCGAGAACTCCGACGTGCGTTGCCATGGTCATGGCCTCGATCTGGTCATGGGTCACGTAAAGCAACGTCGCCCCCAGGCTTTCCTGGATGCGTTTCAACTCGATGCGCAGGTCCGAACGCAGCTTGGCATCGAGCGAGGAAAGCGGTTCATCCATGAGATAGATGGACGGATCGCGCACCAGAGCCCTGCCGATGGACACCCGCTGCATTTCGCCGCCGGAAAGGTTGGTCGCCTTGTTGGCAAGCTTGTGCGAAATGCGCAAGACTTCGGCCACTTCGGCAACCTTGCGGTCGATCTCGTCCGCAGGCGTCTTGAGCAAGGGCGAGCGAAGCGGAAATGCCAGGTTCTCCCGCACGCTCATGTGCGGATAGAGCGAATACTGCTGGAACACCATGGCGACGTTGCGCTGCGCCGGCGTGTCGCCAACCACCGACCGCCCCGCGATGACGACGTCGCCCGCGTCCGGCTGTTCCAGTCCCGCGATCAGACGCAGGATAGTGGTCTTCCCGGCCCCTGTCGGCCCCAGCAGCGTCACGAAGGCGCCATTGGGGATGTTCATGCTCACCTCATCGACAGCGAGCGTATCGCCGAACCGCTTGGTGAGGCCTGACAGCCTGACTTCAGCCATGAGCAAGCACTCCCTCGTTCAGTTCCGACCGCAGCGCCCGCCCCGACTGATTGTCGAACAGCGTCACCGTTGATCCGTTGAATTCGAGGCCGACAAATTCCCCGGCACGAACAGGCTGGTCTGAGGGAATGCGGGCCTTCAGTTCACCGGAGGCGGTCTTCAACGTGACGATCTGCGTGGTGCCGAGATATTCGGCGGCCAGAACCTCACCCCGGTAGGATCCGCTGTCGTTGAGCGTGATGTGCTCCGGACGGATGCCGAAGACCATGTCACCTTCAAAGGGTTCCATCAGCCGCGGCACGTCCAGTTCCTCGTGATGCATCATCACCTTAGATGCGCCCGCATGGACCTCGCCGTGAAAGCGCAGGAAGTTCATCGGCGGCGAGCCGATGAAGTCGGCAACGAACATGGTTGCCGGCTTGTCGTAGATATCCTGCGGCGTGCCGAACTGCTCGATGACGCCATGGTTCATGACCACGATCTTGTCGCCCATCTGCATGGCTTCCAGCTGGTCGTGGGTGACATAGACAGTGGTGGCGCCCATGCGGTCATGCAGGGCCCGCAGCTCCTCGGCCATATGCTCGCGGAACTCCGCATCGAGCGCACCGAGCGGCTCGTCCATCATGAAGGCTTTCGGATCCCGGACGATGGCCCGGCCGAGCGCGACACGCTGTCGATCGCCGCCGGAAAGCCCGCCCACCGGCCGGTCGAGGATCTTCTCGATCCCGAGAATGCGGGCAACTTCCGCCACCTTCTCGGCAACCTGATGTTTCGGCATGCCCTGGCTGACCAACGGATAGGAGATGTTCTTGCGCACATTCATGTGCGGGTAGAGGGCGAACATCTGGAAGACGAAGGCGATATCGCGCTGGCTCGCCGGCCGTTGGCCGACCTCCTCGCCGTCGATATAGATCTCGCCTGACGTCGGCAGCTCCAGCCCGGCAATCATGCGCAAGGTGGTGGTCTTGCCGCAGCCGGACGGACCGAGCAGCATGAAGAACTCACCGTCCTCGATCTTGAAGGAAGACGACTGCACGGCGGTGAAGTCGCCGAATTCCTTCCGAAGGTTTCTGATTACGATCTCTGCCAAGACAGTCACTCCGGAAAGTGGCTGACGATGATGAACATGACTGTTCCGGTCAGCGTGACGATGAAGGAATAGGTGTAGGCCCACAGGAAGACCGGCTGCATCAGCATGATCACACCAATGGCGATCAGAAGGGATGCGAGCATTTCCCAGGACCCGCGGCGCAGGCGGACGAGGCCGCTCATGAAATCGCTGATCATTTGCGGACCGCTCCGAAGGTGATGCCGCGCAGGAGATGTTTGCGAAGCAGGATGGTGAAGACCATGACCGGCACCAGGAACAGGGTTGCCCCTGCCGCGACCGCCGGCCAGTCCTGGCCGCCGACGCCGATGATGGTCGGAATGAAGGGGGGAGCCGTCTGGGCCGTGCCGGAGGTCAGCAGCACCGCGAAGGCATATTCGTTCCACGAGAAGATCAGGCAGAAGATGGCCGTCGAGGCGATGCCCGTTGCCGCCTGCGGCAACACCACCTTGTAGAATGCCTGGAAGCGGGTGTAGCCGTCGATCAGCGCCGCTTCCTCGTATTCTCGCGGGATCTCGTCGATGAAGCCCTTCAGCAGCCAGACCGCAAGCGAGATATTGACCGCCGTATAGAGCAGGATCATGCCCAGGTGCGTATCCGACAGCCCAAGGGTGCGGAACATCAGGAAGATCGGGATCGCGACCGCGATCGGCGGCATCATTCTTGTCGACAGGATGAAGAACAGCAGGTCATCCTTCAGCGGCACCTTGAACCTTGAAAAGGCATAGGCGGCGAGCGTTCCGAGGAACACCGACAGGAAGGTGGAGCCGAAGCCGATGATGACCGAATTCAGGAACCTTTCGCCGTAGCGGGAGGGGCCCGCGATCACCATGTCGCGGTTGCGGACGATTTCCTCGTACCAGGTAGCGGGCGGCGGCAGCGCCTGAAGCTGTTCCGGCGATACGCGGGTGCGGGTGGTGAAGAGGTTGACGTAGCCTTCCAGAGACGGCTCGAAGAGCACCTTCGGAGGATAGGCGATGGCATCGACCGGAGACTTGAACCCTGTCGTCAGGATCCAGACCAGCGGCAGCAGGGTGATGACCGCGTAGGCGATGACCAGCGACCCGGCCACCCACTTCTGCCGCGATGACGGTTCTGTGATGGAATAGCTGCTCATCTTTCCTTCACCTTGTTCAGGGCTTTGACGTAGATCGAGGCGAGGCCGAAGACAGTCACGAACAGGACGATCGCGTAGGCGGAGGCATAGCCGGTACGCCACTTCTCGAAGGCTTCACGCTTCAGGTTGATGGAGGTGAGCTCGGTCACGGAGCCTGGGCCACCGCCGGTGAGCTGCACCACAAGATCGAACATCTTGAAGTTCTCGATGCCGCGGAACAGGACTGCCAGCATGAGGAAGGGCAGCACCATGGGCACAGTGATCGTCCAGAACTGGCGCCACTTGCTGGCCCGATCGATTTCCGCGGCCTCGTAGATATAGTCCGGTATCGATCGCAGGCCTGCCAGACAGATGAGCATCACGAAGGGGGTCCACATCCAGGTATCGACAATCACGATGGCCCAGGGCGCGAGCGCCACGTCGCCGATCATCTGGAAGGATGCCGGATCGACCCCGGTGAAGAAGGACACACCGTAATTGAAGAGACCGATCTGCGGCTGGTAGAGAAAGGTCCAGAAATTGCCGACAACGGCCGGCGACAACATCATCGGCAGCACGATCAGGGTGGTCCACAGATCGTTGCCCTTGAATTTCCGGTTGATCAGCCAGGCCAGTGTAAAACCGATCAGCACCTGCAGGACGATGGTCCAGAACAGGAAATGCGCGGTCGCCTGCATGGTCAGCCAGATGTCGCCATCGGTCAGGATGCGCTCGTAATTGCGCAGGCCGATGTATTCGACATCGCGGTTGGGCCGATTGGCCCGGAAATTCGTGAAACTGAGATTGATCGTCCAGATCAGCGGGAAGATATTGACCGCAAGCAGCAGGAAAATTGTCGGGGCGACAAAAAGCCAGGCAATCGTACGGTCGGAAAGCCCTCGGATTTTCGCGGCAACGGTGGGCGGCGTTGCCTTTGCTACTCGGTCTATCGGGGTGTCGGACATGAGACGCTCTTCTTGAGAAACGGTTCCGGAAAGCACGGGCCGGGACGGCCGGTCTTTCAGGGTGAGACAGCCCGCCAGAAGGCGGGCCGTCCGCAGAGGCAGGATCAGGAGTTGGCCGCCAAAAGACCGGCCATCTGCTGAGACAAGGGCAGGTCAAACCCTGACAAGCGCATTGGCATCGTCAGGGTTCGCCTGGAGCCGTCAGAGCTTGCCTTCGTCCTCGAAGGTTTCGGTCCAGTCGGCGATCAGCTTGTCGAGCGCTTCCTGTGCGGTGCCCTGGTCGGCAACCACATAGTCATGAAGGCGTTTTTGCATCGCCAGCAGCAGTTCGGCGTAAGCCGGCTCCTGCCAGAAATCCATCACGTTATCCATGGCCAGAAGGAAGTCGGACGCAAACGGCGCACTGTCCGGGAAGCTCGGATCGCTGAGGACGCTGACATGGCAGGAATAGCCACCGAGATCCCACCACTTCTTCTGAACGCTCGGCTGTGCGAACCACTTGATGTACTCAAGCGCCGCATCCTGCTTGTCGGAATAGGCCACCACGGAGATGCCCTGCCCGCCGAGCGTCGAGGCTTCCCGGTTCTGGCCGGGATTGACGAAGAAGCCGATCTTGTCGCCGCCCACATCCGGGTCGGCATAGAGGCCTGGGAAGAAGGCGAACCAGTTCATGGCCATGGCCACCTGCCCCGACTTGAAGGCATCGAGGGACTGTTCCATGTAGCTGTCGGTGTAGCCCGGCGGCGTGCCGGTCTTGTAGAGTTCCTTGTAGAACTCCAGTCCCGCCACGGCTTCGGGCGAGTTGACCGCACCTTCCATGTCGTATTTGCCCGGCGTCATCTCGTATTTGAAGCCGAATGGATAGAGCGCACTGGTTGCGCCCATGGTGATGCCTTCCGAGCCGCGCTCGGTGAAGATGGACGCGCCGTACCGGGTCTGACCGTCGATCTCGCGTCCCTGGAAGAACTGTGCGACTTCCAGAAGCTCAGCTTGCGTCTTGGGCGGAGCCAGGTCGCGGCCGTGCTTCTCCTTGAAGGCAGCCTGAATTTCCGGCATTTCGAACCAGTCCTTGCGATAGAACCAGCCGTTGGCATCGCCCATGGCCGGCAGCGCATAGTAGTTCGGCTCGCCCTTGGGCCAGGTGGAATAGGCATAGACGGTCGCCGGAGCGAAATCGTCCATGCTGATGCCTTCCTTCTCGAAGAAGTCGTTCAGCTTGACGTAATGGCCGTTTTCCGCGCCGCCACCGATCCACTGGCTGTCGCCGATCAGCAGATCGCACAGTTTGCCGCCGGAGTTCAGCTCGTTCAGCATGCGGTCGGCGAAGTTCGGCCAGGGCACGAATTCGAAGTTCATGGTGTGGCCGTATTCGGCTTCAAATTCCTTCGACAGCTCGACCAGCGCGTTGGCCGGATCCCAGGCCGCCCAGCACAGCGTCAGCTCATCGGCCTGCGCATTGGAAACAGATAGTCCGCTAACCGCAACAATGGCGGTTGCCGCGAGAAGTTTCGCAGTTTTCATGGGTGAAGTCCTCCCGAATGGTCGCGCGCCGGCGCATGCCGGACCGCAGCACTCCTCCAAGTGCAGGCTCACGCTATCTGACATACGTATGTCACGTCAATCAAAAAACTGACATACGTCTTTCTTTTCGAGGTTAATCAGACCTGAACCATGCCGACAACACAGGGCACGATATTGATATTGCTTATTTTTAAGGGACAGAACTCTTGGCCGGAGCGGCCAGCCTCAATAGAGGTTTTCGCGCATGATGATCTCGATCCGGATCTTTTCCTGCGCCTCATAGATGTCCGTGCCGTCGCATTTGGCCCGCAAGACCCGCAGGGCACTGCGCACGAGATGACCGACATTCTGGGCAATGACGGCATCAAGTTCGCCGTCGGCAAGAGCCTGCCGCGTTACGGGCGTCAGATCGTGAGCGATCACCACAAACCGTCCGGCAACGCCATGCTCACGCAATGCATCCAGCATGGCCGCATTGCCCGACCCCATGGAATAAACCGCCTTCAGCTCCGGATGTGCCTTGAGCGCGTGGTCAAGGGTTTCATGGATCCGATCCGGATCGTCGTAGAATTCGATCGTCGGCAGGGTTTTCAGTTGCGGAAAGTCCCGCGACAGCACTTCGTCCAGACCGAAGCGGCGCTCGATACTGTCACGCGCCACCATGGAATTGGTCACCACCAGGATGCTGCCGGTCTCGTTGCGCAAGAACTTGCCCAACAGCGCCCCTGCGGTCTTGCCGGCGGAGAAATTGTCGACACCTGCAAAATAGTGGCATTTCGAGTTCGGCAGGTCAGACACCAGCGCGACGACATAAACACCTGCACTCTTGATATGCGCGATGGCATCGCGCACCTGCGGTGTTTCCGGAACCATCATGGCAACGCCGTCCAGTTCGGACAGGTCCAGGGTCTTCAGCTTGTCGACAACCGCGTGCGGATCGGCGGCGTCGACCAGCAACACGCTGACGTCTGTCCGGTCTGCCACCTGCGCACCGGACGCTTCTTCGACCGCGGCCACCAGCGTTTCGACGAAATGATTGGGCCCTTCGGGAAGAACGAACACGAATTTGTACTGGCGCTGCCTGGCGAGATTGGCCGCATTGGTATCGCGCACATAGCCGAGCTTGCGAACAGCTTCCTTCACCCGCTCCGCGTTCTTCGGGCGCACATCCGCACGCCCGTTCAAGACCCGGTCGACGGTCGACAGGCTGACCCCGGCCTCGCGGGCGATATCGTGTACGGTTGGCTTGACCATTACGTCTCCCGGACCATCCCGCGTTCTCGTGAACGCAGACAAGATGATCCACCACTTCAACGCCGATCAGCGTCCGGGCGCCCCCGCGGGATCGACCGGACACCCGCTGACCGACAGGGAGACAATGTCGCGCAGCATTCTGACATACGTCAATCAAAAATCCGCTTTACGGCGATTGACGGAAGAAATTTCCCCAAGGATATCAGGCAATTGCAAATCGCGGGCAAGCGTTGCAGTAGCAAGACGGCACCATTGGCCACGCTTTCCTGCAGCTAATCCGATTCATGGCAACAGGGCAAGCCAGGCCGGTCGTTTCAACCGGCACCAGCTCAAGAAACAGCAATCAAACAGCGGACAGACCGGGGTCAGTAGCACCTGCACTGAAGCCACATGCAGGCTCTGCAAGCTGCGCCTTGCCATTTGCATCCGCAAAGGCCCGGACCATATGCGCAAGCCCTTCCTCTATGCTTGTCTTCGTTTGCCAGCCAAGCAATTGCCGGGCGCGTTCCCCCGATCCGACGAAGCCGTTGACGTCGAAGCTGCGCGGCCCGACATGGTGGATTTCGGCGGCCGTTCCGGCAAGCCGTACGCTGGCTTCGGCAAGTTCGGTCAGGCTGGTGCCGACCCCGGAGACGAATTGCACAGGCGGCGGCGCCTTCCGTTCCGCCTCGATGAAAGTGACCATCTTCAGGATACCGTCAACGACATCATCCAGATAATTGAAGTCGAAGACATGATTGCGGCCCTCGACCTGCAATCTCCGCCCTTCGGCGGCGGCTCTTGCGAAGGCAGGTACAACGCGGTCCGCATGATCGGAAATCCGGCCGTAGACGTTCGAGAACCGCAGGATCGCGGCCTTGACACCGGCCTCCTGGGCCGCCTCCACCAGCTTTTCGCCTGCCAGCTTTGACCGTCCATAGACATTCATCGGGCAGCGTGCAGTGTCTTCATCTGCCGGAAACCGCGTGACCGGCCCATAGGCTTCCCGGCTGCTGCCGAAGAGAACCCATGGACGGCTCCCGCTACTTGCAGCAGCTGCAAGAACGTTGCGGGTTCCCCCGACATTCACGTCCCGGCACAGCACGGGATTATGCTCACCCCAAAGCACCCGGGACACTGCTGCCAGGTGAATAACGCCGCTGCAGCCCCGCACCGCGTCTTCAACCGCAGCGCCGTTGCGGCTGTCCTGCCCAGCATCGGCAATATCAAACGTACGGACAGGACGGCCCAGCGCCGTCAGCGTGTCCACAAGGGCGGACCCGATAAGGCCGGCACTTCCGGTGATCAGAATGGGAAGGGACATGTTGTGGTGTGTTCCAGGGTAGCTGCGAAAGCCCGGCCGCCTACCCGCTCGGCCGTTAAATCGCGCCTAGCACGCGCCGTGCCAAAGATGCCCGGCAGCATCACAAAGCTGTTGCGGATCAAAATCTCTCGGCCAATTCCGCCAGACGGCTTCTCAATCAAGCAGCATTTGCTCGGAGACCCCTCAGCCAATGCCGGCCCATGGCATGGCCGCGCCAGGGCATTTCCTGCCGAGCGCACCACCAGCACCGGGCGAATTTTGCCTGGGGACAGCGGCAGATTTTGTCCGACACGACCAACAGCCGGCATCCATTCAACAGGAGAAATCAGCGTTTTTCGCAAAAACAGGCACTGGCACGGAAGTTGCTGAGCAGCCTTCGGCCCGCTATGGGGCTTTCTGGAACCTCCTTAAGTGACGACAATCAACGCCACGCCCAGCGCGGCAACCTTCTACGTCTCACCTGCAAGCTCGTCGGTGTCTCCGGCCACGGAGGAGCCATCTTCCGATACAACTTCCGGACAAACGACGACGGGATCTGGAACCAGCACCCTCACCTCGTCCCAGACGCTCGCCAGTTACGATGCGATCACCTACCAGGAAGTCAGCACCGACGACGCGGACCATATCCGCGCGCTGACCACTACCCAGATCCGGCAACTGACGGCGGAGGACCTTGCCGGTTTTTCCGCGAGCGAGTTGCAGGCACTGACGGCACCCCAGATCGCCGCCCTTTCGGCCACCCAGATCCAGGATCTTTCGGGAACACAGATCGAGGCGTTTTCGCCCGGTCAGGTCAAGAGCTTTGCGACATCCGTCCTCGCCGGGTTTTCCGACAGCCAGTTTTCGCATTTCGGCTCTGACGATATTTCCGCACTGACCAGCCTGCAGGTGAAGGCGCTTTCACCCGCGAGAGTGGCGGGCCTGAGCCTGGAACAGTTTTCCGGCATGGCCAGCACCCAGCTTGGCATGCTGAGCGTGTCGCAATTCCGCAATCTGACCGTGGACCAGGTTGCGGCAATGACGGCGGAACAATCCGGCCAGCTGACGACCACCCATATGGGCAGCCTGACGATGCCGCAGGTGAAGGCGATCAGCGTCGACACGCTGCTGTCGCTCGCCAGCACCCAGTTCCGCGCCCTCAGCAGCCAGAGCATCGCCGCACTGACGACGACCCAGTTCGGCGCCCTGACCGCCACCCATATCGGCACGCTGTCGACCACCCAGGTGAAAGGGCTGACGCTGCCGGAAATATCCGCGCTGACGTCCTCCCAGCTTGCCGGGCTCACGGCCCAGCAGGTCTCCGTGCTGTCGACCAGGCAGGTTCAGTCCTTCTCCGAGGACCAGATCCAGACCTTCAGCCCCGGGCAGATCAGGTTTTTTTCCGGAACCTCCATCGGCGCCATGACGACCACGCAGATCGGTGCGCTGACGGCTCCCCAGATCGCAAATTTCAGCAAGGCCCAGATCCAGGGCCTTACCCAGACCCAGACGCGTTACCTGAACGAGACCCAGCTCGGCGCGCTGAACTTCTCACAGATCGGTCAATTGACCCGGACGGCGGTGGCTGCCCTCGGGGCTCAGCAGGTCGCCTCCCTGACTGCGGACCAATTCGCGTCTTTCTCGGCAACGCAGATCACCTCGCTCAACAACGAGGTCATTTCCGGCCTCAGCGAGACACGCATCGCCAGTCTGACCACGACACAATTCCAGGGACTGACCGCCGGCGACCTGTCGCTGTTTTCCGAAGACCAGTTCAAGGCGCTGACAGAGACCCAACTGACCTCGATCACCGCGACCCAGGGCAAGGCGCTGAAAGAAACCCAGATCGCGCTTCTTACCGGCACACGCCTGAGCGCCCTGTCCAGTTTCGTGATCGCAGGGTTCAACGAGACCCAGTTCGACGCCCTGTCGACCGACCAGATCGGCGCCTTGAGCGTCAACCAGGTGCGCGGCATCGGCACCACGATGATCGCCGCACTGGATGAAACCCAGATCGGCGCTCTCGGTTCGCTGCAGGTTCGCTCGCTGACCGCTCCCCAGATGCGGGCCTTTTCCGCCGGACAGCTCCGAACTTTCAGCACCGAGCAGATCGGCTCGATGGGCTATGCACAGGCGCTAGCCCTGAACGGCACGACAATCCGCCAGCTCAGCAGCGACCAGATCGCCGCCTTCAACAGCACCGCCATCAAGGGCTTTTCCACCACCACGATTGCCGCTCTCGGACCGGAGCAGATGGAAGCGCTGTCGGGCAGCTTCCTGTCGAACCTGTCGACCAGCCAGTTGCGGAGCCTGACCGAAACCGCCTTCGCAAGCCTGAGTGCCGAGCAGTTTACGGCGCTCGGCAACACGCAACTTGCCGATCTCGCCCCGGCGCAGATCCGCGGTTTGAGTGAAAGCCATATCGCGGCCCTGACGCCGGACAGGCTGGAAAGCCTGACCGCCACTGCCCTGTCGGGCCTGACCGGCTCCCAGATCGGGTTCTTCTCGACGAGCCAGCTCAGCCAGCTTGCCCCGACCCAGATTGCCGGTCTCTCGGGCCAGGCAATCGCCGCCCTTGGAACGGACCAGCTTGCAGCGCTGTCGATAACGCAAGTGGCGGCTCTCACCGGCGCACAGGTGAAAAGCCTGACCGCATCGGCGGTTTCATCGCTGTCGTCCGATCAGTTCCAGGCATTGTCCACCACCCAGATTGCAGCCCTTGCCAGCAACACCGCCGGCCTGACGGATGCTCAGGTTTCCGCCCTGCAGGGCGAGCGCCTGAACGCCCTTTCTGCAGCCGGCATTTCGTCCCTCGGCTCCGGCCAGATCGCCGCTCTGACACCGGACCAGATTGCGGCGCTGAGCAACACACAGGTTTCAGCTCTTTCCAGCACCGCCGTCGGCCAGTTGAGCACGGCGCAATTCGACGCCTTCACGACAACGCAGATCACATCCCTTGTCGCCAATCAGGCCAAGGGCCTGACCCGGGACCAGATTGCCTCCCTGTCGACAACACAGGTGGCAAGCCTTGCACCTGCCGCACTAGGCGCCCTCGACGGCACCCAGACCGAAGTGCTGTCTTCGACCCAGGCGGCCGCGCTGTCTGCCAAACAGATCGGCTCGCTGTCGACGTCCGGGCTTGCCGGCCTGAACAGCGACGTTATTGCAGGGCTTGAGAAAACCCAGATTGCCGGACTGACAGCCACCCAGACCGCATCTCTCGGTGCAACCCAGATCGCCGCATTGTCCGCGGACCAGCTGGCCCAGTTCAGCTCCGTGCAATTGCGTGCCCTGACCCAGACGCAGATGGCGGCGGTGACGGCGACCAAACTCGGCTCTCTGTCGAACGCGCAGTTTGGAGAACTGACGGCAGCCGCAATCGGCGGCTTGCGTGAAGAGACCATCGCCACCCTGACGACGACACAACTCGGCTCCCTGACAACGACACAGATGAAAGGCCTGACTGACGATCAGGTCGATGCGCTGTCACCCGAGCAGATCCTGGCACTTAGCGACAAGCAGATCGGCGCATTGTCTGCAACAGGTCTTTCAGGTCTTTCCGCCTCCGACGTGTCGGGCCTGACAACAGCCCAGTTGAACGGCCTGACAGGGGTTCAGTTGAAGGCCTTGAACGCAACCCAGTTCGAAGCCCTGGTGCCGGATCAGATCGCGGCGCTGACTGCAGCCCAGATCGCCAGTTTCAACGCGGCGCAGGTGACCCGCCTGACAACGGAACAGGTGGAAGCACTGACCACCACTCAAACCGCAGCCCTTTCGGCCACCGGGATCAAGGGCCTGACCCGAACCGCAATTGCAACCTTGAGCGATGCCCAGCTGGCCGCCTTGACCGGCACGGCGATGGCGGGCCTCGCCACCACGCAGATCCAGTCTTTCAGCACCGGCCAGATATCCGCCCTGTCGGCAACACAGGTGAAAAGCCTCAGCGCCGGAACGATCGGCGCGCTCAAGGCCACTCAGGCAGCCGCCCTCACCAACGAACAGCTTGCAGCCCTGAGCACCACACAAATTGCGGGCCTGGGTGATGAAGCCCTTGAAGCCTTTTCGAGTGAGCAGATGGCGGCGCTGTCACGGGCGCAGATCAGCAGTCTGAGCACCGCGGCGCTGACCGGGCTAACCACCACACAGACCACCTCCCTCTCCACATCACAGATCAGCGCGCTCACGAGAACGCAGATCGGATCGCTGTCGGCTGATCAGATCGGAGCTTTCACGACCAGCCAGATTTCCGGGCTGACCACCACCCAGGTCAGCGCCATTTCCGGAGACGCTGCTGCAGGCCTGAGCCCGGCGACGACCGCCTCCCTGTCGACAACACAACTGAACGCGCTTTCAGCCGCAGCCTGGAAAGGCCTTGCCCCGGCAGCAGTTTCCGCGCTCTCGACCAGCCAGATATCCAGCCTCGCTGCAATCACCATCGGCCTTCTGAACGGCGATCAGGTCGGTGCGTTATCGACCACGCAGATCGAGAGCCTGTCGAAAACGCAGATGCAGCGGCTTTCCGCCGAAGGTCTCGGCGCCATGAGTGCCGAGCAACTGGGCGTTCTTACCGACAAGCAGATCTCCGGCCTGTCTTCGAAAGCCCTTGCCGGTCTGACCCCGACCCAGGCGGACCAGCTTGGCCCGGGCAAACTGCTGTCGCTGACTTCCGAGCAGATAGCAGGGCTCTCCACGAGCGTCATTTCAAGCCTGGCTCCGGGCACGATCGCCAGCCTCAGCACGCATCAGGTAAAGGCCCTCACGGCAAGGCAGACAGGTGCCCTGTCGACTGACCAGGCCGCCGCCCTCACCGGCAATCAGATCGCTGCAATGTCGACAGCCGGTATCAGCGGACTTTCGTCCTCGGTCCTCTCGAGCCTTTCATCGGAACAGATCTCCCGGCTCGATCCGGATCAGGTAGCCGCGCTTGCTCCCGGAGACCTGGCAGGAAGCGGCACTGCCGTGCTTTCCAGATTGTCCGGGGAGCAGTTTTCCGCATTGACCCCCGGTCAGCTCGCAGCTCTCAAACCAGCGCAGATCGCGTCCCTTGAAAGCGGAACGATAGCCGGACTAGCAACGACACAGATTGCGGGGTTGTCGGCAGCGCAAGTCGGCGCTCTCACCCAGAATCAGATCGGAGCGCTTGGCACACGTCAGGTTGCGGCGCTGACACATTCCGGTCTGTCCGGTCTGGGGGCCGATCAGTTCTCCTGGTTGTCAGCCGGCCAGCTCGCCATGTTCAGCGGAAAGCATGTTGCCGGGCTTTCGACAACCACGATTGCCGCACTCGATGCAACGAGCCTTGCAGCTTTCTCCGGCGGACAATGGGCGAGCATGACCGCCACCCAGGCCGCAGCCTTGACGGCAACGCAGATCGGCACACTGACGCCACTGCGGGTCTCTCAATTGTCGCTGATCGAGATGGGTGGCCTTTCCAGCTCGGCAGCTGGTGCCCTGTCCGCACCTCAACTGGCCGCGCTGACAACAGGACAGGTTTCGGCCCTGTCCCAAAATGCTGTTTCCGGCCTGAGTGCGGCACAAATCAGTGCGCTGTCGGAAGACCAACTCACAGCTCTGACGACCAGCCAGATCGAGGGATTGTCCGGAGCAGCGCTTGCCGGGCTTTCGCCAACGACGCTTGCCACCTTCACAGATCCTCAATTCAGCGCACTGTCGGCCACTGCGATCAGCGGACTGAACACCGGCCAGATCGCCTCCCTTTCCAGCACACGCATTGGCCTTTTGACGCCAGCCGCAGCCGGAGGCCTGACCGGGGCGCAGGTCGCCTCCCTGACCACCGACCAGTTGGCCGCGCTCAAACCCGCGCAGATTACGGCCCTGTCGGCCAGCGGCATCAAGGGACTGACGGCAGCGCAGCTCTCGCAGTTCAGCCCAGAGCAGCTTGGCGCCCTCGGTTCGACCGGACTGGAAGCCCTGACCGCCACCGCCATTGCCGGCCTGACGCTGTCGCAACTGAGCTCGCTCACCACCTCGCAGATGGAATATCTGTCGGCGTCGGCGATCTCCGGTCTGGACGCGGACCAGATCGGCGGTCTGGCGACAACACAGCTTCTCGCTCTTGCCAGAGAGGCGGTCTCCGGCCTGACGGCAACCCAGATTGGCGCCTTGTCTGCAGACCAGTTCACCGCCTTCACCTCGACCATGATCGGTGCCCTTTTGCCGTCGACGATTGCGGGGCTTTCGGAAAACCAGATAGAAGCGCTGACCCTGACCCAGATCAGCGGCCTGAGCGCTGCGCAGGTCGGATCCATTTCCACCAGTGCGCTGGCGGGGCTGTCACCAGATGAAATCGCCGAAATGAGCGCGTCACAACTTGCCGGCCTCGTGCGTGTACAGTTGCGGGCCCTGTCAAACGCGCAATTCACGGCTTTGACCCCATCCCAGATCGCCTCCCTCAGCGCAAACCAGGTTTCCAACCTGACCAGCAGTGAAATCTCGATCCTGTCCTCTACCCAGTTCGGAGCACTGACTTCGCGCCAGGTCGGAGCGCTGACGGTCACGCAGCTGGGTGCCCTGGCACCGGAACGCATCGGAGCCATGTCTTACGCCCAGCTGTCCGGCCTCACCGGAACCCAGATCCGTTCGCTCAGCGCGCAGGCGATCGCTGCTCTTGGCCCGCAGTCGATCGAAGCGCTCGACGCCGACCAGATCGGACACTTCACAGAGACACAGATCGCGACCATGACACCTGAGCAAATCGCCGCCATGGCTGTAGCGGTCTCCTGATCCTTGCGCCATCATTCCGACTCACCAGACACACCCAGGACCGCCACGAATGGCAAATGAAACCAGCCTGTCGATCGTCGAACTCATCGGTGCGGCCGAGGCCCTGAAAGGCAACGGCTCCTTTGGGGCCGCGGAAGTTCTCTATGGCACCTGGGTGGCACAGAACCCGGATGACCCACTGCTGTATGCAGTGCTTTTCAACCAGTCTGTGCTGTTTTCCGAAACCGGCAAGCTGGCGGCTGCGCGCGAGACACTGGAGCGCGCGCTGAACCTCAATCCGGGCTTTCATGCGGCCCATATCAACCTCGGTCGTGTTCTGGAACAGCAGGGGGATATCGGCGCGGCGGTTGGCCAGTGGAACACAGTGCTGGAACAGACCCTAGCGGTGACACCGGCTTCACTCTCCGTTCGGCTGACGGCCCTCAACCAGATTGCCCGCACACTGGAAGCCGCCAACCAGGATGTTCTAGCCGAAAGCATGCTGCGCCAGAGCCTGGAACTCGACCCGCACCAACGGGAAGTCGCGCAGCATTTCATTGCCCTTCGGCAGCGCCAGTGCGAGTGGCCGGTGGTGCAGCCGCTGGAACGGGTAACGCCTTCACAGCAGATGCGGGCCATGTCGCCCCTGTCGGCGGCGGCCTTCAGCGACGACCCGCTGTTTCAGCTTGGCCTTTGCGCCGACTACAGCCGCCAGGACGTCGGAACGCCCTCCGCCCCCATGAAGGCATGGCCAAAGGCCATGGAGCACGACGGCCCGCTGCGGATCGGTTACCTGTCGTCCGATCTTCGCGAACATGCCGTCGGCCACCTGATGGCGGAAGTGTTCGGCCTGCATGAGCGGTCCAAGGTCGAGGTCTTCGCCTATGATTGCGGCCCGGCGGCGGATGATCCGCTCAGCCGGAATTTCCGGGAAACCACCGACAACTGGCGCACCATTTCCGGCATCGACGACGAAGCTGCCGCGCGGTTGATCGCCGAAGACGGTATCCAGATCCTGATCGACGTAAACGGCTATACCCGGGAAGGCCGCACGCGGCTGGTCGCACTGCGTCCGGCTCCGGTCATCGTCAACTGGCTCGGTTTTCCGGGCACGACGGCCAGTCCGTTCCATCACTATATCGTCGCCGACGACATCATCATTCCGCAGGACCACGAGATCTATTATTCCGAAGAGGTTCTGCGCCTGCCCTGCTACCAGCCGAACAACCGCAAGCGCGTCGTGTCCGAGCGCATCTGGCAACGCTCCGATTTCGGACTGCCCGAAGACGGCACGGTGTTCTGCTGCTTCAACGGCAGCCACAAGATCACGCGGTTCTGCCTGGACCGCTGGTTCGCCATCCTGAAGAAGGTACCGGGAAGCGTTCTCTGGCTGCTGACCGGCGGAACGGAAACCGACCAACGTCTCAAGGCTTGTGCCGAAGCGGCAGGCATTGCTCCGGACAGGCTGGTTTTTGCCGGGAAGATGGCCAACCCCGACCATCTGGCACGTTATCCGCTTGCCGACCTCTTCCTCGACACCACCCCCTATGGCGCCCATACCACCGCCTCCGATGCCCTCTGGATGGGCGTGCCGGTCCTCACGATTGCCGGAAAATGTTTCGCCGCGCGGGTCTGTGCGAGCCTGGTCACCGCCGCTGGTCTTCAGGAGCTCGTCTGTCTGACGCCGGAGGATTACGTGAAGCGCGCAGCAGACCTCGGCAAGGACCGCCAAGCACTGCGGGATCTTCGTCAACGCCTGACCGAGAGCCGGGACGACTGCCTCCTCTTCGACACGCCGCTTCTGGTTTCGAAACTGGAAGATCTTTATGCTGAAATGTGGCAGGCATGCCGCAGCAATACGCTTCCAAAACCCGATCTCAGCGATCTGGACGCCTTGCTCGAAGTTGCCACCGGCATCGACCACGAAACGACAGACATGCTGGCCGTGGACGATTATCCCGCCGCCTGGCGCGATCTTCTCATCGCACGTCACGAGGCAAGGCCATTGTTCAGCCGCCGGTTTCTGGACTTTACCGGGGCCTGACCAACATCAGCCTCGGGAACGAGTGGGGTGTTCAGGCTTGCACGAGCGCGCCAAGTCGTTCCACGGTGAGGTTCACCTGTTCATCCGCCAATCCCGGATGTATGGGCAGACACAGGATACTTTTTGCCAGCATGGACGCAGTTTCGAGAAGACCAGACCGGCGGCAATGCTGCAGAACCGGCTGGTCGTGCAGTGGAGCCGGATAATGAACTGCCGTTTCTATGCCTGCCTCGCGCAAACCTCTGGCAAGCGCTTCGCGGTCCTCCAGAACGACGGCATATTGCGAACGGGCACTGCCTGCCAAGTCCGGACTGCGGACATAATCCAAACGACCAGTCTCCCGGAGTGGCTCGAGGAGCCTGTCGTATAGCTCGCCTATACTGCGGCGACGATCCAACGCCTTGCTGAAACGGTCGAGCCGTGCAAGCAGGGCAGCTGCGGCGATCGAACTCATCCTGCCGTTCATCCCCAGCCGCAGGTGATGGTACTTGCCGCCTTGTCCATGGTCACGGATCTCGCGAAGCGCGCCGGCCATCACCTCATCATTGGTGAAGACCGCTCCGCCGTCCCCTGCCCCGCCAAGCACCTTCGTCGGAAAAAAACTGGTGCATCCGAGCCTCGCCAGATTGCCGCTCCGCCTGTTTTCCAGCCCCGCCCCCAGGCTCTGGGCAGCGTCTTCGATCACCGGGATACCGTGCCTTGCGGCAATCGAATTGATGGCTTCGAAGTTGGCAGGCAGTCCAAAAAGCGAGACCGCGACGATGGCCTTGGTGCGGCTGGAAATCGCTGTTTCCAGTTCATCCGGGTCAAGCAGGCCGGACGGGCGCAGGACGTCTACCAGAACCGGCTCCGCACCGAGCACAAGAGCGCTTTCCGCCGGCGCGATGAAGGTAAAGTCCGGAACAATGACTTCATCACCCGGCCCGATGCCGAGAGCCATCATGGCCATTTGCAAGGCCGTCGTTCCCGAAGCACAGGCGACTGCAAATCTTGCCCCAGTTATTCCGGCAAGTTTTTGTTCCAACTCGGCAATTTCCGGACCGCCGACAAAACGCCCATGTGAGAACACCCTGTCGATACCTTCCAGAGCCTTGGCCCGGACAGGTTGCCATTCGCCAACCACATCGGCGAAGGGAACAATCACCTTCACGCCGCACCTTCCGGTAGCTTGGAAGTCTCGAATGCGCATCGTCTGATTGCGTCCGACAGTCGAAGTACAGCGAGCGCCTCTTCAGCTGTCGCCAGTTCAGCCGCGTCACCTGCTCTGCTCATGACAAAAACTTCGGCCTGCCGCGTCAGTGGGTCCGGCCGCCCGTCTGGCGACAATGCAAGAAGGTCGAAACAGCGCGTTTCATCTCTGTCCAGCCTGACGTCAAGGCTGCGCTTCCGTTCGCTGGCTCCATGGACCGCAGCCAGCTCATAGGATCTGTCGCCAAAATCGAGACCGCAGCAGACATAATCCAGGCGGCCTGCCGTCCTTCGACTCTCCAGCACCGTTATCTCGCAGTCACTTGTTCCCTCGAGTTTCACGATCCAGTCCAGATCATGCACCATCAGGTCGGCGATCACGTCCGGGCCGCCGGCAACGCTTTGCATCCGGGACAGCCGTTGCACGCGCACCTTGCCTGAGCGCTTGCGCAAGGCGGCCATCGTGCTTTCGATGGCCGGGTTGAAACGTTCGACCTGCGCGACCGATAGCCTGGCGCCGCCGGTGCGGGCCGCGGCAATCATCGTCTCTATCTCTCTCGGGCACAGCGACAAAGGTTTTTCGACAAGGCAATCGATGCCGCGCGCGAGCAACGGAACGGCAGCCTCGGCATGCCTTTCGACAGGAACCGCAATAACGGCAGCTGCAAAGTCGTTGGCGAGACCATCGATCGATCGCGCGAACGGGATCCCGTTTGCAGCAATCTCTTTGCCCTCGTCTTCATCGACGATACCGACAAGAGAAACGCCGGGCATTTTGGACAGGCATTCCATATGGAGCTGGCCCATCTTGCCAAGGCCAACCAGCAGCACGCGCAATGGTTCCTCGGAGACAATTTCGGCAAGATGCAGGGTCACGATTTCGGCTTCCTGAAGGACGCTATCTGCCGGCGGCACCGTTTGAGAACCTGCTTCTCGAACCCCTGCCAGGCCATCCGGACAGCCAATCCAGGAAATCTGTGTCTTTCCAGTTCCCTCTTCCGACCCTGCAATTCCCTCCTCAGGCCCTGCACTTCTCTTTCCAGTTCAGCGATCCTCGCCTTGTGTCGCGCATCATTGTTGGCAGCGACTGCCGTATCCCGCTCCAACCGAGCTTTCGCCGCCCTGAGGTCTGCATCGGCGAGGTTTTTGCAATGTTCCGCCTTTTCCTTTGCCTTCACCCGCGGTGCAAGCTGACTGACATAGCGCGATGCGGAGGTCAGTCTCTCGCCATCGTGCAGCGTACCGGCAACATCACTCCAGCGTTCGATGGTCCTGTAGTAGATTTCCAGCCATCGATCCACGGCAGCTTCCAGGCCGGCGTTCGCCCTGATCCACTGTGTCACCGCGCGCGCATCTGGTGCGTCGTAACGCTCCAGTTCACGCTCGATCTTGTCCTGATGCAAAAGCTGGTTCTGCAAGGTTCGGATGCCGAAATTCAATCCGCGCATGCTTTGCAAATTGGAGGAACTGACAAGCCCGCCAAGTTGACCGTAATCCATGACGACAACGGCACATCCGGATGCCATTGCCTCGATTGCAGCGCGCGCCTTTGCAAAGACAACGTCATAGTCCGCCAGGATGGTCTCCGGGTGCGCAGCAGCGCGGCCGGAGTTCTGTCCAACGATATCGACGCGCTCGATGCCCATGCGGGTGCAGGCGTCACGTATCGCCTTCGGGACCTGAGCCGCAGAATTGCTGAAGACAAGTGCGGACTTCGGCTTGTCCGGAAGGTCCCGCACCTTTCTGAAGCGGTAGAGATCGACAAAATTATGCAGAACCGAGATCTGGTCAGCCGGTACGCCCGCACTGGTCAGAAGACGTTCCCGGCACAGGTCATCAACCGCGACATAGTGCAGGATGTTCGGGAAGACCGGTGGCCATTCCTGCCAGGGTATCCAGCCGTGACAGGTATAGGTGACCGGCACTTGCGGAAAACGAAGCGCGGCCGTCATCGTTTCCAGATGATGCTGCCCGTGGATCACATCGGGCACCGCGGACAGGTCCCGCAGGTCGTCAACGACAGGAATGGTCGCCGCTCGGAGACGGTCGGCAACCGGGCCAAGGCTCTGGCTGTAAGCAACCGGGAAGTGCCCGCGCCGCATGAGGGACAGCGCCAGATCCCTGAGATAAAGCTCCGACCCGGCTGGTTGATCCAGCGTGTTGTTGGTCATCAGGATCCGGAGCGGACGACGGTCAGCCTGCATGAGGCGTCATCCCAAGCGCTTCGCGAACCTGCGAGGCAGAGGCAAACCGCTTGCCAAGGAGCGTGCAGAGTTCGCTTACCCGGCTAACCAGTTTCTCGTTTGTAGCCGGTTGCGTTCTGTCCGCGTCAAGCCACAGAAAATCCTCCAGACCGGTTCGCACACCGTTTCCGAACAAGAGCCCCAGCGTGTTGGCGGCAAGCTGGCTTTCGCCGATCCCGCCTGCACACCAGACGGATTCTGGAGGCAGATCCTGCGTGATCGCCGCCAGATGCAGGGGCGTTACCTGTGCACTGCTGAGATTTCCGAGCAGCACGTTGAAATAGAAGGGAGGCTTCAATATCCCGCGGTCTGCAAGATACCTGGCGTAATTCACCATGCCCGCATCAAAGACCTCCAGCTCGGGACGAATGCCGCGGTCTTCCATGGTCTTTGCAAGGCGGACAACCATGTCCGGTGCATTGATACTTTCGGTGCGGGCAAAATTCAGCGAGGACAGCGTGAGGCTGGCCATGTCAGGCCTGAGGTCCCCAGTCAACAGCAAGGGGTCTGAACGTTGTTCGAACTCCGGGAAGTTCCGACCGCTGAGGGACACGCAGATGATCACATCCGGGTGCGTTTCCCGGATACCTGCAATGATCCGCCCGTATATGTCTTTCCGGAATGTTGGCCGGCCATCCTCGTCTCTTGCATGAACGTGCAGGATCGTCGCGCCAAGGTCCGCACACAGGCGGCAGTCGGCGATGATCTCGTCCGGCGACAGCGGCACGGCCGACGACATGGCACGGGTCGGCACCATTCCCGTGGGTGCAAGGTTCAGGATCAGGTCCTTCATGGGGATTTCTGAGCTTGCCTGTCCTGTCCGTCAGATCTGACACGAGCCGGATTACCAACCACGAGGGCACCCGGAGGAACGTCTCTGGTCACAACACTGCCGGCACCGACAACTGCATTTGCTCCGACACGAACACCCGGAAGAATGCGGCTGCCACCACCGATCTTCGCTCCGCGCTCGATATAAGGATAGACCATCGGTCCGCCTTTCAGCTTGTCGTTGAGCGTAACGACTTGCGGGCCGATGAAGACGTCATCTTCAACAGTAACCCCACGTGTAATATGGCAGCCGGTCTGAATGGAAACGTTATCGCCAATGACACATTCGCAAATATTGCAATGCGACCCGATAGTAGTTCCAGAACCAATGCTTGCATTCTTGTGAATTATCGTCATGGAACCGACACGTGTACCGGGTCCTATTGTGACGTTTTCCTGCACCTCCGTGAGTGAGGCATTGTAAAAATGCACGTCGGGAAAACGTTCTTCTGGCGTTTCGGATTGGCTCATGTGATTTGACGGGGCTGTTGTTGTTGTTTTTGAAGATCAGGTCTGCTGAACAATGGCATAGCCGTTGACGGCGTGAAAGGTCAAAGGCTTTCAAATACGCCTTTGCCGCAGGTGCTGTTTCGCGGTAGTCCACATGCCCGTTCCCGTCCTGTTACGACAGGACAACCACCACGAACCGCGAGACCTGACACCTTCACACGGAACGTGTTGCGGGCAGACAGACAGGGCAATGAAGACAGCATCGGATCAGGAAAAGACAAACGTCCAGCGCCTTGGCGAGAAGATGGCGCTCGACCACGGATTTCTTGGCGTGCCGACCCAGACCTTCGATGAAGGTGGCAGACGTCAGTTCGCAGAGCTCCTGCGCGAAGGCTTGTCGCCGGAAACGAGCCTGCTGGAAATCGGCTGCGGTTGTCTGCGGACCGCCTACTGGCTGATTCCCTTTCTTGGAGAGCGAAACTACTGTGGTATCGAACCGCACCGCGACAGGGTGCGTTGGGGACTTGATCTGTTGTTTGATGATCAGGTCCTTCGACAAAGACAGCCGCGTTTCGACCACAATGCCGAATTCGACCTGTCCGTGTTCGGTAAAAAGTTCGACATGGTTCTGGCGGGATCCATCTGGACCCATTGCAGCAAGTCTCATATCCGCACGATGCTGGAGGGTTTTCTCCAGAACTCGAACGAGAATGCGGTTTTCCTCGTTTCCTACCTCCCTGCGAAGTCCCCGGAAGAGGACTACAACGGCACAGCATGGGTCGGCACAAGCCATGTTTCCGATGAACCGGGGATCGTTCGCCACAGCAAGTCCTGGATCGACACCGAGTGCACCAGTCTTGGACTTCGTGTGGATTTTCTCGACAGGAAGGCCTTCGACGGACAACTCTGGCTGCGGGTACAACGGGCATCCAGCATCGGCTTTCCCGGCCGTCTTCAAGACTGAGCCGCTTCATGCCGTCCCAGGAACACACCGCAAGCATGTGGAACCATGACGTTTCGGCAAGCGCGTTGTAATTGTATTTCCAAGAAGACTTGCTAAATAAGAATCACTTTGAAAAAATTTTATCCGGAAGGGGCCCATGGCGGATTTCAGCGCTCAGATTGAAAAGTCGAAAAAGGAAGTTGCCGCCGCGAGGCAGAAGATCGACGAGCTGACCTCGAAGATCGAAACAGCGAAGTCCAAGCTGGACACCGGGCAGGATATTTCAATCGACATCGAGAACGCGTCCCTGGACGATGTGCACAAGCACACCGAGCTCATGGGCGCCAATATCGCCGAGCTGATCATGGGTCTCGACGATGTCACCGCAACCTTTTCCAAGGACTTCGATGCCATGCGCACGAAGACCGGTTGGGAAAGCTTCATCGGCATCTTTTCCAAGCAGCGTTCCGACAGCATCCGTCAGGAACGCATGCGCTCCGCCAGCATCGACGACAAGCTGCAGGACCTGATTTCCAAGTCGAATGTCATCGGCCAGTTGCTGCTGGAACAGCTCAGCACACTGAACGAACATTCCAAGCGCGTGGAAGCCAATCTCAGCGAGACGCTGGCCCAGCGCGAACAGACCGTCAGCACCCTGGAAGGCATCAAGGCCAAGCTGGTCGCGATGGATCCAGACGTGATTGCGCTGGAAAACAAGATTTCCATGGAAACCGACGCGGCCACGCGCACCAAGCTGGAAAGCCAGCTTGCCGAGATGAACGCCGAATACAACCGCCTTGCCCAGGAAGAACAGGTCAAGCTTGCCGAAAGCCAGACGCTGGAGCGCTACATCGAAAAGGGCAAGACCTGGGTCGACAGCCTGCAGAACCAGGCAGCCACCCAGATGGTGCTGATCAACAAGCTGCAGACGGACACCAAGCAGCGCGTCGTGCTTTACGATGCGCTTGTGAAGTCGCTCAAGACGGCACAGCAGCAGGACATTGCCCACAAGATCAACGAGATTGGCGTGGCGACCGACAAGGAAGCCCAGTCCGCCATGGCCGCCATCGGCTCGGCAACCAACCAGCGCATGGCCGACATGATGGAAGCCCACGAGGATCACATGGTGTTCGCCCGCAAAGTGCTGGAAGAAAAGGCCAAGTCGGACGAGCGCTTCGCCCGCCGATTCCAGCAGATCGTCGAGAAGCACGACAAGAACACGTACGGGGCCTGAGGGTCTGAACGGTGGATCTGACCCTGGACCACAGAACCCTGGAAGAAGCGCATGAAACACGGCGCTACTTCGCCAAATTTGAGCGGATCATCTCGCATTTGCAGGGCGTCGCGGAAAGCGTCATCAACGAGAACACGGCGCTTCCGACGGAAATTCCGATTCTGAAGGAATACCTGGAAGCGCTGTCAGGCACCTTCACGGCGCTTTCCTACAAATACCTTCTGGCGGGCCGCGTCTCGGACATGCTGCCTTCGCTCCTGAACATCGACCGGCAGGACAGCGGCTTCCCGATCTATCAGGAGCTGCTGCAGATGGCGAATGACGCCATGCAGGCGGACAAGCATTTGCGCTCGCTGCCGACAATGCGCGAGCTGAAGCTGGAAATGGTCAACCATATCCTGCGCGAGCAGTCGTCGCCGACCAACCTGCAATTTGCCGCCTCTCAGCGCCAGTATTACGAGGAACTCGCCAAGGGGGCACTATTCTGGGCGCGGAATGACCCGCGACTGGCCTGGATGGGCAACGTCGCCGACAACCGGCGCCTGTACCGGCTGCACTGGGCGGTTTACGACAGCCAGCAGAACATCCCGCTGATTTATATTCTCGACCTGGAAGACAGCGGCAAGTGGCCCTTGGCCAAGGACGAACGCCGCTGGCCGCGCGTCCAGAGCCACCTGACCGCGCAATCCGCCGCTTCGCTCAAGCTGGTGACGATCGCACGCGGTTTCGACCGCGACTTCGACGACCTGCACCCAAAACGCCTGCGACGGTTCTTTCTGGGGCCGATGTACAGCCACACGTTTACCCAGCAGTCCGGACCGCTGCGCGACGTGCTGGCAGAAGTCGCCGGCAGGCCGGGCGAAGACTGGGCCCTTGCCTGGACGACCGAGACGCTGGTGGCCTCCGGCTCAGAGTTCGAATCCGCGGGCTTTTTCTCGTCCGTCGAGCGGCAGATCTACCAGCTCGATCCACTGTCGGCCCAAAGCCCCGCGTCGCAGGACGTGGCCGGCCATAGCCACCAGCAGCGGTCGCTCATTTTGCCCCAGCGGCCCTATCAGGTCCTGGAAGAGCGCGACCCGCCAGGCTTTGCCAACATCCGCAAATATGCCGTCAGCCCTTCGGGCAAGATCCTCAGTTACAAATAGGTTTTCCGCGTGACCCTTTCCAACGATCTCATGGAACTCAAAGAAGACAAGATCCGCGAGAAATACGTCTTTGCGGAAGCAATGCTGCAAGGGTTCGACCACACGCCCCGTATTGCCAGAAAGTCCGAAGCGCCTGTCGCCCCGGAACGTTCCCCCGGACTTGGTGCCCGCCGGCGCTTCCGCTCCACGACGCCCGGCCTCGTTACACGGTCGACCGCGCGTCCGGAGGGGGTGCAGCTTTCGGCCCGTATCCTGGACTGTGACGACGATGCCCTGACCACGCCGATCCAGGCCAGTCTTCTTCAGTCCCTGCGCCGGGCGCTGGCTGTCGCCCAGGTGACCGCCGACCAGTTTGCCGAACAGAGCGGCCTTGCCGAGCTGAAACGCGCCAATCTTGCCGGAACGCTGGACGCCTCGCAGAAGGTGCGGTTCCAGGACCTCTTGTCGGCAACGGCCATGATCGCGCTTCACGTCTTCGCCAACATGACGGATTTCCTGTTGTCCGGTCTCTCGACCGACGCCGGCGAAATCGACATCCAGAGCGGCGAGGTCGAGGAGATCCTGTTCGACAACGACCAGCTTGCGCTTCATGGCGTCCTTTGGGAACTGGACCAGGAAATTGCCGCCGCAGCGATTGAAACCGACGCCCAGCTCATCGGCCTGGTCACCTCCTTCTGCGAACAGCTGATGGAAAAGGTAACGCTGCGCGCGGAAGGCGTCAGCGTGTTGCAGCCGTTCTCCCAAAGCCGCTACCGGGTGGAAGCGGACAATTTCGAAATCACCGGCTTTACGCCATCTGCCCGCGCACATTCGACGACGCTCGCCATGGCGTTCAAGAAGCCGGAAGAAGTCGTCGGCAACCACATCGCCAAATACCAGGCAATGAAACTTGCCAAGATGCTGATGGCCTATGATTTCGACCGCAAGCTCAACCCGTTTGCGGAACTCGGCGGCTTCATCTTCACTTTCATGGGTGACGGCAAGCCGGGCACCGGCAAGACCACCTTGATCCAGATGATGGCCGGCATGGTCAATGACTATTGCCAGGTCGCCGGTTATCCGTTCCGCTACCAGAACCTCTCCACCGAGAGCATCGACAGCTATCAGGGCAAGTCGGCCCAGAACGCCAAGGCCTTCATCCGCAACGTCACCGACCCGAATGTGATCGGCTTCGGCACCATCGACGACATCGACCAGCTTGCCGGCAAGCGCGGCGACCGCCAGTCCTCCGCCGGGCAGCTGGAAATCACTGCCGTCCTGATGGAGAGCTTTGCCGGAGCCAACACCGTGGTGCGCGGCAACTGCACCTTCGGCATGTTCTCCAACTACCCGGAAAACGTCGACGATGCCCTGCGCCAACGCGCCGGCGCCCGCTTTCTGGTCGACGGCCCGCAGACCCGCGAGGACTACATCGACATCCTGCATCTGCTGATGGGCAAGAACCACTCGATCCCGGTTGGCGACCATGACCTTTTCGAGGCTCAAGCCCTGAAGAAGGCCGTGGCCGCCTCCTACGACCGCCACTCCCGGCCACAGGAAGACGCCTTGATCAAGGTGTTCGATGCAGTGCGGGCGGAAATCGGCGATCTCGACACCATCGCCAAACTCGGCGCTTATCTGAAAGCCATCCAGCAGGCGGACGAACGTTTTACAGGCCGGGCGATCAAGAACATCACCGATGCCGTGAAGGTGCGGGCGATGGACTTCGAATTGCCGGATGCCTGGATGGAAGATCCGGAACTGTTCCTGTTCAAGGACTACGAGACCAAGAAGGCGATGATCGCCGACCTGGCGCAGCCGATCACCGTCGACATGGTCATCCAGGAAATCAACCGCTACGCGGACAGTGAATTCCGCTATGCGGACAAGTCGGACGAGGTTGCCATCGAGAATGCCGTGCGCGAGATGCAGCGCATGGAAGAAGCCAAGCGCCGCTACATGGAAATCACGCGCACATGATGAGGCTCGTCAAACATGGCTTGATGTTCGGCAACCTCTACGAGGTCTCCGCACCGTCCATGGTGGCCCGCTACAACCGCGCGCTGGAACACCTGACCGGCAAGCGAACAACACTCGAGGCCTTTCACGTCGACATCTCCGGATTTTCACCGGAGATCGGCGACGAGCTGGACGACATCCACTACCTCAATCCGCACGGCTGCAACCGGCAGTTCATTCTGCTGTCGATCGAACAGAAGACCGCACCGCTGCTGAACGCGCGGTTCTCCACGTCGCGTTCTATCCTGAAACGCTTTATCGAGGACAATGAGGAACAGCTCTTTGCGCTGTCGATCCGCGATTGCGTCGTCGGTGAACTGGTCAACTCGATCTATTCCATCACCTCGCCGCAGGACCTGTTTTATATCAGGGCGATCGAAGTGGAGGCCGACACCGTCGGCGGGCATTCCGAAGCAGGTGACGAACTGGCCGACAAGATCGAAGCGTTCATGAGCGAGCCCGACGGCTGGTGGGACGATGTGCTGATCGCGGACATGATCGAGCTTTCCAAGCACACCGGCGACATCATCCGCACCCCCTTGGCGATCAGTTCGAAAAGCTATGAGCAGGGAAATTTCCATACCTCCCATTTCGGCGGCCTCTACATCTTTCGCGATGTGAAGGAAACCGCATGCATCGCCTCCAGGCGCATGGACATTGTCGTCGACCTGCCCGTGAAGCACCTCTTCAGCCTGGAAGACCGCTACGAGGTGGCCGATTTCCTCAATCGAAATCAGTTGGTGGAGCCTATCCTCGATGCAGGCGGCAGCGTCGCCAAGAGCCTTTTGAAACAGAAACTGGACTTCATCGTCATCGACACGGCTGCCAGCCAGGGCGAGGATCTGTCGGACGTCTCGCGGCGCGACCTGCGCGCTTTGAGACGCAAGTATCACCAGCAGCTCCCCGCGGAATATCACGCCCTCAACGACATCGTGCACAGGCTGGAGCTGAAAGACGACAAGCTGTGGGTCGAACCGGAAAACGCGGCCTATTTCTACCTGCTTCGCTCGCGCAATCACCGCGACAAGAACCTGGTCAACATGCTGCTGGCCGAATTGACACCGCTTGACTTCCGCCAGCTTTTCATTTGTCACAAGGACGCATTCTACGGTCATTACCGAAGCTGGAGCGAAGCCAAGAAGAACTACGCGGTCCAGTTCCTTGCGGAAGAATATATGGTCGACAAGGTCGGCACGCGGCTGGAGCTATTCGGACCGGAGGCCGCCATGGCGGAAGAAGACCAGGCCGACTACGGCTTCGGCAGGAACATGGGGCCGTGGGGTGCGATCCCCGGGGAACAAGACGGCGAGGACGGGGCACAATGAAGTGGATCAAATGGATAATCGGCATTCCGCTCCTGCTGATCCTTGTCGCCTTCCTCCATTACACGTTGCCGGGACGTGATGTGGTTCGCATCGTCGGCACCGACGTCAAGCGCATGGACATCGGCGCTTCGTCGCTCTTCTGGGCCGCCCCCGATGCAGGTACCAACAAGAACTGGACAAGGGACGTCCGTTTCATCAACACGGTCTGGCCGAACGGCAAGCCAAGGGTCTATCGCAACGAAGACACCGACTGGGGCTGGCCGCCCTATTTCAAGTTCGACAGCAGCAACATCACCGCCCAGGCGCAGGATCTGGCCAAGAAAAGCGATGATGTCTGGATCGCCGTCACCCACTATGGCTGGCGTGTGGAGCTGTTCACGATCTTTCCCAATGCCATCAGCATCGAGGTTGTCTCCGGGCCGGATGTCTTCCTGATCCCCTGGTTCAATATCCTGTTCGTCGTGGTGCTTGTCGCTCTCGCCTATCTGATCATCAAGACCGTCAACGCCTTCAAGAAACGCCGGATCGACCCGGTGGTCGACGGTATCGACGACTTCATGGACGATGTCGGCGACAGCGCCGAGCAGGCCCGCGCCAGCGCTCATCGTCGCGCGAGCGAAGCCACGAGCGGCTTCCGCCGATGGCTGAAGCGCTGGTTCGGTTGACGAGACCGGAACGGCGTGCCTCTCTGTCGGCCGTGCTCTCTGCACCGCCCTCATCCTGAGGAGGACCGCCAGGTCCATCTCGAAGGATGGGCTTCATACTCCTGAGCAAGCGGCCCATCCTTCGAGACGGCGCTTGCGCGCCTCCTCAGGATGAGGTCGCTCGTTTTAACTTTCCAATCGGCAGGAACCCCGAGTTTGAATCAGCCAATCGACCTAGTCATCTTCGACTGCGACGGTGTTCTCATCGACAGCGAAGTCATCAGCGCGCGCATGCTGGTGGCAGAACTCGCGACGCGGAACGTTCACATCACCATGGACTACGTCGCTCACCATTTCCTGGGTCGAAGCTATCCGGTTGTCCTGCAGCAGATCCGCAAGGAATTCGGTGTCGACCTGCCGCCGGAATTCGAAACCGCCTACCGGGCAAGCCTTCTCAGCGCCTTTGAAGCGGAGCTCAGACCGATCGACGGCGTGCGGGAGGTGATCGAGAACCTTGGCGTGGACTATTGCCTTGCGACCAGTTCCAGCCCGCCGCGGCTCGCCAGATCGCTGGAGATAACCGGGCTGACGGATCTCTTTGCCGGCCGGACCACCACGGCTTCCGAAGTCGCTCACGGCAAACCCGCGCCGGACCTGTTCCTCCTTGCGGCAGAAAAACATGGCGTCGCACCGGAGCGCTGCCTGGTGATCGAGGACAGCGAAAACGGCATCAAGGCAGGGCTTGCCGCCGGTATGGAAGTCTACCGTTTCATTGGCGGTTCGCACCTTTCCGGCCTTCTGAATTCGGCCACTGCCACTGCGGGTGCCGCGCAACTGTTTGCATCTTTCGGCGAATTCTTTCAGCTTAGGCCGGATCTGAAGAACAACGGCAACTAAGATGAAACAGAAAATTCCTGCCGAGGCATCCCGTCTCGATGACGCCGCCCGCGCCGGCTGGTTATACTATGTTGCCGGCAACACCCAGGACGAGATCGCCCGCAAGCTCGGCGTATCCCGCCAATCGGCACAGCGGCTGGTTTCGCTTGCAGTCAGTGAACGGCTGATCAAGGTGCGGCTCGACCACCCGATCGCCAACTGCATGGAACTGAGCACCCGCCTGACGGAACGCTTCGGACTGCAGAGCTGCGAAGTGGTTCCCAGCGACCCGGACGCCCCGTCCTCCACGGTCGGCATTGCCCAGGCGGCCGCCACCGAGATGGAACGTCATTTCCGCTCCCAGAAACCCAAGATCATCGCCTACGGCACGGGCCGCACCTTGCGCGCTTCGGTGGATCAATTGCCGATGATGGACTGTCCGCAGCACCGCATCGTCTCGCTTCTGGGCAACATGATGTCGGACGGCTCGGCCTCGGCCTACAACGTCATCATCCGGCTTGCCGACCGCATCAATGCCCGGCACTACCCGATGCCTCTGCCCGTCTTCGCCCGCTCCCGCGAGGAACTGCAATTGCTGCATAACCAGGAAGCGGTGCACAATATCCTCGATCTCATCCGGCAGGCGGACGTTACTTTCGTGGGTATCGGCAACATGGGACCGACTGCACCACTGACGGTCGACGGATTCGTCAGTCACGACGAAATGCGCGCACTGGAGAAAGCCGGTGCCATCGGCGAGATCACGAGCTGGGTCTACGACCGAAAAGGCGCGCTGGTCGAAGGACTTACCAATGACCTGGTAGCCAGTGCCCCCCTGCTGCCGGCCGGAGAGAAACCGGTTTACGGAATTGCGGCGGGCGACGGCAAGGTGCCGGCCATGCTGGGAGCGTTGAACGGCAAATTTGTCAATTGCCTGATCACCAACGAGACGACGGCTGAGCAATTGCTCAAGCTATGAGCGATTTCCCAATATAAATAACTATATGAATTTTAAAGGTTTTTCGCAGTGCAGCGAGAAGCCTTTTTTGTTTTAGGCGATTCACATCTTGACTCGAGGTGCGAATTGGAGCGAATATTTGCCCGCAAGAATGGCAAATGCCCAATCTCGCTTGGGAGGAAAATATGGCATTTCATACCCGTGCGCTCCTCAGCGCATGTGCAATGGCGGCTCTGTGCGCATCCGCATCTGCAGAAACAATCACCATCGCGACCGTGAACAACGGCGACATGATCCGCATGCAGGGTCTGACGAAGGACTTCACCGACAAGAACCCTGACATCGAAGTCAAATGGCTGACCATGGAGGAGAACGTTCTCCGCCAGCGCGTCACCACTGACGTCGCCACCAAGGGCGGTCAGTTCGACGTCATGACCATCGGCACCTATGAAGTTCCGATCTGGGGCAAGCAGGGCTGGCTCGTTTCCCTGAACGACCTGCCGGAAAGCTACGACGCGGACGACATCCTGCCGGCCATCCGTGGCGGCCTGACCGTTGACGGCGAGCTCTTTGCAGCACCGTTCTACGGCGAAAGCTCCATGGTCATGTACCGCAAGGACCTGATGGAAAAAGCCGGCCTGGAAATGCCGGAAGCCCCGACCTGGGACTTTATCGTCGAAGCCGCCAAGGCAATGACGGACAAGGAAAACGAAGTCTACGGCATCTGCCTGCGCGGCAAGGCCGGCTGGGGTGAAAACATGGCGTTCCTGACGGCCATGGCGAACTCTTACGGCGCCCGCTGGTTCGACATGGACTGGAAGCCGCAGTTCGACACACCGCAGTGGAAAGAAGCTCTTACCACCTATCTCGACGTGATGAACGAAGCAGGCCCTCCGGGCGCTTCTTCCAACGGCTTCAACGAGAACCTGGCCCTGTTCCAGACCGGCAAGTGTGGCATGTGGATCGACGCCACCGTGGCGGCCTCCTTCGTGACCAACCCGAAGGACAGCCAGGTTGCTGACAAGGTCGGCTTTGCTCTGGCACCGGACAAGGGTCTCGGCAAACGCGGTAACTGGCTCTGGGCATGGTCGCTGGCCATTCCGGCCGGCACCCAGAAGGAAGCTGCTGCGAAGAAGTTCATCGAGTGGGCGACTTCCAAGGAATACCTGGAGCTGGTTGCAGCCGAAGAAGGCTGGGCGAACGTTCCCCCGGGAACCCGTACGTCTCTCTATGAGAACCCGGAGTACCAGAAAGTTCCGTTCGCAAAGATGACGCTGGACAGCATCAACTCCGCTGATCCGCAGAATCCGACCGTCGATCCGGTTCCGTATGTCGGCGTGCAGTTCGTCGCCATTCCGGAATTCCAGGGCATGGCAACCGTTGTCGGCCAGGCATTCTCGGCAGCTCTTGCCGGCTCGATGGATGCGGACGCTGCACTGGCTGCTGCCCAGGCGACCGCTGAACGCGAAATGAAGAAGGCCGGTTACCTCAAGTAGAAGCCTTCGCGGACCGGCGGGTGCCTGCCCGTCCCGCCGGTCTCCTCCTTTCTGTTCCGCGTGAGCTCTGGCTCTGACCGAGCAAAGGTCGCATCATGGCTACCCAACATTCACGGGCGGCGGCCCGTTTGATGATCTCTCCGGCAGTTCTGCTGCTGCTGGGTTGGATGATCATCCCGCTCTCGATGACCCTCTATTTCTCTTTCCTGCGCTACAACCTGCTCATTCCGGGAATGGAAGAGTGGACCGGCTGGACCAACTACGAGTTCTTCCTCACCGATCCGGCTTTCTTTGCAGCGCTGAAGAACACCCTGCTGCTCGTTGGCGGCGTCCTTCTCATCACCATTGTCGGCGGCGTGCTGCTGGCCCTGCTGCTCGACCAGCCCTTCTGGGGCCAGGGGATCGTGCGCATTCTGGTGATTGCCCCGTTCTTCGTCATGCCCACCGTCTCCGCGCTGGTGTGGAAGAATATGTTCATGAACCCGGTCAACGGCCTGTTCGCATACTTTGCGAAGTTTCTGGGGCTGCAACCGTTCGACTTTCTTTCGCATGCACCGCTGTTTTCGATCATCCTGATCGTCGCCTGGCAGTGGTTGCCCTTTGCGACGCTCATTCTGCTTACCGCCCTGCAATCGCTGGACAGCGAACAGCTGGAAGCGGCCGAAATGGACGGCGCCAATTTCCTGAACCGCTTCGTGTTCATCATGGTGCCGCACCTGGCCCGTTCGATCACCGTCGTGATCCTGATCCAGACGATCTTCCTGCTGTCGGTCTTCGCGGAAATTCTCGTCACCACCAATGGCGGTCCGGGCTATGCCTCGACCAACCTCACCTACCTGATCTACGCCCAGTCGCTGCTGCAGTTCGACGTCGGCGGCGGATCGGCCGGCGGTGTGGTCGCCATTATCCTCGCCAACATCGTTGCGATCTTCCTGATGCGGATGATCGGCAAGAACCTGGAGGCCTGACCCATGGCGCGCGCAGTCTCCAACCGCCGCAAGGCTCTCGTCACCGTATGTGCGTGGGCCGTCGGCATCGCCATCTTCTTCCCGATCCTGTGGACCGTGCTGACCAGCTTCAAGACGGAAGCGGAAGCCATTGCGTCTCCTCCTAGCTTCCTGTTTTTCGACTGGACGCTGGAAAACTATAGCACGGTCCAGGAGCGTTCGGACTATTTCCGGCACTTCTCCAACTCGGTCATCATTTCCTTCGGCTCCACCCTTCTGGGTCTGCTGATCGCGATACCGGCGGCCTGGTCAATGGCCTTCGTGCCGGGCAAGCGCACCAAGGACGTCCTGATGTGGATGCTGTCCACCAAGATGCTTCCGCCGGTGGGCGTGCTGATCCCGATCTATCTCCTGTTCCGGGATACCGGTCTCCTCGACACGCGTGTCGGCCTCGTGATGGTGCTTACCCTCATCAACCTGCCGATCATCGTCTGGATGCTGTTCACCTACTTCCGCGAAATTCCGGGCGAGATCCTGGAAGCCGCGCGGATGGACGGTGCGGAGCTGTGGTCCGAGATCATCTACGTGCTGACACCCATGGCGGTGCCCGGCATTGCCTCGACCCTGCTGCTGAACATCATCCTGTCCTGGAACGAAGCGTTCTGGACCTTGAACCTGACGGCGGTCGACGCCGCCCCCCTCACCGCTTTCATTGCCAGCTATTCCAGCCCGGAAGGCCTGTTCTACGCAAAACTGAGCGCTGCCTCGACGATGGCGATCGCCCCGATCCTCATCATCGGCTGGTTCAGCCAGAAACAGCTCGTGCGCGGCCTGACCTTCGGCGCGGTTAAATAGGAGACCTGAACATGGGTCAGATAACCCTCAAGCAGATTACCAAGAGCTTCGGCGACGTTCAGGTTATCCCGCCGCTGGACCTGCAGATCGACGACGGCGAGTTCGTGGTGTTCGTCGGTCCGTCCGGCTGCGGCAAGTCCACACTCCTGCGTCTCATTGCAGGCCTGGAGGATGTCTCTTCCGGTGACATCACCATCGACGGCAAGAACGCCACCGAAGTGCCGCCCGCAAAACGTGGCCTTGCCATGGTGTTCCAGTCCTACGCGCTCTATCCGCACATGTCGGTGCGCAAGAACATCGCCTTCCCGCTGCGCATGGCCGGCATCGACAAGGCGGCGCAGGACGCCAAGGTGACCGCCGCTGCCAAGGTGCTGAACCTGACGGATTACCTTGACCGTCGCCCGGGTCAGCTTTCCGGCGGTCAGCGCCAGCGTGTTGCCATCGGCCGTGCCATCGTGCGCGAACCGGCCGCCTTCCTGTTCGACGAACCCCTGTCAAACCTGGATGCGGCGCTGCGTGTCAACATGCGGCTCGAGATCTCCGAACTGCACCAGTCCCTCAAGACGACCATGATCTACGTGACCCACGACCAGGTGGAAGCCATGACCATGGCCGACAAGATCGTGGTGCTGCAGGCAGGCAAGATCGAGCAGGTCGGCTCGCCGCTGGAACTTTATCACACGCCGCGCAACAAGTTCGTGGCCGGTTTCATCGGCTCGCCGAAGATGAACTTCCTGATGGGGTCCTTCGCCACCGAATACGATGCCGCCACGATCGGCATCCGCCCGGAGCATCTGACCGTCTCGCAAGGCGACGGCAAATGGGTCGGAAAGGTCGGCGTTTCGGAACATCTCGGCTCCGACACCTTCCTTTATGTCGATATGGAGGGCGTCGACGAACCGATCACCGTGCGCTCGTCCGGTGAGATCGGGTTCCGCCATGGCGACACCGTTCACCTGACCCCGGCTCCTGACAAGATCCACCGCTTCGACAACCAGGGCCTGAGGATTGCATGAGCCGACTTGAAGGAAAATCCGCGCTGATCACGGGTTCGGCCCGGGGCATCGGCAAGGCCTTTGCCGCGCGGTTTGCAGAGGAAGGCGCCCGGGTAGCGATTGCCGATATCAACCTGGCCGGCGCAGAAGCGGCGGCCAGTGAAATCGGCCCGAATGCCTATGCCGTTCAGTTGGACGTCACCGATCAGTCGTCGATCGATGCTGCCATCGCCGCCGTGGAACAGAAGACCGGCGGGCTCGACATCCTGGTCAACAACGCGGCTCTGTTCGATCTGGCACCGATTGTCGAGATCACCCGCGACAGCTACCAGCGCCTGTTCGACATCAACGTTTCCGGAACCCTGTTCATGATGCAGGCCGCGGCAAAGTCGATGATCAGGCGTGGTCAGGGCGGCAAGATCATAAACATGGCCAGCCAGGCAGGCCGACGCGGTGAAGCGCTGGTGGGCATCTATTGCGCCACCAAGGCAGCGGTCATCAGCCTGACCCAGTCGGCAGGTCTCAACCTGATCGAACACGGCATCAACGTGAATGCCATCGCCCCCGGCGTCGTCGACGGCGAGCACTGGGACCATGTGGATTCGATGTTCGCGAAATACGAAGGCCTGCAGCCCGGCGAAAAGAAGGCAGCGGTCGGAGCCGCGGTGCCTTTCGGCCGCATGGGCACCGCCGAAGATCTCACCGGCATGGCTGTTTTCCTGGCGTCGAAAGACGCGGATTACATCGTATCGCAGACTTACAACGTCGATGGCGGCAACTGGATGAGCTGACCAATGACCCAGAACCTAAGTGAAACTGTGCT
The DNA here is from genome assembly GCF_001579905.1 of Labrenzia sp. CP4. Lineage (NCBI taxonomy): Bacteria > Pseudomonadati > Pseudomonadota > Alphaproteobacteria > Hyphomicrobiales > Stappiaceae > Labrenzia > Labrenzia sp. CP4. The sequence continues at coordinate 1,329,553 of NZ_CP011927.1, read as the reverse complement.
CTCTTCTCTTCCCGAATCCGTCAAGGCACCGGCGTATCGCCGGTCGGACCTGACCCCCGGCATCCTCCACATCGGCGTCGGCAACTTCCATCGCGCGCATCAGGCCATCTACCTGAGCAAGCTGTTCGATCTCGGCGAAGGTCGTGACTGGGCCATCGTCGGCGCGGGCCTCAAGCCCTACGACAAGACCATGCGTGAACGCCTCCAAGCCCAGGACTGGCTGACGACCGTGGTCGAGCTCGACCCGGAAGGCCTCAGCGCGCAGGTCTGTGGCGCCATGATCGACTTCGTCGACGTGGATCCCAAGGCGCTGATCGCTCGCCTTGGCGAACCCGATATCCGCATTGTCTCGCTGACGATCACCGAAGGCGGCTACTTCGTCGACCCGAACACCGGTGGCTTCGACGTCAATCATCCGGAAATCCAGGCGGATCTCGCCTCACCGGATGCGCCGCAGACGGTGTTCGGCGTGCTTGTCGCCGCCTTGCTGGCCCGCCGCGACAAAGGCCTTGAACCCTTTACCGTGATGTCTTGCGACAACCTGCCCGAAAACGGCCATATGGCGAAACAGGCCGTTGCCGGTTTCGCCAGGGCCTTGTCGCCGGAAGCCGGAAGCTGGATTGCCGACAACGTCGCCTTTCCAAACGGCATGGTGGACTGCATCACCCCTGCGACCGGCGACCGCGAACGCGGCCTGGTTCAGGAACGCTTCGGCCTGACCGATGCGGCCCCTGTCGTCTGTGAACCCTTCCGCCAATGGGTGCTGGAGGATCATTTCCCGGCCGGTCGCCCGGCTCTGGAAAAGGTCGGCGTCGAATTCGTCGAGGACGTCGCTCCATACGAGTTGATGAAATTGCGTATTCTCAACGGCGGTCATGCGACCATCGCCTATCCGGGTGCGCTGCTGGGACATTACTTCGTCCATGACGCCATGGCCGATCCACTGATCTGCGCGTTCCTGAAAAAGCTGGAAGAAGACGAGATCCTGCCGACCGTTCCGGAAATTCCGGGGGTCAGCTTCGAGACCTATCTCACCACCGTGATGGACCGGTTCTCCAATCCGGCAGTGGGCGACACGATCCCCCGGCTCTGCCTTGACGGCTCCAACCGCCAGCCGAAGTTTATCCTGCCTTCTATCCAGGACCGCCTCGACAAGGGGTTGCCGGTGGCCGGCCTTGCCCTCGAAACGGCTCTCTGGTGCCGTTACTGCCTCGGTCACAACGAGGCTGGAGAACCACATGTCATCGAGGACAACAACGCCGACATCCTGAAGGCCTGGGCGCAAGGCGTTTACGCCGACAAGCCGGCGCGCTTCGAAATGCCGGAGCTATTCGGTGGGCTCGCTTCCGACGAAACCTTCCTGAAGGCCTTCAGCTACGCCGCAGGCATGATCGCTGAAGATGGGGTGGCCGCAACGCTGAAAGCCTACCTCGACGGCCGCTTCGACAAAGGCGCCGCCGCCCTCAAGGCGAACGCCCACTAGGAAACGAGGGATCACACTCGCGCCACCGTGTGCGCAATGTGATCCCATTTGCCTTTCAATTTGCCCTGTCCCGCTTACCTTGATGTCACTGACAGACGAGGATTTGACCTTCGCCTGCACGACGGAAAGCGGTAAGGCGGGATTATGGGCATGAGACAACTGAACAGACGGGACCTTCTGGCCGGTAGCGCGGCAATGGCATTGCTGCCGGGATCAGTGTTTGCGGCAGGCAACGACTTCTTCCGACTTGGTCTGGCCGAACCGGCCTTCGAAATCGAACCCAAACTCGACCTTCCCGATCTTGATGGCACCGTCCACACGCTTGCCGACTATTCCGGCAAGATCCTGCTTGTATCGTTCTGGGCGACATGGTGTCCGCCCTGCCGGAAGGAAATGCCGGGTCTGGCGCGTCTCAACCGGGAACTCGGCCCCGAAGGCTTTGCAGTGCTCGCCGTCAACGTAGGTGACCGGCAGGACCGGATCGAAGGTTTTCTGGATGAGATCGACCATGATGGTCTCACCGTCCTGATGGACACGGACAAGGCCATGCCGAGCACCTGGTTCCTCCGCGGTTTGCCGGTGACCTACGTCCTCGATGGCACCGGCAAGGTTACCCTCGCCGCTATTGGCGACCGGGTGTGGGATTCAGTGGAAATGATCTCCGCGCTGCGCAGTTTGAAGACCGCATGACCTGGTCGAACATCACCAGGGTGAAAGACCCTCAGCCGTTGTCCATCGGCACGATCACAGGCCGCCCACCACCCGGACGTTTCAGGATTTCCAGTGGAAAGTCATAAGCTTTCGACAACAACTCCGCCTGCATGACCTCGTCTCGCGTACCGAAGGCAAGACGGCGGCCACCCTGCATGACCAGCACCCGGTCGGCAAAGGCAGCGGTCAGGTTGAGGTCGTGCATCACGGCGACGACGCCGCCACCACGCTTGGCGTAACCGGCTGCAAGCTGCATGATCTGGACCTGGTGCTTGATGTCGAGACTGGAGACCGGTTCGTCCAGGAACAACCAATGCGGCAGGCCTTCTTGCGGAAGCGGGTCCCAGACCTGACACAACACCCGTGCGAGCTGCACCCGTTGCTGCTCGCCGCCGGACAGTTCCTGATAACTTCTCCCTTCGAACCCCGACAGGCCGACTTTCGCAAGGGCTTCGGCAATGCGCCGGGCACGGAAGGTCCGCTCCCGGCGGCTGGAGGTCAGGCCGAGGCCGACCACTTCAGCCACGTTCAGCGGAAAGGAAATCTGACTTGCCTGCGGCAGCACCCCGCGCATGGCGGCAAGCACTTCCGGTGACAGGCCACAGACCTCCAGCCCTGCCAGCGTTAACCCGCCGGAATAAGGCAGTTCACCGGTCATTGCCTTCATCAAGGTCGTCTTGCCGGAACCGCTTGGCCCGATGATCGCCAGCACTTCCCCAGCCTTTGCGTGAAAGGAAAGGTCCTGCACGATCCGGGTCTTGCCTGCCGAAACAGACACCTGCTCGACAACAAGATCGGGTGCCAGCGCCGTGCCATTTTCAATTGTCCTGTGCAACATGACTACACCCTAAAGACCTGTGAGGCCGCGCTTGCGCAGCAGGATCCAGAGGAAGAAGGGCGCACCGGCAAAGGCGGTGATGATACCGATGGGCATTTCCGCCGGTGCCACGATGGTGCGCGCCAGCGTATCGGCGGCTATCAGCAGGCAGGCGCCAAGAAGCGCTGCGGCCGGCAGCATGTAGCGATGGTCGGGACCGATTGTGAGACGAAGCAAATGCGGCACGACGATGCCGACAAAACCGATGCCGCCGCTGACAGCCACGGAGGCGCCGGTTGCCGCCGCCACCAGCAGGATGCTGAGGTTCTTGAGCCGCTGCACCTTGATACCGATGTGCGAGGCGGCGGCTTCGCCAAGCGTCAGACCGTTGAGACCGCGTGCCAGGAACGGCACGCAGACCAGCATCGTGAGGATGATTGGCGCGGCGGAAGCGACCTTCTGCCAGTTGGATCCCGCGAGCGACCCAAGTCCCCAGAACTGCAGGTCGCGCAGCTCCTGATCATCGGCTACATAGACCAACAGCCCTGTCATCGCACCGGTGAGCGCGCCGAGCGCAATGCCCGCCAGCAGCAATGTCGCAACTGACGTGATGCCTCCGCGCGTGCCGATCCTGTAAAGAAGCAGCGTCGTGACGAGGCCGCCGGCAAAGGCTGCCAATGGGACCGCATAGATACCCAGAAGCGCCATCACCGGCGCCAGTACGGTATTTCCAAGAACGATGAACGCGGCAGCGCCCAGGCCTGCCCCCGCCGAAACGCCGACAATGCCCGGATCTGCAAGCGGGTTTCGGAACAGCCCCTGCATCACGGCACCGGACACCGCCAGGGCCGCTCCGATGAGCGCTCCCAGCGTAACCCGGGGCAGGCGGATATCCATGAGAACGATCCAGTCCCTTGCCGAAACGCCCTGTGGCACGCCCTCTCCCGCTCCCGCGAAATAGGACGGCACATGCGGCAGGAGCTCCAGAACCGGAATCGAGATCGGGCCAATGGCAAGGCTTCCCAGAACGACGAGACATGTCAGCACGGCGAGCAGCGCAATGACGGCCCGCGCGAGCGGAGCCCTGTCTCCGCGCTGCAGGTCGGCAAGGCCAAGGAGAGAGGAAATCCGTCCGCTTCTGGCGGGCAAGGCCGTATCGCTCATCAGTGCCATCAGCTTGCCGTATCCGCCAGACGGGTCGACAATTCACGGACCGCTTCTGCGGTGCGCGGACCGAACCCCAGCAGGAGCTGCCCGTTCATGCGGACAAGTCGCCTGTTCTTCCCTGCCGGCGTTTGCGCCACGGCCGGATGATCGAACACCGCATCACCGTTCGCTGCGTCTTCGCCGTCGCCGTGGCGGTCCATCATCAGCACGACGTCCGGTGCCGCACTGACGATCGCCTCGTCGCTGAGGATCTTGTAGCCGGAAAAGCCGGACGTTGCGTTTTCAGCACCCGCAAGCGCAAGTATGCCGTTGGCGGCCGTATCCGATCCGGCGGCAAGGATACGCCCGCCCTTTGTCGACAGGACGAAGAGGACACGAACGCCTGACGTCCGGCTTTCAGCGGCACGTTGCGCCTCGGCCAGATCCTGTTCAAGCTTGCCCGCAAGAGCATCGGCTTTCGCCTCGACGCCAAGCACTTCACCAACGACACGCACCTTTTTGATGATGCCTTCGGCGGTATATGCCTCCGGCACATCCGCCATCGCCACACCGGACTTGCGCAACACGTCCACTGTTTCCTGCGGCCCGCTGCCTTCCAGCATCAGGATCAGCTCCGGATTGACGGAGAGCACACCTTCCGGGGACAGCGCGCGCATGTACCCGACATCCGGAAGGCTTGCCGCTTCCGCCGGGAAGATGCTGGTGCTGTCGCGGGCAATCAGCCTCTTGTCTTCGCCCAGGGCGTAGACGATCTCCGTCACCGAACCGCCGATGGCGACAACAGTGCTGCTGTCCGGACTGCCCGTGCCTTCCGCAAACAGTGGTTTGCCGGGCAGGACCAGGGCTGCGACGGTCAGCGCGACAGCCGCCGGGACGCCGGAAAAACGCGAAAGTGACCCAATCATTCCGCTGCTCCCAGCTTTACCGCCCGATCCAGTTTCGGCAGGTTTTCGGCAAGGCCGCGCCAATCGGACCGTTCCTGGTTGCCCTCACCACGCACACCGAAGAACTGGATGATCTGCTGTCCGTCGCTGTCATAAGCTTCCACCGAGGTGACATGGCCGACATCCGCCGGTTTGCGCACGGCCCAGACCTGGTGGATGTGGTCGGTCCGCAGATGCAGATGGAAGGTCGGGTCCATCACGTTGATCCATGGACCCCGGTCCATCACCGTTGCCACCGTCCCGGAGTGGATCTGAATGCAACCGCGATTGCCGACAAAACACATGATCGGGATGTTTTCCGACGCTGCAAGACGCAACAAGGCCGGCACCGCCCCACGATCGAGCGGCCAGGCCCAGGCATCGCCCGCCAGTTCAAAAGCACTGACCCGGTCGAGGTCCAGATCCTTCAAAAGTCCGTGGAACTGATGCGGATCGGTCATCGCCTGCCAGCGGTCGCGCAGCACCGCTTCAGCTCCTTCGGATGCCTGTTTTCGGCTGAACGGTTTTGCTTCGCTCACTTGCGGCAACACATCCGGCGTCTGATCGTCCAGCACGAGCTTTTCAACCAGAGTGTTCCACGCATCCAGGTCCGTTTCCGCACGAGTGTGGATCTTCATCACCGCATCACCATGGGCATCGAAGAACTGCAGCGACCGGCGGACATCGTTGCCGTCGGCCTTTTCGACCGCAAAGCCATGCACCCAATTGGCCGGAAACATGCGCGTGTCGATCTGCTCGCCCAGCATCAGGGCCGCCCGCTTGCCGTTCACGAATTTCTCGAACGGGCCGATCTTCTCGTGCACCGCGCTCTCGTTGCGCGTCAGTGCCATGACCGTGCCGACGGTCTGCAACCCCGGAAACAGATCGTCGAAACGCGGCGCGATACGGCGCACGCCATGCCCTACGAAGCTGGCGACCAGTTCCGCTTCCGTAATGCCGAGTATCTGTGCCAGATCCCGCTCCCGCATCTTCGGATTGTTCGCGCGTGCCGCCCGGATGTCGGCTGCGCTCTGCCTGGTTTCAGAGGAGATCTGATCGGCATTCATGAGTTCTGTCCCCAATCGCTATGGTCTTCCTGCAGCCCGCTCTCAGTTTCCCGCCTCATCATCCCGTAACGTAAATTACTGAGATTATTAGGAGTTTTTGAATCATTCCAAAGAGACGCTTTTCCTCGGCGACCGCAATCTAATACTTGACTCCTATATTCATATTTCATTAGGAACACAATACCTGAGTCACTGACTCATGTTTAAAACGCTGTGTGAGAGGCAGCGAAAAGGACGCGAACAACGCGCACTCTTGGAGAATTTTTATGGGGCTCAAGAAGACCGGTAACACCCGCTTGATGGGTGGTGTTGCCCTTTGGGTTTTGGCTTTTAATTGCGGGGCAGCTGCACAGGATGCAGTAGCGGATGCAGCACCGGCGACACCCGTTGCCGAGCAGGATCAACCGGTATCGCAGCTACAACAGATCGTGGTCAGCGCCGGCGTGCCCAAAGTCGCGATCGACACTCCTCAGGCCGTCACCGTGCTCGGCCAGGAAGCCATCGACGACCTGCAACCGCGCTCGATCGGAGACGTCTTCCAGGAGATCCCGGGCGTCACGCCGATCGGCAGTAACTCGATCCTCGGCGAAAGCATCAATATCCGCGGTATCGGTGAAGCTCTTTCCGGCGACGAGACCCGGATCATCATGCAGGTAGACGGGGTCAACAAGTTTTTCGAACAGTACCGGATGGGGTCGTTCTTCTCCGATCCGGAACTCTATAAACAGATCGAGGTCCTGCGTGGACCGGCATCATCAACCCTTTATGGCGCCGGTGCGATGGGGGGTGTCATCACCTTCACCACAAAGGATGCCAGCGATTTCCTTGATCCGGGAGACCTGATCGGTGGCCGGCTGAAAACCTCCTGGGATTCGAACGGCAACGGCTGGCTGGGCAGCGCGATCGTCGCGGCGGAACCGGTCAAGAACCTCGAGTTGCTCGGCGCCCTCAACTATCGGCAGTCTCAGGACATTACGGACGGCCAGGGCAACGAGGTCCCGGACACGGATTTCAGCTCCATCAACGGTCTCATCAAGGCCCGTTACACCTTCGGGGAAAATGAAGACCAGTCCGTTTTCGCAAGTTACCAGAACTGGTCGAGTGACGAGGACAACCAGAACTACGACCAGATCGCCTGGGGTCCGGACTTTGGCGATGTCGACCGCACAGTGACGGATCAGACCGCGATCGTCGGTTATGCAAACGGGTTTTCAGGAAACGATCTGCTTGATGTGAAGGCCCAGTTCAGCTGGTCCGACACGCGGGTCGAGCAGAAGAACCAGGATCAGATCTGCGCCCAGTTCGCCCCGGCGCCCGCGCCGCCGACCTGCTATTATCCGTTCGGCTTCAATTCCGAATATTCCTACGAGACCTGGCAGGGCAAGGCCGACAACGTCGCAACGTTCCAGCTGGGCGAAGACTGGATGGCCTATGTCACGACCGGCATCGACGGCCAGTACCAGGAACGCCGCAATCCGCGTGATTTCGGCACCTATGTGCGCAGTGGTTCAGGGTCTCACCCGGAAGGCGAAACGGTCAACGTCGGCGGCTATGCGCAGGCCGAACTGGTGTGGAACGACCGCATCACCCTCATTCCCGGCATGCGGATCGACTACAGCAACGTGTCTGTCGGCAGCTACGTGGACGGCAGCGGCAACACCATCAACCTGAACGAGGAAAAGAGCGCCGTCGGCTACTCGCCAAAGCTTGCCGCCATGATCAAGATGTCCGAGTGGCTCGGCGTCTTCGGCTCCGTCGCACACACCGAGCGTCTGCCGTCCCTCGACGAGGTGTTTTCGAACTACGTCGTCAACGATCTCGACAAGGAACTGTCGAACAACTTCGAGGCCGGTGTCACCTTTTCTTTCGATGACCTGATCATGGGCGGAGACGCTTTCCGCCTGAAGGGAACGGCGTTCCGCAACAACGTCACCAACTACTACGCCAGCTACTGGAACGGTTCGACGGTGGTGACGGAAATCATTCCGAAAGCCCGTTACGAAGGGCTTGAGCTGGAAGCCTCCTACTGGACCGAAAGCATCTACGGATCTCTCGGCGCCTCGCTGATCCGGGGCAACAACGTCAGCACCGGCGGCTACATGAATGCCGTCCCCGCCGACAGCGCCTTCCTCAAGATCGGCTACGTCTACCGTCCATGGAACCTCGACTTCGGCTGGAAGGGCGACTTCTACGCCGCCCAGGACCGTGTGGGCGCCGACGAACAGGAAACCGCAGGCTACGTGCTGCATAACCTTTATGCGGCATGGAAACCGACCGACGGTTTCATGGCGGACAGTGAGGTCCGGTTCAACGTCGACAACGTGTTCGACAAGTCGTACCGGAACCACCTGAGTGAGGACGAAGGTGCAGGCCGCAGCTTCAAGCTGAGCTTCGCCAAGAAGTTCTGACCCTGCCCCATGACCCGCCGCCTTTCCCCGCGGGCGGCGGGTTTCAAGCCTGACTACGGCTGACGACTGCGCATCGAAAAGCGCTCTCTTTCCCTTCTCAAAACGCTTTCATCAAAGTGACATCGACACCCTGTATTCAGTATTGGAAACGTTTCCAAGACTGAAGGAGGCAAGGGTGAGATCGCGTCCGCCGACGATCAAGGATGTTGCCGAGCAGGCCGGTTGCGGCATTGCAACGGTGAGCCGCGTCCTCAACGGCACCGGCTCCGCCAGCGCCGACACCCGCCGGAAGGTTCTTTCGGCAGCAACTGCGCTCGGCTTCGAATTCAGCGCGCTTGGCCGGTCCCTGCAAAGCAGCTCGACAAAGACACTCGGCTGCATCGTCCCTTCTCTCGCCAATCCCGTGTTTGCCGAAGTCGTCCAGGCTGCCCAGCAGGAAGCCCACCGCGAAGGTTATCAGCTCATTCTGGCATGTTCGGAATACGACGAAGTGCTGGAGCTTCAGGCCGCGCGCACCCTGATTGCCAAACAGGTCGACGGCCTTGTCCTGACGGTCAACAATGCGGCCGACAGCGAGGCTCTGGAGCTGATCCGGGATCGGAACCTTCCTTGCTGCCTCGTCTATAACCGCTCTTCTTTCGGCTTGCCCGCGTGGGCCGTCGACAACCGCGCTGCCGCGCGTGAAGTCGCAAGGGCCTTTCACAGCCAGGGACACGTTCAAACCGGTTTTCTGGCCCTGCGGTTCCACCGCTCCGACCGCTCGCGTGAGCGTTACGAAGGCTTTGCCGCCGCATGCCGCGAGTTCGGCATGGCAGACCCGCTTCTTCTGGAAATCGAGGAGCAGGACGGCACCCTTCTGGAATTGCTCGGCACGCTTCTGGCCGAACATCAGGCCCTGACCGGAATTTTCGCATCGAACGACTTTCTCGCCCTTGCCGCCATGAAGGCCGCACGCGCACTCGGCAAGCGTATTCCCGACGATCTGTCGCTGGTCGGCTTTGACGGCATTTCCACCGGACTGCTGGTCGACCCTCATCTGGCGACGGTCGAAACAGATCCGCGCACCATGGGTCAGGGCGCCGTCCATTCAGTGCTGGCAAGGCTGCTGGACCGCCCCACCCCCGACCTGCCGTCCGCAGCCGCCACATTCAGTTTCCGCGCGGGAGGCAGCCTTGGCCCTCCCGTTCCCGGAAAAGCCGATGGCAGAGAAGCTGCCACTTCCCTGCCATCCAATGAGTAACCCCGAGACCTGCTTGAGATCGCTTCAGGAGTCACTGACATGAAACGTACACTTTTCGCATTGGCCATGACAATGGCGGCCGTCGTGCCGGCAAAGGCCGAAGATGCCGTTTGCTACAACTGCCCGCCGCAATGGGCCGACTGGGCATCGATGCTGGAAGCCATCAATGAGAAGCTCGGCATTGCCATGCCGCATGACAACAAGAATTCCGGCCAGACCCTCAGCCAGCTTCTGGCCGAGAAGGCCGCACCCGTTGCCGACGTTGCCTATTACGGCGTGACCACTGGAATCAAGGCCGGCAACGAAGGTGTCGTCACCGCCTATAAGCCCGCCGGTTTCGATGACATCCCCGAAGGCCTGAAGGACCCGGAAGGCAAGTGGTTTGCCGTTCACTACGGCACCCTCGGCATGTTCGTGAATGTCGACGCGCTCGGCGGCGCACCGGTGCCGCAGTGCTTCGCCGATCTGAAAAAGCCGGAATACCGCGGCATGGTCGGCTACCTTGATCCGTCTTCCGCCTTTGTCGGCTATGCAGGTGCGGTTGCCGTCAACCTGGCCTTCGGCGGCGATCTGGAGAACTTCGATCCGGCTATCAGCTACTTCAAGGAACTGGCGGAAAACGACCCGATCGTCCCCAAGCAGACCTCTTTCGCGCGCGTCGTTTCCGGCGAAATCCCGATCCTCTTCGATTATGACTTCAACGCCTATCGCGGCAAATACGAAGAAGACGGCAACTTCGAATTCGTGCTGCCGTGCGAAGGTTCCGTACGCGTTCCCTACGTGATGAGCCTGGTGGCAGGCGCACCGCATGAAGAAGCCGGCAAGAAGGTTCTGGACTTCATCCTGTCCGACGAAGGCCAGGCCATCTGGACCAATGCCTACCTGCAGCCGTCCCGCCCGGTGGAACTGCCGGCTGAAGTCGCCGCGAAGTTCCTGCCTGCAAGCGATTACGAGCGCGCGGTTGCCGTCGATTATGCCCACATGGAACGCGCCCAGGCCGGTTTCGGCGAGCGTTACCTGAACGAAGTCAAATAACATCCTGACCTGGCGGGCCGGAACGCGTTGGCGTTCCGGCCTGTTTTTCCGAAGGCATTCTTCATGTCCGACAGAACATTCGTGACCGCCTGCCTTTTACCGCTGGCGGTATTCGCCCTCGCTTTTCTGGCTCTGCCGCTGGTGCGCCTGGTTCAGGCTTCTTTTGAATCGGAAGCCGGCTGGAACATCTACCTGCAGATCCTGCAAACGCCTCGATATCTTGAAACCCTGGTCAACACGGTGCTGGTGTCGCTGGCGGTCAGCCTTGCCGCGCTCGCTCTGGCAACCACCGCCGGCCTGTTCCTGGCGCGAAACCGGTTCTTCGGACGCGGCCTGCTGCTTTCCGTCCTGACGCTGCCGCTGGCTTTTCCGGGCGTCGTCATCGGCTTCCTGATCATCCTCCTGGGAGGACGTCAGGGGCTGTTCAACCAGCTATTGCCCGGGCACGTCGTGTTCGCCTATTCGCTGACAGGCCTCTTTCTCGGCTATCTCTATTTTTCCATCCCGCGCGTCCTGCTGACGGTGATGGCCGCCGTTGAAAAACTCGACCCCGCACTGGAAGAAGCCGCCCGCACCCTCGGCGCATCGCCGAGGCGCATTGTCATCGACGTGATCCTGCCCGGTCTTGCCCCGTCCCTCGTAGCCGCCGGTGCAATCGCCTTTGCCACCGCCATGGGAGCCTTCGGAACCGCCTTCACGCTGGCCACCAATATCGATGTCCTGCCGATGGTGATCTATACCGAATTCACCCTCTCGGCGAACATCGCCATGGCGTCAGCCCTGTCCGTTCTGCTGGGCCTTGTGACCTGGGCCCTGCTTTACATCGCCCGCAGTTTTGCGGGAACGACAGTTGCGGCGGGAGGCTGACATGAAAAGATCCCTCGCCTGGTGGCTGCAATGTGCGGTCACGCTTGTTATCGCCGCCTTTCTGCTGGTCCCGGCCATCCAGTCGATCCTGGCCGGGGTGACAGCCAACTACTTCCGCGGTCTATCCTCGGGCCTGACCCTGAAATGGATCGGGCGGGTCTGGGAGTTATATTCCGCCAGCATCTTCCTGTCGCTCTGGCTCGCGATAGCCTGCCTTGCCGTCACTCTGATGATCGGCGTTCCGGCGGCCTACGCCCTAGCCAGGAATCCCGGACGCCTGTCGCGCCTGCTGGAAGAGTTCATCTCGTTGCCGCTCGCCATTCCCGGCCTCGCACTGGCGCTCGCGCTCTTGCAGCTTTACGGGACCTTGTCCGGGTTCCGCACGTCCTGGACCTTCATTCTCGTCGGCCATGTTCTCTACACGCTGCCGTTCATGGTGCGATCCGTCTTGGCCGTTCTGATGGCCATGGATTTCCGCAGCCTTGAAGAAAGCGCGGCGACACTTGGCGCGTCTGCCTTCACGCGGTTTCGAACGGTGATCATCCCCAATGCCATGCCGGGCATCCTGGCTGGTGCCCTGACCGTGGTGACGCTCTCCATCGGCGAATTCAACCTCACCTGGATGTTGCACACACCTTATCTGAAAACCCTGCCCGTCGGCCTTGCCGACAGCTATGCCTCCATGCGGCTGGAGGTCGCCTCCGCCTACACGCTCGTCTTCTTCGCGATGATCGTACCGCTGTTGATGGCAATGCAATGGGCCTCCGCCAGAGCGCAAAGGATCGCTCAATGACCCTGACAATCGAAAACGCCGCCAAGACCTTTGCCGATGGTACGCGGGCTCTCTGCCCGACCAATCTGACCGTTGGTCCCGGCGAAATCCTGTCGCTGCTCGGTCCCTCCGGCTGTGGCAAGACGACCCTGCTGCGCATCATTGCCGGACTGGAGCGCCCCGATGCGGGCAGCCGGATCCGGTTCGACGAAACCGACGTGACCGGACTTGCCGTGGAACATCGCAATGTCGGCATGGTGTTCCAGTCCTATGCGCTCTTTCCCAACATGAGCGTGCGCGCGAATGTCGGCTACGGCCTGAAGGTTAGAAAAGTGCCGGCGGAAGAACGCCGGCAACGTGTGGACGAGGTGCTGAGCCTGTGCCGCCTTACCGACTACGCCGATCGCCCGACAAATGCCCTGTCGGGCGGGCAGCGCCAACGGGTGGCCCTGGCCCGTGCCGTCGCACCGCGCCCCAGGATCCTGCTGCTGGACGAACCCCTGTCCGCGCTGGACGCCGCCTTGCGCGACAACCTGCGTGACGAACTGGCCGCCATGCTGCGGCAATTCCGGATCACGGCTGTTTTCGTCACCCACGACCAGAGCGAGGCGATGGCGATCGCGGACCGGATCGCGGTGATGTCGAACGGAACCATGCTTCAGGTCGGCCGGCCAGAAGAGCTGTACCACACTCCGGCCAATGCCTTCGTCGCCCGGTTCATCGGCAACGCCATGCCATTGACCGGACACATGGAAAACGATGTACTGCAGCTGCCCGGCGGACAGTTGAAGCTTCCCGCTGGCGCCGCCGGCAAAACAGCTTACATACGGTCGGAAAACGTCCGCCTAGACCAGACAGGATCCTTGTCGGGAACGGTGGAAACCGTCACGTTCTCCGGCGGTCATTTCCGTCTCGCCGTGGGCGGCGTCCTTCCGGATGCCGGCCTTCTCTATCTTCAGCACCCGGGCAGGACAGCCCCTGAAACCGGCAGCACCGTGCGCCTCACCATTGATCCCTCCGACCTCATCTTCCTTGCAGACCAGACATCGACCCATTCATGACCAAGATCATTCAGATTTCAGACACCCACATTGTTCCTGAAGGAGCACTCGCCTACGGACAGGTCGACACGGCCGCGGCCCTTGCCGAAACGGTCGCCACAATCAACCGCCTGCTGCCGCAGATCGGTCCAGTAGACCTCGTGATCGTTACCGGCGACCTGACCGAACATGGAACGCCGGAAGAATACGACCGCTTCAAGATGCTGATGGCGGACCTCGACCTGCCCTACAGGGTGCTGCCGGGCAACCACGACCGGCGCGAGCCGATGCGGGAGAGCTTCGCAGACACACAGTGGATGCCCCGCACCGGCCCCCTGGACTGGCAGATCGATTTTGAAGACTTTGCCGTTGTCGGGCTCGACAGCCTTACCGAAAACGCAGCGCATGGAACACTTGAACCGGCAACCCTGTCCTTCCTGACGGACGCGCTCTCCGGTCTTGGCGACAAACCCGCGATAGTCGGTTTTCATCACCCTCCCTTTGCCGTGGGGATCAGGGCGATGGACGCGCAGAACCTGCACGACGCAGACAGCCTGGGCACCGCCCTCTCCCTTCATTCCGGGCAGGTTCGGCTGGTCTGCGGCCATCTGCACCGCTCCATCGCCGGCCTCTTTTCCGGCAGCCTGTGTCAGGTCTGCCCCGGCACCTCGCATGCGGTCACGCTGGACCAGCGCACCAACGCCGGCAACAGTCTGACCAAGGAACCCGGCGGGATGCTGCTTCACGAATGGCGTGACAATGGTTTCCTGACGCACCTCATTCCGGTCGGCACCTTTCCGGGGCCTTATCCCTTCCTGGGCGTTTCCTGAGGACCTGAAACGGGCGTCATGCAACGCGCCTGCCGGCGCCTCATGGCCCGGGAAACGTCGACCGCCAGCGGCGCAAAAAGGTTTCCCGGGTCAGGGCATCCAGTGCGACCATGAGCGCAGGGGAAAGACCGATCGGCCGCAGGGCTGTCGAACTCAGGACCTCGCCTTCATTGCCATCCTCCGTTTCCAGAAGCGGGCTGATCAGCAATGCGGTCCGAAGCGCAAGCGTGCCTTCCGAGGACAAGAGAAAATCCAGGAACGCCTCGGCCTCGGCTTCGTTGTTTGCCTGCTTCGGGATCATGAAGGTGCGCGACAGGACCAGTGTGTAGTCGGACGGCAGCACGATGCCGATCCGGTCGTCGTTCAGCTGATAGCCCTGGGCGTAGGAGCCAAGCACGTTGTAGGCGATCAGGTAGCGCCCCTCGGCAACACCCTTGATGATGTCGACCGAGCAACAGGTGGAAATCGCCTGTGAGCGGCCGAAGGATTCCTGAAGCGCGCCGAAGGTGGTTGCTTCCTGCGCGTCGGCAAAAGCAAACAGATACCCAAGCCCCGACTGCTCGATGTCATAGGTCGCGACCCGCCCGGCATAGGGAGTGCCGGAAGGCCGAAGGAGATCGAGCAGGTCGAAGCGGGTCTGCGGAATATCCTCCACGGGCACCAGCTCGCGGTTATAGACGATCACCGCGGGCTCGCGGGTGATGCCCCACAATTCGTCGCGCCAGCGAAGGGCTTCCGGCAACTGTTCGGTCAACCGTGAGCGGTAAGACGCTGCGCAGGCTTCGTTGACCAGCTGCACCATCTGGTGAACACCGGAGCTGATGACAATGTCGGCGCCTGGAACGCCGTCGCGGCAGTCCCGGCGGGTCAGGCGGTAGAGTTCGTTCGATCCCCATTGCTCGTAGCGCACCTGCAACCCGGGCCGGGTGCGCAGGAAGCTTTCGACCACGGGACCGAAGATGGAAATATCCGTCGTGGAGCGCACCACCAGCACACGGTTGGTGGTCTCCGGTCCGAAATTTTCCACCAGCTCCTGGGCCGACACGGCCCTGCCGGTGGCAAGCAGCATCACGACTCCAGCCAGGCACTTCAGCAGATAGGCGGGCCACTTCATGTCCGGCCCTCCGGAACGGCTGCAAACACAAGGGCTGCACGAAAACGCGCCCCACCCGTCTTTTCCAGGCGCAATTCGCCATCGTAGGAAAGGGCGACGGAATGCGCGATCGCAAGACCCAAGCCGGAACTGCTTTGCCGCGACAGCGCGCCCTTGTTGAAACGGGACCCCAGTTCGGCAAGAACCCCATCCACCGGTCCACCGCCCGCATCTTCCACCCAGATACTGGCCCGCCCACCTTGCAGCGAAGCCCCGATCCGTACCGGCGAGCGGCCGTATTTGAGCGCGTTGTTCAGGAGGTTCTTCAGGGCTTCCTTCAGCGATTGCACATCCGCCAGCACTTCGACAGGGTCTTCGCCGATATCCAGGATCACGTCGAATTCCGGATTGAGAACAGCGTGATCGCCTTCCTCGAAAACGTCGAGGGCAATATCGCGCAAGTCCACCTTCTCCCGTCTGGCGCTGTCGCCGCGGTGAATCACCAGTGCCTGGCTCAGAAGCTGGTCGAGCAGACGGCCGAGGCTTGCCGTTCGGGTCTGTATCCTCTCGACGATCTTTTCCTTGCGGGAAAGTTCCGCTTCGTCGGTGAAGAGATCCGCCTGGGCCCTGAGGGCAGCGACAGGCGTCCTGAGCTGATGCGCGGTGTCGGAGATCAGATGCCGCATGGAATTCATCTGCCGGTCGAGACGGGCCATGAAACCGTTGAGGGCATTGATCATCACCGCCGTTTCCCGCGGCACCGAGGTGTCGAGCGGTGTCAGGTCGTGGGGGTCCCGTGCCGAGAGACCGCCGGCGATCCGTTCCAGCGGCTGCAGCACCGAGCGGACGACGACGACCGACAACAGCACCATTGCCAGGCCGGAGGCTGCAAGCACGTAGAGCGCCTTGCGGGTGATGTCATAGGCCATGTCGTTACGCGCCCGCAGGGTCTGGCCGACAACCACCTTGATCGTGCCGTTGAGCGTACGCTCGGCAAATCGGCGCGAGACCACGGCAAAACGGGCCGGCTCTCCAAAGAACGAACCGTCGAAAAACCCTTCCCGGAAATCGCGCCGGCCTGTCGGCAGGGTGATTTCATCATAGCCGGTCAGCGTCGCACCCTCCGGGCCGATAATGCGATAGCCGATCCTGTCGTCGGGGGCGAGCGCCAGCAACTCGAACGCCGAAACCGGCAACTCGATGACGGGCCTGTCGTCCTGAACGGTGATCGACGAGGCAATGCCTGTCGCCGCGCCCAGGAGCAACCGGTCGTAGGCGCTTCTGGCCGCCTCCCGGCCATAGGCGAATGCCGCGATGGAAACGATCACCCCGCCGAAGATCAGCAGAAAGGCAATCCCGAAGGCAACACGTGCGGTGAGCGAGGTCGACGCCAGCCTGCGGATGAGATCAGTCATCGACTTCCAGCTTGTAACCAAGCCCTCTCTGGGTCTCGATCCTGACAGATCCGCCCGAGAGTTTCTTGCGCAGCCGCGCAACATAAAGCTCCAGCGCGTTCATGCTGACGTCGGTGTCCTGGAAACTGAACACCCCTTCGAACAGACGTTCCTTGCTGACGGTCTTGCCGCGATTGCGGACCAGGATCTCCAGCAGCGAGAATTCGCGCCGGGTCAGATTGATCGGGCTGTCGCCCTGACGCACGACCCGCGCGGAAGCATTGAACGTGAGGCTGCCGAGCGTCAGTTCCTCGGCCTTGTCGCCCTGTTCGCGTCGATAGAGTGCGCGGATGCGGGCTTCAAGTTCGCGGTGGTCGAACGGCTTGACCAGGTAATCATCCGCCCCGGAATTGAGCGAGGATACCCTGTCATCGACGGAAAATTCCGCCGTCAGCATCAGCACCGGCGTGCGCTCGCCCCGAGACCTGATCTCTTTCAGCAGCTCGGTGCCCAGGCCATCCGGCAAATTGATATCAAGAACGATCACGTCGTAATGCTGAACGTTGACGCAGGCCCTCGCCTCTTCCAGCGACTTTGCCAGATCGCAGGCAATGCCTGACCGGTCCAGCCGGATCATGATCGCCTCCGCCATGTCAAACGTGTCTTCAACGAGCAAAAGGCGCAAAGATTCGTTCCTCCCGCCTCCAGTCTTGCCCCGCAATTTCGCTGCTTGCAAGCAATGTGCCCCCTGGTGACAGGTTGATGACAGGGTTTGGCGCTAGGCTCTCCTCACGTCCGTTGGGAGGACCCGCTTTAACGCGGCACAACGGATACCAGGGGCTCACCAAAAGCCTTGCACATGTGGAGGAAACACAACATGGCATTCAAAACGACCCGCCTTCTGCTGGCGGCCGCATTCCTTGGCGCATCCGCTTTCGGCGCAACAGCTGCCGATTTCACGCCGGAAAACCCGGAGTGCATCGCACCGGCCAACCCGGGTGGTGGCTGGGACTTCACCTGCCGCCAGGTCGGCAAGACCCTTCAGGACCTGAAGCTTCTCGACAAGACCATGCAGGTTGTGAACCTGGCTGGCGGCGGCGGCGGTGTGGCCTATGCTGAAGTCGTCAACAAGCGCGGCGACGACAACGACCTGATCGTTGCAGCTTCCTCGGCAACCGCAACCCGCCTTGCCCAGGGTGCCTTCCCGGGCAACACCATGGACCAGGTTCGCTGGGTGGCTTCCGTTGGCGCTGACTACGGCGTGATCGCCGTTGCGGCCGACAGCCCGATCAATACCCTGCCGGAACTTCTCGACCAGATGAAATCCGACCCGACGTCCGTGTCCGTTGCCGGCGGTTCCGCTGTTGGTGGCTGGGATCACCTGAAGGTTCTGATCGCTGCAAACGCTTACGGCATCGAAGACGTCCGCACCGTGAAATACATCGCTTTCGACGGTGGTGGTGAAGCCGTGACCCAGCTTCTGGCCGGTTCCGTCCAGGCTTTCACCGGTGACATTTCCGAAGCCAAGGGCTTTGTCGACAGTGGCGACATCAAGGTGATCGCTGTTCTGGCACCTGAGCGTCTGTCCGGCGAATTCGCCGACTTCCCGACGGCAAAGGAACAGGGTGTCGACGCGATCGGCGCAAACTGGCGCGGTTTCTACGCACCGGGCAACATGTCCGACGACGCCTATAACGCATGGGTGTCCAAGATCTCCGATCTGTACGCAAGTGAAGAATGGAAAGGCATCATGGCTGCAAACGGTCTGGCTCCGCTCGACCTGCAGGGTGCCGAGTTCCAGGAATTCGTTGCCAACTCGGTTCAGCAGATCCAGAACATCTCCAAAGAAATCGGCATCATCAAATAAGAATGCCGTCAGTCCGACTGGAGGGGGCGCAGTCCATGTGCCCCCTTCTTTTTCAGGACGCGTCCGAACGCGGGCAATATCCGGTTTACCGCACGCAGCTTTGAGACTGACAGCGTAACGCCGGAAGTATGTCTGCCTGATCATTGTCCGCCCGATTGGGCAAAGTGGATTGTCGGCGGACACAGTGGCACACTTCGGGTGCCAACAAACAACAGAACACATAAGGGGCGGCCGCCGGACTTGGGGAGGAGCCGCTATTAGGAAGGTATCCATGAGCGACCGCATCTTTGGCGCGGTCGGGCTACTTCTCGCGCTGGGATATGCCTGGGCCGCTCTTGTCATCGAAGAAAGCTTTCTGTCCGACGCCGTCGGCCCGAAGGCGTTCCCCCTGATCATCGCATCCGTGTTGGGTCTGTCGTCGCTGGCGATTTTCCTGAAACCCGACGTCGCGCCGGAATGGCCGTCGCTGCCGCGTCTGCTTGAAGTCGCCATGGCAGTGCTGGCGATGATCCTCTACGCGATACTTCTGCCGGAAGCCGGCTTCATCATCGCGACAGCCGTTGCCGCTGCCTATCTGACCTGGCGCCTCGGCTCTTCACCGATCGGCTCGCTTATCACCGGCTGCCTGACTTCGCTCGGCATCTATGCGGTCTTCCACCTCGTTCTTGGCCTCTCCCTGGCCAAGGGCCCGTTCGGCTTTTAACGGAGCATCGCCATGGAAACTCTCTCTTCACTGGCCGACGGCTTCGTCATCGCGCTGACCTGGCAGAACCTGCTGCTGGCCCTGCTCGGCTGCTTTCTCGGCACCATCATGGGCGCCCTGCCGGGCCTTGGCCCGTCCAATGGCGTCGCCATCCTCATCCCGCTTGCGTTCACGCTCGGTCTCGGCGCCACGCCGTCATTGATCCTGCTGACGTCGGTCTATTACGGCGCCATGTACGGCGGGCGTATCTCGTCGATCCTCTTGAACATTCCCGGTGACGAACCGGCGATGATGACCTGTCTCGACGGTTACCCGATGGCCCAGCAAGGCCGCGCAGGCGAGGCCCTCTCGCTGTCGGGTGTTGCCTCCTTCGTCGGTGCCTTCCTGGCCACCTGGGGCCTGATCCTGCTGGCACCGCAGCTGGTCAAGATCGCGCTTCTGTTCGGTCCGGCGGAATATTTCGCCCTGTTCACCCTGGCCTTCGCCACCCTGGGCGGCGTTGCCTCGACCAACCAGGCCAAGACCGCCTTCGCAGCCGCGCTCGGCATTGGCCTTGCCACCGTCGGCGTCGACACCCAGACCGGCGTGCCGCGCTTCACCTTCGGCGAAGTGCACCTCTACGACGGGATCGACTTTCTGGTTGCCATCGTCGGCCTGTTTGCTCTGTCCGAGGTCTTCCTGTTCCTGGAACACCGCCACGGCAATGCCGACGCCAACTCCAGCAAGGTTTCCGTAGGCCGGCTGATGCCCAGCTTCTCGCTGCTGAAGTCCTGCACCCCGACCATGCTGCGCACCAGTCTGCTCGGCTTCATTGCCGGCGTTCTGCCTGGTGCCGGCGCGTCGCTCGGCTCGTTCATCTCCTATACGTTCGAGAAGAAACTGGTCGACAAGGAAGGCACCTTCGGCAAGGGCGACCCGCGCGGTGTCGCCGCGCCTGAAGCCGGCAACAACGCCGCCGCGGGCGGTGCGCTGGTGCCGATGCTCGCCCTCGGCGTTCCCGGTTCCGGGACCACGGCCGTGCTGCTGGCGGTTTTGCTGGCGCTCAACATCACCCCGGGCCCGCTGCTGTTCACCCAGCAGCCGGATGTGGTCTGGGGTCTGATCGCGGCCCTGTTCATTGCCAACTTCATGCTGCTGGCCATGAACATTCCGATGATCGGTCTCTTCACCCGCGTCCTGTTGATCCCGCCGCGCATCCTCATGCCCATCGTGGCCATGGTCAGCTTCGTCGGCATCTACGGCATCTCCGGCTCCTCCTTCGACCTTCTGGTCATGGTCGGCTTCGGTGTGCTGGGCTGGGTGCTGCGCAAGCTGGACGTGCCGCTGGTCCCGATCATCCTCGGAACGCTTCTCGGCAACGCCATGGAAAACAACCTGCGCCGCGCGATCACCATCAGCAACGGCGACTGGTTCACCCTGATCGACAGCCCGCTGTCGCTGACCCTGTGGAGCATGGCCATCATCGGCTTCGTCCTGCCGATCATCTTCGGAAAGGTCCTGAAGGCCCGCATGCGTCACATGAAGAAGGACGAAGAAGGCTCGGTCATCGACTGATCGCTGCCAACACCGCAAGAAACGAAAACGCCCTCTCCTTCCGGATGAGGGCGTTTTTTGTTTGCGGACGTCTCACCTCCGTCATTCCCGATGGTCCGAAGCGACGCTGCCCCCCAGCGGGAAACCAACGTGCAAGGCGACAGTCAAAAATGCTTCAGATATGAGAAGACGAAGTCAGCTAAACCACCAGCGCTCCGTAGCGCGCAGACCGTCGAGCGGCCAGTTTGCGGCGACTTTTTCCGGATGATTGACCTTGTCGCTGAGTGCCATCACGTAGCTTGCGAACATGGGGATGATGGTGCCGCCATCGGTCCTGACGATGTTCTGCATCTCGCGATACATATCCGCGCGCTTTGCTTCGTCGAGTTCGGACCGCGCTTCGCTCAGAAGCCGGTTGAAGCGCTCGTTGTCCCAATAGGTATCGTTCCACGGCGCCCCGGCAGCGTAAGCGAGCGTGAAGGTCGCGTCCTCAGTCGGGCGTCCGGTCCAGTAGACCGCGCAGAACGGCTTCTTCATCCAGACATCGGACCAATAACCGTCATTGGGCTCGCGCACCGGCTGAATGTTGATACCGGCCGCCTCAGCCTTGCTTGAATAGAGCACTGCTGCATCGACAGCGCCGCCAAAAGCAGCGTCGGAGGCGGAGAGTTGCAGATCCAGTGAGCTGAGGCCCGCCTGTTTCAGATAATATTTCGCCTTGTCCGGATCATAACTGGTCTGCTCAAGATCGGCTGCGTAAAAGCGGTTGACCGGGCTGATCGGGTGGTCGTTGCCAACCGAGCCATAGCCAAAGAGGATCTTGTCGACAAGTTCCTGCCGGTCGATGGCGTATTTCAAGGCCATGCGGACATTGTTGTCGTTGAAGGGCGCTGCCCGTGTGTCCATGGCGAAGGTATAGTGCTGGCCACCAGTCGCCGATACGATCTGGACGCCCGGTGCGCGCTGGAACAGATGCACCGTCTTCAGATCCACCTGGTCAACGACGTCGACATTTCCGGTCATCAACGCTGCCTGCCGCGCTGCCGGATCAACAATGGCCATCAGGACAACCGCATCGAAATGGGCACGGTCCGATTTCCAGTAATTCGGATTGCGCGTGAGCTCGGCGATGTAGCCGGGTTTGAAGTTGGTGACTTTGTAAGGACCGCACCCGTCACCGCTGGTGGGATCGATCTTGCCATCCGAAGACTTCAGGATCGGCATGTGGTAGTCGCTTACCACATAAGGGAAATCGGCGTTGCCTGCGTCCAGCGTGAAAACGACGGTATCGCCGTCGCTGGCAATGTCGGTAACCGGTGCAAGGAAGGGCTTGGCAGCCGAACTGCTGTCCGCGCCGCGGTGATAGTTGATCGAGGCGACGACATCATCAGATGTCACGGTACCGCCGCTGTGGAACTCGACACCGCTGCGGATCTTGAACGTCCAGACCTTTGCATCGGGAGATGACGTCCAGCTTTCCGCCACTTCCCCGACGAGGGATCCGTCCGAGGCGATCTCCACCAGGTAGCCGTTGCGGGCAAAGGCGAAGACCTGCGAATAGGTGTTGTCCCAAACTGCCGGATCGTACGTGTCGTTGGTATTGCCCGAGGCAATCCCGAAGCGGATCGTTCCGCCTTTTTTGGGCTGGGCAACAGCCGGCCCGATACCAAGAGACGATACAAGAGCCGTGGCGCCGAGCGCAACAGTTCCCCCGAGAACGCTTCGCCGCGAGACTGCCAGTCGGTTTTGCGGCGTAAAGGCCTCTCCCATTCCATGGTTCTCCTTGATGAGCGTGATAGGTTTCAGTTCAACTTGTTTGCCGGTGCGGACGGCCAGTCGCGATAACCGGAATTTTGGCAAATTCCGTCCACCCGGCCCGGCGGTGTCACCATCGGGCCTTGCATGATTTTGTTTCGAGTGTCCGCTGCCTTGCGTCCGCAGCCTGGGCCGTGCCGGTGCCTAGCTGGCGTAGTTCGAGCCTTCGTCGTCCAGAATGGCTTTCAATTCGGCGAAGTGGTCGTGACCAAGGCCCGGATAATTTTCAATTTCCTGCGCGGTCTTCTCGGCAATCTCAGGGCTTAGAACGCGCAGTGGTTTTCCGGTCTGCAGTGCCCGAATGTAGGTCTCTGCAGCACGTTCGAAATGATAAAGGCGGTCAAAGGCTTCCGCGACAGTACTGGCGACGACCAGAACGCCGTGGTTGCCCATGATCAGCACCTTGATCTTCGGGTCGCGAAGCAACGTCGCGCAGCGTTCGCCTTCTTCCTCGAAAGCAAGTCCGCCATAGTTCTCGTCAATTGCGAAGCGGCCATAAAAAGTCGCGGTGTTCTGGTCGATCGGCGGCAGAGTGCTGTCGGCAAGACAGGCCAGAACCGTGGCATGGACCGAATGCACATGCATGACGCAGCGTGCATGTGGGCGTTGCCGGTGGATGGCGCCATGCAATCCCCAGGCAGTCGGGTCCGGAGCGTTTGGATGTTCCAGCGTTTGCGGGTCATTTGCATCCAGCAAAATCAGGTCGGATGCCCTGATCCGGCTGAAATGCCGCTGACGGGGGTTTACCAGAAAAGCCGTGCCTTCGTCATTGACGGCGAGGCTGAAATGATTTGCGACAGCTTCGTGCATTCCAAGACGCTCGGTCCAGCGGAATGCTGCCGCCAGGTCGATCCGCTCCGCCCAGTGGGTGATGTTCGAATGTTCTGCAACACGCAGCATGCACTGTCTCCCTCGCTTTCTCTTCGACGCTAGGGAGCGCTTCCAACATTGACAAACAATATTTTCGATGGCGTTGCATTAATAAAATTAATACGCATTATGTCAGTTGATGAATGAGTGAGGTGCACGCATGAAGACGGTTGGACTGCCTCCGCTGGCCTGGTTGCGGGCATTCGAGGCAACCGCGCGCCATCTCAGCTTCACCCGTGCCTCACAGGAATTGAACCTGACCCAGTCCGCGGTCAGCCAGCATGTACGCAGCCTCGAGACCCTGCTCGGCTGCAGTCTTTTTGTGCGCAAGACGCGTGCCCTGGAACTGACGCTCGAAGGGGAAACCTATCTGCCGAGCCTGCGTGAAGCCTTCGACCTGATCACAAGGAGCACGCAGCTTGTCACCGGCAGTGACCTGGGGCGAAACCTGACGCTTCAGTGCAATCTGGCCTTTTCCGTTTATTGGCTGGCCCCGCGCCTTCGCCGACTTTACGAAGAATTTCCCTGGCTGACGCTCAATATCGTGACATCGATCTGGGACACCGAGAAGCGCGCGGCCGATGCCTCTCTGGAAATCCGCTTCGCCCGTCCGGAGGACATGCCGACCGCCGCCATTCGGCTTGCCGAGGAAAAATGCTATCCGGTCTGCTCACCCGGCCTGCCGGAAGAAGAGCGCTCACTGGAGAGCGGCAGGCTGTTCGACTGCGCGGGCATCACCGGCTCCTGGTCCGGTTGGATGAACTCGCAAGGCAGGTCCTTTGCAAGGGAAGCCGAAGTCAATCTGGCGTCGACCTATGTGATCGCGATTTCGGCAGCCTTGAACAGTGCGGGCCTCGTCCTCGCACATGACACGCTCGTCGGTGACCTCCTCCGAAGCGGTGACCTTGTTCGTCCCTTTGAACATCAGGCGCCCCTGAGTGAAGCCTACTTCGTCCGGACCCCGCCACCTTACGCGGAAACGCCTGCCTCCAAGGTGTTTTTGGACTGGATCCAGAAAGAGCGGGCTTCTGCGCGCTGATCAGCAATCCAGCACTGCCAGCGCAAGCAAAGGCGCTTTCACAAGAGCGCAATAGTCAGAGTTTTTGAATACGGCAAAGCGCCCAAGGCAAGCGGATATCCAGGGCCCGGATCTTACCGCGCAGCCACGCCGTGACCCACCCGGAATACCGGTGGAGGGGGCATCATACCCTCCCCCTGAGTCCTCAAAAACGGCCAAAACCTTCCCCCAAAACTCAAAACCGCCGCCTTCAAGTCAAGTGACATGCCGCACAAGTGCGACCTGCAGGACGCGTGATATCCAGCCTCTCAACGAGAACTCAAGTGATACCGAAATAGAGGTGTAAATCTGATGCACGTTCAAATCAGAAAACCAAAGAACCCCATCCCCAGGAACTACTTTCCCCACAACCGTGTGGAACAAAAGCGCGACGGCGTCTGGGTGAGGTGCGGAGTCGTTATGCCTGTCGGCGCCGGCGACAGCTGGGAGACGATCGGCAAGTTCTGCGACGGCATCCCTGCCGAAGAAGTGGCTTATGCCAACTTCGAGACCTATGACCCCGCCGAGATCAACTGGTACCTGAGAGAATATGTCGGCTGCCACAAGCCCGGCCCTCGTGGGTTCAACTTCATGTTCGATGGCGCCAAGCCTGGTCTTATCCTGGCTCCGTTCCGGGATGCGCTGATCGGCGATGTGGTGGAACGCGCGCACAGGCAGGAGGAGCGCCGTCAGCGCCGCACCATCCTCGACCGACGATGGGACAACCGCAATATCGACATTCCGGAGGGTGAAAAACTCGTCGTCCAGGCACGCGAAATGATTTACCGCCGCGTCCAGAACCACGTCCCGAACTCGCAGGATTTCGATCTGCAAAAGGAATTGACGGGATTTCTCGTGGGCGAGGCGATTGACGGTGGCGGTGGTCTCCTAACGCCGCACAAGGCGCTCTTGAAGACCTTGCTCAAGCCCCTCAAGGAACTCCATCCGGAAAACGAGCGGGTTCGTAAGCTGCGCAAGAAGTATTATGAAGGGTTCGCAAACGGCGTGGCGGCGGCGCTCTTTCCAGGGCACGACTACGCGCTTCACGACAAGGTCCCGGGAGAGAGGTTCTTCTACAATGCCGGTCTCGAGCATGGTCGCCAGATGAGCGGTCTGCAACGTTACCAGTTCGTGATGGGCCTGATGGAACGCGCACGCCGTTATGGTCTGCGCGGAGGCAACCCGATCTATCAGCAGAAAGCCAACTTCTCGAAGGGTTTTGGCGGACGCGCCGTTGCGTTCTATCTCGCACGGGAATTGTCTTCCAGCCGTTTGCTGGAACGCAATATCCACGAGACACCGCTCAAGGAAGACATTGTGGATGCAGTAAAGGACACCCTCACGGACAAAGCCAAGGAAGCTGTCGGTATCCCGTCCTTCTGAGACGGGCTACTGCTGGTCTAGGCGACTGCTCAGGATGTGCAGAAGGCGACGCTGGTCAAAAAGCGAGCACAGAAATATTCATTTCGTGCGTGTTGAGGGGTGCGCAGAGCCGCCTCCCTCACTCCTTAAGGAGACCCTGCCGGTTACTCCTGCGCCGCCAGGCTTTCCCAAACCTGCCACGCTTCGTCGAACGCCGGTGTTCCGCCTTCCGACTGGATATAGGCGCGGACATAGGCCTGACGGTCTGCAATTTGTTTGGGAATGGTGAGGGTATATTCCGGGCCGCCCATGCCACCTTCGACTGTCGTCAAGGTGTGCGGGGCGGGATCGGTCCCTTCGGTGTCGACCCCGCCGGCGACCGGTTGCGGCGCGGTGGTCCAAATGGCGATTTCATCGACTTCGCGCAGAGCCTGTTCCGGCAAAAGCAGAATGTGATCGGCACCTGTTTCGACCTTGCGTCCTTCGGGTACGCCAAACTGCAGGCCGTCGACAACTTCAGTCTTCATCTCAATCACTCTTTGCTGCTCGGCATTGCAGGACGCCAGAATAAACGGAACCAGTAAGGGAAATATTTTCAGCCACTTCACCATGATATCTTGGCGCCTGACATGTCGGAATGAGCTTCACCGACAAAGCTTCCCCAACCGGTCACCCTGTCGTCCCACGGCCGTGAGGTGTATTCGGACCCAAGCGCCGCAACGTTGTCCGCAGGCCAGTTCCTGGCATGCTGCGCATAGGCGGCAAAATTGATACCGGGAAACGCAGCGGCGGTTCTTGGCAAGTCCGTTTTTGTCTTTTTGCCGACGAGATTGGCAACATACCTGATGTATTTCGCGACAGCGAAGATGTTGAACTCGTCGCACGTCAGAAGCGTCGCGATCTGCGCGCCGTCGAGACCTTGCCTCCGTTTGTGTTCAAGCAACCCGGAGAACAGATCCGTACGCGCGACAGTGTCGTCGCGCACCTGACCAAGGCCTACAGAGGTTGTGCGCCTTGAGACCGAATGCGTCGCCGCGGTGTAGTCCAGCATGTCTTCGTTTTGAGATTGATCACGCTGTTCCGCCAAGACGATCGCTCCAATGACTTCCGGCGTCAGATTATAGGTTTTTGCAGCAGCGTTCATCACGGCTCCCCGGGACGGGCGACCGTTCAGGTAAATCGGCTCAAACAATGTGGAGATCGGCAAACTCGTAATGCGCGCGGCCTGCCGAAGACGTTCACTGGCGGAACTGGGAACAGTCAGACCATTCCAGAGCGGATTGGAGTAGCTGCGCGACACGGGACCGGATGCGCCAGGATCACCTTGCGGATTTGTCTTCTGCTCATAGAGGATGCGTGCCTGGTCAAACGCAGAAACGCGGTGATTGAAGATGTCGCGTCCCGTTGCACCGCTGCCTGAGAAAGACGCGGATGCACTTGAGGGAATAGTCGCACTGGTGATGGGTTTCTTGGTGCTGATCGAAAGCAAGCCGTACTTGCGCATGCTGTCGGCAAGATCGTTTGCAAGCCCGAACACCTTTGCCGGATTGCCAAATTGCGCGTTGAGGATTGCTGCATCCCGGTCGAAAAAGAAGAAACCAGCCAGGTTGTTTTCGATACTGGAAACTGAGACAGGCCCGGCTTTCGCTGCCATCAGCATTACGGCGTCGTAAAGCGAAGGAGCACTTTGCTGATTGAAGTACCTTGTAAAAAAATCTCTCAGAACTTTGCCGGATTGCAATTGCGTGATTGTTGCGTCGAACCTCGTGTCACGTTCAAGAAGTTCCAGAGCTTTTGCCCGCTCCCCGTCGGTAACCCATCGGAAGACATCTCCCAGTTCCAGGAGTTTGATGACCTCATCGCCTACAACGGTCATGATTTTCTTCAACCCCTCTATTGCTCGGGCTGGTCAGGACAGAAATTGTTTTCCAATCCGAAAATTAAAATAAATCAACTAGTTAACAAACTTTCAGAATCCAACCCTAATTGATTGCCGCCCCAGTTACAACTCTAAGGGGCGCAATCGCAATGAGCGGGGCCATGCCCGGCCGGTATTTGAACAACCTTGCTGGAGAGGTCGGAAAACGCCCCTCCCCGCTCAGATCTCCGTCCGCATCCGGTAGCCCGGGGCGAAGATCAGGCGGACATGGGTGATCGGCAGGGGGCCGGTCCAGGTGATGCGTTCCATCGCAAAGAGGGCTGCGCCCGTGGAGGCATCCAGTTTGCGCGACAGGGTCTTGTCGGCATTGACGGCGAAGAAGGAAATGTCGCCGTGGCTGTAGGGCGCGTTGTGCACCAGCCACTCGTTGGCGCTGACGTCCTCGAACGTCATGTCACGCGCCGCCGGAGCCGCTTCCAGGTTGATGTAGCGTTCCTCGAAGGCATAGGGCCGGTCGTCGGCAAAGTGAAGCGTTTTTAGAAACAGGACATCCGCGCCGAGCGTCACCTGAAACGCGCCGTGCAGCATGGGCGGCAGGGGCCGGAGATCCTTTTCCAGAAGGCTGTGCCGGTAGGTGCGGCCAAGCGCTTCGACTTCTTCACGCAGGATCGGAATGGTGAGCGTCGCGCGCTGAGGCGGGTTGAGCGCAACACGCGTTCCCGCCCGGCGCTTGCGCACCACAAGCCCGCTTTCTGCAAGGTCCCGGAGAGCACGGTTGACTGTGGTGCGGGCGCAGCCGAACTCTTCCGCAAGATCGGCCTCATGGGGGATCTGCTCCCCCGGCTGCCAGATCCGGTCATGGATCCGCCGAAGGAGTTCTTCGCGAATGCCCGTCCAGGAATTTGTGTCCGCAAGCGCCAAGTCGTCTACCCGTTCAAGTCGTTCTTCAAAGTCTGGCGCGCAACGAGGCCATGGTGGCCCGGTATTTCGCGCGGATGGCGTTGCCTTTTACATGGTTTCCGCCGGAAACAACATGCCGGCCGGCGGACCAGACCTCCGCAACCATCCGGTCGTCACCGGCAAAGATCCAGGCATCCAGAATTTCGTCGCCTTCCCGGCCTTCCAGGTCGATGGCGGTGCCATCCAGTGCGACGAGATCGGCAAGCGACCCTTCCGATATCCTGCCCGCCGCACGCCCCGCCGCCTGCGCACCACCGGCCACGACGCCGTCGAACAGGACCCGGCCGGTGGACTTTTCCTTCGTTGCAACAGAAGCCCGGCAGGTATCCCGCAGGCGCTGGGAATATTCCAGCGTGCGCAGCTCTTCGGAGAGCGCGATGCGGATGTTGGAATCCGAGCCAACGCCGAAGCGGCCGCCCGCGGCCAGGTAGTCGACGCCATCGAAGATCCCGTCGCCGAGGCTGGATTCCGTTATCGGACAAAGCCCCGCAACGGCCCCGGTCGCAGCAAGACCGGCGGTCTCCTGCGGGGTCATCTGCGTGCAGTGGATCAGGCACCAGTTTTCTGAAACCGCGTGGTTGGCAAGCAGCCATTCCACCGGGCGCTGCCCCGTGGCCGCCAGAACCTCGTCCACTTCCGGGATCTGCTCGGCAAGATGCATGTGCAGCGGGTTGCCGCCGGCAAGGGCAACGGCCTTCTTCAGACTGTCGGCATCAACCGCCCTCAGTGAATGCGGGGCAACGCCGATGACCGCATCATCTGGCAGCGACTTGAGCGCCTCAGACGCAAGCTCGTGCAGTTTCTGGAAACGGTCGAAGTCGTTGCCAAAGCGAATCTGTCCGGCAGCCAATGGGCGCCCGTCACAGCCGCCGAACTGGTAATGAACCGGCAGATGCGTGAGGCCGATGCCTGTATCGGAAGCAGCCGCCATGATGCGGTCCGACATTTCCGCCAGGTTGGCGTAGGGCGCACCGCCCGGCTGGTGATGCAGATAGTGGAACTCGCCAACGGCGGCATAACCCGCCTCCAGCATTTCCATCTGCACGAAGGCGGCAATCGCCTCCACGTCTTCCGGCGTCAGGGCGTCCAGAAAGCGGAACATGATCTGGCGCCAGGTCCAGAAACTGTCGCGGCTTTCGCTACCGCGCCGCTCGCTCATGCCCGCCATGGCCCGCTGGAAGGCGTGGCTGTGCAGGTTGACCGGGGCCGGCAGAAGAATGCCGACGCGTTCGCCGATTGGCTGCGCATCTCTTTCAACCGAGGCGATCCGGCCGTCCGGCCCGATCGAGACAGCGACATTTTCCGCCCAGCCGTCGGCCAGAAGCGCCTTTTCCGCAAAAACCGTCGCGCCAGAAACTGTCGACATGCCGTCTTTTCCTCCGTTGACACGTTAATATGTGCATGCATATTATCTTATATCGCAATCTAATCAAGCCGGAGATGGACGTGCTGAAACACCTCCTCACAAACGCCAAGCTGGCAACGCTCACCGCAAACGGAGAGCCGTACGGCCTGATTGAGGACGGTGCTCTGGTGATCGAAGGTGGCCGGATCGCCTGGATCGGCAACGCCGCAGACCTGCCGTCTCATTATGCGTCGCTCAGCGCGGATGATATCGGCGGACGGCTGGTGACCCCGGGGCTGATCGACTGTCATACCCATGTTGTTTTCGGCGGCGACCGTGCACGTGAATTCGAAATGCGCCTTCAAGGCGCAACGTACGAAGAAGTGGCCCGGGCCGGTGGCGGCATCGTTTCCACGGTCAAGGCAACGCGCGCAGCCAGCGAAAAGCAGCTGCTGGAAGCTGCCCTGCCACGCGTCGATGCCCTGATCGCCGAGGGCGTCACCGCCATCGAGATCAAGTCCGGCTATGGCCTCGACCGGGAAACAGAGCTGCGCATGCTGCGCACCGCCCGCAAGATCGGCAAGCTGCGACCGATCACCGTCAAGACCAGCTTCCTGGGCGCCCATGCCATTCCGGCCGAATACAAGGACAAGGCCGACCTCTATCTGGAAAAGGTCTGCCTGCCGACGCTGGAAGCGGCTCATGCCGAGGGACTGGTGGATGCCGTGGACGGTTTTTGCGAAGGCATCGCCTTTTCGCCGGAACAGATCGGCAAGGTATTCGACAAGGCCAAGCAGGTCGGCCTGCCGGTGAAGCTGCATGCAGAGCAACTGTCCAACCTGAAGGGCGCGGCCCTTGCCGCTTCCTATGGCGCCCTTTCCGCCGACCATCTGGAATACCTGGATGAAGCCGGCGTCAAGGCGATGGCCGAAAGCGGGTCTGTCGCTGTGCTTTTGCCGGGCGCTTTCTACACCTTGCGCGAAACGCAGTTCCCGCCGCTTGATGTTTTGCGCAAGCACAATGTGCCCGTCGCGCTGGCAACGGACTGCAATCCGGGTTCATCCCCCCTCGCCTCGTTGCTCCTGACCATGAACATGGGCTGCACCTTGTTCCGCATGACACCGGAAGAAGCGCTGGCCGGCGTCACCCGCGAAGCGGCGAAGGCGCTTGGTCTGGACGATCAGGGCACGCTGGCACCCGGCAAACGGGCGGATCTGGCTGTCTGGAACGTCAGCCACCCGGCCGAGCTTTCCTACCGGATCGGCTTCAATTCCCTCTTCAAACGCATTTTCGGAGGCTCTGAATGAGCGCCCTTACCCTGACACCGGGCTCCGTGACCCTGGCGGATCTGGAACGCATCTACCGGGAAGAGCTGCCAGTGCGCATCGACCGCACGGCGGAAGCTGCGATCAACCTTGCGTCCGAACGAGTTGCCAAGGCGGCCCGTGGCAGCGAGGCCGTTTACGGCGTCAACACCGGCTTCGGCAAGCTGGCCAGCGTCAAGATCGCCCCCGAGGACACTGCAACCCTGCAGCGGAACCTGATCCTTTCCCATTGTTGCGGCGTCGGCGAACCGCTCGACAAGACCACCACCCGCCTGATGATGGTGCTGAAGCTGCTCTCGCTTGGCCGAGGTGCCTCCGGTGTCCGCTTCGAAGTGATGAAGCTGATCGAGGATTGCCTTGAAAGAAACGTCACGCCGATGGTTCCCTCGCAAGGGTCTGTCGGTGCATCCGGCGATCTTGCGCCGCTGGCCCATATGACGGCTGTCCTGATCGGTGAAGGTGAAGCTGATTTTGGCGGCACGCGCATGCCCGGTGGTGAAGCCCTTGCCAAGGCGGGCCTGTCCCCGGTCGTGCTTGGCCCCAAGGAAGGCCTTGGGCTGATCAATGGCACGCAGTTTTCGACCGCCTGTGCGCTCACCGGCCTGTTCGACGCCTGGCGTCTGGCCGAAGCGACCCTGATGACTGCCAGCCTTTCCACCGACGCCATCATGGGCTCGACCGCACCGCTCCTGCCGGAAATCCATGAACTGCGCGGCCATCGCGGCCAGATCGAAGTGGCAAGGGCCATGCGCGCAATCATGGACGGCTCGGAAATCCGCGAAAGCCACCGCGAGGGCGACACCCGCGTGCAGGACCCTTACTGCATCCGCTGCCAGCCCCAGGTTGCCGGTGCCTGTGTCGATCTGCTCCGCATGGCGGCCCGCACGCTCGAGATCGAAGCCAATGCGGCAACCGACAATCCGCTGGTACTGATCGATGCCGACCGGATCGTTTCCGGTGGCAATTTCCATGCCGAACCGGTTGCCTTTGCTGCCGACCAGATTGCACTCGCCATTGCCGAACTCGGTGCGATTTCCCAGCGCCGTGTCGCGCTCATGGTCGACCCGACGCTTTCCTTCGACCTGCCGCCGTTCCTCGCCAAGGATCCGGGCCTGAACTCGGGCATGATGATCGCGGAAGTGACGACCGCCGCCCTGATGAGCGAGAACAAGCATCTCGCCAATCCGTGCTCGACGGATTCCACGCCGACCAGTGCCAACCAGGAAGACCATGTTTCCATGGCCGCCCACGGAGCTCGCCGTCTTGCCCGCATGAACGCCAACCTCAGCCAGATCTTGGGTGTGGAACTTCTGTGTGCCGCCGAAGGCATCGAGCACCGCGCCCCGCTGAAGACCAGCGCTTCGCTGCAAACGGTGATGGGCACTCTTCGCGGTGTCGTTCCCTCCCTGGAAAAGGACCGCTACATGGCACCGGACCTTGAAACGGCAGCCGGCCTGATCCGCAGCCGCAAGCTGGTCTCGGCGATTTCCGCCGGCCACATGATCACGCTGGGAGATGCCCATGCAGCCGGTTGACGTCTTCCGCGGTGATGGCCCGGTCGTTCTTGGCGTGCCTCATGCAGGCACATTCGTTCCGGACGACATCAAGGCAAGGTTCAACGACACCGGCCTGAAGCTGGCCGACACCGACTGGCATGTGGACCGGCTTTATTCCGATCTGCTGCCCGGTGCGACCATGGTGAAGGCGAACTTCCATCGTTACGTGATCGACGCCAATCGCGATCCGGAAGGCGTCAGCCTTTATCCGGGCCAGAACACCACAACGCTCTGCCCGACCACCGATTTCGATGGACGCCCCATCTACCAATCCGGCATGGAACCGGAGACCGGTGAAATCGAGGCCCGGCGTCTTGCCTGGCATGCTCCCTATCACGCTGCCCTTCAGGCGGAAATGGAACGGGTCCGCGCCAAACACGGCGTCGCCATTCTCTACGATTGCCACTCGATCCGCTCCGTAGTGCCGTTCCTGTTCGAAGGCACGCTGCCCGATTTCAATACGGGCACCAACAACGGCACGACCTGCGCCAGCGCTATCGAGGCTGCCGTCGTCGCCTGCACCCAAGCAGCTGAAGGTTACACGTCGATCCTCAACGGCCGCTTCAAGGGTGGCTGGACGACACGGCATTACGGCCGACCGGCCGAAGGCTTTCACGCCATTCAGATGGAGCTCGCCCAGAAGACCCATCTTGCCACCGAAGACACGCCCTTTGCCTATGACGAGGCCAAGGCCGACCGGCTTCGGACCCATCTGAAAGACATCCTGAGCGCGCTGGAAAACCTCGCGCCATCCTTATTCCAGAACAACACCCAGGGAGCGAACAATGACTGATCGCCGCCACAACGCCCGCGACGTATTCCCGCCCACCGGCACCGAGCTCAACACCAAGTCCTGGCTGACCGAAGCCCCGCTGCGCATGCTGATGAACAACCTTCATCCGGATGTGGCGGAAAACCCGCATGAGCTGGTCGTCTATGGCGGCATCGGCCGCGCGGCACGCACCTGGGACGATTTCGACCGTATCGTCGCAAGCCTCAAGATCCTTGAGGAAGACGAGACGCTGCTGGTGCAGTCCGGCAAGCCGGTCGGTGTCTTCAAGACCCACAAGGATGCCCCGCGCGTTCTGATCGCCAATTCCAACCTGGTGCCGAACTGGGCCAATTGGGACCATTTCCACGAGCTGGATAAGAAGGGCCTGGCCATGTATGGCCAGATGACCGCCGGTTCCTGGATCTACATCGGTACGCAGGGCATCGTGCAGGGCACCTATGAAACCTTCATGGAAGCCGGACGCCAGCACTACGAAGGCAATCTGAAGGGCCGCTGGATCCTGACCGGTGGTCTCGGCGGCATGGGCGGTGCCCAGCCGCTTGCAGCCGTCATGGCCGGGGCCTGCTGCCTTGCGGTGGAGTGCGACGAGAAGAGCGCCGACTTCCGCCTGCGCACCCGCTACGTCGACGAAAAGACCCACTCCCTCGACGAGGCGCTGGCACTGATCGACCGCTGGACCAAGGCAGGCGAAGCCAAGTCCGTGGCACTGATCGGCAACGCCGCCGATGTCTTCTCCGAACTGGTGAAGCGCGGCGTGAAGCCGGACATCGTCACCGACCAGACCTCCGCCCATGACCCGGTCAACGGTTACCTGCCGCAGGGCTGGACCGTCGCCGAATGGCGCGCCAAGGCCGAGACCGATCCGAAGGCGGTGGAAAAAGCCGCGCGCGCGTCCATGAAGGTGCATGTCGCCGCCATGGTCGACTTCTGGAACATGGGTGTGCCGACACTCGATTACGGCAACAACATCCGCCAGGTTGCCATGGAAGAAGGCCTGGAAAACGCCTTTACCTTCCCGGGTTTCGTGCCGGCCTATATTCGTCCGCTGTTCTGCCGCGGCATCGGCCCGTTCCGCTGGTGCGCGCTTTCCGGCGATCCGGAAGACATCTACAAGACCGACGCCAAGGTGAAGGAACTGATCCCGCACGACCAGCACCTGCACAACTGGCTGGACATGGCGCGCGAGCGCATTTCCTTCCAGGGCCTGCCGGCACGCATCTGCTGGGTTGGCCTTGGGCAGCGTCACCGCCTCGGCCTTGCCTTCAACGAAATGGTCCGCAACGGCGAACTGAAAGCGCCGATCGTGATCGGCCGCGACCACCTCGACAGTGGTTCGGTTGCATCGCCCAACCGCGAGACCGAAGCCATGAAGGACGGCTCCGATGCCGTGTCTGACTGGCCGCTTCTGAATGCCCTGCTCAACACCGCTTCCGGCGCGACCTGGGTGTCGCTCCACCATGGCGGCGGCGTCGGCATGGGCTTTTCCCAGCACTCGGGTATGGTCATCTGCTGCGACGGCACGGAAGATGCCGATCGGCGAATCGGTCGGGTGCTCTGGAACGATCCGGCAACGGGCGTGATGCGACACGCGGATGCCGGCTACGAGATCGCGCTGGACTGCGCGAAAGAACAGGGGCTTAACCTGCCGGCGATTCTGGGTCGTCCCGCGTCCTGATGGACGCAGAAAGATGACCCAGCAACTATAATGCAATCAACTTTCTGCTTTCATGGTCCAACATGAAAGCAGGTTGATATCGGGGAAACAATCAAGCACGGCGGGACACTCCGATCCATTCCTTTGACTGAGGGGTAATACCATGAAAAGACGTGATTTTCTGAAAGCCGGCGCTACCGGCACAGCCGCAGTTGCGGCCTCCACCCTGGCCGCACCTGCCATTGCGCAGGATGTGCACCAGTGGCGCATGGTCACCGCATGGCCGAAGAACCTGCCAGGACCGGGCGTCGCTGCCCAGATGCTGGCGGACCGCATCACCGCATTGTCCGGTGGTCGCATCGAGGTGAAGCTCTTTGCCGCCGGCGAAATCGTCCCGGGCAACGGTGTGTTCGATGCCGTCGGCCAGGGCACTGCCGAGCTGTACCATGCTGTACCCGCCTATTGGGGTTCCAAGTCCAAGGGCATCCTGCTGTTCGGTTCGCAGCCTTTCGGCCTGACAGCTCCCGAACAAGCCGGCTGGATGATCCACGGCGGCGGACAGGCTCTCTATGACGAGATCTATGCCCGCTTCAACCTGAAGCCGTTCCTGTGTGGCAACTCCGGACCGCAGTGGGCTGGCTGGTTCCGCAACGAGATCAACAGCGCCGACGACCTGAAAGGCCTGAAGTTCCGGTCCACCGGTCTTGCCTCCGAAATGTGTTCCAAGCTCGGCATGGCGGTTCAGGCCATGAGCGGACCGGCCATGTTCCAGGCGCTTCAGTCCGGCGCACTTGATGCGGGCGAGTTCATCGGTCCGTGGACCGACAGCGCGCTCGGCTACTACCAGATCGCCAAGAACTACTACTGGCCGGGTGTCGGCGAGCCGTCTTCCGCTGAAGAATGTGCCGTCAACCTGGAAGCCTACAACGCCCTGCCAGACGACCTGAAGGAAGCCGTGCAGCGTGCCTGCGCCAGCCTCTACAACGACGTTCTGACGGAATACAACACCAAGCACGCCCAGGCACTGACCCAGCTGGTCAATGATCACGGTGTGATGGTGAAGAAGCTTCCGGACGACGTCATCGTCGCAATGGGCAATGCCGCCGGTGAGGTGATCGCCGAACTGCGTGCGGACGAAGACGAGCTGGTGAAACGCATCACCGAAAGCTTCCTCGCCTACCGCAAGCTGATGCGCGAGTACATGCCCTATGCCGACAACGGCCAGATGAACGCGCGTATGCTCGACTACAACTACGACTGATCGGGTTGACGTCTCACATCGGGGAAATCTGTTTTCCCCGATGTGATGGCGTTTTATCGCCCTGTCGTTCGCCTGAGGGGAACCAGTGGCCTTTCTGGACAGATCGTCACCTTGTTCCAGCACGTGTGACCGATCCTTCAAGACAGCGCTTCGTGCTTCCTCAGGATGAGGGTGTGGGTGGGGATGGGTTTTCCTCGTGACTTGGCAAATGGACAAATCATATTGCTCCTCCTTTCGTCATCCCATGGCTCGACCATGGGATCCATCCCGTTTCCTCTCCACCCCTGAGGTCGTTTCGAGGTTACGGCATGGCTTGCAGGGTCGAGCCCTGCAATGACGAATATCTGAGAGGTTTGAGACTGCGGAGAGACCGGGAGGTTCGAAGGTGCCGTTCAAGGGCACCCCTCCACTTGTCATCCCGGACGGAGCGAAGCGCAGATCCGGGATCCAGTACGCCGCAGCCTTTCAAACCAAAGCAAGTGAGCCGGGTTACTGGATCCCCGCCTGCGCGGGGATGACAAATGATGGGACGTCTGCCACTGATCCAGAAGGCAGAACAGTCAGCAAACAGGAACCACAGATGGAAAAACTGGCGGGCGCGCTGGAGCGTGTCAATTCGGTAATAGGCAACACGCTGTGCTGGGCGGCGCTTCTGATGTTGCTGCTGCAATTCACGATCGTGCTGCTTCGCTATGTCTTTGGCTACAGCTTCATCTTTCTCGATGAAGGCGTGCTGTATTTCCACGCGGCGATCTTCATGCTCGGCGCCGGGTACACTTTCCTCGTCAATGCCCATGTGCGTGTCGACATCTTCTATGCCAGAAACAGCGAGCGCGCGCAGGCGTGGATCGATATCTTCGGCCATCTGTTCCTGCTGACACCGGCTCTCGTCGTGCTGATCTGGTTTTCCTGGCCGTCCGTGCGCGGCAGCTGGGCCATTCTGGAAGGGCCGATTTCCGTTGGCGGCATCCCTGCCTCCTTCCTCCTGAAATCCCTCATTCCCGCCTATTGCGTGCTGCTGCTGATCCAGGGTGTGGCCGCGTTCATCCGCGATGTTCAGAAGCTGAAAGGCGTCAGCGCATGAGCCTGCCTCTCGATCTCATCATGTTCGGCGCGCTGATCGCCTTCATTCTGCTCGGCTATCCCGTTGCCTTCACCATTGCGGGCGTCGCCACGGGCTTTGCCCTGCTCGGCTGGATGATGGGTGACTTCAACATTCAGCTCATGGGCGCCATGGGCCAGCGTTTCTTCGGCGTGCTCACCAATCCGGTCCTGACCGCGATCCCTCTGTTCGTCCTGATGGGCGTCATTCTGGAAAAGAGCCGCATCGCAGAGGATCTGCTGGAAACAATGGGCCGGCTCTTCGGCCGCATGAGAGGTGGTCTCGGTGTTTCGGTGATGCTGGTCGGTGCCCTGCTCGCCGCGTCCACAGGCATTGTCGGGGCAACGGTGGTTGCCATGGGCCTCATCGCCCTGCCCACAATGCTGCGCAATGGCTATGACCCCAAACTTGCCTCCGGCATGGTCTGTACTGCCGGAACGCTCGGCCAGATCATCCCGCCGTCGACGCTGCTGATCATCCTGGCCGACGTCATGTCCAATGCCTTCCAGCAGGCGCAATACGCGCAGGGCAAGTTCACCATCGAGACGATCTCGGTCGGCCAGACCTTTGCAGCCGCCATGATCCCGGGTCTGCTGCTCGTCGCCGTCTACTGCGCCTACATTGTCGGCCGGGCTTACCTGTTCCCGAACGACGCGCCAGCGATGTCGGAACATGTCGACCAGCCGTCAGGCCGAGAGATCGCTGCCGCCATCGTGCCGCCGATCCTGTTGATCGTTGCTGTGCTCGGTTCCATCCTCGGCGGTATCGCCTCGCCCAACGAGGCAGCTTCCGTCGGTGCCGTGGGCGCGATCCTGCTGGCAGGCCGCCGTCTCGGGGTGTCCTCAAAGCTCATCGTGCTGGCGACAGCTGCGCTCCTGACGCTTGCAATTGCCGCATCGATCCTGCCGATACGCCTGCAACGCTCCGATGTCACCGCCGGTGGCTACGTTATCGCCGCTGTCTATGCGGGGCTGGCGCTGTTTTCCCTGGGCGTCGTTTTGCACATCCTGAGGAAGGCTTTCGCGGACGGGCTCCTGAAAGCTTCCATGCTGTCCACACTGACCGTCACCTCGATGATCTTCGCAACCATCCTGATGGCCAGCTTCTTCTCGCTGGTCTTCGTCGGCCTTGGGGGGGAAGACCGGGTCCACGACATCCTTCAGGAAATGCCGGGCGGTCCGACAGGCGCACTGATCTTCGCGATGCTGTTCGTCTTCGTTCTGGGCTTCTTCCTCGATTTCGTCGAGATCTCGGTGATCCTGCTGCCGGTTCTGATCCCGCCCCTGATCCTGATGGGCATCGACCCAATCTGGCTGACGGTCCTGATCGCGATCAACCTGCAGACCTCGTTCCTGACCCCTCCCTTCGGCTTCTCGCTGTTCTATCTGAGAGGCGCAGCGCCGAAGGAAATCACAACGGGCCAGATCTACCGCGGCGTTGTTCCCTTTATCATCCTGCAGATCGTCGCCGTCGCCATCCTCTGGACCTTCCCGATGTTCGCCACCTGGCTGCCCCGCTGGCTGTATTGAGGAGTTTCTCGGCAAGCCGATAAAATTCACGATCTACTTAAAAAAGCCACAGCACCTTCCGCTGTGGCTTTTTTGTGCGTGTCCATGTCGTACATGAGTTTCATTCTTTGGCATTTTACGTTATTTTTTCCCGTAGAGAGGGAGAAATGACAGGAATGGACAGTTTCTGGGGGGCATTTGCTGGAGCCCTTGGCCTGGTCGTCGCGCTGGATCCGGATCTGATGGAAATCATCGGCCTGTCCATGCGGGTCACGCTTACGGCTGTCGTTCTTGCCTGCGTCATCGGCCTGCCCCTCGGCGCAGCGGTCGGCACTTTCAATTTTCCCGGAAGAACGCTCGTCGCCGTCATCTTGAACGCGCTGATGGGCCTGCCACCTGTCGTGGTTGGCCTGCTTGTCTATCTCGTCCTGTCGGCATCCGGACCGCTCGGGCCGTTGCGTCTGCTCTACACGCCGACTGCCATGATTATCGCGCAGATGGTGCTGGTGACGCCCATTGTCGCCGCGCTGACACGCCAGGTAATCGAAGACCTCAACAGGGAATATTCCGAGCAATTCGCATCGATCGGCGTCGGCCGTTTTGATCGTCTGACAGCCATGCTCTGGGATGCCCGCTACAGCCTTCTGACGGTCGCGCTGGCCGGTTTCGGCCGTGCGGTTGCCGAAGTCGGAGCGGTTATCATTGTCGGTGGCAACATCAACCATGTTACCCGCGTGATGACCACGACCATCGCCTTGGAAACATCCAAGGGCAATCTCCAGCTTGCCTTGGCGCTCGGCGTGATCCTGCTGATGATCGCCTTTGCTGTGAACGCCGGTGTCATGGCCCTTCGTGCCTCAGCTGCGAGGGCCGCCTATGCGTGACGCAGCTTTCGACACACCAGGGACTGCCTCCACGATGTCGCGCCGTAGCCCGGCAATGCACGACCCGTTGCTGGATGTCAGAAGTCTCGGCTTTTCGGCGGGCGGCGAAAAACTTCTGCACGACGTCGATGTTGCCATTCGGCGCGGTTCACGCACGCTCATCATGGGCCCGAACGGAGCCGGCAAGAGCCTCTTGCTGCGATTGATGCACGGTCTGCTTCAGCCGCAGGAAGGCGCTATCCTGTGGGAAGGCGGCCGGATGGACGCCACCGCCCGACGCGCGCAGGCTATGGTCTTCCAGCGTCCCGTGTTGTTGCGCCGCTCGGTTATCGCCAATCTCAAGTTCGCACTGAGCGTTCGCGGCCTGCGGGGCAGCGAACGCGCCGACAAGGTCAAGGCCGCGCTGGAAACGGCGGGCCTCAGCCATCTGGCCCGCCGCCCGGCGCGCGTCTTGTCCGGCGGAGAGCAGCAGCGCCTGTCCCTGGTGCGCGCTCTTGCCTGCGATCCCGAACTCCTGTTTCTCGACGAACCTACTGCCAATCTCGACCCGGCTTCCACTGCCGCGATCGAGTCCCTGGTTCTGGAAGCCAACGCCCGCGGTGTCACCGTTGTTCTGGTGACCCATGATGCAGGCCAGGCAAAACGCCTCGGTGAAGACCTCGTGTTTCTGCAGAACGGCACCGTGGTCGAGACAGGACCTGTCGAAAAAGTGCTTGCCAACCCCAGAAGCGAACCCGTTCGCGCCTGGCGGGAAGGCAGGCTTTACCTTGGACCCAACACCCAATCCCTGAATAATTACCCCGGGAGGAAAAATTGATCAGAAGAGCATTTCTGGCGCTTGCCGCCGCCGTCCTGACGACCGTATTTGCCGGTCAGCCGAGTTTTGCGGAAGACAAGTTCATTGTCGTCCAGTCGACCACCTCAACCCAGAATTCGGGCCTGTTCGACTATCTCCTGCCCATCTTCCAGGAAAAGACCGGCATTGAGGTCCGCGTGGTTGCCGTTGGCACAGGCCAGGCCATCAAGAACGCCGCCAACGGCGATGGCGATGTCCTGTTCGTTCACTCCAAACCGTCTGAAGAAAAATTCGTCGCAGACGGTCTCGGCGTTTCCCGTTCCGACGTCATGTACAACGACTTTGTCATCGTCGGCCCGGCAAATGACCCTGCAGGCGTCGCCGGCTCGAAAGATGTCGTTGAGTCCCTGAAGAAAATCGCCGATGCCAAGGCTCCCTTTGCCTCTCGCGGCGATGACAGCGGCACCCACAAGGCGGAGCTGCGCCTGTGGAAGGCCGCCGGCATCGACCCGAGCGAAGGGTCGGGCGACTGGTACCGTGAAACCGGCTCCGGCATGGGCGCTACCCTCAACACCGGCACCGGCATGGGCGCTTACGTCATGACCGACCGCGCCACCTGGATCTCCTTCGGCAACAAGGGCGACTACAAGGTTGCCGTTGAAGGCGACCCGATCCTGTTCAACCAGTACGGCATCATTCTGGTGAACCCGGAAGTTCATGCCCATGTGAAGGCCGATCTTGGCCAGCAGTTCGTTGACTGGGTGCTGTCCAAGGAAGGCCAGCAGGCTATCGCCGACTACAAGGTCGACGGCCAGCAGCTGTTCTTCCCGAATTCGGACAAGGGCTCAAGCTGAGCCCGTCTGACCGCCTTCTCGCTTTCCGAGTGAGTGGAGCCAGATAGCAATCTGTGTCGCATGCTCCGCTCAAACCTTCCCCCTTCTCACGCGAGGAGGGGGATTTTTTTGACCTGATCAAAGCCAAATGGACTTGCGTGGAGCTTCAAGGTCACCCCGGCGCGAAAGGCAAGTACGCCGCACAAGGTACCCCTCATGAGCTATCAAAAGCCCATGTGCAAAAGAATTAGCGGCAGGCGCCGCCTGTTTCGGTCGAATTGCGGGTAATCGTTATTCCCCCAAGCGCACGGACGGGCTGGACGTGAAGTCGGCGCTGGAAAACCGCAGGTGCTCCAGAACCTGGTTGGCGCCGATGGCAATCACGATAATGGCGGCAAACGCGATGAGCATTGTTTTCATTGTGTATCTCCTTCGGATGGCGCCGTCGCCGATTTCAGATAGTCGATCAGGTCGTCACGGTCTTGCTGTTCCACAATCCGCTGCATCGGCATCTTCGATCCGGGAATATAGTGATCCGGACCGTCCAGGAACAGTTGATCGATCGTCGCTTCCGACCAGACAATATCAGATCCTGACAGGGTCGCCGAATAGGGATAGTCCGGAATAGTGCCCGCACGCCGGCCGAAGATGTTGTGAAGCGTCGGCCCGGCCTTGCGCGCGGTATCGCCGGTCAGGGCGTGGCAGATCGAGCATTTGCGCGCGAACTGCCGTTCGCCGTTGGACATTTCTTCCGGTTTCTTGAGGAATTGCGGTGTCTCGGTTGCCATCGGATCGAATGTTGCAAGATCAGCAAGGGGCCATGAATAGACGATGTTCTCGATGCCGCCCGCATGCAACACATCGCCGTCCTTCGAAAAGGCAAGAGCCCAGATTGGACCTTTCAGTGCTGCCCGGAAGTCCGTTTCGAGCGCCCAGGACGTCGTGTCGAACACGGTGATGTATCCATGACCGTCACCGGTCGCCAGACGTGAGCC
The DNA here is from genome assembly GCF_001579905.1 of Labrenzia sp. CP4. Taxonomy (NCBI): domain Bacteria; kingdom Pseudomonadati; phylum Pseudomonadota; class Alphaproteobacteria; order Hyphomicrobiales; family Stappiaceae; genus Labrenzia; species Labrenzia sp. CP4. The sequence goes on along the minus strand of NZ_CP011927.1, from coordinate 1,286,608 downwards.
ATCCGGACTGACCGCCATGGCCAGTATCGGCCGGCGCTCGAAAGTAAAGTCATGCAGCCGTTCGCCGGTTTCGATATCGACGATCCGCGTCACTCCGTCCTGGGAGCCGTAGGCAATCCAGCTCTCCCGGTCACCCTCACCGCCAATGGCAATGACATTGATGCCGAAGCCATTGCGATCAACGACCCGCTTTTCACTTTGCGTTGCCAGATCCCAGAGCTTGATCGACCCGTCGACCGACGCGGAGTAGAGCTGGCGCCCGTCCCTTGAAAACGCGACCGCATTCACCCCGGCTGAATGTCCGGCAAGATAAGCCGGCTCGCCGCCGGCAACCGGCCACAACCCCACACGTGCATCCCAGCTTGCGCTGGCAATCGTCGTCTTGTCGGGGGAAACCGCAAGCCCCATGATCTTGGCCGTGTGCCCTTCCAGAACCCGGTTCGAGTTATCGCGGGTGTTCCAGAGAATAAGCTCGTTGTCGTCTCCGCCGGACACCAGATGACTGCCGTCCAGAAACTGAACCACCTTGACCGCCGCCGCATGACCCTCAAGCCATTGCGGCGCCCGGTCTTTCCAGATGCCGACCGAATTGTCGAAGCTGGCAGTGGCCACCTGCCCGGTCTCAAGGGAAACGTCGATATCCATGACCGGGCCGCCGTGGCCCTTCAGGGTCTGGAAATCGGCGCTACCGGCTGCGGAGACCAGCGTCAGAAGGAAGCCGGCAGCGGGCCCGAAGACCCGTGCAAGCAACCATACGGGATCCGGTTGAAACGGCATGTCACGCCGGGCCTATTCGGCGGGAACCGCGCTGTCGCCGCCTGAATGTTTGGCGGCTTCGCGCTTTTCAGCTTCTTCGACTTCCTTCACCCAGAGACCGTGGTGCTCCTTCGCCCACTGCAGTTCAACCTCGCCGGAGCCCATGGCGTCATAGGCGCCTTCCATGCCAATGGAACCGATGTAGATATGCGCCAGGATCAGCGCCATCATCACGAAGGCCACAATGGCGTGCCACAGCTGCGCAAACTGCATTTCCTCATGCGGTGCAAGCGCGGTAGGCAATGTACCGAGACCCACCAGCTGCGGCAGGCCGAGTGCGTTGAGCTTTTCGAAGGTGACCGCAAACATCGGCATTTCGAACGGGAACAGCAGCGACAGACCGGAAACGGAGATCGACGCGCCCAGGACGATCACCCCCCAGAACACCAGCTTCTGACCGAAGTTGAATTTCTTGGCCGGCGGGTGCACGCCCTTCTTGAAGAGCCCGCCACCGACGGCGATCCATTTCACGTCCGTCTTGTTCGGGATGTTGTGTGCGACCCACATCACGAACACCATGATCAGGCCAAGCATGAAGGCCCAGGCGACGTTGTTGTGGATCCACTTCGAGAAATGCGCGACGGGCGCGAAGGCGTCCTTGCCGATCATGGGGATGATCACGAAGCGCCCGAAAAGCGTCAGCAGGCCGGTAATGCCAAGCAGGACGAAGGATCCAGCAAGCAGCCAGTGCCCGAAGCGCTCGATCGCCTTGAAGCGGGTGATGGTGCGGCCGGTCTTCTCGCCGTCGATGCGAATACGGCCGCGAATGAGATAGAAAAGGGCCAGCAGCATGATAGTCCCGCCGAGCAGCCAGGCGCCATAAGTGGCAAGTGGTCCCTTGCGCCATTCGAGCCAGCGCATGCCACCATCCTGCATCAGAACGGTTGCTGCAAATCCACCGGAAGAGACTGTCACGTCCGCGGAGCCATACCGCAGTGCCCGCCAGAGCTCCGGATCGGAGACACCGCCAAGTGTCCCGAGCTGTGAGGAAATCGACGCCGCGTCGTCCGGATCACCGGTATTGTTGCGGCGGAAGTCGTAGTCGACCTTCTCACCACGCTGGCGCTTCATGATGTCTTCAAGCGTCTGCGCACCACCGGTCGCCGACCGGTCGGCGGACGTATCCTGTGCAAACCCTGTCCCCAGACCCGCACCAAGAAAGGCCAGAAGAACAAGCAAAGCCATAGTCACGCGTTTCATGACCGCAAACCTCATTGTCGATTACAACCGGAGACGAGCGGGGCGGCTGTAAAGCCGCCCCGCCTACGTTTCTTTCAGGCATCTACCCAAGCGTGACGGGCAGTCCGGCGTGCCGGTCTGCCCTCACCCCGCAAGGGATCAGCCGCCTTTCTGGCCGTAAGCGGTACCCCAGCCCCAGGCACCCGAGCCGAAGCCGCGGGCAACCACACGTTCGCGATAGATGGCCGACACGACGTCGCCATCACCCGCGAGCAGGGCCTTGGTGGAGCACATTTCCGCGCAGAGCGGCAACTTGCCTTCCGCGATACGGTTGCGACCGTATTTCGCGAACTCTGCAGTGGAGTTGTTTTCTTCCGGACCACCTGCACAGAAGGTGCATTTGTCCATCTTGCCGCGCGATCCGAAATTGCCCGCTTGCGGGAATTGCGGTGCGCCGAACGGACAGGCGTAGAAGCAGTAGCCGCAGCCAATGCACAGGTCCTTCGAGTGAAGCACCACGCCTTCTTCGGTCTGGTAGAAACAGTCCACCGGGCACACCGCAATGCAGGGTGCGTCCGAGCAGTGCATGCAGGCCACGGAGATCGACCGTTCGCCCGGTTTGCCATCATTGATGGTCACAACACGGCGGCGGTTGATGCCCCACGGCACCTCGTGCTCGTTCTTGCAGGCCGTGACGCAGGCATTGCACTCAATGCAGCGTTCGGCGTCGCAAAGGAACTTTGATCTTGCCATTTGTCGTCCTCCTTACGCTGCCGAGATCTTGCAGAGTGTAGCCTTGGTCTCTTGCATCTGGGTCACCGAGTCATACCCGTAGGTCTGAGCGGTGTTACAGCTTTCCCCAAGCACATAGGGGTCTGCACCCTTCGGATACTTCGACCTCAGGTCCTCGCCCTGGTAATGACCGCCGAAGTGGAACGGCATGAAGGCAACGCCTTCGCCGACACGTTCGGTAACCATCGCCATGACCTTGACCTTGCCGCCCTCCGGGCCTTCGACCCAGACCTGTGCGCCGTCACGCACTCCGAGATTGTTGGCATCCCGCGGATTGATTTCGACGAACATGTTCTGCTGGAGTTCCGCCAGCCAGGGGTTCGACCGGGTTTCGTCCCCGCCGCCCTCGTATTCGACCAGACGGCCGGATGTGAGGATGATCGGGAAGTCCTTGGAGAAGTCGTTCTTCTGGATCGACGCATAGAGTGTCGGAACACGCCAGAACGACTTGTCGGCATAGGTCGGATAGTCCGCGACCAGATCCCGCCGGTTGGTGTAGAGCGGCTCGCGGTGCAGCGGCACCGGATCCGGGAAGGTCCACACAACGGCACGCGCCTTGGCGTTGCCGAACGGGGCACAGCCATGGGCGATCGCCACGCGCTGGATACCGCCCGAAAGGTCGGTTTTCCAGTTCACGGTGCCGATCTTGTCCGCAGCGCCGGCAACAGTCTCGATCGACTGACGCTCTTCGGCCGTCAGGTCACCATCCCAGCCGAGATCGATCAGCATCTGCATGGTGAACTCGGGATAGCCGTCCTGAATGTCCGCACCGGGGTTGGAGACGCCTTCCGCCAGAAGGTTCTGGCCATCACGCTCCACGCCGTAACGGGCACGGAAGCACAGACCGCCTTCAGCGACCGGCATGGACATGTCGTAGAGATTTGCCGTTCCCGGGTGTTTCATCTCTGCAGTGCCCCAGCACGGCCACGGCATTCCGTAGAACTCGCCGTCGTTCGGACCACCGACTGCACGCAGCGTGGTGCGGTCGAAGGTGTGCTGGTTCTCCATGTGCGACTTGATACGCTCAGGCGACTGGCCGGTGTAGCCCACCGTCCACATGCCGCGGTTGAACTCGCGTGTCAGGTCCTCGATGTTTGGCTCGTCCCCGTCCATGCCGATGTTGCGGAAGAGACGGTCGTCGAAACCGAACTTCTTGGCGAACATAGCGATGATCGTGTGGTCGGGCTTGGATTCAAACAGCGGTGCAATCACCTGTTCGCGCCACTGCAGCGACCGGTTGGAAGCGGTCACCGAACCACGGGTCTCGAACTGGGTCGAGGCCGGCAGCAGGTAACAGCCGTCGGTGCGGTCGTGCAGGATTGCCGAAACAGTCGGATAGGGATCAACCACGACCAGAAGGTCGAGCTTTTCCATAGCCTGTTTCATTTCCGGCAAACGGGTCTGGGAGTTAGGAGCATGGCCCCACAGCACCATCGCACGGGTGTTGTCCGGCTGTTCCAGGTTTTCCTTGGCTTCAAGGACACCATCGATCCAGCGGCTGACCGGGATACCGGTCAGGTTCATCATGGCCTTGTCCTTGCCGTCCGCACCCTTGATGGTGCCGAAGCGGCCTTTCAGCCAATCCAGATCTTCTTCCCACACACGAGCCCAGTGAGCCCAAGAGCCGGCGGTCAGGCCGTAATAGCCCGGCAGCGTGTCGGCGAGAACGCCGAGGTCGGTCGCTCCCTGCACGTTGTCGTGGCCACGGAAGATGTTGGTGCCGCCACCGGCGGTGCCCATGTTACCAAGCGCCAGCTGCAGGATGCAGTAGGCACGGGTGTTGTTGTTGCCGTTGGTGTGCTGGGTGCCGCCCATGCACCAGATCACGGTGCCCGGACGATTGTTGGCAAGCGTCCGCGCCACGCGCTTCAGCTGGCTTTCCGGCGTACCGGTGACACGCTCGACTTCATCGGGCGTCCATTTGGCGACTTCTTCGCGGATCTGGTCCATGCCCCACACGCGGGTGCGGATGAACTCCTTGTCTTCCCAGCCGTTTTCGAAGATGTGCCACAGAATGCCCCAGATGAGGGCAACGTCCGAACCCGGACGGAAGCGCACATATTCGTCGGCATGGGCCGCGGTGCGGGTGAACCGCGGATCGCAGACGATCAGCGGTGCGTTGTTCTGTTCCTTGGCGCGCAGCACGTGCAGCAGGGAGACGGGGTGAGCCTCCGCCGGATTGCCGCCGATGATGAAGATCGCCTTGGAATTGTGGATGTCGTTGTAGCTGTTGGTCATGGCGCCGTAGCCCCATGTGTTCGCTACGCCGGCAACCGTCGTGGAGTGGCAGATGCGGGCCTGGTGGTCGACGTTGTTCGTTCCCCAGTAGCCTGCAAACTTGCGGAAGAGATAAGCCTGCTCGTTACTGTGCTTGGCCGAGCCGAGCCAGTAGACGCTGTCCGGACCGCTTTCTTCGCGGATCTGCAGCATCTTGTCGCCGATCTCGTTGATCGCCTCGTCCCAGCTGATCCGCTTCCACTCTCCGCCTTCCTTTTTCATCGGATATTTCAGGCGGCGCTCGCCATGAGCGTGTTCGCGGACGGAAGCTCCCTTGGCGCAATGGGCACCCAGGTTGAACGGGCTGTCCCAACCGGGCTCCTGCCCGATCCAGACTCCGCTGGAAACTTCGGCGATAACGGTACAGCCAACGGAACAGTGCGTGCAGATCGACTTGACGGTCTTCACGGCATCGCCGGTGGATTGTGCCTTGGCTTTGGTGACCGTTCCTCCGGTCACGGTAATGGCGGCCAGGCCGCCTGCGGCAAGACCGGATCCCTTAAGGAACGTACGGCGGTCTACCGACTTGTGTGCAGCGTCTTTCAGGATACTTGCACCTTGGGGGCGTCGCGCAACCCCATTGGTCTTTTTCCTAAGCATATTGCCCTACCTTGCTTGTATCAGAACCTGATACGGCTGGGTTATTTGTGAACCGGCGTCCGGGCGTCACGCAACCATGGCCGGGGAAGTCTCACAGGGTCCAGTTAGAACCGGGCGCTGTCGTAGTAGGCACGGGTATGAACCGTGTCCTGCATCTTGTCGGAAGCCAGGTCCGGTTCAGCCGCTTCAGCGGTGGTTCCGGCGGTTACCGTGGTCACGGCAACCGGGGCAGAAATCGCCGCCAGCTTCAGGAAGTCCCGGCGGCCTGTACCCTCTTCAGGGCTTGCCGTTTCGGGTCGTTTCATTGTCGCATTCCTCCTCTCGCAGATGGATGGCCAAGCCACCCCATTTCAGATGCAACCGTCAGTTCGAGATCATGTCGAAGCCCTGTGCCTCGATTTCCATGAACTGGCGCCCCAACGATCCGACAGCACCGTAGAACACCGATGTTCCGGCCGCTTCCAGATCAGTGAAGAAATGTATCGCCCAAGGTTCCACATGGGCGTTGAAGAAACTCTTCTGTTCGCTGAGAGACGTCACCTTGCCGAAACGGCCGAGGATCATCCCCGCCATCATCTCCATCAGCGATGCGATGTTGTCTTCCGGCTCGTGCTTGTCTTCAGCGCGCTCGATCCCGCGCTCCGCCATGTCCTGGCGCAGCTTTGCGAGTGGCTTTTCGTTGAGGAACCCTGTCAGATAATAGCTGGCGTATGGCAGCAGCTCACCGCGCCCGAGACCGACGAAAAGGGCATTGAATTCACGCTCGGCCGTCTCCGGCGTCGTCACTGCCGCAATTCTGGCAAGCACATTCAGAGCATTGCCCAGGGGCGTATCACCACCCTGCAGGCCTGCAATCTGCTCGAGCAGCTCGGCTCCGGCCGGGCGCGCAAGCACCAGTGCCAGAAAGTCGTATAATTCGGACCGGGCCTGATCTTCCGGTTCGATAATGAATTCCCTCGCCACAACGGCCATTCGAGCCTTTTCCTCCCACACACGCGGTGCTTTTCTGGCGCAAAAACTTCTTAGACTTTAGTATTAATCAAAGTCGAAACGCATTCGGCGCCGTTTCGGCAGGCGCTCTTCTTCGGCTTCGACCAGTGCTGTTTCATCAGACACAATAGTTCCAATTTCACTAATTTGCACCTTCTCGTCTCTTTGCGTCAATCGAATAGATGTTTTTCCATTTTCGACATAAGTATGCTGCGCTGCAGCAAGTTGTTCCGATTGCGGCGCAGCAGAATCACTTTGCCCGGAAAGTACTTCACCTTCTCCGGCCTGCGTAGCGTCCGAGTTTTCGTCCGGCTCCGTTTCAGAGATTTTTTTCAAGAATCCACGACCAACTTCATAGGCGGTCTTCACCACCTGACCGGCGGTCGATGCATCGGTAAAATCATCGTCATAATCGTTCAGGCCATCGAGATTGGCGAGAACGGGGTTGGACAGCCACAAACGGCGCAATGCCCTCCGGCGCAGACGCTCCGGCACGGTCTTGGCCAGGAACTGCGTGAAATCATCGTCCTTCTGCAGGCTGTCGGGATCAGGCAGTCCAAGTTCTTCCAGGATTTCCGCGTCGGTCTTTTCTTCCAGCTCGACCCGTTTCGCGGTTTCAAGCTCAGCGTCCCGGCGCTCGACCTCCGCGGCTTCGGCCTCGCGAACCGCAGCCTTGCGCCTTGACCAGAAATCCATTGGCTTGTCGTCGCCGGAGTTCACTGCAGTGTGTCCTTCTTTCGGGTGCCGGGCGCCCGGTAAACGTCGGCAAGCTGCCGGATGCGTGGATCACCGATGCCTTCTTCCTCCAGGTCGATCCGGTGCTTGTCACGCTGACGCTTGTAGAAGATTTCCTCTTCGTGGTGCATGTCAATGAATTCCCGGACCCAGGCAATCAGCCCTGGCGGCATTGGCACCTTCTCGACAAAGACCTCGGCGGAATCCGCGTAATCCAGGCCTTCATGGGCAGACGCTGTCATGTGCAGCACCTCAATGGGGATCGCCGGAGCCAGCTCCGGGGCAGCCCGCATCACAACGTAGACGGAGGGAACCTTGTCGGACAGGGCAATCAGATAGGCTTCGGTCTGGGTGTGATGCAGCTCCAGGCTCAAGGTCGTCGCATGGTATTCGATCGCATCGCCTTCGGCCCGCAGCATTTTCCAGTCCGCAGGCGCGGCTCCCGGCAGCAGGGACACCGGCAACCAGGTCCACTTCTGCCAGCGCGTTACGCCAGGCAGCCTGCGCACCACAACCCCCACCGGCATGACGCGCGTTCTTTCCCTAGTCACGAACCACCTACCTCCCCGTCCGCCGGTTCAATCCGACTCTGTTTTGATGTTACGTAAAATGCTGTAGCAAGCGACATAAATTTCAAGCCCCGCAGAAGTCGAACTTGACGCGCGCCTTTCAGCGCCCTTGTTATGGGGTTCGGCATTGTCTGACAAATCACAAGAGAATCGGTTTCGGACGATCCGGGGGAGAGGACGCGCACACAATGACGCAACCAAGGCTTCTGCTTTGCGATTGCCTGAATACACAGGCTATTGACGCCGGGCTTATCGAACAGGCAACGGGACTGACCTGTTCGAAAATCCACACGCAACTTTGCCGCGGCGAAGCAGCGCAGGCTGCCGAAGCGCTTCAGGCGGGCAATGTCATCATTGCGTGTCAGCAGGAACGCCAGGCATTCGAGGATCTGGCCGCAGACCTTGAAGCGGACGAACCTCTTTTTGTCGATCTGCGCGACCGAGCCGGTTGGACCGCCGACACCCGCAGCACGTCTCCCAAGATGGCCGCGCTGCTCGCCGAATCGATCTTGCCGACACCCGGTGCAAAGGTCGTGGACGTTACCTCGGAGGGCACCTGCCTCATCCTTGGCGACAGCGAAGCTGCGCTTACCGCGGCAGACCATCTTTGCGAGCTCCTGAGCGTTACAGTCATTCTCGACCCTGCCGACGAATTGCCTCTTGCCGACGACCGGCGGTTCGACATCGTGCGCGGCCGGGTAACAACAGCAACCGGTGCGCTTGGCCACTTCAAGGTCGGTTTCGATGCCCTGCAGGAGCGCATTCCCGGCGGGCGGGGCGCGTTCAACTGGACAGATCCCAAGAGCGGTGGGCGCACGGAATGCGACATCGTGCTGGACCTCCGCCGGGGGCAGCCGCTCTTTCCCGCACCGGAAAAACGGGAAGGCTACCTGCGGGCAGACCCGGGCAATGCGGGCGCGTTCACCAAGGCGCTCCTGGATGCCTCACAACTTGTCGGCACCTTCGAAAAGCCGCTCTACGTTCGTCTGGACGAGCAGCTCTGCGCTCACTCCAGGGCCCGCAAAACAGGCTGCACGCGCTGTCTGGATCTTTGCCCAACCGGTGCCATCAGCCCCGGCGGCGACAGTGTTGCGGTCGATACCATGGTCTGCGCCGGCTGTGGAAGCTGTTCGGCAGTCTGTCCGTCCGGTGCCATCAGCTACGATGCTCCCCCCGTCAGCCACACCTTCCAGCGCCTGCAAACGCTGGCGGCAACCTGGCGCAAGCTCAGCTCCGACGCACCGCGCCTGCTCGTTCACGACAGCAGCCACGGTGCAGAGCTGATCCGCCTGGGCGCTCGCTACGGCAAGGGCTTGCCGGCGGACGTCATTCCGCTGGAGATGGAAGCCATCGCCAGTTTCGGCCATACGGAAAGCCTGGCAGCACTTGCCTGCGGCTTCGCCGACGTGACCGTGTTGCTATCACCAGCCACGGAAAAGGAAGGCATGCCCTTCCAGGCTGAACTTTCCAATGCGATCGCCGGCGAAGACCGCGTCTGCCTCATCACCCCGTCCGATCCGGACGAGCTGGAAGAAATCCTTTACCGCGAACAGTCTCCGGTGACCGCGAAGCAGCCGATCCTGCCCCTTGGCTCCCGCCGGCAAATCACGCGTCTTGCCGCCAAAACGCTCAACGAGCCGGGCAAGGTCATCCCGCTTCCGGAAGGAGCCCCCTATGGCTCGGTTGTCCTTGACCAGGACGCCTGCACGCTGTGCCTGTCCTGCGTGTCGCTCTGCCCGTCCGGCGCCCTGAAGGAAAATCCCGATGCGCCGCAGCTGCGCTTTCAGGAAGATGCCTGCCTGCAGTGCGGCATCTGCACGACAATCTGCCCGGAAAAGGCCCTGACACTGGATCCGAGGCTTGATCTTTCGGACGACGCATTGCGCGCCAGGGTGCTGAAGGAAGAAGAGCCGTTCAACTGTGTTGAATGCGGCAAGCCATTCGGTGTCCGGTCAACAGTGATGAGACTGACGGAAAAGCTCGCCGGCAAACACGCCATGTTCCAGGACAACAAGGCCATACAGCTCATACAGATGTGCGACGACTGCCGGGTGAACGCCGTCTACCATTCGGAAAACAACCCGTTCGCCTCCGCCGAGCGCCCACGTGTTCGCACGACGGACGACTACATCAGCAAGCGGCGCGATCATTGAACCGGATGAGACAAGATCACTGGTACTGTATGGGGGCTCCGAGGTCGGCCGGCGGAATGCGGGAAACGAACGCAAGGATCGCTTCGAGTTCTTCAAGCGTCATCTGCACCGGCACGATCGGCGATGGCCTGCTTATGTCGAAAGGTTCGGTAACGCCGTCGATCACCGTGAAAGCGGGATGCGGATTGAGGGCAAAAAACGCCTCGAACCGCATTTGCCAGTCGGAGAAACTGCGCATCACCGCGAAGGAAGGCGATGAACCGATGGTCGTAAGGCGCGTCGCCTCGTTGACCATATGGCACCGTCCGCAATGGAGAACGGCCAGTTCCTCACCCCGGATCGCATCACCGGACAGGACGACCGGGCCATCGTCCTCCACCTGTTCGAGCGCTGCGGTGAACACCTGCTTGCCGTCTTCCTCGAAAGCATCAACCGTGCGCCTGCCGATGTCCCCGGTCAGCCAGTCCCGAAAGCGGATCGCGTGTTCGTTGGTTTCCTTATGGGTCATGAGGAACCAGGTCTTGCCAAGTCCGGAGAACACGGCAACCCCGGAAGCGCCTTCCGAAAGACTGAGTTCGGAGGATTCCGTGTCACCCACGACTTCGATGCGGATCCCGGTCTTGAGCGAAAAGCGCGGCAGCAGATACTGGAGGAAGCCGGTTTCCGCAATCGCGTTCGGCACGCCCATCCGGAAAGACCGCGATTGCGCGATCCCCGGTTTATGGAACAGGATGCCGGCCGACAGGGCAACGGCAAGAAATATCAAGGCACGGCAGCCCACGCGCTCCTCCCTCACGTTGCTGGCCAGATCCGCTAGGGTAGGTTTCAATCGGGCGAGCCGTCAATGTGCGCCGCATTCAACAGGAGAATAAGATGAGCGAAGATTTCAACATGTCCATGCGCAAGTTCCTGAAGCAGGTCGGTGTGACCTCGCAGCAGGCCATCGAAAATGCGGTGCGCGAAGCAGGCCCGAATGCGGGAAAATCCTTCAAGGTGAAAGCTGTCGTGACGATCGAGGAACTCGGTCTCGAGCACGTGGTCACCGGCGAAATCGAGGGGCAGGACTAACGTGTCACTGACGCGCGAAACCGCCCTGTCGGTTCTGAAGACGATCAAGGATCCGGCCTCCGGCGAGGACATTGCCGCCTCGGGAATGATGCGGGCACTGCAGGTCAATGGCGGTACGGTCCGCTTCGTTCTGGAGATCGACCCGCGGCGCATGGCCGAGATGGAAGTTCTGAAACGCGAAGCGGAAACGAAGCTCGAAGCGCTGGAAGGCTGCGAAAGCGTTCAGGTGATCCTGACGTCCCATGCGGACCAGCCGGCCGCACAGGCCGCCAAACCCGCAGCGCCCAAACCGTCCGAACCGCAGCCGATCCGGGCGAAACCGGCAGCACCGGGCGCAACCGGGCCGCAGAAGGTGCCTGGCATCGACCGGGTGATCGCGGTTGCCTCGGGCAAGGGCGGCGTCGGCAAGTCGACCGTGGCTGCCAATCTTGCCTGTGCGCTGGCCGCCGAAGGCCGCAAGGTGGGTCTGCTGGATGCCGATGTCTATGGTCCGTCGCAGCCCAAGATGCTTGGCATCTCCGGCCGGCCGACCTCGCCGGATGGCCAGATGATCCTGCCGCTGCGCAACCACGGCGTCACCATGATGTCCATCGGCCTGATGACATCTGGCGACGAGGCAGTTGCCTGGCGCGGGCCGATGCTGATGGGTGCTCTGCAGCAGATGATGACCCAGGTGCAATGGGGCGCGCTCGATGCGCTGATCGTCGATCTGCCGCCCGGCACCGGCGATGTCCAGATGACACTTTGCCAGAAGTTCGCCGTCGACGGCGCCATCATCGTTTCGACACCGCAGGACGTTGCCCTGATCGATGCCCGCAAGGGCATCAGCATGTTCAACCAGATGCAGGTTCCGCTTATCGGCATGATCGAGAACATGTCGACCCACATCTGCTCCAACTGCGGCCATGAGGAACACGTCTTTGGCCATGGCGGCGTTGCTGCGGAAGCGGAAAAGCTCGGTGTTCCCCTGTTGGCCGAAGTGCCGCTGCATCTCAACATCCGTCTTGCCGGCGATGGCGGCACACCGATTTCGATCAAGACACCTGAAGCGCCGGAAGCTTCCGTGTTCCGTCAGCTCGCCCGAACTTTGATCGCGGAGGGCAACGCATGAGCGAAGTGCAGTTTCCGCCGCTTTTTCAGGGCGAGGCACTAACCGGACAGGCAGATCCCTTCGAACGTGCATTGGCGCTTGCCATCACCGGCACGGACCCCGGAACAGTCATCTATAACCTTGGCGGGGAACGCCTGCGGGCGGCTCTGATCTTTGCACCGGAAGTCCCGCTGGAGGAGGCCATGGCCATCCTGCCCGTGTGCGGCCTCGGTTTTCAGGCAGCGCTCGGCACGCTCGCCCCGCCGGAGGTGGCAGTCCACCTGGAATGGGATGGCCGGATTCGCGTCAACGGCGCGGTCTGCGGGCGCATGCGCGTCAAGGCGTCTACGCAGGATCCCGAGGCAACCCCGGACTGGCTGATCCTCGGCCTGGAACTCAGCATGACAAGCCGGAAATCAAACCCCGGCAAGGATCCTGACCGAACCTGGTTGTCCGAAGAAGGCTGCGGCGAGATTACCCCCGACCAGCTTCTGGAGTGCTGGGTGCGCCATAGCCTTTACTGGCTCAATCGCTGGCTGGACGACGGCCCGCGCCCCGTCCATTCCGACTGGCGCGGTCTTGTTCCGACGCTGGGTGAAACGGTGGAGGTTGACGGAACCTCCGGCACTTTCGTCGGTGTCGATGAAAATTTTGGTATGTTGCTGAGAACGGGTGAGGACACGACCTTGATCCCGCTTTCCAGCCGTCTTGAGGGATAACCGGATGAAACTCGCTCGTGCCATTCACCTGGATGACAGCGACCGCAACGTCTTCTTTTCCCCGGCTCGTACCGGCGAATGGTGCCTGTCCGGCGGCTTCGAGTTTTCCGACTGGACCGAAGCCGACCTGACCGGCAAGGCACGTCAGGCCTTTGCCAACGGCTGGCTGGGGCTGGAAACCTTCGGTAGAGCAACCTTCGTTGCCGTCACCCCGATCGAAGAGGCCGAGCTTGCCACCCTCGCCGAGCGGCTTGCTCAGCATTTTGTCGACATTTACGGCGCACCTTCCGTAGAGGCGGCGCTTGGTGTTGCCCGTCAGGAGCTGGCCTATATGGCAGAGCTTTGCGAGGAGCATCCGGAAAACACGCTGATCGCCGTTCAGCGCGACCTGACCGAAGACGGTGTGCGCGAAGCCTTCAGAACCATTGCCGCCCCGGAAGCGAAACTGGATATGGTCGCCGTCCACGGCGACATCGAATAGCACCCGACCTGCCGGCCGGATGCCGTTCTGGTGCCGGCCATTTGCTTGTCTGCTCAAGACACGGTTGCTTAACCAAGAAGTTTCAACAAACCCGCATTACACGTCGTTAAGTTGATCTCTCAGGTGCGTTTCGCGCATCATGCATATGCTTGTTTTGATTTCAGTATCTCCCCAAGGAATTTGCATATGCCCCGGCACACACTCTCCCGCCGTCTGTTTCTCGGCACTGCGACCGCTGCACTGACTGCACTGCCGCTGCGTGGGTTTGCGCAGGAGCTTTCTCCTGCCCAGACACCAGGTATTGAAGCCTCGCCCGAGCAGATTGCAAAGGCAGTTGCCGAGCTTGACGCAATCGTGGCCGACGTGATGACGCGCAGCAAAATCCCGGGACTGGCCGTTGCCGCCGTTCATCGGGGCGAAACCGTCTATTCCAAGGGCTTCGGTGTGCGCCGCCTTGGCGGACCGGAAACCATCACACCGGACACCGTGTTTCAGCTTGCGTCCCTCTCCAAACCGGTGGGCGCGACCGTCGTTGCGAGCCAGGTCAGCAAGGGCGTCGTCGGCTGGGACAGCCGGATGCGCGAACTGTTGCCCTGGTTCGAATTGTCCGATCCCGACCGCACCGAAAAGCTGACCATAGGTGACCTCTACAGCCATCGCTCCGGTCTGCCGGACCACGCAGGCGACGATCTGGAAGACCTGGGTTACGACCGAAAGGAAATCCTGCAGAGATTGAAGCTTCTGCCGCTGGCACCTTTCCGGATTTCCTATGCCTATACCAACTTCGGCCTGACCGCCGCCGCTGAGGCCGTTGCCGAGGCTGCCGGCACCGACTGGAGCAGCCTTTCGGAAGAAGCGCTTTACAGGCCACTCGGCATGACGTCGACCAGCTCACGCTTTGCCGACTACATGGCAGCAAGCAACCGCGCCATCCCACACAGCCGAGACGGCGACGGCTTTGCTCCGCTGTACCAGCGCAAGCCCGATGCCCAGTCGCCGGCAGGTGGCGTCAGTTCGACCGCCAACGATCTGGCCATCTGGCTGAAGATGCTGCTTGCAGACGGCGCCCACGCGGGAACTCCGCTTATCGCACCCGAGGCGCTTCTGCCGGCCATCAGCCCGCAAAGCTTTTCGGATCGCCCCCACAGCCCCGATGCCAGGTCCGGCTTTTACGGTTACGGCTTCAATGTCGGCACTGATCCGTCCGGCCGTGTCCGGATCGGCCATTCCGGCGCGTTCCTGCTGGGCGCGGGCACCTGCTTTGCGATGATCCCCTCGCTTGACCTGGGCATAGTCGTCCTCACCAATGCAGCCCCTGTCGGGGCAGCCGAAGCCATCACGGCCTCCTTCACCGACCTGGCGCAGCTCGGCCACATCACCCGGGACTGGTACGGCGGATATTCAAGCAGGTTCGAAGGTTTCTACACCAAACGTGGCAGCACTGTCGGTCAGGACCGCCCGGCAGATGCCGGCCCGACGCCTCCGCAAGACCTTCTCACCGGCACCTATTCCAACCCGTATTTCGGCAAGGTCGAAATCAAGGCAGACGGCGACAAGCTGGTGCTGATGGCAGGACCGAAACAGATCCCCTTCCCGCTGAAGCCCTGGAGCGGACCGGTAATGGTGTTCGATTTCGTCACCGAGAACGCGCCCGACGGATCCCGTTCGACGCTGGTCTTTGGCGATGTATCATCCGGTCCGGCCAAGTCGCTCGAGATCGAACTCTTCAGCGAGACGGGACCAGCGCTGTTCGAACGGGTCTGACGTCACACCAGCGCGGCGAGTTTCACAGGTGAAACTCGCCCGTCAGCCGCAAGGCCGCATACCCACCGACAGAAACACCGGTGACTTCGCCGCCAGCCGTGTTCAGAACGGTTCTGACGATGCTTGGACGGCCCATTTCGAAGCCCTGCTCCGCGACCAGGACCGCCTGTCCGCCATTGCCAGGCAGAAGTTTTTGCGCCCGGAACAATTGGCAGGCCAGCGCACCGTTGGTGGTACCGCTCGCCGCCTCTTCCGGATCGCCGACACCGTGGCAGAGATCCCGCAGGCGAACCTTAGCCTTGCCCAGACCACGCCCTGTCCGGCACCAGATGCCCATCGTGTCGATCGACCGTTCCTGGCTGAAACGGCGCAGCCCGTCATCATCCGGACGAAGGGCTGCCAGAGCATCGGTATCTGCCACTTCGATGAAAACATGCCGAAGGGCTGTCGAGGACGCCGCAACGCTGAGAACACCAGCCGGTTCCATGCCGAGCAGCGGAGCTATCTCGTCCGCGGTTGCCTCGTTCAATCCGAACTTCGGCAAAGGCTGGTGCATGGTGATGGCACCGTCCGAGGCGACATCAACACCGATTTCCCCCGCGGGTGTTTCCTGAACATAGCTTCCAGGCCCAATCCGCCCGTCGGCCAGCAACGCCGCAAAAATCGCAACGGTAACATGGCCGCACATATCCATTTCCGCCCGGGTCGAGTGAAAGCGGACCTCGATCCTCTTGTCGGACTTCTGGCGGACAAAACCCGTCGTCGGGGCACCGATATCCGCCGCGATCCGCTGACGCGCGTCCGGCCACAGCGGCGTATCCTCAAAAACAACGCCGCCGATGTTGCCGCCTCGCTCATCGGCAGCAAAAGCGGCATAGAGGCGGACGGGCAACTTATCCATTTCGGCATTCTCACATTGTCGGCGTTGCAAAGAGGGCGCATCCGATCATGCAAGAGGAGGTGTAGCAACAGCGCCCGCGCGTTATCCAAAGATTGGAAACAGCCGCTGCGAGGCGTCAATTTTTCATCACGAATTCGTCACGCAGGACCCTCGCCATTTTATTTCCATGTGATCGCATTCAGAGCCAAGTATCTGCCAGCAGAAGAGACAATCTCAGGAAAGTGATCCCGTCATGAATACAACTTCCAGCCAGGCCCAGACTGCCGGCACCCTGCCCGCCCTGAGTTTTCATACGCTCGGCCTGATGTTCATCTCGGGCTTCTTTGCGACCAACGCGTTCGACCTCTGGGGCCAGATCATCAGTCCGGCTTTGGGTTTCGCGACCCTTTCACCGCACGGCCTCGCCAAAAGCCTGCTTGGCAGCCTGGGTCTTCCGAACGGTGACTTCGGCGGATATTTCGTCCATTTCTACGCCGTCGGACTGATCGGCTACCCTGTCGGCTGGATGTTCATCTTCGCGCCGTTGTGGCAGCGCGTGGTCGGCAACACCCACTGGCTCCTGCCGTCGGCAATTTACGGTTTCGGTCTCTGGGTCTTCGCCATCGGCGGCATCACATCGGTCGCCGGCCTGCCGTTCTTCCTGAACTTCAGTGGCATCGTCTGGGTCGCCCTCGTTGGCCATGTTCTCTACGGCATCGTGCTTGTGGCAGTGCTGAAGCTGATCGAACGCAGCCAGGGCGCTTCATCCTGACACCTTGAGACGACCGGCAGCCTCCCACCCTCGAAAGCACGGGAGGCTGCAGTCCACATGAGCAAAAAGCTCGATCGAGTCCCCGGCCAGGCCGTCAGTTTGCCGCCTTCAAATCTGCCCGGAAAGCCTCGACAATCATCTTGGCCATCTGATCGTGCAGCTCGGCACGAGACCTGCCGCCACCATCGGTGCACAGGCTGTCCGTCTCGCCGATGGATTTCATGAAGGCAATCGCGTCTTCCTTGCACACGGGCAGGAAGCTGAAATGAACGGCATCCTCGATGTGATCCAGATCGGCGTCTGGCGCAGCAGCGGCCAGATGCGCAGAACGCACACCGACATCGATCTGCCCTGCCACGCCAAGATTGAGGAAATGCAGCGGCACACCGACACCCGCGAAGCTTTGCTCCTGAAAAGCAGCCGCCAGCGCCGGATCGACAGCAATAACAGACTTGATCCGGGCATCATGGCTCTTTTGTTCGAAAAGAGCCTTGTCGACCGTCCGCAGATCAAGCGGCTCGACCTTGATTTCCTCCCTGTCGACAAAGGCTCTGCCGCCCATGAACCATTGGCAGTCCGGCATCTGCGGATTGGTGTCGCAATAGTCGACATAAGCCTCCAGCCTTGCCGTTGCACCCACGCTTTCCAGAACGGCAGCGCCGCCAAGGGAAAAACCGAGCGCCCCGATATTTCCTCGATCGATTGACGCCGACCAGTCCGGATCGGCAAGCAACTCATCGATCACCGTGGCGAGATCGTCCGTTCTTTGCCAGAGCTTCGGCGTATCTTCCGGCGTGGAATCGCCGCTGGTGGTGCCGGGGTGATTTGCACCGGCGACAATAAAACCTTCGCCGGCAAGTTCGCTCGCGATCCAGGCCATCTTTTCGACTGACGCTCCCGACCCGTGCGAGAGCACGATCAGCGGATACATCCCTTCCGCCCTTGCGGCATCGGCCAATGCTGGCGTGCCTTCGAAGATCCTGTCATCGCCGATCAGCACTGCTTCCCCGCCCGACTTGGCCGGGTACCAGACCAGAACAGTGAGATCCTCGCCTCTGGCTTTCGAACTTACCGAGATCTCGCGAACACCCACCGGTTCCTGGGCCTTGGCTGGTGTGGTGACGGCCAGCGTGAGAACCAGCGGCAAGAAAAGAGATTGTATTTTCATGAGGGGTCTTTCAGTCAGTGGAGCAATGACCGAATTCTTGCTAAGGCCGTGATGGAAAGCGTCCTCTTTCACGATTCAGTCATGCCGGATCGCGATAAAGGTCCCCGCCATCGCCCCATCGAGGTGCCTTGCCCGTGCTGTTTGTTCCCCTGCCCTTCGTCAACGCGTTGCTTCTGGCGCTTGTCTTTGTGTTTCTGAAGAAAAGCAGCGGAGCAACAGCCACACGCACCTTCCTGATGCTGATTGCCCTGTGCTGCCTGCAATCCATCGTCCTGGGCCTGCGCTGGGGATATAACGTCGACGCTTTGCGCTTCGTGCAGCCGCTGCTGGCTGCTCTGCTGCCCCCTCTTGCCTATGAGAGCTTTCGCGGTCTCGTCGATCAGGCCGCGCCCGGACGGTTTCGCCTGGCAGCGGCACCACTGGCCGCACTCGTCATTCTGGGTCTGATGCTTGCGGCGCCTATCTTGCTGGATAGTGCCCTGGTGCTGCTGTTCCTGGCCTATGCCGTGGCCCTGGCACGGATCGCCTGGCGCGGACCGGACGGCCTCGGACTTGCCCGTCTGGACGAAGCTGCCGCTGCCCACCGGGCCCTGTGGCTGGCCGCCTTCTGCCTGTGCCTGTCCGCCCTGTTCGATCTGGTGATCCTTTTCGATTTCGAACGCTCGGGCGGCAGCCATGCAGCCATTCTGGTCAGTAACGCAAATATAGTCAGCCTGCTGCTGATCGGTCTTGCCGCCCGCACGGCAGGCCATGCCCAGACGGAGACAAACACCGAGCCGGAACCCGCGGCCCAGACCGCCACCTCCGAAGACGCGGAAATCGTCGCGCGAGTCGACGCCCTGATGATGGCACAGCACCTTCATCGCGACGACACGCTCAACCTCTCAAGGCTGGCTCGCCGGGCCGGTCTGCCCGCCCGTCAGCTCTCGCAGGCCATCAACCGGGTGCGCGACATGAATGTCTCACGCTATGTGAACGATTTCAGGATCAAGGACGTCTGCGCGCTGCTGCGCCAGGACGGCATCACGGTGACCGAGGCCATGTACCGGGCAGGGTTTTCGACCAAGTCGAACTTCAACCGCGAATTCCTGCGGGTGACCGGCATGACGCCGGATAAGTGGCGGAAGGCGGAGAGCAGCGATCTCGAACAGAAAGACCGAATGGCGCGCTGAGCGCCAGCAATGCACGCACCACCAACCTCATCCTGGGAACGATCAGAGCGACCTGAAGTGCAAAGGCTATGAGTGCGTGATCCGCGACGCAGCGAAGCGAAGACCCGGGATCGGAGAGCGTCAAAGCTGTCCGCGAACAATTCTGGGCCATCTGCAGGCCCCGCGGCACACCGGCCCGGCTTGGCTACGCTTGGCCGTGATTGCGAAAGATGGCCTGAAAAACAAAAAAAGGCGCACCGGTATCCGGTGCGCCTTCGAGGTCAAGGGGTCTTGCTTCAGACGATACCCTGCTGAGCCTTGTCGAAGATGTCCAACGCGCCTTCCTTTGTCAGCGGAACCGGGTTACCGCCTGCGGTCGGGTCGACAATCGCCATTTCGGCAATCAGGTCGCGCTTGCTGTCATCGACATTGAGACCGGCCAGCGTGTGCGGTACGCCGAGGTCTTCACGCAGTTTCAGGATCGCATCGAGCACACCCTGATAACCGCCGGCGATGCCAAGGAAACCGGCAAGCCGCTCGAATTTCTGTTCGATGGCGGGTTTGTTGAACTGCAGCACGTACGGCATGAAGACCGCGTTGGTCATGCCGTGGTGAGTGTCATAAAGCGCACCGACCGGATGAGACAGCGAGTGGATCGCTCCGAGGCCCTTCTGGAAGGCAACAGCACCCATGGCGGCGGCGCTCATCAGGTGACCACGTGCTTCAAGATCGGACGCATCCGCAGCAACTTTCGGCAGGTTTTCAAACACCAGCCGCATGCCTTCAAGCGCGATGCCTTCGGACATCGGGTGATACATCGGTGCGGAATAGGCTTCCAGGCAATGTGCCAGAGCGTCCATACCGGTGCCGACGGTGATGAAGCGCGGCATGCCGACGGTCAGTTCCGGATCGCAGATCACGATGGCCGGCAGCATTTTCGGGTGGAAGATAACCTTCTTGGTGTGCGTCGCTTCGTTGGTGACAACACCCGCGCGGCCAACTTCCGAGCCGGTTCCGGCAGTGGTCGGCACCGCGACGATCGGCGCAATACCGGCCGGATCTGCACGGGTCCACCAGTCGCCGATATCTTCAAAGTCCCAAATTGGCCGGGTCTGGCCGGACATGAAGGCGATCAGCTTGCCTGCATCGAGGCCCGAACCGCCACCAAAAGCGATGACACCATCATGTCCACCGGCCTTGTAGGCGGCGACACCGGCAGCAATGTTGCTGTCGACCGGGTTCGGCTTGACGTCGGAAAAGACCGCAGCCTTAAGGCCGGCAGCTTCCAGGCTTGCAATCGCCTCTGCGACCATCGGCAGGCCGGCAAGGCCCGGGTCGGTGACCAGCAGCGGATTGGCCATGCCGGTGGCCTTGACCGCATCGGGAAGTTCCTTGATGCGGCCGGCACCGAAGCGAACGGAGGTCGGATAGGACCAATTGACGGAAGGAAGAGAGCTCATGGGTGTCTCGTTGTCTTGAAACTCAGGGTTCTGGTCGCTGCCACACCGACAAGGGAGGCAGTTACAAGTCTCGGCATTGCCTCTTGCACCCCTCTCCCCCCTTGCGGGGGAGATGTCAGCGAAGCTGACAGAGGGGGGTGACTGGGCTCTGCGTATATTCCGGTGCCTAGTTTGCCGAGGGGGTGGCACCCCCCCCTCTGTCTCCTTGCGGAGACATCTCCCCCTCAAGGGGGGAGAGGGGAGCAAGCTCAATCACCCTGCCCGATTTGGGACTAGGAAACTGGGCTCGCTCGGTCGTTTGTCAGACCGGCCTCAATGCTCCAGACGGAAGTGGAACGACTTCGGCCGGGTCAGGTTGTGGAAGCCGATTTCGGAAAGAGCCGCGCCCTTGCCGGTGTCCTTGACGCCGGTCCAGACCAGGGCCGGGTCGAGATAGTCGCAGCGGTTCATGAACACGGTGCCGGTCTCGATCTTGTCGCCGATCTCTGCAGCGGCCTGAACGTCTTCGGTCCAGATCGATGCGGTGAGGCCATAGGGGCTGTCGTTCATGAACTGCAGCGCTTCCTCGTCGTCCTTCACCTTCATGATGCCGACGACCGGGCCGAAGCTTTCTTCGCGCATCACGGACATCTGGTGATTGACTTCCGTCAGCACCTGCGGCGCCAGGTAGGGCGTGCCTTCCTTGTCGGCTTCGAACTTGGAGGTATCGATGTGCGCCTTCGCGCCCTTGCGCAGAGCTTCTTGCGTCTGCTCGCGGATCCAGGCGGCAAAACGCGCCTGGGCCATCGGGCCCAGAGTGGTCGCTTCATCCAGCGGATTGCCCAGCTTGTACTGGCTGGTCAGATCGACAAAGCCTTCGACGAAGCGGTCGTAGAGGCTTTCATGCACATAGACGCGCTCGATGCCGCAGCAGCACTGGCCGGCGTTGTAGAATGCACCATCGACCAGATTCTCAACCGCATAGTTCAGGTCTGCGTCAGCCCGCACATATGCCGGGTCCTTGCCGCCCAGTTCCAGGCCAAGCGTCGCGAAGGTACCGGCCAGCGCCTTTTCGATGGCACGTCCGCCGCCGACGGAACCTGTGAAGTTGACATGGTCGATCAGACCGGAACCGAGCAGTTTTTCCGTGCCCTGGTGGGTCAGGACGATGTTCTGGAAAACGCCCTTCGGCAGACCGGCAATCTCGAAGGCCTTGGCGAGGCGCTCACCGACCAGAAGGGTCTGCGCGGCATGCTTCAGCACGACCACATTGCCTGCCATCAGCGCCGGCATGATGGTATTGATCGCCGTCATGAACGGATAGTTCCACGGCGCGATCACCATGACGATGCCGAGCGGCACGCGGCGCAGGTAGCGCTTGAAGCCCGCCTTGTCGGTGCGCTCCACATCGGCTAGCGCTTCAGCAGCGATCTTCGCGCAATATTCGGTGCGCTCGATGGTGCCGCCGAGTTCGCCACCGAAACGGATCGGCCGGCCCATCTGCCAGGCCAGTTCGGGCACGACTTCTTCGTTCATCGCCTTCAGCGCTTCCAGTGCCTTGAGGCAATAGGCAACGCGTTCTGCAACCGGCACGGCAGCCCAGCTTGCCTGTGCGGTCCGTGCGGTGGAAACCACCCGGTCGACCGCGGCGTCGTCCAGCGCCGTGCGTTCGGCATAGACCGAACCGTCGATGGGGGAAATCAGCTTGATGACATCTGACATTTTGAACCTCTCAGAACCGCCTCTACGGACGGTTTGTTGAAAGTGGTTGGCTCCGATTTCTTGTTTTTCAGCACCCGCCTCCCTCATCCTGAGGAAGCGCGTGAGCGCTGTCTCGAAGGATGGGCCGCTTGTCCGGTGTGCCGCCCTTCCTTCGAGACGGACCTAGCGGTCCTCCTCAGGATGAGGGGCAACCAAGCAGCTTGCCTTCTAGTGCTTCATCGCCTCTTACGCCCGCTCGAAGCCGCGGGCAATCTCGTAATCGGTGACCACACGGTCGAACTCCTCCAGCTCCCATTCGGCGGCGCGGGAATAGTGGTCGATCACCTGGTCGGAGAACGCTTCACGCAGGAATTTCGACTTGCGCAGGGTCTCGCGGGCCTCGCGCAGAGTGTGCGGAATTTCCCTCGCCTTCTTGGCGTCGTAGACGTCGCCGGTGGTCGGAGCGTCGAGTTCCAGCTTCTCTTCCATGCCCTTGATGCCGGCAGCGATCTGAACCGCCAGTGCCAGATAGGGATTGAGGTCGGAACCGCCGATGCGGCACTCGACGCGAAGGCCCTTGGTGCCTTCGCCGCAGAGCCGGAAGCCGGCGGTGCGGTTGTCGACCGACCACACGGTCTTGGTCGGCGCGAAGGTGCCCTTCTGGAACCGTTTGTAGCTGTTGATGTAGGGCGCCAGGAAATAGGTATAGTCCGGCGCATACTTGATGAGCCCGGCCATGTAGTGGCGCATGGTCTCGGACATGCCGTATTCGCCCTTGGCATCCACGAAAACGTTGTTGCCGTCCTTGTCGAACAGCGACTGGTGCACATGGGACGAAGACCCGACGCGGGAATGATGCCACTTGGCAAGGAACGACGCGGAACGCCCTTTTGCCCAGGCAATTTCCTTCACCGCATGCTTGGCGATGGTGTGATATTCGGCCGTGTCGAGTGCCGGTGCATACTTGATGTTGAGCTCTTCCTGCCCGGCTTCGGCTTCACCCTTGGTGTTCTCTACCGGGATGCCGGCGGCATAGAGGTGATTGCGCACCGGGCGCATCACATCCTCTTCCTTGGTGGTCTGCAGGATGTGGTAATCTTCGTTGTAACCGGAAATCGGCTCCAGATCGCGGTAACCGCCCTTGCGCATGTCCTCAAAGCTTTTCTCGAACAGGAAAAACTCCAGTTCGGTCGCCATGATTGGCGTCAGCCCAAGTTCCTCCAGACGCGCGACTTGCGATTTCAGCATCGCGCGCGGGGAATGCGGCACTTCCTTGTGGGTGTGGTGATCGAGGATATCGCACATCACCATGGCCGTGCCTTCCAGCCACGGCACCCGCCGCAGGGAGGAAAGATCCGGTTTCATGACATAGTCGCCGTACCCGCCGGACCAGCTCGTCGCCGCATAGCCTTCGACCGTGTACATCTCCAGGTCGGTTGCCAGCAGATAGTTGCAGCAATGGGTCTCGTGATAGGCACTGTCGACGAAATGCTGGGCGTGGAAACGCTTGCCCATCAGCCGTCCCTGCATGTCGACGATACAGGTCAGCACCGTGTCGATCTCGCCGGATGAGACGAGAGACTTCAGTGCATCAAAGGTCAGGTTGCCAGGCATTTTACGGTTGTTCCAGGTTGAGCGGTCGAGAATTTAATTCCGGAAAATCCCGGTCCGGAGGGGTCGCTCCGGACCGGCAGATCTGACCGTGCCTGCCGATGGCCGGCACGGTCCGGGTTTCTATCAGGAATAGCGGTAAGGCCGGCCGGCCTTCTTCATGTCCTGATTGTACTTCTTGAAGATCTCCACGACCTTTGCCTTGGTCGGGGATTCAGCTGCGATTTCGTCCCAGAAGGCCATCGCGGCTTCTTCGACCGTTGCCCATTCGGCGTCCGGAATGGAGGTCAGCTCCATCTTGGTGCCGTTCACGCGCAGGTTGGCTTCACCGCCCCAGTACCACCACTGGCGATAGTAGTGCGACGCATCCATGGCAAGCTGCAGCATGGTCTTCAGGTGATCGGGAAGCTCGTTCCAGCGCTCCTGGTTGGCGAAGAACGAACCAGCCCACGCACCCGAGATGTTGTTGGTCAGGAAGTAGTTGGTCACATCCGCCCAGCCGACGGTGTAATCCTCTGTGATGCCCGACCAGGCAATGCCGTCGAGTTCGCCGGTCTGAACGGCAACCTCGATGTCTTCCCACGGCAGGGTGACCGGCACGACGCCGAACTGGCTCATGAAACGGCCGGCTGTCGGGAAGGTGAAGACGCGCTTGCCTTCAAGATCCTTCAGAGAACGGATCGGGTCCTTGGTGGCAAAGTGGCACGGATCCCAGGAACCTGCGGAAATGTGCTTCACGCCAACCTTGGCATATTCCTCTTCCCAGATTTCCTTCAGGCCGTACTGGTTGAACAGCACCGGCACGTCGAGGGAATAACGGGAAGCGAACGGGAAGTAGCCGCCGAAGACGGTGACTTCGGTCGGGGACGCCATGCTGTCGTCGTCCGACTGAACGGCATCGATCGTGCCCTGCTGCATGGCGCGGAACAGTTCGCCCGTCGGCACCAGCTGGTCGGCGGTGTAGAGCTCGATCACCATCTCGCCGTTGGCGGCCTTGTTGAAGGCATCAATATGCGGCTTGATCACGTGCTCGGCGAGCGCCGGACCGGCATAGGTCTGGAGGCGCCATTTGATCTGCGACTGGCCATGCACGGCCGGAGCCGCAAGGGTGGTCGCTCCAGCGGCGGCGGCAGTGCCGATACCGGCTTTTTTCAGAAACTCACGTCTGTTGGTCATCTCAAGTTCCCCTAAGTTTCACATTCAGCTAAAGCGGTGCGGCCGTTTTCCGGCTCTCGTAAGTCCGCGGTCCAACTCCGTTTTTCCTCCGGACGTTGTCTTCTTGTCCCGTTCCTCGCTACCTGCCGTAAACCAGATCCGGCAACCACAGGGCAATTTGCGGGAAAACCATGACGAGGACGAGCGCCAGGACCATCACCGCGACAAACGGCGTAATCGAACCGTAGATGTCGCGCATGCTGATTTCCTTGGGCGCCATCGCCCGCATCAAGAATAGATTGTAGCCAAAGGGCGGTGTCATGTAGGCGATCTGCGTGGTGATCGTGTAGAGCACCCCGTACCAGATCAGAACTTCGCCCGCCGGCATGCCCAGATCAAGGCTTGCGACCAGAGGCACGTAAAGCGGTGCCACGATGACCAGCATCGCCGTATCGTCCAGGAAGGTGCCCATCACCAGGAAGGACAGCTGCATCAGGATCAGGATCATCCACGGCGACAGGCCGAGCTGTTCGGTGAAGAGGCTCTCGATGGCCTTGACCGCGCCCAGACCGTCAAACACCGCGCCGAACCCGAGGGCGGCAAGGATGATCCACATGAACATGCACGAAATGCCGAGCGTGTTCTTCAGGCAAAGCTTCAGGATATCCCAGGTCATCCGGCGACGGATGATGGCAGCCACCAGGGCGGCCAGAGCACCAATGGCCGAGCTTTCTACCAGGCTGGTGTAGCCCTTGACGAAGGGCACCATCATCACCGCAAAGATGATGATCGGCAGGATGCCTGCCAGAAGCAGATGGTATTTCTCGTCCTTGGAGGCGTCGCGCTCTTCTTTCGTCAGCGCAGGGCCGAGTTCAGGTTGGATCTTGCAGCGGATCGCGATGTAGACGACGAACATGGCTGCCATCATCAGACCAGGAACGACCCCCGCCAGCCAGAGCTGGCCGACAGGAGCGCGCGCGATCATCGCATAAAGCACCAGCACCACGGACGGCGGCACCAGAATGCCAAGCGACGACCCGGCCTGGATTACCCCCGTGACCATCCGTTTGTCGTATTTTCGTTTGAGAAGTTCCGGCAACGCGATGGTCGCACCGATGGCCATGCCGGCAACCGACAGACCGTTCATGGCGGAAATCAGGACCATCAGCAGGATCGTGCCAATAGCCAGACCGCCATTGAGCGGGCCCATCCACACGTGGAACATCTTGTAGAGGTCGTCGGCGATCTTGGTTTCCGACAGCACATAGCCCATGAAGATGAACATCGGCAGCGTCAGCAGCGGATACCACTTCATCAGCTTCATGGCCGCGGAGAAAGGAATGTCGCCACCGCCAGTGCCCCAAAGGGCCAGAGCGGCGATTGCGGCAATGCCACCGATGGCGCCGAAAACGCGCTGCCCCGTGAGGAGCATCAGCATCATCGACGAGAACATCAGGAGAGCGATCATCTCGTATGACATCAGAGCGTCTCTCCCTTGATCAGGGCGATATCCTTGATGAATTCCGAGACGGCCTGCAGCAGCATCAAAACAAATCCAATGATCATTATGAGTTTGACCGGCCAGAGATAGGGCCGCCAGGCCGTCGGGCTACGCTCGATATAGCCGAGCTTTTCAGCCGCCGCGTCAGGACCACCGGTGACGAAGGAAACGAACAGGTCCCACCAGAAGCTGAGCGAGTCCTTGCCGAAATAGCCAAGCGAGTACGCCGTGGAATTCAGCGCGCCATAGAGCAGCACACCGAGATAGAACATCAGCAGCAGCACCGTGAAGGCATCGAACCAGGCCTTCTTCTTGGCGCTCCACTCGGCATAGAACAGATCCATGCGCACATTGGAGCCGAGCTGTATGGAATAGGGCCCGCCCAGAATGTAATAGGCAACCATCGCGAACTGGGCGACTTCCAGTGTCCAGAGCGATGGATTGAAGAAGGTCTTGGAGATCGACGACCACAGAAGGATCGCCGCCATGACGAAGACCCCCCACATGATTATCTTGCCGAGGCCCCGATTGAAGCCGTCGACAATGCAGATATAGACGCGGGCCGCCTTAAGCATGGGCTTCTCCCTGCGTCTGCCCGCCAACGGCTTGCGCGGCGTGCTCCAGCAGGGGCGCCAGAAGATCGCTCCACTGCGCTTCTTCTGCCGAGGTCTTCACTTCGTCGTTGCGGATTTCAATCATCAGGCAAGGCAGCTCGCGATCCTCGCCGTGCCGACGGATTGTATAATAGACACCATCGGACGGAGCGTACGGCTCGTTGTCTCCAACGGTCAGGCCACCCTTGGCCTTCAAGCCCTCCAGGACCGGATCGGCAAGACGCCGGTCCCTGTCGTAGATGAGGCCGATTTCCCAGGGACGGGACTGTCCCTTGTAAACCGGTGTGAACGAATGGATCGAGACCACTGCTGTCGGCAGCCCGCGGTCGAGCCGCTGGCTGATCACCTTGTCGATGGCGTCGTGAAATGGCCGGTGCGCAAGGTCCAGACGGAAGGTCTTCTCATCGGCCGACAGGTCCTGGTTGCCCGCAATCTTGGTGGTTTCGCTAAGGCACGGGATCAGGTCAGGCCGGTTTTCCTCGCGATTGCAGTCGATGATCAGGCGCGAGACAGTGGTGTGCACCAGCGGCGCATCAAGGCTCTTGGCCAGCCCCCTGGCAACGCCGAGCGCTCCCGGGTCCCACGCGATATGCGCAATCTTGTCCGCATCGGTAATCCCGAGCGATGTATCGTAGGGGGGCGGAAAGAAGTTGGAAGCGTGATCGCAGACAAAAACGAAAGGCCCCGCTCCCTCCGCATTTTCAACGGCGACAGCCCGAGTCATTCCTCCGGTCTGGGGATTCGAACCCATTCCCTACTCCCTGAAAGATCGGCCCTGCATTTTGTAATGTTTATTACAGGATTGCCGACTTAACTAACTTCTGTAATATTTGATACGCAGATTGCAGCGGCTGTCAAATGAAATTCAGTGCCGCGGACCGTCATAAAGGCCGACGCCCATGGAACGTCCACTTCTGGAAGATATTCGCGACCGTCTGGACGAATTTACCGCCACGGAAAAGAAGGCGGCGCATGCGTTGTTGGCCAATTACCCGATGCAGGGACTGGGCACCGTCGCCCAGTTTGCAGAGGCCGCGGGGGTCAGTTCACCCACCATCTTGCGCTTCGTCGGCCGCCTGGGCTTTCCCGGCTTCGCCGAGTTTCAGCGCAAGCTGCGCGGCGAACTGGAAAGCCAGCTGAATTCGCCACTCGCCCGCAGTGCCAACATGGAAGACGACCCGGTCGGCGACCCCCATGTCAGCCAGCTTCTGGAAAATGTGCGCGAGACCTTTGCCCATCTGCCGAAAGGTGAACTGACCGGCCTCGTCAAGCTGCTGTCGGACGAACGCAAGCATGTGCACCTGATCGGGGGCCGCTTTACCGATGGCCTTGCCCGCTATATGGCGGCACATCTGCGGATCGTGCGGGCCAACGTCAATCACGTCGCCGGCCAGCAGGGCAACTGGCTGGACCAGCTCATCGGCATCGGTCCGAAGGACGTTGTCGTCGTTTTCGATATCCGGCGCTATCAGGCTGAAATCATCCAGTTTGCCGAAGCCGCCGCCCGTCAGGGTGCCACAGTGGCCCTTGTCACCGATAGCTGGATGTCACCGGTCGGCCGCATCGCCACCTTCGTTCTGCCTGCCCGCGTTGCGGTCCCTTCCCCATGGGACTCCTCGCTGGCACTCATGGCGATTGCCGAAGTGCTCATCACCGGCGTCACCCGTGAGAACCAGAAGCGTGCCCAGGAGCGCATGCGCGCATTGGAGAAATTGCGCAACGACATCGACCCCTCGACAGAAGGTCGCGCCATGGGGCCGGATATCTGAGCGGGCCGGATATCTGAGCAGGCTGGAACCACTCGAAACCGTGAACAGTCGAAGATCGGTTCGCTCGCGGTGAGCGACTCACCTATACTCGCCCCATCACGGCCCTGCTGAAAGCCGAAGCGGGCCCCTGACAGAAGCTGCGCCAGCCGGTCTGGCAGGTCCCGAACCGGCAGGCCTGAACAGGGAGCGAGATCCATCGCAAGTGACGCGCCCCTAAAAGGTGCCGTGTTTCGGCCCGTCATCCGCTCAACACCAAGAGCCTTTATCCGCCGGGGTGACCGGCTGCTGGTGCAAGACAAGCGACACCCCGTCAAAGGCCGGTACTTCACTCTGCCCGGCGGCAAGCAGGACCCGGGCGAAACGCTTGAAGCCTGCCTGAAGCGCGAATGCGTGGAAGAAATCGGTGCCGCAATCACCGTGTCGCACCTGATGCATGTGGCGGAAGTTCATCGACGCAAGCAGGCCGCGAGAGAATATCAGCACCAGCTCGATTTCATTTTCGCTTGCAGCGTTGCCGAAGACTACCAACCGGTATTGGGACCACGCCCGGACCCCCATCAGGTCGGGACACGCTGGATAGGTTTCGACGAAGCTCAACAGCTACGTCCGCTTTATGTCACAAAACTGTTTTCACTTGGCTGTACGCGGGAGCCCGAAGTCTATCTCGGACCCCATAATGATTGATGCCCCAAAGACCATTCGGGAAAATCTCCGTTTTCTGTGCGCGGAAATCGATGGTCAGCTCATACAGCTTGAAGCCTTCTTCAAGGAACCGACGGCAGCGACGGCACGCCGGATCATGGACCGTGCCGGATACGCCCATAACCTGAAGAGCCGGATCCTTGCGGCCTGTGTCCAGCAGATGGCCGGAGCCAGAAAGAACGATCGCAAACATCTTACCCTGCGCAGCCTGGAGTTTGTCGCCACCGATCTTCAGCGCATCGCCAACCTGGTGCGCCAATCCTTGCGCCATGCAGAGCGCATCGAGACCTTTGCCACGCTCGAACCTGAACGTTATCCCGCGATTGTCAGTCGTGTCCGTCAAGGCATCGCCCGCATCGAGGACGCCCTTCTCAGCAGGGACAGTGAAAAGGCCATAGAGATCGGCCAGCTCCAGAACAAGATCGAGGCTGACTACCGCAAGCTCTTCAAGGCCTACACACGCGACATGCGCAACCCGGACCGGTTGCCGGCCGACATCGCCAACAGCCTGCTGGTCGCCAGCGAATTTCAGCGCATGGGCGAATCCCTGCGGGCCATAAGTGAAGCGCTGATTTCCGCCAACATCGGACAGGCAGTCAATTTCGAACGCTATTTCGCCCTGCAAAGCCTGATGTCGGACCTGGACACGGCCAGCGACGATGTCACCATCGAAACGATTGCCGAAACCAGGTCGGGAAGCTCCATCTCCGCCATCAAGGACAAGAAGACCGAAACAGTTACGGCCGTCTTCAAGGATGGCGACAAGAGCAAGGTCAAGGAAGAGCGCCAGGGGGTGAAAAGCTGGCATTCCATCTATCCAGGCCTTGCCCCGAAAATCCTGTCCTACCGCAAACGCGATCAGTCGGCAGCGCTCCTGATCGAACATTTGCCCGGACTGACCTTCGAGCACATCGTCCTGAACGAAGGCGACGCCCTGCGCAACCAGGCACTTGCCAGTCTTTCCCGCACGCTGAAAGACGTCTGGAAGCAGACGCGGACCGCAGAACCGGCGGATCTCGGCAGCATGCAGCAACTTTGCAAACGCCTTGGAGACGTCCGCAGGGTTCACCCGGAATTCAAGGAAACCGGCATCCATTTCGCGGGAGAAACCCTTCCCTCTCTCGACGCTCTGATCACCGAGGCAGCCGACCGCGAGGCAAGGGTCACCGCTCCCTTTTCCGTCTATATCCACGGCGACTTCAACGTCGACAACATCATCTATGACCCCGGCGAGAACCGGATCCACTTCGTCGACCTGCATCGCTCCCGCTACATGGACTACGTCCAGGACGTTTCCGTGTTCATGGTCTCGAATTACCGGCTTCAGGTGCTCGACAGGGAAACACGCCGGCGGATCAGCGATGTCTCTCTCGCATTCTACAAATCCGTAAGAGCCTTCGCCCGCAAGCAGGGTGACGATACCTTCGAATATCGGCTTGCCCTTGGCCTTGCCCGGTCCTTTGCCACGTCGACGCGGTTCATTCTGGATAAGTCGCATGCCCGGCGCATGTGGCTGCGTGCCCGCTACCTGATCGAACAGGCCTTGGCCTGCCCGCCTGGCGCCGAGGCCCGGTTCCGCCTGCAAATGAAGGAGATCTTCGTTGACTGACCTCAGGATCGGCGTTGTCGGCATACCCGGCAAATGGTCGACGGAAGTTCTGGCGGACGCCCTGGAAGCACAAACAGGTTTTCGCTGCGTGGTCGACATGGCCGACGTCGTTCTGGATCTGGAAGCCAGGGCGCTGATGGCCGGGCAGATCGATCTTTGCAGCCTCGACGGCATCGTGGTCAAGAAGATCAGCCAGACCTACAGCCCCGCAACGCTGGACCGGCTGGAGATGTTGCGCCTTGCCGAGGCCAGCGGCACCAGGGTCTTTTCCAGCACAAGGTCCATTCTCGGCCTGGTCAACAGGCTGAGCTGCACCGTGACCCTGGCCAATGCAGGCATTCCCATGCCAGCCACCTGCGTGAGCGAAAGCGAAGACGAAGCCCTGGCCGCCGTCCTGCGGTTCGGCAGTGCGGTGTTCAAGCCCCTGTTTTCGACAAAGGCTCGCGGCATGACGCTGATGGATGCCGCCGAAGGCGAAACAGCCCTCCGGCACAAGATTGCCGCGTTCAAGGCCGACAATCCGGTGATGTACCTGCAGAAGAAGGTCAATCTTTCCGGCAGGGACCTCGGCATGGTTTTCCTCGGCGGGTCCTATCTCGGCACCTATGCCCGCGTTGCCCAGACAAACAGCTGGAACACGACCATTCTTCACGGCGGCAAATACGAACCGTTCGAACCGGATGCCAACCTGATCGAACTGGCGCGCCGCGCGCAGGAACCGTTCGATCTCGACTTCACCACCGTGGATGTCGGCCTGACGGATAGCGGACCGGTCGTGTTCGAGGTCTCGGCCTTCGGTGGTTTCAAGGGAGCTCTGGAAGGCGCCGGCATCGACGCTGCCAAGCTTTACGCCAACCATGTAATTGAAAAGGTGCGCGGATGACCGGCATAACCGTCCAGGACGTTGTCGACGCTCTTTCCCCGGCTCGGGAAACGCGAAACTGCGATCCGGTGTGCCTCACGGTCGGCGGCCATGTGGTCGAGGTAAGATGCACCTCTTCGGCGCTTCTGGCCGAATTGCTGCGCTATTTCCAGCATGTGATTTCCGCACCGAGCGAACCGGACAGGATCGTCCATGTGCTTGGAACGTCGGAACTGCCCTTTGACCCGGAGTACATCGACTGGGAGCGGGAAACGGGAAAGTCCGGCCGCAAGGATGCGGTCTGCGACCTTGAAAACGGGCGCCTGATCCTGAAGGTCCGCACGGGTCTGCAGTTCCTGCAATCCCCCGACTGGGCGATCGCCTTTGGCCCTACGGACGATCACCCCAACCAGGTGATCAACTTCATCAACACCCAGTTTCTCAATCACTTCCAGCGGCAGGGGTGGGTCGCCTGTCATGCAGCGGCTGTCCGCACCCCCAACAGGGGGCTTGCGATATCGGGCCTTTCCGGCGGCGGCAAGTCCACCTCGATGTTGCGCCTGATGGAGCTCAGCGGCACGCAGTATGTCACCAACGACCGCCTTCTCGTGCGCAATGCCGGCAACAGCACCGATGCGCTCGGCATTCCGAAACTGCCGCGCATCAACCCGGGCACCATCGTCACCAACGCACGGCTGACCGGTCTTATCGACGAGGAACGCGAAGAGGAACTGCGCAACCTGGAACCGGACGAACTCTGGCACCTGGAAGAAAAATACGACCTCTTCATCGATGACATCTATGGCCCCGGGCGCATTTCCCACGATGCGCGCCTGACAGATTTCTGGGTGTTGAACTGGTCCCGCGACAGCGCCGACGCGACCGAAGTAAGCAAGACGGATCTGAAGGACCGGCCGGATCTTCTGTCGGCGATCATGAAGAACCCCGGCCCGTTCTACCAGACACCGCAAGGCCCGTTCTGGCCAATGAAAACACCGCTCGACACAGAGGCCTACCTGGGAGCGCTCGAAGGTGTTCAGGTGTGGGAAGTGAAGGGACTGATCGATTTCGACGCCCTTTTTGAAGCCGGTGCGGAGCTGCTGGGACAAACGCCATGACAGACCGCTTCGCCATCCTGGTGCGTCATGGCGCTTACTGTCAAAAACCGGACACGCCGAGTGCCCTGCAGCCCTATGGCCTGACCGATGCAGGCAAGATGCAGGCACAAGAACTTGGCGCCGAGATAGCAGACATCGCGCGGCAGGAAGGCATCCGGCTGGCACCGGAGATCTTGTGTTCACGCCAGCTCAGAGCCTGGCAGACGGCAGCGCTTCTTGGCCAGTCGCTTGGTGAAGTCCTCGGATCGGACTTCACGATCACCGAGGACGAAGCTCTTGCCGAACGCAGTGTCGGTGCCCTTGCCAACCTGACCTTGCGGGAAATCGAGCAGGTGATAGCAGACGATCCACGCACCGCCCCGCTGCCGGGAGACTGGAAGTCGAACAGCCACCACAGACTGCCGGTTCAGGGCGCTGAGAGCCTGATGGAAGCCGGACAGCGGGTGGCTGCGTTCCTGAATCAGAAGATGACAGATCTGGATGACGAGGCAGGACCCGGTGCCCGGATCTTCGTCGGCCACGGTGCTTCCATACGACATGCCGCCCATTGCCTGGGTGTGCTGACGTTTGACCAGATCTGCCAGCTCAGCATGCACCACGCGCGCGCCGTCGTCCTGAAACTTGAGAGGGACGGCACCTGGGTGCACCACCGGGGTGACTGGAAACTTCGACAGCCACTTGAAACCGCAACGGATTGAACCGGATTGCTGCCATGATGACCCATCTGCCACTGACCCCGCTTCTGCCGCCGATGGACCAGGCGGAAGCCATTGATCTCGGCCTGCCCGAAAGCTGTGTCCCCTGGCCACTGGCGCCCATCGGGAATCTGCCCCTCGGCCAGTTCACCACCGAAAGCAACCTTCCCGGTGTTGTCGGCAGCCTTGCCCGGGCAAATGCTCTTGGTCCCTGGGACTGGCCGGAAAAGCCGGTAATCTTCATTTCCGACCTGCATGCGGATGCGGAAAGCCTGTTGAGATCCCTGACGGCGGCACGTGCAATCCAGCGCAATGGAGATGGTCTGAGCGACTTTCACCTGACGCCCTTCGGCCGAAGCTGCCAGTTCATCATCGGCGGCGATTGCCTGGACAAGGGCCCCAGCAATCTGGACCTTCTCGACAGCCTCAGCGCGCTGCTGAAAACCGGCGCCGATGTCGTCATCCTCGCCGGCAACCACGACCTGCGGCTTTACCTCGGTCTCGAAGCCCTGACGGTCAAGCGCAGCTCGCTCAACGCCCATATGTTCGTTCGCATGGGCAAGAAGGTGATGCCGCTCTTGAAGGAAGTGCACGAGCGGTATGTCGGCAGCTCGGCCGACCTCGCCATGCTGCCCGACGAGGAAACCTGCCTGTCGCTGATGGTTCCGGGAAAGAAGTGGACCAGACAATTTCCGAAGGCAGCCTCACGCTATCTGAGTGACGCGGCCATCCGCAAGGAAATGCAGCGGCTTAAGAAGAAGGCGGACAAGTTCGCGGAACACGCCGCCGAAGTCGGCCTTACCATTCGTCAGCTGTATGCTGCCGCGCTCAAATGCCGGGAACTCTTCGTTGAACCCGGCGGACGCTACGCCTGGTTCTTTCAAAGCCTCAAGGCGGTGCATCAGAGCGGATCGCTGCTGTTCGTGCATGCCGGTATCGATGATCACATGGCGTCCCAGATTTCGGCAAAAGGTGTGGCCCACGTCAATCGCCGCTTTCGGAAGGAAAGCCGGAAGGATCCCTTCGTGTTCTACTCCGGCACCATCGCCAATCTGATGCGCACGAAATACCGGGATGTGGACCATCCCCTGACCGAAACCGGCGTAGACGATCTCCATTTTGCCGGCATCAGGATGCTGGTACAGGGGCACGTCAACAGGCACAGCGGACAGGAGCTGACGTCCAAGCACGGCCTCTTGCATCTGGAAGCGGACATCACGCTCGACCGGCATTCCAGAAGCTCCGAAGGTCTTGAAGGCATTGGCACCGGCGCCACGATCATCTGCCCGGATGGCAACATCGTCGGCATCAGCCGGGATTATCCCCACGCCAAGCTGTTCAATCCGGCGCACATTCTCCAGCAACACGGATTGTCGTCATGATGGAACGCAAGGGCCGTTTCCGGCACCAGTCCCTGCAGGACAGGAAATCGATCCAGAAACTGCTCGACGCCGTCAAGCGTGGCATCGCCAAGGGCGAGCTGCAATTCGGTGACGACACTGGCGAGATTACCCTGCACCCGAAAGGTCTGATGGCCATCAGGGTGACAGCCACCACGGAAGACGACCAGTCCCGCCTGGACCTGCGCATCACATGGGCCAACGACGGCCAGGACAAGAAGGACAATGGCAAGCTGAAGGTAAAGGGCGGATAGGCCAAGCCCCGAGAACCGCTTGCCCCTTCACCGTCATTCCGGACAAGGAAGGCGCAGCCGCCCGCAGATCCGGAACCCGGTCATGAGCCGCGCTGCGAACGCGTCCTCTCAAGTCCCTGGCTGAGATAACAAAGCAGCCTCTCCTGGAGGAACACAAAGGCCGGTGTGTACCGGATCTCGTCCTGGCTGCGCCAAACCGGGATGCCAAGCATCGGATTGGGAAAGAGCCTTGGGGCCAATGCGGCCCTCAGCAGATGCGCGGCAGCTGCTCACCCGAGAGCCAGTCGACAACACGGGAGCCGCCGAAGCCGGTCTTCATGACCACCATGCAATCGGCGTCCTCCACGATTTCGCCGATCTTCGCAGCATTCTGCCCCAGCGGGTGTGCCTTCATGATCTCCAGCAACCGGTCTGCATCAGACGCCTCGCAAATGCAGATCAGCTTGCCTTCATTGGCAACGTAAAGCGGGTCGAGACCGAGCAGCTCGCAGGCCCCTTCCACGTCCGGGCGAACGGGGATCTCACCCTCATCGAGCATCACGCCAACCTTCGAAGCATGAGCGATTTCGTTCAGCGCAGTTGCCAGTCCACCCCTGGTCGGATCCCGCAGAACCGAAATGCCCGGCACCGCGTCGACCATCGAACCGACGAGGCCATGCAGCGCTGCACTGTCGGACTGGATTTCGGTTTCGAAGGTCAGGTTTTCCCGTTTCGACAGGATGGCAACACCATGATCGCCAATGGTACCGGACAGGAGAACCGCCTGACCTGGCTTGGCCGCAGCGGGAGAAATCGAAACGCCTTCCGGCAGAACGCCAACACCGGTCGTCGTGATGAAGACCCCGTCGCCCTTCCCCTTTTCAACCACCTTGGTATCGCCGGAAACCACCGGCACTCCGGCTTCACGGGCAGCGCGCGCCATGGATATGACAATGCGTTCCAGATCAGCCAGCGGGAACCCTTCTTCCAGTATGAAGCTCGCGGTGAGCGACACTGGCCTTGCACCAGCCATGGCCACGTCGTTCAAGGTCCCATGGACCGACAGAGATCCGATATCACCACCTGGAAAGAACAGCGGCGAGATCACATGGGCGTCGGTCGACATGACAAGGCGCCCTGGCGGCACTTCGAGCACCGCCGCGTCATGGCCCTGGTCCAGGATTGTATTTTTCAGATGCCGGTGAAACAGGTCCTCGATCAGGACGGACATGGCCCGGCCGCCGCCCCCATGGGTCATATCGACAGCACCGGTACGGAATTTTGCCTGCGGATCGATGCTGGTCACGCCGCGGCTCCCTTGGCGGCGGCCATCGCCTCGCGCTTGCGGCCATAGGTCCAGTATGCGGCGCATGCACCTTCAGAGGAAACCATGCAGGCCCCCATCGGATTGTCCGGCGTGCAAACCGTGCCGAACAGCTTGCATTCCGTCGGTTTCTTCACGCCGCGCAGGATCGCGGGACATTCGCAGGATTTGACTTCGCGCGACTCCTTCGGGCTGAGCGCAAAGCGCTCTTCGGCATCGAAGTCGACATAGGCTTCTCGGATTTTCAGGGCACTGTCAGGAACATAGCCGAGCCCGCGCCATTCAAAGGTCAGGCGCAACTCCAAAACGTCGTCAACCAGCCTTTGGGCCTTGCGATTGCCTTCCTTCGTGACGACCCGGGTGTACTGGTTTTCCACTTCATGCCGGCCTTCGTTGATCTGGCGGATCAGCATCAGGGTCGACTGCATCACGTCGAGCGGCTCAAAGCCGGCAATGACGACCGGTTTCCTGAAGTCCCGCGCCGCCGGTTGGTACGGCGCCCAGCCGATGACCGAGCTGACATGAGAAGGCCCAAGGAAACCATCAATCTTAACCGGCGGCTCCCCTGGCTCTGCCGGAGCGTTGACGATATGGGCGATGGCAGGCGGTGTCAGAACGTGATTGCAGAAGACGGAGAAATTCTTCAGGCCTTCCGCCTTTGCCTGCAGGATCGCGACCGCCGTTGGCGGCGTCGTCGTCTCAAAGCCGATGGCGAAAAAGACCACCTGCCGTTGCGGATTTTCGCGCGCAATCCGTAGCGCATCCTGGGTCGAATAGACCATCCGGATATCGGCGCCTTCGGCCTTGGCCCGGATCAGGCTCTTCTGCTTGGTGCCCGGCACCCGCATCATGTCGCCATAGGTGGTCAAGATCACATTCGACTTCAGTGCCAGCTCGATCGCATCATCAAGACGCCGTACCGGCAAGACACAGACCGGGCAGCCCGGCCCATGCACATACTCGACATTTTGCGGAACCAGATCCTGCACTCCGTAACGGAAAATGGCGTGAGTGTGCCCACCGCAAAATTCCATCAGATGGTAGCGTCGGTCCGGATCAGCTTCCTGCCGGATTGCAAGGGCAAGCTTTTGCGCCAGTTTGCCGTCCCGAAATTCCTTGATGTATTTCATGCGCCCGTCCCCACCACCGGCTTGCCCGCCATCTCCTCCAGCTCCTCGGCAAGAACACCGGCTTCCGCCATAAGCTGAAGGGTCCGTTCGGCTTCCTCCTCGCTGAGCTTGTGCAGGGCATAGCCGACATGGACGAGCACATAGTCGCCAACGGCAACCTCCTCCAGGAGAGCTGTCGAGACCGGTTTCCGGATCCCTTCCAGAGCGACGGTTGCCATGTCGTCGCTATCGACGGAAACCACCCTTGCGGGAATGGCGAGACACATGACGGAGAACTCCTATTCCGCAGCAAGGCCGCGTGCGTGCGCTGCCTGCATCTTCAGGGCACCGTCCAGCCAGACTAGCCAGCTGTCCAGGCCACCGCCAGTGCGCGCGGACACTTGCAGGACCTGGATCTTGTGATTGACCCGTCGTGCATTCCGGATCGCCGCGCCGACGCAGAAATCCACATGCGGCAGAAGGTCGGTCTTGTTGAGGATCATCAGGTCGGCGTTGGCGAAGATATCGGGGTATTTCAGCGGCTTGTCCTCGCCTTCCGTCACCGAAAGGATCACCACCTTGAAGGCTTCGCCGAGATCGAATGCCGCCGGGCAGACCAGGTTGCCGACATTCTCGATGAAAAGCACGCTGCCTTCGTCCAGCGGCAACTTCTCCAAGGCATGACCGACCATATGTGCATCCAGATGGCACCCCTTGCCGGTGTTGATCTGAATGGCAGGCACTCCCGTTTCCCGGATCCGCTCGGCATCGTTTGACGTCTGCTGATCGCCCTCGATGACCGCAGCCGGGGTCCTGCCCGCCATCCGCTTCAAGGTTTCGACAAGCAGCGTTGTCTTGCCGGAGCCGGGGCTTGAGACAAGATTGAGTGCCAGAACGCCTTTTGCGGCCAGCAAGGCACGATTGTTGTCCGCATAGGAATTGTTCTTGCCAAGAATATCGGTTTCGATCTGGATCAGTCGCGCCTGGCTCATGCCCGGAACGGAAACGCCGGCATCCCCTTCGCCAAAATGGACATGACCTGCGTCATGTGAATTGGCGTGTCCATGGTGATGGTGATGCTCATGGTCATGTTCGTGAGACCCGCTGCAACCGCATACCGTACACATCACACCACCTCCAGTTCCCGGATCTTCAGCTCTTCCCCACTGACAACCTGCAGGGCTTCCGAACCACATTCCGGGCAGCAATCGAACCGTGCGTTCACCTGCACGGTCTTGAAACAGGAAAGACACAGAGCCTCGGCTGAAGGCCTGGATATTTCCAGAATGGCGCCTTCGGCGAGTGAGCCCCGCATGACGACGTCGAATCCAAATTTCAGCGCCTCTGGTTCGACGCAAGACAGCGGTCCGATGTCGACCGCGACCCGCTTCACCCGGGTAAAGCTATCCTTCGCCGCCTGATCCTTCAAAATGTCGAGTATGCTCTCGCAAAGTGACATTTCATGCATGGGCTGCCTCCCTCTGCTGATCTGCCTTTTGCAGCCACTCCAGCAAGAAAGCCTCGGCTGCAGCCAGATTGGCAGTTGCCTTGTCGGACAGCCCTTCCTTTACCTCACCAAATTCATAGCCGGAGATACCAAGCACGAAGGCTTTCGGTCGGGCGCCATAAAGGGTATCGCAAAGCGCCAGAACAGTCTGCGGAACCAGGCTGTGGCTGCCGAGCACTTCCGGTGCACCCGGCGCGATTTCCCGGAACGAATAAGGTCCCGCGGCACCGATCTCCGCGTCAACGAAGATCACCACATCGTGCTCTGAGACCGCCAGCGCATGTTCGGCGACGAGCTGATAATCGGTATCGACCTCCAACCCCGGCAATCCGCGCGCGGCGATTGCCTCGGACAAGGCCGGCCCAAGCCCGTCATCGCCCCGCCCGGGATTGCCATATCCGATCAGAAGCATGAAGACGTCCTCTCTTCAGAGTTCCTACAAAAACCCTTTCCAGCGTCATCCCGGCCAAGCGCAGCGCGAGCCGGGATCGGGGAGGCACAGATTTCTCGGCAATTCATTTCCCGAAAGAGAGTATCGAACTCGCCGATCCCGGATCTCCGCTTTGCTGCGTCCGGGTGGACGATCTGAGAGGCTGTCATATCGTCGAACCTCCCACGCTCACACACACTGCGTCCGGCTGTCGACCAACGCGCCATCCGCATTGAACAGCTCTACCTGCAGCGGCATCTGACCGAGAGCGTGGGTGGCACACGAAAGGCATGGATCATAGGCGCGGATCGCGACTTCGACATGGTTGAGCATGCCCTCGGTAATCTGCTCCTTGCCGGAAAGATGCTTGACCGCGACATCCTTCACCGCGCGGTTCATGCCCTCGTTGTTATGGGTCGTGGAGACGATCAGGTTGCAATAGGTCACCTGGTCATGTTCATCGACCTTGTAATGGTGGATGAGGTTGCCACGCGGAGCCTCGATCACCCCGATACCTTCCTCGCGCCGGTCCCCCTTGGCAATCAGGTCCGTCCCTTGCAGATCCGGGTCGTTCAGAAGCTCCCGGATCTTCTCCACACAATGCAGAACCTCGATCATCCGCGCCCAGTGATTGGCCAGCGTGGAATTGTTCGGCGTACCGCACGTCACGGCCTTGAGGTCTTTCAGAGCGGCATCGGCAAGAGGCGTGTCGATGAAGGCAGCCGTGTTCATGCGCGCCAGCGGCCCGACCCGATACCAGCCGACATCCGGACCAAGCGTCGTGATGAAAGGGAATTTCATGTACGACCAGGAGCGCACGTCCTCGACAATCAGCTCGTGATATTTCGTGTAAGGCACCTGATCGAAGATCATGTCTCCGGTGGAGCTGAGAGCCCGCAGGTTGCCGTGATAGAGATCAAGCGCCCCGTCGCTCTCGCGCACCAGTGACATGTAGTTGGAGGGGAACGAACCGAACTCGGCGACCAGGTCTTCATGCTCC
Organism: Labrenzia sp. CP4; assembly: GCF_001579905.1. Taxonomy (NCBI): domain Bacteria; kingdom Pseudomonadati; phylum Pseudomonadota; class Alphaproteobacteria; order Hyphomicrobiales; family Stappiaceae; genus Labrenzia; species Labrenzia sp. CP4. The sequence goes on along the minus strand of NZ_CP011927.1, from coordinate 1,245,625 downwards.
AGTGTGTAGTTCCTGGCGAGTTTCACCGCATCCAGGGACCATTCGATCATCTGGTCCACCGAGGCAAGAAAATGATCCCGCCGTTCAATGGGCAGGTTTCGGTTGATACCACCGGGAATGGCGCCGGTGCCGTGCACCTTCTTGCCTGCCGTCGCCTCGATGATCTCCTGCCCGTATTTGCGCATCAGGACGGCGCGCTTGCCGAGTTCCGGATTCTCCTTGATCACCTCGAAGATGTTGCGCTTTTCCGCAGGCGCACCGAAACCGAACAGGAGATCGGGCGCTGCCAGGTGGAAGAAGTGCAGCACGTGGGACTGCATCACCTGGCCGTAATGCATCAGCCGGCGCATCTTTTCCGCCGTCGGCGTCAACTGGTCGACACCGGCGATCATGTCCATGGCTTTCGCTGCCGCCAGATGGTGGCTGACAGGGCAGATGCCGCAAAGCCGCTGCACGATCACCGGCACTTCCCACATCAGCCGGCCTCGAATGAACCGCTCGAAGCCGCGGAATTCGACAATGTGCAGCCGGGCTTCATCCACCTCGTTTTCCGCATTGAGGTGGATCGTCACCTTGCCGTGGCCTTCCACGCGGGTGACGGGAGAGATTTCAATCAGTCTGGGTTCAGTCATCGCCATCACCCTCAGTCGAACTTGATCATTTCACGCTCAAAGCCCCGGAACTTGCCGGTCAGCAGCTTGGAAAGCGTGTCGAAGATGATGTCCCCACTGGGTGCACAGCCGGGGATCTGGTAGTCGATCTCCACCACCTGGGAACACGGATAAACCTCGTCCAGAAGCAGCGGCAGAGCCGGGTCGTTGGGCACGTTGTGGGTCGTGTTGCGGATGTATTTGCCGGTGATATACGCCTCGTCCAGGCATTCGCGCAGCGGCGCGTCGGAATGCATGATCGCGTTGCGCATAGCCGGCAGCCCACCCATGATCGCGCATTGGCCGAGCGCAATCAGCACATCGCAGTTGCGCCGGAAGTCATGCAGCACATGCACGTTTTCCTCGTTGCAGCAGCCGCCTTCGATGATGCCGATGTCGCACCGCTGGGTGAAGCGCTTCTTGTCGGTAAGCGGCGAGCGGTCGACATCGACAAGCTGCATCAGCTCGATCAGGCGCTCGTCGATATCCAGGATCGCCATGTGACAGCCGAAACAGCCGGCAAGAGAAGCGGTCGCGATCCGGGCCTTGGGCAGCTCGCTCATTTGCGCTTCTCCTCGATGTCGTGACCGATCAGGCCATGATCGAATTCCCGCTCGCCGATGGGAACGGCGAAGCCGACGCGCTTGCGGATGATGCAGCCAACCGGGCAGACTTCCGCCGAAATCGCGTGATCGGTCACCTCGGCATCGGTATCCGCAAGGTTCTCGCCGTTGACCGCGACCCGACGATGAATGCCGCGGCCGACATAACCGAAGATGCCCTTGCCATCGACGTCCTGGGAGGCGCGAATGCAGCGCCCGCAGGAAATGCAGCGGTTGGTGTCGAGCGCGATGTCGGGATGGGAGGCATCCAGCGCCCGGCACGGTTCCAGATAGGGAAACCTGGTGGCTTCCGTCATGTCGAGCCGGTAGGCCATGGCCTGAAGCTCGCAATTGCCGCTGGCTTCGCAAATGGGGCAAAGGTGATTGCCCTCATGGAACAGCATTTCCACGAGATCACGGCGCATCTTGGTCAGGCGCGGTGTCTCGTTTTCCACCGCCTGCCCCGGCGCCGCCGGCTGGGTGCAGGCGGCAACGCTGCGCCCGCCCGCCTTCACCGTGCAGACCCGGCAACTGCCCTGATGGCGCAGGCCTTCGTGGTCGCACAGGCGCGGGATATAGACCCCGGCCTCGTCAGCCGCTTCCATGATGGTCTGGCCCGCGTAGGCGGTGATCTCCACCCCGTCGATGGTGAAGGTGAAGCCGGTCTCTCTCTTCGTGCCGCTCATTGGGTGAAATCCTTGTCGAAGATATAGGAGCGGCGCTTGGCGATCTTGCGTGCCCCGTCGATGGCCGACTGGATGTCGAACGTATCGCGGATGCCGTCCTTGCTCGGCTTGATCACCGCCGAATAGACCAGCGGGAAGTTCTTCAAGGTGGTGAGAACCGGGTTGGGAGACGTCATCCCGAGACCGCAACGGCTGGTCTCGATGATCGTACCGGAGAGGTCCTTGAGGTAGTCGATGTCCTCCGGGTTCGCGAGGCCCTTGCGGAACTTCTGGATCGCCTTCTGCAGGAAGACATTGCCGACCCGGCAGGGCGTGCAATAGCCGCAGCTCTCATGCACGAAGAAGGACATGTAGTATTCGACGATTTCCAGAACGTTGCGTTCGCCGTTGAAGACGATGATCGCCCCGCCGGTCGCAAGGTCGTCGAACGTCAGTTTGCGGTGAAAGCTGTCGCGGGCAATCATCGTGCCGCTCGGTCCGCCAACCTGAACCGCGGCGGCATCCTCGCCGCCGACCATCGCCAGCAGTTCCCGGACCGTGTGTCCGTAAGGCAGTTCATAGATACCCGGGTTCAGGCAATCGCCACAGACGGAGAAGAGCTTGGTGCCGTGCGAGCCTTCCATGCCCATGGCATTGAACCATGCCGCCCCCTTGTCGAGAATGCGCGCGGCATGACAGAAGGTCTCCACGTTGTTGACCAACGTCGGATAGCCGAGATAGCCGCGGTTCACCGGGAACGGCGGCCGCGTCTTGGGTTCGCCCGGCAGGCCCTCGCAAGAGCTGATAAGCGCACCTTCCTCACCACAGATGTAGGCGCCCGCGCCAAGCTGCAGGCGGATATCGAAATCAAAGCCCTTAACGCCCAGAATGTCCTTGCCGAGAAGACCGCGCCGGCGTCGTTCTTCCAGCACCTGAAGCAGAAGCTCGCGCAGATAGACATATTCACCGCGCAGATAAAGGATGCCCTCGCGCGCACCGACAGCCCTTGCCGCTATAGTCATGCCTTCGATCAGGAGATGCGGCCGTTCGGTCAGGAGAACGCGGTCCTTGAAGGTACCCGGTTCACCTTCATCGGCATTGCAGATGACGAAGTGCTTCTCGGCACGTTCACTGGCCGCGAACCGCCACTTGCGGCCGGTGGTAAAGCCTGCGCCGCCACAGCCGCGCAACCCGCTTTCCTCGATCGCGGAGATGATCTGCGTCGGTGTTATCGTGGCCGCCTTGGCAAGGCCGGCATCTTCTGGAACAGGCCCCAGCAGCACTTCACCCGCATGGCGGATGTTGTTGTCGACCATATGCAAGGCGCGTTCGGATGGTGTCAGCGCCTCGAACCGCTCGCTGATCAACTGCTCCGGGCTGCGGCCTACCTTCAGCGCCTGCGCGGCGCTGCGCGCGGTCTCCGGCGTCAGTTTCGTCAGGACGATGTCGTTGACCATCGCGGCCGGTGCCTGATCGCACATGCCGATGCAAGGAGTGTATTCCAGCGAAAACGCACCGTCGTTGCTGGTTTCGCCGATTTTGAGCCCAAGCTCCTCTTCAAAAACACAGGCAACCTCTGACACCCCGGAGAACCGGTCGACGATATCGTCACACAGCCGAATGGTGACCCTGCCTTTCGGCGCCAGGGAGAGGAAGGAATAGAAGCTGGCAACGCCCTCCACCTCGATCCGGGTGAGACCGGTAGAGGCGGCAACATGGTCCATGGTGGCCGGGGCGATGCAGCGGTAGCGGTCCTGCACCTCGCGCAGGATGTCGAGCATTCGGTGCTTTTCGTTGCCGAATTGCGCGCAGATCGCTTCGATCTCTTCGGCAGGAACAGGCGCGGTTCCGCAGATGGCCGTGGAGACCCCGTTCCCGGTCTTGTGCCCGTTGTCCATGGCCCCTCCCTCCTGATACCCAAAGCAGTTTGCACCTGCGTAGGCGATGACCGTTCCGTCCAGCGCGATTGTCTGGTGTTGCGCCCTGCCGCTAAATCGATTTGAGATCAAACCGGACTGCAGCACATGATGGCAACGACCCGCAATACACTTGTGAAATTTCCGAGTGGTTCCATGCTTCCAGACTTGCAGGAAAACGTCTTTGAGGAAGATCAACCTGCTTAAAATCGGGGCAGATGGTACCTGATGACCTATCAGTCGATCCTGCTGACCGAGGCGCGTTCAAGGACCTTCAGTCAGGGCAAAAAATCAGTCATCGAAGGTTCAGGGCGCCTGCAAATTTGCCGCGATCACCGCCTGACCGAGCGCAAGGCCGCCATCGTTGGCGGGCACACTTTTGTGGTTGAGAACGGTGTAGCCATCGGCTTCCAGCTTCTCGGTCAGGCCGTCGCGCAGGAAGGCATTCTGGAAAACGCCACCGGAAAGAACGACCTTGCCGGATGGTCTTGCGCCTGCAGCCGACAGGCCGCGCGCAAGGCCGTCGATCAGGCCTTGGTGAAAGCGCGCGGAGATAGTCTCATGCTTCACTCCCGATTTGAGATCGCCAAGAAGCGCTGGCCAGACCTTGTCGAACGACAGCTTTACGGTCTCCGACGTCGTCACCTCCACCGGATATCCTTCCTTGCCAGCCACGCAGGCTCGCGCCAGCACCTCCAGCTGCATTGCAGCCTCACCTTCGAAGCCTTGCTTGTCCGGACAAATATCAAGCGTGGCAGCCACCGCATCAAACAGTCGCCCGGCAGAGGACGTCATCGGTGCGTTGACACCTTTCTGCATCATCTGATCAAGCAGCTTTGCCTGATGGCCGGCAAACCTGGTTTCCAGACCGGTTCCCACCAGGTTGGCGCGGTAGTTCACTCCAAAGGCAGTAAACAATTGCGCAGCCAGATTGCGCCACGGCTCCCGGTTTGCAGCCTCTCCTCCCGGCAACGGCACTTGCCGCAAATGGCCGCGCCGCACAAAGCCGCCGTAGCTTCCCTGCAGGATTTCACCGCCCCAGACCGTCCCGTCCGCACCCCAGCCGAGCCCGTCTAGAACAACGGCATGAACGGTCCCGGGCATCGCCTGGTCTTGCCCCTGGTCAGCCAGACAGGCCGCGAGATGCGCATGGTGATGCTGCACCCGAACCAGCGGCAGGCCACGCTCCCGGGCAAAGTCTTCGCCGGTCCGCGTCGACAGATATTGCGGATGTGCATCGACGGCGACAATGTCTGGCTCGAACTGGTAGAGGTCCAGATAGAGCCTCAGCATCTTCTTGTAGTCCGCAAGGGTCGGCGCGTTTTCAAGATCGCCGATATGCTGCGACAGGACTGCATTGCGGCCGTCGAGAAGGCAGAGGGTCGCCTTCAGCTCTCCCCCAAGAGCAAGAACCTTCGGCGCCCCCTCGAAAGAAGTGGGCAGACGGATCGGCGACGGAGCGTATCCTCGCGCGCGGCGCAGGATGGAAACGCCGGATCGATCCTGACGAACGACGCTGTCATCCAACCGGTTGACCACGTCGCGGTTGTGCATCAGGAACCCGTCGACAATGCCTGCAAGGTTGTGCCGGGCACATTCGTTTTGTGTTTCCTGCGGGTTCTCGGAAAGATTTCCGGAGGTCAGCACAATCGGCCCCTTCAGCTCGGCCATCAGCAGATGGTGCAAGGGGGTGTTCGGCAGCATGACACCAAGGCGGTCGAACGGACCGGCGATACCCGGCGCCAGTGGTGCGCCCGCTTTCTTAAGCAGAACGATCGGTGCCGCCGGGCTTTCCAGCAGCGCCACCTCTTTTGCATCAGCCAAGGCGAAGTCCCGGATCTGGTCCAGATCCCACGCCATAAGGGCAAGTGGCTTCACCGGACGGTGCTTGCGCAACCTCAGCTTTTCAATGGCGCTCTGATTGCCTGCATCGACCGCTATCTGAAACCCGCCAAGACCCTTGATCGCCAGAATGGCACCGCGCCCGAGCCGCTCGGCGGCAAGGACGACAGGATCGCCATCAACGGCACATCCGTCTTTGTCTTCAAACCAGAGTTTCGGCCCGCACTGCGGACAGGCAATCGGTTGGGCATGAAAGCGCCGGTCAGCCGGGTCTTCATATTCATTGCGGCACGTCCGGCACATTTCGAAGGCTGCCATGGCTGTCGAGGCCCGGTCATAAGGAATGTGCCGCAGGATGGACAGGCGTGGTCCGCAATGGGTGCAATTGGTAAAGGCATGGCGGTAACGCCTGTCGGCCTGGTTGCGGATGTCGGCCAGGCAGGCTGGACACGTTGCGGCGTCCGGTACCACGCCAGTGGCGACCTTGCCTTCTTCACTCGGCAGAATTCTGAAATCTCTGGCAGCGGGCGCATCTGCCAGATCGGACACAACAATCTGGTCGATACGTGCCAGCAGTGGCGCGTCCGATTGCAGACGGCTCAGAAAAAGGTCAAGCGACCGCTCGTCACCACTTGCTTCGATCAGCACACCTTCGCCGTCGTTCAGAACATGACCGGCAAGACCCAGGCCCCTTGCAACCTGCCAGACAAACGGCCGAAACCCGACGCCCTGGACAAGACCCCTGATCCGTATGGATTTGGCTGACCTGGATGGACCTGTTTCTTGCACGCGCTCAAGATCTCTGGATTGCCCGACACCGCCGCCGACGATGAACTTCATTTCTCGCCAGCCACGAGGCACCGCCCCTGTGCAGGCACGGTTCAGTAATCACCTGAATGGCGAATGATTTCCAGATGGATATTTTTGAATGACCCGCAATCGAGGCACGCGCAGCACGAACGGGAGCTTGAGGTCGCTCGCCGGAGCAAAGCCTCAAGGTTTGCGGAACAGAGGGGGAATGCCCCTGCTCCGGACGACTTTCCGCCCGGAGCAGTGTTGGATCACTCAGCGCAGCGGGCGCTGCGCAAAGGTATTATAGGCCTGCTGCCCGTTCGAACCGTTTCTGGTTTCCAGGCGTTCCAGATTGATGATGGCCGACAGCATCAGCCGGTCCTGGCTCCAGTCCGCCGGTTTCTGGATCGATAGTGCCGACAGGAAAACCACCGCCACCATGGGCAACACGGCAAGGCAGGTAACACCCCAATGAGGACGAACCCGATTGGTTTCCAGCAAGGCCTCCACCCGGCGGCGCAGTTTCGCGGCCGGGGAACGGCGAAGCAGCTTGTCCTGCACCTCCAAAAGGGCAACGGCTGCGATCCCGACGGAACGTTTGCGCGCTTCCTTGTCCTGACGCTTGCGGATCCCCGCCTGGGCCGCCCGGAGCAGACACATGCAATAGGACCTCAGATCCACATGGGCGTTTTCGGCGACCTTCTGATCGCAGGCCAGTTCACGCAGACGTTCCACTTCCGACTTCCACATGTAGAAGAACGGGTTCCAGAAGAACAGCGGGCGCAGCAGTTCAAGCCCGATTTCCCAGGTGACATCGCCCTGGCGCAGATGCTGGAACTCGTGCTTGAGAACCAGCTTCAGGTCTTCCGGCTCGGCCAGCAGGTCCGACGGAATGACCACGTAGTGGCGCCTCAGCCCACGTGCGGAAAACGGCACCATTGCGCGATCCGACAGCAGCAACAGCACACGGCCATTGCTCCGCCATTCATGGCAGGTTGCCAGCACCCGGTACAATCGGACGAAGCTGACGACAAGCTTCAGCGCGAAATAGCTGAACCCGGCCACGAAAGCCAAAGCAATCCCGGCACCCAGACCGGTAGACAGGGTCAGGATCGTTTCGCTGATCTGTGTGCGCAGTCCAAGCAGCGACTGAAAGTCTTCCGCCGAAATGGCGATGCCGCCACGCAGGTACTGCGACACGGCGTAATCGGCCAGGTTAACGGACATGGTCCGGGGGACCACCTCCGCCGACAGCATGTGCTGGTAGCCCATGACGGCGAAGGGTGTTAGCAGGATCAGGGCGAACAAGCCGTTCAGCAGCCCAAGCTGTACGGAAAAGTCGACCTTCTTGCCGGAGCGGGCCAGCAGAAGTTTGGCGCTCAGCCACACCATTGCGGTAATGGCCAGTGTGATGTTCAGATCGATATAGATATCGAAAATCTGGTTAAGTAGCGTCATCTGTCCTCCTCCTGTCCAGCAACGCTCTGATTTCCTCCAGATCGTCTCCCGATAGTTCGTATTCATCGACAAGTCGGGCCACGAGGGACGCCGGCGTGCCGTCGAACAGTTTTTCTGAAAGGTTTCGGAGAGATCGGGACTGGTAGGTATCCCTGGTCAGCCGAGGGGAATAGATGAATGTCTTGCCTTCTTTGCGGCTGTCCACGAAGCCTTTTTCATCCAGGATCCGCATGATGGTGGCGCAGGACGTATAGGCGAGTTTTCTCTCCGGCGGCAGACATGCAAGGATGTCCCGCACGGAACCTTCGCCGAGTTTCCAGAGTTCGGTCATGAACTCCAGTTCGACTTCGGTCAAAAACTCGTTGCTCTTACGCTTTCTCATTACAGTCCTGCACCGATTGCGGAATGGATGTGGCTTACGCATCTATTCATGCACCAGAATATCGGAAATTACTATGTCTTTAGTCGACGAAGGTGTTCGGGTTTCTCCCCTGATCGAGACCATCTGATGGACGAAGCGCGCGGGAAACCCGCGCGCCTTTACTCACGTCAGACTTTCCAGAAGCAGAAGACGCCCCAACCGATGCTCAGAGCGAGCGGCCACCAGAGCGGGTTGCCCACCAGGCCAAGCCAGGCCAGAAAGATATAGGCCGTTCCGAGCAAGGTGATGAAGAGGCGGTCGCCGCGGGTCGTTTCAAGTCCCAGGACACCGCGCCGGGCAGCGCCACCGGGAAATTTCACTTCCAGAGCAGTCAGCACCCCGATTGCGGAGAATATACCGACGAACAGTAGAGCCGTCGGCAGGGTCCAAGCCATCCAACCGAGCATCATACCCTCCCCAGGGCAAAGCCCTTGGCAATGTAGTTACGGACAAAATAGATGACGATGGCGCCGGGAATGATGGTCAGGGTCCCGGCGGCCGCCAGCAGACCCAGTTCGTAACCGGCGGAGGAAGCGGTTCGGGTCATCACGGCGGCAATGGGTTTCGCCTCGACGGCGGTAAGTGTCTTGGACAGCAGCATTTCCACCCAGGAGAACATGAAGCAGAAGAAGGCGGCCACCCCGACGCCGGACTTGATGGCCGGCAGGAAGATCGTCATGAAGAAGCGCGGGAAGGAATAGCCGTCCACATAGGCGGTTTCGTCCAGTTCCTTCGGCACCCCGCTCATGAAACCCTCCAGGATCCAGACCGCCAGCGGCACGTTGAACAGGCAGTGTGCCAGTGCAACGGCAAGATGGGTGTCGAACAGGCCGACGGCGGAATAGAGCTGGAAGAAGGGCAGCGCGAAGACGGCAGCCGGTGCCATACGGTTTGTCAGCAGCCAGAAGAACAGGTGCTTGTCGCCCACGAAGGAATAGCGGGAGAAAGCATAGGCTGCCGGCAGCGCGACGGTGATCGAAATGACCGTGTTGATGGTCACGTAGATGATCGAGTTGATGTAGCCCCAGTACCAGGTCGGATCGGTGAAGATCTCGATGTAGTTGGCGAAGGTCCAGGTCTGCGGGAACAGGGTGAACCCTGACAGGATCTCGTTGGTGGTCTTGAAGCTCATCGCGACGAGCCAGTAGATCGGCAACATCAGGAAGAGAATGTACAGGATGGGAACCAGGCTTTTCAGGCGCATGACGGTTCTCCTCAGGACTTGTTATCGTTCATCGTCATCAGCGTGTAGAACAGCCAGGAGGCGAACAACGTGATGGCGAAGTAGATGAGGGACATGGCGGCTGCCGGTCCAAGGTCGAACTGACCCAGCGCGATCTTCACAAGATCGATCGAGAGCAGCGTCGTGGAGTTGCCCGGACCACCGCCCGTCAGCACGAAAGGCTCCGTATAGATGTTGAAGCTGTCCATGAAGCGCAGCAGCACGGCAATGGTCAGCACCGTTTTCATCTTCGGCAACTGGATGAAGCGGAACACCGCCCACCGGGAGGCTCCATCGATTTCCGCCGCCTGATAATAGGCGTTCGGGATCGAAACCAGACCGGCGTAGGCCAGGAGCACCACCAGCGATGTCCAGTGCCAGACATCCATGACGATGATCGTCACCCAGGCAGCGATCGGGTTCTGGGTCATGTCATAGGAGATGCCCAGGGTGTGGTTCAGGAAGTAACCGAGCAGACCGATATCCGGCAGGGTGAAGATGTTCCACATCGCACCGACCACGTTCCACGGGATCAGCATCGGCAAGGCCATGGTGACAAGGCAGAACGGCACCCAGAACCCCTTCTTGGGCATGGACAGCGCAATCGCGACACCAAGCGGCACCTCGATAATCAGGATCAGGAAAGTGAACAGGAACTGCCGTCCGAGCGCATTGTGAAAGCGCTCCGAGCGAAGCACCTGCTCGAACCAGTCCAGACCCTGCCAGAAGAACAGGTTGTCGCCGAAGGTTTCCTGAACGGAGTAGTTCACCACGGTCATCATCGGGATGAGCGCGTTGAAGGCGACAAGAATGAGCACCGGGGTTACGAAGAACCAGGCGCGTTGATTTTGCGTTTTCATCGGGCCCCTCCTTCAGGCTGGCTCGCCAGCCAGCCGTCCTTGTAGAGACGCGTCTGGGATTGTTTGAAGTCGAGCATCACGTCGTCTCCGGCATTGGGCGCTTCGCCCTCCAGAATGGCGTTGATACGCATGTCATGAGCGATCGCCTCAACCACCTTGTGGCGGCCGATATCGGCAACCTTGCGGACCTTCGCCGCAATGCCTGCACCGTCGGCAGACACCTTGACGAATTCCGGACGGACCCCGATCTCCGCCGTACCGTCGCCGGCGGCAGTCACCGGGCCTTCCAGCGCGACCTTTTCACCGCGGAAGAACGCGGCCCCGTTCTGGACGTCGCAGGGCAGGACGTTCATTCCCGGAGAGCCGATGAAGTGACCGACGAAAGTGTGGGCCGGACGTTCGAACAACTCCACTGGCGTCCCGATCTGCACGACTTCACCGTCCTGCATCACCACCACCTGGTCGGCAAAGGTCAGCGCTTCGGTCTGGTCGTGCGTCACGTAGATCATGGTCGCCTTGACCCGCTGATGAAGCTCTTTCAGCTTGGATCGCAGCTTCCATTTCAGATGTGGGTCGATCACCGTCAGAGGCTCGTCGAACATGACGACGTTGACGTCCTCGCGGATGAGGCCGCGGCCCATGGAGATCTTCTGCTTGTTGTCCGGCGAAAGATTTGCCGCCCGGACCTTCAGCATGTCGCTGACTTCCAGCATTTCGGCGATCGCGGCGACGCGGCGCTTGACCGTGTCCTCGTCCCGCCCGCGGTTTCTGAGCGGAAAGGCCAGATTGTCGTAGACGGTCATCGTGTCGTAGATGACCGGAAACTGGAACACCTGCGCGATATTGCGCTTTGCCGGCGGCAGCGAGGTGACGTCCTGATCGTTGAACAGGATCTTGCCTTCAGAAGGAACCAGCAGGCCGGAAATGATGTTCAACAGCGTGGACTTGCCGCAGCCCGACGGACCAAGCAGGGCATAAGCGCCGCCGTCATCCCACGTCAGGTCGATCTTCTTCAGGGCGTAATCCGCATCGCTCGCCGGATTGGGCTGGTAGCTGTGACGCAGATTGGAGAGTTTGATTTGTGCCATGATATCCTCTCCTCAGGCGACCAGCTGGCCGTCAGGCGCAAAGAAGAAACAATGGCTCGGATCCAGGTAGAAAGTGTGGACCTCGCCGACGGAATAGGGATGAACACCGGGTGACAGAGAGACCCAGGCGTTGCCGTCCATGTCGAAATGGGCACTGCTTTCCGAACCGCTGAGCTCCGTCACCAGAACGTGTCCGTCAAGCTTCACGGTATGATGCGCGCTTGCCACCGGCATCACGTGATTGGGCCGGATCGCAAGGGTGTAGGCGCCATCCCGAAGTCCCGACGCAGCACCTGTGGCCTGCCAGCTCGTGACCTCGTTCAGGATCACCAGGTCACCGCGCTTGGTCACCGGAGCGACATTGATCGGCGGGTTGGAGAACACCTTGGCTGCGTCAAGATCCTTCGGCTTGCGATAGATGTCGGCGGTCGGGCCGAACTGCACCACGTTGCCGTCGGTCATGAGGGCCGTGTGCCCTCCCAGAAGAAGGGCCTCTTCAGGCTCGGACGTTGCGTAGACGACGACTGCGCCGCGGCCTGCAAAAAGTTCCGGAAGCTGGTCGCGCAGTTCCTCGCGAAGCTTGTAGTCGAGGTTGGCAAGCGGTTCGTCGAGGAAGACCGCATCGCTTTCCTTGACGATGGCCCGCGCCAGCGCGGTGCGCTGCTGCTGGCCACCCGACAGTTCATGCGGCTTGCGGTTGAGATACGGGTTCAGCTTCATCAGCTTGGCCGCTTCTTCCACCCGGCCTTCGATCTCCGACCTGGCAACACCTGCGACCTTCAGCGGCGAGGCGATGTTGTCGAAGACAGACATATGCGGGTAGTTGACGAAAAACTGGTGCACCAGGCTGATGTTGCGCTTTTGCGCGGAAAGGCGGGACACGTCCTTGCCATTGAGCACGATCTGCCCTGTCGCCAGGCTGTCGAGACCAGCCATCAGCTTGATCAGCGAGGTCTTGCCCGAGCCGGTTTCTCCAAGCAGAACATTGAAGTGACCGGGATGCAGCGTCAGGCTCGTTTCCTTGACATGGGTGATGCCTGCAACGCGCTTGCTGACGTTCTTAAGTTCTAGAGACATTTATTTTTCGCCCGCGTCCGGACAGGTGCAAGTGGCGAAACATCGATTTCGCGCCCTGTCGCTTCGGATCGGTGGTGGACCGGGGAGACGCCCCGGTCCGGTTTGTTGGGTGATGGGTGCCCGGGCACCATGTTCTGCATGGCAGACACGATGCCCTTGCACGTCGCGCTCAGGTTTACTTTTCAGCCCAGCGTGCGACCAGCTCGTCGTAGTTCACGGTCTGGCCCTGCGGCTTCTCGTTTTCGAGCTTTGCCTTCGGTGCGCCCGGCTTGTTCAGCCATTCTTGCGGATCCGACTCTTCGTTCAGACGCGGACCGCAGCCACCGTAGACGTTGGCGCGCTCGTCAGCCTGCTGCATGCGGGCCATGACGATGTCCATTTCCTGTGCCAGACGATCCATGGCTTCCTGCGGCGTGAACGCGCCGGAGTTCACGTCACCGATCTGCTGCCACCAGATCTGGGCCAGCTTCGGATAGTCCGGAACGTTGATGCCGGTCGGGGACCACGCAACACGGTCCGGCGAGCGATAGAACTCGACCAGGCCGCCGAGCTTCGGAGAACGCTCGGTGAAGGACTCGTGACGCACGGTACTGTCGCGAATGAAGGTGAGACCGACATGGCTCTTCTTCACGTCAACCGTCTTGGAAACCACGAACTGGGCATAGAGCCAGGCTGCTTTCGCACGATCCACCGGAGTGGAGTTCAGGATGGTCCAGGAACCCACGTCCTGGTAGCCGACCTTCTGACCTTCTTCCCAGTAAGGACCATGGGGGCTCGGAGCCATGCGCCACAGCGGCGTGCCTTCGTCGTCAACCGTGTTGTTGCCTTCGGACTTCGGCTTCACCATGTCCGCGGTGAACGCGGTGTACCAGAAGATCTGCTGGGCAACGTTGCCCTGGCTGAGAGCCGGCAGGGACTGATAGAAGTCGAAGCTGGCAGCACCCGGAGGCGCGTAGTTGCGCAGCCATTCGTCCCACTTGCGGATCGCGTAGACGGCCGCCGGGCCGTTTGCAGCACCACCGCGGGAAACCGAAGCGCCAACCGGGTTACAGGTGCCGGCTTCCATGCGGATGCCCCACTCGTCAACCGGTACGCCGTTCGGCTCGCCCTTGTCGCCTGCACCCGCCATGGACAGCCAGGCATCGGTCATGCGCCAGCCGAGGTCCGGTGCGCGCTTGCCGTAGTCCATGTGACCATAGATCTGGACGCCGTCGACTTCCTTGACGTCCTTGGTGAAGAATTCGGCGATGTCCTCATATGCGGACCAGTTGACCGGCACGCCGAGTTCATAACCGTATTTTTCCTTGAAGGCTGCCTTCAGGTCTTCACGGTCGAACCAGTCCTTGCGGAACCAGTAGAGGTTCGCGAACTGCTGGTCGGGCAACTGATAGAGGTCGCCGTCCGGGCCGGTCGTGAACTGGGTGCCCATGAAGTCTTCCAGGTCGAGACCCGGGTTGGTGACATCCTTGGCGTCGCCGTTCATCCAGTCGGTCAGGTTGTAGGCGAGCTGCAGACGGGAATGAGTGCCGATCAGGTCGGAGTCGTTGACATAGGCGTCATAGAGGTTCCGGCCGGTCTGCATCTGGGTCTGCACGGCCTGCACCACTTCCCCTTCGCCGAGGATCTGGTGATTGACCTTGATACCGGTGATTTCTTCGAAGGCCTTGGTCAGAACTTCCGACTCATAGGAGTGCGTCGGAATGCCTTCGGACAAGACGTTGATTTCCATGCCCTTGAACGGTTCGGCCGCATTGATGAACCACTGCATTTCTGCAAGCTGCTCATCTTTTGACAGAACGGATGGCTGGAATTCCTGGTCGATCCACTTTTGCGCCGCTGCTTCATCGGCAAAAGCGGACCCTGCCCCCGCAAGCACAGCACCAGCTGCGACTGCGGTGAGTAGATACTTACGCATCTGCATCTCCTCCCGTGAGATATTAAACGCCGTCATTAACCGGCTACGAATAGATGGTCACAGCATCGCCATGTTGTCAAACTAAATTTTTAGTAGATAATCAAGCCTACTCAACCGAGTGGCAAAATATTGTTTTCAAAGGCTTTTCAAGAACAGGAACGCCCCCTGCACTCGACCCGAAAACCCGGTCACCTGTCGACCAGCACCGTCAGTGTGGCACAATTTTGACATCAGATGTAGCACGAAATCGGGTTTCGAGTCTTTCATATTTTTCTACATCATACTTCTATTGAGGTTCGTTTTGCATCGCAAAACGAAATCCGAATACTGACTTTGCACTGCAGCGTGGCCTGCTCGCCCATGTCCCGAGCCTGTCCGCACCCCGGATACGATGCCCGCCAGGCAGGTCATCACGATCGTCTGTCGCCCATTGGCTGCTGGTCGGGCATCTATGGCCAAAACAATTCCTGTATTGACGCACACCATCCAGCGGCTATCTCACTGCTTGGACAAGCTGCCGAGGCAAGAGCGGCCTTCAAAGGAAGGATGACCAGATCCGATGACCTCTTTTTCCACCGATGCACCGGTCTTGGTAACGGGGGCCACGGGCTATGTTGCCGGCTGGCTGGTGAAGGAATTGCTTGATGCCGGAATTACGGTGCACGCTGCTGTCCGTGACCCAGACCGCAATGACAAGGTCGCACACCTTCAGGAGATTGCGGCCGGATCTCCGGGCACCTTGCGTTTTTTCAGGGCCGACCTGCTGGAGGAAGGTTCCTACGCCGAGGCGATGGCAGGCTGTGCCATCGTCTTCCACACAGCCTCCCCTTTCACCACATCGGTCAAGGACCCGCAGAGGGAACTGATCGAGCCAGCGGTGAAAGGCACCCGGAGCGTTTTGGAAACCGCCGCGCGGACTGCAAGTGTCAAACGCGTGGTCGTCACCAGCTCCTGCGCGGCCATCTACACGGATGCAGTCGACTGCTTAAAAGCCCCGGGTGGCAAACTGACGGAGGAGGTCTGGAACACCACCGCCTCTCTCGAATACCAGCCCTACAGCTATTCCAAGACGCTTGCGGAACAGGAAGCCTGGAAGATCGCCAGGGCTCAGGATCGCTTCGAGCTGGTCACCGTCAATCCGTCGCTGGTGATCGGTCCAGCCCTTAACGCCAGGCCGACATCCGAAAGTTTCAACATCGTCCGCCAGATGGGCGACGGCACCATGAAACGGGGCGCTCCGAAACTTGGCCTTGGCGTCGTGGATGTGCGTGACCTTGCCAGGGCACACATGGAGGCGGGCTTCCGGGAAGAGGCCGAGGGCCGGCATATCATCTCCGGCCACGACACCAACATTCTGGAACTCGGCAAGGCCTTGATCGAGAAATACGGCGAACGTTATCCGGTGCCTCGCCAGTCGCTACCCAAATGGATCGTCTGGCTGGTCGGGCCGATCGTCGGCGGTATTTCACGGAAATTCGTCACCAACAACGTCGACGTGAAATGGCGCGCCGACAATTCCAAAAGCAAACGCGCCCTCGGCGTAACCTACAGACCGATGAAAACCTCCATGGAAGAGATGTTCCAGCAGATGATCGATACAGGTGTGTTCGGGAAGTAGCTCGCTTCAGACCACACCATCTGCGTTCGCTGAGATCACGGCATGGATTGCAGGGTCAAGCCCTGCAATGACGGACGCCGGGCAAAGTATCGCCGTGTCCATGCCCTCTATTCTCCCATTCACTCCCCGTCATCCCATGGCTTGACCATGGGATCCATGCCGTTGCCCTTGGGCCAAAACGCAGCCCCGGCTGGCATGGTCAAGGTGCGGATTACTGGAGCAAGCCCTGGAAAGACCGAAGTCGGGTGAGGTGTAATTTCGCCAGCAAAGGAAATTGAACCCAACCCCATACTTCCAGCGAAACGCGAGCCGGGACCCGGCAGCCCCACGATTTCAAAAAACAAAAAGGCGCAGCCCGGAGACTGCGCCTTTCGCATTGTGTAGAGAAACCCGCCGGGTCTTACATCTTGCACTCGGCTGAATAGGCATCACCATGATCGGTCAGGGCCGTTCCGACGATCTTGTTGGTGTAGACATCACCTTCCTTGATCACCTCGCGAACATAGATGTCCTGGATCGGATGATGGTTCGGGCCGAAGCTGAACTTGCCGCGCACGGACGGGAAGTCAGCTGCTTCAAGCGCTGCGCGGAAACCGTCAGCGTCCGTCACATCCGCTTTCGCCATGGCCGACAGCAGCAGATTGGCCGTGTCGAAACCCTGGGCCGCATAAAGCGACGGCAGGCGACCGTATTCGGCCTGGAAGCTTTCAACGAATGCCTTGTTGGCATCGTTGTCGATATCCTTGCTCCACTGGCTCGTGTTCTTCACGCCCAGCGCAGCATCCCCGACGGCCTGCAGGATACCCTGATCAAAGGAAAAGGCCGGACCAACGACCGGAAGGCCAACGCCGCTGTCGGCATATTGCTTCAGGAAGGAAATACCCATGCCGCCAGGCAGGAAGAAGAACACGCTATCGGCGCCCGATGCGCGGATCTGGGCAATCTCGGCCGCATAGTCGGTCTGGCCCAGCTTGGTGTAGATTTCACCCGCCAGTTCACCGTCGTAGTAGCGCTTGTATCCGGTCAGCGAATCCTTGCCGGCCGGATAGTTCGGCGCGAGGATGAAACTCTTCTTGAAACCGGCTTCCTTGGCGTAGGCACCTGCGGCCTCATGCAGGTTGTCGTTCTGATAGGCAACACTGAAATAGTTCGGATGGCAGCCCTTGCCGGCCAGAGCGGACGGACCGGCGTTCGGTGACAGATAGAACTTGCCCTGGGCAGTGACAGACGGCACGACGGCCATGGCCAGGTTCGACCAGATAATGCCGGTCAAGACGTCGACCTTGTCCGACTGGATCATCTTGTCGGCAAGCTGAACCGCGACGTCCGGCTTGCGCTGGTCGTCTTCGATGATCACTTCCAGGTCCTTGTTGCCGGCCTGTTTGACCGCCAGCATGAAGCCGTCACGTGCATCGATGCCAAGACCTGCACCACCGCCGGACAGGGTCGTGATCATGCCGACCTTGACGGGTTCGGCCTGTGCCGCTCCCGCCAGAATGGCCACCAGGCTGGCGGCCGCAGCAAATTGTTTCAACATAGGAAATCCCCTCTTCAGTCCCTTGAGCCCGCTTGCGGGGCTCTTGAAACGACACTCTATCGGCACAAACGCCGATGGCAAACATGCAATTCGTCCAAGAATGACGAGACGCCGACTGTTTCAGAGCGCAGTGCGCACATGCCAGAGCTCGGGGAAGAGTTCGACTTCCAGCATGCGCTTCAGGTAACTGACGCCGCCGGTTCCGCCGGTTCCACGTTTGAAGCCAATCACCCGTTCCACGGTGGTGACATGATTGAAGCGCCACCGGCGGAAGTAGTCTTCCAGATCAACCAGTTTCTCACCGACCTCGTAAAGGGCCCAATGGGCGGACGGATCCCGGTAAACCTTCTGCCAGAGCGTCATGATCTCGGGAACTTCGAGATGTGGAGCGGAAGCAGGTACCGCAATGGCATCATCCGGCACATCGAGACCCTGGCGGCGGGCGAAGGCCAGCACGACCTGGTAAAGGCTGGGGCGGGCCAGCTCCGCATTCAGCAAAGCAACGCTTTGCGCATCGTGCTCGTGCGGTCGGATCATTGCCGTGTTCCGGTTGCCCAGCGCATATTCGATCAGCCGGTATTGCAGCGACTGGAAGCCCGAGGACATGCCGAGGGCATCCCGGAACTGAGTGTAGTCGCTCGGCGTCATTGTCCGCAGCACATCCCAGGCAGAATTCAGTTGCTCCATGATCCGGCTGACCCGGGCAAGAAGCTTCATCGCCTGCGGCATGTGATCATCGGCAATCGCATCGCGAGCGGCGTTCAGCTCATGCAGCATGAGCTTCATCCACAATTCCGACGTCTGGTGCTGAATGATGAAAAGCAGTTCGTCGGAAGCGTCCGACAAGGGTGCCTGTGCATTCAGAATCTGCGTCAGCCCCAGATAGTCGCCATAGGACATCTTGTCCGCAAAGCGCATCTCGGCGCCTTCCGTTTCCGGATTATAGGCTTTGCCTGGTTCGGCTTCGTCGCTCATGACTCTCTCCCGCTGGGCTCTTCAAGTGGCCCTTCCACGGCATCTATACCGTCCGGACAGCAGACTTGGATAGGAGAGAATTCAAAGTGTTACGAGAAAAGAAACAACAGCCGTCCACTCCCAACCGGCACGCCGGTCAACTGCCGGCAGCTTCCAGAATGGCGTCAGCTGAAAAATCGTAGTGGCTATGATTGGAAGACGATTTGCAGAAACGGGCAAAGTCGATCTTGTCCCAATTCCCGTCACCAAGCCTGCTGAGATATAGCTCGACGTTCTGGGCGGTGATCGGCGACATCTTGAACACGACATCGACGAAAACTTCCCCCTGAACACTTCTGAAGAAATGATCCCTCAGCATCACGATCGCCCAGGCGCCTGCAAAGAAATGCCCGCCATGTGTCATGGTCAGTTCGTTGGACCGTACCGCGTTCATGCCGCGGTTCGACCAGTTCAACCCGGCGAACAATATATCCTTGCCGATGGTCAGCCCTGCGTCGGTTGCAGCACGCTGTGCACCGAAAGCAATGTCATCGTTCGCACCCCAGACGACGTCAATTCGCGTGCGGTTCAAAACGCTTTTCGTCCGCGCGAAAGCAAGTTCCTCGCTCCAGTCGACCGGAATGGCATGGACCAGTTTGACGTCGCTGTTGTCTGCGACAGCCCGCAACATGCCGAGTTCCCGCTGCAATCCGGCAGGCGTGGTTGAATCGCCTGTCAGGGACAGCAACCGGATTTCCCCTGCCTCCGGGTTGAGCCGCCGCGCTTCGGCAAACAACGACTGTGCCATCTCGTAACCGGCCGTTTCATTGTCCGGAACGACCGAGGCGATAATACCATGAAGATCGATGTTCCTGCGTTCCAGGTCGGCCCGTTGCTTCGGCGTCAGCTTGTTGAGCAGGAAAAGAACTTTGCTCTCCCGGCCCTCCATAAGCTGCATCAGACGGGCAGCCGCCTGGTTCTCGTTGACCAGAATGAAATAGTCCGGCAGCTCCCCTTGTTCCAGCCGGAGGCTGAGAAGCTCTTCCATGCCGTAGGGACGCCGATCGGCGTGCAGGATTTCCAGGTCGACGTTCAGATCGGCAGCAGCCGCCATCATAGTTCTGGACACATCCCCCCAGAAACCGGTCTCACCACCCGGATTGATGAAGGTCACGCGGAAGTCCGCCGCCTGGACCACGCCGGCTGCCACCCAGAACCACACCATGCACAGCAGTCTGACGAACATCATTATCCTTCGCTCTTCATCCTTGCCCGTCCCGTCTTGCAGCTCTGCTCGCAACAACGGCCCCGGTTCAGATCACGAACATTCACCGCGGCACCGGTTGAATGTTCGAAAGCCGAACGGAACCTTGACATGGGGCCGGACGATCGCACCGAAACAGTGCCTGGTCATACCCCCGGCGTCATATTAGCTACCACAAATATGTTCTGCAGAAGTGGCAACCACTTACGCACATTTTATTGGCGCATATCCAAAGATTGCCAGAAACGGGTTTCCGAGACAGTCCTGACTGAAACCCGGCCGCAACAGACCTGCCGCCTGCTGGCCATTCGCTGGCAGCCGGCACCTTGATCCGATTGTGTTAATCAATCCGAAATTAGCACAGGAAAAGCGCTCGTCAGAGCCGGCTTCGCCGGAAGGATTGCATCGTGTTTAACGAACCCTGACCGGCGACACCGGATTTCACCTGGTTTCCGGCCTTCTCCTTTCACAAGATGCTTGCAGCCCATTCGTGAGGCGAAACTGCCTACAGAAAGACGTGGTTATGCGTTTGATTTTGTGAAAACCTGACACTCGCGCTTTGAAACGGACAAATACCGGGACCCTGTAAATGTCAATTCGTGCAAGCATTTATCACCTGACCCATTACCGATACGACCGTCCGGTTACCTTAAGCCCGCAGATTATCCGCTTGCGGCCGGCCCCTCACAGCCGCACCCGGGTCCTGTCTCACTCGTTGAAGGTTTCGCCCGAAGGACACTTCGTCAATCACCAGCAGGACCCCTACGGCAACTGGCTGTCCCGCTTCGTGTTTCCCGAGCCTGTACGCGAATTCAAGATCGAAGTGGATCTGGTCGCCGACATGGCCGTCTACAATCCCTTCGATTTCTTCATCGAGGAGAGCGCGGAGGAATGGCCCTTCGACTATCCGCCGGAATTTCGCGAAGATCTTCAGATTTACCGTCGCCTCGACCCGACCGGCCCGCACATGACCGCTTTCCTGGAAACGGTCCCGAAGGATCGCCAGAGAACCGTCGACTTCATCGTCGGGCTGAACGCCAAGGTCTCCCAGACCGTCAACTATGTCATTCGCATGGAGCCTGGCGTACAGACACCGGAAGAAACCTTCGAGAAAGGAACCGGGTCCTGCCGCGATTCCACCTGGCTGCTGGTGCAGGCCCTGCGCCATCTCGGTTTTGCCGCAAGGTTTGTCTCCGGTTATCTCATCCAGTTGAAGCCGGATCTGGAAGCACTGGACGGCCCCTCCGGCACCGATCACGATTTCACCGATCTGCATGCCTGGGCCGAAGTCTTCCTGCCGGGTGCAGGCTGGATCGGGCTCGATCCGACCTCCGGCCTTCTGGCAGGCGAAAGCCACATTCCGCTGGCCGCGACGCCGCATTACGTCAACGCCGCCCCGATTGTCGGCATGGCAAGCAAGGCAGAGGTCGACTTTGCCTTCGACATGAAGGTGGCCCGCGTCGCCGAACATCCGCGCATCACCAAGCCGTTTTCAGACGATGCCTGGTCGGCACTCAATCAGCTCGGCACCAAGGTCGACCGGATCCTGTCGCAGGAGGACGTCCGCCTGACCATGGGCGGTGAACCCACCTTCGTCTCGATCGATGATTTCGAAGCCGCTGAATGGAACACCGACGCGGTCGGCCCGACCAAACGCCAGAAGGCGGACATTCTGATCCGCCGGCTGCGTGAACGCTTTGCCCCTGGAGGGTTCCTGCATTACGGCCAGGGGAAATGGTACCCGGGTGAAACCCTGCCCCGCTGGACTTTCTCGCTTTACTGGCGCCGCGACGAAAAACCGATCTGGCATGATCCGGATTTGATCGCGGAAGAAGGCGACGATACCAAGGCCAGCGCAGATCAGGCCGCAGCGCTGCTGCAGGAGATCGCAACGAAGCTGGAAATCGACCCGGACCACGTGGTGGCCGCCTATGAAGACCCGGCGGTGTGGCTGGTGAAGGAAGCCAACCTGCCGGAAAATGTCACACCGAAAAATTCCAAGCTGGAGGATGCCGAGGCCCGGCATCGTATTGCCCGCGTCTTCGACCGGGGGCTGACCGAACCTGCCGGACATGTGCTGCCGATCCAGCGCTGGCAATCGAAGGCCGGCGGACACCGCTGGCGATCCGAACGCTGGAAGCTGCGCCGTGACGCGCTGTTCCTCGTTCCCGGAGACAGCCCGGTCGGCTACCGCCTGCCGTTGGAATCCCTGCCCTATGTCCCACCGGCACAATATCCCTACACCAATATCGCCGATCCGACCGTCCCGCGCGATCCGTTGCCGGAGTTTCCTGCGGGCCCGCGCGCTGACCGCAGGCAGGATGTTGCCCATTTCACCGCCAGCGAAGGCCAGCAGGACCGGCGGGAACAAACCCTGACGGACGACGAATTTGGCGGGGCATCGGTCAGAACAGCGCTGTCGGTGGAAGCTCGCGACGGACGTCTTTGCGTTTTCATGCCGCCGGTGGAACGGATCGAGGACTATCTGGAACTCATCTCGGTGGCGGAATCTGCCGCGGCTGACTTGAAGCTGCCGGTTCATATCGAAGGATATCCACCCCCGCCCGACCCGCGCATGAATGTCATCCGCGTTGCACCGGATCCGGGCGTCATCGAGGTCAACATCCATCCGGCATCCAGCTGGCAGGAATGTGTCGCGATCACCGAAGGCGTCTACGAGGAAGCCCGGCAGTCGCGGCTCGGTGCCGACAAGTTCATGATTGACGGCAAGCACACCGGTACCGGCGGCGGCAACCACGTGGTAGTTGGCGGTGCGACGCCTCTCGACAGTCCGTTCCTGCGCCGGCCTGATCTCCTGCGCAGCCTGATCCTGCACTGGCAGCGCCATCCAAGCCTGTCCTACCTTTTCTCCGGCCTCTTCATCGGCCCGACCTCTCAGGCTCCGCGCGTCGATGAGGCCCGTCATGACGGCCTTTACGAGTTGGAAGTCGCGCTGTCACAGATCCACCGCCCTCATGAAGGGGCAACGCCGTTCCCCTGGCTGGTTGACCGGTTGCTGCGCAACCTTCTGGTGGATGTCACCGGCAACACCCACCGGGCGGAAATCTGCATCGACAAGCTCTATTCCCCCGACGGCCCGACAGGACGGCTGGGCCTCGTCGAGTTTCGCGGCTTCGAAATGCCGCCGGACCCGCGCATGAGCCTTGCCCAGCAGCTGTTGCTCAGGGCGCTCGTTGCGCGCCTGTGGCAGCAGCCACTGTCCGGCAACCTGACCCGTTGGGGCACGGCCCTGCACGACCGGTTCATGCTGCCGCATTATGTCTGGACCGATTTTCTCGACGTCCTGGGTGATCTGGAGCATCACGGTTTTCAGATGCGTCCGGACTGGTTCGAAGCCCAGGCCGAATTCCGCTTCCCCTTCTGCGGAGAACTCGAGGTCGATGGTGTTCACCTTGAACTTCGACAGGCGCTGGAACCCTGGCACGTACTGGGCGAGACCGGCGCCATCGGCGGCACCGTGCGCTATACGGACAGCTCCACCGAACGTCTGCAGGTCAAGGTCACCACTAGCGATCCGGACCGCTACGCCGTCACCTGTAACCGGCGGACCTTGCCGCTCAGGAAAACCGAGACCAACGGCGTTTCGGTTGCCGGTGTCCGTTACAAGGCCTGGCAACCGGCCATGGCGCTGCACCCCGTGCATCCCGTCGACGCCCCGCTGACCTTCGATATCTTCGATCGCTGGAGCGGCCGGGCCCTTGGTGGCTGCGTCTATCATGTTGCTCATCCGGGCGGACGGAACTATGACACGTTTCCTGTCAACGGGAACGAGGCAGAAGCCCGCCGCCTTGCAAGGTTCGAGCCGCACGGCCATACGCCGGGGCTCTATCTTCCGGGGCTTGAACGGCCGCATCCGGAGTTTCCGTTGACGTTGGACCTGCGCAGACCGCAGAATGTCTGACGAACCGGCAGCCCCGCCGACTGGAAACGATGCATGAGCTTGGACGAAAACGCAGAACCCGGAGCGCTTCGCTACGGCCTCTTGAAGGCCTATCGTCCCTTTCCGGATGTTTCGGACGAGCTGCTCTTCCCTGATGGCCGGGTAAGACCGGTCTGGCGGCCGTTTCTGGAGCATCTGAGCGCTCTGACGCCGGAGGAAATCACCGAGCGTTTCGCGCGCGGCAATCAGTATCTGAACGATGCCGGGGTCTATTTCCGTCAATACGGGCAGGACGGGGCGAATGAGCGGGAATGGCCGTTGAGCCATATTCCGGTGATCATCAGCCAGGACGACTGGCAGGTGATTGCAGACGGTCTGACCCAGCGCGCCGAACTTCTGGAACAGGTTGTCGCCGATCTTTATGGCGACAACAGGCTGGTGACCAACGGTTATCTGCCGGCAAGCCTGATTGCGCAAAGCCCGGAGTGGCAGCGTCCGCTGGTGGGCATCAAGCCGAAATCCGGACATTTTCTGCATTTCCTGTCGTTTGAGATCGGCCGCGGGCCGGACGGAACCTGGTGGGTTCTGTCCGACAGGGCACAGGCGCCTTCCGGTGCCGGCTTCGCACTGGAAAACCGGGTCGCAACCGGACGCGTCTTCAACGAGTTCTTCGCCCGTGCCAATGTCCATCGGCTGGCCGGGTTTTTCCGGCGGTTCCGCGACCACCTGGTCGAGCTGCGTGGAGAAAGCGAAAGCCGCGTTTCGATCCTGACGCCAGGCCCGCTGAACGACACCTATTTCGAGCATGCCTACATCGCCCGCTATCTCGGCTTCATGCTGCTGGAAGGTGAGGACCTGACCGTTGAAAACGGCAAGCTGATGGTACGCACGGTCGCCGGACTGAGGCCTGTCAGCGTTCTCTGGCGGCGCCTTGATGCCGCCTGGGCCGATCCGGTGGAATTGAACGAAACCTCTCACATCGGCACACCGGGTCTTGTTCAGGCGGTCCGCAGCGGCGCAGTCACCATGATCAACGCGCTCGGCACCGGCATTCTGGAGACGCGCGCGCTCCTTGCCTTTCTGCCGCGCATCAGCGAACACCTGCTCGGCGAGCCGCTGAAGTTGCCGAACGTCGCGACCTGGTGGTGCGGTGAAGAGGGAACCAAAGCCTACGTGAAGGAAAATGCGGAAGGCATGATGTTCAGCCCCGCGCTGTCGACCGCGCTGCCTTTCACGTCCTCCCATACCGATTTTATCGGCAAGGATTTCGACAAGTTCCACAAGGGCATTCTGGAAACCTGGATCGACAGCAAGAGCGACAGGCTGGTCGGGCAGGAAGCCGTGACCCTGTCGACGACGCCTGCTTATGACAGCGGGCTTCTGGTCCCCCGGCCCATGAGCCTGCGCGTCTTCCTGGCCCGAACGACCAACGGCTGGGAAGTCATGGCTGGCGGCTTTGCCCGGATCGGACAAACGGAAGATGCAAGTGCGATCGCCATGCAGGCGGGTGGATCGGCGGCCGATGTGTGGATCGTCGGCGGTCAGAAGCCGCACAAGGAAACCTTGCTCCACCAGACGGAATCGCCGTTCTTCAAATCACAGACCGGTTCCCTGCCATCGCGCGCAGCCGACAATCTGTTCTGGCTCGGCCGCTACGTGGAGCGTGCGGAAGGCGCGGTGCGGCTGCTGCGTGCCTATCATGCCCGGTTGATGGAAACGGCGGACCCGGAAGCCCCGCTTGTGGCATTGACAGCGGAATATCTGGACAAGATCGGCATGGCGCCCGTCGAGCCGGTTCCCGATGGCCTGTGCGACATGCTGCAATCGGCCGTCGCCAGCGCTGCAAAGGTACGCGACCGGTTTTCCGTCGATGGCTGGCTGGCGCTGAACGACCTTGCCCAGGCCGCGAACGGTGCCAAGCGCACGATGCGCGACAATGCCGACGTTACCAGAGCCATGGGCCTGCTGCTGCGCAAGATCACAGGCTTTTCGGGTCTTGTGCATGAAAACATGTACAGGTTTATCGGCTGGCGCTTCCTGTCCATCGGCCGTGCACTGGAACGCGCCCACCGGATGGCTGATCTCCTGTCGGTCTTTACCGACGAAGACGCCCCGGAAGGCTCTCTTGAACTGCTGCTTGAGGTTGGCGACAGCGCCATGTCCATGAGCCGGCGGTATGCGGTCTCTCTGAGCCATGCCACCGTGCTGGACCTTTTGGCGATGGACACCAAGAACCCGCGCGCGGTGCTCTACCAGCTGACCGACATGAAAGACCATATCGGCGTGCTGCCCAACGCGACGGAAAACGGACATCTGTCGGAGCTGGCCCGCTCCGTCCTGCAGGTTCACACACTTCTGGCAATCGCCACCCCGGAGACACTGACACCGGCTTCTCTTGCCGATCTTCGCGATCAGATCTCCTATCTCTCCGTGGAGCTGACCGATGCCTATATCCGGTAACGGACGGTCGCTTTCACCCGACACGCCCGACGCGAGGCGCCCGTGCATTACGATGTAACGCTTGAAATCACTTACGACTATGCCAGCCCGGCCAACTACGGACATCATGCGCTCCGGCTGATGCCGGCGACCATTCCCGGCGAGCAGAAGCTGATGGCAGGGCAGATCCATATCGTGCCTGGCCCTTCTGAGCGTCACGACCGAACGGACTTCTTCGGCAATGCTGTCACCGACGTTGCCTACCGGCGCAGCCACAGCGAACTCAGTTTCAAGCTGAAGGCCCGTATCGACAGAACAGCGGTACCGGAAGAACTCGACATTTCACCGCCGTTGCACGCCCTGGCAAGGGAGCTCTCCGGCGTTCAGTCGCTTGCCCCCAGGGCGCCGGTCCATTTTCTTTCAGCCTCGCCGCGCCTGCCCCTCGACCCCGCATTTGCAGTCTATGCGCAGGACCATGTCGTCCCGGGCATGAGCACGATTTCCGCCGTCGAAGCCATCGGCAAGGCCTTGAACACGGACATGCGTTTCGATGCCGAGGCCACAACAGTCGACACTCCGGCCATCGAGGCGTTCGAGAGACGTCATGGCGTCTGCCAGGATTTTTCGCACATCATGATCGCATGCCTCAGAAGCATCGGCATTCCGGCAGGCTACGTCAGCGGCTTTCTCCGGACCATTCCGCCGGAAGGCCAGGAACGGCTGGAAGGTGCGGATGCCATGCACGCCTGGGTCAGGGCCTGGTGCGGCATCGAGATAGGCTGGATCGAATATGACCCCACCAATGCTCTCAGGGTCGGACAGGATCACATCGTTGTCGCGCATGGCCGCGACTACGGAGACGCGGCACCGGTGAAAGGCGTGTTGCGCACGTCAGGGTCTCAAACCACCGATCACAAGGTCGATGTTGTTCCGCTTTGAAACATGGTTTTTCAGGCCGCTCCATCTGAACACCGCCTCCGGAGTTTTATCGCGAGATATCCCCGGCTGAGCAGCGCGAGCCTGTTTCCATCATCGCCGTTTTGCTAAAATGTGGAACGCGACCAAGGGGAGCTGGTTATGCGTTCGTTTCTTCATGCCATCGTGTTTTTGCTGGTATCAGCCGGCACCGTGCAGGCAGGTTACGATCAGTCCAAGGACTGGTTCCATGCCAGGGACTGGCGAGAACGGGTCCGGATCCAGTTCCTGCTGGTCTTTACGGGAGACTACGCCTCACAGGTGGACGGAACCTTCGGCAGGCTCACCTATAACGCCCTCACAACTTTCCAGAAGCACCGGGACTTCACCCCGAACGGTGTGCTCGACGACGAGCAGATGCAGATCCTCCAGCGCGATGGCCTAGACCTTGTCGAACGGGTCGGTTTTGAAACCTACAAGGACCCCGTTTCCGGATTGCAGCTCGGCGTTCCGGGCAAGCTCTTCGAACCGTCCACCCAGACTCCGCGCGGACACCTCTGGCGGGCCTACGACAACAGCATCGAACTGGAAACCCTGCAGGTTTCGGCGGAAGAAACCGACTACGCGGCCCTCTACAAGCGTCTGACCGATACCAGCGACGGGCGGACCGTGGAGCACAAGCAATTCCGGAATGACTACTTCGTCGTCTCCGGTCGGCAGGATGGGCGTGATTTCTACCTGCGCATGATGAAGACCTCTTCGGACAGCCGCGGCTTTTCGCTTGCCTGGCAGGCACGCCATGCCGTCTTCATGGACCGCGTGGCAGTTGCCATGTCGAACAGCATGACGTTTTACGACGGAACGGATGAGGAGAAACTGGACGCGGTCACATCAGCTCCCGGCCTGCAGGTTCTGGAAGAGGACAACAGCAGCAATCCGCTTCCCAAGGGAGCCCGCAAGGATATTATCGGCCGCAAGACCTCCTCCTCCGGCAGCGGCTATTTCCTGACGAGCGAAGGCCACATCGGCACCAATGCGCATGTGGTCGGCAACTGCCGCTCGCTGGATATTCCAGGCCACGGTACCGCGAGGCTGGTGAAGGCGGACACGGAAAACGACCTCGCGATCCTGCAGCTCGACAGCGGCAAGTCGGATCATGTTGCGCAGTTCCGCTCAAAACAGCCGATCGTTCGCGGAGAGGAGATTTTCGTGATCGGCTATCCCTTTGCCCAGATCCTGGACAACAACCTGAATTTCACTCCCGGCATGATCTCGTCGCTGGCAGGCGTCAAGGGCGACAGCCGCCATTTCATGCTGACAGCACCGGTACAGCCAGGCAATTCAGGTGGCCCGGTTCTGGACAGGACGGGGGCTGTTGTCGGCACTGTTGTGTCTCGTCTGGACAAGTTCAAGACGCTCAAACTGGCCGGTGACCTGCCGGAAAACGTGAATTTCGCGGTCAGGGGCAAGCTGATGGCGGAGTTCATGGAAGATCTCGGCCTGGCGCCTTCCTACAACACCATAACCAACATCAAGAGCCCGACCCGGATCGACGAGGAGGCTTCTCAATACACCGTGCTGGTGCTCTGCCGGAACTGAACCCGCCGAAAAGGCCGGGTTCATTCCGACAGACAGTCTTAGCGGATGGCCTTGTCTTCACCGTCGAAGAAATGCAGGCGACTCTCGTCGAAGGTCAGACCAACACGAGTGCCCTCCTCCACGTCTTCGGCACCGCTGATGCGCACCAGGATCGTTTCAAGCCCGTCGAGCGCCACGTAAAGGAAGGTGTCTGCACCCAGATATTCGGCCACTTCCACCGTTCCGGTGCAATGCCCCTCGCCCGGTGTTGCAAGGCTGATGTGCTCCGGACGGATGCCGAGTTTCACCGGTGTTTGCCCGCTGCCGGCATACGGATAAGGACCGCCGCCATGCCCGCGCAGCGAAAACCGTCCTTCTTCGAGTGAACAGGGCAACACGTTCATCTTCGGCGAACCGATGAACTGGGCCACGAACAGATTGTCCGGCCGTTCATAAAGTTCGCGCGGCGATCCGACCTGTTCGATCCTGCCGGCCTGCAACACCACGATCTTGTCGGCCAGCGTCATGGCTTCCACCTGATCGTGTGTCACGTAGATCATCGTGGTGCCGAGGCTCTTGTGGAGCCGGGCGACCTCAAAACGCATTTCAACGCGAAGCGCTGCGTCCAGGTTCGACAACGGTTCATCGAACAGGAAGGCACTTGGCTCGCGAACGATGGCGCGGCCGATGGCTACCCGCTGGCGCTGTCCCCCCGAAAGCGCCTTGGGGCGCCGGTCGAGATATTCGTCCAGCTTCAGCACTTCGGCAGCCGCATTCACCTTGCGGTCGATCTCCGCCTTGGGAAACCCTGCGGTCTTCAGACCGAAACCGACGTTCTCGCGCACCGACATATGCGGGTAAAGCGCGTAGGATTGGAAGACCATCGACAGTCCCCGCCCCGATGGCGGCAGTGCAGTGACGTCCTTGCCATCGATCTCGATAGCACCACGGCTGGTTTCCTCAAGCCCTGAGATCAGACGCAACAGTGTCGACTTCCCGCAGCCGGACGGTCCGACAAAGATGACGAATTCGCCATCCTTGATGTCGAGGTCGATGCCCTTGATGACCTGCAGGTTGCCGAACCACTTTTCAACCTTGTTGAGCTGGATCGCTCCCATCGCGTCCCCCTTAAGCTGCCTGCTCGGCGTGTGAAGGCGAAGCCCAGGTCAGCCAGATGGCCGACGTCCAGGAGAACGATCCGCCACCTGCTCCTGCGCCCGTTTCGGGGCTGAAATATTCCGCAAAGCCCCCGGTTTCGATCAGCCGCGCGGTGTCGGCGCGCAGTCGTTCCGCCCGGACGGCATCGCCTGCTTCGGCAAAGCCTTTCGCGATCATGTAATTGATCATCGCCCACACCGGTCCGCGCCAATACCGCAAGGGCTCGTAACTGCGGTGATCGGGATCATAGGACGGCATCAGGTATTCGACCCGCTCCGCGATCCTGTCGAAATGTCCCTGAAGCGCACCAAGGGTCTGCGGATCATGGAGCCCGGCATAGAGCGCCAGGAAGGAAGCACTGGAGATGCCATCTGTCTGCTTGCCGCGACGCTCGTCAAAAGCGACATGTGCCTTGACCTCATCATTCCAAAGCGTCCGGCTGCCTTTTTCCATCGCCGCGATCCACCCTCGGATCTCGTCGGCTTCCGCACTCATGCCGAGTTTTTCGGCCAGCGCGAGAAGATCCCGGTTGGCGCGCAGGAAGATGAAGGTAACGCCCGGGTCGGCAACGAAGAACGGGCAGGTTTCGGCAACTTTTTTCGGATCCCAGCCTACCTTACGGCAAGCAGCGACAATGCTGAGATAGCGGTCGTAGTCCTCCTTGTGCGGCCGCATGGCCGGATCGACATGAGAGGTGTCCTTCCGCTCATAGGGACCAATGTCCTTGACCTCGACCGCCCGAAGTGCCTCGTCCCAGTCCGGCAGGTTGTCCCGGCCGGATTCCCAGGGGTGAATAACTGCAATGACGCCAAGGTTTTTCGGGTCGCGATAGGCAAGATACCAGCGATGCCAGGCCATCAGTTTCGGCAACAAGGCCTTCGCCCGCTCCAGTGCCTTGCCGGTCCGGTCAGCCTCCACCAGGCTATGGACGACGGACGCGGCCACCGGCGGCTGGGAATGACCGGAACTCGGGATCGGACCGCCGTCGGTTCCCCACACGCCCGGTCCGGGAAAATAGCTCGGATCGTCCTTGCGAAACAGGATGTGCGGCACCATTCCGTCGCGCCACTGACCCTGGAACAGCATCTCGATTTCCTGCCAGGCCCGGTCCTGGTCGAATTCCGCAAACCCCAGGGCGACAAAGACGGAATCCCAGTTCCACTGGTACGGATAAAGACCCTTCGTCGGGATCGTGTACCCGCCCTGGTCGTTTTCGGTCAGGATGGCCTTTGCCGCCTGGTCTAGATCTGCGTGTGCCACAGCGTACTCCCTCGGGCTCTTCAGAGCCCCTTCTCTTGATCGTTCAACCCTTGACGCTGCCGGCCGTCAGGCCCTGGACAAGGAAACGTTCGAACCACAGGAAAATGAAAAGGACGGGCACGGTCGCAATTACCGCGCCCGCCATGAGATGCTGACGTGGCACCTCGGAGGAATTGAGGGACACCACTCCGCGCGACAGCGTGAAGATGTCCGGATCATCCAGGAACATGAACGCGAACAGGAACTCGTTCCAGGCGATCATGAAGACGTAAAGCGAAACGGAGGCCAGCGCCGGCAGGGACAGCGGCAGGGTGATCTTGAGGATCACGCCGATGCGCGACAGCCCGTCCATCAGCCCGGCTTCTTCCAGTTCGGACGGCAGACCGCGAAAGTACCCCTGCAACATGTAGAGCGCGACCGGGATGGTCGTTGCCGGATAGACGATCAACAGACCGGTGAGCGTGTTGCGCAGGCCAAGCTGCGAGAACACCGCATAGAGCGGGATCACCAGCACGATCGCCGGCACCATGTAGATGAGCAGCACGGAGCGGGCCAGGAATGCCTGCCCCGGAAACCGCAGCCGCGACACGGCATAGGCGCCCGGCACCGAGAACAGCAATGTCAGCACGACGGTTGCCACCGACACGAAGGCGGACACCATCAGGTAACGACCGAAGTTGAACTGGGTGAAAAGCTCGACATAGGACCGGAACAGCCCGCTGATGCCCTGACTGACGTCGATCGACAGGTCCAGCGGATTGGCCAGCAGCGCCTGTTGGCTTTTGAGCGAGGTCATGATCATGACGTAGAACGGCAAGGCGACAATGATCGAGAAGACGACGAAGCCGACGCCCTTCGCGATGCGAATATAGACGACCTCACGCTCGTAGCGCGACATGGCACCAAGCCGGGCCCCACCGAGGCAGATCGCATTGGCACCGGTAACGCCGGCGACAAACATCACCAGACCAAGTCCCTGCCACAAGGAGTGCTGACCAAGCGACAGACCGAAGGGCGCCGCGAAGGAAGCCACCATCAGGACGACGAACAGGACGGCAGCACAAAGCCCCCTGTCCGCCATGGCTCCAGCGCTCCCGGTCGACTGCCTCCAGACCAGAACCAGAGCACTGACAAGCCCCGCAAGACCCGCCGCCGTTGCCTGCGGCTGCGCCACATCGCCGGTCACCAGTGTCAGTGTGACACCGATGACCACCATGGCAGTGACGCCCCAGATCAGGCCGGTCAGCGCCGCGAGAACGATACTGCCGGGTCTCATAGCCCTTCCTCCTTCGGCGAAAAGCGGATGAACAAAGTGGCGAAGGTGACAAGGACGACAAAGACGACCACGGCAACGGCCGCACCGGCGCCGAGATTGGACAGGGCAAATCCCTGCTCATAGACATCGACAGTCAGCGTACGCGTGCCCGCGTTGCCGCCGGTCAGAAGGAAGATGTCGTCGAACTTGTTGAAGGTCCAGATGAAGCGCAGCAGGAACAGGACCGAGAGGATCCCCATCAGTTGCGGCAGCGACAGGTACCAGAACTGTTGCAGCGGCGTCGCCCCGTCCATTTCGGCAGCTTCATACATGTCCGTGTTGATCGACTGCATGCGCGCCAGGATGAACAGGAAAGACAGCGGAAAGTAACGCCAGGCCTCGAAGGCTATCACCGTCGTCAGCGCCAGCGGAAACTCCATCGGAATGCCGAAAACGGAAAACTCGATCGCCCTCTGGCCGAAGAAATTGATCGGATCGGCGACAACGCCCATTTTGGTCAGCAGCGCGTTGAGCGTGCCGGAAAACGGGTCGAACAGCACGACCCAGGTAAAGGCAACCGCGATCACCGGCGAGACGTAGGGAAACAGGAACAGGCCCCGCAGGACACCGCGACCGGGGAAGGTCGTGTTCAGGAGCTGCGCCGCAAAGAGACCCAGCACCAACGCGCCACCCGTCCCGAAGATGGTGTAGTAGAACGTAATGCGCAGCACTGACCAGAACTCGTCCGCGCTGAAGATCCGGCTGAAGTTCTCGAACGTGAATTCGAAGTTGGTCAGCACATTGTTGGCTTCGCCCGAAATAACCGGCTCGCTCGCACGTTCGGGACGGTTTGCATCCAGAAACCCCTGCGACACTGTTCCGACCAGTTCGACGTCTCCGCGCCAGCCAGGCGCTACGGTTCCAAGATCGCACGTCAGCGCGGCGCCATTGAGCGAACAGTTTTCGGAATGCGAAGTCACCGTGAAGCCATCGGGTACTACATCGCTCAGCGTCACGTTGCGGACTTCCTCGTCCTGTGAGGAATTGCGCAGCCGGTATTCCAGCCGGGCCTCGTCGCCTGGTGCTTTTGGCCGGCCACGAACCCGTTCGTTGACGAGCACGGTCGGCGGCCGCAGGTCGGCAAGCTGAACCGGCTTCACACTGATCCAGAAATTGGCAAGCAGCGGTCCGGCAACAATCATCAGGATGATGGCAAATGTCGGCGCCAGCATCAGATACGCCAGCCACATTTCACGCCGCTGCATCGGACCGATGCCTTTCGGCGGCCCTGAGGAAGCGTCAGCTTCGGTTTTGGTGTTCATGTTTCCGCCCGGGGTCTAGATCCCGTTCTGCCGTTGGCGACCGACAAGTCCCAACCGGCAACTGTCTGGAGCCCATCTCGGCTGCCGGCAATTCAGCGGCAGGAGATTGGGAAGGACCGGGCATCCGATAGACGCCCGGTCCGGGCTGTTATGTGCGGGCTTTCCCACCCCCTCGTGGGGTCTTGAGGGGTGGAAAGGCGTTACTGGATCTTGGCCAGTTCCTCGTTGAGCTTGGCAACGGTTGCCGCAGCATCGCGTTCGTCGTCGATGTATTCACGCACCAGACGGTTCATCACCTGGCTGTTGATCATCTTGGAGGCAAGCGAGAGCTGGCCTTCCTTGACGCCCCAGCGGCTGGCGGTGTCGAGACCGGAGACGATGGTCTTGATGGTGTCGGCATCGTAGAGATCGGTCAGCGGCGCCTTGCGGTCGACGCCCACCGGGAGCTTTGCCCAGCCATCGACGAATTCGGTCGCGTTGTCGGCTGAACCACGACGGATCGGAAACTTGCCTTCCGGCGCGATCGACAGGGTCGACAGGTAGCCGTCATCCATGGAGAACTCGACGAACTGCATCGCCGCTTCCGTGTCCGCGTCATTGGTGATGCCGAAGTAGCGGATGTCGGCCCAGGCTGCCCCATCTGGATTGGACGGGCCGCTCAGCGTGGTGACTACACCGGTCTTGGAAGCAAGTTCCGTGGAGGTCGGATCGTCTGTGATGGTCGGCGGAGCGCTGTCCCGCAGGCCGGCAAGCTCATCCAGGATGAACGGCGACCAGATGATCATGGCTGCTTTGCCGGCAAAATAAAGCTCGCGCGACTGCTTCCAGAAGAGGTCACCGGGAGGCGATGCCTTGGCGATTGCCTTGTAGAACTCCAGCGCTTCGACAGTCTTCTTCTCGTCCAGCGGCTTGAAACCGTCATCACCGACAGGGCTGACACCATTGGCCAGAAGGACGTGCTCCAGCACCTGGCTCATGAAGTTCTCGTCAACCTTGGTCGCGGCGACGAAACCGAACATTTCTGGCGGGTTATGCAGTTTTTCGACGGCCGCCAGAATGTCTTCATAGCTGTCCGGAGCGGCAAGGCCGTTTTCCTCAAAGAGGTCCTTGCGGTAGATCACCATCTGGGTCCAGCCGTCCACAGGCACGGAGGCGACGCCGTCCTCAACGGCAGCCATGGCAACCGCACCCGGCGCGAATGTGCCGGCACCCAGTTTTTCAAACACTTCGGTCGCAGCTTCCGTATCCAGGATGCCTGCTTCCGCCCAGGGCAGCGCGTATTGCAGTGTGTGATAGATGACATCCGGCAGATCGCCGGCGGCAAAGGCTGCCGTGGCACGCGTGCCGAGATCGGATTCCGTCACCGGAATGACGTCCACCTCGATGCCTGTCTTTTCCTTGAACGCGGCGGCCATTTCTTCCTGCTTGGCCAGGCGCTCCGGTTGTTCCTCAGTCGTCCAGAACCGCAACGTCTCGGCCTGTGCGGCCGTCAGACCGAGCGTCAGAACGCCCGCGATGGTCGAGGCCAGGAATGTTGTCCTCCCAAACATATTACTCTCCCTTCCTGCCGGAATGTGGCTGTTGGTTCAGCCGGTCGCGGAGCGCGCTTGCAAGCGCCTCCGATGAATTTGCCGGAGCGCCATCCGAGGCGCGCCGGATCAGGTTTGCCTTGGCAAGGGCCTGCAGATCCGTGGGGTTCTTGCCGTCCAGAACATCGATAAGCATGCGGGCAACCCTGCCGCCTGCTTCCTGGGCGCTTTGCGAAAAGGTCGTCAGCGGCGGGTCCAGGTATTCGCCCACCGGCAGGCCGTCATAGCCGACGACGGTAACGTCGGAGCCGACCTTCAGACCAAACTTGCGGCAGTACTGCACCGCTCCGATGGCAAGGGCGTCGGTCACGCACAAAAGTGCGGTCGGTGGCGCCTCCAGCGACAACAGCGCCTCGGCGCCTGCAAAGCCGCCTTTTTCGCTGAGCGGCTGAAGATTTTCCAATGCCGGATCATGCACAAGGCCTAGGGCCTCCAGACCCTGCCTGTACCCGTTGCGGCGCTGAAGCGCGAAGTTGAGTTCCATCGGACCGCCGATGAACCCGATCCGCTCGTGTCCGAGGCTGTAGAGGTGGCGAACGCCGTCAGCAAAGGCCGCCTCGTTATCGATATCGAACCAGGCATAGCCTGCCGGATCGCGCGTGCGGCCGTGGGCGACGAATGGAAAATTCTGTTCCCGCAGATAGGCGATGCGCGGATCGTCCACTTCCGTTCGGGTGACGATGAAACCGTCCACCTTGCGCCTGGCGATCAGCCGCTTCACGGTCTCGATCATGTGTTCGCGTGAATGGGCAGTTGTCACCAGAAGGTCCAGCCCCAGTTCGTCGAGAGCTCTTGCGATGCCGTCGATGAATTCGGACAGGAACGGATCCGCTCCACTGCCGTGACCCACGGGGATGACGATGCCGAGCGTGTCCTGACGTCCGCGCTTCAGATTGCGTGCGGTGGCCGACGGCTGATAGCCCAGATCCTGAACAGCCTTGAGGATACGTTTGCGGGTGGCTTCGGAAATATCGGTGTAATTGTTGAGGACCCGCGACACGGTTCCTTTCGCAACGCCCACATGGCGCGCCACGTCATCAATGGTGACGGAATCGCGAAGTCGCGACATCGATCCTCCCTGCGAGCCCGAAGGGCTCAATTCCCGGCCTGCAGCCTCAAAAGGCAACAGATTGTTTTATTGAGGAAAATTTTTACAAAACCGATTTTGTAAGTCAACAAAATCGGTTTTGGAGATCAAATTTTTATTTTTTGCAGAGCGGGAAGCGACTGACGTTGCAACGAAACATGCCGTCGCAACGTTTCGGAAAACAAAAATGGGAGGAGCACTTCCGCTCCTCCCTCGCATCGGTCAGTTCTCATCGATGGCTGTCGAGACAGGCCTTGCAGACACCGTCTGCGGCGATTGTCAGAACGGTACGCCGGAGACGAGAATCAGATTTGCATAAGGCGTGCATTCACCGGTGCGAATGACCGCACGTGCCTTCGAACAACGCTCCTTGAAGTCCTCGTGAGACATGCGGACATGCTCGATCGGCTTGCCGGTGTCAGCCGCCCAATGGGCCAACCGTACCTCGATCTGCGTGACGAGATCTTCCGATGCCTCGTCCGCAAAGACCGCCTGCTCGACGATCATTTCATCGGCAAGCGCTTCCAGAACATCGAAGAAGGCCGGAATACCGGGGCTGACTGCCAGGTCGATCACACCAACATTGGCAGGAACCGGAAGGCCTGCATCGGCAAGGACGATCTCGTCCATATGGCCGAGCGAGGCTACCAGTTTGCTGAGATGCCGGTTTAGAAGCTTCGTACGTTTCATGGCCTTGTCCTGAATGTTCGGTGGTGCTTACGTCAGCGAAACCAGAGTTTCGCAAAGCGGCACAGGGGCATAATAGGGTGCGGACGCCTTGCTGACGAGATCGAGCCGAAGCACGGAAAGCCCAAGCGCCTGCAGCCCTTCCGTTTCCTTCTCCGGAACCGCTTGGTCGACGATCACGAAGTTTAGCAGGCGGTCGACCGGGCAATCGCTGCCCGCGTCCCGCCGCAAGTAGGCAAGCAGGGTCTGCACCTTGTCGGCAACACTCATCGTGCCGGTTTCCGGATCCTGCCCCGTTCCGGGCACATAGACCTTCGGAACGGTGCGTGCGGCAATGGCTTTTCCGACGCCTTTCGGCAGAAGATTTGCGATCAGGCTGGTATAGAAACTGCCCGGCGCATAACAGATGAGGTCAGCAGACTGGATGAGGCTCCGGTTGCGGTCCGGAAACACTGCTTCCGCAGGGTCCTTGCCGGTCAGCCCCCGATTGAGGAACAGGTTCCTGATCGGCGAGACCAGTGGTGGATGCTCCTTGCCGGTCAGAAGATGCTGGCCGATGACAACCTCGCCATCCTCAAGGTCTGCCCCCAGGTGCAGGTTGTCGTCGGCAACGGCCCGGACGGTGCCCTGTACACCCACCAGCTTGGCCACCAGAAAGATGATCGGTTCAAGTTGCTGGTTCTGGTTGAGGTAACCACCGGCCAGGATCAGGTTGCCGATGCTGGCGCCGCGCAGGTCGAAATCTATCGGGCGTGCGGCGTGAAACATGCCCAGCTGATTCTGGATGAGCGTGCGCATCGGCTGCTCAATCGCCTCCACCAGCGGATGCGTTCCGGCGATCATGCTTTCCAGCTCGGCGGCCAGATCCACTTGCGAGGCTGTTTTCGAAAACCGATGTGTGAACAGGCGAAAAACGTCCGGATGACCGAGCACCGTTTCGTCGGCGAGTGCCATCAACCGGCTTCTGAGATCACCGATGGCCGGCATGTTGAAGGCAATCCTGAGCCCTTGCGAGCTGCCGCCGGAATCGAACGGTGTCACCAGGTGGATGGAATTATGCGTGTAGCGCTTCAGGCACTGGGCGACACCGTTGAGTGCCGATCCACCGCTGAAGAACAACGTCCTCGGGCCAAGCTTGGGATTGGACAGAAACCGTTCGATCCGAAACGGATCCGGCAGGCGCGCCACTCGGGTGATGGTGATTTCAGTCAAGTCCGGTCCCTTGGGAATTCCGGCGCCATTTGCCGGGTAAAGGATTTGCGGGCGTTCGTCCCGGCCAATGCGCTATCCGATCCATATGGCACGGAAATCATTGACATTCGTCAGTGTCGGCCCGGTGACAACCTGATCTCCGATCGTGTCGAAAAAGCGGTGAGCGTCATTGGTAAGAAGTGCCTCTTCCACATCGGCACCCGCCTTGTCCGCCCTCGCCAGTGTATCCGGGCCAATGACAGCACCCGCTACCTCTGCTGCCCCGTCGACACCGTCCGTGTCGCAAGCAATCGCGTGGATACCTGGAGCCCCGCGCAAGGCAAAGGCAAGAGCCAGGGCGTATTCGGCGTTCGGTCCGCCAACGCCCTCGCCGCGTCGGGTCACCGTCAGCTCACCGCCGGACAGGAGCAGCAAGGGCCGGCTGCCGTCGGGGCGCTCGCTCTGGCGGCTGAGGGCAAGCTCTGCATGGGCACGCGCAACTTCCCGCGCTTCGCCTTCCAGGGCGTCACCCAGGATCTCGACATCACAGCCTTCTGCTTCGGCTAGGGTCCGGGCAGCTTCCAGCGACTGGGAGGGAGCTGCGAAGATGACATTCGAAACACGGCCGAGCTTTTCGTCATCGGGCTTCAACACACCGCTTCCGGCAGCGAGAACCTGTTGCACCGAAGCCGGCACTTCGATCTTCCACTGCTCCAGGATCGCCTTGGCATCGGCCGTCGTGCTGGTATCACCAACCGTCGGACCGGACCCGATTTCAGCAGGATTGTCACCGGGAACATCGGAGATGAGCAGAGCCAGCATCTTTGCAGGATAGGCAGCGGCTGCCAATTGCCCGCCCTTCACCCGGCTCAGATGTTTCCGCACGACATTCATCTGGCCGATTGGCGCACCGGAGGCCAGAAGCGCCTGGTTGACCGCCTGCTTTTCGGCCAGTGAGATTTCTCCGGCAGGCGCAATCAGCAAGGCCGAGGCACCACCGGACATGAGCGCCAGCACGTAGTCGTTCTCACCCAGGCCGGAAACAAGCTCGATCATGCGTTTGGTCGCGACAAAACCCATTTCGTCCGGAACCGGATGCGCGGCCTCCACGATCTCGATCCCTTCGCACGGCCTCGCGTAGCCATAGCGTGTGATCACCAGGCCCTCGCACGGCCCCCAGACCTTCTCGACCGCTTCCGCCATTCGGGCGGAGGCCTTGCCTGCGCCGATCACCACGACGCGGCCCGCTGGTTTCTCCGGCAGAAACGCACCAAGGCTCTGCATCGGGTCCGCCACTTCGACGGCCCGCAGGAACAGCCGTTTCAAAAAATCCTGAACGCTCTCGGCCATGGCACCACTTCTTCCTAAATTCATGTTCTCCTGTTTGAGCGCAGAACTGCAGGAATTATCAAGGCCGAAACGATGACCTTCAACCTGCGAACGCCCAAAACCCAGCGAAACCGTGTGCCCTGCAGCATAGAATTGTTTTGCGTTTCACCGTCACCATCCACACATGAGGGCCAATTCCACGGAGGACCTCATGACTGCGCAGACAATGCCCGCCTTCGATACGGCGATCCGCAACCCGGAAAGCCCCGACCACCTGATGGTGATTAAGGACGTGCCCCGGCGAATTCGCATCTATCAGGGCGCGGCCCTGCTGGCGGACAGCATCAATGCGGTTCGCGTTCTTGAAATCGGCAAGTCTTTTTATGACCCCGTGATCTACGTGCCGGAAGCCGATCTAAAGACCCGGTTCGGGTATGTCGACAAGTCTACCCATTGCCCCATCAAGGGC
This sequence comes from Labrenzia sp. CP4, assembly GCF_001579905.1. Classification (NCBI taxonomy): domain Bacteria; kingdom Pseudomonadati; phylum Pseudomonadota; class Alphaproteobacteria; order Hyphomicrobiales; family Stappiaceae; genus Labrenzia; species Labrenzia sp. CP4. The sequence goes on along the minus strand of NZ_CP011927.1, from coordinate 1,205,564 downwards.
GACGCCAGCTACATTTCCCATGATGGCGAGGAGATCGGCTGGGTCTACAGATCGCCGGTGCCGATGGCGGAGAAACTTGCCGGGCACTACGCCTTCTGGCCATCCAAGGTCCGGATCATCGAGGGCGAATAGAAGGCCCTCGAATGCGCACCCGGTCAGCCTAACGCCGCGCGGCAGCCGAAAATCTGCAACAACGGCTCAGTCCTTGCCGACATCCTCGACATAGACAAGCGCCCGGCCCTGACAGATGCGGGTGCCGTCCTCGGCTTCACAGACCGTTTCCAGATCGACCAGGTGTTTTTCCGGTCGCAGGCGCGTGATGGTCACTGAGGCCGTCAGCGTCTCCCCAACCGGGGCAGGCGCCAGAAACTCCAGGCTCTGCTTCAGGTAGTTGGTTCCTCTCCCCGGCAGCTCGACGCCCAGCAGATAGGAAAAGAGCCCGCCGATCAGTGGCCCCGGAACAGATACCGGTACTTCCGTGCCGTTTCCGGCAAGCTGCGCGAAACCACGCATGTCGTCTTCTGTGTAGCTGCGTTTGACTTCCGCGCGCGCTCCGACTTTCAGGCTCATGTCCGCACCCTCAGTTTGCAGGAACCGGACAAGGTCACGGCCCCGTCCGCCGCACGGGCAACCTCGATCAGGATCAGGTCTGCATCGTCCTCGCTCGGCGTGAACGAAAACGCCAGTTCCTCATCCGCATAGGCCGGATTGGGAAACATCAAAGTCTGCACGGCATGGCTTCGCCCCGGATGGAGGGCCTTCAGATGCGCAAAGACCCGCGTATAAAGCAGCATTCCGTGGGAGACGGTCCTGCCGAACCGTGTGCGAGCCGAAAATTCGGGATCGACGTGGATCGGGTTGTCATCACCGGACAGATCGGCAAAGGCATCGAAATCCTCCTGACGGGGGATCCAGCTAAACGTTGCGCTGTGCTGCGCGTCAGCGGTCAGGCTCATCGGTTATGCTTTCTCCAGGGAATTGTCGGCAAGGAAGTCGTCTTTCAGAATGTTCTTGCGCACCTTGCCCGCCGCGGTGCGCGGCAGGTCGTCAACGACGGTAAAGCTTTTCGGCACCTTGTAGGGCGCCAGCTGCTTGCGGCACCAGTCGGCCAACGTCGTCGTGTCGAGGTCTTCACCGGGACGCACAATCAGGAAGGCTGCACCGACCTCGCCCCACTTAGCATCAGGCACGCCAATCACCACGGCCTCCAGAACGGCCGGATGACCAACCAGAACCTTCTCGACTTCGGCCGGATAGACGTTCTCACCACCGGAGATGTACATGTCCTTGATCCGGTCGACGATGTAGTAGTAGCCGTCCTCGTCGCGGCGCCCGATGTCACCGGATTTCAGCCAGCCGTCGACCGTGAAGGTGGCAACCGTCGCTTTCTTGTTGTCCATGTAGCCCGGCGTGATGTTCGGCCCACGAAACTGGACTTCTCCTTCCCCCGGCCCTTCGACGATACCGCCATCGCCGTCGACCAGGCGAACATCCGTCAGGATCTGCGGTTTTCCGACTGAACCGATCTTGGCGGGCGCATGGCCCTTGTCCATCAGGAACACGGTTGGCCCGGTCTCGGTCATACCCATGCCGTTGCAGATGGTGACGCCCCGCTCCTGAAACTCCGACAACAGGTGTTTCGGCACCGGCGCACCGCCACAGCCGAGCGACCGGACCTTCGAAAAATTCGTTTTGCCGATCCTGGGTGACAGCGCCAGCGCCTGATAGATCGCCGGAACACCGAAGAAGCAGGTGACGTTTCCGGCGGAAACGAGATCAAGCACGGTCTCCGGGTCGAATTTGCGCAAGACAGTCGACATGCCGCCGTTCAGGAAGATCGGCAGCGTCGGCAGGTTGATCCCCGCCGTATGGAAGAGCGGCAGGAAATTGACGCCCTTTTCGCCGATTGAAAGACCCGTTGCCTGGCAGTAGTTGATCATGTTGGCATAGGCCATGCCCGCTGTCTGGATGACCGCCTTGGGCAGGCCCGTCGTTCCGGAAGTGTAAAGCAGATACCAGGGGGCCGAGGCCTTGACCTTGCCGCATCCGATCGCTGCAGGACTTGCCCCCGTCAGAAGACGATCAAGAGCGCTGCCACCCCGACCCTCGGCGCCCAGAGGCAGAAGCGACAGGCCGGTTTCGGCGGCAAGTTCTTCGGCAATCTCGACAAACGCAAGATCATGAAACAGCAGCTTCGCACCGGAGGTCGCCAATATGGGCTGCAGCTCGGCAACCGGCTGTCGCCAGTTGAGAGGCACAAGCAAAATGCCGGTTTTCTGAGCCGCAAACAGCAGCACGAAGAAATCCGGGTGGTTATGGCAGAGCACCGCCATGCGGTCGCCCTTGGCAAGACCGCGACCGAGCAGAAGGTTGCCCAATCGGGTGGCGCGCTCGTTGATCTCGCAGAAACTGAAAGATCTGCCGCTTTCATGATCGACAAAGGCTGTCGCCCCGGGCGTGAGCTCCGCCCGTTTTGCGGCCATGTCGGTTAAATATTCCATGCGTCCTCCCAACACCTGGCGGGGCCTCGAGCCAGCACCCTGCAAGTCGAGATGATCCGGCTTGCAGTCGCCATCCGGGTCCTTCGGACGGGCTTCTCCTCAGGCCCGCTTCCTGGTGAATTCCTTCATGCCGTCGAGCGTGCTTTGACGGCTCACCAGATCCAGGAATCTGGCCTTTTCCTGGTCGAGACGGTCTCGTACCATCGCGCATCTGCGCGCATCCCAAACACTCTGCCGTGTTGTGCGGTGGGTCTTCGCGAAGCCTTTGCCGAGATCCACGACCCAGCCGTCAACTGTTGCGACAAGCTCAGCCCCCGGCACCTGACAGACGGCAAGTCCCAGTTCCACGGCCTCCGAAGCACTGATGCGCGTGTTGCGATACTGGATCGCAAGTGCCTTCGAAGTGCCGATGCGGTCCGGCAGCAAGGCTGTCCAGCCGCCATCCGGCCCGAAACCCACCTGGTTGTAGTAGGGCTGGACAAAGGCCGTCCCGGACATGGCGACCATGTCTGCCGCCAGCATCAAGCCAACAGAACCACCCGTCACCGGCCCATTGACCGCCGCCAGCACCGGCGCCGGAAAGGACAGCAGGTCGAGGATCGTTTCGTGCAGGCTGCCGACAAGCTCGTCCGAGTAGGCTCTGAGTGTAGCTTGCGATCCGGCATGGTCCAAAAACCCGCCAATATCGCCACCGGTCGAAAAGCTGGATCCGCGGCCCGACAGAACCAGCGCCAACGGTTCGGCCATCGCCGCTTCGGCAATGGCGCTCCGCAGTTCGGAAACGAGGGCGGGAACCAGGGCATTGTGCCGGTCCGGCCGGTTCAACCATATCCAGATCGCGCCGCCGCGTGTTTCTGTCTCTACGAGGCCCATGACATGCGCCTCAGGGTTTGATGCCGTTGGCAATCAGGTCGTAGGCACTGGCAACCAGTTCGGAAATGGGTTTTTCCGACTTGAACACGACCAGCTGCTCGCCAAGGGCTCGGGCAATGCCCATGAGGGCCCAGGCACGGGTTTCCGTGTCCCCCTTGGAGATCTGGCCGGCGGCCTCGGCGGCAACCAGTCCAGACCGGTAACCGGCGGCGAATGTCTTGTAATATTCCTCATAGGCGGCAGGATCGACGAACAGTGCTTCCTGAACGATCCGGTAGAGGTCCGGATGGGCCTGGACGAATTCCAGGAAGGCCCGCAGGCCGGCCTCTTCCGCTTCCAGCCGGTTGCCGATGCCCTGCGTTGCCTCGGCGATCGTGTGCCGGACCAGCCGCCCCATTTCCAGGACGAGCTCCGAGAACACCTGCTCCTTGGTGGTGAAGTAGATATAGAAAGTGCCTTGGGCGACACCTGCCTCACTGGTAATGTGGCCGATGGAGGCGTCGTTGTAGCCCTTCTCGCCGATCACCCTTTCGGCAGCGGTCAGGATTGCCTTTCGGGTGGCTTCACCGCGCGCCGTTTTGGGCTGGTTGCCTGCAGCCTTTTGCGGCGCGTCTGCTTCTACGGCTGGTTTGCGCACCTGCTGTTTCCTCCCAATTCATGAAACATGAATCAGTATTCATGTTTGAGGGTTGAAAGCAAGAAACTTCTTCAAACCGGACCGAAGAATGCGGCAATTTGGCCCCATGCACATTCCGATGCCGTACCCATGTTTGCCGTAACCGCGAAAACTTTCCGGCAATCACCTTGGGATATCCTTCTGTTTCACCGGGTATTGCGCTCTTTTTCCGACAAGGGAACAAGGCCGGTTTTCCTTGGCAAACCACGGCAACGGACACTATGGCGATTGGACGCAGCCGGGGTTTTTGACCTTGATCAAGGCCAAAACTTTGATAAGCAGTTTTGAATGGCTATAAGTTAGCTGCTAGTCTGGAATCGGACGGAAAGGTTCCAGGCAGCAAATTGGCCGCGCGGGACGCGAGTTGCGCGGGCAGGAGAGAGGCGCTGGCAAAGGTGCCCGCGATGAGAGGATCCTGAGAATGGACGTGAACGCGTATCTGGAAGAACGCCTGGGCAAACTGCATGACAACGGCAATTACCGTGTGTTTGCAGATCTGGAACGCCAGGCAGGTGCTTTTCCGCGCGCAACCCGTTACCGCGAAGATGGTTCCGTTCAGGACGTGACCGTCTGGTGCTCCAACGACTATCTCGGCATGGGCCAGAACGAAAAGGTCGTGTCCGCGATGCAGGACGTGATCTCCAAATGCGGCGCAGGCGCTGGCGGAACGCGCAACATTTCCGGCACCAACCACTACCATGTTCTTCTGGAGAACGAGCTGGCCGACCTTCACGGCAAGGAAGCTGCTCTGATCTTCACGTCCGGTTATGTTTCCAACTGGGCAGCGCTGGGTACGCTCGCCTCCCAGGTTCCGGGCATGATCGTATATTCGGACTCGCTCAATCACGCTTCTATGATTGAAGGCATCCGCCACGCCCGCTGCGAAAAGCGCATCTTCAAGCACAACGACTATGAAGACCTGGAACGCCAGATGGCGGCGGACGATCCGAACGCGCCGAAACTGGTCGCATTCGAAAGCGTCTATTCCATGGATGGCGACATCGCGCCGATCAAGGAAATCTGCGACGTTGCCGACAAGTTCGGTGCACTGACCTACCTCGACGAAGTGCATGCCGTCGGCATGTACGGCCCGCGCGGTGGCGGCGTTGCCGAACGCGAAGGCCTGATGGATCGTCTAACCATTATCGAAGGCACGCTCGGCAAGGCCTTCGGCGTGATGGGCGGTTACATCACCGGTTCGAAGACGGTTGTCGACTTTATCCGCTCCTTCGCCTCCGGCTTCATCTTCACCACCGCCCTGCCGCCGGCACTGGCAGCGGGCGCAGCCGTCTCCATCCGTCACCTGAAGGACAGCCCGTTCGAGCGCAAGGCGCACAAGGACCGGGTCGCCCAGGTACGCGCCGCTCTCGACAAGCGCGGCATCCCGCACATGGAAAACCCGAGCCACATCGTTCCGGTGATGGTGGGTGATGCCAAGAAGTGCAAATGGATCTCCGACATCCTTCTGGATACCTACGGCATCTACGTTCAGCCGATCAACTATCCTACGGTTCCGGTCGGCACGGAGCGCCTGCGCTTCACTCCGACACCGCTGCACACGGCCGAAGACATCGAACACCTCGCCAACGCGATCAACGACCTGTGGTCGCAATGCGCACTGGCCCGCGCTGTCGCGTAAGGTCAGAACTAAAACAGATCAGACAAAACCCGCTTTCCGATGGAAGGCGGGTTTTTTTGTTTCTTTATTTCCAACCGTCGTCATCCCATGGCTTGACCATGGGATCCAAGCCGTTGCACCTCCCTCCAAAGTGAGTGAACGAGGAAACGAATTGGCCTGGATTGCAGGGGCAAGCGCATCAGAGCAAAGCGCGTTTCAAGTTTATTCCGGTCAAGCGGGACACGCCCTGGTGTTCGTTTCAGGCTTTGAAGACCTGGCGTTCTCTTTCAAGACATTCAGAAACCGAGCTTGAAACACATCCGAACCTCCATGATTTGTCGTCCCGGTTTGTTGCGTCAGCAGCAAGACCGGGATCCAGTACGCCGTGTCGTATGAGACGAAAAATGCAAACTCTGTGGGTTACTGGATCCCTGCCTGCGCAGGGATGACAAGTTGCCAGTGCTTGAGTGCAAATATTCTGTGGCGAGCGCTTCCCCGGATACGAGTGGGGCAAGCCGCATAATGACATGTGCAAACAACGACAAGCTTCGCGACACGACCATCATCCACCCTGCCATTTTCCCGACCCCGCCCTAGCTACTCTCAGATGCCTTTGCCATGGGGAGACGGTTGTGATGCGGATAATCCTTGCTGTTGTTGTCTGGTGCCTTTTTCTGATCCCCCCAGCCGTTTCCGAAGAACTCGACCTGGAACTGGTGCTCCTGGCCGATGCGACCGGGTCCATCGATGACGAGGAAATCCGCTTCCAACGCAAGGGCTATGCCGACGCGATCACGGATCCGTCAGTGCTGAATGCCATCGCCAGCAACATCTACGGCAAGATCGTCGTCACCTATGTCGAATGGGCGGACATCCACTCCCAGGATGTTGTCGTGGACTGGACAGTCATCGACGGACCGGAGAGCGCCCAGCATTTTGCAACGGAACTGATGGCAGCCCCGCGCCGCGCCTATGGTCGCAACGCCATTGGCGCAGCGCTTCTGAAAGGCAAGGAGCTGATCGACGACAATGCCTTTGCGGGCTTGCGCAGGGTGATCGACCTGTCTGCCGACAGCGCCAACAACTGGAACGGCCCGACCATACCCGAAGCCCGGAATATCGTGGTTTCCTCCGGTATTGTCATCAACGGCCTGGCGGTTCTGTGCCGGCATTGTTCCGGCCGGCCGATTGCCTACGATCTGGAAAAGCGGTTCTACGAGAGTATCATCGGCGGTCCGGCCGCCTTTGTGGTGACTGCCGACAGTCCAGCGACATTTGCCGAAGCAGTGCGCAAGAAACTGATCCTTGAAATCGCCGCCAAACCCGCCGATGCGCAGCGCATCCTGAAGCAATTGGCGGCCTTGCAGTAATCCTCACACGGGCCTTTGACCCGCCCTTTCCAAACGCATTTTCGCCATTGGCAAATCACGGCTGTCGCACAACCGCGTCATCGCATTATGATTTGAGACGGCAGCTCGCGCTGTCCTAACGTCACAGCGTTCGAGGGGGATACCGTTTCATGACAACCGGCCTGTTGCTTCTGGCGCTGTTTACGGTCTGCTACACGCTGCTGGCCAGGACATTGTCGAAGGGCGTCCTGACAGCGCCGATCCTCTTCATCGGCTTCGGTTACCTGATGGCCCAGACCGGGCTGATGCCCGGAACCGATGCTGAACGCCTTCTGCATATCGTTGCCGAAATGGCTCTCATCGTCCTTTTGTTCCTGGACGCTGCCCAGATCAATCTTCAGGCCCTGCGCCAGCGCCACCAATGGCCCCTGCGCATGCTCGCCCTTGGCCTGCCACTTGCCATCATTATCGGAACCATGGCGGCCATACCGTTTTTGAGCGGCGAACCGCTCATCGTCGCCGCTCTTGCTGCCGCGCTGCTCGCGCCGACCGATGCTGCTCTCGGCCAGGCTGTCGTCACCAACAAGGCGGTGCCGGAGCGGGTGCGCCGGGCGCTGACGCTGGAAAGCGGCCTCAACGACGGACTGGCCCTGCCAGCCATCTTGCTGTTCGCGAGCCTTGCCGGGGAAATGATGCAGCCGGGCGCGACAGACTGGCTGATGTTCGGCGCCAAGCAACTGATCCTTGGTCCCCTGGCGGGCGCGGCTATCGGTGCTGCGGGCGGGGTGCTGTTTCTGGCTGCGAAACGCCGGGGCATGACCACCGATACCATCGAAGGCATCGGCGCCATTGCCATGGCTTGCGGCGCTTATCTGGCCGCCGGCGAAATCGGCGGCAACGGCTTCATATCAGCGTTTGTCGCAGGGCTCTTCTTCGGCAACGTCATCAAGGGGCAATGCGCCTTCATCTACGAATTCACCGAAAGCGAAGGCCAGATGCTTTCCTGGGGTGCCTTTTTCCTGATCGGTCTTGCCCTGTTGCCCGATGCCATCGCTCACCTTGATGCCGCCAGCCTTGCGCTCATTCTGGTGAGCCTGTTCGTGGTGCGGCCACTGGCGGTCTGGCTGTCGCTTGCCGGCACGGATGCCGCCCCGCTGACCAAGCTCTTTTTCGGCTGGTTCGGCCCGCGCGGACTGGCAACAGCCCTCTTCGCGCTGCTCGTCGTTGACCAGATTGATCACGCAATCGGCGAACAGCTCCTGAATCTGGCCGTTAACGCGGTCTGGATCAGCGCTGTCCTGCATGGTGTCACAGCCGTGCCTTTTGCCAAATGGTACGCTGCTCACATGTCCGGCAAGGACGGGGCAGCGGAACTCAAGGCCATGCCGCCCATGCGGCCGGAAGTGCCTGCCGACTGAATTTCGACCAACCCAATAGCCAGGGCGCATATCGCCAGTAGCCGGGGGAAGACATGACAAAACAGGTTGTTGCCAAACTCAGCGAATTGCCGGACAGAAAACCGACCTATGCCCTCGTCGCCGATGTTGACCTTGTGGTTGTTCGCTTCGACGACGACATCTCCGTCTTCTACGGTCGCTGCCTGCATCGCGGCGCGCTCATGTCCGATGGCTATGTTAGCGGCAACAACCTCATCTGCGGTGTTCATTACTGGGATTACCGGCTCGACAGCGGCGTCTCCGAATACAACAACTCCGAGGCCTTGCCGAAATTCAAGAGTTGGGTGGAAGGCGACGATATCCTGGTCGGCGAGGACGAGGTCGCCGCCTGGGCTCGGGAGCATCCGCAGCCGTTCAACCGCAACAGCTACCTCGGCCTTTATGCCGACACCAGCCACGGCACAGAGGAAGAACCTTACAACGGCCTGATCCAGCAATACGCCCGCGACGGTCTTAAAAAGACAGGTCATCATGGCCGCGTCGACGCCATGGGCGTGCCGCGCAACCAGTTGCCCGACTGGGACGATATCCAGATCCTGACGGCCCAACTGCAGAAATTCCCGCTTCTGGAGGACGAACCAGTCGGCACCGACGTTGTTGTCGGGCCGAACGCGCAGAAACCGCTGAAACTGAAGATCCCGTTGCTGGTCTCCGACATGAGCTTTGGCGCCCTGTCGGAGCCGGCGAAGATTGCCCTTGCCAGAGGCGCAGACCTTGCCGGAACCGGCATCTGCTCCGGCGAAGGCGGCATGCTGCCGGAAGAACAACAGGCCAATTCAAGGTATTTCTATGAACTCGCCTCGGCCCGTTTCGGTTTTGCGTGGGACAAGCTCGACAAGGTTCAGGCGTTTCACTTCAAGGGCGGTCAGGGGGCCAAGACCGGCACGGGTGGGCACCTGCCGGGAGCCAAGGTCAAGGGCAAGATTGCCGAGGTCCGCGGCTTGAAGGAAGGCGAAGACGCGATCTCGCCGCCCCGCTTTCCGGACTGGACAGATCGATCCCAGATAAAGGATTTCGCCGACGAGGTCCGTACCCGCACCGGCGGCATCCCGATCGGTTACAAGCTGTCGGCCCAGCACGTCGAAAAGGATATCGACGCGGCGTTGGAGCTGGGTGTCGACTACATTATCCTTGATGGCCGTGGCGGCGGCACCGGGGCAGCACCGATCATCTTCCGCGACAACATCTCCGTTCCGACCATTCCCGCGCTTGCCCGCGCCCGGAGGCACCTCGACACGTCGGAACGGCCGGACATCACGTTGATCATCACAGGCGGCCTGCGCAAACCGGCAGATTTCATCAAGGCTCTGGCCCTTGGCGCCGATGCCGTGGCGCTTTCCAATTCGGCCATGCAGGCCATCGGCTGCATCGCCATGCGGGCCTGCCACACCAACAATTGCCCGGTCGGGATCGCCACCCAGAAACCGCATCTGGTCAATCGGCTGGAAATCGAGAAATCCGCCCGCCAGCTGACCAACTTCTTCGAAGCATCGGTTGAACTGATGCAGGTGATGGCAAGGGCCTGCGGTCATTCGCACCTGAACCAGTTCACCTTGGAAGACCTGACGACCTGGAAACGGGAAATGGCCGAGCTATCCGGCGTTGCCTATGGCGGCATCGCGTAATCGATCGCGACGTTTAAGGGAGGAAGACCAATGGACGCTCAGGATCTCGACTGGATCAAGGTTGGGCACGTCAACGACCTGCCCGAAGGCCGGGTGAAAACGGTCACGGCGCGCACAACCTCGATCTGCCTGTCGCACTTCGAAGGCCAGTGGGCGGCGATGGACAATCATTGCCCGCATCAGCGCGGCCCACTCGGGGAAGGCTCCATCGAAAAGGGATCGGACGGAAAATGCTGGATTCGCTGCCCCTGGCACGGCTGGGACTTCGATCCGCTGACGGGCACTCCTCCCGGTGGTCACGAGGACAGTGGCCAGAAGCTCTATCCCCTCAGAATCAACGGCGACGAGATCTTCATCGGCCTGGAACCGGAGCCGCCCCATGAACGCACCGTGACCGACGTCATGGCCGAAACCATGGTCAACTGGGGCGTCAAGCGTGTCTTCGGCATGGTCGGCCACTCCAACCTCGGCCTTGCCGATGCGATACGCCGTCAGGTCGACAAGGGCACCTTGGGTTATATTGGCATACGCCACGAGGGTGCCGCCGCCTTCGCCGCATCCGCCTATGGCAAGCTGACAGGCAAACCGGCAGCCTGCCTCACCATTGCCGGCCCCGGCGCAACCAACCTTCTGACCGGCCTCTGGGACGCCAAGGTCGACCGGTCACCGGTTCTGGCCCTCACCGGCCAGGTTCAGACCCAGGTGTTCGGCCCAGGGGCCTTTCAGGACATTGATCTCAAATCCGCGTTCGAAGCCGTCTCGAAGTTTTCCCAGCCGGTGCTCAGCACCTCCAACCATGCCGAGCTGATGTCGCTGGCCTTGAAAACCGCGCTGGTGGAACGGGATGTCGCCAATCTCATTTTCCCCGACGACGTCCAGACCAACCCGAGCAGCAGGGAGGCAGGCAAACCCGAAGGCCGCCTCGGTGGAACCGGCATCACGCCCTCCGGCGAGGACCTCGCAAAGGCCGTTGAGATGATCAACGCAGCGAAACGCCCGGTCATTGTGCTTGGCTACGGCGCCAAGGATGTTCGCGACAAGGTCGTCGCGCTTGCCGAAAAGCTCGGCGCACCGGTCCTGACCACTTTCAAGGGCAAGGGCCTGATCCCGGACACCCACCCGCTGGCGGCCGGTGTTCTTGGCCGCTCCGGGACCCCGATTGCGAGCTGGTTCATGAACGAGGCGGATCTGATCGTCTCGCTCGGGTCTTCCTTTGCCAACCACACAGGCATCGCCCCCTACAAGACCATCATCCAGGTGGATTTCGAACGCATGCAGCTCGGCAAGTTCCATCCCGTGACCCTGCCTGTCTGGGGCGAGATCGGCACCTTCTGCGAAGCCATTGTCGATCAGGTGCTGAAACCGGCAGATGCCCCCGACCAGGCGGGAGAACTGGTGGAACGCTGGACAATCTGGCGTGCGGAAAAGGACCTTCGTCTCTCCGAGGACGGCGGCAGGGGCATTCACTCGGCGGCCGTTTTCAAGGCTTTGAGCGATCTGTGCCCACCAGACGCGATCATCCCGGTCGACGTCGGCAACAACACCTATTCCTTCGGTCGGTATTTTGAGCCTTGCGGACAGCGCATCCTGATGTCCGGCTATCTCGGCTCCATCGGCTTCAGCCTGCCGGCAGCCCTCGGCGCCTGGAGCGCGACCCAGGACTTCGAGGAATTCCGGGGCCGCAAGGTGATCTCGATTTCGGGTGACGGAGGTTTTGGTCAATACGCCATGGAGTTCACCACGGCCGTCAAATACGGAATGGATATAACCCATATCCTTTTGAACAATTCCGAGCTCGGCAAGATCTCCAAGGAGCAGCGCTCGGGCGAATGGCCGGTCTGGGAAACGAACCTAACCAACCCTTCCTTCGCCGCTTTCGCGCGCCTGTGCGGTGGTCACGGCCACCGGGTGACCGACCCCGCCGAGCTGAAAGACGCCATCGCCGATGCCATCGCCCATAACGGTCCATCACTGGTGGAGATCATTACCGATGCGGATCTGGTTTGATGGAAACCGTGACAAGGTCTCAATCGCTCCTTTTACGCTGCAAGGCCACTCGAGCATCACCTCCTCCTCCGTCATTGCAGGGTCGAGCCCTGCAATGACGGGATGAGAAGAGAAGAGAGGCCAACTCGGACCGGAAGAATTGAAGAGCCCGTTGGCAATGCTTCGTAATGAGCTAAGCTGACACCAATCACATCCAGACCTGGCGGGGGTCCACTTGCAAACAGCAGCCATTCTGATCGACATCGGAAAATACTATCTCATGGCCGGCGGGCTGGTCGCGGCACTCTTTCTTGTCATCGGCATCGACCGCGTGGAACCATCCGCACGCGGGTCTCACGTCTTCCGGCCCTTGCTCATTCCCGGCATCTGCCTGATCTGGCCGCTGGTGCTCTATCGCTGGTACGTGCTTGAAAAGCATGGGGAGGCTGGCCGGTGAAACGTGCACACCGCAAAGCCCATGCCCGTATCTGGACTGTCCTCGGCCTGCTCCTGCCGCTGGTCTTCTTCACCATCCTGGCGATGCGCCAGTCGCCCCCCGCAGACAGACCGGCTGTGCTGATTGAAGCCCCGGTGGAAAGCTCCGGGGAGGCAAGCCAATGAGCGTGCAATACACACCGGTGATCTGGAACCGCAACAAGATGGTCTATGATGCCATCCTGCTGATTGCCGTTGCGCTTTATATTTACATCTTCATTCGTGTCGGGCCGTTCCATGAGGATGTCACCCGGCCAATTGACGGTGCCATCCTGAGGATGCGTGCCTTCGGCAGTTGTGCCTTCCTGATGCTGACGGTGATCCTGTGCATCGGGCCGCTGGCACGGCTCGACCGGCGCTTTTTGCCATTGCTATACAATCGCCGCCATTTCGGTGTGATGACCGCCGGTATTGCCGCTGTCCACGCCAACTATGTGCTTGGCTGGTATTTCAACTTCTCACCGACAGACAGCTATGTCGCGTTACTGTCGTCCAACACAAGCTACGGGCAGGTGATCGGCTTTCCCTTCGAGGCTTTCGGTATCGCCGCTCTCCTGATCCTGTTCGTACTGGCTGCCACCAGTCATGATTTCTGGCTCAGCTTTCTGGGAGCGCCGATCTGGAAGGCGCTGCACATGTTCATCTATGCCGCCTACGCCTTCGTGGTGTTGCATGTCGCGCTCGGCGCGCTGCAAGGCCCGTCCGATCCCATCTTCACCGGCATGGTTGCGGCAAGCGTTGTCATGGTCTGCGGTCTTCACTTTGCAAGCGGGCGCCTGGAGGCCAATCGGGAAAAGGGCGATGCCACGGCAAAGGCTTCCCTAGAGGAAGCCGGCTGGGTCGTCGCCGGTGAGGTGGACGAAATCGACGACAAATGCGCCAAGGTCGTGACCCTGAGCGAAGAGGAGCGTGTCGCAATCTTCAAGTATGACGGCAAGCTGTCGGCTGTCACCAATGTCTGCGCCCACCAGAACGGCCCGCTTGGCGAAGGCAAGGTGCTGTGGGGCTGCATCACCTGCCCCTGGCACGGGTATCAGTACAATCTGGCCGACGGCCGAGCACCCGCGCCCTTCACCGAGAAGATCGCCACCTACAAGCTGAAGCTGGTCGGCTCCACCGTTCTTCTCGATCCCAAAGCCCTGCCACCCGGCACCTATGTCGAGCCGGTGGTGATCGGAGGTGCGCCATGAGCTGGAAACAAACCAAGGCGGCTCCGTTTTTCGTCGGCTATCTCAACAAGGTGCCGAAGCCACTGGTGGCCTTTCTCGGGGTCTTCTCCCTGTGTTTTGTCGCGGGACTGGGCCTTGCAGCCTTCGCCCTGTCCACCACCCAGAACGATCCGGGCAGCGGCACGTTTCAGTGGGGCAACAGGTTCGAGCAAACAGGCCTGCTCGAACTCCGGCCCTATCCGGTGTTCCGCATTCCGGCTGATGGCGACACCCCTGCCCGCACCTACATGCTTGCAGGCCAGGGCAAACGCGGTGTCTTTGAACAGGCCGAAGCCAATCGCGAGATGCCGGTGACCTTGCGTGGAGTGCCGGTCAACCGCGGCGATTTGACAATGATCCAGGTGGGACAGGTAGAACCTGCAACGGAGGATACACCCGGCTTCACCCCATCCGAACCCGTCTCGCTCGGCCGCTGGAAACTGACCGGTGAAATCTGCGACGGCAAGTGCTATGCGGGCGCCATGCGCCCGGGCCGGGGCCTTGCGCACAAGGCCTGCGCGGACCTCTGCCTCACCGGCGGCATTCCCCCGGTCTTCGTCTCGTCCGGACCGGTCGAGGGGCGCAATTTCTTTCTCCTGGCAGGCAAGGACGGCCAGCTTCTTGGCGAGGCCATCGATCCGCTGCTGGCGCTTTACATCGAGGTCGAAGGCGAGGTCGAACAGCTGGACGACCTGATGGTGTTCAAAGCAGACCTTCTGACCGCCAGGGTGCTGAAATGAGCGACCAGCCGCAAAAGCCGCTCTGGCAGACCATCGTGATCTCGCTGGTGATGACGGCACTCCTCGCCGGGATCGCCTGGGCTGTGTGGACCTACGCCAACAGCAGCGTCCAGAATTTTGCCCCCGGCACGTTGCTGCGCGACCTCCGTTTCTTCGTCGGCCTGCTCGCCGTGTTCCTGGTTTTGAGCATCCTGGACCGGATCATTGAATTCGTGAAGGCGAAGCTGGGCGGCGGACACTAAGGAAACGGTCAGGATGGCCGTCCCAAAAAGCCAAGTTTGCGCCTCAGCCCTTCACCAGGTTCCGCAGCAGGCTGTTGAACTTGTCCGGCTCTTCCATGTGCGGCGCGTGGCCTGATGCTTCAAAACCATGGAAATGGAAATCCGGAACATTGTCCGCGTGCCAGCGATGGACACCCGGGCCGTAAAGCTGGCTGCGCAGACCCGCTACCAGATGAAACGGCACGGGAAAGGCTTTCAAAAGCGGGCGGAAATCCTGCGCGGTCAGTGAGGACCACATCGGCTTCAATAGACCGGGATCGGCTGCGGCAATCTCTTTTCGGGCTAGCTCCGCAACGCACTCCGGCACGGGCAGGCCTTCGGCGAACAATCGTCTCGCGATCCGGGCCGGCAGTTTGGCCCAATCCGCCACAATGGCATTCAGGAAATGGCCGTTGAGTTCAGCATTGAGGCCGTTCAGCGTTCCGTTCTGCCAGTCGGGGTCGTTCAGAACCTTCGGCGTCATGTCAATGGCAACGAACTGCGAGATCCTGTCGGCGCCGTGCCGCTCGATCATTGCATAGGAAACCAGCGCACCCATCGACCAACCGCAGAGGATTACTTCAGTTAGTTCGCGCTCGGCCAACGCCGCGTGAACCGCATCGGCTGCTGCCTCTATGGTCAATGGCAACCGGCCCGCTGTTTTGCCGTGGCCCGGCAGATCCGGAACAATGCAACGGGCGTCAGTTTTCAGAGCCCCGATCTGGCCTTCGAAGAACCGGCCCGGACAGGACCAGCCGTGGATCAGCACCAGCGGTCTGCCCGTTCCCTCGTCGCGGATATGCAACATATTCCCGCTCACGCACGCCCCGCCCGTAGCCGTCCGACAATGCCCGTCGGGAAAAAATAGACCGACAGAATGAAGAGAACACCCAGCCACAACAGCCAGCGTTCCGGCGCCACCAGCGTCGAGAACACCGGCACCGCGCTGGTTGCTTCTGCAGCTACGCCCATCAGGTTCTGCAGATAGGTCTGCGCCAGAATGAACAGGGTTGCCCCGAGCACGGCCCCGTAAAGCGTGCCCATGCCCCCTATCACGACCATCAGCAGAATGTCGATCATGATCTCCATGGAGAGCGTTGTTGCCGGGCCGGTGTAGCGGAGCCAGATGGCCAGAAGAGAGCCTGCAAGCGCTGCCATGACTGCCGACAGAACGGTGGCCGTGGTGCGATACCAGACCACGCGGTAACCGATCGCCTCCGCCCGGAACGCATTGTCGCGAACCGCCTTCAGCGTGCGGCCGAACGGCGAATTGACGATGCGCAGCATGACCAGGAACAGGATCGCGGCGGCGAAGAACACCAGGTAGTAGGCCAGAACCTTGCCATTGATGCTGACGTCGAAGATCTTCGCCTTGATAAGCTTGAAGGCGGGCGTCAGTTCGCGCGGGATCTTGTAGTTGAGCCCGTCCTCACCGCCTGTCAGCCAGGACATCTGCGACACCAGCACGGCAAAGGCGCTTGCGACCGCCAGCGTCACCATGGCGAAGAAGATCGCCTTCACCCGAAGCGAGAACAGCCCGATGGCCAGCGCGAACAGGGCCGCAACCCCGGCACCCGCCGCCGTGCCCCAGATCAGCGAACCGTAGTTCGGCCCGGTGGTCGACAGGGCAAGCGCGGTCCCATAAGCGCCGATACCGAAGAACATGGTGTGGGCGAAGGAAACGATACCCGCATAGCCCAGCAGCAGGTCGTAACTTGCCACCAGCACGATGAAGATGCAGATCCGCGCGGCCGTCTCCAGCGACTTGGTGCCCGGAAAGAGAAACGGTGCAAAAGCGAGCGAGATCAGCACGATCAGCAATAGCGCCGTCAGAAGGCCGCTGCGCGGCGTGTCGCCGGAAAGAAGTCTGGTCAGCATGATCTTGTTCCGTCCCTACTTCGCCTTGACCACCGGATAAAGGCCCTGCGGCCGCCACATCAGCACCACGACCATCAGCGCGATAGTCGAGATCAGCGCCACCTTCGGCGCCAGAAAAGCCGTGTAGTTGGCAAGCAGTCCCACCAGCATGGCGCCGATGAAACAGCCCTCGACCGAGCCGAGCCCCCCGATGATCACCACGATGAACACCAGCACCATGATCTCCGAGCCCATGTGTGCGGTAATCGTTTCCTGATAGAGGCCCCACATGACGCCCCCGAGCCCGGCCAGCGCCGACCCGGTCATGAACACGATCAGAAACAGCCGGCGGATGCGGTAGCCGAGCGCTTCCACCATCTCGCCGTTCTCCACCCCTGCGCGCACCAGCAGACCGATCTTGGTATTCTTCAGGATATGGCGCATGCCGATGAACAGCGCGAGGCCGATGCCGACCGCCACCAGGCGGTATTTCTCGATGGCTGCTTCGCCGATCACAAGCGATCCCTGCAAGGCTTCCGGGCGGGACATATGCAGTTCGTCCGGCCCCCAGACCACGTAGATCATCTGCTGGGCAACGATCAGCCCGCCCATGGTGACAAGGATCTGCTTCAGATGTTCGCCGTAGACCGGCATCACGATCACCCGCTCGAAGGCAAGACCGAGAAGGCCGGTGACGAGCATGGCCGCAAGGATGGCAATCAGCACGGCGGAGAGATTCATGAAGACGCTTGGCGAAGCCGTCCAGCCGGCCAGCCAGGCCAGAACCGTGAAGCCGACGAAGGCGCCGACGGCAACAAAGGCGCCATGGCCGAAGTTGATCACGTCCATCAGCCCGAAGACCACGGTCAATCCCGACGCCATGATGAAGATCATCATGCCCATGGCCAGCCCGGCCACCGTCAGTGTCAGCCAGCTCGCCGGATTGCCGATGGCAATGAGCCCGACGGCAGCCAGCACCGGCACCAGCAGCACCGGCAGTTTCTGGGCAAGCTGTTCCTTCAGCGGGATTTTCTCGATCCGCGGTTTGATCGCCGTCTCGCTCATTGATGCGCCTCCAGGCTCAGCCCCATGAGTTTTTCCTGCAAGGCGACATCCGCCACCAGTTCGTCCATGCGGCCTGAATGAATGATGTGACCATCATCCATCACCGCGACCGTGTCGCCGATGCCAGATGCCATGGCGAAATTCTGCTCCACCAGCAGGATGGTGGTGTCGGTTTCCTTCAGTTCCTTCAGCGCATCGGTCATCGCCTTGATGATCGCCGGTGCGAGGCCTTTCGTCGGCTCGTCGATCAGGATCAGCCGGCGCGGCTCGATGATCGCCCGCGCCACGGACAGCATCTGCTTCTGACCACCGGACAGCGTTCCTGCGGAGGAATTCCAGAAGCTGCCGATCGGCGGAAACAGCTCCTTGATCCAGGCAAGGCGCTTTTGGTCCATCGGCCCGTTGGCAGCGGCCAGGATCATGTTTTCGGCAACTGTCAGATCGGTGAAGATGCCCATGTCTTCCGGCACGAAGGCAATTCCCCTGCGGGAAATCTCGGGCGTCGACAATCTGGTGATCACATGATCGCCAAACCGGATATCGCCCTGGCTGGCCGTCCAAAGCCCCATGATGGTGCGTAACGTTGTGGTCTTGCCCGCACCATTGCGGCCGAGCAGAACGGTCACCCCACCTTCAGGCACTGCGAGGTCCACACCCTGCAGGATGTGGTAAGGGCCGATATGGGTGTGCACTCCGGAAAGGGTGAGCAGATTTTCCGCCATCACGCAGCCTCCCCGGAGGTAGCCGGTGCCTTGCCGAGATAAGCCTCCTGCACGATCGGCAGGGCAATCACTTCCGAGGGTTCTCCATCGGCCACCAGCGCCCCGTTGTGCAGAACGATGATACGGTCGGCCAGGGTGCGAATGACATCCATCTTGTGCTCCACCAGCAGGATCGTCCGGTCCATGTCGCTCTTCAATTTCTGGATCAGCTCCAGGATCACCGGCACTTCGTCGACGCTCATTCCGGCGGTCGGCTCGTCGAACATGAGCACCTGGGGCCCAAGCGCGATCAGCAGCGCCACCTCAAGCTTGCGCTGGTCACCATGGGGCAGAGCGGAAACGGTCTGGTCGGCCTGATCGATCAGCCGGACCTCCGCCAGCACGTGGTCTGCCCGCTCCAGAAGTTCCACATGGCTTTCTGCAACGGTGAAGAGATCGAACCCCTTGCGTGCCTTCGCCTGAGCTACAAGCCGCACGTTTTCGCGCACGCTCAGGGTCGGAAAGAGATTGGTCAGCTGGAACGCCCGGCCGATACCCCTGTCGGTGCGTTCAGGCACCGACAGTCGGGTGATGGTCTCGCCGTTGAGCAGCACAGCCCCGGAGGTCGCTGCCAGCTGACCGGAGATCAGGTTGAAATAGGTGGTCTTGCCCGCGCCGTTCGGCCCAACGATCGCCGTCAGGGTGCCTCGCTCGAAGGCGCAGGAAACGTGATCGACCGCCACATGACCGCCGAAGCGAATGGTCAGGTCCCTCGTTTCCAGAATCGGGTGTTCCTTGGCCACGATGCGCGTTCCCAGGCTTGAATTGTCGCGAAAACAGTATTGGATGAGTGCCCGGCCGGACGGGTTTCACACCAGCCGGGCAAACTTAAGGGTCTTGGGGCCACGCGGGCGAAGCTGAAAGCTCCGCCGCGTCTTCATTCGGCTTACTGGTTGCGCACCGGGATGTTCATGTCCTCGATTGTCAACTCGCGCACCAGCTCCGGGATGCCCCATTCCACATCCGGATCGACCTTGATCTTGAAGTGATACATCGACTGCAGAGCCTGGTGATCTTCCGCCCGGAACATCATCTTGCCCTTTGGCGTTTCGAACTCCATGCCTTCCATGGCAGTGATCAGGTCTTCGGTCTCCGTGGACCCGGCCTTGCGGATCGCCTCGACAATCGCAATGCCGGAAGACATGCCACCCGCGGTGAAGAAGTCCGGCGGCGCATTGAAGCGCTTCTGGTGTTCGGCCACCAGCCAGTCGTTCACCGGATTCTTCGGGATTTCGTAATAGTAGTAGGTCGCGCCTTCCATGCCCGGCAGTTCCTTGTAGGCCGCCATGGCCGCCAGGATGTTGCCGCCCGTGGCGATCTCGACACCAAAGCGCTCCGGCTCCATTGCCTTGATCTTGCTGATCGGATTGCCGCCACCGGCCCAGATCACGAACAGGAACTTGCGGCCCGGCTCATCCTTCAGGGCATCAAAGACGCGCTGCGCGTTGGCTGTGAAATCCTTGGTATCGGTTGGCGCATATTCCTCGAACACCAATTTGGCACCCGTGCCTTCAAGCGCTTCCTTGAAGGCGGCGACGCCGTCACGGCCGAAGGCATAGTCCTGTGCAAGCGTTGCGATGGAGACGCCTTCCTGCCCCAGTGCGACAGCGTTGGCGATCGCGTCCTGAGACGAGTTGCGCGCCGTGCGGAAAATGTAGCGGTTCCAGTTCTCGCCGGTGATGCTGTCGGCAACCGCCGGCTCCACCAGAAGCACCTTCTCGTATTCTTCGGCGACCGGCAGCATGGCCAGCGCAACGCCGGAGGAGACGGGGCCGACGGCGATATCGACTTCATCGTCACCATAGGCTTCCGCCAGCGCGGCCTTGCCGATATCCGGCTTCAGCTGGGTGTCCTTCTCGATGACCACGATCTTGCGGCCGTCGATTTCCATGGTGCCGTCGGTGGCATATTCGAGGCCCATCATCAGGCCGGTATGCGACTGTTTCGCATAGGCCTCCAGTGCACCGGTCTTGCCGTAGACATGGGCGATCTTGATATCGTCGGCCTGGGCACCGGCAATCCCGGCCGCCGCCACGCTGATGCCAGCCAAAAGCGGCACGGCCCAGCGGAAAACGCGTTTCGTCATGAATTCTCCTCCCGTTGCGCGAAAGGCCGGCAAACCTGCCCGGCCGCTCCCACGGCCTCCACAGGGTAACATCATCGCCTGACGCTGGAATATATGACACATGAATCAGTATTCATGTCAAGGCAAGATACGTGTTCGAAGCGGCCGCCTTTCCGGGCGGGTCGTCAGTTAGCGTAACACGAGCTCATGACAGATGAATGCAACCCGGTCCTGCAAAGACACAGCACCAAGAGCGGCAACGCAATGCCAGACAGTCATGTGATAAAGACTGTCTGAAGGATTATGATGACAGAGGGAAAAAATCGGCCCTGACAGGAGAGCCGCCAAAATCGTCAAAAAACAGACTCGCCACCAGACGAATGCAATGCAAGCGACCCGCAGACCAGATGCCCTGCGTCCGGGCATAAGTGGAAAGGTGTTCTCAGCTCCCTGCGCAATCCGGTTGCCAGCCCCTCGGGAACGTCACCATCTACGGCTGTCCACCGTCATTCCGGACAAGCGCAGCATAAGCTGCGTGCAGATCCGGAATCCAGCGCATCTGCGTGAGTGTAGCGAACTCTTTTTCGTACGAGGAGACGCGCCAATGGCGCGGCTGATATCCGGTTGCCGGTTCGGCATTGCCTCACTTGTCAAAAATCACGTGCGGAAGGTGGGCCGCCTGGACAAGTCGCCTCGGCGAGACTACCTCAGCCGCTGTTCCGTCTTCGCATCGAAGAACAGCGCCGAAGCCGGGTCGAAGTCGATGGCGACAGTTCCATCAGAAACAGGCGCATCCTCACCCTTGGTTTCCACGATCACACGCTCGCCCGTCGGGCAGATGAGATAGGAATAGGCGACGCCGCCGAGTTGCTCACACAGGTCGACCTTCGCTCCCTCCTGCGCAGGCGAGACTTTCAGATGCTGTGGGCGCAGACCGACCAGCACCTTTTCGCCCTTGGCCGGCAGCGCGACCGATGTCGGCACGGCAACACCGCCGAACGCAGCAACACTGACCTCGCCCTCCCCGGCAATACCTTCCACGAAATTCATGCTGGGCGAGCCGATGAAGCCGGCAACGAACCTGTTGTCCGGATCGGAATAGAGCTGCATCGGCGAGCCGACCTGCTCGATATTGCCAC
Organism: Labrenzia sp. CP4; assembly: GCF_001579905.1. Taxonomy (NCBI): domain Bacteria; kingdom Pseudomonadati; phylum Pseudomonadota; class Alphaproteobacteria; order Hyphomicrobiales; family Stappiaceae; genus Labrenzia; species Labrenzia sp. CP4. The sequence continues at coordinate 1,183,889 of NZ_CP011927.1, read as the reverse complement.
CGCGCAGAACCACGATCTTGTCTGCCAGCGTCATCGCCTCGACCTGGTCGTGCGTCACGTAGATCATCGTTGCGCCGATATCCTTGTGCAGGCGGGCGATTTCAACGCGCATGTCGACACGCAGCTCGGCATCCAGGTTGGAGAGCGGTTCGTCGAACAGGAACACTTCCGGTCCGCGCACAATGGCCCGGCCGATGGCGACGCGCTGGCGCTGCCCGCCGGAAAGCGCCTTCGGCTTGCGCTTCAGATAAGGGTCCAGCTTCAGGATGCGGCTGGCTTCGGCAACCTTGGACTGGATCTCGGCCTTCGGATGACCGTTCATCTTCAGCCCGAAGCCCATGTTCTCCTCGACCGTCATATGCGGGTAAAGCGCATAGGTCTGGAACACCATGGCAACGCCCCGTTCCGCCGGGTCTGTCTTGGTCACATCACGGCCACCGATCTCGATCCTGCCGTCGGTCGTTTCCTCCAGCCCGGCGATCATGCGCAGAAGGGTGGACTTGCCACAGCCGGACGGACCGACAAAAACGCAGAATTCACCATGCTCGATCTGAAGGTCCACTCCGTGGATGACTTCCAGGTCGCCATATTTCTTGACGGCTTTTGTCAGTGTGACGCCAGACATGTAATTCTCTCTCCCTTGGGATTCTTGTTAGGCAGGGAACTGCCAGTCCTCGACCGCCGCCGCGATCTTCGAGGCCGTATCCAGCAGTGCAGGCCGTGCCTCCAGAAGCTGTTCGAGGCTCTTGCGCTGCGTGGACGTGGTAACGGAAAGCGCCCCGACCGGCCGCCCCTTGGACGACAGGATCGGCGCTGCAATGCAGATGATGCCGGGCTCGTGTTCCTCGCGGTCGTAGGACAGCCCCTCTTCGCGGATCTTTTCCAGGTCCGCACGCAGTTCAGCTTCGCTGGCCAGCGTTGCCGGGGTGTAGCGATAGAACGACTGCTTCTTCAAAACGTGATCGAGGTCCGCAGGCTCCAGAAAGGCCATCAGGGCCTTGCCGACCCCGGTGCAATAGGCCGGACCAACCTTGCCGGCCTGCGAAAACATGTCGATGGCATTGGTCGGATTGCGCTTGTCGACATAGAGCACCTGCCCGCTGTCGAGCTGTGCCAGGTGCACCGTTTCGCCGACAGCTTCCGACAAGGCGTTGATGAAGGGCCGCGCAATCGGCGCGATGGAGCTTTGCCGCCAGGCCGCATGTGCCAGCCGCACCAGGCGGATACCCAGCGAATAGGTCTGCTGGCGCTCGTCGTAGGCCAGCATGCCCTGGCTCACCAGCGTCTGCAGCAGCCGGTACAGCGTCGCCTTGGGATGAGTGCTTTCAGAAAGCAGTTCGGAAAAGCGCACGGGCCGGCCCACAGCCGCAACCTTGTCCAGCACTTCCAGCGCCTTGCCGACCGTGCCGTCACCTGTCGATGACCCCGCCTGTTTGTTCATCAGCTCCTCCTTCGGCCCGTTTCTTGTCGTCGAGCCTGTTGACAACTTATCGCCATCGCATCAAAGTATCAATATACAAAACTAAGTTTCACATAATGGAACCAAAAGGGAGGACACCATGCGTTCCATGCTGAAAACGTCCGTAGCGGCATTTGCCATGTTGGCAGCCGCGATGGGCGCAGCTTCTGCTGACGGCCTGACAGGCAATCTGAAAATCTTTCTCGACACATCGAACCCGGCGCCGCGTGCGACCATGGAAGAGATGATCGCTCAGTTCCAGGAGAAGAACCCGGAGCTGAACATCGAGACGACGGTGATTGACCGGGAGGCCTACAAGACCCAGATCCGCAACTTCCTGACGGCAAATGCGCCGGACGTTGCCACTTGGTACGCGGCCAACCGCATGCGGCCATACGTGGAGGCCGGCCTCTTCGAGGACGTGTCCGACCTTTGGGCGGATCCGGCAATTGCCGACAACCTCGCCTCTACCAAGGGTGCGATGACCATCGACGGCAAGCAGTGGGGCGTGCCCTACACCTACTATCAGTGGGGTGTTTACTACCGCAAAGACATCTTCGACGAGCTTGGCCTGTCCGAACCCACTACCTGGGAAGAAGAAAAGGCGAACTGCCAGAAGATCATCGATGCCGGCAAGAAGTGCTACACGATCGGCACCAAGTTCCTCTGGACCGCAGGTGGCTGGTTCGACTACCTGAACATGCGCACCAACGGCTTCGACTTCCACATGGACCTGCTCACGGGCAAGGCGTCCTGGAAGTCCGACGAAGTCCGCAAGACCTTCGCCAACTGGCGCGAGCTCATCGACATGGGCGCCTTCATCGACAACCACCAGACCTACTCCTGGCAGGAAGCCCTGCCGTTCATGGTCAAGGGCGATGCAGCCGCTTACCTGATGGGCAACTTCGCCGTGGCACCGCTGCGCGAAGCCGGTCTTTCCGATGACCAGATCGATTTCTACCAGTTCGTGGAAATCACGCCGGGCATCGCCAAGGCGGAAGACGCGCCGACCGATACCTTCCACATTCCGGCCAATGCCGAGAACAAGGAAAACGCGCGCGAATTCCTGAAGTTCGCGGTCTCGCCGGACGTCCAGACCTGGATCAACGACGGCAAGCACCTCGGCCAGCTCCCGGTGAACGCCAAGTCGTCCGTGGACCAGGACAAGTTCCTGGAACAGGGCTTTGAGATGCTGTCCACGAACTCCCCGGGCGGCGTTGCCCAGTTCTTCGACCGCGATGCCCCGGCTGAAATGGCAAAGGTTGCCATGGAAGGCCTGCAGGAATTCATGGTCAAGCCGGACAACCTGGACAAGATCCTGGACCGTTTGGACCGCGCCCAACAGCGTATCTACAAATAAGGTCTGCCTTCGCATGACCGGACAGGGGGCAACCGCTCCCTGTCCTCTTTTCCGGTATACGCCGACGACTCACGAAGAGTTCCGAAAATGGCCCAAGCATCCGTCGCCGAGACCCGCCAGAGTTCCTGGTGGCATCGCAACCAGCAGCAGTTGACACCCTGGCTGTTCCTGGCTCCCGGGATCCTGTTCTTCCTGTTCTATGTGATCTTTCCGATTTTCCAGTCGTTCAACCTGTCGCTCTACGAGTGGGACGGTTTGGGCCAGGCGGAATATGTCGGGCTCTACAATTACGAGGAACTCTACTGGGATGACGCGTTCTACACCTCGCTGAAGAACAACGTCATCTGGCTGCTGCTCTATCTGCTTGCCATTCCGGCCGGTCTGTTCATCGCGCTGTTCCTGAACCAGACCGTCACCGGCATCCGGCTCTACAAATCCCTGTTTTTCTTTCCCTTCGTGATCTCCCAGGTCGTCGTCGGCCTGGTGTTCACCTGGTTCTACGACCCGACATTCGGCATCCTCAACGTTCTGCTCGGCGCGGTCGGCCTGCCGCCGCTCAACGTGCTGGGGGACGAGAACTGGGTCACCGTGGGCATCATCGTCGCGGGCCTCTGGCCCCAGACAGCCTATTGCATGATCCTCTATCTCACCGGCCTCAACGCGGTTGATCCGGAGCAGATCGAGGCCGGACGCCTCGACGGCGCCAAGGGCTGGCGCATGCTCTGGTACATCATCGTGCCGCAGCTTCGCCCGGCCACCTTCATCGCCTTCGTCGTCACCATCATCGGCGCTTTGCGCTCTTTCGACCTGATTTCGGTCATGACCAACGGCGGGCCCTTCGGCGCCAGCCGGGTGCTCAGCTTCTACATGTTCGAGGTCGCACTCTCCGAATACGGCTTCCGCATGGGCTACGGCGCGGCCATTGCCGTGGTGCTGTTCCTGATCATGCTGGCCTTCATCGCCTACTTCCTCTGGTCGATGTACAAAGAAGAAAAGGCGCGCTGACATGTTCCCGACACCGATCGAACGCACGTCCCGCCCCTGGCAGATCACCTATCAGACGCTGCTTCCGCTGGCGCTGATCCTGTGGCTGCTGCCGCTGATCGCGGTCGCCATCTTTTCGGTCAAGCCGGATTCGGATTTCGCCAACGCCAACTACTGGGGCTGGCCGTCATCCTTCGAAGGCTTCACCAACTACGCGCTGGTCTTCACCGGCTCGGACATGCCGCAGTATTTGCTGAACTCGTTCAAGATCACCATTCCAACGGTGATCGGCGCGGTTGGCCTCTCGTGCATGACCGGCTTCGCCCTCGGCATCTACAAGTTCAAGGCCAATATCTGGCTCTTCTTCATGTTCGTGGCGGGCAACTTCGTGCCATTCCAGATCCTGATGGTGCCGGTGCGCGACCTGACCCTGCAGATGGGCCTCTACAACACCATCACCGGCCTGGTTCTGTTCCACATCGCCTTCCAGACCGGCTTCTGCACACTCTTCATGCGCAACTTCATCCGTGCCCTGCCGTTTGAGCTGATAGAGGCCGCGCGGGTTGAGGGCGTCTCCGAATGGCGGATCTTCTGGTACGTGGTGCTACCGCTGATGAAGCCGGCCATCGCCGCGCTGTCGGTGCTGATCTTCACCTTCATCTGGAACGACTACTTCTGGGCCGTGGTGCTGACGCAGGGCGTTGAAAGCCAGCCTGTCACCGCCGGCATCACGTCCTTCAACGCGCAATATCGCGCTGCCTACCACCTGATGAGCGCCGGTTCCATCGTGGCCGCCCTGCCGCCTGTCGCCATGTTCTTCCTGATGCAGCGCCACTTTATTGCAGGCCTCACACTCGGAGCCGTGAAATGATCCGCAGCTGGCATCTTGGAGATGACAGACAGAGCCTGGTCCTGGCCAGCTTCGACGACCGATTGCCGGAAGCCGTCTACTGGGGGCCCGCCCTTCCCACTGGCGAAAACCTGGAGACGCTTTCGGCAGCCGCACTTGCCGACGTCACCGGCGGCATGGTCGACCGCAATGCCGGTCTGAGCCTGTGTCCGGAAGCCTCCGAAAGCTTCCCCGGACAAACCGGCCTGACTGCAAGAAACGCATCCGGCGCGCCGCTCATGCCGAGTTTCCGGTTCGAAAGCGAAGCCGCTTCGGAGCATGGCCTGACGCTTGTCTTTGCCGACAACAGCCTTGATCTCAGCCTCGTCTTCGATCTCGTCCTGACACCGGAAACATCCCTGTTAATGCTTCAGACACGGCTGGAAAGCGCCGATGAGATCACGGTCGACTGGCTGGCGGCTCCGGTTCTGCCGGTTCCGGCTCACACCGGCGAGATGATCGAGTTTTCCGGCCGCTGGTGCGCGGAATTCCTGACCCGCCGCCTGCCGTTTGCTCCCGGTGCCCGTGTCCGCGACAACCGCACCGGCCGCACGGACCACGCCCATTTTCCAGGGCTTGTCGTCTGTAATGCGGGAACATCCAACACGGCCGGTGAAGCTTTCGCGTTTCACTATGGCTGGTCCGGGGGCCACAAGATGGTGGCCGAGGAACTTGCCGATGGCCGTCGCCAGGTCCAGTTCGGCCACGCCACTGCCAGCCTTTCCACCGGACGCCACTTCGTCAGCGCACCGCTCTACGCAACCTATTCCGCCACCGGCTTCAACGGTGCCGCCGTGCGGTTCCAGCGCCATGTTCGCGACCATGTGGTTCAGGGAGCCCGCACTCCCCGCCCGGTCCACTACAATTGCTGGGAAGCGGTCTATTTCAAACACGACCTCGACGAACTCAAAGCCATCGCCTCCCAAGCGGCGGGCCTGGGCGCCGAGCGCTTTGTGCTGGACGACGGCTGGTTTGGCCGCCGGGATGACGACACCTCGTCTCTGGGAGACTGGGTGATCGACAAACGCAAGTACCCGGACGGACTCACCCCGCTGATCGACCATATCAAGGCGCTCGGCATGGAGTTCGGCATCTGGTTCGAACCGGAAATGGTCAACGAGGACAGTGACCTCTGCCGCGCCCATCCCGACTGGGTACTCGGCCACGCCGACCAAATCCGCGGACGCCAGCAACTGGTGCTGGACATGTCCAACCAGGAGGTTCGCGACTATCTTTATGCCCACATCGCCGACGTCCTGAAAAACAACGACATCGGCTACATCAAGTGGGACCACAACCGCATCCTGCCCGTGGTCGATGCCAAACAGGCCGAAGGCTTTTACGAGCTGGTCGACCGTCTGCGGTCCGATTTTCCGGCAGTGGAGATCGAGAGCTGCTCGTCCGGCGGCGGGCGGATCGACTTCGGCGTCCTGGAACGCACGCACCGGGTCTGGCTTTCGGACAGTAACGATGCGCTGGAACGCCAGCGTATTCAGCACGATGCCGCCCTGTTCCTGCCCGCCTCGGTAACCGGCTCTCACGTCGGGCCGCGTCACTGCCATACATCCGGCCGCACTATGGACATTCGTCTGCGCGCCTGGACCGCGGCTCAACGCCACATGGGCTTCGAGATGGACCCGCGTGAACTGACAGAAGCCGAAGCCGAAACGCTGCGCAATGTCACGAGCTGGTGGAAAGCCAATCGGAGCTGGATGATGCAAGCCGATATCCTGCGGCTCGACAGCGCCGATCCGGCCGTGATCGCAGAACAGCAGCTTGCCGGCGACGGCAGCCGGTTCGTTGCGTTTGCCGCGCTGACGCGACCAAGTGACCAGATCCTGCCGCGTCCGTTACGCTTGACCGGTCTGGACCCGCAAGGCAGATACAGGCTATCTCTCGTCAATCGGGACGAAGCGCCCCGGCTGTCCCGCGGTGCGCCTCTCCTGAAACATCAAGACCTTGAAGCCAGTGGACAATATCTGATGTCCCACGGGCTCACGCTCCCCTGGCGGTTCCCAGAAACCGTCTGGGTTGTGGAAGGCGAACGTCTTTGAGTAACGTTACTCAAAACGAACCGATTTCGGCTTAGGCCGCCAAAACAATTGAGGAAGTGCCATGTACGCAACATACCCGGATCTCGACAACGCATCGGTATTCATCACCGGTGGCGGCTCCGGCATTGGCGCGGCGCTGACGGAGGGCTTTCTGCGGCAGGGGGCGAAGGTCGCCTTTGTGCAGCGTTCCGACGCAGCGCCCTTCTGCGACGAGATGGAACAGAAATACGGTCGCCGTCCGCTGTACCTGCCTTGTGACATCACAGACATGGCTGCCCTCAAGGCGGCCATGGATCAGGCAGCAGAAGCCCATGGCCCGATCACGGTTCTGGTCAACAATGCCGCCAACGACAAACGCCACAAGACCGAAGAGGTTGACGAGGCGTTCTGGGACTGGTCCGTGGCGATCAACCTGAAAGCCTATTTCTTTGCCTGCCAGCATGTGGTTGCCGGCATGCGAGCGGCCGGCGGTGGCTCCATCGTCAACTTCTCGTCCATCTCCTACATGATGGGCAATGCGGGCTACCCGGTCTACACGACCGCGAATTCCGGCATCAACGGCATGACCCGCAGCCTCGCACGGGAATTCGGCCCGGAGAACATCCGCGTCAACGCAATTGCGCCCGGCTGGGTCCTGACCCAGAAGCAGAAGGACATGTGGGTAACGCCGGAAGGTCTGGCAGCGCACATCGACCGGCAGTGTCTCAAGGTTGAACTGCAGCCGGACGACATGGTTGACCCGGTGCTCTTCCTTGCCTCCAGAACCAGCAAGGCGATGACAGGACAGGCGCTGGTCGTGGATGGCGGCGTGGTGGTGACGGGATGAACACACATCCAAAAGCGTCCTGGATCGCAGCGGATTGGGGCACCACCAATCTGCGCATCTGGGCGCTTGACGAAGCCGGCGGCATCCTTGCCCATCGCAGCTCCGAAAAGGGCATGGGGCGACTGGAGAAACAGGATTTCGAACCCGCTCTGATCGAACTGATCGCTGACCTCCTGAAGGACGGTGAGGTCACACCTGTGATCGTCTGCGGCATGGCCGGGTCCCGGCAGGGTTGGGCCGAAGCTCCCTACATGACCGTACCCTGCGCGCCGCCGTCGATCCGGAACGCTACCCGGGTGGACGCAGCCGACCCGCGCCTCGACGTGCGCATCTTGCCGGGCATCAAGCAGCTCACCCCACCTGATGTCATGCGTGGCGAGGAAACGCAGATCGCCGGATTCCTTGCGGAAAATCAGACCTATTCCGGCACCTTGTGCCTGCCTGGAACGCACACCAAGTGGGTCGCCCTCCAGGACGGACGAATTGAGCGGTTCCGCACCTTCATGACAGGGGAGACCTTCGCGCTTCTGTCCAAACACTCCGTCCTGCGGCACGGCCTTTCCGCCGATGACCTCGACAGCACAGCCTTTGCCGAAGCGGCCGAACACAGTTTCAATGCCCCCGAAGCGCTGACTGCCGATCTCTTCGGCGTGCGCGCTGCCGGCCTTGTCGCGGACCTTGGCCCGGCACAGGCAAGCGGCAGATTATCGGGGCTTCTGATCGGAGCCGAACTGGCCGCTGTCAGCCGTGATTTCGACCTTGGTAACACGGCCCTGCTGGGCAGCGACAAGATCGCCGGTGCCTATCGCAGCGCCTTGACACATCTCGGCCATGCCTCAAGGCAGCTCGATGCGGAAACCATCACCTTGAAGGGCCTGACCCTTGCCTATTCCTTCTACGAACCGGAGCATTCATGAGCCGTAACCTGATAGCCATCCTGCGCGGCCTGACCCCGGACGAGGCTCTGCCCGTTACCGAATGCCTGATTGCCGCCGGCATCACTCGTATCGAGGTTCCGCTCAACTCGCCGGACCCGCTTGTCAGCATTGCCGCCATGGCAAAGGCCTTTTCCTCGAATGCCGAGATCGGCGCAGGCACCGTGCTGGCGCCCGAACAGGTGCGCGACGTCAAGAACGCCGGCGGCACGCTGATCGTGTCACCCGACTGCAATCCGGATGTCATCAAGACGACGAAAGCCGAAGGCATGTCTTCCTTTCCCGGTGTGATGACACCAAGCGAGTGCTTCACGGCGCTGCGTAGCGGGGCAGATGGCCTCAAATTCTTTCCAGCCTCGCTCATCGGCCCGGACGGACTGAAGGCGATGCTGGCGGTATTGCCGAAGGGCTCTGCGACCTATGCCGTGGGCGGTGCCGGCCCGGACAATTTCGGGGACTGGATCAAGGCCGGGGCTGCCGGCTTCGGCATCGGAACGGCTCTGTTCAAACCCGGTTTCAGCGTTGCCGAAGTCAGCGACCGGGCCGAAAAAATCGTCGCCGCCTACGACGCGGCCGTTGCAGCATGCAGGTGATGTCATGAGCACAGTTTTCGACGAGCGCCAGTGCACCCTTGGCGAAGGCCCGTTGTGGCATCCCGAACGCCAGCAGCTGTTCTGGTTCGACATTCTCAACAAGCGCCTGCTCAGCCGTGACAACGGCACGGAAAAGACCTGGCAGTTCGATGAATATGTTTCTGCCGCAGGCTGGGTCAGTCGGACCGAACTCCTGATCGCCAGCTCTTCGAAGCTGTTCCTGTTCAATCTGGAAACGGATGCCTCCGCAAAGATCTGCGATCTGGAGGCCGACAACGCAATCACCCGGTCCAACGACGGCAGGGCAGATCACAAGGGAGGTTTCTGGATCGGCACCATGGGCCTTGGCGCCGAAAAGAACGCCGGATCGATCTACCGATATTACAAGGGAGAGCTGCGCAAGCTGTTCTCCGACATCACCATTTCCAACGCGATCTGTTTTTCGCCGGACGGCAAGACAGCCTATTTTGCCGACACCGACACCCTGACCATTCAGAAGGTCGCCCTGGACGCCGAGGGCTGGCCAGCAGGTGCGCCGTCCCTGTTCGTCGATCTGTCCGCCGACGGGTTCAATCCGGATGGCGCCGTGGTCGATAGCGAGGGGTTCCTGTGGAACGCCCATTGGGGGGCGAACCACGTAGCGCGCTATACGTCGGACGGGAAATTTGCCGAGGCTGTTTCCATGCCTGCAAAACAGATTTCCTGCCCGGCATTCGGCGGGGCGGATTTGCAGACGCTCTTTGCCACATCCGCCGCCGAAGGTCTTACCGGCGAGCACGAAGGCAAGACCTATTTCGCGCAAGTGAAGGTTCGTGGACAGAGCGAGCACAGGGTCTTGCTCTAACAGGTCCGCCGTCCATCTCCCGGGCAAAGTTTTGGGAGCACCGGGACAAAATGCAAGTTCAGTGGACCTTTGAAGGGTCCTCAGGCCCCGCCTTCGCGGGGATGACACGGAATATGTGGCAACGCTTCACCATCCGGATGAGCGTTGCCGAACCATCAAGCAGTGAGCATCCATCATGAAACGCACTCTCGGCACCTGCTATTATCCGGAACACTGGCCGGAAGAAATCTGGGAAGCTGATGCCCGCCGGATGGCCGAGACCGGGCTGACATGGATCCGCATCGGTGAATTCGCCTGGTCGCGCCTCGAGCCTCGCCCCGGTGACTTGCACTTCGAGTGGCTGGACAGGGCCATCGAGACCCTGGGCCGTGCCGGGTTGAAGGTCGTGCTCGGCACACCGACCGCAACGCCGCCGCGCTGGGTTGTCGACAAGCATCCGGACATGGTCGCCATCGATGCCGACGGCAATCCCCGCAAGTTCGGTTCCCGCCGCCACTACTGCTTTTCGCACGAGGGCTTTCGCCAAGAAAGCGACCGGATCGTCAAGCTTGTCGCCGAGCGCTACGGCAACAATCCGCATGTCGCCGCCTGGCAGACCGACAACGAATATGGCTGCCACGATACGATTCTCTCCTATTCGGATGCTGCCCGAAAGGCGTTCCGGGTCTGGCTGAAGGGCCGCTACGGCTCCATCGAGGCGCTCAACCGCGCCTGGGGCAACGTGTTCTGGTCTATGGAGTATCTCTCCTTTGACGAGATCGACCTGCCGAACCTGACCGTAACCGAACCAAACCCCTCGCACACACTTGCCTTCCGGCGGTTCTCCTCCGATCAGGTGGTTACCTTCAACAAGCGCCAGGTCGATATCATCCGGGCGCATTCCAGCGCACCGATCAGCCACAACTACATGGGCCGGGTAACGGATTTCGACCACTTCAAGGTCGGCGACGATCTCGAGATCGCGACATGGGACAGCTACCCGCTCGGTTTTCTGGAAGACCGTGTCGGCGCGGATGACGCCCATCAGCGGGCCTTCATGCGGCAGGGCGATCCGGACTTCCAGGCCTTCCACCACGATCTCTACCGTGCCATTGGCAAGGGCCGCTGGTGGGTGATGGAACAACAGCCGGGACCAGTGAACTGGGCCCCCCACAATCCTGCTCCTCTGCCGGGCATGATGCGGCTTTGGGCCTGGGAGGCTTATGCCCATGGGGCCGAGGCCGTGTGCTATTTCCGTTGGCGACAGGCGCCTTTCGCGCAGGAACAGATGCATGCCGGCATGCTGCGCCCGGACAATGCCGATGCGCCGGCGCTGCTCGAAGCCCGCAAGGTCGCCGACGAATTGCGCGATGCGCCTGACGTCTCGGCCCCACAGGCACCTGTTGCACTGATCTTCGACTATGACGCGGATTTCGCCTGGACCACCCAGCCGCACGGCAAGGAGCTTTCCTATTTCCAGCTTGTTTTCGACACCTACAAGGCGCTGCGAAAGCTTGGGCTTTCGGTTGATATCCTGCGCGGCGAAACCCGCGACTTTTCCGGCTACAAGATCATTGCCCTGCCTGGCCTGATCTACGTGCCGCAGCACCTGAAACAGGCGCTTGCCGAAACCGAAGCACTGGTGGTGATGGGCCCGCGCACAGCCGCCCGCAACGCCGACATGGTCATTCCCGTGCCATTGCCACCAGACATGCCCGGGCTCGATCTTGCGGTCTCGCGGGTCGAAAGCCTGCGCCCGGATATGCCGATGCCGCTTAAGGGCGGCGGCGCCTTCACCGGCTACCGCGAGGAACTGGAAGGCGCTGGCGAAGTCATCCTGGAACTGGAAGACGGCCAACCCGCCGCCTACCGCCAGGAACATCTCGTCTATGTCGGTGGCTGGGGTGACGAAACCGTGCTGAAGCGCCTCTACACCATGCTATGCGAAGAAGCCGGGATCGACACGCTCGACATTGCCGGCGGTGTCCGCTGCCGCGTGACCGATGGTCTGAGGATTTGGACAAATTACGGCGCCGAGCCTGCCGACACACCTGCCGGTCGGATCGAAGCTGCAGGGGTGTTGTTCGAAAAGCTGTGAGGCAAAGTTGGTTCTAACCTGAGAGTGGTTAGATAACCGAACTCTTCCTCCTCCCTGTCATTGCAGGACTTGATCCGGCAATCCATGCCGAGACAGTGCCTCAAACTGAGGCCTGTGGAGAGGGAACGGAACGGCTCGGATGCCATGGTAGCCATGGCATCGCGAAGAAATTGGACGACATACAGGTTATCTTTACGGCTGTGCCTTCAGGCCGCCTTGCCCTTCGTCAGCTCGGTGATGATGGCTGCGAAATTGTCGACGCCCTGTGCGCCTGATACCAGGTGCTGACGCTCGAAGATGACAGCCGGAACGCCGTGAATGCCGTTGCCGGTCCAGAAGGCTTCTTCCGCACGAACGGTTTCGGCAAAGCGGCCGTCTTCCAGAACGGCAAGGGCTTCGGCCCGGTTGAGACCAATGCTTTCGGCCACATCCGCCAGAACCTGATTGTCATTGAGGTCCTTCCGGTCGCCGAAATAGGCCTGGAACAGCGCCATCTTCAACTGGTGTTCCTTGCGGCTCTCACCGGCCCAATGGATCAGCTGGTGCGCCTTGAAGGTGTTCACCATGCGCATATCGTCGGTGAAGTTGAACTCGAAACCAAGGCTCGCGCCAAGGTCCGTCAGCCGGTCCCGCGCCGCCTGGGACTGCTCCGCGCTGGAGCCGTATTTGCGCATGATGTGTTCGCGCAGGTTCTCTCCCTCCGCAGCCATATCCTGATTGAGTTCGAAGGGATGCCATTTGATGGCGGCCGTAACGCCGGTCCGTGCGATCGCCTGTTCGAGCTGCTTGAAGCCGACGATGCACCACGGACAGACGACATCGGAAACAATGTCGATCTGCAACACATCATCGAGGCCGGTTGTGTCGGTGTCTTGCGAAGTCATGATTGGTTCCTGTTCCCGCGCTGTCAGCCATATGTCTGGCCGGCGCCATTGTCTGTCTTGCCCCGCATATAGGAGCCGCTGCCAGCCGGGAAAAGGCAGTGGTTACCACCGGGAAACCTCATTCTTTTGTCGGAACGCTGCTTTCCGCCTCCCGTCAGAGCGTCGCATCGCCCTTTGGGGGCGGCGTCCAGCCACGCTCCGATCCTTCAGGGCGATCACCACCCCTGTCGACTTGCATGATTTCGAACAGGGTTTCGGAATGCGCCCGCATCGCGTCGATATAGGAAGTGTCGACGCCACCGTCGTTGAAATTCTCGCGAAGGTCATCGAGCATCGCAATGTCGTGATGACGGAATTCCCTCGCCTTGGTGCGCGCCCGGAACGGATGGTACCCCAGCTCGGTCAAGGCCTGGCGCCCAAGCGCCAGGGCCCCTTCGAAGACCTCCCGCTCGGCACAATGAGCACCGGCATTTTCCAGTTCATAGACGTGATGCCGGTCGCGGGCACGGGCGAGGACCCGGACATCCGGATAGGTCTTGGCAACGTGTTCCACCAGTTCGGTCTGCTTGTCGCGATCATCTAGCGCGGCAACGAAGAGGTCCGCATCGTCCAGCCCGGCACCGTGCAGAAGGTCTGGCCGGGTCGCATCCCCATAGAAGGTTCGAATGCCTATCCTGCGAAGATTTTCGATCGTCTGCGGGTCATGATCGAGAATGATCACGTCATAGCCACTGGTCAGCAGCAGTCGCGAGACGATCTGGCCGAACCGGCCCATGCCCGCGACAACGACCCGGCCGCGCCTGTCGATGACATCCGGTTCCCGATCCGCTTTCGCCAAAGCCCGTGGAGCGACAATTTTTTCGTAGAAGATGAACAACGCAGGTGTCAGCAGCATGGAAATCGCCACCACCAGGGTCATGGTCTTGATCAGCGATGGTTCCAGCACCCCGCTGCCAGAGGCAAATCCGAACAGCACGAAGGCGAACTCCCCTGCCTGTGCCAGCCCGAGCGCGAACAGCCACCGATCTGGCCCGGTGAGGCGAAAGAGGGCTGCAAGCAGGAACAGCACCATAAACTTGACTGCCATCAATCCGAGCGCGAGTCCAAGGATCGATAAAGGGGCACCGAACAGAAGATCGAAATCGATCCCCGCACCGACCGTCAGGAAGAACAGGCCAAGCAACAGGCCCTTGAAGGGTTCGATATCGCTTTCCAGCTCATGACGATAGTCGCTGTCGGACAGGACAACCCCGGCAAGGAAGGTTCCAAGTGCCGGCGACAGACCGACAAAATCCATGACCAGGGCAATGCCGATTACCAGCAGCAGCGCAGTTGCCGTGAAGATTTCCCGCAGGCGCGCTTCGGCTATGAACCGGAAGACTGGCCGCAGCAGATGACGCCCTGCCAGAATGATGGCGGCAATAACAGCCAGAATGACAAGAGCCTGTGCCCAGCCTGGCAAGGCCGCCAGAGCTTCACCACCATGACCGGCACTCTCGCCATGCCCATCCGCGGCTCCTTCCCCGCCATGGCCACTGATGGCAAGCAACGGAAGAAGCGCCAGCATTGGAATGACCGCGATATCCTGGGTCAGCAATACCGAGAAGGAACTCTGCCCACCTTGCGTCTTCAGCCAGCCCTTCTCGTTGAGGGTCTGCAAGACGATGGCCGTGGAGGAGAGCGACAGGATCATGCCGAGCGCCAAAGCGCTCTGCCAGTGAAGACCGAACGCCAGACCGGCCGCGGCAAAGACGAGCGCTGTCCCGACAACCTGCAGTCCGCCAAGCCCGACAAGCTGTTGACGCATTTTCCAGAGCATGGCGGGCTGAAGTTCCAGCCCGACCAGGAAAAGCATCATCACCACACCGAATTCGGCAAAATGCTGCACGTCGGCCGCTTCCGATCCGACGATGCCGATGACCGGTCCGATCACCACACCGGCGATCAGATAACCGAGCACGGAGCCAAGGCCGAGTCGGTTGGCAATCGGCACCGCGATGACGGCCGCGCACAGATAGACGAAGGCTTCGCTGAGCAGCGCCATCAGACCGTCTCCCCTGCCAGCAGGAACGCATCCAGGTCATCCGGCAGCACCGGCGCTGCGGCCGCCTTTGCAAGATCCAGCTGATCGCGGACCAAAGCATTCAGAAGCTTTCCATAGGCATGGCGGTGGTCCTCAAAGCGGTTTTCCTCCAGTGCCCGCCCGGCCCCGAACAGCGCAAAGGACGCAAGGTAGCGCATGCCGCACAGATCCGCCGTCTTTTCGAACGGGCCCAGCAAGCTGCGCAACTCGGCATGGTTCATGCCCGTTTGCGAATAGGCATCCGGCTTGGCACCGGTCGTGACCGCGTTCAGGAACACCTTGCCATGCAATGCCTTGCCGGCATGACCATAGGCAAAGCCATGTTCCAGAACGAGATCCTGCCACTCCTTCATGATGGCGGGTGCCGAATACCAGTAAAGCGGATGCTGGAAGACAATCACGTCGTGAGCCCGCAGGCGGTCCTGTTCCCGGTCGATATCGATACTGAAATCCGGATAGTCCGCATAAAGATCGACGGTTGTGATCTCCTTGATCGACCGCGCGGTTTCAAACAGCGGCAGGTTCACCTCCGACCTGTGCGGTCGAGGGTGGGCAAAGAAAACGATTACCTTGGCCAAGAGGATCTCCCGGATCTGAGTAAGCCCGCAGAGCCGGCAAGGCATGCCGGGCACGGCGGACCAACGGTCTGTATTCTCAAGAGTTTATAGGGATCATCCGCAACAGATAAAGGGCGCGAACAGGAACCGGCCTGTTCGCGCCCATTGAACAATAAAGTGAGCGATAGACAGTGGGATGCTGTCGGCGTCAGTCCGCCCTGGAGACCCGTACCCGGGAGCCCGTCTCTCCGGCTTCGGCAATCGCATGGATCACCGCCTCGAAATGAAGCGCCTCCCGGAACGACGGCACGGCATCGCGCCCTTCTGAAATCGCCTTCAGGAACTCATGAACCTCTATCACCTTCAGATCGTTGAACCCGAGCTGATGGCCGGCGGCCGGAACGAATTGCCCGTACGGCGGATGAGCTGGTCCGCTGAGCAACGTCTTGAAACCCTGTTCGGCAAGCTCACCCCGGTTCTGGTAGAGACGGAGTTCGTTCATGCGCTCCTGATCGAAGGTGATCATGCCTTCCGTTCCATGCACCTCGAAGCCGATGTAGCTCTTGCGGCCCCAGGCACTGCGCGAGGTCGAGACAACACCATGGACACCGTTTTCGAAGGTCAGCAGCGCAGAAGCGATGTCTTCGTTTTCAACCGGACGCCGCTCGCTTGAGCCATTGCCCATGGGCCGTGTTTCATGAACCGTCCTTGTCTCCGCGACCAGGCTTTCGACCGGTCCGACGAGCGCGGTTGCGAGCGAAATCAGATGGCAGCCAAGATCGCCTAGAGTGCCGAGGCCGGCATCGGCCTTGGTTGCCCGCCAGGTCCAGGCGAGGTTTGGATCAGCCTGGTAGTCTTCATCGACCATTCCGCGAAAATGCACGATCCGGCCGATGGCGCCATCCGCGATGAGTTTGCGGGCATGCGAAATCGCCGGATTATGCAGGTAGTTGTAGCCGACGATGGTCTTCGCACCTGTTCTTTCGGCAACAGCCAGCATCTGTCTGGCGTCCTCCAGGCTAAGCGCCATCGGTTTTTCCAGATGCACATGCTTGCCGGCCTCGAGCGCGGCAAGCGCCATTTCCTTGTGCACCTTGTTGGGTGTGGTGATGCAGACGATATCGACCTTCGGATCCGCAATCAGATCTTTCCAGTCGCTCGTTGCCCTTGCAAAGCCGAACTGGTCGGCAAAGGCTTCTGCCTTTTCTGCAGGAACATCGCACAGCACTTCCAGGCGGGTCGCCGGCACATCGCCGAACACCGCTTTCACCGAACCATAGGCAAGCGCGTGGCACTTGCCCATGAAACCGGTGCCGATCAATCCGATACCGAGACTTGTCATGTAATCCGATCCTCCCGGAGGTGACGAAGCGGACCGCTCCGCCCTTTAACCTCATCCTGAGGAAGCGCCTTGGCGCTGTCTCGAAGGATGGGCTGCTTGCTCGTGAGTGTGCCGCCCATCCTTCGAGACGGACCAGACGGTCCTCCTCAGGATGAGGTCATAGTGGTTCTGACGCTCAGACTTCGTCCATGCCGACGGCGCGGCGTTCGGCGATGGACTTGAGGGCAGCTTCCGCCAGGGCGAGCGCCTTCAACCCGTCCTCGCCACTCGGTGACGGTGCAGTACCGGTTTCGATAGCCTCGACGAAAGCGGTGATTTCAGCCGCATAGGCTTCCGTGTAGCGGGTCATGAAGAAATCATGCAACGGCGGACGGGTGTACCCGGCTTCGGTTGCCACTTCGATGGATACCGGACGCTGGTTTTCCGCACTCACCACACCCTTGGAGCCATGCACTTCGATGCGCTGGTCGTAGCCATAGGTTGCCCGGCGGGAATTGGAGATGGAGCATTGCTTGCCGGACGCCGTCGTCAGCACCACCATGGCGCTGTCGTAATCGCCGAGCTTGCCGATTTCCGGATCGACCAGAACCGACGCCGTCGCGTAGACGGTCGTGACTTCATCGCCGAGCAGGAACCGGGCCATGTCGAAATCATGGATGGTCATGTCACGGAAGATGCCGCCGGACGACGTGATGTAGGATGGCGGCGGTGCACCCGGATCGCGCGAGGTGATCTGCACCATTTCCACGTCGCCGATTCGCCCTTCGTCAATGGCTGCGCGCACGGCGCGGAAATGCGGATCGAAACGGCGGTTGAACCCCAACATCAAGGTTGCGCCAAGGTCTTCTACCGTCTTCAGGCAGGCTTTCACCCGGTCCAGCGACAGATCGACCGGCTTTTCGCAGAAGATCGCCTTGCCTGCGCGTGCGAACTTCTCGATCAGATCGGCATGGGTGTCGGTCGGCGTGCAGATGATCACCGCGTCGACATCGCCGGCGGCAGCGATCTCGTCGATCGTGCTGACACGGGCGCCATAGGCGGCTGCAAGCGTTTCGGCGGCTTCCGGGAAGGCGTCCGCAACAGCGACGAGCGTCGCACCGGCGGCCGCGCCAACTGCCTTTGCGTGCACTTTACCGATACGTCCAGCCCCAAGCAGGGCGACATTGACGGCCATGATACTTCCTCCCGGATGACATGTGGCAGAGCGGTTTGAACCAGCGCTTGCCAATTTAGAATAAAAATTCCAAAATCATTTTCGACGGAATGTGTCAAGCCGGAAAAGAAGAAGACAATGAATGACGCCTCGCCCGATCCAGAAAATGAACCCAATCTCGCCACCGCCGAAATCCTTGCGCCGCCGCAGTCGATCGATGCGTTTTTTGCCCGGCTCGGCAGCACCGCAGAAAGACTGCCCAAGCGCCTGAAACAATTCGCGAACTACATCGCCGCCAATCCGGACAAGGTGGCAGTTTCCACGGTTGCCGAACTTGCCGAAGGCGCCGACGTTCAGCCGTCCGCCGTGATGCGTTTCTGCCAGGAAATGGGCTTTTCCGGTTTTTCGCAAATGCAGAAACTGTTCCGCTCGGACTATTCCCAGAAATGGCCGGACTACGCCACCCGCCTCGCCAAACTGCGCGAGCACGGCACCGAGTCCCCTTCTGCGCTCCTGGCCGAATTCGTCGAGGTTGGCCGTTCTTCGCTGGAAAACCTGCTGACAACCGTCGACCCGACCGCGCTTCAACAGGCAGTCGATGTGCTGGCCCGTGCCGAAACGATTCACATGATCGGCTTCCGCAGGGCCTTCCCGGTCACGTCGTATCTTGCCTATGCCTTCGAAAAGATGGACGTGCCGGCGGTTCTCCATTCAGGCATCGCCAACATCAACATGGAACACCTGATCCGGCCGAACGACGCGGTCATCGCGGTGACCTTCGCCCCGTACACGGAAATGACCATCGACATGGCCACCAAGGCCCGTGCCAGCGGCGCTGACATTGTCGCGATTACGGATGTCGTGACCAGCCCGCTCGCACGCCTGAAAGCAATCCAGCTACTGGTCTCGGAACTGGACGTAGGCGCGTTCCGGGCGCTGTCCGCAAGTCTCTCCCTGGCCATTGCCCTGGCCGTTTCCGTGGGGGCTCAACGGAACAGGCTGTGATCTTTCTGGAAAAAATCTGTTGCGCTTCGATAAAAATGGAATTTATATTCCAAATGCGGCAACGGCGATCCCGAGCCGCCACAGACTTCTGATGACGCGGGTGGGATTGTTCGAGGCCCGCGGTCCACGTTCTGGGAGGAACACCATGAAGAAGACACTTATCGCAATGGCGGCTGCCGCCGTTGCCTTTACCGGCCTTGCCGCTCCGGCCTCCGCTGATGGCGAACGTTTCGTTCTGGTCAGCCATGCACCGGACAGCGACAGCTGGTGGAACACGATCAAGAACGCCATCACCGTTGCCGGTGGCCAGATGGGCGTTGAAGTGGAATACCGCAACCCGCCGACAGGCGATCTTGCCGACATGGCTCGCATCATCGAACAGGCTGCCGCGTCCAACCCGAACGGCATCATCGCGACGATCGCCGACTACGACGTTCTGAGCGGCCCGCTGTCCAACGCGGTTGCCAAGGGCATTCCGGTCATCACCATCAACTCCGGCACTGAAGAGCAGTCCAAGAAAATCGGCGCTCTGATGCATGTCGGCCAGCCGGAATACGATGCCGGCAAGGGTGCAGGTGAAAAGGCCAAGGCGGCCGGCGTCACCAGCTTCCTTTGTGTGAACCACTACATCACCAACCCGGCTTCGGTTGAACGTTGCCAGGGCTATGCTGATGCACTGGGCGTCGAACTGGGCGGCCAGATGATCGACAGTGGCCAGGACCCGGCTGAAATCAAGTCCAAGGTCATGGCCTACCTGCAGGGCAACCCGGACACCAATGGCGTCCTGACCCTCGGCCCGACCTCTGCGCATCCGACGCTGGCTGCGCTGGAAGACATGGGCAAGTCCGGCACCATCCACTTCGGCACCTTTGACCTTTCCGGCGAAATCGCTGAAGCCATCAAGGGTGACGTGATTGCCTTTGCCATCGACCAGCAGCCTTACCTGCAGGGCTACCTGCCGGTCGTCATCCTGACGAACCTGGCTCGTTACGGCGTGGTTCCGGGCAACTCAATCAACTCCGGCCCGGGTTTCGTGACCAAGGGCAACATTGCCCTGGTGGAAAAATACGCCGGCGAATACCGCTAAGCTGAAGGGCCGCCAGGCGCGGCCCTGTGGAGAGGCGGCCTTCCGCCTCTCCCTTGCAACTGACACGCTCGCGCACCCCGAAGGGTAAGCGCTGAATTCCAGAACACTGTTCTGCGGCCGGGCCGCATACTGGACGCGGCCGGCCACCCCGGCACGCAGGAGGAGACCTATGGCTGAGACACAATCGGCAGCCGCCCCTCGGAAAGACGAGCGCATTCGCGAAATGTCGCCCATGCGCAAGGCCCTGATCCGCCCGGAGCTGGGCGCGATCTGCGGCACTATTCTCGTATTCATGTTCTTCCTCGGCATCGCCAGCGACAGCGGCATGTTTGCCCCGGAAGGCATCATCAACTGGGGCACAGTCTCTGCCCAGTTCGCCATCATCGCCGTCGGCGCCTGCCTTTTGATGATCGCGGGAGAGTTCGACCTCTCCGTCGGCTCGATGATCGGCTTTTCCGGCGTCATCATCGCGCTCTTCACTGTTCAGTGGGGGTTCCCCGCATGGTTCGGTATCCTGGTCGCATTTGCCATGGCGCTGGCCATTGGCGGGCTCAACGGATACCTGGTTATCAAGACCGG
This sequence comes from Labrenzia sp. CP4, assembly GCF_001579905.1. Classification (NCBI taxonomy): domain Bacteria; kingdom Pseudomonadati; phylum Pseudomonadota; class Alphaproteobacteria; order Hyphomicrobiales; family Stappiaceae; genus Labrenzia; species Labrenzia sp. CP4. Next base: position 1,163,178 of record NZ_CP011927.1, on the reverse strand, counting down.
CCTGCCCTCCTTCATCGTCACCCTCGCCTTTCTCTACATTCTGCGCGGTCTGACGATCTTCATTTCCATCGCCACCACCCGCAAGACCATTATCGGCGGCGTGCGTGAAGCGGCGGAAGGTGATCCCATCGCATGGCTTTTCGGCGGAAAGGTCTTTTCCGGCCTCTTTGTCTGGCTGGCCGATCTCGGCATTGTCGGCAAGTTCGTTGCCGGTCCGAAAGCAGGACTGCCGGTGGTCGAAGGCATTCCGATGCTGATGATCTGGGCGATCATCCTGATCGTGTTCGGCCATATCCTGCTCACCCGCACCCGCTTCGGCAACTGGATCTTCGCCGCCGGTGGCGACGCCCAGGCAGCGCGCTATGTCGGCGTACCTGTGAACCGGGTCAAGATCCTCATGTTCATGTTTTCCGCCTTCTGCGCCACTATTTTCGCCACCTGTCAGGTGATGGAATTCGGCTCGGCCGCAGCCGACCGCGGCCTCTTGAAGGAATTCGAAGCCATCATTTCCGTGGTGATCGGCGGCGCACTTCTCACCGGCGGCTACGGTTCGGTGGTAGGCGCGGCGCTTGGCGCACTGATCTTCGGCGTCGTTCAGCAAGGCCTCTTCTTCGCCGGGGTCGAAAGCTCGCTTTTCCGGGTTTTCCTCGGCGTTATCCTGCTGCTCGCCGTGATCCTCAACACCTACATCCGCCGCATGATCACGGGGGAACGCTAAGATGTCCGACAACCTCATCGAACTCGTCGATATCGAAAAACACTTCGGCCCGGTGATCGCCCTCAATGGTGTCTCCGTGTCCGTCAAGGCCGGCGAATGCCACTGCCTTCTGGGCGACAACGGCGCGGGCAAGTCCACCTTCATCAAGACCATGTCCGGCGTCCACAAGCCGACCAAGGGCAAGATCCTGATGGAAGGCAAGGAAGTCAGCTTCAACAGCCCGCGGGACGCCATGGAAGCCGGCATCGCGACCGTCTACCAGGACCTGGCGATGATCCCGCTGATGTCGGTAACCCGGAACTTCTGGATGGGCCGCGAACCGCAAAGGCGCTTCGGCCCGTTCAAGTTCTTCGATTTTTCCGAAGCCAACGAAGTGACCATGACCGAGATGGCCAAGATGGGCATTCATCTGCGTTCGCCGGACCAGGCGGTCGGCACATTGTCGGGCGGTGAACGCCAGACGGTCGCCATCTCGCGCGCCGTCTTCTTCGGGGCCAAGGTGTTGATCCTCGACGAACCGACATCTGCCCTGGGTGTGCGCCAGACCTCCAACGTGCTGGCGACGATCGACAAGGTCCGCCAAAAAGGCATCGGTGTTGTCTTCATCACCCACAACGTGCGCCATGCCATGGCCGTAGGCGACAGGTTCACGGTGCTCAACCGCGGCAAGACGCTTGGCACTGCAGAGCGCGGAGACATAAAAGCGGAAGAACTTCAGGACCTGATGGCCGGTGGCCAGGAACTGGCGGAACTGGAAGGTTCCCTCGGCGGCACCATCTGACGGGCTGAATCAAAAACGGAATGTGCACGTGAAGAAACTCGATGTCATCACGATAGGCCGCTCGTCGGTCGACCTCTACGGAGCCCAGGCTGGCGGCCGTCTGGAGGACATGGCGTCCTTCAACAAGTATATCGGCGGCTCGCCCACCAACATGGCCTGCGGCACGGCTCGGCTCGGCCTGAAGTCCGCGCTGATCACCCGTGTCGGTGACGAACACATGGGCCGTTTCATCCGCGAGGAACTGGAACGGCACGGTGTCGACACACAAGGCGTGATCACCGACAAGGAGCGGCTCACCGCGCTCGTGCTGCTCGGCATCCGCGACCAGGAACAGTTCCCGCTGATCTTCTACCGCGAGAACTGCGCCGATATGGCTCTTGGCGAAGATGACATCGATCCCGCGTTCATTGCGTCGGCCAAGGCGGTGGTCGCCACGGGCACGCATCTCAGCCATCCGCAGACGGAAGCTGCCGTTCTGAAGGCATTGAGGCTTGCCCGCGAAAACGGCAGCCGTACAGCGCTCGACATCGACTACCGCCCCAACCTCTGGGGTCTGTCAGGGCACGGCGACGGCGAGAACCGCTTCATTGCCTCCGACAAGGTGACGGCCAAGCTGCAATCGAGCCTGCATCTGTTCGACCTGATCGTGGGCACGGAAGAAGAATTCCACATTGCCGGTGGAACCACGGACACGGTCGAGGCACTGCGCAACGTGCGCAAGGTGTCGGGTGCGACGCTGGTCTGCAAGCGCGGACCGATGGGGGCAACCGCCTTCGAAGGCGCGATCCCCGACAGCCTCGACGAGGGCATTTCCGGCCCTGGCTTCCCGATCGAGGTGTTCAACGTTCTGGGGGCCGGCGACGGCTTCATGTCCGGTCTGCTGAAAGGCTGGATCACCGGCGAGGACTGGGTCACGGCCCTGACCTATGCCAACGCATGCGGCGCGTTTGCCGTCTCCCGGCACGGCTGCACGCCGGCCTATCCGAGCTGGGAGGAACTGCAGTTCTTCCTGAAACGGGGCGTGAAGGGCAAGGCCCTGCGCAAGGACCCGGAACTGGAACAGATTCACTGGTCCACAAACCGGCACCGGCTGCACGGCGGCAACTGGTCGACCATGCGTGTCTTTGCCTTCGACCACCGTATTCAGCTCGAACAGATGGCCGATACGGCCAACGCCGGTCACGAGCGGATCGGATCGTTCAAGAAACTCTGCCTCGACGCGGCCCTTTCGGTCGCGGACGGCCAGCCGGGCTATGGCATTCTGTGCGACAGCCGTCACGGCCGCGAGGCGCTTTATCGGGCCGCCGGAACCGGGCTTTGGATCGGTCATCCGGTGGAGTGGCCTACCTCCCGGCCACTGACACTGGAACCGGAAATCGGTCCGGATTTCGGCGGCCTGGCCGAATGGCCGACGGAGCATGTGGTCAAGGTGCTGTGCTTCTATCATCCGCATGACACCGACGCGATGAAGGCCGAGCAGGAAGATGTCCTGAAGCGGCTGTTTGCCGCCTGCCGCCGCAACCGGCTGGAAATGCTTCTGGAGATCATCCCCTCCAAGGTTGGTCCGGTTGATGCCGACACCACGGCAGATATCATCCGCCGTTTCTACGAGATCGGCATCTATCCGGACTGGTGGAAGCTGGAACCCATGACCTCGTCGGAAGCATGGGCGAAGGCTTGCGACGCGATTTCCGAAAACGACCCTCACACCCGCGGCATCGTGGTACTCGGTCTTGATGCCCCGGAAGAGGAACTCGCCGCGAGCTTTGCCGAAGCGGCCCGCTTCCCGCTGGTCAAGGGCTTTGCGGTCGGCCGCACGATTTTTGCCGAAGCAGCCCGCAAATGGCTGGCAGGTGAATTGACAGACGAAGCTGCCGTCGCCGACATGGTGAGCCGCTTCGCCCGCCTGTGCAGCATCTGGGACACGGCGCGCGCAGAAGCCGGAACCGAGGCACACGTCAACGAACTCCAGGGAATTTCCGCATGAGCACGATCCGTCTCACCGCCGCCCAGGCCATGGTGCGGTATATCTCCGCGCAGATGACCGAGGACGGCGAGCGTTTCATCGACGGCATCTGGGCGATCTTCGGCCATGGCAATGTCGCTGGTCTGGGCGAAGCGCTGGAGCAGGCCGGCAACGCGCTGCCGACATGGCGCGGCCAGAACGAACAAACCATGGCCCATACGGCTATCGCCTATGCCAAGGCCAAGAAGCGCACACGGGCAATGGCCGTCACCTCCTCCATCGGCCCCGGCGCCACCAACATGGTGACCGCCGCAGCCCTTGCTCATGTCAACCGCCTTCCCGTTCTGCTGATCCCCGGCGATGTCTTTGCCAATCGGGCACCCGACCCGGTGCTGCAGCAGGTGGAGGATTTCGACGACGGCACGGTTTCGGCCAATGACTGCTTCCGTCCGGTATCGCGCTACTTTGACCGCATCAGCCGTCCGGAACACCTGCTGACGGCCCTGCCGCGCGCCTTCCGCGTGATGACCGACCCGGTCAATTGCGGCCCGGTGACCCTGGCGTTCTGCCAGGACACGCAGGCAGAAGCCTTCGATTATCCGGCAAGCTTCTTCGAGCCGAAGGTCTGGCGCATCCGTCGCCCGGAACCGGACAGCCGGGACATTGCCGATGTTGTCGCCCTCATCAAATCCGCAAAGAACCCGGTTCTGGTTTGCGGCGGCGGCGTTATCTATTCGCAGGCCGAAGAAACTCTTGGCGCGTTTGCGACCAGGCACGGCATTCCGGTGATCGAGACCCAGGCTGGAAAGTCGGCGCTGGCGCAGTCTCATCCGATGAACTTCGGCACTGCCGGGGTCGACGGCTCGGCCTGCGCCAACGAGATTGCCGAAAGCGCCGATCTCGTGATCGGTATCGGCACCCGCTTCCAGGACTTCACCACCGGCTCCTGGGCGCTCTTCAAGGCTCCCGGCCGCAAGCTCGTCTCCATCAACGTTCAGGGTTATGACGCCCTGAAGCATGGCGCCACCGGTGTCATCGGCGATGCCAAAGTGTCTCTGGAGAAGATCTCGACAGCGCTTGGAGCTGAAAAGAAGGCCGCCTTCAGGCCGCAGTCGCGCCTCGACTGGCTATCGAAGGTCGACGCCCACTGCAGCGCGCGCACCGATCTGCCCGAAGGCTACCTGCCGCTCGATGCGGAGGTTATCGGCGCGGTGCAGCGGACGTCTTCGGAAAAGACCATCGCAATGTGCGCGGCCGGCACCATGCCGGGCGCCCTGAAGCTTCTGTGGCAGGCGCCGCAGGGTGGCTATCACATGGAATACGGCTATTCCTGCATGGGCTACGAGATTGCCGGTGCCATGGGCATCAAGCTGGCGCAGCCGGAGCGGGATGTCGTCTGCTTCGTCGGTGACGGGTCCTACATGATGGCCAACTCGGAACTTGCGACTGCCGTCATGCGGCGGGTGCCGTTCACGGTCGTGCTCACCGACAACCGGGGCTACGGCTGTATCAACCGGCTGCAGATGGGCACCGGTGGCAACCAGTTCAACAACCTCTATCAAAACTGCAATGTCGAGGCGCAGCCGGCGATCGACTTCGTCGCCCACGCGGCCGCCATGGGCGCCCACGCGGTAAAGGCGAAGGACATCTCCGACCTGGAAGCGCAGATCCTCGCCGCAAAGGACCGGGCCATTCCGACGGTGATCGTCATCGACACGGACCCGATGCACGGGCCGGGCGAGAACGGTGGCGGTCACTGGTGGGACGTCGCCGTGCCGGAGGTTTCTGAGCGGACCGAAGTCAACAAGGCCCGTGAGGGCTATGTCGATGCGCTTAAGCACCAGAACCTGGTCGATTGAGGGAGAGGCACCGCAGCACACCGATCTCCTCTCGCAAGACCTCATCCTGAGGAGGACCGTCAGGTCCGTCTCGAAGGATGGGCGGTATATACCGAACAAGTGGCCCATCCTTCGAGACAGCACTGAAGTGCTTCCTCAGGATGAGGTTCGAAAGTTACGATCAACTCCAACGCTCCAATGCGTTACAGGACAACAGCCATGATCCTTTACGGCACCAACCCGATCGCCTGGGCCAATGATGACGACCAGACCCTTGGCGCGCATATACCGACAGAGCAGATCCTGTCGGAAGCTTCCGAAATCGGCTTCGACGGTATCGAGAACGGCCACCGCTGGCCGAACGACCCGGAAGAGCTGAAACAGCTTCTGGGCGGCTATGGGCTCAAGTTCATTTCCGGCTGGTACTCGCTCAACCTGCTTGCCCAGTCGGTCGAGGCCGAAAAGAAGGCGATCCAGCCGCATCTGGACAAGCTGAAGCACAATGGCTGCAAGGTCTGCATTGCCTGCGAAACCTCCAACACCATTCAGGGCTCTCAGGTCGACATCAACACCAGCCCGGTCCTGACCGCCGATGAGATGAAAGCCTTCGGCGCCAAGATCGAGGAACTTGCCGCCTTCTGCGCAAGCCAGGGCATCGACCTTGTCTACCACCACCACATGGGCACTGTGGTCGAGACACCGGCGGAAATCGACGCATTCATGGATGCCACCGGCCCGGCGACCAAGTTGCTGTTTGATGCCGGTCATTGCTATTTCGGCAGCAATGGTCAGGATCCGGCGCCGGTTCTGGAAAAACACGCTGCCCGTGTGAAGCATTTCCATGCCAAGAACGTTCGTCCTGCCGTGATGAAGGATATCCGCGAAGACAAGGAGTCCTTCATGGACGGCGTCCGTGCCGGCGTCTTCACCGTGCCGGGCGACGAGGAAGGCGGCGTTGATTTCAAACCTCTTCTCCAGATCCTGAAGGACACCGGCTACGAAGGCTGGATCGTTATCGAGGCAGAGCAGGACCCGGAAGTCCGCAATCCGTTCCAGTATCAGAGCCTCGGCCTCAAGACCCTCAAGCAACTCGCAAAGGAAGTGGATTTGACATGAGCCATCTTCTCGTCAAACCGTCCGGCACCTCCGGCAAGGTGCACGACATCACGCCTGAAAGCGCCAGGTGGGGCTATGTCGGCTTCGGCCTGTATCATCTGGAAGCGGGACAGTCGGCATCGGAAGAAACCGGTGACAAGGAAGTCATCCTTGTCCTGGTTGAAGGCAAGGCGTCGATTTCCGCTGCAGATGAAAGCTTTGGTGAGCTGGGCGACCGGATGAGCGTTTTCGAGCGCAAGAAGCCGCACTGCGTCTATGTGCCCAACGGCAGCAGCTGGTCCGCAACGGCGACAACCGACTGCGTCCTGGCGGTCTGCACTGCCCCCGGCAAGGGCAACTACAAGGCCCGTGTGATCACGGACATCGGCCAGGTGGAACGCGGCAAGGGTGCGAACACCCGCTATATCCACCCGATTGCGATGGAAGAAAGCGATATCGCCGACAGCCTGCTAGTGACGGAAGTGTTCACACCCCAGGGCAATTGGTCGTCCTACCCGCCGCACCGGCACGACGAAGACAACTTTCCGGACATGACCTATCTGGAAGAGACCTACTACCACCGTCTGAACCCGAAACAGGGTTTCGGGTTCCAGCGCGTTTTCACCGAGGACGGCGAGCTGGACGAGACAATGGCTGTTGCCGATGGCGACGTGGTGCTGGTCCCCAAGGGCCATCACCCCTGCGGCGCGCCCTACGGCTACGAGATGTATTATCTGAACGTCATGGCCGGCCCGATGCGCAAGTGGCGCTTCCAGAACCATCCGGATCACGACTGGATTGCCCAACGGGACGCTGGGTAGGCTCAAGCAACTGAGACTGAGCAAGTAGCCCATCCTTCAAGACGGGCTTTGGCCCTCCTCAGGATTAGGATCGTGCATGATGAGGACAGGGAAAAGGCGCCAACTGCACAGTTCCTTTCCCCCTCATCCTTCATCCCGGACGCAGCGGAGCGGAGCTCCGGGTTCGGTGAGCCAAGGGCTTTCCATCTGGTGCCAACAGAAATAGCAGCGGGCTCGGAGGCTCCCCGGTCCCGGCTCGCGCTGCGCTTGGCCGGGATGACGACGGAGAGGTCTTTCTTGAAAAGAGGCCACCAACGGCACCTTTCATTTTCCCCTCATCCTTCATCCCAGACGCAGCGGATCGGATTGATGAGCCAAGGGCTTTCGTCAACAAAAAAGGGCGCCGACAGGCGCCCTTTTCGTTTGCTGAGATTGCCGTCTTAGGCGGCGATGAGAATGTGGCTTTCTGCTAGCTGTTCGGCGAATTCCACGCCGCAGCCTGCTCCTGTCTGGCGCACGACCTTGCCTTGCAGCACGGTGCCATCCAGGAATTCCAGCGTCATCCGTTCGCCGATCGGCAGATCGGTCATATCCAGGATCTGCGCACCGGTGACACTGACGTCGATCAGCTGCGCGGTGCGCTTGCGACCGTCCGCGAACGTGATGGCAACATCCTCGGAAATCGCCTTGCGCACCGAACGTCTCCGGTCCTCTACGTCCTTCGTGACGTCCGCCAGGAACTTCTCGACCTCGCGGGCAAGGCTGTCGCTTGCCTCCGAAACCAGGTCGGACGCAATGTTGACTGATCCGGCTTCAGTCGACGTTTGTTCAACTGCACCAGAAACAGACGACATGCTGCTGGCAGCATTGCCTGTACTGTCACTGGCCGAACGGGCCGAGCGCGCGATTTCCTGGTTTGCCGCCCGCTGTTCCTCGATAGCCCCTGCCACGGAACTGGTCAGGTTCTTGATGTCGGACACCTTCTCGGCAATGTGCTCGATGGCACCCGCTGCATCGCGAACCGAGGACTGGATGCCTGAAATCCGACCGGAAATCTCGTCCGTCGCCTTGGAAGTCTGCTCTGCAAGCTGTTTGACTTCCGACGCCACGACCGCAAAACCGCGACCGGCTTCCCCCGCACGGGCTGCCTCAATGGTGGCATTGAGCGCCAGAAGATTGGTCTGCTCGGCGATATCGCGAATGAGATTGACCACGCTGCCGATATGCTCGGCGGCTTCCGACAGCGTCTGAACGTTGCGGTTGGTCTGTTCCGCCGCTTCCACGGTCTCCAGAACGATGCGGGTGGTGGCTTCGGTCTGGTTGGCGATTTCCTGAACCGTGGCCGTCATTTCTTCTGTTGCGGCGGCAACGGCGGCGACGTTTTCAGAAGCACTGATGGAGGCGTGACCTGCCTGATCGGATTCAGACTTCGCATTTGATGCCAGGTCTTCCAGCGTTGTGGCAGCATCGCGCATCCGTTCCATCTGGTCGGACACGGTTGCCAGGCGATCAGTCATGATCGACTTGAAGTCCGTGATCACCCCTTCCAGGAAAGCCTGGCGCTGGCGTTCCCTGTCACGTTCGTTGCGGGCCTGGTCTTCAAGATGACGGCGCTGAATGGCGTTTTCCTTGAAAATCGCCACAGCCTTGAACATGTCGCCGATCTCGTCGCCCCGCTCGGAACCGTCCGTATCTACGCGTGTGTCCCCATCGGCAAGCCGGTTCATGGCGGAGACCACCATGTTGATCGGCTTTGTTACGGAGCGCGCTGCAAAGAAGCCAAGGGCAGCGGCAATCGCAAGCAAGGCGAGCCCGGCGAGGACCATCCGGTTGCGCATATCTGTCAGCGGGGTAACGGCTTCTGCATAAGGTTGCATGGCGACGATGGCGAAGTTCTTGCCCTGGTAGGTGAATTTCTCGGCTTCTACGTCCATCAGTTCGTCACCAAAGTAGGTAGACATGCCGAAGGCGCTGCCTTCCGCGAAGGCCTTGTCGATGACGGGCCCACTCAGTTCCGTAGCCAGAATATCGTTCTTGTCGGCAGTGAGCGGCGTATCGTTGCGCATCATGCGATCTTCGCCGATCAAAGCCAATTCACCGGTTTCTCCAAGCCCGAGACCACTGCTCATGAGAGAATTGATCTTGTCGATCGGCATCTGGAAGGCCAGAACACCAACCGTTTCACCGTTCGCGTGAATCGGGTGCGCCATGAAGCTGGCAGGGGCGTCGAAGCTCGGTTTATAGGCGGCAAAATCCTCAAAGGCGACTTCGTCCTCTGCGGTGATCGCCATCGCCTTGCGATAGACTTCGCCGAGGTCGGTATCCGCCCACTGGCCACCACCCTTTTCGAAATTCGTGGCGTAATCCAGTTCCTTGAAAACCGTGTAGACGAGGTTGCCCTTGGCGTCGAACAGGAACACGTCGTAATAACCCTGGTCCTGCTGCAGTTTTCGGAACCAGGGGTGATATTTGGCGTGCACCTCGTCGTAAGCCGACCCGGTCTCGGCCCGGTCGAGCTTGTGTTTCTCGCCGGTCGGATGCGGGTTGCCGGTGATATACGCAGCTTGCAGTTCTTCCTGCGGATTGCCGCCGGACATTTTCCAGAAATCCCAAACAGAGGCGAAATCCTGGACAGCGGCTGCTGTGCCAGGGTGCTCAGCCGTCAGAATGAGCTCGCGTTCGATCGCCTGCAAATAGGCGACTGTTTCCTTTTCGCCAGTCTCGGCAGCCGTCTGAAGGCGTTCCTTCGTCAGTTCTTTCACGATCACAGAAGACGTGAGGTAGCTTTCTACACCGACACCGATGCCAACCACCGCAGCGGCGCCCAAAACCAGCGCCGGAATCTTTTTCGACAAACGCATGCCTGAGAACATTCGTGCCCCCCTCAGATGGCCCATTCAGCCAACGATCAAAACCGAACGTAGGGTAAGGACAAGGAGCGAACGAAAACTTAATTTCATCGCATAAAGTTATTTTCAGGCAAATATTGGCGAAAGAATTCGGAACAGCCTCCAAATCATACTGTCAATATTCGCAATATATTCTCTTTTGGGTTGAACGCCTTTTCTTGAGGAAATCAATCACCAGCCGAATCATACGCACTTACCCTTAGGCAGTTTCGAGGCAGGCAACGAGGGCACCACGATGCTGGATCACCTTGCCGGCGAGACTTGCACCCGCATCAACGCTTGCCGGGACATCTCCTACCGAAAGATACTTCGCCAGAAACGCCGCGTTGAAGCTGTCGCCGGCTGCAGTCGTATCGACAATGTTGGAAACCGGCGCAGGCTGGAAAGCCTGCCGGGAACCGGCATCCGCGCAGATCACCTCTTCCGGCCCGTTCTTGACCACGACCATGCCTGCCCCTGCTGCCAGATAGCGGTCGGCGCTGACGTCTGGCGTTGCATCACCGAAATGGGCCAGCTCGTCCTCGAAGGACGGCATCAGGAAATCACAGCAGCCGGCAGCTTCCGTAACACTTGCCCGCATGGTGTCCGCATCTTCCCAAAGACGCGGGCGCAGGTTCGGGTCGAACGCCGTTTTGGCACCGGCTTTTCGCGCGGTTCTGAGTGCGTCCAGAAATTTTGCTCGATCTTCCGGTGGAAGGATCGCAAGGGTAATCCCGCTGAAATAGATCAACCCCGCACCACTAAGCGCAGATGCAAGATGTGTCCCGTCCGCGGCAAGACACCGGGCTGCCGATTGCGAACGCCAGTATGCGAAGCTGCGTTCGCCGTCCTTCAGCTGGATCATGTAGAGGCCGACGGTCCGGTCGTCCCGCTTCTGGATGGCAGCCGTCTCCAGGTCGGATTCTTTCAGGAAAGAAAGCAGCTGCTCCGACACCTGATCGCGGCCAACTGCAGTGTAATAGCCGACGGTCCAGTCGACAGGCAGGCATTTGCGCGCATACCAGGCGGTGTTGAGCGTATCGCCGGCAAACCCCATGGCATAGGTGCCCTCACCCGTTGGTGCCATCTCAACCATACATTCGCCAATGGCAAGGAATTTGAGTGACACGGCAGAGCTCCTCGATGCTCGGGGATCAGAAAAACTAAAGGCGAAAACCCCGCAGAAAACCGGGATTTAAATCCATTAGCATAAAAGTCCCTGCCTTAAAAAGTGGCACAAAGGTCTATGCCCCTTGCCAAAGCGGTTTGGCCGTCCGGACGATGGTCATTCATCCCCGGTTTCTGCTGTTTCTCGGATTAATTTTATTTGATGCCGGCGCGCATGAAGCTTTGGACAAACTGCCTCTGGAACAGCAGAAAGGCGATCAGCAGCGGCCCGGAGGTCATCAACGTCGCGGCATTGATGACCGACCATTCCACCCCGCTGTCGATGGCCGAGAAGATGCTGAGACCGACGGTAACCGGGCGGGTGTCCACCGAGTTGGTCACGATCAGCGGCCACAGGAAATTGTTCCAGTGGTGACTGACGGAAACGAGGCCATAGGCAAGATAGGTCGGCTTTGCGAGCGGAATATAGACCCGCCACAACACGCCCAGAACCGAAGCACCCTCGATGCGCGCTGCCTCGTCCAGTTCCTTCGGGATGGTCATGAAGGTTTGCCGCAGCAGGAAGATGCCAAAGCCGGACGCGATGTAGGGCAGCGCGATGGCGGGGATGGTGTCCACCAGATTGAGCATGCGCATGGTCTGATAGTTTTCCACCATCAGGATGTCCGGCATCACCAGAAGCTGCAGCAAGACAAGCGTAAAGAGGATATTGCGCCCCGGAAACTGGAACCGGGCGAAGGCAAAGGCGGCCAGCGTGCCGAGGAAAAACTGCCCGGCAAGGATCATCGACACCAGCAGGAAGGTGTTCAGGAAGTAACGGGCGAAGGGCGCCGCATCCCAGGCCTTTACGAAATTGTCGAGTGTCAGCGGTGCAAGAAGCTCGAACCGTGCCTCATAGGCTGCCGGATGAAACGCGGTCCAGATGGCATAGGCCAGCGGCAGCACCCACAACAGTGCCAATGCCCAGGCAGCGAAGGTGTTGAGCACCCTGTCGAAGGAAAAGCCGGCGCCGGTCATTTGTAATGCACCTTGCGGTCGAAGAAGAAGAACTGGCCGATGGCAAGCAGCGACAGAAGCACCAGAAGAGCGACAGTGAGCGTTGCACCATAGGCGGTTTCCCAGAAGCGGAAGGCGACCTCGTAGATGTAGAACAGCAGCAGTGCCGAAGCGTTGTCCGGCCCTCCGCCCGTCAGAATGAAGATATGGTCCACCAGGCGGAAGGAATTGATGACCGCGTTGACACAGACGAACAGGGTCGTCGGCATCAGGAGTGGAAAGGTGATCCGCCAGAAGATCGTCCAGCGCCCGGCGCCTTCGATCTGCGCAGCCTCCTTCAGCGTGACCGGAATTGCCTGCAGCGCCGCAAGGTAAAAGATCATGAAGAAGCCCGCTTCCTTCCAGACGGTGACCACGATGATGGCGTTGAGCGCGGTGTCCGGGTTGCCGAGATAGTTGCTGGCAGGCCAGCCAAACAGGGCACCGGTGATCTGGTCGACCAGGCCAAAGCCGGGCGTGTAGAAAAACATCCAGATGTTGGCGACGGCGATCAGAGGCAGAACGGTCGGCGTGAAATAGGCCATGCGCACGAAGCTTCTGCCAACCAGCCTGTCGTTGACCCAGAGCGCCATGACGATCGCCAGACCAACGGAGACCGGAATGGTGCCAAAGGCGAACCAGACGTTGTTCCAGAGCACTTTCCAGAACACCGGGTCATCCAGCATGCGCTCATAGTTGGATAGGCCGATGAACTTGGCCGGGCGGCGTCCGCGCGGGGTGGAAAAGAAGCTGTTCAGGAACGTCGTGACCGCGGGGATGTGGGTAAAGGCAAACAGGAACACCATTGCCGGCAGCAACAGCAGCCAGCCGTGGATCCAGTCGCGTTTCAAGGCAATGCCCCGCTTCATGGTCTAGGCCCCGATAAGGAGAAAAAACCCGACCTAAAGCAAATTGCGGTTAGGACGGTGAAAGGTCTGGGCAACGGGACGGAACACCGGAGTGGGACCCGGCGCTCCGCCCCGAATGGCGTTAGCGGTATTCGCTCAGGATCTCGTCGGCCTGCGCCTGAGCTTCCTTCAGAGCCGTTTCGGCATCCTTCTGGCCGGTGATGGCAGCAGCAAGCGCATCGTTGAAGATGCCGGTCACGCGCTGGTTCTGGTAGGTCGCCAGTTCAGCTTTGGCGAAGTCCAGCTGGTCGCGGGCAACCAGGACAGCCGGGAAACCAGCCGCATAGGCTTTCATCGTGTCGGTTTCCCAGGTTTCGGCGCGCGGAGCGACGTAACCTGTTGCGATGGTCCACTTCGCGGACTGTTCCGGAGCCGTGATCCACTGAACGAACTTGACGGCAGCCTTGTTCTGTTCGTCGGAAGCTCCCTTGAACAGGTAGAAGTTGCCACCGCCGGTCGGTGCGCCGCGCTGTGCCTTTTCCGGCAGCATGGCAACGCCGAACTTGAACGGAGCATTGTCACGAACGTTGGTGAGGTTGCCGGTGGACGTCCACATCATGGCCGTCTGGCCTTCGAAAAAGGCTTTCGGCGTTGCGCCCCACTCGATGATGCCCGGAGCCATCACTTCGTGCTTGGTGCTGAGATCGACAAGATACTGCAGCGCCTCGACTACCTTGGGATCATCGAAGTTGGTCTTGTTGCCGTCGGCATTGGCCAGGATCGCGCCGTTTTCGATGGCAAGGCCCTGGAACAGCCAGTACGGGAAACCGGAAGACGGAATACGCACGCCCCACTGGGTGACATTGCCGTTGTCGTCTTTCTTCGTCAGCTTCTTGCCGAATTCGACCATTTCGTCCCAGGTTGCCGGAGCGACCTCCGGGTCAAGCCCGGCCGCTTCGAAGGCTTCCTTGTTCCAGTAGAGAACCGGCGTGGAGCGCTGGAACGGAATGCCGTAGGTCTTGCCGCCGGTCTGGCTGTTTTCCATGAATGCCGGATAAAAACCTTCGACCCATTTCTTGTCTTCGTCGCTGGTCAGATAGTCGTCGAAGGGCTGGATCAGGTCTTCATCGATCAGGGTGAACATGTCTGCAGACAGGATCACCGAAAGCTGGGGCGGGTTGCCGCCGCGCGAAGCGGTGATCGCCTTGGCGACAGTGTCCTGGTAGGAGCCGGCATAAACGGCGTCGATTGTAACGTCCGGGTTCTGCGCAACATAGGCGTCGGTCAGTTCCTGGATGGTGTCAGCAGCCTTGCCGCCAACGGCGACCGGAAAATAGAATTGCAAATCAACAGCCTGAGCGGAGGCCCAGGTGCTGAAGGAAAGCGCCGTTGCCGCAACGGCTTTCAGGAAAGTGGACTTCAACATCAGTTTACTTCCTAAGGTTCGAAAATCCGCAGGTCTGCGGTCGGTCTACGCGGGCGTGCGCAGCAGGTCAGGAGCGCAACAAGGCTCCGAACTCGGAAATGAGATCGTCCCGGCGGCGGCCGGTATCGGCGTCGAAAACATGAAGATCGTCCGGCGAAAAGCCGAGCTGCACGGATTGGCCGGGCGTGAAGGCCCGGCTGGCCGGAAGGCGCACCTGAAAACCGGTGCCGGCAACTTCGCAATCGGCCAGCACATCCGCCCCCAGATACTCGACGGCACGAACAGACGCGTTGACCGGGCCGCCGTCTTCCAGATGCATTGCCTCCGGGCGCAGGCCGAGCTTGAAGTCCGGCGCGGTGCACAGCTTCCTGAAGGCATTGGCCGGAAAGAGGTTCATTGGCGGGGTGCCGATGAAACGGGCGGCAAAGGGCGTTGCCGGTTTTTCGTAAAGATCCCGCGGGCTCGCCACCTGCTCCAGCCGGCCACCGTTCAAAAGCACCACCTGATCGGCCATGGTGATGGCCTCGACCTGATCATGCGTGACATAGACCATCGTGAAGCCGAGCTGCTGCTGCAGCGCGCGGATCTCCACACGCATTTCATGGCGCAGCTTGGCATCTAGATTGGACAGCGGCTCGTCCATCAGGCAAATCGGCTTTTCCCCGATGATTGCCCGCCCAAGGGCGACACGCTGCTGCTGACCGCCCGAAAGCTGACCCGGCTTGCGCTCCAGCAACTGGCCAAGGCCCAGCAGATCGGCAACCCGTGCAAGACGCCGGTTCCGCTCGGCCCTGCCGACCCGGCGGACCTTGAGGCCGAAAATGATGTTCTCACCGACATTCAGATGCGGAAACAGCGCATAGGACTGGAACACCATGGCAAGGTCACGCTTGGCCGACGGACGGCCGGTGACATCCTCTCCGCCGATCAGGATGCGTCCGCTGCTGACATTCTCGAGGCCCGCAATCATGCGCAATGTCGTTGACTTGCCACAGCCGGACGGACCCAGAAGTGCCGTGAAGGAGCCTGCCGGAATATCGATCGACAGGCCATCGACGGCCACCGTCTCACCCCAGGTACGCGACACCGTTTCAAGGACGATCGGCTTGCCGGCGCCAGAGAGTTTCGCACCCGGGATATGCGGATCTGATGTCACGCCTCATCTCCGTCGTCGGCCACGAACACTTCCGTTTTCGTGCCTTCCAGCGATGCCAGGAAAACATCCGGCACCGGGCAATCGGTGAAGATCGCATCGACATCGCTGAGTTGACCGCCGCGCACATGGGCGTTCCGGCCGAACTTGCTGTGATCGAGGACCAGATAGGACCGGCGGCAATTGGCGAGTATCGACTGGCGGGCCGCCACTTCGTCCTCATGGAAATCCAGCAGCGTGCCGTCTTCATCGACACCTGCGACACCAAAAATGCCGATATCGACCTTGTAGTTGGAGAAGAACGCCTGCGCTGCGGACCCCAGCACGTCGCGGTCGCCATGGCGCAACCGCCCGCCGGTGATGGTCACCTGAAACGACGGATTGACCGAAGCCGTGAAGGCCACGTTCAGATTGTTCGTGAAAACCGCCAGTTTCTCATGCCCAACCAGGGCCTGCATCACGATCTCCGGGGTGGTGCCGATGGAAAACGCGATCGACTGGTTGTTGCCGACATGGCCGGCCACCAGTTTCGCAATCAGCTGCTTTTCCGGAAGATTGAGGATCTGCCGGGTGGAATAATGGATGTTGGACGCCGGCGCAGGAGGCTCGACGCCGCCGTGGGTCCGGCGCAGGATCCCCAGTTCGCAAAGACCGTTGACGTCCCTGCGAATTGTCTGCGTGGTCACCTCGAACCGGTCCGCCAGTTCCTCGACGGACGCAAACCCTGCCTTTTGTACCAGATCCGCGATTTCGGCCTGACGCTTTGAAATGTCTATTTGCCCAAGCATGTTCTTCTGATCCGCCATCGTCCCCTCTCCTCCTGCTGATGCAGAAGGCCAGTTGCTCCAAAGGCATCATGTTGACTCGAAAAAGCCTGACTTCGAAGCCCGTTAAAACATTTTCATATGAACCTTATTCGACGCTCATATGAAAATGATGTGACAATAGGGGATAGCAGGCAGCCCAGGAACACAGGACGCGACAGCGTCCTCAGATTTCAGGACTCCATTTTTCTATCTGTAATTGCCCGGGCTTTTCGCGTGGCTGCCAGGCCGATCACCCGGCCAGGGACCAACCTGCGGTTCGATGACAAGACGCTACCGAAGAAGACACAAGACGGCGCAAAAGTAGAAGAGTTGAATTCAATCGCCGAGGTTATGTAATAAAATAACAAATCTGTTTCGTCATCCAACTGTCAATCAGATGTCATGCAGCGTTTTTAAGTAGCTCCCGGGATGCACCCTCACCTCCGGGAGATATCATGAAAACGATCGTTTGCACTTCGCTGGCGCTGGCCCTTACCGGCTCTGTTGCCTTTGCTCAGGACGCCCTGCCGCAAGCCTCCAGCCAGTGGTACAAGGATGGCGAAGCCGCCATTCAGGCCATTTTGGACCGTCAGCCGAACACCAACCGCGCCAAGAACGTGATCCTGCTGATCGCAGACGGCAACGGTGTCGGCACCAACTACGCCACCCGCCTTTTCGACGGTCAGCAGAAAGGCATGCTGGGCGAGGAAAACGTTCTCCCGTACGAAACTCCGGAGTTCTACAGCGCCCTGGTCAAGACCTACAACATCAACGCCCAGACGCCGGACTCCGCTCCGACCGCCGGTTCGATGAACACGGGCGTGAAGCAGCGCTTCAACCTGATCAACCTCGGTGAAGAAGCCATCCATGACGATTGCTCCACCGTTGAAGGCAACCAGCTTGCCCTGTTCTCCGAAATGATGACCGAAGCCGGCAAGTCCGTCGGCGTGGTTTCCACCGCCCGCCTGACCCACGCAACTCCGGCTGCCGTCTACGCCAAGACCGCGAACCGCAACTGGGAAGACGCGGTGCCGGAAGGCTGCACCGCACAGAAGGACATCGCGACCCAGCTGATCGACGCCATGGAAGCCGGCACCGTCGATTTCGCAATGGGCGGCGGTGGCCGTTACTTCCTGCCGAAGGACAAGGAAATGGGTGGGCTGAAGGGCCGCCGCGAAGACAATGTCGACCTGGTTGAGCGTGCAACCGGACTGGGTGCACAGTTCGCATCCGACACCGCCGGTTTCCAGTCGCTGAAGCTTGACGGCTCCAGCCCCGTACTGGCCCTGTTCAACAACAGCCACATGGAATATGAGGCCGACCGCGCCGACAATGACGAGCCGTCCCTGGCCGACATGACCAAGGCAGCCATCGAATATCTGTCCAAGAACGAAGGCGGCTACTACCTGGAAATCGAAGCCGGCCGCGTCGACCACGCCAACCATGACGGCAATGCGGCCCGCGCCATGCGCGATGGTGTTGCCTTTGCAGAAGCCGTTGCCATGGCTGACGAACTGACCAACGATGAAGACACGCTCATCATCGTCACGGCCGACCACGAACATGCCATCGCCTTCAACGGCTATTGCGGCCGCGGTTCGGCCATCCTCGGCCTTTGCTACGACGTTGCCCAGGTGGGCATCAAGCATTCCGACAAGGTTCTGACCGCGGACGACGGCAAGCCGTACACCGTGATCGGTTACCTGAACGGCACCGGTTCGGTTCTGAAGAAGGGCGAAGGCGAAAACGACTACACCGGCTCGCGCCCGGACCTGGACCAGGAAACCGCCACCGATCTGGACTACGTCCAGCAGGCGCTGATCCCCAAGTCCTCCGAAACCCATTCGGGTGAAGATGTTGCGGTCTACGCAAAGGGCCCGTGGGCACATCTGGTCGATGGCACCATCGAGCAGAACGTGATCTTCCACGTCATGAACCACGCTGTGAACGCCCAATAAGCCTTCAGTCAGCGTTCAAAACGCGCTCAGCGGGATCCCCGGCCGAATACCGGCCAGGGATCCTGAAGGCCTGCCGCCCGGCAGGCCTTTGCCTGTTTGTCATATTAGCCGGATAAGTTAGGAGCATGAATTGGCCAGAACCAGGGATGTCATGAACCGCAGACAGCTTATTGTCGGGCTCGGCCTCGCTCCGTTTGCCGGGAATCTGCTGCCGGACACCGCCTGTGCGGCAGATGCCGCCCTCAAGCTGCGCACGCTTTACAACAAGGACCGGAGCTTTTCCGACCTCGCCCATTCACTGGAAGGCTCCAGGGTATCGGTCGGTGGCTACATGGCCCCACCCCTGAAGGCCGACAGCCAGTTCTTCGTGCTCACCAAGATTCCGATGGCAGTTTGCCCGTTCTGTGAAACCGAGGCGGAATGGCCGCGGGACATTCTCGCCATCTACACCAAGCGCATTGTCGACGTGGTCGCCTTCAACAGCAAGATCGTGACAAGGGGTGTTCTCGAACTGGGAACCTTCAAGGATCCCGAGACCGGGTTCGTCAGCCGGGCAAGACTTGTCGATGCTGTCTATGAACGCAGCTGACAGCTTCTCATGAATCTTGCTCTTCAAGTCGACGATCTCCGCGTCGGGACACCCGGTGGCCGGGTGCTGCTGTCCTGCGATCACTTTAATGCAACACCAGGCGCAACCATCGGCCTGCGTGGCCCGTCAGGTGCCGGGAAATCGACCTTTCTCTACGCGCTCGCCGGACTGCATCCAGCCATGACAGGTCATATCCGCTGGGGTGCAACCGATCTGGTGCAGCTGAACGACGCCGCCCGCGCCGCGTTCCGCCGCAGCCATGTCGGGCTGATCTTCCAGGACTTCCTGTTGTTTGAGGAACTGAGCGCCCTTGGCAACGCCTCCCTTGCAACGGCGTTCAACCCGGCAGTGAAGCGCCGGTCGATCACCGACACCGCACGGGATTTTCTCAAGAGCCTCAAGGTGCCGGCAGAGGCGCGGACCGTAGACAGTTTTTCCGGCGGCGAGCGCCAACGCACTGCGATTGCCCGCGCTCTGGCCCACGATCCCGAGATCATTCTCGCGGACGAACCGACGGCAAGCCTCGACCGCAAGACCGCCGATGCCCTGATCGAAGACCTGATCAGCCTGACCCGCGCGCGGAACAAGACGCTGATCGCCGTCAGCCACGACCAGCATCTGCTGGACCGGATGGATAGGGTCGTCGAAGTCACGGACGGCCACCTGCAGACGGAGGCGGCCGGTGCCTGACTTTTTCGCAGACCGCTGGCAGGACCTTTCGCCGCTTGCCCAGGACACGCTGTGGCTCGTGCTGCTGCTGTTACCCGCCGTGATAACCGGCCTGATCGTGATCTGGGGCTTCCGGCCACAGGCGCTGGTCGGAGCACTGCTCTGGCGCTTCCGCTGGACCAATCTGACCTTCGTTTTCCTGATCGCCATTTCCATCGGTATCGGCGTTGGCCTGATAGCCCAGGAACGCGGCCTCAGAAAGGGAACGGCACGGGCAGCGGAAAAGTTCGATCTGATCGTCGCAGCCCCAGGCAGCGAAATCACCATGATGTTTGCCGCCGTCTATCTGCAGCCAAGCGACGTGCCGCTTCTGGGAGGCGAGATCTACAACGAGATTGCCCTCCATGACGACGTCGACCTTGCCGCCCCGATAGCCTTCGGCGACAGCTACCTGTCGTCACCCGTTGTCGGCACCACGCCTCAGTTCGTCACGCATCTGGCAGGGAACCTTGCCGAAGGCAGGCTCTTTGCCGGCAGCGGGGAAGCGGTTGCCGGCTCGCGGGTCGACCTGAAGCTTGGAGAGACATTCGAACCCGCGCACGGCATTGGTGACAGCGCGGAAGAAGATGCCCACGCCGGCCATGCGCTCACCATCGTCGGCAGGATGCCGCCCACCGGCAGCCCGTGGGACAAGGCCATTCTCGTTCCGGTGGAAAGCGTCTGGGAAGTGCACGGGCTGACCAATGGCCATGGCCCGGAACGACAGACACAGATCGGCCCGCCGTTTGACGCCGATTATTTCCCGGGAACACCGGCGATACTCGTTCATGCCAATGAGCTCTGGGCGAATTACGCCCTGCGGTCCGAGTTTACCCGCGACAACACCATGGCGTTCTTCCCAGGCGCGGTGCTTGCGCAACTTCATGCACTCATGGGGGACATCCGCCAGATAATGTCGCTGATGGCGGTGCTGACCCAGGTGCTGGTGACCGCTGGTGTCCTGACGGGGCTGATAGCCCTTGCCCGGCTGTTCGCCAGGCGTCTGGCACTCCTGCGGGCTCTCGGGGCACCGGGACGCTTCGTCTTTGCCGTGGTCTGGTCCTATGCCGCCACCCTGATTGTCCTGGGCTCGGCCGTCGGGCTGGGCGTCGGCTGGATCGCGGTCGATGCCATCTCCTCAATCGTCACCGCCCGAACGGACATTCTGGTGACGGCAACGCTCGACTGGCCGGAGTTTCACCTTATCGCCGGTTTCGTCAGTCTGACGGTGCTGCTCGCGCTTTTGCCCGCCTTCATGGCAATGTCACGTAATATCATTACTGATTTGCGCGCCTGACCTGAAGCCTGAAGGATCTTCCCGATATGCGCGCCCTTGCCGTCCTGTTGCCGCTGCTGTTCTGCCTGCCTCACTCTGCTTTGGCGTCCGGCACACATACTGCCTCCGAAACAGGGCATGGCGATGCAGAAGCACACGAAACGCATGTCGAAGCCGAACATCATCACGATGAGGATGAAGACAGCCACGAAGGCACGTCTGAAGGCGTGCGTGCTGTCCACGCCTGGATCCGCGAGACTTCGGCCAACTCCGCGCTGCTTTTCGTCAGCATCGAGAACACCTCCGGACGGCAGGTAAAGCTGGTTGGCGGTCACACCGAGATCGCCTCGAAGGTCGAACTGGTCGGCTTTGCCCTGAAGGACGGTGAAACCGGCTACGATCCCCTGCCGCCCGTTCCGATCCAACCGGGCAAGTCCCTCGTCCTTGCTCCCAACGCCCTGGCCCTGCGCCTCGGCGGCCTTACCCGCCCTTTCCGGGAAGGAGAGGAATTCGAAATCGAGATCGAATTCGATTTCGGCCATATCGAGATGCTGGCCCAGGTCGAATCCATCAATGCAAGCCGGCACAGCCATGCAGGGCATCAGCATTAGATCTGCCGGGATTAGAGGCAGGGATTAAGTGGGGTTGGTATCCCAAGCTTCAGTCGATGAATACCCCACCCCTAACCCCTCCCCACAAGGGGGAGGGGGATCAGTCCGTGCGGATTGAAAAGATCTCACTTGTCTGCCCGAATACCTGAAAAGGGATAGTGGGTTTCAGCGCACCTACATAGTGGCGCGGTAATGCATTAGTCCCCCTCCCCCTTGTGGGGAGGGGTTAGGGGTGGGGGTCAACAGCGTTACCAAAAACACCCAACCCTGCCGGGAATGTCACCTGTAAAGGAACGACCGCCCCTCGCCATCGAACAGATGCAGCTTTTCCGGCGGGGCCGTCAGGCGCAGTTCCGTGCCCTTTTCGACCTTGTAGATACCCGGGATCTTGGCAATGAAAGCATCGTGGCCTTCTCTCGGCGCAAAATAGAGCACTGTTGTCTCGCCGAGGGCTTCCACGATTTCGACATTCGCCGCGACCAGATAATCGTCACCTTCGGTAACGCTGAGATCTTCCGGACGCACGCCCAGCTTGACGCGCGCACCCTTGTCGCTGTCGAGCGAGGCAATCGGTACATCCGCATGACCGCCATCGGACATCTGGACGGATGTCATCTGGCCGGTCGCCGTCACCTTGGCATCGACGAGGTTCATCGCCGGAGAGCCGATGAACTGGGCAACGAACGTGTTTGCGGGACGCTCGTAAAGGTCCAGCGGCGCACCGAATTGTTCCACGTCTCCACCATGCAGCACGACAATTCTGGTCGCGAGGGTCATCGCTTCCACCTGATCGTGGGTGACGTAGATCATGGTGCTTTCCGGCATGCTCTCCTTCAGCTGTGCGATCTCGATCCGGGTGGCAACACGCAAGGCGGCATCAAGGTTCGATAGCGGTTCGTCGAACAGGAATACCTTGGGATCCCGCACGATCGAGCG
Organism: Labrenzia sp. CP4; assembly: GCF_001579905.1. Classification (NCBI taxonomy): domain Bacteria; kingdom Pseudomonadati; phylum Pseudomonadota; class Alphaproteobacteria; order Hyphomicrobiales; family Stappiaceae; genus Labrenzia; species Labrenzia sp. CP4. The sequence continues at coordinate 1,140,618 of NZ_CP011927.1, read as the reverse complement.
GCCGATGGCAACACGCTGGCGTTGACCGCCGGAGAGTGCTTTCGGCAGGCGGTCGAGATAGGCAGTTAGCTGCAGTCTGTCCGCAGCCGCCCGCACAGCCTTGTCAATTTCGTCACGCGACTTGCCCGCCAGCTTCAGGGCGAAGGCCATGTTGTCGTAGACCGTCATATGCGGATAAAGCGCATAGGACTGGAACACCATGGCAATGCCGCGCTGTGCCGGCGGCACATCGTTGACGACCACACCGTCGATCTCCAGCGTTCCGCCGGTGATCTTTTCAAGTCCTGCGATCATCCGCAGCAATGTCGACTTTCCGCACCCGGACGGACCGACGAAAACGATCAGCTCGCCTGCGTTGATCTCCATGTTGATGTTGCGCAGAACTTCGACCGATCCATAGGACTTGCTGACATTCTTCAAGGACAACGATGTCATGCCGGCTGCTCCCGATTGTTGATTTTGTTCATGTTATTTCACCGACCCGGCCAACAGGCCGCGTACGAGGTAGCGCTGCATCGCGAAGAACACGAAGAGCGGCACGGCAATGGACACAAAGGCAGCCGTCGCGAGAATTTCCCAGTTGCCGCCGCGCGTTCCCAGGAGTTCGACGATCTGGTTGGTCATCACCGTGGTCGAGCCCGTGGCATCGATCAGGAACACCTTGGCCACCAGCAGATCGTTCCAGGTCCACAGGAACTGGAAGATGGCGAAGGACGCCAGGGCCGGAAAGCTGAGCGGCAGGATGATGCGGGTGAAGATCTGGAAATCCGTCGCCCCGTCCACCTTGGCATTCTCGATGATGTCCCGCGGCAATCCGACCATGTAATTCCTGAGCAGATAGACCGCGAGCGGCATGCCGAAGGCCGTATGGGCCAGCCAGACCCCCATGTATCCCTTGCCGATACCGACGGCGAGATGAAGCCGCAGCAGCGGAATGAGGGCCAGTTGCAACGGCACGACGAGCAGCGCCACGACGGCGGCGATCAAGAGGGCGCGGCCGGGAAATTCCATCCAGGCAAGGGCATAGGCTGCGAAAGCCGCTATGACGATCGGGATGATCGTCGCCGGAATGGTGACCGTCAGCGTGTTGAAGAACGCCTTGCCCATGTTGTCCTGTCCGGTGCCGGAAAAGAGGATGGTCTGGTAGTTTTCCAGTGTGAATTCCGGCGGCACGGTCGCGGTCACGAAAACACGCTGGCCACGCCCGGAGATCTGCTTGTCATTGCCCTTCCAGACATAGGAACCGTCGGCCTGGAGCGTCAGGCTTTCGCCATCGCCCATATCCGCCGTTTCGCCCGACTGGTAAGCAGACACGTCTCTGGATGAGACGCCCCACGAGCGGATCTCGCGCGGCTCGCCTTCGAAGATGTTGCCCGACACGGTGAAAAGGTCTCCGTCGGCAACACGGGTCTCGTCCGGATCCGAAGTCCGGTAGACCTCGTTCTGTTCCGCCGGAAACAGCGCCGCCCACCAGCCGGAACTGGAGATCTGGTCCGCGGTCCTGAAGGACGAGACGAACAGCCCGACGGTCGGGAACAGCCACAACAGAACGAGCGCTGCGACGGAGATCTGAACGGCCCAGGTCAGGCCGGATTTTTTCCCAGCAATACTGGCCATCACTTCATCTCCTTCCGGGCGTTGTAAACGTTCCAGACGAGGATCGGCGTGACGAGCAGCATGATGATGATGGCACTCGCCGACCCCACTCCCCAATCGTTGGCACGGAAAAGCTTGTCGTACATGTAGTTGGCCAGAACCTGGGTCTCCCACTGGCCGTTGGTCATCGCGAAGACGATGTCGAACACCTTGAGCACGGTGAGCGTGATCGTCGTCCAGACCACCACGATGGTCCCCATGATCTGCGGCACCTTGATCTTGAAGAAGATCTGGAACGGATTGGCACCGTCAACGATCGCAGCTTCCACGGTTTCCTCCGGAATGCCGCGCAGGGCCGCGGACAGGATCACCATGGCAAAGCCGGTCTGAATCCAGATCAGCACCACCATCAGGAAGAAGTTGTTCCACAGCGGCAAGGTCAGCCAGGTCTGCGGTTCGCCGTAGGGCACTTCGGCAATCCAGACACCGAGCGCGGAATTCAGCGAAATCCAGATCAGCCAGATCCCGCCAACGGCGACCAGAAGGCGCAGGGGCAGAAGCCAGATCGACTTGTCCTCCCCCCGAGCGACAATGCCGCGCACGAAGGTCCAGGCCACATAGGCAACAACAACAGCGAACGCCAGCAGGAGAAGGGTCGGCAGAAGCTGAAGAAAGACAACGGAGCCGATGCCACCGTCAAACTTCAGCCAGATCGCATTCAGAACACCGATCTGGTTCTGATCGGCGGCGCGCGTATCGTAGATCAGCTTGAAGATGACCGATGCGCCAACGAAAGAAATTGCCATCGGCATGAAGATCAGCGACTTGGCGAAGTTGCCCCACCTGATCCGGTCCGTGAGCTGGGCGACCAGCAGCCCGAAAGCCGTCGAGGCAGCCGGCACGACAATCAGCCACAGCATGTTGTTGCGCACCGCTTCCCAGAACTTCGCCTCGTTCATCATCTGGCGATAGTTGGCAAGGCCGACAAAAGCCCCTCCCTGGGAGCGGTCAGTCAGGGACAGCCGCAAGGTCTCGAAGACCGGATAGGCAAGATACAACGTCAGCGCGAACAAGGCCGGGAACAGGAACAGCCAGGGCCGGATCATGTTGGCCCGGTTGATGTTCTTCCCTGCATTGGGGCCGCGCGCCGGAAACAGGACCTTGTCGAGAAAGACATTCGAAAAGAAGAAATAGGCAAGGCAGGCTCCAACGCCGACGACGATGGTAAAGAGCCCTAACAGTGCCGGATTGTCCGATAGCATGGCCGTTCCCTCCCATTATTGATTATGGGGAGGCACCCGGAAGACCGGGGGCTTCCTGCGTTTAGGAACTTTGTTTCTTGGACGTTTTCGCCGATCCCTCAGAAGAACGGCCAGCCTCCCTGGGGAGACTGGCCGCCTGAAGGATTATTTGAGGGCGTCCCAGCTTTTCTGGATTTCCTCGGCGACGGCTTTTGCATCCTTGCCGCCGGTATAGTCGACCATTCCGGTCCAGAACGTGCCCGCGCCAACGGCACCCGGCATCAGGTCGGAGCCATCGAAACGGAAGGTGCTGGCATTGACCAGGATCTCGCCCTGACCGCGCAGCGTGTCGTCCTTGTAGGCTGCCGGGTTGGCACCCTTGTGAGGCGTGAGGAAGCCGGTCTGGGCCATCATCACTTCATGCGAGAGCGGCAGTTCGAAGAACTTCATCAGTTCGTTGGTCGCATCGGACGGATTGGTGATCGCCATCAGCGTGCCACCACCGAGAACCGGGTTGCCGAGATCCTTTTCCTGGTAGGCCGGGAAGTAGAAGAAGTCGACATCGGTGCCGAACTCGACGCCGTCCGGGAAGAAGGCCGGCACGAAGGATGCCTGGCGGTGCAGGTAGCACTGCGGCGGCGAGGAGAAGAGACCCTTCGGGCTGTCACGGAAATCGGTGGAAGCAACGGCTCCCGCACCGCCCGCTACCTTAGCATCGTCGCGTGCGAACCAGCCGAATTCCTCGATCGCGGCAACGACACGCTCGTCGTCAAAGGGGATCTCGTTGGTGGTCCACTGGTCGTAGACGTCAGCCGGCTGCGTACGCAGCATCAGATCCTCGACCCAGTCGGTTGCCGGCCAGCCCGTGGCAGCACCTGAACCCAGACCGATACACCAGGGTGTCTCGCCATCGGCAACGATCTGCTCGGTCAGTGCCTTCAGCTCTTCCATGGTCGTCGGCACTTCATAGCCGGCGTCCTCGAAGTTTTCCGGCACGTACCAGACAAGGCTCTTGACGTTGACGTTATAGAAGAAGCCGAACAGCTGATCCTGGCCGTCGGCATCCTTGTAGGTGCCGAGGTTCACCCAGCTTTCACCGGCCCCGTAGTTGTTGGCGACCCAGTCGGCCATGCCTTCCGGTAGCGGCTTCAGCAGGCCGCGCGCAGCCATGTCGGCGGCAAGGCCCGGCTGCGGGAAGACAGCGATATTCGGAGCGGCGCCGGCTTCTGCATCAATCACGATCTGCTGTTCGAAGGAATCCGAACCGGTGTAAATGACTTCAGCGCCGGTAGCTTCGGTGAAATAGGCAAGCACGTTGCGGAAATAGCCGTCTTCCGGCTGCAGCCACGGGCCGGCGATCGTCACGGTCTGCCCCTTCAGGTCAGGCGCGCTCTCAGCCCATGCGTTGTAGCTGTCCCAGTTGAACGGGCCTTCGCCCGGAGCGAATTTCAGGTCAGCCGCGGATGCAGAGCCCGCGCCAAGCCCGATGGCAAGCGCCAGACCTGCCGTGCAGGCTTTCAAACGTAGTTTCATATCTGTCCTCCCAGATTGTCCCTATGCTGGAACACTCCACCCAAGGTGGCATACCTCGCCACCTTGCAGCAATACCTACCCGTTTTTCCAGGTCGGCAATTCTACCAGAACCCTTTATCCAAACCGCTTTGGATTTGGCCCTAACCATGTCTTCAGGCTTCGGCCTTGTCAAGCGCACAACTCGCGAATTAATGTTGCATTTCAATAACAGCCTGTTGGGAGGGCGCTTTCAAAGCGTTTTGGGCCAGAATGAGCAATGGCGTAAACCTGAAAGAACTGTCGCAACGGCTGAACCTGTCTCAGACCACGGTTAGCCGCGCACTCAACGGCTATCCGGAAGTCAGCGAAGAAACGCGCAAACGCGTGACCGAGATGGCTAACAAACTCGGCTACGCGCCCAACAGCCAGGCGCGGCGGCTTGCAACCGGCCGCGCAATGGCCATCGGCCATGTCATACCGCGCTCAATTCACGAGATGATGAACCCGATCTTTCTGGAGTTCATAGCCGGTGCCGGGGAGACCTATTCGCGCCACGGCTACGACATGATCATTTCCGTCGTCGACGATGCCAAGGAAGAAGACGCCTACAGGCAGATCGCTTCACGCAAGAAGGCCGACGGCGTGATCATTCACGGCCCCGCAAATGACGAGCGCAGGCACAGGCTTCTGAAAGAACTCAATCTGCCCTTCGTCGTTCACGGACGCATCCCGGGTGCCGAGGAAGAAACATCGTGGATCGACATGAACAACCGGCGGGCCTTTGAGCGGGCGACGAACCTGCTGCTCGACCTCGGCCACACCCGGATCGCACTGTTGAACGGTCTGGAACACATGGACTTTGCCAACCGGCGCCGGCGCGGCTTCGAGGAAGCGCTGGCAGCACGGGGCCTGACACCGGACCCGGCCTTGATGCGCAGTGCGGACATGACCGAACCCTACGGCTGCGACAATGCGATGGAGATGCTGAAGAACGACAATCCGCCGACCGCCTTCCTGATTTCGTCCATGATATCGGCGATCGGAGTCGCCCGCGCTGTCGGCCAGTGCGGATTGAAGACAGGCAGGGACGTGTCCATCATCACCCATGACGATGCCCTGTCTTTCCTGCCCAACAGCGGAGAAGTGCCGATTTTCACCTGCACCCGCTCCTCGGTTCGCTACGCCGGGGAAAAGGCTGCCGAGCTGCTCCTGAACATGATTTCCAACCCGGCCAGCAAACCGGCTTCCCTGCATCTGGACGCGGAACTGATCATCGGACAGTCCACCGGCCCCGCCCCCGCCGCGCCAAAATGATCAGACGTGGCTGAGCCCGCAATCCTGCAGCAGATCCTTCATCCTGAGCATTCCGTTGAGACGGTGTAACCGCGCCGTCTCCGTGGCGCTGTCGGTGTCGCCGTCCCGGATCGCCTGCACAATCTTGCGATGATCGGCAGCGTTTGAGGCCGGTGCCTTGTTCAGGCGCAGCAACACGGTGTTGGCCCGGTAGACCTGATCGAGAAACCCCTCGATTTCAGCTTCCAGACGCAGATTCCCGCTCGCCTTGGCCATCAGCCTGTGGAACCTGTCATCGTGAACGGCCCAGGCCTCGATGTCCTGGCGTTCCAGCGCATCATCGGCGTCGTTGAGCACTTCTTCGATTTCCGCGAGCGCCTCGTCGCCCGCCTTGCGGCAAGCGGTGCCTGCGGCAAGGGCTTCAAGCGCCGAAAGGATCTGGTAGATCTCGCAGATGTCCTGCAGCGAAATCGGCAGAACCTTTGCTCCCCGGCGAGGCACGAGGTCCACCAGACCGTCAGCCTCCAGCCGGATAAGCGCTTCGCGAACCGGCGTCCGGCTCATGCCCAGACGTGTCGCGATGTCCGGTTCCGGCGCCTGAAATCCGGGCGGCAATTGCCCGTTCAGGATCTCGGTTTTCAAGCGTTCATAAGCGTTGTCGACGCGAGTGGATCTGGCTTTCGTTGGCATTGCGGGATGCACCCGTTCTCCTGACGTGTCTTAAACAGTTTGCATTGTCCCGCACCTCTCGCCCGAGGCCGGAGCGGCATTTCTCATCGCTGAAGGCATTGCCCTCCGGCGCGGCCGCCCTGTTTTGGAAGCAAATCAATGCCGTATTGCTAATTATATCGATAGAATTTTATCCATCCCCATGCCTTGAGGGCACCCGGGCATAGTCGCGACCTTCCGGATCCGCTCATTTGCTGGATTTTGCACGAATTTCGGGCTTTCTTGAGGCTGAAAAAATATTGTCAAAAATTACGGTGACTTAAGGACATGCTCCAGTTACCGAAGCGTCAAGTCAACCCTGCTGAACGCGCCTCTGCCTGAAAATGCCGTGCTTTTGGCGGCAGATGTTTACGATTTTGCCTGGCTCGGACAAAGGGCGGGTTTCGCCACGCTCTTCAGAAGCAGCTCTTCCGCTCCAATTGCACGCTGGCAAACCGGAAGCGGCACCTATGCGCCCCAAAGCCGCTTGTAAAACAGGTCAATACTGACAATAAAAGCCAGCAATTGACCGGATACTTCATGCGTAATTACAACAATACCAGATTAAACAATGAGCAATACTTGAAATACTCCGAAAAAACACAGTTTGTTATGCTTTTTAAGCTTTCATGAAATCAACCGTCGGTGGGAGCTTTTATGGAACGCGTCGCAACAGTTTTGTCTTTTGAGCATGACCATGCTCTTTTGACACTTGCGATCGCAACGTGTCTCTTCGGATGCGCCTTTTCCTTCCTGCTCCTTGCGAAGGTTGACCGCGATGCAAGCCCTGCACGGGTCATCTGGCTCATCTGGTCTGCACTCGTCGGCGCCTCGGCAATCTGGGCGGCCCAGATCATCGCCTTTTCTTCGGTAGAGCTTCCCGCGGAATCAGGGTACCGACTTCAAACGGCTCTGCTTGCCCTGCTTGTCGTCTTTGCCGGCCTCCTCTCAGGTTATACGCTTGCTGTACGGCGAAACATCCGGCTCGCACCGGAACTTGGCGGCATCCTTTTTGGCCTTGCCATTGCAGGAATGGGTCTGACGCTGACGACGGCCAGGGAGATCGCCGGTTTACCTGATACGAGCGAAGCCTTCGGACTTTGGACATTTCTGTTCGGAACGTGCCTTGGGGCAATCGCAATGAGTTTCGTTCCGCAGCTGCAGTCCAGACGCGCATTTGTAAGTGCAACGCTGTTCCTTTTCCTGTCGGCAGTTTCGATACACATGCCGGTGCATTCCCCGGCCACGCCCCTTCGCGAAGTCAGTTTCCCGCGCGAAATCATGCTCATGTCCGAAAGGCACATGATGGTGATGTCGCTGGTCATCTTCGGTCTATGCACCTTTGTGGCTGCAACTGGTGCGCTGCTCGACCGGTACAGGAAAAACGCGGCCAGGCGAGCCTATAAACACCTGTCGCTGCAGGATTCTCTGACACGACTTCCAAACCGGCATTTTGTGCAGAAGGCTGCGGCAGACCTTCTGGAAAAGGCCGAACTGGAGGGCAAGACATGCGCCGTCGTGCTGATCAGCCTCGACCAGTTCAAGGCCATCAACGACCTTCACGGCTACGAAGTCGGCGACACTGTCCTGTGCACTTTGGCCAATACGCTGAAAAACAACCTGAGCGACAGGGTCTTCATCTCCCGCTTCTACGGTGACGAATTTCTGGTCATCAATCCGTCGCTCGACACATTGGATGACGCCGTAGACTTCGCCCGTCTGGTTCGCTCCCTTGCCCGAAGGCCTGTTCAGTGGAATTCCTACCGCCTGTCCATCCGCTCCAGTATTGGCCTTGCCGTGTTTCCGCGCGACGGCAAGGACCTGAACAAGCTGGTGCAAAGGGCAAACCTTGCTGCCAAGCAAGCAAAATCGATCGGCGGCAACCTCATCCAGCCCTATGTCACGGGCATGGAGGAAACCAATCGCTGGGAGGCGGGCCTGGCGGCTGACTTGCGTAATGCAACGCTCGAAAACCAGCTCAACCTGGTCTTCCAGAAACAGAATCTGACAAAGACTGGCGAGTTGATTGGCTACGAAGCGCTGGTCCGGTGGCGTCACGCGGAAAAAGGTCCGATTCCGCCGGAGGACTTCATTCCGATTGCCGAACGGTCAGGCATCATCCTGGATATCGGCAATTGGGTTCTCGAAGCTGCCTGCAAGGAAGCTGCCTGCTGGGAAAATCCGGTAACGCTGTCGGTCAACGCTTCCCCGCTGCAGTTCTCCCGTTGCGATTTTGCCGGTCTCGTTTCCACCGTGCTGATGAAGACAGGCCTGCCCGCAGAACGCCTGGAAGTAGAACTCACCGAATCCACCCCGATCGAGGATCACGAACGGGTTCACGAGACGATCCTCTCGCTGCGCAAAATGGGGGTGCGCGTTGCCATGGACGACTTCGGCAAGGGCTATTCCTCGCTCAACACGCTGCAAGCCTTTCCCTTCGACAAGATCAAGGTCGACAGAGCCTTCACCCAGTCGCTCGAAACCAACCCCCATGCCCGGGCAATCCTGCGCTCTGCCGTTCTGCTCGGCCATAGCTTCAAGATCCCAGTAATCGCCGAAGGTGTCGAAACGGAACGACAGCTGCAATTCCTGCAACAAGCCGGATGCCTGCAGGTGCAGGGCTTTCTGTTCGGGAAACATCTACTGCCTTCGCAGATCAAAAAGTTTCACCCGAGCTTAGACCGAACGGGAAGCTGACTTATCACTGAATTCAACTTAAATTATTATCAAATTAAACCTTGATATTAATATCAATATCCTAAAAGAAGCGACGTCAAACAAATATTACCCTAGGTAATTACTGAAAATTCTTGGCCATATTCTCTAATCTCAACTTACTTTTGATTAACTATAAAATTTTACCTTAAGGGCAGACAACGATCACGGTGCTGCAATGACGACCTTCCCTGCCCCTGCCAAACTGATGCTCGGATTGAAAACCCGCCTTGCCGGTCTGCTGGCAGGCGCGTCACTGATCAGCCTTTCCTTCGCCAGCGCAACCGTATCCGCCCAGTCGCTTGAAGAAGCCATGGGGTCGGCCTACGCCATCAACCCGGGCCTCAAGGCGGAACGGTCGCGTTACGAAGCGACCAATCAGGACGTCTGGACCGCCAGGTCCGAGTTTCTGCCGACGGTTACCGGCACCTACCTGGGGGAACAGAACGCCTTCCGCAGCGAACGCAGCGGCAACAGCGACAGGTCCTTCTTCCACGAGCTGGGCATCTCCATGTCCCAGACGGTGTTTCAGGGTTTCGCGGGTGTCAATCGGCTGAACCAGGCTCATGAGGAAGCGAATTCCGGTCGCAACCAGCTCATTGGCGCCGAACAGACGCTGCTGTTCAACACAGCCGATGCCTATCTGCGCGTTGTTCGCGATCGGGCGATCCTCGCTCACTTGCGGGCCTACACCAACGTGGTGCAACGGGAGGTGAACGCCGCCCGCGCCCGTTACAAGTCGGGAGACGCAACGCGCACCGATATCGAACAGGCGCTTGCCCGTCTCGGTGAAGCGCAGGGGAATTCCGACCAGGCGGTCGGCGACCTCGAAGCCTCCGAGGCTGTCTATGAGCGCCTGACCGGACAAAAGCCGGGCAAGCTCGGCTGGCCTGGCATTCCGCAGACAATCGAGCCCGCCGGTCTGGATGACGCGATCAACGTCGCGCTGCAGAACAATCCGTCCATCCGCGCCGCAACGGCAGATGCAAGGGCCGCACGTTACGCCGCACGCGCCGCAGTCGGCGACATGCTGCCGCGTGTCTCGCTGGAAAGCGAATGGCAAACCGGTTACCAGGGCAACCTTGGCAATCAGGACGAAGAAGACTTCCGCTTTGGCGTGCGCGTCACGGCCCCTTTCTTCACCGGTGGCCGCAACATTGCCGCGGTCAAACGCGCAAACTTCACGGCAGCCCAACAGGAATACGAGCTGGACGACACCCAACAGATCATCCGCGAGAACGTTGTCCGCGCGATGAAGCAGCGGGCTGCCTCAAGGCTGAAGGTCAAGGCGGTAAAGCGCGCGATTGAGGCCAACCAGCGTGCGATCAAGGGCCTGCAGGTGGAATTCGACAGCGGTCAACGGTCCCTGCTCGATGTTCTGGACGGCGAGCGCGAACTATTGCTCAGCAAGGTCGACCATGTCCGGGCACGCTATGACAGCCGCATTGCGGACTTCTTCCTGCTGGCCAACATTGGTCGGCTGGCGCCGCAGCATTTCGGGATCATCGAGGAACGGCCGGCACCGGTCCCGCGCCTCATGCCTGAGTTCAATACCTGGGACCTGCGCCTTGGACCGTCGGAGAACGATGTCTTCCAGTCGACCGTCGTCGAGGTCGTGACCAGCGACACCGTGTTTATCGAGACAGAACCACTGCCTCCGATTCAATAACCGGCAACACAAAAAGCGGGCGTAACAAGCCCGCTTTTTTTGCCTTCCTGCTGATCAGTACTGAACGCCTTCCAGATCCGTGAAGTCGATGCGTCCGCCATCGGCAAACTCGATGTAGCCCCCCGAATCCTGCGAAAGGGTGATCTCGCCCGCCACTGCATCGATGCTCTCGATGGAACCTTCCGTCATGGTGATGGACCAGTCGACACCATAGGTTCCGATATCGGTGCCATCGGCGGCCTTGCTCAGATCGACGATATCGATCCAGCTCCCGCCGGCACCGCCGTAAATGCTGTCATGCCCGTCGCCGAGCATGTAGGCGAACAGATCCGACCCGTCACCGCCGGAAAGAACGTCGTCGCCCGCGCCACCCCGGATCACATCGTAACCAGCCCCGCCATAGATGAGGTCGCTGCCCCCCTGACCCAGCAGGATGTCATTTCCGCCAAGTCCGGAAATGCTGTCCACGAAATCGCCCCCAACAATCGTATCGGCATTACTTGTTCCGACCTCGCACAGGGGCACATCATCAAAGTCGACCACGTCCAGGGTAATTGTCTCGGTATCCGACAAGCCTCCGCTGTCGGTCGCGGTAACGTCTATCGTGATGCTTTGCTCCGTTTCGTAGTCGACTGCCGCGTCATCCTTCAGCTTCAGCAGATAGCTGTCGCCGTTGCTCACGACTTCAAACCGGTCATCCGACACCGTGAAGGTGTGCGTGTCGCCGATATCGGGGTCCACTACCGAAAGTTCGACAAGTTCGACACCTGCCTGATTTTCGGGAACGTGATATTCGTTGCCCGTACAGTCGTCGTCGTGGCCGTGATAGGTCTGACCGTGGACACCGTCATCTTCATGATAGTGTCCTGTTTCCCCGTCCTGGATATGCCCCCAATGGCCATCATGATGATCGTCCCAGTGCTTGTTGCCCTGGTCCGGCCGGTAGATCGCGTTGCCGACGATCAGATCAGGCGGCGAGTTCTCGGTCACACCCGAAGTCACCGTCACGGGGAAAACCGCGCTCGAATGGGATCCGTCACTTGATGTGGCGGTGATCGTCACGTCGATGGTCTCGCCTGCAACCAGCGTTGCACCACTGGCGAGGGTCACCACACCGGTGTCTGCGTCGATATCAAACCGGCTGTCGTCGATGGAATAGGTCACAGTGTCTCCGGCGTCGGCATCTTCCGCGAATGCCGTCAGGCCGATCACCATTCCGGCAGCAGCTGTCGCCACAACCAGATTCTGGGCCGTATCGACATCCCTGACAGGCCCGATCGGCTCATTGTCGTCGGCAGGCTCTTCCGGCTCCACGTCGATGACGTCGATCACGATGGTTTCCGTGTCCGACAGCCCGCCGCTATCGGTAACGGTAACCTCAACGCTCACCTGGGTCTCGGTCTCATAATCGAGCGCCACACCGTCCTTCAGTTTGAGAATGTTCTCACCGTTGATCGATATGACCTCGAAGCGACTATCGGAAACCGTGAAGCTGTGTGTATCGCCGACATCGGGATCGAATACCGACAAGGTACCGATTTCCGCCCCCGGATCTTCTTCATAGACCGCGGCACGAGCAGTGGTTTCGAAAGTTGTCTGGTCAAAGACGACGTCGTCGAAATCCTCGTCACCCCCGCCGGCAATGTCCTCAAAGCCGATCCTGATGCCGCTTTCCACGGTGTAGTCGTAACCATCCGGATTGAGTGACCCGTTACCGGAGAAAAGAACATTGGCATCGGCCCCGACCAGCAGCGTCCCGTCAGGTCCGACGGCCTGCCAGTTCCCCTGACCGTCTTTCTGGAACGTCACCTTGTCACCGGCAAGAAGACCATTGTTCGTGTCTGCACCATCCGGGATCAGGAAATAGCCGATTTCGCTCGCTTCGACGCCTTCCAGATAGAGGGTCGCCGTATCGCCCGGCGTCAATTGGTTCTGGTTGACCCAGACGATTTCGCCGGCCACGGGATTGCCGTTGCCGTCCACGTAGAAGACACCCAGCACATTGCTGTGGCCGGCATATTCCTCGACAAAGGTCAGCGTCACGGAAACGCCCGGTCCAAGTTCCGGATCGAAGTCGAGGTCCGGCGCTTCATTGGCATCGGCAATCGCAATCGTGAAGGTTTCGGTCGAGACTGATCCGTCAGTCGAAGTAGCCGTCACCAGAACATCGATTTCCGGTTCGGTTTCCTTGTCGAAACTTGCCCCACTGGCGACGGTGATCACCCCCGACACCGGGTCGATCTCGAAGCGCGCGTCACCGCTGAGCTGATAACTCACGTTGTCGCCTGCATCCGGATCGTTTGCAAAGGCAGTCAGACCCACGACGGCACCTGCCGCGGCGTTTTCAAGAACCTGGTTTGCGCTGGCATCAATGTCGGCGAGCGGACCGATGGGAGAATTGGTGTCGTCGATATCGATCACGTCGATCACCACGATCTCCGTGTCGGAAAGACCGCCCTGGTCGGTTGCCGTCACCTCAAGGGTCACCTGAGTCTCGGTTTCGTAGTCGAAGGCCTGATCGTCTTTCAATTTGAGAAGGTATCTGTCGCCGGATACGACCACCTCAAACCGGTCGTCCGAAACCGTGAATATATGCGTATCGCCCACATCCGGATCGAATACTGACAAGGGTGCAATCTCTGCGCCGTAATATTCCTCGACGACCGCAGTGCGGTTGTCGGAAACGATGGACACACTGTCGATCAGCGCACCACCCAGGTTATCGGAACCGATCTCAACGAATGTCAGCGTATTGGAGCCGTCGCCGGATCCGCCAACGATGTCATAGGCATAGGCCTGCCAGCCCGTTCCCGTTGTGGCCGGGTCGATCGTGTCGATCAACTCGCCGTTCCAATAGACCTCGGCGACACTTTCCCCCACGCCGCCGCGCGACTTCATGTCGAATGTCAGATGATAGACCTGACCATCAAGCTGCCCCTCTATTTGCTGAGAAGCCCAGCCATTGTTCATGGCTGCAAGGTCCAAATGATGACCGCCGTCTGTCGCGCCGTAACTATTGTGCCCCGCCTCATGCACATCGACGTTGTCGTAGGTCCAACCCTCGATCGAAGTCGGGTTTTCGTACCAGCCGGACCCGGCTGGTCCGCCGTGAACCCCGTCATAGATTTCGAAGCTGCCGTTGACGACAAACTGTTCTGAGCCGTTTTCCAGATGAACGATCAGATCCGGTGCTTCATTGTTGTCTGTCACGGCCACGGTGAAGGTCTTAGTTGAGGAAGAGCCATCCGTTGACGTTGCGGTGACAGTCATCTCGATGGAAGGTTCTGTTTCCGCATCGAACGTCGCGCCATTCTTTACGGTGATGCCACCTGTATCCGGATCGATCTCGAACCTGTCATCACCAGTCAGCTGGTAGGTGACACTGTCCGCCGGATCAGGATCCTCGGCGAAGGCGGTGATCCCGGCAAATTCGCCCCCATTGGCGGTCTCTGAAATGCTGTTGGCTGCCGGGTCGATGTCGTTCACCGGTCCAATATCGAACTCGTTCTCGTCGCCCACCGTGATCCGGAAGATACCGGTCGAGGTTGACCCATCTGTCGACGTCGCTGTGACCTCGATATCGATATAGGGGGTCGTCTCGCGGTCAATCACGGCACCATCGGCAACGGTAATAACGCCCGTATCCGGTTCGATATCGAACCGACTATCGGTGATGGAATAGGAAACTGTATCCGTTGCATCCGGGTCTTCAGCAAACGCCGTCACACCGACAACCGTGCCACCGGCGGAGTTCTCCTGGACGAAGTTGTCGGCTCCATCAACGTCCGTCACCGGACCGATATCGAACTCGTTTTCATCGCCAACCGTGATCCGAAAGATGCCGGTAGAAGTTGACCCATCCGTTGACGTCGCCGTCAATTCAATATCGATAAAAGGCGTCGTCTCGCGGTCAATCACTGCGCCATCGGCAACGGTAATAACGCCCGTGTCCGGGTCGATCTCGAACCGGCTGTCTGTGATGGAATAGGTGACCGTGTCGGTCGCATCCGGATCTTCGGCGAACGCCGTCACACCGACAACCGTGCCACCGGCGGAGTTCTCCCGGACGAAGTTGTCGGAACCATCAACGTCTGTCACCGGACCGATATCGAACTCGTTCTCGTCGCCCACCGTGATCCGGAAGGTCCCGGTCGAGGTTGACCCATCCGTTGACGTCGCCGTCACTTCAATATCGATATATGGGGTCGTCTCGCGGTCAATCACCGCGCCATCGGCAACGGTAATAACGCCCGTGTCCGGGTCGATATCGAACCGACCATCGGTGATGGAATAGGTGACCGTGTCGGTCGCATCCGGATCTTCGGCGAACGCCGTCACACCGACAACCGTGCCACCGGCAGAATTCTCCTGGACGAAGTTGTCGGCACCATCAACGTCCGTCACCGGACCGATATCGAACTCGTTCGCGTCGCCAACCGTGATCCGGAAGGTGCCGGTCGAAGTCGAGCCATCCGTGGACGTCGCCGTCACCTCGATGTCGATATAGGGCGTCGTCTCGCGGTCAATCACTGCGCCATCGGCAACGGTAATCACGCCCGTGTCCGGGTCGATCTCGAACCGGCTGTCTGTAATGGAATAGGTGACCGTGTCCGTCGCATCAGGATCTTCGGCGAACGCCGTCACGCCGACAACCGTGCCACCGGCGGAGTTCTCCTGGACGAAGTTGTCGGAACCATCAACGTCTGTCACCGGACCGATATCGAACTCGTTCGCGTCGCCCACCGTGATCCGGAAGATACCGGTCGAGGTTGACCCATCTGTCGAGGTGGCAGTGACCTCGATATCGATAAAAGGCGTCGTTTCGCGGTCAATCACAGCACCATCGGCAACGGTAATAACGCCCATATCCGGGTCGATCTCGAACCGGCTGTCTGTGATGGAATAGGTGACCGTGTCCGTTGCATCCGGATCCTCGGCGAACGCCGTCACGCCGACAACCGTGCCACCGGCGGAGTTCTCCTGGACGAAGTTGTCGGCACCATCAACGTCCGTCACCGGACCGATATCGAACTCGTTTTCGTCGCCCACAATAATCCGGAAGGTGCCGGTCGAGGTTGACCCATCTGTCGAGGTGGCAGAGACCTCGATATCGATAAAAGGCGTCGTCTCGCGGTCAATCACTGCACCATCGGCAACGGTAATAACGCCCGTATCCGGGTCGATCTCGAACCGGCTGTCTGTGATGGAATAGGTAACCGTGTCGGTCGCATCAGGATCTTCGGCGAACGCCGTCACGCCGACAACCGTGCCACCGGCGGAGTTCTCCTGGACGAAGTTGTC
Organism: Labrenzia sp. CP4; assembly: GCF_001579905.1. Classification (NCBI taxonomy): domain Bacteria; kingdom Pseudomonadati; phylum Pseudomonadota; class Alphaproteobacteria; order Hyphomicrobiales; family Stappiaceae; genus Labrenzia; species Labrenzia sp. CP4. The sequence continues at coordinate 1,124,583 of NZ_CP011927.1, read as the reverse complement.
GGAACCATCAACGTCTGTCACCGGGCCAATGTCGAACTCGTTCTCGTCGCCAACCGTGATCCGGAAGGTGCCGGTAGAAGTCGAGCCATCCGTTGAGGTGGCTGTAACCTCGATATCGATGTAAGGCGTCGTTTCGCGATCAATCACCGCGCCATCGGCAACGGTAATAACGCCCGTATCCGGATCGATCTCGAACCGGCTGTCTATGATCGAGTAGGTGACCGTGTCTGTCGCATCCGGATCATTTGCAAAGGCGACTACGCCGACAACGGTACCCCCTGCGGCGTTTTCCGTTACAAAATTTTCGGTGCTGTCGACGTCCTCGACAGGGCCGACCCCGGTGTTCCCACCATCGCCGCCTTCGCCAGCACCTCCGCCTCCGCCGCTGGTTCCGCCGCTGGTTCCGTCACCAACCTGGGAGCCCGATGACTGAATGCCATCGCCGCCCAGATCGAATTGAGACAACGTCGGGTCGAGACCACGCGCTTCCGGAACGGCACCGTCGCCAAGGCCGCCGTCATCGTTTGGATCACCATCGGCGGTTTCGGCCACCTCGGCACCGCCGTCCGGCAGTAGCGTGTCACCGGTTCCAGCTCCGCCCAATCCCTGACCCAGCCCCCCATGCGCACCCTGGCCGTCTCTGCCGCCGTCACCGCCAAGTCCCTCGGCATCCTGGGTTGAAGCACCAGATCCTCGATCTTCGAGGGGCACAGCCTGATAAAGGTTCGCCAAGGTTGCTTCACCGATATCTTCCGGTTCCACGGACAGGGAATAATCATTGCCACCGGCCGGGCGGTAGGGATCGCCTGCTTGAGCCTCCATGCGTGCAGGCGACGGTTCTGATCCGCCGTTGGACTTTGCTGCGGTCTCCGTTGAAGAAGAAACGCCGGGCTTGCCTGCATTCGCTGAAGTATCGGTGTCGGCCATGACTTGCACGTGCTCCGTTAAAACCTGACATCATCACACGCAGGGTTACCTTAATAAAAACCAACTTCAATCTTCGAATTACATGTATAACTTGATGTAATTTTAGAATTTGTGGTATTTTTGGTAAACGGTTTTGAAACAATTACGCGCCTTAATGTATTCAAGGAGGCGCTTACTATGGCATCTTTTATCACTGATACTTTTTCCAGTATCAAACTGCCGCAACTGGAGTTTTTTTCCTCCGAAACCGGAGAAAAAGTATCAACACCGAAACTCCCGCGCTCGGTGGTAACCGCTTCCATCCTGATCAATATCCTCGGTCTGGCGATGCCACTGACCATCTTGCAGGTCTATGACCGGATTCTGCCGAACAAGTCGACCGACACGCTCGTCATCCTGATCGCAGGACTGGGTTTCGTTCTGGTGATCGATGCAGTTCTGAAAACGACACGTTCGTATCTGACGGGCTGGCTTGCAGCCTCTTTCACCCACCAGGCCAACGTCGAAGCAGCCAGACGTCTTCTGCACTCCAGAGCGGACATCAACTCTGAGGCGACAGTCACCAAACACCTGGACTCGCTGCGCTCGCTGCAGGCAATGGGTGACCATTACGGTGGTCAGGCCCGCCTCCTGGCAATCGACCTTCCCGCCAGCCTCCTCTTTCTTGCCGTCCTGTTTCTTATCGGGGGGCCGATCGGCTTCGTGCCGCTTGTTCTCCTGGCCTTGTTTGCCCTGAGAACCGCGGCCTTGAATACAAGGATCGACAGCCTGATCGAAAAACGCGCGGAGCAGGATCAGCGCAAATACGATTTCATATTCGAGGTCCTGTCCGGCCTCAACACCATCAAGGCCATGGCCTTCGAGCCGGTCATCCTGCGCAGGTTTGAACGCCTGCAGACGCAAAATTCTCGTCTTGGCTACGACTATATCGATCTCACCAACCGGGCACGGAATTCCTCCGGGTTCTTCACCGTCCTCACAACGGTCTGCGTGGTGTCGGCCGGGGCTCTCATGGTCATGTCCGGGTTCATCAGTGTCGGGGCGGTTGCGGCCTGCACCCTGCTGGCAGGTCAGGTCGTGCAGCCCCTGCTGCGCGGCATCAACCACTGGACGGACATGCAGCGGGTCAAACATGATTTCCGCGAAGCGCGCGCCCTGTTCGATTTGCCAAAGGAAGAGCGATCAGGAAACAGGAACCTGACAATTGTCGGCAACATCAAGCTGCAAAATGCCAGCTTCGCCGCGCGCAGCGATGCGATCGTGCCTGTCCAGAACCTAAGCTTGACGATCAATGCCGGAGAAACGGTTGCCTTTGAGGGCAGCGACGGCAGCGGCCGAACGACGCTTGCTCGCCTGATTTCCGGTGATATCGAACCGACCTCCGGCAAGGTCATGATAGACGGCCAGGATCTGTACGGTGTCGACCACCGGTATCTGTGCCGGCACATCGCCTACGTCAGCAACGACGCCCAGATGTTCGCCGGCACAATCCTGCAGAACCTGACTCTCTTCGGATCTCGCGCGAGCCCGCAAAAAGCCCGCATGGCCGCTGACCTGATCGGCCTTGAAAAGGACATTCACCTGCTGCCGTTGGGTTACGACACTCCGCTCGGCAACGCGATCGAGGAAAATCTCACCGACAGCATGGTACAGCGCATCGCCATTGCGCGCGCGCTCGCAGGCGAACCGAAGATCCTTATCCTCAACGATGCCAACGGCGCTCTCGACCACAAGAGCGAAGCCCAGCTCGTTGAAGCGTTGAAGCGGCTTAAAGGCCAGTTGACCACGTTGATCGTCAGCCACCGCCCTTCTTTCCGCGCCATTGCCGACAAGCAGTTTCTGATGGAGCACGGCCGGATTAGCGCCTTGCCGGATACGCCGAACACCCCTCGATACAAATTGCGGCGGCGCGAGCCAGCCGACACCAAAAAGCAGGCTTAGGAGCTGAACATGTCCCTGGCGGCTTTTGAAAACGCGGATTCGATCTTTCAGAACCTGAACCCGGCAGAGAGCCGGATGAACCTGGAAACCCGTGTCCAGCAGCATTCAGGCAGTACGATCGACCGCGCGTCTCCGGCAGAGGCCTGTTTGCTGCCCCTTCTGGAAGCCCTCGGATGGGATGGCATGGAACGCCATCTCTTCGAAGCCCTGCCTCACCTTGAAGGCATAAAGGGCATCTTCGACCTTCGCGCCGTACTGACCCGGCTGAACTTTCGGGTCACTCCGACCGGCCGATCCGCAAAGCAGCTGACCGCGGAACAGTTTCCCTGCCTGGTGAAACACGGAGACAATCTACTGGTCGGCCTGGGGCGCACGAGCGACGGCCGGTTCCAGGCCTACAGCGGCGAGGCTCATCGCACAGTCGCCATTGCCTTCAGCGAACTCAAGGATGCCGAGCTCTTCGTGATCGAGCCGGATGACAGCACCGAAAGCGCCGGTTTTCAGCACTGGTCCTCCCGCCTGTTCCATCAGTTCCGGGGCACGGTGCTGTCGATCATGACCGTCGGCCTGCTGTCGAACATCCTGGCGCTCGGTCTGCCGCTCTTTGTCATGAGCGTTTACGACAAGGCTATCGGCGCCAAATCCGTTTCCGTGCTGATCACGCTGCTGATCGGTATTACGCTTGTGCTGATCATGGACTGGATGGTCAGAGGCACCAAATCGCATCTCCAGGCCTACCTGGGCGCCAGGCTCGACGCGGTGGTCGCCAACACCACCTTCCGCCATTTCCTGCATCTGCCGCTCCCCCTGATTTCGTCCGCCCCCATCGGAGCGCAAATCACCCGTCTGAAGCAATTCGACGGCGTGCGGGACGTCTTTCACGGCAATCTCGCTAATGCGTTGATCGACCTTCCCTTCTCGGTGATTTTCGTCATGGTTCTCGGCTTCATTGGCGGGCCGCTGGCACTGCTGCCGGCTGGGCTGCTGGTGCTCTATGTCCTGTCGGCCATGCTCATCGTTCCGCGCATGAAACAGGCAATCAATCAGGCCGGCGATGCAAAGTCGCGCATGCAGAACATCACCGTGGAGATCCTGTCGAAGCGAAAGGCCATCCGGGAACTGTCCGCCGACGACATCTGGGTCGAGAAATACCGGGCGATTTCCGCGGACTTTGCGCTGAAGAACCTGAAGACGAGGCAACTGTCGCAGGTCATGCAAGTGGTCTCGCAGATGTTCATGACCCTGTGCGGCATCGGTGTCCTCGGTTTCGGAGCCGTTCTGGTCATGAACCAGGACCTTTCTCAAGGCGCGCTCATTGCCGTCATGGCCCTTTCCTGGCGTGCGCTCAGCCCGATGCATCAGGCCTTTCTCAGCGTATCGCAACTGGGCCAGGCCCAGCAGACAATCGAACGGATCAACAGCCTTCTGAAAATCGAAATGGAACGCCAGCCCGGCAGGCTGCCGAGCCTGCACCGCCAGTTCCAGGGCACGATCCGCTTTTCCAACGTCGTGCTGCGCTACCCTTCCCGCCAGGAACCGGCCTTGCGCAATTTTTCGCTTCAGATGGAGCAGGGATCCGTAACCGCGATCACCGGCCCGAGCGGCTGCGGCAAGACCTCGCTGGTGCGGGCCGTGCTCGGGCTTTATCGACCCCAGATGGGCGCTGTCCTTGTCGACGATCTCGACATCCGCCAGCTCGACCCGGGCGAATGGCGCAACTCCATCGGCTATGCACCGGAACACCACGATTTCTTCTACGGCACGATTGCGCAGAACTTCCGCATGGCCAATCCGCAGGCGGACAACGATCAGGTTCGCAAGGCCTTCGAGGAATTCGGCCTCAACGCCTATGGCGAGCTTCTGCCCCAGGGTGTGGAGACCCGGTTGACCGGCCAGCTGATCGAAGTGCTGCCGGACAACGTCAAACAGCGCCTGCTGCTGGCCAGGGCCTTCATGCGCCCTGCCCCGATCTATCTGCTCGATAACCCTGCCGGAAATCTGGATTTCGAAGGCGACAAGTTCCTGATGAAGAAGATCGACCAGGTTCGCGGCAAGTCGACCGTCGTCATCACGACCTACCGCCCCAGCCACATGCGCATGGCAGACAACCTCGTCTACATGCAGAACGGCATGGTGGCGATGGCCGGAGCCCCGAAGGACATCCTTGAAGACGTGCTCAAGCAGCAATCGAAATAACGTAAGGGGCCGTCGCCGGCCCGCCGCAAGACAACCGCCGAGGACTTTCCAATGGCAGCAAAAGACGATCCCGACACACTCCGCAAGGCGGTCTACGGCCGCGTCGGCCTTCCGCTGGAATTGGAAGACGGCGTGCCCCCAGCCTTTTATTCACGCCTCCTCATGGGACTGACCATCGCGACCGGCTTCCTGTTGCTGTGGGCTGCCATCGGCCAGATCCGGGAAGTGGCCAACACGATCGGGGAGATAGCGCCTGCCGGCCAGATTTTGAAAGTGGAGCACCTGGAAGGCGGCATCGTCTCGGAGATCCTTGTTGAGGAAGGCCAGCTGGTACAGGCCGGAGACCCACTCGCCCACCTGGAAAAACAGGATACGACCACGGAACTCGCCCGCATTCAAAGCCGTCTCAGCTATCTGGAACTTGAGGAACGCCGCCTGCTTGCACAGGAATACAGTGATGCCAACACCGTTGGCCTGCGCCTGGACCCGTCGGTGGATGGCCTGAGCACCCAGCAACGGGCGGCCTTGACCGCCAACCGCAAGGCGGTTGCCGACGAACAGGAAGCCTACACGGCGCGTGTCGCCCAGAGGCGTGCCGAAGTGGTCAGCCTGGAAGCACAGGTCGAACTTCAAAAATCACAAGTCGAACTGGAAAAGGAAAAATTCCAGATCCAGGAAGGTTTGCTGAAAGACGGCTACACGTCGCGTCGCCGCTTCCTGGAGGCCAAGGGGGATTTTCAGCGGTCGCAGGTCACATTGGAACAGCTGTTCGGCAATCTCGCACAGGCCCGTGAAATGCTGACCGAAGCCCAGGCCAGCCTCAGTCAGGCCGGCGCCGAAGTAAACCGGGATGTCGCCGACGAGCGCGCCAGGATTGCCCAGGAGCGCGACGAACTGAAACAGGAAATCGCCAAACTGAAAGACCGGCAGGACCGCCTGTTCGTGAAGGCACCGGTGGCAGGTTACGTCAAGAGCCTTGGCCCGACCGGTCGTGGGGCGGTCGTCAATCCCGGCGATCTGATAGCCGAGATCGTCCCCCTGTCCGAAAACCTCGTTGCCGAGGTGAAGGTCAATCCGAAGGACGTCGGCCATATCAACATCGGCGACAGGGCCGACATCACGATCACCAGCTACGACCCGAACATCTATGGCACCGTGGCTGCGGAAGTGGAGACCATTTCCGCCTCAAGTTTCCAGGACGAATTCGGCGAATACTACTTCAAGGCAACCCTCGCCTTTCCCGGCCAGGTCATCGGCGCCGGTTCGCACGAACGGCCGATCCGCCCCGGCATGCAGGTCAACGCTCAAGTGGTCACCGGATCGAAATCGATCCTCCTTTACCTGCTGCACCCTGTAACACGTGCGGCGCGAACGATCTTCACAGAGCGCTGACGTCGAGTTTTCCGGAAATCCTGAAGCCCCGGAAACACTCCGGGGCTTTTTCTTCTTGCAGGCACACCCAGGCTTCTGCCGGGAAAGAGTGGAGGTTGCCGCCCAGGATACAAAAAACCCCGGAGCGAACTCCGGGGTTTTGATGTTTTCACACTTCATTGGCTCAGTGGGTTGCCGGCGTCACCATCGCATAGATCGTGTCATGCACGTTGAGCACGCCGATCGGACGGCCATCGCTGTTGACGATGTTTGCCTCGCCCTCGCCCGTGTCGGCAAAGGTCCGGGCCGCTTCTTCCAGCAGGATGCCGCTGGAAATCGTCGGTCCGTTTTCCAGCGTCCGGGACGTATCCATGACCGTATCGACCAGGATCACCCGGCCACGGTTCACTTCCTTGACGAAGTCGGCAATGTAGGCGTCCGCAGGCTTCAGAACGATTTCCTGCCCGGTCCCCTGCTGCACAACTGCCCCGTCGCGCAGGATCGCGATCCTGTCGCCAAGGCGCAGCGCCTCGTCAAGATCGTGGGTGATGAAGACGATGGTCTTGTGCAGCTCTTCCTGAAGGTCGAGAAGCACGGTCTGCATGTCCATGCGGATAAGCGGGTCAAGCGCCGAGAACGCTTCGTCCATCAGCAGAATGTCAGCATCGTTGGTAAGCGCGCGCGCAAGCCCCACACGCTGCTGCATGCCGCCGGACAGCTGGTTGGGATAGTGGTTCTCGAACCCTTCCAGCCCGACGCGGGCAATCCAGCGGGCCGCACGCTCTTCGGCTTCCTTGACTGGCACACCCTGGATTTCCAGACCATAGATGGCGTTCTTCATCACCGTGCGGTGTGGCAGCAGCGCGAACTTCTGGAACACCATTGCCGTCTTGTGGCGGCGGAATTCCCGAAGCTCTGCCTGAGACATCTTGCAGACATCATCGTTGCCATAAAGCACTTCGCCATCGGTCGGGTCGATCAACCTGTTGATATGGCGGATCAAGGTGGATTTGCCCGAGCCGGAAAGGCCCATCACTACCTGGATCTTGCCACCCGGCATGGAGATGTTGATGTCGTTGAGGCCAAGCACATGGTTGAATTTCTCGTTCAACTCGGACTTGGATATGCCGTCCTTGACCTTCTTGACCATCTCCTTGCCGTTCGATCCGAAGATCTTGTAGAGATTCTTGATCTCGATACCTGTTGCCTCAGCCATGAACCACCTCCGAGTGTTTCTGAAGGCGCTTGCCGAAAGCCTGGGTTGCGCGGTCGAAGATGATGGCGATCGCGACGATGGACAGGCCGCTGAGCATACCTGCGGTCAGGTACTGGTTGTTAATGGCAACAAGCACTTCCTGCCCAAGTCCACGTACGCCGATCATGGAAGCAACAACAACCATGGAAAGCGACATCATGATGCACTGGTTGATCCCGGCCATGATGGTCGGCAAAGCCAACGGAAGCTGAACGTTCATCAGCTTCTGACGGGCGCTGGATCCAAAGGCATCAGCAGCTTCAAGCACATCCGTATCGACAAGCCGGATACCCAGATTTGTCAGGCGGATCATCGGCGGAATGGCGTAAATCACGACGGCTATCAGACCCGGGACCTTGCCGATACCGAAAATCATCACAACGGGAATGAGGTAGACGAAGCTCGGCATCGTCTGCATCAGGTCCAGGATCGGATTGACGAAACCCTGAACACGATCGGACCGCGCCATCACGATGCCGATCGGAATACCCAGAACAATTGCCAGCAAGGTGCATACGGTAACCATGGCGACGGTGCGCATGGTGTCTTCCCAGAGCCCGAACACCCCGATGAACACCAGGGCCAGTACCGTTCCGACCGTAACACTGATCTTGCGGCTCAAAAAGTAAACCGCCAGCGCGAAAACCGCGAGAATGATCGGCCAGGGCGAGTTGATCAGAAGGTTTTCGAGGAAGACCAGAAAATCTTGCAAGGGGTTGAAAAAGTTGTCGATATAGTCGCCGTAGGTTCTGGTGAAACCTCTGAACGAACCGTCGATTGTCTTCTTGATCGCCAGCAGGTCTGTTCGACCCAGCGATGGAAATTCTATCCAATCCATCTTTGTTGTCCCGATGGTTTAGTTTTTGCCCCAAATGGTTGGGGCCGCACCATTGGAGCGGCCCCTGTTGTTTCTTTTGCCTGTCAGAGCGCGGCTTTCACTTTTTCAGCGACTTCCGGGCTGACCCACTGGGTCCAGACATCTTCGAAGTTTTCGAGGAAATAGTATGCGCCATCTTCGTTGGCAGCCTGGTTGTCGGTCATCCAGGCAAGAACCTTGCCGGCCGTCCGGTTATCCCAGGTGCGGCCCTTGATGTAATCCATGGCCGGGCCTGCCTTGTTGGCGAAGTCGTCGGTGACGACGGTAAAGACTTCAGACTTCACCCAGGAGTTCGGCTTAGGCTCCGGGCAGTCCTCGATCACGGTGCAGGTGTCCCACTCTTCCTTGTCATGCGGGACTTCGAAGTCGAGCAGGGTCATGTCGTACTTGCCGAGGATCGCGGTCGGTGCCCAGTAGTAACCGAGCCAGCCTTCCTTGCGCTCGTTGGCTTTCGCCAACGCGCCGTCAAGACCGGCAGCGGAACCCGGATCGACCAGTTCGAAACCACCCTCGTCGAAGCCGAAGGCGCGGAACAGGTTGCCGGTGGTGATGCGGCAGTTCCAGCCTGCCGGGCAGGTGAAGAAGGCACCCTTGCTTTCGTCTTCAGCGCCGGGGAACAGTTCCGGATGTGCCAAGGCATCCTTGACGGTGTAGATGTCATGCTCTTCGGCGATATAGGTCGGGACCCAGAAGCCTTCGACGCCGCCTTCGTTCAGGATTTCACCGCCGATGATCAGGGAGCCTTCGGCAACTGCCTTGTCGAGAGGCTCGCGCACGGCGTTGATCCACAACTCCGGAGCCATGTCCGGTTCGCCTTTTTCATTCATGGAGGTGAATGTCGGCATGGTATCGCCACTCACCAGTTCAACGGTGCAGCCGTAGCCGTTTTCCAGAATGATCTTGTCGATCTGCGAAATAGCGCCTGCCGACGCCCAGTTCATTTCCGCAACGGTGACCGTGCCGCACTCTTCTGCCATGGCGGACGAGGCCATGCCGATAAGAGCGGTCGCGGCGACCGAGACAAACAACTTCTTCATGAGGATGCTCCTGTGCAGTCTGTTTGCTTGAGATTGAATTGGGCGCGGCGCGCGAAAGCTTCCGTGAAAGCAATCACCTCCCTGCGCGTCCAATGGAAAAGAATAACGAGTTGAGAACGGAATTGAGCCGTGAAGGCTTCTAGATTAAATCTTATTAATTCAGCCTTCATTTGACGCATATACGTTGTTCTTGCTCGAAATAAGCCTGACCGCCGTCTCTACTTGAGAAGAAGGTCATACTCGGTATTTGTACCGAGCTCAGGCCCAACGACCAATACAATTGCATTAAGAGGCTCCTAGCACAACAGTATAGTCGCAATTCTCATACCATTCATACGTCAAATTTCGTGAACATGCCTGCAAACGACATTTTAATGCCGGTATTCGTCATGACACATAATTTTCTTACTATGACAGTGATTCTTTTCACCCTTAAAAGGTGTTTAAACTCAATAAGATCAACCAGTAAGTGCTGAATTTAACCATGTGTACTGATGACCTGATCGCGCAACACCTTGTGCACGAGGTCGGCAAGTACCGGCGCGGCACAAGTGTGCTTTCGCAAGAAAACCATTTCGCGTCCGGCCCCGCCCTGAAGATCTTTCAAGGTCATCTCCGGACCATGCATCCGCAACCCTTGCCAGACGGGCAAAATCGCCTGTCCTGCTCCCTGAGACACCATCTGCGCGATCGTTTCCGGAGCATCGAGCTCACAAAGGATGTGTTCTTCGCCAACCAACACGCCAAAATCCGCCCAGAGTTTGCGGCCGCCCCACGATTGCCTGTCATAGACAATCCAGGGCAGTTTTCCGGCCTCGGTTTTGGATAGATCGCGTTCGGGCGGCAAGGCATGAACGATAGCCTGCGCCTCCAGTGTTCTGCAGATGATGTCCTTGGGCAATTCAAATGGGGCGGCAACCGTAATGGCCGCGTCCAGCGCCCCGCTGCGCAATCCTTCGTAAAGATCGGCCGACGTGCCGGGCCGAACGGTCAGCACCGCCTGAGGCGCCTTTTGCCGGAACTGCTGGATGACCGCGGGCACGTTGTCCGAAAGGGCCGTCGATACCGCCCCAAGCCGAAATGGACCGCTTAACCCATCAGAATCTATGCGGTTTGTCAGCTGCTCCGCGTCCCGCACAAGGCGACGTGCTGCGGGCAACAACCGGAAACAGGTATCGGTCGGCAGGGCTGCGTGTGCCGTTCGGTTGAGAAGCGTTGCCCCCAATTCGGCTTCCAGCACACGAATACGCTGGCTGACGGCGGCGGCCGTGAGCCCCTGCAGCCGCGCAGCCGCAGCAATGGATCCGGTTTCGGCAACGGCCAGCAGGCTTTCAAGAAATCGGGTATCCAAAACATTTTCCTTCGCTCAGAAGCAGAAAAACATCTTAAATGTTTTGAATCGGATCTGCTACTCAACATCCGTTTTCAAAGGAGCCGAGCGATGCAACCCTGTTTTCACCTTGCCTATCACGTAACCGATCTGGACGAAGCCCGCGCGTTCTACGGCGGCCTGCTTGGCTGCAAGGAAGGCCGCAGCACGCAGACCTGGGTCGACTTCAACTTCTTCGGCCATCAGGTGTCCCTCCATCTCGGCAAGCCTTTCGAGACGACCAACACCGGCAAGGTCGGCGATCACATGGTGCCGATGCCGCACCTGGGCGTGGTGCTGGACATGGAGACCTGGAAGACGCTTGCGCAAAAACTGACAGACGCTAACCTCGCCTTCGTCATCGCCCCGACCGTCCGGTTCGAGGGCCAACCCGGCGAGCAGAGCACCATGTTTTTCAAGGACCCTTCCGGCAACCCAATCGAAATCAAGGGCTTTGCCGATGAAGCCGGGGTTTTCGCCGCATGAGGCCCGTCGTTCCCTTTGTTTCCTCCGCAAGCCCTGATGAGCGCCAGAGCTGGCGCGAGGCACTGCCGAAGGCTCTCGACGGCATCGCCGACGTCAAGCTGTTCGAAGACCTGACGGAGGACCAACGATCCGAAGCGCGCGTTGCCATCGTCGCCAATCCCGACCCCGCCAATGTGGCGGCACTTCCCAATCTGGTCTGGGTACAAAGCCTGTGGGCCGGGGTGGAGCGCCTGATGGGTGAGCTTCCCGCAAACGGTCCGAAGATCGTCCGCCTGACGGATCCGCAAATGGCGGAAACCATGTCTGAAGCGGTTCTTGCCTGGACGCTTTACCTGCACAGGGGCATGCCCCGGTACATTGCCCAGCAGCGGCAGAAGGTCTGGCAGGATCATGCACTCGAACGCCCACAGGAACGCACGGTTGGTGTTCTGGGTCTTGGCAAGCTCGGCGCAGCGGCCGCCTTGCGGATGAAAGCCAACGGCTTCAACGTGCTCGGCTGGAGCCGTACCGAAAAATCAATTGAAGGCATAGTCTGCCGGCATGGCCGCGCCGGACTTCTGGAGGTGCTCGGCCAGTCGGATTTCATCGTCCTGCTGATGCCGCTGACGGATGAAACACGCGGATTGCTCGGCCAGGACGAGCTGAGCGCCTGCAAGAAGGGCGCTGCGATCATCAACTTCGCCCGAGGCCCTATTATCGACACTGCCGCTCTCATCAACAAACTCGACAACGGCCCGCTCGGCCATGCCGTTCTCGACGTCTTCGATGAAGAGCCCCTGCCACCGTCAAGTCCGCTGTGGGATCATGACAAGGTCACGGTGCTGCCGCACATATCCGCCCCGACCATCATCAGCACAGCGTCCAGGATCGTGGCAGACAACATCGGCCGGTATTACGAAGACGGTACGATTCCCCCAGCCGTCGACCGGGAACGTGGATACTGAAATTTGATCCGCTCTCCGTCGCAATAGTGTCAAGGATCAGCCTCTAATCAGGCGACAACCGTTTCGTCTCCTTCAAAGGTGTTTCATGACCGATCTTCCAATTCTTGGTGCCGCGCTGACAGTTGACGCGCTGGAAACCCATCGCAATCTGATGCTGGACAAACCGCGGGATCTGGAACTTCAGGACTTCTGGCCGGCCGAAGTGCTGAACGGTGACTGGAAACCGATTGTCGAGAAGGCCCAAAAACTGCTGGACGGCCATCAAGGCCGTGTCGGCATTCACGGCCCCTTCTTTGGCTTCACCGTCGACAGCATGGACGTGGATGTCCGCGAGATCGTACGCAAGCGCCTGTTGCAAGGGCTGGAAGTCTGCGAGGCACTGGGCGGCACCCACATGGTCGTGCACAGCCCCTATACGACCTGGGACTTCAACAACCTCGACAATTATGAAAATGCCCGGCAGCGCAAGATAGAGCTCTGTCACCTGACCATGAGCGACGCAGTCAAGCGGGCAGAAGATATCGGCTGCGAACTCGTCATCGAGAACATCGAGGACAAGGACCCTTATGCCCGGATAGAGCTTGCCGAGAGCTTCGGTTCACAGGCGGTGAAAATCTCTATCGATACCGGACACGCTCACTATGCTCATGGCACAACTGACGCTCCGCCCGTCGATTACTACGTCAAGGCCGCCGGCAATCGTCTGCGCCATATCCACCTGCAGGACGCGGATGGATACGCCGACCGCCACTGGACGCTTGGGCAGGGCACCATCAACTGGCACTCCGTGTTCGGCGCGCTTTCCAAACTCGAGAGTGATCCGCGCCTGATCATCGAACTGCGCGACCATTCCGGCCTGCCGGCGTCAATTGCCAACATGGCGGCACTTGGACTGGCGCAGTAACCAGCAGGATGGCACTGCGAGGCGGCGCATATCCGTGCGCCGTCATTGCGGACAAGTGCTTCGCAGGGCACACGCCGAGCCGCAGTGACGCCCAGGCGCAAGCCTGAGCGTCTGATTTTTTGGCCTCAGCCCATCGCCCAGGGGCCGTGGTAGCCGCCGCCGTCCTTGTCGGTGCGTTCAAAGCCATGCGCGCCGAAGAAATCGCGCTGGCCCTGAAGCAGGTTTGCGGTGGAACGGCCTGTGCGCATGATGTCGAAATAGGACAGCGCCGCCGAAAGGGCCGGTACCGGCAGACCATGCAGCGCGGACTGGGCAACGACCTGGCGAAGCATCGCTTCGGTTTCCTTCAGCTTTGCCGAGAAGAACGGCGCCAGCATCAGGTTGCGTTCAGCATCGTCGGATAGTGCGGACGACATGTCGTTCAGCATGGACGAGCGAATGATGCAGCCGTTACGCCAGATCTTGGCGATTTCCGGCAGGGGCATTGCCCAGCCATATTGTTTGGCCGCTTCCAGGATCAGACCGAAGCCTTGCGCATAACAGATGATCTTGCCGGCAACGAGAGCTGCTTCCAGCGCATCGATCGTCACGGCCTCGCGGTCCATGCCGCTGGGAGCCGCGCCAAATTCGGCTTCGCCTTCCTTGCGCTCCTCATACCGCGCGGACATGTTGCGCACGGCAACGGCCGCCTCGATGGCGCTTGCCGGGGTGCCCAGCATCAGTGCCTCGATGGCCGTCCAGCGACCGGTGCCTTTCTGGCCGGCCTTGTCCAGAATGATGTCGAGCATCGGTCTGCCGGTGTCCGGATCCGCCGTCTTGGCAACCTTGCCGGAAATCTCGATCAGGTAGGACTGCAGGATGCCGCCATTCCACTTCTCGAAGACATCCCCGATCTCTGAAGCCGACATGCCGAAACCGTCGCGCATGACGCCGTAGACCTCGGCAATCATCTGCATGTCGGCATATTCGATGCCGTTGTGGACGGTCTTGACCAGATGACCCGCGCCCGCTTCACCCAGAAAGGCCGCGCAGGGCGTTTCTTCGTGTTTGGCGGAAATCGCTTCCAGAATATGGCCGACCTGATCCCAGGCGTCCTTCGCACCGCCGCCCATGATGGACGGACCGAAGCGTGCGCCTTCCTCGCCACCGGAAACACCGATCCCCATGAAGCGAGGGCCTTTTTCGGCAGCTTCCGCCGCGCGGCGGTTCGTGTCGTGGTAATTGGCATTGCCCGCATCGATGATGAGATCACCTGCATCGAGCAGCGGCCGCAGAGCCTCGATCTGTGCATCGACCGCTTCACCGGCCGGAACCATCAGGATGACCGCGCGCGGGGTCTTGATGGATGCAACGAAGTCTTCCAGCGTCTTGGTCGGAACCAGTTTCGGCGCGAGTTCCCCGGCCTTCGCCATGAATTGGTCGGTCTTCTCCGTGGTCCGGTTGAACACCGCGATCTGAAAGCCATGTTCGGCAATATTGAGCGCAAGGTTGCCACCCATGGTACCGAGACCGATCAGGCCGATTTCCGCGGCCGCGCCGTTTGAGCTCATGAACATGCCTTTCATAAATCGATTAATGTCTGGTGGGGCGGTGATAGCCGACAAGCTGCCCAACGGCAATGTCTGGTTGGTGCAAGACCGTGTAAAATCCGATCAGCCGAAAGCACTTGCCAGATGATCCACCAGCAGGCGAACGCGCTTGGGGATGAACCGTCGTGACGGCAGGACCGCAAAGAGCGGCAACTCCGGCAAATCGACCGGACACGCAGCCTCGGCCAACCGTCCATCCGCCAGGAAATCGGCACACATCGATTTCGGCAAGATACCCGCCACACCGCCATTCAGCACCAGGGCCAGCGCAAGCTGCAGGTTCCGCGTCCTGTAAACAGGGGCGCCTCCTCCTTGCCCAGCCTCCATCAGCACTTCGGCGGGATCGATCACCCGTCCTGACGTCAACAGCTCGCCGAACGACGCCTCTTCCAAGAGCTCCGGCCGGGCAACAAGAACAAGGAAACTGGAGGCGATCTTCCGGACGATGACACTTTCCGATGCAACCCGGTTGCCGCGGAGGGCGAAGTCGAACCGCTCGCCGGTCAGATCAACGGGGCGATCGCTGACATGCACTTCGATCCGGACTTCCGGATATCGCAAATTGAAGCTGGCCATCGCCTCTGCCAGAACATCCAGCGGCAGGTCGACCGGGACGGACACACGCACCATCCCCTGCGGTGCCTGCGCCGATTTCAGCTGTTCTCCGGCCTCCTCCAGATCCCGCAAGGCCGGCTGCACCTTTTCCCGGTAGGCCTCGCCTTCCATCGTCAGGCGCACCTGCCTGGTCGTGCGCTGGAACAGGGCGACGCCAAGCTCTTCCTCCAGTGCCTTGATACGAGCCGTCACTGTCGACCTCGGCAAGTCGAGCTGCCGGGCGGCAGCAGCGAAACTGCCAAGACCGGCCACTTCAACAAAGGTTTCCAGATGTGCCAACGTTGTCATTGCGCGATATTTTCAGCCAGACTGTTCATTTTTATACAGCTACACCGAACAATATCTACGGTCTACCTACAACGGACCATCAAAGGTCCCAAGAGGTATTCCCATGAAACGGCGCAGTTTTCTGAAGTCAGCCGGCACCATGTCGCTGGCTGTTCCGGCAATCTTGACCAGTGTTTCGTCCGCTCCCGCAAGAACCGCAACAGGATCTCCCCGGCTCGACATCACCTGGCTCGGCGGTGCAACCATGCTTATCGAATGCGAGGACCTCACCCTCCTGACCGACCCGGCTTTCGGCGAAGGTGAGGAAGCGTTCCGCATGGGTGCTCCCAACGAGATGTTCGATCTCGCCACGGGACCCGATGTGGTTACACACAAACGGCTGACCCCGTTTCACGGTGTCGATCTTTCCAGAGTGGATCAAGTCCTGCTGTCCCACCTGCATGAAGATCATTTCGACCAGACGGCGGAAAGCGCAATTGCCCCCGACATGCCATTCCTCGTTCCCTCTCATGACCGGGAGCGATTGACCGCAAAGGGGTTCACGCAGGTTCAGGTCGCCGACTGGATGAAACCTCACGTGATCACCAAGGGCGACGTCACGCTCTCGCTGACTGCACTACCTGCCGAACACTCGGAAAACCCGGAGATTGCCTCGCTGCTTGGCCCAGGCAACGGCTACTGGCTGGAGATCCGCCAGGGCGACTGGGCAAAGTCTGTCTATTGGACCGGTGATACCTTCCCGACGCCAAATGTCCTCGACGCGCTCAAGGGTTTCGGATCGCCGGACGTGTTCATTCCACATCTTGGCGGCGTCGGCACTTCAGGACCTCTCGGGCAGATCAGCATGGGCGCTAATCATGCCGCCGATTTCGTGGATAAGCTCCGGCCTGGCAAGGTACTGCCGATCCATCACTCCACTTACGCGCTTTATCTTGAACCTGTCACCGGCCTGCCGATTGCGCTTGCCGGCAAGACGCAAGGACTGGATCTTGTTTCGGAAGGCACCTGCGTAAGTTACGTCTGACCACGAAAACAACGGAGCACCGGCGTCTCCAAAGGAGATGCCGACTGCCGCAAACGCCTCCCACGACTAAACTTAGCCGGCAAAATTACCCGTAAAAATACCCGCAGCCTGAATAAAACTGTCATGTAGAGCTGATAGGCGATTTTCATCCGCAACCCTTTTGCTGCTCTGTGCAAAGGATCTGTCACATGAAAAAGCTTCTGATTGCAGCCGGCCTCCTGGCCGCGGCATCCGCCTCCGCTTACGCCGACGATGTTACCGGCAAGCTCGTGCTCTACACCTCCCAGCCGAACGCCGACGCCCAGGCAACCGTCGATGCCTTCACCGCGGCGCATCCGGGCGTTGAGGTCGAGTGGGTCCGTGACGGCACCACCAAGATCATGGCGAAGCTGCTGGCCGAATTCGAAGCCGGTGCGCCGAAGCCGGACGTACTGCTGATCGCCGACATGGTGACCATGGAGAGCCTGAAGCAGGAAGGTCGTCTGATGGCGCATGAGGCGGCCGACGTTTCCGCCTACGATCCGGCGATCATGGACAAGGACAAGAGCTACTTCTCCACCAAGCTGATCACCACCGGCATCATGTACAACACCAACGCGCCGATGAAGCCGACCTCCTACAAGGATCTCCTGAAGCCGGAAGCAAAGAACAAGCTGGCCATGCCGTCGCCGCTGACCTCCGGCGCCGCGACCATCCACATGACTGCGCTGACTTCCAACCCGGAGCTTGGCTGGGCCTATTACGAAGGCCTCGCAGACCAGGGCGCCAACCCGCAGGGCGGCAATGGCGGCGTCTACAAGGCGATTGCCGGTGGCGAAAAACTCTACGGCTTCGTCGTCGACTTCCTGCCGATCCGCGAAAAGGTAAAAGGCGCACCGGTTGAGTTCGTCTTCCCGGAAGAAGGCGTCTCCGCCGTCACCGAGCCGGTTGCGATCCTCTCCACTGCCCAGAACCCGGATGCCGCAAAGGCATTTGTCGACTTCCTGATTTCCGAAGACGGTCAGAAGCTTGCCGCATCCCAGGGCTATCTGCCGGCGCACCCGGGCGTCCCGGCTCCGGAGGGCTTCCCCGCGCGCGACCAGATCAAGCTCATGGATTTCGATCCGGCCAAGGCCCTGGAACAGGACCAGGCCGACAAGATGAAATTCTCCGAAATCTTCGGCGGGTAAGGCCAACGCCTCCTTTCGACAACGGGCAGCGTGGCGGAAGCCTCGCTGCTTTTTTCCGTTCCCCCGTCATTCCGGACAAATGCAGCTTTGCTCATGCTGATCCGGAATCCAGACATCAGCACGAGCAAAGCGAATACTGTTCCGTTTGGAATTTGGCCGCGCCTAAGGAGCGAAACATGTCTGGATTCCGGATCATCGCTCGGCTACGCCTCACTTGTCCGGAATGACTGCGAGAAGCAACGGCAAATCCCTGTGCAGCTATCGAAGCTTTCTGAAAAGACCACCCTCCTCGCGCTTGTGCTTGGTGCAACGCTGATCTGCGGGCTGCCGCTGTTGCTTTTGTTCAAGACCGGACTGACGGGTGATGGCGGTCTCGACCTCGGCCCGTTGACGGAAGCCGTGCAGAGCCGGTCGGTCCGAAGCGCACTTTGGCATTCCGTAGAGAGCAGTTTCTTGTCGGCACTGGCAGCAACCGCGCTCGGCACCCTGCTCGCACTCCTGATCGGCCTCACCGATATTCGCGCCAAGGGCCTGCTGGTCTTCCTGATCCTGCTGCCGATGATGATCCCGCCGCATGTAACGGCAATTGCCTGGATACAGGCGCTCGGCCCGGGCAGTCCGGTGTTGCGCTGGCTTGGGCTGGCTCCGGAACTCGGCTCTACCCACCCTCTCTACTCCCGTGAAGGCCTCGTCCTGCTGCTGACCCTGCAGCATAGCCCGCTGGTGTTCCTGCTTGTCCGTGCCGCGTTGAGGTCGTTTCCACGCGAACTCTCAGACGCAGCCCGCGTTTCCGGCTCCGGAAGCCTCTTGATGTTGCGCAGGATCACCTTGCCGTTGCTCGCGCCATCCCTGCTGGCCGGTTTTGCGCTCGCCTTTGTTGCCGCACTTGGCAATTTCGGCATCAATGCCCTGATCGGCATTCCGGCACGCTACACCACGTTGCCCGTTCTGGTCTGGCGGAGGCTGGCAAGCTTCGGTCCGGATGTCCTGCCAAACGTGGCGGTAATTTCCGTTATCCTGGCCGTTGTCGCCCTTGCTGCGATCCTGCTGCAAGGTGTGCTGCAGCGGCGCCTGCGCACCAGCCTCATCGGTCTGCCGCAAGATCCTCTGGCGATCTCCCTTGGCCGTAAGCGTCCCTTTGTGGAAGCCACTCTCTGGCTGTTCGTCGCCTTCGTGCTGCTGTTGCCGGCAACCTCGTTGCTGGCGACCTCGCTGGTCCGCACTTACGGCCTGCCGCTGTCTGCGGAAACCCTGACACTCGAAAACTTCACCGAGGTGCTCTGGCGCCAGTCCGTCACGCTCAGGGCCTTCGCCAACTCAACTCTCGTTGCCGGGGTTGCCGCACTTGTCATTGCTGTCATCAGCCTGTTCCTGGCCTATTTCCTCGCCCATCGGAAGCCGGCTCACAGAACCTGGGCGAGCCTTGCGCTCACACAGTCGGAAATCGCCTTTGCCGTGCCCGGCCTGGTGATGTCGATCGCCTTCATCCTGGCATTCATCCGCCCCCTGCCGGTATTGAACATCTCGCTCTACGGCACCCTCTGGATAATCCTGATTGCCTATGTCTCCGTTTTCCTGGCGGTGGGCCTGAAACCGGTTGCCGCCGCCTTCCTGCAAATGGATGGTTCATTGGAAGATGCGGCTCGGGTGGCTGGCGCCGGGTTCTACCGGCGCATGACAAGGATCTTCACCCCGCTCGCAGCTCCTGCGGCTGCCTCCGGTGCAATTCTAGTGTTCCTGACCGCTTACAACGAGGTCACGGTCTCCGCCCTGCTCTGGTCCACCGGCAACGAGACCATCGGCACGACAATCTTCAACTACGAAGACGGCGGCTACACTACGCTTGCGGCCGCCATGTCGGTTGTGGTCGTCGCCGCAACGATTTTGATCATGCTGACAATGAATGCGCTCGCGAAGCGGGTACCGGCAGGGACGATCCCCTGGAAGGATTGATGTGTTAGTATCATTCCTAAGCCATGAAACGGGATTGGTTCACGTGCAGCACATCGAACAAACACTCAACAGTATTTATTCGAACATCGTAGACCTTAACTTGGAAGCGAAGAATCTACAAAGAAGAAAGAAATTCGCCTTCAGCGTACATCTATCTATCGCCTGCCTTGAAGAGTGTTCAAAGTATATAATCGTATTTTGCAAAAATCATCTAGACGAGAGTGTCTACAAAAAGCGTTTCCAGCATCTTACAAAGCATAGAATCTCGACTTCTTTTTATTATATTCTAGGCCAAATTCAGGTGCTAAATGTTGTTGAGATTGCGAAAGAGCGCGTGGACGAAAAACACAAAAAAATCTTGGAAACTCTTTCTGGACTTCTCTCCGTAACGATAGAACGTGGCACTCCGGCAAATACTGCCAATGCGATATTAGAAATTCTTTCACAAAACAAAGACGAGGCAGTTGAAACCCAAAGAAAGAAATTCGTATCAGAGGTAGAGCACCTCAGAACATCGTCGCTTTATGTCGATGTGGCTAACGAGGCCTCAATTATATCCACGCCCAAAGAGATAGAAAAATCGACATCTAGCCGGTATCTGGAAATGTGCGGCGTAAGTATATCGATAATAAATTTCTTGAGAAATAGCGAAATGACGGGGCAGGAAACTATTTCTTCTTTGCCATATAAAATAAGAAAAACCATTGAATACGAATCGAAACAACACACAGAAGATTTGCTCAAAAGATTAAGTAGCGCGCCTACTCCGGCAACACCCAGCCGCGCATGATATCGAGCTGCAGGAGCTCGCCAGGGTCCGCCTTTCGGTGAAGCACCATGAGAAGCGGCTGCGAAAGGCCTTCGAGACGGACGAAGACTTCCCAATAGCCACCCCGGTAGATCGTCCGTTCGACCGTTGCCTCGAAGCCGGAAGTGCCCGTTGCGAGCACCAGATGTTCCGGCCTGAGCAACAACGTTGCTGGGCCAGAACCTGTTTGGTCAGGACAATCGACGACCGCGATGACATTGCCGAAGCGCACTTGCGCCTTGCCGTTTTCAACTCTCAGCACATCCACCGGAACGAGGGTGCTGCGGCCGATGAAACCGGCGACCTTCTTCGAATTCGGACGGCGGTAAAGCGTGTCGGGATCGTCCGCCTGAAGGATGCTGCCATCCCACATCACCGCCACCTTGTCGGCAAGGGCCATTGCCTCGCGCTGGTCGTGCGTAATGAAAAGCGTCGTCGCGCCGCTCGCCCTGTGGAATGCCGCCAGCTCTTCTTCCATCGTGCTGCGCAGATGCGGATCGAGATTGGCGAGAGGCTCGTCCATCAGGACGGTGCGCGCGCCCTGCGCCAGGCACCGCGCCAGAGCCACCCGTTGGCGTTGACCACCGGAAAGTTCGGCCGGCTTGCGCTGCCGGAACGGTGTCAGAGCCACCGTTTCCAGGCACTCCGCCACACGGGCCGCCACCGCACTCCGCGTTTCTCCCGCCGTCTCCAGTGGAAAGGCGACATTGGCGGCAACATTCATGTGCGGCCACAGCGCATAGGACTGAAACACCACACCCACCTGGCGCTGCTCGGGCGGCAGATGCAGGCCCTTGCCGGCAACGGCCTGCCCACTGAGTTTGATCTCTCCCGCATCGACCGGCTCCAGCCCGGCAATGGCACGCAGCAAGGTCGACTTGCCGCAACCGGACGGGCCGAGAACCACGAAAAACGTGCCGTCCTCAATCGAAAGGGACACGCTGTTCAGCGCCTTGTGGGCATCGAAGGACTTGGAAACGGAAGCAAGCTGGATGGACATGCCTCCCGTTAGCCTTCTCCCATGACAGATTGATTACAACTGCTGCAAACGCCCCTCATCGGCCCCGCAAACGCAGCAGCAAGTCGACTTCCTCTTCCAGCGCGCGGCCATAGGCCCTGGCCGCCGGGGCGTTAGAATGCATCAATGTTTCGTGGCGGAACAGGCAATAGGCTGCAAGGCACCAGTGATAGGCGCCGCGCTCCTTCAGAAAATGTTCGACCGTCTCCTGGTCAGGATAGCGCGTCAGGAACATTTCCTCCGCATGGGCGACAAGCGGATGAAGGCCATAGAGCGTTGCAAGACCGGGCGAGACGAAACAGGCGATATCCTCGACCGGGTCACCAAGCCCGGCGAATTGCCAATCGATCAGCCGGGCACCATCGCCGGTTGCCTGGATCGTGCCCAGACAGAAACTGCGATGAACGAGTGAACGCTTGATCTCGCGCCTCTTGACGGCGCCGTCCGCCGGGCGCGAGCGCTTCAGGTTCGCCGCCTTGCGGCTATGCGGAATGAGCGCCAGCATGGCATCGCCCCGCGCCAGCACCTCGTGATATCCGGCCGGAACGGTCTGGTGTCCCGGCACCGGTTCACTCAAGGCGGCAAACCGGCCGATCAGCTCGGCGGCTTCTCCGACATCAATCTCGTTGTCGACGGGGGTCGGATAGCCATAGATCAACAGCGGTGTTTTCGCCGGACTGTAGGTGAAAGCTTCAAGTTCCGGCGAGAGGCCATGACGGGCCAGAACGGCAAGGGCGTCCGCCTCCTGCCTCGGCAAGGTCGGATACAGAGGGTTGTCTTCGTTTTCGGGGAAGAACTCCTTGATGACAAAGCTTCGGCCAGGCGTATCCAGGCGCCAGAACCGGGCGGTATAGGCGACCGGCAACGGTCGCAGCCGTGCAACTGACCAGTCCTTCACCGGCAGGAGCGTTTTCAGAAAAGCCAGCAGTTCCGAATCCGACAGCAACACGCGCACCAAGGGTCCCCACAAAAAGTCTCCCTGTTCTGATCGCTTTGAAGTCCCTTGTCGTCAAGCCCTCCGATTGGCGAGACCACGGCTGGATCGAGGACACGGTGCCGGATGTCGGAGTTGAAGCACTGGCCGTCGTTCTGAGACTGCCCGCTGAAAGTGCCCTCTCAAGTAACGTCTGATGAGATGGCGCAGACCGGGCCGCGCCCAAGCCTTTCCAGGGCATCAGGTCCGGCTTTCAGGAATAGTGGCGGACGACATGACGCATGACATCGAAACGGCCTCGCTTGCCGAGACGGCTCCCGCACGGCGCGGACGGCGGCGCAGGGGCGGCGAGAAGACCGGTCCGGATCTCTTTCCGCAAAAACCCTTCAAGCAGCCGCGGCATATCTTCAAGCCGTTGGAAGCCGTTTCCGCTGACGAACTTGAAGCGATCCACGACGCATCCATGCGCGTTCTGGAAGAGATCGGCATCGACTTCCTGCACGAGGAAGCAAAGCAGATCCTGAAAGATGCCGGGGCCGACATCAGGCCGGGAGAAGACCGTGTACGCATGGACCGGGCGATGGTGGAAGAGCTTGTCGCCAAGGCCCCGGCCGAATTCACGATCCGTGCGCGCAACCGGGCGCATGATCTGCAGGTGGGCGGCAATGCTCTTGCCTTTTCCTGTGTGGCCAGCGCGCCCAATGCCGTCGACCGCGACCACGGCCGCCGCCCGGGCAACCAGGAGGACTATCGCAACTTCCTGAAACTGTCGCAGTTCTTCAACATTATTCACTGCGTCATGGGCTACCCGGTCGAACCGGTCGATATCCACGCTTCCGTGCGCCATCTCGACTGCGTTGCAGACATGCTGCGGCTCACCGACAAGGTCTATCACATCTATTCGCTCGGCAAGGAGCGCAACCTCGACGGACTGGAACTGACCCGGATCGGCTACGGCCTTACCCCGGAAGAATTCGTCGAAACGCCGTGCGTGGCAACGGTCATCAACACGTCCTCGCCGCTGAGGCTCGACACGCCAATGCTGCAAGGCCTGATCGAAATGGCCAAGGCCGGACAGGTTTCCATCGTCACGCCTTTCACTCTTGCCGGTGCCATGGCTCCGGTCACCGTCGCCGGTGCGCTGACCCTGCAGAACGCGGAAGCCCTTGCCGGGATCGCCTTCGCCCAGCTTGTCCGCCCGGGTGTGCCGGTGGTCTATGGCGGCTTCACGTCCAACGTCGACATGAAATCCGGTGCGCCAGCCTTCGGCACGCCGGAATACATGAAGGCAGCAATCGTCGGCGGCCAGCTCGCCCGGCGCTATCATCTTCCCTACCGGTCGTCAGGCGTTTGCGCGGCCAACACGGTCGACTATCAGGCAGCGCTGGAAACGACGTTGTCGGAATGGGGCGCGATCAACGGCGGAGCCCATATCATCAAGCATGCCGCCGGATGGCTGGAAGGCGGCCTGAGTGCCGGGTTCGAGAAATTCATCACCGACATCGACCTGCTCCAGAAGATCGCCGAATATCTGACGCCGCTTGATGTGTCAGAAGCAGCCCTTGCCGTCGATGCGATCCGCGAGGTCGGGCCTGCAGGCCACTTCTTCGGCACCCAGCATACCCAGGACCGTTACAAGGACGCTTTCTACGCGCCCATCGTTTCCGACTGGCGCAATTACGAAAGCTGGTCGGAAGCAGGCAGCCCGACCGCCTACGACAAGGCGAACATGCTCTACAAGAAGGCTCTGGAAGCCTATGAGCAGCCCCCGCTTGATCCGGCCATCGACGAGGAAATCACCGCCTTTGTCGAAAGGCGAAAGGCCGAGGGCGGTGCCCCGACCGACTTCTGATCATTTCACATTTAACGTTCGAACACGGCCTGCCGCGCAAGAGCAGGCGCTTCCGGAGCAGATTGCATGAATACCCACACTCAGGTTGTTGTCATTGGCGGTGGCGTTGTCGGCTGCAGCGTTCTGTATCACCTGACCAAGCTCGGCTGGAAAGACGTCACGCTGATCGAGCGCGACGAACTGACGTCCGGCTCCTCCTGGCACGCAGCAGGCGGCTTCCACACCCTGAACGGCGATCCGAACGTAGCCCAGCTGCAAAGTTACACCGTCGACCTCTACAAGGAACTGGAAGAAATCTCCGGCCAGTCCTGCAGCCTGCACCTGACCGGCGGTGTCATGCTGGCCGATACGCCCGAGCGGATGGATTTCCTGCGTCTTGCCCAGGCCAAGGGGCGCTATCTCGGCATGGACCTGGAGCTGATCTCGGTCTCCGAAGCCAAGAAGATGTTCCCGCTTCTGGACGAGAAACACTTCATCGGCGCGCTCTGGGACCCGATCGAGGGCCATCTCGACCCCTCCGGCACCACCCATGCCTATGCCAAGGCGGCCCGCGTCAACGGCGCGACAGTCCTGCGCCACACCAAGGTGGAAGAACTGGTTCAAACGCCCGACGGCACCTGGGATGTCATCACCAACAAGGGCACGATCCACGCCGAACACGTGGTCAACGCCGGTGGCCTGTGGGCGCGCGAATGCGGGCGCATGGTCGGCATCGAACTACCGGTGCTCGCCATGGAGCACATGTACCTCCTGACCGACGAGATGGAGGAAGTGACCTCACACAACGAAGCCACCGGCAAGGAACTGATCGGCGTTCTGGATTTCGGTGGTGAGATCTACACCCGCCAGGAAGGCAAGGGCGTGCTGCTCGGCACTTACGAGCAGAACTGCCGCCCCTGGAGCCCGCGCCAGACCCCCTGGGATTTCGGCCACGAACTGCTGGCACCGGATCTCGACCGGATCGCGCCGGAGCTGGAAGTCGGCTTCGAGCATTTCCCCGCCCTGCAGAATGCCGGTATCAAGCAGATCATCAATGGGCCTTTCACCTTCGCGCCGGACGGCAACCCGCTGGTCGGCCCGGTTCGCGGTCTTCGGAACTACTGGGTGGCCTGCGGCGTCATGGCCGGGTTCAGCCAGGGCGGCGGTGTCGGCCTGACGCTCGCCAACTGGATGATCGACGGCGACCCCGGCTACGACATCTGGGGCATGGATGTTGCCCGCTACGGCACCTGGGCAACGCTCTCCTATACCAATGCCAAGGTTCAGGAAAATTACCGCCGCCGGTTCCGGATCCGTTTCCCCAACGAGGAACTTCCGGCCGCCCGCCCGCAGCAGACAACCCCGCTTTACGACCGCATGCTGGCGCAAGGCGCCGTCATGGGCGACAGCTGGGGCCTGGAAACACCGCTCTGGTTCGCTCCGGAAGGCGTGGAAGCCAGGGACATCGTTTCCTACCACCGCTCCAACGATTTTGAGCACATCGGCGCCGAGTGCCGGGCTGTGCGCGAGAGCGTGGGCGTGACGGAGACGGCCAACTTCGCCAAATACGAGATCACCGGGCCAGGCGCGGAAAGCTTCCTGTCGCTTTTGATGACCAACACAATGCCGAAGGTCGGCCGCATCATCCTGACGCCGATGCTGAACGAGAACGGCAAACTGATCGGTGATTTCACCATCGCCCGGGCCAGCGACCAGAAGTTCTACATGTGGGGCTCGTCCCAGGCCGAGATCTATCACATGCGCTGGTTCGAGAAGCATTTGCCAGAGGACGGCTCGGTGACGATCCGCGCAATCAACCTCGGCTGGGTTGGCCTCTCCATCGCCGGTCCCAATTCGCGCAAGGTTCTGGAGAAGATCACCGGAGACGATGTCTCGGGCGAGGCCTTCCGGTTCATGGACTTCCGCGAAATGGACGTTGCCAACGCCCCCTGCAAGGTCAACCGCATCACCTACACGGGCGATCTTGGCTACGAGATCTGGATGGCGCCGGAGTACCAGCGTCAGGTCTATGATGCGCTGATGAAGGCCGGAGCCGAGTTCAACATCGTCAACTTCGGCATGCGCGCCCTGCTCTGCCTGCGGCTGGAAAAGAACTTCGGCACCTGGTTCCGCGAATTCCGCCCGATCTACGGCGCATTCGAAGCCGATCTTGGCCGGTTCGTGAAGCTGTCCAAGGACACCTTCATCGGCAAGGAGGCGGCCCAGAAAGAATTCGATGAAGGACCGAAGCGCCTGCGTGTCAGCTTCGTGGTCGATGCGTCGGACGCCGACGTCATGGGCGATGAGCCGGTTTGGCACGATGGCAAGGTGATCGGCTGGGTGACTTCCGGCGGCTACGCCCACTACCTGCGAAAATCCCTCGCACAAGGGTATATTCCCTCGGAACTGGCAACGAACACGCAGGAAGGCGCCTTCGAGATCGAAATCCTCGGCGAGCGCCGCAAGGCCACCATCATCAGCGAACCGCTGCTCGACCCGAAAGCCGAACGCATGCGCATGTGAATGCATCCGGTCGTCGGACCAACACCCCGACGACCGCCTCCCCCTCCTGAACTCCACCTCCCCCTATCCTCCCGGGCTCCCCTCCCCTCAACCTCATCCTGAGGAGGCGCAAAGCGCCGTCTCGAAGGATGGGCGGCATACTCGGGAACAAGCGGCCCATCCTTCGAGACGGGCCTCCGGCCCTCCTCAGGATGAGGGGTTGGTGTAGGGAACGATTGGGATTTACCGGAGGTGGGGTCGGCACGAAAAGGCAGGGAAGACGAGGACTGCTGAGCGGACAAGAGCGTCCCAGCACTGAGGATACCTGCCGAGTTCCAAAGAGCGCAGAGCGACAGATCGATTCAGAGACCTGCGCAGTCACTCCATCCGGAACACCCCGATTCTTCGCCTTTGCTGAACTCCGCCTCCCGCTCCCCTCATCCCGAACTTCTCCCCCCTCATCCTGAGGAGGTGCGAAGCGCCGTCTCGAAAGATGGGCGGCAAAAGCCAACACAAGCAGCCCATCCTTCGAGACGGGCTTTCAGCCTTCCTCAGGATGAGGAGTTTGGTGAGGACTGGCAGATTATCATGCGACCTAAACAAACCGATGGCAGAAGCCAGTCGGCTTATCAGAACACGCCTGCAGACCGGTTCTCGGCCTTTACTTCAATCGGATGATCTTCGGCCCAAGGGCGCGCACGTAATCGCTTTGATCGGCAAAGACCATCACGTTGGTCTCGGTCACTTCGGTCTGCTTCAGTTCCAGCGGCGTCTTGCCGTCCGGATTGACGATCACCTTGCGGGTCGGCGGCAGGCCGCGGAACACCAGCACACCGGCTTCCTTGGTCACGATGGCACCATAAGGTTCGTCGTGGACAATGCGCGTCGTGCCGCTTTCGGCCTGCGCTGCGGCTCCAAGGGCGATGCTCATGCCGGCTGCGGCCAGCAGGGTTTTGCAGATGGAATTCATGACACGTCTCGCTGTTAACGCTTCATTTACCATGAATCGTAACCGCTCGTTAACTTTTGCGCCAGAGGTCCTGCGGGTTTGTCCCGTGAAACGGAAATTATGGTTAACGCGACAGACTGACTTCAGACCGAGACGCCGTGGCTGAGGTCCTTGAAGCTTTCGGCAACATGCTTGGCGAACGCATGAGTGGCTTTGCCCGCATGGGCCCGCTCGGCCATGAGAATGTGATAGTCGCCGATTTCCGGCAGGCCATGCCGTTCGTCCAGGGCCATCAGGGGCGCCTCGACAACACTCGCCGGAAAGGGAGCCACGGCAAGGTCCGCCAGCAGCGCGGCTTCCTGGCCGGCACTGTGAAAGCTGGTGTAGGAAACGCGGTAAGGCTTCTGGGCATCGTCCAGCGCAACCCGCGCAGCTCTGCGCCAGGGGCACCCGGGAGTGGAAACGGCAAGCGGCAACGGATCGCGCTCATAGGCGATACCACCTTCCAGACCTACCCAGACCAGCGGTTCGGTGAAGACGATTGTGCCTCCCCGCGCCAGTGCGGTACCCGGACGGGCGGTAAAGAGCGCAAGGTCCAGCTCCCCCTTCTTCACCTTCTCGTCCAGCATCGGACTGCCATCCAGATGCACGTCCACGTTCACACCAGGATGAGAGCGTGCAAAGCGTGAAAGTATGTTGGGCAGGAACCTGGTGCCGAAATCGGACGGCGCTCCGAAGCGGACTTCGCCTTCCACTTCAGGAGACAGGAACAGCGAAACAGCTTCCTCGTTCAGCATCAGGATACGCCGCGCATATCCAAG
Organism: Labrenzia sp. CP4; assembly: GCF_001579905.1. Classification (NCBI taxonomy): domain Bacteria; kingdom Pseudomonadati; phylum Pseudomonadota; class Alphaproteobacteria; order Hyphomicrobiales; family Stappiaceae; genus Labrenzia; species Labrenzia sp. CP4. Next base: position 1,095,775 of record NZ_CP011927.1, on the reverse strand, counting down.
CAAAGCTTCGCCTTCCGTAGTCATACGTACGGTGCGCCCTTCCCGGGCGAACACCGAAACCCCGAGGATCGATTCAAGTTTTTTGATCTGCATTGAAACTGCTGACGGCGTTCGCCCAACAAGCTCGGAAGCTTTTGAAAAACTTGAGGTTTCCGCGATTACCAAAAAGGTCCTGTAAAGATCCAGATCGATCAGCGGCATGCCTGTGCCGGGCAACTTTTGCATGGTCCAGATTTCCCGGAACTTCAGTTCAATTTTTTTGAACGAATAGATGAATACTATTCGATTGATTGAACTGCAAGTTCTACCCATATAGCAGGCAAGCGGCCTCGCGTTTAAGCAGTGGACCGCACTTTCTTGTAACAATCGAATACGCTCAGGATTGGCAACGCCATGACCTATCTTGCACAAGCCCTCGGCACCAACCTCATGGGTGTCGTCAGCGGACACACCACGGCAGAGCTGGCTCGTATGAACCAGGCCCTGCGCCAGCGCGAAGCTCAGAAGTCCAAGAAACGCTGATCCGACGATCTGGATAACTGCCGATTGCCGGCCTGAAGCCGGCAATCTGACAATTTTCCAGAGGGTTTGAAACCAGCGTCAGGCCAGCACGGGATACCCGCGCTCTGCCGCCTCGGTTTCCATCTTCAAGATAACCGCGTAATCGTCGGAAGACAGTTTCGAAAAGCCGTGAATGCCAAGGCGTTCACGGCTTTGTTGCGTTTCAGGCGCTGAAAGCACCTCGGCAACGGTATCGCGAATAAGAGCGTGTTCCCCATCGCTGAAACGGCGGGAAGTGATCAGCGGCAACCCGGGCGCAGATGCTGTGCGGGCAAGCGGCCGAACTTGCGCCGCCAGCTCCGGTATTTCCCGGCAGACCAGTGCCCAGCAGACTGCATCGATGGAAGCGATGTCGGCCTTGCCCTCCGCAACGGCCTTCAACGACGCCAGGTGGCTCCCGCTCACAATGACGTCTGAAAAGAAAGCGCCTTCAGTATCAAGCTGCGCCACCGCGTGACGGAAAGTATTCATGCCTGACTGGCTGTCCGATCCGTTGAAAACCGCCCGGTGACCGCGCAGGCCCTCCAGGTTTTGGTGGGAGCTGTCACGCTTGACGATCAGCTGACTGCAATATCTTGGGCCATCGCACCCTTCGGCATCGTAATGAGGCGTCCCCACGAGCCGGACCTTGCCTGCGAGCGCATGGGTCAGGGGGTATCCGCAGGTTTGCGACAAGAGGAGATCCGGGTCCGTCCAGGCCTCCACCAGATCTTGCCCATCCTGCCCTGGCCGGATATCGCCTTCACTCAGTCCCAGAACGCGGCAAAGCGCGCCCTGGAGCGCGCTTTCAAGATCCCGCGTGGCATGGCGTACTTCCGGCCAGTCGTACATCGGCAGCCGGACAGCTAGAAAAGATCCACCGGTCAAGACACCGCCTTTTCCGCGGCAGATAATCCGCTGGTCTCATTGTATTTGATCGGGTGCACAACGGGCTCCTTCACCTTGAAAAAATAGTGCCTGGCCAACTGGAAATAGCTCGCAAAGACATAGCCGCCGTTCCGTTCCTGCCATTCCGAACGGGCAGCGCGGTAGATCTTCGGAAGATGATACCAGGGCGCCCGCGGATTGGCGTGATGAACGACATGGAGATTATTGTTCAGAAACAGAAGCGAGAACACCGGGCAGAACTCGACGATGATCGACCGCGCCTCCGCTTGTTCATGCGCACGGTGCTCCGCATAGGTGCGCAGCATCAACAGGCTCATGCCCGGATAGGCGACGCCGAGAACATACAGCCAGAACGGCATGCCTCCAACCAGAGTGACAAACAGGACAATTGGCACCACACCGGCAACATGATGTGCCCAGGCGCGCATGACGACCTTGTCGCCCGCAATCATCATCCGGATTTCGGCTCCCACGAAACCGACCATCGATACCACCGGCCCGATCAGCAGCCGGCCCAATAGGGTGTTGTTGATCGTCAGGATCATTTGTATCGGACGAGGAAGGCTCTGCCAGTCTGCCCAGGCCAGATAGTAGCTTTCCGGGTCGTCATAGGGATCCGTCAGCCGGTCGTTGTTATGATGGCGCAGGTGAAGAGACTTGAAGCGGCGATACGGCACGCACAGGCCGAACGAGCAGTAGACCAAGGCTTCGTTGAGTGCGGGACTGCGCGTGGGGTGACCATGGAGTACCTCGTGTTGCAGCGAGGATTGCAGTGTCACCAGGATCGCTGCCAGGGGGCAGACCACGAAAGGTCCAAGCTCGGAATAGAACCCTATCAACAAAAACCAAGCCGACGAGCTGGCCAGAATCAGGGCCAATGTCGGCCACTCGCAGAATTTCGCGCGCGGCAAGGAAGTCTCCAAATGTTTGAAAAATCGGCGTAAACCGACATGAACTGGTTTGACTATGCGCGCAGGCCATCTTCAGGACAATTTGAGACTTGAGAACAAATTCCACGATATTTAGCAAACTCAGCATGATGGTTTTATTTGTAAACAGATGATGATTTTTAGCTGCATCTGCAGCCTTTCCGACAAACGATATGACTGGATCGGAACATCAAGTGGCGGTTTTGCCGCTAGACAAAAAAGGGGCTGTCCTCTGTTCTGGGCGAAACGCCGGAAGGAAGGACAGCCATGCCAACATCAAACGAAACGCCGAACCGTCATGACGTGATTATCATCGGTGCCGGCATCATCGGTTGCGCCATCGCACTGTCCATGACACGCAAGGGATACAAGACACTGAATGTCGACGCCCTGCCGGCAGCCGGCTATGGCTCCACCTCCAGCTCCGCGGCGGTGATCCGCACCTATTATTCCACGCGCGACGGCACGGCGATGGCCCTTGAAGGCTATCACGACTGGAAAAACTGGCAGGCCTATCTGGAAACGGAAGACGCCGGAGAGCTGGCGCATTTCATCGAGACCGGCACCCTGGTGATGAAGACCGCATCCGACAACTACCAGAAGCATGTTCTGGAACATGCCGACGCCCTCGGCATCCCTTATGAACACTGGTCGGCCGACCGCATCACACAGGAACTCCCCGGCTACAACCTGGACTGTTTCGCCCCGGCGAAAACCATGGATGACGACGACTTCGGCATGCCGACCGGTGGCGCGCTTCAGGGCGGTGTCTTCTTCCCGGCAGGTGGCTACGTCGACGATTCGCAAATCGCCGCCCGCAACCTGAAGGATGCGGCAGCCAAGCTTGGGGCGCAGTTCCGCTTCAAGACCAGGATCGTCAAAATTCCGGTAGAGAACAACCGTGTCACCGGTGTTCTCACTGAGAACGGCGAACATATCCCGGCAGCTATCGTCATCAATGTCGCCGGCCCGCATTCCGGCAAGGTGAACGCGCTCCTGGAAGGTGAGACCGGACTGAAGATCGGCCACCGCCCGCTGCGCCAGGAAGTGGTTCAGATCGCCCCGCCCCAAAGTCTGAATTATTCCCGCGAAGGTCTGGTCGTTTCCGACAACGACATCTCCGTCTACGTCAAGCCGGGTGGCGGCGGCCAGTTGATGATCGGCAGCCAGAACCCTGCCTGCGACCCGCATCTCGTGGAAGATCCCGACGATTTCGCTATGGACCTGACCGACCGCGGTCTCACCTATGCCTACCGCTACTCTCAACGGGTTCCCGAGCTGGGCGTATCCCAACACCCTGTCGGTGTGGCAGCGCTCTATGATGCGACGGACGACTGGCTTCCTATTTACGACCGCACCAATGTCGATGGCTACTACCTGGCCATCGGAACCAGCGGCAACCAGTTCAAGAACGCAACCGTTGCCGGACGTTTGATGACAGATCTGATCGGTTACTGCGAAGCTGGCAATGACCATGACGCCAAACCATTGCAATTCAAGCTGGAGCATGTCCCCCACACGCTCAACACGGCGACGTTCTCCCGCAAGCGCGAGCTGACCAAGGAAAGCTCGTTCTCGGTTCTGGGGTAATTTCACTCAAGCTCCTGTTCTTCTGAGCCGAAATCGTAGGAGCGATCCCCAACCCTCCCCCTCATCCTGAGGAGCGCACGAAAGTGCGCGTCTCGAAGGATGGGCCACTTGCTCCTGAGTGTGCTGCCCATCCTTCGAGACAGACCTTCGGCCCTCCTCAGGATGAGGGGGAGGTTGGGGCTAGGTCTGGGCTGGGGCTGAGTCTGGGTCTACGGCTGCGGCTGGGGTTGGAACTACGGCAAGGTCTGAGGCTGGCGTCTGGATTGGAAACGGCTCCTGTCTGGCTTCGCTGGACGAACGCCCGGTGCGCGCGCCTGAACATACCGGCCTCAAGCCCCCAATTCCGCCGTGGTCGAATCGCCCGTTTCGGGGTAAGCAACCGGTTCTGATCCTGAAGGAGCATTCCGTGGCCTGGTCCCCGCAACAAGATGAAGCCCTGAAAGAAGCCGCTGCCTGGCTAAAGCGCGGCGACAGGCAGGTGTTCCGCCTGTTCGGCTTTGCGGGCACGGGCAAGACAACGCTTGCCCGGCATCTGGCGGAAGGCATCGACGGCGACGTCTGTTTTGGGGCCTTCACCGGCAAGGCTGCGCATGTGCTGCGCCAGAAAGGCTGCGAGGACGCGGGCACGATCCATTCGCTGATCTACCGCCCCCGTTCGGCCAAGGAAGAAGACGACCTTGACGACGATGATGACGACAGCGGCCCGCAGTTTGCCATCAAGCGAGACAGCCAGGCTTCGACCGCGAGCCTGATCGTCATCGACGAATGCTCCATGGTGGACGAAGACCTGGGCAAGGACCTTCTGTCCTTCGGCACGCCTGTTCTGGTGCTGGGTGACCCGGCACAGCTGCCTCCGGTCAAGGGCGGCGGCTTTTTCACCGAAGCAGAACCCGACGTGATGCTGACCGAGGTTCACCGGCAGGCGCAGGACAATCCGATCGTGCGCATGTCGATGACCATTCGCGACGGTGGCCAGCTCGACTACGGCACATTCGGCGAAAGCCGGGTGATCCACCGGCGCGACATCGACAAGAACCAGATCCTTGCCGCCGATCAGGTGCTGGTCGGCACCAACAAGACGCGCAGGCTCTATAACGCCCGCATTCGCGAGTTGAAGGATTTCTCCACTCCCATGCCAGCGGTCGGCGACAAGCTGGTGTGCCTCAGGAACGACAAGACCAAGGGGCTTCTGAACGGCGGTCTTTGGACGGTCAAGCGCCTGCGGCCCCCACGTGGCAACACGTTGCGCTTCGATGTCGTGTCCGAGGACGAGCTCTCGAGAAACGCCGTCAAGGTGAAGGTGTTGCCGGCCATGTTCGAGGATGGCGCGGAAAGCATTCCCTATGCCATCCGGCGCAAGGCGGACGAATTCGACTACGGCTATGCGCTGACCGTCCACAAGGCCCAGGGCTCGCAATGGGACAACGTTGTCCTGTTCGATGAAAGCTGGGCATTCCGCGAGCACAAGAGCCGCTGGCTTTATACCGCAGTCACCCGCGCCGCTGAGCAGATCACTGTCGTAAGATAGGCGAGTTGAACGCGGCTTCGGAAATCTCCTGCAGATCATTGCTTGCAGGAAGTGCCTGGAGACCGGTCTCGATAAAGGTTCTGAGGTCGTTCTCGCTGCTGCCACTGCGCCCAAGCAGGGCAATTGCCGAAAACTGTCCATCGATGAAGGTTGCCGTCCGGTCCACGTCCGTATCTTCAGACATCTCCCCCGCGGCAACCGCCTTTAAAAGGCGATCCCTGATGGCCTTGAACCGTGCACCCCGAAGGTCCAGCACGACTTCCTGGTGCCGCTGAGCGCCGTATGTGCAGTCGACAAGCGCATTGACGAGAAAACATCCAGCCGGCGTTTCCTTGTCCAGTGTCAGGTCCGCGACGGCACCGAGAAAATCCCGGAAGTCCTGGACAACGTGTTTTTCTGCCCGTTTCAACCTGGCAAAAACCGGCCCGCCGTAGGTTTCGAAATAGTGCAGAAGCGCCTTTTCGAACAGCGCTTCCTTGTCGCCGAACGCGGCATAAAGGCCCGGTTTGGCCATGCCTGACGCTTCGGCAAGATCGCTCATGGATGTGCCGGTGTAGCCGTTCTGCCAAAAGGCGATCATCACGGAATGAAGAGCGTCTTTGGTATCGATTTTTCTTGGCCGTCCGCGCGCCATCGGTCTGCACTCCTCATAACAAACCGTGTGATCCGGTTATTAAAGCTCGGGAACCTTGAACCTCGGCAGGATGTGCGCTCTTGCCCACCATGCGCACCTCCAACCAACCACGACATCTTGTTGAAAGAATAGCTGCTCGTTTTCAACGTAGAATACGCAATTTATTGCAATTCGTACAGGAACTACCCACCATTCAACCTAAAAGTGCATACCAAAACAATTTCACTGCACTGCCTGCGGTGAAATTGGTTCGCCATTGGGCTCAGCTCGTTTCAATCCGGCGCGCCCGATCCGGCAATCTTTCGGTATTTCACAGTGGACGGAGCTCATCGGTCCCTTTTCCGCCCGATTGAGGGGGCTTATCGTCTGCGGCTCAGATTTTTCTCGACGGAAAGTACCCTTCGTAAATGGCAAGCGTATCGATGACCGACCCGACCACGTCCACTCCCAAGGCCGACCTGTCCGCCCAGACCGCCCTGCGCATCGCACAGAGGATCGCGGATGAAATCGGCTGCAAGGCCGGCCAGGTGAATTCGGCCGTCCAGATGCTGGACGAAGGTTCGACGGTGCCATTCATCGCCCGCTACCGGAAGGAAGCCACCGGTGGGCTTGACGACACCCAGCTGCGCAAGCTCGAAGAGCGGCTGATTTATCTGCGCGAAATGGAAGACCGCCGCGTCGCCATAACCAAATCCATCGAAGAGCAGGGCAAGCTCACCGACGATCTTGTCGCCAGCATCCAGGCAGCCGATACAAAGTCCCAGCTTGAGGACATCTATCTGCCGTTCAAGAAGAAGCGTCGCACCAAGGCGCAGATTGCCCGCGAAGCCGGCCTGGAACCGCTGGCCGACACTCTTCTGGACGATCCCACCCGAGACCCCGAGGCCGAAGCGGCCGCTTACGTGGATGAAGGCAAGGGCGTTGCCGACACCAAGGCGGCGCTTGACGGTGCTCGCCAGATCCTGATGGAACGCTTTGCCGAAAACGCCGAGCTGGTCGGCCGCCTGCGCCGCCATGTCGAGGAACGTGGTGTCGTTCAATCGAAACTCATCGACGGGATGGCGGAAAAAGGTGCAAAATTCGCCGACTATTTCGACTATTCCGAACAATGGTCGAAGATCCCGAGCCACCGTGCCCTTGCGCTGTTCCGTGGTCGCAACGAAGGCATCCTGTCTGTCGACCTGACGGTTGATGCTGACGACGTCTCCCCTGTCCTGCCCGCCGTAAAGATGGTTGCTGACACCTATGGCATCGCTGACCGGGGCCGCCCTGGCGACAAGTGGCTTATGGAAGCTGCACGTTTCGCCTGGAAGGTGAAGCTTGCCCTGCACCTGGAACTCGACCTGATGGGTGTCCTGCGTGACAAGGCGGAAGAAGAAGCCATCCAGGTTTTTGCCCGCAACCTCAAGGATCTGCTGCTGGCAGCCCCCGCGGGCTCCAGAACCACACTCGGCCTCGATCCCGGCATCCGGACAGGTGTGAAGGTTGCCGTTGTCGACGCAACGGGCAAGCTGGTCGAAACCGCGACTATCTATCCGTTCCAGCCGCGCAATGATGTCTCCGGCTCCCGTGCCGCTCTCCTCGCCTTGATCGCGAAACACAAGGTCGGCCTGATCGCCATCGGCAACGGCACGGCCAGCCGTGAAACAGACAAGCTGGCGGGCGACGTTCTTGCCGACATCCCCGCCGCCCAGCGCCCGGTAAAGGTCATCGTCAACGAGGCCGGTGCTTCGGTCTATTCGGCCTCGGAACTGGCGGCGAAGGAAATGCCGGATGTCGACGTTTCCCTGCGCGGCGCGGCCTCGATCGCCCGCCGCCTGCAGGACCCGCTTGCCGAACTGGTCAAGATCGAACCGAAGTCCATCGGCGTCGGCCAGTACCAGCACGACGTCAACCAGACCAAGCTGGCCCGTGCGCTGGATGCGGTTGTCGAAGACGCGGTGAATGCCGTCGGCGTTGATCTCAACACCGCCTCTCCCGCCCTGCTGTCGCGCATTTCCGGCCTGTCGGACAGTCTGGCAAAGGCGGTCGTCGAACACCGTGAAGCCATCGGCCGCTTCGACAGTCGCACCCAGCTCAAGGAAGTCCCGCGCCTCGGCGCCAAGGCTTTTGAACTCTGCGCCGGCTTTCTACGCATCAACGAAGGCAAGGAACCGCTCGACGCCTCGTCCGTCCACCCGGAAGCCTATCCCTTGGCAAAACGGATCGTGAAGGCCTGCGGCCGCGACGTGCGCCAGATCATGGGCGATGCCTCACTGCTGAAAGGCCTCGAACCGTCAGAATTCACTGACGAGAAATTCGGCCTTCCAACCGTGAAGGACATCCTGTCGGAACTGGAAAAGCCGGGCCGCGACCCGCGCCCCGAATTCAAGACCGCCACCCTTCAGGACGGCGTCGAGGAAATTTCCGACCTGAAACCGGGCATGAAGCTGGAAGGCACGGTCACCAACGTTACCAACTTCGGCGCCTTCGTAGATGTCGGCGTCCACCAGGACGGGCTGGTGCATGTCTCCCAGTTGGCGGACCGTTTCGTCGATGATCCGCACAAGGTCGTGAAGGCCGGTGATATCGTCAAGGTGACGGTCCTGGAAGTGGATGTTCCGCGCAAGCGCATCTCCATGACCATGAAGTCCCAGGCCGATTATCAGGGCCAGCGTGAGCGCGGTGGTCAGGAAAGGGGCGGCCAGAACCAGAGCGGTCCGGGGGGCCGAGGCCCCGGCGGAAAGGGGCCCGGCGGCGGCAACGGTCCGCGCGGAAATGGCCCCCGTGGTGGCGGTGCACCGAAGTCCTCCGGCGGAGACAGCGGCAACAACGCCTTGGCCGCGGCACTTGCCGCAGCGATGAACAAGAAGAAATGACGGACCGATCCAGCGGCGTTATCAGCGCCGCTGGATCAACCTGTTACTGATTTTCGTAACAGTTATCGATCCCCGAAGGCGACTGGAGCAAGAGCTGACGTCCCTTGCTGTGAACCGTGTACTGACCGTCCGTATAACGCGCGCCTGACCCTGAGACGACCTGCTCGAGCCGTCTCGGCGTGTGACCGTCAATAGTGTAGATCAGGTGGCCGTTGCCGCTTTGCACGTAGGTGGCGGTCAAAGGCAATCCTTCGGTGCACGTGTATTGCACTGTGATTGAGTCACCGGCGGCCGGCTGCGCCACATTGCCAGCTGCTGCCGGTTGATAGTTGCGCGCCGGAAAGGCATCGGTGATCTGGTAAAGGTCGGACCGCGGACCATTTCCCTGCGCATAAAGGATCATACGCCGATGCAGATCCAGCTGCAGCGTCACATTTCTTGAAGCATCGTGGAGATACACCGACCAGTCGTCTCGGCCGAATTCCTGAAAATAGAAATTCACGGTGCCGTAGACGTCCGCTTCCTGCCACTGGCCGTTTCCAACGTTTGTGAAACTGCCGCCAGAATGCCGGACGACACCAACATTCTGGCCATTCACACCAGGAGCTGCCGACAGTTGGCCACCAGGTTGCTGCGGCACCGGGTTCTGGACCTGAGGCCGGCCTCCGCAGACCTCGTATATCCCCGGGTATGGGCGCTCCGAGCAGAACAGCCCGCCCCAGTGATAGCCCGTCTGTCCGTTGCGATACCTGACCTGGAACCACTCGTATCCATTCATCATGACCCCGGTACCGGACAGGATCAAAATGGCATCCCCCTGACGGAGACTGCCGCTTTGCCCGTATTGCATACCAGGACCACTGCGAACCTTGCCGCCGTAGGATGCCCCATTCTGCGGGAAATCGACGTCCGGTGAGGCGGAAGCGAAACTGGCTGGCAAAACAAGTGTTGCCAGCACGACAAAAAGCGAAAATCTGCTCATCAAAATGCCTGTTCTATTGAAGTTACCTAAGAGGAAATGCAGCGTCTTCGGAGAAAATTACTGTATTCAACGACGAACTTTAGGTCATACGAACAGGAAATGGAACTTCGTTTTGCGGCTGCTTGCGCGGCACTTTGTCAGACAGGCAGCGCGCGCCCTTCCCCGCTTCGCCATGGTCAATTTTGCCCCTCTGGCAATAGCGGGAAACTGCATTACTCTGTTTTAAAAGGAAGTCCGTTTAGGAACGGAATATGTCTCAGAAGGATCAGGAACAGGACTGGCCCAAGCAGGACATGGAGTCCGGCACGCTCACCGCGCTTGCCCACCTTTACCGCGCGGAGGTGTTTCGCAGCACACATTGGCGCACCCGCCTCGACAACACCACCAACTGGGCCGTCGTCACCACCGGCATCGCCCTGTCCGCAACATTCTCCAACAAGGAAGCCTCACCCTTGCCCATGGTGCTGGTGGGGCTGCTGGTAACTGTTTTCCTGATCTTTGAAGCTCGCCGCTACCGCTACTACAACATGTTTCGGGCCCGGGCACGGCTGATGGAGACGGACTTTTACGCGCCCATCCTCGCTGGAGGCAAAGTGCCCATGCGCGGAAGCTGGGCAACTATGCTCTCCGACGACTATGAGATGCCGCATTATCATATTTCGCTGGTCAGGGCGGCAGGACGGCGCTTGCGCAGCAACTATTCCTGGATCCTGGCGATCCAGGCTGTCGCCTACTACGGCAAGCTGGCGATACACCCCGTCCCACTGACCAGCCTTGCCGACGTGTTCCAACGGGCGGCGATAGGGCCGATCCCCGGATGGACCGTCATGCTTGCAGGTCTTGTCTTTCATACCAGCTGGGTGGTGTTTGCCATCGTGACCTTGCGGCTGGACAAGCTCTACCGGGAAAAACGCCGCTCGCCGATGCAGTCGATCTGAGACAGCCGATGTCAGCTTCGAGAAGCATGTGTCTTTTCCTCCGGCAACAGGGTGTGGTATGGGCCTCTCAGTACACTTCGGAGATTTTATGTCCTGACCTCTCGGGCACCCATCGGTGCCCATCCGCAAATCGCCTCCGGCTGCTCCGGACTGCGTTTGCCAAACCTGAAGAGAGACACCACCCGGTCGTGACCTCATGATCGGACGAGGACAATGTTATCCAAATGATCAGACCCTATGTCAGCCAGGACGCTGAACGGATCATCCATATCTGGCGCAAGGCCAGTGAATTCGCCCACCCGTTTCTGAGCGACGACTTCCACGACATGGCCGCCATTGCCATCCGCGACATCTATCTGCCAAAGGCGGAAACCTACGTCACGGAGATCAATGGTGTTGCCGTCGGTTTCATCTCGCTGCTGGACAACTACATCGGCGGCTTGTTTCTGGACCCGCAATATCATGGACGTGGCCTCGGAAGGGCCCTTGTGGATCACGCGGTCAAACAGAAGGGGCCGCTCACCGTTGAAGTCTTCAAGGAGAATGCTCGCGGCCGGCGTTTTTACACCGCCTATGGCTTTGTGCCGACCGAAGAATACTTTCACGAGCAGGCACAGCACATCAGCATTAAAATGACGATGAAGCCCTGACAGAAAAGCGGCGGCCTGTGGCCGCCGCAACTGACATTGGCTCAGAACCGGCTTGCCGCAAAGGGCGCTGGATCGATATCAGGCTGCACACCCTCGATCATGTCCGCAATCATCTGCCCCGTGACGGCAGACTGCGTCAGACCGTGATGGGCGTGGCCAAAGGCATAAAAGATGCTGCCATGCCGTGTTGCCGGCGAGATGACCGGCAGGCTGTCCGGAATCGACGGGCGGAACCCCATCCAGCGTTTGCCGCCTTCCGACTTGAGCTCCGGGAAAAACAGCTTTGCCTTGGCCAGCATTGCGTCCACGCGGCGCCAGTTCGGCGGCAGGTCGAGACCGCCGAATTCCACTGCCCCGCCCACGCGCAAGCCGCTGGACAGACGCGACAGGACGAACCCGTGACCGGACAGCATGATCATGCGGTTCACGTTAACGCCGGGGTTCGGGATGGTGATGTTGTAACCGCGCTCCGTATCCAGCGGGATCTGATCTCCCAGCTGCGCGGCAAGGGCCTTCGACCATGCCCCGCAGGCAATGACAAGTCGCTCGGCCGCGATCGTGCTGCCATCTTTCAGGATCACGTCACAGCCCTTGTCATTGGGCTGCAAGCGGCTGACCTCACCAACCTCGAATTTGACACCCTGAGATGACAGCCACTCGGCAACCGAAAGGCAAAGGACCTTGGGCTCATCCACCTGCACCCAGTCCGGCACGAGTGCCCCGCCGACGACACGGGAAGAAAGATCCGGTTCCAGATCCCGGATCGCTGATGCATCCAGCTCCTCAACCTTGATGCCGTAGTCGCGCTGCTCGGCCCAGCCCGCGCGCGAGGCTTCAAGCGACTGTACCGTATCGAACAGTTCCAGGCAGCCGTCGCGGCGCACCTGGTTGTGGGTTCCCGTTGTCCGCCAGAGCGCTTCCCACGCCGGAAGAGCGCCTCCGTTCAGGTCCGCCAGTGCCTTCGTGCTCTGCGCCACCTTTGCAGGGTTTGAAGCCGCCATGAAACGCAGCATCCACGGCAGGATCTTGAGCGCATAGGCCGGACGGACCGACAAGGGACCCAGCGGATCCAGCATCCATTTGAAGGCCTGTTTCCAAAGACCAGGCGAAGCAAGAGGCGCAACGTCTGTCCAGGCGATGGCAGCCGCGTTGCCCTGGCTTGCGCCTGCCGCAGGGCCTTCGCGGTCCAGCACCGTCACGCCGTAACCGCGTTGCACCAGGCTGGCAGCAGTCGCCAGCCCGACGATGCCCGCACCAATCACATGGACATGTCCCTTGCTCATTCGGCGTGTCTTTTCTCGTTCGCGATCAACGATCTGGTTGGCGAAACCATGCGGATGTCGCAAGGATCCACCGACCGGACCAACAGTCTGTTTTCAGGTTCACCGTCCTGCCAGAACCGGCAAGGCTCGTCTAGCGGCTGATTGTCTGATATATCACTCGCACATCTGAAACATATAAAGGCCCAGACTTTCATGTCCGCAGATTTCAGCCGATCCACTCAGGCCTATCGCCTGCTGGAAGAAGAAATCGTGACCCTGAAACTGAAACCAGGGGCAACCGTAACGGAAGCCGCGCTTACACAGAGACTGGGTTTTGGCAGAACACCCATACGCGAAGCCATTCAGCGGCTGTCCTGGGAAGGCCTTTTGAGCATCCGGCCGCGGCTTGGCATTGTCGTTGCGGAAATGAACCCGTCCGATTTTCTGAAGGTCCTTGAGGCCCGCCACGCCCTGGAACGTCTCGTTGCAGGGCTTGCAGCGCGGCTTGCCAGCAAGGACGACCGCAGAACCCTTGAAGCGATTGCGCTAGACATGCGCGAGGCGGCTGCGAAGCCGGACGTGGCGGATTATCTGCGCCTGGACAAAGCCTTCGACGAAGTCGTCTCGGCCGCTGCCTGCAACCCCTTTGCAGCAAAGGCTCTGGCCCCCTTGCAGACGCAGAGCCGCAGGTTCTGGTACCGCCATTTTGGTGAGGAAGATCTCACCCCGGCAGCCTGGAGCCACATGGAGGTCATGCGCGCCGTTGCTGCCGGAGACGAGGCCGCCGCGATGGATCACGCGGAAAACCTGATGCTGTACCTGCGCCGTCAGGCAACGACGCTGGTCAGCGGCTCCGGTTAGGCAGCCGCCGGAAAGTGAGACCGTGTCCGGTTTGCAAAGGCGACCAGCGACAGCATCACCGGCACTTCCACAAGAACACCGACAACCGTCGCAAGGGCAGCGCCCGAGTTCAGACCGAACAGGCTGATGGCAACGGCCACGGCAAGTTCGAAGAAGTTGGACGTCCCGATCAGCGCTGCCGGCGCAGCGGTGTTGAACGGCACTCGCCACAGATACCCCCAGGCGTAGGCGACGAAGAAAATGCCATAGCTCTGGATCAGCAGAGGCACGGCAATCAACACGATCACCAGCGGTTTTTCCAGAATGGTCTGCGCCTGAAATCCGAACAGCAGGACAACGGTTGCCAGAAGACCCATGACGGAGAAGGGTTTGACCTTTCCCGTAAACTCGGCGATGCGCTCGTCGCTCCCCGATCCATCCAGCGCCTTGCGGGTAAAATAGCCGGCCACCAGCGGAATGATCACATAAAGGATCACCGACAGCAGCAGGGTCTGCCACGGCACGACGATGTCGGTCACACCAAGCAGCAGCGCCGCGATGGGTGCGAAGGCGAACACCATGATGATGTCGTTGATGGAGACCTGGACAAGCGTGTAGTTGGCATCGCCGCGCACAAGCTGGCTCCAGACGAAGACCATGGCCGTGCACGGTGCGACCCCGAGCAGGATCATGCCGGCGATGTACTCTTTCGCAGTCTGCGGATCCACCAGCCCCGCGAATACGTGTTCGAAGAACAGGATGCCGAGTGCCGCCATCGTGAAGGGCTTGACCAGCCAGTTGACGACGATCGTGATGCAGAGCCCCTTGGGCTTGCGGCCGACATCCTTCAGCGAGGCAAAATCGACGTTGACCATCATCGGGTAGATCATCACCCAGATGAGTACGGCCACAACCAGATTGACGCTGGCATATTCCAGAGAGGCGATCGCCTCGAAGACCCCGGGAAAGAGGGCGCCGAGCCCGACCCCGGCGGCAATGCACAAGGCAACCCAGAGCGACAAGAAGCGCTCGAAGAGCCCCATGGGTGACGTTTCCTGTGTCATTCCAACTCTCTCTCACATCGGCATTTCAGCAAACCAGGGAGCAGCGTGGAAAACCTGCCCGAGGTGTCTCAACATCAATTCGCTCAGAACCGGTCACGCAGCTTGTCTTGCTGCCGAAAGGAACCTTCCGGCATCCAGGCATATCTGTTTCCCGAATGTCAGCACTTCCCGCCTGGTTCACAGCCGCCACCGGCCACAAGCGATGCGATCGGTGCGCAGAGTTCCGGGTTGCCGCCACAGCAATCCTGCAACAGGTAGGTCACGAGGCCCTGCATCGCTTCCAGGCTCGCCCGATAACAAATCGAGCGCCCGTCCCGTTCGGCGTGCACAAGGCCGGAACGGGACAAGGCGCCCAGGTGGGTCGACAGGGTATTCGGACGCACATCGAGTGCATCTGAGATGGCACCGGCGGTCATGCCTTCTTTTCCGGCCTTCACCAACAGGCGAAAGACGTCGAGGCGGGTTTCCTGACCAAGAGCTGCCAATGCATTCAGGGCGTCTTCTTTTTCCATATTTCGAGAATACTCGAAATATGG
Source organism: Labrenzia sp. CP4 (assembly GCF_001579905.1). Lineage (NCBI taxonomy): Bacteria > Pseudomonadati > Pseudomonadota > Alphaproteobacteria > Hyphomicrobiales > Stappiaceae > Labrenzia > Labrenzia sp. CP4. The sequence continues at coordinate 1,080,515 of NZ_CP011927.1, read as the reverse complement.
AACTATGCAACCCAAAAATTGCTGCATTGCGAGAAGTTGCGAACCGAAGCTGCGACCGGGCCGGAATTGGAACGCAGGTCAATCCCGGTCCCTCCGTGACCGAAAGCAAAAGACCCCCGCTCCGGAATGAGCGAGGGTCTTGTTTTCAGCGTCTGACAGAACTGCCGGTTCAGGCAGCCTTTGCAGCCAGTCGTTTCCTGATGCTTTCCACATCCGCATTCGGCGTCGCGGCGAACAGTGTCTTGGTGTAATCGTGCTGCGGGTTCTCGAAAACCTCGTCCCGCGTGCCGTATTCCACCACTTCACCGAAATACATCACCATCACCTTGTCTGCGATGTAGCGCACCACCGACAGGTCGTGAGAGATGAACACATAGGTGAGGCCCATCTCCTCCTGCAGATCCGCAAGCAAGTTCAGAATCTGCGCCTGGACCGACAGGTCAAGCGCGGAGACCGGCTCGTCGAGCACCAGCAGCTTCGGCTTCATCATGATCGCCCGCGCAATCGCGATGCGCTGGCGCTGGCCACCGGAGAACATGTGCGGATAACGGCCGTAATGCTCCGGCTGCAACCCGACCTTCTCCAGCATCTGCAGCGCCAGGTCACGGCGCTCTGCCGACGGCATGTCGGTGTTCAGGAGAAGCGGCTCTTCCAGAACATGGCCGATCTTCTGGCGCGGGTTCAGCGAGCCATAGGGGTTCTGGAAAACGATCTGCACCTTCTGGCGCATTTCGCGGGAAATACCGGTCTTGGAGATATCGATCGGCAGGCCATCGATCTCGATAAGGCCGGAAGACTGCGCGTCGATCATGGTGAGCATGCGCGCAAGGGTCGACTTGCCACAGCCACTTTCGCCGACCACGGCAAGGGTGGTGCCGCGTTCCACATCCAGGTTCACGCCCTTGACGGCGGTCAGGGTCGACGCCTTCTTGAACATGCCGCCCTTGATGTCATAGGTCCGGTAAAGATCGCGGACCTTGAGGATCACATCGTCAGCCATCTCAGAAACCTCCCGCTTCGGCAAAGTCGCTCACCGTCGGCAAGCGGTCGCCCGTGGCATTTTCCGGCAGTGCTGAAAGCAATGCCTTCGTATACGGGTTCTTGGGGTTTTCGAAGAGGGACAGCACGTCGGCCTCCTCCATCTTGCGGCCCTTGTACTGCACGATGACACGATCGGCCGTTTCGGCCACCACGCCCATGTCATGGGTAATCATGATCAGGCCCATGCCGCTGTCCTGCTGCAGCTTGACCAGGAGATCCAGGATCTGTTTCTGGATCGTCACGTCAAGGGCAGTCGTCGGCTCATCGGCGATCAGCAGTTTCGGCGCACAGGCAATTGCCATGGCGATCATCACACGCTGGCACTGGCCGCCGGACATCTGATGCGGAAATGCGGACAGGCGTTCGGCTGGGTTCGGAATACCGACGGAAGTCAGGATCTCGACCACCCGGTCCCGGGCCTGACGTCCCTTCAATCCCATGTGGGTCTTCAATGTTTCACTGAGCTGGAAGCCAACCGTGAAACACGGGTTGAGACTGGCAATCGGCTCCTGGAAGATCATCGAGATGTCTTTCCCGATAACCCGGCGCCGTTCCTTGGCCGACAGGGTGCGCAGGTCGAGACCCTCGAATTCCATCTTGTCGGCGGTGATCGTTGCCGTGTTCGGCAGCAGGCCCATGGTCGCCAGCATGGCGACGGATTTTCCAGACCCGGATTCGCCGACGATCGCCAGGACCTCTCCCGCATCGACCGCATAGTCAACACCGTCAAGCGCCTTGAACGGGCCCTTGGCGGTGTCGAACTCGACTTTCAGGTTTCTGATTTCAAGAAGAGACATGGCTTAGCTCCTCTTCAGTTTCGGGTCGAGCGCATCGCGCAGACCGTCACCGACCAGGTTGATGGCAAGAACGGTGATCAGGATCGCCAGACCCGGGAAGGTTACCACCCACCAGGCGCGCAGGATGAATTCGCGCGCTTCGGCAAGCATGGTGCCCCATTCCGGTGTTGGCGGCTGTGCCCCCATACCCAGAAAGCCGAGGGCAGCCGCATCCAGGATCGCGTTGGAGAACGACAGCGTCGCCTGAACGATCAGTGGCGCCAGACAGTTCGGCAGGATCGTCTTGAACATCAGCCGCATGTGCCCGGCACCTGCCACCTTCGCCGCGACGACATAGTCCCGTGTGCGTTCGGACAGGACGGCCGCGCGGGTCAGACGCACGAAATGCGGCTGCAGCACGATGGCAATTGCGATCATGGCGTTGATCAGCCCGGGCCCCAGGATAGCCACCAGCACGAGGGCCAGCAGAAGCGAGGGGAATGCCAGGATGATGTCCATCACACGCATGATCAGCGTGTCGGTCATGCCGCGCATGTAACCGGCGACAAGGCCGATCACGACACCGCCGACAAGGGCGATGGTAACGACGACAACACCGATGAACAGCGAGAAGCGCGCGCCGAAGATGAGGCGCGAAAGAATATCACGGCCAACGGCATCCGTTCCCAGCAGGAACGCGGCCTTGCCGCCCTCCTCCCAGACCGGAGGCACGAGGAAACTGTCGCGATACTGGAAGTCGGGGCTATGCGGCGCGACCAGCGGTGCGAAGATGGCCATGAGGACCAGCAACGCGAACACCACGAGGCCGACAACGGCACCCTTGTTCTGTGAGAAGTAGTACCAGAACTCCACAAGCTGCGCCTTGGTAGCGTTGCGGCTTTCTGCCTGGAGTTTGGTCTGATCGGCTTTCGCAGCCGGCGAGGTATTTGTCATTTTCCTTGTCCCCGGCTCAGTTGTGGCGAATACGCGGATTGATCAGGCCGTAGAGCACGTCCACGATCAGGTTGACCATCATGATGATCCCGGCAATCAGCAGCAGCCCCCCCTGGACCACGAAGTAGTCGCGGCGCGAGATGCTGTCGACGAGCCATTTGCCGATGCCTGGCCAGGAGAAGATAGTCTCAGTCAGGATCGCGCCGGCAAGAAGCACGCCGACCTGCAGGCCGATGGTGGTCACCACCGGGATAAGGGCATTGCGCAGCGCATGCAGACCGATCACCGCGCGGGGCGGCAGGCCTTTCGCACGTGCCGTGCGCACGTAGTCCTCGCCCAAAACTTCCAGCATGGCGGATCGTGTCTGGCGTGCGATCACCGCCATCGGAATGGTCGCCAGAACGATGGACGGCAGGATCAGGTGCCGGACGGCGGAGAGGAAAGCGCCCTTCTCGCCGGACAGCAGACTGTCGATCAACATGAAGCCGGTGACCTGCGGGAAGAAGAACATCAGCGAGATGCGCCCGGAGACCGGTGTCCAGCCGAGGGTTCCCGAAAACAGGATGATCAGCAGCAGACCCCACCAGAAGATCGGCATCGAGTAGCCGACCAGCGCCGTTCCCATGATTGCCTGATCGGCAACCGATCCGCGCTTGACGGCCGCGAAGATGCCGGCGGGAATGCCAAGGCAGACGGCAATGATGATGGCGCAGAGAGCGAGTTCGGCAGTCGCCGGAAACAGTGTCAGAAATTCATCCAGCACCGGCTTCTTCGACACGAAGGACGTGCCCAGATCCCCCTGGAAGATACCTGCGATGTAGTCGAGGTACTGTTGCCAGAGCGGTTTGTCGAAGCCAAGCTGGCCAAGGACCTGAGCCCTCCGCTCATCAGATATACCGCGCTCGCCTGCGAGCAATTCGGCAGGATCGCCGGGCAGCATGCGGATAAACGAGAAGGCGACGAGGGTGACGCCGAAGAATGTCGGTATCAACAGGCCGAGACGACCTAGAAGAAAGCGAAGCATGTCAGGTTCCAGATACGAAGAGCCAGCGGAAACGACCTGATGTCAGGAAAGCATCCGCCGGCCAGAATGTCCGAAGGCGCCGGCATTGCTGCCAGCGCCCTCTTCGAGTTAGGCGGATTTACTCCGCAATGTCCACGCCGTCAAACCAGTGGCCGCCGAGCGGGTCCATGACGTAGCCAGAGACCTTGGAGGACATCGGCATGAAGACCACGGAGTGCGCGATGGTTGCCCATGGAGCCTGCTCCTTGAACACGACCTGTGCCTCTTCGTAGAGCTTGGTGCGCTCTTCCTTGCTGGTCACGGTCTTTGCCTTCTTGATCAGCGCGTCGAACTCTTCGTTGCACCACTGGGCGCGGTTGGAGCCGCCGACACCGTCACAGCCGAGCAGAACGGCCAGGAAGTTGTCCGGGTCGCCGTTGTCACCGGTCCAGCCGAGAAGCACGGCACCGTCGCGGTTCTCGTCCTTGGAACGGGACAGGTATTCACCCCATTCGTAGGAAACGATCTCGACGTTCACGCCGACGTTCGCGAAGTCGGCCTGCATGACTTCAGCCATACGACGAGCGTTCGGGTTGTACGGACGCTGTACCGGCATTGCCCAGATCTTCATGGAAAGATCGGATACACCAGCTGCTGCCAGCATTTCCTTGGCCAGTTCCGGATTGTAGTCGTCGTCTTCAACGGCGTCGTTGTAGGACCACATGGTCGGCGGGATCGGGTTCTTGGCAGCCTGGCCGGAGCCCTGGAAAACTGCGTCGAGGATCGCCTGCTTGTTGATCGCGTGATTCAGCGCCTTGCGGACTTCCGGCTTGTCGAACGGTGCCTGCTTGGTGTTGTAAGCGAGGTAACCGACGTTCAGGCCCTGCTGTTCCATCAGGGTCAGGTTGCCGTCAGCCTTGATGTCGGCGATGTCGGCCGGTGCCGGGTACGGCATGACGTGACATTCACCGGCCTTCAGCTTCTGAAGACGCACGGCTGCATCCGGAGTGATCGCGAAGATCAGGTTGTCGACCGGCTGCTTGCCACCCCAGTAGTCCGGGTTTGCCGCATAACGGATCACGGCGTCCTTTTGGTAACCCACGAAGGAGAACGGACCGGTGCCGACCGGCTGCTGGTTCAGCTGTTCCTTGGAACCGGCTGCTTCAAGCTGGGCTGCGTATTCGGCGGACACGACGGAAGCGAAGTCCATCGCCAGGTTGGCGATCATCGGTGCTTCCGGACGGTTCAGGACGAACTTGACCGTGTAGTCGTCAACCCTGACGATTTCCTTGATCAGGTCCGGCATGGACATGCCGTCGAAATATTCCCACGCGGTACCGGCGGTGTATTCGTGCCACGGATGATCCTTCTTCAGCTGACGCTCGAAGGTGAAGATCACGTCGTCTGCATTGAATTCACGGGTCGGCGTGAAGAAGCTGGTGGTGTGGAACTTCACACCCTGACGCAGCTTGAAGGTGTATTCCAGACCGTCTTCGGAAACTTCCCAGCTTTCAGCCAGGCCCGGCAGCACTTCGGTCGTGCCGCGCTTGAACTCGACAAGCCGGTTGTAGATCGGCTTGGAGGAAGCGTCGAACGTCGTGCCTGCGGTGTAAAGTGCAGCATCAAAGCCTTCAGGCGAACCTTCAGAGCAATAAACCAGGTTTTTTGCAGAAGCGCCGGTCGCTGCAATCACAGCAAGGCTTACGCCAAGAAGGGATGCCTTCAAGGTTTTTTGGAAATTCATCAAACTGTTCTCCCCTTGATGAAGAGCAAGGGCCTTGCATCGTTGAATCGCGCAAAGGAGTTAAGCCCAAGCCAGCGCAAACTAAGGCGTTTTTTTGGCAGAAAATCAACTGCCAACATATTTCTAATTTGAGGATGTTTTTGAAATTTTTTTGCTAGGTAAGAGTTGCTGCCGTAAATTTTTAATGCGGCAACGTTAACTCACGAGAAACAAATACCGCAACGGCAGCGTTTTTCAAGCTTCATCTAACCGCCTGAAAACAAAAGGCTCCCGCAACAACGGGAGCCCCTGAATTTCTCAATCCTGCGTAGAACGGGTTCGTTTGACAGCGTCCTGCCATCCGGCAAGCAATCTGGCCCGCTCACTTTCCTGTAAACGCGGCTCGAAACGCTTTTCCAGCTTCCATTCTGCCGAAAATGCCTCGGCGCCAGGCCAGACACCTGCCTTCGATCCGGCGAGCCACGCTGCCCCGAGCGCTGTCGTTTCCGGGACAGTCGGCCGGTCGACCGGCGCGCCCAGAATGTCGGCCAGAAACTGCATCGTCCAGTCGGATGCCGTCATGCCACCATCGACACGGAGCACCGGTTGTTCGGCCTCCGGCCAGTCTGACCGCATGGCTTCAACCAGGTCGCTGGTCTGGTAACCGACGCTTTGCAGCACCGCACGGGCAATTTCCTTCGGACCCGTGTTTCGCGTCAGACCGAACAGCGCGCCCCGGGCTTCCGCGTCCCAATAGGGAGCGCCAAGACCAACGAAGGCAGGAACAAGGTAGACGTCCTGGTTGGGATCAGCCTGTTCGGCAAGCGACTGCGTGTCGCCGGCACTTTCGATGAGCCCCAGACCGTCGCGCAGCCACTGGACGGCAGCACCGGCAACGAAGATCGACCCTTCGAGCGCATATGTGGTTTCGCCGTTCAGCCTGTAGGCGATAGTCGTCAGCATGCGGTTGTTGGACCGGACCGGTTTGGACCCGGTGTTCATCAGTGCAAAGCAACCCGTGCCGTAGGTGGACTTGACCATTCCCGGCTTGAAGCATGCCTGCCCGACCGTCGCGGCCTGCTGGTCGCCGGCAACACCGAGGATCGGTATTGCCCGGCCGAACAATTCCGTATCGGTGACGCCGAAATCATCCGCACTGTCCTTGACCTCGGGCAGCAGGTTCTGCGGGATGTTGAGAAGCTTGCACAGCTCTTCATCCCACTTGTTTTCGTGAATGTTGTAGATCAGTGTCCGGGAAGCGTTGGTGGCATCGGTAGCGTGTACCTTGCCGCCCGTGAGTTGCCAGATCAGCCATGTGTCGACGGTGCCGAAGGCAAGCTCACCGCGTTCCGCACGCTCGCGCACACCGTCCACATTGTCGAGGATCCAGGCGATCTTGGTTCCGGAAAAATAGGGGTCCAGCAACAGGCCCGTCTTGGCGGAAAAAACTCCTTCGCGGCCTTCCGAGCGCAATTTCGCGCAGAAATCCGCCGTACGCCGGTCCTGCCAGACAATGGCGTTGTAGACCGGTTCGCCCGTGGAGTGGTCCCAGACAAGGGTGGTTTCCCGCTGGTTGGTGATCCCGATCGCGGCGACATCCGCGCCACCGGACGGTGCCTTTTCCAGCGCCTCCCGGCACACGCGCAGCGTACTCGTCCAGATATCGGCCGGCGAATGCTCCACCCAACCCGACTTCGGGAAGTGTTGCGGAAACTCCTGCTGCCCCACACTGATTGGATGGAAATCGTCGCCGAAGACAATTGCCCGGCTCGACGTCGTGCCCTGGTCTATTGCCAAAACACATCCGGCCATGGCGCACCTCCCGTTTTCTTCTTGTCATGAAAACTGCCGGCAAGGCCGGCAGGTCATCTGGTTCCGTTTGATAAAACTATGCCGCAGCGCCGGCCTGCTCCGCAAGATAAGCCGACAGATAGGTATCCAGCTCGGCAGCTTCCTCCCCGCTGAGCCGCAAACCCAGTTTCGTCCGCCGCCACAGGATGTCCTGCGCGCTGCGGGCCCATTCGCGGCGGACCAGCCATTTCACTTCCGCTTCATGAAGATTGTAGCCAAAGCAGCGGCCGAGATCTTCGAGCATCTTCGCTTCCCCGAGTATGAAGCGCGCATCCGTGCCGTAAAGACGGGTCAGACGAGTTGCGAAGACCTTGTCGAGGAACGGATAATCGGCCTCGAGGCGTGATACTTCCGCATCGAACTCGCTCACCTTGAAATCACCGCCCGGCAGCGGCGCATAGGCCGTCCATACCCCGCGCTTGAAAGGCAGATACGGCTCAAGCTTTTCCAGGACATGCTCGGCAAGCTTGCGATAGGTCGTGATTTTGCCACCGAAGACGGACAGGATCGCCGGCTTTGTATCGCCCGCATCCAGCTCAAGCACATAGTCGCGCGTCGCCGCCTTGGCATCCTTTGCGCCGTCATCGTAGAGCGGGCGGACGCCGGAATAGGTATGGACCACATCTTCAGGCGTGATCGCATTTTCCAGATACTCGCTCGCCGCCTTGCACAGATACGCGATCTCGTCCTTCGAGATCTCGACCTTGCTCAGGTCATCCTGGAAATCGACGTCGGTCGTACCAATCAGCGTGAAGTCGTTTTCATAAGGAATGGCGAACACGATCCGGCCATCGCCGTTCTGGAAGATGAAGCAACGGTCGTGTTCGAACTGGCGCTTGACGATGATGTGGCTGCCCTTGACCAACCGGACGCTGGAACTGTTGTTCGCCCCGGTAACGCCGCTCAGCATGTCCGCAACCCAGGGCCCGGCGGCATTGACCAGCACATTGGCAGTGACGGTCTTTTCCTCGCCGCTTGCAAGGTCTTTCAGAACGACCTGCCAGACGTCGCCGTCCCGCCGCGCACTGATGCATTTGGTACGCGTCTGGATTTCGGCACCGCGATCAGCTGCATCGCGCGCATTCAAAACCACCAGTCGGGCATCGTCCACCCAGCAGTCCGAATATTCGAACCCCTTCTTGAAGAGCTTCTTGAGCCCTTGCGAGAACGGAGCCTGATCCAGACGCACGGTCTTGGTGGCAGGCAGCAGTTCCCGCCCGCCGAGATGGTCATACATGAAGAGGCCGAGCCGCAGGAGCCATGCCGGACGCAGGTCCTTGTGATGCGGCAGAATGAACCGCAGTGGCCAGGCAATATGCGGCGCTGCGCGCCACAACACTTCACGCTCTTTCAGCGCTTTGCGCACCAGACCGAACTCGTAATATTCCAGATAGCGCAGCCCGCCGTGGATGAGCTTGGTCGAGGCCGACGATGTGGCGCCGGCAAGGTCACCCATTTCGACAAGAAGAACCGAAGCCCCCCGGCCGACCGCGTCGCGAGCGATGCCCGTTCCGTTGATGCCCCCACCAATGATCAAAAGATCGTAATCCGCAGCCATAACTGTCCCCGGCCTGTGTTTTTGCGTCTCAGGATTGAAAATGAAAATAAAACGAAACTTCTCGAAATTCAATCAACAATTTCGCACACCAAGACGAAACACCCCGGCAAGAAGCTCGCGCCTCCGCCGGGGTTAAATAGACCACTCAGAAACTACAAGGTATTGATCTGTCTAGCTTTCTCCGTCCTCTGCCGGAGCATCGTCCTCCAACTGGGTCGAAGAAACGTCAACCTTCTTGCGCTGTTTCGGTTTGTTCCCGTCTTCCACGAAGGGAGGCGTAGCGGCGTGATAGGTCACTTGCGGGAACGGGATTTCGATATTCCGTTCGTCAAAGACCTGTTTGACGAATTCGTTATACGCACGCCCGACGCCCCACTGATCCCCCGGGACGGTCTTGATGCGGCCGCGGATATCAATGGAGCTGGCACCGAAGTTGGTAACGCCGTGCATTTCGAAATCACCGATGATCTTGGGTCCGAAATCCGTTTCCTTCAGTCTGCGGAAGGCTTCCAGCATGGCGTCCTTGGCGTGGGTGATATTCGTGTCGTAGGCAACACCGATCAGCGCGACATGATAGGAGAAGCCGCGCATGAAGTTGGACACCATGTCGACCGACGAGAACGGAATGATGTGGGTTGTTCCGTCGATGTCGCGCATGCGCACCGACCGGACGGTGATCCCCTCGACCGTTCCCGTTATACCGGCAACAGTGACGACGTCGCCCTCGTTGATGGCATTCTCGACCTGGATGAAGGCTCCGGTGATGATGTCCTTGACCAAGGTCTGTGCACCGAAGGAAATCGCCAGACCGACGACACCGGCACCGGCGATCAGCGGACCGATATCGACGCCGACTTCCGACAGCGACAAGAGCAGTGCCATCACCACGATGACGACCGTCGATGCATTGCGGAACAACTGGAACAGCGTGCGTTCGCGCGCTGTTACGATGTATCCGGAACGTGACTGCAGCCTGAGGTCCACCCACGACATGACGGCAAGCCAGATCATGAAAGCCACGAGCAGGACCAGGAAGGCAGAACCGTAGCTGCTCAGAAGTTGCACCCCGGCTTCGCTGACCAGCCATTCGGCAACCGTCAACAGACCCCAGATCTCCAGAAGCAGCAACACCGTTACCAGGAAGACGGCGAACCGGATGAACTTCAGAAGGCGCGGCACAAAGGCGTTCAGCCGGCTTTGAAGCGCCGGAAGGGTCCGGTTCAGGTCGTCCGGCAGGCGTATCCCGCCCTTGATGGCCTTGGTCACGACCAGCGAAATGGCCATGCCCGCCATGATGGTGAGGATCGACAGTCCCGTTGCCCGCAGAATAATGGTCGTCGCGTCAAACGGCCGGGTCACCCAGATGATGAAAACCGCCGCGATATAGCCGTAGGCAGCCAGGTGCCAGAGCTGACCGACGAGCACGAGCGCCCGCTTGGCAAGAGCGCTCTGCAGATGCTCGGCGTAATCCCGCGCCCCCTCGTTTACCCGGTGTCTGTTCTGGTGCACCAGAACCAGAAGATAGATCATCCCGAGAAGCACGACGAGGAACCGCAAGGCGTTGCCGAGCACGAAGGATACCGCAACATTGGCGATCGGCACGGCCAGGAACAGGCCAAAGACCATCCAGTACATGAACAACCGCAAACGGCCGTACCAGTACAGCGAACTTTCATCGGTGAACGGCAGCAACCGCAGTTCCGGCCGCCCCGGCGCGAATATGAAGCGCAGCGAGACGTTGGCCATGCCAAGGATGAAAAACGCGTTCAGCGCGAGACTTTCCTGAAGCGTTACGCCTGCATTTATTCCACCGAAGCTTGCCAGGGCCGCCGCGTTGCCGACGGCCCAACCGACGCCTACCGTCACTGCATCGACGACCGATGTCAGCACAAGGATGAAGCTGCGCGTCAGCCCACCGCCGTAACGCGCATAAAGCGACATGCGCGGATAGAGTGCCTTCGCGATCAGCTGGCTGGCAAAAAAGCCGAGATAAGCCGCAAGAAGCACGATGCCAACCTGGATCGCGATATCCTCGACCCTGTCCCATTTCACCGGGATATCGCCGCGCGCGACCAGAACCAGGCCGTTCAACGAGCGCATTGCCTGCTCCAGCAGATACCCCGCGTCATCCACCAGAACCCGTGTGTATTCACCGATCCGCAGGGCGAAGTTTTCCTGTTGCAGGGGTTGGGAGATACCCTGAACCGGAATTGCAGCTTCATTCCCGGGAACCTGCCTGTCACCTTCAGCAGGCTGGCTGTCCCCTGTGCTTTTCTGCAAGAGATCGATCAACGCCGCTCGGCTTTCAGGGTCATTCAGAACCTTTATCAGGGCCTGGCTCGCCTGTTCGACATCGGCCGGTGGCGCCTGCTCTTGCGCCGGGGCCTGCCCCCCGCTTTCCTGAGCCAGAACCGGAGCCAACCCGGCAAGCATCATTGTCATCAGGGCAAAGAGGCAGCAGCGCAAAATCTTCATTTCAAACTCTTGTCAATTCCAGGAAGACCGGCGGGGGTCCGGCCATGGCAGGGACAATATGGAGGAACGCTCGCGGATGAAAAGGGTTCAGACTGCTGTCTTCGGACATTTTTTAGGTACTATTATAAAACGCAAGTTCCCCGTGCAGTAACGACCGCATCAAAACCAGCAGAAACAAGGATTCACTGGAAATCGCAAAAAGATTTCACCTTTACGCAAGGTAATATGCCAGCCTCCATTTATCGGGTAACGTAATAATAACAATATGGGCGCCAATCTGGCCCGACGAGGAGGAAGGATGCCCAGGTCCTTGATCAAGCTTGCACAGGAAGGCACAGACGAGGCGCGACGACGGCTGTTCGCGCAGGTGAGCGAACTTGTGATTGCGAACCTCGATGAGCGGACCGACCGGGAACTGGCAATCTTCTCCGAAGTAATCATAAAACTGTACAGTGTCGGCTCGCCCAGGGACCGCGCCAGGCTGGCGCACAAGCTCGCTTCGCAAGTCAACACGCCGCCGGAGCTTGCCCGCAAGATCGCCGAAGACGACGTCAACGTGGCCATGCCCCTGCTTGCACAAAGCCCCGCGCTGACCCAGGAAGACCTGATCGACTTTGTCGAACGGCTGAGCAACAGCCACCTGCAGGTGATTGCCCGCCGCACCGACCTCTCGCCTGAGGTCTCAGATGCCATTGCCGAAAAAGGCGACCGCCCGGTGCACCGCATTCTGGCCGGCAACCGTGAGATCAAACTGTCCCGCGAAACCATGCTGAGTTTCGTCAAATACGCCACGGAAGACGTGGTCCTGCGCGAGGACCTGTGCCTGCGCTCCGATCTTTCCCCGGCAGTGTGCCGAGCCTTGCTGCCGCTTGTGGACGATGAAACCAAGAAGCGCCTGCGCAGTATCATCGAAGGCTCCCTGTCGCAGGATCAACTGGACCAGATCGCAAGACTGAAGGTGCTGCGCCGGGAGTTCGGCGATGCCCTCAACAATCCGGACATGACCCTCCTGTGGCGGGAAGCGGAGCGTGCGGAAATCACCGTCAACGAGCTTATGATTCTGTTGCTGCAGGATGGCCGCTTCAATCACGCGATCGAACTGCTCAGCGCGCGCGGACGAACGGCCCAGAAGGCACTCAAGGATGCGGTCTTCAACGGCAAGAAGGATCTGGTTCTCAGAACCGCGGAGAAAGCCGGCCTCGACACGCCGACCTTCGCCCTTTTCGCCAAGGTTCGCTGCGACCATTTGAAGATCCCGGCAACGCAGGGCTCCGAATGGACGGCCACCTACAAGAAGTTTCTCGACAGCACGGCACAGACCAAACAATCCCGATGCGGTGATTTCCAGGCGAACCGGCGGGAAAAGAAACCAAGACCCACGGGTGATCGTCCCGGACGTGTCGCGGCAATGTAGCGACAACGCCAGCGTTGCTTCGCGCCAACCGACTCATCGAAGAGCAACCTTGTCAGCGCTTTTTCTAGCCCGTGTTTTTCGAGAGTTCAGCTTTTGGAACAAAGCGTCGCGGCGATTGCCGTCGACAGGGTCGCGGCCGCGTAGAACCAGAGGCCCGGCAAAATGGCGGCTGCCGCCAGTCCACTTGTCTTGGCGGCAAAAAGCACCAGCGCCACCAGCATGACATCCAGCATCGACCACTTGCTGACCATCGACAGGAGCGCAAGCGAACGCGTCTTGGCACCACTAAGCACGGCCACATGGATCAGAAGGATCTTCAGCGCGGGAAACCCGATCGAAAACAGCGCCACGATCGCGGCAAGAACCGCATCACCCTCGTGATAGAGGCTGGTCACCATTTCGATCAGCGTCGGTCGGTCTTCCAGAAAATAGAGGCGCTCGAACCGCATGAGCGGCTGCGTCAGTCCGAGGGCAAAAGAGAAAGTGGAAACGGGAAGCAGCAAAGCCAGAAAAAATCGCATTGAAACTGCCGTACCCTGGCTATCGCGTAAACTTGTAGCAGCACCTGCGCCCGACAACACCGGGAGGAGCACCAATTCCTATATCACCCGGATCGAAAAGCACAAAACCTGACCGCCGCGAGCAACGATCAGGAATATAAGAACGTATATCAAGCCCTGCCAGCCCCCATTCGGAGACCGGCTGTTTCTAGGGAAGTTCAGTAAGCCGTTATCGGCCTCGAGCCCGCGCAGCAACTTCGTCGAGCTGATCCTGCTCCGCCAGTTCCTGGGCCGTGCGCTCGCGCTGCTGGTCGCGTTCTTCCAGCTGCTCGAACTTCTTCAGCTCCTCGATCGCCTCGCTGAGCTCGTCCTGGGCACGTTGCAGCTGGTCGTCCAGTTCGTGCGCGGAATTGCGCAGGTTGTCGCGACGGTCCGCTGCGGCCTTGGCAAACGTCGGATAGGCAAAATGCGTGACATCCGTAATACCGACCCGCTCCTGCTCCGACCGGATCTGGTCATCAAGTTCATCGGCCATACGGTTGAACTCGGCGATCATGCTCTCGATCTGAGCAAGCTGTCGTCGTTTCTCGTCAACCTGAAACCGCTTCAAACGGATCAAACTGTCTCGGGTTTTCATTACTCAATACTCCCCTAACACGGGCAGTCTACCCCTGAGTCATTTCCAAAAGGTTGGCAAGTTGCTCATACCCGTCAGAAAGTGATGTCGCTTCGTCTTTTCCCTGATTCAGGAATTCGTCGATCATGTCGAACCTGTAGATGGCTTCGTCCACGGTCGGGTCGGACCCCTTCCGGTATGCGCCCAGCCGGATCAATTCTTCCATGTCCGTATAGGTCGACAGAAGCTGTCGGGCCCTGCGCAGAACCGGGAGTTGCTCCGGCGGCACGCAGCGCGGCATGGTACGCGACACGGATTTCAGCACATTGATTGCCGGATAACGGCCACGCTCGGCAATGCCGCGTTCCATCACCACGTGGCCATCGAGAATACCGCGCACCGCGTCGGCCACAGGCTCGTTGTGATTGTCACCTTCCACAAGAACAGTGAAAAGGCCGGTGATCGATCCGCTGTTCTCCTTGCCGGGACCGGCCCGCTCCAGAAGTCGCGGCAATTCGGTAAAGACCGTCGGCGTATAGCCCTTTGAGGTCGGCGGCTCACCGATCGACAAGCCGATTTCACGCTGTGCCATGGCGAATCGCGTTACCGAGTCCATCATGCACAGCACGTTCTTGCCTTCATCGCGGAAATGTTCGGCAACAGTCATGGTCAGATAGGCGGCCTGCCGCCGCATCAGAACGCTTTCATCTGAGGTCGCGACCACGACCACGGAGCGCTCCAGTCCCGAATCGCCCAGATCGTCCTCGATGAACTCCTGAACCTCTCGACCGCGTTCGCCGATTAGGCCGATGACCGCGACATCACACTTTGTATTGCGCGCCAGCATGGACATCAGCACGGACTTGCCGACGCCGGAGCCGGCAAAAATGCCCATTCGCTGCCCCTCGCAACAGGTTACGAATGTATTAAGTGCCCGAACGCCGAGATCCAGGGGCGGTCCAACTCGTTTACGTTCGGAGGCCGGCGGAGGCGAACTTCGCAATTTGCGAGGCACTCCGCCATGAACAAGACTTCCTTTACCATCAATCGGTTCACCAAGTGCGTTAATCACTCGGCCAAGCCAGGCATTTGCCGGATGAACCACGCTGTCACGCGATTGAATCACGGCTTTGCAACCCATTCGCACGCCTTCGAGCCCGGAAAAAGGCATGCAAAGTGCGTGTCCTTCACGAAAACCCACAACCTCTGCGGGCACTTTCGGGTTATCCTCACCGTTGTCGATCAACAATCTCGAGCCGACACTCATTTCGTGAATAGGGCCCGCAATCTCGACGAGAAGTCCCTGAACCGCAGTCACCCGGCCATAAATTTCGGTCGGCATGAGCGAATCAATCTCGGCGAAAAGCGCCTTCACGTAAGATTCCTTCCCTCGTTAACGGTTTTGGTAACCGATCGTTTACGACTCTGGTTAATCTTAACCTTTGGAAGGCTGACAAGCGAGAGCCATTTCGAAGTCAAAACGGCTTTGTTGAAAGGAATCTGAACGGAATCGGTTAGCGCCGGTTCTTAAAGTTCAACATTAAGATTTGTGAATCCGAATTTTTTCTGGGGATTCAATAAGTTGAGTGTTGTTCACAGTTTCCTCTCTCCAGAGCTTGCCGTTGCGAATCATATTTTGTTAACCATTAACCGATAGCTTTGAGTCGGGGTTAACATCAGTCCTTCGTAGCAGGCACCGACAGAGCCGTTGCGACTTGCCCAGGAAAGGCAGAACAAGGGGATTGGCATGCGTGTATTGTTGATTGAGGATGACAGCGCCACGGCGCAGAGCATCGAGCTGATGCTGAAGTCCGAGAACTTCAACGTCTACACGACAGATCTTGGCGAGGAAGGTATCGACCTCGGCAAACTGTACGATTACGACATCATTATGTTGGATTTGAACCTGCCGGACATGTCCGGTTACGAGGTTCTCCGGACACTACGCGTTTCCAAGGTCAAGACACCGATCCTGATCCTTTCCGGTAACGCGGGTATCGAAGACAAGGTTCGCGGTCTCGGCTTCGGCGCCGACGATTACATGACCAAGCCGTTCCACAAGGACGAGCTGGTTGCGCGTATCCACGCAATCGTCCGCCGCTCGAAGGGGCACGCACAGTCGGTCATCGTCACTGGCGACCTGAAGGTCAACCTGGACACCAAAACCGTCGAAGTCGGCGGCCAGCGCGTCCATCTGACCGGCAAGGAATACCAGATGCTGGAGCTTCTCTCCCTGCGCAAGGGAACGACGCTCACCAAGGAGATGTTCCTGAACCATCTCTATGGCGGCATGGACGAGCCGGAACTGAAGATCATCGACGTGTTTATCTGTAAGCTTCGCAAGAAGCTGGCAGCTGCAACCTCCGGCAAGAACTACATCGAAACGGTGTGGGGCCGAGGTTACGTTCTGCGCGAGCCGGACGTCGAAGCAGCCGCCTGATCCAGCATCAGACGTTGACGTTTTAAAAGCCCCGGCACTGCCGGGGCTTTTTGTTGTTGATGGTTGGATGTGCCAAAGCTGATCTAGCCAACTGCACGCTCGGCAAAGGTCAGCACAGCCCCCTCTGCCGCCTGCCCGTAATTGACTGACGCCAGCATCTCGCCGGAACTGTCATGCAGGGTAATCAACCCCTTCCGGTTCGACATCTGCATGTGATGGACCGTTGCCCGCGTCACCGACACCTTCAAAACGGCACCTGCAATTAGAACGACCGCCTCTACCGGCTGCGGCCGGCCCATCTTGTCCCGCAGTTCGTAGCCCGTAAGGTCGATGTCCGCTGCACCGGCATTCCAGATCTCCACCCATTCCGTGCCCTGGTCATCCCCCGGCGGGTTCGGCAAAGCCGAAAGAATGCGAAGCGGACCGTCATTCTGCATTTCAACGGTCCTTGGACGCACGACCACATTGCCGGAATCGTCCGTGCGGGTGCTGCCGTCACCAAGGAACACAGGGTAGAATGAGCGGATGTGCTGTCCCAGCGAGCCATCAGCCGTGGTCTCGTGATACATCACCAGATCGAACTTGCCCTCACCGAGCTGAACACGCTTCTTCTGGTTGGTGAGCAAGCCGTGCAGGCCTTCGTAATAGGCAAGCGTGCCGAGCGCGAATTCGCACGCAGGACTGCTGCCGACAAAAAATCCACCCTTGCTCTTGAAGAGCTCAGCGACAAGATTGCCGGTCATGTCCTGGTGGTTCCAGACCATCTGCAGCGTCACGACATGGGGGTTCTCCGGTCCCGGACCTCCGAGATCGTATTTGTAACCAAGGTAGTCGACCCGGTTGTTGAGTTCATCGAGCGCGAATTTCACCCAGGAGTGATAACCGGAGATTTCACCCTTCTCCGAGGCGGAATTCGCCCCTTTCTTGTATTTGCCCTCGCCGACAAAAACATGCTCGAAGCCGGTGCAGAAGTGGGTCGACTTGCCCCGGAAGAAGTTAGTGTAGACCTCGAACCACATCCGGAACAGATCCTGCCGGAAGGTTTCAGCGGTCATGTCCCTGACGAGCTCGGCAGAAATATGCTCGAAAGCGATCTGCATCGGCCGGCTTGCAATCACCAGATCGAGAAACCCTTCGATCTCGTCTCGCTCGGCAGGCGAAATGGTTTCCGGGTCGCGAAAGTGGACCGCATAGTTGTCCAGAAGCCGGATGAAGGACTGGTACAGATCGCTCGCCGCCATCTTGTCGAAATCGACCCGGGCAAAGAGCGGGTTCGCGGCCAGGTCGATCTGGCGGGACCCTTTGGCCTTCACCTGCTCGTCCAGCAGAATGTCAGCTGTCATGTCCGTCCAGTCGCCATCCACGTTGCGTGTGCTGACGCTGAACCGGTCGGCATCTTCGTTCCAAATGGCCTGATAGATATGGTCTGACATGCGCACCTCAACCTGAAGTAACGAGAAGAAGGCTTTCACACGTTTATGACATTTTCACTACCAGACGAAAACTCGTAACTGTCCGACGAAAACAAAAAAGCCGGCGTTGCCGCCGGCCTTTCCGCACTTGCGATGGCAGGATCAGAGCTGCAACTGGTATGACGCTGGGACATAGCGGAAACCGCTGTCGTTGGTCTCCACGTAGCCGACCGCCGGGAACGGCATGTGATAGCCCACGAACGGGATCTTGTCGGCGGCCAGCATGCCGAACACCGTCTTGCGGGTGGCCGCGGCGCCTTCCTTGTCCATGTCGAAACGCACTTCCCATTCGGGATGCGCCAGCGACCAGACGTAGTGATTGGCGGTATCCGCCGTTATGGCAAGCTGCTTGCCGTCGCTTTCAAGCATGTAGATCATGTGACCGGGGGTATGACCTGCAGCAGCCATCGCGGTGACACCCGTCGTCACGCTGCCGCCGTCATCGAGGAAAGTCATTTTCTCCGCCAACGGTTTGACGTGGCTCGCCATCAGCTTGGTCACCCCATTGGCTTCGGCATCCATTGCCGCCCAGAAGTCATATTCCTTCTGCCCGGTCACATAGCGGGCATTGGCAAAGGTCGGCGCGCCGCCTTCCATCAGACCGCTGACGTGATCGGGATGCATGTGCGTCAGCACCACCACGTCAACCTGCTCCGGCGTGTATCCCGCATTTTCCAGCGCAGCACGCATCTTGCCGCGGCCTGGCCGGGCACCTTCGCCATTGCCGGTGTCGAACAGGATCAATTCGCTGCCCGTGTTCACCAGCGTTGGCGTGAAACTGATCTGGAAACTGTCCTTGGGCAGGAAGTTATCGGCATTGGTCGCAGAAAATGTATCCGCGTCCACATTCATGGCGAAGGTCTTCTGCGGCTCGGTCAGCGAGACTGCTCCGTCGTGCAGGGTTGTCACCTCGAACCCGCCTACGGAATAGCGGGCAACGGGTGCCGGCACAGAGGCCTGCTTTTCTGCAGCCGCGTGGACAACGGTGGTTCCGGCAAGACTTGCCCCGGCAAGCGCACCACCTGCTCCCAGAAGCGCCGCGCGACGTGTGAGTTCAACTTTTATCTCGGTCATATTCCCACTCCCTGCAATTCCGATTCATTAAAACAGTCCCGCAGTCGAACACCCCGAGTGCCCGGCAGGACGCAAAGCTTACGTTCGTGAAAATGGAATGGATGCAGATGCAGACAAGTGCTGTTCGCCGCCAGCCGGATAAACTTCACGAGAGCGAACGAACAAAATGAATTTCAAAACCTTGCTCACGCGCAACAGACCGCTTTTTTGACGGGATTCCTTCACGGTGCAGCGAATGAAAAAGGCGGCCAGAGGCCGCCTTTGAACTTGATCAGAAATATCCAAACCGTGCTGAAGGAGGGACGCAGGTCTAACGCTGCAGACCCAAGCCTGCTCCAGCTCCCACGGCCAGGCGCGGCGTTGCTGCCGTGCCGGTCGCGGCCTGTGCAGCCTGTTTCTTCTGGAAGAGGCCTCGCTTACCGGGCACCGGCTTGAAGGCATCCGTCAGACCGACCACGGTTTCTGCGGCACCGAGAACGAGATACCCGTCATCCGGCAGGGATTTCGCCAACCGGCCGAGGATTTCCGTCTTGGTTGCCTGATCGAAGTAGATCAGCACGTTGCGGCAGAAAATGATGTCGAACTCGCCCAGATGGGTGAAGCTTTCCAGCAGGTTCAGCTTCTTCCATTCGATCATGGCGCGCATGCCGGCATTGATCTGCCACATGTCACCCTTCTGCTCGAAGTATTTCAGCAGCATCTGGATCGGCAGACCGCGCTGAACCTCAAACTGGCTGTAGAGGCCGGTCTTGGCCTTTTCCAGCACTTCATTGGAGAGGTCCGTACCCAGGATCCGGGTTCGCCAGCCAGCCATCTTGGCCGCATCTTCCTTCAGGCAGATGCCCAGGGAATAAGGCTCCTGCCCGGTCGAGGCAGCCGCACACCAGATCTTGATCTGCTTGCGTGTCGCGCGGCTTTCCAGCAGCGCCGGCAGCATCGTGTCCTTGAAGTGCTCGAACGGTGTCTTGTCGCGGAAGAAGAACGACTCGTTGGTCGTCATCGCCTCGACGACGTCCGTTTCCAGAGCTCTGTTGGTGCCGCGCTGAAGCTGCTGGATCACCGCACTGAGCGTTTCCAGCTTGGAGCTGCGTGCAATCGGCAGAAGACGGCTTTCGACCAGGTATTGCTTGTCGTTGGACAGAACCAGGCCGGAGCGGGTCTTCAGGAAGTTTTTCAGAAACTCGAACTCGCTCGGGGTCATCTCGTGTTCCCCTTCAGAACGCGCGAGATCTTCGGGCCGATCTCCTTCAAGGGTAGAATTTCGCTGCAGACGCCCGTTTGTGCAGCTGCGCCCGGCATGCCCCAGACCACGCTTGTGGCTTCGTCCTGCGTGATCACGCTGCCGCCGCCTGCTGCAATCGTCTTGACGCCTTCAGCGCCGTCATGACCCATACCGGTCAGGATGACACCCAGGCTTGCCGAACCGAATACCTTCGCAACGCTGTCGAACAGGGGATCGACGGCAGGCTTGCAGAAATTCACGGGAGGACCGTCGGTCAGCCGGATCTTGGCGACACCGCCGTCCTTTTCCACGATCATGTGCTTGCCGCCAGGCGCGACATAGATATTGCCGGGCTTCAGCACTTCGCCATCTTCACCTTCCTTGGACGGACGCAGGGCAGCCTTGCCCATGTGCTCGGCCAGAATGGCAGTGAAGGTTGGCGGCATATGCTGGGTGATGACCACCGGCACATCGTTCATGGCCGTACCGACTTCGCGCATGACTTCCTGCAGTGCCTGCGGACCGCCCGTAGAGGAACCGATCGCAAGGATGCGCGGACGCGCGGAAGAGTACGGACGTGTCTGGTACTTCACTGCACCGGCAGCAGCTCCCGCCGGTTGAGCAGCTCCGCGAAAGGTCGCCCGTGTATCCGTTGCCGGACGCGCAGAAATCGGTCTGACCGGCTGCGCGGTGCGGCCTGCGCTGGTTTCTGCACGCATGGTGCGCGCAGGACCGCGCATGCGCAATGCACGTGCCCCAAGAGCCTTGACCTTCTCGATCAGCTCACGGCGAAAATCGATGGACGTCGTGACCTCGGAAGTCGATTCCGGCTTCGGCACATAGTCGGCCGCGCCCAGAGACAGGGCCTTCAAGCTGATTTCCGCGTTGCGGCGGGTCAGCGTCGAAGCCATGATCACGACGAGATCGCGCTTCTTCGCCAGCATGAGCGGCAAGGCCGTCATGCCGTCCATTTCCGGCATCTCGATGTCGAGAACGACGACGTCGGGATTGCTTTTTTCGATATCTTCTACAGCAAGCTTGCCGTTGCGATGCGAGCTGACGACTTTCAGACTTTTGTCTTCACCGAGCCAGCGTGTCAGGAGTCCGCGGATGACGACAGCGTCATCTACGACCATGACTTTGATGGGGTCGCTGCCCGGACTCGTGCCCGCAGTTATGCTTCTTTGCGCAAACGCCATTTAGACTGCCCAACTCGAAACTAGATAAGACCGACTTCCTGAAACTTGGCTTCCACGATTTCGCGGTCAAACGGTTTCATGATGTACTCGTTTGCACCGGCGCGGATGGCGCGGGCGATGTGAGCAACATCGTTTTCGGTCGTGCAGAATACGACGATCGGGTTTTCTCCGCCTTCTTCCGCACGCAGGCTGGTCAGGAACTCAAGTCCGTCCATGACGGGCATGTTCCAGTCCAGCAGGATCGCGTCCGGCATGGTCTTGCGGCATTCGTCAAGCGCCTTCTGGCCGTCTTCCGCTTCCGTAATCTCGAAATTCATATCCTCGAGAATGCGGCGAGCCACCTTCCGGATGACGCTTGAGTCATCTACTACGAGGCACTGTTTCATCAGGCGTAACTCCACTCAATGGCCATTGCGGCCCAGTTATGCTGCAGCCATGGGTTCGGTGAACATCGCACCAAGCAGACGGTCGACATCCAGAATGACCATCAGGCGGCCGTCCAGACGATGGACGCCTCCGGAGATCTCGGCCCAACGGCGATCCAGGTTCGACGGGTTGGGCTCTGCAGATGCGGACGGCAGCGTCAGCACCTCACCAACCGTGTCGATGACAAGGCCGTAGCTTTCCTGCTTGTACTCGATACCCACGGCCATCATCTGTCCTTCCTTCAGCGGAGGCAAGTGAAGGCGGCGGCGCATGTTGATTGCAGTAACGATGCGTCCACGCAGGTTCAGGACACCCTGAACCTCGGGTGCGGACATCGGCACGCGAGTTACGCTTTCCGGCACGAACACGTCGTGAACCTGGGAAATGGGCAGGCCGAACAGCTGGCCGCCGATGACCACGGTCACATACTGGATCATGTCACTTGCGGCTTTTTGCTCCGCGGTCAGTTTGTGTTCCAGCACACTCATGCTGCAGCTCCCATTTCACCGGAGAAGACGTCTTTCAGGGCGGCGATCAGGCCCGGACGGTCGAATTTGGCGACATAGTCGTCAAAGCCCGCCTGGCGGCCGCGTTCGATCGAGGCCGGCGTCACCATGGACGACAGGGCCAGGATCGGAATGTTGCGGAACCGGGGATCGCGGCGCAGCGATTCACAGAACTCGAAGCCGTTGATTTCCGGCATTTCGATGTCACTGACGATCGCATGGAACTTGTCGCCGTTTTCCAGAAGTTCGAACGCCTGATGCGGACCGGTACAGGTGGTCACATCGTAGCCGGCAGCCTTCAGAACCGGTGTCAGCATGTTGCGGAAGAAGGACGAGTCATCCACGAAGAGAACCTTCTTCGTCAGCGCCTCGATGTCCATTTCCTTGCGCATGAACCAGTCTTCAAAGGCCTGCGGCAGATAGTAGCCGAGGTCAATGATCTCGGTCGCACGTTCCTTCACCACGGCAGAGCCGAGGATGCCCGGACGTTCCGAACCGACTTCGATGTTCATGCGGTCCTCGACGATGTCGACGATCTCGTCGACCACGAGGCCCATGGAGCGTCCCGCATCGGAGAACACCAGCATCGGCTGCGTGCCTTCCGACTTGTGGCTGTCGCCTTCGTTCAGATAGACGAGCGGCATGAGCGCACCGCGGTACTGGACCAGATCGCGGCCGTTCGACCGTTCGATCTTGGAGACCTCGAACTCCTCCAGGCGCGTGACCAGCGACAGCGGCACGGCCTTGGGTTCCGGCGCACCGGCACGGAACAGCAGAAGCGAGATCGAGCTCTGGCCGGAAATCGCGCGGCTCTGCAGGTCTTCCCGTTCGTCTTCCTGGTTCTCTGTGACCGCGCTGGATGCATGGCTTGCCATGGCACCGGCGATGCCGTTCGGATCGATGATCATGATCACGGAACCGTCGCCCAGGATGGTGTTGCCGGAGAACATGCCGAGGTTGCGCAGCATCGTCGACATCGGCTTGACCACGATTTCCTCCGTATGGAAGACACCGTCGACAACCACGCCGAATGTCTGGCTACCGACCTGCATGACAACGATGAAGCCGTTGTCCGCATCAATCGCCTCGTCCGCGTTTTCGCCCTCATAGATACCGAGGAGCTGGGACAGGTGCACCAGCGGCAGCAGCTTGTTGCGCAAGCGCAGGACCGGGGTGTCCTTGATCCGCTCTATACGGTGTTCCGAATTGGTCTGTACGCGGACCAGTTCGACAACGGAAAGCTGCGGGATGGCGAACCGGTCGCCGCCGGCTTCGACGATCAGCGTCGAAACAATGGCAAGCGTCAGCGGGATCTTGATGATGAAGCTCGAGCCCTTGCCCTGGGTAGAGCGCAGGTCGACAGTACCGCCGATCAGTTCGATGTTGTTGCGGACGACATCCATGCCGACGCCGCGGCCGGACACGCTCGTAACCTTTGCGGCCGTGGAGAACCCGGCTGCGAAGATGAACTTGTGGATCTGGGCGTCCGTCATCTTGTCGACTTCGGCTTCCGACGCCAGGCCGCGTTCCACGACCTTCGCCTTCACCTTGTCGACGTCGATGCCCTTACCGTCATCGCGAACTTCGATGATGATGTGGCCGCCTTCATGATAGGCCGCCAGGGTAATGGTACCCTTTTCAGGCTTGCCTGCGGAGCGGCGCTCATCCGGACGCTCAAGACCATGGTCGGCCGAGTTGCGGACCATGTGCGTGAGCGGGTCCTTGATCATCTCGAGAACCTGGCGGTCCAGTTCGGTATCCGCACCGATCATTTCCAGTTCGATCGGCTTTTCAAGTTCCTGGCTGAGATCGCGAACGATGCGCGGCAGTTTCTGCCAGGCATTGCCGATCGGCTGCATGCGCGTCGCCATGACGCCTTCCTGCAGTTCGGCAGTTACATTCGACAGACGCTGCAGCGGCACCTTGAATTCGCTGTCTTCATGGCGGCGTACGATTTCCAGAAGCTGGTTCCGGGTCAGCACCAGTTCGGACACCATGGTCATCAGGTGCTCGAGCGTGTCGACCGCAACTCGAATGCTCTGGTTGGAAACACCGCCACCGGAGGATTTCTTCTCGCCGCCTTCGCCGCCAGCCTTTTTCGCCGGGGCTTTCGCAGCCGCCTTGGCTTCTGCCTTGACCGCAACGGGAGCAGGCTCTGGCTCATCGGCTTCGTCGACGATCTCTTCGAGTTCCGGAACTTCCGGCTCGGCGACTTCGACTTCAACTTCGGTTTCGCGGAACGCGCGCTCCAGTTCGTCCAGCGACACTTCGCCAGGACGGAGCGGACGTTCAAGAGCTTGCTCGGCGGCAGCTTCTTCGGCAGGCGCTTCAGGCTCTGCCGCAACGGCTTCAGCCACAGGCGCTTCCGTGACGGCTGCGCCACCCTTCATGGCAGCATCAGCTTTCGCGGACATCTCTTCCAGCTGGCCGATCAGCTCACTGTCGTCGCCTTGCGGCTCTTCGCCTTCGGCAGCTTCCAGTTCACCCAGAATGTCCTTGATCTGGTCGATCGAGGTCAGAATGAGGGAAACGGCCTCTTGCGTGACAGGAGCGCCAT
Source organism: Labrenzia sp. CP4 (assembly GCF_001579905.1). Taxonomy (NCBI): domain Bacteria; kingdom Pseudomonadati; phylum Pseudomonadota; class Alphaproteobacteria; order Hyphomicrobiales; family Stappiaceae; genus Labrenzia; species Labrenzia sp. CP4. The sequence continues at coordinate 1,055,708 of NZ_CP011927.1, read as the reverse complement.
CGCGGAACTTGCCCATGAGGGTTTCAGCCGCATGCGCGATACCTTCAAGACGGGGAAGACCCAGGAAGCCACAGGTGCCCTTGATCGTGTGCACCAGGCGGAAAATATTATCTAGGATAGTCGCGTTGTTCGGTTCCTGCTCGAATTTTACGAGCTCAACGTCAACAACATCGAGACTTTCGTTTGTCTCGGTAATGAATTCCCTGAGGAGGTCGTCCATGGCCTGCTCTCACCCGACTTGTTACTGGTTCCGCATCCCAAAAGGGACGTCTGGACCGAGAAGTCCATGAGAGCTAGGTTGACGGCAAACAGTTAAGATACGCTGAAGCGGATGGAGACTTTTGAAGGCCTTGTTTATTCTGCCAAGAGGGCCGTTATTTTTACCAACTCTTCTTGTTTATCTATCGTTAATACCATGCCGCATTCACGGGCGAGCAGCAACGTGTAGATCGGCTGAACCGAGTGCGCATCGACCCGTTCAGGCTCTTCTCCGCTCAGAGTTTCCTTCATTCCGAGCGGAATGCGCGGATTGAGACCGCTGGCCTGAAGCGTGAAGGACGGAGATTGTGGGTCGCCTTCCATTTCAACCTTGATTTCTCCACCGCGCGGAACGCACTGGTTCGCGATGAGGATCAAGTTGAGAAGTAGTTTTACGTAGTTCTTCGGCATCAGGTGCCGGGTCAATTGCCAATTTAGATCGGATTTTTCGTTTTCCATGAACCCGGTGGCAACGACCTGAGCGTCCCCCAGGTCGATCTCCGCGCCTGCCGAGCCTGCAGCACCGAAGGCAAGACGGGCGAACTGCAGTTTTGCAGATGCCTGGCGCGCGCTCTTGCGGATGAGGTCCATGGCGAATTCACGCATGTCCTCCGACCCCTCCTCGTCAAGCACTTCCAACCCGTTGGTTATCGCCCCGACGGGAGAAATGATGTCGTGGCAGACGCGGCTGGCCACCAGGGCGGCAAGATCAAGAGAGGAAAGCTCTTTTAGTGCAGACATGGCGTTTTGAGGCTCTTCTTGAGGAGGCGGCGGAAACTGATTCGATATAGTGGCTGCAAGAGTTACACATCCGCACAGCGGCTGCCAAGGCAGCGGCGGGCAGCAAACCATGTCATCCAGATGAAAGTTTGCCCCGAAATCCGCCTTTTCCGGCGTCCGGGAGCAGTTTAACCGGGTAACCACCTACCGCATCGGCACGCAGCCGACCCGTTCGGCATTGTCTTGGGCCGCCGTCATCAGCTGGCTGCCGTTGACGACGAACAGGAACCGGTTGACCACCGAATGGAAAAAGACCAGTCGTCCGTCGACAATGGCATAGATGAACGGATTGCCAGCCGTGCCAAAGCCCTCGGACAGCGCATACCCGCCGCAGGCGGCAAAAAGCGGTGCATAGGCTTCAGGATCCCGCTTGAAGGCGGCAAGATTGCCTTCATTGACGAAGATCCATTCCGTACCACCCCATTTGTGCACATGGTTCCGCTTTCCCTTGCGCGGGTAACCATCGACGAAATAGCTCACCGGGTCATGTCCGCCGAGCGCGTATCCCGTGATCGGATCGGGAACGAAAACCTGGGGACGCGCGAAGACTTTCCCCGCAAAAAGACAGGAGAGCAGGATCAATACAGCACAAAGACATAACCTTGTCTTTTTTTGAGGCCAGCTTTCCATTGATTCGGCTTATGTAAGGTGCACCATCTCATGCGAATCAGCATGATATTGCATCAGTTTAACATTGCGGTCTGACCGAGCGGCAACAATCGGCGCGGCCAACAGATTTTGGGAGAATATCGAATGGCACAAAGTTCCCGGCGAGTTGTATCCCTGATATCGGCTGCGTTCCTGGCCTTGTGTGCATTTGCGTTTTCCAACCCGGCGTACTCCCAGAATTCCGGCAACGAGCCCATTCCGTCTGGACAAACCTACGACCAGGACGAAATCCTGCAGGCAGGCCACCAGTTCTTCGGCTCTGTTTCGGGTGGGCTTGCATCAGTCGTCGAGAAAGCCTTCTCCAGCTACGGCGAACCGAACGGTTACGTGCTCGGGGAAGAAGGCTCCGGAGCGCTTATCGCCGGCGCGCGCTATGGCGAAGGCAACCTCTACACACGCAACGCCGGCACTCACAAGCTGTTCTGGCAAGGCCCGTCCGTGGGCTGGGACTTTGGCGCGGATGGTGCCCGGGTGATGATGCTGGTCTATAACCTGCCCACCGTGAACTCCCTCTACACCCGCTTTGCCGGTGTCAACGGATCGGCCTACCTGGTCGGCGGGGTCGGCATGACCGTGCTCTTGAACAACGAAATCGTGCTGGTGCCTGTGCGCGCCGGTGTCGGCGCCCGTCTTGGGCTGAACATGGGATACCTGAAGTTCACCGACAAGCCGACATGGAACCCGTTCTGATCGGACCAGGAAGGCGGCTGTCGCAACCTGGCGACGAAGACGGGTTGCATTCGTTCCACGCAGGACACTTGGCGGCAGGCCTACTGTCGTCTAATGATGGAGTTGTGGGCGTTTTTTAGAGCGTAACCGGGAGCCGGACTTGATTGAAGCAGCGATGTATGTGGCGCTGGGGTTTTGCACCGCCGGCCTGATCGGACTGGCAATCCTGCCCGCATTTTATCGCCGGGCCGCCCGACTGACCGAAGAAGCCCTGCGCGCCGTCAATCCGACCAGTTACGCAGAGGTCCGCGCTGCACAGGACCAGGAACGTGCGCGCCATGCGGTAGAATTGCGCCGTGTCGAGAAGCGTCTCGACAACGAGCGTGAGAAGGCTGCGAAGTTTCAGCTCGAAACCACGCGGATGCGGGCGGAAGTTGAAGCGCTGACGAAATCTCACAAGGAAACGATTTCCGACCTGGAAGCCAAGGTCGCCGCCCAGGCGAGTGATCAGCACGCTGTCGACATGCTGTCGTCCGAAGTGACCTCCCTGAAAAAGAAGCTGTCGGAAGCCGAACGGGCTCTTGCGGAAAGCTGGACCAAGGCCCCCGAAGACACGCCTTCCGAGGCGAAGCCGGAAGAACCCGCAGAAGACGACAGCGGCTGGCTGCCGGCGTCCGGCACCATGGCACTTGCGACAATCACCGGACTTGAAGCGGAAGTTGCCACTTTGAAGGCCAAGCTGGCCCGGTATGAGCCGACAGTTGCAGGCCAGATGGACGCTGCGCGCAGCGAAACCGCCAAGACAAGGCTCGCCGAACTGGAAGCGCAATTGGTCGACACGGAATCCAACTATGTGTCCGCACAGGCTGAAGTCACCCGTCTGTCGCTGATGCTGGACGCAGCCAGGCTTCCTGAAAACGAGCGCCAGAAACATCTTGATGCCGAGCTGGAAAAGCTTTCCGGCGAAGCCGCCCGCTACCAGGCCGACGCTGCTGAAAAAGACCGTGCGCTTCAGCGGATCACCGCCCAGATGGCAAAGCTGCAGAAGGACCTATCCTCGGTTCCTGCTCTCGTGGATCTGCGCCGCGATTTCCGCGCCCTTGCCGAAAAGCTGACCGGTCAGGCGTCTCCAGCCGTCAATGCTTCTGCCGCAGGCGCTCCCGCAAAGCCGGCACCGCCTTTCGTCCCGGTTTCTCTTCAGACCAAGGACAGCCCGCCGGAAGATCGCAACCGGCCTGAGGCATCCTCCAAGGAAAATCTGCAGGCAGACGCGGACCAGGGCACGACACAAGCTCAATCAAGATCCGGCGATATCGCCAACGCGGCTGAAGCGCTGGTGAGCAGGATCGTTGCCTCCAGCCGGAACAAGCCAAAGTCGGAGGCGGAAACAACGCCGGCAAGCACCGGCGCCGCGCAAGACAGCGACCGGAAAACGAAAGCCACGAAACAAAAAAAGAAAGATGTGGCTTGATCTGAGCAGGTCGCTCCGGTCATCTAGTCCGATGGACATTCGTCCGAATATTGAACGAACCTGACGCGCTGTTGCTCCTCGCCCGCATTTCCGTTTGCAGATGCAGGAACGCAGCCAGCCCGTCATGCACAGGTTGAGTCTGCCGTACATGTTGATCGAACGCCACAACGCCATTCTCGAACTCGCACGGCAGATGGGCCGCGTCAGCGTCGACGATCTCGCCCGGCGGTTTGATGTCAGCCCGCAGACGATCCGCAAGGACCTCAACGAGCTTTGCGACCGGCGCCTGCTGGCGCGCACTCATGGCGGGGCCCTGCTGTCGTCCGGCATCGAAAATGTCGGCTACGAGGCCCGCAGGATCATTTCCAGCAGGGAAAAGGCAGACATCGGCGAGAAGGTTGCCTCGCTCATTCCCGACAACGCGTCCATCTTCATCAACATCGGCACCACCACGGAAGCGGTCGCACAGGCGCTGCTCCAGCATCGCGGCCTGATGGTGATCACCAACAACATCAACGTCGCCAGCCTGATGCGCGGCTATTCCCAGATCGAGGTGGTGATTGCCGGTGGCGTGTTGCGCCATTCCGACGGCGGCATTGTCGGCGAGGCCGCGGTGGACTTCATGCGCCAGTTCAAGGTCGATTTCGCCGTCATCGGCGCTTCCGCGATCGATCCCGACGGCTCCCTGCTCGATTACGACTACCGGGAAGTGAAAGTCACCAAGACCATCATGGACAACGCCAGGCACGTCATTCTGGCCGCCGACAGCACCAAGTTCGAGCGCACTGCACCGGTCCGTGTCGGACACCTGCGACAGGTCACTACTTTCGTGACGGATTATTGCCCCTCGCCAGACTTCGCGCAGATCGCGCAAGACGCGGAAGTCGAGCTGATCGAGACCGGCCAGCAGGAAGACAGCACTGCCAGCTGATCGAACACAGCACTCCGTGTAACCGGTGCACAAACGGGTGGAGAACCCTGTGCGCAGGATGTGGATATGCTGTTTGTGCCTTGGGGAAAAATGGCACGCCCAACGGGACTCGAACCCGTGTTTCCGCCGTGAAAGGGCGGCGTCCTAGACCGCTAGACGATGGGCGCGCGGGGCTTGAGAAGCTCAGTGCCTCAAGCCGAGGACCGTGCGTATACGGCTGCATGACAAAAGACGCAAGCCCTAATTTTCATTTTTCTGTCACATGCCTGTTCATAACCGCGCGCCGTATGCGCGACGCTACGTCAGCGCGCGACAAAATCCGTGCGACCCAGTTGCTTGCCCGTGACAGGATCGAAGCGCAGTAGCGCCGTCTTGCTGCCTTCGCGCACCAGAACCAGCAAGAGACCGTTCGAAAGGTCGGCCTGCAAAATTTCCGCGTCAGCGCCAACTGCCACTGTTGCAGCATATTGATCGGCTGAAACATCGGACTTATTGGAGTTGATCTTGTAGAGAATTGCTGCAAAGACAGCGATAAAGCCGGCGATCATGACGAGGGACGAGCCGAGCAACAGACGCTTCAGCTTGGCCTGGATGCGTTCGGCCGCAGGATCAAGCGGCTTTTCACCCGGCCCCTCATCCCGATAATCAGGTTGTGACATGACAGACAATTCCCTCGAGTATCCGGCCGGTCTGGACCAGGATTTCAGTTTAACAGTTGATGCAGCCGATGCCGGGAAACGGCTGGATGCGGTGCTGGCGGCTCATCTGGAAGCCCTTAGCCGCAACAGGATCCAGTCCCTGATCAAGTCCGGGGACGTCACCGTCGGCGGCGCGAAAATAGTGGAGCCGAAATACCGGGTCAATGAAGGCGATGCCCTGACCCTCACTTTGCCGCAGGCAGAAGACCCGGAGCCCAAGGGCGAGGACATCCCCGTCTCGGTCGTCTTTGAGGACGAACACCTTATCGTGGTAGACAAACCGGCGGGGCTTGTCGTCCATCCTGGTGCCGGCAACTGGACCGGCACCCTCGTCAATGCACTCATCCATCATTGCGGTGACAGCCTTTCCGGCATCGGCGGCGTGAAGCGCCCCGGCATCGTTCACAGGATCGACAAGGACACCTCCGGACTGCTTGTCGTCGCCAAGACCGACCAGGCTCACAAGGGCCTTGCAGCCCAGTTTGCCGACCACGGCCGCACCGGACCGCTGGAACGCGCCTATTCGGCTCTGGTCTGGGGGGCACCCTCCGGCCTGAAAGGCACGATCAATGCCAATCTGGCCCGTTCACAGGCAAACCGTCAGAAGATTGCCGTCGTCAAGACGTCCGGCCGCCACGCCATCACACACTGGCAGGTGAAGGAGCGCTTCGGCAACGCCGAACAGCCTGCGCTCGCCTCGCTGCTGGAATGCCGCCTTGAAACCGGACGCACCCACCAGATCCGCGTGCACATGGCCCACATTGGCCATCCGCTGATCGGAGACGATGATTACGGGTCGGGTTTCAAGACCAAGGCAAACAGGCTCGATGAGCCGCTCAAAAGCCTCGTGAACGGTTTTCACAGGCAAGCCCTGCATGCCGGCCTGCTGGCTTTCGAACACCCGGAAAATGGTAAAACCTTGCGCTTTGAGAGCCCTTACCCGGATGATTTCGCAAATCTTTTGTCCGGATTACAAAAATTTTAGGATGCGTTTTCGTTTTCTGACCATGCAATCGGCCAATTTGGACCTATATTAGAAGCTCTTGTGTGCCTGTACGGACACTATTGTGCGTCCGCCTTCCCTCAAAAATGGCTTGCTTGCGTATCACTGCGGGGCAGCGGGAGGAAGGGGTCGCAAACTTGACGAAAGGGGGTGCATGTTATGGCCCAGAACGTTCCGACGCTTACAGCAGGGGAAGGCGGTCTTAGCCGGTATCTGGACGAGATCCGCAAGTTTCCGATGCTTCAGCCGCAGGAAGAGTACATGCTCGCCAAGCGCTACAAAGAGCATGAAGACCCTGAAGCTGCAGAACGCCTAGTCAATTCCCATCTACGCCTCGTCGCCAAGATTGCCATGGGTTACCGCGGGTATGGCCTGCCGATCGGAGAAGTCGTTTCCGAAGGCAACGTCGGCCTGATGCAAGCGGTCAAGCGCTTTGAACCGGACAAGGGGTTCCGGCTCGCGACCTATGCCATGTGGTGGATCAAGGCGGCTATCCAGGAATACATCCTGCGCTCATGGTCCCTCGTGAAAATGGGAACCACGGCCAACCAGAAACGCCTGTTCTTCAACCTGCGTCGCCTCAAGGGCAAGATCCAGGCGTTGGACGAAGGCGATCTGAAGCCGCATCAGGTCTCTGAGATTGCCACCAAACTCGGGGTGTCCGAGGAGGAAGTGGTGTCCATGAACCGCCGTCTGGGCGGCGATGCCAGCCTGAATGCGCCTGTGCGCGCGGAAGCTGATGCCGGTGAATGGCAGGACTGGCTTGTCGATGAAAGCGACAGTCAGGAAACCCTGCTTGCCAATCAGGAAGAGCTGGACATGCGTCGCAAGATGCTGAACGACGCGATGGACGTACTCAACGAGCGCGAACGGCGCATCTTTGAAGCACGCCGCCTGGCCGAAGATCCGATGACGCTGGAAGACCTTTCGGGCGAATTCGGTGTCAGCCGCGAGCGCGTCCGCCAGATCGAGGTTCGCGCTTTCGAAAAGGTTCAGAAAGCCGTGCGCAACAGCGCCCGCACCATGGACCAACCCACGGCCTGAGATAGCCAAACCTGGAAAAAACAAAAAAGCGCTGGAGCCCAGGCTCCAGCGCTTTTCTTTTGCTTGAAAGTCCTTCCCGGTGTCATCCCGGACGCAGCACAGCGAAGATCCGGGATCGGAGAGCCCGGAAGCCATCGCCTGAAAACCACAGACACTTACAGAGACTTCCGCCTCCCCGGCCCCGGCTCGCGCTACGCTTGGCCGGGGTGACGACGGAGAGAGGGAGCTTCTTTGCCGGTGGTCAGAAGCGCTGGAGACTGGCTCCAGTGCCGTCTTGTCCCTGGCAACGTTCCTTCAACCCCTCAGCGGATTTCGGCCGTGTAGCTCTCCACCGGCACGACCTTGCTGATCAGACCGGCTTCGGCCATGAACTCTGCAAAGCGCTGGTAGCGGCCTTCATCAAGTGCAGCCGGACGCTTGGCGAACCGCGGCAACGTATCGAACCATGCACGCCTGTTCAGCTCGTCATTGAGGTTCGGATACGCTTCTATGAAGGCATTCCAGGCTTCTTCCGGGTGATTGCTCAGGTAGATGGTGGCCGCTTCCACGGCTGCCAGGAACTTGGCGAAGCGCGGATCGTCCGTCTTGTCCTTGTTGACGACATAGATCAGCTCATCAAAGATCGGCACGCCGTTTTCTTCGGGGAAGAAGGCCTTGCCGGGTTTGCCTTCGATTTCGAGCTGGGTGAGCTCGAAATTCCGATATGCGCCGATCACCGCATCCACCTGACCGGCAAGCAGAGAGCCTGACAACGCGAAATTCACGTTCACCAGCTCGACATCATCCATGGTCAAACCGGCCGAACGCAGCATCTGGCCCAGCATCGCGTCCTCGAAGCCGGAAACGGAAAAGCCGACACTCTTGCCCTTGAGGTCCTTCAGTTCCTGTATCGGGCCGTCCTTCAGCACGATGAGAGAATTGAGGGGCGTTTCCACCAGCGTACCGATCCATTTCAGCGGCAGCTCTTCCTCGATTTGCGCATGAAGCGTCGGCTGATAGGACACTGCGATATCGCCCTGCCCGGCAGCAACCAGTTTCGGCGGCATTGCCGGGTCCGCCGGTTCGATGATCTCAACCTCGAGACCTTCTGCCTCGAAGAAACCCTTGGTCTGCGCAGTTACCAGCGGCGCGTGATCCGGATTGATGAACCAGTCGAGCAGCAAGGTCAGTTTCTCACTGGCCTGTACCGGCCCCGATGCCAGCAGCCCGGCGGCCAATGCGAGTGACAGGATTTGTTTTTTCATGAGGTCCTCCGTAGAGCGGCAGCTAGGTGAGCGGCTGCCAGGGAACAAGAAGTCGGGTGAGATGGTTCACGGCAAAGCGCATGATCAGCACCATCGCCGCGAGCAGGATCAGGGCGGCGAACATCATGTCCGCCTGCATCCGGTTGCTGCTTTGAAGCATGATGAAGGCAAGGCCTCCTTTTGCCCCGGCCCATTCGCCGATGATCGCCCCCATGGGAGCGAACACCGCGGCCACCCGCAGGCCGGAGGCAAACGCCGGCAAGCCTGACGGCAGGCGAAAGAACCAGAGTTCCTTCAGGCGAGACAGACGATAAAGCCGGGCGAGATCGCACAAACCCGGGTCAAGCCGCTGCAGGCCATCGAAAAACGTCGATGTAACCGTGAAGAAGATGACCAGGATGATGACGACGATCTTGGAGGCCAGCCCGAAACCGAGCCAGAGCACCAGGATCGGCGCGATTGCGAAAACAGGCAGGGCCTGCGTCACCAGAATGGGCGGCATGGCGAACCTTGCAGCAATCGGAAACAGCCACAAAAGAACGGAAAGCAATGCCCCGGCGGCTGCCCCCAGCACAAACCCGAGCACCGTCTCATAGGCGGTGATGCCGGCATGATGCAGAAGGAAGCCTGCGTGTTTGACAAAGGCTGTAAAGACGCGGTCCGGACCCGGCAGGATATAATGCTGGGTGTCGAACACATGGACGATTGCCGCCCAGATAGCGACAGTCAGCAGGAGGCCGAGTATGGTCCTGGCAACAGCTTTCACAAACGCCATCATCCCGCAGCCCCCGCCGCCATTGGCCAACAGGAACGCATGAAAGCCGATACCGGCATTCGGATGTGCGGCGACCGCAGTGGTCGCAGACAAGTACGCATAGGATCTCCCGTCTTCGGACAAGCCGAAAATGACAATGGAGATCCGGGAATAGGCTAAGGATTCCGTCCCTTCGCCGGCATGACCCGGATCAGGTTCTAAGGGTTCGGCATTACGCCATCTCAGCTCCGGTAACCGGAACACCCCTCGGACCAAGGCGGACCATGCCTTGTGTGACGGAAAAAGGCAAGCCGCCGTGAGGCGGCTTCTTCAGATTTTGAAAGGAGGCAGGCTGGCGCTTAGCCGGCTTGCCAGGACGTGATCGCCTTTTCTACGGCTTCTGCACCGGCGGTTCCCTTTTCCAGGGTCAGGATGCCGCGCTTGCCGTTTTCGTAAAGCATCGGAATGTCGATCCAGCCGCGTTCACGCAGCAGGGCGAGATTGCGTTGCTGCTCGTTCGGCAAGCTGGAAAGGGCAATCCAGAAAAAGCCCGGAGACACTTTCACGGAAGCGCCGATCAGCGCATCGCCACGAGCTTCTTCCGTAGGCTTCATGACCAAGCCTGGCACGTTGACGACGTCACCCGGAGCGAAGTTTTCCGGGAACTCGTACTTGATCTCGACCAGATGGCTGGCGGGCAAGGAAGTATCGTCATTCGGCTTGATGCGAATATCGACCTTCACATCCCGCTCGGGGATTTCAATGGAGGCGCTCAGAACCGCGAGAGCCTTGCCGTCCAGATTCGTTTCTTCATCGACACCCCAAACGACTGCGCCTTGCGCAGCCGTTCCGGCACCACCGGACTCTTCCCCTTCTTCGTAAAGGATAGAGCGCTGCACCGAGGAATCCGCCGCCGTGGCGGACGGAGCCGGTGAAGTTTCGTCAGGCGAGATGGCCGAGAGATTGTCTTCCGGCACCGCAATCGGGCTTTCGGTGGTCGCAGAAGACTGATCGTTTTCTCCGCTCGTCACGATGGACGGCTGGGAAGGTTCGGGCGCAGCGGAAGCTGGTGTATCGACCTGCGGTGTATCGGCCGGCGCAGGCGAATCAGACTGTCCGGTAATCGTCGTCGTGGTTACCGTGCGTGCATCCGGGGCAACCACATCCGTCTCGCCTTCGTTCAACAGGCGGTCGGTGTTTTTCGAAGGCTCTTCACCTTCTACGGCAGGGGCAGCGGTCGAAGGCTCCGGCGTGGTGTCCGGCTGCGTATCGACAGGCGTTTGCGAAGAAGACGCGACCGGCACATTGCCGCTGTCGGCTGTCTCATCGCCCGCAGGCATCAGGAAATAGGCTCCGGCGCCCAGGATCACCAGCAACAGGAAACCCGCAGCAATGACGATCGGAACGGTGCGGCTGCCGGATGAATCACCGCGCAGCGCATCCGAAGCACTCGGCTTGGCGCGCTTGGAGCGGCTTTTCTTGGAGGCCGATTTGTCCTTCGGCTTGGCTGTTTCCTCGCCTGGATAAACCTGGTCGGCGGGATCGGCCGCACCGGTGGTATCTGCAGGCTCGAACAGGCCATCATCTGTCTGTTCCGGCTGCACAGGTCCGCCGAAAGAGGGCTCCTGGCGCACAGGCGCAGTGCTCGGGTCGGCAGCTTCCTTGGCGTGGTGAACAGCCTGGCTGGCCGCGGTGCCAAGCGCTTCGGCCTGTGTCAGGGTTTCCTTCAAGGGCGACGGAGCCGGGGTATCCACCACCGGTGCTGCAGTTGTTTCAGGTTCCTGTGGTGCAGGCGCAGGCGCTTCCGGCGCAGCCTCTGCCACCGGCTCAGCCGGAGGCGGTGTCACGGGCGGCGCGGAAACCTGCGGCGCCGGGGTCGGCGTTTCGACCTTCGGAACAGTGGGGCTGAGACCGAGGCTTTCGCGGGCGGCTTCGGCTTCCACCTTGCGAATGGCTTCTTCCAGACGCAGCTGCTCGGCCGTGATCTCGGACGGCGCCAGCGGCGGCTCATAGGCTTTCAGCTGATTGACGATGGCATTGCGCGCACGGCTGTAGACGCTTCTGCGTGCAGCACCATTGTTTTCAGGTAAAGACGCGATCGTTTTCTTCAGAATTGAATAGTAATCAGCCATCTTCCTGCCTACCGGCCGACTGCAAGGATCTGTTCTGCGGGCCCGAGATTTCGTTTCATTCTCAGGCTTATAGCAAGTTTTTCGAAAACCGGTGCTATTTCTTCAATAACTTCGCCGCGACAGAGAACCTCGCAGTACCCTTTTCCTAACACAGATTGTTTGTTCGGCACACACATGGAACGCCGAAAACGAAAGGTGGTTGCGTGCGGTGATTCGCGGCACGCAACCGCAGTCCTTAATAATGTGCTTCTAACGTCACAGATCTCAATCCTGGAAGGGATTCTGCACAAGAATTGTGTCGTCCCGTTCCGGACTTGTCGACAGAAGAGCGACCGGAGCACCGATCAGCTCTTCGACGTGACGCACATATTTGATCGCCTGCGCCGGCAGATCGGCCCAGGTGCGAGCACCTTCGGTCGATTCCTTCCAGCCCGGCAGGCTTTCGTAAATCGGCTTCACGCGCTCCTGGGCACCCTGCGAAGCCGGCAGATAATCGATGCGCTCGCCGTCCAGTTCGTAGCCGATGCAGATCTTGATTTCATCAAGACCGTCCAGAACATCCAGCTTGGTCAGCGCGATGCCGGTGATGCCCGAGGTGCAGACGGTCTGGCGCACCAGCACAGCGTCGAACCAGCCGCAGCGACGACGGCGGCCGGTAACCGTACCGAACTCGTGACCGCGCGTGCCGAGGAACTCGCCGATCTCGTCCTTCAGTTCGGTCGGGAACGGTCCCTCACCGACGCGTGTCGTATAGGCCTTGGTAATACCGAGCACATAGTTGATCGAATTCGGGCCAAGGCCACTGCCTGCCGCAGCCTGGCCGGCGACCGTGTTGGACGACGTCACGAAGGGATAGGTGCCGTGGTCGATGTCGAGCAACGCGCCCTGTGCACCTTCGAAAAGGATACGCTTGCCCTGACGGCGCAGATCGTCCAGCAGGTACCAGACCTTGTCCATGTAGGGCAGGACCTTGTCCGCAACGCTGGCAAGTTCGTCGTAGATCGCCTGGGCGGAAACCTCATCCTGGCCAAGACCCCGGCGTAGCGCATTGTGGTGCGTCAGCAAGCGGTCGATCTTGGCTGGCAGAGTGGCAAGGTTCTTCAGGTCCATCAAACGGATAGCGCGGCGGCCAACCTTGTCTTCATACGCAGGTCCGATACCGCGCTTGGTGGTGCCGATGCGCGTTCCGGTGTTGGAATTCTCGCGCAACGCATCAAGCTCGCGGTGCAGAGACAGGATCAGCGTTGCGTTCTCGGCAACACGCAGGCTTTCCGGCGTCACCACGACGCCCTGCTTGCTGAGGCGTTCGACTTCCTCTGCCAGCGCATGCGGATCCAGCACGACGCCGTTGCCGATGACGGACAGCTTGCCTTCGCGTGCAACCCCGGACGGCAGGAGAGACAGCTTGTAGCTGACACCGTCGATGACAAGGGTATGACCGGCATTGTGCCCGCCCTGGAACCTTACGATGACATCGGCTTGTTCCGACAACCAGTCGACAATCTTGCCTTTGCCTTCGTCACCCCATTGCGAACCGACAACAACCACATTCGCCATCTAGACTTTGCTCTCCTGAAGCAGCTTCCGCACCATCCAAAACTTGTCCGGGGTGCCAACACGACAAGCCCCGGCAACCGGACCGGGGCAAACGGCGCGGACTATAGACAGGTTTCCCTGCTCATGCGAGTCTCCGCAGGGAGATTGAGAGCCAAAAGCAGGTTTTTTTGCCAGCTCTCCTGATCGGCCCGGTCACCCCTGTGACAATTGACCAGTCATGACGTGCACCTGAACGGACTTTTCCCGGATTAGACTGCATTTGCGGCAATGTCGCGACGGCAGATTATTTAGCCGGTGGCTCACCTGCATCCGGCTTGTCGTTGCGCGCAAGCCTGAAGATCATCGGCGACGTGCGCAGCAGCCAGACAAAGCGATGCCGCTTGCTTGCGGGAACAGCGTCCCGGCTGACGATCCGCGCGAAGATGAACACCACGAGCGACAGGTGCAGCGTGGCGGTATAGAGGAAGAAGGCCGAGGGGCCGAATTGCTCCATCACCAGTGAGGCAATGAACGGCCCCGCCATGGCGCCGACGCCATAGGCAAGCGTGAGCCCTGCCACCACATCGATGAATTGTCCCGGCTCGGCATTGTCGTTGGCATGGGCCGCACAAAGCGAATAGAGCGGCAGGGCAAATCCGCCGAACAGGAAGACGCCTGCAAAAAGCTCCAGCCGGGTCGAAGACCCCGAAATGAAGAGACAGGCCAGCCCGGCACCGACGGTAAAGACACCGAGCACGACACGCCGGTCGAGCCGGTCGGACAGCCAGCCTGCGGGATACTGGAAGATTGCCCCGGCAAAGACCCAGATCGCGATGAACGCGGCAACCGTTTCAAGCCCCAGTCCAATTCCTTCCGCATAAACCGGACCAACCATGCGGAACGCACCGTTGGTGAGGCCAATGGTGAAGACGGCGACAAGGGCGACCGGAGACACGCGCCACAACATGAGCGGATCGAAGAACCGCGCGGGCGGCGCTGCGGGATTGCGCTCACTTGTCAGGGAGATCGGCACCAGCGCGAAACAGAACAGGATGGCCAGAACGATCAGAATATCCGGACCAAGCGGACCGAACGCGGGCAGCATGAACTGGCTGCCCATGACGGCGATCATGTCGACTATCCGGTAGACGGAAAGGATCCGCCCGCGGGACGAATTGGTGGCGATGGAATTGAGCCAGCTTTCCAGAACCATCGTCGTGCCGCAAAAAGCCGCCCCGCTCACCAGACGCACGACCATCCAGAGCCAGCCGGCGGGTGTGAAGGCAATCGCCAGAATGGCGATGGCGCTGATTGCAGCCAGCGTGGAAAAGACGCGAATGTGCCCTGCCCGCGCGATCAGAAAAGGTGTCAGCAGCACACCGACGATCATGCCGCCGAAATAGCACGACCCCAGCAACCCGATGAGCGCATCGGACATGCCTTCCGATTTGGCGCGCACCGAAATCATTGTCACGGAAAGTCCGTTCGCACCCAGGAGGCAAGCGGCAGCAACCAGCAACGGTGTCAAACGTCCGGCAAGCGATCTGGAATCCGCTGCGGGGGCAACCTGGGTCATGAATGAAGAACTCTTCCGAGCAGCCGAAGAAAACGCGGCCTCGATACTGTTGCCGGAGTGAACCGACTGCGCAAGCCCAGGACCGACGCTTGCACAGACAAAACGGACAGGCCGCCTCAATTCGTCGTCGAAAGCAGGAAGGCAGCCCGGACAATGCCCACCTTCACCTCACCGGTCTTGGCGGCCCGACGAACAAGGGGCGCCCCAAAGCATCACGCCCCATCCTCACAAGGTCCTCTACTCGCGTTTCGGGTGTTCTTCCTTCCGGTGGGGTGATACCTGAGAGACATCACTCAATCAGAGATCGTGCAATGCCACTTCGTAACTGGATCATGCTGACCGTCCTTGGCGCCATCTGGGGCGGGTCCTTTTTGTTCGCAAAGGTGGCCGTTGCCGAAATCCCGCCGTTTGTTCTCGTGTTCCTGCGTGTTTCCATTGCCTGCACGGTCCTGCTGATGATCCTTTGGCATCATGGCATGTTGAACCGGCTGGAGAAAAAATATGCCGTGCCGTTTCTGGTCATGGGACTGCTGAACAACGCCATTCCCTTTTCTCTCCTGTTTCTCGGACAGACAGAAATCGGTGCGGGCCTCGCATCCATCCTGAATGCAACGACGCCTGTCTTCACGGTGATCGTGGCTGGTCTGCTGACGAAACAGGAAACGCTTCAGGGCAACAGGATTGCCGGTGTGGTGCTGGGTGTTGCAGGTGTCGCCATCATGTTGTGGAGCAGCCTGTCGGGCCTTGCGAGCGACCCGTTGTGGGCACAGCTTTGCTGCCTGGGTGCCGCGATCTCCTATGCCTGCGCGGCGACCTTCGCCCGCCGCTTCAAGACGCTGCCGCCGCAAGTGACGGCAACGGGTCAGTTGCTCGGCTCGACCACCCTCATGCTGCCGGTCGCTCTTCTGACTGCCGGTAGCTGGACCATGGCCGATCCCAGCCTGACGGCCTGGCTCAATGTGCTCGCGCTCGGCGTATTGGCAACCGCCCTTGCCTACCTGATCTATTTCCAGATTCTGGCCGAAGCCGGCGCGACCAACGCTTCGCTGGTCACGCTCCTTGTCCCGGCAAGCGCTCTCTTCTTCGGCTGGCTGATCCTGGGAGAAAATCTGGGTGTGCTTCAGCTTGGCGGCTTTGCCGTGCTGCTGGCAGGCCTCGTTGTCCTTGACGGGCGCATCCTCAAAAAGCGCCGCGCGCCAGCGGTCTGAGCGGCTCGGGAAAAAAGGAGCCTTCTGCAAAAGGCAGAAGGCTCAAGCGCCAGGAACTTGGGCTGCACCTGACGTACATCCGGAAGGCGCGATTAGGGGCACGCACCCTTTTTGACCGGATAGCGGATCAGCGGGCGTTCCGTTGAACGCCAGCCATTCTAGAAATGCAGGGCCTTGACCTGCTTGACGTGGGAAACGGCCTCCAGCCGTGCCAGAACCTCCGCAGACACGTCGCCATCCACCTCCACAAGGCAGATCGCATCGTCACCGGGGGCCAGACGGCCGAGATGGAAGGTCGCGATGTTGACGCCGCTGTTGCCGAGTTCCATCCCGAGGTGTCCGATGAAGCCCGGCTTGTCCTCGTTGGTGATGTAAAGCATCTGCGGGCCGAGCTCGGCCTCCATGTTGATGCCCTTCACCTGGATGATCCGCGGTTTTCCGTCGGCAAAGACCGTGCCTGCGACCGAACGTTCCTGACGCTGGGTGATCACCGTAAGGCGCATGTAGGTCTCGTAGGCGCCGTCTTTTTCGCGGCGGATTTCCTCGATTTTCATGCCCCGTTCCTTGGCAAGGATGGGCGCGGAAACCATGTTGACCGTCTGCAGGAGCGGCGTCAGCAGCCCCGTCAAGGCAGCTGCAGTCAGCGCCTGTACGTTCATCTCGGCAACGGCACCGGCATATTCCAGGCGAACCCCTTCGATGCCGGTCTCCGTCAGCTGCCCCGCGAAAGAGCCCAACTGTTCGGCCAACCGCACGAACGGCACCAGCTTGGGTGCTTCCTCGGCAGTAATGGACGGCATGTTGAGCGCGTTGCGGACTGCGCCCTGTAGCAGGTAGTCGCACATCTGCTCTGCCACCTGCAGCGCAACGTTTTCCTGGGCTTCCGTGGTGGAAGCCCCCAGGTGCGGCGTCGAGACGAAGTTCGGCGCGCCGAACAGCAGGTTTTCCTTGGCTGGTTCCTCGACAAAGACGTCGAACGCCGCCCCGCCAAGTTTGCCCGCGTCCAGGGCCGCCCGCACTGCCGCCTCATCCGCAAGCCCGCCTCGGGCACAGTTGATCAGATACGCGCCCTTGCGCATCTTCTCGATGGCCTTGGCATCGATGATGTTGCGCGTCTTGTCGGTGAGCGGTGTGTGCAGTGTGATAAAGTCGGACCGGCACAAGAGGCCGTCAAGCTCGACTTTCTCGACACCTAGCGCAACGGCCCTTTCCGGCGTCAGGAAGGGATCGAAGGCGATCACTTTCATCTTCAGGCCGATAGCCCGGTCCGCCACGATAGAGCCAATATTGCCGCAGCCGATCAACCCGAGGGTCTTCCCGGTAAGTTCACGGCCCATGAAACGGGATTTCTCCCATTTGCCTGCCTGGGTCGAGGCATCCGCCGCCGGGATCTGACGCGCAACCGCCATCATCATCGAGATGGCATGTTCGGCAGTGGTGATCGCGTTGCCGAAGGGCGTGTTCATGACGATGATACCGCGCGCGGTCGCCTTGGGAATGTCGACATTGTCGACGCCGATCCCGGCACGGCCGATCACCTTCAGATTTTCAGCCGCTGCAATGATTTTTTCCGTAACCTTGGTGGCCGAACGGATTGCCAGACCATCGTATTTTCCGATGATCTCCAGCAGTTTTTCCTTGTCCTTGCCGACGTCCGGCAGGAAGTCCACGTCGATGCCGCGATCCTTGAAGATCTGCACGGCAGCGTCCGACAGCTTGTCGGAAATTAGTACCTTGGGAGCCATTGGAGCCTCTCCTTGAATACGAGAAACGATCCGGGCAGCGCACCGCCCGGGACTTTTGTCGTTGAAGGATGAACAGGCTCAGGCGGCCTGGGGCAGCTTCGCTTTTTCCGACTGGAACGCCCAGTCAAGCCAATGGGTCAGGGCCTGAAGATCGCTCGTCTCGACGGTCGCGCCGGCCCAGATCCGAAGACCGGACGGTGCATCGCGGTAAGCGCCGATGTCATAGGCGATGCCTTCAGCGTCGAGCGTACCGGCAAGAGCCTTGGCAAAAGCGGCCTGCTGGTCTGCAGTGAGCGAAAGAATGCCCGGATCCGTGACCTTGAGGCAGACGGACGTGTTCGACCGCGTTGCCGGGTCAACTGCAAGAAAATCGACCCAGGAGGTCTTTTCCGCCCAGTCGGCAAGCACCTTGAGGTTGGCATCAGCGCGGGCACGCAGGCCGGACAGCCCACCCAGGCCGTCGGCCCACTTGAGGGCGTCGATATAGTCTTCGACACAGAGCATGGACGGCGTGTTGATGGTCTCGCCCTTGAAGATGCCCTCGATCAGTTTGCCGCCCTTGGTCATGCGGAAGATCTTCGGCATCGGCCAGGCCGGCGTATAGCTTTCGAGACGCTCGACCGCGCGCGGGCTGAGGATAAGCATGCCATGTGCAGCTTCCCCGCCCAGCACTTTCTGCCAGGAGAATGTCACGACGTCGAGCTTGTCGAACGCAAGGTCCTGCGCAAATGCGGCGGAGGTCGCATCGCAGATGGTCAGGCCTTCGCGGTCGGCCGGGATCCAGTCGCCGTTGGGAACACGGACGCCGGAAGTGGTGCCGTTCCAGGTGAAAACAACGTCCTTGGAGAAATCGACCGAGGCAAGATCCGGCAGTTCGCCGTAAGGCGCTTCCAGGACCCGGGCATCATCGAGCTTGAGCTGTTTGATGACGTCGGTAACCCAGCCGGAGCCGAAGCTTTCCCAGGCGAGCATTTCGACGCCACGTGCACCGAGCAGCGACCAGAGCGCCATCTCGACAGCGCCGGTGTCGGACGCCGGGACGATACCGATCCGATATCCGTCCGGCACGTTCAGCACCTTGCGGGTCAACTCGATGGCTTCGGCAAGTTTGGCCTTGCCGGGCTTGGCCCGGTGAGACCGCCCAAGCGGCGCATCGCCCAAAGCCTCAAGCGACCAGCCGGGACGCTTGGCACAGGGACCAGAAGAAAAATTGGGATTGGCCGGACGCACGTCCGGCTTGGCGGTGAGGTCTGTCATATCCGTCTACCCTCGCAGATAGTTGCCTCTCGTTGGGGAGAGGTGGCCCACCTATGGGGATAGGACCTTCCTGACCTTTGGTCAATTCAAATCACGGGTGAACGGAAAAATTCGGTCACGCCCCCTCGCCTTCCGGAAGCGTTCTCTCAGACAAGCCACCCGCACCTGAAATCAGGATTGGCTTCGCTTGGCTCAGGAGAACTCAAGGGAAAGTGTGAGCGCAAACAGGAAAAGGCCGGTCGATTGACCGGCCTTTCAAATTCGCTGATCGGAAGATCAGAAGTTGCTGGTGATCGGACCCTGAGGCTCGTAGTAGACCGGGCCGGCTGGGGCTGCGAACGTGTTGAAGGTGTAGCGCGCACCAAGGCGGAACTCGTGAGCAGTGAGATCCTCCCATTTTTCTCTCGTTCCGCCGGTGCCAGCATCCTCAAGCCTAACACTCTTTGCTTCCCCGAGGTTCTTATACCGGTACCCCGCATCCAGGCTCCAATTAGGAGTGAAAGCGTACTCAGCACCGGCCATCAAAGCCCAAGCAAAATTCCACTGACCGTTGTCACCGTCATAAGTCGGGTTTGAACCATCAGGGTTAAACGATTTCTTGTTGCTGGTGTTAACGTAGGCTGCACCGATACCAGCACCCACGTAAGGCGTAATCCTGTTCCAGGTACCAACGTCAACGTAAGCATTGAGCATTACTGTCCAGACGTCGATGTCTGCTTGCTCTTTTGAATACTGGCCGGAAGTGGCACAACCAACGCACTCTGCGTAGCCCGTTGCAGTTGCCCGTGTCTCATAATCCAGCGTCAAGTCTGTTCGAAAGTAGTCGTTAAACTGGTAACCAACACCAACACCAAACATCCAGGCGTTGTCCATGCTGGTTCGTTCATATCGCAGATCCCCAATATCAGGATCGTTAAAGCTACCGTCCGGGTCACTGTATAATTTGTAGCCAATATCGCCACGCAGGTACCAACCGCCAGCAGCCGGGACTTGCGGGATGTGCTCGATGACCGGGGTTGGCAAATCCGCGGCATATGCAGCAGTGGAAAGCGCAACAGCAAAGCCGGTCAAAGACAAACGCTTAAAGAAATTGTCCATGTCCTCGTCCTTTTCCAGTGAGCGTCCGCGTTAACCAATGCCGGACACATCAAACTTGAAAGCATACTGACGGGAATTCATTAATTGTGACTTAACTCTGTTCTTTAACCGCGTTTTTTTACCTTAAGGAAACCTTAACAGCCGAAGAAACGTCGAAAGATCAGAAACAGGCCTGCAAAATTATCAGGCAGGCCGGGGACATAGCTGCCAGAGCCGCTTGTTGTCATCCAGGTCAAATGAAACACGATGCGGATCCGGGAGGCCACCTGTCGCCACGTTTTCATGAACTTGTTAGGACTTCCCGAGAAAGTGGCATCCAGTCGCCCTGTCCAGAGGCTGTATTCCAGGTGTCATCCGGGGTTCTCCGCGGATAAGGCGCAACAAAAAAGCCGCCTCACATGGGCGGCTTTTCTTATCACTTGTTGTCTCGCCGATCAGGCCGCGGTTGTTGCCACCACGCCGGCGATATCATTGACCACCTGCTTGACCAGCTCCGCATCGTCGCCTTCCGCCATCACGCGGATCAACGGTTCGGTGCCGGAAGCTCGAATCACGAGGCGGCCGGAATTGCCAAGGCGGGCTTCGCCATCCTCGATCGCGGATTTGACCAGATCCTGCTCAAGCGGCTTGCCACCCTTGTAGCGCACATTCTTGAGGATCTGCGGTACGGGTTCGAACCGGCGGCAGACTTCCGACACGGGCTTGTCCTGATCCTTGACGCACGCAAGAACCTGCAGGCCCGCGATCAGGCCGTCGCCGGTCGTGGCAAAGTCGGACAGGACGATATGGCCGGACTGCTCGCCGCCGACATTGTAGCCGTTGGCACGCATATGCTCGACCACATAGCGGTCACCGACCTTGGTCCGGGCAAGGCCCAGCCCGAGGCTCTGAAGGTATCGCTCCAGTCCAAGATTGGACATGACCGTCGCCACGATCCCGGGCGCGGACAGGCGGTTGCTTTGCTGCCAGGACTGCGCCACCACGGCCATCAGCTGGTCGCCATCCACCACTGAACCGTTTTCATCGACGATGATGACCCGGTCCGCATCCCCATCGAGCGCAATGCCGATGTCGGCGCGTACTTCATGCACCTTGCGGGACAAGGCATCGGTCGACGTCGAGCCGCATTCCTTGTTGATGTTGAAGCCATCCGGGGTGACACCCATGGTGATCACATCCGCACCCAGCTCCCACAACGCCTCGGGCGCGACCTTGTAGGCAGCCCCGTTGGCGCAATCGATGACAACACGCAGACCTTCCAGGCTCATTTCGCGTGGCAGCGTCCGCTTGGCAAATTCGATGTAGCGCTGCTGCGCACCGTCGATCCGCTTTGCACGGCCTAGCTCGCTGGCGCTCGGCAGACGAGATGTCAGGTCGCTTTCCATCAGCTCTTCGATCGTCTTTTCGATCTGGTCGCTGAGCTTGAAGCCATCCGGGCCGAAGAACTTGATACCGTTGTCCTGGAACGGATTGTGCGAGGCAGAGATCATCACACCGAGATCGGTTCTGAGCGAGCGTGTCAGCA
This sequence comes from Labrenzia sp. CP4, assembly GCF_001579905.1. Classification (NCBI taxonomy): domain Bacteria; kingdom Pseudomonadati; phylum Pseudomonadota; class Alphaproteobacteria; order Hyphomicrobiales; family Stappiaceae; genus Labrenzia; species Labrenzia sp. CP4. The sequence continues at coordinate 1,034,110 of NZ_CP011927.1, read as the reverse complement.
TCGCAACCGCGGGCGTCGGCAGCGGGCCCAGCAGGAACACATCCATGCCGACCGAAGTGAAGCCTGCCACGAGGGCGTTTTCCAGCATGTAGCCGGAAAGGCGGGTGTCCTTGCCGATAACCACCCGGTGGCGGTGTCCGCCGTTCTTGAAAGCCAACCCGGCGGCCATGCCAACCTTCAGCGCCATCTCGGCGGTCATGGGATAGCTGTTCGCCTGACCGCGGATGCCGTCGGTGCCGAAAAACTTGCGCATCAAATATGCCTTGCTGATCTATCTGTCTTGGTTGCGCTCTTTGTAACGCAATCAGCCGAAGTCACGATTCAAAATATGTGAGCAATTGTTACCATTCCCTGATGGCTGGCAACCCTGTTCTTTCACCGCAAACGAAGATGCCCGGCGCAGGCCGGGCATCTGGGTTGTTCAGAATATCGGAACCGATCAGGACTGCGGCTGCGGCTCCATGCCACCGCTGGCCTCGTCGCCGCCACGCTTGGCACCGGCGGTCGGTACCGCGGACGACCGGCCGACCGGCTGGTCGTCGTCCGTGTCGCGCACCGGCGGCTTGCCATCGAGCAGACCCTTGATCTCGTCACCCGACAGGGTTTCGTACTCCAGGAGACCCTTGGCGATCGTATGCAACTGGTCTTCGTGGTCGCCCAGGATCTTCTTGGCGGTTTCATAGCCCTGATTGACGAAGGACTTGATTTCCGCATCGACGATCTTCTGGGTTTCGTCGGAAACGTGCTGGTTCTTTGCCACGGAATGCCCCAGGAACACTTCTTCCTGGTTTTCCCCGTAAAGCAGCGGACCGAGCTTGTCGGACATGCCGAACTGGGTCGCCATCGCGCGGGCCAGCTTGGTGGCCATCTGGATGTCGCCAGACGCGCCCGAAGTCACTTTCTCGTAGCCGAAGATCATTTCTTCGGCGACACGGCCACCCATGGCAACAGCAAGGTCGGCCTTGCACTTGGCGCGGGTAAGCGACACCTGGTCCTTCTCCGGCAGGCGCATGACCATGCCAAGCGCACGTCCACGCGGAATGATGGTCGCCTTGTGGATCGGATCGGAAGCTTCCTGGTGCAGAGCCACCAGCGCGTGACCGGCTTCGTGATAGGCGGTCAGCTTCTTTTCTTCCTCGGTCATCACCAGCGTGCGGCGTTCCGCACCCATCATGACCTTGTCCTTGGCGTCTTCGAACTCTGCCATGGTCACCAGTCGCTTGGAGCGGCGGGCAGCCAGAAGCGCGGCTTCGTTGACGAGGTTCATCAGGTCCGCACCGGAGAAGCCCGGAGTACCGCGTGCCAGCGTCTTGACGTCGACATCCGGTGCCAGCGGAACTTTCCGCATATGCACTTTCAGGATCTTTTCGCGGCCGGTGATATCCGGGTTCGGCACAACGATCTGGCGGTCGAAACGGCCCGGGCGCAGCAGCGCCGGGTCCAGAACGTCCGGCCGGTTGGTCGCGGCGATGATGATGATGCCTTCGTTCGGCTCGAAACCGTCCATCTCGACCAGCAGCTGGTTGAGCGTCTGTTCGCGCTCGTCGTTACCGCCGCCGAGACCGGCGCCACGATGACGGCCGACCGCGTCGATTTCGTCGATGAAGATGATGCACGGAGCATTCTTCTTGGCCTGTTCGAACATGTCGCGGACGCGGGACGCACCCACACCGACGAACATTTCCACGAAGTCGGAACCGGAAATGGTGAAGAACGGAACGTTGGCTTCACCGGCGACCGCACGCGCGGTCAGCGTCTTACCGGTACCCGGAGGGCCAACCAGCAGTACACCGCGCGGGATCCGGCCACCAAGACGCTGGAACTTCTGCGGGTCGCGCAGAAACTCGACGATTTCCTGAAGGTCTTCCTTGGCTTCGTCGATACCGGCCACGTCCTCGAAGGTTACCCGGCCGTGTGCTTCGGTCAGCAGCTTGGCCTTGGACTTGCCGAAGCCCATGGCCTTGCCGCCGGAACCCTGCATCTGGCGCATGACGAAAATCCAGATACCCAGGATGATCAGCATCGGCAGCCAGGAGAACAGCGCACCAAGCAACGGAGAGCTTTCCGCCGGCGGGCGGGCATTGATCAAGACGCCCTTGCTGCGCAGCTCATCGACATATTGCGCACCGTCAGGAGCGTAGGTCTGGAAGGCACTGCCACTGCTGTAAGTACCGGTGATCTTCTGTTCCTGAATGATGACCGATCGGATCTCGCCGTTGTCGACCTGCTTCATGAAGTCCGAATAAGCAATGTCATTCGTTGCGCCATGCTGCGCGGGACTTTGAAAAAGCTGGAACAATGCGATCAATAGCAGGGCGATGATCACCCAGAGAGCGAAGTTGCGAAAATGTGCGTTCATTTCGTTTCCTTAACCGCCCAACGCGACTAACTGCACGCGGTTACGTTTCTTTAGAGCGAAGATAGGTCGCCCAAAGCCCGCTGCCAAGGCGGTGCGCCATAGTTGCGCAGATGCGCTGACTATTTTCTTAAGCACGGACCTCTAACAGATGTTCCAGATGGGGAAAACCTCAGATTTCCTCGTCTGCGTCCTCATTGTCCATAAAGTTATCCGGCAATTTACCTTGGATCGGCATTCGCTCCAAATTCAAATCTGCGCTGCTGCAGGAATTGCCAATGGTCAAAACAGCCGTTGCGGAAGCCGGGGTCAGGATCTCCCCTGCCCGCCACAGGACCGGCGCGCAGTCGAAGGCGGCCTTGGGCCAGCCCGCCGGCCAGTCGATTTCCCGGGACGCTACAGGCGCGTTCATCAGCGGCCCCAGGCACAAGGGGGCATTACTCTCGCCAACAGGACGTGTGGGGACCCGGTAAAGGTAGCGGCCATCCCATGTGCCGGTTCCAGCAAGACCCGTGAGAATGCCCGGCGGCTCGCGCCCCGGTTCTTTCCACACTCTGATGACGCTTGCGTCTGCGTCGAAAACCGATCCTTGAAAGGTCTGACGGTTCGCCTCACCGGACATCAGAACCCCATCCAGAGCCTGAAGCCTGGCAAGTCTTGGTCGGGAATTCTTGCCCGAGACACGCGCCATCAGATAGACGAGCAGCCGGAGACGGAGTTCTTCCGGCTGCTCGCGGTAGGCTTCACGCTCCAGGCGCGCGGGTCCTGCCGGGTGTTCGGTGATCAGCCGAGCGACCAGGTCATCGGCGGTCCGCTCCAGGGCTTCCCGCGCCCGGCGGATATTGGCAGCGGTCTGCGCAAGACGCTCTGCGCTCAATCCCTCCTCGGTCAACAGCGACAAGATGGCGCGGAGCCGGCTGCGCTTGTATTTCGGGTTCCGGTTCGAAGGATCCGTGCACCAGGAACAGCCGCGCTCTTCAAGCGTTGCCTCGAGGTCGGATTTCGAAACACTCAGGAGCGGACGCAGCAGGCGCAGACCTTCCGGACCGCAGTCTTCGTCAGCCGCCATCCCGCTGAGGCCGGTAACGCCGCTCCCCCGGGTCAGACGGTCCAGAAAAGTTTCCGCCTGATCGTCAAGGTGATGACCAAGAACAAGCGCCTCCGCGCCGATGTCCCGCATACGCGCTGCCATCAACCAGTAACGGGCAATGCGTGCCGCTTCCTGGAGGTTTGCAGCCGGTTTGGTGCCGGTCCAGCGCAACACCGTGCAGGCAAGGCCGCACGCGCGCGCATTCGCCGCAACGAATTCTGCCTCCTGACCACTTTCGGGCCGGAGTTGATGATCCACACACAGCACTTCGGCAGCACCCTGCCAGCCGGTGCGTTTGCGCCATTCATCGAAAAGGACAAGAAGACAAAGGGAATCCGAGCCGCCGGACACTGCCAGCGCCAGATTGGAAAAAGAGCTTAGCTTTGAAAAAAGAGCATCGACGCGATCGGCCGGGAGCCTCTCGGGCTCAACCGGCCCGTCAGGAGCACTGGGCACGACGGCGTTCATCCCGCGCCTGGGACAAAACGGCTGGAGCGGCATTCGGATATTTGTTCAGCAGTTCGGAAAACGTTGCGCAGGCCGCATCCGCTTCGCCGAGACCACGCAGCGAGACACCCAGCTTGAGCAGGCTGTCGGGGCTCTTGGCGTTGCCGGGATGGTCCGTGTAGGTCTTCAGGAAAGCATCGGCTGCCTCGCGGTAGTTCTGCTGTGCCAGCAGGCTTTCGCCCAGCCAGTATTGAGCGTTCGCTGCCTGTGCATCGTCGGGATAGGTTTCCAGAAAGTTCCGGAACCCGCGCTCGGCACCCGCGTAATCGCCATTGACCGCCAGGGAATACGCCTGATTGTAGTCAGAGCTCGGGTCGCCGCTGCCGATGACGCTGGCAATCTGGTCATCGTCGGTGGCAAGACCGGGATCAGGCGCGATTTCCTGACCGGTGCCAGGCAGGTTTTCAAGCCCGTTGGCCAGCCTCGAAAGGTCGATCGGACCGTCGCTCGGCAAACCGCTTTCATAGCCGCCGGACTGATCCCAGTTGCCGTCTCCAGATCCGTCCGTAGGGAGGGTCGCAAAACCTCCACCCGGCGCGATAAGGTTGCCCGACTGCGGAGTACCGTCCGGGCCTAGGCCCGGAGCGGTCGATCCTGGAGCGACATCCGAGCGCTTGCCCGGGGTGCCGCCTTCCAGCTGCTGGAAGCGGTATTCATTGTCTTCCTGCATGCGGCGCATCTGATCCTGCAATTCCCGCATCTGATAGGACAACTGTTCGATCTGACCGGTCAAAACCCGGATCCGTTCCTCAAGCTGACCGATCCTCACGCTGGAATCGTCATTCTTGCGTCCGAACAGCTGGGCTTGCGACGGTGTGGCAGTGGCGAAGGTGATGACCAACGCCATGATGAGACCTGCCAGTCCCTTTAGTTTCAGCATTCGCTCCTCCGGTTGGATTTGCTGTACCAGTGTCTGGCCGTGGTCCGACAAACGCCAATACTCAAGCAGATCCACGCGCATGATGTCTTACCATGCCCGGCTTCTTACTCAAGTGCACAGAGCGCTTCGACTTCGGCCAAATTTTGACGTTACCGGCTGACATTGAAGTGATTTCGTCATTTCCGGCCGGCCCAACAAAAAAGGCCGGGCAAGCTGCCCGGCCTTTTTGTTCGGCATTTGCCGGATCAGTTGGTCGCGTTGTTCAGGACAGTCACCGCACGGCGGTTCTGCGACCAGCAGCTGTTGTCGTTACAGACAGCAACAGGCCGTTCCTTGCCGTAGGAAATCGTCCGGACTCGCGAGGCGTTCACGCCCTGTGCCACCAGATAGTCACGTGCGGACTGGGCACGGCGTGCTCCCAGCGCGATGTTGTACTGACGCGTGCCGCGTTCATCCGCATGCCCCTCGATCGTGATCGTGTACTGGGGATAGCGGTTCAGCCACTTGGCCTGATTGGCAAGGGTTGCCTGACCCTGCGATGTCACCACCGACTGGTCTTCTTCGAAGAACACGCGGTCACCCACGTTCACGACGAAGTCCTGGCCCGTGCCGGGCTTCACATTGCTCGACAGCCCGTCCGGTTTGTTCTGGGCACATGCTGCTGCGAACAGAACCACGAAGCAGACTGCAATCCAGCGCGCGCCCCGTCCGGCGTTTAAACTCTTGAACATTCCTGTCTCCTACACCCCAGCCCGCCAACCTGACATTTCATCCGTCCGGTTCTTGGTAAACGCTTTCTAGCCAAAACCGGTAAAAAACGCCTTTTCAAACATGGTTAGCGAAAGCTTAACACGGCCTGCCTTCACAGGCCGCATGTCTCCATCAGTCGATCAGCGGCGACCAGGAGGGATCCGACGCGAAGGCCGGGGTCTCCACCCGCTGTTCGTTGTATCCTGTCAGGTCCACGGTCCAGACCTGCGGCCCGCCATTGGCACCCGGCGTATCCCGGAAAAACACCAGCACACGGCCGTTCGGCGACCAGGCAGGACCTTCGTTGTGATAGCCCTCGGTCAGGATACGCTCGCCCTTTCCGTCCGGCCGCATGACGCCGATCATGAAGCGGCCCTGGTGCTGCTTGGTAAAGGCGATCAGGTCTCCACGCGGCGACCATACCGGCGTGGAATACCGGCCAGGCCCGAAGGAAATACGCTGCGCACCACCGCCGCCTGCGCTCATCACATAAAGTTGTTGTGTGCCGCCGCGGTCGGATTCGAACACGATCTGGCGTCCGTCCGGTGAGAACGACGGGCTCGTATCGATGGCTGCGTCGTTCGTCAGACGCGTCGTCTGGCGAGAGCGCAGGTCCATCTTGAAGATGTTGGCATTGCCACCCTGCTGCAGGCTCATCACCACGCTTTGGCCATCGGGCGAGAACCGCGGGGCAAAGGTCATGCCCGGGAAGTTGCCGACGATTTCGCGCTGACCCGTTTCAATATTCAGCAGATAGACACTCGGATCGGCGCCGCCATAGGACATGTAGGTGACTTCCTGGCTCGTCGGCGAGAACCGCGGTGTCAGCACCAGATCGTCGCCGCGCGTCAGGTAACGCACGTTTGCGCCGTCCTGGTCCATGATCGCCAGGCGCTTGACGCGCTTGTCCTTCGGGCCGGTTTCGTCGACATAGACGATGCGGGTGTCGAAGTAGCCCTTTTCACCGGTCAGCCGCTCATAGATCGCGTCAGCGATGATATGCGCCAGACGCCGCCAGTTTTCGGGTGTCGTGTAGAACTGCTGGCCCAGCATCTGCTCTGACGCGAAAACGTCCCACAGACGAAACTCCGCCCGCAGACGCCCGTCCGGCTGCTTGATCACCGTACCGGTGACAAGCGCCTGGGCACTGATCTGACGCCAGTCGCCGAAACGCGGCGTGGAATTCACGCTCATGTTCTTCTGAATGAAGCTGGCCGGGTCAAGTGGCCGGAACAGGCCGGAGCGTTTCAGGTCGGCGGCAATGACGTTGGTCATGTCCGCGGCCAGCTTGCCGTCTCCGCCTTCGGCGGAAAACGACGGCAGTGCGATCGGCAAGGGCTCGATGTTGCCCTGGGTAATATCGATTTCGACAAGCGCTGCCGCCGGCAGCGGAGCAATCACCACAAAAGAAGCGAGAACAAATGCGAGCCCTCTGGCTTTCCGGCTTGTGAAAACAGAAAGTTTTTTCAGTATTCCGCGCATGAGCACAACAGCTCCCTTATGGACGTTTGAACTGGCCGGGCCAGTCTATCCCCCGAGCATCTCTCTGGGGTCGAAATTGATGATGACTTCCTGCCAAGCTTCATACTTGGAAATTGGCAGATTGTATGGCTGGCAGCGCATGATCGCGCGCACGGCACTGCTTGAGGCTGCTCCGAACGCCGGATTGCCGCTGGAATTCATGACTTCCGGCTGGCCAGAAACCTGACCGTCCTGGGACAGGTTGAAACGGACACGAACCTTCAGGTCTTCCGCACCGACGGCACCCACCGGCGGGTTCCAGCATTGCGCCACCATTCCGCGCAGCGCATCCAGCTCGGACTGGCTCATACGCACGTTCTGCTCCCCGCGCCGGGAACCGAGAGAGGCCGGGTTCTGGCTGGTTTCGCCGGTCTGTTTGGCCGGTTCGACCTTGTTCAGAAGCGCAGCGATATCGGTGCTGTCGAAATTATCCTTCGGCGGCTCGGGCGCATTCCTCGGCGGCGTCGGCTTGGAGCGCGGCGAAACCTTGGTCACGATCGGCTGGGGCGCAGGCGCGGCCTCCTGCTGCGGCACAGGCTCTGGCGCCGGGGCAGGATCCGGTGCAGGCGCAGGTTCGGCCACCGGCGCTGGTTCGGGCGTAGGCGCCGGAGCCGGCTCCGGATCTGCAACGGGAGTTGGTTCCGGTGCCGGAGGAGGCGTCGGAGACGGCGAAGGTGTCGGCTGCGTCGGCTGCTCAACCTTGCTCTCGCCCGGCTTGTCGGCCGGTTTCGGAGGTTCCTCGGCCGGGGTATCGCTTGGGTTCACCGCCGCGACATCCCGGACTTCGGCGGTCTTTTCGCCGACCCGAAGCCTGGTGATTTCCTCGATGGGCACCAGTTCGACAGGCAGAGAATCCACCTGCGGAACCGCAAAGCTCTCAGCGTCCGGAAAGGCGATCAAGCCCCAGAGCAGGAAAGCCGAGTGACCGGCTAGAGACGCGATGAGACCTGCGCGCATGACGCGTTACGAGTCCCGTTCTTCCAGAGTGACAAGACCGAGGCGTTTAAACCCGGCCGCGCTGATGCGGCCCATCAGCTTCATCATGGTGCCGTAGTCGGCATCCTGATCGCCGCGCACGTAGATACGTTCCTCGTAACCATTGGCGGCAATGGCTTCGAGCTTTGGCACGATCTCCTCGATCGTGATCGGGGTATCCTGGATGAAGATTTCACCAGCCGCGTTCACCGAGATGGTTATCGGCTCGGTATCGCCTTCCAGGGCCTTGGCGCTGGTCTCCGGCAGATCGATCGGCACGCCGACCGTCAAGAGCGGAGCAGCCACCATGAAGATGATCAGGAGCACCAGCATCACGTCGACCATCGGCGTGACGTTGATTTCGCTCATGGGTGCGTGGCGACGCCTGCGCCGCCCGCGCCGTCCGCTTCCTGCCTGACCTGAACCGACCTGCATGGCCATGGATCAGCCCCTCTCGTCGATCTGACGGGACAGGATGGCGGAGAACTCGTCCGCAAAGCCTTCCATGCGCGAAACCGCCTTGCCGACGTCGGCCGAGAACTTGTTGTAGGCGATAACTGCCGGAATCGCGGCCAGTAGACCAAGCGCGGTCGCAAACAGCGCTTCGGCAATACCGGGTGCCACGACGGCAAGGTTGGTGCTTTCCGATGCCGCGATCGCCTGGAACGCTGTCATGATGCCCCAGACCGTTCCGAACAGACCGATGAACGGTGCCGCGGAGCCAACGGTTGCCAGGATCAGCAACCGGCTTTCAAGCCGCTCGGCTTCGCGCTGGATGGTCACATCCATCACCCTGTCGATACGCTGCTGCAGGCTGCCGATGGCAGGCCGCGCGCCCTCGTGGCTGCGCTTCCATTCGCGCATGGCTGCGACGAACAGTGCCGCCATGGAATGGTTCACACGATTGTGAAGCGTATTATAGAGTTCTTCGAGAGACTGACCGGACCAGAACACCGTTTCGAACCGGCTCATCTGGCGCCGTGTCCGGCCGACCAGCATGATCTTGTCGACGATGATCGCCCAGCACCACACCGAAGCGCCCAAAAGGCCGAGCATTACGACCTTGACGACGATATGCGCCTGCCAGAACAGCGCAAAAAACGAAATGCCGCTCTCTGGCGCCAATGTCGATTGGACAAGTGTTTCCATAAATTCAATGACCCCTTGGCCGTCTGACGCTGTTTTGCATTCAAGGTTTCGAAAACGACAGCGAGGAACCGGAATCAGCCGGCCGGCTCTTGTAACCTGCCGCCTCTCTGACGTTTGATTTTGTCAAAACTGGGACTTTTCCAATCAAAGAAAGTCCCTCTCTAAAGGAATCAATTAAGGTTACTGCAAGATTAACGCAGTAATGGGTTTTGAAAGTATTTTACCGCCGCCAAGCAGCTTGCCTGCTCTTTCAGAGCCAAGCCCTTCAACCGTCGGTGTTTTCTCCAGGTGCATGCTGCACGAGTTTTTCCGAAAGGACCTGCGGCAGTCGGGTCGGACGTCCCTGCGAGGTGATGATCGCAACGGTGACGGCAGCCGAAATCAGCAGCTCTTCGCCGCGGTAAATCAGCTGATCGAGCAGGATTCGGGCGCCTTTGTACTCCGCAAGGCTGGTATGAACTTCCAGCACATCGTCAATCCTGGCCGGTTTCTGGAAGTCCAGCGTCATTGTCTTGACTGCGAAGGCCAGCGAAGCACCGTGGGTACCTTCTGCCATCTCACGATGGTGAATGCCGATGAGACGGAGGAAATCCGACCTGGCGCGCTCGAAGAAGCGCACATAGGCACCGTGATAGACGATGCCTGTGAAATCCGTGTCCTCGTAGTAGACGCGAACAGGAAGCACATGACCGCCATCTTCCAGGCGGCCGGCGAGATCCGGCCAGTCCGACACGCTTTGTCCCTCGAAAGCTGAATGAAAAAGCCCCCCGGTCGACCGACCGGGAGGCTCGTACCTGGCCCTTAGGTAGGCCGTATCTTATGCAGCGGCAACCTCGGAGAGGAATTTCTCGACGGACGCACGAAGCTGTTCCGCCTGCTGTTTCATCTCGATGGTCGCGTTCAGCATGTCGCCAACCGCTTCCGAGTTTTCGGCAACGCCTTCGTTCAGCGACGCCACAGTCTCCGCAACGCTGCGGGTACCTTCCGCGGCTTCTGCAACGTTTCTGGAAATCTCACCGGTGGCAGCGCCCTGCTGCTGCACGGCGTCCGAAATCGTGGTGGTGTAGGAGTTGACCTCCTCGACCGATTCCGACACCCGGGCAATCTCTTCCACCGCTTCGGTGGTAGAGGCCTGGATTGCCGCGATCTGCGCGGAGATTTCTTCCGTTGCCTTGGCGGTCTGGCCGGCGAGCGACTTGACCTCGGAGGCAACGACCGCAAAGCCCTTGCCGGCATCGCCCGCACGTGCAGCTTCGATCGTCGCGTTCAGCGCCAGCAGGTTGGTCTGTTCGGCGATCTCTGAAATCAGCGACACGACGTCGCCGATCTTGTTGGCCGCTTCCGCAAGGCCGGAGATCTTGGAATTGGAGCTCTGCGCGGCGGTGGTGGTCTGGGCCACGATGCTTGCCGTGGTTTCGACCTGTCGGGAGATCTCCGAAATCGACGCGTTGAGTTCCTCGGTGGCGGAGGCAACCGCCTGAACGTTGGAGGAAGCGTTTTCCGAAGTCGACACCGCGGTCTGCCCCTGGTCTGACGCGGCAGTGGACCGGTGACTGAGGGCGGAAGAGACTTCTTCCACACGGGCAATATTGGTTTCCACCAGCTCCAGAACCGCCTGCGACTCGGCCCGGAATGCAGCGATCAGCGCATCGATGGTCTTTTCACGCTGTTCGCGGGCGATGTGGCCAACCTTGCGCTCGGATGCCAGACGCTCGCGTTCGATCGAACTGTCCTTGAACACTTCGATACAGCGCGCCATGCGGCCGATCTCGTCCTGGCGTTCGGTCGCTTCGACACCCACTTCCAGGTCGCCGTCGGCGATCTTGCGAGCCGCGACGGCAAGGCGTTCCATGGGAGCGAACATGCGCCGGGTTACCCACCAGATCAGGCCGACGATCGGAACCAGACAGAGGAAACCGGAAATGATCGCGCCATAGGTGATGCGATCGGCGGCAGCCGACAGTTCCGTCTGCTTGACGGCATCGACAACACCGAAAGGCGAACCGACAAACGTGTTGCTTGCTTCCGCAAAGCGGTAGTCACCGTCTTCCAGGCGGATCAGCCGGTCATTGACCTTGATATCGGAGATCATGTGGACGGCGCTCGCGCGGCCCATATCGTCGAGCTGAACCAGCTTGCCATCGGAATCGGCAAGGAAGATGCGCTCGCTGTCGCCGAGGCCGGTCTTCTCGTTCAGCAATCCTGCCAGATGCTCCATGTTGGTCGTGAACGCAATCGCACCGAAGAACCGGTCCAGATAGAACACCGGCACAGCGAGAACTTCCGAGACGGTGCCGTCTTCGGTCGTCACAAAGCCTGAGGAATAGATCTGCCCGGCCGCCAGCGTCTCGTTTTTCGAGGCCTCGAACAGCTTGCCCATGGCGATCTGCACCGGATGGCCCTTGATCTGCGCGTCTTCCACGTGGAAGGCGAATTCCGGACCCTTGCGGAAAGTATAGGTGATGAACCCGTCCGGATTGGCCAGCGCCGCATCGGAAAACAGGCCCTGATCGACCAGTTCCTGGTAGATCGGATGAACGACCTTGTGGTTGTTCACGTAGTAGTTGGACTCTTCCGGCTCCACCAGAAGGTGACGCTCACCTTCGGGATGCGGATTGTCGGTCACGAAGATCTTCCGGAGCAGTTCGTTCTGCCCTTCTTTCAGGTTCTTCCACCCGACCATGGTCTTCATCAGACTGTCCTTGGCGCCTTCCAGCGTGGAGAAGAACGCAGCGCTGTCCTTCACCTGCCCAAGGGAGAGTTCAATAACCTTCTGTTTCGCCTTGGTAGCACTTTGCAGGCCGGCATCTGCCTGACCGTTTGCAACATCCCGCGAAATGGTCGACGTGACCGTGACAATTGCCACGCACATAGTGAGTGCGCCGGCTAAAAACATTAAAGCCAGTTTAGATGATAGGCGCTTCCGCATGGTTTCCCCCGCATAGTTAACGCGACGATACGGCAGGATTCGCGAATAAATGCTTAATCGCTACGCAGAGCTGGATGTAACCGACAAGACCTTGTCTTATAAATACTACGTAAACTATTCGGGATCGGTGAACAGTCCCATTTGCGGAGCATCCGGTCTGGATGGGGCCGCAAGACCCAGGTGTTCGAACGCCATCGGCGTCAGGATACGTCCCCTTGGCGTCCGCTGCAGAAACCCGTTCTGGATCAGGTAGGGTTCGACGATCTCCTCGATGGCGTCACGAGGCTCGGAAAGCGCCGCCGCAATTGTCTCGATCCCGACCGGCCCACCACCGAAATTCACCGCGATCTGGCTCAGGTAGCGACGGTCGAGACTGTCGAGCCCGGCACCATCGACCTCCAGCTGCAGAAGCGCCCTGTCGGCGAGTTCCCTGTCGACCCGCTCGACGCCGGCGACAATGGCAAAATCCCTTACCCGCCGCAGCAGTCGCCCGGCGATACGCGGTGTCCCACGGGAGCGTTTGGCAATCTCGCGGGCACCGTCTTCAACCATGCCGATGCCCAGAATGGCGGCGCCACGCTTGACGATGTGCTCCAGCTCCGGAACCGTATAGAACTGCAGCCTGACCGGAATGCCGAAGCGATCGCGCAGCGGAGTGGTCAAGAGGCCCAGCCGCGTCGTCGCGGCAACGAGCGTGAACTTCGCCAGGTCGATCTTGACTGAACGCGCAGCCGGTCCTTCACCGATGATCAGGTCGAGCTGGAAGTCTTCCATCGCCGGATAAAGCACTTCCTCGACTGCCGGATTGAGCCGGTGGATCTCGTCGATGAAGAGGACGTCGCGCTCTTCCAGGTTGGTCAGAAGGGCCGCAAGGTCGCCCGCCTTGGCAATGACAGGACCGGAGGTCGCCCGGAAATTGACCCCCAGCTCGCGCGCCATGATCTGCGCCAGCGTCGTCTTGCCGAGACCGGGAGGCCCGACGAACAAGACATGATCCAGCGCCTCACCCCGCGCCTTCGCCGCACCGATAAAGACCTTCAGATTGGCGCGCGCCTGGGCCTGACCGACAAAATCATCCAGCACCTGGGGGCGCATGGTTGAATCGATCTCGTCCCCCCGGATTTCCGGCGTCACGATGCGAGTGTCATCCGACATGGCTTACGACCACAAACAGCAACACCAGAAGAGCCAGGGAATAGGCCACCCGGAGTGCATAGAATTTCTTGAACTGGCGCAGGACAAACGGGTCGTCCGACTCCACACGGCGTCCGTTGACAGTAAACGGACGATCCCCCACCGAGGCACTGAAACGGTGATCGAGGTACATGATACCGCCGATCCCCAGAACCACGAACACGACGGCAATGATGCCATAGGTAACGGCGATCATCCGGCCAATTCCTTCAAGCCAAGGCGGATCAGCGTTTCCGTGGTCGCGTCCTCACCGACTGACTGCAAGGCCTTTGCGACGGCGCCACTCGCCTGCGCCTGTGCATACCCCAGATTGGTGAGCGCCGAAACCGCCTCGGCCACCGGCCGGGCAGCCACGTTGTCGGCAACGTTCTGGGAAACCGCAATCGTGCCCTGGTCCACTGTGGCAAGTCCCGGTGCCTTGTCCTTGAGTTCGGCAATGATGCGTTCAGCAACGCGCTTGCCGACGCCAGGTGCCCGCGAAATCGTTGCCTTGTCGCCAAGCGCAATCGCGTTGGCGACTTCGCTTGCCTTCAAGATCCCCAGAATGCCCAGCGCAACCTTGGCGCCGACACCCTGAACGGTCATCAGGATACGGAACCATTCGCGCTCCGCCTCTACTCCGAAGCCATAGAGCCGGATCATGTCCTCACGGACGATTGTCTCGATGAAAAGGACAGCCGCTTCACCTGCGCGCGGCAGACCCTGAAGAATGCGCGAGGGACAATGGACCTGATAGCCCACCCCGTGCACATCCAGGATCACGTGATCCTCGCCATAGCTGTCAATGGTGCCTTTCAGCTTGCCGATCATATTGCCCCCATGGCGGCAAGCCGCGCTGTACTGTTGGACCGGTGCTGCGCATGGCAAATGGCAATTGCCAGTGCATCGGCGGCATCGTCCGAATTGAAAGTGGCCCGCGGCATCAGAACCTTGACCATGGCCCGGATCTGTTCCTTTTCCGCATGACCGGTCCCGACCACCGTCTTCTTGACGAGGTTCGGCGCATATTCGGCAACCGGAAGTCCAGCGAGCGATGGCACCAGCAGAGCGATCCCGCGTGCCTGCCCGAGCTTCAGTGTTGCTCCGGCATCCTTGTTGACGAACGTATGTTCAACCGCGGCTTCGGATGGCTCGTGCTGGCGCACGACCTCGCTGAGGCCGTCATGCAGCTGCACCAGGCGCTCGGCCAGGCTCTTCTTGTTGTCGGAGGTTACCGTTCCGGAAGCGATGAAGGACAGGCGATTTCCCGTCGCCTCGATCATGCCCCAGCCGGTACGCCGCAGCCCCGGGTCGATGCCCAGCAAACGAATCGCGTGTATCATGGAACAAATCGGTAACAAAACTTCCCCGTTGACGCCAGCCAAAGCGCGGCTTACCACCGGAAAGCCTGTCAAAAACACCTCACAACGTGTTTAATCCGGCCTTGCCCTTACCGGCAGGCCACCTCCCCCGCCAAGGCCCGCCATCTGCCGGGCCAATCCCTTTCTGATCCCGTCCGTTCCGCGAGTTTCCATGGCCGACATCTTCAGCTCCTTTCCGCCCGGCCTTCTGGTGTTCCTCGCCGTGGTCCTGTTTGTGGCCGGTTGCGTGCGCGGGTTTGCAGGGTTCGGTGCGGGAATGATCTTCATGCCGGTGGCCGCCAGCGTCATGCTGCCGTCAACCGCGGCCGCCACCTTTCTGTTCATCGACGGCATTGTCGCACTGCCTTTGGTGGTCAGGGCGCTCAGGCTGTGCAACTGGTCGACAGTGCTTCCCGCGGTCGTTGGTGCCGTGGTCTTTGTTCACGTCGGCGCCTGGCTTCTGGCCAACGCGGACGTGCTGGTTCTGCGCTGGACGATCTTTGCAATCGTGACCGGACTGCTACTGCTGCTGGTGTCCGGCTGGCGCTATGAACGCAAACCCTCCAGGCCGGTGTCGCTTGGGGTTGGCGCAGTTGCGGGCATCCTCGGCGGCATCTCGCAGGTCTCCGGCCCGCCAGTGGTTGCCTTCTGGCTCTCCAGCGCCAAGGAACCGGCAATCGTCCGCGCCAACCTGATCGTGTTCTTCGCGCTTGCGAGTATCGGAACCTTCGTTGCCTATATCTTCAACGGCTTCTTCACGCTGGAAGTGTTCCACCTCCTGATCATAGCGATCCCCGTCTATGCCCTTGCGATCTATTTCGGCTCCAACGGCTTCAAGCACGCCGACCCGAAACTCTATCGCAAGCTCGCCTATGGACTGATCGCCCTCGCCGCCCTCTCCAGCATGCCCCTGCTGGATCCGCTTTTCCGGTAGGCGGTTCTTGGCGTTATGTTTGTGTGGAGGAACACCCAGACACCCTCATCCTGAGGAGCCGCGAAGCGGCGTCTCGAAGGATGGGCCTCTTGTTCCGGAGTATGTAGCCCATCCTTCGAGACAGCGCTTTGCGCTTCCTCAGGATGAGGATGAGTATGGCCACGACCATCCGATCAAGTTGGCAAAACTCGCCCCAAAAACGCGGCGCAAACCTTACTTACCCGCGCTTTCCTGCAGCTTCTCCTGCCATTTGGCACATTTTTCCGCCATCAGCCGCGTGAGTTCCGCCTCGAACTCTTCCCTGCTTGAAGAAGCCTGCGCCAGAACGCTCATCGCCACGATCGCAGCATCGGCGGCTTCTTCACGGACATCTGCCAGCGTCTGGTTCTTGTATTCGCTGCCCGGCGCCTTTGTTGCCGAAAGAACGGCCTGCGCCAGCTCTCCGGCTTCCTCCGCCAGCTTCAGCGCACGCTCCTGCAAGGTTTTCGGGTCTTTCTGCGTCAGGTCGAAGATATTGAACATGCGATCGGTCTCCTTGGTTCAAGGAAGGCGGGAGCCTCAGGAACGCCAAAACAAAAACCCCGGCAGGGCCGGGGTTTTCAGATCCATATCCTGTGTTACTCAGGAAGCCAGAGAGGCCATGGTTTCTTCGTCGACATCGAAGTTGGAGTAGACGTTCTGGACGTCGTCGTCGTCTTCCAGCATGTCGATGAGTTTCATCATGGTCTGGGCCTTGTCCGCATTAACCGGCGTCAGGTTCTGCGGCTTCCAGATGATCTTGGTCGAATCCGCTTCGCCCAGTGCCTTTTCCAGAGCGGCAGAAACATCGTTCAGATCTTCAAAGGCGGTGTAGATCGTGTGACCGCTCTCGTCGGACTGAACGTCTTCCGCGCCAGCTTCGATCGCAGCTTCCAGAACCGCATCGGCTTCACCGGCTTCCGGCTTGTAGATAATTTCGCCAACACGATCGAACATGAAGGAGACCGAGCCCGTTTCCCCCAGCGACCCACCGCATTTGGTGAAATAGGAGCGGATGTTGGATGCGGACCGGTTGCGGTTGTCGGTCAGGGCTTCGACGACCACGGCAACACCTGCCGGGCCGTAGCCCTCGTAACGGACTTCCTCGTAGTTGTCGTCGTCACCGGACTGGGACTTGTTGATCGCCCGCTGGATGTTTTCCTTCGGCATGGACTGGGCCTTGGCGTTCTGGACGGCAAGGCGCAGGCGCGGGTTCGCGTCCGGATCCGGGTCGCCCATCTTCGCGGCGACGGTAATTTCCTTGGACAGCTTGGAGAACATCTTGGAGCGGGCCGCGTCCTGGCGTCCCTTGCGGTGCATGATGTTCTTGAATTTTGAATGGCCTGCCATGGCTCTTCTCGGTTCTTTACAGGTGATGTCAGTGAAAACTGCGCCGCTTATAGGCAAGTTGACCCGGAAAATCCAGCGCAGAGAAATTCTCGGCCCTGGTCAGGCCCCGTTCGGCCAGAAGGACGGGATCACAGGCTCCAGCCGGCCGCCTATGCGAAGCGGCGCAACCCGCTCGGCAAGCCCGGTCCGATCGTCCGTCTCGATGGCGACACCGCAGATGGTCGGATCGCCTGTTGCCGGTGTGAACCGGGAGCTCGGGATCTTGCGCTGGAACCGGTTGACCGGCTCTTCCTTGTCCATGCCCAACACGCTGTCATAAGCACCGCACATGCCCGCGTCGGACATATAGGCCGTGCCGTTTTCCAGGATCTGGTGATCGGCCGTCGGCACATGGGTGTGCGTTCCGACAACGAGACTGACCCGGCCATCCAGAAAGTGGCCCATGGCCTGTTTCTCGCTGGTGGCCTCGGCATGCATGTCGACGATGATGGCATCGGCCACATCGCCAAGCGGACACCCGTTGATGACGTTGTCGATGGCGGCAAAGGGATCGTCGAGCGCATCCATGTAAACGCGACCCATCACATTGGCCACCATCACCCTTGCGCCGTTTCTGGCCGTGAAGAGGTGCGCGCCGCGCCCAGGTGTCCCGGAGGGGTAATTGACCGGCCGAAGCAGCCTGTCCTGTCGCTCGATATAGACCAGGGTGTCACGCTGGTCCCAGACGTGGTTGCCGGTGGTCACGACGTCGGCGCCCGCATCCAGAACGTCCTGCAGGATCGTCTCGGTAATGCCGAACCCGGACGCAGCGTTCTCACCGTTGACGATCACGAAATCGAGCTGGTTGCTTTCCACCAGCTCCGGCAATTGCTCAATGACGGCGGTACGGCCCACGCGGCCGACAAGATCGCCCAGAAACAGAATACGCATATATCCTCACTGGGCGGCCTGCTTCGGCGATCACTTTCGCCGTCAGCCGAACGCCCGGTACCCCTGCTCGGTCAGAATCCCATTCAACGGCTTGTCATGCGCTTCCGCGGGGACGCGGTCAACCTCCTGCACGGAAAAGGCAAGCCCGATGCACAAAAGGGGCCCGGAGTGTTGCAGCTGCGCAATTGTAATGTCGTAAAAAGCCTTGCCGTAACCGATGCGCGTGCCTTTGCCGTCAAAGCCGGCAAGCGGCATCAGAAGTACGTCCGGGCGCACTTCCTCGGCGGAAGGGCCGGGCTCGGAGGTACCGAAACCGGCGGAAACCAGTTCCGTATCCCGCTCCAGGCGGCGAAAGATGAGGCTCGGGCCGGTCATCACGGGCAGGCACAGGGGGTGCCCAAGCTGGCGCAGGCGGTCCATCAGCGGGCGCGGGTCGATTTCGTCCCGGATCGGCCAGAACCCGGCAACAACTGCTCCTGCCGGCAGCGGCAGATCTTCGGCGTGATCGCTGAGCATCAGGCTGTGTTCGATCCGCTCCACCTCCGGCATTGCCTTGCGGCGGGCAAGCACCTGCTTGCGAAGACTGTCTTTTTCGGCAGCAATGGAGGAAAGGTCGGTCATGGGGCCTCGAATAGAATGGATCGGCCCGCGTCCTGAAAAGGAAACGCGCAGCCGCCCGACCGTTGGATTTGCAATCCCGGGAAACCTACAATGTAGGTGGGCGCCGTATGCAACGGACCACGGCCCAGCGCAGGGACAGCTCCCAAGGGAATGCGTAAGGCCCCGGGGATAATGTTCCTGACGTATCGGGCAGCCGCAAGTACCGCATATAATCCGGTGCGACGGCAATTACCAGTGCGGCATGGATTTCATCACAAACGAAGTTGCGGGCACTCTCCGTCGCCGTCTGGCCGGATCGGCAGTCGCCTCAGGCGTTGTCCTGGGCCCGCAAGCTCTTGGAAAGACCGTCCGTAAGGCTTTCGATCCGAGCGGCGGCAGTATTGACGGCACGCGACAGCTCTTCCTCGTTCTGGCTCATGTTGTCGAGCGCAGCCACCTGCTGTTTCTTGGCATCGGCCAGCTGTTCTTCAAGCCGGGCGACCTTGCGCTCCAGTTCCGAAAGCTGGTCGGCCGCCATGATGCCGGCCATTACCGTCAGGCGCTGGTCGCCGATTTCGCCGAAGGCGCCTCGCAAGTCGTTGATCCAGCCATCGAAACGGGCAGCAAGGCCCATCAGGCGCTCTTCCTCGCCGTCATCGCAGGCCATGCGGAAGGACTTGCCGTTGATGGTAACCGTGATCTGAGCCATATGCGCCTAGCCTCCGTGCGCGTCGAGCACGCTGCGGATGGTTTCCATTGCCGAGACGAGCCGCCGGGAGACATCCCGGTTGGCCTCTTCCAGCCGGGAAGCCCGTGCTTCGCTTTCATCGAGTGAGGCTGCCAGTTGGGAACGGTCTTCGCCGAGCCGCTGCAGGTCGTCCTGCAGGGCATTAAGCGACCTGTCTGCATCAAGACGGCGCTGGACAGCCGCTTCGAGATTGCCGACGGCTTTGTCCAGCCGCTTTACCGCATCGGCCAGGCTGGTCTTTTCCATGCAGTCGACATCCGCCATTAATTACGTCGTCCCAATCGTTCTTCTGCGGCGGTCCGCCCATTCCTTCCTAGGTCAGACTGGAGATTTGGCACTTTCGACCCTAGAGTTGCTGCTCAAATTACGGGCATTTCAGAGAATGCGCGGCAAAGCACGTTTCACGGCGAAAAAGCAAATCTTTGTTAGAGCGTCGAGCTTAGGCACCGCAACTTCTCTCAGTCAATGCCACCATTGGCAGAATCCTCAACTCTATAACGCGTGGAAGAAAAAATTCTTCCCCGGCAATGCCCTCAAAAGACCCAAACCAGCTTTATTGACTCGGGTGCCGTTCCTGATATTTGTCTGGCGCCTGTTCGAGATTGACGAGTGTTAATTCTTGAGCAACGCACCTCAAAACAACCTTGCCGGGCTCTCTGCTTCGGCCAAGGGGGGCTCCAAAGCAAGCAACGGGACCACGATGACCGATCTTGATAAACACCAGCGCATGGCAAATGCGATCCGCTTTCTTGCCATCGATGCCGTGGAAAAGGCTAATTCCGGTCACCCCGGCCTGCCCATGGGCGCTGCGGATATCGCGACAGTTCTTTTTACCGAATTCCTGAAATTCGATCCGACATCCCCGAACTGGGCCGACCGCGACCGCTTCGTTCTGTCCGCCGGTCACGGCTCGATGCTGCTTTACAGCCTGCTGTATCTGCTGGGCTATGAAGACTTCTCCCTCGACGAGATCAAGAATTTCCGCCAGCTCGGCGCACGCACTGCCGGTCACCCGGAATACGGCCACGGCGCCGGTATCGAGACCACCACCGGCCCGCTCGGCCAGGGTCTCGGCAACGCGGTCGGCATGGCCATCGCCGAGCGCCTGCAGTCCACCCGCTACGGCGAGGATCTTGTCGATCACTACACCTATGTACTGGCCGGTGACGGCTGCCTCATGGAAGGCATCAGCCAGGAAGCCCTGTCGCTGGCAGGTCACCTGAAGCTCAACAAGCTGATCGTTATCTGGGACGACAACGGCATCTCCATCGACGGCAAGGTCGAAATCACCGATTCAACCGACCAGCAGGCCCGTTTTGCCGCCTCCGGCTGGAACACGCTCAGCGTCGACGGTCACGACCCGGTCGCCATTTCCGCAGCGATCCGCCAGGCACAGGCCAGCGACCGCCCGACCCTGATCGCCGCCAAGACCACCATCGGCTTCGGTGCACCTACCAAGGCCGGCACCGCGAAGGTTCACGGCTCGCCGCTTGGTGCAGACGAAATTTCCGGCACCCGTGCCGCGCTCAACTGGCCGCACGCGCCGTTTGAAGTTCCAAGCGACATTCTGGACGCCTGGCGCATTGCCGGCCTTCGCTCCGCACAGGCTCACAAGGACTGGCAGAAGCGCTTTGCCGAAGCTGACGCCGAGACCCGCGCCGAATTCGAGCGCCGCAATCGTGGCGACCTGCCGGCCGGCTTCACCCAGGCCGTTCTGGACTACAAGAAGAAGCTCGCCGACGAACAGCCGACCATGGCGACCCGCAAGGCTTCCGAAGCTGTTCTGGGCGTCATCAACGAAGTTGTTCCGGAAACCATTGGCGGCTCCGCCGACCTGACCGGTTCCAACAACACCAAGACGCCGCAAACCGCGCCGGTCACCCCGGACGATTTCTCCGGCCGTTACATCCATTACGGCATCCGTGAACACGGCATGGCGGCAGCCATGAACGGCATGGCTCTGCACGGCGGCCTGATCCCCTATTCCGGCGGCTTCCTGATCTTCTCCGATTACTGCCGTCCGTCGATCCGTCTCGCAGCCCTCATGGGCCAGCGGGTCATTCACGTCATGACCCATGATTCCATCGGTCTTGGCGAAGACGGTCCGACCCACCAGCCGGTGGAACATTTCGCCGCCCTGCGCGCGATCCCGAACCTGACCTTCTTCCGTCCGGCCGACATCACCGAGACACTAGAGTGCTGGCAGCTGTCGCTGGAAAACCGCGACGGACCGTCGGTCCTGGCACTGACCCGTCAGAACCTGCCGTCGCTGCGCAAGACCTACGAGGAAAACAACCTCTGCGCCAAGGGTGCCTATGTGCTGATCGACAGCGACGAAGACGCGGCCGTGACCATCTTCGCGACCGGTTCGGAAGTCGAAATCGCCGTCAACGCGCAAAAGGACCTGAGCACGGCCGGCATCGCCGTGCGCGTTGTCTCCGTTCCGTCGTACGAGCTTTTCGAAGCACAGTCAGACGACTACAAGGCCGCCGTCATCGGCAACAGCCCGGTCAAGATCGCCGTTGAAGCCGGCATCCGCATGGGCTGGGACCGCTTTATTGGTGCGGACGGTATCTTTGTGGGCATGACCGGCTTTGGCGCGAGCGCGCCATACAAGGAACTCTACGAGCATTTCGGCATCACGGCGGACGCCGTGGTTGCAGCCGCCAAGGCAAAGCTCAGCGTTTAACCGAAATCAATTCCCGGCACCAAGACTTCCTCCTATGGTGCCGGGCCTACGGGCACATCAAGTGCTTTTCAAGTGACCACACTATGTGGTTTTTAAATCGGTTTAGCCCCTTCTGAGGCACACCGAAGATTGCGGGAGTGGATTATGGTAACCAAGGTAGCAATCAATGGATTTGGACGCATCGGCCGCAACGTGCTGCGTGCGATCGTCGAATCCGGCCGCACCGACATTGAAGTCGTTGCGATCAACGATCTCGGCCCGGTCGAGACCAACGCGCATCTGCTGCGTTACGACAGCGTGCACGGCCGTTTCCCGGCAGAGGTCAAGGTCGATGGCGACACCATTTCCGTCGGTGGCGGCAAGCCGATCAAGGTGACCGCGATCCGCGACCCGAAAGAACTGCCCTGGGGCGAGCTTGGCGTTGAAGTCGCCATGGAATGCACCGGCATCTTCACCGCCAAGGAAAAGGCCTCCATGCACCTGGAAGCCGGCGCCAAGCGCGTTCTGGTCTCCGCCCCGGCCGACGGCGCCGACAAGACCATCGTCTACGGTGTCAACCACGATGCGCTGACAGCGAACGACCTGGTCGTATCCAACGCGTCCTGCACCACCAACTGCCTGTCCCCGGTCGCCTATGTGCTGAACGAAACCATCGGCATCGAAAAAGGTTTCATGACCACGATCCACTCGTACACCGGTGACCAGCCGACGCTGGACACCATGCACAAGGATCTCTACCGCGCCCGTGCTGCGGCCATGTCCATGATCCCGACCTCCACCGGCGCTGCAAAGGCCGTCGGCCTGGTACTGCCGGACCTGGCCGGCAAGATGGACGGTGTGGCCATTCGTGTCCCGACGCCGAACGTTTCCGTGGTCGACCTGAACTTCATCGCGAAGCGCGACACCACCGTTGAGGAAATCAACGAAGCCATCAAGGCAGCCGCAAACGGCAAGCTGAAGGGCGTGCTCGGCTACACCGAAGACAAGCTGGTTTCGATGGACTTCAACCATGACAGCCATTCCTCGGTCTTCCATTGCGACCAGACCAAGGTTATGGACGGCACTTTCGTGCGCATCCTGTCCTGGTACGACAACGAATGGGGCTTCTCCAACCGCATGGCCGACACGGCCGTGGCGATGGCAAAGCTCATCTGATCCCTGCCTTCGAAAGACGCCGGTTCATCCGGCGTCTTTTTTGTCGGTATGGATGTCTTTCCGGCAAAGCCGCAAAAAACTTTCTCGATTCAGGCATAGCCCCGGGGCAAAGGTCATGTAGACTGGAGCTGCAGACTTGCAGTTCAATCCTGGAGACGCCGTCATGACCGCTCTACTGGTCATTCTTGGGTCGTTGTTCGCGGTTGGTTGCCTTGTGGGTTTCGGGTTCTACTGGCTCGATATGAAGCGGGACAACGAACGGTTCCCTTCAGATCAGGACGATGAGCCTGATATGGGCAGCCTCAATACCGATGTCTTGCGAAAGCCGGATTCCCCGGCTGGAAATTCCTGAGTCCAATTGAAGGATCCTGGCCATGACCACGCTGACTTTTCTGATCGTATTTGTTGTCCTGATCGGCGTCGGCTTCTATTTCGTGGAACGGTCGAAGGAACGCTCCGCAAGAAACACCAAACGGTCCTGGCAGCCGGATGTTGATGGCCAAAAGTCCGAAACGATGGCCAACCTTCAATCACCGCCAGATCGATAACTCTCCCTGTTCGATCCTTATCCTTCCCGGAGTTCCCTGCTTGCTCGAACTGCTCACCGTCATTTCGCTGACCGTCGTGGTCGCAATCGTTCCCGGGCCCGACTTTGCCGTTGTCCTGCGCAATGCCCTCATCGGCGGACGGCTCGCCGGCATCATGACTGCGCTCGGCATCGCTCTGGCCCTCGGCGTACACGTCACTTACGCACTGGCGGGTATCGGCCTGATCGTTTCCCAGTCGATCCTGCTCTTCAACGCGCTGAAACTGATCGGCGCTGCCTACCTCGTTTTCCTGGGCGTCACCATGTACCGCACGGCATCTAAGGAGATGCCGGCCGACGGTGCCCTGTCCGGCATGTCGCCCTTCCGCGCGCTTCGCTGGGGCTTCTTCACCAACGTGACCAATCCGAAAGCCACCATGTTCGCCCTTTCGGTGTTTCTGCAGGTGACGTCTCTCGAAACGCCGCTCTGGACCCAGATCGGTTATGGCGTGATCATGGCGGGCGGCGTGTTCCTTTGGTTTGTTCTGGTGACCGTCTTCTTCACGCTTCCCGCCGTACGCCTCAAGTTCATGCGTGCCAAGCTCTGGATGGAACGGTCCTTCGGCATTCTCCTGACCTTGTTCGGCATCGGCATCGCCGTTTCCACCAACTCCAGCCGTCCTTGAAGACGGGCGATTTCCAACAGGTAAATCAATGGCTTTCAAAACTCTCGATGATCTGACTGACATTGCCGGCAAACGCGTTCTGGTCCGCGTCGACCTCAACGTACCGATGGATGGCGGCAAGGTTTCCGATACCACCCGTATCGAGCGGGTCCTGCCGACCATCCGCGAACTGTCCGACAAGAAGGCAAAGGTCATCCTGCTCGCCCATTTCGGCCGCCCGAAGGGCGCGCGCGTTGCCGACATGTCGCTCGGCCCGGTCGCCCTGGCGGTTGCCGGTCGGCTTGGCAGACCCGTGGTCTTTGCAGACGACTGCATCGGCCAGGCGGCAAAGGATGCTGTCGACGTCATGGTCGATGGCGATGTCCTGCTGCTCGAAAACACCCGCTTCCATGCCGGTGAAGAAAAGAACGACCCGGACTTCGCCAAGGCTCTGGCCGCCAATGGCGACATCTATGTCAACGACGCCTTTTCGGCGGCACACCGGGCCCACGGTTCCACCGAGGGCATTGCCCGGCTTCTGCCAGCCTATGCCGGCCGCACCATGCAGGCGGAACTTGAAGCCCTGGGCTCCGCGCTCGGCAATCCTGTTCGTCCGGTTCTCGCCGTTGTCGGCGGTGCGAAGGTTTCTTCCAAGATCGATCTGCTGGAAAACCTCGTTGCCAAGGTCGACATGCTTGTTATCGGCGGCGGCATGGCCAACACCTTCCTGGCCGCGCAAGGCACGGACGTCGGCAAGTCGCTGTGCGAACATGATCTGGCCGAAACCGCAAAACGCATCATGACCGCAGCCGACAAGGCCGGTTGTGAGATCGTCTTGCCTGCCGATGCCGTTGTTGCCAGGGAATTCAAGGCCGGCGCTGACAACGAAACCGTTTCGCTCGACGCCATCCCGGCGGACGGCATGATCCTCGATGTCGGCGCAGCATCCATCGAAACGGTGAAAACCAAGATCGACGCCGCCAAGACCCTGGTCTGGAATGGCCCCCTGGGCGCGTTCGAAATCGCCCCGTTCGACACCGCAACCGTTGCGGCTGCCAAGCATGCCGCTGCCAACACCAAGGCGGGCAAGCTGAACTCCGTGGCCGGTGGCGGCGACACCGTCGCAGCGCTCAACCACGCGGGAGCGGCTGACGATTTCTCCTATGTCTCCACAGCCGGCGGTGCCTTCCTGGAATGGCTGGAAGGCAAGGAACTGCCGGGGGTGAAGGCACTCGAAGCCTGACATCGAAGCGGGGTGAAATCTGTCATGCAACGCTGTTTCACCAACATTCTGACCGAGGAGGTCGCCGCAACGGCGGCCTTCTATCAGGACCTCCTGGGCCTGCAGCCGCAATTCGTGTCCGACTGGTTTGTAAACCTTGCCGATGCCGATAACCCGGCCCTCGAGCTGGGCATCCTGAAACAGACCAGCGAGATTGTCCCGGCACGTGCCCAGCGCGCCACCGCAGGAGTGATCCTGACCTTTGTCGTCGACGACTGTTCAACGGCATACGAGCGTGCCCTGACACTCGGTGTGAACGTGGTCGAGGCACCTCGCGAAATGCCCTATGGCCAGATGAGGATGATTGTCAGAGATCCGGCCGGAACATTTGTCGATATCAGTTCGCCGGTTTAAAACTCGCCGGGCGGTGGTGCCGACCGCCTCAATTTAATTCGATCCGCAAATTAAATCTGCCAACACGATTTCCGGCAGACCCTTGTATTTTAATTGATTTAAGCGAAGCCGGCCCTCTTTAAATGGCCACAAATCTTGTTAGAACCAGCGGGACTTGACGCACCGCAAAATAGGTGTCGTGATTTTTCGCGAACCTTGTCGGCTCATTGGAACCGGACCCTCTGGAGATTTTTGATGGCACGTATCACCCTCCGCCAGCTTCTTGATCATGCTGCTGAACACGACTACGGCGTTCCGGCGTTCAATATCAACAACATGGAGCAGGCACTGGCGATCATGGCTGCGGCGGACCAGACCGACGCCCCGGTTATCATCCAGGCCTCCCGCGGTGCCAGGTCCTATGCCCACGACGTGATGCTGAAGCACATGATGGACGCAGTCGTGGAAATCTATCCGCATATTCCGGTCTGCGTGCATCTGGACCACGGCAATGCTCCGCAAACCTGCATGACGGCCATCCAGGCCGGCTTCACCTCTGTGATGATGGACGGTTCCCTTGAAGCCGACGGCAAGACCCCGGCAAACTGGGACTACAACGTCGGCGTCACCAAGACCGTGACCGACATGTCCCATCTGGGCGGCATCTCCGTTGAGGGCGAACTCGGTGTTCTGGGGTCTCTTGAAACCGGCATGGGCGACAAGGAAGACGGCCACGGCGCGGAAGGCAAGCTCAGCCATGACCAGTTGCTGACCGACCCGGAAGAAGCCGTCAAGTTCGTGCAGGAAACCAAGGTCGACGCTCTTGCCATCGCCATGGGCACCAGCCACGGCGCCTACAAGTTCACCCGCAAGCCGGACGGCGAAATCCTTGCCATGCATGTGATCGAGGAAATTCACCGCCGCCTGCCGGAAACCCACCTTGTCATGCATGGGTCGTCTTCCGTGCCGCAGGACCTGCAGGACATCATCAACCAGTATGGTGGCCAGATGCCGCAGACCTGGGGTGTGCCGGTGGAAGAAATCCAGCGCGGCATCAAGAACGGTGTGCGCAAGGTCAACATCGACACCGACAACCGCATGGCGATGACCGGTCAGATCCGCAAGATCCTGAGCGAGAACCCGGGCGAGTTCGATCCGCGCAAATATCTGAAGCCTGCCCGCGATGCCATGCAGAAGCTGTGCATCGAGCGTCTGGAAGCCTTCAATACGGCCGGCCAGGCGTCCAAGATCAAGAAGATCGTTACTCTTGCCGACATGGCGAAACGCTATCAGACTGGCGACCTGGATCCGAAGATCGCCTGATTTTCGGCCGGACCGGCAGAGAAATTCTTTCACTTTATTGAAAGAGGGGCCTTGCGTCCCTCTTTCGCCGTCTTTAGGGACAAAATCCCGATCAGATATCAATCAGGACCGCACAAGTGAACCGTCCCCGCCTCTTTCTCGTGACGCCGCCGGAATTTGACACCGCTGACATGGCGGCAAAGCTCAAACAGGCCTTCACCGGTGGCGACATCGCTTGCGTGATGATCTACCGCCCTGGCGCCAGCACCAAGGATCTGCAAGCCGCTGCCAGCGAACTTGTTCCGATCATCCAGGAAGGCGGTGCGGCGGCCATCGTCTATCGCGATACCCAGGCAGCCGGCCGCAGCGGCGCCGACGGCGTCCACGTCGACACCTCGCTGGAAGACCTGAAGCTGGCCGTGGAAAGTTTCAAGCCTGATCGTATCGTCGGCACAGGCGGCACCAAGCTGAAACATGATTCCATGGAATGGGCCGAAACCGGGGTCGACTACATCTTCTTCGGCAAGCTGGACCTGCCTGAAAAGGCCGAGGCCCATGACAGAACCCTGTCCAGCGCCTCCTGGTGGGCAGAACTGTTCGAAACACCCTGCGTCGCACTTGCCGGCAACACGCTAGAAACTCTGGGAGACGTTGCCGCGACCGGAGCAGATTTTGTTGCCCTCAAGGATGCTGCCTGGCAACCGGACACGGATATTTCATCCGTGATTGCCGAAGCCAATCGTATTCTGGACGCCCATCCCTTTCCTGAAGTCGAATAGCGAGAGCTGGATGCATGCCGACACCTGAAACGAGCCTACGCCGGAAACTTCACGTCCCCTTTCTGCTTGCGGCAGGGTTGCTGGCAGCTGGAATGCTGTCATCCGTGTCGTTTTCTCCGGCCATTGCCCAGGACAACACCGGCACCAGCGAAACAACAGAGGCCGGTGACGCGGCGCCAGAGCCGGACGTACCAGTAGGCCCGGATGGCAAACCGTTACCGGTGCTGATCGACGTCACGACCAAGGACAAGACACTGCTGAGCATTGTCGACGCGGGTCCGCCGAAACTGGAAGAAGGCGAAGTCGCCAACGCTGATACCGCGTACACCGCTTTTCAACGCGGCTGGTTCCTGACCGCGCTCGGTCTTGCGACCCCTTTGGCGGAACAGGGCGACAAGGCCGCCCAGGCCCTGCTAGGCGTGCTGCACGAGGCCGGGCTCGGTATTCATCAGGACAAGGCCAAGGCTGCCGACTGGTACAGCCTGGCCGCCGCCAAGGGTGATACCGGCTCTGCCATGCAGCTGGCCCAGCTCTATCTGCTCGGCACCGGTGTCGAAGTCGACAAGAAGAAGGCAGCAGACCTGTTCGAAGAGGCTGCCAACGCGGGCAATGCGTCTGCGCTCTACAATCTCGCCCTGCTCTACGAGGAAGGCGAAGGCCGCCCCTTCGACGAAAAGAAATCGCGAGAACTTCTGGAAGAAGCCGCCCAGCTAAACGATCCGGAAGCGCAATACGCGCTTGGCCTCTCCTATCTGGAAGCCCAGACCGGGCTGAACGACCCCGGCCTTGGTGCGTTCTGGCTTGGCCGTGCAGCCCGCCGCGGACACACCTCCGCGCAGGTTTACTACGGCATTCTGCGGTTCCAGGGTAAGGGCGTCGATCCGAACGAGACGGAAGCCGCCGACTGGTTCGAACGGGCCGCCACATCCGGCAACCCAGTCGCGATGAACCGGCTGGCGCGGACCTATGCCTACGGCCGTGGTCGGGAACAGGATTTTGCCGCCGCAGCGGGCTGGCACCTGATTGCCCGCACCTTGGGTGTTTCCGATTTCTCGCTCGACCGGATTATCGAAAGTCTGGACGAAACCACAATGGATGAAGCGCGCAAGCTGGCCGAACAATATTCGGCCACATTGATGGCCCCGTCGGAGGAGCCCGGCAAGGAATCTCCGTAAACCTTGCGAGGAAGCGCGGAATCGTAAGGATGTTTGCCTTTTTTCCTTGAACTCCACCGGCTTTTGTGGTGGACAGGCGCGAGCAAATTTCAGGCGCATCGGCGGCCCGCCGGTCTCGCCCTGCTAAAGGTTCTGTTGAGTTTTGGAGTTTTGTCGTGGTTTGGGTGGAGTTTCCACCGGACGCGGCGGATTTCTAATGGTCAACAGACCCTAAGATCCAAACAAATCAAACAGTCGGTCGTTCCATGAAAATCAACGGAAACGAAATAAAGCCCGGTAACGTGCTTCAGCACCAGGACACGCTTTGGGCGGTTGTCAAAGTCCAACACGTCAAGCCAGGCAAAGGCGGTGCCTTCGCACAGGTTGAAATGAAAAACCTGCTCGATGGCCGCAAGCTCAACGAGCGTTTCCGCTCCGAAGACAAGGTCGAGCGCGTCCGTCTGGAGCAGAAAGACTTCCAGTATCTCTTCACCCAGGAAGACATGCTGATTTTCATGGACACCGAAACCTACGAGCAGCTGGAACTTCAGGCTGATTTCGTTGGCGACCGCGCCGCTTTCCTGCAGGACGGCATGATGGTGACCGTGGAACTGCATGAAGAGCGCCCGATCGGCATCACCCTGCCGCAGTTCGTGACCCTGGAAATCCGGGAAGCCGACGCGGTGGTGAAGGGTCAGACCCAGTCTTCGTCCTACAAGCCCGCACTCATGGAAAACGGCGTCCGCGTGATGGTACCTCCGTTCATCACCGCCGGCGAAAAGATCATCGTCGACACCGGTTCACTGGAATACGTCCGCCGCGCGGACTGATCTCCTCCCGGCAAGACTTCAAATTGGCGCGCCCGGATTTTGCCGGGCGGCGCCCAACAACAAGTGACAAACAATGGCCCGCACAGCTCTCCTCAACGTGATGGTTCAAGCCGCAACGAAAGCCGGACGTTCTCTGGTTCGCGATTTCGGTGAAGTTGAAAACCTTCAGGTGTCCCGCAAGGGACCCGGCGATTTCGTCTCGGCTGCAGACCGCCGCGCCGAGGACATTGTGCGCGCCGAACTGACCAAGGCCCGCCCGACCTTCGGGCTGGTCATGGAAGAAAGCGGTGAAGTTGAAGGAACCGACGGCCAGCATCGCTGGCATGTCGACCCGCTCGACGGCACCACCAACTTCCTGCACGGCATTCCGATCTTCGCCACCTCCATCGCACTGGAACGGGCTGGCGAGATCGTGGCCGGGGTCATCTACAATCCGGTGATGGATGAGCTCTATACCGCTGAACGCGGTCGCGGCGCCTTCCTGAACGACCGTCGCCTGCGGGTTGCCGGCCGCTCCGAATTGCATGAGATGGTGTTCGGCACCGGCCTGCCCTTCATCGGGTCGGGCGACCATGGCCGGACACTGCGCGAGCTGCGCTACATCATGCCGGAAGTCGCTGGCATCCGCCGCTGCGGCGCAGCTGCCCTCGATCTTGCCTGGACCGCGTCCGGCCGTCTCGACGGTTTCTGGGAGCGCAACCTGAACAGCTGGGACATTGCGGCCGGCCTCCTGATGGTGCGCGAAGCCGGTGGTTTCGTCACCGATCTTCAGGGCAAGAACAAGATGCTGGAAAGCGGCGATGTGGTTGTCGGCAACGAAGACGCCCACAAATACCTGCTTCAGCTCCTGAAAAAGGCGGCAACCCCGGCTCAGGGCTGATTGCCTCCAGCGCTTCCCGGTAGCACCGCGACGCGAACACCCTCATCTTCGAAAAGCGCATGACGCTGACCTGAAAGAGGTGCGGCGCAAACCGCCCACCCCGGGAGACGGGACCCACGGCCCGTCTCTTCATGAGAAGGCCTTTGGATAAACCCGGCGGTTTTCGGGCTTTCCAGACTTTATTCGGGTCTCTTCGGCAATTCGAGGTTTCCAAGCCGTTAAAAATCACGCTATCAATCAGTTACGTCCAATTCAGGTGATTGATAACGCAATATGGCCCGTGAATTTGACCCTTATAGCCTGTCCAGTCCGCGGGCCTATCTGACCTTCATGATCATCTTTCTGGTGATCGTTGCCTTCATCGCCTTCATCCTGTTCCCGCAGATTTCGACGGCCTTTATGAGCAACCCGGGTCTGAATGGCCTGATCGTGCTTGTCGGCGTGTTCGGTGTGCTGCTGCTCTTCGGCCGCGTGATCCGCCTGTTCCCGGAAATCTCCTGGGTCAACAGTTTCCGGATCGGCGACCCGGGCCTCGACACGCGTTCGCCGGTGCTGCTGGCGCCGATGGCTGCCCTGCTCGGCAACAAGTCCGGCGACATGGCCCTGACGCCAACCACCGCCCGCTCGATCCTCGATTCCATCGGAATGCGTCTTGAGGAAAGCCGCGAGATGTCGCGCTACCTCACAGGCCTCCTGGTGTTCCTCGGCCTGCTCGGTACGTTCTGGGGCCTGCTGCAGACCGTCAGCTCGGTCGGCGCAACCATTCAGTCGCTCGACGTCGGCTCGGGTGATGCCAACGTTATCTTCGAGGACCTGAAAGCAGGCCTGGAAGCGCCGCTCTCTGGCATGGGCACGGCCTTCTCGTCCTCGCTCTTCGGTCTGACCGGCTCGCTTGTGCTCGGCTTCCTGGATCTTCAGGCGGGACAGGCCCAGAACCGGTTCTACAACGAGCTTGAAGACTGGCTGTCCACGGTCACTGACATCGACCCGGAAGAAAGCCTGTTCAATGCCCCGGACTCACCTGGCGTCGAACAGATACAGGCCTCGATCTCCGCCCTGCAGAAAAGCGTTGAGGAAGGCGGCAGCAAGAATGCCAACCAGGCCATGGCCAATCTGGCCGAAGGCATTCAGGGCCTCGTCAAACACGTTCGCTCCGAACAGCAGATGATGCGCGACTGGGCCGAGGCCCAGGGCGAACAGCAAAAGCGCATCGAAGGGCTCCTGTCCTCGATCGCCGCCGCTTTCGACCGCGCGAAGGAGTAGACGATGGCCGGACTGGCAGGATTGCGCGCTCGCCGAAGGGCCCAGTCGACCGATTACTGGCCCGGCTTCGTTGATGCCATGGCGACACTGCTGCTCGTCATCATCTTCCTGCTGTCCATCTTCATGATCGCCCAGTTCTTCCTGTCGCAGCAGCTATCGGGCCGCGACACGGTGCTGAACCGGCTGAATGCCCAGATCAGCGAGCTGACGGAGCTTCTCGCCCTGGAGCGCGCCAATTCCGGGGAGCTGGAAGACACGATCCTCGGCCTGCAGGCCAGCCTTTCCGATGCACAGAGCGAACAGACCCGGCTGCTTGGCCTTCTGGAAAACAGTTCCGGTGCAGCCGATGCGGCCGGCGGACGCGCCACCCAGCTGGAAAACCTGCTCGACGACGAACGTCAGATCAGCCAGGACGCCCTTGCCCAAGTGGAGCTGCTCAATCAGCAGATCGCGGCACTACGCCGCCAGATAGCAGCCGCTAACGCTGCTCTTGAAGCTTCCGAGGCAAAGGAAGCCGACAGCCAGGCCAAGATCGCCAGCCTCGGCAAGAGGCTGAACGCCGCACTGGTTCAGCGCGTGCAGGAACTGTCGCGATACCGCTCGGACTTCTTCGGCCGCCTGCGCGAAATCCTGTCCCAGCGTTCCGACATCTCCGTCGTTGGCGACCGGTTCGTGTTCCAGTCCGAAGTGCTTTTCGACAGCGGTCAGGAAGACATCAATCCGGAAGGCCGGCAGGAGCTCGACAAGCTCGCAGACGCCATCCAGGAGCTCAGTGGTCAGATTCCGGACGAAATCAACTGGGTGCTGCGCGTAGACGGGCACACCGACGCCCGCCCTCTGTCGGGCACGGGGCGCCTTCGCAACAACTGGGAACTCTCCGCCGCCCGCGCCATTTCCGTGGTCCGCTACCTGATCGAACGCGGCGTCGACCCCAAGCGGCTTGTCGCAGCCGGGTTCGGCGAATTCCAGCCGCTGGAAGAAGGCGAAACACCGGACGCCCTGGCCAAGAACCGCCGGATCGAACTGAAACTGACGGAACGCTGAGCCTGACGTCAGCTCAACGGATCCTGAGGAATGCACGCGTGATGTCGGGCGAACCGGGCCTGCCGGCTTGACTTTTCCGCCCTCAGACGGGTTTTTCAATTTCATGCAGATCCTCAAAGGCCATTGGCAGCTCATTCTGATCACGGCGGTCATGTTCCTCTTCTGGAACACGATCTTTGTTGTGCCCCTGAAGATCCTGATCGTCTATCTCCATGAATTGTCCCACGCGCTGGCGGCCATCCTGACCGGTGGTTCCGTGGAGGAGATCTCTCTCTCGCCGTGGCAGGGTGGACATGCGATCACACGCGGTGGCAGCCGGTTCCTGACGTTGACGGCCGGGTATCTCGGCTCGCTCGCCATCGGCATGGCACTCTTGATGATTGCCCTGAAAACAAATGCGGACCGCATCGTGCTGGGCCTGCTCGGCGCCTTCACCTTGCTGGTCGCGCTGCTCTATATCCGCGATCTCTTTGCCCTCGCCTTCTGCATCGGCACCGGCGTGGCCATGCTGGCGGCAGCGAGGTATCTCAGTGTCACGGTCAACGACCTGATCCTGCGCGTCATCGGCCTGACCAGCATCCTCTACGTGCCTTTCGACATTTTCGACGACACCATCCGTCGCTCAGGTGCCCGTTCCGATGCCTACATGCTGGCGGAAGAGTTTGGTGGCCCCACGATTTTCTGGGGAGCTCTCTGGCTGCTGGCAAGCCTCGCCATCATTTACCTGTGCCTCAGACACGGCCTCGGGAAGAGCAGCAACGTCGATTTCGGAAAGCGCGTTCAAAAGGGCTAGCGATTGCCGCTTGACCTGACCGACCGCAAAGGATGACCCTTGGCGGACACATCCTTACCGGAGACCGCCATGCTGGATCTGCGCCCCAATTGCGAATGCTGCAACAAGGACCTTCCACCGGAATCGGAAGAAGCCTTTATCTGTACTTTCGAATGTACGTTCTGTGCGGACTGCGCCCAAAATGTTCTCAATGGCGCGTGCCCCAACTGCGGCGGCAATTTTCAGCAACGCCCAATTCGGCCGGCAGCAGCCCTGCTGCGCCATCCAGCTTCGACACAACGGATTTTCAAGCCGGAAGGCTGTGGCCAGGGTACCTAGGGCGACTGCCTAGAGCAGATTGCCCCCGACAAAGATAATCAGAAGGCCGGCGCCGCTTGCGGCCAGCCTCTGCAAGGGCTTCCTGAAGCCTATGACACCGTAGGAAACAAGGCCCAGCCCGAGGCCGATCTTGGCAGCGGCAAGCAGCGCCGGCAGCGGGCGGGCCGCAAGCTCCAGCACCGCCGGATTGGCGACCATGGCCAGAGGAATGATGTAGAGGCCAATGCCGAGCGCCATGGCGGAAAGAGCGACCTTCAGCCAGTTTTCACCAATCATCCCGGCGGCGATGAAGACGGCTCCGCAGACCGGCGGCGTGATGGTCGACAGCAGCGCGAACCAGAAGACGAAAAGATGCGCCTGCAAGGGTTCCAACCCCTGCTGCATCAAGGCCGGTCCGGCAACGGAAACACAGATGACATAGGCCGCGGTCGTCGGCACTTCCATGCCGAGGATCAGACAGGCAAGCGCGGTCAGGAACAAGGACGGCCACAGGTATCCACCCGACCCGGACAGAATGAGCGAAGTGATCTTGACGCCGAGCCCGGTGATCGCCAGCACGCCGATGATGATCGAAGCACAGACGATGATCGCCGCGATGACCGATACCTGACGGGCCGAGTTCAAAGCCGCGCTTTCCAGCCGCAGCAGGATGTCCTTGAGTGCAAAGGTTCCTTGGGCGTTGAAGAAAAGCAGCGCGAACCCGGCCAGAATGGCAATGCAGGCAGCGTATTGCGGTGTATAGCGCGCGACGAACATGCCCCACAGCAGCACGGAGAACGGCACCAGGAAGAAGGCTGAGGTAATGGCCACCTGGCGCATTTGCGGCTGATCGCCCTGGTCGATGGCAGCAAGGTCATACCGCTTGGCATAGGCATTGATGCCCACCCAGACCGCGAAGAAATAAAGAATTGCCGGCAGCAAGGCTGCTGCCATGATCTGGGTATAGGGCACCCGTGTCAGCTCCACCATGACGAAGGCCCCTGCCCCCATCAAAGGCGGCATGATCTGGCCGCCAGAGGACGCAACTGCCTCGACGGCTGCCGCCAGTTTTTTCGGGTAGCCGAGCCGCGTCATGGCCGGAAGAGTGATTGCACCGGTGGAAGCCACATTGGCAGACGCGGAGCCTGAAATGGAGCCGAACAGCGCCGAGGACAACACGGACACCTTGGCCGCCCCGCCCTTGAGCCGGCCTGCCGCCGCAGCAGCGACGTTCATGAACCCTTGTCCGGCTTCCCCGGCATTCAGAACCGCGCCGAAAATCACGAAAATGGCGACCACGCCCACCGAGACACCGGTCAGGCTTCCCCAGACCCCGCCTTCAGCAATGGTCAGCGTGCCGAGAAAACTCGCAAGCGGCGTGCCGGAGTGACCGAATTCACCCGGAATATGCTGACCGAACATGCCATAGGCCAGTGCCAGTGCCGCCACCACCGGCAGCGGCCAGCCGATTGCGCGACGCGCGCCCTCAAGCACAACCAGCAACAGGGTGCCGGCCATCCAGAACTGGAAGTCACCTTCCAGAAAGCCGTATTGGTCCGAAAGCGCGGACTGGTTGGCCACGATCCACAGACAGACGGCCACACCTGCAGCACACAGGATTGCACCGCTCACGCGCGTGAGAAAACCGCCTTTGGCAAAGATGAAGATCCATGGCAGGGCAAGTGCAAGATGAAGCGGCCGACTGACGAGGTTCGGCACCAGACCGGAGAAGATCAGCCCGAGATGAAATACGACAAGCGCCGTTGCGAGAAGAAGCATGGCCATTCGCTGGAAGGGCGATGTCGCGGTGTCACCACTGATCATGGGCTGGTATTTCTATCTGGTTGCGCAGCTTATCTGCCGAAGGGGCGACATGCCGCTGCACGGTTTCATTCTGTCAGAGCGCTCTCCCGCGCAAGGCAGGAAACTGATGCTTTTGGACAGTCCTGGAAGGGCCCGTTGGACGATTTCCGCCGGACCATTATGTCTGCTCGAACGATACGGGGCGCCATTTTCCGGCAGATCCTGCCATGGCGCCCCGCGTTCGGTCTTTTGATTTATTTCTGGGCGTCGGTCAATTCGATGCCGGCTTCCTGATAGTAGCGTGCGGCACCCGGGTGGATCTTGCCGGTGATATTGGCCATCAGTGCCTGATCGACACCGTTCCACCACGGGGCTTCTTCGCCCATCTTGGCTTTTTCGTCCCAGAAGGTCTTGGTCAGGGCATAGGCCGTGTCGTCGTCCATGGCGCTGGTCGTATAAGCAACGACCGGCAGCGAGGTGGTGACGATGTCCTCGGCCTGACCGGCATAGGTCCCGGCCGGAATGACCAGTTTAGAACGCTTGGTTTCGGCAATCTGGTCGTCGCTGAGCGAAAGCACCGTCACGTCCGCGGAGGCAGCCGCCTCGATAACATTCGGCGCGGGCCAGGAACCGGCGGTCACGAAACCATCGATCTGGCCATTCTTGAGAGCGGCAACCGCATTGGAAAGTTCCGCGTCAGCGATGTTCACCTTGCCTTCGAGACCGAACATCTTCAGATATTTCTCGCCTTCCGTCGCACCGAAGGAGCCCTTGCCGAGAAGGATCGTCTTGCCTTCCATCCCGGCAAAGTCGGAAACACCGCTATCGGCCGACATGACG
Source organism: Labrenzia sp. CP4 (assembly GCF_001579905.1). Classification (NCBI taxonomy): domain Bacteria; kingdom Pseudomonadati; phylum Pseudomonadota; class Alphaproteobacteria; order Hyphomicrobiales; family Stappiaceae; genus Labrenzia; species Labrenzia sp. CP4. The sequence continues at coordinate 997,204 of NZ_CP011927.1, read as the reverse complement.
AAATGCATGGTCAACGACGGGATCGGAAACAAGGCACGGATTTCATCGAACTTCGGATCGCCCTTGCCTTCGAACATGGCCTTGCCGCCCTGGGCAAGGGAAACGAGCGCTGGCGGCGTCGTGAAGACATAGTCACCACCGCGCGCCTTGGCTTCCATCACGTTCTGAACGGAGCCCTGGCTTTCTTCCACGGTGACGATCATGTCGCCGTTGCTGCCGGCCTTGATGGCCTCCGCGATCTGGACACCCATCTGGTAATAGGAGGAACCGGTCTTGGCGGATTTATAGGTGATCCGCGTTTCCGCGTGAGCCTGGAACGAGCCAAAGGCGAGGGTCAGGCCAAAAGCAAGTTTCAAAAGTCTGTAGGTCATGAGCGTCTCCCGAATTTTTCAGGGAGATTATTGTGTGATCCTCAACGTGGCAACGCGTTTTCATATGATCTGGGTACGGCTCATGTCGAAAATTCAGCCATTCCACACCCTGGGCGGGCAAGCCGGAAACATGCGTCTGGAAGGTCAAACAAAAACCGCCGGCTGAACTCAGCCGGCGGTTCCAGAATTTGCAGAAAGCGGGAAGCGATCAGCGGTTTTCGTCGTCTTCTTCGTCTTCGTCCTGAGTTTCGCTCTTCAGCGAGTTCAGTTTGGCGAACACGGCATCGGCGTCGATTTCCTCTTCTTCCTCGCGCTGGATCGGCTTGGACGGATCGAGCGAGAAAGCAGCTGCGATAGCGTCTTCGCTGGTGCTGTCTTCGACGGACATCAGGGTCTCGTTCACTTCGCCTGCCATCGGCAGCGGAGCATTCTTCGCCGCCTTTTCGACTTCCATGTCCAGCTCAAGCTGGCTGCACAAGCCCAGGGTAACCGGGTCGGACGGCGTCAGGTTGGCAGAGTTCCAGTGGGTCCGGTCGCGGATTGCGGCAATGGTCGGCTTGGTGGTGCCGACAAGGCGCATGATCTGCGCATCCTTCAGTTCCGGATGGTTGCGCACCAGCCACAGGATCGCATTCGGACGGTCCTGACGACGGGACACCGGCGTGTAACGCGGTCCCTTGCGCTTGGATTCAGGCACGACCACCTTCGAACCCTGAAGCTTCAGCTGATAGTTCGGATCTCTCTGAGCCTTTTCGACTTCTTCACGGGAGAGCTGGCCGGTCAGGATCGGATCAAGGCCCTTGATCCCCTGTGCGGCTTCGCCATCGGCAATTGCCTTCACTTCAAGCGGGTGCAGTTTGCAGAAGGAGGCGATCTGAGTGAAACTCAGCGCGGTATTGTCCACGAGCCAGACGGCGGTTGCCTTCGGCATAAGCGGCGTGTTCGCCATCAGATAAATTCCTCTCGTCTGCTCCCTCGCCCGGCAGGGCGAAAAAGCGGTGTTCCTTGATCAGTTTCCTGGAAAGTGGCCGGAATATATGTCGAAAAACACGGAAACGCAAATACTCGCGTAACAATCGCGCAGTTGCAGGTTTCCATCCGGCATCAGACATCCACCGTCAGGACGATTTTTCCAATATGGCCAGAGCCTTCCATGCGCCGATGGGCTTCCGCGGCCTCGGCCAAGGGGTAGGTGGAATCCATCACGGGCGCGACTTTGCCCGATTCGAGCAGCGGCCAGACCTTCTCTTTCAGGCTTTCGGCAATTGCCGTCTTGAACGCATCGCTGCGTGGACGCAGCGTCGACCCCGTATGGGTCAGGCGCTTGACCATCAGGCGAGAGAAATTGACGTTCTCCGCAATGCCGTTCAGCGTCGCGATCTGGCAGATACGCCCTTCCACCGCTGCGGCTTTCCAGTTCCGTTCAACATAGTCACCACCGACCATGTCCAGGATCACGTCAACCCCTTCGCCACCCGTGATCTCCAGGATCACCTTTTCGAACTCCGCTTCACGGTAGCTGATGGCGTGGTCCGCGCCGAGCTTTTTCACCGCCTCGGCCTTTTCCGCCGACCCGACAGTGGTGAAGACTTCGGCGCCGAAAGCCTTCGCGAGCTGGATTGCCGTCGTGCCGATGCCCGAAGTGCCGCCATGCACCAGGAAGCGCTCTCCGCTTTTCAGGCCGCAGCGATCGAACACATTGGTCCAGACAGTGAAGAAGGTTTCCGGAACGGCTGCGGCCTCCACCATGGAAAGCCCCTTGGGAACCGGCAAGGCATGTCCTTCCGGCACCTTGCAGTAGGTCGCATAGCCACCGCCAGGGGCGAGCGCCGTTACCTTGTCACCGATCTTGTGCCGACCTGCTCCCTCGCCCAGAGCCACCACTTCGCCAGAGACTTCTAGCCCCGGCAGGTCGGACGCGCCCTTCGGCGGCGGATAGGCCCCCTTGCGCTGCAGGACATCCGGCCGGTTGACACCGGCAGCCGCCACCTTGATCAGGATCTCACCTTGTCCCAATTCGGGAATGGACCGCTCTTCAACGCGCAGAACCTCCGGTCCTCCGGGCTCTGAAATGGCAACGGCGGTCATGCGATCCGGCAGATTCTGCATAGAGGCGTTTCCTTTTTGGTTCATTTTGGGACTGGCTAGGCCAACTGTGCCTGGCATATGGTAAATCGAGCGTCTGTCTATTTGCAGGAAAACAGCCCGGCGAGGCAACCCGCCCGGGCTCGGGTTAAATAACGGTCGGAAACGCGGCCGGACCCCGATCTGGGACCGCAGAGGAGGAAACCGATGAACCTGTTTGATGAAGATGTCCCCAAAAAATCACCACTTGGCGCAGTTACCGTAGGGGAAGAACTGTCTCGTCTTTCCGAGGCGGAGCTGCAGGAACGGATCGAAGCCCTGAAGGGTGAAATTAACCGTACCCAGAAGGAGCTTGAGCAACGCGGCACTATTCGCGATGCAGCCAACTCAATTTTCCAGAAGTGACCCTGTAAATTATTACAGAAATTGAGTTTATGTCCTTTTTTGACACGCACTTACAGTAAAGCTGATAGGTAAAAATTTACTCGTTTACCTCTTATTAATCTTTCTAAAATATAAATATAGCTATCCAGTCATCTGGATGTGAGTGGCTCCTGTCCACTCTGTTTGACGCCTCCCTGTTAAAGACTCAGAGCCGCAACCAAGCGGCTCTTTTTTTTGCCAACGCCTCATAGTATCTTGTCAATGTTCTGGTTAATGGCCGTTTACTTGTCCGTTTGGCACGCGCTTTGCTGGATACAGGCCATGAAGACCTGCATCGTTCCAAAAAGGAACACCTGAAACGGGATGTCATATTCCGGGACAGACCAAGAAGAGATGGCAGGATAACCGGAAGAGTAATTGAGGCTTAGCAATCCTATGACGGACGACATCAAAAAAGCCGGTGACACAGGAAGCGCAGTTCATATCGCGCATCACCTTGCCAGCTCCGACAGCTTCCAGAGCCTGTTTCAGGAAGGCATGTCGCTGGTCGAGGAAACCGCAATGTACCTGGACGGCAACGGCCGCGAAGAAGCCAAGCAGCTTCCGCGTCCTGCCTCCCTCGCCTACGCGACGGAATCCATGCGTCTGACCACCCGGCTCATGCAGCTGGCTTCCTGGCTGCTGCTGCAGCGTGCGGTCAACGAGGGAGAGATGTCCCGTGAGCAGGCCGGCAGCGAGAAGAACAAGGTTCGCCTCGACAAGCTGTCCACAGCCGCCGGCGGCCCAACCTGGACTGATCTGCCGGAAACGTTGCGCGAGCTGGTCGACCGCTCTTCCCGGCTGCAGGAACGCGTCGTCCACCTCGACAAGATGCTGTACCGCAAGGACGCAGAGCAGGTCGAGGAAGCCACGAACGACAATCCGGTCGCTTCCCAGATCAACAAGCTGCACGCCGCATTCGGCAAGTTCGGCTAAGACCGATCAACCTCTTTCGAATTCGAAAAGCCGCCGCAAGGCGGCTTTTTGTTTTGGGTGAGCCTACGCTGGATCCCAGTAAAGCTGCAGGATGCCTCCCGAGTAGCGAAGCGTAGATCCGAAGGCTGCTTTCAACGCCGGGTGCCGAAGCGCCAGGGTTTACTGATGAAGGTCAACACGCTCCAGTTTTCTGGCCAAGTCACTTGTCAGGTCTCTGACCAGCTCTCAGGAAACGAGTAAACCCAGGATCTCGCGGCGCTCGCCCGGGTTGACATTGTATTTGCTGCGCTTCCTGCAGACCTCAAAACACAAAAAAACCCGGCCAGAGGCCGGGCTTTTCGTTTGAAACTGTCGTGGCTGAAGCTTAGGAGCCCAGGAAGCCAGCGAACTTGTTCTTGAAGCGGGACACGCGGCCGCCGCGGTCCATCAGCTGACGGTCACCACCGGTCCATGCCGGGTGGGACGTCGGGTCGATGTCGAGCGTCAGGGTGTCGCCTTCCGCACCATACGTGGAGCGGGTGGTGTATTCGGTGCCATCGGTCATGACGACCTTGATGGTGTGGTAGTCGGGATGAATATCCGCTTTCATGGCCGGTCCTTTCAAGCGCCCTGTGACAACCTTCCGGGAAAGCCGCCAAGCAAACGCAAAACGAAATGAGGGGCCGCCGATCCGGTTGCGGACGCCGCCCTCAGAAACATGAGGCGGGGATATACCCCATGGAAGGAGCCAAGACAAGGGGCAAATTCCGGCAATTTCCAGCTATCTCCGGCAAAGGATTTCAACCCCTCGCCGACGCGGCCCGCTTTCCTCCGGCAAACCCCTTTTAAAGCTCTTGGCGGCTTTGTCCAAAGTCATTGTCCGCACTGCGGAACATGCTAAGACGGGAAGGAACAACAAGGAGACCCCAGTGGCCGACGCCCCTGCCAACGAAACCCAATCCCCATCCGGAAAGTCCCGCAGATCGCTTCGCCCGCTTACCCGGCTGCTGCCGTATCTCTTCCGGCACAAGACCATGGTTGCAGCGGCAGTCGCAGCCCTGTTCTCGGCCGCCGTCATAACGCTCGTTCTTCCTGCGGCGGTCCGCCGGATGATCGACTTCGGCTTCGGCGCCGATGATCCCGCGCTGGTCAATTCCTATTTCGCCGTGCTGATCGGCGTGGTGTGCGCTCTCGCAACTGCCAGTTCCGTCCGCTATTTCCTGGTCATGTGGATTGGCGAACGGGTCGTCGCCGATGTGCGCTCCGATGTCTTTGCTCATATGACCAGGCTCAGCCCGGTCTTTTACGACAGCGCCAAATCCGGGGAAATCCTCTCCCGTTTGACGGCCGACACCACCCAGATCAAGGCTGCCTTCGGCTCCAGTGCGTCGCTTGCGATGCGCAACCTGATCATGTTCCTGGGCGCTGCCGTGATGATGGTCGTCACCAGTCCACGGCTTTCCGTTATCGTTCTGGCAGCTATACCGGTCATTCTCATTCCCATCCTCGGCTTCGGGCGCCAGGTGCGCAGAAGGTCCCGCTTTGCCCAGGATACCCTTGCTGAAGCATCAGCCTATGCAAGCGAGATGTTGGGCTCGGTCCGCACGCTTCAGGCCTTTACCCATGAAAGCCGCAGCGCAGGCCGCTACGCAGATGCCGTCAATGCCGCCTTCCAGGCTGCCCGTCAGGCAATCGTCGCCCGCGCTGCGCTGACCGGCTTTGCCATCATGGTGATCGGGGCCAGCATCGTCGCCGTCCTCTGGATCGGTGCGAGCGACGTCTTCTCCGGCAGGATCACCGGCGGTGAACTCAGCCAGTTCCTGCTCTATTCCATTCTGGCGGCCGGATCCCTGGCTGCCCTCTCCGAAGTCTGGGGCGAACTCTCACAGGCAGCCGGCGCGGCAGAACGCCTGTCGGAACTTCTGGAAATCCAGCCGGAAATCGCCGCACCTGAAAACCCCGTCAGCCTGCCCGAGACGCCGCGCGGCGAGATCGTCTTCCAGGATGTGTCCTTTGCCTACCGTAACGCGGAGCAAATGCCCGTCGTCCGCGACCTCAGCCTCACCATATCGCCGGGCGAAACAGTTGCCGTGGTCGGACCTTCCGGCGCAGGCAAGTCGACCCTCTTCAGCCTGCTGATGCGGTTCTACGATCCCGTCTCGGGTGACATCCGCCTCAATGGCGTTGCCCTGCCAGATCTCGACCCGGAAGACCTGCGCCGCCATATCGCACTGGTGCCGCAGGACACAGCTATCTTTGGCGCCAGCATTGCGGAGAACATCGCGTACGGACGGCCGGACGCCAGCCAGGAAGAAGTCATCGCCGCCGCGGAAGCAGCGCTTGCGGCCCCCTTCATCGAGAAGATGTCGGACGGCTACGACACCATCGTCGGCGAACGCGGCATTACCCTTTCCGGCGGCCAGCGCCAGCGTATTGCCATTGCCCGTGCCGTCCTGAAACACGCCCCCGTGCTGCTGCTGGACGAAGCCACAAGCGCGCTCGATGCGGAAAGCGAAAATCTGGTCCAGCAAGCCCTCGACCGGTTGATGGAGAACAGGACCACACTGGTGATCGCGCACCGGTTGGCAACGGTTCTCAAGGCAGACAGGATCGTGGTGATGGAAAACGGCCGGATTGTCGAAACCGGGACACACGGCGAACTGACCGCTGCCGGTGGCCTTTATGCAAAGCTTGCTAGGCTGCAGTTTGGTGCCGAGCTGGACGCGGAAACCGCATAGTCCGTCAAACGTGAAAAGGGCGGCATGATTGCCGCCCTTCTTGGCTGATGAATGCCGATGTCAAATCACGCGTCGTCGGGAACCGCGACCGTGTAGTTGAGCGGCATGCGGCCGCCGTCGGCGAAGATCGTCTGACCGGTGACGTAGCTGGCATCGCTGGACGCCAGGAACGCGGCGACGCTGGCGATTTCGGACGGTTCACCGACGCGCAGCATCGGCGTCCGCGACAGGATGCGGTTCTTTGCCGCCGGATCGCTGTTCACCGACGCCAGCATCTCGGTCATGATCGAGCCCGGCCCGATGGCGTTGACACGGATGCCGTATTGGGCAAGCGACAGGGCGGTCGTCTTGGTCAGCTGCGACATGCCACCCTTCGAAACGCAGTAGGGGATCTGGTTCGGGATCGCGAGCACCGAGTTGACCGACGACATGTTGACGATGCAGCCCGGCTCGCCACCGTTCTGCACCTTTTCCACCATGTGGCGGGCAACGGCCTGCGAGCACAGGAATGCACCCTTCAGGTTGATCGACAGGACGCGCTCGAAATCCTCTTCTTCCAGGTCGAGGAAATCCGCGCCGACCACGATGCCGGCGTTGTTGACCAGCACATCGATGTCGCCATAGGCGTTCAGCGTTTCGGCAACCAGATTGCGAACGTCCAGACGTTCAGCGACGTTGCAATGGATGTAAATTGCCTCGCCCTGCGATTTCAGATCTTCAGCCGCGGCTTCACCGGCTTCGTCATCCACATCGGCAATCACGACCTTCGCGCCATCGGCGACAAAGCGCTTGGCGACTGCAAATCCGATCCCACGGGCTGCCCCGGTAATGATGGCGACCTTATTCTCCAAAGACACGGAAACCTCACGGCTGCTTGAGTTTAATTCTGATGCGCAAATAGCGCGGGCCGCTTCGCGGCGGCCCGACATTAAGTGTCAAAAACGGCTGTGTCGATGGCTGTTATCGCCCTCCAGCAACGTCACCTGGTCAATTCAGACGGATATCCCGTGCGTTTTGAGCGCTTCGGTAATCTCGTCCAGGATTGCCGGATCGTCGATCGTGGCCGGCATTTTCCAGCTTTCTCCATCGGCAATCTGGCGCATGGTGCCTCGAAGGATCTTGCCGGAGCGCGTTTTCGGCAACCGTTCGACGGTGATCGCGATCTTGAATGCCGCCACCGGGCCGATCTTGTCGCGCACCAGCTTGATAAGCTCCTTCTCGATCTCGTCGTGGGTCCGGTCGACACCGGCTTTCAGTACAACGAACCCGCAAGGCAGCTGGCCTTTCAGTTTGTCTGCAATGCCGATGACGGCACATTCGGCAACATCGGGATGCGTGGCCAGCACCTCTTCCATGCCGCCGGTCGACAGTCGGTGGCCGGCAACGTTGATGATGTCGTCGGTCCGCGCCATGATCGACAGATACCCGTCGTCATCAATGATCCCGGCATCCGCCGTCTTGTAGTAACCGGGGAACTCGGCGAGATAGGCATCGAAGAATCGCTTGTCCGCATTCCACAAAGTCGGCAATGAACCCGGCGGCAGCGGCAGTTGCACCACGATGTTGCCAAGTGTATTGGCGCCCAGCGGATGCCCGGCATCGTCCAGCACCTGGACGTCGTAGCCGGGCATCGGCACGGTGGGCGACCCCGGTTTGACCGGCAACTGGCCGAGACCGACCGGATTGCCGACGATGCACCAGCCGGTTTCCGTCTGCCACCAGTGGTCGATCACCGGAACCTGCAATTGGTCGATGGCCCAGTTGACCGTTTCAGGGTCCGCACGCTCTCCCGCCAGAAACAGGGACCGGAACTGGGACAGATCATATTTCTGGATCAGCTCGCCTTTCGGGTCTTCCTTGCGAATCGCCCTGAAGGCGGTCGGCGCCGTGAACAGCGATACGATGTTGTGGTCGGAAATAACCCGCCAGAACGTTCCCGCATCCGGCGTCCCCACAGGCTTGCCCTCGAACACGATCGTGGTGCAGCCATGCAATAGCGGCGCGTAGCAGATGTAGGAATGGCCAACCACCCAGCCGACGTCTGATGCCGCCCAGAAAACTTCCCCTGGCTGAATGTCGTAAAGGTTCTTCATCGACCATTTCAGTGCCACCATGTGGCCGCCGTTATCGCGAACGACACCCTTGGGCTGACCGGTCGTGCCGGAAGTGTAGAGAATATAGAGCGGGTCGGTTGCCTTCACCGGAACCGGCGCGATCCTGCGCCCGGCCGCGACAGCATCTGCCTGAAGAGCTCCGAGATCATGGTCCCTGCCCGCTTTCAGGTCCGCCGTCAGTTCCTCGCGCTGGAAGACGAGGCAGCTGTCCGGCTTGTGCCTGGCAATGTCGATGGCCTGATCGATCAGGGGCTTGTAGGCAATGACGCGGCCCGGCTCGATGCCGCAGGACGCTGCGATGATTGCCTTCGGGGTCGCATCATCGATTCGCGTTGCCAGTTCGTTTGCGGCGAACCCGCCGAAGACGACGGAATGAATGACACCAAGACGCGCGCAAGCCAGCATCGCCATCACGGCCTGGGGGATCATCGGCATGTAGATGATGGCCCGGTCGCCTTTGACGAGGCCCTGGTCGGCCAGCACGCAGGCCATGGCCTCCACCTCTTCCAGAAGCTCCGCATAGGTGTAGCTTGCCGTCCGTCCGGTAATCGGGCTGTCGTAGATAAGTGCCGGCTGGCCGGGACGACCGCGCTCCACGTGCCGGTCCAGGCAGTTGTAGCAGGTGTTGCACTCCCAATCCGGATACCAGCGGCCATATTGCCCCTGATCGGGATCGAACACCTTGTCGCCCGTCGAGACCCAGTCGATTTCCTCAGCGGCCTCTTTCCAGAACCCGAGCGGATCCTGTTTCCAGCCCTGGTAGATCTCGTGATACCGGCTTGCCATGACAATGTCCTCCCAAACACAAGCCCGGAGACACAGCTCCGGCTTTTGCGGCCTAGAGTGCTGTAAGGGCACCCGAAATTGCAAGCCTCCGCTTATAGGCAATTCGGCCTTCGGGACTTTACGTAAGCACTCTGGCATGATTGTCTGCCGGGCCTGTCCGTTCTACTCCTCGCGTTTCTCAGCACATGATCCCAATTACTGATCCCTGGTTCTATGCGGCCGCCATTCCGTCGGTCTTTCTGGTCGGCCTGTCCAAGGGCGGGTTCGGCGGTACCTTCGCCATGCTTGGAGTGCCGATCATGGCGCTCGTCATTTCACCGCTGCAGGCCGCCGGCATCATGTTGCCGATCCTGATCGTGATGGACATTGTCGCGCTGATTGCCTATCGCGGCCGTGCTGACTGGAAAACCCTCAGCATTCTGCTGCCCGCGGCCGTGATGGGCATTGGCATCGGCTGGGCCACGGCCGCCTATGTCAACGACTCCTTCGTCATCTTCCTGATCGGCATAATGTCCCTGGCCTTCGTCGCCGATTATCTCTTCAAGCAGCGCAAGATCACCACCGCAAGCGGTCACAATCTGCCGAAGGGCACATTCTGGGGCATGATGGCAGGCTTCACCAGCTTCATCAGCCACACCGGCGGTCCACCCTTTCAGATGTACATGCTGCCGCTGCGCATGGCGCCCATGCTGTTTGCCGGAACGGCGGTCATCTTTTTCGCCACCGTGAACGCGATCAAGCTGGTGCCCTATTTCCTGCTGGGACAATTCGACGCCACCAACCTGTCGACTTCCGTCACGCTGTTTCCAGTTGCCCTGGTGGCAACTCTTGTCGGCGTCTGGCTGGTGCGCATCGTCAAGGCGGAAATGTTCTACGCCATCATCTATATCTTCATGGGCGTGATCGGCGCCAAACTGACTTATGATGGAATTGTCGGCCTTCTTGCCTGACAAGGCGTGCAGGGTGGATCGTCTAAGGGGATACCCCCGCCAATGACCAATTGCACGGCAAACCGTTTCCGGTTTTGATACGGCCAAAATCAACCGGTCACCGTGCCGTTCCCCCATGTGGCGGAAGGTACCAGATTGGTCTCAAGACGTTTTTGGCATCCCGTTCCCATCTGCTGGCGGGATGCTTCAGGGAGGATGGTCATGGATGCCAGCGTCAACCCCTTCGCCCGGGGTCTCGACAAGAACACCGCCAATTATGCACCGCTCAGTCCGCTGAGCTTCCTGGCAAGGGCGGCGGATGTGTTTCCGGACACGGTTGCGATCGTCCATGGCCGTCAGCGGACCGACTACCGGACCTTTTATCGGCGGGCGCGCCAGCTTGGATCCGCACTGACACAGCTCGGAATCGGCAAGAACGACACGGTCAGCGTCATGCTGTCCAACGTGCCGCCGATGCTGGAAGCCCACTACGGGGTGCCGATGGCCGGTGCGGTTCTGCATTCCATGAACACACGCCTCGATGCTGCTATCATTGCCTTCCAGCTCGACCATGCCGATTGCAAGGTGCTGATCACCGATCGTGAATATGCGCCGGTCGTCAAGGAAGCCCTGTCGATTGCGACGGTGACACCTACTGTGATCGACTTTTCCGACACCGAATTTCCGCAGGAAGGCGAACGTCTCGGCAGCCTCGACTATGAGGAATTCGTGCAATCTGGCGACCCGGACTTTGCCTGGTCGCTTCCGGATGACGAATGGGATGCGATCGCACTCAACTACACCTCCGGCACCACGGGCAATCCGAAGGGCGTGGTCTACCACCACCGCGGCGCTTATCTGCTGGCCCAGGCGAATGTGATTACCGCCTCCATGGCCAAGCACCCGGTCTACCTCTGGACCCTGCCGATGTTCCACTGCAACGGCTGGTGCTTTCCCTGGTCCTTGTCGCTTGTCGCCGGAACCCATGTCTGTCTGCGCTGGGTCCGCCCGCAAACCATGTGGGACCTGATTGCCGATGAAGGCGTCACCCATCTGTGCGGCGCGCCGATCATCATGTCGACGCTCCTCAACGCAGCGCCCGAGCACAAGCGCGATCTTGACCGCGAAGTGGAATTCTTCACCGCCGCCGCCCCGCCGCCGGAAAGCGTGCTCGCTGCCATGAAGACCGCCGGATTCAACGTCACCCATCTCTATGGCCTTACGGAAGTCTACGGCCCGGCGGTCGTCAACGACTGGAAGGTCGAATGGAACGACCTGCCGCTTGCCGAACAGGCACAGAAAAAGGCACGCCAGGGCGTACGCTATGTCGCGCTGGAAGGTCTGACGGTGCTCGACCCGGAAACGCTGGAGCCGGTGCCCGCCGATGGCGAGACCCTTGGCGAGGTCATGTTCCGCGGCAATGTCGTGATGAAGGGCTACCTGAAAAACCCGGAAGCGACCGAGAAGGCCTTCAAGGGCGGCTGGTTCCATTCCGGAGACCTCGGCGTCCTGCATCCCGACGGCTATGTCCAGCTGAAGGACCGGTCCAAGGACATCATCATCTCCGGCGGCGAGAACATCTCCTCCATCGAAGTGGAAGAAGTGCTCTACAAGCACGCCGACGTGCAGGCCGCCGCAGTGGTGGCAAAGCCGGACGAGAAATGGGGCGAAACCCCTTGTGCCTTTGTCGAGCTGAAGGACGGCTCAACGGTTAGCGAGGCCGACCTGATTGCCTTCTGCAGGCAGCACCTTGCCAGCTTCAAGGCTCCGAAGACTGTTGTCTTCTGCGAATTGCCCAAGACCTCGACAGGCAAAATCCAGAAATTCGCCCTGCGCGAGCAGGCGAAGGCGCTCTAGGGGCTGAAAACAAAAACGCCGCGCAATGCGCGGCGTTCAATCTCAGAGGAACTGCCCTCTAATGGAGCGTTTCCTTTTCCCGTATTCGCGTAATCTCATCCTTGATCTTGAGCTTTTGACGCTTCATGTCAGCCAATTGCAGGGAGTCTGTACTCGGATGTAACTGAGCGTCTTCAATCTTGCGTTCCATTTCCGCGTGACGGCGCTCAAGTTCTGCGAGATGCGACTGCATTGACATGGATAACCTCCTGTCTGTTGGCTCAACATTTTCATCGTGCCACAGGAATTCCGGCGTTGTCGATTGTTCTTTGCGCATAGCTTGAGCGTTTCGCCGTCAAATTATGCATTCTCGCTGCTATCCTTAGGAAACCCTGAAGAAGCGGCCCCAATTAAGACACTTAAAACTCACGAAAATTACCCTTGAAAGATTTGCCAGTTCACAAGTTTTCAACATACGAAATCGTGACCTGCACCCCGGTTCGCGTAACGAAAGCAAGGGACTTTTGAAAACCGGCCACCGGCTGGCCTAAGATGATATCTTGCCCGTCATCGGCAAAATGGATTAGGACTTATCTCCTGTTTGGGGGACATAGATGGCGCAGATGGATAGTGATGCGTTGCGTTTGCAACTGGCGCAGCTTCGCCAGGAACACAGAGATCTTGATGCGGCCGTCGAGGCACTCGCCTCAACTTCGAACCAAGATGCCTTGCAGCTGCAGCGGCTGAAGAAGAAGAAACTGATGATCAAGGACCGGATCACGGCACTTGAGGATCAGCTGTTCCCGGACATCATCGCCTGAGCTTGCCTGCCGGCGCGTTTCCCGCATCGGCACCATGCACCCCGAATGTGAATTTCCGACACGAAATCTGCCGATTCGCGCTTGCGATGCGCGGCGCGCTGCCTATACTCCGCGGCTCTTCTGAGCCCGCCGGAAACTGGAGCATTTTATGGCCAAAGCGGATGTCGCCATCATCATGGGAAGTCAGTCGGACTGGCCGACAATGAAACACGCCGCCGACACGCTGGATCAGCTCGGTGTCAGCTACGAGGCACGCATCGTCTCTGCCCACCGCACGCCGGACCGGATGTACGACTTCGCCAAGAGCGCAAAGGCCGAAGGCTTCAAGATCATCATCGCAGGCGCAGGCGGTGCAGCCCATCTTCCGGGCATGACAGCGGCCCTGACGCCGCTGCCCGTCTTCGGTGTTCCGGTCGAAAGCAAGGCGCTTTCCGGCGAGGACAGTCTCCTGTCCATCGTGCAGATGCCCGCCGGCATTCCGGTCGGCACGCTTGCCATCGGCAAGGCGGGTGCCACCAACGCCGCCCTGCTGGCCGCTGCTGTCCTGGCCCTGCATGATCCGGCAATCGACGCCGCCCTTACCGCCTTCCGCGCCGAGCGCACTGCCGCCGTCGCCGAAACGCCATCCAACGACTGAAATAGCCCGACGCGGGCAGGATCCATACCATGAACGCCAAAACCCGTTTGAGCCCAGGCGACACCATCGGCATCCTTGGTGGAGGCCAGCTCGGCCGGATGCTGGCACAGTCGGCCGCCAGTCTTGGTCTGAAGACACATATCTTCTGTCCGGATCCGAACAGTCCCGCTTTTGACGTCAGCGCCACCTTCACGGTTGCGCCCTATGAGGACATCGACGCGCTCGACCGCTTCGCCTCTTCCGTCGACGCCGTCACCTATGAATTCGAAAACGTGCCGGGCCCGACCGCTGCCCATCTCGACGCCAAGGTTCCGGTGCGTCCCGGTGTACGCGCGCTGGAGGTTTCCCAGGATCGGCTGTTCGAAAAGCAGTTTCTCTCCGGTGCCGGTGTTGCCATTGCCGACTTCGCCGACATTGCCTCGCAGCAGGATCTCGATGAAGCCGTCACCCGTTTTGGCGGTAAGGGCGTTCTGAAGACCCGCCGCTTCGGCTATGACGGCAAAGGGCAGCAGATGATCCGCAAGCCCGAGGATGCCGACGGCGCCTTCGAAAAGCTCGGCGCGGTGCCGATGGTGCTCGAAGCGCTTATCCCCTTCGAGTGTGAAGTCTCCGTGATTGTCGCGCGGGACCTGGACGGCGGCATTGCCTGCTACGACGTTGCCCGGAACCACCACGAAAACCACATCCTGAAGACCTCGACCGTTCCGGCCGGCGTCTCGCAGGCAACGCTGGACGCAGCCCGTGCGATGGCCGGGAAGATTGTTGCCGGTCTGGATTATGTTGGTGTCATGGGCGTTGAAATGTTCCTGGTGCGCGAGGCAGCGGGCGAAAGGCTGCTGGTCAACGAGATTGCACCGCGCGTTCACAATTCCGGCCACTGGACGCAGGACGCCTGCCTGACGTCCCAGTTCGACCAGCACATTCGTGCTGTCGCCGGCTGGCCTCTCGGCTCTGCCGAGCGGCATTCGGATGCCGTCATGGAAAATCTCATCGGCTTCGACGCCGACAGCTGGCAGGAGGTTCTCAAGGAACCCGCTGCCCGTCTGCATCTTTACGGCAAGGCCGAAACCCGCGAAGGCCGCAAGATGGGCCACGTCAACCGGATCTCGGAAAAGTCCTGAACAGGACCATCTGAAAAGCATTGAAAAAGCCCCGGACACAAGCCAGGGCTTTCTGGTTTTGACGCCGATACGTTGCCAACACGGGGCTGGCTCAGCCGGGCACGAGACCCAGCTTCTCCCGCCGGGCAAAGCGCAGGTTCGCCAGCACCGCGACGGAGGCAAGGCCGCCCGCCAGGCCGCACCAGACACCGACCCCGCCCCATTCGGCGACAAAACCCAGTCCAAGCGACAGGCTGATGCCGACGACCCAATAGCCAAACAGGGCGTAGAAAAGCGGTATCGTGGTGTCGCCCAGGCCGCGCAGGTTATTGACACCGATAATCTGACCGCCATCGGCAAGCTGGAACAGTGCCGCGACCGTGAGGAACGAGACGCCATAGGCCATCACTTCCCTGGCTTCAGGGTCGCTGAGGTCGAGATATGCACCCACCAACTGCTCCGGGATCGTCCAGAACAGAATGGCAAATAGGCCCATGAACAGCATGGTCACGACCAACGCGGTCCAGCCGGCGCGGCCGACCCCCTTGTGGTCGTCCCGCCCGGAAGCAAGGCTGACGCGGGTCATGGCGGCCACGGACAGACCGACAGGCACCATGAAGGTGATGGATGCGATCTGCAGGGCGATGCCGTGACCGGCAAGCGGCAGCGTGCCCAGCCAGCCGATCATCACCGACGAGGCCGTGAACAGGGAGCCCTCTGCAATGATGGTCAGTGCAATCGGCGTTCCCAGCCGGACGATCTGGAAGAAGACAGGCCAGTCCGACCGCCAGATACGGCCAAGAATGTTGTAGCGCCGAAGCCTGGGGTGCAGCACGGCATACGCCAGCAGGAACAGGAATGTCGTTGTCGCACTGATGACCGAGGCAATCCCCGCTCCAACCAGTTCCAGGCGCGGGAAACCGAGTTCGCCGAAAATCAGCACATAATCCAGGAACGCATTCGCGATGGCACCGGCAATCGTCGCCCAGAGCACCACCTGCGTCCGCTCCATTACGGTCAGGAAGCCGCGCACGGCCATGATCAGCAGAGCCGGCAACATGGTCCATTGCAGATAGACCATGTAGACCCCCGCGAGCCTGGCCAGTTCCGGCTCCTGCCCCAGCATCAGCAGGATAGGCTCGATGAAGATCAGGATGCCCCAGACCGGGATGCAGAACAGGACGGAAATCCAGAAGCCCATGCGCACGGCCCGGCGCAGGTCGCGCAGCTTTCTCTGGCCACGGGCGCGGGCGGCAAGCGGAATCACCGCCTGCAGCACACCCATGCCGAAAAACCAGACCAGCATGTAGAAATTGAAGGCCAGCACGGAGGCAGCAAGCTCCTGCGCGCCGAGACGTCCGATCATCAGAACGTCCGTGGTATTGATGGCCATCTGGGCCAACTGGGCCCCGGCAAGCGGCAACCCCAGAGAAAGGGTAGGCCGTATGTCGCTCCGCCAAAGGGACTGGCTCTTGTCCGAATCGGGAGCCCTTGACGCGTTCTGCGCCATTGTTTCCTCCAACAATGTGGGCAAGGTCACGCCTTCTTGCACGAGGCTCTTTTGACCGGGGTGAGACATCCACCTCTAGTCGTGATACAGTCCGGTGTCCACACTTGTTCTACGGGTTGGGGACACGCTCCGGCGCAGGTGCCGGAATCCGATTTTGGCGGGTTTCTTTGCGAATGCCTGTGGACACATAGGGTTTGCTCTGGTATTAAGCGCGCCAAAGTGAGCGACGCGTCAGCGGCGATAAGGTCTCTGTACACAAGTGGATGCTTGGTTGATCGGTAAACCGATGGGCATTCGCATGTGTTTTTGAAACCACCGTAAGGTTCGTTGGCGAAGCCTCGCTTCCATCATGGTTATTCTTGCTGCGGATCCTCTGCAGCGCATCGAAAACGGGAAAAAACGCGTGCAGGTTCTGGTTCGCGACAACAATGTCGATCAAGCGCTGAAGGCGCTCAAGAAAAAGATGCAGCGCGAAGGCATCTTCCGTGAAATGAAACTTCGCGGTCACTTTGAAAAACCGTCTGAAAAGAAGGCGCGTGAAAAGGCTGAAGCAATTCGCCGTGCACGCAAGCTGGCTCGCAAGCGGGCACAGCGTGAAGGCCTGCTCCCGGGCAAGTCCGCTCGCCGCTAAGTTCGGCTTGAGCGTTTCTGGCGGGTTTGGCCGCCAATCTTCTCAAAACTGCCCTAAGGCCGACCGAAGTTCCGGTCGGCTTTTGGCGTTTTGCGGGGAATGCTTCCGGCTCGGTTCAAAGAGCGTGAAGCAGCCATACTCCCGCCCTATTGGAGGCAGATGAACGGCATGTCTAATCGCTTGACCCTTAGAGATCGTATGTGCCGCATGCGCAAGTTTCTGCCCCATGCAACGTTGCTTGGCCTTGCTGCCGTTCTGTCGGCCTGCACCACGGGCGTCTACGACGATGTGCCGACCAATGCTTCGGCCGGATCTTCGACCAACATCGCCTCTCTGACGGCGGTGATCGATGCCAATCCGAACGATGCAAGCGCCTACAGCACCCGCGGCATTGCCTACGGCCAGGCCGGCAAGCTGGACAAGGCGGTCGAGGACTTCAATCGGGCTCTGCAGCTCAACCCGCAGTCCTACCAGACCTATGCCAACCGCGGCCTTGTCTATCGCCGCATGGGCCAGAACGATCAGGCGGTCTCCGACTACACCCGCGCGATCAACATCAAGCCGGACTATGACGTGGCCTATGTCGGGCGTGGCAACATCTATCGCCAGCAGGGCAACTACAACGCTGCCCTTGCCGACTTCAATTCCGTCATCACCCGTGACAGCAGCGATGCCCGTGCGTTCTACAATCGCGGCCTGATCTACCAGGCGCAGAACCAGCATCAGCGCGCGATCGAGGACTTCGCGACCGCCATCGGCCTCAACCCGAAGGCAAGCGCTCCCTATATCGCTCGCGGCATCTCCTACATCGCTGTAAACGACCCGAACGCCGCCTTCTCGGATCTGTCGATGGCCGTCAACCTCGACCGGGATTCCGCTATTGCCTGGGCAAACCGGGGCCTCGCCCAGGAAATGCTCAACAATCCGAAGGATGCGCGCCGGAGCTACACCCGCGCGATCACGCTGGACAACTCCAACAAGATCGCCCGCGAAGGTCTTGGCCGCGTCGGCAACGGCTGATCCGGCCCAAACGTAAGCTTTCCAAAAGACCTGAAGTCATCATGTGCGGTGACTACCCAGACCTGTTTGCGGTGTCTCACCCGGTAACGGCTGAAGTTGGCCGAGGCACCACTCAGGCCGAATGGCTATCTAGAACGGTACTTCGGACCGGAAACAGATCCGCTCCCCATGCGCCGGATGGTGCAGTTCAAGCGTTTCGGCGTGAAGCGCAAGCCTGCTGGAGGCTGTCAGCGCCTCACCTTCCGAATAGAACCTGTCGCCTGTGATTGGATGCCCGAGCGAAAGCATGTGGACACGCAGTTGATGCGACCGTCCCGTATGGGGAAACAGCCGGACCCGCGTCGTCAGTTCTTTCCGCTCAAGTACCTTCCACCTGGTTTGCGCAGGTTTGCCAAACTCGAAGCTGACCATCTGCTTGGGCCTGTTCGGCCAGTCGCAAACGAGCGGCAGATCAATTTCTCCCTCGTCTTCTGACGGGCTCCCCCAGATATCGGCAATGTAGGTCTTGAGCGTCTTGCGCCGTTCGAACTGAAGCCCCAGATGCCGATGTGCTGCGGGGTTCCTTGCCAGAACCATGACACCGGACGTATCCATGTCGAGCCGGTGAACGATCCGCGCGTCTGGGAAGCGCTCCTGCGCGCGGCTTTCGACGCAGTCGCCATGTTCGGCAGCCTTGCCTGGCACGCTCAAGAGCCCGCTCGGCTTGTCGATCACCAGAAGATCGTCATCTGCGTGTAGAACCGTCAGAAACGGCTCCAGCGGCGGGGCATAGACAAAGGATGCTGGCGCGGCTTGGCTCATCGCACTTGGGGTCCAGGAACAAAAGGAAAAGGCGCGGATCTGACCGCGCCTTTCCAAAAACAGATGTGTTCGTCTGTGCTGGCCGGACCATGAAGGCCGGAGGCCAAGCTCAGACGGTCAGGATCGCCAGGATGCCGCTCAGAACGAAGACAGCTGCAGGCGGGATCCAGCCGGATGCACCCAGAGCCATGCCGACAGCGGTGGCAATGAGGGTTGCGATCAGCAGCAGCCAGCCAAAAACGGTAGCAGCGGTGCCGCCAAAGGCGAACATGATCAGGCAGACGACAATGGTCAGGACTGCGATCGTGCCGATCTTGGAGAAGTTGATGAACCCCTCGTAAGTCTGCTCGTGAGCGTCATAGTCCATTGCGGGCGCAGTTTCGTCAGACATGAAGTCCCCCAGGAAAATTCGATAGTCGGCAGCCTACATACAATAAAGACTGCCGGTTCGGCAATGACGGGAAGTGCACAATTCGTCACACGGGTCGCGACTTTTTGACAGCTTTGGCTTTGGCATCCCGTTCCGCACTGAAATCCTCCGCACAATCAGGCAGCATGTGAGGCTCCGGCAAGCCCGGCTGAAGCCAGTACATCGTTCTGGCGCTTGCGCACGGTTGCTGCTTCAAAACCGTCGATCTGCTCGTTGAACAGCTCAAAGAAATTGAGTTCCGCCCGCAGGTGCAGGAACACTCCGCCCAACCCGATTGCCGCCCGGTCCATGAAGACGAACTCCTGCGGCACCGTCAGCGGCCCCAGTTGCTTCAGGGCGGAATGAACGCGGAAGGCTTCCTTGCGTCCGTATTCGGCAGCCGACACGCCGTCCGCGATCGATCGGACGCGGTCACTGAGCAGAGGACCGTAGATGAACCTTGCCCAGATGTTGAGGACCTCGATGACTTCCTTCTTCAGGTCCTTGAAGCCCCAGCGCTCATAGGCCGCGACGACCCGATCGTCATTTTCTTCCAGCAGGCCACGATAGAGTTCGACAACGCCCTCGACAAACGCCTCGGGGAAGATGCGGATGCAGCCGTAGTCCAGCAGATTGATGCCCGCCGGAGCGCCTTCCTGCTCGAACACGGTGTAGTTGCCCAGATGTGGGTCACCGTGAATGACGCCGAAATGACTGAACGGATGCCACCAGGCATGGAACATGGTTCTGGCGAGCAGATTGCGCTCGTCCTGGCTGTGTTCCTTGTAGTCGAGCAGAGGTTTTCCGGTGAGCCACCCCATTGTGAGCAGGCGTTTGGTCGACAGCTCCGGGATCACTTCGGGTACGCGGATACGGTCGAAATCTCCCAGGATGCCATGATAGACGGCGATATGTGCCGCTTCCCTGGCATAGTCCAGCTCCTCGCGGACCCGGGCGCTGATTTCCTTGGCGATCTCGCGCGTATCGATGGCCGGGCTCATGCGCCGGTGCAATGAAAACAGCATCTGCAGTTGCTTGAGATCCGCCTCGACTGCAGAAGCCATGTCCGGATATTGCAGCTTGCAGGCCAGAACGCGCCCATCATGGCCGGTGGCCCGGTGCACCTGTCCAAGGGAAGCCGCCGCGGCCGGCTCCTTGCCGAATTCGGCAAACCGGCCTTGCCAGCCCGCACCGAGCTCGGCCCGCATCCGGCGTTTGACGAAGGCCCAGCCCATGGGCGGTGCACTGGCCTGCAGCTTGGCAAGTTCGGTCGTATATTCCGGCGGCAATGCATCCGGGATCGTCGACAAGAGCTGCGCCACCTTCATCAAGGGGCCTTTCAGCCCGCCAAGGGCCGCGGCCAATTCGGCCGCGTTCTTGGCATTGTCGAGTTCCATGCCGAACAACCGTGCCCCGGCCACCTTTGCGGCAATGCCACCCATGTTGGTGCCGACTTTGGCGTAGCGCCCCATGCGAGCGCTGAGGCGGTTGCTTTCACGGTCTTTGCTGTCGGCCATGCGGTGGCGGGCTCCCTTGTAACAACTGGCGTTCCGGGAACGCCCGATGCATTAAACCGTTGGATACGGTCTCCTGGCACTACATATGAACTACCGCAACAATATCCAGCTCCACCAGCCGCTATTCCGACGCAGGCGTCCAACAGCCCGGCAACGCCCGGCTATTTTCAGAAATAGCCGCTCCTGCCGATGTCCGCCAGCAGACCGCATTCTGCCGGCTGCCAGCCGAGCGCAGCCCGGGTCCTGTCGCAGGACGCAGGACCATCCATTCCGGCAAAGATACTCAGGAAGCCGAAATAGGATCCTGCGCCGTCCGGGGTGAGCGAGCGCACGGGAAGACCCAGCCCGTGGCCGATTGCCTCGGCGATTGCGCGAAAAGGAATGCCTTCTTCGCCGATTGCGTGAAAAGGACCATCTGTCTCCGGTGTTTCAAGTGCCAGACGATAAACCCTTGCCGCATCCAGACGGTGCACTGCTGGCCAGCGGTTTTCTCCATCGCCAACATAGGCGGCAAACCCCTTCTCCCGGGCGATGCCGATCAGCATCGGGACAAAACCATGATCACCCGGTCCATGAACCGAGAAAGGCAGACGGACCACCCTGGCGTTGATCCCGGCCTTCACCAACTCGGCCGCGGCGGCCTCGGTAGCTCTGGGATAGGCCGGTGAGGTTGGAACCGCCGGATCGGCTTCAGTTGCCACCGGTTCGGACCGGACAACGGCAACACCCGAGGTAACCAGCAGCGGCCGGTCTGTTCCGGATAGCCCCTCGCCGAGGGCCAGAATGGCGGCACGGTCTTCCTCACAGCTGGCGGCAAAGCGCGAAAAGTCATGATTGAACGCCGTGTGCACGACAGCGTCACTTGCTCTTGCTCCATCACGAAGGCTGTCGAGGTCCTCCAGTGACCCGATCTGCACTTGTGCTCCTTGAGACCGGAGGAGTGCAGCCCCCCTTTCCGATCGGCTGAGGCCAAGCACCTGATGGCCTGCCTGCAACAACTCCGAAACGACGGCGGAGCCAACAAATCCTGTTGCGCCGGTAACGAATACTCGCATGAAAACACTCCGTTGGTTGAACGGCGAGCAGTCTTGCGGCAATATTTATCCAGTTAAAGTAGTGACTTTATACAGGTATAATGACTGACAGGATAAGATGGCGGATATCCAGGAAGACAATAGACTGGGCCGGTTTCTGAAGGATCGCAGGGCAAAACTGGATCCCGCCGCATTCGGCATTCCCCTAACCCGCCGGCGAACGCCGGGCCTGAGGCGCGAAGAAGTCGCACAACGCGCGAATGTAAGCGTCACCTGGTACACATGGCTTGAACAGGGGCGTGGCGGTGCGCCTTCGGCCGACGTCCTTGACCGGGTTTCAAAGGCCTTGATGCTGACGGATGTCGAACGCGAGCATCTTTATCTTATCGGGCTCGGCCGTGCCCCTGACGTTCGCTACCAACCACAGCAAGGCGTGTCGCCCCGGCTTCAGAACGTTCTGGATGCCCTGGAACAGACCCCTGCCATGATCAGGACCCACACTTGGGACGTCGTTGCCTGGAACCGCGCTTCTTCGGCCGTCCTGACCGACTACGCCAGCTTGCCCCCCGGCGAACGCAACATTTTGCGGCTGATCTTCAGCGACCCGAGGGTCCGCAATATTCAGGCGGATTGGGAAAGCGTCGCCCGTTTCGTCGTCGGTGCTTTTCGAGCCGATGTGGTACGCGCCGGTGCCGCATATGAAACCACAACCCTGGTAGAGGAATTGTGCCAGCTGAGCCCGGATTTCGAACGCCTGTGGAAGGACCATGACGTCCTCGCCTCAGACGACCTTACCAAGCGGCTGAAACACCCTGTGGCCGGCTGGATGAACCTTGAATGTTCGACCTTTGCCGTCGACGGCCGTGCGGACCTTGCGATGATGGTCTACCACCCGGCGAGCGCTGAAGACCGGGAAAAGGTCAGGGCACTGATTGACGCTCAGCACACAGCACGATCTTCCGCTAGCCGAGACTGATTTTTTCCAGCGCCCGGGCCAGATCGTCCCGTGTTGCCACAAGGCCCTTGTAGGCAAGCTGATCCGGATCAAGCGCAAGAAGCTGCTTGCGGAGCCCTTTCGCCAGCCCTGCGCGCCCTTCCTGCGCTTCCAGTGCCGCCAACGGATCGTGATGGATCTTGATAGTGAACAGGATATCGCCGGACCCGGGCAGGCGCCGCAAGGTTTGCCGCTCGACCCGGAGGAAAAGCTGGGCCAGTGCACCGTCGTCAATCTTGACGCGGATCTGTTTCGGCAAGGGATGGTGAAGATCGCCGTCGGGATAGATCGACCAGTTGAAGCGCTCCAGAAACTGTCCGGCTTTCAGATTGTCGAATATCCGGGCCACCATCATTCCCATGCGGCTTCCGTTGAAGCCGGGAACATTGTCATGAATGCCCGTCATGGACTGGCCGAACTTCTCCGCCAGAGACCAGGACGAGGGAAAACAGAGCGCGGCAGCCGTGAGCCTGTAGCCGTCCTGCCCGGGCCGCATCAAGACAAGATCTTCCTGCACAAGACTTGCAGCCGTTACGAGTGCGGGAGCCCCGGCAAGCGGGATACGCGCGCCGTTGGCGACAATCTCGACTTCGGCATCCCCGACCCGGTGGGTATCTGCATGAAACCGCGAGAGGTTTTCCGTGAGGAGGCCCAGGACCTCCTGCTGCGCGGCATCTGTGTCCGGCTCTGCACGGAAAACCGTTTCCAGATGATCGGAAAACAGCCGTTTCTTCTCACCCAGATGCTTCACCAGAAAGGGATCGGGTTCCAGCCAGGTCTCCTCACCGATCGGCTTCAGACCGACGGTGAAAGGCTGGCTGGTGCCGTCATAGGGCGTGTGGTGGAAGGGTGGCAACGCTGGCCGTGTCATCGGAAACCGCGTCAAGCCTCTTCCAGAGCTTCGAGTTCGTCGATGATCCGCTCGATCACCGACAGGCCCTTTTTCCAGAAATCCGGATCGACCGCGCTCAGTCCGAACGGCGCCAGAAGTTCGGAATGGTGTTTGGTACCACCAGCCTTCAGCAGATCGAAATACTTCTCCTGGAAGCCGGTTTCCGCTTCCTCGTAAACCGCATAAAGCGAGTTCACCAGGCAATCGCCAAAGGCATAAGCATAGACATAGAACGGCGAATGGATGAAGTGCGGAATATAGGTCCAGAAGGTTTCATAGCCTTCGCTCAACTTGATCGCCGGACCGAGGCTTTCGCCCTGCACGGACAGCCACAATTCACCGATCTTGTCCGACGTCAGCTCGCCATTGCGCCGTTCCGTGTGAACCTTGCGCTCAAAGGTATAGAAGGCGATCTGGCGCACCACGGTGTTGATCATGTCCTCCGCCTTGGAGGCCAGCATCACCTTGCGGGTCTGCGGGTTGTCCGCCTTGGCAAGCAGGGATTTGAACGTCAGCATCTCGCCGAAGACACTGGCCGTTTCCGCCAGGGTCAGCGGTGTCGGCGCCATCAGCGGTCCGTTGGGTGCCGCCAGCACCTGGTGAACACCGTGGCCCAGTTCATGGGCAAGGGTCATTACGTCACGGATCTTGCCCTGGTAGTTGACCAATACATAGGGGTGCGCGCTTGGCACTGTCGGATGGGCAAAGGCACCGGGCGCCTTGCCGGAGCGGGCCGGCGCATCGATCCAGCGCCGGTCGAAGAACCGGCCTGCGATTTCCGCCATGTCGGGTGAAAAGGCGCTGTAGGCGGACAGCACCGTGTCCTTCGCTTCGTCCCAGGGGATCACTCGCGTGTCGGCATTCGGCAGAGGTGCGTTACGGTCCCAGGTGTTGAGCTGGTCCATGCCCAGCCACTTTGCCTTCAGCTTGTAGTAGCGATGCGACAGGCGCGGATAGGCATCGCGCACGGCCGCCACCAGCGCATCGACAACTTCCCGCTCGACACGATTGGAAAGATGGCGGCTGTCGGCAATGTCCGTGAAATTCCGCCAGCGGTCGGAAATTTCCTTGTCCTTGGCCAGCGTGTTGGTGATCAGCGTGAAGGTGCGCAGGTTTTCCTTGAAGGTCTGCGTCAGAGCTTCCGACGCCTTGCGGCGGGTATCGGGCGAAGGATCCACGAGCATGTTGAGCGTCGGTTCAATCGACAGTTCCTGACCGTCGACATCGAAGGTCAGCGAGGCCATCGTCTCGTCGAAGAGCCTGTTCCAGGCACCCGCGCCCGTGACGGACTTTTCGTGGAACAGTTGCTCCACCCGGTCTTCCAGCTGATAGGGCTTGCCTTTGCGCAGATCCTCGATCCACGGCAGGTAATGTGCAAACTGGCTGTCCTGAAGCGCAGTTTCCATCACGCCGTCATCGATCTTGTTCATCTCCAGCGTGAAGAACAGAAGATGCGAACTTGCTGTCGTGATCTGCTCCTGCACATCGCCATAGAATTTCTGCGATGCGGGTTTGATCGTGTTTTCCGAATAGACAAGGCCGGCGAAGGAAATCAGCCTGCCCATCAGGTCTTCAAGTTCCTCATAGGCGCGAATTGCGGTGACCAGCGCAGAAACGTTGCTCTGCGCCATTTCGGCCAGTCGCCCCTTGTAGGACGTCTCGAACGTTTTCGACCGCTCCAGGATCTCCTTCAGGTCGGCAGCAACCTCCGGCGCGTCGACCGCGGGATAGAGATCCGTGAGGTCCCATTCGGGAAGCGCTCCGAGATCTCCTGAAGCGGCGGCCTGGGGGGCATGGACGGGATGTGGGATGGGCAAGTTTCTTCTCCGGTGCGCCTGCGGACGAACGGGTCCGGCAATCTTCTGTTGTTAGAATTAGTAGGCCGGGAAAAGGCCCGCCTGCAATCTGACTGTGAAAACTTTTTTGCCTGCACTTGGACGATTTGTTTACCCAATTGCGACCAGAATGGTTCGAAACGAGACAATTCGGGACGAGCGAAACCGCCAATGCAAGCACTCAGCGGCAAAATTCTCATTGTTGACGACGATCCCATCCAGCGCAGGTTGCTTCAGGAAGCCGTGAAAAAATTCGGTTACCGGTCGAAAACGGCCGAGAATGGTGCCGAAGCGGTGCGCATCATGTCGAGCCCGGAAGCCAGCGAGATCGACCTGATCATTCTCGACATGGTGATGCCCGAGCTCGACGGTCTGGGCGTTCTGGAACGTTTGCGCTCCGACAAGAACGCAACGCCGGTCATCGTTCAGACCGCCCACGGCGGCATCGATACCGTGGTCAACGTCATGAATGCGGGCGCTCAGGATTTCGTGGTCAAACCGGTGGCGCCGGAACGGCTCAATGTCTCGATCCGCAATCTTTTGAAGACATCCGCTCTGGAAGGCGAAATCACCCGGATCCGCAAACAGGCATCGGGCACACTGACCTTCGCCGACATCATTACCCACTCGCCGGCCATGGAACGGGTGATCAATCTGGGCAAGAGAGCCGCCGCGTCGAACATTCCGATCCTGATCGAAGGGGAAAGCGGCGTCGGCAAGGAAATGATCGCCAGCGCCATTCAGGGATCCAGCGACCGCAAGTCCAAACCTCTGGTCACGGTCAACTGCGGTGCGATCCCCGACAATCTGGTCGAATCGATTCTCTTCGGCCACGAGAAGGGCGCGTTCACCGGCGCGGTCGACAAGCATGTCGGCAAGTTTCAGGAAGCTCATGGCGGAACGCTGTTCCTGGACGAGGTTGGCGAGCTGCCTCAGGAAGTTCAGGTCAAGCTGCTGCGCGCCCTGCAGGAAAGCGAGATCGACCCGATCGGCGCTCGCCGCCCGGTGAAAGTGGATTTCCGTCTGATCTCGGCAACCAACCGCCGCCTGATCGACCAGGTGAAGGAAGGTGTCTTCCGGGAAGACCTTTATTACCGGCTCAACGTTTTCCCGATCTGGATCCCGCCGTTGCGCGACCGGCGAGAGGACATTCCCGCGCTCACCCGCCATTTCCTGGCCCGTTTCGCGGCAGAGGAAGGCAAGCCTCAGGTGGCCGGCGTCACCGCGGACACGCTCGCGATGCTCCAGGAGTATCACTGGCCGGGCAATATCAGGCAGCTGGAGAACGCGGTATTCCGCGCTGTCGTCTTGTGCGACGGCCCGCAATTGACGATCAACGATTTCCCGCAGGTTGCCGCGGCAACGGAACAGACCGCGTCTCCGGGCGCAACGCTCCAGCCTCAGGTACGGATGGCCTACCCAGACCGATTGTCCGGAGGCGATCTTGCCGCAGCGCCGGTCCGCCCGAGCGAACCCTCGGTTCCACCGCACCACACCCCCTCGGCTCCCGCCCCTCAGGCAGGTTTTGAGCAAGCGGCACCCTTCGGTTTCATGCGCAACCTCGATCAGGAGGGCCATGTCCGCAAGTTGACCGATATCGAGGAGGAACTGATTCGCGCAGCGATCAATCATTATTCCGGACGCATGACAGAAGTTGCCAAACGGTTGGGAATCGGCCGATCCACGCTCTATCGCAAGCTCAAGGAATACGGATTGGACGAGAGCGGCAAGGACGCGGCAGCCTGAATTGAGGCAAATCATAGCGCAAACTGTCGATTTCGACGATATTTTGACGCATTCTCCGGGTAACCACCGCTACCGGAGCGTTTTTGCACTACGCGCTTGCGCCGTTGCAGTTCTGCAACGATTATCAGCGAAGCGAAAATAGGGTAAAAACTTCTTAACCTGCGGCAGCTAGGCTATGCATCCTGCTGGGGAGCACGGGATGGGTGAAAGCCCTCTGAAAACGGCGAGATAGAGATTGCGTACACGGTTAGTTGATTTCGACGCCGTCGGTTGGCTGAAGCGTGCCGCGAAAGCGGCCTGCGCGTTTGCTGTCGTGTCTGCGTGCCTGGTGACCTTTGCCCAGGCCGAGACGCGTACCCTGAAGCTGTACAACACGCATACCAAAGAGCGTGTGTCGATTACTTTCAAGAAAAACGGCCGCTATCTGCCGGATGGTCTGCGCGAAGCCAACCGCTTCCTGCGCGACTGGCGCCGTAACGAAATGACCAAGATCGATCCGGAACTGCTGGATCTGGTCTGGGAAGTATACCAGAAGGTGGGCGCAAGCCAGCCGATCCACGTCGTCTCCAGCTACCGGTCTCCCGCAACCAACAACATGCTGCGCAAGCGGTCCTCTGGCGTTGCCAAGAACAGCCAGCACACGCTCGGCAAGGCGATGGACTTTTTCATTCCCGGCGTGAAACTTGCCACCCTGCGTGCCACCGGCCTGCGCAAGGAAGTGGGCGGCGTCGGCTATTATCCGAGATCCGGTTCCCCCTTCGTGCACATGGACACCGGCAGTGTCCGTCACTGGCCGCGCATGAGCCGTTCCGAACTGGCTCGCGTGTTCCCGGACGGCAAGACACTTCACTTTCCGTCCGACGGCAAACCTATGAGCGGCTACAAGGTTGCGCTCGCCGAAAGCAAGTCCGGCCGGTCGAGAAGTTCCAAACCGACGATCGTCGCGTCCAACACGCGCTCAAGCTCTTCCAATGGCCTGAGCACGCGTGACCAGAATCTGACCCGCCCGGGCAAACCGATTCCGGTAACCGCGCAGGATGACAATGCGTCCTCCGGTGGCGGCAACCTGTTTGCCAGCCTCTTTGGCGGCGGCAACAACCGTGACAACACATCCAAGCGTCCGGGCGCAGTTGGCAACACGCCGCCGGCACCGGTTGCCGAAGCCCCGGCTGTGGTGATCGAAAATCCGCCTGTTCCCAGCCGGAAGTTCCTGGAAAGCGAACCGGAAGCACCGGCAGCAGCACCGATTGTCGTGGCCAGCAACGCGCCGATCGTGAAACCGCCTGCGGATATTCCCGCCGTGGCGGCAAGCAAGACGCCTCCGCCTGCACCGAACACGCTTGATGCACAGCGGTTTGCAATCGAGACCGGGCAACCGAGCGCGCCGACACAAGGTGCGAACCCGGTTCCCGAGAAAGCAATCGACTCGCGGTTCCAGGTAGCTTCGCGCACGCCGCAGCAGAAACCCAGCAAGGGTCTTAGCGATGCTGCCAAGGTTGCAGCGGCTAATCTCGGCCTGACCGGCGATGTCCCCGTTCCGGGCTCCGCTCCGACCGATGATCCGGTCGCAGCCATTGCCGCGGCAACGGGTACCTCCGTACCTTCTCCGGTGCCTGCACCGCGTTCGGAAACGACGCTTGCCTATGCCTCGGCCTCTGCAGCACCGACGAGCCTGAGCCGCTCTCTGCGTCCGTCGGCAAGCGAACCGGCACGGGCACAGGCCAATCGGCCGGCAACCGGCGCCACCGCCAAGACAGCCCCTGCACGTCAGCAGTCCGTTTCAGGCCGGATCCCGCGTGATCAGATTGTCGATCCGCTTGCCGGGTTTGCAAGCCTGCCGGACAAATCCGCTCCGACGCTTCTGTCCGGCGCAGGCACCACGCGTCATCAGACCTTCGCGTGGCTCAGCCATCCCAACCAGCGCCAGCTGAAGAATGTGATGATGCCGGGCAACCGCTTTGTCTCCGCCAGCTTTGAAAACAATCCTTACGGCGACCTGCGCACTGACCGGTTCGACGGTCCGGCAGTGGTCATCCTTCCGGTACGCTTCGCGCGCTGAAGCGTCGGCCATTGAAAGATTGAGCATAAAAAAAGAGCGGCTTTTCAGCCGCTCTTTTTTCTTGTCGTGAACCGCGGTTACCGCAGCTTGTCAGCCTTCGCCGCCGCCAGCACCACCAGCCATGCCAAGTGCATGCAGGTAGAGGTCGAGAACCGCCTCTTCCTCTTCACGCTCATGCGGCTGCTTCTTGCGCAGGGAAACGACCTTCCGCAGGATCTTGACGTCAAAGCCGTTGCCCTTGGCTTCGGCATAGACGTCCTTGATGTCATCGGAGATGACTTTCTTTTCTTCTTCAAGACGCTCGATACGCTCTACAAACGCGCGCAGCTGGTCGCCTGCCACTCCACCGGGATCGGACATGTTTTCTGTTTCTCCTTCTCGTACTTCCTTGTCGCGCAGTGCGCGGTCTCAATGGCCGCGGCTGATATGAGCCGCCGTCAATAACCTGGCCGTGCGTTGCCAGACTCCGCATTGGCCGTCAAGCAGCCAAGCAAGCCGAAGCACCCCCGGCTCAGTGTTGGGGTTTGTTCTTTTCAAAGGCGGCCTGCTGATCCGCAGTCGCCTCGGTCTGGTATTTGGCCTTCCAATCGTCGTAAGGCATGCCGTAGACGATTTCGCGGGCCTCGGATTTTTCCAGGGAAACGCCCTTGCCCTGCGCCGCGTCCTGATACCAGTTGGACAGGCAGTTACGGCAGAAACCGGCCAGATTCATCATGTCGATGTTCTGAACGTCCGTCCGTCCACGCAGATGTTCCACAAGGCGTCTGAAAACCGCAGCTTCCAGTTCGAGTTTCGTCTGATCGTCCATCCCGAAGGTCTCCCTGTCCCGGACCGGTGGCCCGGCCTTAAGCAGCGTCGCTGCGCGACTTGAAATGCTGGATCCGCCGGCAGTCGGACATGCCGGCAATTTTTCTCAGAACCGGCTCGAGTCGGTCCGCCCATTCAACCGCTCCAGCCGCGTCGGCAATCAGATCCTGCCGCAGTTCCAGAAGCGCATGCGCCACTCCCCGGCGGGTTGCGTGCCGGTACATTGTGTCGTTTTTGAGAGCCCCGTCGTAGGGTTCATTGTCACCGACGACGATGTCTTCCTGCGCTCTCAAGCCTTCAAGCATGGGCTGAACGGCTCGTGGGTCGCTGTCCCACAGAACGGTGACATGCCAGGGCCGCGGCACGCCGCGCCAGACCGGCGTGAAACTGTGAATGGAGACGATCACCGGCGGCTCACTCACTTCCATCATGGCATCCAGCGTCTGGTCGATGAGGTCGTGATAGGGTTTGTGGAACCGGTCGATGCGGATCGCCCGCTCCTTCGTGTCGACCTTTGCATTGCCCGGCACGACGGCACCGTCCGACAGGCGCATGATCAGCGTAGGGTCGTCATCGCCCCGGTTCGGATCGATCAGCAGCCGAGAATAGGTGGTCAGGCAAGCTGGTGCATTGAGTCGCTTTGCAAGTTCGAGCGTGACCGCGCGCGCACCGATGTCATAACCGATATGGCGTTCGAACTGTTCGGCCGGAACGCCGAGATCGCCATAAGGCTCAGGGACCGTGTTGCGGGCGTGATCGCACAAGAGCAGCAATCCGGAAGTAAAATCGCCCTTTACGTATTCGGTCGGCTGAAAGGCCCGGCCGGTTTCGGCTGCTGGTTCTATCATGTCTCGCTTCGTGGAAACTTTTATGGCTCGCTATCGCGCAGGCGGTCAGGTTTACGGCAAACCGGCGAAGGAACCAAGCCCGAAAACACCGCTTTCCGGCGGCAACACCGCAGGCCATCCACACCTTCCACACCCTTCCTTGCAATCAAGGCACCTGTGTTTTTGCCAAGGTGTGTACAACGCGGTATACGCTTTATTGACAGCTAACACCGATCTGAGGCGGAGCGGCCATGTTCCCGCCCCATTTCTGACGGCATAGGGGGTGGGACTGTTCATTTGGACAAAAAATCCGGACGGTTCGGGAAACAAGTCTGGGCGAAAGGCTCCGTATCCCGTTAACGACGTTGACAAGGCCCCCTTGTCGACGCAAAAAGCGAATGTCTGTAAAGCAGCAAAGCGAACGACTGCATATGTTTAAGGTTGGGGAACGGAACCAGGGCGAGTCTCGGGCATGTATCAGCGTGCCTGTGAAATTTGCCTTTGCTGCATTCCTCACCGTGCTGTTTTTCTCCGCATCCAGTGACGAAGCCAGAGCTGATCTGCGCCTTTGCAACAAGACCGACAGTCAGGTTGGTGTAGCCATCGGCTACAAGGACAAGACCGACTGGGTTACCGAAGGCTGGTGGAACCTTGCTTCCAATTCCTGCGAGACCCTGGTACCCGGGGCGCTGGTGTCACGATACTATTACATCTACGCAGTTGATTATGACCAATTCGGCGAATGGGGTGGCCGGGCGTTCATGTGCACCCGGGAAAAGGAATTCACCATTCGCGGAATTGAGGACTGTGTGGCTCGCGGATTCGAGCGGACAGGCTTTTTTGAAATCGACACGGGCGAACAGAGCAGCTGGACGGTCCAGCTGACCGAACCCGTGCAACAGGGGACAGGTGGGCGATGAGGCGTAACCGGCGAGTCAAAATTCTTGCAACTCTCGGACCCTCCTCCTCAGAACAAGACATCATCGAAAAATTGTATCGCTCCGGTGCGGATGTGTTCCGCATCAACATGAGCCATACCGATCATGATCGTCTGAAGATGCTCGTTGAACGCATCCGTTCTGTTGAGGAGAAGGTTGGACGACCAATCGGCATTCTGGCCGATCTGCAGGGACCCAAGCTGCGTGTGGGAACGTTTGCCGACGGTCCGGTCATGCTGGAAAACGGCGCAACGTTCACGCTGGACGCCGACAAGTCCGGCGGCAGTGTCGACAGGGTCCACCTGCCGCATCCCGAAATTCTTCAGGCTCTCGAGCCGGGCCACCGCCTGCTGCTTGATGACGGCAAGATCCAGCTCAAGGTTCTGGAAGCCGACCGCACCCGGGCCGTGACGGAAGTCGTCGTCGGCGGCAAGCTGTCCGATCGCAAGGGCGTCAGCGTTCCCGATTCGGAAATCGCAACCAGCGCCATGACCGAGAAGGACCACAAGGACCTGATCGCCGCCCTCGACCAGAACGTCGACTGGGTGGCCCTGTCCTTCGTGCAGCGCCCGGACGACATTGCCGAAGTGCGCAAGATCACCCGTGGCCGCGCCGGCGTTCTGGCCAAGATCGAAAAGCCGCAGGCCATCGGCCGGCTGGACGAGATCATCGAACTGTCCGACGCCATCATGGTTGCCCGTGGCGACCTGGGCGTGGAACTGCCTCTGGAACAGGTTCCCGGCCTTCAGAAGCGCATCACCCGCGCCTGCCGCCGTGCCGGCAAACCGGTTGTGATCGCCACGCAGATGCTGGAATCCATGATCAACGCACCGGTGCCGACCCGCGCCGAGGTGTCCGACGTTGCCACCGCCGTGTTCGAAGGCGCAGACGCCGTCATGCTGTCGGCCGAATCCGCTGCAGGCGAATTCCCGATCGAGGCAGTGTCCACCATGGACAAGATCGCCCAGCAGGTGGAGCAGGATCCCAACTACCGCACGATCATCTACGCACAGCGGACCGAGCCGGAAGCCACCGGCGCTGACGCGATTTCGGCAGCGGCCCGGCAGATTGCCGAAACGCTGAACCTTGCTGCTGTCGTCTGCTACACGACGTCTGGCGCAACGGGCCTGCGCGCCTCTCGTGAACGTCCGGCCAGCCCGGTGATCGTTCTGTCGCCGGTGCTTGCAACTGCACGTCGCCTGTCACTCGGCTGGGGCTTGCACTGCGTGGTCAGTGAAGACGCCGCCAACGAGGAAGACATGATCGACCGCGCCTGCCGCATCTCCTTCTCCGAAGGGTTTGCGAAACCGGGTCAGCGCATTATCGTGACCGCAGGTGTGCCGTTCGGCACTCCGGGCTCCACGAACATGCTGCGGATTGCCTTCGTCGGCAACGACGGTCAGGGCGGCATTTGACGATCTAATCGGTTAAAACAAACCGGATGACGAAAGGCGGCTTCAAGGCCGCCTTTTTCATGCCGTGCGCAATGTCCCGGCCCTGGCTTCAGCCGTTCCCGCCTTGTCCTCTGACACCTCTATCCGCGCCACCAGTCTGTCGATACCGGACACGATTTCATCTGCATGCGTATGCTGGGGCATATGACCGGCCGCGCCCAGCATCAGCAACTCCGCATCCGGCAGATCCTGCAAAAGGCCTTCACAATGGATCGACGGCCAGACCACCGTATCTTTCGTACCCGTGATGATCAGCGACGGCTGGCCCAGCTTTCCATACTGCCGGGACTGTTGCCGGACAGCGTCCTTTAGACTGCAAATGTCCGCCGCGTTCGAGCGGAAGCTTTCGGGACGGAAAAGCAGTGGCAGACGGACAGACGCCGCATAGCCTGCAAGTGGCGGATCCGGATGGAAAACATGCTTCAGCATTTGCGGCACCAGCCGCTCGCCGACAGGGATCGTCAGCGTCCAGGCAAACAGCCAGCCGATGACAGGCATCGCGGCAACCTTGTAGTACCAGTTGACGCCGCCCGGCCACACATGGCTGACAGGAGCCAGGAAGACCAGCCCCTTCACCCGCTCCTGAGCAGCAAGGCCCACAGCTGCCGTCACGGCTCCGCCGAGCGAATGCCCCACCACCACTGATGTCCCAATGCCGAGTTTTGCGAGCAATCCGGCAATCAGCTCAGCCTGGCTTTCAGGCGTGTTCCGGCCCGTTCTGGAGCGCTGCGAGAACCCAAGCCCCGGACGATCGATGAAAAGCAGCGAATAGCGCCCCTTGAATGCGCCTTCAAAAGCCAACTTCATGTCGTAGGCGTTGCCACTGGCCCCATGCAGGAACACCAGCACAGGCCGCTCGCTGGCCGCCTGTGACGCAGGAATGAAGTGATAGTGCATCTGCGCACCGTTCACCTCGGCAAGACTGCCGTCAGGTGTGTAGGTGCGCGAAATCTGCCTTGCCCTGAAAAGCGAGTAGGCGACAAACAGACAGGCGGCGACAAGAAGAGCAATCAGGAACGGGATCATAGCCCGGACATAGCACCGCGCTCGCAGCAATCAAGCCTGGCGGCATAAAGACAGACCGAACAAGCTTACTCGAGTGGGCTTACCTCAGGCGGGCTTGCCTCAAGCGGGTTCGCCCTCGGCTTCCTTTTCCAGATCGTTCACGGCCTTGGTGGCATTTTCCAGGCTCGGGTTGACTTCAAGAGCCCGCCGGAACGTCGCCAGCGCTTCGCTTTCGAACCCCAGACGCCGCTGGATGATGGCGAGCCCCGACAAGGCCCCCCAATGACGGGGCTCCAACGCCAGTGTGCGCTCGATATCGACCAGGGACTTGCCGAAATCTTCCGTCATGTAGTGGACTGTCGCACGCCGGTTCCAGCCTTCCGCATAAGTCGGCTTCAGGATGACCACTGTGTCCAGGAGGTCCAGCGCCAACGCATGATCGTCAGCCTGGATTGCCTTGCCGGCCCGCGACATCAGCACATCCACCGTATCACTGCCCGAATCCATCCAGAGCATCTGGATTTCCCGGCCGATACGCTCAGCTTCCTTCGGATTGTCCGATTTGGCGAGATTGGCAAAGAGTTCGTCCAGACGCGACTTCTCGTCTTCGGGATCACTCTCATCGACGACCACCTGCCCACCGTCTTCCGGAAGATCGTCGGGAAGAGCATTGAAGTCTTCGGCAGAAGGTGGCTCTGCTTCCGGACCGAGATCTGGAACAGGCTGGGCGCTGGCTAGACTGGTGCCGGCGAGAAACAGGAGGGCAAACACAAAAATCCGCATCCGACGATTATGGATCGTTGGATGCGGCGGTCAATCCGGGAATTTGACACATCTTCGTGCGCTACGGTGGCAGGGACCTGGCCGCCTCTCCCAGCAACAAGATAAAGCCTTGTTCAGGAAGAGATTTTCAGTTCTTCCGCCACGCGATGCGCGGCAACAAGATTAGCCCTGGCGTGCTTTGAAACGCGGGTTTTTCTTGTTGATGATGTAGACGCGGCCTTTACGGCGAACCATGCGGTTGTCGCGGTGGCGGGTCATGAGCGCTTTGAGCGAGTTTTTGATCTTCATGTCACTGTCCCCACAAGGGCCCTGCTTCTTTAAACCAAATGAGCGCCAAAGGCGCTCACGTTTGACTGGATTGGTCTAGAAGCTGCGGCAGGTCCTGCGCCTGTCTTCTGATCAATCCGCGCCTCTTGAAACTTCAATCAGCGCAATAATGGTGGGCGTGACAGGGATTGAACCTGTGACCCCTTCGATGTCAACGAAGTGCTCTCCCGCTGAGCTACACGCCCGAATTTCTCGGTAGTCCGACGCCCCAGCGCCGTGGTGGAGTGCGATATAACGGGGATCCGCAAACTGTGCAACCCCCCTTTTTCACCGAACTGTCAAAATTTCCCCAGCCCGGTTCGCAACCCCTGTTTTCCGCCGCGTCAACACCTTGTCAGGCGGCCAGCATGCGCTCCACTTCCTGGACAAGATCTTTAAGATGGAATGGCTTGGAAAGGACCTTGGCGTCCTTGGGAGCATCCGATTCCGGATTGAGGGCAACGGCGGCAAAACCGGTAATGAACATCACCTTCAGGTCCGGATCGAGTTCCGTAGCCCGGCGCGCCAGCTCGATCCCGTCCATCTCCGGCATCACGATATCCGTCAGAAGCAGAGAAAACGGTTCCTCGCGCAGGCGCTCGTAGGCGCTTCTGCCGTTATCGAACGAAACGACGTCATGACCGGCATTTTCCAGCGCCTTCGCCAGAAAGCGGCGCATGTCATTATCATCTTCGGCAAGCAGGATACGCGGCATCGTAATTGACCAGGTCCTTTGTTCGTGTGGGTTCGGTTCCCTTTCTGCCGGTTATAGCTCGAATTCCACAGAATGATAGGGTGAATTGGATCACGACCCCACGGTGTGGATAGGCTCTTGTTGAGAACGAACCATCACTTGCCTCATGAGAACCTGTCGGCTTCTCACGTTGGGGAAAATCGTCGTGGCGTATGCATTCCCGGGCCATTGGCACGGCTGCGGCATTCGTGGCATCTGGCCATTCCTGCCCTCGATCACCAGATGTTTCCCCACAGCCGCGGGGCTTTTGATCCCACCAAGGTGGACTGCGCCGCGATTCCTTGGCACCATGGGCCATGGCCTGCACCGGGCGGCAACCAGGACACACCATTGACGGACGACAAGCAGCCTTCTTCACAAGCCTCTTTCGAGGCGGACTTTAACGGCTTCCCAGCGTTTGAAGTTTTGTGTCCTGCGGACCAAAGGGTTCCGTTCGTTTTCAATTCGCCCCATTCCGGCAGGCAATATTCCAAAAGCTTTCTAGCGTCTTCCCGCCTGGACGAAACAGCCATCCGGCGGTCGGAGGATGCTTATGTCGACGATCTGTTTGCCCATGTCGTGCCGCTCGGCGCGCCGCTCCTGCGTGCGCATTTCCCCAGGGCCTACCTTGATGTGAACCGCGAGCCCTATGAGCTCGACCCGAAGATGTTCGACGGGCGTCTGCCGACCTATGCCAACAGCCGTTCGATCCGCGTGGCCGGCGGGCTTGGCACCGTGGCCCGCATTGTCAGCGAGAACCACGAGATCTACAGGCACAAGCTGCCGGTATCCGAAGCCCTCAGCCGGGTGGAGGAGATCTACAAGCCTTACCACACCACATTGCGCCGGCTTCTGGCCCAGACCCATGTCACCTTCGGTTACGCGGTTCTGATCGATTGTCATTCCATGCCTTCAAGCGTGAAATGCCAGACCACCGACACGCGGCCGGATTTCATCCTGGGTGACCGCTATGGCACCAGCTGCAGCAGCGACCTGACGGAGTTCGCCTGCTCGGTGCTGAAGGAGATGGGCTACACCATCTCGCGCAACAAGCCGTACGCGGGCGGCTTCATCACCGAACACTACGGCCGCCCCACAAGCGGCCTGCATGCCCTGCAGATCGAAATCAATCGCGGGCTCTATATGGACGAGGCAACCCACCAGCCGACCCCCGGCTTCGGCGACCTCTTCCACAACCTTTGCCAGTTTGCCCGCGAACTGACCTCCATGCCGGATGCAGCCTTGCCGGCGGACTCCATCGCAGCGGAATAAAACCCCGGACCCAAAAAAAAGGCCGCTCTCAAAAGAGGCGGCCCGAGTCTAGGGAGGAAACGCCCAAGGAGGGCGGTACGACACAACGTATCGCACCGCAATAAAATCGCATTGCACCGCACAAAGGTCAAGCCCGACAGCCCTTTCAAACTGATCAAAGTATGAGCAGTCATTCAGGTTTTGCAGATTCATTTTTTTGCAGAACCGGTTATACAAGCGGCAATTCACGTTGATTTGGGTTTTGAGCGGTTTCCGCAGCCAGGAGGTAATGATGTCGGCAGGGCCTGTTTCCAGTTCCAATTTGTTTGCCCCGTTTCTGGACAGGCTGGCGGAAGCAGCCAGCGGTGCGATCATGCCGCATTTCCGCCAGGGCTTTGCAATCGACAACAAGTGGAAAGCCGGCTTCGACCCGGTCACCATCGCCGACAAGAACGGTGAAACGGCAATGCGCGCCCTGATCAACGAGACCTATCCGGACCACGGAATCCTTGGCGAAGAACACGGCCCGGAAAATCTCGACGCTGAACATGTGTGGGTGCTGGACCCGATTGACGGTACTCGTGCCTTCATCACCGGCCTGCCCACCTGGGGGACGCTGATCGGCCTGCGGACCAATGGCGTCCCGAGCCTCGGCATGATGGTTCAGCCCTATATCGGCGAACGGTTCGGTGGCGACGGCAAGACGGCCTGGTACGATGGACCTTTGGGTGCCAGGCAGCTCAAGACCCGGCCCTGTGAGAAGCTGGAAGATGCCACTATTTTCACCACCACACCGGCACTTTTCAAGAATGGCGAACGCCAGGCGTTCGACCAGATCGAAGCGGCCGTTCAGTTATCCCGCTATGGCACAGACTGCTATGCCTACTGCATGGTCGCAGCCGGCCACGGCGACGCGGTAATCGAATCCGGTCTGCAAGCCTATGATATCGTTGCACTTGTGCCGATTATTGAAGGAGCAGGTGGTGTTGTCACGACGTGGACCGGCGGCTCTCCGGCCGACGGCGGCCAGATCGTTGCGTCAGGCGACCCGCGTCTGCATGAAATCCTCCTGCGGGACCTCGCAAAGGCAGCCTGACCGGCCACACGGCCATATCAGGGCGCGGGATCAGCTTCCAGCCCGTTCCAGCGCCTGTTCGGCTTCAAGACCGGGCACAAAGGCATCGAACGCCGCCCAGAACTGGTCGCGGAAGGCATCGCGCTCCATCATCAGCTCATGTTCGGCGCCCGCGATTTCCACATAGGCTGCCGCCTTCGCCCGCGCCACGAAGTCCTCGATCATGGGTGTGGAGACGATCCGGTCGTTGCCCGCAGCCAGCACCAGACAGGGTAATTTGATATTCGGCCCGGCCTCCCGCCGGCGCAGCGCCAGCATGGCGCGACCGGTCGCCCCCAGCCAACCGAGAGTGGGAGACCCGACACCCAGCTCCGGAGCCTGTTCCAGCACCTTGTTGAACCGCTCGAACCGCGCCTTGTCCGTCGTTTGCCGGTTGTTTTCGTAGGCGACGGAAATTTCAGCGTTGCCCCCGGGCACAAACAACCTGCCAAGTCCGAACATCGACAACAGGCGGGCAACCGGAATGGCAACCTTTTCGATCAGCCAGGACGTCTTTGGAGAGGTTGCCTTCAGGCCCGGGCGGCCAAACAGCCCCAGAGTGAGCTTGCGCAGGATCGACCGGAACCCGGACACCAGACCGGGAAACCATGTTCCCGACGGCAGGCCCAACAGCGGCGCTGTCAGCACTGCGCGGTCCAGCATCGTCCGCAGACGGTCCGTATCGGACAGGACAACGAGCGCTCCGGTTGAATGGGCAAGCGCAAAGTGAGGCCCGGGGTAGGTCGCCAGTGAGACTTCCTTCAAGACGGTGCGCAAATCCAGCTTGTACTTGTTGAAGTTTGAAACGTGCCCGCGTCTGGGGTTGCGTGTCAGGCGTTGCGACCCGCCCTGCCCGCGCCAGTCGAAGGCGATGACGGCAAAGCCCCGCTGACGCAGATCCTCGATCACTTCGAAGTATTTCTCGATGAACTCCGCCCGCCCCTGAAGCAGTGTTACCGTACCCTTTCGCCGGGCACCGGCGGCGGGCCAATGCGCATACCGGATCTTCTTGTCGTCCGGCGTCGTGACGAACCCGGATCGCGCCCCTTCAGGCACCGGATTGTCGGGATGGTCGATCAAGGTCATGCGCTGCGAATCACTCGGGTTCGTTGAGAGTTTGTTTTTCAAACAGATAATGGTTTTTCGTCAACAACTCGTCACGCCTGCAGATCCTGCCGGCACCGTCCGGCTTTGTCTTGCATCGTCAAGTGATACTCGTGCCAGGCGCCCCTCACAACAAGCTTCAGGCCGGCTCCCTGGGAAGCCGGCCCTGAAAGTGTCAGACAGCTTGTAGCTGCTGCTTAGTACCAGCGGCGCTGCCAGTGACCACGGTTACCGATCGGATGGCTGCGGACAATGTTGGCATTGCGGGAATCGACCACCAGCCGAACCGGCATGCCGCGCCAGCCTTTTGCCCGGACGATGTACATCGGGCCACGGCGGTCGAGGATCTTGATATGGTCGAAACCGCGGTGACGCAGGCTGCGGCGGATCTGGCGCGGACCCATTTCGAAATGGCGGCCACCGTGACGGCCGTTCCAGTTGCCGCCACGCCCGTTACCACGGCGATGATCGACCTTGACCACCAGCTCGGCTTTCGCCGGTTCGATCTGGGTTTTTCCGACCAGCGGGGCAGCGGATGCAGTGGTGATGAAACCTGCGGACACCAGCAGAATGGCACCGGCGATCGGGGCGGACAATTTCGAAACATTGGCAAACATCTTCAAATCTCCAGTTTGTTCCGCCAGCGCCGTGCTGACGTTGGATTGAAGATGCACCGGGCCACTTGAACGCAACCGGAAGGCACTGTTCATGTGGCGTTCATGTTTCCACGACGCCCCACATTTCCTGCCTCTTGAAATGAAAATCCGAATAACCAAATCTCTTCATGCAAGCGCCAGACCGGGTTTGCACCGCAGCCTGTCCCGCCAATCCGGGGGACGAAGGACTGCTCAACATCAGTGAAGTATCAGTTGCTCAAGAGAGGACAGACACATGCGTCACTTGGACTTTTCTCCGCTTTACCGCTCCACCGTCGGTTTCGACCGGCTTTTCTCGATGCTCGATGCCGCCGGCAACGAAGCGCCGAGCTATCCGCCCTATAACATCGAGCGCACGGGCGAAAACGCCTACCGCATCACGATGGCCGTGGCAGGCTTCTCCGACGACGAACTGAGCGTCGAAGCCAAGGAGCACACACTCACCATCAAGGGTGAAAAAGCTGAAGAAGATGCCAGCCGGGAAATTCTCTACCGCGGCATTGCCTCGCGCACCTTTGAACGCCGCTTCCAGATTGCCGAACATGTTCGCGTGGAAGGGGCAAGCCTCGAAAACGGCTTGCTGCACGTTGATCTTGTTCGGGAAATCCCGGAAGCCATGAAGCCGCGCAAGATCGAAATCACCAGTGGTGAAACCAAGCAGATCGAAACCACGGCTCACTAACCGCCTGGTTCAACTGCGGCAATCGCATCATCGGGGCGCCTGGGAAACCAGGCGCCTTTTTTGATGTTCCTGCGCGTCACGAGACATCTCTACACGCGAGAGGCGGCCCTCAGGCCGTCCCGGACAGCACTTTCAGAAACGCATCGACGTCTTCATCCGTCGTTGCGAAACTGGTGACGAGACGTACACAGACTTCGTCCGATGCCGGTGCGCGACCTTCGGCGAGGCCCTCTGCCGGCCATTCATAGAGCTTGGCACCGGCCGCCTGAAGCGCTTCCATCTGGTTGCGTTTCAGGATCGGGAACAGCTCGTTGGCTTCCACCGCCCAGGCAGTACGCCCTCCGGCCTGCCTAACGCCTTCAGCAAGACGGGTCGCCATGCCGTTGGCATGGCTTGCGGTCGTCAGCCAGGTGTCATCCTGGAAATAGCCTTCGAACTGGGCCGCCACAAAGCGGCTCTTGGAAAAAAGATGACCGCCGCGCTTGCGGAAATACTCAAAGGATTTTGCGGCGTCCAAATCAAAGAAAACCACGGCCTCCGCGCACCAGCAGCCGTTTTTGGTGGCTCCGAAGGAAAGCAGGTCCACACCCGCTTTCCATGTCATGTCGGCCGCCGAACAGCCGAGCGTCACAAGCGCATTGGCAAATCGTGCGCCGTCCATGTGAAGCGGCACCGAACGGGACCGGCAGACATCCTTGATCGCGCCTATTTCATCCAGCGTGTAGACGGTGCCGCATTCGGTTGCCTGGCTGATGGAAACGGACGCGACCTGACCATGGTGGACAACACCGTCAGGAACCTGTGCCATCTTTTCGCGAAGGGCATCGGCGGAGAACCGGCCGTTTGGTCCCTTCACGCTCAACAGCTTGTTGCCGCCGGTCATGAACTCGGGGCAATTGCATTCATCAACCTGAATATGCGCACCGGAATGGCAGAAGATCGCCCCGCCCGGCTTGGCACAGGAAGCCAGCGCCAAAGAATTCGCCGCTGAACCGGTCGCCACGAAGAAGACGGCAACCTCGCGTTCGAAGATCTCGTTGAACGTGGCGGAGACGGAATCGGTCAACGGGTCGGTGCCGTAGGCTGGCGAGAACCCGTCATTATGGCGGGCCAGCGCCGACATCACCGCCGGAGCCGCACCCGCCCAATTGTCACTGGCAAAATTCATGTGCCGGTTTAATCACTTGGCATCACAACCGGCAACCGATTTTTCAGTAGTACATCTCGCGCTTGCGATAGGACCGGCCGAGCAGCCAGTCCAGCGAGACGACACCCGGCCCCTTGAGCACCGGCACCAGCAACAGGAAGATCCAGAGCAACCGGTCATCGGCGATGATCGCATAGGGTTCACCGTCGAACAGCGCCCCGATCGTCTTTGCGTCAGCCCCATGGCCATAGATGTCGACATAGGTCATGACGCAGATGAAGACGATCATGCCGAGGCTGGCGAAGCGGGTGAATAGACCGACAACCACCATCACCGGCAGGACAAATTCACCCCAGGTGCCCAGAAGCACCATGAGACCATACGGGAAGAACGCAATCTGGCTGGTGTCGTAGCTGACCTGCTCCATCATCTTGGGCAGCATCTGCGCATAGGCACCTGCGGTTGGCGTGAAGATGTTCATGATGTTGCCGCCGATTTTCGTCATCGCCGAGTTCAGGAAGAACTGCAGCAGGATCGCGGCAAAAATGAACCGGGCAGCAAGCCCGATGAACCAGCCATTTGTCAGCCGTTCCAGAGCTCCGAACACCATCGTGTAGAGCCTGACAAAAAACCCAATCAACACACCCATCTAATCCCCCATCATCAAGCGGCATCCATTTGCCGCATGCGTGTTAGTCATCCAGTTGC
Organism: Labrenzia sp. CP4; assembly: GCF_001579905.1. Lineage (NCBI taxonomy): Bacteria > Pseudomonadati > Pseudomonadota > Alphaproteobacteria > Hyphomicrobiales > Stappiaceae > Labrenzia > Labrenzia sp. CP4. The sequence continues at coordinate 954,486 of NZ_CP011927.1, read as the reverse complement.
AGGGCGGAAAATGCACCAGCTGCAAGACAGTCCGAAAGGCAATCGGACAAGGAAAAACCGTCGTCGTCCTCCTGAGCCCGGCTTGCCGCCGCTGCAAGCGTCTGCCCTTGCAGGAGATCCATCGTGAAAACAGCCCCGCCCGGACGTAGCAGATAGACATCCACCTCCATGTCCGGCCGGGTAATCATGACCGATTGCGGCTCGTCAAGATCGACAGCTTCAGCCTCATCGGGTTCAAACCTGTTGGCTCGCGCAATCGCCCAGATCGGCCAGGCAGATGTCACGACGTGCGCCGCCGGATGCGGTACGAAGCGAACGCCCCCGAGTCTTTGCGGATCGATGCTGCCCAGGATTGCCGGATCGAGAGGCGCGGCATCCGCAGCATGATAGGCCTGGAGCCAAGACCATTCCAGCCGGGCAACATCGCCGAGATAAGGATATGCCTTGAGCGGCGGAAACACGTCCAGGAAATCAGCGAAACCGGCGCCGTACCAGATCAACACAGGCGACACCGGCGGATGAGCTGTCACGAAGGCCTGGGCAAGCGCCCTGAAATACTCTTCCCCCAACAGCGCCTTCACAGCAGGAAAGCTTTCACCGAGCGCTTCGCACAGGCTGACGATGACGTTGTTGCGGTAGACATTGAATCGCTTCGGCGCTGTTTCTCCGTCCGGACCAGTCAGTCCATCGGGCGTTGCCATTTGCGGGTCGAGCAGCGCACGCCCAAACGAGGCGGCATTGACCTGCGGCAGGGCGAGCGGACCACGCATGTCAGACCGCTTGCTTTCTGCCAGCCTCTGCAGGCTGCGCCAGAATGCGATCCGCGGCTTGTGCCTCGGCAAGCAGAACCGGCCAGGCGGGAACATTGTTGTCCCACTCGATCAGGGTCGGCAGCGGCCCCTGCAGACGAATGACATCTTCATAAAGCTGCCAGACCGCAAGATCCACCTCCCGGTCGTGCGCGTCGATCAGCAGTGGCCGTCCGGCGTCATCCCGGTCAGGCGCATGACCGCCAAGATGTATTTCGCCGACGGCGGCCATCGGGAAGGCGGCAAGATAATCTCTCGCGGATCTCTCGTGGTTCGTGCAGGACACATGCACGTTGTTGATGTCGAGCAACAGGCCGCAGCCGGTCCGGCGCGCGATCTCGCTCAGAAAATCCAGTTCGCTCATCGTGCTCTGTGCAAAGGCGACGTAAGTCGACGGATTTTCTAGAAGCATCTGCCGTCCGACGGTCTCCTGCACTTCATCTATGTGATCGCACACACGATTCAGCGTAGCTTCATCGTAGGGTACCGGCAGCAGGTCGTTGAAATAAGTCGTGTCGTGCGTCGACCAGGCCAGATGTTCGGAAAACAGTCCCGGTTCATATCGCTTGTTCAGGTCTGACAAGCGCCGCAGGTGATCCTTGTCCAGTGGCTGTTCACCGCCGATCGAAAGACCGACACCATGAAGAGACAGGGGATACCGCTCGCGGATCGCCTCCAGTTGCCGGTGCGGCGGACCGCCGGCCCCCATGTAGTTTTCGGCATGAACTTCAAAAAAACCGATATCCGCGGACGTTTCCAGAATAGCCGCAACATGCTCCGGCTTCAGGCCGGCTCCGGCGCGCGCCGGAAGGGCCGCCTCGCAGCGCTGTACTGGGTTTGATCGGGTATCGGAAACCATGGAGTCCTCCGGGTGGAATAAGTTTTGTCAGGCAGGCACACTGGCTGAGGACATCTTCAGACTGGACTGACTGAAGCACCATGGCTCTTGACTTTGAAAGGGCTGGCGCCCTGCCCGCCTCGGCACCAAGTGCGGGATAAGAAGCTGCCTGCCTGACCAGATTGCCGCAGTTGCGGCCGTCTAAAGCCTATCAGGCTTCCGGCAGGTCGCGCGTAAGTTCGGTCAGAGAGCCGTGACGGCCACCTGGAACATCCATTGTCACGCAGGTGCCCTTCGGGACGAGCGTCCAGGCGTTGCCCTGATAGTCGACGGTCGACGTACCGGCGCAAGTCGTACCTGCACCCGCCTTGCAGTCGTTCTGACCTTTCAAGGACACACCATAGCATTTTTCCTTGGCCTGGGCGTGAGCCGGAACGGTTGACGACAGACCCGCAACCGCGGTTGCCACCGCACCGGCAACAATTGCTGCAGACATGGCCTTATGCTTCATCTCGATCTCCTCTCGTCGTTGAAAAATCACTGCGTACCGGCGTTTTTGCTGGGCCGCCAGTCACCCACCGTAGATGACCCTATTGAAGATAAATAGGAAATCAAACGCATGTGACTGTTTTGCGAGCATAACTGCACAAAGTTTAACAAACGCAAGATTCTTACATATTTATCGTCGGTTTTGACCTTTCCGGACGATTGGCACTTTTCGCGCGAAACAATTATAATGCGGCGACGCAGAAACACTCTTGCTCACGACGGCGAAATCTGTCATGTTCGCGCCGCTTGGAATAGGACAGGTATGCTGTCCCAATTATCGCCATGCCCAAAACGGCCCGGACAGGGCGCAGGACAAAAAGGCATCGGTGATAGCTAGGCTGACCACTGGGCGGATCCGGGGAGGATCCGCAAGGAAGCGAGACGGAACGTTTCGGCAGCGGAGGACCGCTGCGTCAATGCGGCGGTTTGCTTTGATAAACGGCCGTGGTTAATACAACAACAGAGCCGGGGCAGGAAAGCCAGGGTTCGCCGGACCGCATTCTTGATGGAATGCGACCCGAACGGAACCGGACGCTCCCAGCCACGGCGGCACTGGGGTCAACAGTGAGGGCGCACATGACGAAGATAGAGCTGACGACGAGCACAGCCATGCAAGCTGGGAGCGTGGACATGAAGACCACCGCAACCACTACACTTGCGGAACGACTGAGCACGGCCGCCGACAAAGGGCTCTATAATCCGTCGCGCGAACACGACGCCTGCGGTGTCGGCTTTGTCGCCCACATGAAAGGCGAGAAGTCCCACAAGATTATTGCCGACGGTCTGCAGGTTCTTGAAAACCTCACGCACCGCGGCGCGGTTGGTGCCGACCCGTTGATGGGCGACGGCGCAGGCATGCTGGTGCAGATCCCGCACGCGTTCTTTGCAGAAGAACTGGCGAACGCCGGCACACCGCTTCCCGATGCCGGTGAATATGGTGTCGGTTTCATCTTCATGCCGCAGGACGATGAGCTGCGCGCCAAGTGCGAAGCCATCGTCGAGCGTGTCATCGAAGACGAAGGCAAGGAACTGATCGGCTGGCGTGACGTGCCCGTCGACAATTCTTCGCTTTCCAAGGCGCCGGACATTGCTGCCACCGAACCGGTTTCCCGTCAGGTCTTCATCCGCAAGACCGGCGGTGAGGCAGATGCCTTCGAACGCCGCCTTTATGTACTGCGCAAGGTCATCTCGAACCGTGTGCGTGCCGAAACCGATGCGGTCTCGAAAGGCTTTTATATCGTTTCAATGTCCAGCCGGACCATCGTTTACAAAGGCATGTTCCTCGCCTATCAGCTTGGTGCCTATTACGCCGACCTGAAGGACGAGCGCTTTTCGTCGGCCCTGGCCCTTGTCCACCAGCGTTTTTCCACCAACACGTTCCCGTCCTGGGATCTGTCGCACCCCTACCGGATGGTTGCGCACAACGGTGAGATCAACACGCTGCGCGGCAACGTCAACTGGATGGCGGCGCGTCAGGCGTCCGTATCGTCGGCGCTGCTCGGCGACGACATCTCCAAGCTCTGGCCGATTTCCTATGAAGGCCAGTCGGACACCGCCTGCTTCGACAACGCTCTCGAGTTCCTGGTCATGGGTGGCTATTCGCTCGCCCATGCGGCCATGATGCTGATCCCGGAAGCCTGGGCCGGTAACCCGCTGATGGACGACAACCGTCGTGCCTTCTACGAATACCACGCGGCCCTGATGGAGCCGTGGGACGGCCCGGCAGCCGTTGCCTTCACCGATGGCCGCCAGATCGGCGCAACGCTGGACCGGAACGGCCTGCGTCCTGCCCGCTACATCGTTACTGACGACGACTTCGTCATCATGTCTTCCGAAGTTGGCGTCCTGCCGGTCGAAGAAGAGCGCATTGTCCAGAAATGGCGCCTGCAGCCGGGCAAGATGCTGCTGATCGACATGGACGAAGGCCGGATCGTTTCCGACGACGAAATCAAGCGGCAGCTTTCCACGGCCAACCCGTACAAGGACTGGCTGCACCGGTCCCAGATCGTACTGGAAGACCTTCCGGGCGTGCGCCAGCGCGCGCCGGTAGCCGGTGAAAGCCTTCTCGACCGCCAGCAGGCCTTCGGCTACACGGAAGAAGACATCAAGCTTCTGATGACCCCGATGGCAACCGTCGGCCAGGAAGCCATCGGCTCCATGGGCACGGACACGCCGATTTCAGCGCTCTCCGACAAGTCCAAGCTGCTTTACACCTATTTCAAGCAGAACTTCGCTCAGGTCACCAACCCGCCGATCGACCCGATCCGCGAGGAGCTGGTGATGAGCCTTGTCTCCTTCATCGGCCCCCGTCCGAACATCTTCGACCTTGAAGGCCTGTCGACCTCCAAGCGCCTGGAAGTTCGCCAGCCGATCCTCACCAATGAGGACCTGGAGAAGATCCGCGCCATCGGCGACATCGCCGACAACCAGTTTTCCGCCAAGACGCTGGACATCACCTACAATTCCGAAAAAGGCGCTGTCGGTATGGAAGGCGCTCTCGACGAATTGTGCGAGCGCGCCGAAAAAGCGGTTCTGGACGGATACAACATCATCATCCTGTCCGATCGCCTGATCAGCCGCTCACGCATCGCGATCCCCGCGCTGCTGGCAACTGCCGCCGTGCACCATCACCTCATCCGCAAGGGTCTGAGAACCTCTGTTGGCCTGGTGGTGGAAACCGGTGAAGCGCGCGAAGTCCACCATTTCTGTGTTCTGGCCGGCTATGGCGCGGAAGCGATCAACCCTTATCTCGCGTTTGAAACGCTGCTTTCCATGCACATGGAAATGGACTTCCCGGAGGAAGTCGATCAGGACGAAGTCGTCTACCGCTACATCAAGTCCATCGACAAGGGCATCCTCAAGGTCATGTCCAAGATGGGCATTTCGACCTACCAGTCCTATTGCGGCGCGCAGATTTTCGACGCTGTCGGCCTCGGCTCGTCCTTCGTGAAGAAGTACTTCTTCGGCACGGCAACCATGATCGAAGGCATCGGCCTTGCCGAAGTCGCCGATGAAACCGTTCTGCGCCACGAGCAGGCCTTCGGCGACGTCGCCATCCTGCGCCGCTCGCTGGAAGTTGGCGGTGAATACGCTTACCGGACCCGCGGTGAAAGCCATATGTGGACCCCGGACTCCGTCGCACTGCTGCAGCACGCAGTGCGCGCGAAGCTCCCGGACACCTATCGCGCCTTCGCCAAGGAAGTGAACGAAAAGAGCGGACGCTACGCGATCCGCGGCCTGTTCCGGATCAAGTCCGCGGACGAAATCGGCCGCTCGCCGATCGCGCTCGACCAGGTGGAACCGGCAGAAGCCATCGTCAAGCGCTTCGTCACCGGCGCCATGTCCTTCGGCTCGATTTCGCGTGAAGCTCACACGACCCTGGCAATCGCCATGAACCAGATCGGCGGCAAGTCGAACACCGGTGAAGGCGGCGAGGAGCCGGAGCGCTTCAATCCGCTGCCGGACGGCTCGTCCAACCCGCAGCGCTCCGCCATCAAGCAGGTTGCTTCCGGCCGCTTCGGCGTGACCACGGAATATCTGGTCAACTCCGACATGATCCAGATTAAGGTTGCCCAGGGTGCAAAGCCCGGCGAAGGCGGCCAGTTGCCGGGTCACAAGGTGGATGCGGTGATCGCCAAGGTGCGTCACTCGACCCCGGGCGTCGGCCTGATTTCGCCCCCGCCGCACCATGACATCTACTCCATCGAAGATCTGGCGCAGCTGATCTACGACCTGAAAAACGTTAACCCGGAAGCCGATATCTCGGTCAAGCTGGTGTCGGAAGTGGGTGTCGGAACGGTTGCTGCCGGCGTTGCCAAGGCACGCGCCGACCACATCACGATTTCCGGTTACGACGGCGGCACCGGTGCATCACCGCTGACCTCGATCAAACACGCCGGCTCTCCGTGGGAAATCGGCCTTGCCGAAACACAGCAGACCCTGGTGCTGAACGGACTGCGCTCGCGCATCGCCCTTCAGGTCGACGGCGGCATCCGCACAGGCCGGGACGTCATCATCGGTGCGCTTCTTGGCGCCGACGAATTCGGCTTCTCGACCGCTCCGCTGATTGCTGCAGGCTGCCTGATGATGCGCAAGTGCCATCTCAACACCTGCCCGGTCGGCATCGCCACCCAGGACCCGGTCCTGCGCAAGCGCTTCAAGGGCACCCCGGAACACGTCATCAACTACTTCTTCTTTGTCGCCGAGGAAGTGCGCGAGCTGATGGCCAACCTCGGCTTCAAAACGATGGAAGACATGATCGGCCGGTCCGACTTCCTCGACAAGGAAGCCGCGATCGATCACTGGAAGGCCAAGGGTCTCGATTTCTCCCGTATTTTCTTCCAGCCGGAAGCAAAACCGGAAGAGACCCGCTGGACCACGCGTCAGGATCACCCGATCCACGACATCCTGGACCGTCGCCTGATTGCCGCTTCCAAGCCGGCCCTGGACAGCAAGGAACCGACAATTGTCGACGAGACGATCTGTTCCGTCGACCGGTCGGTTGGTGCCATGCTCTCCGGTGAAATCGCCAAGCGGTACGGCAACAAGGGCCTGAAACACCCCGACACCCTGAAGATCAATCTGAAGGGTACGGCAGGCCAGGCGTTCGGCGCCTTCGTCGCCCGCGGCGTCACCATTGATCTTGTCGGCGATGCCAACGACTATGTCGGCAAGGGTCTTGCCGGTGGCAAGCTGATCGTCCGCCCACCGGAGAACACCCGGATCGTGCCGGAAAACTCGATCATTGTCGGCAACACGGTGCTCTACGGCGCAACCGAAGGTGAATGCTACTTCCGCGGTGTTGCCGGGGAACGCTTTGCAGTTCGCAACTCCGGCGCTGTTGCCGTTGTCGAAGGCGTGGGTGACCACGGCTGCGAATACATGACCGGCGGCGTCGTCGTCGTGATCGGCCAGACCGGACGCAACTTCGCGGCCGGCATGTCCGGCGGCATTGCCTATGTGCTCGATGAAGACGGCACATTCGGCTCCCGCTGCAACCTGGCCATGGTCGAACTGGAACCGGTGACCGAAGAAGACGATCTTCTGGAGAAGCTGCACCACCATGGTGGCGATATCGAGCACAAGGGCCGCGTGGACCTTTCCTGCGACATGACCCGCCATGACGATGAGCGCCTGCGCCAGATGCTGACGAAACATCTGGAACTGACCGGCTCGACAAAGGCCGAGGCAATCCTCGACAACTGGACCCAGTACCGACCCAAGTTCGTCAAGGTGATGCCGGTCGAATACCGCCGGGCCCTGCGCGAAATGGAAGAGCAGCGCCTCGGCATGGTCGCTGCCGAATAATCCGGCCAAACGCACGAACTGGCTCTCGGCCGCATGACGCGGCCGATTGCAGCCACCCTGGACAGACGCATGAAATTTTGAGGAGGTCGCCTTGGGCAAGGTAACCGGTTTTATGGAAATCGATCGGCAGGAACAGAAGTATCAGCCTGCCTCTGACCGTATTCGCCATTTCCGCGAGTTCACCATTCCGCTGAACGACCAGGACGTCACCAATCAGGCGGCCCGCTGCATGGATTGCGGCATTCCGTTCTGCCATGGCCCGACCGGTTGTCCGGTCAACAACCAGATCCCGGACTGGAACGATCTGGTCTACCAGGGCGACTGGGACTACGCGCTCAAGAACCTGCATTCCACCAACAATTTCCCCGAGTTCACCGGGCGCATCTGCCCGGCTCCTTGCGAGGAAGCCTGCACGCTGAACCTGGAAGACATTCCGGTCAACATCAAGAGCGTGGAACAGGCGATTGCCGACAAGGGTTGGGAAGAAGGCTGGATCGTACCGGAGCTGTCCGCGACCAAGACCGGCAAAGCAGTGGCGATCATCGGCTCCGGCCCCGCAGGCATGGCAGCCGCCCAGCAGCTCGCCCGCGCTGGTCACACCGTGCATGTCTATGAGCGTGAGCCGAAGGCCGGTGGCCTGCTGCGCTACGGCATTCCCGACTTCAAGATGGAAAAGCACTACATCGACCGCCGCGTGAAGCAGATGGAAGCCGAAGGCGTGACGTTCCATTACGGCGTCAATGTCGGGGTAACCGTTGCGCTGGAAGAACTGGCCGAGCGTCACGACGCGGTTATCCTGTGCGCAGGTGCCGAACGTCCGCGTGATCCGGGTGTCTCCGGCATGGAACTGGAAGGCTGCCATTGGGCGATGCCGTACCTGGTCCAGCAGAACCGCCGGGTCGGCGGTGAGCCGGAAGGCGACGAGGCCCCGATCTGGGCCGGTGGCAAGCATGTCGTCGTCATCGGCGGCGGCGACACCGCGTCCGACTGCGTCGGCACCGCATTCCGTCAGGGAGCCCTGTCGGTGACGCAGCTCGACATTCGCCCGATCCCGCCGCTGAAGGAAGACAAGCTGGCGATCTGGCCGTACTGGCCGACCAAGTTCCGCACCTCGTCGTCGCAGGCTGAGGGCGCTGAGCGTGAGTTCTCCGCCGCAACGCTTGCCCTTGTCGGCGAAGACGGCAAGGTTACCGGCGTCAAATGCGCCCGCGTGGATGAAAAGCGCCGTCCGATCGAAGGCACCGAATTCATCCTGCGCGCCGATCTCGTTCTGGCGGCTATCGGCTTCTCCGGCCCGCTGTTGGAAACCTACATCGCCGAAGCCGGCGACAAGCTGGAGCTGGATGGCCGCACCAACGTCAAGGCCAACACCGACGATTACAAGACCAGCCTGGACAAGGTCTATGCTGCCGGCGACGTGCGCAAGGGTCAGTCCCTAGTTGTCTGGGCGATCCGCGAAGGCCGTCAGGCAGCGCGCGCTGTTGACGAGTTCCTGACCGGCTCGACCGACCTGCCGCGCTGAACTCTACATCCGGAAATGAAAAAACCCCGCCGGCAAACGCCTGCGGGGTTTTTTGTTTTTCGGACCTATTTCAAAGGGTCATTCCGATCCCGGGCGCACAGTCACAGAGACGCGACCTTCTGCATCCTGGCTGGCTGCTGAGCTCAAGCTCTCACGCAAATCGGCACTTGTAGGGGCAAACACTTCCTCAACAGCGGCAACCGGCGCAGACACTGCAACGGCAGGCATCCGTGGATCGTCCACACGTCCCTGCATGGGTGGCAAGGGTTCGCCTTTGACAAAGAAACGATAGGTCCGGCTGGCCGAATTGATCTCTTCTTCATCCTCACCACCCAGAAGCAGTGCTTCGGGCGACGTCGTACGTCCGGTCAGGACGATGAAGTTCGGATCATCCTCCACGCCTTCGAAAGCTAGCCCGCCATAGCCTCCGAGCAGGCGGGACAGTTCGCGTTCCACGAAGAATGCGACTTTCCGATAGCCTGCCCATGTGAAATCAATCTTGTCGTTCGTGCGCAGACGCGTGTTCTTGCCGTCGACATCGGGTCCGTAAGAGGAAAAGCTGCCGTCTTCAGCCAGGAAGATATCCCATATGTCGACATAGCGGACCCGCCTGTCCTCCGACGCTCCCTGGAAGATCGAGTTGAGCTGCGTGAAATCCGCGTTCACCAGTTCGTCGCCCGTGGGCGGCAGGCCGGCCCACACAAGCGGTTTCTTTTCCTGTCGCACCACACGCACAAGCCCGTCGACCTTCCTGCGGTAGCTCTCCAGCCACTCTGCAGTCATGAATTCAACGGGCGGTTCACCGGAAAAGGATTTACCCAGATCCTGCCGGCCGATCATCACCACAACGGCCTGAACGTCCGCCCCCCGGATCCTGGAAACCACCTGCGTCGCCCAGTCCGGCGAACCTTCCCCGACAAAACCTTCCTTGTCCTCGGTAATGGCTTCGACACGGATCTGTGGTTTTTGCGCAAGTGTGTATTTCAACCCGTCGGCGACACCGCGTGCCATGCGGTCTCCAACGACCAGGATCAGGCCGGCATTGGGGTCCTTTTCGAGAACGTCGAATTTGGGCGGTGCACCCGCGGGCCGGGAAACCCGCGGCTTCTGCTGTGTCTTTTGCGGCTGCTTTCTGCGCTTCTCGCCCCCACCGCCAAACAGCCGCTGCAATGGAGCAAACGGATTGAACCCCCGGAAGGGCCCGTTCTGCGCAACCACGATTTCACCGCGCTGCGCGTCCTGTGCGGCAGAGAGTCCGGCAGAGCAGGCAAAAAGCGCAAGCCCAAGGGATACGACAACCCGAAGCGAGGCGGCGCGTGTCCCCTTCCCTTCCCGTTGCCGTGTCTGAACTCTCACGCTGTGCTCCTGCTGTAGCTGCACTGCGCCCAGTTTAGCCGTCCAGCTTCAGGCGTGCCAGCAAAACAATGGATGCATAACCGTCGGGAACCATCCCACGTGAGCGCTGGTAGGCTCGGATACCCTTTCGGGTAGCAGGTCCGATCCTGCCGTCCGCCGTACCGACAGAAAATCCACGCTGGTTCAAAAGCGCCTGCAATTCCGCGGTTTCAGAGCGATTGAGCGGAAGGTGCTCACGCGACCAGTCGCCCTCGATCGGTCCGCCGCCAATGATCCGGTCGGCAAGATGGCCGACGGCAAGCGCATAGGCAGTCGCGTTGTTGTAACGCTTGATCACGTAGAAGTTCTTCAGCATCAGGAACGCCGGTCCGCTTGCTCCGGCAGGCAGAACCAGGATGGCGTTGTCGGACGGCCGCGGAAAATCCTTGCCGTTTGACCGGCGAATTCCGTATCGCCCCCATTCGCCTAGCGTCAGCGTCTTTTCGCCGTCGGCCATGTGATAGTCGAAGCCGCTGGGCAAGGCTACCTCGTATCCCCAGGTCTTGCCTGTCTGCCAGCCGTGCTTTTGCAGATAGGCAGCGGTTGAGGCGAGTGCATCGGGTATGGACGTCCAGATATCCCGGCGGCCGTCACCGTCATAGTCGGCGGCATAGGCCTTCCAGCTAGAGGGCATGAACTGGGTGTGCCCCATGGCGCCGGCCCAGGAACCTTCCATGTCCTGGAAACGCACATGACCTGCCTGGACGATCGCCAGCGCGGTAACAAGTTCCTTTTCCCAGAAGCTCTTCCGGCGCGGCGCCGCATAGGCCAGCGTCGCCAGTGCCTGGATTACGTTATGACGCCCCATGAAGCCGCCATAGTTGGTTTCCATGCCCCAGATCGCCAGGACAGCTTCACGATCGACGCCGTAGCGGTTTTCGATGACCGCAAGAACCTGACTGTACTCCTTCAGCATCTCGCGGCCTTTTTCGACCCGCGTGTCTGAAACGGCACTATCGAGATAATCCCAGATCGGTTTCACGAACTCGGATTGCTTGCTCATCAGGCGCAAGGTGTCATCGTCCGGCTGCATGCCGGTGAAGACCGCGTTGTAGGTCTGGGAAGAAATGCCGGCTGCCTTGGCCGTCGGCCAGAAGCCGGAAACGAACTGGCTGAACCCCTGATCGGCCTGTGCCGGCACCGAAACGGCCAGCAAAGTGCCCGTCGCCGCGGCAGTCAAAAGCAGCCGGCGCCCGAGGGTTCTCAGTCTTCCTGAAAAGGGCAATATGGTTTTCACGTTCGCAGTCAGCTGCGCAAGGTTCCGCATCAGGGCCTCCTCGATGCCCAGGTCCGTAAGTTTCTGCCCCCGCCCCATGAATGATGTTGATTTGGTTACCGTGACGTTAATGCCGCAATCTAAACCCGGCTTCAACAGCGTTTTCGGAATAGTCGTTCCCCTGCTGGGAACTGTCGAAACGACGATGGGTATAATCCGCCGTCACCGCAATGTTCTTCGTCACAGCGAAGGTCAGACCACCAAACCCTGTCAGGGTACGCTCTTCGATCGAAACACCTTCATAGGTCCGGTAACTGTAACCGACACCGGTCTCGCCCACTAGACGATCACTGAAGGCATGAGCGAGGCGCAGGTCGCCGGAGTAGATGATCGAACCGCTGGCACCGTCGATATCGGTCGCCTCGAAGGAGGTACCAAGACCAGCGGTAACCGTCGTCAGGCGGCTTGGTGACCAGACCAGGGAGGCGTCGGCAATCAGTCCTGACAGGTTTTCTAGCCTCTCATCTTCAATGTCCTCGATCCGCCACCCCGCACCGAGTTCCCCGGTCAGTTTGGGGCCGGATGCGATGGTGACACCACCCATGACCTGATAGCCATTGGCATTTCGTTTTTCGCACAAGGCGTCGCTACAGGTATCGTCATAGCGCCGCAGAAGCAGCGCCCCCTCGACGAACGGTGAAAACACGCTGCCGGTATTGCCGTCCAGCCGCAGGCTGGCGGAGTAGAGCGTGTTGTTGCGTCCGGATTCCGAGCCGCTTTCCGACGTATAGAAATTCCGGTCGACGCCGAGCGAAGCTGTTGCGGCAACGATGCCGACTGCGCGCGTACCACTGAGGCTTCCCGAAAGTTCGTGATCGTAGTCGGTCCCGGAAGCCGATTCTGCGCTGCCGTCGTCCTCCTGGCTGAGCGTGTAGGATATACTGGTCGTGACCTGTGTCGCTTCGCTGATATCGAGCCGCAGGTTTGCCGCCGCAAAGACGTTCGCCTCGTTGTCGTCGGTATCACCGGGATATCCGGTGAAGGAACCTCGCAGCGACGTGTCCAGCTGATGGCGTGACCAGTTCGAGGTCAGCGAAACATCGGGAGAAATCCGGTAGAACTTGCCAGAGGTTCCGTCTGCCGCCTGTGACCGGTTATCAGTCCAACCTGTCGACACGGTCAGTTGGGGCGTTAGCGTGAAGGACCCGAGCCTGATCCCCTGTGCCGCATCGAAGGTCGTATCTCCGCCAAAAACGCTGTCGTCGATACCGCTGTCCGATAGAGGAACCGCCCTGTCGACAGCTGCAATCCTGTCGGCAAATGGCCTGACAGGAGTGGCTCTGCCATTGGTTCCAAGGCCGCTCGATCCGGTTTCCGCAGTTGCCGAATTCAGTGTCGAACGAAGGGAAAAGACATTTGCCTGCGTAGGATTGCGGTCTGCCGCCTGGGCTGCCTGATCGGAAGGGTCTGCTGATTCTTGCGCCCCGCCTGGGTCGTCCGATCCACGCAAATCGTCAAGCGTCGTTTGTGCAGCCGCGGAAACGGCCTGCAAAACGGCAAGAAAAGTGATCAGAGGCAGAAAGCTGCGCATGAATTCCGGGACCAGTCGACGTGGAATGTCCGGTCCAACCTGACGAATGATGGTTAATCCTTCGTTTCTTTTTCGCAATTTGGAAGGTTACACAAAGTTACATAAAGTCACCTGATCTAATGCATTTAATAGATCACGGGTTCTTGATCCCCGTCGGCGACTGGCATAGAGCTAGGCGATCCTAAATAAAAAAAGAATTATGTTCATGACCACAGTTCTGCGCGACCCGGTTTCCGAAGAAAATACTGACATGACGTCCCTGTGCCTCGTCTCCGCAGAGCGGACCCTGGAAACTGAAATTGCCGGCCTGAGTGCCGTTCGCGCAGCGCTGAAGAACGGACTTGCCATCCCGTTCCAGAAGACCTTCGATCTCATTCAAAAGAGCAAGGGACGCGTTGTCATCACCGGCATCGGCAAGAGTGGTCATATCGGCACCAAGATCGCAGCAAGCCTTGCGTCAACGGGAACGCCGTCTTTCTTCGTTCATGCCAGTGAAGCCAGTCACGGCGACCTGGGCATGATCACCGAAGACGACGTCGTGATCGCCCTGTCCTGGTCGGGTGAAACCCAGGAACTTGCAGGCATCGTCAGCTACACCCGTCGCTTCAAGGTGCCCTTGATCGCGATCACCTCGCGCAAGGACAGCACCCTCGGCCGTGCAGCTGATATCGTCATGAACCTGCCTGCTGTCACCGAGGCCTGCCCGCATGGCCTCGCCCCGACAACCTCCGCCCTCATTCAGCTGGCCGTCGGTGATGCACTCGCTGTGGCTCTTCTGGAAGGACGTGGGTTTACCGCGCAGGACTTCCGTGTGTTCCATCCGGGCGGCCGCCTGGGCGCCAGCCTGAAAACGGCCAAGGACATCATGCACACTGGCGAACGCATGCCGCTTGTGTCCGCAAACACCTCGATGAGCGAAGGCATCGTCCTGATGACCCAGCGCGGCTTCGGTGTGCTGGGTGTCGTCGACGAACTGAAACAGTTGATCGGCATCATCACCGACGGTGACTTGCGCCGCCATGTTTCGTCAAATCTCCTGGCAAAATCCGCCGGTGAAATCATGACGCGTGCTCCTAAGACCGTTTCTCCGGACACATTGTCGGCTTCAATTCTTGAATTGGCCAACAGCCTGTCGATCACCTCCGTGTTCGTGATCGAGGACGGTCGCCCCGTCGGTATTGTCCATCTGCACGATCTTCTTCGCATCGGCGCAGCCTGATCTTTCACCGAAGCAGGCAATATTGCCTCACGGGGTCGAAAAAGTTTCTTTTCCGACCCGCAAGTGGCGCGTCATTAGGATTTGATTAGCCATAAGCCTCTTACACTGCCCCAAAGTTTCATCGGCTTGACGCCGCAGACCTTGGTGTGTGTACAGAATGGATCTGGCGACATTAATCGGCATTGTGGGTGCCTTTGGCATCGTGACGACCGCTATTTTTCTTGGTGGCAGTTTCGGTCAGTTTATTGACGTGCCGTCGGTCCTCATCGTGGTCGGCGGCGGTCTCGCCGCCACGCTGATCCGCTTCCAGCTTACCGACATCGCCACTGCTTTCGTTACGGGCTTCAAGGTTGCGCTTGCGGGCAAGAACGCAAGCCCTCGCGACCTGATTACCGAAATCAGCAACCTGGGTGAAATCGTCCGCAAGTCCGGCCCGCTTGGCCTGGAGAACGTGGACGTCTCCGATCCGGTCCTTGCCAAGGGTGTGCAATATATTGCAGACGGCTATGAGCTGGAATTCATCAAGGAATCGATGGAACGCGAGCGCGACCTGCAGCTTTCCCGGCTCGCGGAAGGCAAGCGCGTTTTCAAGGCACTTGGCGATTCCGCTCCCGCCTTCGGCATGATCGGGACTCTGGTCGGCCTGGTGCAGATGCTTGCCAACATGGACGACCCTGCGGCAATCGGGCCTTCCATGGCCGTCGCCCTTCTGACGACCCTGTACGGCGCGTTGATCTCCAACATCCTTTGTCTGCCTCTGGTGGACAAGCTGGATGCGAAATTCGACGTCGACGATCTCAACCAGACGCTGATCATCGACGGTGTTTGCCAGATCCGCGAATCCAAGAGCCCGGCCTTGATCAAGGAAATGCTGATTGCATACCTGCCGGACAAATTGCGCGCCGAACTGGCGGACGCGGCCTAGAGCAGGAAGCGTTCAGATGAACCCGGGCAGATTGTTCGCCAACCCTGGAAGCGATTGGTAAGGGCTCAATCGCAATCGATCGTACCAAGTCTGATCCGGAACTGACAAAAGAGCGACCACAGCGCGATGGCAAAGAAACAGAAACCTCAAGGCGGCGGCGGCGCACCGGACTGGCTGGTGACCTTTGCCGATCTGATGTCCCTGCTCGTCTGCTTCTTCGTTCTGATCATTTCCTTTTCCATTCAGGACAAGGAAAAGCTTCAGGTGGTCGCCGGGTCCATGCGCGAAGCCTTCGGTGTGAAAGACACGTCCCGCAAGACCGGTATCATCGAGGTCGAGGGCATTCCGATCCGCGACTACATGAAGGATATCAGCCAGGTCGAACAGGAAATGGATTCCGACTTCTCCCAGGTGCGCCATGAACAGCGGCGCAAACAGGGCCCGGAAGCCAACACGCACGACACGCTGGAAGCCGATATCGAAAAACCGCGGCAATTTGCGACGGCTGCCGCCTCGCTGCGCCAGGCCTGGCAGGAGATGCCGGAAATCACCGAGATTTCCAGCAACATCATTCTTGAAGAATCCGAGGACGGACTGAACATCATGCTCGTCGATCAGGACGGGCGCTCAATGTTCCGGGAAGGCTCGAAGTATCCTTACGAGACCACCCGCCGCCTGATCGCCAAGATGGCACCTGTGCTGTCGCAGATGCCAAATCGCATCGAGATTACAGGCCACACGACTGCCGGCCGTCAGTCCATCGATCCAAGCTATACCGGCTGGGAGCTGTCCAGCGAACGCGCCAATGTCGCCCGGCAGATCCTGTCCGAATACGGCGTGCCGGACAATCAGTTCTACTCAGTGGTTGGCAAGGCCGACACCGAACCATTGTTCCCCAACGACCCCTACCTGGCGGCAAACCGCAGGATCGGCATTCTGCTCAAGGCTGAAGAACCGCCGCTGCCGGCCGGCCACAAACTTTAGTCCGGTACGGCAACAGCCCCCTGCAAAGGAAACGCGTACGATGCCGGTGAGATCTAGCTCACCCGCGAGACCACCAGCCGCGCCCCGTCAATTGCCTCGACACGAACTTTCGTGCCAGCCGGCATGTCCGGTCCGGTAATGCGCCAGATCGTGTCATCGATGGACAGGTTTCCGGCACCCTCGTTCAAGGGCGCAGCAAGGGTGAATTCCCGGCCGACGTAACGGCTGCCGCGCTGGTTTAAGCCCGGATCGCCCTTTTCCGACGCAAGCTTCTGCATCAGCCGACGTCCTATCAGCAGGCTGACGAGCGACAGCACGAGGAACAGCCCAACATCCACCTGCCAGGCGAAATCGAACAACAAAGCCACGACACCGACGACAAGCGCCGACAGGCCAAACCAGAGAAAAATCGTGCCAGGCGCCAGGATCTCGAGTCCCAGCAGCAGAAGCCCCAGAACGAACCAGCTCCAGGGCCCGAGGGCCGCGATCGTGCTTTCAATCAGGCTCACCGGTTCTCGTCTCCCTGATCACTGCTTGTATTGGGAATGCGCGCGGACGACCGCTTGGAAGAGCCGTCTTCACCGAACGCTTCCTTGGCGATGGCGCCTATGCCACTCAAGGCCCCCAGCAGCGAGGTCGCTTCCATCGGGAGGATGAGCGTCTTCTGATTGCGCGAGGTTGCCAGTTCCTTGAACGCTTCGACATATTTGTTGGCAACGAAATAGTTGATGGCCTGAACGTCACCGGAGGCGATAGCCGCACTGACGAGCTGCGTTGCCTTGGCTTCCGCTTCCGCCTCGCGTTCGCGGGCTTCCGCATCGCGGAACGCCGATTCGCGGCGGCCTTCCGCTTCCAGGATAAGCGACTGTTTCTGACCTTCCGCTTTCAGGATTTCCGACTGGCGCTTGCCCTCGGCCTCAAGGATATAGGCACGCTTCTCGCGTTCCGCCTTCATCTGGCGGGCCATGGCATCCACCAGATCGCGCGGCGGATTGATGTCCTTTATCTCTATACGGGTGATCTTGATGCCCCATGGCTCTGCAGCCGCATCAACGACGCGCAGGATCTGGGCATTGATTTCATCACGGTTGGACAGAAGGTTGTCGAGATCCATCGACCCCATCACCGAGCGGATGTTGGTCATGGTCAGGTTCAATATGGCGTTCTGAAGACCAAGCACTTCGTAGGCAGCACGGGCAGCATCGAGCACCTGGTAGAAGGTCACGCCGTCTGCGCTCACCGTCGCATTGTCGCGGGTGATCACTTCCTGCGTCGGAACGTCCAGCACCTGCTCCATCATGTTGAGCTTGTGGCCGATCCTGTCGATGAACGGGATGATGAAGTTCAGACCCGGCGTTAGCGTCTTCCGGTACTTGCCAAAACGTTCGACCGTATAATTGTAGCCTTGCGGCACCGTCTTTACGCCGGCGAAAAAGACCAGAATGACCAGCACGACAAGGCCGATCAGGAAAATGTCAAATCCCGCGATTGGCATATACGTCTCCCGTAATTTTCTAAAATAGCACCGTCACTATGCGCCGAATACCAGAGCGTTTCCAGCGTATTCGCGGCGTTGAGCCTATACGGACACACGTCCGCTAGCCCTGTTCGCACAAACACTTAAGGCGCTCGTGAAACAGTGCCGTGACTTATGGGCAGTATCGCGAAATTTTACGAGTATTTTCCACCGGCAAGGTTAAACGCCTGTGGATTTGCGGCTGGTCAGATCCAGCCGCCAAGTTCCCGCCGTACGATATGGGACAGCACGTCCATGCCAAGATCGCTGTCGTTCAGACAGGGGATATGGCTGAAATTCTCGCCGCCGCTCTCTTCGAAGATCTCCCCGGCCTCGCCGGCAATTTCCTCAAGCGTCTCGAGACAGTCTGCAACGAAACCCGGGTTCATCACCGCAACGTTTTTCACGCCGTCCTTGGCCAGCTGTTCGACGGTCTTGTCCGTGTAGGGCTGCAACCATTCTTCCGGACCGAACCGGGACTGGAAGGTCACGCGCAGTTTCTCGGCGTCCCAGCCCAGGACCTCTCGCATGAGACGGGTCGTCTTCATGCAGTGGCAATGATAGGGGTCGCCGCGTTTGAAATAGGATTGCGGAATGCCGTGGTACGAGGTCAGCACCACGTCCGGCTTGAAATCGAGACTGTCCAGATGCCGCTCAACTGATTTTGCGAGGGCAGTCACATAGACCGGGTCGTCGTGATAGGGCGGCACGGTCCGGATCGCCGGTTGCCAGCGCATCTTCAACAGCGTCTTGCAGACAACGTCATTGACGGTCGCCGTGGTGGTTGCCGAATACTGCGGATAAAGCGGGAAGATCAGGATCCGGTCGCAGCCCTCGTCCTTGAGCGCCTTCAACCTGTCCGGGATCGACGGCTGACCATAGCGCATCGCCCAGTCGATCTTCAGCTTGCCGTCCGCATCGCCCAGCATCTCGGACAGTTTGTCCGACTGGCTGCGCGTGATCGTGCGCAGAGGCGACTCGTCCTTTTCCTTGTTCCAGATCTCCTCGTAGGCCTTGCCGGACTTTCCCGGCCGGGTCATCAACACGATGCCGTAAAGGATCGGATACCAAATTGCCCGGGGCCACTCGATAACGCGCTTGTCGGACAGGAATTCGCGCAGATACCGGCGCATCGGCCAATAGTCCGTGCCGTCCGGTGTGCCCAGATTGACCAGAAGCACGCCCACCTTGCCGCTCTTGACCGAAGGATGGTCCTTCGGCAGGTCGAGTTTTCTGAATGCGGCTTCCTGGTCGGCTGCGATCGGCGCGGTCGGTTGAACGGTCATCTGCGGGATTGGTCCTAAAACGATCTGTCTGTCTGACGCCATACATAGGCCAAGCACATGCCGAGGCCAATGCGGCATTTGTCATACGCAGATTTGAGCAGGCAGATCACCGAATTTCAGGCGGAAGTGCAACAACAAAAGACCTCAACCTGAGGAGAGCCGCCAGCTTCGTCCCGTCGGATGGGCAACCTGCTCCGGAGTATGCAGCCCATTCTTCGAAATAGCGGTTGCGCGCTTCTTCAGGATGAGACTGAAACTGGCATTAACTCCGGAGGCATGCCTGCGCGTTGCTTCGAGCCTCAGCCGTACTCCCGTTCATCCGCAATCACCTTGCCGTCATTCGGCAAACCACCCGGAGCAACGGTCAGGACGTCCCCTTTCAGATGGGTCACTTCACGCAGTGTTTCAGCAACCCGTTCCGGCAAGCCGTTGCCGGAGGCGTCGGTTTCCACGGTCAGTGTCATGGCATCGGCCTCGCCAATGCGGCTGACGGCAAGGCGGGCCTTGCTGATTTCGGGATGCGCGGCAACGATCTGCGCGATCTGCGCCGGGTCGACGAACATGCCTTTGACCTTGGTGCGCTGATCTGCCCGTCCCATCCAGCCGGCAAGTCGCATGTTGGTGCGTCCGCAGGGCGACTGTCCGGGAATGATCTTGGACAGATCGCCGGTTGCGAAGCGGATCAGCGGATAAAGGCTGTTGAAGTTGGTGACCACCAGTTCGCCGACCTCACCATCTGCCACCGGCTCGCCCGTGCCCGGGCGCACGATCTCCACGATGTAGTCCTCGTTGACGACCATGCCCTCCCTTGCCTCGCTTTCATAGGCGATGACGCCGAGGTCCGCTGTCGCGTAGCACTGTCCGACACGAATTCCGCCTGCCTCGTATTCCTCGCGCAGGGATGGAAACAGCGCACCGCCCGAGACCAGGGCCTTCTTGATGGAGGAGACATCCCGGCCCTGGTCCCGGCCACGATCGAGGAGGATCTTCAGATAGTCCGGCGTGCCGACGAAACCGGACGGTTTGAGCACCTCGATCGCTTCGACCTGACTGTCCGTATTGCCAACGCCGGCGGGAAACACCGTGCATCCAAGTGCAATGGCACCTTGATCCAGAATGAAGCCGCCCGGTGTCAGGTGATAGGAAAACGCATTGAGAACCACATCGCCCTTGCGGAAACCGGCTGCGAACAGGCTTCGCGCACCGTTCCAGGGATCGAGCCCGGGCGCCTGCGGTTCCCAGATAGGTCCTGGCGACATGAAAACCCTTGCAGCACCGGAAAGCTCACCTGCCAGAAATCCGCCGAAGGGCGGCTGTGCCCGCTGCTTTTCCAGAAGGTCAGACTTGCGCAGGACCGGCAGTCCCGCAAGCGCTGCCCGGTCGGTAACGCCAGCAATATCGCATCCGTCCAGATGTGCGGCCCACCCGGAGGATTTGCCTGTCGCATGGACAAGAAGATCCGGCAATCGGGCAAAAAGATCCCGTTCGCGCTGAGCGGCGTCTTGCCGCTCGCGCGCGTCAAACTGAATGTCGCTCATGGTCGTCTCCGCCTGTTTCGGCCCTGTGTCTGAAACCCCGTCAGGCCAGCCAGCGCTTCCTTCGCTTATAATGTTTGACATTCCGGAACGACCGACGGCCCTCGCCGCCAACGCCCAGATAGAATTCCTTGACGTCCTCGTTCTCGCGCAACGCCTTGGCGTCGCCGTCGAGCACAATGCGGCCGGATTCCAGAATGTAGCCGTAGGTCGCGTATTTCAGCGCCACGTTGGTGTTCTGTTCGGCAAGCAGGAAGGACACGCCTTCCTTTTGGTTGAGCTGGCGGACGATCTCGAAGATTTCCTCCACAAGCTGAGGCGCCAGCCCCATGCTCGGCTCATCCAGCAGGATCATCTTCGGCCGGCTCATCAGGGCACGGCCGATAGCGCACATCTGCTGTTCGCCGCCGGAGGTGTAGCCCGCCTGACTGCCACGCCGCTCGCGCAGACGCGGAAAATAATTGTAGACCATTTCCAGGTCCGCCTTCACGGCGCTGTACCCGTCCTTGCGGGTGTAGGCGCCCGTGAGCAGGTTTTCCTCGATGGACAGGTGACCGAAACAATGCCGGCCTTCCATCACCTGGATGCATCCCCGGCGAACCAGATCGTTTGGCGACAGCGCCTGGACTTCTTCGCCATCAAAAAGGATCTTGCCCTTTGTCACTTCGCCACGTTCGGCACCAAGCAGGTTCGAAATCGCTTTCAGCGTGGTCGTCTTGCCCGCTCCATTCGCGCCGAGCAGCGCCACGATCCCGCCTTTGGGAATCGTCAGCGACACGCCCTTCAGCACCAGGATCACGTGGTCATAAATGACCTCGATATTGTTGACCGACAGGATTGTCCCGGCAGCATCCCGAGCGCCCTGCGAACCAGGCTGTTCTACATCCAGCAATGCCATTCCCTCTTCTCCCTGGTTGCTCCGCCGCACGTTTATGCAGCGCGGCGGAGCGGACTGCCTATCAGTTCGGGCAGGGTTCGGTGCGCGCCGGCCACGGCGCATTCTTTTCTGCGTATTCCGCAGCGGCTGCTTCCAGCAGCGGACGGACCACATCGGTCATCGGCTCGATCCAGTCAGAAGCCTGACGCCACTTCTTGCCGTCCCACTCCTGGATGAACACCGGATGGCTGCCGGCATGGTCATCGCAGGTCACTTTCATCGGATGGGCGAAGCCTTTCAGGCCGAGCTCGGCCAGACGAGCCTCGTCCAGGTTGAGAGCCTCGAGACCAAGACGCATGTCTTCGCCTGTGATGACCGTCTTGCCGGTCAGTTGCTGGGCGCTGCGAATGCCTTCCGCGATGATGACAGAGTTCAGGACGCCGCGGTTATAGAGCGTGCTGCCGATCGTCTCCGCATCGGTGGAGGACTTGCCTGTATCGATGACGTGTTTCTTGATGTCATCGAGAGCCGGGAAGTCGGCGCCGACACCGGAGAAGTTCAGTGCCTTGTAGCCCTTGGCACCTTCACCGCCGGCGGCAGCATCGTCGTCACCTGCGGACCACCACACACCGATGAACTTGTCCATCGGGAAGCGGATCTTGACGGCTTCCTTGACGGCGGTCGGGTTCATCGCACCCCACCCCCACATGATCATGTAGTCCGGACGGTCGCGGCGTACGTTGAGCCACTGTGAGGACTGGTTCTGCATTTCCGCACCCGGAACCGGGTACTGCAGCAGTTCGAAGCCGTATTTTTCGGCCAGCTGCTCCAAAAGCGGCAGGGGCTCGCGACCGTAACCGGCGTCAAGGAAGATGTAACCGATCTTCTTGCCCTTGAGGTTCTCAAGACCGCCTTCCTGCTCACCGATGTACTTGATGACCACGGAAGCGCCGTCCCAATAGGTGTCCGGCACGTTGAAGATCCACGGGAACGTGGAACCGACAGCGGCAGCCGACAGGCCGTAGCCCATCGAAAGAACCGGGATCTTGTCGACACCGGCCTTGGGGATCAGCTGAAGCGTGATACCGGTGGAATAGGGGTTGTAGACCAGCGCGCCCTTGCCCTTGGTGGCTTCGTAGCACTCGACGCCTTTCTGGGCGTTGTAACCGGTTTCACACTCTTCCAGCGCCAGCTTGACGCCGCCGATGCCGCCATCGCGCTCGTTCAGCATCTGCAGGTAGTCATGCATGCCGTTGGCGATATGGATGCCGGAGCCGGCGTAAGGCCCGGTCCGGTAAGTCAGGAGCGGCACATAGTTGGTATCTTGTGCCTGGACCGCGGTCGTCATGGCGCCGGAGAGACCGACCCCGAGCGCAACAGCGGTTCCCAGCGCAAATTGCTTAATGCTTTTCATATTCTCCTCCCACGCGGCATCGAAATGAATACCGCCGGACCGGTTGCGCCATTCCTCACCGGATCGGTCCATGTCCGGATGGCGGGCGAAAAGGCTGGCAGCCCCTAGTAAGGGAACGGCCAGACCCTGAGCTTCTGCTTCGCGATCTGCCAGAGCCGCGCAAAGCCGTGCGGTTCGACGATCAGGAAGAAAATGATGAGAGCGCCAACGATCATGAAGGTCGCGTGCTCCACGGTCTCCGCGGCCAGGTCGATGCCGAGGAGGCCGGGTACGAATTTCAGAACAACAGGCAGGATCCAGATGAAGGCGGCTCCCATGAAGGCTCCGCCGAGGCTGCCCAGGCCGCCCAGGATCACCATGAACAGTACCTGGAAGGACAACCGGATGGAGTAGGACGACGGCTCGGCGGCATTCAGCCAGAAGAACACCATCATCGCACCGGCCACGCCGCAGATGTAGGACGACACGGCAAAGGCCATCAGCTTGGTCTGCAGCGGGCGAACGCCTATGAGTTCAGCCGCAATGTCCATGTCGCGGATCATCATCCAGGATCTGCCGATCCGGCCGCGCAGGACGTTCGCCATCAGGAAGGCGATCAGCACCGTGATACCGAGAACGATGAAGTAGCGTGCCAGCGGCGTTGCTTCCGCCCCCGTGGCGATGATGCCGAAAACTTCGCGGCGCGGCACTTCGATCGCGCCGGAGGCGTTGTAGTTGTAGAGCCATGGAATACGGATGAAGCACCATTCCAGGAAGAACTGCGCGGCGAGCGTTGTCACCGCCAGGTAAAGCCCCTTGATGCGCAGGCTCGGCAGTCCGAAGACCGCACCGATGGCAGCCGAGAACACGCCGGATACCAGAACCATCACGATGACATTGGCATCGGGAAAGATCGACGTCAGCTTGTAGGCGGCATAGGCACCGACCCCCATGAACGCACCGGTTCCCAGGGACAACTGTCCGCAGAACCCGGTCAGGATGTTCAGCCCGATCGCCGCCAGCGAAAACACCAGGAACGGGATCATGATGGAGGTCAGGAAGAAGTCGTTTGCAAGGGCCGGAATGACTGCAAACGCCGTGATGAGAATGACGGCCAGGCCGACGCGGTCCTGGAGGATCGGGAACAGCGCCTGATCCGCCTTGTAGCTCGTCTTGAATTGGCCAGCTTCGCGATAAAACATGGGTCAGATATCCCTAGATCCGCTCGATGATACGTTCGCCGAAGAGGCCTTGTGGCCGGAACAGAAGGAAGATCAGGGCGATGATATAGGCGAGCCAGGATTCAATACCGCCCCCCACAAGACCACCCCAGTACAGTTCGCCGATCTTCTCGCCGAAGCCGATGATCAGGCCGCCGACAATGGCACCCGGGATCGACGTGAAGCCGCCGAGGATCAGCACCGGCAACGCCTTGAACGCTACGATTTCCAGCGCGAAGGACACGTCGGACCGCGCCCCCCACATGATGCCGGTCGCCAGGGCCACGAGGCCCGCCGCGAACCAGACGATCGCCCAGATCTGGTTGAGAGAGATACCGACGGAAAGGGCAGCCTGGTGGTCGTCAGCAACGGCCCGCAAGGCCCGGCCGATCCGCGTCTTGTTGAAGAAGATGCCGAGCGCCGTCACCATCACCACCGCGATCACGGCTGCGGCAATATCGATATGCTGCAGGATCACGAGACCCCGGTCACCGAATTCGAACGCGGTCGAGCCGGTTGGAAGCCCCAGTTGCTCGGTAATCATCTGCTTGGGCTCGCCGCCGAAGACGAATTCACCGAAGCCAACGAGGAAATACGTCAGGCCGATAGTCGCCATCAGAAGGATGATTTCCGGCTGGTTGACCAGGGGTCTCATGACCACCCGTTCCACTCCGTATGCCAGAACCCCCATCACGCCGATGGTCAGGATCAGTGCCAGATAGGCAGGCACACCGTTTTCGTTGAGGCCCACCAGCGTCAGGCCGGCGAACACCACCATGATGCCCTGGGCGAAGTTGAACACGCCGGAGGCCTTGAAGATCAGCACGAAACCCAGCGCGATCAGCGCATACAGAATTCCGGCAACGAAACCTTCCCACAGGACCTGCAGGAAGAAATCCGGCATCTGGTACATCTGTACGAAGGGATCGATAAAAATGTCGTAGAGCATGGTTCGTCCCTCCTAGTGGCTCACACCGAGATAAGCGTCGATAACGGCCTGGCTGGCCTGCACTTCCTCCGGTGGCCCGTCGGCGATCTTCTTGCCGTAGTCGAGCACGACCACCCGGTCGGAGAGATCCATGACGACACCCATGTCATGTTCGATCAGGGCGATCGTCGTGCCGAATTCCTGATTCACGTCGATGATGAACCGGCTCATGTCTTCTTTTTCTTCAAGGTTCATACCGGCCATCGGCTCATCGAGCAGCAACAGGTCCGGCTCCATCGCCAGCGCGCGGCCAAGCTCGACTCGCTTTTGCAGCCCGTAGGGCAAGCGCCCGACAGGTGTCTTGCGGATTGCCTGAATTTCAAGGAAATCGATGATGTCCTCGACCTTGCGCCGATGTTCGATTTCCTCGCGCTCCGCGGGGCCGCGCCACAGAAGTTGCCAGAAGAAGTTCTTGTGCATCTTCAGGGTTCTGCCGGACATGATGTTGTCCAGCGTTGTCATGCCCTTGAAAAGCGCCACGTTCTGGAAGGTCCGGGCAATCCCCTGGCTGGCAGCCTCGTAAGGCTTCATCTTGCGGCGCACCTGGCCCTGCCAGGTGATCGTGCCTTCCTGCGGATGATAAAATCCGTTGATGACGTTGAGCATCGACGTCTTGCCGGCCCCGTTCGGACCGATGATCGCGCGGATCTCGCCCTTCTGGATGTCGAACGAAATGTCGGTGATCGCCTTCACGCCGCCGAAGGACAGCGACACGTTATCGACCCGCAGCAGCACCTCGCGCTCTGCCGGTTCCTGCGCACCATTCGGCGACAGTGTCTTGTCGGAAACGATCGCGTTCATTCGGCGGCCTCCTGTACGCCCGCTCCGGCGTCATGGGTGGACATGTCGCGGATCTCGACGGTGGCTTCGATTGCGCCCTTGCGGCCATCTTCAAAGGTTACTTCCGTACGCACATGCTTGGAGGTGGATCCGTCGTAAAGCGCGTCGATGAGTGGACCATAGCGTTCGGCGATGAAGCTCCGGCGAACCTTCTGCGTGCGGGTGAGCTCGCCGTCATCCGCGTCCAGCTCCTTGTGCAGGATCAGGAACCGCTTGATCTGCGCACCCGCCATCATCGGTTCGCGGGCAAGGTCCCGGTTCACCTGATCGACATGGCTTTCGATCATGCCGTAGACATCTGGATGCGCGGCAAGTTCCTGGTAGGAGGCATAGTTGACGTTGTTGCGTTCCGCCCAGGAGCCGACCGCGGTCAGATCGATGTTGATGAAAACCCCCACCATGTCCTTCTCGTGACCGAAGGCGACCGCCTCCTTGATGTTCGGGAAGAACTTCAGCTTGTTCTCGATGTATTTCGGCGCGAACAGTGCCCCGTCATTGAGCTTGCCCACATCCTTGGCGCGGTCGATGATCTTCAGGTGGCCGTTCTCGGCAATGATGCCGGCATCACCCGTATGCACCCAGCCGTCCGGCGTCTTGGTGCTGGCGGTAGCCTCGTCATTCTTGAAATAGCCGACGAAGACACCCGGCGAGCGGTACATCACTTCACCGCTGTCGGCGATCTTGAGCTCGACATCGGGAGCAGGTTTGCCGACCGTATCGCCGTAGATCTCGCCATCCGGCTGCAGCGTTATGTAGACGCTGGCTTCGGTCTGGCCGTAGAGCTGCTTGAGGTTGAGGCCGAGCGAGCGGAAGAAGCGGAAGATCTCTGGCCCGATGGCTTCACCGGCCGTGTAGCCGACTTTCATTCGGGTGAGACCCATGCGGTTCTTGAGAGGTCCGTAGACGCAGAACTCGCCGAGGGCGTAAAGCATCCGGTCCTTCAGGCCGACCGTTTCGCCATTCAGGATCTTCTCGCCCACGTTGCGGGCGACTTCCATGAAATAGTCGAAGATTGCACGCTTGGTTTTCCCCGCATCTTCCATGCGCACCATGATGCGGGTCAGCATGTTCTCGAAAACGCGCGGCGGTGCGAAGAAATAGGTCGGCGCGATTTCAAGCCGGTCCACGTCGATCGTGTCCATGCTTTCCGGACAGTTGACGCAATAGGCCGCCGTGAAAGCCTGCGCCAGGGAGAACACGTGGTCGCCGATCCAGGCCATCGGCAGGTAGGCGAGCACTTCTTCGGTCTCGTCCAGATGATCGAACTTGTTGCCGTTGCGCGCCGAAATGACCAGATTGTCGAAGGACAGCATCACGCCCTTCGGTCTCCCGGTGGTGCCGGAGGTGTACAGCATCACCGCAATGTCAGAGCCCTTGGCGTCGCGGAATCCGGCTTCCCACTCGGCTGCCAGGGACGGCGTTGCCGCTAGCAGCTCGCGTCCCTTTTCCTGTACCGAGGAATAGCCATGCAGGTGGGTATGATCGTAGTCGCGCAGGCCGCGCACTTCATCATAGATGATCTCGGTGAGCGACTTTACCTCGTCCGCCATCGACAGGAGCTTGTCGACCTGCTCCTGATCCTCGACCACCGCGAAGGTGACTTCGGCATGGCCGAGCACGAAGGCCATTTCCTCGGCGACACTGTCCGAATAGACGGGCACCGGAACGGCCCCGAGTGCCTGGGCGGCAACCATCGCCCAGTAGAGCCTTGGACGGTTCGCACCGACGATGGCGATCTTGTCTCCAGCCTTCAGGCCCAGAGATTTCAATCCGATGGAGAATGCGCGGATTTCTTCACACACCTCGGACCAGGTCCAGCTTTGCCAGATCCCGAAATCCTTTTCCCGGAACGCCGTCCGGTCTCCGAAGACTTGCGCGTTGCGCATGAGAATCTTCGGAAAGGTGTCCTCCCCGCGCGATGTAGCGCTGGCCGACCCTACCATAGATGTTTCTTCCCTTTAGAAGGCGCCCCGGTTTTCCAGGGTCGTTTCCTGTGGGGCTATGAAACGCCGTGCCGACCGAACCTTCAACCGGTAAATTGTTAAAGGCGAAGAAGGACGCTGTCCCAACCCGTTGAAAATCAGGCTAGGACGGCGGATTTTCAGCAATATGTTTCAATCGTGTCGAATTGTTTCATTTGCGTTGCATGTGCGAATGGCTGATGCCTAGACCAGCTCAACTGCACTCTTGCGAACCACCAGCCAGGGCTCCAGTTGAACGCTGCCGTTGTCCGGCTTTGCACCACCCAGCAGGTTGAGCAACAGTTTCGCAGCCTGCTCGCCAACTGCCCGGCGAGGCTGGTGGATTGTTGTCAGTGGCGGCACGAAATGGCCGGCAATGTCGATGTCGTCAAACCCCACAACCGAAACATCTTGCGGCACACGGATGCCGGCTTCGCTCAGGAATGAAATGAAGCCGAAGGCGGACCGGTCGCTGGCACAAAAGACGGCGGTCGGACGGTTCGGCAGGTCCAGCCATGCCTTTGCGGCCCTGACGCCGGCTTCCAGCGTGTAGTCCCCCTCGAAGATCCAGGCACTGGCCGGATCGAGACCCGCACCGCCCAACGTGGCCCGGAATCCGTCGAGCCGGTCCCGTCCCGGCTTGTGCGACAGGAGGCCCGTTACGTGGCCGATATTCGAGTGCTTCAGTTCGAGGAGGTGCGACACTGCCAGATCCGCCCCCATCAGATTGTCGACAACGGCAATTGGCACCGCCGGATCGTCGCTCCATTCGCCGGCCAGCACGATGGGCGGGGACTTGGGATTGGAAGATCTGATTCGGGAAATCGAGAAATGCCCGTCCAGGATAACGATCCCGTCGCAATTGTTCTTGCTGAAATAGTCACTCAGGCTCGAATGCGACATGGACGGCTTGCGCGTGTCGGCAATCAGCACTTTCAGCTGTCTTTCCGCGCAGACCGTTTCAATGCCCTGGAGAATGTTCGAAAAGTGGGAATTGCCGATGTCCGGAACGAGCGCAACGATCGTTCCCGTGTCCCGGCGGCGAAGATTGCGCGCGGCATGATTGAGGACGTAGCCGGTCTTTTCGACCGCTTCCGACACGCGGCGCCGGGTTTCCGCGGATACCCTGTCGGGTGTCGTCAACACGCGGCTGACAGTTGCCGTCGACACATTGGCAGCGCGGGCGACGTCCTGAACCGTCGGATTTTTCTTTTTGTATTCAGACTTTGGCATTCCGCGAATGTTAGCCGAGAACATTCTGGCGTCGCACGTCTTTTCAATTGGAGAGGCAAAGAATTTTCAGTCGCACCGGCTCGGTGTTGCCGCGGAAACCACAGCACAGCAGACACGGCGCTTTTCCTCTTGGCGACTGCGGGTGCCCTAAAACGGGGGAGGCCCGGCAGTTTGGAGTCTGCCGGGCCGATTGACTGACTGGAGGTCATTTTTAGTCAGTCAGAGTCTAACCGTAAGATTAGAAGGTGCGCTGCATACGAACACCGAAGAGGAGTTCGTCCTGGTCACCCTGGGTGTCGATGTCGGTGTTTGCATAACCAACGTCTGCACCCATGACGAAGCCGGAGACCGGCTCCCACTGAACCGAACCGTCGATTGCGTAACGGGTTACGTCGTTCAGGCCAGTTGCGGCATCGATGTCGGCATAGGAACCGTCAAGCGCGAGGCCGATCGTGGAAGTTGCCTGGATGTAGGCACCAGCAGACAGCGAGTAACCGGTGGAGGTGTCGTCGCCGTTGTAGTCGGCTACGCCGTCATACGTGGTGATGTAGGACAGTGCGCCATCAGCGTAGAAGCCCTGGAAGAAGATGTTCGAACCGGAGTTGAGCATCGGCAGGTTGATGGCAGCACCACCACCGACTGCCCAACCCAGGGAGTCTTCACCACCATTGTTGGTGCGGTTGGCAGCTGCATCCGGGTAAACCTGGTGCAGAGCACCGGACAGCTGTGCAGAACCCCAGCCCTGGGAAACGCCGAGAGCGGCAACGAAGTCCGGAGCACGGGTCCCGCCGTAATCACCATATTCACGATCGGAACGGTCTTCCAGAGCGATGGTCGCGGAGAAGCCGTTGCCGAAAGCAGCGGTGTAGGCAATCTGGTTGGACGTTACGTCGGACCAGTCACGATCCACGACACCGACAAAGGCCTGACCGGTGAAGATGTCGAAGTTCGAGGTCAGACGACCAGCTGTCAGACCGCCCCACTGGATGTAGGCGTTTTCCAGCGTGGTGCTGTTTTCGCCGTTGGTCACGGTGGAGTAGATGGACACGTAGGTGCGCAGGGTACCGAATTCGGTAGCCGTGCGAGCGTCCAGGTACAGGTAGCCGCGAGACAGCCAGGAGTAGCCGTCGGAATCACGGTCACTGAAGGCACCGTCTTCCAGAACGTTGTTGACGACAACCTGGGTACGAACACGGCCGCCAACGCGGAGGCAGGTTTCTGTGCCCGGGATGTAGTAGAAGCGCGCGCCGTATGCGTCACAAACGCGAACATAGTCGACCGGCTCCGGAGCGACCGGAAGGTCAGCCGCCTGGGCGGTGGTTGCAGCAGCAGCTGCGGCCGCGCCGAGCATCAAACTCTTGAGTTTCATTACATTACTCCAGTTTCAAATTCAGTCGGAAGGCTGAAGGAACGGATTCGAATACTTTAACGCGACCCCTTCAAACTAACCTTTAGACTACCAACAACAAGCGTTTACTTGCACCCCGTTGGCCGTCTCCGCATCAAAAAGCCAGTTCCGACGCCGGAATTCAAGCCAGAATTTTTCTCTGGCGCACATTGGCATTTGGAGTCATATTTTTGCAACACATTGATAATCCAACATTTTTTACAATTTTTCACTTTTTCATTTTTGCCCTTGAACTCCCGAAACCGCATCCCCATATCCCCCGCCCTTGCACTACTTTAAATACTTTGTGTTTATTTATGCTGTTTTTCTTACATTTGCTTTTGCTGCAGATGCGAATTTCATGACTACACTGTTCAGTTTACAGTTTTGAAAAGCAAGTTTTTCTATAGAGAAGAAATAGCATTTTCGATTTTGTCTATTTTTCCTGCAGATTTCAGCGGTTTTTGGAACAACCAGAATTTTTAGTCCAGTATTTCTTGAGAACTACAGTTGAGATTGCGCCAATGGAAAACTCTCCGGTTTCCCAAATCGGCGAAATTTCCTCATACATTTTTTTATTTGATAAAAACGTGATCGCTACTTGAAAAGCGAAGTCGTAAAACAAATCTATTTGGCACGGTTTGCCTGCGCGCCCGGCACCGCCCCGCCCACGGCCCTCTCCAGTCCCCAATTTCGGAAAAGGAACTCCCATGGCTGAACCAGAAGAAGGCGAGAGCTTCGATTCGCCGAACCTGATGGCGCTCACCGCGGGAATTGTTTCCAACTACGTGACGAACAACCCGGTCCCGCAGCAGGATCTGATCGAGTTGATTCTGGATGTCCACGTTGCCCTGGAAACCGCGACCAACAACACCCCGACCGTATTCAGGGCTCCCCTCGTGCCGGCTGTGCCAATAAAGCACTCGGTCACTCCGGAGTTCATCGTCTGTCTCGAGGACGGCAAGAAATTCAAGTTTCTGACACGCCACCTGAAGACGAAGTTCAACCTGACCCCCGCCGAGTATCGTCGCAAATGGGGCCTGAGTGCGGATTACCCGATGGTTGCACCGAACTACGCGCAAAAACGGGCCGAGATGGCCAAGGCCGCAAAACTGGGGCATCGGAAACGCTAACCCGGTTTTGAAGACCGGCAGCGCAGTGCTATATTCCAGGTATGGACTTCAGGCAGATGAAACTCAGCCCGCAGGCGCGCAAGGCGATCATGAGAAATGATCCCTCGGCGCAAATGAAGGCTATGGTCGAACTTGCACCGGGCAAGACCCCGGACGATCTGACTTTGCGTACCACCAGCGCGGGCGCCCCTGAATTGTTGTCCTGGAGCCCTCAAAGCCACCTGATGACGTTGCTCGTCACCGCAGAAAACCTCAACTCGCTCGCTGAGGATACCGCTGTCACCTATATCCAGGTCGGCGGTGCGATGCGGCGCTAACGACGCCGCATCCTGTTTTTCACATCAGAAGGCTCAAATCACCGCATCGGTGCGTCCGGGCTGATCGGGATCGCGCAGCAGCCGCAGAGCACGCGCCGCGTTCACCCGGCCAAAGCCCCAGGCAACATCGAACCCCGGTATGCCGTCCGGATTATCCGATGTCGCCATCAGGATGTTTGCGATCTGGGGCGCCGACAAGGAACGCGCTTCCTGAAACAGCAAGGCAACGATACCGGCAACATGCGGGGCAGCCATGCTGGTGCCGGATTTCAGCACACGCATCGGGTGGACCCCGCCGTTGCCGTTGTTCCGCCCGCCTTGCGCGCAGGACGCAACAATATTTGTTCCAGGCGCGGCAACCTCTGGCTTGTTCCGATTGTCGCGTGTGGGCCCGCGGCTGGAGGAAGCCGCCGGCGAAAGTGAATAGTGGCTGTAATTGGCAACCGCAATTGCCCTGCGTGTTGTTGCCGGAGTGCCGAGCGTGCGGACAGGGTCGAAATCGCCGCCCTGGAAGAAAGACTGATCGGCATAATTGTTGTCCCGATCACGCAGATCACGCTCGATCCAGGCGTCGAACCGGCCGTTTTCTCCTTCCAGTGCCTCCAGTTTCAAGGTCCAGACACCGGACCTCAGCATCCCGAGCCCGAATGGTGCTTCCAGTTGCATGTAGATCCGCGCTTGTCCGTTCAAGCTCGAAAAGCGCTCCGAATCGATAAAGACCTCGTCCTGAAGCAGGGATTTACCAGGGGTCACCGGTCCGTACTGTGTTCCATCCGGTGCTGTCAGTGTCACCGCAAACCTGTCGACACTCGAATACCAGATCTCCAGCTCGCTCGACGTCCTGTCCGTTCCGGTCTGGGTGATGGTTCCATCGGGCAAAGGCATGCCACCACCCGTTTTCCAGCGCAGTTCCCGGCTTTCGCCCGTCTTGATGTTTCCGGCGGCATGCCCATGCCAGACATGTTCATTTCCCGCCGCGCT
Source organism: Labrenzia sp. CP4 (assembly GCF_001579905.1). Taxonomy (NCBI): domain Bacteria; kingdom Pseudomonadati; phylum Pseudomonadota; class Alphaproteobacteria; order Hyphomicrobiales; family Stappiaceae; genus Labrenzia; species Labrenzia sp. CP4. Next base: position 921,464 of record NZ_CP011927.1, on the reverse strand, counting down.
CACGAACGCCCGCCCCAGAGGCTCCAGCAGACGGTCGATCGCCCTTTCGACAAGGCTCTCCCCATCGTGGCTACCGCCATTCTGCCCGAGGCTCATGTTGATGACACAGGGCATGTCGAGCGCATCCGCCTTGTTCATGATGTAGGCAACTGCATCGACCACGTGGCTGGAATCGGTAAATGTGCCGGACCCGTCGCGCGTATCCGGCTGAACAAAAATCAGCGTGGCTTCGGGCGCTGCTCCAAGATGCGCTCCTTCTGCGAAGTCGGAATCGTGCGATCTGCCGTTGCCTGCCGCGATTCCCGCAACATGTGTGCCGTGCGAAGCCGGATCCGGCCTGTGCCGGACAACACTGAACGGATCAGACGCATTCAGCGCCTGGTCAATCTGGTCGGCCCCATACTCCACGCCATAGGCGAAATCGTCCGGCGCGCTCTCGCCCGGACGGGCGTCGAGGCGCTGGTCCCAGAGAAACGCCAGCCTTGTGGTGCCGTCCGCCTTGCGGAAATCGTCGAGCGTGAAATCCATTCCGTAATCGATGATGCCCACCAGAACACCGGCCCCTGTGCGGCCCGGGACGCCGGTACTGCCCTGATGGACCGTGTTCGCCCTGGTTTCGGCAAGGGAGGTTTCGAGCATCGGAAACCAGCGCCGTCCGGCTTCGACAGTCTCCACCGACGGATGCGCATGCAGCTCCACCAGCCTGTTCATCGGAAGCGAGACGGAATAGATTTTCCCGGCCACATGTACCCAATGAAAGTCAGCAAAGGCCGCGGGCGGTTGATCCGCCTGCAGTTCGACCAGAACGCGCCGGACCTCCCCAAGCGGCGGCGACCCGGCAGAAGTGCTCTCCAGGGACGCGGGAGCGGACGGAAAGGTGTCGAGGGCGGTTTCGTCGTCAAATGATTTCAGTTCTGCCTCGGCCGCATACCGGCGCAGCCTCGGATCAAGTTTCTTTAATTGCATGGATCCCTCCATCGCAGGAAAAACAAAGTCAAAAATACTTGGCCAGCATATCATGAAAGGCGAAGTTTTTCGGCCTGCACGTGCCCCCCGTCGGGTCTTGTCGGCAAGGACTGCCATTCTCTTCTCGGATGAATGGTCAAACCTGCTTTTCGGGCTTACTCTCACCCCATGGAGGAGACACAACAGCTCAAGACGCAGCTCGATCTGATGCAGGCCGCGCTTGACCACATCAATCAGGGCTTTTCGGCCTTCGACGCCGATCTCAGACTTGTCGCGTGGAATCGAGGCCTTTGGGAAATGCTTGATTTTCCTCAGGAACTGGCTCGTCGTGGCACGCATCTGGAAGCGTTCCTGCGTGTCAACGCCGAGCGCGGCGAATATGGCCCCGGCGATATCGAAGGCAAGATCCAGCGCCGGCTGGAACGGGCCAAGCTGTTCGAACCGCATTATTTCGAACGCATCCGTCCAAATGGCCAGGTGATCGCCGTTTCAGGCACCCCACTGCCGAAGGGCGGGTTCGTCACAACCTATTCGGACGTCACCGAGGATCGTCGCCGGCAGGAAAAGCTGGAACGAACGGTGGAAGAGCGCACACGGGCACTGCAGCAGTCGGAAGACTGGCTCCGCCTGGTGACGGACAACATCCCTGCCCTGATTGCCTATCTGTCTCCCGGCCCCGTCTTCCGCTTCGCCAACCGCCGCTACGCCGACTGGTTCGGCCACTCGGTTGCCTCGATCGCGGGACGGCCGGCACCGGAAGTGGTTGGCGAGGAGCTGTTCAAGGAGCTGGAGCCTCATATCAACCGCTCCTTTGAAGGCAATGCCGTCAGCTACGAATATCAGCGCAATCGTTCGGACGGCAGTACCGCCTACATGCGCTCGACCCTCATTCCGGACATGACCAAGGACGGCAGGACCCTGGGCATTTTTGTGCTGTCGCTCGACGCCACGGACCAGAAGCAGGCGGAAGCAGCGCTTGTGCAGTCCCAGCGCATGGATGCCGTCGGCAAACTTACCGGCGGGCTCGCCCACGACTTCAACAACCTGCTTGCGATCCTGATGGGCAATCTTCTGTCTCTCGGGCGTATGGAAACGCCGCTCGACCGGGAAACCCTCGACAGCAAGCTGTCACCGATGCTCGAAGCGACCAAGCGCGGCTCGGATCTGATCCAGCGCCTGCTTGCCTTCAGCCGTGGCAAGGCGATCGATCCCCAGAATGTGTCGCTTGCCAAGGTCATCGCCAGTGCCGGCCGGTTGCTGGAAGGTTCCCTGCCGCCTTCGGTAGACGTGACGATTACCGCTCAGGACAAGGAAATCGGCGCCTGCATCGACCCGACGCAGATGGAAACAGCGCTGATCAACCTGGCCTTCAACGCACGCGATGCGATGCCGGAAGGCGGCACGCTGACCATCACTTTGGATGCATGCGAGTTGGACACCCGAGAAGCCGAAGACCTGGGCATTCCATCCGGCAGGTTTGCGCGTATTACCGTAGGCGACACTGGCGGCGGCATGGATCCGGACACGCAACTGCGTGTCTTCGAACCCTTTTTCACCACCAAGAACTTCGGCACGGGCAGCGGGCTCGGCCTGTCCATGGTCTATGGTTTCATTCGCCAGTCAGGCGGCGCGATCCACATCTCCAGTGCCCTGGGTGTCGGCACCTATCTGACCCTTTATCTGCCCTATAAGCGTATCACGCCAACCACTGGCCGGGACGCGGACGAGGGCGAAACGCTCCCCTTGAAACCGGGTCAGGGTGAACTTCTGCTTCTGGTGGAGGATGACCCGGACGTTGCCAACACGGTGACGGACCAGTTGCAGAACCTCGGATACGCGGTGCTGAGAGCCGAAAACGCGGAAGACGCCCGGAGCCTGGCGCTTGACCTTCCCGAATTGCGAGGAATGTTGAGTGACATCATCATGCCGGGGCAGATCAATGGTCTGGCGCTCGCGCGCGAGATCCAGCAGAAGCGTCAAGATCTGGGCATTGCACTGATGTCCGGTTACGCCGACTGGTCCGACCTTGCAGGACAGGAATGCGCCTGCGAATTTCCGGTCTTGGCGAAACCCTTCGCAGATGCTCAACTTGCAGACACCCTGCAAAAGATTCTCAGCCCCACACCAGATCCGGCCTGAAGGTTATGCAAAGAGTATTGCGATTGACCCATCAGTTCTGGTCCCGAGCCCCTTTCCAACTTGCCGGTCTCAGTTGCCAGGCTTTTCCGCTCAAACGATCCCACAGACGGATCGAAATCAGTAACCCTTGATCTAGGACACAGGAACGCGCCTTGCAGACACGCTCCCTCCAGGCAACCAAACGCACGGTTTTCATCGTCGACGACGAACCGGAAATCGGCAACTTGCTGCTGGATGCCCTTCTCCAGTTCGAGATGGAAGGCAAGGTCTTTTCCACGGCCTCACAGATGCTGATCGCACTCGGCCTGGAAACACCGGATGCCTGCATCGTCGATCTCGGCCTGCCTGATATGGAGGGCATGGCACTCATCAACGAGATCAGACGCCGGTCATCAGTGCCGATCATCGTTCTGTCGGCGCGCGGACATTCCACCGACCGTGTCATGGGGCTGGAACTTGGCGCGGATGATTACGTGGTCAAACCGTTTGACCCGCGCGAAGTGGTTGCGCGCATCCGCTCCATTCTGCGTCGCTCGTCCGACCAGGCACCGGTGAAGGCCAGCATCGACTGCGCCCGGTTCGAAGGCTGGACCTACCAGCCCGCCTCCCATTGCCTGACCTCTCCGGAAGGCGAGGAAACTTTTCTGTCCACCGGAGAGGCCACGTTGCTGGAAGCTCTGCTGAGAGCCCCGAAGCGCGTGCTGTCGCGAGACTACCTGCTTGAACATGGCGGCCGTGACGAGAGCCTCGACAGGTCCATCGACGTGCGTATTTCGCGCATCCGCAAGAAGCTCAACCGCAAGAACGAGCCCGCCCACATTCGCACCATCTACGGTTCCGGCTACATGCTGGCCTGTGATGTGAAGTGGTCATGAGCAACTCCGCACAGGAACTCCGAAAACTCGACGAAGGGCTCTGGACGCTCGATACCACCTTTACCAGGCTCGGCTGCAAGGGCAGCCTTCGCATGACCGTTCTGGAAACCGCTGCCGGACTGGTGCTCCACTCTCCGGTGGCACTGGACAAGGATGTCAGGAACGCCCTCCGCAGCCTTGGCGAGATCGCGGTGCTCTTTGCGCCGAACCTGTTCCATCACATGTATTTGCACGCCGCACAGGACCATTTTCCCAATGCCCGTGTACTTGTTCCCAAAGGGCTTGAACGGAAGATCGGCAAGATCGCGAACTCGGAAATTGTCACTGACAAAACAGTCGTGGCTGATGGAGAAATCGAGCATGCAACACTGAGCGGGCACGACTTGAACGAAACGGTTCTCTTTCACCGGCGTTCGGGCACACTGGTAACGGCTGACCTGCTCTATAACTACCAACCGGAACACAATTTCACCGAAAAACTGTTCTTCAGGGCAATCGGTTGCTACGGCGCGCCGGGCGTGGCCTTCTATCACCGCTACGCGATCCGCGACAAATCCGGCATCGTCCCCTTTCAGGAAGCCGTTGGCAGCTGGCCCGTGAAACGGATCGTCATGTGTCATGGCCGAATTGTTGAAGCGCCCGAAGCCGCCGGTATTTTCATGTCCGCCTGGCAGCGCTTCGCCTGACTTCCGCAAGGCCAATCAGACAATAAAAAAGGGCTGTCCACCGGGACAGCCCTTTTTGCATCTTGGAAAGCTTCTGAAGATCAGAAGCTCAGGGAAATATCCCGATGCCCGGACAGACATCCGGCAACATCCAGAGCCATATCCGTTGGCAAACGGTTCTGGGCTCTCACACCGATATTGGCTGCCACGGTGTCATCGAAGGTTTCCAGCTGCGGCAGGATTTCCTCGGCCCCTTTGCGGCGCCAGGCAAGATCCGCATCCAGAGCGGCAATCGACTTGTCGATTTCAGCAACAGCTTCTTCTGCGTTCGGCTGACGGCTGCGCATGATCTTGCGGGCTTCGTTCAGGCCATCACGGATATCGCTCGTGCCTTCCGCATCTCCAACCCGTGAACGCATAGCCGAAATCGCTTCTTCGGCCGCTTCCGGCTCAAGCGTCGGCACTTCGGCCTTCAGGGCTTCGAGTTCCGGTTTGAAGCTTGCAACAAGATCAGCACCGTTGAGGATCGCCTTCAGCTCCGCGATCGGCTCGTAAGCCTGATCGACAGTCCGACGATAGGTCATCCTGGCCACATCCTCTGCCTTCTGGATCTTGGCGAAGGTTGTGTAGGTATCCTGCCAATCGGACGGGATCTGAGCCATCAGGGCTTCATGCCGGGCTTTCAGCTCGTCGATGCGAGCCTGCGCACGTTCACCTTGTGCAGCCGTGTAGATGCCGGTTTCTCCCGACCGGTCAACGATGACCTGAAGGTCGGCGATCCGGTCATCAAGACGGCGGGCATCGCGTTCGATGGCACGAACCTGTGTGTGCACCGGCTTGTAGGCCCCTGCCGCTGCTGCTACTTCAGCTTCAGCCTGATGGATCGCTTCCATCTGCGGCATGGCTTCCTTCGCCTTTTCCAGACCGTCCATGACATCATCGCGCAGATCTTCCGGCAGATAGCTCATGTCGATGGATTCGACCGACTGGATTGCCGACAGGATCTTGTCGCCGTTCTGCTGGAAGTCCTCGTAGATGAGGGTCTCCATGCAGTACTGCAGACGCGGGTTCTTTGGCGGAGGAGCTGTCTCGGACAGCAGCGACGAGCGGTTCGGCAGATAGTTCACAAGCTGCGGATAGAGCCCGACGATGCCGAGTGCCAGCAACTGCAGGCAGATGAACGCAACCACGCCCTTGTACATGTCCAGCGTCTTGACCACGGCCGGTGCAACGCCGCGCAGATAGAACAGCGCGAAGCCGAAGGGCGGTGTCAGGAACGAGGTCTGGATGTTGAGACCGATCATCACGCCAAGCCACACGGCGGTGACGTTTGCTTCAGGATCGGCAAGCAGGATCGGTGCAACGATCGGCACCACCACGACGGCGATCTCGATGAAATCGAGGAAGAAGCCGAGGATGAAGATCACGAGCATCACGATCAGGAACTGAGCCCAGAACCCGCCCGGCAGGCCTTGCAGGAAGTTCTTGACCAGCTCTTCCCCGCCGAAGGCACGGAAGGCAGAAGTCAGCATGGCAGCGCCGAGAAGAATGATGAACACAAGCGCGGTGGTCTTGGCGGTTTCCACCATCACTCCGCGCATGGTGTCTTCGAACTTCAGCGTACGCCAACCGGACCAAAGGACCGCGATCAGCAGCAGCGAAACAGCGATGATAGCCAGCACCAGGGCGAGAACATCGTCGCTGGTCTGGATCAGCTTGATGTTGACCGAGCCGAAGAAACTGACAACCACGGCCAGCCCCAGCAAGGCCAGAATAGCCAGGATCGCCGGGCTGTAGGCTCCGCGCTTGCCGTCACGAAGGCGATAACCGGCCATGACCATCGCACCGACGGCACCGATGGCGCCAGCCTGGTTAACGGTAGCGACACCGGCGATGATCGAACCAAGCACCAGGAAGATCAGGGCCAGCGGCGGCACCAGGGTCAGGACCACCTTGCCTGCGAACGCACGCGTGAAGGTGCCTTCTTCATGGACTGCCGGTGCCGACTTCGGATTCAACAGCGCGAAACCCAGAATGAACAGCATGTAGAGGCCAACCAGGACAAGACCCGGCAGGAAGGCACCCAGGAACATTTCGCCGGCACTGGTCGACACGACGGAGTAGTCCGACGGCATCGACAGCTCGCCGGTGCTCGCCTTGTAAAGTGTCTGGCGCAGCGAACCGGCCTGATCGACCGCGCTGGCAAGCTGGTCGGCCAGAATGATCAGAACGATCGACGGCGGAATGATCTGTCCCAGTGTCCCGGAAGCGGCAATCGTTCCCGTTGCCAGCGGCACCGAATACTTGTTGCGCAGCATGGCCGGCAGCGAGATCAGGCCCATGGCGACAACGGTTGCGCCGACGATGCCCGTGGTGGCTGCCAGAAGAGCCCCCACGAACACCACGGAGATACCGAGACCACCCGGCACCGGGCCGAACAGCCGTGCCATCGTCACCAGCAGGTCTTCAGCGATCTTGGATCGTTGAAGCATGATGCCCATGAAGACGAACAGCGGAATGGCTATGAGCGTATCTCGCTCGGCCTCCCAGTAGATGCCACGGAAGTTCGTCACCCCCGCGCTGAGCCACTGGCTTGGGCCACCGTGAGAGAAATACGCGCCGGGGTCGCCGGCAAACAGGTAGCCCGATCCGGCAGCGATGCCGATGGTCAGGATGGCCGATCCGGGGAGCGCGAAGGCGACGGGGAAACCCGACCCAAGCGCAATCGCCATCAGGACGACCAGGAGAAGAAGGAAGAAAAGTTCCATATCAAGCGGTCTCGTCAGGCTCTATTGAACAGTGTGGCTGTCATGATCCCGGCCACCCGGTTCGCCGCGAATATCGGCAACCGCGTCCAGGAAATAGGCCACGAACTGGATCATCATGGAAACGGCGAACACGCCCAGGAAACCCGCCATGAGATATTTCACGTAAAGACCGAAACCGGCCTGCGTGGTCTCATAGGTCAGGATCGGGCTGTTGATGATGTTCTGCTTGCCGCCCATGCCGATGACCAGGATGACGGTACAAAGGCTGATGCCGAGCACAACGGAACCGACCGCGTTGACGATGCCCTTGGCTCTCGAGGACAGGCCCGCATAGAAGATGTCGACCCGAACATGCCCTTCTTCAAGCAGCGTGTAGGCACTGGCGAACAGGAACAGCGCCGCGTACCAGAACCGCACGAGATCGGCGAGGAAGGCCTGCTCGTAGGAGAAGACGAAACGGCCGATCACGAATGAAAGCGCGATCAGCGGCATGTGCACATAAGGGCCCCGGAACTGCGATTTGCCGAGATCGTCGGCAAGCGCCTGCCCGACGACATCGGGCAGAAAGCCCTCGATGCGCAGGAACGAGATCGCGCTGTCGACCAACCCGACGATCAGCACCGCGAAGAAGCAGGCCCTGATGAGATAGGCGTTGATGTTGGTGATCCGGACGCTGTCTTCACGCAGCGTGTTTCCGTTCGTCCGCACATAGCCGAAGGCCAACAGGACAAACGCCGCATAGAGCGCCAATTGCAACCAGGACCAGAGAATCGGCATGGATCCATTGGCCGCGCCGCCGAAGATGGGCGCAATGCCTGGTAGGTCTTGCCAATAGGTCAGGTAGTTGTTGAGCAGAAACGCCGTCATGATCGCCAATACGATCCAGCCGCACAGGCGGAAGAAGCGGGCGCTCTCCGGCGAGGCTTTACCACCGGAATTCATAACAGGCGAGCCGTCTTGAACATTGTCCAAGGCCGTCATCGTGGCTGTGCCTTTTTATCTTTGTCTAAGAAGAAGGGACGGGATTTCTCCCGCCCCTTTTATTTGCTCAACCGATTACTTCGGAATGCCGAGGTAACGGTTACGCTTGTTGCTGTAGGCAATGTCGGCGATCGCCATGTAGCTGCCGATTTCCTGACGTGCGTTGATGACGCTCTCGAAGATCTTCTTGGACAGCGGGGAATGATCCATCGCTTCTTCCAGAACTTCCTGAGCGGCTTCACCGAAGCTGTCGTAGATCTCGTCAGAGAATTCACGCAGCTCAACGCCGTGCTCGTTGATCAGGCGGGTCAGGTACTTACCGTTGTTGGCGTTGGTTTCAGCCATCGTGTTGGAGTTTTCTTCCGCACACGCTGCAACGATGATCTGCTGATCGACCTTGTCGAGGCCATCCCAGAATGCCTTGTTCATGCCCAGAGCAAGCATGGCGCCCGGCTCGTGCATGCCCGGGTAGTAGTAGTACTTGGCAGCTTCATAGAACTTCATGAAGTAGTCGTTGAACGGACCAACCCACTCGGTCGCATCGATCGCGCCGGAAACAAGGTTTTCGTAGATCTGGCCACCCGGCAGGGAAACCGGAGACGCGCCGAGTTTCGCCATGACGTCGCCGCCCTGACCCGGAATACGCATCTTCAGACCCTTCAGGTCGTCAGCGGTTTCGATTTCCTTGTTGAACCAGCCGCCCATCTGGACACCGGTGTTGCCCATGGCGAAGTTCTTCAGGCCGAATTCACCAGCCAGCTCATCCCACAGTTCCTGGCCGCCGCCGTACTTGATCCAGGCGTCCATTTCAGCCTGGGTCAGACCGAACGGCACGGCAGTGAATGCTGCCCAGCCCGGATGCTTGCCTTTCCAGTAGTAATCGGCGCCGATATAGGCCTGCGCGTTACCGGAAGCGACTTCGTCGAAGGAGTCAAAGGCACCAACGCGTTCGCCAGCGGCGAAATACTGAACGTTGAGGCGGCCTGCGGTCAGCTCTGCAATACGGGCTGCGAGGCGCTGTGCCGGAATACCGAGACCCGGAAAGTCGCGCGGCCATGTGGACACGATGACCATTTCCTTGGTGCCCTGCGCAATTGCCGGAGCAGCCAGCAAGGATCCAGCGGCAACACCGCCGGCACCAATACCAGCCTTTTTGATAAACGAACGACGATCCATTAGTTTCCTCCCTAATCGGACCCGATTTCGGACCGGGTACACACTTGCACCGATCTCGAGGTATGTCTAGTTGACCGAGTGTCTGAAGCGCTATTCGTGGTTCTGCGCAGCTTCTCAGTAATACTACCGAGAACCACGCAAGAGAGATAATCGTTTGCCGCATGTTCGCGCAACAAGAGAGCAAAATTCGTGACCTTCAAGACCAAATTGCTGCTCATCACGATCCTGCCATTGATCGCCGTCTCCGTACTCATCGGTGCGGCCACGTACTATCAGTCTCGGGAACTGATCAACACGCAGACCCAGGCAGTGGAACAGCGCATCCTGTCCTCCAAGCGCCAGGAAATCCGGAACTACGTCAGTCTTGCTCTCACCTCGATCGAGCAGATCTACAAGGAAGAACCGGGAGGTCGCGAAGCGGCGCAGGAAAAGGTCAAGATGATCCTGCAGCATCTGACCTTCGACTACGACGGCTATTTCTTCGTTTACACGCTCGACGGCACCAACCTCGTCCATCCCAAGCTGCCGCACCTGGTGGGGGGAAACTGGTGGCAGCTCCAGGATGACAACGGCGACTACGTCATCCGCAACCTGATCGAGGCGGCCCAGAACGGCGGCGGCTTCCACCAGTATGTCTGGCACAAGCCCTCGACAGGCACGGTCGAGGAAAAGCTCGGCTACGCAATCCTGCTCGACAAGTGGGGCTGGATGCTTGGCACCGGCCTTTACACCGATGACATCGCCCGCGAGGTCACCGCGATCCGCACCGACTTTGCCCGCTCCATCCGCCAGACACTGTTCGTCACCTTCATGATCACGCTTGCGGCCATCGTCATTGCGGGTTTCCTCATCGCCGGTGTGCGTTTCTCCGAACAGCGCTTTGCGGACACCAAGCTGAAGGAACTGACCAACAGGATCTTCCAGGTGCAGGAACAGGAGCGCAAACGCGTTTCCACCGAACTGCATGACAGTATTTCCCAACTTCTGGTGTCCGTGCGCTATGGCGTTGAAATGATCCATAGCGAGGCCAACCGGGATCCGGATCTTCAGGTGCAGGCAGCCAAATGCCTCAAGACACTGGATGGAACCATTGCCGAGGTCCGGCGGATATCGCGAGATCTCAGACCCAGTGTCCTTGATGACATGGGCCTTGCGGCGGCGCTCGGCAGTCTCGGCAAGGAGTTCCAGAACCAGTCGGGCATCACCGTCAACGTTCAGGCGGAGCAATGCCACGCCCGCTTGTCGGAAGGTGCCAAGACCGCCCTCTACCGTGTGGTTCAGGAATGCATGACCAATGTAGCGCGCCATTCCCACGCCAGCGAGGTCGCGATTTCCCTCAAGGTCGGCATGCAGCAGCTTGTGCTCTCGGTGGAAGACAACGGTGTCGGCCTCCCCCGCCCGCTGCCGAAATCCGGCGGCCTCGGCTTCCGCAACATGCGCGAGCGGATCGAGACCTACGGCGGCCGGTTAACCCTGAGCAGACGAGCTTCCGGCGGAACCCGTATTAAAGTCCAGATGCCGCTCGACAATGCGGCGGCAAAAGCGGCATGATGCAAAGATGACAGTGCATTCACCTTCACCCCGGTCATTTACCAGGCCCATCCGCGTTCTTCTGGCAGACGACCATGAGCTGGTTCGGGACGGTATCCGGGCCCGGCTGCAAAAGGTGGCCGACCTGGAAGTGGTCGGTGAAGCGACAAACGGCCGCGATGCCCTGACTCTCGCCCGTGACCTGCGTCCAGACGTTCTCCTGATGGATGTCTCCATGCCGGTCATGAACGGGCTGGAAGCGGCGACACAGATGCGCAAGACGCTGCCTGAAATCGCGGTGCTGATCCTGTCGGTCTACGACAACCCGGAGTATGTGCGCGGCGTCGTCCAGGCAGGTGCCCGCGGCTACATCCTGAAGGATATCTCCGCAGCCGAGATGATTACTGCGATCACCAGTGTTGCCAATGGCGGGTACTATTTCTCCTCCGCGGTCGGCCCGACGCTGGTTGGTGCCGGCACATCCGCACCGGTGGAAGACCCATACGGGCTGACCGATCGGGAGCGCCAGGTGCTGACAGCCATTGCCAAAGGCCAGCCCAACAAGGAAGTCGCCAAGGAACTGGGCATCAGCGTACGCACTGTCGAATCCCACCGCCTGAACTTGCGGGAAAAGGTCGGCAACAAGAATGCCGCTCAGCTCTACAAGGTCGCGCAGGATCTGGGATTGCTGGACTGATCCGGCTCGGCTAAATCTGTTTGGGTCCACACCCTGGCCAAACACTTCCGGAGACATGGATCTCCCATCTGACAGGCATGAAATGACCAAACCACTCGTCCTGGTAACCGCCGATGTGAAAACCATCGAGGGCTACAACTGGCACGCCGCGACCTCAACCTATCTGCAGGCCGTGCTGAAAGGCTCCGATGCCATCCCGATGATCCTGCCGTCCCTGGGGGCGGATCTGGATCTGGATGCGGCTCTGGAGCAGGTCGACGGCGTTTTGGCGACCGGCTCCCGGTCCAACGTCAATCCGGAACTTTATGGCGAAGTGCCGACGGAAGAGAACGGTCCATACGATCCGTCCCGCGATTCCACGACACTGCCGCTGCTCAAGCGCGCCGTCGAACGCGGCATTCCCGTCTTTGCCATCTGCCGCGGCATGCAGGAATTGAATGTTGCCCTTGGCGGTACGCTGCTGACCGAGATCCAGTCCCTTGAAGGTCGCGCCGATCACCGCGCGCCGACATCAGAACGGCAGGACGAACGTTTCCGGATTGCCCATCCGGTGGAAGTCGCCGAAGGCAGCTGTCTTGCGGCCGTTGTCGGCAACGAGCCTTTCGAGGTGAATTCGCTCCACCGCCAGGCTGTCGGCAGGCTGGGCAATGGCATGATCACGGAAGCGGAAGCCGAAGACGGGACCATCGAAGCGGCCTCCGTCAAGGATAGTGCCGGCTACGTCCTCGCGACACAGTGGCACCCGGAATACTGGGTGTCGACGGACGGCCCGTCGAAGAAGCTGTTTGCCGCTTTCGGTGATGCCGTCCGGGCCTATCGCGTCAAACGCCTGGGTTTGTAATCAACCCCAGCCGAGCGTTGCGATCAGCAGCGTGAGCCCCAGCAGGAAGACGATGGCTGCCCCGACGATTTCAATCGTCCGGTGAACCTTCACCGCCATCGGACTGCCTTCGCCGAAAAGCCGCACGGCAAGTTCCTTGGCCCCGACTGCCATGCCTGCAAGCAGCGAGACGGTTATGCCGGTGCCAACCGCCATCGCCAGGGTGGAAGCGATGCCGGCTGCGATCATGCCTTGCGAAAGAGCAAAGACCAGCACCACCAGCGCACCGGTACAGGGCCGAAGACCAACTGCAAAAATGATCGACACGGCCCGGGCAAGGGTGATCTTGCCCTGAAGCATGTCCGGCGTCGGGGCATGGGCATGACCGCATGTGGTGCACACGCCATCTGCACCGATCTCGTGATGGTCATGGTGGTGATGACCGTGACCATGATGATGGTGGCCATCGTGACTGTGGCCATGACCGTGATGACCGGCCGCCGAAGCGCCCGCGAGCGCGAGTTGCGAGCCTGACAGACGGGACGCCACATTCATGGCCAGCGGACGAAGGGCTTTCTGCCACAACAGCCAGCCGCCCAGACCGGTGATCAGCACATAGGATCCGATCTCGAACCACCGCGCCGTATCCTGTATCGCGATGCTGGTGAGATTGAAAACGACGGCCAGACCGCCAACCAGCAGGATCGCGGTCACCGCCTGTGCGAACGCCGAGGCAAAGGAGAGATAAATACCCTTGCGAAGGGTCTCGTTGTTGGCAACCACATAGGACGTGATGATGGCCTTACCATGCCCAGGCCCTGCGGCATGGAAGATGCCATACGCGAAGGAAAGCCCCATCAGCAGCCAGGCCGCATGCGGATTGTTGCGAAAGGCCCTGAGACTGGCGACCAGCGCCTGGTAGAATTCCTTCTGCTTGACTGCAATTGTCCCGAAAACCGTATCGAGGAAACCCGCCTTCGGCGCGGCAACCGCTTCTTCTGAAGCCTTCGCCGTATCGAGTGCAGCCGTAATTGCGGCGGCAGCATCGGCGGGCGAGCTGGCAGCAGTGTCCGTGGACGTTGTTTCGGGCGTTGCGGCTTCCGAAGTTCCGGAAGAGGAGCTCGCGGCGGCTATTGCATCACCACAGGCAACCAGCATCTGATTGACCTGCGAGGCGGCAGCGGACTGAAGCTCGGGCGGCAGGTCACGCTGGTCTGCACCGATCTGTGCAAGCGCATAGGCTTCGGCATCATCCAGCGGCGGCGGTTCCTTGCGGCTCACACGGCAAGTGCCCGGTGCGTTTTCCGTTCCCAGCGCATCGTCCCCCGCACCAAAGCGGAAATCGACGTAATAGGTCGGATCGTAAACGTCGAGCGTGATCAGGCTCTCGGTATCGCTGGGTTGTTTGAACGGCAACGTGAAATGCAGTTCCAGCAGGTTCACATCCTCCGGCATGGAGCCGCCATTCATGCGGACATCTTCCTCCATGGCCTCGAAGTCCTCGGGCTTCATCACCCAGTAGTCCTTGAGGGGAACCTTGACCACTTCCAGCCAGTAATCCGTCGGGTCATCGAAATCGAATTCGACCCGGCTGTTGTCACCGAACGTGAAATAGCCGTAATCGGCCATGCTCTCCACGTTGACCTTCGCCAGTTCACTCAGCTCTTCACGGGAATAGTGACCGTCGCCATCCTTGTCGAAACCCTGGATGGCGAAAGCGGAAAACGCATCATCGAAACGAAACACGTGCTGAAGCGCAATCGCCTGTCCGGCATCGTCGAAAACCAGCTTGCTTCGTGCCTCGACAAAGACATGCGGGTGCGCACTGGCTCCGGCAAGAGCAGCCAACAGAAAACCCAGACCCAACAGGAAACGGCGAGAGGCCGCAGGAAGAACCTTGGCTCGAAAGGTGGAAAGCAAGCGCAACGGGATCACCCACTGATCAGATGTAATATGTTTACATGACACGCAGTGCGTTGTTTGACCAGAGAAGACGGCAGGAAGATGACCGCGACAATTTCGCGGCGCAAAACGCCCAAGAAACAATTTTCGCACTTGGCAATCAAATAAGGAATGTTTCAACTCATTCGACGATCAAAATTAGGAGAAAAAAGACAATATTCCCGGGATGCAGCCTAAAATATTCACAACAATAACCACTGCACCGAGCCAGCCATGAACGCCTTGCATAAATCAGTTCACCACAGTGCCGTTTTCGATCATCCGGAGATGGGCGATCACGAAGACATCGTTTTCGTCCAGGACAAGGCCACCGGCCTGAAGGCAATCATCGCCGTCCACGACACCACGCTCGGCCCGGCACTTGGCGGCTGCCGCGTCTGGCCTTACGAGAACCCGGCGGATGCGCTGACGGATGCTCTGCGCCTGTCCCGCGGCATGACGTACAAGAACTCTCTGGCAGGCCTTGATCTCGGCGGCGGCAAGGCCGTCATCATTGCCGACCCCCGCAAGGACAAGTCCGAAGCCCTGATGGAGGCGTTCGGTCGCCATGTGGAGCGCCTGTCCGGCACCTACATCACCGCAGAAGACGTCGGCGTGTCGCCAGACGATATGGAAGCCGTTGCCCGCCAGACCGCCCATGTGCGCGGCACCAAGGCAACCGGCCTCGGCGACCCGTCGCCCTATACGGCTCTCGGTGTCTTCGAAGGTATCAAGGCGTCCGCAAAATTTGTCTATGGCAGCAGCGACCTTTCCGGAAAGACTGTCTCCGTGCAGGGGCTGGGCCACGTGGGACATGACGTTGCCCGCCAGCTTTACGAAGCCGGTGCAAGGCTCATTGTTTCCGACATTCATGCACCGGCTGTACTGCGTGCCATCGATGCGTTCGGAGCCACAGCGGTTGATCCGGCCGAAGCTCATATGGTGGAGGCGGATATCTTCGTTCCCTGCGCGCTCGGGGCAGGCCTCAATGCTCGCACCGTTCCGCAAATCCAGGCGAAGATCGTTGCAGGGGCCGCCAACAACCAGCTGCAGACGCCGGCGGACGGCGAGGCCTTGAAGAAACGCGGCATCCTCTACGCTCCCGACTACGCGATCAATGCCGGCGGCGTGATCTCCATTGCCCTGGCAACAGCGGACAGCGGCGACAAGCTGGTGCGTGAAAAGACGATCGCCATCGGCGAAACGCTGGCAACGATTTTCGAGCGGGCCGCCCGCGAAAGCAGCACCCCGGAACGCGTGGCCGACACAATGGCGGAAGAGCGTCTGGCAAAAGCGAAGTCTGCCTGATTAAAACTTTCACGAAAGACGGAAACGGCGGCCTTGAGCCGCCGTTTTTTGCTTTGCCTGTTTCCGGTTTCCGAGCCTGCATACGGTCGGCAGAAGAAAGCACTGCAACAGTGCGCCTGATTTAATGCTCAGGTCAGGAAAACTGGCTTTCGTTGGCTGCCTTGAACATCTGCCTCACGAGGTTCTTCGCGTCCTCAACGGCTCTTTCCCCCATTTCCGCATAACAGGCGGTGACGCCTTCATGCAGGAGGTAAAGACGCGAGGCGAAGCTTTCCTGCCCGCTCAATTCGCCGAAGAAACGCAGAAGCTCGCCTTTGTGGCGCTTGACCATCGCCGCTATTTCGGTGCTGCCGGGATTTGCTGCAAGCGCCTGGCGAAACAGGCACTCCTTGCCCGCCGTCATGCGCATCCAGCCTCCCAGCTTGTCAAAAAGCTGAACGGCGGCCTCAAGCCCGGGCAACGTCACACCTTCGCGAACATAGGAGAGATAGCGCCGATGCCGGTATTCAAGGGCGCCCAGCACCATCGCCTCGCGCGAGGGAAAATGACGGTAAAGCGTGCGCATGCTGACACCTGCACCGGCCCTGAGCTCGGGAACGCTCGGTTCGGCGAACCCCCGGCTCCAGAAAACCTCTTCCAGGCGAGCGGCAATATGTTCCTGCGCGTTTTCCATGAGTAAACCTTGGGATTTATACATCGGCTTTTCAAGGAAAACCTTCACCGAAACTTATTGTAAGTAATTTCCCTTAAATAACCTTAGATAGAAATTTCCAGATTACAGTTACACAAACAAGAAAAACGAACCGGAGAATAAACTCCGGAAATGTATTCTCAAAGGAATGAGAAATAGCTGAACCAGCTAAAAAAAATCAGCAGTCATTTTGACCTGACGAATACCACTCGACCAGAAAATCAACAAAGGCGCGCACCTTGGCACTCAGGTGCCGGCGATGCGGATAAACTGCATGAATACCGCGCATCGGCTCTTCAAAGTCCTCCAGCAGCGTGACCAGTTTGCCGTCGCGAATATCTTTGGACACAAAAAACAGGGGAGTTCGAAGAAAACCGAGGTTGCATAACGCCGCTTCGCGCGCCGCGGCAGCGCTGTTGACTTCCAGCGGGCCCTTCACAGCCACCGACGAACGTTCTCCATTCGTGTAGAAGGCCCAGTTCTGCTTGTAGCGGTAGTTCGTATCGATGATGCAAGGCCGTGTGGAAAGATCGGCGGGCACATTCGGCGCCCCATAGGTCTCGATCGTTTCAGGCGTGGCACACACCACGGTGCGAAAGGGAGCAATCTTGCGGGCGATCAGGCTGGAATCTTCCAGCTGGGTGACCCGGACCGCAAGATCGAAACCCTCTTCCACGAGATCGACGAAGCGGTCTTCCAGCCTGAGGTCCAGATTGATTTCCGGATACTTCACCAGAAAATGCATCATGGCTTGATTCAGCAGGTCGTCGCCCATCGAACGGGGAGCCGAAACACGCAAACGCCCACGGACTTCCTGGTGCGAGGACTGAACCGAGGCTTGCAGATCATCGATTCGCTGCAGGATTTCGGCGGCTTCCTTGTAATAGGCTTCGCCGACTTCGGTGAGCGACACCTGACGGGTGGTCCGGTTCAACAGGCGCACACCAAGTTCGTCTTCCAGCTCGCCGACATATTTCGAGACCAGCGCCTTGGACCGCCCCATTTCACGGGCCGCTGCGGAAAATCCGTTTGAATCGACAACTTGAATGAAGCAGCGCATCCGCGTGATTGCGTCCATCCGGCATCCTTCCCGTTGGGGCCATTCCAGAAACCCTGCTTATCGTATTTTCCGGCGGCCGGTCAAAGGCTTCGCCAAAGGCCGGCCTTGCGGGGCGTTTAGGGACGGGCAGGTCTGGTGCGGCGTCCAAGGCGCGCGGCGCCGATCAGCAGGCGCATCACAAGAAGCCCGCCAAGCGCACCGACACCTGCACTGGCAAAGCCGGCCGGCGTTACCGGAACGGCCGGTTCGTAGTCTTCGGCCGTTGCCTGCGCCAGGCTCGGGTCGAAGCCGCGCGCAAAGATGATCATGCGATCCAGCGGCCCGGCCGTTTCAAGCTCTTCCCGCTGCAGTTTCAGCCTGCTCAAGCGGATTTCGGCGTTCAGCATGCTGTCGCCCCGCGCTCTGATAAAGGGATCTTCCGAAGATTTCTGACGCGCTATGGCTTCTGCCGACGTCAGCCCGTAACGCGCGGCGTCACGATTGAAATCGGCCAGAATTTCCTCCAGAGCGTCGATGGCCCCACCAAGTCGCTGGCGATATTGCTGCGTGAACTCCGGCAACTGGGACGTCGCGGTTCCACTCAGCAACATGAAAATCAGCATCATGATACGTGCCATCGCGTGTCAGGATCTCCCCTTCCAGGTTACGGACCGTCAGTCCTGCAGACTGATGATCCCGGCTTCCGCGGTTTCCGTTCCGAAGACCAGCCGAACTCCATCGGCATCCCAAGCCATTGTAGACACCGGCCCCAGGCCCGGGCGCCGCAGCAGTACCTCGGCATTGTCTTCGAACCGGCACATCAGGATCATGCCGTCCTGATAGCCGACAGCAACGACATCCTCCTTCGGGTGGCAGGCAACGGCGCTGACCAGGTTGTCCCCCCTTGTGCCCAACTGCAGCGGTGTCTGCCCCATCGGCCCGGTTTTGCCGAAGAACGGCCAGAGGATCGCGGCATTGGCACCGGAGGTCGCCAGATATCGCCCCTTGACCGACCAGCTGAACGACTTGACCTTGGCCGGGTAGCCGGTCATGCGCATGTCCTGGCTGTCCGACAGGCGCCAGCCGTGCAATGCGTTTTCCTGCATGGCGGTAACAACATACTTGCCGTCAGGCGAAAAGCTCACGCCCAGATGCGCGCCATTCCAGCTGAGCTCGACCGGTGCGCCGTCCGTGCCGGCCCACCAGAGCGTCGCTCCGTCGTAGCGCCCGACCGCCAGCCGCATGCCCTTGGGCGCGAAGGCAAGACCGCCGACGGCCCGTTCATGCGCGAATTCCTTTTCGCGCCCGTCCGCGAACCGCACCCAGGCGGTGCGGCCGCTGGCAAAGGCAAGCGCACCGGACGGTCCGACAGCGATCAGGTCGATCCACTTGCGCGGCCGTTCAGCAACGCATTCGCTCGATCCGTCCACCGCACTCAGGAAGATGCAGCCGTCGTCACCCGATGTGATCAGCCCCTTGCCGTCGATTGTCGGCTCGGCAGCCAGAAGCCCGGCCTTGTGCGGCTTCAGTTTCGTTTCACCCTGCCCGGACAGGACGATGTCGCCTTCTCCGGACGCAAAAAAGGCCGTGTCTTTCAGATAGCCGGCGCGGACGACGAAGCCGTCCACCTCCACGGGAGCAACTGTCGGCAAGTCTCTTCTTCCTTATTGCGCGGCGCAGGCCTGGAAACTGTCTCTCAGGACATCCCAGTTGAGATCGCGTCCGATGAAGACCAGGCGGCTTTCTCGCGGCTCATCCTCTTTCCAGTCGCGCTGATGATCGCCTTCCACGATCATGTGCACCCCCTGGATGACATAGCGCTGCGGATCCCCCTTGAAGGCAATGATGCCCTTCAGGCGCAGAATGTTTGGGCCTTGAACCTGCGTGACCTGGTTGATCCAGGGAAAGAACATGTTGGGATCAAGGTCGCCTGCCTTCAGGGAAATGCTCTTGACCGAATGGGGATCCTCATGGTGGTGATGATGGTGATGCCCATGTCCATGTCCATGATCGTGTCCATGGTCATGATGATGGTCGTGGCCGTGATGGTGGTGGTCATGGTCGCAGTCCGGACCGCATTCGTCGGCGTGATGACCATGCTCGAGGAAATGCGGATCGAGCGACAGGATCCTGTCGAGATCGAACGCCCCCCGATCCAGCACCTTGGCGATCTCGATGCCGCAACGCTCGCTCCGGTGGAGCACGGCATACGGATTGATCGAACGGATACGCGCCTCGACAGTGGCAAGCTCTTCGCCCGAGACGAGATCGGTCTTGTTGATCAGGATGACGTCGGCAAAGGCGATCTGGTCTTCGGCCTCTTCGGTGTCTTCCAGACGCTGCAGCACGTGGCGGGCATCGACAACGGCCACAACCGCGTCGAGTTTCGCGGCGGCACGCACATCGTCGTCCATGAAGAAAGTCTGTGCGACCGGAGCCGGATCGGCAACGCCGGTGGTTTCGACGATGATCGCGTCAAAGGCATTCTTGCGCTTCATCAGGTTCTGCACAGTGCGGATCAGGTCACCGCGCACGGTGCAGCAGATGCAGCCGTTGTTCATTTCGAAGATTTCTTCGTCGGATTCCACGAGCAGATCGTTATCGATACCGACTTCGCCGAACTCGTTGACGATGACCGCATAACGCTGACCGTGGTTTTCGGTCAGGATCCGGTTGAGAAGTGTGGTCTTGCCGGCGCCCAGATACCCCGTCAACACTGTAACGGGGATCTGTGCCTGGCTGTCCTGGGTCGCAGTCATTGCGCGCTTTCCTGGCAGAAGATAAAGGGTCGCCCGCCGGTCGGCGGGCCGCTTGGGCGCGAATATAAGCATTTCACCGCCGTATTGGGAGGGCGGTACGGAAATTTCCCTTTTCCCGGCATACCTGTGGACACTCGCCCGAACGCTTTGACCGTTCTTCAGCCTTTTCAAATCCTTGTCCACCGCATTAACGTCGGCTCGAGGAAGCGCGCAAAGGCATGGAGACCAAAATGCTGCACACGATTGGCGGATTTGACCGGATTGGCGAGGAAAACGCATTCGCCGTGCTGGCGCGGGCAACGGACCTTGCCGCACAAGGCCGCGACATCATCAACCTGGGCATCGGTCAGCCGGACTTCAAAACGCCGGATCACATCGTTGAAGCGGCCATCAAGGCCCTGCGCGACGGTCAGCACGGTTACACGCCCGCAACCGGCATTGCCCCGTTGCGCGAAGCAGTCTCCGCCGACCTTCTGAAACGTCACGGAGTGGAGACTGACCCGGGCAACGTTCTGATCGTTCCCGGTGGCAAGGTCACCATGTTCATGGCCATCTTGATGTTCGGCGAACCGGGAAGTGAAATTCTCTATCCCGATCCGGGCTTCCCGATCTACCGCTCGATGATCGAGTTCACTGGCGCCCGGCCCGTGCCGGTTCCGATCCGCGAGGAAAACGACTTTGCCTTTTCTGCCGAAGAGACGCTGTCGCTGATCACCGACAAGACCCGTCTGCTGATCCTGAATTCGCCGGCCAACCCCACCGGCGGCGTCACCCCCCGCGATGAAATAGAAAAGCTCGTCGCCGGCCTGGAACGCTTCCCTGATGTAGCCGTCATGTCCGACGAAATCTATTCGCAGATGACCTATGACGGCATGGAGCACGTCTCCCTGCTGGGGTTCCCGTCGCTGCGCGACAGGCTCATCCTGCTCGACGGCTGGTCGAAGACCTATGCCATGACCGGCTGGCGGATGGGTTTTTCCCTCTGGCCTGAAGGCCTGATCGACAAGGCGCGCAAGCTCGCGGTCAACGCGTGGTCCTGTGTCAACGCCCCCGCCCAGTTCGGCGCTCTTGCAGCCCTTACCGGACCGCAAACCGCAGTGGCGGACATGGTTCGGGAATTCGACGGCCGGCGAAAGGTGACCGTTGACGGCCTGAACGCCATCGAGGGCATTTCCTGCCGCGTTCCGCTTGGTGCCTTTTATGCCTTTCCGAATATCAAGCAGACCGGCTGGAAGGCCAAGGCACTTGCATCCGCCCTCTTGGAAGAAACCGGCGTTGCGACCATCGGCGGCCCCGACTTTGGTGTATTGGGCGAAGGCTACATCAGATTGTCTTACGCGAATTCCACAGACAACATACGCGATGCCCTGGGACGGATAGAAAAATTCCTGAACGAAAACCGCAAGAACTGAGCACTTGGCATAAATACTGATCGCTAGACCTGACCAAGGTTAACATGCGTATTTTCTTCAAGGAGTCTTCCGTTACGTATCCCTTTTATTAAACTTTTATTGTCTTGAATGACACCGCGGCCCGCACAAAGGTCGGACAATGGGGACGGAAATGACCAAGAACATCACTTTGGATCTTGAACAGACGTTCGGCGATTTGAACGAATGTGTCCTCGTGACCAACCCCGAACGCACCATCGTTTTCGTAAACAAGGCTATGTCCAAACTGCTGAAGGTGGATCGCGAAAAGGTCGTCGGCACGACAACGAAACGGTTCTTCGCCGATCCGAACCAGTTTGCCCAGATGGCGGAACTCTACCAATCGCCAACGGATCACCGGAACCGCAAGGCCTATTCAATAGATCTGGCGCTCGAAGACGGGTCGACCGTATCCGTCGAGGTTGTCAGCGCACCGCTGTTCGATACAGATCACACATTGACCGGCATCCTGTTTATCGCGCGGGATCAGGCGGAACGAAAGGCGCTGGAAAGCAAACTGAGCGACATCGCCTTGACGCTTGAAGATGCTCTGGACGCGATTTCGGAAGGCTTCGCACTCTACGACAAGGATGACCGGCTGGTTATCTGCAACGACAATTATCGCGAGATCTATGCCCATTCGGCACCGGCCATGTTCCCCGGCAATCGTTTCGAGGACATCCTGCGGTTCGGCCTAAACCGCAAGCAATACGAGACGGGCGGCAAGACGGACGACGAATGGTTGGCGGAGCGCCTCGATCGGCATCAGGCCGGCGATGGCTCGATCCTGGAGCAAAACCTCAGTGACGGCCGCTGGCTGCGCATTTCGGAAACCCGCACCCGCGCCGGCGGCATCGCCGGCATCCGGTTCGACATCACGGAACTCAAACACGCTCAGGCCAAGGCGGAAAACGCTTACAAGAACCTTTCGCTCATGGCCGACAACATTGTCGCCAGCGTCACCGAGGTCGATCTGGAGGGCAGATGCGTCTTCATCAACAAGACCGCGTGTGACTGGTTCAACGAAAAACCGGAAACTCTCATCGGCACCCGGCTTCGTGACCGCTTGCCCTGGAAGGAACGCGAAGCCGTTCGCACGATCTTCGAGGAAGCGATGAGCGGTGAGAAGGTTTCATCGGAAGTCAGCTTCCATTTTCCCGACGGCATTTTGCGCGAATGCCTGATGAGCTGTAACCCGCGCTTCGGCGATGATGGTGCCGTTGAAGCTATCGTGGTTCTGATATCCGATATAACCGACCGGAAGAAAACGGAACGTACGTTGGCCGAACTTTATGCCATCACCTCGACCCGCGAGCTCGGCCACGAAGACAAGATTGCCGAAATCCTGCGTCTGGGGACCGAACATTTCGAGGTTCCCTTCGGCATTATCAGTCACGTGATTGACGACCACTACACGATCACGCACGCCCAGAGCCCGGAAGGAGAACTCGTTCCGGGCACTTCGTTCCCGTTGCAGGACACCTATTGTCTGTTGACGCTGAAGTCCGAAGAGCCGATCGCGACCGCAAATGCCGCGAGCTCGGAGTTCGCCAGGCATCCCTGCCACGAGATCTTCAAGTTGGAGACGTACATCGGCGCCCCGATTCTCGTGGATGGTGAAGTTCATGGGACAATCAACTTCACCGCCCCGGACGTGCGCAAAAGGGCATTTTCCCCGTCGGATCTTCAGATCGTGCGTCAGTTCGCGGACTGGGTCGGACATGAGATCGCCCGCCAGCGCGATCACCAGGCCCTGATGAACGCCAAGATCAACCTGGAGCGGGTCGCCAGCATCGACGACCTGACCCAGATCCTGAACCGCCGCGCTTTCCTGGAACGGGCCAATACAGAAGTGCAACGCTTCCGCCGCACCAAACGCCCCTTCACGGCTGTGATGATGGACATCGACAAGTTCAAGCAGATCAACGATCTGTACGGCCATGCCACCGGCGACGAGGTTTTGAAAAAATTTTCCGATACCGTCAGCAGCGCCCTGCGTGCTGTCGACATCTTCGGCCGGGTCGGCGGCGAAGAGTTCTGCATGATCCTCCACAACGCCGAAATCGAAGATGCCATGCTGGTGTGTGAACGCCTGCGGGTGAAGATTATCGAGGAATGCCAGCTCGACATCGTCAAACAGACCGTCACCTGCAGCATGGGCCTTGCCACCGTCGCCCGCGAAGATCTGGAGTTTTCGACCCTCATGCAAAAGGCCGACACGGCGCTTTATGAGGCAAAGGCGACGGGCCGCAACAAATGCGTTGCCCACAAGAGTTCGTATCCGGAACACGCTCCGGCCCTCTGACCGGCCCAGACCGTCTGGCCTGCTCGCGGCCACGTTCGACACGCGATGCCGTAGCGTTTTCCCGGCTTCCCGCGCAAAATTGCGCGCTAATTCGAACCCAACGCGCCAATATGTCGCATCGGGACGTATTCTTGCCGTTCTTTTGACGCCGCCCTCCGTATATGCAACAGTAGTGTAATCGTAGCGGAGCGGGACAAGACGACATTACACTAGAATGCAATACTGAAGCGGACCCTCCGCGCAAGGACCTCTACGGCTTGAATCTTGTATATTCTTGCCTGAACAGATCTTGGAGGGACATTTGTTCACAAAAATACTAGTTCCGATTGACCTCAGTCATGCGGATAAACTTGAAAAAGCCATCGCAACGGGTGCTTATATAGCAAAAACCAATAGTATTCCCGTGGTATTTGCGGCGGTAACTTCAAACACCCCAAGCGCCCTTGCCCACACTCCGGACGAGTTTCGGGAAAAGCTGGCTGCCTACGCTGCAGCAGAAGGGCAGAAACACGGGATCACCGCTTCCGGTCATGCCGTTTTCTCTCACGATCCGGCTGTCGACCTGGAAAACGCGATTCTGAAGGCTGTTCACGATACCGGCGCGGATCTCGTGGTCATGGCAACGCACATCCCGCACGTACCGGATCACTTCTGGCCGTCGAACGGTGGTCGCGTCGCGAGCCATGCAGATGTTTCCGTCTTCCTCGTGAGATAACCCGTTTCCCGAACAAAAGGAGCGCTCCCATGAGCGACAATCAAGGCATTCCGGATCCGGAAGGCGCCGCCAATCTCATCGACACCGAATACGAGATTGGCCAGGACAACATCGAAACTTCTGTCGGCCCTTTCAGCCTCGACATCCACAATCCGGTTTTCCTGGTCTCTGGCCTGACCATCGTTGCCTTCGTCTTTCTGACCCTTGCCTTTCAGACCGAAGTCGGCCCGATGTTCGATCACCTGCGCAAGTGGCTGACATCGAACCTCGACTGGTTCTTCATCATCTCCGGCAACGTCTTCGTCCTCGTCTGCCTGGCGCTGATCGTCACCCCCCTCGGCAACGTCCGCATCGGTGGCAAGGACGCCGAGCCCGACTATACCTACTTCGGCTGGTTCGCCATGCTGTTCGCCGCCGGCATGGGCATTGGCCTGATGTTCTTCGGCGTTCTGGAACCGGTCTATCACATGGCCTTTTCCGAGCCGATCGGTGTGCCAAAGCCCTTCGACGCCGACGGCAATATCATTCCGGAAAATGTCGCGGCCGCGAAGGCCATGGGCATGGCCGCAACCATCTTCCACTGGGGCCTGCACCCCTGGGCGATCTACGCCGTGGTTGCACTCGCTCTTGCGATCTTCTCCTTCAACAAGGGTCTGCCGCTGACCATGCGCTCGGTGTTCTATCCGATTTTCGGTGAGCGCACCTGGGGCTGGCCGGGCCATGTCATCGATATCCTGGCCGTGTTCGCGACCCTTTTCGGTCTCGCGACCTCACTTGGCTTTGGCGCCCAGCAGGCAAATGCAGGTCTCGATTTTGTCTTCGGCATTCCTGTCAGCACCACGGCACAGGTCGTGTTGATCATCGGCATCACCGGCGTTGCGCTTGTCTCGGTTCTGCGTGGTCTCGACGGCGGCGTGAAAGTTCTGTCGGAAATCAACATGCTGATTGCGGCTCTGCTGCTGGTGTTCGTGATTGCCGCTGGTCCGACCGCAACGCTGGTCTCCGACTTCTTCTCCAACATTATTGCCTACGGTAGGGAAATCGTACCGCTGTCGATGCCGTTCGGCCGCGAGGACGACAGCTTCCGCCAGGGTTGGACATCGTTCTACTGGGCCTGGTGGATTTCCTGGTCGCCGTTTGTCGGCATGTTCATTGCACGCGTCAGCCGTGGCCGCACTGTTCGGGAGTTCATCGTCTGCGTCCTGATCATTCCGACCATCGTGTCCGTAATCTGGATGACTGCGTTCGGCGGCACCGCCATCGAACAGGTCCTGGCCAGCAACGACAGCCAGGTGCATGAATACGTGATCGCGAGCTACAGCCCTGAACTGTCGCTGTTCGGCATGCTCGCCGATCTGCCGATGGCATCGATCACCTCGTTCATCGCCATCATTCTGGTCATCGTGTTCTTCGTCACCTCCTCGGACTCCGGCTCGCTGGTGATCGACACGATCACGGCAGGCGGCAAGGTCGATGCGCCGGTGCCGCAGCGCGTGTTCTGGTGCACCTTCGAAGGTCTGGTCGCCATCGCGCTTCTGCTTGGCGGAGGTCTGGGAGCCCTGCAGGCAATGGCGGTCTCGACCGGGTTCCCCTTCACGATCGTGCTGTTGCTGGCCTGCTACGCCATCTTCAAGGGACTGGCGGACGAACCGCGCTGACCTGAAACAGCAGGAACACCTGGAACGGGCGGCTCTGGCCGCCCGTTTTTGCATCCGAACATGACGAGCCACGTTGCAGTCATCGCGGTGAGGCGAAGCGCGAGCCGAAATCAGGGAGCTGCCGCCTCAAAATATTTTGGATTGTTCCAGACGCGCGCGGGGCGAGGGTCGACCGGATGATCCGACGGCCTCTTAAAAGCAGGCAGCAACCGCCAGCCGACTTGTCTAGTCGGCCAGCTTGGGGGCCAGTCGCACGCCGGGAGGCGGCGAGCTTTCACGGATCCGCACATCGGGTTCGATCACGATGGGCGTATTGGGCACGCGGTCACCCGCGATCTGGCGCAGCAGGGTCAGTGCTGCCAACCGTCCGATCTTGTCCGGCTGGGCTGACACCGTGGTGAGCGCGGGCGTACGCGCATCGGCGCCGTCGATATCGTCGTAACCGGTAATCGCCATGTCCGGCCCCGGCTCGATCCCCGCTCGCCGGAACGTGGTCATCATTCCAAGGGCGACGAGATCGTTGAAGCCGACGATGGCTGTGGGGCGATGTTCGGCTTCCAGGATCTTCGGCACTGCGGCCCGGCCATCGGCCTGGGTCATCAGCTCCGGCAGGTCAAGCTGGCTTGCGGGATCGATCCCCGCTTCTTCCAGCGCCTTGCGCCAGCCGGCATTGCGGTAGCGGCCGGTCGAGCTGCCACGGCGACCGCCAACCATGGCGATGTCCTTGTGCCCCTGCTTGATCAGGTGCTTGGTGATCTGATAGGTGCCGGCAAGATCGTCACCGCGTACGCACGGTGCCCAGACCCCCGGAACTTCGCGCGCCACCAGCGTCACGGGTATCCCCTGGTCCACCAGCCTGTTGATCTCTTCGGCCGAGGTTCCGACCGAAGGACACAGGATCAATCCGTCCGCGCGGTGCTGCAGCAGCGTGTTGACGAACGCACGCTGGCGTTTGACGTCGTCACGGTGGTTGCAGATGAAGATCATCTGCCCCTGCTCTTCCAGAACATCCTCGAGCGCAGAAAAGACTTCGGCGAAGTAAGGGTTCAGGATGTCATGAACGGCAACGCCCACAATCTGGCTGCGGGCGGTTCTGAGAGAAGCCGCCGACCGGTTGTAGATATATCCGATCTCCTCCGCGGTCTGCTTGACCTTCGCCCTGGTTTCCTCGGCAACAAGCGGACTGTCCCGAAGCGCCAGCGACACGGTTGCCGTGGAAATACCGAGCTGGTCGGCAATGTGCCCAAGAGTGAGCCTTTTACCAGGCTTTTGCGGAAATTCCGGCTGGGAGGGAGGGGAACCGTTGTCTTCAGACATTCCTATTTCTCAATAACCGCAGCGGCGTTGGGAGAGACCGTTATAGCCCTCTCCCCTCTGGGTAAACAGGTTTTTCTGTTTTTCCGAAGTTTGGGATCGAAGCCCCTCACAAAGATCAGCGCCGTCCAGCGGGAGCGGAATCGTCGAATTCCTCACGTAGATTGACGACAACCCTGCGGTTCTGAGACTGACAGGTGACCTTGTCGCAATCCGTTACCGGACGCTCCACGCCATACCCCTTCACCCACATGCGCTTTGGGTTGACCCCCAGCTTGACCAGTTCGGCCATGACCGCGTTCGCCCGTTGGGTCGACAATGTCTTCTGCGCAGCCTCGCTGCCCGGATCGTCGGCGTGCCCCTGGATCTTGACCAGCCACTTCTTGTTCGACTTCAGCCACTTGGCCTGATTTTCGATTGTGATGCGGGCCTCATCGGTGACCACAGCCGAGCCTTGGTCGAAATAGACCCGGCGACCGACATTGATGATGAATTCTTCTTCCGAACCCGACGAAATATTTCCGAAACCGGCTGCCGGTGCGTTGGTCACGTCGGGTGACGACAATCCACCGGCGCTGTTGCAGCCGGCGACTCCAAATCCGATCATGAGCGCAAAGACTGCGCCCCGGCCGATCTGGCCAAATGTATTTTCCAAGGAAGCCCCCAAATCCTCTTTAAGTTTCCCCCTCGCCCGGCAGCCCTCAGCCCCTTCGACTGCAGCTCCGCCGGTCGATTGCAAATTGCTCCGGATGAACGGGCTCAGCCCGCTTTCTCTCCAAGATGCTCCAGCACCAGAACGCCGGTTCCCTTCGGGCAGCGCTGGTAAAGGTCGACAATGTCTTCCGGGAACATGCGCACGCAGCCACTCGACACATCATGGCCGATGCTCCAGGGCTCCAGCGTGCCGTGCAGCCTGTACCCGAGGTCGCTTCCATCCCGATAGAGATACAAGGCCCGTGGCCCGAGTGGATTGTTGGCAGCTCCGCCTTCGACCATTCTTGGCAGATCCGGCTGCCGCTTCAGCATCTCCGGTGGCGGCACCCACCGCGGCCACAGGGCCTTGCGGTCAATCCTGGCGCGGCCGAACCACTGGAAGCCTTCACGCCCAACGCCAACGCCATAACGAAGCGCGGTGTTGTTTTCCCATACCCAGTACAGGAAGTGATTGTTGGTATCGACCACCACGGTGCCGGGTGGCTCGTCACTGAAATACTTCACCATCTGCCGATGCCAGACGGGATCGATCTTCTTGAAGTTGGTTCGTCTGTATTGAAACCCGCTATCTTCCTGATAGCCACTGAAATAAGCGTTTGCAGCTGCATTGGCGTGCGCCATCTGCGGCAAGGCCAATGAGCCTGCCGTGGCTGCTGCCCCTGTCAAGAACCTGCGGCGGTTCAGCTCCATCCCACACCTCCCTTAAAGGCTGGCGATCCTTCCTGACCGGCGGTTGTTTTAACCCCGGCGGGTATTAAGACGGGAACTATCCAATCCCGTCAACCGCCTAAGGCCAGCGTACGGGCAGATGCAGCCTTGATCAGATCCCCTTCACGCGTTCCCGGTAGAGGATGTAGAGGCCTGACGCGACGACGATGGCCGCTCCGAGAATGGTCGTATACGTGGGCACGTCGTCGAAGATCAGGAAGCCAAGCGCGATCATCCAGACAATCTGCGTATAGATGAAGGGCGCCAGCACCGGTGCAGGCGCGATCCTGTGCGCCATGATGAACAGGAAATGCCCACCCGCACCAAAAGCGCCGGTCGCGAACAGCAGAACCCATGTCCACAGGTCCGGAGGCGTGACCCAGACCGAGATACCAGCCGGCGCCATGGCAATGGCTGCGACAATACCTGAAATGATCAGCATTCCGGCAGAACTGTCCGTTGCCGTGAGCTGGCGTGTCAGAAGCGCATAGACCGCGTAAAAGGACATGGCCGCAACCGAATAGATCGCCGCCCAGTGCATGCCACCAAGTCCTGGCCGGGTGACCACCAGTACCCCGATGAAGCCGACAATGATCGCAATCCAGCGGCGTAATCCGGCCCATTCACCCAGCAGCGGCCCGGCAAGGGCGGTGATGACGAATGGCGCGGCGAACATGATCGACATGGTTTCAGCCAGCTGCAGGTAACGAACCGCCAGAAAGTTGAAAATGGTGGTGCCGAGCAGACAGAACGACCGCACGATCTGCAGGACCGGCCGGTTGGTCTTCAGGAGCGAAGGTTTCTTCCAGACCTGGAACAGGACCAGGGAGAGGATCACATGACTGACGAACCGCATCCAGACGATCTGCAGCGTCGGCAGGCTGGCCGACATGTATTTGGCCGTTGCATCCAGAACGGAAAAACTGAGGCAAGCCAGCACGATGAGACCGATCCCGGCGAGCGGCGCCGTGGCAGCGGCGGCATTGCCGGTCGAACGGTGCTGACTGTCATGCGCCATCGGCGGCGGCCCTTTTCAAACGATCATCCGCAGATGAAAAAGAGAGTAGCGGACATGTCCCGGCAGGAACGGTCCGGTTGAGATAATTGCACCAACCCACTACCTAACCTTAAAAGACAAGCGGGGACGGTTATGCCGGTTGCAGAAATTGAAACATGGCTGGGACGCCTTTCCATTACGGAAGTTGACGGCGCAATCACCCAATTACACTGGAACGGGCCCTCTGGCAAAGAAGAAACACCGTTGCTCAAGGAAGCGGCACGCCAGGTACAGGCCTATCTCGCGGGTGATCTGAAAACCTTCGACCTGCCGCTCGCCCCGAAAGGCGGCGAGCTGCACCAGGCGGTGTTCAAGGCAATGCTCGCAATCCCCTATGGCGGAACCCGCACCTATGGCGACCTTGCCAGGGAACTGGACACATATGGGCAGCCGATCGGCCAGGCCTGCGGCGCCAACCCGATACCGATCATCATCCCCTGCCACCGGATCCTGTCGGCGAACGGCCTTGGCGGATATTCCGGCTCGGGCGGCACGGAAACAAAGATCGCCCTTCTGAAACTGGAGGGGGGCTACCCGTTCCTGGTCTAGCGCAACTCAAGTCGTCGATGTCAAACACCTGCCACTCCGGCCCTGCCGATAAAGGCAAAGACCGGAGCAACGGCAGGGACCCGCCGAGACGCATGCTCGGATCGATTGGTCATCTCACGCGCACGGCAGGCTCACATTTTCTCACAGGACCAGAGAATCTGCTCCCGTGATCTCAACAAACTGCGGTCGGCTGTCGGGCAGCTCAAGCTCGTCTGCAAGCGCCGCCAGCGGGTCTGCATCCCTCAACTGTCCAAAATCGAAGCCCGACAGGTCTTCCAGAAAGGCAACGGACACCTGGAACGTCTTGTACTCACCAAAGGCGAACCCTTCGACAGCTTCCGACTCGCGGCGGTCCTGCAGGTATTTCTGAATGGCCTGTCCCTGGCTTAACAGATAGGCGGTCGCGTGTAGCCGAAGACTGCCGTCGTCCTGCAAGGCATCCATCACCACCACTTTCCAGTACTGCAGGGGCAGATTGATGCCGACCCCATCGAGGAACGGATCCTCGTCATCGTCGAAAAAGGGGCCGGTGAAGACCGTTGCCCGGAATGCATGGGTCTTTGTGCTGTCGAGGATATGATTTTCCAGACCTTGCCAGGTGGACCGGTTCTGGTTGAGGGAGGAATGCTGCGGCGAGGCGTTCGTGTAGTGGAACGTATCGTCGTTTGCCAGTTGCGCCACCGGGTGGTCATCGCCCCAGTTCGGGTCCTCGCGCCGGACCATGTGTCCCCGGTCGAGATCTCCCGGGAAGTCGCCCTTGCCGAGCTGCGCTTCCACCGGAATGCGCCGATCGAAAAACCACTTGTCCGGTTTCTTGCGTTTGATCTTGATTGCCTTTTCGCCGTCGATGTTGACGACAGTGACCACGGGGCTTCTGCGATCGACATCATAGAGAAGCCCGAAGTGGGTATAGCGCAGCTCATGCGGACGGCCGGCGAGCGCATCCGTCGGGCTGGCCAGATTGAACATGCCGTCCGGCAACTTCGGAAAGTCGACCTTTTTCGACAGGAAGTTGGGATCGTAGCCGTTCCGGCCGATAAAATGGTTCGGGTCGTGGAAACCGTCGGCCACCTCCTGTTCAAGGCTAGCCTCGACCAGGACCTGCGTTGGCCGGTTGCCTGACAGAAGGTCCCGCAGCGTGCTCGCCCTGACAGCGCTGTTGGCAATTCCATAGGCTCCGGCGAAGTGCAACCCCACCACCTTGTTGCGATCAAGGCTCAGGATCGGCGAGCCGGAGTTTCCACCGAGCGTGGTGCAGTCGTGGCTGAGTACGGTTCCCGGCGTAACCGGCATCATCTTGCCCGGAGCAAACCGCTTCACATCGTAGAGGCCCTTGAAATACTTCTCCATTTCGGTGCGATCGTTTCGGCTGTCGAAGGCCGGATAGCCGATCACCGCAACGATCTCGTCCGTTTCCGCGTCCGTATCCACCAGAGGCAAGGGCGCCACGGCGAAGCCGACAGGTTTTTCGATCCGCCCGATCGCGACATCGGCGCTGGCATCATCTGCAAGATAGGTGAAGCGAAGGATCTCGGCCGGGCGCTCGTCTGACGGCAACGCGCCAACCTCTTCGTTGAAATCCACGCGCGCACCGTAACGGACCATCGTGAAGGGCGAGCGCATGAAGACGCCCTCTCCCCTAGCGTTTCGGCGTGCGACAATCTTTGCCACGTGCCGGTTGGTCACGACAAGAAGATGCCGGCCATCGGCTTCTTCTCCAACCACCCAGGCGGTTCCGCCCCAGGTCATCGAGTGGTTGATGAATTCAACCCGCCCGACCGAGCCGATCCAGTGTTCGTTCCGCTTGATCTTGATATCTATGTCGGCACCAAACTCATCCGGCAGCGGGATCAGCGAGACCGCGCCGTTTTCAACGACCATCGGCGGCCGGGTAACCAGTCGCACGATGGCTTCCAGTTGCGTCAACGGCGTGCCGGCGGCTTCAAGCTGGCCGAGGGACATATCCAGCGCATCAAGCGTGTCCGGTATGTCCAGTCCAAGTTGCTCGACAAAGGGGTGTCCTGCCTCGATGGCGCGTTTCGCAGCCTCAAGCCGTCCGCCCGATTTCAATGCTTCGAGCCGTCCCTGACTTTCCAATAATGCTCGCGTGTTCATGGAAATTCCTCCAATATCAATGTCTGTATTATTGTCCGGTATTCCCCATAGGTTCGGGCTTCGACGAGGCTTGCGGCCTCGCCGGAAACACGGAACCTGAACAGTGCCCGGTTCTCTCCTTTCTTTCGTGTTTGACGAACCTGCAAACGCACGCGACTAGAACAATGTCGACACGTCGACCGGTTCGTTTCTTTTCGCAGCATCAGCCCCGATCACGGCCAACGCCGCTGTCAGGGCTGGCCCCATGAGCCTGGGTGCAAGGGCAGCTGCAATGTCCTGGGCAGAGCCCGCGGTCATCGCCATTGCCAGAGGCCGCATCAGTCGCCGCTCGAAAACACTCCGGGCACGCCGGGCCCCTTCTTCCGTGTCGGGATAGTCGGCCGCATAGGCCAATCGCCGCAACAGCGCCCGGGCGGTTGCCGGCGGATCCTTCCGCGAAAGCAGACTGTTGACCCGCGCCATCAGCAAGACATCGCTCTCGCTGTTGCCCCAGTAAGACGGCGGCGTACCCGGGTAGGACCAGATACCGCCACTGAAGCGACGCCAGCGTTCGGCCGCCCGCGCAACCGTCGGCGCATCCGGAACAGCATTGAACACTGCAAATGCCCCTACCCAGTCGCAGGTAAGGCCCAGCGCCCCCAGAATTTCCGGTCCTTCGATCTCGATGTCGCTGGAGTAGCGTTCAAAACTGTCGAAGAGATCAGGCGTTCCCAGCATTTCCAGCGTTTCATGCAACCCCTCGTAAAAGCCGCGCAGATATTGCGCCATGCGCGGACTGTGCTGAATGCGTGCAAGAACGCTCAAGGGCGCGATTGCAGGGTTCATTCGGGCAATGGTGTGCTGATCCGTGTCGGGATGCTGTTGTCCGGTCATGATCGCAAACCGCTCGGCGCGGTTGGCACCCTGCCGGATTGCATCTGCCGGGTACTCCGAAACTCTCTCACCGAACCTGAAGACGGACATGGCAACCGGATCCAGGATCTCCACATACTCCGGCCGCCCTTCCTGGCTGGCCATGAGAGCGAATTCCAGCGCCCCCTTCAGGGCAATCCTGGAACCCTCGGAACGCGCCTGCCAGGCTGTTGCCGCCAGTTTTTCATCACCCCGCAACCGGGCGACAAGTCCGTCGAAATCCGCTTCCGCCTCGATTTCCAGCAGAACCAGCCCGTAGAGGCCCGGGTCTTCACGGCTCAATCGTTCCAGCAAGGATTTCGGCAGCTTCCGCCAAAGTGACATGGCCCGCGCCCACTGGCCGGACAGCCAGAAATAGGCAAGCGTGGCAGCAGCCTCGGGACGGGAAGGTGACGGATTTCGCGGAAAGGCGTTGTTGAGAGTGAAGATATGATCGGCCTCGAACACATCGCCCCGCCGAAGGGTCAGTTCGAGTTCGC
This sequence comes from Labrenzia sp. CP4, assembly GCF_001579905.1. Classification (NCBI taxonomy): domain Bacteria; kingdom Pseudomonadati; phylum Pseudomonadota; class Alphaproteobacteria; order Hyphomicrobiales; family Stappiaceae; genus Labrenzia; species Labrenzia sp. CP4. The sequence continues at coordinate 887,153 of NZ_CP011927.1, read as the reverse complement.
GGATCAGTTCCGGCTCGACCTCCTCCGCTTTTGAAGTCGGAACCGGTTCGGATGTTCCCTGCTCGCTGCTGGTATAGCGCGCCCGGCGCGAGCGTTCCCCGCGCTCCTGCAGGATGGCATTCGTCGCCGGAAGAGGAAGCTCGTCCAGCTCATCTTCGCTGAGGCCCGCAACGTCGCCTGCGGTGAATTCTGGCATCGGGTCTCCGGCCCGCGTCGCCTGGAAGGCATGATAGAGCGCGGTCTCTCGGTCGAACCCGGCAAACCAGTTTGCCGCCGCCCGGTCTATTCTTGCGGCCAGCTCCGGCTTTTCGACGTAGAGCATGGGCAGGATTTCCCGCCGCAGGTCGCTGCGGTGTTTCAGCCAGTCCTGACCGTCAACGGCCACCAGCCAATGGTGGCTGCTGAGTTCCTGCCAAAGTCGCCTGGACGCAGCTTCGTCGATATGCTCACCGAGCCCGAGCGCCGGCGCCAGAACGAACTGGATTGCCTCGGCGCTGATCCGGCGCAGGACAAGACCAGGGTGTGCCAGCTTCGCCAGCAGCGGGTCGTCAATGCGCGAAAGGATAGCCCGGTAAAGATAGGCTTCCGTGATGCTGCCTGCTTCGCCGTATTCCAGTTCGCCCGGATCGAAGTCCTCCGCCTGCGTTACCTTGGCTGAAAGCCGCAGCATCAGCGGGTTGCCACGCGAAAGTTCGAAGATCCTGTCATGCAAATCCGGCGGAGCCCCCAACTTGTCCAGAAGATTGCGGGATTCCGTCTCGCTCAGGCCTTCCAGCTCCAGAGGCGGTCCCTCGATGCGTTTGCGGACGGAATCGAGCGCATCTCCCCGTCCGGCCGCAATGATCGAGATCGGCGACAGCCCGGCCCGCACCAGATTGTCCAGAACCTCGAACAGCAGAATGGGCCGGGTTTCGCCATGACCGCGCAACACTTCAAGCGTATCCAGCACCAGGACCACCTGCCCGCCATGCGAGCGCACCGCAGCGCCCATGGCATCGACCAGCTCGGTCGGCAAAAGGGTACTGCTCACCGTCGTGCCGGTCGTTTCCGCATTGCCGGAATACTTGAGCCTCAGGTCGCGCAGTCTGGGGGCTTCGTCTGTCAGGATGTCACCCAGCTGGCGGGAGAGCTCATGCACCAGCTTGTCGGGATCTTCCAGGTTCAGCCCGCGCCGGTCGAAGTCCAAGCGCAGAACGATTGGCGCCTTTTGAACAGACCTGTGTTCCGCCATTGCCCGGTCAATCAGAAAGGATTTGCCGATGCCCGGCAGGCCGGTGATGAACAAGGCGCTGACAGGTGTTTTTTCCTGAGGCCGCGCGCACCAGTCGAGCAAGCGGGCCAGTTCCTTCTCCCGGCCAAAAAACTCTCGGCTCAGCATGGCATTGGCCCGCCTTGCTGCATCCACGCGGTTCATGACACCGCGCAGGCGCACCAGCAACGGATAGGCAGGCGCACTCGGTCCGGCCCTGTCGAGGTCATCGGATATCTCCTCGATCCGTTTGAGCTGATCCTGCTCGGGCAGATCCGGAGTCTCCGCAATCAGTCGTTCGATGGTCTCCTGCGAGAACGGTTCGTCACCACGCAGGGCTCTGGCAACAGGTGTGTCTTCCTCCGGTGTTTCGATGGTCTTGAGCACACCATGGCGAGGCCCGTTGCGAAGAGACCAGACCGGCTCGGAGGATATTTCCAGGACGACCTTGTTGAGCTCTGTCAGCAGCCGGGCAATCGTCAATGGCGTCAGCTTGTCCTGCAAGACCTTGGACGCCGCCTCCACCGCATCACGCGGCGTGAAGGTTTTGCGCGTTGCGGCAAACCGCATGGCCGCCTTCAGGCCTTCCGCGAGCTGATCAGCGTCCTTGCTCATGGCGATGATGCTCCTTCGGCCGGAAGCAACGGTGCGAGAGACCTTTGCAGATTTTCCGAGACGGTTTTCACTTCCGCACTGCGATAGACCGTTCCCTGGGCTTGCACGCCGTGAAGGGCCTGCATCAGAACGAAATCGACCACATGCGTCGGCAGGCCAAGCCCCAGCGATCGGTTGATCGCCTCAAGCGTATGACGCACATCCTCGCGGTCGAACTGGCCGATGTAATCCACCATCACCCCCGGCCCGGTCAGCGCACTGGCATTTTCCGCCTTTGGCCCCGGAACGCTGTATGTCTCTCCACCGGCCATGACAAATCGAAGGCGCGTATCGCTCAGGATCATTGCCAGAAGCAGTTCCAGTTGCTGTTGTGCCGCCTTGCGCAAGCCTCCGCGCGGATTGTCGAAATAAATCCAGCTCGGCTTGTCCGCGGTTGCGCCGGTCGTCTTGGCCAGGAGGTCCACCAGTTGTCTGGCGCGGTCCTTGTCGCTTGCCCCTTCACTGGTTTCGTCGTCCGCAGCCCCCGGCCGTGCCAGCAGCGGCGTTCCGCCGTGCAATCTCTCGTTCAGCGTTTCCAGCAGGTCTTCCATTCCCAGAGACAGTTCAACCCTGAACACCTGCGCCGCTTGACCGTTCTGCGCCAGAACCTGACACAAGAGATCGTAGGAAAATTCAAGACCGGTCGTCTGGTCGATTTCCATCCGCTTGATCCAGATCCCGCGCAAGTGACGGGCGGCTCCCCGCACCACGTCATGGATGGCATGACAATAGCGCTGCCGTCCGATAATCAGATGACCATCGACACGCCCTGTCAGCGAATAGATGTAAGGCGGTGCCCGGTCCTCCGCAATTGCCTGGGTAAATTCCTCTATGCCAGCGAAGGTGGCGTAAGGAACGATCTCGGAAACGCCGTTCAGCTGTCCCTGATGGAAGCCTGCGAATGCAAGATCCGTGTCGAAAACCGACCCGCCTGACGACCCGGGTTTGGTGACGCCGTCCTCCCATTCCAGTTGGATACGAGGAGGATCATCGATCGTCGCCCGACCGGTAACGAAGGTGACGCCCCTGCCGTTGTCGTCCTGTCTGTGGCTCAGGCAAAGCTTTCTCCGCCCGGTGATCCACGCCGGAGGTTTCGCCGGCAATTCGTAATACGTTGTCATCGGTTGCTCGATGGCGAGCAAGGCGACATCCGGGTTGGCACGCAGGATATCCCCGTCCTGCAGGCCGACATCCCATTGATCGTCATGGCAAGGCATCTCGAAACGCACACCAAGCACGCGCAGCGACTTGCTCCCTTCTTGCGTGCGAACCGTGAGGCCGGACCGGCGCTCCTTCCGCTTGTCCTTGACCGTCACATGCCAGGCGGTCAGCGCGAGCCGGTGAGACACGAGTGTCGCGATACCGCAAAATCCTATTTCATCGAAAACATACAGCTTGAAGCCCAGCATCTTGTGCGCGAAATCACCGAGATCCTCGAGGTCGAAATTGGCGGCGTTGATCGGCTCGATTGGTTGGGTGAGGTGGAACATGAACTCCCAGCCGAGATTTTCCTCGTTCAGAAAATCAGCCAGCAGTTCTTCAAGAGGCTGCCCGGTGATGCCCGCCGTGCTGCGCAAGGCATCCAGCGTCATCAGGGAATCCGTGAACCCCTGAACCCGGCGCAACACCCTGTCGACAGCCGCTTCATTCTGCTCCAGATGCTGCTTCAGCTCTGCACTGGTTACCGGCATGACCAACACCGTATCGAGAATCGTTAAAACAATGGAGCCTGTCTCTTCGAGCCGGCACGTCAGTCAACCGCCGACGGTCGGATGAGAATATGCGTCTTGTCGGTCAAAATACGGCCAACCGCACGTTCTCCCAGGCTTCGGAACCCAAGGACACAATTATAGCGTCATTCAAGCTGAAAATAAACGCACAAGTATACGCCGCCTGATGCTGCCGCAGACGCTGAAAAGGACGGTCCTGTGCTCGCAGCAAAGCAACAGGTATCGTCCTCATTCCACTCGTCCTGACGCCGAAACCCGTTTACCGAACGAATTCGACGGTCACGAAAACAAGTTCCGCTTCGCCCGTGTTGGTGAGATCGTGCACGAAGGCCGTATCCGGCGACAGATCTGACATATGCCGGGTATCACCCGCCCTATAGGTCACGTCCAGAATGCGGCCATCCGCCTGACGAGAAGTCGCCTTGCCATCGGTCAGGACGCTCCAGAAATAAGGCCGCTCGTGCCGGTGGGCGGGCAGCGTCTCTCCCGGCGCCAGTCGGAGATGCCAGACTTTCACGCCGTTTTCTTCCGACACCAGATGCGTCCCGACCCTGTCGGTCGCCATTGCAATCTCTGCCTTGCTCATTGGTGTGGTCATGCTGCCACCGGATAGCTTGTGTAACCTGCGGCATCGCCACCGAAGAGCGTCGACCCATCGAAATCGGCAAGCGGCACTCCGTCCGCCAGGCGGCGCGGAAAGTCCGGGTTCGCGATGAAAGGACGACCGAAGGCAACGAGGTCCGCATATCCATCTGCAAGGATCCGGTCTGCCTTCACCTTGGTATAGCCGCCGGCAACAATGACGGTACCGGAGTAGGCCTCTCGCAAGGCAGCCCGGAAGCTTTCGGGCGTTTCAGGCGCGTCGTCCCAATCGGCTTCGGCAAGATGAACATAGGCAAGACCGATCTTGTCCAGTTCCCCGGCGAGCTTCAGGATCGTCTGCGGTGCTGCCGGATCGTCCATGCCACGCTGGGTGATGAAGGGTGAAAAGCGAATGCCGGTCCGCTCCGCCCCGATGACTTTTGAAACGGCTTCGGCCACTTCCCACGCAAACCGGATGCGGTTTTCCTGACTGTCGCCATAAGCATCCGTCCGCCGATTGGAGGTCGATCTCAGGAATTCGTCGATCAGATACCCATTGGCGGCATGGATCTCGACACCGTCAAACCCGGCTGCCCTGGCGTTGGCTGCAGCTGTCCGGTAATCCTCGACGATGGCAGAAATCTCTTCAACCGTGAGTGCTCGCGGAACGGGACATTCGATCATGCCACCCTGCCCGGTCTCCGGGTCAACCGCCCAGATGGACGCAGCCGGGGCGATGGCCGAAGGGGCAACCGGCTGGCCTCCACCCTGGAACTGGGCATGGCTCATGCGGCCGACATGCCAGAGCTGCAACACCATGCGTCCGCCTTTTTGGTGAACGGCGTCCGTCACCTTGCGCCAGCCATCGACCTGTTCCGCCGAATGGATGCCGGGAGTGAAGCTGTAACCCTGGCCCTGCGGTGAGATCTGCGTGGCCTCGCTGACAATCATCCCGGCGCTTGCCCGTTGGGCGTAATAGTCCGCCATCATGTCATTGGGCACATTGCCCGGCTGCGTACTGCGCGAGCGCGTCATGGGAGCCATCACGATGCGCGACGGCAGGGCAAGCGGACCGAGGTCATATCGGTCGAACAGGCTGGTCATGGAAAGTCCTTTCACAAACGTCAGTTGATCAGGGCGCCGCCGTCGACATCGATCACGGCACCGGTCATGGAAGGGTTGTCGATCAGGAGGAGATAGGCCGCCGCCACATCCGCCGGCTTTGCGAAACGCCCGGCGGGAAGGGTCTCAGCAGCCTTGTTCAGCATGGCTGTCCGGGCAGCTGGATCCATTGCGGCGTAAGCGGATGTATCGGTAAGGCCCGGGCTGACGACATTGACCCGGACGGGAGCAAGCTCCTTCGCCAGCACCTTGGCACCTGCCTCCAGCGCCGCATTCATTGTGGTTTTCACAAAGGTTCCGGGAACCGTTCGCCGCGCTAGAAAACCGCTGGTGAATGTTATGGTACCGCCCGGTCGAACATGCTTGGCCGCAGCTTGCGCCACTGCGACCGCACCCCAGAATTTCGTATCGAAAGCGGTTTTGGCTGCCTCGAGATCAAGACCGGACACGGGTCCACCCGGTGCCTGGCTGCCGGCCGTGAAAACCACATGGTCAACCGGACCGATCGCGGCGAAATAGACAGCAACCTCTTTCGGGTCTTCAACGTCCAGTCCATTGGAGCGCCCTGCGCGCAAGACCTCTCCCGGCCGGCTTTCCAGCGCATCGGCCACGGCACTTCCGATGCCGTATGTGCCGCCAATGACCACGGTTCTTGTTTCCTTGGTAAATGTCATCTCACGCACTCCTTTGGTCGGTTTCCCGAAAGACGGTTTCAATCAGCTGACCGGTGGGCGTGCGAAAGAACAGACGACGCTCGCCCAGTTCCGGCAGATCCATGGGGGAATAGGCAATGCCGAGCCGTTCCAGCTTTGCCCGGAAAGCCTCGTAACCTTCGAGGCGGAAACCGATGTGGTCCCAGCCGTCGGCCTGCCGATCCTCTTCGGCGTGTGGAGGAATTCCGATCAGATGAATGAGAGGTTCATTGCCGTAGTAGAGCCAGTGCCCCGGAATTTGGCGGATGCGGCGAGGACGCGGGCGCTCCTCCAGATCGTCGAAGACCTGAAGGAAGAAGGCACGTGTCGTCACGAGATCGTGGGTTCTGATGGTGATATGATCGAGCAGCATCCCGTTTCCTTTCCGGCAGCAATCATCGGACTGCCTTTGTTGCCCACGAACCTAATGCTTGCGGCAAGGGCAGATAATTGAGACAATTCCGAAACTAAAATTCGGAATTTTCGAATAATGTTGGACAATCTCGCGCTGTTCGTGCGCATTGCGGAAACGGGAGGCATTGCCTCCGCGGGCAGGGAGATGGGCTATTCCCCCGCTACGACGTCCGAGCGGCTGGCAGCACTTGAGGCTCACTACGGCGTCAGATTGCTGACACGGAGCACGCGCGCCCTCAGTCTGACCGAGGAAGGGCGTTTGCTGCTGGACGGCGCCCGTCGCCTGCTCGCCGAGGCCGAAGAGCTGGATGCCCGTATCCGGTTAGGCGCTGAAAGACTGGCCGGACCCATTCGCCTGTCGGCACCGCTTGATCTCGGCAGAACACGCCTTCGGGCCGTGCTGGATCGGTTTCTGGAAGTTCATCCGGACGTGACGATCGATCTTCACCTGAGCGACGGTTTCGTGGACGTTGCCTCGCAGGGGTACGACGTTGCGATCCGGTATGGGGAGTTGAAGGATTCAACACTTATCGTCCGCAAGCTTGCGGCCAACGCCCGGATTGTCTGTGCGGCTCCGTCTTACGTGGAACGCCATGGCCGTCCGCACCATCCTCGGGACCTTGCCCGGCACGATTGCCTGCTGATGCGTTTTGGCTCCGAGCCCGACAATTCCTGGCAGTTCCTGATCGACGGCAAGATAGTGCGCTGGCCGGTCAGTGGACGGCGCACGGCAAATGACGGCGGGCTGGTGCGCGACTGGTGTCTCGCCGGGTTCGGGATTGCCCGCAAGTCCCAGTGGGATGTTGCTGAAGACCTGGCAGCGGGCAAACTCGTGCCATTGCTGCGGGAATTCGAGCTGCCCCCCGCCGGGCTACAGGCTGTTTATCCAAAAGGCCGGTCAGAGGTGCGGCGGATCAAGGCCTTGCTGGAGGAACTGGAAACTGCATTCAAATGAACGCAGTCCAGCCGCCAGCCATTGGTCAGTCGTATTCGGGCCAGACTGCGCCCCCTGCCCCGTCCGGCCGGTACTCCAGCCGTCCCTTTTGAATCTGCCATTCGATGAAATATTCGCCCGTACTCTCAACGACGGGTTCAGCGCCCCGGACCACCGGGTCGAACAGGGTCAGACGCTGGGAATGTGCGCCCTTGTGGCAAACCGCGACAAAAAGCGGACGTTCCGGGTCTTCGCGCATGGTGTAGATACCGTCCTGCTCGCAATTGTCCGCATCACCCGAACAAAACGAGCAACCAGAGATATCGAGTGGAACGACCTCTCCGGACACACTGTCCGACACGACGATCCGGGCGTCTGGCGTGGGCTCGAATGTCCACGACAGGGAGCTGCCCACAATCTCGACTGCTTCGCCCGGCACCGGCTCGCCCTTCCGGCTTGCGTCTTCGACCAGTTCGTAGGAAGGGCACCACGGATTGGCAAAATCCTCCAGTAAAGCCAGCGCCTCGCTTTGCTGAAGTGCCAGCGTCATCTCGCAGGACGCCATGTTGATATAGGACGCGGTATTTCCCGGGAGCTTGCCAAGCAATCCGCATTCGCTCTGGCGCAGCGCTTCCCAGGTTTTTCCACCTTCAAACAGCTGTTTCGTATGCGCGGGATTGCAGAGCCGTTCAGCGAGTTTTTCGCGTCTGCGGTCCAGTTCCGCCCGCCGTTCCGCTGCCCGGTCCTCCAGGCACTCGCCAATCGCGGCGCCGCCGATCCGGTTCGCTGGATCCGCCTTGCAAGACTCAATCTCGGCTTCAAGACCCGCCGGCAATTTCGGTTCGGGATCAGGCGTCTGCGCGGTTGCCGCTGAACTTGTTCCGGCAAGGAAAACAATGAATGCCAGGAAAGGCAGGAGGGTTTTACCGTGAGCCAGCGTCGCAGAGAGCCGGGCAGCTTTCCCGCGCCTGACGGCTGCGGATTGCCCGAACCAATTCTTTCTCCCGCCAGTCATCGTGGCACTCATGGCATTCCCCCAGTTGCTGTTGACGACAGCGGTTGCTTGCGACGTCCTCGACAATCTTCATAAGCCGGATCAACCGTTTGTGAAACGCGAATGCTCTAGCGCCGGAGAGCAGAGCCCTGCATCCCCCAGATGGGCCATGGCCGGTAGACACAAAAAAGCGACGAACGGTCCAGCCGTTCGCCGCGTGTTCATCTCGTGCCGGTGCCGCTTTGTCCGAAGCGTCACCGGTAGGTTTCAGCCAGGATGGCAGCGATGTCTAGAGTATCATCAATCCGATGAAGACCATCACCACCGCCAGCACACTCCAGGCCATGAGCTCCTGAAATTGAGACTGACGGGATTTGACCTCGCTCCAGGTGCGGGCTTGCGCACCCTGTCTCAAACCGAATTGCGGGTGGTTGATGGAAGCATCCGACACGTGCCGGAACCGGTCTCGCAGCTCTGCTGCCCGGCGGGCACCGCGGTCCTCGTTTATCGTCCGATACCTCAGTTGCATGTGTGCATCCTCCGTATGTGCCAGTCTGGCTGCGACGGAGGTAAGAAGCACAAAGCCCCTTTTCAAATGACGGATTTGTAATCTTTGCCGGCCGCCTTGCACATGGTGCCATCTGGCGGCTGACGGGAGTTTCGGGAGCCAGACGCGGATCAGGCCACTGAAAGTTCCTTCTCCTTGGCCTTGTCTTTTTCCTTGGCTTCGGCTTCCGCGACTTCATCGCCGTCTGTGTCGAAATCGGCCTCGTGTTCCGGGTCGTCGTCGACGGAAATCGACAGGTTCTTCTCGACCTGCCGCAGCAGCTTCCGCAGTTTCTTGCGGTCCTTGTCCTCCAGACCGGACATGGCTTCCCGTTCCAGACGCTTCCAGGCCTTGTCCACCGACAGCACCAGTTCACGGCCGACATCGGTCAGATAAACCCGGGCAAGTCGGCCGTCCGTGTCGGAAACCTGGCGGCGAACATATCCCTGACTGGAAAGCCGGGTCACCATCTTGGTGACGGTGGGCGGCTGCACACCAAGCGCGAGAGCCAGCTGGCTCATTGTGCGCCCGTCCGTATCTGCCAGGACCTTCAGCACCAGTTCCTGGCCGGGGTGCAGCCCGATTCGCATGAGATGCGCCCCGGACCGGGCCCGCTGCGCCTTCGCCGCCTGAACCAGCCGAAACGTTATGCTTTTCTTGTAATTAAAAGCCATCGCAGCAACCCCGTCTTCCAATCAACTCGAATCACGTTCATCAATGATGCGGCGGAACCCTAGCGGGAGTATTTAACCGTCAAATGACACTCGCCCGAGAAAAGTCGATTTTACTGAGACTGCGCAGACTTGGCGCTTGTTATCCAGCTAACTTTTGATGTACCGACCGCTGACGTGCCTCTGTCGAACGGTGATACAGACCATTACCATGGACATCCGGCACCTTTTTAAAGCGCGTCAGCCGGCTCAAGTGCACCATGCAGCGCATCGGAAACCTCGCGGCAATATTGACTGTATTCGGCGGAAGTCCGGAAACTGTCTTCTCGCGGGTAAGGCGCGTCGATTTCCATCTCGCGTATCACCCGGCCTGGCCGGGCGGCCATCACCACGATGCGACTGGAGAGATAGACGGATTCGAATACCGAATGCGTCACGAAAAGCACGGTCCAGCCAAAGGTCTTCTGCAGGTGCAGCAGGTCGTTGTTAAGCTTGAACCGGGTGATTTCATCAAGCGCGGCAAAGGGTTCGTCCATCAGAAGAACTTTTGGCCGGGTGACAAGCGCCCGGGCAATCGAGACCCGCATCTTCATGCCGCCGGATAACTGACGGGGAAAGTCTTCTGCAAAGTCAGCCAGTCCGACGGTCGCAAGTGCTTCCATCACCCTGTCCCGGGCAGCCTGGCGAGATACGCCCTTTAACCGCAGTGGCAACCAGACATTGGCAAAAACCGTTGCCCACGGCATCAGGGTCGGCTCCTGGAACACGAACCCGAGCTCATGTTCCTCCTGCCCGCTTCGCTCCGCCGGCCAGGAAACGGTCCCCGTACTGGGATCGGACAATCCGGCGATGATCCTGAGCGCACTCGACTTGCCGCACCCGGATGGCCCAAGCAGGGACACGAATTCACCTTCACGCACATCCAGGGAGAAATCGTCGAGCGCGGTCGTGCCGTTTTCGAAAACCTTGCCGATACCGTTCAGGGATACGACGACGGGGGCCTTTTTGTGTGACGTCATGTGATCGCTTCCAGCGTTCCCGTTATGTGAACCGTCTCCACAGTATCCGTCAGTCCTTGACCTTGAGCGCCCCTGCAAGCAGCGGAATGGCAACCGTCAGCACCGCAACGGTGATGAACGACGCTCTCAGCGAGAGATAGTCGCCAACAAAGCCCAGCAGCGGCGGACCGAACAGAAAAGCTCCATAGCCAAGTGTCGCAACGGCCGCAAGGGCAGCCCCTTTCGACATGTGCGGATCACTGGCTGCCCGCGACATGGCAAGCGGAAACAGCACCGCATACCCAAGGCCCATCACGAAACAGCCGGCCCACACAGACCACAGACCTGCGCCGGAGACCAGCAGGATGCACCCGAGCAGCGCGACGATACCGCTGACCCGCGCGGTCGGCACGGGCCCGAAGCGGGCGATCACCTTGTCACCGGACAGGCGCATGATCACCATGGCGATAGAGAAAATCGTGAAAGCGGCGGGCGCGATCGACTCGGCAACGCCAAGATCCTCGATCTGATAGAGCGCGGCCCAGTCCGTTACTGCGCCTTCGCCGAGCGCTGCCACCAGCGCCATCAGCCCGACCAGCACCAGAGCCCCCTTGGGCAGCGCGAAAAGCGGTGCCTTGCTGCCATCTTCGTTTTCCGTCTTGGTCTGCGGCCAGGATTGGCGCCAATACCAGACAAGGAATGGCGCCGCGACGATGCCCCACAGGACAAAATGCGACAGCACGCTGAGATCCGCCATGATCGCAAGCCCGCCGGCCAGGGCAGCAACACCCGCACCCAGGCTGTACAGCCCGTGATAGGAGGACATGATCGGACGCTCCAGCGCCTTTTCCACTTCAGCACCCCAGCCGTTCATGGAAATATCCAGCGCACCAATGCTCAGCCCTGCCAGGAACAATGCCGCTGTCAGCAAGGCCACGTTGGGCGAAAGACCGATCAAAACGAAACTGATGATGTTGGCGACTGCCAGCAACTTTGTCATGGGAGCCGCGCCCAGGCGGTCGATCAGCATTCCGGTTATGGGAAAGGCGACAAACGCACCGCAAGCCATGACAAGCAGAAGAATGCCGAAGCCGCTTTCATCGAGCCCGGTTGCAGACTTGATATTGGGAATTCGCGATGCCCACGTACCGATACTGGTTCCGCACATGAAGAAGATCGCCGAAACGACACGACGCGCGGCAATGGCTTGGCGCTGAATTGAAACTGACATGGAGCTAACATTTTCTGGGAGGGCGAGCGCCCGAAAGGGAGCCGTCTTTCTGTCACGCAAGTGCCGGCCTGACAAGCATCATTCCGGGTGAAATGAGCAGCGCCTTAAACCGGCTTCCGCGATAGGAAAAAATGCCTGCAGCCAGGTCTCGTTTCTACGCAGGACCAGGATTGCCGGCTCAAGTGGCCAGCCCGGACAGACGGGACTGGATTTCATTGGTCCGCTCCACTGCGGACTGATAGGCGGAAATGGCTGCAGCTGTTTCCGCCCGGGCCCTGTCCCCGCTGGTTCCGGCAACATTCTCGGCACTATCCGAGCCGCCAGAATTGTTCCGGCCAGTCGTGCTGTCCGCACCGACAGTTTCAGGATCGGGACCGGAGGCGGAATTGACATTCCCGTCGTCATCATCCCCGGACAGTTCTTCCGACTTTTTCTGCCGGACTTCTGCCTGCGCTTCGGAAATCTGGGCCCTTGCCTGCTGCGCCACCTTCAGATCCTGAGAAGACGGATCGGCAGGTGCGGTCGCAGCGCGAATGACGACCTGCATCTTGCGGATCGTGGCTTCCGGTGTGCGTTCCCTGGAGGTATCGATCTGGACCTCGCCCCCTATGGCATACCGCTTGCCGTCCGGTCCCTGCTGAAAGGTGTAGCTGGGCGCCCCGGCATAAGCACCGCCAACACGGGCATGTGCCTGCTCATGGGCACGGACTTCCTGGTCCCGCTGTTTCAATTTGTCGACCTGCTTTTCCTCGGCCTGGTCAAGGCCGTCGCCATCAGGATCTTCGTCCTTTGCAGCATCATCCTGTGCCTGGCCAGCTCCACCGCTGGCGGCTTCGGTCTCCGCATCAGCACTGTCGCCAGCAGGCGCCGCATTTGCGGGCGTTCCGGTCTCGGTCTCTTCGCTTTCGGGATTTCCAGGTGCAGTTGCCTGGCGGGATCGACCCGGCGCATCGGCAGAACCGTCGGCTTCCTGCAGGGCGATCACGGCTTGTGCGGTCAAGGTCGGCGTATTGCCGGCACGGGCAGAGATTGCCTGGGCACTTGCCTGGCTTGCACGCGCAGAAGCCTGGTCCCGGCCATGGGTATTTTCCCCAGAACCAGGATCGCGTTCAGCCGCGACACCGCTTCCTCTCAGGATCGTTGCCGGCGTATTTGACAGGATTGCGCCGATCATGGCGCGAATTGTCCCAAAAAGGCGTCAGCAAATTCTAAACACCGGTTAAGAATCCGGCATCATAAGTTCGTGAAGACCCACTCGCTCAATGGCCGTTCTGCTACCGCCTCTTGCCTGCTCGGACACGCTATGCAAAGGAGAAAGTGACGTACCTTCAAAGCGGAACGGATCCATGCTGCCCAAGCCGTATTGGCAAGACATGACAACCCTCGACTTTCAGTCGCAAGGAGTTGAAGACTGGATCGCGGTTCTTCCCGTTGCGGCCATCGAACAGCACGGCCCGCATTTGCCACTGTCCACGGACACGACGATCGCAGAAGGTCAGGTCAAGCGGGTACTCGAGCTTCTGCCCACTGGTCTGCCTGTGACTTTCCTACCCGTACAGGCCGTCGGCAAATCGGACGAACACATCTCTTCACCCGGCACATTGACCTTGGCCTGGGACACGGTCACACGCGCCTGGCTAGAGCTGGGTGAAAGCGTCGCTCGTGCCGGAATTCGCAAACTTGTGCTGATCAACTCCCACGGCGGCAACGTTCCTGTTCTGGATATCGTGGCGCGGGAGCTACGCGTGAAACACGACATGTTCGTCACCGCCACCAACTGGCTGCGGTTCGGTCAGCCCGACGGGCTGTATGCCGACGCGGAATTCACCTACGGCATACATGGCGGCGACATCGAAACATCACTGATGTTACATCTGCGTCCTGATCTTGTCCGCATGGAGCTTGCCACCGATTTTCCGTCGGAACAGCAAACTTACCTGCAGGAATTCAAGCATCTGCGTGGCCACGGCAAAGCCCAATACGGCTGGAAGGCGCAGGACCTAAACGTAACGGGCGCGCTCGGCAACGCCTCGCTGGCCACGGCTGAAAAGGGTCGGCAATCGCTCGATCACGCAGCACGCGGCTTTATCGAGCTGCTTGAGGACGTCAACAACTTCGATCTTGCAAGGCTCTGGTCACCGGCACCTTGAGACCAGCCGGAAATCGTCCCGAGCTTGCCGGGACGGCTTGAGCTTACGCGAAGGGAAGCATTCGATTTCGTAGTCTAGCAATATTACGGGATCGAAGCAGGTATTATTCGCGTTTATTCAGCTAAACCCACAAGAATACACGACAATTCTCTGCATGTATTGACCTGCACCTGTTTAGGCGACACATTAATAAAGGTGGAGATTTGAGAGGGCGGTTCTCGCAGAACCATGAATCTTTCTATTCGGCAACTGGCGACCTTTCGAGAGGTCATGCGAAGTGGCTCGATTTCTGAAGCCGCGCGTACGCTTGGCCGGACGCAACCTGCAGTCAGCTCCACAATCGCGGGTCTTGAAACCGAACTGGAATTGAAACTGTTCGTTCGCGAGCAAGGCCGTCTGGTTCCGACACCGGAAGCGGAATTCTTCCTGGAAGAAGCGGAAGCCATTCTCAAGCGGCTGGAAATTTCCAAGCGCACCCTGCGCGGTCTCGCCAACCGGGAACACGGCCAACTGCGGGTCGCAGGCATACCGGAAGCGACGGCCGATTTCCTGCCCAACAGCCTGTCGAAGTTCATTGCCGACAAGCCAAGCGTCAAGGTTGCCCTGGCCAGCAGAACGTCAGCCGAAATCGAGGAACTGATCGCCGCGCAGCAATTCGATATCGGATTTGCAGAAACACCGAGAGCCCGAAATTCCTTCGACCAGATCGACTTCGACCTGGAATGCATGTGCGCGATCCCCGCGACCGATCCCCTGGCCTCGAAGGAAGTCATTACCCCGACTGAACTGGATGGATATCCGCTGGCGCTGCTTCATTCAGAACATCGCAGCCACCGGCAGACACTCGCCCGTTTTCGCGATGCCGGAGTTCGTTTCAACCAGCGCTTTGAACTTCAGACGGCCTGGCTTGGGCTCCGCTTCGTCGAAGCAGGCCTCTGCGCCCTGATGTGCGACATGATCACGGCCTACAATGCGCAGGAAAAGGGTCGGCTCGGCATGGGCCCGCCCATGATCGTCTTTCGTCCGTTCCGGCCGCGCATACAGAACAGCCTGTCGATCCTCACACCGACCCACCGGCCGATTTCCATTGTCGCCAAGGACTTTTGCGACTTCCTCGCCACGGAAGTGGAAAGCATCCGCACATCCATGATCAAGCGGACAGCCTGATACTTTGCCGGAAACGTCCGGCCCGTATGTTCAGCGGTGTCGGGAAGCAGGTTTTCGACGACCAAATGCAAGCGACTGACGGCGGTCTCGCCGTCAGACAGGCTGCGGTTCGCATTTATTTTTTCGCGATATTCCGCAGTCGATGGGGCTTACACAATCTGTCAGACGCACGCCTGATCAAAAAAAGTCGAACTGGCTGCACCGGTATTTCAGTTTGACCCACCTCCGGACACCCACAGGTTTCTGGCTGGATGTCCGGAAGGCTGGTCTGTCACCAGATCAGGCGGCTGCGTTCTGGAAAATCGCGCTGTTGGCAGCGACGATGGCAACCGCATTGGTGCGATTTTTCGCCCCGAGACGTGTGATCGCATTGCGGATATGCGCTTTGACGGTCGCAATCGACACGTCCAGCTCATAGGCAATCTGCTTGTTCACCTTGCCTTCGCACAGCTTCACCATGATTTCCAGCTGGCGCGGCGTCACCAGGTCGGTGAGGTTGATCGGCCAACGGATGCCTGCGGCGAACGGGCCGGCGCTACCATTGACTGCGGAACTTGTCGGCAAGGCGAAATGAGCGGTCATCACTATGTTCCTTGGGTTTGTATTCCTCCGTGGTGGCAGGACTTTTCATGATTATCAGGCTATTGTAAAATGTTAAAATGCATACTGCATAATGTTAAAGTTTTGCAATTTGATCCTGAAGGATGCCAAGCGTGAGCAAAAAACTCTATTCCGGCCACACGTTGAGGCAAATCCGCTCGGATTTCGGCCTATCCCAGGTGGAGTTTGCAAAGAAAATCGGCCTGTCCACCGCCTATGTGAACCAGATCGAAAACAACAACCGCCCGGTCACCGCCTCGGTATTGCTAACGATTAACAGGATCTTTGGCGTCGATCTGTCAGCCTTCGAACAGAACGACCTCGACCGGGTGGTGCAGGATCTTCAGGAAATTTTCGCCGACACCCAGTTTCTGACAGCCTCCGTCGGCCGGCAGGAAGTGCATGAACTGGTCACTCGGGCACCAGGCGTCACCAAGGCGATCATGGATCTTTACGGCGCGCTGCGGACCTATCACGACCGGGAAGCGAACGAGGACGATCTGGTCCAGCTCGGCGGTAGTCCGGAAAGCGGTCCCGGACCTCGGAAATCCGCTTATGAAGAGGTCCGCGACTATTTCCACTACATGGACAATTACGTCGACAGCATCGACCGGGCCGCGGAGAAGCTCTCTCTGGAGATCGGACTTTCGAAAGCCCCTTCGAAGTTCACCGCCCTGACCACCTGGCTTCAGGAACGCTTCGGTATATCAGTCACGGAATTTCCGGACTATCGAGGCACGTTGATCCGTCAGGACGATTTCGCCCGTACCATCGCGCTCTACAGTGCCATTCCGCAATCGACCAAGAGCTTCCTGCTTGGGTCAGTCGTCGCTGAACTGTGTGTCCGGGACCTCATTTCGGAAGAGGTCACCAGGGCAAGGTTCAAGACCAAGTCGGCGGAAAGCATCGCACGGCTGGCCTTGCGGAACTATTTCGCGGGCGCCTTGATCCTGGCCTATGACGACTTCCTGAAAACCGCTGCGGAAACCCGGCACGATATCCAGCTTCTTTCGAACCGGCTGGACGCCAGTATCGAGACCGTCTGCCACCGTCTGTCGACTTTGCAGCGCCCCGGCGCCAAAGGTCTGCCGTTCTACTTCGTGAAGATCGACCGGGCCGGCAACGTCGTCAAACGCCACAGTGCAACCCGGTTCCAGTTCGCCCGCTTCGGTGGCTCCTGCCCGCGCTGGAACGTCCATCAGGCCTTTGAACAGAACTCCAACAAGTTCACCTCGCAGGTCGCCCAGATGCCTGACGGAGTACGCTATCTTTGCGTGGCGACCAGCATCACCAAACACCAGCCGGACTACCGCAGCGGCGAGCGCCGCTACGCGCTTGGTATCGGCTGCGAGGTGCAATATGCCGATGCGGTCGTCTATGCCGACGGGCTTGCGGTCGACGAGATCTCCTCGCCCGAGCCCATTGGCGTCAACTGCCGCATCTGCCCGAGGGACAATTGCGACCAGCGCGCCTTCCCGGCCGTCGACAAGGAACCTTTCATCGATTCAGGCCAGCGCGGCATTGTGCCATATCGGGTGAAGGCGGCTGATTAGGTGTGAAATTTCAGAGGCTTGCCGGACACGCCGCAAGCAACTCAATTCAGGTTTGCTCAGCTGAAGTTAGCGCGACTCAGTTCAGCCCAACCAACTTCCCCCTCATCCTGAGGAGGACCGTCAGGTCCGTCTCGAAGGATGGGCCGCTTGCCCAGAATATGCCGCCCATCCTTCGAGACAGCGCCAAGGCGCTTCCTCAGGATGAGGCAGTGGGTGGGCAGATTTCAGCAGAATGGACCAACCACACCCAATTTCTCCGACCAGTGCCCCTCAGCCCCGTTGCTCCATCCGGATCATGTCCGCCGCCTTTTCGGCGATCATCACCACGGGCGAAGCCGTGTTGCCGGAAACGATCTTCGGCATGATCGAGGCATCGATAACCCGAAGGCCATCGAGACCGCGAACTTTCAGCTGAGGATCGACAACCGACTGTTCGTCCGGACCCATCCGGCAGGTTCCAACCGGGTGGAAGATCGTGGTGGCGATATCGCCGACCTTTTTCAGAAGGTCCTCGTCGCTGTCGACCTGAGGCCCCGGCAGGATTTCCTCCGGCTGGTAGGCCTGCAAGGCCTTGGCCGTCATGATCTCCCGCGCCTGACGTACGGACTTGAGGGCAATGAGCTTGTCCTTTTCCGCCGACAGGTAATTCAGCTTGATGTCGGGTTGCTGCCCACTATCACCGCTCTGAATATGTGACGCACCAACGCTTTCCGGACGAAGGTTGCACACCGAAACCGTGATTGCCGGGAACGGATGCAGCGGGTCGCCGAGCTTGTCGGTCGAGAGAGGCTGGACGTGATATTCGAGATCCGGCGTTTCAAGCGACGGATCTGACTTGGTGAACATGCCGAACTGGCTGGGTGCCATCGACATGGGCCCGGATCGCATCAACCCGTATTGAAGCGCAATCGAGGCTTTTCCGAAAAGACTGTTGGCCATGGTGTTCAGGGTCTTGGCGTTCTTGACCTTGTAGACCGTTCGGATCTGAAGGTGATCCTGCAGGTTCTCGCCAACGCCAGCACGTTCATGCTTCACCTCGATGCCGTGCTGCGACAGCACCGCGCCATTGCCGATACCGGAGAGCTCCAGGATCTTGGGTGAATTGATCGCCCCCGCAGCCAGCAGAACTTCGCGCTCCGCCCGCGCGGTCCTTTCCTGCCCCTTCACGGTGAAGGTAACACCGGCTGCACGCTTGCCTTCCAGCAGGATCGACCTGGTTTCGGCATGGGTGATCAAGCGCAGGTTCGGCCGTTTCAGTGCCGGGCGAAGGAAACCTTTCGCCGTGTTCCAGCGAACGCCGCCATTCTGGTTGACCTCGAAAAAACCGCTGCCTTCGTTGCTGCCGTCATTGAAATCCGCACGCGGTTCGACACCGAACTCCCGTGCGCCTTTCTGAACGGCTTCGAGGATTTCCCATTTCAGGCGCTGCTTGGAGACTTTCCACTCACCGCCACCGCCATGCAAACCTGACTTTCCGGCATGATGGTCTTCCGACTTCAGGAAATAGGGCAGCACATCATCCCAGGACCAGCCGACGTTGCCAAGCTGACGCCAATGGTCGTAATCCGCCGCCTGGCCGCGCATGTAGATCATGCCGTTGACGGACGTACAGCCACCCAGAACCTTGCCACGCGGATAGACCAGGCTGCGTCCGTTGAGGCCCGGCTCGCTGGCTGTCTTCATCATCCAGTCGGTGCGCGGATTGCCAATGCAAAAGAGATATCCGACCGGGATATGCACCCAGTGATAATTGTCCGAACCGCCGGCTTCCAGAAGCAGCACCTTGACCGAAGGATCTTCGGTCAGCCGTTTTGCCAGAACACAGCCGGCCGTTCCGGCCCCGACGATCACATAATCGTAGGTTCCATCGAGTGAAGTCGGACCGCTCATGTCGTTTCCCGTTTCCTGCCCATTTCCTGTCCGCAGTCTTTCCTGCTGCGGTCCAAACTTCGATGATCTGCATCATGCCGGACCAGGCAATCTTCCGCCGGCACTGATGTGACCCTTTAACACCCTCATCCTGATCAGGTTTTCTGTTTCTTCGCAAACTCGAAAAGAGACATATGTGGGCGCTCGCCGATGCGAATTCGCCCGGCTGTTTCCCTCACACTAGAAGATCCTGACGTTTCGGCAATTCCTCCAAGAGGACTATTCGTCCATGACATGCATATCGGCCCAGAAGGACCGAAGAGCATCTGTCAGCTTGCAGTAGGTCCGGTAGCGCCGGTCGTAGTGCGATTTCATCGTAGCCACCGGCAGATATTCCTTCTGCGCCCTCGTCATGGCTGCAACAGCCGTCTCGTAATCAGGGAAGAGACCGACACCAACACCGCCTCCAATGGCCGCGCCTAGCGCACCCGTCTCACGAGCTTCCGCAACGGTGATCGGAACACCCAGACAATCGGCGAACATCTGCGGCCAGACCGGGCTGCGTGACCCGCCTCCGGATAGCACTGCCCGGTCGAACGTGACACCGGTTCTCCCGAGCACCTCGATATGGCGGCGATGTTCAAAGAGAACCCCTTCGAACAAGGCCCGCAGCAGGTGCCCTTCCGAATGCCAGCCGGCGAGACCATAGAACCCGGCGCGGAAGTCCGCCCCAAGCCGCGAGCCGTAAAGGAACGGATGAAAGAACGGGTCGTCCACCGCGGGCGCGACCTCCGCGATCCTCGCGTTGCAATAGCCGAACGGATCGTCGTGATGTTTCCCGCGCTCCACCAGCTCTCGCACATACCATTCCAGGTTGGCGGCCGATGTTGCGCTCGATTCGATATTGACGAACCGGCCGGGGGCAAAACCCGAGGCCATGAACATTGCCTTGTCGACGATCGGGGCCTCCGAAAAGACCTGATTGATGCTCCAGGTGCCTGCAATGATCGAGGCTTCGCCGGAATGGACAACGCCCGACCCGAGCGCACTGGCGATCACGTCAAAATAGCCGCCGACAACCGGCGTCCCTTCCTTCAGTCCGGTCGCAGTCGCGGCTTCTGCCGTGACATGCCCGGCCACATCCGCCGGTTCGACCAGATGCGGCAGCATCGGCTCTGCCTCGCCGAGACCATAAAGTTCCAGCAGCTCCCTGTCGTAGAGATTGTCCGGTAACCTGAGCAAACCGCACCCCGACATGTCGGAGATCTCGCTGACGCGTTCTCCGGTCAACTTGAAGGTGATGAAGTCCTTGCAAAGGAGCACGGTTCCGGTCCGGGCATAAAGATCCGGCCGGTTGTCCTTGATCCAGGCAAGCAGCGTCGGGGTCTGGGACGGCCAGGGTTCCTGCAGACACAGGGCGTGCAGCCTGTCACCATGCGCCTCACGCAGCTTGCCTGCATGATCCGCGGCGCGCGTATCCAGCGACTGGATGCCCAGCAGTGGCTCATGGTCCTTGTCCAGCAGGTAAAGACCGTTGCCGTGCCCGGCACAACCAACTGCCGCGATCTGCGAAGGCTCGACACCGGCTTTGTCAAGGCACTCGCGGATAACCGTTTGCGCATTGCGCCACAACTCTCCGAGATCGCGTTCAACATGTCCGGGAGCAGGTGAAAACGATTGGCCGTCCAGTGCGCTCATCGCCACCTGGCGGCCCGCCAGATCGAACAGGACAGCCTTGATCACCGTGTTGCCGGCATCAAGCCCCAGCAGATAAGTCCTGTCGTCAGCCACGGTTATAGATGTCCCATGCTTCGTCACCGTCGGCACCGTTGTGGATCATTGCCATGAGTGCCGCAATCACCGCTTTCGGGTTGTCGTGCTGATAGATGTTGCGTCCATAGACCATGCCCTTGGCACCCTGGCGCATCAGTGCAGCGGATTTCCTGAGAACAGTCTTCAGGTCTTCCTTGCCCCCACCACGCACCAGAACCGGAACGCGCGCCGCTTCGACCACCCGGTGGAAATCTTCCGCGTTATCGGTCGGGTCCGCCTTGATGATGTCGGCTCCCATCTCGCTTGCCAGCCGAACCAGTGTCACGATCTTGTCTGCGTCGCCATCAACCTGATAGCCACCCCGGATGTCGTTCGGCAGCATTACCAGCGGCTCGATCATCAACGGCATGCCGTACTTGTGGCAGGCAGCGCGCACCCTGGAGATATTCTCCACGCATTGGCGAAACAGCTCCGGCTCGTCCGGCAACATGAACAGGTTCACCACGACACAAGCCGCATCCATTTCCAGAGCCCCGATGATCGGCTCGTCGGCATTCTGCAGCAGCGACCACATCACCCGGTGGCGCTGGTCATTGTAGGGGTTGCCCATGTCGATGCGCATCACCAGCGCCGGCTTGTCCTTCTCCGGACGCGACTGCAACAGATCCGCCTGGCCATAGGCCATCTGGATCGCATCAGGCCCGGCCTTGACCAGGGTGTCGACAACCCCGGCCATGTCTTCCAGGCCAACCATGAAGCTCGGTTCGTTGCACACGCCATGATCAACGGCAACATCCAGGCAGCCGCCGTGGGTGAACATCCGGTTCATCCGGGCTTTGGGGCTCAAACGCATATTCTGCTCCTGCTTGTGTCTTGGTTCCGGCGATCTTCAAACGAAACGCCATAATAGGTGGAAAGGTCTTCGATCAGCCGGTCGCGCTGAAGCCCGCGCTCTGCGTCGGACCAGCCGAGTTCTTCACCGGCGACGGCCGCCAGCTTGTCGAGCAGCTCTTCACTGATCAGTCCTTGGATGGCGAGTGTCGTCCGGCGCAACACGATGTCGGCAAGGGTCACCACGCTTTCGCGGGAGGCGAGGAACGCGATCTCCGCCGCTGTGATTTCTGTCTGCGGCGAAAGTGCCTCGTCGTCCGGCCTGCCCTGACAAAAGGCCAGCAGCTCCGTCGCCGTGGTGCCATAGGTCGCCACCAGGTGCGCGGCGCGCGCGGGACCAATGCCATGGTTCGAGATCAGGTCGCGCTCCAGGATCACGGCAGCATCAGGAAAATCCTTTCCGCCGCCGATCGGGCGCGACAGGGTGCCGACATGCCTGGTCCGGCCAAGTTCGCTGAGCACTTCGTCCGTCGCCTGTTCGGCAAAGGCACGGAACGTTGTCCACTTGCCGCCGATCATGCAGATCTGCGGAACGGGTCCTTCGATACGGGTCGTAAAATGGCCCCTGGAAATCCGGCCTGTAAAATCATGATCGCTCTTCGGCAACGGCCGAATGCCGCTGTAACTGAAAACGACATCATCCGCATTGAAGTCGATCTCCGGAAAGACCAGCCGGAGCGAGCCCAGAATGTAGGCTTCTTCTTCCGGCTCACAGCGCACACGTTCGGCTGTCTTGACGCGGATATCCGTCGACCCGGCCAGAACCTTGCCGAAGAACGGAAAGACGATGCAGACCCGGCCATCCGAATTCTCGAAATAGACCATATGGCCGCCAAGCGCCTTCTCCAGCGCCGGATTGTCGAGAATGAGATGCGATCCCTTTGTACCCGACACCAGGCGTTCGTGGCTGGAATTGCCGGCAAGCTCATCAATGGCATCATCCAGCCAGGCGCCTGTGGCATTGACGAGGATCTTCGCCGAGATCTCTTCCGTTCGGCCGCTCACCTGATCTCGCACAACAAAACCGCTCCCGGCCGGCTCAAGACAGGCATAGTTGAGGGCGACACAGTCGGGAGCCACCTCTTCCACCTCCCTGACCAGTTCCAGACCTAGCCGCTCCGGGTGGCTGATCCAGGCATCGTGATAAGTGGCCGAACACCGGATGGCGCCGGTCAGACCCGGCCAGGTATCCCGGGTCGCCTTCGCTCCGCGGAAACGGTGTTTCGGCAACAGCCGGCGTTTGCGTGTCACCCAGTCATAAAGCGTCAGCCCGAGCTTGATAGGGACCGCTCCCCGGCTGGAAGGCTGACCTGAAAAGCCAAAGAAACTTGCCGCGCTGTTCAGGAGCCCGGAAAAGAGCGATCCGATGGGAATGACGGTCGGCAGCGGATGGACCAGATGAGGCGCATTGACCAGCAGCGCGTCGCGTTCGCGCAGGGATTCGCGCACCAGGTCGAACTCGCCGTTTTCCAGATAGCGCAATCCTCCATGGATCATGCGCGACAAGGCAGAACTGCACCCCGAGCAAAAGTCGTTCCGTTCCACCAGCAGCACCCTGACACCCTGCAGCGCCAGATCCCGGTAGACCCCGATCCCGTTGATACCGCCGCCGACGACAACGGCGTCGAACGCGCCGTCAAGCGCGATACGGTCCCATTTTCCTTGCCGTTGTTCGGACATGCCTTCCCCGTTCACCGGACGGATGCCCGGTGCCCTTTCCAATCTCAATTTCGAAGTCTCTTAAGCGGCGAGTTCGGTCAGATGGGTCGCGGCGGCATCGCCGATGAGCCCGATTTCTTCACTGGTCAACCTGAGGCGCCCCGCCTTGGCATTCTCCCGCGCCTGCACCGGATCACGGGCTCCGCACAAGGAGAAGGTGATGCCCGGCTGCTGCAGCGTCCAGGCGATCACCACCTGGGCCTTGGTGGCACCATGGGCCTCCGCTATCGGAGCGATGGCGTCCATCAATCTGGCAACCTTGCGGCGGTTTTCGACCGAGAACCGCGGATTGTCCTTGCGCTGATCATCACCTTCGAAGGTTCTGTCAGGACCGATCTTGCCCGTCAGAAGACCTAGCGCCAGCGACGAATAGCTCAGCACCGAAACCTTTTCCTTGAGGCAGAGAGGCACCAGGGTGTCCTCGATGTCGCGCTTGATCATCGAATATTCTTCCTGGATCGCGTCCAGCTGCCCTGCAGCCACATAGGCCTTCACATCGTCGGCAGTCGTGTTGCTGGCACCGATGGAGCGGATCTTGCCCTGGGTCTTCAGGGTTTCCAGCGCCTCCATGGTTTCCGCAATCCGCGTGGTCGGATCCTGCCAATGGGTGATGTAGTGATCGATGTAATCGGTCCCGAGCCGCTTCAGGCTCTGCTCCACCTCATGGACGATCGCATCCTTGCCGAGATACCGGTGCACCGGCTTGCCGTCATAATCAAAGAAGTGATTGCCCTTCTGGGTGTGCCAGACGAGACCGCATTTGGTTGCCAGCACCACCTTTTCGCGGCGGCCTGCAATCGCCTTGCCGACAATCTCCTCCGACAGCCCCTGGCCATACGCCGGAGCAGTGTCGATCAGGCTGATGCCTTCATCGATGGAAGCCTGAATTGCGGAAATCGACTTGGCTTCATCCGTGCCGCCCCACATCCAGCCGCCAATGGCCCAGGTGCCGAGCCCGATAGCCGACGCCTCAATGCTTGAGCGTCCGATCTCGCGTGTCAGCATTTCATGCAACATTCTGTTTGCCTTCCATGGTTGCAAGGACCGCTCCCGCGGTGTCCTCGTCCAAGATGAGTGAATTCAGATAGTTTCCGTTGAGGACGGCCCGGATCGGCCAGATCTTTTCATCGCCCGAGGTCACCCCGATGACCCGCTTGAAGCGCCGCAGCTCTTCAGGCGCCAGTGCGACCAGCCGCGAATTGAGGGCGTAGTCGGCAACCGTCCCGTCCTGGCGCATCAGGTAGGCCAGGAATTCGGCGCTGACACCGCTACCAACCAGCATCTTGCGGTCCGATTCAGGCATCGGATGCAGGTCGTAGTAGCTCGACCCGGGCGTCGCGATGGATCCGATGCCGACCAGAGCGATCGTTGCCTGCCGTGCCAGGTCCAGGACCTCGCGAATGGAGCCGACTTCCATCAGCATGTCGCGCTGCTCCCGGCTTTCGGCAAAGAGCGGCGCATGAAGCTGCAGTGCCTTGCCGCCCAGCTTCTCGGCCATCAGGCTGGCCTGATGATTGACATCCGTGTGGTACTTGCCCTGCACCCCTCCAGTGAGCGGCACCACGGTGACGTCAAACTTCCGGTCGGTCTCGATGTTCTGCACCACCGCCCCGACGGCCTTGCCACCCGTGATGGCGATGATGTCGCCATCACGGATGGTCTCCACCAGATGGTTGGCAGCGGCAAGCCCGACCTGCTTCAGCGTCGTGTTGGGGCTGCCTTCGACGGACGATGTAACCAGCGCTTTTGAAAGGGGCGTCGATTGTTCCAGCAGGTTTTCCAGATCAGTCAACCGCTGGAACGGGTTCTCGATATCGATCTTGATCATGCCCATCTTGCGGCCCTGGGTGATCAGACGGTTCACCTTGGACGTCGACAGGTTGAGCAGTTCGGCGATTTCCGACTGTTTCTTGCCTTCCAGGAAATGCAGCACGAGAACCGTGTGCATCTGGCGCATCAGCTCGATATCGTTTTTCTTGTCCGCCATCTGGTTGCCTCTTCGCTGGAGCCGGGTCAGGCGCGTTTCTTGACGAGATAGTGGTCTATGGAGACCGCCGCCAGCAGGATCGAGCCGCGGATGATGTCCTGCCAATAGACCGAGACATCCAGAAGCGCGAGCGAGCTGGAAACAACCGACAGCAGCACCGCCCCCAGGATCGCTCCGAAAATGGTACCCGAACCACCCTTGAGGCTCGCCCCGCCGATAACGGCCGCCGCAATCACGTTCAGTTCCATGCCGATGCCGAAGGTCGGCTGGGCAGAACCGAAGCGGGCCATGTAGATGATGCCGGCCACACCACACAGAGCCGAGCAAAGGGTGGTCGTGAAGAACACCACGCGCTTGGTACGGATGCCGGAATAGGCGGCGGCCTTCTCGTTGCTGCCGGTATAGAACACCTTGCGGAACATGGTCGTGCGGCGCAGCAGGAAGTCGAAGCCGATCACCACCACAAGGAAGATCAGGATCACGACCGGGATCGGTCCAATGGACCCCTGACCGATGAACTTGAACTCGGGCGGCAGCGTGAACAGACCGAGCGGACGCCCGCCCGTGCCCAGAAGACACGCCCCCCGGGCGATCACCATGATTGCCAGCGACACGATGAAATGATGAAGGCCGACGCGGGTGACAAAGAACCCCATGAACGCCCCGATGGCCGTGCAGGCGGCAATCGAAATCGCCGACGCGACCCAGGGGTCGACCCCGTTCAGGAACAGCCAGCCGGCAATCACCATGGCCAGCGCTGTCACCGAGCCAACCGAAAGATCGATCCCGCCGGAAATCAGCAGGATGGTCATGCCGACCACCACGATGCCTTCCACCGCAAAGGCCATGACCATGGCGCGCATGTTCACCCAGGTCAGGAAGTAGGGCGAGGCGAAGGACATCACGATGAACAGCACTAGGATGATCGCGATCAGTCCCGTTTCACGCATGCGCAACAGTTTGCGGATCATCGATACGTCTGCCGGTTTGCCGTTCGGCGCGTCTGTCAGGGAGACGGCGTCTTCCATGGTTTCCCCCACGATTAGTTTATGGTTGCCTGGGCGCCCACGGACGCCAGGTGCATTATGTTTTCTTCGGTCATCTGATCGCCCGTGACTTCGCCGCTGATCTGTCCCTCCCGGACGACCAGCACACGGTCACAAACGCCGATCAGTTCCGGCAGCTCCGACGAGATCACCAAAATTCCGACCCCGCTGCTGGCGAGATTGCGCAGGATGCGATGGATCTCGGCCTTTGCGCCGACATCGACACCACGCGTCGGCTCATCCAGGAAGATCAGCTTCGGATTGACCGACAGCATTTTCGCGATCGCAACCTTCTGCTGGTTGCCTCCGGAAAGCGATGACACCGGGTCCGACAGCGAGCCACATTTGAGATTGAGACGCTTGCCAAGCGTGTCTGCCTGCGCAACCTCCCGGCTTCCGGCAATCAGACCAAAGGAATTCGCGACCTGTTCCGGTTTCAGGGCGGAGACATTGGCGGCAATGGACATATCCAAAAAGATGCCGTCACCCTTGCGGTCTTCGGACAAATAGACGATGCCCTCGGAGATGCTGTCCCGATAGGTCTTCAGCGACAGCTTGCGGCCATTGAGCGAAACCTCCCCGGTCACGTCGCCTTCAAGCCGGCAGATGCCCTTCACGATCTCGCTGCGCCCAGCACCGATCAGCCCGGCAATCCCGAGGATCTCGCCCTTGCGGAGCTGGAACGAGACATCCTTGAAACGCGTGCGTTCACTCAGGTTCTGAACGTCCAGAATGATATCGTCCGTCTCTTCGCTTTCGGACTGCTTGCGCGGGTAAAGCTCGTCGATAACCCGGCCGACCATGGCATTGACCACGTCATCGGGCTGGATCTCCGCAACATTGCGGGTCGTGATGTAGGTGCCGTCCCGGAAAACGGAGACCCGATCGCAGTTGTCGAAGATCTCGACCATGCGATGGGAGATGTAGATGATCGAGATGCCCTTGTCGGCAAGACGGCGCATGATCTTGAAGAGGATCTGCGCTTCTTTCTCTGTCAGCGCCGCCGTCGGCTCATCCAGGATCAGCACCCGGCAATCGAGTGTCAGGGCTTTGGCGATCTCGACGAGCTGCTGGTGGGAAATCGACAGATCCCGCACGAGTGTCGTCGGCTCGATGTCACCAAGCTGGCCGAGCACTTCAGCCGCTTTCTTTTCAAGTGCACGATAATTCATCAGGAACGAACGGCTGACATTGGTCGTCGCCATGAAAATGTTTTCGGCAACCGTCACATCGGGACACAGCGCAATCTCCTGGTGAACGAAGCCGATGCCGAGCTTCTGCGCCATCGCTGGAGATGAAATGACCACCGGTTCGCCATCGAAGCGGATTTCTCCGCTGTCCGGCTGCAGGATGCCGTCGATGATATTCATCAGCGTCGATTTGCCGGCGCCGTTTTCCCCGGCAAGCGCATGGATCTCGCCCTTGCGCAATTCGAAACTTACCCCCTTGAGCGCCTGAACCGGCCCGAAGGATTTCGAGAGGTTGGAGATCTTGAGGATCACATCGTCAGTCATGACAGGGCCGATTTGCTCGCAATTCCGGAGAAAGAACGGGCTGCCTGATCTGCTGCATTGATTGCAGGCAGCTCGCCGTATCACACGGGGCTCCAAAGGAGCCCCGGTTTGTTCATCAGCTCGGGTCGCGGCCTTCCATGTAGGCGTTGAGGTCGAAGCTGTCGGCGTTTTCCTTGGTGATCACGGCAAAGCCGTTGTCGACGTAAGGGATCTGAACCGGGTTGTAGCCGGAAACCTTGTAGTCGTTGAACGGATCGAACACGTCGGAATGTGCGGCGAGGAACACGGCCATGAAGCCCATGAACCCCTGCATGCCCTGGTTCGGATTCAGCGCCATGTGGATGTTGCCGGCCTTGATGTGCTCAAGAGTGGTTGGCGTCACATCGGCATGCATGATCAGCACTTTCGCTTCCGCTTCCAGCACCGCTGCGACAGCTCCTTCCGCGGAGCCCGCTTCCGGGATCCAGAGAGCGGCAAGGTTCGGGTTGGCCTGAAGGATTGAGGCCGTTGCCCGGTAGGCGGCATTGCTGTCCTGGTTGGTCGCCTGGCGGCCGACCAGTTTCATGTTCGGGTAGTGCTCTCCCATGTAGTCGAGCAGCGCGGTCACGCGCAGATCGTGGTTCGACTGACCCGGGTTTTCAAGAACCGCATATTCCGCGCTGTCACCAACCTGCTTGACGATTTCTTCGGCGGCAAACTTGGCTTCGGCAAGGTTGTCGGAGGTGATATAGGCACTGCGCTTGGACTTCGGAGAATCCGCCGCGAAGGTCACGACCTGCGTGCCGTTGTCGACGGCCCGGTCGATCGGCTCGATAAACGGATCGGACTGCATCGGGTGCAGCAAGACACCAGCCGGCTGCTTGACCATGTCCTGCTCGAAGGAAGCGATCTGCTTGGTGATGTCATAGTCCGGCGTGCCGGAGAAGATCGTCTCGCAGCCGAATGCGGACGCAGCCTGCTTGAAGCCCTGATAGACCGGCACCCAGTAGGGATGGCCGGAAACCATCACGTTCATGATGTAGGTTTCGCCCGGCTCGCATTTCAAACCGTCTGCCGCGGCCGGAGCTGCGGTCAGAACTGCAGCCGACAGCATGGTCGACGCGAGAATTCCCTTGAAGATAGAAGTGCCCATGGTTTTCTCCCTGGACCAACGGGCTGCCAACCGCGAACGGCCGAATGCCCGATGGGTGATCGATTTCAGATTGTCAGGACATCCAGTCTGCGTTCCTCTCAACGCAGGGAGCCTGACGCTGCTCCTCCCGGTCTTGCAGGTCAGCCTGTCAAAGAGACCAGCTCACTGCAAGAAATTTCAAACACTGGTTTTTATCCCAGCGAGACCATGGATAAGGGCAGCCCCCGAAAGCCGTCAAACTGTTTTGGTATTTAT
Organism: Labrenzia sp. CP4; assembly: GCF_001579905.1. Lineage (NCBI taxonomy): Bacteria > Pseudomonadati > Pseudomonadota > Alphaproteobacteria > Hyphomicrobiales > Stappiaceae > Labrenzia > Labrenzia sp. CP4. The sequence continues at coordinate 857,679 of NZ_CP011927.1, read as the reverse complement.
TTCTTTTTCTGAAATTTATTTCAACCAGCGCCTCAAATAAGACATTGCCGAGTAAAGACCCGAGAGAGAACACAAGCCATTGAGAGAAAATATCTTTTCATGGAAGGCATTGCATCTGGTCACTTGAAAACGCTCACCATGAACGTGCCGGGAAACTGACGGAACGCCCCTGACGGGTCCGAAATCCGACCCCCTATCCCTCAGCTTTGTGATGCATATGAACACAAAAAAGGCCCGGAAGCGGATGCTTCCGGGCCGGTTGATCGTGATGGCAGAAGCCTTGATCAGGCCTTCGCCGGCTCCGCACCTTCCGGAACCGGGCTGGTCCCGTCGGCACCGGCTTCCATGTGATGCTTGTCGTGCACCGGCTTAACCAGCGAGTTCGCGATCAACGCGATCACGAGCAAGCCTGCCATGGCATACATGGTGGTATTGTAGAGGCTCGGTGTGGGATCCACCGTGCCGGCCGGAGCGATTTCCATCAGCCGGGCAACAGTCACCGTCTTTGCGGCCACCAGTTGGTCGAGCTGATCGACACCTGCACCGAATTTCTCGGCAAAGGCACTCGGGTCCACCTTGGCGGCAAGATCCGTGATCGCATTGTTCAGGGACATGTTCCGCAGCTGGGTGATCGCCAGCGGCCCCAGAACGCCTGCCGTACTCCACGCCGTCAGCAGACGCCCATGGATACCACCGACATATTTCGTGCCGAAGATATCGGCGAGATACGCCGGGATGGTCGCAAAGCCGCCGCCATACATCGTGAAGATGATCATGGTGGCTGCATAGAACATCACGAGCCAGGTGACGGCCGGATTGACGCTCACCTGCTCTGCTGCAAACGGAATCGACAGGTAAAGGATGATCCCGAGCACGAAGAAGCAGTGGTAGGTGTTCTTGCGGCCGATGAAGTCCGAAGTGGAAGCCCAGAAGAACCGCCCGACCATGTTGAAGACCGAGATCATGAACACATAGGTTGCCGCAAAGGCCGAATTCACGATCAGCGGCAACGTGGTGCCGAAGATTTCCGTCATCATGGTCTTGGCAACGCCGATCACGCCGATACCCGCCGTCACGTTGAAGCAGAGCACGATCCACAGCAGATAGAACTGCGGTGTCTTGAGCGCCTGATCGATGTGAACGTTGTTGTGGGTGATCATCTTGCGGGACGCAGCATCGGCAGTTGGCGGTGTCCAGCCGGCCGGACGCCAGCCTTCGCGCGGAACCCGGTAGGAGAAGGCCGCGATGATCATCACGACCAGATAGACGATGCCAAGCGTGAAGAAGGTCCCTGCAGCCCCGGTGTTACCGGTACCGACCACATAGATCCCCTCCTGAAGCGCAACGGGCGCTGCTGCCACCTGCTTGGCGCCTGCGATAACCACTTCCACCATCTGGCCGTTGACTTCCGCAAGGCGCTTGCCGCCTTCGGTGATCAGGGCAACAGATCCTTCAGGCCCCAGGTATTCCGGCGCCTTGTAGAACAGACCGAGCAGATATTCCTTGATCGGCGTTGCGATCATCGCTCCACCGCCAAAGCCCATGATGGCCATGCCGGTGGCCATGCCGCGCCGGTCCGGGAACCACCGGATCAAGGTGGAAACGGGTGATACGTACCCAAGCCCCAGACCGCAGCCGCCGATCACGCCGTAACCGAGGTAAAGCAGCCAGAGCTGGTGCGTCATGATGCCGAAGCCGCCGATGATGAAACCGCCGCCCCAGCAGAAGGCGGCAACGACGCCGACCATGCGAGGGCCGACTTCCTCAAGCCACTTGCCACCAAAGGCGGCTGCAAGCCCGAGAAACACGATGGCAACGGAAAAGATCCAGACGACCGAAGACAGGCTCCAGTCTTCCGGCGCTGCGGCAACCACCCCGAACTGTTTGATCAGAGGCGGGTTGAAGATGCTCCAGGCGTAGACGGAGCCGATACAAAGATGGATGGCGATGGATGCTGGCGGAACCTTCCAGCGGTTAAATCCGTCCTCTGCGACGATATGTTCCTTTTTCAACCGATCAAACATGCACTTATTTTCCTCCCATGCACGGTTGTCGGGCATTCCTCCGGGAAGGTGCCGGTCCCTTTGCGGCCGGCCTGTCATGTCTCCCCCGGTCCGGCAAGACAAAGCCGGATGCCCCGCTCCCGGCAGACGCGGACCTGTCGAAGCCTCCCGCTTCAGGTCCGCAACGCAGGAACGGTTGCACCGTCCCGCGCCTTCCGGCAGCTCCTTACTGATGGCAAGTTCGGGGCCAGTTTCTTTTCTGTTGAATTTCAGACAGTTAGATTTTCAGGAAGAAAGACGAGTGGACATTTTGTCCACATTCAAAAGTTGTTTTCTAGCCGTTTGGGACAATCTGTCCGGAAGCCCTTGACCGCCCAAACGGCCTAGAGGCCGGGAGCAACTCAGGGGCAGCCCACCCGCAACGTCAAGTGCCTTCAGGCAACCAGATTGTGAAAACGGTCCCGGCCCCTTCGATGCTTTCCACCTTGATATCGCCGCCCTGACGGCTGACCAGCGTCTGGGTAATCGAAAGCCCCAATCCGGTGCCCTGCCGGCTTTTCGTCGTATAGAAGGGGTCGAATATTCGCGCGATAACATCCTCGCTCATGCCGACACCGGTGTCCGAAATCTCGATCGACACTCCGGCGACATCTTCCTTATTCATATCCCAGGTTTTCATCGTCAGCGTGCCGCCGCCGGGCATGGCATGGATGGCATTGACGATGAGGTTGATCAGCACCTGCTGCAGTTCCGTCCGGTTCATCAGCACCAGACGGGAGGCAGTGGCCTCGCGAACAACCTCGATATCGGTCTTGCGCAGGAGATGGCGGACCAGCGGAAGACAGTCAGAAATCACTTCGTCCGGAGCGTGCCGATCGGCATAGCCTGCATATTCGTCCGGCTTGGCGAACTGCAGCAGCTTCATGACGATCTGGTTGATCCGGTCCACCTGCTCGTCGATCAGGCGGATTTCCGTACTGGCAACCTTTGCATGATCACCGAGCAGCATGCGCAGCACTTCCAGATTGCCCTGGATCACTGCAATCGGATTGTTGATCTCGTGGGCAACACCGGCGGTGATCTCGCCGATGGCGGCGAGCTTCTCCGACATGATCAGTTGCTTGGTGGTGTCTTCCAGCTGCCTGTTCGCCATCTTGAGGTCGCGCGTGCGTTCCTCGACGCGGGTGTTCAGCTCCTCGTTCCAGGACCTGAGCTGCCGGTCGCTTTCCTGAACCAGATCGAGCAGATGATCGAGATGCTGGGCGACACGCGCAATCTCGTCACCGCTGCCTTCGGACCGCGTGCGGGCGCCAAGGTCTCCCTTTTCGATGCTGGCAATGGTGTCCGTCATCTTTTCCAGTGGCTTGAAGACACCGCGAGCCCACCTCAGGAACAGCGGCACGCTGCCAGCGGTCACGACAAGAAAGCCCAGCAGCAGCGCGACCAGTGTCGCCAGCTTGGCTTCCCGGAATGGCGTCTCCAGAAAGCCGACATAAAGCATGCCCACCCGCTCGCCGAAACTGTCGGCGATCGGTTCATAGGCCGAGATGTACCAGTCGTTGACGACGAAGGCGCTGTCGAGCCAGACCTGACCCTCGCCCAGCACTTTCTGGCGAACGGCGGCGGACACCCTCGTCCCAAGCGCGCGCTTGTCTTCGAACAGACGGACATTGGTGCTGACGCGGACATCTTCCAGAAACAGCGTCGCGGTGCCCTGGCTGCCTTCGGGAAGGCTCGCCTCGCGGTAGACGAGATCGTTTATCGTGTCGATGAAGACGAGGTTCTGGTTGAGCAGGATGCCACCGACCAGAGCTGCCACGGGCGCACCCGGCACGGTGACCGGGCTTGCGGAGTGAACCACCATGCCGCGTGTTTCCGCGGCCCTTTCGGTCGGCACCGCATTGGGTGTCGGGACGAGATCCAGCCGGGCCCGATCTGCTAGTGCCGGAGAAATCGCCGTCAGATCACCGGCTTCGAAGATATCCACGCTTGTGGCGGCAGATCCTGCAAAGGCCTGTTCGATGACCGGCCAGTCCTTGGAGACCGGCGGAACGGCACTTGGCGGAGAGGCCGCCTCAACTGTCCTGTCCCTGCGCACGACATACAGAAAATCGAGACCCAGCTCCTCACGCCGCCGCTCCAGAAGCCCTGCCAGAAGTGCAGCATCACCACTGTCTGCAACGTCGCGAAAGGAGGCCGACTGGCCCAGCGCATCGATCTTTTCACCCGAATTTTCCAGGATTCTCGAAAAGTACTGATGGGCAATGGTCAGGTCGCCATTGACCTTGGTGATCAACAGGGAATCGAACTTCGCGTTCCAGCGCACCATCGCCCAGCCGAGAAAGAGTGGCAGAACCACAAGTGTCGGCAACAGGGCGATGGCCAGAAGCCTGACTCTGACGGACAGGCGGCTTCCCGATTTCCGGCGTCGTCTCTCCTCAGCCATTCCAGTCCATCAGCTTCCTGTCGATGGTCTTGCGCGAAATGCCGAGCCGCCGCGCCGCTTCGGCACGGTTTCCACCGGCTTCCTCGAGCACCATCAGGATATGACGCTTCTCCATGTCCTGCAGCGTTTCTCCGCCGGGCAGCAACAGGCTCTGCGTACTGTGGAACTCCGCCGGAAAGCGGCCAAGGATCAAGGTTCGTTCGACCGTGTTGCGCAGTTCGCGAACATTGCCCGGCCATTCATAAGCCAGCAGTCCGGAGACCACTTCATCCGTAAAAGGTACCGGCGGCATTCCAAGCTGAACGGACAGCTTCTGCATGAACAGCGACGCAAGTTCACGGATGTCGTCACCACGCTCGCGCAGCGGCGGCATTTCGAGCTGAAGCACGTTGACCCGGTAGTAGAGGTCCGCCCGGAACCGGCCCTCCTCCACGGCCTGCTCCAGATTTGCGTTGGTCGCGAACACGAACCTCAGATCGACAGGCACTTCACGCTCGGACCCGACCGGCCGAATTTTCCGGTCTTCGATTGCCCGCAGCAACTTGCTCTGTAGTGCCATTGGCAGTTCGCCGATCTCGTCCAGAAACAGCGTACCGCCATGCGCGTGCATGAACAGGCCGTCGCGGCTGGACCCGGCGCCGGTGAAAGCGCCTTTGAGATGCCCGAACAATTCAGCTTCGATCATGTCTCCTGGAATGGCGGCGCAATTGACCGGAACGAAGGGCTTGTCCGCCCGATCGGAAAGATCGTGAAGCGACCTGGCAGCAACTTCTTTTCCGGTCCCGGATTCCCCCGTGATCAGAACGGATGTCGGCAGCGGCGCGACGCGGGAGATCGTTTCGCGGATCTCGCCGATCTGGCGCGAATGTCCGATCAGTTTGTCACGCAGAAGAAGATGGTCGGATGTTGCCTGCAACTGGTGGCGCAACAGCTGGTTTTCCCGCAGCAGCGTGACCCGGTCGAGACACCTGGCAACCGCGTTCAGCAGTTGGTTGGACCGGAAGGGCTTCAGGATGAAATCCACGGCACCTGCCCGCAAGGCCTGGATCGCGGTTTCCAGATCCGCATAGGCCGTCATCAGGATCGCATCGGCGAAAAACCCGATCCGCCGCTGTTCGCCAAGCCATTCCACGCCGGATTTGCCTGGCATGATATTGTCGAGGATCACCACGTCATAATGGTGGGTATCAAGAAGCGCCGAGGCCTCGACCGTGTCAGCGGCCTGCTCGATGCGTTTGCAATAAGGCTCGAGCGTGCGGACCAGAAAATTGCGCATGCCAGGCTCGTCGTCGACGATCAGGATCGACGCCTGCGGCAACCAGGGACCGAATTCCGGCTGTGAATCTGCCTCTTCAGGACGTTTGGAAACACCGCTCTTCATAGCCCCTCCCCGGCAGTTTCATCCGTTCTTTTGTCATGGTCCATCCTCCGGCCCGGAGCATTGCATATTCCAGTATGCAATGTCTTCCGGAGACGCACGTGCAATTACAACTATCTGAAATCGCGCAACCAATTGCCCAGACAGGAAGCAGCCTCAGCACCGGAACTCTCAAGTATCCCGACGTCTTCTGCTTATTCTCTCTGCGGATCAGGTGCTGAGGGTGTGTGAAAGCAAAAACCCCGCAGGACGTCCCTGCGGGGTTTTAATGTGCGTCGCAGAATCAGCTCACTCTATTGCGCAAGCCTTTCGAACCGCGCAGGCCCGTTCAGCACAAAGAGCTCGATTTCCAGGGTGCTTGCTTCCTTGCCATCGCCTGAGAAAGTCACGGTCGAGCGCGAACCCGCCACGGCATTTTCGTTGGCAATGTCAAACACCATCATCGACCCGTCCCAGGCATGCAGCGGCAGCTTTATTGGCTGGGGACCGGCAAGCAGGACGAGCCCGCCATCCTCCTCTTTCACCTCGACCGTGCCGAAGTAGGGATGCCCGTAACGGCCCGTGCAATAGCCAGCCGCAGGAGCAGGTGCGGCAGCGGCAGGCGCGGGTTCACCGGCCGTGAAACCGGCAGGCGTATAGAAGGAAGCGAACAGGCCTTCGTATCCGGAGAACCAGTCTCGGGTCACACGCCCGAACTGAACCATGTCGGAGAAGGATGCGCCGATGGATTCAACGGCACCGACAGGAGCCGCATTCGACAGGACCACGATCCCTATGTCGAGCGAGGGGATCATCAGGAAATAGGTCGACGCACCAAGGATGAAAGCACCTGAATGGCTGAGGATTACCCGGCCGGACGGGTCAGTGCCGACATTGAAACCATAGCCGTAGAACCCGGCGCGTTCGTCAGGCGTATGGGAACGGCTGGAAAAGCTCTGCGGACTGATTGCAGGCTGCAAGGCTTCGGGAGAAATAAGCTCCCCACCATCGGCCAGAACCATCTTCATCCATCTGGCCATATCGTTGATAGAAGAACTCACCCCGCCGGCGGGTGACTGGGCGTCCGGCTGCCGCTGGTACAGCGCCTCGAAACCGTCACCGCTTCTGGCATGCGGCACCGCGCGGTTTTCCCGTGCCATGAAATCATCGAACCGCGCACTGGTCCTGGTCATGCCAAGCGGCTGAAACAGGGCCTCGTCAGAAAGGTCGGCCCATTCGGCCCCGGATGCTTCGGCAACCGCCTCGGCGCCGGCGGTCAGGCCGAAATTCGTGTAGGCGTAGCTCGTGCGGAAGGCGCGCAGGGGCTGCAGGCGCAAACGTTCGAGGATCGTCTGCCTGTCAAAGCCGATGTCTTCCAGATCGTCACCAGCATGGTCCGGCAGGCCGGAACGGTGGCTGTAGAGATCCCCCACTGTCAAACGTTCGGTAATATCGGGATCGGCAAGGCTGAACCATGGCAGCAGGTCGCGCATCCTGCTGTCCCACGAAACAACGCCGCGCGTGACCTGCCGGGCAACGACTGTTGCCCCGATCGACTTGGACACGGAAGCCATCTGGAAAACGGTGTCGGCGTCAATCGGTTGATCGCCCTCGCCGCCCCGCGTTCCGAAGCCTTTCGCGTAGACAGTCTCTCCCTTGTGTACGACGGCAACCGCTAGGCCCGGCACCTTGCTGCGCGCCTTGATGTCTTCAACGATCCCGTCAAGCCCGGCGATCGCCTTGTCGATCTGGCCAGGCGGAACTTCGGTTCCCGCCGTTCTGGATGGCGGCAGGTCCTCGGCAAGGGCTGGTGCTGCCAGAACCGCGAGAGACGCGGACGCCAGGAACCGGCGCCGGGTGAGCTGGAAGAACGACATGTGTAACCTCTCAATCAGTCTTGCTGTTCGCGCCTGCAGGTCATTGCAGATGGGTTTCGGCCGATCCGGCCGGGGCGATACTTTCCGGTGTCGTCAAAGCGCCAGCCCCAGCCTGAAGAAAACCCGGGTCCCCGGATCCTCGGCGTTTTCCGGCCGATGCCAGGGTGTGGCGGTGAGAACCTGAAAATTCACCCGGTCGGCAACCATGCCACTGACACCGACACCGGCTGAACCGAGTTCGTCGCGGTCAAAGTCGGCGGCTTCATCCACGTTCCAGACGACGCCATAATCGGCAAAGGCCGTCAGGGTGAGACCGGGAAGCGCAGACCATCCGGTTTCGATGTCGTGACTGACTTCAAACGCCGACGCAAAGCCACTGTCACCGGAGAGGCTGCCGCCATCGAACGCCCAGCCGTAGGGGTCGCCGCCAAGAGCGAACCGGACCGCACCGGGCAGCGGTGTCGGCGAATACTGGCTGGCCGTGCGCAGCTGAAGCCGAGCGATGGACGCCAGATCGTATGAGACGCCGAAGTTGAACCGGCCAAAGCGATAGTCGTCCGGGTCAATTTCCATTTCACCTTTGTGGTTCAGGCTCTGACCCAGTTCGGCTCCAGCGGAAAATGAGGCAGGGCCTGCATCAAGGTCGTACCGGAGGGACACCGTCGCCCAACGCGCCTGTTCACGGGCAGCCCGCGCGCCCATCACGTCGATCCGGTCGTTCCGAAGATTGATTTCCACCTTGCCGTAAAGGCTCTGGTCGATGGTGCGAATGAGCAGATACTGGAGATGAGCCGAACCGATAACGGTTTCGATGTGGATGTCCTGCTCTTTCAGGTCTGCGCCGGGCTTCTGTGTCACATAGGTCAGGTCGTAGCCCGCGGAGAGCCCGTTGAACCCGATTGGAACCGACTGCGAAGCCTGCAGCAGCACCATTTCCTCGGGCGCGTCCGGAACGGTCACCCCAACCAGGCTTGTCGTTTCGAACAACCCGAAGATGTCGTTGACCGTGGCATTTCCGGAAAGTTCCAGCGGACCGACCGTATCTGTTCCAAGGTTGTCGAGACCGACGCCAGCGCTGTATCGGCTGAAATCAACCGCGAGCTTCAGCGTACCGCCACCTGTGGGCGTTTCCGGGCGCACAATTGTTCCCTCGATCTGCAGACCGGCAAGATCGCTCATCAGCAGCAGGACGCGTTCCGCTTCCTTGATCCGAATGGGCCGCATGGAGGTCAGGCGGTTGATATAGGGCGTCAGGCGCTCCCTGATGCGCGGGATGGAACTGGTGATCTCGACGGTTTCAACATAGCCTTCGTAGACCCGGAGCGAGACCGCACCGGACGCAAAGTCCTGCACCGGAACGACGGTCATCGAAAAATAGCCGGCTCTCAGATAGGCGGCATCAACCGCCTCGGCGATCCGGTAGAGATCCGCAAGAGACATGTCCTTGCCGATCTTGCCCTGCCAGATGGCCGCCAGATCGGTGTCCGAAACCGAATGAGCACCGGCAATCGATACCGACCGGAGCGTGAAGCGTACCCTCTCGGCATCTTGTTCTGAAACACGCTTGCGCTGATCCTGCACCGTGATGTCGACCGTGCCCGGCCTTGTAGGCGGCGTGAACCGTTCGATAATGACGGTCTGCCCGGCGACGGCCTGATCCAGCGTTTGAGCCAGTGCAGAATGAGAAAACACCGCGGCCACGAAAGAGACGGCCAGAACCGAAGCAGCCCGAAGCCGAAAGGCAGATTTGGAATTAGCAGCGGCAGCACCGCGCAGGGTTTTTGTTGCCGGGGGAGGCAGTACCTGTCTTGTCACGGACGGCTCCGTTCTTATTCAGCGGTGTTCTGGGGAGCCGTTTCGCCGAGTAACGGAGCGACGGCGTTAAAAATGCGCATGGCAGGCAGCGAGCAGGTCAGTCCCGAACCTTCGTCGGCGTCCTGAGCCTCCTTTCCCTCCTCGCAATCGCCGGACGGCATGTCGCTGTTCGCCTGGACAACAAGGGTCGTGTCAGTCCGCGGGCTATGGAAAACGACCGTGGTGTATCCAGGCACTTCGCCCGTGTGGCCGACCCACTCTCCGTTGCACCGAAGCGCCAGGCCGTACCCATCAGGCGGAAGGAAGGATCGCAGCCGCGCTTGCTGCATCTCGGTTCCGAGAAGCCCTTGGCCGGACCCGAGGGCTCGGCCATAGACGAGCAGATCGTCGAGGTTGGAAATCAGCTCCCCCGCTGTCCAGAGCGAAGCCGGGTTCCAGTGTGTAGCAACAAGAGGCGCTTCCGGCGTCGCATCGACGCCCTGAATGGTTACGCCCTGGGCGTAGGGCTCCGGTAGTTCGGTCCTGCTTCCCGGCCAGACTGTTTTCTCCAGTCCGAGAGGCTCCAGGATCATCTTCCGCAAAGACGTTTCGAAGGGCTGCCCGGTGGTCTTTTCAATGACCATGCCAAGGAGGATCGTGTTCGTGTTGGAATAATCGTATTGCGTTCCCGGCTCGAAGAGCGGCGAATTCTCGACGGCAAAGGTCAGCAGATCCTCGGGCGAAAACGCGACACCGGGTTGATCGAGAAACAGCTCCACAAACCGTTCGGAAGCGGTGTAGCTCGCCACACCGCTGGTCATGTCCGCGAGCTGGCGCAGCGTGATCCTGTCTCCGTTGGGAATTCCCTCGACATAGGCGTCGATCGTGTCATCAATAGAAAGCCGTCCGGCTTCTGCAAGCTGCAACAGCATTGTTCCGGTGAAAGTCTTGGTCACGGACCCAATGCGCGTGTGCATGCCCGGCTCCATCGGAGCTCCGCTTGCGGGGTCGGCGACGCCGTACCCTTTTTTCCATGTGCCGTCAGGTGTTTGGACACCAACAATGACACCCGGCGTTTCGGCAAGTGGAAGCGCGGCCAGCACCGCGTCATCCAGCTGTTGGGAAAGTGCTGCGGAGAGCGGCGTGCCGGGCCTGGCGTCTGCTGCCGCGGAGGTCACACCCCGGTCAAAATCCTCAACACATGATACGAACGCTGCGGCGGGGTTAACGCCGCACACCGACACCAGCAGGGCTGCAAGCAATTGCACGGCCCGTGCTGTCACCGGGCCTGTTGTGACCGATCTTGCCAATCTGGGCTGTCCTCTTTTCCGATTGCAGACGGGGGATCGCGCTTGCGGCAGGGCATGCCACAGGGGCGCGTCCCCATGAGGACTGGTGGTAGGGAAATCAGGATGGCAAACAAAGTCGGCAACGGTGCAAAAATGGTATAAGTAGTTCGTCAGTCAGTGTAATTCTTCATCGAGGCACGGTCCTCGTACCTCACCGGAACATCGGAATCTGCGTCTCAGTGCAAAAAATCGAACTTGATGTTTCTCGTGGCGAACTGCTGCGTGACGGGGAAGCCGTTCGTTTGCGCCCCAAGACTCTCGCCGTGCTGGTGGAGCTGCACGCCCGCGAGGGAGAGATCGTCAGCCAGCAAGAGCTGAGACATCTGATCTGGGGACACCAGCATGGACGCGAGACCGGTCCAAAGCAGTGTATCCGCGAGCTTAGACGCTTGCTGGGGGACAGCGCCGAAACACCCGGGTTCATCGAAACGGTCGGCAGGCAGGGCTACCGCCTTGTCGGCAAGATCACGGTTCTGAACTCCGGCACGGAGACCACCGGAACGACCCCTTTTTGCGTGGGCCGAACCACGGAACTGCAGTCCCTTGCGGAGTGCGCAGCTGCAGTGCGTGCTGGCAAGCGCATTGTGAACCTTGTCGCAGGGGAAGCCGGATCGGGCAAATCAAGGCTGGTGGAGACGTTCGCCGCCACGCTGCCACGCACGGCAGACTTCTGGTCTGCCCGGGGGCAGTGCATTCCCCATCGAGGTGCCCGGGAACCCTATGGCCCACTGATCGAGATCGTGACACAGCTCGCCGAAGGTGCCTCACGAAAACGGGTCTTGCGGCTTCTTGAGGATGTCGCGCCGTCCTGGCGAGACCTGCTGCCGCAGCTTCGTTCTGGCCGGGAGCCCGCTCCCCTGCCCGCAAAATTCACGGACACGCAACCGGACTCAATGTTGCGGGAGCTGACCGCACTCATGGAGCGTCTTTCTCAGCAGCAGCCCGGTGTCATCATTCTGGAAGACCTGCACTGGGCCGATCAGAGCACGCTGGCATGGCTTCTTTCCTGGGCTCAACGCCGCGCTCCTGCCAGAACCCTTGTGGTTGGAACCTACAGGTTTGATGAACTGGACAAGTCTGGAGATCTTCAAACGACATTGCATTACCTCCAACGTGTTCAGGACTTTAGCCCGATCACGCTGGACGGCCTCGACGAAACAGCCGTGGCGGACCTTCTCAAGCGACGCTATCCGGACCACGGACTGCCTGCCTCCCTTGCCGGCGAGTTGAGGCGAAGAACGGAGGGGCATGCCATCCTGGTCGATGCGATCATCGACCAGTGGCATCGGGACGGGGTCCTGGAGAGTTCCGAAAATCAGCAGGCACCCGAGCAGGACATCAATGAAATCGTTTCGGCAATCTCACGCGGGGCCGGAAAATTCATCGCGGGCGAAATCGGCCGGCTGGACCCATACGAGCGGCAATTACTCGACATTGCCAGCGTTGCCGGAATTCGCTTTTCAGCAGCCATGTTGAGCGATGATCGGCTCGAAGTGGAAAAAGGCGAAGCGGTTCTCGACCGCCTTGCAAGCGTCAGGCGCTTTATTCAACGGGCCGGTGTCATGGCCTGGCCGGACGGGACCCAGGCAACACGCTACGTCTTCCGGCACGCGCTCTATCAGGAGGCGCTTTACGACGCTATTCCGGCCGCAAATCGGCAAGGACTTCACCAACGTATCGGCAGCCGGCTGGAAACCGCGTTCAAATCCCGCACTGGCGAAATCGCGTCCACACTCGCCGATCATTTCGAGCGTGCCGCCGATTGGAAACGTGCTGCCGTCCATCGAGGGCTTGCAGGCCTGACCGCGCTGGAACGCGGCGCAATCAACGATGCGGCCGCTCAATTCCGGCAGGCGCTTGTCTCCTTCGCCGCCTGCGAGCCTGACCCCGAAATGCACACGGCGGAATGCCGCACGCTACTGGGTCTGGGAGCGGCACTTATTGTCGGGGATCACTTCACCACTGACGAACTTCGGGACGTTTACGAACGCGCCGCGACACTTGCAGGCCGAACCAATGACCCGACGACAATTGTGCCCGCACTTGCGGGGCTCTGGAACCACCACCTGACCAAGGCAGACCTTGCAGCAGCCGACGAACTTGCCAAGGGTCTCGATGACCTGGCAGAGAATGCTCCAGCGCTCTATGCAATGGTGGCCCACAATGCCGTCGGGCAAACACGGTTCTTCCGTGGTGATCTTGCCGCCTGTCTGCCTCATATCAAGGCTGTTTGCAGCGCCTACGGCACGAACCACGGCGCAGAGGCATCGGTTCTGTTCGGTGAAGATCCCGGCATCGTCTGCCGCCAGTATGCCGCTTGCGTTCATCAGTTGCTCGGCCAAAGCGAACGTGCCGAACGCCTTTATGCCGAAGGCATGACGTTGACGGACACATTGGAGCAGCCTTTCGGTCGAGCGCAGATGCTTTGGGCAGGAGCTCTGATCGCTCGTGAACGTGAAGACCCGGTGCGTGTGCTGGAACGGGCGACAGCCCTGATCGAAACCTGCGAAGCAGCCGCAATTCCGTTCTGGCGCCCTTATGGCGACCTGCTGGCCGGGTGGGCCCAGGTAGAGCTTGGGAACGCTTCCGGCCTTCAGCAAATTCACGAAGGTCTGAACGCTCAGGCGGCAATGAACGTGACGCTGACCCGTCCTTACGGACTGGCACTCTACGCAGAAGCGACCAGCCGCTGCGGTAGCCCGGCCGAAGGGCTGAAGGCACTTGCGTCGGCATTTAAGATCATCAGACGTACTGGCGAGCGCTGGCACGAAGCGGATCTCCATCGCCTGTGGGCCTTGCTCTCGGTGCAGACCGGCCGAACCCGAAACGCTTCAGCTGCACTTCGCCGTGCAATCAGGTTTGCACGAACCCAAAACGCCGTGACTTACGAAAAACGTGCGCAAGACCTTCTGGACCGGATTTAAGGTCAACTGACCTGAGAAGCACTCCGCCAACCCGCGTCCGGATAGGACTTCAGCCTGCGTCTCCAGCCGTTCAACAGGCTTCTAGTTCCCCTCATTCCGACCTGGAGACACAGTGGCAACATCGGATCCGGAAACGAGGCCTTTAGCCATGCCAATAAATTCCCGAATGCCCTTCATTTCAATGGACCCGTGTGCCCTCATGCAATACCACTCTACTAGGACATTCGGTCGAATTAGATATTAAACACATACGATTATAGAGACTTACGAGGATGACTGCAGGAACACAAAGCATCGACCGCGCAGCGATGCTGCTCGATCTTGTCGCGGGTGGGCATCCCGACGGTGTTCCCTTCGCGGACATACTCGCAAAGTCCGGTCTGACCCGGCCGACTGCCCGGCGGGTGCTGCAAGCGCTTATCGAACATGGCTTCGTCGATCAGGATGCGGAAAACCGTCGCTTTTTTCTCGGCTCCAGAATTTACGAACTGGGTCTGCTGGTCTTCCCGGCCTATGACCTGCAAGATGTTTGCAAGCCGGAACTCGAACGTCTGGTCGAGGTAACGGGCGACACCGTTTTCCTCAATCGTGTCGTCGGTGACAAGATGACCTGCATTGCCCGGGAAAGCGGCACATTTCCCGTGAAGGCGTTTGTTCTGGACGTCGGGGTTCATCGCCCGATCGGGCTGGGCGCCGGCGGCATGGCTGTCCTTGCCGCCCTTCCGCCTGCAAAAGCCGAAGCGATCCTGGACAGAAACACCGGTGACCTCAAGGAGTTCTCCGGTGGCGTCACGAAAATCCGTGAGATGGTCGAACTGGCAAGAGAGACCGGCTACATCGACAGGGTGTCGGACGTAGGCGTCAGGACCGTCGCCATGGCAATCCGCGACAGTGCCGGCACACCCTTTGCGTCAATCAGCGTTTCCAGCATCATGGCGCGCATGACCGGCGAGCACCTGCAATCGGTACTCGCCATCATGGGGGAGGAAGTCGCGAAGATCAGCGCCAAGCTGTCGAAGATGCGGCCGATAGGTAGAGCCTGATCAGGCGTCGCCTTCCGCTTGACCGAGGCTGTCAACCGGCAACGGGTTTTTCGTTTTTACGCTTGATCCGCGACCAGATCAGGTTGAGCAGCGGCAGCACGATGATCAGGATCGTGATGCAGTGGATCGCGATGGCCGTGCTGGATCCGAGAAGATAACCGAAATCTCCTCCTGAAATCATCAGGGCGCGGCGCAGGTGCTCCTCGAGCATCGGCCCCAGAACGAACCCGATGAGCAGCGGTGCGGGCGAATAGTCGTAAAATCGCAGGATCGCCCCGATAACCCCCATCAACAACACGGCCCAGACGTCGAAGGTGGAATTCGCAACGCCGAAGACGCCAGTGCAGATCAGCGCAATGATCACGGGAAACAGGAACCGTCTCGGCACCGCAACCAGTCGCGCCCAGACCCCGATCAGCGGTACGTTCAACACCAGCAGCAACACGTTGCCGATCCAGAAGCTGGCGACCAGGCCCCAGAACAGGTCCGGATGATCGACCACCAGCTGTGGTCCGGGTGCGATGCCATGGATCATCAAGGCACCCAGGATGATCGCCATCGTCGGCGTTCCGGGAATACCGAGCGTCATGGTCGGAATGAAGGCCGTCTGGGCGGCAGCGTTGTTGGCTGCCTCAGGCGCGGCAATCCCGTTGATGCGTCCAGTGCCGAATTCTTCCTTCTTGCCGCCCACGGACCGTTCCAGCGAATAGGCCAGGAAAGAGGAAATCGTGGGCCCTGCACCGGGCAAGGGCCCCAGGATGCCACCAACGGAGGCTCCGCGAAGGATCGAGAACTTGATGCTCTTGAGTTTGCCGAAAGCGAGAAACATGGAGCGGGCGGAAATGGCGATCGGTTTCCTGTCGCCCTGGTCATCCCTCAGCTTGTTGATGACCTCCGGGATGCCGAACAGGCCCATGGCAACGGCGACGATCGACAGCCCGTCGAGAAGGTTTGCATAGCCCATGTCGAACCGGGCAACGCCGCTGTTGAGGTCAAGGCCGATGCTGCCCAGCAGCATGCCGATGAAGACCATCGCAACGCCCTTGAGCGCCGAGCCGCCCACCGCAACCGATCCGGCAACGAGCCCCAGCAGCAAGGTCGCGAAATACTCCGCCGGTCCGAAGGAGAGCGAGAACTTCACGATCAACGGGGACAGGAAGACCATGGCCAGAATGCCGAAAGTGCCACCACTCAGCGAGGAGATCTGCGCTGTCAGCAGGGCAAGACCAGCCTCGCCCCTTTTCGCCATCGGGTAACCGTCCAGCGTTGTGATCGCGTTGGAAGCAGTGCCCGGCAAATTGAGGAGGATCGATGCGATGGAGCCACCATATTCGGCTCCGTAATAGACACCGGCCAGCATGATGACCGCGGTCGTCGGCTCCAGATAGAAGGTGACCGGCAGCAGGATCGAGATCGCCGCGATCGCGCCGATACCTGGAAGAACACCGACGATATTGCCCAGCAGAACACCTGCGAAACAATAAAAGAGATTTACCGGATGCAGTGCGACCGTAAACCCTGAGAGGAAATCCATCATGATCAGAACCCGGGGAAAAGCCTGAGAGGCATGCCGAGGCCCAGAACGAATGTGAGCCACAGGAAGGCAGAAACGCCGATGGAGAGCAGCACCGTTTCCAGCCATTTCATGCGCGGAATGACGAGCGCCAGCACCGAAATCGCACACAAGGTGGTGAGTGCGATGCCGAGCCGTTCGATCAGCAGAGCGTAGAGTGCGATGGAGGCAACGACCCCGCAGAGACCGAGCCAGGGGAATTGCCCTGGAAGGGTGACGTCACGAACGACATTGACGACCGCGATCAGCAATCCGAAGACAATCGTCAAGGCACTCAAGACGACCGGGAACATCCCCGGCCCCATGTTGCGCGGCACGCCCATGTCGAGATCGCGGGAAGCGTAGAGGAAAATTGCACCTACGAGCGCGACCAGCAGCCCGTCCTGTGCCTTGAAGAGAGCCTTCATCCCATCCTCCAGAAAACCGTCAGCTGGCTTTCAAGTGTTTGTGCAGGTTGTTCATCTTGTAACTGTAAGCACTCGGGATCTCTTGCATTTCCATTGCGTATGCAAGCCGGGCACGGTCAGCGAGAGGCTTCAGATGCGACGAAGTCCGATCAAAGATCAAGTCTGCCGCCTCCTGTTTGGTCTGCGCATCCCTGCCTTCACCGATACGAAGGGACAAGTGGACGAACCCGTTGTCCGGGTTCATGTCACCGACCAGGCAATCGTCAATGCGGGTGATGCGGATGCGGATACCCGCGATCGGGAAGATACCGGCTTCCGTCATGGCGGCGTGGACACAGCGACCAAAAGTTTCGACCTCGGTCTGATCTGCAATATTACCGGAATATTCGATCCAGGCGTGCGGCATGGTTCCATCCTTGAAAGGGCGAGCCGAAGCTCGCCCGGTAGGTTCAATTGTTGCGAAATGGAAGTTCAGGGAAAGGTCACTTCGGCTCGATGCCGGCGTCCTTGATTTCCTGGCCCCACAGGTCGACCTCGGAGGCGATGAATTCTGTCGTCGCCGCAGAGTTCAGGCCACGCCGGGACGGCGTTACACCGATGCTTTCGAGTTTCGCCTGCACGTCCGGATTGGCAATGGTCTTGTTGAAGGCATCGCTCAGAACGTCCAGACGCTCCTGGGGGACACCAGCCGGAGCAACGACACTGTACCACCCAACCACGTTGAAACCGTCGAAGCCGAGTTCGTCTGCCGTTGGCGTGTCGGGCAGCGCGGCGTAACGGTCCGTGCTCGTGACGAGGATCGGCTTCAGGGCACCGCTCTCAACATGCGGCAGGACCGAAACAGGACTGCTGATCATCGCATTCACACGGCCGGCCAGGATATCGGAAATTGCATCTCCGGAACCCGAATAGGGAATATTGGTGAAGCTGAGATCCGCCTGCCGGGCCAGCAAACGCGCTGCCAGAAGCGCCGCGCTGCCTCCGTTTGCCATGGTCAGGTTTTCCGTGGCGGCCGCGGCAAAGCCTTCATAGTCGGAGATTTCGGAATCCCCCGGCACCGTGACCACATAGGGCGACTCGGAGATCACCGCGATCCCCGAGAAGTCTTCTTTCGAGTTGTAGGTCGCCGACTTGAAAAGCGACGGGTTCAGCGCAAGCGTCGCCTGGATACCGAACAGAATGGTATACCCGTCAGCTTCTGCCTGTTTCGCCAGAAGCGTGCCGACCGTTCCGGACGCACCCGGACGGTTTTCGACGACGACAGGCTGCCCCAGGTACTCCTTCATGTTGTCGGCAACAATCCGGGCCGTAGTGTCTGTCCCCCCTCCAGGCGAATACGGCACAATCAGGCGGACCGGCTTCTCCGGAAACGCGTCCTGCGCGATAACCGGAGCCGCCACTGTGAGCGCCAAGGCGCCCGCTGCGATTGACAACAAAGTTCTCTTGGTGAGCATTCTTTCCTCCCTTTGCTCAATTACTTCCGACTTTGGAACAACTCGTCGATCTTCCTTTCGTAGTCGTGGTAGTTCAGGAAGTCGTAGAGTTCCTCGCGCTTCTGCATGATATCCAGCACACCGGTCGCCGATCCGACCTCACGAATATGCTTGTAAACCTTCAGGGCTGCCGCGTTCATTGCGCGATTCGCAGACAAGGGGTAGAGCGCCGCTGAAACACCGACGCTGCGCAGCTCGTCCAGAGTGAAGTTCGGCGTCTTGGAAAACTCGGTAATGTTGGCGAGAACCGGATACGGCGTGTCGAGTGCATCGACGAAAGCCTTGTACTGCGACAACTCCGTGCAGGCTTCTGCGAAGATCATGTCGGCGCCAGCCTCGACGTAGGCACAGGCCCGGTCGATCGCACCGTTCAGGCCCTCGATGGCCAGCGCATCCGTGCGGGCAACAATGAAGAACTGATCGTCGGTCTTTGCATCCACGGCCGCCTTGACGCGGTCAACCATCTCCTGCTTGGAAACGATCTCCTTGCCCGGACGGTGACCGCACCGCTTGAGCTGAACCTGATCTTCCATGTGCATGGCACCGGCGCCGTCCTTGATCAGGCCGCGCACAAGGCGCGCGATGGTGAAGGCACCGCCGAAGCCGGTATCGACATCAACCAGGACCGGCAGACTGCTTGCATCCGTAACGCGGCGGAGATCCGTCAGCACGTCACTCAGGTTCGTGATGCCGAGATCGGGAAGCCCGTAGGATGCGTTCGCGACGCCTGCACCGGCAAGATAAAGAGCCTTGTAGCCCACGCGCTCTGCCATCATCGCCGTGTAGGCGTTGATCGACCCCATGACCTGAAGCGGATTTTCTTCCTTCAAGGCCTGCCGGAACCGTGCGCCTGCCGAAAGTGTCGTCATTATGAACCTCTCATTTTTGACTGATCATAATATGATCATTTTTTGAACTCTTTATTTGATAAAGATCATATTATGGCTTTTTTCAAAGTCAATACGTTATTTCCCGATGATTTCGAGCCGCCTCAGCCGCAGAAAACAGCCAAAAACAAAGGCCCGCCGCGCTTTCACGCAACGGGCCTACCTGTTCATAATATGGTCACGCCCGGCCGTAACCGGGAAATGATCAGGGAAATGCCTGTCTCAACTCCGCAAGACCGCGCGCAAAGACACCGACATCAGCCCCAACGGCCAGAAACTCGACACCCATGAGCGCATAACATTTCGCAAGTTCATGATTGGACGTCAGGATACCGGCAGGCTTTCCCGCGGCCCTGATCCGCGAAAGGGCCTCAACCACGACCGCTTGCACAGGAGCCGCTTCGGGCTGGCCGACATAGCCCATGTCCGCGGCCAGATCCGCTGGCCCGACAAAGACGCCATCGACACCTTCAACCGCCAGTATCTCGTCCAGCGCATCGATGCCCTTGCAGCTTTCGACCTGCACAAGCAGACACACCTGCTTGTTTGCCGTGTGCAGATAGTCGGTTATGCGACCATAGTCCGATGCCCTTGCCAGGGCCGCGCCGACACCGCGCGCCCCCTCCGGCGGATAACGGACCGAGCCCACGGCTTCCTGCGCCTCCGCTGCCGTTTCGATCATCGGCACCAGAATTGTCTGCGCCCCGATATCCAGCATCTGCTTGATCAGGGCACGGTCATTCTCGCGGACGCGAACCACCGCATGGCTGCTGCCGGAGAGAACCCGCAGCTGCGCCATGATTTCGGCAAGCCCGTTCGGCCCGTGTTCGGCATCGATGACGAGCCAGTCGAACCCGGCTCCGGCGCAAATTTCCGCGGCGCCGGGATGTGCCAGCGCCATCCAAAGGCCAATCTGGGTCTCCGGCTTTGCAAGCCGTGCCTTGAAGAGGTTTTTCGCTAAGGTCATGACGATCACGCAAATCTGGTGGAGACGGCGCCGAACGGTCCGAAGTCGGCCCGGATCGCCGTGCCGGGTGGACATTCGATGGGGCCGATAAACGATCCCGTCAGGACGATCTGGCCGGGTTCGATGCGGTGGCCGTAGCTGGCCATCCGCCGGGCAAGCCAGACAAGCCCCATAACGGGGTCGTTCAAGACAGCCGCACCAAGACCGGTGGCTGTGACCTCACCATCCTGTTCGACGATAGCCCCAACCCAGCGAAGATCCACGTCGCCGGGGTCATGCCGTTGGGCTCCCAGAACCACGCCCGCATTGGCGGCATTGTCCGCCACGGTGTCGAAGATGCGCCGGCGCGTTCCCGTCTCCGGATCAGCACGCAAGATGCGGGTGTCCAGGATTTCAAGCGCGGGACTGACATAATCCGTCGCCGCGATCACATCTTCACGGGACACGTTGCCATCGATCGGCGCCTTCATCACAAACGCTATCTCGGCTTCCACGCGCGGTTCGATAAATCGGCCGCGTGGCACCTGCCCGCCATCCGGGAACAGCATGTCGTCATAAAGCACGCCCGAATCCGGCGTATCGATACCGAGTGCGTTCTGCATGACCTTGGATGTCAGGCCGATTTTCCACCCCAGGATGCGCCGCCCGGCTGCCAGTTTGGTCGCAAGTTGCGCCCCCTGTATGGCATAGGCATCATCCAGCGAGATGTCCGGGTAACGCACGCTGAGAAGGCCAGTCTGTTGCCGGGTTGCTTCCGCTTCCAGAAGCTCGGCCGCCACGTCCTGCACCTGCGCGGCACTCAGCATTTTTCGTCCTCAATGCCGTTGCGCAGGATACCGATGCCTTCGGCTTCGACTTCCACAATATCACCCGGCTTCAACCAGCAAGGGGGCTCCATCCTTGCGCCGGCACCTGTCGGAGTGCCACAGACCAGAATGTCGCCAGGCATCAGCTGTGCAAATGTCGAGACGTAATTGACGATATAGGGGAAGTCGAAAATCATTCTCGACGTCCGGTCCTGCTGGCGAACTTCACCGTTGACGCGGGTTACAAGGGCGACATCCTGCAATTGGGCCGGGGAATGCAGCGGGACGAGAGCCGGGCCGATGCTGCCGGTCCTTTCCCAGTTCTTGCCCTGCGTCACGTTGAATTTCGCATGGCGCGTCCAGTCGCGGATCGTTCCCTCGTTGCAAAGGGTAATCGCGGCAATATGGTCGAATGCCGTCTCGCGCGGAATGCGACGGCCGGCTTTTCCGATGACGATCGCAATCTCGCCTTCATAGTCCAGCTGATCGCTTTCCGGTGGCCGGATCAGTGGCTGGCCATGACCGGTGAAGCCGCTCGCAAACCGCGGAAAAAGAGAGGGCCGCATCTGTTGTGCCTGGCCGTCCTTGTACTCTGCGTTCCTGTCCGGGTAGTTCACCCCGACGCAGATGATCTTCTGCGGAGCAGAAATCGGGATCTGGAAGGCGACATCTGCCGCCCGATAGCTCACCGGACGCCCCTCGCCGGCCTTGACCAGTTCCAGCAGGGCGCCGGCGGCAACAACGTCCAGAAGATTACTGAACCGGGCTTCCAGATTGTCGGTCACGTCCACCAGATCATCGCCTGTCAGGACGCCATAACGCAGGGCGCCTTCTGCCCGAAACGCTGCAATGGCTGGCTCATATGCCGTCATGTCAATTTCCTTCATCGATTCCGCCCACACACAGGTATTTGGCTTCCAGGTATTCATCCAGGCCGAGGCGGGATCCCTCCCGTCCCAGGCCGGATTGCTTGATGCCGCCGAACGGTGCTTCGGCAGTGGAGATCAGGCCCGTGTTTATGCCGACCATGCCGTACTCGAGACGCTCGCCGACCCGCCAACTGCGCGCGAGGTCGCGTGTAAAGAAGTAGGCTGCGAGCCCGTATTCGCTGTCGTTGGCAAGCGCGATCACTTCTTCTTCCGTGTCGAAACGGAAGACTGGCGCCACAGGCCCGAAGGTCTCTTCACGTGCGATGCGCATCTCATGGCGCACACCCGTCAGAACGGTCGGCTGAAAAAAGGTGCCACCAAGGGAATGATGCGTTCCACCCAGTTCAATCCTGGCACCATTGGCAATGGCATCCGAGATATGCGCCTGGACCTTGTCTATGGCTGAAACGTCAATCAGCGGACCAAGGTCCGTATCACCAGCCTGCCCATCACCGACCTTCATGGTCCGCATCCGTTTCACCAGAGCGGCAACGAACGCGTCGTGAACACCCGACTGCACATAGATGCGATTGGCGCAAACGCAGGTCTGGCCGCTGTTGCGGAATTTGGCGACCACAGCCCCTTCGACGGCGGCTTCCACATCGGCATCATCGAAGACGATGAAAGGCGCATTGCCGCCGAGTTCCAGCGAGATCTTCTTGACGGTGTCGGCGCACTGCCGCATCAGCAACTTGCCGACGTCCGTTGAGCCGGTAAAGGACAGCTTGCGCACGAAGGGACTGGAGGTCATCGCTGCGCCAATCCTGCGCGCGTCCCCCGTGATAACCGTGAAGAGACCAGGCGGAACACCTGCACGCTCGGCGAGCGTCGCCAGCGCAAGGGCTGAAAAAGGCGTTTGCTCGGCGGGCTTGACGATAATTGCGCACCCGGCAGCCAATGCCGGTGCAACCTTTCTTGTGATCATTGCATTCGGAAAGTTCCAGGGGGTGATCGCCGCAACCACACCAACAGGCTGCCTGATCACCAGGAGGCGCTTGTCCCGGGACGTCGCAGGTATCGTCTCGCCGTATTTGCGGCGCGCTTCCTCGGCATACCATTCGACATAGGAGGCACCGTAGAGAACTTCCCCTTTCGCCTCTTTCAATGGCTTGCCCTGTTCCAGGGTGATGATGCGCGCCAGATCGTCAGCGTTCTCGACAATCAACGCAAACCAGCGCTGAAGCACCTCGGCCCGTGCCTTCGCAGGCTGTGCGGCCCAATCGGCCTGTGCCTCTCTGGCATGTCTGATGGCCAACCCTGTCTCAGTACCCCCAAGGTTGGGAACATTGCCGAGGCAAGCGCTGGTCGCCGGGTTCGTGACGGTAAGGCTCTCAACACCCGCTTCGTAGATGCCTTCACCAATACGGACGCTTTCGCAGAGAAGGCTCCTGTCTTTTAACACTGATGCATCTCCCCCTGCCCGGACACTCAATTCAAAAAGTTCATATTATGGATATATATTCAAAAAATCTAATAATCACAATCACATTATGAGCTAATTTGTTCAAGGGACGCTTGACTACAGTGTTTTTGGGAAGCCTTGTCGCCGAGAGCAGAAGCTGCGGCTGCCCAACCGCGGCTCGAACCGGCGTTTGAAAGAAGCAGGACGATCCAGCCACCATCGGGTTGCCGGATCGGTCACTTTCGTAAGTATCTGAAAAGACGAATGAATGAGTGCCACTAGCCAGGCACTGAACGTTTACGCGGCTGTACGGTCCGGCAACGAAGGCGAAAGAACCGAAGGAACATCAACGATCTGGCTCAGCGACCACATTCTGAACCCGTCGAGCGGGCACACCAAATGGAAGGAGCCAACAGTGAAATGCGGGCTCAAGCAAACCAGGCTCGCGATCAGGGCACCTCGATCGTCCAAACTGAAGCTAACAGCCGCTGTCACGAGTGTCGCCCCAAGGGAACGATGTGCCCTTGTTGTTGGTCTTTTTGGGTGACTGTTCTTCACCCCAGGGCCGGATGACAGCGCACTTGAGGCTGCTGAGCAAAAATCGCCCTGCCAGCAGAAGTCAGGCGCTCTCTAATGGTCGGGTTCTATCCGAAGGACGCTGTTTCGGCATTTCAGGCTGACCGGAAGAACTGTTTCCCTTGGAACCTTGCCGTCACAGCCGTCAATCATCTGAACCAGCAGCCTGGCAGCGGTGGCCCCTGCATCAAACTGTTCTATGCGCACTGTTGTGAGGCCAGGCGGAATGAGATCCAGGAACGGCATGTCATTGAAACCGGTGATGGAAATCTTGTCGGGGCACGGATGCCCGTTTCTGGCACAATAATCCATGGCCCCGAGGGCCAGCCTGTCATTGGCGCACAGAATTGCGGTTGTCTCCGGTGACCGGCTCAATATCTCTTTCGCACAACGGCGGCCTTCCTCCTCCTCGAAACGGCAGGCGTCCTCGATGACAAGTGCATCGGCTGAAAGTCCGTAGTCCCGGGCAACCGAGCAGAACGCTTCACGACGCAGCAGTCCGGTCGACAAGTCCCGAGGTCCGGCAAGATGCGCAATTCGCCTGTGACCATGATCATGAAGATGATCAAAAATCATGCGGATCCCGGCTTCCTCGTCGTTGATCACATAAGGGATCTCGGCTTCTTCGACCTTTCGATTCAGCGTGACAACCGGAAGACCCTGGCGCGCCGCTTCCACGATATTGGGATCGCTGCGCAACACAGCCGTATGGATGATGCCATCCACGCCGCGCTCCTGGAGCGTCTCGGTCAATCGGCGCTCCCGGTCACTGTCACCATCGGTGTTGACGATGATGGAAGCATAACCCAGCGGCTCCATCACACTTTCGATGCCGCGAACGATCGGCGGGAAAATCATGTTGGTGATATCCGGGATCATCACCCCGACCGTCATCGACTTCTGCTTGCGCAAACTGAAGGCAATCCGGTTGGGCCGATACCCCAGCCTGTCGGCCGCTTGACGGATCTTCACGACAATTTCTTCGGTCAGCGAGCTGCGCTTTTGCGGATCAAGCGCACGGGAAACCGTGGAAACATGAACACCTGTTTCCCGGGCTATATCCTTCAGTGTCGGCCGTCGGCTCATCTTTGCGTCCTCCCACCCTCCATATAGCCGGATGGAGCCCTCTTCGCAATCGATTGCATAAAACTGTTGACACCTCGTTTGTGATCGTGTTACCGATTATGCAATCGATTGCAGAGATTTGGATTTCGCGTTCTGCGACTTGCCTGAAATGGGCACTGCACCGGTACGTGCGGTTCATTCATTGTGGCGAGGGCAAACCCGAAGCGGGTTGGACTGGTGAAAGATCTGTGCTTCGATTTGGGACAGTCAGCCTTGGGAGAGGCGTCGGCCCAACGCTCTGAAACACGACACGTGTTTCGGGCGCTATCGATGATTTGGGAGGGAGTCAGGCTTATCCTGTCCGGCACATCCGGATCAGAGCGTGACGATTTTCGTCGCGTATATTATTGCGAATATCTGTGCAATCGATTGCACGACTAAGTTCGATTGCTGAAATGCATGAGGTGATGTGAAGGCCGCCCCGATCTCGAGCGTGAGCAAGGGGCACGACGAATGGCTACGGTATGGTGCAAGGGCTTGGGAGGGCTCCACCGCAGATCTACCGAAAAGGATCTGATCTCATCTTCAGGGAGGAAAAAGATGAAACGCATTAATTGGACGGTGGCAGCTCTTGTGTCTGCCAGCATGCTTGCATCTGGCTATACCGGAATGGCTCAGGCGGCTGATCCGCTCAAGATCGGTGCCAGCCTGCCCTTGACCGGTGGTTTTTCGATTGCCGGACAAAAACACCAGCAAGGCTATGAACTGTGTGTCGATCTCATTAACGAGCGCGGCGGCATCATGGGGCGCCAGGTCGAGCTGCTTGTTTCCGATAACAGATCCGACCCGGCAACTGCCATCAACCAGTACGAACGCTTCATCAATGTCGACGGCGTGGAGGCGGTATACGGAACCTTCTCCTCGCGTCTGTCCTTCCCTGTCGCCAGCATTCTGGCAAAGAACAACATGGTTCACCCGTTGCCGGCCGGTGGCGCCCTGCGCATCTATACGCAGGGTCACAAGAACATCTTCTATTTCCAGCCGAATGCCGCCGAATATGTCGGCGCTTCCCTCGCAGGCATCATCAAGGACCTGATCCCCGAGGGTGAAACACCCAAGACTGCGGCCGTGATATCCGCGGACGACTTCTTCGCAAACGGTGTCTGGTCGGGCCTGATGGGCGAGAAGGTCATGGACCCGGCGGACGGTTCACTGGTGCGCGACCTCGCACCGGGATACCTTGCTGAAAACAACATCGAAGTCGTCTTTTCCGAGCGTTGGCCGGAAGAAGGTTTCAGCGACTGGCTCAACCTTGCCAATCAGGTGAAACGCTCCGGAGCGGAACTGATCATCGGACTGACTGCTTCCGCGGAAGAGGCGGTCCAGCTGACACGCGCACTCAAGACAGTCCGGGCGGAGCCGAAACTCGTCTATTTCAGCCAGGGAACACAGGCTGAATACCTGGAAGGCACCGGCTCAAGTGCAGAAGGCGTTATGGTTCATACCTCCTGGCACAAGGATGCACCATTTCAGTCGACACTGGCCGGCGAACCGTTTTCCAACAGCGACTTCGTCGCCTCCTATCAGGAAAAATTCGGGGCGGTTCCCGATGAGGACGCTGCCATTCCATTCGCTGTCTGCCAGGGCATCGAGCAGGCAATTCTCGGTGCCGGTTCAACCGACAATGAAGCCATGGGCAAATGGTTGTCGGAACGCACCAGGGACGAGCCGGTTCGCACGATCCTCGGTCGGTTCAACTGGGATGAACTGGGGCTGCCTGCAGACAAGCCGTTCCTGATGACCCAGTGGAACGATGGCGAACTGCAGTTTGTCTATCCGACGGACGAGTTTGAAGGCGTCAGCGCCCTCACCTACCCGAAGGGTTCGTTCTGACGGATCGAACCGGTCCCGGGCGCGTGGCGCCCGGGAAGCTCTCCTGACATTCCAAGCGCAAAGCGAGTTCCCATGCTCGAAATAGATAACCTGTCCAAGCATTTTGGCGGGATCCGCGCAGTCGACGGCTGTTCGTTCACCGTTCCCAAAGGCAGCATCACGGCCCTGATCGGCCCGAATGGCGCAGGCAAGACCACCGCCTTCAACTGCATAAGCCGGACAACCGAACCCTCGGCCGGCAAGGTTCTTCTTGAGGGCCAACGCATCGAACATCTGCGGCCGCACAAGATCACCCGCATGGGCCTGAGCCGCACGTTCCAGATCAGCCGAAACCTGGCGGACATGACGGTTCTGGAAAACGTCATCTGCCAATCCAGGATCGGCGGCTGGCGGGATCTTTTCAAACCCGCCCTTGGTGCGGAAGAAGTCGAAAAGGCGATGGAAATCCTCGACTTCCTCGGCATTACGCGGATCGCCTACGAGGACGGCTCCAACCTGTCCTACGGCCAGAAGAAACTGATGGATCTGGCAGCGCTCCTGATGAGCGACCCCAAGATCATTCTGCTCGATGAACCTGCTGGCGGGGTTAATCCGACGCTGCTTGAGGAAATCATCGGCCACATACAAAAGCTGAACGAACAGGGCCTGACGGTGCTCATCGTGGAGCACAACATGGACCTCATCATGCGCTTGTCCCACAAGATCGTGGTGATGGCCCAGGGCAAGGTCATTGCTGATGGCAAGCCCGAAGAAGTCCGCGAAAATCCTGCTGTTCTCGACGCCTATCTTGGTGGCGTCCTGGAGGAGGCTGCGTGATGAGCGAACTTCTCCACGTTTCCAATGTGACCGCCGGTTACGGCGACGGCCCGGCAATTCTGGACGGAGCCGAGCTTCGTGTCGAACCCGGCAAGGTCCACTGCATCATCGGTCCGAACGGCGCCGGCAAGTCCACCTTGCTGAAGGCCATCTGCGGCATGCTCAAGGTGCGCAACGGCGACGTTCTCTATAAGGGCGAAAGCCTGAAGGGCCTTCGCCCGGACCAGGTGCTTCGAAAGGGAATTTGTTTCGTTCCCCAGGAGCGCGCGCTGTTCCCGAAAATGACCGTGCGGGAAAACATGCGCATGGGCGGCTTTTCCATGAGCGACAAATCCGGTCTGGAAAAACGCATCGACGAGATCGAGGAGCTCTTCCCGATCCTGAAGGAGCGCCGCGACCAGCACGCAGGCACGATGTCTGGAGGTCAGCAACAGACCCTGGCCATGGCCCGCACCATGATCCTGAAGCCGGACATTGTCATGCTGGATGAACCGTCGCTCGGACTGGCGCCAAAGATCGTCCAGGAAATGTTTTCAATCATGAAGATGATGGCCGCAGAAGGCATCACGATCCTTCTTGTTGAACAGAACGCCTTGATGGGATTGAAGAATTCCGACCAGGGCGTCGTTCTGGATCTGGGACGCACCCTGTTTTCCGGTCCTGCGGACGACGTCCTGCGCGACCCGCGGATACAGGACCTTTATCTCGGCGGCAAGAAGGCAGCCTGAGGAGGGCAACCATGGCTGATATTATTCAAACTCTCATTCTGGGCCTTGCTCTTGGTGGTGTGTTCGCCCTCATGGGATCCGGGCTCAGTCTCGTATTCGGTGTCATGCGCATCGTAAACCTGGCGCATCCGGTGCTGATCATCGCCGGCGCTTACGTCGCCTACTGGGGTTTCCGGCTGTACGGCATCGACCCCTTGATGATGCTGCCCGTGGCGATCGTCATTCTGGCCGCCATAGGTGTGGTGCTTTACAAGCTGGTTTTCGAACGGGAAGCACGCTCGGCCAAATATTCGGAAATGACGGTCCTGCTCACCTTCGCAATCGCGATGGTTGTCGAAGGGGCACTGGGAGGGTTCTTCTCGAACACCCAGCGTGTGACGTCTCCGGACTACGCGACCGATGCGATCTTTATCGGTGATGTCTTCATTCCGACCGGCCAGCTTTATGCGGGCATTCTGTCGCTGATCATCATTTCCGTGCTGGCGCTTTTCCTGAAGTATTCCAGTTTCGGCTACGCCATCCGCGCAACCACCCAGAACCGCGAAGCGGCTGAACTGCTGGGGGTGAATGTCAACCGCGTTGCCCTTGTCAGCTTCGCAATCGGCATTGGTCTCGCCGGGGCTGCTGGCTGCCTTGTCTCCTTCGTCTTCTCGTTCTTTCCGGCAAAACACTGGGAGTGGATCGCGGTCCTCATGTCCCTGGTGGTTCTCGGCGGCATGGGCTCGTTGCTCGGCACGGTCGTCGCATCCTTCCTGTTGAGCGTGATTGCCGCCTTCGTCGGCACCTATGTCGGAGCGACATGGTCGACCATGACCTTCTTTCTCGCCCTGTTTCTCATCCTTCTCGTTCGGCCCCAGGGGCTGTTCGGTGAAAAACCGGAGCTTGCATAATGTCCCTTGCTTTCAACGAGACGTCCAACGTTCTGCAGGCCCGGGCCGAGCACAACGAAAAGCTTGCACGGCGCGCCGACAGGACACGGGCCACCTGGTTTCCGATCGTCCTTCTGGCCCTCTTGCTGGCGGTTCCGGCACTGCAATTTGTCGGCAACTTCAACTATGTGATCCACCTCATCCTGTTCACGGCCTGCTATGCGGTCATGGCATCTGGCTGGAACATTCTTGGCGGTTTCACGGGTTACATCTCGCTGGGACACAACGTCTTCTTCTGCATTGGCGGCTACTTTGCCGGAATGCTGCTGGCACGCTTCGGCATTTCGACGCTTTTGACGGCACCTCTGGCAGGCCTCGTTTGCGCTGCTGTCGGCTATCTGATCGGTCGTATCACGCTCAAAACGCGCGGCCCGAGCTTCATCATTTCCTCGCTGGCGCTGGTGATGATTGCCCGCATCCTGTTTGACAACTGGCACTTTGTCGGTGGGGCCAATGGCGTCGCCCTACCTGCCAACGACCTCAGTGTGGAATGGGCCAAGCTGCCGTACTACTACGCCTTCGTCGTCCTGGCGGCGCTGACCGTCTTCATCAGCTACAAGATCAAGCATTCGAAATTCGGGCTCGGGCTGCGCGCCATTTCGAAGGACGAGATCAAGGCCGAGAGCGCAGGGATCGATACTCGCACCTACAAGACGCTCGCCTTCGCCATCTCGGCAGCCTTTGTCGGCATGGCAGGCGCTATCTGGGGTGAATATCTCACCTACATCCGTCCGAACATCTTCCTGATCATTCTTGTCAGCGTGAACATGGTTCTGATGTGCATTCTCGGCGGCAAGGGCACGATCGCGGGCCCGGTCATCGGCGCAATCCTGATTGTCGCCTTCAACGAGATCTTCGTCGCAACTCTTGGCTCTTCGGAATTCAACATCCTGGCAACCGGCCTGATCATGGCGCTGGCGCTGATATTCTTTCCCCTTGGCATCGTTGGAACCCTGGCAGCGAAACACCGCCTGCCCCGCTTCCTGAACTGGGACTGAGAGAAAGGGCTCAACCGATGGGTTTCGTACTTTACAACGCGCCTCAATCCACCTGCTCGCAGCGTGTGCGCTTCTGCCTTCACGCAAAGGGACAGGCATTTGAAGAAAGAAAGCTGGACCTCTTCAGTGGCGACCAGCTCAAGCCGGATTATCTGGCGATCAACCCCAATGGCGTGGTTCCGACCCTCGTGCATGATGGGGTTCCCGTGACCGACAGCGCCGTCATCATGGAGTATCTGGAAGACATATTGCCGGACACCGCCCCGATGCGGCCGTCTGCTCCTCATGAGTGTGCAAGGATGCGGGCGATGTTGCGCTTCATCGATGAAGTGCCGACACCGGCGATCCGCGTACCATCCTATAATCTTGCCTTCCTGCCGCATTTTCAGGCCATGAGCGCAGAAGAATTTCAGGCACTTTGCGACAGCAAGCCGTTGCGCCGCGAGTTTCTCATGAAAATGGGCCGCACCGGTTTTCCGAAGGCTGACATGGACGAGGCGCAGGGACGCCTGGACCGGGGCGTGGACCGGATGAACCAGTGGCTTCTGGAAGGAGGTGGCCCCTGGATCATGGGACAGACCCTCACCTATGCCGATATCGCCATCATGCCGGTCATTGTGCGCATGGACGACATCAACCTGGGCGATGCCTGGGCAGACAAGCCCATGATCTCGGCATGGCTGGACAACATTCGCAAGGAGCCCGCCTTCAGGGCCACCTATTACCACGGCTCCTTGCTCACCGAAAAATATCCGCACCTGAAAGCAGCCAGGGCCGACCAGGCCTTACATGCGACAGCGGCGTCCGCCTGAGGGAACGTCATGGACAGCTACGTTACGACTACAAGACTGATCAGCAAGGAAGAGGATGTTACCCCTGCCGTTCTGGCGGCCATGGAGGCGACATCGGATCCGCGTTTCAAGGAAATCATCACCTCTCTCGTCCGGCACCTGCATGCCTTCCTGCGGGAGGTTCGCCCGACCGAAGCCGAATATGAAAAAGGCCTGCAGATCCTCAATGCCATAGGCCAGCAGACCGACAACGCTCACAACGAGGCGGTTCTCATCTGCGACGTTCTCGGCGCCTCGACACTGATCGATCTCATCAACAATGACGGCATGCAGGGCGAGACGATGTCAGCCTTGCTTGGCCCCTTCTATCGGGGATCTGCACCTGACTGCGAGTTTGGCGACACCATCGCACGGTCGACCACGTCGGGAGACCCGCTGGTTCTGAAGGGCCGTGTACTGGACGTGAATGGTGAACCCATTGCCGGGGCAACGCTTGATGTTTGGCAGGCATCCCCGGATGGACTTTACGAGAACCAGGACAAGGACCAGGCCGACTTCAATCTGCGTGGCAAATTTGTTTCGGACGAAAACGGCAACTACCTCATCCGCACGGTGAAACCGGCCGGTTATCCGGTCCCCGTTCACACCACCACGGGAGACCTGTTGAGGGCACAGAAACGGACACCCATGCGTCCGGCGCATGTCCATTTCATAGTGTCCGCCCCTGAACACAAGACACTCATCACCCAGATTTTCGCCGATACGGACGAAGCGATGGTGAACGACGTTGTGTTCGGTGCGAAGGAACAGATCGCGGGTGATCTGGAACTCCGGGAAACACCTTCAGCCGAATATCCCGACGTTGCCACCCCCTTCTACACCTGCACCTACGACTTCATCCTGAAGCCAGGCGAACCCCGTTTCCCCGAACCGCCGATCAAGGGGAAAGTGTCTTGAGCCAGTCATTGAAAGGGAAAGTCGCCGTTGTCATTGGCGGCTCCGGCGGAATAGGCGCAGCATCTGCCAAACTGTTCGCAGAGGCGGGCGCGCGTGTCGTCGTCGGATATCGCTCCAGCGAAGACAAGGCGCAGGCAGTCGTCACGGCACTCGATGGCGACGGCCATCTTGCGCTGAAAGTCGATGTCATCGACACGCCAAGCATCGAGGCTTTCAAGGAGGAAATCGCGAGCAGACTTGAGCGGGTCGACATTCTCGTGAATTCGGCGGGCACCACGACGCCGGTCGCTCACAAGGATCTGGATGGACTGACGGACGCCATCATCGACGAGGTCTTCGCGTCCAATTTCCGGGGGGTGTTCGCGTCCATTCGCGCCTTTGCTCCCCTGCTCAAGGCGAGCGGCGATGGTGCGATCATCAACGTGTCCTCGATCGCAGCCTTCAAGGGGTTCGGTTCTTCCATCGCCTACTGCGGCGCAAAGGCGGCACTCGATTCGATGACCCATACGCTTGGCCTGGCACTTGGACCGGAAGTCCGGATCCTCTCCGTGTCTCCAGGAATGGTTGCGACGGATTTTGTTCCAGGCAGAACACGGGAACAGGTCGAAAAGGCAGGTGCAGCGACCCCATTGCAAAAGGTTGTCGAAGCCGAGGATGTCGGCAAGGCGATCTTTGCGTCCGTTGCCTACCTCACCCACTCCACGGGCACGCGCATCGTTGTCGATGCCGGGCGGGGGCTTTGAACCATGGTGCACAAAACCATCATCACCTGCGCCGTGACTGGAAACCTGACCACCCGCGACCAGCACCCTGACCTGCCGGCAACCCCTCAGGAGATTGCCGATGCGTGCCTTGAGGCTGCCGAAGCCGGCGCCGCAATTGCCCACATTCACGTGCGGGATCCGGAGACGGCCAAGCCATCGATGGAGATCGGCCTGTACGAAGACGTTGTCAGGCTGATCAGGCAGAAGAACACTGATCTGATCCTCAACCTGACGACAGGTCCAGGCGGCCGTTTCGTCCCCTCCGATGACGATCCTTCGGTCGCCGGCCCGGGAACGACGATCCTGCCTCCAGAAAAACGGGTGGAACATATCGCAAGGATCCGTCCGGACATCTGCACACTGGATTTCAACACCATGAACTCGGGTGCGCAGGTGGTGATCAATACACCTCGGAATGTGCGCGTGATGGCTGAAGTCATCCGCGACTGCGGTGTGAAACCGGAACTGGAACTGTTCGACACCGGCGACATCGTCATGGCCAACGATTTTCTGAAGGCCGGACATATCGAAGGTCCCACCATGTGTTCGCTTGTAACGGGCGTGAAATACGGCCTGCCTTCAACTCCGGATGCCATGTCCATGGCTTCACGAATGTTGCAGCCGGGCACGGTGTGGACCGGCTTCGGTGTCGGCCGATGGGCTTTTCCGATGCTGGTGCAAGCCTGGCTGCTGGGTGGCCACGTGCGCATTGGCATGGAGGACACCGTCTATATCGGCAAGGGCAAACGGACAAAGGGCAATGGCGAACTGACCGCCAGAGCCCGTGACTTCATTGAGAAACTGGGAGGCGAAATCGCCACTGCAGGCGAAGCAAGGCAAATGCTTGGCCTCCAGCAGTAAGCGCGCCGCAACAAAGTGAAAAGGACGGGGACAAGAGCCATGAACGTTCAAAGCAAGACAGTGACCGGCAAGGCCCTTTGGGTGACGGAAAAGTCGCCGGATCTGGACAATCTTCTGATCGACGTGATCGAACCGGCAATACCTCAGCACGGGCCGGGTCAGGTCCTGGTTGAAATCAGGGCAGCTGGTGTAAATCCTTCAGACGTGAAGGCGTCTCTCGGCCATATGCCGCATGCGGTTTGGCCAAGAGTTCCCGGTCGCGATTTTGCAGGCATTGTTGTTGATGGACCAGCGCATCTGATCGGCAAGGAAATCTGGGGAGGAGGCGGAGAACTCGGCATCACTCAAAACGGTTCTCACGCCAAGTATATGGCCTTGCCACAGGCCGCCGTCCGCGAAAAACCGGTCAACTTCAGCATGGAAGAAGCCGGCTCGATCGGTGTTCCCTTCATAACCGCCTTTGAAGGTCTGCGGGAAGCTGGCGGCGTCCAGCCATGGGACAATGTCCTGGTTTGTGGGGCCAACGGCAAGGTCGGACAGGCTGCAATCCAGCTTGCGACAATGGCAGGTGCAACAGTGTTCGGTGTCGAATACAAGCCCATGGAATTTCTCGGCCATAGTGCGCAACCCATCGAAATGTTCGACAGCTCTTCTCAGGACGTCGCTGAACTGGTTCGCGAGAAGACCGGGGGGCGGGGCGCTGATATCGTCTTCAACACCGTCGGAAGCCCCTATTTCGAAATGGCCAACAAGGCGCTTGCAAAACAGGGGCGTCAGGTCTTCATCTCCACGTTCGACAGGGCGGTAGACTTCGACATCTTCACGTTTTTCCGCGGGCGTCACAAGTTCATCGGTATCGATACATTGGCGCTCGACAGTGTGTACGGCGCGAAGATCTTCGACGTGCTCAAGCCGAAGTTCGAGGCCGGTGTTCTGAAGCCCTTCCCGATCAATCCGGAAACCGTCTACGGATTTGACGACGCCGCCAAGGCCTACGCTTCAGTTCTGCGTGCAACGCCTGAGCGGGTTATCCTCAAGCCTTAGAAGGAAACGCACATGCAGGTAACCCGCATTGACAGCGCGCAGCAATATGAGGCGCCGGAACACTACGCGATGGCGTGCCTTCGTCTTCAGGGAAAGGAGGCAACGTCAACGCACTCTATGTGGGTAGGCCTGTCCCATCTTCTTCCTGGAGGCCACACGTCTCTCAAGGCGTCCCCACAAGAAAAGATCTATGTGGTCATTTCCGGCCAGGTCACGATCACCAATGGAAATGAAGTGGTGACCCTTGGACCACTGGATTCCTGCGTTCTATCCCCAAATGAACCAAGAGCTCTCGAAAACAGGACAAACCAACCGGCCACCATCCTTCTGGCGATGGAGGAAACAGCCCAAAGTCTCTAGAAGGCCTTTGGGTTAACCGGTCGTGGCTCTTGTTTCAGTGGTCCGTCAGGTTGGTGTCTGTGTGAACAGGCTTTTTGTTTGGGCTCGTCGCCGGATTTGAGAGTTTTCTACCCCGCTGCGTCGGTCTTCCGCCCTGCCCCCTTCATACATAACAAAAGAACCCCGGTCAGTTTTTTCTGCCGGGGTTTGATATTGTTTCGGTAGTTTGCTTTGAGCGTTTTTGTGCCGGTGCGTCGGGCATAGCGCTTTTTGTGGGGGCGCTGGTCAGTTTAAAATCTGTATCGGTTACCAACAAAAAACCCGGCGCGCGGCCGGGTTATTTGTTGGTTGCGGGAGCAGGATTTGAACCTGCGACCTTCAGGTTATGAGCCTGACGAGCTACCGGGCTGCTCCATCCCGCGTTGTTTTTTTGTTTGTCCTTGGCGCGCTGGGCGTTTGGTCAAACTGGGTTTGGTCCCTGTTGGGGATACCCTTATGTTTCGGTTTGACCGGAAGACTGCGCTGATATGGGATAAGAGATCCGGAGCGCAGCGGAGGCAAGGCCGAGTGGCCGCCGGCCGGTCAGGCCGCCCGCGCGGAGCGCAGCCCTTTAGGGCGGTGCGCGCGTGAGCGACAAACAAGTTGAAGAGGTTTCAAATTGCGATTTGCAGGCCTGGCGGCGACCTACTCTCCCACACCTTAAGATGCAGTACCATTGGCGCTGGGGAGTTTCACGGCCGAGTTCGGGATGGGATCGGGTGGGGGCTCCCCGCTAGGGCCACCAGGCCGGCGAAGCGCAATTTGCGTGAACTGGTCTATATATTTTTTTGATGTTTTGGTCGGCCTCGCCTGGGACGAAGGTTCCAGGACGTTGGCCGTATGGATCATTTCAAACGCGCTCAAGCAGCCCGAAGGGCGGTAGCGCACTTAAAATGATCTTTTTGATGCGCCAGGGGCGCATCCAAAAGATGAACATTGACTAATGAGAGGATCAAGCCGAACGAGCTATTAGTAAAGCTAAGCTTCATGCGTTGCCGCACTTCCACACGCTTCCTATCGACGTGGTGGTCTTCCACGGCTCTTCAGGGAGAACTGGTTTTGAGGTGGGTTTCCCGCTTAGATGCTTTCAGCGGTTATCCCTTCCGTACATAGCTACCCTGCAATGCGGCTGGCGCCACAACAGGTCCACCAGAGGTACGTCCATCCCGGTCCTCTCGTACTAGGGACAGATCCTCTCAATTCTCCTACACCCACGGCAGATAGGGACCGAACTGTCTCGCGACGTTCTGAACCCAACTCACGTACCACTTTAATTGGCGAACAGCCAAACCCTTGGGACCTGCTCCAGCCCCAGGATGTGATGAGTCGACATCGAGGTGCCAAACAATGCCGTCGATATGGACTCTTGGGCATCATCAGCCTGTTATCCCCGGCGTACCTTTTATCCGTTGAGCGATGGCCCTTCCACGAGGGACCACCGGATCACTATGGCCGTCTTTCGACTCTGCTCGACTTGTCAGTCTCGCAGTCAGGCAGGCTTATGCCATTGCACTCAACGAGCGATTTCCGACCGCTCTGAGCCCACCTTCGCGCGCCTCCGTTACCATTTGGGAGGCGACCGCCCCAGTCAAACTACCCGCCACACACGGTCCCGGATATTGTTGTACCGCGGTTAGATATCCATGACGACAAGGGTGGTATTTCAAGGGTGACTCCACAAGAGCTGGCGCTCCTGCTTCAACGTCTACCACCTATCCTACACATGTCGTGACGAATACCAGTGTGAAGCTGTAGTAAAGGTGCACGGGGTCTTTCCGTCTGACCGCAGGAACCCCGCATCTTCACGGGGAATTCAATTTCACTGAGTCTATGCTGGAGACAGCGGGGAAGTCGTTACGCCATTCGTGCAGGTCGGAACTTACCCGACAAGGAATTTCGCTACCTTAGGACCGTTATAGTTACGGCCGCCGTTTACTGGGGCTTCAATTCGGTGCTTGCACACCTCCTCTTAACCTTCCAGCACCGGGCAGGCGTCAGACCCTATACGTCGCCTTACGGCTTCGCAGAGCCCTGTGTTTTTGATAAACAGTCGCCACCCCCTGGTCTGTGCCACCCCACAACGGTTGCCCGTCGTGAGGTCTCCCTTCTCGCGAACTTACGGGAGCATTTTGCCGAGTTCCTTCAGCATAGTTCTCTCAAGCGCCTTGGTATTCTCTACCAGTCCACCTGTGTCGGTTTCGGGTACGGTTTATACGGTGGAGCTATTTCCTGGAACACCTTCGCTGCACCCCCAATCCAATAAGGAGATACAACACACGGCATCCGTCACTACCACCAAGCTGCAGAATATTAACTGCATTCCCATCGACTACGCCTT
Organism: Labrenzia sp. CP4; assembly: GCF_001579905.1. NCBI lineage: Bacteria > Pseudomonadati > Pseudomonadota > Alphaproteobacteria > Hyphomicrobiales > Stappiaceae > Labrenzia > Labrenzia sp. CP4. The sequence continues at coordinate 820,284 of NZ_CP011927.1, read as the reverse complement.
TCGGCCTCGCCTTAGGGGCCGGCTAACCCTGCGCCGATTAGCGTTGCGCAGGAACCCTTGGACTTTCGGCGAGCGGGTCTCTCACCCGCTTTATCGTTACTCATGTCAGCATTCGCACTTCTGATATCTCCAGGAGCCCTCACGGGTCCCCCTTCGCAGACTTACAGAACGCTCCGCTACCGCGCATCATAAGATGCACCCGCAGTTTCGGTGTATGGCTTGAGCCCCGGTACATTTTCGGCGCGGAACCCCTTATTTAGACCAGTGAGCTGTTACGCTTTCTT